>NZ_JBHHFZ020000002.1:0-280426 GCF_042136375.2 Bacillus altaicus | reverse complement strand
TATATCCCACCTCCTAATATAGGTGCACCAATGGGCGCAAAAGGTGAAAGAACTAAATATGCACCAGCAGCAGTTGCAACCGACGATGCAATATAAATTTTGTTATTCTCATCGATTACTGCTTTATTTGTTTCGATTTGTTGCTGAAACAGTGGAATTCCGGCTTCTTCACCAGTTAAAATATTTACAATCTTTTCAGCATTCCCTTTTAAATTTTGTGTATCTTTTTCTAATTTGCCGCGAAAGCTTTTCAAATCATCCACTAATTTGGTCACTTGATCTTTATTCTGTGAAATTTCATCATTCAACTTTGTAAGCAAAGCTGTTAGTTTGACTGGATCATTTTTATATTGTAATAAATAACGAGAGTAATTTTGGAATTTTGTATCATAACTGATAATATTTTGATTCGTCGTAATTATTCCTGACTTCAAATTATTTAACCAGTATGTTGCATTTTCTCTAGTAAGATTTTGGTTGGCTTTAATGTCTGTTTTTAAATTATCGCCAACTGAAGATAAACCATCCAAATTAATATCTGCTTGTTTAAGTATAGTTAAAGCATACAGGTCCATTACCAACATATTGGATTTAGTATCCTTCATCGCATGATCAAGCCCTGTTGGTCCAAGGTAATAACTAGGGTATTTTAGGTCTTGATTTGCATAAATAGGTGCTGGTTCCTCTGCCGAGGCATATGATGGCATAATGCCACCCGCTACGATTGTTGCTATTAATGTAGATAAAGCCATTACTTTATAAGGTTTTTTCATCACATTTTTCTCTCCTTACATTATTAAGAATTATTGTTCTGAATTCTACAAATTTCATCCTGTTACTTTTATTTTTGTAACACTCTCTTGATATTCCGTTGTTTGTTTTTTCAATTCATCCGTAAACTGTTTAAGCTCTTTTAATCGTGCTTGTAATGAATTAGAATCTATTTTCACATCAGTATTAAGACTTGTCCCCGTTTCAATCATTATGTTATTAAAGGTGTCCCAACTACTTACTAGATTGTCAAAACTCTGAGTTTGCTTTTTAACTGTTCTTGTAAAGTTATTTAATTGCTGCTCAATAAGTGTCATTTGAGTTGCTTGCACTTCAATATTCGATAAATTTTGTACCAATTGAATTAGTTTCTGTTGCTTTTGAGCAATAGCTTTATTCAGTTCTGTTACTTTATCATTATTGAGTTGTCCATATTGGTTATAAATCGCTTCCAAATTAGACACGTCTACAGTTTTATCCTTAACTCCGTCTTTCAAAATATTAATAACCGACTTTGTAATATTTAAAGAACCGTCTAGATTTTCTTTTGGTAGAGCTAGAAGTTTTTCAAAATCTTCTTGAATGCCTGCATTAAGTTGTCCCATTTCCGTTCTTAATTTTTCAATGTCTCCGTCTGAACCCTTATAAGATTCAAACGCCCTGCTAACTTTACTAGAAAAATTATTACTATCTTCAGCCAATTCGTTTTTAGAATTGTTTAAGTCTTCTGAAGTTATTTTCATATTATACTGAATTTTTTGCACGTCACCTTGAAGTAAGTTAAAAATACGTACAAATAATGCTTTTGCTTCCGGATCTTCATTCATTTTTCCAGCTAGTTCAACTAATTTATTGTAATAATTTGTAAACCTTATTCCGAAACTCTGTATGTCTTGATTTACAACGGATAATTTGTGGTTATTTATATCCAGGCAGTCTCGAACATGGTTTCTTACAGTGCCTTGATCAGTAGTTATTCCATATATAGTACTTACATCAAGATCTGGTTGCTGTAATATGATTAGCCCATATCCTTGAATCAATGGCGTCTGTGATCCTAATTTCGTAATCGAATTTGATAACCTATCCATAGCGGGTCCAAGTATACTACTTGGTTGTAAATAAGTTGTATTACTTTCTGCAAAAGTATTTACAGGTGAGAAGAAACTTGTAGATAATGCTGTAACTAATACCCCTGCGACTAACGTTTTTTTCATGATAATCCCTCCTATTAATTGGTGTTTTTTGATGAAATAGTTGGACTAAATTTTAAAGGTTTTATTTTTATTTATATGAAATCTAGCCTTACAACTATTAATCTGTATAGATTGTTCTAAAGATGTATGTTATGGGAATCTAAATATAGATTAGAAATATTTGTACATATTGCCCTACTATAAACGTATTCCCTAAGCAGTTACATAAAAGACATATACGAAGGTAATCTTGATTTTATATGTCCTAAAATGTAACTAACATCTTGTGCCCTTATTAAAACATTATGTTTTCGCAAAGTAAATCACAACATTTCAATAATTATATAATTATTACCTTATATTAAAATAAACGGATTGATAAGTAATTATTTTAATATAATTTATTCTTCTCAAATATAAAGATTATAATTTAATATTTATCTTCAAAATGTAATTATTCTAATTTAATGGAAAAATTAGACACATAGAAAGTTTTAATACTATAACATAATAATATTTCACATACCGTTTCCCTATATTTGTATATGCATAATTGCATGAGAATTGAGGGAAATCATAGTGTAATAAGATATATTTTTTAACAATGTGAAATATTATTATTTAATATTATTATCTAATAAAAATAAATACATATTTTATAAATAATAATTACACTTTAATTCAATATAAAAATGCCAAAAAACAAGGTATGTTTATAGCAAGGGAATGTTGTAGATTTACTTACCCTATATAATTATAGTTACCATAACACCACTTATCAGTAGTCTATATATTTAAAAATCTATAAAAAGTCCCTTCAGATTGATCTGAAGGGACTTTTTATTCACATAATTGGCGTTAGCTGAAGTTGTTATCTATTCGTTTTGAAATACTCTGGGTGTTCTACTTTCTTAGATAAAATGGTACCGCACTCTGAACAAACATCAGCAATAGCTCTTGAAAACTGACCAAAGTGTTTACCTGTATTAATCGGTCTTAAACATGCCTGCGTATCTAATGAACCTTGTCCAATCTCTTTAGATCCACAATTAGAGCATATCTTAATTATTTGTAATTCCTTCTTTCTAAAAATTTAGTTCCTATAAACCTTTTATTTAAGTACAACAACCCGCTCCTCTGTTCGGAGAGAAGTGTAGTCCACACCCACTAATCATTCTTACCTAAATACACTTTTAAGTCTTCCATTGCTATGGCTATGGCATGTTTTTCTGTATCAATTAACGATAACCCCTGTTTAATAGGAGCCCAATACTCATATCCGTAATCCTCAAACCACGCAAAAACTTCTGTAGTGAAAAAACCATCATTTCGTTTGATAACTTGGACTTTGTATCTTTTGCTTGGGGAAACAATCTCTTTAATGATTTCTTCCATTGTCTTTCTCCCTCTATCTTTTATCCAAATTGTACCACATCAAGAATATAGATGATGAAAGGTATTTTGATTGCATAAGGTATTCAGGTTAAGTTTACATAACCTATCATTATCAGTAGTCAATAATGAATAGAATTTTCGTTATAGGGGGATTTTGATTCTTTAGGTTGATAGCGATGTGGTACTACCCCACATCCATCAACTTAACATATTTGCAGCTCTGTATCTTGGGTAAAGGTATCTATGAAAAAATAAGATGAGGAGCATGTCCCATCTTATTTTTTACAATAACAATATAGATAAATAATAAAGTTTTTAACTTGTACTACTGACATCGGTTCTTTTACTTTCTGTTAACGTAAGGTATTAGGATCCAATTTCACTTCCGAAAGAGAACAATAATTTATTGCAGGATATGGATCTGTAAATTTGTTCAAATCAATCCCGGTTGCTTCGTAAACTTCATTAATACATTGGATAGCAACGTTTTCTAAGCCTTCACCAACTACTTCTTGAATAGATTCATAACCGGTCACCACTTTTTTAATGACTACAAATCACAAAATTGTTTAACATAGCAGAAACTTTAACGTCTAACTTAGGTTTGCCAAGTTTGTTCAAAACCTATAAAAAAGAACCGATATTTCCCTATTTTTGTGAAGAAACGGGTTCCACTTTTAACTCTTTTATCCCTTCTTTTAATGTAACCGCATCTGTTCTTAATGTTTTCCAACTGTCTTTAGCTGCATTCAAGTTAGGTTTTAAGAATTTATATTTATTTTGATCAGCTTTTTGAGATACATTATCAATATGTCCAAGTACTCCTGAATATTGAGAATCTAAATCATGCCATTGCGTGGACATATAAGTAAGAGCATTAATAGCATCGTCAAGCGCCTTATGCATCTCACTAATATTATTATACGCAACTCCAACTACACGATTTAATGTTATTTTATAATCTACGGTCTTACGTAATTCTGCTAATGTAGGCTCTAACTTGCCTAAATTATCTTGTGCTACACCAACTATTATCCCACCAATAATCGGTAGGCCCAAAATGGCACCCTTCATTACATTAAATCCATCAGATTCTAATTGTTTATAGTAGTTTACTGATCCTAAAACTTCATTTAGACGCTTTTCATCATCCTCAACCGCAGCACCTTGGTTTTTTAAAATCGACTGCAAGAGATCTTTATTGCTTCCAAATGCTCTAACATCTTGTCCAATAGCGTCTCTTAATTTAGTTAACTCTTCTATTAATTGTTGTGCAACCTTTTGGTTTTGTTGAATTTCACCTCGTAAATCTGTAATTCCTTCTTTTAAAGTATCTCCATCCCCTGTATTAATCGCATCTACTATTGTTTCATAATAATTTTCAAATTTTGTATCGTATTCAACAATGCCTGTCAATGTATCTAAAAGCTGTTTTTTTACTTGCGTATCCCATGTAATAGCATGTGCTCTAGCATTCTTTTGATCTTGTACAATTTTATTAGGTAAATCTGCATACCCATTAATAGTAATTCCTTCAAAGTTCACATCTGGATTCTTAATTAACATGTAAGAATAGGCACTCATAGATTTTGCAAATAACCCAGCCTTTTGCAAGGTTTCTTTCATCTTCACTTCATTTGCTGAAAGCGACATATCTCCATTGTTAGTTTGTTCAATTCCACTTGCAAAAGTTGCTACTGGTGAGACCACAGAGGTTGTTGTCAAAGTTAACAAAGTCGATACAGCGAGTAGTTTGTAAGGGATTTTTTTTATCATTTCATATTCCTCCTATATAGGCTATGATTTTTAGTTCTATTCTTGTTTAAAAGCGATGTCCTTCGAAATGAATTCTGCATCTTTATGAATATCATTCCAACTTTGTTTAGCAACCTTTAAATCATCAGGTATTAAAGAGAGTTTATGTTCTTGCATTTGGTCGATATTATCATATAAATCTTTATAATTGGCCCCCATTGTATTCCATTGTTTTTGAATATTTGTTAGAGACATTATCGCTTGGTCCACTGTCTGATATAAATATGTCAAAGTATCTTTTGTGCTAGTAAGCGAAATAACTGCTTGGTTAGCAAGATCGGCTTTCGTACTTAATTGTCCGATTTTGTTAGAAATTTCGTTATAAGAGTTCATATGATTAGACGCTGTGACACCAGCCGCTGTTCCTAAACCGATACCAGCTGCACCGAGAGCCGTAAGGCCACCGACAACAACCGGTGTTGCTGTACCGCCAGTCACAACAATTACTACCGCTCCTCCAATGGCTGCAATAACTAAAATTGCTGCTCCCAATCCACCACCAATTGACCATGCTAATACATTGTCAAAATGTTCTTTCTGAGTAGCACTTAGTTTCTCAATTTCAGCCTGAAGTTGTGGAATCAGTGCTTGTTTTCCCGCTAATATTGCCGTTAAGCCACCTTTTCCGTCTGGGCCACCAACATTATTTTTAAAATCTGTAGTATTTGTGTACAGTTTTGTTTTGAAGGCTTCTAGCATCTTAATTACTTCTGTAACTTCTTTTGAATTTGTATCAATTGTAGTGATTAAATCATTTATACCCTCTTTTAGGCCTGCCTTATCTTTCTTTTGTACAGTATCTACTAATGTATCGTAATAATTTTTAAATTGTTCATCGTAATTTACAATATTACGTGCTGTTTTTTGAATCTTTGGCTTTGCTGTATCTAACCAATAATTCGCATTGATTCGAGACAGTTCCTGATTAAGGTGGATATTTTTAATTAATTCTCCCCCTTCTGAACCTAAATCAATATTAGATAAATTTACATTCGGTTGTTTAATCATTGTTTTTGCGTACAAATCCATTACAAGAATGTGAGATCCTGTTTCAGCTAATGCTTTCTTCAGCCCTTCAGGCCCTAACTCATAATTCCCTACTTTTTGTTCTTGAGCGGTTTGTTCCTGTGCAAGTACATGAATAGTGTTACCGTTAGTGGTAGTAATAAGTGTTGCTAGAGTGGCTACAGCCAACACTTTAAATGGACGTTTTTTCATAACTCTTCTCCTTCTCAGTTTTTTGATAGATTCTTATAATCTTTATATTGTTTTATTAAATTCTAAATTTTAAAACTTATTAACTTGTTCTTCAAGGTAACTTGTTACATTTTTTAATTGTCTTAATGTATCTTTTTGAGACTGCTGATCAGTTGTATCAACATTAGTAGATAATTTTGTAATATTATTTTTAATTAGATTCATATCTTCTTTATAGCGTTTTAATAGGTCAAGTTCTACATCTACTTGATTTGCAAATGTATGTAAATCATTTTGCATAATAAGAAGCATAGACTTTTGTAAATCTGCTACTGTTAGGCTCTTTGTTAAATCATATAATTTTTGGTTTTGTTTCTCTAAATCATCTAAATGTGCTCGCTGCTCTGTTGTGAGTTTATTTACTTCAGCGAAGGCACTATAAGTTTTTTTAATTTTTTCAGGGTCAATAACCTTCGTAAGGTCATACTCTTTTGTCTTTGTAATTGCAGCTGCAGCTATTTCAGCTTGTTTGCTTTTCTCAATTGCTTCACGAGCTTCTTTTTTGGCAGCTTCAATCTCTAGAGCAGATTTACCTTTTTCTTTCGCTTCTTGCTCTGCTTTTTTCTCTGCTTCTAAAATAGAGTTGTTAATTTCTTTTCCTTTGTTATACGCTGCCACCGCTGTTTGAGCAGCCGGTTCAATGATATCTTTTGAAAGACTATAGATTTCTTGGAATATCTTAAGTCCTTGTTCATTTAAAGCTCCTGGTAACAATGCTATTTGTTGTAAATCACTTTGAACTGATTTTTGGGTATTTAGCAATTCACTTTTTAGCTGGTCTATTTTCCCTGTTCCCTCTGAACTTAGTACACCTTGTGCTTTTGTCACGTCAGTATCGAGATCTTTAAGCTTTTTATCAATCTGTAATTTAATATCTGTTAATTCATTAATCTGACGTTGTACGCTTTCTTGGTTTGTCATAGTTTTATCTTGAAGAACTTCAAGTCTATCCAAGAACCCTTCTTTATCTTCATTATTGTCTACAAACTGTTTTAATGTTGGATAATAGCTATTAAATTGGGTTACAAATCCTTTACTTTTTGAATTTAATAGAATTAATTTTGGATAAAGTTCTGATGACCATTCGTTCATATCTTGTTTGATCAGGGATTGGTTCGTATTTAAAGCTGGGACTTCCTCAAGCTGTACATTAGGGCTCATTAAAGCTTGGTCAATATATGTTTGGATTAATTTAGATTGTGCACCTAATTTTCGTAAGGATGAGGAAATATCCGTATTCTCTTGTTGAGTTTCTGCCTGAACGATTGGCATTGCAAGAGTATTGATAGGAATATTCGCCCCAGTAACAATTGATGTTATTAAAAATCCTGTAATTATTTTATTTTTCATTCTATACACCTCTTCACTATTGTCTTTTTACAATCTTATTCACACCTCTAGAACAACCTAGCGCTAGGCTCTCTCCTTCCACACACTTGAGGAAGGAGGATTCTTTCGGATGGAGTGTTAGACTCTCGTTATTATTTACTTCTCATAGAATGTAAGGCCTTACTTCCCCCTCATTTAAACACTATGTTTTTAATAAGTAAACGATAACATTCCATCATTTGTATTTGATTATTCAGATATTTTATATTTACATTTCAAAAAAATTATATTTAAAAAAGTTAAATACTATTAATTAATTCACTAAGTGAAGTAATTATATCAGTGTAATTAAACCTAAAATATAGTAATTTTCATTTATTTATATTAATTGTTTGATGTAAAATGTTTTTAATATAATTTAATAGTACTTTGTGTATAGATTTCCTTTATATGTAAAATGTAAAATTGCATATTTCTCTGCAACAAAAAAACAATAAATAACAACAAAATAACAATAAAAAAACCAACAAATAACAACATTCCTAAAAAACATGTCGTTATTTGTTGGTTTTTATTATAAGATGTATAACGTAATATAAAGATTTAATAAGGGGTGGTTTAATGTCAGTTCTAAAAAATAGTAAAATTGGTACAAAGTTGAATACATTAATGATTACAGCGAGTATCGCATGTATTCTCTTATCCATTATAGGAGTTATCTCTTTAAAGAAAACAGGTGAAGCTTCTGCAAGTATGTATGACGAAAGATTACTTCCAATTTTTTGGATACAATCTCTAGAATCTAATTTCCGATACGGAAATAGTAATTTTATGGAACTCATGGTTACAACTGATGAAAAAAGAAACAAAGAATTAGCAAATACCATAGATCAAACACGTAAAGAAAATGATCAGTTATTAAAAAACTTTGAGTCTAAGATTAGCTCACGAGAAGAAAAGCAATTATATGAGAATTTCCAAAAAAACTTTCAAGAATTTAGAACTCAAATGAAAGAAGCACAAAATTTAGCGGTAAACAATAAAAATGAAGAAGCTTATTCTTACTATTTAAAAAATACTGAGCCTGCTATGCAAAATGCAATTAATTCTATTCAAGAACTTGTGAAATATAATAGTAGCAAGGCAGAACAATTACAAAAAAGTAATACGAACAGTGCACATACTACAATACTGATGTTTATTATTATTTCAGTTATTGCGACTGCAATTATTATAGGTATTGGATATGTCATTAAAACAGCTATTCAACGTCCAATTACTTTATTACAGCATGATATAAAACAAGTAGCAGATGGAAATTTAGTAATACGTACTTCCTATCAAGCAAATGATGAATTAGGAGCTATTGTTACTTCTTTTAATAACATGTTAGATAATTTGCAACATTTAATTGAGAAAATACAAGTAACGACATACGAAGTTACCTCCTCTACTGACAGTATGTTGCAGAATACAAAACAGGCATCTAAAATATCTAACGAAGCTGTTTTAACAATTAATGAAGTAAATAAACAAATAGAAGGACAAGTTACTAATATTCATGAAAGTTCAAAAGCGATGAATGACCTAACAAATGGAGTTCAATCAGTAGCTGAATCAGCAGCAACTGTTGCTGAAGTATCTGTCGCTACAACAGATCGTGTAAATAATGGTAGTAAAGTAATCAAGCAATCTATTACTCAAATGAATAATGTGCATGCAGTTGTTGAAGAAACATCTACGGTGATAGAACGTCTTATTATGCGTACCCAGCATATAGATAAAGCTTTAGACGCGATTACAAATATTGCGGAACAAACAAATCTGCTTGCTTTAAATGCTGCAATCGAAGCAGCACATGCAGGAGAAAATGGAAAAGGATTTGCAGTTGTTGCAGCTGAAGTGAGAGATTTAGCTGAACAATCCAAGCAATCCGCAAATGAAATTAATGATTTAATTAAATCAATCCAGCAAGATACAAAAGATACTGTTCAAATCATGAGAAAAGGACACGAAGAAGCTACCCAAGGAAGAAATGCTGCTAATGAAGCAGACGAAGCCTTTTCAACAATCATGAAAGACATTCATAAGATAACGCGTCAAATCCAAGAAGTATCAGCTACAACAGAAGAAATGTCTGCTGGAACTGAAGAAATTAACGCTTCACTATCAGTAGTATCAGAAACTTCTACAAGAGTAGCGAAAGATACAAATCAAACCGTACAAGCCATTCAAACTCAAGCATCAGCCATTACAGAAATAACAAATCAAGCCATGCAAATAAAGAAAAAAAATACAGAATTAGAAGGATTAATTTCACGATTTAAAATTAAAGAATAAAAAAATAAAAGGAAGAAACAATTAATTTAAGCTTGATTGACATGTGGTTCCGCCCCATCGCTATCAGGCTATCAAATCAACAAATCAAAATACCCCTAAAACGAAAAAGAGATGAAGACAATAATAAAAAAGCTTATCATTAAGTGCTAAAGGATAAGCTTTTTTGTCTATACTTATTGAATTTTATTGGATTTATTCCATGCTAATTTAATAATAAAATATTGAATACCAAACAAGATAGTAACAATATGAAACAGTTCGTAGATTCCCTGTATACAAAGAAGAGGAGACGTCCGACTATGGAAAACACAAATGCAATATCAAAATTAAATCATGAGGTTGTTGAAGGGTCTATAGAGGCATTAAAAGAAGAAAATGAACGTTTGCGTATGGAAATTGATTATTTAAAAAAGTTAAAGGCCTTTGTTCAAAAAAAGAAGAAATTACAGAACAAGACAAAGCAAAAGTAATTTATGAATTAAGGCACAAATACAAGATTATCGACCTTGTGAAAATCGCTGGCATCGCTTCTATTCCTGAAAGAATAGATTTAGCTGTACGAAAAGACTTCAATCCTAACATTGAACGAACTCTCTTTTTAATAAAACGATGATTTTGCTTTTCCATACCAATCATATCCTTTTTTAGAGTACTAGTATCAGTATGTCCAAGTTTAGGGGGTTACTTACAAGTGTTTTGGAGTGTTTGCACCAGAACCTTTTTATCAATAAATTTTTTGTAAAATCCTCCTTCGATATCTGTTATACTAAATATTGTAATTTACAGTGCGTAGGGGGATAAAAATGGCAAAAGCAGCGAATGAAAAAGAAGAGAAAAAGCGCCGAGGATGTGGCTGTTTAGGTTGCTTAGGTATCATTATTTTATTAATTATTTTAATAGGCTCTTGTGCTAAAGGTTCGGATAGTGATAAATCCGAAAAAGCCTCTACTGTTACTAAGCAAGAGGAATCAAAAAAATCAGCGGAAGTAAAAGAAGACGAGAAAAAACAACAAGATCTTCAGAAACAACAAGAAGAACAAAAGAAACAAGAAGAACTCAAAAAACAAGAAGCTGAACAAAAAAGACAACAGGAACTTCAAAAACAACGTGAGGAACAGCAAAAACAACAAGAATTAAAGAAACAACAAGAGCAACAAAATCAAAATAAGCAAAAAGAAGCAACTCCTCAACCCAAAACAAATCAAACATCAGAGCAAAATGGTACTTGCAATATTAAAGGTAATAAAAATAGTAAAGGCGAGAAAATTTATCATATACCTGGTCAACAGTTCTATGATAAAACGAATGCTGAAGAAACATTTTGTTCCGAAGCCGATGCAAAAGCGGCAGGATATAGAGCGTCCCAAAGATAAAAGTCAACGTCAAGAAGCATTAAAAAAAGTAGGACAATAATATTAAATTGGCTGCCATTCGCAGGAATTTAAGCCTTGCACTTATGACTATTTGGTTGAGCGATCTGAAACGTCAATATATCTTAAAAAGGAGCTCTCTTTATCAAGAGAGCTCCTTTTCTTATTTCTTCTTCTTTTCTGTCGGTTGGCTTTGTTTAGCGAAATTAGATGAATCATCGAAATTCGGTTGCTTTTTACCAGCATTATTACTTCTACCTTTTCCCATATGTAATGCACCTCCCCCTTACTATTCCCAATAAAAAAATCCTCTTGCCTCCAAGATAATTTTTTATTTGGCTCTTATTAATAATATTCAACTGTTCCCGTAGTACTTCCAACACTTCCAGCCCTGCCATACGCTGTTGACCATGCATCACTTTAGCAATTAATATTTCTTGTTCCTTATTTGGATAGATACGAAATTTGTATGTCTTATTTACTAACATGGATTGCATCTCACTTTTTAATATGAAATCCACAGTATACAAAAAACATAGGGCCACGATTATCGAAATTCCTCTTCCACCTAAAATAGGTGTTTCACACCTTCCCATTTTGAGGAAGGTGTCTTTTGTCGGAAAACAATAATTAATGAAAATAAATCATATCGAATTTAAAAAATTCTAAACCCTTTTAACTATTTTATTTAAATATGTAATGTTGCATATATTGAAAAAATAATCTACTTCCTTACTGGTCAATGCTAAGATTATACATGAGGGTGATGTTAGATTATATATCAAATGGAGGAATATTTATGAAAAGAAAAATTTTTGCTTTAGCTTCAGTAATTGCTTTATCAGCCCCTATTCAAAGTGTGGCGTTTGCACATGAAAATAACCATCAAAATGGGATATCCTTTGGCCATAAATGGTCTGCAGAAGCCATACATGATGAAGGAGTAAGTACTCATTTATGGATCGTAAACAGATCCATTGAAGTTATGGCCCAAAATAAGACTGTTGTGCAGCCAAATGAGGTATCTCTATTAAATGAATGGCGTGCTGATTTAGAGAAAGGCATTTACTCTGCTGATTATGACAATCCGTACTTTGATAATGGCACATTCGCTTCACACTTCTATGATCCTGATACAGGAGGTACATATCTTCCACTTGCCAAACACGCAAAAGAAACAGGAGCAAAATATTTTAAATTAGCTGGTGAAGCCTATCAAAATAATGATTTGAAAAATGCATTTTTCTATTTAGGATTATCACTTCATTATTTAGGAGATGTTAATCAGCCAATGCATGCAGCAAACTTTACTAACGTTTCGCTTCCTGTTGCCTTACACTCAAAATATGAAAACTTCGTCGATACTGTGAAAGACAATTATAAAGTAAAAGATGGAAATGGCTATTGGAACTGGAAAAGTGTAAATCCAGAAGATTGGGTTCATGCTTCTGCAGTTGGTGCAAAAGCTGATTTCCCACTAATTGTTAATGATAAGACGAAAAAGTGGTTTCTAGATGCCGCTATATCACAAGACGCTGCTGATAAATGGCGTGCTGAAGTAACACCGGTGACTGGAAAACGTTTAATGGAAGCGCAACGTATCACAGCTGGATATATCCATTTATGGTTTGATACGTATGTGAATCATAAATAATAAAATAAATACGAAAAGAGAGTCCTTTTTCCAAAAAAGGCACTCTCTTTTTTTCAATTAGATAGTTTCTCCATGATCTAGACAAAGTAGATTAGCTTTAGCTGATTGCTGTTCAATAGATTGATTAGCAACACCAAAAGATAAAATCCCTGTAAAAATCATTACAGTTAAAAGTACTTTTTTCATTATTTTAAGCCTCCCTTCTCCAAATCTTTTTTGTCAGCATCTAGGGCAATGTGAAGGTATCTACTGGCTTGTTCATAATTGTTAAGGTCATAGAATTTATTTCCGAGAATTGAAGCGTATTCTTTTATATGCCCCCATAGATTTTCTTGCTTGAAGTAATATATTCCCGCCATAATAACTCTTTCTAGTTCCTGAATCTCTACTCCCTTATTAAGTTCTCTTAAAATAGCAAAATGGCACTTATATTCTTTAAGTCTTGTGAGTTTATATCCTTGCTCAATTAAATCTGCAGCAAGAATATTTTCCCCTAACCTATAGTATTCTCTAGCTAATAAAAACATAGTTTTTGTATTATCTTTTAAAGAATCCTTTAGATATTTAATTGCTAACTCTGAAAGGTTTTGATCAGCATATAATAATCCTAAATTATGTTTTACTTTACCTATTAGTTGTTCTTCTTCATATTCTTTAAATATTCTCAGAGCTGAAATGAAGTTTTCCTCCGCAATTTCATATAACCTAAGTTTGGTACAAGCAAGTCCTATAGTGTTTTGACAGGAAGCAACTTTCATTTCGTATCCTGAATTTCCCGAAAATACCTCTTTTGCCTTATAAGCATATTTAGCAGCCAATAATGGGTTTAAAGATTGATAATGGAATACTGCAAACATATAATTAAATTCAGCCAGTTCTAATTCATCTGGGATAGTTGCTAAGAGTTTTTCAGCCTTCTCATATTGTTCTTTAGCTTCATTATGATTTGCAACAGAAATTGCATAAATAGCTTTGAAGAAATGATAATAATATTTCAAAAATGTTTCGGTTTGCTCAGGAAATGGAGAAATCTTTTCTAGACAGTCTTTAGAGCCATCTATATCACAAATAAGTAATTTGTATCTAAAGTTAAGTAGAGAATAATAGATAGAGATATTCGTGTCTTGTTCAATACTATGAATATCTCTATCAATCTCTTCTTTTATGTGTTTAGCTTTTATTATACGTTGAGAAATAATAGCATTATACCAACTGCTTAATAATGCTATTATTCCTTCTTTTGTTCTCATATGTGTATCCATAATATTCCTCATCCTATTATCAAAATCATTATCACAAAAACTGAATTTTTTGGCATGTAATTTTATAAAAAGTGAGATAATACCTAGGTTACTAGCTCACTTTTTATGGTGTATTCAACATAACGGTAGAACACGGCCTATCTCTTACTTTTACTACCCTCATGCGTTGAGCTCATCAAAACGAATAAGAACTATATTTCCATTTACTTAATTTTTGCTGCATCAAAAGCCTTTTGAACTGCTTGAACTTCAGTTGAATTCGCCCCATATTTATTTGCTGCAACTCGAAGGCATGCTGATCTTAATTCGGAGAAATCAGAAGACATGTTTAATTCATCAGTATTTGCATAATAGAAAATATCAAACATTTTATCCTCTCCAACTCCTTTTACAGTTACACCGTTATGAGTACCACCTTTTGCAATTAGATACGCAACTTTATTAATAATACTTGAGTTGAAATGAACGCCTCCTTGATCCCATCCATTAAAATCGTTAAATTCACTATAATCATCTGGATAAGGTACTCCAGCTGAAGACGGAACTGAAGACGGATTTTCCATATCACGGAACACTGATCCAGTTTGTTCTCCCATTGTCCAGTTAAATGTTCCATTATTTACGTATTTCTCAATAGATGTCCCCATAATATCAGACAACGCCTCGTTAATTGCACCAGATTCTCCGTAGTATTCAAGATTGGATTCGCTCGATGTAACCGCATGTGTAAATTCATGTCCCGCTACGTCATATGCCTTTACAATAGGATCTCCATATACAAGCATGCTGCCATTATTAGCACTTAATGCATTCTGCCAATTTTTCGGATCATTTGTATCAGTAGAATCCCAGGCATGCACAACTGATACTACTTTTTGCCCCTTATTATCAAAACTATTACGCTTGTATTTGTCTTTATAAAAATCATATACTTTTGTTGCTAAGTAATGAGCGCTTACCGCTTTTGAATCATTAAATGTTGTTGAAGTGCTAGTTGCTAGTGTACCAGGGTAATAACTTTCTTCTTTAGTAATATCTCTGTAATTTACATCATACGTTTCAATTCCTTGCCCTCTTGTGTAATCAGCAAGTGCATATTTTCCATTACTTTGTTTAGAAATACCAAATGTACGAGATATACCTAAATCATCTTTTCCTGTTCCAGTTAATGATGTAAGATTGCTTTTTCTATTTTCCTTTAAGGCTCCAACAAGCTTTTCGCTTGCTTTTAAGTTGGATTCTTGCACCATATTTTTTAACATATCCCCATTATGTGCATTCACTAGATAGGTTCCAGATACATAGTTTGGTGTTGCAGCTGCAAATGTAACCTGGTATGCATTGCTAGCTTGTCCGTTATTTTCATCAACAAAAATAACTTCCTTTACTTCTGGCTCAGAAATAAACTTGATATCATTCCCGTACTTCGTATAAATATATTGTTTCGCTTCTTCTTGTGATAGATTGATAGACTTCTTTAAATCTTCTTGTTTTAAATTTTGCGCGCTATCTCCGGAAACACTTTTAATAACACCCTTTTTATCTACGTGTGCAGTCAATTGATGCCCATATACTTCTTTTCCTTCGAATGTTTGTTGCATACGCACAAGTGTAGTTCCATCATAAGAACCACGTTTTTGAAGAACTTTATAATCTACTCCCGTTTCTCCATTCACTTGTTTTGGAGACAAAGCTTGATCTGTTTTCTCCTTAAGAGCATCTTTTACTACATTCTCTGGTGCCTTTTGTGATGGCTGTGTAAGTTCACCTGTACGGAACGAATCCTCTTGAATTTGAACTTGTAGTTGATCTGTTTCCTCTGCATGTCCTACTCCGTATGGAGCTACAGCTGTTAAAGCTAATCCTGCTGTTAATGCGACTGTAGCCATTGTTTTTTTATTTTTCATTTTTCCACCTCGCAAAATTTTCTGAAACATTAAACTTATAAAGATTATATTGTCTATTTTAGTCGAAAAAAAGGTAATATAGTGAATTTATATAATATTATGCAAAATTACATAATTAAAGGGTCGTTGATTTACAACTGCTCTTTTCGAACTAGAAAGCCCATTGCCTTTAGGCATAGGCTGAAAGCAAGATTGAAAACAGATATAAAAAAACTCCACATGTAGTATGTAAGGAGATTATCTCATGGGCTATTTGCAAATAGTGGATGGGGAATATTTGACGCTTACTTATGATCTAGATTATGATTTGTGCAGAATGTTAATTTACACGATTAAAACCAAAGAAGGCATCAACTAAATTTTAGTTAATGCCTTCTTTTCCACTATAAATTCTTATTACTATCCTATTGTTTATTTAAACTTTGAATGTGAATTAGGTCCATATTTGTTTTCTTTTTCTTCACTATAAAATTTTATGGTTGTAAAACCGTAGGGGTCGTCATTTTTCACCTTTATTTTCCCTTTAAGTATTCTTCCATCTTGTCCTATTCTGTCTAAACTTCTTAATCTACCGGTACTAGAGACTTGATAAAATCCTTCATATCCTTTGACGTCAATCCATATTTCTTCCATTAATAATCCCCCTACACATAAACATAGATGTTGAAATCAGCTAAAAGACATTTGATTCGTATAATTTAATTTCTTGAATTTTGATAATCGTTGATTTTTTCACGGATAGCGGACGCAATAAATTCTTCAATAGTGCTGTTTGTTTCTTCGACTATTTTATGAATAGCTTGATATTCTTTACTGGATATCGTAACTGGTTTTGTAACGCTGCTGCTATCTAAATACACACTATTATTAACGCGTTTTACTAATCTTCCTTCTATTAAATATGGTGATAAACTTTCAATCCATTCCATTTGCATACCCATTGGTAATTCAATAAGAGATTGGCGTACATCAAAATACCAAAAGCCTGCTTCTTCTGAAATTTTTAAATTTCTTGGTGAGACATACTGTAGAATCAGGTCAACCAGCTGAAAAGAACTACTACGTAATAGATCAGACTTAGGTATACGAAACTTAACAAACCTTTGATGATGGCTACGAGGTTTATCAGATAACTCGTATGCAGATTCATATCCCGATTTTTTTGCTTCTTTTAAGGTGAATTCACTTCCAAATTCATCAATTAGTATAATATCTCCACGCTTAGGGATAGTAATGACTCTTGCTATTGTATTCCCCTGGATATATCTTTGGAAAAGTACAGTATGATACTTTTGAGAGAATGTATACATTGCATTCGATTGATCCAATCGATGTACAAGCTTGCCTAACTCTTCTTCTTGAAGGAATTTAGTCTCACGGTTACGATATTCCTGTATAGTAGCTGACAATTCTCCATCTTCTAACCATTTTTCTAATTGATATGTACTTATATCGTATTTTTTACTAGCCTGGTATAAAGTAAGACCTTCTATCTCCCTTTCCTTTTTAATTGAGTCTACATCCTCTTTTCTAAAAAGGAAACTCCCATCTAATCGCCATGTATCTTTATTGATTGGAATTAATTGTCCCTGCTTCATAAGATTATTAACAACGAAACTACTAACGCTTAAATACTCCTTTACTTCCGTTGTATTCATATTGATTGGTTGATTCTCATTCATATTATTTCTCCTTTCATTTAATTTGTATTTTTTAAATAGATTATCCTATTTTAATTTAAAACTTAAGAAATATATACCTGTAATTTATTATATCACAGGTAATGTTCAAGTTATTTATAAAAATAATCAAAAGTTATTTATAATTACCAATTAAATTAATTTATATGTTTAACTAAAAAAATCACAGATAATTTATAGAAATAAAATTTATATAACCATAGAAAATAGAACATTTTCTACAGTTGTTTTACACTTTCATTTTTATAAAGTTTAATTTTACTTTCTAAATAATTTTGAATAAACTTAAGTTATAATAATAGATATAAAGGTAATTAATAAGGAGTTGAATAATAATGAAATTTGAATTGAATACAATTCATAGTGAAACTTCTTTAGAAAATATAGAAAAACAAAAACAAGATTTCGCTAACATAATTGCAATATGGAATCGTGATTATATAGATGAAGCTGAGTTTAAAATGGAAAACAACGAAAGGCACGATGGTTATACATACGAGGGATTTTCAGATGAAGAAATATTGTATTACTACTTGAACCGACAAACACATTTTGATCAGGAGAAGCGTATAAAGGATGCATCAAGAACTCTATATGCGCGTGATCTGAGTCAGTTTTACTTCTTTATCAAACAAAGTACAGAATTTCTGCAGCAAGATGTAAAGGACTATAAAGTTGGCCAAGTCTGGAGGAATCTAAGGAAGCGCCATATCCGTAACTATCAAAAATGGTTATCCCAGGACGCCATCTCCTATCAATCAAAAGAGAAATACAAGGCATCTACGATTAGTCGGAAACTTGGTGTAATCCGTTCTTATTTGAAATGGCTATACGAAACCCAATATATCCAGGAGCCTCTTCATGTAGAGATTCTAAGCACGGCAGTGAATAAACAACATAAACCGAAGCGCGAGTTATCATATGAGGAAGTGAAGCAGCTGCTAAACTACTACAAGGATAATGAAATTAACTATGCTTTATTATCAGTCCTTGCTACTACTGGATTACGTGTAGCAGAAGTAGCACATGCATTGTGGAAAGACATTGAGTATGACGTTATACGCGGACGTTACTATTTAACAGTAGATACAAAGGGAGATAATGAACGGATTGTTTCTATTAATAAAGAGATTTTTAATCGCATCGTTGCATTTCGAATACGTAGAAGATTACCTATAGATATAGGAAATAAAAATGGTGGGACCATATTTCAAACGAAGAACCATACTGCTTATAGGGAAAATTATCTATCACAATATATTTCTAAAATCATAAAAGATACAAAATTATCCTTTACGGAGAATATACGTATTACTCCCCACTTCTTCCGACATTTCTATGTGCAGTACTTATATGACTACAAGGGACTTGCACCTCATGTTATCGCAGCTGCAGTTGGTCATAAAAATGACCGGACAACGAAAGAAAATTATCTGAAGCAGAGATTAACAAAAGATAATGATGCTGGAAATCTAATTACGGAAGATGAATTCTAATTTTATCGCCTTATGATATTAAATGTACATGGTTTCAATACCATCGTTTATAGTTGTGTATTTTTTACATAATTAAAAAAGATTAGAATCCTATTTATTGGCTTTTGTCCTTACAAGTATTCATTACTTCTTCGCCAAGATTCCTTAAATATAAAACATATCTATAGGGAAGCGGTGTTTTGCCAAATCCGCAGGATTTCAAAGTATTCGTTATGCTTCACGTACGATAAAAGGAATCGAAACCGTTCATGTCCTATACAAACAAAGGCGAAGTCTTCAAACAGACTCCGCCTTTTCGGTATATCATGAATTACAGCAATTACTAGTAGTCTCATAATATTTCCTCATATATTCATGCCTCTGTTTATCTCTTGAGAAACTTTGCAACAAAACCGTTAAGTTCATCGAAATGTTTAAAAGCTAATAATAAAGGCAACACAGCAGATAAATAGCAATAAACATATAGTATATAGATTAAGTGGAAGTAGAAAACCTGCTATTAATCCTAATATTAAAAAAAGGTTAATAATAGATTAGCTTTCATATTGTATTCTCCATGTCTGTTTATCTTTATTAGTAGTATAATGAGTTGGGTATATTGTACACGTGGTCTTATACTTCGTTTTCTCGTAGTAATTTTCCATCGCGAAGTGTTAGAATTCGATCACATACATCAAGCATTTTTTCATCGTGTGTAATCATAATTGCTGCTTTTTTATTTTTCTTAACTTCATGTTTCATTAGTTCAACTACTTCTCTAGCACGTTTTGAGTCAAGACTAGCAGTAGGTTCATCAGCTAAAATTAAGTCTGGATTATTCATAAATGCACGAGCAATGGCTACACGTTGTTTTTCACCACCTGAAAGTTGATTTGGATAATGATTCATTCGATGTGATAATCCAAAAGTTTTCAATAATTGTTCTGCGTGTTTACCAGCTTCTTTTTTATCTTCTCCCTTTAATTTAGCGATATATAAGAGTTGTTCTTTCACTGTTAAGAAAGGTATGAGGTTTGCAAATTGAAATATAAATCCGATTTTTCTTAAACGAATATCGGTCATCTCTTTTTCTGATAAGTCTGTTATATTTTTACCGGAAATATAAATATTTCCTTTAGAAGGGGATAAAAGTGCACCTGCAATAGAAAGCAATGTACTCTTCCCAGAGCCAGACGGACCAACAATACCGATAAATTCGCCTTCTTTTACATCTAACGTAATTGGGTGCAAAGCTGTTATTTCTGTCTCTCCTTCTCCATATACTTTACTTACTTGATTCAACTTTAATAAAGACGATGGGAACTCCCATTTTAATTCTGTTACCATTACATGCCACCTCCGATTGCTTCTAATGCATCTACTTTTAATACTTGATATAGAGAAATTAGTGTACCGAATATACTAATTAAGATAAAGATACCTGCATATTTCAAGATTGTTGTTGTTGTTAATAAGAATGGCATACTAGCTGGTAAAACAGCTTCGACAGCAAAGATTAAACCAATACCGACGATAAGAGCAACACCAGATAAGAATATAGATTGTACAACTAAAGTATTTGCTAAATATGAGTTTTTCGTTCCGATTGCCTTTAATACACCTATTTGCTGCGTTTTTTGCAATGTAATGACATAGAAGAAAACGCCAATTAATAATGCTGAGATTACAAGTAAAAACGCAATAATCATCGTTAATGTTCCTTGTTCTTCTTTATAACCTGGAATACTTTGCAGTACTTCTTTTTTATCAACAACTGTTGCATTATCGATTTTTTTATCAGTATTTAGGGCGATTACACTGTAATCTTTTTGATGTGGTAGTGCAATGCTGTCCCATACACTTTCATTCATATGAACAACAGGTGCATGACTAAACATTTGATTTTGTGTAAATCCGACAACTTTGAAAGCCTTTTGAGAAATAGGATCTACTAGTTCATCTCCAAGTTTGATCCCTTTTTCTTTGAGAGATTCATCAGCAATGATTTCATTGTTTTCTAGCGTACCGTTTTTTCCTTCAATCACTTTTGGAGCAATGAATGAATCTTGTTTGCTTGAGAAAATAGCAACATCAACTTTTTTTGAACTTCCCTCTTTTTCAAATGTCGACACTTTAATATGCATTGGAACTGCATCTTTTGCATCAACCTGTGCCAATACTTTATCTACATCCTCTTTCTTAATTTGGGAGCGTAATAATTTACCCTCTGCATCATTTGATAATATAAACTTGTCTGCTTGCATTTCGATAATAGAAGAGGCATTAGCATGAGATAAACCATTTGCTAGACCTGATATAATAAGTACAAGAAATGATAATAACATCATGATTGTACCGATTAATCCGTATCGTAATTTCGATTGCTTTAATTCTTTAAGTGCTAAAAACATCAGGTTCATTCCTCCCTGTTTCATTCTATGCCCTTATCATAAAGAGGAAATATGAACGGAATATGAACAAAAGGTTACATAAGACGGGTCTACAGTTTCTGTCCATTTGCGAAAAAAGAAAACCAAGATCGTGTGTTACGAATTTCGATTCATCAAGACATTTACGATCAATTAAGAGAACAGCGCTTGTCCATGAGATGGAAAAAATTCTCCGTTTTGTTCGTGTCCATCTACGGTGGAACTGAGTTTCGCACATAGTAAAGAACTCCACGATTTGCGCTATGCGCGATACCGTGGAGTTCAGAAGGTTAAAGCACAAGTTTTGATGACGGCCATCATACAAAACTTAAAAAAGTGGACCAAACTTCGCTCACTTAAGTAAGTTGGTTTGCACCTAACACACCAAATTATAGAAGAAACTACTTTATAAAACAAATAGAAATCAAAAAATGCCAAAAAAATTCGGCATTTTCTTTGACATAATCTTTTTTCAACAAAGTGAAATCACTACTAGGAAAATTACTAGTAGTGATTTCATACTTTATTAGTATTTAGCGTATGTAGTAATCTTTACAGGATCAGAAATAAATGTTGTTCCAGCCGTGGAGTTAACCATTTTAACTCTGTAATATTGTGGTATTGATAATGATGGTTTTGAAACTCCTAATGACATAGAACAACCTACAAAATATTGTGGGTTTCTTGTACGTGGATAAATCACATTTTCCCATGTTCCATCTGCTTGTTGTACTTGCCAAACTACTTTACCAGATCTAAAACTTGAGTCAACAGGTATTTTTAGATAAATAGAATTTGTATTTACATTTTCATATACTGTTGGTGTTTTGTGAACATAATTTTCTGTTTCTGCAGCAAAAGTAACAGTTGAACCTACACCCATTGCTAAACTTAATGCTAAAATTGTTGAATGAATTAACTTTTTCATACTATCACCTTTTTTCTGATATATTTAGTTTTATAGATGTAATTATATCATACTTAAAGGGAATGTTAACTAATGTTTTTTCCGTTATCAGCAGAACTTTTTTCTGTTTTGAAAATTTAGTATGTGAGATAATTTTCATGTAGATGAGTTCCCACATCTTATTATGTGCGTATATAGTTCCATACATCATTTCATTCACGAGGAGAGTTTAATGAAAGAATTCATCTTAGTTTCCTTATTTTTATTTCTTCATACAGCTTCATATAATCAGTTATCAAAGGGCATCATAATTTTAGAAGCGAAAGATTCACTTTTCAATTCATTCCCATCAGAAAACGATACCGCTTCCACATTCTTTTGAATTCCCAGATGGCCCACCCTTGTTTTCTTAATAACAATATTAAAATGCTTTCAATAGTAAAAATAGTTTTTGTAAGTTTTGTAACTACTTTTGTAATTTTAAAAAATATAAGCGACTTATAATAAGTCACTTATACGTAAAAACCTATTATATTTTGGTCAATACATCTCAATTTACTCACAGGTCTTCCCACATGTTGATACACCAATTCATTCTCTAATACTCCGATTTCAGTCAAAAACATTACATACTTTCGAATAGAAACTCTCGAAACCCCTACTAATTGCGCCATTTCATCAGTTGTAAATGCTTGTCCATTAAGCGATTCGATTTTCTGCCAAATTAGTTGCAACGTTTGCTTTGTTAATCCTTTCGGAAGTTCTTTAGTATCAAGGGACTCTCTTTTTTCTTTTTGTAAAATTTGTGAATCTAGTTCCGATTGACTAATTTTTTGTTGTTCTTTCATGAAAGTAAGTTTTTCTCGATATACAGTTATAGCCTCTTTAAATCGTTCAAATGTAAATGGTTTAATTAAATAATCTACTACGCCATATTGTAATGCTTTTTTAATACTTCCCATATCATGTACAGCTGAAATCATCATAATATCAATTTCTTTCTCTTGATTGCGAATATACATTAAAAGCTCAAATCCAGTCTCTTCAGGCATAAAAATATCAAGTAATACTAAATCTACTCGTGATCTCTCTAATACTTCTATCGCCTCTTTTACTGATTTAGCTGCATGAATAAGTTCAAACCCTCCCACTTGCTCTAAGTAATGCGTATTTAACATCGCTACCATCGGATCATCTTCTACAATTAAAACTTTAATCATCTTTATCTCTCATCCCTACTATTAGGTATTTCAATTGTTATCGTTGTTCCCTCTCCTACCAATGAGTGAATATGAATTTCCCCATTTATTCGCTGTATGCTTTCCTTTACAAGATGCAAACCATATCCCCGATTATCACCCTTTGTGGAATAACCTTTTATAAATAATGCATCTATTTCATTTTCTTGTATGCCTTTCCCTGTATCTTGTACTGTAATGATTAATGTATCCCCATATTGTATTCCAACTTCAACCTTCTTCTTCTCACAATTCATCACTGCGTCTAATGCATTATTAATCAAATTTCCGACAATCGTAATCAGTTCATGAATGATCCTCTCATCATATATGTCTGGTAAGTCCGAACCTTCACTTATAATTAACTTTATATTTCTCTCTCTAGCATAACTAAGCTTACCTAGTAAAAAACCAGCAAATACCGGACTTTTAATTCTTTTCATAACCCCACCAATTTCAT
The DNA here is from genome assembly GCF_042136375.2 of Bacillus altaicus. NCBI lineage: Bacteria > Bacillati > Bacillota > Bacilli > Caryophanales > Bacillaceae > Bacillus > Bacillus altaicus. The sequence continues at coordinate 255,921 of NZ_JBHHFZ020000002.1, read as the reverse complement.
ATTGATGCTCTGACACCATACTACTTACATATTTCTGCAATTCTTCATACTGTTTCATATGTGTAAGTCCTAATACAACATGCATTTTATTCATAAATTCATGGGACTGTGCACGTAATGCTTCCGCATATAGCCTGATACCGGTTAGTTCCTCTGCCAATTTTTTAATCTCTGTTTTATCACGAAATGTTGCAATCACGCCAACTATTTCTCCTTTTACGTATAAAGGAACACGGTTTGTAACAATCGTAATTCCAAGAATATTTTGTTCTTCGTTTAATTGTACCTCTCCTGTTTGCAACACTTCTTTTATACGTGAATTCGGCGTATACAATTCAACATCTTTACCGATAAAATCTTCTGTAAGTCCAATTTTCTTAAGTATTCGTTTTGCCTCATTATTAATTAAAGTTACTCTCGCCTCTGTATCTACAGCAACAATACCTTCTTTTACAGATTGTAGCATCGTATTTCTTTCTTCTAAAAATTTCGCTATCCTATGTGGCTCAAGACCAAATAAAACTTTCTTTATATGTCTAGCTAGCAATATCGCTCCTATAATTCCAACTAATATTCCAACACCAACACCGATATAAATGATATGTCTACTTTCTTTCACTCTCTCTTTCACATTATCAGCTGAAATGCCAACAGCGACCGCACCAAGTTGCTCACCTGTGTCAGCAAAAATAGGTACGAATACTCGCATAGAACTCCCTAAAGTTCCTTCTGCTAACGATACGCGTTCCTTTCCTTTCAATACAGTTCCTTCATCCCCTCCAACGAAATGATGACCTATTTTTTGAGGGTTTGGATGAGATTTTCGTATTCCATCCATATCCATAACTACAATAAATTGAACATCTGTACTCTTTAATAGCTTATTGGTATATACCTGAATTAAGGAGGTATCTACCTTCCCCGTCAACCCATCAATTACAATAGAATCATTCGCCACAATACGTGCAATCGTTTTTGCCTTCTCTGCTTGGCTATCTTTCGTTGCCCGTTCAACATTATGGCTAATTAAAATGTCTGTTACGAGTAAAGAAAAAATTACTACTGTACACACTAATAATGTAATTGTTTTCCATAAATCCAATAGTTTTTTCCTTTTTTTCATCTCTCTAGCAACCAATCGTTTTAGCAATTACTATTTCTTGTTTCTTATTTGGGTAGATACGAAATTTATATGCTTTATTTACTAACATAAGTTGCACCTCGATTTGTTATAGGATATCTACAGTATACAAAAAAACGTAGGCTTACGCCTATTGGCATTCATCTCCCACCTACCGTTGGGCTAACGCCCTTCACACGCTTGAGGAAAGAGTATTCTGTCAGGAAACGATAAAGTACAAACTAATTTTCCGCCTCATCGTTTGCCTTCTTTCCATTTATATCCTTTCCCTCGTACCGTAAGGAGAAACTGAGGCTCAGAAGGACTAGGTTCGATTTTCTGACGAAGACGACTGATATTCACATCTATTACTTTTGTGTTACCTACACAACTTATACCCCATATTTTATTTAAGAGTTCATCACGTGAAATTGGTTTTATGGAATTTTCCATTAAATATCGTAAAATAATATGCTCTGTTGGAGTTAAATCAATTACTATCTCATCCCTATATAATTCTCCTTGCAGAAGATTTAATTGAAATGGTCCCGAATGAATCCATTTCATATCCATTTTATTTTCTTTTACTCTTCTTAGCAATGATTGTACACGTGCTACTAATTCAATTATACTAAATGGTTTTTTAATATAATCATCTGCTCCAATTGTCAAACCGTGTACCTGATCTTTCTCTTGAACACGTTCCGTTAATATAATAATACCAATCTTTTCATTGTTTTTTCGTATTCTTTTGCATACCCGAAAACCATCTATTCCTGGTAACATAACATCAAGTATTACAATATCAACATTATGATTTTCTAAAAGTTCAAGAGCTTTTTCACCTGTATCGGTTTCTAAAACATTGAAACCAGCACGCTTCATATTTAATGTAATAAAATTACGAATTGTTATCTCATCTTCTAATACTAAAATTGTTGTCATACTCACCGCTCCTTTACTCTTGTTGATAATCGGCTATGGGTTTGATATAAGATTTAAGCTTCTGGTAGTTTGATTTTTTTGAAATTGCATATACATGAGCTCTTGTTTTCCATATGTATCAACTCCTAGGAGTCACTATATATGTCCATCAACTTAAGAACCTAGTAAAAAACGTCATCCTTTCTATTTAGCTTTTTAGAAAGAATAACGTGGGGATAATAAAGATTCTTAAGTTGGTGGACATGAGGCGGTATCCCTAGTTTATCAGTTTATATTAAGTAAGTGATAGGACTTTTTCGTCTTTAATCTCATTCTCCCGCCAATCGCAACCCTTTCACAACTGCTTTAGTGGATTTCTCCCCTCACCATGTACTTGCCGAATCATATCTCCAAATTGATCTACTTTTGTATCATCGGACATATGAGGAATAATCAAAACGTATTTATATTTTTTCTTTTCAAGCTTGTATAAAGCAACGTTTCTGATTATCCAAAATGCAATCCCGATAAATAGTAGGAGAAGACCCACATGTACAATCCTTTTTATAATTGACTCTATCTGAAGCAACCTGTTTATAACTTCTTGTCTTGCAATCCAAACAAATAGAATACCGGCCAGTAAGAGAAAGAATCGCCAATGTTTTTTTACTAATTTCAACGTGGCTTTCTCCAGTTCTTTTTCAAACTTATTAGATGCCACAGCCTCACTTCCTTTGCATCAACTATGAAGAATTACTCGCTCCTTTTTAATGTTTTTTAGATGTTTTTCTAGTTCTGAAGGCTCTAATTCATAGAGTTGTCTTCTTCCATCCTTGTAAAATCCGTAATCGATCAGCTGATTAATGATACGCTGTTTTTTCTTTCTACATGATAAGTATGTTGTTTTAGCTTTTTTTGGTCTTTTGCATGCTTGCAAGAAATCAATTCTTGTGTTGCCATTTCTACAAACTGAATATCAGACTCTACAAGGTAACGAATATATGCCGTTTTCGCCTTCATATATTCATCTTCATTTTTCCATCTGTGATGGCTGCCGTCACAAAGTACAAAAAAGGAAATGTTTCTCAACTGACTTACCAATTTACTCGTTTGACCCTTCAGATTAAATATTTCTTTCGCTTTTTTATGTGCCTGTAATACTTTGTCTTTCGAAGATCTGCCTACAAGCAAATAATGTGGAATGATTAAACTCACTTTGTTAGCTCACCTCTCTATTACTCTCATACACAATCCAGAAAGGATAAGAACAAAGAGCATGCGTCGATTCTTTACACGCTAACATGATTTGAAAAGCATGATAAGACGGATGATCCTTTTCCAAATGGATAGTGATATATTCTAAAAAACCGTCCTTCTTCTCCCTTTGTACAACAAACGCCTTCAAATCGGATAAATAAGCCTGTTTTTTATACTTATCCTTAATATAAAGGATTGCTCCACTTAAAAATGATTGTGTAGTTCTCACCCACGTTAATCCAGCACCTTCATGAAGCACTTGTTTTGGCATTCCCATTGTGAGTTCCTGTGCCTGATTTTTCGTTTGAATATCAGTAATTCGATTCGAAACAATCATTTCTTTCATCATTTCGTAGTTATGTAGTTTTCATATAACTAAATACAATATAACTAACCAAAATGGCATTCCCATTGTGAGTTCCTGTGCCTGATTTTTCGTTTGAATATCAGTAATTCGATTCGAAACAATCATTTCTTTCATCATTTCGTAGTTATGTAGTTTTCATATAACTAAATACAATATAACTAACCAAAATGGCATTACCATTAGGAATCCATTTCTGATCCCTTTTGCAATAGCCAATGGATCATCATTACAGTATGGCATTTCCTTTTCTTCAACCCGCTGCAACATCTTTTTTTGGCGTGAAAGGCTCATATTGAATCTCCTTCCCTCTCAATCTGTTTTCATTTTCCATAACAAACTACCACCAAAACAGCCTATACAATAAATCATAATAAATTTTATGCAAATTTCTATAATTGCATCCATCATTCCCCATTATCCTCTCCCAAAGCCTGTAATACACAAGCTATGATCAGCAAAGAAAGAATTAATAATAAACTCCCTATATCTCGGCATTTCCCAAACACCTACATCCTCTCCTCACAATTAATATTTATTTCAGAAAAACCCCACGGTAAGAAAAGTCAGACAAGAAAAGAGCCAGATTTTACCCCGTTAAGAGTAAATCGGCTCTTTAATATTCAAAGGACGTAAGGAATGTAAACTTGTTGAATGTAATCCCTCAAACTTTTATTCTCCTAAGAAATTGATATCTTCCCAACCTAAAGGCAAATATCGTACGCTAGGGAATTTTTCATTTAAGAAACTTGGTTTTTCCGTACGTTAAGAAGGTTCCATAAGCGGTATTTGATGTTTAGTATGATACTTTATTTTTGGTAATGAGTTTTGGAACTGATTTTAAACGTACTTCAGTCCATTTTGATATCTTTTTTTCTTAGCGTGGGGGGGGTCCAAAACTGGCTGTACCCCTTTATCGATTATTCGTAAACTACAAAAGGAGCTTAACTCCTTAATTTCACCAATTACTTAATAATTAAAGATACAATTCCTAAAATTATACACAGTATCCCACCTAAAAATTGCCCGTGTCCAGACGCCTCCCCTAAAATTAAGAGATTGAAAATGTTTTTTCTTGTTTGCGTTTTCCCTACAAATGCATCATCTTTTTTCATTTTATATATACCCCATAATACTAAGACTACTCCAAAAAGTATAAATAATAGTTTTATCATCATAATATATTTACCTCTATTCATTAGTTGTATTTTGCTATATTGTTTGATACTTTCTCTTCAATTTTATTTGCATACTACAATTAGTCATCTTCTTCAATTATAAAAACTCCTTCAATCGATAACTTAAAAACCACAGATATTATATAGGCTAATAAAATAGATGGATTATATTTTTGTTTTTCTAACGAAATAATCGTTCTTGAAGATACAAATACTTTATCAGCTAACTCTTGTTGTGTTATTCCATATTTTAAACGTAACTCTTTTATTCTATTTTTCATAGAAATCTTCTAATTAAAGAAAACTATTATAATATTTTTTAGCTAATGTATTCGTAATTAGACAGCATATCATAATAAGAAATAGCCCAGTATTAATCGGAATTATAATCCATTTCGAAAGAAACATCATAAGAATAATCATAACCATAAGAATACTTATGGTAAAATGTGCAGCTTTTCCATCTATTAAATCAACCCTTTCATCATATTCCTTTGATAGCTCTCTTTCTAACTGTTTACCATTAGTTTTATGTTTAGTTTGAGAAACTAAAGCAAAAATTAAAAACAATACTCCCGTAATTATCTTTAAATTCCCCAAATAAAACCCTTCAGTAAGCTCAGCTGCAGTATGATCATAAATTATTTCAAAAAAGCCCATTGCAATAATTGCAAACGAACATAAATAAAGCTCTTTCAAGCTATTTTTCAAACAAATCCCTCCTAACACAGCCATATATTCAAAGTTTATTTAAAAGTATATTTTACTAAAAATCTTCTTTTTTACATCCTTCATTAGTTAGTGAATAGTACATAATATCCTCGAATGATATTAATACAATCTCCATCCAATATCAATTCTTTTTTTATAACTTTTATAAAAAAAGAATTGATATTGGATTTTTAATGACATTTCTCGACATAATATTTACTTTTAACAATTATCATTTTATAATAATTACAAGTTAATAGACATACTACATAATGTGTAATAATTACTTAGTTGAACATATAGTTATCAAAAAAGGGATTTTTAAATAATCCTACAGATGATGAACGAATGCTCATTACGGATTAACATCCGGAAATATAAGGAAATTAAAACTCTAGAAAAGATGTGTGATTAGTATGCTCAAGTTTAGGAGATTACTAATTGGTTGGTGAAGTGTAGGGAATACACCAGATTCATGGATTTGATCAGATATACAAGACTTGACGAGAGGTTTATATATAAAGTGGGTTATGACTCTTTTGTTTATTGTCCAATTGGATTTATTGCAGAGTATTTTAGACTGGTTATGCTAAATACACAAGATATATTTATGGATTGTTTTGCGGACCCTATCTCAAAAAAATAAAAAAAACGATTTTAAATTATTGACAAGTAATAAAACTAAATATATATTAAATGATAATATTTCCAATTAAATAATTATTATTGAATACAAATAGGAGGTTTCCCTTTATGAATCCGAATAATCGCTTAACAACAAATCAAGGCTCTCCTGTAGGAGATAACCAAAATTCTCGTACAGCTGGTCAACGTGGACCAGTATTATTAGAAGATTATCATTTAATAGAAAAGCTTGCTCATTTTGATCGTGAACGTATTCCAGAGCGTGTTGTACATGCACGTGGTGCAGGTGCTCATGGTATGTTCGTAACAAAAAACAGTATGAAGCAATATACGAAAGCAGCGTTTTTACAAAATGAAGGAACTGAAACACCTGTATTCGTTCGTTTCTCAACGGTTATTCATGGTCAAGGTTCTCCAGAAACAGCTCGTGATCCACGCGGGTTCGCTGTTAAATTTTATACAGAAGAAGGAAACTACGATATCGTAGGTAACCATTTACCTGTTTTCTTCATTCGTGATGCAATTAAATTCCCTGACATGGTGCATTCTTTAAAGCCAGCACCTGATACAAATGTTCAAACACCAGATCGTTACTGGGATTTCATGACGCTAACTCCAGAATCTACACATATGCTGACATGGGTATTTTCTGATTATGGTACACCGGCAAACTATCGTGAAATGGAAGGTTTCGGCGTACATTCATTTAAATGGATTAATGCGGAAGGGAAAATTGTTTACATTAAATATCATTGGAAACCACAGCAAGATGTCCGCAATTTAAGTGCAAAAGAAGTGGAAGAAGTGCAAGGTAAAGATTTCAACCATGCGACTCGTGATTTATTCGAAGCGATTGAAAAAGGAAACTATCCAAAATGGGATCTATACGTACAGGTTATGCAATTAGATGAAATGGATTCTTTAGAGTTCGATCCACTAGATCCAACAAAAGTATGGTCAGAAGATCTCTTCCCATTAATTGAAGTAGGGACAATGACTTTAAATCGCAACCCACAAAACTTCTTTGCGGAAGTAGAGCAAGCGGCATTTACGCCAAATGCAACTGTACCTGGTGTTGAACCATCTGAAGATAAACTATTACAAGGTCGTTTATTCTCTTACCCAGATACACAGCGTTACCGTCTTGGTGCAAACTATTTACAAATTCCTGTAAACTGCCCATACGCCGCTGTTCGTAATCAACAACTTGATGGTGCAATGCAAATCAATCAAAACCAATCAACAATTAACTACGAGCCAAGCCGTCATGTTGAAAACCCGGTTGAAGATTCAGCTTACCGTGATTCGAATATGAAACTTGAAGGCTACGTATCTCGTGAAAAAATTGATAAAACAAACGACTTCCAGCAAGCTGGTGAGCGTTACCGTTCATTCTCTAAAGAGGAACAAGATAATTTAATCGCAAACTTAACAAGCGATTTAAAAGATGTGAATGAGCAAACGAAATTACTTGCAATTTGCAATTTCTTCCGCGCAGACCGCGAGTATGGTATGCGCCTAGCGGAAGCATTAAATGTTGATATTTCAGCGTATGTAGGAAATTCTACAAAATAATAACATTCTTAATTTTATTTTATTCTCAAATTTAACTTGCAATATGTGTTTACTAATACAATATATGAGAAAAGAAGTTGTCTCTAAAAATTTGTTGAAAAACGATTTTTTTAGAGCCAACTTCTTTTTTAAGCTTCCTCCAACAATAGGTAGGAATATTAATACTTCATTTTTTATTTGTTTGACGGATCTGTCCATTCACTTTTTTATGATTTTTCATAGACACGCCTCCTATTGATATCAAAACAAGAATATAGAACTATCGTTACATATCCAATTCAAAAGAAGGAAAGAATCCCTTGGTGAAGATATTTGATTTGTTTATTAATAAATGCGGTACGTGGAATTATTATATGTCACGATGAAAATACCCCCATCTGAGAACTGCCTAAGGATATTTCATATTCGAGTTAGAGCTATTGTAACTGCAACAGAACCAAATTAATGATATTTCCAGCAATATTACCTTTGTTAGGATTAGTAATTTTTGGGAGGGTATATCTAGAAGACCTTAAAGAGATTGCGAAAGTGATGTATTCAAGTTTTGGTATATGATTGATTAACTTTATAGAAAAGGAGCTATAGAACACTTTTTTGACAGTTTCCCTAACGAATGGGGCTTATTAGTTGATACAGAAGAAGAGAAAACAGAATATATAGAGAGTTATTACGAAGGTATTGTGATTATGGAGAACGGACAAAAGGCGAAAGTGGAAATATTCTAGGCCAATGATGTTGAGGATGACGATGATCCGTGGGTATGTAAGCGTACGAAGTTTTATCATAAGAGTTCTATTTTCTTTATAGAGAAAAGAAATGAGATAGAATGATAGATTTAATGAAAAGAGCCCTAAAGAGATAGGGGCTCTTTAGGGCTCGCCTAATCGGATAAATTGATTAGGAGGAATATAAATATTTTAACATATAGATGACTCATCTGAAGGTAACAAAAAAATAACAAATGAGAATGTATATGGCAATGAAGATTTTCACTGTAAAAAACGGATCAAAAACAGAAATTTGCATCAGAGAGTTAATTGAAGAAGGTGTGGCAAGATTACCCTTGTTTGAAAAGAAAATGGAGATTTTAGATTTTTCTTTAGACTTTTAAATCATAGAAAATCCAAGGAAAAAAAGTTATATACTCATGATTTCTGGCTATACAAACCGACTGCAACCAATCGTTTTAGCAATTACTATTTCTTGTTTCTTATTTGGATAGATACGAAATTTATATGCTTTATTTACTAACATAGGTTGCACCTCGCTTTGTTATAGGATATCTACAGTATACAAAAAAACGTAGGCTTACGCCTACTGGCATTCATCTCCCACCTACCGTTGGGCTAACGCCTTTCACACGCCTGAGGAAGGAGTATTCTGTCAGGAAACGATAAATCCAATAAAATTCAATAAGTATAGAAAAAAAGCTTATCTTTTAGCACTTAATGATAAGCTTTTTTATTGTTTTCTCCATCTCTTTTTCGTTTTAGGGGGTATTTTGTTTTGATAGCTTGATAGCGATGTGGTGCTACCCCTGTATAGTCTTATCAGAGTAGTGACGCTGCTCGTTTAGGAAAAAAAAATACTTTTCAAAATCATTTGAAGTAAGTGAAGGCCATATATTACGCGTAGAAAGTTTATTGTACTTTTGCAACCAATTGCCAAAGTCCTCAATGTCATAGACATATCTTTTTATTGTGGAAGGTTTTCTCCCTTTATTTAATAAGAAGGAAGAAAATGATTGTACTGTTGTATTGAGACTCCCACGGCTAAAGCCGCAAGCCCTACACCTAACGGTGTGACGGGTGGGATTCTTGAATGACTAAACGTTCGCAGTCCATTTCTGTTTTGAGCAGCCTTCAAGATGAGGGTATCTCATTGCCCCTCCTAAGACAGTGCATATAGCATCTTAGGCTGATTGACTATTACCATCAATCACAGGTGCATATCGAATATTCATAGCACCGACTAAATCACGATGTTTTTCAAATCCGCACTTACACTTGTATTTTCTGTCTTGTGCCTTGTTCTTTTTAGAACAGTTTGGACATGTTTGACTTGTGTATGCAGGATTTACATACTCAACTTTAATACCTTCTAAATTCGCTTTGTATTCAATGAATTGAGATAGACGATAAAATGACCAAGAATAGGTTTCTTTAATACTGGCATTATTTTATATTTTGCCTTCTTTACTTTTTGAAACACACTCTTAGCGTCTTTGATAGCTTGATTTTTCACTGCACTTGGAAGGTTTACAGGAACATCTTTTGTAGTCTTTTTAGTTGTTTTCTTTTCGGCAACCATTTCAGATACAAGTGCGTTGATTGTAGAGATATATTCTTTTCCCATAGCATTTAAGATGGAGGCCTGTTCTTTTGTAGGAAGTAGCTTGATTTTTACTGTTACAGTTTGGTACATTTTTCTTCACCTAAGTCCTTAAGAAATCTGGCTCTTTTAAGACTTTTGTATTCGTCTAAAGTTATATCTCTCACAATTGACCACGAACCAAGCCACATCATTTCTCTGATATAACCATTCGGAATTTTAATTTGGGAAGTATCACAAGTATTTCTCCCACACAGAACAAACAAGGCTTTATTGTAGTCATCTTTATATTCTCTGTTGAATTTATGGTCTTTCATAAATTGTTCAAATCCGCAATTACTACATTTAATTTGCACCTTTCTCAGCCCCTTGTCTTTTGTTGTTCCACATATCGTTTAATAGTCGCACTCGATACATTTCCTGCGGTAGATACAAAATAGCTACGTGTCCATAAACTCGGCAAATGTTTAAGGTGAGGAAATTCCTCTCTCAATTTTTTTGAAGTCACTCCTTTGATTTTTGCCATAATATCAGCAGGACTAAATGTTGGGAGTGTGTTTAAAAACATATGTGTATGGTCTTTGTCACACTCTAAAGCGACAATGACAATTTCTAATTCGTCGCATATTTCTTGTACCAACTCTTTAAAGCGCTCTTCTACATCTGTACGAAGGAATATTTCCCTCCTATATCGAGGTCAAAACACAAAATGATAGTTAACTAAGGATACGGTTGTATTTGTTCTTCTATATTCATTCCTATATCAAATGTATCGGTTTGTATAACAAACTGCAACAGGAAAGTATACAAAAATGAGAAAACACTTTAAGTATACAACCTCACTATCATCCTACCCCTAAAGGGGGTGCTATCGCACCGTGGTGGGCTTTCCCGTTCGGAAAATCTGTAAATTCTGTTGGAAACATAATGGTATCATCCTATTTTTTTCTTCTAGTATATCAAATTCATAAAAGCTCCTGAAGATATTAAAAGGACGCTTTGAATAAGATAATATTATTATGTAAACTATATTCCGGTTTATTATGAATCTAAATACGCTTTACATATCCAATTTTTAGAATCCTTTTTAATATCTTTGTCTAATTGTATATCCACTTTTAATACAATGCCATTTTCTATCACCATTTCACCTTTATAATTGTTTTTATGCGCTTTTTCCTCTTCCATTCTCTTATCTCTTAACATGCCCCATCTTCCTGGAAAACAATTTATAAAACTCTTTAGTACAGTTTCAAGAGTATGATTTCTTCCATAAATCCTTTTTATAGCCCAATTTTTTTGAGAGTTAATCGGGACTGGTACCTGTTTTACTTCCCATGTACCTTGAGAATGAATATATGTTTCAATTTCTTTGAAACTATTAAATAGTTTATTTGAATATACCTGACCATTCATCCCTACTAGAGCGAATTTACAATGTTTATTATCTAAGGGGATTTCTGAAACTATATACTCTTTTTTTGAATTAATACTGTACCAATCTTCAACAATTGAACCTACTTCTAGATTTGATTTCATTATTTTCCCTCCATAAATACATTTAAGTTGATAAGAGGTACCGCAAACATTTCGGGAATTTTCTTAACGTCCAAAATTCTAAAACGTTAGCGGTACCTGTATAGTCAGTACTGAACAAGTTTTTCATAATAAATATCTAGTTCTTTTTTTCTCATAGGATTTAGTTTTAGATTTATAGAAACGTTTTCCAGCTATAATCATGTTCATAAAGTGTGTAAACAATTCAATGTTCAGTTAATCTATGATTTTTTTCTTTCTGAGCATGTATTTACCTTTTAAAAATGCTGTCATCTTAAGGTCTTGTAGCCCTTAGCGTATAATTTTCCCAGAATGATATAGTGACCCCAACTATACCAATTTTATCTTTCCCTTTCATGTTCAAAATCCCCCGCCTCCCGAACAATTGTGCTAACAAGAAGGGTTACTAATTTTCACTTGCAATTAAAAGTTTCTAATCTAATAATATTTTGACAACAGAATTAATAGTTTTGTTCTGAGCACTATAGTAAACCTCTAATCCTTTTCTATCATTCATAATTAATTTTTGAGATTTCATCTTCGATAAATGCTGCGAAACAGTAGATTGTGGGACACCAAGAATATCTACAATTTGATTTACACTACATGCCCCTCTTGTAATTAATTCTTTCAAAATTTTAATTCGTATTGGATGAGCTAAGATTTTTAAAACCTCTGCGTTTTTTTCATAATTCAACAAACTAAACATCTCCTTGTGAACTGATATATTTTTATAATATTAATAATTTGGTAAATGAAATTTTAAGATTCTACCTTTGCAGAATTTATGTTGCAGCATCTTTTCGATTTAATTTGTGTTTTGATTCGTCACCATAACCAGGTATGCTCCAGACGCCCTTATTCTCTTTTTTGCTTGCATTTCTACTTCCTTTAATTCATCTAAAAATGTTGTATTTGGCTTTTTCACATAAGAAATAATTCCAAGACCTTTTTTAATGATTTCTTCTTGGACTAGCTCTCCGTCACAAATTATGTAACCCAAGTACCGTCCAAAATGATCCTTTTTATCACCTTTATCGAATACAATTTCAACATTTTTTCCTTCTAATAATGATTTAGCGAAGTTTGAGGCTTCCCTACCATATGCTTGTACTGGGTAGTTTGGCTTCACCGACTCAGCGTTGTCTAGTAGGATAGCTCTGACCTTTATTTGACTTTCCCTTTCACACTTTCTAATCCATTCGTTACTATCTTCTTTTGATAATCTGATGATGGTATAGGGCTTAATAACGTTTTCTTTAGATTTAGAAGAGTTTTCAACCTTATTCTTTACCATTTGATCTTGCGTGCTTTCAACGCTACTAGGGGCACGGCAAGAATTCGTTCTTTTTTGAGCCACTCGCAAAAAATTCAAGGCGAATCCAATCATTTTGTTGAGTTTGCTTTGAGAAGTCAGCTCATTTTTTCGTTTTGGGGTTGATCTGTTTTCTTAAGTTGATGGCGATGGGATCGAGCCCCTTCATGCACTTTACAAACAAAAACGAAGTCTTTCGCAAGACCCCGTTTTTGTTTGCTTACCAGGAATTACAACCGTTAATAGGGATTGCTTAAACCCTATTAACGGTTGTATCGACTTTTTTAAACTTTGCAACAGAGCCCTTGGATTTCAGTCTTTCCAAACCGCGTCGACAACGTTTTCTGGTATTGAAACTATGCATATAATCAAGAAGAGACAAACTCTTCAAGGGGAGAAGTCTGTTCGAAATCAGATACAATTTATCAATACGCTCTTCGGTCTCATTGCATAACAGTGGATTTTTAACGAAATCTGTCGCTCTCTTTTCAAATTTGATTATATTTGCTACTGAATCTTACCTCTTATCCCATGAGACTTCAGATGCTGTCTTTTCCAAAGTACATTCTAATGCCTCTAAGTTTGTAATTCCATATTTTCTATTTAGCGCTTGCAATATTAACCAGTTTGCCACATGAATATTACTACTTAAAAATGGCCCATGTAAATACGTACCTATCAGATTTTTATACAGAAGGCCTTCCTTTTTTTCTGTTACATTATTTCCATATCCCTGTAGGACTTGGCCGAGACATTCAAAAGAATGGAATGTTTGGCCACTATGGTTTTCAAAACCCGTTATTTTTCCGAATTTTTCAGATTGTACTCTTACATTCCCTACTAATCGATTCATTGAGCCTGTGTTCTTACATGATGTATAAAATGGTAATACTCCTAGGCCTTGTATGATATCACTGTTTGCAGTTTCATAATAATCCCCTAGTAGTTGATATCCTCCACAAATACAAAGTGCTGCTAAACCATCCTCTATTCCTGCTTTCAATTCTTTTCGGATTGAAAGCAATTGTTCTTGAACTATTTGTTGTTCACTGTCACTCCCTCCCCCAATAAAGATTAGATCAGCCTGAGATACAGGATAATCTTTTACTTGATCCACATAATGAATATCTGCTTCTATTCCTCTCCATTCTAATTGCTTTTGTAGAATGGTTACATTCCCACGATCGCCATATAAATTAAGAGTATTGGGAAAGTAATGATAGATAATCAATTTTTTCATAGTACCTCCAGATGTTTAAAACGTAATCGGGACTTATTATAAATTCTAAGGGAAGTACCCAATTTATATCGTTATTTTTAGTGTCAACTCTCTATTCTGTGTATTTACAATCTATATACGCTCAATTAAGTTATTAAACTAAACGTATATAGATACCATCTTATTTATGAAGGGGACAGCGTTCCTTTCGTGCTTAAAAATTGCCGGGCAGTATTTAAGCCTGTGTAATTACTAATTACGGATGTTTCATTCCCTGCCTCAATGCTATTCTCTATGGCAGCAGAAATATTTGGGATAACTTTTATCCTATTCACAGAAACCCCCGCATATTTTAAACGCACTGCAAGGTCATAGGCACGTGTTCCTGCACAAATTATATGGTTTACATTGGAGTTTGCTAATAGTTCATAATCTACATCCCAAATCCAAGAGATATCTTTCCCATCAGCAAGCAAGTCATTTAAAATAAAAACATATTGTGTTATGTCTTTATTTTGTATGCAATAATCTACCGTACAGTTCATCCCTTGTGGATTTTTAGCTAAGTTTAGATGGTATATATTTTGCGCAATGAGAAACTGTTGCATACGTCCATTGCTAGGGTGATATTCTCTTAATCCTTTGTGAATTTGTTCATAACTAAAACCTAAAAATTCTCCAATTTTTATAGCCGTTAGCATATTATATGCATTGTATTCACCCTTCAAATTGGAAGTATAGGATTGATTTTGTACAGTAATCGTTAGGTTGTTTTGTGATTGAATTGAAGTAACCTCCAAATCTAATACGGGACTACTCATGGAGCATGAACAATAATATTTACCAAGGTGTCCATAGTGAGTGTATATATATTTCAATAGACGGCCACAACAACAATAGACGGAATCTCTAATATTACTTTTATGAAAATCCCCTACATTTTTCTTTAAACCAAAATACATGGTTTTATTCTTTTCTTTAGTAAAATGTCTACTATATGGATCATCACCATTTAATAGCAAGTAAGCATCTCTAGAATGAATAGCGGTTTGTACTTTTGAAATCAGCGTGTTGATTTCTCCATAACGATCCAGCTGATCTCGAAAGATATTTGTTACAACGATCAATTGAGGCTGTATTTGTTTCAAAACTTCAGTCATTGTCAATTCATCGACTTCGAGAACTGCTATTTTCACCCCTTGTATTTTCCCTCGTATATTACATTTTTTCATAAAAGCAGAAGTAATTCCCTCTAATAAGTTAGATCCTTCTGTATTACTAATATATTCACTTTTATTGGACTTAAAAATGGAAGAAACTAAATTACAAGTTGTTGTTTTTCCATTTGTACCAGTAACCAAAACCACAGTTTCCACCTGTGCTGCTAATTTTTGTAATGCATTCTTATATAAATAATTTGTAATTTTCCCTGGAATGTTAGATCCATTAAAACCAAATTTTTTACTACTATATCCTGCTAACTTTCCAACTATCAATCCTATATAAAATAACACTATTAATCTCCGTCCTTACTTGTCTCCTTCTAATTATTAAAAAGACATTATCAAATTATTAAAAATATTCTATCAAATTTTCAGTGTTATAAGTTTCTTTTATATCACAAGTGAACCAAAGTTCCTGTTCTCTAGTAGAGCAGTTCCTATATCATATAATCTTGGGTTCTGGTGCAAAAACTTCAAACTAAACGAAAATGGTCTATCAAAAAAGAACAAGTTGATTTACAGAGTCAGTCTGTCCAAAATCAGAACATCTTCATCAAGAAAATACTCGCGCTAACTGTTTAACAGGAGATTCCATTAGGAACCTCCTATCCTTTTTTACAATGTATTATAGTTCTCGCACCAGAACCTTTCATTCTACTTCCGAAATACAAATCTAATCATTAATATTTGTCTATTGTGGCCCCGAGAGAAGCAGATTTAATAAATTCTTTATTTTGATATTGCTTTAATTCATCAGGAGTACCAGTTACTACTGCTCCAACAATCTTCACCTTTTCTGGGTTTAATGTAGGATTATCCTTTTTTAATTTTGTTAATATTTCTTTTGCTTTATCAGCATATTCTCCATAAAACTCCGGGGATTTTAATGTATCTATAAAAAATTCAGGAGATTGCCAGTCATTTTGTGAATTATACGGATAACCATATATGTTTCCACGATTAAAAGATCCTACTTCTTCTTTAAGGTCTTGCTGATTGATACTATGTATCTCTTCATCTGATTCTGTGTCTATCCAAAGCCATTCTGTATTTTGTTTATCTAAAAGTTTTTGAACCTCACTAATTGAATAAGGGCGATCAAAAGATAGTGCATATTCAACATATTTATTTGATCCTATGTCATCAAGTAAATTCAAATCATTAGGAACTTGCTTATATTGAACTTTCGGATGATAAAAAATAAGCTCTCTTTGTCCATTCTGACTGTTATAAATTTCCCAGCCTTTTCTTTTTTCGTTATAATGATTTATCCAATTAGAAGGTCCTGTTTCTGAACGAATAAGATTATAATGTCCTGTTGACGATTCCCAAGGTATGATACGCTCTCCTATTTTTTTCGAATACGTGTGAGTTGCGTCAACGGAAAAAGAATTCCAATTATAAAATGATGCATTTTGCTCAATATTAGGTTCAGTAATAGATAACCATACTCCTGTAGCATTATCTTCCTTTGTCAGACGCTCAGATAACCAATAATTGTTCCCTATAGTCAGTCCACTATATAATGCAATTAGTACACTTCCCGTAATAACTACATTTTTTATAATCGCTTTTCTTCTACCTTTATGCATTGTTTTTTCGAATTCCTTATCATCTAAAAAAAGTTCAGATTGATTCTCATCATTCTTTATGTTCATTTTGTTCCCTCCTATATATATCAATAAAAAGTTGTTTAGCTCTAAATACCGTTGTTTTAACAGTTCCAGTAGTAACTTCAAATAAAATGGATATATCTTCATACCGTAATCCTACTACATATTTTAGAATTAAAAATTCTCTATACCTTTTAGGAAGCAAATCTAATGTTTTTTGTATTTCACCACTCTGCTCTTCTTGTAATAGACAATCCTCAGGTAAATCAGGTTCAAGATTTTCTAAGATACATAATTCAATTAAAAACTTATCTTTTCTTTTTTCCCTTCTCAAAATATCATAACTTCTGTTTATAGCTACTCTAAACAGCCAACTTTTCACTTTTTCAGGTGGAATAGCTTCTAAGTTTTGAATATATTTTAAAGCTGTTTCTTGTACAATATCTTCTGCATCCTCTCTAGATATTCCAAGTTTTAATAAATAGTTAAAAATAAAAGCTAGGTACTGCTTTAATCGTTTTTGAAAAACATCATCTCGCATCTTTTCCCTCCTACTATATTTATAACGATTAACTCTCAATTTGGTTGACAGGTTAATCAAATTTTTTTACATAATTTTAACGAATTCCCCGAAAGAATTCTCCTTCCTCAAGCGTGTGAAGGGCGTAGCCCAACGGTAGGTGGGAGATGAATTTCGGTTTGGCATAGCCAAAAACTTTTGATAAACTAGCTATATGAAGTTCTTTGATAACTTGATATATGAGGTTGCAGGAAGAAAATAGAGTGCGAAAACCAAGCCATTCGGTTCCTGCGTAAAATATCAACCGTACCAAAAGAGCGTCCAAGCGTTGGACATCTAGGGATGGAACACCCCGAAGTAACGCTCAGGGAGACGAAAGGTTGCTTTCATCGTGGAACTGAGAAGCTCCCACTTCAAGCTTTGCTAAGTGGCGAGTAGTTCACTTGTTAATTAAAACGCGAAAAGCTCCCTTATATCTTTGAACCGAACCCCGAATAGTGAACGCTTAAAAAAGTGGTTCTGGTACAAAAACTTTGAAGTATATGAAAATGGTCTATCAAACTTTGACATACTGATAGTACTACTCTATAAAATGTGTGTGATTAGTATGGAAAAGGAGAATATATTTAAGTGGAAACATTATCAACCAGACATCATCTTGTTAACTGTACGTTGGTACCTACGGTACAACTTAAACTTTCGTGATTTGGTAGAGATGATGGAGGAACGAGGGTTATCCCTGGCTCATACAACTATTATGCGATGGGTACATCAATATGGGCCGGAGTTTGATAAACGAATTCGACATCATCTCAAACAAACGAATAACTCATGGAGAGTGGACGAAACATATATAAAAGTAAAAGGACAATGGATGTATTTATATCGTGCCGTTGATTCTGAAGGAAACACGATTGACTTTTATTTGAGTAAATCTAGAAATCATAAGGCTGCAAAGCGATTCTTCAAGAAAGCTTTGCGGTCTTTTCACATCTCAAAACCTCGTATCATCACGGTTGATAAGAACCCTGCTTATCCAATCGCTATCGAACAGTTGAAGAAAGAAAAAAGGATACCAATAGGCACCAAAATCCGAAGGATAAAATATTTAAATAACATAGTAGAACAAGATCATCGTTTTATTAAAAAACGTATACGCTCTATGTTGGGATTTAAATCATACAAAACATCAGCCTCTATATTGAGTGGTGTAGAAGCGATGCATATGGTCAAAAAAGAATAAATTGATTTACGGGATCAGTCTGTCCAAAATCAGAATGTTTTTATCAACCAACTGTTTGGATTAACTGCTTAACAGGTGATTTCGTTAAGAATCCTTGATTCTTTTTTATTTATCATCTTTTTGCACCAGAACCTCTATGCACCTAATTTCGTTTTCAAAGAATATTTGGCCATAAAAAACTGCACCTCCAATTAGGTTCTACTTTTCTATCTATTTACACACGTACAGCTGTACCGCTTATCGCAACCATTAACATTCCGTCGCGAACCACTTCGTAGTCTACATCGATACCAACAATTGCATTTGCTCCTTTTTGCGTTGCAAGTTGTTTCATTTCTTCCATCGCAATGTCACGAGCTTCTTTTAATTTACTTTCATAAGCACCAGAACGGCCACCTACTACGTCACGAACAGAAGCGAAGATGTCGCGTACGATATTTGCACCCATAATCGCTTCACCGTTTACGATGTCTATATACTCAATAATTTCTTTACCCTGAATAGTATTAGTTGTTGTTACAATCATTACTAGCACTCTCCCATAATATCTAAAATTTTATTATTTCTTATACTTTTATTATCATATTGAAATAGTAAATGAACTATCTAATTACCTTACATAAAGATTTCACTTTTGTAAGATTTCATAAGTAGGGTCACTATATGATTTCGGGAAGAATCATCTTTATAAAAAATAGATTTTTTTGGATGATTAATAACCTTTGTGTCCATGACTGTCAAATGTATAGGTTTTTCCGTCAATTTTAACCTTGGTATCTGTATAAATTGAACCATCCTGTTTAGCACAATACGTAAAGTATTCGTAATAAGGGAAATGATACCCACCACCAACTGAGAACCATCCTATCTTAGCTGCTCCAGAAGTATCCGAATAGTGTAGACCATGGTGATCTTCCTTACATGCTAATCGTACGATAGAACCATCATTATTAAAGTAGTAGTACTTCCCATCAATATTGGATCCATTTGTATTGATTAATCCTCTATTCAATTCGAAATAATATGTCTTTCTCTCAACTTCATGCCAACCTGTCTAGAGAACTCTATCAGATCCTGCATAATACTGATTGCTATCTCGGTTCACCCAACTGTTCTTTATTACATTTCCAGAAGAATCTTTTGCAATTTCTGTTTCTCATTTTCTTTAACTGGATACCACTCTCTTAACCAGTTATGAATTTCATTGTTTCTTTTTCCAGTGAAGTGAATTTCGGATTCAAAACTTCTATCAGTACCAAATTGGTGAGTATTTTGATTACCAACCAAACTTACTCCATTCTTGTTTTTCAAATGGAACTGAACATTATTGTAAAAAGATTTTTGATCAATCTGGACAAGTTCAAACACTTCATCATCACCAATTGAATCGGAAGATTGAAGTGCATTTTCTTCTTTCCCTGAAAGATATTTTGAACCTGCCCATTTTTTTCTATTTATTAAACTGAATTTAACGTTCCGAAGTTTATCTTAATTTAAATACCTTTCAAAAGTCTTTCATAAATGTTACAAAAGTCTTTCGTGTAATCACAAAAAATTATGATTTGTAGTGATTTTTTTAATATAGTAGGCAGATTTTAATTTCCTTAATTAACTAACAAAGAGAGTGCTGACAAACGACAATTTTGCTGCTTTACAGTTATTCATGAGAATTCAGCTTGTTTCTTTTGAATTGACTTTCTATTTTTACAACGCTGTTTTCGTAAGAATTGTTGCTATCTTGACCATACTTATAAAAGGTTGACTTTCAACTAGTAAATTGGATTTAAAGGAGGTTTAACATGAAAGATGAATTAAGTATAAATATCTATTTAGATGAAACTGATACTCCGTTTTCAAGATATTATTGCTCAGATGATGTTCACCTAAGCTCTGACCTTGACGAAAAGTCATTGAAGACTGCCACATTTAACACTTTTTCTAACCTTTTGAAAGAAGAGGAATATACATATGCTAGAAATGTCAAAAAGGCTATTGTTTTGTTTGTGATTGGTATTATTGTTGGGGTGATATTCTTGAAGCTTTCAAGCAATCATGCCTATATTGCAGGAGTATTAAGCATTGTGTGTTGGGTTTTTGTTTGGTCAGGTACAGAGGTTTATTTTTTTGAAAATCAGCAAATCAAACGAAATATTAGAAAATTAAAGAATATTCTAAATATTAATGTGCACAAAAAATAGAATTTCGGTAAATATTTACATTTACGAAACTAATTTTCGGATTCTATCTTGTGCATTTAATTGAGTTATTGTTTGGGCTTGGAAATCGTGATGAAGATTAATATCGACATACGAAGAAAGCGTTCATAAATACCTAGGACCTAGATTTAATCTAGGGTCTTATTTTTATCGCGAAAAAACAACAATTTATACGAAAAGAGCCTTTTACAAAGAAGTTCGGGATCTTTATATTTTCCATCACATTTATACTTCTATAGACTATATCCATTTCTAGAAAAAGTTTGCGTTTTTTCCCAAAGACTTTATCACAACAAAAGGAGCTAAATCTATATCTTAGCTCCTCTTATTTGCAAACTATTTAATTATAAAGGCTACAATTCCTAAAATGATACACAGAATTCCGCTCAATAATTGCCCGATTCCAGAAGCTTGTCCTAGAATCAATAAATTAAAAAGATTTTTTCTTGTTTGGGTTTTCCCCACAAAAGCATCATCCGTTTTCATTCTATATATACCCCATGCTACTAAGACTACTCCCAAAAGTATAAATAATAGTTTTAAAATCATAATATATTTACCTCAATTCATTGTTTGTATTTTGCTACATTGTTTACATCTTTCTGGTCAATTATATTTGTATACTACTATTCGTCGTATTCTTCGAATATAAAAACTTCTTCAATTGATAGATTAAAAACCACAGATATTCTATATGCTAGTAAAACAGATGGATTATATTGTTGTTTTTCTAACGAAATAATCGTTCTTGAGGATACAAATACTTTATCAGCTAATTCTTGTTGGGTTATTCCATGTTTTAAACGCAACTCTTTTATCTTATTTTTCATAGAAATCACCTATTTAAAGAAAACAATTATAATATTTTTTAGCTAACATTTTAGTAATTAGACAACCTATTATTATAAGAAATAGCCCAGTATTTGTTGGGATTATAACCCATTTTGAAATGAACATCATAAGAATAATTATAATCATTAGAATTCTTATGGTGAATTGTGCAACTTTCCCTTCTATTAAATCATCCCTTTCATCATATTCCTTTGATAGCTCTTTTTCTAACTGTTTGTGGTTAGATTTGTATTTAGTTTGAGAAACTAACGCGAAAATTAAAAACATTGATCCTATAAATATCTTTAAATTTCCCCAATAAAATCCTTCACCAAAATTAGCTTCAGTGTGATCAAAAAATATTTCAAAAAAACCCATTGCAATTATTGCCAACGAACATAAATAAAGCTCTTTAAATCTATTTTTCAAATAAATCACTCCTAACACAGTCTTATATGAAGTTTACTTCATGTGAAGTGAACTTCATATTACACTACCTTGAAGAGAATGTCTATAATTTGTTTTAGAATCTCATTTATACTAAATTTAGTTATTGTAGAGCGACAATAACTAACACCTCTTTCCTTTGACCTTAATATAGAATTGTTGTGGGATGAACGGGAATAGCTTAGAGAAAAACGACAATAGTAGCCAGCAGCTACTAAAATAATGTCTTTCTTAAACTGTTTTCCTTAAAAATATCTCATCTTGTTGTGCTTCTACTCATTTTTTCTAAAATGTAACGTAGTTTGGAAAACTTTGTAACAGAACCTAAAAAAGATTCTGTAATTATTACAGAGTCTTTTTTATTATCAGTTATTAAAATAAACAGCACCAAAATTTTCATTAAATCTCTTACACCATATAGAAACCGAACTATATACACTTACATCTATCCCCTCAGGAATTTCATAGTTCTGATCTCCTTTGTTTCCCTTTAACTTTCCTAATTCAATATACTGATGATTTTTAACATCTTCATTATTTTTCAAACGATTCGTAGGAACTAATACAACCCGAACATCTGGACCGTTAGATGTTGAAAAATTGAAAAGTCGTAAAACACGTTTTCCATCCGCTAATTGATGGATGGTTGCCGTTCCGGCTGTTTCATGCACACCGTTTTGAAACTGTCCTTCACTTATTACTCGTTCACTTTGTTGCTTTGTTTCATTTGATTGTACTTCTGTTTGTGGCAATGCTTCATTCACTTGCTTATCAATAAATAATTTCTCTGGTCGAAACAAAGACCATAATATTCCCCCGACAATCACGAATCCACTTATAAACCATACATATTTTCTTTTCATAAAGCAAAAAACCTCCTGCAACAATACTATTTAGTAGTATGTTAACAAGAAAGTCTTTCATTTCTATAACATAAATATTACAAAAGTCTTTCAGCAGTCTTATTTTTTTCTGAAGTGATGGGAAGAGTAAACCAAAATTCACTTCCCTGCTGGCTATCTGCGAGATATCTCACACCAATTTCTCCTTTGTGCATGCCAATCAATGATTTTGCCATAGCTAATCCTAGCCCAAATCCCCCAGATTGCGAACTTCTTGATCAAACTGTTCTAAAAAAAACGTTCAAATACACTTGAGACTCCCAAGTCTAAAGTCGGGCTATGCCCTGCGTGGGCTTTCACATTCGGAAAATCTGTAAGGATTCTTTTATAAAGGTCCGGTTTTATAAATACAGTGTAAGTCCTTATATATTTTGACATAAGCTCCTATTTGCATGTTCGCTTTGATTTTATGTGCAATAAAGGTAAAGATATTATCTGAGACAGAAAGCGGAAAACAATGTCTATTCCATTGGTAAATTTACGTATCGATTTTGCATTTAAGCAGTTATTTGGCACAAATGGTAGTGAAGACATTTTAGTTGCCTTTTTAAATGCCATGTTACAAGATTCTTTAGAATCACCTATTGTTTCCTTACAACTAGAAGATCCACATTTACTTCGAGAACATGAAGAAGATAAATTATCGATTTTAGATATTTCGGCTACATTAGATACAGGAACAAAGGTAAATGTAGAAATACAACTCAATAATACTCACGATATGATTAAGAGAAGTTTGTATTACTGGGGAAGATTATACACCGCTCAATTACAAAAAGGGATGCCGTACAGCTCTCTTCATAAAACAATCACCATTAATTTGCTAAACTTTGTGATGTTCCCAGAACATGAAGCGTTCCATACAACAGGAATCCTATGGAATCAGCAACAACAGAAGGTATTGAGCGATGATACAGAAGTTCATATTGTTGAGATTCCGAAGTTAATGCAACAGTGGCGTAATGAACAAATTAATCCTTGGGAAGATTCCTTTGTTCGGTGGTTATTATTACTTCCAGCGAATGAAGACGAACACTTAACTCAAACATTGGAGGATATTGCCATGAATCAAGATCCGATTTTACAAAAAGCAATGAATAAGTGGGAGCGTATGAGTCAAGATTCTTCTTTCCGTCAAGCATATGAAGCAAGGGAAAAAGCTTTAATGGATGAGGCCGCGAAATTTGCTCATGCCCGTAATGAGGGAAAAAAAGAAGGAAGAGAAGAAGGACTTCAAGAAGGGGTTCAGCAAGGGAAGATACAAATGATTAAAGGTATGCATGAGCTGGGGGTACCACTTGAAACGATTGCTAAAGCCAGCAAATTAGGCATTAATGAGGTTGAACGTATTTTAGAACAAAAATAATAATTTTGATTCTGTTGCAAAGTTAGCTGAAATGTAAAAATCTGTGGTTGAAGACTCCGTCTTTTTTTATATAGGGCATGAATGGTTTCGATTCCTTTTATTGTACGTGAGGCATGACGAAGGTTTTGAAATCCTGAGGATCTAGCAAAACGACGTTTCACGTGTCTATGGTCTTGTTCGATACGATTATTTAGTTGTTTAGCTGTATAATGCATGGTGTTCTTATAAAGATCTTTCTCTTTTAACTTTTTTAAATTAATAGGGTTTACAATGTTTGGTATAGACTCTGATGATAACAATTTTTGGATTTATAGACTTATGATTGATAAAGAATATCAAGGAAAAGGATTAGGTATATAGGCTATATTTCTCATTATTGAAAAGATAAGAAGCATTAATAATAAAAATATTCCTCTAATTATGATTGGTTATAATCCTAAAAATCTTTCGGCGAAACTTGCTTATAAAAAGGCTGGATTTATCTTTTTAATGAAATAGCTCATACTTACCAAGATTCCTTTCCCACCTGAAATTGATAA
This sequence comes from Bacillus altaicus, assembly GCF_042136375.2. Classification (NCBI taxonomy): domain Bacteria; kingdom Bacillati; phylum Bacillota; class Bacilli; order Caryophanales; family Bacillaceae; genus Bacillus; species Bacillus altaicus. The sequence goes on along the minus strand of NZ_JBHHFZ020000002.1, from coordinate 230,825 downwards.
AAAGACATCTTCATTATTCGAAGATGTCTTTTTATTCACTGCACTGAGTCAAAATTATTTTAGTACCTTTTTAAATTTGCGACCAAAAGTAAGTACCATACCTGCAAGAACCATCAATATGCCCATTGCTGCACTGTTATTTGTACTTGCACCCGTTTTTGGAAGCTCTTTATATGTATCTTCTTTTTTATCAGAAGTACTATTGTTTGAGATATTACTGTTACCAGTATCAGAGCCATCGCTGTTGTTAGTAGCAGTACTGCCATTATCAGGGCTATTACCGTTGCTGGTATTGTTATTACCATTATCAGAATCATTATTGTTGCCTGAACCATTATTTCCGTTATCAGAACCGTTACCATTGTCTTTATCTTTCACAACCACTTTTTGTATTGTAGTTACCTCATTACCACCGGAGTCACGAACAAGGAATTTCATTTCGTAAGTACCAGTTTTAGATGTATCTACTTCACCAAAATGTATTACTTTATCAGTAACATCGCCATCTTCTTTATCAATAGCTTTAACCCCAGACATTGGATCGAATTTGTCTCCTACATTCATATTCACTTCAGCAGGTACAGTTAACTCAGGCTCTTGATCTTCAACAGGTTTTTCTTTTTCTTTAACTGTTACAGTTTGCATTTGAGTTGCCAAATAACCTGCAGAATCTTTAACTGTGTATGTAATCGTGTAAGTGCCAGGTGTATTTGTATCTACATGACCTTCATATTTTACTTCCGATGTAATGTCACCATCTTCTTTACCAGTAGCACTTACATCTTTCATTGGGTCGAATTTATCTCCTTCCGTAATTGTAGTTTCTAAAGGTACTTTTAGTACTGGCGCTTCATCTTTTGTTTCTTCTTTCTCTTTAACCGTTACCTTTTGTTTCGCAATTACTTTATGACCTTTAGAGTCTTTAACTGTGTAAGTTAGCTCGTAAGTACCTGCTTTAGATGTATCTACTTTACCGTCAACTGTTACTTTATCAGTAAGATCTCCGTCTTCTTTATCAGTAGCAGATACTCCTGCCATTGGGTCGAATGAATCACCTACATTAATTGTTGCTCCAACAGGTACTGTTAATTTCGGTTCCATATTTGAAGTTTCTTCGTTTTCTTCTACAATAACAGGTTTAGAATCAGTGGCTTCCCAAATAGGCGCGGTTAATATCGGATAGCTCAAAGCTTCTATTTTTTGCCGCGTTTCTTGCGATGCTTTCAGTCCCCATTGATCAAAAAATGGTAGTAAATTTTGTTTCGCTACTTTCGATGTATTGTAAATAAATGCTTGTATTTTATCTTCATCCGTTTTTGGAAGTAGATCCTCTGGTGACTCTCGATATAGTTTATGAAGATTTGGATAAAAATCTTCACCATATGCTAATTGCAGTTGCCAAATCATTACAAGTTTCACAAATAAGTCATCAATATTTTTATATTCTTTATCTGTTTGTTTTAAGTATGTAAAGGCTTTTTCGTAATCCTTATTTTTTTCTAAACGTGTTGGCTGATTTGGGAATAATCGCTTTTGTGCAGCTAAAGAATATAGATTAACAGTTACTTCCCCCATACCTCTAAAATCGCTCCACGTCCATGGGGATTGTTGCCTTGCATGTCCCGCCTCATGCATTTGTCCCCATCCAAATTTATTTACATCTAAAGCACTTTCAATTGCGTTACCAGCAGTAGTAAATACGGCTCCATCAAGAGAGGCATACATGCCCCAATCTGGTTTGTTAGGATTTTCTACAAAAGCCCAAATGCGGCGAGTCGAACGATGTAAAGGATTCGGGTCTGTTTCAGATAACCCTGATATCTTATCTTGTGCTCGAATCATTTCATCATATTTTTCTAGTAGAGGAACAGGATCTTGATCCACAATATATTTCTGAGCACTATCACGAGTAACAGTAAGTACTGCTTTTTCCGATTTCAATTGTACCGCATGTGCATCTGGATACTTGTTCATCATCGCAATCCAGTCTTCTTTCGTATGCTTCCCTAGTTCAAAGAATGGAACAGGGCTTCCGCCTTGTGTTACTTTCACCTTAGCTGTTCCTGTATCTTGAGGGTTATCAAACCCTAATAAACCACCGTTTGGAGAGGAGATGGTATTAGAACCAGGAGATAGATTAACTTCTTTTCCCCATTCTTTATCATATTGATGCGTCCCAATAATCGCTCTAATCTTTTGCGTTCCCGATACTTCAATTGTAACTTGTTCATTCGGTTTTACATAGATTCCTGTTGGCATATAGTTTTTTTGCTCACTTCTTCTTTCTCTTTTTGCTTCACTACTAAAACTTCCTGTACCTGGAAGTTCAAAATCCCTCTGTTCATATTGGTTTGTAGTCTGTGCAGCAATTGTTTCAGCATGAACAGTCAAGCCATTTGTCATGATAGGTGAAAATAATGTAGTTGTCAAAATAGCAGATGTCGCAAGTACTTTCATCGGTTTTTGGAACATAAAATTATTCCTTTTCTTCATATAAATCATCCTTTCCTTTTCAATTCATTCCATTAAAGCCCTTTCGATGAATGAATGTAATTGATTTCGATTTCCTGTCGGTTTTGTTTTTTGAAAATTAAGAAATAAGCGCTCGTAAACCTTCCTAGAGTTTGATAAATATAAAACACACCCGAAGAAAGAAATCTCCATCCGTGTTCATAATAAATAATTACGAAAGGTTGGATATGGGAATGGAACGAACCCATTTCCTTTTTTTCTTATTACTTCGAATTTAACATCGCACAGGTCGTATAGCAATCAAAATTAGACAATCTTAGCTATTTTTCGACATTTTTTGTCACCTTACTAAAATAGTAGTCTCACGTCTATCAACTAAAAAAATTTGAAATCAGTAAAGCGAAAAATGAGATTATGCTGCAAAGTTTTGTAACACATAAAAATATGAGAAAATTGAAGTCCAATTTTATGAAAACGTCAATAAATTCTGTAATTCGTTATACGCCGAAAAGACGGAGTCTATTTGAAGACTTCGTCTTTTCGGCGTATATAGCATAAAGCGTTTCTATTCCTTTGATCGTACGTGAGGCATGTCGAAGACTTTGAAATCCTAAGGAACGAGCGAAACGGCGTTTCACATGTCGATGAACCTGCACAATAAGGTTATTGAGATAGTTAGTTATTTACAAGAGTTCATTTCATTTTTTCGTTTTGAAGAATAACGGATTTCTTAACTTGATGGCAATGTGGCGGTACCCCATCGCTATCAAGCTAAGCTTATGCAAAGTCAATTTTAGGCGAGATTGTTTCTTTTTTCTAAAGAGCAAGTGTAAGTGTTTGAAAGATTTGCATACGAAATAAACCCTAACGGGTTTCACTTTTTTGAATTAAGCGGCTTGGTTATCAGACATGGTACAATTGTAAACGACACCTAATATATCAAAGATCGTTTTTTTATCATATCGATGAGATTTCCGCCCATTTTGCTGTAGGAGATTGAACAGGCGAAGTAACACCTTTGATAGCTCTTGGGTGTTTTTCTTACGATTAGTCAAATGTTTTTTAGAGTTATAATTGATTAAATGCCAGAGATTTTAAGCCAATTAGAATGCAAGCCAAATACCCCTAATATGTGTCCATTTTTTACTAGGGGGAAGATATGGTACGATGGATGAAACTATGGTTTTAGGCGGCTAACCGATAATCATAGTGCATATTATGTGTAATGAGATAGAAGAGAAGCTTCAATAATTTATTTACACATGCAATGGACGCAACTTTATGACACTTGTTATAAGGTTGCGTTTTTAATTTATCGTAATACTCAACAATATGATTTTGTCCGTAACGTCGTTGTTTAATCATGTTCTGGATGATGAGGAAAAGGAGCTTCCTCAAATGTTTATTTCCACGTTTATTGATTTTATCTTTAAAAAAGGTTTTACCTGATTGAAAACGGCGTATATCAATACCAGCAAATGCATTGAGTTGCTTGTTATTGTTAAAACGAGTAATATCTCCTATTTCAGCCATCAAGCGTACGGCAGTATTCGGTCCAATCCCAGGGAGACTGCGAACGATATCGTATTCTGCGCGTTGCTCAGCTACATACACCATCTTGCTAATACAGCTTTCTTTTTGGTGAAGAAGCTCTTGATAGCGCCTTGCGTATAATTTGAGCTGGTCACACAGAACATCGTTCTGAGAAACAGCAGGATAGCAAATTTTCGCTATTTCAAGTATCTGAATCGCTTTTTTCTCCGCCGTAATATTTGATATTTTTTTATTGGTGTTGGCACGAATACGATTTTTTATAATGGTTTTAGAAAGACCTAAAACACAATCTGGGTGGGGAAATAGTTGAACAAAATTTAAAAACAAATCAGATTTACTAGTAAATATTCTTTCCAATTCTGGAAATGTTAATTGGATTACTTTATGCATACGGCCGCGAATTATTGATAATTCATCATCCAGTTCACTATATAATCTAGAAAGAGATTTTAACTGATAGAATAAATTATCAGTTCCGGTAGATACCCTTCGGGTAACTGTAAAATGAGTGAGAGCTAATCGGTGTGCGTCGCTTCGGTCTGTCTTATGAATCCGCAAGGAATCACATTGTATTTTGGCTTCTAATGGGTTTAATAAACAATATGTATACTGGTTATTTTGCATAAATCGTTCTAGCTGTCTGGAATAGATCCCTGTTGCTTCGAACACAATTTCAGGTGATTCGCCGGTTTCATCTGTAAGCTTATGTATCTTTTCTTGTAGCTTTTTAAAATCAGGCTTAGAATGCTTGATTTCACTTTCGAATACGCATTGTTTTTGTGCATTATAAATTACCATATAACTTTTACCCATACTGACATCAAATGCAATAACGTGTTTCATATAGCGCCTCCTCAGGTGGAATTGAAGTCTTCAACTTACACTTATCGATTCTCATTTCTTATACACGATCTCGAAGACCAACATACTAAAAACTGATTCAAATAAGGTAAGTGAAGAAGGTCAGTTTTGTATACGGATTCAGGATCCCAAAACACCCACGACCTCCTCTTCACTTCTACTATATAAAAAATAGTAGTGCGAACCAATGCCTTGGTCTGCACTACTAATCTTAGTATGTTTTGTATAGTTTGGAATAGAAGAAGAAAATAGTCTTTAATCATATATATGGCTTTATACTCACTAAGCTCTCGTTTTTTCTTCATGAGGAGCAATTGGCGCATTTGAAACATGATAGAAGAACAGAGTAGAATGGCAATCAATTGACCATATAAATGGCACTCCAATCGTTCTGGTTTTATCTTTTTACAATGATGGATTTGAAAGAATGACTTCCACGTTTTAAATAAAATTTCGATTTGCCAACGCAAAGAATACCAGTCATGTACCTGTCCCATCGGGACAATATCTGTAGGGGTGTTTGTCATATATACATTGATACCACTGAGCCGTTTACTACAAGGAGAATACTTCATTCCTTTCTTTTTTTCTCTTACAGCTTGATCTTGTAATCGTTTTTGTTGCTGTTGTTTTGTTAATCGGTGAACAATTACACGAGCTGGCACTTTATCAATCATTCCTACATAAGCATCAGCTATTTCACATGTTTGTCCTGGTTGAAGGGAGCTCATTAACGTCTCCATATCTATCTGTATATACTCTGTACCTTTCTTAATTCTTCCGTCTTGAAAATAATCAGGGTTAGGATTTTTTTGATAAATACGTGTATTCGACTTGATACGAGAGATATAGTAGGCCTCTTTATCTTGTATATATTGAAGGTCTTTTAAATGAAAATAACCTAAATCTCGGATACATAAATCATTCGCTGTCACAGTTGGGGCACACAGAGAGCCGTAAGTGCGATCATGTTGTTTACCTGGACCTGTATGAATATGTAAGAACTGTCCACTTAACAAATCATACTCAAGTTGAATTTTTATCCCAGCCGTATGGCTGCATCCTCCTGCACCTGGATAAACCGATGAAAATACATCCGGGAGTTGAAATGCAGTTGAATCTAAAATACGAATACGCTTGAAAACAGAAGTGTATGGAGAAGAAATCGGCATAGATGCGGCCAATTTTTTGCTTAGTAGTTCGGCTAGTAGGTGTTGTAAAAGTTGGACGGCCGCCTTATTAAACCGTTGATTCAGTCCCTCAGGACTGATGAGTACTTCTGTTGATGCTTCTAAACAGCTAGATAACTGAGTTAAAGAAGTCATAGCTATATTTTGGCTCAACCATACACATAAAGCTACTAAATCTTTTGCTTGGTACTTACTGGTTCGTTGTACAAAGCCAACATCTCTAGCAAGATCCCGTAAGGTATTTGGAGATAAAAAACTTTGAATCTCTTGAGCAAATAGTTGTAATTCGTCATACACAGAAACAGACATAAAAAACGCCATCCTTTCCTATGATTCTACAGAAAGAATAGCGCATTTTTTCATTCTAGGGGGCATTTCTTTTTATTAGCTTGATAGCGATGTGGCGGTACCCCAAAGCAAATAGAACACTTATGATAAAACTTCGTATGCTTGCATACCCACGGATCATCGTCATCCTCAACATCATTTGCCAAGAATATTTCCACTTTCGCCTTTTGTCCGTTCTCCATAATCACAATACCTTCGTAATAACCTTCTATATATTCTGTTTTCCCTTCTTCTGTATCAACTAATAGGGGGCACCATACATCACTATCCAGTTAAGATAAATAATTCATATTTATTTACAGCTTATTTTCGGGAGGGGGTTAAGCAATGAGAGCACCATATCAAGTATTGATATTTCCTTATATAATAACTGACGATTCTATTCAATATGCTATTTTTAACCGAAGTGATTATGGTTATTGGCAAGGAATAGCTGGTGGTGGAGAAGATGGTGAGACTCCTACTGAATCAGCACAACGGGAAGCGTTTGAAGAGGCTGGTATTATAAGAGAATGCCCATATATAAAACTAGATTCTGTATCTTCACTACCAGTAGAGGATGTAGTTGGAGGATTTCTTTTTGGGGAAGATGTTTATGTAATAAAAGAATTTTCTTTTGGAGTTAAAGTTCCTACAAAAAATATTTCATTATCCAAAGAACACTTCAATTATAAATGGTTGTGCTTTGAGGAAGCAGTAACGCTTTTGAAATGGGATAGCAACAAAGCAGCATTGTGGGAATTAAACAAAAGGCTATTAAAACAATTAACGTGTTAGCTAACAAAGACGATAGTGGAACGAGAATTAAACAACTTAAAAAAGCCTTGCTACATTATATATGTAGCAAGGCTTTTTTTCTTAGCGTACGAAAGCCGCGGTTCGCCTACCTAAGAAAGGTTTATGTCCTCTTGCAAAAGCGGTAAATAAATATTCACCGAGGTTCCTACTCCAACTTTACTTGTTATACAAATTCTTCCTTGATGACTTTCAATAATTTTATAACTAATCATTAAACCAAGACCTGTGCCTTTTTCTTTCGTACTATAAAAAGGTTCGGCAAGTTTTGCAATTCTTTCTTCTGGAATACCAGTCCCTTCATCTGAAATACAAATTTCCACCTCATTGTTACTTACTTTCTTAGTGGTAATGATTATGTTTCCACCATTTGGCATTGCTTCAATCGAATTTTGTAAAACATTGATAAACACTTGTTTTAATTGCTTTTTACAACAATCAATATATACAACGTCAGGATCCGTTTGGAATGTGACATGAATATTTGTCATAATTGCCTTTGTGTTAATTAATGATACAACGTTTTCTAAAATTACATCGATGCTCTCTTGTTCAAAAGAACATACCTCAGGCTTAGCAATCGATAAAAATTCATGAATAATAGATTCAATGTGCTCAATTTCAGAAAGTATGAGTTGAAAATATTTTGATTCATGTTTCATTGGTATCTCTAATAATTGTATAAATCCTTTAATAACAGTGAGTGGGTTTCGCACTTCATGTGCAACCCCTGCAGCTAGTTGACCGACAGTAGCTAATTTATCTGATTTATTTAATAGTTCCGCTGTCTTTTTCCGCTCTGTAATATCGCGAACCATAACCATTACTTTATCTTTTAATAGCGGTAAACATCGTGCTTCAAAAAAGTAAATACTATTATGCATGAGCAAGGAATAATCTACAATTTCTATGGAATTATTCTGCTGTACCCTTGCAATTGCTTCTTGTAGCTGCAGGGCAACCTCTAAAGGTAACACATCCTGAAATTTTTTATACATAAATTGTTCGACAGGTACATAAAATCTTGATGGACAGCCGGCTTTATAATCAACGATTACTCCGTCAAGTCTTGTTAAAAAACATAAGTCTGGAAGTGCTTTAAAAATTAATTCTAACTCTGAAGATTTTTCTATAAGTTTCTCTTCTACCTGTTTCCGATGCGTAATATCAATACCAACTGCCCAGTAACTGTATCCAGGAACAGGGAATTCTTCTGAAAGGTTTGACCACAGGATTGTTTTTTCATCACCGTTTTTACAAGTAAGTGTCATTTCCCAATCACGAAAGTTTTTACCGAGTTCAGAAAATCCATGAAGTAACTGATTCCGATACGTTTCATCTGGATAAAGTAGCTCTAACGCGCAAGGATTGTTAATAATTTCATCGGCACTATAACCTGTTACAAGTTCACACTCTCGGTTCCATATGACAATATTCCCTTCTTCATCACAAGCATCAACCATAACGGGCATGTTGTGTAAAATCGTATATAATTTTTCAGCAGGGATAGATTGATCTTTCTGTAATTGATGTAATGTATTCATTCCTTTATTCGTTATAATCGTTGCAAGGGATTTAAAGTATATAGTGCAAGATTCAATACTATCTTTAGGCGACAAAATCCAAAAATCACCAATCGTATTTTCATTGAATATAATAGGGACATGAATTTTTGTATGTAAATGTATATCAGAGGATGGTGTGCCGTAATGAAATATGATTCCTCCGTTGCAATCAAGCAGCTGATGTGAAATCTGTGTTAAAAGATAAAAGTGTTCTGCCATAGTTTGTATTTCTTTTACGTCAATAATCTCTGTCAGTTTGTACATATTCTCTCACCCCTATGTATGTAAACATGCGTATGTAGTTATTTTTAAAATTTTCTTAGTTTTTTTATTATACAAATTAAATGTGTCGAGGTACACAGAAAAGATGGGTTATTTTAATTTTCAAACGATCCCCGCGCATTTTTCATAAAAATGCTTTCCAAAAACTCATCTTAAAAACTATGTCCCTGATAGGTGATTTTTTGAATTACTACCTCAACTATCATAAACAATAAATGAAATCTTTACAGAAAAAAAACAACTTGGATAAGGACAAGTTGTTTTTTTCTAAAGGGCACAGCAAAGAAAGAGTGGAGGAAAAAATACATATACACATGTCAATGATGTAAAGTAAACCAACCAACAAACAAAACTAAAAATTCAGATAATTATATCGCTAAGGGTTTTGGTTTACTCTTTCTTTGTAATTATAAGTCTAGCATAAAAAAAAAAAATAAAACAACAAAAATATAAAAAATTCTGATAAATTCGACATTATTTTCGCACGTTACCATTTCCACATTAAGCATCAGTTACTAAAATATTTATTTTTTAGAGGTATTTAGGTATTGATAAGATTTACATAATAGGGGTACCGCCAAATCGCCCATCAAGCTAAAGTTTTATTACACCCCCAGAACGAAATTTCTAGGCTTTCTTGTGAAAAAAAGCTTATTTATCGTTTTGGGGGTGACCTGTTTTCTTAGGTTGATGGCAATGGGGTCACCATATCAAAAAAAGAAAATTGTACGTTTAGACATAATTTAGACACATTTTATCCGGTTCCCTGTACGTTAAGGAATTAGTTTGTATATTTGAGGAGATGTACGAGACAGATGTGAATTTAGGGGAATCCAATATTTTCTATTCAAATATGATAGAATGGAAATATATACAAAACGGAGGAAAAACAAATGAACTCAAACACAAAACAGTTTATTAATGATATCCAGCAAAGAAAGAACAATTATTTAGAAAATGTATTAATAGCAATACAACACCCTAAAAAAGAGCAATCTGAACAGGTCATTCAAAATATAGTAGAGAAGATGGATATGATGATTAGTTTAGTTACTACTTACATGAGGATTGAATCAGGATCTATGGAAGAATTAAAAGAACTTCAGGAAGAAATTATTCATGCTCAAGCATATATTCAAAAAAGAAAATTTGAAGAAACACAGAGATAAAACCCTGTGTTTTTATTTGGTCGTCTATGACGCCAATCTGTTATAAATCAAATTAGATGTAATTTGATCATTGTTTTGGCATAATCCATACAATTTGTTGAATACGTACAATATACGGTACCGTATATTCAATGAGCAAATGATCTGGTTTCACATCCTTTAACTTTCCTCTTACATTACCTCTTACAGTTTCAATAACCACAAGTTTACCAATTACTGATTGTAATGTCTGATATACGTAGGGGTTAGGTACACTTACCATATTTTGTTCACTAAAGTCATTTCCCTCCAAATAACTCATTCTATAAGACTCCTTTCTAACTTGCATTCTTTCTACTAATATATGATATAAATCTTATAAATATGCTAGAAGGATAATTCATTATATGAACGAAAATAACATTTTAATAAGGTACGTTTTCTATTCCTAAATTACTAAAAAATTATTAATATAAGATTATTTTTTAGTAATTAATAGGTAATGATATAGGGATATTTTAAATGTACATTTAGGTTGTTCTTTTCAAGATATTTATCATTTTAAATACGCCCTTTATTAGAATACTGCTCATACTTTTTTTGAGATTCTTTAATAATACGTGCGTTAAGTAAAATTGCTAACAACAAAAACACTCCATATTTTCCCCCTGTAGCTCCTATGATAATCACACTACTACAAACAAGTACAATTAATAGGAGAAACGAAACTAAATAAATATGGTTATAGTTCTTTGACATCTTCTCGTATTTTATGCGTTCTTTCCTTGCATCCATCTAAATTCCTCCTTTAAATTATCCATTTCACTATAAAATAAATCTCGCCCTTAAAAAGAAAACAATCTATCGTTTCAAATAATTAGTTTGTTTTTTTAGCAACTAATTTATATAACATAAAAAGAAATACTACCAACATTAAGCTTTCCGCTATGATAATCCCGACCCTCTCCTTTCTTTTAATCCCATCGCATCAGATGAAATGTATATCCTATTATTATCAACAGCAAACAAAAAGGATCTTCCCTTCTCGTAAAGGCTGATCCTTTTCTTCGTTCATTCAACTATTTTTAGCTATTCTTGATTAATTAGAATAACAGCTGGTCCATCTACACGAATTCCACCAACTTCGATTTTTTCATAAGGCTCAACCGTAATAGAAATGATCCCTTCCCGCTTCTTTAATTCCTTACTTAATTCTTTTGTTAACATTTTTTTCATGTGTGCACTCCTTCTTACTGCTTAATTTACTATTGTTATGTAAATGAAATTTAAAATGGTTTCCTGGTCTGGAAACCATTTTTTGTAGTTGACCATATGGTGTTACCAGTTCGTTTATCAATTTTACGTAAAGAAGATAAACAATTACTATTCACTGTATCAGTAGATGTAAGAAATTCTTAAAGATAGCGGTGAGATTGATTGTTTTTTCTTCTAGAAATAATGACTTAGATAGTATATTACCTAAAACAATGAAAGCCCTACCTCTCTTTCATCCTTACGGCTCCTTGTCCGTGCCAGTGTGAATCAGGATTGCAAAAATCAAGTGACTATTTAATCGAGTTATTTGATGCAACTTCGAACGTTCGTAAAAGAAATTTAAAAATAAAAATGGATTAGATTGAAGTAATAACAAAAGAGGTTCCTACTCTAAAAGTGAGTTGAAGAAGTTGAATGTCTTTGAAATGATTTACTTTTAATAATAATCATATTCCCGAAAAATTCAGGATATTTTCGGGGGATGTAATACATTATCTATAATGAATCTTAACAGAAACTTTTCATTTGATTTTCAGTGATTCCTTTAATTAATCCTAGTTCACTAATCAAAAATTCATGTGCGTTATCCAACATTTTTTTTTCGCTTGTATTAAGTGCCTTTTCTTTCTTCATACGCATTAAATCACGTACAACTTCAGCACCTTCTTGTATTTCACCCGTTTTTATTTTGTCCGTGTTCACTTTATACCTTTGTTTCCACGGCAGTAATTTATCTGATTCTCCATGCTGAAAAATGTGTATAATGTGTTTTAATGCAAGTATATCAGTAACTGGGCGTATACTCGAACTTAATATTTTACCCATAGGAATCATGACTTGCATATTACTGATTGACATTTTTATAACAAAATACTGTTGTTTTTTCCCTGAGAATTCTTTTTCTTCTATGGCTTCAATTATACCTGCTCCGTGCATTGGATAAACAATGTTATCGCCAATTTGAAACATATAATCCACCTCCATATATGGTAACCTTCTTAACCTTAACACATATGCGATTTTTTATCAAATATTTTATAATATCACAAATTTATTTTTGGAGTCAACTACTTTTTTGATAAAAATTAAATTAAGTAAAAAACACCCCCAAAACAATAGGGAGTGTGTCAGATTCTCAATAAAGGGACGGTCAATTTGTCCATATACATCCTAAAATATCGATTAATTAACATAGATCCGTTTTCCCTTGAAAACGACCAAATCGATCCCGTATTTTTTTCAATCTTGTGTGGTACTCCAAAATCTCAATTCTTGCTTTTTCAGCTAGAGGTGCAATTGGTCGTAAGTCTTTTAACCCCCAATAATCAACTACTACATCAAGTACTTGATCAAAATATTGCAGCGGCCCATAGTTAGCTTCTTTTGCAATCACAGTCATTCTATTTTCAAAATCAGGCATGACAGCACCTGGCATTTTAAAATTCCTAATCACATTGGCAATATGATAGCAATAATTAGGTTCCAATTCCAAATGTGTTCGAATGACGTCTCGATAAAACGCATAATGAAGAGTTTCATCTTTTGCAAGACGGCGTAATAATGTAGCAAGATCTGGATCATGCTTACTTGCAACCTTAGCTACATTATTGTAAAACACCATCGTTGCAAGTTCTTGTAGCGTCGTATACGTCATTGCTTCGATTGGTGTGTGAAAATCGGGCTCAAATCCACCCTCAACGACTGACTTTCTTAATTCATGTAATCGTTTGGGATTCACACTTCGAGTGAGTAGTAAATATGTCTCCAATAAATTCGAATGTTGATCCTCTTCTGAAGTCCAAGTATGAATAAAGTCTGTAATAACAGAAAGGGACCCTTTAAAAGTCGCAGATAAATACGTTGTAAACCATGGTAAATTCACTTCTGTTAATAAAGCTGTTTCAATGGCCGTAATTACACCAGTAGGAAGAGTAACTTGACTTTCATCCCAAGGAACTCTTTTAAAGTCCATTCCCTTATCCCATGGTAAAAACTCATGATAACCCCAGTCTATCTTCTGCGCTCTTATTTTATGTTGTTCATACAGTACTTTTAAACGTGGTTCTAATCGGAAATCTAAATCATTTGTTAGCATATATAAGTGCCCCCTTTTCTTATCATAGATATTCATTCTATTTTTACATTCATTTTTATCCTTAAAAATTTTCTACAAATAAATATTACTTTCCTTTTTTTTAGTCAAACATAAAAATTTTTTAACAAAACTCTTTAAGAACGCTTTATTTCTATATGATTTTTTTCATATCAAAAAGGTGCATACCCATAAAGAATCGTTTTATAATTAAGATTGATAAACAATTAATCTTTCATGCGTTTTCGCTACTTTCTAATTTTGTTATTGGTAGCAAAAACTGAAAAGATGAATGGTATGTTATATAGACTAACAACTTATTTAGATGTAAGATCCAAGATGTTAGATTAAGCATTTGGAAAATATATACAGTTGATGAGATAGCCGTAAACGACAATCCCCAACAAGATTACTGTACATTAGCTATGATGAGTTAGACCGTATTTTTGGAAACAGTATACAGCTCAAAGGGAAGAGGCGATAAACATGCAGTCAACGGAAGCTCATATGAAGGAAACACAACGTAGAGAAAAAATAGAAATAATATTTAGTCATATGGTAAAAGGAGAGAGTTATTTTCACGGATCCTCCTATCAATGGAAAAACATTGTATACCAAAATTATAATAGGATACAACAAAAAGAGTTAAAAATTGAACAACTTATTTCCAAAATGGAAAAAGAAGGGGTTCTCTTTGCGCAGCACCGTTCACTCATACACTATCCCGTCATTGATTTTGTCAAATATATAGCTAAGGTTTATAAGGAAACCCTCGAAAAACAATAACCATGATTATATTTTTAAAATAAATAATTATATTCAAAGAAAACCTTTACAAAAAGCTCAAAAACTCATTCGAATATTTTTTTATTCAAAATAATATTCGTTTTTGTTATAATAACAACCATAACGTATTCTAGTCGTTTGTATATCTTCAGATTTTGTGAAATTTATTACACAAAAAGACAACTCTTAATTAGAGTTGTCTTTTCAGGCTGTGGAGAAAGTCTTCTCCACAGCCTATTTTGTGTCTGAACCTCTTTTTATGTGTCAACACTGATAAAAAAGAGGAAAAGGAGAGATTTCTTATGATGGGTGCTTTAAAAAATCATCGTGATGAGCGTGTATCTGTTTCTGTAGAAGAGTTGGTTCCGCAAGATCATTTCCTTCGTGCGATTGAAGCGACAATCAGTTTTGATTTTATTGAGGAAAAATTACGCCCTTATTACTGTGAAAACAATGGACGTCCGTCAATTCATCCTATCGTTTTATTTAAGATGATGTTTATTGGATATTTTTATGGTATTCGTTCTGAGCGTCAATTGGAAAAGGAGATTAAAACGAATATTGCCTACCGTTGGTTTTTAGGTTTTTCTCTATCAGATACAATTCCAGATCATTCTACAATCAGTTGGAATCGCCGTACCCGCTTCATTCATACAAATATTTTCGAAGAAATTTTTGATAAGATTGTGAGTCAAGCGACGGAGCACCGTATGGTGGGAGGACGTGCGTTGATGACAGATTCTACACACATTAAGGCGAATGCCAATAAAAATAAATTTGTACATAAATATAAAAAAGAAAAGGCAAAGTTTTATATAGATGAACTAGAAGCTGCGGTAATCGAAGGTCGTGAGGCACACGGAAAAAAAAATTAAAACCTAGAAAGGAAAGTGATACCCCTACTAAAAAAATTCGTATAAGTACAACTGATCCAGATAGTGGATTTTTAATGAGGGATGGAAAACCGAACGGTTTTCATTTCTTAGATCATCGTACGACTGATGCAAAGTACAATATTATTACAGATACCTATATAACGGCTGGAAATATGGCAGATTCCGAGCCGTATTTAGCACGTCTACAAGCTCAAATTGATAAATTCGGATTTAAAGTTGAAGCTATAGCCCTTGATGCAGGCTATTTTACAGGTTATATCTGTAAGAAATTATCAGAACGGAATATATTTATGGTGATGGGGTATCGCCGATTTGGAAAGCGAAATAAAGAAGTACCGAAAAGCCAATTTAAATATGTAGAAGAAATTAATGTATTTGCTTGTCCGATGGGATGTATTTTAGAATATGCAACAACGGATCGCGAAGGATATCGTCAATACAAATCCAATCCAGAAGACTGTGCTGTTTGTCCGCTACGTAAGGATTGTTTTTCAAAGAAACAAAAACAAAAAGTTATCACTCATCATATATGGGAGAAATATAAAGATATCGCTAGAAAAAACAAGCTAACAGCTACAGGGAAAAGACTGTATAAAGTACGCTGTTCAACTATAGAGCGAAGCTTTGCGGACGCCAAAGAACTACATGGCTATCGATATGCTCGGTTTCGGGGGCTGAAGTCTGTCCAAATGCAGGCTTATCTCACCGCAGCTTGTCAAAACATGAAAAAAATAGCCCTCCACCTAACCAAAAAAGGGCTGGTGGGGGCTATTTTTCTAAATTCTATTATTTTATGTTGTTTTTTTTCGCTAAAATCAAAAAAAGATTCCAGAGTGTTTGGAACCCTAAAGGGTTTCCCAACACTCTGAAAAGACAACTCTTAATTAGAGTTGTCTTTTATTTTTTCTCGATATACATAATACTGTTCTGGTGCAAAAACTCCAAGATTCTTACAACTGGAGAAAAAGTAGGTCCTCTCATAGGAAAGATGCTACTTTTCTCTCTCATATTCCTTCATTATTTTATAAAACGTATTTTTCTTTAGCTCTAACATTTCCATAAATATAATAGCTGTTATTCCCCACTTTTCCATTTAGAATAAGTTTCTTCTATATTAATTATGATAATAGATGGTTTTAATGCTACTGTTGGTTCAACCTTACTTATTTTGCGGTCTATGACAACTACCCTGTCACTACCCCATTTAGTAAGAAAGAAGATTTAGAGAAAGCTAAGAAGTACTATGATGAGCTAGGAAACTCAGCTCCAATACTATTCTTTCATATATAGGCTAAAGGCGATTTCCTTTCACAGATAAATGGTGATATAAAAAATAAAGAGTTTAATAAATATAAAGAAGTTATGGATAAAACCATTAAGCAGGCTAATGAATGCACTTTCATTTTGCGGAAAATATGATAAAATTGTATTTGGATAGAAGTCCAATACATATTATTAAAAGTAAAGTGGTTTAAGTCGGAGGAAGGCACCTTAAGGTGTCTTTTCTTTATGAAAAAATCCCCACACAAGGTGCAGGGATTTTTATGCTACGAATATATAAAACTGACTATTTAATATATAGTGAAGTACGCCACGTATCTCTTGGATAGTTTATTGAAGTCTTTTGATATTCAAAAGTCCCTTCTTGATGATTTGATGCATCCCATTTATATTCCCAACCTACAATAGGATTACCACCAATTATTTGTGAACCAATACTTTTCACATCAAATCCATTCATTTTCGCAAAAGGAAACTGGCCATACCCTATTTCTTTTGTGTAAACATATAAGTAACTTCCCCCATGATCTTTAGTTGTACTAAAACTATTAGGGGTAATGTATTCAACTCCACCCAATTGTGACTCTACTTTTACTACACTTAAAGAAGTTAGAGGTGCCGCTGGCCCTGCAGATGCCTCCGATGCCATTCCTAAACCAACTACCGCTGCCATTGCTAATGATGATATCCCTAATGTAACTTTTTTAAACATATAAACATCCCCTTCTTTTATATATGTACAAGTTTGATATTAACAGAACTTTATAAGAATAACCCTTATTTTGAAAATATTAACAAATTATACTTTTTTAGATATGCAATTTAGCATATTGATTGACATGTATGATAATATATCCGTTGCTTTCAAGATAAAAAACTCCTTAATGGGGTAACGTCCCATTGCCATCAACTTAAGAATTCAATATTACCCCAAAACGAAAAAAATGAGTTCATTTCTCATGGCTACCTATGAGACGATGAAATTTTCGTTTTTGGGGTACTTCAAAATGTTAGCTTGATGTGCATTTGGTGCTATTTCTTATTATACATCTCTAAATTTTAGAGAATATTCACAGCTGTAATTTTGCAAGTTGAAATAGCAAACCTAACGATTGTAGTTGGATTTATAGGTAAAGTACCTATCACTATACCAAGACCTGTTTGTTCCACGTTAAAACCTACTGCAGTAGAACCGTTACTTGCTAAAAGATTCACTGTAGAACCGATAAGCGTATCCAATAACTCCCTAATTGGTCGTTCACGACAATCACATTCGCACCCTGAGTCTACAGGTGGAAGTAATGTTATAGATGGTCCTGGTGGTAAAAATCCTACCCCTGTTACATCAGAAATATTGACCACAAAGGATGTGGTACCATCTGTAACTGTAACTAAAAAATCATTTACGGAAGTGATAGTAAATAAAAAGAAAAGAGGGGGGACGTTAGGCGCGTCTGCAATAGTGCCAAGAATCACAGTTTCCCCAATAAGTTGTTGTAAAACGTTCTGCATAGGTAAAACACAGCAATCACAAAGACAACCTTCAGTTACTCCTGTTGGGCCTGTTGGGCCTGTTACTCCCGTTGGACCTATTACTCCTGTTGGGCCTGTTACTCCCGTTGGACCTGTCCCTCCCGTTGGGCCTGTTACTCCTGTTGGGCCTGTTACTCCCGTTGGACCTGTTACTCCTGTTGGGCCTGTTACTCCTGTTGGGCCTGTTACTCCTGTTGGTCCTGTCCCTCCCGTTGGGCCTGTTACTCCCGTTGGGCCTGTTGGTAGAGTAAATGGGGGAATTGGTGGAAGTGTAGGGCCAATTAAATTTGGATTCAATGCATTAGCTTGAAGCATCTCATTTATTTTTTGTATTTCATTTTTATCAAACACATAACTACCTCCTACGGGTATACTTTATTATAGGAATATATACAGTTACCTTACATAAAATTTATTTATCATTATATAATATGCTATCCCTTTACTATTGTGTGTTTTGTTTTGTGATGATCCAATAACAGTATTTTTGTATTAATAGTAAATCTGGTTCTGATGCAAAGATTGCATCCAATTGAAAGAGGTATACAGGGTTTTAATGAAACCTGTTCTTATGGGGATCTCACAAAATGCTCATCAACTTAAGCAATTTTAATACCCCTAAGTAGCAAAAAATACGTTATTCTTTCTGTAGAATCATAGGAAAGGATGGCGTTTTTGTATGTCTATTTCTGTATCTGACGAACTACAACTATTTTCACAGGAGATTCAGAGTCTTTTATCCCCAAATACCTTACAGAATCTAGCTAGAGATGTTGGGTTTGTACAGCGAACAAGTAAGTATCGAGCACAAGATTTAATAGCTTTATGCGTATGGATAAGCCAAAGTGTAGCAAAAACTTCCTTAACCCAGTTATGTAGTTGTTTAGAAGCATCAACAGAAGTACTCATCAGTCCTGAAGGACTGAATCAACGATTTAATGCCGCAGCCGTGCAGTTTTTACAACAAGTATTAGCTAAACTTCTGAACCGAAAATTATCTTCATCTAGGTTGTGTTCTTCTCCCTATACTTCTATTTTCAAGAGTATTCGCATCTTAGATTCCACTGCATTTCAACTTCCAGATATATTTTCATCGGTTTTTCCAGGTGCAGGAGGTTGTAGTCATAAGGCTGGTATAAAAATTCAACTTGAATATGACCTTTTAAGTGGACAGTTCCTCCACATTCATAAGGGACCAGGTAAACAACATGATCGAACCTACGGTTCTTTGTGCGTCCCGACTGTGAAAGCGAATGATTTGTGTATCCGAGATTTAGGCTATTTTCACCTCAAAAATCTTCAACATATACACGATAACAAAGCTTACTATATCTCTCGTATTAAATCCAATACCCGTATTTATCAGAAAAATCCTAACCCAGATTACTTCCAAGATGGACGAATAAAGAAGGGTACGCAATACATTCAGTTAGATATGGAGAATTTGATGAATTCCCTTCACTCAGGACAAACCTATGAAATAACAGATGCTTATGTAGGGATGAGTGACAAAGTACCAACTCGTGTCATCGTCCACCGACTTACCGAAGAACAACAACAAAAACGATTACAAAATCAAACTGTAAGAGAAAAAAAGAAAGGAATAAAGTATTCCCCTCGTAGTAAACGACTCAGTGGTATCAATGTATATATGACAAACACCCCTACAGATATTGTCCCGATGGGACAAGTACATGATTGGTATTCTTTACGTTGGCAAATCGAAATTTTATTTAAAACGTGGAAGTCATTCTTTCAAATTCATCATTGTAAAAAGATAAAACCAGAACGATTGGAGTGCCATTTATATGGTCAATTGATTGCCATTCTACTCTGTTCTTCTATCATGTTTCAAATGCGTCAATTGCTCCTCATGAAGAAAAAATAAGAACTGAGTGAATATAAAGCCATATATATGATTAAGGACTATTTTATTCTTCTGTTCCAAACAATACAAAAAGACACCCAAGAGCTATCAAAGGTCTTAATTCGCCTATTCTATCTCTTACAGAAAAATGGGCAGAAATCTCATCGATACGAGAAAAAGACTGTCTTTGATATATTAGGTGTCGTCTACAATTGTACCATGTCCGACAATAATGCGGCTTAATTCGAAAAATAAAACCCGTAAGGGTTTATTTCGTATGCAAATTTTCAAATAATCTACACTTGTCCTTTAGAAAAAGAAACAGTCTCACCTATAATTGACGTTGCATAAGCTAAGGTTTTAAAGTACCCCCTAAATGAAAATTCTCTTTCTCTACAGTTAGTTATCTTGAGAAATCAGCTCATTTTTTTGTTTTTGGGGTGTATACATTTCTTAAGTTGATGGGCATGTATGGTGAGGCCTTATATAGGATTTTTAATCAAACTTTTTACAAACGGTACAACTTACTTTTAAAATCACACTAATATAAATTAAAAGTAAACTGTCTAAAAAAGGAAAAAACCTTTTAAGGAGTTGATGTTTAAAGTACTAAATAAAAAACTTTGCGATATTTTTCGCAAAGTTTTTGTAATAATACGTATTATAATAGTAATTTTCGTATTTCTTCTGTACTTAGACCTGTGAATTTTGCAATGTCTTCTAATGGCATACCATTCTTATGCATACCACGGATTAATTGAATTTTTCCTTGCTCAATTCCTTCTTCACGAGCGTGTGCCAACTTAGCTTGTTCATCTAGAAGTAACTTCTCACGAGCTTCATAAGCTGTTCGGAATGAGGAGTCATGGCTCATATTTTCCCATTTATTCATTGCCTTTTGTAAAATTGGATCTTGATTCATCGCAATCTCCTCCAATGTTTGAGTTAAATGTTCATCTTCATGTGCTGGTAGTAATAACATCCAGCGAACAAATGCATTTTCCCATGGATTTACTTTTTCTTCACGCCATTGTTTGAGCAATTTTGGAATTTCTACAAAATGAATTTCAATATCATCACTTAGTATCTGTTGCTTTTGGGGATTCCATAATTGTCCTATGGTGTGAAATGAATCATCCTGGGAGAATAATATAAAATCTAATAAGTTAATGGTAATTGTTTTCCGAAGTGAACGATACGGCATCCCTTCTTGCATTTGGGATGTATAGAGTTTACTCCAGTAATATAAAGATCGCTTCACCATATCATGTGTATTGCGAAGTTGTATCTCTATATTCACTTGCGTTCCGTTATCTAATGTTGCTAATAAGTCTAATATGGATAACTTATCATCTTCATAAGATTTATGAAGATGTGGATCTTCTAGTTGTAGAGATGCAATAGGTGCATCTAGAGATTCTTCTAGGACAGCGTTTAGAAATCCAGTTAAAATTTCTTCGTTTCCCTTCGTTCCGAATAACTGTTTAAAAGCGAAATCAATTCGTAAATTTACTAATTTTGTGGACATGGGTTTCCTCTCCCTGTCTTTCTTTTCTTCTTATTATTTTATAATGTAATTCTTTATATAAGCAAATGCTACTTTTACCATTGTAGCTCCAATTCATCACAGTACACATCCAACTCCGTAAAACAGTTTTGTAAATCCGCTTCAAAACCAATTTCACGAATTATGCTATCTACCTTTTTTTCTAAATCTGAAAGTGTGTTGTAAGGAACATAAAATATATATTCTCCTGAACGTTGTTCCATATAGTATTGTGATATGAGAAAGGATTCGATATTCTTTCGAACTTTCCCCTTTCCTTGTACAAATTTATTATTATTTTCTACACGTAACAACATACGAATAGTGGCTGTTTGTTCTTTAGTTTGTTCGCTTTTTTCAGTTTGCTTATTTTTTCGTATATATCGGTAGAGTGTAGCTTGACTAATACCTGTCATGTTTACAATTTCTTGGATGCTATATTCTTTAGAATCATATAACTTCAATGCTCTCTGAATGAAACTATCCTTAACACGAGGGCGTCCACCTACTCTTCCCCTTGCTCTTGCACTTTCAAGCCCTTCTTGAGTACGTTGAGCAATCAAGTCTCTTTCAAACTGGCTGAATGCTTGAAATACTGTTAACATCAATTTTCCTTGAGGTGTATTAGTATCAAATTGTTCTTTGATACTAATTAGCTTAACTCCCTTATTCTCAAAAAAATCAACAAGTTCAATTAAATCTTTGGTACTTCTTCCTAATCTAGAAAAGCTTTCAACAACTAATGTATCACCAGGTCTAATTTTATCTTTTAATCGAGTAAGCTCTGGACGATCACTTTTCGTACCTGTTATTTTTTCAGTTAAAATTTCAGTACAGTTATAATTTTGAAGCATGTCTAGTTGACGAATCAAATCTTGTTGTTGGGTACTTACCCTTGCATAACCATAAATGTATGAATTCATGAAATCACCTAACCTTTATACGATAATTTTATCATAAAGGGTCGTTAAAGTTAATTTGATTTTGACAATAGTTTTGATAACGAAGTTAAGCGATTTATACGATTAAGATTTTGGTTATTTTCACATTATCAAAAACCATCGTTTTTGAAACACCTATAAATAATAAATCTAATAATTATGTACTTTGTAATAGGTAAGAGTTTATGATAAAAATAGGGAATATCCCCAAAAAAAACACGAGGGGCGTTGATTAAGATTTTTTTTAAAGACTTTAACTACAAAAATGAAGGTGATTATTTATATCCAGTTGAGTATTATCAATTTCGCCAAGCAAGCACACATAATACATTCAAAGTTGAACTATTATGTTTTGATGATCGTTATGATTTCCATTTAACAATTGATAATGAAGCTATCCCTTCAAAGTATAGACTTGTAACAAGCATCTCCTTTGAAATTTATGAAGAATTTGGATTTGAGCCTTATGATTTTAGTTCTAAACACGCTACTCTACAAAGGGCAATTGATATGGCAAGTGCAATTGCAAAGAAATATTGTGAAAATCCAGTTAATCAATAATAAGTAAAGACCGGATATTATATCCGGTCTTTTTTGTATTTGCTGTATGTTAAGGTGATTTTTCTGTTAAATTATCACAATTATTAATGCGTCTTTTAAATTTGAGGTTAAAGACTCAAATTTAAAAGAAAAAAAGAACCCAAATGGATTCTCTTTTCTTGGCATATTTACAACATGGAGAATACTGAGACAACTCTTTCAAAATGTGACTTTACCCATAAAGTTGCCGCTAAAGGAAGCATATCCTTGCCGGAAATTACATGTTTTTGAGGAGATTTAGTTGATTGTTCGAGGGAAAAGGAAGCATATCTTTGCCGTGGATAAATTATTAACCCATAAGCTTGCCGTGAATGCTGTTGGTTTGTAATAAAGTTTGATCAAAAGCATGCTACAAAAATTGATTTTTCAACAGAAGAAACCCAAACATTTTGAAAAAAGTTTGATCAAAATGCTTGGGTTATTTGTTGCTAGTGAATAATTTTTTATAAAAAGTTTAATCATTTTTCTACCTGTGTTTGCTCCACAATCGCGCCCTTTAATCGAATAAACCACTAATTATTTTTGCTCTCGAAAATCTTCGATTGTAAAGTACACTAACTCTTCTCCACGCGAAATGAGCTCTTGCACAATTTTAATAGTCCGTGGTTCTGTGTAATCAACTTCAGTTGGACTCATCTCGAAGGGCTCGACGGCGTTCGTGCAGCACCAGCAGGATAATCATCCCCATTATTACACCTAAGACGATGCCGGCCTGTGTGGTCAACAACCATGCCAATGGGTACTCTGGTGAGGGTGGCGCATCGAGTCGAACTGAAGATAAGGCGGAATAGAGGTTGTTGGAGAACAACGCTCCCGATGAAATCCATGTCGCTGCCATAGGAGGTAGAAACCACCTTGATCCACGGCGGGATGATACCACCAGTATGCCCCACGCACCAGCAAAGGACCACACACCTGTACTCAATGACAGCAGGTACCACCATACATCGCGTCCCCCCATAGTTGCCTGGTCGATGCCAAAAGAGCCACCAACTGCCCAAAACACCTTGATGACACCGAGCAGAATGCAACCGGCAGCGACAATCCTAGCTAAGATGATCTGTAGTTGTAAAGTATTGCCCGGCAACTCCTTGTAGTCGGTTGTGCCACTCAGCGCCTCTGGCCAACGTGCCATTGCATACCCCGCTAATGCAAGCGGCAGGAAGATGCCAATCCCGAAAAGTGAGATCATGACGAAGATCTGCTCGTATACCCAGAAGTCGGCGGCACCTGCTTCTTGATCCCGGATCATAGCTGCAGGGCCCAGAATCGGTGCAATCAACAAAATGGGAACGAGCAAACCGGTACCAACCCAAATGGGTAGAGCAACCAACCACGCAGGTAGCCGCTCCCCCCATGGCCTGCAAAACGCCATTGCAAGAAGGATGCCAATCGCAGCGAGAACGGCGGTTACTGCGTTTATAATGCGCCAGCTGGCGTCACCCATTTGCTCGGTTGGAAGGAAGAAACCAAAAGTCCATACAATTTTGATCAGCAGGTAAGGTGTTACTGCTATTGCCGCACTATAACCGCAGATTCTACGCAACCTCATCAATCTTAAGGCCTTCCTCTCTGCACTAATTGCCATCTTCTCATCTCCTCTACAAGTTCTAACTCACTTTGTTTCATAATTATATATTCACAACTATCCTAATGCCTTTAAACCTTCTTTGTACAACTTTCAAGTACTTATATTTCCAAGACTCATATTAGTGCCTTCCTTACATAAGATAGTTACTCTAGATTATCGAATAAAATGCCATAACTTAACTTCGATTTCCCTTTGAATAAACCTTTCCTTAATTCCATTAGATGGCCTTTTAGTGGAGTAACTTTATTGCCGCTCAACAGTTCCTTAATCCGCCTTTCAGTTCAGATTTTCTTTTCACTATAAAAACATCCCCTTAGATAAACAGATCCAAAGGGACAAAACATCGCGTCTTTTTTATAAACACCGTGACTTTATTTAAAAGCGACATTAAAAATATTCTTCAAATCCTGGAAGCATAAGTTTGCCGCAAACAAAAAGAACCATAAGCTTGCCGAAGCGGCAAACTTATGGTTCATATCACACAAAACTTTATTAGGGGAAAGTTTTAAAAAATGCCCTTATAACAATACTTACATAAATGTAATATATAGTAAATTAATAGAATTAAGAATGACTATTCTTAACTTTTAAAAATTAAATCCTCGCCATACTAATGTGGTTAGATATCCAGTACTTCATGAAACATTAATAGAAATTGAAATTACTCTTCGTCTATCTCGTATTCATTAATATATTAATAATCGGATGTATCTGTTCATGAATATGGTAATCTGATTAAGATTCCCACTACACAAGTCCTACCTACCAGAAATTAGTCAAAAAGAGGAAACTGTTGGGATAAAGCACCACAAGAATCGTTTTTGGGCTATCTGAAAGATAAAGCATATATAAAACCTTACGAGTGTTTTACTGAGTTGAAACAAGAGATAAAGAAATATATGACATACCTTAATCATTATAGATATCACTGGAATTAAAAAGGATTGGAGATGCTACAATAAATTGCACACTAAGTTAAAAGAAAAAGGTGATTCAGTTTATGAGTAGAAAAGTCTATAATCGTCAATTTAAATTGGCTGCAGTCCAATTACTATTGGAAGAGAATATGTTTGTGAAAGAGGTTTCAAAAGAATTATCTATCCATTCGAATACTCTTTATCATTGGATAAGTGAATATGGAGAAAGTGCGTTACCATTGGGAATTTGTTTTACCCACATTTTCAATGGAGTGGCAATTGGCATTCTTAGTTCTTTAGCAATCGCATCATAGCTCCGTCCATCATTTTTATACAAATGTACAGCTTTCAATTTAAATGTCTCTGCATATTTTTGAAATGTTGTTCTTTTTTTGCCATTAAAATATCCCTTCAAGTATAGTGTAACATTCCACATTAAGAATGTAGTCTTTTTACACTGTCTACTTAAAAGGGATAATACCAACTAATATTACCTTACTTGCACCAGCTTTAAGCAATAAATTTCTCGCGGTTTCAAATGATAACTTTTAGTATGTACATTATAATTATTTTTTATGAAAACCTTGTGTAATTCGATCTAATATAATTGCAATTACTACAATAGCAAGGCCTGCTTCAAAGCCCATACCTATATTAACTTGTGTAACCGACCGATAAACGTCTACGCCAAGACCTGGTGCACCGACAAGAGATGCAGTGACAACCATTGATAGAGAAAGCATAATACTCTGATTTACACCAGCCATGATTGTTCCAGTTGCAAGTGGAAGCTGTACTTTGAATAGTTTCTGTGACGATGTTGAACCAAAGGCATTAGCTGCTTCAATTAAATCTTCTGGTACTTGCCTAATCCCTAACTCAGTAAAGCGAATAGTAGGTGGCATTGCAAAAATAACAGATGCAATAATACCTGGTACTACTCCAACACCAAAGAATGTAATTGCCGGAATAAGATAAACAAATGCAGGCATTGTTTGCATAAAATCAAGAGTTGGTTTTAAAAATTTGGAAAACCTTTCGTTCTGAGATGCCAAAATCCCAATTGGTATACCTATAATGATAGAGATAATAACAGACGTCAAGACAAGCGCTAGTGTTTGCATGGTCTGTTCCCAATAGTTAACGTTAAGGATAAACAGAAATCCAATTAAAGAAAATACTATAAGTGAAATTTTACGGGAGGTGTACCAAACTAATAGGCATGTGATTGTAATAAAAATAATGGCTGGGATAAATATTAATAGATTTGTTAATAAATCAACAAATCCTCCGATAATAAAAGAAAATCCTTTGAAAAACCCTTCGAAATGCTGATACAAACTTGTAACAAGTGTATCAACCCATTCTCCTAAAGGAATACGTGGAATACTATTCATTATCATTCACCTCATCCTCTACATTTCCTGCTAAAGCTTGAATAATACTTTCACGCTTTATTATCCCTCTTAATCTATGTTTATCATCTAGAACAGGAAGAGGTAACTTTGCCTTAACCATTTTTATATACATTTCTTCTAATAGAGTATCTAAATAAACAGGAGGAATGTCTGTTACTAATAAATCCGCTATCGGAACCTGTCTTTTAACAGCTTTACTAGCATTATCAGCAGTTAAGACACCTAAAAACTCATGTTTCTTATTCACTACATATACGCTAGAAACACTAGCATTTTTCATGATTTGGAGTGCAACACGTGGACCGCGATCAATTAATAATGTTTCCGGTCTTTTCATAATGGATTCAGAGGTTAAAACTTTTCCTAAATTTACATCAGCAACAAATTGCTCTACAAATTCATTTGCAGGGCTCACCATAATTTCTTCTGGTGTTCCAATTTGAACAATTTCTCCGTCTTTCATTAAAGCAATACGATCACCAATTCGGAGTGCTTCATCTAGATCGTGTGTAATAAAAATAATCGTTTTTTTCATTTTATCTTGCAGTTCTAATAATTCATTTTGCATTTCTTTTCGAATAATCGGATCTAACGCACTAAATGATTCATCCATCAGTAGGACATCTGGATTATTTGTCAGTGCTCTTGCGATACCAACACGCTGCTGCATACCACCGCTAAGTTGTTCCGGATAACTATCTTTATTGTTTTCTAAACCTACTAATTTTAGAGATTCTAACGCTTTTGTTTCTCGTTCTTCTTTTGATACTTTTTGTATTTCTAAACCATATGCAACATTTTGTAAAACCGTTCGATGAGGGAATAAGGCGAATTTTTGAAATACCATACTCATTTTGTTTCTTCTTACTTTTCGAAGAGATTCTTTTCCCATTGTTGCGATATCTTCACCATCAATATATATATGGCCAGAAGTCGGTTTGATTAACTGATTTAACATACGAACAAGTGTAGATTTCCCACTACCGGATAATCCCATAATGACAAATATTTCACCAGCATAAACATCGAATTTTGCCTGGTTCACGCCAATATTCATACCAGTTTCTTTTAATATAGCAGCTTTGCTTTTTCCCTCTTCTAGTAAAGCGATTCCTTTAGAAGGATTCTTTCCAAATACTTTTGTAACGTTTTCAACACGTAATTTCGTTTCTTTCATTCTTTCACTCCTTTTCTTTGACTCTATACAAATACTGTAACTATTTTTAAACCAAATAGTACATTACAATAGTTCATCAAAGACTTTTTTTGATTTTTTTGTTAAGCTATTAATAGTTAGTTTATATTATTCATAGTTATAATTATAAAATATTTATTTATAATTATAAAGTATTTAGCTTTACTTAAATAATTTGCTACGTTAGTTAAAGAAGAAATATCTAATCATAGAGACTAGGAGGAGCTTGATGAAGAAAAAAATATGGCTTCTGTGCATACTATTATTAATTAGCATAATTACTACTTCTTGTAGTGGCGTGAACAGTAATGCAAAGGGAAAAATTAAAATTGGTGTAACGAGTTGGAAAGAAAACATAGCTACCGCAAATATGTGGAAAGTATTACTTGAGGAAAAAGGTTATAAAGTTGAATTGTTATATTTAGAAAAAGCAGCCGTTTGGACCGGGGTAGCACGAGGAGATGTGGACGCCAACTTAGAGGTCTGGCTACCAATTACTGATAAGCCATTATATGAAAAATATAAGGATGATGTTGTAATAAAATCAGCGTGGTATAAAGGTACTGGTCTTGGTTTAGTTGTTCCTTCATACATGACAGATATCAATAGTATTGAGGATTTGAATGCAAATAAGGATAAATTTAACAATAAAATCATTGGTATTGAACCTGGTAGCAGTTTAATGGGCTTAACAGATAAAGCGATACACAAATATGGGATAGAGCTAAATCTTGTTCAATCTTCAGAAGCCGCTATGATGAGTGAATTAAAAAAAGCATATAATCAAAAGAAACCCATTGCAGTAACATTATGGAATCCACATTGGGCTTTTTCAGAGTTTGATCTTAAATATTTAAAAGATCCTAAAAAGGTGTATGGAGAAAAAGATGATATTTATTACTCTGTTCGTAAAGGATTTGAAAAAGATTATCCAGAGCTTATAAAGTATTTTGATAACTGGAACATGACCGATGAGCAACTCGGAACGTTGATGACCATGATTAATGAATCGAATGACCCTGAACAGGCCGCTGAAAAATGGATAAAAAAGAATAAAAAATTAGTAGATACATGGATGAAAAAGTAATCATTTATGGGGTACGGCAACCATTCCTTCTTTTTGGAGCCACTCGTAAATACAAAGAAAGAGAAGTGATGTTTTCATATAATCATTTCTCTTTCTTTTTATTAGCTTGATAGCGATGAGGTTCCTTCAACAAAGCGCGAATTTCGTACACTAAGAAAATTCAAATAAATAAAGTCCATTTCTTTTAGTGTATAAGAAATGGACTTTATTGTCTTTTGTCTAACTTTCTGGATACTTACTTTTCTTAAATTACTTATAAAACTATTTTTTTCCATTTAAGAATTTTAGTTCTGAAATTCGTAAATGGAGCAACTGTATTGATATGCACCCATTTCCAAACAGGCCACATTGCTTTTGTTGTGGCCCATTTTCTTTGTTCTGATTGGAATAATTCTTTTTCAGAAAGATCATTTATCCAATCGACTAACTTTCGAACTAACTTTGTCAATTCTTCCTCCTGCTGTTTTAAAGTTAAAACACCGTACTGCTCATAAAAAGATTGATAAAGTTTACCTAAGTTATTCCATTTGTAGTCTGGAGTGGGCGTTTGTACGTCAAGTCCACATTGTTCGTCTTTTTCCC
The DNA here is from genome assembly GCF_042136375.2 of Bacillus altaicus. Taxonomy (NCBI): domain Bacteria; kingdom Bacillati; phylum Bacillota; class Bacilli; order Caryophanales; family Bacillaceae; genus Bacillus; species Bacillus altaicus. The sequence continues at coordinate 201,003 of NZ_JBHHFZ020000002.1, read as the reverse complement.
ACGATAACAACAAGTTGATCCACCCCAATTGATAAGAAAGTATTTCAGAAGGAGATTTATCCACTTCAGAGATATGTTTATCTCTCAACTCTTCAGGAATCACCTTAAATTCTTCAATAAATTTCTTATAGGCTTTATCGATTGATTCAATTAATTCTTCAGCATTAGAGTACTGTTTCATAATACTTTCACACCTTTATTTTTGATACCTTCAGTATATGATAGAATGGTATCAAAACATGATACCATTAGGAGCTTTTTATGAAAAAAGACGAGCGACTCATTCAAGAAATGATCTATATCAATTCAAAAAAGAATTTTAACCTTAACGACTTGATTGGAGAATTCGATATTTCTAGAAGTACCGCCTTACGAGACATTTCTTCCTTAGAAGAACTAGGTGTTCCTCTTTATTCTGAAAAGGGAAGTCATGGTGGATATCACGTGTTAGAAAATCAACTTCTACCACCAATTTATTTTAGTAATAATGAATTACATTCTATATTCTTTTCGCTACAACTATTAAAAACATTGCTAAAAACTCCATTTGATAAAGACTACAAAGAAATTAAAGAAAAACTATTAGCTATACTGCCAAAGAAGCAAAAAGAAATGGTTCAACAGGCGGATCAAGTCATCCAATTTGTAGGAACAAATCAAAAAAAGAGTCTCCCTTTTTAGGAGAACTTTTCTCTGCAATATTCAATAAAAAGGTAATAGAAATCAGTTATTGTCGCTATGGCAACAATCAAAGAGTCATTCAACACCTAAGATTATTAATCACGGATGGAAATTGGTATTGCTTTAGTTGGGATTTAGACAAAAATGAATTTCGAAATTTTCGTTGTGACTATATTCAATCCGTAAAGTATAAAGATAAAGAAAGCATTCCTTTTACTGAAGAGACAATTAGTTCTTTATTTAGAAAACAATTCAATACACAACGCCCTTTTTCTTTTAAAGTCAAACTTAGTGATAAAGGGGTCGAACAGTTCTATAAACGCATTTACGATAACATATCTCTTCAAGAAGAAGAACAAAATAAATACATTATTGGGACTTTTGGAGAAAAGGAGATAGATTTTCTAGTTCAGTATTTTTTGTCTTTCGGTAAAGAAATTAAAATCATTTCTCCAGAAATGCTACGCTCCAAATATAAGGAATATTTAAAAGATATATTGGCGGATTGTTATAAGATAGAAAGTAGATCACATACAAAATAGTAGGTCAAACTCGCACAAAATAAAATAACATTCCTTATTTAATTTCAATTAGGTTTTTGATGCCATTTTAATAGATATATTTAGACGGAAGTGAAATGACTTGATTTTTGATGAAGAACTATTAAAACATATTTCTTCATTAGGATGGAAACATAGTAATTTCCTAGGAGAATACCGATTTAATTAGAAAGAAATTGCACCTTCAACTTAAGAATATTCACTAGTCCACCGTTATCAAGTTAATATTTATAATGCCCCCAGAACGAAATTTTTTTTGTCTTTTATAGCAACAAGATTCATTTTTATCGTTTTGGGGGTACTTTTTATTTTTAACTTGATGGGCATGTATGGTGACCCCTAATAAGATCATTTGCTGATATAAGTAATCTTTTAAGCTCTTACAGTTGTTTTCTACCGCTCTTCTACGGTCTGCTAATCGTTTTTCTTCTAACTTGATAGCTTCTGTATCTGCTTCAAGGTTGCGGATTAATAGAGCGATATTTTGCGCCTTATCTTGAATGCTTTCTTCAATTGCTTGTAATGTATCTTCCAATGCTGATGGATCTACGCCATCCTCAATCATCATTTGTAGTTCGCGGTAATTATTTGTTAAGTCATAAAGTTTCATAGTTTATTTCCTCCTAGAACGGCATTTCGCCATGTGGTTTATTTGTTAAAACTGTGATTACATAGTCAAGATCTATCTTTTTCACACTGTCTTGTTCTTTATCAGACATTTGCTTTAAAGTTTCGATTGCACGTTCTACATGTTTATCTTTAATTTCAACCACATCTTTCACCCCATCCGATTGTTTTCCCGCAATCTACACAATAGTCATACTGCGGTTCCATAACTGCTTCACCAGGGATGTATCCATAATGCGTATCTATGTTTTTGTGCTTGCATTTAGCTTGTTTTTCTTTTTTTTTCCTTTCTAGAACCACTGAGCAATATTGTTCTTCATGGACTTTTGCGCCGTGTTTTGTAAGTAGGCGTTTTCCGCAATGATCACATTGATACAAGGTTTGATTTGTTAAAACTTTCATTTCCACATTCCTCCTTATTTACTACGAAAAGTCGATGTGATATAATGAAGGCATCTTAATCTTTCGACTTTTCGAGAAACGCCCTGTCTCCCAACTGGGCGTTTTTTCATTTTTAATATCCAAACCGTCTTAGGGGTAAGTCGTTTTTTTATTTTGTTTTGATAATTTCTAACTATTCTGTTAAAATGTAATTACCGTTGTGTTACAACCGGTCTGTGCTTCTGTACGGGCTTTTTATTATGCTAGTTTTTAGCTAGCGGATACATTATTCTCACTCCTTTCTGATGCTTCGCGCATCGGAATATCCAGGAACCCATTTGCTAGGTGGGAGATACCCTTAGATTACTGAATATTCAGACGAGCGAAGGCTTGTCTATATTTGTGAATTTGTGGTATTATAAGTTTATAAGTTTGTAAGTTTGTAAGGTCGCCAATTCGACCTTACCCTTATAAAATGAGCCGTTGAGTTTCACACTCATGGCTCATTTTTTATTTAGCTTTAGACTCTTTTTTTAGTTCTAAAAGCGTATGGAACGTATTTCTTTTAATCGTTTCTAACAGTTGAAATGCTTCATGTGGCGTATAATCTTCTTCCTCAACTAATCTCGCAAGACCAGTAATTATTAGCTGTTGACCAAAACTCTCTAGATTCAATTCATCTTTATTCAATTCCCATTCCCCTCTCTATTTAGCTAGAGTGATATACTCTTCTAAGGACTTTTCAATTGGACACATTTACCACTTTTTATTTTTGAAAATTATGATAATATAACTTTACCGAGTCCCTTCATTCTCGGTACAACTCATATTAGAGAGCCCCGAATCCCTCAACATCCCTTTGCTCGGGGCTCTTCTATTTAATTAACTCCGCTAAAACGATGTATCCATGATGATTTACAATAGCTTCCGCGCTGTTATGTACTCCTCTAGCCTTTAAATCTCGTATCATTTTGATGATGTTTTCTCGTTCTTCTTTATCTCGCTGCTGTTTATCCATTGCCTTATCACCTTATTTATCTATTAGGGGTCACCATACATGCCCATCAACCTAACAGAACAAGTTGCCCCCAAAATGAAATTTCTATGTTTGATTAAGCCCTTTTTGTTTTAAAGATTGTATACTACTTTATAGTGATGACAATAGTAGCTCTAAAAAAATAGTGTTCTCAAGATATTTATCTTAAGAACACTATTTTCTAATTCAGCTGTATTTAAAATACTAACGGTGATTACTATTTGATACGCATATTCATCCTCCTTTAGTCCAAAATGAAGTTTTCATAAAAATTCATTGCAATGTATTTAAATATTATAATTTTTATATATTACATATAAATAATGTGTTAGTATTAATTATGAAGATATTTACCAACTAACTTTTATGCCCTAGTCGTGCGCCGCACTAGGGCATATTCTCATTTTTTTAAATACATAAAAAAATTTAAAATCAATATATTTCGTTATTAATTAAAGTGATATATTATATTTAGAGAAGAGTAAGGTAAGAGTTACTCTTTGCCATTTTAGGAAAGGGCCTGCTATTTATAGCAGGTCCTTTTTTGTCAAACTACAGCTAAACTAGTTGCGATAGGTAAGACTTTGAAGTTATCTCCATCTTTTCCCCCGCTTAGCACTGTACGTGCGACTTTCATCGCATACAGCGCCCCATCTTATCCTTTTATAGGGGGCTTGCCACATCGCTATCAAGCTAATAAAAAGAAATGCCCCCTAGAAGGGGTCACTCATGTATTTTAACGGATTCATTTTACTTTATGTTTTTAGGGATTAATTGAGCAGGTCCTTTTGAAAAAAAAAAGACGCCATAAGGCGTCCCCCACAATTGGGTAGATAAGGTTTAGTTTTCCAATCTAAAGAAATTATGTATCACACTTTGAAAGTATATCATAATATCCAATCGACTTAATATGCATTATTACATACCCTTTTCCAAGCTTCTAAATTGCATAAAGAAAAGACACCCTAAGGTGCCTTCCTCCGACTTGATAACCACTTTAATTTTAATAATATGCATTTGGATTTTCATCCGAATAATATTTTACCACATTAATTTATATTGTCCATTGAGAAATATGATTCAAATCTATATTTTGTTAATTAGTCATTTTCGGGAAGGTTTTCTAGATAATCATTGATTTCTAGTCTTAGTTCTGTGCATTCATGTTCTAAAGTTTTAATATTTTCTATATCTTGTATGTTTATAACCCCACCTTTTATTATCTTTGTATTACATTTTAAGGATAACTTTGTATGGGTATTTCCTAAACGATTATAGCTATTTTTAAACATGTCATATTTTTCTTGAAGTTCTGTAGGTTCGTTTAAAAATGTCCCGTGTATTTCAGAATGTAAAGTTAACAGACCTTTTTTGATAAAATCTAATTTGATATTTATATTTTTAAGAGTTATATCTGCTTTTTGATTTGTAGCAAGTGAGGTAGATAATTCATTAAGTTCTATTTGTTTTTCTAATAATTCATCGATTTTTTCTTGAGCTATGGTAGTAATGGATTGAGATCGCTCAATAATTGTAGCGGCTTGATTTATTTTCTTTTGCGCTTGTCTATTTAGATATGTTACGTATGCAAAGGCTCCGGTTACGACTAGACCAGCAAGCCCAGCTACAATTCCAATAGGTGCCCACATATTAGGGGTAACCATACATGCCCATCAAGCTAAAATTTCATAGTACCCCCAGAACGAAATTTTGTGCTAACTTGTAACTAAAAAGCTCATTTATTCGTTTTGATATCTTATTTAAAAAATGTTTTAGACTATAGAAAAAAATATTAGACTGTTAAAAATAGTTGTATACTGAAAAGGTGTTTTCTGTAAATGAAAGAACTTTTTGCTAACATAAAAAGTCTCGCAAAACATTTAAAAGTCCCTTCAGAAGTACGGAAAGAATTTTCAATTCAAATAATCAGTGTTATTGGTTGTAAATCAAAAATCCACTGATTTTATTGAATAAATAGAAAATACTTTTCTTTTTCGTTTATTTAATTTAATATCAATAAGGGCACCAAAAAAATAGATAGGGGTGCTAGAATGTACGGTATTATTAATTATGAAGTGTTTTTACTAACAGGGATTTTATTAAATCTAATTCCTGGCGCAGACACCATGTATATTGTGGGGAGAAGTATTTCACAAGGTAGAAAAGCAGGTGTGTATTCTGTTTTTGGTATTATTACTGGTTCTTTAGTCCATACGTTATTGGTTGCTTTTGGTTTATCTATTATACTTACAAAATCCATTGTGTTATTTAACACTATTAAGGTTATAGGTGTTATCTATCTTGTATATTTAGGGATTAAAATGATACTTGATAAGACAAATGTAGCTTTCCGAGCCTCATCCAATAAATTGAACATTAGAAAGATATATTTACAAGGACTTTTAACAAGTCTTACGAATCCAAAAGTCTCTTTATTCTTTATTGCGTTTCTTCCACAATTTATAGATACAAAGGCTTCAGGTCCTATGCCTTTTATCATTTTAGGACTTACTTTTACAGTAACTGGACTATTGTGGTGTTTATTTGTTGCTTATTTCTCTTCATATGTCACAAAAAAATTAAGAGGAAACCAAAAGGTAGGAATGATTCTAAATAAGATAACAGGACTGATTTTTATTGGTATGGGGTTAAAGTTGCTTCAAACGAAAGCTCCTCAATAAACCTGAATAACATAAAAATGCCCCCTTTCAAGAGATGTTATCTTGGGTTTAAGCTAATTTCTATATACTAAAAAGTCCCTTTAAATTTGAAGGGACTTTTTGCTTGTTATTTTGGTTTATCTAAAAATTTATTTCATAGTTCATGATCTATTCTAATCAATTGTCATGAATCTACGTGTCCTCTAATGACAAGGTTAAATTTTTTCAGTATTACATTTAGAAAATAAGAAAAGAGGAATCTAGTTATACCAACTAAATACAGTCTAAAACATTTTTTTAACTGAACATTTGGGGAAGAATGTGTCTCTTAACTTGATAGCGATGTGGTGCTACCACATAAACATCGTAACTTTATTTAAAGTCTATACTTAGAGGAGATGAGCAAAAATACCCACAAACAAAAAAGCATCTAAATTAAATTAGATGCGAAATGTATCAAGTATATTGTCTTTCTCCTCCTTATTGATTCCAATGTACCTTAATGTAATTTGTGGTGTACTATGATTCAATATTTCTTGTAACATAGCAATATCCTTTGTTTGCTTGTAAAACCAATATCCAAATGTTTTACGCATGGTATGGGTACCTACAGATTCGACTCCGGCAAAATCCCCGGCTTTTTGTAACTGTCGATAGGCTTGAATTTTACTAATAGGTTTATCACCTTTTCGAGAAGGAAATAACCAGGTACTTTTTAGATCCTCAGCGTATGGCAATACTTCCTCAAAAATGGATGTAATATTTATGATACGTTCCTTTTTTGTCTTTCCTTCTTTAACCTTAAATTCTTTCCGTTTTTTTCGCTTAAGTTTTAAAATCTCATTCGTTTCCATTTTAAGTAAATCACTTACACGTAACCCCGTATTAATACCAATTAGAAATAATATATAATCACGATCTGAACAATGACGTTTGAGCGACCATTTCATATCATTAAGCTGTTCTATGCTCCGAATTGGTTGTACATCAATTAAATGTTGCTTTTTATCCATCTGTTTTTCAATCCCTTTATTTTCAATAATTTGAATGTATACTTTTTTATCTTTTTTTATAATATCAATGAAATTAGATAAAAGTCAATGTTTAAGGAGGTTTCAATGTAAACTTTTGGGTAAAAGTTTACTTTCACCTCTTGAATCATTTATAGCTAATTTTGTAATAAATTTCTCAATATAGATATACTTATCAATTATGGTTTTAATATTCAAAATTAAAAAAAATTGAAGTATTATAAAAATATGATGGTTATTCCTTTTGTTTACTCCTTGTGCTAAAGATAAGATTGTGTTCCCGATCTTATCTTTTTTCTTTGTAGATTTTTGATACAAAAAAAGGAATCCTTATAATAAGGATTCTGCAACAGGAAATAACAAAAATATAAATAATAAAAAGAATTAATTATATTATATATATTCATTTGAAGTTCAGCTCTGTCTTGGGTAGCACCTGATACCTTTTCTTCATATATAATGCCCATTCCAATTCCCTTCATTTATTGTAATTGTCTCTTTGGATTCTGATCAACAAAACTTACTCGAACATAACTTATTTTTCTTATATTCTACTCTCCTATTTTGAAACAAGTCATATGGGACACCTTGAAGTACCGTTATACCAGGTTCAATAAAACATCCCAATAGGATTTACCTAATTGGGATGTTTTGTTAATACTCATATGGAAAGATAGACATTAAATCCACCTCTTCAGTTTCTTCTTTAGAATTCGTTGCGAATTCGTCATGTTCAAAAGACATACTCGTTAGTATTGCAAATACTACTAAATTTCCTAAAAGAATTTTTTTCATCTTCTTCTCTCCTCACATTTCTTCCTATTAAATGTTGCCAGGGGGAATATTTAATAAGAAGAGAAATACTTATTTTATCATTTGAAGTAAACAAATAATTGTAACAAGGGAAACCCCCTCATTTTTTGAGGGGGCTCCATCACTTCGCTTTGCTTATCCACTTACTATTTACATATATCGCTATATATTTGTGAATTATTATACTTAAATTTTTCTTGCTACTGTTATCTTATTATTTTTTACAACCCAAGGATCTGAAACAACTGAACCATCTGCTCTCTTTAACGTATATTTTGTTGCCAGTTGATATTCTGTATATCCTGTTGTTTTACCAGGTTCACTTGTAACAGAACTTGTAATTGTTTCTTCCGTTGCTTCCGTATTAGTTGTACTAATTTCTGTTTGTATTGTTTTTGTAATCTCTGATTTAATTGCTGCAGATGCGTCTCCAAATTTCAATCCAAAATCTGCTCCAATCTTCATAGAAAGCGTATCAGTCATCTTTTGTTGATCTACAGTAGTCATACCTGTTTTGAATGTATAATTACGAGTCAAACCAGCTGGAATAACCGCTGAAAATGTTTTATCCCAATATTCTTCTTTTACCAAAGTATAATATTGGGAATTGTGTATTTTTGTATAGTCACTCGCTTGACTATCTTTTACCATAAAACAAGGTACTAAAGATGCTCCAACAACAACAGAATTTGACGTTTGAGGTAATTGTTGATCATTAGCCCCACTTGTATTATAATCTGGAGCATTTGGTCTAGTTCCTACAGCTGGTAAAGTTGGTAATGAAAAAGTGCCGTAATCAGGAAATAAACCTGGGAATGAATCAGCTAGAGCACCAAGTCCATTCTTAGCAATGTTAAATACCTTATCATTATCAGAAGGATTTGATTCATCCAAATCTACCCACTCTATTCTCGCTGGACCTGATATCCCATTCGATCCATATGATGCAACTTGCCCATTTCCTTGGTTCACAATTTCATAATTATTATTTCCCTTGTCTCGTAAATACCATTGTTGAGTAGCGGAACCAGTCCAACTCGTTTGTCCCAAAACTCCAGAATTCCCCATAAGAACACCAGGTGTTACAGGTTTTCCACTATTTTTATTTACAATTGCATATGCTCCTCCATCAAGTGGGAAAAATACAAATTGTTCATTGTCACCACGAGAGGAAGTATTATATAGATCAATTTCTGCAATATCAGTAGACCCGCCACGTACATCCCAAGCTAAGTTGTTATTAGCTTTCAAATGAATAGAATAATATCGATTATTCTCTGGAGCTGCTGCTTCACTTGAAGGAGCCCAGATAGATAGACTCATTGCTCCTACACCTAACCCTGCCATGACTTTTTTTGATATTGATTTCATAATATTGCCCCCTATTTTTGTCGGTAAGATTCCTACAAGATTACAAAAAATGATTTTATACTGTACATTGCTTATACTTTTATTGCGAAATAAAATCACTTTTGCTATGTAGAAACTTAAAACCAATTTTGTACAAATATGATACTTTTGTGATTCGAGATACCTTTTTAAAAATGACCGAATATTAAGAAAGTTTAAATCAACATAATGTTACTTGCAACTTTACTAAACTCCCATTTAGTGGAATTTGCTCCTTTCTTATTGGTCATACCAGTTATGTTATTTATTAAAACATTAAATTCCCGATGCGTAAATAGTAAAATTTTGTCGTAAATAGTAGAATTTTATCTTATGTATTCGATAATTTCTTAATATGAGTGAGAGGATATTATACTAATAAAATTAATGATGAATTCTATTGTAGTAATTATAATGATTACAACTTAATATATCCAATGAAAAAATAACTATATTAATTTAGAGGGGGTTAGTTTTTATTTTAGAAAAATACTTATAGAATAATTTAATGGTATTACTTATACATTTGACCCTTTATTTGGATATGTATAATTGCATGTTTCCCTTCTCAATAGAGTGTACCCTATTGAGAAGAAATCTTTTCCTTGATATTATTCGTCTCAGAGACTCTCAATAACACTTATCAAAATACATACAAAAAGAGGGATAAAAATGATCTATGGATACACTCGTGTAAGTGCACAAGATCAAAATTTAGATACACAGATTGAACAGCTCATGAAATATGGAGTAGATGAAATCATAAAAGAGAAAATAAGCGGAGTTACAAAACAAAAACCTGAGTTAGACACTTTACTTTCAAAACTAACAGCTGGCAATACTTTAGTTGTAACTAGAATGGATCGTTTAGGTCGAAATACCATTCAGCTACTACAGTTAGTTGAACAATTTCGGGAAAAGGATGTTCACTTTGCGATTTTAAATTTAGGAATAGATACGAGAACTCCAACAGGAAAATTCTTTTTAACTGTCATGGCTGCCTTTAGTGAATTAGATCGAGATATGATTAAAGAAAAACAACGTGCAGGAATAAAGTTAGCGAAACAAAAAGGAGTGTATAGAGGAAGATTGAAGAAATACACGGATAAGCACCCAGGTATGAATCATGCGATTGAATTACGGAAGCATACCAATAAAACCGTTAAGGAAATATGCCAAATTACAGGGGTGAGTCAAGCCGCTCTGTATAGTAGATCAAAAGAACTTGAATAAAGTTCTTTTTTAATTTGTAATTAAACCCCAGAGTGGCCCCGCATACCCATAATCATTTCCGTACCCCTTATACTAAAATTCACTTGCTGATACTCATTTGAAAATTAGGAAAATGCGTTACCGTTTATAAAGGGATACCGTTAAGGACATGGGGTACCACCCCATCGCCATCAACTTAACAAAAATCCTCCAGATGCTGAAAGCATCTGGAGGTCGTGGGGATCTCATTTACCAAGTCACATTTATAAAAAATAGACTTTTTTGTATCATTAATTTTGGGTAATACGTCCCTCACTGTCAAAACGACATAATTTAATCGGACCATCGTAATTAATCCATGCTGTTGTGTTTCGATGCATTACACCATTATTCGGGTCAGCGTAATAGCGTTTGCCTCCAACTTTGAAAAGTCCTGTTATCATTTTTCCACGTTGCTCAGAATCTTCCGAGAAGTAATATTTGTTACCATTTATTTCTTGAAAGCCTGTTTGCATTTCGCCTTTATCATTATTATAGTATGTGTTACCGTTAGTTTTTACAAAACCTGTCTGCGTAGCTTCTCCTTCATGATTAAAATAATATCTGTTTCCTTCAATGTTTACATTATAATCGAAAGTATAGCTTCTGCCACCATCAAAGTGGTATTTTTTACCATTTTCTTCCTTCCAACCGTTATAGTTAGGCTCTTCTAAGCTGTAATATACCACCACAGGCTGGTCTTCTTCCTCTGAAGTCCATCCAGGGAAAAAGACTTTAGAAATCCCACTTTTTCTAATGGAACCACCATGTTCAAATATTAACGTTTTCTCGTCAAAAATAACTGAAGTCTGCGAGCCATTTAGCGCTTCTCCATTCAGTCTAGAAGCTCTCTCAAGTACGCCTTTGTCAGAAAAATGAAGAATGACACCTTGATTTTCTAGACGTATTTCTTTTGTATTAGCAACGGTAGATTTGAAATAATAAATTTTACCATCGATTTCCCGCAACCCATCTCCAATAAATTCTCCAGAAGCATCAGAATAGTGTAGACCATCGCCATCTTCCTTCCATGCTGATCGTTGCAAGGCACCTTTATCATTAAAGTGGTACCACTTCTCATCAATTGCCCCAATATTGCTATCTGACAATACTACTTTCCCATTCTCCTGAAAATAATATGTCTCACCGTCAATTTCTTGCCAACCGTTCTTCAAGAAAACGCCATCAGAACCTGCATAATAATAATCTTTATCCTTCTTTACCCAATTGTTCTTTATCACATTTCCAAAGGAATCTTTTGCAGTTGACTTGTTATAATCGAACTCTACTTCGCTATACTCCTTTTTCTCATTTTCTTTACCAGGATACCAATCTATTAACCAATTATTCCATTTGCCTTCTGCAAGGCGAGCTGTGAATTTACCAGCTTGATTAATGTCGGAAGTAGTCCACGCTGGTGCACCTTTACCAGTTCTAGGAACATAGAAATATTCCCCTTTATTATTTTGTAAAGAAAACTGACCATTTTCTCGATTAACAAGAGTCCATACTTCATCAGAACTGATATCTCCTGCATGAGTATAAACCCACTGACTGCGATCTCCTAATTTTTTAGATGTAAGATATCTTAAGTTATCATTAAAGACAGATGTTATAAAGACCTTATCAGATCCTTTTTTAACCGGCGTAATTGTAAAATCAGTCCCTGCATTTGGATCCCCATTACCTTCTTCATGAATATAGTCCCCTGCTTGCAAGTTTAGGCCATCATTTATAATTTTTGTAGAAATAGCGGAATATTGCCCTTCTTTATGTTGTGTAAAGATATCGAGTGCACGTTTCTTCATATCCTCACGAACTTGAGAATCCTTTTCTACATCACCAAACAGTACTTCTTTACTTACTGGTTCCGAAGTAATTGTTGCTAACATTCGTTTTTCTTCTGGCAGTTTACTAAAAAGATCCTCATTAGCATAACGAACATCACGCAAACCAGAGCCATTATTAAGAAAATAACCTGGGAATTCTTGTTGTTCAAATCTATCTGCTAGAACATTTTTACCACCGCTATTGTCACTTTTTAGATAATAAGTTTTGAAATTCGTAAGTGAAACACCTGTATTTCCTTCATCTAATTGTTTTTGCGTAATATACAAAATATCATGTTTAGATAGTTCTGGTTCATCAGGAGTTAAGTCTACTATTGTACCAGCGTCCTTAATACGAATTTGTTCTCCATGCTTGATTGTTTTATTTTCAACTTTCCCATTGGCATAAACAAGTTTAATCTTCTTGCTAAAATTTTGATCTTTATTATAATCAAACACACTAATACCAAATTCCCCTTTGTTAAAAGTAGGAGCTTTATAAGCAACGTTTTCCAGACGAGCTGCATAACTGTTCTTTGCATCTATTTCTTCTAACCATTTCCCAAATGGCTCTTTAAGAAACGCGTCATAGATATCTCCAAATGTTGTAACAATCGTTGCGAACGTATCAACATCTGCTTTCACTTTATATTCTGTTACGGGGCTGGCGCTGAATAAAATCCCCATTGCAATCCCTACAGGAAGGATTTTTCGCATACTTTTTTTTGCTTTTCCATTCATAATTGTGCTCCTCACTTTGTGCTACCCTATTTTTTCTATTTGTTAAACTGCATTTAACGTTCCGAAGTTTATCTTAGTATAAATACCTTTCAAAAGTCTTTCATAAATGTTACAAAAGTCTTACATTAATATCGTATAAAATTCCGAATTTTTTACGATATTCTATATTTTTTTAGCTTGGCCCCATGCTCATTAACCGAAGATTTTTAAGTATCATCAAAACAAAATTTTTATTTTAATCGATACTAACTAAAAGGAATAGTTTGTCTCGTTCTTGTTAGACAAAGGCCTTTTTTTCAGATATGTCATAATTACACCAATAAATAATAATAAAGGTGTAGTAACGGAAATTCCAAGTAAACCGAAACTATCTTCAACAAACCTAGGTAAGAACAGCATCCTTGAGGAAGATATAAATAATTCCAGTACGAGAGAAAATAACTGTACGAGTAATAATCTCACACTTATGTTTTTGAGATTCATGGTGTTAAGCTCTTCGCAAAAGTGTATTTTTAGACTATATGATCGGTGGTTTACTTATGTATCAATCCTTTTATTCTTATCGGTATGTCTAAGTTTAAGAAATTACTTACAAAAGTACTGAAGTGTTTGTATGAGAAACAATGAAATGGTTTTGTAACATTTATGAAAGACTTTTGAAAGGGATTTAAACTAAGATAAACTTACTGATATGAATGTAAATACGTTGAAAATAGTATAAATTAGAAAGTAAGGAGCAAATCCATGAAGGAAAAGATAAAGAGATATATAAAAAAAATCCCCCCTGTAGGAATAGCGATGGGGATTGCATTCAGTTTCAACCCATTTACAAAACATAAAGCAAAAGCAGACGTTGATACGTTCGCAACGATTGTTACAACATTTGGTGATACCTATGATACGTTTTTAAAAGAGCCTTTTGTTATCTTTTTATCCGAACAAAGTGCTAAAAATGATTATACAGCTAACAATGAAAACCGCGCTTACAAAGCTCCTACTTTTAACAAAGGAGAATTTGGTATTAGTGTGTATGATTATTATAAAAACCAAAACTTTTCTAAGAGAATTAAAATTTTCTATAAAGATGGGAAAGTTGAATATAAAACGATAAAACATGGTCAACAACTTCTGATTAAGCAAGCTGGTATCATAGTGGACTTAAATCCAGAGGCCTCAGATCTATATGAACGTGATGTGTATTATATTACACAAAAACAATTAGATGAAGGGAATACTGGTATTGCGCTTACGAATTGGCAAACATATTACTTAAAAAGTGAAAATAGTGGTCAAATGAATGGTCCTTTAGCTTTTAAATTTATTAGACAGGAGTTTCCAAATATAAAACCAGGTAATCCTTCTTTTGACCTAGAGAAACTTTTTCATGCACTACCGGGAGAGAAGCGAAAACTGGCAACGATAACTTCGAATCCAGTAAAAGAATCTGAAATTTTTAGTTATACCTCTGATGAGCTTGCTGAGATAAAGAGACATAAGCTCGCCGTCGTTACACAGCATAAAAATGAAGAATGTTCTTCTATTTCTGTGAAAATTAGAAACAGGGATAACGTCTTGCGGACATGGGAGGATAGTACAAATATTTCTGCTGCATCTAATTGGATCCCAGAAGATAGGAGCATATTTACAATTATTCCAATTGAAAAAGGATCTAATAAGGTGTACATAGAAGCAAATGCAACCTATCTTACATCTGCAAATGGTGAGGTGGGCGTCACAGGATTTCGTGCTTATGGACAAGTATGGACACTTGTTAATCATGGATTTGAAAGCTTCTCTTTAAAAAATAACCACGGACAATATTTATCTGTTCATGATACATCCGTATGTCTTACTGACAAGCCTGATAAAAACACTATATTTGCCATTACTATTCAAAAAGATAAATGGAATGAGTGGTTAGCTAAATGGTATTCTAGCAAATAAAATGCAAGTTGATATAACCTCTAGAAGCTTTTCAAACATTTTTAACGAGTAACAAACCAACAAGCCAATTTTCTGTACGTTAAGGAAATCGGCTACACAGATCCCTAAGTTGTTTTTAATCAAGCTTTATTTCAAACCAAAAATAATTCGCCCTTACGTTGAGTATATGTATGCAACGTAAGGGCCCTTTTAAATTCATATTTTAATTTTCTTGGTTAAGATAACGTGTAAAACTAGGTCACAGGGATACTTGTATTTACTTTATTGTTTATCCAACTTCTTCATTTTTGACAATGATAAGACAAACTATAATCTAACGTAAAAAAGAGCAAACCATATGAAAAATATGGTTTGCTCTTTTTCTTAATATGGTTTATTGATGAATTGCTTCCATATCAAAACTACGATTACGCTTCCACATATACATATTGCATAGGTGATACCGGCAATATCTCCAAAGACTTCTAATCCAAAAGGGAGTAGAAAGGTAGTTAGTCCTAATATGTAAGCAAATATACCGAATAATTTAGCTAGTTTATTTTTATCACCAATAAATGTTTCTTCCTGATATCCAGCAAAATGAAAGTAAACTTTTGGCTAAAAGTTTACTTTCGGTTTTTGAAACATTTATAACTAATTTTGTAATAAATTTCTCAATATAAATATACTTGTTAATTATGGTATTAATATTCAAAATTAACAAAAATTAAATTATAATAAAAATATGATGGTTATCACTTTTGTTTACTCCTTGTGCTAAAGATAAGATTGTGTTCCCGATCTTATCTTTTTTCTTTGTAGATTTTTGATACAAAAAAAGGAATCCTTATTTATAATAAGGATTCTGCAACAGGAAATAACAAAATATAAATAATAAAAAGAATTACTTATATTATAGTTTATATATTAATAATATAATATTGAAAAATTTTTACATAAATTCAGTATGTATTAATTAATCTAAGAACCAATGTTGGAGAATAAGTCTACAAGGTTTGAACCAATCCCTCCATAAAAGAAATCCTGCCAATTTATACGACAAGGTTTTGTTGTACTAATTATATAAATAAAAGAAGGGAGATCTTGTATGGGATCGCGAATGCTGAGAAGTAAGCATTGGATGTTATCTGAAGATGATGAACATAAACAATACTTTTTACGTGATAATGATGGCTATATGATGAGTAAAGCTGATACTATACAGACTTTGTATAAAATTTTAAATTTCTACGATTCACTCACAGAAGGAGATATCCAAGAATACAATCGTTCTGTAGGTCAGGAACATAAAGAATATTATAAACGAATGCAAAAGGAGGTTGAAGAAAGACAAAGTAAACCTAAACCGGGCTTTATGTTTATCATAAAAAAAGTTGGTGAACCTCTTTATAAAATAAAATACGGTACAGAAAGAAGCAAATATGATAAGACAAGGTCACTTGAAAATCGTTTGATAAATTTAAGAGATGAAGATCCCCACCCCATCGAATTAGTAAAGGCATATCCACTTGTTGATAATCCAGTTGCTATTCATCGAAAGATAATGGATCATTATGGTTCTACACGAGATAATTTTGGATTTTATATTTTGAATGCTAAAAATCTACAACACATTGATGAACATATAGGAAAATATGAAATATAAGGGGAAGGGTGCATATAGGTCTTATCATATCAAAAAAGGAAAATTGTACGCTTAGACATATTTTGAGGTGTTTTGTGTACGCTAAACCTATTTTCCTTATTAAATAGGATCTATTTGGTGCTAAAGAGTGGATATGTAGATTAAAAGAACTTGAATAAAGCTCTTTTGAAATTTGTAATTAAATCCTAGAGTGACGCCTCATACCCATAATCGTTTCCATATCCCATGTACATTTCCAGAAAAAATCTTTGTTTTTGCCTAAAGACTTTATCATAATAAAAGGAGCTAAGTTCTATATCTTAGCTCCCTTATTTGTAAATTATTTAATTATAAAGGCTACGATTGCTAAAACGATACACACAATCCCACTTAATAATTGTCCTATTCCAGAACTTTGTCCATTAATTAGCAAGTTGAAAAGATTTTTTCTGGTTTGAGTTTTTCCTACGAATGCATCATACTTCTTCATTTTATATGCACCCGATAAAATTAATGCTACACCAATAACGATAAGTACTACTTTTAAAGCCACTATATTTACCTCCACTTATTATGTATATGTTGAATTTTTCTCAATCATTTTTTAGTTGTTGTTATAATCGTGAACAACACTCGTCTATAATTTCTAAAAAATCATTATCAATTTTTATAAGTTAATTATTACATTTTAACGTTAAACAAACTATCTAATAATCTTACACAAAGATGACAGTTCTGTAAGGATAGTAGAAAACAAATAAGCTATCTACAAAAGCCTTTTTTTCTAGTTATTGATAAATATACTTTGCTTTTCCCATTTCTCTTTTACAAGTAAGATCACTACTTTGCGGTCTACTGTCACTACCCCACATAGCCATCAAGTTTATAAAAATCCTCCAGATGCTGAAAGCATCTGGAGTTCGTGGGGATCTCATTTAGCAAGTCATATTTATAAAATATAGACTTTTTGTATCATTTATTCTTTGTGTCCATGACTGTCAAATTTATAATTCCTGCCATCAATTTCAACAGTGACGCCTTGATAAATTGAACCGTCCGCTTTGGCATAATACTTAAAGTATCCAAAACCATGGAGAGTGGTTTCGTAAGGACCGACGAACCATCCTATCTTAGCTGCTCCAGAATCATCGAAGTAATACCATTTACCATCGATTTGTTGCCAGCCCGTTTGCATTTCGCCTTTATCGTTATAATGATATATTTTACCATCGACTTTATCAAACCCAGTTAACTTAGCTTCTCCGTCCTGATTAAAATAATATCTTTTTCCGTCAATTTCTTCATGTCCATCAAAAGTAGTGTGGCGGCCCCACTGGAAGTGATATTTTTTACCATCGATTTCCTTCCAACCAGAATAGGACAGTCCGTCTTCTAAGCTGTAATAATTCAGTACAGGCTTATTTTCTCCTGCCAGAATGGCATAACCTTTAGAGGCTCCACTTTTTCTAATCGAACCGTCTTTTTCAAAAAATAACTCTTTCTTATCAAGAGTAACATAAGCACCATCAGTACCGTTATTACCTTTTAGCTCCCCTCCCTCCGGTCTAGAAGCCTTCTCAAGTGCGCCTTTATCAGAAAAGTGAAGAATAATATCTTGATTTTCTAGACGTAGTTCATTTGTAGTAGCCTTATAATTTTGGAAATAGTAAATTTCACCATCAATTTCTCGTAGGCCTTCTTTAATAAGTGCTCCAGTATGATCAGAATATTGTTTATTGTGCCATGTTGATTTTTGTAAAGCACCCCCATCATCAAAGTGGTATTGCTTACCATCAATATCTGGGTTAACATAACCTCTCTTGAACGCGCCATCCCTACCAAAATAATACGTCTTACCTTCAATGTTCTGCCAATCCTTCAACAAGAATCCATCAGAGCCTGCATAATAATGATTGTCAGAAACGTTTACCCAACTGTTCTTTATTACGTTTCCAGAAGAATCTTTTGCAATCTTTTTAGTAGGATCCTTTTCATCAGCTATTATCTGTATTCCGTCATACTTCTGTTTCTCATTTTCTTTCCCTGGATACCACTCTCTTAACCAGTTATGAATTTCATTGTTGCTTTTTGCAGTGAAACGCATTTCAGAGTTTAAAATCCATTCAGTATTAAACGTTTGAATATTTCGATTATCAGTCAAGCTTACTCCATTCTTATTTTTCAAACGGAACTGAAGTTTATCATCGGAAGAATTTTCTATCTGAACAAGTTCAAACACTTCATCATCACCAAGCGAATCAGAATATTGAAGTTCGTTTCCTTCTTTTCCTGAAAGGTATTTTGAACCTGTTTTTAAGATTACCTTATTCGTCCCTTTTTTATAGGGAATAATTTGATAAGATTTACCGTGATTTAGTGCATGAAATGGTAGTGCAATAGGTGTCTCTAGGACGTGAGTACGCTCCGCCAATATATCAGATAATCGATCATAAAAATCTGCACGAGCTTTAGGGTCATTATTAACATAGTTGTCAAGAACATCTTTAGATACTGGCTTTGAAGTCAATTTTATCAATTGTTTTTGCTTATCTGATAATTTATTTGCTATCTTATTAAATTGGTAATCATAACTTCTAGCAATCACATCCCAATCTGTAGTCCAGCTGTCTGCATATTTTTTATAAAGTGGAATAATAAATCTTGGGTTTGTACCAGATGCTTTTTCTACAAATGCATGTTGGCCTTGATTCATCACAACTCCGGTCTTTCCTTCGTCTAATTGTGCTTGTGTAATGTAAAGAAGATCGTGTTCTGAGACATTTGCTCCATTAGGGTTTAAATCTATAATTGCACCTGCTTCAGTAATTTTAAGCTGCTGCCCAGATCTTAGTTGATGAAGTTCGATTTTCCCATTCGGATAGCGTACTTTAACTGGTTTAAGAAAATTCGAATCACCTTGTGTATGATACATGGAAATATTAAATTCCCCAGATGTAAAACTAGGAGCCTGGTAAGTTTCGTTTTCTGCATATACATCAATGCGAGTGCCTGGGTCTCCATCCTCTGGGCTTATTCCAAGTGCTTCATAAGTGTTTGCTACAGCACCTAATACAGTAATACTTATATCTATTACCGTACCTATCCCTGCGCTAGCCTTGTTTTCTGCAATAGGAGCGACAGAAAAAAGAATACCTAATGCCGCTGCAGTAGGAATTACTTTCTTTCCAATTCCAATTGTTTTAAATTTTTTCTTCATTTTTGTTGTCCTCTCTTAGTAAGATTTAGCCTAGATTGCTTACATGTAACACTGTAAAAAACAAACATATAAATACTGTCGTATATTGATTTAAAATATAAAATCAATATTTATAAATTCATCTTAGTTTAAAAACCTTTCAAATTTCTTTCATAAATGTTACAAAAGTCTTTCATTAATATCGTATAAAATTCTGAACTTTTTACGATAGTCTATATTTTTTCAGCTTGGCCACATGCTCATTAAGCGAAGATTTTTAAGTATCCCCAAAACAAAAATTTTATTTATAAAATGAATGAAGTAGTAAACAAGAAAGGCTGGCAAAATGCCAACCTTTCTTGTTTTTTGGATCTCAATTTTTAATTTAATAAGATATATCGGTGGTTTACTTATGTATCAATCCTTTTATTTCTATCGGTATTTCCAAGTTTAAGAAATTACTTGCAAGAGTCCTGAAGTATTTGTATGAGAAGCAATGAAAGGGTTTTGTAACATTTACGAAAGACTTTTGAGAGTTATTTAAATTAAGATAAACTTACCGATGTTAATTTAAATATATTGGAAACAGTATAAATTAGAAAGTAAGGAGCACATCCATGAAGGAAAAGATAAGGAGATGTATAAAAAAAATCCCCCCTGTAGGAATAGCGATGGGGATTGTATTCAGCTTGAACCCATTTACAAAACATAAAGCAGAAGCAGACGTTGATACAAGAGAAACGATTCTTACAACATTTAGTGATACCTATGATACCTTTCTAAAAGAGCCTTTTGTTATTTCTTTATCAGAACAAAGTGCTAAAAATGATTATCTAGCTAACAATGAAAACCGTGCTTACAAATCTCCTACTTTTCACAAAGGAGAATTTGGTATTAGTGTGTATGATTATTATAAAAACCAAAACTTTTCTAAGAGAATTAAAATTTTCTATAAAGATGGGAAAGTTGAATATAAAACGATAAAACATGGTCAACAACTTCTGATTAAGCAAGCTGGTATCATAGTGGACTTAAATCCAGATGCCTCAGATCTATATGAACGTGATGTGTATTATATTACACAAAAACAATTAGATGAAGGGAATACTGGTATTGCGCTTACGAATTGGCAAACATATTACTTAAGAAGTGACAATAGTGGTCAAATGAATGGTCCTTTAGCTCTAAAATTTATTAGACAGGAGTTTCCAAATATAAAACCAGGTAGTGTTTCTTTTGACCTAGAGAAACTTTTTCATGCACTACCGGGAGAGAAGCAAAAACTGGCAACAATAACTTCGAATCCAGTAAAAGAATCTGAGATTTTTAGTTATACCCCTGATGAGCTTGCTGAGATAAAGAGACATAAGCTCGCTGTCGTTACACAGCATAAAAATGAAGAATGTTCTTCTATTTCTGTGAAAATTAGAAACAGGGATAACGTCTTGCGAACATGGGAGGATAGTACGAATATTTTCGCTTCATCTAATTGGATCCCAGAAGATAGGAGCATATTTACAATTATTCCAATTGAAAAAGGATCTAATAAGGTGTACATAGAAGCAAATGCAACCTATCTTACATCTGCAAATGGTGAGGTGGGCGTTACAGGATTTCGTGCTTATGGACAAGTATGGACACTTGTTGATTGTGGATTTGAAAGCTTCTCTTTAAAAAATAACCACGGACAATATTTATCTGTTAATGATACATCCGTATGTCTGACTGACAAGCCTGATAAAAACACTATATTTGCCATTACTATTCAAACAGATAAATGGAATGAGTGGTTAGCTAAATGGTATTCTAGCAAATAAAATGCAAGTTGATTTAACCTCTAGAAGCTTTACAAACATTTTTAACGAGTAATGAACCAACAAGCCAATTTTCTGTACATTAAGGAAATCGGCTACACAGATCCCTAAGTTGTTTTTAATCAAGCTTTATTTCAAACCAAAAATAATTCGCCCTTACATTGAGTATATGTATTCAACGTAAGGGCCCTTTTAAATTCATATTTTAATTTTCTTGGTTAAGATAACGTATATATCTCTGCTGAACCCCTTATTCCCCCTTTTCGAGGGGATGGGCAAAAACACCCTAATTAGTTTAAAGTGACTTTTGTATCACATGTTCATAAAGGGGTAGCACCAACATCCGTCAACTTAAGAATTTTATAACGCTCCCAAAACAAAAAATTGTACATTTTCACCTGGAGATGTCAATTTTCTCATTTTGGGGTATTTGCTTTTCTTAGCTTGATAGGCATGTGGCGGTACCCCCACAAATGTGGCATATTAAAATTTGAACTTTATTTTAAAGCTACAAAACATCAAAAAAGAGAGGGAACAATTAGTTCCCTCTCTTTTTTGATATTAATCATTATATAGATTAGATAACAATAGTTTCGTCATCAGTCACATTTTTATTTGCTAATTTCAAATAGAAATGCGATACAGTCGTTGTGTAATATGGGGAAATCCAAAGATACGGAAGATTTAATGTGAATATTCCTACCAATGAACCTAAAATAAACCAACCAATAAAACTTAACCAAGTGATGAATAAGTCTAACTTATGTCCTTTCATCATCGCTTTACTTTTTTTAATCGCTTCGCTTGCTGTACATTCTGGATCCTCTAACATAATGTAGTAAGCCATAGAATAAGAGAAAAATTTAATAATACCTGGAATAATGAACAAAAGACTCCATAAGAAAATGAATATTGTTTGTAAGATACCTAATTTCATAGCTCTAAATATATTATTTGACTTAAATCCAGCAAATAAATCACCAATTGTAGTAGATTCATTTTTTGCTAAACCTAAAGTGATGTTGTAATAACCGTAACTCATAACACTTTGCACAACGATATAAAGAATAAAAATAATAGCCCATATAATAATTTGAGATAAAATAACTCCAAAATTAAGTTTAGGTTCGCCATACGAATAATATACAAGGTTCTCAGGTCCTATAACATCTACAAATAAACCAAAAATTAAAAATACTACTATACCAATGAGATACATACTTGCTGCGGGAATGAGATAATTTAGGAATGTTGAACCTACTCCTAATCCCCAACGGCCCTTCAATGAAGATAAAGCCCCTTTTTTCAAATCACTAATCACCTTAGTTCCACCCTTCAATTTATTATATAAAAAGAATCTGCCCTAAAAGTTCCACTTATAGGCAGTTCTTTTATTTAATCATATAAAAGCATAGATTAATAGCAAATTTATATTTTTAAATGTTTATGCTCTTTTGCAACTCTTACTTAACATACACATGGGCTTCATTTATTGTTACATAGTATGTTTTGCCGGTACTATCATGTACCATATATTATTCTATTAAACTTTGAATTATTTGTAAGAGATGCTAAAGTTAAGTAGGTTAAAAAACATACAAAGTGAGGCGGTATTCTTGAAGAAGTTAAGCTTATTACTAACAGCATTTGTAATGGTTTTTTCATTATTTATTCCTAATCTTGCAAGTGCTAAATCTTTCCCTGATGTCCAAGCTGGCCATTGGGCAATTAAAGAGATTAACTATTTATCAGAAAAAGGCATTATTAATGGTACTCCAGAAGGACATTTTAAGCCAAGTGACAATGTAACTCGTGGACAAATGGCATTAATGCTAGATTTATCGTTAAAATTAGAAAAACCATCTAGCTATGATCATATCTTTTCTGATGTAACCAAAGGTATCTATTACTATGATTCTGTACATAAGTTAGCACATAATAACATTGTACAACGTGAGAAAAACTACTTCCCTGACCGCTCATTATCTCGTGCAGAAATGGCAGTAGTTCTTGTTAAAACTTTTGATTTGAAGCCTACAGGTGCGGACGTCAATTTCCCTGATGTTCCATCTACTCATTGGGGTTACCAATATATCAAAACGCTAGCTCAAAACAATATTACTGCTGGATTACCTGACGGTACATTTGGTCCAGACGTAAAAGTAACTCGTGAGCAATTCGCTGCATTCTTGGCTCGTGTATTAGAACCAAGTTTCCGTCCGGCTCTTCCTAAGCCTCAGGGTAACTTAGAGGTTTATTATATTGATGTGGGACAAGGTGATGCTACATTTATTAAATCTACAAGCGGAGAAACAATCCTTATTGATGCGGGCAACAATGGAAAAGGTAAAGTAGTGGCGAATTATCTAAAAGGATTAGGATTCCAAACAATTGATTATATGATTGCTACACACCCTGACGCTGATCATGTAGGTGGCTTAGATGAGGTCCTTAATTCTATGAATGTAAAAAATGTTTACGCTCCTAAAGTAAGCCATACTACCCAAACATATAAAGACTTTTTAACTGCAGTAGCTAACAAAGGATTAACAATTAAAGAAGCAAAAACTGGTATGACTTTACCAATCAATGGTTTAAACTCACAATTCTTAGCTCCTGTTAAAGAATATGGTGACGACTTAAACGAATGGAGTGCTGTGTTAAAAGTAACGCACGGTAGCAAATCATTCTTATTTACTGGCGACGCTGAGACAAAAAGTGAAAAAGATATGGTTGCAGCGCATGATTCTAACCTAAAATCTGATGTATTAAAACCTGGTCATCACGGAAGTAAGACTTCCTCTTCTCAGCCATTTTTAGATGCAGTTAAACCAAGTATTGCTGTAATCAGTGCCGGTGCGGGTAACCGATATGGCCACCCTACACAGGAAACTTTAGCTAAGTTATCTTCAATGTCTGTTAAGGTGTACAGAACAGATTTAAATGGGACAGTAGTTGTTAACAGTGATGGTGCAAATATTTCTGTAAGAACGGAGAGATAATTATGCAAAGAGGTATTATTGACCGTTTTGAAGGGGAAATAGCAGTTATTGAAATTAATAATTCAACAATTAATGTGCTTAAATCTAAACTCCCTTCTACTGCAAAAGAGGGTGATGTTCTTATAATTGATGATGATAATTATACAATTGATAAGGACGAAACAACTAAAAGAAGGCGTGAAGTCCAAGATTTAATGGATAAATTATTTGAATAACAAGATTAAATATTTAAATGAGAAGAGTCATCCAACAGGACGGCTCTTCTTTATTTCACATATACATAGGCTTTATTTACAATTAAGTAGATTTTATTTTACACAAATATCATTATACTAATCTAAAATTTCTGTGTTTACATTTTTTCTTTTTATCTCATAATTTAAATTGGGAAAAGGGAGGAAAGAAATGGTTCAAATCAAAGTGACACCTGAAATGCTAGAAGAAGTTGCTAATCGTGCAAGTAATACCAGAATCGCATTAGAGTCTATACGTAATAATTTATGTAATGAAATTGATCATTTGTGTTTTCAATGGATTGGTGCCTCTAATCAACAGTTCATTCAAATGTTCAATGATGCGAAACCAAAAGCTTTTACATCTATCAATTCACTTGTGCAGGTAGAAGAGGATTTGAAGCGAATCGCTGAAAAGTTTCGCAATGCAGATAATCAAGATGTTACACTAGAAGAAGGTGCAATTTAACAATTATTTTCACATCAATTGTAAATCCTAACCCTACATCTACAGAACCAACGACATCTTTCCCCTGCCAAGAAGGGTATTATTGAAACGAATATTATTAACCTTAGCAACAACACGCTTACCTACAAAGGGACTCCACAGTAATTTCTCCTATTATATATAAATCATGCTTAGTTAAATTGATTTGATTTTATAAGGAGCCAAAAACCTCTAAATGTTTATTTTATAATTACATAAATAATCCTAACATCTCCAAAATTTGATATAATGATGCAGTTATTAATAGCAATTAGGGAGATATACACATATGCCAAAAGGAATAGGAATGGTTAAGCGGACTCCATTCGCTTCGATACCGAAGAAATTCATCGGTATTGGTAAGATTGTTAAAAAACAAACAAAAGTGGAGCGCCCTACATTAACCCAAGACGAACAAGAAATTATTGAAAACAAGTTATTATGTTCATTTCTTTCTGAAGAGAAGATATTGATTACTTATTATAGAGATGGTCATTTGCTTACTAGATATGTGACTGTAACTGACATAAATCCGATAAAGAATTTAATAACTTGCACTGATGCATCTTATAACAGAATTTTCCTTAAATTTATAGATATAATTGATTTGAGATAAAAAACATACAGTTTTTCAAATATATCCGGGAATAAAAATGAAAGAATCTTGTATTCTCTAGGTTAAATACAGATAAAGCAAAAGTGTAAGTTCTTGTGAGAGTTAGCAAGATAAAGGCTGTTTGTTTATGTTTTGGACTGTCTGTTATGGTTATCGAATTTACAAATACAAAAGAGGAACAGAACTCAATAGAGAAAGCTAAGGAAGCATTTACCACCCGGTCTAGTATCCATCCACCAAGTAATCTTATCTAACTCTGCATTAGGTAGGACATCGGTTTGGATATAACATAGTCCAGAAATTGGATCAACATTAACGCTACCTTTTCTTCCTCGTTCTGTCATAGCTTGAATAGCTTCATCTAAGGAGTTAGTACCGAATCCACCTGACTTAACGTATTGATATCCACCATTAGAACCGCCGTTTCCTCCACCATTCCCAACAGTTTGTCCCGTTAGAGCGTATACGTAGGAAGTAACTCGTCATAGCTCCTCCTTATGGTAATTCCTTTTGTAAATCTTTTTTAAATGTATAATTGTGTAAGAATTTCTAAAACTTTGAATCGAGGTGAAAATCATGAGAAGTTTTGGTTCATTAGTGACCTCTACTATCTGCTCAGTAATTCTTATAATTTGGAATTCCTGCCGAAGCTGTTCATATTCCTCCATTATAAATCCCCCTCTTTTAATTCTTTCACTTTCGCATAAATAGTAGAAAGCGGAACACCTGTCATTTTGGAAATGTCATTTACACTCAAACTATTTTCTGTTCTATTAAAGAATAAGTTCATGGCCTGTTTGACCTGTTTTTCATCCTGCCCTTTTCTTCCCATGTGTTTGCCCATCGCTTTAGCCCTTTCTCGGCCTTCAGCTGTTCTTTCATTGATTAAATCTCTTTCAAATTCAGCAATAGCCCCTAGCATAGTGAACATCAATTTACCTGCGGGTGTAGAGAAATCAATTTGTTCTTTAAGAAATACCACCGCTATGCCTCGATCAGCTAATGTATTCACAATCTTATATAAATCGAATATTGATCTAGCTAAACGTTCAATTTTACAAATAACAAATTTATCTCCTTCTCTCATATACTCTAATGCTTTTTGCAATTCTCCTCGATTGCTATTAGCTTCACTGTATTTTTCAGAATATATTTTATCACATCCATAATCTGTTAATATCTCAATTTGCGCATCTAAATTTTGTTCTTTTGTACTTACCCTTGCATAACCAACAATAGCCATCACAATCACCTCAAAATAGTCTAAAAGTCCTAAGAATTCTATACTTTTATTTCAGACTATCTTTTAGACATTAACAACTATCTGTTTACAAAGTTTTTAACCTATGAAATCAAATTGTACAAAAGGGTCAACTTTTAGACATATAAACAAGACATTTATTTTCGTTAGTTATGTTCGTTTGTTTTGTTGGACCTTAAATCGAATTGCAACTACATTCTTCGTATTTAATAAGTATTAATTTAGAAAACCCATAAACAAAAAAAGAGTGCTGCGAAGAAGCACACTCATTCAAAGGACTTTACTAATCTCGACGATTATCAAGCTCACAGTCATGATGATGGTTACGTCTGCGACGGCATTCATCACAATCGCAGTCACGGTCGCGTCTACAACGACGGTCATCACAATCTCTATGTCTGCGTCTGCAGAACATTAAATCATCCCAAAATCTATTACAATCTCTGCAATGTCTGAAATTACAATTACATCCCATAAATATGATTACCTCCTCTTAACAATAGAATTCCTCATATTCTATGATTAAAAGTTAAAAACAGCTTGTTTATTAGTCTACTTTCTGCATTTTAAAGTAATAATATTATTATCTAACCTTCAAATTGCAAGTCTATTTCACCCCTTATCATTCCTTAACAACAAACAAGACGCCACCAGGATAACGGCAGCGCCTACGATAATTGCTATTGGTTTAATCACTACTTCACCAACAATCCTAATTCACGTAGGATTTCTGAGAACGAATAACCATACGCAAAACCTACAATACGAATTCCTGGAGTGCATCTATGTTCTAAATCTTCATTGTATGTTTTCTTATAATACGCTAGTTTAGAATCAATGTTATGTTTGTCGTTAATAATTACTTCATCGCTAGGAAATCCATCCATTTCAATTTGAACAGCTACATACTCTGCTCCTTCATTTACAGCTTCATTAAAACACTTTTCTAATTCCTCTAATGTTACACCCATCATTAACCTCCTATTTAAATGTCCATTTTGCTCAATAAAAAAGAGCATCCACGTCAGTAGATGCTAAAATATGAGAAGGGGATTTCCCCAATGAGCATTGAATAGGATATAAGCGGTTAGCTTGTCCTACACTATACTATATGATTTCTATATTAAAATGGTTCATCAAAAAGACACCTTATACAGGTGCCCTTTCATGAACATAGAGGTAACACTAAAACGCAGCAATAAATTTGATATCGTGGTGTCAATATCATTCTATGCTCGATATTCCCTAATATGCTTAATGGTTAATGTGTAATTTCTATATAACAAAGAAAAAAGCACCCGTTTTGGATGCTTTTTTTGTATTTAATCCTTCTTCTCTTTTACCACTAAAGAGAATACATTGTCCAAATTAACCATACGATCTCCAAATCTGAAGAATCTAGCTTCTCTTGCTTGTATAGAATTTTCTATAGCAGCAACTGTTACTGTCTTTTTATACTCAATTTCAAATTCGTGTTGTTTACCATCGACTGCTTCTATGCTTATTATAAATTTTTTCATTTACTTATTCCCCACCTCTCCCAATCTATCTATTCGACAGAAAAGAAGAATATCCTACAAAACAAAAAGCCATCACCGAAGTGACAGCTCCTGAAGGGGAAGAGAGAGAACAAATGGCAATAAGTATCTCTTCAAGCCTCTGGTATTCTAGATACTCTCAGTCTTCTCGTTTATACTCCGTAGAGTCGGCTACTTAATGTCATTTTCGCCAATGTCGAATTATAAAAGATTTATATCCAGACGCATATGTTTCTTCCTACGCCTTGTTTGAACCACACATAAAACTGAGGGGAATGTTCAGCTGTATTGGCTCAAACAAAGAGCGGAAGCTCTCTGCTCGTTTAATCGTTTAAGAAGAACAGCCTGACTTATATCGGTGATTGTCGGTAGCAATTACTAATATAATTTAGACTTTCCTTCTTTTATGACATGCAGTTCATTCAATCAAACCATCATATCCAATTGGTGCCGATCTAGTTTTAACATAGAAATCAAGAAATCCACATGACAGGCGTGATTTTACTACCTATGAGTCCACAAACGAA
Source organism: Bacillus altaicus (assembly GCF_042136375.2). NCBI lineage: Bacteria > Bacillati > Bacillota > Bacilli > Caryophanales > Bacillaceae > Bacillus > Bacillus altaicus. Next base: position 171,762 of record NZ_JBHHFZ020000002.1, on the reverse strand, counting down.
AGGCGGTACGCTTATACACTCAATGAGAAGTAAAATATAAATAATTTCGGGAAGCTCTTATTCCCTCCAGCCTCCGCGTCACCGAGTAACGTTATTATAATGGGAACGCTATCCCCAAAACGTATTCTCTTTTCAAAGAACTGTTTATAGGAATAGCTTATAATTTTCACGTTTTTATTTAGTCCCCCAAAAAGTTCGCATTTTGTTCGCGGTTTTCAGATGATTCCTAGCGCTGTAGCAATCAACTTAACTGCACTCTGCTTCTTCTCATAGAAGTATGTCTTCTTGAGTAATAGATCGTGATAAACATCTGAATCCTTCACTCTCTCGTTTGTCAGGAACTTCCGCTCTACAATTACGCTCATCTTCATCTAATAAATTGTTAAGTGCCTTTTCAACCTGCTGCACCTTCCATTTACTCGTGTTCCTTGAATCACGTAGTTCCGGAAACAAGCTGATTCCTTCTTGCTCCACTTCATTACTAAATCGCATCTTGAGTGCCCTGTATTCCTTTAAAATGCTCACTACTTCCTTCTGTACTTTCTTATCATCGATATCCGGTAACAAAGATAATTGTCTCTCCAAGTTGGAATCCCTCCTATTTCAAATTTTGGTTTTTATATTAACATCAGGTACGCGAAATTTTAATATCTCATTGTTGAATAAGGGAAACATGCATAGCGAGTAGCCCCCACCATCCACTCTGCATGGTTCCGTTATCCATTAAGCCTTTAATAATTTTCGTTTCTTGTTGACCATCTTCTCTTTTGTTGCTTCAATGTTATTCGTTACCTTTTTATGGTCCTGATCAAATTGAATCATGCCATCTATTACCGGTGTAAATCCTTGCTCATCGACGTATTGCAAGTAATCAACTGGTGCTCGTTCCGTCTGATCTACTAAGTACCCATAAATATCAAAGTCTGCTCTTGGTATCGACTTCTTACCTTTTGGCTGATGAGACATCCTTACATAAGATTGAATGACTGATAATGGTACCACGAATACTGACTTGTCTTTGCTAAACTCAATAAGGAAGAAACAAATCGCTCCCATCTTCTCTGCCTTCTCTAGATAATCCAATTGGTGCTGCGCAATGTTCTTTAAATCAAATCGTGTAGCATTCTCTGTAGACTTCGCTTCAAACGCAATAGCTCGTCCCTTATAAACGCCATCATAGTCCACTGTACTTTTAGCTTCATAGAATCCATTTAATACACGGCCGCCTTTACTTTTTAACACCTTCATAGGAGTTGGACACTTGTTTATAAGCGCCACTCCCCCTCTTTGATACATTTCGTTCGATAGATTAATAACCTTATCAAATGCCATTCCTTTGTTTCCTAGTCCCATAGTTATTCCTCGCTTTCTACTTGTAAATTTCTATTTCAATTGAATATGCAATATTTCATATTTTATTATTTTAATATCCTTTTATTAACTATTATTTTCTAGTTAATCATTAATATACATTGATAAATCAAAGTTTGTAATTTAATTCCTTATATTAAACCCGGAAAAAATACTTTTTAACACTATATCCAAATAACTACATTGGAATTTCTTAGTCTACACATCTATACGTGTTTTGTGTATTATATAGCAGAAGAGTAAGGTAAGAGTTACTCTTTGCCATTTTAGGAAAGGTTCTGTTGGAGACAACAGGGCCTTTTTTGTTCGAATTTCAATAAAACAATTCTTAAATTCCGTCTTATTTGAAATAACTATATAATGAAACTGATTAAATATTAGGAGTGTTATTAATGTCTGATATAATCCGTCTCTTAATTATCATGCTGCTTGCAATCTTTTTATTTTCTTCCATAATAATGGAGTTTAAAAAACCTCAAAAAAGTATGTTTTGGTTCTCAATTGAAGTCCTGTCTCTCCTCGGTGTTTTACTGCTAATAAAGGAATTTTTCATCAATCATATAACATAACCTCCCGAATAAAACTTAATATTCCGTCAATACTATAGATGACATTAGATTTTTCTCCTTGTTCCCCCTTGGAGATGAGCAGTTAGTTTTTGCTAACTGCTCTTTTATTTATGACAAAGATAAGATTCTTTAGAATGATTCTTCTTTATTTCTCAATATAAGGAGCCTTGGATTTTCATTAAAACTCCTGTAGTATATGAACAAAGAGTAAGGTAAGAGTTACTCTTTGCCATTTTAGGAAAGGTTCTGTTGGAGACAACAGGACCTTTTTTCGTAAAAGGATTATTTTGTTATGTTTTCTAACAAACTTCATTTCAAAATTTTCAGATCCAGATGAACCTCTAGACGCATACACCATATAATAATTTAAATACTTCTTAATAAAGCAGGTGAAAACTATACCATCTGTTGTTGGAAATCTGGTTGTACAAAATAGTAACGGTTCTTTCAACTTAGGCGATTTTTACAACGTTTCTCCAAAGGAAAATACGAAGGCTTATAATGGTTCAGGATCATCCAATGTTGCTTTTGTTGCCAATACCTTTAGCGGTGTTAGTGCAACAAACACATACGATTCTGATGTTGCAGACCAAAACCAAGTTGGGACAGTCTAGAATTGTTCATTTTCCTCTTCCTCCCCTGAATAAAACTCAATATTCCGTCAATAATATAGATAGGCGATAGCCAGAACTCATTTAATGAAGTCCCTAACCTTTCTCCTTTCCCCATTGGAGAACCAGCCGAGCAGTTAGCTTTTGCTAGCTGCTTTTTTACAAATACTAATTAATTTATCCAAGCACATTTTGAAAAATCCCGTATGATTTGGTGTATCCTTTCTTTTAAGTGAATGAACTCGTAACGAGAGCACTTTATTAAGTGCTCTTTTCGTGTTTCAAATACATACAAAATGAATTTTTTGTTTAAAACCATCCTTATTTTTAGCTATAGTCTTACTAACACTTTTGTGTTAAAATCCTCTAGAATATTGATCTTTATATTATTTTTTGGAGGATTTATGAATAATCAAAACAACAATGGAACAAACAACATCAGTAGACTATTGGCAATTTTTCTAATAGTATCACCACTATTAATACCTATTGTGCTCCCTACAGCTATAATTGTAGGAATAAAACAATGGATGCCTGATGACGTTGAATATCCAAGTATAATATCACTATTGACATTATGTATTGGATTTTTCATAGTAGGAATCATCTTCTCTTTAGTATTACGAGTATTCAAATTATCTGAGGAAAAGCTAAAAGAATTAGGTTTCTTAGGGTTTACAGTTTCAATTGTTAGTACCTTCCTGACGATGTATGTCGGATATTTTTGGCTAGCTAATCTTAATTTTACAACTGTGAAATTAACACCTCATGCTGTATTGATTTTTGCTATTTTATCTACGGTTCTTCTAGAGGCTATCTTTAAATTAATCGATAAATTTGATACCTCCGATGAAAGAGAATCAATAAATTAAAATTCAGCACCCCTTATCCAAGAGCACATACTCAAATGTGCTCTCTTTTATTTACTTATTAAACTAGCGTTTTTGTTCTAAATGATACCCTCATTCATTAGGACACATTTACCAGTATTTTTACCAAAAAATTCATGATATCGTTAATTAGTCGAGTACGTCATTACTTGACGATTACCCTTAGGAGCCCCGCAGACAATCGGGGTTTCTTTTATTTAAATAAGGATTTTGTTAAAATCTTACATACATTTAGCTTTTGATATATAATGGAAATATCTATATATTAGGAGTGTTAAAAATGTCAGAAACCATAATAATCTGCCTATATATTGTTTTCGGTATAAGTGCAGTATTGGGCTTAATTAAAGAATTAAAAAAGCCAAAGAAAAACCAATTTTTGATTTTATTTGAATCTCTAATTTTGATAGGAGCTATATTTCTAGTAGCTAGTATCTTCATCTAAATTACATAACGAGAACAGCGGAGCAGCTAGCGAAGGCTAACTGCTTTTTTATTAAATAACGCTTTTATTCAGTTTTGTTACCGCATGTCATCACGTTGTTCTATATAGTTCAGTAATTCTTTTGAGCTTCGTTCGATTTCTTTCGTCAAATTCGAAATGCCATTCTCTGCTTTTTCTTCTTCAATATGTCCTTCCTGTGACAAGTGAAACAGCATTTCTATCTTAGCGACCATTTCTGCCGTATACCTTGCGTAGTCTCTTACATGATTAATTCGATATTGGTTTAATCCATGTTTGTATTTCATCTCTCATTCCTCTTTTCTTAACAAAATTTAAATTCGGTCTTACTTCACTCCTATAGATCCGAATCCGTTTTCTCCTCTTTGGCCGTCCACTTCAACAAAACTCGCTGTTTTCACTGGCGCTATGACACCTTGGGCGATACGTGTACCTCTTTCGGTTTGTCCTTTAATAGTCACGCTCACTTTAACAAAATAACCAGTTGGTGTTTGTAAATATGGAACCTTTATCCCTTCCACATTTGGTAATGGAAATTCATAAATTTCGGCAGAGACATTGGGATCTATCTTCTTAACTTCAGCCCACGCACATGCCCAAGTGAGATATGATAAGTTAGCCTTTTTCTCTAATTTGTCATTCACATTTATGTCGTATAATTGTTGGAAAAGTGTTTTATCACTCATCCTATTCTCACGCCTTCACTCTGACGTAATGTAATTCCATCCCACTGCATTTCCTCTTTAACAGCTGCAAGTAATGATTTCTTATCAACCTTTGCTGGTTGTGGAACCATGTATTCCGGTGGAACTACAGCATCTAGTGCGATATCTAAGCTTGCTGGGTTCTTCTGAATACCAACTGTTACGATTGTTCCTTTGATACGCTTTACTTCTAATAAAGTCATTTTCTGATAGAGGTAATCTTTTAAGCTCTTACAATTGTTTTCTACCGCTCTCCTACGTTCTGCTAATCGCTTTTCTTCTCACTTGATAGCTTCTGTATCTGCTTCAAGGTTGCGAATCAGTAGAGCAAGGTTTTGCGCTTTATCTTGAATGCTTTCTTCAATAGCTTGTAATCTACCTTCTAATGCTGATGGACCTACACCATCCTCAATCATCATTTGTAATTCGTTATAGTTATTTGTTAAGTCGTAAAGTCTCATAGTTTATTTCCCACCTAGAATGGCATTCTTCCATACGCTTGACCTGTTAAAACTGTAATTACATAATCAATATCTAACTTTTTAAGCTTGTCCTGTTCTCAGACATCTTTTTTAATTCTTCAACCGCATGAGCCACTTGTTTAGGTAAAAAGTCTGTCATATTCTAACTCCTCCTTGTTCTTAGGAGAAAACATTTGATATAATGTAATTAGCGTAATTACATGTATTTTCTCCAAACCGTCCTAGGGGTAGGGCGGTTTTTTATTTTGTTTTGATGTTTCGCACATCGGAATATCCAGGAACCCATTTGCTAGGTGGGGGGTACCATTAGATTCCTGAATATATCAACAAGCGAAGACTTGTCCTATTGTTCATAATTCCGTAACACATATACATGAGTTCCTGTGTTACACTAAGCTCATTCGAAGAAGTCATTCGTTATTTATTGAATCAACAATTCTTAATATCCCTTCCCCTGCCCTAGCTCCCCTGCTAGGGTTTTGTGTTTTCTCTCGACTCTTTTGGGATTTCTAAAAGAGCATAGAACGTATTTCTTTTAATCGTTTCCAACAATCGAAAGCTTCATGAGGCGTATAGCCTTTTTCTTCAACTAATCTCGCTAGCCCAGTGATTATTAACTTTTGACCGAAACTACCCAAATTCAATTCATCTTTATTCATTTTCCATTCCCCTTTGTTCATAATTTCGTAACATCTATATATAAAGTTTGTATGAATTATGTGTTACACTTTGTACATTCCAAGAAGTTCTTATAGAATCGACAACTCGATGATCTTAGTACTGCCCTGCATCCTCTGCAGGGCTTCCCTCATTTATCTAGAGTTATATAATGGTACTTCACGATGACTTTCACGCTTTTATGTAACCCAGAAGATGAGAGAGAAAAAGAAAGCTTGGGAACAGTTAGAGATGTATGTTACTTATATGTAAAATAAAAAGAATGGCTAATCAAAGAAGACTACTTAACGTGACAGTCTTCTTTTTTATGTATTTGATTTTCCTTATAAGATTCATCTAGATATATTTTAAAAATATCTTCTGCTTTAATCGGAACCCCATGTTTCAAACCCCATTTCACCGCTTCCCTAACTCATTGCTCTTTCGTCATCATAAATTCCCCCTGCATCCTCTTTGTAGTTTGTTATTTTTTCCGAATATATCAATTTTTACTTAAATTAAGAAAAAAGAATTTCCCCAGAAAGCACGAAAACGAACGTACATTTTTGTCATCCGTGCTGTATTATTTAAATATTTTCTTATTCCTACACTATTATTCAGTAGTTTACATTCAAATCCTCATAAATATTGACTTCAACCAAATTACCCTGATATCCTCAAAATTTTAAACAAAAGTATACATTCAAAACAATATAAATAAAGAAATCGAAAGACTCAAAAATACAAAACTCATATTACTATTTTTATAATCTTATTATAAGACGAATATACCTCATAAAAGCATCTACTATTAATAAGGTACTGATACTCATAGATTATTGTCTGTAGTTTATTAATAAACTACAATAAATAAAATTTAAAAACTAGTATACAAGCACATACATAAATAAAAGAAATGAATATATTGACATTGAACAGTTTTAAAAATCTAAAGTAATTTCAAAAAGGAGATTAGATAATATGAGCGAACAATGTCCAATTAATGTACCTTGTCAGGTAGACGGACAAACTCAAACACCATTAAGTGATGCAGCTGCAACACCAATTCTTACTCCAGGAGCACCGATTGTAAAAATACCAGTTGTATTAGCAGAAAGAACAATTCAAATTGTTGTAGAATCTGATATTTCATTAGATCCTCCAGCAGTTGAAATTAAACGTATCTTAAAAAACGTGTTTTTAACACAATGTAAATTAGTTCCTGTAGCATTTACTCCAGTACCAGGTACAAATTACCGCCGAGTTACAAGAGCAAAATTATTTGTACAAGGATATATTCGTAAAAATATCGAATATGCAAATGATGAGTGTAATGGAGTGCTATATGATCGTATTGCAAATGTTCCATTTTCTGGTTTTGCAGATTTAACAGCAGCAGATTTTCTATCACAAGCTATAGTAGCTTCTTCCTCAGATACTACATCTCACTTTATTAATCCTAAAAATGGTGATTTACCACGTTTAGACAAATACTTCTTCGAAAATACAGTGTTTTATAATGAACAACCATATTGTGAATTAGTAAGCGCTCAATTTTTCGAATTAGACTTTTCCCCTTGTCCAACAGATTTAAACGAGCCATTTGATACACTTCGCGAAAAAATTGTACTAGATCTTACTTTAAAAGTTTTACAAGTACAACAAGTACAAGTTTAAAATAAGAGGACTTCTTTTTATTCAAAACCAACCTAGGTGAACTACTCGCCACTTAGCAAAGCTTGAAGTGGGAATTACTTTATTTCCAAAAACTAAGGGTTTTGAAATCTTTTTATAAAAAATAAAAAAGGTAAAGGGACCAATATGTCCCTTCACCTTTTCCTATACATGCATTGCTAATTTAAATTCAAGCCATATGCCTTGAGTCAAGTTTATGTTTGTAAATCTTTGCACCAGAGTCGTTTCCGTACCCCCTATTGATTCACTTCTTTTGCTACAAGAGCAGCATAAGCTTCTGCACCTATTTTCGTTAAATGTACGCCATCTGGTTCAAAGTACGCCTTATTTCCAGCACTTGCTGAATACCAATCAACTAACACCACATTTTTGTAAGATGATGCTGCTTCTTTTAGCTTCTCATTCACCAACGATTCCCACGGACGTGGTACCCTCGTATTGATTAATATAATTTTACGTTCATTCCCGATTACTTCTATTAATGATGCTAATTGCTCCTTGGTAAAGGCTCCATTTGTACCTAATCCAATAATGACATTACTTCCTAAATTCCCCTCATTCTTTAGCTGTTCCACAGCAGGGATTGCCTGTGACATTTGCCGTCCTATTTTCGCATCAATCCTAATATTAGGAAAAGCATTTTTTAAATACGGAGTAATATCAATCATGATTGAGTCCCCTACAGCTGTAACTGTTAGAGGATCTTTAGGCTGTGCGGGATTCTCTTCTTTTTGTTCTTCTTTATTCTGAGGTGGTTCATCGGCTGGTTTTTCCCAAACTGCAACTGGATGTTTAGCCTGTTCTTCTTGCACTGCTTCCACCTTATCTTTTTGAGTATTCTCCTTTTCTTTACTAGCTGTTGTTAATCCAAAAGTAGCTATCGAAGAAATGAATACTGCACATATTAAAACTAACTTACAACTTAAAGTTAAGTTTCTTATTTTCAAGTTCTTAATCCGAATATTCTTCAATGCGCCTTTTCGGATTGGATTTTCAATAAACTTCCACGAAATTTGTGCAACAATTATAATAAGAAGAAATTGAAGAATGGCTCTTGTAAACGAAAACTCCCCAGTATTTACCTTCGGAGTCGTCAATGTAATAATCGGATAATGCCAAAGATATATCCCATATGATCGTACCCCCATCCAACGCAGTGGTCTAAATCTCAAAAATTGTGCGATTCTGCTAGCCGGATGAGCGAGGTTAGCGACTAACAAGGCAGTAGCAATTGATAAAAGAACCATTCCCCCACGGTATAGAAACGGCTCATATTGATTCGTCTTCCAAAACATAGTGAGAATGATGATAAGAGCAACTCCCCCAATGATATCAAGAATAAGACGTGCTTGCGGAATAATTTTACTCGCAAGCCTACTGCTTGGCCAAATTAAGGCAAGTGCCGCTCCAATTAGTAAAGAAAAAGCCCGTGTATCAGTACCGTAATAAATTCTACTCGGGTCAGTGCCTGGCTCATATAGGATTGCCATTGCTAAAGCGGAAGCAATCGCTCCTAGACAAATAAATAAGATCATGCGTGATTGTTTTTTTATGTAATAAAACCCCAAACTAATGACAAATGGCCAGACCACATAAAATTGTTCCTCAACAGCTAACGACCAAAAGTGATTTAGCGGGGAAAGCTGACTAAAGCTATCAAAATAAGATAATTTATGATAAATATACCACCAATTACTAAAATATAATAAAGCAGCTAGTGAGTCTCCTCGCATTTTTACAAGTAAAGAACTATGAAAAATTGTAATCCATGCTAAGGTGACGATGAGCATGATAAGCATTCCAGGAAGTAATCTCCTTGCCCTACTGAGCCAGAATTTCTTCAAATCAATTCTCTTATTATTCTTCCATTCTATAGCCAGAATATCTGTAATTAAATAACCGGAAAGTACAAAAAATACAGTGACACCTAAAAATCCACCGGGCATCCAATTAAAATTGATATGATACAAAATAACACCTAGTATGGCTAGGCCCCTTAGACTGTCCAATCCAACCATATAGCGACTATTTTTCTTTAATGGTTCGGGCATTCGCAGTCACCCCCTATATTCATCTAAAAATTCTGCAAATACTTTTACTATAAAAACCTATTAATTTCATTCCCTCTAAAAAGTATGAACTATTTCCAAAATATAAAGATTACAAAAATATTACAAAACTCATTAACAAATAAACTTACTTTTTATGATTAGATACACAGCAACTAGAATTTTATCACGTTATCTAGTTTCATAAAATAGTTTTATACATAAACCTTTAGGTTCTGGTGCAAATATAATCAAATTTGAAAAAAGGGCAATAGATTTTGTTAGGAATCTACTGTTATACAATGAAACCGAAGAGAGTATTGAGGTTCTGGTGCAAAAAATACTGTCATTGTGTACACTGAAAATATTCATAAATAAAGGACGTGTACGACAATGAAAAAACCAGTGGATTTTAAATGGAAGCATTATGAACCGGAGATTATTCTATTAGCAGTTAGATGGTACCTCCGGTACAGTTTAAGTGGTTCTGGTGCAAAAAATCTCTTAAACTTGGACATACTGATACTATCAATCTAGAAAAGGGATGGTGTTCAGTGTGAATAAGTAAAACTCGTTCAAATGGAAGCACTATTAGCCTGATATTATTTTGCTAACAGTAAGATGGTACCTACGGTACAATCTTAGTTTTCGTGATTTAGTGGAAATGATGGAGGAGCGAGGTCTGTCCATTGCTCACACTACCATCATGCGATGGGTACATCAATATAGCCCTGAGTTAGACAAACGAGTTCGACGCTATTTAAAGAAAACCAATGATTCTTGGAGAGTCGATGAGACATATGTAAAAGTCAAAGGGAAATGGATGTACCTGTATCGTGCTGTGGATTCTGAAGGAAATACCATCGATTTTTATCTGAGCAAGCATAGAAATGCTAAATCAGCCAAGCGCTTCTTGAAGAAAGCCTTGGCTTTCTGTCATTCCGTAACACCTCGAGTGATTACAGTCGATAAGAACTCAGCATATCCTGTTGCTATGAAAGCATTACATTAAGAAAAAAGCATGCCGATAGGTGTGAAGTTGAGGCAAATTCGGTATTTAAATAACATTGTGGAACAGGATCACCGCTTTATCAAGAAACGCATACGTACTATGTTAAGTTTAAAGTCCTTTCGGACTGCCAAATGGATCATTGCTGGGATTGAAGCCATGCATATGATGAAAAAAGGACAAACCTCTAAAGAGAAGTCTGTCCAAAATCAAGTGAACCTCATTCATCAACTATTCGGTATTCTAGCATAAAAGCGGATTCCGTTAAGAATCTCTTTACTTCTTTATATCTTCAAAAAATGTTTGCAACAGAACCCCTCATAATCCAATTCAATCTCATAACTACTTGTTCCAAAATGACTATTTGTTTATTAACGCCATCACGATACTCATCACTGTCAATTCTCAAAAAGCCATTTCGGACTCGTTTTAAATTAGATAGTCTTCGTTCTGAATCGTTTATGAGCTGTTGAATTTCTTCACACTGCCAAAATCACATACGGTGTTATACACTCTTTTACATTAGAAATCTCTGTCCAAAGAACACCTTTCGCACTTTTCACTATAACCTTTCATATATTGTATTATGCTTGTCTATCACGTGAGATCGTTACTCACGTTATCTGGATTACAGAAAGGAGTGAAAAAATGTTCTCATCTAGTCATAGATTTTCTAACTTTAATTGTGAAGCACAAGCAGCTAGTACACTACCTGCCCTTGGTTTTGCCTTTAATGCTACTGCACCTCAATTTGCAACATTATTTACGCCACTACTATTACCTAGTACAAGCCCAAACCCAAATCTTACTGTTCCTGTAATAAATGATACAATTAGTGTTGGAACCGGTATCAGAATTCAAATAGCGGGTATTTATCAAATCAGTTATACATTAACAATAAGCCTTGATAACTCTCCTGTTGCACCAGAAGCAGCACGCTTTTTCTTGACACTAAATTCACCAACTAACATTATTCCAGGTTCAGGAACCGCAGTCCGTTCTAATATTATTGGCACTGGTGAGGTAGATGTGTCCAGCGGTGTCATTCTTATTAACTTAAACCCTGGTGATCTAATTCAAATTGTACCCGTTGAAGTAATTGGTACAGTAGACATTCGCGCTGCAGCGTTAACAGTTGCACAAATTCGTTAATAAAAACACAATGCTACCCAATCAATATTTAACTTTTCTCCTGCTCCCAGAACATATCTATATATCTTTTCTACTAAAATAGTGTTTTGCGGATTTGTCACACACTTAAATCGACCAAGCATATTTTATTGTATGTTGACCATCCGGTCATACAAATCTACGCTTTCATAAGAGCATACTTATATGTATGCTCCTTTTATTTGCTATTCAAATAACGCTTTTATAAAGAATTATTGAGGCATATTCATCGCCTTTTTTCATATATTAAAGTGTCAAAGAAAAACGAATGGAGGATACAAGTGACAAACCAACACATTTACGACTTCATTATGAAATATGCTCGAGGACCTCATTTCCATCAAGATTTCCCCATAATATTATTTTGGAGTCAAAAAAGCGGATGTACTTCACTTGCTCATAGGTTTTTTTATCAAATCAACTTGTTTAAGGAAGCAATAAAGTATAATCCATCCATTCATCCATAATTACGAATATGATATATACAAAAATTCAGCTTACTACTTTACAGGACTAGCTAATGCATTAAATACAAACGAAAAGCAGACATATAAACTTGTAAGAAATCCTTATAAAAGAACAGTAAGTTCATTCCTCTCTCTAATCGCTCCATTACATATTGAACATCCAGAATGGAAGCCAATCCGACGCTTTTTATACCACGATGAAAATTGTAATAAAAAAATCTCCTTTAAACTCTTCCTATATTACTTAAAAGCACATATGACAAATTTAGATGAAGTGAACCCACACTATGTGCAGCAATATATACAAGATGAGGAACGCTATGTGACCGACTATATATATTTAGAAAACTTTTCTGATGAAATTGCTAAAATAGAAGACATTTAGGGGTTGAAAAAATCTCCTTTAGACTTATTAACCAAATCATGGCACCATCAAAGTGGGCGTACTATTTTCGAAGGAGATTATGTGGATGCTGACATTACTGATCCTTTATTTCCACGAATCCCAACATATAATAGTTTTTATGACACTGAAACTATTCAATTAGTTGAAGACATTTTCAATAAAGATTTCACTACATACCAATACCCTCTAACCCTCCTTTAAGAACTAAACATTTTCTTAAAAGCTCTTTCATATCAAGTAACATTTTTATAAGGAGGTTTTTTTATTAATACTACTTTAATTTCCCATTTCTACAATGAAGAGTATCTACTCCCATGGTGGTTAATGCACCACACAAAACTATTTGATCACGGTATTCTTATTAATCGCGGATCTACTGATCGTTCAGTAGAAATATGTAGATTATTTGCACCTCATTGGGAAATCCGCAATTCAAAAGTCTTAGAGTTTGATGCCTTATTAGTTGATCAAGAAGTTATGGAAATCGAAAAAGAAATTACAGGCTGGAAAATGGTATTGAATACCACTGAATTTCTTTGCTGTTTTGATAAGGAAGCATTTTTTTCATCTCTTGCTACTTTAGGGCAAAACATGTATGCCATTAGGACTATTCTGATGGTGGATGATCCTACTCACGGTTATACCAATCCAAGATACGGAATTCCCCTTGTCAAACAGCGTTATCATGGGATAATACTCCACCCTAATCCACCTGCCCCTTAATACGGTGGTAGATTACTACACAATTATTTGTATGGTAACTATTGGGCAGGGCGGCATTGGTCACCTCATCCATTTATCGTTTACATGTATCCTGCTTTCGTTTTAAAATTCTTTTACAGCCCGTGGAATAAAGCTATGAAAAAGCGAAAATTACAAATTGGCCCTACTCTTTCTAAACATAGCATCCTGCATGACTTAGGTACTCATCACCTGGCAACACTAGATAAATTAGAAAAAAATTATATACACTTTACAACCTCAACTACTGATCTTCGGTTAATCCCGGAATATCAAGTTTTATTTCCAGATTTAAGTCTTCCTAACTAGTAATACATCAAAAAACATTTTCAAACTTTTCATACACACAAAAATCCCCTTGCACTTATAAATCATCATATTACTGTAATTATCCAGATAACGATTTTTTTTAAACTTTACAAAATTCACCTACCCTATTAATGAGTTGCATGCTATTTTTACTTATAATTGTAAAATTTCTTGTTCATACCTTTTAGAGAAAACATCTTATGCCATTTGAATCGACCTCCAGCACATGACATTTGTACAGCCGTTCCTATAAAAGGAACGGTCTAATTTTATCTTCGTATTTCCCTTTTCGCTATTTATTAAACTAACGGGCAAGATATGTTAATCAATTCGCGAATACTTCAAATAATCATTAGCAAAGATTCTGCATGAACCATAAAAAATGGTACCCTTAAAAAAGTGAAGGGGCGGCATAGCCTTATGAGACTAGGACATATAATGATTTTCGTCAATGACATGACAAAGGCGAGATGGTTTTATTCTGAATTGCTGGGTTTAAAAACATTGTTAGAGCAAGAAAATAAGCTTGCATTTGCCCTTGACGGCTGTCAGCTTATAGCTTTTAAATGTGAAAAGACCAAAGAAATTGGAGATTATTCAAACGAGGCTAGAACAGTTTTGGTGTTTGAGGTCGTATCTGTTGAGCAAACTTATAAGGAACTGAAGGAAAAGGGTATTCAATTTTTGCATGATAAACCTACTCAAGGGCGATATGCTGCTTTCGTTGATCCGTTTGGTAACGTGCATGAAATCGCTGAATCGTTCGGATGAGTCCCACGGCAACAATTCTTTCTTTTTCGGGCCATTTATAAAAACCTTTAAGACGATATGATAAAACCGTGATTTAAAAGTATATAGAGTTGAAATATGTAAAGAGAAGCCCTTTAAATATGTTCCTTAAACTTATTTTTATCACCGTTTATATGTGTTCTGTAAACAAATGTTGTTAAAATCACCTCAAAAAGTTAACGGAATTCCAGTTCTGTTAACTTAAAATGACGAGTGGTCCCTAAAAGCAGTAATCTTTGCCGTGCCCCTTATAGAATAAAAGTGTCCTAGCAGTTCAAGATATTGATCCCTATTGTTTGTATTAAATTAGTTTGTTTTGCCTATAAGGGGTACCGCCACATCGCTATCAAGCTAATAAAAAGAAATGCCCTCAAAACGAAAAAAAGGTTCTTTTTCATACGTGTCTAAACCTCGTGTGATAACAGTAGATAAGAGCCCTGCCTATCCTGTAGCGATGCAAGAGTTGAAAGAAGAGAACCATATGCCTGAAGGCATAAAACTAAGGCAAGTTAGATATCTTAATAATATAGTGGAACAAGATCATCGTTTTATCAAGAAGCGTGTGCGTTCTATGTTGGGATTTAAGTCGTATAAAACAGCAACTTCTATATTGAGTGGTGTGGAGGCCATGCATATGGTCAAAAAAGAACAAATTGATTTTTAGGACCAGTCTGTCCAAAATCAGAATATTTTTATCAACCAGCTGTTTGGATTAACTGCTTAACAGGTGATTCCGTTAGGAATCCTTGATTCTTTTTTATTTATTATCTTTTTGCACCAGAACCATAGATTACCTTATATCGCTACTCTATGTATGCAGAATTACATATCAACCTCTATTGAAAATAATCCTCGTTGTAACTATAATGGTTTCAGGATGTTTTATTTTCACTTCCTTTTCAAATCTCACAATATATTAAAGGAGGAACTAGCATTATGAAAAAAGTTATTTTAGCAGGGGCACTAGGAATTGGAGTACTGTCAGGTATGAATTTACCAGGGGCAGAGGCATCAAAAGCGAGTGCAGCAACTACGAATTTAGAAATTCAAGAAGTTACAAAATATTACTCTATGAGTTCTTATGAAGTGCCTCAAAAGGAAACATTTAATCTCAATAAAGGAGAAGAACTTACAGTCTTTGTACAAAATTCTGGGTTCCCAATTTCTTATACGGTCTTTGATGCAGATAACCAAGTAATTGGCACCTACAATGCTAATTCACCATATGGTCGAGTATTCAAAGCACAAAAAAACGGTAATATTTCTGTACAATTTCAAGCAGGTGTAAATTCTTCGTACATGAAGAAGATGAATTTCACAGCTAAATTTGCAGTTTCTAAGCTTAACTAACAATCAAAATTTCATTATCCTCTTTCAAAAAATTAAAAAGGTATATCCTTTCAACAGGATATACCTTTAACTTTAGTGAATTTTATATCGACCTGATAATTGTTCTTGCGCCATACGAACTAAACGTTTTGTAATTTCTCCACCTACTGAACCATTCGCTCGTGCTGTTGAATCCGATCCAAGGGTAACACCAAACTCCTGAGCAATTTCATATTTCATTTGCTCAATAGCACTTGCTGCAGCTGCTACTAAAATTTCATTTGAATTATTATTTTCACGAATTTGCATTCCTTACACTCCTCCACTGATTTTAGTAATATTATGTTTCATTTACGAAAAAATATGTAAATAATCTCCAAAACAAAAAAAGACACCTTAAGATGCCTTTTTTCAATATGTTCATGTAACGCTTAATTTGTTTTTAATTGTTAAAGCAAGTAAAGGGTCCACTGAAGTACTTTCTTCCTCATGATATACAGTTACTACAATGTTCTCCAATGTAATCATAGTTCAAAGATCTGTGCTTTTATAAGTCTAGAATTCCCATAACTTCTTTCGTAAATAGCTTAAAGTCTTTTAGATGTTTTTCAATAATTTGACGAACAATATCTAAGTTTACACTTTGATAATCATGAACAGCAATATTTCGAAACCCAACCATTGCTTTTAACTTACTTGCCAGTTCTGTACTAAGTAGATCTGCATCAACCAACAAATCAAATGCCTCTCTACTAGATTGAGGTAGTCCCAACTTCTTCCCTGCAACAATATGCATTGCTAAATCAATACTTGCTTCGCATGCTCTTTGAATATTTAATATTATAGAATCTTGCTTTGTATAATCCTCTAAATTATCAGGGTTATTTCCATATACCTCTTGAATTCTTTTTATACAACGCTCTATTGTAGAAATTTTATTCAAAATAACTTCATTCTTCATATATAGAACCTCTTTTCTTTATATCCTCAAATACGATTTTGCGTTCCTCATTCAATTTTGAATACATTTTTAAAGTTTTCATTTCAAAAATTGTTTTTCGCTCTTCATCCGAACAAAATATTGTCTTTCCTGTATGTATAATTTGAGCTTGGAAAACTGTAGAAGCTTCTGATAAATCAACTAAATCAACATCTCTATGAACAATATCCGCTAACTCCTGTGCTAATAAAAAACGTTCATAATTCCCTAATTTTATGTCACTTAAATAAGCTATATCAATGTCACTATCATCTCGTTCTCTGTCCTCTGCAGTGGATCCAAATACAATTATCCAATAGGGATTCACGGTCTCTTGTAATTTTTCTATAATAGCTGTAATCATGCTTTGAAAAATCATTTAATTCATCCCCCCTTATTATACTTGAATTTTATTATATCATAACCATTACCCAATCTTTTAAGCTGCACAACTACATAATTAAATTAAACCTTCTTGACGCTTAAAACACTTTATAGTTATAGATTTTTTTGCTAGAAGAATCCCATTGCAGGACTTAGGCCGCTTTTAGTGATAGGATTAAGACCTAATGCTGTAAACAGAAAATTTAAAGTTCTTGTAGGTATAAACCTTATATCATTATTTAAAATGTAATAACTACACAGATTTATAAACCTTTATATTTTCCTCATTTAAATACACCAGAAAGGTGTTAGAATCATATCCAAAATTATATATGGAAATATAGTATGTCATAATGTTATTTCATTTTTGAAGTTTTCTTTACAAAATTCTTAATTTCTTTTAATGTTTTTCCACTAATATTATCTTTGATGGTTGAATCTATTTCATTTTCAATATAAAAAGTTTTCTCATTAACCTTTGTTTCAAATTTATATTTGTTTTTATCCCAATTTATTAGATTACTTTTTAGGTGTGCGATATTCACTAAATCAAATTGAATCATAAAAGGTTCTAAAGCTGGATAAAAATGTCCAAGTTTACTATTCTCTTTTAAAAAAACTATATATGTGTCACCAGATTTAGGTTTTATATACAATGGATCTTTATTTTTCACTTTTTTTGTAAACACTTTCGTAGCACCTTTCAGAATTATTCCATTGTCATCAATAACTTCATTACTTTCCTCTAATACGAGACTTTCTGAGTATCTATGATTTATTAAAATTTTATTCTCTACAGAGTCCCCTTTTAAAATTTCTTTGACATGAAAATTAAACAGATGGCCTTCGACATCTTCACCTTGATTCTCATATGATGAATTGTTTGCCATATTCCATTTAGAGTGTAAACCGTCATATTCACCTAGTACAATTACATCTGATTCTTCCACCATTTCACTTAAATGATTTGTAGTTTTGAATGTCTTACTTAATACTATAGTTTCAGAATTCGATGAAACATTAGACATTTCTGCTATGTCTGTATTTGACCAAATTGTTTTACCAATAATAATTAAAAAAGTAAATATTAATAAACATAGACTCCATTTCATTACTTTATGTTTATACATTATAATAACGTCTCCTTAAAAGAAATTTTTTATGCCATTTTCTCAATATAAAATATTCGAAATTTTTAAAAAATATTAATCCAAAACAAGAGAATGATGCTATAATTCTCTTGTTAAAAATAATCTTTGGAGGGATAATATGAATTTTAGAAAAGGGGTTACTGCATTTTTATTAGGTAGTGTATTTGTCTTTTCCAGCGTTGGAGTTTCAGAAGCTTATGTAAAAGAAGGATGGAAGCTACCTTCAAAATCAGCTACATATAAGTGGGGAGACAGATTAGACGATGGCTCAAGTATCATTAAATCCGGTTGGCAAGCTGCAGATTCAGCCTGGTACACTGCTTCTCGTATTAACTTTACAGTTTCTTCTTCTTCTGTGAACAAATTAAACTCTTGGTTTGAAAGTTCCTCTACTTATTATGGAAGAATGAACACTACTTATAATACATCCACTAAAAAAGTAACGAAATTCGCTGGTGATATTAATGCAGGGAATACAAATATTACAAAATCTAATGTTGCTAAAAGTACAGGAGTTCATGAGTTTGGTCATGCAATAGGAATAGGTCACAACAGTGGCACTTCAATTATGAACAGCAATCGTAATCGTACTACTATGCATGTCCCTCAAACTGACGATAAGAATGGTGTAAATGCAATCTATTAACAGAAAAAGGAGATGATTTCTTAATGTTAAGTAAAAAAGCAAAAACTATAGTAATTGCAATTCCTTTGGCTGCAGTGATTGGTTTTGGAGGATATTCAGCATTTAATAGTCAATTCTCCATTGTTGCTGGCGAAGATAAGAATGCTGAAACTGTCATTCTCAGTAAGGATTTCCCTGCCACAAGTGATTTAAATCAAATGATTAATGAAGCTGATCTAGTTGTAATTGGTGAATATGAAGGTCTTGACTCTAAGTGGAATATGGCACGTAATCCAAGTAATCCATCAGAAGAGGATACAGAAAATTATGTTGAAGGACATCTATATAATTTCAATATTTCCGAAACAATTAAAGGTGTGACTGAAAATAAACAAATAAAAATCAATCATCGTTTTGCTGAAACTGTTAAGCTTGAAGATTCTAATGCAGTTGTTGCACCAGATGGCACAGTTACAAAACAAGCTACTAAGGTAACTACTAAAGAGGTTCAAAATAAGGATCCTTTATATATCGAACCTAAAGTTAATAAAAAATATATGATGTTTTTGAAGAAAGATCAATTATTTGGAAACTACTACGGAGCAATTGAACCATTCGCAATTACTTTTGATGAAAATAACAAAGCTGACCTTCAAACAAACATAGAAACTATTAATGAAAGTAAGATGTCTTCCAAGGCACAAATTGCAGGAAAAACAATTGTATTGAAAAATGAAATACATGAAACTATTACTGACAATATTAGCGGTAAGACCCTTAATGAATTAAAAGATCAAGTAAAACAAAATGTTAAGTAATAACCATGACTTATAATAATTTGTCCTAATTCATAAGATAGTTAAAATTAATTTATAAAAGTTGTCACAAATTAAATACAAATTATCTTGAACCACCCCTACTTTCACTTCGTTTAGAATTTTGGGATAGATGTCAGGAAATAATAAAAAAAAGGGCTTATCTTTAAGCAACCCTTAACATAAGCCCTTCCTTCTATCTAATTATTAAAACACATTCGTTTCTATCACTATTTACAGCAATTTCAATTGCAATAGATTACCTATTTCAAATAGCAAAGACTACAAATTAGGTGAAAAATTGAACGTTTATGCAGTTGGTTGGACTGCACTATTACCACCAATTTCCGTTATGCATACAATTGAAAAAGTAGCCCATTTCTAAATTTAGAATGAGGCTACACTGAAAGTTATTTAATTTTTGATATAAGACACTTCACCTAAAATATCCACTGTAGTACTTTCCTACTCATATAGTTAAAAGGCTCTTATGCTACTACGCATAAGAGCCTTTTTGACTAGTATCATAAACAACTAGTTATATAAGAATCCTGCAACAGAAAATAACAAAAAAGAATTACTTAAAGTATAAGTTACATTCTAATATTTTATTGTTGATAACTGACGGTATCATTATACAGCTTATTTAGAAGAGTCATGTACATTTCGAAGAAGTTCTTCAATAAGTATTGTTTTTTCATTCACCTTTGTGGCATATGTGAAATCACCATAACAATATGGATACCTAAAATTATTTTTATTTCCACCACAAGTGTACATCGCTGGGTTTTGATCAACTTTCATCTTAGAAAACTTTTTGGCCGAATCTTCCGAGTGTTGTTTAACTTCTTGACTAGCAATAAAATCAATATACCCTGGCCCCATATTATAGCTTTGAATAATTGTATCCATGCTAACATCTTTTTCCGTTCCATATTTGTACATTTTAGCAAAGTGTTTTACCCCTTGTTTAATGCTCAAGCTTGTCTCTTGAATTTCATTTGGCTTTAATCCAAGTGATTCAGATGACTGCATAGGGTCGTTTCCCTCACCTCTACTCTCTTGGTACATAATTCCTAATAAAACTGCTGTTTTCCCTCCTAAATTATATTTTTCTAATTCTTTTTTCAAGGTAGGGTCATATTGCAATACACGTTTTTCGGTAGCGAGCGCTTTATTTTGTTGAATATTAGTTTTATGATTAAAATATAGTATTCCAAGCATTGTTCCTAAACCTAAAAAACTAATAAAGAATAATATAATAATTTGTTTTTTACTCGTATTCTTCATATATTCCTCCTCGTATAAGAAATTCCATTTTTCAATGGTGGTTGGTTATTTACAAAAGATGTAATAATCATCTATTTCCCTGCCCCTTTTTAGACTCAAATTTATTTCTTTTAGGTTTAAAGTTTAATATAGAAATTTAAAAATAAAGTAAAGATAAGATAAAGAAAAGATAAAGTGCATTTTTTAGAGTACTTTAAAAAGATATTGGTACAAACGGATATGTGGGACAACTTGTTGATATGAATGGATATAGTGATAATGGAGAGGTTATTGTACAAGTTATTAATTATGGAGATATCATTCCAGAAGAAGATTTACCACCTTCTAACAATCAGCATCACACACGGCTTAATACATTATCAAAAAGAAAAAAGCTCTGCACTATGCAGGCTTTCTTTATGATTCCACTGTTAAATTATTCATAAAACTTTCTATAGAATTCGCCTGGAATATACGGAAATAAGGAGATTGAACGTCGTAATGTTTGTCAGTAATGATAAGGATTGAAGGAAAGAATTTAGAAGCTTTCGGTTGCCAATATTCATTATGCCATTCTTGGCTATGGAAGTATAACTCATATCTATTTATCTTATCTTGCATTAGCTTTTTACTGTACACTGACTTTTGAACTTCAATAAAGAATGGCGATCTACGCCATATTGTAAAAGCATCCGGCTCCATATATTCTTTCCCATACTTTGGTTCAACTTCGAATAGTTTAGGATTTTCATAATGAACGAGTTGTTTGTATACGTCCACAATACCAAGGAAATGAGGAATTTTTTGACTCGTTTTTCTGATAGAACTGGGTTGCGGAAAATAAATGTATGGGTGCTGCAATACGTTAGCATCAACATGACCATCTCTTCTTAATCGTTTCATAACTGTATTACAACAAGTTACCGCATTCTTTAAGCCTTGAAAATGCAAGTCAATAATATCGTCACGGGACATGCATCTAAATCGATTCAAATCATTCAAAATTCCTTTATCTCTACTCTTCATCATCTAACACCCCAAATAACGGAATTTCTTCTTGCGATGAATTCTGGAGTATTTTCTCCTCTTTAGACATGCGATATGTTTCAACAATTTGTTTCGCCTTACTTAATTCCAAATAAGGAGCTTGCACTTTCTTTAATCCATTTCGTTTTAAAATCATTTGGCCCGATTGCTCTAAATACTCTGAACCAGGAGTACCCATGATATTACTATTAATCACACTATCACATTTAAAGCCGATTCTTACAGTCATATTAAGTTTCAACTTACCATCTAACACCTTGGCATCTGGCCTCTGCATACTAAGCATAAGAAAGACTCCAAGTGATCGCCCGACTGCTGAAATCTTTTCAATTGTAGCCATACACTCTTTTTCATCTTTAAGCATAGCCACCTCATCGATAGCAAGTAGAATATATGATTTTTGATGATTAGGATTTAATTTGTTGTACGCATCAATATGATCAACTTCATATTCTTCCATAAGTTTTCTTCGTTCTCTGATTTCCTTCCATAACTTTTGAAGCATTATTTTCATTTCAATTTCTTCCATACAAACTTCTTTCACATGCTTCACTCTACGCAAAAAATGAAATTCAGAGTTTTTTAAGTCACCAAGGTACAAATACAACTTTTCAGGAGACATATATTGAATAAGTGTGGATAATACAACACGTACCATACTACTTTTCCCGCTTCCCGTTTCTCCTGCAATTAATAAGTGCGGTGAATTGGAATCAATCATATCGTATGCAATCATCT
This sequence comes from Bacillus altaicus, assembly GCF_042136375.2. Lineage (NCBI taxonomy): Bacteria > Bacillati > Bacillota > Bacilli > Caryophanales > Bacillaceae > Bacillus > Bacillus altaicus. The sequence goes on along the minus strand of NZ_JBHHFZ020000002.1, from coordinate 149,044 downwards.
TTCCGAATTGGTCCCTACCGACCACAACAGGTAAACGGTACCCTTTTAATAGTGGCTGCCATTCTTTATAACAATAATTGTACGGTTTTAGCCCAGCATTCGAACGGAATACATGTAGGACAAATTTTTTCACATCACCTTCAATCGTAATATTACGTCCTAATATTTGTTGGAAACAAAACCACTTCTTTTCAATCTTCTGTGGATCTAATCCGTTGGGTATGGTAAATACATATCTCACGCTTTCTTTTGAAGAAGAAATATTATGTACCTTTGGATAAATAGGTACTTTCCCCCCGCGTGTTTGATGTTCCATATATAGACCTGCTTTTCCAAATACCTCTATAAGTTGATTCCTTAACCTTTGTGTATGAAGCCACTTCTTTATCAGTTTCATATACTCCCCCCTAAAACATGATTACGATGCGAATAAATACATATCCAATCAAACAAACTCCACCAATTCGCATGCCGTGATAAATTCCTTCACTTACAAATTTAGCTGCGGATATATAGTCATGTCGTACCAAATATTTTTCTAACATGACTGCCCCGATTAAAACCGTTCCCATTACTCCTAATGCAATGTAAGTAGTGAGTACCTGATTCGACATATGAAGGAATGCAAAAGGACTTAATGAATTATATTTACGTATTTTTTTTTCTTTATCTTCGTATGACCGATTCATAAACTCACGAAAAGAAATTGTTTCCTTCCTATCACGCATTTAAATGCCCCCTCTATAAACAGAATGAACAAACTAGATAAATATAGGGTTTATACGCTTATTACCTTGATAGCAGTATCTTGACTGTTAACGTGGTAGATACTTTGCTAGTACAAAGGCTAGTTGATTTGGTATCTACTTTGGTAATAAGTTTGCTAGATACCATGGTGGCCACCTTGATACATCATATTGCTTGGGGCTTGTACATTATTAACACTTTTGTTTAAAAAAATCATGCTTTGGTAAAGATGTGATTAATAGAGGATTTAAGAATAGGAGTGTTCACAATGTTTGGCTTGGGGAAACCATTATCAAAGTTTGGTAAATTTTTAAGAAGAAATAATATTACTCAAACCGAATTAAAGGAATGGAGTGGAGTAAATCAAAATACAATTAGTCGTATTTCTCGTTCAAATACATACAAACCTTCATTAGGGAATGGTCAAAAACTAATTAGGGCCTTAAAAAGAAAAGGTTACGGCGTAGACTTTGAGGATTTCTGGATGTAATAATCAGCTCGATAAACCGAGCTGATTATTTTTTGAGGAATTCATCATTCTTTTTGATTTTTTCAATACCGGTTTCTCTTTCATAAGTAAGAAATAGATTCAAAAACATTTAATTTAGATTTTTGGGCCTCGCTAGCTTATATAAAATTTCCCCACCTAAATCCATATAAAAGATCACTTTGATATTTATGTATACAGAATTTATGAGTGATACATCAACTAGAATGAACACAATTTTTCTAAAGGTATCACAAACTGAACCACAACTGGACAATTAAAATTAAAAGAACATTTTAATTCTCAAACTAAATATGGTGAAAGTAGAGGCTTGCTTCAATTGTTTAAAGTGAAACTAAAAACCTACCTTGAGGATATGAGGATTTAAAGTGCACTCGAATAACGTTCTTTTATTTGAATTTTCATAAAACATTTTTAAAATTCCGTGCCATTGGAAATACCTATATAATAAAAATAATTAATTATTAGGAGTGTCATAAATGCCTGATGTAATCCGTCTCTGTATTGCGATAGTCATTGCCTTATTTTTATTTTCCTCCATAATAATGGAGTTTAAAAAACCTCAAAAAGATAGTTTTCGATTGAAGTCTTATCTCTCCTTGGAGTTTTACTGCTAATAAAAGAGTTTTTAATTAATCATATAACATAATCTCTTGAATAAAACTCAATATTCTGTCAATATTGTAGACAACATGATAGTTTCTCCATTCCCCCTTGGAGATGAGCAGTTAGCTTTTGCTGGCTGCTCTTTTGTATTTTTCTTATCCAGTCTTTAATTGGCAACATTTTTTCTGTATATCCAATTTCATCAATCAAATTCATATCCTGGTAGAATCTTAAAAACTAATGTTTTTGAGACGTTAGCCTTTCTCTATTTTCGTTCGTTGAGTTCGTTTGTTTTTTTGTCCCCATATAAGCTACCCTATTCCTAATCAAATTAAGAAAGTGATAAATCCTATCCCGATGATTTTTAATATAGCTTTCAAAACAATTTCACCCAATCCGTTCATCATATAGCCATCATCCTTATCTTTCCTTAACAACAAATAAGACGCTAACCGATCACGGCAGCGCCTAAAATAATAATTACAAATTTAATTAGACAGACATACTACGGTAATGAACGTCTAATTTCTTCTATACGTTTGTTCATGAATCAAATACAAATTTATATTTAAAACAAGTTCTGTATGTCTTATATACTTACATTAATTTCAAGATACGTTCTATTTCCCCCATACTAATTACGCACCCTTTTTAGAGTAATAGTATAAGTATATCCAAGATTTAGGCAATACTTGCAATTATCTTGATGTTTTTGCACCCAAATCATTTTTAGCACACCGACTGTCGATTAATCGTTTCGCTCGTTCTACCAATTTTGTTGAATAATCGTCTGCCCCTAATTCAAATCCAGGTAACATATTATCTCCATCTACAAAGGGCGTCAACATAATGATAGGCACATTTGATGTCTGACGGATTCGCTGACAAACAGACCAACCATCTGCTTCAGGTAACATGATATCCACAATAACTAGATGAACTTCGTTTTCTTCAAATAAGGATAATGCTCCTTTCCTATCTATTGCTTCTAATACTTCATATTCTGCATTTAGAAAAGAATCTTTGATAATTTCACGCAAAACATCTTTATATTTCACTATTAAAATTATTCCTCGCATGTACGTTCTCCTATATTGTAATAAGAATAATAACTTTTCCCCTTCTTCTAACCAATAAGAAATTTTATTTATAGATTTACTATTCACTGGCTGTAGTGGATGGTAATGAAAGAGCTTCATATAAAATCCATTATTTTTTAGGTTCTGTTGCAAAGTTGAACAAAATGTAGAGAAGATTATAGATTTGAGGTAGCATTTAAGCAACCGATACTAATTTTTGCAGTTCTTTGTACGCTGAAAAGACGGAGTCCGTTTGAAGACTTCGTCTCTGTTTATATAGGGCCTGAATCGTTTCAATCCCTTTTATGGTACGTGAAGCATGACGAATATTTTGGAATCCAGAAGATGTGGCAAAACGTCGTTTCACATGCCGGTGGTCTTGTTCAATCAGGTTATTGAGATACTTGGCGGTGCAATGTTTCGTACTCACATAAAAGCCGTTATTTTTTAGCTTTTTGATTAGTTAGGGTAACACCATAGATATCGATTGGAATCAAATCCTATACAAGAGATAACAAAGGGGTTAAACGTTCTATTGTTTTCGTTCGTAATTTTAAGTGCATAATATTTAAGCCAATTTAATATAATACAATTTCATTTATAGGTAATCTGATTATTAATTAAAAATGAAGTAAAAAATTTAAGTAGCCATTTATATATATCAATAAAAAGTGGCATATCAAGAATACCTAATACAAAAATGGATTTAAAGCAATAATTCCTAAGTGACATTTTTTTGTTATAGAATAAACAAATCCAGGTATTGCAGTAACTACTGTTTTGAGGTCAATTTACTGTACATTAAGTGTTTAATGTCTACTTTTACTTTGGATTTATATTGCAGCACCTCTTAATTAGAGGTGCTGTTTTTTGTTAATTAACAACCATTGTACTCATAAAAATTAATAATATGTTATTGTGATGCGGTAATAAAGCTAGGGAGCATAGAGAATGTTAATACAAAGATTAACAACATATTAAAAATCTTTTTCATATGTCTTGTCTCCTTTGCTATTTCTATTCCTTTTGAAATCTATTCATTTCTTCCTCTTTTGCGGAAAAATTAAACTAATGTTGCGACCATTAATATATTGCCAATTAGATAAAAACAGTTGGCAATATACCGCCAGTATTTTGAATATTCCATTCGTCTTTTGTGTTTTCTACTTTTATTTTTTGAACTGATGATGAAACCTCTACCTCAATTGGATCTTCTAAATAACATATATCCATTTGGTGCTTGAATTGTTTCCACTGTATACTTTCTGAAGCATAGTGGTTCAGAAGTAGACTTACCATTTTCATCTGTTGTTAATTTCTCAACTTCTTTACCATCTTTGTCTAAAATTTGGAACACAGCATTTTTTCAGTTTTACATTTGAATCAGTAGCATCCACTTTTTCAATCTCAATTTGTCCAAGTGATTGAAATGGAATTTGGCTGTTGGTTCTTGCGGTGGTACAGTATCTCCTGTGACTTTCGCTGTATTTTTAATCTCTTTTCCAGCTTGGCCCTCGCATGGAATACCACTGTATGCCACTCTGTATTTGTCACATCTCCAAATTTTCCGTTTGCTTTTCCTGCATCAAATTCACCCTTGTCTGTGTCGACTGCATCTTTCACTGTTTGGCCATCTACTTGTAATGTGCCTGGGACATATTCCAATCCTTCTGGCAATGTATCCGCAATGGGTAGATTTTTCACAAGACTAGCAAGAAACGAACTCCGCTCATTTCACTGTCGTTTAGAAAATTACAAGAAAAAGATCTATTTCTTTCCACTCAGATAAAGTGTCTTTCACCCTTTTCCTATCTACCTCAATATTTAGATGCTAATTACAAATAAATAATATATGATTTTCATAAAAAAAATATAGTAATATTTTGTCGTGAATTGTATTATTTTGATATTGATAGTAATATTTTGTCGTGAATTGTACTATTTTGATATTGATAGTAATATTTTGTCGTGAATTATACCTGACGGAAAATAATTTATGAATCTATAAAGGAACAATGTGAAAATTTATCATTTAATTTAATTAAAAGGAGAAGGTAATGAATAATTCCATCGATATAAAACACTTGTGTGATCTCGCACATAAAGCTTTTAATGTACCTGTTCACATTTTATCTACAGACAAAAAAATCTTATATCATTCTACTTCTGATGATGTTTGTAGTCCTTTTTATTCTTCTAAAGAAGAACATCTTAGTGAAATTTATCAAGAAAATGACCCCAATAACTTCCCACTTTTCAGATGTAACAGTTATCTTGAAAATTTCGTCCTAATTCATATAACAAATCATGATTATATAAAAGGGTCTATTATAATCGGTCCCACTATACATCCAAAGGGCTCAGATGATATAACCTTGAAACTTCGGAAAGAATTTAGCTCAAATAATAATATTCAAGAAAGACTAGCCTATTATCAGTGCCTACCTGAGATTAAACAAACTACTTTAATTGATATGGGAGTTTTATTACATTACATGATTTTCAATGAAAAATTAGATGTAGATATTGTTTTAGAAAAAAATAAAGTGCTAGAGGAAGTTCCCTATAAAATTGTGAAACCTGATCTATATATTTTAAAACGCCAACAAAATAAACCTAAAACTCACAACATGGCATTAGTACATAATTATTTTTCAGCAATCAAAGAAGGAGATAAAAAGAAGTTATTGCAATATATGTATGCAGTTTCGCAAGAAGATGTTGAATTAATTTTAACAGCGGATCCACTCAGAAACCAAAAAAATCATGGGATTATTGCGATTACTTTAGCTACTCGATATGCGATAGAAGGTAACCTCCCACCAGACATTGCTTTTGCTCTTAGTATTTTGTATATCCAAACCATGGAACAACTAGATAACGTGGACTCTGTAAGACGATTGTCAGGAGACGCTTTACGTACTTTTGCAGATCGGGTGAAAGAATACAATGCGCAAAAATTTTCAAATGCGATTACTACATGTATGAATCATATTAGTAAAAATGTTTACGATGGAATATCTCTCAATGAACTCGCTAATCATTTGGATATTACCCCTACTTATTTATCTAAATTATTTAAAAAAGAAGTGGGGATTCCTTTAAGTGAATATATTCAAAGGGAACGAGTGGAAGAAGCAAAAAAATTATTAACACTCACTACATATCCATTATCAGATATTTGTGCTTGGCTTAACTTTAACGACCAAAGTTATTTTACAAGGGTTTTCAAAAAATCAACTAACACGACTCCTAGACAGTATCGTGAAAAATATACCGTAATATAAGCTTGGTGTCTGTTTCTGGTACAAAAACTTTAATATACGTATAATTAATCTCTAAAACTTGGGCATACTGTTTCTATTACTCTAGAAATGGTACGTGATTGATCTGGAAAAGGAACATGTATTCAAATAGATACATTATCAGCCTGATATTATTTTGTTAACGGTACGACCTCAGTTGTCGTGATTTGGTGAAAATGATGGAGAAACGGGGTTTATCCATTTTTCATACAACTATTATACGTTGCATACATCAGTATGGTTCTGAATTGGACAAATGAATCTAATTTCACCTCAAACCAATCACTCTTGAAGAGTCCATAAAACATATATCAAAGTAAAAGCGCAATGGATATATTTATATCATCGTGTTAATTTGAAAGGAAACACAAACCATTTTTTTCTAAGCAAAACAAAAAAACAGAAGGCTGCAAAGCGCTTTTTCAAGAAAGCTTTGCGGCCCTTTCATGCTTCAAAACTTCTTGTTATAACGATCGATATGAATCCAGTGGTTCTGTTGCAAAGTTGAACAAAATGTAGAGAAGATTATAGATTTGAGGTAGAGTTTAAGCAACCGATACTAATCTTTGCAGTTCTTTGTACGCTGGAAAGACGGAGTCCGTTTGAAGACTTCGTCTCTGTTTATATAGGGCCTTGAATCGTTTCAATCCCTTTTGTGGTACGTGAAGCATGACGAATATTTTGGAATCCAGAAGATGTGGCAAAACGTCGTTTCACATGCCGGTGGTCTTGTTCAATCAGGTTATTGAGATACTTGGCGGTGCAATGTTTCGTACTCACATAAAAGTCGTTATTTTTTAGCTTTTTGAACGCACAAAGCAAGGCTGGAGCTTTGTCTGTAGTAAGAACCGTTGGTTCTCCAAAAGTTTTGACGAGCCGCTTCATAAACATATAAGCCGTTTGATGATTGCGTGTTCTACGAAGGTGAATATCTAAAGTATGTCCATCCCCATCAATGGCACGATAAAGATAACACCACTCCCCCTTAACTTTGATATAAGTCTCATCTAAGTGCCAGGCATGATTTGGAGATTTATTTTTCTTCTTCCAGATTTGATAAATCAGGTTTCCGTATACATGAACCCAGCGCATTATCATTGTTGGATGAACCGACATCCCACGTTCCCTCAAGAGTTCAGAGACATCGCGATAACTTAAAGAAAAACGACAATAGTAGCCAACGGCTACCAAAATAATATCTTGTTTGAATTGTTTCCCCTTAAAATACCCCATGTTTCATGCTCCTTATCTCATTTTCCCTATAGTTTAGCTCTACTCGAAAAACTTTGCAACAGAACCGAAATTAATTACTCCTTCTTAAACTACACGTTAGTTTAAGAGAAACCTTCACAATCTCATCTAAAATTTAACATAGATATTCAATTTTCTTAAAAGGTATTGCTCAACCAAATATCCCTTTAACCGAATAACATGACTGGTGTTTTTCAAACAACTTTATTATCTCTGTACAGTTTCGGAAATTCGTTATATGATCCTTATAGTTTTTGCACCAGAACCGAAAAAAACTGTAGCAAACATATAAAATACTTTTGCTACAGTCTCTATTAATATTTCAACTAGTTATTATATAATTTTATTTCTGAAGCTGAAGCAAATCCACTATGCCCTGATACCACTTCAAGCTTTACATACCTAGCATCTACTTTACTGAAACTTGCATTCTTTGTAAGGTTATTATCTGCCCAGGTTCCAGTAGCAACCTTTGTAAAGTTAATTCCATCCATACTTGTGTATATATTATAACTAGTTATGTTACCGTTAGAGTTACTATCTTGTCTTGGAACATAAGCTAATTGTGATATACTAGTAACTTCATTAAGCTTTATGGTAATGTATGGAGTCTTATCACTGCCATTCCATAACGTATGCCACATTGTTATAGAGTTTCCATCGATTGCATTTGCAGCAGCATTATTAGCTGAAATTTCCTGACTTGAGACACCTGCAACTGATAAGTTTTTGTGCGGTATTAATCCTACTACAGCAGTATTAGTAAATTTAAAGTTAACAGCATCACTTGCTGGATTTGAACCAACAGCAAACTTTCTAACTGTTAAAGTAACATTTCCTGTTAAATCTGGTAAGTTAGGAGAAGTTGGATTATATTTTGTCCAGTTCGAACCTTGATCCGTGCTAAATTCCATCGTACCATCTATACCAAAAACTAAGTTCTCATCATCATTTGAAGAAACATTTAATTTAGCAGCTTTTCCAATTGGAATTAGTAAAGGCTGCGTTGTTCCAATCACTCTTACTAAAATACCATTCGTTGAATTGATTGCTGAGATTTCTTCATTACTAAGAAGCATATCATTGCTTGTAGCAGCTCTATACGTTTTCCCCCCATCAATACTGTATTCCGTATCGGTTTTAATTCCCATTAATTTCCCTGCATTTACTCCATCAAAACTAAAAGTAGCAAGGTACAACCCTAAACTTGGCATTTGGGCTTTTATATTATTAGCTACTTGCTTCTCATTAACATTTGTTATTGTGGAGAATGCATTTAATATATTTAAAGTATATTGCTGAAGCTTAGCTCTATCACCTGTATTAAGAACATGGCTTCTAATTTGAGTAAGAAGATCCATCATAGGTCTTGGCTCATTAGCAAAAGCAGAAACTATACTGTTATTTAATTCTTGCCACTCAGCATCTGTTACATTTTGATTTTGTAACATGAGAGAAACGTAATCTTTCCATACTAAAACATTAATTGGTAGAATATTAGTAGCTGTTTTATAAATTGCACTTTTCTTATCTGATGAAGACATCGCTTTCGCTAACCAGCGTAATCGCTCTGATTGATCTAGTTTTACTGAATCACGTTCAGCATTTTCAAATAATAATATGTTCGGTACTTGATTTTTCAAACTATTATCTGACCAAGGAATAACAGTTACATCATGACGGCCCGATTCTCCCCATCCAGATATATCATTTCCTAAATTCCAAGAAGATGGTTTGTCATTCCATATGAGTGCACAATGTCCAGGCTGTGTAACAGGCATAGCTGCCACACCAAAGGCTTGACTTACTTGCACACCAAACTTTGAAATACCACCGCATACCGCACCATTTCTGTAAATTGAGGAAAGATTCCAACCTAAACCATAGAATGCATCATTTCCAGCTTGAACGCTAACTCCATCTTTGTTGTTTGTTACATACTGAATCAAATATGCACTTTTCCCTATCTTATCTTGACTTTTAAGCTCTGGATGTTCCGTATTTATCATATTTCTTGCCCAAGTTAAATCTTCTTCAGGTGACCAAGTATTCACTACTAATCTTAAATGCCAAACATCATATGTTCTAAAGCAAGGAAGTAACTCATTATTTTGATCTGCTGATTTATAATGTTGATACCTCGTTAATGGATTAATAGGTTTATTATTTGTCCAATATTTTATAGGTTCAGCATGAGCTAACGATGTAGCTATCGCTAATTTTAAATACAATCCTTCATGAGAATCTGCATCCGCATTCCATATCGTATTCCATATCTCAAGTGCATTTACTGGATTCTTTCCAGTTGGACTACCTCCTTCAAGAAACGTATTCATTACATCTGTATTTTTCATAACCCAATTAAGAAAATTTTGATGCGCAGCATCTTTTTTAGCGAATGTATTCATTGCTGCAGCACCTGTTTGTGAGATCAATTGCCACTGAGCCAAAGCTGCTGCAAATACTGGGTCTGCAAGCTTATTTTGTAAATCCAATTCAGTGATATTTCCAATATTTCCATTCAGATACGCTGTGAGATAACTCAAATGACCCTCAAAATTACCATTTGCAATTGCCTGGTTTGTCTTTTGATTCAATGTTTCCAAATTGAATGTTTCTAGATTGGATGACACCGTTTCAGCTGAAACTTTTGTATACGGAATCGTAGCAATACTCCCTAACATAATTGGCATAGTTAATAATAAAGATGAAATCTTTTTCAAAATAAGTCCCCCTTGTTTTGTTTTTGACCTTTGACTGCTGCATTATCATCCTTTATATAAAATAATTCCCCACACCTAAAGGCATGAGGAATTAAACAGCCAACATGAATAAAATTTGGTAGTTTCCTAACCTTTCGGCAACTGGCTGACATAGTGGAATGCACCTTAGTCCCTATAGCTTTGCGCCATTAGCTTTCACTAATTTTGCCTTTATCGAATTTCACTCTCGGATAGAATCGTAACAAAATTCAAAATATATTTATATATTTTGAAACTTATTAAATCCAATTTCATTTAATAATGTGGTAATCCTTAATTAAGGAAAAAATTCTTCAATAGTTTTTTACCACTAGTTATTATCGTTATGGTTCATCGTGTTACATCTAAAATGATAAATAAAACTTTCATGAAAAAAACGACTTGAATAGTGACAATTCGTTTTTCTTCCGTAGGATAGAAAAACGAAAGAGTAGAAATGGAAAGTGTACAAACACAAAAATAATAATGATTCTAAATTTTCAGAAAATATAATCGAAAGGGGTTTATGTCCACTCTCTCTATAATTAAGATTTTATCACTAGAAATAAAATTAAACAACAAAATTCGCATAAATTCGACAATTTTTCTTAAATTAACTTAATATTATCTCAGTCTTTATAACCAAGTAATATACTTTTTATCTTTTTCCGATATTCATCTCCCACCTAAAATTGATGTTTCACACCTTCATATTTTCGAGGAAGGAGTCTTCTGTCGAAAAAAAATAAAAAATAACCCGAGTAGTGATTTTTTATCTTTTCTACTACTCGGGTTACGTTACTATAAAAAAAGCTAATTATTGAACTTTTCTACGGTAGAATAGAATTCCACCTAAAACGAACAAAATCATACCTCCAATAATTGAAATCATATCCAATGATTTTCCACCTGTATTAGGAAGCCAGGATGATTTCTCCTGATTATCTTTAGTAGATAGTACTTTTGTATCATCCTTAGGGTTTACAGGGTCCTTAGGGTCCACAGGGTCCTTAGGGTCCACAGGGTCCTTAGGGTCCACAGGGTCCTTAGGGTCTACTGGGTCTTTAGGATCTACAGGGTCTACATCCTTGATTTTTGTATTCGTGATGTCATAACCTTTTACTTCAGATTTATATCCGTCTACCGGTTGTTCTTTCACTTCGTACTTATATGCCTTACCTTCGGCATCATATGCCGCTAAATCTTTAAATTCATATATCCAATCGCTTGCTTTTGTTACTTCTTGCGTTGCGATTACTTGGCCATTTTGTAGTAACTCTACTTTAATCATTTCTGGACGATTTGTTGTGTTATCGTCTTTCCATGTCTTCGTTCCTTCTACTGTTGTCTGCGCTACTTTTGTATTCGTAATGTCATAACCGTGAACTTCTGATTTATATCCATCCACCGGTTGTTCTTTTACTTCATACTTATACGCATTACCTTCGGCATCATATGCCGCTAAATCTTTAAATGCATATTTCCAATCGCTTGCTTTTGTTACTTCTCGTGTTGCGATTACTTTATCATTTTGTAGTAAGTCTACTTTAATCATTTCTGGACGATTTGTTGCGTTTCCGTCCTTCCACATTTTTGTTCCTTCTACTGTTGTCTGCGCTACTTTTGTATTCGTAATGTCATAACCGTGAACTTCTGATTTATATCCATCCACCGGTTGTTCTTTTACTTCATACTTATACGCATTACCTTCGGCATCATATGCCGCTAAATCTTTAAATGCATATCTCCAATCGCTTGCTTTTGTTACTTCTCGTGTTGCGATTACTTTATCATTTTGTAGTAAGTCTACTTTAATCATTTCTGGACGATTTGTTGCGTTTCCGTCCTTCCACATTTTTGTTCCTTCTACTGTTGTCTGCGCTACTTTTGTATTCGTAATGTCATAACCGTGAACTTCTGATTTATATCCATCCACCGGTTGTTCTTTTACTTCATACTTATACGCATTACCTTCGGCATCATATGCCGCTAAATCTTTAAATGCATATTTCCAATCGCTTGCTTTTGTTACTTCTCGTGTTGCGATTACTTTATCATTTTGTAGTAAGTCTACTTTAATCATTTCTGGACGATTTGTTGCGTTTCCGTCCTTCCACATTTTTGTTCCTTCTACTGTTGTCTGCGCTACTTTTGTATTCGTAATGTCATAACCGTGAACTTCTGCTTTATATCCATCCACCGGTTGTTCTTTTACTTCATACTTATACGCATTACCTTCGGCATCATATGCCGCTAAATCTTTAAATGCATATTTCCAATCGCTTGCTTCTGTTACTTCTTGCGTTGCGATCACTTGACCGTTTTGTAGTAGGTCTACTTTTATTGTTTTTGGACGTTCTTTCGCATTGCCATCTTTCCACGTCTTTGTTCCTTCTACTTCTGTTTGCGCTACTTTTGTATTTGTAATGTCATAACCTTTTACTTCTGCTTTATATCCATCCACCGGTTGTTCTTTTACTTCATACTTATACGCATTACCTTCGGCATCATATGCCGCTAAATCCTTAAATGTATATTTCCAACCTGTTGCTTCACTTACTTCTTTCGTGTCAATCACTTGATCGTTTTGTAGTAGGTCTACTTTTATTGTTTTTGGACGTTCTTTCGCATTGCCATCTTTCCACGCCTTTGTTCCTTCTACTTCTGTTTGCGCTACTTTTGTATTTGTAATGTCATAACCTTTTACTTCTGATTTATATCCATCCACCGGTTGTTCTTTTACTTCATACTTATACGCATTACCTTCGGCATCATATGCCGCTAAATCTTTAAATGCATATTTCCAATCGCTTGCTTCTGTTACTTCTTGCGTTGCGATCACTTGACCGTTTTGTAGTAGGTCTACTTTTATTGTTTTTGGACGTTCTTTCGCATTGCCATCTTTCCACGTCTTTGTTCCTTCTACTTCTGTTTGCGCTACTTTTGTATTTGTAATGTCATAACCTTTTACTTCTGATTTATATCCATCCACCGGTTGTTCTTTTACTTCATACTTATACGCATTACCTTCGGCATCATATGCCGCTAAATCCTTAAATGTATATTTCCAACCTGTTGCTTCACTTACTTCTTTCGTATCAATCACTTGATCGTTTTGTAGTAGGTCTACTTTTATTGTTTTTGGACGTTCTTTCGCATTGCCATCTTTCCACGTCTTTGTTCCTTCTACTTCTGTTTGCGCTACTTTTGTATTTGTAATGTCATAACCTTTTACTTCTGATTTATATCCATCCACCGGTTGTTCTTTTACTTTATACTTATACGCATTACCTTCGGCATCATATGCCGCTAAATCTTTAAATGCATATTTCCAATCGCTTGCTTTTGTTACTTCTCGTGTTGCGATTACTTTATCATTTTGTAGTAAGTCTACTTTAATCATTTCTGGACGATTTGTTGCGTTTCCGTCCTTCCACATTTTTGTTCCTTCTACTGTTGTCTGCGCTACTTTTGTATTCGTAATGTCATAACCGTGAACTTCTGATTTATATCCATCCACCGGTTGTTCTTTTACTTCATACTTATACGCATTACCTTCGGCATCATATGCCGCTAAATCTTTAAATGCATATTTCCAATCGCTTGCTTTTGTTACTTCTCGTGTTGCGATTACTTTATCATTTTGTAGTAAGTCTACTTTAATCATTTCTGGACGATTTGTTGCGTTTCCGTCCTTCCACATTTTTGTTCCTTCTACTGTTGTCTGCGCTACTTTTGTATTCGTAATGTCATAACCGTGAACTTCTGATTTATATCCATCCACCGGTTGTTCTTTTACTTCATACTTATACGCATTACCTTCGGCATCATATGCCGCTAAATCTTTAAATGCATATTTCCAATCGCTTGCTTCTGTTACTTCTTGCGTTGCGATCACTTGACCGTTTTGTAGTAGGTCTACTTTTATTGTTTTTGGACGTTCTTTCGCATTGCCATCTTTCCACGTCTTTGTTCCTTCTACTTCTGTTTGCGCTACTTTTGTATTTGTAATGTCATAACCTTTTACTTCTGATTTATATCCATCCACCGGTTGTTCTTTTACTTCATACTTATACGCATTACCTTCGGCATCATATGCCGCTAAATCTTTAAATGCATATTTCCAATCGCTTGCTTTTGTTACTTCTCGTGTTGCGATTACTTTATCATTTTGTAGTAAGTCTACTTTAATCATTTCTGGACGATTTGTTGCGTTTCCGTCCTTCCACATTTTTGTTCCTTCTACTGTTGTCTGCGCTACTTTTGTATTCGTAATGTCATAACCTTTTACTTCTGATTTATATCCATCCACCGGTTGTTCTTTTACTTCATACTTATACGCATTACCTTCGGCATCATATGCCGCTAAATCTTTAAATGCATATTTCCAATCGCTTGCTTCTGTTACTTCTTGCGTTGCGATCACTTGACCGTTTTGTAGTAGGTCTACTTTTATTGTTTTTGGACGTTCTTTCGCATTGCCATCTTTCCACGTCTTTGTTCCTTCTACTTCTGTTTGCGCTACTTTTGTATTTGTAATGTCATAACCTTTTACTTCTGATTTATATCCATCCACCGGTTGTTCTTTTACTTCATACTTATACGCATTACCTTCGGCATCATATGCCGCTAAATCCTTAAATGTATATTTCCAACCTGTTGCTTCACTTACTTCTTTCGTATCAATCACTTGATCGTTTTGTAGTAGGTCTACTTTTATTGTTTTTGGACGTTCTTTCGCATTGCCATCTTTCCACGTCTTTGTTCCTTCTACTTCTGTTTGCGCTACTTTTGTATTTGTAATGTCATAACCTTTTACTTCTGATTTATATCCATCCACCGGTTGTTCTTTTACTTTATACTTATACGCATTACCTTCGGCATCATATGCCGCTAAATCTTTAAATGCATATTTCCAATCGCTTGCTTTTGTTACTTCTCGTGTTGCGATTACTTTATCATTTTGTAGTAAGTCTACTTTAATCATTTCTGGACGATTTGTTGCGTTTCCGTCCTTCCACATTTTTGTTCCTTCTACTGTTGTCTGCGCTACTTTTGTATTCGTAATGTCATAACCTTTTACTTCTGATTTATATCCATCCACCGGTTGTTCTTTTACTTCATACTTATACGCATTACCTTCGGCATCATATGCCGCTAAATCTTTAAATGCATATTTCCAATCGCTTGCTTTTGTTACTTCTCGTGTTGCGATTACTTTATCATTTTGTAGTAAGTCTACTTGAATCATTTCTGGACGATTTGTTGCGTTTCCGTCCTTCCACATTTTTGTTCCTTCTACTGTTGTCTGCGCTACTTTTGTATTTGTAATGTCATAACCGTGAACTTCTGATTTATATCCATCTACTG
The DNA here is from genome assembly GCF_042136375.2 of Bacillus altaicus. Lineage (NCBI taxonomy): Bacteria > Bacillati > Bacillota > Bacilli > Caryophanales > Bacillaceae > Bacillus > Bacillus altaicus. The sequence goes on along the minus strand of NZ_JBHHFZ020000002.1, from coordinate 133,437 downwards.
CTTTTTCTTTTACTGTATACGTATAGGCATTACCGTCATTATCATACGCAGGTACATTTGCAAATGTATAATTCCAACCGTTTGCTGCTGTTACGTCTTGTGTTTGGATTGCGTTACCATTTTGCAGTAAGTCTACTTGAATCGTGCTCGGACGATCTGTTGCATTGTTATCATTCCAAGTCTTCGTTCCTGAAACGGATATCGTTTTCACTTTATTCGGAATCTTAAGCTTTATGCCTTTTTCATCATTTGCGTCAATTGTAAAAGACACTTTTACTTGAGGATCGAAATCCAAATAGTTTGGACCTGTAATCTCCTGCACATAATAATTACCTGGGTCTAGATTAGGGACCTCAACCATACCTTGTCCATCCGTTGTATACGTACCGCCAATTTTCTGACCTGACTCTGTATATAAGTTAAATGAAACATTCGGTATGAATTTTGTTTCATCTCCGGCAATGTGCTTCACGATTCTTAACGTTCCTTTAGGAGGTAAATCGCCTTGCGCATCACCGCCCTGTTCTATATTGTTAACTCTAGCGCTACCCGATGTTGATACAGGATTTTCATTCGTAATCTTGTAATCAACCGTATATTGATTATCAAAATATGGTTGACTCTTTCCACTTGCAGTTATAGTAGATGTATAGGTGAACGCAAAAGTAAGACCACTTGCCTTATCCTTATTAATCACAACTTTAAACGCGTTATCACCCATAAAAGTAACCGTTCCATAACCTTGGGCTTGAAATTCTTGAGGTGTCATTGGAGCCGCAAATCCTCCAATACGGAAACTATCTTGATTAAGCGTTTGTCCAGGTTGCAAAGTATCTGTCAAAACAATATCATTATCTACATTTTGTTTCGCTCCATTTATATTCAAATACCAATTTACTATATTGCCATTTTCCGGTTTAATGTTACCCCCTTTACTATGAAATACTCCAGGGCTAGGGCCACCACCACCAGTTTCACCAATAATCGTGACTGCTTGAGCCTCTAAATTTGTACCTAGATTCGTATAGATTGTTTTCTGTTCTCCCTGTGCTACATCCCGAGTCGCTTCAACTTGAAAATAAAAATTCCCTCTAACATTTAGAAGTTTCTCAGCTGTATCACTAAATGTACATACCACATTATTTGTAGTTATTTGACAAGTACCAAAATTTTGTCCTTGCTCATCGTTCAAGGGAATCTCTCCCGTGAATCCTTTTAATTCCGGAGGCAACGTTAATGTTAATGTGTCTCCATTTTTTATTTCAAATCCTGGTTTTTCACTAAAATTAACTCTTATTCTCGTCTGTTCACCGACACCTAGTTTCGTTTTGTCGATTGTAAAGCTATTAACAAGATTTGTTGTATTTAATTCTTGTGCATTTGCTACTATAGGCACCAAACTCTGACCTAACGTCAACATAAAAAGCATTAAACTTAAAAAAATCGAAACTACTCTTTTTATCATGTCATTCTCCTATTAATTATATTTAGGTGGCTCCTAATATGCATGTGCAGCATCATATGCCGCTAAATCTGTAAACTCATATTTCTAACCTGTTGCTTCACTTACTTCTCTCGTGTCAATTACTTGACCGTTTTGTAGTAGGTCTACTTTAATTGTTTTTGTATGTTCTGTTGCGTTTCGGTCCTTCCACGTTTTTGTTCCATCAATTTTTCCCCATAACTACATTCCCTATAGGATTCGAAGGTTTTTCTGGTACTTCGCGAGCTGATACTGTAGCTGTATTTATAATTTTAGTTCCAGGTTGTACACCCTCATTTACTTTAACTTTGAATGTAATAACCGCTTTACTTTCTTCATGCACAAACACAACACCAAAATTTGTTCTAGGCGACTTTACTAGCATTCCTGTTTCAACCGGTCTCTTCCAATCAATATCATCTACTACTTTTTTCCTGTCCAATGCAGTAGTACCCGGAACATAAATTACATATTTCGGAAGTTAATCTTTCGCCGTTTTCCCTGTCGATGCTATCATTATTTGCAATTTCTAACGTATAAGTTAGTTCTTCGCACAGTTGAATTTCACCATTTGGACTAACAGGTTTCTTAAATGTGAGAGGCGCCACTTCTTTGTCTGCTACTGCTTCTTTATTTAAATTAGAATAAGGTCTGATTAAAAGGTGCTCACAAAAATAGAAATGGGATGCAAGGAAGTCCAACGCTCTAGATTACAACATCAAACAAAGTACTATCAAAAATATTTACAATCCGAATTTTCCTCCTTTATGCTGAGATACATAAATATTAAGCCCTCCACCAATAAATTTATGGTAATATTTTTATTGTATTTAGTATTTTTATAGCACTATATGTAATATTTTTCGAGTTCCAGTACAATGAATCTATCAAACCTAATATTCTATATTAATACTATAAAAAAGACTTAACCATTGAGCTCCGATTGAATATCGAATCTCGATGGCTGCATTGTCTTTTTTACAGCTGTCTACTTGACGGGGTAAGACCAGTCTTTTAATAATGACATAATACCTACATGTGGGGTAGGTATCGTAAGAGGATACTTTATCAATTTCCGCAATACTGGTAGTGTTTTATATCCAAGTTTTAAAGATTAGTTACCATTGTCTTGATAAATAAACATAACGGGTTCCTTCGTATACAAGGAACCGGTTATTTCATGTCCAAACTGTGTATACACGTTCGATTTTTATTGTAAGAGATTAAATGGCTAATCTCCTTTTTTATTTTAAAATAAACGTTAGGTCATTCAGTTTCTATTCTTAAGTTAATCGATATGAGAGACATCCCCTATTTTACAGCTCCGCCTATATATGCAGAAATATCAACATTTAATGCTTGTGCTAAACGTATACCATACTCTCTATCCGCACGGAAGAAGTTGCAAATCGCAAGTAATTTCGTTTGCTCATTCACATCTTTTAAATCATTTGTTAAGTTTGCGATTAAATTATCTTGTTCTTCTTTAGAGAATGAACGGTAGCGCTCACCAGCTTGCTGGAAGTCGTTTGGTTTATCAATTTTTTCACGAGATACATAACCTTCAAGCTTCATAGTTGAATCGCGGTAAGCCGGATCTTCAACTGGGTTTTCAACATGACGACTTGGCTCGTAGTTCGTTGTTGATGGGTTTTGATTCATTTGCATCGCACCATCACGTTGCTGATTATGAACAGCGGCGTATGGGCAGTTTACAGGAATTTGTAAATAGTTTGCCCCAAGACGATAACGCTGTGTATCTGGATAAGAGAATAAACGACCTTGTAATAATTTATCTTCAGATGGTTCAATACCAGGTACAGTTGCACTCGGAGTAAACGCCACTTGTTCTACTTCCGCAAAGAAATTTTGTGGGTTACGATTTAACGTCATTGTTCCTACTTCAATTAATGGGAAGCGGTCTTCCGGCCATACTTTCGTCGGATCTAATGGATCGAATTCTAACGTATCCGTTTCATCTAATTGCATCACTTGTACGTGTAAATCCCATTTCGGATGGTTTCCTTTTTCAATTGCATCGAATAAGTCACGAGTTGCGTGGTTGAAATCTCTCCCCTGCACTTGTTCCACTTCTTTTGTACTTAAATTACGTACACCTTGCTGCGGTTTCCAGTGGTATTTAATATAAACAATTTTACCTTCTGCGTTAATCCATTTAAATGAATGCACACCGAAGCCTTCCATTTCACGATAATTTGCAGGTGTACCGTAATCAGAAAATACCCATGTCATCATATGTGTAGATTCTGGCGTTAACGTCATAAAGTCCCAGTAACGATCTGGTGTTTGGATATTTGTATCAGGTGCGGGTTTTAATGAGTGCACCATGTCCGGGAATTTGATTGCATCGCGAATGAAGAAAACAGGCAAATGGTTACCTACGATATCGTAGTTTCCTTCTTCTGTATAAAACTTAACAGCGAAACCACGTGGGTCACGAGCTGTTTCTGGAGAACCTTGACCATGAATAACCGTTGAGAAACGAACGAATACAGGTGTTTCAGTTCCTTCATTTTGTAAAAATGCTGCTTTCGTATATTGTTTCATGCTATTTTTCGTTACAAAAACACCATGAGCACCTGCGCCCCGTGCATGTACAACACGCTCCGGAATACGTTCACGATCAAAATGAGCAAGTTTTTCTACTAAATGATAATCTTCTAATAATACCGGTCCACGGCGACCAGCTGTACGAGAATTTTGGTTATCTCCTACTGGAGCCCCTTGGTTTGTTGTTAAGCGATTATTGGGATTCATTTCCCTTCCCCCTTTTATAATAAATATTTATTTAAAATGATTATAATTTAATTATCATTAAAAAACAAGTACTTACTGTGCGGTTTTTATAATAAATACTTATTTAAAATAACTATAATTTGATTATTATTTAAAAATAAGCACATACTGTACAGCTTTTATATAAATTTTTAGTTTTGGTAAACAAACTTCAAATAATCCGCAAAGACGTTAAATAGTAAGTAATTCAAGCACAGACTGTATCTCTTTTTTTAGGTTATAGTATTCATATATCTAAGCCATATTGGTTTCTTGTATCAGAACCTCCAAATACTCTTATTGTTCAAGATGATGAATCTACTTATTGTTTTATTTGTAGGATTTTCTTATTTTTTGTCGAATATATTCAATAGGAGGAGGAATATTATATGCTTTTCAAAGGATTCTTCATTAATCTATCTATTTTTGCTTTCCTAGTTAGCTCAGCTATATTTATTCGAGTGTTGATTTTGAATATTAATTCAAAATTAAACCAGCTATATGGAGGAGTATTTGCCGGTATCATTGCTGCTATTTTGATGGTCTTTAATTTTAAGCACATGGGATTATTTTATGATCTCCGAATGGCTCCTCTTATAATTTCTTACATTTATTTTGGTCGTACGGCTGGTTGGATTACAATAACATTTATTATAATTATGAGAATTTTCTATCTTGGTGGTGATTGGGGACCATCTTTGATTGTTTATTTAGGAATAGCTACTATATATACTATTTTTGAAACATATCTCAAGAAGCCTCATCCTTTTAAAAGAATCTTTCTCTATTTAGCAGTTTATATAGCTATGATCCATTGGGTATTCGGATTCTTTTTTCCTTTAATATCCCTTGCATTTTTTGACATTCAAGGTACATTATTTATATCTTCTGGACTATTGATTGGTATTTTTCTTATGGAATCCTATCAAAAATTATATTGTTTAACACAAAATTTAACTAAAGCGAATGAAACATTACTAGAATCCAAGCAAGTATTAAGGGATACTGTACATGAATTGCAAGGAGGTATTTTTAAATTTAAAAAAGAAAATGGGGATTTTATCCACACTTTATGTGATGGGCAGTTATTTTATCACCATGGGTTTCACTCCGAACAAGTGGTAGGAAAAAGTTTACTGACCATAGATTCTTCCATTGTTCCATTTCATTTACTTCCTCGACTACTAAAATATTATCAAGAGGCATGGGATGGTGAAGAAGTCAATTTCGAACTGCCATGGCCAACTGATGAGACTATTATCCTTTTCTCTCTTAGGCCTGTTATACGAGAAGGAACAGTTATTGAGGTAGTTGGTTCTACGGTTGATATAACGAAAAGAAAAAATGCGGAAGATGAACTAAAGGTGACGAAAGAACGTCTGGAATCATTTGTAAATCATAACGTAGATGCTATCACTATATTTGATTTAGATGGACATATGATACAAGCGAATAAAGCTTATGAGAAGATATTTGGTTGGTCAGAAAAAGAAAGCTTGGGAAAAAAATTACCTTGCGTACCTGATTTTTTAATGAATGAAACCTTAGATACTATCAAAAATATTAAAAATATTAATACAAAAGACCCTGTTATTAATAGAGTAGAAACAGTTAGACAACGAAAAGACAAAACGCTCATTGATGTAAGCTTGACAATTTCACCCATTCTAGATTTAAGGGGCAATGTAATTGCTTTATCAGGAATTTGTAGAGACGTTTCTGAAAGAAAACAAGCAGAAAGAGAACTACATCGATTACATCAACAATTAAGGGACAGTGAAATGAAATACCGTGCATTAATCGAACAAGCAACTGACGCAGTATATGTAGTAGAGCTGGATGAGGATCATGTTCCAACTCGATTTATTGAGGTAAATCCTGTTGGGTGTAAAAGATTTGGATATAGTAGAGAAAAGCTTCTCTCGATACCATTTCCCGATACTGTACCACAAGACTCTCCAATGATCATACGGTTGTTAAAAAAAATTAGAGAAGGACAGACTTTTTTCACTTTGCAAGATGAATTTGTTTTCCCGACAGGTCAAACAATTACAACTGAGTTTAGTGTACGTATTTTTAACTTGAATGGCAAAAGCGTTTTCCTAAGTATCTCTCGTGATATCACTGAACGGTTAAAAACAGAAGAATTATTACGAAAATCGGAGAAACTTGCTGTAGTAGGCCAATTAGCCACTGCAATTGCACATGAAATTAACAACCCTTTAACGGCAATGCAAGGATTTATGCATTTACTAAAGTCACCAGAAAATAAGAACAATGAACATTATATAGATGTGGTATTATCAGAGATTAAACGAATAGGTAGTATCACCAATGAATTTATGGCGTTAGCGAAGCCTCAGGCGTTAGAAATTAAAATAAATGACCTTAATATATTAATAAAACAAGTTGTAATGATACTTGAGCCTCAAGCAATGATGCATAATATACAAATTATAACTGAGGTTACATCTGATACTGCATTCATACTTTGTGAAGAAAATCAATTAAAACAAGTGTTTATAAATATCTTAAAAAATGCGATTGAAGCGACACCAATAGGGGGAGAGATCTTAATTCAAATCGAATATTCGCCTGACAAGCACCAGGTAGATATTCGATTTATCGATCATGGGTGTGGTATTTCAAAAGAACGTATACCCTATCTAGGAGAGCCGTTTTATAGTCTCAAAGAAAATGGTATCGGTTTAGGATTAATGATCTGTTATAAAATTATTGAAAAACACCAAGGTAAGATACTTATTGAAAGTGAGGTAGGTAAAGGAACGACAATCAATGTAAACCTTCCTATATCTACTCTCGAAAACTAATATTCTTTCTTCTTAGGTACCATCATATCACCGGGAATTTAAAAATAATAACATATCAAAAGCGAAAGAATTTCTCTTCGCTTTTGATATGTTAATGTAGCTTAATATAATGGCATTTTCGAACAATCCTCCTTTTCCTAAAGTAATTTTCTATCCTTTCCTAACATCCTTCATCTTCCTTCAAATTGTAAATTATCAACCTTGCTTTTTAACTAGAATTTGAAAGAAACCTCTTTTTTCTAAGCGTAAAGTACAAAGTTCAGTGAAACTGGGAGATGAATTTCAGATTTTAGTTAAACTCCCCACACCTGAACTAAGTTTCATTGTCTCACCAAATTGGCTCTGACCACCTACGAATACACAAAAAATAGTGTTTTTTTCATTTTCAGATATTATTTGTTAATTAATAACAAATAATATCCAATATGTCTTTTAATTACATTCTCTCTTCACTAAAATCAACAACTGTATTACTATAATGAATTGGCAAAAATAATGTAACTGAAGTTCCTTTCCCGACTTGGCTTCTTATACTTATTTTTCCGCCATGACTTTCAATAATTCGATAACTAATCATGAGCCCAATACCCGTGCCCTTTTCTTTTGTACTATAGAAAGGTTCTCCAAGTCTGTTAATTCGCTCTGGAGGAATGCCTACCCCTTTATCTGCAATACAAATCATAACCTCGGTACTATTATGTTTTTTCACGTTAATAATGATGTCTTGACCATTCTGTATAGCTTCAATAGAATTTTGTAAAATATTTAAAAAAACTTGTTTTAATTGACTTTCGCAGCACTCAACTATTAAATTTTCAAAATCCATGTTTAATGAAATATGAATATTCTTCATAATTGCTTGCGTACTAATTAAAGCAACTACGTTATCTAATATAGTGCAAATGTTTTGGGGTTCAAATACTGCCACATTCGGTTCTGCAATAGATAAAAATTCTTGAAGAATCGTTTCAATACTTCTTATTTCAGAAAATATTAGTCTAAAGTAGTCTTTGTCTTCCCCTACTTCTTGTTGTACTAATTGCATGAATCCTTTAATTACTGTTAAAGGGTTACGAACTTCATGAGCAACCCCAGCTGCCAATTGCCCCACTGCTTTAAGAGTGTCTGATTTCTTTAATAATTCCGTTGTTTTTTTACGTTCTGTAATATCACGTACAATAATCATAATTTTATCCTTAAAAAGCGGTAAAAGTCTTGCTTCAAAATAATAAATTTCATCATCTAGTTGTAAAGAATAATCTATTAAAACAGGTGCGGCCAAAATTTGTGTTTGATTAATAGCTTCCTCAAATTGTTTCGTGATTTCAACAGGTAATACCTCTTGGAATTTTTTCCCTATAAATTCTTCGATTGGAACATACAATTTATGTATAGAATTAGCTTTATAATCCTTAATAGTCCCATCAAGATCTGACAAAAAGTATAAATCAGGAATTGCTTTAAAAATTAATTCTAGTTCAGCTGATGTCTGTTTAAGTTTTTCTTCCATTCTCTTACGGTTGGTTATATCAACTCCAATTGCCCCTATATTCCAGCCTGAAATAGGAATACTATGTAAAATATTTGACCACATGATAGTTTTTATCTCACCATTTTTACAAGTTATGTTGACCTCCCAATCTCTAAAATCATTTCCACTTATCAATAACTCATTACATAACTCATCTCTATAAGCTTTATTAGGGTGTAGCAATTCCATTGCTGCAGGATTGTTAATAATTTCATCTGCATTATATCCAGTTACTACTTCACACTCGCGATTCCACATAATAATATTTCCTTTTTCATCAATAGCATTAATCATAATTGGCATATTTTGTAATATACTATATAAATGATTATCATCATGTTGTGTTACGTTTTTCATTTTTGAATTTTTTTCATACAATTTTTTAAGGTGTAATTGTTGATTTGCCATCTCTTCAATTTGATTTGCAACACATTTAAAATGGTCTATCTGAGAACCCACAATACCCTCTTTATTAGCACTTTCCCCTATAACAAAGGTTCCTATATGTTCCCGTTCAATAATGATAGGAATATGATTTTCATGGGACAATTTGATTTTTTGATTATAAAAAGAATGGTCACCTTTGGAAAATAGAACATTTTGTTTATGATCAAGGAGACAGTATGAAACTTTAGTTAAATTATAAAGTTGTTCAGTTATGTTCTTAAATTCATTTATATTTATAAGATCTCCAAGTGTGTATCTCATTATTTAACCCATCCCCTTTATATATATTTATAACTCTTCAACGCAAATTGACTGTTCAGAAAAACAAACACTTTGGATAATCCCCTAATACAGCGATGTTCTTTTTCTACACTATCATCCGGGTATTTTATCCATTTTTTTGTAATTACTGTTAGTATTTTTTCCACTTTCTTCAACTCTGCACTGCCATAGGATTGGTAGAGTACTTGTCTAGAGTAATAACACAAGGATTTGGAATATAAAAAGGCCGCAAAGCTTTTTTAAAAATTGCTCTGCGGCCTTTTAACCTCTTGTTTTACCTAAATAAAAATCAATTGTGTTTCCTTCTGAACCATCGGCACGCTATAAATAGATCTATTACTCTTTTACTTTCATATAGATTATTTAATTCTGAATCATACTGATGAACCTGATTTGCAATAATCCCCAATTGAATTCACTTGGCTTAGATATACATCATCTTCAATCTTTATAAGTTGATAATATCAGTATGTCCTAGTTTGATAGATTCTTTACATCAGAAACAGTTTTTTATTATCTCATTCGTTGACGAGCGAATAGGATTCCACCTAAAATCAACAGCAACATACCTCCAATTATTGAGATCATCTCCATTGATGTTCCGCCTGTTTTAGGAAGCCATGCTGACATCTTATCATTTTCTTTAGTAGGTGGAACTTCTGGATCTACCTTTGGAGTTGTGTTCTCTTTAGGATTTACAACTGTTTCGTCTTTGATTTTTGTATTCGTGATGTTATAACCTTTTATTTCAGATTTATATCCATCTACTGGTTGTTCTTTTACTTCATACTTATACGCATTACCTTCGGCATCATATGCTGCTAAATCTTTAAATGTATATTTCCACCCTGTTGCTTCGCTTACTTCTTGCGTTGCGATCACTTGGCCATTTTGTAGTAAGTCCACTTTAATCATATTCGGACGATCCGTCGCATTATCGTCTTTCCATGTTTTCGTTCCCTCTACTTTTGTTTGACCAACCTTTGTATTCGTGATGTCATAACCTTTTACTTCGGATTTATATCCATCCACCGGTTGTTCTTTCACTTCATACTTATACGCATTACCTTCGGCATCATATGCTGCTAAATCTTTAAATGTATATTTCCACCCTGTTGCTTCACTTACTTCTTGTGTTTTGATGACCTGACCGTTTTGTAATACGTCTACTTTGACTGTTTTCGGACGATCTGTCGCATTGCCATCTTTCCACGTCTTTGTTCCTTCTACTTTTGTTTCGCCTACTTTTGTATTCGTAATGTCATAACCTTTTACTTCGGATTTATATCCATCCACTGGTTGTTCTTTTACTTCATACTTATACGCGTTACCTTCGGCATCATATGCCGCTTGATCTTTAAACTCGTATTTCCACCCTGTTGCTTCTGTTACTTCTTGCGTTGCGATCACTTGGCCGTTTTGTAGTAAGTCTACTTTTATTGTTTTTGGACGATTTGTTGCGTTTCCGTCCTTCCACGTTTTTGTTCCTTCTACTGTTGTCTGTGCCACTTTTGTATTTGTAATGTCATAACCGTGAACTTCGGATTTATATCCATCCACCGGTTGTTCTTTTACTTCATACTTATACGCATTACCTTCGGCATCATATGCCGCTTGATCTTTAAATGTATATTTCCAGCCTGTTGCTTCTGTTACTTCTTGCGTTGCGATCACTTGGCCGTTTTGTAGTAAGTCTACTTTTATTGTTTTTGGACGATTTGTCGCGTTTCCGTCCTTCCACGTTTTCGTTCCTTCTACTGTTGTCTGTGCCACTTTTGTATTTGTAATGTCATAACCGTGAACTTCGGATTTATATCCATCCACTGGTTGTTCTTTTACTTCATACTTATACGCGTTACCTTCGGCATCATATGCCGCTTGATCTTTAAACTCGTATTTCCAACCGCTCGCTTCTGTTACTTCTTGCGTTGCGATCACTTGGCCGTTTTGTAGTAAGTCTACTTTTATTGTTTTTGGACGATTTGTCGCGTTTCCGTCCTTCCACGTTTTCGTTCCTTCTACTGTTGTCTGTGCCACTTTTGTATTTGTAATGTCATAACCGTGAACTTCGGATTTATATCCATCCACTGGTTGTTCTTTTACTTCATACTTATACGTATTACCTTCGGCATCATATGCTGCTAAATCTTTAAATGTATATTTCCACCCTGTTGCTTCACTTACTTCTTGTGTTTTGATGACCTGACCGTTTTGTAATACGTCTACTTTGACTGTTTTCGGACGATCTGTCGCATTGCCATCTTTCCACGTCTTTGTTCCTTCTACTTTTGTTTCGCCTACTTTTGTATTCGTAATGTCATAACCTTTTACTTCGGATTTATATCCATCCACTGGTTGTTCTTTTACTTCATACTTATACGCGTTACCTTCGGCATCATATGCCGCTTGATCTTTAAACTCGTATTTCCAACCGCTCGCTTCTGTTACTTCTTGCGTTGCGATCACTTGGCCGTTTTGTAGTAAGTCTACTTTTATTGTTTTTGGACGATTTGTTGCGTTTCCGTCCTTCCACGTTTTTGTTCCTTCTACTGTTGTCTGTGCCACTTTTGTATTTGTAATGTCATAACCGTGAACTTCGGATTTATATCCATCCACCGGTTGTTCTTTTACTTCATACTTATACGCATTACCTTCGGCATCATATGCCGCTTGATCTTTAAATGTATATTTCCAGCCTGTTGCTTCTGTTACTTCTTGCGTTGCGATCACTTGGCCGTTTTGTAGTAAGTCTACTTTTATTGTTTTTGGACGATTTGTCGCGTTTCCGTCCTTCCACGTTTTCGTTCCTTCTACTGTTGTCTGTGCCACTTTTGTATTTGTAATGTCATAACCGTGAACTTCGGATTTATATCCATCCACTGGTTGTTCTTTTACTTCATACTTATACGCGTTACCTTCGGCATCATATGCCGCTTGATCTTTAAACTCGTATTTCCAACCGCTCGCTTCTGTTACTTCTTGCGTTGCGATCACTTGGCCGTTTTGTAGTAAGTCTACTTTTATTGTTTTTGGACGATTTGTCGCGTTTCCGTCCTTCCACGTTTTCGTTCCTTCTACTGTTGTCTGTGCCACTTTTGTATTTGTAATGTCATAACCGTGAACTTCGGATTTATATCCATCCACTGGTTGTTCTTTTACTTCATACTTATACGTATTACCTTCGGCATCATATGCTGCTAAATCTTTAAATGTATATTTCCACCCTGTTGCTTCACTTACTTCTTGTGTTTTGATGACCTGACCGTTTTGTAATACGTCTACTTTGACTGTTTTCGGACGATCTGTCGCATTGCCATCTTTCCACGTCTTTGTTCCTTCTACTTTTGTTTCGCCTACTTTTGTATTCGTAATGTCATAACCTTTTACTTCGGATTTATATCCATCCACTGGTTGTTCTTTTACTTCATACTTATACGCGTTACCTTCGGCATCATATGCCGCTTGATCTTTAAACTCGTATTTCCAACCGCTCGCTTCTGTTACTTCTTGCGTTGCGATCACTTGGCCGTTTTGTAGTAAGTCTACTTTTATTGTTTTTGGACGATTTGTTGCGTTTCCGTCCTTCCACGTTTTTGTTCCTTCTACTGTTGTCTGTGCCACTTTTGTATTTGTAATGTCATAACCGTGAACTTCGGATTTATATCCATCCACCGGTTGTTCTTTTACTTCATACTTATACGCATTACCTTCGGCATCATATGCCGCTTGATCTTTAAACTCGTATTTCCAACCGCTCGCTTCTGTTACTTCTTGCGTTGCGATCACTTGGCCGTTTTGTAGTAAGTCTACTTTTATTGTTTTTGGACGATTTGTCGCGTTTCCGTCCTTCCACGTTTTCGTTCCTTCTACTGTTGTCTGTGCCACTTTTGTATTTGTAATGTCATAACCGTGAACTTCGGATTTATATCCATCCACTGGTTGTTCTTTTACTTCATACTTATACGCGTTACCTTCGGCATCATATGCCGCTTGATCTTTAAACTCGTATTTCCAACCGCTCGCTTCTGTTACTTCTTGCGTTGCGATCACTTGGCCGTTTTGTAGTAAGTCTACTTTTATTGTTTTTGGACGATTTGTCGCGTTTCCGTCCTTCCACGTTTTCGTTCCTTCTACTGTTGTCTGTGCCACTTTTGTATTTGTAATGTCATAACCGTGAACTTCGGATTTATATCCATCCACTGGTTGTTCTTTTACTTCATACTTATACGTATTACCTTCGGCATCATATGCTGCTAAATCTTTAAATGTATATTTCCACCCTGTTGCTTCACTTACTTCTTGTGTTTTGATGACCTGACCGTTTTGTAATACGTCTACTTTGACTGTTTTCGGACGATCTGTCGCATTGCCATCTTTCCACGTCTTTGTTCCTTCTACTTTTGTTTCGCCTACTTTTGTATTCGTAATGTCATAACCTTTTACTTCGGATTTATATCCATCCACCGGTTGTTCTTTTACTTCATACTTATATGCATTACCTTCGGCATCATATGCCGCTTGATCTTTAAATGTATATTTCCAGCCTGTTGCTTCTGTTACTTCTTGCGTTGCGATCACTTGGCCGTTTTGTAGTAAGTCTACTTTTATTGTTTTTGGACGATTTGTCGCGTTTCCGTCCTTCCACGTTTTCGTTCCTTCTACTGTTGTCTGTGCCACTTTTGTATTTGTAATGTCATAACCTTTTACTTCGGATTTATATCCATCCACTGGTTGTTCTTTTACTTCATACTTATACGCGTTACCTTCGGCATCATATGCCGCTTGATCTTTAAACTCGTATTTCCAACCGCTCGCTTCTGTTACTTCTTGCGTTGCGATCACTTGGCCGTTTTGTAGTAAGTCTACTTTTATTGTTTTTGGACGATTTGTCGCGTTTCCGTCCTTCCACGTTTTCGTTCCTTCTACTGTTGTCTGCGCTACTTTTGTATTCGTAATGTCATAACCGTGAACTTCTGATTTATATCCATCTACTGGTTGTTCTTTCACTGTATAGATGTAAGCTACTCCGTTTGTATCGTATGCTTGGAGTTTGTCAAATGTATACTTCCAGTTTGTTGCCACTGTTACTTCTTTTGTGTCTACTACTTTACCGTTTTGTAGTAAATCTACTTTAACCGTGCTTGGACGATCTGTTGCGTTGTTATCGTTCCAAGTCTTTGTTCCTTCTACTTTCGTTTCGCCTACTTTTGTATTCGTAATGTCATAACCTTTTACTTCAGATTTATATCCATCTACTGGCTGTTCTTTCACTGTATAGATGTAAGCTACTCCATTTGTATCGTATGCTTGGAGTTTGTCAAATGTATACTTCCAGTTTGTTGCCACTGTTACTTCTTTTGTGTCTACTACTTTACCGTTTTGTAGTAAATCTACTTTAACCGTGCTTGGACGATCTGTTGCGTTGTTATCGTTCCACGCCTTCGTTCCTTCTACTTTCGTTTCGCCTACTTTTGTATTCGTAATGTCATAACCGCTTACGCTAGACTTATATCCCGCTATCGGTTGTTCTTTCACTTCATACTGATAAGCTACTCCATTCGCATCGTATGCTTCTAAATCTGCGAATATATATTTCCAACCCATTACTGCTAGTACGTCTTGTGTTTTGATTACGTTACCGTTTTGTAGTAAGTCTACTTTGATCATTGCCGGACGGTCTGTTGCGTTTCCGTCTTTCCACGTCTTCGTTCCTTCTACTGTCAATTTTGCCACTTTTGTGTTTGTAATGTTGTAGCCATTTACTTCCGATTTATATCCCGCTACTGGATGCTCTTTTACTGTGTACGCATAAAGAACACCATTTGCATCATATTGTGCTAGGTCTGCAAATGTATAATTCCAACCGTTTCCTGCTGTTACATCTTGTGTTTGAATTACGTTACCATTTTGCAATAAGTCTACTTGGATTGTTGTTGGTCGATCTGTTGCATTGTTGTCATTCCAAGTTTTCGTTCCTGCTACTGTTGTTTTTGCATCTTTTGTATTCGTAATGTTATAACCGTTTACTTCCGATTTATATCCCGCTACCGGATGCTCTTTTACTGTGTACGTATAAGGAACACCATTTGCATCATATTGTGCTAAGTCTGCAAATGTATAATTCCAATTGTTTGCTGCTGTTACATCTTGTGTTTGAATTACGTTACCATTTTGCAATAAGTCTACTTGGATTGTTGTTGGTCGATCTGTTGCATTGTTGTCATTCCAAGTTTTCGTTCCTGCTACTGTTGTTTTTGCATCTTTTGTATTCGTAATGTTATAACCGTTTACTTCCGATTTATATCCCGCTACCGGATGCTCTTTTACTGTGTACGTATAAGGAACACCATTTGCATCATATTGTGCTAAGTCTGCAAATGTATAATTCCAATTGTTTGCTGCTGTTACATCTTGTGTTTGAATTACGTTACCATTTTGCAATAAGTCTACTTGGATTGTTGTTGGTCGATCTGTTGCATTGTTGTCATTCCAAGTTTTCGTTCCTGCTACTGTTGTTTTTGCATCTTTTGTATTCGTAATGTTATAACCGTTTACTTCCGATTTATATCCCGCTACCGGATGCTCTTTTACTGTGTACGTATAAGGAACACCATTTGCATCATATTGTGCTAAGTCTGCAAATGTATAATTCCAATTGTTTGCTGCTGTTACATCTTGTGTTTGGATTACATTTCCATTTTGCAATAAGTCTACTTGGATTGTTGTTGGTCGATCTGTTGCATTGTTGTCATTCCAAGTTTTCGTTCCTGCTACTGTTGTTTTTGCATCTTTTGTATTCGTAATGTTATAACCGTTTACTTCCGATTTATATCCCGCTACCGGATGCTCTTTTACTGTGTACGTATAAAGAACACCATTTGCATCATATTGTGCTAAGTCTGCAAATGTATAATTCCAATTGTTTGCTGCTGTTACATCTTGTGTTTGGATTACATTTCCATTTTGCAATAAGTCTACTTGGATTGTTGTTGGTCGATCTGTTGCATTGTTGTCATTCCAAGTTTTCGTTCCTGCTACTGTTGTTTTTGCATCTTTTGTATTCGTAATGTTATAACCGTTTACTTCTGATTTATATCCCGTTACTGGATGTTCTTTTACTGTATACGTATAGACATTACCGTCATTATCATACGCAGGTATATTTGCAAATGTATAATTCCAACCGTTTGCTGCTGTCACGTCTTGTGTCTGGATTACGTCACCATTTTTCAGTAAGTCTACTTGAATCGTGCTCGGACGATCTGTTGCATTGTTATCATTCCAAGTCTTCGTTCCTGAAACGGATGTCGTTTTCACCTTATTAGGAATCATCAACTTTACACCTTTTTGAGCAGTTGCATCAATTGTAAAGTTGATTTTTGTTTGAGGATCAAAATCCACATAGTCTGGAGCTTTAATCTCTGTTACATAGTAATTTCCTGGGTCTAGATTAGGGACCTCAACCATACCTTGTCCATCCGTTGTATAAGTATCGCCAATTTGTTCACCCGATTCCTTATACAACTTAAACGTAACATCTGGAAGGAGTTTTGTTTCATCTCCTTCAATATGCTTCACGATTCTTAACGTTCCTTTAGGAGGTAAATCTCCGTCAGCACCCCCACCTGAGTTTATATTATCAGCCCAGGCCTGCTCTGAAAACGTTACCGGTTGCTCATTTAAAATTTGGTAATTAATCGTATAGTTATTGAAAAAAGTTTTTTGCTTCATTCCACTTTCAGCTACAGTAGATGTATATCTTAAAAGTAGGTTCTTACCGCTACTCTGATCTTTATAAAACCTAACTTCGAAAGAATTACCATTAAAGGTAATCGTCCCATAACCCCCATCATTAAATTGTTGAGGTGTTAAATTTTGATTTCCAACAGCTATACTAAAACCATCTTGATCCAGCGTTTGTCCCGCCTCTAAAGTATCAGTCAAAACTATATCAGAACTAAATTGTTGCTTGTTATTATTTATAGGTATTTCCCACTTCACTTTAGTTGGAGCATCCGCATCCATTCTACCTGTCTTGTAGGAAAACGGTAGTGTACCTCCACCACCTTCAGTTGGACCCTTAATTGTGATCCTTTGCGTTTGTAATTGTGTACCTAAGTTTGTATCAACTGTGAGCGTTTGTCCCGTTGCTACATTCTTAGTTGCTTGAACTTCAAAATAAAAATGTCCTCTAATATTTTGAAGTTTCTCAACAACATCGCTAAATGTACATACCACATTCGTTGACGTTACTTGACAAGTACCAAAGCTTACACCTGCATCATTTTTTAAATCAATCGTTCTAGCATAGCCCTGTAATTCGGGTGGTAGTGTTAATGTTAGTGTGTCTCCAGCCTTCATTTTATTTCCAGATTTATCACTAAAATCAACTTTTATTCCCGTTCGTTCTCCGTAAGTTAGATCCGTTTTGTCGAACTTAAATGTATCAACAAATCCTGTTGTATTTAATTCTTGTGCATTGGCTATTATAGATGTGAAACTCTGACCTATGGTCAACATAAATAGCATTATAATCGTAGAAATCGAAATCACTCTTTTTACCATGTCATTCTCCTGTCAATTATATTTAGATGGCTACTAATATGAATATGCTATGACAATGACTCAATAGGTTGATGGCATTTTTTGTCTTTCGATTGTTATAAACTTAAAATCTTGAAAATTGATTTTCTATAAACAATTCTTCTATTCTCCATAAATCCTCATTTTTTCTGACCTAAAATCATATAATTTAAATATTTACATATCTAAAATTATATGATAGTATTGTAATCGGGAAGGCCATATTCTTGCATCATTCCTATCGAATCTTGCAATCTTACGTTGTATCATGTATGCCATCTCATTAGAAGCATAAAATTTCTGGTTAATACTGTTTTCATTCAAATACTATTGACTTATTCATACTACTTCCCATCATTTTTAGATTCATAATATCAGTATGTCCAAGTTTGATAGCACCTTTTTAATGATTCACAATTTTATTTACCAGATTCTCTTCCCTCCCCCTAAGGACATTTTTTTTTCATGCTCCCACCCGTAATATTAAGACTATTTAAATAATAAAAATAGTTTTTGTAACTTTTGTAACTGATTTTGTAATTAAAGAAATCAAACTGTTGTTCCAATGCAACTAAATACCATATTTCGAAATAACCTCTTATTTTATACTTCCTCTTACGTACACCTAAATATCAACCTTTAATACTTGCACTAAACTCATACCGAATTCTTGATTCACACCGGAAAAGTTACACATCACAAGCACCTTTGTTTATTCATGTACGTCTTTTAAATCATCTGATTCTACAATTTTCACAAGATCTACATGACCTATACATACCATAGCGAAATCTCGATATACTAGATCTACAATTAAGTGTTTCACGTGACGATTAAGTTCATAATTAATTGTAGATGCATGTTTCTTTGCTTACATGAAACCAGACTTCACATTGTCCATGATGTACCTAACATATAGAGAATTTATAGGTGTTTATAAGTATTTTACACCTACGAGATGACACTGTTATCTGGGTAAGAGAATAAACGTCCTTACAATAGTTTACCCTCAGCTGGTTCAGTACCAAAGTTCCATTACAATTTATGAACATGTAGCCTGCTCTACTTCTGCTAATTAATATATCTTAGTCACCTCCCATACCCACTCTATAATGTTTAATATATATATAACAAAGAAAGAGTAGTAAACATACATGTCAATCCGACAAATTCTAAAAAACTGAATTTTCAGTCTTTTTTATTTAAAGGAGGATATCCTCAACTACTCTCTCTTTGTGAGTATAAGTTTAACACTAAATATATAGTATAACAAGACAAAAAAATACATTTTTCAGACAAATTCGACATTTTTTTCAGAAGTTTAAAAAATACCTCTTACAATAATTATCTCATTGCGCATAAAACAATAAATTAATTTTTCAGGAAAAAACAACCGGAATAAGAACGAGTTGTTTTTTCCTATAGAGTACAACAAAGAAAGAGTATGGAATGCAAGCTAAAACATGTGAATTAAATATTATAGGGTAAACCAGACTCCAAAAACTGACTATTTAAAAAATCAGGATGATAAAGGGTTTTTGGTTACTCTTTCTTTGTTGGTATGAGTTTAACATTAAAAATAAAACAAAACAACAAATTTATACAAAATTCTCATATTTTCGACATTTTTTTCAAAACTTAACATACTACAGCTTAATAATAGTTAAAAAACAAAGGGTATTAGGACTACCAACTTCTGTTTACAATATAATCTTAGAACTATACTTAATTACGCTTTTACTTCGAAGTCGGAGCAGCTAAACATCTACTGGATAATCAATTGAATCTTTTACTTTTAGTTTCTATGTACTTGTTAGATCAAGCGTTTGAACCGCTTGATTCTTAAAAAAAGGATTTTCCAGATTAGACATCCCTATTTGTTATCCAGCCTCGGGAGCAACTGATTAATTACCTACCTGTTGGTATAGTGCAATCTATATTAATCATATGTACAATTATTATTTTGATTGAAATCAAATGGTTTCGTAACATAAAGGTATAACATCTATTTTAATATTCATTATTTTGGATCCACATATAGGCCCCCCTTATATTCTTGTTAATATTATTAATGTGGATTTGAAATAAAGTCGTACCACTTATAATAAAGTTATACCGTTCGCAAAAAAATGCACCGTTTTATTTCAAAGCAAGTAGTCTATGAATTAAGGCTTGAATTCCCGGTGAAGGCATTTCTATTGCTCGCAGCCATTCCACGTAGTACGTATTATTATTGGGTGAAACACTTCAATCGATCTAATCCAGATACAGAGCTAAAAACGCTGATTCAATCGATTTATGACGAACATGAAGGCCGTTATAGTTACCGCCGTATTCGTGATGAATTTACCAATTGCGGACACAAAATAAATCACAAAAGAATCAGGACAAAATTAAAAGGCATGAGCCCGGTACAATACCGGATCCATGCCTTTTAGTTTTGCCTAATGGAACAGCCTATCTAACTTTATAGGGTCACTTCATACCCTATTTAATAAAGTAACATGGCTTTTCCTGTTGTTTGATAAGATCACGGTTTTCTAATCAAACACTTACACAAGTTATAACATTACGATTACAAAAGTTGACCAAATAACTTTTGTAATATAAGAATATCACTGGATAGAGGCTTTAAAATTAATATTTTTTCCTTTAATAACCGAAAAAAAAGAGCGTTTTTACTATTTTACTTGTGAGCACAGTGTGTACTTTTTTTACGATGGTACCCCTTTGATTGGCATAAAAGCGTACAAAAGGTTATCAAAATCACTAAAGATAATGAACAACGTAGTAGAGGCCACTCTATTGTTATGGTAAAATTACCAATGATTTATAATAAATTCTAATACCTAACATTAATTTACAATAAATAAAAGTAATGTATGGTTTTAAATTTTTGATAATTTTAAGGAAAGGTAACATATTCATGCGTAATTTTATTTACAGTTTAATAGATGATAAAGCAATAAAAAGACAAATTTTTATACTGGAAGCTTTAAATAATGAACAAAAATTAGTATCGTCTCAAAAGCTTGCAGATCAACTACAGTGCTCGACACGAACAATCATGAATGATATTTCGAAATTAAAAAATAAATTGCCCGAAAATTGGGAAATTATTAGTGTTAAAACGAGAGGATACATTTTCATCAAACCGGTGGAAGAGTCTGTATTACCTGTGATTCATTCTTATTTGACAGCAAGTGTACTTTATAAAGTTATGTTAGAAATATTTCATAATAAGTATTACACATTAGAAAAATGGTCTCAAATTTTATATATGAATAAGTTAACTTTGAGAAATCATTTAAAAGATTATAATAAAATTTTAAATAAAAGTAGGTTAAAAATTAAATTCAGGGATCTTCAACTAGAAGGAGATGAAATAAATATAAGATATTACTATATTTGTTTCTTTTATTTTACGCAACAATTTTCAGATCAATCTTTATTACCTATTGAGTTAAGAAAAAAAGTTTTATCTATTCTCTATCGTAATGAAGTTTCCATGGATATTTTATTATTACGCAGTATTGTTTTTGTGTTTATAAATAGATTTTATAATAAACAGTTTGTAATGAAAGAAATAAAATTCAGGCCTATATTTAGCCATAATCAATTAAATTGCCTTAATGAAATAATTATAGAAATTGAGAACTATTATAAAATCGAATTTCCAAAATATGAAAAAGATGCACTGCATTTATTTTTATTTTTTGGATCAATGAGTACAAATTCACAGGGAAAGATAATGCTTGAATATTTAAGTGAATGTGATCAGGATCTTTATAAAAAATTTATGGATCTCATTGATATCCTTTTAACAAATAATCAATTACCGAGTAAACTGAAGGATAAATTAAAAGCTGAAGTCATTCCGTATTTTTATAAGGTGTGTATTTCGTTAAAACTTAATTTCTCAACTAGTCATGTTTTTGATCCAATACAATCTTCGGACAGTGTATCATTGCGAAATTATAAGGAAAATATATCTTTAATTTCCAATTGGAATGACATATACAACGATAGAAAATTTACGAAAGATGAAATAAAATATATCGCCTCTCATGCTACTGCAATTCTTAATTCCATCTGTAATGAAATAAGTATTGTGCTTATACTGTCTGGGACAACCGTTGAAAAAAATCTTATTTATGGAAAGCTAAAACAAAGCTTAGAGGAAAATGTACATATACATAGGATACCAAATTATAATATTAAATATGATTTTATTATTAGTAATTGTCATTTATTAGATACAAGGGCACCTGTTATTTATATTTCTCAAATGTTGACTGCGTATGAAATCAATTCTATAAAGAATCGTATTTTTAATTTAGAGTGAACTACCCGCCACTTAACGTCCTTACGGACTATTTGAAGTGGGGGCTTCTTGGGAAGTAGATACTTTTATTAGCCATCTATATTTACCAAGCTATAGGGGCAGTCCCTGCCCCTATAGAAAATACCAATTACATGGCCAGTTTTAGCAAGTTGATACTTGCGTTTACATCCCTATCATGATGGCTATTACATTCTGGACAAGTCCATTCACGAAGATTTAGATTTTTTACTTCTTGGTTTTTATAGCCACAGCAAGAACACAGTTGACTACTTGCATAGTTTTTAGATGCGAATAAGTGATGGCTTTTCCTAGAGCACTTTTTGGTAAAACACAATCTTTCTGTTCATGAAGCCATAAAAAAGCAGGTCCAGAATGGCCCTGCTTTTTTATGGCTTCTGGTGCAAAAACTTTGAAGTATATGAAAATGGTCTATCACACTTGGACATACTGATTGTACTACCCTATAAAAGATGTGTGATTAGTATTGAAAAGGAAAATATATTTAGGTGGAAATGATGGAGGAACGAGGGTTATCCCTGGCTCATATAACTATTATGCGATGGGTGTATCAATAGCGTTTACTTTATTAGAACTTAACCACTTTTGCGTCAAGTTAGGCATGCAAGTGTCTCGATGACTTGTCTCAAAATCCTTATCGGTGTTAAGTTCTTCATTTCTAAGCGTAGGAACTACGAGGATAGCCTAATGAATTAGAAACCATTAGGTTTCCGTACTTAGGAATCTCCTACTTCAAACAGTCTGTGAGGATGTTAAGTGGTGAGTAGTTCAAATCATATAACACACTAACATTATACATATTAATAATAAGGGAATGCATGTATACTGATTTACACTGCATTCCCTTATTGTAATTGTATGTCCACTATATTTTTATTCTTCCTTTTCCAAAATTAAAAAACTAACATCCAAATTTCTTAGTTTTCACCTCTTTCTGGATCCACTCCATTGAAATGCAAATTTCTCATTAAACATCTAATCTATTAGCTGCTGCCCCCCTCCTGTAAACTAGAATAACTTTAAAAATGGTAATCCCAACTGCTATAAAAATAACAAATTAAATTTTTACAAAAGAAAACAACTTGGATAAAAACAGGTTGTTTTCTTTTATAGGGTAGAACAAAGAAAGAGTGGAAAAGCAATACACAACATGTAAATCACATAGAGTAAACCGATCAATAAAACTAAAAATTCCAAAAATTTAATCGCTAAGGGTTTTCGTTTACTCTTTCTTTGTTGTTATGATTTTAACATTAAAAATAACATAAATCAACAAAAAAATACAAAATTCTGATATATTCGACATTTATTTTATAAATTAACATACCACTACTTATCAGCAGTCAATGGATTTAGTAACCTAGAAAAGCCCCTTCAAAATACTGAAGGGACTTTTCTTTTACAGAATTAGGGTTTGTATACTAAACAAAGAAAGAATAATAGATACACGTAGACACTGCAAACGTACAAGTGGAGGAAAAAACTTAAAATTCTGACTTATTTACCTTTAAGGGTATTTGTGCTTACTCTTTCTTTGTTATTATGAGTTTAACATTGAAAATAAAATAAAACAACAAAAAAATACAAAATTCCAATAAATTCGACACTTTTATCTCGGGTTATCATAAAACTGCTTATCATATAGTAAAAGTCTAGCAATAGACTAGTCTTTCCTTCTAGAGTTCGCTCATACAAATGATCTGGTTCTGGTGCAAAAAGTCTCTTAAACTTAGATATACTGATAACAAAGGGACAGATTGATTTACGGAATCAGTCTGTCCAAGATCAAAAAAAGTTTATCCACCTAATATTTGGATTTCTAGCATAAAATACGATTCTGCTAGAAATCTACTATTGTCCATGTTCTTCTTCATATAATTGCACCAGAACCTATATTACGTCTTTGAAAAATTTTAAAAAGGAGTCTTCTGTCGGAAAAAGATAAAATAGGCTCTTCTTACATTTCTATATAATAGTTAACTATTACATCTTTTCTAATATCTCTTGTCTCTCATACCACTTAGACAATTTATCAACTGCATTAGTTGATAAACGCTTGGTTTGTTTATTGCAAAATCTAGATAATGTAGGCGCTGATATTTTCATTTCTTTTGCGAGCTCTCGTATACTTATATTATCGACATTTCGCCGCTTTAGTATTTTTTCACGAACAGCTTCTTCATCAAAAATATCAGGCTCTTTACTAACTGCTATTTGTGACATATCAATAATAGCTTTAGTCTCTTCACTATATTCTATTATTGTTTCATTATCATTCTCTATTTCTAATATTTTTTTCTTTGGTAAATTATACATAGACTTAATTAATTCTTCTGGTGGAAGAATTATAATGTTTAAATTAATCCAATAACCTTTAAACCAATTTTTTTTATTTAAACGTTCTTCGTCTAATTTACTCGAATACTCCCACTTAGAAATCACACTCTCTCTTTCTAAGTCAGTAAGAACATTCTCTAAATGGTCTCGAATGCGACTCGGCTTCCAAGTAAGCGGAATTGCCATGACAGCCAATAGCCCTTTATCTCCCCCAATAGAGTATGGTCGTTTTAAAGTTGAATATATTTGGCGGATCCTCCATTGCCATGTTAAATAGCGGATTAATCGTTTATGATATTTATGTCGGTAACTATTATATTCAAGTGCCTTTTTAGATAATAAGGCTGTAGTGTTATTTGAATCATATAAATAACTTGATAAGAAGCTTCCAGGTTTAATTCGGCAGGATTCAATCCCCATATATTCATTCGTAGTATTATGTCTCCATAATACTACTGAGTCTAGAACAAATAACCTTTTAATGACTTCTCTTCTTACTTTATATTCCTCATCATTTTCATTTTCATCATTTAAAACTACTACTTCATTATCGTCATTTAAATATATAAAAATGCTTGCTAAAGCAGCAATCCTCTTAGCAACCTTAATTTTATCCTCTGGTCTATAATATTCTCCCTTACTTACTTTCTTTTTCGGTACATTACACATATCTAATACTTGCTCATATGAGAACTCGATGAATTCATCCGGTGACTTCGCTTGAGCTAACCATTGTATAGTGATTGAATCTAATACATCTGCCGTAAGATCATCCATATTACTCATTACATCATTAACTAAAGTGTTCCATCGGGACGCTTCATCATCCTTTATAAGCTTCAAATCCTCATCTCGATGCGAAGAAAGCTGAGCTATCGCATTACTCTCCTTTGTTTCAATCGGATAAGATTTTACCCCTATATTTGAATCCTCTTCAAAATGATTTTTGGAGATCCCGTCACGTAATTTAAAGTATACCGCGGAATTATTGACCTCAAAATAATCTTTCTCAACTGTTTCATCTTTATTTTTTTCTAACTGAATTACTGTGTCATCACTTAATTTTGACTTTTTATCATTCTTAAACTCTTTGGCTAAAAGATGTTCAAGTTCTGAATGAATTTCATCCTTATACTGGTTCAACTTAATAGCAATTTGTAGTGAGGTTATTCCACTTTCATTCTTTTTACTAAGCCACGATACTAATGCTGAAAAAGATGGTGAAACATATTGTGAAGTTACAACCCTGCTATTTTCTTTTTCTACATCTGCACTAAAAGAAGTCCATTTATCCCAAATTGCTTTGTTATTTCCATATAAGGGCTCAGATATTAACAAAGCATCAGTAAACAATTGTGCTAATTTCTCCACTTTGTCACTCCTTCCTCTCGTACATTCCCTTCAAATAACCTAATATTTAGGCGATTATATATATAAATCCTCATTTTTTCCGGTCCTATTCTGTTCATAAAAATAATGAAACACTTTTTCCTTCTTTGTATACATGAAATAACATTTATTATACATTACCACCCAATATACCATCAATCAATCTAAGAAAGTAATATCTGAAACACTTTTAGACATATTGTTAACCTTTTTATAAATATGAAACACTTGAACCATACGACTTCCCTACCATACACATACATAAGCTTTTACACAAATAACACTCCTACAGTGCACTAGCTTCATTCATATCTATCTACAACAAACAATTGAAACATCTTTGCCCTATCCTTGACCTTTAATTTGAAAGATGAAACATTACTTATTTTTTCTATTTCAATTATAAAGTTTTAAAATATCTTTCAACATCGCATAAACCCATATACACCAAACGTTTATCCTTGTTTGTACCAAAATAGATTCTAGACCCTCATGAAACGTTTTTGCCATATCCTTTACCTTACTATACATAAAAAACAGCCTTAAACCCTTATGTATCAAGGAATTAGTATAATTCTTTTCTTTTTTCTAGTGCATATAAAACATGAAACACTTTTGCCATATCCTTGACCTTTTAAATTTAAAAACATGAAACGTTTTTTGCCATATCCTTGACCTACAATCCTTCTCGATTCTCTTCTAACCCTTCATATCACTATATTCAACGGATTTCCTTATAATATGTGACTTATAAATAAACATGAAACACTTTTGCCATATCCTTGACCTAAAAAAATGAAATCCCTTCATTTAATCCATATATAACAACAGTTCCTCTACTGTTTCACCATTAATTTGATGCATCCAAAACATGAAACGTTTTTTGCCGTATCCTTGACACAAAAAAAAATGATAGAAATCCTGTACCCCTTGTCACAACTGGTTTTATGTAGTGTTTCATCATTTCAAAATTCCCCTTAAAGGAGCACCTTTCGACATTTTTCGATTTGCTATAATTAAAATTGCTATATTTTATAGTATCCTAGCATATGTTTCTGAATTTACAGAAGGAGGTGAAAAAGATGGGAAAATCATTTATTATTCCTAATCAACGTAGTTTAAATGGACAATCTACAAATGTAGTATTAGTCACACTGAAGTCTTGGCAAAAACTTGTTGAAACTTTCGAAGAGAAATACTACAGCTATAAAGATACATTCCTTGAGGATATTGTTGATCATATGACATATGAAGAACGTATTGCAGATGTGGATGGCTTTATGGAAAAAGCGAAACCCTCTTTTTCACGTCGTACATTGTCTACTATTTCAGAAACAATGGGAAGAAAACATAAATTATATGGTATTACAAACGCTGATCTGGAGGTCTTCTTATATCTACACAAAAAGTGTTACACAAATGGAGTCATTCCAAATGTAACAGTACATATGCTATGGGAAGATTATAAGCAATATAAAGAAGAGTTTGCTCACATACAGCATTCCCAATTCTATATTGCATTAAAAAAATTAACGCTACATAACATTGTCACGATTGAAAAAGAATTAGATGGCCGATATACAATTAAGCTAACTGATTTTATGAATGAAGAAACTGAAAAGGCAAACCCTTATGTTTATATTAGCCCAGTGGTATTTACAAAGTCCTTCTTTAAGCTGTCCGTTGCAGCTAAGAAACTATTCTTGGACATTGCTATGCAACAACACAGAGAAACTACATTAAAACGTTCCTTGGACAAACAAGATGAAAGAGGAAATAAAACTCATTTTGGTGGGATGTACCGCTTTTTACATAAGAAATACCCGCATCAAATCCGTGCGGTTATGACAGAATTAGCAACTGCACTACCATGTACAGAAACTCCCCTATTCAAAATTTGCAAATTACAAAAAGGAGTCACTAATAAGAAAAGATATACGACTTTATATCTCTCCTTACATACGGATTTCTTATGTACAAAAGAAGCAGGAGAAGTACAGTATCGTGATCCATTCACACCAAAGACAACTTATGCCCGTAAAGCTCATTTTATTGAATCTGTGCTACAAGAGATGAATATTGGTGAGTTTACGCAAGACATGAATAAATTTATTCATGTGCTTAAATATACATGCCACCGACAAATTCGTAGTGTAATTCATAGCTTGCGTGACATGATAGATCTTAATGAAGAATATCCAAATAAATTAGTATATACACTGAAAAAATTATTGAATCAAACGTCACAATATCAAATTCTTGATACAGCAGCTAAAGAGGGGATCTATCCTCTTATTACACAACATGTATCAAAAGAAAAAAAGGAACAAGCTGTATTTGATTTCGGATTACATTTCTCTATGTACTCTCTTCGAAACATCAAACGGTTGTTCCGTAAAACGTATGAGTTACTTAAATACAAATTTTCTGTACCTGTTACAGAAGAGTCCTATCACCGCAACTATCTAAAATATCAAGAAGAAACGTTATTTAGAAAGTACGCCTATGAACAAGGTACAAATCTAAATGCTTATATAGCTTTAGAAATAGAAATACGTGAACTCCTAAAAGCAAGAGGACATAAAGATCGCTTTATTCCAAGTGATGTTCGCGAATTGTTCATTGAAAAGATAGATAGATTACCTAAAGAAAAGCTTCGCGTTATTGAAGTACCAGATGACTTCAATTTGATTATATTTATGCGTGCCTTTGAAAAGTTAATTCGCTCTGGGATTCAAGTAACAACAGCTGAACAAGTACTTGAAGTAATAGAAACAAATTAACTATACCCCGCTCTCTATTTTTGAAAAAATTAAAAGTAGAGGGCTATTCGTGTTGGTTCTATTATTTGAAAGCCTTACACTTATTCCTTATCATAACCAACTTTACTCGATTCTATTAGTAATAGAGTCTTTTTTTATGCACTCTTATACAATAACTATACTGAAACTGATTAACTTTCCACAAATACTTCCATATAAGGATTTCATAAAATGTGTTAATGCATTCAAATACCTACAAATAATCGCAAATAATAAGTTGAATTTGGTGTATAAGTAGATAAGTATAGTCAAATGTGAATAATAAAGCACTAGAATCATTGATATACATAGATTCTAGGAACTCACCTATCAAAAATCATCAATATTTATGTGAGTTATGTTATAAATTCGAATTATGTTGATTAATACACATTTAATGTGTATTAATTGTGGATAAATATAATAAGATTGTGGAAATATAGTAAATTAGTATGTAATTATACGATTGAATAAACATGCTTAGTGATGTATTAATTTGTTTCGTTTTTTATGTAGAAATATATAGTTTTATTTATGATTATTTGTAGTTTTTATATCAATATGATGCCTAATTCTCCGTTGTCAGTTTTTACATTTTATGATTTTTTATGTTATAGCCTCATTAGAATCCTTGCTACAGTAAGAGGGAATACATATTTACAAATACTATATAAGTTTTATCTTTATATTTTAAATATATATAAGATATATATTTATATAAGATTTTAGGTTCTGGTGCAAAGATAAAATAAAAGAGAATATAGCTCATATATTTCTAGTGGAATTCTATTTTATGCTGTAATCCCAAACAATCGATGGATGAATTCTTTCTGGTTTTGGACAGACTGATCCCGTAAATCAATCTGTTCTTTTTTTATCATATGCATAGCTTCCACTGCTGCGAGTAGTAATGTGACCGTCCAATAAGCAATCATTTTTCCTTTTGTTTTCATTCTTTGATCCCTTCCTTTAATCATTGATTTAAAAATGAAATACCATTACTGTGGTAGTTCCTTACAACTCTTCACATTTGTCAGGACAATCAGCTTAGCGTTGTAAATCCACATTTCCCTGACGGTTCCCCTATTATATTGTCTTTTCTTGAAATCTATTTTCATCCTCACGGTTTATTCCTGTTTCTTTAATATAGGATTCAATGTACTTGTTCGTACTTCACCTGTCACTGGGCCAAAAGCAGGAGAAGAAAAAGGGAACTTTTCCATCTCCTTTAAATCTTTTTCTCGAAGCAGAGTCATTGAACCGTGCTCAGGCGAGCACGTAGAATGATAGCTCCACTCATGATCAGAGATTGGCTCCGTAATGCTTGCCAGAACAGCGAACCAACCAGACCAACATAGCCAAGGCCGATGGTCCAAACCAAAGCGACACGCTGACCCGTCGAGAGCCGCAGGAAACGCTGCACCGAGAGGAACCAGCCAAGAAAAGGCAGCACTTGGAGGGCATGTAACCCAACAAAATGGGCGATGCGTAGATCACCACCAGTGGTACTCCCCCCCAGAAAGGGCAAGCCAGGGCCACCATCTGGAACGCCAACGCTGTGAGCGCCAAAAATCGGAGGCAGATGTCCAGCGTGGTAGGCGACCAGTTGTGCTGGGGTTGCTTGCGTCATCAAGAAACCAACAAACATGCCGAACATCATAATCACGAGGCCCAGGCGCAATGACCAGATCAAAGTGCGGTCGGTGCGACGCTCGAACAGAAGGAAGATGGCGGTCACGAAGGCAGCCAAAAAGATCATCGTTGAGCCAAAACCCATGATTCGGTACACCATATCGTCAAAGGGGGTAGCCACGTTGAAATGGCTCTGGACGCCACGAATCACCTGCAAAACAATCAGCACCATGTCTAAGAGCACTCCAATCGAGGTCATGGCAGCAATAGCCATGACAATTTTTTCCAGCGCTGCAGAAATGAAAGGAGCCAGACGAACGTAAAGCAATAGACACTAAATGAGATGGCGAACTTCGCTGGCTTGGCCCAGGCAGGAGCACCAGCGATCACTCGATGATCAATGAGCAACCCCACGCACGTTGCCAGCAGTGTGATGACTATCAGCAAACCCAACATGGTCAGCAATGCATTCAAAGCCAATCCCTTGCGAAGCCAGAGGAAGAGCGGATGAAATTTTTCTGTCGTTTGAGATGTGGGTACCATAGGAACCTCCCTGTGCTATAATGTAAATTTTTAGCAACCAAGCAAATAGCATTGTCTATTTGCTAGTGATACAAGTTGAATGACGATATATTTAAGCATCCAAAATTTGTTCTTTTTCATAAAGTTGTAAAGGCATAGGTTTCACCTCTTTATAATTATATTGACCAATGGGTAATATAATCACAAGATTTTCTTGACCATTAATCAATATAATTTTTTGCGGGTGTTTTTGCCCAGTCGGGTAGGTCAGGCTCCTTTCAGAACCATCCCTCCTAGCAATCCATGTCGTGCTTCGCTGGGTTCTGATGCAAAAACTTTGAAGTATATGAAAATGGTCTATCAAACTTGGAAATACTGATAGTACTACTCTATAAAAGGTGTGTGATCAGTATGGAAAAGGAGAATTTATTTAAGTGGAAACATTATCAGCCAGACATCATCTTGTTAACTGTACGTTGGTACCTACGGTACAACTGAAGCTTTCGTGATTTGGTGGA
This sequence comes from Bacillus altaicus, assembly GCF_042136375.2. Classification (NCBI taxonomy): domain Bacteria; kingdom Bacillati; phylum Bacillota; class Bacilli; order Caryophanales; family Bacillaceae; genus Bacillus; species Bacillus altaicus. The sequence goes on along the minus strand of NZ_JBHHFZ020000002.1, from coordinate 101,922 downwards.
AATGATGGAGGAACGAGGGTTATTCCTGGCTCATACAACTATTATGCGATGGGTACATCAATATGGACCGGAGTTTGATAAACGAATTCGACGTCATCTCAAACAAACGAATAACTCATGGAGAGTGGACGAAACATATATAAAAGTAAAAGGACAATGGATGTATTTATATCGTGCTGTTGATTCTGAAGGAAACACGATTGACTTTTATTTGAGTAAATCTAGAAATCATAAGGCTGCAAAGCGATTCTACAAGAAAGCCTTGCGGTCTTTTCATGTCTCAAAACCTCGTATCATCACGGTTGATAAGAACCCTGCTTATCCAATTGCTATCGAACAGTTGAAGAAAGAAAAAAGGATGCCAATAGGCACCAAAATCCGAAGGATAAAATATTCAAATAACATAGTAGAACAAGATCATCGTTTTATTAAAAAACGTATACGCTCTATGTTGGGATTTAAATCATACAAAATATCAGCCTCTATATTGAGTGGCGTTGAAGCCACGCATATGGTCATATTGCTTATCCACCTTTATATTATTTGTTTTTTCTGATATTCCATTACGATAAATACCTTCTATAAACTGTAAATTCAGAAAAAAATACCAATTCCGCATAATGGAATTGGTATGAAAAACTTCTAATCTATAGTAATAATTTTTTCTGATTCGGACGCATAAACCCTTGCTCCCAGGAAAAAACATTAGCTTTCGTATAATCAATCATATGGGGCCTATTTAAAGTACTTTATACGCTTTTCCTATTTCATTAGGTGACAATAGCATTACATTTCCTTATTAAAGTTCTTTAGGAAACTTTAATAAGGAAATGTATTAATTTTGAAGTGTACAAATAGGGAGAGTAACTTCAACTATTGTTCCTTTATTTATTTCACTCTCAATACATACCTTTCCGTGATGTGTTTCGATAATTTTATAACAGATCATTAATCCTAAGCCAATCCCCTCTTCCTTAATACTGTAAAAAGGTTCTCCTAGATATGGTATACGTTCTTTTGGGATCCCACACCCTTGATCGATAAAACGAATGCTTATTTGATCATTATCAAGTTTATCAATTTGAATCAGAATTTCTCCTCCCATTGGCATGGATTCAATTGCATTTTTTAAAATATTAACAAATACTTGTTTTAATTGATTTCCTTCACATGGAATCAATGGAATACCAGGTGTAAAATCTGTTCTAATTTGTATATTATTCATCATTGCTTGAGGTTGCAGTAGCAATAAAACTTGATCAGTTAGCACACTAATATCATTAGGTTGTATCTTTACCACCTGTGGTTTGGCTACCGCCATAAATTCATTCGTAATACTTTCTATACGCTCAATCTCTGATGATACTATATTTATATACCCCTGATTATTCTTATTTTCTGTTGATTTTAGTAATTGCATAAACCCTTTCATTGCGGTTAATGGATTATTAATTTCATGAGCTATTGCAGTGGCTAATTGTCCTACGACAGCGAGTTTTTCAGATTTTCGTAATAATTCTTCTGTTTTTAACCGTTCAGTGATATCACGAGAGATACTTAAGAAAACTTTTTTGCCATTCAAGTTAAAAATACGGACACTAAACTCGGTTGTTATTGTTTTTCCGGTTGGAAAAATATGTTCATCTTGCAAAGTGAAAGAAGTCTGTCCCCCTCTAATTTTTTCTAACAACTGTATGATAATTGGAGAATCTTGTGGTACATTATTGGGAAATGGCATCGAGAGAAGCTCTTCTCTACTATATCCAAATCTGTTACACCCAACAGGATTTACCTCAATAAATCGACTTGGAAATTGATCCTCATTCAACTCTACAACATATACTGCATCAGTTGCTTGTTCAATTAGTGCACGATATTTCATTTCACTATCTCTTAATTGTTGATGTAATCGTAGCCGTTCTCTTTCTGCTTGTTTTCTTTCGGAAATGTCCCTACATATTGCAGATAAAGCTATCACATTTCCCCTTACATCTAGAATAGGTGAAACTGTCAGACTGACATCAAGAAGGCTTCCATCGTCACGTTGTCTAACTGTTTCTAATCTCGTAACTACGGATTCTCCTGTTAGAATTTTCCGGATATTTCCAAGTGATTCATCCATTAAGAAATCAGGCACACAAGGTAATCTTTTACCTATGATTTCGTGTGATGACCAACCAAATATCTTTTCATAAGCTTTATTAGCTTGTAAAATATGTCCCTCCCGATCAGATATGGTAATCGCATCTACATTATGTTTTATAAATGATTCCAGTAATTCTTTAGTTGCCCTTAATTCCGATTCTACCTTTTTCCTTTCGGTTATATCGACTGTAGAACCAACAACTTCAATAACTTGTCCATTTCGTTTAATCGGTCTAAGCGCAATAAGAATAATAGTTTTATCATTCGGCCAGGGTAATTCAAATATAATTTCTTTCCCTTCCCACGCCTGAAGATAATACTTCATTAATTGTGGAACTAAATGGGGAGGAATAATAGAAGCATCAATAGTACGTAAGCTTTTTCCTACCACCCGTTCAGAATAAATTCCGTTTTGATAATAAAACTGTCCATCACACAAAGTGTGTATAAAATGTTTATCCATTTTTTTGAATTTAAAGATACCCCCTTGAAGCTCATGTACGGTATCTTGGAGTTCTTGCTTCGATTTTTTTAATTTTTGATTCATTTTAGATAAGTCCTGTGTTAAGTAATATAATCTTTGGTAAGCTTCCATAAGAAAAACACCGATTAAAAGTCCTAAAGCTATAAATACTAAGCCTGGAGTGTAAAGCACTGTAGTAATAAAGAATACACCTACTAACCACTTCATACCCACAAAAACAGAAAAGTATAGAGGTGCACTTTTAAATGGATGAAGGCTTTTGAAATAAGTTTTAAAAATAGTAAATAGAATACCCATACCGAAATAAGCCATCACAGGTGGTTCCCAATACCCACCAATGTAAAAGATGCGCATTATAATAATACTAATTAATGTAATCCAACCAGCAATGCGACCAAAGTAAATAAAAGAAAGAATAAGAGGAACAGCCCGGAGATCGTAGGAAAATCCCATGTACGGAAAAGAAAAGAACATCAAAGTAACTGCGATGATCCCTCCATAGAATTTTTCAACATATCGCCTGGAATGAATCGTAAACACTTGAATAAATATTGCTGCGCTAACAAGTAGAGAAAAAATAGAAAGATTGATGAAATAGTCTTTAATAATCATGTAATGTCCCTCCTTGTATTAAGTATATTCGACAAAAAAGCAGAAAATCCTACAAATAGTATAAACGGTTCAGGTGCAAAAACTTCAAAATACATGTAAGTAATCTTTAAATCTTGGACATACTGATACTGTTACTCTAAAAAGCTGTACAATAGGTATAAATATTGAAGAATTAGTACTTTATACAAAGAAATTCTTCCCGAAGGATATCAACACGAGATTGACATTTCACGAAATCGGATCAAAATACAAACTAGAAATGAGGTTAACATATCAACAGACATTAACATGTTAACCTTTGGGAAAATAAAAATATCAACCTCATGTCAACTCCCCTTGCTATTAATCATAACAAGAAACTAACAATACGTGGATAAACCATAGGTTTATTAGAATGGGAATTGAAATACAAAAATTCACAGCATTTAAAAACCCACAATAAATACAATGATTCCTTATCAACATATAAAGAATGTTTCTTCATATGTTGATAAGAGAATTTCGAGCGGAAGATTAATAGAACATATAGACTGTAAAGTAAAATTACATCCAGTGTATCTGATTGTATTTAATAAAGTAATATCAGAATTACTTAGTAACATGCAACTTAGAGATTCCCGATCTACTATTAGATGCATAATTGAATATTTAGTACTTCATATAAATAAATTCTTCTCACGGAGTATCGATATAACATTAACATTTCGCGAAGTAGGATCTAACTGCATACCAAGAATGGGATTGACACATCAACAGACATTAACATGTTAATCCTCAAGAGAATAAAAATATCGATGTTATGTTAACTATCATTGGTTTTAATAAAGACAAGACATTAACAACAGATCTATAAAACTACAATTTCATTAGGATGAGAATTAAAATGCGAAAATCCACACTAGTTAAGAACCACACTTTATAAATCGCTAGAAATTCCGCGCTGAAAATTATTAAGAAATGCAGACTATCAAGCAAAGCACTGTCCATTATAGTGAATTCATATCAATAGAATAATATCTTAATTTGAGCAAAATTACTTTGCAATATAAGCTTTAGAAGTTTTAAATTCACTCTTGGGTATGTAATTGAAGGAACAATGTTTTAATTAGAGAAATCCCCCCCTATGAGTATTGACATGAGATCAACATTCTATAGAACCGGGTCAGCATACGTACTAGAAATGAAATTAACATATCAAGAAACATTAACATGTTAAGTCTTGGAACGACACAATTGTTAATCTTATATCAACCATTCTTAATTCTATCGATGATAAGACATTGACAAAACATTGATAGATGTAAGTCCTTATTAATAGAGCTATTAATATACCAGGTTCACAACGATTGAATATTATTTACGATTAATAAAGGCTGCATAGATCCTATTAGTAAAAGCTTTTTCTTTGTGATTTACACTTACAAAATAACCATTGAAGCTAATCAACAAAGCGAATAGTACTTTATAGTGTTTCAAACGACTAATAACCACTAAATTGACTAACCTATACAGTCATCAAATTAGAATTTAACGTTCATATAGACCTATAATAGTTATTATTGAAAATTGCTTTACAAGTCTTGGAATCAGTTAAAAAGAGACACTGCCTCTATTAATCAAACAGATATCCGTTCTATACTCTCAAGTGTTATTAATGAAACAGGCTCATACTGCAATTATTAATAATATGGACTCTTTTTATCATATTTATACCTATTATTTTCGAAAGTTCAATGCTATATCCTCATAATTTATTTACAAATCGGTTATATTTACTTATCATTAATATTATGTGAATAAAACTGTCAATCTCATAGCAACAATTTATAAGGATATGGGGGGCAAAGTTACCTCATTAATCCTATATAACATTGATGCATTTTAAGTCCCGGTTAACAAAACATTAACATTTGGCGAGAATTAACAGCACTTTGTTAACGTAACATTAACACTTTGAATGCAACATGTTAATGTCATCTTTCATGTTAATATCAGATAAGGAAGGGATTCCTATTAATATCGTCGAAAAACACTTAACATATCAATCTCACATTTCATGTTAATGTCATTTATCAGCACAATTACATACTGTTAAGGAGGTAACACTATGATTAAGCAGGAAAACCAATCAGAACAAACCATGGTAGATGATGAGAACTCATTACACGAAGACGCTTTTGAAAAAGCCTGGCGGATAACAGAGTTTTCTAAGTTAGTAGGTAGACACCATAATACTGTTTATAATTGGTTCAATACGTTAGAAGAGAAGGGATTGCACGGGACTCTTAGAACCAATAATACAAATGAAAAGCTATATAATTCATTGGATTTAAATATAGCTCTTTTCATAAAACAGAAAAGGGATGAAAAATGGTCTTTAGATGCCATAATCGAACTTTTGCCGCATCAATTCGAACTAAGGCCAGTATCTCCTGAAAACCACTCTAACGAAGTATTATCTCAAATTGATTTTCAAGACGCAGCTGAGACAATTGAAAAATTGGTGGAACAAAAAGTTCAAGCACATTTACAAAACATCGAAATACAATTCCAAGAGAAATTTGAAAATGTATTAAAAGCATTGCCTCAACCTGAAGATCCAATTGCTATGAAAGAACGTCAAAGACAAGAAAGACTTGATAACATAATAATTGAACATAGAGCTCGTAAAGAGTTAAGAAGACAAGCTGAAAAACTCTGGAATGAAAAGCCTGAGGAAGAGCGTGTGAAAAAAGTTGGTTGGTTTAAAAAAGAGGAAGATTTAGCAAAAAAACATCTTTTTATAGAGAATTATTTAAACGAAAACATGATAGAGTATATGAAATCTATTATGACATCAGAATAAAAAAGAGGCCCGGGATATTAAAATGTACCCTATAGAATAGACACTGAAAAAAAGTCTATTCTATAGGGTATTTCTTGTATAATGAGAGAAAATTGGGATCGGAGAAAGTTCAAAATGACAAAAAAGCTATTTACAGAAAGAGACATTCAAATTCTATCAAATAACCCCTACATAAAATCTGTAAGTCAGAAAGGTATCACTTATACAGATGAATTTAAGCGTATTTTTATTGAGGAAAATGAGAAAGGAAAACTACCTCGAAATATTTTTGAAGAATGTGGTTTTGATATAGATATGATTGGAATGAAACGAATTATGTCATCAGGAAGTAGGTGGCGTGCTGCTTACAGAAAAAATGGTGTATTTGGTTTGCGAGATACACGCACCCAAAACGCGGGAAGAACTCTTGAGAGAGAGCTTACGTTAGAAGAGAAGTATGCTCGTTTAGAAGCCGAACGGAACTTACTAAAGGCAGAAAATGAATTGTTAAAAAATAAAACTTATGGAAGGGAGGATGAGAAGGAAATAACGTTATCACCTAGTCAGAAATATATCCTGATTCGTTCTGTCATCATAAAATATAACTTAAGAAATATGGTGAGTTATTTGTGTAAAGTAGCTGGTGTATCCCGTTCGGGATACTATAATTATTTTTCCATTTCATCTCAAGAACAACGGAAACAAAAGAACAATCAAGATGAAATCGTGAAAAAAATCATATTAAAAGCACTTCGATTTAGAAATCGAAAGAAAGGGGCTCGTCAAATAAAAATGACATTGGTGGGTCATTTTCAAGTTGTCTACAATTTAAAGCGTATCCGTAGAATCATGAAAAAATATGAGATTATCTGTCCGATTCGGAAAGCAAATCCTTATAAAAGAATGCTGAAAGCTTCAAAAGAACATCGAGTAGTGCCGAATCAATTAAATCGAGAATTTAAACAAAACACCCCAGGAAAAACGCTTCTTACAGATATCACTTATTTAGTTTACGGTAAGAATAAAAGAGCTTATTTATCTACAATTTTAGATGGCTCAACCAATGAAATTTTAGCTTACCATGTTTCAGAACAGATGACATTAGACCTCGTAACAACAACTCTTCATAAACTAAAACGGAATAAGAGGATTCGATTGACTGAAGGTGCATATATTCATTCAGATCAAGGAGCCCACTACACAAGCCCTACCTACCAAAAATTAGTCAAAAAGCTAAAGCTCGGACAATCTATGTCAAGAAGAGGGAACTGTTGGGATAACGCTCCACAAGAATCATTTTTTGGTCATCTGAAAGATGAAGCACATATAAAACCTTGCGAGTCTTTTACTGAGTTGAAACAAGAGATTAAGAAATATATGACGTACTATAATCACTATAGATATCAATGGAATTTAAAAAAGATGACTCCTGTTGGATACAGAAATCATCTTCTTGATGTTGCCTAACTTTTTTAAAAATGTCCTTTACAAAGGGTACAGATTATATTCCCAGGCCTCTTTTTTATTATTTTGATGTACCAAACATTTTGTCTGGATCCATAAATGCAGCTAATTCTTCATCATTCTCAGCATCTGCTGATGGTTCCTCATTACTAGTTCCCATATCGATGTAATCACCGAAATTAATACTGAAATCATCGTCTTGATCTTGCATTTCAATTGTATTAATTTGAGATTTTTTAAACTGAATTTGATTTTGCTTCTCTTTAAATTCATTGAATTCTTCAACTAAACCTTTAGACAAACGAGACGGTAATGCATCAGTTTTATAGAACGTATACACACTGCCCATAAAATCATTTTTACTAATTAAATACCCATTAAATACCGTACCGTTAATTGGTAATGTATTTGTAACTTCTACTTTTGCATCATCCATAAATGAATCATCAATATTCTTTTGTTCGTCTAGAATTGCAAGCATTCCAAAATGATGCACCTTAGAGGCCTCCAACTCACCATCATCGTTCTTTTTCACTAATTCTATAGGATGGTGGAAAGAGCTTCCTTTCAACGATTCTGTGAACATGTCTACTATTTCTTTACTATTTTCAATTTGATTCATATTGCGGGAAATTTTATTAATAACTAGACAACCAGTTTTCTCTAATAAAATACGTTTAAAGTCCTGAGAATCTAAAATAACAGATGTTCCTGCGCCATTAGAAGCTGTATTTAATTCATGGATGATTTCACCAATGCGCTGATTTGCATAGTCTCGTGAATTAGCAATACCTCTTTTCTCATTTTCGTTTAATCCCTTAAATTCATCATAGAAATGTTGGTTATCTGCGAAAACAACGAATGCAACACCTTTTGCTGGGTCATTTGCTAACTTCCAAATCTCTTGAGAGAATTTATTTACTTGTCTTAGTACATCAGGACCATCAGCTCTTACAGGAAGTGTCACAACAATACCCATTTTAATAAAATCTTTACGTTCAATTGCATTATTAAAAGCAATTCTCGCGTACTTTTGCTGATTAGCCAATAATTCTTCTCTAGGGACTTGTTGTGCTATTTTCTTTAGTTCTTGGCCAATAATCGGTTTATTATGAAAAGATGAAAATTCTTCAATTGCTTTAATGATTGTAGAAGTACCTGTTCCACCGCCTAAGCCAGCAAAAAATAGAACCAATTCATCTGTTGGTCTTACACGCTCTGTGATGAATTCTTTTAACTTTTCTTTCGCTTCATCATTTGATTCTAGTACTTTTACAGCACGTTCTGGATTCTTCCCTAGTCCGCCTAATTTTAGTGATACTTGGTTACTTGTAGGCACATTTTTTAATTCGGCTAAATCACCATCGTTACTATTTAGGGCAAGGCAGTTGTACACAGATGTTCCATCCGTATGCTTATATTCAGCAAATTTATCTACCATTCTAGTTCCAGCCTGACCAAAACCAACCATTGTCATTTTTACTGCTACTTCGTTTTTCAGAAAGTTCTTCGCCATTATTTTATCTCTCCTTTTTCTTATCTATTGGTTTGTTTACGTCTTCCTAGTTCAATTAACAACTGCTGTCCTCTAATTGTTGAGATTAAAAATTTATAAGGATGCATAATCTTTTCAGTTATTAATGACATTGAAGATAATGTACTAACACTTACTTCAGCTGATCTTCTTGATATATTGGTTCGTTCAACCTCTAATGAGTACGATTTTCCCTTTAATTTCTTAACTCTCCTATCAATTACAACATTACCTACTATTTCATTTATTGAGATGCCTCTCATATATTTTGTCTCTTGGTATTGTTTATTTACCTCAGATCCTATGTAATGAAATACATTATAAAGTATTTCGTCTTCTTCAAGAATGTCTGCAAACATGTTCACAACTTCGTCAGGAAATTTAATTACTTTATACTTTTCGCTCAATACCTCGTTCAAGTTGCCTCCCCCTTAAAACATTGGTTAATTATTCCTACGAATATATTACATTATTATAAAGCGTATATCAAGTCATTATATATAGAACTTACATATAAAGCGTGTAAGTATTAAAGTAGGTTGAAATGTTGATATATAAACACAAATTGATACGACGTATATGTACGATGTATGTTGTATATGTCAATTATAGGTTTCATGTAATTAACAATACCGTCTATAAAACTATAAATTCATTATTTAATTTGACATTCTTTTGAATAATCCTTTATAAAAAATATCAAATTACAAACATTCCAAGTTAAAAAACTTCACAAAGTATCCATACGCTTTATTTATAAACCCTATTTATAAGCTGTATATATAAACCTTCAAAAACAAAGGTTTGTAGTTCCTATATCAATTTCATATTAACATATTTAACGCATTTTCTTCCTGCACAGCTTATATGCAAGGTTTATATATAAGCTGTGCATGCAAAGGGTGTATATAATATAAAAAAGCATTGCTCTTTTCATATCAAATGGTTTGATATGAACTTACTAGTTTAATAAAGAGATCTTCCTATTCATTTTTATTTATTAACATCTTTTCTACCATTTATATCTATTGATAAAGAAGATCTGTCAATGTCGTGTTATAAGTTCACTTCTCTGTTATTAACTCACATACTTGCAAATTCATTATCTCTAGTGTTAGGTTCTACACATTCACATGTTAATCTCATATGTACAACATCTTTATAATTAACATGTGGAGTCATAATATTAATAAATACAACTAAATTTATTATATTTTTATTTGAGTATAGATTTACTAATTGAATTATACATATTACTGTAATACAGCTATCAACTTAACAAAGCAATAGATACATCAAATTACGATTAGTTCTGTTCAAGAAATTGGACTTGATGTTTATCCTGACAAGAAAGAGGACGAGGGGGATTGCTGAAAAAATGAAAAGTTGCTCAGGATACATCAGAAAGTGAAGAAATTTTAATATGTTGTAGAGGAGTCCATTTTGATCAGTACTTTTTCGAAATGGATTCGTTCTATGTGTTATAAAATAAGAATTTACAAACTATTTTCAGCCAGATTTTAATTCAAAGCTACATTAAAATTAAGTAAAAAAGAGGAAACCATTTTCAAAGTGGTTTCCTCTTTTTTACTTACATAGACTCGATTATCATTTGTCTTTCATACCATTTGGTTAATTTATCATTAACACTGTTTGAGATGCGTTTCATTTTCTTATTACAGAATCTCGATAGTGTGGCAGGGGATAAGCCTAACTCATCTGCTATTTCGCGCATTGTTCTATTTTGATGCATATGTTGCTGCATAATCTTCTCTCTAATTAGCTCCTCAGTACTTACTGTACTATGAGTTATCGTATTTGTAATCAAATTATTTTCTTGCTTATCCGGAGTATCAGTTACCTTTTTCTTTGCCAAACTCCCGATATTATCCATTAACTCTTTTGGTGGTAAAATGATGATTCCTAATTTTGAGTAATAATTTTCAAACCAGTTCCGTTCTCCAATTCTTGATTCATCAATTTCCTCAGCGTACTCCCAATGTGAAATAACTTTTTCTTTTTCTAAATCTATTAATACATTTTCTAATTGCTCACGAATACGGTGCGGGCGCCCCTTAGCTATATTAATCCCCATAACAGACAGTAATCCTTTTTCTCCACCAATTGAATATGGTCTTTTTAAATTACTGTACTGTTGTCGAATTCTCCACTGCCAAGATAAATAGCGAATTAGTCGCTTATGGAATTTGTGTCGATAACTATTATACTCCAATGCTTTTTTAGATAATAACGCTGTTGTGCTACTAGATCCGTATAAATACATTGACAAAAAGCTACCCGGCTTTATTCTACAAGATTCAATACCTACGTAATCATTGGTATTTTTATCTCTCCAAAGAACTACAGAATCTAAAACGAAAAGTCTTTTAATTATTTCGCGCTTCATTTCAAATTGCTCACCAGTTTCTGCACGATCATTTAAAACTACGACCTCATTATCATCATTTAAATAAATAAAGATACTTGCCAAGGCAGCTATACGCTGTGCAATTTTTATTTTATCTTCTGCGCGATAATACTCAATACCGTTTGCTGATGCTTTTGGTATATTACACATATCTAGTACATTTTCATAGCTGAAATCAATAAAATCATCTTGAGATTTCGCTTGATTCAACCACTGTATTGTAATTGTATCTAAACAGTCTGCGGTAAGATCATCCATATTACTAATAACACCATCGACTAGTATTGACCATCTTTCTGCTTCATTAGTATTTACTAGCCTTAAATCTTCATCCTTATGTGACGATAGCTGAGCAACTCCGCTTGTATTTTTAGTTTCTAATGGTAAAACAGATACTGCTCCTACTTCATCTTCTTCAAAGTGATTCTTGGCTATACCATCTCGTAGTTGATAATATACCGCATCATTACTTACAGGATAGTAGTCCTCTTGTAGATCAATTGAATGCTCTTTTAACTTTTCATCGGTTGTATTAGATATTATGGCCGTTTCAACTTCTTCAGACGTACCTCCAAATTCTTGCTCTATTATTTTATCGAGTACATTTCGAATCTCAATTTTATATTTATCTAGATTTGCGTATATATGCAATAATGAAATCCCTTGTTCTTGTTTCTGGCCTAACCAAGAGACAAGAGCTGAAAATGAAGGGGATATATTAGCTGAGGTTACTACTTTGTCATGATTTCCCTGTACTTCCTCATAATATCTATTCCACTTTTCCCATAGCTGCGTGTTCTTTTCATACATTGGCGCAGCAAGTAAAAGGGCATCGCTAAACAACACTAATACTTTCTCCATATTCAAAAACCTCCTTACTAAATTCCTACCAATTAGAAATATAAATTATAGAACTTGAGACGTTATAGCTATATGGTGGCAACAAAGCATATAAGTTGAAACGTTATCAGAATAATCTATATCGAGAAATGATTTATCGAACAGTATTTGTCCTATCAAGTAAACATTCTTGTACTTGTATTATATAAGACTGTACTTATTTGTAAAATTACTACTTTACACTACAATCTCCATGCGGGAAACCCATTTGGTATTAAATAGTGTAAATCATACTTTTAAAGTGAAACGTAATTGTCCCTTTTCTTACAAATGAAATAAAACATTATAGCGTTATGATAACAATTACTTTCTTACCAATAAACATCGATGATTTGCTGGTTTCATCTAAAAAATTATTTGTATCATTCTATACAATGATACAAATACCCTTACTTTCATGAAACGTCATAGCTACATTGTGGCAAGTACTCCTTAGAACTTGAAACGTTTTAGCTTTATAGTGGCAAGTATATTCGAAACAAAAAATACCGATAAACTGTTGATTTCCACTTCACAAGCATTAACGTTATTTCATACTTCGACACAGATACCTCTACTTTTATGAAACATTATAGCTGCATTGTGGCAGTTACTATTGAAAACTTGAAACGGTTTAGCTTTATGATGGCAAGTATATTCTGAACAAGAAATACCAATGAATTTTTGGATTTCATTTAACAAGAATTAACGTTATTCCATATATCAGCACGAATACCTCTCTTTTATGAAACCCCTTAGCTACATTGTGGCAAGTACTATTGAAGACTTGAAACGGTTTAGCTTTATGATGGCAAGTATATTCTGAACAAGAAATACCAATGAATTTTTGGATTTCATTTAACAAGAATTAACGTTATTCCATATATCAGCACGAATACCTCTCTTTTATGAAACCCCTTAGCTACATTGTGGCAAGTACTATTGAAGACTTGAAACGGTTTAGCTTTATGATGGCAAGTATATTCTGAACAAGAAATACCAATGAATTTTTGGATTTCATTTAACAAGAATTAACGTTATTCCATATATCGGCACGAATACCTTTACTTTTATGAAACATCATAGCTACATTGTGGCAGTTACTATTAAAAACTTGAAACGTTATAGCTATATGGTGGCAACAACTCTTTAAATCTGAAACATAAACGCACTAAAATCTGTTCATATAAAAAAAAATATTTTTTATTTAAATTAGTGCTAAACATTGATATAAAGCCATTCTTTAAAAAAACTAAAAAATCCCAATGAAATGCTATAGCTATATGATGGCAACAACTTTTTTTAAAAAAAACCTATGAATCCATATGTAACAAGGGTTTAGGTACATTTCAAGCGCAATGAAACATTGATCTCAAACTTGAAACGCCATAGCTTTATGATGGCAACAATCTAAAAAAAACATGAAACGTATATAGCTATATGATGGCAATAGTCCCTTGACGTAAATTAACATGAAAACGCTATACCACAACATTTATGAATGAATTCTACACATTATTTAGTCATTTCAAAATATGAAACGTTATAGCTATATGATGGCAACAACTTTTAGACAAAATTACTAAAAAACCTATCATATCAAGGTTTAGGTGCTGTTTCATTAATTTCAGATACGTTTCATATTCAAAATACCTTATAGCTTTATGGTGGCCAAAAGTTTTTTTTTGTGAAACGTTGAATCCCTTGTGCCTCTAAGGCTGAGGTTGCGTTTCACATTTTTGATTTTCCTCTTAAAGAGACACATTTCACCAAGATTCGATTTGATATAATCAAAATTGAATTTTTATATCCTATTTAGGTAAAAACTGAAACTCATAATAAGAGGAGGTGAAAAAGATGGCTAAACCTTTCGTTATAAAGAACAAACGTAGTTTAAATGGTGAAACAACAACTCCAGTATTAGTAACAATTAAAGCATGGCAAAAATTAGTGGAAGCTTTAGAAGGCAAATACTATAGCTTTAAAGATACATATCTAGAAGATATCGTAAATTCAATGTCTTACGAGGAACGAATTGCAGATGAAGAAGGGTTTGTTGAAAAAGCCAAACCATCTTTTTCACTTCAAATGAAAAATCTCTTCACTAAAGCAAATGGTAGAAAGCATAAGCTATATGGTATTACTAATGCAGATCTAGAAGTATTTCTATTTCTACATAAAAAATGTAATACCTATGGTGAACTTTCTCATGTTTCCATTCACATGCTTTGGGAGGACTACAAAAACTATAAAGAAGCATTTGCACATATTCATCATTCACAATTCTATGTTGCGTTGAAAAAGCTTAGCTTACACAACATCATTGAAATTGAGAATGAATACAGTGGTAAATATAAAATTACATTAACTGATTTTATGAACAAGGAAACAAATAAAGCGAATCCTTACACGTTTATCAGCCCAATTGTATTTACAAAAGAGTTCTTCGATTTATCCATTGCTGCTAAAAAGCTATTTATTGATATCGCAATGCAGCAAAAACGAGAAACTACTCTGAAACGTTCACTAAACAAATTTGATGAACAAGGACAACAGACTCATTTGGGCGGTATGTATCGCTTCTTACATAAGAAATACCCACATCAGATACGTTCTGTAATGGCTGAATTAACAACTAAATCAACTGCTACTGGATCTTCTTTGTTTAAAATTTGCAAATTAGAAAAAGGGAAAAAGAATAAAAAGCAGTATACAACACTGCATTTATCTGTACACCCTGATTTCCTGTGTAATAAGGAAGTAGGGGAAGAGTATCGCGATCCATTTACACCAAGACTTACATATAAACGTAAAGCTAAGTTCATTGAAGAAGCGTTAGTTGAAATGAATATTGCAGAATTTACAAAAGATATAAACCAATTTATAAATGTCTTAAAACATTCCTGTCATCGTCAAATCCGCCAAGTAATTCGTGGATTACGCGAAATGATTGATAGACAAGAGGGTTTCCCTAAAAATCTTGTTTATACACTAAGCAAATTATTAAAGCAGTCTTCTCAATATCGCGTATTAGATACGGCTGCTAAAACAGGTATTTATTCTCTGATTACACATAATGTACCGAGAGAAAAACAAGAAGATGCGTTATTTAAATTTGGTACTCACTTTGCTATATATTCATTGCAACATGTTAAGAAGTTATTCTGTAAAGCACATGACCTTCTTCATTCTACATATGCGGTTCCTGTGACTGAAGAAGCATACCATCGTAATTATATGCAGTATCAAGAAGAAACACTATTTAGGAAGTATGCTTTTGAGCAAGGAGTAAATGTTAACGCATATATTGCATTAGAAATTAAAATTCGTGAATTATTAAAATCTCATGGCCATAAAGAACATCATATTCCAAGTGATATTCGCGAACTGTTCATTGAAAAAATAGATAGAGTGCCTAAGGAAAAAATCCGCGTAATTGAAGTTCCTAAAGACTTTAATTTAATCGATTTTCTTCATTCCTTAGAAGCTTATTACCGTAAAAATAGTGAAACACCATGCACGGTAGATCAACTGCTTCCTGCAATGTAAAATTACATGCTCTCCTTTTTTGAAAAATCAAAGAAGGAGGGCTATTCGTGCTGAAATTAGAAATTATATTCGTACTATCCAAACAAAAAAGAGAGAGATTCTTAAATTTGAGTTAGAATACCTCTCTTTTTTTATACACTTCTATACAAAATTCCTAAAATATAATCAGTAATTCACAATTTCACTTTACTTTTTTCTGAACATTCGTTCTCTTACTGGCATTTAATCTACTAAAAATCGTAAATATATATATTAATTCAGTGGATATCTTAATAATATTGCCCAAATGTGTACAATAAAATAGCTCAAAGCTTTATTTATAAACGTTTTATATATAAAGCTACTTAAAATCAGAATGTTTTTTGTTAATAATGTTGATTTACTGAATTATGTCTATAACTTACTTCTAAATGTTAATAAAATGTGGGTTATTTTATAGCGTATGTGGAAATCATGTTATTAATTTAAGCTAGACTACCATTAATCTTATATACACTTTTACGCATCAAAATGATGCTGATTATATGTAGGTTAAGTAATTCAACTTTATGATATTTTGTATATTTAGAGCGACGTAAAACGCAATAAATACATTTCCAATAAGTGTTTTTTTCGATTTTTTATGGTTCTATAACTTTGCAGACACTGTTATTACTGAGTTTGTAGGCCATTTTTCATAAGTATAATAGTTTTATCTTTATATTCTTTTTATATAAAAGATATATATTATATTAGGTTTTAACGTAATATCCGAAAAATGTGCATCTCTTAATTATCTAAAAGGTAATAATCTTTCACTAAGTAAAAAATAAATTTAAATACTTGAAAATACTGAGGGTATTATTTTAGAAAAGATGTGTAATCAGTATGAAAAGGAAAATTAATTCAAATAGAAACATTATCAGTATGAACTAAAGGGAAGAGATGTATTAATTGCTCAGACAACAATTATACGCTGAGTTTATCCATATAGACCTTAATTAGAAGAGACAATACAATATCATCTTAAATGAACAAACAACTCATGAGGAGTCGATAAAACCTATATTAGAGTAAAAAGAAAACTTATTTTGTCGAACAAGTCTATCTAAGATCAAAAACACTTTATGAATAAAGTGTTTTGTTTAGCTTCATAAGCTAGAAATGTAGAAAAAATTTCTACTCTATGTTTGTATACTTTAATTTTGTATCAGAACCATCCAAAATTAAAGTATACAAATTATGGAAACTATTTGAAGTTTACAAGATTCCCTTTGTATATTGAAAATATGCCAAGCTCTCTAAAGAAATGACAAAAAATATAGAATACTATATTTAATAAATCTTGTTTTAGAAATTAAAAAAAATAAAAACATTAGAATTAATTTTTGATCTTTCATACTTACTACAGCAAGCTATTGAAGATTTAAGCTTAGTAAATTTCAAAGTTAATCCATTGGTAAATGAATGAATATTCAGTATCTATTAAATGTAATTTCTATAGTAGAGTTACCCGGAGACTGATAACAGTTCACAGAAAACAAGCACGGCTATTGAAGATTTTTGTGTTGAAAAATACTAAGATTCTAGAAAACTATAAGAGGACATGACAAATAACCTTGCTGTATATGATTATTTTGAGCAAGGCTATTTGTCATTGGATTTTTTAAAATTTATCTGTTCTGTTTTCTTCTAAAAAATTATAGAAAACAAACATACGATTATTATTTGCACTCAAAAACGAGTTTGTTTTTTGGGTATGACGTTTTCTACGTTCTTGATTCTGTTTAGATTTTTGATTAAACATCTTTATGAAATGCGCAGGATTGCTGATTTCAGCTGTATTAAACTGAAACCATTGCACACATTCTTCAATATCCCATCTTGTGTAGCGATCGATATCAGGTGGCAGTCTTAAAGCAATTATGTACGCATCATTTTCGGAAAGGTATGTTAATTCTTGACTCAAAATGTAATAATATGCTTTTTTCTGATCATCACTTAAGTAATCGTTTAGGTCATGTAATCTGTTATTATCTTCTTTTGATTCAATATTTGAATTTGGTTTGACTTGCTTTTCTATGCTGAAAAGATCTATAGAAGATGAAGCTTTTATATTTTTCTTTATATCTTTATAATTAGATACAACACGCTTCTTAATGTACTTGTTTTTTAAAAAGCTAATAAAAGTAGAGCAGACATCAATTGTTAAAGCCCATTTTACCTTAAAGTATTCAATAATTTTCAAATAATTATTATGTATGGTTAAAATGTAAATGGAAGGGGCAATCCTACCATGCCGCCTTACTTTAATCTGCTGGCATATATCCAAATCTTGCAGCCAATTTAACACATAGTTAATAAGGGGCTTTGAAATACCCGATTTTTTGCTGATATAATCTTGCTTTACCTGAGAATACCCTTCTTGTACTAGATATGATAAAACTGTTTCTAAAGCTTCATACTTACGTTTGGTGAGGTAATCCTTTGTAGTGACACCTTCATATTCTAGGACTATACTATCAATGTAAGTAATAACTTTCTTAATTGATTGATTAATAGCTCCAGTTTTTTTAGATAAGTGTTTGATGTGGGGACTTAGTTCCACTTTTGCTCGACTGAGCAAAAAGTTGTGTAATAACACAGAAAAAACCTCCTAAATTTCCCACCACAAATAAACAGGAAAACAGAGGTTTTATATTCACATTATATGTACCATATGATATAATTTTTATATCAAGTATGTAAAGAAAAACACATACATTTGTAATGTGGATAAAACTCTATCTCTTAGAGTTTTTAATTGGTTCCGGTCGCCAAACTAGAAACCAATTAAAAACTGAACGGTGGGGTTTTATTTTTTTGTTTATAAAAACTAACGTATGTTGACAAGTTAATTATATTTTACAATTCCGTTTGAATAATATCAACACTCTAAGTTCATATTTTAATAGTAAAGACAAAAATTTAGATGAACTAACTATTTTTTATTTAAAAATAACAGAATATTCTTTTAATAAATGAGAAAAATAGAAAGTGTTTAGCTATGGTATAATCACCTTAAATATATAAATTTCAGAATATTTTACAAGTTTGATTACATACCGCTGAAAAAGAGGTGAAAATACATGGGAAATCTAAATAAAGTAATTGATGATTACATATCATTTAGAAACATGACATACACAGATCTTGCAAAAGAAGTTGGTGTCGCTAAATCAACTATTTCAAATTATCTTAACAAGAATAATGCATTATCAGTATACACCTTTTCAAAACTTGTATATGTTGTTTTTGAAAATGACAAGGATAAGCAAGAACAAATGATTATTAATTACTTAAGTACATTAAAAGATAGAATGAATATAAATGTAAAAGTTGCATTTGCAATTGCCCATTTAAATGATTACTTAAAATTAATGAAATTTATTTCTCAACTTTGTAAGAAAAGTGACGATATAGAAATGAAACGATTGGAACGAGTTTTTAATCTATATAATGCCCGTTTAGACGGTGAAGATGTCAAAGATATATATTTAGATATTGAGAAAGCGAGAACGATATCTAATAAAAAGAATTATGATATAGAAATTTTTTGTGATCTCCTTAGTATGCTAATTTTATGTGATTTAGGTGACTTTGGATTAATGGAAGGGTATAAAGTTAGAATTGAAAATAATATAGAATTAGTGACTAATAGTTACTTAAAGAATTTATATTATTTTTGGGTCAAAGAACTATGGAGTTATTCACTTTTAAGAACAGATATGTGTCAGGATTTTGAAGAACACAATATATATTTAAAAACATATAAAGATCTGAAATTTTTTCCGGTCATGGAAGCGTTTTTGAATATTAGGTGCGGAGAAAATTACATGTTTTCTGATTATAAAAAGTCCTTAAATTTCTTTTTAGAAGCTATAAATATATTGTGTGGAGCGAAAGAGAGTTTAAAATTTACGATAGCATTGAATGATATTAATTTTATAAGAATTGTTTGGTGGAAAGATATAGATAAAATAGAATTTAATAGACTTCATCCAGCTGAGCATGCCCTTTTTTTAATCAAGGAAGGGAAAAAGAATGAAGCTATAAATATACTGGAAAATATTGAAATGAAAAAAGGGTATTTATCACCAATGCAGACATGCTATATGGGGATGGCTAAGAGTGATTTAGCATTGGTAAAGAAATCTATTAATATGTTTAAGTCAAATAATGATTTTTTGTATGTAAAGTTTGCAGAAGGAATATATGATAAATATATAGAAAAAGTAATGTGATTTTTACAGAAAGGAAAGAATAGAATGAAAAAGTTATCTGGATTGATAATAGTTACCTTGTTTTTGATAACAATAGTAAGTAGTTTATCAGGTAAAATGATATCTAATCAACATGATTTTAAATATAAAAATATTGATAATCAATCTGTTTCTTATATGAAAGTCGACTCTGGTGAAAGCTCTCCTAGTTTATTTGAATCTTATGAATCTAATAAAGTTACAGTTAATAAATCTATAATGTATAGAATGGTCGATCCTGGTGGTGGTGGCTAATTCTAAATCTGCTTTATTTACAAAAGACATCGTTTAAACGATGTCTTTTGTGCTTTTATAAAACGTTTCATAACTTTTTAAATAAGAAATTGCGAAATATATGTGTCTAGATTCACAATCTATAAATGGAGGGATAGAAATGAAATTAAGTATAAATGAGCTTATAGAAATTGTAAAAGAGATGGATCTACAAACTTTTGGTGAAATTATTGAATTATGTTCAGAATATAGCTGTAAAGAGGAATAAAAGAGTCTTAAAAACAATGACTCTCTTATTCCTCTTCATCAATTTGCATCGTTAGTTTGTTTGCATATTTTAGTAATTCTTCTTCGATTCTAGGCTTATGTTTATCTGGGACACTCATGTACTTGTCATAAAGTAGTCGGGCTAGGCGTTCAACAGGGTCTTCACCCTTTATAGTATTTAATAATTCTTTATCAGGGATTTCGTTTTTTAATAAAGAAGCTGTATTAACGTTAAAATAATTTGCGATTTCTTCTAGTTTGTTTAAGCGTGGCTTCTTTTCTCCTGTTTCCCAACTAGAAACAGTTCTATACGTAGTTTTAAGATCTTTCCCCATTTCTTTTCGACTTACTCCTTTTAAAGCCCTTAATTTTTTTATGTTTTTTCCTAATACGTTTTCTTCAATCTTCATATAATTCATCACTCCAATATTAAGCAAGTAGGTTTTAAAATGAATATCTAGCTAATCGTGTACTAAAAGTGTTAAAAATAAGAACTTTAAGTGTTGACTTTGGGCTAATAGACTAATAAACTGTAAATAAGGAGGCGAGACATTTGACAGTTCTAAGAGAAATTCGTGAATCAAAGGGCTATACAATTAATGAGGTTTCAAAAGGTTCAAAAATCCCCTCTAGTACTTTGTATGATGTTGAATCAGGGAGAAAAGGCCTAATTACCAGTCGGGCAAAAAGTATTGCAAATTTTTTGGGAGTACCTATCGAAAACCTCTTTTTTGCAACATATTATCGAGCAAATTTGGAATAAGCGATTTTCATAAAAAAAATCATACATTTATATTGTAAATGAATCATGTAGAAAAGGTACAATTTTATTACTATTTTTTAAGTTTTTAAATCTGAAATTTCAGATTAATCATATTATTCCGGTAAACATACGAAAAACATTTGCATCGGATGGATAATTACTTAACAAAGAAACTTTTTCTTTTGAAATTAAAGAGGCTGATCAAATTATTATCTATATAGTGAAGAATCAAAAGAATCCCATATCACATCAATCGGACCAACCACAGGTACTGGAATAACGAAAAGTAACCGAAACTCCTGTCATACCACAACTAGAGAAACCACAGCTAAAACAAACACCAAAGAAAATCGAAACTTATCTTCCGACAACAGGCAGTAAAGCCGAAACTCCGAAAATCCATACATAAAATGGATCGGTCTTGCATGTGTCGTACTTGGCTTAATTGGAGCCGCATTTTCAGTAAGAAACCGTAAGAAAGCTCAATTGTGAAAGGAGTAATTACAAATTGAGACAAGGAAAAATGAAAGAATATGAAGCTCATTTTAGTGAAATAGATGAAAATCCGCTAGGCTTTGCTATTGGATTTCGGAATGCATGTATACTCGTAATTCCCATTTGGACAGTTGTTTTTTGATAGGGAGCAAGATATAAAAAAACGAGAGGGAGATGAAATGTCAGGAATCTACATCGGTAATGTTAAACAAAGCCCTATTAACCCATTGGATATAAAGAGTATATATGAAACGGAAAAAAATCTATTAGTTTTAGGGAAACCCGGAAAAGGAACGAATCATCGTAAAAGTGATTGGCTTTCTAAAGAATTAATGCAAGCTATTTCCATCTCTCAAACTGTAATTAAGCTGAAAGAACGGTATGATTTCTGGATAGAATCCGCTACAAATTTATTGGCAGGAAGTATCTTGTATTTAAATCGACGGCATGGAGATTTGTACTATTTAGATTTAGAAAAGGTTAGGGAATTTGTACAAAAAGCAAAAGAAAAAGATAACTATCTTTTTAAGTTAAGTGAGTTATTGAAGAAAGATCATCCGGCCTATCAAATGTTTAGAGTTTTAGCTTTGTCAGCAAAAGAAATAAGGCAAGGTACAATCATTACACTTTTACGAATTTTAGATGAACAGAAAGAACAACATGAGAAAATAGAGAAACAGAGAGGGTATTTTTGGTTTCAATACTAGTCATAAGCGGAAAATGAGATAGGAAGGAGTGCAAAGCATGTTAGGCGTAGCTAAGAAGTATACAAAGGTGATTAGAGCGTTGAAAGAACTGAATGAAGGGGAAAAGGTTGCAGGTGTGATAAAAGCTCGTTTTTGGGCTTATAAATTGGTCATAGAAGGTGTAAAAGAAACAACCAATGATTTTATTTTCATTTTTGATCCAAAAGGAATCTTTTATGAAGATACACATCATGAAAAACGAGAACAAGGGTATCAAATAATCAAACATGATTTATTAACTGGTTATGAAACGCTACAAATGGATCTAAAACAAAAATCCGTTGTGTATATCAGTGTAGAAACGGAAACAAGTACGTATCAAGGTAGAGGAGAAGCATTATCAAGTTTTCTTCAGTATCTAACAGAATGCAAGAATATAAGACCGATTCACCTGGTATTTCATCAATATGATTTGTACCCAATCCCTCATATGGAGCAGTTTTTAAAAGAAAGCGCAACATACCACATTCATCATTCAATCGTAGTTGAATCTCAATCCGCATTACAGCACATATACGGAAAAGAGGCCGCACAACGCATCATAAGCTCGTATAACACAACAATCCTAGCATGATATCAAGCACTCGTTCACTATTTCATCCTATCTAGATGGTTAGAAAACTAGACAAGTGAGAAGCATTTTTCTCCCTTCTTTATCAAAAATAGGAGGCGTTCATATGGGAAAAGAACAAAGACTCACATTTTATGATATTGCCGCATCACAGGCTCATAGTGTTAAAACTTTTGATGGAAAAACATACGAACTGAAAGGCACCATTGCAATTGAAAGTACTACAGGAAGCATCGAAAAAGTAGCTCAAATTTATTATCAAGTGCGCTCTGTCAGAGACGAACATCAAAACTTAATTGCAAAACGAAAACATAAACAAGCTGAATTAGTAGCTGTAAAACAAAAGTGTAAATAAAAAAAGCGATTTTGAAGTGTGCTGAGAACATGGCGCAAAGTAACTTGCTCTTTGACAAAGTAAGATCTATTTAGCGTGCCTCCCTTGAAACGGTCACTAGAGGGGTTAGGTATACGATTATCGTTGGATGAGTGAGATCGTAAAACTTATCTGTGACTATTGGGAAATGTAATGTATCAAAGATCTGTATGTGCCAGTAATCGTGAGGAATATCCCATTTTGACATTCTAAAGAAGCGGTGAACAACACCAACAGTAGATACATAAGGTTCTACGTTCACACCAAAATACGTAGTGCGGTATTGGGCTAAAGAGACTAAGTCGGGGTTAGTCTCTTTATGCATGCCAATACAGGGTTCGTCATTCCAGCCATAAATGACATTTTTGTTTTTGATCTTATTTTCCTTTAAATATTTTGAAATAAAGACAGATGATGAAGTATAAATGTGTCTCACCACACTTGAAAATCGCTTATTAAAATAGGGTAATAGCAAAGGGAGGGATATGTATGAGTCGTAAAGGGTGGATTATATCCGCTGTTGTTGGACTATTAATTGCAATTGGTATTGGTTCAACATTTGTCTTTAGCTCTGGAAAAGGGGAAGTAATGGATCTTAGTCCGTTAGAAATGAAAAAGTTCATGAGTGAGGATGGAACAGGTTTTATTATGTTGAACTCTAATATGAGACATAGTGATGATTGGATTTTTCTTGTGAAGAAAATAGCTGAAAAGGAAAAGATTCAAGTAAGAGGATTGAATGAAAATCGTGAGGACATTCCAGGTTCAAGTAATCCTCACGATTGGGGATTATCACAACGAAGAGATTCTCTGGCTTATTATGAAAAAGGAAAACTGAAAAAAGATATTGATTTTTCTAAGTTTAAAGAGTCCGAACTTGAAAAAGAAGTTACCTATTTTGTTCAAGATTGTAAAGATCAATATCAGAAGTAATCACATAATCATTGAAAGGTGGTGATACAGTGGCGATTACACAGAAGGAATTAAAAAAAGAAAAAGAAATGGTAGCAAACCTATTAAAAGCCAATGGTCAGGATTATAACCATTGGCTTCATTTACATCATCAGAAATGTATGGAAGAAAATCAAGATTTAGTAATGAAAGCTTTACAAGCTTATAAAGCAACATCAACAGAAGTAAAAGAAGACAGCAAACCGAATGAAACAAGTCAGCTTAGTAACGTATAAGCATCTAAAAATGAAAAGGGAGTGAATGTATATGTCAATGTTGGAAACAGTAGCTCAAATGTTAGTGTTAGGTGATGCGATGGATGGTCTAATTAATACGGGTAATTCATTTATTACATGGATGCAAAGAGGAGCACAGGTTAGTACAGCTATTGTATTTTGTTGGGGCGCTTATCTCTTAATTTGGGGTGGTGAACGAGGAAGACATAAATGTGTTTGGTGGTTTATTGGTGGGGCAGCCGGACTCGTTATCGTAATGGGGTGCATGTACTTATCAGAGAGCGTAACGAGTAATGTTAAATTTGGTCAAATATTATTTCCATTTCTTTGGATGAAGTAGTGAATAAATATAAATAAGGCAATGAGGAAGCTATGCAAAGGGTATGGCTTTTTTTGTTGCCTTTTTTCATGGAATTTAAAGTAAATGTGAGAAAGGAGAAGCCATGTTTGTCATTTTTAAGAGTAGTAATGGAACAGAAATTCAGTCGGGTAAGCAATATTCGTTTCATGAGGCTTATACCTTAACTAAAAGATTAGAACGTGTGTATAGAGAAGCAGGGCGGCAAGAACATATTGATTTCGATTTGTTAGATGGTCATTCTAATGAAATTTATAACGGTACTTTATCACTTGGTTCGAGATATGCAGATCATATTTTTGATCACATTTCTAAAAAAATGAATGTGATGCAATTAGATCCAGAACAAGAGGAACAAAAAAAGGAGCTGTTAGAAACGTTAGAAAGGGAAATCAATGATTCTCCTTTTCATGAAGAATATGAATATCAAGAAGAATTATCAGAAAGAAAGGAAGAACCCTCTTATAGTCCATCGGATGAAGTGAAAACACAAGTAAAGCCTGGAAAGGAAAATAGAAAAGGATTCAAAATTATTGCGAGTGTCATAGGAAGCGTCGTGTTAATTGGAGCTGGTGCCATATTTGCCTTTAAATTATTCTCTTCCGAGCCAGTTTCGAGTGCAAATGCTGGTTCTGAACAATACGTAGTAAAAGGATTACAACAGGCAGCCATTCAACAGTATGGGGAAGCTGTTAAATACTTCGATAAAGTCAATTACACAGAATTAGATAGAGATAGTCAGAAGGCAGTTTTATTTACTTATTTATTAAATGGAAAGGCAAATAAGGCATTACAATATGAGCCGAAATTTGCAGAAAGTGTGGTTGCTTATTTTATTGGGATAGACAACATGAATAAAATCAATGAAATTGATGTCAAAAATGATGTAATCGACTTTGAAAAGGCAGCGCTTAATAAGAAATATGAGGAGGTAATCAAGCTTAAGGGGAAAGTCAATATGGATGGTAGACGTGAAAAACTCATTGTTGAAGCTTTTGTAAATCTAAAAAAATATGAAGATTGTTATTCTTTTGCCAAAACGCAAGGAAATAAAAACTTGATGAAAGAAGTCAAAGAATTAGAGAAACGAGATATTCAACAATCTACGATAAGTGAAGAGGAAAAGAAAGCTAAGATTGAAAAAATTGATAAAGATCTACAGAACATCTAAGGGGGAAAAAATAACATGCCATTAAATTATGAGAATTTGTACAAAAAAATGGGAATTGTTTTTCTTGGTGGTTCATTGATATTAAGTACGACAGGTTGCAGTTGGTTTGGAAGTAAGGAATCATCAAAAAGTAAACCAGCTATTACAAAAAAGGTGGATAAGAATAAGCCGGATGAAAAGAAAGAAGATCTGAACAAACAAGATTTTGAAGCAATTACAGAAAACGCAATTCAACGTAAAGATAATGAAGTTGCTTATGTACTCGAAGAATTGGATAAATCAAAAATTAATTTTAAAGAAAAATCTATTGTAAGTAATCTTCAAAATGGGGATGAAACCACTTCTCGTGTTCTAGCACTCTTTGATAAAGAAACAACAGATAAATCAATTCAAGATACAGCAAAGGATAATGTGATTGCAGCTATTACAGATAATAAGCCACAAGTCACCGTGAATGGAGATCATTTTGCATTTGGCGATCAAAATATTGATTCTTCAGTAGCGAGTATAGGAGATATTCTTCCACCAGAGAAGAAACCAGATGCAATTGTGAACCCACCAATTACACCGGAGGGTGAGAATGGTAATACGGAAAATATAGGGATAGAAAAACCAAAACCACCAATAGAGCCGGAGAAACCAACAAATCCAGAGAAACCGACAGAACCGGAAAAACCAACAGATCCAGAAAAACCAACAGATCCAGAAAAACCAACAGATCCAGAGAAGCCAACAGATCCAGAAAAACCAACAGAACCAGAGAAACCAACAGATCCAGAGAAACCAACAGATCCAGAGAAGCCGACAGATCCAGAGAAGCCAACAGATCCAGAGAAACCAACAGATCCAGAGAAACCAACAGATCCAGAGAAACCAACAGATCCAGAGAAGCCGACAGAACCAGAGAAACCAACAGATCCAGAGAAACCAACAGATCCAGAGAAACCGACAGATCCAGAGAAACCAACAGATCCAGAGAAACCAACAGATCCAGAGAAACCAACAGATCCAGGGAAGCCGACAGAACCAGAAAAACCAACAGAACCGGAGAAACCAACAGAACCAGAAAAACCAACAGAACCGGACAAACCAACAAATCCAGAGAAACCAACAGAACCGGAGAAACCAACAAAACCAGAGAAACCGACAGAACCAGAAAAGCCAACAGAGTTAAATAACCAAGAGTCAAAATCAGATGTAACAGTTTAAAGGGGGATTCGCTTACCCATGTACAAGGATGAAATTTCAATTAAATATAAGTTAGCAGAAAAAAAAGTACTCATTCCATTGAGTACTTTTTTGTTTGTTGGAATATTTTTAATCGCAAATTTTTTACTCAATTTATCTTTAGAGCTGATAGAAACAACATTTAGTGACTTATTACATCCCAAACCATTTCATATAGAGGTAGGATTTCTTTTTCGGATGCCAATTGCAGAACATCCGATTTACTACATGCTTGTTTTCCTTGTAGTGATTGGAACCATTGCAAGAACGGTGTACAAACTAAAATCTTCCTTTAAAAACTTAAATAATCATCAGAAAGGATCTAGTCGTTTTACAACAGTTGAAGAGCTGAAAAAGCAGTATCGAGCTGTACCAGATCGAGAGGAATCATTTAAAGGTGGCGGCGGTGTTGTTATCTCCCGACTAGGTGATAAGGTATTTATTGATGATAGCCCGGTAAATAATTTAATCATTGGTACAACACGCTCTGGTAAAGGGGAAACTTATGTATTTCCTACAATTGATGTTTATTCCAGAGCGGAGCATCAGCCTTCTTTAATTATTAATACACCAAAAGGGGAACTATTTACGGCATCGAAAGATACCCTGGAAGAACGAGGGTATCACATTGAAGTTTTGAACTTGTTAAACCCACTTGATTCTATGAGTTATAACTTATTGCAGCTTGTAAAAGATGCTTATAAAGATGGAGATTATTCAACAGCTCAAGCACTATGTAAAACACTTTCTCACACTTTGTATTACAACCCAACTGTCAAAGATCCTTTTTGGCAACAGTGCGCTATGAGCTTGTGCAATGCCATGATATTAGCTGTTACGGATAAATGTATTGCAGAAGGAACAGAAGAAAAAATCACAATGTATGCAGTAGCAAATATGTTATCAGAACTTGGTTCAAAAGAGGTAATCGTAGATCCGGAAGCCGATCCACAAAATGCATTAGATTTATACTTTGAAGGTTTGCCAGCAGATAGTGTTGCGAAAATGCAATATGCAACCTCAAACTTCTCGAAAGGAACGACACGAGGCGGAATCTTCACCCAAACAATGAACGGACTCTCTATCTTTACGTTTGATGAAATCGCAAAAATGACAGCAAAAAACAGTGTAGACTTAAAGCGTGTAGGTTTTGGGAAAACCATTAAAGGAAAAGCAATACCTAGAAAACGAGTGGAAATTATATTCCCGGATGGTTCAAAAGAATCTGTAAAAACAGATGTTATAGGACGTTTTGTATTGGATTTTAAACAAAAAATAAAAGTGAAAGACACAATACAAATCATTGAAAAAGGGAGTAATAAAGAAACAATAGTTTCTATTACGAAAATAGATGATAAGACAGGGGATACAGAGTTTCAATTGTTAAAGAAACATGAAGATATACAGGTAACAAAGATTGACTTCTTTGATAAGCCAATTGCTATCTTTATGATTACACCAGACTATGATTCTTCGAATCATGTCATTGCTTCTATTTTTGTAAGGCAGCTCTATTTCATATTAGCGAAGGGGGCATCGCTTGCTCGAGGGGGAGAATGCCACCGTGAAGTAGTATTTTTACTCGATGAATTTGGCAACATGCCGAGTATAGAAGGAATGGCGAATATTATTACGGTTTGTCTCGGTAGAAATATTCGCTTTAACCTTGTTGTTCAAGCATACGCACAAATAAAAAATAAGTATGGAGATGATGCAGATACCATTGATGGAAACTGTGGGAATACCATTTACATTCTAACAAACGATCAAGAAACAGCAGAAAAAGTGTCCAAAAAGCTTGGGAATAAGACAATTAACCTACCTTCTCGAAGTGGAAAAGGTCTTTCTACTGATAAAAATAAAACGGAAGGTCTAGATCAACGACCATTGTTAACATCAAATGAACTGATGAGTTTTAAAGAAGGAGAAAGTGCCGTTATTCGTGTAATAAAACGTCAAGATAATAATCGAAAACGTATCAGACCACGACCAATATATAATAGGGAAGAAACAGCCTTAAAATATAGATGGGAGTACTTAGGAGTAGAGTTCGATACGGATAAATCCATTTTAGATATAGATATTGATTCTCTACATGATGATGTAGATCCGAAAAAACTCATTGTAGATTTTTTAGGAGAGAGAAAAGTAGAACAAATTGAGAAAGAAACATCAGAGCCAGAGCGGGAAGATTTATCACCAGTAGAGACACCGCAGCCAGTAGAAGAACCAACAATGATGGGAATTGATGAAGATATTCCCGAAGAGGCGTTTCAACAGGAAGATAGCCCGTTTGATTCCCTCTCCATTAAAAATTGGAAAGAAAAAACGGTTAATGAATTTTTTGAATCTGATTTAGCGGTTTTGAAACTGGTTGATAAGTTCTTTTTAGCACAGTTAGGCAAATCAATAGATGAAGTTAAAAATCAAGAAATGGGCGAGTTTTACAGTGAATTTCAAATGTTGGCCCACAATGACCACATCGACAAAAGTGTTTATCAAGCAGTCGAAAACAAGATTAATCGAATCTTACGTGATTTAGAAGAAAAAGAACAAGTGACGAGTTAGAAACGCACTCAAATGATTGAGTGCGTTTTTGAATTCAAACTAAAGGAGGAAGAGGGAATGTGCGTACCGACAATAACGGATAAAATGCAATTGATTTTAGATAGTTACTCGCCGTTTGTAACAGAAGAAAATGAGGTCATTCTTGGTCTAGAAGATGCGGTTCTTTTCCTTTCAGTAGATCGGGAACAAAAAGGGAAATTGATTATTCGTATTGACAGATTGAATGAAAGGGTGAATTGGACAGCAAAGGAAATATTAGGGCAGTAATAAGCAAGAGAGGAGGATAAATGGTGAAAGATGAAGAGATTTTAAAAACTATAGAAGCGTTCTCGGATTATCTTCAAGTAGGAGACATCGTGAATTATGTATTGCGTTGGATAGGATGGTTCCTAATTGTAGGCTTATCTTTAGTTGTAGATGCTTTAGAAGGTGTGACAGATGCCATACTGGGGATTAAAGGATTCTTTAATTCACCGGAAATACAAAATTTTGTTGATATGTTATATCCATTGTTTGTCGTTCTTTTAGCCATATCGTTTTTATATATTGGCTACATGTTCATTATGAACAAACAAATGAACCGTTCTCAAATTATCATCAATATTTTTGTAACACTGAGTGTACTTTGTTTGTTAAGTACTGGTATGACAAAGGTTGATAAGTTCACCGATGATGCTATAGCAGTTGTGAAATCAGAGCAAAAAGGTTCGTTGAGTGATGAAATTATTAAGAAGAACATAACGGATATTGCAGTAATAGATCAAAATAAGTGGAAAAAGAAAGAGGATATGAATCCGAAAAATAATATTCCCGAGAAAAACATTAGGCAGATAGATATTACCGAAAAAATAGATAAAGATTTTGAGTTCACAAAGGATAAAAATTTATCGGATGATGGTCAGAAAATTTTGCAGAATAAAAGAGTAATGGATGCGTTAGGAGTCGCATCTTTAGCCGAATTGAAAGATGGATGGTTTGATTTCTTTCCCGAAAAGTATTATCGCTGGCATTGGAACTTTTGGAATATATTCTTTACTTTACTGATAACAGGCGCAACGTTGTTATTGGTGAGTATTAAATTAGCTAGGTTATTTTATGAATTGGCATTTAACTACTTGTTAGCGAACATATTAGCACCAGCCGATGTTGCGAATGGTCAAAAGTTAAAAGCCGTGTTATCCCATATCCTCAATATATTTATAGCAACGATTATGATATTCCTATCTTTGAAGCTATATATAATGGGAACGGCGTTTCTCCATGACAAATTAAATGGTGTACCGTATCTTATTGCATTAGCGGCATTTAGTATGGCAGTTTTAGATGGCCCGGCAGTCGTAGAAAGGCTATTTGGAATAGATATTGGATTAAAGAGCAGTTGGGGCATGTTAGCAGGTGGTTTAGCAGGTGGTTTCGCACTTGGTAAAGGAATTGGCGCTCTTGCAAATTCAAAACCAATGAAAGGTCTAGGAAATATGATTGGAATAGGAGCAAAAGGTGCAGCAAAAGGTGCTGGTGTTGCAGCAACAAAAACCGCAAATGCGGCTGGAGGTATGGCAGGTATCATAAGTGGCTTGAAAAAAGGGAATGAATCCGGAAATAAAGAGTCTTTGCAGGATCAAATGAAAAAAGCGGATCAAAAAAAAACACAGGGCAATGACTCAGCAAATAAAGAAAAAGAAAAAGGTAACTTAAACAAGGAAGAAGATAAAAAGAATGGTGGCACGCCATCTATTCAAGAAGATATGAAAAAAGAAGGGAATGAAAACCCAGGGGTAGCAAATGGGCAAGAATCGGGAACAACAAGTCTTCAAGATGAAATGAAAGAAGCTGGAAAAGCAATTGGAGCGAGTGAAGGAAATCCAACAGCCGGAGCGGTAAAACAAGGAGCAAGTGAAGGGAATCCAACAGCCGGAGGAGTAAGAAAAGGAGCAAGTGAAGGAAGTCAAACAGCAGGAACGGTAAGACAAGGAGCAAGTGAAGGAAATCCAACGGCAGGAACAGTAAGACAAGGAGCAAGTGAAGGAAATCCAACGGCAGGAACAGTAAGACAAGGAGCAAGTGAAGGAAATCCAACGGCAGGAACAGTAAGACAAGGAGCGAATGAAGGAAGTCAAACACCAGGAATAGTAAGACAAGGAGCGAATGAAGGAAGTCAAACACCAGGAACAGTAAGACAAGGAGCAAGTGAAGGAAATCCAACGGCAGGAACAGTAAGAAAAGGAACAAGTGAAGGAAATCCAACGGCAGGAACAGTAAGACAAGGAGCAAGTGAAGGAAATCCAACGGCAGGAACAGTAAGACAAGGAGCGAATGAAGGAAGTCAAACACCAGGACCAGTACCAAGTGGAAGTAGCCCGGCACCAGTAGAAGCATCAAGACCAGTGCCAAACGGAAGTAGCCCGGCACCAGTAGAAGCATCAAGACCAGTAGCAAGCGGAGGAAGCCCGGCACCAGTAGAAACATCAAGCCCAGCACCAAGTGGAGGAAGCCCAGCACCAGTGGAAACGCCAAGATCAGTGCCAAGTGGAAGTAGCCCGATTATTCCTTATGAAAGTGATAAAGAAGTGGCAGCAAGTAGAAGTCAGGAAACACGGACATTAGGACAATATACAACGGATAAAGTTAAACATACTACATCATCCATGAAACAAAAAGTAAGAGGAGTGCAAGAACGAATTAATACTTCTGAAACGTTACAGAATACAAAGCGTTTTTATCAAATGGGTCAAAATACGGGTCAAAGTTGGAGAGATATCGTGAGCAAAAATAAAAATAATGTGGATAAAAAATAAGCGTAATCGTACGCTTATTTTTTATTGTCGAAAAGGAGGGAATCCCGATGAGAAGCTATCGGATTCCGAAGGAAATCAGTACAGAATTACGGATTAATAAAGTGCTTTATCTAATAGATTTCTTTTTATTAATTGGTTTATTAGTTGTAACGATGATTCTTAGGAACTTTGTACATGATTCCTTTCAATTACCATTTCTTATTTTCATGGCAGCTATTGCAATTATCATGATTTGGCGACCAAGTACGAATCCTCAAAAACGAATGTATGAAGTGTTGATTATTACATTGCTAAGAAGAAAAGGCGCATATTGTGCCGTTGATAACGATCAATAAGGGAGGGATCACATATGGCGTTATTCAGCGAAAAAGATGTAGAGAAAGAAGAGCCAAAACAACTAGAAAGACCGAAGAAAAAAGTATTTCGATTTAACGAAAAAAATGTAAAAGAATCACTTTCTGAACCAAAAGAAATTGTTAAGGTGATACCCAACAAAAAGAAAGAAGAAGAAAAAATAAAGGTAGAAAGAAACGTAAAAAAACAGAAGAAAGAAAAGCCAAAGAAAGATGTTTCGAAAAAGAAAAATCCAAAACTTTTAGGTTTTTTATCTAGAAAAAAGAAAGAAGCACCACCAAAGGTAAAGAAAAGTATTGCGGAAATTATGCAAATTATAGATATGACGGAGGATGGCATATTTGAGCTGAAAAATGAGGAGTTTTTAGAAATTCTTCAAGTGGAAGGTGACGATATGTTCTCTAAGAATAGCGATGAACAAGCATTTGTTATTTTCTCACATGCGTATTTTTATCAAGCTTACAAACAGTCCATTAAACTCGTTTTTTTAAACTTCCCATGTCAAACTACCGAACAGCAACGATATATGGAGAAAAAAATTAAAGAATGTACCAGTCCTTTGTATGAGCGAATTTTAAATCAAAAGTTAAAAGAACTTCAGTTTTTAGAATGGGGCAGAACAAATCGGGAAGCCTTCTTATTTATTTACGGAGAAACGGAATTAATCGTAAAAGAGCGTGTAGATGCAGCAAAGCGATATATCAAACGCTCTACCGAACTATTAGAGGTGGATGAAGAGAAAAAGTTAGAGCTTATGTTTAAATTGTTTAATCAAAATGCAAAATTAGGAACGAAAAATATATGGTAGTGAGGGGGAAACAAGATGTTTGCGTTCAAAAGTAAAAAATCCAAAAAGGAAAAACAAAAAGAACTAAAAAAGAAAAAAGGTTACAACCCTTATTTAGTAGCTAGGCTTCAGCCACAAGGGGGAATCAGTTTTAAAGAAAGTTATGTGCAAACAGGTGATGGATTTGCTACTTGTATTCATATCTATGATTATCCAACAGAGGTAAATGATTTTTGGTTAGAACAAATTATGAATATGCCCAATGTGATTACAATACTAGATGTAATGAGTGATGACCGAAAAGAGGTTGTTGAATCCATTAATAAATCCATGAGTGAACAAAGTGTTCGGCATGATACAGCGAAAGATAATATAGATCGGATTGATGCGAAAAATGAATTCTTAGAGCTGGAAGCTCTTTATACGGACTTAAAACAAGGTGAAGTCATGAAGCGTATTCACATCCGTATCTATGTTTCCGCTAGAACATTAGATGAGTTAGAAAAACAAGTGAAAGAAATCATGGAAACATTAGAATCCTATAACTTTCGCGGAGCTGTCTTTTTAAATGAACAAGAATATGAATGGGATGCACTCGTAACGAGTTTTGATACACAAAAAAACTATGTGAACCGAAGAAAAGGGAAAGAAATTCCGGCAGTCAGTTTGGCTGGTGGATGTCCATTTCACTATTCTTATTTGCACGATCCATACGGTACGTATTATGGAACAACGAAAACAAAAGGAAATGTTATCTTTGATATTTTTCATAAAGACAAACAAAGAAAGGGTTATAACGGGGTAATGGTTGGAAAGCCTGGTGCTGGAAAATCAACCTTACTAAAAAAGAAAGCCGTGGATTATGCAAGTAAAGGACATTTTATCCGTATTTTTGATATTGTAGGTGAATTTGAGGAAACAGTACGTGACTTGAATGGAAAAACAATTGCATTAGATGGATCACAAGGTCAAATTAACCCACTTCAAGTATATAAGACAGCAGAAAGTGAGGAAGTTAGTTTCATTCAGCATTTATCTAAAGTGACAACTTTTTATCGCTTTATTGCACCAGAAGCAAAAGATGATGAAATTAAAGAGTATGAAAATTTGCTTCGAAAATTATATATTCGTATGGGATTATGGAATGATAAAAAAGGAGCAACAAATGAAATTACAACAAGAAAACCGAAAGAATACCCTATCTTCTCCGATTTTTTAAATTTTGTTCGTAACGAGTTATATCAAGATGTAGAAAGTAAAAAACACCATGAAAATTTAGGAGACAGTAGAATCCATCGTTTAGAATTAATTGAATTAAATCTTATGAACCTAGTAGAAGTGTATGCACAATTATTCGATGGACATTCTACAATTGAAGATTTCAAGAAAGAACAAGTCGTATCTTTTTCCTTACGGAATATATCCAGTTCTAAAGCAGAAGTGTTTCAAGCGCAAATCTTTAATGTGTTAAATCTCCTTTGGGATGAAATGATTTCAAATGGTGCGCCTCAATTAAGAGCCTTTAACAAAAAGCAAATTGCTTTTGAAGATGTCATTCGATATTTCATTATTATTGACGAAGCACATCATATTATCGTGCGCCCGTAAGGGACTTATACGATTGCCTAAATAAGGCTAGAGAAGACGACTCTCTATCGTCAACCACCTTATCCTAAGGGGAAACCCAAGGGGGAGTGTAGCATGGTGTGTAAAGGCACAAGTCAGGTAAACCATACATCCTGCGACTGAGTGTCGAGACGAAAAGATTGAGAAGGAATAAAGCTGGATTGCCTGAACCCCAGTGCAAGGAGAGTAATGGTGTTCCTTTACCTATTATGGTTAAGAGGTAATGTTGATAGGGTTAGCGTATTTTATGATTGCGTCTAACAAAAGTGCAGAGTATTTGGTGATTGCTCTGTGTGTCGTCCAACATATCAGTCCACGCTCAATATAGAGTGAACGCACGAACGGGGATTCCTAACTCAATCACAAGTATCGATAAGTTGCTAAACGGGGATTACCTAAGTCGGAAAGCATGAATAAGGCTATGGTACAACTGGTATCTGAATATCCGATATGGTAACGGAGTTCTCGTAGTAGTCTGAGCTAGGGAAAGCCTAGTACATGGCGAAGGGGAACAGTTTATCCTATCTGAAAAATAAAGGAAGGTTATGGTGGATGCCATGAGAAGACCTGAACTGATTTTAGACGTCCTAAGTAAAAAAGCCAGAAACAAGGAGTATGTATTTGAAGGCCTATACAAGAATCTCTATAATCCTGACTTCTTCCTAAAAGCATATGGAAATATCTATGCAAAAGAAGGGAACATGACAGAGGGCACTGACGGCAAGACTATAGACGGCTTTAATCTCGAACTTGTTGAAAAATTAATCGAATCGCTCAAAAAGGAATCTTATAAACCTAAACCTGCAAGAAGAAAATACATTCCTAAGAAAGATGGTAAGCAAAGACCGTTAGGGATACCGTCTTTTGATGATAAATTAGTCCAAGAAGTTGTGAGACAAATCTTAGAAAGCATCTATGAAGTACGCTTCTTAGACTCGTCACATGGTTTTAGACCTAAGAGAAGTTGCCATACTGCTTTGATGGCAGTAAAGGGAAAATGCTCAGGTGTGAAATGGTGGATAGAAGGAGATATTAAAGGCTTCTTCGACAATATCAATCATCAAACATTGATAAATTTACTAAGAAGGACAATAAAGGATGAAAGATTTATCAATCTAATATGGAAATTCCTAAAAGCAGGGTACATGGAGGACTGGATATTCAATAAAGCATATAGTGGAACACCTCAAGGAGGGATTGTAAGCCCGATACTAGCCAACATATATCTTCACGAATTAGACTCTTTCATGGAGAAATTGAAATTCAGTTTCAACAAAGGCAAAAGAAGGCGAAACAGTCCCGAATATAGCAGCCTAAATAATAAGGTTTGGAACCGTAACAAAAAAATACGAGAACAAAAATTGAGCGAAGAAGAAATAAAACAAGTTGAAAAAGAAATTAAAGAACTGTCAATGGCAAGAGAAAAAATATCGTCAGAGGACCCAATGGATGAAAACTTTAAACGATTGCAATATATACGATACGCAGATGATTTCGTTGTTGCAGTTATAGGAACAAAAGAAGATGCTAAGGAAATTAGAGATAAAATCGCCAGATTTTTAGATAATACTTTGAAATTGGAACTTTCAATGGAAAAGACTCTTATAACCCATGCGAAATCAAAGCGAATGTCTTTTCTAGGATATGAAGTTAGTGTAGGAGGGAACAAAAAAGTTACTTCTTCAAGTGGGATTACACGAAGAAGTCTTAGTGGCATTCCTATGCTACATCTACCACATGAAAAGATGAGAGACTTTTTATTTAATAAAAAGTACATGGTAGAAAAAAACGGAAACTGGAAAGCTACCCATCGCAAGGATTTGATAGGGAATGATAATTTAGAAATTATAGCGACCTATAATGCGGAAATAAGAGGATTCTACGAGTACTATAAATTGGCGGTAGATGTGAGAAAGCTAGATGGTGCATATCACATTATGAAAACGAGTTGTGCCATGACACTAGCCAACAAATACAAAACTTCTTGTCACAAGATTTATAGGAAGTTTAGCCAAAAAGGAATCTTTGGAGTCTCTTACGAGACTAAGAAAGGAACAAAATTTCGTCCCCTCTACAATGAGGGTTTTAAAACAATTAAAACGC
Source organism: Bacillus altaicus (assembly GCF_042136375.2). Classification (NCBI taxonomy): domain Bacteria; kingdom Bacillati; phylum Bacillota; class Bacilli; order Caryophanales; family Bacillaceae; genus Bacillus; species Bacillus altaicus. The sequence continues at coordinate 64,098 of NZ_JBHHFZ020000002.1, read as the reverse complement.
CTACATTGAAAAGCATAAGATTATTTGACTATGAAATAGATTCTAAGCCCAACGAAATGGAATATAAAGGACGCACCTCTCTAGAAGAAAGGTTACTTGCAGGAAAATGCGAGTACTGCGGAAAAGAGGAACAATGCGAAGTTCATCATGTGAGGAAATTAAAAGACCTCAAAGGTAAGAAAAAATGGGAAGAATTTATGATAGCTAGGAGACGAAAAACATTAGTTCTTTGTAAAGATTGCCATGTTAAACTTCACGCTGGCAAAATGGATTAGGGCGAATCTAGGGTAAATGGCGAGCCGTATACTCTGAGAGGAGTACGTACGGTTCTGAGAGGAGTTCTTGAAAACCTACCTCTGCGAAGACGGAAAGGCGTCGGGTTCTTACTCTACAACACACGAAAAGAAAGTGCACACGCTTTACAATTTTTAATTAAATTTAGCCGAGAAGATCGGAAATATTTTGCTGGTCTTTTATATGCAAGTCATACAATTCGAGATTTTGTACCGGAAGGATCTTCACAAGAAATGATTGATGAAATTAAAAAGCTATTTGAACTTACACAGTACAAATTTATCATGCAACAAGATAATAACAGTTTAGATATGTTAAGAAAAGTATTTGCAGGACAGTTAAGTGAAAGTGAGATTGCAGCCATTCCACATTTGCCAACAGGGGATGTCATTTTAAGTATTGGGGCTGTAAAAAACATTCATTTTCATGTAGAAGTAACAGACGAAGAATTGATGTTATTTGGGGGAGGTGCTTAATACCATGCATCTAGTTTTAAAGATTATACCAAAGAAATGGCTCATCACTTTAGCACTAATTGTGATGGGTCTTTTTTCTTTTCTTTTACTTGGAGTTATAAGTATTTTTATTGCGGCAATGGGTGGAGAGAGTGGAACAGACGCAGGTGATATTACGTATACAGGTGAAGGGCAAGTCATGAATGTTTCACCCGAAGTTTTAAAATGGGAGCCAACCATACGGAAGCATGCGAAAGCCTTTGGTGTGGAACCGTTTGTTGCTTTAATGCTTGCCCAAATGATGCAAGAAAGCGGAGGGCGTGGTAGTGATCCGATGCAGAGTTCCGAAGGCGCATTTAATACGAAATATTGTAAATCACCAAACTGTATTACAGATCCAGATTACAGTATTTGGGCTGGTGTACAGGAGTTTAAACATGCGATAGAAAGAGCCGGAGTAACGAGTCCAGGGGACATGGATCATATCAAAACAGCACTTCAAGCTTACAATTTTGGAACAGGATTTTTTGATTTTGTTAATTCAAATGGTGGTAAATATACAAAGGAATTAGCCATAAAATTCTCACAGGAGCAATACAAAAAAGTAGCCCACACTGGTATGTATCATTGCCTTAGACCAGAAGCTGTACCGTATCAAGCGTGTTATGGCGATATACTGTACGTTGATGCGGTTTTAAAATATTATCAGCCGGGTTCTGTCGTTTCTGGTGGAGGAGGAAATCCAGGAAGTGGAGGAAGTAGCGGTTCCAAAGTTGTCGATGTAGGTCGTCAATGGATAGGGCGTTCTACGTATGTATTTGGTGGAGGACGTAACACAAATGACATTGCAAGAGGGATTTTTGATTGTTCAAGTTTTGTGCGCTGGGCATTCGAACAAGTAGGAATGAATGTTAGTCCAATGGGAGCTGTAAGTACGGAAACCTTAAATAAAATTGGTACAACAGTATCAGTAAATGATATGAAACCGGGTGACGTTATTTTCTTTGATACCTACAAGCATGACGGACACGTTGGAATTGTAATTGATAAAAATACTTTCATTGGATGCCAAACAAATAAAGGTGTTTCCATTGAAGATTTAAATAATCCGTATTGGAAAAAAGTCTTTTCTGGTCATGTAAGAAGGTTCTAAAAGCCGAAAGAATAGGAGACTGAAAGAATGAAAGATAAACGAAAATCTTTGTTTATTGTGTTTGTCATTTTAGTTGTAGGTGTGACAGCTTTTAATATCTATTTGAGCAAAAAATCAATGAGTGATGGAAAAGAAAAACAGTTAAAACTTTCAAATGAATTACTAACAAAACAAAATGAAGACTTAAAAAAACGTCTGGATAAGGTGCTTCCTTCCGCACAAGAACAACAGAGAAGGGCGTACTTATCGACAGCCGAAATGTTTATACAATTATCATTTCACCGAGAAAAAGAAGGGTACAGTGAGCGAAAAGAAAAGGCAAAATCCATTATGAGCGAAGAACTTTTACAACAATTCTATCCCACTGACAAATACGAATTAGGAGATACGTATAAAACAAAACCAATAGAAATGAAGTTTTATTTACAAGAAAATGAACCCGATAAAGAGGAGGTAAATGTGTTAGCTGAATTTATAAATGTCACGACAGATTCAGCGCAAAAGCGAGAAGAAAAAGTGAACAATGTGTTGCGAATCATTATAAAAAAGGAAAAGGAAACATGGCGAGTTACGAGTGTAGAAGAACTCAATATGAAAGTTTTATAACGAAAAAGGTGGGGTGAGAGTGTGATAGGTGCAATTAGTAAGAGGAGTGAAAGAATCAATTTAAGAAAAAATAAGTCGTGGGTTTATCTAACAATTATCAGCTTTCTATTTTTGGGTTTTTTCGCTTTCTTGACATCTAAAATTTACATGCCAAACGATGAAAAACTATTCCATACGGAGACAAATAAAGTAATCAAGTTATCAGGAATGGGAAAATTGATTGTAGAACAAAGGGAATACAATCCACACAAAAACTTTATACAAATTCGCTTTCGAATAGAAGGATATGAGGAAACAGGATTCACATTTAAAGTACAAGAAAAGGCAAAGTCTGGTGTTCAATTACCTGTCAAAGTGTTGTATGAAGAGAACGGAAATTATGTGGTAGAAGTAAAAGAGTTATCTCCGAATTGGGGAGCGTTAGCTTTCGACATTTACAATAAAAACGGTGAAAAAGAACAAATGGATATTCGTAAATTCACGCAAGATGTTAACGAATATGAAGAAGAAAATGCATCAACAAAGAGTACGAATAAATTAGTTCAGACGATTTTTACCGATCAAAGAAAAACAAAAGCAAATGATGAATTGTTAGCTGAAAATAAAAAAACATATGAGCTAGATTTTATAGAAAGAGACAAAAAAGATATCGAAACAAAGATCAAAAATTATGGGAAAGCAATCAAACTGGAAGAAGAAAATGCAAAGACAGTTTATGAAAAAGTAAAAGAATTAAAAGATGAAATGAAGTACCAAACTGAAGCGGAAAAAACGGAAACACAATCCAAAATAGCATCTTTAGAATCTAAAATAAAATCATCAGAAAAGAACGTTGAATTGTTTAAAGGGGAACAAAAAATTGCACGAGATAAGATCAAAAAATTAGAAGAAAAGGCACAAGAAATTAATAAAAAGTGAAAAAAGTCATGTCGTGAGTGAGTCTACATCAGGGTATTTCGTATCGTGAGTGAGTCCACATCAAGAAAAAATGAGTCGTGAGTGAGTCTACACCTATAAGCTTTTCTTGCCCCCATCGTTTCGCTAGGCTCCGCCTAGCCCCACACCCTCGGTGGGGGCAGAAACCCCTTATGCTCTTCTCACTATTTTTTGATCTCTACCCACAATTGCAGAAAGGAGCGGAAATTGTGAATCTAAAAATAAGAGATATAGATCCAGTTGCCATAAAGAAAATAGATGAAATTGCAAAGAGGAAAGGATTATCCCGGCAAAAATTTTTGAAAGCTCAAATTGAAATGCTGGCATTTTTTCAGCAGCAAAATAAAAGGGAAATGGAATTAGAAAATCTCATTGAAAAGAACATCCATATGATGAGCGATTGTTATAGCGCAATGGAAAAAATGAATGAGTTTATTCAAATGATGATGCAGGATGTTGAAAATGAATAATGCTGTTCCTGTTCAATCTTCAGTCACAACAGGTGTTGTATTAAAAACGAAATTTGTGTTACCGAGTTCCGATGCTTTTCAGAACTATATAGAGTATGTGGATCGGGAGGAAGCGAAAAGTGAAGTGAAGCTGAATCCGAAAATGTTTGAAACGTATCAGGAATATATGGGGAATCCAGAAAAGACATCGGCACTATTTACGGAACACGCAAATCGTTTAACAGAAAATGAAAAAAAATCCTTAAAGGAAATGTTTAAAACCGCTCATGAAAATGGAAGTATCATGTGGCAGGATGTCATTTCTTTTCATAATCCTTGGCTAGAGGAACAAGGCATTTATGATGAGAAAACAAAAACATTGGATGAAAAAAAGTTGATGGATGTAACACGGCTTGCGATGAAGGAAATGCAAAAAAGAGAGGGGTTGGAAAAAAGCTCTATCTGGTCGGCAGCCATTCATTTTAATACGGATAATATTCATATTCATGTGGCAACTGTTGAACCATTTCCAACGAGAGAACGTGGCAAAAGAAAACCCAAAACATTGGATGCGATGAGGGGAAAAGTCGTAAATAATCTGTTAGATCGTAAGCAGGAGCAAAAACAAATTAATGATTTAATTCGAAAAAACATGGTGGGAAGTAAAAAAGAAAATTCCGTTTTTGATTGGCGCAATCAACATTTGAAACCTTTATTTTTACAAATCTATAAACAGTTACCAAGTGATAAAAGACAGTGGCAATATAGCTACAATACAATTCAGCCATTGAAACCAGAAATTGATGAATTAAGCAGGCGATATATTCAACATCATCATAAAAAAGATTATGATCAGTTTCTCAAAAAGTTAGATAAAGAAGTGCAAGTTTTTAAAGAAGCTTATGGGGAAGGAAAATATGATAAGAAGCAATATGAAAATTATAAAACGAATAAAATCAATGACCTGTATAAAAGAATGGGGAACGCTTTTTTACAAGAAATGAAGGCATATGATAAAGAACAAAAAAGAATCCATCGCATGAAAAAGTCAAAGCCGTTTCAAAAATTTCAAGAGCATGTATCTATTCAATACTCAATGAAAAAAATGGAACGTGCTTTTAAAAGCGAATATGAAAGTTGGAAGAATCAAAAGTATTATGAGCGTATGCAAAAAGAAAGTGCATATCAAAATGAGAGGGGTTATTAAATGAAAGACTTTCGTATGCAAATTACATTGGATGAGGAAACAGATACGTATATTAAAGATTATATGAAAGAACACAATATCAGATATAACGGTGAAGCAATTGTTAGGATTTGTAGAGAACACCAGGCATCAAAAAATACAGAATGGTCATTGAATTATATTTCTGAAGTTGTATCAAAAAACTTACACGATGTGTTGAAAAGTGAACTAACAAAAATCCGTCTTGGTGCAAATAGTGCGGATAGAAATACACAAGTTTTAATTGAATTAATGAATGGATACTTTTTTGCTAATGACCTGGATTTAGAAAGTATTATTACAACGGATAAAATAGAAGTCGGTGGCGTGAAGATAGCAAAAGAAGTCGTAGCGGAACGGATTAGTAATGCAAGACAAAAACGTATAGATCATGAGGCATCAAAGAGCAATGTAACGTAAGCTACATTGTTTTTTTATCAAAAAACAGGAGGTTATTTAGATGTTATTATTTCATGAAGATATCGCATTAGGAGTCATTAAAGAAATTGGAGAAGATGATATTGTGTTACTTGTAAAAGATGAAGAACTAACAATTAAAATTACAAGAGAACAAGTGAGAGAACTGGCAATCCATGTCATGAATCAAGAAAATATGCTAGTTCCGGTTAATGTAAAAACTCATGAGCTTTTCTTTGATACAGCTGAGAGATGGAATGAAGAAGAAATGGAGGAATTGCAAAGAGCGAGTGAAAGAGTAGGAGAAGATCATGAGTAAGAATTATAAGAAAAAGTATCAAACGAAATCACCAGAAGAAAAGAAAGAAGCTGTGCAAGCTTTAACAAAAAAGATGGAAAAAAGCGTAGAAGGTTATTTTCGTACACCGGGAGATTTGAAAGAGTATTTAACGTTTATGGCAAAGTTTTATCACTATTCACCATCTAATATTTCATTAATACAGAGTCAATTCGAGGGAGCCAGTGCAGTTGGTTCCTTTTCTTTTTGGAAAGAAAAAGGGTTTGCGGTTAAGAAGGGCGAGAAAGGAATCCAGATCCTTGTTCCAAACCGAACTGTAGCAAAATTTAAAGACAAAGAAGGCACTTGGAAAACAGTAACTAAAGCAAGTGAGGAAGAGAAAAAACAAATCGAATCTAAAAGCGTAGAAGTGATACCTGGTCGCTTATATTTTGCTATCGGTCATGTGTTTGATGTGTCGCAAACAAGCGCAACAGCAAAAGATCTACCTCGTATTTTTCCGAATCGTTGGCTAGAAGGAAGCATAAAAGATTACAAGAGTTTGTACAGAGGGATGGAAGCTGTTGCAGAAAAAAACGGTGTGAAAATTATTGCACCAAAAGCAGAGCTGGGTGTTGCAAAGGGTGTAAGTTACACCTTAACAAAAGAGGTTGCTTTGAATCCACGAAACAGTGAATTACAAAATGTAAAAACACTTCTTCATGAATTGGCACATGCAAAACTTCATACAGCAGAGACACATATGAATTACACAGCACCAGAAAAAGAGTTTCAAGCAGAAATGACAGCTTATGCCGTTTCTTCTTATTTTGGGATTGATACAAGCGAATATTCGTTAGGATATTTAGCGAGCTGGACACAAGGAAAAGAAATGAAAGATAAAACGAAATTATTGAAAGAAGTACATGAAACTTCAATTGAATTTATTGAGACAATTGAAAACACATTAGAAAAGGAAAAAGAAAAAACAAATGAAAAAGAGGTGGAAGGGATGGCAAATAAAAATGAAAAACAGGATGAAAAAAATATTTTATTGGTGGAATACATGAGTTTAAGTAACACGACACAAGAGCCTGTTTCCATTACAGAGTTAAGGGAGCAAGCAGTTAGAAATCGAGCGTTTGAATCTGTAGAAGGTGCAGAAAAATTGAGTGATAAAGAATTTATTGATGCATTTAACGTGGCAAATCAAGAAAAGTATGCAGCACTAAATCAGGATGAAATTAATCGCCCAACTATGTTAGTTCAATGGAGCGACAACGAAAATTTTAAGGCTAATCAACTGATCCCGTTTGGTGAAGCCGATGAAAAAATGGCTGAAGTTATTTCAAGTATTGAAAAAGCAAGAGAAGAAGCTAAAGAAAGAGGTCAAACCATCCCTTACGATCAAGCTCGTTATCATATTGCCATCCCAAAAGAAGTTGATAGGGATTTTGGGAGAATGGAGCTTGTGAGTATGGATCGTATGAATATGGGAGATGGGGACTACAAGACACCGTATGAACAAGTATTAAACGAGAAAAGGTATCTATCGGATGAAGTGAAACAAGCGTTACGAGATGAGGTAGTGAATCATAGAAGTAACAAAGAAATACCGATGGAAAAATCACAAGAAAATACATTAGAAAAATCGAAAGAGACACCCAACCACTTAGTTACAATTGAAGTATTAGCAAACGGTATGCAAGATGAAGAACTTGCAAGAATCCACATGCTGGATGCTGTTACGAAAGATATAAATTATTTGTCTGTATGGAATCAAGATAAAACAGATCGGGAAGATTTATATGTTTCCCTAATGGAAAAGAACGGGAAACGAGAAAATGTTTATTTAGATAACATTTTGAAACCAGATTTATATGAAAAGGTTCAAGGTTCTATTTTTGATGGAAGAGGAAATTTGTCATTTGTCATTCATGAAAAGGATGCAAATATGAGCCTAGATGAAATCGTAAAAGATGAACGATATGGACTCTTAGTTGATAAAGCGGAGGAACAAAAAGATCACTCATTTAATGAAAAAGAAGTGGAATTGTATAAAGAAATGAAGAAGGAAGGATATGCACCTATTGCCTCTTTAGATCAACAAATTCAATTTTCAAAAGAAAAAGAGTCAACTACGTTAGATAAGGATTTAAGCCGGAAATATGAAGCATACAGACGTTCACAATATGAAGAAACACCAGATAATATTGATAGTATTGTCACTCGTGTAAAAGCTGAAGAGCGATATTATACGACAAAGTATGTTTCGATTGATAATGAGCTGGTAAGCCAGGTACACGTAGTGAAATTAGAAAACCAGGTGGATGAGAAGCTTGGGAAAGAAGGAATAACGGTGAATCAGTTTACAACTTCAAAGGAAATGGATGTAGATAAAAAATTTCAGCCATTAAACGGAAAACAAACGAATAGTAAAGAAAAAGACAAGGAACCAGAGCCTGGTAATGTAGAGCAGGCGAAGGCTACAAAGAAATCAAGTAGAAAAAGAGAAACACTGGAAATGGAACGATGAAAAACTTTATAACAGGAAAACCAGATTAAATCATTTTTTGTTACTCAATTGAGATAACGGAGAGTGATTTTTTTATATCTAAAAATGAAAGAGGGTAAAAGTAAAAGCCCTCTTTCTTGTTTATAGAACGAAAGGAGTGAACGTTATGAATGTATGGCTGTTTGCGGGCTGTATGTTCCTTGTAGCAGTCTTTTTGAACACGTTGTTATTATTCGGTCACAGAATGATGAAAAAGCGGAGAAATAAGAAATGGAAACGTAAAACTGAAATTGTAGATTAATAGGAGGTACTACTTATGGGAAAAACGTTATTTATTGCAGAAAAGCCGAAGGTAGCTGTTGAATTATTAAAATCACCTAGATTTAGAAACTCGCAAAAGCATCCAGGAAGCAAACCGTACTATGGCTACTATGAAAATGAAAATTACATTATTAGTTGGTGCCGGGGGCATTTATTAGAACTAAAACATCCGGAGGAGATGGACGAGAGATACAAAGAATTTAAATTTGATCACTTGCCAATTATTTTAGAGCCGGAATATAAAGAGAAATCGGATAGTCTTGAACAAATTCAAATATTAGCTAAGCTGTTAAATCGTCCCGATGTAGATCATGTGGTCAACTCCTGTGATGCAGATAGAGAAGGTGAGCTTATCTATCGTGAATTATATGAATATGCAGGCGTGAACAAGCGAGAATCACGCCTATTTATCTCTTCTTATGAAGCCGCAGAACTAGAGGGAGCCTTGAATCGATTAGAACCAGGAACAGACTATGACGGGCTTGCACAATCGGCTAAAGCAAGGCAATACCTGGACTATATTCTAGGAATTAATGTTACGAGGGGCTGTACATCAAAACTAGCCAGAAACCAATTCTTATTGGCTTCTGGTCGTGTTCAAATGTGTATCTTGAATGAAATCCGGCAAAGGGAAATTGCTATTCAAAACTATAAAGAACAAACCTATTACAATTTAAAGCTACTAACGGAAAACGGTTTATCACCAGTAATGAAAACAGAAGAGCAACTGATAGATCCATCGCCACTACAAAAGCTTGGAGATAGCTTGAAAGAAACGAATGTAATCGTAACGGAATTTAAAGAAAGTACGAGAAAAAAGAAACCAAAATTATTATATAACTTAACGGATATCTACAAAGATGCTCACGCTAAGATGAAGATAAATGCAGAAACAGCAAAAAAATATATTCAGAGTTTGTATGAAGAAGGCTTTATTACTTATCCTCGTTCTTCATCCAGGCATTTACCTACAGAGCAAGTGGAGCGAGTGAAGGAAGTAATGGCAGCATTAGAAAAAAGCTCCTATGTAAATCTCGTACAACAAGTAATCCCATCTTCTATTACAAAAAAACACACTACATTTAATGATGAATTAGTCAGTAGTCACTTTGCCATCATCCCAACAACAAAATTATATGTCGGGACCAACCGAAATCCATTAGAAAAACAGTTATATGATTTAATTGTAAAACGATTTATCGGGAATTTTATGAAACCGGCAATCTACCTGGTAAGAGAAGTACATTTTATAGATTAAGAGGGCAACACATACAGTACAAAAGAAAAGATCCTACAAGAGAAAGGGTTTCTAAGTGTGTTTCAAGAGGATATAGAAGAGGGATCAGTTGAAGCATTTCAGATACCTATTTTACGAGAAGGAGATTCTTTCAGAATCGTTCAGTATGACTTGATTGAGTCAAGAACAAAGAAACCAGCCTTTCATACGGAAAGTTCCATTTTGACCTTTATGGAAACGGCAGGGCGTAAATTGGATGATGAACAATTGAAAGAACTTATGAAAGGAAAACGAATTGGGACAGTCGCAACGGAAGAAACGTTTATTCCGAAACTGTTAGAGCGAAGCTATATTGATGTTACCAACAGTCAGATTCGAACCACTAATATTGGTCGTGCGTTTATAGACGCTTTTCCGGTAGATGAAATCAAAAATCCAGCTTATACGGCAGAAATGGAAGGGATGATCTACATGATCGAAAAGAATGAAATGAAATATGAGGAATTTGTAGAGAAGACAAATACGTTTGTAAAGGATACTGTAGAGCAACTAGGCGCAATGGATGATAAGGTGTCCGATAGCATCATTAATACCTGGAATCAGCAGATTGAGGTGTGCAAATGCCCTTGTAGAAAAGGAAAAATCCTTCATAAAGGTAATTTCTATGGGTGCAGTAATTATCCAGAATGTGAAATTTCTCTACCAAAGAAAATCAAAGAAAAAGCGATTCCGGAAGCGCAAGCGAAAAAGCTGTTTGAGGATAAGAAAACAGAGCTTTTAAAAGGATTTAAGTCCAATGAGAAAGAGTTTTCCGCTTATCTAGTGTTACATGAAGGGAAAATCAAATTTCAGTTCCCAACACAAGAGGAGCTGTCATTTGGTAAATGTCCAAAATGTAAAAAAGGGGAGATCCTTCATCGTAAAACATTTTATGGATGTACGGAGTATAAAAACGGATGTGATTTTATGTTACCAGCCAAGATGAAAGGGAAAGCAATCCCTGGTAATCAGATGAAAAAGCTAATTCAGTATAAAACAACGGATTTTATAAACGGCTTTCAAGGAGAAAAGGGAGAATTTACAGCAGCTATCTATATGGAAGCGGACGGAAGTTTGAAATTCCGTTTTCCAACGACTGAAGATCGTACAATTGGCAAATGTCCACTATGCAAAAGTAGAGTTCTTGTAGGAAAAAGTAATTACTTATGTGAGCGATACAAAAAGGGATGTGACTTCATCATTTTTGGTACATTCTCTGGAAAAAATCTAAGTAGTAACCATGTGAAAAAGTTGTTAGAAAAAAATGTGACGGATCAGATTAAAGGGTTTATCTCGAATAAAAACGGGAAGAAATTTGACGCTCGTTTATCATACAGCGTACAGGAGAAGCGATTAAAATTCTTATTCGGCAAATAAAAATGAAATGTATCAACTATAAGTAGCAAAAGAGGACTAGGAAACGGAATAGTCCTCTTTTTTATTTCATTTTATAGAGTAAAGGGGGGATTCCGTAATGGCACATGTCAGTACGGAGGATGCGATGAAAGCAAGAAAAGTTGACTTGATTTCATATCTGGAAGCAAAAGGAGAAACGTTTAAGAAAGAAGGAAACTATTATCGTCATACGGAACATGACAGTCTCATCATTAAAGGGAATCAATACGCCTGGAATAGTCGAGGGGAAAAAGGATATGGAGCGATTAGCTTTGCCATGATGTACTATGACATGACATTCCCTCAAGCCGTGATGGACATTCAGAAGGGGGACTACAAAGAATTTGATCGTTCAAAAGCTGAAGAGGAACGCAAAAAAGAGCAGCAGCCATTTATCTATCCAAAACACTTAGAGGTGCAGAAACAAACAGAGATCAAACAGTACTTAATTGATGAACGAAAAATAGATTCTCGCTTGGTGAACTGGTTAATAAAAAAGGATCTCATCGTCCAGGATAAGAAAAATAATGTGGTGTTCAAATGGAGAGAAGAAGGGGGCAAAGGGCAAGTAATTGGAATGAACCGTCAAGGTACTGTCAAAATGGAGAATAAAAGAGGAAGCTTTAAGCAAATTGTCCCGAATTATGAAAAAATCCATGCAGGTTTTACGGTTGATGTAGGTAAGCCGGATAAGATTTATTTTTATGAAGATCCAATCGACATGTTATCCCATTGGAGCATCAAGCAAAATAAAATTCAAAATGCTCGCCTGGTTTCTATGCATGGATTGAAGTCGAAAACAGTGATTCAATCTTTAATGGATGCGAAAAAAGAAGGGCACGATATTAAAGAAGTCATTATGGCAGTTGATAACGATAAGGCTGGTAAAGACTTCATTCAGACGATGAAATGCTTTGTAGATCTTAAAGAGGATATTCCAACGAATGAAAAAGATTGGAACGATGTCCGGAAGAAACAAGTGAGTGAACAACAGACAAAAGAAACAGCTCAACCAAAGAAAATGAAACCAATTAAAGAGGTGGAGAGAAGTGTCTAATATACCATCTATGCCAAACATACTACAGATTTTGATTTATGGTTTTATTATTTATGTTCTTTTACGTATTTGTAAATTTGTGTACCGAAAGATCCAGGAGCGGAGAATGCTGAAGCGAATGGCGAAGTCCGGTATTCGCTATATAGACAAAATGGACGGACATCAATTCGAAGTGTATTTGAAGGCTCTCTTTCGAGAGTTTGGTTATTCCCCAATGGTCACAAAGCAGTCAAATGATTTCGGTGCAGATCTAGTATTAAAGGGTAAAAATCGTATTGTGATCCAGGCGAAACGATACGGGATGAAAAATAGAGTTGGTATAAGTGCTGTACAAGAAATATATGCAGCACAAGCCTATTATAAAGCACATGAGGGCTGGGTTGTAACGAACAGCGTGTATACAAGGCAAGCGAAAGAATTAGCGGAGGCATGCAATGTAAAACTCATAGACCGTGTAGAACTTCAAAAATTGATTAATAAAATTAATCCCGAATATTCGGCTGAAGATGTATATCAAGGGGTAAAACCAGCAGAAAGGAAATGCCCAACATGTAAACATGATTTAGTCGTTCGTAATTCAAATAAAACAGGAAATAAATTTTTTGGCTGTTCCCATTACCCTACATGTACACATACAGAACCAATTAATAAATGAGCTGTGATGAAAATCCGGCTCTTTTTTCATTTGTTTAAAGAATACATGAAAAAAATCAGTTTAACTAAAAAACGACTCTTCAGATTTGGTTTTATGGGATTTTGATGAAGTTATTAATACAATAAGTCGTATTTGTTATAAAAACGCATGTAAAGGGAGAAACGGACTTTACATGCGTTTTTAGGTTTTTTAGGAAAAATAAAAAGGGTAGTCATTATTTACGACTTAACCCTTAGCCTACGATCTGACGAATTGCTTCATTTCGGTTACTAATCTTGTTATCGTGCCAAAAATCCTCTATTTGTTTAACTTGTTCTTTTGTAAATGAAACTAAATTTTCATGTATGGGGAAAGCTTGTTACAATAGTAAAGAATAACTTGGGTACAATTGATAATGAAATGGGGAAAGATGCTAGATGAAAGCAACCGGAGTGACTAGAAAAGTAGATGACTTAGGGCGTGTGGTAATTCCAAAGGAACTTAGAAATACGCTAGGTATTAAAGAGAAATCACCATTAGAGATCTTTGTAGAAGGTGAAGATATTGTGTTACAGAAGTATAAGCCTGGTAGTGTTTGTGCATTAACAGGAGAGGTGTCAAATCGTAACATAACCTTAGCAAATGGTAAGATAACATTAAGTCCAGAAGGTGCAAAACTATTAATAAAAGAAGTAGAACAGTACCTTGTAAAATAAGTGGCTCCTTTCAAGGGGCTTTTTTTAATATCAACATAATAATTTCACGTACCGTAATATAAACAAAATAAATAAAAGAAGATTAATAGGAGATTACTAGAACCAACTGGGGTACGGAAACGATTCAAAGAATAACCCGCCACATCTGAAAAAATCCCCAATTTCAGCGGGTGATTTTTTTATACTTTGTCTTGTAGTTTCCTATATAAAGCTATCTTGAAACATTTGTAATTTGAGGCCTATATGGGGTCGAGATAAAAGCACTAAGTAGCTTTAGACAAAGAACAAGTCAATTTTCTTAACGTACAGAAAATTGACTTGTTGATTAGTTACTCGTTAAAAATGTTTGTAAATCTTCTAGAGGTTATCATATCAAAAAAAGAAAATTTTACTTTAAACAAAAACATTGTTTTTGTATCACTTCTTAATGAATTCATTTACCTGTGACTTTCTTTTTTATTTTTATGTTGTGTAACGACGGCGAGCTTATGTCTTTTTATCTCCGCAAGCTCATCAGAGGTATAACTAAAAATTTCAGATTCTTTTACTGGATTCGAAGTTATCGTTGCCAGTTTTCGCTTCTCTCCCGGTAGTGCATGAAAAAGTTTCTCTAGGTCAAAAGAAGGATTACCTGGTTTTATATTTGGAAATTCTTGTCTAATATATTTTAGAGCTAAAGGACCATTCATTTGACCACTATTGTCATTTTTTAAGTAATATGTTTGCCAATTCGTAAGTGCAATACCAGTATTCCCTTCATCTAATTGTTTTTGTGTAATATAATACATAGCATGTTCATACAGATCCGAGGCATCAGGATTTAAGTCCACTATGATACCTGCTTGCTTAATGAGAAGTTGTTGACCATGTTTTATCGTTTTATATTCAACTTTCCCATCTGTATAGAAAATTTTAATTCTCTTAGAAAAGTTTTGGTTTTTATAATAATCATACACACTAATACCAAATTCTCCTTTGTGAAAAGTAGGAGCTTTATAAGCACGGTTTTCATTGTTAGCTGTATAATCATTTTTAGCACTTTGTTCGGATAAAAAGATAACAAAAGGCTCTTTTAAAAACGTATCATAGGTATCACCAAATGTTGTAACAATCGTTGCGAACGTATCAACGTCTGCTTTCGCTTTATGTTTTGTAAATGGGTTCAAGCTGAATACAATCCCCATCGCTATTCCTACAGGGGGGATTTTTTTTATACATCTCTTTATCTTTTCCTTCATGGATGTGCTCCTTACTTTCTAATTTATACTGTTTCCAACATATTTACATTCTTATCGGTAAGTTTATATTAATTTAAATCCCTTTCAAAAGTCTTTCATAAATATTACAAAAACATTTCATTGCTTCTCATACAAACACTTCAGTACTTTTGTAAGTAATTTCTTAAACTTAGACATACCGATAAGAATAAAAGGATTGATACATAAGTAAACCACCGATCATATAGTCTAAAAATACACTTTTGCGAAGAGCTTAACACCATGAATCTCAAAAACATAAGTGTGAGATTATTACTCGTACAGTTATTTTCTCTGGTACTGGAACTATTTATATCTTCCTCAAGGATGCTGTTCTTACCTTGGTTTGTTGAAGATAGTTTCGGTTTACTTGGGATTTTCGTTACTACACCTTTATTATTATTTATTCGTGTAACTATGACATATCTTAAGAAAAGAAAAAGCCTTTGTATAACAAGAACGAGATAAATGATTCCTTTTAGTTAGTATTGATTAAAATTAAATTTTTTTTGGTGATACTTAAAAACCTTCGGTTAATGAGCATGGGGCCAAGCTGAAAAAATATAGAATATCGTAAAAAAATCAGAATTTTATACGATATTAATGAAAGACTTTTGTAACATTTATGAAAGACTTTTGAAAGGTATTTAAACTAAGATAAACTTCGGAACGTTAAATGCAGTTTAATAAATAGAAAAAATAGGGTAGCACAAAGTGAGGAGCACAATTATGAATGGAAAAGCAAAAAAAAGTATGCGAAAAGTCCTTCCTGTAGGGATTGCAATGGGGATTTTATTTAGCGCAAGCCCCGTAACAGAATATAAAGTGAAAGCAGATGTTGATACGTTTGCAACGATCGTTACAACATTTGGAAATATCTATGACGCGTTTCTTAAAGAGCCATTTGGGAAATGGTTAGAAGAAATAGATGCAAAAAACAGTTATGCTGCTCGTCTTGAAAACGTTGCTTACAAAGCTCCTACTTTTAACAAAGGAGAGTTTGGTATTAGTGCGTTTGATTTTTATAAAGATAAAAATTTTAGCAAGACAGTTAAACTTTCTTATCCAAATGGGAAAGTCGAATATAAAACAATCAAACATGGAGAACAAATTCGTATTAAGAATGCTGGTACAATAGTAGACTTAACTCCTGCAGAGCCAGAACTATCTAAACATGATATTTTGTATATTACACAAAAACAATTAGATGAAGGAAATACGGGGGTTTCACTTACGAATTTCAAAACCTATTATCTAAAAAGTGACAATAGCGGTAGTAAAAATGTTTTAGCAGATAGATTTGAACAACAAGAATTCCCAGGTTATTTTCTTACTAATGGCTCTGGTTTGCGTGATATTCGCTATGTAAACGAAGACCTTTTCAGTAAACTACCAGAAGAAAAACGTATACTAGCAACCATTACTTCGCAGCCAGTAGGCAAGGACGTTCTTTCGAATTATGCTACGAATGATCCTGAAGCTCGTGAGGATCTGAAGAAACGTACACTTGATGTTTACACAAACCATAAAGACGGGGAATATTCTCCTATTTCTATAAAAATTGTAAATGATGGAATAAACATGCAAGCTGGGGATTATGTCCATGAAGCAGGTGACTGGGATTCAAATTCAGGGACTGCTTTTACAATTACACCGATTAAAAAGGGATCTAATAAGGTTATTATATCATCTGTCTTTAATGGGAAAGTAAGATATCTTACTTCTAAATCAGGAGATCGCAGTCAATGGATTTATACTCATGATGGAGATATCAGTTCTGATGAAATATGGGATCTTGTTGTTCGAAAAGACGGTCAGTTTTCTTTAAAAAATAATAAAGGGCAATATTTATACGTTCCTAGAACTGGTAAAAGTGCACCAGCGTGGACTACTGGTGATATTAATGAAGCTAGTAAACTCACAGCTCGCCTTGCAGCACATGAGTGGAATAATTGGTTGATTGATTGGCATCCTCGTAAGAAAAATGAGACAAAGAAACATGAAGGAAAGACATATGACGGGTTAGAGTTCAAAGCTGATGCAAAAGATGGCTCTATATGGACTGCATACAATTCTGGAAAATTGATAACAAATAGTTGGATAAAAAGAGATAATGCTCATTATTATGCGGATTCTTCAGGAACTCTTTTAAAGGGCTGGCAAGAAATTGAGGGGAATACGTATTATTTTAATCTAAATAGTAATCACAGGGTCTCAGGGGGGGGATCTGACTCATTAATTGATGGGAAGCAATATAACTTCAACGATGACGGTGTTCTGCAGAAATCAGCATGGCAAGGCCTATCCTATTCCGATGCTTCAGGAGCGTTTATTAAAGAAGGCGTGAAAGAAATTGATAATAAAATTTATTATTTTAAAGATTACAAGGCTACTACAAATGTACTACGTTTAGAAGATCAAGGTGTCACTCTTCGTTTTTCCAACGAAGGTGTGCTTATGCTTGTTTTTGGGTTGGATGGAAAAGCTCTAAACAAAACAGTTAATGTTACTTTGGACAATAAAACATTACCATTTTACCCAAATGGTGCACTTGAGCCACTAGGGGTCAGCAGATTAGGTAATACAGTGAAATATTTTAGTTTAGAAGATGGGATTAACTATTCCGGTTGGAAGGAATTTGGTGAAGAAAAATATTATTTTAGAGATGGAAAATCTTCTACTGTGAATGGTACAGAAACTATTGACGGAAAAACATATTATTTTAATGACTGGGGACAAGCTACGCAGACAGGGTTTGTTGACATTGATGGTATACCATTCTATCTAAACGATAAAGCTGAAAAGGTAACAGGTGTTCACGAAATCAATGGCCAACTATATCTCTTCTCCAAAGGTGACAGTTTACGCGTATACGGAGAAAAGGTAAGAAATACATATTACAAATTTGAAGGAAAGAAATATTATGCCCTACACGATGGTAGACTTCTCCGAAACACAGAGACTGATATTTGGGTAGGAGATAGACATTACCAGGCTACATTTAATAATGAGGGAGTTATTACCAAAATATATGAACGGTAGGCTAATAGATTAAATAGTTGGCGTTGATATGTGTGAAAATGAGTCATATTATGGATTTTATGCCCATTATATGGCTCATTTTATTTTTATGTATTTCTCTGAGGCGTAATGAAATAGAAGAAATACATATAAAATTATCTCGCATGCAATTATTTCTGTTAGTACTGAACTTATTCATATTTTCTTCAATCATGCCATTTTTACCTTGGTTTATTGAGAGTGCTTTTGGATGGTTAGGCGTTTTGGCTACCACGCCTTTATTGCTAATTATCGGTAGAATAATTCCACAGCTTAAAAAAGTGAAGGGTTTTGCATAACAAGAACAAGGCAGGGTGTTCCCTTTATTGCATCCATTGTTTCACTGTGTATTATGTTATTTCCTACTATGGAATTATCGATTGTAATAGCTCTTATAGTTAATGGTCTCATAGTTATCATAACAATTGTATTTTTAGTGCAAGATTTCTATAGACTGGATTAAAAATATAGGTTCATAAAGCTTATTAGCCTAACATTTTTAAGTATCTTGCTGTTAAAACTTGTAAGGGAAGATAGAGCAATTGCAACGGAGAGTGTAAAGTATATTTTTAATATATATCTACAACAAGAAACAAGGGGGTTTTGTAGATAGCTTGTTTTCTTTCATCCTTACAGAACTGTCATCTTTATGTAAGGTTATAAGATAGTTACTTTACTGTTTCCATGTAATAATAAGAGCATAAGAAATAACGAGAAATTTTTTAGAGATTATAGGAGCGTGTTAATAATGATCGTAACAACAACTAATACTATTCAGGGTAAAGAAATTATTGAGTATGTAGACATCGTAAACGGTGAAGCAATTATGGGTGCAAATATCGTACGTGATATCTTCGCTTCTGTTCGTGATGTTGTCGGTGGCCGTGCTGGCTCATATGAAAGTAAATTAAAAGAAGCTCGTGACATTGCAATGGAAGAAATGAAACAACTTGCGACGCAAAAAGGAGCAAATGCAATTGTTGGTATCGATGTAGACTACGAAGTGGTTCGCGACGGAATGTTAATGGTTGCGGTAAGCGGTACAGCTGTACGTGTGTAAATATATAGAAAAGTAGCACCTCATTGGTGAACTGCACCTCCAATTGTTAGACATAACTAACAATTAGAGGTGCAGTTTTTTTATGGCCAAATATTCTTTGAAAACAAAATTAGATGCATAGATAGCACTCGTTATTAATGATTTTCCTAATAACCATTTCGTTTTAGCGTACGATAAATGGTGGTTCTATCAACATTTAAAAAATCAGCAATTTCCTGTTTCGTTTTTCCTTGATCAAGTAACTCGAGTATCAAATCAGTTTTAGACTTATTGATTTTAGGAGTTCTCCCCAGTTTCCCGCCATTTTCTACATATTTAATACGTCCAGCCTGTGTTCGCTCCAGTATATAGTTTCGTTCAATATCAGCAAATAAAGATAAGATTGTAACCATTACTTTAGTAGTCATGTCATCTTTCTTACGAGTATCAATGTTATCATTAATAGCGATGACCCCAACATCGTTTTTGATAAGTTTTTCATGAGTACGGATCATATCAGAAAGATTTCTTCCTAAACGATCTAATTTATAGACAATAAGTGTGGCCCCTATTTTTTGATAATAATTGCTTAACATAGATTTAACGCACAACTATTTATAATAATGAAAATGAGGTGATTAAGGTATGAGAATTCTTGTTGTTGAAGATGAGTTGGATCTACAGGAAGCTATCGCTGAGGGACTTAGAATAGAAGGGTATGCGGTTGATACCTGTAGTAATGGTAAAGATGCTTATGAACTGGCGTACGTTGAAAATTATGACTTAATAATACTTGACTTAAATCTTCCGAAAATGGACGGATTAAAGGTTTTAGAAAAGTTAAGAGAAGAAAATAAAGAATTAAAAGTCTTAATCCTTAGTGCAAGAAGTAGCGTAAATGACAAAGTTAAAGGTTTAGATATTGGTGCGAATGATTATTTAACTAAACCATTTGCCTTTGCGGAATTGGAAGCAAGAATAAGAAATTTATTAAGGCGAAAATTTGTGCAGGAAAATAGCCTTTTATCTTGCGGTAATATAAATATTGATTTATCAAAACGCACCGCATTTGTGGATGAAAAAGAACTGATACTCACAAAAAAAGAATTCGCATTGCTTGAATACTTTCTGCTTAATCAAGAACGAGTTGTTAGTCAAGAAGAATTGATTGAACACATTTGGGATGGAAATGCCGATAGCTTTAGTGGTGCTATTCGAGTTCATATAGCTACATTACGAAAAAAAATGAAAGCTCTTTTAGATTATGATCCGATACGTACAAAGATTGGTGAGGGTTATTTTATTACTAAAAATGATGGTGACGCTTGATGTTTAAAAAAATTCCAATTCGGCTGCGACTTACTGCAGTGATGATAATTTTATTAATGATTTGTTGTATAGGGCTTACATTAATTTTAAATTTTTATGCTGGTATAATGGCAACAAGAATTGATGCAGCCTCTGTATTACCTGCACTAGAAGTTGGTGAAGATAGAAATGTTATTGACAATCACCAAACGCCACCAAATGTCATGATGGCTATACCAACTGAAGATGCACAAAAAGCAAGAACGGATTTTCAGTTTGAAAGTGTTTTTTATATGCTTTTAGTCATTTTCGGTGGTGGCGTATTGACATACTATGCATCGGGCAAAGTGTTAAAACCACTGGATACACTAAATAGTCAAATTAAGAATAGGACTGTGCATAATCTATCAGAAACGATGAACATTCCACCAACCAATGATGAAATAGCTGAGTTAACGCAGTCTTTTAATGAAATGACGGATAAGCTAAACGATGCTTTTATGATGCAAAGTCGCTTTTCTGCAAATGCGGCCCATGAACTCCGAACGCCACTTGCGGTTTTAAAAACAAAGCTTGATGTATTTAAAAAGAAAAACGCACATTCTATAGAAGAATATGATGCACTCATTAACGTTTTTGAAAAGCAAACACAACGATTATCTGAGCTTGTATTTACCCTTTTGGATATGACAAATATGAATGATGCATTTGAGGATGGAACCATCTGCTTGAAGGATGTTTTTGAAGATATTGTTTCCGAACTTTCTCATATTGCTGATGAACAAGAGGTTAAACTATATTTGGATTGCGCTGATAGTGTTGTTTACGGAAATACAGATTTACTTTATCGAGCGTTTTATAACCTTGTTGAAAATGGTATTAAATACAATATCGACGGTGGTAAGGTAATGATTAAAGTTAAATCGGATAAAAAGCAGGTAATGGTTGAAATTAAAGACACGGGAATTGGTATCCCCGATGAGGAAAAAAAGAATATATTTGAGCCGTTTTACCGAGTGGATAAATCACGCTCTCGTGAATGGGGTGGCTCAGGCTTGGGACTTTCCATTGTGCAAAATATCATAACCAAGCACAATGGAAACATCGTAGTTACCGATAATGAGAACGGCGGTACTTGTTTCGAAATTACACTTGGTAAAATAAAATAAGAAAATGAAAAAGGCTTTGAATGGTTGTTAAACCTGTTTATTTAAAGCCTTTTTTGTGAATTTTTAAGAAGTGTTTCTCTTAACAAGGATTTAACATGGATTTTTATATACTGGTAACATCAAATAGAAAGGATGCAGGCAAGCAGGCTCAATTGTAATATTATAGAATCTATCTATCGTATGGTAGAGGTTAAAAACATTCTAGGAGGAATTTAATATGAAGAAAAAATTAATAATTGCTACACTTGTGCTAGGGGTATCTGTTGTTGGAGGATCTGCATATGCTGCGAGCAACAACGACATGTGGGAAAATACTAAGTCCAGTGAAACTGTCAACTTAGAAGAAATGGCTAATGAAAAAGGGATCACGTTAGATGAACTAACTGCTCAGCTTGAAAAAGAAGGAAAGCTGACAAAAGCTGCTGAAACAACTGTGGCTACCGAAATAGCGGCAGATTCAAAATCCAGTGAACCTGTCAACTTAGAAGAAATGGCTAAAGAAAAAGGGGTCACGTTAGATGAACTGATTGCTCAGCTTGAAAAAGAAGGAAAGCTGACAAAAGCTGCTGAAACAACAGAGGCCAAGCAAGTAGAAACAAGCAATAAATAATATATAGAGTAACTGGAGCTGTCACAAAAGTAAACTTCTGCTAAGAGGGAGCTTTTGAAACAGCTCTGTTGTTCGTGAGAAGAGAAAAAAATATGGAGATCAAGAGTACAAACTAACCGTTATCGGTATTTATAATGCGGGGTATGATGATTTCTTTGAATAGCAAGAAAGTGGAATCCATCTTATATGAGGTGGTCTTTTTTATTCGTAAGGTGTCATATAGGGGTACGGAAACGATTCTGGGTATGAGGGGCCACTTTGGGATTTAATTACAAATATAAAAGAACTTTATTCAAGTTCTTTTAACCTACGATACAGAGCGGCCTGACTCACTCCTGTAATTTGGCATATTTCTTTAACAGTTTTATTGGTATGCTTCCTTAATTCAATCGCATGATTCATACCTGGGTGCTTATCCGTGTATTTCTTCAATCTTCCTCTATACACTCCTTTTTGTTTCGCTAACTTTATTCCCGCACGTTGTTTTTCTCTAATCATTTCTCGATCTAGTTCACTAAAGGCAGACATGACAGTTAAAAAGAATTTTCCTGTTGGAGTTCTAGTGTCTATTCCTAAATTTAAAATCGCAAAGTGAACATCCTTTTCCCGAAGTTGTTCTACTAATTGTAATAACTGAATGGTATTTCGACCTAAACGATCCATTCTAGTTACGACCAAAGTATCCCCAGTAGTTAGTTTTGAAAGTATAGAGTCTAACTCTGGCTTTTGTTTTGTTACTCCACTTATTTTCTCTTTTATAATTTCATCTACTCCATATTTCATGAGCTGTTCAATCTGTGTATCTAAATTTTGATCTTGTGCACTTACACGAGCGTATCCATAGATCATTTTTATCCCTCTTTTTGTATGTATTTTTGATAAGTGTTATTGAGAGTCTCTGAGACTAATAATATAAAGGAAAAGATTTCTTCTCAATAGGATACACTCTATTGAGAACGAGGAATTTAAACAAAGTTCTCTTTATGGGCTGATTGCTTTATTTATAATTTAAATTATTAGCCTTTTGTTTTTGTATTTTTTTCCAGAGAGACCCCTCATGCCTTGAATTGTTTCCGTACCCCTTATATAACTGTACATGTAAATCGTTTTGGAGAATATCGTATTGATTCTAACCGAAAAACACCCTAACTCCCGTTTGATGTAGTAAATAGGTAAGCGTAAAGCCATCGTTAAAGAAGGGAAGTACTGTATACCTGGACTCCATTTTGATCAAACTTTTTCAAAATGGAGTTTTTGATGTTTGTTCTTAAATAAGGATTCGTTATTTCCTTATAATCAAACCGTATTACAATGCTACATGAATCGATAACATAGAATAACAAACTATTATAAAGATATACAAAATGAAATTAGTATCTATCAACATATCTTTATTTGGATATGTAATTCCACATATCCAAATAAAGGGGATTAGTATGCAGAGTATGTTTGAATTATATTAATAATATTTAATTGCAATTAAAATATTTCTTTGTAGATTAAAATAGCTATTTTTTTACCAGAACCATCAAGTTGTAACTATTATAATTACTTAAGAGAAATTAAATAGTAATTATAGAAGTATAATATATTCACTTGCATTAATACGCTATAATTGAATTATTGAATGTAATCGACAAAATTCTACTATTTACGCATTAAAAGTTTAATGTTTTAATAAAGGTGTAATTGGTATGACCATTAAGAAAGGAGAAGATTATACGAATAAAAGTGTAGTAAAGTTGCAAGTTGCAGTATAGCAATAATACAGTTTGATCTCCTTAGAGCATAGAATGGTTAAAAGTCTTAATATTCCGTCTATTTAACTTAAAAAGCCAATTCTAAACTCACAGGAGTATCATATCCGTAAAAAATTAGTATCTTAATTTTTTATGAGAACTTACTAGTAGCCTAGACAAAATTTAATAGGATAGGGGAGAGAAAAATGAGATTAAAAGTTTTAGCAACAACAGGACTAGCTTTAACGTTAGGACTAACAAGTATAGGAACCAATGTAACACCTACTTATGCAGCTGTGAGTGAGGCACATATGGCAAGTATTGCTCAAAGTATTGAAAGTCAAAAGGATCTATATTCATCTAACAATATGTTTAAGTTTGCATCATTTAATACTACAGGCTTCCAAATAACTTCACAAGAGAAAACGTTGAAATCAATTGACTATGCAGTAAATGATAATAGTGGTAATTCAGATCCTTCAACAAGAAAATCACCTACTAAATCGCATGCTCAAACAGACTCACTAACAGTGAATGCAAGTACTGAATTTAGTGTGGGAACCGAATTTTCAGCATCTGCTAAAATCCCAGGAATTGCAGATGTTACTGCAAAAATGACAGCAGGATTTAAAGCAAGTGCAGGAATTTCTAAGCTTACATCAGAGACTAAAACATTAACTTATGGCGGCGATGAAATCGTAGCAAAACCAAATCAGACTGTACGTGTTGACTACTTTCTAGAAGAAATAACTACTTCAGGCAACATGAATACTGGTACTAGAATAACTGAGATTGGTGATAATCTGAAAGTAGATAAAATAGATGAATCAACCTTTAATGATGCTTCACGTGGCCTGATATCAATCGAGGAATATGTACCAGGACATTTATCAGGTGAAGATGTGTATAACACATTTAAACGCATTGAAGAGATGAATAAACAGGCTCCTATTCAACTGTTCAGAACAGATGGTAGTGGTATTGATGTAGGAGCCATACCTAAAGGGAAATTTTCAGATTACTTTTTCATGGATGATGTAGCTAAAACTGTATCTACTGTTGGATCAAAGGCAAGCTTTAATGGAGTAGCCGGAACAGGATTAACTGCCAAAACCTCAACTATTGATCCTGTAACAAATGCTCAAACTACCATTGCCGAAGAACAAATTCAACAACCATAATGAATTGGCCACGAATTGTGGCCTTTTTTATTTTGTTAATTGTATCATGTGTAAACCGATAATAGAGTTGTTTAATTTTGTTATAAAAATATAAGAGCCTTGCTACAATCTAGCGTGTAGTAAGGCTCTTTAAAGTTGTTTAATCTCTATACATTTAAAAGGTATTTGTACTTAAAATTCATTAATAAAGTTGTTTAATTCTTATTGAACTAAAGCACCCGTTTCTTTAAGTGTAATATTTCAAAATCCTTCCTAAAAAAATATCGGACTATCTTTTTAGATTGAAACATAAAAACTAAACTTTGTACTACAACTAAAATTTAAAATACTGTGTTACTAAATAGAGGTGTTGTAGCTATAAAAATCTTCTTACCTACTTTATTACATCAATTACTAGGGGAATGGAACTACGGTATACTTAAGCCATCCGGTACGTTTTAATGTCCTTATATCTCTAAATTCTCCATCCTTTCCGACTACAAAAAGAATATTGTTTTCAGGATAATCTTCATCTGAATAAGTCACTGAATTTTGTTCGTAAGATACCACCTGTACATTTAAAAAATACTTCCCTTCACACAACACTTTACTTTCTTTAAAATCGTTTAAAATATCACTGGCTTTCGGGATTGTATTTTTATTTTCGTAGACATTAAACTTATAATGAAAATTAATAACTGACTCATTGTTCAAAGGATACAACGATTCATTTTCATCGCTTGTTAGTGATGGTAATAATGAATTGGTGTCTATTTTTTCTTTCTTTCTAAGGTCATCAATTAGCCTTTTTTTTTGATCTTTTTCAATATTAAAATCAAGATAATAATTTTTTGAAGGTTTATCCATTAAATGATATTTTTCGATAATCTGATTGGACGCCTTGATAATTTCAGGATGTTGTTGAATATATGCTTCTTTAAATAGTTGTAAATAAACATCGTCACTTTCGTCAGGAATAAATTGATTTGTTTCTTGATTAAAGGCTAATGTGAGATTTACATGATAAGGTTTATAGATTTCTACATAACCATACTTACTTTCACCACGCTCACCATCATTTTTAGCACTTAGTATGTTGTAGTTCTTTATTCCGTAGTTTTCCAAATGATTTTTAACATTCTCTTCTACAAATTTTTTGGGGATTTCGCAGCCCGTTAACAAAAGGAGCAAAAAAGCAATTATAATAGCAAGATGTTTTTTAAACAATTTCAAATACATAACCAAAACCTCTCATCAATTTTGATATTATTTCCTTTTAAATTCTCCATTTCATATAGTAACACCTTCTTGCACTAAACTGCACCGTTAGTGCAAGAAGGATTTTTAAACAACTATATTATTTTTTAAATGACTTTATTGTAAATTAAACAACTTTATTATCTCTGCACATCATGAGAAATCCAATGAAAACAGAATATTTATAATAGCGTGCCGCCGCATGGCTATCAAAATACAAAACGTAACAAAAATGAGGGTTTATGTTACATAATACACTCAAAAAAGTCTTTTGGAAAATAATGTATCATTATGAACTAGTTTTACACGTATCTCGGCTGAATCTAATATTCCCACTTGCTATATTTAAAAGAAAAAAATGTGAGGAGAGAAGAACATGCAAAAAATTCTTTTAGTAAATTTAGTAGCATTTGCAATACTAACGAGTATGTCTTTTGAACATGACGAAGTCGCAACGAATTCTAAAGAAGAAACTGAAGAGGTGGATTTAATGTCTATCTTTCCATATGAGTATTAACAAACCATCCCAATTAGGTAAATCCTATTGGGATGGTTTATTGAACCTGGTATAACGGTACTTCAAGGTGTCCCATATGACTTGTTTCAAAATAGGAGAGTAGAGTATGAGGAAAATAGGTTACGTACGAGTAAGTTCTGTTGATCAGAATCCAAAGAGACAATTACAACAAATGAAGGAAATATGACAGTGAAACAAAGTTGTGAAATTACCAATGTTTCAAGATCAGCTTTATATAGGAAACTACAAGACAAAGTATAATAAAAATCACCCGCTAAAATTGGGAATTTTTTCAGATGTGGCGGGTTATTCTTTGAATCGTTTCCGTACCCCTTTTAAACATCAGATCCCTAAAAGTGTAAAATATTTCTTTTTTTGTCAATCAGCCGAATATTAACACTTACATAAAAATCACTTATAAATTTCACATCTGAAAAATGAAATTATACATATTTTCATTTTAAATTACAATTCTGTAAATATATAAGTTACAATTGTTATGTAGACACTCTCTGAGTCTCCTAAGTATCTATTTTTCGATACGAAGTCTTTTTATAGACTTCGTTTTTTTTTTTAAAACGAAAGTAAACTTTTACCCATTAGTTTACATTCGGTTTCTTGATTTTATAGCAAATCACTCATTTTCTCCAAAATCAATAATAAAAGTATACATTCAAAACACTGTAAACAAACAATTTAGGGATACTTACTACTAGTTCACATAAATCTCGTTATCGAAAATCAAAAACATTCGAATTCTATTATGTTGCCTTCAGGATTTAGCTCATGACTTCTAACTTTCTTAAATAGAGGTAATACCAGTACACCCACATATAAGGGATGATATAGGAAAAAATGTCCAAATAATATTCCAGCCGTTACCATATACGATTTCTCCACTTAAAACTAATGTCATTTCAAGAAGGGTAGTAAATAGGGATATGAAAAAGACCATCAAGTAAGGTCTTTTGGTTTTCTTTATAAAGAATATCAAGTAACTTGCCAAAATCGGATAAAGTCCTATATTAAAGGGTAAAGCAGACAAAGTTTTTTGATCAAGGAAAGGAGCAATCCTCCAAAAACCACAATAAAAGCCGAATTCATTTACGACAAAAGCAACGACACAAAAGAATGAGCCAATCAGAGGGATAATTCTTCTCTCTTTTTTGTAAAGGTGAAGAATTCCAACAGTCCAAGGTAACACAAATGCAATTAGAATATTAAATAGCATCTTGACTCTACCTTCCTTTCCTTATAACCATCTTCACCTTACTCCTTATAATTTAAACTAAAATGATAATTACAATCAACTGAGTTATGATTGGGGTCCCGCCACATTGCCATCAAGCTAAGAAATGCATTGTTCCCCAAAACGAAAAAAATGAACTAAATTCCCATGGATAACTATAAAGGGGTCCCGCCAACCAAATGACATAAAACCCATGCTAATACATTTTATGGAAAATAAAAAGCCGATTTTCCTACGTTAAGGAATTTCGGCATGTATGTTTTATCTTCGGAGTGGTCGTAATGATTCTAAAGTAGTTGATTGCTTAAATTTAAATTTATACTAGGTGTTTTTGCCCATCCCCCCGAAAAGGGGGGATAAGACAAAATATCATAGAATCATTCAGTATCCATATCTTCTTCAGATGAATATAAGAGGTTCGAAGTTAATTCTTACTTAAATACAGGCTTTATATTCTGTCATGATATTATTGATAATTGTTTTGACTGGTAGTATTTCCTTAATTTCATGCACTCTTGCTCCAGCAAAAACAAGACCATTCTCACAATCACCATCCATTGATGTTATCAAAGAATCTAGCGTACAAAAACGATAAGAACAATTTTTTAGGCAATTAATGCACTTCTTTATTTTTATCTTTTTATCATCAGCTATCAGTTCAGTGAAGTTATTCTTAATTGCACGACCTTGAAGACCTACAGTTGTTTTCAGCAGCATAGTATCTTTCGTTCGAGCATGTACATATTTTTCTTTAAATGATAAGGGTGCGTCACACTCATCACTTGCAACAAATCTCGTCCCCATTTGTACTCCAGAGGCCCCCATACTTAAGGCACGAGCAAGATCTTTTCCAGTCATAATTCCTCCAGCAGCAATTACGGGAATTTTAACCGCTGCAACTACTTCAGGTAATATATCGAATAAAGGTCTTTCGGTTCCAAGGTGTCCCCCGGCTTCATGACCTTCTACAACAACTGCAGCTGCACCCAGGCGTTCAGATAATTTAGCAAGCTTCGCTGAAGAAACAATTGAAATAACTGGTATACCGGCCTTTTTGCCCCAAGTATACATATCTCTTGAAATCCCAGCACCTGATATGATGAAATCAACTTTTTCTTCAATGGCCGCTTTCATTTTTTCAGCAAAATCATTCATCGCGAAAAGAACGTTTACTCCAATATAGCCGGCATTCTGTACCTTTTCCTTCGCCGTCCTTATATGTAGTCTCATTTCGTCGATGGAAATTCCAGTTCCTGATATAATTCCAATTCCTCCAGCATTTGCAACAGCAGATGCAAGTTTGCTTAATGAAATACCTACGCCCATACCTCCTTGCATAATTGGAACCTTTGGCATCATATGACCGATTTTTAACTGTGGAAAGTTCAAGTAAATACCCCATTTCATTACTGTTTTTAGAATGGACCGTTAAAGCTCCCTTAGTGTAACATAGCGTTTCGAATGGAAACCAGGAAATTAATACCTACTCCTAGTAGTTTGTGGTGTTTTTTTGTTGTTTTTCACAAAATGTTCGAATAATATTCTATAAATCTTGAACTTTAAAATTATGACCTAGTTTTACGCGTATCTCGGCTGAACCTCCTATAACTTCCAAAAATGTCTTATCGTGGGTTTTATGTCATTTGGTTGGCGGGGCCCCATCGCTATCAAGCTAAGATTTTGCACTATCCATAAAGCAAAAAAGACGTTATCCTTTCTGTAAAATCATAGGAAAGGATGGCGTTTTTTATGGATCTTTCGATTCTTGACGAACTTCAACCGATTCTTGACGAACTTCAACCGATTGTTGAAGAATTACAACGACATATGTCTCCTCATGTTCTAGAACACTTAGCTAAAGAAAAAGGATTCGTTCATCGAAAGAGTAAATATCAAGCAAAGGAATTAGTTGCTTTATGTGTATGGCTTAGCCAACAGGTTGCAAGTACATCACTCACACAATTATGTAGCTGTCTTGAAGTATCTACAGGTGTTCTTATCAGCCCTGAAGGGCTTAACCAACGATTTAATGCTTCCGCAGTACAGTTTCTTGAACAAGTTCTAGCTAACCTTCTAACTCAAAGAATTCATTCAACACAAGAAATAATTCATCAATACACCAAGACCTTTAAGCACATTCGGATTCTAGATTCTACAACATTTCAGCTTCCAGATAAGTTTTCTTCACATTATCAAGGTTCGGGTGGAAGTAGCCATACGGCAGGAGTCAAAATTCAATTAGAGTATGACTTATTGAGTGGGAAGTTCCTGCACGTTTATGTAGGAGAAGGAAGAGAAAATGATAAAACCTTTGGTTCAACAAGCCTACAAACCATTCGACCAAAAGACTTGTATATAAGAGATTTAGGCTATTTTGACTTACATGACTTACAGAATATCCATGATAAAGGAGCTTACTATATCTCACGTTTGAAATTAAATTCTCGAATCTATCGTAAGAATGATAAGCCAGAGTATTTTCGAAATGGGACCCTGAAGAAAGGGTCACTCTATATTCAGTTAGATATGGAAGAACTCATGAATCAATTGTCCCCTGGTCAAACAATGGAGATTTCAGAGGCATACATTGGACAGTATCAAAAATTACCAGCTCGTGTTATTATTCATCGATTAACAAAAGAACAAACAGAGAAAAGGTTGAAGGAACAAGCCAAAAAAGAAAAGAAGAAAGGTATTACCTACAAAGAACGAAGTAAACGGTTGAGTGGGATCAACGTGTATATTACGAATCTTTCTACAGAAAATGTTCCAACGGAACATATCCATGACTTGTATTCATTACGCTGGCAAATTGAAATTTTGTTCAAAACATGGAAATCTTTTTTTCAAATTGACAGGTGCAAAGAAATTAAGAAAGAACGCTTAGAATGCCATTTATATGGGCAACTCATTAGTATTTTACTCTGTTCATCGACGATGTTCAAAATGCGTCAGTTACTCTTAGATAAGAAAAAGAAAGAGTTAAGTGAATACAAATCCATCTATATGATAAAGAATTATTATCTTTTGTTTTATGAGGGACTACAGAAGGGCATCCATGAATTATTAAAAATTTTATTGCGTTTGTTTTACCTGTTAGAAAAAAACGGACGAAAATCTCACCGTTACGAAAAGAAAACAGTCTTTGATATCTTAGGTGTTGTGTATGATTGTACGTTGTCACAAAGTTTCCAAGTTGCATAATATTTTTAAAAACACCTATTTAATAGGTTTATTTGTTATACACATCTTTAGTGTAGTCGTAGAAATTTCAAAAAACACATTCACATATACCCTCTTGTCCCCCTTAGCTTGATGGGTATGGGGTATTTGTATTTCTTAGCTTGAGGGCAATGTGACGATACCCCAATTAGTAATAATGTTTGATTATGTGAACGAAAAGTCTTTTCAAATCTTCTGAAGGGACTTTTTCTAGTTTTCCAGATAAATTGACTGCTGATAAGTGGTGTTATGTTAACTTCACATGTAGAGGATATACAAAACAAAAATATTTTTTAGGCGTAAAAACATATAGGATATATGCAGTGACTGATAACCAGAACGTACTATTCAGGAACACATGAAATATATATAGTACAGGCTCAATGAAATTATGATTCTATTGCTTTTGGGGGAAGATATATGCCAAAAAAAGTTCTTCTGTTTACAGATTTAGGAATTGATGATGCCTTTGCTGTTCTGTATACCTTTTTCCGTAAAGATATCCAACTTGTAGGGATTGTAGCTGATTATGGAAATGTATCAAGAGAGAATGCTATAAGAAATATTAACTATTTAAAGTATATTGGGGGAAAGGAAGAGATACCTGTATTTTTGGGTGCTTCTGTACCTTTAACAGGCATATTGGTCCAGTATTTTCCTGAAGTACATGGGAAAGTGGGATTAGGACCTATCATCCCGCCTGAGATTTCTTATCCGACTTACCCTATCAATGATATTTATCGGATTATAGATTCTAATTTAGATGACCTCATAATTATTAATTTGGGAAGGCTCTCTTCGTTGGCGACGGCATTTGTCCTAAATTTAGAAACAATGCGGAACGTGAATGAATACATTTGTATGGGCGGAGCTTTTTTTTATCCTGGAAACGTGACTGCTGTGGCTGAAGCTAACTTTTATGCAGACCCTTATGCAGCAAACTTAATTCTGCAGCATGCAAAGAATTTGACAATTATTCCGTTAAACGTCACCCAACACGCGATTGTTACACCCGAAATGGTCCAACAAATCGACGCGTTTCACCGTAATACACAGGACCTTGCAGGGCTTATCATCAAGCCCATGTTAGATTATTATTATAATTTTTACTCTAAATCGAACCCTGGTATAAGGGGAAGTCCTATGCATGATTTTGTAACAATGTGGTATTTGTTGAACCCAGATGCAGTTCTTCTTTCAAAAGTACCCATCAAAGTAATTCCTGATCAAGGAGAAGGATTCGGTCAAAGTATTGCAGATTTTCGTTTTATGACAAATCCGGGTTATAAAATACATAATGTCGCTTTTCAGTTCAATTACGAAAGTTTTAAGAGAGATATCATGGAAACATTCTTAAGGAAGAGACTGTAGCATATCCTAAGTAAACTTCAGATAACGGAAATTATGTAAAAAAGCTAGCATGAATCTAGCTTTTTCTTTTTTGATCACGGGTGTTCTAATATCTTTATTCATCATGTTTTAAATGTATACTTTTGCTAGTGTTTTTGAAGAAAATAGATGAAGTGAAATAAAGTCAATGAAATCAACAAAATGAAAGTAAACTAATATTCATTAGTTTACTTTCGAATTTTGTTTAATTTACAATTAATTTTGTAGTAAATTTATCCGAAAAACATTTACCTTTTTGAACAAAATAAAAAGAAGAATCCAAATCGATTCTTCTTTTGTAATACTTTAGATAGTGATACGTTTGATGTTATTTTCCTTGTACAGATGCACCGTTAGGACCAGTAACATTTTCAGCTATTTTTTTACCGTTAGGATCTATTGTAAGTTCAAATTCTAAAGGTTCACCTACTGTTAGGTTCTTAAGACCCTTGGAATATATTTGTGTATGATGAACAAAGATATTCTCTTCACCACTATCTGCTTTGATAAAACCATACCCTTTTTCCACTTGAAACCATGAACAAACACCTGTAGTTTTCATTACAATTCCTCCTTGGATCATATAAAAGATTGATAGTTGTTAATTTGATGCTATTTGAACCATATTAAGTATATGTTATTAGCTGATAGTCTAATATTGAGAAATATATGGTGTGCAAACCGAACAACATGGATTTACAACTATTTTTGTGATACATCTCCCTATATAGATATAACTGTTACTTATGCCCTAATAGAAGATAAAAAGGTATAAGCTTGCATAAAATAGAAGTGATATCTTGGTACGTAGTAATTATTAAATTAAAGGGGAGAGATAAGGATGGATACTAATAAATCAAATAGTTCTGAAAACAAATTACAATTTTTGGATATTGACATAATTGATACGAAAAGTGCAAAAGAAGGTAATAAAGTTAAAATAGAAGGTAATAAAGTTACAATAGAACCGTACCTACATATGCAACCTGGAGATAGAATTGAAGTTGTTTGGAGTGGTCGTACAATCGACTATACGATAGATGAAGATGACGTTAATAACACGATTGAAATTGAAGTTCCATTCGCTGATGTTAAAGAAATAAAGGATGGAAGTGTTCCCGTATATTATCGTATTACTGATAGGGCGGGTAATACTAGTGGTCTTAAAGAATAAAAAAACAAGGCAAGCTTCGTGCTTGCCCTTTTCTATTTTCCCTTAAACCCATGTGGCGTATATTGATACTCTCGATCACTATGAATCTTGTGATAAAATCAAAGATTTGAAAGTAAACTAATGGCTAAAAGTTTACTTTCAAATTTATAATAAAAAATAAAAAGAACCTGTAGAAATTACTACAAGCTCTTTTGAGATAATGGCAATAATACAACTGTTTTTTATTAGTTTGCTATTTCATACTTTTGTAAAACTCATTTTCACTATATGAACATTAAACATGTTTTAATATTTTTACCTTTCGAAACACTTTACAGACGTATCAAGGATTCTTTTTATCTTTAAATGTATGAAAATGTAAAATATTACAAAAAATATACCTTTTGGAACTGTGAAATATCTAAGGGTTTTCTGAAGGGATTCTTTTAGATTCCTAGATACATTGAATACCGATAATGATGGGTTATGTTAACCATACATTTATACAGTATATATGTGAAAAATGTTTTGGAGTGAATATATTTTTTTAATAGTACCGTTTATATTTGAAAATGTGAAATTGGGCTTAATTGTATGATTCTATTGTGGTTTTCATAGGCGTTTTCCTTATACTTATATTTGGAAGGTTCATATGTTGTGGTGTAGGTATTTAGAAAAGTTGTTTTTTCTATAAGGTAGGTGAGAACTATGAGCAAATTTAAAAAGAATAGATGTATACCGTTTCAATGTTGTTTCCCTTTACCTGAAATTGGTCCAACAGGAATAACAGGAATAACAGGAATAACAGGAGCAACAGGACCACCAGGTCCAACGGGAGCAACAGGTTCGACAGGAGCGACAGGACCATCAGGTGGTCCACCAGGTCCGACGGGGGAAACAGGTTCGACAGGAGCAACAGGACCATCAGGAGAAATAGGTCCAACGGGAGCAACAGGTTCGACAGGAGAGACGGGACCATCAGGTGGTCCACCAGGTCCAACGGGAGCAACAGGTTCGACAGGAGCGACAGGACCATCAGGTGGTCCACCAGGTCCGACGGGGGAAACAGGTTCGACAGGAGCAACAGGACCATCAGGAGCAACCGGATTACAAGGACCAACGGGAGCAACCGGATTACAAGGACCAACGGGGGAAACCGGATTACAAGGACCAACGGGAGCAACCGGATTACAAGGACCAACGGGAGCAACCGGATTACAAGGTCCAACGGGGGAAACCGGATTACAAGGACCAACGGGAGCAACCGGATTACAAGGACCAACGGGAGCAACCGGATTACAAGGACCAACGGGAGCAACCGGATTACAAGGACCAACAGGAGCAACCGGATTACAAGGACCGACAGGGGCAACCGGATTACAAGGACCAACGGGAGCAACCGGATTACAAGGACCAACGGGAGCAACCGGATTACAAGGACCAACGGGAGCAACCGGATTACAAGGACCAACAGGAGCAACCGGATTACAAGGACCAACGGGAGCAACCGGATTACAAGGACCAACAGGAGCAACCGGATTACAAGGACCGACAGGGGCAACCGGATTACAAGGACCAACAGGAGCAACCGGATTACAAGGACCAACGGGAGCAACCGGATTACAAGGACCAACGGGAGCAACCGGATTACAAGGACCAACAGGAGCAACCGGATTACAAGGACCGACAGGGGCAACCGGATTACAAGGACCAACAGGAGCAACCGGATTACAAGGACCGACAGGAGCAACCGGATTACAAGGACCGACAGGAGCAACCGGATTACAAGGACCAACGGGAGCAACCGGATTACAAGGACCAACAGGAGCAACCGGAACGGTATTAGATTTTGCGGATTTTTATGCTTTGATGCCCCCTGATAATGCTGCAACAGTTGCAGTCGGTGGAGACGTAGATTTTCCAAGAGACGGACCTTTTAATGGGGCGGGGATTGCACGTACTGGTGCTGATACATTTAATTTGTCTGCAATCGGTAGTTATCAGGTCTTGTTTCAGGTGAGTGTGACCGAAGCGGGTCAACTAGTTTTAACTCTTAATTCGGGAGCAGGAGCTGTTGAATTAGCTTATACGGTAGTTGGTCGAGCAACGGGTACTTCTCAGATAGTAGGAATGGCTCTTGTGCAAACATCAGTCATCAATTCAATACTTACTGTACGAAATCCTGCTAGCGAATCCACAGCACTAACCATTACTCCTCTGGCTGGAGGAACAGAGTCTGTTTCAGCACATCTTGTTATTACGCGACTTAGATAAAAGCGAAAAATAGAATTGCATAGGTTGTAGGCTATAACTATGAAGTTAAGGGAAATGTTATAAAAGTCCCTTTAAATCTTTTGAGGGAATTTTTATAGGTTTTTAGATATAGTGATTTCTTCTAAAGAAAACTATGTAAAAAAAGCTAGCATAGATCTAGTTTTTTAGATGTTCTAATCTCTTTATTTTTCATATTTTGAATGTAAACTAATGATAAAAAGTTTACATTAGAACTTACAATTGAAATTTCAGCATACAATGCTATGAACATTTACAATATAACCTTGGTCGGTTAATAAGAAAAAAAGAACATGTAGAAATTACTACATGTTCTTTTTGAGGTGATTAATTTTTAAATATTCCGTATCTTCTAGACTTTTCTTAGTGTATAGTTGTGTCCTTCTGTTTCTTTTCCCACATTTCAACAGCAAAGTTCATGAGCTCTTCCTGTGTTAACTTTTCTTCTTTAATATCACCGAAAATGCCCGAACCAACATATTTCAGGTTCTGTTGCAAAGTTTTTAAAAGTAAGCTAAACTTTTTCAAAACAGAGCGAGGAGAATCACAAATGAGATATTTTAAAGGAAAACAATTTAAGAAAGATATTATTTTAGTAGCCATCGGCTACTATTGTCGTTTTTCTTTAAGCTATCGCGATGTATCTGAACTTTTGAGAGAGCGTGGCATATCGGTTCATCCAACAACTATTATGCGTTGGGTCCATGAATATGGAAATTTGATCTATCAAATCTGGAAAAAGAAAAACAAAAAGGTACAATCATCGTGGAAATTAGATGAAACTTATATAAAAGTGAAAGGAAAATGGCGTTATTTATATCGTGCGATCGATAAGGATGGATATACATTGGATATTCAACTTCGAAAACAAGAGATCATCAGGCAGCATATGCCTTTATGAAAAGATTGGTGAAGGCTTTTGGAGAACCAACGGTTCTTACAACGGACAAAGCCCCAGCGCTACTTTGCACGTTTAACAAATTAAAAGAACAAGGTTTTTATAGACGTACAACTCATTGTACAGTCAAACATTTGAACAATCTCATTGAACAAGACTATAGACATGTAAAAAGGCGTTTTGCCAAATCCACAGGATTTCAAAGCCTTCGTCATGCTTCACGTACCTTGAAAGGTATTGAAACCGTTCATGCTCTATATAAACGAAAACGAAGTTTGCAACAACCAAGCTTCGTTTTTTCGACGTATAATGAATTACAACAATTACTAACGATTGAATAAAACCCATCTGCAATCATACCAACTTTTTCTCTGTTAAGAAACTTTGCAACAGAACCCGGTCGTTTATGGCACTTGAGTGGTTACACTAATTCACTAAATATATCGCCTTCTATTCGTTATAGTTTTCAAAATAACTATTTACATATAATTTACATTAGTGTACTATCTATCTAGTACACTAATACAGAGGAGGAAAAAAATGAAAACTGAGTTTTCTCCTAATATCCCCATTTATGTTCAGGTAATGGAATACCTCAAAAAAGAAATTGTAACAGGACGTTTGGCACCAGGTGACAAAATTCCTGCTGTACGTGAATTAGCGGGTGAATTACAAGTGAATCCAAATACAATTCAACGTACATTTCAAGAGTTAGAACGGGAAGGTATTGCTGAGACACGTAGAGGAACAGGGAGATTTGTAACAATTAATGAAGAAATAATTACAGAGCTACGTAAAGAAATGGCAAAAGAGTTGCTTAATAATTTTATAAATGGAATGAATAACTTAGGATTTTCGGAAGAAGAAATTCTCTCAATACTCCGGTCTTCTTTGGAAAAGAAAAGGGAGGAAAACGAATGAAAGAAGTATTGAAAATTGAAAATTTATGGAAAAGATATAATTTAAAAACAGTGATTCAAGATGTAAGTTTAACAATATCAGAAGGGAAAATTATCGGTCTTGTTGGTAATAATGGTAGTGGAAAAACGACATTATTAAAAATGATTTCTGGTTTACGGCTTCCTTCTAAAGGAAGTATTGCAATTGGCGATAAAAAGGTGGCATTAGAAAAAAAAGAAATCGTTTCATTTATGCCCGATAGTCCTGTTTTTGAAAAGTGGATGACTGTAAAAGATGCTGTGTTGTTCTATCGAGATATGTATGCTGATTTTGATTTACAACAAGCAATGGATTTAATAGTCGAGTTTAAAATACCTCTAGAAGAGAACATAAGCATCTTATCAAAAGGAACAACAGGAATATTACAGCTTATATTAACTTTTTCAAGGAAAGCAAAGTTATATGTATTAGACGAACCATTAGGTGGGATTGATCTTATTTCTAGAGAGCATGTATTAGATTTAATTCTTAACTTTTATCGTGAAGATAGTACCATTCTTATTTCGACCCATTTAATAGAGGAAATTGAAAATATATTTGACGAGGTAATCTTTTTGAAAGACGGGGGTATTGTATTGCATGAAAACGTAGAAGAAATTCGTTTTCGCTATGGAAAAGCAGTACATGAGTTATTTAAGGAGGTTTTTGAGAGATGAATCCACTTTTTCGCTATTTATTTAATTGTAATAGAAAAAAGATAGCCGTCTTTTATTTTGGATTTATTACTATTTCGTTGCTTTTTTTATTTAATATGTTGGGACTATCGAAGGTAACAGATCAACTTACAAAGGATATAACATTAGGTATATTTATGTTAATCATAGGTTGCACTGCATTCCTACTTCTTTTAATAGCATTGCCTACTTTTAATAAAATGCTAAAAAATTCCATGATTCGTTATACAGCCATCTCAGGAAAAAAATATATTTATGCAAATTTATTCTTCTTCACATTAATGTTTATTCTTTTATTAGTAATAGGTCTGATTTTTTTATATTATTTTTCTCAAGGTTCCTATGGAGGAAAAGTAGTCGGGGGCTACCAACAAGAATTTCATAAGTTATATGCATATGGATTTATTCATCACGTACTTTCTGTTTTTTTATGGGGAATCGATTTCATGAGTATATTAGTTTCCTGTTATTTCATCATGGTAATTACAAAACTGATTCCTATAAAATCCTCACTGAAGAAGATGATTTTATCCATCATCTTCTTGGCTTTATTTTTAACAATCCAAACATTCCTACTGGATTTTTTAAGTGAATTAGAGAAATATGTAATCACCATAAAGAGTACGGGGTTCATAGATAAAAACGGCTTTATTGACACATCATTGTACCCTAGTGAAGGATTCACTATTTTAGATGTATGTTTTACTTGCTTGTTCATAATTGTCCTAACAGCTATTACAGGTCGTATCATGGATAAAAAATTAGAATTATAAAGCTCCACTTTAAAGGTAGAATATATTTAGGAGGAAAAAATGAGAACAACTAATCCAATATTAAAAAAAGACAAATTTCATAAAGAGAAGACAAATGCTTCTACGATGACTATTGGCGGAACGATAGGAAAAACATTCGTTTTGCTTATCTTACTTCTTGCAACATCTGTCTATTCATACGTACAGATGACACAAGGGACAATGAAAATACCCGTGTTAATTGGAATTATAATAGTTACTCTAATTGTCGCTTTTGTAGTTATATTCATTCCGCGCATATCCCCAATTTGCGCACCGATTTACGCAGTATTACAAGGTGTTTTATTAGGAAGTATTTCAGCATATTATACAATGCGTTTTGGTGATTCTATCGCTTTAACTGCCGTATTACTAACAATTTCAATTTTATTTGCCATGTTAGTGTTATACGCAACTCGAATAGTAAAAGTAACTAAAAAGTTTCGTGCGGTTGTAACGGTTGCAACACTTGGAATTTTTATTATGTATTTAATCGTTTTCTTATTGGGCATCTTAGGGGTGACTGTTCCATATATTCACCAGGGTGGGACAATTAGTATCATCATAAATGCAATTGTAATTGTTGTTGCTGCATTAGATTTATTACTAGATTTTGATTCAATTGAAAATGGTACTCAGAGTGGAGCGCCAAAGTATATGGAATGGTACAGCGCAGTAGGGCTTATGATGACATTAGTCTGGTTATACTTGGAGATCCTTCGTCTGGTTTCTTACATTATGAAAAACAAAGACTAGAAAACATCCTGCATGGTTCAAACATGCGGGATGTTTTTGGTATCTCTAATTATCGATTAGACAAATATAACAAACAATAAATATATGATGTTGCTGTACAAAAAGTCCAACCCATACTTATAAACTTTCAGCTCCCTTTCTGTAATCTTCCTTTGATTACTACATACGAATTAACAGTAAAAAAGCCGATTCTCCCTTAGCGTACGAAATTCGCGTTTTGTTGGTGCTACCCCATCGCTATCAAGCTAAGAAAAGCAAATACCCCAAAACGAAAATTTTGTATTTTTATATTAGTAAGGCTCATTTTTATTTAATGAGAATGCATGGATACTCTATTTGTAATATTACCGCAATAATTGTAATGATTATTCCGAAAATTGAAAAATGAACTTCGATTCTAAGGGCATTTCTGGTTGTTTGATTGGATTTTGAGAAAGAGTAAGGTAAATCCTTTTAAAGCAATATAACTCGAAAAATAGATACCTTTATGCATCTTAAATTAGCATAAATAAGAATACACAGGGAGTTTCAACTTGTTTGAATTTAAAGTGTTTTTAACTCCGATGAAACATGAATCATTCTAATTATTAGTAAAATTAGAATGTAAGATTCAAGTGGAAAGAAGGGGTTAATGTGAAAGAAACAATTAGTAGTTATGAAGATTTATTGAATATGTTAGACTCATTATTGCGCGAACCAACTCAATTTTGGGATGATTTTTATTCCAATCGTGAAAAGGAGATTCCCTTTTTCACCAATAAACCGGATGAGAACTTAGTTAGTTATTTTGAAAAAAAATTACTTAATTCAGGAAAAGTTCTTGAGCTTGGATGCGGTCCAGGCAGGAATGCAATTTACTTTGCTGAAAACGGATGCTTAGTTGATGCAGTAGATTTATCAAAGGAATCAATTCACTGGGCAACAGAACGAGCAAAAGAAAAAAATGTAAATGTGAATTTTATTCATGACAATATCTTTGATTTACAAATTGAAGAAGGCACATACGATATTGTGTATGATTCAGGATGTTTTCATCATATTGCTCCACACAGGAGAATGAGTTACATAAACTTAGTAAAAAAAGCTTTAAAACCAGGTGGTTATTTTGCAATCACTTGTTTTGTTCAAGGTGGAGAATTAGGTGGAGCAGACATAACAGATTGGGAAGTATACAGACTACGGAGTCTTAAAGGAGGACTAGGCTTTACAGATGAAAAGTTAAGAATCATCTTTAAAGACTTCTCTGAAATAGAAATACGTAGAATGAAGGGAATTAAACAATCAAATGAAGTATTTGGTATGCCTGCGTTATGGACAGCTTTATTTATGAAAAATCTTACTGAGTAGTAAAAAGAATGATGTTTTCTTAAACAAATTATATATATTTCTGTTAGTAAAAACTATGTGAACGAAAAAAACCTTCAAAAAATCTGTATGGTTCCTTTTAATTTATTAAATATTGATAGAATAGTACATCATTGCTATCAAGATGAGATGAATTTGTGTTTAAATATTAAAAAATACGCTATTCTTTCTGTAGAATCATAGGAAAGGATGGCGTTTTTTATGTCTGTTTCTGTGTCTGACGAATTACAACTATTTGCTCAAGAGATTCAAAGTTTTTTATCTCCAAATACCTTACGGGATCTTGCTAGAGATGTTGGTTTTGTACAACGAACCAGTAAGTACCAAGCAAAAGATTTAGTAGCTTTATGTGTATGGGTGAGCCAAAATGTAGCTATGACTTCTTTAACACAGTTATCTAGCTGTTTAGAAGCATCAACAGAAGTACTCATCAGTCCTGAGGGACTGAATCAACGGTTTAATAAGGCGGCCGTCCTACTTTTACAACACCTACTAGCCGAACTACTAAGCAAAAAATTGGCCGCATCTATGCCGATTTCTTCTCCATACACTTCTGTTTTCAAGCGTATTCGTATTTTAGATTCAACTGCATTTCAACTCCCGGATGTATTTTCATCGGTTTATCCAGGTGCAGGAGGATGCAGCCATACAGCTGGGATAAAAATTCAACTTGAGTATGATTTGTTAAGTGGACAGTTCCTACATATTCATACAGGTTCAGGTAAACAACATGATCGCACTTACGGCTCTCTGTGTGCCCCAACTGTGACGGCGAATGATTTATGTATCCGAGATTTAGGTTATTTTCATTTAAAAGACCTTCAATATATACAAGATAAAGAGGCCTACTATATCTCTCGTATCAAGTCGAATACACGTATGTATCAAAAAAATCCTAACCCTGATTATTTTCAAGATGGAAGAATTAAGAAAGGTACAGAGTATATACAAATAGATATAGAGACGTTAATGAACTCTCTTCAACCTGGACAAACATGTGAAATAGCTGATGCTTATGTAGGTATGATTGATAAAGTGCTAGCTCGTGTAATTGTTCATCGATTAACAAAACAACAGCAACAAAAACGATTACAATATCAAGCTGTAAGAGAAAAAAAGAAAGGAATGAAGTATTCTCCTCGTAGTAAACGACTCAGTGGTATCAATGTATATATGACAAACACCCCTACAGATATTGTCCCGATGGGACAGGTACATGACTGGTATTCTTTACGTTGGCAAATCGAGATTTTATTTAAAACGTGGAAATCATTCTTTCAAATTCATCATTGTAAAAAGATAAAACCAGAACGATTGGAGTGCCATTTATATGGTCAATTGATTGCCATTCTACTCTGTTCTTCTATCATGTTTCAAATGCGCCAATTACTCCTCATGAAGAAAAAACGAGAGCATAGTGAGTATAAAGCAATATATATGATTAAAGACTATTTTCTTCTTCTATTCCAAACTATTCAAAACGACACCCAAGAGCTATCAAAGGTGTTACTTCGCCTGTTCAATCTCCTACAGCAAAACGGGCGGAAATCTCATCGATATGAGAAAAAAACGGTCTTTGATATATTAGGTGTCGTTTACAATTGTACCATGTCTGATAATCAAGCCGCTTAATTCAAAAAAGTGAAACCCGTTAGGGTTTATTTCGTATGCAAATCTTTCAATCACCTACACTTGCCCTTTAGAAAAAAGAAACAATCTCGCCTAAAATTGGCTTTGCGTAAGCTTAGCTTGATAGCGATGTGGTGCTACCCCTAATAGAGGTATTTTGGAAAAACACTAAAATAAGTATAAACTTACAATTTATGTATCAAAATCAATGTTCTTAAATATGAAATAATAGTATGATAGAAGATAAGCACAAGAAAAATGGGGGGACCACTATGATTACATTGCAGCAAAAGTTAGAGCAGTATACACACATATATTCACAGTTGAAGGGAGAACTAAGGTGGAAAACTAGTGATTCTCGAACTGGGATGATGATTGCCGCTATGTATGCAGGCAGCGATAAGCAGTTTAATCTTGGACGGTTTTTGGAAATTAGTAATTATATTAAGGATCAGGTAGGGATGTTTTCCTATTTAAAGTCCTATCACCGCTTTGTAGTTGCAGCAACATTAGATATTCACTTTACATATTACAAAGAAGCGTTTCAACAGTTTCTAGACTTATATGAACGATTGGTCGCTGGTGGCTTTAGTCGGAGTATATTCACTTATTTGGCAGCAGCAGTGCTTTTACCAGAAGATAATGGACAGTATGACACACGTATGCAGCGGTCGCTGCAAGTATATAAACGCATGAAAGAGGATCACTTCTTTCTTACAAGTGCGGATGATTATCCGCTCGCTGTTTTACTAGCAGGACAATCAGAGAACGTAGAGACGCTTATGGATCGAGTGGAACGTCT
Source organism: Bacillus altaicus (assembly GCF_042136375.2). Taxonomy (NCBI): domain Bacteria; kingdom Bacillati; phylum Bacillota; class Bacilli; order Caryophanales; family Bacillaceae; genus Bacillus; species Bacillus altaicus. Next base: position 20,077 of record NZ_JBHHFZ020000002.1, on the reverse strand, counting down.
CTACCAGAAGCTATCGGCAGCTGGTATGTACAAAGGGAATAATCTTCAATTTTTAAGTCATATTCTTTCTCTAAAGAAGGATGTCAGTGAAGATATTTTAGTAGCACGATACACAAACATATGGAATCTGCTAAAGCAAGAAAAGGTAAAAGTGAAACAGATGCATTATCCGGCTATCGGGCTACTAGCGTTGCTTGAGGACGGAGAGAAAGAAGTTCATTCTATACGAGCATTCATTGAAAAATTGCAAGGGGACAAATTATTCCGCTGGCATACGGATGCAAATATTCTTATTGCTATCCAACTGTTCGTAAGTCAGAAAGGTGCGGAAAGCCGCACTGCCAACACAGGTTTACAAACAATGATAGAGGTTCTCATACAGGCGCAGCAGGCAGCTATGATAGCAGCAATTACCGCTTCCTCTGCAGCAACTTCTGCCAGCAGTAGTTCATAACGTACAAAGTGCTACATGAACGCTATATGCAGGATTTCTCAAAAAGGGTTACATACATCATGATTACTCAAAAGCTGAAATATAAAAAACACCTTATAGCATATAAGGTGTTTTTTATACAAAAGGCGTCCCTAGGAGCGCCTTTTGTACCTCTTAAAATGACTTAAGATGCGTTTACTTGAGTTCATTAGGCAGTTAGAGGTTGATAGACTATCTTTTACGAAAAATGTTGATTAGTTCTCGTCCATTATACATCAATATATCCAAATCCAATATGCAATTTTGCATCATGAATCCTTATCTTTCCTGTGCAAAAGGCAAGTTTACAATTTTTATATCATTATTTCCAAAGTAGACACGCATATAGAAAGACAGTGAGTATGATAATAATGATACTTATCCGATACATCCATGGATTTTCTTCTTTTTCTCCCGTTTCTTTCTTGTCTTCGTTTTGTACTTTTCCCAAATAAGTAATAGCTAAGCTAAGGAATGGGCTTATGAAGCAAAGTACAAACCATAAAGGTTCATAGGGTAAGGAAGGATGCCCATACACTGCTATATAATCCTGTTCGTATTTTTTAGAAATTTGATAATACAGTATCGGATATAGACTTGTTATAAGTGCTGCATAAGATAACCACTTGAATTTCCTCATAGAAAATAACCCCTTTAAAATATATACATTCTAATACTAGCAATAATTGGATACATTAATATAAGAAAAGAACAAAGAGTCCCATCTAATTATCATGTGTATGACAATTGGATGGGGACTCTTTGTTTATTTCACAAAAGATCATTCATTAATTATAGATCAAGATGAGGTAATAGCGATTATACATAGTGATGGAGACGCGAAGAGAGCGATAGCTACTTTATAAATCGTTGAGCTCTTTTAGAAAGCCTCCGATCTCTCAGCCATACAATCGATGATTTGGACTGATAAGGAAAATCAATTAAATCTACTATTTTTATAAATTCTTGCGGGATATAAGATACAGCACTTTTAGGCAAGATAGAGGCGCCGATTCCAGCCATGATAAGCATAAGAATAATGCTGAGTCAGGACATTCACATGCTATATTTAATTTTATACCAAGGTGCTTGCATTCATCAATGACGAGCTGATGATAGCTGTCTTCTTTATCTTTATATAAAAGTAAGAGGGGAATATGAATTAGCTCAGTTAGAGAGAGTGGAAGTTGAGAATGGTATAGTTCCCATTTAGCAGGCATGACTAATACGAATGGCTCCTTTGATAAACAAATACTAGAAAAAACATCTTTATTAAAGGGTGTACGCAAGATAGCGAGTTCAATATTCCGATTTTCTAATTGCTCTATTAAGTATAAAGGGCCACCTTCCCATATTTTTAAGCTCACATTTGGATAGTTATTTTGAAAATAGCGGATTTTTTCAGAAAGAAAAGGAATGCAAGAATGAAATGCTCCAATAGATAGATTGCCCCTTAACCCTTCACCAGTATCTTTAATTTCCGTAATGGTTTCTTCTAATTGATGAATAATGTTTTTGGCTTTCGTATATAAAATTTCACCTTCTTCAGTCAAATGCATATTTCGACCGTTTCTTTCAAATAATTTTACCGATAATTCTTGTTCTAGTAACGATAGTTGTCTACTTAGAGGTGGTTGTGCCATATGAAGTCGGTGGGCAGCACGGGTAAGCTGTCTTTCTTCAGCGATTACTATAAAGTAACGAAGTTGTCTTATATCCATTTCAAATTCTCTTTCTATACCTTTTTTGTATACAAAAACAACCTTATAAAATGTTTTTATATAATTTTCCACAAGATATCATAAATAAAACGATTAAAATGTAGAAAATTCTAAAAAATAATAGTTTTGTTTAGTAGAGTAATAACTTGAAAGTAGTTCGTATCGTTCTGAGGAGGGAATATTTATGAAAGTTTCGTTATTCATTACTTGTTTATCAGACGTTTTTTTTCCTCAAGTAGGTAAGAGTATCGTGGAAGTTATGAAGCAATGTGGAGTGGGACTAGATTTTCCTGAAGGACAGACTTGTTGTGGGCAACCAGCTTACAATAGCGGATATCAAAAAGAAGCGAAACTAGTAGCAAAGCAAAGGTATAAAAAACGTATGTTCTCTATAGTAAAATGAAATTTAAGTGGGAAGAAATAGATGAATTTCTTAATATATCTAGCAAAGAGAGAAACAGAATCAAAGCTAGTATTCTAGCTGTTTTCTTAGACCTTAGCGGCATTGAGTGAAGTTTTTGAGCTTATTGGTATGAATGAAATAACTAAACGTTTAAAAAGTTTAAGGAAGTTACATTTTTGTGCTAAAATGTGTAAGGTTATATTGAATAAAATACGTGCGCTAATCACGATAAACTGGCAAAGGAGTGTGTTTTATGACAAATAATATTAACATAAACGTTAATGCAGGAAGTAACTATGGACCAGAATCAAAATGGGGGCGTCAGTCTTTCTTTGATGGTGGACTTTTGAGCTTCATTGGTTGGAGTATCTTGGGAGCGCTTATTACAGTGTTCACGTTTGGTATTTGCTATCCGTGGGCGTTGTGTATGGTTTATGGTTGGAAAATTAACCATACCGTGGTTGATGGGCATAGAATGAAATTTAACGGTTCAGCAGTTGGATTGTTTGGTAACTGGATTAAATGGCTACTTCTGATAGTTATTACACTAGGTATCTATGGTTTTTGGGTTAGCATTAAACTTGAAGACTGGAAAGTCAAAAATACAACCTTCGTTAATTAAGGGGAAATTTTGATTCAGTACCTTAAGAGGTGGCATTATGAAATTGCGTACATTAAAAACATTCAATTAGTGGTATATAGCATTTTTTTAATTCTTATGATTGATTAAAGTAATCATTAAAAACTTTATGTAAGGGTTCATGACTTTAATTTACCTATTAAGTGAGCGCAATAATTTACACAAATTTCTATTTTGGATTAATATAGACAAATGGTTTTTGAGTTGTCAAAGCTCTATCAGAAAGCAAGCCTGTTCCAGGGGACTTGCTTTTTTTGCTATTTATTAAGTATGCAAAGGCTAAAGCACTGTAAGATAATTGGGAGAATATCAAACAGTACAATAAAATAATGATAATGATTGGAGTAATCCTCAAAATAGATTTATCTATATAAAAGGACAGTTTAAAAAATTCACGGCTAAATCGGGAGAGTGCACCAGTCAACTTTCGTTTTAAATATATTCACAATATAAAATATCCTATGTTATAGATCACTACGACATAGGATATTTTATATACAACTATTGTACTCATTTTAAAAGTTAGTTTCCGGTGATATTCGGAAATCTCTTCAGATTTTAAAATGAGTTTTTATACTGGTTGTACCTTTGTTAGTAACTGCACAATCAACATCGATAGGTATAAGTGAACGTATCTGTTACTAAATATTTACTTGCTGTTGAAAAGAGAATAATAAATTCTGCTTGGATGAAAAAAAACGGAAGATGGGTATAAAAACAAACACAATACAACTTCGCACGAAATACCAATTTTACGAACAATAAAGGATTCATATAAAGATCTAATACAATATCTAGGGATTTCAAGTCTAAGTGCATAAATCTTATTGTATTACTTTAAATCTATATAATTAATATTTTATATAAAAATAAACAATTGCTGAATTGCTCATAAATAACCTTTATAATTAATCGCATTTTAATTTACAAGAGTTTTTCTTATATTGACCTAATTAACTCCTGATTAATCACGATTAAACTAACCAATTCATATTTTATAACGCTTGTAAATAATTTTAATGCATTTATTCTGTATGAATTTATATATTAAATTAGTTTTATTTTATATACAGTTATATGTAGTTTTTGTACCAGTTTTTATAGCATAATACAAATTTATTACCTGGTTATCCATATTTTATATTAGAATAACTACACTATTTTATTCAATTTTGAGCACATTTTAGCATCCCATAATTAAATTATGCAAACAAGTCTGTGTAAAAATTGAATTTAACGCGAACTTGTGTTCGCATGTATTTTCTGTTATAGTATATATGAGGTGATTTTTATGGATTACAGCAAGCAACGTCAAAAATCAGTACATCGTAAGAAATTATACGAGAATTTAAATGAAATGCCCTTTTACATAGAAGAATTTGTGGAGTACAAAGAATTGCATGATGCCTCTCCCTCCACCCTACTGAATTATGTATATGATTTTAGAGTCTTCTTTAATTGGGTATTATCTGAACAAATTATTGAATTTAAGCCCATTAAAGACATATCCTTCTCGGATTTGGAGAATTTAAAGAAAAAAGATGTTGAGAACTTTATGAGGTTTTTAAAACTACAACAAAATATGCAGAATTCCTCTGTTAACAGAAAAATTTCAGCCTTAAAGTCTTTATTTAAGTACCTTACCTCCCTATCAGAGAATGATGATGGAGAATGTTATTTTTATAGAAATGTAATGGCTAAAATTGAAATACATAAAGATAAAGAAACATTAAATGCCCGTGCAAAACGTATGAGATCTAAAATATTTCATAATGATGACGATCAAGAGTTTTTGAATTACATTAAGTACGAACATGAAAAATCTTTAACAAAACATCAGTTGTTCTATTTCCTAAGAGATAAAGATCGTGATGTAGCTATTCTCTCCCTCTTTCTTGGTAGTGGTATTCGTGTAAGTGAATTGGCCGATCTTCGTATGGAAGATATAAACTTAAAAGAAAGGCTAATTGATGTAATCCGAAAAGGAAACAAAGAAGATTCTGTATGGATTACCCCAATTGCATTGAATGATCTTGAAAAGTATATGGAAATTAGAGATAAGAAATATGCTCCAGGGAAAGAATTGAAAAATGTATTTTTATCAAAGTATAAACATACTGCACAGCCTCTTTCGGTTAGGGCTATCCAAGATATAGTAGAAAAATATACTAAGGCCTTTGGTAAAAGAATGTCTCCTCATAAATTAAGACATACATTGGCAAATAAGTTATATATGGAAGAAAAAGACTCGTTACAAGTGATGCAGCAACTTGGGCATACTAGCCAAGATACGGCCTTATTATACACACAGCTTGGGGAAACAACTATTAAAGATAGCTTAGGCAGAATAGGAAAGAATAAATAATAAAAGTTCAGCAATGCAAAATTGCTGAACTTTTATTATTTCCCCTAACTAGCCTAGAGATTTAAATGCTATGTGTTATATTCGTTTCACCTTTGATTTTATTGTGTGAAAAATACATAGTTTGAATTCTACTTTAATTGGTATATAAAAAACCTCTCTTGATAGATATAAATAAATATTTTAGATTCCTACAATTGTTTTTTACGTTAAATGAGAATTTAACGAACACTTGGATGGGAGTTACCCCCTGCTCCTATCTCAATTGTAAAAAGACAAGAAAGTCTAAACTGAAATTTTTAAGATTTACAGATTTATATCATTAAATTTTTATGTTAAATCAAATAAATAAATTTGGAAGAAGACAACGCTTGTGAACTACCCACCACTTAGTATCTCTTACGAGCTTACTTGAAGTGGGGGCTTCTCGGTTCATCGCTACTTTTGATAGCTAACGAATTTGTCTTAGGACAGCCGAGCTAACTCCCTTGTTCCAAAGGTTATTTTGTTACTATTTATGCCAACGCTAATAACCGTATGGCTTCCTTTTTGATATTGATAGCTGCGTTATAGTCACGACTTATTGTTAGTCCACACGAACACTTATACGTTCGTTCAGATAGTGACATTTCCTTTTTGTTTCCACAATGACTACACATCTTTGTAGAAGAAAACCACTTATCTATTTTCACAAGCTGTTTTCCTTGTTCTTGTAGCTTATATGCTAAAAATGTCGTGAACATCCTCCAACCGTTATCCGCTACACTCTTACCAAAGCGAAGTGCTCGTGACATTCCTTTCATATGTAAGTCTTCGATTGCTACAACGTCAAAATGAGTAGCCAATTCTTTAGACTTATGATGAAGGAAATTTTTACGTTGATTTGCGACCTTTTCATGCAACTTCGCTACACAGATCCGTTGTTTATTCCAACGTGCTGAATCTTTCACACGTCTTGCTAATACTCGTTGCGCTTTTGCTAATCGATCCAGCATCTGACGATAAAAGCGAGGATAATTGGCTTTCTCATCTTCGCTACTCACGTACAATTCAGCCATTGCGAAGTCTAATCCAACTACACTTTCTACTTCTCTTTGCACAATCTCTTTTTCATATTCAGTCAAGATCGATACAAAGTATTTACCAGTAGGTGTCATCGAAATCGTGCATGATTTGATGGTGTGGTTTTGCGGTATCTCTCTATGTTGCTTTAATCGCACTACTTTCAGTTTCGGTAATTTGATATAACCATGAAATAACATAATATTTCCGTTTACTCGATTCGTTGTATAGGATTTTCTACTCTTTCTACTTTTGAATGTAGGAAAATCACTTTGACCACTAAAAAAATTCTTATAAGCAGTTTGCAAGTTTAATTGAGCGTTGGCCAGTGCTAATGAATCGACTTCTTTCAACCATTCATACTCTACTTTGTATTTCGCAGGAGTAGGGAATTTTTGTTTCTTCAGTTCTTCCTTATTCTCTTTGTACGTTTCGTATACTTCTTTCCGCTCAGCCAGCATTTTATTATACACAAAGCGTACACATCCGAACGTTTTACGTATCAGATGTGCTTGTTCTTCTGTTGGATACAGACGAAATTTGTACGCCTTATTATGCTTTGTCATATCAGTTCACCTCACTTTTCGCCTTCATTTCCCATAAGCTATGACGGTGATCACACAACCTGAACACTACATGATTATCTAATTTCATTGTTATACCAAACTTTACCTCTTATAAGACTGATTATATCAGAGCCGAAATAAATAGGAAAACCAAATTTTTGGCTACGCCAAACCGAAATTCATCTCCCACCTACCGTTGGACTATCGTCCTTCACACGCTTGAGGAAGGAGACTTCTTTCGGATAATGCGTTAATTAAATAAAAATTTTTGGGGATTAGATGAATTATACGTATAAACGTTTCAACACTTGCTTCATTTCTGGCTGAATATTAACGATTGAACGATTCTCTTTTGCTTTTTGTTCATGTAAAGTGATAATAAAGTTATTTAGCTTTGATATAAAAATATAAGAGCCTTGCCACATTTTATTGTAGTAAGGCTCTTTAAAATTGTTTAATTTCTATCTACTAAAATGTATTCCAAGATAAAAAGCCAATGTTTCTGGAAGGAAATCAACACTTTCTTGTTCATATAGAAACAAAGCATTGAATTTCAAGTCTACGCGTACCGATCCATGTTACCATTTCAGGATCCCTATGAGAAAAGAATAAGCTCTCTTTCGTATCTAACGTGGCGATTCGATCCATATCCTCTGGGCTTAATTCAAAATCAAAAATATAGAAAGAACGAAAAGTTACCAATTGTAATCAACGCTTCTTCAGAGTATACGTACCAGTAAATGAATTTGAATTAACAGTACCAACAAATTCAGTTAGCACAGCAATGTATAAATTATCGGCAATACACGCTACTTTTATAGACCCTGTACTGCATAACAATTCCTTTTATTTAGCAGGAACTCTGCCGATAGCCAACACAGAGAACTATAAGCGTGGCCTACATTCTTTTACTGAAGGCGAAGGTGTATTTATCACTAGACCTTGCGGATATAGTAAAATCAAATCAAATCTCCCATCACGAAAACGAGTAGACTATAATCCACTTAATCGACTTTTGAGTTAATCATGATGTATGTAACCCTTTTTGAGAAATCCTACATATAGCGTTCATGTAGCACTTTGTACGTTATGAACTACTGCTGGCAGAGGTTGCTGCAGAGGAAGCGGTAATTGCTGCTATCATAGCTGCCTGCTGCGCCTGTATGAGAACCTCTATCATTGTTTGTAAACCTGTGTTGGCAGCGTGACTTCCCGCACCTTTCTGACTTACGAACAGTTGGATAGCAATAAGAATATTTGCATCCGTATGCCAGCGGAATAATTTGTCCCCCTGCAATTTTTCAATGAATGCTCGAATAGAATGAACTTCTTTCTCTCCATCCTCAAGCAACGCTAGTAGTCCGATAGCCGGATAATGCATCTGTTTCACTTTTACCTTTTCTTGCTTTAGCAGATTCCATATGTTTGTGTATCGTGCTACTAAAATATCTTCACTGACATCCTTCTTTAGAGAAAGAATATGACTTGAAAATTGAAGATTATTCCCTTTGTACATTCCAGCTGCCGCCAGCTTCTGGTAGAGACGTTCCACTCGATCCATAAGCGTCTCTACTTTCTCTGATTGTCCTGCCAGTAAAACAGCGAGCGGGTAATCATCTGTACTTGTAAGAAAGAAGTGATCCTCTTTCATGCGTTTATATACTTGCAGCGACCGCTGAATACGTGTGTCATGCTGTCCATTGTCTTCTGGTAAAAGCGTTGCTGCTGCCAAATAAGTGAATATACTCCGGCTAAAGCCACCAGCGACCAATCGTTCATATAAGTCTAGAAACTGTTGAAACGCTTCTTTGTAATATGTAAAGTGAATATCTAATGTTGCTGCAACCACAAAGCGGTGATAGGACTTTAAATAGGAAAACATCCCTACCTGATCCTTAATATAATTACTAATATCTAAAAATCGCCTAAGATCAAACGGCTTATCGCTGCCTGCATACATAGCGGCAATCATCATCCCAGTCCGGGAATCACTAGTTTTCCACCTTAGTTCTCCCTTCAACTGTGTATATATGTGTGTATACTGCTCCAACTTTTGCTGCAATGTAATCATAGTGGTCCCCCATTTTTCTTGTGCTTATCTTCTATCATACTATTATTTCATATTTAAGAACATTACTTTTGATACATAATTTGTAAGATTATACTTTTCTTAGTGTTTTTCCACAATACCTCTATTAGTTATAAGTAAAATCCCATTTCTGTGTTTGAGGTTATAATTTTTTCAACCAATAGTAAGGCAGATGAGCCGGTAGGTTCTGTTTTTTACGCCAAGAAACTTTTGATAATCCACTTTTTTTATAGTATAGTTTTATTCTTTAAAACATTAAAAAAAGTGTTTTCATAATTTTATCATAGGCTTTTAAGGTGTAGTAATTGAATTGTAGGGGGCTTTACTTCAAGAATCGGGCGCGATTTTTGAACAAGAAATACAAGGGTGATGCATATTATACATGACTAATATGTATTACCCTTTATTTTTTTATGACCTTTTACGTTTTAGGTATTAATAATATTTAAACAATGATTTATTTGCATAAATATTGTATTATTATTGGCTAAGTAGTTTAGAGTTTCTTGACTCATATTCAAGAAGTTTAGACTTTCATGTCTTTCTACATCTTATAGAAAGATATGAAAATGGATACTTTTTTATAAAGAGATTGCTTCAGTTATCGCTTTAATATATGTGCCAATAGGGAATTTGTTATCTGATCCAAAGCCTAAGTCAATTTTATTTAAATCCTCATCATACCCAAATAAAAAATCTTTCCTTTTCCTCTTTTTTTATTAATGTTGACACATAAAAAGAGGTTCAGACACAAAAATAGGCTGTAGAGAAGACTTTCTCCAAAGCCTGAGAAAACACTTCTCTTAAGATAGAGAAGTGTTTTTCCTTCATTATTGATTAGAGCTAGAAGATTGTGATTTTTTTGCAGCTGATTGTGCATTTTGTTTTTTCACTGCATGCACATCCGTTTCAGTTGCAAATTCTGTACCATAACTAGCATTTGCACTTTGTGCACCTGAAGCTTGTGCTTTCTTTGCCTCTGCTTGTGCATTCGCTTGTTTTACTGCTTGTACATTTGTTTCAGTTGCAAATTCTGTACCATAGCTAGCATTTGTGCTTTGGATGCTAGCGCCAGAAGTTGCCTTATTGTAACCTTGTTGGTTTTTGTTCATCTTTCTCACCTCCACAATCAATAATGTAACCAATCCATTTAAAAGCTATCCTTAATTTTATTTTTAACTTCCGCATATTATTTCAATATTCATTCGAATTACATATTATGGAGATGAAAGTATATACATAGGACGAAATATGACTGAACTAACCATGCTTTTAAGAAATTAATGGAAAGAAGACGAAATAACTTTTTTTCAAAATGTCCTTTACAAAGGGTACAGATTAAAATTTGCACACTTTTTTCAGTTGCAATTAAAAACAAAATTAAACTTAAAAAATCTCCTAGAAATATAGATGCAGTAATAGCATAAAAAACAAAACAGCTACTATTCTTAAAGTAGCTGTTTCCTAATTTATTCATCTTCTATGCATTTGTAGTAAAGTTATCGTTAAATTTTCTAAATCTCCATCATTTTTGATTTCCTGTATGACTTTTCCTTCTTTCATAAAGAGTATCCGATCACCAATTTCAGCAGCTACATCCATCATATGTGTGGAAAAAATAATCATTGTACCATTTCTTTTTAATGTCTTTAATATTGTTAAAAACTCATCTACCCAATACGGATCAAGCCCATTTGTCGGTTCGTCTAGTATCAAAATTTCAGGGTTTCCAAGACACGCTTGCCCAAATAAAAGCCTTTGTCTCATCCCTTTAGATAATCTATGCAAGCGTTCATTTTTTTTCTCATTTAATCCTATTGTTTTAATAATGGCTAGTACTTTTTCTTTTCCTATATTTCGAAAAGCGGCATAAAACAATAAAAATTCTTGAACTGTCATATCTTGCTGTGCATGAAAATCATCTGGCATATAACCTATTTCACTCACATAATGTTTCCTATCTTTCTGTAATTCTATATTTCCTAATTGAACGCTACCAGTTGTAGAAGTTGTAACTCCAGCTATTATATCAAGGAGCGTACTTTTCCCCGCTCCATTGCCACCACATAATACGATACACTCTCCTTCTTTACTTTGAAATGAAATTGGAGATAATGCTATTTTCTTTTTATATCGTTTGCATACTTCGTTAAGATTTAATACTGTCATTATTTTCTTCTCCTCTCCATTTGCCAGCTTGCTAAAAACAAGAACACGGTTGTATAGGTAATACAGTATATTAATAGAATCCAAATAACAGCTTTATTTTGAAAAAACATTACCAGTTGATCATATACTTGTCCAAATATTGCTCCACCACCTAATTGAATTACAAATATAATTCGAAGGAATTCAGCTGGGTTGAAAAACAATAACATTTTTATTAGTGGTGCAATCATTGTATATGGAACAAAATTAAGGGCACTAATTAAAGCCGTTGGCCACATCATAATAAGAAGGAACCAAAATACAATACTTATCGCTAAAGCTTGCCATCTTGTTATAGAAAAAGAACCGATTGTTATTCCCAGTAATAAAAATAAAAAGATTAGTAAAACAGAGAAGCTATACGTTGCTATTACCCAAAACATATCAAAATTACTACCGCTTAATAACCCGATTATTATACTTACACCAAAACTCATTGAAAAAATAGCTGTTTGCGCTATAAATTGCCCAATTGTTTTACCTATTACATATGAAGTACTCTTTAAAGGATACGTACATAAAAGTCTCCACTTTCCATTTTCTACCTCACTTGCAATAGAAAATGCCCCTATAATTAACATAAGTAAAGGTACAATATATAAAATAAGGTTTACCATTGTCCCAGTTACATTTGTATACCCTGCTAAAGCCGGAGTATTTCTTTCCATAACAAATATTAAAGAAAACATAGTTATCCAAAGAAACAAAAACGTGTATGCAAATTTACCTCTTACTGCGCTACGCCATTCTGAATATAATATATTCCACATGCCTACTCACCTCTCTATCGAAAAAGACAACCATAGTTGGTTGTCTTTTTCGAACTATTTTGTTCATAGTAATAGTCTCTTCTTAATGAGAATGTCCACTACCATGATCTTTCATGTCTTTTCCCATCATATCTTTATTCATTTCCCATTTATGTTCTGCTAGTTCTTTATAAGAAAGGATTTTCCCAGTATGCTTTTCTATAAAGCTATCTGCGTCTTTCTTCTCTTTAAAAGAAATTACATTATAAGCCATTGGCGTCTTAATTGATTTGTCAAATACATATGTAGCTTTATCCACTGCAACCCAATCTTTTGTATTGTAATCTCTTACAAAATTCTCTTGTGTTTTTTCATTTTTATGTTCATCCATCCATTTATACATACAACCAATATCATCAAATTTTAAGGCTTTTCCATTTTCTAAAATAACCTCAGTTGCAAATTGATTATCCATTACTGCCATATTACAAACATCACACTTATCATTCTTTTCATTAATAGCAACTGGCTTAGTTTCTTTCTTGCCACACCCTACTACGGCAAATACAAAACATAAACAAATAGAAAATAACAAATACTTTACTCTCATCAATTTTTCCTCCCTAAAAAGAACAATATACTTCCCATTAGTAACATGCTTACACTCACACCAAAAATGTTTGGCTGAAATCCCATTCCCTTACTTTTTTGTGGAACAATTATTGGACTCATACTAGGCTCTTTGTCTAGCAATAAAGATTGATCTGGAATTTTTATGAAACTTTGTAAAATACGCATCCCTGGTGATTGAAAGAACAACTGATATTCTGGAATATCTTGTGTTAATAGGAGAAAATAGGCATCTGCTTTGTATGGAATATTACTAGTACCTGAACCGTCTGTATCTACTTTTAAAGAAGCGTCCCAATAATTTTTATAGATATTGTTTTCCCTACTTTGTGTAGCTTGCGATTCATTAACATTTCCCATCATTACATTTTGAGTAAATTCATTTGCACTGGCATCTTTAAATTGTAAACCTATAAAATTATTAGAAATTGAGTTACCCATAATAGTGTTGTGATTTGCCTTTTCTACATAAACCCCTACTCTATTATTAGCAATTTCATTTTTTAAAACTTTTGTTTTTGTCGCATCATATAGTAATAAGCCTTGTGCATGAACATTACTTTTATTGTCAATAAAGTGATTTCCTACTACAGATGTTTCCTTTGTCCCCATAATCATAGCACCTGTTGTATTTTCTTCTGATATATTATTTTCAACAACCGTTTTATCAGAATACATAAGATGAATGCCATAACGAGACTGCCAGATTGTATTATCTTTTATTGTATTCTTGTCGCTTTGTTCTAAATAAATACCATCACGGACATTATGTATTTTGATGTTCTCAATAAGATTGCCATCGGATTTCCATAAATCAATTCCATTGGCATTTCCTTTTCCTTTTCCCATGATTATACTGTTCTCAATCTTTATATTTTTGGCAGCTTCTAATTTAATCCCCATGTTTGACGTGCGAACTTCCAATCCATTCAAATGATGTTTTTCTCCCAATACAAATATCGCGGACTGATCTTTATTTTCATTACATTGTTCAATTTTCAAATCTTTAAGGGTAATACCTTCTCCTTTTATCGTAATAATAGGAGCTTTACCACAGGAAATAATCTTTGTATTCTTGCCCCCTCTCAATATAATCGGCTTTGATATTTCTATAGTTTCGTTATAAGTCCCACTTTCTAATTTAATGGTTTCATGTGGAGAAGCCGCGTCAATTTTTGATTGTATTGTAGACTCAGCATAACTACTAATTTTCGGAAAACATAATACTAAAAATAAAAGAAGAGAAAAACAAATTTTTTTCATATACAGTTCCCTTCTCTCAAAGCTATTAGTTATTACTATAGAAGAGAATACCAAGTATTTGTGTGAAATTTGTGAAAAATAAACGTGTTTTTTGTGATACATATAAAGTTATTACCTAGAGAAAAGTATGTCCAAGTTTGATAGACCATTTTCATATACTTCAAAGTTTTTGCACCAGAACCAAAGAAAAAGGCATCCTTCCGGATGCCTTTCCACAGTTTTTAGGTTTACACATTTTGTGAATTTGATAGGACGTTAGGTTCGAATCTAACGATTAAAGAAAAAATCTGAGCAGTTCTATTACATTATATGCTAATCTGGACTAGTAATTCTATGCAATTTTACATATTAGGGGTCACAACACATGCCCATCAAGCTAACGAAACTGGTTACCCAAAAATGAAATTCTTGTACAAAAAACTTAGCCCCATGATTATAGAGAGTAATATATTTAAATTGATGCTTTATATATTTACATAATCTTCGTTAGCGGAAGTTACATCTATGAATGTTTATTAATAAGATTCCCCCACACAATTACTAATAATGAACCTAAAATTACCAATATCGCATAAATAATGGCAGCAATATCTCCTATAATCTCTAATCCAAAAGGTAATAAAAAAGTTGCAATTCCTACAACATACAAAAAAACTCCAGATACCTTTGCTAATCTTTCTTTATCACCCACAAATGTTTCTTCTTGATAGCCTGCAATGAGCCATAGTTTCTTTTTTATATGGATTTGATAACCCATCATAATGACAATTAAAGCAACAACTAGGGATCACCATACATGCCCATCAACTTAAGAATTTGCTTTACCCCAAGTGTAAAAATACGCCATCCTTTCCTATAAGGAAACAGAAAGACAGCATATTTTTTCATTTTAAGGGGTATTTTATTTTGTTAGATTGATAGCGATGGGGTCACAACACATGCCCATCAAGCTAAGATTTTGAGCCCCCCTTAACGGAAAATCCAACTTATTACAGCTATTTAAGGGTATTAGGCTCACTTTTTCCTTTTGGGGGAACAATTAATTTCTTAACTTGACGGCGATGTATGATGACCTTTAATAGGAAGAACGAAAAAATTTTTTAAAGGGAAAAATCAAGATTACAGCCAAATTTTTGCTAATTGAGAAACTCCTTCTATTATCTTTTTTTCACATAAATCCCCCAATCCAAGTTGAATATGCGGATATCGTGGTAGATATTTCGAGAAATATTTTGAACAAGGATAAACTACAATTCCGTGTTCATATGCCCTTTCAATTAGCATTTTTTCACTCATTTCTGTTTTCACTTCAATAATAACGAAAATTCCGGAGCTACCACCTTTTATTTCAACATAATTCTTAAAATGTTTTAATAATTCCCTAGTCAATAGATTCATTTTACGTTTATACAAAGCTTTCATCTTCCTTAAGTGTGAGTACCAATATCCCTCATTCATAAAGGTCGCCAGTGTTCGCTGATGAATAGATGAGGATGTTTGCTCAAGAAAAGGGAGTATCTTTTTATATTCACTTATTAGCCTCCTAGGCAAAACCATATAACTGACACGGATAGAGGGTAGCAGTGCTTTTGAAAAAGTTCCTAAATAAACCACCCTATCATTAGAATCTAAACTTTGAAGAGACGGTATAGGTTGATGGATGTATCGAAATTCACTATCATAATCATCCTCAATAATATATCCTTCCACCCTTTTTGCCCATTGAATTAACTTTAATCTTTCATTGACGGGGATAGTCACTCCATATGGAAAGTGGTGAGTAGGAGTGACATATAAAAGTCTAGAAGGCGATTTTAAAAGGATATCGACTTGGATGCCTTGTTCTTTTACCGGGATTGGATCAATGATAAATGATTGAAGAACAAAAAATTCCCTTGCCACATTATATCCAGGGTCTTCTACTGCCAGATAATGATAGTCTTGCTTTAGCAACAGCGACAAAAGTAATAACAAGTGCTGTGTGCTACTGCCAATAATAATTTGTTCTGCAGAAGTATTAACTCCTCTTGATTGAAACAAGTAATCTGCTAGTACCTTCCTTAATTTAATGTCGCCTTGTTTTTCTCCGTATGAAAACATGCTAGAGTCTTTAATGATTTTGTTTGTAAGCATTCTCCATTTTTTCAAAGGGAAGTTCTCTTGATCCACTGTCCCAATCTTAAAGTCGATAGTTTTCATGGCAGCATGATTTGTTTCATGATGCTGTTCTCTAATGGGTTCATAATTAAGTGTCTCATCCGATATAGTAGCCTCTACAAAAAATCCCTTTTTGTTCTCACTTCGAATATATCCTTCCGATTGCAGTTGTTCATAGGCTACTTGAGTTGTGTTTCTGCTGACCTCTAATTGGATAGCAAGTTGTCTAATCGATGGCAACTTTGTACCCTTTTCTAATTTACCAGATAAAATCTGAGTGCGTATGTATTGATAAACTTGTTGGTACATAGTAGTGTTACTTTCTCGATTGATATTAAATATTAGTTCATTCATCATTGTAATACCTCATCTGTCATTTGTATTTATTGTAAACTGTACCTTTTAGAAATGACAGTAAAAATGAATAATGAATTTAGAAAAAAATATGATTTGGGAGAAAACTCATGACAATATTTATGTACATATTTTGTTTGATTGTATGGGGACTCAACTTTATTGCAGTAAAAATTCAAGGAACTCCTGTCAGCTTAGAATTATCCTTAACTTATCGTCTAGTTATGACAGCCTTTTTATTTTTGATTCTTGTTTGGTTCCTTCGACCAATAGGGATGCCAACAAGAAAAGATATCCCATTTTTAATAGTTTTTGGTGTATGTAACTTTGCATTAAGCTATTTATGCCTTTATTACGCCACAATTTTGAGTTCTGTAGCAATCGTAACATTGGTTTTTTCATTAAAGGTGATTTTGCCCCCGATTACCCTTCGGATTTTTTTAAAAGAAAAGTTACATTCACGCATTTTGGTTGGTGGGATTTTTGGTGTATTAGGCGTATGTATTCTCATCTATCCGAATTTGAACAACTTTCAAGGGTCCAATGACATAAAAGGAATTATGGTTGCGATCTTAGGTACGCTTATTACAGCAGTAGGTGATGCCAGCTCGGCACGAAATGCAAGTCACAAGGTGAATCCTATCTATGCAAATGCCATTGGATTTACAGTGGGAAGTATATTGATGGGAGTAATTGTATTATTTCAAGGACAAGAATTTATATTTCCAACATCGTTTTCATATTTATTTGGGTTGCTATATTTAACTCTGTTTGCTTCATTTGTAGCATGGTTATTCTATTTGAAGCTTGTAGAAAAAATTGGAGGAGCTCAAAGTGGCTATATGGTTGCACTTTTCCCGGTAATTGGAGGAATAGCTTCCGTTTTAATCGGTGAGTCAGATCCATCATTGTATTTGTTTGCTGGTTGTTTTTCTAGCTGTATTGGCGCTGCTATCGCATTAGGGTTTAGAACTCGGAAGCAAGTTGCGAAATTACCTCTAAAAAGAGTTAATTAAGAAGGAATAAGTGTTGTGAACTTGAAAATAGAGCTGATTTATTTGGTATGCAAAACTTTAAAGAGCTTATACTGGATCTTTAGAAAAAAGAAAAAATCTCAAGTGAAATTAAACTTATATAATCTTAGCTTGATGGGCATGGGGTAGCGTCACATCGCTATCAATCTAAGATTTTACAGTACCCCAAAAACACAAATTTCACCTCACTTTTTGTTTTATAAGTTATTAATTTCTTTTAACACATGAAGATTTTTTTATTTCAATTAAGGGATACACATTAGATATTAAGCAGTATATAAGTTGGTTTAAAGAATTCTATATTTCCTAATAAAGAATCGGTGGAAAGATTCCTTGTTTCACAATGCGAAACATACAATCAGCGTTTCACAACTCGTTGTCACTTAGGTTTCGATCAAGCTCGATCAGAACTAACAGCTATGTTTGAAGATAAAAAATAAAGAACCCTCTCCTCTGCAAGAAAAAGAATTCTTTATTTACACAAAAATATTGACGGTACCTGAAGTAGTACATCTCCATAAAAAAACATACAACCTTACCAACAAATACAAGGTTGTATGTTCTTAATATTATTTACATGTATTCAGGAGCAATCCGGTGCCATTTGTTTAATTCGCTCTTCTGGTGGGTCTACTTTTATAATCTGTTTCCTTGTACAATCTTAGCACCTTCATATAATTTATCCGCATAATTTTTAAGGTCTTGCCAATTATCCTTCGCTGTATCCAGATCTGCTCTTATAATCTCATCAAACAGGTCTAGACTAATGTTGTCAACACTGTCAATCAATGATTTATATTTTTTCTCCACTGTCCCCCACTGAGTCTTTATATTTTCAAGAGCAGTAACAGCTGTACCAACTGTTGCAGCCATATGTTCCGTTTTATTTTTGGCATCAGTCAAAATAACTACTTCTGCCTCTGCTCCAGAAATTCTGGACTTTAATTGTTCTATTTCTTGTTGTGCAGATGCGATATTCTTGTCAGCAGTGACAATCAATGGTATACCAATCGGAGGCATAAATACAGATAAAGCTATATAGCCACCACGTTTATCATAGTTTTCTTTAATTGTATTATTACAATTCTCAATTCGTTGTTGTAGAAGCGGAATACCAGCGTTCGTACTTTCTAGAATATTCTCCAATTGATTGAAATCTTCTTTGAAATTTCTTGTATTTTCTGCTATTTCACCTTGAAAATTTTTCAATTTTTCTAACAGTACATCTAATTTTTGACTATTGTACAAAATACTATTGTACAAATTTTCTAGTTCATATTTTAATTTCTCTGTATCTTTTTGCTCTATAGCAGTTAGTAAAAGCTTATAACTTGCTTGAAACGTATCATTATAACTTACAATATTCTGATGCGTGTACATAATACGAGTTTTAAAATGCATGAACCAAAAGTCGGCATTCTCTATTGCATCCCGTTGATGCTTAATCATGTTTGCTTGTAAATCACCATTTATAGAACTTATTTTACTTAAATCTGTCAGCTGTTGATTACTGATTGTATTGGCATATGAATCCATTGTAAGGATATTTGCCACCATTTTTCCCATTACTTCTTTAAATTCACCAGGACCAAGGGAATAGTTCTTCAAACTTTCTTGCTGTTGGGACACAGTTTGTTCTGCTGCCAAAGTATGAAGTGGAATTACATTACTCACTGCCATTCCCGTAATGATTGTTGACAAAATAATTTTCTTATATAAATTCTTATTCATCTTTTTCACCTACTTTTTCACATGTATCACATATTTTATTAAATTCATAAGCTTCTATTCTTTACTTCAAATGAATTACGATTATTGCAAATAAAATAACATATTAAAATAGAAGTTTTCATACTTTCTTATTTAATAATCTTTATCAAGTTTCATAACTATATAGGAAATCTCCTGCTCAAACTTGAACAGGAGACTCATATTATGTGTTCTTCAAAAGGGAAAGTCAGTATATTATATTTTTCATTACTTCGGCAATTTCTTGAAGTAATATTATTTTTTCTCTTCTACGAATGAAATCTCACTCTTTTGAGTATTTTCAGCATACTTTCTAATCTGCTCCCAATGATCCTTCGCTGTATCCAGATCTGCTGTTATATCCATAGCAAGGAATTCTGGGTCAACATCTTTAGCACTCTTAATCAATGCGTCATATTTTGTTCCCATTCCATCCCACGCAGTCTTTATTTTTTCAAGAGAACTAATAGCTTTATCAATTGTATCTGTTAAATTTTTAATATCACTTTGCACTACCGTTAATCTAGCTGACTGTAGTTTCGCCATTGAAATATCTTGTGTTAGCTTTATAATTTGGTCTTGTGCCTTGATTATCTGCTGCTGCGATGAAATATTCTG
>NZ_CM143394.1:862500-5117040 GCF_042136375.2 Bacillus altaicus | reverse complement strand
TGCCAAGCAAAAACCTAAGTCGTTTCGACTTAGGTTTTTTTGTGTTTATTTTTATTTACCGAATGTTAAAATCCATAAATTTAATAACGCTAAAGAAGAAAAAAGAATGAAATAGAGGCTGTTTAAAATAAGGGCAATGATTTTTTGTACTCCTGATTTTCCGAATGCTCCTAAAATAATCCCTAAGATAGGAAAGATTATTTCTATCATAAGTGTATATTTAAAATAATGAGAGTAGAAAAAATGGGATGATATAAATAAGTATTCAATAATTACAGCAATTACTGCGATGGAGAAAAATAAATAGGATAATAACACAGTTATTTTTTTCACGGTTATTCCCCCTTAGAAATTAAATCGTTATAATATAAGTTCTATTGATGTATAGAACAGAAGAGTGTATATATTTTAATTAAAACATACTGAAGTACCATATAAACAGTTATACGTAAAATAGATCTCTAGAAATATATATTCTAATTCCCTTTCCTTCTTGTATATAGTTGCAATTCTTCTTTTGAATATAACTAAAACACGAACGTTATCGATGACTAATAAAAAAACATTCGATTATTTATTGACATTGTTTATGAAATATTGTTAATATAGCCATAGAAACAATAATATATAAGACCTCATATAATCGCGGGGATATGGCCTGCAAGTCTCTACCTAACGACCGTTATTCGTTAGACTATGAGGGAAAGTCACTCGGTATTTTTCTATTCACAAGGGATACGTATGCCTGAGTAGAGCGCTTTCTCTCATAGTAAAAGAGAAACTGTTCTATTTCAGGCTTTTTTTATTTGAATCGGGGGGATTCTAATATGAAATCACTAGTTGGAGTCATAATGGGAAGCACGTCAGACTGGGAAACAATGAAATATGCTTGTGACATTTTAGATGAATTAAATATACCGTATGAGAAAAAAGTTGTATCGGCTCATCGGACTCCGGATTATATGTTTGAATATGCAGAAACTGCTCGTGAACGTGGATTAAAAGTTATTATTGCTGGAGCTGGTGGAGCAGCACATTTACCAGGAATGGTTGCAGCGAAGACAAATCTTCCTGTAATCGGTGTCCCAGTTCAATCAAAAGCGTTAAACGGCCTAGATTCGTTATTATCCATTGTCCAAATGCCAGGAGGGGTTCCAGTTGCAACTGTTGCAATTGGTAAGGCTGGTTCAACAAATGCTGGATTGCTTGCTGCACAAATACTTGGATCATTTCATGATGACATACATGATGCATTAGAGTTGAGACGAGAGGCTATTGAGAAAACTGTGCGTGAAGGTAGTGAGCTAGTATGACGAGAATCATCTTACCTGGAAAAACAATCGGCATTATTGGAGGCGGCCAGCTTGGAAGAATGATGGCGCTGGCAGCTAAGGAGATGGGTTATAAAATTGCTGTTTTAGATCCTACAAAGCATTCACCATGTGCACAAGTTGCTGATATTGAGATTGTTGCATCTTATGACGATCTAAAAGCAATTCAGCATTTAGCAGAGATAAGCGACGTTGTCACATATGAATTTGAGAATATTGATTATAGATGTTTACAATGGCTTGAGAAACATGCGTATTTACCACAAGGTAGTCAATTATTAAATAAAACGCAAAATCGTTTTACTGAAAAGAATGCAATTGAAAAAGCGGGGTTACCGGTAGCATCGTATAGATTGGTTCAAAATCAAGATCAACTTACAGAAGCAATTAAAGAGTTATCTTTCCCTTCTGTCTTAAAAACAACGACAGGTGGATACGATGGTAAAGGGCAAGTGGTTTTAAAGAGTGAAGCTGATGTTGTGAGAGCAAAAGAGCTTACTAATAAAGCAGAATGCATTCTTGAAAAATGGGTACCTTTTGAAAAAGAAATATCAGTTATTGTAACTCGTAGTGTAAGTGGTGAAACGAAAGTATTTCCCGTAGCGGAAAATATTCATGTGAATAACATTTTACATGAATCTATCGTTCCAGCTCGCATTACAGAAGAACTTTCTCAAAAAGCAATTACTTATGCAAGAGTACTTGCGGATGAATTAAAACTTGTGGGAACACTAGCGGTAGAGATGTTTGCTACAGCTGACGGTGAGATTTACATTAATGAATTAGCACCAAGACCTCACAATTCAGGACACTATACACAGGATGCATGTGAAACGAGTCAATTTGGTCAACATATTCGAGCAATCTGTAATTTACCTCTTGGAGAAACAAATTTGTTAAAACCAGTTGTCATGATTAACATTTTAGGCGAACATATAGAAGGGGTCCTAGGACAAGTGAATAGATTAGCCGGGTGCTATTTACACTTGTATGGAAAAGAAGAAGCAAAAGCACAGCGAAAAATGGGGCATGTTAATATTTTAAATGATAATATTGAAGTCGCTCTAGAAAAAGCGAAGAGTTTGCATATTTGGGACCATCAAGAACAACTGTTGGAGGGAAAAAGATGATTAATCGTTATACACGCCCTGAAATGGGTGCGATTTGGACGGAAGAGAACAAATTTAAAGCGTGGTTAGAAGTTGAGATTTTAGCGTGTGAAGCATGGGCTGAGCTTGGCGATATTCCAAAAGAAGATGTGAAAAAAATTCGTGAACATGCATCATTTGATATTGATCGTATTTATGAAATTGAAAAAGAAACACGTCATGATGTAGTTGCTTTCACTCGTGCTGTATCAGAAACACCAACATTAGGCGCGGAACGTAAATGGGTTCATTACGGTTTAACATCTACAGACGTAGTAGATACAGCTTTATCTTATATCTTAAAACAAGCAAATGAAATCTTGTTAAAAGACTTAGAAAACTTTGTTAGCATTTTAGCTAATAAAGCGAAAGAGCATAAATACACGATTATGATGGGAAGAACACACGGTGTACATGCAGAGCCAACAACATTTGGTTTAAAACTTGGTCTTTGGTATGAAGAAATGAAACGTAACGTAGAGCGTTTCAAACAAGCTGCTGATACAGTTCGCGTTGGTAAATTATCTGGTGCGGTTGGTACATATGCAAATATTGATCCATTCGTAGAAAAGTATGTTTGTGAAAACTTAGGATTAGAAGCAGCACCAATTTCAACACAAACATTGCAACGTGATCGTCATGCACATTACATGTCAACACTTGCACTAATCGCAACATCTGTTGAAAAGATGGCAGTTGAGATTCGTGGTTTACAAAAGAGTGAAACACGTGAAGTTGAAGAGGCTTTCGCAAAAGGTCAAAAAGGTTCTTCTGCAATGCCACATAAACGTAATCCAATTGGATCTGAAAATATGACTGGTTTAGCTCGTGTTATCCGCGGTTATATGATGACAGCTTACGAGAATGTTCCGTTATGGCATGAGCGTGATATCTCTCACTCTTCTGCAGAACGCGTAATTTTACCAGATGCTACAATCGCGTTAAATTACATGTTAAATCGCTTTGGTAATATCGTTAAAAACTTAACTGTATTCCCAGAGAATATGAAACGCAATATGACAAGAACATACGGCTTAATTTACTCTCAGCGCGTAATGCTTACACTAATTGACAAAGGTCTGGTACGTGAAGAAGCTTATGATATCGTACAGCCTAAAGCAATGGAAGCTTGGGAAACACAAGTACAATTTAAAGAGCTTGTAGAAGCTGAAGAGCGTATTACAAGTAAGTTAACGCAAGAAGAAATTAACGAATGTTTCAATTATGAACATCATATGCAACACGTTGATACAATCTTTGAACGCCTTGGATTAAACGAAGCGTAAAATTTCATATGGCACAGAATAGAGTCATTCTGTGCCATTCTTTATAAAAATATTATTCACATTTTTCAAACTACAGGGGGCTTGCGAAATGCAAAAGCTAGAATTGCTGTATGAAGGTAAGGCAAAAAGAATTTATCGTACAGAAGCAGCAGATATGGTTTGGGTAGAGTACAAAGATAGTGCGACTGCTTTCAATGGGGAGAAAAAAGCGACAATTACAGGAAAAGGTCGTTTGAACAATGAGATTACAACTTTATTGTTCAGAAAGTTACAAGAAGTTGGAATTAAAACACATTTTGTGGAGAAGTTATCTGATACAGAACAACTTGTCAAAAAGGTGAGTATTATTCCATTAGAAGTTGTCACAAGAAACGTAATTGCAGGTAGTCTTTCAAAAAGACTAGGAATGGAAGAAGGAACTGCTCTTACAACACCAATCGTAGAATTTTACTACAAAGATGATGATTTAGGAGATCCACTTGTAACGGAAGATCATATTCGTTTGTTAAATGTTGCAACACCAGAGCAAGTAAGCGTATTACGAGATGCAGCTCTACAAATCAATCAAGTGCTGATTGAGCATTTCGCAAGCTGTCGTGTAAGATTAGTAGATTTTAAATTAGAGTTTGGCGTAACAGAAGAAGGGGAAATCATATTAGCAGATGAAATTTCACCAGATACTTGCCGTTTATGGGATGAAACGAGCAATGAAAAATTTGATAAAGATGTATTCCGTCGTGATCTTGGGAATTTAACAGAAGCATATGAAGAAATTTTAAAACGTTTAGGGGGAGCTTCACATGTATAAAGTTAAGGTATATATAACGTTAAGAGAAAGTGTATTAGATCCACAAGGAACTGCGGTAAAGGGAGCACTTCATAGTCTTTCATTTACAGAAGTACAAGACGTTCGAATCGGAAAGTATATGGAATTAACAATTGATAAATCAGTATCTGATCTGGATAGCAAGGTAAAAGAAATGTGTGAAAAATTATTAGCAAACGTTGTAATGGAAGACTACCGTTATGAAGTTGAGGAGGTTGTCGCACAGTGAAATTTGCCGTAATAGTATTTCCAGGTTCGAACTGTGATGTTGATATGTTTCATGCAATTAAAGATGAGCTTGGCGAAGAAGTAGATTACGTTTGGCATGATACAGAGAACTTAGATGAGTATGATGCGATTCTATTACCAGGTGGATTCTCTTACGGTGACTACTTACGCTGTGGTGCTATTTCCCGCTTTGCTAATGCAATGAAAGCAGTGCAAAAAGCTGCTGAGCAAGGAAAGCCGATTTTAGGTGTATGTAATGGATTCCAGATTCTTGTTGAATCAGGATTACTACCAGGAGCATTAATGAGAAACGAAAACTTAAAGTTTATGTGCCGTACTGTTCAGTTACGTGTTGAAAATAATGAAACGATGTTTACATCACAATATGAAAAAGATGAAGTAATTAACATTCCAATTGCACATGGCGAAGGAAATTACTATTGTGATGAAGCGACTCTTAAACAATTAGAAGAGAATAATCAAATCGCATTCCGTTACGTAGAAAATCCGAATGGAAGCGTTTCAGATATTGCAGGTATTGTAAATGAAAAAGGAAATGTTCTTGGTATGATGCCACACCCAGAGCGTGCTGTAGATGAATTACTTGGCGGTGCTGAAGGTTTAAAAGTCTTTCAATCTATCTTAAAACAGTGGAGGGAAACATATGTCGTTAATGCTTGAGCCAAATCCAACACAAATTAAAGAAGAGCGTATATATGCGGAAATGGGGCTAACAGACGAAGAGTTTACCATGGTTGAAAAGATTTTAGGCCGTTTGCCGAATTATACAGAGACGGGACTATTCTCTGTTATGTGGTCTGAACATTGTAGTTATAAAAATTCAAAGCCAGTTCTTCGTAAGTTTCCAACGACAGGTGAGCGTGTCTTACAAGGACCTGGAGAAGGCGCTGGAATTGTAGATATCGGTGATAATCAAGCGGTTGTATTTAAGATGGAAAGTCATAACCATCCTTCTGCAATTGAGCCATATCAAGGGGCAGCAACAGGTGTCGGTGGTATTATTCGCGATGTATTCTCTATGGGCGCACGTCCAGTAGCTCTATTAAACTCACTTCGTTTCGGTGAATTACAATCACCACGGGTGAAATATTTATTCGAAGAAGTAGTAGCAGGAATCGCAGGATACGGTAACTGCATCGGTATTCCTACTGTTGGTGGAGAAATACAGTTTGATCCATGTTATGAAGGAAATCCACTTGTAAATGCAATGTGTGTAGGCCTAATTAATCATGAAGATATAAAAAAAGGGCAAGCACATGGTGCTGGTAATACAGTGATGTACGTAGGAGCATCAACTGGTCGTGATGGTATTCACGGTGCAACATTCGCATCTGAAGAGTTATCTGAAAGCTCAGAAGCGAAGCGTCCGGCAGTTCAAGTAGGGGATCCATTTATGGAGAAACTTCTTATTGAAGCATGTTTAGAACTTATTCAGTCTGATGCACTTGTTGGAATTCAAGATATGGGAGCTGCTGGTTTAACATCATCTTCTGCAGAAATGGCAAGTAAAGCAGGTATGGGTATTGAAATGTACTTAGATGATGTACCGCAGCGTGAAACAGGAATGACTCCATATGAAATGATGTTATCTGAATCACAAGAGCGTATGTTAATCGTTGTGAAAAAGGGTAGAGAGCAAGAAATAGTAGATTTATTTGAGAAGTACGGTCTTGCAGCAGTTACGATGGGGAAAGTAACTGAAGATAAAATGCTTCGCTTATTCCATAAAGATGTAATGGTAGCTGAAGTACCGGCGGATGCTCTTGCAGAAGAAGCGCCAATTTATTATAAACCGTCAAAAGAAGCAGCATACTTTGCTGAGTTCCAGCAGATGAAAATGGAAACACCGCAAGTAGAGGATTATAAAGAAACGTTATTATCTCTATTACAACAACCAACGATTGCAAGTAAAGAGTGGGTATATGATCAATATGATTATCAAGTACGCACAAGCACAGTTGTTACACCAGGTTCAGATGCAGCGGTTGTACGTGTACGCGGTACAGAAAAAGGATTAGCAATGACGACAGATTGTAACTCTCGCTACATTTATTTAGATCCAGAAGTGGGCGGTAAAATTGCAGTAGCAGAGGCAGCACGTAATATCGTATGTTCTGGCGGGGAGCCACTTGCAATTACAGATTGCTTAAACTTCGGTAACCCAGAAAAGCCAGAGATCTTCTGGCAAATTGAGAAATCAGTAGACGGTATGAGTGAAGCTTGCCGCAAATTACAAACACCAGTTATCGGCGGGAATGTATCAATGTATAACGAGCGTAGTGGTGAAGCTGTATATCCAACACCAACTGTTGGGATGGTTGGACTTGTACACGATTTAAAACACGTAACAACACAAGAATTTAAACAAGCTGGCGATTTAGTTTATGTAATTGGGGAGACGAAAGCTGAGTTTGGCGGAAGTGAATTACAGAAAATGATCTACGGAAAAATTTTCGGTCAATCACCAAGCATCGATCTAGATGTAGAATTAAAACGCCAAAAACAATTACTAGCAGCAATTCAAGCTGGATTTGTTCAATCTGCACATGATGTTGCAGAAGGTGGTTTAGCAGTTGCAATTACTGAAAGTGCAATTGGTGCTAACGGTTTAGGTGCTACTGTGAAATTAGACGGAGAAGCAACAGCAGTATTATTTGCAGAATCACAATCTCGCTTCGTTATAACTGTAAAACGTGAAAATAAAGAAGCATTTGAGAAAGCGGTTGAAGCAATTCAAGTTGGAGAAGTTACAAATACAAATGAAGTAACAATTCATAATGAAGAAAATGAAGTATTACTTACAGCAAATGTAGATGAAATGAGAAAGGCTTGGAAAGGGGCAATCCCATGCTTGCTGAAATAAAGGGGTTAAATGAAGAATGTGGCGTTTTCGGAATTTGGGGGCATGAAAATGCAGCACAAGTTACGTATTACGGGTTGCATAGTTTGCAGCACCGTGGGCAAGAAGGCGCAGGCATTGTTGTAAATAATGGGGAGAAAATCGTCGGTCACAAGGGGTTAGGTTTAATATCAGAAGTGTTTTCAAGAGGTGAGCTAGAGGGATTAAACGGAAAATCAGCAATCGGACACGTACGATATGCAACAGCTGGTGGAAATGAAGTTGCTAACGTTCAACCATTATTATTCCGTTTTTCTGATCATAGTATGGCATTAGCTCATAACGGAAATTTAATTAATGCAAAGATGCTTCGCCGTGAATTAGAAGCAGAGGGAAGTATTTTTCAAACAAGTTCAGATACAGAAGTACTTTTACACCTCATTAAACGTAGTACAAAAGATTCTTTAATTGATAGTGTAAAAGAGGCTCTAAATAAAGTGAAAGGTGCATTTGCATATCTTTTACTAACTGGAAATGAAATGATCGTTGCGTTAGATCCGAATGGGTTCCGTCCTCTTTCAATTGGAAAGATGGGGGATGCTTACGTTGTAGCATCAGAAACATGTGCTTTCGATGTGGTTGGTGCAACATACATTCGTGATGTAGAACCTGGTGAATTGCTTATTATCAATGATGAAGGAATTCACGTAGATCGTTTTACAAATGAAGTAGACCATGCGATTTGCAGTATGGAATACATTTACTTTGCACGTCCAGATTCTAATATCGCTGGTATTAATGTTCATGCAGCACGCAAAAACATGGGGAAACGTTTAGCGGCGGAAGCTCCTATTGAAGCGGATGTTGTTACTGGTGTACCAGACTCTAGTATTTCAGCAGCAATTGGTTATGCGGAGGCGACAGGAATTCCATATGAGTTAGGATTAATTAAAAATCGTTACGTTGGACGTACGTTTATTCAACCTTCTCAAGAACTGCGTGAGCAAGGAGTTAAGATGAAGCTCTCAGCAGTAAGAGGTGTAGTTGAAGGAAAACGAGTTGTTATGATTGACGATTCTATCGTAAGAGGAACGACAAGTAAACGAATTGTTCGCATGCTTCGTGAGGCTGGAGCGACAGAAGTCCATGTAAGAATTGCTTCACCACCTCTTAGGTATCCATGCTTCTACGGCATTGATATTCAAACGAGAAAAGAATTAATCGCAGCAAATAATTCAATAGAAGAAATCCGTCAAATCATCGGAGCAGATTCTTTAACATTTTTAAGTGAAGATGGATTAGTAGATGCAATTGGACGCCCATATGAAGGGAAATACGGTGGTCTATGTATGGCTTACTTCAATGGAGACTATCCAACAGCTCTTTATGATTATGAGAAAGAGCTTTTAGAAAGTATGAAATAAGAAGAAAAAGCTTCTACTTCTTTTGATGTAGAAGCTAGCTTCTTTCTTAAACTGGCCGCCCTGGATGGGGAGAAATTAAAAGACGAGGTGTAAAAAACGATGGCGAATGCATATAAGCAAGCAGGAGTAGATATTGAAGCTGGATATGAAGCGGTATCTCGCATGAAAAAACACGTACAAACAACAATGAGAAAAGAAGTGCTAGGCGGTTTAGGCGGTTTTGGAGGTATGTTTGATCTATCAAAATTTGCATTAGAAGAACCTGTATTAGTATCTGGAACAGATGGCGTGGGAACGAAATTGATGCTCGCTTTTATGGCAGATAAACATGACACAATTGGTATTGATGCAGTAGCAATGTGTGTAAATGATATTGTCGTCCAAGGAGCAGAGCCGCTTTTCTTCCTTGATTATATTGCTTGTGGTAAAGCTGAACCTAGTAAAATTGAAAACATCGTCAAAGGTATATCAGAGGGCTGTCGCCAAGCTGGTTGTGCATTAATTGGTGGAGAAACAGCTGAAATGCCAGGAATGTATTCTACGGAAGAATACGATTTAGCTGGTTTTACAGTTGGAATTGTTGATAAAAAGAAAATTGTAACAGGTGAAAAAATTGAAGCTGGTCACGTATTAATTGGCTTAGCATCTAGCGGCATTCATAGTAACGGTTATTCTTTAGTAAGAAAAGTACTACTAGAAGATGGAGAACTATCTTTAGATCGTATTTACGGACGCTTAGAACTACCTCTTGGTGAAGAATTATTAAAACCAACGAAAATTTATGTCAAACCTATTTTAGAACTATTGAAGAAACATGAAGTATACGGTATGGCACATATTACAGGTGGTGGATTCATTGAAAATATTCCACGTATGTTGCCAGAAGGAATCGGTGCGGAAATTGAATTAGGATCTTGGCAAGTTCAACCGATTTTTAGTTTACTTCAAGAGGTTGGAAAACTAGAAGAGAAAGAAATGTTCAATATTTTTAACATGGGTATTGGTATGGTAGTAGCAGTGAAGGAAGAAGAGGCAAAAGATATTGTTCGTCTTCTTGAGGAACAAGGCGAGAAAGCTCACATTATTGGACAGACTGTACAAGGATCTGGTGTTACCTTTATTGAGGGAACAGAAGTATGAGTAGATTAGCAGTTTTTGCTTCTGGGAGCGGCTCTAACTTTCAATCTCTTATTAATGCGGTAGAAGAAAAAAGATTGGATGCAGATATTAGTTTATTAGTATGTGATAAACCAGAGGCACGCGCTATTGGACGGGCACATTATCACCATATTCCGTGTTTCACCTTTTTAGCGAAAGCATATGAGTCAAAAGAAGCATTTGAAAGAGAGATATTAAAGAAGCTAGAAGAGTATGAAATTGATTATGTTATTTTAGCTGGATATATGCGTTTAATTGGACCGACTTTACTAGCAGCATACGGCGGAAAAATTATTAATGTTCATCCATCACTATTACCGAGCTTTCCAGGTAAAGATGCTGTTGGTCAAGCGTTAGAAGCAGGTGTGAAAGTAACTGGAGTAACGATTCATTATGTAGATGCAGGTATGGATACAGGTCCAATTATTGCGCAAGAAGCAGTAGTTGTTTCTGAAGGGGATACGAGAGAAAGCTTACAAAAGAAAATTCAACAAGTTGAACATAAATTATACGTAAATACAGTGAATCAAATTGTTCAGTCTGTGAAAAAAACAACTGTTAACTAACATACAACCAGGGGTGAAGGGTAAATGAAAAAGCGTGCATTAGTAAGTGTTTCAGATAAAACAGGAGTAGTAGAATTTGTTAAAGGTTTACTTGAACAAGGGATTGAAGTTATTTCAACAGGTGGTACGAAAAAATTATTAGAAGAAAACGGCTTGCAAGTAATTGGTATTTCTGAAGTAACTGGTTTCCCAGAAATTATGGATGGCCGTGTAAAAACATTACATCCAAATATTCATGGTGGTCTATTAGCAGTTCGTGATAATGAAACGCATGTAGCGCAAATGAATGAATTAGGTATTCAACCAATTGACTTTGTTGTTGTTAACTTATACCCATTTAAAGAAACAATCGCTAAGCCTGATGTAACATTTGCTGATGCAATTGAAAATATTGATATCGGTGGCCCAACAATGATTCGCTCTGCTGCGAAAAATCATAAATTTGTATCGGTAATTGTAGATCCAGTAGATTATGATGTTGTATTAGCAGAACTGAAAGAGAACGGTGAAGTAACAGAGGAAACGAAACGTAAATTAGCAGCGAAAGTATTCCGTCATACAGCAGCATATGATGCGTTAATTTCTAACTATTTAACAGAGCAAATGGGCGAAGAAAGCCCTGAAACAGTAACGGTGACATTTGAGAAAAAACAAGATTTACGCTATGGCGAAAATCCACATCAAAAAGCAACGTTCTATAAAGCGCCATTCGCAGCAACTTCTTCTGTTGCATATGCAGAACAATTGCACGGTAAAGAATTATCTTACAACAATATTAATGATGCGGATGCAGCACTGAGCATCGTGAAAGAATTTACAGAACCAGCAGTAGTAGCGGTAAAACATATGAATCCATGTGGTGTTGGAGTAGGTATGGATATTCATGAAGCATACACACGTGCTTATGAAGCGGATCCAGTATCAATCTTCGGCGGTATTATTGCAGCAAATCGTGAAATTGATAAAGCTACAGCTGAAAAGTTACATGAAATTTTCTTAGAAATTATTATTGCACCTTCGTTCTCACAAGAAGCTTTAGAAGTGTTGCAAAGTAAGAAAAACTTGCGCATACTAACTGTAAATATTGAAAAGGAAACGACTGCAAGCAAAAAGCTAACATCTGTACAAGGTGGTCTTCTTGTTCAAGAGGAAGATACATTATCATTAGATGAAAGTGCAATTTCAATTCCAACGAAACGTGAACCGTCAGAGCAAGAATGGAAAGATTTAAAACTAGCTTGGAAAGTTGTAAAGCATGTGAAATCAAATGCAATTGTTTTAGCGAAAGATGATATGACAATTGGTGTTGGTGCTGGACAAATGAATCGTGTAGGTTCTGCGAAGATTGCAATCACACAAGCTGGCGAAAAAGCACAAGGTAGCGCACTTGCATCTGATGCTTTCTTCCCAATGCCAGATACAGTAGAAGAAGCAGCAAAAGCTGGAATTACAGCGATCATTCAACCAGGCGGATCGATTCGTGATGAAGATTCTATTAAAATGGCAGATGCGTATGGGGTTACTATGGTGTTCACTGGTGTACGTCATTTCAAACACTAATAGCGGTTGTTTAAAAAGTCCGGTCAAGATAACTGTCGCATGTCGTCGTTGCAATGCCAGTGCGGTACTCATGTAGGAAAGCTACACTCCGTGTCCTCCTGGCAAATGCGCCTCGACCTGCTCGGTTCTCTTGATCCTCCCTTTTAAACTGTTATTGTTAGGGTTGTTTAAAAGGTCCGGTCAAGATAACTGTCGCATGTCGTCGTTGCAATGCCAGTGCGGTACTCATGTAGGAAAGCTACACTCCGTGTCCTCCTGGCAAATGCGCCTCGACCTGCTCGGTTCTCTTGATCCTCCCTTTTAAACTGTTATTGTTAGGGTTGTTTAAAAGGTCCGGTCGAGATAACTGTCGCATGTCGTCGTTGCAATGCCAGTGCGGTACTCATGTAGGAAAGCTACACTCCGTGTCCTCCTGGCAAATGCGCCTCGACCTGCTCGGTTCTCTTGACCCTCCTTTTAAAACTTCTATTGATATGAAAACAAACTAGGAGCATAGCTTCTAGTTTGTACTTATTTAAGTATTGGGGGATGAAATATGAATGTTTTAGTAATCGGCCGCGGTGGACGTGAGCATGCTTTAGCTTGGAAGTTTGCACAATCTGAAAAGGTAGAAAAAATATATGTAGCGCCAGGTAATGAAGGTATGCGAGACGTTGCAACACCAGTTGATATTGATGAGAATGATTTTGATGCATTAGTCTTATTTGCAAAAGAAAACAATGTAGGCTTAACTTTCGTTGGACCAGAAATTCCACTTATGAATGGAATCGTTGATCGCTTTAAGGAAGAGGGACTTCGTGTATTTGGGCCTAATAAAGCGGCTGCTGTTATTGAAGGTAGTAAAGCTTTTACAAAAGAATTGATGAAAAAGTATGATATTCCAACTGCGGCATATGAAACTTTTACAGACTATGAAGAGGCAGTAAAGTACATTCAAAAAGTTGGTGCACCGATCGTAATTAAGGCAGATGGATTAGCTGCTGGTAAAGGTGTAACCGTAGCAATGACGCTTGAAGAGGCATTGCAAGCTGTGAAAGAAATGCTACAAGATGTGAAATTCGGCGCAGCAAG
This sequence comes from Bacillus altaicus, assembly GCF_042136375.2. NCBI lineage: Bacteria > Bacillati > Bacillota > Bacilli > Caryophanales > Bacillaceae > Bacillus > Bacillus altaicus. The sequence continues at coordinate 5,103,582 of NZ_CM143394.1, read as the reverse complement.
CAAGAAGGTCGTTATTGAAGAGTTTTTAGATGGACAAGAATTTTCATTAATGGCATTTGTAAATGGAACAACTGTGCATCCAATGGTAATTGCTCAAGATCATAAACGAGCTTTTGATGGCGACAAAGGTCCTAATACAGGCGGAATGGGTGCATATTCCCCAGTACCACAAATTCCGGAGTCAGCGGTTCAAGAAGCGATTCAAACAGTATTACATCCAACTGCTAAAGCGATGATCCAAGAAAATCGTTCGTTTACAGGGATTTTATATGCGGGGCTTATTTTAACGAATGATGGTCCAAAGGTAATTGAGTTCAATGCACGCTTTGGCGATCCTGAAACGGAAGTTGTATTACCACGCTTAGAAAATGATTTAGTTGATGTATGTAACGCTGTATTAGATGAAAGTGAATTAACGTTACAATGGTCAAAGGAAGCAGTTATTGGTGTCGTACTTGCTTCGAAAGGATATCCAGAAGCATATGAAAAAGGTGAAATTATTAACGGATTAGATGCACTGCAAGATGTGATTGTTTTCCATGCGGGTACAGCGATGAAACATGGTGACTTTGTAACAAACGGTGGCCGTGTATTATTTGTTGCTTGTAAGGCGAATAGTTTACAAGAAGCGAAAGATAAGGTATATAAAGAAATCGGTAAAATTGAGAGTGATGGTTTATTTTACCGAAGTGATATAGGATATCGTGCAATTGGGCATGAGATGACGAGAAGCTAATGTATAAAAAATCCCGCTGATTTCTCAGCGGGATTTTTATGCATCTTTATCCTTTTTTAATTTCCCTTTTTGCTTTGCCATTTCTCGAAGCAAATACTCGATGTGTGCATTGACGCTACGAAACTCATCATTCGCCCATTTTTCGATGACTGCGTGTAATTCAGGATCAATACGTAATGGAAAGCTTTTCTTTTTGGCCATAATCACTTACAACCTTTAGTATAGGCTTCCTGTATTAATAACTGGTTGCGCACCTTTATCTGAAACGATGGCAACTAATAAATTGTTCACCATACTTGCTTTACGCTCGTCATCGAGTTCCAGTACGCCTTCTTCATCTAACATATGGATTGAATCTTTCGCCATCTTCACAGCACCTTCAACAATCTCTTTTCTAGCAGCTAATACTGCTTTTGCTTGTTGACGTTGTAGCATTGCATGGGCAATTTCTGTTGCGTAAGCTAAATGTGTTAAACGAGTTTCTAATACTTCTACGCCAGCGATTTCAAGGCGTGCTTCTAACTCACGCTTTAATTCTTCAGAGATTTCTTCAGTATTTCCTCGTAACGTGATACAAGTTTCATCTTGGAAATTATCATAAGGATATTTTGTAGCAACGTGGCGAATTGCTGTTTCACTTTGAATTTCTACGAATCGATCGTAATGCTCAACACCAAACATTGCTTTTGCAGAATCAACAACTTTATATACGATAACAGCTGCAATTTCAATTGGATTTCCCTCAACATCGTTTACTTTTAATTTTTTACTGTTAAAGTTTTCCACACGCAAAGATACAGTTTGACGAAACGCGAATGGAATTGTTAAAAATAAACCATTTTGACGAATTGTTCCTAAATAACTACCGAAAAACGTAATTACTTTTGCTTGGTTTGGTTGAACGATACCAATACCTGTCGCGAGAACCGCGGCTAAAATAATAGTTAATGCTGCTACTATGAAAATTTCTTGTACAAGGCAAAATACACCGATAGCGGCTAAAATTAAAATCCCGATAACACCGAGAAAACCATTAACATAAAATACTTGTTTTTCTTTCATATGATCGCCTCCTGATATAAAAATGATATCACTTTTATATCATTACATGCAAGGTTTTTATACCTGATTTTCTAAATCTTGTTGATTGATTTATGTACGTTTTAGGGATAAAACTCCAAAAAGATAAGAATGTACGTTCTGTTTTGTGATAAAATAAAGAAGACTTAGCCGCCCACTGCAGCAGCTAAGTCTCTTTGAGAGCATCTTGCATCGTGACAAATGATTCAAAGCGGTTTTGCCAGGATTAATTCTTCAATCGCTGACTCAATCTCTTTGTCAGAAGTGTCATAACTTCCATTTGACTTTGGTTTGTCATGACTGGAAGCTTGCTTAACTTCCTCTTTATTATGGCCTTTTTCAGTAAAGTTCATGCTAGGCATTTTAAATGCGCTCATATTCATATATTTTCCAAACTTACAGGCTTCAACAATAGGGCAGAAACGAACGATTCCCTCCGCAATTTTCATGGCACCAATCCATAGCAAAACTTTAGACCAAGTGCACCAAGGTTTACGTACGAGTTTAGCTGTACTACAACCGAAGAGGATGAGTCCGAGTGTAATTCGAATTAGAGCACTAATTGTGCCGATGTTTTGCTTCATTAGAAAAACACTCCTTTTTGATGAACTTCGAAATAGAAATACTATTTCATTTGTTAGTATTCCGTATAAGCTTTTTGATATGTAATCCAACATTTGACGTTGAAAAAGATGTTGGATTGGGCGTGTGTGTAGGTAGCTTTTTTTGTTATAATGAAAGAATGCGTAAAAGGAAGTTCAAAAAGTCCGGTAAAGATAGCTGTCGCATGTCATCGTTGCATACGCCAGTCCGGTACTCATGTAGGGAAAACTACATTCCGTTCCTCCTGGCGAATGCGCCTCGACCTGCTCGGCTCTCTATATCCTCCTTTTTGAACAAATATAGTAGGGAAGTTCAAAAAGCCCGGTAAAGATAGCTGTCGCATGTCATCGTTGCATACGCCAGTCCGGTACTCATGTAGGGAAAACTACATTCCGTTCCTCCTGGCGAATGCGCCTCGACCTGCTCGGCTCTCTATATCCTCCTTTTTGAACAAATATAGTAGGGAAGTTCAAAAAGCCCGGTAAAGATAGCTGTCGCATGTCATCGTTGCATACGCCAGTCCGGTACTCATGTAGGGAAAACTACATTCCGTTCCTCCTGGCGAATGCGCCTCGACCTGCTCGGCTCTCTATATCCTCCTTTTTGAACAAATATAGTAGGGAAGTTCAAAAAGTCCGGTAAAGATAGCTGTCGCATGTCATCGTTGCATACGCCAGTCCGGTACTCATGTAGGGAAAACTACATTCTGTTCCTCCTGGTGAATACGCCTCGACCTGCTCGGCTCTCTATATCCTCCTTTTTGAACAAATATAGTAAGGAAGTTCAAAAAGCCCGGTAAAGATATAGCAAGGAATTTAAAAACTCCTGATAAAAATTAACTGTTATTTTGAACAGAAATATAGATATAACTAGAGAAAAGAAAGGGTGTTTTCATGTACGATATTTCCAAATGGAAACATGTATTTAAGCTTGATCCAAATAAGGAGTTAAGTGACGAACATTTAGAAATGATTTGTGAATCTGGAACGGATGCTGTTATTGTAGGCGGAAGTGATGGAGTTACAATTGATAACGTATTACACATGCTAGTTAGCATTCGTAGATATGCAGTTCCTTGTGTGTTAGAGGTTTCTGATTTGGAAGCAATTACACCGGGATTTGATTTTTATTACATCCCAAGTGTTTTAAATAGCCGAAAAGTAGAATGGGTAACAGGTGTTCATCATGAGGCATTGAAAGAATTTGGGGATATTATGGACTGGGACGAAATTTTCATGGAAGGGTATTGTGTTTTAAATCCAGAAGCGAAAGTAGCCCAGCTTACAGATGCAAAATGTGATTTAACAGAAGATGATGTTATTGCATATGCACGTTTAGCAGACAAGCTATTACATTTACCGATATTCTATTTAGAATATAGCGGGACGTATGGAGATATTGAACTTGTTAAAAATGTAAAAGCAGAATTGAAGCAAGCTAAGCTATATTATGGCGGTGGTATTTCTAATGCAGAACAAGCGAAAGAAATGGCACAGTATGCTGATACAGTAGTTGTTGGAAATGTTATTTATGATGATATAAAAGCTGCGTTAAAAACAGTTAAAGCAGTAAAAGGAGAGTAGGTGCAGGCGCATATGAGTACGACAGATAGGTTATTAAATGGTTTAAATCCGCAGCAACAAAAAGCAGTACAAACAACAAATGGAGCACTTCTATTAATGGCAGGCGCAGGTAGTGGGAAAACACGTGTGTTAACACACCGTATTGCGTATTTACTTGGTGAAAAAGGTGTGGCGCCATGGAATGTGCTAGCAATTACCTTTACAAATAAAGCTGCTCGTGAAATGCGTGAGCGTATTGATAAACTTGTTGGACCAGAAGCAGAAGATATTTGGATTTCTACGTTCCACTCTATGTGCGTACGTATTTTACGACGTGATATTGACCGCATTGGGATTAATCGTAACTTTACAATTTTAGATTCAGGTGATCAGTTAACTGTAGTAAAGAAAATTATGAAGGAGCGCAATATTGACCCGAAGAAGTTTGAACCACGCTCTATTTTAGCGGGTATTAGTAATGCGAAAAATGAACTGTTATCTGCAGATAAATATGCAAAAAAAATTACAACCGCTGATCCATATGAAAAATTAACGAGCGATGTATATACAGAATATCAAAAACGCCTTCTAAAAAATAACTCATTAGACTTTGATGATTTAATTATGACGACGATTCAGCTATTTGAACGTGTTCCAGAAGTGCTAGAGTTCTATCAGCGTAAGTTCCAATATATTCACGTTGATGAGTATCAAGATACGAACAAAGCCCAGTACCTTCTTGTTAAACATTTGGCATCACGTTTTAAAAATCTTTGTGTTGTTGGTGATTCGGATCAGTCTATTTACCGCTGGCGCGGGGCTGACATTTCTAACATTTTGTCATTCGAAAAAGACTATGAGAATGCGCAAGTTATTCTGTTAGAACAAAACTATCGTTCATCACAAAATATTTTAAATGCAGCTAATGCTGTAATTGAAAAAAATTCAAACCGTAAACCGAAGAAATTATGGACAGACAATCAAATTGGGAGCAAAATCTCGTATTATCGTGCTGCAACCGAAAAGGACGAAGCGTATTTTGTTGCGAAAAAAATTCGTGACGATATTCAAATGGGGAAACGAAAATATACTGGTTTTGCAGTATTATATCGTACGAATGCCCAGTCTCGTATGATCGAGGAGATTTTCCTGAAATCTAATATCCCTTACAAAATTGTCGGTGGTACTAAGTTCTATGACCGTAAAGAGATTAAAGACATTTTGGCATATTTACGTTTAATTGGGAATCCAGATGATGAGATTAGTTTCGCTCGCATTATTAACATGCCAAAGCGCGGGATTGGTGCGACTTCTATCGATAAAATTATTAATTATGGTGTGCAAAACGGAATCTCATTAACTGCTGTATTTGATGAGATTGAGCATGTTGGAGTAAGTGCAAAAATTACAAAGGCAGTAAAAGAATTCGCAGGTTTATTACACAACTGGGTAAATATGCAAGAGTATTTATCTGTTACAGAATTAGTAGAAGAAGTTATTGAGAAAACAGGTTATCGCGATATGTTGAAAAATGAGCGTTCTTTAGAAGCAGAAGGTCGTTTAGAAAACTTAGACGAGTTTTTATCTGTTACGCAAACATTCGAATCTCAAAGTGAAGATAAGAGCCTTGTTGCATTCTTAACAGACTTAGCTCTTGTTGCTGATATTGATCGTGTAGATGAAGATCCAACTGCTGGTGAGGAAGTTATTTTAATGACGATGCACTCAGCAAAAGGATTAGAGTTCCCAGTTGTCTTTATTGTTGGCTTAGAGGAAGGGATATTCCCGCATACTCGTTCTCTTATGGAAGAAGATGAAATGCAAGAAGAGCGTCGTCTTGCTTATGTAGGTATTACTCGTGCAGAAGAAGAGTTATACTTATCGAATGCGCAAATGCGTACTTTATTTGGTAGAACAAGTATGAATGCAGCATCTCGATTTATTACAGAAATTCCGGCAGAATTGGTGGAATCATTAAATGAAACAGCACCGAAGCGTGAAACTTCGTTTGGTGCAAAAGGAAGAACGACAAGCGCAACTACAACACGTTCTCGTTCAGCTTTCGTGCGTCCGGCTGTTAAGACGACAGGTGGCGAGCAAATTGGCTGGGCAGTAGGCGATAAAGCTTCTCACCAGAAGTGGGGAGTCGGTACAGTTGTAAGTGTAAAGGGTGAAGGTGATGCAAAAGAGTTAGATATTGCGTTCCCAAGCCCAATTGGTGTTAAACGTTTATTAGCAAAATTTGCACCTGTGACGAAACAATAGGAAAGGACTGAGGATATGTCAAAAGAGATAACAAAAAAACGTATAGAAGAACTGCGTGATTTGTTAAATACATTTAACTATCAATATCACGTATTAGACAATCCTTCTGTTTCTGATGCGGAATATGACCGTGATATGCAGGAGCTTATGAAATTAGAAGCAGAGAACCCTGAATTTGTAACGGAAGACTCCCCCTCTATTCGAGTTGGGGGAGCTGTACTTGATATATTTGAAAAGGTAACGCATAAATCACCGATGTTAAGTTTAGGTAACGCATTTAATGAAGGAGATTTGCGTGATTTTGACCGAAGAGTACGTCAAGGAATTGATGATACGAATGTAAGATATATATGCGAATTAAAAATTGACGGACTTGCTGTTTCACTTCATTATGAAAAAGGGCGCTTTATTCAAGGTGCAACACGTGGTGATGGTGTAACGGGTGAAGATATTACCCAAAACTTGAAAACGATTAAAGCAATTCCACTTCGATTAAATGAAGAAGTAACGTTAGAAGCACGAGGCGAGGCTTATATGCCGAAGCGTTCATTCGTTAAATTAAATGAGGAAAAAGAGCAAAATGGTGAAGATGTATTTGCAAATCCGCGTAATGCGGCAGCAGGATCGATACGTCAACTTGATCCAAAAATTGCAGCGAAGCGTAACTTATCTATGTTTGTGTATGGTCTTGCTAATGTAGAAGAAAAAACAATTCCATCCCACAGTGAATCACTGGATTTCTTAGGTGATCTTGGATTTAAGACGAATCCAAATCGTCGTACATGTGAAACAATTGAAGATGTAATAGCGTATGTAGCAGAGTGGCAAGAAAAACGTCCGCATCTTGATTATGAGATTGATGGAATCGTTATAAAAGTAGATGATGTTGCTATTCAAGAAAGCTTAGGAACTACAGCAAAGAGTCCAAGATGGGCAATAGCTTATAAATTCCCAGCTGAAGAAGTTGTTACGAGATTAACAGGGATTGAATTAAGTGTCGGCCGCACAGGGGTTGTAACACCAACTGCGGAGCTCGAGCCAGTTAGAGTGGCTGGTACTATCGTTCGTCGTGCTTCTTTACATAACGAAGATTTAATTCGTGAAAAGGATATTCGAATTGGTGACTACGTTGTTGTGAAAAAGGCTGGAGATATCATTCCTGAAGTTGTGAACGTTATTTTTGATAAGCGTACTGGTGAGGAAGAAGAATATCATATGCCAACGCATTGTCCAGCATGTGAGAGTGAACTTGTTCGTTTAGAAGAAGAAGTAGCACTTCGATGTATAAATCCGACTTGTCCAGCTCAAATTCGTGAAGGATTAATCCATTTCGTTTCAAGAAATGCAATGAATATTGATGGACTTGGAGAACGTGTAATTACACAACTCTTTGATGCGGATTATATTCGTACGTTTGCTGATTTATATTCATTGACGAAAGAGCAATTATTACAACTAGAACGTTTCGGTGAAAAATCAGCAACAAATTTAGTCCAAGCAATTGAGAATTCTAAGGAAAACTCATTAGAGCGATTGTTATTCGGTCTTGGTATTCGTCATGTCGGTGCGAAAGCCGCACGTACATTTGCTGAGTATTTCGAAACGATGGATGAGCTTGTGAAAGCAACGGAAGAAGAACTAAAAACAATTAACGAGATTGGTGAAAAAATGGCTCAATCCGTTGTAACGTATTTCGATAATGAAGACGTATTAGAGCTATTACAACAATTTAAAGAGTATGGCGTGAACATGGCATACAAAGGTATAAAAGTTGCTGATCTACAAAATGTTGAATCGTACTTTGCAGGAAAAACTGTCGTCTTAACAGGTAAATTAGAAGTTATGGGACGCAGTGAAGCAAAGAAGAAGATTGAGGCATTAGGTGGAAAAGTAACAGGAAGTGTTAGTAAAAGTACGGATTTAGTTGTTGCTGGTGAAGCTGCTGGTTCAAAATTAGCGCAAGCAGAGAAGCACAATGTTGAAGTTTGGAATGAAGAGAGGTTCTTACAAGAGCTGAATAAGTAAGAGGTGCAAACTTACGATGAAAAAAATAGCGTTAGCGGTATTAAGTCTTAGCCTACTTGTAAGTGGGTGTAGTATGGGTTCCAATAAAGATGAAAAAGCAGTTGAGAAATCAGGGAAAGCGAAAGAACAAGCAGTTATCCCGAAATACTCCATTTCGGATGAATATTATAAGACAACGGTTCCATTTGATTCAGGTAAGGCACGTGGTTTAGTTGTACAAGGTTTAAATAGTCGTCTAGATATAGATGAATTTGAAACAGGACTAATGCGCATTGCCAAAGAATCATTTAGTACGAAAGATTATTTCTTTAAAGGCGGAAAGGTTCTAGAGGCTCAAAATATACAAATGCTTGTAAAAAGGAAGCGTACAGATGCTGAACAAAAAGAGCTAGAGGATAAGTTGAAAAAAGATGCAGTTAAATTTCCGAATATCGGACTGAATCCAGCCTTAAGTGAAGGTTCGGAGTCACTAGAAGTGAAAAATAAAAAAAATCCAATGTATATCTCAAATATTTTAGAGCATGATTACTATGTACAAAAAGGTGGGAACGATAATGAACCTGATGGCATTGTAATTGGATTAGCGATGAATTCTATTCAATATTATGAGGAAGAGCATGGGTATCCACGTGAAGCTGCAATCCCAGATGAAAAAATGTTAGCTGAAGGGAAAAGAATGGCACAAGAAATCTTGAAATTCATGCATCAAAAAGACGCTAACACAAAAAATGTTCCGATAACATTTGCAATTTATCGTCAAGGTCCAAAGTCTTCACTTGTGCCAGGGAATTTTGTTTCTTATGCTAAGGTAGAAAAAGGTAGTGAAACGGTTGAGGATTGGAAAGCAATCAATGAGAAATATTATTTGTTCCCGTCTGAACAAGCAAAAGCGGATAATAAACGTGAAGACCTTGCAAGGGTGTCAAACTTTAAAGCGAAGTTAAGTGAGTATTTCCAAGGTGATTATACAGCTGTTATCGGTACTGGAATGTATAGAGATGATGAATTAAAAGAAATGAAGCTTGATATTCCTGTTCAATTCAATGGGAAAGCTGAAGTAATTGGTTTTACACAATATGTAGCTGGACTTGTTATGGAATACTTCCCGAATTATATGAAAGTACAAGTAACAATTAAATCTGTAGAACGTCCAGAAGCGATTATTATACGTGAAGCGAAGCAAGATGAACCTTTTGTGAAAATTTTAGATTAAAAGATGAGAGCTGTTCCGTAAAGGAACAGCTTTTTTTCTTGAAAAATTTTGTTATAATTTTAAATGTTACAAATAAAGGGGTAAGGGGCAAATTCATGGAAGAACTAAGCTTTCAAGTCATTATTTTATTAATTGCATTCGGGTTTTTAGCTGCTTTTATTGATTCGGTTGTTGGAGGGGGAGGGTTAATTTCGCTTCCTGCACTTATGTTTGTTGGTTTATCACCAGCTTCGGCAATCGCAACGAATAAATTGGCAGCGACGATGGGGACGCTTACCAGTACAATTTATTTTATTCGATCAGGTAAGGTGGATTTTCGGATTGTAGGAAAGTTAATCCCGTTAACTATTATTGGAGCGGTCGCAGGTGCTTTAGTAGTAAAGTTTATTCCGCCTGATATTTTGCGTCCACTAGTGCTTGTAATGTTGGTTTTTATTGCCATTTATATTATTGCGAAAAAAGATTGGGGAAGTGCATCTACCTATAAAAAGATGACAAAAGGAAAAACATTAATGTTTTTCTTTGTTATTTTAATGATAGGGTTTTATGATGGTTTTTTTGGACCAGGGACAGGATCCTTTTTAATTTTTGCATTTTTATTAATTGGTTTGGATTTTATTCAAGCGGCAGCATCTGGAAAACTTTTGAACTTCGTTAGTAATATCGTATCTTTAATTACTTTTTTATTTTTAGATGTGATTCATTTTGAATACGGTATAATTATGGGATTATCAATGATTTTAGGTGCTTATTTTGGATCGAAGTTTGCGGTTCAAAAAGGTATTGGATATGTAAGGACTTTATTTTTATTAGTTACTATTTTATTAATCGGGAAAAATGTTTTGGAATATACTCATATTTTGTAGATTCATACGTATGTATGAATCTCTTTTTTTTATTATATTTTAAAAATTTATTAATTTTTAAAATATAAGTCTAGGAATATTTGAATAAATCTAAATTATCGTGTAGAATAATGTTGTAAAATGTAAACGTTTTTCTAAGGGGAGGCTAAAAAGATGGTAGTAGCATACAAACATGAGCCATTTACAGATTTTTCAGTAGAGGCTAACAAATTAGCGTTTGAAGAGGGTTTAAAGAAAGTAGAATCTTATCTTGGACAAGACTATCCATTAATTATCGGGGGAGAAAAAATCACTACAGAAGACAAAATTGTTTCTGTAAACCCTGCAAATAAAGAGGAACTTGTTGGTCGCGTTTCAAAAGCAAGCCGTGAATTAGCTGAAAAAGCAATGCAAGTAGCGGATGCAACATTCCAAACTTGGAGAAAGTCAAAACCAGAAATGCGTGCAGATATTTTATTCCGTGCTGCAGCAATCGTTCGTCGTAGAAAACATGAGTTCTCTGCTATTCTTGTAAAAGAAGCAGGTAAACCATGGAATGAGGCAGATGCTGATACAGCAGAAGCAATCGATTTTATGGAATATTATGCTCGTCAAATGTTGAAATTAAAAGACGGTATGCCAGTAGAAAGCCGTCCAATTGAATATAATCGTTACTCTTACATTCCATTAGGAGTAGGTGTTATCATTTCTCCTTGGAACTTCCCATTCGCAATTATGGCAGGTATGACAACAGCTGCTGTAGTTTCTGGTAACACAGTATTACTAAAACCAGCTAGTACAACTCCTGTAGTAGCAGCGAAATTTATGGAAGTATTAGAAGAAGCTGGTTTACCAGCTGGCGTAGTAAACTTCGTTCCAGGTAATGGTTCTGAAGTTGGTGACTACTTAGTAGATCACCCTCGTACACGTTTCGTTAGCTTCACTGGATCTCGCGATGTAGGTATTCGTATTTATGAGCGTGCAGCGAAAGTAAACCCAGGCCAAATTTGGCTAAAACGTGTTATCGCTGAAATGGGCGGTAAAGATACAATCGTTGTTGATAAAGAAGCAGATCTTGAATTCGCAGCTAAATCTATCGTTGCATCAGCATTCGGATTCTCAGGACAAAAATGTTCTGCATGTTCTCGTGCAGTAATCCATGAAGATGTATACGATCATGTATTAAATCGTGCTGTGGAATTAACAAAAGAATTAACAGTAGGTAACCCAGATGCAAAAGACATCAACATGGGACCTGTTAATGACCAAGCTGCATTCGATAAAGTAATGAGCTATGTTGCAATTGGTAAAGAAGAAGGTAAAATCGTATCAGGTGGCGAAGGAGACGATTCTACAGGCTGGTTCATCCAACCAACAATCGTTGCTGACGTTGCAGAAGATGCTCGTTTAATGAAAGAAGAAATCTTCGGACCAGTAGTAGCATTCTGTAAAGCAAAAGACTTTGATCATGCACTTGCAATTGCAAATAATACAGAATACGGTTTAACAGGAGCAGTTCTTTCTAACAACCGTGACCATATTGAAAAAGCACGTGAAGACTTCCACGTTGGTAACTTATACTTCAACCGTGGATGTACTGGTGCAATCGTAGGTTACCAACCATTCGGTGGCTTTAACATGTCTGGTACAGACTCTAAAGCTGGTGGCCCTGACTACTTAGCACTTCATATGCAAGCAAAAACTACTTCTGAAACTTTATAAGAAATAGTAAAAGAGATCTTCACAGTTTGTGAAGATCTCTTTTTTTGAGAAATTCTCTATATATAGAAGCTAGTTAATTTAAATCGAGAAATAGTTACCAAATATTACTATGTATTCTTTAGAATTAGTTAAACCCTATTAATATCGGGATAAACATGAAAATAGAAACAAAACAGCGAGAAAAATTGACTTATTAGTCATATTTTTTAGTATTCATTTTGAGGATTTCCTGTATAATACAATTTGAAAGAAAATCTATGGTTTGACAAGAGAACACTCCTTTCGGTTTTGCTAACTGAAAGGGGTGTTTTTTTAGGTCGCTAAAAACTCTTCTGTACTCATTATATTTGCGTATACTCCATTTAAACTCGCCAAAATTGTATTATGAATATAAACAGCTGGTATAGTAGCATTCTTAAATGAAAGATCTTTTGTAGCACAAGCATCGTGTATTACGGTACAGTGAAGGCCAAAATCAAAAGCAGCCCTTACCGTAGCATCAATACACATATGGGTCATCATCCCGCAGATTACGACGTGCTCAATTCCTGAACGTTGTAATCGTTCTAGAAGATCAGTTTCTCGGAAGCTATTTGGATAATGTTTAAGGATAACGGATTCCTCTCTAAGTGGACGGACATTTTCGTGAATATGGACACCTTCTGTATTGGGTAGGAAAAAAGTAGCACTATCCTTTATAGCTACATGTTGGATATGAAAAATAGGTTCGTTTCTAATTCTAAAATGTTGTAGTAGCTGATCAGCATATTCACTTGCTTCTACGGGATTACGTAATTCCATCTTGCCATTTGGAAAATAATCATTTTGAATATCGACGAGCAAAAGGGCTGTTTTCATATATTTATCTTCCTCCGAATTCATATTGAAATACTGTTATTCAATTAGTAGAGAAGATTCTCCTCTTTAAAAGTATGAGTGAGGAGGATGTTACATAACTATAAAAATTACTATTGTATTGTGATTTTTTTATTTGAAAATTTTAATAGAGGAATAATTAATATTTTTCTAAAAAATATATTGACTCTTATTATTCTGAGTTCTATAATGAGAATTAATTAAACGACAATTAAATCGATACACTCTTATCCAGAGAGGTGGAGGGACTGGCCCTACGATACCTCAGCAACGGGTTTTTTAATACCGTGCTAACTCCAGCAAGCTTAAAGTAGGCTTGGAAGATGAGAAGATGTGAACGAGTACATATAAGTGCTCTCCTTCTTATCTTTTACAAGTGATAAGAAGGAGAGCACTTTTTATTTTACCTCGAAAGCTCTACTTCAAGTTTTACAGCATATAGGAGGGAAGAAAATGATTTCTTTTAACAATGTAAGTAAAGTATATGAATCAGGTGGGCAATCTGTTCATGCGGTGGAGGATGTAACGCTGTCAGTTGAAAAGGGCGAAATTTTTGGCATTATCGGATTTAGTGGTGCTGGAAAGAGTACGTTATTACGTTTAGTAAATATGTTAGAACGACCAACTGCAGGAACAATTTCAATAGACGATAAAGATATTACATCATTATCGGCGAAAGAGTTACGGAAACTAAGACAAAGAATTGGGATGATTTTTCAAAGCTTTAATCTATTTAATTCAAGAACAGTGTTTGGGAACATTGCTTATCCATTAAGGTTAGCGAAATTGCCGAAGAATGAGATAAAAGAAAGAGTGAATGAACTACTAAAGTTTGTTGGTTTAGAAGATAAAGCGAACTATTATCCAGAACAGTTATCAGGTGGACAAAAGCAGCGCGTTGGGATTGCAAGAGCACTTGCGACATCACCGGATATTCTCATATGTGATGAGGCAACATCAGCTTTAGATCCGGAAACAACAACAGAAATTTTAAATTTATTAAAGAAAGTAAATAGAGAGTACAATTTAACGATTCTACTTATTACACATGAAATGCACGTTGTGAAAGAAATTTGTCACCGTGTAGCTGTTATGGAAAAAGGAAAAGTAATTGAAGAAGGAAAACTGTTTGACGTTTTCACACAACCAAAAACAAAGACAACTCAAAATTTTGTACGCTCTGTTATTAATGATCACTTACCAGAAAGTGTTCTAGCGAAAATTCAAAACGGAGGTCAGATTTATCGCCTGACTTTTACTGGGGAAGAGACAGGGCAGCCTGTACTATCATATATTGCGAAAAACTATAACGTCGATGTAAATGTTCTTTACGGAAATATTATTGAACTCCAAAATGTGCTATTTGGAAATCTTCTTGTAGAACTACAAGGTGAACAGAAAGAAATTCAAAAAGCATTACAACATCTAAGACTGCAAGTGCAGCTGAAGGAGGTAGAAGCTCATGCGAGTTGATTGGAGTATATTTTGGCCTCGCATATTAGATGCGACGGGGGATACCCTCTTAATGGTAATTGTAACCCTTATATTCGCTACAATTCTTGGTATACCTCTAGGTTTGCTTTTATATGTAACGAGAAAAGGAAACTTTTTAGAAAATAAATGGGTCTTTTCTATTCTTAATATCATAATTAATACAATTCGTCCGGTTCCATTCATTATCTTTTTAGTAGCTTTAAGCCCACTAACAAGAAGTGTTATTGGAACAACGATTGGAACAGCGGCAGCAATCTTCCCAATGACGTTAGTTGCATCAATTGGTATTGCTAGAATGGTTGAAACAAATCTTGTTTCTGTTCCGAAAGGGGTAATTGAAGCAGCGCAAGCAATGGGTGCTTCACCAATTAGAATTGTTTTTGAAATCCTCGTGCCAGAAGCGTTAGCACCATTAATCTTAGGTGTAACGTTTATGACAGTTGGTTTAATTGAATTTTCAGCAGTTGCTGGGCTTGTCGGTGGTGGCGGTCTTGGTGACTTAGCGATGACATATGGTTATCAACGTTTTGATACGTCAGTGATGTTCGTAACGGTTGTTTTACTTATCATTCTCGTACAGATAGCTCAAAATTTAGGGAACTACTTTGCGAAAGTCTTTTTACGCAGATCATAAAAGGAAGAGGGGAAAAGAAAATGAAGAAAATTTTAGCATTTGCATTATCAGCGATCGTAGGAATTACAGCCTTAAGCGGCTGCTCAGGTGGAGACACAGGTGCAGGAGCTAAAGAGAAAGTAGTTCGCATTGGTGTAACTGGAACGGATGGAAACGCTTGGGAAATTGTAAAGGAAAAAGCTGAAAAAGAAGGGATTAAAGTTAAACTGATTGAGTTCTCTGATTATACAACGCCAAATAAAGCGTTAGCTGATGGAGATATTGAACTAAACTCATTCCAGCACATTGCTTTCTTAGAGCAATTTAAAAAGGAGCATAGATTAGATATTACAGCTGTTGGTACAACACAAATTGCACCGATGGGCTTATACTCTGAAAAATATAAGAAAGCAAATGAAATCCCAGATGGTTCAGAAATTGCTATTCCAAATGATCCAACGAACCAAGCACGTGCATTAAAACTTCTTGATGCAGCTGGATTATTAAAGCTTAAGAAAGATTTTGGTCTATTTGGGGATCCAAGCGGCATTGCTGAAAATCCGAAGAAGCTAAAGATTACACCGGTTATCGCACAGCAAACACCTCGTGTGTTAAAAGATGTAGCGGCTTCAGTTATTAATAACGGTGTTGCTGGTCAAGCTGGATTAGACCCAGCGAAGGATCCAATTTTCTTAGAAGATCCAAATAATGAAAATGCAAAGGCCTATATTAATATTTTCGCAGCTCGTACGAAAGATAAAAAGGATCCAACACTGAAAAAAGTAATTGAACTATATCATTCAAAAGAAGTAACAGATGCAATTAAGAAAGAAACAAATGATGGTTCCATTTCAGTAGATCTTTCACTTGATGAGCTTGAAAAAATCGTAAAATAATTATTGAGTTTAACGACTAACAGTAGGAACCCCTCCGCTGTTAGCTCGTTAAACATATAATCTACTTAACAAACAAAACCCTAATTCTGTACCTTCCAATTTTGTATAACATAGAATCCAATGTTTGTTAAGTAGAGTGATGGACCAGGAGTTTTCCTGGTCTTTTTTTATGGTTATTCAATCATGATACTTTTTAAATTATCTTCGTGATGCTCTTGTTCTTTCGGATAAGCAGCTAGCTCCTCTTGTAAAATATTTAGTGCTTGCTTAGCTGATTGCTGAATCGGATTCGGTAACTCTTCTAATATAAGCATACCGAATTTTATTTTTGTACGAATTACCTTTCTTAGTAGTTCATCATGCATGTACTACACCTCCAAACCGAATATTTAGTACATCATCTTCAAACTTAGCTCCTTGAATAGAAAGGTGCGTTAATGTTTTTGGCAAGGTGATATTTCGCTTCGCAGAACCGGCTCGAATAATAAGTTCATCACCTTTTTGATTTAATGAAAGTTCACTTTTGTTTGAGAAGGGAATGGACAGAACGAAAATATACTCATCGCCATCTTTTTTTACATATTGTGTGCGACCGTTAAATTTCACTTCCGTAGGAGAAGAGTCAGATTTAAATAAAGCGTCTCCTACACGTTCTAACATAGACAAACCAACAACTTCTTGTTCAAACATCGGAGCTTCGTAAATAGGAAGTGGCTGAAAACTATCTTGAATTAATGTTTTATATTTCTTTTGTGTATCTTTCCATGCCTGAAAATAAGGATCGGTGACAGTGTTAGGGATGATGCGGTTAATCATAATGGCATCAACGTTATAATCGTATAAGTTTAAATACGTAAAGCTGCGCTGAGCTTCTTTAATGACCATTTTTTCAGGATTTACAACAACGCGAATGCTGGTTACCTCTCGGTTTGATAAAATATCTCTCATTTCTCCAAGCTGTTCAAGTGTATTTGTTAATTCGTCCATAATATCATCGGTTGGAAGGGGGACACCAAGGAGTGGTTGAGCTACAGGACGAACGACTTTTAAAATTTTTCTTTTAATAGGAAAGAGTTTTTCCATCCACCAGCCGAGCATGTCTGGAAAGCTGAGCATTGCTAAAGTTTCTCCAGTCGGTGCGCAATCAATAATGATGACGTCGTAAGTGTTGTGTTTATAGTAATCGAGTACTCGAAGTAAGCTAATTAAATCTTCCATACCAGGGAACATCGTTAATTCTTCTGTTGTAATATCATCGGCTGCTTTGGAAGTGAAGAGTAGTGTAATATATTTCTGCAATTTCCCCCAGCCTTTTTCCATTTCATAAATCGTATTAATCTCTTGTGCCCATAAGTTTTCGCGAATTTCTAATGGTTCAGAAGATAGCTTTATACCAAATGAATCTCCTAAACTATGAGCAGGATCTGTGCTCATTACTAATGTTTTTAATCCTTGTTTTGAACTTTGAAGTGCTGTTGCTGCTGAAATGCTAGTTTTTCCTACGCCGCCTTTACCTGTATACAAAATAATTCTCATCATTTTATCCCCTTTGTTTCGAATGTCGAATATTACGAGTATCGAAGTAAATGGTTGAATAAAAACCCAGTTAGGGCTTTATTCAATCGGAATGTTTTTCATTTTAGGTGTAGAAACCTTTTCTTCTGTTTTTTGCTGTGATGTAGCAATGTGATTCATGATCTTTTGGAAGATTTGTAGTAAGAATGCTTTTTCTTCTTCTGACAATGCTTCCGTCACTAGGCTAAAGTAATGGGCCGCATTTTGTTTCACTTCTTGAACGAGCATTACGCCGTTTTCTGTTAAACGAATTAATACAATGCGTCGATCGCTTTCATCACGGTAGCGTTCAATATAGCCCTTTTTTACAAGGCGATTTACAACGCCTGTCGTTGTACTCATCGGTATATCAAGAAGATCAGCGATTTTTGTCATTGTAATATCTGTATTTCGCTCCATCCAAAGTAAACAAAATACTTCTGTTTTGGAAAGTGTTAAATCAAGGCTTACCCATTCTTCAGGATAGAAAAGTTTCTTGGCGTTATCTAGCAGTAAGTCTAAAAAATGTTCATATTGCAACAATTATTTCCACTCCAGTATATTTCGAGGTTCGTAATATTTGTTTTTATTTTATGTGGAATTGAAATAAATGTCAATGATTTTGATTATTTTTTCAGATTAGAAAGAAAATAATCTTCAAAATAGCAATTTTTTGTGATAGATTAATAAATAGAAAAAAGAAAATTTACATAAAAATCCATTGTGATAAATATATTTATCTATAATGGGTGTACAGCTAACGAGGGGGAGAACGATGAGAAGACGAAATACGCAAGCGTTCACGTTTTTAGCATGGACTTCATTTGTTTGTGCGTTGTCAGGAATGCTAATTGGGATTTACACGTTAGATGAAACGCTTAGTGTAAAAGGGTACTATTTAATAGGAACATTATTTTTAACGATGTCTTGTTTTGTATTACAAAAAACAATTCGTGATAATGAGGAAGATAATGAAAGATTTCCGAAAAATAAATCGTTAGATAAAGAGTAAATTGTAAAGAAAGGCACTTGCCTTTCTTTTTTTATGTAAAAATGCCGTAAGTGCCGTGTGTTGACTTGCTTGAAGTACTGGAAATTTGGTATCATCAATAGTATTGTAGATTGAACGATATATTATGGAGGTGGCCTAGCCGTGTCAAGAATTTCCGTTGAGAATGTAAAGCACGTAGCACATTTAGCACGTCTTGCAATTACTGATCAAGAAGCAGAAAAATTTCAAAAACAACTAGATGCAATTGTTACATTTGCAGAACAGTTAAATGAATTAGATACAACTGATGTAAAACCAACAACTCATGTATTAACTATGAAAAATGTTATGCGTGAAGATGTGCCAGAAAAAGGTTTACCAGTAGAAGAAGTATTAAAAAATGCACCGGATCACAAAGATAATCAAATCCGTGTTCCAGCAGTATTAGAATAGAGGAGGGAATTTCGATGTCATTATTTGATCATTCTGTATCAGAGTTACATAAGAAGTTAAACAACAAAGAAATTTCCGTTACGGATTTAGTAGAAGAATCTTACAAACGTATTTCGGATGTTGAAGATAACGTAAAAGCTTTTCTTACATTAGATGAAGAAAATGCACGCGCGAAAGCGAAAGAATTAGATGCAAAGATTGGTGCTGAGGATAATGGTTTATTATTCGGTATGCCAATCGGTGTAAAAGATAACATTGTAACTAACGGTCTTCGTACAACTTGTGCGAGCAAAATGTTAGCAAACTTCGATCCAATTTACGATGCGACAGTTGTGCAAAAGCTAAAAGCTGCTGACACAGTTACAATCGGTAAATTAAATATGGACGAGTTCGCAATGGGTTCTTCAAATGAAAATTCAGGCTTCTACGCTACAAAAAATCCATGGAACTTAGATTATGTTCCAGGTGGATCTAGTGGTGGTTCTGCAGCGGCAGTAGCAGCAGGAGAAGTATTATTCTCTCTAGGTTCTGATACGGGTGGTTCTATCCGTCAGCCAGCTGCATATTGCGGCGTTGTAGGTTTAAAACCAACTTACGGACGTGTATCTCGTTACGGATTAGTAGCATTCGCATCTTCACTTGACCAAATCGGACCGATTACACGTACAGTAGAAGACAATGCATACTTATTACAAGCTATTTCAGGTATTGACCGTATGGATGCAACTTCTGCAAACGTTGAAGTAGGAAACTACTTAGCTGGTTTAACAGGCGATGTTAAAGGTTTACGCATTGCTGTACCGAAAGAATACTTAGGCGAAGGTGTTGGCGAGGAAGCTCGTGAGTCAGTACTAGCTGCTTTAAAAGTGTTAGAAGGTATGGGCGCAACTTGGGAGGAAGTATCTCTTCCGCACTCTAAATACGCTCTAGCAACGTATTACTTATTATCTTCTTCTGAAGCATCTGCTAACCTTTCACGCTTTGATGGCGTACGTTACGGTGTTCGTTCTGATAATGTGAATAATTTATTAGATCTTTACAAAAACACACGTAGCGAAGGTTTCGGTGATGAAGTAAAACGTCGTATTATGCTTGGTACATTTGCTCTTAGCTCTGGTTACTATGATGCATATTACAAAAAAGCACAACAAGTACGTACATTAATTAAAAATGACTTTGAAAATGTATTTGCTAACTATGATGTTATTATTGGACCAACAACGCCAACTCCGGCATTTAAAGTGGGCGAAAAAGTGGACGATCCAATGACAATGTATGCAAATGACATTTTAACAATTCCAGTAAACTTAGCGGGTGTTCCAGCGATTTCTGTTCCATGTGGATTCGGTGCTAACAACATGCCACTTGGTTTACAAATCATTGGTAAACACTTCGATGAAACGACAATTTACCGCGTTGCACATGCGTTTGAGCAAGCAACAGACTATCATACAAAAAAAGCAAGTCTGTAAGGAGGCGAGCATAGATGAATTTAGAAACAATTATTGGTTTAGAGGTTCACGTTGAGTTAAAAACAAATTCGAAAATTTTCTCTGCGAGTCCAACAGAATTCGGAGCGGAGCCAAATACACAAACGAGTGTAATTGACTTAGGATACCCAGGGGTACTTCCTACTTTAAATAAAGAAGCAGTTAACTTTGCAATGAAAGCTGCAATGGCATTAAACTGTGAAATCGCAACGGAAACGAAGTTCGACCGTAAAAACTATTTCTATCCAGATAATCCGAAAGCTTACCAAATCTCTCAATTTGATAAGCCAATTGGTGAAAATGGTTGGATTGAAATCGAAGTAGACGGTAAAAAGAAACGTATCGGTATTACACGTCTTCATTTAGAAGAAGATGCTGGTAAATCAACGCATACGGCTGAAGGTTCATTAGTAGACTACAACCGTCAAGGTATGCCTTTAATCGAGATCGTATCTGAGCCAGATATGCGTACTCCAGAAGAAGCATATGCCTACTTAGAGAAGTTAAAATCAATCATTCAATATACAGGTGTATCTGATTGTAAGATGGAAGAAGGTTCTCTTCGTTGTGATGCGAATATTTCCCTTCGTCCAGTTGGACAAGAGAAGTTCGGTACAAAAGCAGAACTGAAAAACTTAAACTCTTTCAATTACGTGCAAAAAGGTCTTGAGCATGAGCAAGTGCGCCAAGAAAAAGAATTATTATCTGGCGGTATCATCCAACAAGAAACACGTCGTTATGATGAAGCAACGAAGAAAACAATCTTAATGCGTATAAAAGAAGGATCTGACGATTACCGTTACTTCCCAGAGCCAGACTTAGTTGAACTTTACATCGACGATGAGTGGAAAGAAGAAATTCGTGCTTCTATTCCAGAACTTCCAGATGCACGTAAAGCTCGCTATGTTGAAGAAGTTGGTTTACCAGCTTATGATGCACACGTATTAACATTAACGAAAGAGATGTCTGATTTCTTTGAAGCAACAGTTGCAGAAGGTGCTGATGCGAAATTAACATCAAACTGGTTAATGGGTGAAGTACTTGCATACTTAAACAAACAACAAAAAGAATTAAAAGACGTTGCATTAACGCCTGCTGGCTTATCTAAAATGGTTCAATTAATTGAAAAAGGTACAATTTCTTCTAAAATCGCGAAGAAAGTATTTAACGAATTAATTGAAAAAGGTGGAGACCCAGAAGAAATCGTTAAAGCGAAAGGGCTTGTTCAAATTTCTGACGAAGGAACACTTCGTAAGGTTGTAACAGAAATTCTTGATAATAATGAGCAATCTATTGAAGACTTTAAAAACGGTAAAGACCGTGCAATTGGCTTCTTAGTTGGTCAAATTATGAAAGCTACAAAAGGACAAGCAAATCCACCGCTTGTTAACAAAATCTTACTTGAAGAGATTAATAAGCGCTAAAATAGTATAGATTCTTAAAGATTAAACAGAAAAAACACCCGTATTTGGGTGTTTTTTCTGAGTTAATCAAACGTTTGTTTAAATGGTGAAAAATAATTTAAACAAACGTTTGATTAACTGTCAAAAGTGAGAAAATGTTTCTATAGCAACTATGGTATGATAGTTGCAAAAAGGTGGGAATAATGATAAATCTAGACATAGAGGTTTTTTTTCATCTCATGAAATAATAGATAATTATTATTCATTATATGTAAATTGATGTGAGAGAATGGATAGACATAAAATTCTTGGTTAAATAAAACAAAACTATCAGGAGTGAACAGTTACTTTTGATGGGCTACACGAATCGGGTTCTTACTGCCTGTTTGAGCGGAATTAAAGAAGGATAGGAAGATGAGAGGAGGTAGGCATAGGGATACTGAATAAGGGTTCGGTGTATTCGTTTTTCAATGAATAAGGAATTTCCTGTGCTAATAAATATGAAGCGAGCAAGAATTATTTATAATCCTACTTCTGGGCGCGAGCTATTTAAGAAGAGCTTACCAGAAGTATTACAAAAATTAGAACAAGCTGGATATGAAGCGTCTTGTCATGCGACAACTGGTCCTGGAGATGCGACTGTGGCAGCGAGGCAAGCTGCTGATCGTAAGTTTGATGTTGTTATCGCAGCTGGTGGTGATGGTACATTAAATGAAGTAGTGAACGGTTTAGTAGGACATGAGCATCGTCCAAAGTTTGGTATTATTCCAGTTGGAACGACAAATGATTTTGCGCGTGCGATCGGTGTACCTCGTGCTATTGAAGAGGCTGCGGATATTATTTGTGAAGGAACAACGGTACCGTTAGATCTTGGTAGAGCGAATGATACATATTTCATTAATATCGCTGGTGGCGGCCGTATTACAGAATTAACATATGAAGTACCAAGCAAGCTAAAAACGGTATTAGGCCAACTTGCTTACTATTTAAAAGGAATCGAAATGTTACCATCATTACATCCAACATATGTTGAAATTGAGTATGATGGGAAAATGCTACAAGAAGAAATTACGATGTTTTTAATTACGAATACTCGTTCAGTTGGTGGATTCGAAAAAGTAGCACCATATGCATCTATTAACGATGGATTATTTGATTTATTAGTACTGAAAAAAGGTTCTATCGCTGATTTAATTAAAGCAGCAACACAAGCACAGCGTGGGGAACATATTAACAATCCGAAAGTGCTATATACACAAGCGAATCGTATTAAAGTTCATTCTCCTGATAAATTAATGATCAACTTAGATGGTGAATATGGCGGAGACGCACCAATGGAATTTGAAAATATATATCATTGTCTGGAACTATTTGTTCCTGAACATCAAGAGGATGCCCTGTAAAGGCATCCTTTTTTGCTTTCCACAGCATTCCCATCTTAAAATTCGGCTGAAGCAAAGAAGTTAGGTAGGAGTCGGGCTGCTCGTAAAAGCCTCTGTTGATTAAAGTTTCACTTTATACAGCTGAATTGTAAATTGGAAGTTAGTTTGATTTTTATGGTATTTTTACAATCCGTTTATTTTATGTACATACTTTATTGATACACTGGAGGAGATAAGAAATGAGAGGTAGGGTGCTATGGAGAAGGTAAAAGCAATACTATTTGATAAAGATGGGACATTAATGGATTTTCATTCGATTTGGATAAAAGTAGCTGAAGAGCTCGTTACAGAGTGTATAAATTTATATCAATTACCAGAATCAATGCAGCAGGATTTATTAAAAGAGATTGGCGTAGACGGAGCATTTGTTCATCCTCGTAGTGCGATCGCTGCTGGAACGAGTCTTGATGTGGCAAAGGGGCTTTGTAAGTATATTGCATCATCTAGAGAAGAAGAGATGCATCAATGGGTGAGTGAAAAGTTATTTGCTCTTATGTACGAGCATCGTTCACATATGAGAATGACGGCAGATTTACCGAAAGTTTTACAGGCGTTAAAGGATAGAGGATTTATTCTAGGTGTCGTTACAGCTGATGATTTCGCGCCGACAGAATTATTTTTAAAGCAATATCAATTGGAAGCTTTTTTTGATTGTGTTATAGCTTCAGATACATTTCCAGCACAGAAGCCAGATAAAAAAATTGTAGAATCGTTTTGTGAGAGATTTAATTTAGAGACATGTGAAGTAGCGGTCGTCGGGGATACACCGACGGATTTACATTTAGCGAAAAATGGTGGCGACTGCTATGCGATTGGCGTACTATCTGGTACGGGTGATCGTCAAACGTTAGAACCACTTGCAGATTTAATATTACAATCTGTTGAAGATTTAATTTCTCATTCAGGTGAGTTTATTTGGAAACAAAGAAAGTCTAATGTATAAATTAATAAGTCTATAAGGACTCTATATGAGTCTTTATAGACTTATTTTTTATGCCGAGATATTCAGGGAATGGGATGAATACTAGAAATGGGAAGTTGGCACACATCTTGCAATATAAAGAGAAAACATTGTATAGAAAAGGATGGGGTACATAATGAACACAAAAAAATTTGCTAAAGTAGATGAACAAATTCCAGGACCGAAAGCAGCGTCTTTATTAGAACGCCGCCAAAATATAGTACCAAAAGGAGTAAGTAATGGTATTCCAACATTTGTACAGTCTGCAAATGGTGCACTCGTAACAGATGTGGATGGAAATCAGTACATTGATTTCGCAGGAGCAATCGGGACAATTAATGTAGGACATTGTCATCCTACTGTTAAAGAAGCGCTTCATAAACAAGTAGATCAATATATTCATACTGGTTTTAATGTGATGATGTATGAGCCATATATTGAATTGGCAGAAAAGCTTGCCGCATTAGCGCCAGGTAATTTCGACAAACAAGTGCTGTTTTTAAACAGTGGGGCAGAAGCGGTTGAAAATGCAGTGAAGATTGCTCGTAAATATACGAAGAGACCTGGAATTATCGCATTTTCTAAAGGATTTCATGGGCGTACATTAATGACAATGACGATGACAAGTAAAGTAAAACCATATAAATTTGGATTTGGCCCATTTGCTCCAGAAGTATATAAAGCGCCATTCCCATATGAATACCGTCGCCCAGAAGGGTTAACAGAAGAGCAGTATGATGACTTTATCATTGAAGAGTTTAAGAACTTCTTCATATCAGAAGTAGCACCAGAAACAATTGCAGCTGTTGTAATGGAGCCTGTTCAAGGGGAAGGCGGATTTATCGTTCCAAGTAAGAAATTTGTTCAAGAAGTACGCAGTATTTGTTCAGAGCACGGTATTTTATTTGTAGCTGATGAAATTCAAACAGGCTTTAGTCGTACCGGAAAATACTTTGCAATTGATCATTATGATGTCGTTCCAGATTTAATTACGGTATCTAAATCATTAGGTGCTGGTGTACCGATAAGTGGTGTGATTGGACGTAAAGAAATTATGAATGAGTCTGCACCGGGGGAACTTGGTGGAACGTATGCAGGAAGCCCACTAGGATGTGCGGCTGCATTAGCTGTGCTTGATGTAATAGAAAAAGAGAAATTAAATGATAGAGCGATAGAAGTAGGGAAAGTCGTAATGAACCGATTCCAAGAGATGGAAAATAAATATAATTGCATCGGTGATGTGCGCGGCTTAGGGGCAATGTGTGCATTCGAGCTCGTTCAAGATCGCAAGACGAAAGCGCCTGATAAAATATTAGCGTCTAATTTGTGTGCAGAAGCAAATAAGCGTGGACTACTTTTATTATCCGCAGGAACATATGGAAATGTTATTCGTGTATTAATGCCATTAGTGATTACAGATGAGCAACTTGAGGAAGGTTTAACAATAATTGAAGAATCATTGCAAGCTTGTTATGAGCAAGCAAATATCGCTCGTGTATAAAGAATTGGGATAACTTAAAAAAGGGAATAAAGCTTTTCTTTTTAGGCGGAAGAGAGCATCTGTCCATGCATAGAATCGGTCAGCCCCTTTTCCTGCCCCATGCCAAGCTAAAACAAAGTGAGGGTGTGGTTGCGATGGCATTCTGTATTTTTTAAGGCAGCGAATTATGTGTTAAAAAATATAAATAGATTTGTATAAATAACAAATTGAAAACATTCTAGCTTACTCTATATAAAATGCAGAAAATTCATTTTATAATAAAGATAGTAAAGTGAATCGATGGATTTGAAGTAGGGAGTGGCTAGAATGGTTGCAGAAAAGGAACGAATGTTGATGGATTTACAAGATGTATTTGAATATGCATTTGATGAAATTTTTGTTACGGATGATAAGGGAATCGTTGTACGTGTAAATAGTATGTGTGAAAGGCATTACCAGCTCTCTGCTAAGGAATTAGTAGGAAAGCATGTACAAGAACTACAGAAAGAAGGGATTTTTTATCCGTCTGCAACGTTAGAAGTAATTGAAAAGAAAAGGCCAGTTGAACTTGTGCAAACAACGAAATCAGGAGAGTATTTGCATGTTCGTACAAGGCCTGTTTTTGATGATGAAGGAAATTTAAGAAGAGTGATTAGTTATTCTCGTGATCTTACTGAACTCTATCAATTACGTCAAAAGGTAGAGGAAATGGATAATCAGCTAAAGACATATAAGAAAGAATTAAGAGAAACATATGAGCATGAAGGGCTTATTTTTAAAAGCATCGCTATGCAAAAAATAATCGAAACAATAAAAAAAGTATCTGTGGTAGATAGTACTGTTCTCGTATTAGGTGAGACTGGAGTGGGGAAAAGCCGATTAGTACGCCATTTGCATGAAGTGAGTCACCGGAAGAATGAAAGTTTCTATGAAATTAATTGTGCGGCATTGCCGACGAATTTAATCGAATCTGAGCTTTTTGGATATTCAGGTGGGTCTTTTACAGGTGCAAATCGTGAAGGGAAAAAGGGGCTATTAGAATCAGCACATAAAGGGACCCTTTTCTTAGATGAAATTGGTGAAATGCCGCTTGAAATTCAAGCGAAGCTTTTGCAAGTATTGCAAGAAAAAACGTTTCGCCCTATAGGCGGAAGAGAATTAAAAAAGGTGGACGTTAGAATTGTAGCGGCAACAAATAGAGATTTAAGTACGATGGTGAAACAAGGAACATTTCGGAAAGATTTATACTATCGTCTGAATGTCATTCCAATTTCAATTCCGCCACTTCGGGAGAGAACAGAAGACATTTTGCCGCTCATCTATCATTATTTACAGCATTTTAATAAAAAGTACGGACGTGATGTGAAGTTAGCTCCTAGTACGTTACAAATGTTTGTAGGGTACCCTTGGGAAGGAAATAATAGAGAGATTGAAAATGTAATTGAACGAATTGTTATCACTGCTGATGATTTTGTAACGGTAGAAGATTTGCCACTATCTATGCAAGAGACAACGGTTGAACAATCCGGACAAAGTCTTTATAGAATGCTGGAAGAGGTAGAGAGAAATATTATTCTTAAAGCGTATAAAACGTATGGATCAAGTTATAAAGTGGCTGAGTTTTTGCAAATAAGTCAATCTGCTGCCACTAGGAAGATTAAGAAGTTCATAGAGGAGGAAGAAAACATTGGATAAAAAAGCGACGTTCGTAAATTTAGAGAAAAAGGCGATGTATATAAATGGTGAGTGGATTACACTGCAAGAACAAATCGAAGTGAATAATCCAGCGACAAAGGAAGTATTTGCAACTGTACCAAAGGGCGGGATTACAGAGGCAAAGCAAGCAGTTGATGCTGCACATGAAGCTTTTAAATCATGGTCAAAATTAACGGCAGCGGATCGTGCAGTAAAGTTAAAAAAGTGGTTCACACTCATTGATGAAAATAAGGAAGAAATTGCAGCAATCATGACGAGAGAACAAGGAAAACCGTTTGCAGAAGCGCTTGGTGAAGTAAATTATGCAAATAGTTTTGTTGAATGGTACGCAGAAGAAGGAAAGAGAATATACGGTGAAATGATTCCTGCTTCTCACCCGAATAAGCGTATTTTAGTTATGAAGCAACCAGTTGGGGTTATGGCAGCTATTACACCGTGGAACTTCCCAGCTGCTATGATTACGAGAAAGGTAGCTCCAGCACTTGCAGCGGGCTGTACGGCAGTTGTGAAACCAGCGAGTCAAACGCCATTAACTGCATTGAAGTTAGTTGAATTAGCACATGAAGCAGACATTCCAAAAGGTGTAATAAATATTGTAACAGGTAGTGCAAAAGCAATTGCTGATACGTGGATGGAAGATGAGCGCGTTCGAAAAGTTTCCTTTACAGGATCAACTGAAATTGGGAAAGAATTAATGGCTAGCGCTGCGCAAACGATGAAAAAGGTTTCGCTTGAATTAGGTGGTCACGCTCCATTTATTGTTATGAATGATGCTGATTTAGATAAGGCGGTAGAAGCGGTAATTGGTTCGAAATTCCGTAACGCAGGACAAACGTGTATATGTACAAACCGCGTCTTTGTTCAAGAAGAAGTGTACGAAGAATTTGCAGGAAAGTTCACAAAAGCTGTAGAGCAGCTTAAAGTTGGAGATGGATTCGGTGAAGGAACAACTGTAGGTCCACTTATTGATGCGAATGCAGTTTCGAAAGTACAAGAACATATTGAAGATGCAATTCAAAAGGGCGGGGAAGTTTTATATGGTGGCCATAAATTTGCAGAGTTAGATGGTTATTTCATTCAGCCAACAGTAATTGGATTGGCAAATGACACGATGCTTTGTATGAATGAAGAAACATTTGGACCGGTTGCACCAGTTGCGAAATTTAAAACAGTTGAAGAAGTAATCGAGCGAGCAAATAATACACCATATGGTTTGGCTGCTTATATTTTCACAAAAGATATTAGCCAAGCATTCCAAATTAGTGAAGCGTTAGAGTACGGTATTATCGGTTTAAATGATGGCCTTCCATCAGTTGCACAAGCACCATTTGGTGGCTTTAAAGAAAGTGGTATCGGACGTGAAGGAGGCCATTTCGGCATCGAGGAATATTTAGAAATTAAATATATTTCGTTAGGACTATAAGTAGTATACTAGAATCTCTATAAGGTAACAGAGAAGGAGATTCTAGTATGGTATATTGGCTATTATTACTCGTAACAATTATTTTTGAAGTAGCTGGAACGATAGCGATGAAACTATCGAACGGTTTAACAAAGCTCGTTCCAAGTGTACTTATTTTTGTCTTTTACGGTATTTGTTTCAGTATATTTGCTATCGTCGTAAAGAAGATTAACTTAAGTATTGCTTATGCGATTTGGTCGGGCTTAGGAACACTTCTTATTACGATTATTAGTGTGTACTTTTTTAAAGAGCATATTAACTTATTCCAAGCATTTTGCATTTTATTTATTGTTTTAGGAGTAATTGGACTGAAAGTGTCATCGGCATCATGAAAGCTATCTTTTGTAGAAGATAGCTTTTTTCTATTTGTGTAGTTAGCAATTACTACGACAAAATATGACAAGAAAACGTAAAGAGTTTTGCTATGATAAAGTGAAACTTTAATCAGTGGGGGTTTTGTTCATTCCCCACTGATTATTAGCCCGCACCAATCGGGCGTTTACGGGCAGTTGATCTCCCACCTAACTTTTTGCTCCAACTGAATTTTGAGGTGGGAGTTTTACTGCCCGTTAATGCGGGATAAATATAAAAATCTTGTCTCATATAGGGGGAAGGGTATGTTAAAGAAAGTGAGTCGAATTGTTTTAATTTGTGGCATGGCTTTTAGTTTAAGTGCTTGCACAGAAACTAAAAACAGCGATGAAAGTAAACAAGAGGACGTTCAAGATAAAGTTTATAAAATAGGAGAGACGGTGGACGTGGATGGTTTGCAAGTAACTCTCGATTCAGTTCAATTAGGGTATCCAGATTACACTACAGATAAAAAGAAAGATGATATTTTAGGGATTGTTTTCACGGTGAAAAATAATAGTAAAAAGGACATACCGTTTGCATTTTACGAATTTGAGATTACAGATAAGAAAGGTACAAAGTTTAAAGAATATAAATATGATAGCTTTACGAGTAAAAAGGTAGCGCCGGATGGAAAAATTCAAGATGTAATGCTATTTGATGTAACGAAAGGAAATACATATATCGCTACATACAGGCCTGAGTTTACGCATGAGAATAGAACGATAAAATTTGAATTGAAGCCGAATAAATAAAAACACATTGGGTAATCCAATGTGTTTTTATAGTCATGAAATTAAAACGCCCAGTTACCTTTACGGAAGATCGGCTCATGTCTTCCATCAGCTGTAATACCGTCGATATCAAGCTCAGCTGAACCAATCATGAAGTCTTCATGTGTAATACTAGCGTTCGCGCCATTTTCAGCAAGTTCTTCTTTAGACATTGTTTTCCCGCCATCTAAGTTAAATGCATAAGCATTTCCGATTGCAAGGTGGCAAGATGCATTTTCATCAAATAGCGTATTGTAGAATAAAATATTTGTGTTTGAAATTGGTGAATCGTGAGGTACTAAAGCTACTTCGCCTAAGAAGTGAGAACCTTCATCTGTTTCTACTAAATGTTTTAAAGCTTCTTCACCAGATTCAGCTTTATAGTCTACGATACGTCCGTTTTCAAATGTTAACGTAAAGTTATCGATAATGTTACCTGCAAATGCTAACGGTTTTGTGCTAGACACTTGGCCGTTCACACCTGTTTTAAGTGGCATTGTAAATACCTCTTCAGTTGGAATGTTAGCCATAAATGCTACGTTCTTTTCATTTAAGCTACCAGCACCAGCCCATACATGCTTTTCTGGAAGTTCAATTGTTAAGTCTGTTCCAGGACCAGTATAATGAAGAGCTGTATAATGTTTTTCGTTTAAGTAATCTACTTTTGTATGTAGTGTTTCATCATGTTCTTTCCATGCTTCCACAGGATTTTCTAAATCAGCACGAGTAGCTTTGAAGATAGCATCCCATAGTTTTGTTTCTTGTTCTTCTGGCGCTACGTCAGGGAATACTTTTGCAGCCCATTCTTTCGTAGGAACAGAAATTACGCACCAGCTTACTTTATCTGCTTGTACATAATCACGGTATACTTTCATCGCTTCTCCAGCTACTTTATGAGCTGTTGCAATTTTCTTTGGTTCTACACCTTTTAATAGATCAGGATTCTCTGCATAGATGGACATAAATGCAGCGCCTTCTTTTGCTAATTCTTCACGAGCATGTGCTTTCCAAGAAGGGAATTCAGAGAAAGCTTCTTCAGGAGCTAGATCGAACTTTAAGCGTGTTAACGTCTCATCATTCCAATCCACATATACGTGTTTTGCACCAGATTGATATGCTTTTTCTGTAACGAGGCGTACAAACTGTACAGCCTCAAGAGGTGCACTAATTGATAAAGTTTGTCCGGGCTGAATATTAACACCAACATTGACTGCAAGAGCAGCATACTTCTCTAACGTTTGTTCAAATGACATATGTATAATCTCCTTTAGTTTGAAAGATTTCTTACTATATATAATACAAGAAAATTCTAAAAATATATATAAATATAACGTAAAAAGAGAGCTCAAAATGTATTGAGCTCTAATAGTTATTTAATCGAAGAAGCAAATTGTTCTACAGTCGTTGTATGGTGTATGCGAACACGCTTCATTTTTAACAACTCATCAGGTTCACCCTTCGTAATGAATTGTCCAGGCTTCGTTGTTGTTGCAAATTGATAGTATTTCTTTGTTTCTGCGACAACTTTATCGTCTACATGACCGAATGGATAAGCAATTGCGATAACAGGCTTACCTGTTATTTTCTCTAGCTTTTCTTTTGATCCTTTTAACTCTTCGTCATAGTTTGTAATTTTCGGCAAGTCTGCATGTGTTGCTGTATGAGATTGTACAGAAAAAATACCTGAATCAACCATTTCTTTTATTTCAGATGTAGAAAGGGCGCCTTCTACATCAACGTTATCAACAATCATATATTCCGTTGCCGCTGGCTTAAAAGTATCATCTTTTAGCTTTTGTAAAATGCGAAATGCATTCATATTATTTTTCATACCGTCATCAAATGTAACGAAAACCGGCTTGTTTACTTTATTTATATCGCTCCAGCGTTCAAATGTTAATAATGTATAACTATTGTCTTTTAAATACTTCATTTGTGCTTCAAAGTTAGCGGGTGATACGAATAAATCTTTAATACCTTGCCCATGATAATCATCAATTGCGTGGTACATAAGAACAGGAACTTTTTGCTCGAAAGTAATAGTAGATTTCGTAAGTGGAATAGCTTTTCCGCCCTCTGTTGTTCCTGTAGCTTCAATTTGGTATTCACCGCGTTTTCCTTCAAATTCTTTTATATCAAAGGGAAGTGTAAATTGTTTATCTTTTTCTTTAGAAGAAAAGGATTTAGAACTTTCCTTTCCATCAGCAGTGTGCCAAATTTTATATTGTACTTCAGTTAAAGAATCCTTTATGTCTGTAATATGAATATTTGCGTTTGTAGATTCGTGCGTAATGGGATTATAAGAAATTTTACCTTGTGTTTGTACAGTCTCTTCTTGTTTTTTTACTTCTTGTACCTTTTTCTCTTTTGCAGGTTCTGGGCTAGCATTATTTGTGTTACAGCCTGCTAGAATGGCAGACGTACATAAAGCAATTGCTGCGTATTTTCTCATAAAATCACCTTCTATTGTGTATTATGTTGCATACTTACATTTAAAATCCCCACCTCTGTAAGAGAGGTGGGGATATACCCTTATTCATCATATCATTTTTAGATATGGGATAGGTTAGTGACTTTGAATAGAGGTATTCTTTCGTTTCTTATTTGATTTGATAGTGATATAACCTACTACAAAAATAAGAGGGATGATGAATACATAGATTGGCATTCCCCACACATAATAGCTTTTCATGCTTAAAACTAGTAAGTGTAAGAAGTCGAAAAGGGCGTGGGCTTTCATAATATCCTCCAGTGTTTTTTTACAAATTATAACATTATAAGTTTCTGATTTGTATATTTTGGTAATTGATTTAAGCTGATTTTAAAGTGAGAGAAAGGCTTATTAATATGTAATTTTGCATATATTGATAGTTTTTATTAAAACATCAGGATTTTAAACTATAATAAGAAACGCTATAAATGAAAGTAATACTGATGTACGGAGTGGAGAACAGAGATGAAGTATAAAAAATTAGTATATATCCTGCTCATATCGCTATTCATAGTCGGTTGTCAAAGTGAAATGAGTAAGGCAAATAGTGTAGAGGAGTATATTCCACCGCATCTTATGAATGCGGAAGTTACAGCGGATATTATGACACTTGAGATGGATCCAGATGCTCTTAAAAAGGTAGGGAATATTGGTCAAAGAATGAGAGAGCATCTAGTGAATAATATGGAATGGTATTTAAAATACGTAGAAGAGCATGCAGAGAAAAAAAGTTTTCCATATCATCCTAATTTCGGTGTTACAAAAGAAGAGTATGAGTTTGTACTAAATGCAATTGATCAAAGTAAATTGGTTAATACAAAGGATGGAAAGCTGAAATTCAAGAAAAAAAGTGACCATGAAGTAGAGATTTTTTCAAGTGAAAGTATAAAACTTCTTAAATATATAGTTATTGATACGGAGAAGAATACAGTAAAAACATCTCTAGGCGAATGTGAATATTTTGGAGAAATACTGGCATCGCCAGAACAGAAGTTAACTGGTCCTTGGCACGGAAAACAATGGATGTTAAAAAAAGATGACTTAATATATATGTTTTCTTTAGGGAAAATGGAAACAGGAAATAAATCAATTATTGATATTTCGGTGAAAGGTGAATATAAGGGAGAAATTATTAATAAGGAAGAGGCATTAGAGTTTTCTTCAGTTTCTTAAATGATAATAAAAAAATCACCTTGCTGTCTAAGCGAAGGTGATTTTTTATTAAATAAACAATCCAGCGATTGTTGCAGATAAAATAGAAGCAAGTGTTGATGCAAATAACATTTTCCAACCAAATTTAGATACGATGCTTCCTTGTTTTTCAGAAAGGGCACGGATTGTACCAACAATCGCACCAATTTGGCTAATACTTGCGAAGCTAATTAAGAATACTGTAACGATTCCAACTGTACGTGGATCTAATGTTGCAGCAGCCCCTTTTAAATCAAGGATTGCTACAAACTCGTTTAATACAATCTTCGTACCCATAATACCACCAGCTGGGATAATATCTTGAGTTGGAATACCCATTAAGAATGCGAATGGAGAAAGTATATAACCGAAGATTTGTTGTAAAGTAACAGCATATCCCATTGCACCTGAAGCAGCGCTAATTACGTAGTTTACAACTTCCATAACACCAATGAAGGCAATCATTAACGCAGCAACGATACCAGCTACTTTTAAACCATCAAGCGCACCGTTAATCATAGCGCCGATAAGGCTATCTCCGAATAGGTTTCTATCAAATTTTTGAACCACTTCGTCTTCTTTTTTCGTATCAACTGGTGTTAATAATGAACAAACGATTAAGCTTGAGAATAAGTTTAGCGGAAGAGCCGCTAATACATATTTCGCATCTAACATCATAACGTATGATGCTGTAACAGAAGCAGAAACGGAGCTCATTGCTGAACAACAAATGATAAACATACGGTTTTTATTAAAATGCTGTAAATCGTTTTTAATAACGATTAACGCTTCACTTGAACCGAAGAATACAGAATTTACTGCGTGGAATGATTCAACGCGTGGTAAACCAGTAATTTTTGAAAGTGCACCGCCGACAATACGAACGATGAATGGTAAAACACCTAAATAACTAAAGATAGAAAGTAGTGCTGAGAAAAATACGATAATTAGTAATACGTTTAAGAAAAAGACAAAATCTCTTTGAATTCCATTAAAGAGAAAATCGACACCTGTCGTACCAAGTTTAATTAGTTTGTTGAAAACTTTACTAATGAAGATGATAATTTGCTGTCCGATCTTTGTGCCAAACATAAACCAACCGATTAAAATTTGGAAACTAATCATAATAGCAATTGCACGGAAGTTGATTTTACTTCTATTGTTTGACAAAGCAAAGCATAAACCTAAAACGACAAGAATACCGATAATGCTCATTACATATTGCATGTAGTTGCCCCTTTCAGAAGTTCGTATAAAGTTTTTACATAAAACGCTCGTTATATTACTAAAAATAAAGTAATGGAAGTTTCATGTCATACGTAAGATGTCTGACCTTTTTGAAAAATAAAAAAAAGACTCCTATTGATTCACTTTCATCTATAAGAGAAAGCTAATCAATAGGAGTCTTTTTTATACATAGGCTAATATTCATTAGTTTTCCCCATAGTCCAGCAATTTAAGGTTGCCGGGTAGAAACTCTCGATCCATATTATCGACTATATATGAGGTAACATCGTCCGTATTAAATTAGTAGTAGCGTAACATTACTAGAGAACTATCGTCAATAGCTTTTTTTCTTCCAATAGAAATAGACCATATAAGTATGATAAAATGTAACGCAGTGTTATGAAAAAGAGAGGTCGGAAAATGAGTACAAAAATGACGCCACCAGTTGAAAAAAACGAGTTTATAGATGTAGTGTTTGAAGATTTAACACATGATGGTGCCGGTGTTGCGAAAGTGAAGGGATATCCTATTTTCGTAAAAAACGGATTACCAGGTGAGGAAGCACAAATTAAAATTATTAAAGTGAAGAAAAACTTCGCGTTTGGTCGTTTAATGAAGCTTCATCAAGAAAGTCCATATCGTAAAGATGCAGAATGCCCCGTGTACAACGAGTGCGGAGGTTGCCAGCTTCAGCACTTAACGTACGAAGGACAATTAAAAGCGAAAGAAAAACAAGTACGTGACGTTATGCAGCGCATCGGCGGATTAAGTGATGTTCCTGTTCATCCTGTACTGGGCATGAAGAACCCGTGGGTATACCGTAATAAAGCACA
This sequence comes from Bacillus altaicus, assembly GCF_042136375.2. Classification (NCBI taxonomy): domain Bacteria; kingdom Bacillati; phylum Bacillota; class Bacilli; order Caryophanales; family Bacillaceae; genus Bacillus; species Bacillus altaicus. The sequence continues at coordinate 5,067,834 of NZ_CM143394.1, read as the reverse complement.
AGTACCAATTGGAGAACGCGAAGGTGGACTTGTAGCTGGTTTCTATCGTCAAGGAACGCATGACATCATTAATATGGAATCATGCTTAATTCAGGCGGAAGAAAACGATGCATTAATTCAAGAAGTAAAACGTATTTGTGAAAAAAACGGTATTTCGGCGTATAACGAAGAGCGTAACAAAGGAACACTTCGCCACGTAATGGCCCGCTACGGACAAGTAACAGGGGAAATTATGCTTGTCTTCATTACACGTACAGCTGAACTGCCAAATAAAGAAGCAATCATTGAAGAAATCGCAGCGAAATTCCCAGAAGTAAAATCAATTGTTCAAAACGTAAACACGAAACGTACAAACGTTATTTTCGGAGACAAAACGACAGTACTGTACGGATCAGAATATATTTATGACTTTATCGGTGACATTAAATTTGCGATTTCAGCACGTTCATTCTATCAAGTAAACCCAGAACAAACGAAAGTGCTATACGATAAAACGTTAGAATACGCAAAGTTAAATGGTAACGAAACAGTAATTGATGCCTATTGCGGAATCGGATCAATCTCCTTATTCCTAGCGCAAAAAGCGAAAAAAGTATACGGTGTTGAAATTGTTCCAGAAGCAATCGAGGACGCAAACCGAAACGCAGCACTAAACAACATGACCAACGCTGAATTTGGCGTAGGAGAAGCAGAAGTAGTCATCCCAAAATGGTACAAAGAAGGCGTAATCGCCGACACAATGGTCGTAGACCCACCGCGTAAAGGCTGTGACGAAGCATTACTAAACACAATCATCGACATGAAGCCAAAGCGCGTCGTATACGTATCATGTAACCCAGCAACATTAGCACGCGACTTAAAAGTACTAGAAGAAGGCGGATATAAAACACAGGAAGTACAACCTGTTGATATGTTCCCGCATACTACTCATGTGGAGTGTGTGGCTTGGCTTAAGTTGGTATAATAAAAAAGCAGTTGATATAGAAAAAATCTATACCATCTGCTTTTTGGTTTATAAAAATACCATTCATAAGCGATTTTAGTTAAAATAAATATTGCTGATTTTCACAAATTATAAATTGAGAGTTTGAAGATGTATTCATAGTGAGAGGATTTGAATTTGAAATGATAGATAATTTTTGGAGTGATTTACCACGACCGTTTTTTGTACTTGCACCAATGGAAGATGTGACAGATGTTGTTTTTCGTCACGTAGTAAGTGAAGCTGGTCGCCCAGATGTATTTTTCACAGAGTTTACAAACTCGGATAGCTATTGCCATCCAGAAGGTATGAAAAGTGTACGTGGCCGTTTAATTTTTACAGAAGATGAACAGCCGATAGTCGCGCATATTTGGGGAGATAATCCTGAATATTTCCGCCAAATGAGTATTGGTATGGCAGAGCTAGGATTTAAAGGTATCGATATTAATATGGGCTGCCCTGTACCGAATGTAGCATCAAGAGGAAAAGGTAGTGGCCTTATTCTACGTCCAGACGTTGCGGCAGAACTGATTCAAGCAGCAAAAGCGGGAGGACTACCTGTCAGCGTAAAAACACGACTTGGCTTTAAAGAGTTAAGTGAGTGGGAGGATTGGTTAACGCACATTTTCAAACAAGATATTGCGAACCTTTCTATTCACTTGCGTACAAGAGAAGAAATGAGCCAAGTAGATGCGCATTGGGAGCTCATTCCGGAGATCAAAAAATTACGTGACCGTATCGCACCAAATACGCTAATAACAATCAATGGAGACATTCCTGATCGTCAAACTGGAATGGAACTTGCTGAAAAATACGGTATTGATGGCGTTATGATCGGACGAGGAATCTTTAAAAATCCATTTGCTTTCGAAAAAGAGCCAAGAGAACATAGCAGTAAAGAACACCTTGATCTTCTAAGACTGCAGCTTGATCTTCAAGATCAATATGCAGAAGTACTACCACGTTCAATCACAGGGCTTCATCGCTTTTTCAAAATTTATGTAAAAGGATTCCCTGGAGCTGCTGAACTAAGAAATCAATTGATGAACACGAAATCGACGGATGAAGTGCGTGCGTTGCTTGATAAGTTTGAGGCGAGTGTTGATAAGGATGGAGATAGTGAAACAGTGTAACTTGTGAAAATTAGAGGGGATGGGATGTAGCGATTTTATGAGTGTTTGTTTCATTTTAATTAAGGGGAACCGTATCATAAGTAAGTGAAGTATTCTATGTAAAACAAGGGTAAGAAAAGAATACAGGAGAAAATCGGAAATGGCAGGGTGGTCTTGATTTTCACTGATATTATCATGTTTATTTTATTATGCCTATAACTTGGAGGCTATGTGAATGTTAAGTGATCAGACGAGATATTCTAGGCTCGCGAATATAACAAAAATAATAAATACAAAATTAGAACTACGTGAAGTATTGCAGCGTGTAACAATGGCGATATCAGAGGAGATTGTTAGGTGCAACGCTGTTGGAATTTATTTACCCCAGGAAGATGGAACATTTAGAGGGTTTGCAGGAAAACCAGAGACCATAAATGGCGTAACGCTCGATACTCAGGTAATTGATCCTGAAATAGACTTACTGGCAAAAGAAGTTATTGAAACCAAAAAAACCATCTATATCCCTGATACCTCAAAGGATCATCGGCCGGATCCGAGACCAGTTGATGCGTTCAAAATTAAGTCCTTATTAGCTCTGCCTATCTCATTTGGGCAAGAGTTATTTGGTCTTGTTTTTTTATTTGATTATGGAGTTCCAATGAACTTAACAGATTCAGAAATTCAAAGTGTTGAAGCTTATGTAAATATGGCTGCGGTCGCAATTCAAAACGCAAATAATTTAACACAAAAGGAAAACCTTATTGCCGAGAAGCAGCTGTTACTAAATGTTACCCGTGATTTATCAATGTGTTCCTCGATACAGGAGAGTTTTGATAAATGTTTTTTTTACTTAGGACAGATTTTAGAGAGTAAAAACATGGTTGCCCACCTTTTAGAACCGCTAGACAAAACAACGATTAAAACAACGAAGTTAAGCAAGGACTGTGATTGGACAGAAGCGGATTGGATGGAGAAAAGCTATGAAGCCAAAATCCAAGAGGTTATTCAAACAAAAAATATAGATAGTAAGGGTCTACTGATGATTCCATTGGTTTCAATGGGAGAAATATTAGGGGTAATCGTCGTTGGCAAAGAGGGAAAAGCTCACAATTACGATAATTCCCAAATTCAACTGGCAAAATCTATCGTTGATGCCACAGCTCCTACGTTTTCAAACTTGTTATATATGGATCAACTTGAAAGTATGGTGGAAGAGCGAACGAGAGAACTAGCTGCTGCTAATGAAAAAGTTACAAGTGTGATTGAAAGTATTACGGATGGATTCTTTACTTTGAATAATAAATGGGAATTTACGTACGTAAATAAGCATCAATATTTTCCACAAAGAAAAACAGCAAAAGATGTATTAGGTAAGAATATATGGGAGGTTTTCCCGAGTAGCGTCGACGCAGTTATATATAAGGAATTTCATCGTGCAATGTCAGAGCGAACTACAGTTCATTTCGAATTTTTTTCTATCTCTGATGAATATTGGCACGAAGTTATTGCATACCCGTATGATGATGGTATTTGTTGTATTTTTAAAAACATAACGGAAAAAAAGCAATATGAGCAGGAATTGAAAAGGTTATCCAACATAGATTTAATAGGGCAAATGGCAGCAGGTATCAGCCATGAGATTAGAAATCCAATGACAACAGTACGAGGATTTTTGCAGTTATTAAAAGAAGAGAACACCTATGAGAAACATAATAAGTACTTTAATTTAATGATTGAAGAACTTGACCGTTCCAATTCTATTATTACTGAATTTCTCTCGATCGGTAATACAAGGAAATCGGATTTGCAGATGTTAGATTTAAATTCAATTATCCACGATAGTATTCCTTTAATAAAGATTGATACGTATAATCAAAATAAATCTATTCAAGTCGATACAAATGACATTCCTGAATTATTTTTAAATCGTAATGAGATACGACAATTATTAATAAACCTATACCGTAATGGCTTAGAAGCGATGAGCACAGGGAAAGTTCTAACCATTAGTACCTACAAGGAAGGTCAAAATTGTGTGGTGCTTGCAGTGCGGGATCAAGGAAAAGGTATCAGGCCTGAAGTATTAGAGAAACTGGGTACTCCATTTTACACGACCAAAGATAATGGAACTGGATTGGGGTTAGGCATATGTTATGCCATTGCTGCCCGTCATAATGCAAAAATAGAAATTCAAACAGGATCGGAAGGCACTACCTTTTTTGTTAAATTTAATTATGAAAATAATGAATAATAACCTCATTTAGATTAGTTACGGTGAACTGTACCACAAATAAAAAGTAAAACTTAAGTAAACATAATCAATATATTTCACCTGAATTTTGCGAAACATTCATGTTTGAGTTTCCCACTAAATTAGAGTTGCATAAAAAGAAATGGACTAACCTATATCAGGTTAGTCCATTTTCAAGTGTGTTAATTAATAGTAAATCCCCATCCGTAATTTCGCACGATTATCCCATCCTTTTTTGCTGTTTTAAAATCATCCCCACAAGCATTAATCCACCTAAGACTACAAAACCTACCTCTAAAATGTTAAAGTAGTAACTTAACGACATTAATTTACACATGCTAAAAGCATTACTATAATCAACATTTCAGGAGGAAACACAATGGCTATAAGCAATAATGATATTTTAATTCGAGTAAGATATGCTCTGGATATAAAAGATATTGATATGGTAGAGATATTTAAACTTGGTGGCGTAGAAGTGACAAAAGAAGAAGTGCGAAAGATGCTGACAAAATTAAAAAACAGTTACTATGATGAAGCTGACGATGATAGTGATGTATTTGAAAATGATTACGAAATCAAATGCAATAATGTTATGTTAGAGTCATTTTTGAATGGTTTTATTACTTTTGAAAGAGGAAAACAAGATCCAAAACCAGGGCAATCGGATAGACAAGCGATGTCTTTAAAGAGTAATGGAAGTGTTAATAATCTCGTTCTAAAAAAATTGAAGATAGCACTATCATTAACAAGTGAAGATATGCTTGATATATTAGAAGACGTAGGAGTCATCGTAACAAAAGGAGAATTAGGCGCTCTATTAAGAAAAGAAGGCCATAAGAATTACAAAGAGTGCGGCGATAGATACGCAAGGAATTTCTTAAAGGGACTAGCTGTAAAGTATAGAGGATAATAAGTTTGTTAAAGCAGTAAATGATATAATAGGTAGAGTAGGACGTTAGTAGCCTGCTCTTTTTTATTTGCAAAAATAATTATGAACGAATACGTTAGGTGATGAAATGGTACATACATATTTAGGTGAGACAATTAATTTTCATATAACTTATAAGAAGAAAAAATCAGTACGTCTTTATGTAGATTCGTATGGAAATGTGGAAGTGCAAGCTCCGAAAGGGACGCCTGTTGAATACTTAGTCCAGTTGCTAGAGGAGAAATGGGATTGGATTCAGAAAACCCGTAAGGAAATGCAGGATCGAGCGCTTGGTCCACAGGAAAAGGGTTATGATCAAGGAGAGGGCTTTCTGTATTTAGGGAATACGTATCCGATACAGATTTCTCAAGATGCAAGTATTACGCAAGACAATGCAGTTTTTGAAGGGGATAAGCTACACATTTATGTGAATGAGCTTAAGGATGAGAAAATACAACAAGCTTTGAAACGATTTTACTATAAGCAGTGCAAAGCATTAGTAGAGAAGAGTATTAAAGAGCATCAAAGTAACTTTAAAACAAAACCGCGTTCTATTCGTATTACAGATAGTAGCCGTACGTGGGGAACTTGTGATTCGAATTTACAGCTAACCTTCAATTGGAAGTTAGCAATGGCACCACAGCGAGTAATCGATTATGTAGTTGTTCATGAAATGTGTCATATGGTTCATTTAAATCATGATCGTTCTTTTTGGCGTCTTGTTGGGAAGATAATGCCTGATTATAAGGAAATGGAAAACTGGTTAGCGTTATCGAGTTGGAAGATGACGGTTTAGTAGGGAATATCGATTTTTGTCGGTAAATCGATATTTCTTGTCGAATCGTTGATATATTGTGAGTTATGATAGATATATTTGAAAAATCGTTGATATATTGTGAGTTGTGATAGATATATTCGAAAAATCGTTGATATAATTTTATTTACCACAGAATTGTTCAACGGCTCGAAAAAAGGAGATGTCACAGTGGACATCTCCTTTTTCGGGCGTAGGAATTATCGTCCAAACTTCACAACGAAATTCCCATCTATTTTCTCCAGCTCATATCCACGATACCCCTCCGAAAGTAACGCTTGCTCTTCACTAACATCACTCATTGGAATATCTTTAACATCCGTCCAATCTCTTTCTGTATCCTTACGTAATTCCTTCACAAAAACATACCGCATACTACCACCATATTTCTCCTTCAGAGCAGCAATTTCCATTCCTTGCGCGAACTTATCCTTTAAACTAGGAATGTTGAAAGGTGCAACGGTGCAGCAAACGTAATCGTATTTGCTGTCTTCTTTTTGTAATTCGTCCATGATGACTGTTGCTAATATTTTTTGCATGCCATTTCCTCGGCAGTTTGGATGAACGTTTGAGATTTCTTGATAGATGACGCGGTGTAGCTGACTTTCTGGTAGGCCAATATCAAGTCCTAAATGTTCATCGTCGATAGGAGGGACTAGTAGGGCACGAAATGCGATGAGCTCGTTTTCTATAAAGGCACCGATCATCATTCCGTTTCCTTCTAGAATGTACTGAAATTCTTCTAGCGAGAGTGGTTGTAAACGACCTTTATCTTCTAGCGCTTCAACTACAACGTTTTGTAATGATAAAATTTGTTCCATATGTTCTAAAGATAGTAATGTAACGTGAAATGGATCGTTGTTTTGTTTTAATTTTCCTTCGTAAAGAGTCGTCATGTGTTAGTCCTCCTTTAGCGTACAACGTCTTGAAAGACGGTTAATTCTTGTAATATATTTTCGTTTATTTCAATGCCGAGTCCCGGCTTTTCGTTTAAGCGAATAAATGGTACGTCGTAATGTAAGTTTCCGATGTCTTTCGTGAATTTTAATGGACCTGTTAGCTCGACGCTAGTAATGATTTTTTTTGAGAAAGCGACATGGAATCCTGCGGAAGAGGCAACAGATGATTCGACCATGGATCCAACTTGGCATTCAATACCTGCCATTTCAGCTTGATGAGCGAGTTTTACAGCTGGATATATGCCGCCGCATTTCATTAGTTTTATATTCACTTTATCAGCTGCGTCTAATTTAATAATTTGGCGCATTTCACGAGAGCCTTTTAGTCCTTCATCAATCATAAGAGGAAGGTCTGTTTTAGAACGAATGTGAGCCATTGCGTCAATATCATCGGCTACAACAGGCTGTTCAATCCAGTCGATGTTTACATGTCCTAATGAACGAAGTGCTGTTAATGTGTTTGCGCTATTTTTCCATCCTTGGTTTACATCAACGCGAATCGCGATATCATTTCCTACACGTTCACGTACAGCTTCAATTCGTTTTACATCTTCTTTTACATTCGTGCCGACTTTCATTTTGAAAGATTGGTAACCTTTCTGAATCATGGAAGCTGCTTCTTCAGCCATATTTTCTGGCTCGGCGATACTTAAGACATGAGTGACAGGAAATTCTTCATGATAGCGTCCGCCAATTAATTGATATACAGGTTGATTTAGTTTTTTGCCCATTATATCAAAACAAGCAATATCAATGGCAGCTTTCGCAGTAGGAATACCGTAAATTGTATTGTCCATCATATCGTGTATTTTTTCGATATTCATTGGATTTTGCCCAATTAGAGCAGGAGCTAGTGTATGTTTTAAAACATGGAAAGTACTTTCCCATGATTCACCTGTAACGTGATCATCGGCAACGCCTTCACCGTAACCGATAATACCTTCATCTGTTTCCATTTTGACGATAATAGAAGGCATATCAGAATAAGAACCATAACTAATAACAAACGGATCGCGAAGCGGTAAACGAATTGCGTAAAGATGAATAGCTGTAATTTTCATTGAATAAAGACCCCTTCCTGTTTACAATGGTTTTGTACATTTGATATAGTTGACGTTAAATAGTCGTTAATTAATGATAAGGAGTTAGAGAAAATGATGATAAAAATTGCAGTTGTCGGTTCAAAAGAGTTTATGGAGAATCTTTTACCTATTGCTCATAAACTAGAAGAAATAGAGATTGATCCATATATTTACCTTCACCCGGCAGAATCTTCTGAAATATTAAAGCGTTTAAAACCTTGTGATGCTATCTTTTTCTCGGGTGCCCTACCTTATTATATGGCAAAAGAAATAAGAGAACAATTGCGAATTTCAAGTACGTACTTACAGCAAGACGAGACAACTGTCGCATCTTCACTCCTTTCTATAATATATCATCAAAGTATCCAACCTCATAAAATTTCGATTGATTTAGTAGATCGTTCGTTTATTACAAATGTGTTCCATGATATCGGTCTGAAAGAAACGCCGCAAGTGATGGATTATGAAAATATGTTATGGAGTAATGATGAAATTAAGAGTATCATTGATTTTCATTTAGCTAAATATCAATCTGGAGAGGTTGATTTAGCTTTAACTAGTATTCACGCTGTCTACGACGAACTTCAAAAAATAGGTATTCCTTCAGAGCGTATGATAGATCCAACGCAATCAATTATACATGGGTTAAAAGATGCAAAAATAAAAGCTGAGTTAGCAAAAAGCCATTCAGCTACTGTTGGTGCTTGTATTATATCCTTTATAGAGTTACAAGAAAGATCGCTCGAACAATTAAATGTAATTTCAAAAGAATTACGTGGTTCATTTAAACAAGTTGATGAAATGACTTTTATTTTGTATACAACTCGTGGTGATATCGAATCGAGTACAAAAACAAATACGATAGATCGTTTATTTACGAATATAGAAGGAGCGGTATCTATTGGATTTGGTTACGGAAAAACAGTAAATGAAGCGGAACAAAATGCAAAAATCGCTCAAGGTTTCGTAAAAAATAATCCGATAGAGCGCCGCTTTTATATACTAACAAGTGATAAAGAATTATTTGGTCCGTTCCCGAAAGAACAGAGAGTACAAAGTTTAAAAAACGATAATCCTGAATTAATGAAAATAGCGAAGGAAACGAAGCTTAGTCCTGCAAACTTGTCAAAAATTATTCAATTTAGTCAATCGCATCCATCATTGAAATTTACAGCGGCCGATCTTTCTAAGTACTTACAAGTGACTCGGCGATCGACGGAAAGGCTGTTAAAGAAATTAGTTGATTACAGGTATGCTAATATTTGCGGAGAGGAAATGCCCTATCAACAAGGGCGTCCTCGCGCGATATATGAGCTGAATTTACCATTGTATTCGTTTCAAAAATTTTAAGCTTCTAGTTGCGCTTTTTGTTTTTTCAATAGGTCTGCTTTTTCAATATCCGATAGCTTCGTAATTGTGAAGCCAGTTATACCATAAATGATTGAAATAATCGGTACGATGAAATTCAATATAGCATAAGGAGCATATTCGAATGCGCCTACTCCAAGTGTTGCGAGTATAAATACACCACATGTATTCCAAGGTACGAAAACAGAAGTTAATGTTCCACCATCTTCCAATGCTCTGGATAAGTTTTTAGAATGTAGTCCTTTTTCTGTGTACGCATTTGCATACATTCTTGAAGGAACAACAATCGAAATATATTGTTCAGAGCAAGTAAGATTCGTTGCAAAGCAAGATGCGATAGTAGAAGCGATAAGTCCTTTTGATGATGTCGCTAATTTTAAAATTTGATTTACAATTGAGCGAAGAATGCCAGTATGTTCTAGTACTCCTCCGAAAGTCATAGCGACAATTGTCATAGAAACTGTATTCATCATAGAGCTTAAGCCACCACGGTTAAATAGTTCGTCTACTAGCTTGTTTCCAGTGTCTATAACAAATCCACTTTGGAGTGCACCGACAGCTGATGAAACAGAACCACCTTGAATAAAGACTTGTGATAAGAATCCTAAAATAACACCTACGAGAATAGCTGGTATAGCAGGGACTTTTTTAGCGACCAATACCATAACGACTACTGGTATAATTAATAGAAAAGGCGAAATAACAAAGTTTTGTTGCAATACTTGTAACGTTTGATCGATGCTTTTTGCATCAATGTTGTTATCGCCAAAGCTTCTTCCTAAGAACGCATAAACGATAAGAGTAATAATTAAACCTGGAATTGTAGTAAATAACATGTGACGAATATGTGTGAATAAATCTGTATTTGTTAATCCTGCGGCTAAGTTTGTTGTGTCTGAAAGCGGTGACATTTTATCGCCGAAATAAGAACCGGAAATTATAGCGCCGGCAACCATTGGAGCTGGGATTCCCATACTTAGGCCAATTCCCATTCCAGCAACACCAATTGTTCCCATTGTGGACCAAGAGCTACCGATTGCTAATGCAACGATAGAACAAATAATTGTAATTGAAACTAAAAATAGTGATGGAGTTAAAAGTTTTAAGCCGTAATAAATCATAGTAGCGACGATTCCGCCGCCAATCCAAGCACCGATCGTTAAACCTACAAGAATAATGATAACGATAGCGGGTAATGCAAGGCGAATTCCTTTATACATCGATTCTTCAATGTCATTCCATTTGTAACCGTATCGCCAAGCGACGATAGAAGCAACGGTTGTACCGATAATAAGTGGGACGTGAGGGCTTTGTTCTAATACAACAATTGTAACCATCATAACTGCAACTGTAATGATAATAGGGATTATTGCTATGCCAAAAGGTATTTCTCTTTTCATAAACTGCCTCCTCATTATGTATGTTTGTATTTTTAGAATTGTCTTAAAATAGACGTTATTAAGTTATAATAACTAAAAATAGATGTAAGCGTCAATATAAAAACAGAAAATATCGAATGTTCTATTTGCATGGATATCTTTATAAGATGAGTTAAAATCGGGTATTAACGGTATTAAAAAATAAATAATTGACTTTTTTCTTAAAATTCAATATGTTCATAAAAACATCTGTTTTTCATAAGTATAATTAATCTGAATGGTTTGTAATTAGGGGAAGGAGAATGAAGTTTTGAAAACATTAGAACTACAAGAGCGTTTAACTGAAATTTTTCAGCATTTACATGAAAACCCTGAAGTAAGCTGGAAGGAATATGAAACGACAGCTTATATTACTAACTTTCTAAAAGAAGAAGGAATTTCATATAAAATATTTGATGATTGCCCTGGCGTGATTGCTGAAATCGGAAGCGGGAATCCAGTTATCGCGATTCGTGCTGATATGGATGCACTATGGCAAGAAGTAGACGGAGAATTTAAAGCGAATCACTCATGCGGCCACGATGCTCATATGACAATTGTGATGGGCCTTATTTTACAATTGAAAAATATGAGATGGGATAGCGGTACTGTTAGATTTATTTTTCAGCCGGCAGAGGAAAAAGGAAATGGTTCCTTAAAGATGGTAGAGAAGGGCGCCGTGGATGATGCTGATTTCTTGTTTGGTGTTCATTTAAGACCAATTGAAGAACTGCCTTTGAAACAAGCTGCACCATCTATTCGTCACGGAGCAGCAGGATTTTTAGAAGGAACGATTCATGGAGATGATGCACACGGGGCACGCCCACATCAAGGTATAAATGCAATTGATGTCATCTCGATGATTAATATTGGATTGAAAAATATATGGCTACCGCCGCAGACGTCGTATTCTGTTAAGATGACGAGATGCCAAGCTGGTGGTGATAATCTAAATATTATTCCAGGTAACGGGCATTTTAGTTTAGATATAAGAGCAGAAAATAACATATTGCTAGATGAATTGAAGCGAAAAATAGAGCAAGTAATTCAGTCAGCTGAATCAATGGGATCTAAACTTTCTTATGAGTGGATCGATCTCGCACCAGGAGCTGAAGTGTCAGAAGAAGCTGAGGGCTTTATGCGAAAAGGTATTCTTGAAGTATACGGAGAAAAGGGATGTACCGGACCGCTGTATACGACAGGAAGCGATGATTTCCATTACTACACAGTGAAGAGACCACATTTAAAAGCTGTCATGCTCGGACTAGGGGCAAACCTACAACCTGGATTACACCATCCGTATATGAAGTTTGATCATAGTTGTATAATGGATGGAGTAGAAATATTGAAACAAACTGTATTGAAAGTGCTGGAAGACAGGGGCTAGAAAGCTCCTGTTTTTTTGTAGGAATTTGTTGGAAGGTCGATATTCCTTATCGAAAAGACTGTGTAATTTCACGTACCAATTAATTTGATAAAAAATGAGCATTCAGTACGTGGTGTATAATAATAGTAATATTTCTTAATAGGAGCAAACGAATGAACGAACAATATTACGATGCTGTATTACATATAAAAACTGTCGGTGAGCAAAAGGGCTTTAATAAGTCTATGCACTATCACCGTTATGAACCGACACCATATAGCGGGTTGGATGAGTTATTGAATCAATATGAGATAAAAAGTAGTGATCGAATTGTAGACTTTGGATGTGGAAAAGGGAGATTGAATTTTTACATGCATCATAAGTGCGATGCATCAGCGGTTGGAATTGAAATGAATGAAGAGTTTTATAAAGAAGCAATGGAAAATCGTGAACGTTATGCAAGGAAGGTAAGAAACAGTAAAGATAAAATTCAATTTGAATGTTGTTTAGCACAGAAATACGAGATTGATCCACGTGATAATCGGTTTTATTTCTTCAATCCATTTTCTGTACAAGTGTTTATGAACGTAGTGAATAATATTTTGCTTTCGGTAGAAGCGGCGGAGAGAGAAATTGATATTATTTTATATTATCCTTCTGAAGATTATATTTTCTTCTTAGAGAATCAAACTGCGTTTGAATTGAAGAAAGAAGTTAGATTGCCAGGGGCGTATGAGAAGAATGGGAATGAGAGGTTTTTAGTTTATAGATTAGAACCTTTGTCATGATTTGTCGGTAAACCGATATATTTGAATTATCGCGGATATAATTTCATTCACTATTTATTATTCATTAAAATAAAAGCAGGTGCCACGGCACCTGCTTTTGTAAAACTCACGTCTATATAATTAGTTACGGATTAAGTAATCAAATGCACCTAAAGCTGCATTCGCACCTGAACCCATAGAGATGATAATTTGTTTGTACGGATTATTTGTACAGTCACCTGCACCAAACACTCCTGGTACGTTTGTAGCGCCGTGCTTGTCTGTTACGATTTCACCGCGAACGCGTTCAACTGTTTCGCCTAACCAGTCTGTGTTTGGCACAAGACCGATTTGAACGAATACACCTTGTAATTCAACATGGTGTACTTCTTCAGTTTCACGATCGATGTAAGAAATACCGTTTACTTTGTCAGTACCAGTAATTTCTTTCGTTTGAACGTTTTTCAGAACAGTTACGTTAGGTAAGCTGTTAAGACGTTCTTGTAATACAGCATCAGCTTTTAATTCTGGCATGAATTCAAGAACAGTTACGTGCTTAACAATACCTGCTAAGTCAATAGCTGCTTCAATACCAGAGTTACCACCGCCGATAACCGCTACGTCTTTTCCGATGAATAATGGACCGTCACAGTGTGGGCAGTATGCTACACCTTTGTTTTTGAACTCAGCTTCACCCGGTACGCCAACATTACGCCAGCGAGCACCTGTTGAAACGATTACGCTCTTACTTTTCAGAATAGCGCCGTTTTCAAGTTCCACTTCAATAAGTTCTTTTTTCTCTAAACGTTTCGCACGTTGTAGATTCATTACATCGATGTTGTATTCTTTTACGTGCTCTTCAAGACTTGCTACTAGCTTAGGACCTTCAGTGCGTTTTACGCTGATGAAGTTCTCAATACCCATAGTATCCATTACTTGACCACCGAAGCGCTCAGCAACGATACCAGTGCGGATGCCTTTACGTGCTGCATAAATTGCTGCACTTGCACCAGCTGGGCCGCCACCAACAACAAGAACATCGTATGGATCTTTATCAGAAAGCTCTGATGCATCTGGACCGTTACCCATTTTAGCTAAAATTTCTTCAAGTGTCATACGACCGCTTCCGAAAGATTCGCCGTTTAGGTAAACAGTTGGTACTGCCATGATGTCTTTACTTTCTACTTCCTCTTTGAATGCAGCGCCATCAATCATAGTATGTGTAATACCAGAGTTTAGAACGCTCATCACGTTAAGAGCTTGTACAACATCAGGACAGTTATGACAACTTAGGCTGATATAAGATTCAAAATGATATTCGCCTTGAATGTTTTTGATTTGATCGATTAATTTTTGTTCAACTTTTGGAGCACGTCCACTAACTTGTAGTAAAGCTAACACTAATGAAGTAAATTCGTGTCCTAATGGAATACCAGCGAATACGACACCAGTGTCTTCGCCAGGGCGATTTACGCTAAAGCTTGGTGTTCTCTCTAGTTCAACTTTTTCTACTGTAATCTTAGATGACATAGTAGCTAATTCATCTACTAGAGCTAACATATCTTTAGATACGTTGTCTTCTCCTGCGCTTACTTTAAGTAAAATATCGTTCTCCATTAACTGAAGGTACTGGGATAGTTGTGTTTTTATATCTGCATCTAGTATCATTTTGATCGAACTCCTTAGATTTTGCCTACAAGGTCAAGGCTTGGTTTAAGTGTTGCAGAACCCTCTTGCCATTTAGCTGGACAAACTTCACCTGGGTTGTTACGTACGTATTGAGCTGCTTTAATTTTGTTAACAAGAATGCTTGCGTCACGGCCGATACCGTCAGCATTGATTTCCATAGATTGGATAACGCCGTCTGGATCGATGATGAATGTACCACGAGCAGCAAGACCTTCTTCTTCCATTAAAACGTTGAAGTTTGTAGTGATTGTGCGAGTTGGGTCACCAATCATAATGTATTCGATTTTGCCGATAGTTTCTGAGCTATCATGCCATGCTTTGTGAGTGAAGTGAGTGTCTGTAGATACAGAGTATACTTCAACGCCTAAGTCTTTTAGAGTTGCGTATTGGTTTTGTAAGTCTTCAAGTTCAGTTGGGCAAACGAATGTGAAGTCTGCTGGGTAGAAACAAACTACGCTCCATTTTCCTTTTAAACTTTCGTCAGTAACTTGGATAAATTCTCCATTATGGTAAGCATTAGCTTTAAACGGTTTTACTTCTGTGCCGATTAATAACATATTAAAATTCCTCCTAAAGGTTGGTTTTGAGCATCGGAAATTAGTTTGCTCATAAAATATATTTTTTAATTAACTATAATAATTCTAATTCGATATTAATTATCATATAGAAGTGGTTATTTTGTCAAGAGAATAAACCAACTTTATACCAATTTAATTAATATTTATTCTCAATTAAGGCTGTTAGGGAATTAAAAGGTAATTTTTAAGTCATAAATTTTCAATGAGTGTTTGAAAGAGTAGTGTGTATGTTAGAGATATGGTGTAAGTATAAATTCTTAGGAAGGAAATATTTCTTAGAAGTTGTGGATTTGAAAAGTAACTTCTTATTTTATTGTACAAAGAATTGTGTAATAAATAAAACAAAATGTATCGGAATCTTTGTGAACAATTATTGTCAGCTTAAATATATATAATAAGAACTATATTGCAATGAGAAATAGAAACATTGACGCTCATTTCTAACAAGATATAATAAAAGCGAGATATGTATTGCAATAGAGAAGATATAGTATAGATTGAAAAAATTTCAGTCTATTATTTTTTCATGGCTTTTAGAAAACGTTTACATTTAGTGTGGAGGGGAAACCATGTCTAAGTTCACGAAGTATTTTTTAATGGAAGCTAAAGATGTGATTGCATATGTGCAAGAGAAATTACCTAAGTTCGAACATGCAAAGGGGCTAAAGTGTAAAGAAATAGGTGATGGTAATTTAAATTATGTGTTCCGCGTTTGGGATGAACAGAAGAACATTTCTGTCATTGTAAAGCAAGCTGGGGATACAGCGCGTATTTCAGATGAGTTTAAGTTGTCGACGAATCGAATCCGTATAGAATCAGATGTTTTGCGATTAGAAGGAAAGTTAGCACCTGGACTCGCGCCAAATGTATATTTGTTTGATAGTGTGATGAATTGTTGCGTGATGGAAGATTTATCAGATCACATAATATTACGCACAGCACTCATAAATCATCAAATGTTTCCGAGGCTTGCTGATGATGTAACTACTTTTATGGTAAATACTCTTCTATTAACATCAGATGTTGTAATGAATCATAAAGAGAAGAAGGAACTCGTGAAGAATTATATAAATCCTGAGTTGTGTGAGATTACAGAGGACCTCGTATATTCAGAGCCATTCACAGATCATAATAAACGCAACGAATTGTTTCAATTAAATGAAGGATGGATTAGAGAGCATATTTATAGTGATAAAGAGCTTCGTATAGAAGTAGCAAAACTTAAGTTTTCGTTTATGACGAATGCACAAGCGCTACTTCACGGTGATTTACATACTGGTTCTGTTTTTGTAAAAAGTGATTCTACAAAGGTTATTGATCCTGAATTTTCTTTTTATGGACCGATGGGATATGACGTTGGGAATGTAATGGCAAATTTAATGTTTGCTTGGGTGAATGCAGATGCAGTGATGCAATCTGGTATTGAGAAAGATACATATATGAACTGGATAGAATCTACCATGATAGATGTAATTGATTTATTTAAGAAGAAGTTTTTAGATGCTTGGGATATTCATGTGACAGAGATTATGGCGAAGGAAGAAGGTTTTAACCGAGTTTATTTACAATCTGTATTAGAGGATACAGCTGCAGTGACGGGTCTTGAGTTAATTCGTCGTATTGTTGGTCTAGCGAAGGTAAAGGATATGACTTGTATTGAGAATGACGCGGCGCGTGCTAGAGCGGAGCGAATTTGTCTTCAAGTAGCGAAGAAGTTTATTTTACAAGCGAATCAATATAAAACAGGTAGCAGCTTTGTAGAAACGTTAAAAAAACAGTCAATGCATAGTGCGAAGTAAGGGGAGAAGATGATGGCAGAGCAATTAATACCAATTCAGTGGAAAGATGATGCTTTAGTGTTATTGGATCAAACGGTATTACCGAACGAAGTAGTCTATGAATCTTTTAAAACGGCTGAGGGTGTGTGGGATGCGATTCAAGTAATGAAAGTACGAGGAGCGCCGGCAATAGGTGTTTCAGCAGCCTACGGTGTGTATTTAGGGATAAAGGAAGTTGCGAAAAGTTCGGCGGAAGAATTCATATCGGAAGTAAAAAAGGTATGTGCATACTTAGCGACATCAAGACCGACGGCAGTAAATTTATTTTGGGCGCTTGAAAGAATGGAAAGTGTAGCGAAAGAGAATGCTCATTTATCAATTGCGCAGTTGAAAGATAGATTATTAGAAGAAGCAAAAGAGATTCATAGAGAAGATGAAGAAATTAACCGTCAAATTGGAGAACATGCATTAACATTATTCCATGATGGCATGGGGGTATTAACGCATTGTAATGCAGGTGCGTTAGCAACGACTAAGTATGGTACTGCGACAGCTCCAATGTACTTAGCGAAAGAAAAAGGATGGGACTTAAAAATCTATTCGGATGAAACACGCCCTAGATTACAAGGTTCAACGCTAACAGCATTAGAACTGCAGCGAGCGGGAATTGATGTAACGGTCATTACAGATAATATGGCAGCAATGGTCATGTCACAAGGGAAAATTGATGCAGTAATCGTTGGATGTGATCGTGTGGCAGCGAACGGGGATGTAGCAAATAAAATTGGAACATTAGGTGTTTCGATCTTAGCTAAATATTATAACATTCCGTTTTATGTAGCAGCACCAACGCCGACAATTGATTTGAAAACACTGACAGGAAAAGAAATTCCAATTGAAGAAAGGGATGCTTCTGAAGTGATCAATCGTTTCGGACAATACTCTGCTCCGCAAGGAAGTAAAGTATACAATCCGGCATTTGATGTCACGCCATCTGACAATGTAACAGCGATTATTACGGAAAAAGGAATTGTGAAAGCACCGTTTACGGAGAATTTAAAAAAGCTATTTCAATAAGTAGATAGTTTTTTAGAAAAATAGTCATCATAAGCTTCATACTTAGGGGGATGTATATGTTATTACAAAACGAAAGAGAAGAAATTGTAGCGTATGGAAAGAAAATGATCTCTAGTGGTTTAACAAAGGGGACTGGCGGCAATATTAGTATTTTTAATCGTGAACAAGGTCTTGTTGCAATTAGCCCAAGCGGTTTAGATTATTATGAAACGACGCCTGAAGATGTAGTTATATTGAATTTAGATGGTGAAGTGATAGAGGGAGGGAGAAAACCATCAAGTGAATTAGATATGCATCTTATCTATTATAGAAATCGTGAAGATATAAATGCGCTTGTACATACACATTCTCCTTATGCGAAGACAATCGCATCATTAGGATGGGAACTTCCTGCTGTGTCATATTTAATTGCTTTTGCAGGCCCGAATGTCCGCTGTGCATCGTATGAAACGTTTGGTACGAAGCAATTAGCAGAGGCTGCTTTTGAAGGAATGATTGATCGTCGTGCAGTTTTACTTGCGAATCATGGTTTAATGGCTGGTGCGAATAATATAAAAATGGCGTTTACTATTGCAGAAGAAATAGAGTTTTGTGCTCAAATTTATTATCAAACGAAAAGTATCGGAGAACCGAAATTACTGCCAGAAGACGAGATGGAGAATTTGGCGAAGAAGTTTGAAGGGTATGGGCAGCAGTAGAATGAAATGAAAACCCCCTCAAGAAAAAATCTTGAGGGGGTTTCTTTATGCTTTCTTGAGCAACAAATACATAAAGTAAGGTGCACCAATTAAAGCAACGACAATACCAGCGGGAATACCGTTAGGTTCAACGATATTTCGTCCGATTGTATCTGCAAATAGTAATAGCCATCCACCAATTAAAACAGCAACTGGCATGAAGATTTGATGCCTTGGACCTACTAAAGATTTCGCGATATGAGGAGCCATTAGTCCAATAAAGCTAATTCCACCTGTTACAGAAACAGCAGCGGCAGCAAGTGCAACGGCTGCGATTAATAAGTATCTTCGTTCTTTTTCAATTTCAATTCCAACACCGATTGCTACTGGCTCGTTTAATGCTAGTATATTTAATCGATTTGCTTTATAGAAGACAAATGGGATTAATACGATTAGCCAAGGAAGCATTGCTAAAACAAATGTCCAGTCATCTCCCCAAATGTTTCCGGCAATCCATTTGGCGATAAAGTCCACTTTCATACGATCAGCGGATGAAATAAGGACAATCATTATTCCAGATAGTGCAAAGGAAAAACCGATACCGGTTAATGTTAATCGTATTGGCTGAAGTCCTGTTGATTTGCTATATGAAAATACGTAAATTAGAACAGCTGTTAGAAACGCACCGATAAATCCAACGAATGGTAGTAGGTAAAGAAATGAACCTACGTCTATTGGAAAGTATAGAAAGAAAACAGAAACTGCAACACCAGCACCAGCGTTAATGCCGAGAATACCAGGTTCAGCTAAATCGTTTCGGGTAATACCTTGTAATATAGCACCTGATAAAGCGAGTGCCATACCGGCTAATAATGTAATGACGATTCTAGGTAGCCTTAAAGAATATAAAACGAATTCTTCTTTAAATGTACCTTGTCCCATAAGTGTTGGAATTAATCTGTCATAGGAGAGAGCGGCAGAACCGAGTCCCATTCCAATTACAATTGTTGTGATGGTAAGTATAAGTAATGCAAGTATGATAAGGCGTTGTTTCTTTAGAATAGATTGCATCATGAGAAAGTTTTTCCTCCTTTACGTACAATAAATAGGAAGAATGGTAATCCTACAATTGCGACGATTGCAGCAACTGGTGTTTCATACGGAGCGTTAATTGTACGTCCGATTGTATCTGCGAGTAGCATAAAGGAAGCACCAGCGATCGCTGACATCGGTATAACAAAACGGTAGTCTGGTCCAACGATTGGACGAACCATATGAGGGACCATAAGTCCGATAAATGCCATGTTTCCGACAAGTGCTACAGAAGCACCTGCAAGCAAGATAATAATGATAAATAAAATCGTTTTAATAACGATAATTTTTTGACCGAGTCCAACGGCAACTTCTTCACTGAAACTAAGAACTGTTAATTTCTTTGCAAGTAAGATAGCGATAAATATACTTATTGAAATAACCGGAATAATAATTTTTAATTGGCTCCAACTCGTTCCAATTACGCCCCCAGCCGTCCACATTGATACATCTTGTGAAATTTTAAAGTAAATGCCAACACCTTCTGAGATTGCAAGTAGAAATGCTGAAACAGCAGCACCAGCTAATACAATTCGAAGAGGGGAAAGTCCACCCTTTTTCACCATACCAATTCCAAATACCATAATAGCGCCAATTGCAGCACCGATAAAGCAAGCTAGTGTTAAGTAAAGGTAGCTTATAGAAGGATTGAAGGCAAGTGTTAGTGCAAGTGCAGCATTTGCGCCACCAGTTAAGCCTAGTAATCCCGGATCGGCAAGTGGATTTCGTGTTAATCCTTGCATAATCGCCCCAGAAACAGCAAGTCCAGCTCCTACAAAAATAGCAGCAACTTCACGTGGTAAACGTATTTCGCGAATAATAGATATTTTGTCTCCTTTAGCGGAGGAAGTGAGTGCTAACCATACGTCTTTTATAGAAGTATCAGCAGCACCCAATACCATTGCAACCATAAAAATAAGAAGGAATGCAATTATGCTCAAAATTAGTTTGTATGTAAAAGCCATGGAACGTGGATTGTCGTGATCTTTTATCATTTGTTTCACATCTTTTCTTTTCATAGAATAAAGGAAGAGGAATTCTTAAATTAAGAATTCCTCATGTTTGTATTATTGACCAAGAAAGCTCTTCTTGAAGAAGTCTAGTTGGAAATCTAATGTAAGTGGATCATTGAAATAGAATTCCATCATGTTTGCTTCATATACACGATTATTTTTTACTGCTGGAATGTTTTTATATGATTCTGTCTCTTGGAATGAGTTATCAGTATCTTTGTTTTTACTTACGATTAAGTAATCACCAGCGAACTCAGGTAATACTTCAGTAGATAATGCGTAGTAGCCTTCTTTTAATGCTTTTTCTTTTACTTTTTCAGGCATTTTTAATTTCATTTCTTGGTAAAGAATTTCTGTTCCGCGGCCCCAGTTTTCGCCGTATACGTAAAGCTGTTTGTTGAAGTTTTCAACAACAGAAACTGTTGCGTCTTCACCAATCTTCGCTTTAATGTCTTTTCCAGCTGTTTGTGCGCGTTTCTTGAAATCATCAACCCAAGTTTTTGCTTCTTTTTCTTTATTTAATAATTTACCGATTTCTAAGTGTTGTGTTAAGTAATCAACTTTTCCGTAAGTGTATGTTACAGTAGGAGCGATTTTCTTTAACTTATCAACATTTTTAATATTTGATAAACCAATGATTAAATCTGGATTTAATTCTGCAATCTTTTCAACATTTTCATCTGATACTTCAGCGACATTTTTAAGTTTGCTATCGAAACGTGGGTTTTGTTTAGACCATGAATCTACCCCAACAAGATTTACACCTAATGACATTACGTTACCAGCGAATGATGATAGGACAACAACACGTTGTGGATTTGCTGGAACTTCTACTTTACCATTTTCAGATTGGTATGTAATTGTTTCTGATTTCTTACCTTTTGCGTCGTTCTTCTTGTCTGTTGAACCGTTGCTACAAGCACTCATAACAAGGACGAACAGAACTGTTAGTGAAATAAATAATTTTTTCATCGTCTTTCTCCTTTTGATAGATGATATGTGATATACAATAAATTGTTTAGCTTTGATCTTTTGAAAAGTTAGTGGTAATACAAAAGTCTTATTAACAATCTTGAACTTGAGATTTTACCATATAGTATTCACCATAGTAATAGAAGAAGATGTAATCTCACAGTTGCTAATAATTAACAAATTGATAATGATTATCACTATTGATTCTTTAAATACTATAATTTTATATAGGTGTATTGTCAATAGTGATTTTGATTGTAAAATTTATAAAAACAAGTTATATTTTATTGAGAATGATAATCAATTATTAGTAGCTGAGGAGTGACACGAATGAATCAAGAAGAATTGTTTGATGTAACTGTGATAGGCGGAGGACCTGCAGGGCTTTATTCAGCTTTTTATAGTGGACTAAGAGAGATGAAAACGAAAATAATAGAATTTCAACCACAGTTAGGTGGAAAAATACATGTTTATCCGGAAAAAATGATTTGGGATATTGGCGGATTATTACCGGTTACTGGTGAGAAATTAATTGAGCAACTTGTACAACAAGGATTAACATTTCAGCCTGAAGTTGTATTGAATACAAAAATAGAATCAATTATTCGTAATGAAGAGGGTATTTTTACGTTGAAAACAAGTTCTGGGGAAGAACATTTTTCAAAAACAGTGATCGTCGCAACTGGGAGTGGCATATTGAATCCACAAAAGTTATCAATTGAAGGTGCTGAGAGATTCGAAGTCTCAAATTTAAATTATACAGTTAAATCGTTAAAACGTTTCAAAGATAAAACGGTAATTATTTCAGGCGGAGGGAACTCGGCAATTGATTGGGCAAATGAATTAGAACCGATTGCGAAAAAAGTTTATTTAACATATAGAAAAGAAGAATTATCTGGTCATGAAGCACAAGTAAAACAACTTATGAACAGTTCGGCAGAATGTTTCTTTAATACATCGATTACAAAATTAATTGCCGGTGATAACCATGAGGCGATTGAACATGTAGAATTAACAAATCATGAAACTAGAGAGGTTTCTCATTTACCTGTTGAAGAAGTTATTATTAATCATGGATATGAACGTGACATTACATTATTGGAAAATAGTGAGCTAGATGTCGCTATTGTTGATAATTATTATATTGCAGGGAATGCAAATAGTGAGTCCTCGGTAGACGGATTATATGCCGCTGGAGATATTTTAAAGCATGATGGAAAATTACATTTAATCGCAGGAGCGTTCCAAGATGCTGGAAATGCTGTGAATAAAGCGAAACAATTTATTCAACCCGATGCAAGTGAGTACGGAATGGTTTCTTCGCATAATGAAGTATTTAAGAAGAGAAATCGAGAGTTAATTAAGCAGATGATGAAATAATAAAGTGAAACTTTAATCAGTGGGGGGTGTCCATCCCCCACTGATTATTAGCCTTCACCAATCGGGCTTTTACGGGCCGTTGATCTCCCACCTAATTCCCTCGCATTCGCTGAATTTTGAGGTGGGAGTCTTAATTCCCACAAATAGCGGGATAAAGGAACAAGTATACCCCCATTTACTTCTCTATTCGTATGGACGAGAGAGGTAAATGGGGGTTTTCCTGTTTATTATATCTTCAATCATTATCATGACACCGGTTTCATTAGTTCATGTGACATGAACGTTTTATTTGTAATCTCTCTAGAAAACAATGAATCTAGGATTGGTTTATGCTGTCCCTTTTTCCTGTTCATTAGGAAATGGCATATTTAGTATAGACGCAATGTATTGTTTTCCGTGTTTTCGAGCTAATGATTCTAATATTTGGCGAACGCGTTTTGTAAGATGACCTTGTTTTTTTATAGCCTCACAATATGCGTCATAGAAAACGTATTTAGCCCAAAGGAAATCATCTTGTTGGAATAAGAAATGATTTTTGTACCATTCGCCAATTGTATGATAGCAATTGTTTTCATGTACTGCTGCACTTTGTGAAAGAATACGATCGGATAAAGAATTAGATAGATGAGAAATTGTGTTGTCTGTTTCAACTCGTAATGTTTTTTCTAACATTGTAATGATGTGACGAGTAGCCATATGTTAACTCTCCTTTGTGTAAATGGGTGATACCATTCTATATTTAAAAAAATACTTACTATATTATTATACAATATATGGAATGGTTCTACCTGCTTTTTAAACGGCATTTACAAAATCTTTTTTATTTGTTTACAAAAATAAAGTAAGATACAGTATATATGAAAAAATAATAAAGGAATGAACACATTGTATATAACAATAGAAGAGGCTGCGGAGTATTTGAAATTACCAAAATCGTATGTTGAAGACTTAATTCAGCAAAAGAAAGTGCGTGCACTGTTTGATGGAGAGCAATATTTAATAAACAAGGAACAGTTTAATACACATTTAGAACAAATGGAGAAATATAAGCAGTTAGTGGAAGAAATATTAAACGAACCAATTCCAGAAGATATGGATGTTAAAGACGAAGATTAAATTTATAAAAACCCCCCCGTATTAAGATATGCAGAAATGTATCTTAATACGGGGGCTTTTTATATTAAGGGATGAAAAAGTCATCCAAAATCCTAGAGTTACTTTAAGGGAAAGAAGATTTTATAGGGATTAGTACTATTAGTTAAAAGCATATTTTTTCATAGCGGGGACAAACATAGCGAACATAACCTGTACAGATACATATACTATCAGTGCAAAAGCTTATAAATTAATGGAAGGGGTTTTCTCGTGAGTTTATTTCATTGTGATTTTTTGAAAGACTTAATTGGATCTTACGTGAGAGTAAACAGGGGTGGTCCAGAATCTCAAAGAGGAATAATAGTAGCGGTATATGCGGACTACTTTGTATTAGAGAATGAAAAAGGAGAGTACCATTACTATCAGCTTCGCCATCTGAAAAGTATTACAAAAAATACGAAAGATTGTGGAGCAGCGGATTACGGATGGGTGGAAGACGATAGTGCAGAGGACTTTGAAGCGTTACTTCAAAGTTTTAAATACCGCTGGGTGAAAATTAACCGTGGTGGTCCAGAGAAAGTTGAAGGCATTTTACAAGACGTTTCTTGCGATTATGTAACGTTAATTATAAAAGAAGAAGTTGTGTTAATTGCACTACCTCATATTAAAAGTGTTAATTATAACGCACCAGTATGTGGAGAGAGTGATGAGAGTAGCGATGAGAAAAGTAATGAAAATAGCAATAATTCAAGTCGAGCTCGCGCACAAAGACAATCAAGTAGAGGAAGATAATACAGAAAGGGGGATGCGAAATTGGAGAGTGTATTATGCTGTGATCAAATCAAGGGTTTAGTCGGTGAGAATGTAAAAGTAAATCTTCGCGGACCAGAAAGTCGAATAGGTGTACTGTTATCGTTAGGAAAAGATTACCTTACACTACAATTACCTCATGGAGAAGTAGTGTATTATCAGCTGAAACATGTGAAGAGTCTAGTCAAGAAAGTGAAAGAAACAAAATGTGACGATTACTATGGTTCATGTTTCTATTCTGATGAAGATACTTTTTTAGATGTATTAAGTGACTTGAAGTATAAGTGGGTAAAGATTAATCGTGGCGGACCAGAGAGTGTGGAAGGTTTATTAAGTGAAGTGCATGACGGATGTATTACACTAGTAAACGGTGAAGAAGTCATTTACGTGATTAATTTTCATATTAAAAGCGTAAATCAAGTAGTTAAATATAAAAAGAATGAAGAAGAATAATGTTTAATAAATAAGAGGGGCATTATGATTGAAAGTGAAGAACAATTTCTTATTTCGCTGCAATTATTCCGCGGTATATGAAAAAGGATTTCTTACTATTAAAAGACAGAACATTGCCCCTGATTATTTTTTAGAAATGAATGACAGGAAAATTGTGATTTCATAGAAAGGAGGATATAGATGAATGAGTTAAACAAGAACATTGGAGAAAATATATACGTTAAATTAATCGGTGAAAAAAGATTTAAAGGTGTATTAATTGATGTAGGGAATGATATTGTTGTTCTTTACAATGGACAAGACTATGTATATATATCTTTATACCATATCCAATATTATAGATTTTTAAGAGAGTATGATGAAGAAATATTGAAACCAGATGTGGATTCTGTAATTAAGAGGGAGTCCCCTTCAATTTCTTTGAGAAAAGTATTAAGCACCTCTAAAGGGATTTTTACAGAAATTTATGTGGCAGGAAATGCTCCAATACATGGTTATGTTACAAGTGTTATGAACGATTATATTGTTTTTTATAGCCCTGTTTACAAAACAGTATATATATCTTTAAAGCATTTGAAATGGTTAATTCCCTATAAAGAGAACCAAGTACCTTATTCCCTCAATAAAAATGAACTCCCCGTAAATCCATTAAATGTTACTTTAGCTAGAACGTTCGAAGAACAGCTTATTAAAATGTCTGGGAAAATTATGGTGTTTGATTTAGGTGAAGAATCTAACAAAATCGGAAAGATGGCGAAAATTGATGACGGACATATTGAAATATTAAAAGCACGTGATGCAAAAATGCATGTGAATATTCAACATGTGAAATCTGTCCATTGTCCGTAGGCTAGTTTAAAGGGCTGGCTTTTTCTTTTATATATGCGGAAGAAAAGGTCGAGCCTATTTGTTTACCGCTATTTGGATATGAGGGGGAAAGTGAATTGAATATATAAGTATGTTACTGTTTTACTTATACAGAGGTAATCTTGTACTAAATTATAAAAAAGATGTACGAGCTACCTTTTGGTGTATTCAACTCACTTTTGAGGAAGTGCTGCTCAACTACTTTATTAAAGGGGTTTTGTTTGTGGAGCAGTTTCCAAATTCGTTTTCGATTACATTGCTTGGCAGTGCTGGTGGAGCAGCAAAAGCAGTGTTAGCAATTTTGAATCAAGCGGTAGTAAATGAAAAAGATCCAATTTATGAAGTGATAAAAAATATGAACTTCCATTTGGTGGATATAAAACAAAAAGATAAAAGTTATTATGATGAGTTGTTTCCAAATCTGAAAGAGCAATTTTTTTTATATGAAATAAACCTTCAAGATGTAGTCAAATTTAAACAACATTTAAAAGAAAAAAGAACGAAGGTTGTTATTGATGTTTCAGGGGCAGATACGATTAGGGTACTGAGTTGTTGTAATGACCTTGGCATTTGTTACATTAATTCGGCTTTGGAAAATGAGGCGGTAGATCAGGACGATAGTTTACTTGGTTTTCAGCTTACGGAAAGGTATACGAGGTTTGAGAAGGAGAAAGAAACATTTACAAATACAAGAGCGATTATAGGCTCAGGTATGAATCCGGGTGTTGTTCAATGGATGGTTGTTGAACTTATGAAAGAACGTCCAAATGAAAAGCCGCGAGCATGCTATATTGTAGAACATGATAATTCGTTTTTGGGTGATAAAGGGCTAATAAAACCTCATACACTTTATGCATCATGGGCAGTAGAACGTTTTCTTGATGAAGCGATATGGAGTTATCCTATGTATATGAGTCATCATCGTCCACTTTACTTTTATGAGGATGTATATGCTTCAGAGTATAAAGTAAAGTTAGGTGAAAAAGAATTTTATGGTTGCTTAATGCCGCATGAAGAAGTTTTAATTTTGGGGAAATCTTTTAATATGGAAGTGGGTTTTCTTTATCGGATCAATGAGTATACAACAAACTTAATTAGACAGAACTTAGATAAAGTGGAAGATTTATGGAATTGGAATCGTAAAGTATTTAATCCAGCAGAAGATGATATTATAGGAGAAGATTTAGTCGGTGTGTTACTCGTTTATGAACATAACGAGACATACATGTATAATGTAATGAATAGTAGCCAAGTTTTTCAAAAATATAAAACAAATGCGACGTACTTCCAAGTAGGATGTGGGATTTATGCTGGCTTATGTAGTTTACTGTTAGATACTTTTGGACAAGGTGCTTATTATGTAGAAGAATTATTATTAAATACTGAAAGTAAGTATGGGGAATATTTAAATTTATATATGAAGGATTTTGTAGTAGGACATAATAATTTTACAGATGGATTGCTAAATGATAGGGCAAGATGGATATAAATTATGACTGAAAAGGAAGGAGCTGTATCTCCTTCCTTTTATAGTATGAGAAGGTTACATGTTGCCCTGAAAGCAATTTCATAATTATAATTTAAAGAGATAACACTTGAAATGTTTTTTGGTATTGATCAAGAGGAGTTTTTATATGAACAAATACACGAGCTTGATTTATGAAGAAAGAGAAGCTTTAAAAGTATTTATATTATTATTCTATATTATATTCTTTTTATATGACGGTATCTATTATTTCGTTTATCCCGCTATGAATATTAATGAAGCAAGGGTAGGGTGGCCAGAAGGTGGTATGGGAATAGGTGTATATATATTAGTAATATCTTTATTTCCTATTTCAATATATCTTCAAAAACAAGGTTATGTATATTTTGTAAAATACTTATTTTTAATTGGGTACATGCTTATTGATCTTATTAATAACTTAATGATTTATTTACACAGTGATCGTGTTTTTGAAAATGGAAATATGGTTGAAATATTTTTAATTTTATTTGCACCGATTTTCGTGAATAGAAAATATTTTTATTTCGTTTCCTGTAGTGTAATTGGAAAATATGTATTTTTTACTTTGATATTACAAGATGTAAAAGTTGTGATTCCGCTTGTATTATGTATATTCTTTTTCATCATTTCGCATTCTTTATTAAAGAGATTTCAATCTTATGTAAGGACAGTTGTTGAGATGATGAACAGTATGAAAGAGACAGAAAATTTAGCGGTTATTGGGACTATGTCTACAACAATTGCTCATGAAATTCGAAATCCATTAACAGCTTTAAAAGGATTTACACAGATTCAAAAAGAAAGAAATCTTGAAGATACGATGAGCTATGAGATTATGCTGCAAGAAATTGAAAGAATTAATGAGTTTGTTAGTGAATTGATGTTATTAGGAAAACCGAAACCAACAAATTATGAATGGTGTAATATAGGGGAAATCCTTTTATATGTTGTACAGTTAATGGAAAGCTATGCGACTCAATATAAAGTGAAATTTAATTTGCAAGTAGATGGAAATTTACCCGTTATAAGTGGTGATGATAAGCAATTAAAACAAGTGTTGTTAAACATCATCAAAAATGGAATTGAATCGATGCCAGGAGGCGGGAATATTCAGATTCTGGCATATGAAAAATCTGGAGAGAACTTGTGTATTTCTGTTGAAGATCAAGGTCTTGGGATAGAAAATGAGAAAATAGAAAAGATCGGAAAAGCTTTTTATACAACAAAAGAGAATGGTACAGGTCTTGGATTAATGATTACATATAAAATTATTGAAGAACATCAAGGGAGTATCGCGATTGAAAGTAGTATGGGGATAGGAACGAAAGTGGAAATTTATTTACCAACAGTGTAGTACATTAGACGAAATTACTTTTCAGAAAAGTGTTCTTGTTGTGTAAATATAAACATTTTATAAAATGTTTAAAGAAGGGTTTTTTTTATAAAACACTTCGTTTATAATGGAGGAAAATATCGACATAGAGCTTTTAGCTCATGTAACGGTTAGGTAGTGTTATGAAAAGAAAAGTAGGGGTGCACGCGCATCCTTTTTTCTATGCGGATATGATGAAAGGGGTGGTATGATGGAATTAACATTGAATTCAACTGTATGTTTACACACAATTCAATTTCGAAAAGAGAGATTAAATTATATTGTAAAAGATACAATTACAGGAGAAACATATGAAATGCCGCCACTTTGGATTGATGCACTAGCAATGATGCGTGACGGTTTTTCATTGGGAGAAATTGAGGAGAAATTAAAAGAAGAGTATCCGGCCGAAGAAGTAAATATGCTAACATTCACGAGGCAACTGTTAGAGCTAGAACTTGTCGGAATGGTAGATGGAGAAGAGATAGCTTGTACAAAGAAGAAAGACAAAGATTATTTAGCTTGGGTACGTCCAAGGGTGGAACAATTCTTTCTTAACTTAAATAAAAAATATAAAAGCAAAGGTCAAAAGTGATCTTTGCTTTTTTAGTGCAATACAAAATAGGTATTCACCCAAATAAAGGTTTTCGCATATTGTAGCTTATGTAAGTAGAATGCTGCGAAGGAGTGAGTGCAGTGACAGGGAATGTATTGAATTATTATGCCGGTGGAAATACAGCTAGAGGATTTTATAGCTTGTATGAAGAGAGTTTAAAAGGACTAGATAGGTTGTTTATTTTAAAAGGCGGTCCAGGTACAGGAAAGTCTTCTTTAATAAAGGCAATAGGGCGTGAATGGGTCGATAAAGGGTATAATATTGAATTTTTACATTGTTCTTCTGACAATAAATCAGTTGATGGTGTGATTATTCCAAAATTAAAAGTAGGGATTGTTGACGGTACATCACCGCACGTTATTGAGCCGAAAATGCCTGGAGTTGTTGAAGAGTATATAAATTTAGGTGTTGCTTGGGACTCAGATAAATTAAGAAAGCAGAAAATAGAGATTGAACGATTTGTTTCAGAAGCAAGCAAAGCCTTTCAAGCAGCTTACGGGTGTTTTAAAGAGGCGCTAGTTATACATGATGAGTGGGAGAAAATATATATTAATAATATTGATTTTAATAAAGCAAACGAATTAACAGATCAGCTTATACAGAAATTATTTGCAGATAAAGGCGGGAAGAAATCAATTGTGAAACATCGTTTCTTAGGGGCTGCTACACCGAAGGGAGCAGTTGATTTCGTTCCTAATTTGACAGAAGGGCTTCCGCATCGCTATTTTATAAAAGGTCGCCCAGGTTCTGGAAAATCAACAATGCTTAAAAAATTAGCAAAGGCAGCAGAAGAAAAAGGGTTTGAAGTAGAAGTGTATCATTGTGGATTTGATCCAAATAGTCTCGATATGATTATTGTAAGGGAATTAGGATTTGCAATTTTTGATAGCACAGCACCGCATGAATACTTCCCAAGCCGTGAGGGGGATGAGATTATCGATATGTATGATCTCATTGTTGCACCAGGGACAGATGAAAAATATGCTACGGAAATTCGCGACGTTTCAATTCAGTATAAAACAAAAATGAATGAGGCGATGTCTTTCTTAGCAAAGGCAAAATCAGTTCGTGATAAATTAGAACGAATTTATATTGCCGCTATGGATTTTTCAAAAGTCGATGCATATAGAGAAGAAATCCAAAAAGAGATTGAACGAATTGCAGTTACTGTAATTGAAAAGAAAAAATAGATGTTTTGTTAGGCTGTCGGGAATTTTCTGACAGCTATTTTAGTATCTGGTAAAATTAGTCTTATATTTGTCGAATTTCCAGGGAAATGATCAAAAAATGGGGAGGATATGAAATGAGAGAGAAAATTGAATTAGAACTAGAAAGAATTGAAAAAGAGAATGATGTGAAAATTTTATTTGCTGTAGAATCAGGGAGCCGGGCGTGGGGATTTCCATCGAAAGATAGTGATTATGATGTTAGGTTTGTTTATATACGTCCTGTAGAGTGGTATTTATCAATTCATGATAAACGTGATGTAATTGAATACCCAATTAGTGATGATTTAGATATAAGTGGCTGGGATATTAAAAAGGCATTGCAACTATTCGCGAAGTCAAATCCAGCTTTACTTGAGTGGATTCGATCACCAATTTTTTATTCGAAAAACTCTAACTTTCCAGAGCAGCTTCAGCAAATGAGTGAAAAGGATTTTAATCCGAAATCAACGATATATCATTACTTACATATGGCTTCAAAAAACTATCGTGAATTTTTACAAGGTGAAAATGTAAAGTTGAAAAAGTACTTTTACGTATTACGTCCTATTTTAGCTTGTAAATGGTTAGAAGAGAAAGGGACATTGCCCCCAGTAGAATTTGACCGGTTAATTATGGAACTATCAGTAGAGCCTAGTGTATTGAATGAAATTGAAAAGTTGTTAATAAAGAAAAAAGCAGGTACTGAATTGGACGTTGGATTGAAAATTGAGGTGTTGAATCGATTTTTAGAAGAACAAATTAATTACTATCAGCAATATGTGAAAGGGATGGAAAAGAGATTAGGGATTGATATTGAGAGTTTGAATACATTATTTCGAAATATGTTGTTTGAAGTATATGAAAAAGAGCACAAGTGAGTTTGTGCTCTTTTTGTGTTTTAGGAATAAAGAAAACGGTGCTAGTGACGATTAGTCTTACAAAAGGGAGTAAATGAAAATTCACGCTGAATCTGTAATTATTCGTTATCAACTCGCTTTAATGGTTGATCTGCTGGACCTTCCATAACATCCCCATCAATTGAAAAACGGGAACCGTGACAAGGGCAATCCCACGTACAATCACCGTTATTCCATTCAACTTCACAGCCAAGGTGTGTGCAAGTTGTATCGACGATATGTAATTTTCCTTCTTTATCTTTATAAGCACCTGCTCGTTTACCGTTGACATGTACAACAGATCCTTCGCCAACTTCAAGATCTTCTGGCTTACGTAATGCGGTTTCAATTTTCCCCTCAATTAAATGTTTCGCAACGTCAATGTTTTGTGAGAGAAATGTTTTTATATCCGGATTTGCATGAAAACGTGATGGTGCAAACAGTTCTTTATATGGACTGTGGACTTTTAGAATGGAGTCCTTCAGTAAATGAGCTGCTGCAGTTCCAGTCGTCATACCCCATTTACGATATCCTGTTGCCACAAATATATTTGGATTCCTTTCGTTAATATGTCCGATATAAGGGAGTTTATCTAAAGTAATTAAGTCTTGTGCAGACCATCTATAAGGAATTTCATCTACTCCAAAAGTAGATTCAGCAAAGGAATATAGTGCATCATAATGAAGCATCGTATTAATTCCTTGTCCTGTTTTATGACTCTCTCCGCCAATCAATATTAGCTTTTCTCCATTGCTTGTCGTATAACGTATGGAGCGTTTTGGATCATCGATACTTAAATACATGCCCCCTGGATAATCTGTTTTTGCTTTTATTGCAAGAGCATAGGAGCGTTCTGCGTACATTCGCGTAAAGAAAAAGCTATTAGCATCATAAAAAGGAAAATGTGAACAAGAGACAATATATTTACAAGTGATGCGATGGTCACCCTTTGTAATTACTTGTGGATAATCTCCTTTTTCCACATCAATAGCTGTTGTTTGCTCATAAACCATTCCGCCCATTTCCACAAACTTTTCTAAAAGTGTTTTTAAATAAAGGAGGGGATGGAATTGCGCTTGATTTTTCATCACAAGTGCAGATTGTACGGGAATAGGAATCGACAGAGATTGAACATAGTCACAAGGTATATTTAATTTTTGATAGGCTTCATATTCTTTCGTTAAATTTCGCAGGCCACTATTGGTAGTTGTATATAAATACGAATCTTCATTTGTGAAATTACAGTCGATTTTATATGTTTGCACAGTCTCATTTATGAATTGTAGAGCTTTACTATTTGATTCGTAGTAAAGTTGAGCTTTTTCAACACCAAAATTGTTTATTAATTCATCATAAATGAGATCATGTTGAGCTGTTACTTTTGCGGTTGTATGCCCAGTTGTTCCATTTAAAACAGAACCAGAATCAATTAAAACGACTTTCATTCCTTCTTTAGCGAGTAAATAGGCGGTGGTAATGCCTGTAATACCAGCACCGATAACGGCAACTTCTGTCTTTATATTTTCGGATAAATGAGGAAAAGTAGGAAATTGAGTAGATTCAATCCAATAGGATGATGGTAACTGCGGAAATGTGTCATCTGTCATTTTGAAAACCTCCTAAATTAGAACAATTTCCCTTTTAATATTTCCATATTATATGGAATTCATGTATGTTGTTTTCGTAGCGTTCTATTTTTATTAAACGAAAGATAAAATTATTTTAATATAATTATTTTATTGGGGCAGTATGAAGAAGTAGGGTTTATATAAAGCTAAATTCAAGTGATTCCATTTGTTGATTACATAGAGAGTTCTTGAATGAGATAGAGTCTGTGTTGTTTAAGTGGATGTGTATATATAGCGGATAAAGCCTTATGAAATCTATGCTTTTTCTTTAGTGAAATAAAGTATAATTATAAAAATATAACCAACTTTTATTACTAGGTCATAAAAGTTGTTGACAATATAGAAATTCTATTGTTATGATTCATCATGTGGAAAGGTTGATAGAGAGTAAAAAGAGAAATGTTTTTCATTGATAATAAAAGCGGAAAAATAAGTGACGATAGAGTGAGTATATTTTCCTTATGATAAATGCTTTTTGGATCACGTAGTAAAATCAATCTGGAAGCAAGAATTAATATATGCAAGTTGCGCAGGGCGCGGCATAAGAAAGGGGCAAAAGGATGAAGGAGCTTCATACGTTTGGGTGGTATGCAGCGCGTGTATCACCACATTTGCCGAAAAAAGCATTTAAACCAGTTCCTAATCGTTTATTTGGTGGACTGGCTTATTTACTTGTGGCATTGGCTGGTTTAATAACGATCGGTGTATTTGAATTGAATGTGTGGGCAAATCTAGGAATTGCAATTGTTCTTGGATTATGTTTTGCTTCACTTGGGTTTTTAGGACATGAAATTTTACATGGAACAGTTGTAAGAAAGGCATGGCTTCGTGATTTTTTAGGTGCGATAGCATTTATGCCATTATCAACTGGCCCAAAACTTTGGAGAAAGTGGCATAATGCAACGCATCATGTTCACACACAGCATGAAGAGAATGATCCAGATGCATGGCCGACATTTGAGAAACTGAAAAAGAGTAAGTTTTTGAGTTGGGTATATCGCATGCCTCTTCATGTACGTTCATTCTTTAGTTTTCTGTCACTAACAATTCAATTTACGTTACATTCGACTCGAATGTTCTTTCATTTTATAAAAGAATTTAAGTCATCCAATCAAAAATCTGTATGGCTTCAACTTCTTTTGCCCTGGACAGTTTGGATTAGTTTATTGTTTATTATGGGACCTACAAAGTGGTTCTTTGCATACGTGATTCCGTTGTTAATTGCTAACTTTATTGTAATGGCGTATATCGCAACAAATCACCGCTTAAATCCTATTGTTCCAGTAAATGATCCTTTAGCAAACTGTTTATCAGTAACAGTGCCGCGCTGGGTAGACGTTTTACATTTCAATTTCTCATATCATACAGAACATCATCTGTTTCCTGCTATGAGTTCTAAATACTATCCATTAGTAAAAGATAAAATTAAAGAAATGTGGCCGGAACGCTATCACGAAATGCCGATGACAAAAGCATTGGCAGCACTTTGGAATACACCACGTGTGTATTATCACGGAAGTGAATTAGTTGATCCGCATAGGGAGCATTTCTATGGCTCTTTAGGAAATGGATTGGATCCTCATAATATTTCATATCGTGAGGAACATATAGAGGAAAAAGAGACTATAAAAAAAGCAAATCAATAATAGATATATTTTACGATGAAAAAGCAAGCTCTCTTAGAGCTTGCTTTTTGTTATAAAGAAACTTCTTTCTTGTTCTTCGTCTTGACGTGGACAGAGTTATTTTCTTTCCGTTGTAGTCTTTTTTCTAGAAGACTAACAAAATAAGTAAATAGAAGAACAAGTACGAGATAATATAAACCAACGATTATATATGTATCTAATTGTTGGAAGTTACCTGCAGCGATGGATAAACCTGATCCCCATAATTCGGACAATCCTACATAAGCGACAAGTGAAGAATCTTTTAATCCAATAATAAATTGGTTCCCTAGAGGGGGAAGAGACAGACGAAATGCTTGTGGTAATATAATCCGGCGCATCGCTAAAGGGTAAGGCATCCCTAAAGAGCGAGCGGCTTCTAATTGTCCCCGGTCAACGGATTGAATTGATCCGCGAAAAATTTCAGTAATATATGCACCGTTATGAATGGCTAAAGCGATTGCTCCTGCCCAAAAAGGGGTAAAAACAACAACAGATGTAATCCCAAAATAGAGAATAGCAATTTGAACAATTAAAGGTGTACCACGAATAATGGCGATGTATACATGAGCAATACTATTTAAAACCTTATTGTTAGAGATTCGAAAGAAAGCGACTAGTAATCCAATTAGTGAACCGAGTAATAGGGATGTTAATGTTAATTGTAATGTGACAATAGTAGCCTTTAACAGTGTGGGATAGGTAGAGATAAAAATTTCAAACATATGTGTCACCTCATATTGTATGGATTTTAGTAGGAATGAAATGCCCCACATAAAAAGTGGGGCATGATTTATGAAATCTTTGAATAGCCAACTTACTTTGTTTTTGCCTCGTCTCCAAGAATATTACGCCCAAACCATTTCTTACTAATCTTTTCATACGTGCCGTCTTTAATGATTTCATCTAGCGCTTTATTTACCTTTTCGACCATGTCTTTATTGTCTTTATGAATAGCAATTCCCATTTCATCAAGGTTTAACGGTTTTCCAGCTTCTTTTATATTGGATTTACCTTCTTTAATCATACGAAGACCAACCATTTGATCAGTAATAACTGCGTCTACACGTCCTGGTTCTAAGTCCATAAGTGCAGTAATATCACTATCATATTCTGTAATTTGATCTGTATGTTTTGCAACAAGGGTTTTGAAAGTACTTGCTTTTACAACACCTATTTTTTTACCTTTCAAGTCCTCTGGAGAAGAGATAGATGTATTCTTTTTAGCTACAAAAATTTGTGCACCAGAGCGATAATATGGATTTGAGAAATTCACGGCTTTTAATCGCTCTTCTGTAATAGCCATACTTCCTAATATCACATCATATTTTTTTGATTGTAGACCTTGAATCAATGTTTCCCAAGGATTTGTAACAGGAACAGGTTTCATTCCCATCTTTTTCCCGAGAGCTTCACCTATTTCTACATCAAAACCGACAAGTTTCCCGTCATTTTCTTTATAGTTAAAAGGTTTGTATAAACCACTCATCGCATAACGAAATTCTTTTTCACCATTAGATGAAGTGGTAGAGCTTTCCTTACTACAGGCTCCTAGTATGAAGGATGTGCATAATGTAATACTCGCAACAATGGTTAATAGTTTTCTTTTCATAAAACCCCTCCTATATATTGATCATACGGATTGTTTTCAATATGTTATGGAGATATTTTATTTGGACAATTAGTTGTGCCCCGTATGAATGCATTTCTTTATGTTTGAAACAGAAGTTATATTATAAAACGTTGCGTAAGAATTGCTTTGCCCGTTCATGCGATGGAGCGGAAAAAAATTGCGCTGGTGAAGCATCCTCTACAATTTTCCCGTCATCCATAAAGATAACGCGGTCAGCTACATCTCTTGCAAAATTCATTTCATGAGTAACAATGACCATTGTCATTCCTTCTTCAGCAAGTTCTTTCATAACTTGCAACACTTCTCCAACAAGTTCAGGGTCTAAAGCTGAGGTAGGCTCATCAAATAGCATAATTTTAGGGTTCATGGCAAGAGCTCGTGCAATCGCAATTCGTTGTTTTTGACCACCGGAAAGAAGGTGGGGAGTTACATCTGCTTTATCTTGTAGGCCGACTTTTTGTAGGAGTTGATTTCCAATCTCCTTTGCATTTGCTGTCTCCAATTTTTTTACGTGAATAGGTGCTTCTATGATGTTTTCTAGTGAGGTCATATGAGGAAAGAGGTTAAAGTGCTGAAAAACCATACCGACATTTTCACGGACTTTGTTTAAATTTGAATGCTTTGGATCAATTCGCTCACCTTGTAAGTGAATTTCACCTTCATCGTACATTTCTAAAAAGTTAAGACAGCGAAGTAATGTACTTTTGCCGGAACCACTGGCACCGATTAAAACAACAACTTCTTTTTCTTTTACTTCTAAATCAATTCCTTTTAAAACATCAAGTGAGCCGAATGATTTTACTAGATTTCGAACTTGAATCATACAAAACCCCCAGTCAAAAATATATTTACAAATGTTGCCCCGTATTTCTGTTATTAGTCATAAATTGTCAGAATCCTTTATTTTTTTCAGGGGATTTGATATTCAAGGAAATAATGATTTTAAAAATCCCTATATCTTTCTATAACGAAAATATGGATAATAATATATAGGCAGTACATATATTGCTTATAAAAAGGGGGAAGAAAAGATGGGAAAAGAAAGGAAAACTTTTTCCTTTGGTTTACGTACACAACTTATGCTATTTACTACAGTTTTAGCTTTTATTACATATTCAACAAGCATATTTTTTATTTACGTGATATACGATTATTTTCAAAGTTATGTAAGTCAAACTGTCTATAATATTATC
Organism: Bacillus altaicus; assembly: GCF_042136375.2. Classification (NCBI taxonomy): domain Bacteria; kingdom Bacillati; phylum Bacillota; class Bacilli; order Caryophanales; family Bacillaceae; genus Bacillus; species Bacillus altaicus. Next base: position 5,029,586 of record NZ_CM143394.1, on the reverse strand, counting down.
GTTATGTTATTAGGTGTAGTATGGTCTGGAATTTTAGCGTATGGAGCAGCAATCTTTTTAATTAAACCACTTCGAAAATTGGAAGAGGCTGCAAGGAAGGCGGCCGATGGCGATATTCGTGAAGATGTCCCGTTACCAAAAACGGATGATGAGATTAAATCTTTAAGTGTTGCATTTAATATGATGCTCGAGAACTTAAGAGGTATGGTAAAAAATATTGATACTACATTTTCGTATACAAATAATCAAGTTCAGCAAATTAGAAGACAAACAGGGGAAGCGACAAAGCAAGCACGCGGTGTGTCTGAAACTCTTGCAGAGATTTCTTCTGGCGCCGAGCAATCAGCAGCTTCCATTCAGGCGATTGTTTCAACTGTCGATACAACAACCTCTATTGCGAGTGAAGTAGAAGAAAAAGCAAAACAGTCCGACGAGTTGTCTTTAGAAATGGTTCAAGCTTTAGGACAAAGTACACGTGTCTTTACTTCTTTAATTCAAGGCATTCAAACATTGGCAAAAGAGAATGAAGATTCGATGCAAAATGTACAGAAGTTAGAAGAACGAATGAAACAAGTAGAACATATTGTTTCTGTTGTGAGTGAGATTGCTAGTCAAACGAATTTATTAGCATTAAATGCTTCTATTGAGGCAGCTCGTGCTGGAGAGCATGGAAGGGGCTTTGCAGTTGTAGCTGAAGAAGTACGTAAACTTGCTGATGAAAGCGATCATTCTGCAAGAAATATATCGCAGTTATTACGAAATATGCAAGAGGAAGTGCAACAAGTCGCATTGAAAATGACGGAGCAAGTGAAAACAGCTAAAGAAGAGGCGAAACGCGGAGAAGCTACAGAATTAATTTTAAAAGAAATGTCATCGAGTATTATGGAAGTTGCTGATGCAACTAAGCAAATTAGTAGCTATATGAACGAACAAGTGAGTCACATTCATCAAACAGGAGCACAGACGAAGGCTGTAGCAGCAATTGCTGAGGAAACATCAGCTGGTTCACAAGAAGTGGCACGTGTGACGTTGCAACAATCTAAAAATATGGTAGTAATCGATCAATTATTAAAGGATTTAGAGAAGCAAGCAGCGGACTTGAAACAAACCATTGAACGATTTTCAATGTAAAAAGGAAGAACAGAATTCTGTTCTTCCTTTTTACGTATGGAAAGGAGGAATGCTTTGTTGAAAACGAAAAACATTACAAGGGTCATATGCTGTCTTCACTTTACGCAACCTTTGAAAATTAGAGCCATAATAACTAGTTTGCCAATTTTTTATGTCGATATCGGGCCAATTGACATAGTCTCCCAGTGTGTAAGGATCTAAGCTTTCCCGTAAATCTTTAACCCAGCGTATATTTCGATTTTCTTCATCGTTGCATTTCCAAGAAGTAATATATTCTTGAGCAATAATTGCCTTGCGGTGGAAATAAGCTGTTTCATTAGGCGAAATGTTTTCTACAGCACCTACGAGTGATTGGTGCCAAATACTCGCATCTTTATTTGGTGCATGAGAAAGAAAATATTGTAAGATTTGAATACCTTTAAGAGGGATAGGTTTATATACGTAGGAACCAGAACGTTTGAATTTTTCAGGAATATTGCCGCTATTAAAGAATTGAACAGCCTTTATATACGGGACTTCATCTATAAAGAGAGAAGGATTACCAGTTTCAAGAAGAGGAGATAATAGATGATAGAGTTCAGAAGGAGAGCCGACAAATTCACCTTTCACCTCGATTTTATTTCGTTGTTTAGAGAATAATTCAATTGATGAAGTGAGACGTTCATCTATATAAGGTGCCCAGTTTTGCCAAGCTTGAAATGCAGCAATAAAGTCTTTCCATTCCCATGTAAGTGAGAAAATTGATACGTTTTTAATAGGGTGGACTCGAAAGGTTAAGGAAGTAACAATTCCGAAATTTCCACCACCACCGCCACGGCATGCCCAAAATAGGTTAGGGTTTTCTTGTTCATTTGCACGAATGATTTTTGCACCAAATTTTCCGCACGCTTGTACCATTTCGACTTCTACTAATTGATCACATGTTAGTCCAAATAAGCGTGAAAGCATGCCAATGCCACCGCCGAGTGTTAACCCCACAATTCCGACACTTGCACTTGTGCCAGCTGGTATTGTAACACTATATTTCCAAAGTTCTTTATAAACAGTTCCAAGATTTGCACCAGCTTCAATTGTTGCTGTTAATTTCTCTGTACTAACCGTAATTTGCTTCATTTCACTCACATCAATAATAAGTCCGCCATTTAAAAGAGAGAAATTTTCGTAGCTATGACGTCCACTTCTTAAGCGAAATGGTATATGACGCTCACGTGCCCATTTTAAGGCGTTACACACATCATTTTTATTTTGACAAAAAACAATAATACAAGGAAATTTTGGAATGCTTAAATTTAAATTTATTCGGGCTATGTCATACCCAGGATCCGAGGGAACGACGATACGACCAGTTAATTTTGTTTGTTTCAATTTATATCTCCTTTCTGAAATAATATGAGCTTGTATTAGTATATGAAGAGTGTATTTAACACGCATGGACGAGAAGAAGAGAAGGGTTAGATTTATCCCGTTATTTGCGAGCAGTAAGACAATCCGGCTGAAGCAAAGAAGATAGGGCTGCTCGTAAAGCTCGATTGGTAAGGGCTAATAATCAGCGGGGAATGGACACCTCCTTAACGATTAAAGTTTCACTTTATCTTTGTGAGAAATAAATAAGGCATAAGAATAAGGAAACTACATAGAGTTCAATGAAAACAGTTGCAAACTATTCATATTTTGTTATGATAGTGTTACGAAAACGTTTGCATAAAAAATCCGATGGGATGCAAAAGGAGAGAATTAGTATGAATAAGACATGGTGGAAAGAAGCTGTCGCTTATCAAATTTATCCACGTAGCTTTATGGATTCAAATGGTGATGGTATTGGAGATTTACAAGGTATTATTGCAAAACTGGATTATTTAAAAGATTTAGGTATAGATGTAATTTGGATTTGTCCAATGTATAAATCACCTAATGACGATAATGGTTATGATATTAGTGACTATCAAGATATTATGGATGAATTTGGTACGATGGAAGACTTTGATGCATTACTAGATGAAGTTCATAAGCGTGATATGAAGCTTATTATTGATTTAGTTATTAATCATACAAGTGATGAACATCCGTGGTTTATTGAATCACGTTCTTCTAAAGACAATCCGAAGCGTGATTGGTATATTTGGCATGATGGTAAAGACGGCGCGGAACCAAACAATTGGGAAAGTATCTTTAATGGTTCTGCATGGGAATATGATGAAGTGACAGAGCAATATTATTTACATTTATTCTCGCGTAAACAACCAGATTTAAACTGGGAGAATAAAGAAGTTCGTGAAGTTTTATATGATACTGTTAATTGGTGGCTTGATAAAGGTATTGATGGTTTCCGCGTCGATGCGATTAGCCACATAAAAAAAGAAGATGGTTTACAGGATATGCCAAACCCAAAAGGGTTAAAGTATGTGCCTTCTTTTGACAAACATATGAATGTAGATGGTATTCAGCCATTACTAGAAGAATTAAAAGAAAATACATTTGCTAAATACGATATTATGACTGTTGGAGAAGCAAATGGTGTGAAAGTTGAAGATGCTGATCTTTGGGTTGGAGAAGAGAACGGTAAATTCAATATGGTATTCCAGTTTGAGCATTTAAGCTTATGGGATGCAGAAAAGAAGAAAGATCTTGACGTTGTTGAGTTGAAAAAAGTATTAACAAAGTGGCAAAAAGGTTTAGAAAATAAGGGATGGAATGCTTTATACATTGAAAATCATGATAAGCCACGTATTGTGTCTACTTGGGGAAATGATAAAGAATATTGGCGTGAAAGTGCAACGGCTTTAGGTGCGATGTATTTCTTTATGCACGGCACACCGTTTATTTATCAAGGACAAGAAATTGGTATGACAAATGTTCAGTTCCCAAATATTGAAGATTATGATGATGTAGCAGTTAAAAATTTATATCGTGAGAAAATTGCAGAAGGAGTATCTCATCAAGATATGATGGAAATTATATGGGCTTCTTGCCGCGATAATTCACGTACACCTATGCAGTGGAATACTGAAAGTAATGCTGGCTTTACAACGGGAACACCTTGGTTTGGCATGAATCCGAATTATGAAGAAATTAATGTTGAAAAGCAGAAAAATGAAGAGGGATCTATTTTCAATTTCTATAAAAAAATGATTGCCTTGAAAAAAGAGAATGATGTATTAAATTATGGTACGTATGATTTACTTTTAGAAGATAATCCGCAAATTTACGCATATACTCGTACATTAAACGATGAAAAAATCATTGTTATTAGTAATATCTCGAAAGAGGGAGCAGTGTATAATGAGGAGAAATTTGCACTAGAACGCAAACGTTTGCTTTTAAATAACTATAAAGTTGCCGATCATGATCAATTAACTACAATCACGTTAAAACCTTATGAAACAAGGGTTTATCGCATTGCATAATAAAAAAGGATGCTCTTTGAGCATCTTTTTTTATTAAAAAAAATAAATTTCTATTGCAATGTGAAAACGCTTTTATTAAAATAGATTTATGAAAACGGTTGCGTAACAAAAAAGAAGGAATCGTTTTCATAAGAGAAACAGAAATTATAATTTAAATCATTATGTTGTTATAAATAAAGGGGAGGAAGAACAGATGAAAATTACGTCTTTTGATTTTTGGCAAAAGTTCGGGAAGGCATTATTAGTTGTTGTAGCTGTAATGCCGGCAGCGGGCTTAATGATTTCGATCGGTAAGTTAATTGGGATGTCTGCTGGGGATATTAACGCAGTTCATACAATTGCTCGAGTAATGGAAGACATCGGTTGGGCAATTATTACAAACCTACACATTTTATTCGCAGTAGCAATTGGGGGATCTTGGGCGAAGGATCGCGCAGGTGGTGCATTTGCAGCACTATTAGCATTCGTCTTAACAAACAGAATTACAGGAGCTATCTTTGGCGTAAATGCCCAAATGTTAGCGGATTCAAAAGCGACAGTTTCTTCATCATTAGCAGGTGATTTACTTGTAAAAGATTATTTCACTTCTGTACTTGGTGCACCAGCATTAAACATGGGAGTTTTCGTAGGGATTATCACAGGTTTCTTAGGAGCTACTTTATATAACAAATACTACAATTATAATAAACTGCCACAGGCATTAGCATTCTTTAATGGAAAACGATTCGTACCATTCGTTGTAATTGTATGGTCTACAGTCACAGCGATTGTATTATCACTTGTATGGCCATTTATCCAAAGTGGATTAAATGAATTCGGTCGCTGGATTGCAGCATCTAAAGACAGTGCACCGGTTATTGCACCGTTTGTATACGGAACGTTAGAACGTTTATTATTACCGTTTGGATTACATCATATGTTAACGATTCCGATGAACTACACAGAGCTAGGCGGAACATATACGATGTTAACTGGCTCAAAGGTTGGACAAATTGTAGCAGGACAAGATCCATTATGGCTTGCATGGATTACAGATTTAAATAACTTATTAGCAAATGGAGATACGAAAGCATATAACGATTTATTAAATAACGTTGTACCAGCTCGTTTCAAAGCTGGACAAGTTATCGGCTCAACAGCAGCGTTAATGGGGATTGCATTTGCGATGTTCCGTAATGTTGATAAGGAAAAACGTGCAAAATATAAACCAATGTTCTTATCAGCTGCATTAGCAGTATTCTTAACAGGTGTAACAGAACCAATTGAATTCATGTTCATGTTTATTGCGCCAGTATTATATGTTGTGTATGCAATTACAACAGGACTTGCATTCGCATTAGCAGATTTAATTGATCTGCGTGTTCATGCATTCGGATTTATTGAGTTAATTACACGTACACCAATGATGGTCAATGCAGGATTAACAAGAGACCTAATTAACTTTGTCATTGTTTCATTAGTGTTCTTCGGTCTTAACTTTACGTTATTCAATTTCTTAATTAAAAAATTCAATTTACCAACACCAGGGCGTGCAGGTAACTATATTGATAATGAAGATGAGTCATCAGAAGGAACAGGAAATGTACAAGACGGTTCATTAGCAACAAAAGTTATTGATTTATTGGGCGGAAAAGATAATATTGCTGACGTAGATGCTTGTATGACACGTTTACGTGTAACAGTAAAAGATTTAGATGTTGTTGCACCAGAAGCAAAATGGAAACAAAATGGTGCTTTAGGACTTATTGTAAAAGATAAAGGTGTACAAGCAGTATATGGCCCGAAAGCTGACGTATTAAAGTCAGATATTCAAGATATGTTAGGTGCGTAATAATATGAAATTGCTAACTTTAAATTGTCACTCTTGGCAAGAAGAGAATCAAATTGAAAAAATAAAGTATCTTGCTAAAGCAATTCAAGAAGAAGATTATGATGTGATCGCATTGCAAGAAGTAAGTCAGTCTATACAAGCTGAAAATGTATGCGGTAACAAGAAAAAAGATAATTTTGGACTTTTACTGCTAGAAGAGTTAAGAGCATTAAATGTAAAAGAATACAATATTATTTGGGATTTCTCTCATATTGGATATGATGTGTACGAAGAAGGATTAGCAATTATAACAAAGCACAACATTGTAAGGGAAGATACGTTCTTTGTCTCAGAAAATAAGGATACAACGTATTGGAAAACACGCAAAATTGTAAGTGCAACAATTGTTTATAATGATAAGAATATAACGTTTTATTCTTGCCATCTCGGTTGGTGGAATGATGAAGAAGAATCATTCAAAGACCAAGTTGATCGTTTAATGGAGCGTGTAAATAGCAATGAACTTTCCTTCTTAATGGGTGATTTTAATAACAATGCTCGTTTGGAAGGAGAGGGTTATGAGTATACGATGCAAAAAGGTTTATATGACACATATGAACTAGCGATAGAGAAGGATGAAGGAACAACTGTCCAAGGTGAAATTGCTGGTTGGGATGAAAATAAACAAAACTTACGAATCGACCTAATATTAAGCAATCAAAGTAAAACAGTTACTTCTTCAAAAGTCATTTTTAATGGAACAAATCGAAATGTAATTTCTGATCATTTCGGTGTAGAAGTACAATTAGATATATAATAGAAGAAAACCTCACAGATAATGAAAAGCTGGGAGGTTTTTTTGTGAATACAAGTATTCCCAAGAGAAAACACTTGTATTTTTTATGACATTTCCTATATATTTGTTATTATTGAATGTAAAACTAATTTGGTCATTTTGTATGCATACTTTTTTTACTTCGTTATATAATGAAGTAAGTGAAATATTTAATGGGAAAAATAGTATGTTTTCATTTAATCCACGATGTAGAAAGTGATATAATTGCAAAATGTATGTATCATTTTCTAAAGAAAGAAAAATATATAATTAGGTGATTGCTTATATGAAACAGATTTGGCGTATTTATAAGACAGATTTACGGAATGTAGCCAAACATTGGGCTGCAATTGTTATTGTATTAGGTTTGATGATTCTACCATCGTTATATGCGTGGTTTAACATTGAAGCCTCTTGGGATCCTTACGGAAATACGAAAGGAATCCAGATTGCAGTTTCTAACCAAGATGTTGGATCAAATTTAAGAGGGAAAGATATTAACATCGGGAAAGAAATTGTAGATTCACTTAAGAAGGACAAAAATTTTGGATGGAAGTTTGTCGATGAAAAGCAAGCAATTTATGGAGTAGAGCGTGGAGATTATTCCGCAAGTATTACTATTCCAAAAGATTTTTCTGAAAAGATTGCAACAGTCTTGAATGAAAACCCACAGAAACCAGAACTTGATTACTATGTAAATGAAAAAGTAAATGCGATTGCACCGAAAATTACAGCTAAAGGTGCATCGGGTCTTACAGAAGAGGTTAGTAAAAACTTTGTTAAAACAGCAAACGGTGAGATTTTTAAAATCTTCAATGACCTTGGAATCGATTTAGAAACTAACTTACCGAGTATCGAGAAGATCAAGGATCTCGTATTTAAGTTAGAAGCACAGTTCCCAGAAATGAATACACTTGTGGATAAGGCATTAGATGATGCGACTCGGGCAGAAGATGTTGTGAAAGTAGCACAAAAAGAGTTGCCAGTTGTAGAAAGTGTTATTAATGATGGGCAGGAAGCGTTAGGGAATTTAGATAAGTTCTTTGCAAACAACGATCAAACATTGCAAAATGCACCTGGGACGATACGAAATCATTTAACAACGGCTAAAGATGTAATGGACAAAGCAAATACGTTTACGAACTTTTTAATGAATCCAGGGATAGACCTTTCTGGTATGAAGGGATTACCTGAGTTTCCAGCACGTCCAGATCTTTCAAAGTTAAATGATGAAGGTTATAAAAATATTGCAAGAAATATTAATCAAACGGTGAATAATGTTTTAAACTCAGCACGTGCAGGAACAGCATATGGAAAAAGTGTTGTGAATGGATTGCAAAATGGACAGTTTGATCCAGAAAAGGCAAAGCAAGATCTTAATGCGGTTTCTGAAAATCTTCAAGGTCGTACAGATAGTGTTGCATACCTTATTAATGTATTTACTGAACTTCAAAAATCGGCTACGACTGATTTTGGTCAAAGCTTTTTCCAAGGGCGAGTGGATCGCTTAACTAAGCTTAAAAGCGGTATGGAAAATGCAAACAACGGTATTAAAGATATTGTAAATGTTATTGGTACAGGACAAGAAGTAAAGAAAGATGTAACAGATGTAGCAAATCAAAAACTAGATGCAGCAAATGGATTAATTGATCAAACTGAAAAAGATTACAATGAAACATTTGTAGCGGATTATAAAAAAGCAGTTAGCACAGTTGATCAAGCTAAAGCTGATGCAAATGAAGCATACGATACTGTGAAAAATGAATATGATAAGGCAAAAAATAATTTTGAAGGTGTTATAGCAGACGTAAATAATAGAGGTGTTAATGGATTAGATAGCACAAAAGTAGCTTTAAACGATTTAAATGGTCAATTACAAGCTACTAAGAATCTAATTGGTGATGCGATTCCGGTTCTAGAAAGCACAAATAAGGTATTAGCAGATGTAAATAGTGGCAAAAACCTTAATAATGGAATTGCAAAATTGAATAAAGCACAAAATACTGTTCAAAAAGGTATAGATGCAACGAATAAGGCAACTACACTAATTAACAATGGACAGAAGCCTACAAAAGAGGTTGTAGAAAGTATTAATGAAGCAACTAAAAATGCTTCAGCTCAATTAGGAGATTTCTTAGCAACATATGATTCAGAAATTGTTCCAAACTTTAACACAGCAATTGCTCGTACAAAAGAGATGTCTAAAAATACATCTCAAATTTTAGGCGAGGCAGATAAGAAGCTTCCAGATGTGAAAAAATTACTTGAAGACTCATCAAAAGGCTTAGTAGATGGTCAAAAGAAAATTGCAGACATTAAAGCTGAAATGCCGGAGACTGAGAAAAAGATTAAAGAATTAGCAGATAAAATTCGTGATTTTGAATCTGAAGAGGATATAAAAGACATCATACGCTTATTGAAAAACGATGTTGAAAAGCAAAGTGACTACTTTGCAAATCCAGTAAATTTAAAAGAGAATAAATTATTTGCAATGCCGAACTACGGTTCAGCAATGTCACCATTCTATACAGTGCTTGCATTATGGGTAGGCGCATTATTAATGGTTTCATTATTAACGGTAGAAGTACACGAAGAGGGCGCGAATTATAAGAGCCATGAAGTTTACTTCGGACGTTTATTAACATTCTTAACGATAGGTCTTTCACAAGCGTTTATCGTATCAATGGGAGATATATTCTTACTCGGTACGTACGTAGTCGATAAGTTCTGGTTTGTGTTATTTAGTTTATTTATTGGGGGAGTATTTGTTTGTATCGTGTACTCACTCGTTTCTATTTTCGGAAACGTTGGGAAATCGATGGCGATTATTTTACTTGTACTACAAGTAGCAGGATCGGGCGGTACGTTCCCAATTCAAATGACACCACCATTCTTCCAAGCGATTTATCCGTTCTTGCCATTCACATATGCTATTAGTGCAATTCGTGAAACAGTAGGTGGAATGCTTTGGGATATAGTAACTAGAGATTTACTTGTGTTAAGTGCTTTCGTAGTAATAATGGTTGTGGCTGCATTATTACTGAAAACACCAATTAACAAATCAAGTGAAAAGTTTGTTGAGAACGCAAAAGGAAGTAAAATTATTCATTAAAAATAAAAGGTTCCTACCGATAGTGGTAGGAACCTTTTTGTTTAATCAAATTTTAATTTCTTTAATGCTTCTGCGAATGGATTGTTTAATGGTTCTTCTTCTTTGTTCTGCTGTTTCATATATTTTTGAACGTCGCGTTTATCAGCTTTGCTGCCGGATTCTTTTTTACGTCTCTCTTGGAATGTAGAAAGTTTCTCACGATAGCCACATTTACATGCGAAAATTTGGCCTGCTCCTTCACCACCAAGTTCTAGTTTCTTTTTACACTGAGGACAGCGTGCATTTGTAGTGCGGGATACATTTTTACGGTGACCACATTCGCGATCTTGGCATACAAGCATTTTACCTTTTTTACCGTTTACTTCTAACATTGGTTTACCACAGTCTGGACAAGACTTCGTTGAAATGTTGTCGTGTTTATATTTCTTATCACTCGATTTAATTTCAGCAACAATTTCTTTTGTATAGTTCTTCATTTCTGAAATGAATACTTCTTTCTTTAATTTTCCTTTAGCGATAGCTTCTAACTTTTGCTCCCATTCACCAGTTAGTGTAGGAGATTTCAGTTCGTCTGGCACTAAATCAAGTAACTGACGGCCTTTTGAAGTAATATGAATATCTTTACCACGTTTTTCAAGTAAGAACGAATTGAATAACTTGTCGATAATATCAGCTCGTGTAGCTACAGTACCTAATCCACCAGTTGACTTTAACGTGTCAGCAAGTTGTTTGTTTTGCGTATCCATGTATTTTGTTGGGTTTTCCATCGCTGAAAGTAATGTTGCTTCATTAAAACGTGCAGGTGCTTTCGTTTGACCTGATGTTTGGACAATTAGTTTTACGTTTAATGTATTGCCTTTTTCGATGCGAGGTAAGATTTGTTCTTTTACATCATCGCTTGTATCATCATCTTCAAATCGATTTTCATAAACCTCTTTCCAACCAGCATGTAAAATCGTTTTTCCGCGTGCGATGAACGTTTCATCACCAATTTTCGTGCGCAATGTTAGTTGTTCATATTCAAAGGCCGGGAATAAAACAGCCAAGAAACGTTTTACAACTAAGTCATAAATTTTACGTTCTTTATCTGTGAAAGCTGAGAAGTTTACATAGCTCTCTGTTGGAATAATTGCGTGATGATCGCTTACTTTACTATCATCAACAAATGATTTATTAGATTTTACAGGTTTCTGCAATACTTTATGTGCTAAAGGACGGTATTCTCCAACTCCACAAGCCTTCAGACGCTCTGGAAGTGTTCCGACAATATCAGATGAAATATAGCGTGAATCTGTACGAGGGTACGTTAAAACTTTATGCTGTTCATATAATTTTTGCATAATGTTTAATGTTTCTTTCGCAGAGTAACCAAATATTTTATTCGCATCACGTTGTAGCTCAGTTAAATCGTAAAGACCAGGAGCGAACGATTTCTTTTGTTTTTTATCAATGTCTACAACAGTAGCATTTTGTTTACTAATTTTGTTCACGATTGCATCAGTTTTTTCTTTATTAAAGCTACGGCTATTTCCTTTTGTATCTTGCCAAGTTAGCTTTAATCTCTCAGCTGTTTGAGCTTCGATACCATAGTAAGTTTGAGCTTTGAAATGTTTGATTTCATCTTCACGGCTTGCAATCATGGCTACAGTAGGTGTTTGAACATGTATACTGTTTTTAGGTTGAAATTTAATATATCCTTTTAATAGTAATGATATCAATAATAATTTCACCCATGTACATTTTTATTTTGGGTATAAAAAATAAACAAGTATAGTAATAGAACTTAGGGGAGGAAACTATGAGATTTGTTGTAAGGGAATTTGATGAAACTTCAAGAAACGGAGAAATATTCAGTAGTATTGGTATCGGAATTAAAGAAAATAATTATCTAATATTTCCTTCACCTCTTTCAAATTTTATAAAAAGAGAATATAAAAATAAAGGAAAGTCTATTAATAGTCAAAGAAATGTAGCTTATGCAATAACAAGATTTTTAAATTATTTATATGAAAATAAAGATAGTTATCCTGAATTAATTATAGGGGGACTAAGCAGTTTAACTCTTCAACATGGAGCGGATTATATCTCCTATTTATCATTAAAAAGTAGAGCAGGGGAATTAAAGAGTGAATATGTAAAAACTGAGATACAGTATCTAAACAAACTTTTCCATTGGTTAAAATCAGAAAACATAATTAACCAGGTCTTTAGTGTGAATTACCAGACTGTTTATTGTGGTCGGAAAAGCCGGAATATTGAGGTTAATGTTTTTGAAAACACTAATGATCTAGATATTATTTTACCAATAAGAAATTCCATTCAAAATAATGTTATTAAAGACTTTGGTAAAAATAGAAATAGACTAATTATAGATTTTATTATGACAGCAAAGCGTATTGAACCATTAATGGCATTAGGTATAGCTTTACAATTCTTTGGAGGATTAAGACGTTCTGAGGTCATTAACTTAAAATGCTCTAGTTTAAAGTGGGCTAATAGTAATCTAATAATTGAGATTAGAGACAATCAAAACATCTTATTTGCAGATGCAATAAACAAGGCTGATATTCAAGTTAAATATCCAAGAGATCAAATATGTATTTGTCCTGAAATTATAAAGCCCCTGTATGAAAAACACCTAAAAATACTAACTAAATTAACTAAAGGAACTTCCGAAGCACTTTTTATCTCAGCGAGGAACTTTAAAGCTTTAAGGGGCAAAAGATATTCAGCGAAAATTGATAAGATTAAACAACAGTTTTTAAATGACTTACTAGCAAAAAATCAAGTCGAAGATTATATACTGTTAACAAACAATAAATGGTCTACGCATATTGGCAGAGGTGTTTTCACGAACATACTAATAGATTTGGGCCTAACTCCTACCCAAATTGCATTAGCTAGAGGTGATAGAAGCTTACAGTCTGCATTAAGTTATGTAGATGAAAACACATTACTTAGTTCTATGAATTTAGCAATCAATAATTTTGACTTACTAAAGGAAGTGTAAGATTTGCCTAATCATATGACATTAAAAGAGGTTTCAACTCTCCTTAACTTATCAATATATCAAACTAGATTATTTCTTAAAGAAGCCTTAATACAAAAAGTAAGTATTAATAATTCTAGAGAAATTGTTTATGATACCAATATTATAAACAATTTACGGAATGTTCTTGAAAAACGATATAAAGACAATTGCTTAAATAAATATACTCCTAAAGAACTTATCACGTTAGGATGCACTCAACACGATAGAGATATTCTTAAGAGCGAACATACTGAGCTTTTCGATAGATATAGGACTTTTACTGGAGTCTCTTATTTCTATGACAAATTAGAAGTAAATGCATATTTAGCATCTAAAAACTGTAGTTGTGAATTATTATCACTTTCGCAAATAATGGAATTAGTGGGTTTTAAAACCCACCACCAACTTCAACAAGCATTAAATGATTGCGATATTAAAGAAGTAAAAAGAGGATATAGCTCTTTCAAGTATTATAAGGAATCAGATATAAAATCCTTTATTGACTTAGTTAAAAAAAGGTATTCATTTAATAAAGCCAATCGTTTGAGCACTCAGCAAGTGCAGGAACTAGGATTTAAAAAAAATGATAGGATAGTACTTCAAAAGGTTAAGGCAGAACATATCGATAGAATTAATGAGTACGCTGGGGTGCTCGCCTTTTATGATAAAGTCGAAGTGGAGGGAAAGTTAAAATCCAGAAAAATTTTAACTCATACTATCTGCGAAAAGGATGCTAAAGAACATTTAGGCTATACAAATACTAAAAAGTTCAAAAAGGTAATTCAAGAATATGACATTGCATTAACTTCAAACGGGAAATATGAAATTAATTATTATGACAAATCAAGTATAGATTCCTTGAAAAATATTATAGATAAAAATTATGAACATAACCTTGAAACCAAAATAACTGGTGGTCAAATAAAAGTCTTAGGATATTCTAAAAAACTTATTCGTAAATTAACCCCTATCCATACAAGGCCTATTGATAACGTATATAAGTTTGCGAGTGCCGTTATTTTCTATGATAAGGAACAATTTCTCGATCTAAAGAAACAATATCGCGATCTAGCTGAAACTAATAATGTTTTAACTGAATATTATACTTCTAGACAATTAATGGAATTGCTTGATATACCAAGTAATATTAATAGATATATGGCTAAACTTAGGATCCCTCCTATAAAAATTTCTCCATTAGGTCAAAATTATTGGCCCAAGGATGAGATTGATGATTTTGTTAAAAGGAGGACGGATTTATATAACTACTACGATTCGAATTATTATTTAATTAGTGAAGTAGAATATTTACTAGGATATAAAATAAGTAAGTTCTACAGAATTTGCTCAAATTTTAACATTCCCGTTATTTCTGAAGAATTACCGATTGAAGTGAAATTTAAAAAATTCTATAAATCTCATGTAGCTTTTCCGAAAGACAAAATCGATGCCATTCTTGCAAGAATAAATGACAAACAACGGCAAATTACTATTAATAATCAAACGACCAATGTTTTGGAATCTATTAATGATATACAACAGGATTCAACTATTATCCCACGAGCAGAGAGTTCATTCCGGATGCTTGAATATTTAGAGAAGGAAAAGAATGCACTGATTACTGAGAAAATCAAAAAACATGTTTCACCTATAGAAACTAATCAATCAACTACTATTACGGATCCTATTGATGTTATAAAATATGATCCAAACATCATCTCAGAAATAAAGAGCTCACTTCAAGTACTTGGGCATTTAGAAGATGAAAAAATCGTACAAATTATAGAGGAAATAACAAACTATTCAACGCCCTCTATAAATGACAAAATTAAAACCATAATTTCCGAAAAAGATTTAATAATCCAATTAGACTATTCAAGAAAACAGTTTGATGAAAATAAAGAAAACTTTCGTATCTTAAAGTTGGAGTACGAGAATCTTAATTATTATTTGCTAGAAGATTGTTCTAATCTTTTAAAAAAGTTATATGAAGAGCAAAATAATTTATTAAACTTAAACTATACTTATGATGAAGCAATTACTAAAGTCCCCAGCCTTGTATTAAATAAAAATAGAGAAAAGTTTCAAATACCATCTCATTTGAGGTTCGGTCGGCTAAAAAAACTTAGAATTGTATATCCTAAGAAAGTTATTGATGATTATTTAAAATCATTAAAATCCCCCAATTTAATTGAACAATATAAAAATGAATTGGAGTACACTACCCTCCCAGATAAAATCTTTTTGAAAGCAGTCAAAGAATTAGGTTTGCATTTTCAAAATTTAGTTAAAGGTACAGAAAAGGCATGGCATAATTTTGTTTCAAAAAAATTATTAAGTTCAAACGGAAATATTAAAACGATCAAGAAACTTTTTGTTCGATTTATTAAAATAACAGAATTACTACAGTCGACATTAATTTCAAAAGAAATTATGGACATGACTTCTAATGAGATTAATTTCGTATTTTTAAACAATAAAGTTCCAGGTGCTTACAAAGAATCTTTATATAGTTTCTTTAATCACTTGTTTTCAAAATTTACCAATTGTAAGTACTTGGTTTCAAAACTTAATAACCCCCATGTGGAAAAAAAAGAGCGTTTAGCAAACTCTAAACACAATAAGAAAATCTATTCGACTAATGAGTTTTTAACACTACTGGACTATGTTAAAGACAGTAAATTCCATAAAGAAAATGCTATTTCTGAATATAAAGCAAAATCAATGGATGGGACAAAGGGGAATTATGAATCAATTTGGTTATACGTAATGCTTCATTTAAATAACGGATGGAGAAGTACTGATTTTATTGAAAAGATACCTCGTATCCCCTTGTCTATCCCTGTGCAGGATTATAAATCATTTGAAAATCACAATTTAACCTTAGAGGAAGCTACAAAAATCATCTGGGAGTTAAAATCAAACTTAATGAATGTTTATCATAACAAAAATGGTAAAAAGGCTTTTTTCTTTATTTCTGAAGATATGATTGTACCTGTAGCTAATGCCATCGTTTTATGTGAACTTAAGGCTCAATTGATAAATTCAAAAAGAAATAACTTAATTGATTTAGGTAATTCAAACGAATTGACTATTAGCATGCATGATAAATTTTTCGGGAATTTTCCTATAAATAATTTTAAATTTAAATCGCTAATGGCTAACAGTACATTTATAACCTTTGTGAATTCAATCCTAAAACAAAAAACAAATCGTAATCCTTTGGAGATTACTAAATTCATTAGAAATCATGATTCTTTAGACACTACCAACAGATATGTCCATGTAAATGAAGAACATCTAAATAAAATTAGTAAGCAATTATTCGATAAAGGCTATTTTGGTTATACCTACGATTATTTAAAACAAATTGTTATTGGTGAATCTCAAAATAATTTTATGGAAAACAATGAAAAAAATCTGTTAGCCACAGTTTTTGGAGACATATATAAAATTGAAAATTTCTCCATAATGTTAAATGCAATTGAAGAACAAAAGAAACCATTATACGAGTTCGTTAAGAGTTTATCGCAAGAACAACAGAGAGAAGTATTGGATTTAATAAATATGAATCAATTGCCGGCCAAAGAATCTTTTTGGCAATGTATTCTTGGTGATTGTTTATATTTAGATAGAAAATGTAACAGTTGTCCATTTGCAATCCCACATTTCTATGTACTAACAAAGACTGTTTACAACCTAAATAATTTGATACCTAAATTAGAACAGATTCAAAACATTTCTTATAAAGGCGAAAGGGTTAGATTAGCTAATTTATTATACAAAAACCTTTCTTTAATAAGTACTGCTAAAAAACAATTTGGAGAAAATGTACTAAGCTCATTTTTAGGCAAGGACTACTCAGATTTCTTAAATAACATACGCAGCTTAGATAGTATAAATGAAAATCTAACAATTGGAGGCAATTAATATGGAGAATAATCATAGTTTGGATTTTTCGTCTACCTCAACTCATTATAATGAGAGTCTCCGTGGCACTTTACAAGATAGGATAAACAGTCTTAAAGGCACGGGTGTAAATCTTACAGCCGAAGCATCCAATAACAGATGGAATATTTATGATGAATATTTTTCACAAACATATTTTGTAGACTTTAGCTTCGATTCTTTTTCATCAAAGAAGTTTGATGCTGACCAATTTATCTTGCTATTAAAATCTTGGTTTATTTTACTTTTAGAGGATGGTAACAGCTTTCAGCATTTGACAAGGAAAACAAGAAGAGCAAAGGATGCACTGATCCTAAGTAAAGGATTTAATCTAGAAGCAATAGATGAATTTGAACT
Organism: Bacillus altaicus; assembly: GCF_042136375.2. Classification (NCBI taxonomy): domain Bacteria; kingdom Bacillati; phylum Bacillota; class Bacilli; order Caryophanales; family Bacillaceae; genus Bacillus; species Bacillus altaicus. The sequence continues at coordinate 5,011,958 of NZ_CM143394.1, read as the reverse complement.
TAACTATTTTTCTAAAGAGCTTAAACATAATTCTCTACAAACTAAAGCATCTTTTCTATTAGAATTTCTAGATTTTTGCCAAGATCTGATAGTGCCAGAAGAGTATCTGGAACTAATTTTAAGATACTATCAAATACAGAAATCAACAGCAATAAGAAAATTACCATCAAGCCAAGATGTTCTTAAATTTTCTTTAATAGTTGAAGTATACTTTTCAAATGAGGAAATTGATAAAGAATATTTGGACTACTATCCAATTTATTTATGGTGGAATTTAACAAACATTATCCCAATACGTATTAACGAATTTTGTAATTTGAAATTTGATTGTTTAAATTTTAATAAAGAAGGATGTTTTTTATCTTTACCTCGAAGCAAAAATCTAAGGAATCGTAAAATCGCTTACGACAAAATTTTGATTTCGGATAAAATTGCCAATTCAATCAAATTATATCAACAAAAAATATATTCTGTTAAACCGTCTAAAACATTATTGCAAACGTCTAGTACAGTTCGAAATATAAAACCAGAAATCTTTAATTACACAAATTTCAAGAATTTATTAAACAAATTTTATAGTGAAATTGTTTGTGGGAAGTATGGCCTCAAATTATTAGAGAACAGCTTGGAGCCACATATCCAATCACCTTACAATATTTATAGGAAAATAAGACCAAATGATACTCGCCATTTTGCATTTTTGAATTTAATGTTGCAAGGTTATCATCCCAGTGAGATTGCTAGATTAGGGGGACACAATTCTATTTATTCTCAAATGGCTTATCATAACCACTTGGAATATTGGGTTGATTCAGACCTAATAAAATTATTAGCGAATCAAAAAAGACATTTAGGTGACCTTTCAAACGAATTTTTCAAAGAAATTATTTTCAAAAATGCGATGAATACCACTACGGAAGTTTCTGAAGTTGTTAAAATTCCATTAGAAATCGGTTATTGTACAGATCCCTTACAAGATTGTCCTGTAGATGAACACTATCTCTGTAAGCATTGGAGAATAACCTTAGATGATTACCAAAAACATTATGATAAACTACAAAACATCCTTGTTAATCAAGAGTCTGTTCTTAAATTATGCATCGATAAATTATTAGCACTTCATAAAACCGGTCTCATACATCATAAAAATGATGTATATGATGAAAAAAATTCGCAATTCAATTATCAATTAATTGAAAGTTCTAAGAAAGTAAAAGATGCATTATACCAATTAGCAAAACTAAAGGAAAGGTTTGAAATATATGAAAAGTCGAGGGCGTAAGCCTAAAATATATCCTAAAGATATTCTTCTAAAGATTATTGATGATTTCTTAAAAACTCAGGAAAATGTTCAAATTATACGTTATAAAGAAATATTCCTTTATGCACTAGAAAAATATAACAAAGGAGTATTAGATTTTAAACTGAGTGAAGATTTTTGGAGAAAACCTGGTCGCCAAGGAAAATTGTTAGTTGATGAGATCAATAAAAAGAGAAGCGCTTTAATAGAAAATAATAAACAATACATTGAAATTATTTCAACAAATGATGTTATAAACAGATTATCACAAGACACTCCAGCTACTAAAAAGAAAATTATTAATCAACTGAAGGTAAATGAGTATGGCTATCGAAAAATATCTACTCGCTACAAGCAACTCAAAGAAAAAGAAGCTAAGATGACACAAGAAATCATCGAACTTAAGGCTGAGATTGCTAATCTTAAGGACAATAACGAAATCTATCAAAATGTTCTTTTTCAATGGGCAAATTTATCAAGTATTAAAGAGCTTGATTTAATAAACTTAATTACAACTGGAAAAACTAGATCTGCTACAGTGGAACAGCTATTTCAGGATATGTTTAAAGAACAGCCTAATAAGGTTATGCTAGAGCTTAATACTGACAATAAAATTGATAATGTAGTAACAATAACGAAGACAAAAAATACACTTATCGAAGACTTAGACTTATAGTTTGCCAATAAAGTGGAAACATAAAAAATATATTTCACTTATAACTAAGAGAACCTTACTCAACTAGCATAGGTTCTCTTAATCTAGGTATGTCTTTGTATAGTATATTCGCTTTTAAATTTCTCCTGTGTTTTGTGAAATAAATCCTTTAAGTAACGTATAAGTCTTCAACTTCTTTAATCAATTCATGAGGCGTTATTTTTAGTACCCCACAAATAATAAATATCGTATTAATGCTAGGCTGTCTTTGCCCACGTTCTAGTAATCCAATAAAAGTTCTATCTAGGTCGCATTGTAACGCCAATTGTTCTTGGGAAAGACCAGCTAGTTTTCTGTGTTTTCTCAACACGGTACCAAAAGCTTTTGATATCTCCATAAGCTCACCTCTTAGTTAATTAACTAAGAAATTCACTAATTTAATCGACCGACTATAGTCATCATAAAAAGGTGATGCTACAATATTAATAAACATTTTTTGAAGGAGATTTTTTATGTCTAGTAAGAAATATGGCGAAAGTTTTAAAAAGAAAATTGTTCAATTACATCTTGAAGGAAGGGCAACAACTGAACTGGGTAAGGAATATAAAGTGTCACCCACCGCAATCTATTCTTGGATAAAACTATATGCTGATGAATCGGCTATTTCTTTTAAAGAATTTAGTGCTATTCAAAAGGAAAATAAACGTTTAAAACAGGAAGTAGAAATACTTAAACAAGCAATGACAATAATGACCTCAAAATAGAACTAATACTTATCCATATGTGGATTTGAAATAAAGTTTGATTAAAATACGGTATCTTTTTTTGTGAAAACATTGATAAACCAGTGTTTTATGTTTATTTATGATCTATTAACAAAAAGCATATCTGCTTCGTACCTTAATCGGTAAGAAACAGATATGCTTTTTATTTTCCAAAAAAACAAATTATCTATTTACAGAATGCATTCTGTTATTTAATATAATAAATAGAACGCATTCTGTTAATTAACAAAACGAATCGGATGGTGATTAAATGTTTAAAGTTGGAGATACACCAAAATTTTTCACACAACAAGGCCTTAAATCGGATACTGAATTACTTCTTGATAAAGTCATTATTTATCGCTCAAATTCTCGATTTACCTCAAGCTCTAATGCTGGGCCTGCGAGATCGATGTTGGTAGATGGAAAAGCGACTGCTTTTCCCGAGCCATTGAAGATGAAATTCCGTAGACTTGATACCTTAGTTACAGCCAGAAAAAATTTTCACATTTATCATAACAGTGCAGAATTTATTGATGGATATTCTAGGTTTTGTTATGTTTATTTCGAAAATGATAAAGTTTTTGTATCGGAATATCAAAAAAGAAGTCAAGGCAGCAAATATTCGAGCTTCTTCAAACTTTTAGAAGCTAAACTTATTCAAGCTAATTTTTCACCAACTTCAGAAGAGAAATCAATTTTTCATATCCCGACAGAACGCATCGATGAGTTTGTGGATATTGTAAATGATATTTCACAAGCTTACGATAATAAAGAATTCGAACTATGTGTTGACGGAAAAGAGTTCATTTACAGCTGTAATTGGTTTAATCGGGTTTACTATAGGGAAAAAATAGATGGTGTGCCAGAAGAATTAATGAGTGATCTCAAAGCCGTTGAAGCTTTTGATGCCTTAGTGAAAATTCAAGATTTAGGAACTGAAAATGGAATTAAAATTAAAAAAGAAGCTATTCGTAAGATCAAAGCCGTTTTAGATTCCGTTTTATAAAGTAGAATCTGCATAAAAAAGCATGGTCCATACCCTTTTGGCAAAGGAATCAGGTCCATGCTTTTTTTATTATTCTGCCTTCTGCGTTTAATTAAAATCAATCCTTTTCTCTTTAAATGAACGTTCAATTTTATTAAAAAGTTTAATCAAAACTCATTGAGAATTCTTTGATTGAAGAGAAGAAGCATCGCATCTTTTTTATAAACGTCATAAATTCCTTCAAAACATCACGTCTTTCTTACAAACATCGTGACTTTATTTCAAATCCACACCATATTTCATGAATTCGAACTGTGTTATAGTATAAGTACAAGATATTGAAGGAGCATGAAGATATGGCAAAAAGCTTAGTATTAGCAGAAAAACCATCAGTAGCTCGTGATATTGCGAATGTACTGAAATGTAATAAAAAAGGGAATGGCTTTTTAGAGGGCGATAAATATATCGTGACATGGGCACTAGGACATCTAGTAACCCTAGCTGATCCAGAAATGTATGATAAGAAATATCAAAAATGGAATTTAGAAGATTTACCAATGCTACCCGATCGTTTAAAACTATCAGTAATTAAACAATCCGGTAAACAGTTTAATTCCGTTAAATCACAGTTAAATCGTAATGACGTAAACGAAATTATTATCGCAACAGATGCGGGGCGTGAAGGTGAGCTAGTGGCCCGTTGGATTATTGCGAAATCTAAAGTAAATAAACCAATTAAACGTTTATGGATTTCATCCGTAACAGATAAGGCAATCAAAGATGGATTCAATAATTTAAAGCCTGGTAAAGCATACGAAAACTTATATTTTGCTGCCGTAGCTCGTTCTGAAGCAGATTGGTACATCGGACTAAATGCCACTAGAGCTTTAACGACAAAATATAATGCACAGTTAAATTGTGGGCGTGTTCAGACGCCTACTGTAGCCATGATAGCTGCACGTGAAGATGAAATTAAAAACTTCAAACCACAAGTGTACTATGGTATTGAAGCGCAAACTGATTCAGTCAAACTAACTTGGCAAGATACTAAGGGGAATAATCGAAACTTTAACAAAGAAAAAATTGATAGTATCGTAAAGAGCTTAGATAAACAAAATGCTACTGTCGTGGAGATTGATAAAAAGCAGAAGAAGTCATTCTCTCCTGGTCTTTATGATTTAACTGAGCTACAACGTGATGCCAATACAAAGTTCGGTTACTCAGCTAAAGAAACATTAAACATTATGCAGAAGTTGTATGAACAGCATAAAGTGCTAACGTATCCTCGTACGGATTCACGCTACATTTCATCTGATATCGTCGGAACACTTCCAGAGCGTCTAAAGGCATGTGGTGTAGGAGAATACCGCTCTTTAGCACATAAAGTATTACAAAAGCCTATCAAACCTAACAAATCATTTGTTGATGATAGTAAAGTAAGCGATCATCATGCGATTATTCCAACAGAAGGATACGTTAACTTCTCAGCATTCACAGATAAAGAACGCAAAATTTATGATTTAGTTGTAAAACGTTTCTTAGCTGTTTTATTCCCAGCATTCGAATACGAGCAACTAACGTTACGTACCAAAGTTGGTAATGAAACGTTCATTGCACGTGGAAAAACAATTTTACATGCTGGCTGGAAGGAAGTATACGAAAATCGCTTTGAAGACGATGATGCAACTGATGAGGTAAAAGAGCAACTTCTACCTCGCATTGAAAAGGGCGATACATTAACTATAAAGCTAATTATGCAAACATCAGGTCAAACAAAGCCACCTGCAAGATTTAACGAGGCAACTTTACTATCAGCAATGGAGAATCCTACAAAATTTATGGATACGCAAAATAAACAACTTGCTGATACATTAAAGTCGACTGGTGGATTAGGTACTGTAGCGACACGTGCAGATATCATTGATAAATTATTTAATTCATTTTTAATCGAAAAACGTGGTGGCAAGGATATTTACATCACATCAAAAGGTCGTCAACTGTTAGAATTAGTTCCAGAAGAATTACGTTCACCAGCTACGACAGCAGAGTGGGAACAAAAACTTGAACTAATTGCAAAAGGCAAGCTGAAAAAAGATGCCTTTATTAATGAAATGAAACAGCACACTAAAGAAATCGTTGCAGAAGTTAAAGCAAGCGACAAAAAATATAAACATGACAACATTTCTACAAAGTCATGTCCTGACTGCGGTAAACCAATGCTTGAGGTAAACGGTAAAAAAGGCAAAATGCTTGTTTGCCAAGATCGTGAATGTGGTCATCGTAAAAACGTATCTCGTACAACGAATGCCCGTTGCCCGCAATGTAAGAAGAAACTAGAATTACGTGGGGAAGATGCAGGCCAAATTTTCGCATGTAAATGTGGCTATCGCGAGAAATTATCCACATTCCAAGAAAGACGTAAAAAAGAATCTGGAAACAAAGCTGATAAACGCGACGTTCAAAAATATATGAAACAACAGAAAAAAGAAGACGAACCATTGAATAACGCATTCGCGGAGGCATTAAAAAATTTAAAGTTTGATTAAATTCATATTTTAGAGGAGAACTTTATAATTTTCATTAGTGATGGTAGCCGCACTTCTCCAAAAATAAGGGCTTACTTTTGTTTGCAAATATACTGAAAAAAACTTTGTGCAAGTGCACAAAGTTTTTTATTTACTAACAAAATATCCGATTGTATAAATAGCCCATAAATGAACTGGATATAAAACATAAAACATAAAACATAAAACATAAAACATAAAACATAAAACATATATTTCGTGAATGCATTGTTTAAACTGTGCTCGCCATTATATAACAGAATAAATGGTAAAGTAAATACCATCATCCATCCGTTGTTACATCCAAATATTACCATTTGGGGGTACCGCCACATCACTATCAAGCTAACAAAATAAAATACCTCTTAAAATGAAAAAATACGCTTTCTTTCTGTAGACTTATAGGAAAGGATGGCGTTTTTTTACACTTGGGGGTAAAGCAAATTCTTAAGTTGATGGGCATGGGTCACCATATCAAAAAAAGAAAATTGTACGTTTTGACACATTTCGGACATAAATTAACCGGTACCTTGTACGATAAGGAACCGGCTATTAATGTTGCAAATCTTTTACTAAACTTATTTATAATGACTTAATTTATTTACATTGGCATACCTGGTAAAAACTTCGCTATTAATACAATAATTGCGGCTAAGAAGAACGCTTTAATAATGAATAGAATAATAATTGGAATCGATGCTTTCACTTTGCTTAATCCAGCTGTAATATGTAATCCGAGCCAAATTAAGACTAAATTCCATACATAGAATACTTCAATTGTATTACCAATTCCATATGCAAATGTACCTTCCGTAAATAATAATCCTAAACTCGTATATTGAGTCATTCCAGTACCAAAGATTAGACTTAAAATTGTATTAATAAGTCCACCAATAATAAGGACAATATTTGTATAAACTACAATATTCAATAAAGTTTTATAAGGGGTATCATTTCCCAAAAACATCATAAACATTTTATAAATAGCTGCTATGAAAAGTGTTCCAACCATCGCACTAGCAAAGCTTGATCCAATTCCAGAAATCACTTCGGATGTAAGTGAACTTTGTCCAGCCAGTTCACCTAACTCTTTTTTCATGTTAAGCATCTCAGGTGAGGTATGTATAACATACGCACTTAAACCACCTATAAGTCCTTGTAACAGTGCTATGAAGAAGAACATACCCCAAACTTTCTTGTTTGTTTTCATTCTTTCAAATTGTACTCCAGGAGATGTAATCATTCCAAATAATGATGGCTTTTTCGCACCTACATCTTGTGTATTAATATTCGCTTCCATTATAGCGCCTCCTTCTATTTATATAATCCTCTTAAAGGATGGTATAAACAATTCACTTGAACAATATGTATGTGTAGTAGAGATATTTATCTCTACTACACTAGTAAACTATTCGTAGCGAAGTGCTTCAATTGGATCTAATTTCGCAGCTTTATTTGCTGGGATTAATCCGAAAATAATACCAAGTGTCATTGAGAATAATACGCCTCCAACAACAACTTCCCATGAAACAAGCGGTGGCCATTTCGCAAATGTCGAAACAATATATGCCCCGCCATATCCAAGACCAATACCAATTAAACCGCCAAGAAGCGTTAACATAACTGCTTCAATTAAAAATTGTAATAAAATTTTACTACGTGTTGCACCAAGTGCTTTACGTACCCCAATTTCACGCGTACGCTCTGTTACGGATACAAGCATGATGTTCATAACACCAATGCCACCAACGACTAATGAAATGCCAGCGATACCACCAATAATCATTGTCATAATACCTGTCATTTTTGAAATACCTTCTTGAATCTCTTTTAAATTCATAACTTCGTATTTACCAGTTGCATCACTTGGTTTGCGACTGTTTAATACATCTGCAGCTTTTTTACCTGCTTGCTCTAAATCATCTACATTTTTTGCTTGAACAGAAATATTTTGAATTTCATCTTTTCCATACAGTGTCGGCCATAATGAAATGGGAACAAGTGCTTCTGATGGTCCCATTCCCATGAATCCGCCCTCGGCTTTATATACACCAATAATTTGCATCGGTTGACCTTTCATTTCAATAATTTTACCGACTGCATTGGCATCTATAAATACCTTTTCTTCCATTTGTTTACTAATCATGACAACATTATTACCTTCATCTACATCTGATTCCTGTAAAGAACGTCCCTTTAACAACTTTACTTTATTTACTGCAAAGTACTCACTATCTAGACCAGTAACGTTTACCATCTCTTTCTTATCTTCGATATCAAGTGGTTCCATACTTGAATTTGTTGTGACAACATGTGCAATCTCCGGAATTTTTTTAATTTCAAAAATATCTTCTTCCGTTATCTTTGGTGCTTCAGCCATTTCCATACCAAAAGGATCATTCATATCTGCACTATAATGAATTTGAACAGTTTGATTACCTGAACCAGCAAATTGGGATTTCAGCATAGCTTCCCCGCCCTGCCCAATCGCAACAACGGTAATAATAGAACCAACACCGATAATAATACCTAGCATCGTGAGTGCTGAACGCAGTTTATGAGCTAATATAGAAGATAGGGCAATTTTCATACTATCGAGTAAACTCATATTGCACACCTACTATCTTCTGTAATTTTTCCATCTCGCAGTACAATGCGGCGAGATGAATAAGCTGCTACCTCTTCTTCATGCGTAACCATAACGATCGTTGTACCTTCTGCATTTAGCTTTGTGAAAATATCCATAACTTGCTCACCAGACTTCGTATCAAGCGCCCCCGTCGGCTCATCGGCCATAATGAACGTTGGATTATTCGCAATTGCCCTTGCAATCGCTACACGCTGCTTCTGTCCACCTGATAACTCATTCGGTAAATGATGCACGCGGTCTGCTAAACCTACTTTACCGAGTGCTTCAAGCGCACGTCTGCGGCGCTCCGCTTTCTTTACGCCACCATATACGAGTGGAAGCTCAACATTTCCCACCGCAGAAAGACGAGGCAGTAAATTAAAATGCTGGAACACAAAGCCGATATATTCATTACGAATTAAAGCAAGCTTTGACTCGTCTGCTGTTAAGATATTCACGTCATTCAGCATATATTCGCCTTCTGTCGGACGATCTAAACAACCAACAATATTCATAAGCGTTGACTTACCAGAACCAGACGGCCCCATAATGGAAACAAACTCACCGCTCTGAATCGTTAAACTAATACCATGTAAAATTGGTACTGCAAGTTTACCTTGATAATATGTTTTAGAAATGTTGTTTAACGTAATCATTTCTCTTTCACTTCCATTCCGTCATATACGTTGTCGGAAGGATTTTTAACCACCTTTTGCCCCACTGTTGCGCCTTCAATAATCTCTGTCCATTCCCCATCAGTGGCACCTTTTTTCACATTTTGTTTACGAAGCTTTCCTTTGTCCTCGATGTAAACAAATGTGTCTTTGTCTTTTTCTACAATGCTCTTACTTGGAACAGCAATCACCTTCTTATTCTCTAAGTTTACTTGTAAAGAAACGTGATAACCTGGAGATAAGCCATCTTGGCTATCAAGACTTGCTTTATATGTATATTGAGACATATTTTGAGTTGCTTCACCCGCGCCAGCAGCTTGCGCCATTTCGGCGCTCGTTGGGAATTCACTTACTTCCGTAATTTTACCTGTCCATTTCTTCTTACTATTTGCTTTCGCAGTTACAGTAAATGGTTGGTCCTTTTGAATTTGTGACTTCTGAAGTTCCGTTAATGTCCCTTGAATTTGAAATGGTTCTTTAGAGGCAATTTGTAAGAATGCTTTCCCTTGTCCACCTAATGCCTGCGATGAGCTTTGTGCTGCATCTTTATCTAACTTCTGTACAACACCAGCGAAGTTACTATAAATAGTAAGTTCTTTTTGTTTTTTCTGTAGCTCTTCCTTTTGTAGCTTTCCTTTTTCTTTCTCAAGATCAGTTGTCTTTTGTTGCATTTCTAATTCACTTATTTGTTCTTCCATTGGATCTGTTACTTCTTTCCCAGCTCCACTATCCTTCGCTTTCTTAACTTCTTTCTTTAATGAATCTATTTTCTTTTTATTTTGATCGTAACGCATATCAGCCATCTTTTGATCCAGTTCCGCTTGTTTCATCTTTAAATTAATTTCTTCGTTATCATAAGAGAATAATTTCGTTCCTTTTTCTACCTCTTGTCCTTCTTTCACCTCAATATCTTTCACTTTTCCCTTTGTTGGATCTGAGTAGAAGCTCTCGATATTTCCTGGTTTTATTTGTCCAGAAATTAACTTCGTATTGTTAAGATTACGTTCTGTTACCTTCTCGAAACTTACAGCATCCACCTTAGCTGCACCTTTCTTCGTACTTTGCATGACAAAAATGTTAATAGCTGCAACAATAGCAATCAACACAATAACCCCAATAATGATCCCTTTTTTCTTCTTATTTGAGGTATGGACTTTATTTTGTAACATAATTTATCCCCTTTCAAAATAATTTATTTTTAATTTGTATAGCAATTAAATACTATAACAAAAAATAAATAGAACTATATAATTAGATACTAGCTATCAGATAATGTTGTCATATTCTATTTTTATCAAATTAAGAATATAAATAAAATGAATTTTCATTCAACTGGAATAGAAAAATTTATAATACTTTCCCCTTTCAAATTGAGCGTGCCAAATAAACATTAACTTAGCAGATTTAAATTATATTTATATATATTAAGTAAACATTAATTATTTTAATATAAACTTTTTAATTCCGTAAAACTAAATTTTTAAAATATGCAAATCTTCATATTTCTAAACTTATTTTCTGTGCTATTATTTCCTAGTACCCGGGGAACAACTTATTTTTAAATTTGAATTTGGGATGTTTAGCCTTTTATATTAATTAATTTAATTTTAATTATATAAGGATTAAACAGATATTTAGGGAGGAATTTCACATGAAAAAAGTTATGATTATGAACCTTATAGGCTGTAGCGCAGGTACTGCCTCAGCAATTATTTCTGCTATGGATTGGATTTCTTACGCTTCATTATTAATGTCTCTAACTGGAGTTGGCGCTGCAGCTTCTGCAGCCGTTTGGAGTTATCGTGCTACGATTTTAGGATTAACTAGAATGGGTAAGAGAGCTGCAGCAAACGCGCTTTAAAAAGAGATAGTGAGGGGGGGCTAAATAGCCCCCTAATCATCTTGGACTTTGCCCTTAACTAAAATTTTAGTTAAGGGCAAAGTCCAAGATGATACGTTTGTATTGCATTAGAGTCACATAATACTATTTTTTTGCACGAAAGCTAGGGGTTATTTATACCTTTGTTAATTGAAATAAGAAGTATTATGACGAAATAGAAAGGGAAATGGCTAAAGAGGATATATTCTTTCAGCCCCCTCACTGCATGCTAAATACGACCAAGCCATGAAGTTATTAAGTGAAAAACTCACTAAATTTTACAAAAAGATGGCCATCACTTCTGAATGGAGCAGAAGTGATGGCCCGCTGTTCGTGTATTAAAAATTTCAAAGATTTGTAATCTCCTTTTTACTAATAGCAATAAAATAATGAAAAACTAAGAAAAATAGAGAAAATAAGAAACAGTGTCCAATCTTAGGAGGTTGACCTGTTAACTTCTTTTATTATAAAGGAGATAAAAATGCTCAAATTAAAAAATAAAAGAGTAGTTAATTTACTATCTTTTTTCCTACTGGTTCTAGTAGTTGTTGCGAATTCATTTTTTACAATTAAGCAGTTTAAAGTTATTGAAGAATTTAACAAAATACAAATGCACTTCCAATTGTTTACTGATTCCTTTGTCATTGTTTTTTTAATTTTGATACAAATGATTGCGTGTATTACCGTAGTAGTAATAGAAACACTATTTGTGACTTTCGTTACAAATTTCATCATTAAGAAAAAGCTAAAGTTCAGCAACTTTTTTTCACTAATAATTTTTGCGAATATAACTTCCATCTTATTAAATATGACTATTTTTTCGATTGCTGGTTTGGATAATTTACAAGATATTCAATGGATGGGTTGGTCTCCAGGTTCTCAAATGTTTTTGACGGGTTTTATCTATCTATATTTATCTAATTTAGATAGTTCCATTTCAAATGGCTTGAAAATGAAACTAAGTATAATTATATTTTCAATAACTTATGGTTTGACATTTATCTTTCAAATGTTGACGACTTTTGTGTAATTTCAATAATTGTAGGAAGGTGTATTATATGGAAAAAAAATTTAAGATGAAGATGAAGATAATGTTAATAGTATCGATTCTATTTGGTTTGGTATCAGCCTTTACCTTGATAAAAACTATTGTGAAATTATTAGGGAATTGATGAAGATGAAGTACTTCAAATTCAAACGATTAATGAAAAAAAGAAAAGCATTTGCAAATATAGAGATTTTATTTGGGGCTTTTCTAAATAAGTTAGCAGATGGTGATAAAAAATTATTGCTAACTTTTATGTATAACGTAAATATATTCTTTACTTTCGTTTCGATATTAGCACCAATTTTTGTTTACGAGCTAATTTATTATTTTCGTTCAGATATAAATCCTTTTTATATCGCAACTATCTATTTTTTTGTGATGATTTTGATCACAGATATTAATAATGATGATTATGATCCAGAAGAGATGGAGAATATTTCTCAGTGGATGTATAGAGCTCAAAAAAATAATTTTAAATTACTTATCATAGAAAAATTGTTGTTTACATTTGGAACAAAAATTCTTTTTTATTGTTTTTTTATAATCATTTTTATGAGAGAACTTCATTTTAGTTACACAACAATATTTTTATATGAGTTTTTAGTATTAATAACTGTTTTATTTACTATTATCTTGAAATTCTTGTGGAGTAATCATCAGATTATCTTTTTATTTATTCATGGGCCAAACAATACAAAAAAGAAAGAACATATAATAAAATATCGAAACGACTACCAATTTGATAAGTATCAAATTGCTTTATCTCGATCTTGTCAAAATAGAACTTACTATTTATATATGATATACACTTATATGTTTACAGTAGCTTCTCTATGTATAATATGGATTTTAAATTTTTATTTTAATATTGATAAATTCATTATAATTTCTGTTTATTTAGCAGCAGAAAGCGCCGCTATTAGTTTTGTATCCCAAGGGATTATAAATAGTTCAAAAATGTTACAGGACTCTAATTTAAGTGATTTTTATTATATAAAGAAATTTAATCAGAAAAATTATTATAATAATTTACTTGCTAAGTTTCTTTCAAGAAAGCTCATAGTAATCCTAATTAGTTATTATCTTGGTGTATTCATCCTTTACGGGTTGTCATTATTTACAGTTATCACCATTTTATGTTCAACAATTATCTACTACTGCTCAATAAAAATCATTACAAAAAGGGTTTATCGCTTTAAAAAACTATCAATAGAAGATATTAAAAGCAATTTCTTTATATATTTTTTTAATCCTATTGAAGATCTATTAGTTTTAGGATTACCTTTTATTACATGCAGTGTTGTAGCTGTTTATTCAATGAAATTAGGGAATATATATCCCATAATGGGGTTCTTCATTGTATATTCTATTTATTTATTGTTTTATAATTTTCTTACAAAAGAGAGGTAAGACATGCTTGAATTGATAAACATAAAAAAAAAATATGGTGAATCAACTTACATTTTTGATGGAATAAACTTGAAAGTAGATAACATGAGTATTGTAGAATTAGTAGGTAAAAATGGTATAGGTAAATCAACGTTGTTGAATGTAATTGGTGGAATGACAAAATTTGATGGGGAACTCATACTAAACAAATTTTCAGTAAAGGACAATTTTAAAGAGTATATTGCAGGTGTCTCATTAATTGGTAATACACCTTTCTTATACGATTACTTAACACCCTCTGAAACAATAGATATGGTACTATCTTTTCTAAATAGAAAAAGATTAGATTCATCTTTAGAGCATCTAATGCAAGAGATTGGACTCGATATATATCAAAATACTTATACACGTGAATTATCATTAGGAACTAGACAAAAACTATCATTAATATTAGCCCTTCTATCTTCACCTAGTTTAATTCTCCTTGATGAACCTTTTGTTAATTTTGACATTAGGTCAAGGAAAGTTACTCTCGATTATTTGAAGAATTACATAATTCAACATAAAGCAATTTTAATTTATGCGACTCATTCAACGGATACTGATTTGGCTGATTTTTCAGACAAAAAAATAGTTTTAAAAAGAGATGGGCAACTAGATAAAGTAGTTCTGGGGAGTGACAATTGTGAAACTTAAATTATTTAGTATTTGTTTTATTGTCTGTTCAGTTATAGGAATTTCATTTTTCTTTTTGGGTTTTTTACTACTTCCTAATGAACAGTTTAATCCTAATTTACAGCCTTCTTTCATCACTATTTTTAGTACTAACTTTGAAATACATTTTAATACAATCATATTCTCCATTATTAGTTTCGGATTTTTTTCTTTAATTTTTTTGTTCCAACAATTTTTTTCTTTAGGATTTGCTTTTCATAGCTTGGTAGAACAAACTTCCTTAAAAACAGCATATTCTTATTTTGCAGGTCACGGAATAGTTGAAATCATAAATATGTTTTTCACTGCAGCAATAGGTTTATTTGTAACGTTATACATTATTAATATGATTAGAAAGAAAGAATTTAATAAGAACTCATTTATCATATTAGGAAAAAATCTTTTAATGTTATTAATTATAGATCTAATACTTTTATTAGTTGCAGCATTATTAGAAACATATTTATCCCCGTCATTAGTCGACAAAAGTCATATAATTTAACGTAACTACTCGGCCACCTTTTGGTGGCTTTTTTCTATTTTACTAGCTTCGTATGTTGCCTTTTTGCAAATACTGATGGTATCAAATCAGGAAGGTGGTAATATGATCAAAAGAAAAATCATTTTAGATACGTATGAAAAAGATTCCACTACTGCCAAGTAGAGACGGGATTTTCCAGGTAAACTAAGATAAAAGAAAAGTTGATTGTAGATGGCTAATAGCTACCTAAAACACCTAACAAAATGATGTTATTTCATCGCAAAAAACATTTAGCTTGGAGAATATCCAATCCATAGCTCTCACTCAAATATAATAAAACTGACAACTATAGCAATTAGTTGTATCTCCTTCTAAATCAACTACATGATATAAGTACATCCACTGACTTGTTTTACTTTAATATAGATTTCATGATTTTTCTACTAGTTATATGGTGATTTCAGCTAAAATCTTATTTTCTCTTCTAATTGCTATCCATATTAGGGGTACTGACGCATGCCCATCAACTTAAGAAAACAGATTCACCCCAAAACGAAAAAATGAGCTTAATTCTCATATATAACTGTCGAGAGATAAAATTTTTGTTTTGGTGGTGCTTCAAAATATTAGCTTGATGGCGATGTGGCGGTACCCCTATTTGAGTAGGGTTTCACCATCTATAATTAAAGGAATTGCTTCAATCAATGAGAATAATACGTATGTTAAAATGAGCCCAATCTTCTTATCTCTAAAGAAATAGAAGATTAATGTCATTCTTACCCCAAAGAAGCTTGACTCTGTGAAAAGTCCTAGTGCAGCTAAAGGAATTGCAGCTGGAATTCCTACCAAGGTACTAGAGAAATAGAAGAAGTAATATTAAAAATTAGGTTGTAATACACTTATTTATATATTTTGAATTTTATTGGAAAGTCTAAAGTGAAAAGATGAAAAATAAAAGCCTTCCTGTATATGGAAGGCTTTTATTTTTCAATCTAATGTTGATACAAATGGAATAAGTGTTCTTTTATTCCTATAATATTCCATTTGTATTTTGAAGCGTATGTTTGTTATATTTACTGTAGTAGTATTATAGTAATACTCTGGAGTATATAATAAAAAGAGAGATGTTGGCGCATCTCCCTAGGTAACTGTTATCATAAGATCGGTTGCTAAAATATTATTTCTGTTTAGAATCGTCCTCACGCTGGCAGGCATTTGGGACGATTCTTTTATTTGATTTATTTTTGATTTTATCAGCTAACTTATCTCCGTATGCTGCTAAGATTATTGTTAAAAAACCCTGAATAGGATCATGTAATAAATTGGTTAAGTAATCAAATAGTTCCGTTATTTCCATCTTCGCACCTCCTTTCACTCAAAAATATTAGAGAAAGGATAGCAACTTAATCATCTTACGATAACAATTGATTTCATCTTAACATGAAAAAAAGTAAATTTAATAACCCTAATTAATAAATTTTTTTCATTAATTCTTACAAAATTATTAACCTTCAATATTTTAATAGATTTTTATTTTATAACGTAGCCTTCCTATAATTAGGAAGGCTTTTCTTTTAAAAGAACATATTAATAAAAAATTGACTCGCTACGTTTGCTAAGAACGTAACCAGGAATGCTAAAACGAATTTAATGAATTGTTTCATATGTACCACTCTCCTTTCTTTCAATTGACTTAATATATAGTAGATTCTATTCCAAGCTTTTATAAGACAAAAACGTCTGATCAGGTCGAATAAAAAAAATTGTTTATTTTTTTGCCTCTTTAATCTTTTCGTGCGAAAACTACAAGACTATTAATTCGGAAATGTAGTGGTTACTTTAGAATCAAATAAAAGAAAAGGACTGATTTTCAGGAGACCCTTTCTATTCCTCAGTGTTTGTTGAAACTCAAATATATGGTATATTTTACATATGGGAATGTAGGAGGGGTAGTATTGGCGAAGGATGTAAATGAATTAGAAGAAATTGATAAAATTGCAGAAGTTAATCAACTAGAAGAGATAGATCTAGTAGAAGATAATATAATCGGAACCAAAAATGAGAAATTTAAACCAACTAATGATCAAATAAACACTATTTTCCATTCCTTAAAGACCTTAAATCAAGTCGAGGTATTAAACATTATAGAAAGCTTCAAAATCCCAATTGATCATACTGCTATACGAAAAAAAATTGATTTAATTGAGTATCTATTATATGGATTTAGAGAAGGGCTGTTTAGTGAGAATTTATTTAATGAATTAAGAAGCCAAGCTTTCAATCCAGATATTGATAGTACTGATGGTTTTTTTGTCTCCTTCGAAGCAGAAATAGGAGCGGTAACAAAACAAGGGCTTGAGACATTTTTAGGAGGATGGAACCAAGTAAATAAAACTAAAGGTATTGAGCTTATAAGTTTTTCAGATCAAAAGGCAACAATTTTTGTTAAGAAACATACTGAGAAGTTTATATTTGATCAGGATAGTATGTTCAGTATCAAATATAATGATGAAAAAAGAGCTAAAGCTGAGATACATTTCGATAAAAATATTATCTATATACAAACTACAAATACTGTGATTTATGCTGCAATAAGAACAATAATTAGAGGGTTCTTACAAGATTTCTTAGGTATTGAAAAAATCTTTTTAGCCCCACCAAAAATGAGTAAAAATTTAAGTCTTACATTTAATGAGGACTTTACAGAAGCAATACAGGAGAATTCAGTACATCCAAATACTATTAAATTACTAGATATACTTTTAGAATTGGATACTTCAAGTTCAAGTTTTAGCGGATTTGAATGTGTAAACATTACACTTGATCATGAAGATACTATTAATCGTAAGAATGCAAAATCTAAAATAGTTTCTCAGAAGTACGGCGGGGAAGACCTATTAAAAAGTAAAAGGGTTAGGGAGCTTATATTGAGTAATCGTATTATTTACGAAATAGAATTTATCATTGAGTATAATCATGAAGATTCAGACGGTAATATTAGAAAGCACATGATAACTGTAGGTATGATAAATGATAGAAAAAGTTCACTAAGAATTTTCATTAAAAATAGTGACTATAATCTTCGGGCTGTAATAAAAAACGCATACAATGAGGTTACAAATGTTTTTATCGCTAACTATGGTCAGTCAACTTTAAGAAATGAGGGTAATATTAAAAAGCTCCTAGGGATTGAATAGTATGAAAAATAAAATTTTAAATGAAGCTGTATTATATACATTCAATAAATCCAAGGACTTTTTTAATGCTTTAACAAACCTTATTGATAGTTTTAAAAAAAATGAGGAGATTTTAATAAACATAGATTTACTAGATTACTCTAAAGATAAAGCTTCTATAGTAGATGAACATTATCATAATATGTTAAAAAACAATATCTGCGAAGATAATCAAGTTAATATCTATCTTTTTTACAATCTTCTTTGGGTTTGTGTAGAAGATGTTTTTGAGTATTCCTCATTATTAGAAAAAGTTGAACTTACATTAGGAGATTACATTTCTCGTATTGATGTAACAGATAAACTATTTGTTGACTCTATTTTCAAGAGCAATTTTAGTGATAATCTCCTCGAAATAAACATTGATGGTGATGATTTATTTGAATTCGAGGAAGAAACCTTTACAGGTAGCTTTATAAACAAGACCTTTGTCTATAAAGACATTATCACATTTAAAGATATATATATTAGATATGTCAAATTCCAGCCTCTTAATTTAAATGTAGTCCTCACCTTAAGAGAACCTAATATTGTTCAATTTAGCAATTACATTGATAAAGAAATACATTTGAAATTAGTTAAAAGCTTTTCATTATACATTTATAAAACTAATAAGAAATTACTATATTTTAGAACAGGAGAACAAAAATGAGAAATATCATTATTACTAGTACTTCCAATGGATATGAAATTGAAGAAACACCCCATCAAGCTTGGCACCCAAGTGACGGTTGCACTGTAGATTTTGTTTTTGACTACAAACATATCCCACAAAAAGAATATTTATTAAATGTTATTAAGTTATCTAAGGAATTTGAATGGATGTCCGTAGAGGGCGGGATTTTTTATTTTGACCTTGAAAAAATAAAAAAGAGTTTTAATATATTTTCTGATTGCAAATGGATGAAAAGTTATATAAAACTAAATCCTAGTATTGAAAATAGCTTAGATGCATCAAAATATATGGTTAGTTTTTCAACAACTAAAGAAGAAATTGAAATTTACGCTCCAAAAAAGATCTTTTTAAGCCATAAAGGAGCAGATAAGCCTCTGGTAAGAGAGTATTTTTATTTATTGAAGGAACTGGGATTTGAACCATGGCTAGATGAAGACGCTATGGTAGCTGGAACTAACCTTAACAGAGGTATCGATCAAGGATTTCAAGAATCATGTGCAGCGGTCTTCTTTGTAACCCCTTCTTATATAGATGAGGGATATCTAGAAGATGAGGTAGATTATACAATAGGTGAGAAAAAAGAAAAAGGGGATAAATTTGCTATCATTACCTTGGCTTTAAAGGATGAAAAAGGAGTTACAGGTGAAGTTCCTCGTTTATTACGTAGAAAATATGTTTATAAAGAACCAGCGTCTCAACTGGAAGCTTTTAGGGAGATAATTAGAGCTCTTCCTTTAGAAACAGGTAAAAAGAATTGGAAATATTGAGGTGTTTTGTTTGGTTAGCTTGATGGGCTGGTGGTACCCTCGGTATTGCTTATTATAAACTAGACCAAAGTTTGGTTATCACGAATACCTATTTTACTAAACAGGCACAAAACCAGGCGGAGGGTACCAATGTAATGTTTTGGGACCGTGATACGCTACAGTAAAAGTTACGTGAAATGTATGGAGAAATAGAGAATCACTGAAAAAAATTCCTCGGATTATTAAGCAGATGCGGGGGATTTTTTATTTGAATAATCATTAGTATAGATTTGAAATAAAGTTGTATTGTTTTGAAGAAAGTAATACTGTTTGTAAAAAGTTACGTTGTTTTATTCCTTCTCGATTAGAGAATTTTAAGTGAGTTTTAATCGTTTTTTTTACAATGAATGTATAATATTTCACAAAGTAGGAATCTGTTTTGATTAATCTTTTTCAAAATGGTTTCCTTTTTTTCTTATCAAATAAGGAGAGGTGTTTTACAATCAAATGGAGGTCTTTGCTACTTTAAATTATCTTTATAACCATATAAATTTGGGAGAAAATCATACAAGTCATGTAAATACTAGAAATATTAATTTCACCCTAACTATTGACGGGATACATTTGTACACGACCACAATTTAGTTGGGCATTAAAGCGAGTAGTTAATGCTCGAGTCGCATTAAGTCCGATATACCAGTCAGCCTCTGAACGTGCGACAGCTGAAGCGTATAGATTGTCATATGCTTTTCCTGGTTTTAAATTTGCGAAGCCATCTTTAATTGCTTTATCGGTAACAGATGAAATCCATAGACGTTTAATCGGTTTCTGCATTTTAACTTTATCGATAATCCAGCGTGCGACCAACTCGCCCTCACGACCGGCGTCAGTAGCTATAATGATTTCATTTACATCTTTTCTAAGAAGCTGACTTTTTACAGCGTTAAACTGTTTCCCTGTTTGTTTAATAACGGTTAGTTTTAAACGCTCCGGTAGCATTGGTAAATCTTCTAAATTCCACTGTTTATATTTCACATCATAGCTTTCTGGATCAGCTAATGTAACGAGATGACCTAAAGCCCAAGTAACAATATATTTACTACCTTCAAGATAGCCGTTCCCTTTTTTATCACATTTCAGTACACGTGCGATATCACGTGCAACAGAAGGTTTTTCAGCAATTACAATACTTTTTGCCATATTTAAAAACATCCTTTCAAATTTCCATACGTTAAATATAGCATACATCTTTGTTCTATTCAGTCTTGCTGACGGTTTGAGTTATTTGTGGTGAAATATACGTGTGAGAGTTTTACTTATATAAAGGCGAAGAATGGTTGAACCAGGAGAGTTCTGATTTCTATCATTCTATAAAAGTAAAGAACTTGTTATTTTACTAGAATAAGAGTAGACTTTGAAGTAGATGAATAATAAACACATGGGAGTTTGTGGATGCAAACTGAGAGTATGACTAGTCCGTCATTGACCATTTGAACCTGTTGGATAATGCCAGCGTAGGGAGAGTGTAAAAGCACATGTTCAGGCACTTTGCGTACGCGCAAAGTGCCTTTTTGTGTATCTCCCATCACTATAGTTAGGAGATGAAAAGGATGAATATGAAAGAAATTAGTAAAGTAGTGGATTTGGTGAGAGAGTCTAATCCACTCGTGCATAATATTACAAATGTTGTTGTAACAAATTTTACAGCAAACGGTTTGTTAGCATTAGGAGCATCACCTGTAATGGCGTATGCAAAAGAAGAAGTAGCAGAAATGGCTAGCATTGCGGGAGCCCTTGTTTTAAATATGGGTACACTTCGTCCTGAAGAGGTAGAAGCGATGTTACTTGCTGGTAAATCAGCAAATAAGAATGATGTACCAGTATTGTTTGATCCAGTTGGGGCAGGAGCAACTTCTTATCGAACAGAAGTTGCGAGATATATTCCAGCTGAAATCGATTTAGCTGTTATCCGCGGAAATGCAGCTGAAATAGCTAACGTTATTAATGAGAAATGGGAAATTAAAGGTGTAGATGCTGGTACTGGAAACGGTAATGTTGTAAATATTGCAAAACAGGCAGCGGATGAATTAAATACAGTTGCGGTAATTACTGGACAAGAAGATGTTGTTACAGATGGAGAGCGAACTATTCTTATTCGAAATGGCCATCCTATTTTAACGAAAGTTACTGGAACAGGTTGTTTACTAACTTCTGTAATAGGAGCATTTGTAGCGGTAGAAAAGGATTATGTAAAGGCAGCAGTAGCCGCATTAACATTCTATGGAGTAGCAGCAGAAGTAGCGGCTTCGAAAACAGTAGAGAATGGACCAGGAAGCTTTCAAATTGAATTTTTAAATCAGTTAGCGAATACAACTTCAGATGATATTGAGAAGTATGGAAAGATTGAGGTTATACAGTAAGGAGAGGAACTAGATGTCGCGCATTACAATGGATGAAATGTCTAGGTTATTACCAGTATATTTTATTATGGGAAGTAACAATTGTACGAAGGAGCCTCTACAAGTATTGAGAGATGCACTAGAAGGTGGTATAACAATTTTTCAACTTCGTGAAAAGGGAGAAGGGGCTTTAACGGGAGAGAAACGTATTGATTTTGCGAAAGAACTACAAGCGCTTTGCAAGGAGTACGGTGTACCATTCCTCGTAAACGATGATGTGGAACTAGCCCTCGAGTTAGATGCAGATGGCGTGCATGTTGGACAAGATGATGAAGGAATTACATCTGTTCGTGAAAAGATGGGAGATAAAATTATCGGTGTATCTGCCCATACAATTGAAGAAGCACGCTTTGCAATTGAAAACGGGGCTGATTATTTAGGAGTTGGCCCTATTTTCCCAACGAGTACAAAAAAAGATACGAAAGCTGTGCAAGGAACGAAAGGTTTAGCTCATTTTAGAGAACAAGGAATTACAATGCCGATTGTTGGTATTGGTGGGATTACAATTGAAAATACAGCTGCGGTTATAGAAGCGGGTGCGGACGGTGTTTCAGTTATTTCAGCAATTAGTTTAGCGGAATCTGCTTATGAAAGTACGAGGAAATTAGCTGAAGAAGTAAATAAAAGTTTGTAGAAAAAGCCCATGTAATATTTTAAATGCTATATGGAGGAATAGACTGCCCAAAAAGTTTAAACAAACGTTTGATTAAAAAAGCACAAACCTTTTTAAATAAAGGTTTGTGCTTTTTCTTTAAAACATAATGGAAATTAAGAGCATTCCAATTCCAATAGAAGTAAAGGTTGCGATCAGGCCCGGAATCATAAAGCTATGATTTAAAACATATTTACCAATTCCTGTTGTACCAGTACGGTCAAAGTTAATTGCAGCAACGATTGTCCCGTAGTTTGGAATGAAGAAATATCCATTTACTGCAGGGAACATTGCAATAAGTAATGCCGGCGGAATACCAAGTGATAGTCCGAGTGGCACTAAAGCACGAACTGTTGCTGCTTGGCTATACAGTAAAATAGATAGAATGAATAGTGCAATAGCAAATAGCCATGGTGCACTTGTCACTAAGTGTTGAATTGATCCTTGAATTATATTTAAGTTTCCGTTGAAGAAAGTATCTCCCATCCAAGCGATACCAAAAATAGCAACAACTGCTGTTGCGCCTGCTTTAAAGACGTTACCAGTTACAATGCTTTCCACATTTGGTTTACAGAAAATAATAATGAGAGCAGCAATGGTTAACATGACCATTTCAATTGTGTTTGGCATGGAAAGACGAGCTAACTTCCCGTCAACCATCCATCCCGGACGAAGGGCTTCAAATGAACCAAGAAGTACGACAAGGAAAGTTCCTACTAGGAAAAGGATAACTGATAATTTAGCGCCTTTTACACCCGCAAATTCTTTTTTCTCTTCAAGTTTAGGGATCATTCCCTCTTTTAATCGCTTCAAGTATTCAGGGTCTTCATTTAATTCTTTTCCCATTTTACTAGCAACGAATGCAGCTACCATACAAGCAATAAAAGTAGAAGGGATACTGACTTTTAAAATATCTAACAAGGTGATTTTATAGTCGGCTAACATTGCTAAAAGTGCAACTGTTGCAGCCGATATTGGACTAGCTGTAATTGCCTGCTGGGAAGCGATAACGGCAATTGACATTGGTCGTTCAGGTCTAATTCCTGATTCGCGAGATACTTCGGCGATAACGGGAAGTACAGAATAAGCGACATGACCAGTTCCCGCGCATAGCGTGAATAAATAAGTAACAATAGGAGCAAAAAATGTAATACGCTTTGGATTTTTTCGTAATGCTTTCTCAGCAAGGTAGACAAGGTAATCCATTCCTCCAGCAGCTTGCAAAGCACCGGCAGCTGTAATTACTGCTAAAATCATAAGCATTACATCAATAGGAGGAGCTGTAGGTTGTAAGTGGAAGACGAAAACAAGTATTGCCATACCAACGCCACCCATTACTCCTAGACCAACTCCGCCTAGGCGTGCACCAATAAAAATGCAGAGTAGTAACGTAAGAAATTGTAGCCAAAACATGATAAACTACCTCCGAAATTCGTAAGTTAAGATATATTCGAATAGTTTAATTTGAATGAAAATTAAATGAATATCCGGAATAATCCTTGTGTTATATACGTTTTTTATTATATAACACAAGAAATGTAACATTCACTTATTTTGTTAAATTATTTCGAAAAAATAATACATTAAAACTTTATATTTACATCTTTAAATGGGTGGACATTTTAATTTTTATGTTGTAATATTTGGAAGAGAATATTTTAATTCTCATAGAACTCCCATATCGTTCAACTCGTTCAGCGAGAAAGGCAAACTTATGGAAACATGAGGACGCAAAACTACAGGAGCTAAGGTCGAAGGGCTAAGCTAGCCAGTTACCGGACGGATAGGGTTGGTCTTGGCCAATGCTTTTTCATTGGTCTTTTTTTTTGGTTTTTATTTGAGAATTGTTATCAATTAAAGGTGTGTTTTGAAATTATTATTTTGTATTAACTGAATTAAGGAAGGTAATGTGAATGAAAAAATATTGGCATAAGCTATCGTTTCTTCAAAAGAATGTATTGTTAACTGTACTCGTTATTTTAACGCTTGTTGGTACTATGGGAGCGTTAAGTTTTAATATGTTTCAAAATAGTATGATGTCTATATTTGAAAGGCATTCTTTTGAAACAGGAGATACGGTATTACATAAATTAGACGCAGAAATATTGAGAGATGTTGCAAAAGACCCAACGTCAGAAAGAGAAAAAAGAGAGAAATTAACAGAGAAATTAGATGAATCAACGAAAGAATTGAACAGTGTTGGACAAACGTATGTTGTTGGAGCGAAAAAAAATGAAAAAGGTGAGTTACAAATCGTCGGTTTGTCTACAGGTTTAGCAAATGTTGTTGAAGTAAAGCCGGGAGACTATTATAAACAACCAGATCGTTGGATGAAAGCATATGATAAAGTAATGAGTACGAAAAAAGCAAATATGACAGAAGTATATGAAGACGAATTAGGATCATGGGTAACGATATTAGAGCCAATTAAAGATGGAGAAGATAATATTGTGGCAATTGTTGCAGCCGATGTAGATGCCTCTATCGTTCCTAGTACAAAGGAAAAATTCATTATACAAGGTTTAATGTTTATTTGTATTTCTGTTTTAATTGCAACTGTTATTCAATTCTTAATTGTGCGTAACGCACTTGCTCCATTGCGAGATTTACGTGAAGGATTGCGCAAAGTTGGTGAAGGTAATTTAAGTATTAAATTAGAGGAAAGACCAGATGATATTGGTACTATTAATGCGTATTTTAATAATACCATCGAGAAGTTTAAAGGAATTATAGATAAAGTGAAGCAGACAGCAGAACAGGTTTCCTCATCTTCACAAGAATTGTCAGTGAGTACGAAAGAGAATAGCATGGCAGTTCAAGAAATCGTAAGTTCTATGGTTGAGTTAAGAGCGGGCGCTCAGTCACAAGAAACTTCAGTACCACAGTATTTAGGTATTGTATATGAAATGGAAGATAAGATGGAAGAGATAACGAATGCTGCAAAACAAATGGCGAAAGAGTCTGAAGGTATGGATCATCATTCAGTAAAAGGAAATGGTGTTATTGAACAGACGATTAATCAAATGAATATAATACAAAATGCAGTACAAGATTTATCTTCTATTATTTGTTCTTTGGAAACAAGATCAAAAGAAATTAGTGATATTGTAACAGTAATTACAGGTATTTCAAATCAAACTAATTCGCTAGCTTTAAATGCTTCTATTGAAGCTTCACGTGCTGAGGAAACCGGAAGGGGATTTGCCGTTGTTGCTGATGAAGTGCGTAAATTAGCAGAGCAGACGGAAGCATCAGCAAAAGATATAGCAAAATTAATCGGGGAAACACAAGCTGAAACGGAAGAAGCTGTTGTTTCAATGCAAAAAGCTTCAAAAGAAGTAGAATCTGGAATTAAACTTGTTGAAAGTAGTGGTGCTTTCTTTGAAAAAATTTCAAAATCAGCACAATTTGTTACAAATCAAGTTAGAGCTGTTTCTAGCAATTCAAGTGATATTTTGCAAAATGGCCAAAATATTGTTCGTGTTGTAAATGAACTATCACATATCGCAAATATGTATGCGAATAGTAGTAGTAATATTGAAGAGAGTATGAAAGAACAGGAAATGTCTGTACAAGATATTGCTGAATTAGCTAGTTCTTTAAGTTGGCTTTCACAGGAGTTACAAGAGTTAATTGGGGAATTTAAAAGTTAAATGAAATGATTATACATGCTTTTGTTTGTTCAATAAAATAAATCATGCTACAATGAAAACGAATTAAGAACCGGGGAGCCAATTGGCTGAGAGGATGTAAGTATACATCGACCCTCAACCTGATCTGGATAATGCCAGCGTAGGGAGTTACTTTAAAGTGATGTAGCATAAGTTATTATAGAATAACTTGTATACAAGGCTTTCCTACATGGTAGGAAAGCCTTTTCTTTTTTTGAAACCATATTTTGTAAGGGGGATTTTATTATGTCACAAAAAGTTACAATTTCATTTTCAGTAGTACCACAAGCGAAGAACAAAGATGTGTATTCCGTTGTTGATAAAGCAATTGAAGTTGTACAACAGTCGGGAGTTCGTTATGAAGTAGGGGCAATGGAAACAACGTTGGAAGGAGAATTAGATGTACTTCTTGACGTCATTAAACGCGCGCAACAAGCTTGCGTCGATGCTGGAGCAGAAGAAGTAATCACTTCTATTAAAATTCACTATCGTCCAAGTACAGGCGTAACGATTGACGAAAAAGTTTGGAAGTACCGTGATGAATATGCAAAACCAGAAGCGATCTAAAATAATCACAACAATTTGGCTTATCCTTCTCATTGCTATATGGGAAGGATCTGTTTCATTATTTAAAATTGAGCCGTGGATTTTACCGAAGCCGTCTGCAATTGTGCAAGAGTTAATTGGAATGAAAGATTTACTATTACCGAATACAGTGCAAACGTTACAGGAAGTAATAATTGGGTTGTTTTTTGCAATTTTACTTGGGACGAGCATTGCTATCATTATGGATGTCATCCCTTTATTTCGGATTTTAATGAATCCGTTGCTCGTTATTTCGCAAACAATTCCAATCGTTGTGCTCGCACCATTATTTATTATTTGGTTTGGATACGGAATGTTGCCAAAAGTAATGGTTGTTATTCTTGTTTGTTTCTTCCCAATTGCGCTTAGCATTTTAGAAGGTTTCCAAACGGTAGATAAAAATATGCTGAAACTGTTACAAACAATGAAGGCAACGAAATGGCAAGTTTACCAGAAAGTAAAGTTTCCAGCAGTACTCCCATACTTTTTCTCAGGTTTAAAAATTGCTGTTACATATAGTGTGATGGGAGCGATTATTGGGGAATGGCTTGGTGCTAGCGAAGGATTAGGAGTTATGCTTACAAGAGCAACGAAATCCTTTTTAACGGCCCGGGTATTTGGTGTTGCAGCAATTATCGTCATGGTGACACTATTTCTATACTTTATTGTTGAATTTATGGCAAGAATAACAGCACCATGGATATACAGAAAGGGCGGCAGAAAATGAAAAAAGGTTTAAAAATTATGTTAGCTGCATTATTAGCAGTTGGTGTTGCCGGATGTAATACGGCGAAGAAAGAAGAGAATACAAGCAAAGAAAAGAAAGTGAAAGTCGTTTTAGATTGGTTCCCTAATACAAACCATACTGGTTTATACGTAGCGAAGACGAAAGATTATTATAAAAAACAAGGATTAGATGTAGAAATTATTCAACCAGGTGATAATGTTACAGCGGAACAAATGATAGCTTCAGGAAAAGCTGATTTTGCAATAAGTGCACAAGAAAATGTAACGTTAGCTCGTGTTGAAGGTATTCCTGTTGTATCTGTAGGAGCGATTATCCAGCATAACACTTCAGCTTTTGCATCACTTAAAAAAGATAATATGACGTCACCAAAAGATTTTGAAGGTAAACGTTACGGCGGCTGGGGGGGACCAGCAGAAGAAGCGACGTTAAAGACGATTATGGAGAAACATCAAGCTGATTTTAATAAAGTTGAAAAAATTATTCTTGGACAAACAGATTTCTTTAAATCAATCGGTCGTGATGCAGACTTTGAATGGATTTATTATGGATGGGATGGAATTGAAGCGAAGCGTCAAGGAAAAGAGTTAAATACAATTATGGTGAAAGACTTAGATCCAGCGCTTGATTTCTATAGTCCTGTTATTATTACAAGTGAAAAACATACGAAGCAAGATAAAGATTTTGTGAAAAAATTTATGACGGCAACGACAGAAGGTTATGATTTTGCAATTAAAGAACCGAAAGAAGCTGCGGATATTTTAATTAAAGCTGTTCCAGATGTGAATAAAGAATTAGTACAAGAAAGCCAAAAGTGGTTAAGTACAAAGTATCAAGATGATGCAAAAGCGTGGGGAGTACAGAAGGAAGAGATTTGGACAAATTACATGAATTTCTTATATGACAACAAAGTTATTAAAAAGAAAATCGATGTAAAAGATGCCTTTACAAATGAATTCCTTCCAAGTGAAAAATGAGTGGATTACAAATAAAAGATATTGTAAAAGCTTTCGATGGAAAGAATGTATTAGAAAATATTAGTGCTTCTATACAAGAGGGAGAGTTTGTCTCTTTTGTAGGTCCGAGTGGTTGCGGGAAAAGCACATTGTTAAATATGATTGCGAGTGTTGAAGAGCCAACGAATGGAGAAGTGTTTTATAACGAGGAGTATGTAAAAAAACAAGATGTTGTTAGTTATATGCCGCAACAAGATTTATTACTACCGTGGCGATCGGCTTTACAAAATATTGTTCTTCCATTGGAAATCGAAGGAAAGCCTAAAAAACAAAGGCTGACAGAAGGAATGGAAGCATTAAAACAGTTTGAGCTAGATGAATATGCAGACCATTATCCAGAGGAGTTATCAGGTGGAATGCGTCAAAGAATTAGTTTCCTTCGCACATATTTATGTGAAAAGCCAATTATGCTGCTTGATGAGCCTTTTGGAAAATTAGATGCATTTACAAAAATGGAAGTACATAGTTGGCTCTTAAATTCTTGGCATCAAGAAAAGCAGACAATTGTTATGGTTACACATGACTTAGATGAGGCAATTTTACTTTCTGATCGCGTATTTATTTTATCTCAAAGACCAGCATCAATAGTTGGCGAGGTACAAGTGGAATTACCTAGGCCGCGAACGATGGATATGTTAACATCTCTTGAGTTAAAGAAGGATAAGGAAGAAATTTTAAGAGTATTGGCTCCTTATATGAAAAAATAGAAAAAAGTCTTTTAACAGTTTTTTGTATAATTGCTGTTAAGAGGCTTTTTTCTATTGAAGGAGAAAGATGAAATCTATAGGGGAAATAGTGGATTCATTAACATCGGATAAATTGGAAGAAGGAACAAAAGAAAAAGTAGAGAATAGAATATAACAGAGTGGTTTATACTCTTAATATAACAAATGTTAAAGGAGTGAAAGGATAAAATGACTTTATCAACTGTTCTTCAAATGGTTTTAGCTTGATACGGGAGAAGTCTGCCCATTTTTAAAGATGAAGCTAAATTGAAGACAGCAGGTAAAGAACCTTAATCCTTTCTTACGATAATATGTAATGGGTAAGGTGTATTCACCTTACCCATTTTTATATGTATAACTAAATAAGGCTTTATACTGTTGTTCTCTCTATTTAGCTTATGGATCATAAGAAAAGGAGAGAAAAAAATGAGTATATTAACAGTAGAAAATGTAAGTCATTCATATGGTGAGAAAACCATTTTATATAATGCGTGCTTTCGATTATTAAAGGGCGAACATGTTGGGCTAGTAGGGAAAAATGGAATTGGAAAATCCACATTATTACGCTTGTTAACAGGAGAACTTATACATGATGATGGAAACATTGAATGGTTTCCACATGTGAAGATTGGCTTTTTACAACAGCATATAGATTTACAAGAAGGCATAACAATTGAAGAATACTTGCAAAGTGCGTTTTCTAACCTGTATGAGTTGGAACGTGATATGTTAAAACTTACAGAAGAGATGGCTGGAGCAGGAGAAGTAGCGAAATTGTTAGTAAGGTATGGAGAGTTACAAACTATATTGGAGAATTCTAATTTTTATCAAATTCATACAGAAATTGAGGAAGTAGCAACAGGCTTAGGCTTGTTTGAAATAGGATTGGAAAAGGATGTTTCAAAGTTAAGTGGTGGTCAGCGGACAAAGTTGTTACTTGGGAAACTCCTTTTAGAAAAAGCGGATGTTTTATTATTAGATGAGCCAACTAACTATTTAGATACAGCACATATAGAATGGTTGCAATCATATTTACAAATGTATGAAAAAGCTTATATTATCATTTCGCATGATGAAATATTTTTGAACAATATTACGAATGTTATTTATCATCTAGAAGAACGAAAGGTTAAGCGCTATGTAGGAGATTATGAAACCTTTTTGCAAAGTTATCAATTACAAAGGAAACAATTACAAGCGGCGTATGCGAAACAACAAAAAGAAATTGTACATTTAGAGGGTTTTATTCAAAAAAATAAAATTCGTAAAGCGAAACAAGCGAAAAGTCGTGAAAAAGTATTAGAGAAAATGAAAAAGGTTGAAAAGGTTAACGATGTACCTCGCGCCCGTTTTGATTTTAATGTTTATACTGAGCCAGTGAGTCGTATATTACAGGTAGAGAAACTGAAAATTGGTTATGGTGAACCGTTATTTCCGGAATTGGATTTTCAAGTGAAAAAAGGGGAAAAGATTGCGATTATTGGTCATAATGGGATTGGAAAAACAACAATGTTAAAAACATTACTAGGACAAATAAAACCGTTAGGCGGCTCAGTTTCTGTTGGGGAACGAGTAAAACCCGCTTATTTTGCACAAGAGGAATTTTCCTCAGAAATAACTGCACTAGAAAGAGTATGGGCAGGGAGACCAGATATGACAAGAAAAGAAATCCGACAAGCATTAGCAAAGTGCGGATTGAAAGAAGAACATGTATTAAAACCTATCCAGTTATTAAGTGGAGGAGAACAAACAAAAGTACGATTATGCGAACTTATCGTAACTAAAAGCAATGTTTTAATTTTAGATGAACCAACTAACCATTTGGATACAGAGACTAAGACGGATTTACAGGAAGCGTTAAAACAATATAAAGGTACAGTTTTAATTGTTTCACATGAGCCCTCTTTCTATGAAGCATGGATAACGAAAATATGGAATATCGAAAAATGGAACGTTTAACAATAATCACAAAGAAAAGGCATTAGCTTTTATGAGCTAATGCCTTTTCTTTGTGATTAACATGATTTTCGAGAACTCTCAAATGAGAATTGTATGAAAAAGAACTCTTATGGTGCGCTTATAAGCGCACCATAAGAGTTCTTTTTCTTTGGTTATATTTATAATAATACTAGATGCCTTTCCCTAATAGGCTACTATCTTTTTATATATATATAGATAGTTTGAAATGGAATGGAAATGATTCCTATATGTAAAGGATAATGTGATTAGTATGGGAAGACAATAGAACTTAAAGGAAATTCATGTAAAATTCAGATGAACTTCACGCGAACTTCATATTAGAAACTAAATATAATTATAATAGGTTATTATAATATTGATTGTGATTTTTCATAAAATTAAAAGTTTGAATTTAGGATAGAGCACTCAAACCTAAATTCAAACTTTAGTGAAATAATTAATGGAGGTTACGTTTAGTTTTCGTTAATGGATGCATTTACAAGTTCGGCGGGATTGCCTGTTCCTGCCCCTCCGATTGTAACTGATCCACCAGGAGGAATTTCACCATTCCATCCTGCATTCGTAATTACGTAATGATTATTTATTTTACTACTAATTTTAGAATCCCAAACTTGTGTTAAATTGCCGTTATAATCAAATTCTAATTTCCAGTTTTTAATAGGGGTCGTTCCGCTATTTTTAATTATAATTGAGAAGTTGTAACCACTTCCCCAATTTGAAGTGACTGAAAAGGTAGCATTGCCATTTCCACCAGGAGGTGTTGTGTTAGCATCATCTGTTTTTATAAGAATAGAAGTAGGTTGTGATTTGTTACCAGCAGCATCTTTTGCTAATACTGCAAATGTGTATTCTGTATTAGGTTTCAAGTTTTTAATTGTAATGCTATTTGTTGTTGTACTCCATTTCTCTTCTCCGGCAGTAATTTCATATTTAGTAACGCCTACGTTATCAGTAGATGCAGTCCAGTTTAATTGAACTGAGTTTGAATTTTTATTTGTAACAGCAATATTTTTTACGTTTGTTGGTGGTTCAGTATCTTTTTGAGTAATAGGTCCACCAAGTAATTCTTTTACTAGCGTATCAAGTAATTTTGGTCCACTACAACTATATTTTGGACTTGTACGGCAATCCCCGCTTAGTTCCCAAAACATTGCGCCACTTAAACCCTTTGTCTTTATATAGTCTGTTTTATATTTCATAGATTCATTGTCATCATAGCTAATAAAGGTTCCTGTAGTCGCATTATATAAATAAGGTACTTTCGCTACATCGTTCCATCCGCGAACAAAACCATTTTTATTAACATAATTAGCTGCTAAATCACCATAATCGTACACACCTGTGTCACCGGTAGAATAATCATCCCAAGTACCTTTAGAAGCGAGCTTTCCGTCACTACCTGGTTTACAAGGTTGGTATTGTCCATTATTTTCTTTTCCGCAACTTTTCCATCCACGTCCGTAAAAAGGTACACCTAATACGAGTTTATCCGCTGGAACCCCTTCATTTGTATAAATGTCTATCGCACCATCTACGTAAAATTTCGTATCCGCTGCGGGGTCATTTGGATCTTTGTATAGTGCAGCATTATGGTTAGAAGTAGCTTCCCATCCACCGTGGAAATCGTATGTCATAATATTAATCCAATCCAGTATTTGAGAAATCTTCTTTAGCTCTGTATGATCCGCATAACGTTGGCTTGCACCTGACGCGATTGTTAGTAAATATTGTTTACCATCTTCTGCACCAGCTTTCGTTAATGCATTTCGAACATCTTGAAGGAGAAGGGTGAAGTTTTGTTTATCTTCAGGACGATAACTACCACCAGGAATCGTTTCAACACCCGGGTATTCCCAGTCTAAATCAACGCCGTCAAATCCATATTCGCGAAGAAAAGCTACTGTAGATTCAGCGAATACTTTTCTTGTTTTTTCATCAGCGGCCATATCAGAAAAGCGGTTAGACCAAGTCCAGCCACCAACTGAAATAATTGTTTTTAAGTGAGGATACTTAGCTTTTAATCGTTTCAGTTCTCCGAAATTTCCACAGCGGGCATATTTATCACAATCTTCCCAAGTTGTACCCGATCCCGGATAAGATTTTGTGACATCAGCCCATGGTTCACCGAGTACGAGAGTGCCATTAGGGACCTCTTTATTTTGCAGTGGTACACCAGATTCTTTACAGTTCCACGTTTATTTATTTGGATTATCGGGGTGAGTAGAAGGGTTTCCATGTTTTCCATTCCAGCAAATATCAGCGAAAGCATAGTTTAAATGAGTTAGCTTTGATGCATCAATGTCTGCAACTTGATAATTACGTCCGTAAACGCCCCATGAAGGAAAATACCCAACAATTTTTTGACCTTGCTTTGGTGAATCTGCTAATGCGAAATTTGGAGTAATAAAGTTTGTGAGAAAAAGAGGTAAGAAAAGTAGTAGGGATAGTAATAGCAGCGTGAATTTTTTTGATCTCATAGTCATTTCTCCTTTCAAAATAAAAGATATATTTAAAGGCATGCGCCAATAAACCAAAGTGAATCTAGACGTATGAAACGTCTAGATAAAAATGATCAGACATCACGAAGTCTATACAAGGGAGCTGGGGGTGATTAAATCGTAGCAAATGCAAGATTTGGTGTAAACGCTTTATTTGATTCACAAAGATTTTCTCAATATTAAATGGCTCTAATACAGACTACACATGAAAATAAAATATTGATTAGGGAGGAAAAGGCTCCTTGTAATTAAATTTGAGAAAAAATTGTATAAAGTCAATTTGTAATAGCGTAGCAAGATGAGAAAATATCATGTAAAATAATAGTAAAAATATGTAAAGGAGCGAATGGTGTGGATGTCTTTTTGAGCATTGCTGAAGAAAAAATTCGACAAGCAATACGGAATGGTGATCTCGATCATATTCCGGGGAAAGGAAAACCACTACAATTAGAAGACCTTTCAATGGTAACTCCAGAACTTAGAATGAGTTATAAAATCTTGAAAAATGCAGGTATGATTCCACCAGAAATGGAACTACAAAAAGATATATTAAAAATAGAAGACTTAATTGCGTGCTGTTATGATGAAGTAGAGAGAAAAGAATTACAAGAAGAGTTAACAGCAAAAACGCTGCGTTTTCAGCAGGTAATGGAAAAGAGAAAGATTAAAGATAGTTCAGCTTTTCGTATGTATCAGGGTAAAGTATTTCGTAAATTACGCTAAGAGGGATAAGATGAATACATTTGAAACGATAGAAGAATTAGCGACATATATTGAAGGACAACAATTAGTACTGCTGTTTATTAAAACGGAAAATTGTGGTGTTTGTGATGTTATGTTAAGAAAAGTAAATTGCGTATTAGAGAATTATGATTACGTAGAGAAAGTAGAAATATTACTACAAGACATGCAAGAGGTTGCGGGGCGATATGCAGTATTTACAGGGCCAACAGTTTTATTATTTTATAATGGAAAAGAGATCCTTCGTGAATCGCGCTTCATTTCACTTGAAAATTTAGAGAGAACCATTCAATTATTCGAAGATTAAGGGAGGCTTTTATATGGAATTTATTATTGTCATACTATTATTTGTTGTAGTTGGAACGATCGTAACAGCAGTTCGATCAAACAAAAAGAAGGTAAATCTTACAAAACAAAATAACATTCATAATTCATCCAACAGCTCATCACCATTATTTTTCTTTGCTGGATCGGATAATGATAGCTCGCACGATGGAGGTTCACATGATTGCGGAGGTTCTTTTGGTGGAGATAGTGGAGGTAGCTGCGGTGGTGGAGGCGGCGGTGATTGATGAGAATACGCCTTATAGGGGGCGTATTTCTTTTTAAACAAACGTTTGATTAGTTGGCTTACATATGCATAAAAACAGTTAAACAAACGTTTGATTAAATATTTTTAACATGCTAGGGGAAATGAAAAGGGAACCGTATTTCTTACTAAATTAGGATTTAAATTTGGAATAATACATATGATTCGAATGTGGTTTGAAAGTACGTTTTCTTAAATAAGGAGTATAGCCTCTTGCGATAGAGGTTTTTTATTTGTTATTATTAGACTGAACGGTCGGTTTAAAGAGGTGTGAATATGAGAAGAAGCGCAGAAGAGATAAAGAAAGAAATTGCCTATAAAGCAGAAAGTCTGTTTTCACAGAAGGGCTATGCAGCTACATCTATGGAAGAGATTTGTGAAATTACAGAGAGAAGTAAAGGAAGCATTTATTATCACTTTAAAAGTAAAGAAGAATTATTTTTATTTGTAGTGAAACAGCATACGTATGATTGGCTTGAAAAATGGAATGAAAAAGAGAAGTTGTATAGTACTAGTACTGAAAAACTATATGGTCTCGCGGAATATTATGTAGAGGACATACAGCAACCCATTTCAAATGCAATAGAGGAATTCTCTATGAGACAAGTTGTAAGTAAAGAAATTCTGGATGAACTGTTAGCTTTAACTAGAGAATCATATGTTATGGTTGAGAAATTAATTGAAGCAGGTATACAGTCTGGAGAGTTTCAAGAAGATGATACGCGTGATCTTATGTATATTGTGAATGGATTATTATCGGGGCTTGGAGTACTTTACTACGAGTTAGATTATAAAGAGCTGAAACGTATTTATAAAAAGGCAATAGATGTATTGTTAAAAGGAATGGCAGCTGAATAATAGGTCAGTTGCTTTTCTTACAAAATAAATTAGACCGAACGGTCGGTTTATGAAAGGGGAATGAAAATGAACGCTTTATTTAAAAACCGAGCATTTATGCTCGTTATGGCATCTGATATTTTACAACAATTTGCAATTTGGATCAGAAATATGGCTCTTTTGTATTTCATAATGGAGCGAACGAATAATGATCCAGTTTCAGTTTCTTTGTTATCGGTTATGGAATATGCACCTATTTTTATTTTCTCGTTTATCGGTGGGGCGCTAGCTAATCGCTGGAATCCGAAAAGAACGATGGTTGCTGGAGATGTATTAAGTGTACTGTCTATTGTAGGAATTGTCTTGTTGTTAAAGCTGGATTATTGGCAGGCTATATTTTTTGCAACACTCATTTCCGCGATTGTAGGTCAGTTTTCTCAGCCATCATCTTCGCGTATATTTAAACGCTATGTAAAAGAAGAACAGGTAGCAAATGCGATTGCATTTAATCAAACATTACAGTCGCTATTTATGATTTTTGGACCAGTGGTAGGATCGCTTGTGTACACACAACTTGGTTTATTTACGTCACTATATAGCTTAATTATTTTATTTTTGTTATCTGCTATCGCTCTTTCATTTTTACCAAAATGGGTGGAGCAAGAGCAATTGGCGAGAGGTTCATTAAAAAATGATATAAAAGAAGGTTGGAAATACGTTCTTCATACGAAAAATTTACGTATGATTACGATCACTTTCACCATTATGGGCTTAGCTGTTGGACTAACGAATCCATTAGAAGTGTTTCTTGTAATAGAACGGCTTGGAATGGAAAAAGAAGCCGTTCAATATTTAGCCGCAGCTGATGGAATCGGTATGTTAATTGGTGGTATTGTTGCTGCAGTTTTCGCTTCAAAAGTGAATCCGAAAAAGATGTTTGTATTCGGTATGAGCATATTAGCGATATCATTTTTAGTAGAAGGGTTATCTACATCATTTTGGATTACTAGTTTCATGAGATTTGGAACAGGTATTTGTTTAGCTTGTGTTAATATCGTTGTCGGTACGCTTATGATTCAACTTGTACCAGAAAATATGATTGGCAGAGTAAATGGAACGATTTTACCACTTTTCATGGGGGCAATGTTAATTGGAACTTCACTAGCTGGAGGATTGAAGGAGATGACCTCACTAGTTACTGTATTTTGTATAGCAATGGCACTTATTTTATTTGCGATAGGTCCGGTTTTACGTATGCAAATAAAGAAAGAAGATATTGTGAATCGAGAGGAAATGACGAATTGATTAGTTTCGAAATAGCTATTGTAAGGGAGCATAATTGCTCCCTTTTCTTGTGGCAATCTTTTGACAATGACATGCCCCAACTATATACTGATGTTGTAAAAATAATTTTACAGGTTAGGAGAAAGATGTGAAAAATCAAATCTATGCATTACGCACTGAAAATAATATTTCACAAGGTGCATTAGCGGATAAGTGTAACGTATCAAGACAGACGATAAATGCAATTGAGAATAATAAGTATGATCCAAGCTTAGCGCTAGCATTCCGGTTAGCAGAAGTATTAGGAACAACTGTCGATAAACTATTTTTGTACAAGCTGTAGAGTTTTTAATTGTACGACGTTATCGTTAAAAATAAAGGGAAAGATCCTCTTCTCGTTTGAAGAGGATCTTTTTCTTATATTGTTTTAGTTTTCGGATTAGGTGGTGTAACGGACGTATCATTTTCAGGTACTCTAGTTAATAAGAATCCGCCGATAATAAATAGGACAATAATACTAAGGACACCAGCGTTCGTTTTTCCTGTTAATTGTGTTGTGACACCTACTAATACTGGACCCATAATTGCTGCGAATTTACCAAAGATATTATAAAATCCGAAGAATTCATTTGCAGATTCTTTCGGTACTAGTTTTGCGAAATAAGAACGGCTAAGTGCTTGAATTCCGCCCTGAGAAGTAGCAACTAACATTGCTAAAATCCAGAAATCTAGTGTCGTTTTTAAGAAATAAGCATATATGCAAATAATGATATAAATAATAATACCGACATATAGCATTTTTTTACCGGTAAATGTTTCTGATAGTTTTCCATATAATAAAGCGAATGGACAAGCGACAATTTGTGTTACAAATAAGATGATTAATAGATTGGTTGCACTAATACCGAGATCTGTTCCGTAAGCGGTAGACATAGTGATAATTGTATCTACCCCGTCAATGTAGAAAAAGTAAGCTATTAGGAACATAAATACAGTTTTATATTCTTTAATATTTTTAAAAGTATTAGCAAGGCGCTTGAAGCTCATTGCAATTGGTCTTGGATGGCGTTCAATATAGTGTGTTTGCTCTACGTTTTTTAGCATTGGAATTGTAAATAGTCCCCACCAAAGAGCTGTTATTGCGAAAGAAATTTGACTAGCAATGCCGACTGATAAGGGGATAGTTCCTTTTTGAGAAAGAATAATAAGAGCAATACAACCGATAAAAGGAATTGTGCTCCCAATATAACCTAATGCAAAGCCTCTTGTAGAAATTCGGTCCATTCTATCTTTAGATGTAACATCTATTAAAAATGCATCATAAAAAATATTTGCTCCAGCAAAGCCGACTAATGCGAGCATATAGCATCCTAGTAATAAGTACCACTGAGATGTTGGAACAACTGCTAGCATACTCGTAAATACGATACCGAGTCCAAAGAAGAATGTGAAAAATCGTTTTTTAAATCCCTTATAATCAGCAACTGTGCCGAGAATAGGAGCGAGTATAGAAATTAAAAGTGTAGCGAACGAGTTTGCATATCCCCAATAGGCTGTTGAAGTTGCACCAGATAGTCCAGCTTCTTTTGCAGCTGCTTTAAAGTAAATTGGAAATAATGCAGTTGTAATGACGAGCGAATATACCGAGTTTGCCCAATCATATAATATCCAGCTTTTTTCTTGTCTGGACATTTTTTTCATATAATGTTCCCCCTTAAATTTGTTCTACTAACAGTGTACAAAAATAAAAATTGTAAAAAGAGAAACAGGGATGATTTTTACATAACTTTTACATATATACACAGTTCTTTACAATTGAAGTAAATCCTCTACAATTGCTCCGTCTGTTTCACCTAAGTGCAAACCGAGTAACCTAGCAATAGTGGGACCTTCATCAATCAGTCTCATATACGGGATTGTAACGCCACTTTGAATGCCTTTCCCAGCAGCCATAAAAATTGTTTCATAGTTAGGTTTTGTTGGGGAATATCCGTGTGTTCCAAATGTATATTTCTTACTAGAAGTAACATCTTTTTTAGTAATTTCTTTTATGAAATCACCTGTATAATTTTCAATGAAGTAATAACCTTCCATGGCTTCTAGCATAAATAAGCAATTACCATCAGCACCATGTTCTTTTGCATCTTCATCGTGCAGAATAAATTCAATTCCATTTTGTTTATCCTGAAGAAGTCCTTCAAGAAGAAGTTGAATCTCTTTAATTGTTTCAGTATCATTTTTATCTTTTACATGTACGTAGGCAGATCCATCACAGCTTTGGCAATAAGCTTTCCAATCTAGTAACTTTCCATTTTTGTTTACGGATATAAGTCCTTTTTGACGGAATAGGACATTTAATTGGATTGCTTTGTTTTCACTTAAAGCGCTATGGTCGCCAAGTGCAATAATTGTACTTTCTTCATATATCCCACTTTCTTTTAATGCGTGAATAATTTTTCCAAGGCGTTCGTCGTGTCTATGGATTGCAGCTACTGTTTCCTCGGACTCGAAGCCATGGTAATGTCTTTGAGTATCTAAATCAGTAAAATGTACAAACATAACATTAGGTTTTTTCGTCTGAATTGTATGTACGGCAGAAGCAAGGACGAAATCATCAAGCTCAGGCTGTGACAATCCATTTCGTATATGGCCGAAACGATGATTTAAATCTAATTGATATAGCGGGCTACCGCTAAATAATGAAACTAAAATTTGATTTTGCCACGGTCTATTTGGAAAAATTTCTGGTAAATTGTAATCGATATTTGCTCTTCCAGTAACAGGCCATAGAAGGGCTGCTGTCGTTAAATTTGCTTTGCGTGCTTCATCATATAAAGTTGTTCCTTTAATGGACTTTCGATACCAATGCCAATCTGGTGACTCACGTCCTGGTTGAAGTAATGTATTGCTGACAACGCCATGTTTATTAGGATAATTACCGGTTACGATTGTTGAGTGGCTTGGATATGTTACAGAAGGATAAATCGGCTCCACTTTTTTCGCAATCGCGCCCATTTTTATTAATTTTTGGAAATTAGGTAGTTTTTGTAATATAGGAAAATCTAAAGCTGATAAGCAGTCGAAAGATAAAATAATGACGTGATTTGTTAATGCTTTATCCATAAAGTTTCCCTCCTGATTATATAAAACCTATTATTATATATTACTATTAATACCTAGTAATAAAAATATATTTCTGAATAAAATTCTATTGTTTATTTTCAGAAAAATTAAACATATAATAAGTATAAGGGAATGAATGGAAGGAGGGAATACTATGGATTGGTTAGATGGATTTGGTATCTTTTACATCGTTGGTGGAGTTACAATTCTCCTTGTATTTTTTATGTCATATTTACTAAAGAAACGTTTTCCAGACAAACAGTTTGATATTATATTTGCACTTAGTTTAGTACTTCTTTGTTTAGCTTTCTTTCCTGTAACAATGATCGCTATTGGTGGATGGGAAGGAATGGGATACGGATTTATTTGTTTCTTCGTTTTAATTGGTACACTAATTGGTATGGTTACTCATCAACTTGTAAAAATAGTTCGGAAAAGTTATGTATAAAACAGTAATAACTGAAAAGAATATAGAAAAATAAGAAAATTGGCTCTTGTTTTGAAATGAAATTTATATTATGATATTGAACAAATTTATTTTGTTATAACGATGAAAAAGGAATAGTACATGTCTTACCTTTTTGCAGAGAGAGAATCCTTTTGGCTGGAAGATTCTTAAAAAGGCGATATGGAACCTACCTTTGAGTTCTGCATA
Source organism: Bacillus altaicus (assembly GCF_042136375.2). Classification (NCBI taxonomy): domain Bacteria; kingdom Bacillati; phylum Bacillota; class Bacilli; order Caryophanales; family Bacillaceae; genus Bacillus; species Bacillus altaicus. The sequence continues at coordinate 4,970,655 of NZ_CM143394.1, read as the reverse complement.
TGCAGCGGGAAATTCCCGTTATCAAAAAGAGAGCATACTCAATTGTTTTTGTGTATGAATCAGGGTGGTAACGCCGACAAAGCTCGGTCCCTATTTGGGGACGCGGGCTTTTTCTATTGTCTAAAGGAGGAAGAATGACTATGGTAAAAGAACAAGTACAAGCCATTACGAAGATGGAAGAAGACTTTGCTCAGTGGTATACCGATATTGTAAAAAAAGCGGAGCTTGTTGATTATTCAAGTGTGAAAGGTTGTATGATTTTACGTCCATACGGTTATGCATTATGGGAAAATATGCAGAAAGTGATGGATGAAAAATTAAAAGAATCTGGTCATGAAAATGTGTACATGCCAATGTTTATTCCAGAGAGTTTATTACAAAAAGAGAAAGATCATGTTGAAGGATTTGCTCCTGAAGTAGCATGGGTTACTCATGGCGGGGATGAGAAATTGGCGGAAAGACTTTGTATACGCCCTACATCTGAAACTCTATTTTGTGAGCATTTTTCAAAAATTGTTCAATCATATAATGATTTACCAAAGTTATATAACCAGTGGTGTTCAGTAGTTCGTTGGGAGAAGACAACGAGACCATTTCTTCGTACAACTGAATTTTTATGGCAAGAAGGTCATACGATTCATGAAACGGCAGAAGAATCTCAAATTGAAACATTAAATATTTTAAATTTATATGCTGCTTTTTGTGAAGAGTATTTAGCAATTCCGGTTATTAAAGGGCAAAAAACAGAAAAAGAAAAGTTTGCAGGAGCGAAGGCAACTTATACGATTGAAAGTTTAATGCATGATGGAAAAGCACTTCAAACAGGAACATCCCATAACTTTGGAACGAACTTCTCAGAAGCATTTGATATTAAGTTTTTAGATCGTAATGGTAAATGGCAATACGTACATCAAACATCTTGGGGTGTATCGACAAGAATGATAGGTGGACTTATTATGGTTCATAGCGATAATAACGGACTTGTAATGCCACCGAAAGTCGCACCATTACAAGTTGTTATCGTACCTATTGCTCAGCATAAAGAAGGAGTTTTAGAAAAAGTAACAGAGTTACAAGGGCGCATTCAAAAGGTTGCGCGAGTAAAAATAGATGCTAGTAATAAAACACCTGGCTGGAAATTTAATGAGTATGAAATGAAGGGTGTTCCAATTAGATTAGAAGTTGGTCCAAAGGATATTGAAAAGAATCAAGTTGTACTTGTAAGGCGAGATACGAAAGAAAAAGAGTTTATAGCAATGGATCAATTAGAAGAGCGCATCCCAACATTACTTGAGGAGATTCATCATTCTTTATTTAGTAAAGCAAAAGTATTTAGAGATGAGAGTACTTATAGTGTGACGAATTTCGAAGAGATGAAAAAAATAGCTGATGAAAAACAAGGCTTTATTAAAGCGATGTGGTGCGGAGAACTAGCTTGTGAAGAAAAACTAAAAGAAGAAGTTGGAGTATCTTCACGTTGTATTCCGTTTGAACAAGAAAGTTTAGTTGACGAATGTATTTGCTGTAGTAAAAAAGCGAAGCAGATGGTCTATTGGGGAAAAGCGTATTAATAGGCTTTCTGCTAGATGACAAAAAGGACTTTGGATTGCATAATGAAATGCAATCCAAGGTCCTTTTTAGTTTCATCTTGCTATTTGCGGGCAGTAAAACTCCCACCTCAAAATTCGGCTGGAGCAAAGAAGTTAGGTGGGAGCCCTGCTGCCCGTAAACGCCCAATTGGTGAGGGCTAATAATCAGTAGGGGATGAACAAAACCCCCACTGATTAAAGTTTCACTTTATAATTTGTTTCATGTGTTTTTTAGATGGAAGGATGATGTTTTTATTTTGCGTTTTTACGACGAATAAATAGTAACACACCGATTAGGAATGTTGAAAGACCAATTAAAATAGATGCAGGATAATGCGTTGCAGTATTAGGTAACTTATCGCCTTGTTTTCCTGAATTATCTTTTCCGTTACCGCTTTGAGAGCCGCTATCACCTTTAACGCGGTTGCCTCCCTGAGAGCCGTTGCCACCTTGAGAACTGCTGTCGCCTTTAACACGGTTGCCTCCCTGAGAACCGTTGCCACCAGAACCGTTGCCACCAGAGCCGTTGCCGCCAGAACCACTGCCACCAGAGCCATTGCCACCAGAACCACTGCCACCAGAACCACTGTCACCAGAACCGTTGCCACCAGAGCCGTTGCCGCCAGAACCACTGCCACCAGAACCGTTGCCACCAGAGCCGTTGCCGCCAGAACCACTGCCACCAGAGCCGTTGCCGCCAGAACCACTGCCACCAGAACCGTTGCCACCAGAGCCATTGCCACCAGAACCGTTGCCACCAGAGCCATTGTCACCAGAACCACTGCCACCAGAACCATTGCCACCAGAGCCGTTGCCACCAGAACCATTGTCACCAGAACCATTGCCACCAGAACCATTGCCACCAGAGCCATTGCCGCCAGAACCGTTGCCACCAGAGCCATTGCCACCAGAGCCATTGTCGCCAGAACCATTGTCACCAGAACCACTGCCACCAGAACCATTGCCACCAGAGCCATTGCCACCAGAACCATTGTCACCAGAACCACTGCCACCAGAACCATTGCCACCAGAGCCATTGCCGCCAGAACCACTGCCACCAGAGCCGTTGCCGTCAGAACCACTGCCGCCAGAACCGTTGCCACCAGAACCACTGCCACCAGAGCCGTTGCCGTCAGAACCACTGCCGCCAGAACCACTGCCGCCAGAACCACTGCCACCAGAACCATTGCCACCAGAACCATTGCCACCAGAACCACTGCCGCCAGAACCACTATCGTCCTGAGAACCATTGTTTCCTGGAGGTTTATTATTATCTTTTGAATTACCTTCTGCTAAATTATCGTTATTTTGTACAATAGCGTTTGTTATTGGATTGAAGTTTTCAGTTGCAGCATTACCAATATTTAAGCCGCTAAAAAAAGATAAAGAAAGTGTTGATGCTAAAATGAAGATTTTTTTCATTGTTTTCCTCCTGAAGAAAAAATTATTGTTCCATCTAAAATACATCCCTTTGTAATATTTCATAGGGAAAAGATTTTTATGCAAAAAAAACGATATATAGAAAAAGGTGGTGTATTTCTAAAGTGAGAAAAGAGTTAATGTAAATTTCTTGAAAACAGTAGAGTGATGGAGAATTTACACTCATAACAGTAGAGGAAGTGGCAACGGATGAAAGAATATATTGCATTTGATATTGATGGGAGAATTACTGAAAGAGGAGATGATTTCTTAAATGAAGTGAAGGAAGAGATAGGAACATACTTAAATCAAGATATTTATAGTAATTGTGAGATTAAACTTGTGCAAAGTGGCAATTGTGCAGGAATGATTGGTTCTATTTACCACTTATTACATCAGTATAAATAAATATAGTATCTGTTTTCATATAATTGAGAATTTATCCTTTTTCTCATTAGATAAATAATGCTACAATATAAGAGGAGAATACAATGTTTTCCGATTTGGAAAATGCTTTGTAGAAAGGAAGAAACTTCATGCCTATTATTTTAGAAAAAGGACAAAAGATTGATTTAACGAAAGGACAACCGAGAGTAGCGAAACTACAGGTTGGCTTAGGCTGGGATCCAATTGGGCAATCAGGTGGGTTTCTGTCTTCTTTATTTGGAAGTAAACCAAGTGTAGATTGTGATGCATCTGTTGTTATGTTAGAAGGGGATCGCTTTTTAAACAAAAATGATTTAGTTTACTTCGGCAACAAACTTTCTACTTGTGGTAGTATCATTCATTCAGGAGATAATTTAACAGGTGAAGGCGCTGGTGACGACGAAACAATTTTCGTAGAATTACATAAAGTTCCGAGCCGTATTAATCGTTTAGTATTCGTTGTAAATATTTATGACTGTGTAAATCGTCGTCAAGATTTCGGGATGATTCGCAATGCATATATTCGTATTCAAAACCCACAAACAGGTGAAGAATTAGCACGTTATAACTTGTCAGATAATTACGCTGGCAAAATGACTTTAATTGCAGGGGAAATGTATCGAGATGGAAACGAATGGAAGTTTTCAGCAGTTGGAGAAGGAACACAAGATAAAAACTTAAGTGAGATTGTATCACGTTACCAATAAAATAAACCAAGGAGGAATTGTATATGGCATCAATTTCATTGAAAAAAGGACAAAAGGTAGACTTAACAAAAACAAATCCAGGTCTTTCGAAAGTTCTTGTAGGACTTGGTTGGGATACGAATCGTTATGACGGACAAAACGATTTCGATTTAGATGTTAGTATCTTCTTAGTAGGTGCTAACGGTAAAGTTTCAGGAGCAGAGGATTTCGTCTTCTATAATAATCCAAAAGGTGCGAATGGCGCTGTAGAGCATTTAGGAGATAACCGTACAGGTGAAGGTGAAGGCGACGATGAAACAATTAAAATAGACTTAAAAAATGTTCCTGCACATATCGAACGTATTTGCTTCACAATCACAATTTATGATGGAGAAGGCCGTAGCCAAAACTTCGGACAAGTTTCTAACTCTTTCGTACGCATTCTGGATGAAGAAAAGAGTGCAGAATTAATTCGTTACGATTTAGGAGAAGATTTCTCTATTGAAACAGCTGTAGTAGTAAGCGAATTATACCGTCACGCAGGTGAATGGAAATTCAATGCAATCGGAAGTGGATTCCAAGGTGGATTAGGTTCTCTATGTAATAACTTTGGTTTAGATGTAGAGTAATAGATTTATATATCCATCAGTGAAACGAGTATTTACTGATGGATATATTTTTTGAAATTAAAAGATAGAGGTGAATATATATGGTTATTCAATTGCAAAAAGGACAGAAAATTGATTTAGCTAAAACAAGCCCAGGCTTATCAAGAGCAGTAATTGGTCTTGGATGGGATATTAAATCTTATGATGGTGGATCTGATTTCGATTTAGATGCATCTGCTTTTTTATTAGATGCGAACGGGAAATGTACGAAGGAAACTGATTTTATTTTCTATAATAATTTACAGTCTCCTTGTGAATCAGTTTTACATACAGGAGATAACCGTACAGGTGCAGGTGACGGTGATGATGAGCAACTTGTTGTCGATTTGAAAAAGGTTCCAGCAGATGTTCATAAAATTGCTATTACAGTTACAATTTATGATGGAGAAGGCCGTAATCAAAACTTTGGACAGGTTGCAAATGCATTCGTTCGTTTAGCAAATGAAGAAACAAACGAAGAAGTTCTTCGTTTTGATTTGGGGGAAGATTTCTCCATTGAAACAGCAGTTGTCTTTTGTGAATTATATCGTCATAATGGACAGTGGAAGTTTAGTGCAGTAGGAAGTGGATTCCAAGGTGGATTAGGTGCGCTTGTAAAAGCGTATGGCTTGGATGCATAAGAAGGGAAACGACATTCGTTTCCTTTTTTTGACCTTTCTATAAATCTAGCAAAGAATAGGGGATAAAGGTAAGATGAGTATTTTGCAAGGAATCCTTGATACGTATGCTCAGTTTTTCGACTTGGACATGTGGATTAAAGTGTTACAAGATCCAGTATCTTGGGGGTTAATAGGTACACTTGTTGTACTTGAAGGTTTATTATCTGCTGACAATGCACTTGTGTTAGCGGTAATGGTAAAACATCTTCCAGAAGAAAAACGAAAAAAAGCATTATTCTATGGACTGATTGGAGCTTATGTATTCCGTTTTATTGCAATTGGAATCGGGATGTTCTTAATTAAATTGGCCTGGGTAAAAGTGTTAGGTGCGCTTTACTTAGCTTGGTTGTCAATTAAATATTTCATTGATAAAAGAAAAGGCACTTCAGAAGAAGAGGAAGCCCATGGTATGAACCAAAACAGTATTCTCTTCAGAATGTTCGGTGTTTTCTGGGGAACGGTTGCGATGGTTGAATTAATGGATATCGCATTCTCTGTAGATAGTGTACTTGCTGCATTTGGTGTATCGAATGAAGTTTGGATTTTATTATTAGGTGGAATGCTCGGTATTTTAATGATGCGCGGTATCGCTGGCGTATTCTTAAAATTGTTAGAGCGTATTCCAGAATTGGAGACGACAGCATATATTTTAATTTTAATTATTGCAGCAAAAATGCTACTGTCTGTCATTCATATTGAAGTAAGTCATGCGCTGTTCTTTATTATTTTAGTTATAGCGTTTGGAGCAACATTTATACTTCACTACATGAAGAATTCTGGACAAGCTAAAGAAGAAGTTGCAGCTACTAAAAATGAACATAAATAATTGAAATGGGTTTGCTCGTTATGCGAGCGCCCATTTTTTATAACTAAAAATAGTTTATAATAGAAGAGAGACTTTATAAAAAACGTAAATGTTTTTGGAGGTGAACTGTTGTGTTTGCACGTTTTACACTTCAACCATGTGCATTAAAAGATGAATCAGATTTAAAGCAATTTGAAGCGCTTTTAGAAAAACGCCCACAATATGAACTGACAGAGAATGAGATGAAATTTAGTTACATAGCAAGTCGCATTCTTGGTGTTCCTAATGATGTAGATGAATATTTCAATGAACTATTTGATTATAGTGAAGCAAAAGGGATTGAGGTTTTGCATGAACAAAATTTAAATAAGGTGATTGATCCCGAAAAACTGCGCCATATTCAAGAAGTTTTTGCATTACATCAAGAAGCGCCGAATGGACTTACAGTAAATAGGCTTGTAGCACATTTGTCTGGAAAACAACTATTACCGCAAGTAGACAATCCTGATTTACAGCATTATATACATACGACGTTTATTTCTATATTGAAATTGTATGAGAAACAACATAATCAATCTTTAAAAACAGAAGGATTCCGGCGTTTCTTAATCGATATGATTAAATTAAGTGAAAATTACGTAGCGAAGTGGTTCTCTACCATTAATTATAAGAAACAAATGCCGCGTATCGTTTGGTACGGTGATGCGACGGAGAGTCGCATATATTTCTTATACTTTCTTATTATGCTCGGCTGTGATGTGCTTTATTATCACCCCGAAGGAAAAGATGGATTTGAGAGTGTAGATGAGGAAGGAAAGACCTTTGTCGTATCTCATTCAGGCCGTATTTCATTGGAACCATTTCCTGATCGGCGTCGTGAACGCGTCGCAACAGTAGCTTATCAAGCTTCAAAAGAAATCGAGCAAGTACTTCACCACGATAATTCATTATTATACAAACCGTGGCAATTCCGTTCGTATACACCTGTAGCCCGTACGCTCAAAACGACGTACGATGAACTTTTTTTAATTACGAAAGAAAAGGCATTTGTACGTCCAACATTCTTTGTTGAAAATAAGCATATTTATATTCCTTCTTTATTTGCAAAAATATCAGGGGTTTCAAAGAATGATAAAGAATATTTCCAGCGATTAAAGGCTGTTACATCATTTGATAACAGTTTTTTAATTAATACATTCCCGTTTACGAAAGAACAAAAAGCGAATTTCCAATATCATTATCGAGATGCATTGGACCGCACAGGGAAGTTACATCCGGATTTAATTATGAACAGCCATTGGTGGCCACATAAGCGTTTACCAGAAGGATTACAACATGGTATTGCAGAAGCAATCATCCATACGTGTGAAAGTGAAATGTGTAAACCAATTACGAAAGAGACGAAACAAGATGTAGCACTGTATGTTTTCGCGCAACTCTCTCAAATACCACCGAATATTTTAGAGCAGCTTGAGAAATTTGATTATTCGCAAGAAGTACCGAAAATTGTTATATTTAATAATGAGAAGAGCGGAGAATTAAGTCGTTCTGATGCTGTGTTATTACTATTTTTAAATCAAATTGGAGTAGATGTATTCCACTTTAATCCAACGGGGAGAAACGATATTGAACCCTATATTCAATCAGGAGCATTTGATTCACATTGGCTTGAAGAAGTTAATTTCGATCTTGAATTTCATGGTTCATCAGCCTATAAAAATTTATCACAAACAATAAAAGGACTATTTCGTCCATTTTTATAAGGAAAGGGAGAATATCATATGAATAACCCAGTCGTACTAGATTCGAAAACAGAATTGAATGAGCAAACCGCACAAGATGTTCGCTTGCAACTTAGACAAGATGCTGAAGTACAACGTATTTATAATGCAGTAGACATTAAAGACCAATTAGAATTAATCGAGCTTGGAAAAGAGCCTTCTATGGAGATTTCACGTTTCGCTGATCAAATTTTACATACAATGTCTTTATCGAAAGTAGAAGACTCTGGTGAATTATTAAAGCAGCTCGGTAAAATTATGGACAGATTTGATAGTAAAGACTTTGCGGAAGAGAAAAGTGGTTTCTTCTCACGTATGTTCAAAAAAGCAGATAAAATGATTGAACAAATCTTTAGTAAGTACCAGACGATGGGTCGCGAAATGGATAAAGTATACGTAGAAATTACGAAGTATCAAGATGAAATGAAAAAATCAATTGGTACGTTAGATGGTTTATATGAGCAAAACTTAAAGTATTATTTAGACTTAGAAAAATACGTAGTAGCAGGGGAAATGCTATTAGAGCGTTTAAATACAGAGTTAGTTCCGATGTACGAAGAGCGCATACGTAATAATGATCAGTTAGCAGGTATTGAATTAGAATCGCTTAAAAACTCTGTTGAAATTTTAGAACAACGTATTGATGATTTAGAAAAAGCACGTATGGTTGCTCTATTAACAGCGCCACAAATTCGTATGATTCAACGCGGTAACAATAAATTAATCGGTAAAATCAATACAGCATTTATTACAACGATTCCTATCTTTAAAAATGGTATCATTCAAGCGGTAAATGCGAAACGTCAAAAGCTTGTTGCGGACTCGATGGCTGAACTTGATCGCCGTACAAATGAATTACTTAAGAAAAATGCACAAAATATCGCAACTCAAAGTGTGGAAGTAGCGAGAATATCAGGTTCTTCTAGTATTAAGATGGAAACACTTGAGGAAACTTGGAACATTATTTCAAGAGGTATGCAAGAAACACAACAAATTGAAGAGCAAAATAAGCGTGAGCGTGAAGAAAGTCGTAAGCGTATGGCTACATTAACAGAAAATATTAAAAAAGAATTACAAGGATAAACAAAAAGGCAATGAGGAATATTCCTCATTGCCTTTTATTCGCTATTTGCGTGCTAATAATTAGTGGGGATGAACAAAATCCCCACTGATTAAAGTTGCACTTTATTTTCTCTTAAATAATTTAATGATTTCATTCACAACAAGCGGAATGATACTTAACAAGAGAACGAATCCCCAATCGCGTAATGTTAATGCATGTACACCAAATATATTGGCAAGAGGTGGGATGGAAATGATACACACTTGCATAAGAACACCGATTAGAAGTGAGAAGACTAAATATTTATTTGTAAATATCCCAATTGAAAAAATTGATTTCGTTCTTGAACGTAAGTTAAATGAATGAACGATCTGGGAAAAACTAAGAACGACAAATGCCATCGTTTGAGCGTGTAATAGCGCGTCTTCATCAATTTGCTCTGGGAAGAGAGGAAATAAATTTGTATCTCTTGTATAGAGCTTTGCCCCAACGATAAAGGCTGTTAAAGTAAGCAGTCCAATTACAACCCCATTGAAAATAAGAAAAGGAACGCTGCCGCTAAATAAGCTTTCTTTCGCATGCCGTGGTTTTTCCTTCATCACATCTGGATCTTCAGGATCAACACCGAGTGATAATGCAGGCAGTGTATCTGTAATTAAATTTACCCACAAAATGTGAATCGGGCGTAGTGGTGTTGCCCAGCCGAGTAAAATAGCTAAAAAGAGAGCTATAATTTCGCCGAAATTACAAGAAAGTAGGAAGAGAATAGACTTTTTAATATTACGATAAATATTTCTTCCTTCTTCAACAGCTTTCACAATAGATGAGAAGTTATCATCTGTTAAAACTACATCTGCTGCGCCTTTTGCGACGTCTGTTCCTGTAATTCCCATTGCTACTCCAACATCTGCTTGCTTTAAAGAAGGAGCATCATTTACACCGTCACCAGTCATGGAAACGATATTTCCTTCAGCACGTAATGCTTTTACAATCTTCACTTTATGTTCTGGAGAGACCCTAGCGAATACATTTAAGTGATTAATTTTACTTGCTAGTTCTGTATCTGAAATGGTATCTAATTCAGTTCCAATCATAATTTCAGATTTTTCTTCAGCAATGCCAAGTTCTTTGGCAATTGCAAAGGCGGTATCCTTATGATCACCAGTAATCATAACTGTGCGAATACCAGCTTTTTGACATTCTGTAATTGAATCTTTTACTTCTGTGCGTGGTGGATCAATCATACCGACAAGACCGATAAAGATGAGATTTTCTTCGAGGTGATTTATATCCACATCGTTTGAATCGTATCGTTTATATGCGAATGAAAGTACTCTTAAGGCTTCTTGCGACATTGACCCGGCAGCTTCTAATATTTGATTTTTATCAGAATCTGTTAGGACCTCCAGTTTATTATTTATAAAAATGTGGGTACAGTGAGGTAAAAGTTTATCAATTGCACCTTTCGTCATGCTATAGTAGCTTTCATCGTACGTATGTACAGTTGACATCATTTTACGATCAGACTCGAAAGGCAATTCGTTAACACGTTCATGTTTATTTTCTAAATGATCTTTTTGAATGTTAAACGAGCTTCCGGCAACAAGAAGGGCAATTTCTGTAGGATCCCCTGTTTGTGAGGCGGTACCGTAAGAAGCATCGTTGCATAAAATCATATTTTCTAATAATAGACGGTGTGCATCATTATTTACATTCAAATTTTCTAGCTGGTCGTATGTGCGATCACTATAAAAGTGAGTAACGGTCATTTTATTTTGAGTTAATGTACCTGTTTTATCTGAACAAATAATTGTGACAGAACCGAGAGCTTCAACAGCTGGTAGTTTACGAATGATAACGTTTTGTTTAATCATGCGCTGAACACCAATTGCAAGAACGATGGAAACGATAGCTGGTAAGCCTTCTGGAATGGCTGCAACAGCTAAACTAATTGCGGTCATAAACATTTCTAACGTATCCCGGCCCTGTAAAAAACCGATGAGAAACATAGTAGCGCAAATAGCTACAGCGACAAATCCTAAATATTTTCCTACCTGTGCTAAGCTTTTTTGAAGTGGTGTCATATCATCGTCTGCTTCATGTAAAAGGGTAGCGATCTTGCCAATTTGTGAGTTCATCCCAGTTTCAACAGCAACACCGACGCCACGTCCATACGTTACTAACGTCGACATAAATGCCATGTTTTTTTGATCGCCTAATGGTACTTGCTCATCACTTTGCATGGAAGGGTGGTAGACTGCCTCTTTATCGACAGGGACAGATTCACCAGTTAGAGCAGATTCTTCAATTTTTAAATTCGCAGTTTCGATAAGTCGTAAATCGCAGGGGATATACCGCCCAGCATCAAGCATAACGATATCACCTGGAACGACATGCTCAGATGGAATCTCTTTTAGTTCACCATCTCGCTTTACAATAGCTTTAGGTGTTGCCATCTTTTTCAATGCTTCTAAAGCCTGTTCTGCTTTCGATTCTTGGATTACACCGATAACAGCATTTAAAACTACAACGAGCGCGATAATACTTGCATCGGCCCATTCACCTACAAAGGCGGAAATAAGGGCAGCTATAATAAGGACATATACGAGGACGTCATTAATTTGGGCGAAAACTCGCTGCCATAAAGTACGTTTTTGTTTTGTAGCTAATTCATTAGGGCCATATTGCTTTAAACGTTCATTTACGTTTTCATCAGTTAAACCGTGCTGTTCATTTGTTTCTAAATCGATTAATGTTTGATCTTTCGTCTTACTGTACCAATTGCTCATAAGTAAGCACCCCCCCAGTAAAAACAGTTAGCAATGGTAGTGTGGCAATTTTTTTAGAGTAGTATGTATGGAGAAAAAATCTAAGGTGAGGTTCTACTTTCATTGTACAGTAATTTAGAATGTGAGGAGGAAAAGAGAAGAGTTGTCATGAATTTGTTGAAATTAAAAGAGCCTCGAATACGTGAGGCTCTTTGTCATTTTTTAATTAATGTACCTAATTCCTCAGTAATAGCTTGCATTTCACTAATACTGAATGTTTCACGTTTTATAACGTGCTCATAAATGTCACGTAAGTCCTCGTACATTTCTTCATTAAAACTAGCAGCTCTCATTGCCCCAGCATTAACCATGCGTAATTTTTCTTTAATAGCTTCTACCATATATTCAACGTTTGCTTCTGATTTTACGGATAAATCCACCGAAGTGTCCCCCTTTAAAATAACATAAGGTTATCTTAACATTTTTTTATCATTTTCGTTAATGAAACTTTTCAATCCTATTAAATTAGTAGGGATTTCCTTTATAATTAATAATTGGTTGTTTATACTATATAAGTATATGGTAAGAAATGCACCAAGAAGGGAAGAAACAAAAATATGGTCCGAGTATTGTTTGTTTGTCTTGGGAACATTTGTCGTTCTCCAATGGCAGAAGCAATTTTTCGAGATTTTGTCGTAAAAGAGGGACTCGAAGAGAAAATTGTCATTGATTCTGCAGGAACTGGAGATTGGCATATTGGTCATCCGCCACATAAAGGGACACAAAAAATTTTAAAAGAAAATGAAGTCTCTTTTGAAGGAATTAAAGCACGGCAAGTAGAAAAAGAAGACTTAACAAAGTTTGATTATATTATTGCCATGGATAACAAGAATATAGCGGATTTAAAAAGTTTTGGTAAAACTGGAGGCTATATTGGTAGACTGTCCGATTTTGTTCCAGACGGTGGCTGGACAGACGTTCCTGACCCTTACTTTACAGGGAACTTCCAAGAAGTGTATGACCTTGTAACAGAAGGGTGTGTAAAGCTATTAGCTTTCATTCGAAATGAACAAGGAATATGAGGAAGCTTAGAAAGTAATACTTTCTAATATAAGAAATGAAAGGGTGAAGGAATATGGCAAAGAAAAATAATATTGCTCGAAACATTGCGATTGGTGTAGCTGCAGGTGTAGCTGTATCTATGTTAAAGAAAGAAAACCGTGAAAAAGTAAAAAATACGGCAGAAAAAGCAAAAACAAAGATGATTGAAATTGGTGAAAATGCGAAGATAAAAGAAAAAGTGCAAACTGTTACAGATAAAGGACGCGAACTTGCTGATTTCAATGTAGTGAAAGCGAAAGTAGCAGAAATTAAAAAATTAACGCCGTCTGTTGTAGAAACGTTAAAAGAAACGAAAGAAATTTTTAGTAAGAAAAAAATTGTGCCAGTAGAAAAGCCGGAAACGATTGAAATTCAAGCTGTATCTCCAAAGGTAGATGAGCTTAAAGCAGAAGAAGAGCCAGTGGTAGCTGAAGATGGTGGTATGAAAGAAGCGCGTGAATTATTTATGAAGGACTCAAATGCAGAGGAAAAAAAAACTGAAGCATACATTGAGCTAAAGCAAAATAAAGAAGAGAAGAAAAGCGTCTAAAAAATATGAGAAAATTTCTAGAAAAAGCAAAAAGAAATCGTACTTTTTCGTTTGGGAAAGATTTATATGACCGGACGATGCGCGATGATGTAGCGGGCTTAGCAGCACAGCTCGCTTATTTCTTCTTGCTTGCGATTTTCCCTGGGCTTGTTTTCTTAATTACGCTTCTTGGCTTTATTGACCTTCAAACAGAAAGTGTGCTCAATTTATTAGAACCGTACGTACCAGAAGATGCGATGAACTTAATTGAAGTAAACGTAGATAAAGTTGTAAACGAACAAAATGGTGGTTTATTATCATTCGGTTTACTATCGATGTTATGGTTTGCTTCAAACGGGGTAAATGCGGTTATGAACGCTTTTAATCGCGCTTATGATGTAACAGAAACCCGTTCCTTTATTAAAACAAGAGCTTTATCTATCGTGTTCACGTTAGCGATAATTTTTATGATTGTGTTTGCACTAATCGTCCCAGTATTTGGACAAGTGATTGGGGCAGCCGTGTTTAAAGCAATTGGTTTATCGGATAGTTTTTCTTACGTGTGGAGTATTACGCGTTTAGTAGCAAGTTTCTTTGTCTTGATCGCTTTGTTTAGCTTTTTATATACATTTGCGCCTGATCGGAAATTAAAGCGAAGAGAAGTCATATCGGGAGCAATATTTGCTACCGTAGGATGGATTGTGGTATCGTACTCATTTGCCTATTATGTAGATAAATTTGCAAATTACGCTAATACATATGGTGGTCTCGGTGGTATCATTATTTTAATGTTATGGTTTTACTTAACTGCGTGGGTAATTTTACTTGGCGGTGAAATTAATGGTTTACTCCATCATTATAGAACGGGTGACAATAATTCCCGTAATGAAAAATGAGCTCTTGTTCCATAATAAAAGGGAACAGGGGGGATATTTCATGAGTAATAATAAAAAGAACCACAATAATAAAAGCAATAATAAACAAAAGAGCAGTTCGCATCCAAAGCATAAAACGAGCAGCAGTGCGAACGGTCATAATAGCTACCATTAAAAAAAACGGGTCCTTCATCAGGGACCCGTTATTTATTTCCTTTTAATAATCGTAAACCATTCAAAATGACAAGAATGGTACTTCCTTCATGTCCAATAACACCGAAGGGAAGAGCTAAAAACTGTAAAAAATTTGAACAAATCAGCATTGCAATGACAGCTAAAGAGAAGATAACGTTTTGCTTCACAATACGGTTCATTCGTTTTGATAAACGGATTGCTTGAGAGAGACGAGATAATTCGTTTTTCATAAGAACAACGTCTGCAGTCTCTAATGCTACGTCTGTTCCTTCACCCATTGCAACACCAATACTAGCAGTAGCGAGTGCAGGTGCATCGTTTATACCATCTCCCACCATGGCGACTATGCCGTACTTTTCTTTTAACCGCTTTATTGTTTCAACTTTTGTTTCTGGTAAACATGATGCGTAATATTCTTTTATATTACTTTCATTGGCAATTGCTTTTGCTGTTTCTTCATTATCACCAGTAATCATGATTGCTTCGACACCAATGCTTTGCAAATCACGAATAGCGGCTATGGTTTCTTGGCGAAGGGTATCTTTTAAAGCGATCAGTCCAAGAATACCATCCTCATCACTAATATAAACGACAGTTTTCCCCTCTTTTTCAAGTGAAGCAGAAATGCCATTATGAAATGTCTTTATTTCTTCTCCAATAAAATCAGCTTTACCAATTTTATAAGCTTTGTTTTCTAATATTCCTTTTAATCCAAAACCAGTTACATCTTCAACGTTTTCTGGTTTTTTTATCGTAATGTCGTAAGCGTGTTTTGCATATTTAACAATCGCTTCTGCTAAAGGATGTGTAGAGTGACTTTCAATTGCTGCTGTAATAGAAAGTACTTCACTTTCTGCTATGCCTTCTCGAACATATACATCTGTTACAGTAGGTTTTCCTTGTGTTAATGTTCCTGTTTTATCAAAGGCAATCGCCTTTACTGAAGCTAGACGTTCTAAATGAATACCACCTTTAAAGAGAATACCGTTTCTCGCTCCGTTTGAAATTGCTGATAAAGTTGCCGGTGTAATGGCTGCAACTAGCGCACAAGGAGAAGCGACTACAAGTAAGATCATCGCGCGATAAAACGTTTCATTCCAACTCCAATCAAGTAAGAAATGAGGAACAAACATCATAAGCGCAACAACAAGTAGTACACCTTTTACGTATGTTCCTTCAAATTTTTCGATGAATAGTTGTGATGGTGATTTTTCGCTTTGTGCACTTTGAACGAGACGAATAATCTTTTGGAATAATGTTTGATCGCTCGGCTTCGTAATTTTAACTTCAATAGCTCCACGTAAATTTACAGTGCCAGCAAATACTTCATCGCCGAATTTTTTCTCATTTGGAATAGGTTCTCCTGTAATAGCAGCTTCATCAATATTTGTTTCACCAGTATGAATTGTGCCATCAGCAGGAACACGCTCACCTGGCTTAATTAAAATAATATCGTTAATTTGTAATTGTCCAACTGGAATACGTTCCTCAATTCCGTTTGAAATACGTAATGCTTCTTCAGGTTGTAGATCAAGAAGCGCTGAAATTTCTTTTTGGCTTTTACTTAATGTATAAGATTCCATTGCTCCGCTTAATGCAAAGATGAAGATTAAAATAGCACCTTCTGCCCAGTAACCGATAACTGCGGCGCCGATAGCTGCAAAAATCATGAGCATTTCAACATTTAGCTCTTTCTCTTCAATTGAGTCTTCAATACCTTCTTTCGCTTTTGCAAATCCTCCAATTACATAAGCAAGGATATAGAAAGTAATACCTGCACTTATTGCATCATTTTTTGTGAATAACCAGCCAGCTAAAATAAAAATACCAGATGCGATTGCAAATATAAGTTCATAATGTTTCTTTAATGTATCCCATAAAGAGGGATGAGAAATATCTTTTTGTGCTTGTAATGTTTTTACTTCTGCGTTCATTAATACTCACTCCTTCCAAATTCTTATTGAGAAAAAGAATCAAAATCGAAACCCCTATAAAACGACGAAAGCTGCCATCCATAGTGGATAGCAGCATTTCTGTTGAATCTGATTTTAATAGTTATTATGTTGTAATTATTCTATAGTATAGCATATGTTTTTCTTAGATGATATGTTTTTGTTTTAGTATAAAGTGAAACTTTAATTAGTGGGGGTTTTGTTCATCCCCCACTGATTATTAGCCTTCACCAATCGGGCTTTTACTGCCCGGCGAATAGCGGGATAAACTGAAAACTTGTATTTTCGCATTTCCTTTGGTATATATGAATATTGTTCATAAAAAGGTCGGAAAGGAAGACATCAAGTTGAAGACAGAGAAATTTTTCACCCATCCGATTGGTGTGTTTATTGCTGCAATAGTCGCAACATTTTTATGGGGAAGCGCATTTCCCTTTATTAAATTAAGCTATGTTGAACTTGGAATTCAGCCACAAGAAGTCGGGGAACAAATATTATTTGCTGGCTATCGCTTTTTCTTATCTGGTGTAATGCTCTTATTATTTTTTAAAGCGTTAGGAAAAGATATGAAGTTCAAAAAAGGAACAGGAAAGCAGTTAGTTCAAATTGGCTTGTTTCAAACTTTTCTTCAATATATATGTTTTTATATTGGAATGAGTTACAGCTCAGGAATTGAAGGAGCGATTATTTCAGGAACATCATCATTCTTTCAAATTTTACTCGCACACTTTTTATATAAAGATGATGCTCTAAATAGGAGAAAGGTAATTGGAGTAGCTATCGGTTTTTGCGGTGTGATTTTAGTGAATGTACCGAGTGATGGAAGTTTATCATTCCATTTTGGAATAGGTAGCTTATTACTTCTTGGAGCAGCGATGATGTATTCGTATGGAAACATATTAGCGAAAGAAGGTAGTAAAACGTTAGATATTGGGTATATGACAGCATATCAGATGATATTCGGATCAATTGGGTTGATATGTATAGGTGCATTTCAAGTTGGAATGATGCCATTCGTATTTAATCTACATGCAATACTTATGCTCATATATTTATCGTTCTTATCAGCAGCAGGATTCTGTATATGGAATACAATTATGAAGTATAACAAAGTAGGGAAAGTCTCGATGTATATGTTCTTTATACCAGTGTTTGGTGTGCTACTATCAAGTCTGATTTTAGGGGAAGCAATTCATTCCTTTGTACTATTTGGTTTAGCATGTGTTGCAGCGGGAATTATTGTAGTAAATCGTAACCCGGTTAAAAAGAAAGTTGAGCAAGAAAAACAACTAGCATAGAGAACAGAAAAACGATTAAAATGGAAGAACAGTATTGTTCTTCTTTTTTTACATAGAAAAAGGAGAACGTGCTATATGTAACGAAAAAAAGATAGAAAAAGCATTTATTGAGGAGAACATATTATGAATGTACTTTACATTGTGTTAGTCGGGCAAATTATTCTTTTTTTAATAGGAGCAATTTATGCAATAGGACAGACGAAAAGAACGAGAAATAATATGCCGTTACCTTTAGCGGTTCGTCTTATTCTTAGTTTTTCTTTAACAGGAAGTGCAATTTGGATATGGTTACAAGATCCATCGGTTGAGTACAGTACGTGGGTTGCACTCGGTATGACTTTATCAACTGTAGGGGATTTATTTATGGCAGGACTAATTCCAATTGGTCATCGATTAATTGGAGGAATGGTTACTTTCGCTCTTGCACATTGTTTCTATGTGAAAGCATTTTTACAAACAGGTATTTCATGGAATGGTTTTTGGATCGGTTTACTCGTATACGGACTCTTTCTAATTATAGGGTGGTTTTTCTTTATTCGAAATGAAAAACAAGACAAACTTTTTACAATAGGGGCTCTAATTTACGGTTTGTGGGTTGGAGGAATGGCATGTTTTGCATTCGCCTTATATTACGAGAATATAGGGATATGGTGGGTGCCAGCACTTGGTGGTTTATTATTTGTGATTTCTGATTTTATTATCGGTGTTACAGATATCGGGGGGCGCAAACTGAAGTATGAACCACTTTGGATTTGGTTTACATATGTCGCAGCGCAGATGTGTATCGTATATGTAGGATTATAAAAAGATACTCTCAAAAATAGTTGATAGACTATTTTGAGAGTATCTTTTTTATTGCTATGCTACTATATTTGTTTGTTTAATTTGTACAGTATTTTATAAGTATGAATTTCATAGAAAAAGTCCTGCTTAGCAGATGAAAAATATAGTATATAAGAATAGCAAATTTATGGGGTTATTATTTTTATATTTGTAATATTCTAATGTTATAATTCAGAATTTTGTGGAAATTAACCGGTCGGAGTACTTATAATAAAAATAAAAAGATGATGAGATGGTGGAATGATGCAAAAGAAAAAAAGTTTGCGTGAATTCTTTGAAATAATTGCAATTGCATGCTTATTGGTGTTTTTGGCAAAAATCTTTTTGTTTTTTCCTACGACTGTAAAAGGAGCATCGATGAGGCCGACGTTACAAGATGGAGATAAAGTAATTATTAATAAACTTGCAAAGAGATTTGAAAGTTATGAGAGAGAGGATATTATTGTCGTGAAGACAGATAATTTCTACGTGAAGAGAGTTATTGGATTGCCAGGAGATGTGATTGAGATGAAGAATGATCAATTATATGTTAATCATCAAGTGAAAAACGAAGAGTATTTAAAGAATAATAAAAAACAGGCAGAAAAATTACTTATCAATTTAACTGAAGATTTTGGACCGATTACAATTCCTAAAAATAAAATTTTTGTGATGGGAGATAATCGTTTAGTTAGTAGGGATAGTAGGAACGGCTTAGGGCTCATTGATAGAACAGAAGTATTAGGAAAGCTCATGGCGATATATTATCCATTTGAACATGTGAAAATTGCAAATTAGAAATAAGAAAAACCAAGCAAATTAGTTGCTTGGTTTTTCTTATTTAAACAGTTGGTGTGTTATTTATTGTTTCTTGTGAAGCAATGTTTTCATTGTTTCGGTCGATATTTAACATGAATTTTCGTTGTAACAATTGCAATTTAAAGAGTGTTAAAGGATCATGATAAGTTTCTGGGTTCGTTCTTAGCTTTGTTAATGTTTGCTCATCTTCTTGTATTTCAAGTTGGGCTGCTTCTACGGTTTGTTTCAATATGCTAAGAGGGTCTTTAAAGAACATCATGATATCCCGTTCTAGCGCACCTTCAAATACTTCAAATTGAAGGAAGAATTGTTTTGAAATCATCTGAGCAACTTCTGTATAATCTTCTGTTTCAATATATTGTTTATATTTATTTGATAGCATAGATTGATTTTTTTGCATATTACCGAATAATTTCCCTGCACTCTTTAAGAAAAATTGTGTCGGTGTAAAGCGTAATAAAATATTGATGTTAGCTACTGTAATTCTATTCGTCATTCTTGCAACATCTCTATCCCAGTCATCTAGTAATTTGAAATCACAAGGAAGTTTAATACGCTCTTCCTCATAGAGCTTATTAAAGGTATCGCCCATTTCATCTAAATAAGCCTGAGCTTGAATGAATTCATTATGAGCAGTTTCAATCCATTCTTGAATAGACCCAGTAAATTTAGGAAGAAGCACTTGCTGTACATGTTTTTGAATTCTTTCATTCATTGCTACATTTAGTTCTTCATGGACCAATTTGAAATCACTATCTTCTTGAACAAGATCAGAGCAACTCTGCAACAATTCAGGAATTTGAGAATGTATATCCTGCGTAATCTCTTCTTTCGTTAAGAGATAAGATTCTGTAATAGAACGAATTTTATCTTTTTGGATGGCAGTAAGATTATTAATAAAACCATCAAGTTTTACTAAAATATGTTTATTCCAGCGGACGGATTTCACTAACGTATTTTCTAATTCCACACGCTCATTGACAAGGTATGCGATTGTTTTTTGGATAAACCATAATAATTTTTCAATGCGTTCTTTTTCAACATTACGCTGAGTAAGGTTAGAAAGAATAGAGTCGGTTACGTTACCTAGCTGTTCACTACTCTCTTGTGAAGGAGAGTAGGGGAAAAATTGTGCCTCTGGGAAATGTACGAGTATTTTCTTTTTAATGTTGTTCGTGATGTTTTCACTAGTATTCGTATCAATTGTTTGTAAGACGAATTGAATTTGTAAATTTGGTACTTGCTCACGAATATATAATAATGTATCGAGCTCTTCGTCATGTAATGGTGAAGCTGAATTTAGTACATAGATGAGACTATCTGCTGCCTGTAAGTATTCAAAGTGAGAGCTGTTTTTGTCAAGTTGTCCATGAACAGTAGGTGTGACAAGGAATGAAAACTTATTTTTTCGTAAAAATCTACTTGGTAATTTAACTTCAATACATTTTCTTTCTAGTTTTGACTGAGAAGGTACTGCTAGTATGTTATGAAGTTCGTCAAAGTTTGGTATATTTCGTATATCTAGTTCTGTAAGCTCAGTTATTTCAGTTTGACTATCATCTTTAAATGTAATTGAAGTTGTTATAGCCTCATTTAATATATTTTCTCCTAGTATAGAGTTAATAAAGGCTGATTTATCATAATCGCTAGCGCCTGCTACTAGAAGTTGTGTAACAGTTAAATCGTATAACTCACGAACAAGTAGTGTGAATTGATGACCTAAATCTACATCATTCTTCTCAGCCCATACAGCAATCGTTTCAAATAATGCTGATACGTCTGCCATATCAACATTTGCATGAGCTGATGCATTTGAAAGTAAGGCACCTGCGCTTTTTACGAGTAATGATTCTAGAGTTGTCGGTGAAACTTCATTCCATGCTAATACTGCTGCGGAGACAAGTAAAGAATCTTCGGCTTTCGTTAAACTAAACCAATTTGTTAATAAATCTGGTACAAGTCCTTGTAATTCGTGCATGAAATATTGTCCAGTAATCAAGTCAAAATAGGTCTCTTGATAGCGAGTAGAAATTGCATTCCAATCATCATTAGCGTCTACTTCAATATGTAAGAATAGGTGATTTATTGTTTGAATCCAAGGTAGATGTAATGATTCATTTTGATAACTGTTCCAAAGTGAAATAACAAGCTCTTTAAATTGAACTTGATCAATTGTATATAAGGCTTTTAAAGATTCATAGAAATACTCAGGTTTAATTTTTTTAGTAAAGCCTCTGTTCACATAATTTATTAAAGTATCAAACCAGTGTAATGATTTTGTTCGAATTCCTTCTTGAACAGTGAGTTCAATAGCATTATTCCAATCTTCTTGTTTTTCATAGAAAGAGCGAGCAATCGCAGTAATATTCGGATAGTCCGGTTGAAATGCAACAGCTTCACTAATCGTCTTAAATGCCAGTCCTATACGGTCTTGCTCGATATAAAGAGAAAGAAGTTGTAGGGAAACTTCCATCGTAAGAGTTGTATCTTCTGATTGAATAGATTTATAAAGTTCCTCTGCTTTTGGTAAGAAACCTAATTCGAAATAAGCATCTGCAATATTCTTCATAGCCCAGAGAGCAAGTTCATTATTTACTTTCTCCCATTTAAATATTGCTGCTTCAAAGTCGTTAGTTTGAAAATAAACTTCACCTTGTGCGAAGCGAATATTAGATATATTGGAGAACTCATTTTTTGATTCATTTATATATGTTTCACCGAGTACTTCCGCTACCGGAATGGAAGAGTCTTCTGTTAAAAATGTTTTATAGTAAATCTTTTGGATAAATTGTTTTTCAATGGTCATGTTCGTTCCCCCTGTATAATTTAGAAAAATGATGTTGTATGTAAAAGGGTGCATGTTACTCTAATAGGTAGAAGTTGCATTATATAGACCAAACTATGTTTTTGCTAGATATATCATTTTTCTTGAGAGTTAAACCGTTGCAAAAAGTAACTTCCCTTTATTGTAACAAAAAAATAAGCCTATGAATTTTTATTTTTTAATCCCGATTGGTGCAGGCTAATAATCAGTGGGGATGGATAAAAAAACCACTGATTAAATCTCTGTTTAAGGAATGGAATAGAAGTAGAGTTCATTATAAAAACAATGTATAGTGAATATGTATACCATGTTTGTCTTAAAGATAGAATGGGCACAATATGGAATAACGATCGTGTATAGGATGTGTCTTCCGAATGGAACAACATATTGGCGAGTTAATCGCACATTATGGATATTTTGGAATTATTATAGCTTTAGCTGGCGGGATTGTTGGATTACCTATACCGGATGAGTTTTTATTGACTTTTATTGGATATAACATTTCAAAAGGAGTTATGTCAGGAACAGCTGCTTTTTCAAGTGGAATGGCAGGTGCAATGCTTGGCATTACATTAAGTTACATATTAGGTTTAAAACTTGGGCTCCCTGTTTTAAAAAAATATGGTCCGAAAGTTAGAATTAAAGAACATCATATTGAAAAAACACATATTTTATTTGAAAAATACGGTCCATTTCTTTTAATGATTGGCTACTTTATACCGGGAGTACGTCATTTAACAGCATATTTTGCTGGAGTTTCAAATTTAACATTGTGGCGATTTTGTTTGTATGCTTACGGTGGTGCACTAATTTGGATAAGTGTTTTTATTGGATTAGGTTGGAAACTGGGAGAGAAGTGGCGCTTTGTTGAATACAGTTTACATCATTATGGAATATGGATTTTATTAGTTTCGGCAATTGTAATATTGATTGTGTGGATTTACATAAGGAAAAGAAAAAACCGCTAATAATAGCGGTTTTTTTAGCTGAAAGCAATAAATAATACACCAGCTGTAATAAAGACTACACCAATACCAGTCATAAAGTTTAACTTTTCACCTAATATAATCATCGCGAGAATAATGGAAAACACTACACTTAATTTATCGATAGGTGCTACTTGTGAGACTTTTCCTGTTTTTAGGGCAAGAAAATAAAATAGCCATGACGAAGCACCTGCAATTCCACTTAATGTGATAAATAGCAGTGCTTTTTTATTTAGGAGCACATCACCGATATTTTGAAATTTACCTTGTATAATAATAACTCCTACCATAAATAATGCCATAATAATAGAGCGAACCGTTGTTGCGACGTTGGCATCGATTCCATCTAAGCCAATCTTTCCAAAAATAGATACGAGGGCAGCAGCAATTGCTGATAATAGTGCGAATAATAGCCATGAACTCATAGTGAAATTCCTCCAATCTTACATTATTATACATGAAAATCATTCTCATGTATAAAAAGCGAAATAAACCCCCGCCCTATATTTTTAATAAGGTGGGGGTTTATTATGCTACTCTGCTATTTCTTCATATAAAAAGTACGTTACATTATAAATATGCTCTACTTCATCATCTGTCATAAATAATAATTCGTCACGTTCAATCCCTTTTTTCTTTTCAATAAACTCAATCATGTTTTTTCGTTCTTCTCTTTTCATCAATTTTTATTTCTCCCCTCAATCTGTTTTAATACAGTTTATTTAAGTTACTGCTATTATATAACAGAATCTTTAGAAAGTTCCACCTATTTTATTGTTTTTTTCAGAAGAACCTTTCGACAAAACAAGCCCACCTAAGGGGGGCTTGTTTTTATTTTATAGTCGTAAAAACTCGGGCTCGGTCGTACCGGCACTATCGATGTAATAAATTGTATCGGGATTAATTTTTATTAGTACGTAATTAGGGTCTTCCGCACCTAGTAACCAGCGTTTTAAGCTATTAGTCCAAAATTTGTTTTTTAATGTTTGATCTTCTTCGATGGAAGCTATCCCTTCAACTTCAATGTAATCTTCATCTAATTTCTTTCCTTCGCGTCCAAGTAGTACATGTACATTGGGATTTTTTTCGATATCTGTTATCTTTTTTGAATTTCGATCTGTTGCAACATATAGTACAAAATCTTCGTGGAAAAACATCATAAAGGCGCTATGTGGCTTATCGTTACGTACAGTAGATAATACACCAGTACGTTGACCTTGAATAATAGTTGCGATTTTTTCTTTTAAGTGCATATTTTTAGCCTCTTTTCATAATTCATAATTTTTTCTGTCTGAACAAGATAATTTAAATATCTTTCATACTGTTTTCTTCAACCCGATTTTTTAAACGTAATTGTGATGAAATCGGACAAGTTAGGAGATGAATAATAATAATATCGAGGAGAAATACATACGATGGAAGGATGAAAAGCATGTTTAATAAAATATTTCTTACAGTAGCGCTTATAGGTGTACCACTTTCTGTAATCGGAAAAACACTTCATTGGCCACAAACCATTATGTTTGCTGTATACTGCATTACTATTATTGCATTAGCTGGTTTTATGGGGAGGGCGACAGAAAGTTTAGCAATCGTTTCTGGGCCTCGGATAGGTGGTTTATTAAATGCCACTTTCGGTAATGCCGTTGAACTTATCATTTCAATTTTTGCACTTCAGGCAGGATTAACAGAAGTTGTTTTAGCTTCCTTAACTGGTTCTGTACTTGGAAACTTATTACTGGTAGGAGGGCTATCCTTCTTTATAGGTGGCCTTAAGTATAAAAGGCAAAGTTTCAATGTTTATGATGCAAGACATAATTCAGCTTTATTAATATTTGCTGTTGTCGTAGCCTTTGTTATTCCGGAGATTTTTTCAATGAAGATGGATGCTGGAAAGACGTATCAATTAAGTATAGGTGTTTCTATTATCATGATTATTATGTACCTTGCTGCATTGCTATTTAAGTTAGTTACGCACCGTGGTGTATATCAACATAAAAGTGATGAAGTAGCACATGAGGAAGAGCCAGAGTGGTCCAAAGGTAAAGCGCTACTCGTTTTAGCGATAGCAACACTTGCAGTTGCTTATGTGTCAGAGGCACTCGTACATACTTTTGAAACGGTCGCAAAGTCGTTTGGCTGGTCAGAGTTATTTATAGGGGTTATTATCGTTGCAATTGTTGGTAATGCAGCAGAACATGCATCTGCGATTATTATGGCATATAAAAATAAAGTGAATATCGCAGTAGAAATTGCAGTAGGTTCTACATTACAAATCGCCATGTTTGTTGCTCCTGTGTTAGTACTTCTTTCGATGCTTTTTGCACAAAAGATGCCTTTAGTATTTACAATACCAGAACTTGTTTCTATGATTACAGCTGTTTTCTTAACCATTGCGATTTCAAATGATGGGGATACAAACTGGTTTGAAGGAGGCACTTTATTAGCGGCGTATGTCATTATGGGAATTGGTTTTTATTTATTATGAAAAATAGGGATAACAATGCGTATGAGAGAAAACAATAAAGTGAAACTTTAATTAGTGGGGGATCTCCATCCCCTGCTAATTATTAGCTGAACCAATCGGGCTTTTACTGCCCGTTAATGCGGGATAAATACAGTAAATTATATACCTTTATGTAGGAAGGAGCCAGACAGGTGAAACGAGTATACAGCATATGTCTTTCAACCATGGTCTCGTTTATCTTATTATTTCCTAACAGTAGTTTTGCAAAGACAACGGTAGAAGTAAAAATGCCTTCATCTGTTTTAAATATTTCAAAAGATAATACATTTCCGAATGATGCACAAGATTTACCGCGTTTACAGCCAAGTAAGTTTGCGCAAGAACTATTGAAAACAGCAAATATCAAAATTGAAAACCCTGATTTAATTCGAATGTTTAACGAAACAACAATTTCGAATGCACCGCTTGCAGTAGGATACCGGGCGAAAATTTATTTAGGTCAATGGGCATTAAATTATGAGTCAATAGACACATCGATTAATTGGGAATATAAGCAAGTAAATCGAAATGTATATGATAATCGCGGAGGTGATCGCTTATACCCACTTCGCTATAAGCAAGAAACCCAAAAGACAATCGAAGGTGATTTAACAGCAGATATGAAAGATGCTACAGATGTGAAAAAAATGATGCTTCTCAAAGCGCTTGAAAAAGTACAATTGCCACTTTCATTTAAAACAACCATTGGCTATGGTACCGGACATGAGCGTGTTTATAATATTAGTCCAAGTCAACTTGGATATTTATATGCGTATACACCAGCAGTAAATGAAAAAGGAAAAGTAACATTTGGAGAAGTCTACCTTGTGTTAAAAGGGAATCAAAAAAGGCTTGTCGTGAAAAATATTACATCTCAAGGAATCGGAGCTGCTATTCCAATTCATGATCATTTATTTTTTAAATTTGTTTCTTCATCGCATTCACAATGAAATGAAAAACGTCAGCACACAGGCTGACGTTTTTTTATTTATAACATAATGTTTGATGTTTTTGATAAGAAATCTTCTTTTGGATAGTAGCTATTTTTCACAAGAACATTTGGTCCAAGGCATTTCACGGCAGGACAATGGCAACTTAATGATTTTGCTGTTTTTGAGTCACACCATTTGTCGTAAGCTTCTTGTAGTGTATTTGTTTGTACATTACCTAGAAGCGGGACATCACCGAAATCGGTCACGATAATATTTCCATCGAAAATATTTACGTTCAAACGAGAACGACCATCTGGATCATTGCGGACAGTTACATTTTTACTTTCATGTAATCTCTTCAATGTGTATAAATCACGTTCATCATCACTACATGCATAGAAAGGTAATGTTCCAAATAACATCCATACATTTTCATCACGGATCTCTAATAAATGTTCAATTGCATTTCGAATTTCTTCTTTTGTTAAAATTTCAAGTGTGCTAGCGAAGTCACTCGGATACATGGGGTGCACTTCATGACGTTTACAGCCCATTTCTTCAACGATTTGACGGTGAATATGTTCCATATGCGGTAGAGTTCGTTTGTTTAACATAGTTTCGGCTGATACGAGTACACCTGCCTCTGATAGAGCTTTACTATTTGTAATCATTCTTTCAAATAATTTAGCGCGCTGTTCATAAGTAGGTTTACGCTCCATCATTGCAAATCCGCCTTCAACGAAGTCATCGATTGTTCCCCAGTTATGTGAAATGTGCAATACATCTAAGTAGGGAATAATTTGTTCGTAACGTGCTAAATCTATAGTTAAGTTTGAGTTGATTTGAGTGCGAACGCCTCGTTCATGGGCGTATTTTAAGAGTGGTGTTACATAGTTGTCGACGGATTTTTTTGAAAGCATAGGTTCTCCGCCTGTAATACTTAAAGAACGTAGATAAGGAATCTCATCTAATCGTTTTAATAAAAGCTCCATCGGAAGCGGATTTGGATCTTTCGGCTGTAATGTGTAACCAACAGCGCAATGCTCGCAACGCATATTGCATAACGTCGTTGTTGTAAACTCAACGTTTGTTAATAGTAGTCTGCCGTACTCTTCAAGGTCCATATACGCTTCCCATGGATCGTAAGAAGGAGTAATCGGCTTCATTATTTGTGATATCGTCATATGAAATACTCCTTTGACTATTGAAATAACAATTTGTCCATTCTCTATAATAGAAGAATATGTGCTTTTTATAAAGTGAAACTTTTTTGTAAAAAAAGAGAGAGGGCTTACATTATAATGAATTACTGCGACAAATTTGATGAAATTACATGCCCATATCCATCATTTTTGCGGTATAATAAAAGCAACTCGAATTAAAAGGAGAGTGCCTTCATGGGAAAAGCAATTCAAGATAAAGATTCACAACTAGTATATTTGAAAAAACGTTTAAATATGTTTATTGAAGTAATTGATACGATTGAACCAGAAGAGGTAGAATTAGAAGATGTAGATCGTCTTCTTGCAATGTTAGATGAATTAGAACTGAAATGTGAGCAATTTAAAAAAGACGAATAATATATTAAAAAGGCTGCCACTACAAAATTGGCAGCCTTTTTCTGTACGGATAATAGAAGGAATATAGAAAAAAAGGTATAATCAAGTTGTGAAAAATTTCATTTAACCTTTAATGGCGTGAAATAAAGTGAAACTTTAATCAGTGGGGGTTTTGTTCATCCCCACTGATTATTAGCCTTCACCAATCGGGCGTTTACGGGCAGCAGGGCTCCCACCTAACTTCTTTGCTCTAGCCGAATTTTGAGGTGGAGTCTTACTGCCCGCAAATAGCGGGATAAATAAACAGCTGAAGAGTATAACAATGGAATTTTCATTTCATAACGTTTTGGTAGCGTTCACAATTGAGGGGGAAGTAACAATGGAAAAGCTTCAAGAAAGCATGTATCAACTAATTGTTGAAACGTCAACGAACTTACCGAAAGATGTTCGTCGCGCAATTCAACAAGCGAAAGAACGAGAAAATGCAGGAACTCGTTCGGCGATGGCACTTGGCACAATTACGAATAATATTAAAATGGCAGATGATAATATCTCGCCAATTTGCCAAGATACAGGGATGCCAACGTTTAAAATTTATACACCAGTTGGTGTGAATCAATTAAAACTGAAGGAAGCTATCTATAGTGCGCTTGAGCGGGCGACAAAAGATGGTAAACTTCGTCCAAACTCTGTTGATTCTCTTTTTGGAGACAATAGCGGAAATAATTTAGGACCAGGTACACCTGTTATTAAGTTTGAACAATGGGAAAAAGCTTACATTGATGCACGTTTAATTTTAAAGGGCGGGGGCTGTGAGAACAAAAATATTCAATATAGCTTGCCTTGTGAAATAGAAGGACTTGGACGAGCTGGGCGTGATTTAGAAGGAATTCGTAAATGCCTTCTTCATGCAGTATATCAAGCGCAAGGGCAAGGGTGTAGCGCTGGGGTAATCGGCGTCGGTATCGGGGGAGACCGCACATCAGGTTACGAATTAGCAAAAAATCAATTATTCCGTACATTAGATGATGTAAATTCAGTTCCAGAATTACAAAAGCTTGAAGAGTACGTAGTAGAGAATGCAAATAAGCTTGGCATTGGTACGATGGGATTTGGCGGAGAAACAACTTTATTAGGTTGCAAAGTCGGAGTATATAATCGTTTGCCAGCGAGCTTCTACGTATCTGTTGCATATAATTGCTGGGCATATCGTCGTCTTGGTGTAACAATTCATCCTGAAACAGGTGAAATTATGGATTGGTTATACCAAGAAGGTGAAGATACACTTCAGCAAGATGCTGCGCAAGAACAAACAGAGCAGCGTGAAATCGTATTACAAGCTCCAATTACAGAAGAGCAAATTCGTGAACTTCGTGTTGGTGATGTTGTTACAATTAACGGCATGATGTATACAGGACGTGATGCGATTCATAAACATTTAATGGATAACGATTGTCCAGTAGATTTAAAGGGACAAATTATTTATCACTGCGGTCCAGTTGTAGTGAAAGATGAGAATGACAATTGGCAAATTAAAGCGGCAGGTCCAACGACAAGCATTCGTGAAGAGCCATATCAAGGCGATATTATGAAAAAATTCGGTATTCGTGCTGTAATTGGTAAAGGCGGTATGGGTTCTAAAACATTAGCAGCTTTAGAAGAACACGGTGGTGTGTACTTAAATGCAATTGGTGGTGCAGCACAATATTATGCTGAATGTATTAAAGAAGTGAAAGATGTTGATTTCTTACAATTCGGTATCCCAGAGGCAATGTGGCATTTACGTATCGATGGTTTTAAAGCAGTTGTAACGATGGATTCTCATGGTAAAAGTCTACATGCTGATGTTGATAAAACATCATTTGAAAAATTGGCGAGCTTTAAAGAACCTGTATTTAAGTAAAGAGAAATGCATCTCGAATTATTCGAGGTGCATTTTTTGGTATATATAGAAAAACATGTTCAGCATGAAAGAAAGCAGGGAAACAGAAACTACAGGTACGATTATATATGGAAAGGAGACTATTTATGAAATATAAATGGTTATATATAGGTCTCATTTTTTCAATTATGATGGCACTTGTTCCAGTTTCAACATTTGCTTATACGAATACATCGCATAACTGGGGAATCCCACGTCCTAAAAATGAAACGGTGCCAGATGCAGGGAAACTATATACAGAATTACTACAAAAAAATGGTGGGTTTTATTTAGGAGATACGAAGAAAAAAGATATTTATTTAACATTTGATAATGGATACGAAAATGGATACACAGGAAAGATTTTAGATGTATTAAAGGAGAAAAAAGTACCAGCAACTTTCTTTGTGACGGGACATTATATAAAAACACAAAAAGATTTATTATTAAGAATGAAAAATGAAGGACATATTATTGGTAATCATTCTTGGAGTCATCCAGATTTTACAACAGTAAATGATGCAAAACTTCGTGAAGAATTAACGAGCGTAACGGAAGAGATTAAAAAAGTAACAGGGCAAAAAGAAGTGAAATATGTACGCCCTCCGCGAGGTGTATTTAGCGAAAGAACGTTAGCTCTTACGAAAGAAATGGGATATTATAACGTGTTTTGGTCGCTTGCATTTCTTGATTGGAAAGTAGATCAGCAAAGAGGATGGCAATACGCTCATAATAATGTAATGACTATGATTCATCCAGGATCTGTTTTGTTACTTCATGCAATATCAAAAGATAATGCAGAAGCACTTGCGAAAATCATTGATGATTTGCGCGAGAAAGGGTATCATTTTAAAAGCCTAGATGATTTAGTAAAAAGCAATCAACCGTGAGCATGTATGCTTGCGGTTTTCTCATGCTATAATGATGTGTAAAAAGGATGGGGAAACGTATGTGGAGCGAACATGTTACGTTAGAATATCCGTACCATTTTGAAGAAGTGCTAAAGCGTTTAGCTTTCGACCCGTTAAACGTCATTCAATTAGACGAGAAAGTAATTTATGTCCCGCTTTTTATAGACGAAGAACAAATTGTTGTTCGTTTGCAAGGGATTGGTACTGTTCAAAATCCACAGTTTTGGATTTCTAGTCAGGCAGGAGATCAAGAGAAAGTAATGAAACGAATGAGGTCCATTTTTCACTGGAATGAACCGTTTCAAAATATACAAGATCATTTTTTAAACACATCATTACGTCCACTGTTTGAAACATATGCTTATACTCCAATTATATTAGAATTTGATTATTTCGCTTGTCTTCTTCGTTGTATTATTCATCAACAAATAAATTTGAAATTTGCTACTGTGTTAACAGAACAATTTGTAAAACGATATGGGACAGAGAAGAACGGCGTTTTCTTTTTCCCAACACCAGAAAGAGTAGCGAATATTTCAATAGAGGAATTGAGAGAGCAGAAGTTTAGTCAGCGAAAAGCCGAATATATAGTAGGATTAGCAAAACATATTGCAGGCGGCAAGTTAGATTTAGCAAGGATAGGAAACGAAACAGAAGAAGAAGTATCGGCACAATTGTTACCAATAAGGGGTATTGGAGCATGGACAGTGCAAAACTTTTTAATGTTTGGGCTTGGCCGGAAGAACATGTTTCCAGAAGCAGATATCGGGATTAGGCGTGCACTTCAAGGTGTATTTCAATTAGATAATAAGCCTGATGATGCATTTTTAGAAAAAGTGAAACAAGAGTGTGAACCATATTGCAGTTATGCAGCGTTATATTTATGGAAAAGTATAGAGTAGAGGTGTAATAATGATACAAGAGCAACAAGAGAGTAAGTTGGAAGTTGGTCAAACGTTTCCTGTGACAATTAAACGTCTTGGGATTAACGGAGAAGGCGTTGGTTATTTTAAGAGACAAGTTGTTTTCATTCCAGGGGCATTACCAGGAGAAGAAGTTGTTGCTGAAGCAACGAAAATTCAGCGTGGCTTCGCTGAAGCGAAAGTGAAAAAAGTTCGTAAATCATCACCACATCGTGTGAAAGCACCATGTTCAGTATATGAGGAGTGTGGTGGCTGTCAATTGCAGCACTTAGATTATAAAGAACAATTAAATCAAAAGCGTGATATCGTTGTACAAGCATTCGAGAAGTATATGAATGACAGTCTAGAAGAGAAAATTCGCCCGACGCTTGGTATGGAAAACCCATGGCATTATCGTAATAAAAGTCAATTGCAAGTGGGGCGTAAAGACGAAAAGGTTATTACAGGGTTATATAAGCAAAACTCACATCAGTTAATTGATATTTCTCATTGCATAATTCAGCATAAAGCAACGAATGAAGCGACAAAAGTTGTAAGACGTATATTAGAAAAATTAAATGTTTCTATTTACAATGAGAAAAAACAAAAAGGTTTAGTACGCACAATTGTGACACGTACTGCAGTTCAAACAGGGGAAGTGCAAGTCACACTTATTACAACAAAAGAAGAATTACCAAATAAAGATCAATTTATCGCAGAAGTACAAAAACAAATGCCAAGTGTTAAATCAATTATGCAAAACGTAAACTGGCGTAAAACATCTGTTATTTTCGGTGATAAAACATTTAAATTAGCTGGAAAAGAAGTAATTCAAGAAACACTAGGTGATTTATCATTTGAATTATCAGCACGCGCATTCTTCCAATTAAATCCAGAACAAACGGTTGTTTTATACGATGAAGCAAAAAAAGCAGCTGCTTTAACAGGAAACGAGAAGATTGTGGATGCGTATTGCGGTGTCGGTACAATTGGACTTTGGCTTGCGAATGATGCAGCGGAAGTACGTGGTATGGATGTAATTCCAGAAGCGATTGAAGATGCAAAGAAAAATGCAAAACGCCACGGATTCACAAATGCAAAGTATGAAGCTGGTAAAGCGGAACAATGGTTACCGAAATGGGTGAAAGAAGGCTGGAGTCCAGATGTCATTGTTGTCGATCCACCGCGTACAGGTTGCGATGATAAATTACTTGAAACGATTTTAAAAGTGAAACCGAAACAAGTTGTTTACGTTTCTTGTAATCCATCCTCATTAGCACGTGATGTGCAAACATTAATGAAGAGTTATGAAGTGGAGTATGTGCAACCAGTTGATATGTTCCCACATACAGCTCATGTAGAAAATGTAGTGAAACTTGTTAGAAAGTAACATTCAATAAGGATATGTCCCTCACAAAGCAGGAGTTATGTGAGGGTATATTTTATTTAGCGAATGGAAGTAAGGAGAATACGATGAACAATTATAAATTGACGATTCAATATGACGGTGCGCGTTATAAAGGGTGGCAACGTCTTGGGAATAATGACAATACGATTCAGGGGAAAATCGAAAGTATAATATCTGAAATGGTCGGAAAAGAAACTGAAATTATCGGCTGTAGTAGAACGGATGCTGGTGTACACGCTTTGAATCAAGTAGCTAACTTTCAAAGTGATGAGAAGTTAGTAGAACATAAAGTGAAAAAGTATTTAAATCAATATTTACCAAATGATATTAGTATTACGAGTGTAGAAGAAGTACCAGATCGTTTCCATGCTCGTTACAATTCTAAAGCAAAAACATATTTGTATAAAATTTGGAATGAAGAGCATACGAACCCATTTATGCGTAAATACAGCATGCACGTGAATAAACAATTAAATGTGAAAAGCATGAAAGAAGCTGCGAAACATTTAGTTGGTTCACATGACTTCACTGCCTTTTCAAATGCAAAGTCTAAGAAAAAATCTATGGTTCGAGAAGTGTATACACTTGATGTTTCCGAAGAATCAGGATTTGTACAAATTAGAGTAAGTGGTAACGGATTCCTTCATAACATGGTGCGGAAAATTGTTGGAGCATTAATTGAAGTTGGATTAGGACAATTAGAGGCGGACGCAATTCCAAACATTTTAGAGGAAAAACAACGTAATCAAATTAATTGTCTTGCTGAGGCGAGTGGATTGTACTTGGAGAAGGTTGAGTTTTAGAAAAGATATGGATAAGAAAAAAGCACTCATTTGAGTGCTTCTTCTTTTATGCTGATGCAGTAGTCTTATCTTTTCGGAAAATCCCCATTAATCCGCCGATTAATAATAAAACACCTGGTAATAAGTAAACAATAGAAATACAAATAAATCCACCAATGGCAGCGATAGTCATCATAATGCCACCTACTTTAGCTTTGCTCTTAACCATAACACATCCAACAATCCCCAATATTGAAAGAGCTACAGCAGCCCAGCCTAATCCAATAATTTGATTAGCTCCGTCAGCTTCAACTGCTGCTCCTATGCCTCCGATAAATAAAGCGATGAATGCACATAAAATCCCGAATATACCACCAATTAATCCTAATACAAATTCTGCTGTTCTTTTCATAGTAACCACCTTTTAGAAAATATTTATTAGCTTTTTCATCCAACTCACAATTTGTTAGTTCAAACAAATTGAACTACATGTTATTAACATAAGTGAAGTTTATATAAACAATCTTCAAAGATGTTGAAATGTCAGATTTAGAACTTATATGATAACAAATATAATGAAAACAGAATGTCGAAATTTGTCGATTTTACTAAAATACATTTTTTCAGTATATAACTAATTTTGAGTTAAATTTCAAATCATTAAGATAAAGAAAGTAGAATGAAAAAACACGAGAGCGGTAACCGTCTCGTGTTTTTTATGATAATTAACTTTGTTCGTTTAAGAAGATTTTTCTCTTTTCATACGTAGCTTCAAATTCCAAAAAGCAGCAAGCATAATAGCTGCAAAGGAGCCGCTAATTGTGCCTAATAGCTTTGCATGAGGAAAGCTGCTCATATCAATGAATAGCATTATACATAGAATGGTAGGGAAAAGACCTAAATAGTGTAGTAACTTTAATTTTTTATCATTACTCATATATATAGCCCCTTTCTAGTATGTATATTATAACATTTTTTTCCAAATGATCACTTGTACTTAGAGAGATTCATTTCATATGTGTAAATGCAATTTTTTAATTCGATATTGTAAGTTTTGTCTGCTCAATCCTAAAAATTTTGCAGCTTGTGAGATATTACCTTTATTTTCTTTAAGAATTTGATGGATATACTTCTTTTCCATTTCTTCTATTATACGTTTTAAAGTCTGTGGTGTATCAGTATTGTGACTAGTTAGCGGAGTCTGCATATTGAGTTCTTTTTTTGCTAGTTCGCGAAAGTGCGTTGGCATATGGAACGCTGTAATGATATCTTCATCTTCTATTAAGTTCATGGAGCCTTCAATTATATGTTCTAGTTCTCTCACATTACCAGGCCAATCGTATTTATAGAAGAAGTTATTTACGTTTAAATCTACATCTTTTACGCTAAGATCAAATTGGATATTGTATTTTTCAATAAAGTGTTGAACAAGATATGCAATATCTTCTTTTCGTTCCCGTAAAGGTGGAAGACATAGAGTAACAACGCTTAATCTGTAATATAAGTCTTGCCTTAATCGATTGTGTGCTATGGCTTCAAGAGGATCTTCATTAATAGTTGCTATAATACGAACATCAATTTCTTTTTCTTGTGTGCCTCCGATTCTTCGTATTGTTTTTTCTTGTATAGCCCGCAGCAATTTAGCTTGAAGTGTTGGACTTAATGAGTTGATCTCATCTAATAACAAAGTCCCGCCGTTTGCTTCTTCAAATAAACCAGGTTTATCTATTGCTCCTGTAAAAGCACCTCGATTTGTACCAAATAGTAGACTTTCCATTAAGGTTTCTGGTATAGCGGCACAGTTTTGCGAAATAAATGGTTTTGTTGAACGCTGGCTTTCATTATGGATGCTTTGCGCAAATAGCTCTTTACCGGTCCCTGTTTCTCCGATGATAAGTATGGAGGAGGATGTACGTATTACTCTCTTTGCCTCTGCAATGACCGATTGAATAGCTCTAGAATCACCAATTATGTGATCAAAGGTAAACTTAGTATTTTGTTTGCGAGAAAGGTTCGTTTTCATTGTTTGCTTTAAATGACTAATCTCTTTTGAAATTTCAATAGCGCCTTTAATTTTTCCATTTTCTATTATAGGAAAAGTATCGTTAATCGTCGTAATCTCTTGTCCTTTATTGTTAAAATACGTTTGTTTTATATTTTTGTTTGTTTTTCCAAGTTTTAATGCTTCTATAAGAGTACTATTTTTATTTTCTTCAAATGCAAATACTTCTAAAGGATTTTTGTCTAGCACATCAGAACGATCCATTGATTCAATGTCCATCATTTTGCGGTTATAGATAATCGTTTTACTTTCCTCATTAATAATATGAATCCCAATATCTAGTTCATTTAGTAAAGTTTCATATAGCACATTCATTTCAATAATCTTTTTAAAATTGATTTCTTCTGTATGCATGTATTATCTTCTCCTCGTTATACCCTATGAAGACTGACTTTTTATAATTTTATTAAAATTCTCATAAAATCGCAAAATTTTTTTGCTATTTTCTCTTAAAACTTTTCAAATGATAGAAAAATTTTGCGGTTATGTAGATTTTTTTCGTAAGAAAGCCCAATTTTACATAGGTGTTGAGGTTGGTACGTATTTTGCATGAATAGTAGTTAAGATCTCTAAATTTAAAGAGTAGGGGGATTATGAATCTTTATAGGTTATGCAACGTTTCAGTGCCAATTAATAAGAGGGAGGAATTTATAAAGTGAAGACGGTTATAGAAGGCGTGTATAGTCCTTGTTACGGGAAAGTAGAGAAATTATTTGTTACTGAAAGTTCTTACGTATATGAGTGGGAAAAATTAGCGTTAATTGAAACAATAGATAAGCAGCAAGTGGAAATTAAAGTGGGAATCAGTGGGTATATCGAATCATTAGAAGTGGTAGAAGGACAAGCTATCGCTGATCAAAAATTATTAATAACAATGAGGGATGACCTTTTAATAACAGGTAGTGATTAATAGTAGTAATATGTATTTTGCACTTTTTAATAATTATTTTTGCTATGAAGGGTTTTAAAAACGCTTACATTAAAAGGGTTTGCTAAGTGAAAAGGGGGGATTTATATGATGGATCAAAACCAGGGATTAAAAAGGGAATTGAAAAGTCGGCACATATTTATGATTGCACTCGGGGGAGTTATTGGTACAGGACTTTTTTTAGGATCGGGTTATACAATTCATGAAG
Organism: Bacillus altaicus; assembly: GCF_042136375.2. NCBI lineage: Bacteria > Bacillati > Bacillota > Bacilli > Caryophanales > Bacillaceae > Bacillus > Bacillus altaicus. The sequence continues at coordinate 4,933,271 of NZ_CM143394.1, read as the reverse complement.
CTGGACCTGGAGGGGCAATTGTAGCGTATCTTGTCGGTGGGTTTGTTATGTATTTAACGATGCTCTGCCTTGGAGAGTTAGCGGTTGCGATGCCTGACGCAGGATCTTATCAAACGTATGCTACAAAGCACATTTCCCCTGCAGCGGGTTATGTAGTGGGATGGATGTCGTGGCTAAACTGGTCTGCTACGATAGGTATTGAATTAATTGCAGTTAGTATTTTGATGAAACGATGGTTTCCTGATGTACCGTCATGGATTTGGTGTGTAGTGTTTGCAGTGTTGCTCTTTGCAATTAATGCATTATCTTCAAAAAGTTTTGCGGAAGTTGAATTTTGGTTTGCAAGTATTAAAGTAATTACAATCATTGCATTTATTATTTTGGGCGGGGCGGCAATGTTTGGTTTTCTAGATATGAAAGGAAATGAACCAGCACCAATGTTTTCTAGCTTTACTGATTATGGTGGTTTATTCCCAAATGGATTATCGGCTATTTTAATTACGATGATTGCAGTTAATTTTTCCTTCCAAGGAACAGAACTAGTTGGTATTGCAGCTGGTGAGAGTGAAAATCCAGAGAAAACTATCCCGAAGGCAATTAATAATACAGTTTGGCGCATACTTATTTTCTTTGTACTATCTATTTTTATTCTTGCGGGACTATTTCCTTGGCAACAAGCAGGCGTGATAGAAAGTCCATTCGTAGTTGTATTTGATAAAATTGGTATTCCTTATGCGGCTGATATTATAAATTTCGTTATTATTACAGCTGTACTATCAGTTGCGAATTCAGGATTATATGCAACTTCCCGTATGCTATGGTCGATGTCGAATCAAGGAATGATTAGCCCGATTTTTGGTAAATTATCTAAAAACGGTGTTCCTATTTATGCATTGATTGTAAGTACGTTTGTAGGATGTCTCTCATTACTATCAGGTATTTATGCGGAAGATACAGTTTATTTATGGCTGCTTTCAATTGCAGGGTTCGGAGCGATATTAGTTTGGGCATCTATTGCTTTATCTAACCTATTAGCTAGAAGGACATACTTAAAGCAGGGCGGGAATATTAAGGATTTGAAATTTAAAACACCACTGTATCCATTTGTCCCAATTCTTGCGTTAGTATTAAATTTAACTGTAATTGTTGGAATGGCTTTTATTCCGGAACAAAGAATGGCATTGTATTGTGGTATTCCATTTATGATTATTTGCTTACTGTTTTATCGTGCTACCAAAAATAAGCGAAGTAAAGTAGAACTTATTGAAAAGACAAATACAACAGAATTAGAAAGTTTATAATAGTGATTAATTTGGAGACTGTAAGATTGTAAACAGTCTCTTTTTTTGTGAAAATAAAGCTGGAAACATACTACGTATGCAAAGGGGAATTAGCAATGAATCAAGAAGTTTCACAGCTATTAAAACAGATTGATTTACGAAAAGATGAGCTACTAGAACTTACAAAAGCTTTAATTCGCTTTGAAACACCAGCACCACCAGCAAGAAATACAAATGAGGCGCAAGAATTTGTTGCAGGGTTTCTAAAAAAACGAAATTTTAGTATTGATAAATGGGATGTATATCCGAATGATCCGAATGTTGTTGGAGTGAAAAAAGGGACAGCAAGTGAGTCACATAAAAGTCTCATTATTAATGGACATATAGATGTTGCAGAAGTATCAAAGGACGAGCCGTGGGAAACAAATCCGTTTGAGCCATTTATAAAAGACGGTTGGTTAGTTGGGAGAGGTGCGGCAGATATGAAAGGTGGACTAGCTGGAGCCTTATTTGCTATTCAACTTTTAGAAGAAGCGGGGATTGAATTACCTGGGGATTTAATTTTTCAATCGGTAATTGGCGAAGAAGTAGGAGAAGCAGGGACACTTCAATGCTGTAAACGTGGTTACGATGCTGATTTTGCAGTAGTAGTGGATACGAGCGATTTACATATGCAAGGACAAGGCGGCGTAATTACTGGATGGATTACTGTGAAAAGCCCGCAAACGTTTCATGATGCAACACGTAGACAAATGATCCATGCTGGAGGACGTCTATTTGGAGCGAGTGCGATTGAGAAAATGATGAAAATTGTACAAAGCTTACAAGAATTAGAGCGTCATTGGGCAGTCATGAAAACATATGAAGGCTATCCATCTGGAACAACAACAATTAATCCAGCTGTTATTGAAGGAGGACGTCATGCGGCATTTATTGCGGATGAGTGTCGATTGTGGATAACCGTACATTTTTATCCAAATGAAACGCATGAACAAATAATAGAAGAAATAGAAGAGTATTTAGGAAAAGTGGCAGCAGCAGATCCATGGTTAAGCGAGAACCCACCACAATTTAAGTGGGGCGGAGAATCAATGATTGTTGATCAAGGTGAGATTTTTCCTTCTTTAGAAGTAGATAGCGAACATGTTGCTGTAAAAACTCTAAGTTCAGTACATGAATCTATTTTATCTAAAAATGCAATTTTAGATATGTCAGCAACGGTAACTGATGGCGGTTGGTTTAGTGAATTCCACATTCCAGCGATTATTTATGGACCAGGCACATTAGAAGAAGCTCATTCAATAAATGAGAAAGTTGAAGTTGAGCAGTTAATTGAATTTACAAAAGTAATTACTGCTTTTATATATGAATGGTGTCATACGAGAAAATAAGAAAATAGTTTGATTTTTGAATCGTGCGAGTGAGTATGCTTGTACGATTTTTTTGTAACTATTTCAGAGGTGGATAAATTCAATATCTGAAATAGCTTGTTATGCTTTTTATGTTCTTCGTTTGACTTCAATTAATTTCTCTTTAGCTAATTCAACGGCAATGGCATCATCTAAATAGCCAATTGGAAAAAGATAATCGGGGATAATGTCTGTTGATAAAATGAAATATAGTAAGGCACCGCCAATAATTGCACGTTCTTCGTTTGAAATGGTTTCTGTACAAAATTGTTGGTACATACTTGTTAATTGTTCAATGAAAGGGCCAGCACTATCAATTTGTTCTATTTTACTTTTGAAACTCTCATGAATACGTTTTTCGCCTTCAGTAGTTTGAGCATAGCGCTCGTAATTTTCAAGTTCTTGTTTCACACGAGTTGTTGTGTATTCGAAGTCGAATAGGTTAGAGGATTGTAATGTTTGCTGAATTGTATCGAGAGATGTGTACATATCTGCTTTTTCTTTATTTATGTGTGGAGAGTCAGGATACATTTCATCAAGTAATAATTGCGGTGGAACTTGTAGACATTTTGCGAATTTTTGTAAATGGTTTTGCTTAGGTTGTTGTTTGCCATTAATTATTCTTGAAATTGTTGCAGGATCAATATTTGTCAGTGTTCCTAGTTGGCGCATAGATAGAGCGCGCTCCTTTAACAGTTTCTTTATTAATTTACCGAGCCGCTCATTTGGATTTTCATTGGGCATAATGTAGGCACTCCTTTTCTATTGTTTATCGTTGAAAAAATGTTGAGCATTTATTACAAGTATATGAAACAGACAGGCACAGTTGCTCAACATTTTCATAATATGCATTGAAAAGTGAGAAAGGGGTGACTGTACGATGAGTACAGCGGGTTTATTTTCAATTTTTTTAATCGGGATTGCGTCTAATTTAGATAATGCAGGTGTTGGGATTGCATATGGCATTCGTAAAATTCGAATTTCGTGGTTTAACAATTTTATCATCGCATTTTTTGGGTTTTTATTTACTTTACTAGCTGGATTTTTTGGAAATTGGATCGCATTATTTATTTCAGAGTTCACAGCAAACATTATTGGAGCAATTGTTTTAGGGATAATTGGGGTGTTTATTTTATGTCAGCCTTTCTTGAGTCAACAAGATACCATAGGATCTAAAGATAGTAGTGTACTTATGGGGGTTTTACGTGATCCAGAAAAAGCAGATTTTGATGGTTCTAAAACAATTAGTTTTTCGGAAGCAATTGTTTTAGGAGTTGCATTATCCATAAATAATATTGCAGGTGGATTTGATGCTGGAGTAACAAATTTAAATCTTTGGCTTACGGCATGTATTTCTGGGATTTTTAGTTTTATTTGTATTAGTGGTTTCATGTATGTTGGTAAAAGGTTTTTAGCTGAATACTTAGGGAAATGGGCAACTATAATTGCAGGTGTGTTATTAATTCTTATTGGAATTGATCAATTGTTGTAAGAAGGATAGAGAAAACAGTATTCGAGTATTTCCTTGGAAATACACTAAGAAATTGCATATATCGACGTGAAATCTTTTCACGGCAATGAAAATTTATAAGTATTATCCAATGTTTGTGCAAAAGGTTTTAAAAAATAAAAGCACCTGTATAGGTGCTTTTTAGCGTATATCTTCAATTAGTTGTGCACATTCATCATCATGCATACTGTACTCACTTAAAACTTGAATACAAAGCCATTTCAGCTCTTCAATACTATGCTCAAGTTCTTCGGGAAGTACATGGTAAATGTCTTCAAGTCCCATTCCGAAATGAATAAGTTCTAGTACTTGATCATCGATGTTCCGATCCATTAATAATTCAAGCACTTCTAAATTGAATATGTATCGGTGAGCTTCATCGAGTGAAACAACTTTTAGTTTCAAACTTTCTACAATACTCAATATGAAAAGAAGAATTGTTTTTTCGAGAACAGGTTGTTTCTCCATTTGAAATATGAGTTTCATCTTTTACACCTCCACATACAGCGCTAGGTTGTACTATATTATTCAGGAGGGGGGAGCAAATATGCATAATAAAGAGAACTTTTATTACTGTTTTTTTGAATTGGGTTGATGCCTAGTAGAACGGACTTTTTCGTGAAAAAAATCCTGCCAATATAGCAGGATAACTTCTAAATTAAAACATACTCCAACCTTCTTGGGCAGAAAGTAATTCAAGAATTTTAAAACCAGCGATACTATTTCCGTTTGCATCTAAAGCCGGTCCGAAAATACCAATTCCCATTTCGCCTTTTACGCAGCCGAAAATGCCGCCCGCTACACCACTTTTTGCAGGGATTCCAACACGAATTGCAAATTCACCAGATTCATTATACATCCCGCAAGTAACCATAAATGTTTTGCAAATTTTCGTAATATGCTTAGGGATGAGCTGTTTCTTTTTATATGGATCATATCCATCCATTGCAAAAATTAAGCCAATACGTGCTAAATCGATACAGTTTACTTCAACTGCACATTGACGAGTGTATAAATCCATAAGTTCTTCAATATCACAATCGATAATGCCGTTTTGTTTCATATAGTAACAAAGTGAACGGTTTAAGTAAGCAGTCTCTAATTCTGAATTAGCAACTGTAGAAGAATAATTAATAGTAGGATTATCTGTTATTTCACGTACAAAATGAAGAATATGCTCCATTTTTTCTTCGTTATCTTTTCCCGCTAACATGCTTGTAATAGCTAGTGCTCCTGCATTAATCATGGGATTAAGAGGTTTGGAAGGACTTGTCGTTTCTAACTTAATAATAGAATTAAAAGGGTCACCAGTTGGCTCCATTCCAACTTTAGAAAATACATATTCTTCACTACGATCTAAAAGGGCAAGTGCAAGTGTAATTACTTTGGAAATACTTTGAAGAGTAAATAGTGTTTGTGAGTTTCCAGCATGGATATATTCTGTTTCTTTATGGAAAATGGCAATCCCTAAATCAGTTGGATCTGCATTTCCTAGTTCGGGGATATAAGTAGCAAGTTTTCCTTTTTTCGTATATGGTTTTACTTGTTCTAACAACTGCTGTAAGTTGTTTGTTTCAATGCACTGCATAGTACCAACGCTCCTATTTCGAATTAACTAAGTTTACTTTTCCCGATATGCTCGGAAATAAATAATAACATGAAAAAGTGGAATGATAAAACGAAAGTTATTTGTGCTATAATAAGTTTTTTTGTCTGTATATTGTGTAGCTAACAAGGAGAATTTTCCTTTTATATAACAGTTTGGAAATAGGAAATTTATCCATAAAAAGTTCGCAAATAAAAACTACACATCTATACAACTATATGTTATTATGGTTATGTAATAGAAAGCGTTTTCTAAAGCGTACTTATAATGATAACGATTTCATAAATTTGATAGGGGGAATTAAAATGTTGCAGTTTTTACAACGTATTGGTAAAGCGTTAATGCTTCCAATCGCAGTACTACCAGCAGCAGGATTATTGCTTCGTTTAGGACAAGAAGATGTATTTAATATTCCTGTTATGGCACAGGCCGGTGCAGCAATTTTTGATAATTTAGCACTTATTTTTGCAATTGGTGTTGCAATCGGTTTGTCTATTGATGGTAGTGGAGCAGCAGGACTTGCTGGGGCAATCGGATATCTTGTTTTACAAAATACAACGAACGCTCTAAGTAAGGCATATTCAGCAGCAGAGCTGAATGATAAATTTAAAAGTGTTCAGGATTTAGTCGGTTCAGCAGATCCAACTAAATTAGCAGATACAATGACAAAAGTTTCAAAAGCAGCGGCGTTAACGCCAAAAATAAATATGGCCATACTTGGTGGTATTATTGCTGGGGTTGTTGCGGGGTTACTATATAACAAATTCCATAAGATTAAATTACCAGAATGGTTAGGTTTCTTTGCGGGGAAACGTTTCGTGCCAATCATTACTTCTATTGTAATGCTTCTTCTAGGATTAGTATTCGGTCAAATTTGGCCAACAATTCAAAGTGGTATTGATGCTGTAGCACACGGCATCGTGAACTTAGGTTCAGTTGGTGCTGGTTTATTCGGATTATTAAACCGTTTATTAATTCCAATCGGTTTACACCATGTAATGAACACATACTTCTGGTTTGTACTTGGTGACTTTACAAACGCAGCTGGTGATATCGTTCATGGTGATATTGCACGCTTCTTTGCAAAAGATCCATCAGCAGGTATGTTTATGACTGGTTTCTTCCCAATTATGATGTTCGGTTTACCGGCAGCATGTTTCGCAATGATTGCGGCTGCTAAACCAGAAAAACGTAAAATGGTTACAGGTATGTTAGGTGGTCTAGCATTAACTTCATTCTTAACTGGTATTACAGAACCAATTGAATTCTCATTCATGTTCTTATCACCAGTATTATATGGTATTCATGCAGTATTAACAGGTCTTTCTTTATTCATTACAACGACACTTGGCATTCATGATGGTTTCTCATTCAGTGCCGGTGCAATCGATTACGTTTTAAACTTTGGTATTGCAACAAAACCAGTATTATTAGCGGGAATCGGTTTAATTTACGCAGCAATTTACTTTGTAGTATTCTACTTCTTAATTAAGAAATTCGACTTGAAAACTCCTGGTCGTGAAGATGAAGATGAGTTAGCTGAAGAGGGTGATGCACCAGTTGCAGGTTCAATTGGTGAAACTTACGTAGCTGCTTTAGGCGGAAAAGAAAACTTAGCAGTTATTGATAACTGTGCAACTCGTCTACGCTTACAAGTGAAAGATGCAAGTTTAGTAAATGAACCAGCATTAAAACGTGCCGGTGCAAAAGGTGTTATGAAATTAAGTAACACAAGTGTACAAGTTATCGTAGGTACAAACGTTGAATCAGTTGCCGATGATATGAAAAAACACGTATAAATAGTTAGATAAGAGGATATCCCAAAAGATTGATAACACCAGTCTTTTACAGGATATCCTCTTTTATTATGTTGAAATTTTAAAGGGAATCTTACTTTTGTAAATTTTCTTTTTCTTTTTTATACATATAGGTTGGTAATATGTTCAGCGCGTGATAAAGTAGGGATGATGTAGAATAGAGTGTCTATAATCTACTGAAATGATTTGGAAAAAGTCTTGTGTAGATGAATTAAATTATCGGTAAATAAGGGGAAAAGGGTAATCATGGATCAGGAAAAAAATACTGTTAATGGTAAAGTACGTCGTCCGATTGCATACATAAAAAGAACAATCATTCTCGTCCTACTATTTTCACTTGTATATTTCATGTATACAAAAATTGTTGCGCATAATAAAAAAGAGGAAACTTTAAAAGCAGTAGCAGAAATGAAGAAGCAAGAAGAGGTAAAAAAGAAAGAAGAAATGAAAAGGCAAGAAGCTGAAAAACAAAGAAAACAAAAAGAACAGGAAGAACAGGAAGAACAGATAAAACAGGCGCAAGTTATAGAGAAACCTGCTGAAGGACCGCCTCAAGAAATTAATGAAAACGCTCAATTGGATCAATATTTACAAAACGCAGGATTTAGTGGGACAGCTGTTATTGTGAAGAACGGAAAAGTTCTTTTGAATAAAGGATACGGTATGGCGAACAAAGAGAAGCAAGTACCGAATAATTCAGAAACAACCTTTTATATTGGCTCTATTTCAAAGGCATTTGTAGCGACCGCTATTATGCAATTGAAAGATCAAAATAAGTTACAAGTAGAGGATACGATTGCAAAGTATATTCCAGATTTCCCTCAAGGTAATAGTATTCAGCTAAAACATCTATTAACACATACGTCAGGGATTCCAGAATATGAGCAGGGAACAGAGGATATTTCTCATGAAGAACTGATAAAGCGGATAGGAAATCAAAAGCGTATTGGCGGTCCAGGAGAGAAATGGAAGTATTCCGATTCGAACTACTCTATACTTGCTTACATTGCTGAGAAGGTAAGTGGACAACCGCTCGAAGAATATATTAAACAACATATTTTTGCGACTGCTGGTATGAAGAATTCTGGTTTTGGTAAAGCGTTAGAGCAAACAAGGTTCCCATCAACGGGTTATAAAATAGTGAATAACAACATGAAAACACCTAACATTCCGAGCATGTCACAACTATATGGTTGCGGTGATATATATACAAGCGCGCATGATCTATATTTATTTAATGAAGCGCTATTCTCTGGAAAATTAATTTCAAAAGAGAGTTATGATCAAATGTTTACAGCTGTGAAAAAGGATTATGGATTTGGCTGGTATGTAGATCCAGGCAGCTATTCAAATCACGGTGTAATGCCAGGTTGGAATTGCTTAAATGGATTTAGTAAAAATGGTAGTGTATACGTTGTTTTATTATCTAACATTCAAAACAACATTAAATCATTTGGTAAAGTGAATAATGATATTTATACGATGTTGCGGAATATTGAAGTGTAAGAGGCTATCCTTTTGGATAGTTTTTTTGTATTGAGGAAATATATGTGCGGTGTGATAATGAAATAAATGGAAAAGGGAGAGGGTTATGAGTATACATAAGCATCATGCACGCAATGCGAAACGAACTTTGTTTATAGCTATCATTGTATGGATTATCGTTGTAATTGGATTAGTTATGGAATATAAAAAAGGAACAATATTCACTTCAGATAAAGGAATCCTGAAATTAATAGGTATTTTGCTACCAGCGTTTGGATTACTAATATATAGTTTTATAGAAAAACGAAGAGCGAAAGTGCTTAAGCAGGATAATTGGAATATAGAGACTTCTAAATTATTTGAGCAACAAAAATTCGTTGTTCGTGGAGAGGTAGGAATATTTAAAGTAATAACGTACTTTGGATTAGATGGAAGTGCAGTAGGTGTTTTAAAAGAAGAGTATAATTCCGTTATTCAAAGTATATGGAAAGGTGCACTTTCTTTTCTTTTTAAGGGACTACATAAGCAACAATTTTATTTATATAATCAATCGGGAGAAAGATTGCTGCGTGTTCAAAAGAAGATGGGCGTGCGTAACTTCTATATATTTTATAGTATAAATGGAAAGAAAATTGGAGAGTTGAAACAAGTACTAAGTTTAACAAAATGGGAATGGATATTTTTAGAGATGAATGGAAAGAAAATTGGTAAAGTGACAGGGGACTTTTCAGCAACAATGCAGAAAGTAGACTGGCAAGATGGAACACATATTGATGTGAAAGAAGATGGTATTCCGTTAGAAGCTGCAAAATATTTTTCGGCAAGTGGTGGATCCCTTGTTACAGCTTCTATAAGTGAACAGACAGAATTACCACGAGCAGTTTATTACAGTATAGCTGCCATTATTACAATTGAAAATTAAAATATATATAAAGATAGATGGGACACCATCTATCTTTTTTATGCTCTGAAACAATTATTTCTTTTAGAAAATGTATGCCTTACCTATCACAAAAAACGCCTGCTTTGTATAAATTAAGATGTATGGATGTGAAATTTTATACTTTAAAAATAATAGGAGGAGAAGTGTATGTGTCTGTTCAGAAAATATTGGCATAAATTATCCAGACTGTTTAATAGACAATTAGGTTATTTTTTAGATGACAAGTTACTGCCTGCTGTGGAACGACTTTTATTTTCACAAAACTTCGCGAGGTTTATTCAAAGAAATTCTAAGCAAGCTATGGAAGAATTTATAGAATCAAGTCAATTTCAATCTATTATTTGTAACATTTTAAAAGAATGCAATACATCACCTTTTAAAGAAATTGCACAGCAATATTTAGGGGAAAACGTAGAAATTACTGTGACAGTGGGGCAATTAACAGGTGTTATTGTAGCAGTTGGTGACGATTTCTTAACGCTGCAAGAAGGAATAGGAACAGAAGTTTTATTACCGTTTACAAGTATTATATCAATGAAAGAAGCGTAAGAAAGGAGACTTATATATGTTATTTACTGATGAATTGCGTAACCATGTTGGTGAATTAGTGCAAGTTGTGACAGCTGTTGAAATTGTTGCAGGTATTCTTTTATCTGTGACGGACGGGGCAGTAAGCGTTCGTACATCTCCTTCTTATGGACCACCTGAAGATGTACTTGTACGTATTCCTATTATTGCTTATGTTCGCTTGGAAGGGTAAGAGTGATACAAGTATGAGAATATCAGTTGTTATTCCAGCGCATAATGAAGCAAGTACTTTATCACAAGTTTTAATAGAAGTGGAAAAGTTGAAGCCGTATGAAATTATTGTAGTAGATAATGGATCGACAGATGGAACGAAGGAAGTCGCATTACAGCATAGTTGCCATGTAATTTATTATAAACATTCTCTTGGCAATGATGTAGGAAGGGCAATTGGAGCTAGGGAAGCAAAAGGCGAAATTGTATTGTTTTTAGATGGTGACATCGTTATTGAGAGTAAAGAGCTACAACGTTTCGTGAAAGGAATTCAGCAGGGGCATCAAATTGTTGTGAATAATTTAACATGGTCTGTTTATTTAAAGATGAGGCCACATTATACGACAGTTGGAAAATTCATGTTGAATCGTTATTTGAATAAAAAAGAGCTTGTTGTTGGTTCTTTAATCGCAATTCCACATGCGATGAATCGGGATGTTATTGAGAATCTTGGATGGTGGAATTTAGCAGATCCCGCATTATTTCAAGCGATGGTGATGTCTAGAGAAGTAGATATTGCCGATATGGCTTCGGTCGATGTAATTCACACGAATAAGGTTCGTCCTGTGCATACGGGTACATCACCTGGTTCTCCTTATCCGAAAGCGACTAGTCGTATTATGGGGGATCATTTACGTGCTTTGCAATATGTAATCGAAACATATGGTAAACGCGGCGGTTTTTCGGAGGGAAACAGGGATAGAGAGTTTATAGGGAAGTATAAACCAGTTTTATTACAAAGGAAAAAAGCGAAATACAGTGCGATTATACCAGTATCAGAAGAAAGAATGACTATAAGATCTGTCATACAAGAAGTGAAAAAAGCAGGTGTAGATGAAATTATAGTTGTTGCGAATGGAGCGGATGTAGAGACAATTAAACAAGCAAAACTAGAGAATGTTATTGTAGTTGAATTCGCGAAGGCACTTGGACATAATGTAGCACGAGCGATAGGGGCTATGCATGCTACGGCAGATATTTGTTTATTTGTTGATGGTGATTTTGCTATTCCGGCAAAAAAGCTAATTCCATTTTTGCATGCTATTGAAGACGGAAATGATGTGGCGTTAAATGATTTGCAATGTTTGTTAGATATGTTTCACCCGGCAGATCCAATTAGTATGGGGAAATATTTCGTGAATTTGGTAGCGAAACGACCAGATTTATGGAACAACTCATTAACGGCAGTGCCACATGCTATGCATAAAAAGGTAATAGAGAAAATTGGATATGATTCTCTTATCATTCCACCATTAGCTCAAATGAAAGCTATTTTAGAAGAATGCTCTATTACAGCAGTGGAATTTGTAGATGTTATAAAAACAAATCGAGTACGTCCAGAGCAACATGGGTTTGTAAATGGACGAATTCCTGCATTCGATCGTATTTTCGGTGATCAGCTTGAGGCGATTGCTTATTTATTACAACATACGAATGAGCGTGGGAGTTTTACAGACGGAGAAAGGGATAGAGATATAATACTACAATTGAGAAGGGAGGAAGAGAATATAGATGAATGCTAGTAGTAAAGTAACCATTATTGGATTAGGATATGTTGGCCTTCCTTTAGCGGTCCTTTTTGCAGAAAGAGGACATGCTGTAATTGGATTAGATAAAGATACTAGGAAGATAGAATCAATAATTAAAGGAGAAAGTTATATTCCTGATGTTTCTTCAAACGTATTACAAAATTTATTGAACGAGAGAAAATTAATAGTAAATACACCAGATAAAGGTGTTGCGGAGTTCCAAAATAGTGAGTATGTTATTGTGACTGTGCCAACGCCAATTAATGAGAATAAAGAACCCGATTTAAGTGCACTCGTTTCAGCCTCCCATTATATACAACAACACCTTCAAAAAGGACAAACCTTCATTTTTGAAAGCTCCACATATCCAGGTACACTGGAGGAAGTTATCATTCCTATTATTTCTCAAACAGGTAAAAAGGTAGGAGAAGATTATTATATTGGGTATTCTCCAGAGCGAATTGATCCAGCGAATAGCCAGTATTCAGTTGAAACGATTCCAAAAGTTATTAGTGGACAAACCGAGCAGTGTAAACAAAAAGTACAGGATTTGTATAGCACTATATTTGATGTAGTTGTTCCAGTTAGTTCTCCGAAAGTAGCCGAGATGTGTAAGCTATTTGAAAATATTCAGCGCTTAGTTAATATTTCGTTAGTAAATGAGTTAAACACACTATGTGAAAGTTTAGGAATTGATTTTTATGAGGCGCTTGAAGCTGCATCTACAAAACCATTTGGATTTACCCCGTATTGGCCAGGACCAGGAATAGGAGGACATTGTATTCCAGTAGACCCTTTATATTTTCAATGGAGAATAAGAAAGGCTGGAGCAATTAGTCAATTAATTGAGGCGGCACATGTAATTAATGAAGAAATGCCAGCGAAAATAATCGGGAAAGTAAAAGGTATGGTGCAATCACCCGCAACGGTTTTAATAGTAGGGATTGCATATAAGAAAGATGTAAATGATTTGAGAGAATCACCGGCGTTGCCAATTATTCAATTATTAATAAAAGAAGGATACAAGATAGAATATCATGATCCGTATATTTCTACAGCGGAAATTGGAGATACACTATATCAATCCGTTCCACTAGATGAACAAAGAATTAAACAAGCAGATTGTATTTTAATTGTAACGGATCACTCTAGTATCGATTGGAAACTCTTTAAAGGGATTGAGCGATTAATAGATACACGTGGAATCGTAAAGAAGGTGAGTGTATGAGTAAAAAATGTTTAATTACAGGTGGAGCAGGATTTATTGGATCGCATTTAGCTGAGGAATTGGTGAAAAGAGGTTATGAAGTTACTATTGTTGATAACTTCTATAAAGGAAAAAATAAATATCATAATGAGTTAATGAAAGAGCTCCGGGTTATTCCAATAAGCGTTTTAGATAAAAATTCAATTTATGAATTAGTAAATCAACATGATGTGGTGTTTCATTTAGCTGCAATTTTGGGAGTCAAAACTACAATGGAAAAAAGTGTAGAGCTTATTGAAACAAATTTCGATGGAACGAGAAATATTTTGCAAGCAGCATTAAAAGGGAAGAAGAAAGTAGTTTTCGCATCTACTTCGGAAGTATATGGAAAGGGAAAACCTCCATTCTCTGAAGAAGGAGATCGTTTATACGGTGCAACTTCCAAAATACGTTGGAGTTATGCAATTTGTAAAACGTTAGAGGAAACATTATGTTTAGGGTACGCATTAGAAGGCTTACCTGTAACGATTGTTCGTTATTTTAATATTTATGGTCCAAGAGCGAAAGATGGTCCGTACGCAGGAGTAATTCCACGATTTATTCGTGCGGCTTTGCAAGGTGACGATATTCTCGTTTATGGAGATGGAAAGCAGACACGCTGCTTTACGTATGTAAGTGATGCGGTCGAGGCAACGATTTGTGCAATGGATGAAAAGGTAAATGGTGAAATTATTAATATAGGTTCTGAGAATGAAAAAAATATAAGGGAAGTAGCGGAAGATATAAAAAAATTAACGAAGTCTGTTTCCAAAATTGTGCACGTTCCATTTGAGGAAGTATATCCACATGGATTTGAAGAAATTCCAAATCGAAAGCCGGATGTAACGAAATTAAGAGAACTTGTTCAGTTTCAAGCGAAAGTAACGTGGGAACAAGGATTGAAAGAAACTATGAAGTGGTTTCGTGAAGAAAACCATGACTAAATCATTATCTGTCATTATTCCAGCGTGTAATGAAATAGATACAATTTCTGATGTTATTCATTCAATAATACCTTTAAAACCATTGGAAATCATAGTAGTGACTAATGGGTGTACAGATGGAACAGATAAGGTCGCTGAAAGTTTAGGATGTAAAGTTATTAATTATAGAGAGTCACTTGGGAATGATGTAGGACGTGCAGTAGGTGCCAAACATGCAAAAGGTGATGTTCTATTATTTATAGATGGTGATTTTGCTATTCGAACTTCACAATTGCAATTATTTCTTAATCCAATTTTATATGATCAGGCTGATTTAGTTTTAAATAATTTGGATGCATTATTTTTAAAGAAACAAAGACCACATTCTATTACAGTATGGCGCCAAATCTTAAATGCAATGTTAGAGCGTGAAGAATTAAAAATTGATTCTTTACTATCTGTACCTCATGCGCTGACTAAGGAAGTTGTGCAAAATATTGGATACGAATGTTTTGTTAATCCTATTGTGGCTCATCTACGCCTAGCACAAAGTAAATGGAGAATTAGCCGTCATTGTGCGATTGATGTTATTACTCCGAATAAATTTCGCCCGTTCGAGCATGCTGCATACGGCACGAATCTTGCTCATTCCGAAAAACGAATGATAGGCGATCATATAGAAGCTGTAGCAGAGAGGATATTAGGCAGTGATACGCGCGGGGGATATTGCGATGGAAATAGGAAAAGAGATAGTGTCTACCATACTCTAAATTTTGAAGACTTTTATCAAGGATGGGGCATTACATCTAATTTGTATAAAGGACAGCAATTATCGGTTATTATTCCTGTGCAAAATGAAGAGATGACGATTGGAAAGATTATAGAAGAGCTTCGCAAAATTGAACCATTGGAAATCATTGTTGTTGTAAATGGTTCGTCCGATAAAACGGCAAAAATTGCAAAAGACAAGGGAGCAACAACAATTGTGTATAAAGAAGCACTTGGAAACGATGTGGGGCGTTCACTTGGAACTTATTTTGCACAAGGAGAAATTGTTTTATTTATAGACGGTGATTTTGTTATCCCAGCTAGTGAGCTATATCCCTTTGCAAAAGCTATTGCAGATGGAACGGATGTCGCATTAAATGATTTAAATCATTATTTAGATTTGAGAGTACCACTTCATCTTGTAACAGCATTTAAATATGCATTAAATTTAGCTTGTGATAGAAAAGATTTAGGAGTAGGCTCTCTTATTGCGGTTCCTAATGCGTTTAGTCGTACTTGTTTGAAGGAAATAGGGTATAAATCATTATTGTCACCTTGTGTAGCACAAGTGAAAGCTGTACTTTCAGGTTTTGAAATCGCTTGTGTAAGTCGTATCGATGTTGATAAGATGAACCGTATTCGTCCCAGTGAACATTTCGCAAAAATAGGTCATCCTCCAGCTGTCCTTCGAATTATTGGTGATCATATAGAAGGATTAGAGCAATTAATTGCATTAACAAACAGTCGTGGTGGATTTTACGATGGAAATAGAAAAAGAGATGTTTTATCCCGCTTTAACGGGCAGTAAGACTCCCACCTCAAAATTCGGCGAATACGAGGAAGTTAGGTGGGAGATAACTGCCCGTAAAAGCCCGATTGGTGAGGGCTGATTAAAGTTTCACTTTATAGTGGTAACAAAAAAAGTGTACAACATATGTACACTTTTTTGCTCTGTTATAAAAACTATAACAGATTAGGAGATAAGAGTATTACAGCTCTACAATGGGTATCGTTCTTATATTACAAAATAGGACTCGTATATAAGAGTACCAAAAAAATACAATTAAAGAAAGGGTTAATTATAAAGACTTTTAAACGAGGTTAACACTACGAATGTAGTAGTTTGTTCAACGTTTCACAAACATGTCACAACTATTTCGTCCACTCCCGAAAAAAAGTAGTATTCTAAGTGTGTAAGCTGTTATATAAAAAAACGTAGTCCTGTACTAATCAAAAATGGAGGAGATTAGGATGACTCAAGTATTAGAAAATGTAAAAAACGCGTGGGAAAACTTTAAAGGTGAAAAATGGAAAGCAGAGATTGATGTTCGCGATTTCATTTTAAATAATATGAACGTTTATGAGGGAGAAGACTCTTTCTTAGCGGAAGCAACTGAAGCAACGAAAAAACTTTGGGATCAAGTAATGGATTTAACAACAAAGGAACGTGAAAACGGTGGCGTTCTTGATATGGATACAAAAATTGTTTCTTCTATTACATCACATGAACCAGGATATTTAAATAAAGATATTGAAAAAGTGGTCGGTTTCCAAACTGATAAACCATTTAAACGTTCTTTACAACCATATGGTGGTATTCGTATGGCGGAACAAGCTTGTGAAGCGTATGGATATGAAATGGATAAAGAACTTAGCAAGATTTTCAGAGACTGGCGTAAAACTCATAATCAAGGTGTATTTGATGCATACACACCAGAAATGAAAGCGGCTCGTAAATCAGGTGTTATTACTGGTCTTCCAGATGCATATGGACGTGGACGTATTATCGGTGACTATCGCCGCGTAGCGCTATATGGTATAGATCATTTAATTGAAGCGAAAAAAGCTGATTATAATCTAACTGGCGGTGTAATGAGCGAAGATACAATGCGTTTACGCGAAGAATTATCTGAGCAAATGCGTGCACTTCAAGAGTTAAAACAGATGGCTGCTTCTCATGGATTCGATATTTCTAAGCCAGCTACAAATGCACAAGAGGCCTTCCAATGGTTATACTTTGCTTATCTTGCAGCAATTAAAGAGCAAAACGGGGCAGCAATGAGCCTTGGACGTACCTCTACATTCTTAGATGTTTACATTGAAAGAGATTTAGCAAATGGTACTTTAACAGAAGAAAAAGCACAAGAAATTGTTGACCATTTCATTATGAAATTACGTCTTGTGAAATTTGCAAGAACACCTGATTATAATGAACTATTCTCTGGAGATCCAACTTGGGTAACTGAATCTATCGGTGGTATGGCGTTAGACGGTCGTCCGTTAGTAACAAAAAACTCATTCCGTTTCTTGCATACATTAGATAATTTAGGCCCAGCACCAGAACCAAACTTAACAGTTCTTTGGTCTAAACAATTACCAGAGAACTTTAAAAACTACTGTGCAAAAATGTCTATTAAAACATCAGCAATTCAATACGAAAATGATGACATTATGCGTCCTGACTACGGTGATGACTATGGTATTGCTTGTTGTGTATCAGCAATGAGAATTGGTAAACAAATGCAGTTCTTCGGAGCACGTGCAAACTTAGCGAAAGCATTACTATATGCGGTTAACGGTGGTAAAGATGAAAAGTCAAAAGCACAAGTTGGTCCTGAATACGCACCAATTACTTCTGAAGTATTAGATTATGAAGAAGTTATGCGTAAATTCGATATGACAATGGAATGGTTAGCGGGACTATACTTAAATACATTAAATGTAATTCACTTTATGCACGATAAATATAGCTATGAACGTATTGAAATGGCACTTCATGATACAAATGTTCTTCGTACAATGGCAACAGGTATCGCTGGATTATCTGTAGTAGCAGACTCTTTAAGTGCAATTAAATACGCACAAGTAAAACCAGTGCGTGATGAAAATGGTATTGCAGTTGATTTCGAAATTGAGGGAGATTTCCCTAAATACGGTAACAATGATGATCGTGTAGATGAAATCGCAGTAAATCTTGTGAAAACATTTATGAACAAGCTTCGCAAACATAAAACATACCGTAATTCTGTTCATACAATGTCAATCTTAACAATCACATCTAACGTTGTATACGGTAAGAAAACTGGTAACACTCCAGATGGACGTCGTACTGGAGAACCATTTGCACCGGGGGCAAACCCAATGCATGGCCGTGATACAAAAGGTGCATTAGCGTCATTATTATCTGTAGCTAAATTACCATATGAAGATGCACAAGATGGTATTTCAAATACATTCTCTATTATTCCAAAAGCACTTGGTAAAGAAGATGATGTACAAGTACGCAACTTAGTATCTATGCTTGATGGATATGCAATAAAACAAGGACACCACTTAAATATTAACGTATTTAACCGTGAAACATTAATGGATGCAATGGAGCACCCTGAAAAATATCCACAATTAACAATTCGTGTATCTGGTTACGCTGTTAACTTTATTAAATTAACTCGTGAACAACAAATTGATGTAATTAACCGTACAATGCATGAAAGCATGTAAGTGAAAAAAGTGTTTCTCCGCTTTTAATATATAGCGGAGGGAGGCTGTTTCAATAAAGGAGGAAGTAACATGGTAAAAGGAAGAATACATTCTGTAGAGTCTTGCGGTACTGTTGATGGCCCAGGGATTCGTTATGTCATATTTACACAAGGGTGTTTATTACGTTGTCAATATTGTCATAATGCTGATACATGGGAAATCGGTAAAGGTAAAGAAATAACAGTTGAAGAAGTGATGCAGGATGTGACATGTTACCTTCCATTTATTGAAGCTTCTGGAGGCGGTATAACAGTTAGCGGTGGAGAGCCACTATTACAGCTAGACTTCTTAATTGAGTTGTTTAAAAAGTGCAAAGAGGCTGGTATTCATACAACAATCGATTCTTCGGGCGGTTGTTATTCTGAAGAACCAGAATTCCAAAATAAGCTAGATATTTTAATGGATTATACAGATTTAGTTTTATTAGATTTGAAGCATATTGATTCAAAGAAACATCGTAAATTAACAGGGAAACCAAATGAACATATTTTACAATTTGCTCGTTATTTATCGGATAAAAAGAAGCCAATTTGGGTAAGACATGTATTGGTTCCCGGTGTTACCGATGGTGAAGAGGATCTGCAAAATTTATCAAACTTTATTCAAAGTCTATCTAATGTTAAGAAAGTGGAAGTGCTGCCATATCATAAACTCGGTGTTTATAAATGGGAGGCACTTGGACATAAGTATCCACTTGCGGATGTGAATCCACCGACAGAAGAAAATGTTGAGCATGCAAAACATATTTTAAAAGCAGTCTAATCCAAATATTGGATTAGACTTTTTGTTTCTTTACCCCGCTATTTGTGGGAGACCTGCTGCCCGTAAACGCCCGATTGGTGAAGGCTAATAATCAGTGGGGGATGAACAAAACCCCCACTGATTAAAGTTGCACTTTATAATAAAATCTAGAGTATATATTTAGAAAAGAGTATACTGAAGAGAGAATATCCATATTTTTGTAAAGGATAGGCGGAGAAATTTACATAATTGTAAAGGGAAATCAAAATAGTAAAAAGAATTAAGAAGTAAAAGAGTGAGTATCATGAAATATAGAACATTTGTAAGTTATTGCGAAAGCTCTTATAGGAAAGTATAATGTAAAGATATGAGCACAGATAGGATTAAGGGGTCAATCTTATATGCTTTGCATATCCACGACAGGTACATAGCTAACAGGGGAATATTGGAATCCGAGTATGTAATGTTTAAGGAAAATGTTTTTCCTATTGTCGTATATGCAATATGGAGAAACAAAAAGCTAGGAGTGGATTTGTTTGATAAAAAACCCCAAGGTTTTAATATTAACTGCACATTACGGTAACGGTCATGTGCAAGTAGCGAAAACATTAGAACAAACCTTTCGTCAAAAAGGAATCAAAGATGTAATTGTATGCGACTTGTTTGGAGAATCACATCCAGTTATAACCGATATTACAAAATATTTATATTTAAAAAGCTATACGGTAGGAAAAGAATTATATCGTTTGTTTTATTATGGTGTAGAGAAAATTTATGATAAAAAAATAGCATCTTGGTATGCGAATTTTGGAAGAAAGCGTTTGAAGACGCTATTACAGATGGAGAAACCGGATATTGTTATTAATACCTTTCCAATCATCGCTGTACCAGAATTGAAAAAGCAAATAGGTATTTCTATTCCTGTTTATAACGTATTAACGGATTTTTGTGTGCATAAAATATGGATCCATCGAGAAGTAGATCGTTATTTTGTAGCAACCGATCATGTGAAAAAAGTGATGGTTGATATCGGTGTACCTGCAGAGCAAATTGTTGAAACAGGGATTCCGATTCGCAGCAGTTTTGAGCTAAAGATCAATCCAGCAATTATATATAATAAATATCAGTTATGTAAGGATAAAAAGATGTTACTAATTGTAGCAGGTGCTCATGGTGTGCTAGGGAGTGTAAAAGAGCTATGCCAGTCATTTATGTCAGTACCAAACTTACAAGTAGTTGTCGTTTGTGGGAAAAACGAAGCTTTAAAGCAGGATTTAATGGAACTACAGGAACAAAGTTCTGATGCTTTAAAAGTATTTGGTTATGTTGAAAACATTGATGAGTTGTTCCGTGTTACTTCTTGTATGATTACGAAGCCAGGTGGTATTACATTAAGCGAAGCAGCAGCATTACAAGTACCTGTCATTTTATATAAACCTGTCCCAGGACAAGAGAATGAAAATGCGTTGTATTTTGAAAAAAAAGGGGCTGCAGTTGTCATTCGTGATGATAGTGAAGTTTTTGCAAAAACAGAGGCGTTATTACAAGATGATATGAAGCTTCTTCAAATGAAAGAAGCAATGAAAAGTATTTATCGTCCTGAGCCAGCTGGTCATATTGTGGATACAATTTTGGCAGAAAATCATGCAGAGCCGAATCATATACCTATTAAATCACCAGCTCTTGCCGAATCTTTTACTTAATATGAAACCCCTCTTTTAAGCATTTAAAGAGGGTTTTTTTAGTGTTGTAAAAAAGTAAACGTGAATTATTAACTTATCCACAAGGTATTACGCTTCTATTAGACAGTAAAGTCGGAATATTAACAACTATATCCACACAGTCCACAATTTTCACGTTTAGAATTCATTTAAATAGATGAATTCGTAAAATACTTTTGG
Organism: Bacillus altaicus; assembly: GCF_042136375.2. Taxonomy (NCBI): domain Bacteria; kingdom Bacillati; phylum Bacillota; class Bacilli; order Caryophanales; family Bacillaceae; genus Bacillus; species Bacillus altaicus. The sequence goes on along the minus strand of NZ_CM143394.1, from coordinate 4,911,775 downwards.
AATTTATGCACAATTCTACGATTTTTGTGGATAAAGTTGTCCACAAAAAAGATTCCTTATTTATAAGGAACCTTTTTTGCTAATCTATTGGAAGATCTTATGTAATGAAACTGAATAATTAGGGGGGAAACCTTCTAATTATTCAGTTTCACTTTAAATGCTTTTTGAGCGATAGCCCGCTGCACGATCTGCTTTTCGAAATTCTCGTTGATAGAGAACTTCTTGTGTACTAGATAATGTGTTTTTTGCTTTATCACGTTTCTTTTTATCCATTACAAATCACCTCGTGTCTTAAAGTCACTATCTATCGTTTCCAAAGACATGGGGTGATATACATATATGTCAAACTAGTAATGATTAATTATCATTTCTGAATTTTTAGATTACGCTTCTTTTAATTGGTGTGCTTCTTGGAATGTTGTATCTCGCATTGTTGCAAGTGTATATTGATCTTTTGGAATTTCATATAAATTATATACTTCTTCATGCTCGTTAATTTCATCATAAACGGCTTTTCTTGTTTCGTTTGCTAGATTTACATATTGTAGTTTTTCGGCAGCCTTAATAGACCGGATATTTATTTTACGAATACGCATAAAGATCGTTTCAATATCTAATTCGTAGAAAAGTTCGCTAAAAAATGAATCTTTCGCTAATTTATTATAGCCTTTACCATGATAGGGTTTGCCAAGCCAGGTTCCGAGGAATCCGGCTTTTTCTTGCACATCAAATAAAGTAATTGTACCGATAGGGTTACCCCATTCATCTAAAATTGTGCGTGAGATTAATTCTCCACGCTCTTCGGCTTCAATTGTTTGTTTCGTTAAAAATAAATATTCTTCATAAGAATAAGCCTTTTGACGCACAAAAGGGAAGACAGCTGGATCCACCATTAACTCGTATAGAACGTGGCTGTCGTGTAAGTCGCGTTTTTTCAACACACTAACTCCTCCTCACACGAGGGTAGCATGACGAAAAAACACTCACCCTCGAAATTTTTATATCAATCTTTAAAAAATTTCGGGGTGGGAATCGAACCCACTAGAACCAGTTTATAACGCTGGTGGCGCACCATTTGCCTTCCCCATTCATCAATTTGAAAATGATAATCACGACACAAATTGATTATGGTTTCATTCAGTTTATAATCGTATAATACTTTATCTAGTCAAAAAAATAAACTAGTTTTTTTTATTTTTTTTGTAAATTATTTTTCCGTCAATCATGGTGAGTACAGGCTTGGCTAAATAATGGAAAGGATGGTGAGTCCATAACACGAGATCAGCATCTTTTCCAACTTCAATGCTTCCAATTCTACTCTCTAAACGTAAATTACGAGCTGGAAAAATAGTTATTCCTTCCAAGGCCGTTTTTTCATCTAATCCTTCTCGAACAGCGATAGCGGCACAAACATTTAAATATTGAATGGGTGTATAAGGGTGATCTGTTGTAATAGAAACTTCTATGCCACTTTTCGATAATATATGATAAGTATCCCATGTTTTGTTTTTAAGCTCGATTTTCGAACGTCGTGTAAGGGTCGGACCAACTGAAATCTTTAAATTATGTTTCGAAAGTTCCTCAACAATAAAGTGTCCTTCTGTGCAATGTTCAATACGTAAATCAAGATTGAATTCTGTCGCAAAGCGTAAAGCTGAAGTGATATCATCTGCGCGGTGAGCGTGGATACGTACCGGTATTTCTCGGCGGAGTGCTTTTAAAATAGGGAGCATTCGAAAATCAGCTTCATGCCCATAGTGTTGTGCGTCATAGAATGATTCACGAAGTAATCCCATAATTCCCATACGTGTTATTGATTCTTTTGTGCCGTTGCTATGGAATTTTTTAGGGTTTTCTCCAAAGGCAATTTTTAAACCAGCAGGTTCCTGAATAATCATATGATCAATACAAGTTCCAGCAGTTTTTATTACACAAGTAGTACCGCCGATAATATTTTGGCTTCCGGGCATAACGTGAACAGTCGTAACCCCATTTTGTACAGCGTCTTGAAATGCAATATCAAAAGGATGGATCCCGTCTAAAGAACGGATATGTGGTGTTGAAACTTCAGATGTTTCATTTGCATCATTACCAGCCCAACCAGTGCCTTCGTCATAGAGACCAAGATGAGTATGCACATCAATAAATCCAGGTAAAAGATGAAGAGCTCGTGCGTCTATAACAGTCATATCTTGAGTAGGCTTAATATAAGGTTTGACCTCGGTGATTCGTTCTCCTGTAACCAGTACATCTCCTTGAAATTTTGGAGAGGTAATAGGATATACAATGGCTTGTTTGAGCAATGTTTTCATAGGTACCTCATTTCTGTTACTTTGTAATATTTAGTGTGAGTTAAGACAAAGTAACTGAAAGGTTGTTCGTGTAGTAATGCTCCAGAGTTTAGAAAGTGAGAAGTTTTGAAGGAGATAAACTACCCGTAAAACTATTTTAGAAGTACTACATTGTATGCAAGAGTATATTTTGTAATGCATGGTTAACTGTAGGGAATGTGTATCGATATCCATGTTCAATCGCTTTATTGGGTAATACATGTTGCCCTTCTAATACAAGTATACTCATCTCACCGAGTAAAGCGCGCAGTACAAATGAAGGAACAGGTAACCAATGAGGTCGCCTAGTTATAGTGGCAATAATTTCACCGAACTCTTTCATCCGTATTGGCGTTGGCGCTGTAATATTAAAAGGTCCGTCAATTTCTTTTTTGTGAATGATGAAATCAATCATGCGAACGACATCGTCTATATGAATCCATGATAACCATTGGTTTCCAGATCCAATTGTCCCCCCAATATATAATTGATAGGGAAGTAGCATTTTTGGAAGAGCTCCTCCTTCTGCACCTAATACGACTCCAAATCTTGAGTAGATTGTTCTTATTCCAAGAGAACGTGCTTTAGATGCTTCTTGCTCCCATAAAAATACTGTTTCTGCTAAAAAGTCATTTCCGGGAGTTTCTTGTTGCTCAGTAAAAGACTCTGTTTCAGATGTTCCATAGTATCCAATAGCGCTTGCGTTAATAAATGTGTGTGGTTTTGTTGCGAGTGCTTGTAATTGTTTAATGAGTCCTTTTGTTGTTTGAATCCTACTGTTTAAAATTGTTTCTTTTTGTTTCTTTGTCCATCTACTATTAATAGACTCTCCAGATAGATTAATAACTACATCGATAGAGGAGAGGGGGAAGGTCTGTAAATCCGGTGTCCACTGTACGTATTGAAGGTTAGTATGTGAAGTTTCAGCAGTTTTTTTTCGAGTAAGAATGTAAACAGTATATCCCTTTTGAATAAAAAAATTAGAAAGGCATTTGCCGATAAATCCAGTGCCACCAGAAATTGCGATTTTCACAATCATTTCCTCCTCATTATATATATTCTTGAAAAGCAAAAACGTTCCTTGACTATGTTAAAATAATAGAGAGGTGAGAGTATGTCTGTCATTACAAAAATAGAAGTGCAAAAACGATCGAAAGAACGATTTAATATTTATATTGATAAAGGCCAAGGTGAAGAGTACGGGTTTAGTGTGAATCAATCAATCTTAATGAAACATGGGTTACAAAAAGGCTTAGAAATTGATGAAGTAGCGTTAGGGAATATTTTGTACAATGAAGAGGTACAAAAAGCATATTTACAAGCAATTTCCTATTTATCCTATCAAATGAGAACAAAACAAGAAATAGAAGATTTCTTACGAAAAAAAGAAGTGGGACAGGCCATCATCTCTGAAGTCATTTCGAAATTATTACATGATCGATATATTAATGATAAAGAGTACGCGATTTCATACGTGCGAACGCAAAGTAATGTGAATCAAAAAGGTCCAACTGTTATTAGGAGAGGGCTATTAAGTAAAGGTGTTCAGGATTTAATCATTACACATAGTTTACAAGAGTATCCAAAGGAGAAGCAAATTGAGAATGCTTTGTTTCTTATAGAAAAGAAAAAAAAATCTTATCAAAAGCATTCATTTTTACAAATGAAACAAAAATTAGAAGAAATGCTTGTTCGTAAAGGGTATCCTAGAGAGGTAATTCAAATTTGTCTGGAAGAATTGAAAGACGAAAAAGATGACGAACAGCAACAAGAAGCGTTACACTATCATGGGAATAAATATTATGAGAAATATAAGAAGTATGATGGTTGGACATTCGAAAATAAGGTGAAGCAAGCGTTATATCGAAAAGGATTCTCTATTGATGAGATAGATATATTTTTACAAATGAAGCGTGAAGAGGGATGAGGAAATAAGATGGGTATGCCAAAACGCTACAGTGAAATGACACCACATGAGTTAAGGGAAGAAATTGGGGTTTTGAAGGAGCAAGCAGTAAAGGCTGAGCAACTTGGAATTGTAAATGAATTCGATGTATTAATGAGAAAAATGGCTATGGCTCGTGCTTATATGATAGATATAAATAAATTCCATATTGGTGAGACATATGAATTAGTAGAAGAACCTGGTATGGTATTTAAAATTACGTATTTCAATGGGGTATTTGCTTGGGGATATAAGCAACATGATAATGAAGAGATTGGAATACCAATTTCCTTGCTACAAGAAAAATAAAAACCAGAGAGCGAATCTCTCTGGTTTTCATCTTTGGTAGGCGTTAAAGGAGATAGGAGATTCTAAAATTGGCGTTTTTTACATTCGTTTGCCAGTATAATGAGAGACTGGGTTTGTTGCGTCTGTCCGTTAACTTGCGCCTTCGCATGTTTTGGACGAGTCCACGTATGGTTAAATAATTCAGAACGACGATCTAAATGGTCACGGTAGCTCATCTTTATCACCTCGTGTAGGAATTTAATTTGTACTACTCTTCCTGCTGATTTGCAGCACGCATACGTTCTTGTGGGTGCGTGTTAATTGTGCCGTTAGGTCGTTTCGAAGCGAAGCGTGATTTCGCTTTCGGTTGACCTTCGATTTTGCTGTTGTTTTTTGACTCAGACCAAAATTCGGCTTGTCTACCCATTAAGAACGCCCCCTCATTATCAGTTGATACCTCTTTAAGAAGTATCACTTATAGAATGTGCAAAATTGAAGAAACTATCCTTTAGAAATGAAGGGAATAAAATGCAACTTTAACCAGGGTTTTTTTATCCCCTACTGGTTATTAGCCCGCACCAATCGGGATAAATAAAAGGAGAATAGAACATGAATGATATTTATGAAACATTAACGAAAGAATTATTAGATAAGAATGACAACCTTTCTTACGCACAAGCTCGTGCATGGGTTGAATTACTGTGGGAAGACTTCCGAACAACTTATGCTAAATCAGGTCGTTACCAAGGTGAGGAAATGACTGAACAAGTGGTACGAACATGGGTTAATAATCATGGAGGGCGCCTTCATGAAATGCGTACGAATAATCCGAAGTATAGCCATTTAATCAATCAAGAAGATCATTTGAAACATTAAAAAAAGCGACTTAGGTCGCTTTTTTTAATGTGGAAGCAATTCTAGTTTCTTTCGAAGTTTTTCTTCGCTGAAAATCCATCCTGTATATGAATTAATAATATTTAAATTTTGATCGAGCTGAACGATTGCGACGAATGGATAATAATCTTTACTTCGATACCGCAAATCAATAAATCGAACTTCATAATAGTTATCATAATCGAAAATATCCCAGCGATATACAGGTGAGAAAGATAAGAAAGCTGATATATTTTCATCTCGCACAGCAGCTTGCATAATTGCAGTATTCGGGAACGGTACGCGATTAAATTTATCGTATACAAGGATATTACCGCGGTGCCATCTTGCGACGTAGTAATGTTCAGTTGTAACGACGGCTAAATGATAATGATAAAATTTGTAAGAAGGAGAAATAATTACTTTCTCTACATTTTTGAAACGTTTGTATACTACACTTTTGATATTTCGATGCATCATAATGCGGCCGATGTAGTAAACAAACATTAATATATACGCTGCTAAAGCAGTATAGCCTTTATGTGCTCCGACAAGCATACAGGCGATAGCGAGTATATGGATAAAGAAAATGACCGTATCAAACGTATTAATTATGCCGAGCGCTACCCATTTTTTTGTGAAGGGCCTTAATGCCTGTGTACCATAGGCATTGAAAATATCCACAAAAACATGAAGAAAGACGGCAATAAATGACCAAAGTAGTAGATGCAGATAGGGAGCGTCTGAAAAGAAGGCGAAAGAGATGCCACTTATAAGGAGTGACCAAAGAATCACTGCAGGAATGGAATGAGTAATCCCGCGATGATTTCTTATATATTTAGCGTTATTACGCAATTTTAAAACTGTATCGATGTCAGGAATATTGGAACCGGCAATTGTTGCAAGCATCACTGCTTGTGGTCCAATATCACTTTGTGCTATAGCTGGATCTAATGTTGCCAAACTGCCTAGAGTAACGCCCATAACAAGGTGAGTGGCTGTATCCATAGAAATCCACCTCCGTTTTTTATTAATGTAACTCTTTTTATTCGATACCTCAAGTCCTTTGCCTTCTATTTCCTATGTCATCTTACTTAAATTTTTTCCTAAAATCTTTATAATAGTACGTATATGCAAAAAAATGAGGGGGATCAAGTTTGACACTTGAAATATTAAATGAGTTTAACATAGAACAGTTTCAAAATGATTTAATTGGTTGGTTTGAAAAAGAACAACGTGATTTACCGTGGCGAAAAAATAAAGATCCATACCGTGTTTGGGTTTCGGAAATTATGTTACAGCAAACAAGGGTAGAGGCTGTAAAACCATATTACGCAAATTTTATGGGGAAGTTTCCTACGCTTGAAGCGCTAGCAACTGCCGATGATGAAGAAGTATTAAAAGCATGGGAAGGCTTAGGTTATTATTCTAGAGCACGAAATTTACACGCTGCAGTAAAAGAGGTAAAAGAAGTATATGGCGGGACAGTACCGAGCGATGTAAAGAAAATTGAAAAATTAAAAGGAGTAGGACCATATACAAAAGGTGCCATTTTAAGTATTGCATATGGCATACCAGAGCCAGCGGTTGATGGAAATGTTATGCGCGTATTATCTCGTATTTTATCAGTGTGGGATGATATTGCAAAACCGAAGACGAGAAAAGTTTTTGAAGAGATTGTGCGTGAAATTATTTCGGTAGAAAATCCATCTTATTTTAACCAAGGTTTGATGGAATTAGGGGCATTAATTTGTATACCGAAAAATCCATCTTGTTTACTTTGTCCTGTACGTGAACATTGCAGAGGGTATGCTGAAGGTGTTCAAAAAGAACTACCAGTGAAGAGTAAAGCGAAAGCACCTACAATGGTACCGCTCGTTGCAGGAGTACTTCAAACTGAAGATGGCCGTTACGTAATTAATAAACGCCCAAGTACGGGATTACTGGCTAATATGTGGGAGTTCCCGAATATTGAATTAGGTGAAGGTATTCGTAATCAGAAACAACAGCTTACGGATTATATGAAGGAGAGCTTTAATCTCTCTGTTTCAATTGATGAGTACGCGATGAATGTACAACATACTTTTACACATCGTACTTGGGATATATTTATATTTTACGGAAAAGTAACAGGTAATATTGTCGAAACGGATACATTAAAGTTTGTATCGAAAGAAGCGTTTGAACAGTTACCTTTCTCGAAATCGCATCGTACAATTTACGAAAAGTGCGTTGAGAAAATTACAATGCAATAAAGTGAAACTTTAATCAGTGGGGGTTTTCTTCATCCCCCACTGATTATTAGCCTTCACCAATCGGGCTTTTACGGGCAGCCCGACCCCAACCTAACTTCTTTGCTTTCGCTGCATTTTGAGGTGGGGGTCTTACTGCCCGGCAAATAGCGGGATAAATAATAAAAACGTGTTCCAGAACTTTGGAACACGTTTTTTATATTGAAAATAAATTTGTATTTTGAGGTTGAAAATCCACGCGTTTATAATCCGCCCCGTGACTCGATTTCTTTCACAATTTCTTTATAAATCGTTTGTCCCTCTACATTTAGATAAGGCATAATTTGCTGAAATGAATGATGAAAATAAGCTAATTCATCCTCTTTCCATTCATTTTTGGAAATCATAGTTAGCTCAGTCATATCACGTCCAGTATACATATTCCCACCTCCATCATATGTAGTTTGAAGGAGTGATAAGAGATATATGCGTGAATTTTTAAAAAGAAAATTAAGGATAACTTCTAAGTGAATTGGTTATATTATTGATTGTGGAGGTGAGAAAGATGAGTAAAAAACAACAAGGTTATAATAAGGCAACTTCTGGTGCTAGCATTCAAAGTACAAATGCTAGCTATGGTACAGAGTTTGCAACTGAAACGAATGTACAAGCAGTAAAACAAGCAAACGCACAATCAGAGGCACAGAAAGCACAAGCTTCTGGTGCTCAAGGTGCAAATGCTAGTTATGGTACAGAGTTTGCAACTGAAACAGATGTGCATGCAGTGAAAAAACAAAATGCACAATCAGCTGCAAAACAATCACAATCTTCTAGCTCAAATCAGTAATGAAGGAAAAACACTTCTCCGTTCGAGAGAAGTGTTTTCTTTGTGTGCGTGTCACTGTAATGAAAATAAAGTGAACGACATAACTTCTAATAAGTCAACAAATGTAGTCAAAGGAGAAAGAAGTTCACGATTAGAAATATGTAATAGGAATTATAACTGGCGAATGAATCAAAAAGGGGGTAAGTGATGAACGACTTTGATAAGTTGGTAGGAGAGCAGTTGGAAACGATGGATGAGCTTTTAAAGTTACAATCACATTTAGAGAAGTATCAGCAAATTGAAATGAGTGGAAGGGATACGTGCGATAAAAAAGAATTGCATTTTATCCGTCAAGAAATATACAGAACAGAAATAGCATTAAAACTTTTGCATGAAAAATTTGAACAGCAAACGAATAATGTGATTCAATCTTTTGAAACCGAAAAAATAATTTAAAATTAAGGGTGAGATATGTTGTTGATTTTAGGGGGAAGTCCTTTCTTAAACAGAGATGAGGGGACTTTTCTTTTTGTTATATCTTCGTTTAATCTTCTAAAATACGTATTACTAATTCATAGAGGATTTTCCTTTAGTAAAAGGGTTGGTGATGTGGTATTCAATAATACAAACTTCATTATATTCCTCATAAAAACAAGTGTCCTATCGCTTTAGTTTTAAAATTTTGACAAAAAAGTTATAATAGAAAAAAAGTGAATGCAGTTCAAGGGGTAGTTAAGACAACTTAAGAATGGCATTTGCAGTTGAAAGAAGGGAGCATATATGGGATTTCCCAAAGAAGGAGAAAAGGTACAAATACATAGTTATAAACATAATGGCTCCATTCATAGAATGTGGGAAGAGACAACGATTTTAAAAGGGACGCAGAGTCTTGTGATCGGAGCGAATGATCGTACAGTAGTTACGGAATCAGATGGCCGAACATGGATTACTCGCGAACCTGCGATTTGTTACTTTCATGCTAATTATTGGTTTAATGTGATTGGAATGCTAAGGGAAGAAGGAGTATATTATTATTGTAATTTAAGTTCTCCTTTTGCATATGACTCTGAGGCATTAAAGTATATTGATTACGATTTAGATATTAAAGTGTATCCGGATATGACATATACACTTTTAGATGAAGATGAGTATGAGAAGCATAGTCAAATCATGCAGTATCCACCTGTTATTGATACAATTTTAAAACGAAATGTAGCACATTTAACACAGTGGATTCATCAAAGAAAAGGTCCATTTGCACCAGATTTCGTAGATATGTGGTATGAAAGATATTTAATGTACAGAAATTAAAACAAACCTGCAGGGGATTTCCCGGCAGGTTTGTCCTATTAGAGGGGGGATTATGTGCAAGGTATAAAAAGATATTTACAATTTGTCAAACCATATCGATGGCTCATTGCTATTACAATTATTATTGGTCTTGTGAAGTTTGGTATCCCGCTTATTATGCCATGGTTATTAAAGTATATTATTGATGATGTTATTCAAGGCACGGGATCGCTTCAAGAAAAAACGTCTCAATTAATAACCGCAATTGGGATTGCCTTTTTTATTTTTGCAGTAGTAAGACCGCCGATAGAGTATTATCGTCAATATTTCGCGCAGCGCATTGCCAGTACAATACTATACGATTTACGAAAATACATTTTTGGGCACTTGCAAAAATTGAGCTTACGTTATTATTCGAACACAAAAACAGGGGAGCTTATTTCACGTGTAATCCATGATGTAGAACAAACGAAGGATTTTGTAATTACGGGTCTTATGAATGTTTGGTTAGATACTGCAACAATTATTATTGCCATTATCGTTATGTTTTCTATGAATATAAAATTAACCTTTGTTGCTTTATTAATCTTACCTATTTATGTAGTTGCAGTGAAATATTTTTTCGGACGTCTTCGAAAATTAACTAAAGAGCGTTCACAAGCGTTAGCAACTATGCAAGGGTATTTACATGAACGTATTCAAGGAATGCAAGTGACACGTAGTTTTGCATTAGAAGAGTATGAAAGAGGACAGTTTGAAAAGAGAAATAATGAATTTTTAACGAAAGCACTAACTCATACGAGTTGGACGGCGCGAACGTTTTCGGTAGTGAATACGTTAACGGATTTAGGACCGTTACTTGTGATTGGTTTTGCAGCATATGAAGTGATTCAAGGTCAGTTAACTCTAGGGACTATGGTTGCTTTTGTTGGATATATGGATAGTTTGTATAGTCCGCTTCGCCGCCTTGTTAATTCATCTACAACATTAACACAGTCTTTTGCATCGATGGATCGAGTGTTTGAATTGTTGGATGAAAAATACGATATTGTTAATGTGCCAAATGCGGTGCAAACGAAAAGGTTAAATGGGGAAGTTATATTTGATAATGTTTCTTTTCGTTATAATGCGGATGAAAAAGAAATATTGCATAATCTGTCATTAACTATGCGCCCGGGAGAGAAGGTTGCACTTGTAGGGGCAAGTGGAGGAGGAAAGTCATCTCTTGCTAGTTTAATTCCGCGTTTTTATGATGTTTCTGAAGGTGCAGTTTATATAGACGGGATAGATGTAAGAAAGTATAATATGAGAAATTTACGTAGTCACATTGGAATTGTGCTACAAGATAATTTATTATTTAGCGATACAATCGGGGCTAATATTTTATATGGCAATCCGAAAGCTACAGAGGCGGAAGTGATTTCAGCTGCCAAAGCTGCACAAATTCATAATTTTATTACAGAGTTGCCAGAGGGCTATGATACTGTCGTTGGGGAACGTGGTGTGAAATTATCGGGCGGGCAAAGACAGCGTGTAGCAATCGCACGGGTTTTTCTAAAGAATCCGTCTTTACTTATATTAGATGAAGCAACTTCCGCTTTAGATTTAGAGAATGAACGATATATTCAAGAGGCACTGCAAACGTTAGCTGCAGATCGGACAACAATTATCATTGCACACCGATTAGCGACGATTACGCATGTCGATACAATTATTTATGTTGAAGATGGTGAAATAAAAGAAAAGGGTTCTCATGAAGAGTTAATGAAAAAGAGGGGATTTTATTACAATCTATATCAACTTCAGCATATAACAGAAACAGCTCCTTTAGCGTAAAAGGAGCTGTTTTTTATTCGTCTTCTTTTTTATCTTCGATTTGGAGTTCACTCTCTGGTTTATGGTATGTGTAGAAGCTATCCACAAGTAAATCTAAATGCTCTACTTCTTCACTGTAGTTAATAATTGAAGAAATAAGAGGGAAGAGATGTAACCATATTTTATATGCTTCCTCATCGTCCTTATTTTGATAATCCATAAAGATATCAATCAATTCTTGTTTACCTGTTTCAACTTCATCAAGCATTTCAACAGATTGTTGTTTCTTTGCTTTACCAATAAATTTTAATAACACTTGTTCGTGATAATGCGTTAATGAATCAAGTTCGTTTTGAATAGATTCCTGAAACTCTTCTGGCATATAGCGCAGTTCATTTTCAGTGCGATGCAATGACTTTAACGTGCTTAAAGCGCGGCTTGTTGTCGCTAACATTTGTCTGAATAAAACGAGCTTACGAATTTTCGCGAATTGTATTTTTTTCGTATAGCTTCTTTCTTCTTTATACAGCAAATAGTAATGATTTAGTTTAATCATTTTTTCTTTCATGCGATCAATATCGGTTTTTAGCGTTGTAAAATCAGAAGCTTGCCTACTGTTCATACGAATCCATTTAACAATTTCTTCTGTATTATCAACGATGCGATGGTAAAGTTTTGTTTCATATTTTGGCGGCATAAATACTAAATTCACAAGTGAAGCCGCAATAATTCCAATCATAATCGTCGCGAATCGAAGTAAGGCAAAATTAAAGAAATCTTCGCCTTGATACTCCATAATGGCGATAACTGTTACTAAAGCGATTGATATTGTTTTTTCTAAGCGTAATTGTAAAGTAAGAGCAATTACTAATATACACGTTAATCCAATAATAAAAGGATTATGTCCAAAAGCAGTAGCAAATACGATAGCGAATACCGCACCAATTACGTTTGCTTGAATTTGCTCAAGAGCTGTTAAATACGAGCGGTATACAGACGGTTGGACAGCAAAGATAGCTGAGATTCCCGCAAATACTGGACTCGGTAATTGAAGTGAAATACAAGCAAATAAAGCTAATGTAATGGCAATACCCGTTTTTAAAATGCGAGCACCAAGTTTCATACCCTTATTGATATCCTTTCTCTTGTCATAATGAATGTACAACATGATACTATACATTCATTACAATATGTTAGCAAGTGATATTTTAGTGACGTTAAAAAGTTTAATAAATAAATTACAATCCATTTATAATTTCTCCAAATTCTCTTTAAACATCTATTCTTTAATAAAAAAAACCTGCTGAATTTCAGCAGGTTTCAAATTGTTATTCTAGATTACTATGCGATGCTCGCTTCGTCAATTTTTTTATGAAAATAAATATTGTACACATCATTCAGTTGAAATAGATGGATCCGCCTGTTCTTTTTTCGGGATAATTTCATAGAAGTGAAGCTGGATATCATCTAATAATGGTGTTAACAAAGCGACTTCTTCATATTGTTCATGCTCATTTAATACACGAATGTAGTCTAATAATAATTCATTCACATCTTGCAAACCATTTTTACTAATTGGCTGCAATGTTACATTTGCACCTTTAGCAATTCTTCTTTTTAAAGCGTGTTCTGTTAAACCTAAGTTTGGCTCATGACGTAAATAAACAACACCACCAGTCATGCCGGCACAAATCCATGGACCAGGATCTCCTAAAACAAGAGCACGACCATTTGTCATATATTCAAAAGCAAATCCTTTTATATTAGAATATACGCCGATATTTCCTTGTTCTTTTTCGCGGAGTGGTTTTGTAATTCTGCCTCCAATTATCATATCTGCTCCAGAAAGGCGAATGCCAGCACGAGCATCAGCGTTACCTTGCACGTATAATGCACCTTTTTGAGCGCCGTATCCAAATCCTTTTCCGACAGAACCGTTATAATATGTTCCATCTTTTCCTTTTGCTTTCGTTATATAAATGCCACCGCCAAATGAAGTTTTTCCAATTCCATCTTGCGCGCCACCATTTACGTGTATAAATAAGTTCTCGCTATTGTACGCGCCTAATCCGTTTCCGGGAACAGATCCGTTTGTATACTTTAATGTAAGTGGTTCAAGATGAGTGTTTTCATATAATTTGCTACGAATACGATAACAGGATTCTAGACCGCCCATTACGCGTTGCTCTACGCCGACGCTTACTAATTCTTTTGACTGGAGAGAATTTGTTGTTTCAAATTGTTTTTCTTGTACAGATGCCGTTATTTTCACGGATGAATCTTCTATCGTTTGTATTAAATTACGTAAGTCTAATAAATCCTTGCCTCGAGTTTGTTCTAATAAATCCGATCGTCCGATAATATCTTGTAAGTTTGTGTAACCGAGCTGCCCTGTTAAACGTTTCAATTCTGTACCGAAAGTAGTGAATAGGCTTAATAGTCCTGTAACTGCACTTTCTAATTCACGTGGAACGAAACGGCGCAGTCCATGTTCTTTCGCTTGAGCTTCAGATTCAATTTGTGTTGCAATTCCGACGTGGCACGTATCGAGATGACAACCACGGCAAGTTGTACAGCCAATTGCAATCATTGATAATGTGCCAAATCCGATCCGGTTTGCTCCAAGGAGCATGATTTTTAAGGCGTCATTGACACTTCGAATACCGCCATCTGCCCAAATTTCTACTTTATGTCTCATATGTGCTTCTAATAGAGCGTTATGTGCAGCTTTAACACCGATTTCTACAGGAAGACCTACATGTTGCAATGCGTGAATACGCGCGGCGCCTGTTCCGCCATCAAATCCACTAATGTTAATAAAGTCAGCGCCAGCTTTTGCGATACCGACAGCAATTGTTCCGATGTTAGGAACGACAGGAACTTTTACAGCTACTTTTGCAAGATGATTAGCCGTTTTAATTTCTGTAATCATTTGAGCCAAGTCTTCAATTGAATAAATATCATGGTTGTTAGAAGGTGAAATTAAATCGGAACCAATTGTAGCATTACGTGCTTCCGCAATTTTGGCAGTCACTTTTGAACCAGGCAAATGTCCACCCTCACCAGGCTTTGCTCCTTGACCGATTTTTATTTCAATTAAATTTGATGAATTTAGTAGTTCAGCGTTTACTCCAAATCGGCCAGATGCAACTTGTTGTCCGCGGGTATGCGGGTATTTACCAATCATATCTTTAATTTCGCCGCCTTCACCGTTCAAACTAATCATATTTAACTGATTGGCAGCTTCTGCATATGCGCGAAAGGCAATTTCATTTTGAGAACCGAATGACATAGAACTAATAATAAATGGTAAATCATGATTGTGAATGCCGATGGACACTTCTTCAGTTGGAATTACATGTTTTGTTTGTTTTGTTTGAATAAGGTGCCTGATTGCGATAGGGTTATTTTCTTCTAATTCACTTAACTTGTCGCGGTAATCATCATAAGAGTTTCCTTTTGCAACATCACCAATTGCTTTCCAAATCCGCGGGAATATATGAAAAGATTTTCGCATTCTAACTTTTGGATTGTTATAATCATCAGCTCGAATTTTCGCATCTTCAGCAAGTGATTCAAGTGAAAAAGCTAAATCATTTGAACCGAAGAAATTTGTAATTTGTAATATATTTGCGATTTCCTCATGTAATCCAATAGAGGAGAAGAGGCGACCGTAACCGCGTAATTCATGAATTCCAATCGTCGAAATTACTTTCTCTAGTCCTTTATTAAGAGCGGTATACAAATTAGTAATTGGTGCTTTTGTTCCATCATTTACCGTTGCGAACAATAAATAGGGATTAATACCATCTGCCCCTAATCCGTATAGCGTGACGATATCGTGTAAGGAGCGAAGGGCGCCAGAACGTATAACGAGAGAGCATTTCCGGCGTAATTTATTTTCAGTTAATGTTTGATGTACTTTAGCAGTAACTAAATGTGGATCAATCCATAACAGTTCATTTTGATGAGATTTAGCGTCATCTAATACTAGTAGGGAAGCCCCGTTTTTAACGGCTACTATCGCTTCGGAACTAATTCGATTTAACGCGCTTTGTAAAGTTTCTGATGGGTTAAATGTAACAGAAATTGTAGAGACAGAACTATGAGTGATGAATAGCTGTATAAGTTGTTCGTACGTAATCGTGTGTAAGTCTGCCGCGATAGATTGAGATAAATTTCCTTCTAAAATAATTGGTGAGAGCATCTCGATTACAAATGGTTGTTTAGAGTTATCTAATAAACCCGGACGCTCTCCGAGTACAGTACGTGTGGAGAAGTGTTCGACTTCTCGATCACGATCGATTGCTGGATTTGTAACAACGGCTACACTTTCCTTAATGAAATCAGCAATATTTCGTCTATCTGTATCAAGTGCGGCAAGTGGTGAGTCATGCCCAAGTGAACGAATTGGTTCGACGCCTTTTGTCGCCATCTGTTCAAGGAGCTGAATATGTTCTCGATCCCAGCCGAAAGCGACGTATTGCTTCATTTCAACTTGAACAGAATCACATAATCCCTCAGTTTCTTTCGTTTCAGGGATAGATAAGTTTACATGATAGTTGGTAACATCGATTCGTTTCTTAAAACGGTTGTATACTTCAATTTGATAATTATCGTATTCATAGAGAACAAGCTCATCTTGTTCATTCCATTTTAATCCAACCTTTTCGCCAGGAGCGAGTGGTTTCGGCTCTGCTACATATTCGGCTGGTGATACAACTCCAGGTTCGGAAGAGAAAATATAGGAGCTCTCTGTCTCTACTTTCCAAACAGGGCGTAATCCAAGGGAATCGACACTGAAAACAGCTTCATCTTTATAACGTGAAATGATGCCAGCTGGACCTTGTGCGAAATGCCCCCAAGCCTCACGTATATAAGTGTATAAGTTTTGTAAGTTTGTTTCGTAAAGTTTTATTTCATTAATAATTGGTGGAAATAATATATCCATTGCTTCAAATAAACTGTAGTTATACTGAACGAGAAGGGTTTCTAAGGTGCGGTTTAAATCTTGGGAATCACTGCCCCCGGCAGTAAGTGGTACATTAATCATGTCAGCTTGATCGCGTAATTTTGCAATCGTGTTAATTTCACCATTATGCCCGAGAATACTAAATGGTTGTACACGAAAAAAATTAGATAACGTATTAGTAGAATAGCGATTATGTCCTAGTGTCATAGTTGAAGCGATAAGTGGGTGTTGTAAATCATTGTAATAAGCAACGAGTGTATCACCAGCGCCGAGAACTTTATATACAACATGTTCATGACTTAATGAGGCAACATGAATTGCTTCATTTTCTTCGATTTTTATTGTTACAGAAAATAATGTTTGTTCAATATTTTTAACTTCACTTTCGGCGATAAGGGCAATTTGCCAAAATAAAGGTTCTTCTTGTTTACCAAGAGGACCGAGTGCATCTGAGTTTATTACATCATCATTTTCGAGAACAATTGTAAAGTTTGCATTGTTTAGTTGCGTACGAATGTAATCTTTTAACTCAGCAATGTTTTCTTTTTTGTTTAGAAAAAAATGTCCAACGATAAAGTGGGGATGATCCACAATCGTTGGATTATATCCGCTACTTTTCAGTTTTTCATTCCAAAGTGCTTTTGGCATGTCGATATGAATTCCGATGCCATCTCCTTCGCCATTAATGAAACCAGCTCTATGATTCATTTTGACTAGTGATTGTATACAAAGGTCGATGTTTTCTTTAGTAGGAATTCTTCGTTTTTCCATAACGGAAACGATTCCACACGCATCATGTTCTGCATTTTTATAATTCCGAAATAAAGACGGTGTCCATTTATTTTTTTTATTGAGCATCCGTCAATCCCCCCTCTGGAAAATGAATTTTGAATAATCTTACTGTTTAAGGCGTGAACTGCCTTGTATACAGGGATAGTAAGGATATAAAAGAATATAAAACAGATAATTATGAATAATTATACTATTAATGAGGGATTTATGAAATAGAAAAAAGGAAAAAAGAAAGGTTGCTTTCTTTTTTCCTTTTAATTACAGGGGTTATTTATTGTCTGCTAAAGCAGCAAATGCTCTGCCAACAGCTTCAATTGTATATTCAATATCTTCTTTTGTATGTTCTGTCGTTAAGAACCATGCTTCATATTTAGAAGGTGCTAAATTAATACCTTCTTGAAGCATCAGCTTGAAGAATCTACCGAACATTTCACCATCTGTATTTTTGGCTGCATCGTAATCTTCAATTGTATTTGTCGTGAAGTATACAGTTAATGCACCCTTTAGACGGTTTACTGTAATATCGATGTTATGTTTTGTAGCTTGTTCTAAAATTCCTTTTTCAAGCATTGCGCCAAGTGCATCTAATTTCTCGTATACGCCTTCTTGTTGAAGTACTTCTAGGCAGGCAATACCTGATGCCATAGAAGCAGGGTTCCCGGCCATTGTACCAGCTTGGTATGCAGGGCCGAGCGGTGCAACTTGTTCCATAATTTCTTTCTTACCACCGTAAGCACCAATTGGAAGGCCACCGCCGATAACTTTACCAAGTGCTGTTAGATCTGGGGTTACGCCAAGTAAGTCTTGAGCGCCGCCATACATAAAGCGGAAAGCAGTAATAACTTCATCATAAATTACTAGTGCACCAGCTTCGTGAACAAGTTCATTAACTTTTTCAAGGAAGCCAGGTTTTGGCTCAACAATACCGAAGTTTCCAACGATTGGCTCTACAAGGATAGCTGCTACTTCATGTCCCCATTTATCTAACGCTTCTTTTAAAGTTTCTACATTATTAAATGGAACAGTAATAACTTCTTGGGCGATACTTTTTGGCACGCCAGCTGAATCAGGAATTCCAAGGGTAGAAGGACCAGAGCCAGCTGCTACAAGTACTAAATCGGAATGACCGTGGTAACAACCAGCGAATTTCATAATTTTTGTGCGACCAGTGTAAGCACGAGCAACACGAATGGTTGTCATAACGGATTCTGTACCAGAGTTTACGAAGCGGACTTTATCTAAAGCGGGCATTGCTTCTTTTAACATTTTTGCGAATTTTACTTCTAATGCTGTTGGAGTACCGTATAGTACGCCGTTTTCAGCCGCTGTTTTAATTGCTTCTGTTACGTGTGGGTGAGCATGTCCAGTAATAATTGGGCCATACGCTGCTAAATAGTCGATATATTTATTTCCATCTACATCCCAGAAATAAGCACCTTTCCCGCGTTCCATTGCAATAGGGGAACCGCCTCCAACTGCTTTAAAAGAGCGAGAAGGACTATTAACACCACCAACGATATGTTCTAACGCTTCTTTATGTAATGCTTCTGATTTCGTGAAATTCACTACAATTCATCTCCTTACAAAAATCTATGTATTATTCTAACATGTTTTTCGAAAAGACGTATTGTTTGTGATAGAAGGAGCAGTTGGGTAAACTATTCGTTGTGACATTTAGGAAGGGGGTCCGATTATGAAATCGGTAATTGAGGTACAAGGGTTACGTAAAGAGTTTACAGCTTATTCAAGTCGTCCGGGCTTAAAGGGTGCATTTCGCGATTTATTAAATCGTAATTATAAAATAGTACCAGCAGTAAATGATGTTTCTTTTACTATAAAGCAAGGTGAAATGGTTGGTTATATTGGTGAGAATGGTGCTGGTAAATCAACGACGATTAAAATGCTTACAGGGATTTTGACTCCGACATCAGGACAAATTACAGTGAACGGAATGAATCCACACAAACAGAGAGAAGAATTTGTAAGAACAATCGGTGTTGTGTTTGGGCAGCGTTCGCAGCTTTGGTGGGATATTGCTGTACAAGAATCATTTCGTCTATTGAAGAAAGTGTACGGTGTATCAGACGCTCAGTATAAGGAACATATGGAACATGTTATTGAAACGTTAGATATCGGTCCTTTATTAGATAAACCGGTACGAAAATTATCTCTTGGTCAAAGAATGCGTTGTGAATTAGCAGCGGCGTTAATTCATAATCCGCCGTTATTATTTTTAGATGAGCCAACAATTGGACTAGATGTTCTTGTGAAATTGAAAATACGAGAATTCTTAAAAGAGATGAATGAACGTTATAAAACAACAATTTTATTAACGACACATGATATTACTGATATTGAAGCTTTATGTGAACGCGTCATCATGCTTGATGAAGGAAATATTATGTATGACGGATCTTTAGATAATCTTCGTACGCAGTGGGGAGTAGAGAAGGAAATACATTTTCAGTTTGTTGCCCCAGTTTCATACCAGGAGTTATCAATGGTTATGCCAGATAGTCATGTTGTTTGGTTAAAAGCGAAAGAAGAAAACGCATGGGTTGCAAAAATACCGAATGAAGAAGTTATCATTTCTATGTTGATTTCTAAAGTAGTACAAGCCTTTCAAATTAAAGATTTGAAAATTAACGAAGTGTCTACAGAGGAAATTATTCGTAACATTTATGAAGAAGGTATTATGCATGGGTAAGTATATTGAAATGATTCGGATTCGTTTTTTAATGATGCTTGCTTATCGTACAAATTATTACAGTGGGATTTTAATTTATACGATTAACATTGGTGCGTATTATTTTTTATGGCAAGCAATTTATAGCGGGAAAGAGAATATTGAAAGTTTATCTATTTCGCAAATGACTACGTATATTGCGATCGCATGGATGGCACGCGCTTTTTATTTCAATAATATAGATAGAGAAATTGCGATGGAAATTCAAGAAGGACGTGTGGCGGTAGAGCTAATTCGTCCATATAA
This sequence comes from Bacillus altaicus, assembly GCF_042136375.2. Classification (NCBI taxonomy): domain Bacteria; kingdom Bacillati; phylum Bacillota; class Bacilli; order Caryophanales; family Bacillaceae; genus Bacillus; species Bacillus altaicus. The sequence goes on along the minus strand of NZ_CM143394.1, from coordinate 4,891,421 downwards.
CTATTTAGGTATGAAAGTTATGCAAGGGCTTGGAGAAGGGATATTTCGTTTTGCTTTCTTTTCAATTCCGGGTATGGTTATTGTTACGTTATTATTTTCATTACAAATTACAACGAATTTTCAAACGTGGTTATATTTCTTCTTATCTTTAATATTTAGTTTTATCATTAATACACAAATAAATTTAATGACAGGAATGCTTACATTCTTCTTATTTAATAATAGTGGAATTATGTATGCGAAACGTGTTGTTATCGATTTATTTTCTGGTTTATTATTACCGATTAGTTTTTATCCGTTATGGGCCCAAAAAGCAATGGTGTTTTTACCGTTTCAAGCAATTAGTTATATTCCGAGTATGATTTTCTCTGAAGGTATACAAGGAAGTAAGTTATATGAAGCTTTATTATTTCAAATGATTTGGGCAATTATACTTATTATTCCAATTGTACTGATGTGGAAAACGGCGAGAAAACGTCTAATCGTACAAGGGGGATGACGAGATGATATATATAAAATTATTTTTGCAATATGCAAGTCAATATATAAAAACAAAATTGGAGTATCGTGGCGATTTTATCGTCGGATTACTTTCAGATTTATCACTACAAGCTGTTAATTTAATCTTCATTCTCGTAGTGTTTGGGCATACCCAAGCACTACAAGGGTGGAGCCGAGAAGAAGTAATCTTTATTTATGGTTTCTTTTTAGTACCGTTTGCCATTTTTTCAGCTTTCTTTAATATATGGGACTTTAATGATCGTTACATTATTAAAGGAGAAATGGACCGTATATTAACGAGACCGATTCATAGTTTATTTCAAATTATATTAGAAAGAATGGAACTTGAATCTTTAATTGGAGCTATTACGGGGATTATTGTGATGGGTTATGCAGCAATGGAGCTGCAATTATCTTTTTACTGGTATGATTTCTTCTTATTCCTACTCATGGTAGGGGGAGGGGCACTTGTGTACGGCGGGATATTTGTTACGCTTGCAAGTCTTGGCTTTTGGTCGGATTCGAAAAGTTCCATTATGCCGCTTATGTATAACATAGGGAATTATGGACGCTACCCTGTTGATATTTATAACCGTGTTATTGGCTTTGTTTTAACGTTTGTTTTACCGTTTGCATTTGTTGGGGTATATCCAGCAGCATACTTTTTAAGAAAAACAGAGTGGAATAGCTATGCTTTCGCAACGCCAATTGTTGGTGTTATCTGTTTTACTATTGCAATCACCCTCTGGAATCAAGGGGTTAAACGATATCGTGGTGCAGGGAATTAATTATAGAAGCTTGTTCGTTTCTAAGGGATAAATCAGCTATAGTCCTCATACATATAAAATGAGGTGGAGGACATGTTATGGGGATTTATTCTATTAATTGCAGCAATCGCTATTTTGAGAAGTGTCCAATTATTATGGAGTTCATATTCAAATTCCAATCGTTTCTTTTCGCTGTATAATTTAGCTACGTTGTTTTTAATTTATACAACGGTACTGATTGCGTTTGGATTAAGTTATGTTGTGCTAGAGGAAATGGGTTTTGCAGTTTTGAAAGAAGATGGGGATCGGTTAAGTGCTCATTCCTTTCAGCTCGTTGAAATATGTTTATATTTTAGCGCGGTTACTTTATTGTCCGTTGGATATGGTGATATAGCTCCGATTGGAATCGGAAGATGGATTGCAATTGGAGAAGCGCTAATTGGATATACATTACCGTTTGCATTTGTGGTAAGGACTGTAATGGACAATGAAAAATAAGGTAGCATTTGTTATAGTAATAGAAAAGAAAAGGAGTGATAACAATGATCACAGTAGGAGAAATAGCACCGGAATTCACATTAGAGGGAAGTACCGGAGAACAAATTCGCTTAGCTGACTTCCGAGGTGAAAATGTAGTTTTATATTTTTACCCGAAAGATATGACTCCAGGGTGTACAACTGAAGCATGTGATTTTCGTGATGCATATGGATTATTCCAAGAGAAGGACACGGTCATCCTTGGTGTCAGTCCTGATTCGGTGAACAGACATATGAAATTCATCGAGAAGCATGAGCTTCCATTTGTACTTTTAGTAGATGAAGATCATAAAGTAGCAGAATTGTACGATGTTTGGAAGTTGAAAAAGAACTTTGGAAAAGAGTACATGGGAATCGAGCGTTCTACATTCCTTATCAATAAAGATGGTGAACTTGTAAAAGAATGGCGTAAAGTGAAAGTGAAAGGACATATTGAGGATGTTCTTTCTTATATAAAGTGAAACTTTAATCAGTGGGGGGTGTCTATCCACACTGATTATTAGCCAGCAAATAGCGGGATAAAATAATCTATATTAATGTGGAGAAAAAATATATATATAAGGCATGCGTCTATACATATTTTCTTGCGATACATAAAGTGAAAGTGTAGGGCATACCTCCTCAGATGATAGTATTCCAAGTGCGATTATGTCGCACTTTTTTCTATGTAAATGTATAGGAAATGGGGGAAGTTATATAAGAATAAGGCTATATACAAAAATAAACCACATACTTATAGTAGAAATATTGACGATTTATAAGAAAAAGAGTACACTCTTTATAAGAATTATAAAATAATAATCCGTATAGAATCGGGGTGCATGACGGTGGTCAAAGAAGAATTAAAAGAAGCGCTAGAAATGCTGAAAAATACGGGTGTACGCATTACTCCACAGCGTCATGCTATTTTAGAGTACCTTGTGGAATCTATGACGCACCCAACAGCGGATGACATTTATAAAGCATTAGAAGGTAAGTTTCCAAATATGAGTGTTGCAACTGTTTATAATAACTTACGTGTGTTTAAAGAAGTTGGACTTGTAAAGGAATTAACTTATGGGGATGCTTCAAGTAGATTTGATTATGTTACAAGTCAACATTATCATGTGATTTGCGAAAAATGTGGTAAGATTGTTGATTTTCCTTATGGAGGTTTGGAACAGCTTGAAGAGGAAGCTGCGAAAACGACAGGCTTCGTTATTAATAGTCATCGCTTAGAAATTTATGGCGTTTGTCCAGAGTGTCATAAGGCGTAATATATAATAAAGAAAGAGGGTGACGATTTCGTCACCCTCTTTCTTTATTATATATTACTATTTAGGATTTATAGCTCTTCTTATTATATTTCTCATCAAATTCTTTTCCTTCTAGATTTCGATCAAGTGTTAAAGGTTGATTGCAATGCATACATGCGTCGACACGACCGAGCATTTTTGTTGGTTTATCGCAGCTTGGACAAATAATTTGTATCGTTTTTGTAGATAACATACCAATCCAAAAGTAAACAACAGTGCTAGCGATGACAGCTAAAAAACCAACCATCATAAAGGTTGTCATAATAATGATGTTTTCGCGAAAAAAGACACCTAAGTATGCAATGAAGAGGCCGATAAATACTAAACTCAATGCAAAGGTTCGGATTTTATTAATTTTGTTCGAATATTTAATACCCATTCCCACCACACTCCTATAGGAATAATATAACACACAATTTAGAATATTTTATGAAAACGAAGACGATGACTAAATTTATCACTTATTAAAGAACAGTAGTGCTTTCTTTTAAGATGCAATACAGAAAGAGATTAGGTGGAAGAAGCATGTCTATAAAAGAGGAGTAGTAATTTTTTTCTATAGTTAATTTAGCTTTTTAACGGGATGTGAAATTTTTTTGTGAAAAGTATTGACCCTACATATACTGCATGATATATTAATAAACGTCGCTGATGCGGAAACGCAGTAAACGACAAAAAAGAAATTTGAAAAACTTAGTTGACATCGAAAAACGAAGATGTTAACATAAGGAAGTCGCAATTGAGCGACGAAGTAGTTCTTTGAAAACTGAACGAAACAAACAACGTGAACGTCAATTTTTATTTTTAGATGCTAGACAAACTAACTTTATTGGAGAGTTTGATCCTGGCTCAGGATGAACGCTGGCGGCGTGCCTAATACATGCAAGTCGAGCGAATGGATTAAGAGCTTGCTCTTATGAAGTTAGCGGCGGACGGGTGAGTAACACGTGGGTAACCTACCCATAAGACTGGGATAACTCCGGGAAACCGGGGCTAATACCGGATAATATTTTGAACTGCATAGTTCGAAATTGAAAGGCGGCTTCGGCTGTCACTTATGGATGGACCCGCGTCGCATTAGCTAGTTGGTGAGGTAACGGCTCACCAAGGCAACGATGCGTAGCCGACCTGAGAGGGTGATCGGCCACACTGGGACTGAGACACGGCCCAGACTCCTACGGGAGGCAGCAGTAGGGAATCTTCCGCAATGGACGAAAGTCTGACGGAGCAACGCCGCGTGAGTGATGAAGGCTTTCGGGTCGTAAAACTCTGTTGTTAGGGAAGAACAAGTGCTAGTTGAATAAGCTGGCACCTTGACGGTACCTAACCAGAAAGCCACGGCTAACTACGTGCCAGCAGCCGCGGTAATACGTAGGTGGCAAGCGTTATCCGGAATTATTGGGCGTAAAGCGCGCGCAGGTGGTTTCTTAAGTCTGATGTGAAAGCCCACGGCTCAACCGTGGAGGGTCATTGGAAACTGGGAGACTTGAGTGCAGAAGAGGAAAGTGGAATTCCATGTGTAGCGGTGAAATGCGTAGAGATATGGAGGAACACCAGTGGCGAAGGCGACTTTCTGGTCTGTAACTGACACTGAGGCGCGAAAGCGTGGGGAGCAAACAGGATTAGATACCCTGGTAGTCCACGCCGTAAACGATGAGTGCTAAGTGTTAGAGGGTTTCCGCCCTTTAGTGCTGAAGTTAACGCATTAAGCACTCCGCCTGGGGAGTACGGCCGCAAGGCTGAAACTCAAAGGAATTGACGGGGGCCCGCACAAGCGGTGGAGCATGTGGTTTAATTCGAAGCAACGCGAAGAACCTTACCAGGTCTTGACATCCTCTGAAAACTCTAGAGATAGAGCTTCTCCTTCGGGAGCAGAGTGACAGGTGGTGCATGGTTGTCGTCAGCTCGTGTCGTGAGATGTTGGGTTAAGTCCCGCAACGAGCGCAACCCTTGATCTTAGTTGCCATCATTAAGTTGGGCACTCTAAGGTGACTGCCGGTGACAAACCGGAGGAAGGTGGGGATGACGTCAAATCATCATGCCCCTTATGACCTGGGCTACACACGTGCTACAATGGACGGTACAAAGAGCTGCAAGACCGCGAGGTGGAGCTAATCTCATAAAACCGTTCTCAGTTCGGATTGTAGGCTGCAACTCGCCTACATGAAGCTGGAATCGCTAGTAATCGCGGATCGAGCATGCCGCGGTGAATACGTTCCCGGGCCTTGTACACACCGCCCGTCACACCACGAGAGTTTGTAACACCCGAAGTCGGTGGGGTAACCTTTATGGAGCCAGCCGCCTAAGGTGGGACAGATGATTGGGGTGAAGTCGTAACAAGGTAGCCGTATCGGAAGGTGCGGCTGGATCACCTCCTTTCTATGGAGAATTGATGAACGCAGTTCATCAATAAACGTTGACTTGTTTTGTTTCGTTCAGTTTTGAGAGAACTATCTCTCAAGTTTAAATGTATGTTCTTTGAAAACTAGATAACAGTGTAGCTCATATTTTTTTAATTTTAGTTTGGTTAAGTTAGAAAGGGCGCACGGTGGATGCCTTGACACTAGGAGTCGATGAAGGACGGGACTAACGCCGATATGCTTCGGGGAGCTGTAAGTAAGCTTTTATCCGAAGATTTCCGAATGGGGAAACCCACTATACGTAATGGTATGGTATCCTTACCTGAATACATAGGGTATGGAAGACAGACCCAGGGAACTGAAACATCTAAGTACCTGGAGGAAGAGAAAGCAAATGCGATTTCCTGAGTAGCGGCGAGCGAAACGGAATCTAGCCCAAACCAAGAGGCTTGCCTCTTGGGGTTGTAGGACATTCTATACGGAGTTACAAAGGAACGAGGTAGACGAAGCGACCTGGAAAGGTCCGTCACAGAGGGTAATAACCCCGTAGTCGAAACTTCGTTCTCTCTTGAATGTATCCTGAGTACGGCGGAACACGTGAAATTCCGTCGGAATCTGGGAGGACCATCTCCCAAGGCTAAATACTCCCTAGTGATCGATAGTGAACCAGTACCGTGAGGGAAAGGTGAAAAGCACCCCGGAAGGGGAGTGAGAGATACCTGAAACCGTGTGCCTACAAATAGTCAGAGCCCGTTAATGGGTGATGGCGTGCCTTTTGTAGAATGAACCGGCGAGTTACGATCCCGTGCAAGGTTAAGCTGAAGAGGCGGAGCCGCAGCGAAAGCGAGTCTGAATAGGGCGTTTAGTACGTGGTCGTAGACCCGAAACCAGGTGATCTACCCATGTCCAGGGTGAAGTTCAGGTAACACTGAATGGAGGCCCGAACCCACGCACGTTGAAAAGTGCGGGGATGAGGTGTGGGTAGCGGAGAAATTCCAATCGAACCTGGAGATAGCTGGTTCTCCCCGAAATAGCTTTAGGGCTAGCCTTAAGTGTAAGAGTCTTGGAGGTAGAGCACTGATTGAACTAGGGGTCCTCATCGGATTACCGAATTCAGTCAAACTCCGAATGCCAATGACTTATCCTTAGGAGTCAGACTGCGAGTGATAAGATCCGTAGTCAAGAGGGAAACAGCCCAGATCGCCAGCTAAGGTCCCAAAGTGTGTATTAAGTGGAAAAGGATGTGGAGTTGCTTAGACAACTAGGATGTTGGCTCAGAAGCAGCCACCATTTAAAGAGTGCGTAATAGCTCACTAGTCGAGTGACTCTGCGCCGAAAATGTACCGGGGCTAAATACACCACCGAAGCTGCGAATTGATACCAATGGTATCAGTGGTAGGGGAGCGTTCTAAGTGCAGTGAAGTCAGACCGGAAGGACTGGTGGAGCGCTTAGAAGTGAGAATGCCGGTATGAGTAGCGAAAGACGGGTGAGAATCCCGTCCACCGAATGCCTAAGGTTTCCTGAGGAAGGCTCGTCCGCTCAGGGTTAGTCAGGACCTAAGCCGAGGCCGACAGGCGTAGGCGATGGACAACAGGTTGATATTCCTGTACCACCTCTTTATCGTTTGAGCAATGGAGGGACGCAGAAGGATAGAAGAAGCGTGCGATTGGTTGTGCACGTCCAAGCAGTTAGGCTGATAAGTAGGCAAATCCGCTTATCGTGAAGGCTGAGCTGTGATGGGGAAGCTCCTTATGGAGCGAAGTCTTTGATTCCCCGCTGCCAAGAAAAGCTTCTAGCGAGATAAAAGGTGCCTGTACCGCAAACCGACACAGGTAGGCGAGGAGAGAATCCTAAGGTGTGCGAGAGAACTCTGGTTAAGGAACTCGGCAAAATGACCCCGTAACTTCGGAGAAGGGGTGCTTTCTTAACGGAAAGCCGCAGTGAATAGGCCCAAGCGACTGTTTAGCAAAAACACAGGTCTCTGCGAAGCCGTAAGGCGAAGTATAGGGGCTGACACCTGCCCGGTGCTGGAAGGTTAAGGAGAGGGGTTAGCGTAAGCGAAGCTCTGAACTGAAGCCCCAGTAAACGGCGGCCGTAACTATAACGGTCCTAAGGTAGCGAAATTCCTTGTCGGGTAAGTTCCGACCCGCACGAAAGGTGTAACGATTTGGGCACTGTCTCAACCAGAGACTCGGTGAAATTATAGTACCTGTGAAGATGCAGGTTACCCGCGACAGGACGGAAAGACCCCGTGGAGCTTTACTGTAGCCTGATATTGAATTTTGGTACAGTTTGTACAGGATAGGCGGGAGCCATTGAAACCGGAGCGCTAGCTTCGGTGGAGGCGCTGGTGGGATACCGCCCTGACTGTATTGAAATTCTAACCTACGGGTCTTATCGACCCGGGAGACAGTGTCAGGTGGGCAGTTTGACTGGGGCGGTCGCCTCCTAAAGTGTAACGGAGGCGCCCAAAGGTTCCCTCAGAATGGTTGGAAATCATTCGTAGAGTGCAAAGGCATAAGGGAGCTTGACTGCGAGACCTACAAGTCGAGCAGGGACGAAAGTCGGGCTTAGTCGATCCGGTGGTTCCGCATGGAAGGGCCATCGCTCAACGGATAAAAGCTACCCCGGGGATAACAGGCTTATCTCCCCCAAGAGTCCACATCGACGGGGAGGTTTGGCACCTCGATGTCGGCTCATCGCATCCTGGGGCTGTAGTCGGTCCCAAGGGTTGGGCTGTTCGCCCATTAAAGCGGTACGCGAGCTGGGTTCAGAACGTCGTGAGACAGTTCGGTCCCTATCCGTCGTGGGCGCAGGAAATTTGAGAGGAGCTGTCCTTAGTACGAGAGGACCGGGATGGACGCACCGCTGGTGTACCAGTTGTTCTGCCAAGGGCATAGCTGGGTAGCTATGTGCGGAAGGGATAAGTGCTGAAAGCATCTAAGCATGAAGCCCCCCTCAAGATGAGATTTCCCATAGCGTAAGCTAGTAAGATCCCTGAAAGATGATCAGGTTGATAGGTTCGAGGTGGAAGCATGGTGACATGTGGAGCTGACGAATACTAATAGATCGAGGACTTAACCATATAATATGAAGCTAATGTTATCTAGTTTTGAGAGAATATAAAAAACTTATTGACTTTCTAAGTGAATCAAGTATAATAATGTTTGTCTCAAGCGAATATAGTCTGGTAATGATGGCAGAGAGGTCACACCCGTTCCCATACCGAACACGGAAGTTAAGCTCTCTAGCGCCGATGGTAGTTGGGACCTTGTCCCTGTGAGAGTAGGACGTTGCCAGGCAATATTATTCCGCAGTAGCTCAGCGGTAGAGCTATCGGCTGTTAACCGATCGGTCGTAGGTTCGATTCCTACCTGCGGAGCCATTGGAGAGCTGTCCGAGTTGGCCGAAGGAGCACGATTGGAAATCGTGTATACGTCACAAGCGTATCAAGGGTTCGAATCCCTTGCTCTCCGCCATAAGCATTTTATAATATTTGGCCCGTTGGTCAAGTGGTTAAGACACCGCCCTTTCACGGCGGTAACACGGGTTCGAATCCCGTACGGGTCACCACTTTTGGAGGATTAGCTCAGCTGGGAGAGCACCTGCCTTACAAGCAGGGGGTCGGCGGTTCGATCCCGTCATCCTCCACCATATAAATTATATGAATAATATTGTCGCGGGGTGGAGCAGTACGGTAGCTCGTCGGGCTCATAACCCGAAGGTCGCAGGTTCAAATCCTGTCCCCGCAACCAAACATTTTCGTAATGTGGTTGCTAACACTTATCATATAATTATATAAATAATATTATCGCGGGGTGGAGCAGTACGGTAGCTCGTCGGGCTCATAATCCGAAGGTCGCAGGTTCAAATCCTGTCCCCGCAACCAAATGGTCCCGTGGTGTAGTGGTTAACATGCCTGCCTGTCACGCAGGAGATCGCCGGTTCGACCCCGGTCGGGACCGCCATTTTAATAAGGCTCGGTAGCTCAGTCGGTAGAGCAGAGGACTGAAAATCCTCGTGTCGGCGGTTCGATTCCGTCCCGAGCCACCATTTTAATAAAATATGCCGGCTTAGCTCAATTGGTAGAGCAACTGACTTGTAATCAGTAGGTTGGGGGTTCAAGTCCTCTAGCCGGCACCATGTAAGTTTCGGAGGGGTAGCGAAGTGGCTAAACGCGGCGGACTGTAAATCCGCTCCTTTGGGTTCGGCAGTTCGAATCTGCCCCCCTCCACCAGTTATATAGGGGCATAGTTTAAAGGTAGAACTGAGGTCTCCAAAACCTCCAGTGTGGGTTCAATTCCTACTGCCCCTGCCAAATATATAAACACAACATGGCGGTTGTGGCGAAGTGGTTAACGCACCGGATTGTGGCTCCGGCATTCGTGGGTTCAATTCCCATCAGTCGCCCCATTTTTATTTTTTAAAATTACAAATAAATTAATGGATACTTACATATAATTAAGTAAAACTTCGGTGGGCTATAGCCAAGCGGTAAGGCAACGGACTTTGACTCCGTCATGCGCTGGTTCGAATCCAGCTAGCCCAGCCATTTTTGCGGAAGTAGTTCAGTGGTAGAATACAACCTTGCCAAGGTTGGGGTCGCGGGTTCGAATCCCGTCTTCCGCTCCATTTTAACTTCATATGGCGGCATAGCCAAGTGGTAAGGCAGAGGTCTGCAAAACCTTTACCACCGGTTCAAATCCGGTTGCCGCCTTTATTTTATGCCGATGTGGCGGAATTGGCAGACGCGCACGACTCAAAATCGTGTTCCTTCGGGAGTGTCGGTTCGACCCCGACCATCGGTATCGGTGAATTAAAAAAGACCCTAACAGAAATGTTAGGGTTTTTTTTGTTAAATTATGCTATGTGATTCTAAAATTCGTAATAAACTTAGGAATTCATGTATAATATAACTTGTCGAAAGAACAAAATGATAATGATTTATATTATGTCTGTAATATGAATCAAAAATGAACTTTTTATATTTCTTTTAAAAATGTGTTGAATACACATTATATTTCATATTAATATTTTTATGTAGATTTAAAATGGGAAAGAGAGTGGAAAGTATGGGCCGTAAATGGAACAATATTAAAGAAAAAAAAGCATCAAAAGATGCAAATACAAGCCGTATATATGCGAAATTTGGACGTGAAATTTATGTGGCAGCAAAACAAGGCGAGCCAGATCCAGAATCAAACCAAACGTTAAGAGTTGTATTAGAACGTGCGAAAACATACAACGTGCCAAGAACAATTATTGACCGTGCGATTGAAAAGGCAAAAGGCGGTTCAGAAGAAAACTATGACGAGCTTCGTTATGAAGGCTTTGGACCAAACGGATCTATGGTAATTGTAGATACACTGACAAATAACGTAAACCGTACTGCAGCAGATGTACGGGCTGCATTTAGCAAAAACAGTGGTAACATGGGTGTAAATGGTTCTGTGGCTTACATGTTTGATGCGACAGCTGTTATCGGTCTTGAAGGTAAAACGTCAGATGAAGTTCTTGAAATCTTAATGGAAGCAGATGTAGATGCACGTGACATTCTAGAAGAAGAAGATTCTGTTATCGTTTATGCTGAACCTGATCAGTTCCATTCAGTACAATCTGCACTTAAAGGTGCTGGTGTTGAAGAATTTACAGTTGCAGAATTAACAATGCTTGCACAAAGTGATGTAGAACTTCCTGAAGATGCTCAAGTACAATTTGAAAAAATGGTTGATGCATTAGAAGATTTAGAAGATGTACAGCAAGTTTACCACAACGTAGACTTAGGGGAATAATAAGGTGAAACTTTAATCAGTGGGGGGTGTTCATCCGCCACTGATTATTACCCCTAACCAATCGGGCGTTTACTGCCCACAAATAGCGGGATATAAGACAGAAGACCCTTTCGTTTAACGAACTGGGTCTTTTTTTATTGAAATAGTTAAGGTGATAAAGTTTTAAAGGGGTTTTGTTGTAGTTATGGAATATGGTTATAGATAGTATTTTAAATAATCGTATTTCTAGGAGGTATTTCTGTGGAGCATAAAACACCAAAGCATATTGTTGCCGTAGCAGGTTACTTAACAAATGAAAAGAATGAGGTGCTTTTAACGAAAGTGCACTGGCGAGCTGATACGTGGGAAATGCCTGGAGGACAGGTAGAAGAAGGGGAAGCGCTCGATCAAGCTGTTTGCAGAGAAATAATGGAGGAAACAGGATTAACTGTGAAGCCTATCGGAGTTACAGGGATTTATTATAATGCTTCTGTGCATATTGTAGCTGTTGTTTTTAAAGTAGCATATGTTAGTGGTGAAATAAAAATTCAACCTGAAGAAATACAAGAGGCTAAATTTGTTGCTTTAAACGAAGAGAACATCGATGAGTATATAACGCGTCCTCATATGAAATCCAGGACACTTGATGCGATGAAAGCAACGCATTTCATTCCATACGAAACATGGGAAGTTCAGCCATATAACCTTATAGGAAGGTTGTAAAGTTTAGGTTAGTTATTTGAGGACAGCTCAAATTGCTAACCTTTTCTTTATGTATAATGTTTCAAAAAAAGGTCACAATAATAAAGTGTAGGCTAATAATTAGTGGAGGAAGCAGGGCTACTACCTAATTTCCTAGCTTTAGCCAAGTTTTGAGGGAGAAGTCTTACTGCATACAAATAGCGAGATAATCTGAAAGCTAGTATTGATTTGTGGAACGTTTGTTCTGTATAATGGTGATATATCATATATAATTAGATTGCTAGATGTTTAAAAGTATAAATGTATAAACTGATATAATAAAAGAATAAAGTGAAATGAAGGAGAGTCCTACTTCCTATAAATAGTATGATAAACAAATGTATATTCAATATTTCATATGAATAGTAGATAAAAAAGGACTGTGATACAATACATTTTTACACCTTACAATGTTGTAAGGTAGGTGTAAGAGAAATCGATGGGATATTCTTTTACAAGAAGGTATTCTTAAATTAAGAGTTATATATGCTGTGTGGAAAAGAGGTGTTCGAGATGAAAGAACGAGTATTATCTAGAGTGAATTATCATCAAAAAGTTGCATTAAATCCATTAACTAAATTTCTTTATAAAGCCATTATATTATTATTATTATTAAGTTTTGCATTATTATTCGTTGGAAATGTAATGATTGAGCGAAGTGATATTAGTAAATTACATGTACCCGCTAAGTTAGAGGTGCCAGAATCATTAACACACGCATTTATTGCGACGGAAGATAAAAGGTTTTATCATCATAACGGTTTAGACTATATAGCAATTATTCGAGCTTCTATTGAAAATATAAAAGCTGGTGGTGTTGTGCAAGGAGGAAGCACGATTACACAGCAGCTATCTAAAAATGCTTTTTTATCTAATGAACGTACATTTTCTCGTAAGTGGAAAGAAATTTTTTATACGAAAAAAATTGAACGTACATTCACAAAGGATGAGATTTTAAAATTATATGTGAGTAATATTTACTACGGAGAAGGAGCATGGGGAATTGAAAAAGCAGCAAACCTTTACTTCGGTAAAAAGGTGGATCAATTAACGTTGGCAGAGAGTGCAATGATGGCTGCTGTAGTAAAAGCACCAGCATATTACTCACCTGCACAAAATTATGATAAAGCAGTTGAAAGACGAAATGTAGTTTTAAGACTAATGGAGAGAGAAGGATATATAAATCATGATGAGTATGTGCAAGCAGTTAGTGAGAAATTAGTAATTCGTCATGATATAAAAACAGAGCAGTCTATGTTAAAAAATGCACGTGAAAAAGCAGTAAGTTAAAAGAAGTTCCTATATAGGGCTTCTTTTTTTGAATAATTTGTGACAAAAGACGACACAATATTGTCACAAATGTTGTATTTTTGTAATTTATGTGAGCGTGTTCATTGCGTGACCTATGTAAGTATTGATATTATGTGTATTGTGTACAATGATGTATACAGAATATGAAATTAAAGAGGAATGTATATGAAATCATCAAACAAACTCATGGTTCTTGGTATAGTTTTTTCTATCGCAGTATTGATTGTAATCGGGACGATTGTGTATAGCATCATAAATGACAAGAAAGATAAAGGGAATGAGATGTTTGCTTATTCTACGCAACAATCTTTAGGGAAAGATGATGCTCCAGTTAAGGTAGTTGAATTTGGAGACTTTAAATGTCCTGCTTGTCGTACTTGGGATGTAACGGTATTACCACGATTAAAAGAAGAGTATATTGATAAAGGTAAAGTGCAGTTATATTTTATTAACTTCCCGTTTATCGGAAAAGACTCTGATTTAGGTGCAGCTGCCGGTGAAGCAATTTATAAACAAGATCAAGATTCATTCTGGATTTTCTATGATGAGATTTATCAAAATCAAAAGAAAGATACGGAAGAATGGATTACAGAAGAATTACTTCTTAATATTGTGAAAGAAAAGCTTCCGAAAATTAATGTAGAACAGTTTAAAAAAGATTTACACAGTAAAGAAATGAAAGACAAAGTACGTAAAGATTCAGATCGTGCTCAAAAATTAAAAGTTCAAGGTGCTCCTTCAGTATATATAAATGGGAATCTTGCAAACCCTGATTTCGATAGTATGAAGAAGGCGATTGATAAAGAATTGAAAAAGTGATGAGGTATCTCATCACTTTTTCGACTTTTTTCGATAAATTTCTTGCTTCGATTTTTTTTACATGCTATACTACTTTACATAAGTTATTTCAATATCTTATATTTATTCATATTTGCGGGTGTAGTTTAGTGGTAAAACAAGAGCCTTCCAAGCTCTGGTCGAGAGTTCGATTCTCTTCACCCGCTCCAAATTTTATTTAATGTTTTTCTAATAAATTGTGATCAACGCAGTGTTTCGTTTCTAAGATAAACGAAGCATTGCGTTTTTTTAATGTTTGAAAATCATAATTGTATGCGAAAATAGAAGTAAAGAATATTATTCCAAAAGTGAATTGCTAACCAATATAGTCGTTACATAAGGGATGGATTCATCGGAGGAGGCGATAAAGAATGGATTTTGAACAATTAAAGCAAGATGTAATTGCGTATAGTAAAACGATTGGTATAGATAAAATAGGTTTTGCCAGTGCTTCACCATTTGAGGAGTTAAAGCAGCGTCTAATCCAGCAACAACAATTGAATTATCAGTCTGGATTCGAAGAACCTGATATAGAGAAGAGAACGAATCCACAGCTATTGTTACCTGGTGCGAAATCAATTATTGCGATTGCTTTAGCGTACCCTTCAAAATTAAAAAATGCACCATTAAGTAAGCGTGGAGAACGTCGCGGGATTTTTTGTCGTGCTTCTTGGGGCCAAGATTATCACCTTGTTTTACGAGATCGTTTGCAAAAGTTAGAGGCGTATTTAATCGAAAAGCTTCCGGATATAGAAGTGAAATCAATGGTTGATACAGGGGAGCTAAGTGATCGAGCTGTTTCAGAGCGTGCCGGTATTGGATGGAGTGGTAAGAACTGCGCTATTATTACACCGGAATTTGGTTCGTATGTATACTTAGGAGAAATGATTACGAATGTTCCATTCCCTCCTGATCGGCCAATAGAAGATCAATGTGGAAGTTGTACGAAATGTATTGATATTTGTCCTACAGGTGCTTTAGTACAAGGCGGGCAGTTGGACTCGAAGAAATGTATTGCATTTTTAACACAGACAAAAGGATTTCTGCCTGAAGAATACCGCGATAAAATAGGAAATCGTATATATGGATGTGATACGTGTCAGACTGTTTGTCCGAAAAATAAAGGAATGGATTTTCATAACCATCCTGAAATGGAGCCTGATCCTGAATTAGTTAAACCATTATTAACACCACTTTTAACAATTGGTAATCGTGATTTTAAGGAAAAATATGGGGTTATGTCTGGTTCATGGAGAGGTAAAAAGCCATTGCAACGAAATGCTATTCTAGCACTTGCACATTTTAAAGAAACAGCAGCAATTCCTGATTTAATCGGTGTTATGAAAGATGATCCAAGACCAGTACTTCGGGGAACAGCAGCATGGGCACTTGGGAAAATTGGTGGAGATGGAGTAGGAGAAGCCATTGAAAAAGCGATGGAACGTGAGAAAGATGAAGAGGTTCTTCATGAAATGAATCGTGGACTTGAATTGTTAGCACAGAAAAAAGAGTAGATAATATCTCCCTTTTTCATATTGTAATATGGGAGGGAGACGAAATGGTTGTAAAAGCGAATATTGAAAAGCAAGTGCAACAGTTTTTAGCATATATAACAGAGAAACGAACAGATGTAGATGGTATTGCAGTAGATTTGTTACAAATGGTACAGAGAAAGAAACAATTGTTTCAAAAGCGTAGTGCACATATAGTGAAAGCAACTGCAGATATTTCTTTCATTAGACAATTAAATAGTAATGAGCATCAAGAAATTGATTATCAAATACACTTGAAATATTTAATTAAGCATAAAGAATTATTTTATATCGAAGAGGAACAATTAAAACGACGAGTTTGTTTGAAAAATAGTCGTATAATAGATGATTATGCTCTTGAAGTGTCAGAAGAAATAGGAATAGGTGAAACGTTAGAACGGGAAGTCACGAAAGAAAAATACGGTTCATATCAATATAATCGTTTAGAGGCAGTGAAATATGCAGAGCGTTGGTGGGATGATCGCAATCCTGCATACCGTAATTTTCCTGATAATTGTACAAATTTCATTTCACAATGTCTGCACACTGGAGAAGTGCCAATGAATGGACATCCTAATATTCGTAAAGGGTGGTGGCAAAGGGGAAACCAGTGGAGTTGGAGCTGGGCTGTAGCACACTCTTTTTATTGGTATTTGTCAGGTGCTACAGCTGGTCTTCGAGCAGAAGCAGTAGAAAAGCCAGAAGACCTTATTCTTGGCGATGTAATTGCGTATGATTTTGAGGATGATGGTAGGTGGAATCATACGACAATTGTAGTAGCAAAAGACGCAGATGGTATGCCGCTTGTAAATGCACATTCAGCGAATAGCCGCAGGCGTTATTGGAACTATGAAGACTCTAGTAAATATACACCACAAATGAAATATAAATTCTTTCATATTATTAATGGGTAGAGATTTTTCGTTCAAGTGGTATAATACGTAGTAGACAAAAAATAGAGGTGAATATCGCGTGGGAGTACATGTTGTTTTATATCAACCAGAAATTCCAGCAAATACAGGGAATATTGCACGTACTTGTGCAGCAACTGGAACAGAGTTACATTTGATTAGACCGCTTGGATTTTCAACGGATGACAAAATGTTAAAGCGTGCAGGACTAGATTATTGGCAGCACGTAAAAGTTACGTATTATGATTCAATCGAAGAATTTTATGAGAAAAATAAAGATGGTGAATTCTTCTATTTAACAAAGTATGGCGAGAAAGCTCATACAGCATTTGATTATAGCAAACGTGAGAAGGATTACTATTTCGTATTTGGAAGAGAAACAAATGGATTACCAGCTAATGTAATTGAAGAAAACTTCGATCATTGTTTACGTATTCCAATGACGGATAAAGTACGTTCATTAAATTTATCTAATACAGCAGCAATTTTAATTTATGAAGCGTTCCGTCAACAAAATTATCCAGGATTAGATTTAGAAATCGTTTATTAAAAGTCGCCATTTGGCGACTTTTTTATTTTTTAAAAAAATATGTAATCATACATTTTAAAAAAGGTACATATTCATATAGAATGAGATATATGAATAAAAATAGATAAGACGGGTTGAGATAAATATGAAGGAACAATATAATAATCAAAATACCTTTTTAAGTATGATAGATATGGATTTAGTAAGACAGGGACTGTTACATGCTATTCAAGATTTAGTGTTTATTGTGAAAGTTATTGACGATGAAACTTTTAAATATATTTATGTGAATAAAATAGGAATGGATCACGCCAGGCTAGGGAAAGAATGTTATGGAAAAACTTTTGCAGAAGTATTACCAGAAGATACGGCAAGGTTATTGCAAGGACAATATGAAAAAGTAATGAGAGAAGCGAGAGCAAATACATTTTGTGATGTAATTAGTTTGCCAACTGGTGATATACATTATGAATCTTCACTTAATCCAGTATGCGATGTAAATGGAACATGTCAGTTTATTATTTGTATTACTAGAGATATTACAGCACAGGTTAAGAAAAAAGCGGAAATAGAAGAAAAACAAATGTTATTTAAGTCATTACTAGAATATAATAATGATTCCATTGTATCTGTAGATTCTATTGGAAGAATTACATATGCAAATCCAGCAACTTATGAAATTTTTGGGTATCGATATGAAGAGCTAAAGGACCAATTTATTTTTCAGTTTATAAATAAAGAATATGAAAAAACTTTTCAAATTATATTTAAGAATGCTTTACAGGGAAAAGCAAAACAAATTGTTGCAAAGAAATATGTTCATAAAGAAGGATATGAACTTTATATTTCTGTGAGGACTATCCCCATTATTGTGAATAGTGAAATCGTTGGGGTGTACATTGTTACGAGGGATGTTACGAGGCAAGTATTAAATGAGATGAAAACAGAGTATTTGGCTTACTTCGATCAGTTAACGGGGTTAATGAATAGAATATCATGTACAAATAAACTAAATGAATTTTTAGATGATAATAAAGAATTTGCATTGGTTTTTATAGATTTGGATGAATTTCACCTTATTAATGATACATTTGGTCATAAAGAAGGGGATCAAGTATTAAAAAAAGTTACTGAATGCCTACGAGAACTAAAAATAGAAGATATGCATTTATTTAGAGAACATGATGATCAATTTGTTATGTTAATAGAAAATATAACGAAAGAATGCGTAGAGGAAGTGGTACAAACAATATTAAAAAGAATTAGTGAGCATTTTGTAATAGAAGAAGAGGATGTTTATTTGAGTGCATCAATTGGGATTGTAATGGCTCCAAAAGATGGAATGGATGAAAAAATGCTTTTCCAAAGAGTCGACACAGCTTTGGAAAAAGCAAAGGAAAAAGGAAAAGGATATTATCATTTTTATTGTAGTGGATTAGATTGTGAACGTGAACAAAGGTTTATAATAGAGAATCAGTTACATCGTGCTATAGAGAAAAATGAATTTTTCCTATATTATCAACCTCAAATTAATATTGAAACGGGAAAGATAGCCAGTATGGAAGCCTTAATAAGGTGGGAGAATAAGGAGCTAGGATTTGTCTCGCCAAATCAATTTATCCCACTTGCTGAAAGAACAGGATTTATTATTAAACTTGATGAATGGGTAGTACATCAAGTTTGTGAACAGATACGTGAATGGTTAAATAAAGGGTATGAAGTTGTACCAATTGCAGTTAATATTTCAGCTAGACATTTTCGTTCTATTACACTAATAGAGATGATTACACGTGCTTTAAATAAGTACAACGTCCCCCCTCATTTATTAGCAATAGAAGTTACAGAAGGGGCTCTTATACATAAAGATTTATCGAAAAGAGTGTTAATGCAGTTAAAAGAACAAAATTTAAAGATTCATTTAGATGACTTTGGAACGGGATATTCATCTTTAAGTTATTTAAAAACATATCCGATTGATACGTTAAAAATTGATCGTTCTTTTATGGAAGGCATATATAAAGATGAAAGAGATACGAATATTACGGCTGCAATTATTCATTTAGCACATACTCTAGGGTTAAATGTAATTGCAGAAGGAGTAGAAAAAGCGGAACAAATACAATTTTTAAAGGAAAAGAATGTGAAACTCGTACAAGGTTATTTTTATAATCGTCCTTTATCGATATACGATGTGGAAAATATTTATTTTAAATAGTGTATAAAAAACAAGAAAAAAAGTGATGTGCTGAAAAGCACATCACTTTTTATGTGTACCTGGTTTATCGTTATAACCAGATGTGAAAATGGCTGTAAGAAATGTGAGTGATACACCTAAAATTAATAATAACTTCATCCTAATTTCCTCCTTACTTTTTCGGTTTACGAATCCTATTTGTGAATCGAAATGTATGTAAGGTTCCTAGAAGAAAAGAATTTATTTACAATGAATAGCAGCGTAAAAACTTTAATACCTTTATTATACAGAATTTTCTTTGAATTTTGGAGAGAATTTTATAGCGCTATTATATATTTCGTTTTGATTTAAAGAATGTTTAAGGACATCCTAGCATACCTTTTATAATAATCCGATTGAACAAGGAGATGGGGGAGGAGCTATAATGGATATTCTAAAGAAAATTGAACAATATCGGGAAGCAGAAGAACGTTTACAATGGGAAGGTACGTTTGCGGAGTATTTGGAGCTTGTGAAAGAAAGACCATGGGTGGCTCAAACAGCACACTCTCGCATTTACAATATGATAAAAGATGCTGGAATTGAAGAAGTTGATGGTAGAAGAAAATATAACTTCTTTAGTAATCAGCTATTTGGATTAGAGGATGCCTTAGAACGCCTTGTGGAAGAATATTTTCATCCATCTGCAAAACGATTAGATGTTAGAAAACGTATTTTGTTATTAATGGGGCCTGTTAGTGGGGGGAAATCAACATTAGTTACGATGTTGAAACGAGGATTAGAAACATATTCACGAACAGATCGTGGAGCGATTTTTGCATTAAAAGGCTGCCCAATGCATGAAGATCCACTTCATTTAATTCCGCAGCATTTACGGAATGATTTCTTTGATGAGTATGGAGTAAGAATTGAAGGGAATTTATCACCATTAAATGTTATGCGTCTAGAGCAAGAATACGGGTCAAGAATTGAGGATGTAGTTGTAGAGCGTATTTTCTTCTCTGAAGATCGCCGTACAGGAATTGGTACATTTAGTCCTTCTGATCCAAAATCACAAGATATTGCCGATTTAACAGGTAGTCTAGACTTTTCTACAATTGCAGAATACGGTTCGGAATCAGATCCTCGTGCATATCGATTTGATGGAGAATTAAATAAGGCGAACCGTGGAATGATGGAATTCCAAGAGATGCTAAAATGTGATGAGAAATTTTTATGGCATTTATTATCGCTTACACAAGAAGGGAATTTTAAAGCAGGAAGATTTGCGCTTATTTCAGCAGATGAATTAATTGTAGCGCATACAAATGAAACAGAATATCGTTCCTTCATAGCAAATAAGAAAAATGAAGCATTGCATTCACGAATTATTGTAATGCCGGTTCCATATAATTTACGGGTTAGTGAAGAAGAACATATTTATGAAAAAATGATTCGTGAAAGTGATGTGTCAAATGTTCATATTGCACCGCACACACTTCGCGTTGCAGCAATGTTCACTATTTTAACTCGTTTAAAAGATCCGAAGCGTCCGGATATTGATGCAATTAAAAAGATGCGTTTATATGATGGAGAAACGGTAGAAGGGTATAATGCGATTGATGTAGAAGAATTGCAACGCGAATATCAAGATGAAGGTATGA
The DNA here is from genome assembly GCF_042136375.2 of Bacillus altaicus. Lineage (NCBI taxonomy): Bacteria > Bacillati > Bacillota > Bacilli > Caryophanales > Bacillaceae > Bacillus > Bacillus altaicus. The sequence continues at coordinate 4,870,491 of NZ_CM143394.1, read as the reverse complement.
AGGGGATTGATCCTCGTTATGTCATTAACCGAATTTCTTCTACAATTATTCGAAAAGAGGTACCATCTATTAATGCACTAGATGTACTGAGATCGCTAAAAGACGGATTGGATCAGCACCCGTCAATTAGTAGTGAAGACCGAGAGCGCTATATGAATTTTATCTCATTAGCGAGAAAAGAATACGATGAAATTGCTAAGAAAGAAGTGCAAAAAGCGTTTGTTTATTCATACGAAGAATCAGCTAAGACACTTATGGATAATTACTTAGATAACGTCGAAGCGTACTGCAATAAATCAAAATTACGGGATCCTTTAACAGGTGAAGAAATGAGCCCAGATGAAAAACTTATGCGTTCGATTGAAGAGCAAATTGGCATTTCAGAAAATGCTAAAAAGGCATTCCGTGAAGAAATTTTAATTCGCATTTCTGCTTATGCACGTAAAGGGAAGCGCTTTGATTATAATTCACACGAGCGTCTTCGTGAAGCGATTCAGAAAAAATTATTTGCTGATTTAAAAGATATAGTGAAAATTACAACATCAACGAAAACACCAGATGAAAATCAGCTTAAGAAAATCAATGATGTTGTTGCACGCTTAATTGATGAGCATGGCTATAATTCTTCATCCGCGAATGAATTGTTACGATATGTAGGTAGTTTGTTAAATCGATAGTTTGATAACAAAACGCTGTCTCTTATTCTTGGGACGGCGTTTTGTTATCTATTGATATTTGTAAAAAATGTCATAGCTTGTCCGAATATAATAAATTAAGATGCGATTTTATGAATTTATTGTCAATTATTTTTACAATATGCATATGATAGAGTAACCAACCATTCATACAAAAAAGCCAACACAATACAATATGTTGCAAAACGAAAATGTGTGCAACAATGCATTGTGTTTCTTTCTTATCAACGGCTGAATGTTTCTTTCTATTATGTGAGTGGCAAAATTTTGTTTAAGATGCTCGGAGTATTGTATGAAAAACGCTATATATGTTTATGGGATGATTTTCGATGAACAGTTATTTTTCAAATATTATAGTTACGCACACTAGAAAACAAAATTATAGATTGCTGTTCATAAGAGAAAACAAATACAGTAAGGAGGGAAAGGCATGGGCGAAGAAAATCAACCAAACTATACAATTTCACAGGAAAACTGGTCCCTCCATCGCAAAGGATATGACGACCAACAACGCCATCAAGAAAAAGTACAAGAGGCAATTAAAAATAATTTGCCAGATCTTGTAACAGAAGAAAATATTGTTATGTCTAATGGTAGGGATGTTGTGAAAATACCGATTCGTTCTTTAGATGAATATAAGATTAGATACAATTATGATAAAAATAAACATGTTGGGCAAGGGAACGGTGACAGCAAAGTTGGCGATGTCGTTGCGAGAGATGGATCAGGTGGTCAAAAGCAGAAAGGACCAGGAAAAGGGCAAGGGGCAGGAGATGCAGCTGGAGAAGATTATTATGAAGCAGAAGTCTCAATTTTAGAACTGGAGCAAGCGTTTTTCAAAGAGTTAGAGTTGCCTAATTTAAAGAGAAAAGAACTGGATGAAAACCGGATTGAACACATTGAATTTAATGATATTAGAAAAACAGGATTATGGGGAAATATCGATAAGAAACGAACGATGATATCTGCATATAAACGAAATGCAATGCGTGGTAAAGCATCTTTCCATCCAATTCACCAAGAAGATTTAAAGTTCCGTACTTGGAATGAAGTGTTAAAGCCAGATTCAAAAGCTGTTGTATTAGCGATGATGGATACGAGTGGATCGATGGGGATATGGGAGAAGTATATGGCACGTAGCTTCTTTTTCTGGATGACAAGATTTTTACGCACAAAGTATGAAACCGTAGACATTGAATTTATTGCTCACCATACGGAAGCGAAGGTCGTTACAGAAGAAGAATTTTTCTCAAAAGGAGAAAGTGGTGGAACGATCTGTTCTTCTGTGTACAAAAAAGCACTTGAGTTAATCGATAATAAATATTCACCAGATCGCTATAATATTTATCCATTCCATTTTTCAGACGGTGATAATTTAACTTCGGATAATGCTAGATGCGTAAAGCTTGTGGAAGAGTTAATGAAGAAGTGTAATATGTTTGGGTATGGGGAAGTGAACCAGTACAACCGCCATAGTACGCTTATGTCAGCCTATAAAAATATTAAAGATGAGAATTTCAGATATTATATTTTAAAGCAAAAAGCAGATGTATTTCATGCAATGAAAAGCTTTTTTAAAGAAGAATCAGGAGAGAAAATGGCATAACCTCTTATAAAAGGGGTTATTTTTTTGTGAAATTTTTAAGAAATTTTTGCGAAATATTTATATTGTTAGTTGACACTGAAAATGAAAATCATTATCATTTATTCGAGAAATGATTACATTTTGATTTATATATTTTGGAGGAGATGTAAAGTTGAAAAGAAATAAAAGAAAACATATAAATGCGATGTTAATAGCGGCGACGTTATCGTTACCGTTTGCTGTATATTCGACACCGGCTTTAGCGGCAGTAGCAATTGAGGCGAATAAAACTGGACAGACTTTAGAAGATGGTACATATGATGCTGTTATTAAAGCGTATAAAGATAAAACGAATGAAGAGTCTATGGCAGCTGTTTATATAAAAAATCCGAAATTAACAATTGAGAATGGAAAGAAAATTGTAACGGCAACGTTAAGTGATAGTGATTTCTTTCAATACTTGAAAACAGAGGATATTGATACTCCTGGTGTATTCCATGATGTAAAAGTCATATCAGAGGATAAAAAGAAAAATGGGACGAAGGTTATTCAATTTGAAGTTGGAGAATTAGGAAAAAGATATAATATGCAAATGCATATTTATATTCCGACAATGGCCTATGATAATAAGTATCAAGTGCAATTTGAAGTAAATGCATTGAATTTAGAAGGCAATGTTCCAGAAGAACAAAAGGAAAATAAAGAAGATAAAGTGGATCAACAAGATGAAAGTGCAAATGTAATAGTAGATAAGCAATTGCAAATGCATATTAATAAATATAACTTGAATAGAGAGAATCTAAATACGCCAATAACTAAGGAAGATTTATTAAAAGTTAAATCTTTAATAGTCGTTGAGGCAAAAAGTAAAGGAATAAAAGACGTAAGCGGTCTAGAATATATGACGAACTTAGAAAACTTAACGTTGGAAGAAGTTAAGTTAGAAAATATACAGTTTATCTCGAAAATGAGACAATTAAAATCATTAAGTATAACTTATGGTGAACTCGAAGATATTGGACCTTTGGCTGAGTTAGAGCATGTTGAGATTTTAAGTTTGAGAAACAATAAAATTTCAGATTTAAGCCCATTGAGTCAAATGAAGAAGATTAAAATGTTAGATTTAAACAGCAATTATATAAAAGATATTAAACCATTATTTACAGTAACGACTTTAAGGACTTTGACTGTAGCAAATAATCAAATTAGTAATGCTAATCTTGCTGGGATTGAGCAATTGAAAAATGTGAAAAATTTATCTTTAAGTAACAATGGACTTACTAATATCGAGCATATTACCTCAATGAAAAAGTTAGTGGAGTTAGACCTTTCTAAAAATGAATTAAAAAACATCGAACCTTTATTAAGATTATCTACTGTACAATCACTTAATTTAGAGGAAAACTATATTTCAGATATAACACCACTTAGTCAATTAACAGGTTTATATGATTTAAAGCTGGGTTCGAATGAAATTCGTGATGTTAGACCTGTCCAAGAATTAGGAAAAAGAATGTATATCGATATTCAAAGACAAAAAATCTTTTCAGATGAAGCAAGCGTGGATGAAGAAATAAAAATTCCAATATACAATCTTAAAGGAGAAACACTTCAAAATATTAATGTGAAAAGTGAAGAGGCTACTCTGAATAACGGGTTTATAAAATGGAATAGTCCTGGAGAAAAAATATATGAATTTAAACTAGATACGAATTCTGCTGAAAGTAAAATAAGATTTAATGGGACGGTTATACAAAGTATAGTTGAAAAACAAACAGAAAGTAAAAATGTAATTCTTGATAAAAATTTACAACAACATATTAATAAAAAGAATTTTGGTAGAGAGAATCTAAATGCCCCTATAACAAAAGAAGATTTATTACAGATTAAAACATTAGAGATACTTAAAGAAAAAGAGATAAAAGATCTAACTGGTTTAGAATACATGACGAACTTAGAAAACATCACTTTAGAAGGAGTAGGGTTGAAAAATATTGAGTTCATCTCAAACTTGAAACAATTGAAAGAGGTGAATGTATCTCATAATAAAATTGAAGATATAACGCCGTTATCTTCACTGGAAAATTTACAGTGGTTAAACCTTGCGGATAATCATATTAAAGATGTATCAGTTCTTGGTTCAATGTTAGACCTACTAAGTTTAAAATTAGATGGAAATGAGATTCGTGATGTAAGGCCGTTAATACAATTAGGTCAATGGTTTTCAATTGATGTCGGAAGACAAAAAATCATTTTAAATGAAGCAAAAGTAAATGAAGAAATTCAAGTTCCCGTATATGACTTAGAAGGAGAAACTATTGAGAATATTAAACTAACAAGTGAGGGGGGAACGTTTAATAATGGAGTAATGAAATGGAGTACTCCAGGTGAAAAGGTATATAAATTTGATTTAGATTCGGATGAAACTAGTATAAGTTTTAACGGAACAGTAATCCAGAATATAGTTGAAAAAGAAGAAGTGACAGAACCAACAAAAGAAGTTGAAGAAATAAAAGAAGAAGTAAAAGAGCCGATAAAAGAAGTTGAAGAAACAAAAGAAGAAGTAAAAGAGCCGGTAAAAGAAGTTGAAGGTACAAAAGAAGAAGTGAAAGAACCAGTAAAAGAAGTTGAAGAAACAAAAGAAGAAGTAAAAGAGCCGGTAAAAGAAGTTGAAGAAACAAAAGAAGAAGTAAAAGAGCCGGTAAAAGAAATTGAAGAAACAAAAGAAGAAGTAAAAGAGCCGGTAAAAGAAGTTGAAGGTACAAAAGAAGAAGTAAAAGAGCCGGTAAAAGAAGTTGAAGGTACAAAAGAAGAAGTGAAAGAACCAGTAAAAGAAGTTGAAGGTACAAAAGAAGAAGTAAAAGAGCCGGTAAAAGAAATTGAAGAAACAAAAGAAGAAGTAAAAGAGCCGGCGAAAGAAGTTGAAGGTACAAAAGAAGAAGTGAAAGAACCGGCGAAAGAAGTTGAAGGTACAAAAGAAGAGGTAAAAGAATCAGCAACTGGATTGGATCAAGAGCCAAAAGGGAATAATCAAGTTGGTCCAGTAAAAGTGGTAGGACAAGAGAGTGCGAAAGAAAAAGATTCAAATAAACAACATGCTAATAAGCAAGAGGAAAATCAGAAGTCTTTAGCAGCAACTGGTGGTCAAGCTAACACACCGATCTTACTTTCTGGATTAGCACTTGTTCTTTCAGCATTAAGTATGTTTGTATTTAGAAAGAGATTATTTAAGAAATAAATAACGTTTTATCTTATTATTATACAAAATGATTATATAAGTTTTTGAGAAGACCTTATTATAGCAATTTCATGTTGAAATATGCTTATGATAAGGTCTTTTTGAATAGGGGAAGGATATTAATACGAGGATGTTTCGATTGCTTAAATAATGGAGCAACTGTAGCGGAAACTGTAAGTCCCTTTCGTTCACTATATGTTCAAAATGTATGAAGAAATAATATGAAATATTGCATTTTATATCATTTCATCCAGATAATATGTTAATTTCTTGAATGGAATATATAAATAGGGGGGCAATAATATGAACAAGAAATCAAAGATCAATAAAGTTTTGCTTAGTATTAGTACAATGGCGCTATCGCTCGGAGCAATTCAAACGAATGTATCAGCAGAAGAAAAGGTACCGTATAATGTATTGCATTCGAAACCAGTTGGAATTGAAAAACCAGTAGATGAGATCGGACACGCTTCTAAAGCCGAGGAAACATTATCATTTCAAGAACGTTTAAAAGTAGGAGATTTTTCACAGCGACCAGCATCTATTACGAAGAACTCGGCAGTAAAGCAAGCTAAAGAAAGCTATTCAATGGCTGATTTAAACAAAATGAATGATCAAGAATTAATTGAAACGTTAGGCAGTATTAAGTGGCACCAAATTACAGACTTATTCCAGTTTAATGAAGATGCAAAAGCCTTTTATAAAGATAACGGAAAAATGCAAGTAATTATAGACGAATTAGCTCATAGAGGTAGTACATTTACGAAAGATGATTCAAAAGGAATTCAAACGTTTACTGAAGTGTTACGTTCAGCTTTTTATCTTGCATTTTATAATAATGAATTAAGCGACTTAAATGAAAGAAGCTTCCAGGACAAATGTTTACCAGCGTTAAAAGCTATTGCGAAAAATCCCAACTTTAAGCTTGGAACAAATGAGCAGGATACAGTCGTATCTGCATACGGAAAATTAATTAGTAATGCATCAAGTGATGTTGAAACGGTGCAATACGCATCGAATATTTTAAAACAATATAATGATAATTTTAATGCATATGTAGACGATCGTATGAAAGGACAAGCTGTATACGATATGATGCAAGGCATTGATTATGATATACAGTCTTACTTAAATGAGGCTCGTAAAGAAGCGAATGAAACGATGTGGTATGGAAAAGTAGATGGGTTTATTAATGAAATAAATCGTATTGCTCTTCTAAATGAAGTAACGCCAGAAAATAAATGGCTCGTTAATAATGGAATTTATTTTGCTAGCCGATTAGGGAAGTTTCATAGCAATCCAAATAAAGGATTAGAAGTTGTTACACAAGCAATGCATATGTATCCACGTTTAAGTGAACCGTATTTTGTTGCAGTAGAACAAATTACAACAAACTATAACGGGAAAGATTATAGCGGGAATACGGTAGATTTAGAGAAGATACGTAAAGAAGGAAAAGAGCAGTACTTACCAAAAACGTACACATTCGATGATGGGTCTATTGTGTTCAAAACAGGAGATAAAGTATCAGAGGAAAAAATTAAGAGATTATACTGGGCAGCAAAAGAAGTAAAGGCACAATATCACCGTGTGATCGGAAATGACAAAGCTTTAGAACAAGGTAATGCAGACGACGTATTAACGATAGTAATCTATAATACTCCAGACGAATACCAGTTAAATAGACAATTGTATGGATATGAAACAAACAACGGTGGAATTTATATTGAAGAGACAGGGACATTCTTTACATATGAGCGTACGCCAGAGCAAAGTATTTATAGTTTAGAAGAGTTATTCCGTCATGAGTTTACTCATTATCTTCAAGGGAGATATGAAGTTCCCGGTTTATTTGGAAGAGGAGATATGTATCAAAATGAAAGATTAACTTGGTTCCAAGAAGGGAATGCAGAATTTTTCGCAGGATCTACTCGTACAAATAACGTTGTACCAAGAAAGAGCATCATTAGTGGATTATCATCTGATCCTGCAAGCCGTTATACAGCAGAGCGTACACTATTTGCTAAATATGGTTCTTGGGATTTCTATAACTACTCGTTCGCATTGCAGTCTTACTTATATACTCATCAATTTGAAACGTTTGATAAAATTCAAGATTTAATTCGTGCGAATGATGTGGGAAATTATGATACGTATCGTGAGACTTTAAGTAAAGATTCTAAGTTAAATAAAGAGTATCAAGAGTATATGCAGCAGCTAATTGATAATCAAGATAAGTACAATGTGCCGGAAGTAGCAGATGATTATTTAGCTGAACATGCACCAAAAGCACTAACAGAAGTGAAGAAAGAAATTAGTGAAACGTTGTCTATGAAAGATACAAAAATGACAAAGCATACATCTCAATTCTTTAATACATTTACATTAGAAGGCACGTTTACAGGTAGTGTAACAAAAGGTGAGTCAGAAGACTGGAAAGCAATGAGTAAAAGAGTAAATGAGGCTTTAGAACAATTGACGCAAAAAGAATGGAGTGGCTACAAAACGGTTACAGCATACTTCGTTAATTATCGTGTGAATAGTTCAAATGAATTTGAATATGATGTAGTCTTCCATGGTATCGCAAAAGATGACGGAGAAAATAAAGCTCCGACGGTTAATGTAAACGGACCTTATAATGGGTTTGTAAAAGAAGGAATTCAATTCAAAAGTGATGGATCAAAAGACGAAGATGGAAAAATCGTTTCTTATTTATGGGATTTTGGAGACGGCAGAACAAGTAAAGAAGTTAATCCAGTACATGCATATGAAAGAGAAGGAACTTATAAAGTAGCGTTAGTAGTAAAAGATGATAAAGGAAAAGAGAGTAGAAGCGAAACAACTGTTACGATTAAAGATGGGAGTTTAACAGAATCTGAACCAAATAATCGTTCAGAGGAAGCAAATCGTATCGGGCTAAACACTACTATAAAAGGTAGCCTTATCGGCGGGGATCACACCGATGTTTATACATTTAATGTAGCATCAGCGAGAGATATCGATATTTCTGTTTTAAATGAGCATGGAATCGGGATGACATGGGTACTTCACCATGAATCAAATATGCAAAATTATGCAGCTTACGGTCAAGCAAATGGAAATCATATAGAAGCAAAATTTAATGCAAAACCAGGTAAGTACTACTTGTATGTATATAAATATGATAATGGCGATGGAACATACGCATTATCAGTAAAGTGAAACTTTAATCAGCGGGGGTTCTGTTCATCCCCCACTGGTTATTAGTTGAACCAATCGGGCTTTTATGGGCAGTTATCTCCCACCTAACTTCCTCGCATTCGCCGAATTTTGAAGTGGGAGTTTTACTGCCCGTTAATGCGGGATAAAATAAGTACTCTTCCAATGTATGTTTAACTTTACTTTTTGTGGAAAATAGTATATTATATAGATATACAATATATCGGTTATTTACTAGGAGGAGCCTGTCACAATAGGTTTCTCCTGTTCTTTTTTAGAGGCCTGTCTTACAGGTTTTTCTTTAAAGATTAAATAACTGAAAATTAAGAATGATGATCTTTGAAAGAGGTGAGGCATAGATATAACAAAAAAGGATTGTTTAAGAAAGGGGGATAAGAAATGATCTTGTTTGGTTATCCACTTGAAACAATTTATTTATACGGATTTATAATTGCAACTATACTTACTGTTATTTATATCTTTTTTGGAGATATATTTGAATCAATATTTAGTTTTGGAGGCGGATCTGTATCCGTTGTAACGTTGCTACTTAGTTTTTTCGCCATGTTATGTGGACTTAGTTATATAGGAGAGTATTTATATTCCTATAATAGTCTCGTTATTTTCGGGGGCTCATTTGCTATATCTTTTATCGGTGTTTTCATAATGAAAATACTAATTTTAAAACCAATTGCAGAGGCAGAGCAAAATACAATGCACCGTATGGATGAATTTATTGGCCGAAAAGGAGAAGTAATTATATCGATTCCGAAAGAAGGATTTGGAGAAGTATTAATTTCATCCCAATTTGGAAGTAATGCAATACCAGCGAAAACAATTGGAAAAAAAGATATTTCACAAGGAACCGAGGTCATTATTGAGGGAGTTCAAGATGGTGTTTTACTTGTACAAAACATCGCTTATTCTTTAAAAAAACCAAAATTATAAGGGGGAATTTACATGACGATTCCATTAATTATCGGTGGAGTTTTACTCGCAATTTTACTTCTACTCATTTTAGTATTCATTACGAAGTATCGTACAGTGGGTCCAGATGAAGCATTAATTGTAACAGGAAACTGGCTTGGTGGTGGAAAGAATGTTGTTATCACTGATGATGGAAAGAAGATCAAGATTATCCGCGGTGGTGGTACTTTCGTTGTTCCAATTATGCAACGGGCAGAACTTCTTAGCTTATTAAACTACAAATTAGAAGTTGGAACACGTGATACATATACGAAACAAGGTGTACCGATTACAGTAAACGGTGTTTCTATTATTAAAGTAGGATCGACAATTGAAGAAGTTTCTACAGCAGCTGAACAATATTTAGGAAAAGAAACGGAAGAGTTAAAAGTAGAAGCAAAAGAAGTTTTAGAAGGGCATCTACGTGCTATTTTATCTTCTATGACAGTAGAAGATGCTTATAGTAATAGAGAGCAATTCGCACAAAAGGTGCATGAAGTAGCTTCTACTGATTTGAAGAAGATGGGACTTCGCATCGTTTCCTTTACAATTAAAGAAATAATGGATAAAAACGGTTACTTAGATGCACTTGGTCAGCCGCAAATCGCAATGGTTAAGCGTGATGCAACAGTTGCGAATGCAGAGCGTGAAAAAGAGGCACGAATTGAAAAAGCTCGTGCTGAGAAAGAAGCGAAAGAAGCGGAATATCAACGTGATGCACAAATCGCTGAAGCTGAAAAACATAAGGAATTAAAAGTACAATCTTATAAGAGAGACCAAGAACAAGCTCGTGCAGATGCAGATCTTTCTTACGAATTACAACAAGCGAAAGCGCAACAAGGTGTTACAGAGGAGCAAATGCGAGTTAAAATCATTGAGCGTGAAAAGCAAATTGAGTTAGAAGAAAAAGAGATTGCGCGTCGTGAAAAGCAATACGATGCAGAAGTAAAGAAAAAGGCAGATGCAGATCGCTATGCTGTTGAACAATCAGCTGAAGCGGAAAAAGTAAAACAAATGAAAAAAGCAGATGCAGATCAATATAAAATTGAAGCAGAAGCAAGAGCACGTGCAGAAGAAGTTCGTGTAGAAGGTTTAGCAAAAGCAGAAATTGAAAAAGCACAAGGTCAGGCAAAAGCAGAAGTACAAAAGGCACAAGGTACAGCCGAAGCAGATGTTATTAGGTTAAAAGGTTTAGCAGAAGCAGAAGCGAAACAAAAAATTGCAGAAGCATTTGAATTATATGGGCAAGCGGCAATTATGGATATGGTTCTAAAAATGCTTCCGAGTTATGCGAAAGAAATTGCAAGTCCACTTAGCAATATTGATAAAATTACAGTTGTCGATACAGGCGGCGGTGGTAAGAATAGCGGCGCCGGAAAAGTTGCAGGTTATGCGACTGATTTAATGGCAACAATGCAGGAAACACTAAAAGCTTCTTCTGGTATTGATTTAAAAGAGTTATTAGAAGGGTTTGCAGGAAAAGGGGCAGTACAACAATTAGCAAATGATAAACCTGTTGTATCTGTAGTAGAAGATAAGGAAAAAGAAGTAGAAAAAACTAAAGAATAGTAAGATGGAAAGAACCTCTAGTAAGTGGGATACTAGAGGTTCTTCTGTGAATTATAATATTTCGAATAATATACATTTTTATACATTGTTTTAATTATTAAATTTTTATAGAATGAAGTATGTATGCAATAATCTTTTAAATTTAGAAAGATGAGTAAAGAGAAATAAAGAGTCTCATTAACGTATTTATATCTTATAATTTTTATAAATAGATTAATTGTAAGTTATTGCATGTAAAACGGTATGAAGGGGTAGGAATATGTTTCAAAGGAAATTAAGGAGTAGTAGTTTAAAAACAAAGTTACTTGTGTCATTTATTATTATTTTAATTCTTCCAAGTATTGTAATTGGTTGGACGTCTTATCAGCAGGCGAAAACAAATTTTAATGAAACGATTTTAAAATCGGCGAAAGATAATATAAAAATTTTGGATAATGTAATTAATAAGGAATTGGATAGTAAAAAAGTAGATGCAACTTATTTTACGAAATTATTTACACAATCAAGTTACCAAGCGGATCAAATTCAAAACATCCAAAATAAACTAGAAGAATATAATAAATTACATCCAGAAATGGAAGCGATCTATACAGGATCTAGTAATGGACAATTTATTCAATCACCAGCTATTCAAATGCCCGAAGGATATAATCCTACAGAAAGAGATTGGTATAAAGAGGCAGTGAAAAAAAGCGGAGAAGTGATTGTAACTGCTCCATATAAGTCAAAAACGACAGGGAATATTGTTATTACACTAGCAAAACAAAACGAAGATAAAAGTGGTGTTCTCGGGATTGACTTAATTATCAATGATATTGTAACTACTTCTAAGATGGTTAATATCGGTAAGGAAGGGTATGTAGCGATATTTGATCAAGATAAAAATGTAGTCGCACACCCGACACTGAAGCCAGGAGAGAAATTAGAAGAGAAACTTAGTAAGGAATTTTATAAACAGGAAGCTGGTGATTTTCATTATTCATTAGATGGTGAAGATCGTAATATTACTTTTAAAACGAGTAAGAAAACTGGATGGAAAATAGCAGGAATTATGCCTTCAAAAGAAATTATTCAAGCGGCGGAGCCTATTTTCTATAAAACGATAACTGTTATTGGTATTTCATTAATGATCGGCGGGGTTTTAATTTACTTTATAATTGCTTCTATTATTAAACCGTTAAAACAACTTGTAATATCATCGAAAAAAATTAGTGAAGGTGATTTAACAGAATCAATTACAGTTCATTCTAAAGATGAAATTGGGCAGTTAGGAGAAAGCTTTAACGAGATGGCATCATCATTACATAATGTCATTTCCAATATAAATATTTCAGCAAGTCATGTAGCAGCATCTTCAGAAGAATTAACAGCTAGCATGAAGCAATCAGGTGAAGCGATAGAGCAAATTACACAAGCGATGGAACAAGTATCGAGTGGTGCAGAAATACAAACGCGGGAAGTTGAAGAAGGAGCGACTTTGTTAGAAGAAGTTACAGAAGGAATTCAGCGTGTTGCGGATAGCTCTTCATTAGTATCCACAGCATCTATGTATACGAAGAAAAAAGCTGAAGATGGTGGAAAGTTAGTTGAACAAACTGTGAATCAAATGCAATTAATTCATGAGTCTGTTTCACAGTCAGACAAAGTCATTACGTTATTAGATGATAAGTCAAAGCAAATTGGAGCTATTCTAGAAGTGATTCAACATATTGCACAGCAGACAAACTTATTAGCATTAAATGCTGCAATTGAGGCTGCAAGAGCTGGAGAGCAAGGAAGAGGTTTTGCAATTGTAGCAGATGAAGTACGTAAACTAGCGGAACAATCGGGACAGTCTTCTACGGAAATTGGAAAGTTAGTGAAAGAGATACAATTTGATATAAAAGAAACTGTAAGTTCTATGAATCAAGTTGGGACAGAGGTACAATCAGGGCTTGTAGTTGCAAATGAGGCGAAGCAAAGCTTTGTAGAAATATTGAAATCTACAAATGATACAGTTGTACAAATTGATAGTATGGTAGATGTAGCGAAGCGAATGACGATAGATACAAAACAAGTAAGTGCATCTATTAATGAAATTGCAGCAACGATTGAAGAAAATGCAGCAAGCGTTCAAAATATTGCTGGCTCCTCTGAAGAACAAGTAGCTTCAGTAGAAGAAATAAATTCAGCAGCAGTTCATTTATCGGGAATGGCAGAAGAACTACAAGTAATGATTGGTAAATTTAAAGTGTAATAACAAGCATTAAGAAACGGGGTAGTAATTTTACTTCGTTTCTTTTTTTATGAAGATAAAGATAAAGAAATATATAGTAGCCGTGTTATGATTGAAGGTGAAAATCAAAAAACTGTATTTTCTTTAAATTCTATCTTTAGTCATGTTAGGGGAATGGTTTTGAAATTTAAAAAATTAAAGCTGCAACCGAGAATTACATTAACTATTAGCACACTTATTCTTGTTGTACTGCTGTTAACAAGTTATTTATTTTACTATATATTATCTGAAACAGTAGAGGAGCAAATTGGAAAAAGAGCGTTGCATGTTGCGAAAACAGTTGCTGCTATACCGGAAATCCAGGAAGCTTTTCAAAAAGAAAATCCAGCTTCTATTATTCAGCCAATTGCAGAAAAAATTCGAATCGAAACAGATGCTGACTTTATTGTAGTTGGAAATAAAGATGGTATTCGTTATGCACATCCTAAGCGAGATAAAATAGGAGAAGCTATGGTGGGCGGAGATAACAAAGGGGTTCTATTAGAAGGGAAATCTTACGTTTCGAAAGCAACGGGATCATTAGGGCCTTCATTACGCGGAAAAGTCCCAATTCGTAATCAGGATAATGAAATTATTGGTGTAGTATCTGTCGGTTTTTCAATGGATGATATTCATGGAGCGATAGAAGTATATGGAAAGCGTGTGTTTTGGATTACAATAACAGGTCTGTTAATTGGGATAATTGGCTCTGTATATTTAGCAAAAAGTATTAAGCGGATGATGTTTGGAATGGAGCCAGAAGAAATTTCATCTTTATATGAGGAGCATAGTACAGTTATTCAATCTGTACGTGAAGGGATTGTAGTAATTGATAAAAATGGAATGGTTAGTTTAGTAAATCAAGCAGCATACGATATCCTTTCTTTAGATAAACAACAAAATGTAATAGGGAAATTTATTTTAGATGTTATTCCTAATTCATCGATACTGGATGTACTTCAAACCGGAGAAGAACAATTTGATCGCCAATTAAATATAAAGGGGCAGGATGTTATTGCCAATCGTCTCCCTATTAAAGTTAATCATAAAGTAACGGGTGTAGTATCCAGCTTACGCCTGAAATCTGAGATGGATCAATTAACAGCGGAATTGTCTCAAACACGGCAGTATACAGAGGCATTACGGGCGCAAACGCACGAATATAACAATTTATTGTATACGCTTTCAGGTCTTATTCAATTAGAGTCTTATGAAGATGCTTTAGAGCTTATTCATAAGGAAACGGCAGTATATCAAGAGTTCGTTCAATTTATTATGAAACGAATTCAAAATCCATGGTTAGGTGGGATTTTAATTGGATTTTATAATAGGGCACGAGAGTTGAAGATTGATTTTATGCTAGATCGGGAAAGTAGTTTAGAAAATTTAAGCCCACATATTGAGAGTAATTACGTTGTTTCTATTTTAGGGAATTTGATCACGAATGCATTTGAAGCAATTGAAAGAAATCAAGATCATGATAAGAAAGTAAGAATGTTTGTAACAGACATTGGGGAAGAAATATTAATTGAAGTAGAAGATTCAGGACAAGGTGTTCATGATGAAATAATTACAAGCATATTCTATAAAGGTTTTTCGACGAAGGCGGGCGAAAAACGTGGATATGGATTAGCGAAAGTGAAAGAGTTAGTGGAAGATTTAAATGGAAGTATTGCGATTGAAAAAGGGGATTTAGGTGGTGCTTTATTTATCATTGCATTACCGAAAGAGAGAGGCGAATTGTAATGAATGAGGGGATTGAAGTATTGATTGTAGAAGATGATATTCGGATTGCGGAAATTCATCGTCGTTTTACTGAAAAAATTGAGGGGTTTAAAGTAATTGGAACAGCAACGACTGGGGAACAGGCGAAAGAATGGCTAGAGTTTGTAAAGCCACAACTCGTTTTATTAGATGTATATTTACCTGACATGCAAGGGACAGAACTCGTCACATATATTAGGCATAATTTGCATGATACAGATATTATTATGATTACAGCCGCATCAGAGACGGATGTAGTGCGGCATGCTTTACGAGGCGGGGTAACAGATTATATCGTAAAGCCACTTACATTTGATCGGTTTAAAACAAGTTTAGAAAGTTATCAAAAGAAGATTACGAAGTTAAAGAAAAATGCTCAATTATCTTCAGAACAGATTGAACATCTATGGTCCCAAAGAGGGGTGCAGGCAAATCCAATAGAATATGCGCCAAAAGGAATCGATCCTTTAACGTTAGCAAAAATAAAAAAGCATATGTTAACTGTTAATGAGGAGGGAATTACTGCAGAGATGCTAAGTTCAATGGTAGGTGTAAGCCGATCAACTGCGAGGCGCTATTTAGAGTATTTGATCTCTGGAAAGAAAGTGCATGCGGAGCTTATATATGGAAGTGTGGGGAGGCCAGAAAGAAGGTATTTCCGCGTTTCTTCATAGGGGACTTTCACAACAATAAAAACAGTAGAGGATTACATTTCCTCTACTGTTTTTTCTAGTTTCATCTTATATTGGAATAATTCCAATTACAATTCCAGTAATCAACATAACCATTGTCGTTCCAACAGCCCAAAGTAAAGTAAAGCGTTGGTGTTCACCAAAATCAACTTTGGCCATTCCGACTAATAAATAAGTGGAAGCGACAAGAGGGCTTAGTAAGTGAACAGGTTGCCCAAGTAATGAAGCGCGCCCCATTTCAGCTGCGCTAACTCCGTAAGCCGCAGCGGCTTTTGTTAAAATAGGTAATACCCCGAAGTAAAACGCATCATTGGACATGAAAAATGTGAACGGCATACTTAGAAGAGCTGTAATAATTGGAAGCTGAGGTCCAAGAGCATCTGGTATGAGAGTAACCACACTTTGAGCCATCGCATCTACCATTTTTGTTCCAGATAGAATACCTGTGAAAATTCCAGCAGCAAATACGAGAGAAACAACGGCTAAAACGTTTCCAGCGTGAGACGCAATACGTTCTTTCTGTTGTTCTAAGTTTGGATAGTTAATCATAACGGCAATAGCAAAAGCAACTGTAAATAACACAGGTAACGGCATAACTTCTAGTATGAGACAGACGAGTAGGGCAACAGTTAATAAAAAGTTAATCCATAGCAGTTTAGGACGTTTATGTACTGCAGCTTCGACTGTTGCAGCTTGCTCATCCATTGTTTGCATTTGTTTTAAATACTGTACATCCATAATTCCTAAACGTTTCCTTTCCTTTTTTCCAAGGTAGTAGGCAACGAAAACAACCCAAATGGCACCAGCAATCATTCCTGGTATAAGCGGTGTGAAGAGCTCGGATGCTTCAAGTCCAAGTGCGCTCATAACCCGAGCTGTTGGTCCACCCCAAGGTGTAAGATTTGTCACTCCTGCTCCTAACATAACAACCCCAGCTAATATAAGTGGATTCATTCCGAGACGTTTATACAGTGGATACATTGCAGCAACTGTAATCATATATGTTGTTGTACCATCACCGTCTAGAGAGACGATAATAGTTAATATAGCTGTACCGACAACAATTTTTAAAGGATCTCCTTTTACGAATTTCAATATTTTACCGATTACGGGGTCGAATAAACCACTGTCAATCATAATTCCGAAATATAAAATGGCAAACATAAGCATAATACCAGTAGGTGCCAATTTCTTAATTCCCTCTAGCATCATAGGCCCCATATCTGCATAAAATCCACCAATTAACGCGAATATAATTGGAATTAATATTAATGCTACTAATGCTGACATACGTTTAGTCATAATTAAAAACATAAAGACAAATACCATTGCGAATCCAAGTAATGCTAACACATAATCTCCCCCTCAAAAATGATTGCGCTTTCAAAATAAAATAAAAATTCTGAAAAAGGTTTTTTGTTTATAATAAGAGTTTCAATAGGGATGGTAAATAATTAGAAAAATAACATCATTAGAAGCATAATTTTTATTTTGATCATTTTGTTCACGAGGTAATTTTGAATTTTTAAAAAGATAAATACCTGTATGCAAGAATGGTAGAATAAGGTGAAAAAGAGAAGCGCGTGAAGTAGGGAGTAGATTTTGAATGGAAACAAGAATAGAAGAGATTTATAGTTCATGTACAGGAATAGTAGAAGAGATTTGTATTAATGAATCCTCTTACGTATATGAATGGGAAAAATTAATGATGATCCGAAAAAATGACGGTGAGATTGAAAAAATCGCAGTAGGGATCAGTGGAAATATAAGATTAGTAAATGTAGAAGTTGGACAGAACATTGATGCGGACACATTATTAGTTAAGTTAGAAGATGATTTATTAATTACTGGTTGTGAATGATGAGAGATGTGTAGAAGTAACTGCACATCTCTTTTTTGTTCCATATATTACAAAAATAACATTGTTTTTTCACAAATTTCACACAGTTTTTTGATATTCTTCTAGTTGAATATAAATATAACGAATAGATATTTTAGAATAATGTATTCTCGTTGAGGGGGATTATATTGTTTTTTAGGGAGGAAATATGGATGAGAGTAAAGTATGCTGTGCTTGCTATATGTTTATGCTTCGTATTTACAGTAGTAGGGTGTGGAAAAAAGGAAATAGAAGTAGTTGCAGTTGATGAGAAAAACGATAAGTGTGATATTTGTCAAATAGGGGTAATGGATAATCAATTCACAACAGAAATTATTTTGGAGAGTGGAAAAGCATTAAAGTTTGATGATATTGGCTGCATGTATAAATGGATGGATAGCAATAAAAATGAGAATATGAAAGAAAAGTTTGTGCGAGACTACGATACGAAAGATTGGATTCCATTGCAGGAAGCAACTTATGTATATGATAAAACAATAACAACACCTATGGCTTATAACGTAATTTCTTTTAATGATAAAAAAGATGCAGAAAGTTTTGTTTCTAAATATACTGGGGCGGTCCTTTCCTATAAAGATTTATCAGAGCATAGGTGGGAAATGAATAAAGAGATGATGGGGAAACCGAAAAAAGAGAATAGCGGAGGACATTCTCATTAATCCGAAAAAGTAGTTACATAAAGGACAACCATCTAAGGTTGTCCTTTTCTTTGGCTGATGAGATGAAAAACGGAAAGATAAAAGGTGTAAAATAGTTAGAAGAACAGTTACAATATAATATAGTGACATATTCAGAGTACATTTGAGTAATTAAGGGTAACAAAGATGTACAAGTATCGCTGAAATATGCTAAACTAATTGCTCCATAATATTAATGATGGAGCTGGGTGGCATATCATTCCAAACATGAATTATATGTTGAGAAAACATGAGCATAAGTATACTATGACAATTGAAGAAGGAATATAAGGTACTTATGGATAAATCTATTGAAGAAGAGTTATTGCATGTGATGGAGGAATGGTTAAGAAAACATTATCTTTCATAGGAGCTGTAGTTGTGAGAAAACAAAAAATTTTATTATGTACATTATTAGGACTTTTAATGATGGTAGTGGCTTGTGATAAGCAAGAAGAACCTGAATCGAAACCGGTTCACGTGAAAAACGAAAAAAACGAAAAAAAGCAAGAAAAGCATAAAGAAAAGGAAAAAGATAAAGAAGAGACTGGTATAAATTTAATGGATAAGCAATTATTGCTTTCTGCGACCCTAGGTGATACAGAAACGACTATGAAGTTAATAAAGGACGGGGCAAATATAAACGTAGAGGGCGATAATGGAGAAACACCTATCTTGGCAGCGGTGTATCAAAATCATATAGAGACAGTTAAAGCGTTAATTGATGCAGGAGCCGATATTGAAATCCAAGATGAAAAACAAAGCAATCCATTTCTTTATGCTAGCAGAGAGGGCTATACAGACATCGTAAAACTACTAATTAATGCAGGAGCTAATACGAAAGAAACTACTAGGTCAGGTGGAACAGCATTAATTTCTGCATCAGAGCGTGGTCATGTAGAGGTCGTAAAAGAATTATTAGAGCACACGGATATTGATGTGAATTATAAAAATAATCGTGGTGGGACAGCGTTATTAGAAACGATTGTGTTAGGAAATGGTAGTGACAGCCATAAAAGGGTAATTCAAATGCTTATTGAGCATGGAGTGGATGTAAATATGGCTAACAATGAAGGAACTACGCCATTGCAACATGCTGAAAAAAGAGGCTTTAAAGATATTGCGAATATGTTGAGGGTAGCTGGGGCGAATGAAGTAGTGCAGCCACAACAACCAATGGAGTAAAAAGAAGAAGAAATAAAGGGTACGAATTAATCCCATTTAGATAGACAGAATGAAGAAGTCATTTAGTATGATGGATTCAGTAATGTGTATTTAAATGGGGTTTTTGTTTTGAACATGAAAAATAGAGTATGGATAGTATATGGAGACTACACATAGTAACTAAGGAGGATATAAATGAGGCTTTCAGAACTTGAGTTAATAGCAATTCAGGCAGAGGTTTTATTTGTTCATAATCAAGCAGGAAAAATGATATGTGTAAATGAACAGGGAAATCCGAAAGCACCGCGTTTTTTTCTTGGTAGAACTCGTGAAGGGAATATAAAGAGATATCATTATAATCTGGATAGTGAAATGATAAGTAAGATGGAGAAATTAATTTTAGAATGTTCAAATCATATAGAGATAGCAAAGATTATTAAAGTATTAAATGATGAGAGAACGGTGGAGAATATTTGGATGGGTTCTGCTTACATTTTTCCAAATAATTCAAATAAGCCGACTAGGGCGATACAAATAACAGAGAAAAATAAAGAGCTTTTGCGAGAAAATTTCCCTCATCTAATAGAACAGATGGAATGGAGGCAACCTTATTTTGCAATTGTTGAAAATGAACAAGTAGTTTCTATATGTTGTAGTGCAAGAAGCAGCCCAGAGGCTTCTGAAGCGAGTGTAGAAACGTTAGCTGAGTTTCAAGGGAATGGATATGGTTCGGATGTTGTTACAGCCTGGGCGATATCGGTAAAAGAAGAAAAACGTATTCCACTGTATAGTACTTCTTGGGAGAATTTTGCCTCGCAAGCAGTGGCGAGAAAACTAAAATTGATTAAATACGGAATGAATTTACATATCACTTAAATTTTAAACACAGTTGTTTGCTGTTGGAGTTTATTCGAATATCTAGATTACTGTAAAGAAAGCCGCATCCTGAACAAGGATGCGGCTTTCTTTACAGGGAGATAAGGGATCAAAGAAATGATGAAGTCTTATCTCTTTTATATGAGTAAAGGGTCTAGAATGAATTTTGTCCTTGTCATTATTTGTTTAACTCCATTGCAACTTGTTTGCCGTTTACGAAAACCTCTGCCACTGCTACAACAACTTCCATCACTTTTTTCATATCTCATCTCTCCTTGTTTTTTGTTTCATTTCTTACCTTTAGTATAAGGAAATACAGTAGTTGCAACTATCGAATTGGATGACAAGAGACTTACATTGTTGTAAGGAAATTGGTTGTACTTGTAATAATAATACTTTCTAGTAGTTGAGTTCAGAAGATTCCTTTAAATTCAGTTATAATTAAAAATAACTGAATTTAGAAAGAAGGGGAAAAATGAATAGGATACTTGTCATTAGTGATATTCATGGAGAGATTGATAAATTTGAAAAGTTACTCGAGGAAATACAATACAATGCAAAACAAGATCAACTAATTCTATTAGGGGATTATGTAGATCGTGGCCCGAATGCACGTGCTGTAATTGAAAAGGTGAAAGATTTAAAAGAAGAAGGAGCGTTCGTTTTAAAGGGGAATCATGAAGATATGATGATTAAAGCGTTAACGACTGATGAGGAACGTTCATGGAACCATTGGGTAAAAAGAAATGGTGGAGATAAAACATTATATAGCTATGGATTCGTAGAAGAAGACATTGCGGTTAATGAGGAGGACTTCCAAAAGCCGATTGTAAAATCTCATGTATTAGAGGAACATGTAAAGTTTATTCAAGAATTAGATCATTACATTGAAACAGAAGAGTATATATTTGTACATGCTGGTGTTGAGCCAATGAAACAAGTTTCTGAATCTGAACCGTACACGTTAATGTGGATCCGTAATGAGTTTCATAGTGGGTATAGTGGCGAAAAGGTTGTTGTATTTGGCCATACGGAAACAAAAACGCTTCATGGTAGTGAGAATTGCGGAGTGTATTTTGGTAGTAATCGTATTATTGGAATTGATGGCGGGGCTGTGTATGGTGGTCAGTTAAATTGTTTGGAGTTGCCGAGTAAAAAGGTGTATGTAGTAAAAAATTGAAAGAGATAAGGGCAATCTTATTTCTTTCAATTTTTTATTAAGCGAAATTTAAGAAAGAGCTTTTATAATAAAGGTTTAAAATTCTCTATCGAGCAAAAATTCAGCAGGGGATATGTGGGAATGGAATTACATGATATGATTACATTCTTTCGTTAGGAAGAGAAGAAATGTAATAATAAATAGAATTGAACTATATTGTGGAAGGTGAGAATATGCGCTTACTTGTAGTAGAAGATAATGCTTCTTTATTGGAGTCTATAGTACAAATTTTACGTGATGAATTTGAAGTGGACACGGCAATGAATGGGGAAGACGGTTTATTTTTAGCATTACAAAATATATATGATGCAATATTACTTGATGTCATGATGCCAGAAATGGATGGATTTGAAGTTATCCAAAAAATACGAGATGAAAAGATTGAAACGCCAGTTTTATTTTTAACAGCGAAAGATTCTTTGGAGGATCGAGTTAAAGGCTTAGATTTTGGCGGGGATGATTATCTCGTTAAGCCGTTTCAAGCACCGGAACTAAAAGCGAGAATTCGTGCTCTATTAAGACGAAGTGGTAGTTTAACAACAAAGCAGACAATTTGTTATAAAGGAATCGAATTGTTTGGAAAAGACAAAGACGCACAAGTTGATGGACAAGGAATTAAGTTGACCTTAAAGCAGTATGAACTTCTAGAGTACCTCGTTCAAAATAGCGGTAAAATTTTAATGCGTGAACAAATTTTTGATCGTGTTTGGGGATTTGATTCAGATACAACAGTAGCTATCGTAGAAGTGTATGTTCATCACTTACGTAAAAAATTAGAGCCATTCGGTTATCAGAAAGATATTCAAACTGTTCGTGGTATTGGATATATATTAAAAGACCAATGAAAAAGGGAAGTATGTTTCAAAAAACACGTATTCGTCTGACTATAGTAAACTCATTAGTATTTATCCTATTAATAGGAGTATTAGGGAGTATTATTTATTCATACACATATAAGCGCATTTATAATGAAGTAGATACATCCATAGAAAAAATGGTTCAGCATAGAGAGATTTCAGATGATAAAAAACTACCTAAAAAAATTAGGGGATATCTCCCAATTGGGGATCCAAGGATAATAGAGTTAACTTGGAGTGGAAACAGAGTGGAGATAGGTGGCGAAAACGGCAAACGCCGTTTTATCTTTGAAGACAATTTGGAAAAGTTTTCTCCAAAAAAATTAGGATCTTTGCAAGATATTGAAGTGCAAGGGCTATATTTTAGAACGTTCGCGTTTCAAAAAGATGGGAAAATAGTTCAAATCGTACGCGATATAACAGCTGAAGAAGAAATGTTAAATACTTTATTTTTAATTCTTGTTATAGGTTGTAGCGTAGGAAGTGTATGTGCAATAGGAATCGGCTTTTTCTTAGCTGGGAGGGCACTCGTACCCATTCAAAATTCATGGGAGAAACAGCAGCAGTTCGTTTCTGATGCATCACATGAATTAAGAACACCACTTGCGGTTATTCAATCAAAAACAGATATATTATTTCAATCACCATCTGCGACGATAGAAGAAAAAGCGCTGGATATTTCTACGATTTCAAAGGAGTGTAGACGGTTATCGAAGCTCGTAGCTAATTTATTATTGTTAGCACGTTCGGATTCTAATCAAATCGAGGTGGATAAGAAAACATTTGAAATGGGTAAATTGTTAGAAGAAATAGTAGATCCATATAAGGAGATTGCTTCTTATCAAAAAAAAGAGATGATATTAAAAGTAGAACGTGACGTATCATTTATTGGCGATAGAGAGAGAATCCATCAATTGATGGTCATATTGTTAGATAATGCGATGAAGTATACGAATGAAGGCGGGCATATTCAAATTGCTTGCACGCAAACGAGTAGTTCAATTTGCATACAGGTGAAAGATGACGGGATAGGAGTTAAAGAAGGGGATATTCCAAAGTTATTTGATCGTTTTTATCAAGGAGATAAAGCGAGAAGTCCATCAGAAGGAGCGGGGTTAGGTCTTTCAATCGCTAATTGGATTGTAGAAAAGCATTATGGGAAAATATCGGTAGGGAGCAAATGGGGAGAGGGCACTTGTTTTGAAGTGATTTTTCCTAAAAACCAAAGATTATAAGTGAGAAGGCGACCTTGTTTTTTACAAGGTCGTCTTTTTTTAAGGGAAAGTTAAGGAACAACTTGTATCATGTATTACATAATGGAAACTTATGATGGAAAGAAAAGCTGTAAGTTTTTTTGAATGAACTGGATAAATCATAAGGTTATTTCTAACAGAGATGAAGTTTATGTATAGTATAAAAAAAATTATGGGAAAGCTGGGAAAAGAAAGCGTGAGAGGGAGGAAGAAGTCTTGAAAAAGAAAATGATGACGGTATTCACTATTGGAGTAATGAGTTTAAGTATATTAGGGGGTTCCTCTCCTTCTGGAATGAAAAAAGGAAAGACAGATTACACGCAGCGTAGTAAAGAACAATTAAATGATGGGAAAATACATGCAATGCATACAGAAGAAAAGGCAGAAAAGCTAGGCATTGAAACGGATGGGAAAGAACAAATTACGTTAGAAAAAGAAATTCATGAGACTGAGGTAGGAAGAGAAGCAGAACAATTAGGTATTTCGACGGAAGGAAAAGATGTCGGAACTCTTTCAGAAGAAATCTATGAAACAAAAGTGAAGCAAGAAGCGTCAAAATTAGGCATATCTATAGATAATACATCGATTGTGAATTTGATTACTCAAATTAATACGATTAAAATTAATGATGAAGCGGATAAATTAGGTATTTCGACAAATGGAAAAGAAATAGAAGACATTGCGGAAGAAATCTATGGAACGAAAGTAAGAGAAGAAGCAGGAAAGTTAGGTATTTCTCAAAAAGGAAAAGAGATGGAAGATTTAGCACAAGAAGTGTACGAACAAAAAGTGCAGGGAGAAGCAAAAAAATATCATATTGATTTATACGGCAAAGATATATATCAAGTATTAAGAGAAATTAATGAACAAAAAGTAGTAGAAATGGCAGATGAGCTTAATATGGATAGAACGAATATAGGCATTCAAGAGCTAGCGGAAAAAATAAAACGAGAACAACCTGAAAAAGGAAACGAACTAAAATTTGTACCGATGATTCAAACAGATGCTGATGCGTTTTATTTGTATTTAACGAATTAAAAAGGGCGTGAAAGTGATACGAAAATGGAAGTGGTATATATGTATGGCTGTACTATGTATAGTAATTTGGGGTGTATATACAAATGGAATTACAAAGTATGTAGAGAAGTTAACATTCTTCAATATACAAAGCGGAAAACGAACGGAGTTTAGTAATAACGATGAAAAGGTCATCTTGTCAAATGTGCCTTTAATTCAGCAATTACCAGAGTTAGAGAGAGGCTGCGAAGTGACAAGCTTAGCGATGATGTTACAATATGCGGGTGTTTCTGTAGATAAGATGCAATTAGCAAATGAAATAAAAAAAGTTAATTTTATGGAAGATGGTGTACGTGGGAATCCGAATGAAGGGTTTGTAGGGAATATTTATACTTTTTCTGAATCTGGATACGGTGTATATCATGGACCGCTTTTTCAGTTAGCGAAAAAATATTTACCTAATGAAGCTGTGGACTTAACAGGGAAGAGTATAGAAGAAATTTATAAGAGTGTAAAAGCAGGGCAACCGGTAGTCATGATTACGAATGCAACATATGCTCCTTTAGATGAAGATGAATTTACTACATGGGAAACAAATAGTGGGGATGTTTCTATTACGTATAATGAACATTGTGTTGTACTTGTTGGGTACGATAAGGAATCTGTATATATTCGAGATCCCCTCGATGATAGCTTAGATGTAAAAGTGCCAAGAGGAAACTTTGAACAGGCATGGGTGCAGATGGGGAGTCAGGCAATTAGCTATGTAAATAACTCCAAATAAATTAGGAAGAAGAGCATGAACTATATAACTATAAGGTGAAGGATAAAGATTTAAGGAATTGTAAGAGAAGTTTTGCAGATTTTTTTTGAAGAGAAGCTGTTAAGAAATAAGAGAACTTTAGCTTATTATATATGCTAAAGTTCTCTTGTTTTTTATGATTAAAATGTTTAGGGGAAGTGAATATGTAAAATGCATAATTGACGAAAAAAATTACACATTATCATTATATGTTGTTTTATATATGTTGATTGTATAAAATTACACAAGTGTTCTACATTACATAAAGGAGGTTTATTATGCAAAATATATTCAATTGGGTTAAAAGTATGAGTATCAATAAAAAATTAATCATTTCATTTTTTATTATTTTAACTATACCAGGACTTATTATCGGTGGTGTTTCATATCAAACTGCCAAAACAAATTTTGAACATCAAATGACAGATAAAGCAAAGGAGAATATTTCAGTTTTAAATACTGTTATTTCTCAAAATATAGAAGAGAAATTTGTTGATGCGTCGTACTTTGCAGACATCTTAACAGAGGATACATATCCAAATGGACAAGAAGAAATAGTAAGAACGAAGTTAGCACAATATATAAAGCTTCATCCAGAAGTAGAAGGTATTTATATTGGAACGCAGACGGGAAAGTTTATAAGAGAACCATTTATTCAAATGTCTGATGGCTATAATCCAACAGATAGATCGTGGTATAAAGAAGCGCATGAAAATAAAGGAAAGGTAATTGTTACCGCACCGTATCAATCAGCATCTACAAAAAATATGGTAGTGACAATTGCTAAGGAAGTAAAAGATGGTAAAGGTGTTATAGGGATTAACTTGAATTTGGATAACATCCTAAAGGTTTCAAAAATGATTAACATTGGTGAAAAAGGCTATGCAGTTATTTTAGATCAAAATAAGCAAATTGTTAGTCATCCGTCTAGAAAACCGGGTTCAAAGGTTACTGAGCCTTGGATTAAACCAATTTATGAAGACAAACAAGGAAATGTATCTTATACAGAACAAGCTGATAAAAAGAATTTAATCTTTGCAACAAATGAGAAAACAGGATGGAAGATAGTTGGAGTTATGTTTGACGAAGAAATTACCCAAGCTGCGAATCCAGTGTTTTATAAAACTTTGATTGTCATTACCATCGCTATTGCATTTGGTAGTGTATTAATTTATTTCATTACAAATTCTATTACAAGGCCATTACGAAAAATAGCTGATTCGGCACATAAGATTAGTAAGGGGAATTTGACAGAAAAAATTACTATTTACTCCAAGGATGATATAGGAAAATTAGGGGATTCATTTAATGAAATGTCTACCTCTTTACAAGATGTGATTACCCAAATTAGCTTTTCAGCAGAACATGTTGCAGCATCGGCAGAAGAGTTAACAGCGAGCGTACAGCAAGCGAATGATGCGACAGATCAAATTACAATTGCAATGGAACAAGTATCAGGTGGGGCTGAATCACAAAGCCAAGGTGTTGAAGAAGGTGCGGCTACATTACAACAAGTAAATATAGCAATTCAAGATGTAACTGGAAGCGCGGAGTCAATTTCCATCTCCTCATTACATGCGAGAGAAAGAGCTGAAGAGGGAGAAGAATTGGTTGAACAAACCGCAAAACAAATGCAGTCTATTTCTAGGTCGGTATCCCAGTCAGATGCTATTATTAAACTTCTTGATGAGAAATCAAAGCAGGTAGGGGCTATTTCTGAAGCAATTCAAACCATCGCTACTCAAACGAACTTATTAGCTTTAAATGCGGCTATTGAAGCAGCAAGAGCTGGTGAACAGGGACGAGGATTTGCTATTGTAGCAGATGAGGTTAGAAAATTAGCAGAGCAATCAGGAGAATCATCTGGAGAGATTGC
Source organism: Bacillus altaicus (assembly GCF_042136375.2). NCBI lineage: Bacteria > Bacillati > Bacillota > Bacilli > Caryophanales > Bacillaceae > Bacillus > Bacillus altaicus. The sequence continues at coordinate 4,842,889 of NZ_CM143394.1, read as the reverse complement.
AAATTTAATTACAGAAATTAAGGCTGATATTGAACATACTGTTAAGGCGATGGATGATGTTAGTGAAGAAGTCCAATATGGTTTAGAGGTTGTAACGAAAACGAAAGTAAGTTTTGCAGAAATTTTAAATTCTACTACTCAAATTGTTTCTCAAGTTAATCAAATGGTAGAAACAACGAAGAGTATAGCTGGAGATGCAAACGAAGTAACAAATGCTATTGATGAAATTGCAGCGGCGGCAGAAGAAAATACAGCCAGTATGCAAAGTGTTGCAGCTTCAACAGAAGAACAAGTGAATTCGATGGAAGAAATTAGTTCGGCTTCGCAAAACTTAGCTGAGATGGCAGAAGAACTACAAGCAATGACTAGTAAATTTAAAGTATAATAACAGCAAATAAGTAAGGTGAAAATGATATCACCTTACTTATTTTTCTATTCAGCAATTAGGGGAGTCATTAACGGGATGAAAAAAAGAAAAAGACTATGGAATTTATGGAAAACGATTACATTATTAGTGTGTACCGTTGTCATTTTTTCTTTACTTGTGACAGATATTTTAATCAGCCATAATGTTGAACGAACGACAGAAGAAAGCCAAGCAGAGAAGGCAAAAACGATTGCACATATTGTAGCGAATGATTCGGTGGTAATCGATGGTTTAATTGGGAAAGCAGATACGTCCGCCATCCAAACGTATACAAATAGGATATTAAAAAATACAGGTGTTCAATTTATTGTCGTTATGGACATGGATGGGATAAGAAAATCTCATCCAAATCCCCAAAAAATAGGTCATCATTTCGTTGGAGGGGATGAAGGAACGGTATTGAAGGGAAAGGAACACGTATCTTTAGCAGAAGGAACTTTAGGGATTTCAATGCGAGTATTCGTTCCTGTTTTTGCTGACACAGGTGAACAGCTTGGTGCGGTTGCTGTTGGTATTTCAGCAGATAATGTAAAAGAGAGAGTTAAGGAAAGTAGACATATTATTTATATTGGTGTCGGAGTTGGATTGTTAATTGGCATTATAGGAGCGATATTGCTAGCTAGACATATAAAGAAGAGTCTGTTTGGTCTGGAACCGCACAGGATAGCGAAAATTCTTGAAGAAAGAAATACGATGTTACAATCAGTAAAAGAAGGTATTATTGCCGTAGATAAAGAGGCAAAGGTAACGTTAATTAATAATGAAGCAAAACGGATATTTAAGAAAAGCGGACTTAAAGAGGATTTTATTGGTAAATCTGTTGAATTGTATATGCCGAATTCACGTATAAAAGAAGTGTTGCAAACAGGAGAGGTACAATTAAACGAAGAACAAAATATTTATGGAATTACGATTGTTACGAATCGTGTTCCTTTATATGTAAAAGGAGAAATAGTTGGTGCGATTGCAACATTTCGTGATAAAACAGAAATCAGAAAATTGGCAGAAGAATTAACTGGTATTAGGCTATATGCGGAAGCATTACGGGCTCAATCTCATGAATTTATGAATAAAATGCATGTCGTATTAGGGCTAACACATATGAAACAGTATGAAGAATTGCAGAAATATGTAAGTAGTATGGTATCAGAGCATCAATATGAAATTGGGGGGATTATGAAAAAAATTCAAAGCCCAGTATTTGCTGGTTTTTTATTAGGTAAACTTAGCTATGCTAGAGAGAAAAATATAAAGTTAATTATAAAAAAAGATTCTTATTTACCAGAAATATATGATGAGCGTATCATTCATGAACTGATAACCATTGTCGGAAATTTAATTAATAATGCATTAGACGCAGTGACGAACTGTGAGAAGAAACAGGTTGAAGTTGGAATACAATATGGGGATACATTAATTATTACAGTACAAGATACAGGGAAAGGCATAAAAGAAGATGAAATTGATGCATTATTTATAAAAGGTTATTCCACAAAGGGTGATAATCGGGGGTATGGTTTGCATCTTGTAAAGGAAAGCATACAGCGAATAAATGGGGAAATTCATGTTCATTCATTGTTAGGAACGGGAACGACAATAACGATTGAAATACCTAAAAGTAGGGATGAGAGATAAGATGATCAAAGTTTTGATTGTAGAAGATGATCCGATGGTTGCGATGTTAAATACGCATTATTTAGAGCAAGTGGGAGGGTTTGAACTTGTCCATGCAGTCAACTCAGTTAAAGAAGCGATAGAAGTATTAGAGAAGTCACGAGTAGACTTCATATTACTTGATATTTTTATGCCTGAGGAGACTGGATTTGAGCTGTTAATGTATATTCGAAATCAAGAAAAAGAAATTGATATTATGATGATTTCAGCTGTGCATGATATGGGAAGTATCAAAAAAGCATTACAATACGGGGTTGTAGACTATCTAATTAAACCATTTACATTTGAACGCTTTAAGGAAGCATTAACTGTGTATCGAGAAAAATTTACTTTCATGAAAGAACAACAAAAAATTAGTCAATCGGAATTAGATTCGCTAATTTTACAAAAAGAAAAAAGAGAGTCCTTTGACTATAAAGAGCTTCCGAAAGGATTAACAAAGCAAACATTGCAACTAATTTGGCAGCAAATCAAATCGCTTCACGGACAAGCATTTACAACAGATGAAATGGCGAAATTAGTAGGGGTTTCAAGAGTTTCTATTCGAAAGTATGTAATGTTTTTGACTGAAATTGGAGTTTTAGAGAATGAAATGGTATATCAACATGTGGGAAGGCCGGTAAGTAAATTAAGGTGCATTGATCAAAACAAAATAGACTTTTACGTATAAGCGACTTATTATAGGTCGCTTATACTTTTTTTAATTACAAAAGTAGTTACAAAACTTACAAAAACTATTTTTACTATTGAAAGCGTTTTAATATTGTTATTAAGAAAACAAGGGGGTGCCATATGGGAATTCAAAAGAATGTGGAAGCGGTATCATTTTCTGAGGGGAATGAGGTACAAAGAGAATCGTTCGTTTCTAAAATTATGAATGTAAAAATCGGTGTAATACCTTTACCGTTATATGTAGTATTGGCTGCCATTATTTATGGGGCATCTGTATATAATAAGTTGCCAGCAGATATGATTGGTGGATTTGCAGTTATTATGATTATGGGTATTTTCTTAGGTGACATTGGGATGAGAATTCCAATTTTAAAAAATATCGGTGGTCCAGCAATTCTCTCATTATTTATTCCATCGTTACTTGTATTTTTTAACTGGATGAATCCAGCTTCAATGGAAGCTGCGACTATGTTAATGAAAAAATCGAACTTTTTGTATTTATATATTTCTTGTTTAGTAGTTGGAAGTATTTTAGGAATGAACCGTAAAGTATTAGTACAAGGTTTCGTTCGTATGTTTATTCCTTTAGTAGTAGGGACGTTAGCTTCTATAGCAGTAGGCCTATTAGTCGGTTCACTATTTGGATTTGAAATGAAGCAGACATTCTTCTTTATCATCGTACCAATTGTGAGTGGTGGTATCGGGGAAGGGATTTTACCATTGTCGCTAGCTTACAGTGATATTTTAAATGAATCATCAGCAACATTTGTATCACAGCTTATTCCGGCAGCTATTATTGGGAATATGTTTGCAATCGTGAGTGCAGGGTATATGAAGCGTTTAGGTGAGAAGAAACCGGAGCTTAGTGGTAACGGTGTATTAGTGAAAACAGACAATCAAGCAGATTTATTAAAAGAACAAAATACAGAGAAGCCAATTGACTTCTCATTAATGGGAGCAGGTTTATTAATTGCATGTACGTTCTTCATCTTCGGAGGATTTGCTTCTAAGTTCATCGGTATTCCTGGGGCAATCATTATGATTTTCTCAGCAGCACTTGTGAAATACTTTAAATTAATGCCAGCAAAAATGGAGCAAGGAGCATTCCATTTATATAAATTTATTTCAAAGAATTTAACTTGGCCGTTAATGGTCGGTTTAGGATTGCTATATATTCCGTTAAAAGACGTAGCAGCAGTTCTTTCGGTAGGATATGTTGTTGTGTGCGCATCGGTTGTTCTTACAATGGTAGCGTCAGGTTTTCTTGTAGGGAAAGTGATGAAAATGTATCCAGTTGAATCAGCGATTGTAACTGGATGTCATAGTGGTTTAGGTGGAACTGGAGATGTTGCTATTTTATCAGCTTCAAATCGTATGGAATTAATGCCGTTCGCGCAAATTTCGACGCGTTTAGGCGGGGCAGCAATGGTTGTAACAGCGACAATCTTATTAACAATGTTTTCATGATCAAACAAGCTAGCTATATTCATATAGCTAGCTTGTCAAATTAAGGGGAGATTATAAGTATGTTAGAAAATCAAATTAATGAAAGATCATTGTTATTGCATAAAGAGTTAGTAGGGAAAATTGAGATTACAAGTAAGGTAGAAGTAAATACAGCGGATGATTTAAGCCTGACTTATACACCAGGTGTAGCGGAGTCTTGCAAAGCAATTGCAGCAGATGAAGAAACAGCGTATGACTATACAGCAAGAGGGAATATGGTTGCAGTTGTTTCAGATGGAACAGCAGTACTTGGTTTAGGGAATATTGGACCGAAAGCGGCTATGCCTGTTATGGAAGGGAAAAGTATTTTATTTAAGAAGTTTGCGAATGTAGATGCTTTCCCGTTATGTTTAGGTACGACTGATGTGGATGAAATCGTTACCCTTGTGAAAAATTTAGAGCCTACATTTGCAGGTATTAATTTAGAGGATATTGCAGCACCACGCTGTTTTGAAATTGAAAAACGATTAAAAGAAGAAATGAATATTCCTGTATTTCATGATGATCAGCATGGGACGGCTATTGTCGTTTTAGCAGCTGTTATTAATGCATTAAAAGTTGTAAGTAAACAAATGGATGATGTGAAAATTGTTATTAATGGTGCGGGTTCGGCAGGAATTGCAATTGGGAAATTATTATTAAAAGCTGGCACAAAACACATTACGTTAGTTAGTTTAGAAGGTATTGTTTGTGAAGGTGAAACATGGATGAACGAAGCGCAAATCGAAGTTTCAAAAAAGACAAATCGAGACTATGTACGTGGAACATTAAAGGAAGCAATTCATCAGGCTGATATTTTCATTGGTGTATCGGCGCCTAACGTATTAACGAAAGAACTTGTACAGATGATGAATGAGAAAGCAATTGTATTTGCAATGGCGAATCCAATTCCAGAAATATTCCCAGAAGATGCATTAGAAGCTGGTGCAGCTGTAGTAGGAACTGGGCGTTCTGATTATTCGAATCAAGTAAATAATGTATTGGCGTTCCCTGGAATATTCCGCGGTGCGTTAGATGTGCGCGCGACTGATATTACAGAAGAGATGAAATTAGCGGCAGCATATGGAATCGCTAACATAATTACGGACGAAGAGCGTAATGCGAATTATGTAATTCCAAATCCATTAGATAAAAGAGTTGTTCCAAGTGTTGCAGAAGCAGTAGCAAAAGCAGCCATTGATTCAGGGGTGGCACAAATTACGAAAATGCCAAGTTATAAATAGTCAAAAGCAGTGCCTTTAAGGCGCTGCTTTTTTGAGATAAGAAATCAAAATAACGAAGAAGTGTTCTAGTTTTGTCACCTTACTCAGCATTGATTACAAATTGCTCATAATATTTTTCATTCACATATATATTTAATATCCATAATCCAGATGAAGGTAGTGACATAGTGAGTGGGAGTTCGGTTGTAGTAGAATCAATTGTATTTGAAGTAGTCCAAGTTGGTTTAGAAGTATCTTGTTGAAAGAGTACGGGTGTTGGGGTTACTGATCCTTGTTTTAGTGCAATAATAGATAGTTTTCCAGTTGGCATTTCAGGATCTAGGAAGAACCACATTATTTCATTTTGCTCATTGGCGATAATAGAGCTATCAGCCATTGCGATTTTCCCTTCAATGCCTTTTAACGGTATTTTTCCTTCTACGAATGATGGCGCTTCTTCCCAATTTACATCTTTTAAGACACTAAGATGAAAAAAGGAAGGTGCATTAATTTGAGAGGATGACGTTTCTAGTACTTCTTTTTTAGGTACATTTGAATCAGGTTGCACTTGTGCGCAGCCAGTAATGAGGAAGGAGAAAAGTAGCATAGTTCCGATTTTTTTCATGGTGCCACACTCCTAATTTTTATTGTTAGTGTAATTGTATTTGCCAGCAGACGAGACAATTCCTTTAAATCATAAAAAGAGGTCGTAAGTTTTGTACGACCTCTTTTGACATTTTCTATCCCGATTGGTGCGGGCTAATAATCAGTGGGGGATGGAACCTCCCCACTGATTAAAGTTTCACTTTATATTTGTTCAGTTGAAAAGGTTGGTTCTCTCTCTTTTTGAGGCATTGTTAAGAAAATAACAGAAAGAACAATACATACTCCGCCTAATAATTGATATGCTCCAAAAGATTCATTAAGCCAAGCGATTGAAACGATGGCAGCTACAAGTGGTTCAATGCTAGATAAAATACTTGTTTCTGTTGCTGCTAAATATTTAAGACTCCCGATATAAAGAAGGAAAGAAAGAGTGCCACTTATAATGATAAGAATAAGCATAGAAAAAGTTTGCAGTGTGAAAGTTTGCGAAATCTGATTCCATCCAAAAGAGCGATTACAAATAAGCAGTGCAATCCCTCCAATTAACATCCCCCAGCCAATTACTATAGTTGTTCCGCATTCTTTAATAAGAGAAGCCGGATGAAGGGTATAAAACGCAAAACCAATCGCTGTTAATAGGCCGAAAGTAATAGCTGCTTTAGATAAAACAATATTTTCAATTGAACCGTTTGTAATAATAAAGTATGTCCCTGTTAGAGCAGTTATAATTGCGAGTATTTGCATAGAAGCAGGGAATTTTTTTTGCTCAAACGCAACGTAAATAGTAATAAGAACAGGACCTAGAAATTGAAATAGTGTTGCCGTTACGGCATTACTAATATGAACTGTTTCGATAAAAGCGTACTGCGCACCAAGCATGCCAAGAATAGAGAAAATTATAAGTTGTATAAAGTGTTTAGGATGTTTCCAAATGTGAAATATGTTTTGTTTTTTAATAAGCAAGAAAGCCAAAATGAATATTCCTGCGAGTAACAGGCGAATTGTTAAAAAATCAATTGATGATACGTTCGTATGTTGAAATAGCCACTGAATCATGGGACCAGATAATCCCCATAGGGTAGCTCCTGTAATAATCATCATAAGCCCGATGCGTCTACCATTGTTCATTATCATGCATCCCCTCTCTAGTATTTGATTATTAATGTGTTACATGATAAAAGGAATTATATAGAACTTTTGGTACTGTAAAAAGTATCAGTTATGTGTTTTTGGGAGGGGTCAGACGTTGTGTTAGAATTAACGCCTAATTTGAATACAAATAGTAAGACAGCATTGTATGTACAATTGTATGAGTATATAAAAAAAGAGATTAAAGATGGAACGATTCCGGCCTTTACGAAATTACCGGCTAAGAGGAAGCTGGCGACATATTTGCAAGTGAGTAAAAATACAGTTGAAGCTGCTTATGAGCAACTTCTTGCCGAAGGATATATTGAGTCGATTTCTAGAAAAGGTTATTTTGTATGTGAAATCGAACAAATGATTCATGTGGAAGGCAGCGAAGAGGTAATAGGAGAAGCGCCTTTTCAAGATAAGGAGTATAAATTTGATTTCACTCAAACGGGTGTGGATACTAATACTTTTCCGTTTCATGTATATCGAAAAATTACGAACGAGGTATGGCAATTTGAAAATAAAGATTTACTTCTTATTGGACATCCGCAAGGGGAGGTAAGTTTACGAGAAGCAATCGCGAGCTATTTGTATGAATCTAGAGGTGTACGATGCGTAGCTAGTCAAATTGTAATAGGAGCGGGTACGCAAATATTAGTAAAAATGTTATTTCAGTTGTTAAAGGGAAGTCGTTATGCGGTTGAGAACCCTGGGTACCATCGGAAAATGGTTGTTTTTGAGCAAGGGGAACAAAATGTACAAATGTTATCTTTAGATAGAGATGGAATTCGTATGTCACAGTTAGCTGATAGCCATGCAAATGTTGTATTTGTTACACCTTCGCATCAGTTTCCTTGCGGGATGATTATGCCAATTACGAGAAGAATGCAGCTTTTGCAATGGGCGAAAAAAGAAGAAGGAAGATATATTATTGAAGATGATTATGATAGTGAATTCCGCTATTCAGGAAAGCCAATTCCAGCGCTGCAAGGGTTAGATAGAGATGGGAAAGTAATTTATATGGGGACGCTGTCTAAAGCGCTATTGCCATCATTACGGATGAGTTATATGGTGTTACCAAAATCCCTTATTAAGCAGTATCAAGAGCAATATTTATTTTACACACAAAGCGTTTCAAGAATGGATCAAGAGATCATTAGGAAATTTTTAAATGACGGGCATTGGGAAAAGCATATTCATAAAATGCGTGTTGTGTACCGGAAGAAGAGGGATCGTCTTGTTGCGGTAATAGAAAAATATTTTTCTAATCGCATTGAAGTAATAGGGGAAGATTCTGGCTTACATATTTTATTAAAAGTGCATAATGGGATGGAAGAGAAAGAATTAATGGAAGCTGCAGCTGAACGGAGTATTAAAGTGTATCCTGTTTCGATGTATTATAGGGAAGGGACTTCTCTCAAAAGTACAGTATTGCTTGGATTTGCGACTTTATTAGAGGAAGAAATTGAAGAGGCCATTCAATTATTATATAAAGCATGGTTTACAAGAAAGTAAAAAACATCCTCATAAATGGAGGATGTTTTTTTATTATTTTCCTTCATCTAGGAAAAGAACCATATGCTCTTCATCCCAATATTGTCCGTTATATTTTAATGAGCGTTCTTGCACACCAAATGTTTTAAATCCTAATGACTCATAAAGTTTTTTTGCACCATCGTTTCCGACAACAACATCAAGCATAACTTGCTCTACTTCTAAAGATTTAGCAAGCTCAAGACATTCTTTAATAAGTGCTTTTCCCGCTCCAAGTCCGCGTGCTTTTGGAGACACGTATACTGAACCAATTTTCGCTTTATGTTCTTGTTTTACATATGATTTCGTTTCCAGTGTTGCAACTCCGATTAATTCCCCATCTTTAAATGCACCTAGTGTATAGTTCTCATCTTGTGCTAATTTTTGGGCTTTATATTCAATAGCACATTCTTTATTAATAATATCTTCATAAGAAGAGCTGAAAGCTTCCGGATTTTGTTTTAATCCTTCTACTCGAAGTTCTAAGTAAATTTCTGCTTCGTCTTTTGTTAATACATGGATATCCAATTGTATCACCCTCCAAATCTTTGACAGTTATACCTATATTTTATATTGAAATAAGAATAATTTCAAAACCTTAGCTTATATGAGCTGGTTTTATAAATAAAATAGCACCAGTAGTGTTGACTACTACTGGTGATTTCACGCATATATTATTCAAATGGTAATTCAATTATAAATTCTGTTCCGACTTCTACTTCGCTTTTAACTTCGATAGAACCATTATGAAGTTCTACAATTTCCTTTGCAACAGCTAGTCCGATACCTTTTCCTCCTGTAGCTCGTGTTCTAGATTTATCGACACGGTAAAAGCGATCGAAAATGTGTGGGATATCTTCTTTTGGAATACCTTCACCTTCATCTTTTATACTTATTGTAAAAGTATTCGCATTGGTTAGTACACGTATTGTTATAGAAGTGTTTTCTGGCGAATGTTGATAAGCATTATGCAATAAATTTAACATCACTTGTTCCATACGCCTTTCATCTATACGAACTTTTAAATCATTTTTACAGTACACATGAATTTCTATTTGTTTGTTGGTTAATGTTGTTTTTGTTTTTTCAACCATGCGTTCTAAAAATGGCCTAAGGAGCATTTTTTGTTTTTTAATAACGAATTGATGTTGCTCTAATTGTACGAGCATAAATAAATCTTGTACGAGATCAGTTACACTATCGGTTTCATCCTCGATGATTTGTAAATACTCTTCACGTTCTTCCTTCGTTAAAGAATCTCTCTTTGCCACTTTCGCATAACCTTTCATATAAGTTAGTGGCGTTAGTAACTCGTGCGCTACACTGGCAAGAAATTCATTTCGCTCTTTTTTCATATACGTCAGTTCGCTAGACAGTTCCTCAATGGTTGTGGCTAAACTTCCAAGTTCATCATTTCGTTTAATCCCTAATTGAATTGGTTTGTTTAATTTTGACATTTTTTCTGTTGCTCTCTTCATCTTTATAAGAGGATCTGTAATAACTCGAGAAAAAACAAAGACAGAAATAGTTGTTAAAATAAGTGTTAAAATACTCACGATAATGAATTGATCCATGAGTCTAAGTAGCATATTTTCTAAGAAGGATGTTTTTAAGAACATGTGTAACTTTCCTTGAAAGTCTTTTGTGTCAATTGGTGTTACTGTTGAGATAAATTTTGATTTTTTCCAATTCTTTTCTACTATTAATCCACCCCTTTTAACGGGGGCGATTTTACAATGAAGTTGTTTTTGCATATCTTGTGTTACTGTTTCTGAGGTCGAAGTGATTTTTCCATTACTGTCAGTTATAACAATGGCTATATCAGAATTAGTAAGTGCTTCTGTTTCCATTAAATCTTCAGCGGCATCTTCAATAGAGAAGCCAGAAGAGGCAGGGCGGTTGAGATGTTCAGCATGTTTTTTTTGCTCAGCGTATTTGCCGTATTTGCTCCATTTTGCACGCCGTTCAATCGTATCACGATAGCGGTTGCCCTTCTCTAAAAGGGCAACGGTTTCCTCTTCAACACGCATTTTTGAAAGACTTTTATAAAAAGATACGAAAGCGATTGCCTCAATACATAAAGCTAATATTAAAAAATATGTCCCAACTTTAAGGGAAAGTCTGCTCATTTTCTCACCATACCTTATTTCATATAAAGTGAAGGCTAATAATCAGTGGGGAGTTCCATCCCCCACTGATTATTAGCCTTCACCAATCGGGCGTTTACGGGCAGTTGATCTCCCATCTAACTTCTTCGCACCCACTGAATTTTGAGATTGGAGTCTTACTGCCCGTTAATGCGGGATAAAGTGAAACTTTAATCAGTGGGGTTTTATCCATCCCCACTGACCGAAGTAATTATTCATTTTTCCATTTATATCCGACTTTATAGACAGTTTCTAAGTAGTCTTCAACTGGAAATCCTTTTTTGCGTAACTTATCCCGTATATTACGAATATGTGAATCGATAGTTCTGTATTCGATGTCTGTTTGATAGCCCCAAATCTTTTCGATTAAATCGTCTCGGCTGTAGGCACGGTTTGTATTTTGTAAAAATAGTCCGAGTAACGAAAATTCAATAGGAGTTAGTGAGATTTTTTCATTATAAACTGTAACAGTATGTTTCGTTTTATCCCACTCAATACCATTGAAGCTAACAAAGCTATCTTTCTTTGTACGACGTAATATAGCTTCGATTCGCGCGACTAATACATGTTCATCGAATGGTTTTGTAATATAGTCATCTGCTCCCATGGTCAGGCCTTTGACCATATCATAATTTTGGTTGCGAGCTGTTAGCATAATAATTGGAACGTTGGAAATTTGACGGATTTGATAGCAAGTATCCCACCCATCCATATTCGGCATCATAACATCTAATAAAATAATATCGAAGTCCTTTTGTTCGATTACTTCTAGCGCTTCAAGGCCAGAAGTAGCTTTCATACAAAAATAGCCACGAGGGCTTAAGAACAGATCTAATAACCGTAACATACGTTCTTCATCGTCTACTAATAAAATTTTCACCATAATCTTGTGCACCCCAAACTATTCATTCTACTTGTATAGTTTACATGAAAATAATAAAAAACTCTTTTTATGTGATTGAATGGATGGCTGATTTTTTCAATCAGGGCAATTGACATAAAAAATGCACTAGTTTTGCACAACTATTTTTTATAATAGAAAACGTAGCGACACAAATACCCTATGTTGCGACATAACGTCATGTCATTTTATTTATAAAATGACAATTCCATTCTATTGTGTATGTGAGATAGAGAGGGTTTTCGTATTCACCTCGCATCGGATAAGAAAAATTTCCTATCTCACACTTTTTTTAATATAAAGGGGATTGTACACATGAGTAAAAAAGTAGAATTTTCACAAAAAGAAAAGCAAGATCGTAATGCGATTGTAATGTGTGTTGCAGTATCTATGCTTATTATGATAAGTTGTGTAAATAAATTTTTCGGGATTTTATAATAGAAAAAAAGCGTATTGCTTCTTAAGAAGCAATACGCTTTTTTAATGTGTTCTATATAATAAACCAAGGTAGAATTGCCAGTCCAGAAGTTACAATTGCTGTAGCAAATATTAAAAAGATAGCTTGTTTGTTTTGTTTCATGTTACATTCTCCTCTACATATCAATTGCATGCTATACGTTCATGAAATAATCAGCGGGAGATGGATCATCCTCGCTGAGTAAAGTTTCACTTTACCCCGCTATTTGCGGGCAGTAAGACTCCCATCTCAAAAATCAGAGGGTGCGAAGAAGCTAGATCAACTGCCCATAAAAGCCCGATTGGTGAGGGCTAATAATCGGTGGGGGATGGAGCTCCCCACTGATTAAAGTTTCACTTTATATTTTTAGTATAACGAATGGAAAGGATTGGAACGATCGATAAAGGTGACATGAAGATTACATTGTTGTAATGAAAAAAGCATCTTAATTAATAAGAAGATGCTTTTGAAAAATTATATTAAAATGTTAATTATTTAAGAATAAAACCATATGCTCTTCGTCCCAATATTGGCCATTATGTTTTAAGGACCGTTCTTGCACACCGTAAGTTTGGAAGCCGAGGGACTCATATAATTTTTTTGCAGCAGTGTTATCAGCAACAACATCAAGCATAAGTTGTTCTACATGTAATTTATCGGCATTTTCAATAATCGCTTTAATTAAAGCTCGTCCTGCACCGAGGCCACGCGCTTTTGGAGAAACAAAAACTGAGCCGATTTTTGCCTTATGCTCTTGCTTAATAAATGGCTTTGTTTCTAGAGTAGCAATACCGATTAAATCATTATCTTTGAAGACACCTAGAGTATACTTATCCGGATTGCTTAATCGCTTTGCCATAGCAGCGACAGGGTTTTCCTGTTTAAGAACATCTTCATAAGAAGAGCTAAAAGCCTCAGGGTTTTTCATTAAACCTTCCATACACACTTTCAAATAAATTTCTGCGTCCTCTGTTGTTAATAAGCGAATTTCCATAGTTGTAACCTCCTAGATTGATTCAAATTTAATTCATTAACTTTGTAAGATTAAGTTTAGTTAAATGTATTCTGTGACTATTCTTTCTTAATTTGTAAAAGAATGAAAAGATTATGCTACTATGTTTTCATTTTATTTATGTAATGAAATTATATATTAACTTTATTAACTATTCAAGTGATATATATATTACATTTTTATAACTAAAATAACTCCTCAATTGAGGAGTTATTTTTTAATTGTTCGATTGATAACCATCGATTCGTTCTGGATGTGTATAAATATTGCAAGATCCATTTCGAATAAACCCTACTACGGTAATACCTAAATCATGGGCGAGTTGCAGAGCTAGTTTAGTTGGAGCAGATTTAGATAGAACAATTTCGCAACCTATTTTTGAAACCTTTAACAAAATTTCAGATGAGATGCGTCCGCTAAACGCAATGATTTTCCCTTGAACAGAGATATTGTTTCGTAAACAATGACCGTATATTTTATCTAGCGCATTATGTCTTCCGATATCCATTCTTGATAAAAGAATGTTATTTCGATCACATAGAGCGGTATTATGCACACCACCCGTTTGGCGAAATGTAGTTGAAGATTGTTGTAAGGAAGTCATTAGGTGAAAACATTCTTCCGGAGTAATAGTTATATGTATATCATGTAACTTTTTTGCTTTTGCTGCATCGTTGACGAAAACAAAACCTTGTCTACTTTTTCCGCAACAAGAAGTTACGTACCGTTTATTATATAAAGTTTGATAGAGCGGATTAATTTTTGATGATTTTACATGGACAATTCCGTTTTCTTTTTGGATCCATAATTCTTCAATATCTTTATAAGAAGAAATAATTCCTTCAGAAATTAAAAAACCGATTACCATATCTTCAATGTAATTAGGAGTGCATACAACTGTTACGTATTCTTCGCTATTTAATTTAATTGTAATAGGAGATTCCGTAACAACCTCATCGGTTTGTTTTGAAAATGTACCAGATTGATAGCGTACAATTGTATATGTTTCTTGAATAGGCCCCATATTAAATTCCCCTTTATATGTATTTCTCTCCATATTTATCATAAAACATCGCAAAACCAAAAGCATCTACTAACAAGAAGATGGCAGATTATTTTGGTTATTATTGTATATGTACGATATAATAGATTTGTAGAATAGCGACATTTTCAAGCTTTCGTAGTTATACCTTATAACATCTAGAATCGACTTCCAAAGGAAAGTATTTCAACAGGGCGCTTCAAAATATGTACAGCAACGCAGTTTTGAAAACGGATTCACAATTGTGTTGTACAGTTAGTTGTAAGGAGAGGGGAAACTATGACAGAACAGACAGTCCGTGTAACCGTTGATGGTAAAGAATTTTTCGCATCAGGTGAAAAGACGATACTCCAATTATTTAACGAAAGTAATTTAGAACATCCTCAAATTTGTCATGTACCAGAGGTAGATCCTATTCAAACTTGTGATACATGTATTGTAGAAGTAGATGGAAAGTTAATGCGTGCTTGTTCAACAAAGTTAGAAGAGGGCATGCATATTGAAAGACAATCACAGCGTGCTAAAGAGGCACAGACCGAGGCAATGGATCGAATATTAGAGAATCATTTATTGTACTGTACGGTATGTGATAACAATAATGGTAACTGTAAAGTCCATAATACAGTACATATGATGGAAATTGAGGAACAGAAATATCCATATGAACCGAAAGTAAGCGCGTGTGAAGTAGATACGTCTCATCCTTTTTATCGTTATGATCCGAATCAATGTATTGCTTGTGGACAATGTGTAGAAGTATGTCAAAATTTACAAGTGAATGAAACTTTATCGATTGATTGGAGTTTAGACCGCCCGCGTGTTATTTGGGACAATGGTGTGAATATAAATGACTCGTCTTGTGTTAGCTGTGGGCAATGTGTAACAGTTTGTCCTTGTAATGCATTAATGGAAAAAACGATGCTAGGAGAAGCTGGATTTATGACTGGTTTAAAATCAGATGTGCTAAATCCAATGATTGATTTTGTAAAAGATGTAGAGCCTGGATATAGCAGTATTTTAGCAGTTTCAGAAGTAGAGTCCGCGATGCGTAAGACGAAAATTAATAAGACAAAAACAGTTTGTACATTTTGTGGTGTAGGTTGTTCATTTGAAGTATGGACGAAAGATCGTCAAATTTTAAAAGTGCAACCTATTTCAGATGCACCGGTTAATGGTATTTCCACATGTGTAAAAGGCAAATTTGGATGGGACTTTGTGAACAGTGAAGAGCGTATTACAAAGCCGTTAATTCGCCAAGGGGATATGTTTGTTGAGGCTTCATGGGAAGAGGCTCTTGAAGTTGTTGCATCTAATATGCAACATATTAAATCAGAATATGGTAGCGATGCGTTTGGGTTTATTTCTTCTTCGAAAGTAACAAATGAAGAAAACTATCTTATGCAAAAACTAGCTCGTCAAATATATGGAACAAATAATATAGATAACTGTTCCCGTTATTGCCAATCTCCAGCAACAGACGGTTTATTTAAAACTGTCGGTATGGGCGGAGATGCTGGAACAGTGAAAGATATTGCTGAGGCAGGTCTTGTTATTATTGTTGGTGCAAATCCAACAGAAGGACATCCTGTACTTGCAACTAGAGTGAAACGTGCTCATAAATTACATGAACAAAAACTAATTGTCGCAGACCTTCGTAAACATGAAATGGCGGAGCGTGCTGATATATTTGTTCACCCGAGTCAAGGGACGGATTATGTATGGCTTGCTGGGATAACGAAATACATTATCGATCAAGATTGGCACGATAAAAAGTTCATAGCTGAAAATGTAAAGAATTTTGATGAATATAGCAAAATGCTAGAGAAATATACGCTTGATTATACTGAGGGAATTACAGGGATTTCTAAAGCTCAGTTAAAAGAAATGGCTCGTATGTTATATGAAGCAGATGGTACTTGTGTACTTTGGGGAATGGGTGTAACTCAAAATACAGGAGGAAGTACAACGTCGGCAGCAATTTCAAATTTACTTCTCGTTACAGGTAACTACCGTCGTCCTGGTGCCGGTGCGTATCCGTTACGCGGGCATAATAACGTACAAGGTGCTTGTGATATGGCGACATTACCGAACTGGCTTCCGGGTTACCAAGCGGTTTCAGATGATGTGCATCGTGCGAAATTTGAAAAAGCATACGGTACTACCATTCCGAAAGAACCGGGATTAAATAATATCGCAATGTTACTTGCGGCCGAAGAAGGAAAACTGCGTGGTATGTATGTTATGGGAGAAGAAATGGCTTTAGTAGATTCAAATGCCAACCATGTACAACATATTTTAGCGAATTTAGACTTCCTTGTTGTTCAAGATATGTTCTTATCGAAAACAGCTCGTTTTGCCGATGTTATTTTACCGGCAGCACCAAGCTTAGAAAAAGAAGGAACATTTACAAATACAGAGCGCCGTATTCAAAGATTGTATGAAGTATTGAAGCCACTTGGTGATTCTAAACCAGATTGGTGGATTTTACAAAAAGTAGCTCGTGCACTGGGCGGAGACTGGAATTATGGAAGTCCAAGTGAAATTATGGATGAAATTGCATCGCTTGCCCCGTTATACTCACAAGCAACGTATGACCGTTTAGAAGGCTGGAATAGTTTATGTTGGGGTAGCCATGATGGTAGTGATACACCGTTATTATATGTAGATGGATTTAACTTCCCAGACAAATTAGCACGATTATCACTAGATGAATGGGTTCCGCCAGTTGTAGCACCAGATGAGTATGATTTACTATTAAATAATGGCCGTATGCTAGAGCATTTCCATGAAGGAAATATGACAAATAAGTCGGCTGGAATTTTATCTAAAGTGTCTGAAGTATTTGTTGAAATTTCACCTGAACTTGCTAAAGAACGAAATGTGAAAGATGGTGGTCTTGTAGAGTTAGCATCACCATTTGGAAAGATTAAAGTACAAGCGCTTGTTACAGATCGTGTAACTGGAAATGAGTTATATTTGCCGATGCATGCGACAGTAAATGAAGAGGCAATCAATATTTTAACAGGAACAGCAACAGACATTTATACGTGTACACCAGCTTATAAACAAACAATGGTGAAACTGCGCGTATTACGTGAAAAAGGAAATCGTCCGTTACCATCTTCAAACCCGAGAGATAAAAAACGTCATCCACAAAATGGTGTTGAAATCGAGCAAAAGTGGCAAAGAAAACAATACGTATCACTTGTGGACCAGAATTAGGGGGCGGAGATAATGGCAAAAGAGATTACTTTAATTAAAAAGAAGATTGTAACAGAAGAAGAAAAAAAACAGCAAGTAACAGATGAGTTGTTAAATGATCTAGCTGAAAATAGAGAAGCAGTAGAAGAGACGATGCAGCTATTAGCGCAGTTGCAAAAAGCTGGAATTTTAGATGCAGCAATTAGTTTACTTGCTGCAAAAGAAGATGTTTCCAAAATAGCTGTTGAACAATTGAATCGTGAACCAGTAAAAAACGCATTAAACAATATGATGGGGGCAGGAGAGGCATTGTCTTCAGTGGACCCAGAAATAACGAAACAAATAACATCTAGTTTAGTCACTGGATTACAATTTGCAACGGATGAGCTGAAAAACGGAAAGAAAACAAAAGTGATGGATTTCTTTAAGGTATTAAAAGATCCAGATATCAACAGGGCGATTACATTCGGTTTTAGTTTCTTAAAAGCATTTGGACAAGGACTAGAGAAAAAATAGAGTGAGTGAAAAAAGTGATGGGATTAGCCATCACTTTTTTCATTATATGTATAAGAGTGTTCATGTTAAGCGGAATATATTATTATTAAAAAGATGGATTGGAACTGGAAATGTGGAATCCATCTCAAATATAGTTTTAGAATGTGGAGGAATATATGCAACACCGTAAAAGACTATCTATACCAGGAGTAATGAGACATTCCTTTCAAACAGTACAATTTGCTTTTTGGAATGTGTTAACATTTCAGCTCGTCTATAAATTGTTAGCTGCAATTGTGTTTATCCCCCTCTTAGGTATTGTTTTCAATAAGTTATTGTACTTTGCTGGTTATGCAAATGCGACAAATGATGAATTAGTAGCATTTGTGAAAACACCATATGGGATTTTGGCGATTGTAATTTTATCGATACTAGCATTGTTTCTTATTTTTACAGAATTTGCAGTGCTTATTATTATTTCGTATTTCGCTCATAAAAGGCAAAAGGTGAGATTACGTCCGATTTTGTATAAAACAGTAACGTATTTACCTTCTCTTTTTACATATTGCTTACCAGGATTTGTGTTGTATGCAGTTGTGCTATTACCGCTATTAAGTATGGGATACAAATCTGCATTAATTCCTGAAATTCAAATTCCTAATTTTATTACAGGTGAACTATTTAAGACGACAATGGGTCAGGTTGGTTATTATGCTTTCTTTGCTGTAGTTGCTTATTTAAATCTTCGCTGGATTTTTGTTTTACCTATTATTGTTTTAGAAGAAAAACCATTCCGCATAGCAGCACGTAAAAGTGCGAACTTAGTAAAAGAAAGCTTTTTTAAAGTGTTGTTCTTTTTAGTAGGAGTTTTCATCTCTGTAGGAATGGTCTTTCTTTTGTTTATAGGAGTGTATTTACTCTGTTTATGGGGAGTATACGAATTTACGAATCCAGAAGGGACATTTGCGCTGTTAGCGGAGTCAACGATTTCGGTCTTCTTAACGAGTACATTGTATTT
The DNA here is from genome assembly GCF_042136375.2 of Bacillus altaicus. NCBI lineage: Bacteria > Bacillati > Bacillota > Bacilli > Caryophanales > Bacillaceae > Bacillus > Bacillus altaicus. The sequence continues at coordinate 4,823,862 of NZ_CM143394.1, read as the reverse complement.
ATTTAGCTTCATTATGACGCCGTTTTATATTATGGCGTTAACAAGATTATACTTACAGAAAGTTTCGGTTGAAGATGTTTTATTAGAAGAGGGATTAGATTATTCAAAAACAAAAGCAGATAAATGTTTCTTTAAAAAACACCGATGGAAATTTATTGGTGTATATATCGTGGGGATTATTACTGCTGGAATGGTCGTTGCCTTCATTGTGACCTTTATTTCAAACACATATAAAGAACCAATTATTATGGCGCACCGTGGATATATATCAAAAGGTGTAGAGAATACGAAAGAAGCAGTGCAAGGTGCCATTGATGCAAAAGCAGACTATGCTGAAATAGATGTCTTGCAAACGAAAGATGGCGAACTAGCGGTCATACATGATTTGAAGTTGAAACGTCTTGCGAATGCGAATGTGCATGTATCAGATTTGACGATGGATGAGCTAAGGGAGCTTACTCTTAGTCAAGATGGATTCTCGGGACAAATAAGTACACTTGATGAGATCATTAAGCTTGCAAAAGGCAAAATAAAACTTAATATAGAAGTGAAACTTCACGGTAATGAGAAGGATTTCGTAAAGAAAGTACTAAAAATAATTAAACAGAACGATTTTGAGAAACAATGTGTAATTCAAACGTTACATTACCCGCTTATTAAAGAGTTTAAGCGTGCAAATCCGGATATAAAAGTAGGGTATGTATTGTTTGCAAGCAGGGCTAATTTAAAGAATGTACAGGCGGATTTCTATGTAGCAGAAGAATATATGTTAAATAAACGCCTAGTAAAAGAAGCGCGAAAGCTAAATAAACCAATTTACGTATGGACAGTAAATGATATGGAAAGTTTAAAGGCATATTATAAGTTAAACGTGGATGGTATCATTACCGATTACCCTGAAGACGCACGTGAAACAATTAAGATGTTAAAAGAGCAAGAAGATCGTGAAAGTGATATGTTTGATAAAATTACTGAAACGACAGAAGATTTATTTTCAAAGTTATTTATGATCTATCCAGCTGCTGGCTAAATGCTAGTAGCTGTTTTTTTATGAAAAGAATATATTTCTAAAGTATTGTACAAAGTAATAAGTGTATATGTATACGTCAGTGCTTAGTTTTTTGTATTGTTACATTATTGTCGAATAATAAATAATCACTATGTATTTTGAATGGATATAATGGAAATAGAGTGATAGATGATGAAATAGTACGAAGAACCCAACAGAATCAATGTTTAGTATATTTACACTATTCTAAATATATAAACTTTAAAAAAATAGTATGTTAGCGTTTTCATAACTTTTAAGTTATGCTAGAATAAGGACATAAGTTATTAATTATTTAAAAAAGAAAAAAGAATTCCTTTTTTCTGTTAATTATAAGGGGGCATTTCATTATGCGTATTGGGGTACCAGCAGAAATTAAAAACAACGAAAACCGTGTGGCAATGACACCAGCAGGTGTTGTACATTTAATTCGTAACAATCACGAAGTATTCATTCAAAAGGATGCAGGTGTAGGATCTGGTTTCACAGATGCTCAGTATGTTGAAGCGGGAGCAAAAATTGTTGATACAGCTGAAGAAGCTTGGAACATGGAAATGGTTATGAAAGTTAAGGAGCCAGTTGAAAGCGAATACAAACACTTCAGTGAAGGTTTAATCTTATTCACATACTTACACTTAGCTCCAGAGCCAGAATTAACAAAAGCGTTAATTGAAAAGAAAGTTGTTGCTATCGCATATGAAACAGTACAATTAGAAAACCGTTCATTACCATTACTTGCACCTATGAGTGAAGTAGCTGGTCGTATGGCTGCACAAATCGGTGCACAATTCCTTGAGAAAAACAAAGGCGGTAAAGGTATCTTACTTGCAGGTGTTCCAGGAGTTAAACGTGGTAAAGTAACAATTATCGGTGGTGGACAAGCTGGTACAAATGCTGCTAAAATTGCAGTTGGACTAGGTGCGGATGTAACAATCATCGACTTAAGTGCAGAACGTCTTCGTCAATTAGATGACATTTTCGGAAACCAAGTAAAAACTTTAATGTCTAACCCGTACAACATTGCAGAAGCTGTAAAAGAATCTGATCTTGTAATCGGTGCAGTATTAATCCCAGGTGCAAAAGCGCCAAAACTTGTAACAGAAGAAATGATTAAATCAATGGAACAAGGTTCTGTTGTTGTAGATATCGCGATTGACCAAGGTGGTATTTTCGAAACAACTGACCGTATTACAACTCATGATAACCCAACTTATGAAAAACACGGCGTTGTGCATTATGCAGTTGCAAACATGCCAGGTGCGGTTCCACGTACATCAACTCTTGCATTAACAAACGTAACAGTACCATATGCAGTACAAATTGCTAACAAAGGCTACAAAGAAGCTTGCCTAGGCAACACTGCATTATTAAAAGGTATTAATACATTAGAAGGCTATGTAACATTCGAAGCAGTTGCAGAAGCTCACGGTGTAGAGTACAAAGGTGCAAAAGAATTATTAGAAGCAGAAACAGTATCTTGCTAATAGCAGCATTATACAAAAAAAATCGAACAATATATAATACAACATGATAAGAGCTAAGAGATAATACCTCTTAGCTCTTCTTAGTAAAAGGGGGCATTCATCGTGGCCAACCTATTCAAAAAGAAATCCGTTACGCAATTGTTAGGGGAAAGTAAAAGTAAAACTTTGACGAAAACGCTAGGGGCATTTGACCTAACAATGCTAGGGATTGGTGCGATAATTGGTACAGGAGTTCTAGTATTAACCGGATTAGTAGCAGCAAGAGATGCTGGTCCAGCAGTTATTTTTTCATTCATGATTGCAGCAATTGTTTGTGGATTTGCAGCTTTATGTTATGCAGAGGTTGCATCTGCACTTCCTGTTTCAGGTAGTGTGTACACATATTCATATGCAACAATTGGTGAGTTTGTTGCCCATTTAATGGGATGGACATTGCTATCCGTATATGTCGTAACGACTGCCGCAGTAGCTGGCGGATGGACAGGTTATTTCAATAATTTAGTGAGTGGATTGGGACTTGAAATTCCAAAAGCGTTGTTAACGATTCCATCGCAAGGTGGTATGGTGAACTTACCCGCAGTTATCGTTACGTTGGTGATAACTTGGTTATTATCACGAGGTACGAAAGAAAGTAAGCGTGTGAATAACATAATGGTATTAATTAAAATTGGTATTGTTGTTTTATTCATTGCAGTTGGTGTATTCTACGTGAAACCAGAAAACTGGATACCATTTGCACCGTACGGCTTAAGTGGAGTCTTTGCCGGAGGAGCAGCAGTATTCTTCGCTTTCTTAGGATTTGATGCATTAGCAACTTCTGCTGAAGAAGTAAAAAATCCGCAACGTGATCTACCGATTGGTATTATTGCTTCATTAGTCATTTGTACAATCATTTATGTTGTAGTTTGTCTCGTTATGACAGGTATGGTTTCTTACAAGGAATTAGATGTACCTGAAGCGATGGCCTATGTACTAGAAGTTGTAGGACAAGATAAAGTGGCTGGTGTAATTGCTATTGGAGCTGTAATTGGTATTATGGCTGTAATTTTCGCATACATCTATGCTACGACACGTGTATTCTTCGCGATGAGCCGTGACGGTTTATTGCCAAAATCTTTTGCGAAAATTAACAAGAAGACAGAAGCACCAACATTTTCAGTTTGGTTAACAGGAATTGGTAGTGCTGTAATTGCTGGATTTATCGATTTAAAAGAATTGTCAAATTTAGCGAATATTGGAGCGTTATTAACATTCGCGATGGTTGGTGTAACTGTCATCATTCTTCGTAAAACGCATCCGAAATTACAACGCGGATTTATGGTACCACTTGTACCAATCTTACCGATTATTTCAGTTGCATGCTGTCTATTCTTAATGGTAAATCTACCGTTAAAAACATGGATATACTTCGGTGTTTGGTTGGCAATTGGAGTAGTTGTATACTTTGTATATTCGAAAAAGCACAGTCATCTAAAAGAAGATGGAAGTTCGCAAGATAGTTTAGAAAAAGCTAATTAAAGGGATATAAGATAGTAAGCCTTGTGCGTCTAGGGAGCGCGCAAGGCTTTTTCTTTTGGGGAAATAAAGGGGGGCAATGTTATTTTGTCGAACTTTGATGTCGGAATATGAAAAAGGGGTGGAAAGATGGAGACGAAAGTTGTCGTTGGAGCAGAGGGATATAATAATAACCCAGGTTGGTTACATACAAATGAAGAACAATTAAATTTATTAAAAAGAGAAACGTGGATTAATAAATTTCAGACTAATTCTTTATCAGTAATTTTGGCTGAGCACGTATGGGAGCATTTATCGTATGAAGAAGGTATAGAAGCAGCTAAAATATGCTATGAGTTTTTACAAGATGATGGTTATATTCGGTGTGCAGTGCCGGATGCATGTTTCCCCAATGAAGAATATCAGCGTGGTGTGCAAGTGGGAGGACCTGGCCCGTTAGATCATCCGGCTGCAAGTCATAAAATTGTACATAACTATAAAACGATTGTATCTATGTTTGAAGCAGCGGGTTTTCAAGTAAAGTTGCTAGAGTATTGCGATGAAAATGGAGAATTTCATTATAATGATTGGAATGAGCAAGGAGGTTTTATTTATCGCTCGAAGCGCTTTGACCATAGAAATGAAGATGGTAAATTAGGATTTGCTTCATTAATTGTGGATGCAGTGAAAATTAATAAATAAGAAGGGATGCACGATAGCTTTCGTGCATCCTTTTTGTATGAAGAGCATGATAGATGCTGAGAATATTTATATGTTTATTTTGAAGTGTGAACGAAATGTTCAAAAAAATGTATGGAAATTCATTGACACATATGAATGGACGCTCATATAATAAAGGTATAAGACATATGAATAATTGTTCATATGTTCAAATGAAGAGGTGAGCTGTGATGGCTGAAAATAAAGTAGAAACGCAACAGGAAGCATGTTCTCAAACGGTAATTCACGAGGAAATCGTGGATCAAGTAAAACAAACAATTCCGACTGATGAAAGTTTAAGTAAAGTAGCAGAATTATTTAAAGTATTAGGTGACCGTACACGTACGAGAATATTGCATGCATTATTTGAAGCTGAAATGTGTGTTTGTGATTTAGCTTATTTATTAGGAATGACGCAATCTTCAATCTCACATCAGCTTCGTGTATTAAAGCAAGCAAAGCTTGTAAAGAACCGTAAAGAAGGAAAGGTAGTTTATTATTCATTAGCTGATCAACACGTAATTCATATCTTCGAGCAAGCATTTGAACACGTAAATGAGGAAGAATAAAAAAGCGAGGAGGGAGAACGATGGCAGAAGCATTAGTGAAAAAGAAACTTATGCTAGAAGGTTTAGATTGTGCAAATTGTGCAATGAAAATTGAAAAAGGTGTTGGGAATATAGAAGGAGTAACGTCTTGTTCCGTAAACTTTGCAACAAAAACGATGCTTTTAGAAACACCGCAAAATAAAGAAAATCAAGTTGTTACGGAAGCGAAGCAACTTGTTACAAAATTAGAGCCGCATATTAAAGTGCAAGAAGAACAAAAAACAAAATCAATAAAAGAAGTATTTGTATTAGAAGGCTTAGATTGTGCAAATTGTGCAATGAAGATTGAAAATAAGGTAAAAGAAATGCCAACCGTTTCAGAAGCGACTGTTGATTTCGTATCAAAGAAATTACGAGTAGAAGTTGCGAATAAAAGAGAACTTGAATCGACTGTGCAAAATATAAAAAATATTGTTCAAAAGTTAGAGCCGGATGTAAAAGTTGTTCGTGAAGAGGAAAAGGGACACGACCACGGCCATGATCATGGTGATGGAAATGTGAAAAAGATGATAGGACGATTAGTAGTCGGTGGAATTTTGACAGGAATTGCTGCATTAGCCGGATTACCGCAAATGATAACAATTCCATTATTCGTCCTTGCGTATTTATTAATAGGTGGAGATATCGTTTGGAGAGCGGTAAGAAACATAACTCGCGGCCAAGTATTCGATGAAAACTTTTTAATGGCAATTGCAACTTTAGGAGCTTTCGCGATTCAACAATATCCAGAAGCGGTAGCAGTTATGCTATTTTATCAAGTGGGGGAACTGTTCCAAAGTATTGCAGTAAATCGTTCTCGAAAATCAATTACGTCATTAATGGATATTCGTCCTGACTATGCGAATGTGAAAGTTGGAAACGAAACGAAACAAGTATCACCAGAAGATGTGCAAATTGGTGAGTATATTATCGTAAAACCAGGTGAAAAAGTACCGTTAGACGGGAAAGTAATTGAGGGAACATCAATGATGGATACTTCAGCGTTAACAGGTGAGTCTGTACCGCGAGAAGTAGAAGTTGGTAATGACGTATTAAGTGGTTTTGTAAACCAAAATGGTGTATTAACTGTTGAAGTTACAAAAGAGTTCGGTGAATCGACTGTATCGAAAATTTTAGACTTAGTACAAAATGCAAGTAGCAAAAAAGCGCCAACAGAAAACTTTATTACGAAGTTTGCACGTTATTATACTCCTGTTGTAGTTATAACAGCAGCAATAATGGCATTTATTCCACCACTTATTTTAGAGGGTGCTACATTCTCCGATTGGATTTATAGAGCTTTAGTGTTCTTAGTAATCTCTTGTCCATGTGCGCTCGTTGTATCGATTCCTCTTGGATTCTTTGGCGGTATTGGTGGGGCATCTAAAAGTGGTATTTTAGTAAAAGGAAGTAACTATTTAGAAGCATTGAATGATGTGAAATATATCGTTTTTGATAAAACAGGAACATTAACAAAAGGTGTCTTTAAAGTTACGAAGATGGAGCCTAGTGAAGGTATTACAGCAGAAGAGCTATTAGAATATGCAGCGTTTGCAGAAGTATATTCAAATCATCCGATTGCACAATCTATTCGAAATGCATATGGAAAATCAATCGATGAAAATACTATTGAAGACTATAGTGAAATTTCTGGTCATGGTACGGTTGTAAAAGTACAAGGAAAAGAAATTTTCGCAGGTAATGCTAAATTAATGAGAAAAGAAAACATTACATTTAAGCAACCAAATACAGTAGGTACACTAGTTCATGTTGCTGTAGATGGTAAATATGCAGGTTATATTGTTATCTCTGATGAGGTAAAAGAGGATTCAAAACAAGCAATTCAAAAGTTAAAAGAACTGGGTATTAAGAAAACAGTCATGTTAACTGGTGATGCAAAATCAGTTGGTGAAGCTGTTGGTAAAGAATTAGGTTTAGATGAAGTTCATGCCGAATTATTACCACACCAAAAAGTAGAAGAAATCGAAAAAATTGATGCAGCAAAACGCGGTAAAGAAAAGATTGCATTTGTCGGTGATGGTATTAATGATACGCCAGTACTAGCAAGGGCGGACGTTGGTATTGCGATGGGCGGTTTAGGGTCAGATGCAGCAATTGAAGCTGCTGACATCGTTATTATGACTGATGAGCCTTCAAAAATTGTGACAGCAGTAAAAATTGCAAAACGTACACGTAGCATCGTATGGCAAAATATTATATTTGCATTAGGGGTAAAAGGGTTAGTGTTATTACTCGGCGCCTTTGGTATTGCAACAATGTGGGAAGCAGTCTTCTCAGATGTTGGTGTGACGCTACTTGCAGTTTTAAATGCAATGCGTGTACTGAGAGTGAAAGATTTATAAAAATAAGAGAGGGCGCGATTACGCCCTCTCTTATTTTTATTATTTTACTGTGTTATTGAGGATGACTGTTGGTAACGTAATATTGAAAAAAACAGAGAAGGAGAAACTTCTCTGTTTATTTTTGTATATTTTTCGCAACCTTTTCTCGAACAGTTTGAATATAATTCATTTTATGATCCCAACATTCTTGGCTTAAATCGACAGGGTACTCTTCAGGGTTTAAAGTTCGCATATACTCTTCCCAAAATAGTGAGAGGCTGCGTTCGTTATATTTTTGGATATCTAATATATTGGGTAATTCATACGTTCTTTTACCGTTAACGAAAATATCTTGATGCAGTTCGCGTGCTTCAAAGTTTGTTACGAATTTACTTATATATGTGTGAACAGGATGGAACATTTTTAAACGTTCTTCTTTTCCAGGTTCTTCTGACTCTAACGCAATATAATCGCCTTCTGTATGATCGTTAACACGGTTAATAATACGATAAATTCGTTTAAGTCCTGGAGTGGTAATTTTTTCAGGGTTAGATGAAATTTTAATTGTATCATTTAATTTTCCGTCAGTATCTTCAATAGCGACTAGTTTGTAAACAGCCCCTAATGCTGGTTGCTCAAAGGCTGTAATCAGCTTTGTGCCAACACCCCATACATCAATCTTTGCCCCTTGAGATTTCAAATGCATAATCGTATATTCATCTAAATCGCTAGAAGCGATAATTTTTGTGTTTGTAAATCCAGCTTCATCAAGTTGTTTTCTTGCTTCCTTTGATAAATATGCCATATCACCACTATCCAGGCGAATGCCATAAAAATTGATACGATCCCCGAATTCTTTTGCGACACGAATCGCATTTGGAACACCAGATTTCAAAGTGTCGTATGTATCGACGAGAAATACGCATTTTTTATGTGTTTCAGCATATTTTTTAAACGCAACATATTCATCACGATATGCTTGAACGAAAGAGTGGGCATGTGTGCCGGCTACAGGGATGCCAAAGCGTTTCCCTGCCCGAACGTTACTTGTAGAAGAGAAACCGCCAATGAAAGCAGCTCGTGTTCCCCAAAGGGCAGCATCAAACTCATGAGCACGTCTTGTACCAAACTCTAAAAGTTCATCATTATTTGCAGCGTGCTTCATACGTGCAGCTTTTGTAGCAATTAATGTTTGGTAATTTACAATATTTAAGAGGGCGGTTTCAATTATTTGTGCCTCGCCAAGTGGTGCATCGACACGTAATAAAGGCTCATTATTAAAAACAACTTCGCCTTCTTGCATACTACGAATTATTCCAGTGAACTTCATATTTTGTAAATAATGAAGGAAGTCTTCTTCAAATTGCAGCTCGGCTAAATAAGCGAGATCACTTTCGGTAAAGCTGAAATTTTCTATGTACTCTACAATTTTTTCAAGCCCAGCAAAAACAGCATAGCCGTTTTCAAACGGAAGCTTTCGAAAGTATAGATCAAAAACAGAACGGCGAGTATGAATACCATCTTTCCAATATGTATAAGCCATGTTGATTTGATATAAATCTGTATGTAAGGCGTAACTATCGTCTTTATAATGATTCATTGCGAAAACACCTCCGTAATTTGGTTATAGTATACCAATTTTTCCCCTTTCGTAGCAAAGAAGTAATAGGGGATTGAAGTCAAGAGAGAAAAAAATGAAATAATGCATATTTTTTAGAAAATTTACATTTATCAATTTATATTTCTTTAGATTTTATGTATTATTAGAGTAATGGGGGTAATGAGAATGGAGGAGGACAATGCAACAAACATTAGAAAAAATAGGCAAGCAAGTCTTTTATAAACGGCTACAGCAAAAAATGACACAAGAAGAATTATGTCAGGGCATTTGTTCTGTCTCATACTTAAGTAAGATCGAAAATGGAAAGATTGAAGCATCAGAAGAAATTCTACAATTGCTCTGCACAAGACTAGAAATTGCTGTGACGGATTTGAGAGATGTAGAAGAAGATGTGAAGGTGAAGTTGGACGAGTGGTTGAATGCATTAATCCGTTTGGACAAGGCACAGGTTGAACGTATATATAATGAATTACAAGAAGATATGCAACATGTTTTAGATTTTGAAATTATAAATTATTATAAACTACTTAATATACGTTATTTAATGATAAAAAGGGACTTGCTGACGATTGCAGAAGAGTTGGAGAAACTTAAGAAGGCATATAAGAAATTCTCACCTTTTCAGAAGTTGTTGTATACGTATAGTAAAGGATTATTATGCTGTTTACAATATAAGTGGAAAAAGGGATTAAGTTATTTGTTAGAGACAGAAATCATGGCAAAAGAGCTAGGATATCATGAGACAGGAATTTATTATAATATCGCTCTTACTTATAGTCATTTGGAAATCCAACATCTTACGTTGCATTTTGCAAATATTGCACTAGAGGCATTTAGAAATGAGTATAAATTTAGGAACGTGATAAACTGTCAAATTCTTATTGCATTAAGTTATGCGGAACAAGGGCAATATGAAGAAGCTTTAGAAATGTATGAGAGTATACTGAGGGAATCAGGGGCTTTTGCAGATAAAGACGTTCTAATGGCTATTACTTTAAGTAATATTGGGAATATATACTATAAAAAGAAAACATATAATCAAGCGAAAGATTATTATTTAGAGAGTTTACAACTTCAAAAACAAATAGATTTAAATTATATAGACACATTATATGAAATGGCATTAGCGTGTATTAAATTAGAGCAGTTTGAAGAAGCAAGAGAATGGATTGAGAAAGGTATTGGCGCTGCTAAACGTGAAGAGAGATTTAATACAAAATTGTATTTACTGCTTATGCTTCGAAATAAGTATTTTGAAGAGGCGCGAGAGTATAAACAATTTCTAGAATTAGAAGCTATTCCGTTTTATAAATCAGCAGGTAATAAAATAGAACTGAAGAAAGTATATGTGGAGCTTGCGGAATATTTTTCGAAGTTACTAAACTTTGAGCAAAGTAATCACTATTATAAGCTAGTTATTGAAATGTTAGAAAAGCATAAGGAGGATGAAAAATGAAAAAAGCATTAGCTGGAATTTTAGCAGTTGTAGTAGTACTTACAATTGTCGGCGGAGTACAGTATACGAGTAAGCCGGATACTTATGGATTAGATGCTAGTGTATCACAAACTGTAAATGTATGATAATGAAAAACCCCTTTCCAAACGGAAAGGGGTTTCTCATTATTTGTTCCCTAAAATTCTACAAAACTTGAGAAAAAAATTATTTGAATTTTTAGTATATTAATAGTGGAAACATAATGCTAATATGAAATTACTCTTTTTCAAAAATTTTTTATTAGGGGGAAGGTTATATGAAAAGGAAGAGTTTAGCGTTAGTGTTAGCGACAGGAATGGCAGTTACTACATTTGGAGGGACAGGCTCTGCATTTGCGGATTCTAAAAATGTGCTCTCTACAAAGAAGTACAATGAGACGGTACAGTCACCTGAGTTTATTTCTGGTGATCTAACTGGAGCGACTGGTAAGAAAGCGGAATCTGTTGTGTTTGATTACTTAAACGCGGCAAAAGGTGATTATAAGTTAGGAGAAAAGAGTGCCCAAGATTCTTTCAAAGTGAAACAAGTGAAAAAAGATGCTGTAACTGATTCAACAGTAGTACGTATGCAACAAGTTTACGAGGGAGTACCTGTATGGGGGTCTACTCAAGTAGCTCACGTAAGTAAAGATGGTTCTTTAAAAGTACTGTCTGGAACAGTTGCGCCTGATTTAGACAAGAAGGAAAAGTTGAAAAACAAAAATAAGATTGAAGGCGCAAAAGCAATTGAAATCGCGCAACAAGATTTAGGGGTAACACCTAAATATGAGGTGGATCCAAAAGCGGATTTATATGTATATCAAAATGGTGAAGAAACAACATATGCATATGTTGTGAATTTAAACTTCTTAGAGCCAAATCCAGGAAACTATTACTATTTCATTGAAGCGGAAAGCGGTAAAGTGTTAAATAAATATAATAAACTTGATCATGTAACGAATGATGATAAGTCACCAGTTAAGCAAGATGCTCCTAAACAGGAAGCGAAAGCGGTTGTAAAGCCTGTAACAGGAACGAATAAAGTGGGAACTGGTAAAGGTGTATTAGGAGATACGAAATCGCTTAATACAACGTTATCTGGATCATCTTACTACTTACAGGATAATACGCGCGGAGCAACGATTTTCACATATGATGCGAAAAATCGTTCGACGTTACCAGGAACATTATGGGCAGATGCAGATAATGTTTTCAATGCAGCATATGATGCAGCGGCAGTTGATGCTCATTACTATGCAGGCAGAACATATGATTACTATAAAGCTACATTTAACCGAAATTCTATTAATGATGCGGGAGCACCATTAAAATCAACAGTTCATTATGGAAGTAAATATAATAATGCGTTCTGGAACGGCTCACAAATGGTCTACGGAGATGGTGATGGTGTAACATTTACTTCGTTATCTGGTGGCATTGATGTAATTGGCCATGAATTAACACATGCTGTTACGGAAAACAGTTCAGATTTAATTTATCAAAATGAATCAGGAGCGTTAAATGAAGCAGTTTCTGATATTTTTGGTACGTTAGTAGAGTATTATGATAACCGTAACCCAGATTGGGAGATTGGTGAAGATATTTATACACCTGGTAAAGCGGGAGATGCACTTCGTTCTATGAGTGATCCTGCAAAGTATGGTGACCCAGACCATTATTCTAAGCGTTACACTGGTTCAAGTGATAACGGTGGAGTTCATACAAACAGCGGAATTATTAACAAACAAGCTTATTTATTAGCAAATGGCGGTACGCATTCTGGTGTAACTGTAAATGGTATCGGCAAAGATAAATTAGGTGCAATTTACTACCGTGCAAATACACAGTATTTCACGCAATCTACTACATTTAGCCAAGCGCGTGCTGGCTTAGTGCAAGCAGCAGCTGATTTATATGGTGCTAGCTCTGCAGAAGTAGCAGCAGTTAAGCAATCATTTAGTGCTGTTGGTGTAAACTAAGATATTTCTATTCGTAAGAGATATATATTAATAGAATATACTTCAAAAAATAAAGAAGGAGCCTATGCTCCTTCTTTATTTTTTTCTCCATTTTTTCCACAAATAAAATAATCCAACACAACCTGCGATTGTAATAATCCATTTCGCTTCATTTGTTCCGTTAATGACATGATATGCAGAATATACTTCAATCAATAAGGCTGGTACTTTCCCTATTGTACTGGCAATACTGAAAGAGAGTAATGACATTTTGCCGAGAGCTGCAAATAAAGTAACGATACTGGACGGAATGAAAGGAATAAAACGAAAAGATAGGACGAGTAGAAATGCCTCTCTGCCTTCTACGTAAAGAAGACGTTCTACCTTTGGATACTTATTTACTTTATCGTGAGTGAACTTTTGAAGGCCTATGCGATAAATATAAAACGAGATAATAGCCCCTAATGCCTCACCTGAGATCGAAATGATTGTGCCATTTGTTACACCGAAGAGCTGTATATTAATGGCGGTCAAAAAAATACTAGGGATAAAACCTAAAAGACTGATGATGATGTTGATTAAGATACTAAGTGGAATTGCGATTGAATAATAGTCTGTTAAGAAGTTTTGAATTGTTTCAGCCATTTTATAAAATCCTTTATCTTTTTTTGCATTACACCATATTTCCATTGTATAGGCAAGTGCAAATTTACATAATGTAGAAAACAGTTGATAGAAAGGGATTTGTATACCTTATATAGGTATCGGGTATATAAAAGTAGGGGTATATTTATTCTATTTAAAAAACACTCCATAAATCCTATATTTAAAGGGTTTATGGAGTGTTATGATTGGTGTTTTCATCCGGGAAATAATAATAAAAACAGGGGGGTATATTTTAAGGTAGGTGGAAAACAGTGATTTGATGAAAAAGATTGGAAAATATAGCAAAATGAAGGGGGATTTTAAAATTGTATGCATTTTTCCTTTGTGAAATTGACTTTTAGTGGAGTTACGATAATAATCATGGAAGAGGTGATACGATGAAACGACTAAGTAGTCTTTTCCTAAGTAGTTTATTAGCACTAATGCTGATTTTAAGTGGATGTGCAGGAAAAGAACAAAAAACAGAAAAAACAAAAGAGGATCATTCTACATCAGTAGAAAAAATTAGTGATAATATTTTAGATGAAATGGAAGGGCCACCTAAAAATGGTCATACGATTGAAAGGCATGTAGGCAAATCAGAAGAGGATTTGAAGAATCGTTTGAAGACAGATAAAGTTTCAGCGGCAAGTACATACTATGATAAGGAAACAGCGACAAAGGCTGTGAAAGATAGTTTAAAACAACATGATAAAGAAATTCAGGATTGGTTGAAAAACTCTAAAGAGGCTCGCCTTGTATTGAATACAACTCATTCATTCCCAGTTGGAAAAACAGTAATAAAGAAAAATATGAATGTAAAAGACAAACTAGTAAAGACTGTTACTGTTTTAGCGAGAGATAAATCAGGAGATCTAGGATTTAAGATTATTACTTCTTATCCATCAGATAAATAAAGGGGGAGTATATATGTATCCAACATTACAATACTTTCTTAAATCGTACTGTACGTTAAGTATTCATGAGGATGAAATAGTAAGTGTGATGGAAGAGTTTATAGAGCAAGAAGACGAAGAAATTGTTTTGAAATTACGCGATGAATTAGTAAATATGAAGAAAAAGAACGCGTGGGAAGAAGCGTGCGTATTAGCTGCGAAGCAAGGGAATCGTATGTGGTCTTTAGAAGAAACGAAAGACCATCTTGAAACTTTTTTACTATTATTGCAAAAGAAAAAGGCGTGAGTAGATCACGCCTTTTTCTTTACGCTTTTTGAAATTTGTCCGTTTGATATTATCTCATTGTTTTGGGGCACTTTTATATACGCTTTTTGAAATTTGTCCATTTGATATTACTTCACCGTTTTGTGTTACTTTTTTATACGTAACCGCTGTTATTTTATCACCAGTATTACTAATTACTTGAGAAGAAACTTCAACATTTTTACCAGTATTTGTACCGAAAATACGTGTAGTAATACTGCCACCATTTGAAAATGCTTGAATGTAAATATGCTTACCTGTATTGTTTTTAAATTTTAAATCCGGACCATAATCTGCCACTGCTGCATCTTGCCCAAGTGGTAAATAATTTACAGGCAGAGAATGATTGCTTCGAGAAACAATTCCTAAATCTGCCCTTAAAGCTGCGCTATATAAAGTACTACTTACTTGGCAAACACCTCCGCCTGCACTTTGTATAACTTTACCTTGTGAATATACTGCTGCGGATTTATAGCCATTTGCAGCATCAGTTACGCCAACACGGCCATTAAAACTAAACGTTTCATCAGGTGCTACAATAACTCCACTTAAAGTATTAGCTGACTTATTTACGTTATAGGACTGATTTCCATTACGGCCAGCCATTGGGGTAGAGTATTCAGCAATCACTTCTTTAATCCCCATTTGTTGTATATCTTCTGTAGAACGTTCAGGTTTTATTGGTGTAACTGGTAATGCGACATCGGATGTGCCAGAAGTAATAGCCTGATTTGTTAAAGGGGTTAATTGTCCTTTATCAATTTTTTCCCCATTT
Source organism: Bacillus altaicus (assembly GCF_042136375.2). Classification (NCBI taxonomy): domain Bacteria; kingdom Bacillati; phylum Bacillota; class Bacilli; order Caryophanales; family Bacillaceae; genus Bacillus; species Bacillus altaicus. The sequence goes on along the minus strand of NZ_CM143394.1, from coordinate 4,808,494 downwards.
TGACTTTGGCTAATATTCACTGTAGAGCCTTCAACACTTAATTCGGCGTTGACAGGATTTTTTAATGTTTCATTATATTTATCCTTTATAAAGGTTTCATAAGTTGTTGTATTTAATTGTGGTGTTAATTTATAGTCACGTTTTACTTCACCTTTTTCAGCTTGCTTACGCATGTTGTAACGATTCATTACGTTTCCTTCTTGTTCTTTAAAGATATTGTCGACAATATCCTTCTCTTTATAATCTACTCCTAAATCTTTCCATGTGTAATTTTGTTTATCATTTTGGAATACGTAGTTAAGAGATTTTTGATTTAATTCATTCACCTTTTGATTAACAATGGCTTGAATATCTGCTTTATTTTTTCCATCAAGAGAAATACCTTCAAATGTAGTGTTTGGTAGTGCAGTTGTATTTAGTTGATTATTTAATTTGGATACATATTGATATCCACCAACACCACCAACACAAAGTAATATGCCACCAGCAATAGCGGAACCAATCAGTATTTTGCTTAGCTTCATTTATTTCCCCCCAGAAAAATTTGTATAAATATATGTATTACATTTTTTGTATAAAAATGATGAAAATAACATTATGTACGTACTAGTATACTATTATTTTCACTACGCGTGTAATGTTTTTATAAAAAATGTTACACCGTTGTAATAATTGTCTCTTTTTGTCACAATATGCATGAGAAATATGTTGAAAATTATAATAAAAAGGCTGCTTAGAAAAATCTAGCAGCCTTTTTATTATAATTTTTTATGCTCATTTTTATTCGTAACACCGAGATGTTCTTGAAGTGTTGTCGATATATCATTAACACTTTTTTCGTTTGGAACGTAATAATAAATACCACCTATATATTTATCAGTACCTTCCACTTGCAATTTATCCATTTTTAAATTTGAACCCATTGAATTTTTTGCAATAGTCATCATATCATCAAAAGTTAAATTTGTTTTTAAGTCTGTATCGACAGCATCTAATAGGCTTCCGATTTTATTAATGGAATTGAGAGATAGTGCTTTTTCAGCAATAGCTTCTAAAACAAGTTGTTGTCGTTGACCGCGCATATAATCACTGTCAATATGGCGAGTTCTAGCTAGTGCAAGTGCTTCTTCTCCATTTAAATGTTGACGCCCTTTTTTTAGGTGAATTGCATCTGCTTCGTCGCTACTGTTTTGTTCTGTGAACTCAACTGGAACGTCGACAGTTATACCACCTAGAGAATCAACGATCTTGATAAAGGATTTGAAATTAAATTTTACGTAGTAATCAACTGGGACATCTAAAAATTTTTCTACTGTATCAATTGTGCTGTCTACACCACCGAATACGTGTGCATGTGTAATTTTATCATATTTATCACGTGATTTAATGTAGACGCGTGAATCACGTGGAATGCTGACTAGTTTAACAGATTTATCATTTTTATTAATTGTTGCAAGTAGTAATGCATCTGTACGAGTCGCTTTTCCGTAACCTTTTTCCCTAATATCACTTTCATCAACACCCATGATCAGGACAGAAATATTATCAGTCATAGGTTTAACAGCTTTTTCACGTTTGCTGGATTTATCTCCTCGGCCGAGTTCAGAATAGGCGTTGCTTAAGACGGATTTTGCTTTACTGTATATATGGAAGGAATAGCCTCCTGCTCCCATTGCTACAATAAGTAAGGGAATAAGAAGGAACCAAAGTAGGCGCTTTTTCTTTGAACGTCCTTTTTTGGCTCGAGTTTCGTTGTTAATGTCGGATTTCATCATTTTTTCTCCTTTAAAACAATCAAAGTGTATACATCTAAAAGTGTATTAAAACACATAAAAAATATTTTACGCTAAATAAAAGGTATTGTACATGTATAAAAAATAGATGTCTTGATTATTTATCCCGCATTAACGGGCAGTAAAACTCCCACCTCAAAGTCCAGCGAATGCAAGGAAGTTAGGTGGGAGATAACTGCCCGATTGGTTCAACTAATAATCAGTGGGGGATAGCCCCCTCTGATTAAAGTTTCACTTTATAAGACATCTATTCGTTAGTGTATACAAAAGACAGGGATAAGAAAATGATAAAATTTTACCTAATTAAAGCATAATACTTACAATAATCGCAGATAAAATACTAACAAGAGTAGCTCCGTATAGTAATTTTAGGCCGAAGCGGGCAACAACATTTCCTTGTTCTTCGTTTAACCCTTTTACCGCACCGGAAATAATTCCAATGGAAGAAAAGTTGGCAAAAGAAACGAGGAAGACAGAAATAATACCAACTGTACGGATAGAGAGAGTGTTGGAAATTTTACTAAGATCCATCATTGCTACAAATTCATTTGTTACAAGCTTTGTTGCCATAATGCTACCAGCTGTGACAATTTCAGAACTTGGTACGCCGATCAGAAATGCAATAGGAGCGAATACATAGCCTATTAGTTGTTGGAAAGTAATGCCGAATATAATGAGGAATAGGTCATTAATGCAACTCATTAATGCGACGAATCCAATGAGCATAGCACCGACGACAATTGCTACGCGAAAACCATCAAGAATGTATTCTCCAAGCATTTCAAAGAAACTTTGTTTTTCCCCTTTGATTTCCAAAATGTCTTCATCATCGTTAACGTCGTAAGGATTAATAATGAGTACGATAATAAAACCACTAAATAAATTGAGAACGAGTGCGGTTACTACATATTTTGGTTCAATCATCGTCATATAGGCACCGACAATGGACATAGATACTGTTGACATAGCAGAGGCGCAAAGTGTATATAGTCTATGTTTTGGAATTTGGGCTAATTGTTTTTTTACCGTAATAAAAACTTCTGATTGGCCGACAATAGCGGAAGCAATGGCGTTGTAAGATTCTAATTTCCCAAGACCGTTTATTTTACTGAGAAAGAAACCAATCCAATGAATGAAGAATGGTAGTATTTTGAAATGTTGTAATATACCAATTAAGACGGAGATAAAGACAATCGGTAATAATACGTTAAGGAAAAATGGCATTTCCCCTTTATTTGCAAGACCGCCAAATACAAAGTTTATACCACTGGCAGCATATTCAAGTAGCCTCGTAAACAGGTTGGAAATTATCGTAATAAGTATGAGGCCAACTTCTGTATTTAATAATAAATAGGTTAAAATTAACTGTATAATAAGCATGATGAAAATTGGTTTGAATTTAATATGTTTTTTATTGTTACTAGCAATGTAGGCAAGGAAAAAAACAACGATAAGTCCAACGAAAAAAGTGATAAATTTCATAATAAGCCCCCTAAAAAGAGATATTCTGATATATATATGTTTTTCATTTAAAGTGAGAATATACATGTTTGGTAAAGAGAGGAATAGAGGAATCATGAATATATGTAGAATACATCACGTTGCAATTATTTGTTCAAATTATGAAGTGTCAAAGGATTTTTATACACGAATATTAGGTTTCAAAGTGAAGAATGAAGTATATAGAAAGGAACGAAATTCGTATAAGTTAGATTTATGTGTAGGAGGAGAGTATCAAATTGAATTATTTTCATTTCCAAGTCCGCCTGACCGCGCAAGCTTTCCAGAGGCTACTGGCCTTAGACATTTAGCTTTTGCGGTTACTGATATAGAAGATGCTGTTAAACATTTAAACCGATGCGATGTTGAGACGGAATTGATACGTGTTGACGAGATAACGGGAAAAAAATTCGTCTTTTTCCAAGATCCTGACGGTTTGCCATTAGAATTGTATGAGGGCTGAAAATTGGTGAATTTTATATAGGGTTGCTTTCAAGTAAATGAAGAAACTAAAGTGAAACTTCTTTATTTAAAGGAGGTGTAACTTTAGCTAAGAAAAGCTAAAGGACATATGTGGATATTTTAAAATTATTGATGGTAGCAGTTCTTATTGCGCTAACAGGTTTCTTTGTAGCTGTAGAGTTTGCAATTATAAAGGTACGTAGCAGTCGTATCGATCAACTCGTTAGTGAAAAAAGACGAGGCGCATTGGCAGCTAAAAAAGTAACTTCAAATTTAGATGAGTATTTATCGGCATGTCAGTTAGGAATTACGATTACTGCTTTAGGGCTCGGGTGGTTAGGAGAACCGACGATTAAACATTTACTCGAACCGCTGTTTTTAAAATTGGATTTATCTCCTGCAATTGCAAGTACAGTTTCATTTATTATTGCATTTGCAGTTATTACGTTTTTACATGTTGTAATTGGTGAACTTGCTCCAAAGACTTTTGCAATCCAAAAAGCAGAGCAAGTTAGCTTATTATTATCAAAGCCCATTATTTATTTTTACCGAGTTATGTATCCATTTATTTGGGCTTTAAATGGCTCTGCACGATTTGTGACAGGCTTATTTGGTTTACATCCGGCTTCTGAACATGAAGTTGCGCATTCTGAGGAGGAACTAAGATTAATCTTGTCTGAGAGTTATGAGAGTGGCGAGATTAATCAAACTGAATTTAAATATGTAAATAACATCTTTGAATTTGATAACAGGGTAGCAAAGGAAATTATGGTACCTCGTACTGAAGTTGTTGGCTTATATGAAGATGAGCCGTTTGAGACACATATTAAAGTAATCGCACAAGAAAAATATACGAGATATCCAGTATTTGGTGAAGATAAAGATGAAATTATTGGGATGGTTAATGTAAAGGACCTATTTATTCGTTATATGGATGGTAATCGAGATGAAGAGTGTTCGATTACACCATATACACGTCCAGTTATTGAAGTGTTAGAAAATATCCCAATCCATGATTTACTATTGCAAATGCAAAGAAGGCGCATTCCATTAGCTGTATTATATGATGAATATGGTGGCACAGCAGGGATTGTTACATTGGAAGATATTTTAGAAGAAATTGTTGGAGAAATCCGAGATGAATACGATGAAGATGAGAATCCACCTATAGAACATATAAGTGAAGTGTGTAAAATTGTAGAGGGGAAAGTGCTTATTAGCGAAGTAAATGATTTATTTGGCATACATTTGGTCGCTGATGATGTTGATACAATTGGTGGTTGGATTATGGTACAAAAACAGATCGTTGCTGAGGGGGATATTATTGAGGAACACGGCTTTTCTTTTAAAGTTCTTGAAAAGGATATGCATCAAATTAAGCGAGTTGAAATAAAGAAAGTAGAAGAATGAATGGATTTTCTATTATATAAACTTTAATAAAAAGTATATATAGAAAAATAAATGTTTGCGCTTTCAAAAAAGGTGCTATATAGTGAAAGTGGATACTGAAGAATTCATTTAATGATACTCGTATTTTATAGGGCGAATTCTTTAGATAAGGATTTAGAATGAAAAGTATAGGTGATGAAAAATGATAGCAGCGAAGGATATACGTATAGAAAAAGATTTTTTAGGTGAAAAGGAAGTACCGAGTGTAGCTTATTATGGTGTACAAACATTACGCGCCGTAGAAAACTTTCCTATTACAGGATACCGCATTCATCCGTCACTCATTACGGCAATGGCAATTGTAAAAAAAGCGGCAGCGCTTGCGAATATAGATACAGGTTACTTAGCTAAAGATATCGGACAAGAAATTGCAGAAGCTGCACAAGAGATTATGGATGGAAAGTTCCATGATCAATTTATTGTAGACCCAATTCAGGGCGGGGCAGGTACTTCAATTAATATGAATACTAATGAAGTAATTGCTAATAGAGCGTTAGAACGTATGGGATACGAAAAAGGTGAATATGCGAAAATTAGCCCAAACACTCATGTGAACATGGCCCAATCAACAAATGATGCGTTCCCAACTGGGATTCATATTGCAACTCTTATGATGCTAGAAGAACTTCTTGTTACAATGGAAGAACTTCACTCTGCTTTTCATGATAAAGCAAAAGAGTTTGATCACGTTATTAAAATGGGGCGTACACATTTGCAAGATGCAGTTCCAATTCGCCTGGGGCAAGAATTCGAAGCATATAGCAGAGTGCTAGAGCGTGATATAAAAAGAATTAAACAGTCTCGTCAACATTTATACGAAGTTAATATGGGTGCGACAGCTGTCGGTACGGGATTAAATGCAAACCCTATGTACATTGAACAAGTGGTTAAACATTTACGAACATTTAGCGGATTCCCTCTTGTTGGTGCAGAGCACTTAGTTGATGCGACGCAAAATACAGATGCGTATACAGAAGTATCTGCAGCACTAAAAGTATGTATGATGAATATGTCTAAAATTGCAAATGACCTTCGTATTATGGCGTCTGGTCCACGTGTTGGGTTGGCGGAAATTCAATTACCAGCTCGTCAACCAGGTTCATCTATTATGCCGGGTAAAGTAAATCCAGTTATGGCAGAAGTAATTAACCAAGTTGCTTTCCAAGTAATTGGAAATGACCATACAATTTGCTTAGCGTCAGAAGCTGGACAATTAGAGTTAAATGTAATGGAGCCGGTATTAGTATTTAATTTAATTCAATCCATCAGTATTATGAACAATGGATTCCGTGTATTCCGTGAATATTGTATTAAAGGAATTACAGCGAATGAAGAGTTGCTTAAGCAATATGTTGAAAAAAGTGTTGGAGTTATTACAGCAGTGAATCCTCATATTGGTTATGAAGCAGCTTCTCGCATTGCACGTGAAGCAATCGCGACAGGAAAGTCTGTTAGGGAGCTATGCTTAGAACATGGTGTACTTACAGCAGAAGAGCTTGATATTATTTTGGACCCATACGAAATGACGCATCCTGAAATTGCTGGTGCATCTTTATTAAAAAATAAAAAAGTATAAAATAAAACACCGATCCCCCTTATATAGGGATCGGTGTTTTATTTTAAAAGATATTAAATACAGAGTTAAGTTGAAGTAAGCTAATAATAGCTAAGAAGATTAAACTATATTTCATCACTGTTTTAAATAAGGCAGATTCTTGACCAACTAGTCCAACTGCTGCACAAGCAACTGCTACAGATTGTGGTGAAACCATTTTTGCGATTGTACCACCAACTACGTTTAATGAAACGAGAGTAGATGGAACGAGGTTTAACTGATCGGCAGTTACTGCTTGAAGTGGTGCGAATAATGAACCACTTGATACGACTGAACCTGTAATGAATACGCCAATCCATCCTAAAATTGGAGAAAGAACTGGGAATGCATTTCCTGTAGAAGAGAATGCAAGTCCAAGTGTAGATGACATACCAGAGTAGTTCTCTACGTAAGCTAAAGCGATAACGCTACAAATTGTATATACTGGAACTTTTAATTCTTTTATTGTTTCGATCATTAATTCTTTAATCATTTTGCCGTTTACGCGGTAGACGATAAGTGAAACGATAATTGCTAATACAATCGCAGTAGTTGTAGAAGAGAATACATCTAGTTTGAAAATAGCTGCGAAAGGTGTATCAGCCTTTGTAATTGGTGCAGTTTTTATAACCGCATTATGAAGACCAGGGAATTGAATGTTAAATACTAAGTTTGCCAATGGACCATCCGGAGCAAATAAAGCTTTAATTGGTTTTAAATTAAAGATTGTTACAAATGCAGTTAAGAATACGAATGGAGACCAAGCATATAAAATTTGATTGAATGTATGAGATTCTTTTTCTTCTTGTTTTTCTTCTTTAGCAGAAGATTTTGGTTGCCACACACGTAAGAATAATGCAAGAGAGACCATACTTACAACGGCTGCGAAAATATTAGTAAGTTCTGCACCTAAGAAATAAGTTACAAGGAACTGAGTAATTGCGAAAGAAACACCACTTACAAGAATACCTTGCCAAGTTTCTTTAATACCTTTAATTCCATCTACCATTGAAACAAGTAAGAAAGGTAAAACAATGCTAATGAATGGTAAAATGTAAACAGTTTGACGACCGACAGTTAATGCATCAAGCTGAGTTAATTGTGCAGGTACTGTAACTGGAATACCCATAGCACCCATAGCACCACCAGCGATATTAGCTACTAAGCAAATACCGGCTGCCTTTAATGGATTAAAGCCCATACCTACAAGTAATGCTGCTGTAATAGCAACTGGAACACCGAAACCAGCCGCGCCTTCTAAGAAAGCACCGAAAGAATAAGCAATTAATAATACTTGTAAACGTTGATCATTTGTAATGCTTGAAATACTATCACGAATGACATTGAATTGTTCTGTTTTAACAGTTAATTTGTAAAGGAAAATGGCTGCGATAACAATAGTACAAATTGGATAAAATCCAGATAAAACACCAAATCCCGCAGATGCTACGGCCATAGTTGCTGGCATTTTATAAACAAATATTGCAAGAATAATAGCTACAATTACACTATAGAGACCAGCAATATAACCTTTCATTTTGAATCCCACTAAACAAATAATGAAGCAAAAAATTGGGAGTGCAGCGATTAGTGCAGATAACCAAATGTTGTTTAATGGGTCATAAATTTGTGTCCAAGTACTCATAATAATGACAACTCCTATCTATTATATGTGAAGAAATTCACATTATTTGTGAAATAATTCACAATCAACTTACATGCTTAGTATATTCTCCTTCAACACTATTGTCAACGTAAAAAAGTATAATTATTCCATAATAGTGTTAAAAGAAAAGCTTTGTTCATAAAGTAGACAAAAAGCGCATTCAGATGAATTTGAGTGCGCTGTATAATTTATTTGCATATTCTTTTACTTGTTTATATGTCATTGTCCCCACATGCTTATATTAGATGAGGTCTTTTGTATCGAGTATAAAGGATATTTGATGCAAAGTACTTTGATCTAGTGGGGGAGGAAAGGTGTATTTATTTAATAGGAAGTTTTGAATAACAGTCCGGTCGATTGCAATACAAATAAAAAATAAGAAGCAAATTTTTAATACAACGTCATCTCTTTTTACTGAAAATTCCTTTTAACGTAACAAAGAGGTTAAGTATGCTCCAACTACTTTACGAAAGTTTATCAATTATGGACGGTATTTTACAATATCATTACTGTACATTTCAGTAAGGTGAAAATATAACAAAAAGGCTGATAAATCAACATTTGTAAGCAAAGTATTACTATCCCTTTGTTTTGCTTTTTCTTTATATCATATAGTATAATATTCAAAATCAGCAGGGATTTTTTCCTGAACTGTGTGCTGATAAAAGGAGGAAAAATTTTTCAGCATTATAGGTTGATAAAGTTATGTCGTAACAGGAAATATAAGAACAGATATATAAATAAATAATAAAGAAAATAAAAACGAAAATGAGGGGAACTTTATGAACCAAAACCAATTTGACTGTCGTATTTCAGAAGAAGACGTACAGATGTTAAGAGCATTAGCTCATCCATTGCGTCTACGTTTAGTAATGGAACTGATGCAGCGTGGAACATGTAATGTAACACAATTACAAGAGGTATTAGAAATTCCGCAATCAACTGTTTCGCAGCATTTAACGAAATTAAAACAAAATAAAGTAGTACGCTTTGAGAGACGCGGGTTAGAAGTGTACTATCAAATTCATAACGATAAAGTAAGTGAAGTAGTAAAAACATTATTTTCTTAATTTTTGAATATTATGGAAAGAAGACGTGTGAAATATACGTCTTTTTTTATTTGGAAAGGATCTAATAATAGGAAGATTTGAGAGCGTATATATTAGCGCGTTAGAAAGAAACAAACTATCGGTTGAAGTGCTAAATTGACGGAATATATTCTGAAGGGATATGAAAAGATAGAAAGGAGTGTTGTAAGCCAAAGGAGGAATAATATAATGGATGTAAAACGTGTGAAACAGATATTATCTTCTTCAAGTAGAATTGATGTTACATACGAGGGAGTCCCCGTATGGATTGAGAGCTGTGATGAGCAGAAGGGTAGTGCTCAAGTGTATGACGTATCCAACCCAGGAGAGAGCGTTCACGTGGATGTCACGGCTTTAGAAGAGATGTAATAGAAAAGACGCTTCTAATTGTAGAAGCGTCTTTTTTATTTACTATTCCATCATATGTGCAATTTTCTTAGAGAACATAAGAAGTACTAATCCTAGCACGATTACGATAACACCGATGCTTGCGAATACTTCTAAATATCCTAAAGATTGAGTGAAAGCAGCTAATTGTCCTGCTAATAAGTTTGCAAAGCCAGTACCAGCTAACCATACACCCATTAATAAAGATGCTAATTTAAGAGGTGCGATTGCACTTACCATAGATAATCCGATTGGTGATAAGAATAATTCACCGATTGTGTGGAACATGTAAGTGAATACAATGAATAGTAAGTTTGCTTTCATTGTAATGTTACCTTCATCGCTACCAGTTTTTAGAACAGCTAAAGTTAAAACTAAGTACCCGATTCCTAGTAAAATCATACCAAAAGCCATTTTTGTAGGAATTTTTAAATCACCATTTTTTGTTTTTGAAAGTTTAATCCATAATGCAGAAACTGGTAATGCTAGTAAGATAATGAATAGTGGGTTTACAGATTGGAACCAAGGTGTTGGAATTGTAAATCCACCAATTGTACGATCCACGAACTTATCTGTGTAAAGTGTTAAAGAACTACCAGCTTGTTCAAATCCTGCCCAGAAGAATACAACGAAACAAGTTAAAATTAAAATTGCAGTTGTACGCTTTTTCTCTTGTGTTGTTAAAGGTTTTTTCTCAATAGGTTTTGCATTTTGTTCTTTAGATTTTTTACCGACAACAGTTGTTCCAGCTGATCCTAAGTAACGAGGTGCTAATAAGTTAAATGCAATCTGTCCAATGATCATACCGATACAAGCTGTTAAGAAACCGTATTTATAATCTGTGAAATAACCGCAAATGAATGGAGCGATAAGAGCTCCTAAGTTAATTCCCATATAGAAGATAGTGAAGGCACTATCACGACGAGAATCGTTGTCGCTATATAATTGACCTAATAAAGTCGAAATATTTGGTTTGAAGAATCCGTTACCGATAACTAATAATCCTAATCCTAAAAATAGTCCAGTTTTCGTGTTCATTGAAAATAGTACGAAGTTACCAATCGCCATAATGATACCGCCAATAGTAATGGCGTGTCGTTTCGTAATGAAATGGTCAGTTAGCCAACCACCAATAATCGGTGTGAAATATACAAACATTGTGAAAAGACCGTAAATCTGTACAGCAACTGCTTTATCAAAGCCTAAACCGCCACTTACTAAGCTCGTTGTTAAATAAAGAACTAATAAGCCACGCATTCCGTAATAACTAAATCTTTCCCATGCCTCTGTAAAGAACAACAAATATAATCCTGGTGGATGTTTTTTTGGTGACTGTTGCTCTCCAGCTTTGTCTAATTTTAAAGCTGCATCCATGTTTGTTTCCCCCTAATCCTGTATAACGGATATTTATGTAATTATTTTAATTCACAAAATATTTAGAAGTCAATAGAATTATATGGAAATAGCAAGAAAATTTCTAAAAAAATCTATTTTCCTTCAACCGTTATTGTATTTTTCCCTGAAAACAAGATAATAAGCGTTTTCAAATGTAGTAATTGAATTCTAAAAGAAAGTAAAATAGTGATAAATCAGAAAATTTAGATTAGAATATTTATTCTGATATAGAGAAAATAAACTATATTTACTTTTATAATATAACATATCGGTAATAAAAATACAAAATGAAATAATGTGACACTTCAGTGAAATGAAAAAACCAGCTCCATAAAAGAGGGAGCTGGTTAGAATAAAATTATTTAACAAAGCGTTTTTCAATATCATCTAGTAGTAAGTTAGCGGCCATTACACCACCAGCTGTATTCCAAATAATGTCGTCAACTTTGTATGCTTTTCCATTCTTTACTGCATTTAAATTTTTAAATAGAGGATCGTTTATATATTCTTTTTCTAGTTCAGAGCCTTTTTTCTCGTTGCCTTTATCGAATGTGAAGTAGAATAATACATCACCATCCATTGCAGAAATACGCTCTTTAGATACGTTGCGTTCTGCGAAATCATCTTTGTTTTGATCTCCAGGACGTTTAAATCCAAGTTCTTTTAAAATAACACCAGAGAATGTATCGCCATGATAAATACGAACATCACCAGGCATAAAACGTACCATAGAAATTTCTTGATTTACTTTATCGCCAAGTTTGCCTTTTAAATCTTTCATACGTGATTCGTAATCAGCTAAAACCTTTTGACCTTCTTTTTCTTTATTTAATGCTTTCGCATAAAATTTGAAGTTATCTTTCCATTCACCGCGTAATGTTTCAGAGAACACAGTAGGTGCGATTGCTTTTAGTTGCTCGTACACTTTTTCGTGACGCATTTTGTTACCGATAATTAAATCTGGTTTTAAAGAAGCAATCGTTTCAACGTTAACTTGTCCTTCGTCGCCAACAACTTTTACATCTTTCATTTTGTCCTTAATATGTGGATACCACGGATCACCAGTCCAAGACTTTACAGCACCAACTGGTTTCACACCTAATTCAAGTACAGCTTCAGTTCCTTCATTAGTTAAAATAACTACACGTTTTGGATTGGCCGGAACTTCCGTTTTACCCATTGCGTGTTCAACCGTAATCATTTCTTTTTTATTATCTTCTTTTGTTGATTCTTCTTTGTTATTTGATTTTCCACAAGCACTTAAAAGAAGTGAAAATGCTAGTAAAAATACAAATGTTGTAAACGATTTCTTTTTCATGAAATTCATTATGTACCCCCTACATGTTGAGAATATTTTTCAATAGCAAGCATGATATTAAGCCTTTATCTTTTGATTGTCAATATATATTACTGAAAATAGTTCTCATTATCGTTGACAATGCGAATTAAGTTGAAATAAACTAACAACGTATCATTATACATTGAAGGGGAAACGCTGCATGTTATTAAAAACAAATCAAGCAAAATGGATTGGATTATTTGTTGGAATCATTGCAGTCGTTATTTGTATTTGGGGAAGTATTATTTTCGGATATACAAATACGAGTTGGAAATTAGCTTTAGATGCTTTTTTCCATTTTAATGGTTCAAATGAGCATATTATTATTCAAAATGTGCGTCTACCAAGGGCGTTAATTGCAGCAAGTGTTGGTGCTAGTTTAGCCATTGCGGGTTGTTTGATGCAAACTTTAACAAAGAATCCGCTTGCTTCTCCAGATTTTATTGGATTAAATTCAGGCGCTGCGTTCTTTATAGTTGTAGCAATTGTACTCTTTTCCGTGACATCATTATCAGCTTTCACATGGATTGCCTTTTTAGGAGCAGCAGTTGCTGCAGTACTTGTATTTGCCTCTAGTTCTTTAGGAAAAGAAGGGACAACGCCTCTTAAGTTAACGTTAGCAGGTGTCGCGATAAGTGCTTTGTTTTCATCATTAACACAAGGGTTACTTGTTTTAAATGAAAAAGCATTTGAAGAAGTGTTATTTTGGCTTGCCGGATCTGTGCAAGGAAGAAAGTTAGAGATTTTACAATCTGTATTCCCGTATTTATTAATAGGCTGGATTGCATCTCTCATGATGGCAGGGAAAGTAAATACATTAATGATGGGGGAAGACGTTGCAAAAGGACTTGGACAACGAATAATTTTAATGAAATCATTCGTACTACTTATTATTGTACTGCTGTCTGGTGGTTCAGTTGCGGTCGCTGGTCCAATTGGATTTATCGGTATCGTTACTCCGCATTTTGCAAGATCTCTTGTTGGAGTAGATCACAGGTGGAGAGTACCCTATAGCGGATTGTTAGGTGCAATACTACTAATCTTGGCTGATATAGCAGCAAGATATGTCATTATGCCGCAAGAAGTACCAGTAGGGGTTATGACAGCATTTATTGGTGCACCGTTCTTTATTTATATTGCACGTAAGAGAGGGCTTAGCAAATGAAGAAGTATATTCCGTTTCGTATAGGAAAAGAGGGGCTCTCGTTTTTGATGTATAAACGAGCTGTTCTAGTCTTATTAAGTTTACTAGCTATTTTAATAGGATTATTTTTTGCCAGTGCAGGTATGGGAGATATGAAAATTGCTCCTTATGATGTATGGCAAGCGATTACCGGAAATGGCGATGCGATGTCAAATATGGTTGTAAATAAGTTTCGTATGCCGCGTATTTTAATTGCAATCCTTGTAGGAATCGCACTTGCTGTAGCGGGTTGTATTTTACAAGGGCTCGTTCGAAATCCACTTGCTTCTCCGGATATCATCGGAATTACGGGCGGGGCAAGTGTAGCAGTTGTACTCTTTTTAGCTATATTTAGTGATAAAAACAATGCGCTAACAGTAAGCATTCATTATATGCCGCTAGCAGCTTTTGCTGGGGCAACAATTGTAGCGTTTTTTGTATATTTATTTGCCTGGAAAAATGATGGATTATCACCGATTAGTCTCGTTTTAATTGGTGTTGGATTTTGGGCATTAACGAAAGCAGCAACAACTTTATTTATGTTGTTAGCACCAATTTATCAAGCAAGTCAAGCGAATGTATGGATCACAGGTACTGTTTACGGTTCTTCATGGCAAAATGTTATGGTACTTGCGCCGTGGGTTCTCATTTTAACGACAATATCATTTATCGCTGCGAGACATTTAAATGCACAAGAGCTAGGGGATGATATAGCAGTGGGACTTGGTGTTCCTTTAACGAAGTCGCGTGTATTTATGTTGTTACTTAGTACAGCTTTAATTGGCGGGGCAGTTGCCTTTGCAGGAGGAATTGGATTTGTTGGTTTAATGGCACCTCATATTTCGCGAAGATTAGTTGGCTCTTTCTACGGTGCATTGCTCCCAGTTGCGGCGATTATTGGTGCAATTCTAGTACTTGCTGCAGATTTAATTGGGCGCACAATTTTCACACCACTTGAAATTCCAGCAGGGGTATTTACATCAGCAATTGGTGCACCTTATTTTATTTATTTACTTTATAAAAGTCGGAATTCATAAAGGGAGATGAATATGCAAAAAGCATTGGAGACGAAACGCTTGACGCTGTCGTATGGTGAAACGATTATTATTGATGAGCTGAATTTAGAAATTCCAAAAGGGGAAATTACAATCTTCATCGGTTCTAACGGTTGTGGGAAATCAACTTTATTACGTTCACTAGCTAGATTATTAAAGCCAACAACCGGTGACATTTTGTTAGATAATCAAGCGATTCAAAGTATGCAAACGAAGCAAATCGCTCGTCAAATGGCGATTTTACCGCAAGGGCCACAAGCACCGGAAGGACTTACGGTATTACAACTTGTTAAGCAAGGACGTTATCCATATCAAACATGGCTGAAGCAATGGTCAGAAAAAGATGAGGAAATGGTACAAAAAGCGCTTGCGGCAACGGGTATGACAGAATTTGCTGAGCGTGATGTTCATGCTCTTTCAGGTGGACAACGTCAACGTGCTTGGATTGCAATGACCCTTGCACAAGATACCGATATTATTTTACTGGATGAGCCAACTACATATTTAGATATGACTCACCAAATTGAAGTGTTAGATTTATTATTCGAATTAAATGAAACAGAGAAAAGAACGATTGTTATGGTATTGCATGATTTGAACTTGGCATGCCGTTATGCAGACAACATTGTAGCTATTCAGGATAAACAAATATATGCGCAAGGTAAACCAGAAGAAGTTGTTGATCAAAAGTTAGTTCGTGATGTATTCCGTATGGAGTGTCAAATAAGCGCTGATCCGTTATTTGGAACACCGCTCTGTATCCCGCATGGAAGAGGAAGAAGTGTACGTAAAGAAGCTGTTCAGGCGATGAGATAACAAAAAAACGATGAGTAATTCATCGTTTTTTTGTTATTTTTTGCAAGAAAATAGTAGGAAAAGGGGAATACGTAAGCGACGTTCATATTCTACTTTATCCTGAAAACAGTTTCGATTTGGTGTGGCTTCTTTTAAGTTTGTAATTGTAAATCCGGCTTGTTGTAATAATGTAAAATATTCTTCCGTTGTCCGATGATATTTAATAACCTCTTGATCAATCCACGGCTCAACTCGTTTTCCCGTTTTGAAATAATCATCGACGAGCCAGCTAGTTCTTTTACCACTTGTTTGTAAGCTTTCAAACGAAGAGGTAATAACGGGATGTTGAACGCTAAAGGTAAAAGTTCCGTTTGTTTTTAACGTTTGGTATACATTTTGAAAAATAATATGAAGATGTTCAATATAATGTAAGGCGAGTCTAGATGTTACTAAATCAAAAGTAGAAGGAGGATAGGCATAGTCTTTGATGTTTATAAAATGAACGGTGCCATTTTTATTTTCTAGTTGTTTTGTAGCCTTTTCATACATAAGTTGAGAGCCTTCAATGCCAGTGTAAGAGTGGCAACCATTTGCTAATAATTCCACACCAAACTTAGCGTCACCACAACCTAAATCGAGAATTTGCTTTCCTTGCACATTACCAATGAGCTGAAAGAATGTTGGCTTTTCAATGGATTCATTGGGGCTATTTTCGCGGTATCTTCGTTTCATATATTGCTCAAAAAATGCCTCGTTATTATATACATCAGATTCTGTAAATGCCATGTTTGAAGCCTCCCTAAATATTTTTTTTATTCTATCAAATATGAAAAGTAAATGATAGATTTCTTGTAATGAATCGTATATAATCTAAAATTGTAAGCGGTTTCTTTAAACTATTTTTCTATAATAAATTCTGAAAACGTGTTAAGCTAGTAGAGGGATTATTAGAACTATTAAGACAATAATCCGTTTACATGAACGATGGGAGGCTTCACAATGTCTAGTAAAACACTTGCAAACTTTTTAGAAGAAAATTTAGAGGATTTAAAATCAAAGGGGCTTTATAACGTAATTGATCCGCTTGAAAGTCCAAATGGACCGATTATTACAATTAGTGGAAAAGAATATATTAACTTATCTTCAAACAACTATCTTGGATTAGCGACTGATAATCGCTTACAAGAAGCAGCAATTGGTGCAATTCATAAGTACGGCGTTGGAGCAGGAGCTGTTCGTACAATTAACGGTACTTTAGATTTGCATATTAAATTAGAAGAAACAATTGCAAAGTTTAAACATACAGAAGCAGCAATTGCTTATCAATCAGGATTTAACTGTAATATGGCAGCGATTTCAGCTGTTATGGATAAAAATGATGCGATTCTTTCAGATGAATTAAACCATGCATCTATTATTGATGGTAGTCGTCTATCAAGAGCGAAAATCATCGTTTATAAGCATTCTGATATGGAAGATTTACGTAAAAAAGCAATCGAGGCAAAAGAATCAGGTCTTTATAATAAATTAATGGTTATTACAGACGGTGTTTTCTCAATGGATGGAGATATTGCAAAATTACCAGAGATTGTTGAAATTGCAGAAGAGCTGGATTTAATGACATATGTAGATGATGCACACGGTTCAGGTGTACTTGGCAAAGGTGCAGGTACTGTAAAACATTTCGGCCTTTCTGATAAAGTTGATTTCCAAATTGGTACATTATCAAAAGCAATTGGGGTAATTGGTGGATATGTAGCTGGGAAACAAAACTTAATCGATTGGTTAAAAGTGCGTTCACGTCCATTCTTATTCTCAACAGCTTTAACACCAGCTGATGCAGCTGCTTGTATGAGATCAATTGAAATTTTAATGGAAAGCACAGAGTTACACGATCGTTTATGGGAAAATGGTCGCTATTTAAAACAAGGGTTAAAAGAACTTGGCTTTAACATTGGAGAAAGTGAAACACCAATTACACCTTGTATTATTGGTGATGAAGTATTAACGCAAGAATTTAGTAAACGTCTAAATGAAGAAGGCGTATACGCAAAATCTATCGTATTCCCAACCGTAGCAAAAGGAATGGGACGTGTTCGTAATATGCCTACAGCAGCTCATACGAAAGAAATGCTAGATGAAGCAATTCGTAAGTATGAAAAAGTAGGGAAAGAAATGGGTATCATTTAATTAACGACATCTTGTGAATAGCTTGCAAATGAGGAGTGGGAAAAATGAAAAAAATTCTAGTAACCGGTTCTTTAGGGCAAATTGGTTCTGAACTAGTAATGAAACTTCGTGATGTATACGGCGCATCAAATGTTATTGCAACAGATATTCGTGAAACAGATAGTGAAGTGGTAACGTCTGGTCCATTTGAAACGTTAGATGTAACAGATGGACAAAAATTACATGATATTGCAAAGCGTAATGAAGTAGATACAATTATTCATTTAGCGGCTTTACTTTCAGCAACTGCAGAAAAAAATCCGTTATTTGCTTGGAATTTAAATATGGGCGGACTTGTAAATGCATTAGAAGCAGCACGTGAATTAAACTGTAAGTTTTTCACGCCAAGTTCTATCGGTGCATTTGGTCCATCAACGCCAAAAGATAATACACCACAAGATACAATTCAGCGTCCTACTACAATGTATGGGGTAAACAAAGTAGCAGGAGAATTACTATGTGATTATTATCATCAAAAGTTTGGCGTTGATACGCGCGGCGTACGTTTCCCAGGCTTAATTTCTTACGTAGCTCCTCCAGGAGGCGGAACAACTGACTATGCAGTTGAAATTTATTATGAGGCGATTAAAAAAGGCGCATACACCTCATACATTGCAGAAGGAACATACATGGATATGATGTATATGCCAGATGCTTTACAAGCGATCATTTCATTAATGGAAGCTGATCCAAATAAACTAGTTCATAGAAATGCATTTAACATTACAGCAATGAGCTTTGAACCAGAGCAAATTGCAGCATCAATTCGTAAACACATCCCGAACTTTACAATGGATTACGCAGTAGACCCAGCTCGTCAAACAATCGCTGATAGCTGGCCAAACTCTATTGATGCAACTGCAGCAATGAAAGAGTGGGGCTTTAAAGCAGAATATGATTTAGACAAAATGACAACTGACATGCTTGCTAAGTTAAAAAAAAAGCTTGCAGCTGAGTTAGTGACGAATTAATAGGAAGAGCCGATTCTTAGGAATTGGCTCTTTTATTTTATGAAGGGAGAAAAGCAACATGCAAAGAGTTGATGTTGTATATGCACTAATATACGATAGCGAAAAAGATAAAATATTAATGGTACATAATGTAGAACAAAACGTTTGGTCACTGCCGGGCGGGGCTGTTGAAAAAGTTGAAATATTAGAGCAAGCACTAGTAAGAGAAGTGAAAGAAGAGACAGGTTTAACTGCCGCACTCAGTGGACTTGTCGCATTAAATGAGAAGTTTTTTGAAGAGAAAGGGCATCATGCATTATTTTTTACATTCCGAGCAAATGTAGTAACAGGTGAACTTCGTGCAGAAGATGAAGGAGAAATTTCCGCAATCGAGTGGGTAGATAGAAAAATCGCGAATGAGCGATTCCCATACTACGATGGAGGGTTCGAATTATTATTAGAAGTTTCCATTCCATACAAGTTTCAACCAGAAACAAAGTAAGTTAACGAAGAAAAACAGGAGCCTTGTGGCTCCTGTTTTTCTATTCAATCGTCTTCAGTAATAGTTTCTTCAACAATGGTTTAATCTTCAGGCGTAAATCTTCAGCATGATTTGCAACTAAGAAGTGATGGTTATAAATGTTTTTCATTAGTTGATACGTCGCTTCTTTCGCTTCGCCTTCTTCGATAAAGATGCCGATTACTTCCATACCACTTTTACGAGCAAGTTTGACTGCTTCGTGCGTATCTAAAATTCCGTCTTGTTGATAGTCTAGTGCAGAAGGTTCACCGTCTGTAAAGACAAGTAAGAACTTATGTTTTTCTGGTCTTTTCGCAAGCTTTTCAGAAACGATACGAATAATATACCCGTCGCGGTTATCTTCTTCTTCGCGAAGTTGCATAATCTCTGGACCGACGTTTGGTAACGTTGAGTTTTTATACGTAACAACTTCATGGATAACATTCGGTTTATCTTCAGGTTTAGCACTAGAAGCATCTTCCCAAAATCCGCTAATAGCGTGCGGGATTTTTAAAGATTTTAAAGCTTCATGGAATAGGACCACACTCTTCTTCGTTTCTTCCATTTTGTTATACATAGAACCAGAGCAGTCCACTAATAGTTGGAATGCAACGTCTAATTCTTGAGATTCTTGTCCTTTTTTATAAAACATACGCGGCTGCTTTTCAGTATAAATACGAAGGAATTTCTTACGAAGTCTTCCGTAGTATTTATCACTGTTTGCATTCGTTTTATTTTCAATTGTTTTTTCGATAATTTTCTTTAATTCTTTTACATCTTTATTAACGACTGATTTGATGGCTTGATAATCTTTTTTCTCATCAGGATTTGATTTGCGAGCTTCTTTAAATGTATGAGAGGCACCGACATTATACTTACCGTATGCACCTTCGTTTTGACTAGAAGCGTGAGACGCTCTTGCTTCTTCTGTATCAGCACCATCAAAGTTGGATTGTGTACTTTTTTGAGAAGTACCTTGTACAGAACCAAGTGCTTGATCGCCATCTTCTGATTCGCGAGCAGTATCACCCATCATATTTGTTTTTGTTCCGCTTTCTAATTCAAAGCGTAAAAAGTTCTCGTTTTCATTGTTTTTATTTTCACGGTGCCATGTCGAGAAGCTTTCATCCATTTTGTTTTTGTTATCATCGTCATCTATGAGTTGCGTATCATCATTTGCTAATTTTTCAGCGCGACTGTCTTTCTCATCTGCAATAACAGATAAGTAAAGCGGAGCATGTCCGAAATAATTATTAAGCATATCACTTTCAAGAAGTCCTTCTAAGCGATAGCGAATTTTCTCAACGATATACATAATATCTTCCGTATTACGAGCTTGGAATGTTTCATGCAAAATTGATTCAATTTGCTCGAAATATTCATTATTAAACATTTCATATTTATCACTCGTTAATGAAAGATAGCATAGACAAAATAGACGGTCACCGTGATAGTTACGAACACGATTTATTTCATTTTGTGAGCCAAAGTAATTGCGATACATTTCTTTTCGGCGTTTAAAAATATGTTTTGTGCCAGGACGTAAATTTTTGACGATTTCCTCAACACGTAAATCTTCTAATAGAACAAATAATTGTGTTAAAAACTTTTTTAGAGGCGATTCTTGTAATTCAATCGCATAAGAACGAATTAAAGTCATGTCCGAGTAATGTTTATTACCAAGTGCCTTTAAGAACACTTCGCTTTTTAATCCGATTACTGTATCCTCTTCTTTTCGATCATCCCAAAAGTGACTAATGACAACCTTTTTTTCAATTTCGTCGTAGTATGCTTTATAGCCATACTCAAGATAGGCATCGTCTTCTTTTAGAAGAGCATACATTAAGTTTTCCATTTGTAGAAACAGCGACGCATCAATTTTTTTGTCACTAAAAATTTGTCTCATGAATTATCCCTCAAAGAAATAACTTTCTGCTAATTCACGGACAGTCATTTGTTCTGTTTCATCGTTTAATTTTGCGATAATACTACGTTCAATTGCACGCATAACAGGAATATATACACCTAAATCACATGCATCGATAATGCCACGAATACTAGCTGCTTCTTCACTTACGCGTCCATCACGAGCTAAAGGCATAAGATCGCTTGCGAATGCAACGAACTTTTCAATTGTTGCAACATCATTTAATTTTGATTCAGATAGTAATAGCTCTTTTAAGGTATCACCTTGAATGTAAGGAACTTCAATAATAACGAAACGGTTTTTTAACGCTTCGTTTAGTTCACTTGTCCCAACATAACCTTCATTAATCGCAGCAATTACGCGATATTCGTCATCACCGTATACAACTTCTTGTGTAAATGGGTTTGTAATCATTTTACGATAATCTAACGCACCATGAAGAAGTGGTAATGTTTCCGGTTTTGCCATATTGATTTCATCAATATATAAGAAATGACCGTTCTTCATTGCCTTCATAAGAGGACCGTTAACGAATGTAACTTCAGATGCACCCTCTTTTGTTTGTAATGTGTTGTATCCTAAAATACCTTCTACATCTAAGTCGACAGAACAGTTAATGCTATGCATTGGTTTTTGGAATAAAGAAGAAAGAGTTTCCGCTAGTACTGTTTTACCACTACCAGTTGGCCCTTTTAATAGAATGTTTTTACCAAGTAAAAGTGCTGTAATGGCATCTTCAATAATGCTGTTATCAGATGCTTTATATATTTTCTTTCCAATTAAATGTGCATTTTCGCCAGCTTCTTGTGTATTCTTTTCGTGAATGGCTGAGAGCTGTTGTTTTAAATCAGCGTGTATATGAAATTGTTCTAACATGTATTTCCCACCTAACATTATTTTCATAAAGTAATACATCTTATGATAACTTGTTTTAATATGGTATGCAAAGAAAAGGAGAGAGGGGAAATGTAAAAGAAAAAGCAATCAATATTATATTGATTGCTTATAGCAAAGGAGAAATGAGTCGCATGAAAGACTCTAATATTCGTTTTTTGATACTTCTTTTTTGGAACGAGTTCCATTTAATTTCAGTGGAATGCTTAAAGTCTTCTTCAAAATCATGTTTAATATCATGAACGGTTTCTGATTCATAAAGTACACTAATAATTTCATAATTTAACTCAAAGCTACGTACATCCATATTTGCTGTTCCAATTGTTGCGATCTTATCATCAACGAGTACAATTTTCGCATGCATAAAACCATCTTTATAACTGTAAATGGAAGCACCAGCTTTTAAAAGTGGAGTGAAATAGGATTGAGATGCTTGATCACTAATAATACTATCACTTTTACCTGGATATAAAATGCGTACATCTATGCCGGATATTGCACTTAAGCGCAATAATGTTAAAGTTTCTTGATCTGGAATAAAGTATGGCGTAGCGATCCAAATAGATTTTTTTGCAGAGCCCATAACAGCTAGTAACGTATTACGAATACTTTTATCATCTGAGCTTGGTCCACTTGCTACAATTTGAACAGCACCTTCTGCATTCGAAATTTCTTTACCAGGGAAGTATTGTACATTCATAAATTGATCCCAAGAATAGTTACTTAAACCACTAGAGGCATAGAGCCAATCTTCTAGAAAGATTGCTTGTAATTTATATAATGCTTTTCCTTCTATTTTTAAATGACTATCACGCCAAACGGGAAATTTCTTTGAACGACCGAGATATTCGTCACCTACGTTGAGTCCTCCAGTAAATCCAATTTCTCCATCTACAATAACAATTTTACGATGGTTACGATAATTGACTGTTTCAAGTAACCAAGCTGAAAAAATAGGATCAAATTCCACAATTTCAATTCCAGCTTCTTTCATAGGCTGTAAAAATCGTCTTCTTAACGTGTTACTTCCGAGTCCATCATAAAGGAAGCGTACAATAACCCCGGATTTTGCCTTCTTTATTAAAGCATCCCGAACTTTTGTACCAATCTCATCGGCTTTATAAATATAGTATTGAATATGTATATGGTGTTCTGCATGCTCAATAGCGTGCAGAATTTCTGAAAATGTTTGATCTCCGTTTGTTAAAAGTGTTGTAGTTGTTCTATCTGCGGCAGGGCCGCCTCCAAATCTTTGTACTACGTCTGTTAAATGTATAGAACGCTCATGTAATGGAACTGTAAGAGACAGTTCTAGTCGTCTTCCTTCTAATATTTCACGGAATAATTTTCTTTGTTCTTCTGAACGATGAAGATGTTTTTTTCTTCTCCAACGGCTACGCCCGAAAATAGAGTATAAAAGCACACCTACAACAGGAAGAAGTGCTAATACTAAAAACCACGCTAAGGTGCTTTGAGGAGACCGGTTTTCGATAAAAATAACGAATGAAATTCCTACGATTGTGATGGACCATAGAGCACCAACAAACGTATATAACGAAATAACCGATGTATTTAATAGGAAAAGAACGATAGATACGATTGTAAATATTAATAATAATTGAACGATAGGCTTCTTCATTTCTATAAAATTCCTCTAATCTTTCTTAAATATAGACTTCTTATATAAAAGGTGTAATCTGACATTCTTATTATAAAGTGTTTTGTTTTTTTTACAAAATATAGACATTTTCCCCATGCTTTCCGCATTTGTCCTACATACAGTATATTATTACATTTTTATATAGAAAAGGGGATGAATAAAATGTATGGTCGTCCAGTTGGAGGCTTCGGACATGGCGGATTTCATGGGAGTTTTGGACATTCTCCATTTTTTGGCGGAGGATTCTTTCCTGGATTTGTAGCAGGGGCTTTACTTAGTCCTGCGTTTGGTTATGGCGGATATGGTTATCCATATTATTCAGATACTCTATACTATACGGATTATGAACAGTATCCTTACTATTCATACAACACATATTAAAGTAGGGAAATTGAAAAGGAGAGGAAGAGAAATGAACTATATGCTAAATCACGGAGGATATTATCGTAATCATCATGGTGGGGGAGGACATCATCACCATGGTGGACACAATCATTATGATCATCATCACCACCATCACGGCGGCGGCTCGTGGGGCGGAGGATTCTTTCCAGGAAGTTTTGCTGGTGGAGTATTAGGAGGACTTACAGCTGGAGCGTTAACAGGTGCAGCTAGTGGTGGGGGATATTACCCAGCGCCGTATCCAGTAACTTACCCAGCACCATATCCGGCACCATACCCAGGTTATCAGCAAATACCGTATCCAAATTATTAAACTAAAAAAAGAGGATATCCTCTTTTTTTAGTTTAATAATTTATTTATAAAATACTTCCAAAATTAAGGTGAAAATATGTTAATATTTTGTTATTGTAATACAGTATATTAAATGCAAATTTTGATTTTATCCCGCTATTTGTGGGCAGTAAAACTCTCACCTCAAAATTCAGGTGGAAGCCCTGCTACCCGTAAAATCCTGATTGGTGAAGGATAATAATCAGTGGGGGATGAACAAAACTCCCACTGATTAAAGTTTCACTTTATATTATTATTCGTGAATCGTTGCATTTTGTATTTTAATCTCTATTTCATTATGTATCGGCAGTTAGATTTACATCTTAACATTTCATGAAATAAAAGAGATTAGGTGTGAGGCAATGTTAGTAGGGAGCAGAGGCTAATAGTGATGAAATTGTCACTTAAAAAAGTCAAAAAATGTAAGGGGATACTGTATAATAAGCTTAAATAAGCAGAGAGATGAGAAGCTTCTACTATAATTAAAACAGCACTATATTGCTTTTTTTTATAAATAATATTATGTTATTTTAATCGGCCTATTTAGAAAAAATTTGTGATTTATCCCGCTATTTGTGGGCAGTAAGATTCCCACCTCAAAATTCGGTGAATGCGAGGAAGTTAGGTGGGAGATAACTGCCCGTAAAAGCCCGATTGGTGAAGGCTAATAATCAGTGGGGGATGGACAAAACCCCACTGATTAAAGTTTCACTTTATGTGAAGGCATATTGTTAGAAAATGAAATATCTCTATTTCTATGAAGAGAAACGAATTGTGTTTTAGTCAGATAGGAAGCAAGGAGAGGTGCGCATGCTAGAACAAAGAGGTCATGCATTATATGACTCTTCATTGCAAGATTTAAAATTAGCATTAGATGAGTCTTCAATTGTTGCTATTACAGACCGAAATGGTCTTATTACATATGTGAATGATAAATTTTGTGAAATCTCAAAATATAAAAGAGAAGAGTTAATAGGAAAAGATCACCGTATTTTAAATTCCGGATATCATCCGAAAGCATTTTTTCAAATCCTATGGAAGCGTATTTTGAGTGGAAAAGTCTGGACGGGGGAAATTCGAAATCAAGCAAAAGATGGTACGTATTATTGGGTTAAAACAACAATTGTTCCATTTTTAAATGAAAAGGGAGAACCCTATCAATTTATTGCAATTCGAAATGATATAAGTAGTAGGAAAGAAGCAGAGCAAAGATTACGATTAAGCGAAAGTCGTTATAGGGAACTTGCTTATCACGATGCGTTAACAAGTTTACCAAACCGTTTACAGTTAATTACGACTGTAAATAAGATGATTGCAGAGAAACTAGAGTTTGGTATGATTTACTTTGATTTAGATCGGTTTAAATTAGTGAATGATACGTTAGGTCATATGATAGGAGATTTACTTTTAAGTGAAGTCGCTTCACGATTGCATTACGTACTAGGAGATAAAGATGTTCTGGCTAGGCTTGGTGGAGATGAATTTGTACTATTAACAAATAAACATACACAAGATGGGATGAGGCAGTTAGCGACATCTGTGTTGTCATGCTTTCAAGCACCATTTATGCTTGAAGGTCATGAAGTATACATTTCAGCCAGTCTAGGGCTTTGTTCTTATCCGCAAGATGGAAAAGACGTCGAAACGTTATTGAAAAATTCAGATTTAGCCATGTATAGTGCGAAAGAGCAAGGAAGAAATGGGGCGTGCTTCTTTACAGATGAATTACGTGCGAAAATAAATCGTAGAATGAAAATAGAGTTTGCTTTGCAAAAAGCAATTCATGACGAAGAATTAAAAGTGGCATTACAGCCCATTATTGATTTAAAAACAAAGAAATGTACTGGTATTGAGGCTTTAGTACGCTGTAATACAGAAGAAGGTCCTATTTCACCAAGTGAATTTATACCTGTAGCTGAAGAGTGTGGACTTATTATAAAACTAGGAGACTGGGTACTAGAAAAGTCATGTCGATTGTTTAAAACTTTGCCAGATTATCAAGAGGGACTGAAGTTATCTGTTAATTTATCAATACAACAATTGATGCAAAAACGATTTATTTTATCTGTTCGTAGTATATTGAAGCGAACAGGGTTTCCGCCAAATCGTTTAATATTAGAAATAACAGAAAGTATAGCTGTACGTCATTTTGATTATATTATTGCTACATTACAAGAATTAAGAAGTATGGGGATTTTAATCGCTTTAGACGATTTCGGAACAGGGTATTCCTCATTATATTATTTGAAAAAACTACCACTGGATATTGTGAAAATTGATCGTAATTTTATTCGTGAGTTTCATTATGATCACGCACAGCCAGAGCGAACGATTGTAAAATCGGTTATTGAAATTGCCCATAGTTTAAATTTATTAGTGGTTGCTGAAGGGGTAGAAACGGTAGAACAAGAAAGTTTATTAAAATCAATGGGTTGCGACTTTGTACAAGGTTTTTATTATGCGAAACCGTTAGATGTAGGTGAACTAAAAGAAGAGTTATTAACTGACTTTTAATAAAAAAAAGAGAAGCGGAAAGCTTCTCTTTTTTATTATTTTTTTTGTGAATCTTTCATTAAAATTGGATAAAGAATAAGGCCTAATACAAACAACCCAATTCCTAAGAAGAACGTTTTTAAATCAGCAGTTCCTGTTTTAATAACCCAAATGGAATATAAAAACGCTAGTGCAGTAATGATCCCATCTTTTATTCGAGATCCAGGCATTATATCATACGTTTCTCCCGTAATAACTAATTTTAACTGGTACAAGGTAGAAACAAGGTACGGGATTAAATATGCTAATGTCGCTACAACAATAGCGAAATTATATGCTTCGGAAACAGTACCAGAAATCGTTGAAAATAAGAAAATTTGTGTCATCACATTTGTAATAAATAATGATTTTGAAGGACTTCCTTTTTTATTTGTTTTTCCGAAAAACTTAGGGAAAATCCCATTTTTTGCTGCTTGGTAAGGTACTTCTGAGCTAACAACGATCCATCCTACAGTAGAGCCGAATAAAGATACGAGTGCAAGTAAGGCCATTATATAAGCACCCTTAGTACCAATTGCTAAATTTAATGCATCTACTAATGGCTTTTGAGACTCTTTTAAAACGTCTTGTGGAAGAGCACCCATTGTTAATAGAGTAATTGCCATGTAAATAAGAAGAGCGATGATTAATCCGAAAATCGTAGCTTTCTTAACATCGTGCTGAGATTTTGCGCGGTTAGAGAGCATAACTGCTGACTCAATACCGATAAACGCCCAAAGTGTTGCAATAGCAGCTGAATTTATTTGTCCACCCAACGAAATAGGTTGTCCAGCTTCATTCATAAATGTTTGACCGTCCCCGAAATTAGAGGCATTGAAAATGAATAATGTGATTACAATAAACATTGTAAATCCGATGATTTTTGCGATTGTTGCAAGAAGGTTCATATTTCCTGCTCTATCAATATTTTGAGAAAGAATATATTGAATTCCCCATAGCATCATACTACATACTATGAAGGTTAAAGCTTTTCCAAGTTCTAATGAAAATCCGTTTGCTGAAAAGAGAATTTGCTTACTTTGTAAAACTGGGAAGAATGTTGATAAATATCCTGCAAAGGAAATAATTACAGATGCTGTAGCAGCCCAGTTAGCAGCCCAGTACCCCCAAGCCATACTATATCCTGCAACTTTACCTGCCTTTTGGGAGGTAAACATTGCTTGGGCGTAACTTTGTGGTCCTGCTTTTAATTCTGGTTTACGAATTGCTAAATTTCCAAATACGAGTGCAATCATAAATACACCAAGTCCTGTAATACTCCATGCAAGTGTAGATCCCATTGGACCTGATACGTGTGCTAAATTTGCTGGGAGCATAAATACGCCACCGCCAACCATATTCCCGATAACAAAAGCTGTTAAAATCCATAATCCCCATTTTTTCGTTTCCATTTTTGTTAACTCCTTTGTAGTAAGTTTTGCTTAAACATCATTTTTTACTAGCATTTTTTGCAATAAAAAAAGAGCCATGTAGATAAAAAATACCTACATGGCTCTTTGCCAAAGCGTAGGTACAATGGGAATAACCCTTGTACCTACGCGTAATTTTTCCGCTAGGTTTCAAGGGTTAAGTATGATGATGATGTTTTTGTGCAAATGTAACTACAGTTGTATAAGTAAGCATAGTTTTTTGCTCCCTTTCTCCTCTGATTTTGAAGTTAGTATACTACATGTTTTTTTGAATGAAAAGAGAAATATAAAAAAATTTATAAAAATACGTTTTAGAGACTAAATATTTACCTATAGTTTTCTTGTACTGGAAAATAAGTGAGAGATTGGCAGAAGAGTATAGCGTGGTATAATACATATAGAACTAGAAGGTGACAAGGGGCTATTGTAGATGATGAGTAAGTATGAACAAATTTATACAGAAATCAGCAAGTCTATTGATAATAAACAATTAAAAGAAGGATGCAAAATTCCATCAGAAACGGAATTAATGAAGCAGTACGAGGCAAGCCGGGGTACTGTAAGAAAAGCCGTAGATTTATTGCAAGAGCGTGGATATGTTCAAAAAATACACGGAAAAGGTGTTTTTGTATTAAAGCGCAAAAACATTGAATTTAACTTTGGTGGTATTGTAAGTTTTCAAGAAGAAAATGAACGTTTAGGACGTTACTGTATTACGGAAGTCGTGGAAATAGAGAAAATGATAGCTACGAAAGATGTAGCAAAGTTATTAAACGTGAAAGAAAAAACGGAAATAGATCATATTAAACGTGTACGAAATATTGATGGAGAAAAAGTAATTTTAGATATAAACCATTTTGTATCGGAGTATATTCCAGGATTAACGAGAGAAATTGCAACTGCATCGATTTATAAATACATTGAGAAAGAATTAGGGCTACATATTAGCTATTCACAGCGGGTAATTGAAGTACAACCATGTACAGATGATGACCGAAAGTATTTAGATTTAAATGGAACAGACTATGTTGTCGTTGTAAAAAACTTTACTCATTTATACGATGGGAGTCAGTTCGAATATACGGAATCACGTCACCGTTTAGATATTTTTCACTTTTCGGATGTGGCGCGAAGAAAATAAAGAGATGGAGCGAAATAATCGTTCCATCTCTTTATTTATAAAAAAAAATCGTCAACTTATATATACGAGTGTTGACTAACTTGTATATACGAGTTAATATGTAAGTGTAAACGGTATCAAAAAAAGAAAAGAGGGACGGGAATATGGGGAAAGACTATCGTAAAACAGCAGAAGAAGTGTTGCAGTATATTGGTGGGAAAGACAATATTGAACAAGCTGCGCACTGTGTAACGAGGCTACGTATCGCTTTAAAAGATGAAAATAAAATAGATAATGATAAATTACAGTCTGTTTCATTAGTAAAGGGAGCGTTTCATAACGCTGGGGTATTTCAAATTGTAATTGGTCCAGGTGATGTCGATCGAGTATACGCTGAATTGATAACGCTTGCAGGTATGGAAGAATCGACGGTAGCTGACGTAAAAGGTTCAGGAGATAAAAAATTAAATCCAGTTCAAAAGTTTGTAAAAGTATTTTCAGATGTATTTATGCCGATATTACCAGCGATTGTAACAGCTGGTTTACTGATGGGGATTAACAATTTATTAGGGGCAAAGGACTTATTTTTTGATGGTAAAAATTTATTAGATGTTTATCCGAACTTAGGCGGGCTTTGGGACTTAATTAATATGATGGCCAATACAGCATTCGTATTCTTACCGGCACTTGTTGGTTGGTCAGCGACGAAACGTTTTGGTGGTAGTCCAATACTAGGTATTGTTATGGGATTAATGCTTGTGCATCCGGCCTTATTAAACGCGTGGGATTATGGAAAAGCAGCGACTGGTTTAGAGGGACAAAAGATTGAGTACTTCGATATTTTAGGGTTATTCCAAATTGAAAAGGTAGGATATCAAGGTCAAATCCTACCGGTTTTAGTAGCGGCATTCGTATTAAGTAAAGTGGAAATCTTTTTAAAGAAACATGTGCCAAACGCAATTCAATTATTAGTTGTGCCAATTACAACAATCGTTGTAACGGGTGTATTAGCATTAGGGATTATCGGTCCAGTTACACGTCATATTGGAGATTTATTAACAGCCGGATTAGTAGGAGTATATGAAACGGTACCAGCACTTGGGGCAATATTATTTGGAGCATTATATGCACCGCTTGTAATTACAGGAATGCATCATATGTTTATTGCAATCGACTTACAATTAATCGCGCAGCACGGCGGTACATTTATTTGGCCAATGATTGCTCTTTCTAACATTGCACAAGGTAGTGCGGCACTAGCGATGTTCTGGATTTCTAAAAGTCAAAATGATAAAAGTATGGCATCAACATCAGCAATTTCAGCGTACTTCGGTATTACGGAGCCAGCGATGTTCGGTGTAAACTTACGAAATAAATTCCCGTTCTATGCAGCGATCATTGGATCTGCTATTGCGGCGATATTCATTACTTTAAATGGTGTATTAGCACCTGCTATCGGGATTGGCGGATTACCAGCATTTATTTCTATCATTCCGAAATCGATTCCAATATTTATTGTCGGGATGATTATCGCGGTTGTAATTCCATTTACGTTAACATGGTTATTTGCAAAACGAGTAAAACAGAAGTAGGAGGAAGTTAAACATGAAGGATTGGCATAAAAGTGTAGTCTATCAAATTTATCCGAAGAGCTTTAATAGTTACTACAATAAAGAAACCGGTGATATAAAAGGAGTTACAGAGAAACTAGATTATTTAAAGGAACTCGGAGTGGATTATATTTGGTTAACACCGATATACGAATCACCACAAAACGATAATGGATACGATGTAAGTGATTATTACAGTATTGATCCATCTTACGGAACGATGGAAGAGTTTGAAGAGCTTTTAGAAGAAGCGAAAGCACGTGATATTGAGATTATGCTCGATATTGTTGTAAACCATAGTTCGACGGAGCATAAGTGGTTTAAAGAGGCGAGCAAAGACAAAAATAGTCCGTATCGTGAGTATTATATTTGGCGTGATGAAAAAAATAACTGGCAGTCTAAGTTTGGTGGATCAGCTTGGAAGTACGATGAAAAAACTAAGCAATATTTTTTACATCTATTTGATGAGACACAAGCTGATTTAAACTGGGAAAACGAAAACCTTCGTGAAGAAGTGTACGATATGATGCGCTTTTGGTTGGAGAAAGGTGTAAAAGGATTCCGCCTTGATGTTATTAATTTAATTTCAAAAGATCAAAGATTTTTAAGTGATGAAGGCACCCTGGCTACAAGTGATGGGCGTAAATATTATACGGATGGTCCACGCGTCCATGAATATTTACAAGAGATGAACCGAAATGTTTTTGAAGGGAAAGATGTAATTACAGTTGGAGAAATGTCATCTACGACAATTGATAATTGTATTAAATATTCAAACCCAGAGCGTAATGAACTAAGTATGACGTTTAGTTTCCATCATTTAAAAGTGGATTATCCCAATGGTGATAAGTGGACGAAAGCTGATTTTGATTTTATTAAATTAAAAGAAATTATGTCTAATTGGCAAATTGAAATGCAAAAGGGCGAGGGATGGAATGCGTTATTTTGGTGTAATCATGACCAGCCCCGCATTGTGTCACGCTTTGGTGATGATGGTAAGTACCGAAATGAATCTGCTAAAATGTTAGCGACAGCTATGCATATGTTGCAAGGAACACCTTACATTTATCAAGGGGAAGAAATCGGTATGACGAATCCTAACTTCCATTCTATCGAGCAATATCGTGATGTAGAATCGTTAAATATACATGATATAAAACAAGAAGAAGGCTTATCAAAAGAAGAGATTATAGAGATTTTAAAACAAAAATCTCGTGATAATTCACGTACTCCGATGCAGTGGAATGAAGAGGTGAATAGTGGTTTTACAACAAGTACACCTTGGATTTCAGTGGCTGAAAACTTTAAAGAAATAAACGTGGAGAAGGCATTGGAAGATAAAGAGTCTGTATTTTATCATTATAGAAAGTTAATTGAACTTAGAAAAAAATACGATGTAATTACAGAAGGAAAATATGATGTTTTAGATGAAAATCATCCTAAGATTTGGGCGTATACACGTACTGTAAATAATGAAGTATTACTTGTTATCAATAACTTCTACGGAGAGGAAATAGCGTATTCGGCACCAGGAAGTCTTCAATTGGAGGGAATGAAACAAGAAGTATTATTATCAAATTACAAAGATTCAAGTAAGGATATTACTAATCTTAACTTAAGACCGTATGAGTCAATTGTATATCGATATACGAAATAAAAAGGTTGTATGCCCGCTTGGCATACAACCTTTTTATTTTAAGACGCCACTATATAAAATCTTTACTTCTACTTCCGGCTTAAATTTTACTTTCGCATAATCTTTATTCCAATTTTTTTTCTTCCATAACTCTGGATGATAAGCGATAAGATTTCTACCAATACCGAAAGCATCACAATTTGCTTTTTGTAGCTTTTTCGTTATTTGTTTTGCTTCTTTTGTGAGCTGTTTCGATAATTTTTTATTTAGCTTTTTTCTTTCTTCCATTTTATACATATTATCTCTTGGAGCCTCAAGTACTATCACTTTTAGTTGGAGCTTAATGTGAGCATAAACATTCCCGTTTTTATCTGTTGTTATTTTTAAGTCTCGTTTTAACTTTCGATTGCTCACTTCAATTGTGAGATAATCAGATGTATTAGATGAATCCCTATTTGTAAGTTTTTGGGTTATACGAGCGCTTTTTCCCATTTTTTCAGTTAGTAATACGAAGAGTACCGATTGTCTCAAAGGTAAAAGTCCAGTTAATTTATCATTGTTAAATAGCGCTATCCCATTGGTTATAACTTCTTTTCCTTTTAGCTTTATAGATGGAAGGGTGAAGTCTTTACCAGGATCTAACATTTTTGTAGCGGCTGTTTCTAAGGATTCTTTTGGGAACACGCTCATGTCCTCTAAACTGTTGACTTTTTTCTTTAAAAAGTCTCCAATTAATAAATTGCCTACCTTCTTTTTCATAAGTATTTTAGCTGTTTCACCATCTACTGAAATGAGCTTTACTAATGCAGTTGGATTTGTTGGGTCTCTGAATCCAACGTCTAAATAGGGAAGTATTCCTTTCTTTTGAATTTTAGTTCCTAATAGTTGTACACCATATTTAAAATAACGAATATTACCTGTTACGTTTTTTTTCAAAGAATCACTCGTATCACGTACGTTATAGCCAGTTGCTGAATGAACTTCATTTTCAAATGAGGATTGTTCACCACTCGAGCTTTTTACGAGCTCAATTGTTTGTTGTAATTTATTATCTTCTGTAATGTCATATCCGAGACTATAAGCTAATCTCGCTTCCCTTAAGGGTTCTTGATCCCAACAACCAGAAAGGAATATGCTAAAGCATAACACTGTACATAGTTTAATTGTTCTTTTGTACATACTGTTCTCCTTTCTTATTTCTTAATAAGGAATAGAGAAGAAATAAAAAAGGAAGGACGACAATGAAAATATAAGTGAATTTATCTGTAAAATTCGCAAGCATTTTTAGTTGTTCTGGTGTGTCTATAAATATTGCAACAAAAAAAGAGATAAGGCCAACAATTGGGACAGCTTTCTTATGATTAGCAAACTTGAATATATAGCCAATCCCAATTGAAGCTGAACAGTAATAGCTGGCGATAGAAGCTACAACGGTTATCATCCATATCGGAATGAAAATTAAGTCGGTCCGGTCCACAATTCCGATATGAAGTGAGCGTAATAAATAGGCAACTGGTTCAGGTATTAGTTCAATCTGTTTTGGGCTAAATACGATAAAACAAATCCAAACTGTAAAAGTATAAAATAGTGTTACTAAACCGTTTGCAATAGAGATTGCTTTCAGTCTTGCTGCTGGTTTGCCTTTTACATATGGATAAGCAATAAGAATAATTTCAAAGCCATACATTGCTGTAATGGTTTCTTTTGATGCTTGGATAATGTTCCACCATCCGGCTTCTGCAATTGGAAAGATATAAGAGAAATCAGCGCGAGTTAGTCCAAGAGCAATTAAAAGGGCCATAGGGATAATTAAGATGGAGGCCATGACGTAAAATCGGACGATAACTTTAAAGGTGTTATAAGCTAAATAAACGCAAGTGATTGTAAATAAAATAAGAATTGCAGACCAAGGAGTTGCTTGTAAAATCCACACTTTAATGACGTTACAAGCATTTAACATAACAGTCATCCCGATGATGATAAAGTAGACAATATAAGAAAAACCTAGTAGTTTCCCAAACTTATTTCCGAACATTGTACAAACAATTTCGTATATATTTTTGTCAGGAAATCTTTTGAGTAAAAGCCACATAAGTAAAATAATTAATTGAATTGCAAGACCAGCTATGAGTGCAGAAATCCAGCCGCCACCTTTAGCAATTGGATGGAGACGATTTGGAAGAGACAGTATACCGACACCAATTTGACACTGAACAACGAAGAAGGTGAACTGGGGAAGCGTAATTTTACTTTGCGTGTTTGTCACCGTTCTCATCCTCTCTCGTTACATGCTGTCTTTGCATTTTTTTTGGCTTTGGATCA
This sequence comes from Bacillus altaicus, assembly GCF_042136375.2. Classification (NCBI taxonomy): domain Bacteria; kingdom Bacillati; phylum Bacillota; class Bacilli; order Caryophanales; family Bacillaceae; genus Bacillus; species Bacillus altaicus. The sequence continues at coordinate 4,773,225 of NZ_CM143394.1, read as the reverse complement.
TGGGGGCGCTCCCAAAATGACCAAATGGGAAGCCTTACAAAAGAATCTTTCATATCCTTTATTCGCAGGGGAGCGATAGGAGAAAGATAAGGTGTATGAAAAGAATGCAACTGACATAAATGAACGAAAGTAATAATTAAACCGAAAGAAATTCCAACATAGCCAAATAGAGCAGCTAAAATCATTAACGGAAAACGAAGGATCCGAACTGCTGAACTCATATCGTTTGATGGAACGAGAAAAGACGCAATTGCAGTTAAAGCTACAACGATAATCATTGTGTAAGAAACGAGTCCGGCTTTTACAATAGCATCACCAATTACTAAGCCTCCTACAATACCGATTGTTTGTCCAACTCGGCTCGGTAGACGAATACCAGCTTCTCGTAACAATTCGAAAATCAATTCCATTAAGAGTGCCTCAAAAATCGGAGGGAGTGGTACCTTTTCTAATGAAGCTTTAATTGTATAAACGAGTTCGAGTGGTAATACATCAGGATGAAAGGCGACGGTTGCGATATATATAGCTGGTAGGAGAAAAGCGATTAAGAAACTTACTAAGCGAATCATTCGCACGAAAGAACCGACAATCCAACGGTTATTATAATCATCTGGTGATTGATAAAAAGCAAATAATGTAACGGGAACGATAAGTGCTGTTGGATCTCCATCTGATAAAATGGCAACGCGCCCTTCCATTAAATTAGCCGCAGTTCGGTCGGGACGCTCTGTATTTAATTGTTGCGGAAATGGTGAGAAAGAAGTGTCTTCTATAAATTCTTGTATGTAACCTGGTGGCATTAGCGCATCGGTCTTAATCGTTTCTAATCTTCTTTTTACTTCTGTGACGAGATCATCATTAGCTATATTTTGCATATAAACAATTGCTACTTTCGTGTGCATCTCTTCACCAAGGATAAAATATTTAACGACTAAATTTGGACTCTTAATTAGTTTCCGTACGGAAGCTAAATTCGTAACTAAATCTTCAACAAAACCAGAATGTGGTCCACGTACAACCCCTTCATTATCAGGCTCTGTTATATCTCTTTTTAAAGATAAAGCCGTTTCAAAAATACAAAAGTTCTCGACATGCTCATGGAAATATAAAGATTTACCTTGTAATAAAAGTTGCACACCATAATTTAAATTTGTTTCTTTTTTCATATTCAATGTAGAAAAAGCTTTTTCTAAAGACAAATCAGATCGAGTTAATAGTGGTTCAAGAGCTAATTGGTGAATTAAATTTGGATCTGCTAAAGATTCGATATATAAGATTGTTCCTTTTCCATTTTGAAAAGGAACATCTAATTTTTTTATATCATCAGAATGGCAGAGCTTATTTTCAATGTAATTAACATTTTCTGGAAGTGATAGAAACATATGCTTCGTTTTATTTTTTTGTTGGTTATTGCTTTGCTCTGTCATAAGGCCCACCCTTTTAGAATTGAATTATCACTGTTAATTTTTGCTTTTTATGAAAAAATTATGCTTATGTTATTTGGAAAAGGTAGCTTGAAAGTTGCGTTAAATCATCTTTTATAATAAAGAAAGTGAGAAGTAGGGGATGGAAAGAAAGCGTATATTAGATTAGCAATATTAATATATATCTTTTGTACTATAGAGGATAAGCCTAGCGGTATGCATAATTACATCGTTTGATGAATAGGAAATTTATGAGAATCGATTTATACTAGTATTGTGTCTTGCCTTTTTAGGTGTAGTACACAGCCGGTGATTGGCTAGTGGAGGTTTTTCCATTTTGCCAGTGCCGGTTTTTTGTTGGATAATAGAGAAAATATATAAGAAGGAAGGGATCGCTTTGAAAGATGTAGATTCTATTTCTATGAGAGAAAAAGTTGCTAGCTTTTATCTTTATTTCATTTCTTTTTTTGGTTTAATTACTATAACTATCTCTTTACTTGAAATTAAAATCCCTTCTCATCTAACAATACTAGTATTGTTAGTACTGTTTATGGGGATCACAGAGTATTTTCCTGTACGATTTTGGAGGGGAGTAAGTTCACTTAGCTTTCCGATTATTTATTCTATGCTTTTGTTGTTTGGGACACATATAACCGCGCTCGCTCTTGTATTTGTTACTTTAATTATTCATTTGCTTCGGCGTTCTCCAATGGAAAGGATGCTTTTTAATAGTACACAGCATGCTCTTAGCCTTGTGTTAGCAGAATGGTTTTCTAACAAATGTATGGTGTGGTTTGCCAGTGTAATAAATATGGTAGCTTTATATGAGAACTTGTTATTTTTACTATTGTTTAGTATATTTTTCTGTTTTTTCAACAATCTCTTTTATGATTTATTAATGGTACTTCTTCCTCAGACATATTCGATACATCGATGGAATCAAAAAAATATATCAGTCTTTTTTTGTGAAAGTTTTTGTCTATTCTATGCCGTTCTTATACACATATTAGATAGCCAATATTCTTTAGAGCTAAAAGGAATTATTGTTTTGTTCTTTTTCTTCCCACTTGTGGCAATCTCTATCATTAGTTCATTTTCTGCACGAATACGGATGGAAAAAGAAAGATTGTACGAATTTTTTCTTATTACGACAGAAATAAGCCGTGGATTATCTGGAGGGAATCTTCAGCACATAAAAAAATCACTTAAAGGGTTTCTGGGGATACAAGCATATGTATTATGGACAAAAGACGAGGGAGAATGGAATATACAGTTGAGGGATGGAAAATTGAAAAATAATATAACTGATTATTCTGACGGAGAAGGAGAGTTCTATGAAATAACTGAAAATACTGTTTTTAATAATTGGAAGGTTGGTACAGCACCAGGAGATGGGGTGTTTGAGGATGTTATACGTTCTTTAGTTTATTTCCCTCTTATTGTAAATAATGAGTTGATCGGGATGTTTGTTGCAGGTAAAAGTAGAGGTGCTGGTTTTTTCCCGGAAGATGTGCAGTTGTTAGCGACATTTTCCAATCAATTAGCTAACATAGTTAAAACAAGAATACTTATTTCTGAACAAGAAAAAAGGATGATTTTAGAAGAAAGAAATCGAATTGCACGCGAGATTCATGATGGTATTGCACAAGCTTTGGCTGGGGTGATATTTCAACTAGAGTCCGCTCAGAAAAAATACCATGATAAACCTATTGATATGCAGCAAGTAGTCGAGAAAAGTATAAAGGATTTAAGGGAAAGCTTAGGAGAAGTTCGCTATTCTATTTACGCTTTAAAGCCGTATCCCACACAACAATTAGGGCTTAAACAGGCGATAGCAAGTAAAATAAAATCCTTAAAACAAGAATATGAATTAGACATTACATATCATGAAAGAGGTCATTCACGTGCGCTCAGCTTTTCAAAAGAAAGAGTTATTTTTGATACATTACAAGAGAGTTTACAAAACATTGTTAAACATGCACAAGCAGAAGAAATTGATGTTTTGCTAAGTTATCAAAGTGAGCACGTGCTTTTAAAGGTTAAGGATAATGGAGTTGGCTTTTCACTATTTGAGTCTATGGTTAAAACGAAGCATGAGCCACATTATGGTATATTACATATGAATGAACAAGCTGAACAACTAGGGGCTACTTTACAGATTGATAGTTCTGTAGGTAAAGGGACAGAAATTACACTGTTAATTCCAGATTCACAAACAAGGGGTGCGTAAAATGATTAAAATATTAGTAGTGGATGATCATGCTTTTTTACGAGACGCAATTCGGAGCATACTAGAGGTTGAATCTGATATGAAAGTGGTTGGAGAGGCGAGCTCTGGGGACGAGGTATTGGGAAAAGTAGAGGAATGTAGACCAGACTGTATTTTGATGGATATTAATCTTCCGGGGAAAAATGGAATTGAAGCTACGGGATTAGTGAAAAAAAAATATCCTAATTGCCGAGTACTTGTTTTTACAATGTATGAGCATGATGAGTATTTAATGGATGCGCTTCAGTCTGGCGCTGATGGTTATTTATTGAAGGATTCATCATCGGAGCAGGTAGTGGCAGCAATTCGAATGTTATATCGAGGCGATTCAGTTATTCATCCGCGTATGACTAAAAAATTAATTACATATCATCAGCAAAAAATGAAATTAGAATCAAATGAAAATGAACTGACGGAACGTGAAAAGGAAATTCTTTTTGAATTAGTAAAAGGACTTAGTAATAAAGAAATTGCTGAAGCTCTATATATTAGTGATAAAACAGTTAAAATTCACATCAATAAAATTTTTAAAAAACTAAATGTAAAAAGTCGATCGCAAGCGGTGATTTATGCTGTTCGAAATCAATTGGTTCCGTTGGATTAAATAAGAGATGTTTAAAAGAACTATCGTGTTTCTTTATTCTATATTACAAAGAATAAAGGGCAAGGTAGTTCTTTTGTACTATTTGGGCATAGAATCATTAGAAAAAAATTACTCCTTTTGTTCAATATTCAGAAAAATCAAAATGTGAAATAATAAAAATAGAATTATTGCTTAACGCTACTAATAATTCATGTTGTAAATCATTGTAGGTGGAAACAATTTATGGGGGCTTTTATAGAAAGAAGATTAGAAGTGTGGGGATGGCGGTAGTAGTGTTGGAGATTCTCGATTATTTTAAATAGATTCAAGGTTGATAGAATTACCAATGCTAAATAGGAGCTCAGAGGATTTATTTTAGAAAAATAATTTTAATAATAAGGAGATGCGCTATGAAGAAGGGGAAATTCGGAAAAATACTTATCGGAACGCTAACTGTTGGTATGTTAATGTCTCAAGGAATTCCATATAACGTATTAGCAGAAGAGGTAAATACAAATACTTTAACTGGGATTGATGATGCAAACGCTATATTGAAAGGTCTTACAAAGGAACAACGTAATGCCTTAAAAACGTTAGATACAAAACAAGGTTTTGTTATTTCACCAGGCATCAATACAGCAAGTCCTGATAATGTGAATGTGATTGTAGAGTTTAAGCAAGCACCTAGCAAAATCGAGATGTTAAAACAAGCAGCTAAAGGGAAAAAAATAGCTCTTTCAACTGCGGAACAAAAGGTAGAAGCATCTCATAAAGAATTTAAATCAGAGTTTGAACAGCTTCAAAAGAATAAAGATAAAGGGACGAATTTTAAATCTGCCAAAATAACAAGAGAATATAAAAATGCTTTTAATGGTGTAGCAATTTCGTTACCTGCGAATATGATTGAAGACTTAGTTCGCACTGGTATTGTTAAGCGCGTATGGGAAGATAGTGAGGTCAAAATTGATTTACCGAAAGAAACAGCTAAAACGGCTGTCGAACCAAAAATGGCTGATAGTGTACCACAAATTGGTGTGGACAAGCTGCATGATGAAAAAATAACAGGTAAAGAAATTAAGGTAGGTGTACTGGACACAGGTATTGATTACAACCACCCGGATTTGAAAGATGCATATAAAGGATATCGTGCAAAGCAAGGTGAAGATCCAAGCAAAATAGATCCGAACTCAATAAAAGGATGGGACTTTGTTAATAATGATGCTGATCCAATGGAGACAACTTATAAGGATTGGCAGAATTCTGGAGGTTATCCTGAAGTTTATGAGGGAAGTGCATATTATACATCCCATGGTACTCATGTAGCTGGGACAATTGCTGCAGACAAAAAGAATAATGTAGATTATGCGGTTAAGGGAGTCGCTCCAGATGTAGATTTATATTCATATCGTGTATTAGGACCATATGGAAGTGGTCAAACAAGCGGTATTCTTGCTGCGATTGATAAAGCAGTGAAAGACGATATGGATGTTATCAATTTATCATTAGGTGCGTCTATTAATGATCCTTTATATCCAACTTCTGTGGCAGTGAACAATGCCATGTTAGCTGGTGTTGTTACAGTAGTAGCGGCAGGTAATAGTGGTCCTGGAGAGGGTACTATTGGATCACCTAGTGCGGCGGCACTTCCAATTACAGTTGGAGCAAGTGACGCTGCGATGTCTATCCCGACATTTTCTGCCGATGCAGGTGATTTACATGTGGATAAGATGATGCTACTTGGAAAGAGCTTTACTGATAAGCTTGAAGACTTAAAAGGTCAATCCTTATCGGTTGTATATGCAGGACTTGGGAAATCAGATGATTTTAAGGGGAAAGACGTAAAAGGAAAATTAGCGCTCATCCAACGCGGTGAGATTACATTTGATGAAAAGATTAAGAATGCGAAAGAAGCAGGTGCAAAGGCCGTAATTGTATATAACAATGTTGATGGTGAAATCACAAGTTATCTTGGAGAAAGTACGTCATCTATTCCATCGTTCCGCTTAGCGAAAGTAGATGGTGAGAAATTACAAGTAAAAGCTGCACAAGGAGATGTGTCTTTAGCGTTTGGAGAAATTAGTAATATAAAAACAGAGGGAGATCATTTAGCCGATTTTAGCTCTCGTGGTCCTGCAACTAAAACAGATGATATTAAGCCGGATATTGTAGCGCCAGGTGTGTCTATTTTCTCTACTGTTCCTGAATATATTAACGATCCAAAGGATGGAGAAAATTATCCGGTAGCGTATGGACGTATGTCAGGTACATCTATGGCAACTCCTCATACAGCAGGGGTGGCAGCACTTATTTTGCAAGAACATCCAAACTATAGTCCGTTTGAAGTAAAAGAAGCGCTTATGAATACTGCAGTTGACTTAAAAGAAGAGCGCTCTGTATTTGAGGTGGGATCAGGCCGAATTGATGCGTATCGTGCAGTTCATGCAGACGCATCTATCGAGGTTATCGATAAAACATCAAACGTTGTAAATGATGAAGAAGTAGAAATCGAAGAAAAAACAGGTTCAATTGCATTCGGATATAAAAATCAATTGGGAAATGGACCAATTAAAGATAGTCGAAAAGTCCTAATTAAGAACAACAGTAAAACAGACGGAAAAGAGTTCAAATTAGAAGTAGAGTTTTCAACAACAAGTGTAGGTGTGCAGGATGCAGTGAAGAATGGTGTGAAGCTGGACGTACAAGATTCTATTAAAGTGGCTTCTGGTACATCAGGGGAAATTAGCCCTGAAATTATCATCCCAGAAAACGCAGAATTCGGTAGATATGAGGGGTATATTCATATTTCAAATAAAAACAATGAAAAAGAAGTATATCAAGTACCGTTTGCAGTTAAATTCACAGAAAAAGGGATTGAGTCTGTAGATTTGGATAGAGATGCAATGGCAACAGATGGATCTAACTTCCATCCGTTTATGGAAAGACCAAGTTCGCCGTTGACATTTAAATTGAATAGTCCTCTTGAAACCATTGATGCGGTTGTGAAGGATCGAAAAACAGGAAAGGCATTAGGAATCGTTGGCACACTTAATGCAAGTAGTCTAACACCGAATGTTGAATATATGATGTTTTCTGGTATGGGAGGGTATGTATTTCCGTTCACAGGAGATCCTGCCCATCCAATTGGAGATAAACCTGTTGTGTTGCCTGATGGAGATTACGAATTGAACTTCGTTGGATATGATAAAGAAGGGAAATCTTATACAAAAGGCGATAGCATTATCATTGATAATGTCATACCTGAAATGAAATTTACGGATGTACAACCTGGTATTCATGAAGTAAATGATTCTATGTTCAAAGAAGAAGACGGCCAGCGGGCATTATGGGTGCATGGTAATATTTATGATTCTACAGTGGATGCATTAAAGGCAAAAGGCCTGCAGTATGACCAAAAAGCTAATCAAATTGTATATTATCAGAACTCGGCCTTTCCATCAGGTTGGCTGAATACAATTCAGGCCAATGGTGAATTTAAATTTGGAGTACTTCCAGAAGAAATAAATGAACCGTTAAATTTAAAATTATTTGGATATGACCTCGCAACTGCAGGAAATATGGCAACTGGATTTAAGGATTACGTCTTTGTAAAAGAAGGGACAGAATACGCTGTCCCAAGCTATGACAAAGATAAAATAAAATTAGGCGAAAAAATTACGTTAACTTTAAATCTCAATAATGTGAAACAACTTATGTCAGGTGCATTCGACATTCCTTATAGCAAACAGTTGTTTAAATTTACAGATGTGAAACCAAATCCAGCGCTTGCGGAATATGCAAAACAACATGGATTAAATATTAAATTAGAAGATCCGGTGATAAATGAAGAAGGAAACTGGGAAAACAAGGTGAAAGTTGGTGCATCGTTAGAAGGAAAAGAATTTAAAGGACTAGATGGAGATACACCATTTTTAGATGTTACATTCGAACTGATGAGCGATGAATATTTTTATGATTTAACTGCATTTGGAGCAGATAAATTCTCTTATACAAAAGCCGGTACATCAGAAGGCATTGAAATTCCTGTGTTTAAAGATAAATCTTTTGCTATTGTTTCGAAACATTCAACAGTTACAGGGTATATTGGACCAGAAGCATTCTTGAATGAAGAGGGATATTTAGGTAAGAATGATTACACAAAACTAGGAGCAAAAGTGTACGCAGTTGGCAAGGATGGAAAGAAATATACAGGAACGGTTAATGATAATGGGCAATTTGAAATTCATAGTGTTCTTGTAAGCGATAAAGAATATGATATTTTCGTAGAAATGCCGGGTCATTTAAATAGTAAATTAACTACAAAAATAGGGAAAATGCAAGATGGAGAATTAGTGGGACAAAACTTTAGAGCCGATATGGATGACAACCTTGCAGGTGATGTAAACGGCGATAAAATGGTGGATATTCAAGATGCTAGAATAGCAGCTCTGTCATATGAAAAAGGAAAAGTGGCTGTTAAAGATGGTGACGTGAATCAAGACGGTGTTGTGAACGAAACTGATATTCGTTTTATTGAGAAGAACTTCTTGAAAAAGGGTTCAGATGCTAAAGAGAATCAAAAACCAAAAGAAAATGTGGGTCCAGTGACGTTAGATAAAATCTTACGCTCTATTGGTTTAGAGCCAAAAAAATAAGTGGACACACTTCTAGAGTAAACTAAGTGATAAAACAATGAATACAGAAGAAAATGGGGTTTACTAACAATGGACCGGTAATGATCACTGTAACATTACCGGTTATTCTTAAAATAATAGCTATTTGGATACATGAAGTAAATAGTTTAAAGTTAGTTCGCTTTCGTTATGGGACAAGGTAGTTGCTTAATTAGTATTGTTTGTGGGATGGAAATAAGGTTTGGAGTTTGAACTTTAAAAATAGGGGGAAGTGTGAAATGAGTATTAAGAAAAAACTTGGTATGGGTGTTGTAACTGCAGCTCTTGGTCTATCTTTAATTGGCGGGGGAACATATGCGTATTTTAGTGATAAGGAAGTATCACAAAACACGTTTGCAGCGGGTACTTTAGATTTGAGCGTTAATCCTGAAGTTGTTATTAATGTCGACAATATTAAACCGGGCGATGAAATGGAGCGCGGTTTTCAATTAGTTAACAAAGGAACCTTAGCAATAGGAGACGTGAAACTTCTTACAGATTACAGTGTAATCGACGCTAAAGGAGATAATAGAAATGCTGATTTTGGTGATCATATCCGTGTTGATTTCTTGTGGAATTTGGATAAAAATGAGGTTCCAATATGGTCTACTACATTGTCAGAATTAAAGGTAGCTACGCAAAATGGAAGTATTCCTGATCTTGTGCAAAAAGGTGTTGTAGACCGAGAAGGAAATGGACTTGCTCCTGGTGATGATGATATTTTCTACGTAATGTTCACATTTGTAGATAACGATGAAGAGCAAAATGTATTTCAAGGAGATTCATTAAAATTAAATTGGACCTTCAATTCAATGCAGACAAAAGGTGAAGAGAAATAAAGATAAATGTTATATATGAGAATGAATTGATGAAGAATTGAGGGATAGAATTTTTAATAGTGTAAAGGTTGATTGAGTGAATCAACCTTTTTTTATTTTGTGAGAAAATTACGCTTGAATTATTTGAAAAAGTAGCTTGAAAGTTACGTTACGTCATCTTTTATACTAAAGAAAATAGGATATAGGGGGATGGTGTAGATGACTTTAAAATGTATGTGGGGATGGAAAGAAATTTTATATTTATTTGTTTTTGTATTTCTGATTGTACCAGTAATGGTTGAATCTCTTTTTTATGATTATGCTTTAAAAATAATAGGGAACTCATTATATGCTGGAGTATTAATGGGACTTATAATGGCAGTGATATTTACATTTTTAGTTTATCTTTTTTGCATAAAGAGATATAAACTGTCGTGGAAAGATATTGGAATTCGGAAGCTTTCATGGAAAGATTTATTGTGGACATTTGTAGCGGTTATTTCTTTGATTGTAGTGAGTGTTGGAGTATTAATGATAATGGAGAAACTGGGGATTTCTTTCGAAAATAGTAAAACGGAGACGATCCAAAATGATAAATCAGTATATGCGTTTTGTATCGCGGTAATTGGAGCGGCGGTTATATCACCAATATATGAAGAGATTTTATATCGAGGTGTTTTTTATACGTTTTTTCGTGATAGATATGGCATATGGGGCGGCGTACTTATAAGTTCAATAATATTTACCGTTGTTCATATTCCAACATATAATACATTACCGGTGAATTTTTTAAGCGGAGTAGTATTTGCGTGGTTATATGAGAAAACAAATTCTATTTTATCAGCTATGGTTGCTCACGCGTTATTCAATTTCATAGCAGTACTTCTCACATTCATGTCGAATTAAAATAAAGGATATATAGGAGGGATACATATGGAGATAGCAGTAGAACGTGTTTTTACGAATGAAATTTTAGCAAGAGCTGCAAGGGTGTTTCATGTAACAGTGGAAGAAAAACCACTTGGTGATTTTGAGAATTATATTTTTAAGGCGAAGGGTAAAAATAATGAAGATTACGTATTACGCTTAACTCATTCTTCTCATCGTTCTAAAAAAGAGGTAGAGGCCGAACTAGATTTTTTACGGTATATTGCGGAGCATGGGGCGAAAGTGGCGGGACCTCTTAATTCAATATCTCAAAATCTTGTAGAAGAAATCGGAGCGGAAGATGGTACTTTCTTTTTTGCATCTTTATTTACATATGCAAAAGGTGAGCAAGTAAAAGGAGAAGAATCGTTTTATTGGGGAGATGCTTTCTTTGAAGCTTGGGGAAAAGCGATTGGACAACTGCATCGCCTTACAATGGATTATCCTAAAACAGACTACCGTGATACGTGGGAAGAGGATGAGAGTGCAATTGTTAGCGGATTAGAAGATGCGAAGGTGAAAGAGATTGCTACGGTATTAATGGATGAAATAAAGGCTCTTCCAATTGAAAGAGAAACATTCGGTCTTATGCATGGTGATATTCATCCAGGTAACTTTCATTATGACGGCAAAGAGCTAACAATCTTTGATTTTGATGATGCAGCTTATAATTACTTTATACATGATTTAGCAATGGTTCTCTATTACTCTGTTCTATTTACACAGTGGACTACAGAAGAGAAGACAGAATTTGCTTGTAAACAGTTACAAGTGTTACGAAAAGGGTATGAATATGAGCACAGACTAGCGGATAGTTGGTATGAATCGTTACCGTTATTTTTACGTCTACGTGATATTGGTTTATACGGTACGCTTCAAAAGAAGTTTAAAGGGAAAGATATGCCAGATCATTTTCGAGAATTAGCAGAACAACTCTATGAAAGAATTATAAAGAAGGAAGCAATTATGAATATATAATACATCCAGATCGAGACAAAGTATACAAAATAAATGTATACTTTGTTTTTTTATACAAAAATATGTTTACTTTATTAAAATAATATTGTTATAGATTCGGTATACACTTATAATTTTATATATATTCTGAATATTCTTTATAAAAGAGGAGGGGGAAAATTGGAAGCTATCGTAAGTTGGATAAATAATATTGTTTGGAGTCCCGCACTTGTCTATTTATGTTTAGGAGTAGGCTTATATTTTTCCATTCGAACGAGGTTTTTACAAGTAAGACATGTAGGAGAAATGGTGAAGCTTACATTTCAAGGGGAAAAGTCTGATGCGGGTGTTTCTTCATTCCAAGCGTTAGCACTTTCGTTGTCAGGGCGCGTTGGAACGGGAAATATTGCCGGTGTTGCAACGGCTGTTGCCTTTGGTGGTCCAGGGGCTGTATTTTGGATGTGGGCGGTAGCCTTTCTAGGAGCTGGTTCTGCATATGTAGAATCGACGCTTGCACAAATATATAAGACGAAGCATCAAGGGCAATTCCGCGGTGGACCTGCTTATTACATTGAAAAAGGACTAGGTGTTAAATGGTACGCATTAGTGTTCGTTGCAGCGACAATTCTTGCGACGGGGATGCTGCTTCCAGGTGTTCAAGCGAATAGTATTGCTGTAAGTTTAGAAACAGCTTTTGGTATTAATACTTCCGTATCAGGAGCGGTATTAGTAGCGGCATTAGCACTTATTATATTTGGTGGAGTTAAGCGAATTGTTAACGTAGCGCAAGTTGTAGTGCCGTTTATGGCACTTGGTTATATTTTAGTAGCTTGTGTAATTGTAGCTATGAATATTGAAAAATTACCAGACGCTTTCATGTTAATTTTAAAAAGTGCATTTGCATTAGAAGCAGCTTTTGGCGGGATTATTGGTTTAGCAATTTCTTGGGGTGTAAAACGTGGTATTTATTCAAATGAAGCAGGGCAAGGAACTGGGGCTCATGCAGCGGCAGCTGCTGAAGTATCGCATCCAGCTAAACAAGGGTTAGTACAAGCATTTTCCGTTTACATTGATACATTATTTGTTTGTTCAGCAACAGCATTTATGATGATTATTACAGGCATGTATAACGTATTTGATGCAAGCGGAAAAAACTTTATCGTCAATAAATTAAATGGTGCACAGCCAGGTCCTGGTTATACACAGGCAGCGGTAGAATCTGTTTTCCCTGGATTTGGAAACGGTTTCGTCGCAATCTCTCTACTATTTTTCGCATTTACAACAATTATGGCTTATTACTACATTGCAGAAACGAATATAGCTTACTTAAACCGTGATAAAGACCGCCCTTGGATGTCTATCGTACTAAAGTTTGTATTCTTAGGAGTTGTATTCTACGGTTGTGTAAAAACAGCAGAAACAGCATGGGCTTTAGGAGATATTGGTGTAGGAATTATGGCATGGGTTAACATTATTGCGATTTTATTATTACAAAAACCGGCATTGATCGCATTAAAGGATTATGAAAAGCAGAAAAAAGAAGGAAAAGATCCAGTATTCGATCCGCAGTCGTTAGGAATTAAAAATGCAGATTTCTGGGAGCATGAATACGGGAAAGATAAAAAAGAAGAAGTATCTTAATAGAATAGGAATGAGAGAGCAAAGGGAAATCCCTTTGCTTTTTTTATGGACAAAATGTAGATGAAAGTTATTTTTTCGCCTATTTTTGAATATAAAAAGAATGTACATGCTTTGTTAGGGGAAGGAGGGAGTATGTTGATTGAGTTTCGTAAAGTTAATAAATATTACGGTAACTTTCAAGTTTTGAAAAATATTAATGTACAAGTGAAAAAAGGTGAAGTGGTAGTAGTAGTTGGCCCTTCGGGATCAGGAAAAAGCACGTTGCTTCGGTGTATAAATCAATTGGAGGTAATTACCGATGGAGAATTAATTGTACAAAATACAGAAGTACACAATGCGAAAACAAATATGAATGAATTGCGCCGAAATATTGGGATGGTCTTTCAACACTTTTATTTATACCCGCATAAAACAGTGCTTCAAAATATTACACTAGCACCGATTAAAGTAAATAAAGTTTCCAAAGAAAAAGCGGAGCAAACAGCGATGTTTTATTTAGAGAAAGTGGGAATCCCGGAGAAAGCAGGTGTATATCCACATCAACTATCTGGTGGACAACAGCAAAGGGTGGCGATTGCTAGGGGGCTCGCGATGCAACCGGAAATTATGCTATTTGATGAGCCTACGTCTGCTCTTGATCCAGAGATGATTGGAGAAGTGCTTGATGTTATGAAAGCGCTGGCTAAAGAAGGAATGACGATGGTTGTCGTCACACACGAGATGGGATTTGCACGTGAGGTAGCAGATAGGATTTTATTTATGGATGACGGTCAAATTATCGAAGATACAACACCAGCACAATTTTTTGCAAATCCTGAACAAGAAAGAGCTCGTCTATTTTTAAGCCGAGTGTTAAATCATTAAAGGAGGAATTTCATGCTTAAAATGAAAAAGTTGTTTACTCTAATCGTATTCTCATGTTTATTCGTGCTTATTGTTGCTGGATGCGGGGGTAAAAAAGACGAGGCGAAAGAAACAAATACGAAACAAGGCGGAGTTGTTGAACAAATTAAGAAGCGCGGGAAATTAGTAGTCGGAGTGAAAAATGATACGAATTTATTTGGATTGAAAAACCCTTCAACAGGGCAGGTAGAAGGATTCGATATTGATATCGCGAAGGCGCTTGCGAAAAAAATTCTTGGTGATGAAAAGAAACTAGAGCTGAAAGAAGTAACGTCTAAAACACGTATTCCAATGCTGAAAAATGGTGATATTGATGCCATTATTGCGACAATGACAATTACGGAAGAGCGTAAAAAAGAAGTAGATTTTTCAGATGTATATTTTAAAGCGGGACAATCGTTACTTGTGAAAAAAGGAAGCAATATTAAAAGTATTGATGATGTGAAACAAGGCGTTAAAGTATTGGCTGTAAAAGGCTCAACGTCAACAAATAACATCCGTCAAAAATCACCAGAAGCAACAGTATTAGAGTTTGAGAATTATAGTGAGGCATTTACAGCGTTAAAAGCGGGTAAAGGCGATGTTTTAACGACAGATAATGCGATTCTTTATGGAATGGCAAAACAAGATTCTAATTATGAAGTTGTAGGGAAAATTTTCACGGATGAACCGTATGGAATTGCAGTGCGAAAAGGTGCAAACGATTTAACGAAAGAGATTAATAGTTTATTAAAAGATATGAAAGCGAATGGGGAATACGATAAATTGTATGGAAAATGGATCGGTCAAAAGCAAGAAAAATAGAGTGAAACTTTAATAAGTGGGGAAGGGTTATCTCCTACTGATGATTAGCAGCCTATACCAATTGGGACAAATAGTAAGAGTGAGAGGATGAGGTATGCTCATCCTCTTCTTATAAAGAAAGAGGGGAGAATATGTGCCTGATTTTTCTATTTTGACGAATAATATTGATATGTATTTAGAAGGATTTAAATATACGGTAATGTCTAGTGTAGTTGCGCTAATAGGAAGTTTTGTTTTAGGAATTGTTATGGCAGTGATGCGAATTTCACCTATTCGTATTTTGAATTGGATTGGCTCTGCCTATGTAGAGTTTGTTAGAAATATTCCACTCGTATTAATTGCATTCATTTTCTATTTTGCTTTTCCTGTAATAGGAATTACTTTCAACGGTTTTGTAGCAGGGACAGTTGCGCTTACAGTTTATACAGCGGCTTTTATTGCGGAAGTAATTCGTGCTGGTATTTTATCAGTCGCGAAAGGTCAAATGGAAGCAGCACGTTCTTCAGGATTAACTTATACGCAAGCGATGTATCATGTCGTCTTACCTCAAGCGATGAAAATCGTCATTCCTCCTCTAGGAAATCAATTTCTCAATTTAGTAAAAAACTCTTCAATACTCGGAATTATTGCTGGAACGGATTTAATGTATCAAGGAGACTTAATTTCGACGAAGACATTCGTTACGTTTGATGTATATATATTTGTCGGGATGTTTTATTTAGTATTAACAATTCCGCTAAGTATGCTAGTGCGTTATTTGGAAAGACGCTTGGCAAAGGAGGGGGTGTAAATGGATTTTCAAGGTGCTATTACAGGAGATCATATACTCTTTTTATTAAAAGGATTGCTTATCACGCTAGAAGTCGCTCTTGTAGCGATTGTCCTTAGTTTTATTATCGGTAGTATAATAGGAACTTTGCGCTATACAAAAATACCCGTCATCTCACCAATACTAGGCTTTATCGTTGAAGTTATTCGAAATTTACCACTTCTTTTAATTATATTTTTTACGTATTTTGCACTTCCAGAGGCAGGTTTGAAGTTAGAAATTATAACAGCCGCAATTGTTGCTTTAACGATATTTGAAGCAGCAATGATATCTGAAATTGTTAGAAGTGGCTTATTATCTATCGACAAAGGACAAATTGAAGCGGCGCGCTCTTCAGGATTAACATATGTCCAAACGCTTTGGCACATTATTTTACCGCAAGCACTTAGAAGAATGGTTCCGCCGCTTGTTAGTCAATTTATTTCATTGTTAAAGGATACGTCATTAGCGGTTGTTATATCATTGCCAGAGCTTATGCATAATGCTCAAATTATTAGCGGGCAGAATGTAAATTATATGATTCCGACATTTATACTAGCAGCCTGTATGTATTTTGTTGTAAACTACGGTTTATCAATTTTATCTAGAAGATTAGAAATACGTTAACTCTTACAAAAAATGTAAGAGTTTTTTCCTTATAAATCCTTTTTTACCTCAAATTAGTATTGTAAGCTCTTAATAGTTGAATTTTTATATTGTTTTATCAGAAAAGTTTTAATTTTATATAGAAATTGTAACCGCTTTCGTGTATATTTTTATTATCAGAAAATTTTAACAAGATATAGGGGTACTTGTAGGGGAGGATTAAGATGCAGCAAACAACGAATGAGCAATTACATCGTACGATGAAGAGTAGACATTTATTTATGATCGCACTAGGTGGTGTAATCGGAACTGGTTTTTTTCTAGGTTCAGGTTATACCATTAATCAGGCTGGGCCAGGGGGAGCCATCCTTTCATATTTAGTGGGCGGATTTATTATGTATTTAACAATGCTTTGTCTTGGAGAGCTAACGGTAGCAATGCCAGTTTCAGGGTCTTTCCAAAAGTATGCGACGAAGTTTATTGGACCAGGAACTGGGTTTATGATCGGTTGGCTATACTGGATTGGATGGGCAGTAACAGTAGGATTAGAATTAACATCGATCGGTTTAATGATGAAAAGATGGTTTCCGAATGTGGATGTTTGGGTATGGTGTCTCGTATTCGGAGTTATTTTATATGCTTCAAATGCAATATCAGCGAAGAGTTATGCTGAATTAGAGTTTTGGTTCTCTAGTATTAAAGTAGTTACAATTATTGCATTCATTCTACTTGGTGGTAGCGCATTATTAGGATTTTTACCATACGACGGAAAAGAAGCAGCGCCTCTTTTCTCTAACTTTGTAAGTGATGGCGGACTATTCCCAAATGGACTAGCTGCAGTGCTTCTTACGATGATTACAGTTAACTTTTCCTTCCAAGGAACAGAGTTAATCGGGATTGCAGCAGGAGAGAGTCAGAATCCTGAAAAAACAATTCCACGCGCAATTCGTAATACAGTATGGCGCATTATGTTATTCTTCATTTTAACAATGACAATTTTAGTAGGGTTAATTTCTTGGAAAGAAGCAGGGATAATTGAAAGCCCATTTGTAGTTGTATTTGATAAAATCGGTATTCCATATGCAGCTGATATTATGAACTTCGTTATTATTACCGCTTTATTATCTGTAGCGAACTCAGGATTATATGCAGCAACGCGTATACTATGGTCACTTGCAAATGAAGGAATGGCACCAAATTCTTTCAAGAAAGTAAATAAACGTGGTATTCCGATTACAGCGCTAGTCGTAACGATTGCTGTTGCGGCGTTATCTTTATTAACAAGTTTCCTTGCAGAAGATACAGTATATATGTACTTATTATCTATAGCTGGTTTATCTGCTGTTTCAAGTTGGATCATTATTGCTTTATCACAACTTCGCTTTAGAAGTCAGTATTTAAAAGGCGGAGGAAAATTAGAGGACTTAAAGTATAGAACACCACTATACCCGCTTGTTCCAATTTTAGCTTTAATTACAAATAGTATCGTTGTTATTAGTTTAGCGTTTATTCCAGAACAACGAATGGCGTTATATTGTGGTATTCCATTTATCATTTTCTGCTACATATATTATTATATGAGTAAGAAGCGGAAGAAACCGATGAAAGTGGAGATGGAAGCAAAGTATGAAAATAAAAATTAAGCATGATGATATAGAGGCAGATTTATCGTATGGTTCATTGGCGATAGGGAAAGAAAACGGGTATTCACCGTTACAATTACTCGTTTCTTCTATTGCAGGGTGTAGTGCAATTGTTTTTCGAACGATTTTAGAAAAGAAACGCATTACATACGATACGTTTACAATTGAAACTGAAATTGGTAGAAGTGAAGCTCTATCAAAACCAGTTGAAAGTGTTCATTTGCACTATAAAATTAAAGCGCAAAACATTACAGAAGAGCAATTAGACAAGGCACTGCAACTTGCAGTAAAGAATTGTACGATTGTTCAATCTGTAAAAGATAGTATAAAAGTTACGGAAACAATTGAATTAATAAAGTGAAACATAAAAACGTGAGAATAGGGCGCTCACGTTTTTATGTTTTTAGCAGAGGGGGAAGCATGATGGAATGTTTAGGTTGTAAATTAGCAAATGAAGAAGAAAAAATATATAGAGTATATGAAGATGAGTATGTAACGTGTTTTTTAGATCATGTGCCCTTCTACCCAGGACATACTTTAATTGTGCCGAAGCAGCATGTTTTAGAAGTAGATGAATTAGATGATGTTGTAGCAAAATCAATTATGGATGCTTCTAAGCTTATTGCAAAAGCGATTAAGGCATTATATCAACCTGATGGAATTACAATTTGTCAAAATGGTGGAATCTTTAACGAGTTAACGCATTACCATATGCATGTCGTACCGAGATATAAAGAGCGTTCGTTTGCTGAGTTTTATACGGTACAACCGGGAGAGAAGCAGAATCATAACTTTGAAGAAACAAAGAGTTTGTTAAAAGAAGCGATAGAGCAAATACTGCATACTGAAAAGGCGTAAGAGGGTTGTTCTTAATGGGGCAGTCAGGAAAATTCTAATATTAAAAAGCTCAATTTCTCAGTTAAAATAGAGAAACTGGGCTTTTTTTATTCTATTATTCGATTTTATCTATTAAAGTCTGCTACATTCATGTCTTCAGTGTCACAAAATATATCGTTCATTCGTTATATAGAGTGAGAGGAGGAATTATATGAAATTTACAAACAAAGATTATGAAAAGATGGAAGAGCTATACGAGTTGTATGAACAAAAAACTTATTATGTAGCTTATTCTATTTTAAATAATATTCAACAGGCTGAAGATGCAGTTCAAGAGACGTTCATTACTCTTTATCAGAATTTGGAAAAGCTCCATAACTTGAATAATCAAGAGCTTAAACGCTACATTTTGCGAATTGCGAAAAACAAAGCGATTGATAGCTACCGGAAAAATAAACGCCATGAAATATTTTTAGAAGAATATCAAAGAGAATCAACAGAAGTAGCAGATGAAAACATTGAAGAGTGGGAACAGCGTTTAATGTCTGAGGTTCAAATTGATACATTGCTAGAAGCGTTAAATGAATCTAACAGACAAATTTTTAAGTACAAGGTCTTCTATAACTTAACGTATCAAGAAATTTCAAATGTAATGGGGATAACTGAGGCTAATGTCCGCAAGCAATTTGAGCGTGCTCGAAAACGAGTGCAAAATATTATAGGAGGTATACAAGATGACGAATTCAAAGAACTCCAAAGAAATGTATGACCTTGCTGAAAAAATTGCTTTAGACGATTTTGATAAACTGGATGACCAACATGAATTTTCAGATACATATACGCGCAAAAAGAAATTGTTTATGGAGGAAATGAAGCTGAAGGGTGGACAACCACAGAAAAAGCGTAAAAGACATCGTATGTTAATCGCTGCTACCTGCTTATTGATTGGCATGCCGACAACCGTTTTTGGTGCAGTGAAAGTCTATAATATGATTGTCCAAAAACAAAATTACGAAGTAAATGTTTCAGTAACAAATAAGGAATCGAAAAATATTGATAAGTGGTATAAGTTGAAAGTTGGTAAATTACCAGAAAATATGGAAGCAATTGATGACTCGGCTATGAAATATTCCTTTAAAGATAACTATGCAAAGGGGGGATTTTCATTCGCTCTTCGGAGAGTAGGGGAAAATACAGATTTTCAAACTCTGTACTCGAAAAGTTACGAAGAAAAAGAGATAAATGGTAGGAAGGCAGTAATTGTCCATAAAGAAACGGGAAACAACAATGTAATGTTTGACAGGAAGGTCTTTCTCTTTTTTGAGAAAGAAGGGATTATGTTAGAAAGTTATATTGGATCCGATGTAAACGAAGAACAAATGATGGATGTGTTAGGGAACATTTCACTTGAGCCTACGTCAAAAGAAAACGCATCACATATAGTAGATTATGATGAAAATCGTTCTAGCAAAGCAGATGAACCTAAAAAAACTAGCGTTATTCCTTTGAAAAAAGATAGTAAACGACTATTTAATATAGGGCAAAAGGTTCCAGTAACCATAATCATGGATAACAGCCAAATTGAATATGTTATAGAAAAAGTTGAAGTCTTCGATTCAATCAAAGATTTTAAACAAGAAAACTTTAATGAACTTGGATTAGAAATACTAAGCAAGAATAAGGCTTTAAATCAGATAGGAGAATTGCTACCATACAGACGGGATGAATATAAAGTTGGAAATGGTAAAGATTCAATTGATAAATTAGTAGAATCAAAATTAGTTAATCCTAAATTTGTTTACTTAACAACAACAGTGAAAAATATAGGTAAAAAGTCGACAGAAGAAATCTATATGCATCCATCCATAAAGTTGCTTAAATCTGAAGGTAATGCATGGAATTACGCTGAAAGAGATGGAATTGCGGAAAAAAATATTATGACGGGCGAAGTTGATTATTTAGAACCTCACGGAGATGGAAAAGGCTTTTACAATATTGGCAGTATCTCACCAGGACAAACGATGAAAGTTAACTTAGGTTATTTTGTAGATGAGGATAAACTAGATTCAATCTTCCTTGATGCTTTCCATTACAGTGGGTTTGGTGGCACTGAGAATATGAATGCGAAAAATCGTTGGTGGTTCGATATTCGACAATAGTAAACATAATAGGAACAACTAGACTAAAAAGCTGCTTATATTTAGCAGCTTTTTTCGTCTCCATACATATGTAAAACTTCTTTCGCACGTATACGTAAACCATCTATTAATTCTTTCGGTTCTAAAACTCGTGCCTCTTTTCCAAGCCTATAAAATAAAGGCGTAATAAAATTAATTTCTCCTTTATCAATTGTTGAATGTATATATCCTGTCCCATCTTCGTTTATTACCACAAATTCCTCAAGGTAAGGAACGCTTTTACATTGGCGCACGCCTTCTGCCGTTAATAACACATGTAACTGAGTAGGAATGTTTACTACGTGAGAGTTAGAGGCAAACCATTCCTCTAAATTCATGAATGTATCTTCATTTTCTTCCGTGGATAATATAGAAATAATACGATCGATACGATATAGTAATACTTTTTTAATACTAAAGTCATAGGATGGCAAATACCATAAACCGTCGTGAGCATATACACCGATAGGATGAACATGTTTTGTTTTTATTCCAGATTTAGATTCGTATTGAAAGTGTAAATTTTTATTTTCAATAGCCGCGGTTAACACTTCTTTTAAAAATGGTGTCTCAATTGCTCTCTTCGGATTCCAAAAAGCGATATAAGAACGTATTTTATCAACTTTAGCTTTCGCATCATTTTGTAGAGAGCCATATAGTTTATGAGTAACGGACTTGATTTCTGTATTAAAAGGTAAATTACGGTAGTAGCTTAAAGATTGAAATGCAAAAAAGATAGATACTGCTTCTTCCTCGGTAAATAAAATAGGGGGAATTACTTTATTCGTTAATACTTTATATCCTCCGTTACGACCTTGTTCAGCGTAAATGGGTAATCCCATATCACTTAAATCTAAAATATATCTATGGACAGTACGAACGGATATATTGAACTCATCAGATATTTCTTGAGCTGTAAATTTTCTTTTCGCAGAAGCAAATATAAGAATGTCTAGTAAACGTTTTGCTTTTGACAAGGATATCACCTTTTTCTTTTTTAACATGACATAAGTTGTCATGTTTTATGGTTAGTATAGTGCTTATAAGATGGTTTTATCAATAGAAGCTGTAAGGAGGAAAAGATATGTCACGTGAAGTTGTTTTATTTATTGCAGCTAGTTTGGATGGATTTATCGCGAAAGAAGACGATGATTTAGAGTGGTTAATCGAAACAGAAGGAGAAGACGACAACGGTTATACAGAGATGTATGAATCAATTGATACGATAATCATGGGAAAGAGAACGTATGATTATGTGATAGAGAATATGGAACCATTCCCGTACTTAGATAAGAAATGTTATGTTTTTTCTAATTCTGAAAAAGGTTCAAATGAACATGTAGAGTTTGTAAATGAAGATGTAGTGGAGTTTATAAAAACGTTAAAAGAGCAGGAAGGATCTAAAATATGGATGGTCGGTGGAGGGAGTCTACTGAGAGGGTTTTTTAGGAATAATCTAATTGATGAATATGTTGTTACGATTACACCTCACATATTAGGTTCTGGTATTCCGTTATTTAAAGCAAAGAATCCGGAAATTAATTTAACTTTAACGGATACAAAACGTTTTGGGCAATTTGTAAATCTATATTATAAAGTAAAGTCCTAAAGGATAAGAAAACACGACTATTGATGTATAGTCGTGTTTTTACCCCACTATTTGTGGGTAGTAAAACTCCCACCTCAAAATTCAGGTGGAGCAAAGAAGTTAGGTGGGAGATCAACTGCCCGTAAACGCCCGATTGGTGCGGGCTGATTAAAGCTTCTCACTTTATATAGACGGCAATGAAATTGTAAAGCAAGATCCGTGATCAATTTCACTTGTGACAGTAATATTTCCGCCGTGTAGTTCTACAATTTCTTTTACGATGGAGAGCCCTAAACCAGTACCTCCTGTAGCTCTAGAGCGCGCTTTATCAACTCGATAAAAGCGGTCGAAAATGTGAGGGAGGTCTTCAGGCGGAATACCTTCGCCTTCATCTTCAATTGTAATGGAAATACGTTTATGTTCTTCTGTAACAGAAATATTTATATAAGAATGTTCCTTTGAGTGCCTATAAGCGTTATTTAAAATGTTCACTACAACTTGTTCGAATCGCTGTTCATCCAAGTTTACTAACAGTGAAGGAGGACAAGTGAAAGAAACTTTAATGTGTCTTTCCTTATACATCGCGTTTACTTTTTCGGTCATGCGAGTAAGGAAGGTGTGTAAATGCACTTCCTTTACTTGAATGAAAAAGTTATGCTTTTCCATTTGAGCGAGTGAAAATAAATCTTGAACTAAGTTTGTAATATAATCAGACTCGTCTTTTATAATGGATAAGTATTGTAAACGTTGCTCAGGAGGTGTGCTTTCTTTTAATGCAATGTCAGCATAACCTCTTACGTACGTTAATGGTGTTCGTAATTCGTGAGCAACACTTGCTAGAAATTCACTTCGCTCTGTTTTCATATAATGTAAATCATTTGCGAGCGTTTGAATAGATGATGCTAGTTCACCAATTTCGTCATTTCGAGTAGTTGTTAATGAAACGGATAAATCGCCCTTACTCATTTTTTCAGTCGCTTGTTTCATGTGTAACAATGGCTTTGTTAACAAACGTGATAATAGAAAAATGGTGATGGCTGTTAATAGAAAAGTAATGACTCCGGCGATAATGAATTGTCTTGTTAGCCCGTTAACCATTTCTTCGATTGATTCCGTTCCGAGAAACATATATACATAGCCTTCCGTTTTTCCTGCTACTACAATTGGACTCACTGTACATATATAATTAGATGTTTTCCAATGATTCTCTATAATCGCTCCATCATGATCTGTTCGTGTTTGCATTCCTTCAATATGGTTTTTTATAGTAGTATTTATTTCATTGGATTTAGCTAGTACTTCCTTATTTGCATTTGTAATAATAACAGTTGTTTCAGCTTCGGATTCCATTAAAGCAACATGGGAGATTGTTTGCTTATCAAAATATTTTTCAAGGACATCTCGGTGACTATTTCCGCGCTTTAATAAAGCAGTCATTTCTTCATTTACTCTATTGTTTACAAGGCTATAATAGAGCAAGACAAATAGAACACTTTCGATTAAAAGTGTAACAATTAGAAAATAAAATCCGAGTTGAATAGAAATTCGCTTCATCGCTTTGCTCCTTAGTTTTCAATATCAATCCATCGATACCCTACTCCGTAAACAGTTTTTAAATGGTGATCAATAGGGAAATTTACTTTTCGTAATTTATCACGTAAATTACGAATATGTGAATCGACTGTTCTATCTTCTGTATTTGTATTCAATCCCCAAATTCGTTCAATGAGCTGATCGCGGCTTAATACGTAGTTCACATGACGTAAAAATAATCCGAGTAAAGAGAATTCGATTGGTGTGAGAAGAAGTTCTTCATTATAGACAGAAATGAAATGCTTGGCCTCATCCCATAAAATACCGTGATATTGGATTTGCGCGTGTTGATTTGTTCGCCTTAAAACAGCTTCAATTCTGGCGAAAAGCTCCTTTTCATGGAAAGGTTTCGTCACGTAATCATCTGCTCCAAGTTTTAATCCCTGAACGACATCTACCGTTTGATCACGAGCAGTTACCATAATGATAGGAACGTTACTAAATGATCGAATTTTTTTGCACGTTTCCCACCCGTCCATCTTTGGCATCATAATATCGAGTAAAACAAATTTGAAGTTTCGATTTTCTATATGTGAAATAGCTTCTTCTCCGGATACTGCACATACGCAGTTATATCCGATTGGAGTAAGATAAAGCGTTAATAATTCAAGCATTCTCGGTTCATCATCTACGAGTAGTATATTGATCATAGAGAGCCCTCCGTATTTGTAGTCGTTACTTAAAGTGTAATGCAAAATCATGAAGAAATGGTGCAGATTATAATGCATCTGCATAATTTCTTCAGAATTGCTTGTTATTGTAAAGTTGAAATTCCATTTTAGGTAATAATATTGGCTCGAAAACGATTAATACGGAGGCGATATAGTGAAAAAGATGACCCGAATTCTTGGGATAACAATAATTACGGTAGCTGGTCTTGCGGCGTGTGGACAAACGAACACAGATCATAAAAATCATGAATCTACAAAAGAGAAGAAAACAGAGCAAAAGGAAATGAAAATGAATCAGGAGGTAACTGCGCCGAAAGAAATGAATGCCGGGGCATCAGATGATTTATTAACGACAAGTTTAAAAAATGTAACGAGATTAAACACAAATGATCCTCTGCAAATGGCAGTATTAACTTCGCAAACAATATGGCCAGCAACGCATAAAGAGAATCAGCCAGGTGCTGTTATTTTAGTGCCAGTAAGCGAGTGGCAATTAGGTATTGCAAGTGCAGAACTTATTCATCATCCGAATAACGGACCAATTTTATTTATAGAAAAAGAAGCGGTACCCGAAATGACATTAAAAGAAATAAAAAGATTAAATCCGCCCGGAACGAAAGATGGAACGCAAATTATGGTGATGGGGGATGTAGGTGCATCTACCCTTGAGCAATTAAAAGAATATAAAGTAAAGCAAATAAAAGAAACGGACCCAGCTAAATTTGCTAAAGATGTCGATAAAGAATATGCCACTATAGCAGGAGATTATCCAAATAGCGTTATTATCGGTTCGTCTGAAGAAGAAGGACGTTTATATACAACACCAGCTGTAAATTGGATTTCTCATATGCCAGAACCACTTTTATATGTAGAAAAGGATAAGGTGCCAGAAGCGACAATAGAGGCATTAAAGGTAAGAAAAAATAAAGCGAATATATATGTGTTAGGACCAGAGAAAATCATTTCAAAAGAAGTAGAAAAAGAGTTAAATAAATACGGAAAAGTAACACGGATTAGTGGAGAGACCCCAACAGAAAATTCGATTGCGTTTGCGAAATTTAAAGATGAAAAAACGAAATTTGGCTGGGGGTTCACAAAACCTGGTCACGGTTTGTCGTTTGTTTCGAGTAAAACACCAGACTTAGCAATTGCGGGAGCACCGTTTTCACATATGGGTAAACATGCCCCTGTTGTTTTGCTTGAGGAAGGAAGAGCTTCACAACCAGTTTATGACTTCCTTGCTACTATTCAGCCGAAGTTTAAAGATGATCCAACACTTGGACCGTATAACCATGGTTTCCTATTAGGAAGTACTAGTGATATTTCATTTGAAACACAAGGTATATTGGATGAGAGGTTAGAAATTGTTCAGGAAAGTGGTCAAGGTCATGGTGGACATTAATGAAATGAGAAAAGACGCTGCTAAGGTAGCGTCTTTTCTTTAGGAAACTTTTACGTAGCACAAAATCTTCTACTCGTTATATAATAGCCTTCGTGCAGTCGGCCCTGATTTTCTTACGGAGAAAATCAAATGATAAAAGAGTAGAGGAGTGTTACTTTGTTTCAAACTATAAAAAATGAATGGTTCTCAAATGTGAGAGGGGACGTGCTATCGGGGATTGTTGTTGCTTTAGCATTAATTCCTGAAGCGATAGCTTTTTCTGTTATTGCAGGTGTAGATCCGACGGTTGGATTGTACGCGGCCTTTTGTATTGCGGTTACAATCTCATTTGTTGGCGGAAGACCTGGGATGATCTCGGCGGCAACGGGTGCGATGGCATTATTAATGGTGACACTCGTTAAAGATCATGGTTTGCAATATTTATTTGCTGTGACAATAGTAACAGGTATTGTTCAAATTATTTTTGGCTTGTTCAAACTGAGTTCATTTATGAAGTTTGTTCCTAAATCCGTTATGAGTGGTTTTTTAAATTCACTTGGAATTTTAGTTTTTACAGCACAATTGCCGCATTTTAAAAATGCAACTTGGCAAATGTATGCACTTGTCGCATTAGGACTTGCAATTATATATTTATTTCCACGTATTACGAAGGCTGTACCGTCTACACTGATTTCAATTATTATTGTGACAAGTATTGCACTTATGAGCGGATTACAGTTGAAAACAGTAGGGGATATGGGAAGCTTACCGAAAGAATTACCGTTCTTTAGTATTCCTGATGTACCGTTTACACTTGAGACATTACGTATTATTTTACCGTACTCAGTTATGCTTGCAATTATCGGGTTACTAGAGTCATTATTAACAGCTTCGGTTTTAGACGATATGACACATACGGAAAGTAATAAACATAAGGAAGCACGTGGGCAAGGTATTGCAAATATTGTCGCTGGTTTCTTCGGAGGAATGGCAGGATGTGCAATGATTGGACAATCTGTTATTAATATTAAATCAGGTGGTCGCGGGAGATTATCGACGTTTGTAGCCGGTGGCTTTTTAATCGTATTGCTATTTGTTTTAGGGGATTACGTTGTTCATATTCCGATGGCTGCTTTAGTTGCTGTTATGATTATGGTTTCGATTGGGACGTTTGATTGGAACTCTGTAGCAACAATTCATAAAGTACCAAAAGGAAACGCATTTGTTATGATCGTAACAGTTGTGATTGTCCTAATCACACATAATTTAGGATTAGGTGTAATTATCGGAACGATAATTAGTGCGGTTTTATTTGCATTCAATATGGCAAAGATTCACGTGAAACATTTGTATATTGAAAATAAGAAAATATATGAAATTCACGGCCAACTATTCTTCGCATCTACGGCAGAGTATATAAATGCTTTTTCATACAATGAAGATGTGAAAGAAATTGAGATGAACTTTACTCATGCACACGTATGGGATGATTCAGCAGTAGCGGCAATTGATAAAGTTATCATGAAGTATGAACAGAATGGTGTGAAAGTAAGGATCACAGGGTTAAATGAACGTAGCTCGAAGATTGTTTCAAATCTAGCTACTTATAATAAGAGAATTGCTAGTTAGAAGCCTCCTTTTTAGGGGGCTTTATTATATAATACGAGTAGGATAACGAAAAGGGGATTCAGCATATGTACAAACAAATTTTATTAGCATGTGATGGTTCTGAACATGCACTTCGAGCAGCCGAGCATGCAACATATATTGCGAAATTTAACGAAGAAACACATGTTGAAGTTGTGTACGTAGTAGATAATAGAACGGCAAAATCAGATATTATACAAGGACAAACGGATTTAGAAACAATATCAGCTAGTCGAAAAGATAAATTAAAAGAGATTGAGGGTTTATTAAAGAAAGAGAACATTTCCTACAAAATTACGATTCTACATGGCGATCCAGGAGATACGATTGTTCAATATGTAAATACAGGAGATATAGATCTTGTTATTGCTGGGAGTAGAGGGCTAAATACACTGCAAGAGATGGTGCTTGGTAGTGTAAGTCATAAAATAGCAAAGCGTGTGAAATGCCCGATTATGATTATAAAATAAATTGAGTGAGATAGTCTGTATTGTAAGCGAGACCTTGATATAATTCGAGGTCTTTTTTGATGTATAGAGGGGGAGATTATGGCCATACTAGATATAAGTTTAGAGGGAAATTGTTAACTTACAAATTTGTAAGTTAGTTGTCAGTGAAATCGATGTTATGAAATTTTTTCCATTGATAAAATAAGAATATCAAAGGGGATATAGGGAGGATGGAAGGTATGAAATCATTTCAAAATTTGTCTTATAGCCAAGGAGTAAGTTTAATTTGTTTAGGTGGATTTGCTGGATCTGTTATGTTAGCTGTTTTAATAAAGATGTTTCAGTAAATGTTTTAATCGTATTGTATAAGTAGAAGGGAAATGGTCATTATAAACTACAAAATTTGTACTTTAGAGATAAATAAAAAATAGCTCCTAGCGAAAGAAAGTATAGGCTAGGAGCTATTTTTATTTTATTTTTCTGTTTCTGCTTTATCGCTTGTTACGCTAACGTTACCCCACTTATATTGATCTTCTGGTGTGAATTTATAATCTTTTACGCGATTGTTTACACCTCTTAAGTCGAATTTATAATGAAGTGGAATTAATGGTACTTCATCATGAATTAGTTTTTGCCATTTATCGTATACGTCTTTACGGTACTTTTCATCAGCAGCTGCTGGAGAAATACCCTGTTTTAATAATTCATTATTTTTGTCATTAGACCAACGTGTGTAATTGAACGGTGCATTTTTAGCCCAAATACCAGAAGGATCTGGATCAGAGGCAGTTCCCCAAGCCCCAGAGAAAATATCAACTTTTGGATCATCCTTTTTAATCATATCGTAGAATGAGTTAAATTCATGTAAGCGACCATCAAGAAGCTCTACTTTTAGGCCGATGTCTTTCCAAGATTGAATAAAGAATTTTGCGAGTGGTTCACTTACATCGCTACCACTCATTGATAAGAAATTAGCTTTAAATTCTTTACCATTCGGATCTTCACGGAATCCATCCCCGTTCGTATCTTTATAGCCAGCTTCATCTAATAATTTTTTAGCTTTCTCTATATCTTTATCATAAGAACCAACTTTATTGTTATGATATTTTGGTAGAGATGGTGGGATTGGTGAGTTAGCC
Organism: Bacillus altaicus; assembly: GCF_042136375.2. Lineage (NCBI taxonomy): Bacteria > Bacillati > Bacillota > Bacilli > Caryophanales > Bacillaceae > Bacillus > Bacillus altaicus. The sequence goes on along the minus strand of NZ_CM143394.1, from coordinate 4,743,690 downwards.
GGATAACGTAGGCCATGATATAATTTTTCACCAATTTCTTTTCGATCAATAGCATAAGCCATTGCTTGACGTACACGAACATCTTTAAATTTATCCTTATCCATGACTACTTCTTCTTTTTCTTTATCCATATGGCCTAATTTAAAGCCGATATAACTATAGTATAGATCGGTTTTTCCGACTAATTGTGCATTTTTTAATTTACTTACATTTGGATATTGATCTGCACTTACTTCAGCAATGTCAATATCGCCGTTTTTTAAGGACGCGTTAACAACGGAAGGATTGACAACTTTTAAAACCATGCTTTTCAGTTTTGGCTTTCCACCATAATAGTCATCAAAACGTTCAAATTCAACGGATTCTCCTGGCGTAATTTTCTTCACTTTAAAAGGCCCAAAGCCAATTGGATTTTTACGGATTTTATCAGATTCTGCTAATTTATCGATTGGTACATCTCCTAAGTATTTCTTATGAAGAGGGTATGTCCAAAGTCCAGTTTTCACTGAAGGATTAGGTTCTTTAAATGTAATAGAAATTGTTTTTGGATCCGTTACCTTTATACCTGAAATTTTTTCGGATTTTCCATTATGATAATCTTCCATACCTTCAATCATTTGCATTTGAGAGTCATAGCGAGAACCAGCATATAGTTTGCTACCAATCACCAGGTAAGAATATTCTAAATCCTCAGCAGTAACAGGGTTCCTATCATGCCATTTCACATTATCTTTAATTTTTAATGTAATTGTCTTTTTATCTTCAGAAAGTTCATATGTAGCAGCTCCATCATTAGTATATTCCCAGTTTTTATCATTTGATAATAAAGATTCATCGAAAATTGTAAGGACTTGATTATCAGGTTCTCCCTCATATACAGCGAAGTTTAAAAGGCCTTCAAATGGTGTGTTAGAAACAAGACCATATGTTAATGAACCATCTTTAATTTCTTTTTTGTCATTTTTAACAGTTGTACTAAATTTATTTGTATCTACTTTTTTTGTGCTGCTAGTTTTTTCACTACCACCACTGCCCCCACATGCTGAAAGTAGTAATGTTGAAACTGCAAGTGTACTTAATACTTTGAAAAATTTTGGTTTATTCGTCATTTTCTCCACCCCTTATCCTTTTCTCTGTCTTGCATCAGCCGAGCGGCGTAGCGCTTGACCAATAAAATTTATACACAGCATCAATGTTAAAATCATGATTGACGCGGGTAACCAAATCCACCATTTCTCTTGTAATACATCTGGGTTTCTAGCATAACTAACAAGTGTACCAAGGCTTGGTGTACTTTCTGGTAGACCGAATCCTAAGAAAGTTAGACCAGATTCAATACCGATGTTTCCAGCAAGATTTAATGTAACACTGACAATGATAATTGAGCTTAAGTTAGGTAGTACTTGAAAAAGAATGATTTTCCAGTTTGGTGTTCCTAATGTTTTTGATGCAGAGACATAATCGAGTTCTTTTTCAGTTAATACTTTTGAGCGAATTAATCTTGCCTTTCCTGTCCATAAGAAAACGGTCATAATTAAAATGAAAGTAAAAATATTGAATGTAGGAACAAGTGTAATAAAAACAATTACAAGCATTAAAAATGGTAAAACTATGACAAAATCGATAACGCGCATAATGATATTATCAATAGTTCCTCCAAAATAACCGGCAATTAATCCAATTGAAAGACCAATCAAACAAGAAAGAATAGTAATAGCTAATCCAATTGTAAATGAGTTACGTGTACCAATGATAAGTTGGCCGAAAATGTCGCGTCCTCCGTAATCTGTTCCTAACCAATGTTCAGCAGAGGGAGGAGCATAAATAGCGAATAAATCAACTCGTACAATCTCTTCTTGTTTCATAATAAAAGATGTTGCGTAGACTGCTAATAATAAGATTGCTAGGAAAAAAAGTGAAAACATTGCTAATTTATCTTTACGAAGTTCTCGCCACATAATAGTGAACCCAGAAGGACTTTTTTCGTAATGAATAACTTCAGTTTGTTTTTCAGGGTTTGCTAACATTAAAAACCCTCCTTTCTTTAATCAATACGAATACGTGGATCAACGATGCTTAGAATAATATCTGAAAGGAGAGTTCCAAGTAACGTTGCAAATCCAGTAAACATAACGAGTGCAGTTATTACACTAAAATCGCGTTGAGAGATAGATTGTATAAATAGTTGTCCAATCCCTGGATAACTAAAGATACTTTCCAAGAAGATGGCACCACCAACTAATCCTGTAATTTCATAACCTAAGAAAGCTGCAATTGGTAAGAATGAATTTCGTAAAATATGTCTAGAATAGACTTTTGATTCTGGAACACCCTTTGCTCTTACTGTACGTACAAAATCTTTATGTTTCGTATCGATAATTTCGCTTCGTAAATATTGAACAGTACCAACTGTCGCAATTAATGCGCCGGATAAAGCTGGTAATAGCATGTGATTGAATTTGCTTAAATAGTAAGCAAATGTACCTGTTGCAACTTGAGGATCTACGCTACCGCCAGTCGGAAACAGAGCAAACTTAAATCCGAAAAGGAAGAGCATAATTAGTGCAAATATAAATAGCGGTGTAGCAAAACCTAGATAGTTGTAAATGGTAATGAGTCGATCAGCCCAGGTGTCATTCCAACGCCCACTTATAACTCCCAGTGGAATGGCAATTAAGTAAGTAAGAATAAGAATAACAAGTGCTAAAGATACTGTATTTCCAAGTCGCTCACCAATTAAGTCGGTTACTTTCATTTTATGTGCATAGGAAATACCGAAGTCACCTTGGACGGCATTTTTAATCCAGCGTACATATTGTGTTGTAACCGGGTCATTTAATCCTAGCTTTTCACGTTGTTCTTCAATGACTTTTGGATCCGCTTTTGGGTTATTCATTGCTCTACCGGTTAAGGCATCGCCTGGCATTGCTTTAGCTAGTAGAAAGACAAGGATACTTAATACGAATAATTGCGGAATCATCACTAAGAATCTCCGTAGTATAAACTTCCACATGTTTTATCACTCCCTTATGGTAATGCCACCCGGTGAGTTGGCGAGATTGGTTTTAAATCGTAAGCACGACCGTTTTCATTGAAATACTTTTCGTATGATTTCTCGTACTCAGAACTCACTTGCTGACGTAATTTACGTTGCTGTTCTCGGTTTTCAGGACGAATATCAGGAATAGCTGATATTAAGCGTTTCGTATAAATATGTTGTGGATTATTATAAATTTCTGTACTAGTCGCTTCTTCGACAATGCGCCCGCGATACATTACACCGATGCGGTCACACATATGGCGAATTACTCCTAAATCGTGACTTATGAATAGGTACGTCAATCCAAGTTCAGATTGTAAATCTTGTAAGAAGTTTAAAACTTGCGCTTGTACCGACACGTCAAGTGCAGATACTGGTTCATCCGCGATAATAAGCTTTGGTTTTAATGTAAGAGCGCGTGCAATACCAATCCGCTGTCTTTGTCCACCGGAAAATTCATGTGGATATTTATAAATAGACTCTGGATTTAACCCAACTTTATCAAGGTATTCTTGAACTGCTCGACGCTCTTCATCGGGTGAGAGCTTTTCAAAATTCCGAAGTGGTTCGGCAATAATATCGATAACACGTTTTTTGGGATTTAATGATGAATACGGATCTTGGAAAATCATTTGGATATCTTTTCGTTGTTCTCTTAACTCAGAGCGACTTAATTTCGTTAAATCCCTATTATTAAAATGAATGCTACCGCCTGTAGCTTTCGTTAAGTGCATAATTGCTTTACCCGTTGTTGATTTACCGCTACCTGACTCACCAACGATTCCATACGTTTCACCAGGCTGCAATTCAAAACTTACGCCATCAACTGCTCGTACGTAATCTAATGTACGTCCGAAGAAACCACCTTTAATTGGAAAGTGTACTTTTAAATCTTCTACTTTAAGCAGTGCCATGAGTTACGTCATCTCCTTTCTTATGTTGGAAGTTGAAGTGCTTATAGCAAGTACAACGTACCCAATGGTCTGGTTTTACTTCATGTAAAACAGGATTTTCCTCATGCTGATCTGGTCTAATCCACGGGATTCGGGCTTGGAATCGGCATCCAGTGCGAGGAAGCTTCGCTAACGAAGGAACCACGCCTTGAATTACATGCAATTTTTCTTTTTCAGCATATGCAGATGGAATTGAGTTTAATAGAGAACGAGTATATGGGTGAAGCGGGTTATTAAAAATCTCTTCTACTGTTCCTGTTTCTACAACTTGTCCTGCATACATAACGACAATACGATCAGCTGTTTCGGCAACAACGCTTAAATCATGTGTAATTAAAATGATGCCCATTTTCGTTTGTTCTTGAATAGATTTTAGTAAGTCTAAAATTTGTGCTTGGATGGTTACGTCAAGAGCCGTTGTTGGCTCATCCGCAATAATGAGTGCTGGGTTACAAGCAATCGCAATAGCGATAACAATTCTTTGTCTCATTCCGCCAGATAATTCGTGAGGGTATTGTTTATATGTAAGTTCTGGTTTTGGAATACCAACTTGATGGAGTAGTTCTAAGGTGCGTTCTTTCTTTTCTGCTTTCGAAAGGTTTGTGTGGTAGTCTAAGTTTTCTTCGATTTGTTTTCCAACTGTCATAAGAGGATCGAGTGCTGTAAGAGGTTCCTGGAAAATCATACCGATGTTTGATCCGCGTACTTTATTCATTTCTGCGGTCGACATAGTAAGTAAATCCTTATCCCTATAGTAAAGTTGCCCTTGTAATTTTGTATTTGCTTCATTATGCAGTCGCATAATGGAAAGGGCAAGTGCACTTTTTCCGCAACCTGATTCACCAACTATCGCGACAATTTCATTTTCATGGACAGTTAACGAAATGTTATCAACTGCTGCATGATATTGATCTTGTATACGAAAGGAAGTCTGTAAGTTTTCAATGCGAAGAAGTGGATTCTTCATGGCTATCCCTCCATCTTTTCTGAAAAAACTAAATATTTAGTATGTTGTTGCTATTTTAATATAAAATGACAATGTTTGACAAGAGTAAATATTCAAAAATCTTTTTATATAGAGATGAGACGCAGTAATATAAGGATAAAAACCTTTTTAAAACGCTAACAATTATGGATTGGATTGATAAATTATTTGTAATAAAAAAGTACTATATGTAGAAAAAAGAGAGGTGTTCTGGAAAGAACTGTCTCTCTTTTTTTTGTAAGTATAATATTAGTGTTTAAGCTTGTTTTTGTTTTGCAGATCCTGTATTTAAAGTAAGAGCAAGGAAGAACATTGCAAGCACACAAGAAGCAAGGAGCAAAATGAATCCGCCGTCCCATCCGAATCCATCTACAATAAAGCCCATGGCTGCGCTAGCAAAAGTAGCTCCACCTAGGTAACCGAAGAACCCAGTTAAACCAGCGGCAGTTCCAGCAGCTTTTTTTGGTGCTAAGTCTAGCGCGTGTAGACCGATTAACATAACAGGTCCATAAATTAAAAATCCAATGGAAACAAGTGCGATACTATCAATGATTGGGTGACCAGCAGGATTTAGCCAGTAAACAAGAACGGCAATGAATACACCGACCATAAATAAAATACCAGCAGGTGCGCGGCGCCCTTTAAATAGTTTATCACTCATCCATCCGCAAAGAAGTGTACCTGGAATACCAGCCCATTCGTATAGAGCATAAGCTGTACGTGAGCTACTATGAGTAAAGCTTTTTTCTTCTACTAAATAAGTAGGAGCCCAGTCTACAACGCCGTAACGAACGAAATAAACAAAAACGTTAGCGATAGCGATGTACCATAAAAACTTATTGTTTAATATGTATGTAAATAAAATTTCCTTTACCGAAAGCTCGCGTTCACGGTCCGCTACTTTTTCATCTGATGGATATTCCCCAGTGTGTTCTTCAATAGAAGGTAATCCGCAAGATTGAGGTGTATCTCTCATCGTAATTAATACATAAATACCCACTAAAATTGAAAGAATACCTGGGAAGTAAAATATACTTTTCCAGTCATTTGCAAAGAAATATAAGCCTAATGTAACGAGAGAAGGCATAAGCGCGCCGCCGACATTATGAGCGACGTTCCAAATAGACATTTTTGTACCACGTTCACTAACGGAGAACCAGTGAACCATCGTACGGCCACAAGGAGGCCATCCCATACCTTGTACCCATCCATTTAAAAACTGAAGTACAAACATAAGTATAATGCTCGTTGTAATGAAAGAAAATGAGCCGAAAATAATATTAATGATACCGGATAAAAATAGCCCAGCTGCTAAAAAGTAGCGAGGATTACAACGATCGGATACGATACCCATAAGAAATTTACTTAATCCGTAAGCGATAGATACTGCTGAAAGGATAACCCCAAGTTCCCCTTTACTAAAGCCTTGTTCGATTAAATATGGCATTGCGAGTGAAAAGTTTTTTCGAACAAAGTAGTAACCTGCATAACCGATGAAGATACCTAAGAATACTTGTAAACGCAATTTACGGTATTCGCTATCAGTGCGATCAGTAGGTAAGCGTTCTGCGTGGGGCGCAGGTTTAAATAATTGTGTGAAAAACATAAAATGAAAATCCTCCCCTAATTAATTCGAAGCGTTTTAAGACAGAGAGAACACAAAAAGGCTATGAAATATAAAAAAGTTCCCTTTTTTATGATTCATAGCCGTATACTCCGATTCTCCGTGACTGTCAATATTAACTTCGACGAAAATTATACAACTTTGTGACAGAAATGTAAACGTTTTTATAAAGAAAGTTGTTGACGTATTTTGTTTGTGGGATTAATATTTAAATACGTTAAATATTTTATTGCTTAAATAAGAGGTGGATAACATGCCAAATGATATGACTCATATTGATAAGATTCAAGCTCTTACATTCGCTATAGGAAAGAAAATGCAAACAGAGCTATTAGAACAAATGCAAGCATCAGGACTTACACCACCGCAGTTTTATATTTTAAAGATTTTAGATCATTACGGAGCTTCAAGAGCGACACAATTGGCGGAGAAAATGTACGTGAAACCGAGCGCGATTACAGTAATGATTGATCGTTTAATTGATCATGGATTAGTAGAGCGCTATCACGACGATAATGATCGCCGCGTTGTTATCATTGAGCTAACGAAAAAGGGGAAAGCTACAGTAGAAGAAGCGATGGCGGCTCGTAATGAGCATATTGCAAAATACTTCTCACACTTAGAATTACAAGAGAGGGAAGATTTGTTACGCCTCTTTGAAAAGCTAGAAACAATTATTTGCGGGACACAAGAGAAAAAAGAGAAAAACTAAGAGGAATTGAGGAGATTACATGGAGCAACAAGAAAATCAGAATAGAAAGTTGTTGTTAATCGGTTTAGTAATCGCGATGCTATTTGCTGCATTGGACGGAACAATCGTTGGCACAGCAATGCCGCGTATCGTCGGTGAACTAGGTGGATTAAGTTTAATGACATGGTTAACAACAGCTTATATGTTAACATCAACAACGGTTGTACCGATTGCAGGTAAATTAGCGGATTTACTTGGGCGTCGTAACGTATATATAGCAGGATTAATTATCTTTATGGCTGGTTCAGCGTTATGTGGTATGGCAAACGGTATGACAGAATTAATTATTTTCCGTGGTATTCAAGGTCTTGGTGGCGGTATTATGATGCCAATGGCTATGATTATTATCGGAGATATGTTCACGGGAAAAGAACGTGCTAAATGGCAAGGTATTTTTGGAGCTCTATATGGTCTTGCCTCTGTAATTGGACCACAAGTTGGTGGTTGGATTGTAGACGCAGTGGACTGGAGATGGGTATTCTATATTAACTTACCAGTTGGTATTTTAGCGACAATCTTTATTGCAATGGGATTAAAAGCACATAAACAAACAGGACCAATTAAAATTGATATCGCTGGAATCTTTACGATGATTCTCGGTGTTGTAAGTTTATTACTTGCGTTAACGTTTGGTGGAAAAGATTATGCATGGGGTTCTTGGCAAATTATCGGGTTATTTGCACTAGCTGCCATTGGTATTGTTAGCTTTGTTATTGTTGAAACGAAGGCTGAAGAACCAATTTTACCGATGCACTTCTTTAAAAACCGCACATTTACACTACTGAATGCGATCGGTTTCTTTATGAGTATCGGAATGTTTGGAGCAATTATGTTCGTACCGTTCTTTATGCAAGGAATTGTAGGCGTAAGTGCTGCTGAATCAGGAACGATTATGACACCGATGATGATCACAATGATCGTTATGAGTATTATCGGTGGTCAACTTGTATTAAAAGTTGGTGTGAAACTACAAATTATTACAGGGATGCTTATTATGGCTAGTGGTTTCTGGTTATTAACAACGATGGATATGCACACAACTAAGCTTACCGCTACTTCTTATATGATGGTTATCGGTTTAGGAATGGGTCTTGTTATGCCGATATTAACATTAGCATTACAAGAAAGCTTCCCGAAAAAAGATCTTGGTGTTGTAACATCATCAAGTCAATTCTTCCGTCAAATCGGTGGAACGTTTGGGATTACAATTTTAGGATCAATTATGAATAACACTTCAGGTACAACGTTAACAAATAAATTAGTACCTGTATTAGACACATTCCCAAAAGAAGCGGGAGAAATGGTAACAAAATTAAAAGATATGATTCATACAGATCCACAAAGTTTATATTCTATGCTATTTAGTCCTGAGGCATTAAAACAAATGCCAGAAGCATTTTCTAATAGCATCGTACCAATTTTAAAAAGTTCTTTAGTGGATTCACTTCATACTGTATTCTTAACAGGATTGGTATTTATCGTAGTAGGTGCCATCTTCACGATTTTCTTACAGAAGATTAAACTATCTGATCGTAAAAAAGTTGCTGAAGAGCCTGCTGTAGAAGAGGAAGAAAAAACTGTATCATATTCATAATGAAAAAGCATCGCCTTATGGCGGTGCTTTTTTTGAGTATAACCTTAAAAGCTTTTTAGTGAGAAATGATTGACGTATTTTTATAAATGCGTTATATTATTTTCTGTAAACGGTTACATGAAATGAGGAGAAAAGAGAATGAGTACGATTAAAGACGTTGCAAAATTAGCAGGGGTATCTGTTGCGACCGTTTCCAGAGTGTTAAATAAAAATGGATATGTTCATGAGGATACATTAAAAAAAGTAGAGCGAGCAATTGAAATGCTAGATTATAAGCCTAGTACAGTAGCACGATCTTTATATAATAAAAAATCTCGTTTAATTGGCTTAGTTGTTCCAAATATCGTGAATCCATTCTTTCCAGAAGTTGCACGTGCCGTAGAAGATGTAGCACATAAGCAAGGTTACACAGTTGTCCTTTGTAACTCTGATGAAAATTTAGAAAAAGAGAAACAATACATTGATGTGCTTAGACAAAATAATGTGGATGGGTTTATTGTGGCAACGAATCCACAAAATAGTGTTAATTACATGAATTTGTCTATTCCAGTTGTTGCGATTGACCGTATGTTTAATGAGCGCATTCCTACTGTATATGCAGATAACTATGCAGGGAGTCAGGCGGCGACAAAGTTATTAATAGACAAAGGGTGTAAACATATTGCACATATTCGCGGACCACGTGATGTGAGCACAGCAAATGAACGTTTTGAAGGTTTTGTAGACGTTATTACGCAAAATAATCTTTCTTATATGATTGCAGAGAGTACATTCGATCCAGCTAATAGTGAACAGGTCGCGGTGGAATTATTGGAAGAATATCCGCATATTGATGGAATTGTTGCTGGGAATGATTTAATTGCAATCGGCGTCGTAAAGGCTGCACTTCAAAAGGGGATTTCTATTCCAGACGATTTACAAATTATCGGATTCGATGGAATTTCTTTAACAGAAATGATGTATCCATCTATTACAACTGTTGCACAGCCAATTTATGAAATGGGGAAAATTGCAACAGAATTGTTGTTAGAGCAGATGGAAGGAAATCCATTAGAAGAGAAACACTATCGTTTACCGATTGAAATTATAGAACGAAATACAACGAAGTAAGGAGATGAGACAGATGCCAAATATTGCAGTAGTGGGTAGTATTTCAATGGACTTAGTGGCTGTTTCAAAAATACGGCCGAAAGCAGGAGAAACGGTAATTGGTGAAGCATTTCATACGATTCCAGGAGGAAAAGGGGCCAACCAAGCAGTTGCTGCAGCTAGATTAGGAGCAAATGTAGCGATGGTTGGTGCAGTAGGAAATGATGATTACGGAACAGTAGTTAGAAAAAATTTAGAGAACGAACGCGTTTTTATCGACTATGTGGTACCGGTTACAGATAGAACGACAGGAATCGCTCATATCGTTTTAGCAGAAGAGGATAACAGCATTGTTGTCGTACAAGGAGCAAATGCTCTTGTAAATGAGTCCATTGTAGATCGTTCAAAAGACCTTCTTGTAAAAGCAGATATGGTTGTTCTTCAACTAGAGATTCCGCTTGAAACAGTAAAATACGTTCTGTCTATTTGTGAGGAGCATAAAATTCCAGTTATGTTGAATCCAGCTCCAGCACAAATCTTATCAGAAGATATTTTAGAAAAAGCGACTTATATTACACCGAATGAACATGAATGTCGCATCGTATTAAATGATTTCACATCACCAATTGAAGAGTTACTTGCGAAATATCCAAATAAGCTATTGATGACAGAAGGGTCTAATGGTGTTCGTTTCCATAACGGAACGGAAGTTGTTCAAGTTCCAAGTATTGCCGTAGATGTAGTAGATACGACTGGAGCAGGTGATACATTTAATGGCGCGTTAGCAGTTGCACTTTCTGAAGGAGAAACACTTCAAAAGGCTATTCGTTTCGCAAATATTGCTGGTGGTCTTTCTGTAACGAAACTTGGAGCACAGGGCGGTATGCCAACGAGAGATAGAGTACGTGAAGTGCAGGTGATTGTTGGATGAAAAAGCACGGTGTATTAAATAGTGAAATTGCGGCAGTCCTTGCTTCACTTGGACATACAGATACGATTGTAATTGCTGATTGCGGGTTACCTATTCCTGATGGAGTAAAACGAATTGATTTAGCAGTTGAAATCGGAAAGCCTAGCTTTTTAGACGTAGTACAAGTAGTTGCTGATGATATGGCAATTGAGAAAGTGACGTTAGCAGAAGAAGTTATTATGAATAATGCAGAGGTAAATAAAGAAGTTGAGATGCGATTAATAGAGCCAGCATTTGAATATGTGTCTCATGAGGAATTTAAAGAGTATACAAAGAGAGCGAAGGCGATTATTCGTACCGGAGAAGCAACGCCTTATGCGAATGTTATTTTACATGCAGGCGTGATTTTTTAATAAAGGGATGTGATGAGAATGCATATTGAAATGAAGAACATTTCAAAAGCGTTCAGTGGTAATCCTGTTCTAAAAAACGCACAGTTTATGATTGAAACAGGAGAAGTCCATGCATTGATGGGGGAAAATGGAGCGGGGAAATCGACGCTCATGAAGATTCTAACAGGTGTATATAAAAAAGACAGTGGAACAGTCACAATTGATGGACAAGAACGAACTTTTAAAAATGCGAAAGAAGCGGAAGAGTACGGTATTGCATTTATCCATCAAGAGTTGAACATATTACCGAATTTAACGGTAGCTGAAAATATGTTTCTTGGAAAAGAGTTAATGTATGGGAAAACGGGCATTTTACGTACGCGTCAAATGAATGCGATTGCCCAGCATCAATTGGCAGATCTTGGTCTACATGTGAGAGGCGCTATGCTAGCAGGTGAATTATCAGTTGGACAACAGCAAATTATTGAAATTGCTAAAGCATTAATGACAAATGCGAGCGTTATCATTATGGATGAACCTACAGCAGCATTAACAGATCGCGAAATTGAAACGCTGTTTATTGTTATTAATAAATTGCGTAAAGAGGGCGTTTCGTTCGTTTATATTTCACACCGGATGGAAGAAATTTTTTCAATATGTGATGCCATTACGATTTTGCGTGATGGAGAATATGTAGGGAAGAGATTAATTCCAGAAACGTCATTTGATGAAGTAGTTAGCATGATGGTGGGCCGCAGTATTGGTGAACGTTATCCAGAACGAAATAGTCAAATTGGCGAAGTGATTTTTGAAATGCGTAACGGAACGAAAAAGGGAAAATTTGAAAAGGTTTCGTTTCAAGTTAGAAAAGGTGAAATCCTTGGTGTTGCCGGCTTGATGGGAGCTGGTCGCACGGATATTATGAAAGCGATATTTGGATATGAACCGCTTGATTCAGGACAAATTTTTATGAATGGACAAGAAGTGAAAATTGATAGTCCAATTGATGCGATTAGACAACGAATTGCCTTTATTACAGAGGATAGAAAATCTGAAGGGCTTGTGTTAGATTTTTCGATTCGTGAAAATTTAGCTTTACCAAATTTAGAAAATCTTTCAAAGGGAAGCGTTGTTAATAAAGGTTTAGAACGTCAATTTACAGAGGATATGATGAAGCTTCTTAATGTGAAAGCAGCAAACGGAGAGCAAGCGGTAAAATCTCTTTCTGGTGGAAATCAGCAAAAGATTGTAATTGCAAAATGGCTAGGTATTCATCCACAGTTACTCATTTTAGATGAGCCAACAAGAGGTGTAGACGTTGGAGCTAAAAAAGAAATTTACTCTATTATGAATAAACTTACCGAACAAGGAGATGCCGTTATTATGGTATCGTCTGAGCTTCCAGAAGTTTTAGGAATGAGTGATCGTGTGCTCGTCATTCATGAAGGTGAAATCGGTGGTATTTTAGAGAAAGAACAGGCATCGCAAGAGTCTATTATGGCACTAGCAACAGGGGGAGAGTAAGATATGGCTAAGAAGGGGAATGTATTACAACAACTTGGTTCTTTAATTGGGTTAGTATTAATTATCGTAGTAATTACAGCTTTAAATCCAGCATTTATTGAAATTCCAAATTTATTTAATATACTGCGCCAAGTATCGATTAATGCACTCATTGCATTTGGAATGACCTTCGTTATTTTAACAGGGGGTATTGACTTATCGGTAGGTTCTATTTTAGCATTATCAAGTGCACTTGTTGCCGGAATGATGGCAAGTGGTATGGATCCGTTCCTTGCAATGGCAGTTGGATTATTAGCAGGTCTTGCAATGGGGATTGTAAACGGTATCATTATTGCGAAGGGAAAAGTAGCTCCTTTTATTGCGACTTTAGCAACAATGACTATTTTTCGCGGGTTGACGCTTGTTTATATGGACGGACGTCCGATCACTGGTCTTGGTGATCATTTAATGTTCCAAATGTTTGGCCGTGGTTATTTCCTTGGTATTCCTGTGCCAGCCGTTACAATGATGATCGCTTTTGCAGTACTGTACTTTATTTTAAAGAAAACAACGTTTGGTCGCCGTACGTTTGCGATTGGTGGAAATGAAGAAGCGGCAGCTTTATCAGGTATTAATGTTACGAGAATTAAAGTAATGATTTACGGTCTTTCCGGAACTTTGGCAGCGCTTGCAGGTATTGTCTTAACATCAAGATTAGATTCTGCACAGCCGACTGCTGGTACTTCTTACGAATTAGATGCAATTGCTGCAGTTGTGTTAGGAGGAACGAGTCTTTCAGGTGGAAGAGGATGGATTGTTGGTACATTCATCGGTGTGCTTATTATTGGTGTACTAAATAACGGTTTAAATTTATTAGGTGTATCTTCTTTCTTCCAACAAGTTGTAAAAGGACTTGTAATCTTACTAGCTGTACTAATTGATCGTCGAAAAGAAGCGTAATGGAGGGGCAATTCATGAAAAAATGGTTACTGATACTCGTTGCATGCATCATGGTAGTTACTGCTGGTTGTTCAATGGAACCACCAGATTGGGCAAAGGATTCTGGCGATAAAGGTCGAAATAAAACTATTAAAGTTGGATTTTCTGTTTCAACTTTAAATAATCCATTTTTCGTCACGTTGAAAAAAGGTGCAGAAAAGAAAGCAAAAGATAGCGGCATTGAATTAATTGCTGTTGATGCACAAAATGATGCAGCGAAGCAAACAAACGATGTTGAAGATTTAATTCAAAAAGGTGTCGATGTAGTTGTTATTAATCCAACTGACTCAGATGCCGTTGCTTCAGCGGTAAGTGCAGCTAATGCAGCCAATGTTCCTGTTATTACAGTAGACCGAGTTGCGAATTCAGGTAAAGTTGTTTCTCACATTGCTTCTAACAATGTCGAAGGTGGTCAAATGGCTAGTGATTACATTCGGGAATTAGTTGGTGAAGGAACAAATGTCGCTGAGTTAGAAGGAATCCCTGGATCGTCTGCTGCTCGTGAGCGTGGGAAAGGATTCCATAACGTAGCTGATAAGTCTTTAAAAGTAGTAGCAAAACAAGCAGCTGATTTCGATCGTGCAAAAGGGTTATCCGTTATGGAAAATATTTTGCAAGCAAATAGCGATATAAAAGCAGTGTTTGCTCATAACGATGAAATGGCATTAGGCGCACTTGAGGCGTTGAAATCTGCTGGTAAAACGGATGTAGTCGTTGTTGGATTTGATGCAACGGATGATGCTGTAAAAGCGGTTAAAGATGGACGCATGGCAGCAACAGTCGCTCAAAAACCGGAATTAATTGGAGAGAAGGCGATGGAAACAGCGAAAGAAATAACACAAGGTAAAAAAGTGGACAAATTTATTCCGATTGAATTAGAGCTTATTAAGAAAAAATAAATATAAAATGAAAATTAGGAAGGAAGAATAACAAATGAAATTTTTTATTGATACAGCAAACATTAACGAAATTAAAGAGGCAAATGCATTAGGTGTAGTAGCTGGAGTAACGACAAATCCATCACTTGTAGCAAAAGAAGGCGTAGATTTCCATGAGCGTATTCGTGAAATTTGCAGCTTTATTGAAGGACCTGTAAGCGCAGAAGTAATTAGCTTAGAAGCTGATAAAATGATTGAAGAAGGAAAAGAGTTAGCAAAAATCGCTCCAAACGTTGTTGTAAAAGTTCCAATGACAACAGAAGGCTTAAAAGCAGTAAAAGCATTCTCAGATTTAGGAATTCGTACAAACGTTACATTAGTATTCTCAGCAGTGCAAGCATTACTTGCAGCTCGCGCTGGTGCGACATACGTTTCACCGTTCTTAGGTCGCCTAGATGATATCGGTCATAACGGTATGGACTTAATTCGCCAAATCGCAGAAATCTTTGCAATTCACGGCATTGAAACAGAAATCATTGCAGCATCTGTACGTCACAGTGTTCACGTAACAGAAGCAGCATTAAACGGTTCACATATTGCAACAATCCCAGCAAACGTAATCGCTTCATTAGTGAAGCACCCATTAACAGATCAAGGAATTGAGAAATTCTTAGCTGATTGGGAAAAAACACAAGAGAAATAATACGAAATGGAGAACCCAAGTTTAATTAACTTGGGTTCTTTTTTTTGTTTGAAAGAATTTTCATGCAATTGTGCATATTGTCTTTTAAATTTTTAATATAAGCTATTTAATATATAACAAATCACTCTTTATTTTTCAAATTTCGACATAAAAAGATAGAGGGTCTGACCAGAAAACTGGAGGGCATGATTCTATAACAGAAAGCTTATTGCTTATAGAATCATGTCTTTTATTATACAAGGGAGGATAGATTACATATTTTTATCTGAAGTTTAAGATTGATACAAGGGGATGATTAAAATGAGAAAAAAAGCTCCATTTAAAGTGTTGTCATCATTAACGATCGCGACACTCATCGGATGCTCAGCTGTAATGAGTGCTCCGTTAGCATACGCAGAAACGCCCGCAAAAGAAAGTGTGTCTACAACACCGATTGATCATAATTTAATTCAAGAAGATCGTTTAGCGGAAGCGCTGAAAGAAAGAGGAACAATTAATCCAGCATCGTCTAAAGAAGAGACAAAAAAGGCTGTAGAGCAATATATTGAAAAGAAACAAGGGGATCAGGCAAATAAAGAAATTCTTCCAGATGATGCTGCCCAAGAAGCATCTGATTTCGTGAAAAAGATAAAAGAGAAGAAGATGGAAGAAAAGGAAAAAGTAAAGAAAGCTGAAAAAAATGTTAGCCCTGATCAAAAGCCAGAGCCAAATAAAAAGCAATTAGATGGGAAAGTTCCGACTTCTAAGGCGAAACAAGCTCCATATAGTGGACCTGTTCGCAATGATAAAGTGTTAGTGTTACTCGTTGAATTTAGTGATTATAAACATAATAATATTGAACAAATACCAGGTTATATGTATTCGAAAGACTTTAGTAGAGAACATTATCAAAAGATGTTATTCGGTAAGGAACCATACGCGTTATTCGATGGTTCGAAAGTAAAAACATTTAAACAATATTATGAAGAGCAGTCTGGTGGTAGTTATACGACAGATGGATATGTAACGGAATGGCTAACTGTTCCAGGAAAAGCGTCTGACTACGGTGCTGATGGTAGTAGTGGTCACGATAATAAAGGACCAAAAGGAGCACGTGATTTAGTGAAGGAAGCTTTAAATGCGGCAGCTGAAAAGGGATTAGATTTATCTCAATTTGATCAATTCGATAGATATGATACAAATGGTGACGGTAATCAAAATGAATCTGACGGTGTAATTGATCATTTAATGGTAATCCATGCTGGTGTTGGTCAAGAAGCTGGTGGCGGTAAATTAGGCGATGATGCAATTTGGTCACATCGTTCAAAATTAGCTACAGATCCAGTAGCGATTGAAGGTACAAAATCAAAGGTAGATTACTTTGGTGGAAAAGTAGCAGCGCATGATTACACAATTGAACCAGAAGACGGTGCAGTAGGTGTGTTTGCACATGAATTTGGGCATGACCTTGGTTTACCAGATGAATATGATACGAAATATACTGGAAATGGATCTCCTGTTGAAGCTTGGTCGTTAATGAGTGGAGGTAGCTGGACTGGGAAAATTGCAGGAACAGAGCCGACTAGTTTTTCACCACAAAATAAAGATTTCTTACAAAAGAATATGGGCGGCAACTGGGCAAAAATTTTAGAAGTAGATTACGATAAAATTAAGCTTGGTGCAGGAATTCCTACATATATTGATCAAAGTGTTACAAAATCAAATCGTCCAGGTGTAGTACGTGTCAATTTACCAGATAAGAGTGTTGAAACGATTAAGCCTGGGTTTGGAAAACAGGCATACTATAGTACAAGAGGCGATGATATTCATACGAAATTAGAAACACCGTTCTTGGATTTAACGAAGGGAACAAATGTAAAGTTTGATTATAAAGCGAATTATGAATTAGAAGCTGAGTGTGATTTCATCGAAGTACATGCTGTAACTGAAGATGGAACGAAAACATTGATTGATAGATTAGGAGAAAAGATAGTACAAGATGATAAAGATACAACAGATGGGAAATGGATTGATAAATCATACGATTTAAGTCAGTTCAAAGGGAAGAAAGTTAAACTACAATTCGACTATATTACAGATCCAGCTTTAACATATAAAGGTTTTGCAATGGATAATGTAAATGTAACAGTTGATGGGCAAGTAGTATTTTCAGATGATGCAGAAGGACAGTCTAAAATGAAGTTAAATGGATTCGTCGTTTCTGATGGGACAGAAAAGAAACCCCATTATTATTATCTAGAGTGGAGAAACTATGCTGGGTCAGATAATGGATTAAAAGCGGGAAGAGGTCCGGTGTATAATACAGGTCTTGTCGTTTGGTATGCAGATGATAGCTTCAAAGATAACTGGGTTGGGGTGCATCCAGGTGAAGGATTCCTTGGCGTTGTAGACTCTCATCCAGAAGCGCTTGTTGGTAATTTGAATGGGAAACCAGCGTACGGTAATACTGGAATGCAAATTGCAGATGCTGCATTTTCATTTGATCAAACGCCAGCATGGAGTGTAAATTCATTAACACGCGGACAGTTTAACTATTCTGGATTACAAGGTGTTACAACATTTGATGATTCAAAAGTATACAGCAACAAACAAATTGCTGACGCAGGACGCAAAGTTCCAAACCTTGGTCTTAAATTCCAAGTTGTTGGACAAGCAGATGATAAGTCTGCAGGTGCTGTTTGGATTAGACGTTAATAAAGTGAAACTTTAATCAGTGGGGGGTGTCCATCTCCCACTGATTATTAGCCCTCATCAATCGGGTAAATAAAAAGCACATTCTTTATATGAAGAATGTGCTTTTTTATTTGTACAGTAAGTTATTATTTTAGCTCATGTAATACAACAGTTGATTCATGTATAGTGTATCAAATTATGTGGGGAAAGGAAATATTTCCGAGGAAATTGTCGAAGTATCGTTAGTATTTATTCAAGTTCTTTTTCAAAGGAAGAAAGTAGTATTGCTTTTATACATAAGTTTATTTACAGTATTACTTGGTTATATGCGAAAGTAATATATATTAGGCGAAAAAAAGACAATGATGGAATTAACCCATCATTGTCTTTTTTACTTTGCTTCTTACATAAATCATTCCAGCAAATGTTAATAAGAATGCAGTTCCGATAACAAAGCTAGCGCTAGGTGATGCCCCGATTGCTCCGACTGTAAAGGAGCCAGCAACAACACCTAACGAGAAGAATGCATAAAACAATCCGAATGCTTTCCCTCGGTTGCTATCTGTTGTATTTTCAACAAGTAAAGCATTAATTGCTGGGAAGAGGATAGCGAATCCAATTCCATAAATCATCATAACGATAAAGAGCATGCCTTTTGTTGCAAATAATCCGAGTAAAGATAACGCTAGTGCCATTACTGCAATCCCGATTAGCATTAGTTTTGAACGATTAAATCGATCGTAAATGCGATTTGTTGGCAGTAAGAAGAAGAGGATAGCGGTAATTCCGAATACACTTAACATCATGCCTGTTGTAGATGCTTTAAGTGCTAACGCCTCAACTTTTACTGGTAACATATAAGTGACAATCCCTTGTGAAAACATGAGTGTGAAAGCACCAATATATGCTTGTAATAACGGTTCAGATCTCAATAGTTCAATCATCTCTTCTTTGTTCATCATTTGTGTTCTTGATGTATCTTTCCTCGATACGTTATTTGGTAAGAAGAATAGAGATACGATTGTACCAAGGACCATTAAAATAGAAATGGTAATGAACACCCACTCTATACCAGCTGTTGCTTTCATAATGCCGCTAAAAGCAGGTCCTACAATTGCCGCAGTTCCAACAGCAGCACCAGATAGAGCCATTGCCTTACCTTGCCTTGCTGAATTTGTTTGTTTTGATAAAAACGTAAAGGCAGCAGGAATTAAAAATCCATCACTAAAACCGTGCATAAAGCGCACAACTAATAGTTGTTCACCACTTTGAACAACGGTGTATAACAAGACTATGAAACTAGTAATTCCCATGCTTATATAAAGGATTTTTTTTGCACCAAATTTATCAACAGCAGCTCCAGCAATAATATTACCGATCATATTAGCGAATGAGTACATACCGACAACTAGCCCGATAACAAGAGGGGTTCCTCCAAGGCTTTGAGCGAAAGTACTCATAATAGGTAATTGTGAAAATGTATCTAAAAACGCTACGATAACAATAAAGTAAATAAAATATTTCAAGCGATATTCACCTCTCCTATGCTATTATGGCATAATGCTAATTTCAACCGCAATGAAATTAGCATTAACAGATGTGGAAAAAAGTACAAAGTGACAAAATATTGAACGTTATTTGTTGAAAATTAGTGAAAATGAGATTGTTTTTTGAAATATATGGATAAAAGTATTATAATAGATTTGTAAACTTCACCAGGTTAAGTATATACATAGAGAGGGATGTATAAAATGAAAGCATTACTTTGGCATAATCAACATGATGTACGAGTAGAAGAAGTACCAGAACCAACTGTAAGACCAGGAGCAGTGAAAATTAAAGTTAAATGGTGTGGTATCTGCGGGACAGACCTGCATGAATATTTAGCAGGTCCTATTTTTATTCCAACAGAAGAACATCCATTAACACACGTAAAAGCACCAGTTATTTTAGGTCATGAGTTTAGTGGTGAGGTAGTAGAAATCGGTGAAGGCGTTACATCTCATAAAGTGGGAGACCGCGTTGTTGTAGAACCAATTTATTCTTGTGGTAAATGTGAAGCTTGTAAACATGGACATTACAATGTTTGTGAACAACTTGTTTTCCACGGTCTTGGTGGAGATGGCGGTGGTTTCTCTGAATATACAGTAGTACCAGAAGATATGGTTCATCATATTCCAGATGAAATGACGTATGAACAAGGTGCGCTTGTAGAACCAGCAGCAGTAGCAGTTCATGCAGTACGTCAAAGTAAATTAAAAGAGGGTGAAGCTGTAGCTGTATTTGGTTGTGGTCCGATTGGGCTTCTTGTAATCCAAGCAGCAAAAGCAGCAGGAGCAACTCCTGTTATCGCAGTGGAACTTTCTAAAGAACGTCAAGAGCTAGCTAAATTAGCAGGTGCTGATTACGTATTAAATCCAGCAACTCAAGATGTACTAGCAGAAATTCGCAACTTAACAAATGGTTTAGGTGTAAATGTTAGCTTTGAAGTAACAGGTGTTGAAGTTGTACTTCGTCAAGCAATTGAAAGTACAAGCTTTGAAGGCCAAACTGTAATTGTTAGTGTGTGGGAAAAAGATGCGACAATTACTCCGAACAACCTTGTATTAAAAGAAAAAGAAGTTATCGGTATTCTTGGATATCGTCATATATTCCCAGCTGTTATTAAATTAATTAGCTCTGGCCAAATTCAAGCAGAGAAATTAATTACGAAAAAAATTACAGTGGACCAAGTTGTTGAAGAAGGCTTTGAAGCACTTGTAAAAGATAAAAAACAAGTGAAAATTCTTGTTTCACCTAAATAATATATAATAGAAAAGGGCTACTTTTTTTCTATACTGAAAAGTGATAGACTTTCCTTTAACTAAAGGTATTTTTGTTTGGAAGGGGAAGTCCAATGCTTTCATTTATGTTGACATTGAAACGGATGTTAAGAGCCTGTTTACGAGCATGGAAAGATAAAGAGTTTCAAGTGTTATTCGTATTAACAATTTTGACATTAACATCGGGGACGATTTTTTATAGTACAGTTGAAGGATTACGTCCTCTTGACGCTTTATATTTTAGTGTGGTCACGTTGACGACTGTCGGTGATGGGAATTTTAGTCCGCAAACTGATTTTGGAAAGGTATTTACGATCTTATACATATTTATCGGGATTGGATTAGTGTTTGGGTTTATTCATAAATTGGCAGTTAATGTACAACTGCCAAGTATATTATCGAAAAGAAAAAAAGAGTAAAGCGGTTAATCGCTTTACTCTTTTTTTACATTAATTTAGACAAGTATTTGCAGTAGCTTAACAATACTTTATTAAAATGTAAGTGTATTCATTCATTACGTTCACTATGTATAAAGTTATAGTGATATGAACATTTGCATATTTTAATTTATTGATAGAAATTTTGTGAAAGGTGGGATATTCTAATCATAGGTTAACCGGAAGACATCATAGGATCCTAACAAAATATGAACAATAATTCAATTATAAAATGGAGGATTTCAGATGAAAAAGAAAGTTCTTGCTTTAGCAGCAGCTATTACGTTAGTAGCGCCATTACAAAGCGTTGCATTTGCTCATGAAAACGATGGAGGACAGAGAGTTGGAGTTATTCCGCGCTGGTCTGCTGAAGATAAGCATAAAGAAGGCGTAAACTCTCATTTATGGATTGTAAACCGTGCAATGGATATTATGTCTCGTAATACAACACTTGTAAAACAAGATCAAGTTGCACTATTAAATGAATGGCGTACGGAGTTAGAGAACGGTATTTATGCTGCTGACTATGAAAATCCTTATTATGATAATAGCACATTTGCTTCACACTTCTATGACCCAGACAATGGAAAAACTTATATTCCATTTGCAAAGCAGGCAAAGGAAACTGGAGCTAAATATTTCAAATTAGCAGGTGAGTCATACAAAAATAAAGATATGAAACAAGCATTCTTCTATTTGGGATTATCTCTTCATTACTTAGGGGATGTAAATCAACCGATGCATGCGGCAAACTTTACAAATCTTTCGTATCCACAAGGGTTCCATTCTAAATATGAAAACTTTGTAGATACGATAAAAGATAATTATAAAGTAACGGATGGAAATGGATATTGGAACTGGAAAGGTACAAATCCAGAAGATTGGATTCATGGAGCGGCAGTAGCTGCGAAACAAGATTACTCTGGCATTGTAAATGATAATACGAAAGATTGGTTCGTGAAAGCAGCTGTATCACAAGAATATGCAGATAAATGGCGCGCTGAAGTTACACCAATGACAGGTACGCGATTAATGGATGCACAACGTGTTACTGCTGGGTACATCCAGCTTTGGTTTGATACGTACGGAAATCGTTAAGTATTTGAAAAAGGTCAAATCTCAGAATAGAGTATTTGGCCTTTTTATCACTACACAGTACATGGAGGTATGAAGCGTGAAAGGTAAATTGCTAAAAGGTGTACTTAGCTTTGGTATTGGTTTAGGAGCTTTATATAGTGGATCTTCAGCTCAAGCAGAAATGTCTACAAATCAAAATGATACGTTAAAAGTAATGACCCATAATGTGTATATGTTATCAACGAATTTATATCCAAACTGGGGACAAAATGAGCGTACGGATTTAATTGGGGCAGCGGATTATATGAAAAATCAAGATGTTGTTATATTAAATGAAGTATTTGATAATAGTGCTTCAAATCGCTTATTAGGAAATTTGAAGAAAGAATATCCAAATCAAACGGCAGTATTAGGTCGTAGTAGTGGAAGCGAGTGGGATAAGACGTTAGGCAACTATTCATCTTCGACTCCTGAAGATGGAGGGGTAGCGATTGTGAGTAAATGGCCAATTGTTGAAAAGATTCAATATGTATTCGAAAAAGGCTGCGGGCCAGATAACTTATCAAATAAAGGATTTGTATACACAAAAGTTAAGAAAAATGATCGTTTTGTGCATGTAATTGGGACTCATTTACAAGCTGAAGATAATATGTGTGGACAAACTTCGCCAGCATCTGTACGTACAAAACAGCTACAAGAAATTCAAGAGTTTATTAAAAATAAAAATATACCAAATAACGAGTATGTGTTAATTGGTGGTGATATGAATGTGAATAAAATAAATGCTGAGAACAATAGTGACTCAGAGTACGCATCCATGTTCAAAACATTGCACGCTTCTATTCCATCTTATACTGGACATACTGCAACTTGGGATGCGACGACAAACAGTATTGCGAAATATAACTTCCCCGATAGCCCTGCCGAGTATTTAGATTATATTATTACAAGTAAGGACCATGCTAATCCATCGTATATAGAGAATAAGGTGTTACAGTCGAAATCGCCACAATGGACTGTTACGTCATGGCTCAAAAAATATACATATAATGATTACTCGGATCATTATCCAGTAGAGGCGACTATTTCTATGAAGTAGAGTAGCCTTAAAAAAGTTTCTTCGTAAAGAAGAAACTTTTTTTATTTGAAAACAGGAAAATCATTCTTTCTTTCCAATATGTATAAGACATATATAGAAGAGGAGAGAAAAATGTGGATAGAGGAATTTTTAAAGAAGTTCCATTACCGTGTGCATTTTTAGATGAAGTGGCTTTAGATAGAAATATTCAATCGATTATAGAGTTAAGTGGAAATAAGAAGATCCGTATAGCGAGTAAATCGTTACGATCTGTTCCAATTATGAAACGGATTTTAGCTGCAAGTGGTCGATTTCAAGGGATTATGTGTTTTTCACCTAGAGAGGTTTTGTTTTTAATTGAACAAGGGTTTAATGATTTATTGCTCGGATATCCTGTTTATGATGAAAGAGCTTTACATGAAATTAGTTTGCTGACAAAGCAAGGGCACATTATAACTTGTATGGTGGATTGTGAAGAACATATTACTTATTTAGAAAAAATTGCTGAGAAGTCTAAAGGGTGTTTTCGCGTTTGTTTGGATATTGATATGAGTAGTCGTTTTTTGAAATTTCATTTTGGTGTAAAAAGATCCCCGGTAAAAGATGTGCAGAGCGCTTTGAAAATAGTAGAAAAGGTGAAGGGCTCATCATATTTAATACTAGATGGTGTAATGGGATATGAAGCTCAAATTGCCGGGGTGGGGGATCATATACCGAATCAATGGATGAAAAGTAAAGTGGTTTCGTATTTAAAGAAGAAATCAGTGTTAGAGGTTAAGGAAAGAAGAGGACGTATCGTAAAAGAACTACAAAACCTTGGTATTGAACTAAGATTTGTAAATGGGGGAGGAACAGGAAGTATAAAAACAACTGAGCAAGATAACTCAGTTACGGAGATTACTGTAGGATCCGCTTTTTACTCTCCTAAACTGTTTGACTATTATAAAGAAGTGAAATTTCAGCCAGCTGCCGGATTTGCTTTACCAGTTGTACGCAAACCGGCCCCTTTTATTTATACTTGCCTAGGTGGCGGATATATTGCCTCAGGTGCAGTTGGTAAAGATAAAGAGCCTGAGGTTTGGCGACCGGGTGGTGCAAAACTATTAGCTTTAGAAGGTGCTGGTGAAGTGCAAACACCAATTTTTTATAACGGTGAGGAACGAGTAGCGATAGGAGATTCTATCTTGTTTCGTCATAGTAAAGCTGGAGAGTTATGTGAGCGTTTTCCTGTTTTGTATCGCATTAAACAAGGGGAAATTGTTGGAGAGTATTCAACATATCGGGGGGATGGACAATGCTTTCTATAAAGGGACAAAAATGGAGAAATTGGACAGGGAATGTAGAAGGAACGCCGCATTATACGATGTATCCAAAAAGTATAAAAGATGTAGTAGAAGTTGTGGAGCTTGCACAAAAAAAAGGAAAGAAAATTCGTGTTGTCGGTTCAGGGCATTCTTTTACACCTCTTGTGCAAACGGAAGAAATTTTAGTTTCTTTAGATGAATTGAAGGGCATTGCAAATATTGATGCAGAGAAGATGACTGTTGAAGTGTGGGCGGGAACAAAGTTACATGATTTAGGGAAGTTACTTCAGGAAAAAGGTTATGCGCAAGAAAATTTAGGGGATATTGATTCACAATCTATTGCAGGAGCGATTAGTACGGGGACTCATGGGACGGGTGTTACATTTGGGAGTTTATCAACACAAGTTATAGAGATCACGGCAGTTTTATCAACAGGTGAGAGTATAGTTTGTTCAGAAACCGAGAACGCCGAATATTGGAAAGCATTTCAGTTATCGCTTGGAATGCTAGGTATCATTGTAAAGATAAAATTGAAGGTTATCCCAGCGTATTCTCTCGTTTATGAAAGCGAAAAACAGTCATTAACTACTGTAATGAACAAGCTAGAAGAATATAAGAAGAATCGTCATTTTGAATTTTTCGTTTTTCCTTATTCAGATGAAGTGCAAGTGAAATTTACAAATGAAACAATGAGTAAAGAAAGTGATTTGAAATGGCATAAACTAAAGGTGGAGCTACTTGAAAATAGGATGTTCTCTTTGTTATCTAAAGGGTGTAAATGGTTTCCTTCTATAAGTAAAGGAGTAAGCCGATTATCAGCTAAGGCTGTACCAAACACGAAAATAATTGGCGCAAGCTATGAAGTGTTCGCTACATCACGTACAGTTCCATTTTATGAAATGGAGTACAGTGTTCCTTCAAAGTATATGAGGACTGTTGTAGAAGAGATTTCAAATCTTATTGAAAAGAAAAAGTATAAGGTGCACTTCCCTATTGAATGCCGTTATGTGAAAGGTGATGATATATGGCTCAGTCCAGCGTACGGAAGAGATGCAGCGTATATTGCTGTTCATATGTATAAAGGTATGACGTATGCTGCTTATTTTGGTGAAGTGGAGAAAATTTTTCTAAAGTATGAAGGGCGCCCACATTGGGGGAAAATGCATACGTTAACGTACGAAAAATTACAAAATATATATCCAGAATTGCATGCGTTTCTAAAAATGAGGAAGTCACTAGATGAAACAGGAATGTTTTTAAGCCCTTATACAGAAAAGTTATTTACGATTATGAAAAAAAGCTGACAAATTATTATTTGTCAGCTTTTTTAAGTGTAATTGCATTTCTTGTATGACTAACACGCTCGTAAAATAGTAATTTATCACGGCTAAATACATGTAATAAAACGTGAATAATAAATAGGCCGTTAATTACGAATTGGAATAACAATATAACCAGTAATACTAAAGGCTCTGTATGATTTAAAATAGAGCTACTAGAAAGGATATAATTGATTCCACCTAAAATAAAGTAGAATATACCGTAACGAATGAATAATTCCTTCATTGTAATACGATCTGACTTTCCTTTCACGTAAATACGAAGCAATGCTTTCCCAATTGTTTTTCCGTTTGTAAAGTATGGAATGATAATAAAGTAAATAAAGATCGAACATGTAATGAAGATGAGTTCGTATACATTTGTGTAAGATTGGATATTAGAAATGAAGAAAGAATTTCCTTTGTTTTTAATGAAAGGTACAACGATAGATAAGAAAATCCAATCAATTTGCATCGCGATAAGGCGACGAACGAATCCGACTGGTTTCGTTTCCAAATCAATACGACTATCTAACTCGCTCGCTTTCGGAAGGAAGTACGTAAATATTGGTGCAATGATAAAACCAATTACGCCACCTAGTGTATTTAAAAACAAATCATCGATATCAAATAAGCGATATGCACAATTATAAATACCATATAGTCCAGTCACTTGTGTTAGCTCGAAAAATAGTGAAAGACAAAAAGAAATACAAATAGTCTGTAAGAAACTACGTCGGAAATAATAACGTAAGTAAATACCAAATGGAACGGTTAATAGAACGTTAAATGCAACTTGTAAAAATGCAGATTCTTTTAATAAGTAGAAATAAGTAGCTGGTTTCGTTAAAATTGCTGATGTATGATTACCAATCTCTTGTATGAAATAAAATGGTGAGAGTTGCATGTGCTGTGTATTAGCCGGTTGTAGGCTACAAGTATCATACGTTTGTGGTAATGGCAAAATAACAAGAAAATAGGCATTTAATAAGTAGAGTAATAATGAGTATAAAATAAATGAGCGCCATTTATTTAAATAACCGTATTTTCGATAATTAAATATTAAAAAAGGAATTAAGAGAAACATTGCTAAAATAGGAAATAAAATAAATGCTGTTTTTACTGGAAATAAATATGCAGTCAAAATGAAGCTCCTTTCAATGAAAATTCGTTTATCATTATAGCGCTTAAAAGAATTTAAAACAAAGTTGAAATAGCTCGAAATAGAAAAAATTACAAATTTTAAATAGATTAAGTTATAATAAGTTTAATATAAAGATATTATGATTATACAAGTTGAAAGAGGGTACATGATATGCAATATGAGCTTTTTTCGGTAAGCGGGGATCATATTACAACTTTTGAAAGCACATGGCGTTTTCAAGAGGGGGAACAGATTTTTGTTCATGATGATAATACAAAACGAAATTTTATTATTATTCGCTTAACACATGATTTATTTCAAAAAAATACACATGTTATTCGCTTGTATTGTCAGGAAAAGAAAGTTTATGCATAAGGAAAAACCTCTTACTGTATGAGGGTAGTAAGAGGTTTTTTATCCCGCTATTTGTGGGCAGTAAAACTCCCACCTCAAAATTCAGTTGGAGATGAACAAAACCCCCACTGATTAAAGTTTCACTTTATAAGAAAATGATAGTTAGCACACCTACGATAATACAGTAGAAAGAGAAATATTTTAAATTTCCTTTCGCCATAATGTTCATAAACCATTTTAATGAAATATATGTCATGACAAATGTTGCGATGAAAGCAACAATATAAGGTACAAATAATGTATCTAAATTTGGATCGTTTGCAATGTCTGTAATACTTAACAATAAACCACCTAAGCTAACAGGGATGTATAGTAAGAATGAGAAACGAAGAGCTGTTTCTTGCTTCATACCAAGTAACATTGCTGCTACGATTGTAGCACCTGACCTGCTTATTCCAGGAATTAGTGCGCAAGCTTGTGCTAATCCGATGATGATTGCATCTTTCATAGAAAGATCGCCATCATTTTTACGTCCACGTAAGTTTCTAATAATCCAAAGGCCGATAGCAGTAATGAGAAGGGAAATCCCAACCATCTTCACACCTTTTAAGTACTGATCGATATAATCTTTAAATAAAATACCAATAACACCTGCTGGAATGGTTGCAATAACAAGGTAAATAATAAAGAAGAAATCTGATTTTGCGTCTTCTGCTCTTGTAAATATATAAGATAGACCATTCTTCGTTAGACGAATTAAATCATTTCTATAAATAAGTAATACAGCTAATAATGAAGCTGAATTAACAAGTAGCTCAAAGCTAAACCCTTCTATTTTTAGTCCTAGCAAATGCTGTGCTAAAACGAGGTGACCGCTTGAAGAAATCGGAATTGGCTCTGTTAGCCCTTGGAACAGACCAAGAATTAAATATTTTAAAATGTAGTAAAATTGTTCCATAATAACCTCCTTGTTTATTAGTCGAAAGAAACAACTTTTCCATTATAGCAAAAGAGAGGATGAATATTGAGAAGAAATAAATATTCGAAATATAATAAAAATCCCTTATACCGGTATAAGGGATTTTTATTATTAATGAGAAGCTACTGTTTCTTGAAGACTTTTAGTTAATTGAACATCGACTTTTTCAGCATCATGAATGTGATTCATAATAGTAGTATTTAATTTTTGGAACATTTGCTGTGTATTTGCAAATTCTCGTAATATATCATCATTACAAGATTTTTGGTTTTCGATAGCTTTAATAACATTTGTAGCGCCACTTTGTAATGTTTGAATCATTATTAAAATATTTTCAATTCTAGCGTTAGTATCGGCGCTCATTTCTACACCTTCATCAACTAAATGTAAATTATCTTTTGTATTTTCGTACGCTTTTTCAATTTCCTCTTGGATTTTTTTCGTTAAATTGCCAATGTTTTTTGTACTCTCCGCTGTGCTTTCTGCTAGTTTTCTTACTTCATTGGCAACAACAGCGAATCCTTTTCCATGCTCTCCAGCACGTGCAGCTTCAATACTTGCATTTAACGCTAATAAATTTGTTTGCGCAGCAATGTTTTGAATTACTTCTACAATTTGCTCGATTTCTTTTGAGCGTTCACTTAAATGATTCATACTATTAGACGTGCGCTGAGATTGTTCACCTAATTTATTAATTACAATGAGTAAACGGTGAACAGATTCTTTTCCTTCATTAGAGCAATCGATAATTTCTTCAATAGACTGAATTAAGCTTTGTTCTTTTTGTAACATTTCACTATTTAATTCATTGGAATGTGTCGTACGTGTTGAAACATTTTCAAAACATGAGTTTAATTGTTGAATTAAATTTTGGAGTGTATGGTGCTGGTTATTTACAAGTTGATGCTCTTGAACAACGCTTTGTACACGGTCGTGGATAGAAGAAATAGTCTCTTGGCTTTCAATATCTTTTTGTTTTAATTCTGTTTCTAGCTCTTGTATACGATTTTCTAATTGATCAATTTTATGTTGGAGTGCTTTCTTTTGAGTAAACATGTATTTATCTCAACCGCCTTTAGAAGTTATATTTTCTCTATATTTGGATTTTAGCATCTTTTATAATTTTTAAATATAGGAATTGTTAAATATTTAAGAATCTATAACATTTTATTCGTAATTCCCTTTTTTTGTCATGAAAAATAAACTGTATTTAATGGTTCTGTAAACAAACTGTAAAATAAATCATGTATAACTGTATAAGAAGGGAGTCGGATTATGAACTATTTTAAGCGAATCAGTAGTCTAGTATTAGCAGGAATGATTGTTCTTTCTAGTACAGTCGCTGTAAAAGCAGAGTCAAACGACGAGAAACTTAACAACATGCAACAGCAATTGCAGCAAAACGATGCAGATATGCAGAAGAAAGAGCAAGAGAAGCAAGCTGTTAGTAAAGAAATTCAAGGTATCGAAAATGAACTACATAATTTAAATAATACAATTGCAAAAAATAAAGAGGATCAATCTGCTATTCAACGTAAAATCGATGAAACACATAAGCAGATTGAACAAAAAAAAGCAGATATTATCGTTTTAGAAGATAAAGTCCTTGCTCGTAAGGATATTATGAAAAAACGTATGGTTTCTGTTCAAAATAGCTCAAATACGAGTTTAGTAGTAGAAGTTGTTGTAGAATCAAAAAACTTTGCAGATTTCATACAACGTATGAACGCAGTTACTACTATTCTAGAAGCAGATAAAGAAATTTTACGTCTACAAGAACAAGATCTTCGTCAAATTGAAGAAGATAAAAAAGAGATTGACGAAAAAGAAGCATCTTTAGTAGTAGATAAACAAAAACTAGCAAAAGCACAAGCTGATTTGCAAGATAACTTGAAAAAACGTCAAGATAACTTACAAACAGTTCAAGCTAAATATAATCAGGTTGCAAGCCAACTTAATTTAGCAGCAGAAGAAAAAGCTAAAATTGAATCAAATATGAAGGCAGTACAAGAAACAATCGCTCGTGAACAAGAAGCAGCAAGAATTGCAGCGGAAGAGCGTGCAAAAGCGGAAGCAGCTGCAAAGGCTGAGCAAGAAGCTTTAGCGAAAGCGCAAGCGGAAGTTGCTGAAAAGCAAAAGCAAGAAAAAGCTAATAAACCAGCTGAACCAGTTGCTAATAAACCAGCTGAACCAGTTGCTAATAATAGTTCGAAAGTAGAGCCTGAACAGCCTAAAGTAACTGCTGGCGGAAAAGAAATGTATGTACACGCAACAGCTTATACAGCAGATCCATCTGAAAATGGTTATGCAGCAGGTCAACAAGTATATTCTGCATGGGGACCGGGCGGTAAGCCTTATAACTTAACTGCAAATCCAGGAATGAAATTAATTGCGGTGGATCCATCTGTTATTCCATTAGGATCTACTGTAAATGTTGAAGGTTATGGAATTGCAATTGCAGCAGATACTGGTGGTGCGATTAAAGGCCATAAAATTGATGTTTTAATGCCGGATAAAGCTTCATCTAGTAATTGGGGCAGAAAAAATGTTAAAGTTACAATTTTAAACTAAAACGTAATCCAACTTTACAATACGTAAAGTTGGATTTTTTTGTAAAAATAATGTTAAGTTGAGTATACATTTTGTTAAGAATAGCATACAATAATGGTAAGAGGTGGTAAAGTTGACCATTTTAAACAGGGTGAAGGAATTAAGAGCTCGCTTTAATTTTTCGCAAAGTGTATTAGCAGAAAAGGTTGGGGTGACGAGACAAACGATCGCTGCAATTGAAAAAGGGGATTATGTTCCTTCATTGTTACTAGCATTGACGATTTGTGATGTGTTCGAGTTAAAGATGGAAGATGTGTTTGTTTTAAATAAGGAGGGGGAAGAGGATGAATAGAATCGGGGTTTCCTATATCTTAAATGTGCTGAGATTTGTGATAGCTTTTTGGGCGTTTATTGAGCTCTATTATGCTTGGATAGAGCTGGCAAATATTATTGAAACTGAGAAATTACCGTTTGAAGTAACAATCAATATGATGCCATTAGGATTGTTAACAATTGTAGCTATTATAACGACGATTTTTTATAAAGTTCAAAAGAAGAAACATAAAGCTCTTTCTTATTGGATGTACCCGTTATTATTTCCACAAGAAGACGAGCGGGAAAAAGCAATTACACAAAAGGCATGCCGAACAACATTTATTTCATTCTGGTATGGAATAGCTATTGCTATTGGATTTTTAACACTTTCTCCTGTAGCTAATTTATATATTCCTGGATATCCATTATATATTTTATTTTTCATGCTTTTTATTCAAATGACAGTCTTTTACGTATCCCTGTACAGAAATAAATTAGTCTAAAAAAGAAACCTTCTTGCAACAGCAAGAAGGTTTCTTTTTAGCTTACACTTGTACATATAGCAATATTGTCTTATCATTTTATATAGAGTAAGATTTTGTAACGGAAAGGAATTGTATATGAATAAGCAAAGAATTTATAGTATAGTAGCAATCCTTCTATTTGTTGTAGGTGGTGTATTAATCGGAAAGCCATTTTATGATGGATATAAGGCAGAGAAGAAACAGACAGCGAATGTACAGGCTGTTCAAAAGATGGATTATGAAAAGCATGAGACGGAATTTGTAGATGCTTCAAAAATTAATCAACCAGACTTGGCAGAAGTAGCGAGTGCATCGTTAGATAAAAAACAAGTAATCGGTCGTATTTCAATTCCGAGCATCTCATTAGAACTTCCTGTTTTAAAAGCGTCGACTGAAAAGAATTTATTATCAGGTGCGGCAACTGTAAGAGAAAATCAAGTAATGGGACAGGGGAATTATGCGCTTGCAGGGCATAATATGTCAAAAAACGGTGTTTTATTTAGTGATGTATCAACTTTAAAGAAGAACGATAAAATTTATTTGTATGACAATGCAAATGAGTATGAGTATACTGTTACTGGTGTATCTGAAGTGACTCCTGATAAATGGGAAGTTGTAGAGGATCATGGGAAAGACGAGATAACACTTATTACGTGTGTATCTGTTAAGGATAATTCTAAGCGTTTTGTTATTACGGGTGATCTAGTAGGAACAAAGGCTAAGAAATAAAGAAAAAAGAAGGTTCACTCTTTAAAGAGTGAACCTTCTTTTTTTTATCCAAAATTGAGAAATAAAAGAATATTTTAGTTGGTATTTAAGTATTTTTCTATTTTTGTATAATAAAGTAATGAATCTAGATTTTGGGAGGAACAAAAGTGAAACAGCAAGTAAAAAAACTTCTTTTAACAACAAGTGTAGCGTTATTGGTAGCGCCAATTTCTGCTTATGCACATCCAGGGCGTACAGATGCTAATGGTGGACATACGTGCCGTACAAATTGTGAGAAATGGGGATTACAGTACGGGGAATATCATTATCACAATAAACCAGCTTCTAGTAGTGGTGCAACGAGTCCAGCTCCTAGCCAAAATAATAATGGTGCTGTAGAAGCTGAAAGACAAGCAGAAGCGCAGCGCAATGCGGAGGCAGAAAAACAACGTGCTGCAGAAGCACAGCGTAAAGCAGAGGAAGAGAGACAGCGCGCTGCAGAAGAACAGCGCAAAGTAGAGGAAGAGAGACAGCGTGTTGCAGAAGAACAACGCAAAGCAGAAGAAGCACGTAAGGCAGAGGAAGCGCAGCGTAAAGCTGAGGCTGAAAAGGGACAAGCTGAAGGGCAAACAAGCGGAGAGACAGATTTTAAAGCAGGAAAGAATAATGCAGAAGGACATTTAGCTGGAAAACCAGATGCATATAAACAAGCATTTACAACTACTTATGCTGCGGCATGGTCTTTAGAAGAACAGAAAAAAGCGCATTTTGAAAAAGGTAAAGAGCAAGGGTTAGCACAAGAAGCAATGGACGATAGTCAAATTACTCCTGAGTTTAAGGTGAACTTTGCAGATGGTTTCCAAGTAGGTAATAAAGAGAGAACCGAAAAGATTGAAAAAGAACAAGCGGAACTTGGTGAAAAGGCTGGTAAAGAATTAGCTGAAAAGAAACCTGGGAATACTGAAAAGGATGTATATGTGAAAGCATATGAAACCGCGTATGAAAAGGGATATAAGTCTGCTAAAAAGGCAGCGGAAAAAGCTGGATATACATATGCATTTGAAAACTACGACTTAAAAGTTCCTGCTAAGTATGAAAAGAATGAAACATTAAAGAAATGGTTTACTGAAGGATTTAAATCAAATAAAAAGGCAGCGGAAATTCGAGAAGAAGGATATAAAAAAGGAGATAGCTGGCTTTCGTTCTTCTATAAGAGTTTCGTGCCAAGTGAATATAAAGAACATAAAGGCTTGTATGAACAAGCAATAGAAAAGGGAAAGAAAGCGTAAAAAAAGATGAGGAAAATTCCTCATCTTTTTTTAATCCATCCATTTCACTAATTTCTTAGAAATTGATAATAAAACACAACCTAAAACGATCGCCACAGCCCCAATAACTGTGAATACTTCAGCATATCCAAGTGAAGTTGTGAAGCTTGCAAGCTGTCCGCCTAAAATATTAGCAATACCTGAGCTTGCTAACCATACGCCCATTAATAAAGAAGCAAGTTTTACTGGAGCGAGAGCACTAACCATTGATAGCCCGACAGGTGATAAGAATAGCTCACCTAACGTATGGAAAAGATACGTAAAGACGATAAATAGTAAGTTTGCTTTTTCTGTAATGTTATGTTCGTCACTGCCTGTTTTTAATGTAGCGATAACAAGAACAATATAACCGATACCGAGTAAGATCATACCAAGTCCCATTTTTGTTGGGATTTTCATGTCACCATTTTTTCTAGTTGCCAGTTTCGCCCATAATGCTGAAATGGCTGGTGCAAGTAAAATAATAAATAACGGATTGACCGATTGGAACCAAGACGTTGGTACTTCCCATCCGAATACGGAGCGGTCAACGAATTTATTTGTATATAATGTTAACGAACTACCAGCTTGTTCAAAGCCAGCCCAGAAGAAGACAACGAAGCACGTTAAAATGACGATAACTGCTGTATGTTGTTTTTCTTTTTTTGTTAATGGTGTATTTCCTACTGTTGGTTGTCCATCTGTTGTTTGTAAATCGCGGGTTGGTTTTTTACCAATATCACCAAGGAAGCGATTAGATAGTGTTGTAAATAAAATTTGTCCAATGATCATTCCGATTGAAGCGGCTAAGAAGCCGTAACGGAATCCGAAATGAACAACGCCATCTACTGTTGTTTTGAATAAATTTTCTGATAAAAACCCACAAACGAGTGGAGCTAAAAATGAACCGACGTTAATACCCATATAGAAAATTGTAAATGCACTATCACGCTTTGGATCATTTTCTTCGTATAATTCTCCAACAAGTGTAGAGATATTCGGTTTGAAGAATCCATTACCGATAATAATAAGCGCTAATCCGAGGTATAGACCGACTTGGTTTTGCAAGGCAAATAGTGTAAGGTTACCAATTGCCATCGTTATACCACCAATTGTGATGGCTTTTCGTTTACCTAGAAAACGGTCTGTTAAGTATCCACCGATTAATGGTGTGAAATAACAAGCACCAGTATAAAATCCGTAAATAGAGAGTGCCCACGCTGGACTAAACCCAAGACCACCGCTTACTAAAGCTGTCGTTAAATATAATGTTAATAATCCTCGTAATCCATAGTAACTAAATCTTTCCCACATTTCTGTAAAGAAGAGTAAGTATAAACCTGGAGGATGTTTCTTTTTTCTTTGTTGTTCTCTTTCTAGTTGTATCGCTGATTCCATAATATTTTCCTCCTGACACAAGCAAAAAACAAAGTTAATAGTTTTGTATGATTAATATTTTACTTTATTAACTATTATAAGTCAATAAAGGTTGATTTTTCAGAAGAAATTTGAAAAGGGAAATAGCTATAGAATGGGTGTTTCTTTTGTGATAGACTATGGACTATGTTTTCTTTGTAAGGAAGCGGATTACCGCATTTTTTTATGTATGGAATTGATTTCATGTAAGGTGAAATTGAAGAAGGAGAAAGAAATGAAATTGTTACAGAAAAAAGAAATTTTACTTATTAGTCTTATGTTATTCTCTATGTTCTTTGGGGCCGGAAATCTTATATTTCCACCTTTCCTTGGATACGAAGCGGGAGAGCATGTGTGGATTTCATTGCTAGGTTTTATTATGTCAGCAACAGGGCTTCCGATATTAGGGGTTATCGCTATTGCGAAAGCAGGGAGTTTTCAAACGTTAGCGGGCAGGGTTCATTCCTCATTTGCAATTATATTTCCATGTATTGTGTACTTATTTATTGGACCAGGTCTTGGTATACCACGTGCAGGAAGTTTAGCTTTTGAAATGGGACCAGGTCAGTTGTTCCCACAAGCAGGTAGCTTAGTTTTGTTATGTTACACGGCTATTTTTTTTAGTATTGTTTACTGGTTAAGTTTATCCCCGTCTAAATTAATGGGCTTGTTCGGAAAAGTTTTGACGCCGTTATTATTATGTATGATTGCACTTATTTTTATAAAGAGTATGTTTACAACGGTAGGAGATGTGAAAGAGCCAATAGGGAACTATGGACAAGCTCCGATGTTCCAAGGGTTTTTAGACGGATATTTAACGATGGATGCGTTAGCAGCTTTAATATTTGGGATTGTTATTGCAAATGCTTTGCGTGCAAAAGGTATTGAAGATGATAAAGGTTTAGCTAAATATATGAGTATTGCTGGTATTGGAGCAGGGCTTTTATTATCTATTATTTATGTCATTCTTGGATATGTTGGCTCAATTAGCGGTTCATTGGGTACATTTGATAACGGTGCGGAAGTGTTAGCGCAAGTTATGACGGCATTATTTGGACAAGGTGGGTTAGTTTTATTAGGTCTTATTTTTACTGTCGCTTGTCTATGTGTTTCAATCGGACTTGTTACATCTTGTAGTCAATTTTTCGCAAGTGTATTTCCGAAAGTGTCGTATAAAGTTTGGGCGTTTATATTGAGCTTTATTAGTATGGTTTTAGCTAATTTAGGGTTAACACAAATATTAAAAGTTTCAGTACCGATTCTTGGATTTATTTATCCAATTGCATTAACGCTTATTATTTTAGGGTTATTCCATAAGTATATTGGAAAGTATGTATACGTATATTCGGTAACGATTGGAATCGTAGCGTTATTTAGTGCGGTTGATATTTTAAACAAAAGTGTACTGATGAATAAATGGACACCACTACTAAAAATTCTTCCGTTTTATTCAGAAGGTGTAGGTTGGATTGTTCCGGCATTTGTAGGTGTCTGCCTCGGTGTAATTGTTAGTATTGCTATAAATAAGAAGAAATAAGTAAGAGGTGTTTTTCCTATTTGGGAAAACACCTTTCTTTTTTTGGAAAAATAGTATTGAAAATGAATAGACTAAGAGTATGATAAAGGTAATTGGTAATATATAGGTCAAGTGAAAAATCGATGATGAGGGGGGATTGTATGAAGGAGGATTTAAATAAGAAAATAGAAGCGCTCGAAACGGCAATTGAAACGATGCAAGAGACACTTTATGAATTGAAAGCGAAACAAAGAAAAATAGAAGTAGATAAAGTTCAACAAAATGTTAATAAGGAAAAGAAAGAATATATTGAAGCAGTAAGTAATGAAAAGTTACAAGAAGATGTAGTTAAGACGAGGAAGTCCATGCAAGAGCCAGAGGTGAAACAAGTAGATATATCTGCATTTAAACCAGAACCATTTAATATTATAAAGTTTTGTCAAACGTGGTTACCACGCATATTTGTCGGTATTATGCTACTTGGCGTTATTTGGTTATTCAAAGCAGGGGTAGATGCCGGATTGTTAACACCAGCGATACGGGTTGTGTTTGGTATAGTACTATCTGCCGGTTTGTATTATGTAGGAGATATACAAATTAAAAGAGAGCGGCAAGCGTTAGGGTTAGTATTAGCTGGAGGAAGTATTACGGGAATTGTTTTAACAACGTTTGCGGCACATTATTTATATGAATTTATTCCTGCAAGTATTGCGTTTATTTGCAACATTATATGGGTTATTTTAGGGATTTATTTAGCGAAAAGATATAGATCGGAATACCTCGCTATTTTCGTGGCGGTGGGAGCATTTTTTGTTCCTTTCTTGTTAAATAGTACGACTCCTAATACGTATATTTTCTTTAGTTATGAGACGATATTAACAATTAGTCTATTATGGTATGCATTGAGAAACCGTTATAAGTACTTGTATATGATTTCTTATGTTGTGGCGGCAATTGTCCTATTTGTCTTCTTTGCTGTTATGTCAATATTAGTAGAAAATGTGCAAGTACAGTTAACAGTTGTATACGGTGCAATTCATCTACTATTATTTTGGCACATGTTTTCGGAGAGAAGTTTTATACAAGAAGCACGATTGGCGATATTTAGTGCGAATGCAGTTTTCTTTATTTTAGCCATTTCTCAAATTCCTGAATTTACAACGTGGGGATTAGTTATAAGTGCATTTGTGCATGTTGTTATGTTCGCACTTGAATATAGGAAGAATAAACATTCTGTATTTACAAATCTAATATTTGGCTTTGCAATGGGGTCATTTAGTTTAGCGATTTTATACGAGTACAGTTTGGTGAATGCAGCAATCGTATTATTGTTACAAGGTTTCCTTGGTATGGTTACTGCTATTAAAGTAAAGCAAAATATTAAATTGTATGTAAGTGCAACGATTTATGCTATTGGAATGGTGCAGACGATTTTTAGTCCGTTTGATGA
Organism: Bacillus altaicus; assembly: GCF_042136375.2. NCBI lineage: Bacteria > Bacillati > Bacillota > Bacilli > Caryophanales > Bacillaceae > Bacillus > Bacillus altaicus. Next base: position 4,705,296 of record NZ_CM143394.1, on the reverse strand, counting down.
GTTCATTTCAGCAGGCTTTGTCGCTCATATTATTTTGATAGGGACGTTCTATTATTGCATGAGACAAGCGAAAGAAGTGTTAGCGAGTTTTGGTAAATATGTGTACTCTATAGCGCTCTACTCGTTAATGGTCATTGTATTTATTACAATTACTAGAATCGGTGAAGTTCTTTCTACAGATGGAAGTATAATTAGCGTATCTGTATCGTTATTATGGATGGTATATGCGTTATTTGCAGTTTGGTTTGGCCGTTATAGACAGATGAACGAAATATTATATGCTGGCTTAGTCGTATTAGTAGTAACAGTAGGGAAGTTATTCCTTCTCGACCTACCAGAGGTGTCGATGATGATCAGGGCGGTGTTATTCTTAATCGTTGGTAGTATAGGTATCGTTATTTCAAGAATGTTTTTCTCAAAAGAAGAGAAGTGAAAAGAAGGCAATCCATATTCGGATTGCCTTTTTCATTATTTTTTATTAATCGTTACAGTTTCACTATATTTCGCTGTCGTATTTTGACGTAGACGAAGTGTTGCTTGTCCAGTTGTATTTGGATCAAGTTGTACATTCACAATTTTTTCAGCAGATCCTTGGCTATTTGTGATGAAAGAGAATGCACTGCTATATCCGAAAGAAGATGGCCAAGTGCCATTTGTATTTTGAACTTTTGCCACCTGTGTTCCGCCAGTTGTGAAGATACCTAAAGAATAATTATTGTACGTTGTATTTGGTAATAAGTTATTTACTTGAATCTTCATTTGGAACACTTCATTGTTTGGTAGAATGCTAGGGTGCGTAATTACGTAATCACTCGTTGTCACTGCGCCGTTATAGCCGTATGAACCTGGTTTGAAAGTATTTGTATTGAACCACTGGTAACCTTGACTTGGTGCGCTCCAAGGTTCTGGTTGTGGTTCTGTTGATAAACTTGGTTGTTCAAATGTTTGTAGAGCTGTAGGTGCATCAAGCTGTAAACCACTCACTTGATCTAAGCTTGTAAATGTTTCTTGCTTCGCTAACCAATTCACGATGTTTTCTAATAGAACAGCATCGTTTTCTTCTTTATAACCATCATAAGTTTTCTTTGATTGACCTGAATCTTCACGAACATATTTTGGCGTAGCATCTTCAACAGGAGAAGAATCACCAATAAAGGCTGCTTTTCCAAGACCAACTTTCGAAATAGCAGCATAAGGCCCCTCTGCAACGCCACCACCGTTATAAACGCCGCTATCAACAGCGTTATTCCATTTTGATGGATTTTCTGGAAGATATACAAGACCTTTCGCTAGTTTTGGATTTGTAATCGCAAGAGTAGAGCCGGCATGCATTGCTACAGATGAAACGCCAGTTGTAATTCCGAATGATTGCGCAGGTGAGACAATATTTTTAGCTGAAACATCACCAAGTGCATTGTAACGGAAGCGAATACCGAAATTATCGGATAGCCAATCAGAGCTTTCTACTCCTTGCATAGCTTGTGAAGTTGTTTCTTCATTAGACATTCCCTTTGCTGGATTATCCCATGCCCCGCGTCTATATCCATTGAACACTTCTGAGGAGTCCCAGCGGTTTTTATTACGATCTGCATTATAATGATCGGCAATGAAGAAAATACTGCCGCCATTTTTCACGTATTGTAACATTGCGTCTTGTTCAGATTTTTTATAAGGAATATTGGCTTCGGGAACGATAAATACATTGTGATTTTTTAAATCGTCATATGTAATAGGTGTTGATTTACGCAGTTCTTTTACATGATATCCGTTTTGGGCAATGCCGTTTCCGAAATCAGAAAAACCGCCATCAATAACCCAATCAGCTGTCCCGGCCGTTTGACCGTGTGTATTATCGAATAATACTTTCTTACCATTGTTTTGATTTACAACTTTTGCAGCAATTTCAGGAGCTGGGTCTACAGAGCTTTCGGCATAAGTAGACGGTATGAACGAACTCCCCATACTAAGTGTAATTGCTGTTGCTAAAGAAAATGTAATCCATTTTTTATTCTTCATAGAAGAATCCCCCTAATAATAAATATATGTGCTTTAATAATGTAATTTATTTTTCTGAAAAAATAAAGACAGAAAACGTAAAAAATATTAAAAAATTGTAAAAATACCGTGAATTTTGTTGAGAAATATTTATATAGACAATAAAAAATCCCTTCCAATTAATAAGGAAGGGATAGCTTGTTTAACTAATCTTTGAATTAGGTGTTTCATCAATCTTATGAAATCCTTTCATGTAATACACGATAGCTAAGCCAATAAGCCAAATTGGGCCAACGATTAATGCAATTCGTGTATCTTCTGAATACGCCATTATACATAGTACAAGTGCAAGGAAGCCAAGTGAGAAGTAAGAGCTTACTGGATGTAAAGGCATTTTATACGTGAGCTTGTCTTTTTTCTCAGTTGATAATCCTTTACGGAATTTAATTTGAGCGACTAATATAATACCCCAAGTCCAAATTGCCCCGAAAGTTGAAATACTAGTTAACCATGTAAATACTTTTGCAGGCACAAGGTAGTTTAATATAACACCAACAAGTAAAACGATAGCCGTTGCTACAATTCCTTGACTCGGAATACCGTTTTTATTTAAACGACCGAATCTTTCAGGAGCTTTCTTTTGTTGTGCCAAAGTAAATAGCATACGCCCTGTACTAAATAAACCACCGTTACAAGAAGAAAGTGCAGCTGTTAATACAACAAAGTTAATAATACCTGCTGCTTTTGCAATGCCGATTTGTTGGAATGTTAATACGAATGGACTTCCTTTCTCGCCAAGTTCGTTCCATGGATAAATTGCCATCATAACGAATAATGCCCCGACGTAAAAGATTAGGATTCTCCAAAATACGTTATCGATAGCTTTTGCGAGTGTTTTCTTCGGGTTTTGAGCTTCACCAGCTGTAACACCAATTAGTTCAACGCCTAAATAAGCGAATAATACCATTTGTAAGGAAAGCAATAATCCAGAGAAGCCATTTGGGAACCAGCCCCCATGTTCCCAAAGATTTGAAATACCAGTTGCAACGCCGCCATTTCCAAATCCGAATAGAATAATACCAAAGCCAATCACTATCATACAGATAATTGTGACAATTTTAATGAGAGCAAACCAAAACTCAAGTTCTCCAAATACTTTTACTGATAAGAAGTTGAAAGCGCTCATTAATAATAGAGCGAGTAGTGCCCAAGTCCAGCGCGGGATATCTGGGAACCAGTACTGCATGTAAATTCCAGCCGCCGTAATTTCAGCCATACAAGTAACAACCCATAAGAACCAGTAGTTCCAACCAGTAATATAGCCAGCAAGTGGGCCGATATAATCATTAGCATATTTACTAAAAGAACCGGCAACCGGTTGTTCAATTGCCATTTCTCCGAGCGCTCGCATAATGAAAAAAATAACGAGTCCAGCGATCATATAACCTAGTAAGATGGAAGGACCAGCTAGTTTAATAGCAGAAGCAGATCCTAAAAATAGCCCAACGCCAATAGCCGAACCGAGTGACATTAAAGTAATATGTCGTTCTTTTAAACCTCGATTTAAAGTTCCAGATTTGTTTGTGTGCTGCATAAGAAGAATCCCCCTTGTAGAATGAGCTACCTAAATATTTAACTATTTCAAATTATAAAACATTTCTATCTGTTATGCTACAAAAATAATCAAAATGAACTGTACTACATCTGAACTTGTCAGACTTAAACTTAAAATTCTCACTATTAGAGAATATATTGACTCTTCTTTTTATTGATTGTTAAGATTAAGTATTATATTTTCTCACATACTAGTAAGAAAAGAATGTGTGATAATAATTCAGGTGTAGGAAGGGTACATAGCCATGTTTCAATTACAAAAATATAACACTTCTGTGAAGCAAGAGCTTTTAGCGGGCATCACAACTTTTTTTACATTTGCGTATATTCTTGTCATCAATCCGAAAATATTATCTGATGCAGGTGTACCATTTGATCAAGCGTTTACGGCAACTATTATTGCGACAGTTATTGGGACGCTATGTATGGCGTTTTTAGCTAACTATCCAATTGTTATTGCTCCAGCTATGGGGATGAATGCATATTTTGCTTATTCTGTCGTTCAACAGGCAGAGGGGATTACGTATGTCATTGCGTTTTCGGCAGTATTTGTAACAGGTATCATTTTTCTTTTATTATCTTTCACTTCATTTAGGCAAAAGCTAATTATCGCAATTCCTGAAAGTTTAAAACATGCAATTGCAGGTGGAATTGGACTATTTATTGCTTTTATTGGATTACGTCTATCTGGAATTATCGTGGATCATCCATCTAACTTAGTTACGATTGGTGATTTTCATTCTCCAGCCGTTATTTTAACTTTAATTGGTTTAATTTTAGCGGCGGTATTAATGGTATTACGTGTGAGTGGTGCATTATTTATTAGTATGATTGTGACAGGAATTATCGCCTTCTTTACGGGGCAACTGAAGTTTGAGGATAAAATTGTAGCGATGCCTCATTTACCAGAGGGTATTATCGTTTCAAATCCAATCAATGCTTTTTCAGATGTAATTCAGTATGGATTATATGGTGTTGTATTTTCATTTTTACTTGTACTTTTATTTGATACGACAGGTGCATTACTTGGTTTAATTAAACAAGCAGGTTTAAATACAGATAACACTGAAAAGCGCTTTGGTAAGGCGTTCATTGCAGATGCAATTGGCGGGACGACAGGTTCTATCTTTGGGACAAGCCCGACAGCAGCGACAATTGAATCGTCAGCTGGAATTGCGGCAGGTGGTAAAACTGGATTGACAGGTATTGTAGTAGTTTGTTTAACGATTATAACGGCATTCTTTAGCCCTGTTATTGCTTCTTTATCCAGTGTAGCAGCTATTACAGCTCCTTCTTTAATTATAGTAGGTAGCTTAATGGCACAAAGCCTTCGTGATATTAATTGGGATGAATTTGAAGATGTATTACCAGCATTTTTAATTTTCGTTGGTATTCCGTTAACATCTAGTATTGCGAATGGAATTGCAATCGGATTTTTAGTGTATCCAATCTTAAAAATCGTGAAGGGGAAAGGGATGGAAGTACATCCGTTACTTTACTTATTTACAATTTTATTTGGATGTCATTTATTCTTATAATATAGAGATAGAAAAGGGGCTTCTTATGAGAGGCTCTTTTTTTGTGTATAATAAAGTGAAACTATAAGCAGTGGGGCTTTTGTTTATCCCCACTGCTTATTAGCCTTCACCAATAGGGCGTTACGGGCAGCAGGGCTCCCACCTAACTTCTTTGCTCCAGCCGAATTTTGAGGTGGGAGTTTTACTGCCCACAAATAGCGGGATAAGGTGAAAATTAAACCGGATTTGTAAAGTATAAATTACTTAATGTAATATATATGTTACTATAAAGATAGAGGAGGAACATGAATGGCTGTAAGTAAAATAAAAGTCGCGCGTGTTCAGTTAGATTTAACACAGCAACAATTAGCAGAAAAAGTAGGCGTTACAAGGCAAACGATTAGTTTAATTGAGAAGGGGAAATACAATCCATCTTTAGATTTATGTTTGAAAATTTGTTATGCGGTAGATAAAACATTGAATGATTTGTTTTGGGAGGAAAAGGAGTGATAGGGTGAAAATTGTGAAAGATGAACGTTTAATGATAGAAGGGTTAAAACATATTAGGCTAGCTTTCATCTTACAAAATATCGTCATACTAGGCATTGTTTTTTACCGTTACGTCTTGCAAGGGGCAGGTTATGAAAGTGTTTCGGATTTATTAATGATATTTATGGGCGGGATAGTAGTTATTAACTTCTTAAATTTAAAACATTCTGTAGAGGTATATGAGCATACGGGCGGGGTATCACGTAGTTATTTCATGAAACTCTTATTAATTCCAGTAGGGATTGTTATTGGGATTTTAGCTATTTGTATCATTGTAACACCGGATATTTCGATAAAGGAAATTAGTATAACAGGACTTATTATGTTTGCTTGCTTTTTAATTCCTAGTTTGTTTATATACATATATATGAAAAAAATAAAAAGTGAAGATGAAATATAAGAAAAGCTTTCTGCAATATGCAGAAAGCTTTTCTTATATTTCTTTATATATTACTTTATGTAGTCCTATTGGATCAATCTCGAAGATTTCACCATGCTCATGGAAACCTAATCCTTTGTAATAATCCGCTACGGTAATTCGGGCATTACACCATAGAATATTTGCTTCGCGTTCTTGGAGGACTTGTTCAGCTTTACGGATTAAGGAAGTGCCAGCATGCTGGTTTCGGAAATTAGGTAATGTTGCCATTCCTCGTAGACGATAATGGGTACCATCTTGTAAGGCAGGGTATAGTTCTTTTGAAAAGGAGGCGATGCTAACAAGTTCATCATGTAGAAATGCACCTAAGTGGAAGGAGTCTATTTCGTAATCTGAATCGTATTTACAATCTTCTAATGATTGATTGGGACGCAAAATCTTTTGGCGTAATAAGTATGTTTCAGATGCATCAATATGTTTCACTGTAATCATAATATCATCCTTTCTTATAAGCCTTTTTCTATAAGTTGTAAGAAGAAATATGCGGGTGCAACGAGAAGTCCTAGTATGCTAGCGGTTCCGAGAAGGAATGAAAGTAAGAGACAAAAGTACTTAATTCCATTCGGTTTTTTCCATCCGTAGCTACAAATTTCAATGCTAATACCGATGAGAATAATGGCGACGAGTACTTCTGCTAATAATAAGAGAGCTAAAGTTGAAATAGACATAATGTTATTCATCCCCATAAGATGTGATAGTAACATTTTACCATATGAAAATGAAAAAATGCCCCTCAATTATGTGAGGGGCACTTTTCTACTCTAATATATTTTTCATTGTATCAATATGTTCTTTTGAACCCGTTACAAGTAAAGTATCGCCATGCTGTAACTTCGTATCACCATGCGGTATTAATGCTTTATTACCACGGTAAATTTGAATGACAAGTACATCACCTAAAAACGGAAGGCGACGAAGTGCTAAACCGTTATATTTATTACTTCGTAGTTCAACCTCACGTACTGTTTCATTTGCTGTTGTAATTAAGCGAACGAGACTTGGTTTATCAATAAGTGCACGTAATAAAATACGTGTAGAGTTAATAGTCGAGAATACAGCGATATGTTCTTGAGTCGCTTTTTCTTGTAGAAGGGGATCTTCTACACTTGCGATGACGTGTTCAACACCTAATTCTTTCGCGTGTTCTGCTAATAATAAGTTTTGTTCATCATCACTTGTCGCAACAACAACACGGTCTGCTTCGAAAGCTGTTTGCTCCATTAAAGATTGAATAGTAATCTCATCTAATTTTACAATAGGAAAGTCATGAGATTTCGCTTCCGCATCATTTATTTTATTTTGACGTATCATATATAGTGTTACGTCATAATCTTCACGTTTTAAATCAAGTGATAGCGGAAGGGTAATTCTGCTTGCACCAATAATAGATACTTTCGGTTTTGGTGTTTCCACTTTTGGAAACATCTTGTTAAATAATATAGGTGCAAAAATACAAGTAATAACTGCGCTTAAAATAAGAGATGCTGATAAACTTGGGCTAATGATGCCTAGCTTTTCACCGATTTGTGCAGCCGCAATAACTAAAGAAAGTGTTGATGTTAACAAAATAGCACTTCCGAGTACGATATTGCGTGGGTACCATTTTCGTAAGACGAGTGATGGCAACAGTTTTGAAATAAAGAGTCCCACAATTAGAATTGGAATCATTAGCATACTAGAAGGCTCTTTAAAAATAGACCATACTTCTAGATTTACACCAACCATTACGAAGAAAATAGGGATGAAGAAACCATATCCGATGGAATCAAGTTTTTCAACCATATCTTCATTTGGTGATAATAAAGATACGAGTACACCTGCTAAAAAGGCTCCCAAAATATTTTCTGCCCCAACAGATTCAGATAATCCAACTAATATTAAGATGAGTGCAAAAACAGCTCGTGTATCAATTTGTACACTACCGGCTTTTAGGCTTTCTAGGTATGGAATATTTTTAAAACGTCTTGCGACAAAGTAAATTACAATACCAGCACCGAATAGAAGAAGTAGAAGCCACATGCTTTGGCCACTTTCGGAATTTAATCCGACGAATACAGCGAGTAAAATCATTGTAACTAAGTCTGCAATAACAGCGACTAATAAAATGATTTGCCCGATTGCGGTTTTTCCTAAGTTATTTTCTTTCAATGTTGGTACGACAACACCTAAGGAAATAGTTGAAATAATTAAAGTCATGAACATTGCATTGTCGACGAATCCTAGCCAGACGAATAGTAATGATAGGGCATAAGATAAAATGAAAATAAATAAGAAGATAATGCTTGCTGCTTGGAATGTGTTTGGTTCGTTTGTCGTATTCTTTTTCCCTTTTTGCTTAAAGATCGAAAAGTCAATTTCTAAACCACTTAAAAACATTAGGAAGATAAACCCTAGTGTTGATAAGACTTGAAGCCACATATCTGGCTCAATGATGTTAAATCCACTTTTACCTACAAAGATTCCTGCGATAATTTCTGCAACAACGACAGGAAGTGCTTTTAATTTAAAGCGTTGTAACAAAAGGGGAACGGAAAACGTGATTGCGACAACAACCATCAGTGATAGAACAGAAGAATGATGTTCCACTGCGTTCTCTCCCTTCAAATAAATATAGTACCTATTTAGCCATATAATAGGTAGAAAAGCAACGCATATGGATTCGATTTCATAAAGAAAGAGTTTTCTTAACATTTGTCATAATAAGTATATTTCTCATGATTTTTTTGTTAATTCCGTAATGTGGATGTAATAGGGGAGAGGATAAAGTGAAACTTTAATCAGTGGGGGTCTTACTGCTCGTTAATGCGGGATAAAAAAAGACTGCTGAGATTCCTCAGCAGTCTTTTTCATGCAAATTACATTGAGAAGAAAATCCATACAGTAAGACCAACTGTTGCAGCTGCAACGAAGAAACTGTATATCATTGTAAGAATTTGAATGCTTCCTTCGCCTTCTTTTAAGTGCATGAACATAATTAATTGTAATAACGCTTGCGCAACTGCCATGATGATGATAGTTGTTAATATCGTTGAAAGTGGCAGGTTTGTGTAAAGTGCTACGTATAGCGCTAGAAACGTTAGTGCAAGCGATAAAATAAATCCGAAAACGTGTGACCATGGGAATCCGCTATGCGCATTTGTTTGATTGTTATTTTGACCCATTTACGCCACCATCCCGTTCAAGTAAACTAGTGTGTAAATAAAGACCCAAACAAGATCAAGGAAATGCCAGTATAAGCTGATAATAAATACTTTACGAGCTGTAACTGGTGTTAAACCTCGTTTTAAAATTTGGATAATAACACAAGTTGCCCAAATGATACCACCTGTTACGTGGGCACCATGCGTTCCAAGAAGAACGAAGAATGCAGATAAGAAAGCACTTGTTTGAATCGTTGCGCCTTCACCAACGTACAAAATGAATTCTTCAATTTCAAAGAATAGGAAGCCTGCACCTAAAAGTAAAGTCAGGATAAACCAAGCTAACATTCCTTTTTGATTGTGTTTACGCATTTCGTGAATTGCGATACCACATGTAAAACTACTTGTTAAAAGTAACAGTGTTTGAATTAAAAGTGTTTTAACTTCAAACAATTGCGCTGGTGTTGGGCCATCAGCCGTACGACCAGCAAGGACTAGATAAGAGGCGAAAAGTGTTGCGAACAGCATAATTTCAGCCCCAAGAAAAATCCAGAATCCTAGGATATTCAATCTGCTTTGTTCAGATTGATATTCCAAAGGTAAGCTTTTATCTAAAGCCGCCATGTTATTTCACCTCTCATGCTATATGTTCTGTTTCTTTAATTTCTTCAATGCTTACGTAGTAGCCATCATCATAATCGAATGAACGATAGATTAAGCAACCTAAAATACCAATACCACCGATTGCTGCAATCCAGAACCAGCTAAATACTAATGCAAAACCTGCAAGACCGAAGAATGCAGACATAATAATAGGCACACCAGAATTACTTGGCATGTGAATTGGTTTTAATTCATCTGCTGTTGGTGTAATTGTTTCTCCGCGTTTTTTCATGAACCAGAAAGCATCAGCTTCTTTAATTTCAGGAAGTTTCGCGAAGTTGTAATGTTGTACAGGAGAGTGAGTTGCCCATTCAAGTGTACGGCCATCCCATGGATCTCCAGTTGTGTCACGTTCACCGTGACGTGCACTCCAAATTACGTTGTAACAAAGAATTACGAATCCAATACCCATCATTACTGCGCCGACAGATGCGATTTGGTTCAACCAACCCCATCCAAGGCTTTCAGAGTAAGTGTACATACGACGAGTCATACCATCTAAACCTAGGAAGTACATTGGGAAGAAACAGATGTTAAATCCGCTCATAAAGATCCAGAATGTCCATTTACCAAGGCGTTCATTTAGCATATGACCTGTCATTTTTGGATACCAGAATGTGAATCCAGCAAGCATAGCGAATACTGTACCTGCGATTAATACGTAGTGGAAATGAGCGACTAGGAAGTAGCTGTTATGGTATTGATAATCAGCTGCTGCCATTCCAAGCATAACCCCTGTAACTCCACCAACTACGAAGTTTGGAATAAATGCCAATGACCAAAGCATTGGAACTGTAAAACGAATACGTCCTTTATACAGCGTAAACAACCAGTTAAATATTTTAACACCGGTTGGAATCGAAATCGCCATTGTCGAAATCGAGAAGAACGAGTTAACCGCTGGACCTGCACCCATCGTGAAGAAGTGATGAAGCCATACGACGAAACTTAGTAAAGAAATTGCAACCATTGAGTATACCATCGCACTGTAACCGAATAGACGTTTACGTGAGAATGTACTAATGATTTCAGAGAAAATACCGAATGCCGGTAAAATAACGATATATACTTCAGGGTGACCCCATACCCAGAACAAGTTGGCCCAGAGCATTGGCATACCGCCGCTCGCCATCGTAAAGAAGTGAGCATCGAATAGACGGTCAAATGTCATTAATGCAAGAGCTACTGTTAATACTGGGAAAGCGAAAATAATGATTACACATGTAATTAAAATAGACCATGTAAACATTGGCATTTTCATTAATTTCATGCCAGGTGTACGCATTTTTAAAATAGTAACTAGGAAGTTAATACCTGTCATTAACGTACCAAGACCTGAAATCTGTAAGGCGATTGCGTAGAAGTTATTTCCTACACCAGGAGTAAACTCTGTACCCGCCATTGGGAAGTAAGAAGTCCACCCAGCGTCTGGAGAACCACCGATTACGAAAGCGATGTTGAATAACATTGCTCCGATAAAGAATAACCAGAAACTTAAAGCATTTAAGAACGGATATGCAACGTCACGAGCACCAATTTGTAATGGTACAACGACGTTCATTAATCCTAGAACGAATGGCATCGCCATGAAAAGAATCATAACTGTACCATGTGTTGTAAAGATTCCGTTATAGTGTTCAGCGTTTAAATAGGTTGTATCTGGGAATGTTAACTGGGCACGAATCATTAAACCATCCATACCACCACGGAATAACATTATAACGGCAGAGATAATATACATGGTTCCTATTTTTTTATGGTCAACAGTTGTTAACCATTCATCCCAAAGCCATCTCCATTTTTTGTACTTTGTTAGTACGAAAAGAATCGCTAATGTCACAAGAACGATAGATGCGTCAGCTCCGTAAATAATCGGGTCACCTGTGACAAAAAATTCATCAAGCTTCACTGTGTTCACTCCAATCTGTTGGAATAATAGCTATTATTTTTTGTTTTTGTAGTAGTTGTAATCACAATATTCAAGTGACTTTGGATCTACATAACTTAAGTGGTGACTAGAGAATGTCATACGACCAACTACACCAGGTTTAACAATATCGTTGTACTTATCTTCTGTTAGTTTAGGAGCAGTTTCTTGTACTTCTTTTACCCACTTGTCATACTTTTCTTTTGTTTTTGCTTCAACTTCGAACTCCATGTGAGTGAATCCTTCACCAGAGAAGTTCGAGCTACGACCTAGGTAAGAACCAGGCTTATCAGCTTGTAAATATAAGTCCATGATCATGCCATCCATTGTATACTTCATACCACCAAGTTCTGGTACCCAGAAAGCATTCATTGGACCTACAGAAGTCAGCTTAAATTGAATTGGTACACCAGCTGGTATGTTTAAATAGTTAACGGTTTCAATTTTTTCCTCCGGATAACTAAATAACCATTTCCAGTTTGCAGATGTAACATAAATTTCAACTGGCTTAATATGTTTGGACTCTTGCGGAACCTCTTCCGAAGCATAAGTTGCTTTAACTGTTGGAATCGATAATGCGATAACGATAATAACAGGAATAATCGTCCAAATGATTTCTAATAATGTGTTACCATGTTGATCAGGTGGCTCATAGTCCATATTCTCTGGTTTTTCACGATAACGAATCAAGATGACTGTAAACAAAATGAATACAATTGCGATAATTAATGACATAAGCAAGAATGACCAAACAATTAAATCATACTGTGCCTTTGCAACGGGTCCTTGCGGATTTAATACTGCGAGTTTCTTATCACAGCCACCGAGGAACAGAAGTAATGATAACGGAAGAAGCGAAGCCAACTTCCAAAATGCTTTCTTTAGTTGCACGATTGAAAATCTCCTTTCTCCTTGGATTGAAACTATGCCAATAAAACAATATAAACCTATTAATTTATAGTTGGCAATAGTTTTTGTTATATTGTTAAAAAATAGACACAAATGCACGCTTTTTAAGGTGAATATCATTTGTAACTTGATAACATTGTAAACCATTTTCCAGATAAAAACGCTATTGTGAGAATTTTAAGATAAATAAAGTTATACCAACATATCCAATAAATAGAAAAAAATTATCTTATTATAAGAAAGATTACTGAATTTTTAGTATATTACATTTGTTGCCTAGGTTATATTTCTTTTTTGTTCAAATGTGACAACTTTCCGAATGTTTAACTTGGTATAAAATGTAGCAAATGATTGTAAATGGAATCCCGCAAGACAGAGGAATTCTCTGATCTGGAATAAAGGCTAAACTAACAAATGTAAGGAAATTGAATGAGGAAGCTACGATTGGAACTATTGGATAAAGTGGTGTACGGTATTTTAAATCTACTTGTTGATTCATATGCCCCTCCCCCCATATTTTTTTGTATATGTTAACTGGATTTCATTCTGGGCTTTTCATCATTAGTGGGAGTGAAAAACATACGGGGTTTATTTTGTTGTGAACTGAGTATGTAAAGGAAAAACTAACTATGACTAAATACCTTAGAATGTTTATTAACATAGTGAAGGAAACGCAATTCTTTCACTATGTTAATAATTTTGTTGTTAGTAAAACGTTCTGAAAAAGCATATCATTTTTTATTTTTATTGAAAAAATTAGAATTTTACGATGATATTTGTGAATAATAATTCACAGAATCTTTCTAGCAAACTAGTAAGAAGAAAGGTACAATGATAGGAGTTGCGCCTTTAAAATAATTGATATAATGGAGTTTGGTTTATGATGAAAAAGTTAAAATATATTTTTATTTTCGGTATTATATTTGCTGTCGTGTTTTTTTTCGAAAAAGATAAAATTATGAGAAAGGCACAAGAATTACGGTTAGACCTTTTCTCTGAGATGAAAGAAAGTGCAATGATTACAGAGGTTCCGTTTATTAGACAGTTACCCGAATTACCTAGAGGTTGTGAAGTGACAAGTTTAGCTATGTTACTACAACATAAAGGTGTACAAGTAGATAAGATGCAACTTGCTAGTGAAATTCATCGCGTCCCATTTGAACAAAATGGTTTGCATGGAAATCCTTATGAGGGATTCGTTGGAAATATTTATACGAAAGCTGAGCGAGGATACGGTGTATATAATCAACCAATTTTTAATTTAGCAGAAAAGTATGTTCCTGAAAAAGTAATTAATTTAACGGGTAGAGACGTGCAAGATCTATATAAAGTAATTAGTTCTGGTTCTCCGGTATGGGTAATTATTAATACAACGTTTAAACCATTAGCTGAAAGTAGTTTTGAAACATGGAATACGAGTTCAGGTGAAGTGAAAATTACATATTATGAGCATAGTGTTGTAGTAATTGGATATGATCAAAACTTTGTATACATAAATGATCCTCTTGCAAACAATCCACGAAAAGCCGTTCCTCGTGCTGAATTTGAAAAGGCATGGGAGCAAATGGGGAAACAAGCAATTACTATTTTATAAAATAAAAAGTCATCTTGAGATGGCTTTTTATTTTTAAATGTTTATTATAGAAAATTCAGAAGATTCTTTCAAAAGTTAACAATTCACGCTATAATAACATTTAACTTGGTGAAGAAGGGGAGAAGAGAAATGGATGTCGCAAAGGAACTTGTTTTATCAAAGAATCAGTTGATTGATTGGAGAAGGCATTTTCATAAGTATCCAGAGTTATCTTTTCAAGAGGAAAAAACATCTCAATTTGTATTCGACATACTTCGGGAAATCCCGTATTTAGAAGTTTCGCGACCTACTAAATATAGTGTAGTGGCAAGGTTAATTGGTAGGCAGCCTGGTAAAACTATCGCGGTTCGTGCTGATATGGATGCTCTTCCTATTCATGAAGAAAATAAGTTTGATTTTATTTCTATATATCCAGGTGTGATGCATGCGTGTGGTCACGATGGTCACATGGCAATATTGCTTGGTGTAGTACATAAGTTGGTAGAGGAAAGAGAGAAAGTTAAAGGAGAGATTCGCTTTTTATTTCAACATGCAGAAGAAAACTTTCCGGGCGGTGCAGAGGAAATGGTCGCAGCGGGAGTGATGACAGGTGTGGATTACATTATTGGTGCTCATCTTTGGGCGTCATTAGAGGTTGGAAAAGTAGGTGTAATTTATGGTCCTGCGATGGCGGCGCCGGACGTTTTTAAAATTACGATAGAGGGAAAAGGTGGGCATGCTGGAATTCCGCATGAAACAGTTGATAGTATCGCCATTGGTGCGCAAGTAGTTTCGCAAATTCAGCAAATTGTATCTCGCCTCACGAATCCGTTAGATTCTCTCGTAGTATCTGTTACGCAATTTCATTCTGGGACAACTCATAATGTTATCCCGGAACAAGCGGAGATTGAAGGGACAGTGAGAAGTTTAAGGCATGAATTAAGAGAAGAAACAAAGAAGAAGCTTGAAAGGATTGTAAAACATATTACAGAATCCTACGGTGCTAAGTATACATTTTCTTATGAATATGGATATCGCCCAGTTGTGAACGATTATGAAGTTACAGAGCTTATTGAACATACAGCATTACAGCTGTATGGAAGAGAAAGAGTTGTTCGTTTACAGCCAACGATGGCAGGGGAAGATTTTTCAGCATTTTTACAAAAGGCACCAGGGACGTTCTTTTTTATAGGGGCAGGAAATGAAGAGAAGGGAATTATATATCCGCATCATCACCCTCGTTTTACAATTGACGAAGACGCATTACCAATTGGAGTGGAAGTCTTTGTATCATCCATTATGAATTTTATAAGTAAAGGAGAATGAGATGAAGAAAATACACGTGCTAGCACTTATTCCAGTTCTTTGTTTAGTAGTTGGACCAGTATTTGCAAATTCGGTCACTCCTTACGTATGGGGGATGCCATTTCTATTATTTTGGATACTATTATCAGTACTCATTACGTCTCTTTGTATGGGGCTTGTATACGCATTCGATCCTGCTAATAAGGGGGACGTAAAATGACTGCATTATTTATCATTATTATATTTTTGTTTCTCGCACTATTTTTAGGAATTCGGGCACAACATGGAAAAGATATGAATTTAGAACAATGGTCAGTTGGAGGAAGAGGATTTGGAACTATTTTCGTTTTTCTCCTTATGGCAGGGGAAATTTATACGACATTCACATTTTTAGGAGGAAGTGGCTGGGCTTATAGTAAAGGAGCTCCTACATTTTATATTTTAGGGTATGGTGCATTAGCTTATATTTTATCGTATTTTTTATTGCCTCCAATTTGGAAGTATGCAAAAGAACATAACCTCATTTCACAATCAGATTTCTTTGCGAAGAAATACAGGAGTAAGACGCTTGGGATAATTGTTTCAATTATTGGTGTTATTTCGATTATCCCTTATCTTGTTTTGCAATTAAAGGGATTAGGAATTATCGTTTCGGAAGCTTCCTATGGAAGAGTGACACCTGTTATTGCGGTATGGATTGGTGCTATTGTTATAACTATATATGTAATGGTTTCAGGTATACATGGATCGGCTTGGACAGCCGCTTTGAAGGATATTATGATACTGTTTATCGTTATGTTTTTAGGTATATATTTACCGTATCATTATTACGGAGGATTTCAACCGATGTTCGAAGCTGTAGAAGCAGCGAAACCAGGTTTTTTATCTTTACCTGAAGAAGGAATGAGTATTTCTTGGTTTGTTTCTACTATTATATTAACAGCCCTTGGTTTCTATATGTGGCCCCATACATTCGCTTCGGCGTTCTCTGCAAAAAATGAAAAAGTATTTAGGAAAAACGCGGCGATTATGCCTCTTTATTCTTTAGTGTTGCTTTTCGTATTCTTTGCAGGGTTTGCTGCTATATTGCAAGTTCCAGGGTTAAAGGGAGCGGATGTAGATCTTTCGTTATTCCGTCTCGCGCTTCAAACATTTGATCCATGGTTTATTGGTATTATTGGTAGCGCGGGAGTACTAACTGCATTAGTTCCAGCGTCTATGCTTGTTATGGCGGCATCTACGTTGTTAGCAAAAAATATTTACCGAACGATGGTGCCATCTGCTTCAGATAGACAAGTTGCTAAAGCTGCAAAATTATTTGTGCCTGTAGTAACGCTCGTAGCAGTATTGTTTACATTTAAAGGAGGAGAAACGATAGGGGCTCTTCTTTTAATGGGGTACAGTATAGTTACGCAACTTTTCCCTGCACTTGTATGTAGTTTGTTTCCTCGGCAAATTATTACGAAGCAAGGAGCGATTGCAGGGATGGGGATTGGGTTGTTAATTGTCGCATATATTACCTTATCTGGTTCAACTATAGCTACGATGTTTCCTAGTTTTCCGCAATATATAAAAGATTTAAATGTAGGTATAGTCGCATTGTTAATGAATATGATTGTGATGTTTATCGTTAGCGGATTCACGAAAAGTGTGTCTATAAAGACAGACAGTATAATAGTAGAAAAGTAATCCGCGTGTTAGAGCTATCTTCGAAAAGAGATAGCTCTTTTTTGTATATATTTTCTTCTATTAGCGGAATCTAACTAAAAACTTGTTGAAAAGGAAGTTAGGTGGGGAAATTGTTAGAGCTAAAAGGTAACTTGTTTGAAGTTATGAAGGAAATTAGAGATGAGTTAGGTTCACCTAATGATTTAACAATTAGAGAAGTTGCTCTTGCTGGTAGTTTTACACGTTGCGCTGTCGTTTTTTTGTGTGGGTTAACAGATAAGGATAATGTTTATAAATATGTAGTTCGTACACTTCAATATGAAGAAGTACCAAAAGAAGCAGCTGTTGTTCAAACGTTATTAGATCGGTTTATTTCTATTGCAGAAGTCGGTATGAAGACGACTTTTCCAGATATTATAAATGCGGTTTTAGCAGGAGATACAGTCATATTAATTGATAATATTCAAACGGCTATTGTTGTTAACAGTAGGGCTTGGGAGAAAAGAAGTCTGGAACCGCCAGTGACAGAAGATTTAATTCGTGGACCGAGGGTTGGGTTAAATGAAGATATTAATGTGAATAAAATGTTAATTCGCCGTGGTTTACGTGATCCGAAGTTACGGTTTCAATCTTATATTATGGGGAAGCGATCGCAGAAAGAAGTAACCCTAGTATATATAGAGGATATTATTAACCCTTACATCGTAAAAGAGCTAGATCGGCGTCTTCAATCAATAGTGACAGATGTCATTTTTGAGACAGGAACGATTGAGCAATTAATTCAAGATAATAATTTGTCGCCGTTTCCGCAGTTTTTAAATACAGAAAGACCAGATAATATAGTGGCTGCATTGGCGAAAGGGAAAGCGGCCATTTTAGTGGACGGATCACCATTTGCTCTTATAGCTCCACTAGTGTTTGTTGATATTTTTCAATCTGTAGAAGATCATTATGAGCGTTGGGTAATTGGAACGTTATTAAGAATTTTACGTATGGGATCAGGTATCGCTGCTGTTTTATTACCTGCCATGTACGTAGCGCTTGTATCGTATCATCAAGGGCTTATCCCATCTAAACTAGCTTATTCTATTGCGGGAGCGAGAGAAGGCGTGCCATTTCCTGCTTATATTGAAACCCTAATGATGGCATTAACGATGGAATTAATACGAGAAGCCGGGATTAGGCTTCCGAAACCGATGGGGCAAACAATTGGTATCGTAGGTGGTCTTGTAATTGGAGAAGCGGCAGTAAATGCGGGGATTGTAAATCCGTTTTTAGTAATTATTATTGCGGTTACCGCAATTGCTACATTTTCACTTCCTGTATATAGCATTACGATTACATTTCGAATTTTACTTTTCGTCTTCGTGTTAGCTGCAACTGCTTTTGGGTTGTACGGAATCATTTTAGCTCTTATTGCACTTGCGGTTCATATTACAAATTTAAAGAGTGTTGGGGTTCCGTATACAACACCTATTGCTCCTGCTTTTTATAAAGATTGGGAAGAAGAATTGGTTCGCTTACCAAAATCAATGTTAAAAGAGAGACCAGAATATTTACAAACGAAAGACTCTACATTACGTCCAAAGGAGCGAGAGTAATTGAAGCCATTTGAATATGGGGATGAAGAAATTGGATCTCGGGAACTTGGTTTTGCGGTATCGTCAACAATTATCGGTATAGGTGCATTATCTATGCCACGAGATATTGCTACGCAAACTTTATTTTCGGACGGTTGGATTATCTTGCTTTTGGGTGGATTGATATGTGCGGTTTTAGGTTGGTTTGTAACGAGGGTAGCTATTTTATTCCCAAAACAAAACTTTGTTCAATATACGAGTGAGCACTTGAC
This sequence comes from Bacillus altaicus, assembly GCF_042136375.2. NCBI lineage: Bacteria > Bacillati > Bacillota > Bacilli > Caryophanales > Bacillaceae > Bacillus > Bacillus altaicus. Next base: position 4,686,145 of record NZ_CM143394.1, on the reverse strand, counting down.
GAAGCCTGTTTCATACACGATTAGTATCATTTTAGTGTTAACATTCGTTGCTTTGACAGCATATGAGGCCCGGAAAATTTCAATTATTTCACAAACTTATTTATTTAGTGATACACCAATACAATTGTTATCCTTCTTTTTTTTGTTAGTTGTTATTTATGGGATTGCTGGATCTAGGGCTGCTTTATTAAGGTTAAATGTTTTATTTTTACCAATCGTTTTAATTGCGATCGTGCTGCTTTCTTTATTGAATGTGAACTTAATGGAAATAGATAATTTACTACCTGCTTTTCAAACAGACGTAAGTCAATATGCTGTTGGAGTTAAAAATTCTATTTTTACGTTTATTGGATTTGAGGTAGCGCTATTTTATGCAGTGATGTTAAACGAGACAGCAAAAAAGGCGCCGATGGCAGTTGCAAAAGCTGTGATGGTAAACGTATTGTCTTACATTTTAATTTATTTAACTTGTATTAGTGTTTTTACATATATGACAACCCGGGGATTAACATATCCAACGATTGAATTGGGGAAGGAGATTGAAATTGGTGGGGGGTTTTTAGAAAGATTCGATGCGATCTTTTTTACTACTTGGATTATTACTATTTATAACACCACAGCAATGTATTATGACGTTGCATCTCTATTGTTTTGTGCTATGTTTCCAAAAGTTAAGAAACATATTTTTATTTTCGTAAGTGCTCCTATGATTTTTATGCTGAATATGATCCCTGGTAATTTAGATACTTTATCAAATTACGGAACGTATTTAGCTTGGATAGATATGGGCTTTGTTGTGTTAGCGCCTTTGTTAGTTTTTATTGTATATAAAATAAAAAGAAGGAATGGTAGAAATGAAACACCTTCTTAAAATTATAATGCTTATGGTTTTAGCTGGATCTATAAGTGGGTGCTCTGAGCTAGAAGAAATAGAAGAAAGAGGATTTGTAGTAGGTGCAGCCTATGATATTGTGAAAAAAAAGAAATCGAATCCAATTATAAAAGGGACGTATCAGATGGTACTTCCCAGTAAGCTAGCACAGCAAGGTGGACAAGGTGGTGGAGATAGCGAAAATTATATTAATGTTAGTGCGAAAGCAGATAGTGTCTTTGAGCAAATACGAATTATCGCTAAAAAAATTAGTCGCTCATTATTCTTTCCGCATATACAAGTGATAATTTTTTCTAAAGATTTATTAGCGAATCCATATGTTTTACAAAATACGTTAGATGTATATATTCGTGATCATGAGATGAGACGAAATATTCGTTTGTTCGTTTCTGAGAAAGATGCAGAAGCTATTTTGAAGCAGAGTGCTAAGCCTGAAAATTTACCGGCGCAGTATATTGATATGTTAGCTGAACATCCTCCAAAAAATGCCCAAATGATTGAGGCTGCAAGAATTGGTGAGGTGCAGCAAAAAATGATTGCTAACCGAAGTTTCGTATTACCTATTCTTGAACTAACAAAACAAGGGGTGCAAATGAACGGGGCGGCGTTATTTCGTGGGAAGGATAATAAGTGTGTAGGTAGTTTGAATGGAGAGGAAACATTAGGGATGAATTATGTAATAGGTAAGAAAATTGGAGGGTTCTTTACCATTCGCAAAAAAGACCAGCTTATTACATATGAAATTCATAAGATGCATCGGAAGATTAAAGTATCTACGGAAAATGCCACAAAACCGAAGTTTGATATTTATTTATCTTTGGAAGGGACTTTAGCTGAGTTGCATTTTAGTGATCATAAACAAATTATGAATGAAAATCGATTGAAGAAAAACATCGCGGAGGAAATGGAGAAGCGTATCCAAAAATCGATTAAGCTTGTTCAAAAAAAATATAAGGTAGATGTATTAGCATTAGGGGAAGTATATAAGCGGCATAATTATAAAGAATGGAAGAAGATAGATAAGAATTGGGATCAAGGTGAAAATTATTTTAGTAATGCTGAGGTTACTGTTCATGTTCATCCGACAATTGAACATTCGGGTTCGGCTTTACCGAAGAGAGTGAAATAAGGGTGATTAAATTTGTTTACTGGATTAGGAATTAGTTGCACGATATTAATGGCGGTTCTTCCAGGGACCATATATTTTATTCATAAAAAAATCACAACGTATGGAGCTCAGCCGTGGAAAGATAAAAAGAAACCTGAATGAGTTTCAGGTTTCTTTTATGCACAAAGCATATGGTGAAGGGGGATACCTTCTATGTATGCTTTGCTTTATACAAGCCCTAACCAATGTACCAATTGTGTAGAGAAGAATGTAACAACAATGGCAATAACAGTAGGGATTGCAAACGATAAGAATGTCCATTTTGCACTTTTTGTTTCTTTATATATGTTAACCAGTGTTGTTCCACACGGGAAATGAAGGAGTGAGAACAACATTGTGTTTAACGCTGTTAACCAAGTCCAACCATTTTCTAAGAATAGATTTTTAATTTGATTAAAATCATCTATTTCAGTTAAAGCGCCAGTTGATAAGTAAGACATTAATAAAATTGGAATAACAATTTCATTAGCTGGTAGCCCAAGAATGAATGCAGCTAGAATAAAGCCGTCAAGTCCTAACGTTTTAGCGAATGGATCTAGAAAGTTTACAAAATACATAAGTAGGCTTGTGTCACCGATGAAAATATTAGCAAGTAACCAAGTTAATGCAGCCGCAGGGGCAGCTACAACTACAGCTCGTTTTAAAACATATATTGATTTATCGAGTGTTGCACGTACAATTGTATTCCAAATTTTTGGTTTGCGGTATGGCGGTAACTCTAGTGTGTAGTGAGTTGGAACGCCTTTTAAAGCTGTTTTCGATAGTACCCAAGAAACAGTTAATGTCATAATAACACCAATTACAACCATTCCAACTACGACACCTGCAGTAACAAATGTTTGCATACTTCCTGTATAGCCAGCAGCCATAAATAGTGAAGCCATTAAAATTAACATAGGCCAGCGTCCATTACATGGAACGAAGTTGTTTGTTAAAATGGCAAGCATACGTTCACGTGGTGATTCAATAATACGTGTTGACATAATGGCAGCTGCATTACAACCGAATCCCATTGCCATTGTTAAAGATTGTTTGCCGTGTGCACCAGATCGTTTGAATAAGCGGTCCATGTTAAATGCGACACGTGGTAAATATCCGTAGTTTTCTAATAGTGCGAACATAGGGAAAAAGATTGCCATAGGTGGTAACATAACACTTATAACAGCACTGGTACCACGGAATAAACCAAGTATTAAAATGCCGTGTAACCATTCAGGTGCATGCATTGCTTGGAACCAAGATGTTAAGTATCCTTCTACCCAGCCGAAAAATTCAGCAATCATCTCGGATGGTACGTTAGCGCCTGCAATTGTAAGATAAAAAATAATAGATAAAATACCGAGCATAATTGGGAATCCCCAGATTGGAGATGTGAAAATTTTATCTAGTTTTTCAGAACGATACAATTTATCGGTATTTGTATATTGGACAGCTTCTTTACATATACTTGCGGAGGTTCGATAAATATCTCCGACAATATCATCTCGTATATCTTCTTTTGAAAGTGTTTGTGCATGTTGAACAATATAGTCCAGCGGAAGAGCTTTACTGGCTGAGTGAGATTCCATTGATTACGACCTCCCTTACAAGTGGTTCGTTATGGTGTTTTTGAAGTGCAGTTAAGAAATTCTTATCTCCATCTAATATACGTAATGCAATCCAACGTGCTGGATACGTATCACCGAATACTTTATAAATTTGTGGTTCTAATTCTTGAATCATATTTTCAATTTTTTCGTTATAAGTAATTTTAATTGGTGTTGGAATTAGTTTTTTATTTGCTACTTTAGCGATGACGCTTAGTAAAAGTCCGATACCAACTCGGTTTCGGGCTGAAATTTTAACTACCGGTACACCAAGTGATTTTGCTAATTTTTTTTCGTCAATAATGATTCCTTTTTTCTCCGCTTCATCAATTAAGTTAATACAAATGACCACATCGTTTGTCATTTCCATCACTTGGAGTGCTAAATTTAAATTTCTTTCCATTGCAGTTGCATCTATAACAACTACAGTTACTTCTGGTTTTTCAAATATAATATAATCTCGTGCGACTTCTTCATCTGCCGAATTTGAATACAGTGAGTAAGTTCCAGGTAAATCTATTATTGTATATATATTTCCGCCATGCTTATATTCCCCTTCAGCCTTTAAAACAGTTTTCCCCGTCCAGTTTCCAGTATGTTGTTTTAAGCCTGTTAAAGTATTAAATAATGTACTTTTCCCGGTATTCGGGTTACCAGCTAACGCAATGCGATGGTTACTCATCTGAAATCATCTCCTATTAATACCCCGAAAATAAGGGAGCTTTCTTCACTACGCAGTGCAATAGTTGTGTTGCTTACTTGATAAGCGACGGGGTCTCCAAGTGGGCTGCGTTGTAATACTTTAATTGTCGCTCCAGGAAAAAAGCCTAAATCTAATAAACGTCGTTTCATAGTTCCTTCTAATTGTATCTTCTCAATTTGTACAAATTCCCCTGTTCTGAATTCGGAAAGGGGTTTAGTATTAGCCGATACCATAAAAGTTACCTCATCTCTATATTTTTAGTTTTAGTTTAAAAAGTTTCCTTAGGTAAACTTTTTGATACTAATATAGTAGACTACATTTAATGATGCTGTCAATTAGTACTTTAAAAATATTCAAATATTTTTAGAATTGTTCCAATTTATTTAGTTGTACCGAAAAATATTACTGGAATCCTTCTTAATTTAAATAAAGTAAGAGTGTAAAAGCTTAAAAATATAGGGGAATTGTAAATGTAGTTTTAACCTAAAGGGAAAAATACAGAAAATCATTTACATTGAATTTACATTGTTAAGATTAAATTTACAATACTGCGTGTTTATTGTGGGTTTTGTTGGCTTTTTCGACTATAAATGTTGGAATGTCTAGCTTTTATGGGATGCTATCTCTATTTACTTAAACTTAAAAATTGCTTAACACTCACATAATATTGTTGTCCTACAATGAATTTGTGTTCGAAAGAAGATGAATTCGAAAAGTGATAATCCAAATGGGGGTACAAGACATGATTATGAAAAAGGGTATTAAATTTTCTTTAGCGGCTTTAGTTGTTGCAGGTGCATTAGTTGGATGTGGAAAAGCAGAAAGTACGGATAATAAGGAAGCTGCTAAAGGTAGCGATGCAAAACAAGAATTATCAGGTACGATTGCAGCGGCGGGCTCTACAGCTCTTCAACCTCTTGCGGAGGAAGCTGGAAAGAAATTCATGGAGAAAAATTCAAAAGTTTCTATTCAAGTTCAAGGTGGCGGTAGTGGAACTGGGATTAACCAAGTAGCATCTGGTGCAGTACAAATTGGTAATTCGGATGTTCCGGCTTCAGATAAAATAAAAGATGCTGAAAAAGCGAAAGAATTAGTAGATAACAAGGTAGCGGGTATCGCATTCGCGCTTGTCGTAAATAAAGATGTAAAAGTTGATAACTTAACAGCAAAACAAGTACAAGATATCTTCACTGGAAAAGTGACGAACTGGAAAGAGTTAGGCGGAAAAGATGAGAAAATCAATGTAATTAATCGTCCAGCTTCATCTGGTACACGTGCTACATTTGAAAAAACAGTTATGAAAGAAGCTAAAATTAATGATGGAACTGGTACAACACAAGATTCTAACGGTGCAGTAGAGCAAGCAATTAACTCTACTCCAGGTTCAATCAGCTATTTAGCAATGTCTTACATGGTTGGCGATAAAAAAGGTGCATTGCAAACTGTGAAAATTGATGGTGCTGAACCGAAAGTTGAAAACATCTCTGCTGGTAAATATCCATTCTGGTCTTACGAGTACATGGTAACTAAAGGTGAGGCAAAAGAAGCGACAAAAGCTTACATTGACTATGTAAAAGGTAAAGATTTCGAAAAACAAGTAGAAGATATGGGTTACATCCCAATGTCTAAATTAAATAAGTAATAAAATTTTATGGGGCTGGCTGCAAGGCCAGTCCTGTTCATTTCAATCTATGAAGTGGGGTCTGTCCTGTGATGAAGGGGAAAAAACAAATTAATTACGTAAAGAGTGAATATATAGGTAGATCACTTGTTACGTTTTGCGGTATCTTTATTGTTTTTATTACATTAGCTATTATTGCGTTTATTTGCGGCAAAGGAATTCAATCTTTCACGCAAAGTGGTATCTCATTTTCTGAGGTGTTAACTTCGACAAAATGGAATCCAAATGCTGATCAAGGTACGTATGGTGCTGTAATCTTTATTGTCGGTTCGACGCTTGTGTCGTTAGGTGCTGTTGTCATTAGTGCACCAATTGCTATAGCTCTTGCTATATTCATGAATTTAATTTCGCCGAAGTTTGGGAATAAAGTATTAAAGCCTGTTTTAGAATTATTAGTTGGTATTCCATCAGTTGTATACGGATTATTAGGGGTTACGATCTTGGTTCCTCTATTACGTGATTCGTTCGGTGGAGTGGGCTTTAGTTTAATTGCGGGTATTATTGTCCTGAGTATTATGATTTTACCTACTATTGCTAGTATTGCCTCTGATGCAATACGCTCTGTTCCATTTGATTACTTGGAAGCTTCTTACGGTCTAGGATCGACGAAATGGCAAGCGATTAGCCGAGTTATTGTTCCTGCTGCAAAACAAGGGATTTTAACAGGTATAGTTTTAGGATTAGCGCGTGCTTTTGGTGAAGCGTTAGCGGTTCAAATGGTAATCGGGAACACGATTAAATTACCAGAAGGAATATATAGCCCAACAGCAACGTTAACTGGTATTCTGACAATGGATATGACGAATACATTGAACGGAACAGCTTGGAACAATGCGCTATGGACGTTAGCAATGATTTTACTTGTTATTTCATTCCTGTTTATTTTAGTAATTCGAGCGATTGGTCAAAGAGGTGAGCGATAATAATGAATGCAAGAACGGTAAATAAAGTTTGGACAGGTATCTTTTATGCGGTTGCAGCTTTAGTTGTAGCTTTGCTGGCTTTTTTAATGTACGAAATTCTGCAAAAGGGATGGGGATTTTGGGATCCTAGTTTCTTATTCGGAGAACCAAGCAATACAAGAGCTGGGGGGGGGATTGGTCCACAGTTATTCAATTCTTTCTACATGCTTGTTATAACACTTATTATATCTATTCCTCTTGGATTAGGGGCTGGAATATATTTAGCGGAGTATGCAAAAAAAGGTCGTTTTTTAAGTTTTGTTCGTTTATGTATTGAAACAATGGCGTCTTTACCTTCTATTGTTGTTGGACTATTTGGCTTATTAGTATTTGTTACAATGACAGGCTGGGGATATACAGTAATGGGTGGAGCTCTTGCTTTAACTATTTTGAATTTACCTGGTTTAACACGTGTTTGTGAAAATGCGATTTCTGAAGTTCCTCATAATGTAAAAGAGGCGAGTCTTGGACTAGGTGCAACGAAATGGCAAACAATTGCCCGTATCATTATTCCGTCGTCGTTACCACAAATCATTACAGGTATTATTTTAGCGGCAGGCCGTATATTCGGTGAAGCTGCGGCGTTAATTTATACAGCGGGTTTAACATCACCTATTTTAAATTCAGCAGCGGACTTCTCGAGCCCCTCGCATCCTTTAAATCCATTTAGACCAGCTGAAACGTTAGCTGTTCACATTTGGAAATTAAACTCTGAAGGGATTATCCCGGATGCGAAGTTAATTGCAACGAAATCTGCAGCTGTATTAATTATTATGGTATTACTCTTTAATATCATTTCTCGTTTCGTAGCATCTGTATTACACAAGCGTTTTACAGGAACGAAAAGAAAAAGTAAAACGACGAAGAAGGTAAAAGCGGCATAAATTGAAGATAAGAACTCTCTGTTTATAAACAGGGAGTTTTTTTACGGCCATTTTGATGTTAGCAGGAAAAGAAGGTGAGTTGGTGAATAGGTAACTTGATATACGGATGTTGGGATGAAAGTGTTCTTTCTGCAAATGTCGGGATTTCCTGGATCAGGTAAATCGACACTTTCTAAGTATATCGCTAAGTTAACAGGTGCAGTTATTGTAAGTCATGACGTCGTGAAATCAGCATTATTAAAATCATTAACGGCAAAAGGAAGTGAATCAACAGTTGTTGGGGGAGTCTCCTATTATATTGAATGGGAACTGATAGGTTTTTTGTTAGAACAAGAACATAGTGTTATATTAGATAGTCCATGTCTCTATGATGGGATGGTTGAAAAGGGAATAGGTTTATATCGGAAGTATGGTGCTACATATAAAAATATTGAATGTTATCTTAATAATATAGAAGAAATTAATTGTAGGTTACAAACACGTGAATATAAGATAAGTCAGTAGAATCAGAAGTAGCGTTTGAAAAAAGTGGCTATATGGCAGTAAGAGACCCTCGAATGATGAATATCTTCTTGTAGATTCTGGTAAGCTACTAGAGCAATATGCCCCAAAAATAATGAGTTATATCGGTAGATAAATAAAAAGGCGTTATCTTCATTCGAGAAGATAACGCCTTTTCGTTTAAATATCAGGTGTTTCTGTAGAGGTACTTATTTTTCTACGGGAGCGTCTTTTTCTCCCGATTTTATCTAATAGTTCATACATAACGGGAACGACTACTAATGTAAGAACGGTTGAGACTGCCAAACCACCGATTACAACGACGGCCAGACTTTTGGATACCATACTTCCTGCTTGAGATTGACCGAATAGGAGTGGTAGCATAGCGACGATCGTTGTTATAGCTGTCATAATAATTGGACGTAATCTAGTAGATCCGGCTTCTAGTAAGGCTTCTCTTGTTTCCATACCGTTTTCCCGATTTTGTTGCACTCTTTCTATTAATACAATAGCATTTGTAACGACAATCCCGATTAACATTAATGCGCCGATTAATGAATTTACGTCAACAGGTGTTCTTGAAATGATTAATCCTAAAATACCGCCGACAGCAGCTAATGGTAAAGAGAATAAAATCGCGAAAGGAGCACGTGCTTGCCCGAAGGTGATAACCATAATTAAATATACAATCCCAATTGCAATCCCCATAATTTTGAATAAATCTGTGAAGTTCTCTTGCATAGACTCGGTAGCGCCTGCGATATTTACTTTTGCTCCGTTAGGTAAATCTAAGTCGGTTATAGCCTTATTTACTTCTGCGCTTACTTTACTTAAATCTTCACTTGAAGCTTCTGCGGTAATTTGTATCGTTTCTTTCCCATCTTTATGGAAGATTTCTGTTTGAAGTTGCTTTTCTGAAATAGTTGCAATGTCTTTTAAAGGAATAGGTCCGTTAATAGGTGAAAGTATATTTGTGTTTAAAATATCTTCTTGTTTGTTAATGGATGCCTTTTTATGTTCTATCATAATAGTTGTTTTTTCATTATTGATTGAAATTTCCCCAATAGGAGATTTCTTCATAAGGAATGATACTTGTTGTGCTACTAATTCTGGTGTTAAACCGAGTTGTTCCGCCTTTGTTTGATCGATATAAATTTGCCATTCTTTTTTAGAGTCTTCTATATTTGTTTTTACTTTAGAGAGAGCATCCATACTTTTTAGTTTTGTTTCGACGATGTTAGCGGCCTTTTTTAAATTTGTCTCGTTAGTAGCGGTTACGTTAAATTGTAAGTTGTTTCCGCCTCCGGAGTCAGAGTAACTAGTTTTTATATAATCAAGTTCAGCTGGTTCAAAAGTATTATGCTCTTTTTTTAATTCTTTAATATATTGGTCGATATCAGATCCCTTTTTAAAGACTACAAATATAGTTGCAAGATTGTTTTTAGTTGTCTGTCCCCATTGTGCATCTTCTGCGCTAGATCCCATTCGTAAAATAACATCTGTTACATCAGAATTAGAGAGTAGTTTCTTTTCGAAATCAAAGGCTTTTTGTTTTTTAGCTTCAGAATCATAATCGGTTGGAAATGTCATGTTAACGGATAGCATTGTATCGTCCTCAGACTTTATGTTCGCTTTAGGTAGTAATATGTAGGCTGCAATGGATCCTGCAAACAATAAAAAAGAAGTGAGTAGAATGATAAACTTATGAGAAAGAGCCCACTTTAATGTAGCGACATATCGCGGTGAAGAATGAGAATTGCGACGTTTTGTTTTTTTGAGTAGTAAAAAAGCCATAAGTGGAACAACTGTTAACGCAACGATTAAAGAAGAAAGGATAGAATATACAACTGCTAATACCATAGGTAACATTAGTTTTCCAATTACTCCCGATACGAGACCGATAGGTAAAAAAACGGCGACTGTTGTTAAAGTAGAAGAGGTAATTGCGACTGCGACCTCTTTCGTTGCTTCAAGAATAATATTTTTAGAGAAGGTTTCTTTTTGTAAACGACGGAAAATGTTCTCGATGACAACGATACTATCATCGACGAGACGACCCACAGCAACAGCTAAGCCACCAAGAGTTAGAATGTTAAGTGTGATGTTGGATTGATGGAGTAAAAATAGTGTTAATAAAATAGATAGCGGAATACTAATGACAGCGATGAGTGTTGTTCGGAAGCTGCGTAAAAAGATTAAGATAATGAGAGTTGCAGCAATTGCCCCAAGGATTACTTCTTTGCCCATACTAGTAACAGCATTTTCAACTTGCTCATGAGTTGAAGCTAGAAGTTTAATAGAAAACTGATCTTTATATTGCTTGCTTATATCTTTAATCTTTTTATCGATCTCTTTTCCGATTGCAACCGCGTTTTTACTTGGCTCTTTCATGATGATTAATCCTGTTCCTTCTTCTCCGTTTATGTGAGAGATTGTATCATGATGTTGTTTTAGTTCAATTTGAGCGACATCTTGTAACTTTACTTGAGGTGTAACGGTAATGTTTTTAATGTCATTTACATTTTTTATATCTCCGATGACACGAAGGTTGTATTCCTCCTTATTAACGGTAATTGCTCCGGCTGGAGTGGAAGTTTCTTTTCCTTGTAAAACTGCTAATACTTGCTCTGATGTTACGCTTTTATCTTTTAGTTGGTTAGGATCAAGTACGATGGATAATTCGGAAGTTGATTTTCCGAAAAACATAACATTGGCAACACCGTCAATGCTTTCGAGTTGTGGTACGATTTCTTTCTCGATTTGTTTTTCGTCAGCTTTTGAAAATCCGTTCTGCTTCTGGATGGTAATTTGAGCGAGTGGAATCATTGAAGTATTTAATTGGCTAACTACAGGCTTAGTTACATCTTTAGGTAATTTAATTGTATTAATTGTTTTTTCGACTTCGCGTGCCGCATCTTTCATATTTGCCTTGGATGTATATGCAATGTCGATGCGTGATAATCCCTCGTTTGTGGAAGAAGTGATGCCATCGATATGTTCTAAATTACGAAATTGTTTTTCAAGGGGATCAGTTACGTCCTTGGCCATCGTTTCAGCATCGAGCCCTTGAGATAATGTCGTGACAGTTATTGCGGGGTTATCGATGCTTGGTAAAAATTCCATAGGTAATTTAGAGCCGGAATAAACGCCAAGTATGGAAATGAGAAAAACCATGATAATAATAGCGGCTCGGTTTTTTAATGAAAATTTTGTTAACCTATCCATAAGATAATTCCTCCATTAGTTTATTTATAGTTTTGTGGGCACTTTCTTACTATATAACAAAAATTGGATATCTTTCATTAATTAAATGTAAAAAAATTCTAACAATAATCTTAAGTTAATATTTCGAGGGGAAGTTCGTTATTTGTGGAAGTAAAATTCCTGATTGGAGAGAAAAATCAGGAATTAAAGTTTTGCTCTAGTATAGTGGCCTCGTTTTTTGTTACTCTACATTTAAATGGTTATTTGTCTTTCTTAAGTAGAACTGTGGTAATTGTAAAATTTAAAAAGGAGAGGACTACAGGTTAGGAAGTTGCCTGGTGGATGATAGTGTATAGTAACTTGTATACAATCAAAATGAATGTTTTCAGTAGAAAGGATAAGGGTTCTTTCTATAGAAGAAAGTAGAGTAGATAACTTTTTGTGTTTTTTTATAAAAAATACTTGTTATTTAAAAACCATGATGGTATATTAATAAACGTCGCTGATGCGGAAACGTAGAAAACGACAAAAAAGAAATTTAAAAACATAGTTGACATCGAAAAATGAAGATGTTAATATGATGAAGTCGCTTCTGAAGCGGCGGACAAGTTCTTTGAAAACTGAACGAAACAAACAACGTGAACGTCAATTTTTATTTTTAGATGCTAGACAAACTAACTTTATTGGAGAGTTTGATCCTGGCTCAGGATGAACGCTGGCGGCGTGCCTAATACATGCAAGTCGAGCGAATGGATTAAGAGCTTGCTCTTATGAAGTTAGCGGCGGACGGGTGAGTAACACGTGGGTAACCTACCCATAAGACTGGGATAACTCCGGGAAACCGGGGCTAATACCGGATAATATTTTGAACTGCATAGTTCGAAATTGAAAGGCGGCTTCGGCTGTCACTTATGGATGGACCCGCGTCGCATTAGCTAGTTGGTGAGGTAACGGCTCACCAAGGCAACGATGCGTAGCCGACCTGAGAGGGTGATCGGCCACACTGGGACTGAGACACGGCCCAGACTCCTACGGGAGGCAGCAGTAGGGAATCTTCCGCAATGGACGAAAGTCTGACGGAGCAACGCCGCGTGAGTGATGAAGGCTTTCGGGTCGTAAAACTCTGTTGTTAGGGAAGAACAAGTGCTAGTTGAATAAGCTGGCACCTTGACGGTACCTAACCAGAAAGCCACGGCTAACTACGTGCCAGCAGCCGCGGTAATACGTAGGTGGCAAGCGTTATCCGGAATTATTGGGCGTAAAGCGCGCGCAGGTGGTTTCTTAAGTCTGATGTGAAAGCCCACGGCTCAACCGTGGAGGGTCATTGGAAACTGGGAGACTTGAGTGCAGAAGAGGAAAGTGGAATTCCATGTGTAGCGGTGAAATGCGTAGAGATATGGAGGAACACCAGTGGCGAAGGCGACTTTCTGGTCTGTAACTGACACTGAGGCGCGAAAGCGTGGGGAGCAAACAGGATTAGATACCCTGGTAGTCCACGCCGTAAACGATGAGTGCTAAGTGTTAGAGGGTTTCCGCCCTTTAGTGCTGAAGTTAACACATTAAGCACTCCGCCTGGGGAGTACGGCCGCAAGGCTGAAACTCAAAGGAATTGACGGGGGCCCGCACAAGCGGTGGAGCATGTGGTTTAATTCGAAGCAACGCGAAGAACCTTACCAGGTCTTGACATCCTCTGAAAACTCTAGAGATAGAGCTTCTCCTTCGGGAGCAGAGTGACAGGTGGTGCATGGTTGTCGTCAGCTCGTGTCGTGAGATGTTGGGTTAAGTCCCGCAACGAGCGCAACCCTTGATCTTAGTTGCCATCATTAAGTTGGGCACTCTAAGGTGACTGCCGGTGACAAACCGGAGGAAGGTGGGGATGACGTCAAATCATCATGCCCCTTATGACCTGGGCTACACACGTGCTACAATGGACGGTACAAAGAGCTGCAAGACCGCGAGGTGGAGCTAATCTCATAAAACCGTTCTCAGTTCGGATTGTAGGCTGCAACTCGCCTACATGAAGCTGGAATCGCTAGTAATCGCGGATCAGCATGCCGCGGTGAATACGTTCCCGGGCCTTGTACACACCGCCCGTCACACCACGAGAGTTTGTAACACCCGAAGTCGGTGGGGTAACCTTTATGGAGCCAGCCGCCTAAGGTGGGACAGATGATTGGGGTGAAGTCGTAACAAGGTAGCCGTATCGGAAGGTGCGGCTGGATTACCTCCTTTCTATGGAGAATTGATGAACGCAGTTCATCAATAAACGTTGACTTGTTTTGTTTCGTTCAGTTTTGAGAGAACTATCTCTCAAGTTTAAATGTATGTTCTTTGAAAACTAGATAACAGTGTAGCTCATATTTTTTTAATTTTAGTTTGGTTAAGTTAGAAAGGGCGCACGGTGGATGCCTTGACACTAGGAGTCGATGAAGGACGGGACTAACGCCGATATGCTTCGGGGAGCTGTAAGTAAGCTTTGATCCGAAGATTTCCGAATGGGGAAACCCACTATACGTAATGGTATGGTATCCTTACCTGAATACATAGGGTATGGAAGACAGACCCAGGGAACTGAAACATCTAAGTACCTGGAGGAAGAGAAAGCAAATGCGATTTCCTGAGTAGCGGCGAGCGAAACGGAATCTAGCCCAAACCAAGAGGCTTGCCTCTTGGGGTTGTAGGACATTCTATACGGAGTTACAAAGGAACGAGGTAGACGAAGCGACCTGGAAAGGTCCGTCACAGAGGGTAATAACCCCGTAGTCGAAACTTCGTTCTCTCTTGAATGTATCCTGAGTACGGCGGAACACGTGAAATTCCGTCGGAATCTGGGAGGACCATCTCCCAAGGCTAAATACTCCCTAGTGATCGATAGTGAACCAGTACCGTGAGGGAAAGGTGAAAAGCACCCCGGAAGGGGAGTGAAAGAGATCCTGAAACCGTGTGCCTACAAATAGTCAGAGCCCGTTAATGGGTGATGGCGTGCCTTTTGTAGAATGAACCGGCGAGTTACGATCCCGTGCAAGGTTAAGCTGAAGAGGCGGAGCCGCAGCGAAAGCGAGTCTGAATAGGGCGTTTAGTACGTGGTCGTAGACCCGAAACCAGGTGATTTACCCATGTCCAGGGTGAAGTTCAGGTAACACTGAATGGAGGCCCGAACCCACGCACGTTGAAAAGTGCGGGGATGAGGTGTGGGTAGCGGAGAAATTCCAATCGAACCTGGAGATAGCTGGTTCTCCCCGAAATAGCTTTAGGGCTAGCCTTAAGTGTAAGAGTCTTGGAGGTAGAGCACTGATTGAACTAGGGGTCCTCATCGGATTACCGAATTCAGTCAAACTCCGAATGCCAATGACTTATCCTTAGGAGTCAGACTGCGAGTGATAAGACCGTAGTCAAGAGGGAAACAGCCCAGATTGCCAGCTAAGGTTCCAAAGTGTGTATTAAGTGGAAAAGGATGTGGAGTTGCTTAGACAACTAGGATGTTGGCTCAGAAGCAGCCACCATTTAAAGAGTGCGTAATAGCTCACTAGTCGAGTGACTCTGCGCCGAAAATGTACCGGGGCTAAATACACCACCGAAGCTGCGAATTGATACCAATGGTATCAGTGGTAGGGGAGCGTTCTAAGTGCAGTGAAGTCAGACCGGAAGGACTGGTGGAGCGCTTAGAAGTGAGAATGCCGGTATGAGTAGCGAAAGACGGGTGAGAATCCCGTCCACCGAATGCCTAAGGTTTCCTGAGGAAGGCTCGTCCGCTCAGGGTTAGTCAGGACCTAAGCCGAGGCCGACAGGCGTAGGCGATGGACAACAGGTTGATATTCCTGTACCACCTCTTTATCGTTTGAGCAATGGAGGGACGCAGAAGGATAGAAGAAGCGTGCGATTGGTTGTGCACGTCCAAGCAGTTAGGCTGATAAGTAGGCAAATCCGCTTATCGTGAAGGCTGAGCTGTGATGGGGAAGCTCCTTATGGAGCGAAGTCTTTGATTCCCCGCTGCCAAGAAAAGCTTCTAGCGAGATAAAAGGTGCCTGTACCGCAAACCGACACAGGTAGGCGAGGAGAGAATCCTAAGGTGTGCGAGAGAACTCTGGTTAAGGAACTCGGCAAAATGACCCCGTAACTTCGGGAGAAGGGGTGCTTTCTTAACGGAAAGCCGCAGTGAATAGGCCCAAGCGACTGTTTAGCAAAAACACAGGTCTCTGCGAAGCCGTAAGGCGAAGTATAGGGGCTGACACCTGCCCGGTGCTGGAAGGTTAAGGAGAGGGGTTAGCGTAAGCGAAGCTCTGAACTGAAGCCCCAGTAAACGGCGGCCGTAACTATAACGGTCCTAAGGTAGCGAAATTCCTTGTCGGGTAAGTTCCGACCCGCACGAAAGGTGTAACGATTTGGGCACTGTCTCAACCAGAGACTCGGTGAAATTATAGTACCTGTGAAGATGCAGGTTACCCGCGACAGGACGGAAAGACCCCGTGGAGCTTTACTGTAGCCTGATATTGAATTTTGGTACAGTTTGTACAGGATAGGCGGGAGCCATTGAAACCGGAGCGCTAGCTTCGGTGGAGGCGCTGGTGGGATACCGCCCTGACTGTATTGAAATTCTAACCTACGGGTCTTATCGACCCGGGAGACAGTGTCAGGTGGGCAGTTTGACTGGGGCGGTCGCCTCCTAAAGTGTAACGGAGGCGCCCAAAGGTTCCCTCAGAATGGTTGGAAATCATTCGTAGAGTGCAAAGGCATAAGGGAGCTTGACTGCGAGACCTACAAGTCGAGCAGGGACGAAAGTCGGGCTTAGTGATCCGGTGGTTCCGCATGGAAGGGCCATCGCTCAACGGATAAAAGCTACCCCGGGGATAACAGGCTTATCTCCCCCAAGAGTCCACATCGACGGGGAGGTTTGGCACCTCGATGTCGGCTCATCGCATCCTGGGGCTGTAGTCGGTCCCAAGGGTTGGGCTGTTCGCCCATTAAAGCGGTACGCGAGCTGGGTTCAGAACGTCGTGAGACAGTTCGGTCCCTATCCGTCGTGGGCGCAGGAAATTTGAGAGGAGCTGTCCTTAGTACGAGAGGACCGGGATGGACGCACCGCTGGTGTACCAGTTGTTCTGCCAAGGGCATAGCTGGGTAGCTATGTGCGGAAGGGATAAGTGCTGAAAGCATCTAAGCATGAAGCCCCCCTCAAGATGAGATTTCCCATAGCGTAAGCTAGTAAGATCCCTGAAAGATGATCAGGTTGATAGGTTCGAGGTGGAAGCATGGTGACATGTGGAGCTGACGAATACTAATAGATCGAGGACTTAACCATATAATATGAAGCAATGTTATCTAGTATTGAAGGAATATGCCTTCAATAGTTTGGTGACGATGGCAGAGAGGTCACACCCGTTCCCATACCGAACACGGAAGTTAAGCTCTCTAGCGCCGATGGTAGTTGGGACCTTGTCCCTGTGAGAGTAGGACGTCGCCAAGCAAAAACGAGAGAATATAAAAAACTTATTGACTTTATAAGTGAATCAAGTATAACAATGTTTGTCTCAAATGAATATAGTCTGGTAATGATGGCAGAGAGGCCACACCCGTTCCCATACCGAACACGGAAGTTAAGCTCTCTAGCGCCGATGGTAGTTGGGACCTTGTCCCTGTGAGAGTAGGACGTTGCCAGGCAAAATGGAGGATTAGCTCAGCTGGGAGAGCACCTGCCTTACAAGCAGGGGGTCGGCGGTTCGATCCCGTCATCCTCCACCATATATGTCGGAGGGGTAGCGAAGTGGCTAAACGCGGCGGACTGTAAATCCGCTCCTTTGGGTTCGGCAGTTCGAATCTGCCCCCCTCCACCATTTCTTAATTATTGGGCTATAGCCAAGCGGTAAGGCAACGGACTTTGACTCCGTCATGCGCTGGTTCGAATCCAGCTAGCCCAGCCATTAAGAGCCATTAGCTCAGTTGGTAGAGCATCTGACTTTTAATCAGAGGGTCGAAGGTTCGAATCCTTCATGGCTCACCATTTTCTTAAAAAAATATGCGGGTGTGGCGGAATTGGCAGACGCACCAGACTTAGGATCTGGCGCCTTTGGCGTGGGGGTTCGACTCCCTTCACCCGCACTTTTAATAAAATATCTCATACATGTCTTGCGGAAGTAGTTCAGTGGTAGAATACAACCTTGCCAAGGTTGGGGTCGCGGGTTCGAATCCCGTCTTCCGCTCCAATTTTCAATATGACATGCCGGGGTGGCGGAACAGGCAGACGCACAGGACTTAAAATCCTGCGGTGGGTGACCACCGTGCGGGTTCGACCCCCGCCCTCGGCACCATATGCGCCCGTAGCTCAATTGGATAGAGCGTTTGACTACGGATCAAGAGGTTAGGGGTTCGACTCCTCTCGGGCGCGCTTTTATTAACGGGAAGTGGCTCAGCTTGGTAGAGCACCTGGTTTGGGACCAGGGGGTCGCAGGTTCAAATCCTGTCTTCCCGATTTTCCCAAAAACATGGGGCCTTAGCTCAGCTGGGAGAGCGCCTGCCTTGCACGCAGGAGGTCAGCGGTTCGATCCCGCTAGGCTCCACTTTATTTTTTATATGTCGGAGGTATACCCAAGTTCGGCTGAAGGGATCGGTCTTGAAAACCGACAGGCGGCGAGAGTCGCGCGGGGGTTCGAATCCCTCTACCTCCTCCATTTTTTTAAAAAGTGGTTTAGTTACATATAAAAATGAATAAGATATTAATTTTTTCCTTCATGGAGGTATACCCAAGTTCGGCTGAAGGGATCGGTCTTGAAAACCGACAGGCGGCGAGAGTCGCGCGGGGGTTCGAATCCCTCTACCTCCTCCATTTATTTTTAAAACATAATATCGTCGCGGGGTGGAGCAGTACGGTAGCTCGTCGGGCTCATAACCCGAAGGTCGCAGGTTCAAATCCTGTCCCCGCAACCAATGGTCCCGTGGTGTAGTGGTTAACATGCCTGCCTGTCACGCAGGAGATCGCCGGTTCGACCCCGGTCGGGACCGCCATTTTATGTTGGCTCGGTAGCTCAGTCGGTAGAGCAGAGGACTGAAAATCCTCGTGTCGGCGGTTCGATTCCGTCCCGAGCCACCATTTTTTTTATTTTTTTTTATTTATGCCGGCTTAGCTCAATTGGTAGAGCAACTGACTTGTAATCAGTAGGTTGGGGGTTCAAGTCCTCTAGCCGGCACCATTTAGGGGCATAGTTTAAAGGTAGAACTGAGGTCTCCAAAACCTCCAGTGTGGGTTCAATTCCTACTGCCCCTGTAAATTATATGGGCCTATAGCTCAGCTGGTTAGAGCGCACGCCTGATAAGCGTGAGGTCGATGGTTCGAGTCCATTTAGGCCCACCATATATTCCGCAGTAGCTCAGTGGTAGAGCTATCGGCTGTTAACCGATCGGTCGTAGGTTCGAGTCCTACCTGCGGAGCCATGGCCCGTTGGTCAAGTGGTTAAGACACCGCCCTTTCACGGCGGTAACACGGGTTCGAATCCCGTACGGGTCATAAAAAAAGAGTCAGCATATTGCTGACTCTTTTTTATTATGTATAAGCCTCTTTTTATTACCTTATTTTCCTCAAATAAATAAAGGGATTTAGGAAAAGCTATGGTATGTATTAAAAGGAGGAGAGGAAAAATGACACAAGTTAGAGAACTTATGAGTACTCATATCGTACATTGTACCCCATTAGACAATGTATATGAGGCGGCTGTAAAAATGAAGGAAGAATCGGTTGGATTGATTCCTGTTATTGAAAATCAACAAGTAGTTGGGCTTGTTACTGATCGAGACTTAGTTGTTCGTGGGATTGCTGAAAAACATCCTGGATCTAATCAAATTACAAATGTAATGACAACAAACATTGTTTCAGTTTCTCCAGATGATCCTATTGAAAAAGCTACAGAATTAATGGCACAATATCAAATTAGACGGTTACCAGTAGTTGAGAGCGGTCAATTTGTTGGGATGCTAGCACTAGGTGATTTAGCTATAAGAAAATCAGCAGATGATCAAGCAGGGTTTGCTTTAAGTGAAATCTCGGTGCATACGGAATAAATTATGTATAAAGATCAGATACATTATTCTAGCATATATGGATTAAACTAATATGTTAGCGTGATGTATCTGAGACATTATATAATAAGTATAGAGTCAATATTTTTGACAGTTTTTTTAAATTTGTCATTCCTAATTTTTAATAAGAGAAAAAATGATATACTGAGAGATATAAGTATTATGAGAGATTTTGAATATAACAATATTTATTGTTAATGATGTAATAATGAATTAATATTTCCTACATAGATACAAAGGGAAGGGGAATTATATGAGGGCTGTACAGGGCGATCCAAATTGGAATTTGGTTACAGATACATATATAGAACCAAATAATTTCGCTGAGTTATTTTCTTTGCTTGTACCTTGTCATCCAAAAGGTGAAGGGAAAGAGCGAACTATATTAGTATGGAAAGAAAAAGAATTTTATAAAGAAGAAAATTTAGCTGCGTGTATCGTATATGGCATGAATAAAGTAAAAAATTTACCGCAGTTTCATAAAGATGAAATTCCAACTCTAGTACGTATTCTTCGTTTATGTCAAGAGATTGGTTGGTATGAAGAGGCGAATGCTTTTATGATAACCCAAGGGCTAGCTGAATTTGTCCAAACTTCATTGGAGTATGAAACATGGGATCTTTTGACGAAAGCAGTTGCTTTAAACTATTTAATTATTAAATATCGTATTGGTGAATTAACAGATGAGGATGTAGAAATTTGGGATCGAGTTAAATTTAATGAGAAATGTATAACAGATTGCAAACATCTATTATCTCATAAAGAAGTATTGGAATTTACATTTTTTTATATGTGTAAGCGAGCGAAAACACTATCAAAAGAGCAATTAAATAGTGATATGATGAGTCTGGCAATGTATTGTAATACTTTTGTGTATGATTTATATACACATGACTTATTACGAAAGTATCGTAAGTGTACAGACTTCCTATCATATTATGGACCTAGTCAAGCAGTTTTAGCTTGTCAAAGAGCTGTACTTTCTCAAATTTCCGATCGATTAGATCCTTTAAAGACAACTCATGTAGATGATTATTTATATGTGATGAAAGAAATGATGGAGCATATGACGATAGGGGTAATGGATCGGTATGGTCATTTTATTGGAAAGTTACTATCATATGTACCATTTTTCGAAATGATCCAAGTGCCACAGCATGCATATTATTGTGAAGAATTACTGTATATTTGTAAGGGGATTGAATACAAAGAAGAAATACTACGCAATTATATATTTATACAATTACATGATTGTTTACCATCATTCTTTAAACTATTTCTTAAAAATAAGCGTTATGCAACGATTCATGATATTCTTTTCTATTGGTGCGACGATGAACAAAGAATGAGCTTAGAGAAAAAATATAATCTTAGTTTTATTTATGAAAAATATGCTTGTGGATAAACCATATTTTACATATTAAAAATTAATATAAATTAAAAAGGATCTCAATTTTATGTGAGATCCTTTTTTGTTAGTAAAGCAAGGAGAAAGTAACTAAGATAAGAAATAACATTCCATAAAGGAGAAGTTGTGCAGTATAACTTCCTTGTATACCAAAAAAAGTATTCATTTTTTCATATAAATTCAATATATATTTCATTGGATTATCTTTGAAAGATGGGTACACAGTGTCTTCTCTTTCTAAGCTTCTTGTTCATGTTTTTGGTTATTAGAAACATGAACGTATCTAGCTATGAATAATAAAACACCTATAAAGAATACAGGAAGTACGGTAGATAAATAAAAACCATTACTAATTATATTTGTTATAAGAGCACTCAAAAGAAAAATTGCATTATAAATATGGGCAATTTTTTGTTTTAGCCGCATTTGTAATGCTTCCATAATGATTTCTAAAGCAACAAAAGCAATAATAATAGATAAGAATGCAGTGTTCGTATTATAAATGATTAAACAACAGATTAAACCTAAAAAGGCCAGGTATTCAATAAAGAGAGGTATATTGCGTGGCATATAATTTACCTAACTAAATATGGCAGTGGGTTCACTGCATTTGTTTTTTCCAAATTCCATTCCCCATTATGTAATTCAAAATGAAGATGTTGCCCGTATGAATGACCTGTGTTTCCCATATGACCTACTAATTGTCCAGTTTGTATTTGATCACCAGCTTGTACAGTGCGATCCTTCATATGAGCATAAACTGTTGTATATAATTTCCCATTTATTTGGTGGGCGATGAACACGACATTGCCGTAGCTAGCTGAATAATAAGATTTCACAACTTTACCTGCAGCAGCAGCTTGAATAGAGACATTTCCTTGTGCTGCTATATCTATACCATAATGCATTTGCTCCCAGCGCATATCAAAAGTGGAGCTGATTTTCCCTTGAGTAGGGAATTTGAAAACTGCTGGAATTGATGCAGGTTGAGCTGTTTTAGCTTGTGCTTGATTTTGATTTTGCACTACATAGTGTTTTGCTACATATCCGTATCCTGTGCCAAAACGAATTTTATACCAAGTACCTACCGTTTCTACTACTTGTACTTGTGTACCATTTTGTAATGATCCAAGTAGAGTGCTACTTGTACTAGCGTTGCTGCGTACATTTAATTTTGGTGTTGCAACAGTATAAGAAGGAGAACCTTGTACTGTGACACCTTTTACTAGAGGTGTGGATCCATTAGATACAAATGTTTTTTGGACGTAACCAATTTGCCCATTATGTAATATTTTGTACCAATCCCCTTGTTCACCTTGAATGGTAATGAATTGACCATTTGGTAATATATCTAGAATAGAAGACTGTGTATTAGGTTCAGAACGAACATTTAATGCGTTTGCATTTACGATATATTGAGACTTTGGATGAACATTTTTTTTGAATAGAATTGCATCTTTTTTCATATAGCCTGTTTTGTTGTTAACAGATACTTTATACCAATCTTGAACTGTTTCAAGAATAGTAACGGGGCTATTAAATCGAATGTTATCAATTATTGCACTGTCTGCATGGTTATTTTGATGTAGTGCCACGTTATCAATTTTTACATATCCAGTTTTTACTGTAGATGGTTGTTTAGCAGCCGCTGCTTGTATATCGGATTCTCCCATAGAAGGAAGTAAAGAAGCAATTGCGATAGTAGTTGCTGTTAAAGCTGTAGCTTTCATATTCATGTAATAAAGACCTCCTCTAGTTGTATAGTTGTAATTTTATTATAGTATAAAGATATAATATATTGGTCGTATTCACATAAATGTAATATGAAATCAATAAAAATAATGCTAGAAGAGAGATTCGTATATAAATATTGTATATATCATTTGTGGGGTCGCATTTATATTTGTTTAACACGTTAAAATTTAATTCATAATTGAGAAAATTAAAACAGTTGATGATGTCTTATGGCGGTGTTATACTGACAGTGATAATTTTATAGTTTGCTAGGAGGGCTGGTGTTGCCAGCTGAGAGTAAGACCTTGAGTCTTTGATCCTTTTTATTACCTGATCTAGATTATGCTAGCGTAGGGAAGCAATTCGGACACTAACAATGAGTCCCCGTTTCTTTGCGTATAGAAACGGGGCTTTTTTATTTGAAAATTTCATATTAACACCACTAGGGGTGCTTTTCGTGCTGAGAGAGGAATAATCCTTAACCCTTACAACACCTGATCTAGATAATACTAGCGAAGGGAAGTGGAACAACGAATAAATTATAATTTTATTTGCTGTAACCACTTCTTATATACAGAAGTGGTTTTTTTATTGAGATAAATAGACATATAGGAAGGGGAATTATTAATGAAATTTTGTGAAAGATTATTTGATACGGTGCAGCCTGTTTGGGAGAAAAGTCATAATCATCCGTTTGTAGTAGGTATGGGGGATGGTACGTTGGAAAAAGACAAATTCCAGTACTATATTATTCAAGATTATTTATATTTGTTAGATTATGCAAAGCTATATGCAATTGGGGTTGTAAAGGCAACGAATCCACAAGTTATGGCAAAATTTGCAGAGCAAATTGATGGGATTTTAAATGGTGAAATGACGATTCATAAACAGTATGCAAAAAGACTTGGTATTTCTGCACAAGAGATGGAATCTGCGAAACCATCTGCTAAAAATTTAGCCTATACAAATTACATGATGTCTGTATCTCAAAATGGCACACTTGCAGAATTAATATCAGCTTTACTTCCATGTATGTGGAGCTATTGGGAGATTGGAAAGCGTTTAAATGATATTCCTGGAGCAAGAGATCATGAGTTCTTTGGAGAGTGGATTCAAGGATATAGTTCTGAAGAATACGGTAACCTTTGTATTTGGTTAATAGATTTATTAAATGAAATGGCAGTTGGAAAGTCAGAGGAAGAGCTAGATCGATTAGAGGAGATTTTCTTATATTCCAGCCGATTTGAATATTTATTCTGGGATATGGCTTATCGTAAGGAGATGTGGGGTTTTGAGGAGCAAGAACATACTACAGTTTCATAATGTTTCCTTTCATTATGATGAGAAACCAATCATCGATGAATTAAATGCTTCTATACAAGATAAAGAGTTTGTAAGTATTATCGGACCGAGTGGATGCGGGAAAAGTACTTTATTTCGCCTTATTACAGGCTTAGAAGAGGCAAGTACTGGACAGATAGAGCTGACAGAAACAAAGAGTCATTCTGTAGGGTATATGCCCCAAAAAGATATGCTCTTGCCGTGGAGGACGATTATTGAGAATGCGGCCCTGCCGCTAGAGTGCCAAGGTGTGCAGAAGAAAGAAGCGCAAGTAAAAGCGAAAGAACTGTTACATAAATTTGGTTTACAAGGGTACGAGAAAAAATATCCGAAAGATTTATCTGGTGGTATGAGGCAACGCGTATCTTTTATCCGAACTTTATTAACAGGCGGGGAGATATTATTGTTAGATGAACCGTTTAGCGCATTGGACGCTTTAACGAAGGCATCTTTGCAAGAATGGTTGTTTGAACAATGGAAAGAGTGGAAAAAAACAATTTTATTTATCACTCATGATGTTGAAGAAGCCTTGTTTCTTTCTAATCGAATTTTGGTTGTAGAAAATCAACCGATAGCAACTTTAACTGAGCGAATTGTGCCGCTTGATCGTAACCGAACAAGAAAAGATTTATATAAGCCTGAAGTATTAGCGCTTAAAGAAGAGATCCTTAGTATGTTACAAAAGCAGGTACTCGTATGATGAATCGCTTGAAGGAGTTATTACCTGCCCTCATATTAAGTGGGATTTTACTTGCTCTATGGGAAGTAGGCGCAAGAATTGTAGATGAGATGTACATTTTGCCATCACCTTCTGCAATTGTAATGAAGATATGGGCGCTGAAAGATATATTATTTACGGTTCATTTACCTGCAACGTTGTACGTTGTTTTAATAGGTGTTGTTATTTCTATCGTACTGGGCGTAGGGCTAGCAATGTTAATGAATGCGAGTACGTGGATGGAAAGAGCATTTTATCCATTATTAGTAGCTTCTCAAACAATCCCGATTACAGCACTTGCGCCACTATTTGTTTTATGGTTTGGATATACCATTTGGAGCAAGGTTGTTGTCACTGTCTTAATTACATTTTTCCCAATTGCGGTAAATACGTATGATGGGCTGCGTAGTACGAAGAAAGAATGGGAGGAGCTCTTAGTTACGTATGGTGCAACGAAAAAAGATATTTTTCTAAAGCTAAAGTTGCCATCTGCTCTTCCTTACTTTTTCTCAGCGTTAAAAATTGCCGTTCCGCTTAGTGTTATCGGAGCAGCAATTGGAGAATGGCTCGGTGCACAAGCTGGGCTTGGATATTTCAGTAAAAGAATGATGACGCAGTTAGACGGAGCTGGTGTGTTTGCACCAATTGTATTGTTATCATTATTAGCTATTTTCTTCGTCATACTTGTTTCGATATTAGAAAAGAAATTTATTAGTTGGAGGAAACATTCATGAAATTATTAAAACGCATCTTTGTGTTTACATTATTAGTTGCAATGATTGCAGGATGTTCGAGTAATTCAGCATCAGATAAGAATAAAACAGAAAAAGAAATAACAGTAATGCTCGATTGGTATCCAAATGCGGTACATAGCTTTATTTATACGGCAATTGAAAAAGGGTACTTTAAAGAAGAAGGAGTAAAGGTGAATATTAAATTCCCTTCTAATCCGACTGATCCATTAACGCTAGCGGCAGCAGGGAAAGTGACAGTTGGTTTGTATTATCAACCGGATGTTGTCATGGCAAAAGCAAATGAACAAATTCCAGTGAAATCAATTGGAGCTGTCGTACGTTCGCCGTTAAATCATGTTGTATCGCTGAAATCAGCAGGTATTAAGTCACCTAAAGACTTAGAAGGAAAAACAGTTGGATATTCTGGAACCCCTTTAAGTGAAGCATATTTAAAAACGATGATAAAAGAAGATGGTGGTAATCCAGATACAGTAAAAGTAGTTGATGTTGGATTCGATTTAGTACCAGCGCTAATTACGAAAAAAGTAGATGCTGTAACAGGAGCATATATTAACCATGAAGTACCTGTTATGCGTCATGAGGGTCATGAGCCGGCGTACTTTAATCCAGCTGATTACGGTGTACCGAATTATCATGAACTTGTATTTGTAACAGGTGATAAAACTTTGAAAAAGGATAAAGAAGCATTACAGGCCTTTTTACGTGGTGCGAAAAAAGGATATGATTTCATGAAGAAAAATCCGGATGAATCATTAAATATTTTATTAAATCATCAAGAAAAAGAAAATTTCCCGCTTGTACCAGAAGTTGAAAAAGAAAGTATGAAAATTTTATTAGAGAAGATGGAAACGAAAGATGAGCCATTCTTATCAGATTCAAAAGAGTCATGGGAGAAACAAAATAAATGGCTGAAAGAAAAAGGAATGACGAAAGAAATCGTTCCAGCCGATGAATTATTCGAAAACATTTTAAAGTAGGCGAATGAATATGAAAAATGAGCTCCATGTAATCTCAAATGGTCACATGCCATTCGAAGAGTTAGTGAATGTAGCGATGCAAATTGAGAGTGAGATTGATTATTTGCATATTCGTGAGCGTGAGAAAAGTACGAAGGAATTGTATGAAGGTGTGGAAAGTTTTTTGGAGAAAGGCTTTCCGGCATCGAAGATAGTGATAAATGATCGAATTGATATTGCTATTCTATTAAATATTCCGCGTGTGCAGCTAGGATATCGAAGCGCAGATGTAAGGTCGGTGAAAGAAAAGTTTTCTTATTTGCATGTTGGCTATTCAGTACATTCTTTAGATGAAGCGATAGTGGCATTTAAAGATGGAGCGGATTCACTCGTTTACGGTCATGTATTTCCAACTGCTTGTAAAAAGGATGTGCCAGCAAGAGGATTAGAAGAAATTGCTCATATGGCAAGATGTTTATCCATACCAATAACTGCAATTGGTGGAATCACTCCTGAAAATACAGGTGATGTTCTTGCAAATGGTGTAAGTGGCATTGCTGTTATGTCCGGGATTATAAGCAGTAGTAATCCGTATAGCAGAGCGAAATCTTATAAGGAATCAATAAGAAAGTGGGCGGAAAAACATGTGTAAGAAGTATGATGTAGCGATTATTGGCGGAGGTGTAATTGGTAGTTCAGTTGCACACTTTCTAGCAGAAAGAGGACATAAAGTAGCGATTATAGAGAAGCAAAGAATCGCATCTGAAGCTTCGAAAGCAGCTGCTGGTTTGCTCGGTGTTCAGGCAGAATGGGATGAATATGATCCGTTGTTTGAGCTTGCTAGAGAAAGCCGTGCTATATTTCCACAACTTGCAGAAGTTTTACGTGAAAAGACAGGCATCGATATTGGGTATGAGGAAAAAGGCATTTATCGCATTGCCCAAAATGAAGATGAGAAGGAAAGAATTCTTCATATTATGGATTGGCAACAGAAAACAGGTGAAGATTCCTGTTTTCTAACGGGGGATCGTTTACGGGAAAAAGAGCCATTTCTTTCCGAGTCAATTATAGGAGCTGTATATTACCCAAAAGACGGTCACGTTATTGCACCAGAGCTTACGAAAGCATTCGCACACTCCGCATCATTTTCTGGAGCTGACATATATGAACAAACAGAAGTGTTTGATATTCGTATTGAGAATAATAAAGTGACTGGGATTGTTACGAGTGAAGGTGTAATCACATGCGAAAAAGTCGTTATCGCTGGAGGGTCATGGAGTACGAAATTACTACATTATTTCCATAGTGATTGGGGTACATATCCTGTTAAGGGAGAGGTTGTTGCATTAAGAAGCAGGAAACCTCTCTTGAAAGCTCCTATTTTCCAAGAGCGGTTTTATATTACGCCGAAGCGCGGTGGCCGTTATGTGATTGGGGCAACGATGAAGCCTCATACGTTCAATAAATCTGTACAACCAGAAAGTATTACTTCCATATTAGAGCGTGCTTATACGATATTACCTGCTTTAAAAGAAGCAGAGTGGGAAAGTACATGGGCAGGATTAAGACCACAATCGAATCATGAAGCTCCTTATATGGGAGAGCATGAAGAAATAAAAGGTTTATATGCTTGTACTGGACATTATCGAAACGGTATTTTATTAAGTCCTGTTTCTGGTCAGTATATGGCTGATTTAATAGAAGGAAAGCAGGAGAATCACTTGCTAGATTCATTGCTTTCTAAATCGGTTTAGAAAGGGGATGGAAGTTTGAATTTAAAAATTAATGGTAATCAAATTGAAGTTCCAGTGAGTGTGAAAACAGTAGCTGAGCTACTTACACATTTAGAATTAGATAACAGAATTGTTGTAGTGGAGCGTAATAAAGATATTTTACAAAAGGATGATCATAAAGATACATCAGTTTTTGATGGAGACCAAATTGAGATTGTAACTTTCGTAGGAGGCGGTTGATTATGTTAAACATTGGACCATTTTCATTTCATTCTAGACTTTTATTAGGAACAGGGAAATTCTCTGATTTTGATGTACAGCAAAAAGCAATTGACGTTTCTGAGGCTGAAATTTTAACGTTTGCAGTACGTCGTATGGATATATTTGATGCGAAGCAACCTAATTTATTAGAGAAACTTGATGTGAAAAAATATACGTTATTACCAAATACAGCAGGAGCAAAAAATGCTGAAGAAGCTGTTCGAATTGCGAAATTAGCAAAAGCTTCTGGACTTTGTGACATGATAAAAGTAGAAGTTATTGGTGATGATAGAACGTTATTACCTGATCCGGTAGAAACGTTAAAAGCATCTGAAATGTTACTGGAAGAAGGATTTATCGTTCTACCGTACACATCTGATGATGTTGTATTAGCGCGTAAATTACAAGAACTTGGCGTGCATGCCATTATGCCAGGTGCATCACCGATTGGTTCAGGACTTGGTATTGTAAATCCATTAAATTTAAGTTTCATTATTGAACAAGCGACAGTACCAGTTATCGTGGATGCTGGTATTGGTAGCCCAGCTGATGCGGCATTTGCGATGGAATTAGGAGCAGATGGTGTGTTATTAAATACGGCTGTGTCGGGGGCAAAAGATCCTATTAAAATGGCATACGCTATGAAATTAGGTATTGAGGCAGGACGATTAGGGTTTGAAGCGGGCCGTATTGCACGTAAACGTTGTGCAACGGCAAGTAGTCCTTTAGAAGGAATGAGCGTAGTTGAATAATCGATATTCTCGCCAAGAACTATTTTCTCCAATTGGAGGAGAAGGACAACAAAAGATAAGAGAAAAGCATGTACTTATTATCGGTGCAGGTGCATTAGGTAGTGCAAATGCAGAGATGTTTGTAAGAGCTGGCGTTGGCACAGTAACAATTGTTGACCGCGATTATGTGGATTGGAGTAATTTACAAAGACAGCAATTGTATGCAGAGAGTGATGTAGAGAATAACCTTCCGAAGGCTGTGGCGGCAAAAAAACGTCTAGAAGAGATTAATAGTGAAGTAAGAGTAGAAGCTCTCGTTCAAGATGTAACAGCTGAAGAGCTAGAAGAACTCGTTACAAATGTTGATGTAATTATCGATGCGACTGATAATTTCGAAACGCGTTTCATTGTGAATGATATATCGCAAAAATATTCTATTCCATGGGTTTACGGGGCATGTGTAGGAAGTTACGGTCTTTCTTATACTATTATGCCAGGCAAAACGCCATGTTTATCTTGTTTATTACAATCGATTCCGCTTGGCGGAGCGACATGTGATACAGCGGGGATTATATCACCTGCTGTATCTCTTGTCGTTTCTCATCAAGTAACGGAAACACTTAAACTGTTAGTAGAAGATTATGACTCGCTTCGAGATGGGCTTGTATCATTTGATGTATGGAAAAATGAGTATTCATGTATGAATGTGCAAAAGCTTCGTAAACATAATTGTCTATCATGTGGTGAGCAAGCATTATATCCGTATTTAAATAAAGAAAACACTTCAAAAACAGCAGTGTTATGCGGGAGAAATACAGTTCAAATTAGACCACCTCATAAAGAAGAAATGAATTTTGAGCAATATAAAGAATTGCTAAATAATCGCGTGAATGATTTGAATGTAAATCCATATTTATTATCATTTTCTGTTGAAGAAAAGAGATTAGTTGCTTTCAAAGATGGTCGTGTACTTGTGCATGGAACGAAAGATATAAGTGAAGCGAAAACAATTTATCATCGCTATTTTGGATAGAAAAGGATGAGTGGGATGAAAGTGAATAAAGCTTTAACGATTGCAGGATCTGATAGCGGAGGCGGCGCTGGAATTCAAGCAGATTTAAAAACTTTCCAAGAGCTGGGTGTGTATGGAATGACGGCTATTACAGCAATTACTGCTCAAAATACGCTTGGCGTTCAAGGGGTATATCCTGTTTCTTTAGAAGGAATTACGGAACAGCTGAATTCAATTGGTACGGATTTAACACCAGATGCTGTGAAACTAGGGATGCTATTTAGTAGTGAAATTATTCGAATTGTTGCAGAACATATTAAGAAATTTGGCTGGAATAATATTGTACTAGATCCTGTTATGATTGCTAAAGGCGGAGCATCATTATTACAACAAGAAGCAGTACAAGCATTAAAAGAATATTTATTGCCACTAGCAACTGTTGTAACACCGAATGTTCCTGAAGCAGAAGTGTTAACTGGGATGGAGATTCAAAATATAGAAGATAGTAAAGAAGCTGCGAAAGTATTGCACGAATTAGGGGCTAAATATGTGCTTATGAAGGGCGGACATGCAGAATATCAAGGTAATGAAGTAATCGATTTACTCTTTGATGGTGAGCAGTTTATCGAATTTAGAAGTGAACGAATTCCTTCAAAGCAAACGCACGGAAGCGGATGTACATTCGCGTCTGCAGTTACAGCAGGACTTGCGAAAGGATATTCAATTGAAGAGGCAGTTCAAGAAGCAAAACGATTTATTAGTATAGCGATTGAAGAGCCATTGAATATTGGTAGTGGTCATGGGCCGACGAATCATTTTGCTTATAAGATGAATAATACACGTGTATAAAGACATGAGAAGCCAGTTTGTTAACTGGCTTTTTTATGTTTGATTTTTCCAAATACAGGAGTGATATATTAGCCAGAATACATTTTTTGTAATACGCTGAGTCCAAATGTATGGAGCGGGGGAATCTTTCAATGTTGAAAGTAGGGCTACTCTCAAGGCCCGAATCCGACAGCTAACTTCGTAAGCGTCTTGAGAGAGGGCGGTGCCATGATGGATATATCACTTCGTCGGTCTGATTAGTATAGGAGAATATCAATCTATGTTTGAGTTCTTTTATGCTAAGGAGGATGAGGTACATGGAATTAACGCTTATTTGTGTTGGAGAAGAAAATAAGGTAAAGAGTTTAAGAGAGCGAATACTGAGTGCAACAAGCTATGCACTTCATGTAATTCGCTCTTTCTATTTCACATTTAAAGGGTCATATTTATGAAAAAGAAAGAAAAGACAAGGAAACAGATGAAAGAATATTAATAATACGTAATGTAAGCGCTTAAATGATAAAATATTTTCTTATTTTCAGTAATTTGCCTCTTTACAAGTTAAATATAGAGGAGTATATTTACTCTCATGAATCATTCATGAAATTTCCAAAAAAAACCTAAAATCGCTGAGTTCCAGAAATGGAGCGGGGGAACCAATTTTGTGCATCGTCACTTGGGGTGAATCTTTCAATTTTGAAAGTAGGGCTACTCTTTAGGCCCGAATCCGACAGCTAACCTCGTAAGCGTTTAGAGAGGAGGTTTACTTTGTGTTGTTCGTTTCGAACACTAAGTAGAGCTTAGTGTTCTTTTTTTGATAACTATATGGTAAATTTTAACAAAAAGTGAGGGGTAGTTATGTTAGATGTTGTAATGATCGGGATTTTTGTTGGGTTAGTCGCATCGATGGTAAGTCTTGCAAGTTGGTCAGATAAAGTTGTGAAAGAAGGGAAGCAATCATGATGATTGCCTTATCGGTTATTGTTGCAGCGATTACGGTGTACTTAGTGTACGCATTATTAAATCCAGAAAAGTTTTAATTAGGGGGAATCATTCATTATGATTTGGGTTGCAGTCGTTATTACAATGCTCTTGTTTATTTTAGTAGCAAAGCCAATGGGGATTTATTTAGAGAAAGCCTTTCAAGGTAGCAAAAAGCTAGATAAAGTATTCGGGCCTTTTGAAAAACTTATTTTTAAAATTACGGGTGTAAAAGCATACAATCAAACGTGGAAACAGTACGCATTATCATTAGTTTTACTCAATGGATTTATGATTGTCGTCGTATATTTCATTTTCAGATTACAAGGTGTATTGCCATTAAATCCAGCGCATATTGAAGGGATGGAGCCTACGCTCGCTTTTAATACAGCGATTAGTTTTATGGCTGATACAAACTTACAGCATTACAGCGGTGAAAATGGTTTATCTTATTTATCACAATTAATCGGGATTACATTTTTAATGTTTGCGGCACCAGCAACGACGTTAGCCATCGTTATGGCATTTATAAGAGGGCTCGCTGGAAAAGAACTTGGTAACTTTTTCGTTGATTTTACGAGAGCGTTAACGAGAGTTTTTCTTCCTATCGCATTTATTGCGGCGTTAGTCTTCGTCGCACTTGGTGTACCACAAACGTTAGATGGGGCGGTTACAGCACAAACAATTGATGGTGCGAAGCAAAGTATTTTACGTGGTCCAGTTGCATCATTCGTTTCCATTAAGGAACTTGGAAATAACGGCGGAGGATTTTTCGGAGCAAACTCTACACATCCTTTCGAAAATCCAGGGCAAATGAGTAATATTTTGCAAATGATGCTTATGATGTTATTGCCAACAGCACTTCCATTTACGTACGGAAGAATGGTAGGAAATAAAAAACAAGGACGTATCCTTTTCGTTTCACTATTTATGGTGTTTTTACTCGGATTTATAACGATTACTACATCTGAATTAAATGGTAATCCGGCATTAAATGGAATGGGTATCGAACATGTACAAGGAAGTACAGAAGGAAAAGAAGTGCGATTTGGAACAGTATTTTCTTCACTATACGCAACAGTAACGACAGCCGCTGAAACAGGGGCCGTTAATACGATGCATGATACGTTAACACCAATTGGAGGATTAGTACCACTCGTAAATATGATGTTGAATACAGTATACGGTGGTGTTGGAGCGGGCTTTATTAATATTATTATGTATGCAATTATTGCAGTCTTTATATCTGGATTAATGGTCGGAAGGACACCAGAGTTTTTAGGTAAAAAGATTGAAGGTAAGGAAATGAAATTAATTGCAGTAACGATTCTATTTCATCCATTACTTATCTTAGGATTTTCAGCATTAGCTCTTTCAACAAGTTTAGGGACGGATGCAATTTCTCATTCAGGTTTCCACGGTTTAACGCAAGTTGTATATGAGTATACATCATCAGCTGCGAATAACGGATCTGGATTTGAAGGATTAGCAGATAATACACCGTTTTGGAATATTACGACTGGTTTAGTTATGTTTTTAGGACGCTATTTCAGTTTAATTACGATGCTAGCTGTGGCAGCTTCGTTGAAAGAGAAGACGGTAGTACCAGAAACAGTCGGAACGTTCCGTACGGATAATGGTTTATTTGGAGGAATCTTTATTGGAACGATTGTAATTGTTGGTGCGTTAACATTTTTCCCGATGTTAGTACTCGGCCCAATTGCAGAATTTCTTACATTGAAGTAATGGAGGGTAAATGATGAGACCGGTAGTAGTAAAAGAAAAACAAGTAAATCAGTCACAAATACATGCTGTAGAAGATGAGGTTAGACAAGCGAAAACGTTGGATCGTGATATCGTGACGCATGCGATGAAACAATCCTTTGCGAAATTGAATCCAAAAGTAATGATAAAGAATCCTATTATGTTCATTGTGGAAATTGGATTTATAATAACGCTACTTTTGTCCTTTCTTCCAAGTAGTTCGAGTAGCATACCAGGATGGTTTAATATAACAGTTTCTCTCATTCTATTATTCACAGTTTTATTTGCTAACTTTGCAGAAGCGTTAGCTGAAGGTCGTGGTAAAGCACAAGCAGATTCTTTAAAACAATCGAAAAAAGATGTATTTGCAAATGTTGTAAAAGAAAATGGAGACATTGTTCAAGTTTCAGCAACTGATCTGAGAAAAGGTGACGTTGTTATTGTAAAACAAGGAGAAATGATTCCGAATGATGGTGAAGTAATTAAAGGATTAGCGTCTGTAGATGAATCTGCAATTACAGGGGAATCAGCTCCTGTAATAAAAGAGGCGGGCGGTGACTTTTGTTCAGTAACAGGCGGAACGATGGTCGTAAGTGATGAGATTACAATTGTAATTACGAGTAATCCTGGTGAATCATTTATTGATAAAATGATTTCTTTAGTAGAAGGAGCTGCTCGTCAAAAAACGCCGAATGAGATTGCTTTAAATACAGTATTAACGAGTTTAACGCTTATTTTCTTAATCGTTGTTGTGACGTTGCCGATTTTCACAAATTATTTAGGGTTTCAAATTGATACAGCTGTACTTGTAGCGTTGTTAGTTTGTTTAATTCCAACGACAATTGGCGGGTTATTATCAGCGATTGGTATTGCCGGGATGGACCGTGTGACAAAGTTTAATGTGCTAGCAATGTCAGGGAAAGCAGTAGAAGCTGCGGGTGATATTAATACAATTATTTTAGACAAAACGGGTACGATTACTTTCGGGAACCGGATGGCACATACACTGCTTCCTGTAGGAAATGAAACGATTGAGCAAGTAGGAAAATGGGCTGCCATTAGCTCAGTTTTAGATGAAACACCAGAAGGTCGATCTGTTATTGAGTATGTGAAAGGGAAATCAATATCATATAATAGAGAACTTGCAGAACAAGGTGAATTTGTTCCATTTAAAGCAGAAACGAGAATGAGTGGTGTTGATTTACAGGACGGAACGAAAGTGAGAAAAGGAGCTGTCGGTGCCGTTATTGAATGGGTTCAATCGCAAGGTGGAACAATTCCGAAAGATGTGAATCAAAAAGCAGATTTAATTTCAAAAGAGGGCGGGACACCGCTTGTAGTTGCAGTAGACGATCGTATTTACGGTTTAATTTATTTAAAGGATACAGTAAAACCTGGTATGCGTGAACGTTTTGAACAATTACGTCAAATGGGAATTAAAACAGTTATGTGTACAGGTGATAATCCTTTAACAGCAGCAACGATTGCCAAAGAAGCAGGGGTAGATGAATTCGTTGCCGAGTGTAAACCAGAAGATAAAATCGCGGTTATTAAAGCTGAGCAAGATAAAGGAAAACTTGTAGCGATGACAGGTGATGGTACAAATGATGCTCCGGCATTAGCACAGGCAGACGTTGGATTAGCGATGAATAGTGGTACGACAGCTGCAAAAGAAGCAGCGAATATGATTGATTTAGATTCGAATCCAACGAAAATTATTGAGGTTGTAGGAATCGGTAAGCAATTGTTAATGACGCGTGGGGCGTTAACGACGTTTAGTATTGCGAATGATATCGCGAAATATTTCGCCATCATTCCAGCGATGTTTACACTTGCGATTCCGCAAATGGAAGCTTTAAACATTATGAAATTAACATCACCGCTTTCAGCAATCTTATCAGCATTAATATTTAATGCAGTTATTATTCCATTACTCATTCCGTTGGCGATGAAGGGGATTGCATATAAGCCGATGAGCTCGAATGCATTGCTTAGCCGAAACTTACTCATTTACGGGCTTGGCGGAGTTATCGTTCCGTTCATTGGAATTAAAGTAATTGATATGATTGTGGGCTTGTTCATATAAGGAAGAGGGGAAAAAAGATGGCGAAAAAACAAAGTATACTTTCACCAATTATTCGTATTACTTTTACGTTCTTAGTGTTGTGTGGACTTGTATATCCGCTTATTGTAACCGGTATTGCGCAAGCGGTAATGAAGGATAATGCGGATGGAAGTCTTATATATAATGATAAAGATGAAGTAGTTGGTTCAAAATTAATCGGTCAAAATTTTACAGATCCACGTTATTTTCATGGACGTGTCTCTAGTATAGAATATAAAGCAGAAGCATCTGGTTCAAATAACTATGCACCGTCTAATCCAGATTTAGAGAAACGAGTAGAGAAAAGTATTGAAGGCTGGAAGAAACAAAATCCAACCGTTCCAGTTACAGAAGTACCGATAGATTTAGTGACGAATTCAGGTTCAGGGCTTGATCCTGACATTAGTCCAAAGGCGGCGTCTGTGCAGGTAGATCGCATCTCTAAATTAACGAATATTCCGAAAGAAAAGTTAAATCAATTGATTAAGGAACAAACAGAAGGTGCTGCACTCGGTTTGTTTGGAGAAGATCGCGTGAACGTCTTAAAGTTAAATTTAGAATTACAGAAACTAATGAAATAGTAACAGTGCTACCTCAATCTAACGGATTGAGGTAGTGTTGTTTCGCAAGAAAGGTTGTGAGTGTTTTGTATGCGGATGATTATAAACCGACGTTTCAAAGGCGAACGCCAGAAGAGTATTTAGAATATATTCGTCAGCAAAATCGCGGGAAGTTAAAGTTGTACGTAGGTGCTGCTCCAGGGGTAGGGAAAAGTTATAAGATGCTCTATGATGCTAGAGAAATGAAAAAAGATGGTATTGATATTGTAATTGGTTTAATTGAAACACATGGGAGAATAGAGACGGAAGAAGCAATTGCTGATTTAGAAAAAGTTCCGTTAAAAGAAATTTCCTATAAAGGAAAGGTATTTTATGAGCTTGATGTGGAAGGAATTATAAAGCGTGCGCCGCAAGTAGTTGTAGTAGATGAACTTGCCCATAGTAATATACCAGGTTCCAAACATAAAAAACGTTACATGGATGTTCAAGAATTGCTAGAGGCTGGCATATCGGTATTATCAGCATTTAATATTCAACATTTAGAGAGTGTTCATGACATTGTAGCTCAAATTACGAATGTAAAAGTAAGAGAGCGTATCCCGGATTTTATTTTGCAAAAAGCAAATGAAATTCAACTCGTTGATGCAACGCCGGAAATGCTAAGGAAGAGATTAATAGATGGAAAGATATATAAGGAAGAAAAAATTCAACAAAGCTTACAAAACTTCTTTACGCTTAATAATTTAGGGGCACTAAGGGAATTATCGCTTCGCGAAGTTGCAGATGATATGGATGAGAAAATCAGCCAAACAGTTATAGAACCGATTGGTGTAAAGGAAAAAATTCTCGTTTGTGTGCAATATAGTTCGACAGCGGAGAAATTGATAAGACGGGGATGGCGCATGGCTGATCGGTTAAACGCTGAATTGTATGTCTTAAATGTAGAAAGGGAAAATATAGATTCCCTTTCAGCAGGGAAAAAGCAAATAATTGAAGAATGGAAATCGCTAACGAATCAATTTGAGGCGAGCTTTGTATTAGAAGAAGCGAAAGGAAGAAAGCCAGCTGATGTTATTATCGAAGTTGCAAAAAGACTACAGGTGACACAAGTTTTACTCGGGCAATCGGCGAGAACACGGTGGGAAGAAATACGAAAAGGTTCTATTGTAAATGAAATTATGAGACAAACGAAGTATATTGATATTCATATCGTTGCTGATCAAAGAGCTTAAAATAGAGACTGGATTGTTGAGGAGTCTCTATTTTTCTTTTTTTCAAGCCTTTTGAATATAATTTCTAAAAGAACTCATATATAATAGAAAAAGATACTTAACATAGTGAATAATTAAAGAGTCAATATATATAAAGAGGAGAGAGTAACATGCTTGAAAATACGGGATTAGTATTAGAAGGCGGCGGTATGCGTGGTGTATATACGGGCGGGATACTAGAATATTTTATGGAACAAGACTTATATTTTCCATATGTAATCGGTGTATCAGCTGGTGCTTGTCATGCAGCGTCGTATCTTTCCAGACAAAGAAATAGAAATAAAACAGTAAATATTGATTATGCATCACATCCGAAGTATTTATCATATAAAAACTTATGGAAAAAGCGTCAATTATTTGATATGGATTTCATTTTTCATGAAATTCCAGAAAAGCATGTCCCATTTGATTTTGACACATACTTTAATAGTCCAGAGCGTTTTCTTGTAGGAACAACGGATTGTGAAACGGGACAACCCATTTATTTTGAAAAAGAGGGAACAAATGATGATGCGCTAAATTTATTGCAAGCGTCTAGTTCATTGCCATTTATTGCACCGGCAGTAAATTACCGGGGTAAGCAATTGTTAGATGGCGGGATTTCTGATCCGATTCCGGTTCGTAAAGCACAATCGGACGGGTTTAAAAAATCAGTCGTTATCTTGACGAGAAACCATGGTTATGCGAAGAAAAAATCAAAATTTGGATGGATTGCAACGAAAGCTTATAAAAAATACCCGAACCTTGTTAACACGATGCTAGCTCGTTATGAAGTGTATAATGAAACACTTCACTACATTGAAAAAGAAGAACAAGCTGGTAATTTATTTGTTATTCGCCCAGAAGTACAGCTTCAAGTAGATCGTATGGAAAAGGATACGGCTAAATTACAAAATCTATATGAGCAAGGCTATGAAGATGCGAAGAGACAGTTTGCAGATTTACAGGCGTTTTTGCAAAAATAAGTATTAGGCTGTGGAGAAGAAGTTCTCCGCAGTCTTTTTTATTATTGATCTATAACTGAATGCCATTTTAGAAGCAGATATATATTTTTTAGTTATGGTATAATATGGATAAAATTTTGTGGAGAGGTGATACATATGGAAAATGTATATAAGGGGCTTAGACATACTGGATTTACTATGATACTTATTTTTGGTGGTGTATTTTTACTTCGCTGGTTCATCCATGATGAGATGCTACTGGACCAGCTTATTAGGTTTAGTGTAGGAATGATGATGGTTATTTCATCAGTTTTCATTCAAAAGTATAGTACAGAATTACAGGTAGATGAGAGGTATTAGAAATTGTGAGCGCCCTTTATATTTGGAGGGGGGCTTTTTTATTTGTAAAAAAATCCCTCTTTATGAGGGATTTTAATGTGGTAAGAAAACTAATTGATAAGCGAACAAGATTCCGAATAAATACACAAGCGGGTGAACAGCACGGAATTGTCCTTTTGCCACTTTCATAAGTGGGTATGAAATAAATCCAAGTGCAATTCCTGTTGAGATACTTGATGTCAGTGGCATGCTTAAGATTACTAAAAATGCTGGGAATGCTTCATCGAACGTATCCCAATCGATGTGGCGAACTGAGCCCATCATAAGACTACCAACGATAATTAATGATGGTGCTGTAATAGCTGAAACGCCAGAAACAGCGCTCACTAACGGTCCGAAGAATGCTGCTAATGCAAATAGAACAGCTACTGTAATTGTTGTTAAACCAGTACGGCCACCAGCTGCAACACCAGCAGATGATTCAATGTAAGCCGTTGATGGTGTTGTTCCGAACATAGCTCCAATTGTTGCTGAGAATGAGTCAGATAGAAGAGCTCGTCCTGCTTTTGGAAGCTTTCCATCTTTCATAAATCCACCTTGTTGTGCTACACCAAGTAATGTTCCGGTTGTATCAAATAGTGTAACAAGGAAGAATGAGAACACAACGCCGTATAATCCGTAATTAATTACATCAGATACAGCAGTAATTGGATTTGAAACGATAATTCCTTCTGGTAATCCAGGCATTGATGTAACGCCGTTTGAGAATGTTAATTGACCTGTGAAGTAAGCGATAATACCAGTTAATAACATTCCGATAAATAGTGCCCCGTTTATATTTAAAGACATAAGGACAATTGTAATTCCAAGGCCAGCTAATGCTAGTAGAACTGGAGCAGAGTGAAGATCGCCAAGCCCAACTAAGTTTGCATCATTTTTTGTAACAATTCCCGTTAAGCGCAAACCGATAAAAGCAATAAAAAGACCGATACCAGCAGTAAGTGCATGTTTT
Source organism: Bacillus altaicus (assembly GCF_042136375.2). Lineage (NCBI taxonomy): Bacteria > Bacillati > Bacillota > Bacilli > Caryophanales > Bacillaceae > Bacillus > Bacillus altaicus. The sequence goes on along the minus strand of NZ_CM143394.1, from coordinate 4,646,045 downwards.
AAGTTTTCAGGAATTACTTCCATTAATTTCGTACGGAAAGATGTGAATGATAACAAAATTAAAATCATACCTGCTACGAATACAGCAGAGAATGCAATTGCGAAAGTCATGCCTTCATGAGCTTTTACAACAGAATAAGAGAAGTAAGCATTTAATCCCATACCTGGTGCAATTGCGATTGGTAAGTTTGTAAAGATTGCCATAAATAATGTTCCGACAACAGCGGCGATAATTGTAGCTGTAAATGCTTGTTCAAATGGAACGCCTGCATCCCCAAGGATGACAGGGTTTACGACAATGATATATGCCATTGTTAAAAAGGTAATAATACCTGCCATAATTTCAGTTTTAATAGAAGTTTTATGTTTTGAAAGGTTAAACATATAAACATCCTTTCTTTTTACGAATAATTTTCACAACAGTTATATATAATATTCGTTTTTTAACTATTTTGCAATAGTTTTGCATAAAAACTTTAGAACAATTCATATTTTATGTCTTAAATTCGAATATTAACCGTGCAAATGAGCATGAATTGCGGTTTTTTATGTGTAAGTAGTTTTTAATATTGTGCACATTATAAGGGAAAAGGAGTTGAAGGAAGTTATGCCACAGCAAAAAAACTTTTTAACGATGCCAGCGCAACATCAAAATAAACAGCCTGGCATTGAATCGTTAATGAATCCTCGTCCAAAGTTTGAAGATCCTAATTATAAAGGAAGCGAAAAGTTAAAAGGAAAGAATGTATTAATTACAGGGGGAGATAGTGGGATTGGGAGAGCTGTGTCCATCGCTTTTGCAAAAGAGGGAGCAAATATTGCGATTGCTTATTTAGATGAGGACGAAGATGCAAATGAGACGAAACAATTCGTTGAGAAAGAAGGCGTGAATTGTGTATTGCTGCCGGGGGATTTAAGTAATGAGCAACATTGTAAAGATATTGTAGAAGAGACCGCCCGGCAGCTGGGGAGTTTAAATGTTCTTGTGAATAACGTCGCACAGCAATATCCGCAGCAAGGGCTAGAGTATATTACAGCGGAACAGTTAGAAAAAACGTTCCGTATTAATATTTTTTCTTATTTTCATGTTACAAAAGCAGCGCTCTCTCATTTAAAGCAAGGGGATGTAATTATAAACACGGCATCTATCGTTGCGTATGAAGGAAATGAAACGTTAATTGATTATTCTGCAACGAAAGGAGCAATTGTCGCTTTTACAAGATCGCTATCTCAGTCGTTAGTACAAAGAGGAATTCGTGTAAATGGTGTTGCACCAGGCCCAATTTGGACACCACTTATTCCATCCAGTTTTGATGAGAAAAAAGTATCACAGTTTGGGAGTAATGTTCCTATGAAAAGGCCTGGTCAGCCGTATGAAGTAGCGCCTGCATATGTATATTTGGCGTCTAGTGATTCGGCATATGTAACGGGACAGATGATGCATGTAAATGGTGGAGTAATTGTGAATGGATAGTTTTCATTTATAAGAGCAAAGTAAAGTTAATTGCATTTATCCCGCTATTTGCGGGCAGTAAGACTCCTACCTCGAAATTCGGCGAATGCAAGGAAGTTAGGTGGGAGATAACAGCCCGCAAATAGCGGGAGTGGTGAAGGCTAATACTTAGTGGGGGATGGACAAACCCCCCACCGAGTAAAGTTTCACTTTATTATGATGTTAGTGCTAGGGAGGATTTAGATGAAGAAAGTATGGTTTATCGTAATCCTATTTTTCTGCCTGCCAGCTAGCGTTTTTGCTAATACAGATCATTTAATATTAGTTAACCTAACGACGAATCAGCTGTCTTTTTTTGAAGATGGAAACTATACTAGAACATTTCCGATAACGACAGGAAGAGATAGCACCCCGACGCCTGAAGGGGATTTTTGTATTATAACTAAATATAAAAATAAAGAATACCATCGTAAAAAAATACCTGGGGGTGCACCGAATAATCCTCTCGGTACGAGATGGCTAGGTCTGGATAAAAAGGAATATGCCATTCACGGGACAAATCGTGAAGGAACGATTGGAAGCCGGGAGTCGAATGGTTGTATTCGCATGCACGATCGGGACATACAATGGTTATACGACCGGGTACAATTACAGACAAAAGTAATTATTTCTCGTTTTCATACGAGTCCCGAATATGAAGCTTATAAGCTTGGTTATCGTGTTGTGAGCTGGAATGGTCGTAAAGTAGAAGAAGAACAAATTGGAATGCTTACGTTAGTAGATCGTGTAAATATATATTGGCAAGAACCAAATGGACAATTAACGAAAGTGAAAACGGTATTGCCAACTGAAAAATACGCAGTGTATTCCAAACGAAAAGATGGAACCTATTATATAGGAAACAATTTGTATATTGTAGAGGAAACGGCAGAAAAAATTCGTTATGAGCAATTACCTTATTCGATTTTAAGTAACATATATAAAAGGAAATATAATGTTCCATAATAGCTACCGTGTATAGGCGGTAGCTTATTTGTGATGAAGTTTAGTTGGTTTTAATGATTTCATACCAATCGTGTGCCTGCAAATAGTGAAATGAAAAAATTGAAACAGCAACTATTATGTTTTGCTGAATATAATACAGTACAGACTGGGGGGCGGTCACATTATGAAAAGTGAATTTGCATTTAAAATTTTCTTAATCACGACTTGTTTATTTATCGTGTATGTATATGCGTTACTCGTCTTCTCCTTTTATGTTCCATATGTTGATTTAATATTGTTCGTCGGATTTATTTGGGCATTTGTTAAAGCGAGGGAAGGGGAGAAGAGTGTATATCGACGCATTACTTTATGCGGGACGGTCCTTCTCGTTATTTTGTACTTTTTTATGATGCATGATTTTTGGAGGGGAATGTAAAAAAGCATACGACTAATCGTATGCTTTTACGTTTAATATTTCGGTTTAAATGTATGACAACACGTTTCTACACTCGTTGTTACAGAACTTTCAAGCGTCCCGTTTGTTAAAGCAGCGCTTATATACGAACTGTTTTCAATTTGACCTGCTTCTTGTGCATCAGGTTGAACAACGATTGCACTTGCTTGACAAAGGTTACCTTGTCCCCAAAATGAGCAATTGGAAACAGAGCATTTCACTTCTGGCATAAAACCCCCTCCTTATACATTAGTGTGGGATTTTACACGCATTTCATGTATAGAAGGAGTTTCCTTTTCTCATTATTTTTTCGTTTGCTCAAGCCACTCTTTTAATTTGTCTTCCGGTTGTTCGCCGCTAATACGGCTCACTTCTTTACCATCTTTAAAATGAATGATTGTTGGAGTACCTTTAATTTTATATTCATCCCAAGGAGCATCTAATTTTTCAATATCCATAACTTTCATATCAACTTTCAAGTCTTTAGCCATTGGTACTACGATAGGAGATAATTTTTGGCAATGAACGCAAGATGTTTGATAAAAGTATACTGTTTCTTCTTTTTTATCTTCTATATTTTTATTGAGATTCTCAAGAGAAATTTTGTTTGTGTAGTAATCTTTTTCAGTTGTTGATACGTTTTTCTTTTCCATTTGTGTTACAGCGAAAATTGCTGCAAATAAGACGATAATAATACCGCCAAATATAAGCATTTTTTTCATTCTTTCATCTCCTTATTTGTTTTTAATTACAATAAAGCTGCAAATAGCGATTGTGATAAAGCCAATAAGAGCTAAAAACGGGATTGTCACAAAGCCGAACCAGTTTATGTATTCTCCCGTACAAGGTACGCGTCCGCAAGCTGCTCCTGCAGCTGATAGTGCTGAAACTTTTTGAATTGCATAATGATATAAAGAAATACAAGCACCAATACTTGCAATTGGTAAGGAATAACTTGCAATACGATAATCTTTTTTTACTACAGCAATGCCGAGCCATAAAACGAATGGATACATAAAGATACGTTGATACCAGCAAAGGACACAAGGCTCAAATTTCATGATTTCGGAAAAGTATAGGCTACCTAGCGTAGCAATAAAAGAAGCTCCCCATGCAGTAAATAAAGCATACTCTTGCTTTTTTTCTCGTCCCATATTTTATACCTCACTTATAATAGTTACATACTAAATTATAGTATGAAGTAGTACAGAAAAGAAAGAGAAAATATGTTTATCAATAAAAGTTTTGTAAAAGGAAACTTTTATTGATATAAAAATGTTCAAAAAAGCGCCATTCTCTAAGAGAGAATAGCGCTATATTTTACATTTGAATTTGCTCTACTACTTCTTCTACATGTGACTTTTGGGATGCATGGTCAATATATTGAAATAGGAGCTGCAATTGTTTGTCAACTTCTGGCAATTCTTTACTGTATTGATAAGCGTGTAAAAAGTGTTCAATACGCTTAGAAAATAGTTGATCATTCGTTTGAACCATTAAAACGAGTAGTTTATCCCAATTACAGCAATACGTGTAATAGAGAGCTTTGTCATAGTCGTTATATGTTTGCACTGTGTTACCCTCCTTACCGAAGAGTTATATATAGTGTGTGATAAGCGAGGAGAAATACACTTGAAAGAATTTGTTAAGAAAAAAAGTGAATGAAAAGAAAAAAAACGAGGAGTCTCCTCGTTTTTTAAGCTTTTGGCATTGGCGTAGGTGTTGGTTTCCCATATCCTTCTTTGTATTTATTATCAATATAATTACGAATTTCAAGCGTTGATTTTCCTTTTTGTTTCATCGAAGCAGATTCAACTGCGATTTCTAAGCAATTTACACAAGTTGTTGCATGGGAATCCCAAACAACTTCACCATTCTTTTTGATTTCACGAATAAAGCAATTTTTATTATTTTTATGTCCTACACTTTCACCACAACCGCAGTAACAAGGAATCCAATCCAATAATTCAGCATTTTGTCCAGCGACAGTATAGATGTCTTTCATTTGTGGATCAAGTTTGTCTAGGAAGGCCGGAAGTGTGTCGACTCCTTTTGTCTTTTCTTGAATGTCAGCTTGCTGAGTATGTGATGCGTGGTCATGATCTTCTTTTGATTCAGAAGATTTTTTTTCATCTGTACCAGTACTCCCGCATCCAGTAAGAATTAAGCTCAGTACTACGAGTAAAGAAAATACATACTTTTTCATTCGCTTGTCCCCTTTACAAATGTATTAATAAAATTGTATCAAATATCATGGGGTGTCGGGAGAAGATTTTTTCGACTTATTTTTGAAGCGCCATCGTAGTGAATGGAATAGAAATAAGATTGGGATATAAGCGTATACAATATATAACCCAGCTTGAGACAGTACTGTATTTAATGTGTTGATACTTTCACGGTTTGTGAAAAACAAGGATGAAATAAATATAGCTGCGATAAAAAATGGCAGTGTAATGTTAAATGGTATGTGAAAAGATTTCTTAGAAATGCAACAAGAAGACCAAATTGTTAAACAAAGGTTAGGTAAAATAATAAGATACCATAAAAAAATAATAATGTACTCAAACCTTTGGATAAAAGGAACCTTAATAATTTTTAGCATCGTTAATGTTGGCCAAATTGTATGATGTAGTTGTCCTTGACTATAGTACATAAGGGAAACAAGCGCTAATATTACGTATAGAATGGTTGTAAAAGCAATACCGCTATGTGCCCATTTATTTAAGGATTTTCCTTTTTTAATAAATGGATAAAAGATAAGGATTGCTTCAAAGCCAAGAAATTCTAATGCAGATGCTTTCGCTGAAGTTAGAATGTCTAAAGGTGAATGAGTGAGAATTGGGAAAATGTTACGGACATGTGCATATTTCATTGGGAAAACTAAGAAAAATAGTACGAAAATCGGTATTATGACGCCCCAAAAACAGATTCCTGTTACAGAGCGGAATCCACCTTTTATTACGTAATATGTTACGAGTAAAAATAATAACGTTAATTTCCACGGTTTAATTGTAGGAAAGACCCAAACTTGAATGACTTCAATATATGTACGAAGAACAGTAAGGCAAAATAATAGAAGATATGCAGCAAAGCACACGGAAAAAAATGTTCCAATCCACCTTCCGAAACATGTCGTATGAATATTCATTAAATCATTATCTTTTTCTAACATTTTAAGCATGCAAAATAACACGATATGAGTTGCAATACCAGCGACAATAAGGGAAATCCAAGAATCATAACCGGCATATTGCGCAATAATTCTTTGGTATCCTAACACACCTACTCCGATTTGAAGGGAGTGTAATAGAAGGAATGTGAAATAAGGGGAAACAGTATGTGTTTTATCTTGTTCAGTCACTATAGCACCTCACTATTCTCCAATACCAGATTGCACGACATTGATTTGCACATGAACAGCAACGTCTACATTAGGGTACATTTCTTGAATTTGTTGTATAGTCCATTTTCTTGAATGACTACGAATTTCTTCTCGTATACCTATTGGATCGATTTCTTTTTCTTGGAATTGTTTTATTAATTCGTTTAAATGCTTCTCAAGCGTTTTTTCTACATGTTTTTTTACGTAAGTTATATTTTCGTTCTTTGCTAAATCGAGCCAATCGGGAGCATTTTTTATAAGTCCATTTAACTTTAAGTAGATGTTAACTTTCGGAATGTCACCGTTTTGGGAAAGAGAACAAAAACTTTTTCCAGATAAGTTTTGAGTAGCGATCAATCCTTTATGTTTACCTTGACGTATCGGAACTTCGTAACGCCCATTTTTAGTTGGATTAATGAGTAATTTTAATAAAAAAGATCCTTTTTTATCTGTGTACATAACCACTTTATCCTTTTTTAAAAAAGCAAGTCCTTTAATGGAAGCGGATTGATCTTCATCAACTTTAATATAAGGAAGAAATGGATCGCATCCAGATGAATAAAAGTTATATAAAAAAATATTTAAAGCTGTCCGAGGGATTGTCTCGGTTTCTATATTTTGCTCCAGTAAATCAGATAGATATAGCGATCCATTCGTTTTGACATGTTTAAGTAATTCTTCTGTTGAACCATCTACAAGCGCTAGTTGCACATCTCGGCCAATATTAGGATCACGTTGTAAGTTGTTAATAACATCCCCAATTCCACGTTCACCAAATGATTTTCCAAATAGGACAACACGCATTTGACCTACAGCGATCGTATGTGGTGATTTGGCGTTTAGAAGTGAAGATATTGTTTCAATGGTACCTGCAGTTGTTGATTGAGTTTGAGGCTTTGATTGCACGCCTCTTGTGTAATCGGGATAGAGAATCGTCCCGCGAAATTTTTTATCTTTCGTTATATCAAATCCACCTACATGAATAATTCGCTGTGTGTCTACTATATTTGGTTGTGTACAGCCGGATTGGAAAATTAAAATGATAATGGAAAAGCATAATAAAGTATTTTTCATTTCTCTTCACCATCATGTTTTTCTTTCGCTTTGTTTGGATCATAGCGCCATTTCTTTTTTGGTCTTAGAAAAGAGGCACGTCCTGCAGTTTGACTAAATGGCAAGCGAAAGAGGCCTTCGGCTGTCCCTAAACCGCGAAATGGATATAAAGGTAATAAATAAGGTGATCCAAGTGATTTTAAGCGAATTAAATGAGCTAATATGAATACGAATCCTACAATGAGACCTAAGCCTCCAAATGCACCAGCTAAAAGAATAAGTGGAAATCGTAGTATCCGGATAGTAGAAGACATTTTTACAGTTGGTGTTGTAAAAGAAGCGAGTGCTGATAAAGCAACTGCAATTAATAAAATGGTACTCGTTAAAGCAGCCTGAACAGATGCTTGGCCAATTACAATCCCGCCAACGATGCCGATTGTTTGTCCAACTTTTGTAGGTAATCGTGCTCCAGCTTCACGGAGCAATTCGATTGTGATTTCTAAAAAAAGTGCTTCTAAAATGGGCGGAAACGGTACATTAGCTCTTGAAAAAATAATCGGACCTAGTAAATCCGCAGGAATCATTTGATAGTGATACGTTAATACAGCTGTATAAATAGCTGATGAAAATAGCGAGAATGCTGCTCCGAAAAAGCGAACCATTCGAAGAAATGAGCCTGCTATCCATGGTAAATAATAATCTTCTGGAGAGACGAAGAAATCGAGTAATGTCGCTGGTCCAGCTAATGCGTAAGGTGAACCGTCTGTTAAAATGACAACGCCTCCATTCAGTAATGCGTACACGGATCGATCTAACCGCTCTGTAGGTAGTAAAACAGGGAAGGGAGAGTTACTATTATCGCTAATAAACTGTTCAATCATAGTTGCATCGAAAGGAACATCAAAGTCAATGTCTTGTAGGCGCTGCATCGCAGTATTAACGTGCTGCTCATTCGTAATACCTTCGATATAAGCAACTACGACTTTTGTTTTTGATATAGAACCAACTATAACTTCTTTGAAAACTAATTGTTCTGTGACAATATTTCGGCGAAGTAAGTGTATATTTGTATCAATATTTTCAACAAATCCAACTTTTGGACCGATTACACTATATTCATTTTCTGTATCGTTATATAACCGTGTACCTAAAACTGAACTTTCAGCACGAATAAGTGCATATTCTGCTGAGGGAGAATCATTTTTTAGTTGTATAAGTACATACCCGCTTAATAATTTTTCACGAATGTCATCAATAGTAGGGCCAGTGATAATCTCCTCAAGTGTGACGATATTTGCTATATCACTTATATTTTCAATGTGATCTAATTCTCTTTTAATAGGTGTTAAAATGAATCGATTAATGAGGAGTGATTCGGCTGTAGATTTATAATAAAACAAACACAATGTTCCATCGTCTACTACGTTATAAGACACGAAATCACTGGATTCTTTCATAGTGTGGATAAACTCCGGAATAGAACAGATTGTTTTTGTATTCTTTTTAGACGAAAGAAACATTTTCTCACCCCTTACCTACATTATTTATTTATGTTAGTTTTTGGGAAAGGCGGGAATTTATACTTGAAAATTGAAAGTTCATAAAGAAAAGGAAGAGTATTGAATATCTCTTCCTTTTTGGCAGGCTAATTTGTTTTCTTTTCTTTAATAGACTTCACTAATTTAATCATTTCTGTCCGTATATCTTCTTTTTTAACATTTAATTTTTCCGCAATTTGTTTAATATCCATCCCATCTTTTTTCATTTTCAGTACATCATCGAGAGAAGTATTACTTTTTTGAGCGATGATTGTTAATACTGTGAGCTGACGTAAGCCTATGTTATACTCTTTCATTTTTTGTTTTAGTCCATCTGGTGTGGACTTTTGCATATTTGCTAATTTTTGCAGTAGTGCTTTTTTCGTTTCCTTATTCATATGATGCTTTTTCAATTTACTTGGATCTACACCGAAATGCTCGGCTGTTTTCTCCCAAGATTTATTTTGCTTATAGTAAGCTAAAACGTCCTTAATTTCTTTTTTACTTATTCTTGCAATGTGGGCAGCTTTCCAAATTTCATGTTTGTTATAGCCGAGTTTTTCGAGAGAATGCATTTCTTCCTCTGAGATTGGTTTATGATGATGCATTGTTACTTCTTTTGGCGGGGCAGCGGAAGCAGGGAAAACAGACACTCCGCATAATAATGCTGCCATAGTCATACTTACTGCGATTTTCTTATACATGTAAACTCCTCCTAGATGGGTAATGTGGAAAACTTACACATATCATTTCCATAAAATGTGAAAAACTTGTGAACACACCAAGTTTTTTTATTCACAACGAGAAATTAATTTTTTAACTGTTTTCCAACATAAAACATTGATTAATAGTGAAAAACTAGGTTATAATCGAAATTGAAAATCAATATCAATAACGGAATTATACATATAGATGAAAATAAGGGAGAGAAAAATATGACTACATATACTTCCATCGCAAACGTTATTAAAGAAAGACGTTCTGTGCGTACATTTACAGATAAAGCAGTAGAAAAAGAGCTATTAATTGAACTATTAAACGACGCAACATGGGCACCGAATCATAAAAACCGTGAACCATGGAATTGTAAATTATACATTGGAGAAGGCCGTCAGAAATTAGTAGACGCAGTATTAAACTCTTTCACAGAAGAAGAAAGAGCAAAACGCGGCAAAATTTTATCTGACCGTTTCTTAAGCACACCTGCACAAATCGTTGTTTACATTAATGAAGATCCGCGTCAAATTCAACGTGACGAAGATTACGCTGCAACATGTGCATTTATGCAAAACTTCCAATTACTTGCTTGGGAGCGCGGCTTAGGATGTGTTTGGAAATCAGGTGGATTAAACTATAATCCACTATTTATAGAAGGAATCGGTTTAACAAGAGGTCAACGCATCATTGGAATTCTTCACATCGGCTATTTCGATAAAGCACCAGAAGGAAAAGCTCGTACGCCGATTACGGAGAAGATGGAGATTATTGAGGGTTAATTGGAAAGAGGCATTCTCGTTTTTGCGGGGGTGTCTTTTTATTATGCAATCAATCCTCATGAAAGCTTGTTCCCCATCATACACTTTCTTAAGGGAAAGTGTAAGGAGGGAAAATAATGAGAACAAGTGACGATAAAGCACTGCAATATGCGATTGCGGAAATTACGGAAATTGCGACTGGATTTGGGCTTGATTTTTATCCGATGCGTTATGAAGTATGTCCAGCGGAAATTATTTATACATTTGGTGCATATGGGATGCCGACGAGGTTTTCACATTGGAGTTTTGGAAAGCAATTTTTCAGAATGAAATTACAATACGATTTGGGACTTAGTAAAATTTATGAACTCGTTATTAACTCTGATCCATGTTACGCCTTTTTATTAGATACGAATTCTTTAATTCAAAATAAACTAATCGTAGCGCACGTTTTAGCGCACTGTGATTTCTTTAAAAATAATATTCGTTTTTCGAATACGAAGCGAGACATGGTAGAAAGTATGGCTGCGACAGCGGATCGTGTGAAAGCATATGAGCATAAGTACGGAAAGGCAGAGGTAGAAACATTTTTAGATGCCGTACTTGCCATTCAAGAACATATTGACCCGTCACTTATGCGCCCGAAACTTGCATGGAGTATTGAAGATTTAGAAGAGGATGTAGAAAAGAAAAAGATATCACAGTACGATGATTTATGGAATTTAGATGATCGAAATAAAACACGAGAACGACCTAATATGCATAAAAAGAAGAAAATCCCTCCGCAACCAGAAAAAGATTTACTCCTCTTTATTGAAGAATACAGCCGTGAGCTAGAAGAGTGGCAGCGCGACATATTAACGATGATGCGCGAGGAAATGTTATATTTCTGGCCACAGCTTGAAACGAAGATCATGAATGAAGGCTGGGCTTCCTACTGGCATCAACGCATACTTCGTGAAATGGACTTAACATCTGGTGAAGCAATTGAATTTGCGAAATTAAATGCAGGTGTCGTACAGCCATCAAAAACAAGTATTAATCCGTACTACCTCGGTATTAAAATGTTTGAAGATATTGAAGAACGCTACAACAATCCGACAGAAGAAATGAAAAGGCGTGGTGTGAAGCCTGGTTCTGGTCGCGAGAAAATCTTTGAAGTACGGGAAATTGAATGGGATGTATCGTTCCTAAGAAACTATTTAAATAAAAAACTTGTAATGAGAGAAGATATGTACTTATTCCAGCGCCAAGGAAAAGAATATAAAGTAATTGATAAAGAGTGGGAACATGTACGCGATCAACTCGTAAATATGCGCACAAATGGAGGTTTCCCGTACTTAGTAGTAGAAGATGGAGACTACTTAAAGAATGGGGAATTGTACATTAAACATAGCTATGAAGGAATCGAGCTCGATTTAAAATACTTAGAAAAAGTATTACCGTATCTTCATCAGCTATGGGGAAGAACGGTGCATATGGAGTCCATTGTGGAGAGTAAGGGCGTTGTGTTTTCTTATGATGGGAAGATGGTGCATCGGAAGTATGTGTGATGGAAAGAACGGACATAGAATACTGTGTCCGTTTTTTTTATTTGGAACAAAGTTAAATATGCTATTCTTGAAGAAAGGGAGTTATATATAGAAATGGAGCAATTCAAATGAGCAAAATAGGGGTATGCAAGGTGGATATTACGCCGCCTTTAGGTATTGATTTTATCGGATATCATAGAGATACAGGAATTAATAATATTGAAGAGCGTATTTACGGGACGGTCTTTGTGTTTGAAAAAGATGAAATGAAGACTGCGTTTATAAGCATTGATAATATCGGGATGTTAGTAGAAGATACGAATATTATTCGTGAACGAGTAGCGAGTGAGCTTCATGTGCCAGTTGAGCGAATAACAGTTGTTTATACACATACACACTCTGGTCCGGAAACAGTCGGTGATCATTATTTAGTAAAGTCGTATAAAACGATTTTACTAAATAATGTAGTGCAGGGTGCTGTTGCTGCAAATAACAACATGAGGTCATGTGAAGTTGGATGGGGTGTTACGACAGGTGATATTGGAGTAAACCGAAGAGAACGGACGCCTGATGGAAAAGCAAAGATGGGCATAAATATAGAGGGTATTGTAGATAAACGAATTGGTGTTTTAGCGATGAGAAATGCTGAATCAAAGGAGTTAGCTGGGATCGTTGTATTTTGCACTGCTCATCCAAATGTTTTAAAAGGAGATAGCGATGTATTATCAGCGGATTATCCTGGAATGACGAGAGAGATTCTGGAGAAAATATTAAACTGTCCTGTTATTATTGTTCAAGGTGCCACTGGAAATGTGAATGCGAAGTATCGTGGTTCACAGGAGGCATTAAAACAAATGGCTTACGTACTCAGTGGACATGTATTAACGATATTACCAACAGTTACATATAGCACGATTGTAAATCTAAGAACTATTTCGACGATGATGCAAATGAAGTTAAAGGATATTCCAGAAATTGAAGAGCTAAAAAGAATGGCCCAATTAGCTGAGAAGCAGTGGGGTGTGAATACTGAAGAATGGCTTACTATCGTTTTAGATAAGCATAGGAAAAACATTCAGCAGTTAAGTATTGGTTTAGAAATTCAATTGTTTCAAATTAATGACGGGATATTCTCTGGAATACCGATGGAACCTTTTTCAGAAACTGCTTTAGAAATGAAAGAGAGTCTTCAAAATGAACTAGCTTTCTTTGGTGGCTATACGAATGGATATATTGGTTACTTACCGACAAAAGAAGAGTTTGCATATGGTGGGTATGAAGTGGAATTAAACCCTGTCGTGTATGGGCCGGTTACAAATTTGTTGATGCCGCCAGCAGAGAATACGGCAGAGTTGATCGTGCAGAGAGTTATGGAATTATATAATATATAAAATATGGGTATCTCATATATTTAAAACAAAATTTAAAGGAATCAATGATTTTAATCAACTGTAAAAAACGAATCCATTTTGATTAGTCTTTTTCAAAATAGATTCGTTTTTTATATGGAGTTTTTGGTTACCAAACAGGTCGTATGCTCGATGATAATTTTCCTGTATTTTCTTTAGTAACGAATGTTGTTAAATCCTCTTTAAGCATTTGCATTCGTTCTGCACCTATATTTGCAATCCATCGTTGTTCTATTTCAGCTACTATTTCTTCTTTTGCTTTCATTACTGCTAAACCACGCTCGGTTAAAACAATGATTTTACCTCTTTTATCAGTAGGGTGCGTTTGGCGTGTGACATAACCACTGTTCTCAAGAGAATCTACCATTTTACTTATGGCTTGTTTTGAAACCCCTAAATATTCAGCTAGTTCTATACCGGTTGCTCCATTAGGAAGGATGCGTTTGAACATAAAACCATGCGCTGGCCTAATATCTTCAAATCCCAATTCACTTAATTTGTCATGTAGTTCAGTAATTAATGTGCTGAAGGATAATGATAAAAGTGAAGTGAGATCTAATTCGTTAAATGTTTGATGATCCATATAAATAACCTCCTTACCTATAGTCAATTAAATTGACTATAGGTAAAATCTATTGTACTATACGAGATATAGTCAATCAAATTGACTATATCGTAGTGGTAGAACAAATAATGATTTATATAAATAGAATCAATGGAGGTTTCACATGGTTAATATCGTTAAAATTAGAGGGAGTGTATTTGCACCGTATGCTTCGCTGAAACCTATTAAGGATCCTGCAACAGGAAGAGTGTTCGAATATGCCGGAGATGCACGTGAATTTACACCATACGCTGTAAATACAAAGCGTTCAAGATTAGAACAAGAAGTGAATATTGATTTTTATAAAAGAGAAATTTTCACATATGCAGATGCTTGTATCGTTACTGTGAAAATTACAAATCCAGATGGCTCAATTGAGTATCAAAAAGGAGAAACAAGTACAGAAAACATTGCATGTACAAATATTGTATGGAGTGAAGATGAAGTTTCATTTGAAATGAGAGCAAGTGCAAGTAATCCGTTAAACGCGGCAGCACCTGCAGCTGATTATTTTTTGACTATACGAGTTAATGAAAGTGGTACTGTGCATGTTGAAGGTGTACATGATGGTTTCCCTTGCTATGAATTTTATAAACAAATAGACTTTGGTTCATTTGAATTAATATATACACATGATTTCAGAGAAACGGGTGATACCCCAGCAGCACTAGCTGGAGAAATGGAATATAGCTTTAAAACGACAATCTAGATATAAATATAGCGCTATTTTTAAGAAGGAAGTAGCTAAAGCAAAAGAGAACGCTATTGATTATGGGAGCGAAATTGTGGTCTGTTTTACTCAATATTATGCAGTATCTAAAATAAAATTATAGAGGTGTTTCTTATGACTAATATCGTTAAAATTAGAGCCAGTGTATTTATTCCAATGTCTTGGACTGAAGCTAAGAAGGATATGGAAACAGGAAAAGTAATCCAATTCGAAGGTGATTCACGTGAATTTACACCACATGCGGTAAATACTATGCGCTCTAGAGTTGAGCAAGAGGTAGTAGTGGACTTTTATAAAGAAGAAGTGTTTTCATATGCAAACACGGGTATTACGACAGAGAAGATTACAAATCCAGATGGTTCTGTGAATAAAAGAACAGGAAAAGCGAGTACTGAAAATATTGTGTGTACTCATATTGCATGGAATTCTGATGGTGTCCAATTCAAAATGAGTGCCAGTGCAAGTAATCCATTAAATATATATGCACCTCCTGTGGATTATTTATTAACTGTATGTGTTAAAAAGGATGGTAGTATCGATATTCAAGGAGAGCATGATGGATTCCCTTGTTATGAATTTTATAAACAAGTAGATTTTGGTTCATTTGAACAAATTTATACACATGATTTTAGAGAAACTGGTGATACAGCTGAAGCTTTAGGTGGAGGGATGGATTATAGTTTTACAAAGAGATTATAGGAAGTATGATAATAAAACGGTTGATTCTTTCGTTCGTAAATGAAATGAATTTTTTGTAGTAGATATATTGTATTAGTCATAGTATCCCCATGTTTGAAGCTCGTATAGTTACAAATATGGGATAAAAAGAAATGTGAGGAATGTATATGACAGTGAAAATTAGAGTTTATTCTGATTTTATTTGTCCATTTTGTTTTTTAGCTACTGCCCCTTTAGATGGGGTTGCAAAGGAAAAAGATGTAGAAATAGAATGGATGCCACTTGAATTACGCCCTATCCCGCATCCTAAAGTTAATCCATGGACATTGCCTTATGTGATAGAAGCTTGGAGCTCGTTCATTCATTCTACTGCTAAAAAATTAGGAATAGAAATGAAATCACCTCGTTTATCGCGTCCGTATACGCACTTTGCATTTGAAGGTTATTAATTTGCAAAGGAACAGGGAAAAGGAAATGAATTTCATCATAGAGTATTTGTTGCATTTTTTCAAGAAGAAAAAATATTGAAGTGTGAACAAAACTGGCGGAGGAAGTAGGCCTTTCGCATGATGTATTTAAAGAGGCATTACTATCACGAAAATACCGAGAAATACATCAAGAAGCTATAAAACATGCTATGAAAGAAGTAGAAATTCAGGCTGTTCCAACGTTCGTTATTGGTGACGAAGTTATTCAAGGGTTTGTTAACAAAGAGAGGTTAGTAAATGTTTGGTCATAATAAAATCGTTTAAAAATTAATAAAGTTATTCAATTTCTTCTGATGGCAATAATAAAGTAATTTAAAAGTGAAAATATTTGTTTGAAAAATACGGTTACTCATTTGCGATAGTTACGTACCATGAAACAACTAATTACACTGTCTACAACTGAAATTCTCTTTGATTTCGAATGCCTTACAAACAAAATATTAGCACAAATGTTCGTGTGACGTTATAATTATAAGTATCTTAAAATTAAAGGAGGTCTTGCCTTATGAGTCAAAGAATTTCCTACTATGGTGTTGCACCTGATGGCATGAAAATTATGATGGATATGGAGAAGTACACTAAGAAGTCTACAATTAATCGAATTACTAGAGAACTTATAAAGATTAGAGTCTCTCAAATTAACGGTTGTGCTTTCTGCATAGATATGCATACATCCGATGCTCGTAAGATGGGTGAAACCGAACAACGAATTTATTGTTTGAATGCTTGGAATGAATGTGATTTTTATACACCTGAAGAGAAAGTTGCTCTTGAACTATCTGAGCATATTACTCTAATTCCTACTAAAAGAGTTCCTGAAGACCTATATAAGCGAGTACGTGAACACTATGACGAGAAACAATATGTTGACCTTGTTTTGGTAATCAATCAAATCAACAGTTGGAATAGAATTTCTATTGCAATGGGAAATACAGCAACTAAAAAATAATTGCTCTCAACGAACGGAAAATAAGAATAAAATTAAAGATGTTTAAAAAATCACAATACGGTCGTTTCATTTTTCTTTATTACGCAGTTATCATAAACTGTGACATAACCAAAGTTATAAAAGTTATTGTTTCATCCTTTATAACTTTTATAATAATATTATCTTGAAACACGAAGGGACTGAACTATGCGCAGATATCAATATCTTGACCCCAAAATAAAAACATAATGGAGGTAAAAATATTGATTACAGAACTACAAACCGAAAGATTAGTTTTAAGAAAAATGAAAGCATCAGACTCAGCTAGCATGTTTACAATTTGGTCTGATCCAGAAGTTACAAAATTTATGAATATCAATAGTTTTACTGATGAAAGCCAAGCGGTAGATATGATTGAAATGCTTGATAAGCTATCTCGGGAAAACAGAGCTATTCGTTATTCGATAATTGAATTAGAATCAAATGAAATTATCGGTTCTTGTGGTTATAATTCATTTGATTTCAAAAACGCCAAAGCAGAAATTGGTTACGATATTAGTAAAGCTTTTTGGGGTAAGGGATATGCGCCAGAAGCCATTCTCTCTTTAATGGATTATGCGTTTAGTACTTTAGAATTCAATAGAATAGAAGCAAAAGTTGAATCTGAAAACATTAATTCAATAAAAGTCTTACAAAAGTTAAACTTTACATTCGAAGGGACAATGAGAAAGTGTGAAAAATCTAATGAAAAGTTTATTGATCTAAGTATTTATTCAAAATTAATAACAGATTAACTTATATTGCTTAGCCTATATTCCTTAAAATGTAGGCTATTTTTATATCTTCTATTTCAAAGTTTAAATAATTTAATAAGTCGAACAGTATTTGTCTACACTTCATTATAAACTATACACTACCGTATTTTTAAACAACTTTGTTATTGAAATGGAACAGTTTAACAGCGTAGCAATGCGGATTCACACCCTTAAAATTAAACAACTTTATTATTATTAGTCAGTAAAGGCTGTCGATCAAGAGTTAGAAAAGGGTAAAGAGAATAAATTAGATGGACTACAATGTAGTGCATTTTTACTATACCCTAGAAGGTTTTACAAAAAACAAACCGCTTTACAATATACCCTTAAGGGTATATGATATTATACAAAGTTACAAAGTAATGTATAATATAGTTATAATTACGGAGGTGGTTTACAGTGGAATATAATCAAGATATGAAAAATAGATTGAAACGTATTGAAGGTCAAGTTCGTGGTGTGCTTCGCATGATGGAAGAGGGAAAAGATTGCCGAGATGTTATTACACAGTTAACTGCATCCCGTTCTGCG
This sequence comes from Bacillus altaicus, assembly GCF_042136375.2. Lineage (NCBI taxonomy): Bacteria > Bacillati > Bacillota > Bacilli > Caryophanales > Bacillaceae > Bacillus > Bacillus altaicus. Next base: position 4,627,992 of record NZ_CM143394.1, on the reverse strand, counting down.
CTAGATCGTACAATTGGACTCGTTGTGGGAACAAATTTAGAGCAATGTTTGCGCGAGCAGTTTGAAAAAGGTAATGGCTCAAATGAAGAGTTAATTAAAGAAGCTGTTCAATTACTTGTAAAAAGCCGATAATCTGTCAAACATATGTGTTGACAGATTTTCAAAAACATTTTAATATACCCCTGCAGGTATAAGTGTAATGATTAGGGAGGAAATGATTATGAGTATAAAAGTGGATACGAGTTTAGACTGTAAAGGATTGGCTTGTCCGATGCCAATTGTGAAGACGAAAAAGGCGATGGAAGGGTTGGCAGCAGGGAAAGTTATTGAAATAGAGGCGACGGATAAAGGTTCTACGCTAGATATACAAAGTTGGTCAAGTAAAGTAGGGCATCAATATATTGGAACGAAACAAGAGGGAGATATATTAAAGCATTATGTACGAAAAGCCCACGAAAATGAAGTAAATGAAGTTGTGAAGTATCCTCATACAATTACGAATGGGGAATTGCAAAATATATTATTAAATGGTGAAGAGTGCACTGTATTAGATGTTCGTGAAGAAGCAGAATTCGTCTTTGGTCATATTCCATCCGCAATTTCGGTGCCGTTAGGTGAATTAGATAGTGCTATGTTAGAGCGTGCGAAACCTATTTATGTTGTTTGCCGAACTGGTAATCGTAGTGATATAGCGTGTCAAACGTTGAAAGAAAAAGGTTTTTCAAACGTGAAAAATGTCATTCCAGGTATGTTAGAGTGGCAAGGGAACATGGAAAAATAAATTTTTTTAAACGAAAATATACCTATGGGGGTAATTGAATGGTCGCTAAGATGTTACAAGCAAAAGATGTCGCAGAGAAAGTTTTATTCGGAGAGTTATTTATTTTAGATGTTCGTAATGAAGCGGATTATGAAGAGTGGAAAATTGAAGGGAAACAAATCTCTTCTATAAATAAACCGTATTTTGATTTATTAGATGGTGTAGAACATATTGTAGATGAATTACCGCGGGAGAAAGAGATTTTAGTTGTATGTGCGAAAGAGGGCTCTTCTCAGTTTGTCGCAGAGCAATTGTTAGATGCTGGTTTCAATAATGTTCTTTATTTAGCTGGTGGGATGAAAGCTTGGAGTGAGTATGTGAAGCCGGTAAAGGTAGGGGATGTACAGGGCGGGGGAAGTATATATCAATTTAATCGTCTTGGAAAAGGCTGCTTATCTTATATGGTCGTTTCAAATGGTGAAGCAGCAGTCATTGATGCGGTGAGAACGATTGAGGCGTACGAAGATTTTGCAAAAGAACACGGAGTTACTATTACGAATGTAATGGATACACATCTACATGCAGATCATATTTCAGGTGGGCGTAAGTTGGCTGAAAAAGTTGGTGGTAAGTATTGGTTACCTCCAAAAGATGCGGAGGAAGTTGTTTTCTCGTACGAACCGCTAGTAGAAGGAACTGTTATTACGGTAGGGGGTACCCAAATTAATATTGGCGCGTTATACTCACCGGGGCATACGATTGGAAGTACATCATTTATTGTAGATGAGACGTATTTATTATCAGGTGACATTTTATTTGTAGATTCAATTGGTCGTCCCGATCTTGCCGGGAAGGCGGAAGACTGGGTGAGTGATTTACGAAATACATTATATAAGCGCTATAAGGAATTATCTCAAGAGTTAATTGTTTTACCAGCTCATTACTCAAAAATAAGTGAAATGGATGAAAATGGGATCGTGAGTGCTAATTTAAAACAATTGTTTGAAGTGAATGCAGGATTAAATATTAAAGATGAGAATGAATTCCGCAAAATTGTAACGGAGAATCTACCACCTCAGCCGAATGCTTATCAAGAAATTCGTCAAACGAATATGGGGAAAATCCATCCGAGTGTGGAAGAAGAGCGTGAAATGGAGATTGGTCCAAATCGTTGTGCAGTTCATGATTCATTATAAAATAACAAACTGGAGGAATAGATGATGAATATAAAACAAGTATTAGATGCGAAAGATTTAGCATGTCCGATGCCGATTGTAAGAACGAAGAGAGCGATGGATACTTTACAATCTGGAGAAGTGCTAGAAGTACATGTAACAGATAAAGGGTCGGTAAAGGATATTCCAGCATGGTCAAAAACAGGCGGTCATGAAATAGTAAAGCATAATATAGAAGACGATGTGCTGAAGTTTTGGATTAAGAAGGCGTAGTGAAGAACTAGTTTTGTAAATGCGGAGAGGGTGGTTATATGAATACAATATTAAGTACGCTTTTCATTGTACTTGCTGCATGGTTTGTTATTTCGCGTTTGTTACCGGTGAAAGATGTTCAAAATATAAATGGAAAAGAATTAAAGGGTATAGTGGGAAAAAAGGGAAAACAATTTATCGATGTTCGTACAGTAGGTGAATATAGAGGAAATCATATGAAGGGGTTTCAGAATATCCCGCTAAATGAGTTAGCTAGTAAAGTAAATCAGTTAGATAAAAATAAGGAAGTAATTGTTATTTGTCAGAGCGGGATGAGAAGTAAGCAAGCAGCAAAAGTATTAAAAAAATTGGGGTTTCAGCGCATTATAAATGTTTCAGGCGGTATGAACGCTTTGTAAGGGGGAAAGTAGTATCGGGTGTAGCTAGATAATTTGAGCCTTTTAATAATTTTTTAAATACCCCTATAGGTAATTAGGAGGAGAATATCATGGAACAACAGAAGAAAACGACGATTGTTTTATTTAGTGGAGATTATGATAAGGAGATGGCAGCTTATATTATTGCAAATGGTGCAGCGGCGTACGATCAAGAGGTGACTATTTTTCATACTTTCTGGGGTTTAAATGCCCTTAGGAAAGATGAGCATGTGAAAGTGAAGAAAACGTTTATAGAGAAAGTGTTTGGAAAAATGATGCCGCGCGGCGCTGATAAGATGGGATTATCAAAAATGAATTTTGCTGGTATGGGGCCAAAGATGATTAAAGGCATTATGAAGAAGCATAATGCGATGCCTTTACCAGATTTAATTGATATGGCGAAAGAACAAGGGGTTAAGCTTGTAGCTTGTCAAATGACAGTAGATTTATTAGGGTTAAAAGAGGAAGAGATTATGGAAGGGGTAGAGTTTGCAGGAGTAGGTGCATATTTAGCAGATGCTTCGGATGGGAATGTGAATTTATTTATTTAAATCACCTTCTTTTTAGAAGGCGGGGGATACAATATGAGTTTAACAGTACTACTTTTTATTATTGGGTTTATAGGCTCGTTTATTTCAGGAATGGTTGGGATTGGCGGGGCAATTATTAATTATCCGATGATCTTATACATTCCGGTATTGTTAGGGTTTGCTGGATATACATCACATGAAGTGAGTGGTATTACAGCGATTCAAGTATTCTTTGCAACTTTTGCAGGCGCGTGGGCGTACCGGAAAAGTAACGATATGGATAAAACGTTAGTTGTGTATATGGGAGCTAGTATATTAATAGGAAGCTTTGTAGGAAGCTTTAGTGCAAATCTATTAAATGAGCATGCTGTAAATGTTGTTTATACAATATTAGCTACTATTGCGGCTGTTATGATGTTTATACCGAAGCGAAACGACTGTAAAGATTCAGAAGGACCTATGTATAATAAATGGCTAGCTAGTATGTTAGCGTTGATTGTAGGAAGTGTTTCCGGCATTATTGGGGCTGGTGGTGCATTTCTTTTAGTCCCGATTATGCTAGTTGTTTTAAAACTACCGATACGTACGACAATAGCAACCTCTATTGCTATTACTTTTATTTCCTCGATAGGAATTACTACTGGGAAAGTGATTACTGGACAAATAGTTGTTATTCCGGCTCTTATCGTTGCGATAGCAAGTTTATTTGCCGCTCCGCTTGGGGTGAGAGTAGGGAAGAGAGTGAATCAAAAAGTTTTGCAATACGTATTGTCTACTTTAATTGTAGGAACTGCGATAAAGATGTGGGTTGATATGATATCGAAATAAAAAGATGGTGCTCTTGTAGCACCATCTTTTTATTTACGCCCAAATAACTTTCATTAAGTTCTTATATTCATCGTTTGCCAGTTTATATAGCATTCTCGTATGTTCAAAGACAAGTGCGGGATTAAAATTTGGTTCTGAGAATGCAAGAGATGTTGAAATATCAATTGCATTTTGTTTGTTTAGCGTGAATTTTGCAAATCGATAAGATGTGTTTAATTCATTGATGACATGTAAAATGTCATTTTTTGATGTTGAATCAGGTACAAGAGCAACATTGAAGCAGTATATATCCACAGCAGGATGTTCGCTTTGGAAAGCAGCGATAAGTTGAATTTTTGCGCCAGCTTCTGTTTCTAATCCTACTGAAAAATGTACCGAACCATCATTTTCATCTATATTTTCTTCCATGTATATATCGTTTGATTTTAAGTACTCTTTAAAATCTGAAATGTTATGTTTTACTGCAGCTTTCATATGTATGAGCCCCCTGATAATTGGAATAGATTACTACTATTTATTATAATTTAAAAATATTAAAAAAGATAGTTGGAAAGTTCTGATTTTTTTATTTTGAAAGCATTAAAAAGAAGCAGTGCTCTACCTCCATAGAGCACTGCTTCACTTTATTCATTGTCATTAGACGATGTTTCTGTATCTTCACTGTTATTCTTATTTTGAGTTTCATCGTTACTTGATTCGCGTTCACTCGTATTTTCAGACTTAGATTCTTTTGTTTTCTCTGGGCTTGTTTTTTTCGAATCAGAATCAGATTTTGTATAGGCAGGTAGTCCAAGGTGACTACGAAGTTCGTTTGTAACATTAGCTAATTCTTTTTTATCTGGATTGTAGTAGTAAGTTCGGCCACCACCAGATGACTTACTACAAGTATCATCACCTTTTGCCATGTAACAATCTTCACCTTCAATTTGTAATTTCTCAATTGAAGAATCTGCACCATATTTATAGAATGAAAGCATATCGTCGAATGTTAAGTTTGTAACGAATTGTCCGTTAATATCATCAATGATGTTACCAACTTTTGTTACGGATCCAACGCTTGTTAGTTTCTTTAAAATGGCTTCGATAACGAGTTGCTGACGTTGACCACGCATCGCATCACTATCAACGTGTCGTGTTCTAGCAAGAGCAAGAGCTTCTTCACTATTTAACTTTTGAACACCTTTTTTCAGGTGAATTGCATCGGCGTTATCATTACTATCTTGTTCAGTAAATTCAACTGGTACATCAACTTCAATGCCACCTAAATCATCAACGATTTTCATGAATGATTTAAAGTTGAATTTTACAAAGTAATCGACAGGAACATTCATTAATTTTTCAACTGCATCAATACTTGCTTGTGGTCCACCATCTTTTCCGTTTTTGGTAGCACCGAATGCATGAGCGTGTGTAATTTTATCTTTTTTCTTTTCTACTGGAATATAAGTATACGTGTCTCGTGGAATACTTAATAGTTTTACAGTTTTGCTATCTTTATTAAACGTTGCAAGTAATAGTGCATCCGTTCTTATAGCTTCACCATATTCTTTCCCACGGACATCGCTTTCATCAACACCCATAATTAAGACAGATACATTATTCGTAATAGGTTTTACAGCTTTATCACGCAAATCAGATTTATCACCGCGCGCTAAATCGTGAGCGGCATTTCGAATAGCAGAAGATGCTTTATTTACTAAAAACCAAGTATAACCGCCACCTATTATTAAAAATAATAAAATAACGCTTATAATAATTTTTGTTTTTTTCTTACTATTTCTCGGTTTAGTTCGTGTATTTTCTTGCAAAGATGGGTTTTGCTCCATTTCTTGTACTCCTTCATTTGAATTGAAATACGACACTCATATCCACTTATTATAATGAAATTTAGCGAAAAAAAACATTACAAATCATTTACATTTCGTAAAAATTCAATTTATTTATAAAAAGTTAGATTTTCTATATTTTATTTTTAAGATGTAGAACAAGTATAATGTGTTTTAGTAGAAATGAAAATACGTATTGTGAGAAAGTGATAGAGAAGTAAGATTTGTTGAAATATAGCCAAGAAGAAGCGGTTAGCTTTAAAAGCATTTCTTATATAATAAAGAAGGATTTTACGGATGAAGGAGAGAGCGTAATGAATCATACACCATTCCGAGCAATTGTCGTGAAAGAAAAGGAAAATAATCAATTTGAAAGAAAGCTTGTTGAGAGAGAAGTAAATAGTTTACCTGAAGGAGACGTATTAATACGTGTTCATTATTCTTCATTAAATTATAAAGATGCCCTTTCAGCTACTGGTAATAAAGGTGTAACGAGAACATATCCTCATACACCTGGCATAGATGCAGCGGGAGAGGTAGTTAGTAGTGAAAATAACGCCTTTCAGGAAGGCGATCAAGTTATTGTAACTGGGTATGATTTAGGTATGAATACTTCTGGTGGTTTCGGAGAATATATTCGCGTGCCATCATCTTGGGTTGTTCCTTTACCCAAAGAAATGTCTTTGAAGGAAAGTATGATGTACGGGACAGCCGGTTTTACAGCTGCCTTATCGGTATATAAGCTCATTAGAGCGGGAATTACACCTAGTATGGGAGATGTTTTAGTAACGGGTGCTACGGGCGGAGTAGGCAGTGTAGCAGTTAGTATTTTAGGGAAGCTAGGATATAGCGTAGTAGGGGCAACAGGGAAAATGGAAGAGAAAGAGATGCTGCTACGTTTAGGTGCAAAAAAGATGATTCGCCGTGCGGAGTTGAGTGATGAATCAGGAAGACCGATGCTTAAAGGAATATATGCTGGGGTTGTCGATACTGTAGGCGGGAACATGTTAGAAAGTTCTTTAAAGGTAGTGAAGTATGGAGGCTGTGTAACAACGTGTGGTAACGTAGCAGGGCATGAATTAAATACAACTGTATACCCATTCATATTACGAGGGATTAGCCTTTTAGGAATAGATTCAGTTCAATGTCCAGTAGATGTGAGAAGAGAAGTGTGGGCATTGCTAGCCGGTGAGTGGAAAAACTCAGAGCTATTATCTTATACAGAAGAATGTACATTAAAAGAATTAGATGAGAAATTTACACTTATACTGCAAGGAAAGTTAAAAGGAAGAACGGTTGTAAAGGTGAAATAAAAAAAGAGACGCTCAAATTAGCGTCTCTTTTCTATTATAATGATTGTTTTAAATTTACTTTTCCTTGTTCACCTAAAACGCCATCAGCAATATTTACAGCGTGATCACCGATACGCTCTAAGTTACTTACCATATCAACGAAAATGATGCTTGCATCACCTGAACAGCTACGTTCGTTCAGACGTAATACATGACGTTTACGAAGAACACGTTCCATTTGGTCAATTTTACGTTCTTTCGCAATAACCGTTTGAGCTAGTTCAGTGTCGAAGTTTGTTAAAGCATTGATTGCATCTTGTAATGTTGAAATTGTTAATTCAAGCATTTCATTTAATTCAGCTAGTGCCTCATCTGATAGTGAAACGCGGTTTGAAATTTGGAAATCTACAAGTTCTACTAAGTTTTCTACATGATCACCGACACGTTCAATATCTCCAACAACACCTGCTAGAACTGAATGCTTTTCAGAGTCTGTATGTGAAAGTGGTTTTTCTGATAGTAAAACTAAATACTCGGTAATTTTTTTATCTAAATTGTTAATAGCTGCTTCTAATTGCGTAGCCATATCAGCGTGTTTCTTTTCTTGTGTATTTAAAAATTGGTTTGCTTCTTTTAATCCTTGTAAAGAAAACTCAGCCATGCGAACAATTTCTTTTTGCGCTTCTGTTAGTGCGATAGCAGGAGATTGTTCAATAAAGATTGTATTTAAATGTTGCGGTTTGAAATCAATAGCAGAATCTTCGCCGCGAATAAGTTTTGTTACAATCCATGCTAATACAGCGATGAATGGGAATTGAATAAGTGCATTTGTTACGTTAAATGTTCCGTGGGCAAATGCGATTGTCATTTCTGGATTTAAGTTTAATGATGTTTGGAAATATTGAATTAAACTTGTAAATGGTACTAATAAAATCGTAAAGATTATTGTACCGACGATATTAAAGATAACGTGAACTAATGCTGCACGTCTTGCTGCAATAGAAGTACCAATTGCTGCTAATACAGCTGTAATTGTTGTACCGATGTTATCACCGAATAATACAGGAAGGGAAGCTTGTAAATCGATTGCACCCTGGCCAAATAGTTCTTGCAAAATACCGATTGTCGCACTTGAACTTTGTACGATTAAAGTGAAGACTGTACCAACAACGATTCCTAAGATCGGGTTATCACTCATACTAACCATTAATTCTTGGAATGACTCTAAAGAACGAAGAGGTTTCATACCTGCGCTCATTAATTCTAAACCGAAGAATAACATACCAAATCCGAATACGACTTGACCTAAAGACTGTACTTTTTTATTTTTAAAGAAGAATAATAAGATTGCTCCAACTGCCATAATTGGAAGAGCGTATTCTCCGATTTTAATTCCGATAATAAATGCAGTAACTGTCGTTCCAATGTTCGCACCCATAATAACACCGATTGCTTGTCTTAATGTCATAAATCCGGCACTTACAAGTCCGACTGTTAAAGCGGTTGTTCCTGAACTTGATTGAATTAATACTGTAACTAACATACCTGCTAGTACACCCATAAGAGGGTTTGTTGTAAAACGATCTAGAATATCGCGAAGACGATCTCCGGCTGCTTGTTGCAGTCCATCGCCCATGTATTTAATCCCGAATAAGAAAATACCTAATCCACCAATGAACTGGAAGATCATATCTTGAATATTGTATTCCACGCATTCCACTCCTTAAATTTCATGTACGATGTAATTATTAACTAAACCTTGAGGCACTGTAAACGGTTTATTAGTAAAATTTACACTAAATTTACAAAGTGATAAAAAGTTTACAAATCTTTAAAGAAACACCTGGATTTAATTGGTTTTTTAGGTGATATATCTGATTGGTTTGTAAAAAAGTCGCATTTGTCACACTATTTTTGGATAGTAAAAATAGGAGAGATAAACTATCCAAATTGGATGTGCTAAGTAAAGGTTCACCTTATTTATAATAATAGTTCTTTGCATATTTTTTGATTAAAGTTAGAAAAATATGTGGGGGAAATGGGGAGGTTTGAAATGAATGTATTAAATGAAAGTAAAAAACGATTAAATTATTTTAAACTGTTTTCTTTTGAGATGCCCGCAACAATAAAAAAGAGCAATTCGCATATGAATTTGCTCTGCTTTTTTATGTTAAAAACTTTCGGTGCTTTGCATTTTAACAATTATGCAAAGTGTTTTTTCTTTATTTAGAATCGTCATTATGCTCCATAGTTATGACGACATTTCCCTTCTTATGTCCTTTTTCAACATATATGTGAGCTTCAATAATTTCCTCAAAAGTGTATCGCCTATCAATGACCACTTTTATTTTACCGTTCTCAACAAGTTCTTTAAGGAAATTTAATGCTTCGGAAGTTTCAGGTGCGTTTTGACTTAATATGAGTTTCACGCGACTTGTCAATTTAGTCCAGAGCATTTGAGCACTTGGTAACGGTTCAACGATATTTATATAGGTACCATCTTCCTTTAACATTTTAATGCACTCTGAAAAGGGACTCCTGTTTACCGCTTCAAAGATAACATCATAAGTTTCGTCTGTAGTAGAAAATTTTTTTGTGGTGTAATCAATTACTTCGTCAGCTCCTAGAGATTTGACCAATTCTAAATTGGAGCTACTGCACACACCTGTAACTGTTGCGCCGAAATACTTGGAAATTTGTACTGCATAACTTCCGACACTTCCAGAAGCTCCGTAAATAAGAATGTTTTGACCGCTTTGAACGTTAGCTTTCCTAAGGAAAAACAAAGCTGTACGTGCTCCAATTGGGATGGCTGCGGCTTCTTCATAGGATATATTGGAGGGCTTCATGCACACTGCTCCACCTTCAGGTAGACAAATATACTCAGCATAAGAACCAAAATTCACTTGGGTAGCTGCAAAAACTTGGTCTCCTTTTTTAAATCGTGTGACGTCTTTTCCTATCGATTCAACTTCACCAGCTAATTCCATTCCGAGTATTTGTTTTTTCGGTTGCTTAAAGCCAAGTGCGATTCGAGCGGGTAGCCAAACAGAAGAGGGAACCGTAAAACTTCGTGAGCGAATATCTCCTGCCGTTACGGTTGTCGCTTTTATTTTTACTAGTATTTCATTGTCCTTAGGAGCAGGTTTTTCTATCTCTTTCAGTTGAAGAACGTCGGGGAGACCGTATTTTGTGTACACTATTGCTTTCATTAATATTTCCTCCAATTCGTTCTATATATTAATATCATACGAACAACATGAATAAATAGAACAGCGGTTCACTCTTCAATACAATGCAAAAAGCAGTGTGATTTTTTTAGGAATCCACTGCTTTTTACGAATGTGTATACATGATTTTTTGGTCCAAGTACTTCGAAAAAGAACCAATTAGCATTACCCAACGGCTTTTTCTTTTGTTTTATCCCCCTGTTTTTGCTTCCGTAAGCTTGTAATATAAATGAAAAGAAAAGCAATAAGTAACAGAGAGGAATAGCGATATACAGTTGCATAGTTGGTAAAGTGTGCAATGAATCCAAAAATAATCGCTCCAGCACCAATTCCAAGGTCAAATGCTGAGAAGAATGTTGCTGTTGCTACTCCTCGTCGGTGCGGTGCTACTCGGTCAATCATCCATGCTTGTAGTGCCGGTTGAATTGCTCCGAAACCACTGCCGTAGCATGCTGCGGCAATAATTAAACTCGGAATTGTAGTTGTATACGACAGCAAGATAATACCTGTAAACGTAATAATAACTCCTGGAATGATGACAAATGTATGGCCTTTCGTATCATATAATCTTCCAGAAAACGGACGAGTTACAGCGATTGCAAGTGCGTTAAATAAAAAGAAGAGACTGATATCAGCAATCCCGACTTCCGTAGCAAATATTGTGATAAAGCTCCCAATTCCCCCGTACATTAACGTAATACATAATATTAATAATGAAGGAAGTAAAGCTTTACGCTCAATAAATCCATCAAGAAAGGTACCAGATGTTTGCTGTGGTGGTTGCGGCGATTTTTTGATTTGAAGTAGTTTCGTTAATATTAATGAAACTATTGTGCATGAAAGTGCACATAAAAAAAGAATCGTGAAGTTATATGCTTGCATAAGCCAAAGTCCAATAAGTGGACCGAGCGCCATGGCAATAGTTCCAGAAAGACCGAAATACCCCATGCCTTCACCGCGGCGAGCTTGCGGAATTAAATCTGAAACGACAGTTCCGTATGTAGTCGTTGTAATACCAAAACCAGCGCCGTGTAAAATTCGAACGGCAAGCAATAGGAAAACGGTTGAAGCGAAAAGATAACTGCCCATAGCGAGTAAACAAATAGCGGTACCGATCATTAAAATGATTTTTTTGTTGAATTTTTGCAAGGCATTTCCAGTTAGCGGCCTAATAAAAAGTGCTGCAACGGTAAACATGCCGACAACGAATCCGATATTTGAACTTGTGCCCCCAATTTCTTTCACATAAACAGGTAAAGTTGGAATTAACATTTGAAATCCTAAAAACATACATAAGTTTGCTAGAATTAGCGCAATAAACTCTTTTGTCCATAACGGTTCTCGTTTTACGAGTATTGCCTCTCCCATATATTCATCCCCTATATAAAAGTTTTCCCGCTATTTGCGGGCAGTAAAACTCCCACCTCAAAATCCGGCTGGAGCAAAGAAGTTAGGTGGGAGATCAACTGCCCGTAAACGCCCGATTGGTGAAGGCTAATAATCAGTGGGGGATGAACAAAACCCCCACTGATTAAAGTTTCACTTTATCTCTGTTCTTTCGAGTATATGTATTGGTCAACGTAACAGTCAAGGAAGGTGCCTTGAAAACGTATAACAATTTTCGAGGCAAAAAAACTGACAAATTTGTGGAAAGACTACACAATTTTGAAAAAAAGATGTAAAGTATAGATGTATAGACTAGTAGTTGTTATGAATGATAGAAATTATTTTTTCTTTAAAGAAAGCGGATTCAAATGGTAGTGGACGAGAAGGGGATACATACTTTTTCACTACATATATTTGAAAAGGTTTACAATATGATGAAGAAAGAGGCGTGTACATATGAGACGATTAGGTATTTCTATTTATCCAGAACATTCGACAGTAGAGGAAGATAAAGAGTATGTAACATTAGCAAGTAAATACGGATTTACACGTGTATTCACATGTTTATTATCTGTAGATGGCGAGAAAAAGACAATTATAGAAGAGTTTAAGGAAACGATCTCTCATGCGAATGCATTAGGGTTCCAAGTATTAGTTGATATTAGTCCAGCTGTTTTTGAACAACTAGGTATTTCGTATAATGATTTATCGTTCTTCCATGAACTAGGTGCTTATGGTATTCGTTTAGATGTTGGTTTCTCAGGTTTAGAAGAATCAATTATGACATACAATCCATACGGCTTAAAAATTGAGATTAATATGAGTAACGGTACGAAGTATGTAGATAACATTATGAGTCATAGACCAAATCGTGAAAATTTAATTGGCTGTCATAATTTCTATCCGCATCGTTATTCAGGATTATCATACGATCATTTCATTAAATGCTCGAAACAATTTAAAGATTACGGTATGAGAACAGCTGCTTTTATTTCATCATTTGATGCAACATATGGACCTTGGCCAGTAACAGAAGGGTTATGTACGTTAGAGCAGCATCGTGAATTACCAATGACAACACAAGCGAAGCATTTGTTTGCGACAGAATTAATTGATGATGTTATTATTGCGAACGCGTATGCTTCAGAGGAAGAATTACAAGCACTAGGTGCATTAAATAAAGAGAAACAAACATTTGATATAGGACTATATGATACAACAACAGAATTAGAAAGAATTATTGTGTTAGACGAACCGCATTTTTATCGCGGAGATGTATCTGAATATATGATTCGTTCTACACAGAGTCGTGTGAAATATAAAAAAGAAGAGTTCAAACCGCATAATACGCGCGAAATTAAACGCGGTGATCTTTTAATTGATAATGAACAGTATGGTCAATATAAAGGTGAATTACAAATTGCTTTAAAAGATATGGTGAATACAGGAAAAACAAATGTAGTTGGCCGAGTTATAGAGGAAGAAATCTTCTTATTAGATTATTTACAAGCTTGGGATAAGTTTGGATTCACGCTAAAGAAATAATGAACGCGGGATAAAGTGAAGCTTTAATCAGTGGGAATTTAGTTCATCCCCACTGATTATTAGCCCACACCAATCGGGATAAAAGGGAAAAAACTACTGATTTCAGTGGCTTTTTCCCTTTTATATAAAGAGCGAGAGGAAGAGCTATGACAAAAGTGCATCAGCGATTAATTTCTATTTTAGAGGAGTTTTTAGAAGAGAAATCGATGTTAAATCGAGCTTTTTTAGCGAGCCGTTTACATGTATCAACGAAGACGATTCAAAAGGATATAAAATTATTAAATGATATGTTGGAAGAACACGGAGCGAAAATTGAATCACAAAGGGGGAATGGATACGAACTAGAAATTATAAAAACTAAGAAGTTTGAAGATTTTTGCGTAAATGTATTTCAAAAACAGACGGAAAAGATTCCCACTTCTTATGAAGAAAGAGTAGCGTATATTTTACAACGTATTTTAACGACAGATGGGTATGTGAAGCTTTCGCAGCTAGCGGAAGAGATTTATGTGAGTAAATCTACTGTAAACTTAATTATGAAAGATGTTACGGATATTTGTAGTCGCTATGAGTTACAGATTGAAAAAAGACCATATTATGGTATACGTATTGTGGGAGAAGAATTTAATATTCGCTCTTGTTTATCACAATATGGTTTACCACGTTATGACCATACTCCGTTTCATGAGAACTATGAGCAGACGGACACATATTTATCGTTACCCCATATTTCTCTCATCCGCTCGGTTATACTAAAGTATATCGAGGGAGGAACGATATATTTATCAGATATAGAAATTGATAATTTATCAATTCATATTGCGATTGCTTTAAAGAGATGCAGGGATGATCATTACATTCAAGCACTGCATGTAGAGGAATCTGAACTTATCATAAAGAAAGAATATAAAATTGCGAAACTGATTTTAGGAAATTTAGGGGAAGAGTTAAAACTTCAATTTCCAGAAGAAGAAATTTTATATGTGACGATGCATTTATTAAGTACAGCTGTTACAGCAAGAGATCGCTATGAAAATGTGGAAGGACTATTAGGGAAAGACGTATATGCATTCATGCAACATATTCTTTTCAAAGTAGCGGAAGAACGGAATCTTACTTTTTATTATGATGAAGAATTATTATTTGGTTTTGGTGTTCATTTAAAAACGTTATTAAATCGTTTGAAATATAAATTAAATACGAGAAATCCTCTTTTAGCAGAAGTGAAAAAAAATTATCCATATGCTTTTGAAATTGCAGTTCTCGTTGGAGATATAATTGGTGAATATACGGGTGAATCCATTCCAGAGAGTGAAATTGGTTATATTGCCATTCACTTTGGAGGGGCGATGAGCCGTTTGCAAGAAAATAATCAAAAGAAAAGATGTTTATTAGTTTGTGCGACTGGTCAAGGGAGTGCACAGCTACTGAAATATAAAATTCTATCACAGTTTCGAGATAAATTAGAGATTGTAGGTATTACAGGCTATTATCAATTGAAAGTAGAAGACCTTTATAAAGATAAAGTAGATTGTATTATTAGTACGATTTATATACCGAGTGGTTTGCCTGTACCAGTTATAAAAGTGAACTCAATATTTGATGATAAAGAGATTAAATCGATTGGTCAGCAGTTATTTACGCATGTGGATAATAGTGTGAAGCAATATGTTAAGGAAGATTTGATCTTCTTAAATCGTAGTGCTTCTACGAAAGAAGAGGTTATCCAGTTTTTATGTGAGAAAGCTGCTGAGAAAAACTATGTACCTGCAAACTTTTATGCTTCTGTTATGGAGAGAGAGAACACATCTCCTACAGCGGTTGGGAATTTAGTTGCGATTCCACATCCGATGCAGTTATTAAGTGAACAAACATTTTTGATGTTTTGTACACTTGATAAAGCTGTTGATTGGGGAGATAAGAAAGTACAAGTTATTATTTTATTTAGTGTGAAGCGCAATAATAATGAAGATTTACAAAAGCTTTATGATTTTTTATATGATATTATGTCTAGTCAGAATACGATAGAGAAATTAACTCAGGCTGAAGTAATTGAAGATTTCCAAGAGATATTATTATCTTTATAAGAAAAGTATATAAAAACTTCCGTTACATAACGGAAGTTTTTTATGTTTAATTGTATGCGTTTTCATAATAAGATAAAAATATAGAAAAAACATAGCTTGGAGGAATTTAAAATGACTGATATGCAAACTCCATTTGCGTTAATTTTACATGGTGGTAACGCGAGAAGCGCGGCACTTGAAGCAATTGCTTTTGCAAGACAAGGAGATTTTCAGAATGCGAGTGAAAAGATGGAACTTGCTAGTGAGGAAATATCATCCGCTCATCGTATTCAAACGGATTTAATTCAAGAGGAAGCAAGGGGAAATCATGCAGAAATAAGTTTATTATTAGTGCATGCACAAGATCATTTAATGAATGCCATTACAGTGAAAGAACTTGCTGAGGAATTTATTACTCTTCATAAACGAGTGGAAGAGAAAGTGACAGTATAAGATGTATATTTTATTATGCTGTGCAGCAGGTATGTCAACGAGTATGGTTGTAAGAAAAATGCAAGAAGAGGCAAAGAAACAAGGGAAGGATTATAAAATTAAAGCAGTTGATTCAGAACTTGTGAAACTGGAAATAAAAAATGCTGATGTTGTTTTAATTGGACCACAGGTGAAGTATTTGTTTCCAGCAGTAGAGTTTCTTGCGAAGTCATACGATATACCAGTTGCAATTATAGAACAACGAGATTACGGTATGTGTGATGGTTTGAAAGTACTTAAGCAAGCTGAAAAATTAGTTTTAGCGTAATTATATTTTTTTAAACACAAACATTATAATGTTATAACTTTTGTTTTTGTTAGATTGAACATAGGGAGGGTTATCGATGAATGGTTTTATGAGTTTTATGGAACAGAAGATTATGCCAACAACGCAAAAGATTGCGGGACAACGACATTTATTAGCAATTCGGAATGGAGTTATTTCTACATTACCGTTAACGATTGTCGGGTCATTTTTCGTTATCTTTTTAAACTTACCAATTGATGCATATATGGAGTGGATTGCACCGTTTCGCCATATTTTAGATATTCCATTTCGATTTACAGTAGGTTTAATGGCTTTATACGCAGCATTTGGGGTAGGAGCCTCACTCGCGAACTTTTATCAACTCAATCAGTTAAGTGCAGGATTATTATCTGTACTCGCCTTTTTACTAGCATCAGTTGAACCTATTCAAATAACAAAAGCTGTACCAGGTGTTGTTGATGCAGGAAGATATATTTCAGTAGGGACATTAAGTGCTACGTCTTTATTTGGAGCTATTGTGACATCATTAATTGCGGTTGAAATTTATCATTTCATGATTAAGCATAATATTTCGATTAAATTACCAGATAGTGTACCACCAGCGGTTGCAAATTCATTTGCAGCATTAATTCCAACTTTAGTAGTTATTCTTTTATTCTGGGGTATTCGTTACGGTTTGAAATTTGATGTAAATACAACGATCACATATTTAATTGCACCATTAAAGTCTGTGTTAGTAGGGAATAATTTATTCGGTGGTTTATTAACAGTATTCCTAATCGTATTCTTCTGGTCGTTCGGTATACATGGTCCAGCGATTTTAGGACCAATCATTCGTCCAATGTGGGATTCAGCAATTCTTGAAAATATGGAAGTATTCACGGCTACAGGGAATGCACATCAATTACCAAACTTATTTACAGAGCAATTTATTCAATGGTTCGTATGGATTGGTGGATCAGGCTCAACGTTAGCTTTAGTAATTATGTTTATGTTCTCTAAATCTAAGTTCCTAAAAGAGTTAGGTAGATTATCATTCGTACCAGGTTTATTCAATATTAACGAGCCAATTATTTTCGGGGCACCAATTGTAATGAATCCAATTTTAATTATTCCGTTCGTTATTACACCGTTAGTTACAACGACAGTATCATATTTCGCAGTTGTTTCAGGTATGATTCCGCTCATGATGGCAAAGCTGCCATTTACGATGTTAGCGCCAATTGCAGCTATTATTAGTACGGACTGGACAATTATGGCTGGTGTACTTGTACTTGTTAACTTTGTTATCTCATTCGTTATTTACTATCCATTCTTCAAAATGTATGAGAAACAACAATTAGCAGGAGAGGAGAAAGCAGAATGCTCGGAGCAATTATCATCTTAATTACATTTGTAGCAGGGCAGTGCATTGCTCATTATTCAAAGTGGGTACAAAGTAAATCGTTATTAGTTTTACTACTTGTGTCGATATTATTTATCGGATGTTCAATGGGAGCTTATGTAGCATTTAGCTTACAATCACCATTCTTTATCATTGTACCAACGATTTTATGTGCAACATGTTTATCTGCAAAATATAGATTTACGAGTATGGCATTAATACAACGTGTGAAGGAGATGCAAAAGCATGGAGCGTAAATTAGGAATTTCACTTTATCCAGAGCATTCAACGAAAGAAAAAGATATGGCATATATTTCAGCAGCGGCACGCCACGGTTTTTCAAGAATATTTACATGTCTATTATCTGTGAATCGTCCGAAAGAAGAAATTGTAGCTGAATTTAAAGAAATTATTAATCATGCAAAAGATAACAATATGGAAGTTATTTTAGATGTAGCTCCAGCTGTATTCGATCAACTTGGTGTTAGTTATAGTGATCTATCGTTCTTTGCAGAGTTAGGCGCGGATGGAATTCGTTTAGATGTAGGGTTTGACGGGTTAACAGAAGCGAAAATGACGAATAATCCATATGGCTTAAAAATTGAGCTGAATGTAAGTAATGATATTGCCTATTTAGAAAATATCCTTTCGCATCAAGCGAATAAATCAGCTTTAATTGGTTGTCACAATTTTTATCCGCAAAAATTTACTGGTCTTCCGTATGATTATTTCATTCGCTGTAGTGAACGCTTCAAAAAGCATGGTATTCGCAGTGCAGCCTTTATTACATCGCATGCAGCTGACATCGGTCCATGGGATATTAATGACGGATTATGTACGTTAGAACAACATCGTAACTTACCAATTGAAGTACAAGCGAAACATTTATGGGCAACAGGGCTTATTGATGATGTTATTATCGGAAATGCTTATGCGAGTGAAGAAGAGTTATTCTTACTAGATTATGTAGGAGCTTGGACACAGTTTACTTGTGTGGAATAGGGAAGGTAAGAGAGGATGCTATAGCATCCTCTTTTTTCTGTTGAAATAGTAGTCTATCGTATATAGAATTCAAAGGGATAGATTTAACTTGGACGGGGGAGAAGGAGAAAGAAAGAATGTAAGAGTCATAAAAAAGAGTCAGCCTCAACGTTGAGACTGACTCTTTTTTATATAGTAATTAGTTTAAAATTTTCACTGTAACTGTTTTACGTCCCCAGTTACTTGATGTACCTTTATCTGGCATTAAAACGTCAATTTTATTTCCTTTAATAGCTCCACCAGTATCACCAGCGATTGCTACTCCGTAACCATCAACCCATACTTTTGAACCTAATGGAATTACACTTGGATCAACTGCAATTAGTTTCA
Source organism: Bacillus altaicus (assembly GCF_042136375.2). Classification (NCBI taxonomy): domain Bacteria; kingdom Bacillati; phylum Bacillota; class Bacilli; order Caryophanales; family Bacillaceae; genus Bacillus; species Bacillus altaicus. The sequence continues at coordinate 4,609,150 of NZ_CM143394.1, read as the reverse complement.
TGTTTGGATTAGCTGTTAAGTTATGGCCCATAGCTGATTTTACTTGATCTCCGGCTTTGTAACCATTTTCAAGTGGATCTGCTGTGTAAGCTGTTGCTTCAACTCTTAATTCACGAGAAGAAGATGGTGCACTTGTTTCAGTTTCTTTCGCAACAGGTTGTTGTGTAGCTGGTTTTTGAGCTTTAGCTGCTTCACGAGCTTCAGCTGCTTCTTGAGCTTTAGCTGCTTCTTGAGCTTTAGCCGCTTCACGAGCTTCAGCTGCTTCTTGAGCTTTAGCCGCTGCACGAGCTTCAGCTGCTTCTTGAGCTTTAGCTTCTGCTTGAGCTTCAGCTTCTGCCTGAGCTTTAGCTGCTTCACGAGCTTTAGTTGCCTCCTCGGCCTTAGCTTCTGCTTGAGCTTTAGCCGCTGCACGAGCTTCAGTTGCTTCCTCGGCTTTAGCTGCTTCACGAGCTTTAGCAGCTTCCCCGGCCTTAGCTTCTGCTTGAGCTTCAGCTGCTTCACGAGCTTTAGTTGCTTCTTGAGCCTTAGCTTTTGCTTGAGTTTCAGCTACTTCCCCGGCTTTAACTGCTTCACGAACTTTAGCAGTATCTTGAACGTTAGTTACTTTTTCAGCTTTAACTACTGGCTGAACTTTAACTGGTGCTTTCCCTGTTAAGTAAGGAACGTGTACATAAGCTGTTTTGCCGTTATATTCAAATTGGATCCAATCATTTTGTACTTGGTTTGTTGTTTCGATTACATCATCTTTTTTCAATTTACCAAGAATTTCTGAATCTGTATTTGCTCCAGCACGTACGTTTAATACGTTTGCTGTTACGTAGTAAGAATCTTTTGTGTAGTCAGCGCTTATGAAAGCCTCTTTACCACTATTTAATTTAACTTTTGACCATCCGTTTTCTGTATGTAAAACGTTAACTTTATATCCATCTAATAACTTTCCGACAACTTGTGATTCAGTAGTTGGGTTTTCTCGTACATTTAGTACATCAGTCGTTACGATTGTTTCTGCTTTAGCAGATGTTGTGAAAATCCCAAGACCAAAAACCGCTGCTGTTGCTATACCCATAAATTTTTTCATAATAGCCTCCATTGCATTTGTTTTCGTTGACCTCATTATAGCAACCATTATTTTCTTATTTGCGGAAAACACAAAACTACAAAGCATTCGTAACGAGGCATTAATATTCTGTAATAATTCCATTAATATCCTGATAGCGTTTTCTTTGCGTTTTTTAGGGGATTAGAACATACGATTCATAAAATCAACACTTTTTTAATTACTAATGGATTAATAATGTATCAGTGCTGTTACTTGAATGTTTCTGTAACGTTACAAAAAAGGGGTATTTAACTATTTGAATCGTAATGTAGTTATGAAAATATAATCTTCTTGTGTGTGAAGTCGTATATATAGGGGTGATTTTAATGAAATAGAGATATAATTGTTACAAAATAAGTTGTAGTATGGAAAAAATTACGCCTTGAATTTGTTCTTTTACATATTATTTTTGCAATAATAGGATTGCTTGATAGCTTTCGTGAGAAATGAAAGTTTAAATGATAAAAAGATAATCGCAACATGAAACATATATAATAGAAGAAACATGATTTAAAGGGATGATATCGTTATGAAGTGGTTCGCGAATTGCAGTAGAATTATCCCGCATTAACGGACAGTAAAACCCCCACCTCAAAATTCGGCTGAAGCAAAGAAATTAGGTGGGAGATTAACTGCCCGTAAAAGCCCGATTGGTGAAGGCTAATAATCAGTGGGGGATGAACAAAACCCCCACTGATTATAGTTTCACTTTATATAATAGAAGTTAGAGGTTCTTATTTTTGTCAAAACGTCGATGAAATTACATTTGCCTTCAACAAAATAAAAAACGTAGGAGTGTAAACTCCTACGTTTTTTTATTTACTCATATCGTAAACATTCAATTGGATCAAGTTTAGCAGCTTTGTTTGCTGGTAGTAAACCGAATGCAATACCGATTAGCATTGAGATACCTACTGAAAGAAGTCCAAGTTCTTTTGAGATAACGAGTGGCCATCCGGCAAAGATTGAGACGATCCAAGCGAAGAAAATACCAAGCATGAATCCGATGAAACCACCGAGTCCTGTTAAAATACAAGATTCAATTAAGAATTGTGTTAATACTTTACCGCGCGTTGCACCAAGTGCTTTACGAATACCGATCTCACGTGTACGTTCTGTTACAGATACAAGCATGATGTTCATTACACCGATACCACCAACAAGTAAGGAGATAGCGGCAATGCCACCGAATACCATTTTCATCATACCGATGGATTCGTCTAATTGCTTCGTAAATTCACCTAAGTCCTGTGCTTCGAATTTGTGCTCGAATTTAGGAGCTTTCATGTCGTTTAAAACAGAAACAGCTTGTTTTTCTACACTTTTACGTTCTGTTGGAGAGGTCATTGTTAATTTTACAGAGTCATACTCATTTACTCCTGAAATGACAGGCGCGTTTTCAAGAGATGTATAACCTTCAGGCATAGCCATTCCAAATTCGTTTTTCGTTTCGTATACACCGACTATTTTATACGGCTTTCCTTTTACATCTGTGTATAGATTTGATTCCCAACCACTAAATAATTTGTTGAAAGCTTCTTCATTTAATATAACAGCAGGAATTGCTTGGTTTAATTCGCTGTCGTTTAATTCACGACCGTGAACTAATTTTATTTTCGAATCTGTCATAAAGGCGCCTGTTCCACCTTTTAAATCAAGAGAGACATCTTTTGAACCAGAAGATGCTTTTACTTTCATACTTACATCTGGATAAACATCTTTAACGCCTGGTACAGTTTGAAGACGTTTTAGCATATCAGGTGTGATTTTGGCACTATCAGTTCCATAATCAGGGTTGTTGTAGTAAATCGTTACTTCAGTATCTTTTCCTTGGCCTAACTCTTTTTTAAACTTTGCATTTGTACCATCACCCATTGAAATGATAGTAATAATGGCGCTAATACCGATAATAATACCTAGCATTGTTAATATAGAACGCATTTTATGAGCAAAGATAGAGGAAAGGGCCATGCGTATATTTTCACTCGTGTTCAAAATTAACCTCTCCAATCTTGGACGATATTTCCGTCACGAATTACAATTTGACGTGCTGCCGCTTCCCCAATTTCACGATCGTGGGTAATCATAATGATTGTTGAGCCTTGTTTGTTTAATTCGTAAAAGAGATCCATAATTTGTGTACTTGTTTTCGTATCAAGTGCACCCGTCGGTTCATCTGCTAAGAGAAATTTCGGGTTATTTACGATTGCACGTGCGACTGCGACACGCTGCTTTTGTCCACCTGACAATTCATTTGGTAAGTGAGTAGCACGATCAGCTAAACTGACTTTTGTTAAAGCTGCTAATGAGCGCTCACGTCTTTCTTTTTTATCGACTCCAGCGTAAATAAGAGGTAGTTCTACATTTTGAAGTGCTGTAAGTCTCGGTAATAACATAAAGTTTTGGAATATGAATCCGATCTCTTTATTACGAACATGTGCAAGTTCTGTTTCAGACATGTTTGAAATGTTTTGACCAGCTAGTTCGTACGCACCTGTCGTTGGTTTATCTAAGCAACCGATAATGTTCATTAATGTTGATTTACCAGAACCAGATGGTCCCATAATAGAAGTGAATTCTCCTTGGTTTAGTTTTACATCAATTCCGTGTAATATTTGAACGGACTCTGCACCATTTTGGAAAGATTTCGTGATGCCTTTTAAGTTAATCATTGAGTGACAACCTCCATACCGTCTTTTAAGTCTTTTTCAGGTTTAGAGATAATTTCCTCTCCTTTTTTCACTCCAGAAACTTTTGCTTCGCTATCTGTCTCGAATTCAACAGTAACTGCTTGTTCTTTCGCTTTACCGTCTTTTACAACGAAGACAACATTTTTGTCACCTTTTTTCACAATGCTGCTTTTCGGAACAATCGTACCAGTTGCTTCGCCAGATTTACTTGTTACGTAAACATGGAAGCCGTTTTGTAATTCTTCACTATTATCTAATGTGACAGTGAATTGATAATTAGAAACAGTTTTATTTTCGTCCATGCTCTTTAATGGTGTAGAACCGATTTCTGTTACTTTTCCTGTCCAAGTCTTACCAGCGACAGTTTTTGATGAAACAGTTACTTCTTGCCCAACTTTCATACTAGCAAGTTCATATTCAGAAAGTTGACCTTTTACTTTAAATTGACCAGCGTGACGAAGTGTAATGCCACTCATACCTGTTTTTTCATCAGCAGTTTTTACGATATCATCAATTACACCGTCGGTTGGACTCGTTACAGAAAGTGTGTTTACTTTCTCTTTTGCTACTTTAATCATTTCATCAGCTTTTTCTACTTCAAACTTCTTCATTTCAAGTTGTGATTCTAATTGCCCAACTTCGATTTCCGATGCTTTTAATGCTTCCTGAGGAAGGCCTGCATTTTTATCTTTTTGTAATTTTTGTTTTGCTGTATTTAGTTGTTTGTTTAGTAAGTCAACTTCTTTGTTAGCAAGTTTCTTTTGCATTTCTGCTTCCGTTACACCTTGTTTAGCGGTAGGGTCACTATATTTAAATAGAAGCTGACCTTTTTTCACTTCATCACCTTTTTTAACAGCTAATTCATACGTACCTTTTGTTGGATCAAATGAAATCGTTTCGATTCCGTTTGGAATAACTTCACCGCCAAATTTTTGTGCGTTTTCGATTTGTTTTTCTGTTACTTTATATCCGCTATATGCCATTGCTACTTCTGAACTACCGCCAGCTAAAGCAAAATATGATCCAGCTGCAATTCCGATTGCTACTACACTAGTAATTAACACTTTATTTTTCTTTTTCATTTATTTATCACCTTTTCGCTCGTTTTAGTATCTACATTAAGTATAGAAGAGGTGAAGAATATGACAAATCGTTTTAGCTTACAATAACCTTACAGTTTTGTAAGGTATGGATATGTAAATGTAATGTTGAGTTTGTACCTAGTTTAAGCAGATGAATTGATGCGTTATTCACATTTAAACATATGATGTGAATAACCTAGGGAACTAGATTCTTTTTTAATTTGTTATATTACAATATCGTAAGAGAGATGTAATGAAAATCGATAGGGAGGAAGTTTTTTTTCGTATACACTGCCTGTATAAAGACATGCGAGAGCGGATGGAGGTATACGATGGATTTTTTAGAAGTATCAAAACGTAGCATAAAACGAAATATTAAAGATTAGTTACTATATGTTAACTGTTCGCTCATATACAAATACTGTATTCAGCGCTAGAAAATAAAAAGAAGCCAGCATGAAATACATGCTGGCTTCTTTTTATTTTCTAGAAACCTCAACTTCAGCTTCTGTTTGCGGAATAAAGTATCCGATTATACCACCGATTATTGCTGGAACGATCCAGCCGATACCTAATTCATAAAAAGGAATTGTGTGTACGATATTAGCGATAAAACCTGGTATCATTCCCACATTATCAAGTGCATGAATACAGCTAATAATGAATGCTGCGATCATCGCTCCGATATAGACAGAAGGTTTACGTTTCGTATATTTATCGATAAATGATACGAAAATTAAAATGATTGTAATTGGATATAAAATAATTAATACGGGTAATGTAATTTTGATTAATAAACTTAATCCTAAGTTTGAAATAACGAAGCTAAAGATACAAACGTATAGTACAAGCTTCTTATATGAAACATTTGTTAGTACTGTTGTGAAATAGTTGGAGAATGCACTTACAACACCGATTGCAGTCGTTAAACAAGCAGCTATAATTGCGATACTTAATAAAACATTCCCGCTTGTCCCAAAGAATTGATACATAATAGTTGCTAATAGTTGACCGCCATTTTCAAATTGTCCTAAGTTTCCGTTTGAAGCGCCGATATAACCTAGTAAGAAGTAAACAATTGTTAAGAAAAGAGCCGCAATGCTTCCGCAAATAATTGTATATTTTGCAATGGATTTCTTATCTTGTATACCGTTTTGGCGAATTGCATTTACAACAATTGTTGATAATACGAGAGCACCGATTGCATCTAATGTTAAAAAGCCTTCGAGAAATCCTTTGAAAAATGGGATTTCTTTATAGTCACCAACAGGTTCTGCGAACGATCCTGGTGAAAGAATCGCCTTTGTTGCCATAATTGCAATAATTCCAAGTAAAATTGGCGTTAATATTTTTCCGATATGATCTACTAATTTGGATGGATTTAATGATAAGAAGTAGACGACTGTAAAGAAAATCGCACTAAAGACTAACATAGAGTACCATTGGTCTGGGACAAGTGGTGCAATCCCAATTTCATAAGATACAGTTCCAGTTCGTGGAATAACAAATAGTGGGCCGATTGAAAGATAAATAATGATAGCGAATACTGCTGCGAATTTTGGATGAACACGGCTTGCTAAAGTATTAAAACTACCACCAGCAAGGGCAACAGCGACGATAGCAAGTAAAGATAAACCGACGTCTGTAATAATAAATCCTGTAATGGAAACCCACATATTTTCTCCGGAAGAAAGACCGAGAAGAGGCGGGAAAATCATATTGCCAGCACCGAAGAAAACTGCGAATAGTAGTAAACTAATCGAAAGTATTTGCGCTGGTTTTAAAGTTGTACGCATATAAAGAAAATCCTCCTAATGAGTGTTTTTTGTCGAAAATTCAAATAATTTGTCGAGTAACTGTTATTATTTTAAAGGTCTGATGACTAGAAAGCAAGAGGGAATTTTAAAAATATTTTAAAATAATGCGTAAAACTGAATAAATATACTATTTATATGTTAATGAGGAAGGATTTTACTTTTAACGTAAAAAAACACATATCGCTAGGATATGTGTATTAAAAATAAATTTGCCTATCACGTTCTTCTTTTAAAATTTCTACAGCTTCGCGGAAACGTTGAGAATGGACGATTTCTCGTTCGCGTAAAAAGCGTAAGCTATCATTTATATCGGGATCGTCTGATAAATCAATTAGCCATTGATAAGTCGCTCGTGCTTTTTCTTCAGCTGCAATATCCTCGTATAAATCTGCGATAGGATCTCCTTTCGCTTGAATGTAAGTGGCAGTAAAAGGAACACCACCTGCATTATGGTAAAACAAGGCGCTGTCATGATTCGCATAATGCGCGTCTAATCCGGCAGCTTTCATTTGTTCAGGTGTTGCATCTTTTGTTAATTTATAAATCATTGTGGCAATCATTTCTAAATGTGCGAACTCTTCTGTACCAATATCGGTTAGTAAGCCAACGACTTTATCAGGAATTGTATAACGTTGATTTAAGTAGCGAAGAGCAGCGGCTAATTCACCGTCCGCACCACCGTACTGTTCAACTAATAACTTTGCGAGTGCTGGATTACAAGTACTCACTTTAACAGGATATTGTAATTTCTTTTCATAAATCCACATAGTTTCTCTCCTTTATCCCGCGTTAACGGGCAGTAAGACTCTCATCTCAAAATTCGGTTGAAGCAAAGAGGTTAGGTGGGAGATCAACTGCCCGTAAAAGCCCGATTGGTTTAACTAATAATCAGTGGGGATGAACAAAACCCCCACTGATTAAAGTTTCACTTTATATTTGCCATGGCCAAGGGCCTTTGCTCCATTCCCATGGAGCGTTAGAATAACTGTTTCCAAACTGCTGAAGTGGTCCGTATCTTTCTTCAATTTTTTGTTTTAATACTCTTCGTTTATAGGAGAAATCGTTGAATTGATTTATAGCTGCAGTATCGTCGGGATGCGTATCTAAATAGAGAGTAAGTTCAACTAATACAAAGTCTAATTCTTGTAGCTCTTCAATCCATTTGTAATATTCATCAGGCAATGTTTGTGTCACGTTTTTATTCACCGTCCTTTTTTGTAAGGATTTTCATAATAATCATAAAAAGCAGGCCATAAAGTCCCTTTTCTTAAAGCTTCTTTTGGTGTGAATTGGGGTAAATTAGTTGGTTGAAAACCCATATATAAGTGCGGGGGAGTTGAGTAATACTTCTTTCCAATTGGAGGACAGGGATCGTTTGGACCATGATAAGGTATGTAGGATTTCATGAATTTATCCATGTTACAACCCTCCTTTATAAATGAAATATCCATTATTATGTATTGTATTCGTACATAATTGTAAATTATGACTCATATAGAAAACTAATAGAGACAGGGGGAGTGCGGATGGGAAGTATTACAACATGTATTGTATTAGAATCTAAAAACTTAAAGGAAACATTATATTTTTATGAAGGAATTCTAGGATTTAAACCGAGCAAGGAAAGACCACAATTACGTGTAACAGGTGTTTGGTATGATATTGGTTCAACGAGAATTTGTTTTGTGGTAAACAGGGGACTGGGAGAGTATAGAGAGACTGTCACATCATCAGCTACGGAGATATTTTTAAGAACCTCAGATATCGAGCGGATAAAGAAAAAGTTAGAGTTTTATCATATATCATTTGTGGAAGATTGCCATGGTGAAGAAATAAGAATAAATTTTTATGACCCAGATCATTTTAAGCTCCAAATTGTTTCAACAGAGAATACAGAATAGCGTCTTTTATAATGTAATAATCTGAATGGGAAATGAAAAAAATATTGACAAGCCCCTCCAAATATCTTAATGTGATTGTATAAAATTGTGTATCTAAAGGGGAGTAACTTATTACAGTAAAGTCGTCATTACAGGGAGAAACCCTCGGCTTTATTGGCAACGTTTCGTTGTTAGTGAGACCTTTACCAGCAATGGTAAAGGCCCCTTATTGTCTTTTTTAGGACCCTTACCATATTTGGTAGGGTCCTTTTTGTATACAAAGAGAGGAGCTAGAAAATGAAAAAACTTTTTAGTAGATTAAGAGTTGTATTTCATGTCCGCAAGTTTGTTCCATTCCTATTTGACTTTTTTACTTCAAAAGAGGTTTCAATAAAGAAGAAAATCTTATCTGTTGCTTTTTTAGTTGGGTATGTTGCTATGCCCCTCGATTTCATTCCAGACTTCTTACCGTTTATCGGTATTTTAGATGATATTGGAATTGTGTTATTCATTTTGAACCGAATCGTAAAGATGGCACCAGTACAATTGCAAAAAAAGCATAATATAAATATAGGATAGGGGTTAAAAGTATGGAGCAAATTATTTTAGATATAATCCAGTATTTAAAGCAGTTTTCTTATTTTGGAGTTGTGTTAGCTTTAACTTTTGAGTTTATTCCAGCAGAGGTTGTTTTGCCGCTTGTTGGGTATTGGGTATACGAGGGAGATATGAATTTTTGGCTTGCGGTGCTAGCCGGAACACTTGGTGGAACGACAGGACCATTAACGTTATACGCGCTCGGTTATTACGGCGGGCGCCCTGTATTGGTGAAATACGGTAAATATTTCTTCATTAAAGAAGAACAAATTCAAAAAGCAGATGATTTCTTTGAGAAATATGGACCGGTTGTAGCATTTGTTGGACGCTTCGTCCCGGGAGTTCGAACGCTTATTTCCATTCCATGTGGTATGGCGAAAATGAACATATGGAAATTTAGCATATATACATTTGTAGCAATGTTCCCGTTAACGACTTTATATATTTATTTTGGAATGAAATTAGGTCCGCATTGGGAAAAAGCAGCGGGTGTTGTTGGACAATATATGTTACCTATATTAGTGGTCGTTCTTATTGTTATAGGTAGTATCTTTATTTATAAATTTATGAAAAAACGAAACAAAACTGAATCTATTTAGTTAGTAGCACTAAGGTGTGATTATTTTTTGGAAATGAATGAATAGTACAGGCAAAAGACTCTGAAGGACATACACATATAAGGAATATAAAAGAGAGAGGGGAAACAACTATGTCTTGTGAGTGCTCAGGAACAGTTTTAACGTGTTGTCCAGATAAAAATTATGTGCAAGATAAAGTGTGTAGTCCGTGGTCTGCTACTGTAGTTGCAACAGCAATTGATAATGTTCTCTATACAAATAATATTAACCAAAACGTAATTGGTACTGGTTTTGTTAAATATGATGTTGGACCAGGCGCGATTACCGTAGAAGCACTTGATTCTGCTGGGAATACAATTGATACACAAACGTTAAACCCAGGAACGAGTATTGCTTTTACGTATCGCCGCTTTGATAGTATACAAGTTGTATTACCTGCAACACCTGCTGGAACGTATCAGGGAGAATTTTGTATTACAACACGTTATCCACTTTCATAGCAGAATAGGAGGGGATCAAAATGGGAATGAGAAGTTCCAGTTTGTCTTGTTGTTCTAATAAAACACTTGTGCAAGATCAAGTATGTACAGACTGGTCAATTACAGGTGCGGGTACTCAAATTGTCTATACGAATAATCTTACACAAGAAATATACGGTTCAGGTTATGTAAAATATGATACAGGTGCAAATCCGATTACAGTGGATTTTTTAGTAGGTGCTACAGTAGTCGATACGATTACTGTACAACCGCAAAGTAGTGGTACTTTCACAGTGAGGCACTTTACTACTGTTCGAATTACAACGACGGGAACGACTGTTAATCAAGGAGAGTTTTGTATTACAGTACGTTACTCAATTTCATAAAAAGGCATACCTTAAATGGTATGCTTTTTTGAATAGAGGGAGTAATGAAATATTTATTTTATAAGCAACATGTAAATTGGCAACAGTACTTGCCTTCTAAATATAGAGAAGGATTACTTTGTATATTAATAATACTGACGGATTGTAAATCTTTACCCATATAAGATATTGTATTACCAGGAAATACAGTGAAAATATTGGTTACTGCTCCGACGATTTGAATTGTAATTACTTCGGTGCTACTAGTACTATTGTAAACCGAGACAGTACCTGATATAAGTAGTATCCCATCACTTTGCCACAGTATCATCGATTGTGATGCATCTTTAGTAGAGAGAATGGTGTCATTAGTTATGAGGAAGTTCCCAGCAAATTCATTTGTTACTAGTTCACAATTGGGATTCAGAGGAGGGGATGGTGGACAAGGGTCTGGGCAAATGATAGATAAGGGAGCGAAACAGCCGATATTTTTTTTGTTTTTCAAACGAACCCCTCCTTTGCAAGTTTTTCTTTTACTATTATTAAATGTAAAAGCGTGGCCGATGTGTTAAGAATGGCCGAAAAAATTAAAAATTATGATTGTCTAATAAGCTTAAAACCTTATAGTAGTTTTTATTATATAGAAAAGATTATATGTAAAGGGACATTAGAAAAGAATGATCATACTCTTTTAGACAAAATGTGGTTGTTTACAATAATACAAGTAATGTTGGAGTTAACGATTAATTAACTGTATGTTTACAAAAGTCTAATAAAATTAATTTATCATTTAAACGGAGTTAATATGTTTTCGTTACAATAACCCTTGTAATTAATCAATTATTATGAGGAGGATTCACGTGGAAAGAACTGCTTTACGAAAAGTAAAAGGTCTTATTGGATTATTAATGGTGTTTGTATTGGCATTCGTGTCATTTCCGTGGAGTACGTCGGTTAAAGCGGAAGAGAAAAAGCAAGAAAAGGCACCAAGTGAGAAGAAAATCGTTTTCCCAGTTGTAAGTGATGTACATATTAAGAATAGTGGAACAGATGATACGTTTCGCTGGAAACGAGCAATAGAGCAATTTAATACGCTTGCACCAAAGCAAGATGCATTTGTTATTGTAGGTGATTTCACAGATACAGGATCGCTGCAACAATATGATCGTTTCATGCAAGTGTATAACGAAAATGCAAATAAAGATGCGGTACGAATGAATTCTCTTGGTAATCATGATTATTGGAACGGTTTATCTGAAGAGGGAGCGCAGAAGCGTTTTTTAGAAAAGACAGGAATGGAATCAATCTATTATCATAAGGTGGTAAAGGGTTATCATTTCCTTGTTATGTCTCCAGAGAATGGAACAACACATGGATATTATTCGGACAAGCAAATTACTTGGTTAAAAGAAGAAATGGCAAAGGCACAAAAAGATGATCCGGAAAAACCGATTTTCGTATTTTTACATCAGCATATTAAAGATACAGTATACGGTAGTCATGAATGGGGAACACAAGATAGTGCGAAAATTAATGCAGTGTTAAAAGAGTACCCACAAGTCATTACGTTTTCAGGTCATTCACATTATCCATTAGATGATCCAAGATCGATTCATCAAAAAGACTTTACATCTGTTGGTACATCTTCTGTAAGTTATATGGAAGTTGAAGGCGGTAAAGTGCAAGGAAATATTCCGCCAGGGGCTAGTACATTAAGCCAAGGTTTATTAGTAGAAGTGGATGATAAAGAAGTAACAATTAATCGCCGTGATTTCCATACAAATTCTTGGACAGGCGAGCCATGGAAAATTCAGTTGCCATCAAAGAAAGAAACATTTACGCATGTAGAAGATCGTGATAAAGAAAAGCCATCTTTTGCGAAAGATGCGAAATTGTCAGTATCAAATGTAACGGAAAACGCAGCAACAGTAACATTCCCGCAAGCGGTGGACAACCTTCTTGTTCATTCTTATCGTGTCCAAGCGAAGGATAAACAAACAGGTGAGATTAAAAATAAGTTATTAGCATTCTCAGAGTTTTATCGTGATCCAGTTCCAAAAGAACTTACATTTACACTGGTAGGATTAGATGGCGGGAAATCATATACACTTGAAGTAGTTGCGATTGATTCGTTTGGCAACGAAAGCGCGCAGCCGTTAACGGCAGAAATTACTACGAAAAAAGATAATATTGATCCGAATGTAAAAGTGCCAAAGGCAGACGTTTTTGATGTGAATTTCTTAGATGGTACATTTAAAGATAACTCACCGTTTGGAACAAAAGGTGATGTGAAAGGGAATGTATCTGTTGAATATGATAAGGTGTTGAAAACAAATGTAATGAAATTAAATGGAAAAGCAAATACATTTGGGTATCTTCCATTTTCAGCAGCACAAAAAGAAAAAGTAGCAAATTCATTTACGTTAGAAACTGTATTTTCAATGAATGAAATTCGCGGACAAGGTATTTTGCAAAATACAGAGAGTGGTGGAATTGGTTTTGAGTCTACAGGAAGTGGCTATGTAGAATTATGGGCTCATATTGGCGGAAGCTATAAACGTGTTGGTGTTCAATTAGAAGCAAACAAAACGTATCATTTAACAGGAACGTATAACGGAAGTGAAGTAGCAATTTATGTAGATGGTAAAAAAGTAAATAGCCAGCCAGCTAGTGGGAAAGTGTATCATCCGAACGTGCCATTTGCACTTGGTGCAGATCCAGATAGTAACGGAAATGGCGGTATTCCATTAAATGGACAAATTGCGTTAGCAAAATTATATAGTAAAGCATTAAGTTCTTCAGAAGTAGTAGCGGCATATAACGAGTTTTCTACTCGTACAAAATTAGAGCAAGTAAATGCGTTATATGAAGAGATTGCGAAAGTGAAAGAAGTATTGGCAGGTACTTATGAATTTGGTGAAAAGCCAGGTCAATATTCACAAGAAGCTTTTAATGAATTACAAAAAAACTATGACAATGCTAAGAAAGTGTTTGGGAATATGACAAGTACAGGTGAGCAATTTGTTCAAATGTATAATGAATTAAAAACAGCAAACCAAACATTTGTACAATCAAAAGTGGCAGAAGAACAGCCGAAAATACCGAAAGAAAAATTACAAATCAATATTGAATCTGCAAAAGCAGTAGTGAAAAAAGCACAAGCTGCAAATGTAACGGACGGTTCAGTGAAATCATTGAGTCAAAAAATTACAGTTGCAGAAGCTGTATTAAAAGATGTGAAAGTAAAAGATGCACAGGTAGAAACGATGAATCGTACGTTAGAGCACGCTATTTCACTGGTTGAAAAAAGCATCAACAAATAAGGTATAAGAAAAAGAAGCTTATCATGATAGGCTTCTTTTTTGTTATACTAAAAGTAGTATAACAAAAGGGAGCGAATAATTTGGAAGAGAAAAAGCTAAAAAGAATTCTTGAATATGTATGGATCGCCGTTGTGCTCCTTGTAGGATATTATTTATTAAAAGATAAAAGTATATGGGTTCTATTTTTAATGACATTTGTATTAGCGGGATTAGGAACGCTATTTATTAACTTTTTCTTTGATAGTGTAAACGCGTGGAGAAAGAAAAAGAAAGAGGCGAAGTAAGGGAGAAGAAGTATACAAAAGTTGATCGGTATATTTTTCGTTTTACAATCGTTAATGAAAATAGCTCGCCTTTATTATAGGCGAGCTATTTTTTATGCTTCTTTTTTCTCATCACCTGTTTTTTCAGTAGCTAAATGACTATGTTTTCTAGAGTAGAAGAAGTAGACGCATAAACCGACTATAAGCCAGACTGCAAAGCTGATCCATGTCGTTTTGGACAAATTAATCATTAAATATAAACAACAAAGAATAGCGACAATTGGTAGTACAGGTACGAGTGGTGCGCGAAAGCCACGTTTTAAATCAGGATGAGTTTTCCGTAAAATAAGTACAGCAAAGCAAACGAATGTGAAGGCTGTTAACGTACCGATGTTTACTAAATTTGCTAGTAAATGTAAATCTAAAAGCCCTGCTAATAAAGCTGCAAATACCCCAGTAATCCATGTGTTTAGTAAAGGGATTTTTACTTTTTTATTTACGCGTGATAACGCTTTTGGGAGTAAACCGTCTCGGCTCATTGCATAAGAAACACGAACTTGTCCATACATAACGACCAAAAGAACGGTTGTCATTCCTGTCATCGCACCAACTGCAAGCAGCCCTGCAATAGTATCTTCGCCAACGAAATGTAGTGCAAATGCAACTGGATCAGAAACATCTAATTGCGTATAAGGAACCATACCTGTTAAAACGAAAGATACGATCATGTATAAAACTGTACAAATAAGAAGGGAACCGATAATGCCAATTGGTAAATCACGCTGCGGTTTTTTCGTTTCTTCTGCCGCAGTTGCGATTGCATCAAAACCTAAAAAGGCGAAGAAGACAGTGGCAGCACCAGTAATAATACCGTCGTACCCGAATGGAATGAACGGTGTCCAATTTTCAGGCTTTACATATTTTGCGCCTGCTATGATAAAAGCGATAATAACTGCTAATTTGATAAGGACCATAATATTATTAATGCGTGCGCTTTCGCGTATACCAAAACTTAAAACCCCAGTAATGAGAAGTAAAATACAAACAGCCGGTAAATCAATGAGACCACCTTTTCCCGTTCCGGGGGCCGAGGAAATAATGGCGGGAAGGTGTATATTGAACCCTTGAAGAAATGATTGTAAATATCCAGACCAGCCAACAGCTACCGCTGCAACTGCGAGTAAATATTCGAGCATTAAACACCAACCAACGATGAAGGCGACAACTTCTCCAACGGTCATGTATGCATAAGTGTAAACACTTCCTGAGACTGGTATAGAAGAAGCGAATTCGGCATAACAAAAGGCTACACAAGCACAAGTAAATGCAGCAATAAGGAATGATAGCATAATACCAGGACCAGAATGTTTCGCCGCTACAATCCCTGTTAATACAAAAATCCCTGTCCCAATTACGGCGCCGATTCCTAAAAACGTTAAATCGAGTGCCGTTAATGTTCTATCTAGCTGCCGTGGTGATTCAGTACTAAGCGCTTTTTTTCGTAATAATGACTTCACTTTGAACTCTCCTCCTTTAGTTTTCATCTCCATAACTGCGAATATAGTACGAGCCCATTGGAAAAGAGTATGTAAGTGAATGAAGATACAGTTATGGTATGTAGTTTTTTAAAATTTCTGGGTTAATCTTATTATAATTCAGAATATTTTGTCAAATAAAACTTTAACAAATAAAAAGCCGGGTGTAAGGAGAAACTATGTGCAGAAATAGATGCAGGTTAACAAAAAGATTTACTTTATATAGTAGGAGAAGATGCTATGTTATTTTATTTCGAACTTGTTATCATTTTACTTTGTACGAAATTAGCTGGTGATATTAGTGTTAGGCTTGGTCAGCCTTCTGTACTTGGTAAATTAATCGTTGGTATTATTATCGGTCCTGCTGTGCTTGGTATTATTAATAGTTCAGAACTTATTGATGAGCTTAGCGAGATTGGTGTTTTGCTACTTATGTTTATGGCGGGACTTGAAACAGATTTAGAAGAGTTAAATCGGAATTTAAAATCATCATTTGCAGTAGCGGCTGGTGGAATTATTTTCCCTTTCATCGGTGGATATGTGGCAGGGTTGTTGTTTGGATTAATGCAATCTCATGCAATTTTTATAGGGTTATTACTTTGCGCAACATCGGTTAGTATTACAGTGCAAACGTTACGAGATTTAGGGAAGATGAATACGAGAGAAAGTACTACGATTTTAGGTGCTGCCGTATTTGATGATGTGATAGTCGTTATTTTATTAGCATTTGTAATGAGTTTTTTAGGAACGCAAGATGTGAATATAACACTTGTCATTGCAAAGAAACTTATTTTCTTTGTAAGTATCGTTTTTATTGCATGGAAAGTTGTTCCGTGGATTATGAAAATGCTTGTCCCACTTCGTGTATCGGAAGCATTAATTAGTGCAGCTCTTATTATTTGTTTCTCTTTTTCGTATTACAGTGAAATGATGGGAATCGCAGGTATTATTGGAGCTTTTGCAGCAGGGATTGCGATTTCGCAAACAGAGTACAAGCATGAAGTGGAACATAAAATTGAACCGATTGCTTATGCGATATTTGTACCAGTTTTCTTCGTAAGTATCGGAATGGAAATTACATTTCAAGGTATCGGAAGCCAACTTTGGTTCATTATCATTATGACGCTCATCGCAATATTCACAAAGTTAATCGGATCAGGTTTAGGAGCAAGATTAACAGGGTTTAATTTACAATCTTCTATTAGTATTGGTGCGGGGATGGTGTCGCGCGGAGAAGTAGCGCTTATTATCGCAGCAAATGGACTTACGGCGAATCTATTAGCGAAAGAAAATTTCACAGCGATTGTTATTGTTGTTATATTGACGACAATTATTACGCCGCCGCTTTTGAAGAAGTATTTTGTATAGAGAGGAAGGGCTTATCTGATGTAGGTAAGCTCTTTTTTTATTGCAAAATGCAGTGGTCATGTAGCATGAATGGATTGTAATTATGATAAAATCTATGTATGTGATATGACAAGGAGAGGGAAGTGTGAAGATTACAAAGGGGAAAGTTATAGGTGTAATCATACTTATTGCACTATGTATACCATTTACTGCATGGAAAGAGTCAAAAGTGAAAAATTTTCCAGTTTATATTTTTTCTTCCTATGTAGAAGACGAAAACCCGAAAGACTATAAGTACACTGCTTTTGTACCTGACTTTGCAATTTGGATACATGGATGGGAAAAACAGCGATCTGAAGGTGAAATAACTGCATATAAAAAAGGGGATCGAACTGTAATTGTTCACCATCCGCCTGGTGATGATGGTTTTTACCTTTATGATGCAAAAGATATTAGAGAATAAACGCAACCGTAAGAAGTGGAGGTTAAATAGTGAAAGCTTCAACATTACTATTTAAAATTGAAAATAATATGGATCAATTTTCACCAGCTGAAAAGAAGGTTGCCATGTACATAATGGAGAACGCAGAGATCGTTCCAAATTTAACGACAAAAGAAGTGTCTACAAATGCGGGATCGAGTGAGGCGAGTGTTGTACGTTTTTGTAAAACAATCGGTATTGGAAGCTTTAAAGCATTTAAGATAGCACTCGTTCGTGAATTAACAATTGCTGATTATAATATTAACGACTTTTCAGTGATGAATACAGAAGATGGACCGTACGATTTGTTTAATAAAGTTACATATGTGAATAAAGCTGCAATTGAGGCGAGTGTTACTGCGATAGATAAGAAGGAACTTGAGAAAGCTGCAGATAGTATTGTAAATGCTAATAAGATCATATTTTATGGTGTAGGTGGATCAGCTACACCGGCGATGGATGGAGCTTATAAATTTACTAGGCTTGGATTTACAGCGATGATGCTATCTGATTTTCATATGATGTTGCCACTCGTCACGAATTTAAAAGAGGGAGATATATTTGTGGCGATTTCAACTTCTGGGCGGACGAAAGATGTGCTCGAAATGGCGCAATATGCGAAGAAGCGAGGGGCTACAGTTGTTGCGATTACGAAGCTAGACCAATCATCTCCTTTATATAAAGCGGCAGATATTCGCCTTTGTATGCCAGATGTAGAGCAAGACCATCGCATTGCGAGTATTGCTTCGAGAATGACGCAACTGAATATGATTGATGCTTTATATGTGATTACTTTCAATCGAATTGGTAATAAAGTATTAGATCAATTTATGGAGACGAGAGAAGAAGCATTACGGTTACGGAAATTGAAGTAGAAGAAAAGATGGGGAGACTCATCTTTTTTATTATCTTTGACACAAATATGTCATGTTGTGAAATTTTATTTCATAAAATAAGAAAGGGTTATTGATTTTTAGTTTCTTGAAGTTATAATAAAAGTGTGAAATATAATTTCGAAGAGGGTGGCAATATGTTAGAGAATTTATCGACAGAACACCGTAATGAGAAAACGATGAATTTAGATGAGATGAGTATAAAAGAAGTTTTACAAAGTATGAATGAAGAAGATCGAACTGTTGCGTTAGCAGTTGAAAATGAAATAGAAGAAATCGAGAAGGTTGTACAAATTGTTATTAAGTCTTTTGAAGCAGCTGGACGATTGATTTATATTGGGGCTGGTACGAGTGGCCGTTTAGGTATTTTGGACGCAGTGGAATGTCCTCCGACATTTGGAACAGATGATAAAATGGTGCAAGGATTTATAGCAGGTGGATTGAAAGCGTTTACTAAAGCGGTAGAAGGTGCTGAAGATCGTGAAGAGTTAGCAGAAGAAGATTTAAAAAGTATTGGATTAAACGAGAAAGATACGGTTATTGGAATTGCAGCAAGTGGTAGAACACCTTATGTAATTGGCGGATTGAAATACGCAAGTAGCGTAGGAGCGAGTACGGCGAGTATTTCCTGTAATAAAAATGCTGAAATAAGTAAATATGCAAAACTAAATGTGGAAGTGGAAACAGGCGCAGAAATATTAACAGGCTCAACGCGTTTGAAGGCTGGCACAGCGCAAAAACTAGTACTGAATATGATTTCTACAGCGTCTATGATTGGTGTAGGGAAAGTATATAAAAACTTAATGGTAGATGTTCAATCTACCAATGAAAAATTGGTAGAACGCTCAAAACGAATTATTGTTGAAGCGACAGGCGCTAGTTATGAAGTAGCTACAGAGTATTATGAAAGAGCAGATCGAAATGTGAAAGCTGCAATCGTTATGATATTACTACAGTGTGAATATGGGGAAGCACTAGAAAAGTTAAAATGTGCGAAAGGATTTGTGAAGAAAGCACTTTAAACTTTGGGGAGGGGGATTCTATTATGAAGAAAGAAGAGATAATGGCGAGTAGGATTACGGAGCAACTTGGGGGAGTAAAAAATATTCGTGGCATTGCTCATTGTATGACGAGGCTGAGATTAACGCTTCATGATGAAAGTAAAGTGAACATGGACCTTTTGAAAAAGGTTGAAGGTGTTATGGGGGTCATCGAAGATGAAACACTTCAAGTTGTCGTTGGTCCAGGAACGGTAAATAAAGTAGCAGCTGAAATGGAAGTTTTAACAGGGCTCAGAATTGGTGAAGTGGCAGATCATCATCTTGAAGATCTCGGCCGGGAGATAAAGTCAGGGATAAAGAAGAAAAATAATACACCAGTGAAAAACTTTTTAAGAAAAATAGGAAGTATTTTCATTCCGTTAATACCTGGTCTTGTCGCATCAGGAATTATAAACGGGGTCGCTAACTTTGCGAAAAATGCAGGTGCTGACCCGAATGCAACATGGCTGCAAATGTTACTTTTAATTGGCGGCGGTATCTTTACATTCTTAGGCATTTTAGTCGGCTGGAATACAGCGAAAGAATTTGGCGGGACACCAGTTCTTGGGGCAATTGCAGGTATTTTAATTTTCAACCCAGCGATGGCGAATGTAAAATTATTTGGTGAAGCGCTCGTACCCGGACGGGGCGGATTATTTGCAGTTATTTTTGCAGCATGGCTTATGGTTGTAGTTGAGAGACGAGTGCGAAAAGCTGTGCCAAATGCAGTTGATATTATTGTGACACCACTCATTACTGTATTAGCTGTAAGTATAGTAACGATGTTAGCGATTCAGCCAGTAGCAGGCTTCTTATCTGATGGTATTACAAGCGGTATTAATGCAATTTTAAATGTTGGCGGAGCATTTGCTGGAGCTGTGCTTGCCGGAACATTTTTACCTCTCGTAATGGTCGGATTACATCACGGTTTAACACCGATTCATATGGAATTTATTAATCAAACGCACGTAACGCCTTTATTACCAGTATTAGCAATGGCTGGCGCTGGGCAAGTAGGAGCAGCAATTGCGATTTATGTGAAAACAAAAAATAAACGCCTTCGTAATGTGATTAAAGGTGGATTACCAGTAGGATTTTTAGGAATTGGCGAACCGCTATTATACGGGGTTACATTGCCACTTGGGAAACCGTTTATTACTGCTTGTTTAGGAGCGGCTGTCGGTGGTGCATTCCAAGCTGTTATGAAAACGGCTTCACTCGGAATAGGTGTATCAGGATTATCATTAATTCCGTTAATTGCTGATAATAAATATTTATTATATTTCCTTGGATTAGTAGTTGCATATATTTTCGGATTCATCTTTACGTACTTCTTTGGCTTTAAAGAAGAAATGGCAGAAAACATATAGAGAAAGGGATTCCTTTCTCTTTTTTTATATTAATAGAAGGAGAGATTTATATGATAGGAGTTTCAATTTATCTTTCAAAAGAGCGAGTAGAGAAACAAGAAGGATGGTTAAAACTAGCGAAAGAAAACGGATTTTCATCTATTTTTACATCTCTTCACATTCCAGAAGATGATCCGAAAACGTATAAGGAGTTAATTCAAATACTTGGGAAACAAGCTCTCGAAAATGAAATGGAGTTAATGGTTGATGTCTCTCCAAAATCGTTACATCATTTAGGAATAACGTATGAAAATGTGGAAGAATTATTGGAGTGGGGCATTACTGGTTTACGAATGGATTACGGCATTATGTCAAAAGAAATTGCGAGTGTATCACATAGGATGAAGGTAGCGTTAAACGCGAGTACGATTACAGCATCATTTTGGGAAGAGTTACTTGCGGAAAACATACGAGTAGATCGTGTAGAAGCGTGGCATAATTTTTACCCGCGTCCAGAAACAGGACTAGCAAAGTCGTTTTTGCAAAAACAAAATAAGTATTTACATGAGTGCGGAATAAAAACGATGGCATTTATTCCGGGAGATGGTGAAAAACGTGGTCCGTTATATGAAGGTTTACCGACGTTAGAAAAACACCGCTATATGCGGCCGCTTGAAGCGTATTTAGAACTTATGCAAGAGTGTGACGTCGATAAAGTGCTAATTGGAGACATAAGCGCGAGTCTAGAAAGTGTACAAGAAATCGCGAGTGCGAGTAATGGGATTATTCCGGTGCGATATGAGCCGTTTACAAATGAAATGGAAGCATTGAAAGTGGTAGAGAAAGTGCATACAAATAGACTAGATCCAGCTCGTGATGTCATTCGCTCGGTAGAATCACGAGAAGAAAATAAAGTGATTTTACAGCAGATGAATACAATTTCAAGAAAGAAAGGTAGCATCACAATGGATAATGAATTGTATGGTAGATATGCTGGAGAAATGCAAATTGTTATGAATGATTTACCTGAAGATGGGAAAGTGAATGTTGTCGGAATGGTTGTGGAAGAGGACGTGCCGTTATTGCCTTATATTGGTGCTGGAAAAAAGTTTCAACTTTTTCTGTGTGATAGAGTAAAAGCTTGAATTTGCGCTATTTTATAAAAGACATTATTCGTAAAACGGATAATGTTTTTTGTTTTCTTTAAAAAAAGCATTTGACGAATGAAAAGAAATACCTTATTGTTTTGTCTTGTGAATAAATGTTCACCATAACAAAACAAAAAGGGGAGTTCAAAATGAATCAATATATTGGGAATTTAATTATTCGTATCGTGTTAGGAGTTACGTTCTTTGCACACGGTTTAGCAAAGTTTCAATCAGGTATAGATAACGTAGCAGGATGGTTTACAAGCATCGGTTTACCAGGTGGTCTTGCATATGGCGTAGCGACAGTTGAATTAGTAGGTGGTATATTATTAATTATCGGTTTAGGTGTACGATATGTAGGATTGTTATTCGCCCTTATTTTAGCTGGAGCTATCGTAAAGGTAAATGGAGCAGCAGGATTATTAGGAGATGGAAAGAATCCGGGATATGAATTAGATCTTGCATTATTATCAATGGGTGCGTATTTATTCGTTGTAAAAGCAGAAGGATATGTCGATCGTTTCTTACAAAGAGAAAGTAATGAAAACGAAGTAAATTTCACTTTTAAAGTGTTGACTTGACGACTTGTTGTAACTATAATGATTACAATAAGTCGATTAGTAATAAAATGATTCGTATATTTTTTTATTCTAGTTGTAACTAAAATAGTTACAACTAGAATAAAGCTTAAAGAATAAAGGAATATAAAAGAGTAAATAAAAAGTGGAGGAAATAACATGTCCAAATTACATTTAGAGGTTTTTACAGGATCTGAGCAAGCATTTCAAGTTACATCCACAATTGTATACGGAGAAAAAGATGCAATTCTTATCGATGCACAATTTTTATTAAGTGATGCGCACCGTTTAGCAGCTCAAATTATTGAAACAGGAAAGAATTTAACTCATATTTATGTGACTCATTTCCATCCAGATCACTATTTTGGATTAAATGTATTACATGAAGCATTTCCAGAAGCGAAGATTGTTGCATTACGGAATACTGTTGAAGATATTCGTAACACATTTGAGAAGAAAGTGGAACAGTGGAAACCATCTATTGGGCATAATGTTCCTCATCAACCAATTGTTCCAGAGGAATTAACAGAAGAGAAATTGATTTTAGAGGGAAATGATTTAATCATTAAAGGTGGTTTGCAAGGTGATACACCGAATAATAGTTATGTATGGATTCCATCATTAAAAGCCGTTGTTACAGGCGATATCGTTTATAACAATACTTTCGTATGGACGTTAGAAACAGATGCTGAAGCTCGTCATAAATGGTTAGAAACATTAAGTGAACTTGAAAATCTTCATCCTGAAATTGTTGTAGCGGGTCATCGTGATTATGACGTACCAAATACAGCAGACGCGATTAAACATACTCGTAAATATTTAGTTGCATTTGATGCAGTTCTTGCAGGAAATCCTTCAAGTGAAGAAATTCAAACGGCAATAAAGGAGCGGTTCCCGCACGTTAAAGCGTTAGAAATTGGACTTGTTTTAGCGGCAAACGCGTTTGGGGTGAAAAAATAATGAAGCAAAAAACAAATTTAGAAATTGTTCGAAGCACATATGAAGGACCATCTTCTTCAAATGCAAAACATTTAGCGGAAGCTCTCTCTGAAAAAGTAGAGTGGACAGAGGCAGCAGGTTTTCCGTACGGCGGAACGTATATAGGTACAGAAGCTATAATGGAAAATGTATTTAGTCGTTTAGGATCAGAATGGGATGATTATAAAGCGAGTGTAAATACGTACCATGAAGTAAACGGAAAAGATGTGATTATTGCTGAAGGTGTTTACTCAGGAGTTTATAAAGAGACGGGAAAATCATTTGAGGCGGAATTTGTTCATGTATGGCAGCTTGGAAATGGAAAAATCGTGAAATTTAAACAATATGTGGACAGTTACATTGTACGAGAAGCGATGAAGGCTTAAAATAAAATAAGGAAACAAATGGAATCGACTATGTGCAGGCGATTCCATTTGTTTATGTAATTATTAGGGGGAATGGGGAGTACATAATATGAAAAAATGGATAATAGGGACAATTACAATGATTGTAATTGCGGTAGGAGCTGTATTCGGTGTTACTAAATTTCTTAATTATATAGAGGAGGAGGAGAAGAGCCTTAAAGTACAAAAAGTAATGGATCAACAGGAGAAGAAAGTAAAGGAAGAGAAGCCACAAGTTAGTGAAGATGAAATTATTTCTACAATGCATAGGATGGTACATCAAAAAGTGAAATCCTCTGAGAAATGGGGATTTATCGAAATGACAACTAAGGAAATTAGTAGTGCGAAGAACGCAGTAGAAAGCAGTACTAATTTTAAATATAAATCAAAGCTACTTTCTACTTTAGAGCGCTGGGAGAAAGGGGATTTTTCACAGACGGTTGAGGAACATAACTTTTTGTGGGAAATTCAAGGTGGTGATACCGGAAAGGCAACAGAACGTTTATCGCCAGAAGAAGAAAAACAGTATGTGAAAGAAATGAAAGGTAAATAAAAACATCGCCACTCTGGTGGCGATGCTTTTTCATTAAGAATGCTTTCGTACTAAAGCTCTAGTCGTCTGAGGAGAAACAGTTTTAAAATGAGAGAATAAATAGCACCCTGTAACGACGATAATTGTCCCGAAAATTTGAATCCATGTTAGTTCTTCTCCAAGGAAAATAAATGCTAAAATAGCTGTGAAAATTGGATTGAAATTTAGAAAAATACCCGATGTAGTAGCTCCTAATTTCTGTACACCAATGTTCCAAAATACCATACAAAGGACCGTTGAAACGAGTCCTGTATATAAAAGTGATGTTATGAAGGAAGAATTGATATTGGAAACAGTGAAGTTGCCTATGTTAAATGGAAGCAATAAAATGACGCCGAAAATACCAGAATATAACGTCGCCATTAGCGGTGTAACTGTTTTTGTCGCCCATTTACTACAAACAGAATAAATACCCCAAATACATACTGCCGCCATCATCCATAAATCTCCGCTATTAAAATGTAGTGAAAATAAAAGTGCGAAATTTCCTTTTAAAAGGACGAGCATAACCCCGAAAAATGAAAGAATCATAGAAAGAATTTGAAGTGTATTTACTTTTTCTTTTAGAAATAGCACAGAAAATAATGCAATCGAAATGGCGTTCAATGTAGAAATAAGCCCTACATTTGTTGCGGATGTTTTTTCTAGTGCTAAAAATTGAAAAATGTTAAAAAGGGCAACACCTGAGATGCCCATAAGTATTAACGGAAGTATTGCTGCACGGGGCGGAATGATTTTCTTTTCTTTAAACCACACAATAGGTAATAAACAAACGATTGCAATCATCCATCTTAAACTTGTAAGTGTCAGTGGCGATGCGTGATTAACGAGCGATTTTCCAACGACGAAATTTCCTCCCCATAGTAAGCTCGTTAGTAATAGTAAAAAGACGTAAAAATAAGGCATGCTAAAAACCCCTTTGTTGAAATAAGAATGAACTGTAAATAATTTTAGCATTTTTCTTTATTATCTAATATATTCTTTTGTATAATGGGGAAAACTCGATAAAATGTTTTGTTAGAAATCTTATTTACAGAAAAATATTCAGTTTTATATTAAAGATGAAATGTTTCTTCGAATAATCATCGGTAAGAAAAAAGGGGGAATTTTGATGGAGTCATCTGTTATTAAAGTTTTGGATAGTTTGGACGTGCAAATTTTAGATATATTGCAGAAGGAGTCACAAGTAAGTAATGCAGAGCTGGCACGCCGCGTTAATTTATCGCCAGCTGCGATGCACGCCCGTATAAAAAGGCTGGAAGGAGAAGGGTTTATTGATAAGCAAGTAGCAATTTTAAATCAAGAAAAGCTCGGTTTTGATTTGCTATGCTTTATTTTTATGAGTACAAATATTCATCAATCAGATAAGCTTGAAGTGTTAGAGCAAGAATTAGAATCGATGCCGGAAGTGTTAGAGTGTCATTGTTTAACAGGGGAGTATGATTATTTATTAAAAGTTGCTAATCGTGATCGTAAGGAACTAGAGCTTTTTATTAGAAAACTAAACAAATTAGGGATTACACGTATACAGACGAGTTTAGCACTTCGTGAAATTAAATATTCGACTGTATTGCCGATACGAAATGAGGAACCGAGCATCGATTAAGTTGCTTGGTTTTTTGTTTATATAAAATTCAGAAAAGTGATTGACAGAGAGAAAAGAGAGATGTATTATTATATGAAATTATGAATTAAAATTCATCTAATGTTATAAATATTAACACTGGGGGCAAGGGGATATAATATGAAAATCTTTAATGCGGCTACAAGTGATGTGAAAGAAATTTATAATCTCATTGAAATGTATGCAAAAGAAGGAGTTGTTTTGCCGCGTGCTCTTTTGTCTCTCTATCAATATTTACAATGTTTATATGTTATGAAAGAAGGAGAGGAAGTCGTTGGAGTTGCTGGTTTACATGTGTTAGGAGAGGATCTTGCAGAAGTACGATCGTTAGTAGTTTCGCATACATATGCAGGAAAAGGGATAGGGCGTAAGTTAGTGAATCATGTAATGAATGAGGCGGCAAAGATAAAAGTGAACAGGGTAATTTCTTTAACATATGAAACGGAATTTTTTCAAAAGTGCGGGTTTGATTTTGTGAATAGAGAAGCATTACCAGAAAAAGTGTGGATTGATTGTAGACATTGTCCAAAAGTTGATTATTGTGATGAGGTGGCGATGATACGGTATGTTGGGTGAAATTTTTAGAGAGAAAAAAGGCCCACTATTATTTAAGAAATAGTGGGTATCTATATTTTAGTCAGAAATGAGATGTTGTTAAGAATTTGAATTCGTTTGTCTTACTGCAAAATTATAAAGCGGATCTCTAAGCTCAAAGTTATACGTAGAACCATCGACAAGTCCTACAACTTTATCGTTATCATAAAGGTCAAGCATAAATTGTGCCATTTGTTTTGCAGTATGAAATTTCGGTACAACACCATCATATTGGAACTCATCAATATTAAATGAACGTTTTGCAAATTCTGTTTCAGTTGCAGCAGGAGCTAAAACTTTTGCTTGTAGTTTTGCACCTTGTTCTTTCAGTTCGTGAGATAGTCCTTCTGTAAATGCACTTACATAAAATTTCGTAGCACAGTACGTAACAGCATTGGCAACAATCGTGTATCCACCGCCTGATGAAACGTTAATAAGCTGTGTTCCTTCAGTCATTGAATAATCTCGAACGAAAAGGGAAGATAGTATTGTTAGTGCTTCTATATTTACATGCAACATCGTTTCTATCTTGTTTAAATTTTGTTCAGCAATTGAGGCGAAATTACCAAAACCTGCGTTGTTAATCCACGTTTCAATTTGAAAACTTTGTAGACTTTCATAAAATTTATAAACTTCTTCAGTGACGGATAAATCAGTTCTTCGAATGACAACATCCAATTCCGGATGCATTTCGTTAATTTTTAATTTTAATCCTTCTAATTCTGCTTGTCTTCGAGCTAAAAGTATTAAGTTTTTTCCGCGAGATGCAAAGGCTAAAGCGGATTCATAGCCAATTCCGGAACTTGCACCAGTAATAACAGTATATTGCATATAAAAGCCTCCTAAATTCAAATTAATTTATTATGGTTAGATTGTATTTGTTAGAGTATACTCTAAGTCAAATGTTTTTTATAAAGCAGTTAAATATATGATGGTAAATGGCATGTGGAGGGAGTATGAGTATGTACACAATTAGCCAGGTAGCTAAATTATTAGGAGTGAGCACACATACATTACGTTATTATGAAAAAGAGAACATATTAATTGCAAATCGCGATATAAATGGAAATCGACTGTATGAAGAATCGCATATAAAGTGGTTGCAGTTTGTAATGAAATTAAAACAAACGCAAATGCCGATAGCGAAAATAAGAGAATATGCTAGATTATATACAGAAGGGGAACATACAACCGAAGCTCGTTTACAACTTTTAGAAAATCATAAAAAATCTATTCAAACTCAAAGAGAAAACTTAGTAATTACAGAGAAAATGCTTGAAAATAAAATTATTGCATACAAAGACTCGTTGGAAAGTAAATAGCGTACAAAATATTTCGTTCTTTGTTGCATGTTGAAAAGGGAGTACAGGTCTTTGTTTTGGAATTTATCTATGAGTATTTTATTATAATGTGCCGATAAATTAAAAAAGAGCAGTTAGCTAAAAGCAACTGCTCGATTCAAGGGATCTCCAAGGGGGGAATGGAGAAAATATTATGTTACTACCATTATTGACAGATTATTAAGAAATATGCATATGAATTTAAGAAATTTAAAATATTTTTTGGTTAATAGAATCTGGGTGTTGACACTTTATCAATTGGTCATGTAGAATGTTTGTGAATGACATTCAGTCATTTTTCTGTGAAAGGGTGTAGATAAGCAACTTTTATATGTAGTTAGCTTAATAACGGAACAAATATAAGGATAAATGAGGATGATATTGGTTTTTTAAATAGTAGTTAGCGTGAGATTATATTTTTTTGATTAAAAATGACTGACGGTCAGTCAGTAAATAATAGAAGGTGAGAGATATGAAAAATAAAGCTTGGTTATATGTCATATTAACATGTATTTTTGAAGTCTTTTGGGTGTTTGGTTTTAACACAGCTCATACTTGGTGGCATTGGGTCATTATTGTAGGAGTTATCGCTGTTGATTTTTACTTCCTATCGAAAGCGTGCGAACATCTTGCAACAGGGACTGTATATGCTGTGTTTGCCGGAGCTGGTACGGTAGGTACTTTCCTAATGGATGTATTCCTTTTCGGTGGCAGTTTCAGTGTAGGAAAACTATTCTTTATCGTGATGGTCGTAGCGGGCGTTATCGGTTTAAAATTGGCTGGTAATAAAGAAGAAACTGTGGAAGAAACTATGGAAGGAGCTGCTTAAAAATGGGTTGGATTTTCGTATTTTGTGCTGCAATTAGTGAAATAGTCGGTGTGATAGGCCTTAAAATGTATAGTAAAGATAAGACGTTAGCAAATGGAGCGATTTATATAGGTGGATTTGCAACTTCCTTCGCATTTTTATACACATCTTTCTTGTTCTTACAAGTAAGTGTGGCTTATGCGGTTTGGATTGGCATTGGAACAGCAGGCGCAGTTTTATTAAATATGTTTCTGTTTGGTGAATCGAAAAGTAAGGCACGTTTGATTAGCGTAGCTCTTATCGTATGTGGAGTTACGGGATTAAAGGCTCTTTCATAAGAAAATGATATTAAAGTTGAATCTCCTAACGATTTGTTGGGAGATTTTTATTATGAAAAGTGCACTATAATTGACAGTACAGCTAGTTATTTTATAAAATGAGTGACAGTCATTCAATACGCGTGTGAAAGGGTTTAGATGATGAATAAAAAAGAAAAAATTGTCTATGCAGCTATTGAAGTATTTCAGGAAAAGGGCGTTGAAAAAACGAAGATTTCTGATATCGTGAAATTGGCTGGCATTGCGCAAGGAACGTTCTATTTATATTTTCCTTCTAAGTTATCTGTTATGCCTGCAATAGCTGAAGTGATGGTTGAGAAGATGATACTTGCAGTGAAAGAAAAAGTACAGAACGATGCACCTTTTTCAAGTAAGGTTGAGCAGGTAATAGATGCAGTGTTTAACTTTATAGCTGAATATCGTGAAATACAAGCTTTAATGTATGCGGGTCTTGCATCTACTGAACATATAAAAGAATGGGAAGCTGTGTATGAGCCTCTTTATATGTGGCTAAGTGAATTTTTAAGTAAGGCGAAAGAAGCTGGTGAAATTCGTGATTCGGTTCATGCAGAGAGAACAGCGAAGTTATTTATCGCTCTTGTTGAATCAGCGGCTGAACAAGTTTATTTATATGATCATAAAGATGATGAGCAGGTTGAGCTACAAAAGGCAGAAGTACTAGGTTTCTTAACACATGCACTACATATAAAGAAATAGTAAGATGAACCTGTCTGAAAAGGTAGGTTCATTTCTGCGGGAAACTGAATGATAGTCATTCACCCTGTATTTATGTATGTGTGGAAGGATAGAGTGAAATTCTAATGAGTGGGGGCATCTTCACTCATTATTAGCCCACAAATAGCAGGATAAAGAAAAAGTTTCTTGGGCATTATTTTTGAGAGGAACTTACGGGAAGAGATGTTAAAAATTGAAGAAACCGATAAAAGAACAAAAGATGGTATTGATCATTCTTTTGAGTAATATATTTATCGCTTTTTTAGGGATTGGATTAATCATTCCGGTTATGCCATCCTTTATGAATGATATGAATTTAACAGGAAAGACGATGGGCTATCTCGTTGCAGTATTTGCAATGGCTCAGCTTATTACTTCACCTATTACGGGTCGTTGGGTCGATCTTTACGGTAGGAAGAAAATGATTATCATTGGATTATTTGTTTTTGGTGTTTCAGAACTTATTTTTGGATTAGGTACAGATGTGTGGATGCTTTATGCAGCGAGGGTGTTAGGCGGAATTAGTGCCGCGTTTATTATGCCCGGGGTTACAGCATATGTTGCGGATATTACATCCATGCAGGAACGTCCAAAAGCGATGGGATATCTTTCAGCGGCTATTAGTACCGGATTTATTATAGGGCCTGGAATCGGCGGGTTTATTGCAGAATACGGAATACGTGTGCCGTTCTTTGTGGCAGCAGTGATTGCCTTTGTAGCATGTGTAATTTCCATCTTTATTTTGAAAGAGCCGTTAACGAAAGAAGAGCTTGCAGAGATTTCTGCTAATACGAAAGAATCAAGTTTTATCGGGGATTTAAAGAAATCTTTAAATCCAATGTATGCAATCGCATTTATTATTGTATTTGTACTCGCATTTGGATTATCAGCATATGAAACTGTGTTTAGCCTGTTCTCTGATCATAAATTTGGTTTTACACCGAAAGATATTGCTGCAATTATTACGATTAGCTCAATCTTTGGGGTAGTTGTGCAAGTATTTATGTTTGGAAAATTGGTAGACATGTTCGGTGAGAAAGTATTAATTCAAATATGTTTAATTGTAGGAGCTGTGTTAGCGTTTGTTTCAACTATCGTCTTTAATTATTGGAGCGTGCTCCTTGTTACTTGTTTTATTTTCCTAGCATTTGACTTACTTCGTCCAGCTTTAACGACATTTTTATCAAAAGCAGCTGGAAAAGAGCAAGGGTTCGTTGCTGGTATGAACTCAACTTATACAAGTTTAGGAAATATCGCAGGACCAGCGCTGGGCGGGATATTATTTGATATAAATATTCATTATCCATATGCTTTCTCAGGAGTTGTTTTAATAGTTGGTCTCGGCATTACATTTATGTGGAGAGAGAAACAGCTGGCTGAAAGTTTTGCGAAGTAATGCAGTGAATAACGAAAAGCCCCTTACTATTGTTATGGTAAGGGGCTTTTCGTTTATAAGCTCAATCCAAACCGCTTTAATTCAATAAATATCCCCTCTAATTGCTTTCCTTTATCCGTTAAAGTGTACTCTACACGAGGCGGAACTTCTGGATATACTTTTCTCGTTATAATCCCTTGTGCTTCTAATTCTTTTAGTCGAAGCGACAATGTTTTCGGACTAATCCCGTCCATTGATTTTTGTAAATCACTAAATCGTAACGTTCCTTCGATAAGAAGGTCTCGAATAATTAAAAATGTCCATTTTGTACTAATTACGTCAAGAGTTTTAGCGATAGGACAAGGTATGCCAGGTAAACCTTTCGTTAATACAACTGGATCTATGTTGTTCATGGAACTAGCCTCCATAAAATTTTTTGAATGAATTTGCTTTATCGTATCACAAAACTATCCTTTCGGTAACTATATGAAAAAAATATCACTACTTCCATAAAGGAAGTTAGTACATATACAATAGCAATACGAAATACAAAGAGTTTGTATGAGGAGGTGGTGATTTCCATGGTTATAAAAAAGTTGTTTGCGTTACTTAGTTTTTTTGTCATTTGTATTGTGCTTGTAGCGTGTAGTGGGGAGGGAAAAACTGAAATCCAATTATTGAAGGAAATGCCGAAGCCAAAAACAATGACAATCGATCCTTCACTAAGCAAAAAAGAAGCGACAGAAATGGTTCATGCAACTCAGCGTTTTTATGCATTTTGGGATACAGGTAGGGAGGAACTTATTCCGCAAACGGTTACTGAAAATTTTTCCGATAATACACTGCCGAAAGGTCGACCACAAGGCACTGAAGGATTAAAGCTTGCAGCGCAAAACTTTCGTAAAGTAGTTCCAGACATACATTGTGAAGTTGAAGATTTATTAGTGGTTAGTGATAAAGTAACAGCTCGTCTTTCTTTTACAGGAACTCATAATGGTAAAAACATTCGTTTTTTTGCAATTGATATTTTGCATGTGAAAGACGGAAAGATAACGGAAGATTGGCATTTAGAAGATAATCTTACGCTGAAACAGCAACTTGGATTAATAGCTGAAGAGTAAAATAAGGGAGAGAAAAGTTATGAAAAATATATTCATTATAAATGGGCATGAAAAATATGGTTCAAAGGAAGGTCGATTAAATAAAACGCTAGCTGATTGCATGATAAGTTTACTAAGTGAAAATCATCATGTGAAAACAACAACGATTCAAGATGGATACAGTATTAAGGAAGAGCAAGAAAAGTTTTTATGGGCGGATGTTGTTATTTATCAAACACCAATTTACTGGTTTAGTGTACCGGGATTATTTAAAACTTATATGGATGAAGTATATGAATACGGTTTGTTCTTTGAAGGTGCAGATGAATATGGAACAGGTGGTTTATTAAAAGAGAAGCATTATATGTTCTCTACAACTTGGAATGCACCTGAAAAAGCATTTGGAGATAAGACGAAGTTCTTTGAAGGAGAAAGTTTAGAGTCAGCGCTTAGTCATTTACATCGTGTGCAGAAGTTTATTGGTATGAGTCCGTTAAAGAGCTTTGCGTGTTATGATGTGGTGAAAAATCCGGATATTGAGAAGTTTTTGATGGACTTGAAGAATCATTTGGCTGAAGTAATTTAATAATAGTTTGCATCTTTGTGCGTAAAAAGGTTCATCTTTAAAAATGTAAAAGAAGGTACTACTAAGAGTGTAGTACCTTCTCTTGCATTCATAAAAATTGCTTAGTTTTTCTTAGCTTAAAGTCTTCATAAGCGGAATTTAACCTTTTATGAAATACGTTGAAAATCTTTACTCATACAGGACTGTTTTAGTTTTTTTGATTTTATCAAATATTTAATATCAGAGGTGTTATCATATGAAAGCTGAATATGATAATAGTTAATATACTCAAATAATGCAAAAACATAAACGAATAGGGCGAATGATAGCCCGCCCAAAGGTAATTGGGGATACCAAATTAAAAAATCAATAGTAAACATAATAAGTCCTGTGATAATCAATCCTATATTTATCTTTTTTAGCATTTTTAAATATTGAATAATCCTAATAGGTGTAACAGATGTTTTCTCTTTTTTTAGTCTTTTCCACTTTACGTACCAGTAAACAGTTCCTTGTAGTAAGAGAAACTCTAAAAGAAGAAATGAGACCCAAAAAGAGTATAGGGAATATAAATGTAATGTAGGATAAACATAATTAATTACATAACTTGTAAAAATAAAAGTAATGACTGAAAATAACTCACCTGTGTATAGATAGGAAAGCCTTTTTTCTAGGTTGCTTTTCATGGTTTTTCTTTTTAAAAAGGATCAACTTCAGCTAAATTAGGATTGGCATTCGGGCTTGTTAATAAATTCTTCAGTTCACCTACTTCAGAGAGAGCGACGAGAATATAACCACTAATGAGGACGATGAGTCCGATGACTCGTAATGTTTGCAATTTAATGTCACGGCTATTTTCTTCTGAGTTGTTTTGGGGCGTTGCAGGCGGATTGTTGTTCATAATAGAGCTCCTATCTTTTTTATTTATATGTGCGAAATCATTATTAACTTATGGATAGGCATTTCTCATATAGTCATTTTCACTATATGAGAAATGCCTACGAAAAGTGATTAGAAATTTTAGGACGAGAAAAGAGGCTGTTATGTACAGCCTCTTTTTCGTTAAAATGAAGAAATCCTCTTCTTCGTTTTCGGTACGATAACAAATTTAACCCAGAGCATCCCAATGACTGCAATGATCAAACTATGTAGTAATTGTCCTGTAGCAACGAGTATAACACTTGAAAATACAATGAGTTGAATACTTAGTAATGTGAGAATTAAGCTGAGAAATTGATTCATTCTTTCTTCAGTAGCAATTGGATATAATGCCACAATAATATTTCCCGAAAAATATTTCCACAGCGAACGAAGCTGCATAGAGATCATGTATAGGACGATGTAAGCGATAGCACCTTTTACATATAGATTCGGTACGAAATATACGATAAAGGAACCGATTAACCCCAAGCGAATATATATACCAAAATAATCATTCCCACGTAAAAACGATAGTGTATGTAAATAGAAGAAAGTAGCTTGTTTTTTATGTAGTAAAGGTTCGATCCAATTTGTAAGCCATTTTCTGCCGTTTACTTGTTTTTTTAGCTGGGGAACATCAGTGAAGATGCTAGCGAATTGATAAAATCGTATGTCCATTTTTTCTTCTTGTTCGATTATGTATTCCCACGGTATTCGTTTTATTGGTTGTTTCTTCGTATATAGAAGTAGGAAAGCGAGAAGTAAGAGTAATCCGCCTAATACAATCACATTTGCAGTATAAAATAGCATGTAAATGATAAGGGCGTTACAAGCAACACGAATGATAAGCCATATGCTTTTTTCATAACTATCACGCCACATCCAGTGTATGTACATGTTCCAAGCTTTCGTAATCATTAAAACGATAAAGATTGTACATAAAAAAGGTACGGTTAATTGTAATGATTGCATGGCAAGCGGTACGATAATAAGGAACATAAATACAAGCGGGAAAAGTTGAATGATGTAATTATATAGAAGAGATTTTTTAAAATAAGATGTTAATTTCTCTTCTAGCGCTAGTAAATAGACAGCGTCAGGTTTTTGAATAAATGTGCGAATTGGGCATCTCGTTATAATGAGTGTAAGTACGATTGTGATGAGTAATAAAGATATTCCTTTAGAAGGATCCGTTTTAAGAAACTTGGCGTAATAATATGCACCTACACATGAGACGAAGATGAAACTATATAGCAAACCGTTAATCATACGTGCAAAGTATGTGATGGCATTTTGAATATGTTGTTGAAAGCGAGAGCTCCATAGTGATTCGATTGACATGTTTTTCACCTCTTTTTTCTATTATATATGTTTTATTAAGCAAAAAACGAGCAAATTGCGTTATGCAACTTGCTCGTTTTTCTTTTCGTTATTTTTTTTCTGATCACGATTCATTAATGGATAGAAGGCAAAGCCAATTACGAATAAACCAATCCCGAGAAGGAATGTTTTTATATCGGATGCGCCTGTTTTAATAACCCATAGTGCATAGCAAAGTGCGATCGCTGCGACTATGCCATCTGTAATTCTTGCCCGCATTTCATTTTTGTATGTTTCACCAGTTGCGACTAGCTTTAACTGGAAGATTGGTGAAACGAGATATGGAATGAGGTAGGCTAAAGTTGATACTGTAATAACGAATGTATAAGCTTCCGCAATTGTTCCTGATAATGTTGAGAATAAGAACACTTGCGACATAATGTTTGTTAATCGTAGTGAATGAATTGGACTTCCTTTTTTATTCGTTTTTGCGAAGAAGGAAGGGAAGAAACCTTCTTTTGCTGCTTGATAAGGTACTTCTGAGCTTAATAAAATCCAGCCTAATATGGAACCGAATAGGGAAGTAAGAGCAAGTAATGCCATAAGTTTCCCGCCGCCGTGACCCATTGCAGCGTTTAATGCATCTGCTAATGGACGTTCAGAAGCTTGTAATTTATCAACGTGAAGTACACCCATTGTTAAAATTGTAATTCCTAAATAAATTGCAACTGTTATTAGTAAACCGGCAACTGTTGCACGTTTTACCGTTTTGGGAGAAGTAGCTCGGTTTGATAAAAGAACGGCTGATTCAATTCCGATAAATGCCCAAAGTGTTGTAAGAGCAGCTAAATTTACTTGTGAAAGGAGACCGTGTGATACGCCTTCTTTATCGATCATCGGTGTGTACCATTGTCCAAATTTAGAAGCTTCGAACGCAAATAACGTAACAATGATGAATAGAAGGAATCCAGTTACTTTCGTTGTTGTTGCTAAGAAGTTTAGTTTCCCAGCTCCGCTTACACCGTTTGTTAAAATTAAATGAGTGCCCCATAGTAAAATAGAACAAATAGTAAATGTAAGTAGTTTTCCAACTTCTATATTGAAAGAGCCGATTGAAAACAATAGTCGTGTATCTTTCATAATCGGGAAGAAGAGCGATAAATATCCCGCGAAAGATGTAATGATGGCAACGTTACTTGCCCAGTTTGCAACCCAATATCCCCATACTATGCTGAAACCAGCCATTTTCTTTCTTTTTGGTGTTGAGAATAAAGCATATGCATGACTTTGTGGTCCTGTCGTTAAATCAGGACGACGAATTGCTAAATTACCGAAAACAAGAGCTAGCATTAAAACACCAAACCCTGTTGTTAACCAAGCTAAAGTGACACCGAGAGGGCTAGCTGTTTGTGCCAACGTACTTGGCACCATGAAAATACCAGCGCCAACCATGTTGCCGACAACGAAAGCTGTTAGTACCCAAAAGCCCCATTTTTTTTGTTGCATAGAAAATACCTCCAAAGTTAGTATAACCAAGTCAAGCGAGGAGATATGTATGTCTTCCTGGTAAGGAAGAGAAGTTCCAAACAAAACAAAAAAAGCACGTAATTTGCCGCTACATGCTTTCTATCTTATAAGAAACCCACGACATACCTCTCGATAGCTCTCCACAAACGAAACGTTTGTGACAGTTCTGCACTTATTAAATGCAGACCCAGCAAGCGCGCATGGTGGGCACGTCTTACTTCGGCAACCATTCCTTTCTCATTCCTTCATCAATGCCACTACATCTCCTGAAATGATACTTTTAATGATTGCAACCTCTACCTCACCGAGATACGAATGAGGATTTAAATATTAAATTAACGTACTTAAGAGTAACAAATGTATTTTTATACGTCAATGGATATAGTAATAATCAGATTATAGGGAAGAGTTCGTTATTGGTGATGGATACGGTTTTGAACTAAAAAGAAGCTGATCTAAAATTAGATCAGCTTCTACATATAAGATTAAACTAAGTTTAATACAGTTACTTTTTCACGTGTCATAGACTCAAGGCTCTTATGAATACCTTGTGCGCCCATACCTGAACCTTTTACACCGATGAATGGGAAGTGGTCAGGGCCGCGCTCTGTGCGTCCGTTAATTTGAACAGAACCAGTGTCGATTTTGTTAGCAATTGCAAACGCTTTGTTAATGTCTTTCGTGAAGACACTTGCTTGCAGACCGAAGTCTGATTTGTTAGCAATTTCAATCGCTTGTTCGTCAGAAGAAACACGGATGATTGGAAGGATTGGGCCGAATGGCTCTTCCCAAGCAACTTTCATTTCTTCTGTTACGTGGTCGATTAATGTTGGATAAATTAAGTTGCGCTCACGTTTGTTACCGATAACGATTGTTGCACCTTTTTCTACAGCGTCATCAACTAAACCTTGAACGAAGTCAGCAGATTTGTCGTCGATTAATGGGACGATTGTGCTGTCTTGTTCTGGAGATCCAACTGATAATTTAGCTACTTGCTCTTTTAATAAGCCAACAAGCTCGTCTGCTACATTTTCGTGTACAAGTACACGTTTAATAGCTGTACAACGTTGACCAGAGTAAGAGAATGCACCGCTTACGATATGGTTTGCAGCATCTTGTAAGTCAGCATCTTCACGAACGATACCAGGGTCTTTACCACCAAGTTCTAATACAAGTGGAATCATTGCAGCTTTTTTCGCTAAATGTTTACCTGTGTTTGTACCACCTGTGAACGATACCATATTGATACCAGGATGTTCTACTAAGTAGTCACCAATTACAGAACCGCGTCCTGTAGCTACGTTTACAAGACCTTTTGGAAGGCCAGCTTTATGAAGTGCTTCAACCATTTTAACACCGCTAATTGCACCTTGAGTTGCTGGTTTGAAGATAACAGCGTTACCCATAATAAGTGCTGGTGCAAGTTTTGCAGCAGATAAGTTTACTGGGTAGTTAAATGGTGCGATTGCTAATACAACACCAAGTGGTGCGCGTTGGATAATCGCAAGTTTAGATTTCGTTCCGCCAGGGAAGCTATCGCCCATCATGCTTTCTCCGTGCATATGAAGAGCTTCTTCAATAGTGTAACGAATGAAGTCAGCTGTACGAACAACTTCTTTTTTCGCATCTTTATATCCTTTACCGACTTCTTTCATAATGATATCGGCAATTTCATCTTGCATATTTACG
The DNA here is from genome assembly GCF_042136375.2 of Bacillus altaicus. NCBI lineage: Bacteria > Bacillati > Bacillota > Bacilli > Caryophanales > Bacillaceae > Bacillus > Bacillus altaicus. The sequence goes on along the minus strand of NZ_CM143394.1, from coordinate 4,570,696 downwards.
AGCTCATCAGCCCATTTATATAAATATTTTGCGCGATCTTGTAGAGAAGCTTCAGCCCATGATTTTTGAGCTTCTTTTGCAGATGCAATTGCTTCATCCACTTCTCCTTGAGTAATTGCTTGTACTTGCCCAATTACTTCGTGTAAGTATGGAGATGGAATGTCGATTGTTTGACCAGAAGAGCTTTCTCTCCATTCTCCGTTTAAATAAAATTTGTACGTATTGCTAGTTGTCATGATTAGTCCTCCTAAAATAGCAACTTGTAAGAGTGAGTATAAGGTGATTGTAGGTGGTTTGATAATATTTTTCAAATGAAATGTTTGTGAAAACGGTTTCTTATTATTTTTTTATTTTGTATGCCCTTTCTTACAGAAGATTCTCTTATTTTAAACTGAATTATAAGTAGAATGCATCACCTTCATTTTTTGTGATAAAAGATTATTTTATTCTAAAGCGAAAAAAATAATTGACAGAATACTCAATAAAGTTGTAAGATTATAAATGGAAAATAAATGAAGGGGGTGTGCGTAATGATTGTAATCGTAAATGTAATGGGCTTAGCTCTGTTAAATGGCGGAAAACATTCATATCATTACGCAACCCGTGCGGATATATAGGACCTTTTTGTCTTATGAGAAGCGTACGTTGCGTATATCGTAACGTACGCTTTTATGCATTCTATTGCATATCGTCAAGCGGCGGTATGCTTTTTTTTGTTTATCCCGCTATTTGCGGGCAGTAAGACTCCCACCTCAAAATTCAGCTGGAGCAAAGAAGTTGGGACGGGAGTCGGGCTGCCCGTAAACGCCCGATTGGTGTGGGCTAATAATCAGTGGGGAATGAACAAAACCCCCACTGATTAAAGTTTCACTTTATTTTCCTCGTTACTATAAAAAATCAGAGTTTGGAAGGTGGAAAAATGTGATGAAATTGTATGGCTTACGAAATGTAAATGTGATGGATTTGGATAGCGGATAAAGAAATGTGAATCAAACGAGAACGAGAAAGGAGAGGTTATATTGTTTTCAGTATTACTAAAGTTAAGCTGGTTTTTTAGGGAGCATTGGAAAAGGTATAGTATCGCAATTGGGGTACTTTTAATTGTAAACGTGATAGAGGTAATTCCTCCGAAAGTGTTAGGAATTACCATTGATAATATTAAAACAGGAGCCTTAACGAATGAGGCGATTATGCAATATATTCTTATTTTACTTGGGGTAACGATTGGTGGATATGTACTTACTTTCATTTGGCAGCACCAACTATTTGGCGGTGCGTTCGTACTTGAGAAAACGATGCGTTCAAAATTTATGGGGCATTTACTTAAGATGACACCGACGTTTTATCAAAAAAATCGTACTGGCGATTTAATGGCGAGAGCGACAAATGATTTAAAAGCAATTTCCATGACAGCAGGTTTTGGTATATTAACGCTCGTTGATTCTAGTCTATATATGCTTACAATCGTTTGTATGATGGGCTTTTCAATTAGTTGGCAGCTAACATTTGCTGCGCTTATACCGCTTCCGATTATGGCGTTTGCGATGAATAGATACGGAAAGAAATTGCATGAACGATTTACAGTCGCACAAGATGCCTTCGGAGATATGAACGATAAAGTGCTTGAATCAATAGCGGGTGTGCGCGTGATTCGTGCGTATGTACAGGAGAACGCTGATCAAGAAAGGTTTCATCATTTAGGAGATGACGTATACGAGAAAAATATGAGAGTAGCAAGAATCGATGCATTATTCCAGCCGACTGTGAAAATGCTCGTCGGTCTTAGTTATTTAATTGGTTTAGTGTACGGTGCATATCTCGTATTCCAATCAAAGGTGACACTTGGTGAGCTCGTTTCTTTTAACGTCTATTTAGGGATGATGATTTGGCCGATGTTTGCAATTGGTGAATTGATTAATGTTATGCAAAGAGGAAATGCTTCGCTCGATCGTGTAAATGAAACGTTAGCTTATGAACCAGATGTAAAGAATCCGAAAGATCCAAAGGTTGTACAAGAGCCAGATTACATTCAATTTGATAACGTTACTTTTTCATATCCTTCATCAATTGAAACAAATTTAAAAAATGTTTCGTTCTCATTAAAACAAGGAGAGACACTTGGAGTTGTTGGGAAAACAGGAAGCGGGAAAACGACGCTCGTTCGTCAGCTTCTTCGTCAATATCCACTTGGAGAAGGGGATATTGCAGTTTCTGATGTGAAGCTAGATAAAATTCCGAATGATAACGTACTTGGCTGGATTGGGTACGTACCTCAGGAACACATTTTATTTTCAAAAACAGCGAAGGAAAATATTTTATTCGGAAACAGAGAAGCGACTGAAGAAGAACTTGAAAAAGCGATTGAAATAGCTGCGTTTAAAAAGGATTTAGAGTTTTTACCAGAAGGTTTAGAAACGCTCGTTGGGGAAAAAGGTGTTTCTTTATCAGGTGGGCAAAAGCAAAGGATTTCGATTGCGAGGGCTGTTATTCAAAATCCGGAAATTTTAATTTTGGACGATTCTTTATCAGCTGTTGATGCTCGTACGGAAGCGGCAATTATTGAAAACATACGAACAGAAAGAAGCGGGAAGACGACGATTATAACGACGCATCGCTTGTCAGCTGTGCAGCACGCGGATTGGATTCTCGTTATGGATAACGGTGAAGTTATTGAAGAAGGTTCGCATGAAGCGCTCATTCGAAATGGGGGCTGGTATGCAGAGCAGTTCGATAGACAACAAGGTGAAAGTGAAAGTGCGGATAGTGGGGTGAAAATATGAGTGTTTCAAAACGATTGTTTCAATATGCAATGAAAGTGAAGGGGCCGATCTTTGCAGCGATGGCGATGCTATTTGTTTTCGTCATTGCAGAACTCGCGGGTCCTTTCGTCGCAAAAACGATGATTGATGAGCATATCGTTGGAATAGAGAGACCTTGGTATGAAACAGAAAAGAGTGAGGATGCTGTTTCATATAATGGCGCCTTGTATAAGCGAAGTGATCGCTTTGAAGAAGGTGAGAAAAAAGGGAAAGAAGTCCGAGTGATTCAAGTTGGTTTTCAGTACTATTTTGTGCCGAATAAAATAACGCTTGAAGGAAGTCGTTCTGTTAAGGGTGATGTGCTTACAGTACAAAGTGGTAAGGCTGTGCAAGTGTATAAAACGAAAGCCTTAACGAAAGAAGAAGTATTTGCGTTTTATAAACCGGAAATAAATCGTTTACTATTACTTGGCGGTGGTTATTTCGCTTTACTAGTAGTCGTATCATTATTTGCATACGGAAAGCAGTTCTTCTTACAGAAGGCGGCAAACAAAATTATTCAAATTATGAGGGAAGACGTCTTTTCCCATATTCAAACGTTGCCAATTCGTTATTTCGATCATTTACCAGCAGGGAAAATTGTATCGCGTGTAACGAATGATACAGAAGCGATTCGTGATTTATATGTAACAGTGCTTGCGACATTCGTCTCTAGTATCATCTATATTATCGGGATTTTCGCTGCACTATTTTTACTTGATGTAAAACTGGCGGCACTATGCTTACTTATCATCCCAATTTTAATTGTTTGGGCGATTATGTATAGAAAGTATGCGTCTGTATACAATCATAAAATGCGTTCGCGTTTATCGGATATTAACGGAACAGTGAATGAATCGATTCAAGGGATGCCAATTATTCAAGCATTTCGTCAAGAACATGAAACGAAGAAGGAATTTGAAGAACTCAATGGTGATTATTTTAAATATCAAAATAAAATTTTAAATTTAAATGCAGCAACGTCGCATAATTTAGTGTCTGTATTAAGAAACATCGCTTTTACAGGTGTAATTTGGTATTTCGGTGGTGCTTCATTAAGTGCTTCTGGCCTCCTTTCTCTAGGGATACTATATGCTTTCGTCGATTATTTAACGAGATTATTCTCGCCAATTACGAATATGGTGAACCAACTTGCAAACTTAGAGCAATCGCGTGTTGCATCAGAGCGTGTCTTTGAATTGTTAGAGGAAAAGGGAGAGGTAGTAGAAGAAGAACGTATGCCTCGCTTAACCGGAAATGTGAAATTCGATAATGTTTCGTTTTCTTACAATGGAAAAGATGAAGTGTTAAAAAATATTTCTTTTGAAGCGAAACAAGGGGAGACAGTGGCACTTGTCGGTCATACTGGATCAGGAAAAAGTTCCATTATGAATGTGCTCTTTCAGTTTTATGAATTTCAAAAAGGGAAGCTTACGATTGATGGTCACGATGTAACAGAGATGCCGAAACAAGCAACGCGTGAACATATGGGAATTGTACTACAAGATCCGTTTTTATTTAGCGGGACAGTGGCATCCAATGTAAGCTTAGAAAATGAAAAAATTTCAAAAGATCGCATTGTAAAGGCATTACGTGATGTTGGTGCTGAAAGGTTTGCAAACAACATAGATGAAAAAATTACGGAGAAAGGAAGTACACTTTCAACCGGAGAACGTCAGCTTATATCGTTTGCTAGGGCACTTGCTTTTGATCCGGCGATTTTAATTTTAGATGAAGCGACTTCCAGCATTGATACTGAAACAGAAGCGATGATTCAACAAGCGCTAGAAGTTGTGAAGAAAGGACGAACGACGTTTATTATCGCTCATCGCCTTTCAACAATTAAGAGCGCTGATCAAATTATTGTGCTTGATAGAGGAACGATTTTGGAAAAAGGATCGCATGATGAATTAATGAAAAAGCGCGGGCGTTATTACGATATGTACAAAACGCAAATGGAAGGAAACCAGAGCGCTTAATTTTTAGAAGAACTTGCGATTTTCGCAAGTTCTTTTTTGATCGTATTGTCCGCTCAGAAGTTAATATATTTCACCGGTAGAAAAACTTATAAATAAGTAAGTATTGTTTTACCTTTTTCTTTATAAATGCTATATTAAAAAATGTTACTTATTTTTTGTATGTAGCGGTATTTTTCCATTTTGTTTGATTATGAAGAAAAAGGATAAACTAAATAAGAACATTTTCATTGAAAAATTGTTCGAAATTGCATACAATCAATATAGTTTTTAAATTCCTATCAGAATACTTGGAGGACTACTATCATGAAAAAAATATTTTCAGTGCTTGCAGTAACTACACTAGCGATTGGGATTGTAGCGGGCTGCGGCAAAGAAGAGAAAAAAGATACAGCTAGTCAAGATGCGTTACAGAAGATAAAACAAAGCGGTGAGCTTGTAATTGGTACAGAAGGTACATATCCACCATTTACGTTCCACGATTCAAAGGATAAATTAACTGGATTTGACGTTGAATTAGCAGAAGAAGTTGCAAAACGTTTAGGTGTAAAACCTGTATTTAAAGAAACACAATGGGATAGTTTACTTGCAGGAGTAGATGCAAAACGTTTCGATATGGTTGCGAACGAAGTTGGTATTCGTGAAGATCGCCAAAAGAAATATGACTTCTCTAGTCCATACATTTCTTCTTCAGCAGCATTAGTTATCGCAAAAGATAAAGATAAGCCTGCTACATTTGCTGATGTAAAAGGATTAAAAGGAGCACAATCTTTAACGAGTAACTACGCAGATATCGCTAAGAAAAACGGTGCGAACATCGAGGGTGTAGAAGGATTTAGCCAAGCAGCTGAATTATTAAGTTCTGGCCGCGTTGATTTCACAATCAATGATAAATTATCAGTGTTAAACTATTTAGAAATGAAAAAAGATGCAAAAATTAAAATTGTAGATACAGAAAAAGAAGCATCACAAAGTGGATTCTTATTCCGTAAAGGTAGCGACAAACTTGTACAAGAAGTAAATAAAGCGTTAGAAGATATGAAAAAAGATGGTACGTATGACAAAATAACGAAAAAATGGTTCGGTGAAAATGTTTCTAAGTAGTGCAGTTGTCTCAGATCGATTGTCTACATGGATAGATATTATGCAAACTTCCTTCTCGCCTATGCTGAAGGAAGCTGTCTTTACGACAATTCCGTTAACGCTTATTACATTTATTATCGGTATTATACTTGCGACGTTAACAGCGCTCGCGCGTATTTCAGGTAGTCGTATTTTACAATGGATTGCTCGTATCTATGTATCTATCATTCGCGGAACGCCACTTCTTGTACAGTTATTTATTATTTTCTATGGTCTTCCAACTCTTAATATTGAGGTTGAGCCATATACAGCAGCAATTGTTGGTTTTTCATTAAATGTCGGTGCATATGCATCTGAAATTATTCGTGCTTCTATTCTTTCTATTCCGAAAGGACAGTGGGAAGCAGCTTATACAATTGGGATGACATATCCGCAAGCATTAAAACGTGTTATTTTACCGCAAGCAACGCGTGTATCTATTCCGCCGCTTTCGAATACATTTATTAGTTTATTGAAGGATACGTCATTAGCGTCGTTAATTTTAGTAACAGAAATGTTCCGAAAAGCGCAGGAAATTGCGGCAATGAACTATGAGTTTTTAATTGTTTATTTCGAAGCAGGTCTAATTTATTGGGTAATTTGCTTCTTATTATCTATCGTGCAACAAATATTAGAAAAACGTTCAGAACGTTATACTCTAAAATAACCCTTTCATAAAAGGAGTTTTTGTTTTTATGATTTCAATTCAACATTTACAAAAAAGTTTCGGAGATAATACCGTACTAAAACATATAGACTTATCAGTTGAGAAGGGTGAAGTAGTTGTTATTATCGGGCCATCTGGGTCGGGTAAAACGACATTCTTACGTTGCCTCAACGTGTTAGAAACGCCGAACGCTGGTAACATTCGCATCGGCAATAAAGAGCTCGATTTCTCTAAAAAAGTATTGAAGAAAGATATTGTAAATCTTCGTACGCAAACAGGTATGGTATTCCAGCAACATAATCTATTTCCTCATTTAACAGCACTTCAAAATGTAATGGAAGGGCTCGTTACAGTGAAAAAGATGGGGAAAGAAGAAGCGAAGAAAAAAGCAAACTATGTCCTTGAAAAAGTTGGTCTTGCGGATAAAGTAGACTTATATCCGTTCCAATTATCAGGTGGACAACAACAGCGCGTTGGAATCGCTCGTGCGCTTGCGATGGAGCCTGAAGTTTTACTATTTGATGAGCCAACGTCAGCACTTGATCCTGAGCTAGTTCAAGAAGTTTTAAAGGTTATGAAAGAACTTGCTAAAGAAGGAATGACGATGGTCATTGTAACGCATGAAATGCGCTTTGCTCATCAAATTGCGAACCGTGTTATTTTCATGGATGGCGGTGTCGTTGTCGAACAAGGTACACCGGAAGATGTATTTACAAATCCAAAAGAAGAACGAACGAAGAAGTTTTTACAAATGTTGCAGTAAATTAAGGAAGGTCTCAGGGCATATGCCCTGAGACCTTTTTGCCATATATATTTATTTTTGGAATCCGCCAAGGCTTTGCTCAGCCATTGCAACTAAACGTTTTGTAATTTCTCCACCAACAGAACCGTTAGCGCGAGCCGTAGAATCTGCTCCTAATTGTACACCAAATTCTTGAGCGATTTCGTACTTCATTTGATCGATTGCTGCTGTTGCACCTGGTACTACTAATTGATTGTAAGAACTTTGGTTTGCCATAGGAATATATCCTCCTTAGAGTTATAAAAGTTTTTTTGGTTGGACTAGCTGGATTTGAACCAGATTATCGCCCCGTTGGCGCTAATCCATCGGTAATTAAGTTTGTACTCATAGTATGGATGTTACCTAGAAAGATATACAAAATAATAATTTGTAAATTTTGTAAAAAATATTTCATCATTTCGTAAATTATGAAATAAGAATAATCGTTGTATTTTTTAGAAAGAAGGCTAAACTAAGAGCAAAATCATATGCGTTTTTTCTTTGTATAACCAGCTTGGCTTACTCAACTTATGATTTGTTAAAGTGAGAAAAATTCCAGCTTAGTAAAATGAAAATTAAATCGGTATCAACTGCATAGTTCTGTTTTAATCCGGGATGGGGCAGGAAAAGGAACTGACCGCGTCTACGCACGGCTAGATGCCCTCTCCCATCTGAAAAAAGAGGCTTTTAAACGAAAATATAATTAAAGTGAGAAAAATTCGAGCTTAGTAAAATGAAAATTAAACGGTAGCAACTGAATAGTTCTGTTTTAACTCGGGATGGGGTAGGAAAAGGAACTGACCGCTCCTATGCACGGCTAGATGCTCTCGTCCATCTAAAAAAGAGAGGCTTTTAAACGAAAATATAATTAAAGTGAGAAAAATTCCAGCTTAGTAAAATGAAAATTAAACGGTAGCAACTGAATAGTTCTGTTTTAACTCGGGATGGGGTAGGAAAAGGAACTGACCGCTCCTATGCACGGCTAGATGCTCTCTTCTATCTAAAAAAAGAGGGTTTTTTACAGGCTTTTAAACGACAACGTATGGAGGAATCACGATGGGAATTTGCCCGCTTTGCAACGCGCTAGAATCACAAACATATTCTTGTCAAAATTGCCAAGGAATACTCCAAGATTATGGGAAAGCTGTAGATTACATAGATGATTACAGTGCATATATGGATCAGGAATTATTAAGTGCGGTAGACGGTTTAACACATAATAATTCAAATGAGTACTGCAATCATATTTTTTATTGCGGAGTATGTAATGTGGAAACGGAAGTTGTAGTGAAGTTTGTATAAAGTGAAACTTTAATCAGTGGGGGTTTTGTTCATCCCCCACTGATTATCAGCCTTCACCAATCGGGCGTTTACGGGCAGCAGGGCTCCCGCCTAATTTCTTTGCTCCAGCCGAATTTTGAGGTGGGAGTTTTACTGCCCGGCGAATAGCGGGATAAATAGAAAACTTCCACCTTATGAGTGAGGTGGAAGTTTTTGTATTTGCGAGTTAATCATAGGGGACGGGATATTCCCGGTGTTAGGTGCAGTATTCGATTGGATTTGAGATGTTTTTTCTTTCGGACCGCACAAAGAATGTTCAGTTAAATAGATGGCATATTCATAAAATAATTGGCGCGTAAGTTCACTTTGTTCTTTTAACTTTTCATCTTGGAATACAGTTCGCCCCGGTTTAGAATTTGCTTCAAATAGCCACGGATTTTCCGCGTTGTCTAAACCAATGTCAAAACCAATTTCTCCAATGTTCCCGGTTACTTGTTGGTCGAGTGCATAACTGATTTGTAAGGCTGTTTGTTTTAGTTTATTTTCAATTTGAACTTGCTTTGTTGAATCAGGAAACAGTTCCTGAAGTAATTTCGTATCACCACCGCTATTTACATGAGTTGTTAAGCTCCCTTTGCCGGCGATTTTTGCGACGATTGCACTGACTACCCAATTACCAAAATGGTTTTTATTTGTGTGAATGCGAAAATCGACGGGTTGCCCTTCGAAGCGGAGCAGTGAGATACCTTGTTGTACGATAAACTTTTTTAAATCATGTCCTTTTAACACATGGTTAAGAAGGGCTTCTAATGATTGATACTTTCTTAGTTTGTTTTGTTCATTTTCACGATAACGACAATAGTAGCAATTATCAGTTTGAGAATAGAGTATTTGATGAATATTTCTTCCGAAGCTACCATGTATTGGTTTCATATAAATGTACTTATACGTACCGAGAAGTCGTTCTACTTGTTCAAAATGTTGAAATACTTCTGTATGTGGTAAGAATTGTTTAATTGAATCTTCTTTCATTAAAAGTTGATGCACTTCCCATTTATTGAAAAATCCCGGATTAAACCACGGAATCGCATAGTCGCTTTCTAATCGTTTTTTTGCTCTTACGATAGGTTTGTAATTTTCTGCTTGCCGATTTGGTAAACGGTCGTAAATGACATTTGGTAAAGGGACTTTGTTTTTTACCCATTTGCTTTCTTGAAAGAAGTACCCTTCAATGGTTTCCTCTTCCCAGTTTATATGTTGAATGCCAAAGACAAATACAAATGGCTGCAATGTGAATGGTGGTGTTAGTAGCTCACCGAGAGAGATGGAACGATTTCCTAAAGGAGAATTAGAATCATCGTTAAAGCCAGTTGTGAAAATCCCGATTAATGGACCGAAAACAATGGTTTGATTTTGTATGAAGGCATGGATTGTTGCTGAATGCGGTAGTAAAAGTTTAGCTGCAATTTGTTCTCCAATAATGATTTCTCGAGTGAATGAATAATGAATTTTAATATTCTCACATGTAATATAACGTAAGCCAAAGGAAAGGGATGTAATTGGTGGTGTAATAGAAAAAACGTAAGGTAAAGTAATACTATTTGGATTCTCATCTGAAATACTTAATGTATATATGTGCTCTTTCAACGGGGATTTCCTCCTTTCGTTATGGTGTAAATCGGCTAAACTTTAATGGACCATGAAAAATTTGTTCAGCCAGTTCGTCGTTGTACCTAGTATAAACTTCGTAAGACGGCATCGTATTGACGTACATAAGCCAAATGGCACCTTTTTGATCCATAATGGTAGAAAGCTCTAATTCAAATAATGACGAATAGGACTGATCGAGTGTTTTAAACACTTCATTTACAACATCATGTAAAGCATCTTTCAATAATTGAACACCAGTTGAAGAAAGCAAATATTTAATTTTGGAAAATGGATGTAACATGGACCGCTCTGTTACTGAAAGTAAAAATTGCGCTGGGAATGAAGACTTTTGTATGAATTGACCGAGTACTTCCCAATTCTGTTCTTTGTTTTTTTGCATAATGGTTCGAATATGAATTGGATATGATAGTTGATTTGGAGGTTGTAACATTGGATGGATCATATAATGGGATGAGTGCACGTTCGATTTGCACCATGATATAAATTCATCTGTCCGTTTGAATTGAGTAGAAGTACAATGCTGTTCATTTATTGTATCGATATGAAATGTTTTATGTTTGTAAGTGACTCGATATAAATTTTCAGTAGAGTGTATATTGAGAGGACGTATAACAATATCTCTTGTTTCTAGTAGTAATTTGAAAATTCCTTGGACCGTTCCTTTTTTTATTTTTGGAATGTAAGGGGAAAGACGTTTATTAGTAAGAAAAAGATTGTGTAAATTACTTGGATTAATGAGAGTGTTATTTAAAAAAGTAGTCGAGGAACGTTTGCGTAATGAATGAATAATCGATTTTGCTTGTTGGAATTCTTTATCCTCCTTGAAATGACAGCGATCATATATATATGAAGGAATGGGAAAGGTTTGATCTATCCAATTTCCTGTATCTGTATCGTAAATAAGACCAGAAACAAGATCTGTCCTTGAATCAATGCTAAACGGTGTGAATTGGGCAACGACGTTATGATAAAGACGAGCTCGCTTAGCGATTTCGGTGTAATACATTTGCTCGTGATGAAATTTAGAAGTTAAAAGACCAAGAACCAACGAAATCACTCCTTTAGTAATAAGATGTTTGCATAATAGACGAAGCTATATATTGCAAATACGTTTTTATACCATTATACTTTTGTCCGTATGATGATATGCTATAGTTTTGGAGAAGTGAAAGGTTGATTATGATGAATATATGGTTGAATATGCTAACAACGACAGGACTCGGGGCGATTATTGGAGGGTACACGAATCATTTAGCAATAAAAATGTTATTCCGTCCTCATCGTCCTATTTATATTGGGAAGTTTCAAGTTCCATTTACGCCAGGGTTAATTCCGAAGCGTCGTGATGAGCTTGCTGTTCAATTAGGGAAAATGGTTGTAGAACATTTGTTAACACCAGAAGGAATCGGAAAGAAATTAACAAATGAAGAGTTTCAAGCCAGTTTAATTCGCTGGACACAAGTGGAAGTTGATAAAGTAATTACGAATGAACAATCGTTACGGGATATGTTAGAAAAATGGAATTTAACACATGTAGAAGAAGAGGCGACTCAAAAAATCGAACATGTTATTACAGAAAAAATTCATGCATTTTTAGCAGAGTACTATACATATACATGGGAACAGGCTTTACCTCATTCTGTTCATGAAAAAGTAGAGAATGCGATTCCAAATGTAGCATCTTTTATTTTGAAAAGAGGAATTCGCTTTTTTGAAAGTGAAGAAGGAAAGGCACGCCTTTCAAAAATGATCGATGACTTTTTCGCTTCTCGCGGAACGCTGCTTAATTTAGTCGGTATGTTTTTAGGAAATGTAAGTTTAGTGGATCGTGTGCAGCCGGAAGTAATTAAGTTTTTAGGACAAGACGAAACAGAGCGGCTTTTAACTGATGTACTGCAAAAAGAATGGGAAAAGTTAAAAGGAAGAGACGTACAAGAATTAGAAACGTTTGTAGAGAAAGAAATGATTGTGAGTTCCATATTGTCAGCTGTTAAAGTAAAGGAAACGGTGAGTAGATTTTTAAATCAGTCTGTGCAGCAAGTATGTGAACCAGTTCGAGAAACAGTTATTGAAAAAGTAGTTCCAAGTGCAGTAACGAAAGGCTTGAAGTGGGGAACAGAAAATGTAGCGAGCATACTAAACAATCTACACCTTGCGGAAATTGTCCAGCAAGAAGTATCTACATTTTCAACAGAGAGACTAGAAGATCTCGTATTGTCCATTACAAAAAATGAGTTGAAAATGATTACGTATTTAGGTGCATTATTAGGCGGAATGATTGGACTTATGCAAGGGTTGTTACTTCTGTTCCTTAGGTAATAAAAGCGAATACATAGAAATAAAGTGAAATTTCTTCACATCTCTTGCATAGTTTGATATGGTAAGAAGAGGTGCCTATGTAAAGGCACGTAAAAGGCAGTGCGCATGAAAAGTGCTAGCCTTCTAAAGGAGGAAAAATAAAATGACAAAAAACATTCATGATGTTGCATATGAATTACAAAAAGCAATCGCTGAAAACGAAGATTTCCAAACATTAAAAGCAAGCTACGCAGCAGTACAAGGAGATGCAGAGTCAAAGAACTTATTTGAAGAGTTCCGTACGATGCAACTTGGCTTACAACAAAAAATGATGCAAGGCCAAGAAATCACTGAAGAAGATAACCAAAAAGCACAAGAAGTTGTAGCTCGCATTCAACAAGATGCTAAAATCACAAAGTTAATGGAAACTGAGCAACGTTTAAACATCGTTATCACTGACGTTAACAAAATCATTATGCAGCCACTTGAAGAATTATATAGCGCGCAACAACAAGCGTAATAGTGGAAGACGCTCCTAGTATGGGGCGTTTTTTTTGTGTAGGAAATTTGATAGTCCTTCCACAAAAAAATCCCCTTCAAAATAGCCATGTGTTAGTGACTATTTTGAAGGGGATATATGATGTATCTTTCAATTTCTCTTTTACATATATCATTACTTGTTGAAATACTCATTTCTAATATGTTTTTCCTTCAAAAACTTTTCAATTTCTTTTTGCTTTCTACCATTAACTTTCTCAAAGCGTTTTGTAAAAGAAAAATCAGTCCTGAATAAGTTACCATCTTGAGCGAGTTTTTCTAGTTCCTGATCTAGTTCTACTGAAAGTGCCGTAGACGATGAATTAAATTCATAGATTTCTTTCGAAGGTTTTTTGTAATTTCTCTCGATCGGATTCAGTGACACTCTCGTCAGACATACTTGAAGAAAGTGGAACGATGTTTTCAAATAGCTCTCCGGTATAATCTAAATAACTTTTTATACTTTGTTTCATTTCATCTTCATTAATCGTTTCATTTTTCTTTGAGGAAGTGAATATAGTTTCTGGAATTTTAATAGTAACATCTTTAATAGATTGTAAATCGTTTTCTTCGTTAGATTGTGCGCTGTTTGAACAAGCTGATAGAAATAAAAGAGTAAGCAACATGAGTGAATATAAAGTATATTTCTAGAGGATGATATTTTAAGATAAATAAATTTTGTAAGCGCATACTATTCTTATTGTCAAAATACTGTCAAATTCATATCATTGGAAAAATAATGCATTTGTAATATAATGATAAACGATACTTCACCACATTAATTAACTAGGTGAAATTAAAAATCTTTATTACACACATTATGAAATAAAGGGATGATTAGTTTGAGTACAGGTGTAAAAGCAAACGACGTGAAGACAAAAACAAAAGGAGCAGATCTTGTTGTTGATTGTTTAATTAAACAAGGTGTTACACATGTTTTCGGTATTCCAGGAGCGAAGATTGACTCTGTATTTGATGTACTGCAAGAAAGAGGACCAGAGTTAATTGTTTGTCGTCATGAACAAAACGCAGCTTTTATGGCAGCTGCTATTGGTAGATTAACAGGGAAACCAGGCGTATGTCTTGTAACTTCAGGACCAGGGACATCGAATTTAGCGACAGGTCTTGTTACTGCGAATGCGGAGAGTGATCCCGTTGTTGCTTTAGCTGGTGCGGTTCCGCGTACTGATCGCTTAAAACGTACGCATCAATCTATGGATAATGCTGCACTATTCGAACCAATCACAAAATATAGCGTAGAAGTAGAGCATCCAGATAATGTGCCAGAAGCATTAAGTAATGCATTTCGAAGTGCGACTTCTACAAATCCGGGAGCAACTTTAGTAAGTCTTCCGCAAGACGTTATGACTGCGGAAACGACTGTAGGGTCTATCGGTGCGCTTTCTAAGCCACAGCTTGGAATCGCTCCCACACATGAGATTACATATGTAGTAGAAAAAATAAAATCAGCGAAATTACCAGTTATTTTACTCGGTATGAGAGCGAGCACGAATGAAGTAACGAAAGCGGTTCGTGAATTAATTGCTGATACAGAACTTCCTGTTGTTGAAACATATCAAGCAGCTGGCGCGATTTCACGTGAGTTAGAAGAGCATTTCTTCGGCCGCGTTGGATTATTCCGTAACCAACCAGGTGATATTTTACTAGAGGAAGCGGATCTTGTTATTTCTATCGGTTATGACCCAATTGAGTATGATCCGAAATTCTGGAATAAACTTGGAGACAGAATGATTATTCATCTTGATGACCACCAAGCGGATATCGATCATGATTACCAACCAGAGCGTGAATTAATTGGTGATATCGCTTTAACTGTAAATGGCATTGCGGAGAAATTACCGAAGCTTGTATTAAATACGAAATCAGAAGCAGTTTTAGAGCGATTACGCGCAAAATTATCAGAGCAAGCAGAAGTTCCAAACCGTGCTTCAGAATGTGTTACGCATCCACTTCAAGTCATTCGTACACTTCGCTCTTTAATTGATGACGATACAACTGTTACGTGTGACATCGGTTCCCATTATATTTGGATGGCAAGATGTTTCCGTTCTTATGAACCACGCAGATTATTATTTAGTAACGGTATGCAAACGCTAGGTGTTGCACTTCCTTGGGCAATTGCAGCTACTTTAGTAGAACCGGGTAAAAAAGTAGTCTCAGTGTCAGGTGATGGTGGTTTCTTATTCTCAGCGATGGAATTAGAAACAGCGGTACGTTTAAATGCACCGATTGTACATCTTGTTTGGAGAGACGGTACGTATGATATGGTTGCATTCCAGCAAATGATGAAATACGGTAGAACATCAGCTACAGAGTTCGGTGATGTTGATATTGTGAAATATGCAGAAAGTTTCGGTGCGACAGGTCTTCGCGTTCATACTCCAGATGAACTGGAAGATGTATTGAAATCCGCACTAGCAGCAGACGGTCCGGTCATTATTGATATTCCAATTGACTATCGTGACAACATTAAATTAAGCGAGAAACTATTACCAAACCAATTAAACTAATGGGGGCATGAGTGAGATGACTGTTGCGCAATTAATTGATATTGATGCAAAAAGAACGAAAACGAATAATGAAGTATATCAAACATCTACAATGCTTGCACTATTAGATGGTATATATGATGGTGTTATTAACTTTGAGGAACTAAAAGAACGTGGTGATTTCGGCATCGGCACATTTGATCAATTAGATGGTGAAATGATTGCATTTGATAATGAATTTTATCATTTACGTTCAGACGGTTCAGCGGAAAAAGTAGAACCGGAAGAAACAACACCTTTTGCGACTGTAACGTTTTTTGAAAAAGAAATGAGTTATACGGTAGAGCGTCCGATGAATCGTGAAGAAGTTGAAGCGTTATTACATGAATTAATGCCAAGTAAAAACTTATTTTATGCGATTCGAATGGATGGTACGTTCCGTGAAGTAAGAACGAGAACTGTTCCAAGACAAGAAAAACCGTATACGCCGCTCGTTGAAGTGACGAAATCACAACCGATCTTTTCATTTAAAGATACAGAAGGTACGCTAGCTGGATTTTGGACACCAGATTACGCGCAAGGTATTGGTGTAGCTGGTTTCCACTTACATTACATTGATGATGAAAGAAGCGGGGGCGGACATGTTTTCGACTATGTTGTAGAAAACTGTACGATACAAATTTGTCAAAAAGCTCATATGCATTTAGCACTTCCTGAAACAGCTGATTTTATGGCAGCTGAATTATCAAGAGAAAACTTAGAGAATGATATTGCGGCCGCGGAAGGTGCGGAGTAAAAAGGAATCGAAATTATGTATTCTCTATATAAAGAACCGAAGTCTTGTTCAGGCTTCGGTTTTTATCATTGGTTCGCAATCTTCTCGTGAAATTCCCCTCTCTAATTTCACTGCAGGCCTCATTATGTTTAATTTGTAAAATGAAACCCCAATTTTGAAGCAAAAGAAATATAAATTTCTCTCCAAACATATACATCAAAAGGGTAGGGGGGATATGATGGAAAACTCAATTACTATTAGTTTATGCATGATTGTAAAAGATGAAGAACAGGCTATATCAAAATGCTTAGAATCGGTCAAAAGTGTTGTGGATGAAATTATTATTGTAGATACAGGTTCAACAGATGCTACAAAAGAGATTGTGAAGAAGTACGATGCGAAAGTTTATGATTTTCAATGGATTGAAGATTTTTCAGCGGCACGAAATTTTGCATTTTCTAAAGCTACAAAAGAATATATTCTTTGGCTAGACGCAGATGACATAATAGGTACGGATGATGGAAAGAAATTGCTACAGTTAAAACATACATTAGATCGTAGTACGGATGCAGTATCTATGAAATATTATTTAACTTTTGATATAGAAGGAAATCCAACGCATTCTTTAAGGAGATATCGATTAGTCAACAGAAGTAAAAATTTTCAATGGTATGGATTTGTTCATGAATATTTAGAGGTGTATGGAAATCTTATAAATAGTGATGTAGGGGTAAGTCATAAAAAAGAAAAAGCATATACTAATCGTAATTTAAAAATATATGAAAAACATCTTGAGAGTGGAAAAGAGTTTAGCCCCCGCGATGTGTACTATTATGCAAATGAATGTAAGGATCACAGATTATATGATAAGGCTGTTAAGTGGTATTCAAGGTTTTTAGATGAAGAAAAGGGTTGGGTTGAAGATAATATTCAAGCTTGTTTAAAAAGAGCCGAATGTTACTTAGAGTTGGGGGACTTAAAAAAATCTATACATTCGTGTTTACAATCATTTATGTATGACACACCTAGAGGAGAACTTTGTTGCCACTTAGGACGTGTATTTTTGCAACAAAGTGAATATGCCAAAGCAATATATTGGTACCATGCCGCAATTGACGGACCAAGGTCAAAAGATTCTCCATTTGTCCGGGAAGAGTGTCATACATGGTTGCCGCATATTCAACTATGTATTTGTTATGATCGAATAAAAGAATATGAAAAGGCAATTTATCACAACGAACAAGCTGCACAGTTCATACCTAATAATCCAAGTATTGAATATAATAGAAAATATTTTGATGGTTTATTCAAAAAATAGTATTTAATAATACTAGATAATTATTTCGGTTGCTGAGAGGAGTCTGATTCATGCTCACAAGTATAATTATATTAACTCATAATCAATTACAATACACAAAAGAATGTATCCAAAGTATTAGAACGTATACAGTGGAACAAGAGTATGAGTTAATAGTTGTGGATAATGCATCAACAGACGGTACTGTAGAATGGTTACAAAAACAATCGGATATTATACTAGTGGAAAATGCGGAAAATATGGGTTTTCCAAAGGGATGCAACCAGGGAATTAAAGAGGCAAAAGGTGATAATATTCTATTGTTAAATAATGATGTGGTCGTAACTAAAAATTGGTTAAGAAACTTAATTCGGTGTTTGTATGAAAACGAAGATACTGGAGCTGTAGGGCCCGTAACGAATAATGCTGCTTACTATACTGCTATACCAACCTTTTATAAGGATATTCAAGGGATGCAGAATTTTGCAACTTTATATAATCAAAGTGATAAAAATAAATGGGAAGAACGTATGAAATTAATAGGATTTTGTATGCTTATAAAAAAATCAGTGTTAGATGAAGTTGGAGTATTAGATGAACGATTTACACCGGGGAATTATGAAGATGATGATTTGTCGTTAAGAATTTTTGAAAAGGGATATAAATTGTATTTATGTAAAGATACATTTATTCATCACTATGGAAGTGTATCATGGAGAGAAGACAGTGTTAACTTTTCCATAGTTTTACATGCAAATAATATAAAATTGTATGAAAAATGGGGATTTTATGGTGAAAGTTTATACATTCATTATGATTTACTAGCAATTGTCGATCGATTTGCGCCTGATCAAGTAAATATTCTTCATATAGGAGCTGGATGTGGTGCAACTTTATTAGAAATGAAAAGGCGTTACCCGGCAGTTTCCATATTCGGTGCAGAAGTTAATGAAAAAGCGGCAGCTCTTGCAAATAGGGTAGGTCCTACAACTTCTAGTGAGTATGACAAGTTACACGAGTTATTTACAGATGAAAAATTCCAGTACATTCTACTATCACATCCTATTGAGCCAGCGCAATTACCTCATGTCATACAATCTATTTCTCAACTTTTAACTCCAACAGGAACTTTCATTATGTCGAAATTCAATTTAGATAATTACAATGCATTAAAAAATTCATAAAAAAATTAATATTTTTTTAGGTTCCTCTTCGGAGGTGAACTGCATTTGGGAATTTTGGAGAGAAAATGGTTCCTTCTATATATACAAAACCGAAATCCAATCCCGGATTTCGGCTTTTCGATGTGTGATGAAATACGAAACCGCCTTCGTATTTCTATTGGTTTGATCGTTTGTAAATATACAGGGTGGGGCGATTTTTTTATGCAAAAAAAGAGCTATCCTATAAGTCAGTGAAACCAACTTATAGGATAGTTCCTTTACTTTGAAACAAACGGATGCTTTTCATAATAAAACCGCCATGGATAGTGAACGGCTTCTTCTGCATAATCAATATTAATACGAGGACCAGCTAGTATGTTATGTGTGGATGATAAATGGCCTTCTTCAGGAACTAATTCAATATGTAACGTATCATTTTGAAGTGATACGCCGCGCTCTTCTAAAGTGATTCCGAGTGCGCGGCATAGTTTTCCGGGGCCATTTGTTAAGTTTTTATACTGAGCTTTCGTAATGTCAGTTTTGTTGTAGCGCGCTAGTGTCATGTCTTCGATTCCGTCTACAGGTTCAAGAGCACGAATAAGAACTCCTTGCGGGGTGCCGATTGATGCTGTAATTACGTTAAAGCAATGATACATACCGTAAATTAAATATACGTAAGCATGTCCTGGTGCGCCGAACATTACTTCTGTTCGATTAGTCCGTCTTCCTCCGTAACTATGAGCGGCCTTATCATCTGGACCTTTGTATGCTTCTACTTCTACAATAATTCCGCTTCGCTTTATGCCGTCTACAATATGAACGAGTTTATGTCCGAGTAACTTCTTTGCGACCTCTAACGTATCGCCTTCATAAAAAGAAGGTGGTGCCTGCATTGTACTATCTCCTTTGCCCGTCGTATATGTATATAGTAAACCAAATTTACAGTAGTAATTCTAACTCGTTCTATTTACTACATTTATTTCATAAATTATGGATAGAGTACAACAGCGAAGAGGGGGAGTGCGACATGATTTATCGCTTACTAGCTCTTAATATAGATGGGACACTACTATACAACAACGGAAAAATTGCTAAAGGGTTACGGGAGACAATTGACTTTGTGAAAAGAAAAGATGTATACGTTACATTATTTACGAATCGTAATTTTCAATCTGCTCATAAAATAGCGAAGGCGTTAAAATTAGATTCTATATTAGTTACACACGGTGGAGCTTTCATTTCAGCAACGTTAGATAAGCCGTTCGCTCAAAGGAGATTATCTGAAGAGAAAACCTTTAATATTGTGCAAGTGTTAGAGCATTTTGATTGTAATGTTCGCATTTCTCATGAAAGATATTCAATTGGGAATCGTGAGAGAAATACACCAAACTTAATTGCGCGTACTGTGTTATCAAGCGCAGATCCATTATTTTATCCGGTTCAATTTGTAGATTCGCTAGGGGATGCACTGCGGGATCATCCAGTAGCTGCACCAAAAATTGATATCGTTTTCCATACGAAAGGTGAAAAAGAAAGAGGGATGAATACGTTAAGAAAGGCATTTCAAGATGTAGAGTACATCGAGTGTGATGCGAGGCATATAGAAATTCTCCCTCAAAATGTATCAAAACTACGCGGTTTACAATTACTTGGGGAGCATTTAAATATTAACCTTAGTGAAATGGTTGCGATTGGAGATAGCATAGAAGACTTAGAGGTAATTGAAAATGTTGGCCTTGGGGTAGCAATGGGGAACGCTCCTGTAGAGTTAAAGCAAGCCGCAGACTGGATTACACGTTCTAATACTGAGAACGGCGTAGAGTATATGATTAAAGAGCATTTTCGTAAGCAATTCCCGCTTCCTTTTTTAAAGAATCATAAACATACACCGAAACGATGAACAAAGAAACGTAGCATTTTCGCTACGTTTCTTTGTTTGTAAATATATATTTATAGGGAAATGAGAGTGCCTAAATAGTGAATTGTGTGTTAAATCAATACAATTCACTTGATTACTTTAGCAAACTATTGTAGAGTGAAGGGTGTTGCCACGTAGTTCACCATGTGAAATATCCTTCGAGTTGTTTTAGCTCCTATATGTTTAGTTTCGTATTTTTTATTCAAGCACTATCCAAAAAATGATTTGTGATAAACTTAAAAATCTGTAGAGCATCTTCTTTTTATTTAAATGGATTGTTTTAAATTAATGTGAATAAGTTTTAGTACATATGAAATGTGCTTCTTTTGTTGTTTTAGGAAGTTTAAAAGGGGGAATGAATTTCTTGAGGAAATCATTTAGTCAAAAATTTAAAAAAATAAGTAGTAGTTTTATAGTTGTATTACTAATATGTATGAATTTTTTAATCCATTTACCAATTAAAGCAGAGGCAGCTACAACAGAATTAAAAGGTTTAGGCGATGTATCTTATTACAACGCCATCATTTTTGGAGATCATAGTGCAACGAGTGCGGATATTGAGGGTGCGATGGCTATTCAAAAAAATATGAATGCATCAAGTTATACAGTCTTAGCGGCTGCAACTGGAGCAAACAACTTAGCTGGAGCAACATGGAAAGATGAAGGATATCCATCATTATTACTAGGTGGTCAATTTACGAAAGCGGGAGCAGGACAAGTAATTATCCAAGATGGAACAGTGGCAATGACAAAAGATGGTGACCCAGAAGGCGTAATGAAATCATCATATGACCGTATCTCTTATAAAGAGCAAGCAGAGATTGATGCTAAATTTAAAGAATTTAGAAAAGACGTTGATGGTGTAATTGGGGATGCGGGTCAATTGCAAACTGATAAGCCAAAACTTAATATGAGCTTTGGAATCGGTGAAGATGTAAACAACCCTAATATTTACGTTTCTTCAGGCTTAACAGGAAAGAAAATATTTGATGTAAGAGATGTTTATCTTCCGAATGTAAATAACAAAGACTTTATTGTTATTTATTCAGACGCAGAAGAAGTGAATTTTGGTAGCGGTGCAATTTTGTACGATACGAGAAATACTGGGATGGCAACAGACTTAATTAATACATCTCAAGCATATGACCCTAATTCAGCTTTTACTGAGTTAGCTAGTAAAGTCATTTGGGTGTTCCCTAATGCTACAAAGATAACAACTAAAGGTTATGGTGTAGTAGGTAGTGTGTTTGCGCCTAATGCTGTTGTAGAGACAAAAGGTGGTTCTATTAACGGACAAGCCTATGTTGGAGGATTACACCAAAGAGATGGATTTGAGGTTCATAACTTTAAATTTAATTGGCCAAAGTGGAATAAGCCAGTAGTTGAAAAAGGAAACTTACAAATTAAAAAAGTTGATGCAAATGATGAAAATATTGTTTTAAAAGACGCAAAGTTTGATGTTATAGACAAAGATAATAATGTTGTGGCTACTGTTACAACGAATGAAAAGGGTATTGCTGAAGTCAAGGATTTACCACTTGGTGACTATTTTGTAAAAGAAATAAGTGCACCAGAAGGATATATAAAAGTTGATACACCAGTAAAAGTAACAATTGATAGTACAAACGTAATTAAAATTGTTATGAAGAATACGAAAAAAGTAGAGAATGGCCAATTTAAATTATTGAAAAAAGATAGTGAATCTGGTCAACTTCTACCAGGTGCAAAATTTGATGTTATAGATAAAGATGGAAATGTTGTTGAAACAATTATTACAGATGGTAAAGGTGCAGCTTTATCAAAACAACTTCCAGTTGGAACATATACATTAAAAGAAGTTGAAGCACCAAAAGGTTATGAACTATCATCTAGCTCAGTTCGTGTTGATGTAGAGGCTAATAAAGTAGTTACTGTAGATGTGTTGAATAAAAAGATCGTTGAAAAAGTAACAGGTCAATTTGAAATCGTAAAAGTAGATGCGAATGATAAAACGAAGCTATTATCGGACGCAGAGTTTGAAGTGTATAAAGATGGTAAAAAAATAGATACATTACGAACAGATAAAACAGGTAAAGTAATCTCTAAGAAATTAGAACCAGGAAAATACACATTAAAAGAAACGAAAGCACCACAAGGATATAAATTACTAAAAGAAGAAATTGAAGTCGTTGTGGAAGCAAACAAAGTAGTACAAGTACAAGTAGAAAATGCGAAAGAACTAGGAAGCTTACAAGTAATCAAAAAGGATGCAGAGAGTGGAAAAGTTCTAGAAGGCGCAGAATTCAGACTGAAAAACGAAACTGGTCAAGTAGTTGGAGAAGCGAAAACAACAGATAAAGATGGTGTTGTGACATTCGAAAACTTAGTGCCAGGTAAGTACACGTTAGAAGAAACGAAAGCGCCGGAAGGCTACAAAGCGGTAGAATTAAAAGTGGAAGTAAATGTTGTAGCGAATGAAGTAGTAAAACAAGAAGTAATGAACGAAAAAGTTCTGGGTCAATTTGAAATCGTAAAAGTAGATGCGAAAGATAAAACAAAGCTATTATCAGATGCAGAATTTACTGTGTATAAAGATGGTAAAAAGGTAGCAGAGTTGAAAACTAATGAGAGTGGAAAAGCGATGTCACCGAAATTACCATTAGGTGAATACACAGTGAAAGAAACGAAAGCACCAGCAGGTTACAAGATTTCAAATAAAGAATGGAAAGTAACAATTCAAAATGAGAAAGAAGTAGTAAAAGTAGAGGCAGAAAATGAAAAACTCTTGGGCTCTCTACAAATTATTAAAACAGATGACAAAGATCAAGCGAAACGTTTAGCAGGCGCAGTATTTACATTGAAAGATGCTAAAGGAAATGTTGTAAAAGAAAAAATTACAACAGATAAGTCTGGAACGGTTAAAGTAGAAGGACTAGTACCGGGTGAGTATACGTTAGAAGAAACAAAAGCACCAGAAGGTTATGAGTTAACAAAACAAGTAATTCATGTAACAGTAGACGGTGAAAAAGTTATTGATGTAAAAGTAACGAATAGTAAGAGCCTTGGTCAATTTGAAATCGTAAAAGTAGATGCAAACGATAAAACGAAGCTTTTATCAGACGCAGAATTTGAAGTGTATAAAGATGGTAAGAAAGTAGAGACGTTACAAACAGATAAAACAGGTAAAGTCATCTCTGGAAAATTAGAACCAGGAAAATACACGTTAAAAGAAACGAAAGCACCACAAGGATATAAATTACTAAAAGAAGAAATTGAAGTTACTGTTGAAGCGAACAGAGTAGTACCAGTAACAGTTAAAAATACGAAAGAACTAGGAAGCTTACAAGTAATCAAAAAGGATGCAGAGAGTGGAAAAGTTCTAGAAGATGCAGAATTTAAATTAAAGAATGAAAATGGTCAAGTAGTTGGAGAGGCGAAGACAACAAATAAAGATGGTGTTGTTACATTCGAAAACTTAGTGCCAGGAAAGTACACGTTAGAAGAAACGAAAGCGCCAGAAGGCTACAAAGCGGTAGAAGTTACAGTAAAAGTAAATGTTGTAGCAAATGAAGTAGCAAAACAAGAAGTATTGAATGAAAAAGTGAAAGAAAAAATTACAGGCCAAGTAGAAATTACAAAGATAGATGCTAATGATACAGATAAAACATTAGCGGGCGCAGTGTTTGAAATTTGGAAAGACGGAACAAAAATAGACACATTAACAACAAATAAAAACGGTAAAGCAATTTCTAAGAAGCTAGAACCAGGAGATTACATTTTAAAAGAAGTTCAGGCACCAGAAGGATATAAATTATCTGATAAGGAAACTAAATTTAAGATTTCTAATGAGAAAATAGAAGTTAGAAATCTTCAAATTACAAATGAAAAAGAAACAGGAAAAGGTCCAGAGAACCCAGGTGGAGAAACAGAAACACCGGGTGGAGAGACAGAAACACCAGGTGGAGAAACAGAAACACCAGGTGGAGAGACAGAAACACCAGGTGGAGAAACAGAAACACCAGGTGGAGAGACAGAAACACCAGGTGGAGAAACAGGAACACCAGGTGAAGGAACGGAAAAGCCAGGTGGAGAAACAGAAAAGCCAGGTGAAGGAACGGAAAAGCCAGGTGGAGAAACAGAAAAGCCAGGTGAAGAAACAGAAAGCCCAGGCGAAGGAACAGAAACTTCAAGTGAAGAAGTAGGAAAGCCTAACTTACCAGAAAAAGAACAAGGCGTTTCTAATAATCAAAAACTTCCAGCTACAGGGCATAATACGAATTACCTTCCATTTATAGGTGTAATTCTTATGTTATTAGGAATACGTTTAAGATTTATGATTAAAAATAGCTAATAGGTTTATAAAAGGCATAAGAGAAATGTTATTTCTTATGCCTTTAAGTTTTTAATAGAAGAAATAAGGTAAAACCTTCTGTATTGACCTGCAAACGCCCTTCAAGTAAACTAAAGAGAGTTTGCAAATGAAAAGGTGATAATGTTGTTAATTTCAATTAAAACGTTACAAGACGATCGTTTTTTACGTCCGCTACAAAATATTGGCGGTTTATTTTTTGAAGAGAGCACGATAGGGTTTGAGAAAGAAGAAGCAAATCTTATCGTTGATATACAGATAGAAGGTAATGTGACAGCATCGGCTCGTTTAACAGATGTTGCGACTGGAAATGTATATGAAGAAACATTCTCTAAAGATTTATCTGCTTTCACAGAAGAAAAAGAACGTATGAAGCAAGTGAAACATGTTGTTTCTTACGTATATCTTTCTGTACTTCAACAGCTAACTGGACTTGAACAGAGCTGGGGAATTTTAACAGGGGTACGCCCAACGAAGCTTCTTCACAAACTGCTTCAAAATGGTATGTCAAAAGAAGAAGCGCATAAAGAACTTCGTGAAAGTTATTTAATTCATGAAGAGAAAATTGAACTTCTTCAGCGTATTGTTGATTGCCAATTAGCGGTTATTCCAGATTTATACCGTTTGAAAGAAGAAGTAAGTATTTACATCGGTATTCCGTTTTGTCCTACAAAATGTGCGTACTGTACGTTCCCGGCTTATGCAATTAACGGACGCCAAGGATCAGTTGATTCGTTCTTAGGCGGGTTACATTATGAAGTTCGTGAAATTGGTAAGTTTTTAAAAGAAAAAGGTGTTACAGTTACGACGATTTATTACGGCGGTGGTACACCGACGAGTATTACAGCAGAAGAGATGGATATGCTGTATGAAGAAATGTACGAAGCGTTCCCAGGTGTAAAAGATGTACGTGAAGTAACAGTTGAGGCAGGTCGCCCAGATACGATCACACCAGCAAAGCTAGAAGTGTTAAATAAATGGAACATTGACCGTATTAGTATTAATCCGCAGTCATACCATCAAGAGACACTAAAGGCAATTGGACGTCATCACACTGTAGAAGAAACGATTGAGAAGTATCATTTAGCACGTGAAATGGGAATGAACAATATTAATATGGATTTAATTATTGGTCTTCCTGGTGAAGGATTAGACATCTTTAAGCATACGTTAGATGAAACAGAAAAGTTAATGCCAGAATCGTTAACAGTTCATACGTTATCATTTAAACGTGCTTCTGAAATGACGCAAAACAAACGTAAATATCAAGTAGCAGGTCGCGAAGAAATTACTGCGATGATGCATGAGGCGGAAGAGTGGACGAAGAACCACAATTACGTACCATACTATTTATATCGTCAAAAAAATATTTTAGGTAACTTAGAAAACGTTGGTTATGCAATACCGACGCAAGAAAGTATCTACAATATTGTTATTATGGAAGAAGTACAATCGATTATCGGACTTGGTTGCGGCGCATCAAGTAAATTTGTTCACCCACAAACAGGAGCAATTACACACTTTGCGAATCCGAAAGATCCAAAATCATATAACGATG
Source organism: Bacillus altaicus (assembly GCF_042136375.2). Lineage (NCBI taxonomy): Bacteria > Bacillati > Bacillota > Bacilli > Caryophanales > Bacillaceae > Bacillus > Bacillus altaicus. Next base: position 4,543,996 of record NZ_CM143394.1, on the reverse strand, counting down.
GCTTCGTGAAATATACAGAAGATAAACTGAAAATTTTAGAAGAGCTATTCGTTTAAGAAGAAGGGGGTTGTTCCGATTTGGAACAGCCTCTTTTTATATTGTCAGTTTTTGTCGGTAAGTCGATATATTCGAAAAATCGCTGATATAAATTGAGTTGCGTTCGATATATTTTAAAAATCGCCGATATATTTCAAGTTGCGTTCGATATATTCAAAAAATCGCCGATATAATTTCATTTACCATCAAACGGTCCTTTTTGTAAAACTATGTCGATAATAATCAGAAAAATTAGTCAGATCATTAGAGGACAATGTCTACTTATAGACGAAATGATAGATTTATGGAAGAGAAAAGGGGGGAATTGTTGGCATGTACATGACGATAGGGAGAATTTTTGATTTGGCAGTTGGCAAGTATCCGAATAAAGAGGCGTTAGTAGAACCAGAAAAAAATATTCGCTGGACATATAAACAGTGGGATGAGCAAATAAATAAAACGGCGCAAGCTCTATTGAAAGAAGGAGTAAGAAAGGGAGATTGTGTATCTGTTTACTTATATAACTGTCGTGAATTTGTAAACGTTTACTTAGCCTGTGCCAAAATTGGGGCGGTCTTCAATCCAATTAATTTCCGCTTAAAAGCAAAAGAATTATCATATATCCTCCAAGATGCAGCCTCGAAAGTAGTTGTCTTTGAAAAAGCAGTTGAATCAACAGTTACTATGATTGAACGAGATTTTCCAAATTCGTCTTTTTGGTATGTAGAAGACGATGCACCTTCTTATGCTAGTTCCTACCATGAAAAAGTAAATGAAGCATCAGCCGAAAAAGTAGATATTGTAGTCGATGAAATGGATTATTGCTCTATGCTTTATACGAGTGGTACGACGGGTCATCCGAAAGGCGTACTACATCGCCATCGTGATATGGCTGAGCATAGTATGATTTGTACGTATTTCATAAAATATAACAGGGATAGCGCCGGTCTTGTGGTAGCGCCTTTATATCATTGCGGCGAGTTAAACGCTGGAATCATACCGCGCATTCAAGTTGGCGGAAAGAATGTTATTTTACATCATTTTGATACGGATAGAGTATTACATACCATTCAAGAAGAGAAGATTACGACGTTTTTTGCAGCACCAACGATGTGGAATATGTTACTGCAAAAAGATCTAACTAAGTATGATTTAACTTCGATGAAGATTGGTGTATATGGCGGGGCTGCAATGGCACCAGCTTTAGTGAAGGAATGTAAAGAGCGTCTTTATATTGATCTTGTCCAAATTTACGGAATGACAGAAATGGGACCGGTTGTTGCGTTTCTCGTAGAAGAGGATCAAATTACGAAAGCTGGTTCAGCAGGAACGCCGTGCTTTAGCCATGAAATTCGAATTGTTAAACCGAACGAAGATGGACCAGCAGAGCCAGATGATATGTTGCCCCCTTATGAAGTAGGGGAAATTATTTTACGCGGCCCGACTATGATGGCTGGATATCATAACCGAGAAGAAGCAAATGCAAAATCGATGTATAAAGGCTGGTATCATTCTGGTGATTTAGGCTACTTCGATAAAGACGGTTATTTATTCGTTGCAGACCGCGTTGATGATATGGTAATTAGCGGTGGTGTAAATATTTATCCTCGTGAAGTTGAAGATTTCCTTCATAGTCACCCTGGTGTATTAGATGTTGCGGTACTTGGTGAGCCAGATGAACTATGGGGAGAACGTGTCGTTGCGGTCGTTGTAAAGAAAGATGAAAATATTTCAGAAACTGATTTAGAAATGTATTGCAAAGAAAGTGATGAATTAGCAGATTATAAACGTCCGCGTCATTACTTATTTGTAGATGAACTTCCTCGTAATGCGAGCGGAAAATTACAAAAATTTGTGCTAAGAGAGTCGTTAAAAGGTGCGAAGAAATAAAGAGTAGAGCAGTCGTCTATACAAATAAGGCTATCTTTCTTAATAAGGAAAGGTAGCCTTATTATTGTGAAATTATTAAAAATGAGGAGATAGCAAGCTGAAAAATTTGTATGTACCTTCTATATAATTACTTCTTATTATTATAGTAGAATATATTTTTTCTTAATGATTTGATTTTAAAATCATATTATCCGTTTTAAATAGGTTGAGTTTTGAAATGGATGAGGAATATTAAAATAGTAAATGTTAGTATGTAATTTTGGGATATGTTTGTACTTCATTACTAGTGGAATAAAGTTATTAGAGGAGAATTGTAATGGATAATGTTTGAAAGAGGAAAATGGTCAGTCATCAGATGACTTTATGGATGAATTGGTCATTTAGTATATTTTGCTAGCATGAATATAGTAACAAATTAATATGTAAATAAACAGTCTTGTAATGTATTTTTATTAGTACTAATATTTATTGTTGGCTGCCAAAACAAGAAGTAGAAAGGAACAATATGGTTAATGAATCGTGTTGTTTACGAATTTGTTTTGCATGATTAAAGATAGTTTGATGCTGCAAATATTCTTTAGTTGTACCCTTTTTAAAGGTGGTTTAGGGTGGAAAGGATTTCACAATAAAAAAATGTGATAATTAAAGATGGAGGCATTATGAGTACATATTTAAAAAGAATATCTGTAATTTGTTTTATTTTTACTGTTATTATTGGACAAGTTTTTACACCTATCATAGGGCATGCTCAAGAATTAAACACAGCAGGATTTGTTGATAGTTTTGCAATCGAAAAAACAACATTAAATTATGGGGAACAGACTAGCATACGTGTAAACTTTAGTGAAAAACCTGGAAAAGAGATGAAATCTGGTGATACATTAACGTTAGCGCTCCCGCCAGAATTAAAGGGCTATAGTGGCACAATTGCATTAAAGGATGATTCAGGACGTGTTTTTGGTACGTGCCAGATCAATGCAAATAATGTAGTTTGTACATTTAATGATGCAGTAGAGAAGCTTGAAAATATTAGAGGGAACTTTAATTTCACTGTTCAAGGTACAAATGTAGAAGCAGGAAAAACGAAAGATGTCCAAACGAATTTAGGGACAGATTTAGAAAAACAAACGGTTAGAATTACTCATTCAAAAGGGGACGGGAAAGAACCGGGAATCTTTTTCTATAAATCTGGTGATATTCAGCCAGACAAAAGTAATGAAGTACGTTGGTTTTTAAATATAAATTTAAAGAAACAATATTTACATGACAATATTATTTTGAAAGATACTTTACAAGAAGGACAAATGCTAAATAAGGATAGCTTTACTATTACTATCAATAATAAAGAGTATTTGTCTCTTAAGCAATTTCAAGACCGAGGCTATGGATATATTAAGTTTACTAGTGATAACTCATTTGAAGTTGTAGTTTATAGACATATGGGGAACGCCACTTCATTTACTGTTGCCTATACATCAACTATAACTGAGAGTGGGAAAAAATTAGAATTTCTACAAAATGACTATAAACTTGATTATCAAATTTTATATGAGAAACCTACTTCTGAATCTAATAGTGTAAAGGTTAAAAATATATCATTTGGTGGCGAAGCTGAAGGGGATTTACCTGCGAAAGGAACACTGCAAATTGTTAAGCATATTGAAGGAAACGAAGGGAAAGTTATCCCAGGTGTTTCTTTTAAATTGTACACAGAGTCAGGTCAGCAAATTGGTGATTCCTATACAACAAATCAAGACGGAGTAGTTGAGGCACCAAATCTTGCTCCAGGTAATTACTATGTACAAGAAATTGCTGCTCCGAACTACGTAGAGTTTGATCCGAAAGCAAAAATTCCTTTTACAATTAAGAAGGATGCTGTAAACGGAATAAAACTTATGGTTCCAAATAAGTTGAAAACTACATCAGTTACGGGAACGAAAACGTGGGAAGGCGACAAAGTAAACGATCGCCCAAAAACAATTAAAGTAGATTTACTGCAAAATGGTAAAGTTATTGCAACGAAAGAAGTTACTGCAGCAAATGGTTGGAAATATGAGTTTGAAAAGTTACCAGCAGTTGATAATGAAGGAAAAGCTCATAAGTACGAAGTGAAAGAACAACCAGTATCAGGATATCAACCGAAAGTTAACGGATATGATATTACAAATATAAAGATACAGGAAGCAACAGAAGTAGAAGAGCCAAATAAAGAAGAAACAACAGAAGAGATGGAAGACCCATCAAAACCGGAAGAACCAAAGGTGACAGAAGAGCCGAATAAGTTAGAGAAACCAGAGGTAACAGACAAACCGGAAATCTGGGTAAAACCAGAAGAAGAAAATAAAGAAGAAACAACAGAAGAAATCGAAGAGTCATTAAAACCGGAAACACCAAAGGTGACAGAGGAACCAACTGTATTAGAGAAGCCAGAGGTAACAAACAAACCGGAGATCTTGGTAACACCAGAACAAGAAGAAAATAAAGAAGAAACAACAAAAGAAATCGAAGAATCAATAAAACCGGAAGAGCCAAAGGTAACAGAAGAGCCAAATGTGCTAGAGAAACCAGAGGTAACAAACAAACCGGAGATTTTGGTAACACCAGAACAAGAAGAAAATAAAGAAGAAACAACAAAAGAAATCGAAGAATCAATAAAACCGGAAGAGCCAAAGGTAACAGAAGAGCCAAATGTGCTAGAGAAACCAGAGGTAACAAACAAACCGGAGATTTTGGTAACACCAGAACAAGAAGAAAATAAAGAAGAAACAACAAAAGAAATCGAAGAGTCATTAAAACCGGAAACACCAAAGGTGACAGAAGAGCCGAATGTATTAGAGAAGCCAGAGGTAACAAACAAACCGGAGATCTTGGTAACACCAGAACAAGAAGAAAATAAAGAAGAAACAACAAAAGAAATCGAAGAGTCATTAAAACCGGAAACACCAAAGGTGACAGAAGAGCCAAATGTATTAGAGAAACCAGAGGTAACAGACAAGCCGGAAATCTTAGTAACACCAGAACAAGAAGAAAATAAAGAAGAAACAACAAAAGAAATCGAAGATCCATTAAAACCGGAAACACCAAAGGTAACAGAAGAGCCGAATGTGTTAGAGAAACCAGAGGTAACAGAAAAACCGGAAATCTTAGTAACACCAGAGGAAGAAGAAAATAAAGAAGAAACAGTAAAAGAAATCGAAGATCCATTAAAACCGGAAACACCAAAGGTAACAGAAGAGCCGAATGTGTTAGAGAAACCAGAGGTAACAGAAAAACCGGAAATCTTAGTAACACCAGAGGAAGAAGAAAATAAAGAAGAAACAACAGAAGAAATCGAAGAGTCAATAAAACCGGAAACACCAAAGGTGACAGAAGAGCCGAATGAGTTAGAGAAGCCAGAGGTAACAGAAAAACCGGAGATCTTGGTAACACCAGAGGAAGAAGAAAATAAAGAAGAAACAACAGAAGAAATCGAAGAGTCAATAAAACCGGAAACACCAAAGGTGACAGAGGAACCAAATGTGTTAGAGAAGCCAGAGGTAACAGACAAATCGGAAGTCTTAGTAACACCAGAACAAGAAGAAAATAAAGAAGAAACAACAAAAGAAATCGAAGAGTCATTAAAACCGGAAACACCAAAGGTGACAGAAGAGCCAAATGTGTTAGAAAAACCAGAGGTAAAAGAGCAACCGGTAGTATCAAACAAACAAAATGTACAAGATAAAGTAGAAGTACAAAGCAAACAAGAGGTACAAAATAAATCTGAAGTACCATCTAGTAAAGAAAATAATAAGCAATCAAAGTTACTTCCTCAAACAGGGGGAGCATCAACTGAATCTACTTCTATTATGGCAGGTATGTTCGCATTAATTTTTGGAGCGATGTTGTTTAGACGTAAAAAAAATTAATGAACGTGAGAGTTAGTTCGGAAACCAAATGTATGTGAAAAAGCGGAGACTATGGGTCTCCGCTTTTTTTATCCCGCATTAACGGGCAGTAAGACTCCCACCTCGAAATTCGGTGAATGCGAGGAAGTTAGGTGGGCCCGTAAAAGCCCGATTGGTGCGGGCTGATAATCAGTGGGGGATGAACGATTTTAATAACATGCTACTCGTTTTAATTTAGATTTTTTATAAATACATGCTTTATTTTTTTGCGAAATCGGGTGATTAGCGTAATGATAATAATACCGAAGATAATTTTCCAAATGTGTTGTTCAAGTACGATGAATATATCTTCTAAGTTTTCCCCTAACCAGTAACCACCGATTAAGAAGAAGGATACCCAAAATAGGGCGCCTGAATAAATTGTCATCGCAAAGCGGCGAAACGGTAAGTTGATAATTCCTGCAAAGTATCCTGTAAAGTGGCGGACGCCTGGAATGAAAAAGGCGATAAAGATTAGAAAATATCCGTATTTATCAAACCACATTTTCGTTAAATTAATTTTTCGTTCTGTTAAAAACACATATTTTCCGTATTTCTGAATGAAAGGCATGCCCAGTTTATTTCCTAAAAAGTATTGGAATGTCATACCTACACTTGTCCCGATAAAGGATAAAATAATTAAAATTGGTAAATTCAAATCACCTTGATGTGATAAGAATCCTGCATAGGCTAATGTTGGCTCTCCTGGAAACGGAAGAGCAATATATTCTAAAAGTAATCCAATAAGTACTACATAATACCCATATTGCTGAAATAATTCGTGAATCCATTCCATATTGTGCGCTCCTTTTTATATTGAAGTTGTTACACATTTTCCTCTTTTTCGCACTGATCGAACTGAAACAATAGTAGTAGTAGAGTTTGGCTGAAGGATTTAAGCTAGTATGATTTTTTGACAACGACTCGCTTCATTTATGATCATACTTAATATAGCTCTTTGCTAATTAGCAAAGAGCATTGAAGTGTAAATGTTACTATTAGTTAAAGTTATAGCGGTACAAAAATACGTTGAAAGCTTCTTCTGTTGGTCCAAAATTAACGGCTTTTTCTTGTATACGTTGGAAGTTTTGCCTGTCATAAAATTCATAGTTACATTCATTATCTGTATATAAATATAAAGATGTTACATCTTCTTTTGTCATGTATTGGAATAAATGATTTAATAAAGATTTCCCAACTCCAAGACCTCTAGATTCTTCGGATACGATGAATAATTGTATACAGCCTTGAAAATGATCTTCTTTTCCTTGAATGAGTTCTTTATATGTTTTTTGAACTTTTATAAATGCTTTTAAAAACCCTCTATTCTCTTTATTAGTCATGAATAGTTTCAGCGTGTTAAAGGCAAAGCTAACAGTATTATGGAATCTCTTTAAACGGTTTTTATCTTTTTCGGAATCGCCTAAAATGACACCGATAACTTTATTATCTTTTTCGGCTACCTTACTAAAGGAACTTCCTAAAATGCAACTGTGTAGGTAGAAGTTTAATAGTGAATTTAAAAATTTTTTATCTGTAATGAATTCATTAAATCCAAATGCCTCACCAATTAAATGTTTTATAGGCTCATAGTCTTCCTTAACAAGACTTCTATATTTTACTGTGTTCATAATTGTATACTCCCTTTATCAATGTAAATGACTTATTATAAATAGTAAGGTCTCCTCTAAGGGGAGAGTCAATGGTTGTGTGAGAAAAATATGAGGGAAGAGATTCAAATGAAAAAAATATTTTCTATTGGAGAAGTTGCAAAAATAAAGGATATTACGATAAAAGCGTTAAGGTACTATCATAAGATGGGGATTCTTATTCCGAAACATATTGATGAATCAACAGGATATAGATATTATTCTATAGATCAATTCATTCACATCGATATTATAAAAAGCTGTAGAGAATTGAACACCAGTATAGTAGAACTTCAAGAGATTTTTAAGGAATGCAATACGGACAAGTTACTGCAATTTTTACAATTAAAGAGGGCGGAAGCGGAAGAGCATATAAAGAAAATGAAAGAGGTAATTGAAACGATTGATGGGTTAAATGAGAAAGTAGGGAGTTCACAGGAAATATTAAAAAGTGATGAAGTGTGTGTTCAGTTCTTTGAACAGCGTTATGTCATTGTGGCGCCTTGTAAAGAAGTGGGGAGTTTACAAGAGTTACTGTATTATTCTAATTTAGAGAAAATCATTCAAGAGTATGAAGATAAGATGTCAATGGAAATGGGTATTCTATACAATGTTAATGAAAAGTGGGAGGTAGAGCCAAAGTATGTTTTTAATAAGGTGCAAGATCAAGTACATATGGAAGAGATGCCAAATATAAAAGTATTACCGGGCGGGAAATATGTAACATTAGCGTATAGTAAAGAAAATGAAGAAGAACGTCGAAATACTATAATTAAATATACAAAAGAAAATAATATAGAAGTGGAGAGTTTTATTGAAGTAGAGTTAGTTAATGATTTTTTTAATACGGAGTCTTATAGTTGTCAAATTCAAATTTTTATAGGGGATAGTGAGAATAAGAAGTTTTGATTCCATAATTTTATCCCCCTATTTGTGAGCAGTAAAACTCCCACCTCAAAATTTGGCTGGAGAAAAGAAGTTAGGTGGGAGCTCTGCTGCCCGTAAACGCCCGATTGGTGCGGACTAATAATCAGTGGGGGATGAACAAAACCCCCACTGATTATAGTTTCACTTTATGGAGGGGACTGTCCCAAAAGCTTAACTTTGAAATGGAGTTATGTTCTTATTGGGTAAAATTGCAATATAACTCTCATTATAGCGACTTAAATACAAAATATGACAATGATAGCCTACCTATTAATAAAAAGAAGGCCGTCCCCAAAAAAATGGGACGGCCTCATTAGTAGTAAGGAACGTATTATTTACGTGAGAAACCTTCTTCATCAAGGTATTCCGCAGCTTCTGGATAAGAGTTGAATGTACCGTCTAAGTTTACGCCAGCGTAAACGTTCCACATGTCATCCTCTTGAATAAGAGTTAGGATATGACCGTCTTCGTTCTTCCATTCTTCTTCTGCAGCAGGTTCCATTGGTGCTACAATTTCCTCTTGCTCCTGTGATAGACGTTCAATTACTTTTTCAATTAATGAACGCAGTTCTTCTTCTGAAAACTCACGGATGTTAATCATGCCTTTAGCATCTGTTTTATAACCTTTAATGAAGTATGCATATACAAATCCGTTTCCATTTGGGTGTAAATGATATACAACGTTCTTTTTATCTAAACGACTTTCTTCAAAGTGAAAGTTTACGCGTTTTAATGATACGTTCTTTCTTTCTAATTCCGGGAAAGATTCAATAATTGATAATTTTTCTTCAAAAGTTAGCATAGTGCCTCCAAGTATATAGTAAAAGATTTAATTTGTTTATTATAGCATAGTCAAGTTTGTTTCCAAAGGTAGATTCGTCATATTGCTGTTTTTTAGTTTGATTTAGGAAGGCTATTTGTAAATGTAGACGTTTACTTCACGAGACTGTAAAGAATTTTTTATAAATACGCTAACGAATGATTTGTTTTAGATGTACAATGGAACGTGGACTTTATCCCGATTGGTGCGGGCTAATAATCAGTGGGGGATGAACAAAACCCCCACTGATTAAAGTTTCACTTTATACGAAGGTGGTTATTTTTATGTTTCAAAAAATAGCAAAGGAATGTTTAGCAGGGTTTACTGTTGCGATTGTTGCTTTGCCGCTAGCAATTGCATTTGGTATTGCTGCAACGGGAACGTCTGAGGGAGCACTGGTCGGATTGTACGGTGCGATTTTTGCAGGTTTGTTTGCGGCTTTATTTGGTGGTACACCGGGGCAAGTAACGGGTCCTACTGGGCCGATTACAGTTATTGCAACAGGCGTTATTGCAACTCACGGATTAGAAGCAAGTTTTATTGCATTTATGATGGCAGGGTTATTTCAAATCTTATTTGGTGTATGTAAGCTAGGCTCTTACGTTCGTTACATTCCATATCCTGTTGTTTCAGGGTTTATGAACGGAATTGCACTGATTATTATTTTAGGTGAAATGAAGCACGTACAAAATAGCTTTCTGCTTGTGTTATTAACAATCATTGTAATGATTGTTTCTGGAAAATGGATTAAGGCCATTCCATCAAGCTTAGTAGCATTAGTAGGTGTTACAGTAACGTTGCCGTTATTTTCTTCTATGCTACAAGGAATTACGGTAAACTTACCAGTTGTAGGAACTCTTTCTTTAAATAAGATGATTGAAAAGATTGGTGCAATTCCAGAGGCGATGCCATCGCTTCACGTACCGGCTTTAGACGCAAATGGCATGTTAGCACTTGTATTACCAGCGCTTAGTATTGCTTTACTAGGATCAATTGACTCATTATTAACGTCTGTCGTAATGGATAATGTGACGGGGACACGTCATAAAAGTAATAAAGAGTTAATCGGACAAGGTATTGGTAATGTTGCGAGTGGTTTGTTCGGCGGATTAGCAGGAGCAGGTGCAACTGTTCGATCTATCGTCAATATAAGAAGCGGGGGGAAGACAGCACTTTCAGCTTGTATGCATAGCGTCATCTTATTCATTTTCATTATGGGACTCGGTTCAGTCGTACAATATATTCCGCTTGCTGTTTTATCAGGTATTTTAATTTTAACTGGCATCGGGATGTTTGATTGGGAAAGCATGAGGAAAGCACATGTAGCACCGAGAGGCGATGTGATTGTTATGTTCGTGACGATGTTTGTGACAGTGAAATTCGATTTAATGGTTGCTGTTGCGTTTGGCATTATTCTTTCCTTCATTATATACATGGTGAAATGTAAAGAACGTAAAGCTTCTATTATAAAAGAAAAAGAAGCGACGTATACGATTCAGGGACCACTTTCATTTCTATCAGTAGATCGTATTTTTAATTCTTTACAAAATGTGAAGTCACCAGTTATTTTGCGTATGAAAGATGTACGTTATATGGATGTATCAGGAGCTATGGCATTATTAAACTTTGTTGAGCAATCGGATAAAATAGGAGCGAGTGTGACGCTTGAACATGTACATCCGCATGTTGAAAAGACGATAGTGACGATGGCGAATGATGAGCAAAAAGGGAAATTACAGTTTTTGAAAGCTGAGACAATATAGGAATAGGAACCTTCACATGAATTGTATTGTAGAGTGTGAGGGTTCTTTTTATTTGGATATGTGTTGTTTATGTGAGAAACCCTTATATCTGGATGTTGTAAATCAGTTGAGCATCAATTACATCATCTAACTTCAAATTATATTCACGCGTTGAGAAATGGCTACCTTCACAAATTAATTGTGTACGGTTAACGAAATCATAAACTTAAGATGGTTGAATAAGCCCTATTTCGTCTGATTTTTCAACTTCCTCAACTTCCTCAACTTCCTCAACTTCTTCTTGAAAAGGGAAATTTAAGAATTATTTTACTTAATTTAGCGTGTTGCAAACAATCCTCTTACTGACAAGAGCTACAGTATATTACAGGTTTATCTTGAATAAGTAAAAGTAGTAAATTTAAGGGAAAACAGGATGGGAATAATCTTATTTTGTACATATTATATTTGGAACGAGAGTATTCAATATATAAGAAATTTGGTATGATAACTAAATAAAATAGAGTGAAGTTTCTCTAGATTGAGCAAGAATACTGACTTGATATTTATTTAGATCATATTTGAAAGAAAAGAGATAGAAGATGAATAAAAAGTTTGTAAAAGGCGCTGCAATTTTAACCATTACAACGTTCCTATCGAAAGTGGTGGGGAGTTTTTTTCAAATTCCATTGCAAAATATAGCGGGAGATGAAGTACTTGGGATTTTTCGCCTCGTTTTTCCTGTATATATGATAGCCTTAACTTTATCAGTAGCGGGGGTTCCGCTAGCAATATCCCAGCTAATTGCTGAACTTCATGAAAAAAATGATCGTGACGGAATAGCGAAATTGTTTACGTCTGCATCTATTATAGGTGTTATATTTGGGGTGCTCGGATTTTTAATTATTATCATTGGATCGAGTAGCATTGCAAATATGCTTGGTGGACAAGAGACGAGGCTACCATTAATTGTTACTTCGTTTGCTTTATTAATCGCACCGTATATGGCAGTATACCGTGGATATTTCCAAGGGTTTGGAGATATGATACCTACTGGTGTATCGCAAGTAATTGAACAGTTGATTCGCGTGTTCTTTATGCTAACAATTGCTTATATATTTGTATATTGGAATAAAAGTAGTGATATCATAACAGGCGGAGCGATGATTGGTTCTTGCTTTGGTGTTATTACGTCACTCATATATTTGCGAATGAAATATGTGAAAAGCACGTATCGCTATAAGAGTGAAACATATTCATTACAAGACTTTAAGAAAAACGCGAAAAGCATACTCCGTGTTTCAGTTCCTATTGCAATCGGAGCGTTATCGATGCCTGTTTTAAATTTAGTTGATTCTGTAACAATTCCACATGTATTACATGAATCTTTTACAACGATTCAGGAACAATTTGGTATATATAGCCGTGGTTTTGCATTTACGCAATTAATTGTTGTATTTGCAAGTGCGATAGTATTTCCGTTAATTCCATTATTAACAGCGGCTTTAACAAAAAAAGATATAGCTTTAGCTAAACTGACAGTAAAACGTACAAATGAGTTTGCGCACGTTTTAACAATGCCGATAACGATATGGCTTATGGCGCTTGCAGTACCGCTTAATGTTGCATTATTTACAGATACAAAAGGAAGTGGCATGTTAGCTATTTTAATTGGTAGCTCGTATTTCACATCACTTATGGTATTATCAATAGGAATCTTGCAAGGGATTAATCGTTCGATGCAAGCAGCATGGATTGTCATCGGTGCAAGCTTTGTAAAAATTATATTAAATATAGCGCTAGTAAACCAATTCGGTATAAATGGAGCAGCGTATAGTACTCTAATTATTTATATAATGATTTGTATCGCAAATCATATTTATATTAGAAAAGATCTTTCCTACCCAATAGCTATAGGGAAATTTTTGGCTGTGATTGGAGTATCTAGTATTTTAGGTATAGCATTATACTTTGTGTCCACATTAATCAATGTGACAGATTCCAGGATTTTAGCAATGATATATAGTGCTGTAGCGCTAAGTGTAGCTTCAGTGTTATATGGCATATGTGCACTGAAACTAAACTGGATATCGAAAGAACAAATTCCATTTTTACGTAAATAAAATCGTTTATTATAGAAAATTAACCATATTATAAATGGGTATGACTTGTTAGATGTTTGTGAAAGAAATCAATTTGAAGTTATCAAACCTTTCTCGGTAAGGGATGGATAACAATTTGTTTAATTACAAAAAGAGTTGATTGCGAAATGTTGGAGGAGATTAAGAGTGCGGTTAGTTTTATCAGGATATTATGGTTTTTATAATGTTGGGGACGAAGCAATTTTGCAATCAATTATTAAAGCGCTACATGAAGAGGATCCTACTCTTGAGCTTGTTGTACTTTCAAATGACCCCGACTATACAAGGAAAATGTACGGTGTAGAAGCAGTAAATCGCTGGGATATAAGAGTGATTTACCGAGAAATAAAGAAAAGTAATGGTTTAATTAGCGGAGGCGGAAGTCTCTTGCAAGATAAGACGAGTATTAAGAGTATTTTATACTATATGGGTATTATGCGGCTTGCTCGTTTTTTGAAAAAGCCGTATTATATTTACGCCCAAGGAATCGGACCTATTACGAAGAAGCAAAATCGTTTATTAGTGAAATGGCATGTATCAAAGGCTGAATATATATCAGTGCGTGATGAAGACTCTTTTTTGTACTTAAAAGAAATTGGTATTAAGAAAGATATCGAACTTGTTCCAGATCCAGTATTAGCTTGTCAGCCAGAAGAAAAGAAATCCGATTGGCTTCAAAAACATTCTCTGCAAGGAAAGGTCGTTGCGGTTAGTGTAAGGTACTGGGATGCAAAAGAAGATTATATGAAGAAGTTAGCAGATATGCTTAAAAAGCTTAAGCAAGAGGGATACCATATTTTATTTGTACCGATGCATGGACCATTTGATCAAAATGCATCAAGGGATATCATTAATTTGATGGGAGAAGAAGCGCATATGCTCCCTTATAAAATGGATATTCATGAGAAAATCTCTATTTTATCAGAATGCTCTCTTTTAATAGGAATGAGACTGCATGCTCTTATATTATCAGCAGTTGCAAACACGCCTATGATTGGAATTTCATATGATCCAAAGATTGATTCGTTTTTACAACAAGTAAATCAGCCGATTATTGGGAATGTGGATGGAGACTGGACGACAGAAACATTACATAGTATGGCGATTAAACAATTAGAGCAGACAGAATATATACAGGAAACGTTAGGACAAAGGGTAGAGGAATTGCGAGAGCAAATTTCCATAGCATCCAAATATATCATTAATGACTTACATGCAAAAGAGTCTATAAAAAGAGGAATGGAATCTTAGTTTTAGAGGACATCCTCTTTTTATTTAGTGCGTTGTCATTAAATAAAAAGAGATAGAGGGAAATTTCCTATCTCTTTCTCCTTTTTGTATTTGAAGGTAGTGATTAAAAAAGAGAAGGTACAAGTGAAATAATAACAATGTCGAAACCCATAATAGTTTAATTTATTATTTCCCACAAATAGTGGAATAAATAAGAAGAAGCCTCTTGTAAATTGTTTACAAGAGGCTTCTTTTATTTCTTAAACTTAAACATCTCACCAATCAAATTCGAATCACTATATACAAACAATACCATGTTAATATTGTTGTCTTTAATGTATTGATATACATCCTTTTCGTGATAGTGACGGAGGTCGAGGATGGATGTGTGTTTAAAGCTTTGTGCTAAGTGAGGCACGATTGCGTTTGCGAATGAGTCTTTTAGGACTAAAGCTCGTACATCATTTGGTGCATTGTTATTTTCGATGACGATTTCTGGGTAGTCATTTGCATAATAGCCTGCGTATGATGTTGTGTTTTTTTGTTTTTCTACGCCGTATAGCTCGTCTAGTGTGCGATATATAGTGCCATTTACATCTTTTGCGGCTACGCTTGTAAAGTTGAAACCGTCTTTCGGTGTGTAGTAGCATAGTTTTTCACCAGTTGCATCGATCAGTTGGTATAGCTGATTGTTAAAGCTTCCGACTAGATGTTTATTTGGAGCGCACGTACGAGTATAATCTTCTTTTTTTATTTCTTTTCCTTTATATATAGAAGATTGTTGCGCGATTGTGTTCATTATATATTGATAGCCTAAGAAGGCACCATCCATATTCCAGTGATGGTCTGTTTTGAAGTACATACTTTGTATTTCTTCATTTGTATAGTTTTTCTTGAAATGTTCCATGAGTTTAATTGGCGTTACGTCCGCAGGAAGTTTATTAAGAAAATAATTTAAATTTTCCTGTGCATATGTGTGAATATGAGAAGGTAATTTAAATGATAAAGCATTCGTTTTGGACGGTGGTAAAGCAAAGTAAAACTCAATATTTTGTTCTTTTAAAAACTGAGATAAGTCGTTTACAGCTGGCATATCTTGGTCAATCTCATTATATTTTGTAGTCCAAGCAGGGTTTTTTAGAAGCCATTTATCATCAGTTAGAATAATATCGTTAATGAGAGACTTGCCCATTTTAATTTGGGTAAGTGTATAGTTTTTTATGAGATCATCTCTTCCGATTAATTGATCGTTTGTATATGTCTCAAAGTCTTTAAAGAAACTACCATTTAAGGCAGCTTCTTTTGTAAGATCTGGTTCTTGAGCGAGCGGACGGTTTTCAACGGGCGAAACTGCTCGGTCAGTTTTGAGAAGCGATAATATGCCAAATGAAAAGATAATGGTGAGAAAACCGATAAATAGGACGATGTTCCCCAATTTTTTCATAATAACGTTTCCTTCCTACATAAAGTGAAACTTTAATCAGTGGGGGTTTTGTTCATCCCCACTGATTATTAGTTGAACCAATCGGGCTTTTACGGGCAGCCCGACCCCTACCGAACTTCTTTGCTTTCGCTGAATTTTGAGGTGGGGGTCTTACTGCCCGGCAAATAGCGGGATAAGTTAAAACCTGAAGTAAATAAATGGATTATACGTCGAATTAATTAAATACATAATCGAAATCATAAATAATGTTAGTAATAATATAGGACGTACAACTTGCATCGTGAATATATACGTTTTGGGTGCAAGTTCTAATATGTTTTTAACACGTTTCAAAATTGGTGTCGCTGCGATAAAGGCAATGATAAATATGACAATGTATTCATGTATATATATCATTGTGTTGTCATCGATGAAAGATTGCCTTTGCATGCCAAACATAGCTTTTAAATATTGGAACGAGTATGCGAAGTTATCAGATCGGAAGAAGACCCAACCGATCATAACGATGATGAGTACATATGCATGTTGCAGCGGCTTCCATAGCTTATTTAATATTTTCTCAAATCCAGCTTTTTCAATGGAAATAATAAAGCCGTAATATAATCCCCAGGAGATAAATGTCCAGCTTGCTCCGTGCCATAAACCAGTTAATCCCCATACGATGAAGAGGTTACGGTAATTTGCTAGTTTGGATACACGGTTTCCACCGAGCGGAATGTATATATAGTCGCGGAACCAAGAGCCTAGTGTAATATGCCATCTTCTCCAAAATTCTGAAATGGATTTCGAGATGTACGGATAATTGAAGTTTTTCGGGAAATCAAATCCGAACATTTTTCCAAGTCCAATTGCCATATCAGAGTATCCAGAGAAATCGAAATAAATTTGAAGCGTATAGGCGATAATACCAATCCAAGCCGTTGCAGCGCTCATTTCAGACGGTGGTAAGGCAAAGATTTTATCTGCGACAAATCCAACTTGATTGGCGATTAATAGTTTTTTCGCTAGTCCTAAAACGAAAATTTGGATACCTTCTGTAAATCGTTCAAAAGAATGGATGCGCGTTTTAATTTGCTCAGCAACGATATTGTAACGAACGATTGGTCCGGCAATAAGCTGAGGGAAAATTGATATATATAACGCTAAGTTAAGTGGATTTTTTTGAACTGCGCCATCTCTACGGTATATATCGATGACGTATGACATCGCTTGGAACGTATAGAATGAAATTCCAATCGGAAGTGGAATAGGTTCCACATGAATGGATAAATGCAAAGTTTGATTTAAAATATCTGTGAAAAAGGAAATATATTTAAAATAAGAAAGTAATAAAATATTCCCGACCACAGCCATAATTAAAAATGTGACTTTCATATTTTTTCGTTTATCATAATGATGCACGAGTAGGCCGAAGCAGTAGTTTAATATAATAGAAAAGAGCATTAAGAGGACGAATCGAGGTTCTCCCCATGCATAGAAAATTAAACTAAATGCAAGTAATACGAAATTACGTAGCTCGGCACGCACTATAAAATAGAAAAATAATACGAGAGGTAAAAAGATAAATAAGAAAACAGAACTACTAAATACCAAAGGACTCTCCTCACTTTTTTCAAAATACATTTCGTGCAAAAAACCGACATTTCTATTATATATTTTTTTATATAATAGCGCCTTTAATATTTTAGCATGTTAATAATTCGATTGAAATGATTATCCTATATAATAGAAGAAAAGGGGAGCGGAATCCTTTTGACACTCACTATTTGGGTAAGATAAGATGAATAAGGTGTGATTTGTTTAGAAGGGAAGAGATGGTGTGTTATTTAACTCATTTGAGTTTATTTTTTTATTTTTACCGATAGCATTTCTTTTATATTTTCTATTAAATAAATTTGGACATGCTACATTAGCGAAAGCTTGGCTCGTTGCGGCCTCTTTATTTTTCTATAGTTATTGGAATGTGAAATATTTACCGCTTATGTTAGTGTCGCTCATTGTGAACTACTTTATCGGAATGAGGCTCGTAAAACATAAGAGTAAATTTCTTTTAACAGTAGGGTTAATATTTAATATGGGGATGCTTAGTTATTTCAAGTATTATGATTTTTTCTTACAAAATGTTAATGCATTAATTGGAACTCATTTTACATTATTATCATTAACGTTACCGCTCGCGATTAGTTTCTATACGTTTCAAAAGATTGCATTTTTAGTAGATACGTATCGCGGGGAAACAAAGGCATGTCATTTTCTTGATTACGCATTGTTTGTAACGTTTTTTCCGCAGCTTATTGCAGGGCCGATTGTACATCATGCGCAAATTATGCCGCAGTTTGCTGACGATAGTAAAAAGCGCTGGCAATCGAAGTATATCGTTCTTGGTATATTTGTATTTGCAGTTGGTATTTTCAAAAAGGTAGGTATTGCAGATGTATTATCACCCCTTGTACATGAAGGGTTTGATGTGCAGCAATCATTAACATTTGTCGAAGCATGGCTTTCGTCGTTAGCGTTTACGTTCCAATTGTATTTTGATTTTAGTGGATATAGTGATATGGCAATTGGAATCGCTTTAATGTTTAATATTAAATTACCTCAAAACTTTAATTCACCGTATAAAGCAGTGAATATACAAGATTTTTGGCATCGTTGGCATATGACGCTTAGTCAGTTTTTAACGAAGTACGTATACATTTCTCTAGGAGGAAATCGAAAAGGGATTACGCGTACATACGTAAATATTATGATTGTATTTTTAATAAGTGGACTTTGGCACGGAGCTGGTTGGACATTTGTTTTTTGGGGATTCTTGCACGGCGCAGCTTCTGTTATTCATCGCTTATGGAGTAAAGCGGGAGGGCGGATGCCAGCCTTTGCTGGTTGGCTCGTTACGTTTTTCTTCATTAATATAACGTGGGTATTCTTTAGGGCAACATCGATGCATGATGCGGTGAAAGTGTTAAAAGGAATGTTCGGGCTAAATGGAATCGAATTAGCAAATAGCGTATTCCCGGCATTTATAATAGAGAAGCTGCAATTTTTAAAAGAGTACGGTGTTTCATTTACAGAAGGGTACCATGTCTCTTTATTAGATCCGAAAATGGTAGCGTATATTTTCGGAGCGTTATGTATTAGTTTCTTCTTAAAAAATTCAATTCAGTTAAAAGATTCATTCCGTCCGAATGTATGGACTGCTTTATTTACTGCAGTATTGCTCGTATATAGCGTGTTACATTTAACGAGTATTAGTGAGTTTTTATACTTTAATTTCTAGGTGGAGAATATGAAAAACAAACATTGGCTTATTTTCGTTTTTGTATGTGTTTTTGTTCCTCTGGCAGGTGTCGGGATATTTAATAGCTATATAGATTCACTTTGGTTATTCCCGCATAAAAATAAGTGGAATGATGTGCAGTACGGGTTTAACGAGAGACAACAGAAAACGAATTATATAACATACCGTCCGTTTACATATGATGGAGTTATACTTGGAAGTAGTAGAACTACTTTTATTAACGAGAATGACTTCACCGGGTTAAACGCATTTAATTATGCGGTAAGCAGTACAGATCCGCGTGAATATGATGCATATATTGAATATGCAAAAGAACAAAAAGGTAGTGAACTCGAGTCTATTGTACTTGGTTTAGATTTCCTTGGAACGAACAAAAATAGGGAAATTGGTTTTGATAAACCAGAAGCGTATATTAATCAGGCGCAAAGTTTATTGTATCCGGTCAAATCGTATGTAAGTATGGACGGGATTACTTATTCAAAGAATACAATTGCAAATTCCACTCATCATAGTACAAATCTTGATCGGTACAATCGAGAGAATATAAAATCGATGCGCGATTATACGAAAGAAGAACGTGATGCGCAAATAGCGGCGCAAGTAGATAAGTTTAGTAAAGAGATTTACGGCGGGAATTATGAGTATCAAAATATGAAAGAAATATTAGGAACAGTAAAGGCTCATAATCCAAACACGAAGTTTTATATTTTTACAACGCCTGTTTCAGAGCCTCTGTTCCGTACGATGATTCAATCAGGGCGATGGGAAGATTATAAAAAATGGCTTCATGACGCTGTAGATGTATTTGGAGAAGTTCACCATTTCATGTATCTTAATTCTGTTACAGCGAATTTAGATAACTATATGGATGGGCATCATTTCAGACCGGAAATTGGAAAGTTGATTGCGCATAAAGTTGTGAATGAAGAAGATAGCAACGTCCCGAAAGATTTCGGTATTGTCATTACGAAGGATAATATTGATGAGGTGTTGGAGGAGATTCGGGCGTCTTTTCAATAGAAAGAAATAGTTTTGCTTCAAAGACCGAAACATAATGTGATTCGGTCTTTTTTTTACAGGAAACATACATATTGACGTAGAAATATTAGTTTGGGTAAGGGGAGTTTCATAATTAAGGAGGAGAAAAAATGAGTAACTTCGGGTTGTATGGAAAATTCACTGTAGAAGAAAGTAATCGAGATGTATTAGCGGATATTTTGTTAGAGGCGGCGGAATCGATGAAGTCATTGGACACGTGTGAGGTGTATATTATAAGTACTTCTGATGATGAACCGAATGCTGTATATGTTTTTGAGGTATGGGATAGCGAAGATGCGCACCAGGCATCTTTAACTTTAGGGTCTACGCAAAATTTAATTAAACGAGCAAAACCACTTATTACTGGAGCAGAAAGAATTAGTACTTTGAATACTAGAGGCGGTAAGGGAGTGTTAGGACAAAAAAACGCTTAGAGAATTATTTCTCTAAGCGTTTTTTTATTCATTTATCCCGATGGTGGTGGGTGAACAAAAGCCCCACTGAATAAGGTTTCACGTTATTCTACCTCTAAATCAACAATTAAGTAAGCGAGTATAACAACGAAGAAAATACTAACGGACGGCGCTGTTAATACGTGGCCGGACATAAAGCCGATTCCAAGCGATAGTACAATGGCGCTAGCTAATAGCATATATTTCACAGTTAATATTTTCTTAAAGTTTGTTATGATACGAATGAATAATTTAATACCGAAGTATAGAAGCGGTATTAAGTAAATAAGGAAACCGACGATTCCGAATGCAAAGAATAGATCGTGGAAGTCCATTTCGATTAATTTAATTTTAACCGTATAGTTACCAGCATAGCCCATTCCGAATAATTTTTGTGATAGTGGTGCGTCTTTATAGTATTGTTTGTATACTTTTAAAAACTTATCGCGATCACTGTAAATTAAACTTTTGACCTCAGAGTCTGTTAGCTCACCTTTTGCATGTTTTTTCTCTGCGTCTGGATCTTCTTTAATTACTTTTCCTTCTTTTCTATCCTTTTCTTCTTGTACTGATTTTTTGTATTCGTATATTTGCATATGGATGCCCATATTTTTTGCGATAGGAGTATGCGGTGTAAGTGCAAGTAAACCTCCTAGTACAATAGTGGCAACAATTGTATTTATGAGATATGTGAATCCTTTTCCTTCTTTTTTGCGATGAATCATATATTCAATGAATGAGAATAAAAGTGCCACGCCAAGCGTTAGAACAATTGCACCATATCCTACTTTCGTTCCGACCATAATACTTGCATACATCGCAAGTATTGTTGGAATCCAGTAATAGATTTTCGAGAAAGAAGTTGTTTTATGAATCGAATATAACAATACGATTGGGAACATAATTGCAAAAATAGAACTTAAATCATTTCCAGCAAAGAACCAACCTCTTGAACCGATCTTTGAGTGAGGGTAGCTTGGGAAATCTGTACCAGTTTGCATTGCAACAATCAGTGTGATGCTTAAAATTAAAGTTGTATATAAGAAATATGTAATGATTTTATGAAACGTATATTCTTTATTTTTTAATTCTTTAAAGACGATAATATATCCAAACAGTAGCACAATTGGATATATGCTCTTTAAAATAAATTTCACTTCTTCGCCAAATGAAACTGGAGATTTAATCATCATATTATTTACAAGACCAATTGCTAGTACGATCCCGAGTAGGCATAAATAGAGAATGTACTTTTTCGCCCCATGTTGTTTTCTATGAAGAAGTAGATAACCTAATGCAAGAAGCATAAAGGCGAAACGGACTACGATTCCAACTGTTGCGCTCATGTGTAATACATAGATTGAAAAAGACGTTAATAAATCTAAAATTGGTTGAAACACAATGAATAGCAATAGGAAATGCGGGAAGTAGTTATCCGTTTGTTTCAACTTATTAACCATATATTCCTCCATTTCTTCATTCCTTTAGTTCAATACCCAAGAGATGGGGATAAAAGCCTTATTTACATAATAAGGCGAATGAATTTCAATATTTATTTTTTTGCATCAAACTTAAGAATACACCATTTCATTGTAACGGTAAATAGATGAAATGCATGGATAAACCGACTTTAATTTCTATATTTTTTAACGAAATTGTATGTTTTATACGGAGATATATACAAATTATGAGGATATTAGACAGAAAATTAAGAAAAAAGAAGGATTTTTAATATGCTTTCTATAATTATATAAGTATAATCTTTATGTGGAAAAGAGGGGTATATATAATGGAAGTAACAAGTAAAACAGAATCTGTTGTTGTGAAATATGAAGGGCGCGTAGCAACGGTTATGGTCAATCGTCCAGAGGTTTTAAATGCATTAGATGAACCAACGTTAAAAGAGTTATTACAAAAGTTGAAAGAAGTAGCGGAAAGCTCTGTTCACGTTGTTGTGTTATGCGGAAGTGGCCGTGGTTTTTCTGCAGGTGGAGATATTAAATCGATGCTTTCAAGTAATGATGAAAGTAAGTTTGAAGGCATCATGAATACAATTTCTGAAATCGTTGTGACGTTATATACGATGCCAAAGCTTGTTATTAGTGCAATTCACGGGCCGACTGCTGGACTTGGATTAAGTATTGCATTAACAGCTGATTATGTCATGGCAGATATATCATCAGTTATTGCGATGAACTTTATTGGAATCGCTTTAATTCCAGATGGTGGCGGCCATTTCTTCCTTCAAAAGCGCGTCGGTGAAAATATGACGAAGAAAATCATTTGGGAAGGGAAGAAATTATCAGCGACAGAAGCGTTAGATATCGGTTTAATTGATGAAGTAATCGGTGAGGATTTTCAAACGGCTGTGAAGCAAAAAATTAATGAATGGTTACAAAAACCAATCAAGGCGATGATTCAAACGAAACAAATTTTATGTGAAGTGAATCGTTCTAATTTAGAACAAACGCTTCAGCTTGAAAAGCGTGGTCAATATGCGATGAGACAAACAGCGGATCATAAAGAAGGTATTGCTGCTTTTCTAGAAAAACGTTTACCGGCATTTAAAGGGGAATAAAGGGAAGAAAGTGCTAACACATTTTAGTATAATTGTGTTAGCACTTTTTTTAGGAGTAATAAATGAAGAAAATGATCGGTGTTATCGTTATCATTTTACTTACATATTACGCTTTGCATAGCTTGCGGTACGGACTGCATTATTCTTTGATGGACATCCAACTGTGGCTTTCTCTGGTGAAGTGAAGAAAGAACGGGATGTGAAAAAAGAGTGGTTTTTCTATAAAGTGAAACTTTAATCAGTGGGGGTTTTGTTCATCCCCCACTGATTATTAGCCTTCACCAATCGGGCGTTTATGGGCAGTTAATCTCCCACCTAACTTCTTTGCTCCATCCGAATTTTGAGGTGGGAGTTTTACTGCCCGTTAATGCGGGATAAAGCAGAGCTCGGGTGTTATTAAAAATAGGAGGGTAAGTGATGTCAACTTATAACAGGTTAGTAAGAGATCGTATCCCGGAGAAAATTTTAATGTCTGGAAAAACATATACAGCACAAAAATTAACAGGACAAGCTTACATACAAGCGTTAGCGAAAATTGGTACAGAAGAAATTCGTGAATTTGCTTCGATGAAAGATCGTGAACATGCGTTAGATTCACTTGCAGATGCACTTGAAGTTATTGTTTCATTAGCGCGCGCAGAAGGTGCAACAATTGAAGAGGTAGAGCGTATTCGTAAGAAGAAAGAAGAAGAGCGCGGCGGGTTTACAAGAGGGATTTATTTGATGGACGTTTCGGAAGAATAGTTTTATAGAAAAAGCACAGCGTTAATGGAGAAAATGCTGTGCTTTTTTGTCATTAAGGTTAGGATAAAGTGAATTTTATTATAATTTAGAAAATTAAACTATATTAGTAGAGGTTTTATAGTAAATTTTGTATACTGAATAGTAGAGAGAATGAGGAGGAACACGACAATGGCACATCATGCAAAAGAAACGATGGAATTAATTAAAGAGCTTGTCTCTATTCCAAGTCCATCTGGAAACACGGCGAAAATTATTAATTTTATTGAAAACTATGTAAGTGAGTGGAATGTAGAGACGAAGCGTAATAATAAAGGCGCTCTTATTTTAACGGTGAAAGGCAAGAATGATGAGCAGCATCGTTTATTAACTGCACACGTTGATACGTTAGGGGCGATGGTGAAAGAAATTAAGCCTGACGGTCGTCTTCGTCTATCTATGATTGGTGGATTTCGCTGGAACTCTGTAGAAGGGGAATATTGCGAAATTGAAACGTCAAGCGGTAAGAAGTATACAGGTACAATTTTAATGCATCAAACTTCTGTCCATGTGTACAAAGATGCAGGGGAAGCGAAGCGCGATGAGAAAAATATTGAAGTTCGTATTGATGAGCGTGTCTTTTCAGCAGATGCAGTACGTGAGTTAGGAATTGAAGTAGGAGACTTCGTTTCATTTGATCCACGCGTTCAAATTACAGAGAGTGGATACATAAAATCACGTCATTTAGACGATAAAGTAAGTGTAGCAATTCTATTAAAACTAATTAAAAGATTGCAAGATGAAAAGGTAACATTACCATATACAACACATTTCTTAATTTCTAATAATGAAGAAATTGGATACGGTGGAAACTCAAATATTCCAGAGGAAACGGTAGAATATTTAGCAGTTGATATGGGAGCGTTAGGTGATGGACAAGCATCTGATGAATATACAGTATCCATCTGTGCGAAAGACTCTAGTGGTCCATACCATTACGCTTTACGTAAACATTTAGTTGAACTGGCGAAAGCGAACGCTATTGAATATAAAGTGGATATTTATCCATACTACGGATCAGATGCATCAGCTGCGATTCGCGCTGGATTTGATGTGAAACATGCGTTAATTGGAGCTGGTATTGATTCTTCTCACGCATTTGAGCGTACGCATGAAAGCTCGATTTCACATACAGAAGCACTTGTTTATGCATATGTGTTATCAGAAATGATAGTAGAATAGCGAGAGAGTGGTTGATTCTATGAATCAACCACTTTTTTGTGTATAAAAAATACAAATGTATTTTATTTTAAAATATTAATAAAGTAGGTTTACTACAGAATTCTAGTATTATAAAATGATAGAGGCGCACTAATTTTTTTTGTTTGTCTGTTTCTGTAATTTATATATTAAGATTTCGCGTTTTAAACGTTGATTTTCGAGAGGAGTATTATTATTTATGAAGTATCGTGCAGTCGCGGCTGGTATTTTAGCCGCAAGTTTATTATCGTCTCCAGTTAGTAGTTTCGCAGCGGGGAAAAAGTTTTCGGATGTTCCTACATGGGCGCAAGAATCAGTTGATTATTTAGTAGGGAAAAAAGCGCTTGATGGAAAACCAGATGGTACATTCGCTCCATTTGAAGCGGTAGATAAAGGATCAGCTGCAAAGTTATTGGCGATCGTTCTTGGTTTACCAATTGATCCAAAAGCGAAACCATCTTTTAAAGATTCACAAAATCATTGGGCAGCACCATATATTGCTGCAGTAGAAAAAGCAGGTGTAGTTAGTGGAGATGGTACTGGGAAATTCAATCCATCAAGCCCAATTAACCGTGCATCTATGGCAGCTATGCTTGTACAAGCATATTCATTAGATAAGAAAATTATTGGAGAACTTCCAACACAATTTAAAGATTTGGAAAAGCATTGGGGTAAGGAAAAAGCTAATATTTTAGTAGCTTTAGAGATTTCAAAGGGTACAGGAAATGGCTGGAATCCTGACGGTACTGTAAGTCGTGCCGAAGCAGCTCAGTTTATCGCGATGGCAGATAAAAATAAAACAAATACATCGAAAAGAATGTATATGAATAGAAACTTTATTACATATCATCAAGCATCATTATCATCTGGTATTACTGACACTCAACATAAGCCACAAATGCTTGAAGTGAAAGAGCAAAGAGCGGATGGTTGGTTAAAGGTTGTAACAAGTAAAGGTGAGAAGTGGACACCATCACAAGAAAAAACAGAGTCTATTAATCAAGAATTCACTACATATCAAGAAGCTTCACATACGTCTACAGTGGCAGGCACACATAAAGCACAACAAGTAACTGTTATTGAAGAAAAAGATAGCTGGATTCGTATCCGCATGGGCGCTGGTTTCCAATGGGTTGATAAAAATCAATTAAACCCAGTGAAACAAGGTAATTTCTTAGAAGGTAAAGCGATTATTATTGATCCAGGTCATGGGGGAATTGACTCGGGGAATCCTGGTTATTATGAGAAAGAAAGTAAAACTGTATTAGATGTATCGTTACGATTACAGAAAATATTTGAGAAAAAGACACCGTTTACTGTGTTGTTAACTCGTGAGAATGATACACGTCCAGGAAACACTGCAGCTGAGTCTTTACAAAAACGTGTAGAATTTGCTCAGGCAAATAAAGGTGATATTTTTGTAAGTATTCATGGTAATGGTACGGATAGTAAACAAGGACAAGGTACAGAAACATTCTACTATGAATCAGCGACAGCAAGAGGGACAAACCCGAATGTATCAGAAAGTCGTTTATTAGCAGAGAAAATTCAAGAGCGTCTTGTAGATGCACTTGGAACAAAAGATCGCGGTGTGAAGAAAGGCGATTTATATGTAATTAGAGAAAACACAATGCCAGCTGTATTAGCAGAATTAGCATTTGTAGATAATAAAAGTGATGCAGATAAACTAGCTACACCAGCACAGAGACAAAGTGCAGCGGAAGCTATTTATCAAGGTATTCTAGATTATTACGAAGCAATGGGTAATGACGTATCTTCGTACCGTTAATAAATAGAGAGAATGATAGAAGAGATTGCTGAGATGCAGTCTCTTTTATTTATCCCGCTATTTGCTGGGCAGTAAAACTCCCACCTCAAAATTCGGCTGGAGCAAAGAAGTTAGATGGAAGCCCTGCTGCCCGTAAAAGCCTTCATTTTATTAAATGAATTATAAAGGTTTCTCTTTATTTCGGGCATATGATATCATTTAACTTTACGTGAAAAAGTATTCGAGTAATTGTGATCATAACAATTTTAAACGATAAAGGATGATAATAGATTGAGTAATCATAGTAAAACACCTGCATGTATATATACGTATGCATTTCGCGAGGAGGAGCGTGCTTTATGTTACTTGGAAATGCGCTCGTTCTTTGGAATGGAGTCTCACGTTAATATTTTGAAAAGTGATGTCAAAATTGACCCGAGTAGAAGTGCGTTTATTAAAGAGCGCGTTGAGGTTATGTATGAAGGAGACGACTTAGAAAGTATTCTAAAACAAGTGGAACAAATTGATTTGGCGGGGGCGACGTTCAAAGTCATCTTCGTTAAAATTAATGACCTTGTTGGAGAGAATAAAATTGAATATGGAGACAGACGTCTCATTGAACGAGACCTCGGCATGCATATTGAAGGAGAAGCTGATGTTCGTAATCCAGAGCGTGTATTCGGGATTGTTCCTCTTGGAGGACGTTGGTACTTCGGACACTATGTAGAAAGTGAACCAGTTTGGTATCATCACATAAAAAAACCGCATAGTTATTCGACATCTCTGAGCACACGTGTTGCGAGATCAGTTGCCAATATTGCTGTACCAAATCCAGATGGAGTACGAGCAATTGACCCGTGCTGTGGTATTGGAACAGTAGTAGTAGAAGCACTTTCTATGGGGATTAACATCGTTGGTAGAGATATCAATCCACTTGTAGTTCTTGGAACGAGAAAAAATATCGCGCATTTCGGGTTTGAAGGAACGGTAACAAATGGCCCGATTGAAGAACTTACTGAGAACTACGACGTCGCAATTATCGATATGCCGTACGACTTATTTACGCATGCAACACCAGAAGACCAGTTCTCCATTCTTTCCAGTGCACGCCGCATCGCTAAAAAGGTAGTCGTTGTCACGATGGAAACAATGGACGACATGATCCATGAAGCAGGATTTGAAATTACAGATCGCTGTATTACAAGAAAAGGATCATTTTCTAGACAAATTCTTGTTTGTGAATAGGAAAGGTCACCTGTTTATTAAATTTAGATAATAAATTACAGGATAGTTAGTCCATTATGAGGGCTGATTATCCTTTTTTATTTAACAACAAATACAAAAACTCCATTTTGAATAAAGATTGATCAAAATGGAGTTACCCTTTTTAGCTAAGTATGAGATTTTTATAAAAAAGTTTGATTATTTTACTGAGCCTTAATGAATAACATTTCAAGAATACCAATAAAAAGCATAATCAGTCATAACTGAAGAATCACCCAACTGATGTAACATAGCTGAAATATTCCCTCTATGATAGGTTCCATGATTCACAACGTGTAAGACCATTTCAGATATACTTGTTTCTCTTAATCCTGCCCATGGATTATCCAACATTATTCTCTTTTCCATATCTTCCTGTCTGTTCAAAAAGGTTTTAAACCGGGATGTTAAAGTGTGAAATTCCGTTTCTAAGTCTTCAATGGGCAGTTTCTCAATCTTTTCTTGAATTTGAAATGAAGATTGCATTGCTTCATTCATACTCTGACCCTCAAGGGTATGAAGCCATCCATATTCCACCAAATAGAGATGAGATAAAACCTTTGAAACAGAAGAAAAGACACTTTTCATTTCCTTTTGATATTTCTCAGGAGAAAGTGTCTTAAGATGATCAATAATCCGTTGATTTGCCCATACATGATAGTTATATAGATTTTCTACATGATTTGCCATACAATCGCCTCCTTATCATCACGTTTTTTAATGTTCTTTATCAGAATGAATTATTCCTTTAAATATCATTACTTATTTGATGAGATCTTCAACTAAATGGCCCAATTGTTGAACAAAGGTCAAAGCAATCTTCAACTAACCTGCCCCGTTAGTTGAAGTACATTTCTTCACAATGTTTATCGTTAGATTAACATAAATATCCAACAAGAAAACATCAAACCTCTAAGAAATCTATAGAGGTTTGATGTTTTTAATCAATCTTTTTTCATTTTGTGGTGATTCTGAATTCTTAAGTTGATGGGCATGCCTGTGTGGGTGACCTTTTTTTGGTTTGTATCAATGTGTGATTAGTTGGTAGTTTAGATGGGAGATTTGACGGGATTTGTTGAATAGACGATATATCTCGAGAGTTGTTTTGTTAGTAAATTACTCTTCCTTCGTTGTCTCTTGTTGTGCGATTAATAAATTGCGTAATACGTGTGCGCGGTAACTTTCTAGTTTTCGTCCTTCATGATAGCGAACACCTAATTTTTTAAGTTCAGCTACGTACCAGCCTTTCGTTCCGTAATACATGAGACCACTTCCTTCTTTCTTTTGAACAGTATATGTGCCTGGGCGAGAGAATTTTCTTGTTTATTCATGAAATTTGCGGAGTTTAATATTGAATATTCAGTTTATTTTCATTATGATTAACTTATTATCGGATGACAGTGATTAGCCTCGCTGTAAGCCCAGATTTATGTTTGAAAATGAAGAGAGTAAACTTCTTTCCACTTGAGCTTCTTTAGCAGAAGTACGAGCTATAAGGATAAGGGTAGTAAAATTCAATGCAAATGTGTACATTGTTTTTCTGGCTCTTAACATAGTAATGGAGGATGAAATATGCGTAAAGGGACTTTTTTTATGGCAGGACATTCGAGACTTCCGAAAGGGATGGCTGTTCGCAGTATGTACGAGACACTAACAATTACAATTGAGGCAGATCATAAATATCATGTCATTATTGAAGCGTCATGTACGCTTGCGACAGAGCATGGTAGAGACTTCGTTGCTCAAATTTTGAGAGGACATAGTTTGCAAGATGGTATTGAAGAAATCGTTCAAGATATTACGGATCATTATCAAGGAAAAGCGCAAAATGCGATCGTCAGTGCGGTAAAAGATTTACATCGCCAATATGTAAGTTATTTAAATGATGAACAGCCCAGGGGAGAGTACGAGGAAACAACACCATAAAAACTATCTAGTTTACAACCATAAACGAGAGCCAGTTGTATTTCTTTTAAAGAGATATGACTGGCTTATTTTATTGAGGAGGCAAGAACTATGAAAAAGTTAAATGAAGTGTAAGTTGTAAAACAAGAGATGAAAAAAAGAGGGTGCGTAGAAAGTAAGGGGATTTTTAAAACGTATAAAGTATGTAGAGAAAATAATAAAAAACGAATTGACAGTTAGAATATTTCGAATTATTATTTAATTAATAAGATCCATACGAGAAATTAGCCTTCTCTATATTCGATCTTGCTTTCCTGTTTTATAAATATTTTCATACAAACTGTCTATTATTATTGTACTTTAAGAGATTAAAGAACACTCGTAATTATGAGCCAGTTGTACGTTTCTACGATTTTATGTCGTGGTATGCGTATAACTGGCTTTTTCGTTGTTAGGACAGTAAGACCGAATCTCAGCATAAGAAGATAAGGATAACTGTCTGTAAAAAGCGTCAATACATTCTTCATATTTAAATTAGGGAGGAATTGAAATGTCGATTATTACAGAACAAAATGCAAAGATGAAATTTGCAAAGAAATATGAGGGGTATGAAATTGCTCCTCATCCAGAGCATAAACGTTTATATCATATTACGCTAAACCAGCAATTGCTTAAGCAGTTTTTTGAAGAGGTAAAAGAGCATTCAGAGCAGTCATTACAATACATTCCTTATTCTCGGTTTAATCTTGCGGATGGAATGAGAAAGATTTTTGGGCAATCATTTATGGATAACATTCGCGGCATTGTTCATGACCGTGAAACGGGCGGATTTACAATTGGGGTACAAGGTGAAACGTCAGATCCAGCAGACTACGTGAAATTTGCAACAGCATTAACACATTTAATCGGGGAGCCAAACTTTGATGCAATGACAGGAACGTACTATGCTAGATTTAATGTGAAAGATACGGATAGTAGTGATTCTTACCTTCGTCAAGCGTACCGATTGTTTACACTGCATACAGACGGTACATTCGTTGATGAGCCGACAGATTGGCTGCTTATGATGAAAATTGAAGAGCAAAATGCAGTAGGCGGAGAATCTCGTTTACTACATTTAGATGATTGGGAAGATCTTCAGAAATTTAGAAATCATTCGCTCGCATCTGTTAAGGTTACGTATAAAGCGCCACCAAGTAAAAATGCGCAAGAAATCGTCTATCGTGAAACGTTTTTTGATGTGAATAACGCACCATGTATTTGCTTTATTGATCAGTTCGCTTATCCAGATAATATTGAACAAGCAAACTATCTGAAAGACTTATCATATTCTGTTGAAAACTCACCAGCAACACATGCATTGAATTTACCAATTGGTGACTTAGTTCTGTTAAACAATTTATTTTGGATGCACGGAAGAGCTGCGTTTGAGAAAAATAAAGATTTATATAGAGAACTAATGCGTCAACGTGGTTGTTTTTCTAAATAATATGTACGGCGGGTCTTTTAAAGAGACCTGCCTTTTATCCCGCTATTTGAGGGCAGTAAAACTCCCACCTCAAAGTTCGGCTGGAGCAAAGAAGTTAGGTGGGAGTCGGGCTGCCCGTAAACGCCCGATTGGTGAAGGCTAATAATCAGTGGGGGATGAACACCCCCCACTGATTAAAGTTTCACTTTATACTATTAAGGGGGAAGTAGGATGTATGACTTTATAATTATTGGCGGAGGAATTGTTGGGCTTTCAACTGGAATGGCTTTAACGAAAAAATTCCCTCGTGCGAAAATCGCGATCATTGAAAAAGAAAAGGAACTTGCACATCATCAAACTGGACATAATAGCGGAGTAATTCACTCTGGAATTTACTATAAACCAGGGAGTTATAAAGCGAAGTTTGCCAAAGAAGGAAATGCAACTATGGTTCAATTTTGTAAAGAAAATGACATCGCTTATGACATGTGCGGAAAAGTAATTGTCGCTACAGAAAAGGACGAACTTCCTCTTTTACATAACTTATATGAAAGAGGCTTACAAAACGATTTACATATTGAAAAAATAGGTAAGGAAGAATTAGCTGAAATTGAACCTCATGTAAAGGGACTTGGCGCAATCCGTGTTCCTTCTTGCGGGATTGCTGACTATAGAGGAGTAAGTTATGCATTTGCCCGCTTGATTCAAGAAAGCGGCGGAGAAATACATTTAGGAACAACGGCGGAGCGTATTACTGAGAAGAAAGACGCCGTAACAATTGAGACGAATCAAGGTGTATTTAAAGCGAAATTTCTCATTAACTGCGCTGGATTACATAGCGATCGTATTGCGAAAAAGACAGGTATATTAACGGATATGAAAATTGTTCCGTTTCGTGGTGAATATTATGAACTCGTCCCAGAAAAACGCCATCTCGTAAAACATTTAATCTATCCAGTTCCAAATCCAGAATTCCCATTTCTAGGTGTTCATTTTACAAGAATGATCAACGGAGACGTACATGCAGGACCAAATGCAGTATTAAGCTTTAAGCGAGAAGGCTATACGAAAACGGACTTTGATATTAAAGACTTCATGGAAATAATGACATACACAGGCTTTTGGAAAATGGCGATGCCAAATATGAAAGAAGGCATAAAAGAAATGGTGCGCTCATTTAGTAAACAATCATTCCTAAAAAGCTTACAGCGCCTCATACCAGAACTAACAGAAAAAGATATCGTCCCAACGCATGCAGGGGTAAGAGCACAAGCCATCTTATCAAACGGAAATATGGTTGATGATTTCTGCATTATCCCTGGCATCAATTCTCTGCATATTTGCAACGCACCATCTCCAGCCGCAACGGCTAGTATAAAGATTGGTGAGGAAATTGCTAAGCAAGTGCCGGATGTGGTGGCGGTTAGGGTTTGATGGATCCCCCGGGTTTCGGGGGATTTTTTTGTTGGGGTTAGGTGTGTGGGTTTGAAATAAAGTTACGATGTTGCTAAAAAAGATGCAAAAAACAAATAGAGCTACATCACTTTGTTAAGTTAAATTAAGTAGTCGCCCTTATAATAGAGAAGTCCGCGCTATTATAAGGACGAATTAGTGCATTCTTATTTCCTTCCACTCAAAATCATTGCATTTCCTAATACTTTTTTGTTCAATAAGAGTTTTGGTAACTCCATTTCTTCAGCAAGCTTGTAGCTATTCAATTCAGATACACCATGTTTCTTTAAGACATTTAAGAGCTCTTTTTCATCTCCAAATATTTTTTCATCCATAAATAAATCTAAGAAAACAAACTCGCCACCAGGTTTTAATACTCTTAATGCCTCATTAATTACTTCAGTTTTATTTTCTCTATCTTTTACTTCATGAAATGTTAGACAGCTTACAATTATATCAAATTCATCATCAGTAAAAGGGAGTTCTGCAGCACTTGCTTTCAGAAAATCAATTCTATCAGAGACCCCTTCTATTTCAGCATTCTGTTGGCATTGGGATTTGGAATATTCCCAATTTCCGCCCCAATAATCAATTCCAGTTAGAAAGGACTTAGGAAAAGTCTTTGCCAGTTTAATAATCAGTGAACCACTACCGGTTCCTATATCTAGTATTTTTCCTTTTTCATCCCAATTCACTTTGGCAACAATTAAATCATGTATTTTTGACTGATAATTCCCCCCAACTGCTGCAAATTGGTAAACTGAATAAGAAAGTATAAATGCTATATAAATAAAAGGTAACGCAAAAATACCTGACAGGATTCGCAAATATAAATTAACAGGTAATAATGTTACTAAGAGAAGAATGAGTGAAATAACCAAAAAAATAATTAGTTTGTAAATTCGTATCCAAGTTTGATATTTCGTTTTTGCTTTCAACATATTAGCCATCCTTAAATAACCTATCTTTTGTTTGCTATAATTATATAGGAAAGCAATAATCCTGTCTTATAGTTTTAAGTACATTACTTCATAATGTTCATCTGTTTTAACATTAATATCCAATTATTTCAGAAGAGATCCTCCACAATCTGGCCCGTTTGTTGCAAAAGAAAAGGAGGTGCTACAGCACCTCCCAAGAACGAATATGTGGCTTGAATTCCACAATGAATTTTACACACTATGAATAAATGACTTTTTTATTGGCTTATGAGCACATACACTACTGATTAACGCTCTACTTCGTAAGTAATCCCATACTTCTTCAGTTTCTTATATAAATTAGCCCGGGACATACCTAATTTTTTCGCAGCGATGCTTTTGTTTCCGTACGTGTCTTCGAGGGCTTGTATAATTCTAGTTTTCTCTAAGTTCTTTTTCTCGTCAGTAAGTGAGCGCTCTGTATGATAGAAAGATTTTTGCGAAGGCAATAGTTGCAAAATATTTGCTTCTCGTATTTCTTTCCCGTCATGAAGGACAATTAATCTTTCTATTATATTGCGCAGTTCGCGAATATTACCCGGCCAAAAATATGTATGTAGCCTATTCATCGCTTCTTGATGAACGAATGGAGCGAGCTTGTTATATTTAAAAGAAAATTCCTTTAAGAAATGATGAGTTAAAAAGGAAATATCGTCCGTTCGTTCCCGTAATGGCGGGATGTGCGCCGTAAAAACATTTAATCTATAAAATAAATCAGATCGAAATGTCCCGCTGAGCACCATATCTTCTAACATACGATTCGTTGCAGCAATAATTCTTACGTTTATTTTTTTCGGCGTTTGCCCACCAATTCGGTAAATTTCTTTTTCTTGTAAAGCGCGAAGTAGTTTTACTTGCATATCAAGCGGTAGTTCTCCCACTTCGTCTAAAAATAAAGTGCCGCCATTTGCTAATTCTAACTTTCCTGCCTTTCCGCCCTTAGCGGCTCCAGTATATGCTCCGGATTCATAACCAAATAACTCACTTTCAAATAGGGCGGCAGGAATAGCGCCGCAATTAATCGGGATAAAAGATTGCTTACTTCTCAGGCTTGCTTCATGAATGGCCTGAGCAAAGAGTTCCTTCCCAACGCCGCTTTCGCCTGTAATTAAAATCGTCGCATCTGTTTTTGCTACCTTTTTCATGTTGTGGATTATGTGCTGAAGTGTTGCGTTACTTCCTTTAATCGTGCTGAAGGGGTCATCTTGTTGATGCTGAATCATTTGCTTTAATTGCTGTAATTCTTCAGAAGTAGAGGATAATTTTTCATTTAACTTAATCGTTGCAGTAATATCTCGTTCTACAGACATAGAGCCAATTAATTCATTGCTTTCGTCATAAATAGGAGTCGTACTAATTAAGACGTGCTTATCTGGCCGAGGAAGATGATAAATATCCCGGACCGGTTGCCCGCTCTCAAGAACTTTCAAATTCATAATATCTTCCTTTGAAAAAAACTCTTGCACATTTCTACCGATAATATCTTCTTTCTTAATGTCATACATTTTTTCTGCTGCCTCATTCCAGTACAACATAACGCCCTTCGTATTTACGATAGAAATCGCTTCTTCCACGTAAGAGAGGAGTGTATGCAACGTTGGAACTGCAAAGTTATCGAATTGTTTCATAGTGTATCCCCCAAAGTTTTTATAAAAAAGTAGACAGTGGTATACAGATTTGTTGCCAAAAGGATACACCTTTTTCTGAAGAATGTAAACAAATTAACGCTCTACACTTTGGCATGATACTTGCAATGGAAATGGTATAAAGATATGAAGGAGAGATAGAAATGAAGATTAGTAAAATATACACGACAATTGATGCTCACGTAGCTGGGGAACCGCTGCGAATTATTACGGGCGGAGTACCAGTGATAAAGGGAGAAACGCAACTAGAAAGACGCGCGTACTGCATGGAACATTTAGATCACCTTCGTGAGATTCTTATGTATGAACCGAGAGGACATCACGGCATGTACGGTTGTATCATTACTCCGCCTGCAAGTCCTCATGCTGATTTTGGCGTATTATTTATGCATAATGAAGGCTGGAGTACGATGTGTGGTCACGGAATTATCGCTGTTATTACAGTAGGAATTGAAACAGGTATGTTTGAAGTGACAGGTAAAAAACAAAAATTCATTATTGATAGCCCTGCTGGGGAAGTTATCGCGTACGCAAAATATAACGGGAGCGAAGTAGAGTCAGTATCATTTGAAAACGTTCCTTCGTTCGTATATAAGAAAGACGTTCCTATCAAAATAGATGACTATGAATTTCAAGTAGATATCGCGTTTGGCGGAGCATTCTATGCTGTAGTGGATAGTAAAGAATTTGGTTTGAAAGTCGATTTCAAAGACTTAGCTGCAATTCAAACGTGGGGCGGTAAAATTAAGCACTACATTGAGAGTCAAATGGAAGTAAAACATCCACTTGAAGAAGATTTAAAAGGAATATACGGCGTTATTTTCTCAGACGAACCGAAAGAGAAAGACGCTACTTTACGAAATGTAACAATCTTTGCTGACGGGCAAGTAGACCGTTCCCCTTGCGGTACAGGAACTTCTGCAAGAATCGCAACTCTTTTTGAAAAAGATGCCTTACAAAAAGGAGAGATTTTCATCCACGAATGCATTACTGACGGCCAATTTGAGGGAGAAGTATTATCCGTAACAGAGGTAGATAAATATGAAGCTGTCGTTCCGAAAGTAACAGGGAATGCATTTATTACAGGATTCCATCAGTTTGTTGTAGATCCGAGGGATGATTTGAAGCGAGGGTTTTTGTTAGGATGAAAGGAGGAGGTGAACAAAGATGCTAGTCATAAGCGCGAACGAACAAAAAAACTTAGTAAATATGAACGAAGTCATTGAATACGCGGCGCTTGCTTTAAAAGAATTTTCAGCAGACAGAACGATCACACCAATTCGCGGCTCATTACCATTTGCGAACGAGAAAAATACCGCGTTAATTATGCCTTCAGTAGCGGAAGGACTTGAAGCACTGGGATTAAAAGTAGTAACGGTAGCTCCGCACAATAAAAAGATAGGAAAGAAAACGATAAACGGGATCGTTATGCTATCAGACTTTCAAACGGGAGAACCGCTCGCACTTTTAGAAGGATCGTACTTAACGATGATCCGAACAGGCGCCTTATCAGGTGTAGCGACAAAACATTTAGCTCTTCATAATGCAAAAAACTTGTGCATCATCGGTACAGGGGAACAAGCGAAAGGAATTGCAGAAGCTGTACTCGCCGTTAGGGATATCGAAAAAATCATTCTATATAACCGAACGGAAGAAAAAGCCTATGCATTTGCACAATATATACAAGAGAAATTCAATAAACCTGCATACGTCTATTCCAATGCAAATGAAGCAATAAGCGAAGCAGACATCATCGTCACAACAACGAATGCATCCACACCAGTCTTCACAGAAACATTGCAAAAAGGCGTCCACATAAACGCCGTCGGCTCATTCAGACCGAGCATGCAAGAACTACCATCCCATGCCATCGCTAACGCAAACAAAGTAGTAGTTGAATCAAAAGAAGCAGCACTAGAAGAAACGGGTGACCTTCAAGTTCCGATAAAAGAAGGCTTATTTGAGGCAAGTGACATCCACGCCGAACTTGGTCAAATTATAACTGGGGAAAAAGCTGGTAGAGAGAACGATGAAGAGATTACTATTTTCAAATCAGTAGGTTTAGCGGTAGTAGATATTATCGTTGCGAAATACTTATATGAAAAAGCGATGGAGCGTGGAGTTGGTACTACGATTCAGTTGTGAGGCTGCCTTTGGGTGGTCTTTTTGTTTTATCATCCGCATAAAGATAGTTTATCGCAAGAATTCATTAATAGATTTCAAACTGTCTATCTTTGCGAAAAAGTTTGACAATACATACGGGTAGTGGTAATTTAAAACCTATAAGAAAACTCGGTATTAATTCCGAGTTTTCTTATAGGTGTAAATAGTCGAGAGGGGTCGAAATATGAAGAAGAAGTTGTTTGCATTACCATTTGTCCTACTATTACTTATTGCATTAGCGGCTTGCTCAGGGGAGAAAGATTCTTCGAAGCAAGCAGGAACTAGTAAATCAGGGACTCCGAAAGATGGAGGAACGTTAACGGTTGGTGTTAGTGATAATCCAGATACGATGAACCCGCTTTATGCGAATGATCGAGTGTCATTAACGATACAGCAAGCTTTATATGCACCGCTGTATCATATGGAAGACGGTAAGGGAAAATTTGTTCTTGCTGAGAGCTTTACGCCTTCAGAGGATCAATTAACATGGACTTTAAAATTAAAGGATAATTTGAAATGGCATGATGGTAAGAAAATTACATCAGATGATATTGTATTTACATTCAAATCTATTTTAGATGAGAAGCAAAATAGTTCAAGCCGTGAAAACTTTATTTTTAAAGGAAAGCCGCTTGAGGTGAAAAAAGTGGATGAGCTAACGACTCAATTTGTATTACCGCAAGTAAGTGCATCTTTCGAAGGGGTTATGAACGATTTCTTCCCAATTCCGAAACATGTATTTGAAGGTGAAGCAGATTTAGTGAAGAGTAAGAAAAACTTACAACCTGTAGGATCAGGTCCATTTAAATTAAAAGAGTTTAAATCAGATGAATATGTTGCGCTAGAGCGATTCGATGATTATTTTGCTGGTAAAGCGAAATTAGATTCTGTCGTGTACCGCGTTGTAAAAGACCGTAATACAGCAAACGTTTCACTTCAAAATGGCCAAATCAATATGAAGATGATCGAACCGCAAGACTTTAAAAAATTAGATAGCACTGGGAACTTCTCAATGGTTACATTCCCTGAAGGTAGATTATTCTACTTAGCTTATAACTTTAATACAGACCTTATGAAGAAAAAAGAAGTGCGCCAAGCAATTGCGCATGCATTAGATAAGAAAGAAATGATTAACTCAGCGTTCGTTTCTAGTCAATTTGCAGAACCGGCAAATTCAATCTTAACACCAGACGCTATGTATTATGCGAAAGATATTAAAGAGTATAAGTATAATCAAAAAGAAGCGAAAGATTTATTAGCAAAAGCTGGTGTGAAAGATAAAGAAAAAGTACGCGTTATGTATGTAACGAATAATAAAATTATGGAAAGTTTAGCACTATATACACAGCAAAAATTACAAGAAGTCGGCTTACAAGTTGAACTGAATGCATTAGATGCTAGTGCGGCAAGTGAAAAAGGCTTAGATAAAGAGAATAAAGAATATGACATTACATTCGGTGGTTACATAATGGGACCAGAGCCTGATTCATATAAGAGCTTATTCTTAAGTAATGCGGAATACAATTATGCACGTTATAAAAATGCTGACTTCGATAAGTTATGGGAAGAAGCTGCGGTTGAAACGGATAAAACGAAACGCGCAGAGCTATACCACAAAATCCAAGATACAGCGAGAGAAGACTTACCTTATCTTCCAATCGCATATCCGAAAGCAGTTATTGCAGTAGATAAAAAGTTTGATGGATTAAAAGAAGCAAAAGCAATTCCTGTCACAATGTTTGAAGATCTATCGAAAATTTATGAAGTGAAATAAGAAACTGTAAAGAAGCTGGTGGAAATCAGCTTCTTTATCCCGCTTTAATGGGCTGCCTGTAAGCGGGATAATAATCAGCAGGGGATGGACAAACCCCACACTGATTAAAGTTTCACTTTATCTTGAGGGGGGAAGTTTGTGTATAAAGTAATTGCAAAGAGGCTTTTAAATGCAATTCCGCTTTTATTTGTTATTTCTATTATTTCTTTTCTATTAATAAAACTAGCGCCGGGCGATCCCGTTCGAAACTTTGTAACGCCGAATATGAGTCCGATTGACGTTGAACGTATTCGCAAAAGTTTAGGAATAGATCAGCCGATTTACGTGCAATATTTTTTATGGTTAAAAAACATTTTAACAGGGAATTTTGGATACTCACTTCAAAACCATCGTCCTGTTTTAGAACTTATTACAGAAAGATTACCTGCAACAATTGGATTAATGGGATCATCTTTACTCGTCTCATTTGTAATCGCAATACCACTTGGACTATTTACGGGGGTGAAAAAGAACTCTATCTTTGACCGCATTGTGAACTTTATCTCCTATGTGGGAATCTCAATGCCAGTCTTTTGGTTTGCTTTACTATTAATCTACTTATTCTCTTTAAAGTTGAACTTGCTTCCGAGTATGGGTATGCGCACAGTCGGTCAAGATTCCTTCTGGGATATTGTCCAGCACGGTATTTTACCTTGCATAGTACTAGCGTTCCAAAACGTCTCTGTTTATATGAGATATATTCGCTCAAGCACAATCCAGCAATTAGAAGAAGATTACGTACAAATTCAATATGCGTACGGCGCTTCAAAGAAAACAGTTTTATTTAATCACGTACTTCGAAACGTATTAATACCGATCATTACAATTTTCGGATTATCTATTCCGAGTTTAGTAGGCGGAGCGTTCATTACGGAAACAGTATTCTCATGGCCGGGACTTGGTTCACTCGGGGTTAATGCCATTTTTAGATTTGATTATCCAATTATTATGGCAATCACATTATTATCATCGTTCATGTTAATTCTCGGTAATTTAATTGCTGATATTTTATATGGCGTAGTTGATCCGCGCATTCGAATGAGGGGGTGATTTGGAATGAATAATAGGAGATTTCAAACGATAAAAAGTAGTTTTACAAAAAAAAAGTTTGTACTAATGGGAGTTATTATACTTAGTGTTTTAACAATCGCGTCTCTTTTCGCATTCGTATCACCGTACGATCCTAGCAAAATGTCGATTCCAGATCGTTTACAAGAACCGAGTTTAAGTCATCCGTTCGGCACAGATGATTACGGAAGGGATTACTTAACGAGAGCGTTATATGGCGGACGAGTTTCCCTTGCTGTTGGTTTTCTAGCGATGGTTGTTTCCATTACAATCGGCACCGCAGTAGGAACAATAAGTGGATATTTTGGCGGAAAGTTAGACAACTTCTTAATGCGAATTGTTGAAGTTCTTATGTCGATTCCATCATTCTTTTTAATGCTACTATTAAATGCTTATTTAAAACCAGGAATTACAACGCTTGTTCTTATTATCGGATTATTAACGTGGATGGATACCGCGCGTATCGTAAGGGCAGAAACGTTATCTGTGAAAGAGCGTGAGTACGTGTTATACGCAAAAGTATCTGGACAAAAATCACTCATGATTATTGTAAGACATATTATTCCTAACATTTTATCAACCATTATAATCGCAGCGACATTAACAATTGCGACATCTATTCTAATGGAATCATCACTTAGCTTCTTAGGATTAGGTATTAGAGAACCAGACTCGTCTTGGGGCAGCATGCTAAATAATGCGCAAGGATACATAGGTGAAGCTTGGTATTTAACAATCTTCCCAGGGTTCCTTATTCTATTAACTGTACTAAGTTTCAACGTAATCGGTGAAGCGTTGAAAAAAGCTTTCGCACCAAAAGGGGCTCATCATGAGAACTAATGCTTTAAGTGAGGGGGAGTGAAAAGCGTGTCTGAAAAACTATTAGAAGTAAAAAACTTAAAGACTTCTTTTTTCATAGAAGACGGCGAAGTAGAAGCGGTTCGCGGCGTTTCATTTAGTTTGAAAAAGGGTGAAGTCGTTGGGATTGTTGGCGAATCGGGAAGCGGAAAGAGCGTTATGGCGAAATCCGTTATGGCTCTCGTTACGTCGCCAGGGAAAGTGAAAGAAGGAGAGATTCTTTTTCAAAATGAAAACGTGCTTTCTAAATCGGAGAAAGAATTACGTTCTATTAGAGGAAATCAAATTTCACTCATCTCTCAAGATCCAATGTCGGCATTAAACCCAGTTGTGAAAATTGGGAAGCAAATGACGGAAGTAATTGTGCGCCATCAAAAAGTGAAAAAGAAAGAAGCAGAGCACATCGCGGTCAATTTGCTAAAACAAGTTGGTCTGTCTTCACCGGAAGAAAGGATAAAACAATATCCGCATGAACTAAGCGGCGGAATGAAGCAGCGGGTTATGATCGCAATGGCGATGTCTTGTAACCCAGACTTACTCATTGCGGATGAACCGACGACAGCACTTGATGTAACGATACAAGCACAAATACTAGACTTAATGAAAAACTTAAAAAACGAAACGAATATGTCATTACTTCTTATCACCCATGATCTTGGAATTGTTGCGCAAAACTGTACACGCGTTATCGTTATGTACGGCGGGCTTATTATGGAAGAAGGACATGTACTTGATATTTTCCAAGCGCCGAATCACCCATATACGAAAGGGTTATTAAACTCTCTGCCAAAAATATCGAACGGAGTAAAAGAAAGATTAGCGCCAATTCAAGGTGTAACGCCAAACTTACTACATCCGCCGAAAGGGTGCCCATTCGCAGAGCGTTGCCTACATAAAATGGACATTTGTGAAAAAGAACGTCCGCCATATTTTGAAATCGGAAACGGAAGACGCTCTATGTGCTGGTTAAACGATAGGGCGGTAGGTGATTCCCATGCATGAAGAAAACTTAATTGAAGTGCGGAACTTAAAAAAGTATTTTCCTATTAAAAAAGGACTATTCGGCAGAAAAACAAAGCAATTAAAAGCAGTCGATGACCTAAGCTTCACAATTAAAAAGGGTGAAACATTTGGACTAGTAGGAGAATCGGGCTGCGGAAAATCAACGACAGGAAGAAGTATCATTCGTTTACACGACGTCACTTCCGGTAACATTTTATTTGACGGACAAGATATCGCAGATCTAAAAGAAAGTGAACTAAAAGAATATCGAAAACGAATGCAAATCATTTTCCAAGACCCATACGCATCATTAAATCCGACAATGAACGTATTCCAAATTATTAGCGAACCGATGAACATTCACGGATCTCATACAGCGGAAGAAAGAAAAGAAATCATTCTAGAACTTCTCAAAAAAGTAGGCCTAAAAGAAGAACACCTAT
This sequence comes from Bacillus altaicus, assembly GCF_042136375.2. NCBI lineage: Bacteria > Bacillati > Bacillota > Bacilli > Caryophanales > Bacillaceae > Bacillus > Bacillus altaicus. The sequence continues at coordinate 4,501,022 of NZ_CM143394.1, read as the reverse complement.
ATCGCTACCCGCACGAATTTAGCGGAGGCCAAAGACAGCGCATCAGCATCGCGCGCGCACTATCTGTAAAACCAGACTTCATCCTATGTGACGAACCAATCTCAGCACTCGATGTCTCAGTCCAAGCACAAGTTGTAAACATGCTGCAGGATATTCAAGAAGAAACAGGCGTCACATACTTATTCATCGCGCATGATCTATCGATGGTAAGACACATATCAGACCGAATCGGAGTCATGTACTTAGGAAACATAGTAGAAATTGCCGACAGCGAAGACCTATACACAAAACCGGCACATCCATACACACAAGCACTACTCTCATCCATGCCAGAACCAGATCCAACAAACACAGGCAAAGAACGGATCATCCTAGAGGGAGAAGTACCAAGTCCACTAAACTCACCATCCGGCTGCAAATTCAGAACGAGATGCAAATTCGCCACTGAAAAATGTGCGCAGGAAGTACCGAAGATGGTGGAGATTGCGAAAGGGCATGAGGTGGCTTGTCATTTGTTTTAGAGGGAGAGCATCGGGGGAACCTGGTGGTATTTCAGTTGGTAATATGATAGCTGGTAGGGCCTGTAGCGTTAAATAATTTATATAATAAACAATAAACATAAAAAAGAGCTAAGGTTCTCATACAGCCTTAGCTCTTTTTTATGTTTGTTAAACAATATCCTTTCAAAAAAATATTTAAGTCTATATTTATCCCGCATTAACGGGCAGTAAAACTCCCACCTCAAAATTCAGGTGGAGCAAAGAAGTTAGGTGGGAGATCGACTGCCCGTAAACGCCCGATTGGTTCAACTAATAATCAGTGGGGAATGAACAAACCCCCCACTGATTAAAGTTTCACTTTATAATTTTTTCTATCTTAATGCATAAAGACAGGGAAGGATTATATTTAATTCCCTTCCATACTTCTGATGGGGTGGACATCAATGAGATGTGGTTTTTTGTTCACGGATTTTTAACATCTTTATTTACAGTGTTTTGAATGTAAACTAATAATAAAAAGTTTGCTTTCAAATTAGAAAAGGTTAGTCCCTCACTCCACTCCAGCTAAAAACCTCACACCTAAAAACAAAGGGGAACTCAATTGTTCAAACTCATATAAAGTTTCAATCTTGTCTAAGCATCCATTAGGATATACAATTGACCATCTATTTTTCTTTACATAATCTCCAGATACAGTCCATATCAACTATAGATTCTTGTCTTATGCTAAATGTAATCAAAAAGCAAGTAGATAAAGATAATGACTAAAACATTAACTCTAGATACTTTTTTGATGAATATTATAAATAAACAGGAGGTAATGAAAAATGATTAAAACATTATTAGCAGGAGCACTTTTAAGTACAGGATTGGTAGCGGGAGGTGCAGTAGGTGCAGATGATGCGAAAATGGACAATTTAAAGTCAAATGAAAATAGTTCAAATCAAGTAATTACACAGAGTGCAGATGGAACAACGTCTTTCTCACAAAACTTTGATGCACCTAAAGATGCAGTGCCAGCAACTCCTAAAGGAGACGCAAAAACTGTTGAAAGAACAGAAGGTACAGGTTCTCAAGAAGGAAAAATGGTACCAACAAAAGAAGGTACAGATTCTCAATCTGGATTTGAAATGGGAGCCCCTGAAAAACCAGAATATGCAAAAACTGTTGAAAGAACAGAGGGTACAGACTCTCAAGAAGGAAAAATGGTACCAACAAAAGAAGGAAATTAAATAATATATAGTTATAACGAAGAGCATCCAAAAAGTGGTGCTCTTTTTATATTATAGGGATTAACTAGTTTTACTGAATATAGAACTGTAGGAGGAATTGAGGCTAGAACATGGGGGGACTATCTCTTCAAATCATGGTGTTTGGAGCAATAGTTTTGGTGGTAACGTTACAATACAAACATTTTATTAGAGATTTTCTAAATTTACATACACTCTAGATAGACTACATATCAACTTCAGATACTTGTTTTATGATACAAGTAATCAAACAAAAGGAGGGCAATACAAAATGATTACAACAGTATTAACAGGGCACTCTTTTAAGTACAGGAGATTATTAACAGGTGGAGAAAATGTTGAAGATATACAGACAGATAAAGATATTCCATATGAACAAAATGAATTGCAGTAAACTCTAGAAAAGTACGATTCGAAGAAATTTGAGTTATAAAAAGAAAATAGATAAATTAACAAGAGAAAAGTATTTTGTGTATATCATAGGTGATTTTTATTTTCATATGGATATAGGACTTGAATCAAACTTTTATACTAAAATATATACGGCAAAAAGGGGGGAGTACATTGCACAAAATTATTTATGGAATATTAATTTTAATGTATACTTTGTATTCATTTTTTGTAAGTGATGGAAGTGAAGTAAGGTTTATTATGCTGTTAACTATAGTACTTATCTTTTCTGTGGTTTTAGAAAAAGGAAATGCAAACAAAACGACTGATTAAGGGACGTTTTGTTTGCATTTTTTTATTGGCTATTACAGTCCAGATGTTTTAGGGGTAGCACCAAATTTCGTTTTTGGGACACTATTAAATTTTTAGTTGATGAAAACACCCGCCTAAAATAGAAAACTTTTAACCTATTATCATTTATTCCGTAGCTTTTAAGGTATTTAACACGACTTTGGTTGCGTCTGCAATAAGTTTATCATCGTATTTAGCATCTTCTTTATCATGATTAGAAAGTATAGCAAGAACAATCGGCTTTTTATTTGGTGGCCAAATAATTGCGATATCATTTCTTGTTCCGTAAGATCCCGCGCCTGTTTTATCAGCTACTTCCCATCCTTTTGGTACGCCCGCACGAATCAATTTATCTCCAGTTGTATTTCTCTTCATCCAATCTACTAATAGTTCACGTTTTTCTATTGGAAGTGCAGTTCCTAATGTAAATGATTGAAGTGTCTTAGCTATCGCTTCTGGTGTACTGGTATCATGTGTTTCTCCTGGATGCACTTCATTTAATTCAGGTTCAAATCGTTCTGAAGTAGTAACAGTATCTCCCATTTCTCTCAAGATTTTTTCAAATTCAGAGGGGCCCCCTAACTGTTTAAGAATCAAATTATGTGCTGTGCTGTCACTATATCGAACAGAAGCATCTGCAAGTTCTTTTAACGTCATTCCCGTATCAACATGCTTTTCAGTAATTGGATTATAATTAGAAAGATCTTCATGAGTATACGTAATCCTTTGATCAAGAGCTTCTAATGAGTTCTTGCGTAAAAGAGCGCCCACAGCTAATGATTTAGATGTAGATGCAAATGCAAAACGATCATCTGAATGATAAGCAACAGTTTGATTTGTACCTGTGTCCAGTGCATAAATACCAAGCTTAGCATCATATTCTTTTTCAAGTTTAGCGAAAGATTGATTACCTGTATTTTCTTGTTTAATTTGATTAGCTTGATTAGTTTGTTTAGGTGGTTCAGATTGAGTGTTACTATTGGAACAGCCTATAAGTGATACACATGAAAGTAATACTACAGGCACAATCTTTTTGTAATGTAGAATGTTAAAGAACTTGTTTAAAACGAACATAAATTTTCAACCTCTTTCAAGAATATATGGATTTTGTCTAGGTATTCTAAATACCAATGCAATTAAGGATGGCATAGGGTAACAATACTACTGCAGCTAAAATTTCACAGGTTAAATGACATCCAAAACGTTTACCCCGCTATTCGCCGGGCAGTAAGACCCCCACCTCAAAATTCAGCGGAAGCAAAGAAGTTAGGTGGGGGATCAACTGCCCGTAAAAGCCCGATTGGTGAAGGCTAATAATCAGCGGGGGATGAACAAAACCCCCACTGATTAAAGTTTCACTTTATATGATTGATAAGTCACGGTTTGGGTTATTTCTTTTTTGTTTTCACTTGTAATGGTTCACCTGTGAAATACAATACATATTTTTTACTTTTGGGATAATAAGTCCTTTCATTTTTTTGTAATACATAAAAATAGATGTCAAACAGGATATGTTGTATCCAATCTGGACAACTAATATTAGAAATACACTTATTAGACACTCTAAGGGATAAATTTGTTCCACTTTAAGATGAGGAAGAAATTGGGGTTTGTAAAATAACAATGGAACTACGTGTTTTTTCGTCATACAAAAACCTCTACATATAAGTAGAGGTTTTTAAATTGTATATGAATGAATTATGCTTTTTTAGATAAAGCAAATCGAGTTCAGGTAAACGAAGAACATAGAATACGTAATTTTAACTAGATTTATTATTAGCTAGTTTATCTCCACCACCAAGCTCCGCCTCAATCTGCGAAGTCTTCGATGACTCATCCATACGCCAATACGTAATAAAGCTTATCGCGATACATCCAGCTACGTAGAAATAGAATAATGATTCCATCCCGATACTCTTTAGCCATAATGCGATGAACTCGGCTGTTCCGCCAAATATCGCAACTGTTAGTGCATATGGTAAACCTACGCCAAGTGCACGAATTTCAGTTGGGAAGAGTTCGGCTTTTACAATTGCGTTAATGGAAGTGTAACCAGTAACGATAATGAGGCCGACCATCATGAGTAAAAATGCTACCATTGGTTCTGTCGTTTTTTCCATAAAGAAGAAGATTGGTGCTGTTAGTAACGTTCCGAGAATACCAAAAGCCATTAATAGTGGGCGGCGTCCGATTTTATCAGATAATAGCCCTGCAATTGGTTGAAGTACAACGAATATAAGTAGTGCGACAAAGTTAATCCAGCTTACAACTTCTTTCGGAAGACCGACTGTATTTACCATGAATTTTTGTAAATATGTTGTGTACGTATAGAATGCGACAGTGCCTCCTAAAGTTAGGCCGACTACTGTTAATACTGCTTTCGGATGTTCCATAAGAGCGCTAATGGTTCCTGCGCTTTCGCGTTTTTGCGATTTTATGTTTGAGAACTGCTCCGATTCATCCATCGTGCGGCGAAGCCATAATACAGCTACTGCGCCCATCGCCCCAATAATGAATGGAATACGCCATCCCCAAGCTTTCATATCTGGTTCGCTTAGTAATTGCTGAAGAACAATTTGAACGCCTAACGCAACCATCTGTCCAGCAACGAGCGTTACATATTGGAAACTTGAATAAAAACCGCGGCGACCACTACTAGCCATTTCAGATAAATATGTTGTGGAAGTTCCGTACTCTCCGCCAAGTGATAATCCTTGAAGTAAACGAGCAAGAACTAAAATAATTGGCGCCATGACACCAATACTTTCGTAACTCGGTGTACAGGCAATAATTAAAGAACCACCGGCCATAACCGTAATCGAAAGCGTTAATGCTGCCCGGCGTCCGTGCCGATCTGCATAACGTCCCATTAGCAAACTTCCAATAGGGCGCATTAAAAATCCAACTGCGAAAATAGCGGCTGTGTTCAGTAATTGACTCGTTGGATCTCCTTCAGGAAAGAACTCTGCTGAGAAGTAAACAGCGAAAGCAGAGTAAACGTACCAGTCATACCATTCAATTAAATTGCCGACAGAACCTTTGAAGATATTGCCGGCGACTCGGTTAGATTTTGCTTGAGCCATAATAATTCCTCCTCTTGCTTATAAATAAAATGATAATTATGAAAGCGTGTTCAATATAGTTGAATTGTACTGTCCTTGAATTGAAATCTAAATATTATGACAATTTTATTCTTTTTGTACTTTATGTACATGGAGGTTTTTATAGTTGATTCATTTTCAGTTTTGTCATAATAATAGAAAAAGGAGATTGATAGTTTTGAATATTTTATCAAAGGATATGAAGTATGAAGAAATCACGAAAAGTGTCATTACAAACGAAAATACTAGGCTTAATTATTACATTAATTGTATTTGTCGTTCTTCTGTTAGCGGGGATATTTGTTTACATTCAGTCTGTTGATACGAAACGTCAAGTGGAGCAATTAGCTCTGCAAACGGCGAAGTCACTTTCTTTTATGCCAGCTATAAAAGAGGCTTTTCAATATAACGAGCATAAAAGTATCATTCAATCCATTGCGGAACAAGTTCGCGAGCAAGCTGGTGCGGATTATGTAATTATAGAAGATCGTTATGGGGTTATGTATTCCCATTCTAATTCGGAGTTGATTGGTACAAAGAGTAACAATCCATATAACTATGAAGCACTCACTTTTGGTGGATATTATACGCTTGAAGGAAAGGGAGTAAGCGGTCCAGCTGCACCTATTATTATTCATAACGGAGATTACGATCAAGTAGTAGGCGTTGTGACAGTAGAGTTTTTAATAAAAGGTATTGAATCTAACATATTGAGCAGAACGAAAGAAATTATCCTCTTTTCCTTAGCTGTATTACTAGCCGGAATTGTTGGTGGCATTCTTTTAGCACGTAGTATCAGGAAAGATACACTCGGTCTAGAACCGAATGAAATCGCAGCGCTATACCGGGAACGAAGCGCGATACTACTATCTATAAAAGAAGGAATTATCGCTATTGATTAAAACGGTTTTATTACGATGATGAACACTTCGGCAGAAGAAATGCTGTATGTAAATGGTGATTATATGCAGCAGCACATTTCAAAAGTTTTGCCTGATTTTCATATGGAAAGAGTGCTAGAAAACGATCAAGAAATAGCGTTTCAAGATAAAGTATTCATTTTAAACATGACACCAATACTCGAAAATAACAGTACGGTAGGTGTTGTATGTAGTTTTAGAGATAAAACAGAACTGCAAAATTTAGTGAATACAATATCTGAGGTAAGAAAGTATTCAGAGGATTTACGTGCTCAAACGCATGAATTTACAAATAAGCTTTTCGTCTTATCAGGATTACTTCAGTTAGGGCACTACAGAGAAGCGATTGAATTTATCCAACAAGAATCTAATATTCATCAAAGCCAAAACCATATTTTATTCCATCAAATTCACGATGCGAAAGTACAAGCTATTTTATTAGGAAAACTCGGAACAGCATCTGAGAAGAAAATTGATTTTCATATTGAAGGCGATAGTGCGCTTCAACCGTTACCAGACCATATAAAAGTTTCGCACCTTATTACGATCCTTGGAAACATTATTGATAATGCGTTTGATGCGGTGAATGGGCAAGAGGAAAAGAATGTTTCCTTCTTTGTTACGGATATTGGACACGATATTGTGTTTGAAGTGATAGATAGTGGAGCAGGGATACCGGCAGAAAAAATAAGTACTATTTTTCAAAAAGGGTTTTCAACGAAAGGAAATGATCGTGGTTACGGGCTAGCAAACGTGAAAGAAATGGTAGATCTACTAGAAGGAACAATTGAAATTCAAAACGAGAAAAATGGGGGAGCTATTTTTACAATTTACCTTCCAAAAACATTGAGAGAAAGTATATGACAAACAGGGGGATGGGCATATGTTGAAGGTTGCAATTGCAGAAGATGATTTCCGTGTCGCGCAAATTCAAGAGGAGTTTTTATCAAAAATAAAGGACGTAAAAGTGATTGGAAAAGCATTGAACGCGAAAGAAACGATGGAACTACTACAAAGGGAAGAAATCGATTTACTTCTATTAGATAATTATTTACCAGATGGAATTGGAACAGACTTATTACCGAAAATCCATGCTGACTTTCCAAACGTTGACGTCATTATGGTTACAGCGGCGAATGAAAACCATATGTTAGAAAAAGCAATTCGAAATGGCATAAGTAACTACCTTATAAAACCAGTCACGTTAGAAAAATTTGTTCGCACAATTGAAGACTATAAAAGAAAGAAGCAACTATTACATAGTAACAATGAAGTAAATCAAGCACTAATCGATAACTTCTTCGGTACTTCGCAAACACAAGACATAAAACACTTACCAACAGGTGTTGATCCGTTAACACTGCAAAAAGTGAAAGGAATTATAAAAGGATTCGAAGAGGGAATTACAATAGAAGAAATGGGAGAACAAATGGGTGCCTCCAGAACAACCGCAAGAAGATATTTAGAATATTTAGTAGCGACAAACGAATGCACAGTAGAGTACACATATGGCATTATCGGACGACCAGAACGAAAGTATCGAATAGGACGAGGGTTATGAAAAAACGATTATTACTATGTATATGGATCATGACAGGAGTAATAGCTGGTTGTTCTTCGGAAAAACCTCGCATGAATACAGTAAACATAGATGAAGTAGAAATCGTTGCGCCAAACGTTCAAGGAGCGGGATGGGACTTAACAGCACGAGCGATGCAAAAAACGCTGACAGAAGAAAAAATCTTCACAAAACCAATCACTGTCACAAACAAAGTAGGTGGCAGTGGTGATGTCGGATGGAAATATACGAAACAAAAAGGCGGTCACGTACTTGCGATTAACTCAAGCTTACTCATAACGAACAACCTACTAGGCCACAGTAAACTAACATATAAAGACTTCACACCGCTCGCGCTACTCGCATCAGATTGGGAAGTCGTTGTCGTATCAAAAGACTCAAACATAGAAAACGCAAAACAACTAATGGAACAACTAAAACATGACAAGAAAAACTTCAAAATCGGCGTTGCCCCCGGCCTAGGAAATGACGATCACCTATCCTTCGTACAAGTAAGCAAGGCCTTCGGCATAAACCCTGCCGAACTAGAATTCTTCGTCTATGAAAACAAAGAAAAAATCATAAACGCCCTAACGAACAAACAAATCAACGTCGCAACCATGACCCTATCCGAAGCCGAAAAACAATACAAAGCCGGCAAAATAAAAATACTAGCCGTATCCGCACCAAAACGGCTAGACCGACTACCAGAAATCTCAACGTGGAAAGAACAAGGAATTGATGTTGTATTTCAGCACTGGAAAGGGATTATGGGGCCGAAAGATATGACGGAGGACGAGGTTGCTTATTGGGATAGTATTATTAAGCGGATGGTGGAGAGTGATACTTGGAAGGGGATTTTGAGGGAGCGGGGTTGGGAGAGTTTTTATAAGGGGAGTGGGGAGAGTAGGAGTTTTTTGGAGGAGAGTAGTGGTTGGTATGGGGGAATGGTGAAATTTAGTGATTGATGAATGTTCAGTTTAAAGAAATGGTATATGTGACGTAAATAATGCCAGATTTTGAGTTATAATTTGATGGTAACAAGTTATTAATGGAATTACCGAGTATAGTGAAAGGTACTTGGCAATTCCTTAATTGTGATATTTTTATCGATATAACTTCTTATTGCAGTATGAAATTTATAATATATAGGAGATTTATTACTAATGAAATTAGCAAAAATACAGATACAACAATTTATATCAAAACAATTGGAGCTTTGTGAGTTGAAAGAAATAAATGTCGAGTTCGCAGTTCGAGGACTGGATTTTGATCCGAACATGTTTATTCGTGCAGGAGAAATGGGATTAGAAATAGGTTTTTATAGATTGGTATGGATTAGTTCTGCCGTACCAGATATGACAGGGTTTACGCATCATATATTATTATGGGAACATCTAGAGGAATTAAGTGACAGTGAGAAAGCGGTGGAAATTAAAGAGAGTATTATTATGGTTGCTGATTTTAGAAAGAGGCGGTATCAGCAGTGTGAGTTTTGTAATACAAAGACTTTGCCAGAACATCTTGATAGGGATGGTGTATGTCAGGGGTGTGCTAGTGTACATTTTGGGGTAATATATTGATATTTTAGAAGTATATATAGAAATAATTTAAAAGATGGTTCTATTCTTTTATACTTGAATGAGGATTGATGAATAGAAACGAGGAATTATATGAGCAAGTTAAGCAACTGTCTGTATATGATTGAACTCCTGCATGCGAGAGGGAAAATGAGAATTAGTGAATTGGCAGAGTTATTAGAAGTGAAAGAGCGGATGGTCCGTATTTATCGTGATGATATTGAAATGGCAGGTATAAAAATAGAGACAAAGAAAGGCAGGTACGGTGGTTACTCTCTTTCAAATACATCGTTATTTCCTATTAAAAATATGTCTCAACAAGAGATAGATGCATTAACATTCTCTATTCAAAAACTAGTTTCAAAAGGTAATGACATTTATTCACAGGATGCACAAGTAGCGTTAGATAAATTGCATGCCGTTCGGAAAGTGGAAACGAATAAAGACCGTCATATATATTTTGTTCAAAGATCGAAGCCGAATTATACATTTTCAAATGAAAATCAAAAATATGTACAATTACAAGAAGCGTTATTTACAAGAAGCAAAGTGAAAATACAGTATGAGAAACTGTCTGGTGAAAAATCGGAAAGAATTATCGATCCGTACGGCTTTGTGCACTACAACGAATTCTTTTATTGCCTAGCCCTGTGTAATGATAAAAAAGAAAAACGTATGTTTAAATTATCTCGAATAAAAGATATTAAAACTTTGTATGATACATATAAAATACCCGACAATTTCGATATCCGAGAAGAATTTCCGAAATTCGGCATTATGAAAGAACCATTAGAAGTCGAGTTACTCATCTATCCACCATTCGCTGTATCCGTGCCGGAATCCATTTGGGGAGAGAATCAAAAGATAGAACACAATGAGGACGGCAGTATCCTTTTTCATGCAACGATGAGCGGGAAAGAATCGATTAAGAAATGGATTTTGGGTATGGGTGCCTCGGTTAGGGTGATGGAGCCTAGAAAATTACGGGAAGAGGTTGTTGAGGAAGGTAGGAAGTTGTTGGAGATGTATGGGTTTGTTGGTTTGTAAATTATTAGAAGTTTAGATAGTGATAATTAAATAGATAGTAGTTATTTAGAGTATTGGATATACATAGAGAATGTTTTTACTAAAAAAGACAGAAATGAACAAGGTGGGGGATAGTATGGAAAGAGCTATAAGATATGATGCAACTGATCCATTGAGTATTGAAAAATATGCTCAACAGCTTATAGGAAAGAGCTTTTTAGATGTTGTAAAAGAAGCAGAGATAAATGAAGATATTAAAGTTAATATTATTGATAAATATGGTAAATCGAGAAATAAAGGTAGCTTGGGGCAACTTCTTGAAGAGCACTATTTTGGGTATAAACTTAATAGCGATCAACAAGCTGATTTTTATGAAGCGGGTGTTGAGCTTAAGGTTTCTCCATATCAAAAGTTAAAAAAGGGTAAGCTAAGCGCTGGTGAACGATTAGTTATTACAATGATAGGTTATGATAAACCAATTGAACTGGATTTTGAGACATCCCATGTGTTTGAGAAAATTAAAATACTTTTGTTAGTATATTATTTGCGTGATAAGGACATTGAAAATAAACTTTTATATCCAATCGATTTTATTAAATTATTTTCTCCAACAGAAGAAGATATGAAAATAATTAAAGATGATTACGAGAAGATAGTTCGTAAAATTCAAAATGGAAGAGCGCATGAACTTTCTGAGGGTGACACAATGTACCTAGGTGCCTGTACGAAGGGAGCTACAGCTAAAAAAAGTACCGTTCCACAGTACTATGGGGAAAATATTCCTGCGCGCAAAAGGGCTTTTGGTTTTAAAAATTCATATATGACATATATTTTGAATAAGTATATTGCGAAAAATTTAGATACTTATGAACCTATTGTTCAGGAGGCAGGAGAATTAAAGCATATTACATTTGATAAACTGGTTATATCGAAGATTAATTCTTATGTAGGATACATGGATAAAGAGCTATGTGACTTATTTGGTCGAGAATATAATGGTAATAAATCTCAATGGATTGATTTAGCATACCGAATGCTAGGAATAAAATCTAATAGAGCAGCAGAGTTTTTAAAGGCTAATATTGTTGTGAAAGCAATAAGGTTAGAAGAGAATGGCTCTATAAAAGAAAGTAGTTCTCTGCCCCAAATGAAATTAAAGGAATTTATTAATGAGGAATGGGAAGAGTCGAAACTACGATCTTATTTTGAAGAAACAAAGTTTTTATTTGTTGTTTTTAAAAAAAATGGACAATTTTACGAGTTAAAAGGGTGTCAAATATGGAATATGCCCTATACAGATTTAGAGTGTATTGTAAAATCCGGATGGCAGAATGTAAAATCTATTGTTACTAATGGTGTTAAATTGATTAAAACGGAGCGGTCAAATGGTATAGTTATTATGAATAATTTACCTGGTAAGAAGGAGAATGCTATCATTCATATGAAAGCACATTGTGGTCAATCCTTTTACGTATTGGAAGATGGAGAAGAAGTAGGTAAAGGAGATTATTCTCATGCAGAGGAATTACCTGATGGTAGATGGATGGTAAAACAAAGTTTTTGGATTAATAATACTTATATTTTGAAACAACTTAATGGGAATTTGAAATAGGTAGGGATAAAGGAAATAAGCTGTGAGATTAATTTTGTTGAAAAGAAAACAACGTGGATGTCTTTTACAGCCACGTTGTTTATTTTTCTAATGAAAATAAACGAATTTTCATTGGTTATTTCGAATTGATAACATCAGCTATGTACAAATTATTCAACCAATAACACTGCTTTGTAATTTGCTGCCCATCAGGTAAAGTTACTTTGTCAGAGCCATTACGAGCTTTTGGTCTAATATGCGCAACGCCGTTGAAATTTATTTTTGGTAGGTTATTTGTTTCAACGACTTTATCACCACGTTTTTTATATTCAATTTGAATACCCTCATTTATTACTTTATTAACTTCCTCCCATAGTTCACGTACTTCTTTTTCTATTGTAGGGACAGGCATGTTCCAAAGTTTAATACCTTTAAAGTAGAGTTTACGGTTTGGATTTTCTTTTTTTGTTTGGTTAAATTCAAAAATTACGAATAAAAACTTGGTTTGATAGAAGCGTTCTCGAATTTCACTTTCTTCCCATGATTCATTTTTCCATTGATGAAAATCAATCGTTTCAAATGACATGCTTTGTTCTGGCTTTCCGTTTGGTTCTAAACGAATTGTCTTGAATTCTATATTGGCTTTCGCAAATTCTTCAATTTTATCGAGTCGAGTTCCTTTAATACCAAGTAAAGAGCTTACTAATAATGGAACAAAGCTCTTAGTTGTAGGTTTGTAATCGATAAATAATTTTTGAGCGATTTCTTGATCGGTTAGGCCTATGTAATTCTCAAACTTTGAGTAAAGGATTTCTTCTAAAGATTTTCCTTTTAGTTCATTTTTTGTTGTGAAACTTACTAGTTCTTCGTTTAGGAGATATCTACGAACTAGTGCTGTCATATAAGAAGGCTTTAATGAAAAAGCTCTTTGCATTGCTTGAATTTCAGAACACGGTTGTGAGCGAAGTGAATTTTTATTGGATCCTTTTGTGCAAGCTCCTAAATAGTTTGTATCACCTTCAGATAATTCATGTGCTTTGCCTGCACGAATTTTATTTACGATGGTTTCCCAGTCTTGTTTAATTATTTCTAAATCAGCTTCAGGATAGGTGAATAGAAAGCTTTTTGTAATATGAAAATCTTTACGATCTACGTCAGGTACCCATTCATAGAACATTAATAGTAGCTTTTCGTTTTTCTTCCAAAAGCTTGATGTCCCAAAGTGTGTATGAACTTCTTCCATATAGTTGATAATATTTAAAACTAAGCGCTCTTTGGCTGATAATGAACCGTTTTTATTTTGTTTAAATGCAGTTACTTTGAGTTCAATACCAAGGTGTTTAAAATCAGCTTCTGCATTTGAATTTACTTCATATCCGAAAAAGCTCTCCTCAATTACTTGACCTAATCCACCTTTTGATTTTGCGTTTGCGAGTCGGTCAGTTGTATCGATTTCACCAAATGTTTTTCCTTCAGCTTCATGTGCTTTTTTCATTAGTTCTTCTATTGTAGTGTATTCCATAATAAGCTCCTTTCCATATCTATTGCTGCATTATATGTTTATAAAACATTGCATATAAAGTTATGCTATAATTAAAAGCTGTTTCAATTTTATATAAGTAAAATTTATAAGAAGGAAAAGTTAGTTGTTACCATTAAAAAACAGTTATATTGGATCTTTTCAAGATAATTTATTTCGTTTATAATATTGATATGGTAGCGAAGTATGCTCTTAATTGTTATAAGCTAAAAAAGGATGGTTCTTAAACTGTTATAGATAATCTTTTCCTCACTTTTAATTATAAAGAAGCATAAGTAAATAAAATACCGAAAGGATGTTCGTGTATTTATGGTGAAAGTAGTAGAACTTTTTGCGGGAGTAGGAGGTTTTAGATTAGGACTGGAAGCAAACGAAAACTTTGACGTTCTTTGGGGAAACCAATGGGAACCCTCAACTAAAGCACAACATGCATTTAATTGTTATGCAACTCGCTTTGAACATAAAGGAATACATGTAAATAGAGATATAGCTGAAGCTTGGTCGGAAATACCTGAGCATGATTTATTAGTAGGAGGCTTTCCTTGCCAAGACTATTCTGTAGCACGTACTTTATCAAATGAAAAAGGAATACAAGGGAAAAAAGGTGTTCTTTTTTGGGAGATAATGAACATAGTTAATTCTCGCAAGCCAAGATTTGTTTTGTTAGAGAATGTAGATAGATTATTGAAGTCACCAGCAAAACAAAGAGGTCGTGATTTTTCTATTATGCTGGCTAGCTTTAGAGATGCAGGGTATGCAGTGGAATGGAGAGTTATTAATGCCGCGGATTATGGAAACTCACAAAGAAGACGAAGAGTATTTATTTTTGCGTACTTAAAAGAATCTCATTTCGCATCTGTTCAAAATGGAATGAAGTCGTTAGAAATACTATGTGAAAATGGATTCTTCGCTCCGATTTTTAATGTGCATGAAGCATCTGAGCAAAACAAAAAAAGAGGGCAATTTGAGTTGCCGGTCGATATTATTGAGGTTTCTGATACATTTAAAGAGGAATACTATAATTCTGGCGTGATGATAGATGGACAAGTATACACTGAAGAATTAGTCCCAGTAACTGAAAATCCAGAGACTTTAGGTGAGGTTGTTCAGAAAGTATATGATAAATTTGGTCCTGTAGATGAATCATATTATTTGAAAATGGATAAGGTTAACAAAAAGGGAAGAACAGAATTTGAGGAACTTAAATACCTTAAAGGTCCTAAAAAGGAAGAAAGAGTATCAAAGGCGACGGGTCATAAATACTTCTACGCTGAGGGAGGAATGGCTTTCCCAGATGGTTTAGATAAGCCTGGACGTACAATGTTAACAAGTGAAGGAACATGTAATAGAAGTTCTCATGTAATTGAAGATCCTTATACGAAAAGGTTAAGATATTTAACACCTGCAGAATGTGAACTGTTAAATGGTTTCCCGATGGACTGGACAAATACTGGTATGCCTCAAAGAAATAGATACTTTTGTATGGGAAATGCTTTAGTGGTTGATTTGGTTGAGCGAATGGGTCAAAGGATTTTAGAGATTAACAAAGAAGAAGAGAAGATGGATAGTATTGTGCAGTTGAGTTTATTCTAAGAAATAAATAGGGCACATGCTTATTAGATATTTAAAATAATAAAGTATGGGAATAACCTGATTCTATAGCTAGCTATAGAATCAGGTTATTTTTTATGCAAGTTTTTAATTGAGAAGGGAGTAGTTAATAGGGAAATAATCAAATTTATCGCGGAGTAGCAATCCACTAATTTCATTTGTACTTAATACCAACAATTCCTCTATAGATATTGTATAATATGGAATATATTCGAAACGTATTTTTATATTAAGAGGTGTTACATCATTGGAGAAATATACATTTGATTTTCTACAAGAGATATTCCCTGAGTTAGCGGAAATTGGTAGGGATATTGAAAATATTTTTTATCAAGATCCCCAAGCGGTTTTAATTAAGGGAAGAGTATTCTCGGAGTTATTATCAAAACGCATTGCAGAAGAACATGAATTGTACGATATTCAATATTTAAAGCAAGTAGATCGTATTCAAAAATTAGAAAGAGAAGATATTTTATCAAAAGAAATTTCACGTTCATTTGATACAGTTCGCTACTTAGGAAATAAAGCAGCGCATGAACATATTGAAAGTGGAGTAGAGAGTGCTTTTAAAATGCATAAAAATCTATTCCAAATTGCAGTGTGGTTTATGGAAGTATACGGGAGTTATGAGTTTGTCGCTCCGAAATATAAACACCCACAGCCGAAGAGTAGTGTACATATTGTGGAGAAATTAGAAGAAAAGATATCTGCTAGTTTAGAAGAAAAGTTAAAAGTGCTAATTGAGATTGCAAGCAAACAAAATACGCCAAACCAAACCGAGGAATTAATAGAGATAAATAACCCTGAGATTGCAGTAGGATTAGAAGTTGAAGATAAACAATCTGTGGATAATGAGGAAGAAACAGACAACCATTTTGGGTATGATGATTTTATTTTTGGAGAAGGAGAGAGCTATTTACTGGCAGAACTCTCGAAGCTGAAAGAATCATCTCAAGAGGCAATCGAAAATCCTAATGAATTTAGTTCTTTTAAGGATTATTTACATGTTGAAAGAACGATACAGAACGATATGATGTTGGCTCTAACAACAGCAGCAGGAGAAAATACAAGTCAATTAATTTTCTTGTGTGGTAGCGTTGGAGATGGGAAATCACATTTATTATCGTATGTGAAAAATAAATATCCTGAATTGATGGAAGAATTTTCGGTTCATAATGATGCTACGGAAAGTTTTGATCCGCAAAAGAGTTCTCTTGATACATTAGCGGAAGTGTTAAAGCCGTACAGTGATAGTGAGATTGATAGTTCTGGATGTAAGCTAATTTTAGCTATTAATTTAGGGGTGCTGCATAACTTTATTGAATCAGATTATGCAAAAGAGCACTATCAAACTTTAACGAAATTTATTGAGGACTCAGGAATATTCGAGGCGAATGAGGTTGCTACGAATCAACAAAGCAGTAACTTTTACTTAATTAGCTTTAGTGATTATCAACCTTTTGAATTAACTAGTGAGGGGCCAAAATCAGATTATTTTTCATCTATTTTAAAGCGAATTGTAGTCGATTCAGAAAGAAATCCATTCTATCAAGCTTATTTGAAGGATAAGAAACGTGGTATAAATGGATTCTTCATGGTGAATTATGAGTTATTGCAACAGCAACAGATAAGAGATGGTGTTTTAAGCATATTAATTGAAGCAATAGTTAAGCATAAGATGATTATTTCGACACGATCCATGCTTAATTTTATTTATGATATTTTAGTACCTTCTCATGGGAATGAAGATTTTCTTGAGGCAGGTATGATGGAAAAAACAGAAGCTTTATTGCCGAATTTATTATTTGATGGTCAAGAAAAATCAAATCTACTAGCAGTGATTTCTAAAATGGACCCTATTCATCTTCGATCAAATAGTTTAGACCAGATGCTAATTGAGCTAAACAACTCAGTAAATATGAAGAATACTTTCCAAAAACATTTAGTTCTAGAAGGGCTTGATAAATGGGCAAATGGGCTAGAAGAGATGGGACCTTTCTTTGAGTTAAGTGATTCATCTAGGCAGGTATTCAATAAAACGTTAATACGCATGTCATTCTTTTTATCCCCAGCTTTAAATGAGATATTCGCGGATGAAAATTATAAGGAATATATGGAATATTTATATGCCTTTAATAAAGGAAATCGATCCGATTTAAGAGATATGTATAATTTAGCGAGAAAATCGATTTTCTTATGGAATGGAAGTCCGAAGTCAGATTATGTATTTATGGATTATTCAAATGACACTACTCAGGTTGCACAATCACTTAAGGTTAAACCGGTTGTAGGACATTTGAAGGGAACAGCACTAGAGGTATTAAATCGATTTAAATTAAATATATTACTTGCCTTTTCTAACGAAGATAAAGTAAATCCCGTATATTTAGAAATAGATTATCCGCTATATGAAATGATGGTTAAACTTTCAAAAGGTTATCGTCCGAATAAAAAGGACAAAGAAGATTGTATTCAGTTTGTTGAATTTGTGGATAAGATAATGAAATTAGGAAATAGAGAAAAAGAATTATTGTTTGTTCAATCTAATGAAAATGGAATGTTTAAACTAACATACGATGAAGATTTTGAAGAATTTACGTTTAGAAGGGATTAGAAAATGATTGTAAGAGAGAATTTAGAGCATTTGAGAAGTTCTTTAAGTATTAAATCAGAAAAATTAGGATTAAAACATACAATAAATAAAAAAACGCCTCTGTTACCTTTCTCTACACGAGGAACAGAGCGAGCAAAATTTGTTAAAGGATTTCAGGGAGTACTAGGAGAATTCACACGTCTTGTTAGCGGGAATAAACTGAAAATGGAAGTTAATCTAGAAGAACTTATTGGAGAGATTAGTGAATCTGTTGATGTCTCGCAGCAAGATAGGTTGCACTTTGAACAAATATTACGTACTTTTTTACAAGATAGTGACAATACAATTAAAATTTTTCATTTGCATTTATTTCAATATTTACCGTTAAGTGAAAGTGCAGATAAAAAAGGAGAACAAGATATTGCTAGGTTTCTTTTAGATGTCTTATTAGGTGAAAAAGAAACAGTAAAAGAGATTTTTGGAAAAAGTGATTCAACAGATTTAATGTCACGTCTTGTGTTAAAGCGATTGGATCATTTAGAGAAAGATGAAAAAGAAATCCGTTATGTTAATCAAATTCCATTTATTTCGAAGATATTCAAAGAAGATTTTCAATTTTTAGCGGAGCATAAAGATTATTTTAGAAACCATTATCACTTGTTTCTTAGTTATTATTACTTCTTATATATTACTCAATTGACTTTAAAACTTTCACAAGGTGGGAAAGCGAACTTTAGTGAGAACAACGAAGTTTATTTTACACTCGACTGGGAGTCTACGAGTAAGAATAGAAAAGGTTATACTCATGGTTATCAAATGATTAAAGATACAGGTAGACATTTACTACTTCATATTAATTGCTTAGAGCATTTAAATTTCTTAATGGGAGTAGAAAAAGCAGGCGGCTATCCTGAATTGAAGGAAACATATCAGCAATTATCCGATGAGGATAAAGAAGTATTTTTAGAGATGCTTTGTGATTGGGTTATGGAATATAGAAGACATTTAGGTCTTGGGATGTATGAAGAAAATTTAGAATTAGAATATGATACGCTTGTACAATCTTTATTCCATAGTATAGAAGAAGCTTATGAAAAAGATACGATGCAAGGACCTCGACATAGATATTCTTTATCAATAGAAGAGATTGGAAAAAAATATTTCTTAAAAACTCGAGGTTCACTTGGTTATATGCTTAATATTAGTCAAGATATGTTATTGCTACTAACAGCATTAAGTTTGAAAAAGGAAAGAAAACCTTTGAAGCAAGTATTTATAGATTTAGAGGCTAGAGGTTTATTCTTTGATCGATACTCAAAAGAAGAAATTGTACAGTTATTTGATAAGCTGAATTTAATAGACAAAAAAAGTGATAGCGGTGATGCACAGTATGTTAAACCAATTTTATAATTATCTTTCAGATAAACTAATAAATTATTTAAAAGCGGAAAATCTTAGAGGTGGAGAGCGATTTTATCTTCAATTTGATAATCATGAACAAGTGAAAGCGTTTTATGACACATTAAAAGAACAAGATTTATCGCAGGCGTTTTATTATCAGCATAAGCAAGGTGCTCCATACGAAACGATTGCTATTAGGATTTCAGAGGAAATGAAGGTAGTTGTTGCGACTACATCAGAAAATGTTACTCCTGACTTTTTAGTAACACTTCGTAATGAAGTCGGTGAACAAAAGGATGTTTGGGAAAAAACAGCTTTACTTAGTATATGTCATGAGACACTAGACAGTATTAAGGGTGGTAGCAGTGATTTACAAAAAGAAGGCATGCCATTTAATGTAAAATCAATTTTGAAAACATTAAAAGAAGAAATTGAAACTTCTGATCTAAACAAAGAAGAAAAGGAAGTACTATCATTTTATTTACGTAAAAAATTAGATGATACAATTGTGCGACCATCTCTTTGGGATTATGAAGAAATTCTTGGATTTTTATCAAAGCAAGAAATTGTGAGAGAAGATTATTCTAATTTAGGCATTTTCTATGATGAAAATTTAAATCAATTTACTTCAGCTCAAATGAAAAAAAGGCTAGAAGAAAATGCTTCATTTTTTGAGAAAGTACAACATATGCAAGAGTATGAGCATTTAGAGAGTCAATTAGAAAAATTATTCGATGAGAAAGGTGTTTCTCGTCTAAAGAAGGAAGATTGGCAGCAAGCGGATTATGTTCTTGTTAAAGATTCTTATGACAAAATGACTGAAATAGATCGCCCATTAGAATATATCGAATCAGCAAAGAAATATTCAAAAGAAGGTCTGTTATATTGGGAAAAAGCACAAGCTGAGACAAAGGCTGGTAGACGTAAACGCCATATTATTGTTTTTAATCCTACACAGGTAGAAAATATCAACATAAACTTTGAGTTTGAAGAAAAATTGAAGAAGGAATACATTCATAAAAATTCACAGGATTTTTGTGGGGTATCTGGGAAAAAACTATCTGTAAATTTAGTGCATAAGCAAAATGGAACCTCATTCCATAAAGTTGTATATACACATAAAATGCAATCTAAGTCAAAGTATGAGTTTCATATTGCTGTTGTAGAATGTGAAGCCGCATTTTTACAAGCTCTCCAAACAATTTATGAAGTGAATGTGAATACGAAAAATGTAGTTATGAATAAAGCAGAAGAAAGTATTGTTTTTGGAGATATTTCTAGTGAGCCAGAAGAAATATTTATTGAAGAAGATGCACAGATTATAAATTGGCAAGGAGGAAGTTTTGAAGTCTCTGAATCTTCCCCTGCATGGAATGATGATAGCTTATCTTTTTCTGTTCAAATTGAAACAACTTTAATCCCTATTCTTATTAGAGAGCAAGTTGCAAAGACTGTTCCAGTATCAGGAGAAAGGGTATGGAAATTAAAAAGAGAACATCAAGAAAGTTTCGAATATAACCTTGATACAAATAAATTAAAACAGGGTGCAAGGGAATTTTCAGCACGAGAAGGATTTCGAAATTATTTGCAAGACGAGAGAGTATGGATTGAAAATGAAATTGCTTTTGCAGTTAGAGGAGTATCAGGTCTAAATAAGGTTGAATTATCAATTAATCCATCATTGAGAGATGCGTACCAAGAATTATTAAATTACTATAAATTTAATAATACGGTTCCTAGTCTTTGTTTTGTGGATGATCAATTAAGAGAGGTATCTATAAGATACTTGAAAGCTTTTAACGAAAGCGTTGCTCATATACAAGAAAATGTAATGCTAAAAGAAGAAGAAAAGAATCTGTTTAAATTGGGAGTTATAGAGGAGGAACAAAGAGTTATACTAACACCGTTGCATCCTCTTAATGTTGCCTATCAGTTAAGTATTAATGATGAAATTAAAAATGAAGTAGTTGAAATGCATATTTTAAATCGTCTGCATCCTAACAATCTATTGCCATATATATATGGACAGAATGAGGAATTGTATCGTCCAATTGCTCAAAATGAAGCTCCCGAGTGGATTGTCTATGAACCGCTTCATAAGGTAGCGATAGGTGAATCTAATGCATTTCTCGCTAACGTAGTTGAGGAAAAGCTTCAACAATTTGTGGAGCATTTCCAATACTTATTTTTACAAGAATCTAAATCTCCGATAAGAATCAATGTTATTAATATCAATAATGATAAAGAAGTTGTAAGAGGTTTAGTACATTTTATTAAGAAGCAAATAGATAAAAAGGGACCATCCAAAATTATACCGGTAGAGGTCGCTTTATATCATGAAAATAATATATTAAGTGCCTTTGAAAAGTTTTCTATATATGATGATGTTCAAAAGTTCGAGGAGTTCTTTGAATTATCGTTAGCATCAAAGAATCTTGATGCTGTAGATGTATTAAGATTGATTCGAGAAAATGTTTTTTATTATAAACTTATAGGTACGAAAGAATATGGTTATGCTCATATTTCATTCTATAAAATGATTTCAAATGAGAAGCATGCAAAAAGTACAATGGAGGATATTGAGACGGGCTTATCATTAAATGGAATGTTATCCTCTCTATCATCTATTAGTACAGAAGTAGATTATCGTACAGGTTTTGGATTGAAAAATGTATTGAATGATGAACACTTGTTGATTCAAATTGCTAGCTGTATGAATGAACTGGGAAGTAATTTAAATAACGATGGTACAAACCCTTACCGTAAGAATGAAACAATTGTTACGAGAACTTCTACTTATGATGAACAAGTTCTTGAACATTTATATGAGTCTTCTTATTGGGTAACATTTATTGAGCCTAATGTTGGTTTGGATTTCTTCCAAGATTCATCACGCAATTTATTGGTCATTCATTATAGTGATCAATATTCTTCATCAAGTCAGTACGATGCAATTACAGTAACGGATAAAGCAAGACAATACCGATCAGTTATTGAACAGTATTTGGCAGAAAAAGAAATTGTTTCGACACCTGAAAAAATCAATACAGCTATTAGAGCTTTCAATAGTTTAAATGGTGAGTGGTTGCTACGAATTATTGGAAGTAAAGGACAATTCTCAAGAGAAAAGTTAAGCATCATTTCGGCTGTGAAATATATATTAAGTACTTTAGATCATGAGAATATCTTATGGATTCCTATCTCATTAGAAGAAATATTACGTGTTGCTGGAGCGGTAAAATTAACGAAGAGTGAAGGGGTATTTTCTGCAAAAAATCTTGGCGGAAAAGGTGCACATAGTGACGATTTACTGTTAATTGGGATAGAAATGCAAGATAATAATTTATCAGTGCATTATTATCCAGTAGAAGTAAAAATCGGTTTAAATCAAGAAAGTGCCATTGCAAAAGCGAAGGAGCAAATTAATGCTACTAAGCAACTGTTTGATACGCAACTTTCTAAAGTAAGTGAAGATGGTTTACATGTATTTAAACATAAGTTTTTCCGAAACTTTTTCGTACAGTTACTGCTAGCGAATGCAGAGAAATTTATAGCAAACAACATTTGGCCAGAAAAATCTTATGAGAAAATTGAAGAACTAAAGAAAAGATTATTAAATGATGATTATGAAATGAGTGGAGAATTGGATAGTAAAATTGGGAAAGGTGCGATTTTATCATTCAAAAAGGAACAAGCATGGAGATCCATTAAAATAGAAGAAGATATTTTATTAGTGGAATTAACCGAAGAGGATGGATATGAAGGAGTAGTTGAAGAAATTGAGGTGCTCAAAACGAAAATCCATTCTGGTGGAACTGATATTAATCCAGATAGATTATTGAATAAGAATCATGATTCTAATCAAGAGTTAAAAAAACCTAGCAATAAAGTCGTTCCAACTGTACCTCATTCTGAAGAAGAAAAAGAAACAAAAGAATTAAAGGACATCCGCGTTTTGTTAGGAACAGTAGAGGGATCGACTCAAGAAATATATTGGGAATTCGGAAATCCAGAGCTAGCAAATAGACATATTTTAATTTCGGGTAAATCAGGGCAAGGTAAAAGCTATTTCATTCAATGTTTACTTCTTGAACTGGCGCAAAATGGAATTTCTAGTATGATATTTGACTATACAGATGGATTCAAGAATTCTAAGTTAGAACCGGAATTTAAAGAGAAACTTCAAGATAATATTGAACAATTCCTAGTAGCAAAAGATAAATTCCCAGTAAATCCATTTAAGCGAAATCAAAAAGAATTGGATGAAGGAATTTATATCGATGAAGATAATACAGATGTTGCTGAAAGAATTAAAAGTGTATTTTCAGCTGTATATAAAGATTTAGGCATTCAGCAACAAAACGCTATCTATGAAGCAGTAATGCGTGGTTTAGATAAATATGATGAGAATATGAATTTAAATTATTTATTAGCAGAGCTAGAAGAAGATACTTCTGGTCCAGCTAAAACAGCAAGGTCACAGATTAAGCCATTTATTGATAAGAATCCATTTAATCATAATGCTGTATATGATTGGGGAGACATACTGAACCAAAAAGGTAAAGTGTTTATTGTACAATTAACAGGGTTTAATCGCGATGTACAGCTCATGATTACAGAATTTATTTTGTGGGATATTTGGAACTATCAATTGCACCACGGGGATAAAAATAAACCATTCCCAGTTATTTTAGACGAAGCGCAAAATCTTGATCATAGAGAAAAATCACCAAGTGCCAAAATTTTAACCGAAGGAAGAAAATTTGGCTGGTCAGGTTGGTATGCAACGCAATCATTAAAAGGGCAATTTACAACGGATGAAATTTCACGATTACAGAATTCAAGTCAAAAAGTGTATTTCATGCCACCAGAAAATGAAATTAGTGCCATTGCATCGAACCTTGCTCAAGATTCAGCTGTACGTAAAGAATGGGAAAAACGACTTGCAACATTGAAGAAAGGTCAATGTATCACTTCAGGGCCAATGTTACAGAAGGATAGTACGTTGAAGTCGGGTAGTCCTGTGATTATTAATATTAGTGCGTTGCAGGATAGATTGAAGTAATACTTAATAGTGAGATGAAAGTTTTTGAAAACCACCTTGGACAGTATATTTGTTTAGGGTGGTTGTTGTATTTTTAAAGTATATTGAAATTAAAGATGAAAAAGGCACATTATTAACCGTAATATTTGAAGTCTTCCCATCAAAAGTTGATTATAAGAATGATTACAGAGCCCTATGATGAAGTTTATAATTTAGAGTTTCATCTTTAGAAGAACAAAAAGAAATTTTAGCACCTGTTAAAAGAATGATGGAGATTCACAATGAAGTATACGAAGAAATTGAACAAGACGGTAAGTACTTTATAAAGAAAGCCGATGGACATCTTATTGGTGCCAAAAATAATATAGAGTGTAGAATAGAGAATCAAAATCAAATACCAACCAGATATGTTTCAGCTTAGGGGTGCTATATGATTTGCCGAATGTGTACTTAGGAAGTGAAGATGGAAGTAAAGTGACGAGTTAAACAGAGGTAGAGAGATTTATTAATAAGTGTAAATGAAAAACAGGTATTAGGATTGAAATAACAATTCTAATACCTGTTTTTGTTTAGGTGGAGATTGGTATAAATGTCTAAATTAGATCCATATATTTTCTAGTAATTTCTAAAAGTGACGTAAATAATACTGGTTAATTTGTTATTCTTAAGACATTAGATGTTAATTATTTGAAATTGAATTTAGATAATACTAATCATATTTCATGATATTGAAGAAAGAAGTTGATAGGATGTCTCGAGAAATAGATGAATTTTTAAGAACTTATACAAAAGCAATTGAAGAATCGACGGCTGCGGTCTTTGCTGGTGCGGGACTTTCAAAACCAGCAGGGTTTGTAAATTGGAAAGAGTTATTAAGAGATATTGCGGATGAAATAGGTCTCGATGTGGATAAAGAAACGGATTTAATTGGAGTAGCTCAGTATCATGTTAACGAAAATGGTGGCAATAGAGGAAGAATAAATCAGGTTTTAATAGAGGAATTTACAAAAGATACTTATGTGACAGAGAATCATAAAATACTAGCTAAATTGCCGATTCGAACATTTTGGACAACAAACTATGATCAATTGATAGAAGATTCATTAAAGAGTGAACATAAGAGGAGTGATGCTAAAATTACTCCAGAAAATTTTGCGACAACAATGCCGAATTGCGATGCTGTTATATATAAAATGCATGGTGATATTACACAAGCGCATAAGGCAGTTCTAACTAAGGATGATTATGAAAATTATAATTTGAAAAGGCAAATATTCACAACTGCTCTTCAGGGAGATTTGGTTTCAAAAACCTTTTTGTTTATTGGATTCAGCTTTGATGATCCTAACCTTGAATATATTTTAAGTAGAATTAGAATTTTACTAGGGAATAATCAACGCCCGCATTATTGTTTTATGAAAAAAGTTCAAAGAAATGAGTATGAAAAAGAATCTGATTTTTTGTACGCAGAAATTAGACAGGGGCTTAAGATTAAGGATTTAAAACGTTTTAACATAAAAGTACTATTAGTAGAAGAATATAGTGAAATTACTGATGTACTGAGAATGTTGGAAGTTAAGTCGAAACAGAAGAATATTTTTATTTCGGGAAGTGCTTCTAATTATGGCGATTGGGGAGAAAAGCGTTCCTTCGAATTTGCTAGTTCTTTAAGTAAACGACTTATTCGAAATGGTAATAATATTGTTACTGGTTTTGGATTAGGAGTAGGTAGTTGTGTATTATCGGGCGCTTTAGAAGAAATATACAAAATAAGAACTAAAAGAGTAGAAGAAAGATTGATATCAAAGCCATTTCCTCAAGCTGCTGCTGCTGAAGTTGATTTAAGAAAATTATGGACTATCCATCGTAATAATATTATAGATAATATTGGTATTTCAATATTTATATTTGGTAATAAGATAAACCAATCAAATGGTGATGTTCTTGATGCTGATGGGATGATAGAAGAATTTAACATAAGTGTGGACAAAGGTTCAATCCCAATTCCTATTGGAATTACTGGGTTTACTTCAAAAAAGCTGTGGGAAACAGTAATGGGAGACTTTAATAAATATATCCCTGATCAAAAATTAGAGAAATATTATCATGTTATCGGGAATGAAGAATGTAAAGATGAAGAGATTATTCAAAATGTAATTCACATAATAAATCATTTGAAAAGAAGAAAATAAATTTTTAGAATAGGAGATTTGGAAAATATGGCACATAAGACGTTTATTTCGTATAAATATAGTGAAGCTCGAGATCTAAGAGATGATATTCTTGCTGCATTAGGAGCGGACGCGCAGTACTATAGAGGAGAAACCAGCGATTCTCCAGATTTAACTGATACAACAACAGAAAATATTAAGAAGAATCTACGTGATATGGTATATGAGACTTCTGTATCGATTGTAATTATTTCTCCTAGTATGATTGATAGTGAATGGATTGATTGGGAGATTGAATATTCATTGAAAGAAATTACGCGAGCAGATAGAAAATCTAGGACTAATGGTATTGTTGGTGTGATCATGAAGCACAATGGTGGTTATGGATGGATTGAAACTAATCAAAAGAATGCGGATGGTTGTACTTCAAGGGTCATTAGTAATGGCAAACTCTACAGCATTATATCGAATAACAGATTTAATTTGAAAAATCCAGAGTATACATGTGAAAATTGTAAAACGATTAATTCGTTAACAGGGTCGTATATATCCATAATAAATGAAGAGGATTTTTTAGCAAATCCAAGTGAGTATATTGAAAATGCATTTGAGAAAAGTCAGGAAATTGACAAGTTTAATATCATAAAATCTCGATAACTAATATAAAAGGGCATCTGTGCTTCAGCCACAGCATATCAAAAGGGTATTTCTTCATAATCAATGATCGCTGGATAGCAAATGTCTCTAATGCTTTTGAAATGAGCTTGTTATCAAATAATTAAGTAGTTTAAAAATAGCGGATATAAAGAAGGTTTTTTTAAAGTTTGTTATTAAAATTAAGGTGAAATGACTTGGGGGTGCTTAGTAATGGGGAAAAAAATATTTGTTTCTTATAAATATACTGATAGTAACGTTTATCCTTTAAATGGAAAATACGATACGACAGTAAGAAATTATGTAGATGAGCTTCAAGGTAAATTAAAAGAAGAGGATCATATTAATAAAGGTGAAGCTGACGGTGAAGATTTAAGTGATTTTAAAGATGAAACAATATGGACGAAGCTAAAAGATAAAATTTTTGATAGCAGTATTACGCTTGTTTTAATATCTCCGAATATGAAAGAATTTTTTACTAGTGAGGAAGACCAATGGATTCCTTGGGAAATTTCCTATTCTTTAAAGGAACAGAATAGGAATGGAAGAGTAAGTGGATCAAATGCTATCTTGGCTGTGGTCTTGCCTAATCAAAATAACCGCTATGAATATTTTGTTGAAGATAATTCCTGTTCATATTGTAATTGTACAACTCTAAAAACACATACTTTATTTACAATACTCAAGGAGAACATGTTTAATATTAAAACACCCGCTTATAATGAGTGTGACAATCACTATGAGGATAATAAGGTTTATATAGGAGAATCTTCGTACATTCGTACAGTTAAGTGGAAAGATTTTATTGATGATATTGAAGGATATATTAATATAGCATTTGCAATCAAAGATAACATAGAAGACTATAAAGTTTGTAAAAATGTATAAAGTTTAATAAAAGAGTTTTTATATAATTAAGATTTATTTAATACTAAAAAATATTAAAATAAAGTGAAATTGTTTTATATTTGGAAAAACATCCGTTCATGTATAATTAAAAAGGAACGGATGTTTTTAATATTTGATGTGAAGGGGGATTTTGGTGCACACAAAGGATGATTTTACAGAAGTAACAGGAGTTGCTAGGTATGTTTCTACGGATTGTTCTATTGAAGAACAGTGGAATATTATGAAGCACTTAGATTTAAACAATCAGCAACATTATTTTGTAGAAAAAAAGGATATTGCTAGGTTTGAAATTCTTGAAGCAGTATGTAAGTTGGTAGGAGCTATGGTACAAAAAATCAATGAGAATACAATTAAAGGTAAAAAATCATATTATTTTTATATAGGAAATAACGGCTCTTTTAACGCTTTTGCATACAGATATAAAGACATCGATATATATTGTTTGAATGTAGGTGTGTTTCATGAAGTTTATGAGTTTTTTGGTAATGTTATATCAGATGAGTTATTTCCTGAAATAGGTGGAGACTTAGAATTGAGAAAAGATAT
Organism: Bacillus altaicus; assembly: GCF_042136375.2. NCBI lineage: Bacteria > Bacillati > Bacillota > Bacilli > Caryophanales > Bacillaceae > Bacillus > Bacillus altaicus. Next base: position 4,472,286 of record NZ_CM143394.1, on the reverse strand, counting down.
TATATATTGGGGACAAATGTTTGTCATACTTTATGTAGTATCTCATGAATTAGGCCATATTTACAATGGGCATCTAGATTTATTAGATAAAAAGGAATATTTTTATATGCTAGAAAAAAGTAATCTAGATGCTCAGATGGCGCTAGACAATCGAACAATTGAAATGGATGCCGATGCATTCGCAATGGCTCGGATATTTAACCTAGTTTATAATACAAATTTTAATGGGAGTTCGATTATTATAAAAAAACTGGGAGAAAGCTTTTTTTATAAGTTAATGATGTTTTCACTTCATTCTTTTTATCTCTTTTTTGAAGAAGAGAAATTAAATCTAGGGGATATGGCGTATGAAGCGTATTTTCCAATTAAAGTTCGACAATTTTTAAATTTAGATGTAGCAATTGCTCAATTAAAGAAAAGTGATGTCTTAAATCAAAATGAGATTGAAGATATTTTCTATGAGATGTGTATAGAAGCAGAAAAAACATGGGCGATATATAAAGGTAAAGATTTAGATTTAACGGTGTTTGGAAATTTAGTAGATCCTAGGATTACTCAATATGTAGAGGAAGTTCTTTTTGAAAATTGGAATATCATGAGAGATAAATTAGGTGAATATGCAAGGCTAGAGTTAGCACCTAAAAGGACTGTAAGTAAGGAGAAATGACATGTACAAAACATTTAATCTTAGAGTAGATGGGGATTATTCAGGGTATCATGATATTGGACTTAGTCTGTATCGATTACAAAAGAAAAATATTGATGCTGATTTAAAAAGTTATTTTATGAGAGAATCTGTAGAAGTATTGGATGCGAATTCTATTGAAAATGAGTGGTTCCCATCTATTGAAGCAAGTATTTTTATTTCACATTCACATCTTGACGAAGCGAAAGCAATTCAGTTGGCTGGATGGTTATATTCAGAGTTCGGGTTGAAATCATTTATTGATTCTGGTTTGTGGGGGCATTCGAATGAACTGTTAAAATCTTTAGATGAACATTATTGTTTGCAAGATAATGGTAAGTATAATTATCAACAAAGGAATTTGACAACTAGTCATGTATATATGATTTTGTCTATTTCTTTAATGAAGATGATTGATAAATGTGAAGCATTCTTTTTCATTAATAGTAATAATGTTTTAGATTATTCTATTAATAAATATATTGATGGTAGTTTTACTCAGTCACCATGGATATATAATGAGTTGAGTATAGTAGAGAAAATTAGGATTTCTCCCCCGGAAAGATATAATTTTTTAAACTTTAAAAAAAGCAGTAAAAAGGACTTGGAAATATTAAATGAGGCACAGAATATAAAAATCGCTTATGAGGTAACAGGGGCATTACAAAAAATGATTCCCCTCCATGAAGAACATTTGGGTTTGTGGATGAAAAATTATCAGGAGAAATGTAAAGAGTGCAGCTTCAATAGAAGAGAAAGTTGGCATCCACTGGATGTTCTTTATGCGCAACATGAAAGGTGAATTTGATGCATGCTAGCTGTGATTACCAAACTTATTGAGCGATAATGATGTAAGGTTTAGGTGCCAAATATATTTTGTAGATAAGCTATGGTGAACAAATCTAATCATTTTATAGTTGTAAATTATCAAGGAGGGGATATGAATGAGTTATAATCGAAGAAAAATGATAAAGGGTTTTATTAAAAACTTTACAGAAGACTTAATTGATGAAAACGTTGCGGTTTTTGGTGGTGCGGGACTTTCAGTAGGGGCTGGGGCTGTTAGTTGGAAAGAATTATTAAGAGAAGCAGCGAATGATATTGGTATAGATGTCGATAAAGAATATGACTTAGTTTCTGTAGCGCAATATATTTATAATGAATCTAATTCTAGAACGAAAATTACTAAATTAATTAAAAATCATATACAAAAGAAAGGTGAAATTACTGAGAACCATAGAATTTTAGTTAATTTGCCGATAAAAACATTTTGGACTACGAATTATGATGAATACATAGAGAAAAGCTTTGAACAAAATAATAAGTTGTATGATGTGAAAAAAAGTGTACAAGATTTATCGTCAGAAGTGAGAAATTCAGAAGTAACTATTTATAAAATGCATGGTGATATTAATCGCGCGCATGATGCTGTACTAATTAAAGATGACTATGAGGTTTATGATAAAAAGAATGAACTATTTACTCAAGCATTGAAAGGGGATTTAATTTCTAAAACCTTTTTATTCATTGGATTTAGTTTTGATGATCCTAACTTAGAAAATATTTTATCAAGAGTACGAGTAATGCTGGAAGGGAATACTAGAACACATTATTGTTTTTTTAAGGAAATCCATAAGAAAGATTATGAGTTTCAAAAAATAAAAAATAAAAAGGCGAGAGTAAAGGCATGGGAATATGCTAGAAATAAACAGTATCTTAAAATTAAGGATCTAGAGAGATATGGAATAAAAGCTATTTTAGTTAAGGAGTATTCAGATATAACAAGTATACTTAAAAAGATAGAACAAATATATTTAAGTAAGAATATATTTATCTCAGGCAGTTTTGATGATACACAAGAATATTGTATTGAAGGTAAAGTTGAGAGTTTTGTAGAAAATTTAGCAAAGAGGTTACATGAAGAGGATTATAGGATAACAAGTGGTTATGGGATGGGGATTGGGAGTCTAGTTATTACAGGGGTTTTAAGAGGGAGTAAAATTACTGGAAAAGAAAATCTGGACCGAATCTTAAACTTAAAGCCATTCCCTTTACATATCATAGATAAAAAAGAAAGAGAGACTATCTGGCATAAGTATAGGGAAGATATGCTGGAAAACTGTGGAACTGCTATATTTTTACTAGGAAATAAAAAAAGTGATGGGAAATTACAACTTGCTGATGGGGTAAGAAAAGAATTTGAAATAGCTAAGTCACAGGGAATTAGTCTAATTCCTATAGGTGCTACAGGTTATGTTAGTAGAGAATGTTTTAAAGATATTTGTACTAATTTCAATCAATATTATCCTAATGGGGATAGGAAATTATATAAAGCATTTAAAAAAATGGGTATTAAAGATTTATCAGAAGAGAAAATTATTGATAATATAGTTGGATTTCTTAAATTGTTAAGAGAATATCAAATGAAAGTATAATCACGAACAGAACTTTTATGTGTAATTAGGATTAGTTTGTTTGCCATAAAACATGAACAATAGACAAGAAAAGAATATCGTGGCTTATAAAACATTTATAGCTTATAAGTGTTTTATAAGCTAAAGAGTTAAGGGAAAGCGACACTTGATAAAGCGAATGTTGAACAAACTGAAATACAAGATGAAAAGGGGACATAACTACCGGTTGTTACGATGAATATGATTATGGAGAAATCAGTTGATAATAAGCTTTATGATTATATTAAATAAAATATTGCTTATTTTATTAAAGCAAAACAGGGACTTGAAAAATGATTTTAAGTAAAAAGAGTAAGAGGATTGAAGATAACAAGAAAGGAGAATTAATTTGAAATTAAAAAAGAAATTTTTTATAGAGGTTTTACAAGATATAAGGAGTCCCTTTTTAATTCTTATGGGTGCATTAGGAATAACAGTTATACTTTCAATTTATAAAGGGATTTATAGTAGTACAGATTTTTGGTCGGGATTTCTGGTTAATTTGCATAATTCATTATTGGATGTTTTTATATTTGGTATTATGTTGACCTTTTTTACAAAAAAAATAGATGTATCAAGAGAAATTCGAATGCATAAGGACACAATAGAGGAATATAGAGATTTACAAACGCAAGATGTATCGCATAAAATTGCACACTGTATTAGGAAACTAAGTGACTATGGGATAGAAAATGTAAATTTAACACGATGTTATTTAGAAGGAGCAAAATTAGAACCTATTGATGGTGAATCCATACAGTTGGTAGGTGCTAAATTAATGGGTGCTAAATTAGCGAGAGCTAGGATGAAAAAGATAAATTTAAAAAAAGCAGATTTACAGGGTGCAAATTTATGTGGAAGTAATCTGCAAGGTGCAAATTTGATCCAAGCCTGTCTAAAAAATATTAAGTGTAGTGAAACTGATTTTAAAAGTGCTGATTTAGGAGGAGCGAATTTAACACGGGCTAAGCTTGAAAATTCAACATTTCAGAATACAAATTTTAAGAAAGCTGATTTATCTGAAGTAAGTTTTAAAGATTCATTGTTTCACGATTCTAATTTCAAAGGAGTTTTGAATTTGGATATTCATAAGTTACTGGAATGTAAGTCTTTAAAGAGGGCTAAATTTGACAAACATATTTGGGAAAAAATCAAAAAAATTAATCCTGAATTGTTAAGGAAATAAAAAATCCTGCTGGGCTTAGAAAACTATAAAATAATTTTCTAAGCCCAGCAGGGCTTGAACCTGCAACTTCCCCAGAAAGGGATGCTTTAAACCAGATTAAGCTATGGGACTATCGTAATAGTATCATAGATATGGAGAAAAGAGAACAATATTTTGAACTCCTATTAAATTCAAATTAGGGGATATGTAACGGAACTCAAAGTGGAGGGAATAAAATTATGAAATTTAGATATAGTTCTATGTATATTAGAGAAGAAATTAGGTCTATAGAAGATTTGGTAAAGATATTAAATCCAAGTGTAATCCAATTACAATTAGATACTAATATTTGTATATATCTTAGAGAGTTTTATAGGACACCTAGTAAGACAATAGTAGATGAAGTACTTTGGTATGAATTGAAAAAATTTTTTATGCATATTGAACAATATAATGTATCCATTGATTATTCTCTAGGAGTAGAGGAATCCTGTAGGAATCTTAATAATTTTAAAATTAATTATGAGAAGTTAGATGAAACAGTTGATATTTTAAGAGATCTATTCAAAATGGATTTTCTACAAATAATTGAACATAGTAAATTGATTCAATTTTCGGAACCTGTAAAAGATAAGTCAAAACGAAAATCATCTAAAGCTGAAAGTTTAGAGCAGGAAAGTTCATTTCAAAATTTGATTATTTTAAGTTACGCATGTTTACTTAAATTGTATTTAATTTATAATGATGTAACTGAATCTTCTAATGCAAAAAAAATGATTAATTATATTGATTTTCTAGCTAATGAAATCAATATAATGAGTTTAACTCATGTAATTTATGGTAATTTATTATTAAGTGGTCATCCTAAGGCTGTAAGATTAATCCATCCGAGTAAGAAAACTATTCCACACTTTATACATGGAATTTGGAATGCTGCATTAGACCTTACGTTACCTACACTAGTTAGTGGGAGATTTAGCTCTGCGAAAAAGGTTCCAGTGTTTGTAACAAGGGATGAATTACTTTGGTTAATATTTGATTCAATGAAAATGAAGTATATGTTTAGTGATAGTGAGAAGTTTACTCATCCGCCTTTTATAGAAATAGATTTTTCTAAATGTAATTGGAATATGGACGAAATGGAACAAATAAATAAGCATTACAGTAAGGTTCAAGAAAAACGTTTATATAATTTTATTATACAAAATGAAAGTGTAGAAGAAAGATTAGATAAGTTAAGGAGCTTATGTTTAGTTCTTGAAAATGATGTGAAAGAATTTTTAAGTACTAAAAAGGGGTTGAAGTAACGGAATATTATATAAAAAGCCTTTCTAATCGGTGAAAGAATGAGAGAGGTTTTTAGAGATTTATATATAGTGGATTTGAAAAGATTGAATGCTCTCTTCTATCCTGAAGTAGGAGAAACCATGTATTATCTTGATATTTCACAAATCAATCTAGAAAGTATGATAATAGTTAAAAGGCATAAGTTCACTATCCGAATCCCCAACCCTCTTCACAACCGAAGAAGAAAACTATATAAAAGAAGCAATGCAGCAGTTTAACAACTAGTTAAACTGCTTTTCCATTATAATAGAAGAAAAGCTAACGGAGGGAACCCCCATGCCAACCTACAACAAACTAATCCGAAACAAAATCCCACAAATAATGAAAGCTAACGGAAAAACACCCATAACAAGAATCCTAGCTGAAGACGAATACATAAAAGAAATCTGCAAGAAAACAGAAGAGGAACTAACCGAATATCTAGAAGCAAATACTAAAGAACATAAACTCGAAGAACTATCCGACCTACTAGAACTAATAAACGCTCTAGCCGAACATGCAGGCACAACATTAGAAGAAATTAATAACATCCGTAAAAAGAAAGCAGAAGAACGAGGTGGCTTTTCAAATCGGATCTTTCTAATCGAAGTAACCGATAACTAGCTCCTACCAAGTAATAAATCACTAGGAAAAAATAAAAACAATTGCAAGAACAAATACCGTAGTAGTAGGGAAATTTAGAAATAATACTGAAGTGAATTTTTGTTGAGTATTCTTTCATTTACCTTGTGTTATTTTTTAAAAAGATGAATAGTTTATTGTTTTAAATCCATAATATACCTATTAAAAGTTTTGGGGGTGTATGTGGTGAGTAATGGTAAGTTTATTGAAGCTCTAATGCAAGAAAATAAAGCGCTAAGAAGGACGGTACATGAATTGACCCGTGCTAGTGAGAAAAAAGATGAAGCCTATATGGGATTAGGGGAAGAAAATGAAGAATTAATTCAAGCATTAGGCAAGACTAGACAATATTGTGGAGGCGGTGTAGGAGTTTCTACACAAGCATTAAATAAGGTAAGCTCTAAAGAGGAGCCTCTTAAAGAGGTTCGTATCGAATTTGCTGATGAAATGAAAAATACCCGTTAATGCTTTATTTATGAAGTTGTCCTCAATTTAAAATATAAATAGAGGACAACTTTTTGGCATTTTTGGAGTTGGGGTTCACCGTAATTGGGAATATGACGTGATATATGTTGCTTATAAAAGTGATATTATCCATTCAAGAATGTTAGAGAATGATAATGTTACTGTTAAGGGAAAATCAGCAGATATCTTTACTTATAAATTTACTATGGGTGGCGAAATTAGTATCCTAGCAATGTTAGTAGAAAAGATTGATATTAATTAATTAGAAGAAAAGAAGGAGTTGTTCCATAAATCGGTTTACCGGATTATGGGCAGTTCTCTTTTTTATGAGTAGCTATTTGGCTAGTTTCATTGATTAGAACATGGGAAAATTAATACTATCAATGGATTATACAGATCTCATTCCAGGGGATCCTATTGTGCGAGCCATTCATGATACGTTGGAATTAATAAAAAGATGACGCGTTTTTCTCTCAGTATCAAGATGATGGCCATAGTTCACATCATCAGTAAATAATATTTTTCTAAGAGGAAAGGAGGTTCTAGAATTGGAACCTCCTTAATTAATAATGTTAAGTAGAGAGAAGGTTATTTGTTTACCTTGTTAAATATTTCGTTATTATGATAGTCAATAAACTCTTTAGAGATATTATGGACTTTAACGTTTTTTAACATGGAATGATTTAATGGAATGGCACCATAATCACATAGTGCGTGATGATTAGGGCACAAAACAATAATGTTTTCACTTATATCTGGACCATTATGAGGACTACCTAATGGCTTTATATGATGAGCTTCCGAATAATGTTTATCTGTAGATAATTCAAGTCTTTCGCCACAGATTTGACATGTGTGATTATGTAATCTTTTTAAATCACGGGTTAAACTTGTATCTCTTAGAATTCTATATACTTCAGTTTTAATTTTTTCAGGTGGAGTTGTAATATCGGTAGCTTCAATTAAGCCTTCTTCATTTCGAAGTCCCCAAGTACCTTCTCCTAATCCATTTACTGAGTAAAATAAATCTTTTTTTCCATTAAAGATTTTTGAATGAGATGAATGTGTTTCGATAGTGTTTCTTATATTGCTTTTCCAAGAATCCGGTAATGGTGTAGATCTAATTCTTTTAACCTCATCATAAAGTTCGTCATAATGGCTAACACCATCTAAATTCTTAAAAGCTGTTACAATGTCTTCTAACCAAGTTGTCATAATGTATCTCCTATTCTTTTGAAAATATATTAATATAACTTATATATTCTTCCTTTTATTGGAATACCCTCTTTTTAGAATAGGAAATTAGAAAATAAATTTGCTTTAATTATAAACAGCCCCTCCCATACCCCTTACAAGCCCCTACCAAGTAATAAATCACTAAGAAAAAACACAACAAAAACAAAAACAACAAACACCGTAGTAGTAGTCAAAAAATTTTTTGAAATAACACGCCAAAAACCCACCCCTTCTTCCTATATATAGTACATAGAGGGAATTTTCATTTTTGAATGGAGACGGGAGGAACTTTGATGGCGGTGTATCGTAATGTGCAGGTGAATTTTTGGCAGGATGATTTTGTTTTGGATTTGACGCCGGAGGAGCGGTATTTTTATGTGTATTTGTTGACTTGTTCGAAGACGACGCAGTGTGGGATTTTTCCGTTTCCGAAGCGGTTAGCTGAGATGGAGACGGGTTATAACAGGGAGACTGTTGATAAGCTTGTGCAGCGCTTCATCGATTATGGGAAGATTCTTTATGATGCGGATACGAGGGAGTTATTCGTTTTGAATTGGCTTCGTTATAATCCTGTGACGAATACGAATGTGGAGAAGTGTGTGCTTCGTGAGCTTAAGGGTGTGAAGAATAAGGAGTTTGTACATATGTTTCTTCAGAAGTGCGTAGAGGAGGAACTGAATGTTCCAATGCTTTTAGCTCATTTTGGTATGCCGAGTGATTTGGCTATGGATGATGTTAATCCGGTTTGTGAAGAGGCGGAAGAAGAGGTTATAGAGGAAGAGACGGGAAGTCGCGTGTTTTCTTTTTATGAGCAACATTTCGGTAGTTTGTCTCCTCATACGGTAGAGGAACTGAGTGCGTGGATGGTTGATTTGTCAGAGGAGCTTGTGCTGAAGGCTCTTCAAATTGCGTTTGAGAATAATAAGCGGACGGTTGCTTATGTGAAGGGGATTTTGCGTGGCTGGCACGGGAAGGGATTTACGAAAGTGTCGGAGGTTGAGGCAGATACGGCTCAGTTTAGGAAGAAAGAGTCGTCTGTTAGTACTGGGGAGACGGAGGAGTTTTTGACGAGGTGCGAGGAGTGGGAGAAGAATGCGCTGTCAGAGGAAGAGTTGCAGCGGTTTTTAGCGGAACGTGGGTGGCGTCCATGAGTATTCAAAATGTGGAGGCGGAAAAGACGGTGTTAGGTTCTCTTTTAATTGATGGAGAGCTTATTAAGGAGTGCCGTTTGACGGAGCATTATTTTTCTATGCCGGTGCATAAGTCTATATTTCGGTTAATGCGAAAAATTGAAGATGAAGGGCAACCAATTGATCTTGTGACGCTCGTTTCTCGGATGAATCCAAATTTTTTGGAGAATACCGGGGGAATGGAGTATTTTATAGCATTAATAGAGGGTGTGCCTACGACTAGCAACTTTTCTTATTATGAGGGGCTTGTTCGAGGTGCATGGAAAATGTATCAGGCTGGCGTTCTCGGGCACAAGATGGGAGAGCGTCTTATTGCGGAGAAGAATGAGAAAATTATTGGTGAGACGATTACGGCGCTTTGTGAGTTAGAGGAAAAGGACTATGTATGTGAGTTTGATTTGAAGGATGCTTTAGTTGGACTATATGAGGAGCTTCATCAAGATACGAAAGAGAATACTGGTATTGAGACTGGTTATACATCGCTAAATAAGATGACGTGTGGATTACAGGAAGGGGATTTTGTCGTTCTTGGAGCGCGTCCTTCTATGGGAAAAACGGCGTTTGCGTTAAATATCGCACTGCATGCGGCGAAGTCTGGAGCGGCGGTTGGGTTGTTTTCGTTAGAGATGAGTAGTAAACAATTGTTAAAAAGGCTGGCGTCTTGCGCGGGTGAAGTGTCAGGAGGTAGGCTGAAAAATCCGAAGCATCGTTTTACGATAGAGGACTGGGAAAAGGTGAGTAAGGCGTTTGCGGAAATTGGTGAGTTGCCACTTGAGATTTATGATAAGGCCGGTGTTACAATGCAGGATATTTGGATGCAGACTCGTAAGTTAAAGAGGAAGCACGGTGATAAAAAGCTGTTAGTTATTGTAGATTATTTGCAGCTTATTACGGGCGATCCAAAGCATAAGGGTAATCGATTTCAAGAGATTAGTGAGATTTCACGTAAGCTTAAGTTATTAGCACGGGATTTAAATGTTTGTGTAGTAGCATTATCGCAATTGTCTCGTTCCGTAGAATCACGTCAAGATAAGCGACCTCTTTTATCTGATTTACGAGAGACGGGACAAATTGAGCAAGATGCGGATGTCATTATGCTTATGTATCGAGAGGATTATTATGATAAGGAAACGATGCAGAAAGAGATGACGGAGATTCATGTGGCAAAGCATCGAAATGGGCCTGTGGGTAGTTTTAAATTGAGATTTTTGAAGGAGTTTGGGCGGTTTGTGGAGATGGTAAATTAGTAGGAGAAAAAAGGTGCGATTAAAAGAGATACTATAATTTTTTTACAAAGAGTAGTATAAAGAAAGACGTAAATAATGTTGAGAGATAATCAAAAAGTTCTTAAATATATAAATTTGTTAAGGGAGTATCCCTAGCTTTTTGCTTTATTTGGATAGAGGTAAATAAAGCATAAGTTTTCTATTTAATTAACTTATGCTTTGTTTTTTGATTCTTTGAATATGTTTCTTATTTTTCCATAAAGAAGGATTTTCGCTCTGTAGTAATCCATTGCTCCAAATTATCTTGGCTACGTTGGACAAGTCGATTCACTAACACATCATGCCATACATAATCCTCTAATAGGTATATATGAACGGGGTCATCTGTATAAAAAGCAACATTACGCTCCTCAAGTGATGGTCCATAAATCATCTCTTTAGAATCTATCGATAAAATAAACCAATGTTCTGTAGACAGGGTTTCTGTATAAGGTGTTATACGATGGGCTTCTAGATTTTTAATGGGATTTTCAACATGCAGGGTAATACCTTGTACTGTAACTTTATCAGCTACCTCAGATAGTTCCTCTTTTAACGCTTCATACATCTCATCCCACATTGAAATGACAATACGTTTTTGGGCTTTTTTTATTAATGCCTGACAGTAGCTAATTATTGTTTTATTGTCTTTTAAAGTAATCACTCGATTATCCGTTTTTTCCTCGAAAGTTTCTAGTTTTTTTAATGAATCACTGATTACTTCATAAGTAGACTGCCATTCTGATTGCGCCTTTTGTAAAAAGATTTCAACAGGTAGAGGTGAATAGCGAGTGGTGTCATTTATTTCTTCCTTCATGACAATTCCTTTTTCTACAAGGTTACCCAAAATCTCGTAAATTCGCGCTCTTGGGATACCCGAATCCTTACTCACTTGGTAGGCTGTGACAGGCCCCTGTTTAACAAGAGATACATAAGATTTAGCTTCATATTCATTAAAACCAATTTTTTTAAGCTGTTGCACTATGTAGTCCACTTTTTTCGTCCTCCGATGTTTGCTTTTATATTTTAACGTTACAATAACTCTTTACATATAGCAAATCATTAGTTACTATTCAAATAGTGACTAAGGGGAGGTTGATAAAATGGATCTTTATTTAGACCCATCAGTATTAATTATTTTGATTGCTTTTGGATTTTTAGCCGCATTTATTGATTCAGTTGTAGGTGGTGGAGGACTCATTGCCTTACCCGCTTTATTATTTACAGGATTGAATCCAGCAAGTGCAGTAGCTACGAATAAACTAGCGTCGACAATGGGGTGTGCAACTAGTAATATTGTGTTTTATCGTTCTGGTAATCTTGATTTGAAATCGGCGTTTAAATTATTTCCACTCACTTTCGTAGGTTCCATAATAGGGGCATGGATCGTTCATTTAATGAACCCAGAAGTACTGAAGCCATTGATGCTGATCATGCTTGGTGCGGTTGCTATTTATACGATATTCAAAAAGGATTGGGGTAGTATTTCCACTCATAAAAAATTGTCTGGTCGACACGTCATTATCTTTACTTTTTTTGTTTTTGCTATTGGTTTTTATGATGGATTTTTAGGTCCTGGCACAGGTTCGTTTTTAATGTTTTCTTTTTTATTTATTGGGTATGATTTTTTAAAAGCAGCAGGTAATGCGAAGCTTCTTAATTTAGGAAGTAATGTTGGTGCATTGTTGATGTTTATGTATGTAGGGCAAGTAAACTATGTGTATGGTTTTATAATGGGGATTGCTCAAATTGCTGGAGGGATTGTTGGCTCCAAATTTGCTATAAAAAAAGGAAGCGGGTATGTTCGTGCTCTTTTCATTACAGTAACTTGTTTATTGTTGGCGAAAAATCTGTATGACTATATTCAGTAAGTAATTTTGAACATCTTCACTTCAAAGAACGTAGAAAAGGTCAAATATGAAGGCTACATAAAATATAAGAAGATACTAGGGGCAAATTTCTTTTAACATTTTTTAGATGCTACCTTATTCGAAGATAGCATCTAAAAAAGTCTCATTTAAAAGAAAATCTAAGTGAAGAGAATGAAAATAATATAAACTCATATTTTTCTGGGGTATGTTTATTGATCATAGTGAAATGTTTACTCTATATTCTTCTTATAACTAACCCGCAACAACCCCTTAAAATCCACCTCAGCAATCAACACACTCAATAATATAAGCGTCGCCCCTAAATACCCTTTCCCTGTGAGCGTTTCACCTGTGAAGAAGAAGGCAAACCCTGCGGAAAAGACAGGTTCTAACGAAAAGATAAGACCTGTATGTGTGGGAGTGGTGTATTGCTGGGCGATAACTTGCACAATGAATGCGACTGCGGTGCAAAATATGCTTAAGGCTAAGATGATTAGCCATGAGTCGATAGTGCCAGGAAGTTTTGGGGTTTCCATCACTAATGAAAAAATAAGACTAAATAGGCCGACAAAACCGAGTTGTACTACCCCAAGTGCAATTGAATTCACATGTTTTGTTACGCTTCCAGTAATGATGACGTGAATCGCATAAAATAAGGCAGACAGTATGCAAAATATATCGCCGTTACCGATCTTGAATTCACTAGTTAATGTTAGTAATCCGATTCCTATTATCGTTAACACAATTCCTAATATAACTTTCTTTTCAGGAATGTGTTTTAAAAATATAGCTGATAATATCGGAATGAAAATGACTGTGAGACATAGTAAAAAACCGGCATTAGACACACTTGTATACTTTGTACCGAAAGTCGCGAAAATATAGACGATAAATAAAACGGAAGCTAGTATAAAAGAATATTTTACAGTTTTAAAATCAATTTTGAATAAGTGTTTGTAAAATATTAAACCTGATAAAAGAAAGGCAATAATAAATCGTAATGCGATTAAATTATATTCTTCTATGTCATCAAGTCCAAGCTTTGTAAGTAGGATGGATGCACCCCAAAAGAATGTAACTAGTAGTAGCATTAAATCAGCTTTTAATTGAATTTTCATTTCTATTCCCTCGTTATGTATAATTTATGATCCCATACCCCTATCCCCATTGTTTATTTTAATATTAATTCTGAATATTCGGAACAGAAATTTATCGACGCTTTTTTCTCCATCAAATGGTGTGAAATCAAAAACGAAATCATACCAATTGATGTACGATTTGATGAAGCCTTTTAATCCTCTTTTGAAGCGATTTTATGAGCAGCTTGGAAGAGCGATGGTGCGAGTTGGGAAAGATGGATATTCCCATTCGGTTATTGAAAGTTCGGATTTGAAGAAGCTCGGTATGTAATAGTATGTATATAAAAAAACGCCATATTTCATATGGGCGTTTTTTTGATGTTGCAGTTATTCCTTTTCAAACTGAAAAATATTCCGATTAATGAGTTGATGGAAGTGTTTATCCATTTCTGCTGCAGAAACTTTTCTTTCGTTTTGAAACCACCACGCACTTAATGTTGTGATTACCCCTGAATAGAATTCGGTAATTAAATCGTTTGGTATCGTATGATTTTTGCACAGTCGATTTAGCGCTTCCGTTTCCTGCTTCCTTGTGTCATGACTTAAATAATGTACACGGCTAATAAATTGTTCATCAGACATTTGCGCCTCAAACATTTTACAGATTTCTTCATGATGCAGGAATTGTTCCATCACTTGAAATGGTTTGCTTAATCGATCTAAAAGCGGTATTTCAGCAATCATTTCGCCATATCGTTTAAATCCAAATGCTAATAGAGCATCTTTATCTTCGAAATGTTTATAAAAGGTTGTTCGGTGTACCATCGCGAGATCGCATATTTGGTTAATGGTGATGGTACTATATTTCTGTTTGGATTGTGTCATTAATTCAAATAAGGAATCCCATAGTAATTTATGTGTACGTCTAATACGTAAATCAAGTTGTTTTTCATTATCGTTCATCTACAATTCTCCTTTTTTGTAGATTAAATATACAAAGGCTGAAAATTGATTCTCCCTTTTTAATCTACATATGTATATTATATTACATGTGTTCCGGTTTATATAAAGCTTTTGGAGTAAAAAAACAGGAGGAGAATCAATACATGAATATAACAACTAAGAGCCCTGCAAGTGGCAAAGTTGATACTTCTAATATGAAACATACGCCCATTTTAATTGCATTACTTTTAGGGGCAATGGTTGCATTATTAAACGAAACATTACTTGGTAATGCGTTAACGGTATTAATGAAAGAATTTGACGTAACAGCTTCAACAATCCAATGGCTTTCTACAGCATACATGTTAGTAGTGGGTGTGCTGGTACCGATTACAGCGTTACTTCAGCAATGGCTCACAACGAGACAAATGTTCTTGATCGCTATGGTAACGTTTTTAGTTGGTACATTAATTGCGGGATTCGCACCGACATTTTCCGTTTTATTAGTCGGCCGTATCGTCCAAGCAGTAGCGACGGGGTTAATTTCACCGTTATTAATGAATACGATTTTAATTATTTGTCCACCTGAAAAACGTGGTGCCACAATGGGATTAATCGCACTTGTGATGATGTCAGCTCCAGCAATTGGTCCTACATTATCTGGAGTAATCGTTGATTCACTAAATTGGCGCTGGTTATTTTACATTGTTATTCCTATCGTGATCATTTCAATTATGATTGGAATGAAATACATTAAAAATGTTTCAGAGTTAACAAGGCCAAAAGTAGATTATCCATCTATTCTTTTATCGACATTAGGATTTGGCGGGATTGTGTATAGTTTTAGTGCATCAGGTGATTTAGGATGGCCCGATCCGAAAGTGTATGGCGCTTTAATTGTTGGGCTTATATCACTATTCATTTTTGTCATTCGACAATTAAAAATCGATAATCCAATTTTAGAACTACGTGCATTTAAAGTTCCGATGTTTACAATATCAGTTGGATTAATCGTCATTGTTATGATGTCGTTATTTTCAACGATGACTTTATTACCGATGTTCCTGCAAACAGTTTTACTCGTTACAGCCTTTAAATCAGGACTAATAATGCTTCCAGGAAGTATTATTAGCGCTATAATGGGACCAATCGCAGGTAAACTATTTGATAAATTTAGCCCGAAAGTTGTTATTGTTCCCGGTATTGTGTTAGTAGGGATTGCAATGTTCTTATTTAAAGGCATTACTCCTGATACATCAATGGTACAAATTATTGTCATGCATAGCGTATTAATGGTTGGACTCATGTTTGTAATGACAGCACAAACATATGGGTTAAATCAATTAACACCAGATCTATATCCGCACGGAACAGCGCTGTTTAATACGTTACAGCAAGTAGCTGGCGCAATTGGTACAGCTATCTTTATTTCAAAAATGTCTTCAGGAACAACTAAGTATATGGAAAGCTCCGCAAATCCAATGGACCCAGTAGAGAAGTTAAACGGTTTAACATCTGGATTCCAAGGTGCATTTACACTAGGGTTAATCTTTATCGTTATTGCTTTTATCGTATCTTTATTCTTAAAAGAAGAGAAAGAGGGAGTAGAAGCAGCGGGGGTTTTACAGAACGAGAATTAAGGTTCATATATGAAAGTTATGGTGAAGTTTTCAAAATAAAAAGGAGGTGTCACTGAGTCAAATAAATCGACTTATAGGACAGCTCCTTTTTAAGTAGTAGAAAGTAAAGACGCTTCAATAATGTATCGATCTGGGGCGTCACCGATGTAATTAAAAGGATAACATGTTGTTAATGTTAATGTCGGTGTATCTTTCTCTACAATAACGGTACGATCTTCCGCGTCTGTTATCCAATGTTTGTTAATGCTGTATGTGTATGTTTTATTTTCATATTCTACAATCAGTTGGTCATTTTCTTTTAGCTGACCTAGTTCGGTAAATACAGTATCTCGATGTCCACTTAAAACTGTATGACCGTTTCCGGATGGGGTAGTCGTTAATTCACTCACAAACATGCCCACACCTTTTTTTAGTACTTTATCGTCAGCTCCCCAATATATGGAGTATTTCTTTTGTATTTTAGGAATGATTAAATATGCTACTTTTTGCCCTAATTGATGATTTACTTCTGAAGACGGAATTTGCACAATTTCTTCATGGTTTTGAGGAGTTTCTATTTTAGCGTCATTGTCTTCAGGAGGTGCTGTGATTGGTGTTTGAGTTTCGTATTTCTTTATTTCACTAGATGCTAAAGATTCGGCGGAGCTTCTAGCACTATACCATTCTATAAAACAATAAGAAAAAATCGAAATTCCAATTATAAATAAACATAAGCCTATCCATTGGTTTATTTTCATTTCCATCACTCCATTTTAAAAGGACAGGAGAATCCTGTCCTTTAAAGGAATTATTTTACGCGTTTGTTTTTTTACGACGGAACATTAATACAGATCCAATTGCAGCTAAACCTAAGCTTGCTAACATCATTGTAACACCGTTTGATGCTGTGTTTGGTAACTTTTCACCTTGTTTTTTATCTTCTGTTTTCACAGCTGTATTAGTGTCTTTCTTTGTTTCATTTGTAGTCGTTTGAGTTTTAGTTTGTTCTTGCTTTTTGTTTTCTTGTTTAGCAGGTTCCTGTTTAGTATTCTCTTGTTTAGCAGGTTCTTGCTTAGTATTTTCTTGTTTAGTTTGTTCTTGTGGTTTGTTTTCTTCTTGTTTAGTAGTTTGTTTACTAGCTATAAATTGGTCATAATCCCCTTTTTTCACTTCACAAGGTAAGCCATCGTTGTCACGGTCTAGATCGTGAGGATCGTTAGTTGCGCTATATCCATTGCTATGCCAAAACTCCATAACTTCTTGTTTGTTGTTGAAGTGACCGCAGTTCTTGTCGTTTGGATTTTTTGCTGCAAATGCAGAAGAACTGTACCCCACAGTTAAAAGTGTGAACGCTGTTGCTGAAACTAATAATTTTTTCATGATTTTCTCCCTTTTCCCAATATTATGTAGTACATTGAAATATTTTACATTCTAATATTCAAAAATACAATAGGGAAAATCAATAAATGTAAGATTTTTTAAAATATATATATTTGTAACGTCATACGGTAACAATTGTCTCTAAACGTAAAATTTCTCGAAAATGTCTTCAGGAACAACTAAGTATATGGAAAGCTCCGCAAATCCAATGGACCCAGTAGAAAAGTTAAACGGTTTAACATCTGGATTCCAAGGTGCATTTACACTTGGGTTAATCTTTATTGTTGTTGCTTTTATCGTATCTTTGTTCTTAAAAGACGAGAAAAAGGGAGTAAAGGTAACGCAGGTTTTACAGAACGAGAATTAAGATTCATATAAAAAAGACATCTTTACGAGATGTCTTTTTACATTTCTTTCGTTATATCATACTGCAACAATTGCCGTTGATCATAAAATTTCTCAAAAACGATGCCCATTACATAGAAGAACAATAGACCAAAGCAAATGTGAATGAGTGTAAAGGTAGCTCCAAATGAAGAAAATTCATACACCATAATTGGTAATTTCGCAGTTGTCCAAACACCTAAGAAAAATACGATGTATCTAATGCTTGCGCCTTTTTTTAATAGTAGTGCTGCAATCGGAAAGGCAACATAGAGGGGACCAGCTGCAATTCCGCCTAATAATAAAGAGAATAATATTCCATATATGCCGGACTTTTCTCCCATATATTTCATTAGCGTTTCTTTCTTCACCCACTGATCAAGTAACCCTACAAATACTAGGACAGGGGGGAGTAGAAACAACATATCTAAAATGCTATTCCCCGTTAATTGTAATGCGCTCCATCCTAAAGATTGGTTTATAAAAGTTAGTATGATAAGTCCAATCAGCAAAATGAAAAAGAAGCGATATCTTTTTAGTTCCTTCATACCATCACCACCCAAATGATATATGAGAATAGGAGTGACATGAGTAAGGCAGATGCATTACGAGCGTAAGCAAAGCTTCGTCCGAATATCTTTTGTTCCATCGGCAAGGTTGTCATTCCTACTGACATGAGTGTAGACATGAGTGCCGCAACTTGAGGAAGCCCTGCGCCGTGCTGTATTAACGTATTACCAAGTGGGAACACGACAAAGCTTGGAATGAGTGCCACAGATCCGAGTATTGCTGAATAAATAATACCTAAGAATCCGGACTGTTCTCCAATGATAGAAGAGATAAAGGACGGTGTTAAGATAGAAAGTGATAGTCCGACGAAAAGCATAATGGAGAGCATGGCAGGGAGGAGGTTTCGAAATATTTTCCATGATTTTAATAGGGCAGCTTTCGTTTTAGTCCGATCCTTCATAAAAGAAATCCCTGTAAGAATAATGGCCAAAGTGTAAAGGATAGCGCCATTAATCATGATAAGATTCCTTTAAGTCTTTATATTTGTCTAAGAAAAATGATAAGTTTTTCATTTTTTCCTCAATATCCATTTGAAAATCTGCTAATTGTTCTTTTCCGGCTGTAGTAATTTTGTACATCTTTCTCGGCTTATCTGGAACTGATGTACTTACATAAGATTCAATAGCACCTTCGTTTTCTAATTTCTTCAGTGTGCGGTAAAGGATGGCACTATCGATTGGATTGACCGGAAGTTCTTCTTCACACTTCTGAAGTAGTTGCCCGCCATAGTTATCACCTTCTGCTAAAAATAACAAAAGAAATGCACCTGTATGTCTTCCTGTATGTTTCATGAATATACCTCCTAGAATGAATTGGAATATATACTGTTAATGACAGTATACTGTTGTTAACAGTATATGGTGCATGAAGTGCTATGTCAATTTTAAAATGTTACGGAGGGGAAATGGTGATCCCTATTCTAATCTTGTTAAATAACAAAATAAAAGCCTACTGTTTTCTTGTGACAGTGGCTTTCATAGTTGGTAAACTACTATATTACGCTTAGGGAATCTCGCACTTTGATAGTAACACATATATGTTAGCCCTATATTGAGAAATAAAAAAAAGACACTCTCAAGAGTGCCTCTTATTAGCAGCCTAATCCGCCGCCCCAACAGCTAGCTCCAACGATGATTAATAAAATAAAGAGCACAACAAGTAAGGCGAATCCACCGCCAAAACCACAGCCTCCACCACAACTACCACCATAGCCCATATTAACTCCTCCTTCCATAAAGTCCATATATTAATGGATTTATTTCACTTTATGTTTTTACGGATAAACTTGAGCAGGTCCTTTTGAAAAATAAAAGTACTCGGTATTTTAAGAGAGTTGACGAACTTATTTTTGTCACGAGTATTACGCTTATTACATATGGTATTTTATTCTGTGCATTTGGGGAAAGGAGATCGTTATGGCTAATTCTGAGATGATATTACGTTTACTTACGGATTTAAAGATTGAACAGCAAGCTTTAAGAGAACAGCTGGAGAAAATGCAAACAGCATTGACCATTCTTGAAGAAAAACCGACTACTCTTGAAGAAAAACCAGCTGCTCCAAAGAAAAGAGCTAATTCTGGACGCCCAACATCTTTTCGTGATTGGAGAGCATCTACTCAAAGGGATTAAGAAATCCTGTTATAGTAAGTTATACAAAATTATAAATGAAAAAGTACAGTCTACTGTAGTTAATACAGAGGCTGTACTTTTTGTTGTGTTAGTTTAAGTTGTGATAGGAGGTTTGTATTTTCTTTGACTATTCCACCTTTAACTCGATCCCTTTATCCAGCATATCTCCATTAATTTTCAAAGTTAATCCTTGCGTATTTTTCGGAACATCGAATACAATGTTACCTTCCGAATTTTCATTAGGATTAAGGACACCAAATTTAAATGTAGCAGTATTTGCAGCTTTAAGTACTAATTGAGATTCGTTAGAAATGTGGTATTCTCTTCCGGCTCCGTCAATTAATTGGAAATTGTTGCTATTTAGTGTAATGGGTTCCTCTTGACGATTATAAACTGCGACGTCTAATAATTTAAATACACCTTGTGCTTTAACTTCTCCGTTACCTATAACGTCTAATGAATCGGCAGAGTGTATTGATATGTATACATCAGAAGAATCTCCATGGGTGGGAAGTTCTTTTTGAGGATCCTTGTTGCTAAGTTCATCATTCTTTGTTTCTTTAGAAGTCTCCTGTTTGTTTTTCGTGTTACTGCTAGAGGCATCATGTGAACTGCAAGCGGATAATCCAAATAAGAATGTGCTACATAATAATGATGTTACTAACTTTTTGTTCATAGTTTGTTCCTCCAAAATAGAAGTACTTTTATGGGTGCCATGACGATTTAATAAATCTATAGTTTTCTTTATGTGTATTAAATATTACATCTTATTATATTGACTTCGGGATAAAAGGAAACTTGATGCAAATAAAAAAGACACTGTGAAGTGTCTTTTTTATTTAAGTTATGCGCATTACTTAATAAGACGTTAGTTTCTCATCCTGAACATGAGTAACCATGTAGGATGATTTCATTATAGCATTTTAACCAATAATAGGTCTATATGGATTTTTTTAGTGATTACGTTTAGTTATTCAGAATGACAAATATAAAAAAGCACCGATGCTTGGAATGATGAATCGATTTGCAGCCGCGATACTCGGTGCGATTATTATGTATGAAATTGAACACCATGATTTCATGTGGACATTTGCAGCTGGAATTATGAGTGGTTATTTCTTAATTATTATTAATTTAGGATATTACAGTATGAAAGATGCGAAGAAATAAAGTGCTGTGTAAATAACTAATTTGGATGACTTGAATGTATAAACCTAAAAACTTTCCTTTATGGAGAGCTTTTTATTACAAAGAAAAGACACTCATATAAGAGTGTCTTTTCCAATAGTTTTTTAGCAGAAGCAAGAAGCTCCAACAATGATCAATAAAATAAACAATACAACTAATAAAGCAAAGCCGCCGCCACAACTACTACAACTACCACCAAATCCCATAATAGTTCCTCCTTTAATAAGAGGGGAAAACAAGGGTACACTCATGTATTTTAACGGATTCAATTTACTTTATGTTTTTTACGCAATAATTGAGCAGGTCCTTTTGAAAATAAAGAAAAGACACCCTAAGGTGCCTTCCTTCGACTTGAACCATCTTAATTTTAATAATATTGGACTCCCGTCCGAATATTATTTTACCATGTTAAGTTGTTTTTGGAAATAGTTCATATCGATAATTACAATACACGTTTTAGTTTTTGAATTATTTATTTGTCTAAAAGTTGAAATTAAAAAAGGAACGATATACTTGAGGGTTTTTATGAGTGATTGCAATCATACCATTAAAAAGAACCCCATAAATGATAAACCATCCCACTAACAAAAAACACTAATCCTAAAAACAAAACAATTAAAGCAAGTACTCCATTTTGATTATGTTCCATAAAATTAGCTCCTTTTAGATTTATTTTTGTATAAAAAAAGCCTTTAGTCGTAATTATGGCTAAAGGCTTTGAGCATTATACTTTTCACTTTATAAAATCTTATGAGAAGAATTTATAATGTTTTTTATCCCGCTATTTGTGGGAGTCGGGCTGCCCGTAAACGCCCGATTGGTGAAGGCTAATACTCAGTGAGGGATGAACAAAACCCTCACTGAGTAAAGTTTCACTTTATCAAATTTGAAACTGAAAATGTACTAGCTTGATAATGAAGTTTGGCTATTAGAATTGAAAAATTTTAGTTTTACTATAATTAATAGAAATGAAAGTAGTGTGAATATAAATCCGCTCCAAATAAGCTGGTGAATACCTAGGTTTGAAATAAACCAGCCTCCAATAGTTGTTCCTAGGGTAATTCCGAGATTTGAGAACGAAACGAATAGACTATTACCAAATTCAGGTGATTCTTTTGCTTCGCTTATTAGCCATGTTTGACCAACAATTAATCCACCAGCATGTACGATTCCCCAAATGAATACGATAAAAATCATTGGAACAAGGTAGGAGCCTAAATAATAAACTAATATGTAAACAACAGAATATAGAATAGGGAATGATAGTACGGTGTTTATTATGCTTTTTTGCAGGAGACTACCAAATAAATGGTTACCTAAAATCATAACTATACCAAATATGAATAGCATGATACTGATGAGAGATCCATTCATGGAAGTTACTTTTGCAAGGTACTCGGCGAAGTAGCTGTATACGGAAAACATGGCTGCAAAAAGGAATGTGACGGTTAAAATATTTAACCATAATCCTGGTTTGCCGAGTATACGAATTTGTTTGCCGAAAGACATTTTTTCTTTAACAGGCATAGAAGGAAGTAGGATTAGTATTCCAATGAATGCAAGAGTGTTAACAAGCGCTCCAAATAAGAAAGCAATTTCGAGTGAAAATTGGTCTGCAAGGTAAGAGGTTAGTGGTACACCTAAAGCAAAGCCAACGGTAATTCCCATAAAAACTTTTGTAACCGCTTGACCGCTCTTTTCTGGAGGGACAAGTTTAGCAGCTGTTACAAGAGCGATTGAAAAGAAGAGTGGATGAAGTGCTGCCGGTAAAATACGAAAAATAAGCATGATTTCAAATTGTGTTGTATAAGCGTAGATTATATTTGAAATAACAAATGCAAAAATTGCTGTTAATAAAATTATTTTGCGATTAATACTAGAGACGAGCAGAATTAAAAACGGACCAGAAATAGCAACAACTAGTGCAAATATACTTACTAAAAATCCAGCTTGTGTAGTTGAAATACCGAATTTTTGAGTGATTTGTGGTAATACGCCGACAATACCCATCTCGGTAGTAATAATTCCGAACACACCTACTGCGAGTGTCAGAATAAGTAAAGGATTTACTTTTTTCATTTATAAAACTCTCCATTCGTATCAGTATTTTGAAAGTAAATTCATTAACAAAGAAGCATTATTACAAGCATGATTGGATGCCAATATTATCAGGACTATGTAATCTGAAATACAATAACAGATATCTAAATAACTAGATATGATATATTAAAAAATTTTCTCCTTTCTATGTTTCTTGCTTTTATAGGTAGTGCAATTTATAAAAAAGTAATTGGATACCTGTAAAAAAGCAGAATGTTTGAAAGCTAATAATCAATTGATATGCAGATTGATTATTAGCTTTCATTTTATAATTCGTTTTGAACGTATTCAGAAAACTCTCGTATTGTTTTTTCATTTCGGCGATAGTATGTCCATTTTCCAATTCGGTCAGAGTCTAGTAGTCCTGCTTTTTTCATAGTTAATAAATAACTAGAAATAACCGATTGGGCTAAACCAGTTTTAAGCTGGATATCTCCTACACACACTCCAACTTGAAAGTTAAGGCCTTGTTGTAGATAAGGTTTTTCATCGAAATGGTTTTCTGGATTTTTCAACCATGATAAAATTTGACATCTTGTTTCATTTGACAATGCTTTATAAATTAATAAAGGTTCCATAAGGATATTATATCTACTTTTATAGATTTGTAAATGGGTTTTGGTGATTTTAAGGGGAGAAGGTATACGTGATCCCCTTAAATAGGAATGAGGTGCTCTTGATCTGTACCTTTTGTAAAGGACATTCTAAAAAAGTTAGGCAACCTAAAAAAGATGATTTCGGTATGCAAACAGGAGTCACCTTCTTTAAATTCTATTGATAGCAAGAGTGATTATAGTACGTCATATATTTCTTAATTTCATGTTTTAACTGAACAAACGATTCACATGATTTTATATATGCTTCATCGGTTAAAGTACTACGAGGATTACGTGCAAAAATGATAATATTGTTAGGTTTAAGCATGTTGTTGCCTAGCTATCAATGGCGGATTCCTAAGAAGAGTAATAATAAAACCCAACTGAAGATTTAAGAAAAATTTTATGTTTACCCCATTTTTTATTTTAAAAGTTTTTCCTATCCTATAAATGAGTTACATCAAGAAGGAGATTAAAAACGACAAAGTCATAGATGAAAATGTAAAGTTAGGGGATTCTACATGCATACAGGAGTTTTGATGAGTTATTTGTATACTTATTTCTTTACTATTATTTTTTGTGTTGTGTTTCAAATTGGATTTTATTTTAAAGCGAAAAGAAATATATCTATTGGGCATTTTCTATGGGTATATGTTTTTCTATTCTACCTTTCGCTAGTATATGGGGTGACGCAAATCGCAACTGTATGGGATATAAGTAGATATGAAACGTGGATTCGTGTCAGTCAAATTAACTTGACTCTATTTGATACGGCAGGTAGTACTACGTATCTTTTGAACATTGTACTGTTTATGCCGTTAGGTTTTTTATTACCGGCTATTTGGCCGCATTTTAGAAAAATGAAAAACACCGTATGTGCGGGATTCTTTTTTTCATTGGTAATTGAGTTAAATCAATTACTAAATAATAGAATTACAGATATTGATGATTTATTTACGAATACCCTCGGGGCGATTGTTGGGTATGTATTATATAGAGTTTTATTTAAAATGATATTTAAAAGAGAGGAAAAAAAGCTTGATACCAACTCTTCTCTAGTCATAAAATACGAGGCTATTTTTTGTTTAGTGTGTTCATTTGTAGGTGCGATGTTAATTTATTATCCTGGAGACCTGTAATCCTCCAATGAGATACGACCTCGTTTATAAAATGATTCTAGTTCTCCTCGCTTAAACACGGTAAAATGTGAATGATTCATCCCTTTTTCTAACTTAATAGATACAGTTTATGTATTACATGATAGGTAGGTGTAAATGTGTTAAATGTTCAATTATTTCAATACTTACTAAAAGAGTCTCAAACAGCTCTTCATACAGATGGAAAACGAGTGTATATGTTAAAAGATGAAGGGTTCTCACCGTATCCTATCTATTTAAATCACCCTATTATGATGGGTGTGGGAACGAATTGGAATCAACATAAAGGATTTGAAGAAATCATTAAAGGATTTATAGGTGCAATTAACAAACTTCCTATGTATATGGTATTTGAAACTTATTTGTGTAGGGACTCTATTGAAGGGTTTTTAGAAGAGAATACATTTCATTTTGAGCTGGTTTTTACTAATAAGAAAAGGGATACGAATTTTTTTAACGTGTTAATTACTAATAGTGATGATATAAATACACTTATGAAGTATTTTTTCCAATCAGCACAAGATTCTCTTTATACGTTATTAAGTTATTCAGCGGACTTTAAAATTATCAGCAATAATACTGGTGAGATTGGATTAAAGGCTGACAGTTTCTATCCAAGCTTTTCATTTATGTATGATGCGCAAGAATTATTTATTATTGGCGGGGAAGAAAAGTGGTCAGATATCCATTATATAAAAAGATTTTTCCATCTTGAGCAGATTACAGATGAGCTAACTATTGATGTAAGAAAATGAATTTAATGATGATGTGTTAAAGTTTTTACCAAGTAGAGAAGTTGATAAACGTATATTAATATTTTCTGATTTAAGAATAGGTGTATTAATTGGTGATGAGTGTTTTAATTATATAAGTTTTGGATCTAAGGAATTAAAGTTAGTTGAGCAACTTTGTGTAGGAGAAGGATTATTTGTATGTCACACTAAAGACCGAAAGTGATAAGGTGCTGTATAAATAACTAATTTGGATGACTTGAATGTATAAACCTAAAAACTTTCCTTTATGGAGAGTTTTTTATTACAAAGAAAAGACACCCATATAAGAGTGTCTTTTCCGATAGTTTGTTTAGCAGAAGCAAGAAGCTCCAACTATGATTAATAAAATAAACAATACTACTAATAAAGCAAAGCCGCCAGAAAATCCACAGCCGCCACAACTACCACCAAATCCCATAATAGTTCCTCCTTTAATAAGAGGGGAAAACAAGGGGTCACTCATGTATTTTAACGGATTCAATTTACTTTATGTTTTTTACGCAATAATTGAGCAGGTCCTTTTGAAAATAAAAAAAAGACACATTAAGGTGCCTTTCTCCGACTGGATAACCGCATTTCGAAACTGGTGGATAACTTGCAAATAGTATGTATGCTTCGATTTATTTACAGATACCTAAGATTTATACATTCTTCATATAAGTCAGTACTTTTGATTACTAAACATTCAATCATCATAATGTTTAGTTTATTGTTACCAACCACTCGCTCCAACATCCGTCTTCAACCACTTCACCCAATCCGAATCTTCTATTTTAAGCAAACTGAGCGAAACACCTTTCATATCTAAAGAAGTGAGAAGGGTACCAACCTTTACGAACTTCACATGTAAGCCTTCCAGCTCACATAAACGGCGAATATCGTTTGCGAAAATGTATTGTTCCATTAATGGTGTCGCACCGAGTCCGTTAATGAGGATGGCGAAGTTGTCACCTTTTCTCCAGCGATAAATGCTTTTTAGTTTATTCATTAGTTCGATTGCTAATATTTCAGAAGAGGATAGCGCTTCTTTACGGTAACCTTGTTCACCGTGGATGCCGACTCCATAAAACACTTCATCGTCGTTTAATGTGAATGAAGCTTTTCCTTGTACTGGATCATTTGCAGGTGAAAGGGCGACTCCTAATGTGTGTAAGTTTTGGATGACAGAACGGCCAAGTGCTGTTAGTTCTTCTAAAGAATGACCGCTCTCAGCGGCCGCGCCTACTATTTTTTGAATGAAAACAGTGCCAGCAACGCCGCGTCTTCTTTTGTTAAAAGAAACATCATCTTCAATTGAAACGTCGTCATTTACGATGATGTGGTCAATTTGTCTTCCTTCTTCTTTTGCGATTTGTTCTGCCGCTAAAAAGTTTTCTACGTCATCTTTAAAGTTTTTTATGATGAATAAAATACTTTTATCTTTTGGCATTAAGCGAGTTGCCGCCACAATTTGCTCCACTGTAGGCGGAGTGAAAATACTTCCGTTTACTGCCGCCGTAAGCATTCCTTTTCCTACATAGCCTATATCAGCAGGTTCATGTCCACTCCCACCGCCGCTTATAATGACAACGTTTTGTTTCAGTTTTTCGATATCTTTTACATAAATGATGTTATTTGTTTCGTCGTAATTCACTTTGTCGTTATGTTCAAAATAAAAGCCATGCAGCATATCTTGAACAATATTTTCTACATCATTCATAATCTTTTTCATTGCTTTTGCCACCCTTTAATTACTTTGCTGATTGCTCAAGTAAAAGTAGTAGTTGATTATTTATCATATTTTTCATGAGAGAAGACATAATGGACGGATCTACTTCACATTTACTTTCAATCCAATCTTTTATCGTCCCAACGAAGCCGTGACTATAAAAAGAGGCAATCGTATTTTTTGTCTCATTTGAAAGGCTGAATCTACAGCTCATGGATAGTTCATCAATAATCTTCATATATAAGTTTTTCGTATGCTCAAATAAATAGTGATTAAACGAGTTTTGCTCAATGACTTTAAATGCATTTCGGTAAAATTTTTGATTTTCATAAAAGTAATCAAATAATAAATCGAAAATGTTTTCCCATGTTTCATAATCAAGAAAGTCTATAATATTTTCTTTCGTTTCTTCTTTATAAATCCAGCTTAATAGTTCGAATTTATCTTTAAAATGATAATAAAAAGTTTGTCTACGCATTTGACAGTGTAACATAATATCGCTCACTGATATTTTATGAAACGATTCTGTTTCCATTAAATGTTTCAATGAGTTCGCGATTATCTTTTTAGAAATTATAGAAGAGGTCATCTGAATCATCCCTAGAATGTTATTAATATAAAAATCCTATCTATAAATGAGAGCGGTGTCTTTAGACAGATTGTCCATTTTGTCCGTTTACTATAAAACGCTTTCATTTTAACATGAATAGTAAGAAGAAGATTTCAAATATATCACAATATATTAAAGGAATTGAGGGAGAATCACAATGAAAAAGATTATAAATAAACCAGAAACATTAGTAATGGAAATGTGCAACGGAATGGTTATGGCTCACCCAGAACTTGAGTTTTTGAAAAAATATAAAGTTATTAAGAAGAAAGAAATGAATGAAAATAAAGTAACGTTAATTAGCGGCGGCGGTAGCGGTCATGAGCCGGCACATGCAGGTCTAGTCGGAAAAGGAATGCTGGATGCAGCAGTGTGCGGAGATGTGTTTGCTTCTCCTTCGCAAATTCAGGTATACCAAGCAATTAAAGAAACAGCTAGTAAAAAAGGAACGTTATTAATTATTAAAAATTACAGCGGCGATATTATGAATTTCAAAAACGGTGCACATTTAGCGACTGAAGATGGAATTGAAGTCGACTACGTAAAAGTAGACGATGATATTGCGGTAGAAGATAGCCTGTATACAGTGGGACGCCGCGGTGTTGCGGGAGTTATTTTAGTGCATAAAATTGCCGGCGCAGCAGCGGAAGCAGGAATGGATTTAGGAGCGGTGAAAGCTGTAGCGGAAAAAGCAGCGGCTAACGTGCGTACAATCGGTTTAGCATTAACTTCTTGTACAGTTCCAGCAAGCGGATCACCTACTTTTACACTTGCGGAAGATGAAATGGAATACGGCGTTGGTATTCACGGTGAACCAGGAATTAAACGTGAAAAAACGATGTCAGCTGATGAATTAGCTAACCGTATGACAAATGATTTAATAAAAGATTTAGGAGTAAAAGATGGCGAGGAAATCGCACTTCTAGTAAATGGTTTTGGCGGAACACCACTGCAAGAACTTTACTTATTTAATAATGCAGTTACGAGAGAATTAGCTGCTAGAAACATTAAAATTAATAGAGTATTCGTCGGTAACTATATGACAAGTATCGATATGGCTGGTATGTCTTTAACAGTAATGAAATTAGATGATGAGCTAAAAACATTACTATCGAAAGAGTGCAATACACCTGCGTTTAAAGTAGATGGACCTGTTGAAAGTGTAGAGTACGTGAATGTGCTTGAAGATGTAGAAGAGAAGGAAGTTTCATTTGAAATAGAAACAGCGGAAGAGCACGCTGTTATGAAAGATAATGTCATTACGTTAAACAACATGATTTATCTCGTTGATAAAATGAGCGACATCATTATTAAAAACGAAGTACCGTTCTGTGAGTTAGATACGCATGCTGGTGACGGTGACTTCGGAATGAGTGTGGCAAAAGGATTTAAGCAATTAAAACGTGAATGGCAATCTATTTTAGGACAAGAGAATGTAACGATTGGAACGTTCCTTGATAGTTGTTCTATGATTATTATGGAACATTGCGGCGGCGCTTCAGGCCCAATTTGGGGTGGTGCGTTCCGCGCAGCTAGTAAAGAAGCGGGCGAAAAACGTGAACTAACAGTAGGAGAATTTGCTGAAATGTTACAAGCAGCACTTCACGGCATACAATCTATCGGTGAAAGATCGTTCGGTAGAGGAGCGGTAGTTGGTGATAAAACACTTGTTGACGCACTTGCTCCATGTGTGGATTCTTGGATCGATAGCGCTTCAAACGAAGTAGACATAAAAACTGCCTTTGAAAAAGGAGCAGAAGCAGCCGTTAAGGGAGCAGAGTATACGAAAGAAATCGTTGCTCGCATGGGCCGCGCTGGTACAGTTGGTGAAAGAAGTTTAGGCTATCCAGATGCAGGTGCACATGCGCTTGGAGTTATCTTTACGGAGATTGCGGGTAGTTTGAAATAGGAATGAGAAAATCCCCTCTGCCTTATGGTGGAGGGGGTTTTTTTATATAGTTGAATGATATATTAATATGGTTTAGAAGCAAATCAATTACTTTAGTTGCAAATGATTTCGGTGCATAGTTCAAGGTTAAATGGGCTGAAGTTAATAAGTAGTCTGCTATATGATGTTTAAGAAAGGGCACTCCATTGAGGGAGTGCCCTTTTCGTAATTCATGATATAGAATCTCTTTATATTACCAGGAGTCACCGTGGCTGGATTGCATGTACATAATTGTACTAGATTTAGTCGAATCAACTTGTTCCTTAGATTCTGATTGTGAAGGGAATGCTAATCCTATAGATAAAGCAGCTGAAAGGGTTAAACCTAAAATCGTTCCGAAAATTTTCTTCATTATTTTAACGCTCCTTTTTCGAAAGTTTTTTCTTTAGCTTGATGACTAATATAAAAGTATTTACTAGCTTTTACAGTGTCGCTTTCTTCGTAAAACTTGATTGCTAATTTTTCATTGTATTCTTGTGTGTAATTATAGAGTTGTTGTGTGTCGAAAAATGAGATAGCTTCCAAAGATAATTCTTCGAGAATAACAGCTGGAACACCTTTATTCATACAATCTAAAAGTTTGAAATGATATAGGTATTCTTTGTTGTCTAGCTTCTCACAAATTGCTAATCCTCGTTCGATTAACTCGGCCGACTGTTCAAGTTCACCAATCTTTAAATGTTCTCTAGCTTTAAGGAAGATGGCCCTAAAATGCTCTGGAGTTTTAGTTGTTACTTCTGATAAGTGTCGAATTGCTAAAGTGGATAAGTTTTGGCTACTATATAAAAAACCTAAATTATTGCGGATTCTTAATATTAGGGAATCCTCATTATTTTTACGTAAAATATCTATTGCAGAATTAAATTTTTCTTCTGCTACAGGGAATTGTTTTATATCAATACATGCTAAACCGTATAAGTTCTCACAAGCGGCAACATTATTTTCATAACCATTATGTTTAGAGAAGATTTCTTTAGCTTTAGTCACATGTTGAATTGCTAATAGAGGTTGATAGGTATGAAGATAGAAGTTAGCAAAACGATAGCTAAACTCGGCTATTTCAAGATCGTCATGAATATGTTGTAATAGCGTTTCGGCTTTTTCGTAGTATTCCCAGGCTTCATTGTTGTTGGAAATTAGTGTGGCGTGAATCCCTTTGAAAAAGTGATAATAATAAGACAACGATTCATTTTTAGGTATATCCAGTGAATCAATTGCCTGGAAGCTTGTTGGTGTGATGCTTAAATGATCAAGCAAAACTTTAAAGCGAAAAGTAAGAAGTGAGTAATGGAATAGTAAATTTGGATTTTCATTAATACTTTTTATGTGTGTATCAATCTCTGTTTTTAAATGCTTTGCTTCTTTTAGGTGCTGGGCACGTATCTCTTGATACCAATTATTTAAAAGTTGTGTGATCATATCTTTTGTTTTTAGATGACTTACCATAATTCTCCCCGCTTTCTACTATGTTTATTTGTATATTGGTATGTATATACTAACAAGAAATTAAGTGTGATAGAGTGATATATTGCAAGAAAAAACTTTTTCAATAATTTAAGGAGTAATTAGAATATAAATGGAAAAGGAATTTAATGGGATTCCTTAGGTGGTGATCATTTATTTATTGCCAAAAAATAAGTGAATCGAGCAAGTATGACTATTGCACTTAAAATAAATAAATAAAAGCCTTTTTGTAAAGTGAATCTACATAAACTGATTCAGAATCTTATAAGAATCCATATGGAAAGTATTCATTCAAATAACAAACAGCCCAAGTTCAAATGAGGAACCTGGGCTGTTTGTGTGTTGTATTTCCTTAGTATTGTAAATAAGCATTTTATTCCATCGTCATCAAGATAAAAGAACAAGTGATCATACTTTATGGTTATGTAAAAAACTTAAAAAAGCATAACCCAGCAGAACCTTTGTATTTTACTATCCTACGCATTTCACCCTGCATAAAAAATATTTCTCAACATTTTATTTGTTGAAAAAGATTGAATATTCTCTATAAAGAGAATATTATGTTTCTATCGGCAAAAAAAACGATAATTCGCAGACACTGGGGAGGAAATACATTGAAAAAGAATAAGAAGTTAAAACCTTTATCAGTTTTAGCAACAGCGGCAGTGCTAAGTAGTAGTTTTGCTTTTGGAAGTCATGCAGCGTATGCTGAGACGCCAACACCATCTCTACCAATAGATGAGCATTTAATACCGGATGAGCGTTTAGCGGAAGCACTAAAACAACGGGGAGTAATTGATCAATCTGCATCACAAGCTGAGACGTCAAAGGCTGTTGAGAAATATGTTGAGAACAAGAAAGGGGAAAACCCTGGGAAAGAAATCTTGACAGGAGATAGTCTTACGCAAGAGGCTTCTGATTTTATGAAAAAAGTAAAAGATGCAAAAATGAAGGAAAATGAACAGGCGCAACAGCCCACAGTAGGGCCAGCAGCTGGACAAGGTGCAGGATTGAATTCTAGTAAATTAAATGGAAAAGTACCTACTGCACCAGCGAAGCAAGAAGAGTACAACGGCGCTGTTCGAAAAGATAAAGTACTTGTTTTACTTGTAGAATTTAGCGATTTTAAGCATAACAATATTGATCAAGAGCCAGGATACATGTATTCTAAGGACTTTAATCGTGAACATTATCAAAAAATGTTATTTGGTAATGAACCATTTACGTTATTTGATGGATCGAAGATTAATACATTTAAACAATATTATGAAGAACAATCTGGCGGGAGCTACACAGTTGATGGAACTGTAACGGAATGGCTTACTGTTCCAGGAAAAGCTTCAGATTATGGTGCGGATGCAGGTACTGGCCATGATAACAAAGGTCCTTTAGGGCCACGCGATTTTGTGAAAGAAGCATTAAAAGCAGCGGTAGCAAAAGGAATTAATTTAGCAGACTATGATCAATTCGATCAATATGATCAAAATGGTGATGGAAATAAAAACGAGCCAGATGGCATTATTGATCATTTAATGGTTGTGCATGCTGGCGTTGGTCAAGAAGCTGGCGGCGGTAAATTGAAAGATGATGCGATTTGGTCTCATCGTTCAAAACTTGGATCAAAACCATATGCGATTGATGGCACAAAATCTTCTGTTTCGAATTGGGGCGGAAAGATGGCTGCATACGATTATACAATCGAGCCTGAAGATGGAGCGGTTGGTGTGTTTGCGCATGAGTATGGTCATGATTTAGGCTTACCAGATGAGTACGATACAAAGTATTCAGGACAAGGTGAACCTGTTGAGTCATGGTCTATTATGAGCGGCGGCAGCTGGGCTGGAAAAATTGCAGGAACAGAGCCAACGAGTTTCTCACCACAAAATAAAGAGTTTTTCCAAAAGAACATGAAGGGCAACTGGGCGAATATCGTTGAGGTAGATTATGATAAACTTCGCACGGGAGTCGGTGTTGCAACATATTTAGATCAAAGTGTTACAAAATCAAAACGACCAGGAATCGTTCGTGTTAACTTACCAGACAAAGATATCAAAAATATCGAATCGGCATTTGGTAAGAAGTTTTATTACAGTACAAAAGGAAATGACATTCATACAACACTTGAGACACCAGTATTTGATTTAACAAATGCAAAGGATGCTAAGTTCGATTATAAGGCATTCTACGAACTTGAAGCGCAGTATGATTTCCTTGACGTATATGCGATTGCAGAAGACGGAACGAAGAAGCGTATTGATAGAATGGGCGATAAAGATGTAAAAGCCGGCGTGGATACGACTGATGGTAAGTGGATTGATAAATCATACGATTTAAGTCAATTCAAAGGGAAAAAAGTAAAACTGCAATTTGAGTATTTAACAGATATTGCAGTAGCTTATAAAGGATTTGCGTTAGATAATGCAGCATTAACTGTCGATGGCAAAGTTGTTTTCTCGGATGATGCAGAAGGCCAGCCAGCAATGACGTTAAAAGGATTTACTGTATCTAACGGATTGGAACAGAAAAAAAATAACTACTATGTAGAGTGGAGAAATTACGCTGGTTCTGACACGGCGTTACAACATGCGCGTGGACCAGTGTTTAATACAGGAATGGTTGTATGGTACGCGGATCAAAGCTTTACAGATAACTGGGTAGGCGTTCATCCAGGCGAAGGATTCTTAGGAGTAGTAGATTCTCATCCAGAGGCAATTGTAGGGACATTAAACGGACAACCGACTGTGAAGAGCAGTACGCGTTATCAAATTGCCGATGCGGCATTCTCATTTGATCAAGCGCCAGCATGGAGAGTAGATTCGCCAACTCGAGGTATCTTTGACTATAAAGGATTACCAGGAGTTGCAAAGTTTGATGATTCTAAGCAGTACATCAACAGCGCTATTCCAGATGCAGGACGTAAGTTACCGAAACTAGGATTGAAGTTTGAAGTAGTAGGTCAAGCTGAAGACAAGTCTGCAGGTGCAGTTTGGATTCATCGATAGAATAAGGTGAAACTATGAGGGAGCTGCCCCATAAGTTGGTGAAACCGACTTATGGGCAGCTCTCTTTTTATTGTGGAAACGAGGCAGTTTAGTTTAGGAACCAGTTCATTGGAAAGGAAGATATAAAATTCATTTTCAATAAAAACGAGAAATGATATCGCTAGAAAATTTCCTTTTACTTCCATGTACGAGGTATAAAACAAAGGGAGAAAGTCAGTAGCGGTCCTGTTATATTCTGCATAGCAGCGATTTATATGTCGAGAAATCAAAATAGATTTATGTAGCATGTCGCTTTAGTTTTAAAAGTAGAAATAAATCAATAAATTACAATCTAGCATAATTCAAATTAACTGAAATGCATGAGCAAAAATACATTCTCATACGAGATTTTTATTAAATTACAAAATACTTATCAGACTTGATTGTAAGAAATGATAAGTATCGTTGGTATAATTGTATTGTTATTATCCTTAAGACCATTTAAAGAAGACTTTGATAATTGATTTTTTATGATGTACAGAAAAAATTAATTATCACATCCTTTTATTTTCACACTAGAACCTAAAAAGAGGTTCTGTTACAAAGTTTTTTAACAAGAAAAAGTTATGTTGCAAAAAGGGTTGTGCCTATTAATTATATGAAGAGAGGCATGTAGTGTGTTACTAGACAAAAATACTTGATACACCAATGTTACCTTCACTCACCCTCCTCATTATTATAAGCTAATAGTGGTTCGTACATCATTATAGCGTGATTCTCCGTTACATATTGGTCTTCTATAAACTGTTTCTGTTGATTATATACTCTACGTTGAATAACATTATGTCGTATATAACCACCCCAGTATGCAGATTGGATTGAGTGTTCTTTTTCATATACTTCATATTGATAAAGCTGCGGATGGGTAACTCTCCATTCACCGACTAAATGCTTATCTGTAATATAAAGGTGAAGTTGATACGATTGGTCCGTTTCATTTTTGATTTGTAAATCCAAATAGTTATAAGAACAAGTCGCTCCACTTCCAAATGGTTGG
Source organism: Bacillus altaicus (assembly GCF_042136375.2). Taxonomy (NCBI): domain Bacteria; kingdom Bacillati; phylum Bacillota; class Bacilli; order Caryophanales; family Bacillaceae; genus Bacillus; species Bacillus altaicus. Next base: position 4,436,801 of record NZ_CM143394.1, on the reverse strand, counting down.
GTCCGCTTGGAATCAGGAAAGACATCAAAACTATGACGATATCGCTCTGTTACTGTCAATGGTGTATGTAAGGTCATCCAATATATTAAATTTGAAAGCTGACAAAGCCCTCCCCCAATGCCTGCTTGAAAAGATCCATAGTGTAGTATCATGCCCTCTACATACCCTTTTCTTCTCGTAGGCTTACCTATTAAACGCCAGTAAGAGAATGTTTCTCCCGGTCTAATGACGATACCATTTAGTTGTTTAATAGCAATCTTCAAATTAACAACTTTATTCTGTTGATACCACATATCTACATCTTTGAGCTTACGAAGTAGTATCGTTCGGTGCTGAATCGCTGTATAGGGTAACTTTTCTTGTTGAAACGTTTTTGCATATGTTTTGCCGTCTGCTAACCACTGAATGTACCTCTTTGTAGAGTAATACCATGTCCCAAGTAGAATGCGATACTTAGACCGCTGTTTAGGACGTAAGTTCACTAAATTCATTTTATTTCCTCTCTCCCTCGTTTTCATATGTTACCATTTCCGTAATTACGATCCCAATCAATTGCCGTATTAATGCCTTTGAATTTACCCAAGTTTTCCCGCACAGAACTGTAATATTAATTGTCGCATTCTCTCGTTTTTTAACTACATTCTTATATGTATATCCATCAATAAATTGTACTTTTCTTAGCTGAATAGTAATTAACATAAATAGATAAAAGACGCAAAAAAACAGTATAATTAATCTAATGGGGACCTTGTTTTTTCCATTTTTCGAATTGCTTATAGTCGTGTGAAACTCTGCTTCAATACGATAAATTCAAATAAACACATTATAAATATAAAGGATAACCTTAAATAAAGAATAATGAAAATTAAAGAAATTCTAAAGTATTAATATATTTTTACTAAATATTGATTGATAATAAGTTGTTTTTTGAGACTTTACTAGGTTCTGTTGCAAAGTTTCTTAGCAAATAAAAAGTTAAGTTAATTACAATGAATCATGTTAAAAGGTATGTTCTCAGGATTATATTGCAATTTTAATGGAGATAGCATTGTTTTTTAGGCTAAATTTTAGCGAAATAAAAGCTCAAAAAGCGATATGTATAGTAACAATATTACATTAGTGTTTTTCTTTTTATTTATATATTCGCAAGTAAAATAGCATAATATCAGTACGAATCACTATAGTAATATGAGTTTTTGCATATTTTGAAATTTAATATATCCTCCGAAAAGTTTTAATTGTATAATGTTTCTTGTCATAGTCTTTTAGATTTTTCGACAAAAAATAATAAGAATAGAAGACGTATTGGGAGAATGCATTATGTACATAAAACTATTAAAATCAATTACATCATTATCACTTATTGGTAGCGCTTTATTATATACAAATGTTGGTGAGATGAAAGCTGCTGAAGCGGGCGTTTTTTCTGATGTACCAACATCGCACTGGTCCTATCCTGCGATTAAAGACTTAGCGAGTAAAAATATTATTTCAGGTTATGGAAATGGGATGTTTGGTTTTGGTGATGTTGCGACGAGGGAGCAAGTTGCAGCTTTAATTTATCGTGTGTTAGTACCGAATAAGCAAGGCGGTACGTTTAGTAATGATGGTGCTCGTTATGTATTACAAGATGGGTCTACTTTAAATAATCCGTATGGAGATATTCGCTCAGGTTCTACAATGTTTCCGGAAGAGGTTTTAACGTTAACGAAATTGGGGATTTTTAAAGGTGATGGAAATGGCGGTTTTAGACCGAAAGATTCTGTTAGCCGCGCAGAAATGGCGCAAATTATTAAAAATGCGTTCCAAGTTTCAGCTAAACAAAAACATACATTTAATGATGTTCCAAATGGATTTTGGGCAGAAAATGCGATTAGTGCCGTGCAGTCAAACGGGATTGCATCTGGTACAGGAGACGGGAAATTTGAACCAGCTAAAACGGTAACGCGTGAACAGTATGCACAGTTTTTATATAATGCATTGAAATATAAAAAGCCTGAGGTTGCGGTGCAAGATACAGGAGATGCGGCATTATTAGCAGTATTCAAAAATGAAGTACAAACGCGTATTAATACGTATGAAACGAGTATTACACTTCCATATAAAACGAAAAATAGTAATACAAAAGAAGTGATGAATACACTTTTCACCGCATATAAAGAAGTCGCAAGTAAAAATGAGTATACAAATTATAATAGATCGAATGTTTCATACTCACTATCTGGATCGCCAGGGAATTATACGTTTACGCTAAATATTACATATCGTGAAACGAAAGAACAAACAGAATATGTGATGAAACAAGCGAAAGCGATCGTTTCTTCTATTATTCAAGTCGGGATGGATGATCATGAAAAAGTGAAGGCGATTCATGATTATGTTGTAAAACATGTTTCTTACGATACGTCTTATAAAGCGTATACAGCATATGAGGCACTCGCGAATCGTTCTGCCGTTTGCCAAGGTTACACACTATTAACCTATCAATTATTAAAAGAAGCTGGAATTGAGAATCATTTTGTAGTAGGAACTGGAGACGGTCAGCCTCATGCTTGGAATTTAGTTAAAATCGATAGCAAGTGGTACCATCTTGATACAACATTTGATGATCCAGTGCCAGATGTACAAGGCCGCGTAACGTATTCATATTTCAACTTATCAGATGAGCAAATTGCGAAGAATCACGTGTGGAACCGAGGGGACTATCCGCAAGCTACTACAAATTATTATGATACACTGACGAGTAAAATTGTAGAGGGAAACTCTAAATCAGCTGTGTACCAGCAAATTTTGAAAGATACAAAGTTAAATTATTTAGGAAATGAATACATCGCAAATAGCTATAATGAATTAAAAAGTAAAATGCAGCAGCGCTATAGTGCAAAGCCAGAGAAAATTGAAGTTCTTTATAAGCAATCAATGGACGGTTCCTTACAAGATGTGAAAAAAGCAATTGGAGAAATAGGTTTTCCAAAAGGAGCGAACCGTGTTTCTTATAAAGCTGAGCCGTATAATGCAAAAGAAGGATATTCTTTGGTGACGATTACGTTTACATATTGATAATAAAAAAGCATCTATTTCAGGTGCTTTTTTATTATTTCGGTTCGACATAATGTGACAAAGGAACGGAACTTCATCTGTTATGATAACTTTGGGAATTTTACATTTTGGAGGATCAGTAATGAACAAAAAGAAGATTTTTGCTGCGTTAATAGGAATCGTAGTTTTAATTGTAATTATTAATGTAGTTGTTACGAAAGGGAAGACGGCATCAACTAGTGAAAGAATGTACACTGAGAAAGAATATAATAAATTAGTAGATGAGCATTTTGAAGAAATGCAAAAGTTAAAAAGTGATAAGAGTGTATTAGAAACTGAAAATAAATCTCTTGATGCACAAGTTAAGAAGTTAAAAGATGAATTAGCGAAAAAAGAGCAACAAGTAGTGCAACAGCCAGTTCAACAAGAACAACCAGAGCAACCAGCACCAGCTCCACAGCCGGAAACGAAAGAAGAGCCGAAACCAGAACAGCCTACGGGTGCATTCGCAAATCCTGTGAAAAGTATAAATAAAACAGAGGCAATGAATAAAGTGAAAGAAAAGGCGAAGCAAGACTTCCAAGATGACTATATGACGCAAAACTTTGTTGCTGAGGAGCAATCAAAAGCATTTGACTTCTTAAATGGAGTAGAAATCAAATCACAAGAAGAATTAAATGTGATGAAAAATGCATTGAAAGATTTTTCGAATGACTTTATGACAGTGAAGTTTGTTTATGAAGAGCAAATGAAGGCGAAGAATAAGCAAGGATAATACTAAAAACGCTATCTTTTAAAAAGGTAGCGTTTTTGATTTTTTATAAATCAAAAAAGGCATTTAATTAAGTAGGGGTCTCGACACATTTCCTATAATGATTGATATGTTACGTCTTTCAAAAAAATCTACTTTATAGAGCATGCCTACAATTTATATTTTACTATTTGTATTTTCATGAATATGTATAATTACATAAAATTTAAGGGGAAAAGAGAGTATACTTTGGTATTGTGTAATAAAGATAGAGCCCGCCTACGGAAATAGGTGGGATTTTTTAACGTATAAAGAAAAGACACTCATATAAGAGTGTCTTTTCCGATAGTTTTTTAGCAGAAGCAAGAAGCTCCAACTATGATTAATAAAATAAATAATACAACTAATAAAGCAAAGCCGCCGCCACAACTACTACTACAACTACCGCCAAAGCCCATAATAGTTCCTCCTTTGATAAGAGGAGAAAACAAGAGGTCACTCATGTATTTTAACGGATTCAATTTACTTTATGTATTTACGCAATAATTGAGCAGGTCCTTTTGAAAATAAAGAAAAGAGATCCTAAGGCGCCTTCCTCCGACTTGAACCACTTTACTTTTAATAATATGTATTGGACATTAAGTAAACACGTCCTATAAAACAGAATCATTTATTTTCACCAGATTGTTAGTGTACAAATACAAGAGAATCGAGATCGTTTGTTTGGCTAGATTAAAGCAACGCCACATCTATATGGTTGAGATGTGTTACGCCTTCTAATCGGAGAATCTGCTTTAGCTTGGATACAGTAAGCTGATAAACGACACCTAAAATATCAAAGACGGTCTTTTTCTCATATCGATGGGATTTCCGTCCTTTTTTCTTTTCAACATGAGATTGCTGTTTCCTACGTTTATGAATTTGAGTTGATGTGAGTCTGTATATTACAACTCGTGAGGGTAATTTTTGTTGCCCAACATAGGCATCTCGAATTTTATAAGTATCTCCTGGTTTTATCTGATGCATGATATCTTCAAGGTCAAGTAAAACATATAAAGATTGCTTTTTAACTGTCCCATCCCGAAAGAATTCGGGCGATTCATTTTTCACATATACTCTATTATTTAATTTCAACCGTGAAACATAGAATACCCCTCGTTGATCCATCTGGTCTAAATCCTTTAGAGAAAAGTATCCTAAATCTCGAATAAATGAAACTCATCTTGAATCGATAGAGTCATACAAAACGCCATCCTTTCTGTATATTTCTACAAAAAGAATAGCGTTTTTTTGATTATATGGATACAAATTTATCTTAGCTTGATAGCGATGTATGGTGACCCCTAATATGTAAAAAACGAAAATGATTGGTATTGGGGAATACTTAATCCAATGTGGGAATGGAGGATAGATGAGATGTACTTGGATGATGATTTTTAACAATCTAATGGAATAAAGCTTTCAGTTTTATAAAAAAATTTGGTCAAAACTCATTTGAAATTCTTTAATTGAAGAGATAAAGCATCGCAACTTTATTCAAAACTTCGCGTCTTTTTTTTAAAAACATCGTGACTCTATTTTAAATTCATAAATTTATCTTAGCTTGATGGGCATGTGTCGGTACCCAATGAGAAGAAGTGATACTTACTTGAATTTGAATATAAAGATAATATTTTGGACTGAAGTTTATTTTTAAGGTCACTGTTTTTTTTATTTTCCTTAGTATCCGTATTGTTGACATTAAGTTTTTTAATGGTCAAGTTCAACGGTGGTCTGAAGAGTAAAAAAACGCTTGACTTGGAGTTGACTCCAAGTTGTATCATAAGCTTGCGCACATCGGAAAGTAGGTGATGATAGGTGGGGGATACATTCTCTATAAAGCAAATAGCGGAACAAACTGGACTGAGTAAGGACACGATTCGTTACTACGAGAAGATTCAATTACTTCCACATGCTAAACGGAAAGCAAATGGTCATCGTGTCTATAGTTCAGCTGACAAAGATACCCTCAGTATGATTACTTGCTTGAAAAAAACAGGTATGTCATTGAACGAGATGAAGCCTTATTTGCAGTTTTCTCTTGAAAGTGACATTAAGTCGGTTTCAAAACTATACGACATGCTTCAGGATTACAAAAAAAATATTAAAAGTCAAATGGAGGAACTGCAAAAAATACTGGATCTTATCGATTATAAATTGGTCCATGGTGAGAAGTTCGGAGTACGAGATAGAGTAGGTCAAAATAATTAATAGGAGGATTACTTGATGATTTCTGAAGGACAAAATAAAATTGCACTGATAACTGGGGCCAACAAAGGAATTGGATTTGAAACAGCTCGACAGTTGGGAGCACAAGGCTTCACCATATTGGTAGGAGCAAGGAATACAGAAAGAGGAACAGAGGCCGCAGCTAAATTGCAAGCTGCAGGATCGGATGCTCACTTCATCAGAATCGAGGTCACGAATCAGGCCTCCATAGACTCCGCTGCCAAGAAAATAGAAGAGCGGTATGGTAAATTAGACGTTTTAATTAATAATGTAGGTGTGGCACTGGACAGAACCTCTACACTTGGTTTGGACATAAGCCTGTTGAAAGAAACCTTCGAAACAAACTTCTTCAGCATGTTTGCTGTATCCAAAGCAATGATCCCGCTCATTCACAAGTCTCATGCCGGCCGAATTGTGAACATGTCCAGCGCGTTGGGGTCATTAACGAAACATAGCGATCCCTCCTTTGAATTTTATAATGCAAAGGCGCTGGCTTACAACTCATCCAAAACTGCGGTTAATCAACTTACCGTTCATTTGGCCCACGAGCTGAAAGACACACCGATTAAAGTAAACTCGGCTTGTCCGGGCTTTACAGCAACGGATTTGAATCATTTTCAAGGAACACGTACGGTAGAAGAAGCCGCAACAGTGGTCGTTCGCCTTGCCACTCTCCCGGATAATGGACCTACGGGGCAATTTTTCGATGATACTGGAGCTTTGCCTTGGTAAACTATTTAACTGTAAGTATCCCCTTTTGTTTGATGTGTTCTGGTATTTGAGATACAATACGAATCATTTTAGGAGTGGATGGTCAGCTAATTATCATTCATTCACTTGTTTAAGCTCTTGGCACACCCATTTTTATGGGGATGCTACCACACATCCATTAACTTAGGTATTTAGGCTATTCTTAAAGTTAAAAGCACGTCTCTCTTTCTCTTATGTTAACGAGAAAGAGAGACGTGCTTTTTATGAATATGCATCAAAAATAAGCTGTTTTTTCGTTATGGGGAAAATTCTTTTTCTTAGCCTGATGGGCATGGGGGACCGTCAGGAAAATGCGGATTTACAACGCTAAGCCCATTTCCAAGACGATTCCCCTATTTTTAACAACGCTAAGAAAATTTCAATGGTCTTAGAGAATCTAATGAGACCACTTTCTCTGAATTAAAATGGTATTCTCCTAGTAAATTGATATGTTCCCAACCTAAAGGTGACATATGATGCAATAAGTTCTCATTAAAACTACCTATCCGTTTTTGATATTTAACTGCTTTTGTTAGATGTAAAGTATTCCAGATACTGATGGCATTGATAATTATGTTTAAGGCACTGGCCCTTTGCAATTGATGCTGTATGGTTCGTTTCCTAAGCTCACCTTGTTTACCGAAGAAAATAGCTCTTGCAAGTCCATTCATGGATTCTCCTTTAATTCGAATGGTGGCAGCACCTTTTATTAGAATTGTCCCCTTGGTTTAACAACTGCTTTTTTGTAAATAATATGTCTGTTAAAAAATTAATTAAGGGGGACTTGTATGCCACAGGATCGAAAAGCAAAAGTTCAAAACGATGCATACGAAGGAAAAGAGATCATGCCAGATAATCCACAATATCTACCGCGTCACGTGCAAATGGAGCTGCCTCACGAATTTTCTGTAAATCCTCTGTTTGCCCGCGAAGGAGAATCAGTCGTTCCGCGCTTTCACATGCCTGATGAAGGCATGTTACCAGAAACAGCGTATCAAATCGTCCATGATGAAATTGCTCTTGATGGCAATGCCCGCTTGAATCTTGCAACATTCGTTAGCACATGGATGGAGCCTGCCGCAGAGCACTTATATGCCAAATCATTCGACAAGAACATGATTGACAAGGATGAATATCCACAGACAGCCGAAATTGAGGAGCGGTGTGTCCGCATTTTAGCCAACCTCTGGCATTCGCCCACCCCCCTTACGACTATGGGCGTTTCAACAACTGGATCGTCGGAAGCATGTATGCTCGGGGGGCTTGCGTTAAAGAGACGCTGGCAAAATGCACGCAAAAGCGAAGGGAAGCCGGTGGATCGGCCCAATATTGTGTTTAGTTCTGCTGTTCAAGTCGTTTGGGAAAAATTCGCGAACTATTGGGAGGTTGAACCACGCTATGTGAAGGTTAGCCCAGAGCATCCCCGCTTGGATCCTCAGGGGGTCCTCGCTGCCGTGGATGAAAATACGATTGGTGTAGTACCGATTCTCGGTGAGACTTATACCGGGCTTTACGAACCGGTTGCCGCCATTGCGAAAGCGTTGGACGATTTACAGGAGAGGACGGGCCTCGACATTCCCATGCATGTGGATGCGGCTTCGGGGGGATTTATAGCACCGTTTCTTCAACCAGATTTAGTCTGGGATTTTCAATTACCGAGGGTGAAGTCCATCAATGTATCCGGACATAAATATGGATTAGTCTATCCTGGGTTGGGTTGGATAATTTGGCGGGAAGCTGAAGATCTCCCTGAGGATCTAATCTTCCGCGTCTCCTATTTGGGCGGGAACATGCCGACTTTTGCCCTGAATTTCTCTCGTCCTGGCGCACAAGTGCTCCTGCAATATTACAATTACCTGCGTTTAGGAAAAAGTGGGTACTATGATGTCCAAAGGGCTTCTCAGAAAGTCGCTCTTTTTCTTAGCAAGGAGATTCAGAAGATGGAACCGTTCGAACTTTTGTCCGATGGTTCGGATATTCCGGTTTTCGCTTGGCGACTGAAAGATGGTTACACATTAAACTGGAATCTTTATGATTTATCTCGACAATTGCGTGTGTTCGGCTGGCAAGTACCCGCCTATCCATTGCCTCCAGATATGGAAGCGGTGACGATTATGCGCGTTGTGGTTCGAAATGGATTTTCCATGGATCTCGCGCATTTATTTTTGAGGAACCTCAAACAGACCGTTGCCTTTCTGGATTCCCTGGACGGGCCTATGCCACATGATACGAAATGTGATAATGGGTTTCATCACTAAATGAAAAAAGCCTAATTTCTTCATATTTAATTGAGAAATTAGGCTTTTTAATATTGAAATTTCCTTAACGTTGTAAATCAGCATTTTTCTGTTGTTGTCCTTTATTAAGACTTTGTCTTATAAATAATTCTGCAATGATTAAATTTGGCACCCACGCTAACCAAGCAATAACAGCATAACTAAGTTCGAAATGCTTCAGTCCAAATAGCAATACAAATAAAGGTAGCCAAATTCTTAATGTAACTGCCGCAAAGGTTAAGGAATAATTTCTGATCATCCAATTCCGATGGTCTTGAATTTTTTTATTCTTAACTCTATTTAATGCTTGATATGCCGATGTTAGCCAAAATACGGATAACAAACCGAAACCAAGCTTTCCTACTAATCCTCCCGTAGCGTAAAAGGATAAATAAAGTCCTGAAACGCCGCCAAATAATACACCAATCATATAGATTTTTCCAATCATTCGATGGCGACTGATATTCTTTTCTCTAAATTTTGTGGATAATGTAAAAGGACCAATTACTAATGCTACTACACTAGTTGCAATATGTATAAATAACATAATGTACCAAAATGCACTCATTTTAGATAGAAACATAAGCTTCATTTGAATAAACCCTGCTTGAAATCCATCCATAATAAAATATTGGAAAACAGCATAACCAGCTACTAAAATAGCTGAAAAAGTAAATATAATCCAAATTTATTTGATTTGAAAATTTACTTCTATACAGATGGAGAAACAGAATTAATGAGAAGGTCTAGCCGTGATATTATTGAAAGAGGAGCCGATATTAATTACTTAAGGAAGTCTCATGAAGAACGTCGGATTCAGTATGAAGTGTTTATGCATCCGTATAGTCAACGTTTTAATATTATTATCAAAAATTCCAATGAAACAATACGTTTAGAAAAAAATACATTTGAGTTTTATAAAGTTTAAATGCAAATACTTTATTTACTAAAATAGCAAGTTAGTGAATAAATTGTTCATATTTTTTCGGAAGGAGGTTAAGCAATGAGAGCACCGTATCAAGTATTGATATTTCCTTATATAAAAACTGACGATTCCATTCAATATGCTATTTTTAATCGAAGTGATTATGGTTATTGGCAAGGAATAGCTGGTGGTGGAGAAGATGGTGAGACTCCTATTGAATCAGCAAAACGGGAAGCGTTTGAAGAGGCTGGTATTATAAGAGAATGTCCATATATAAAACTAGATTCTGTGTCTTCACTACCAGTAGAGGATGTAGTTGGTGGATTTCTTTGGGGAGAAGATGTTTATGTAATAAAAGAATTTTCTTTTGGAGTTAAAGTTCCTACAAAAAATATTGAATTATCCAAAGAACACTTCAATTATAAATGGCTGTGCTTTGAGGAAGCAGTAACACTTTTGAAATGGGATAGTAACAAAACAGCATTGTGGGAATTAAACAAAAGGCTGTTAAAACAATTAAAGTGTTAGTTAACAAAGCCGATAGTGGAGCGAGAATTAAACAACTTAAAAAAGCCTTGCTACATTACCTATGTAGCAAGGCTTTTTTCTTAGCGTACGAAATTGCGTTTTGTTGGCGGCACCCCATGCCCATCAACTTAAGAATTTAGAATTCCCCCAAAAATTATGAGTTTTTTGTTGCAAGTTGTCACAAAATTTCGTTTTTATGGTAGTTTTATTTTCTTAGCTTGATTGCGATGAGCGGTACCCCATAAAGGCCCCTGATACATAATTGATGTTCTGCCATTTGTAGAAAACAATCCACTTATACCATTTTAACAAGAAGAAATATCTCGTCCATGTTGTAATATTGGCTTACGTTAAGCTTGTGAAAAAATCATATTCATGTATAATACAATTGATGTATGATACATTAGTTGTAGGAGGGTGACCTTTTTGAAAAGAGAAGATGCCTTAAAACTAAGAACAGATATTAAGAAAATGATTATAATAACTGGGGTTTTTGAATCTCAAAATTTGCCCAATGGACCATTTGAAAAACCTTTACCAACTTCTCAAATGATGGCGTTAGAGGAACTAGAGGTGGAAAAATTAACTGTTTGGCAACTATCCAATAAACTTAGATTAGAGACTTCAACTGTAAGTAGATTGGTAGATAAGTTAGTAAAAAAGGGGCTTGTTTATCGTGAAGTAAATGAAAAAAATAGAAGAGAACTTTTTCTGCACCTCACAGAAAAAGGTCACATAACTGTTAATTGCTTAAGAGAGCAATCCATTACATTTTATCAAAGTATTCTCAATAATTTATCAGAATCAGAACAAAAAATAGTTGTGGATGGTTTTGAATTATTTATTGATTCTATTTCTAAGCCTTTTGATTAGAGTGAGGTAAATCATAACATTTGGAGGATAAAATGAGTTTGGATTTCGAACGTCCTATTATTGAATTAAAAGAGAAATTTGATGAATTAAAGAAAATTATGAAAGAAAATAATGTAGATTTATCGTCAGAAATTCATGTATTAGAAAAACGTTTAAATAAAATGCAAGATAAAATTTATTCTAATATTACACCTTTTCAACGAGTTCAAATTGCAAGGCTACGTAACCGGCCCACGACATTGGACTATATACCTTTATTGTTTACAAACTTTCTCGAACTTCATGGTGATCGATTATATGGTGATGATAAAGCAATGATAGGTGGTATTGCAAAATTTAAAGGGATGCCCGTTACGGTTATTGGTCATCAAAGAGGTAGAAATACAAAGGAAAGTATAGAAAGAAATTTTGGAATGGCACATCCAGAAGGTTATAGAAAAGCGCTAAGACTTATGAAACAAGCTGATAAATTTAATCGCCCTATTATTACATTTATTGATACAATAGGCGCCTATCCAGGGAAAGGGTCTGAAGAACGTGGAATTTCTGAAGCGATAGCTCGAAATCTATTTGAAATGGCTACACTTAAAGTGCCAATTGTTTGTATTGTAATTGGAGAGGCATCAAGTGGTGGAGCTCTTGGCCTTAGTGTCGGTAACCATATCCATATGTTAGAGTATTCATGGTACTCGGTAATTTCGCCAGAAGGAGCAGCATCTATCCTATGGAAGGACGCTAAGTATGCTCCAGAAGCTGCTGAACATATGAAAATTTCAGCAAAAGATTTAAAACATTTAGGAATTATTGATGAAATCATTCCTGAAATTAAAGGTGGAGCACAAAATGATATAAAATCACAGGCAAAAATGATTGAATCTGTAATCGAATCATCTCTAAAAAAATTGATACTATTATCCTCGGAAGAGCTTATACAACAGCGATATGAAAAGTATAGACAAATAGAGAATTATAAATGAAAATATTTAAAGTCTGTATTATATTTCGGAGGATTCTCACAAAAAAATTCTAAATGTTTTGTAAGTAACCTCTTAAACTGGGATATGCTGATACTATTACTCTACAAAAGATGTGTGATCGGTATGGAAAAGGAAAATTTGTTCAAATGGAAGCATTATCAGCAAGATATTATTTTGTTAACTGTACGTTGGTACGGTACAACTTAATTTTTCGTAATTTAGTAGAAATGATGAGGAACCAGGATTATCCTACCATTATGCTAGAAATATATATGTTATATTTTCTTTTCCATTACCTTTGCACCAGAACCAAAAAATACGCTATTCTTTCTGTAGAATCATAGGAAAGGATGGCGTTTTTGTATGTATCTATCAATTTCTGACGAATTACAATTATTTGCTGAAGAATTATATGAACATCTTACCCCTTCATTTTTGGAAAATCTCGCTAGAGAGCTAGGTTTTGTAAAGCGAAAACGTAAATTTTCAGGGTATGATTTAGCTACTATATGTGTCTGGATTAGTCAACGAGTAGCGAGTGATTCATTAGTCCGATTGTGTAGTCAGCTACATGCATCAACAGGAACTCTTATGAGTCCTGAAGGACTAAATAAGCGCTTTAATAAAAAGGCAGTGTTCTTTTTGAAACATATTTTCTCCACATTATTAAAAAATAAAGTTTGTGAAAAGTCAGCAATTCCAAGTGCTTCACTTACCTATTTTCAGCGAATTCGTATTTTAGATGCAACCATTTTTCACGTACCAAAACACTTGGCCAATGTATATCCTGGATCAGGTGGTTGTGCACAAACAGCGGGTATAAAAATCCAGTTAGAATATGATTTACATAGTGGTCAGTTTTTAAATTTCCAAGTGGAACCAGGGAAAAATAATGATAAAACCTTTGGAACAGAGTGTTTATCAACATTACGCCCTGGTGACCTATGTATCCGGGATTTAGGCTATTATTCACTGGATGATTTAGATCAAATGGATCAACGTGGTGTGTACTATATATCGCGACTCAAATTAAACAATAGGGTATATGTCAAAAATGAATTTCCTGAATACTTTCGAAACGGAACAATAAAAAAACAATCTCAGTACATCAAAGTTGATTTAGAGCACATCATGGATACCTTAAAACCAGGACAGTCCTATGAAATAAAAGAAGCTTATATTGGAAAGGATAAAAAACTATTCACTCGGGTGATTATGTATCGATTAACAGAAAAACAACTTCGTAAGCGTATGAAAAAACAAGTGTACACAGAAAGTAAAAAAGGGATTACATATTCGGAAAAAAGCAAACGATTAGCTGGCATGAACCTATATGTTACCAATACACCTTGGGAGATTGCTCCGATGGAACAAATCCATAATTTTTACTCTCTCCGCTGGCAAATTGAAATCATTTTTAAAACTTGGAAATCCTTATTTCAAATTCATCATTGGCAACATATTAAACAAGAGCGATTAGAATGCCATGTTTATGGAAAACTCATTGCCATTTTTCTATGTTCTTCTACTATGTTTAAGATGCGACAATTAATTTTACAAAAGAAGAAACAAGAATTAAGTGAATATAAAGCAATTGGAATGATTCAAGATCACTTATCAAGTTTGTATCAAGCCATACAACAAAACATCCAAGAAATAACAAAGATCCTAATCAGCCTGTTCCACCTCCTACAGAAGAACGGGAGAAAATCTCATCGATATGAGAAGAAGACTGTTTTTGATATTATGGGTGTTGTTTATGAGTATAATGGGTTGAAAAAACAAAAGAAAGTTGCATAATTTAAAAAAGGAAACCCGTTAGGGTTTATTTGGTATGCATATTATTAAGAGTATGCTTCTATTTTAGGAATGCTTTACCTCCACAAAATGAAAGTACACTTTGTTTTCATTTTTAAGTTGATGGGCATGTGGCGGCACCCCGCTAAGAGCATGCAAGATTTTATACAGTTTTTCGGCTAATCCAATAACAAACGAGAACCCTAAAACCGCGCCAGGATAGGAATGTATAAAAAAATGCATAGATCCATAGAACAAAAAAAGGAGATTTACTTGTGAGATTAGGGGTCCTCCTTATTATTGCTACCGATAATAGGACGTTATGTTAACTACACATGAATCTTTATTCATAAGTCAAATTAAAGAACATCTGAATCCAGATACCTTTTATTATTCAGAATCCTCTATATTTTTTTGAAACATAATTTATTCTGCTAAAGACATTATACCTATTGCATGTGAACCTGACGAAATCATGAATTTTATCAGGTTATTTCTGCATTCTGGCTCTTGTTAAATCAAAGTAATCTAATTAAAAATAAAAATATTTTATACTTTTATATAAGTTTACTTTACTTTTTGTAAAAAATTAGTTTATAATTTAATTCAAGAGGTGATGGTCATGAAGAAAGATTTTGGTGATTCAATATCAAATAAGGTTTATGAATATCGTGTACTTGCCAGAATGTCTCAGCAAGAATTAGCAGAAAAAGTCGGAGTTTCCAAACAAACCATCTTCGTAATGGAAAAAGGAAATTATATTCCAACTCTGCTGTTAGCTTTTCGAATTGCCGAATTTTTTAATGTTGATGTAAACGATATTTTTACTTATCTGAAAGGAAATGATAAAAATGGAAATTAAGTCGATCTCAGATATACCTAATGCAATTTTTTACCCTTTAAAATCCTGGGCTGAACAATCTACAGGAAATTGGAATAGTCTCGTTGGAGTTGGTTTTTTACTGCTCATGGGTAGTTTGATTTTTGCTTATGTATTTTATAAGAAGATTGGAAAAGACGACGAACGAACAAATACAATCTTTTTGAAAAGCAGTTGCTTTATGCTGTGTGCAATTATGCTATGTGACATGATTTTTCCAAAAGACTACATGTGGAACATTTTTTTCTTATTCAAATATACGCTAGCAATTTTAGCTGCTGGAATTTACATGGCTATCCAATATAAAAAGGATTTTTTATAAGGAAAGGTCAATTATTCTTGAATGTGAGTGCATTGATAACCCCTCTTTTTACTAGGTCATTTCCTTTTTTGGGTACGTAGAAAAAATTAATTAACTTCCAATAACGATAATTATGTAAATAAGCTGTCCATATGGGCAGCTTATTTTATTTTTTGTTTAGCAAGGGGATCTTTTCCGATAGTTTTTTAGCAGAAGCAAGCAGCTCCAACGATGATTAATAAAATAAACAATACAACTAATAAAGCAAATCCTCCAGCGAAGCAACAGTCGCCACAACTACCACCAAATCCCATAACAGTTCCTCCTTTAGATAGGAGGGGGAAAACAAAGATTCACTCATGTGTTTTAACGGATTCAATTTACTTTATGCATTTATGAATGGAGCAGGTCCTTTTGAAAATAAAGAAAAGACACCTTATAAGGTGTCTTCCTTCGATTTGAAACATTTTAAGTTTAATAATATACGGTCTCGCCACTGACCTATTAGGCTGGAATTTTATAGTGTTTCTGAACGAAATTTTGTGCTAATTTTGAACCCTTAAGTTGAGGGGGGTTCTTTTTACGTTTTGTCATTTTTAAAGAAATCCTTCATCATTTTAGCGTCTTTAATGTTCAATGTCACACCTTCTACTTTATCTTTCTTCTCATCTTTAGCGATCATAATTTGTTCTTTATTATCAACCCACACAAGAAATTCTTCTTTTGAGTCATCTTTATATGTAACGGTTATAGTAGAATGCGCAGATTGTTTCTTTTTTTGATCTAATGTGATTGTTTTCGGTGTTCCGTTTTGAACTGCTGAAGCGATTGATTGTATCATTTCCTCGTTATCTGTTTGAGATTTGGAACTAGTATTACTTGTTGTTCTAAGTAACTCAATATTTGTAATGTCTGCAGAGTTTAATTGAATGGCATTTTTCGTATTTTCTTGCTTAGTTTTTGGAGTATTATTTGTAGTAGAAGTGCTTGTACAACCTATTAAAGTTAAAGATAGAACACTTAGAGCACATATGTAAGTGATTTTTTTCATTTTATCTCCTCCTCTAATTTAATTATAACAATATTCTGTTAATTTAGGTAGTTATTGTAAGGAAAAGGTAAAATAATATTTCACCCTTACAAAATTGTCACATTCATGTAAGGTAATTCAATAGATTAGATACTTTTTCCATGTCATAATAAAGACATAAGAAAGCTAATTAAAACTACAACTTATTAGGAGAGTGTCAGTCATGATTGTAACAACAACGTCTGGAATTCAAGGTAAAGAAATTATAGAGTATATTGATATTGTAAATGGTGAAGCTATTATGGGTGCAAATATTGTCCGCGATTTATTCGCTTCAGTTCGTGATGTTGTCGGTGGTCGTGCTGGTGCTTATGAAAGCAAGTTAAAAGAAGCTCGTGATATTGCAATGGGAGAAATGAAAGAACTTGCAAAACAAAAAGGTGCGAACGCTATCGTTGGTATTGACGTAGATTATGAAGTTGTTCGTGATGGAATGTTAATGGTTGCTGTAAGTGGTACAGCTGTACGTATATAATTAAATAAAAAACAGGCTCACCCCTCGAAGCTTATGCTTTGAGGGGATTTTTATTGTGCAAATTTCAAAAAGATACATTAATTATGTAGCATTGTATGAATTGTAGAATTGATTTTCTAAATAAGTTATTAGGTACATAGTAATATAATAAAAAGACGCCCTTGTGAGCGTCTTTTTCCAACTTGAGATAGATGTATCATTATTGTTCTGCTAGGGTACATAATTCTCGTTTAAAGCTTTCTCACACAAATGATCTGTGTATCAATTTTTTTGATATACAGATCATTTGTATGATAATTCTTATAGATAATTGCTGAATAATAATTTTACATAAATGCTTTTAAAAGTTCTTGAACCAATGGAATTACTCCACCTACAAATTTTAAAACTGCCATTGCGATTTCCATATGATTGCCTCCTTTTTTTAATAGTAAGATGTAATGAATCTTTATATCCTCATTATAGTAAGCGCTTACAGATACATCAATGCATTTCGATATGCAATATTTCATATTTGTATTTGGTAATGAGGAATCAGTAATTTATCAAAAAGTAAGGCGCATCTTGTATAGTATAATATAATGGTGGAGGTCGAATATGAAAAAAATAAGTTCAAATATAGATTTGGATACAAATGTATTGGAAGCGGTATTTATTCCAAGAAGGTTTATTATTTTATGGATCACACTCGTATATATAGCTTCAATGCTTTTAGAATTTCGTAATAATATTTTCTCTATGGATAGTTTTTTCTTTACAATAGTCATTGTTATTCATACTATTTTTCATTGGTATTCGAGTTCATTAAAAAATAGGCAATTGTTGTACTTCTTTTTTGTACAACTTTTCATTGTGTTTTTGGCTGCATTTATTGCAACAAATGCTTCGATAGCAATTTTTGTTGGATTAACTCCTATTTTAATCGCCCAAAGTTTATATGTTTATCACAATATATTTAAAGTAATGATAGTTTTTACTCTTATGTATGCAATATTTTGTGCTGCAATTAGTATTAATTATGGTGTGAATAAATTAGCTATTCTTATCTCTATGTTTCTTTTAGTGTTAGCAATTATTATTCCTTTTTCTTATATTAATAAGCAGCAATTTGATGCACGTAATCGTATACAGAGCTATATTCAAGAGTTAGAGTCTGCATATATGAGAGTGGAAGAATTGACATTGGCTAATGAAAGGCAGCGTATGGCAAGAGATTTACATGATACGTTAGCGCAAGGTGTAGCGAGCTTAATTATGCAATTGGAAGCAATAGATGCCCATATGCAAAAAGGGAATACAGGACGATCTCAAGAGATTATGAAACAAACTATGGTAAGAGCGAGACAAACTTTACATGATGCAAGGTTGGTTATTGATGATTTGCGTCATACTACTAATTCATTTAATGAAGCAGTAAAGGAAGAGGTTCAACGTTTTTCTGAAGCTACGTCTATACATGTGAGACTTACTATTCAAAGTCCACCGTATATTTCAAGCGTAGTAAAAGAGCACTGTTTATATGTAATTAGTGAATGTTTAACGAATATCGCAAAACATTCGCAGGCAGCAGATGTAAATTTAAATGTTGAATATATCGATGATCTTGAAAAACTTACTATTGAAGTTGAAGATAATGGAATTGGTTTTGACACTGGATATATCGGTAAGAATCCTGGACATTATGGTTTAATTGGTCTAAATGAGCGTGTTCGATTGATTAAGGGAGAAATACATATATTGAGTGAAAAGATGAAAGGTACGAAAGTGTATATTCAAGTGCCTATAAATAAAGAAGGAGATAGCCATGAAGCATAACGTATTAATTGTAGATGATCATTTTGTTGTAAGAGAAGGTCTGAAATTAATAATAGAAACGAGTGATTCATTTCAAATTATAGGTGAGGCTGCAAACGGAGAAGAAGCCCTTTCTTTCATAGAAAAGAAGAAACCTGATGTCATTTTAATGGATTTGAATATGCCAAAAATGAGTGGTTTAGAAACGATTGAGGCTTTGAATGAAAAACAAAACCATACGCCGATTATTATATTAACTACTTATAACGAAGATGAATTAATGTTAAAGGGAATTGAGTTAGGGGCAAAAGGATATTTGCTAAAAGATACGGATCGTGAGAATTTGTTTCGAACATTGGAAGCGGCTATTCGAGGTGAGATTTTACTACAACCAAATATTATGGAAAAGATAGTGAAGTATAAAAGGAAAGAAGTACATGCTGATAAGGTTGCAGAAAATAACTTAACAGATAAAGAATTGTTTGTGTTGAAAGCTATTGCGCGCGGATATAAGAATAAAGAAATTGCATTTGATATGGGGATAGCTGAGCGAACGGTAAAAGCGCATTTAACAAATATATACAATAAATTAGGCGTTAACTCACGGTCAGAAGCAGTAGCTGTGTCTATTGAAAGGAAGTTAATTCATTTTTAAAACATTATATATGCCCAATCGTACATTATAGGCTTGCCCTTTTGTACGATTTTTTTATTTCTTCCTTATGTTATGCTTCAGAAAGTATGAGAGATCTAAGAACAGTACAATTACAGACTTTTTCTTTTATCCCAACATAGAACGTATTGCTGTAAATTCATTCAAAGATTGCAGTTGATAAGAAATGGGGGAGTTAACACAGATGTTTCTACCTATTACTACATTTGATAGGTTTAGTTGGCTGGGAAATGTTGCATTCTCTTCAGAAAAGATTAGCAGGAATCGAGCGCTTTCGAGGGCCGAAGAACTAAATGCTAATTTGTATGAAGAGAAATGTATAGATTCAGTTAGTAATATTCATGAGGAAATAACGATAGATTTTGTGAAATATGGTGATAATTATGTATCGGGTCATGCGGAACCTTATTCAACAATTGTCATAACGAGCGGCGATATGCTTGTTGGAAGTGGACGGGTTAATGAGTATGGAGAATTTAAAATATATACGAATAATCATCTGGAAGAGTATTTGATAATAAAAGTTCAGTCGATATTAGGTGGTTTTTATCAAGAGAGTATAATAGTAAAGGTAGATTGTTAATTTATAATGATTCCAGTTTTTATTTTCTAAATAAAAATGAAAGGAAGCAACAAATTGTTGCTTCCTTTTTCTATTAAGCCGAAGCTTTCTTCATTCTCTCAAGTAAACTAGATAAAATATGTGTACGATAAGATTCTAGTTTTTTACCTTCGTAAGTACGAATCCCTAATTTTTTAAGTTCTTTTACATACCAACCTTTGCTTCCGAAATACATGTGATCGCTCCCCTTCAACTTTGTTTATTTGTCCTGATTGTACTTGGAGGTACGGGTAATATAATGAAGGAAATGAATTTCGCGCGAAAATGGTTAACTTTGTTGCAAAAGACATATATACTAAGGGTAGTATATAACGAGGTGGGCAAGACGTGATTATAGAGAAGCACGAAATTCAAATTGACCAAATTACGAGCGGTAAAGTGAATATCTTTACTTTCTATAGAAATAGAAAGCAAGTTGATGATCATTTTTTACGATTGCAAGAACCATCGCTTACAGCAAACTACTTCTTCCATTTTCATTTTGATGCAGAGAGCTTGCATCTTCTGCAGGAAGAGTTTCCGGGCGTATATCCGTACGACCGTAGTGACACGATTCACGACTGGACGGAAAAGATGAAAGCGGAATTGCAACATCAGATCCAAACAGGTAAATGGAATAAACGCGTACGTATCGGTAATCGCATTCTAGATGTGGTGTTTACGTGGTGTGACGAAGATATAGTAGAGTGAAAAAGAAGCGGATGACGCTTCTTTTTTTAGCGCTGGAATAAAACGAGCTTACCTGCAGAAGATGTGCAGCGATGTGTTTTTTCGTACAATCCTTTTTCTTGTAAAATAGATTCACCTTTTGCTTTCGCTTCTTTTTCAGTTGCTGCCTCGAATGATTCGTCTAATGCTTTTGAACCATCTTTTTCAAAGACTGTTAGAACGTATACTCCCATGAAAATTCCCTCCAATAATTAAAATCAGAATCTTATAACTATTTTGGCATAAATCAATAGAATATGCAAAGAAATATATGACATTGCGTGTTACAATAAGGTGAAACTTTAATCAGTGGGGGATTTTTTATTTCCTGCTTATTACTAGTTTTCAACAATTGAGCATGTATTGTTTGTGTTCATGCGGATAAGATGAAACTTTTGAACTATAGAAAGGATCGTTATTTGTGAAACAAGTGAAGTTTATACATGCGGCTGATTTGCATTTGGATAGTCCGTTTAAAGGGATGGAGATGAATGTACCGCAGTCTGTTTGGGAGAGAATGAAGCAGAGTACGTTTGAATCGTTCGAGCGTATTGTTGATAAAGCGATTCAAGAGCGCGTTGATTTCGTATTACTAGCTGGGGATTTGTATGATGCGGAGACGAGAAGTTTGAGAGCGCAAGTGTTTGTGCGTGAGCAAATGAAGAGACTGTCGCAGTACGATATCCCTGTTTTTATTATTCACGGTAATCACGATCATTTAGGGGGAAGCTGGGCGGCAATTGAGTTTCCGGAAAATGTTCATGTGTTTACGGAGCCTTATGTAGAAGAGAAATCATTTTATAAAAATGGTGAGCTTGTAGCTTCTATTTACGGTTTTAGTTATTTGCAGCAAGCGGTAACGGATAATATGACAGCGCAGTATACGAAAATGAGTGATGCGCCTTTTCATATTGGAATGCTTCACGGAAGTGTGGAAGGGGATGCAGAGCATAATCGCTATGCACCGTTTCAAATTCGTGAGCTGAAGGAAAAGCAGTTTGATTATTGGGCTCTTGGCCATATACATAAACGTGAAATTTTATCAGAAGAGCCGTACATTGTTTATCCAGGTAATATACAAGGGCGTCATCGTAAGGAAACAGGGGACAAGGGTGCGTACCTTATTGAACTCACGAAACAAGGATCGCATTGTTCATTTTTCCATACGGCGGATGTTGTGTGGGATGAGATTGAAGTGAGTATCGATGGACTTGAAACTGTTGATGATCTTATGACGAGCGCGTCAAGTGCGATGAATGAATGCCGAAGAGAAGAGGAAGGCACGCTTTTAACTGTTGTATTTATAGGGCAGGGACCACTTTCTCCTTATTTACGTGAAGACAAGCGCGTGGAAGAGATTTTTCATATTTTAGCAGCGGGAGAAGAGCGGAAAGACTTTGTATATGCGATGAAGTGGAAAAACGAGACGGTTTCTTTTGCGGAAATCGAGCGTTTGAAAGAAGAAAATCATTTTGTCGGTAGTGTGCTGAAGGAGTTAGAAGCTTTCACAAATATGGACGGAGTGTTGCGCACGATTTGGACATCTCCTGTAGCGCGTAATAGTATTGAAGCTTTTACGGAAGAAGAGAAGAAAGAGATTCAAAAGGAAGCGGAAAATATTATTTTAGAGCAATTATTCCAGCAAGAGAGGGATAAAAAATGAGAATTGAAAAACTCCATATTTATGGCTATGGAAAACTAGAAAATGTGGAAATGGATCTTTCATTGCTGACGGTGTTGTACGGTGAAAATGAAGCGGGTAAATCGACAATTCGCTCGTTTATGAAAAGTATATTATTTGGTTTTCCGACGAGAGGACAGCGCCGTTATGAGCCGAAAGAAGGCGGGAAGTACGGCGGGGCGATGACTGTTCAAACAGAGAAGTACGGCCGTTTGAAAATTGAACGATTGCCAAAGACGGCAGTTGGTGAAGTGACCGTTTATTTTGAAGACGGGAAAACTGGCGGCGAAGATATTTTAAACGATATATTAAGCGGTGTGAATGAAAGCTTATTTGATTCAGTCTTTTCATTTGATATGCATGGTCTTCAAAATATTCATCAGCTCGGCGAAGCGGATATCGGTAATTATTTATTTTCGGCAAGTGCAGTCGGAAGTGATGCGTTATTGCAGTTAGATAAAAAGTTAGAAAAAGAAATGAATCAGCGTTTTAAGCCGAGTGGTCGTAATCCTGAAATTAACGTGTCACTGCAAGAGATGAAGAAAATTGAGGAAAAGATGAAAGAGTGGCAAGGGAAGATTGGCACGTATGAAAAACAAGTCGAGCAGTTAAAAGAAAGTGAAGAGAAACTTGCTGCTGTTCGTGCGGAAAAAGAGTCAGCCGAAAAACGAAAGCAAGACTATGAAATATTAGCAGCGCTTGAGCCTCTCGTTATTGAAAAGAGTGCGCACGAGAAAGTGTTAGCAAACGAGAACGGGCAGTTTCCTGTAAACGGAACGGCGCGCTATGAAGCGGTAAAGGCAAAGATGGAGCCGCTGCAAGTACAAGTAGATTCACTTCAAAAAAAGATAGAAACAGTCCAATCAGAAATTGATTCCATAGAAATAGATGAAGCATTTTTACAAAAAGAAAGTTACGTAGAAGAACTTCGTATGCAGCACATGTCTTATGAAAATGCACGCCAAGAAATGCGTGATATGACGGGAAGTATTGCGAATATAAAAGAAGAAATCGCAGAACTACAGCAACAAATTGGAGCCACTTTTGAACAAGAGACGGTTCTTTCATTTGATATAAGTTTAGCGACGAAAGAATTAATTACGCAAACTGTGCAAAAGGCGAGAGAGTTAGAAACGCAAAAAACGCAGCTTGATGATCGTTTCAAAACGGCTCAGGAGCAATTAGAAGAGCAAGAAGAAAATCTAAGACAAATAAGTCAGCAAATGTTAGCTGATGAAGAACGAAATACGTTAGTTGAGAGAGAAAAATCATTTCAAGATGCGGCATTTATCGGTATGGGCGCAGAGAGAATGAAGCGCAAGTATGAGGAAAAAGCAGGAGCGGCTATGCAAAAGAAAAAACAGTGGCAAAGAATTTGTCTTCTGTTACTTCTTATTAATACGCTTGTTTTATTCACGAGTTTATTTATAGATAACCGCGTGCTGTTATTTATTAGTGTTATTGTTTTTGTAGGGATTGTCCTTGCTCTCGTTTTATATAAAGATCCATCAGGTGGATTACAAGAAGAGCTTCTTACTCTTCAGCAAAGTGCTGGCGGGCGTCAAAGTGAAGAGGCGATGTCGGTTCGCTATCAGTTAGAAAAGGATGAAGAGATTCGAAAGTTATTTGAGCGAGAGTCTTATAAATTACAGCAAATGGAACGTGCTTATGATAAAGTCGTTTCATCTTATGAAGAATGGGAGAGAGAAACTTTCCGTACGGGAGAACAAGTAGATGTGTATAAAACGCGCTATATGTTCCCTGAATTTTATACGTATGCGCACATATTGCCGGCGTTTGAGCGTATTGAAAAAATGCATTCATTATATCGTGATTTAGAGAAGCAAAGCACGCGGAAATCTTCATTGTATGAAATGATTTCGCACTTTGAGCATAAACTAGAAACTGTTATCGGTAGTAAAGAGTATAGTAAATTGCATGAGGCGAAAAGTCGTATGCAAAATGAGAAAGAGAAGCGCCAAACTTGTAAGCAGCTGAAAGAGAAGCTGGCGGAATGGCAAGAAGAATATGAGTTCATGCAAGAGCAATTAAAGCAACTGTTAGTAGAGCGAGATGGGTTATGGAATATCGCAGATTCTACTGATGAAGAGATGTTTTTAGAAGCAGGAAAATTGGCGGAGAAACGTGAAGATGCGGATAAGCAAGTGGGGCGTTTATTACCTCAAATTAATCTTTTAGAACAGCGCTTAACGAGTTTGTCATTAGCTGAGCATTATGAAGCTGACGGTTATGATGAAAAATTAAAGCAAGAAATTACAGCCGCGCAAAACTGTCTTACACAAGAGAAAGAACTGACAGAGCGTATTGCGAAGCATCGAATAGAAATTGCGAATTTAGAAGAAGGCAGTACGTATGGTGATTTACTACATGAGTGGGAAATGAAAAAATCACAAGTGCGTGAACAAGTGAAGAAGTGGGCTGCATATGCGGCCGCGAAGACGGTGTTAACGAAAACGAAGCAGTATTACCATGAAGTGCATCTTCCGCGTATTTTACAAAAATCCGAAGAGTATTTCGTGTATTTAACAGGCGGACGATATAGTAAAATATTCTCACCGTCAGAGGCGGAACCTTTCATTGTCGAACGTAACGATGGTATGCGTTTTTACAGTCATGAACTAAGCCAAGCGACAGCGGAGCAGTTATATTTATCGTTACGATTTGCACTAGCGAAAACGTTTGAGCATGATTATCCATTTATTATTGATGATAGTTTCGTGCACTTTGATGCGGTAAGGACGAATCGAACGATTGAACTAATAAAGGAAATTGCGAAAGATAGACAAGTAATCTTTTTTACATGTCATGCGCATCTACTCACATATTTTACAGAAAATGAGATTATAAAATTAAAACGTAAGCGTAAAGAAAATGAGTTGTAGTATGCTATACTAAAAGTAACTGATTTGGTGGAGGAATTCGAATGAAAAAGAAAATTGTAGAATATGAAGTTGGTGAACAAGTCGATGTTTTCTTGTTAATTAAAACATCGACAAAAGGTCTCGCAAGCAATGGTAAGCCGTTTTTAACAGTAATCTTACAAGATCCAAGTGGAGATATTGAAGCGAAGCTATGGGATGTATCACCAGAAGTTGAGAAACAATATGTAGCGGAAACAATCGTTAAAGTAGCTGGAGATATTCTAAACTATAAAGGACGTATTCAATTACGTGTGAAACAAATCCGTGTTGCGAATGAGAATGAAGTAACGGACATTTCAGACTTTGTAGAAAAAGCTCCAATCAAAAAAGAAGATATGGTCGAGAAAATTACGCAATACATATTTGAAATGAGAAACCCGAACATTCAGCGTCTAACAAGACATTTGTTAAATAAGCACCAAAACGAATTTTTAGAATATCCAGCAGCGACGAAAAATCATCATGAGTTCGTATCTGGACTAGCTTACCATGTTGTATCAATGTTAGATTTAGCGAAAGCAATTTCTGAACTGTACCCATCTTTAGATAAAGACTTACTATATGCAGGCGTTATTTTACACGACCTTGGTAAAGTATTTGAGCTATCTGGCCCAATTTCTACGACGTATACGTTAGAAGGAAATTTACTTGGCCACATTTCAATTATGGTGAACGAAATTGGTAAAGCAGCAGAGGAACTACAAATCGATGCAGAAGAAGTATTAATCCTTCAGCACATCGTCCTTTCCCACCACGGAAAAGCAGAATGGGGTAGTCCAAAACCACCATTAGTAAAAGAAGCAGAAATTCTGCACTACATCGATAACTTAGATGCAAAAATGAACATGATGGACCGTGCATTAGGACGCACAAAACCAGGTGAATATACAGAGCGTGTATTTGCACTTGATAATCGTTCGTTCTATAAACCGACGTTCCATAATTAAGATTGTAAATAGGATGGTCTCATTAAGTGTTAATAAGCTTGATGAGGCTGTTTTTGTATGAATAACATATTAAAAAATATCTCGAATTCGAGATAAATCACTTGCTTTTTAATCACTTGAGTTGTAAAGTGATAGTAACGAAAGGAAATGAGTCATATGAGAAAGGTACACTTCGTTCTCTAAATTACTTTCGTATGAATTATTTTTTAGCTATCACTTGACTAGTAAAACGAAGTGATTACTTTAATAAATACGTGCCTCGTTAACCAGCGAGCAGAAATATAATCCTAAAAGATAAATTAAAACTATTGGAGGAATATATAATGAACCAATTAAAAGGAATACACCATGTTACAGCGATTACAAGTAGTGCAGAAAAGAACTATGAATTTTTCACTTATGTGTTAGGAATGCGTCTCGTTAAGAAAACGGTAAATCAAGATGATATTCAAACTTATCATTTATTCTTTGCAGATGATAAAGGTAGTGCAGGAACGGATATGACATTCTTTGACTTCCCGGGCGTTCCGAAAGGTGTACACGGTACAAATGAAATTTCAAAGACTTCATTCCGCGTTCCAAGCGATGCAGCATTAGCATATTGGGTGAAACGTTTTGACCGTCTTGAAGTGGAACATACAGGAATTAAAGAGCAATTCGGTAAGAAAACTCTTTCTTTCGTTGACTTTGATGATCAACACTATCAATTAATCTCAGATGAATTGGATAAAGGGGTGGAATCAGGTACACCGTGGCAAAACGGACCAGTTCCATTAGAATACGCAATTACTGGATTAGGACCTGTATTTATTCGTATCGCGAACTTTAGTTATTTCAAAGAAGTACTAAAAAAAGTTCTATTATTTAAAGAGATTGCTCAAGAAGGAGAATTCTACTTATTTGAAGTAAACGAAGGTGGAAATGGTGCATCTGCCATTGTAGAACATAATACGGTTCTTCCTGAAGCACAACAAGGTTTTGGTACAGTGCACCATGCAGCATTCCGCGTAGAGGATCGCGCTGTATTAGAAGAGTGGATTGAGCGACTAAGTCGAGTTGGACTCCCTTCATCTGGTTATGTAAATCGCCACTTCTTTGAGTCATTATACGCAAGAGTTGCACCGCAAATTTTATTTGAGTTTGCGACAGATGGCCCAGGTTTTATGGGAGATGAGCCATACGAAACACTTGGAGAAAAATTATCGTTACCTCCGTTCTTAGAGCCAAAGCGTGAAGAAATCGAAAAATTAGTTCGTCCGATTGATACAGTGAGAAGTACTAAGGAATTTATTAAAGAATAAAAATAGAGATAATAAGTAGAAGAGCAAGTAGTTTTAGCGAATAGCTGGAATTGCTTGCTTTTTTATTTGATCTGTAAAGTTTTCTGATAAATGTTTCTCAAGTTTTACAAAAGGGAATGTTTGGTATAATTCATTTAAATCATAAATTTTCTGACAATTATTTTTCAATACATATAAAAGGGTTGGTAATATACAATTTGGATAATTATATAAATATCCTAATTTTGTAAGTTTGGAGAAAAGGAGATGCGAGTGTATGGGAGCAGATGTAGTAACGAGGGAGCAAATGAAACATTCTTTAGATGATTGGTATTGTGTAATATTGCAGCAAGATTTTACGCAATCAAAATCTTTGAAAGAAGAAATTGAATCCAAAATTAATGATTTCAAAGAGGAAAAGAATATATCCTTTTTCTATTCTTTATTAAAATTTCGTTATCAAGTATTAGTTGATAGTCTAAGTGTTACAAATAGTAGCTTTGATAGAATTGATTCTTTATATATTGTTGATGATAATGTTTTAACATATTATTATCATTTCTTTAAAGCGATTAAAGAAACATTAGTGACGAATTATAAAGCTGCAAGTGAAGAATTTGAGAAAGCAAAATTAATGCTAGGGGATATTACAAATCCAGTAGAGCGTGCTGAGTTTTATTATCGACTGGGCTATTATTACTATCAATCATATCAACCAATTTTAGGAATTGATAATGTGAATAAGGCGAGGGAAGAGTTTGAAAGATATAGTGGGTACGAACTAAGTGTAGCGCTTTGTAAAAATATATATGGGTTGTGTAGTGTAGACTTAAAGCAATTTTCGCTGGCAGAAGAAAGTTTTGATTCTGCATTAAATATTTTCCAACATCAACAAGCAGAACGATACATTTTAATGGTGAAAAGTAATTTAGGATGGTTATATGGAAGTCAAAATCTTTCGGAATTATCAATCCGTCATATTTCTGAAGTTGTTGAAAAATCACCTAAGCATTATAAAGGGGTATTTACTTTAGCTGAAGAGAATTACAAACTAAACAGAGTAGAATTAGCGAATGAGTTTATCGAATTAGGATTAAAAGTTTGTAATGAATTGAAAAATCAAGAATTTCAATATCGTTTTATGATTTTAAAAGAATTGAATAAAAAATCCAATACAGCAGAATTAGAAAGAGTGGTCCTAGAAGGAATCTCATATTTTGAAAAGGAATCATTATGGGACTGTGTAGAAGAATATACTGAAAAGTTAGCAATACGATTTTATGAGGAATCAAATGATTCTAAAGCTAGTGAATATTTTTATATGAGTAATAAAGCGAGTAAAAAATACTTAGAAAAAGGAGCTTTGAAATAATGAAAAAATTAGGTGTGATAGTAACAGGATTAATAACAACGACTGTTTTAGCATTTGGTTTAAGTAGTTTGGGTGATCAGAGCCAGGCTTTAAATCGTGGTGACGGAGGGGCACCAGCAAGACCAGACTACGTTAGCTTTAATAAAGGCGATGGTGGCGGGGCACCAGCTAACTTCAATAAAGGAGATGGCGGAGCACCAGCAGATAATAGAGGCGACGGCGGTGGAGTAAGCCGACTATAATAACAAAGAAAGGGACTTCAACATGAAGTCCCTTTCTTTGTTATTAGGCCATGCAGAGAAAAGAATTGACTTACTTTAAATGTGTAACTATAATAGTTACAAAATAACCATCAGTAATAGAAGTGAGTAATATTTTTTTAAGATAATTGTAACTAACTTAGTTACAATTAAAATTAATCATAAAACAACCAAATAATGTAAAAACTTTAAATAGCAACATGAGAAAGGAGACGGGGATTTTGAAACGGTTTAAGTTTTATATGATTAGCGGTATTGTTCTTGTTTTATTAATAGTATGTAACTTCGTTGATAAGCCGATTGCGAAGGTTGAAGAAGTGAAGGATACTGTTATGATGAAGATAAATACGAAAGAGAGTATGGCGCAGATTGATGGGCAGACGATTTATTTTAAGCAAATTGGTGAGGGGAAGCCGCCGTTACTTATGCTTCACGGATTTGGTGGTTCTTCAGATGGATTTAATGATATTTATCCGGAACTTGTAAAGGACCACACGATTATAGCGGTTGATATTTTAGGATTTGGACGTTCTTCGAAGCCGGTTGATTTTCAGTATTCGTTCCCTGCGCAAGTGAATTTATATTATAAGTTAATGAAGCAACTTGGATATGATCAATTTGCGGTACTTGGTCATTCGATGGGTGGAGAGATGTCCCTTAATTTAGCGTATTTATATCCGGACGCGGTTACCCATCTCATTTTAGCGGATTCTACAGGGATTGAATCTTTCCAGCAACAAGAAAGTTATGAAATGCCGCCACTATCGACGGACTTACAAACTGTAACAGAGATTACGGATTATAATAAAAATGAAGTGAAAAATAGTCACGATGATAAAAAGCATTATGATGAGCTTACGAAAATGAGAGAGCGCCGTATTGCGATGGAAGCGGATAAAATTAAGGTGCCAACTTTAATTATTTGGGGTAGGCACGATAAGAGCGTTTCTTGGAAAAATGGTGAACTGTATCATCAGTTATTTGCCAATAGTACGTTTCATATTATTGAAAAAGGATACCACGCACCGTTCCGTCAAGAGCCAATCGAGTTTATGGAATATGTACAAGCGTTTTTTGCGAAGCATCCACAATAAAATTTCAAGCATAAATCCACTTCTTTCCTCATAAAGTGAAACTAATAAGGCTTGTCTAAGGAAAGGGATGAACGAAAGTGGAAATTTTACCATGGTGGATTTATCTTGTAATCATTGGGATTGTATTGAGTGGCTACATGGTTTTATATACTTCGAAAAAAGAGCAAGAGATGGATAACGATTTTATCGAAAAAGAAGGCGAAGTATATATGAAGCGCTTAGAAGAAGAACGAGAGAAACGTAATCAGGATAGTGATAAAGATTCGGTTTTATTGTAATTATGGGAGAGTGGATAACATGTAGTTATCCACTTTTTTATTTCCTGAAATATATCAACGATTTTTCAAATATATCTATCATAACTTCAAATATATCAACGATTTTTTCAATATATCAACGATTCGACATGGAATATCGACTTACCGACACAAAGCGACAATGTTAAGAGGTACGATTATTGTTCGGGAAATTATTATAGAAGAAAAGCATATGAAATCCACATGCTACATAGCGTACCTTAAGGTGTAACGAACAAGTTGCACAGGTTACGCAACGATAACTAGCTTTACTCTTCAGCATTTATTTGACCATACTAGACGTAGAGAGGTGATAAACACAGTATGATTTTTAGCGAACGCTTAAAAGAAGAAAGGGAAAAAAGAAATTGGTCGCAAAATGATTTGGCTGAAAAAATTCATGTGAGCAGGCAGTCTGTTTCGAAATGGGAGACGGGAAAGAACTATCCGAGCATTGAAATTATTATTCATTTAAGTGATCTGTTCGGTATTACAATTGATGAGTTATTGAGGAGTGATGAAGAGTTGACGCAGAAAGTAATTGAGGATAGTAAGCAATTAGCGTATCCAAAATGGAAGGTGTTTTTTGATAGTCTATTCATGCTGGGGGTATTTTTGTTTATTACAAAAATCGTTGTATGGATGTTAAATAAGTTTGCAGGAGCAAGTATTACAATTGTCGCAGATGCACCATATGTAATGAATTTTTTACCCCTCCTATTAATGATTATAGGTGGGACGGCTTCTGATAAGTTGAAGAAAATATATAGATAGAGGAAAGAAATTCCCCACACTAGCTGTTCTTTCTATTCAAATTGTGTACTATAAAGGATAGGTAGGAAGGGGACGTTTAGAATGGAATTTCATGAGCAAAAGATTTTGCCGGCAGTGAGGCAAATTAAAGATTTGGAAAAGCTATTACATAGTTCGTATGAGTATATTGTTATTTTAGATATTCATGTCGGTCAATTGAAGAGTGTTGTGTCACTTGCGAAGCAGCATAATAAAAAAGTATTTTTACATGTTGATTTGATCCATGGATTACAAAGTGATGGGCATGCGACGGAGTTTTTATGTCAGGAATATAAACCGTACGGGTTATTGTCGACAAAGGCGAGCGTAATTATGAAGGCGAAGCAAAAAGGTGTCGTCTCCATTCAACGCATCTTTTTAATTGATTCTAGCGCGATGGAAAAGAGCTGTAATTTGCTAGAAAAGACGAAGCCGGATTATATAGAGGTGCTTCCTGGTGCGTTAACGGGTGTCATTGCTGAGGTGAAAGAGCGTACAGGTGTACCGATTTTAGCAGGTGGTTTTATTCGAACTGTAGAAGACGTTGAAAGAGCGTTAAATGCTGGTGCGACAGCAATTACGACATCGAAAAAAGAATTATGGAAACATTACCAAAAAAAGTGACGAAAATGTGAAAAAATTCTGTTGACACCGCTTTCATTAGAGGTTAACATTATAGACAAGTTAATAAACGTGACGGAGAAAAGAAGAGATCCACATTTTATTGTTTCTATATATATTATATAGAAGCATGTAAGCTGTGGATCTTTTTCTTTTGAAAAAAAACGAATGGCCATTCATTTTACCTCTATCACTTTTCGAAAGCATTTAAATTGATTGTGGAGGGATTTTATGTCAGCATTTTTAGGGGAATTAATAGGGACAGCGTTGTTAATCTTACTTGGTGGCGGCGTTTGCGCTGGTGTAAGTTTAAAGAAATCGTTTGCGAAAGATTCTGGTTGGATTGTAATTACAATGGGTTGGGGTCTAGCGGTTGCTATGGCAGCGTATGCAGTTGGATCAATTAGTGGGGCACATTTGAATCCGGCTTTAACGATAGGACTTGCGTTTAAGGGAGCGTTCCCATGGAGTGACGTACCTATGTATATCGCAGCACAAATGATTGGGGCAATTATCGGGGCAGTTCTCGTATATTTACATTACTTACCACACTGGAAAGAAACAGAAGATCCAGGAACAAAGTTAGGTGTATTTGCAACAGGTCCAGCAATTCCGAATACATTTACAAACCTTTTAAGTGAAATGATTGGAACATTCGTTTTAGTATTTGGTATATTAGCAATTGGAGCAAATAAATTTGCAGATGGTTTAAATCCATTTATCGTAGGTTTCTTAATTGTAAGTATTGGTTTATCATTAGGTGGAACAACAGGATACGCAATCAACCCGGCTCGTGATTTAGGTCCGCGTATTGCACACTTCTTCCTTCCGATTGCAGGAAAGGGCGGTTCAAACTGGAAGTATGCATGGATTCCAGTAGTTGGTCCAATTCTAGGTGGATCACTTGCAGGATTATTCCATCAAGTTGTATTTGAAGGAAAACAAAATTCAGCACTTATTTATGTGATTATTACAACTGTGATTGTACTAACAATCTCTTATATGACAAGTAAAAAAAGTGAAACTACTACAAATAGTAGAAAAGTAGCATAGGGGGAAACTGATATGAAAAAATATATTCTTTCATTAGACCAAGGAACAACAAGCTCACGCGCAATTCTTTTCAATAAAGAAGGAAAAATCGTTCATTCAGCTCAAAAAGAGTTTACACAACATTTTCCAAAGCCAGGCTGGGTTGAGCATAATGCACAAGAAATTTGGGGATCTATTTTAGCAGTTATCGCAACTTGTTTAAGCGAAGCAGATGTGAAGCCAGAACAAATCGCTGGTATCGGTATTACGAACCAACGTGAAACAGCGGTTGTATGGGATAAAACGACTGGAAAACCAATTTATAACGCAATCGTATGGCAATCTCGTCAAACAGTTGAAATTTGTGATGAGTTAAAAGAAAAAGGTTATAGCGAGATGGTTCGCGAAAAAACAGGTCTTTTAATTGATGCATACTTCTCTGGTACGAAAGTAAAATGGATTTTAGATAACGTTGAAGGTGCAAGAGAAAAAGCGGAAAACGGCGAGTTGTTATTCGGAACAATTGATACATGGCTTGTATGGAAATTGTCTGGCGGGAAAGCGCACGTAACAGACTACTCAAATGCATCACGTACATTAATGTTTAACATTCACGATTTACAGTGGGATGATCAACTTCTAGACATGTTAACAGTACCAAAGAGCATGCTTCCAGAAGTACGTCAATCATCTGAAATATATGGAGAAACAATTGATTACCACTTCTTCGGTCAAAATGTACCGATCGCAGGTGTAGCTGGTGACCAGCAAGCAGCATTATTTGGACAAGCTTGTTTCGGTGAAGGTATGGCGAAGAACACTTACGGAACTGGTTGCTTCATGTTAATGAACACAGGCGAAAAAGCAGTAGCTTCTGAGCATGGCCTATTAACAACAATTGCATGGGGTTTAGATGGTAAAGTGAATTACGCATTAGAAGGAAGTATTTTCGTAGCAGGTTCTGCAATTCAGTGGTTACGTGACGGAATGCGCATGTTTAAAGATGCGAGTGAGAGTGAAGTGTATGCTAGCCGTGTTGAGTCAACTGAAGGTGTATACATAGTACCAGCATTCGTAGGATTAGGTACACCGTACTGGGATAGTGAAGTACGCGGCGCTATGTTTGGTGTAACACGCGGTACGACGAAGGAGCACTTCATTCGTGCGACGCTAGAATCTTTAGCATACCAAACGAAAGATGTACTATGCGCGATGGAAGCTGATTCAGGTATTAAACTGAATACATTACGTGTTGATGGCGGGGCAGTTAAGAATAACTTCTTAATGCAGTTCCAAAGCGATATGTTAGACGTTCCCGTAGAGCGTCCAGTGATCAGTGAAACGACAGCTTTAGGTGCAGCATACTTAGCTGGTCTTGCGGTTGGATATTGGAAAAATCAAGACGAAATTAAAGCGCAGTGGAATATGGATAAACGCTTTACACCAGCAATGGAAGCGGAAACAAGCGAAGAGCTATATGCTGGATGGAAAAAGGCAATTGAAGCAACTAAAGCTTTCAAATAATCATAAACAGTGTTATAATGATGACAAGTTAATAATTCGGTAGGAGATTTGGAGAGACCACAACACGCTATAGAGGCGAAATCTATAGCGGAGTTCGTGGTCTCTTTTTTCGTTATCAAAGGGAGGAATTACCATGAAATTTTCAAGTAAACAACGTAAAGACGTATTAAACGGAGTAAATAAACAAGAGTTAGATGTGATCGTAATTGGTGGAGGTATTACTGGTTCTGGTATTGCATTAGATGGGGCAACACGCGGTTTATCAACAATTGTGTTTGAAATGCAGGACTTTGCAGCAGGTACATCAAGTCGTTCAACGAAACTTGTACACGGCGGTTTACGTTATTTAAAACAACTTGAAGTGAAAATGGTAGCAGAGGTGGGGAAAGAGCGTGCGATCGTATATGAGAACGGTCCCCATGTAACAACACCAGAGTGGATGTTACTTCCGTTCCATACAGGCGGCACGTTCGGATCATTCAGTACATCAATTGGTCTTCGTGTATACGACTTCCTAGCAGGTGTAAAACGAAGCGAGCGCAGAAAGATGTTTAACCGTGAAGAAACGCTAAATAAAGAGCCTCTTGTAAAACAAGAAGGATTAAAGGGCGGCGGTTACTACGTAGAATATCGTACAGACGATGCGCGTCTTACAATTGAAGTAATGAAAGAAGCAATTGAACACGGTGCGAAAGCTGTTAACTACGCAAAAGTAGACAATTTCTTATATAAAGATGGAAAAGTATGCGGTGTACGTGTAATCGATTTACTAGACGGAGAAGTGTACGAAGTTTACGGTAAGAAAATTGTAAACGCAGCTGGACCTTGGGTAGATACACTTCGTGAAAAAGATAACTCGAAAAAAGGGAAAGTACTTCAGTTATCAAAAGGTGTGCATTTAGTAATTGATCAAAAACGTTTCCCATTAGGTCAAGCGATTTACTTTGATACACCAGATAAACGTATGGTGTTCGCGATTCCTCGCGAAGGAAAAACGTACGTAGGTACAACAGATACGTTCTATGATAAAGACGCAGCTGTACCGCACATGACAACAGAAGATCGCACATATATCATTAATGCGATTAACTACATGTTCCCAAGCGTGAAAATTACAGAAAAAGATGTGGAATCAAGCTGGGCTGGTGTACGTCCGTTAATTTATGAAGAAGGTAAGAATGCATCTGAAATTTCTCGTAAAGATGAAATTTGGACTTCTGAATCTGGTTTAATTACAATCGCAGGCGGTAAATTAACAGGATACCGCAAAATGGCTGAAATGGTAGTAGACTACGTAACGAATCTATTACAAAAAGAAGGTCATAGCGCATATCCGAAGAGCGATACGAAACATATGCCAATCTCTGGTGGTCATGTAAGTGGTTCACACGGATTCCCGGCATTTATCGCGAAAAAAGCAGGCGAAGGTACGAAATACGGTTTAACGACAGCGCAAGCGGAAAAATTCGCTAAATTCTACGGCTCTAACGTTGATGTACTGTTTGACTTAGCGAAAAAACATAAAGACGAAGCGAAAGAATACAACATGCCGCTAGACGTTCTTATCCCGCTTGTATACGCGATGGATTACGAAATGACAGCGAAACCAGTTGACTTCTTCGTACGCCGCAGAGGCGCTGTATTCTTCAACATCCACTGGGTATACGAGTGGAAAGAAGCAGTAATCAACTACATGGCTGCGAAACTAGGCTGGAGCAAAGAAGAGCAAATGAAATACACAGCTGAGCTAGAAAAAGCGTTAAGCGATGCTGTAATTCCTGTAGATCAACAAGAGCAAGCAGCTGCTTTAGCGTAAAATAGAGAACCACCTGAAGGAGGAGCCTTTAGGTGGTTTTTTGTTTATTATGCATGCATTAAAACTTTAACGATAATGTGTTTTAATTATAATAAAAGGTGATAATTTGAAAAAAATCCATCGTGTAGAATTTTTCCGATGAGAAAGTCCTATTAAATGAACGTTGGTAAAATAAAAGATTTACTCTCGGTAAAGAAAAATTAAGGTTTCAAAAAGCGGTATGGACATTACCAACCGTATTTTTTTATGGATTTATAAAACTTTTCCATGGCGTACGTCGTCTAATAAATGGGAAGGAGGAAATGATGTGGATGAATTAACGGTAGAAGCGTTTGAAATAGAAGATAAGGAAATCCTTATCGATGAAATAATGAACAAGTATGGACAGAAAATCTTACAGCTTGTTTATTCATATGTGAATAATAAAGAGGTTGCGGAGGGTTTAACGCAAGATATATTTGTGAAATGTTATAAGTCTCTTCATACATACAAAGGGAAATCAAATGTAAAAACGTGGTTGTGGAGAATTGCCATTAATCATTGTAAGGACTATATAAAAAGTTGGTATAACAAAAAGGTAATCGTGACAGAGGATGAATCTACGTATATTGGGAGTCAAAAAGAAAGTGTTGAACAAACTGTCATTCAAAATGCAGAAGACCGTAGGCTGGCTTCTGCAGTAATGAATTTACCGATAAAATATCGAGAAGTCATTTATCTATTTTATTATGAAGAATTATCAATTAAAGAGATTGCTATGGTAATAGAAGTGAAGGAAAACACGATAAAAACGAGACTGAAAAAAGCGAAGGAGCTTTTGAAGAAAGGATTGGAGGAATAATCAAATGGAAGATCGATTAAAAGGCCTACGAAAATCAATGGAGAATACAACGTTTAAACATTTGAGTTTTTCTGATCAACATCGAAAGCAGGTGCGCGAAAAAATCAATGCATCATACGAAAATGAAGAAGACATCCTTTTAGCAGTCTTACAACTTCTCATGAATGAAAAAACAGGGTACGAACTGATGCAGTTATTACGGGGGAGAGGGATTCAAAAATTCGAAGGAAATGAAGGGTTTTTATACACCGTATTACATCGTTTAGAACAGAATCGTTTTATCCAATCAAGCTGGGATCATTCAGGAGCTAAATATTATCAATTAAATGATAAGGGAAGAAAGATGCTACGAAAGGCAGAAAAAGATTCTACGAAGGCGCGATTTATATTAAAAGGATTAGTACAGGAGTGAGGCGGAATTGAACAAAAAAGGGGAGCGTTTTTTAAGCGAAGTTACCAATCATATTAAATCAAAAGAAGCAAAGAGCTTTGTGGCAACTGAACTAAATTTTCATATGAAACAGGCGAAGAATATGTGGATAGAAAAAGGGTTAAGTGAGGAAGTTGCTGAAGACAAAGCTGTTGAACAAATGGGAAGTCCAATCAAGCTTGGTCAGGAACTTAATAAACTTCATAAGCCAAAGATTGATTGGTTCCTAATTATTTTGTTAGTGGCTGCTATGGGATTAGGCTTTTTGCCACTAGTAGCTCTTGGTCATACGAATGATTTATTAATGAACAAAGTAATTTTTGTGATTCTAGGCATTGCAACAGCTCTTGGGATGATGCTGATTGATTATCGGAAATTAGAAAGACTCGGATGGTTGTTTTATACAATTGGCGTACTCATC
Source organism: Bacillus altaicus (assembly GCF_042136375.2). Lineage (NCBI taxonomy): Bacteria > Bacillati > Bacillota > Bacilli > Caryophanales > Bacillaceae > Bacillus > Bacillus altaicus. The sequence goes on along the minus strand of NZ_CM143394.1, from coordinate 4,398,725 downwards.
CTGTTAATACTATACTGTTTTTCAAACGCTTCGATGACTGGAGAACCGTTAATGAAAATTGGTCCCATTGCAATTGACTGTTTAATGGCAGTGCCGTTCTTTTTTCTAGCCTGGGCTTCTTTTTTCAATAATAGTAGGTTAAAGGTTATGCATCTTGTAATTTTATATTTATTTTCTTTGTATTTATTTTTAATTGTATCAACCCTTTCAACAATTTTCATCTATATCACGATGGTATTCGTTATGCTTTGGTGGAGTAAGTTAGGAAAGAAAACGGCATTGATTATTACAATTGTACCAATTTGTTTATTGATTATAAGGGTATCCTTTTCCTGGTCCTCAGTAAAAGGATACCACTTGGATAGATTTCTAGGGTATTTAAATCCACAGCGTGATGCAGGTGGCTCAGGGTTTATGTATATACGTTTAAAAGAGGTAATGTCGTCAGCAGGTTGGTTTGGTGCATCTGAAAATATAAAGCCCATACCTGATCCAGATACTGATTTTGTGTTTGCAAGTTTGACTTACTATTATGGGTATTTGCTTGCACTGGTCCTGGTTTTAATTCTTTCTCTTTTTGTAGCAAGGATAATGGTCATATCTTATAAAATAAATGATCGGTATGGTAAATTGCTTCTCGTTGGAGGAATGACTCTTTTTGTAGTCCAGTTTATTTATAACGTTGGTATGATCATAGGTTTATTACCGATTGCTTCTATATCTTTACCCTTTATTAGCTATGGATTGATACCAACTCTGTTTCACGCATTTTTAATGGGTATTGTGTTAAGTGTGTATCGACGTAAAGATATTTCATTTAGAATGAGAAAAACACCTTAATACTTATATAAGTTGTATATAAAGGAATTCATTATTATGATCAAGTACAAACGTAGATAGATAGTAGAAGAGGGTTATGATAAAATAACCCTCTTTTCGTGTTTAAATAAAAGGATGTGCTTTCTGTTACTTTGTATGTATTTTTGCGTTTTAAGAAATTTAAGTAAGTGCTTGTTTGCATGCGTATCACTATTTTATGTACAATAAAAGAAAAACCTCTTATGAGATGGGGAGAGGAAAACCCATGTCCAGCCAACAATTAGTGAATTTACGCATTGATTTTGCTTTTAAACAATTATTTGGCACAAGTGGAAATGAAGATATTTTAAGTGCTTTTTTAAATGCGATGTTACAGGATTCTTTAGAATCACCCATTGTTTCGTTACAATTAGCAGATCCACATTTACACAGGGAACATGAAGAAGATAAGTTATCTATTTTAGATATTTCAGCTACATTAGACACAGGAACAAAAGTCAACGTAGAAATACAGCTCAATAATAATCATGATATGATTAAACGCAGTTTATATTATTGGGGAAGGCTATACGCATCTCAACTTCAAAAAGGAATGCCATACAGCTCTCTTCATAAAACAATTACAATCAATTTGTTAAATTTCGTTATGTTTCCTGAATACGAGGCATTCCATACAACAGGAGTCTTATGGAATCGACAACAACAGAAAATATTGAGTAGTGATATCGAAGTTCACATCGTAGAGATTCCGAAACTCATGCAACAGTGGCGGAATGAACAAGTAAATCCCTGGGAAGATTTGTTTGTTCGTTGGTTATTATTACTTCCGGCAAACGAGGATGAACAACTAACCCAAACATTGGAGGACATTGCGATGAACCAAGACCCGATTTTACAAAAAGCGATGAATAAGTGGGAGCGTATGAGTCAAGATTCTTCTTTCCGACAAGCATATGAAGCAAGAGAGAAAGCTTTGATGGATGAAGCCGCAAAGTTCGCTCATGCTCGTAATGAAGGAAAGAAAGAGGGGATTGAAGAAGGTAAGATTCAATTAATTCGTGGAATGCATAAAAATGGAATGCCGATCGAAGATATTGCAAAGTTTACAAATTTACGCTTAGAAGAAATACGAAGCATTTTACAAGTCTAAATGATAAAAAACACCTCCATTGAATTTGCATACTTAGTATGCGAATTCAGGAGGTGTTTTTTCATGTACAACTCTTTGGGTTCACTTCAAATTATCAAGGTGTTTTAGTTATTAACTCAAAACTTTCCAAATCAGCCCCCGTCACAAAAGGACTAACCTCACCAACGCTATAAAGCTGTAAATCATGCATTGCGCGTGTACAAGCAGTGTAGAACAATCTACGTAAGCTTCCATCACTGTACACATCTTTAGAGGCATTGTAAATAATGACAGCATCAAATTCGATACCCTTCGCTAAATAAGCAGGGATAATGACGATGCCTTGTTCATACTCAGCAGAGCTACTTTTCACAAGTTTAATATTCTCGATATGACTAAGTGCTTCGTAGGCAGCGGCACTTTCGGCTGCGGATTTACATATAATTGCGATCGTATTGTGCTGTTGTTTTTGTAGTTCTGCGACTTTGGAAGTGATACGATCATGCAGTTCGTTGTAATCAGAAACTTTAGTCACTGTAGGTTTCTCGCCGTCACGTTCAAAGGCGTTAATGTTCTTTCCTTCAGGTACGAGGTCCCGCGTAAATTCAATAATCGGTTTTGTTGATCGATAGCTACGAGTTAAGTTGATGCCGTTCGTTTCATCTGGTCCGTATAAGCTAGTAAGTGTATTGAAATTCACTGCTTCACTCGCATGGGCAAATATCGCTTGGTTAAAGTCCCCGAGTACGGTCATTTTTGCGGCAGGGAATAAGCGTTTTAAAAACTCAAATTGAAACGGCGAATAATCTTGCGCTTCATCTACGAGTACGTGTTTAATGGATCTGTTTGTTTGGAAGCCTTCAATTAATTCTTTTAAAAGTAAAAATGGAGTCGCATCTTCGTAATGTAGCTTTCCTTCATCTAACATGTTCAAAGTTAGTGAACAAATGTCGTCCCATTCTTTCGGTTTTTCTCCAGTAACCCATGATGCATCTGTGAAGAGCTGTTTATATATTCCTGTGAAATTGATGAAGCGCAATGTTTGAATACCTTTACGAAGCGGCTTCAATTTTTTACGGACAATCATCCGTCCGAGTACTTTCGTTTCTTTCTCATAATCATTAAAGGAATTGTCGTCAAACTCGCCTTTTTTCTGTAAGTATTTATAAGCTTTTTGGTATTCATCTTTACTAAGTAATTCAATTTCTTCTTCTACCCAAGGTTTTTTCAGTTCTGTTTTTTCGATTGTATCTATTTGTTTATTTAGCCAATCCGTTAACTTCTCGATTCTATTATGGAAGCGGAGGGAGGAATCAGTATTATAAAATTGCTCTGTAATTTCTTTAGCAGAGGCAATCAGTTTTCCTCTAAATTTCATTCCTCTAAATAGCATGCCTGAAGATTCAAGAGATTGTCTGTACGTTCTAATCATATCGAAAAATTGAGTAGATGCTTTAAATCGAATGCTCGCATTTCGAGTTTTATAGGCAGGACTATTCGTTTCCGTTAGCATATATTCTAATTGTTCATAAGGATCTTCAACGTCAAATGAATTGCTTAGTCTATGGTTTAAATATTCCTGGAATGTAACTTGCTGCATATTCTCTTCACCGAGTTCTGGCAATACGTTAGATACGTAGCTGTTGAACATGGAGTTAGGGGAGAAGAGAATGATTTGATCTGCTTTTAACCATTCGCGATATTTATATAGTAAGTAGGCGATTCGCTGCAGGGCAGCTGATGTTTTACCGCTACCAGCAGCTCCTTGAACGATAAGTAGTCGCCCTTCATCGTGACGAATAATTTCATTTTGCTCGCGCTGGATAGTAGCAACGATACTTTGCATATGTTTGTTTGTACCTTTTCCAAGCGCTTGTTGCAGGATTTCATCGCCAATTGTGAGGCTCGTATCGAACATGGAATCAATCTCGCCATTTTGAATAATATATTGTAATTTTTTCTCCACATTACCGCGGATTACGCCTCCTGGTGTACTGTACTCAGCCGGTCCTGGCGGATAATCGTAGTAAACACTTGAAATGGGTGCGCGCCAATCGTATATAAGAAAGTTTTCTCCACTTGCATCGGTAAGTGTAGCAACGCCGATATAAATTTGTTCCGCGCCAACTTCTCCTTCTTCTTTGAAATCGATTCGTCCGAAGTAAGGTGCTTTATGCATACGTCGTAGTGCGGCAAGTCGATTAAAGGTGTGCTTATGGGTAATTTGTGTTACGGCTAGTGACTGAGCTTGTTGTCTTAAGTTGATAACTGTTTCAAGATAATCGTCAAAAGTATCAGTGTTAACTTTTACATCATCCCAGAAGTGTTTACGAATGTTGATTACTTCTGCCCGGCGTCTGCCAGTGTCGCTTTCCAGTTTATCAATTTGCTCCGTAATAGTTTCTATTACGCTATCCAATCGTTGTTGCTCTTGATCAAGTTTTTTGTTCATACGATAGCACTCCTTTAAAAGTGAAAAATAGAGGTTGACTGAAGATGTGTTTTGGTGTACAATTAAGATACGGATAAATACATTCTCTTGTTTTTTAAGAATGCGTTTCTGTACTAATTTAACATAGTTTTTTAATTTAATCAATGATAATAAGATAAACCTTGGTTCCGTGTGTGATGGAACTGAGGTTTTTTTGTTGTCTTTTAAGAGGGAAGAGCGATCATTGTCAGTTTTTGTCGGTAAGTCGATATAATTGAAAAATCGCTGATATAATTAGATCCGGAGAACGGATCATATAATTTCATTTACCGAATCTGAACGTAATTTACCGCAAAGAGAGGGCATACAAAAAAAGCTCGGGCCTAAGCCCAAGCTTTTTTCACTTCATTATTTCTTTTCGTCTTTTTTAGCGTCAGCTTTTGGTTCTTCGAAAAGATCTTTCAAATCTTTATCGTCAACTTTTACGTCAGCTTTTTTGATTTCTTTCATCATAAGATCGTTCATAAATTGAGCATCTTGTGCTTTCTTTTGAACAAGGTCTTTTTTGATGTCGCCTTTTACTTCATCAAATGGTTTTTGTTCTTTAATATCTGTTACTTTAATGATGTGGTAACCGAATTGTGATTTTACAGGTTCGCTTACTTCATCTTTTTTCATTTTAAAAGCTGCGTCTTCGAATTCTTTAACCATTTTACCAGCTGTAAAGTAGCCAAGGTCTCCGCCTTTTTCTTTTGAACCAGTATCGTCAGAGTATTGTTTCGCTAACTCTTCGAAAGATTTACCTTGTCCAAGCTCTTCTTTAACCTTTTTCGCAGTAGCTTCATCTTTTACAAGAATGTGGCTTGCTTTAATTTCAGGCTTGTAGTTTTCTTTTAGTTCTTTATCAGTAATTGTTTTTTCAATCGCTTGTTCTTGAGCTAATGAAGCGCGAACGCCATTTTTAACTGTTTCTTCTTTAAGACCTTGTTGTTTCATTAGTGTATCGAATTGGTCACCGACTTGCTTTTTCATTTCATCGAACTTTTTGTCCACTTCTTTGTCATCGACTTTGTAGTTTTTAATAAGTACTTTTTCCATAACCATGTTATTTAGTACTTGTTTACCAGCTTGTGTCTTCATTTGAGTGTAGAACTCTTCTTTAGTGATGTCACCAGCTTTAGATGTAACAATTTTGTCTGATGATGATGGTGTTCCACATGCTGATAATGCGATTACACTTGTTGCGGCTAAGGCAAGCATAGCTTTCTTCATTCAATAAACACTCCTACTATTATGTATTTTTAATTTATCCCGTACAAATGAAGAAACGCCTTATGATAGGTTATTTTCGTTCATAAGAACCTGATTAAGTCTCACTGATGTCTTTGCTTTTTTTATATGTAAAAGCACGCTTAACAGGGCTTACCGAGGCTTTAGGATAAAGTTTAGATGCGTGTCGTTTATTTCATAGTATAAGCAATATGTACAAAATTTAATATATCATATTTCGACGAGTTTTCCTATTGATAAAGAAATTTTAACCAGTTTGTGTCAGATTTTGAAAGGGTACCATATTGGGCACATGTCGCATATACAGAAAAGAGGAGGGGATGGGGGATGAATTCAAAACTTATTTTATTACTTGTACTATTTATTTTATTAGTTATAGTAGGTATAATTTGCTTATAGAGGAAAAAATGAGGAAGGACTTCCTTCCTCACTTTCCATGAAATATAATTTCTACATAACTAGAAATTAATAGAATGGTAATACATACGTTAATAACTCGAAAGACACCGGGCTGGCGGCTCGCAGATATTTGTTTTCGCTCACACAGTGTATGTGTCATGAAATTCGTGTAAAATATAACAAGAAGTGCGAATGCGACAAAGACAACGGTTATAAGAGTCATGAGGCGAGACCTCCTTTTGGCTAAAATACATATACTTTATATATTGTATCATACGATATTTTGTTCGTGTTACAAAATTCAGAAATAGAAGACTTTGTGTTAGGAAGCGAGGGAGAAAATGGACGTTGTAAGAAGACTAGAACAAGCTGAATACTACGTAGACCTACTATTTAAAATGATTGATGAAGAAAAGTGTCCATTTTATTCTTTAATCATAAAGAAAAAAGCTCGTAAAAAAGACATTGAACGTATACTAAAACTTTGTGAAAAGCTGAACGAACAATATGTAGTGGAGAAAGCAGAAGGCCTTCTATTGTTTGATGCGCTATTAGATCAATTTGAAAAAGCGCTTCCACATCAGCTCGAAGTACACGAAACTGCGGAAGCGCTAGCAAAACAAGGTTTATTTAAGCCACTTATGAACGAATTCTTAAGCGTGATTGCGAAAAAATAAATAGATTATTTCTTAACTAACTTTTGATCGGATTCCGTAAAGTTCTCCTCGATATCTTCTAATGATTTCTCAAAAATATCGATGAAGTCTTGTCCATAAATATTACGCAGGATTGCAATCAGTTCGATATTTTCTGGGAATTTACCGTAAAAATTACGAAGTTCAAGTGCTCCATTAAAAACAGAATTATTTTCAGGATCATACTCCTCCATTAAGCGAAGTAGTAATTCTTCCCCTTTGTCTGTAATTTCAATGTACGTATTTCGTTTATCATCTTCTTTTTTTGAGAATATAAGATAGCCGCGTTCTTCAAGCTTTTTAGAGAAGTTAAACGCCGTTGATACGTGCATAACTCCAAACTTAGCAATCTCAGAAATAGAAGCCCCTTTTAAATGATAAGCGATGGTTAAAATATGATGCTCGTTAATGTTTAAATCGTAAGGTTTAATCCACTGTTGCCAATCTTTCTCTACGCATTTCCATAACGCTTTCGATAATTGAGCAATACGTTGGCTGAAAATCATCGCTTCTTTTACCGAGTAATTTTTTTCTCCACTTTTCATTTACTCACCCACTTTAACATTCTTTTTCATTATTATCTATTATGCCAGTAAAATAAAAATTAATAAAGTCTTTTTGTGAGAATTGTGAAAATTTTTCGGAAAAACAACATTCTATACAAATCATGCATAACTATGGAAGCGTTTTACGAGTCGAGAATACATGTGTTGTCTTTACATGTTAAGGGATAACATATATTGTAAATGCATAAAAACACGACATATCTATGTGATATGCCGTGTTAAGGTCAATTCGTATGAAAAATATTTGTTATATGCAAAAAACTAAGCAGGAATATGTTTACGCTTTTTCTGGAACGGCTTCTTGTAGTTTCTCAATTGACTTTTGAATGTCTAAAATTTCTTTTTCAATATGTCGTTTGTTTTGAGAAATATCGTGTTTCCAGTTAGAAAGCGTGTCATGCATATCGTCTTTTAGTTCTTGGAATACTTCTTTACCTTCTGAAGCAGTTTCAACGATTTGACGCTTTAATAACTTTGTATCAGCTGTAATATCAGCTAAAGTCTTTTTAATATCAGTTCCTTTTTCTTTCAGCTTACCGCGCATAGCTTTACCAGAAGAAGGAGTTGAGAAAAGAACGGCTAGCCCAGCAACTGCTCCGCCGCAAAGTACACCTGTAATAAAGGATTTAGCTTTTGACATAAAAGGAAACCTCCTTATTTTTCGTTCGTATTCATGATGTATAAAAGTGTGCATATCTTTAAGACAAGGGGAAGAAAAGTAAGCTTTTCTCTCTTGTACATGCTATGCACAAAAAATCATATCCCCGGCATTTTTTATGAAGAAATAAGCCATTCAATAAATGCCAGAGGAATCGGCTTGATATGTATTACTTCTTATTATAGTGGCACTATTTCACACTATTTGCAATTGTACTTGCGATGTTTTGTAAATTTTCCATTGTATATTCATTTTGGTGTGATTTCCAAACAGCACCGAAACCATCGTTTTCACCGTAGCGTGGAATTAAATGAAGGTGGAAGTGGAATACAGTTTGTCCAGCTTTCTCGCCGTTATTGTTAAGTAGGTTGAAGCCAACTGGATTAAATTCTGCTTTCATTGCATTTGCGATTTTTGGAACGACAGCAAAAATATGTGATGCAATTTCTGGCGTTAACGCAAAAATGTCTTGTTTGTGAACTTTCGGAATAACAAGAGTATGTCCTTTTGTTACTTGACTAATATCTAAAAATGCAAGTACATGTTCATCTTCGTATACTTTTGAGCAAGGGATTTGCCCGTCAATGATTTTACAAAAAATACAATTGTCCGCTGTATGATTCATCGATCTCATCCTTTCAAATAGTCTTAGCCGTATTTTACCATAATTACATAGGAGAACAAACACGAAAAACAGGAAGCTGACTCAGCTTCCTGTTTTCTGAAGAGGGATTGAAAAAACATTTTTTATAATTTACGGTTCGCAGACACCTCATTTATATAAGAAATACATGGTAAATCGGCTGAAATATCTACCGTAGACACCCCATTTTCAAGTGAAATGAAATTGCAATCTTTTATTAAATGAAATTGTTAGTGTTTAAAACAGTATATGCTCTTTCACAGACACCTCATTTATATAAGAAATACACGGTAAATCGGCTAAAGTCTCTGCCGTAGACACCCCATTTTCAAGTGAAATGAATTGCAATCTTTTTATAAAATGAAATTGTTTATTTTATAAAACAGTATATGCTCTTTCGGAGACACCCCGTTTCGAAAATGAAACAAATTATCTGGTTATGTGTAAATTTCATTGTCCAATTTGGACACCCCATTTCATGATGACTTCACTATGTTGTTGTACTCATCAATTGGTGGTTGCTTTTTCAAGTGTGTTCCTTCTTCCCTAATTATGATGTCCGCTTTCGTAAAAATATATGCGAAGAAATTTAAATTTTTTTTGGAGACATCGATACTATGTAGTACAGCGCAATTTTTGGTAAGATGAATATAGAATGAATATCAATGAAGAAAGTGGTGTCGTATGAGCGAGTTATTGCGTGTAGAAAATGTTACAGGAGGATATACGAAACGACCTGTACTGCAAAATGTTTCGTTTTCTGTTAATAAAGGCGAACTTGTCGGCTTAATCGGTTTAAATGGAGCCGGGAAGAGTACGACAATTAAACATATCATCGGTTTAATGGAACCGAAAAAAGGAACTGTCACAATTAACGGGAAAACAATTCGTGATGATATGACAGCGTACCGTTCTAGTTTCTCCTTCATTCCAGAAACGCCAGTATTATATGATGAGTTAACGTTAGAAGAGCATTTGAAATTAACAGCGATGGCGTACGGTGTAGATGAAAAACAATATGAAGAACGCGTAGGACAATTATTACAAGAATTTCGCATGAAAAATCGCTTGAAATGGTTTCCGTCTCATTTCTCAAAAGGGATGAAACAAAAAGTGATGATTATGAGTGCATTTTTAGTTGAACCATCACTGTACATTGTGGACGAACCTTTCGTTGGGCTTGATCCGTTAGCGATTCAATCACTTCTTCAAATGATGGATCAAATGAAAAAGAGTGGTGCGGGCATTTTAATGAGTACACATATTTTAGCGACAGCAGAGCGCTATTGTGATTCATTTATTATTTTGCATCAAGGTGAAGTGAGAGCGATGGGAACATTATCAGAACTGCAATCACAATTTAATATGCCTGGTGCAACGTTAGATGATATTTACATTGCATTAACAAAGGAAGAAGATTATGAATAGCACAGCGTTATGGAAAGAACGATTTCGGCAATTTCTAAAAGAAGTTCGTACATATAGTAAATACGTATTTAATGATCATTTGAAATTTATTTTCGTATTTATCATCGGCGCAGGAGCGTATTATTACCAGCAATGGTTACAAACGTTAACACCTTCGTTTCCGACAGCGATTGTTATGGCAGTCTTACTTGGCCTTGTATTAACAGCTGGATCCATACAAACGTTATTAAAAGAAGCGGACCTCGTTTATTTACTGCCAGTTGAAGAAAAGTTAAAGCCTTATTTTACGAAGGCATTTCTCTTTACGTTTATGATTCAGTTATACATAATCGCAATGGTAGCAGCTGCGCTTGCCCCGTTATACTTCCAGCAAATGAAACAAACAGGAGCGGCTTACATATGGATTGTAATCGCGTTTGTCATTGTAAAGGCGTGGAATTTATTCGTAGCGTGGGAAAAATCATTTTTAACAGATCAAAGCGTTCAAAAAGCAGATTGGTTCATTCGCTTTATCTTAAACGGCGTATTTGTGTACGTCCTTGTAGAACGTACTTCAGTCATTTTTACCGGTGTGATTGTCTTTTTAATGGCGCTATACCTTGCTGTTATGCATCAAAAGGTGAAGGGAAAGCCGCTAAACTGGGAGTATTTAATTTCTGAAGAAGGTAAAAAAATGATGCTGCTGTACCGCATTGCGAATATGTTCGTTGATGTACCAGCGTTAAAAGAGAGAGTATCACGCAGGAAATGGCTTGATTTCATTCTTTCGATAATTGGTGAGAACCGTACATATTTATACTTATATACGAGAACGTTTTTAAGATCAGGTAACTATTTCGGCTTATATATGCGTTTACTCGTTCTTGGTGGAGTCATTCTTTACTTCATCCCATTTTTATATGGACGCTTTATCGTAAGTCTTATTTTCTTATACTTAATCGGTTACCAGCTATTAACCCTTTGGAAACATCACCGCATGAAAATTTGGCTTGATTTATATCCAGTAGGTGGAGACGAGAAGAAGAGAGATTTTCTTACTTTATTAAATGCGATTCTTATCATTGGTAGCGTTGTATTTACAATTATATTTGCACTTGCGACGAAAGATTTCATAATGACCGGCATTTTATTTGTCGTAAGTATAATATTTAGTATCGGTTTCGTTTACCAGTACGGGGCGAAACGAATTGAGCGTTTAAACTGAAAGGAATGAACCTATGATTACATATGAAGAGAAGGTTATAAAAGAATTGGAGCAGTGGAAAGCTACATTCATGAAAGATTCTTCTATGATGACACGGTTCTCTAAAAAAGTGCAGGTGAAAGTGCAACAACTAGTGCCCGCGAAAGTGCAAAAGGTACTAACAGAAACGATTCGGATGATGGTGCAAACAATTAGCGCTGGATCAAACTTCATAAAACCGAAGCTAAAAGAAACGAACTGGTCACTGCAAAGAAGAGATGATGAAGTACGTAAAAAAATGGATGAGTACAAAAAAGTTGCAGCGGCAGAAGGGGCAGGAACAGGAGCAGGTGGTATTCTCCTTGGCCTTGCCGATTTCCCGTTATTACTTACTATTAAAATAAAATTTTTATTTGATGCAGCAACATTGTACGGGTTTGATACGAGTAAAAAAGAAGAGCGTCTTTTTATTCTTCACGTTTTCCAGCTTGCTTTTTCGAGTGATGACTATAGAAAAGAAGTATGGAAAGCAATTGAAACGTGGGATACAGAAGAAGAAAATCATATGGACTGGGAAAAGTTCCAAACAGAATACCGAGACTATATCGATTTAGCAAAAATGCTTCAGCTCGTCCCAATCATCGGCGCCCCGGTCGGAGCATACGCAAATTATCAATTATTGCAAAGGCTTGGGGAAGTGACGATGAATTGTTATCGTATGCGCTTGCTTAATAGAAATTAATTTGTTTTACAAAAAGCATCCTAAATTACACATTTAGGATGCTTTTTTTATTTTTATTCATATTTTTAATTTTTTTACCAATAATATACAAATAAAGTTACTTGAGCTTACTTTACTGTATTTAGGGGTGCAAAATATGAAAGTATCAATATTTATTACTTGTGTTGCAGATGTTTTTTATCCAGAAGTAGGGAAAGATGTTGTGGAAATTCTTGAAGATTTAGGGTGTGAAGTTGATTTTCCAAAAACTCAAACTTGCTGCGGACAACCTGCTTATAATAGCGGGTATGTTAAAGAAACAAAAACAGCTGCAAAACATATGATTGAAGCCTTTTCCAGTTCAGAATATGTTGTGGCACCATCGGGGTCTTGCGCTATGATGGTTCACGAGTTTTCTAGCTTATTTTCTGAAAGTGAAGCGGAGTGGAAGAAAAAAGCTACTAAACTTGCCAATAAAACGTATGAATTCACACAATTTCTCGTTGAAGTATTAGGGAAAGAAGACTTAGGTGCGGAGCTTCATAAAAAAGCAACGGTTCATACATCTTGTCATATGAGCCGATTAATGGGGATTAAGGAACCGCCGCAAAAATTATTAAAATGTGTAAAGGGACTGGAAGTTGTTTCACTGCCGCATAATTATGATTGCTGCGGATTTGGAGGGACATTCTCAGTGAAAATGCCAGAAATTTCTGAGCAAATGGTTGAGGAAAAAGTAAAGTATATTATGGAAACCGGTGCGGAAGTGTTAATTGGGATGGATTGTAGCTGTTTAATGAATATAAAAGGATGTTTAACACGCAATGGTTATCAGATTGATGTAAAACATATTGCTCAAGTATTAAATGAAGATCGAAAACAAGGGGGGATATAGAGATGGGAATGAAAATTGGGAACGATCCCTTTCATAAGCGCACTAAAACAGGCATTGGGGATCCATTTATGCGACAGGCTGTCAGGAAAGCGCAAGATGGTCTGAGAATCAAGAAATTAAAAGCTACTGAGAGTCTTGGAAACTGGGAAGAATGGCGAGCTTTAGGAGAAGAAATTCGAAAGCATACATTAGAAAACCTTGATTATTATTTATATGAGCTGAGTGAAAATATTGAGAAAAACGGTGGTTTTGTTTATTTCGCAAAGACTGCAGAAGACGCAAGGGAATATGTAAAAGGGATTGTAAAAAAGAAAAACGCGAAAAAAATTGTGAAATCAAAATCGATGGTAACGGAAGAGATTAGTTTAAATGAAGCGATTGAAGAAGCTGGAGCGGAAGTGTTAGAAACAGATCTTGCTGAATTTATTCTACAAGTGAACGACCACGATCCTCCATCACACATTGTTGTTCCGTGTCTTCACAAGGATAAAGAACACATTTGTGAAATATTTAAAACAAAGTTAAATTATACTGGAACATCTGATCCTACGGAAATGGCGAGGTTTGTAAGATCATATTTACGGGATGATTTTTTTGCAGCGGATATAGGGGTGACTGGATGTAACTTTGCTGTTGCAGAGTCGGGGTCAATTTCTATCGTAGCAAACGAAGGAAATGCAAGGCTTACTACGACACTTCCGAAAACGTTGATTACAGTTATGGGGATGGAACGTATTGTTCCGACATGGGAAGAGCTTGATGTTTTAGTAACACTGCTCTGCCGAAGTTCTGTAGGACAAAAGTTAACAAGTTATATTACAGGGTTAACTGAGCCTGGCGGGACAGATGGACCTGAGGAATTTCATTTAGTCGTTGTTGATAATGGTCGTTCCGATATTGTAGGAACAGAATTCCAAAGTGTCCTTCAGTGCATTCGTTGCGCGGCATGTATTAATGTGTGTCCTGTATACAGGCATATTGGTGGACATGCATATGGCTCTATTTATCCAGGACCAATTGGAGCTGTGTTAACACCGCTTTTAGGGGGATATGATGAATATAAGGATTTACCTTATGCATCTAGTCTTTGTGGTGCTTGTACAGAAGCGTGTCCAGTGAAAATCCCGTTACACGACTTATTAATTAAACATCGCAGCCGCATTGTAGAAGAAAAACAATCACCTGTAGCTTGGAACGTGGCTATGAAAGGTTTTGAAAAAGTGGTGAAGAGTCCTAGACTATTTTCTTTTGCTGCGAAGAGCGCTCCGTATGCATTAAAACCGCTCGCAAAAGGAGATAAGATTGAGCGCGGCATTGGACCGTTAAAAGCTTGGACGGACGCGAGAGATTTCCCAGTTCCGAAAAAACAACCGTTTCGAGAGTGGTTTGAAAAACACGTAAAGGAGAACGATGATGGCCATCCAAAATCGTGAGGAATTTTTACTCCAATTATCAGAAAAGCTTGGTAGGAAACGTCCAGAAGCAGTGGAAAAACCGAAATGGTCTTTTTCCCCGCAGTGGAATGTTTTTGACGGACTGGCGCAAGACGAACTTGTATTAAAGTTAATAGAGCACTGCGAAGTAATTCATACAGAAGTAAAGCGAACAACAAAGGAAAATCTTGTTGAAACATTGGGGTCTTTTATAAAAGAATGGAATATCAAATCTGTTATATGTTCGAATGATGAGCGCTTTAATGAGTATGGTCTTACGCCATGTTTCAGCAATGAAGGTACAACACATTTTCGTACATGGGGATTAGATCATAAAGAAGAGGACATAAAATTTGCGAAAGCTGCTGACCTTGGCATTACGTTCAGTGATATGACTTTGGCAGAATCAGGAACCGTTGTACTATTTAATGACGGGTTAAAAGGAAGACATGTGAGTCTTCTTCCGGAGTCATATATTGCAATCGTTCCTAAAAGTACGATTGTACCAAGATTAACCCAAGCTACAAAACTGATTCATAATCAAAATAAAGCGGGAGAAAACTTGCCGGCTTGTGTGAACTTCGTTTCTGGTCCGTCAAATAGTGCGGATATTGAAATGAACCTTGTCGTAGGTGTGCATGGGCCAATTAGAACAGCGTATATTATTGTGGATGATCAATAATGATTTACGTGTGCGAGTTGGAAATATAGATGAAGCATTATAAGAATACTGAAAATAGAAAGCGCTGGCTGTTAAATATAACCGGGGCTTTCTATTTTGTGTGCCCTTACTGGTGAAGAAATCTTAAGAAGGAAAATTTTAATCTCTGTTTCAGTTTTCTACGCTACTATAACTAACTGAATTGTGTCTTTTCTTAGAAGCTAAACACACTATAACTAGCTCCAATTATAATGAATACGATAAAGAGCAGAATGATTGACACTCCCACCCCTAAAGGGGCCAGCTGACTAACGTCAGTGGGATTCTTGCTACCAAAGGCGAAGTCCATTTCTGGTATCGCTGACGTGCAAGATTGCGGTGTGCCATCACCACTCCCACAACAGACCATATAGGTTCGTGGGCTACGGTACTGTGACCATACCGTACAGATTGTAGGTTCTCAAATGTTTTTACGTCTTTTGCATGACGACTTAATACATTTTACGGAGTAGAAAAATTGGCTACCCCAACCTCATATGTATTCTGTTTTCAGAGAACAGTCGTTTTAGAGTCTTTTGCATGACTATGGGTAAAGTATACCATGTTTTGCTATGCAAAAACGATGCTTTCATCCCACGTCTAAAGACGGACTAAAGTCCTGCGTGGGCTTTCCCGTATCGTAAATTCTGTAATAAAAGCCCACTACTACCACTCTTACCATCTTCACCGCCGCCGCTATCACCTTTACCGCCAGATCCCATATGAAAATCCTCCTTATCGTTATACATTGTTTTTACTTTATATTTTTCTAGGTTCATCAAGAAGTTCCTTTTAAAACTCTAATTAACTTGCAAATCATTCCTTTTCATTTTACAATTTATTTACCGACCGGTAAGTAAAAATAGAAGAGGTACAGTATGACAAAAAATTTACAAACATCGCAGCACATTGTAGAGGCATCATTTAAACTAATGGCCGAGCATGGCATTGAGAAGATGAGTCTTTCAATGATTGCGAAAGAAGTAGGCATATCAAAGCCAGCTATTTATTATCATTTTCCGTCTAAAGAAGCTCTAGTTGACTTTTTATTTGAAGAAATATTTTCTGGATATTATTTCGTCAATTACTTCGATAAAGAACAATATACGAAAGAAAACTTTGCAGAAAAGTTAATTGCAGATGGTTTACATATGTTGTCTGAGTATAAAGGTCAAGAAGGCATATTACGCGTCATAAATGAATTCATCGTAACTGCGACGCGAAATGAAAAGTACCAGAAACGCTTATTTGAAATACAAAAAGATTTCTTAAATGGATTCCACGATTTATTAAAGCAAGGTGTGGAACTTGGTGTTGTGTCACAACATGCAACAGAAGAAAACGCGCATACGTTAGCGCTCGTTATTGATAATATGAGTAATTACATATTAATAGGATTCCAGTTAAAGTATAAAGAAATTTGGATTCAAAATGTGAAAAACGTAATGAAGGGGGGATAAAGGTGAAAATGCAAAAAAACTGGTGGCTCGGTTTTCTGGGATTTGTGGGAGTGTATAAAATTCCAGGTATGATTGAAGCTTTTCAAGCGGATAAAGGTTGGTTCGCATTAATTAGTTTAGTTTGGCTACTTTGGTTCGGATATTTTATTCCTGAGAAAAAAGAGGGTAAACAATAAAATTTCAATTTTATGTAAAGTTATGTAAAATGTAGATTAAGAGAATTCATATATTAGATTACTAGACTTGGAGTGGTTATATGGAGGCATTGAAAAATGAAATTCACCCTGACATGATCAAGGTGTGGAAAGTTCGGGCATTAATTGAAGAAGGGATAGGTATTCTCGTCATTTTAGTATACCTTTTCCTCATGATAAAGTTTGATTGGTGGGCGTGGATTTTGTATGTGATGGTTGGATTAACAGTTGCGCTAGTACCATTTTCGTACTTCGTATTCCCGAAACTACGTCAGCGTTATTATAGCTATCAATTAAATGAAGAAGAGCTTGAAATTCAGCACGGTCTTTTCGTCGTAAAGCGCGTATTAGTACCGATGATTCGTGTACAGCACGTTACAATTGAACAAGGACCAATTATGAGAAAACATGGATTAGCAGAATTACATATTGCAACGGCAGCAACTTCTCATAGCATTCCCGGCTTAACGATGTATGAAGCAGAAATGTTGAAAACGAGAATCGCAGAATTAGCGAAAGTGAGTGATGAGGATGTATAAGAGACAGCATCCAATCACGATGTTATTAGAATTGAAATTAACAGATTTTATACCATTAATTATTTTCATGTTTAGTTTAAACGGAAAGTTCCCATTTTGGTATTTAATTCCCGCTGGATTCGGTTTACTCACCGTTTTTTCAGCGTTTGAAAAATGGTATTACACAACATACTGGGTTGAAAATAACGTATTACATGTTAAACAAGGGCTCTTTGTGAAGAAGGAGAGCTACTTAAATAAAGAACGTGTCCAAACGATTAATACGAGTTCAGGCATGCTGTATCAAGTGTTAGGACTAAAGAAAATTAAAATCGAAACAGCTGGCGGAGGCGATGATGCAGAAGTTAGCTTAGCTGGTATTACAGTAGAAGAGGCGACTGAGCTTATTGCAATGCTAAATGGGCCAACTCCAGAAGTGAAAGCAGAAGAAACATTAGAAGAAGTAGTAGAAACAGAAATTATTACAGAGGAAAAACAAGCGACAGAGTACAAGTTAACGTGGAAAGAAATTTTATTAGCGTCTATTACATCTGGTCAATTTGGATTATTATTCTCTTTAATATTTGTCGTTTATAACCAAGTGGATGAGTACATTCCGAAATGGATAAAAAATAGCGTAGAGTCGTATGTAATGGATCATGATATATATGGCTGGATTTACATGGTAGCCATTTTGCTCGTCGTTTCTTGGATTATATCCACAATTGGATATGCGTTAAAACATGGTAATTTCACAGTAAATCGAAAAAATGATGAAGTTCGTATTTCGCAAGGATTACTTGAAAGGAAAGAACTTGTACTAAAATTGCACCGTATTCAAGGGATTACGATAAAAGAAAGTATTTTACGTCAACCATTCGGTTATTGTGCTGTGCAAGTGGAAGTCATTCAAAGTAAGGGAATGGGAGAAGAGAATGACAAAGTTACACTGCATCCGATTATTCGAAAGAGTCGTGTGCAACAGTTACTCGCACATTTACAGTTACCATATGAACTGAATACAAACATTACATCATTACCAAAAGCAGCGCTGCGTCGTTACTTAATTGATAGTTTCATTTTCTTCGCAATGCTAGCAATCCCGCTTACAGGAATAAGCATATACTTTGAAAAGTATTACATCATGTGGGCTTTACTACCACTCGCTATCCTTATCTTTACACTTGGATACGCAACATTTAAAACAAATGGTTATGGTGTAACCGGAGAGCAAATTACAATGGTACATCGTAGTATTGGGAAACATACAGGACTTGTAAGAAGAAGACACGTCCAATCAATTGAAAAAACACAATCATATTTCCAGCGCCGAGCGGATTTATGTACGTATACGTTTTCTAGTGCATCATCGAATTATAAACTAGAGCATACGAGAGTAGAAGATGCGGAGAGAATGCAGGATTGGTATAAGAAGAGAATAAGTGAGAATTAATTGAAATGGCTTGCCTAGTATGAAGGGCAGGCTTTTTTGTTATAGAGAAATGAGTAGTTTGCAATTGGACTAGTTTTAGTACGCTTCTATTTCAGGGGAATTCGTGAAATTCCTGATATAAATGGTATACTAATATAGAGTAATTTTAGGAGGTTATATATGATAAGTCAGTTAAAAAGAGAAGCACTTGATGCATTAAGAGGAAAATGGGGATTAGCGGTAGGTGCAACGCTATTACTTGGAATCCTTATTGGAGCTGTTGAATTTCTAATCACAGGTGTTTTCTCAATGTTTTGGGGTTGGAAAGAAGCAAGTGATTCGCTTACAGTAAGTATTATTGCAATGCTTGTTATAGGTCCGTTAACACTGGGCGCCTATTATCTTGTTTTAAATGCAATCCGCGGGACTAGTGTTCGCATTGGTCATATATTTAGATGGTTTAGCGATGGAAGTAAGCTTCTGAAGTCGTTTTCAACATATTTATTAATGTATGTATACTTGATTCTATGGACATTACTTCTTATTATTCCGGGTATAATTAAATCATTTTCTTATGCTATGACGTATTTTATTTTGAATGATCATCCAGAATACACAGCGAATCAAGCAATTACCGAAAGTCGCCGTATGATGAATGGACATAAAATGGATTACTTTTTACTATGCTTAAGTTTCCTTGGCTGGTTCCTTTTAAGTATTCTTACGTTAGGAATCGGTTTCTTATGGTTAGCACCTTATTTCTACGCGACATCGGCAGCATTTTATGAAGAGATTTCAAAAGAATATTATAAAAAAGAAGGTACTACCTTCTAATAAACCACCTAAACCACTTATCCCCCTAAAGAATATAGGGAACAGATGGTTTAGGTGTTTTGATATGTGTTCTGTTTTCGGGTTCACTTCAGGATAAGGTATAGGTTTTTATCCCGAATTAACGGGCAGTAAAACTCCCACCTCAAAATTCAGGAGGGAGATCAACTGCCCGTAAAAGCCCGATTGGTGAAGGCTAATAATCAGTGGGGGATGAACAAAACCCCCACTGATTAAAGTTTCACTTTATATAGAAATTCTTCCCTCTATGTTTTATCATAGAGGGTTATTTTTTCATGTGAAAATGATAGAAAATAATGAATAATATATGTAAAGGAAAAAGTGAGGTGAATGAGAGTGAGCAAATTTTTAATTCCATATTCCCATTCTTTATTAAGCTTATTTATTTCAATGACGATGGTTCAAATATACGATGAGAAGGGGATTTTCGAAGGAGGGCTATTTTCTATTTTTACGAGTCTTTTTATTGCTATGGCCAACATGTTGGCTGCTACTTTGATAATTGGAATCCCTGTTGTTTTAGTTGGCTGTCTTCTTGGGGAGATATTGTTTAGGTGTGTTATTTTACCTGTAAAGCTACATTTTATTCCATCCTTAATTTTATATATTCTCTTAGCTATAAGTATTGTTTTTGGTTATGAAGTTATATCTGACGGGTTACCTACAATATATGAAAATACGCGTATTGTTGTAATGATGTACTTTATGGGACTAACTGTCATTTGCTCTATTACATTTTTAGTAAGCAGGACTACATATGAAGAGAAATAAGGTGATTATATGAAATACACGTGTCTATGCTGCGGATATAAAACATTAGAAGAAGAACCACCAGGTACATATGAAATTTGTAATATATGTTATTGGGAAGATGATCCTGTTCAGTTTAACGATCCTGACTATGAAGGCGGAGCAAATGAAGTTTCGCTAAGGCAAGCGCAGAAAAATTTCATTGCATTTGGTGCTTGCGAGGAATGTTGTGTTGGATCAGTTAGAAAGCCGGCTAGCGAAGATGTGAAGGATGCTAGTTGGAAGCAAATTTGTTAAGTGGTTTATAAGTAAAAATGATATAAAAAAAAGCATCTAGCAAAAGTACTAGATGCAAATAAAAAACACAAGGGAAGATAAATGTATTCCCTTTTCCCGTAAGTAATTATATCAAAAAAATTATAAAAAACTAGCTTTATTTTTAATATAATGAATGTGTGAAGCTATGAAAGTAAAAGATTACACTATTTTCGTAGTGTTTTATCCCGCATTAACTGCCCGTAAAAGCCCGATTGGTGAAGGCTAATAATCAGTGGGGGATGAACAAAACCCCCACTGATTATAGTTTCACTTTATTAAGAAAAGGAGTTGTGTCCATGGTTAATTTCAAACCAGAAAATTTAAACCGACTATTAAAAGTGATGCTGATTAGTGCGAATAAGTCTTATGATGCGATTAAAGAGTATGAATTTACAGGCGAAGCGGTAGTATTCCGTATAGATTTTGAGTATATAGATGTTGCTCTTATGGTTACGGATATGTTAGGAAGATCAGCTTCCAAATTTAATATTTTGCCATTTGCTCGTCCTAATACGAATGAACTAGATTACATTCAGTTTCAAGTGTATTCCATTAATGAAGGGAATTTTAAAGAAATGCTCGATACGATGTGATAACTATAATTTTACAAAACTGTATATAAAGCCTTATTTTCTGCTAATATATAATTAATAAATTCATATAATTGGAGTGATGAGATGCAGCCGTTAGAAAAGGAGATTCATTCTAATATGCTAAAAGTGTGGAGGATTCATGCTTTAATTGGGGCAGCGGTTATACTAGCAGTCGTAATTGCGTATTTCTTTTTTATGATTAACTTTAACTGGTGGGGCTGGTTGTTTGGATTGTTAGTAACGGGCGCTATTATATTTATCCCACTTGATTATTTTTTGTTTCAAAATTTACGTCAACGTTATTATAGTTACAGATTAAATGAAGAAGAGATTGAGATTCAAAAGGGAATGTTCGTTGTGAAGCGCGTACTTATTCCGATGATCCGCGTGCAGCATGTAACGATTGAACAAGGACCGATTATGAGAAAGTATAATTTAGCAGAATTACATATTTCAACAGCGGCAACTTCTCATAGTATTCCAGGTTTAACGAAAGAAGAAGCAGAGCAGTTGAAAAGCCAAATTGGAGAGCTTGCGAAAGTGAGTGATGAGGATGTATAAGAGGCAGCATCCAATCACGATTTTATTAGGTATTAGAATTGCGACTTTGTTGCCTTTTATTTTTCTTGTTCTATTTCGTTCAGATGGTGAAGTAGAGCCTTGGTATTTCTTACATCTTGTTCTTTTGGCTATATTATTTATTATGGCTATTTTTTCAGCTGTAAAATGGTATTTCAAAGTGTACTGGATTGAGAGTAATATTTTACATATAAAACACGGTGTTTTTGTGAAGAAGGAAAGTTATTTAAATAAAGACCGTGTGCAAAATATTAGTACATCTTCTAATATCATTTATCAAATGCTTGGACTTACAAAATTAAATATAGAAGTAGCGGGCGGCGGTAGTGAGCCAGAAGTGATGTTAGCTGGTATTAGAGAAGATAAAGCGAAGGAACTGATTGCTTTATTACATAAAGAGAGAAGCGTTGTGAGTGAAGAGGCGCCCGCAGAAGAAGAAAGTAAGACAGTGTATCAGTTAACAGCGAAAGAAATTTTATTCGCATCTATTACATCTGGCAGATTTGGATTAGTGTTTTCTATGTTAGTAATCCTTTACACAGAGTTTAATGAATTTCTTCCAAAATGGCTCATAAATAAAGTGGAAGCGTATGTGATGGATAACGGTGTATATGAATTAATCGTTATGGCCGCGATTTTAATGGCGGTTTCGTGGGTCGTTTCGACAGCTGGTTATGCGTTAAAATATGCTAATTTTAAAATAGAGCGAAAAGGAAATGAAGTTCGCATTGTACAAGGATTATTTGATAAGAAAGAGTTTGTTTTAAAACTACACCGCATTCAAGCGATTACTGTGAAAGAAGGAATTCTCCGCCAGCCTTTCGGTTATTGTTCTGTCGAAGTGGAAGTCATTCAAAGTATAGAATCTGCCGGGAATGAAGTGATGTTACATCCTTTTATGAAGAAGAAAGATGTACAGCAGTTACTTGCCTATTTACAGTTGCCGTATGAAATAGAAGAAGAAATCGTTCATTTCCCGAAGGCTGCATTGCGCCGTTATGTCGTAATGGGCTGGATTACAAGTGCTGTGCTCGCTGTGCCGATCGCCGGTGCGAGTATATATTTTAAACAACATACTGCGTTGTTCGTTCTTATACCGCTATTTATTGTATTTACGTTACTTGCATATGCTAAGTATAAAAGTGGTGGATATATGATACGAGAAAATCAGTTAGTAATGGTGTACCGAGGCCTTGCGAAATATACAGGAATCATGCGAAGAAGGCATGTTCAAGTAGTAGGATACAATCAGTCGCATTTTCAAAAGAAAGACGAGCTATGTACAGCTGCGGTATCGGTAGCGGGGCATAGGTATAAAGTGAAGCATATGCGAAAAGAAGACGCGCTTCACGTATATAATTGGTACAAAGAAAAAGGAAACACCGTGTAATGGTGTTTCCTTTATTTGTGTCATGATTTGTCGATAAGTCGATATATTCGAAAAATCGCCGATATAATTTCATGTACCGCGGTCTCTAAACCAAGAAACCTAAACTAACACATCAAAAGTAGTCACGAACGACGGGCGAGAGAAAATGCTTTTTTGCTGTTCTGCATGTGGATGCGCTTGTGCTTGTCCTTCTGCTTGTGCAGGATGTTTTTTATGAGCGTTTTCGAATGAACGTGATTCTGTCCAGTCTTTAAAGTTTTGCTCTGTTTCCCACATCGTTAAAATGACATATGTATCATTACTTAATGGGCGAAGAACGCGGATTGCTTGGAAACCTGGTTCGTTTTCAATAAGGCCAGCGCGGTTTTTAAAGCGGTTTTCAAATACAGGGCGACCTTCGTCTGTTACAGAAATGTTGTTACAAACGATGTAGCCAGGTTGTCCTTTAAATTCTCCAACAGCGTCTAATACGTCATACTGAAGTGCGGATTCTACAGATTCTTCAGTATTTTCTTTATAAAACATACCTTTTTCGTTATTTTTTGCAGTGAAATGTGCTTGTTCTAGAGGTGTTTCGTATGAAATAATAGCCTTCATTTTAATGCCCCCTTTATGATTTGTCTCTATTATATCAATTCTTGTGAAAAACTTCGAAGATTATATACATAAAGATACTTCTTTTTCAAATAATAAATGTACCATCATTTGGAAAGAAGGCCGATGTATGAAGAAAGCAAAGTGGACTTTATTAGGCGGGTTAGCAACGTTCGTAGTAGCGATTGTACTCTATAAACTTATTGTATTAACTGGTGGCTATATGATGGATGAAAAGCAGCTTGTTTTCCACTCTTCATCACGTATCGTTGACCAGAAAGGAAAAGAAATTACGAAATTATATGTAGAAAATAGAGAGCTCGTGCCGATCGAAGAAATTCCAAAGTACGTGCAGCAAGCATTTATTGCTGTGGAAGATTCTCGTTTTTATGAGCATCAAGGAATTGATTACCCTTCCATATTTCGGGCGCTTTATAAAGACGCTTTAGCTGGAGAGAAGGTAGAAGGCGGTAGTACGATTACGCAGCAACTAGCTAAAAATGTCTTTTTAACTCGCGAAAAAACATTTACGCGTAAATTGAAAGAGGTCGCAATCTCTCTTCAATTAGAGCAAAAATATACGAAGCAGCAAATTCTTGAAATGTATATGAACCATATTTATTTCGGTCATGGGGCGTATGGTATTCAAGCGGCGGCTAAATTGTATTTTAATAAAAATGTAGAGGATTTAACAGTGGAAGAGGGGGCGATGCTTGCAGGGCTTCCGAAAGCGCCAAATGGCTATTCACCGTACTTATCTCCTGAGAAGAGTAAGGAACGCCGTGATCTTGTTTTGTCACTAATGCATAAACAAGGCTATTTAACAGCGGAAGATAGCGTTCGTTACCAAGGAAAAACAATCGCTCTTTATAAAAATGCAGATGAACGTGAACTCGCATATATGCCGTATATCGATATGGTTATAGATGAAGCAGCACGTTTATATGGTTTATCGCATCAAGAGGTACTACGCGGAGGATATACGTTTGTCGTACCGATGGATGAAAAAGTTCAAAAGGTAGCATATAACCAGTTTCAAGATGCGAAAAATTTCCCTGGTAAAGAAAACGGGGCGCAAGGTGCATTTTTATTAATGGATAACCAGACTGGCGGAATTAAAGCCGCGATTGGCGGAAGAGAGTATGTTCCGAGAGGGCTTAATCGTGTTTTTGCAAAGCGGCAGCCTGGTTCTGTTTTAAAGCCACTTATCGTATATGGACCTGCACTCGAGACGAAGAAATATAATCCATATTCTTTATTAACGAATGAAAAAAGTTCGTTTGAAGGTTATGAACCTCGAAATTATAATCATGAGTATACGCAAGAGATGACGATGTACGATGCGGTATTAGAATCAGCAAATGTGCCAGCTGTATCTTTATTAAATGAATTAGGGGTAGATGAGGGAAAGCAATATTTAGAGAAAGGGAATGTTCATATTGCGGACTCAGGTTTAAGCACAGCACTTGGCGGGCTAAAAAATGGTGTTTCTCCATTTGATCTTGTCAAAATGTACCGATCTTTTTTAGCAAACGGGAATATTATAGAACCGCACGTTATTGATAAAGTGTTAAATAGACACGGGGCAGTCATTGGAGAATCATCAAAAGCTGAAACGAAAGTCTTTTCGAAGCAAACGGCATGGTATATGACAAAGATGCTTGAAGGAGTTGTGAAAGAAGGTACGGCGAAAGCTGGTGTATATAATGGAGCTTTAGCTGGAAAAACAGGCACAACTTCACTGCCGAATGATGACCATGGTGCGCGTGATATGTGGTTCGTTGGATATACACCAAATTTAGTAGGTGCAGTTTGGATTGGCTATGACCGCACCGATAAAGAGCATCAATTACAAGATGGAACTGCATCTGCAACGATGTTATTTAAAAAGATTTTAACGAAAGCAAATATACAAGATAAAGCGAGTTTTCATAGGCCAAAAGGTGTTGAAACAATTGGACTGCCAATTCGTTTAGATAAGATTCAAAACGTGGAAGCAAAACTAGCTTTTAGTCCTTTCGGTTTATTTGCAATGAAACTAAGCTGGACACCGCTTCCTGATGAGCGAATTATGTACCGGATTTATAAAGTTGAAAAAGGAATTCATACGCACGTTGGAACGGTAAAAGGAACAGGTAAATATGAGGAAAAGTTTATTAATATATTCTCAAAACCAAGTTTTTACGTTGTGCCATATAACACACAAACGAACCGTGAAGGAGAAAAGTCAAAAGTAGCTAAACCGTAGTTTTTCTCTGTGCTATAATAAGAATGTTGTGAAAATAGTAAACGGTTTTACGAACGTTTGTGTCAATTTAATGAACAACGTACATAATGTTATGCATTTTGTTTTTACAAGCTGTATAGTAAAAAAAGATAAATATTGGAATAGAGCATATTTAAAGAAAAAGCATTGGTAAGGAAGGGAGCTAGGGTCTTGGTAAGAACTATAAATGAGACATTTTTAAAAGCATGTAGGGGGGAACGTACAGAGTATGTACCAGCATGGTATATGCGTCAAGCAGGTCGTTCACAGCCGGAATATAGAAAGATAAAAGAGAACTATTCTTTATTTGAAATTACACATAATCCAGAGTTGTGCGCTTACGTTACGAAGTTGCCAGTTGATCAATATAACGTAGACGCAGCAATTCTTTATAAAGATATTATGTCACCACTACCTGCAATTGGTGTTGATGTGGAAATTAAATCTGGTATTGGCCCAGTTATCGATAAGCCAATCCGTTCTTTACAAGACGTAGAAAAACTAGGGGAAATCAATCCAGAAGATGACGTACCTTACATATTAGATACAATTCGTTTATTAACGACAGAAATGTTAGATGTACCGTTAATCGGTTTTTCAGGAGCTCCATTTACGTTAGCGAGCTATATGATTGAAGGCGGTCCTTCTCGTAACTATCATAATACGAAAGCGTTTATGTATGCAGAGCCGAAAGCTTGGTTCGCTTTAATGGATAAGCTTGCAGATATGGTTATTACATATTTAAAAGCGCAAATTAACGCAGGAGTAAAAGCTGTTCAAATTTTCGATTCTTGGGTTGGAACAGTAAATGTAGCGGATTACCGCATATTTATTAAACCAGCGATGGAACGTATTTTTGCAGAAGTTCGCACGATGGGTGTTCCAATGATTATGCACGGTGTTGGTGCTGGACACTTAGTGAATGAATGGCACGACTTACCGCTTGATGTAGTAGGTTTAGATTGGCGCTTATCAATCGAAGAAGCACGTGCGCGCGGCGTTCATAAGGCGGTACAAGGAAATATGGACCCTTCATTCTTACTAGCACCTTGGCCTGTTATTGAAGAACATGTAAAAGGTATTTTAGATCAAGGGATGAAGCAGCCAGGTTACATCTTTAACTTAGGTCACGGCGTATTCCCAGAAGTAAATCCAGATACATTAAAACGCTTAACTACATTTATTCATGAGTACTCTAAAGAACAGTTAGCGAAGTAAAGGAGATTGTCTGTATGAAAAAGAAAATTGGTTTGCTTGTAATGGCATACGGAACGCCATATAAAGAAGAAGATATTGAACGTTACTATACACATATTCGCAGAGGAAGAAAGCCAAGTCCTGAAATGCTAGAAGATTTAACAGAGCGTTACCGTGCAATTGGTGGTATTTCTCCTTTAGCTACTATTA
Organism: Bacillus altaicus; assembly: GCF_042136375.2. NCBI lineage: Bacteria > Bacillati > Bacillota > Bacilli > Caryophanales > Bacillaceae > Bacillus > Bacillus altaicus. The sequence goes on along the minus strand of NZ_CM143394.1, from coordinate 4,371,382 downwards.
CATTAGAGCAAGCTAAAAAGTTAGAGACGCGTTTAAATGAAATGCAAGATGAAGTAGAGTACCATATGTATCTTGGTTTAAAACATATTGAACCGTTCATTGAAGATGCAGTACAAGCTATGCATAAAGATGGAATAGAAGATGCAATTGCACTCGTTCTTGCCCCTCACTATTCTACTTTTAGCGTGAAGTCGTATGTAGGACGAGCGCAAGAAGAAGCAGAAAAACTTGGAAACTTAACAATTCACGGCATCGATAGCTGGTATAAAGAACCGAAATTTATTCAGTATTGGGTTGATGCAGTGAAAGGTATATATAACGGTATGTCAGAAGCAGAACGTGAAAAAGCTGTGTTAATCGTATCTGCACATAGCTTACCAGAAAAAATTATCGCACTTGGCGATCCATATCCAGATCAATTAAATGAAACAGCTGACTATATTGCACGCGGTGCTGAAGTAGCAAATTATGCAGTTGGCTGGCAAAGTGCCGGAAATACACCAGATCCTTGGATTGGTCCAGATGTACAAGATTTAACGAGAGAACTAAATGAAAAGTACGGATACAGTTCATTCGTATATGCACCAGTTGGATTTGTTGCGGAACATTTAGAAGTTTTATATGACAATGACTTTGAGTGTAAAGTTGTAACGGATGAAATTGGCGCGAAATATTATCGTCCAGAAATGCCAAACGCATCGGACGCATTTATCGACTGTTTAGCAGATGTTGTATTAAAGAAAAAAGAATCTGTAATGTAAGTAGAAAGGGGGAGCTTACTTGAGGAAAAAAGTTGTGATCATCGGCGGTGGCATCACAGGATTAACAACAATGTATAACTTACAAAAAGAAATTCGTGAAAAAAACTTGCCGATAGATGCATTGCTTATAGAAGCGTCCGGTAAACTTGGCGGGAAAATTCAAACCGTTCAAAAAGATGGATTTACAATTGAACGTGGCCCTGATTCTTTCTTAACAAGAAAAGAGAGTGCAGCTAAATTAGTGAAAGAATTAGGACTTGGCGATGAACTTGTAAATAATAAGGCCGGTCAATCATTTATCCTTGTAAACAATCGGTTACATAAAATGCCGAGCGGTTCAATGATGGGAATTCCAACGCAAATTACGCCGTTTCTATTTTCCGGATTGTTCTCCCCAATTGGTAAATTAAGAGCTGGTTTTGATCTGTTAATGCCTAGATCAAAACCAGTATCTGATCAATCACTCGGGCAGTTTTTCAGGCATCGCCTTGGAAATGAAGTCGTTGAAAATTTAATTGAGCCATTATTATCTGGTATTTATGCAGGGGATATTGATGAAATGAGTTTAATGTCAACATTCCCTCAAATTTATCAAATTGAACAGGAGCACCGTAGCATTTCACTCGGTATGCGTACGCTCGCTCCAAAGAAAGAGAAGGCTGAATTGAAAAAGGGAATCTTTAAAACTGTGAAAACCGGTTTAGAATCTATAGTAGAATCTCTTGAAGTGAAGATTCCTAATGATATGGTAATGAAGGGAACTCGTATTGAAAAAGTTATAAAACTTGGTGATAGTTATACGATTACTCTTAGTAACGGAAAAGAAATGGAAGCAGACGCGATTGTAGTTGCGACGCCGCATAAAGTATTGCCGTCTATGTTTGCGCAGTACAAGCAGTTTCGTTTCTTCCGTAACATTCCGTCTACATCTGTTGCAAACGTGGCACTTGCTTTCCCGAAGTCTGCAATTCAGCGTGATATTGAAGGTACGGGATTTGTCGTATCAAGAAATAGTGATTATACGATTACAGCGTGTACGTGGACACATAAAAAATGGCCACATACAACGCCAGAAGGAAAAACGCTTCTTCGCTGTTACGTCGGACGCCCAGGTGATGAAGCGATTGTTGAACAAACTGATGAAGAAATTGTGCAGCTTGTACTCGAAGACTTACAAAAGACAATGGATATTACAGAGGATCCAGAGTTTACAATTGTAAGCCGCTGGAAAGAAGCGATGCCTCAATATACAGTTGGCCATAAAGAGCGAATGAAGAAGCTCACAACATTTATGGAGGAAGACTTGCCAGGTGTGTATTTGGCAGGTAGTTCTTACGCTGGTTCTGGTCTTCCGGCTTGTATTGAGCAAGGCGAGAGAGCGGCAAAGTGTGTGTTATCTCATTTAGAGAAAGAAATGGAAACCGAATTAGTCGCACATTAAAATAGTTCAAACAAAACGCCTTCAATTATATTGAAGGCGTTTTGTTTATTGGATAAAATACCTGTTAGTCAATAAACCTATATAAGTTATTTTGTATTATAGTTTGAAAAGTTGTAAATTAAATGAATTTTGTGTAAAACTTGTCGAAATATGATTCTATATAACGAATCATTTGTTATGATAGATATGTTGAGAAAATATGAAATAGGGAGAGGGAGATGGCTGTGAAGAAATTATTAAGTGTCTTTTTATCATTGATGCTATTGCTTTCATTTACTGGAACTTTAGCGCAGGCGGAAGAAACTACTTCTATGTCAGTAGAAAAAGCAATTCAAGTATTTAAGCAGCAAGGGAAAACGAAGGGGATAGTGGAAGGATATATCGTTGGGTATACGCAAGGTCCTTCTAAATACACGAAAGATCCGGCTAAGTTTGACGATACAAACGTGGCAATTGCCGATTCGCCAAACGAAACGAATCCAGACAAGATCATGCCTGTTCAATTGCCAAAAGGCGATGTGAGATCGGCAGTAAATGTGAAAGATCATCCTGAAAATATCGGGAAGAAAGTTAGGTTGACAGGGACGCTTGAGTTATATTTCGGTAGCCCAGGTTTAAAATCAGTAACAGCTCATAAGTTTCAAGGCGAAGAACAAAACCGCGTTAGCGATGTAGTGGCATCACCAAATGGCGGGGAAGTTGCAAAAGGAACAGCGGTAACATTAACAACGAATACAGAAGGAGCAACAATCTACTATACGTTAGATGGCTCTAATCCTACAAATAAAAGCGTTCGTTATAACGGACAAATTATAGTGAATGAAAATAGTGTAGTGAAAGCAATCGCAGAAAAAGAAGGGCTTACTTCTTCAGCGATTTCAACATTTTCATTTATTATCGTAAAAAATGAACCAGTTCGTATTCATGATATTCAAGGGAAATCACATATTTCCCCTTACACTGGGAAGAAAGTAAACAATGTGGAAGGCATTGTCACAGCGCTTGATAAAAACGGTTTTTATATAGAAGATAATCAGCCGGATAATGATCCAGCTACTTCAGAAGGTATTTACGTATACAAAAAAGATGCAAATGTAGCGGTAGGAGACCTTGTCCAAGTTGATGGAGAAGTAGAAGAATATGTTGGACCTGGATATGCAGAACGATTCGAAACAGACTTAACTACGACTGAAATTAAAGCGAGTCGCATTGGTGTAATCGCCCAAAATCAGATTTTACCAGAAGCGATTGTATTAGGAGAAAACGGAGTGAAAATCCCAGATCAAATTATTGATAATGATGGATTTGGTCTATTTGATCCGAACGAAGATGCAATTGATTTTTATGAGAGTGTAGAAGGCATGCGCGTTACGATGCCAACACCAAAAATTATCGCTCCTCAGAAAAATGGTAACTTATATGTAACAGTAAAAAACGGTGGGGATAAAGTTATAACGAAGTATGGCACACCGCTATTAGATAAAGAGCAATTAAACCCAGAGCGTCTTTCTGTAAAAGTACCTCGTGATTATGTCGCGAAAGTAGGAGATACGTTCACTGGTAATATAACAGGTGTAATAGGATATGACTACGGTGCGTACCGCATTTCGCCAGTAACGGAATTACCATCTGTAACGGACGGTGGGTTTAAGCAAGTAGGGGCAAATATTCAGCCGCGTCTTGATAAGTTAACAGTTGCTACATATAATATTGAAAACTTCTCAGCGAACAAAAAAGAAACAACAGATGAAAAGGTAAAAGCGTTAGCTTATTCTATTAAATATAACTTGAAAATGCCTGATATTATCGGTGTAGAGGAAATGCAAGATAATAATGGATCAATTAATGATGGTACAACAGATGCTTCATTAAGCGCAAAACGTGTAATTGATGCTGTATTAGAAATTCGTGGACCGAAGTATGAGTATGTAGAAATTGCTCCGAACAATAATCAAGACGGAGGAGCACCAGGAGCGAACATTCGCGTCGGTTTCTTCTATAATCCATCACGCGTGAAATTAGCAGCAGTACCGAAGTTACTTGATAAAAATGTTGTTCGTATTGGAGATGAAAATCCATTATTTGAAAGTACACGTAAACCATTAGCAGCAGAATTTACGTTCCAAGGACAAAACATCGTTGTAGTTGCAAATCACTTAAACTCAAAAATAGGAGATGCAACGCCATTTGGAAAAGTGCAGCCGCTCGTATTAAAGAGTGAAGAAAAACGAGTTCAATTAGCACAAGAAGTGAATCATTTCGTACAAGGTATTCAGAAAAAGAATACGAATGCACCAGTTGTTGTATTAGGTGATATGAATGACTTTGAATTCTCTAAACCGTTAGAAGCACTAGAGGGAACGATATTAAAAGATATGTTAAACACAGTGCCGAAAGAGAATCGTTACACGTACATTCATGAAGGTAACGCACAAGTGCTAGATCATATTTTAGTAACAAATAACATTGCACCGCACACAATTGTAGACCCAGTACACTTAAACTCAAACATTATGAAAGAACATGGACGTGTAAGTGACCACGATCCAGTACTTGCTCAAATTGATTTGAAGAAGGCTTCTTAAATAGTCGAGAAAGAACGCTTAGAAATATACTAAGCGTTCTTTTACATTATTAGGAATTTTCATGGTAAAATAGATTGAATATTCATTCTTTAATGCAGGGAGGTGTAGACATATGGTAGCCCGAATAAACGGAAAATTAATGAATCAGCTTGCAATTTTTTTTAGTACGATCGTCATGCTTCAGTTTCTAGCTGATATAACAGGGCTTACACAGAATCTAGATAGTATGTATTACTTACTAAATACAGCAACTTCCTATATAACGTTTAGTTTGGCGGTTATTTTTACTTTAATCGGTGCAAGAAGAGAATTAAGTAAATATGCAATTATTTCATTATGTTTAGTGGTAGCTATTAAAGCAATTTACTTTGCGGCTGTCGTGATTTTGTGGGGATTGGCTGGTACGCCGTAAATGAATATAAAAAACCTAATTTCCAAGATAACGTGAGGAAATTAGGTTTTTATCCCGCTATTCGCCGGGCAGTAAAACTCCCACCTCAAAATTCAGTTGGAGCAAAGAAGTTAGTTGGGAGATAACTGCCCGTAAAAGCCCGATTGGTGAAGGCTAATAATTAGTGGGGGATGGATAAAACCCCCACTGATTAAAGTTTCACTTTATAATGGCTGAAAAGCTTTTCTACATCGATCTCGTTTTTGAAGTCTTCTCATATATCTTTTTTGGTCCCGTTGTAATCCTTTAATGTACATGAATAAGCTGACAAGGAAGAAAAATGTACATTGTAAAATGTACGGTGACATCCCGTGTAATGGTTGTTTTGGATCATATAAGTGAATAGGTGCTCCGCCTATTGTAGGGAATATTGTATTTAGCAGGACGAAGGGAATGGAAGTAACTGCCAATGGGAATAGAAGTGCCATGTAATCCTTTTGTGACCATGTGGACGCTGCTAAACCTAAGAGGGCCATTAAACCAGCGAATAAAAAATTAATCCCAATATATAGATAAATATAAGTGATGGGAGAAGAGAAATATAACTCTGCGAACATTCCGTTGCCATTTATCATGCTAGTACCGACGGTTGGATCTCCATTTGGAATTGTTAATTTGCAAAGTAATAAAGAAAGAATGAACGGTAAAGTATAAAGAAATCCCCCGCAGAAAAATGTAACGATATACTTTGTAAAGGAATACGAGAATAGGGAAATTTCCTTACTTATAAAAGTTTTGAAACCATCGGATTTATCGGAATTATAACTCGTACTAAATGGTAAACTTGCAATAACAGGCATTAATAATAAATAAATCTCCATTTCATTATTACGAAACCCGATCCATTTAAAAGCAGTTGCTATAGCCCCATTCGCTGTGTCTCCTGAATAACGAATTACATAATAATAATGATAAATAGAAATAAGAGCTAATCCACTAAACATAATAATTAAAGAAACACGATTACAAAAAGCTTGCCTTATATTTAAACGAAGCGCACGCATCATGACTGAAAAAGCCTCCACTATTTTTATAAATCTGTCTACTTTCTATATTACTATTAAATGTAAGGATTTTCTTGTTTTTTTATTTGTTTATTAGAAAACGAAGGATTTTGTTGTTGTTAGGTAAGGTTTAACTGTAGAAGAAGATTGTCAGAGTGAAAGGAAAAGAAAGGACATATTGAATTCTAGTTTAGACAAAATTACGTTTTCTACGCTGAAATAAGAAAAAGTTGTTCATAAAAATTATATCTGAAGAACATCTTTTCCTTTCCCCTTTTTTTCTGATACACTATGACAGTATTATATAGATTGACTGGGATTTTTTTAAACTGGGAATAACTAAAAAAAGAGAACTTGTATAGAATGTAAGCGTGTGGTAATATCAAATATGTACCGATTGACTATATTGTCCAATTGGTCATTTTTGGAGGTGACGATGTGGCGATAGATCGAAAACGTTCTATTATTGAAGCTGCAACAAAGTCTTTTTCAGCATTCGGTTATAAGGCGACGACGATGGATCAAGTTGCGAAGTTAGCGAATGTAGGAAAAGGAACAATTTATACTTTTTTCAAAAATAAAGAAGAACTATTTGGCGAAATTATTTCTAATTTAATTACAGAAATGAAGCAAGTTGCAGAAAATGCAATTCGTTCAGATATTTCATTTTTTGAAAATGTACATAGAGCATTATATAGCATATTAGAATTTAGAAAAGAACATCAGCTCATGATTAAACTAATTCAAGAAGAGCGTGATATGGGAACGAAAGAAGTACAAGAAGTGATGCAACAAGTAGATGTGGAAATCATTTCTGTCATCCAATCTTATTTAGAGATTGCGATTGAAAAAGGTGAGATTAGCAAATGTGATCCAGAAATTACAGCATTTATTATGCTTCGCCTATACGTATCGCTTATTTTTGATTGGGAAAAAAATCATGAACCGTTAGAAAAAGAAAAGATCTCGGAATTATTCGAACTTTATTTACTAAAAGGATTGTCAAATTAAGATAATCCTTTTAATATTATAAAAAATGACTAATTGAACGAAGTGGTCAATTATATGAGAAAGGTGGTTAAATAGTATAATCAAGTAGATGAAAATGTGCATAGTATAAATTCGGGGATAAGGCATATGTATGAACAGATATAGCCTTTTTATTTGGGTAAAAATGACTAAAAATACATTTTGGTCATTTTTGAAAAGGGGGATAAATTATGAAATGGCATAAGTTGCTTAGTAAAGAATTTGCAGAGATTATAAAAAGTAAAAAAATATTAATCCCAATCATTGCGGTTTTGTTTGTACCGATTTTATATGCGGGTATGTTTTTATGGGCCTTTTGGGATCCGTATGAACAGCTAGATGACTTGCCAGTTGCGGTAGTCAATTTAGATAAAGGCGCAGAACTTGATGGGAAACCAATTGAGGTCGGGAAAGGGCTCGTTGATAACTTAAAAGATAATAAAAGTTTTAAATGGGAATTTGTAAGTGAAAAAGAAGCGAAAGAGGGAATGGAAGGCAGAAAGTATTACATGTTAGTACGTATTCCAGATGACTTCTCAAGCAACGCTACAACGTTATTACAAGACGATCCGAAACCATTAAACTTAGAATATATTCCAAATGAAAGTTTAAACTTCTTATCTTCACAAATTGGAGGTACAGCTATTGAAAAAATTAAAAGTGAAGTATCAAGCACGTTAACGAAAACATATGCAGAGAAAATGTTTGATTCCATTAAAGACGTCTCAAAAGGATTAGCAGATGGAGCGGACGGAGCAAATAAGTTACATGATGGAGCTAGTGAGTTGCATGATGGATCAAGTAAAGTGACGGATGGGCTCCATACACTTCAAGGGAAATCTGGTGAGATGAAGGATGGAGTTCAGAAATTAGCAGATGGATCTAATAAATTACAAGATGGATCCGGAAAAGTAACAGATGGTTTAAATACATTAAATAGCAAAACAGGTGAAATACAAACGGGTATAGGGAAATTACAAGATGGGTCTGGAAAAGTAACAGATGGTTTAAATGCATTAAATAGTAAAACAGGTGAGATGCAGACAGGTATAGGGAAATTACAAGATGGGTCTCAGAAAGTAACAGCAGGTTTGAATACATTAGTAAGTAAAACAGGTGAATTAAAAACAGGAACGAATGAATTATCAAATGGTATGGAACAACTTGTTGGCGGACAAAATCAATTAGAGGGAGCCTCTCAAAAAATTGAAAAGGGTTTGCAAGAGTTAAATAGTACAGTGAAAAACTCTGTTGCAGGCTTAGAGGAAATGCAGTCGAAAGTTCCTACTATATTAAATACGGTAAATCAGAAAATAGATGGTGCTGGAGAAAATGTAAATCAGTTAAATGAATTTACTCAATCAACAGCAGGAGATGCGAAAAATGCAGCACAAGATGTAGTGAATTTGCAAAAGCAAATTGAAAGTTTACCAAAAGAATATCAAGAGCAGTTACAACCATTTATAACAAATGCGGCAAAAAGTACAGCGACAGTTCAACAGAAAGCTGCCGGAGTAGCAGGCGGAACGAGCAAATTAAATGAAGAAGTAAAACAATTAAAAGGTGAAATCAGTGAAAAGACAAGTGGAATGCAAAGCAAAATGCCGAATCCAGAAGAGGTGGAAAATTTAACGAGTGGTATTAAGAAATTAACGAATGCGCAAAACGAATTTGTAAGTAAGTTTCATGGATTAGGTGAAGGATTAGGTAATGCAAAAGCAGGTGCTGATAGATTGAAAGACGGATCAGGTCAATTAATTGATGGAGAAAATCAATTAGTAGATGGATCTGGAAAGGTAACAGAAGGATTAGGTACATTATCTGCAGGAGCAAATCAAATGGCAGGTGGCGTAAATCAATTAGCAGATGGTTCAAGCCAAGTGACAGGCGGCTTAGGTACATTATCTGTAGGAACAAACAAAATAATAGGTGGCGTAAATCAATTAGCAGATGGCTCGGGTCAAGTAACAACTGGCTTAGGTACTCTAAATGGTGGTCTAAATAACATGGCAACTGGCTCAACCCAGCTAATCGACGGAGTAAATAAACTAACAGACGGTTCAGGAAAAGTGACAGACGGACTCGTAAAAGTAAATGATGGGTCAGGTGAACTTGCAGAGAAACTTGGTGAAGGGGCAGAAAAAACAGGAGAAGTAAAAGGGACGGATAAAACGTATGATATGTTTGCAAGCCCTGTAAAAGTGAAGGTGGAGAAAATAGCGGAAGTTCCAAACTACGGAACAGGATTTACACCGTATTTCTTATCACTCGGTTTATTCGTTGGGGCATTACTATTATCTATCGTATACCCATTACGCGATACAGTCGGCGTTCCGAAATCAGGATTCAGCTGGTTTATTAGTAAGTTTGGCGTTTTATTATCAGTCGGTATTATTCAAGCAATAGTAGCAGATGTCATATTACTATTCGGATTAGGCGTAGAAGTACAAAGCATTCCATACTTCATACTCTTTAGCATTATTACAAGTTTAGCATTCATCGCATTAATTCAATGTTTAGTAACAGCATTCGGTGATGCGGGCCGTTTCATTGCGATCTTAACATTAATTATGCAGCTTACAACAAGTGCTGGAACATTCCCGCTAGAGTTGATTCCGAAGTATTTACAATCCTTTAATGCTTGGCTACCGATGACATACTCTGTATCAGGATTTAAAGCAGTCGTATCAAGCGGTGATTTTAACTTCATGTGGCAAAATATAGGGATATTAATGATCTTTATCGTTTTATTATCACTTGGAACAATTGTTTCATTAACTTGGATGCATAAGCGCCAGTTTAGAAACATTGCTGAGAATCAATCGGTTGAAGCTTAAATAAGACCAATAAAAAAGGCACCGAAATGGTGCCTTTTTTATTGGTCTTGTTTTATTGGTTGAGAAAGTTCATTTGTTTTTCTATTTTTACGGAACAAGTATATAACAATACTTATAAGAATAATTGTTGCTACAATCCAAACAAATGGACCATATCTTTCAGCAAAAGTATATAGTTTCATGTTGCTGGAAATGTCCTCTTTTGTTTTTCCTATTAGAATTTCAGAGCCACTATAACCTTCAAGTGTATCTCCGTTTTTTATACCAAAAATAAGAGTGTCTGATTTGTTTTCTATTCCTGTGTATCGGTATCCTTTACCTTTAATTGTTAATTGAGTATCATCGTTTTTTAGTGTGTAGTCTTCGGCGGAAATATCTTTTCCTGACAGTGTAATTGGTTCCATTGAGAAGCGGATTTCTTTTAATGCAGGAAGAGCCTCATTGTTTAGTAAGAGCTGCTTTGCAATATGCTGCTCGGTATCAATGTTTTTCCAATTTGCCTTTCGTCGTTTATATGTATTAATTTCAAGAAGTGCAAATTCTTTATTTTGAAGTTTTTCCTCTGTAATAGGTTGTGTAGTAGTTAATGTTCCTTTTAATAAAATCACACCGTCTTTTGCAGATTGAAATGAAGAGACTTCCTTCGTTTCTTTTAATGTATTGATAGCACCTCTATAATCTTCTTTTCCTAAAAGAACAGCTCCCGTATGTACGGTTAAAATAAGATATAGGATGCTTAATACTATAATAGCTTTTTTCACTATTTTCCCTCCAAAATATGTATAAGTTAATTGTAACATAATTTCCCATATGAAATTTATTAATTTTAATAATAGGTTATAAGAATGAGGGTGATAAGTAAATTAAGAGAAGTGTGGATGAGAGAGAAATACAGTTGTAAGAAAGGTGAACTGTACTTCTCTTTTAGATGAAAAGTATTTTATTCCGTAAAATCCCGATTGGTGTAGGCTAATAATCAGTGGGGGATGAACAAAATCCCCCACTGATTAAAGTTTCACTTTATTGAATTCTTTTTCGCTGTATTACATTTAAAAACCCCTCAATATTCGAGCTTGAAATTTGTCCCACCGTTATATATTCGTCTTCATAGTAAAATATTAGTTTTTTATCAAAGAATGTTCTTTTCGTCTCTATGGATAGAATTTTTTTATATTCAAATTCCACAATCAATGCATTTTTACAACATTTGAATGATTGTCCATAAAAAATAACCCTCCTATTAGTGGCAAGTAACACTCCGGAACGAGGGACATTATGTGTAATAATATAGCCAGTAAGTGAACATCTTAAAGTGGATAAAATATTTTCTTCATGATGTAATAGTTGTTTTGCATCCTCTAAAATTTGATTCATTGCATATAATCCTTCTTTATTTAAAATACAATCTATATGGATATTATTATAGCAAGAAAGACCATACACCAAATATGCAACATTGCATATTTGGTGTATGGTCTTTTGAATATTACTCAGAATTGTTCTTACTTTCCAAAGAGTATCTTCTCCTTAATTTTACCATATCTCATGTTTAGGCTAAATGAAAGAACAGGAATTGCAACAATTTGAATAGAAGTATATTACATGGGAGTTGATACGATGAAAGGAAATCTTACTTATTATTTTATCGTAAATCCGCTAATCATCTTTCTTGTTTACGCGCTTTCACCTATCTTGTTTCATAAAGAAAAATATACAAATATGAAAGATGCACTAGGAATACTTGTAGTTTACTATGTGCTAATTAGTGGGTATTACTTTATGGATGTTGTAAGTAAAAGAATGAAGAAAAATAGTAAGGACAAACAATAAAGTTTTATTACATAAAAACTGATGGAGGACAACAAAATGACCGAAAGCCAAATGAAATTTCGTGATACGACCATTCGCAATTTTTTTGATAAAGAGGAGCGTTTAAAATCGATTCCAGGTCAAAAAAAGAAAAAGTTAGTATTGTTAGAGCATTTGATTAGCAAATTAAACGCTGAAAATCAGTATACGGAAAAAGAAATTAATACATTCATAAAACAATATCATGATGATTTTTGTACGATTAGACGAGAGTTTATCGTGCATGGATTTATGGATCGGGAGGATAATGTGTATCGTATAAATGAGAGAGAAGTATGGAGGAAATGGGAAGAGTTATAAATGTAATGAGGAAGGGGGATTTTCTTGCAAGCTAGTAGTCTTATGCATGAAGAGATTTCTGGAAAACCATCGATTTTTGGGATATTCACTTCGCCAACACTACAATTCAAAAGGATGAAGAATCAAAGAAATATATTCTTTCCACTAGCCTTTTTAATTGTGCTTATTATAATTTCAAGTGCCTTAATGTCTTGGAATTCTTTAAATAATCCTGCACTCAGTATGTTTCATGATAAAACGGGATTTACTGTTCCGAAATACATAACTTTCTTTACTACATTTGGATTTTCAGCAGTCAGTGGAATCGTAGCTATACTTTTTGCACCTATATTCTATAAGAACATTATGATTTTCTTTGGAGTTGATATTAACTATAAAGAAACATTCCCGATAATCATTTATGCTTCGTTTGTATTAAGATTAGGGATGATTTTAAACGGATTAATTGCATTTTCTCTAAGTGGGTATGAGATATCTTATACAGGTTTAGGTGTAATAGCAACAGATAATATGATTCTACATACAATCGCTCAAAGAATAGATATATTTAATATTTGGTATTACGTTTTATTAGGAATAGGTTTAAAAACGATAACGAATTTAAATAAAGACAAACTTATCCCTCTTATTATTGTACTTTTCGTTTTCACTAGTTTATTAGCGAGCATGGCTGGGTTTATGCAGGAAATAGCTAAACCGTAAGGATAGGTGGGAGTCGGGCTGCCCGTAAAAGCCCGATTGGTGAGGGCTAATAATCAGTGGGGGATGAATAAAACCCCCACTGATTAAAGTTTCACTTTATCGTGCATGGGTTTATGGATCGAGAGGATAATATGTACCAAATAAACGGGAGAGAAGTATGGACGAAGTGGGAAGAGTTAAAATAACGAATCAGCGGGGAGATCCCCACTGATTATGAATCCGTGCTAGTTTTGCATTTTCTCTGTAGTAAGTCTATGAATTCTTCAATATTTGAACTTGTAATGTATCCCACCGTTATATATTCATCTTCATAATAAAATATTATTTTTTTATCAAAGATTCTTCTCTTCGTTTCTATAGATACAATTTTTTCATACTCAAATTCGGAAATTAATGTATTTTTATATTGGCTAAAAAAGAGAAGTCTTCTATTAGTAGCAAGTAGCATGCCTGGATATGGGACTTTATGCGTATTTATATAGTCAGTAAGTGAACATTTTAAAGTAGATAAAATCTTTTCTTCTTTATGTAGTAGTTGTTTTGCGGCTGTTAAAATAGGATTCATTGTATACATTCCTTTTATATAGATGTAAGGATATTGTATCAAAAGTGAAAAGATACTCAATATGCAATGTTGCATATTGGGCATTTTAGAGGTTCTTAGTATTATTTTTTTAAGAAAAAGGTAAGAGGTGATTCGGTGATACGATTAGCAAAAGAGGTTGATGCGGAATCAATTATGGATATTAGAAAAGAAATTATATTATCGGAAACTACTACAAAGTTTTTTATATCATCTCCAAATAAATTACCAAATGATATTGATTCAGAAAGAGAAAAGATACAGACAAGTAGTGAAAAAGGCAACCTTTATATAGTTTATGAGGTAGATAGTAAGGTGGTTGGCTTTCTGGTTTTCAAACGATATGAACTAGAACGCTTACGACATGCAGGCACAATGGGAATGGGGATTAGAGAGGAGTACTGCAATCAAGGCATTGGTACGAAGCTAATTGAATTTCTTATTAGCTGGGCTAAAGGGCAGAATGGTTTAGAGAAAATTTGCTTAGGCGTAGTTTCTATTAATGATAGGGCAATTAAAGTGTATAAACGTATGGGCTTTGTAGAAGAAGGAAGGCAAAGAAAGCAAATTAAATATGAAGATGGATCATATGGAGACGACGTATGGATGGGTTTTTATATTGAATAAAAAGAGAAACTTTCTGTTAGGAGCAAGTAACATGCCTGGATATGGGACTTTATGAGTAATCGTATAGTCAGTAAGTAAACAATTTAAAGTATATACAATATATTCGCCTTTATGTAATAGTTTTTTGCAGATATCAAAATTGAATTCATTGTGTGCATTTCGTTTATATAGACGTAGGAATATTGCGTCAAAAGTGAAAAGACTGCCAATATTGGCAGTCTCTTTTTAGTGGAAATGTTAACACTTAGCAAACCTTAAGTTCCAGTCGATCTTTCTGACGAAGATGATGTGCAAAATGCATAGAAATGAGCTGGAACCATTCTGCCGCATTTAAGTAACCAAGACCGGGATGTTCTACTTTGCAATCATTAGGAATAGAAGAAAGTGTTGGCTCAATGTTTTTAACCACTGTAATTAATTCCAGAAAACGCTCTTGTATTTCTTCTTTGTTAGTTGGATTTTCAGGTGTGTATCCAGGGTGCTCAGGTACCTTTATTTGTATGTCAGGGAAAGCTCCCAGTATATATACTTTTTCACCCATATCCGTTTTGTTGTTAGCTACAAATGGTGTTTCAGTTTTACATTTCTCGATTGCATCTAATTGCATATACGTAGCCGAAAGTAAATGATTATACATTTGACCGAGAGACCATTCTTCAGCAGAAGGTTTTGTCCTAAATTGTTCAAGAGAGTACTTTTCTAATTCCTCTAAGTAATATGTTGCTAAACTTTCAAATTTCTCTAAAGTGGTAGTCCTGTTCATATCGTTAGCTCCTTTTTATGAAAATGTATTTGTTGATACTTACTATAAAGGAGGGCTACTGACAACATTATGTCAGCAGTAAAATGAAAAAATTAAAGTTGTAACATTTTTTTGCTTCATCACGTATTTTCTCAGAAAGAAGTGCCGGTTTTAGTACTTGCACTCGGCTCCCCCAGCTTAATACCCATTGAAATACTTCATCTATACTTCTTGATTTCAAAAAGACATGAAAACCATTATCTTTATACTCGTATGAATCTATAAAAAAGTATCGTGATTCAATAACTTTATGTGCAATATGAGATGAGAACAATAAATGAATTGTAACAGTGCGATTGTTTTCAGGTTGATAGTCTTGTAAAGAAAAGTCCTTCGGTTTTGTGAAAAATTCTTGTTCTTGCTGTAATGTATTCATACGGTCTAAGCGAAAATTACGTATTTGTTTTCGAAGTAAACAATGAGCAACGATGTACCAAATTCCTGAAATATTGACTAAACCGTAAGGGTGAACGGTCCGCTTTATTGTTGTAATATCTCTTGGTTTACGATAGTAAAAAGAGATAGATTGCTCTCTTTGAATAGCTTCTTGTAACAAGAAAAGTTGGCTCTCTAGTTTTTCTTGCTCGGCTTGCTGGTTTGAAAATATAGGAGAAAGAAAACGAAAAGTTCCTCGTAACTCTTCAACTTTCTTTTGTTGATCAGTAGGGAGGACAACCTCAAGTTTCTCTTTTGCTGATTGCGCATGTACAGAAAAAGAAGAATTGAAAGTTTTCCCGATATAATCACCGCCTAATAAAAGAGTAACAGCCTCTTCAGGCGTAAGTTGAATGGGTGGTAAGAAATAACCATCCATTAATGAATAACCGTGGCCAGGCATTGCGAAAAGCGGGACACCAGATTCACTAAGTGCATCCATATCTCGATAAATAGTGCGTATACTTGTCTCGAATTTTTCAGCTAAGCTTTGTGCTGTAACGGTTTGTTTTCTTTGTAATTCAATTAATATAGCTAATAAACGATCCGTTCGATTCATGAAATATCATCCTTTATTTTATAAATATTCTCATTGTGAAATTCTAAAAGTAGTGTGTAATTTCCTGCCATTAACAGACTTTTCCCTATGTATAATATTAATATAGTAAAATCATAAGAACCTATATTGCAGTTTCCAATAATATACTATATAATCAGGATAAGAAAACGTTTTCATGCAAAGGGGGAAATTTCGTGTCGACTATCGAGGACGTGGCGAAATTAGCGGGGTTATCAAGAACAACGGTTTCTAGGGTGATCAATAATCATCCATATGTTTCAGATGAGAAGAAGAAAAGGGTTCAATTAGCAATGAAGCATTTAGGCTTCGTTCCTAATTCTGCGGCGAGAAGGCTTCGTAAACAAAAAACAGAAACAATTGCGGTGCTTGTTCCAAGGATTACAAATCCTTTTTTTAGTAGATTTATTGAAGCAATCGAGATTGCTGCTTCTGAACATAAATATAAACTGATTATTTGTCAAACAAGATATTTACCGGAAAAAGAGATGGAGTATTTACAATTATTATCTACGAAACAAGTAGATGGGATTATTCTATGTTCACTAGAAAATCCATGGGAGAATGTGGAGCCATACTTGCAACACGGTCCAATCGTGTTATGTAATGAATATATTGAGGAAGCAAATGTTCCAACAGTGAAATTTGATCATGCACAGGGAGCATACATAGCTGCCAATCATGTATTAGAACAAGGATATCGTAATCTTATTTTTTGCCGTGGTAACGAAACGAAAGTAGTGAGCCAACAGCGAAAAATGGGCTTTTTACGCGCGATTACTGAAAAGAGTAGAGAAGTGGAAGCAATCGATTTTCTTGAAAACGCTTTCTCTTGGGACGATGGAAAACGAATATTCCATGAAGTATTAAAGGACAAAAAAAATCCTACCGCGATTTTGGCAGGAGGCGACGAGGTTGCAGCTGGAATTATCTCAGAGGCGAAAAGCCATGGTTGGAGTATTCCAGAAGATCTCGCTGTGATCGGTTTTGATAATCAAATTTTAGCGCAGATTACAGAGCCAGGTATTACGACAATTGAACAGCCAATCGACGAGATGGCCCGAAAAGTTGTTGAATTAATGATGGATAAAATCCATACGAAAAATTATCGACAAAAAGAATTGTATGAGTTTGAACTGGAGCTCTTGGTGAAAGGTTCAACGATGAAGGATACGATGTTATTAGCCTAGTAGACTATGTCTGCTAGGTTTTTTTATGTTCACAAACTACTATTCTTCGTGAACGCAATCGTCACATTTGTTATGGTATGCTTCGTGTTGCTCATCAATTTCCTTCCCGCA
The DNA here is from genome assembly GCF_042136375.2 of Bacillus altaicus. Lineage (NCBI taxonomy): Bacteria > Bacillati > Bacillota > Bacilli > Caryophanales > Bacillaceae > Bacillus > Bacillus altaicus. The sequence continues at coordinate 4,354,078 of NZ_CM143394.1, read as the reverse complement.
GTGTGCACAAGTTTTCGTCGGTAAATTTCGGAAAAACTCCATTGGTTGATCAATCATGTCAATCCCTCCATTTCCATTTCTTACTATCATTGTATTAGTACAAAAAACAAAAGTCAACAACTGTTTTATAACAAAATTGAAAATTAATGAAAAAGTTTAGGAAATGGATTATAGTTAACAATGTAGGATGTAAGTAAAAAACTTTCTCAAGTACGGAGAAAAACGGCATTCCTACACGGTTTTAGAAAGGATGGATACATATGAAGATGACTGTTGTCGGCTTTTGGGGCGGCTTTCCAGAAGCGGGAGAAGCAACGTCGGGGTATTTGTTTGAACACGATGGTTTTCGTTTACTTGTAGACTGTGGTAGTGGTGTACTAGCACAGCTTCAAAAATATATAACACCATCTGATATAGATGCAGTTGTATTGTCACACTATCATCACGATCATGTTGCAGATATTGGGGTATTGCAATATGCAAGATTAATTACGAGTGTGACAAAAGGACAACTACCGGAGTTACCAATATACGGTCATTCGTTTGATGAGAATGGATTCCACTCTTTAACGCATGAACCGCATACGAAAGGAATCGCGTACAATCCAGAAGAAACACTTCAAATTGGACCGTTCTCCATTTCATTCTTAAAAACTGTTCATCCTGTTACATGCTTTGCGATGCGTATTACAGCTGGCGATGATGTTGTTGTATACAGTGCAGATTCAAGTTATATTCCTGAATTTATTCCGTTCACAAAAGATGCTGATCTTTTCATTTGTGAGTGTAATATGTATGCACATCAAGAGGCTGCCAAAGCAGGGCATATGAATAGTACAGAAGTAGCAAGTATTGCGAAAACTGCGAATGTAAAAGAACTTTTATTAACGCATTTGCCGCATACAGGCAATCCATCTGATTTAGTAACAGAAGCAAAACAAATTTTCAGTGGCCATATTACGCTTGCGCATAGTGGTTACGTTTGGAATTCATGAGGTGATACGATGTTATTTATTGATAATAAAGGGATTACAGATCCTACGATAAACTTAGCGATTGAAGAATATTGTGTTAAAAATTTAGATATTAACGAAACATATTTACTGTTCTACATTAATGAGCCTTCGATTATCATTGGTAAAAACCAAAACACAGTGGAAGAAATTAATGCAGATTACGTAAAAGAAAAAGGCATTCACGTCGTTCGTCGTTTATCAGGCGGGGGCGCAGTATATCATGATTTAGGAAACTTAAACTTCAGCTTTATTACGAAAGATGATGGAGATAGTTTCAGCAACTTCAAAAAATTCACAGAACCTGTAACGAAAGCGCTTGGTAAATTAGGCGTAAATGCAGAGTTAAGTGGTCGTAACGATATTTTAGCTGAAGGTAGAAAAATTTCAGGTAACGCGCAGTTCTCAACGAAAGGTCGTATGTTTAGTCACGGTACGTTACTATTTGATTCTGAAATCGATCACGTTGTATCAGCACTAAAAGTAAAAATGGATAAGATTCAATCAAAAGGAATTAAATCAATCCGTAGCCGCGTTGCGAATATTACAGAGTTCTTAAACGAAAAAATGACGACAGAAGAGTTTAGACAACTTCTTCTAGAAACAATTTTCGAAGGAGGAACAGAAATTCCAACGTACGAATTAACAGAAGCTGATTGGAAAGAGATTTATAAAATTTCTGAAGAACGTTACCGCAATTGGGACTGGAACTACGGGAAGTCTCCGAAGTTCAACTTACAACATTCACACCGCTTCCCAGTTGGACAAGTTGATGTTCGTCTTGAAGTGAAAAAAGGAACAGTAACAGAATGTAAAATTTACGGTGATTTCTTCGGATCACTAGATGTTCATGACATTGAAGAACGTCTAACAGGCGTACAATTTGATAAAGATACATTCACTGTAGCTTTAGAAGGCGTAGATATCGCGCGCTATTTCGGTAATATTACAACAGAAGATTTCTTGCATTTATTCTTCTAAAAATGAGGGAGGCTGCCGTAACGGGCAGCCTTTTTCTTTTTGTGTGGATTGTCAGGTTTTGTCGGTAAGTCGATATATTTCAAGAATCGCTGATATAAATTGGTTTACGGTCGATATATTCGAAAAATCGCCGATATAATTTCACTTACCGCAAAACGTATATTTACAGGACATCTGCTCCTTATAAAGGAATATATATGATAAAAGGAGGCGAATCGAAATGAAAAGAGTAATGTACGTTGTATTATTGCTCAGCTTCGTCATCGGAATGACAGCTTGTAACGATGAAACTTCTTCAAACCGTACGACTTTGTCTATTGGAAAGCCAGCGAAGGATAATGTCATATATTATACGCATACAGATAACAAACAAAAAATAAATGATATACAAACTATGTTTCAAAATAAGAAATGGAAAAGAAATGAAACGTTTAGTAGCGTTGGTAAAACGCCAGATGTTGTCTTGTCGATAGATGAAGACAATAAAGGATTACCGACACTATATGTTACAGTCTACTTGCATGAAAATGGAGCGGATGCTCTCAATTTGTATGGGGAGTATACGGCTTTAAATAAAGAGGAAGTTGAAAAACTTATCGGAAAAATGAGTGCATATTATCCTACAATGATTTTAGCTACAGTTTAACTATATGTTTGTACCTATTTCTTTCACATATAATTCTCGTATCTTACTAAAGTGTTCTGGAAGAAAGTGGTTACTCTATATTCGATTAATAGAATATCACTTGCTACTTTAATTTTCTTTTAATATAATTAATTTAGAATTTTTAAATATTCTAAATTTTATAAAGGTGGGGTTTGTGTGAATCTCGTTCAATCTTTGGCTGAAACGGCAAAAACGAAGGGGAATAAACCGGCGTACATATTTATGGATCAGTCGGTCTCGTATGACCAATTAAACAAAATGGTCACTAGGTTTTCTAGTAATTTAGCAAAAATGGGCATTGGAAAAGGGGACAATGTCGCATTAGCTGTAGGCAATTCACCACATTTTTTAGTCGGTTTATACGGAACAATGAAAGCCGGAGCAACTGTCATTCCGATTAATCCAATTTATACAGCAGACGAAATACATTACATATTACAAAATGGAGATGTAAAAACAATCATCGTACTCGACGTCCTTCTACCTGTTATACAATCTCTTACAACAAGACTTCCTTCACTTGAAAATATCATCATATGCGAAACCTCATCAGATTTTAACCATATAGAAACCGAAAAAATGAAAACGTTTACTAGTTTTATAGGAACTGGAGATGTAACTTACGAAGGTCCTGAACTAGATGAAGAAGATGTAGCTGTTATTTTATACACTTCAGGTACAACTGGAAAGCCAAAAGGCGCTATGTTAACGCATAAAAATTTATATAGTAACGCTAGCGATGTGGCGTCATATTTACGATATACTGCTGATGATCGCGTCGTTGCAGCACTGCCGATGTTCCATGTGTTCTGTTTAACAGTTGCGGTAAATGCGCCGATTGTGAACGGGGCAACAATTTTAATGTTACCGAAGTTTAGTCCGAAAGAAGTATTTCGCATTTGTCGTACGTATGAACCAACGATTTTTGCCGGTGTGCCGACAATGTACAATTACTTATATTTATTTGAAGAAGCAAGCGCAGAAGATGTGAAGACACTTCGCCTTTGTATTTCAGGTGGTGCGTCGATGCCTGTTGCGCTTCTAAAAAACTTTGAAAAACGTTTTGACGTTATCGTTTCAGAAGGGTACGGTTTATCAGAAGCATCACCAGTTACTTGTTTTAACCCGTTAGACCGTCCTCGTAAACCAGGATCAATTGGCACGAATATTTGGCACGTAGAAAATAAAATTGTGAATGAACTTGGGGAAGAAGTACCTGTTGGTGCAGTTGGGGAGTTAATTGTTCGCGGACCTAACGTTATGAAAGGTTATTACAATGCGCCAGAAGATACTGCGGCGACAATTAAAGATGGCTGGCTATATACAGGAGACTTAGCGAAAATGGATGAAGAAGGTTACTTCTATATCGTCGATCGCAAAAAAGATATTGTTTTAGTTGGCGGTTATAACGTATATCCTCGTGAAGTAGAGGAAGTATTATATACTCACGATTCGGTAGCTGAAGTTGTCGTAATCGGTGTTCCTGATGAAAACTTAGGAGAAGCAGTGCGAGCTTACGTCGTTCTGAAACAAAAGAGCGTAACAGAAGAAGAGCTTACGCATTACTGCACGTTACATTTAGCGAAATATAAAGTGCCAATGAGCATTGAGTTTTTAACAGAATTGCCGAAGAATACAACTGGTAAATTGTTAAGAAGAGCTTTGAGAGAGAAGGCATTGCAAGTATAAAAATAAAGATATCCATCTCTATGACTACATGTTTAGAGATGGATATCTTTTTGTCCTGCAAAAGCCCGATTAGCGTGAATGGACAAAATCCCTACTGATTAAAGTTTCACTTTATTTTTTAGAATTGGCTAAGCTATAAGCCCATATATTTAAACCGTAATATGAATAATAAGGAGGCGATATACGTGGAGCAGAAGGAATTACGCTTACGGAAAGTACAATATCTTATTTGTGACATTATGGATGAAATGAATATGGAGAATGAAAAGAAGAACTTAGAAACATTGCAAAAAGTAATTGATCACCTTTCAGGAGCGATTGGGGATTTAGTGGATCCATCGGGTACGTATTCATTAGACTATTTAGAGAGAAAAGTGCATACTGCTCATTATTTATTGTTTAAAAATGATCGGAAAGCATATTTATGTAATAAGTAGGTAGTACTCGTTTAATTTTTTATTTGACATTGATAATCATTATCAATATGATAGTTATGTTGGATATATTTATATAAAGGGAGAGATCATATTGATAATGATTAAGAAAAAATATATTAATGCATTCGTTATAGCAGCAACTTTAGCAGTTCCACTAAGTGGTTTCAATGCACCAATTGCAAAAGCAGATGTGATTGAGATGAAGGCAGCTAGTAAACTTGCAGATGGCACATATGACGTTACTTTAAAAACTTATAAAGATCAAACGAATGAAACATCTGTTGCTTCTACATATTTAAAAAATGCAAAAGTAACAATTCAAGGTGACAAAAAAATCGTTACGTTAACAGTTCAAGATAGTAGCTATTTCCAATATCTTAAAGTAGAAGATACTAATAAATTAGGGACGTTCCATGATGTGAAAGTGATCTCTGAAGATAAAACAAATAATGGTACGAAAGTTATTCAATTTGAAATCGATGAGTTCTCGAAAAAATATAATATGCAAATGCATATATTAATTCCAGCAATTAAATATGATCATAAATATCTAATACAGTTTGAAATCGATGCGAGTGCAATTGAAAAGAAATCTAAGTTTTCAGATGTACCGACTTGGGCACAAGAGTCAGTTCAATATTTAGTAGACAAAGAGGCAGTACACGGTAAGCCGGATGGTACATTTGCACCAGCTGAAAATATCGATCGTGGTTCAGCAGCAAAAATATTAGCTACTGTTTTAGGATTAGAAATTAATAAAGATGCGAAGCCATCATTCCGCGATGCGCAAAATCATTGGGCTACACCATACATCGCAGCAGTTGAAAAAGCTGGTATTGTAAAAGGTGATGAGCAGGGTAACTTCAATCCGAGCGGACTAATTAACCGTGCATCGATGGCTTCTATGCTAGTAAATGCATATAAATTAGAAAGAAATGAAAATATTAAATTACCAAAAGAGTTTGCGGACTTAAAAAATCATTGGGGCGCGAAGTATGCCAATGTTTTAATCCAAGAAAATATTTCAGTTGGAACAGATAATGGTTGGGCTCCAGATAAAGCGGTAAGCCGCGCGGAAGCAGTTCAATTTATTGCGAAAACAGATAAGTTGAAGAAATAAAGTGAAACTTTAATCAGTGGGGGATTATCCTCACTGATTTTTGTTTATTAAGAAAAAATAAATTCCAAGTTGACACATGTGAATTACGGAATTAAAATGAAAAGAAATCAAACAGAATACAATAGAAGCTCATCAGAGAAACTGAAGGCGCACAACGTTCACTTTTGTGAATAGATTGTGTGCCTTTTTCTATTGTACAAACTAAGGGGGCTTTATATATGAAACAGTGGGGTAAGACAGCGCTTATGAAAAGTACAGGTGTCTTATTGTCAGCATTTGTTCTTTTATCGGGGTGTGGTTCGGCAACATCCACTAGTAATTCTGAAGGAGGCGGGGATAAGAAGACAGTTGAACTTTTAAATGTTTCCTATGACCCAACGCGTGAGTTGTATCAAGATTTTAATAAAGACTTTGCGAAGTATTGGAAAGAGAAGCATGGTCAAACAGTAAATGTAAAGCAATCACACGGGGGATCTGGAAGTCAGGCACGCTCCGTTATTGACGGCTTAGAAGCAGACGTTGTAACATTAGCGCTCGCTTATGATATTGACGCAATTAGTAAGAAGAAACAACTAGCAGAAGATTGGCAGAAGCGACTTGCGGATAATTCTACTCCGTACACATCAACGATTGTATTTCTTGTGAGAAAAGGAAATCCGAAAGGGATTAAAGACTGGGATGATTTAACGAAAAAAGGTGTGTCTGTCATTACACCGAATCCAAAAACATCTGGAGGAGCACGGTGGAACTATTTAGGAGCTTGGGGATACGCACTAAAGAAATATAACAATAGTGAAGATAAAGCGAAAGAGTTTGTCGGCCAAATTTATAAAAACGTAGAAGTGCTTGATTCTGGTGCACGCGGGGCAACGACGACTTTCGTTGAAAAAGGAATTGGTGATGTGTTAATCGCTTGGGAAAATGAAGCATTATTATCACAAAAAGAACTTGGAAAAGATAAATTCGAAATTGTAACGCCTTCGATTAGTATACTTGCAGAACCGCCAGTAGCCGTTGTAGATAAAGTCGTTGATAAAAAAGGAACGAAAAAAGTAGCAGAAGGATATCTTGAGTATTTGTATTCAGAAAAAGGGCAAGAAATTGCGGCGAAAAACTTTTATCGCCCTCGTAATGAAAAAGTAGCAGAAAAGTACGCGTCAAAATTTCCGAAAGTTCAATTATTTACAGTAGATGAACTATTTGGAGGCTGGAAAAAAGCGCAAGAAAAGCATTTTAATGATGGCGGCGTATTCGATCAAATGTATAAAAAATAAGGGGGGATGAGGTGACGTTATATGAGGAAGAGGCGCGTATTACCAGGGTTTGGATTATCTCTTGGATTTACAATGCTGTATATGAGTTTATTCGTACTTATACCACTTTCTATCGTATTTATTCAAACTTCGCAGCTAGGCTGGAAGAAGTTCGCACAAGTTATAACGAGTGAGCGCGTGTTGCATTCCTATCAAGTAAGTTTCACAACTTCACTTGTAGCGGCAATCGTAAATGCCATTTTCGGTTTATTAATTGCTTGGGTGCTCGTTCGCTACACATTTCCAGGGAAACGGTTATTAGACGGACTAATCGATTTACCATTCGCTCTTCCGACTGCTGTAGCAGGTATTACACTGACGACGCTTTATGCGGAAAATGGCTTGATTGGAAAAATATTTAGTGTGTTTCATATAAAAGTAGCTTTTACCCAGCTCGGAATTATTGTGGCGCTTACGTTTATTGGCTTACCATTTGTCGTCCGAATGGTGCAACCAGTGCTGCAAAGTATTGATAAAGAAGTAGAAGAAGCAGCTTCTAGTTTAGGGGCGTCGCGCTTCCAAATATTTGTGAAAATCATTTTGCCAGAAATATTCCCGGCTCTACTTGCTGGTTTTTCACTCGCGTTTGCGCGGGCCTTAGGGGAATACGGATCTGTTGTGTTCATTGCAGGTAATATGCCGATGAAAACAGAAATCGCACCGCTTATGATTATGACAAAACTCGAACAATATGATTATGCAGGCGCAACAGCTGTAGCGGCTGTGATGCTTATTATTTCTCTCCTTTTCCTACTACTTATTAATATGATTCAAACTTGGAGTAGAAGGCACGAACTGAAAAGCGAATAGGAGGGGAGAAAATGGAACCAACATTATTAGAGAAGAAAATAGTAAAAAGCGTATCAGCTAAAAAAGAATCTAAGTTTGTACCAATTCTATTCATTACGATAACAATTTTATTTTTATCTCTCTTTCTATTACTGCCGCTCGTGACAATCTTTATGAAAGCATTCGAACGAGGCGTTGATGTATATATTGCTGCCGTAACAGATCAAGAAGCATTTTTGGCAATTAGGTTAACACTTCTCGTTGCTTTAATTGTTGTGCCGCTTAATACGATATTTGGAATAGCGGCTGCTTGGCTTATTACGAAGTTTCAGTTTAAAGGAAAGCAAGTATTATTATCTCTTATTGAACTGCCGTTTGCTGTATCACCAGTCATTGCAGGATTAGTATTCGTTTTACTTTTCACACCTCGTGCGGCTCTTGGCGGATGGTTATTGGAACACGGGATAAAACTCATCTTCTCTGTCCCTGGCATTATCATTGCGACGATATTTGTTACGTTTCCGTTCGTTGCGCGTGAATTAATCCCGGTAATGCAGGCGCAAGGGAAGAGTGAAGAAGAAGCGGCTCTATCACTTGGCGCAAGCGGCTGGAAAATGTTTTGGCGTGTTACGCTACCAAATATAAAATGGGGCCTATTATACGGCATGATCCTATGTAACGCCCGCGCCATTGGTGAGTTCGGCGCCGTTTCCGTTGTATCTGGTCACGTGCGCGGCGTGACAAATACGATGCCGCTTCATATTGAAATTTTGTACAATGAATATCAATTTTCAGCAGCGTTCGCTGTGGCGACTTTAATGTCACTCATCGCAGTTTTTACGCTCGTTATAAAAAACTGGATTGAATGGAGAATGGAAAAACGACAATAAGGGGTGAGTGCGGTGAGTATTCAAATTCAAAATGTATCAAAACAATATGGTACATTTCAAGCGCTGACAGACATTCATTTGGATATTCCAAAAGGTGAACTGGTCGCTTTATTAGGCCCATCAGGTTCTGGGAAAACGACGTTATTACGAATTATTGCAGGCCTAGAAGAAGCGGATGGGGGTTCGATTTCTTTTGATGGGGAAGATTTAACTGATATTCACGTGAAAAACCGGCAAGTCGGTTTCGTCTTCCAGCACTATGCACTTTTTAAACATATGAATGTATTTGAAAATGTCGCTTTCGGTTTAAAAGTAAGAAAGAAAAACTTAAGACCGTCAGCTGAAGTAATAGAAGAAAAAGTAATAGAACTATTGAAACTAGTAAAAATGGATGGTTTTGCAAAACGTTACCCAGCGCAATTATCTGGCGGACAACGACAGCGTATCGCACTAGCCCGGGCACTTGCAGTAGAGCCGAAAATTTTATTGCTAGACGAACCATTTGGTGCACTTGATGCGAAAGTACGGAAAGAATTGCGAAGATGGCTCCGGAAACTACATGACGAATTTCAAATTACGAGCGTATTCGTAACGCATGACCAAGAAGAAGCACTAGACGTTGCGGACCGCATTGTTGTAATGAATGAAGGGCGCATTGAACAAATGGGAACGCCGGAAGAAGTGTATGAAAAACCGGCAAGTCCGTTCGTATACGACTTTTTAGGAAACGTGAATTTATTTCACGGCCGCGTTCATAAAGGTAAGCTAAATGTAGGGTCGGTGGAACTAGAAGCACCAGAGCATAAGCACGTTTCAAACGTAGACGGAGTGGGATACGTAAGACCACATCATCTATCGATCGATCGTACGAAACAAAGTATAGATGCCATCCCGGCGAAAGTAACATACTCACATGCAGTTGGCCCTGTCGTATATGTAGAATTGAAGCGCGACGGAACAGATGAGTATTTAGAGGCGGAAATTAGTAAAGAACAGTTTAGACAGCTAGGCATTCAAACGGGTGAGTTTGTATACGTACATCCGAGAGAAGTGAAGGTGTTTATTCCAGAGGATTTTGTTATTTAAGAGAGCTAAAATTCACTTGAATTAACAGTGAATTTTAGCTCATATTAGCAATCTATTAATAAGAGGAAGTCCCCTAACATATATTTTGGGAGACTTCCTCTTTGTTTGTTGTGATAGTTTTTTCTTATGTGAAATGTAGTGGGAAGTTTGTTATAGATATAATAAGGAGAGATGGGCCGTGTTCAAACAATTATTTGGTACGAGTAGTAATGAAGATATTCTTATGACGTTCTTAAATGCTATGTTATAAAAGTCATTACAATTAGGAGACCCACATTTACACCGGGAATATGATGTAGATAATAAAAATACAGTATATATTGATGCGTTAAACCGTCGTATTGAACATACGTATGATGAAAATGCAAAATGGAGCACCTAAGGGTAAATTTAAAAGTAATAAAACGATGAAGCGTACAACACGTAGTACAGGTGGAACGAAGGAAAAATATACCCAACCAGATGGATTAACAGTTCATCTTAAAAAGTTTAAAAATTGGGTAGGAACAAATACTTCTGGAAGAAAGACAAAAAAAGTCAAAGTGGTCAAAAAACCAAAAACAGGGAGGATAGTAACTAGTTTTCCATATTAATTAAATGACTACTATTCATGTTCCCCTCATTATATAGAGTGAGGGGAATTAGGTTATTATTGATTTATTGGAGGTCTGTTAGTTATGAAAAAACTAGTATTTAATAAGCGGATGGATTTTTCATATATAGAAGGAGAAATTCTCTGTATTACAACGGGAAACAAACAAGATATGATAATTTTAGTATTGGATAAAAAGGTTACAGACACTTATTATTATAAAATTATACACTTGTTGAAATCTGGCGTTTTGAAACAATATACTATAGAAAATAATCAATATTTTAACTTCATTCAACCTTTAGGAGAAAATTGGATTTTGGTTAAAAGTTTCGTTGAGAAAAAGGAAGATACAACGGCTACAATTTTTGATAAAAAAGGAAACATCATTGCTTCATATTACTTAGGAAATGGAATAAAATATTTTCAAGTTGATGAAGAAGAACATTTATTGGTTGGGTATAGTGAAGAAGGTATATTTACTTCTGTAGAGGAATTGTTTATTTCAGATGAAGAATTTGATTCGATAGATTGGGAAAATATATATGATATTAATAAATTTGAAAAGAGCGGATTAGCTATTTTCTCTAAGAATGGCGATTTAATTACTAATGAATTTAATAATTCAATAAAGAGATCTGTCTGTGATTGTACAGCAATAAATATACAGAAGACAGGTAATATTCTAATGTCTTACTATAATGAGCAAGGAACATATACATTCACACAGATTAATAAAGAACGGTATGAACAAGATAACCTGTATGAAACAACATTGAATCATACATCACTATGTTTAAAAATAAAAAATACTATTATCTTTGGTGTAGATACTAATCAAATACATGCATATTCACTTGTAAATAAAAAATTATCAACTTTATTAATAGTAGATAGTGATGGAAATTCCATGCAATTTGAGTATATTTTTTCAAGGGATCAAACAATATATGCTGTTAAAGAGAACAGCGTATATTGCTGGGAGCAACACGGAATTTTAGAAGAGGGAGAATAAATAGGGAAATAATATGTAGAAAGAAGAGCTGATATCGGCTCTTCTTTTTCTACATATATTTTATATAAACAATTAGGTATGATGTAGATAATAAAAAATCTAGAAAGGGATCTTGGTGAATATGATGATGAATTTTAATAGTGTAGAGAATTTATTTCCGATACTTTTAAAGTATCCAGTACGTATAATTTTAATATGTATTGGAAGCGGCTGGATTTTTAAATGTATCAAACAAGGTTTCTTATTTTCAGCCGCACTTATGTTAACGATACTTACACTACTTTTTATTATTACATTTACAGACATATTAGCGTCTGTTTTAAATAGTATTCCCCTTACAATACAATATAGTGGTGTAGTATTTTTGCTAATACTATCATGTATTATGTTTGATTATGAATCTTCTCGTCAGTGAACTACTCACCACTTACCGTTCTTGCAGACTGTTTTTCTATGTATGTGTGTTGGTATAGCCAGTGGGATTTTATAAAAGAAAAGTCGTTCTTATAATTAAGTGAAAATAATGAGAAATATAGCGAAATCAGCGGTCAAAGGAGCGCTATTCACTGGTAGTAAAGCTGTTGGAGGGATAGGACTGATTCCGGACGCGGCGGTTTTTGTAGATGGATATTATAAGGGGTATAAAAAAGGATATATGGATTATAGACCGAAAAAAACTAATTCTAAGAAAAGGTGGTTTTAATATATCATTTACAAAAAAATGTCCGATTTAATGCAAGAGGATCACAAATAGCAGGTTACTATAAAGAAAACCTGTAAAAATAACTTTGTTTTGTAATAAATAAAGCAGTCTTATTACGGTCCGTTTGGAATGCTTACTATTTCCGTTAAACGTGCATAACAAGATATAATAGAAGAAATCAATAAGGAGGCTGGCTGTGAAGAATCTTCGTTATTTCAATATATTTACTATGTTAATTCTATACACACTACTCATGTTTTACATCGGCTGGAACGGATGGGTTTGGCTCAGTACGGTATTTGGCTGGGAATCTTGGGGGTATTACGCTTTCATAGTCGGATTTATTTCATATGCGTACATTCTCGTACAAGTGTTTAAATTCCTTCCTTTCCTGCGAACGGTCGGTTCAATTTGGTTTGCGGTTATACAATACGCGCTTATGTTATTGCCGTTAGCCGATATTGCAGTTTTCCTACTGCAGTTTTCAATGGAGAAAGAGACGGCAATTATTTGGACAGGAACGGTCGTTTTACTCATGTTCGTCTTTATCTTCGCGTATGGAGTATTTAATGCATATAGTCCAGTAGTAAGAAAATACGAAGTGCATATACCGAAAAAAGTAGAAGGGCGTAAAAATTTACGCATTGCGATGGCTTCTGATATGCATTTCGGTAAACTGTCTGGTGTTGCTCATTTAAAGAGACTTGTTCGTCACGTAAATGAAATGAAACCAGATATTATTTTACTGCCGGGTGATATTATCGATGATCATCCAGGTGTATTCATTCAAAAAAATATGGGACCAATCATGAAACAGATGAAAGCTCCATTAGGCGTATATGGTGTGTTAGGAAACCATGAATATTACGGCCGAGCTGTTCCTGAGTTTTTACAAGAGATGGATAAGATTGATATTCGTATTCTTTTAGATGAAGTCATTACAATTGAAGATAATTTTTATCTCGTTGGAAGAAGAGATAAAACAGAGCGTGATCGTCAAAGCTTTGAAAATCTAATGAGTACGGTAGATAAATCGCTTCCTGTTATTGCAATGGATCACCAGCCATTTGAATTAAAGCAGGCAGCGGATGCTGGCGTTGATTTATTATTATCCGGTCACACGCACCGCGGACAAATGGCGCCGAATCATATTGTGACGAGAAGAATGTACGAATTAGACTGGGGATACGTACAAAAAGGTGCATTCCACGCCATTGTTTCTTCTGGATTTGGATTTTGGGGACCACCGCTTAGACTTGGAAGTAGATCTGAGATTGTGCAGGTGGAAGTTACGTTTGAATAGGTAGGTGAAATAGAGAGCTGAGTGCTCTCTATTTTTTATTTAAAGGCACAAAATATTCGAGTGAAGTTCTTTATTTACTCTCTAAAAAAAGAGATACTATAAGAAGACTCTGCTTGAAAAGGGGGATTATGAGTGATCATATCAGATGTAATATACGGTGAGTTTAAAGTAGATAAAGTGTTAGAAGAATTAATTTTAAGTAAACCTGTGCAAAGGCTGAAAGGGGTTCATCAGGCCGGAGCAAGTTACTTAATGAATGAGAAATGGAATGTAACGCGCTTTGATCATTCAGTTGGTGCTATGTTGTTAATTAAAAAGCTTGGTGGTTCAGTAGAAGAACAGATTGCTGGTTTACTGCATGACGTATCGCATACTGCGTTTTCTCATGTGATCGATTATGTTTTTGATAACGAAAATGAAAGTTATCATGAAGAAATATTTAGTGCTGTCGTTAAAAACTCGGAAATCCCGGCGATTCTTTCAAAACATGGTTATAACTATGAAGATGTTTTGTTAGATGATTCGAAGTGGACATTACTTGAAAGATCTGCGCCAGAATTATGTGCAGACCGAGTGGATTACACATTGAGAGATATGTATACATATGGATATATTTCTTTAGAAGAAGCTCAAAATTTTTTAGATGATTTAATCGCAGTGAATGGAAAAATGGTTCTGCAAAATATCGAGATTGCCGAATGGTTTACGAAGACGTATTACAAAGAAGTAATCGATTTCTTTATGAAACCACTTAATATTTATGGAAACGATATGTTAGTTAAAACGTTAAAATTAGCTCTTCATAAAAAGATAATCCATCCAGATGATTTTCTTCTTGAAGACCATGAGCTTATATCGAAATTGCAGCTATGTAAAGATCAAGAAGTAGGTACTTTATTAAGAAAAGTTCATCCAAGTATAGAAGTAAAAGAAGATAGAAATGAATATGATCTACATCAGAAAAATAAAGTGCGTCTCATTGACCCGCCATTACTTCGTGAAGGGAAAATCGTTCAGTCGTCTGTCGTATCAGAAAAAATAAGACAGATGAGCGATATCGCTTATGAAAAGGCGATAAGAGGGATGTATGTGAAAGTGATTTCTAATTAGTTTATCCCGCTATTCGCCGGACAGTAAGACTCCCACCTCAAAATTCGGCTGGAGCAAAGAAGTTAGGTGGGAGATCAACTGCCCGTAAACGCCCGATTGGTGAAGGCTAATAATCAGTGGGAGATGAACAAACCCCCCACTGATTAAAGTTTCACTTTACGTGTAATAGCAAAAGGTGTCATCAATTATGATGACACCTTTTGCTTTAAAGGGTTGTTCGTATGAAAATGTGTGCATTTTTACGATACTATTTCATATTACCAGAAAAATACCTTTTATGGTAAAAAAAGAATTTTCATAAAGTTTTTCGTTGAAAATAATTTGTGAAAAAAGTACTCATTTTTAATGTGACAAAAATAATATATTTTTCAATAATCACTTTAGAATCTTTCGTTCTTTATATATGGATTTTTCTATTATTTAAGGTAATTTAAAGGTTTTTGTCGTTTTTTGTTGTAATTTTCATATTATGATAAGCAGAATGTTCGGAATCAACCATTATAACAGAAAAATTTTTAAAAAACAGAATTGAATCACGTTGTTTATTTTAATATAATTTATTTGTTAATTAATAACATATTTGGGTGTGATTCTTTATTGCGGCGAGAATTCTTTTTAACATAGGGGGATTTACAGAATGGTTAAAACGGCAAAACCTGAAATGATGGATGAATTA
The DNA here is from genome assembly GCF_042136375.2 of Bacillus altaicus. Taxonomy (NCBI): domain Bacteria; kingdom Bacillati; phylum Bacillota; class Bacilli; order Caryophanales; family Bacillaceae; genus Bacillus; species Bacillus altaicus. The sequence continues at coordinate 4,338,694 of NZ_CM143394.1, read as the reverse complement.
AAAGAAGCGGTTTACAAATTCTTTCCGAAAAATATTGTGAAAGAAGAAGGATTGTACGAGGAGTCCAAAGAGCATAAAAGGTTTGTAGCCTTAAAAGAGAGCTTTATAAAAAACGAAAGCTCTCAAAAGGAAGTTTTGTCTTTAATCGAGTCAACATTTTGTGATTATCACGTGTCAGACTATACAGATTTAAACCTATATAATTGTCTAGAATATAATGTGTTACTAAATGGAAAAGAACCGATGTTAAATGATGATATTGATTGGATAAGAAAATCAAGAGGCGAGCGCCTTGATTTAGGGGTTTTTGTTAGCTTACTTGATAAATATTATTATTACTACGTATTAAAAACAACATATGATGAAGATGTAAGGGAATGGACTTTTGAAACAATCGATGTAGAAATGGATACCATTTGTGAATTTGAAAAACTAATGAATACAAAAGGATTTGTAAGAGTAGAACGAGAGGTTGCTAGAACTGCAATTCCTGATATAGAAACGGAATGTTTACGTATGGGGGAAGTTAACGTATTCCACGCTTTATTCACGGATTCTGTTAGTGAAATATAGGTTTTAAATTATTAAAAAGGTTGTGTAGAAAATAGCTACTATTTTCTACACAACCTTTTCATTTTCACTAATCAAACCAATTCCAAACCTCAATATCTCCAAGAGTCGCATAACGTACGTGCGGGGAGCTTTGTAATTTTAATAATTCTTTCGACGGCCCAGTAATGACAATGCCGTATACTTTTACGCCGTTATCTTTTACATATTTATAACGTTTATCTAAGTTCAGCTGACCCTCAGGTAGCATAGCAACTTTATTTACAGTTTTTTCATGCGTAGAAAGAATACGCATCATTTCAATTACTTTAGCCTCTTGCGTTTTCAGATTTTCTGTTTCATCATCAAGGAATCCTATATGTTCTGGAAATCCTATAAATTCGCCCCCAGATAGGATGAAATCTTCTTCGTTTATTCTTTCTTGTCCCGTATCTAAGGCGTACCATACAGGAGTTGGAGGGAGTTCTTGTGCTTCAAATACGCTATATAAAAGTGGTTCTAATTCTTGTAAAGTGTAAGGTTTGTCAAAAGAAATTGCAACTTCGGCAACGGTTCCCTCATGTATCTTTGCAAGTGTATCCCAAACCTTTTTAGATGCTTCTTTCAAATAATCACCTTGTTTTATTTTTGGATGAACAAAGTGGATGTTCGGTTGATAGTGCATATTCACCCAAGATTTATGTGTGATATTTAAAGAAGATAAGAAGCTGCTCGTTTCTATTGTACCGAGTGGCATTTCTTTTTTACCAATCGTTTTGACTAAATCAAATTGGCTGTTTGTTCGAAAGAAAGCTTCTACACTTGTTCCGCCCCCCATGACGCGGCTATTTGGGATAGTTGCTTCAAGCGCAAGAGAAGGAACATCTCTTATTTCTTTTAGCCTTTTATCATTATCAGCTTGAAAGTAAAAGGCAGATAATACCCCGCCAATCATATATATAACGATACAAATTGCTAGTATAAAACCAACCGTTTGTAACCGATGTTTCCACTTAATCCTCCAAAAAGGAACTTTAAGATCTTTTGGCGGTAACCTTTTCTTAACGGGTTCGGTCTTCGCAAGCAACTCATCCAAATGCACTTCACACTCTTCGCAAGTCTCAATATGACTTTCTAGCTGCTCTTGTTCATCATGTGTGAGCGTTCCTTTTTCGTACTTCTCCCACAGTTTTTTGAATTTTTCACAACCCATCTGTATCACTCCTTTATGCTTTTCGTTTCTTTTCTTCCTCGGTGTAATTCAATTTTTACTTTTGCTAACGAGAGACCAGTCATTTCTGCTATTTCCTTATAAGAGAATCCGTAGTAATCTCGTAGTAGTAACACATTTCGTCTTTCGAGCGGAAGAGAGGATATACTTTGTAACCAACTAGCAATCTCATGTTTTACGAAATAAGAGTGTTCTGTACTTGGCACGTTTGGTAAGTGGAATTCTTTAATTTGCGTTGTTTTATACTTCTTTTCTTTTCGGTACCAATCGATAAAGGCGTTGTAGGCGATTGTAAATAACCACGGCCTAATTTCTTCTCCTTTATAATAGTCAATATGGACGAGCATTCGGTAAAATGTTTCTTGCATGAGATCTTCGGCACTATGAGAATCTCCGGTTAGGGAGAGAAGATAGCGAAATAAATCTTGCATATGCTCTGAGTAAATTTCTTCTAATGATTGACTTTGTTTCACTACATTTCCCTCCCTTCATACATAACAACGAAATACATATAAAAAAGTTACAATTTTTACGAAATTATAGTAAAAAACGTCAAGAATTGGATAGGATTCTCTTTTATCATAATACATATAAGGCGGGTGAACAGAGATGGAAAGCTATGAAACACAAATTCAAAGGTCAATTGATTATATTGAGGAAGATGTAATGGAAAAACAAACGCTGCGTAATTTAGCACGTGTTGCAGGTTTTTCTGAGTCGCATTTTCATCGTGTATTCCAGGCGTTAGTAGGCGATACAGTAATGGAGTATGTTCGAAAGAGGAGGTTAGCCCGGGCAGCTTATCAACTTTCTCATACGGATGAAAAAGTTATTGATATTGCATTTGAGCATGGCTTTCAATCTCACGAAACGTTCACGAGAGCCTTTAAAAAATTATTTCAAATGACACCAAGTGAATATCGAAAACAAGAAATTGAAACACCGATGTATTATAGAGTGAATGTAAAACAAAGAAAATTAAATCCATATTTAGGGGGCATACAAATGGAATATCGTATTGTAAATAAACCAGAATTTTTAATGGCGGGTTATGAGCTGAAGACGACAAGTAAAGAGGGGAAAAATCATCAAGATATCCCGGTCTTTTGGCAAGAATATTTACAAAAGGATCTTGGAACGACGATTCCGAATCGTAAAGATACGAGCCAATGGGTAGAGCTTGGATTATGTACCGATTTTAATTTAGAAACAGGGGACTTCACTTATATTATTGGAATGGAAGTTACAGATTTTGAAAATGTACCAAATGAAGTTGCAAAGCGTACATTCCCATCCGCAACGTATGCAGTATTTACAACGCCGAAAGTTCCTCATGAAGAAATGGTATCGTCTATTCATCAAACATGGAATGCAGTATTCTCAGAATGGTTCCCACATTCAGGATATGAACATTGCGGAGTTACAGAGTTTGAACAATACGATGAGCGTTGCCATGCAGATAAGAGTGAGTTCGCTCAAGTTGAGCTTTGGATACCGGTGAAGAAGAAATAATAGAAAGAAAGACCGTCCAAAAGGTATTTTTGGACGGTCTTCTCTTATTAATAGGTTGCTACTATTGTCGTATTTTATAGTTAAGTCGATATAATTTCATTTACTAGCACGCTACTCCGAAAAGGAAAAGGTACTTTTATAAAGCACCTTTTCCTACGAACGAAACGGAAACACAAGTATAATTGTCGTTCCTTTTCCAAGTTCACTATCAATGGAGATCGTTCCGTTATGGGCATGAACGAGCTGTTTTGTAATGGCGAGGCCAAGTCCAGTTCCGATGTTGCTTTCTTCTGTATTCGTTCCTCTGTAATATCGCTCGAATAGAAGTTCTTTCGTTTTATCATCCATACCTTTTCCGTTATCTGAAATAGATAGTGTAAATGAATTTGCATTTTGCGAAAGTTTTACGATTACGTTTGTCGTTTCATTATTATGTTTTACAGCGTTTGCTAATAAGTTTTCGATAATACGCTGGAACCATTTTTCTTCAATAAAATATTGGATTTTGCTTGAACTTGGTATAAATTCAATATTTTGATTTTGCAGCGTTGGATTATTAATAAATTGCAGTAGTACTTTTTGAACGAATTGGTTAATTTCAACATTTACATGCTGTCCGGGAAGGGCATTACTTCTTAATTGATACGTTAAGCTTAAGTCGTCAATTAATGTAGTCATATATTGTGACTTTTCTTTCATTACAAGGCCAAATTGCTGAATATCTGAATCCGTCCAATTATACTGCTTCGATTCTAATAATAATGCATAGCCGTATATAGAGCTAAGCGGTGTTTTTAAATCATGTGTTAGACCAGTAATCCATTCTTCACGTGTTTGCTGCAAAACTTGTCTCATTGCATCATTCTTTTTCAAAGTAATAGAAAGGTGCTCTAGTGAGTTCGTAACATCTTTAAACAGACGGAATGACCATTTTTCTTTACCGGAGCGCCGGAATCGAATAGGTTTTCCTTTTTTACTAACAGGCTCTTCATATTTTCCACCAGCGATATTTTTAAGCCAGCGCAACGTATGTAATAGAGGCTTTCCAAACTTATTTCCATACCAAATTGAAAGAATGACTAAATAAACAAAGACGATAAGAAGGATTAATCCGCATCCGATTAGAAACTTCTTAGTAAATACATCCTCAATTTCGTCATCTGGGTAGTAGCGTTCATTTTTTGCTGTAACGACGAGAAGCTGACCGCTATTTGCATCGTAAAAGCTAGACGTGTTTTCTTTATGATTCCACGGTTCTTTTTCGTTAAGAGCAGTCTGTATTGTTGAAAGTGTTTTTTTCTTTCCAGTTGGATAGGAAAAAACCTCTTCGCCATTATGATTAAATATTTGCAGCGTTGCTTTTTCTTTAGAGAGTAACTGTTTTTCTTGTTCCGTTAATGTGAACGAATCTGTAGATACAGAAGGGTGTTCTTTCTGAATTGTTTTTAGTAATGCATTACTTTTTAACATACCACCGTAAATAACAAGTACGTTCTTTTCTTCTACTCCAATTTCCCAATATGTAAATGTATAAGGGCTTTCTATATGATTCTGTATATGTGCGAGTAAAGATGTTTTTGTATAAGAAGTTGGGACATCACTTGGTGTATTAAATTGATAGAGGACTTTTCCATTTTCCTCTACAATCTGAATCCAATCATTTTTCTCTTTAATTAAATCTTTTACTTCAGTTTTTAACGTAATATCGCCATCTTCTGAAGAGATATATCTTGAAATTGTAAAACTATCAGAATCCGGAATGTTAGGTTCGTATGAAATACTAGTAACAAGAAAAATTAAATAAGTGAAAGCAGCGACTACAGCAATAAGTAATGTAACTAAAACAAAAACGTGTTGCAGTATAAATTGGATGATAAGCCGTTTATTAAGATTCATATCGTCACCCTACTTTGTAACGAACTTATAGCCAAGTCCGCGAGCAGTTTTTATGTATTCTGGTTTACTTGGGTCTTGTTCAATTTTTTCGCGTAGTTTTCGAATGTGGACCATAACAGTATTGTCATCGCCATTATAGGCTGGTGCTCCCCAAACTTTCTCGTATATTTCTTCTTTCGAAAATACGTAGTTCGGATTCTCGCAAAAGAAGAGTAGTAGTTGAAACAGTTGAGCGGAACATTCGACAACTTGTCCATTTACTGTAAGTTCTGCGGAATGTTGATCAATTTCAAATCTTCCAAATGAAATGGAGTGTGCTTTTTGTTCGTGTGGTACGGTTTGTTTCATATGTCTTCGAAGTTGTGCTTTCATACGAGCTACGACTTCTAATGGATTAAATGGCTTCGTAATATAATCATCTGCACCGTATGAAAATCCAGATATTTTATCTAAATCAGATGTCTTCGCTGATAGGAAGAAAATCGGACAATCTGTTTGTTGGCGAATAATCGGACAAATATCAAAACCAGATTGTCCAGGAAGCATGACATCTAAAATAATTAAATCGTAATTGTTTTGCTTGGTGAGAGATAAAGCTAATTCAGCTGATGTCGCAGTTGTAATATGAGAAAAACCTTCTTTTTCAAGAATGGTAGTTAGTAGTTGTAAAATTGCTGTTTCATCATCGACGAGTAATATATTTGCTTGATACATAAGAATCCCCCTTAATTTCCTCGAATATCATATCATCTTTTTGTAACATATGGAATTTTTAAGGAAAATTTAAGGTTTTCTTTCACAAAAAATTAAGAATCAAATGATATGATAAAAGTAACATAGGGGAGGAGATGAGTGTGAATCCGTTTCAAATGATGCGAGCTAGATATTTTTTAATTGTATTTGCACTATTAATTTTAGTAGCGAGAAGTAGTGAAAAATTGCTAGAAAGTACATTTCATATACAAAATTCTTCTTTTATAAATATACTTATATTTTATATCCTTCCGATTGCATGGATTTTTTATGAGTATAGAAAGCACCGTGTTTCATTTTCATTATTTGTTAATAAAAATGAAACATTTAACTTGGTGCAAGTTTTATACATTACGATTATGTTGTGCATGTTCAGTTACGGGTATCTGATTTTGTACATGTACAGCTTTGCATGGATTACACCAGATTTTATTATGAATGCTTTACACAAACCGATTGTAGATAGTGCCGGGGGATATATATATCAATTTATTATGGTTGTATTTATCGCACCTATTATTGGGGAATTTGTTTTTCGTGGATTTTTACTTCAGCGCTTTGCTGCAAAATGGGGAACGAGTATAGCGATGATTGCAGTGGCACTTTTATTTGCGATATTACATGTCGATTTTCTCGGTGCCGCCGTATTTAGTATCGTATTATCAATCGTATATATTCGTACGAAAAGCTTACTCATGCCAATTGCGATACATATGTTAAACAATACACTTGTACTCTGTGCATCTTTCCTAGTAAGTAGAGAAAAGATCATGAGTTTTGCAGATTTCTCAAACTATACGACGTTCTTTCCAGGACTTATTATTTTTATAACAGGATTAAATTTAGTACTCATTTTTTTATTTGTTAACCGCAAATACTGGAGTAAAGAAGTGCCAGTTATATATGCAGAGCAGGTAAAGAGTTTTGCAGATGTAGTGGGAGATAAATGAGATGAAGAAGACGTTTGAGAAAATATTGAAAGATATTATAGATGCTACGTCTATTACTGATATGTGTGATAAAAGCTTTTGTAATTGGATTCAACCTGTAGTAGATACAATTGTGTTTCCAGAGTATTACTTGTTTTCTAGTACTCATTTAAAAGAAAATATTATTTCTCTTCTTATTGTGTTAGGGATTTTAATAATATTCGGTCTAATTTTAGAAGCAATGATGAAGCGCATCTTCAGAAAAAATGAAGAGAAGTATGTGTGGGTTCATAAAGTATTCGCGAAAGTAATGGGGGCTTTCCTTTTGTTTTATGGTATGAAAACAATCATTTACTTTATAGCTTTGAAACATCATTAATTCGAAATTTGAAAGGGATGTATAAAATTATATGAATGAAACAATATCGTCAAATAAGTTTTTTTATTTGATTGTACTGAGTTTAGTATTGATTACGACAGTAAATGTTGTTCTTCGCTGGGAGGAAGCTTACTTTTTTATGTATTTAGCGCTCCATTTATTAGGCATTTTATGCATAACGGGCGGAGTAGTTGCTGAGAAAAAGCATGAAGAAAGTATTAATTATATGTGTGTGATGGGTCTTATTTTACTTTTAACTGTACAAGGTATTATGAAATATAGTTCTTTTTCTTTGCAAGATTTTAGTTTGTTAATAGATGTACTTCCTTAAGAAGGATTTTAAGGGTTATGAATATATAATATAGGATATGTAAAAGGAGCTTGTTTGTAAGTACATTTCTTATACTAGATTATGAGCCGAAGAAAATATTTGAAAATAGGTGAAACTCTTCTTGTAATAGAAGAGTTTTTTTATGTAAATTGAACAAGATAGAACAATTCTCACGATTAGCTTGTTCTAATTTTGAAAGTACGAACTTACAATAATAATAGACAGGCAGCATAGAGGAGGGAATAGCGTGAGGAAAGTTATTGGGTGGTCGCTTTTTTTGTACGTTGGGTTTGCGTTACTTATATATTGGTATTTATTTGGATGGAATCATGAACTCATTCCAGACATGTATAAAGGAACGAGGGCAGATCCAGAGACGTTTATGAATGCGAGAGAGCTTACGCTAAGCCAAGATTATTCGCGCGTGAAAAATTTACTTTTCTTTTTAGCGACGCCTCTTGAATGGATTATTTTATTATTTGTCCTTGTGCTCGGTATTTCAAAAAAGTTTGAGAAATGGTCGAAGGACACGACGAAAATAAATGTCTTACAAGTTGCGATTTATTTCTTTTATTTATCACTACTAACAACAGTTCTTGCCTTACCAATGCAATGGATTGGGCGTAAAGTGTCCGTTGATTACGGCATTTCAACGCAAAGTACACAGAGCTGGATAAAAGATCATGTCATCGGTTTTTGGGAGAGTTATGCGACTATGTTAATCGTAGTTACTGTTCTTTTGTGGCTTATCCGTAAATTCCCGAAGAGATGGTGGTTAGCAGGATGGGCGCTCTCTGTACCATTTACAATCTTTTTAACATTCATACAGCCTGTCGTTATTGATCCGCTTTATAACGACTTCTCGACGCTGAAAAATAAAGAGTTAGAAACGAAAATTTTAGCGATGGCAGACAAAGCTGACATTCCTGCTAAACACGTATATGAAGTAAATATGTCGGAAAAAACGAATTCATTAAATGCATATGTAACAGGCATTGGCCCTAACGCCCGTATTGTAATGTGGGATACAACGCTTAAGCAATTAAAAGATAAAGAGATTTTGTTTATAATGGCTCATGAAATGGGACATTACGTAATGAAACATATATATTGGGGCGTTGCGAGCTATGTCTTGATATCGTTTATAGGTATGTATTTAATTAGTCGTATTTTAAATATGTGTATTCGAAAATGGGGAGATACATTGCAAATTTCAAAATTAGCGTGTTTCTCAATTTTACCTTTATTCTTCTTAATTTCTTCTATACTATCTTTTGCTGCAAGTCCTGCATCAAATTACGTATCACGCATAGAAGAACGGGCGGCAGATCAATACGCTCTAGACATGACGAAAGATGGGGAATCAGGTGTGAAAACATTTCAATATTTATCAAAAACGAGTTTAAACCAAGTGAATCCACCTGCGTTAGTGAAATTTTTCTTATACACGCACCCACCAATTTTTGAAAGAATTCATACGTTTGAACAATATGAAAAACAGAAAAAATAAAGAAAGAAGTAGCGATTATGCTACTTCTTTCTTTTATAAAAATATAAGTTTGAGAATGGGAATATTTATCATTGCTTTTTATTATGATTTTGTAAATAATAAACTATAAAATTCTAAAAATCTATATATAAAGGAATAAAGGTGGAAAAATGTATTTTTTACAAAATTTAAAAGTGAAATATAAATTGTTCTCGCTTATCTCATTAGCAGTTTTGGGAATGATAACTATGAGTTGTGTAGCAGTTAATTCAATTAATCAGATTAAGTATGATACGGAAATTGTCGTAGATGATTATCAAAATTCAGCAATTTTATTAGAAGGGATGCTTCGTACACAAAATTCACTAGAATATAACTTACTAGAATTAATTACAGTGTCACAAAATGAGGGGACAAATAAAGAGGGGATTATTGGTAATGTTGAAAAGGATCTAAAGAAATATGATTCTTTATTAAAAGAATATGATGATGGCGTTAATTTAAGTAAGCAAGAGGATGAACTGTTTCAGAAGATGAAGAAATCTTTGCCAAGTTATATGGATACATATAAAAAGTTGTTTGAAAAAGCGAAGGTGACAAACGAACCCCAGCTGGTAAACGAATTTCATAAGGAATTAAAACCAAAGGGAGTAGAGTTAGCTAGTTATGCGGTAGATCTAGAAGCATATGTTTCAAACTTAGCTGATCAAGTATTTAAAGATTCTCAAAAAATGATAGATCAGTCCGTTATTACTTTTATCATTCTTGCAGTAGTTACTACAATCGTTATATGTATAGTAAGTTATATTATTAGCAAGCTTATAGTTGCTCCTTTACAAACGGTTAGTCGTATGATGGAAAGAGCAAAAGAAGGAGATCTAACTGTATATGGTGATTATAATGCTAAAGATGAATTGGGCTTATTAGTAAGTGATTTTAACGAGATGATTGCAGGGCTAAGAGCAAATATGCAAGAAGTAGATAAAAATATTCAGCTTTTATTCCAACATGCAGACGGAGTAGTATCTGCATCGGAAGTATCTAGTGGTGCAGCGAAGAAAATCACTATAGATATTGAAGAAGTTGCAAATGGTGCAGAGAGTCAAATGCAAGCAATGGAGCAAACTGCGGGTGCGATGGAAGAGTTGACACAAGGAATGCAGAGTATAGTGAATACATCATCCTCTGTAAATGAATTGTCTGCTCAATCAGCATTAGATGCAGAGAGTGGTAACAAATTAATGAAACAAATGATTCAACAGATGGATACAATCCAAAATTCAGTACATAGCGGTGTCAAACAAGTTGAGACTATGAAGGAACAATCAGAAGAGATTGTTAAAATTATTGATGTTATGCAAGGTATTACCTCTCAGATTAACTTATTAGCATTAAATGCCGCAATTGAGGCTGCACGTGCTGGAGAAAGTGGTAGAGGATTTGCAATTGTGGCAGATGAAGTAAGAAAATTAGCAGAACAATCTAGTGATTCTGCAAAACAAATTGAGAAACTTATTATTCAAGTTATGGGAACAACGAACCATACGGTAGACATGATGGGGAAAGTAGATAATGAGGTACAGGCAGGTACACAAGTAGTGATGAATACAGAAAAAGTATTTGGAAAAATCACTGAAAAAGTGCAGCAAGTATCTAATCAAATTCAAACTGTATCTATGTCTACAGATGAAATTGCAGCGAGTAGTGAGGAGATTTCTGCTTCTGCAGAAGACATGGCTCAAATTTCTCAAAGATCATCTGATCGAACTGATAGGGTAAAAGAGTCTATTCATCAGCAAGAAAAATCAGTTCAAGAAATCTCAGTTTCAATTGAGCATCTGCATAGCGTAGCAGGAGGATTAAAGCAGATTGTTTCACAATTTACTCTTCAAAAATAGTATATTTAAGTTTATATATAGTGAAATTCCTCTGAATAAATAATAGAAAAATCATCCTTTATAAGAAATAAAGGATGATTTTTCTATTATGAAGATTTGGTGTGAATTCTACTTTTTACATTCTATTTTTTTACAGTTTTTCAATTGTGATATATAATGATATGTAATGTTTTTAGAATTTTTAGTTTATAAAGAGATGATTGTAGGGGGAGGAGAAAATTGTTTCATTCAAAATCAATGCCGGCTATAAAAATGATCCTTTCGATGTCTATTTTCGGATCGATTGGATTTTTTTCTGTCCAAACGGGTTTACCATCTTTTGAATTAGTATTTATTCGGTGTATTTGTGCGACTTTATTTTTAACGCTATGTTGGTTTGCAACAGGACAATATAAAAATGAGAAATGGAATAAAAAAGAAATTGTACAAATATTAGCGTGTGGCGTATTTCTCGTTTTTAACTGGGTGTTTTTATTTAAAGCGTTTGAAGTCATGTCGATTACAATTGCGATTTCTGTATATCATCTTGCACCGATTATCGTATTAATGATTGGTAGTATTGTATTTAAAGAGAGGTTAACAGCATTTGCGGTTCTGTCCATTACCATATGTTTCATCGGTACAGTTTTAGTAGCTGGGGTAGATGGAAGTATGTCGCTTGAGAAACTCATGTCGTCTGGAATGGTGTGGGCGCTTCTTGCAGCTTTATTTTATGCATTTACAACGTTGCTCGGAAAAGGAATTAAGCATACGAGTGCATATGCGATGACATTTTTACAAACTTTTTTGGGTATATTTTTATTGCTACCATTCGTAGACTTCGGGAAGTTTCAAGGATTAACAGAGATGAACTGGATGATGATCACAGCGACAGGACTTATACATACGGGATTTGTATATTACTTATTTTTTGACAGTTTAAGAGATTTATCGACGAGATTAATTTCGGTATTAGTGTTTTTAGATCCTGCGGTTGCAATACTATTAGATACAGTCTTTACCGGATTTAGACCGACTAGTATGCAAATTGTAGGGATTGTCCTAATATTTGTAGGGATGGCGTTTACTTTTCGAAAAACGAAGGATGAAAAAGTGGTGGTAAAAGAAAATACGTATTATGAAGTGTGAAAAATTACCTCCTAACGTATTGAGAATTTTCTTATTTTTTGTACAATATAAAAGTGGGAAAATAAAGGAAGAGGCGGATGAGAGAGATGAAAAAGTTATTAAAGATAGCGACATCATTAACTTTAATAGGGGGGATATTTGTTAGCGGTAATATTGTTTCAGCAAATACAGATGGAATTCAACAATCTCCACCTCCACCTGATATTATGCTAGAATTTGATGATTTAGCAAATGATCATTGGGCTTATAATGAAATTATGAATTTAGTATATCACCGTATTATGTATGGATATGGAAACGGTAAGTTTGGGGTAGAAGATAATATAACACGTGAACAAGCAGCAGCAGTACTACATCGCGCACTCAATTTAAAAAGAAGTCCATTTGAAGAGAATCCATATGGAGATATTAGTGGGAAATCAACAATGTTCCCTTACGAAATTTTACATTTAACAAGCCTTGGTATTTTTAAAGGAGACGAAAATGGGAATTTCCGTCCGAAAGCAACATTGACTCGCGCAGAATTAGCACAAATTTTAACGAAAGCATATACGTTAAAAGCAAAGCATCCGCATACATTTACAGATATACTAGAAAACTATTGGGCAAGAGATGCAATTAGTGCATTGCAGTCTAATAAAGTCGTAGTAGGAACCGGAGATGGTAAGTTCGAGCCTGAAATGCTCGTTACACGTGGGCAATTCGCTAAGTTTCTACAACAAGCAATTTATAATTCACCAGGGAAATGGGAATAAATAAGAGTATAAAAAAGTACAAGTAGATTATACTTGTACTTTTTTGTCTGAAAGGTGAAGTTTTTAGAAATAAAGGTTTTCTAAGTGAAAGAAAAACATACATTTACTGACATACCAGAAAACCATTGGGCTAAAGATGCGATAAGCACCTTACAATCTAATAAAGCTATAGTTGGAACTGGTAATGGTTTATCCCGCTATTTGTGGGCAATAAAACTCCCACCTCAAAATTTAGATGGAGCAAAGAAGTTAGGTGGAAGCCCTGCTGCCCGTAAACGCCCGATTGGTGAGAGCTAATAATCAGTGGGGGATGAACAAAACCCCAACTGATTAAAGTTTCACTTTATTTGAGCCAGAAAAACTTGTAACTCGTGAATAGTATGCAAAGTTCTTAAATAATGCAATTCATAGGTTCTACGCAAACGATTAATCTATGAAGCTCGAAAAAAGCGCAAATATGATATTTGCGCTTTTTTTGTCTATAAAGTGAAATTTTTATAAGTGAAGGACTTGATTAGTAGATAGTAGAATATTGTATATATAACATCTTTGCAAAAACTTTTGTTTATCCTTTTGAAAATCAAAAAGGGAAACTAGAGCGCAAAGATAAGAGTATTTCTTCAAATTCAGAATATCAATTGGAATTGAGAGTGAATTGGCTCACCTAGTAATCTTCAAAATAATAGATGTTTAAAAATGCAATATATTACATACGGTTTGCAAATGCAGCATATGTAATATGGGAAAAGAATTTAGTCTATTATTTTCCACTTTTAATAAAGTGGAAATGAAGGAGAGAGGACAATGAAGAAAAAAATGTTACGTATAATGGCCGCAGCGACTATTATGGGTGGATTATTGGTAAGTGCAAGTGTACCTAACATAAAAGCAGAAGAGTATCCAGAAATGATTGTATTTGATGATGTTCCAGTAGACTATTGGGCATATGAATATATTATGGAAGTGGCGTATCATAAAGTTATGCTGGGCTATGGAAATGGAAAGTTTGGTGTAGGTGATAATGTAACCCGTGAACAAGTGGCGGCAGTACTGTATCGCGCACTTAATATAAAGCATGAAGGCCCATTAAAAAATCCTTATAAAGATATTTCTGAAAGATCAACAATGTTTCCGGATGAAATTTTGGCATTAACAGAGCGCGGTATTTTTAAAGGTGATGAGAAGGGGAACTTTAGACCTAGAGAAACAATAACACGTGCAGAAGTAGCACAAGTTCTTACACAGACATTTTCATTTGAAGCACAGCAACAGCATACATTTAAAGATGTACCAAATAATTACTGGGCGAAAAATGCAATTAGTGCACTACAAGCTAATAATGTTATAGTAGGAACAGGGAATGGAAAGTTTGAACCAAATAAAGTTGTAACACGTGAGCAATATGCAACATTTTTAAATAAAGCTATTACTAATTTGTATTTGAAAGATGAATAACATGAAACGGAAGTTAAAAAATAATATAGTACAAGAAAATTAAAATTATATTAATATACCATATTTTTTTAAAAAAGCGCGAGAATTACGCGCTTTTTTCTTATTTTAAATTGTTTATCTGTATATTTATTCTACTGTTCATTGTTCGATGGTTACTATTTATGGAAAAAACAGGTTAATTGTGGTTACTTTTTACGGGAAAAAAGTACGATTTAGTAACTTTATTGTTAACTAAGTGTAAAGAGAAGTATATGAAATATGATTCACAAATTAGACAAACATTATATGGATAAGTGTATTGTTACTTTTCCGTGAATTCTTTATATTAGAAAAAAATATGTTTTTAGGGAGAGAACAAAGTGAAGAAAAAGATATTAAAAGTAGCAACAGCTTTAACAATTATGGGTGGAATTGGATTAAGCACACAAGGTACTACAGCAAATGCGGAAGTAGCTGTGAAACAACAACAACAAGCTGCATCTGTTACATTTAAAGATGTACCGCAAGGGCATTGGTCTTATAAAGCAATCCAAAATCTAGCAGACTGGGGAATTATTGCTGGTTATGGAGATGGAAGATTCGGTTTTGGTGATAATGTAACACGTGAGCAAGTAGCAGCGTTAATTTACCGTACAATTGATGGGGACCAATACTTTGATGAAGATCATGAGTTTGTAAGTACATATAACGATATCGTTGATGATAACTCAACAATGTTCCCAATTGAAATTTTAGCATTAACAGAATTAGAAATCTTTAAAGGTGATGGTAGTGGAAACTTCAGACCAAAAGATACGTTAACACGTGCAGAAATGGCACAAATTTTAACGGAAACATTTGATTTACAAGTAAAAGGTACACCAGGATTTAAAGATGTACCAGCAGGACATTGGGCAGCTAAGGCAATTAATGCAGTAGGTTCAAATGGTATTTCAGCAGGTGATGGTTCAGGTAACTTTGCACCAGGTAT
Source organism: Bacillus altaicus (assembly GCF_042136375.2). Lineage (NCBI taxonomy): Bacteria > Bacillati > Bacillota > Bacilli > Caryophanales > Bacillaceae > Bacillus > Bacillus altaicus. Next base: position 4,323,419 of record NZ_CM143394.1, on the reverse strand, counting down.
GAAAGTAACACGTGAACAATATGCACAGTTCCTATACAAAGCAATTTTAAATGATCAGCAACAATAATTTATAAAAAAGAGCCAGTGTTATATAACACTGGCTCTTTTTTTCGTTGAAATCATAATGAATAAACACAGTTTTGTAAAAAAACATTTAATTTTCAAAAAAAACTTCCTTTTCTGAAGATTTGTTATATAATATAAAACATAAAATTAAATCTGTTATAAAACAGTTTGAGAAGGGGATGCTAATATGTCGACGCAAACTTCACGGGTTACACTCGTTGGAGAAATGTTACCAGCGTACAACGAAATATTGACACCTGAGGCACTTAGTTTTTTAAAGGAACTACATGAAAATTTCAATGAACGCCGCACGGAACTTTTACAAAAGCGTGTGGAGAAACAAAAACGAATTGATGCGGGAGAGTTTCCGAAGTTTTTAGAGGAAACAAAAAGCATACGTGAAGGTGATTGGACAATTGCTCAGCTTCCGAAAGATTTAGAGGATCGCCGCGTGGAGATTACTGGACCGGTGGATAGAAAGATGGTCATTAATGCTTTAAATTCAGGAGCACATCTTTTTATGGCAGACTTTGAAGATTCGAATGCACCAACTTGGAGAAATGCTGTCGAAGGTCAAATTAACTTACGAGATGCGAGTGAGGGAACGATTTCACATAAAAATGAAAACGGAAAAGAATATCGTTTAAATAGTAAAACAGCTGTATTAATTGTGCGTCCGAGAGGGTGGCATTTAGAAGAAAAACATATGCAAGTTGACGGCAAGAACATGTCTGGTAGTTTAGTAGATTTTGGCTTGTACTTTTTCCATAATGCGAAGGTGCTTTTAGCAAAAGGAAGTGGCCCGTACTTTTACTTACCGAAAATGGAAAGTTACTTAGAGGCAAGATTATGGAATGATGTTTTCGTATTTGCTCAAAAGTATATCGGCATTCCGAATGGAACGATTAAAGCGACTGTGTTAATAGAAACGATTCACGCTTCATTTGAAATGGATGAAATTCTGTATGAACTAAGAGATCATTCTGCTGGTTTAAACTGCGGGCGATGGGATTATATATTTAGTTTCTTAAAGAGTTTCCGTAATCATAATATTTTTTTACTTCCGGATAGAGCGCAAGTCACGATGACAGCGCCGTTTATGCGCGCGTATTCTTTGAAAGTTATTCAAACGTGTCATCGTCGTAACGCGCCAGCAATCGGAGGAATGGCAGCGCAAATTCCAATTAAAAATGATCCAGAAGCAAATGAGGCGGCTTTCGAGAAAGTGCGTGCTGATAAGGAGCGCGAAGCTTTAGATGGTCATGACGGGACTTGGGTTGCCCACCCGGGACTTGTACCGGTTGCAATGGAAGTATTTAATCACATAATGAAAACGCCAAATCAAATTTTTAGAAAGCGTGAAGAAATACGTGTAACAGAAAAGGATTTATTAAAAGTACCGATGGGAACGATTACAGAAGGTGGTCTTCGCACGAATATTAATGTCGGTATTCAATATATTGCATCTTGGTTAAGCGGGAGAGGAGCAGCTCCTATTTATAACTTAATGGAAGATGCGGCAACAGCGGAAATATCAAGAGCACAAGTATGGCAGTGGATTCGTCATGAGGGCGGGAAGCTAAGTGATGGCCGTGATATCACTTTTAAATTGATGGAAGAATTGAAAGAAGAAGAACTAGCAAAAATAGAAAGAGAGATTGGTAAGGAAGCATTTAAGAAAGGGAGATTTGAAGAAGCTACAAAACTGTTTACAAACCTTGTTCGTAATAATGAGTTCATGCCGTTTTTAACATTACCTGGTTATGAAATTTTATAAGAAACAAGAAAAGGGGATGGAACATATGAAAAACGAAAGAATTGATAAATTGCAAGAAAGCTGGGAATTAGATACACGCTGGAAAGGGATCACACGTCCATATACAGCTGAAGATGTAATTCGTCTGCGCGGATCGATTGATATTGAACATACGTTAGCGCGCTGCGGTGCAGAGAAGCTTTGGAAATCACTTCATACAGAAGATTATATTAATGCACTTGGGGCATTAACAGGAAACCAAGCGATGCAACAAGTGAAGGCTGGATTAAAAGCAATTTATTTAAGCGGTTGGCAAGTAGCGGCAGATGCGAACCTTTCTGGACATATGTATCCTGACCAAAGCTTATACCCAGCGAACAGTGTACCAGCTGTTGTAAAGCGAATTAACCAAACACTTCAACGTGCTGATCAAATTCAGCATATGGAAGGTAGCGGTGATACGGATTATTTCGTCCCAATTGTGGCAGATGCTGAAGCTGGGTTCGGTGGACAGTTAAACGTATTCGAATTAATGAAAGGGATGATTGAAGCGGGTGCATCTGGCGTGCACTTTGAAGACCAATTATCTTCAGAGAAAAAATGCGGGCATTTAGGCGGAAAAGTATTATTACCGACGCAAACAGCGGTGCGTAATTTAATTTCGGCACGTCTTGCTGCTGATGTAATGGGTGTACCAACAATTATCGTCGCAAGAACAGATGCAGATGCTGCAGATTTAATTACGAGCGATATCGATCCAGTTGATCAAGAGTTTATTACAGGTGAAAGAACGCCAGAAGGGTTTTATCGTACGAAAGCAGGTCTTGATCAAGCAATTGCACGTGGTTTAGCGTATGCGCCGTATGCAGATCTCGTTTGGTGTGAAACGTCGGAGCCAAATTTAGAAGATGCAAAACGCTTTGCAGACGCAATTCATAAGAAATATCCAGGGAAGCTACTTGCTTACAACTGTTCTCCTTCATTTAACTGGAAACAAAAACTAGATGAAAAAACGATTGCAAGCTTCCAAAAGGAAATTGCATCGTACGGTTATAAATTCCAGTTCGTAACGCTTGCTGGATTCCATTCATTAAATTACGGCATGTTTGAATTAGCGCGTGGTTATAAAGAGCGCGGCATGGCAGCGTACTCTGAATTACAACAAGCAGAGTTCGCAGCAGAAAAAGATGGTTACTCTGCAACGCGCCACCAACGCGAAGTAGGAACAGGATACTTTGATGAAGTAGCACAAGTAATTACGGGCGGTACTTCATCAACGACTGCTTTAAAAGGATCTACGGAAGAAGAACAGTTTACGAAATAATGATAGAAGTAGGTGCCTGTTATAGGCACTTGCTTCTATTTAAAATATCCAATCTAATATAGTGAATATACCAACGATAGCAGTAAAAAGAAGGAATGCGAATAATGCTAGACAGCCCCATGTAAATAGTTTGTCTTTCCATGTTTCTTCATAATCATCAATTAGTTCTTCTACCACTTTTTTCTGCAATGGCTGTAAAGGATGTTCGGTGTGTAGTCCTGTAATAATGTTATGATCTCCTTTGAATTTTAAAGCACGTACAATATGATAAGAGTCGTTTCCCATCGATTGTTCAAATTGTAGACATGCCGCGTGCATAACATCTGTTTTCTCTTTTTCAAGATACCAATACCGTCCAGCCATTTCTGGGTATTGTAATGTAAAGTAAATATCACCGAGTTTTTTTCTAAGTTCTAATTCATTCGGATAAGTAGCGATCAGTCCGTGTAATCTATCTCTTGCTTTTCCAAGGTTGTTATTTTCAATATCTTTTTCAATTCTCTTTAATGTTTTTTCAGGGATTATTTCTGCCATATACGCCTCCTTATTAGAATAGGTGTGATTATATTGTATAAGAAATACTAAAATTTAGAAATTTTATTTTCAAAAAGGATTGTACATTCTATTTTAAGTATGCTATGATAATACCAGTTGAATAATTAAATTAAGCAATCCATATATTATCAAATGCCGAAAACAAACGGGGAAAAGTATGTGAGAACTAGTTTATGTTTCGAATTTGATAATGTGTGGATTCTTTTTTTATACATGAAGACTAAATAATAAAATGTATTTTCTTAGGAGGAAATAATTATGACAGTTACAGGACAAGTAAAATGGTTTAACAACGAAAAAGGCTTCGGTTTCATCGAAGTTCCAGGCGAAAACGATGTATTCGTACATTTCTCTGCAATCGAAACTGACGGTTTCAAATCTTTAGAAGAAGGCCAAAAAGTTAGCTTCGAAATCGAAGATGGCAACCGTGGACCTCAAGCTAAAAACGTAATCAAACTATAATTTTATAGTTTATTATAGAAAAAAGGATGGCTTATGCCATCCTTTTTTTGTTGAATATGCACTGATAATCAGTATGTAAAAAGGCTTTCCGTAAAGGAAGGCCTTTTAGTGTTCTTTCACAGCTTTTTTCTTTTCACGTTTCTTACATTCTGGACATTTAGATTTACGAAAAGGCTTCGCGAAGAACAGTAAAATAAAAAATAAACCGAATATAATACTCGCTGAATTTTTTACGATAACAATGCTACTATTTTTCATTTGAATTGTTGGATGATCTTGCTTTTCTTCCATGAGAGACCTCCGTATATTTGATTTATATTTTAATTATAGCAAAATTAATCACTGTAATTATATGGAAAGTAGAATATGTTAAACATATTACAAATAATATAAATTCTTTTTTCGTATATAGAATCCTCTTTTTATATAATTCACTTCTTTATTATTTGTATATTATTATCAATTGATTTATAGTGTGGTTGATTTATTATAAGTATTTGTAAAGAATCGTAGAATGTAAACCATTTCCTTTTCGTAGATGCTACTATAAAAGGGAAATGAAGAAGGGAAATTAAACAGCGATCGAAAATTTAAAAAAGAGAGGTGAAAAATCTGTTACTAACAAAAGAGTGGATATAGATAAAAATATTCTTAGCATGCAAAAACTACATACTCTAAGGATATACATGTGTCTATATTTTTAGTAGCAGATAGTAGACTATGGAAAGTAAAGTAGAACGTTATGTCGAAAACTATGTTATAAGCAAAAATACAATGGCCTTACTTCCTGTTGTTCTAGGAGAAAAGAAAGTTGTTACGCGAATTGTTGAAATGGAAGATTCTTTTTTCGTATTTCAAAAGCCTCTCGATATTATAGAGAGAAGTTGCCGGAAACATGGTTCTAGTTTCTTTGGAAGAAAAGAAGGAACGAAGGAGTTAACTCGTATTACACATAAAGCTCCTATCGCAATTAGCCCGACAGATCAACTTTATTTTTTCCCTACGTATTCTTATTCTCGAAAAGAGTGTGCGTGGTTGTCTCATTTTCATATTGAAGGTAATAAAGAATTAAAAGATGGAAATCTTATTATTAGATTTATAAATGGTTTCGCTGTGAAACTAGAAATGTCAAAAAGTAGCTTTGAAAATCAGCAAAATCGTACAGCGAAATTGCGGACAGAATATGAAGACCGTAAGAAAAAACAAGGGAATCCTTGCTTTAAAGAGATTGATAAAAATGAAGAATCTAAATTAACACCAGCATATGAGAAAGTGTATTTTGTGAAGGAAAGCGAAGTGTGAGAGGATGGGGAGACCCCCATCCTTTTTATTTGTCCGTTTTTGTCGGAAAGTCGATAAATTCGAAAAATCGCCGATAAAAATCAAATTGTGATCGATGTATTCAGAAAATCATCGATGTAATTTCATTTACCGAAAAAATCATCAAAAAATATTGCTCTTCAAAAAAACAAACGTATAACAAACGTTGTCGAATATTGAAAGATTATCATAGCGTGATAAGGAAGGAATTCTAACGAAAGATATGGAAACTTTAATAAATACATCTCCATATGTCGTATCTACCATTTCCTCTTTCATTTAAGCAATGATACAGTAGAGGTAGTAATTAGAGTAAAGGGGTAAAGTGTAGAATGGATTTTCAAACGATCAAAGAATATTTTTCACCAGAAAATATGGATCATATTGTTGAAAGTTATCGTGCGTTCGGACCGCTTCTCGGTATTGGCTTACCGATGATAGAGGCGCTTATTCCAGCATTGCCACTCATTGTGTTTGTGTTGGCGAATGCTGTTGCATTTGGCTTTTGGTTCGGTTTTCTTTATTCATGGCTTGGGTCAGTAATTGGTGCAATGCTTGTATTTTTCATTATTCGCAGCTTTGGACGAAGTCGTTTCTTTTCTTTTGTAAATAAGCATGAGAGAGTGCGAAAAGCGATGGGATGGATTGAAAGAAAAGGATTCGCGCCAATCTTTGTTATATTTTGTTTTCCGTTTACACCATCTGCGCTTATAAACGTTGTAGCTGGTTTGTCTCGCGTTAGCGTAAAACAGTTTGGACTAGCATTAGCATTCGGAAAGCTTGTGATGATCTTTATTTTAACGTATATCGGTCATGATTTAGTGTCATTTATTCATAAGCCGGTGAAATCGGTTATTGTTGGCGTTGTTATTTTTATTTTATGGTATGTCGGTAAAAAAATTGAGGTAAAGTTAGAACTACATTAGGAAAAGTCTTCTTTGTAAAGAAAAGCTTCATTATTAAAGGGCGAGGGGAGAAGCGAATGAAGAAAACTTTGAAAAAAGAAGGGCTAGAGTGGATAAGAACAATTTTAATTGGTGTACTATTAGCTGTATTTTTTCGAACGTTTTTCTTTTCAACGTACGTTGTGGAGGGGAAGTCAATGATGCCGACATTGCAAGATGGAAATATGCTCGTTGTGAATAAGGTGAGTTATCAAGTAGGGGACTTGAATCGATTTGATGTCGTCGTTTTTCATGCGAATAAAAAAGAGGACTATGTAAAGCGGATTATCGGTTTACCTGGGGATCATATCGAATATAAGCATGATAAACTATATATAAACGGACAATTCGTGGAGGAACCTTATTTAGAGACGTATAAGAAAGAGACAAATGGACGGCAATTAACAGGCGATTTTAAACTAGAAGAGTTAACGGAAGAAAAGTTTGTACCACCTGGTTCTATTTTTGTAGTTGGTGACAACCGCCTTGGTAGCTGGGATAGTAGGCACTTTGGCTTTGTGAAAGCTGATACAGTTGTCGGTAAAGTTGATTTACGATATTGGCCGATTCGAGAGGTACAAACGAATTTTTCAAAAGGCTGATATAATAAAATGAAGTATAGGAAAAGACAAACAGCTCAGTTTGTCTTTTTTCGTGTCCTATAATACAATTATGGTAGCAAACTAACGTTCGTTATGTAAGTGAAAGGTGGGGTTACATGTCACTTCGATTTGTGATTGGTAGAGCTGGAAGTGGAAAAAGTACACTTTGTTTACACGAAGTGCAAGAAGAGTTAAAGCAGCGCCCAAGAGGGAAAACAATATTATATCTTGTGCCAGAACAGATGACATTCCAAACGCAGCAGGCGTTAATTGGGAGCGAAGATGTAAGAGGTTCTATTCGGGCACAAGTTTTTAGTTTTTCGCGATTAGCGTGGAAGGTGCTGCAAGAAGTTGGCGGAGCGAGTCGTCTTCATATTGATGAAGCTGGTGTACATATGTTGCTTCGTAAAATTGTAGAATCTCGTAAAGATGGGCTATCTGTGTTTCAAAAAGCAGCGGAGCAAAACGGCTTCTTTGAACATCTTGGTAGTATGATTGCGGAGTTTAAACGTTACAATGTGACGCCGTCTAACGTATATGAAATGTGGCAACAATTAGACGCGCATAGCAGTAGTGCAGAGCAAAAGCTACTAGCGAATAAAGTGTATGATTTACAGTTACTATATGATGATTTTGAACGTGCTTTAATCGGAAAATATTTAGATTCAGAAGACTACTTACAATTATTAATTGAGAAGCTTTCAGACTCTGAGTATGTAAAAGGCGCGGAAATTTATATAGATGGATTCCATTCATTTTCTCCTCAAGAGCTAGAAATTGTTAGAGGGCTAATGAGATTAGGAACTAGAGTAACAATAACATTAACGATAGATGAAAAAACGTTAGCGCAGCCAGTGAATGAACTAGATTTATTTTATGAAACGACGTTAACGTATGAAAGAATAAAACAAGTAGCGCGTGAAGAGAAAATAGAAGTTGAAAAAACAATTCCACTTATGGGACAGCCGCGTTTTCATTCGCAAGCATTAGCGCATTTAGAAATGCATTATGAAGCGCGTCCAAATGAAAAGTTTCACGGTGAAGCGAGTGTGACAATTAGTACAGCAGCTAATTTACGAGCTGAAGTAGAAGGTGTTGCTCGTGAAATTCGAAGACTTGTGGCGACTGAAGACTATCGTTACCGAGATATCGCAGTCCTTCTTCGTAACGGAGAAAGTTATTACGATGTAATGCGAACGTTATTTACGGATTATAATATCCCGCATTTCATCGATGAAAAACGCCCGATGTCACATCATCCGCTAGTAGAATGTATTCGTTCGGCTTTAGAGATTATTAGCGGGAATTGGCGTTATGATGCAGTGTTCCGCTGTGTGAAAACAGAACTTTTATATCCACTAGACGTAAGAAAAGAAGCGATGCGCGAAGAGATGGATGAGTTCGAAAACTACTGTTTAGCGTACGGTGTACAAGGGAAGAGATGGACTTCTGAAGATCCGTGGATGTATCGTCGTTATCGTTCTCTTGATGATGCGAGCGAAATGATAACAGACAGTGAGCGTGAAATGGAAGAGAAAATAAATCGACTTCGCGACGTTGTAAGAACGCCAGTTATTCGTATGCAAAAAAGACTGAAGCGTGCTGGAACAGTTATGCAAATGTGCGAAGCGGTATATTTATTTTTAGAGGAGCTTGACGTTCCGAAAAAACTAGAAGCATTACGTATTCGTGCAGAAGAAAGCGGAGATTTCTTATTTGCGACAGACCATGAGCAAGTATGGGAAGAAGTGATGAGCCTTCTTGATACGTTCGTTGAGATGCTTGGCGAAGAGAAGATGTCCCTGTCTATGTTTACTGATGTAATGACGACAGGTCTTGAGGTGCTTCAATTTGCGAACATTCCGCCGTCACTAGATCAAGTGTTAGTTGCTAATATTGATCATTCTAGATTATCAGATATTAAAGCGACGTTCATTATCGGCGTAAATGAAGGTGTGATTCCAGCAGCGCCTATGGATGAAGGTATGCTTTCTGATGAGGAAAGAAATGTTCTCACCGCTGCAGGTATCGAATTAGCACCAACGACGAGACAAACTTTATTAGAAGAACAGTTCGTTATGTATCAAATGGTGACGAGAGCATCTGAGAAGTTATACATTTCCTGTCCGCTTGCGGATGAAGAAGGAAAGACGTTACTTGCTTCTAGTTTTATTAAGAAAATAAAAAGAATGTTCCCTGATGTGAAAGAATCGTTTATTACGAATGATGTAAATGACTTATCGCGTTCGGAACAAATCTCATATGTAGCAACGCCAGAAGTAACTTTGTCTTACGTCATGCAGCAACTGCAAACGTGGAAGCGCTACGGATTTGAAGGCAATTTAGACTTTTGGTGGGACGTATATAACTTCTACGTTACTTCAGATGAATGGAAGCAAAAAAGTAGCCGCGTGTTATCGAGTTTATTCTACCGAAATCGTGCACAGAAACTAAGTACAGATGTAAGTAGGGATTTATATGGAGATACAATTAAGGGAAGCGTTTCTCGTATGGAACTATTTAATCGCTGTGCGTACGCTCATTTTGCTCAGCACGGTTTATCGCTAAGAGAGCGTGATATTTTCAAACTTGATGCGCCAGATATCGGTGAGTTATTCCATGCAGCGCTGAAGAGAATTGCAGACAAGCTATTACGTGAAAATCGTACTTGGGCGGATTTATCAATAAAAGAGTGTGAGCACCTTTCTGCTTTAGTAATAGAAGAAATTGCACCATTATTACAAAGACAAATTTTATTAAGTTCAAACCGTCATTTCTATTTAAAACAAAAACTACAACAAATCATTTTCCGTACATCACTTATTCTTCGTGAACATGCGAAGTCGAGTGGCTTTGTACCAGTTGATTTAGAAGTACCATTCGGTATGGGCGGGGCTGGATCGCTTCCGCCAATGGAATTTGCGTTGCCAAATGGTGTGAAGATGGAAGTAGTTGGCCGTATTGACCGTGTTGATAAGGCGGAAGATGAGAGTGGTACGTTCCTTCGTATTATTGATTATAAATCAAGTTCGAAAGCGTTAGATTTAACAGAAGTGTATTACGGACTCGCACTTCAAATGTTAACGTATTTAGATGTTGTTACTTCAAATGCACATACGTGGATGAAAAAGGGCAGTACTGCATCACCGGCGGGTGTATTGTATTTCCATATTCATAACCCGATTGTTGAGATGAAAGGCGATGCATCTGAAGAAGAAATTGAGAAAGAAATTTTAAAGAAATTTAAAATGAAAGGGCTCGTACTAGGAGATGCTGACGTTGTTCGTTTAATGGATAATAAACTTTCAACAGGAAGCTCTGATATTATTTCTGCTGGTCTGAAAAAAGATGGTAGTTTTAGTGCGCGTTCTAGCATTGCAAGTGAACAAGAGTTTAACGTACTTCAAAAATATGTACACCACTCGTTTGAAAATATCGGAAAAGACATTACAGAAGGTGTTATCGATATTGCTCCTTACAAAAAGGGGAATAAAGCGGCATGTACGTTCTGTAACTTCAAATCGGTTTGTCAATTTGATGAATCACTTGAAGATAACCAATTCCGTACGTTAAAAGATATGAAAGATAGCGAAGCAATGGAGAAAATTAGAGAGGAGGTTGGCGGAGAATGATAGAAAATTGGCCTCAGAAACCAGAAGGTAGTCAATGGACAGATGACCAGTGGAAAGCGGTTGTAGCGAACGGACGTGATATTTTAGTCGCAGCGGCAGCTGGATCAGGGAAAACAGCAGTATTAGTTGAACGTATTATTAAAAAGATTATAAGTGAAGAAAATCCAGTCGATGTCGACCGCCTGCTCGTTGTAACATTTACGAATGCAGCGGCGCAAGAAATGAAAAATCGAATTGGGGAAGCGTTAGAAAAAGTATTAATTGATGGGACAGGTTCACAGCATATAAGAAAGCAGCTTAGCTTATTAAATAAAGCTTCCATTTCTACCATTCATTCATTTTGTTTACAAGTTATTAGAGGATATTATTACATGCTTGATGTCGATCCTCGTTTTCGTATTGGGAACCAAACAGAAAATGAGTTATTAAAAGAAGAAGTGCTAGATGACATATTAGAAGAAGAATATGGAATCGAAGATAATAGTATTTTCTTTGAATTAGTTGATCGTTATACGAGTGACCGTAGTGACGATGACTTACAACGAATGATTTTAGCGCTTCATACAGAATCAAGAGCACATCCAAACCCGGAGAAGTGGCTTGATAAATTAGTAGAAGCATACGACGTTGAAGGAAAGACGATTGAAGATTTAGTGTACGCTTCTTACTTATTAGAAGATGTGAAGTTTCAGCTTGAAACAGCGGAAAAGCATATTCGTAAGGCGACTGAACTCGCAATGCTTCCTGATGGTCCAGCGCCTCGCGTTGAAACTTTACAAGCGGATTTAGCTTTACTTGGAATGTTATCATCAGCAGCTCGTGGGTCGTGGACAAGCGTTTATGAAGCGATGCAAAATGTATCGTGGCAAACATTAAAGCGTATTAAGAAAAGTGATTACAATGAAGATGTTGTAAAACAAGTAGATTCTCTTCGTAATAAAGCGAAAGATGAAGTGAAGAAATTACAGGAAGAGCTATTTAGCCGCAGACCTGAAAGTTTCTTACGAGATTTTCAAGATATGCATCCTGTATTAGAAAAACTCGTGAAGCTTGTAAAAGTATTTACAGAGCGTTTCCAAGCGATTAAGCGAGATAAAGGAATGGTCGATTTCACAGATTTAGAGCATTTCTGTTTGCAAATTTTAAGTGAGCAAAGTGAAGACGGTGAAATGAAGCCGTCAGCAGTAGCACTTCAATATCGTAATAAATTTGCTGAAGTACTAGTCGATGAATATCAAGATACGAATTTCGTACAGGAATCAATTATTAAATTTGTAACGAAAGATTCTGAGAGTGAAGGAAACTTGTTCATGGTTGGTGACGTAAAACAGTCAATCTATCGTTTCCGACTAGCAGAGCCTGGTTTATTCTTAGGAAAATATAAACGTTTCACACAAGAAGGATTGGACGGCGGAATGAAGATTGACTTAGCGAAAAACTTCCGTAGCCGTCATGAAGTGCTAGCAGGTACGAACTTTATCTTCAAACAAATTATGGGCGAAGAAGTCGGAGAAATCGATTATGATGCTGACGCTGAATTAAAGCTAGGTGCTAGCTATCCAGCAGGTGAAGATGTAGCGGCAGAACTACTATGCATTCAGCAAACTGAGGAAGAAGTGCAAGACGGTGAAGAAGGTGCCGAAGTAGAAAAAGCGCAGCTTGAAGCTCGTCTTATGGCGCAGCGTATTAAAGCGATGGTTGATTCAGATTATGAAGTGTATGATCGTAAAACGGATAGTATGCGCCCTGTACAATACCGTGATTTCGTTATTTTACTTCGCTCCATGCCATGGGCGCCGCAAATTATGGAAGAGTTAAAACTACAAGGAATTCCAGTATATGCTGACCTTGCGACTGGTTACTTTGAAGCGACAGAAGTAAATATTATGATGAACGTATTCCGCGTTATTGATAATCCGGTGCAAGATATTCCGCTTGCAGCTGTACTTCGTTCACCGATCGTTGGACTAAACGACGAAGAACTTGCGACGCTTCGTGCTCACGGAAAGAAAGGCTCGTTTTATGAAGTGATGAGCTCATTCTTAAAGGGAGCGCCGCTTGAAGAAGAACAAGAACTGCATGATAAATTAGAGTGGTTTTATAACTTACTGCAAGGGTGGCGTGAATTTGCGCGTCAACAATCGCTTTCCGATTTAATTTGGAAAGTGTATGGTGAGACAGGCTATTACGACTTTGTCGGCGGTTTACCAGCCGGAAAGCAAAGGCAGGCAAACTTACGCGTACTATATGACCGCGCAAGACAATATGAAGCAACATCGTTTAGAGGATTATTCCGCTTCTTACGTTTTATTGAGCGTATTTTAGAACGCGGAGATGATATGGGAACGGCGAGAGCTCTTGGAGAACAAGAAGATGTTGTTCGCATTATGACGATTCATAAAAGTAAAGGGCTAGAGTTCCCAGTCGTATTTGTAGCTGGACTTGGTCGCCGTTTTAATACACAAGATTTAATGAAGCGTTTCTTACTTCATAAAGATTTCGGTTTCGGTTCACAATTTATCGATCCTCGTAAACGAATTAAATATACGACATTATCGCAACTAGCGATTAAGCGTAAAATGAAGATGGAATTAATTGCGGAAGAAATGCGCGTACTATACGTAGCGTTAACACGTGCAAAAGAGAAGTTAATTTTAATTGGAACGGTTAAAGATGCAAATAAAGAAATGGAAAAATGGCTCGATGCAAGAGAGCATAGTGAATGGTTATTACCAGACCATATACGTGCCGGAGCGTCATGTTATTTAGACTGGATTGCACCTTCATTATATAGACACCGTGATAGTGAAATGCTGCTTGAATTAGGACAAGGAAATATTCCAGGTGAAATTTATGAATATAGTGCTAGCTGGAAAGTAGAAGTTGTTGAAGGAAAAGATCTACTTGCACCAGAACCAGTTCAAGAAGAGAAACAAGAGTTATTAGAAGCGCTTCGCGATAAAAAAGCTGTTCCGTTAGAAAGTGAACGGAAAGAAGAAGTGTACGACAGATTAATGTGGAAATACGGGTATGAGGACGCAACATCTCACCGTGCGAAACAGTCTGTTACAGAAATAAAGAGAAATTATCAATCTGAAGAAGGTAGCGATAACGCCTTTATTAAAAAACTTCGTGCACCAATTAAAACACGTCCACGCTTTATGGAGAAAAAAGGACTAACGTACGCAGAGCGAGGGACAGCAGTCCATGCCGTTATGCAGCATGTAGATTTGAAGAAACCAATTACGATTGAAGTTCTTCAAGAGCAAATTGCAAGAATGGTAAATAAAGAACTATTAACATTTGAACAAGCTGAAGAAATAGCGATTGAAAAGGTAATTTCATTCTTTGACAGTGACTTAGGTAAAAGGGTATTAGCAGCAAAAAGTGTTGAGCGCGAAGTACCATTTACGATGATGCTTGCAGCAGAAGAGGCGTATCAAGATTGGCAAGGTAAGAGCGACGAAACAATACTTGTCCAAGGGGTTATCGACTGCATGATCGAAGAGGAAGACGGAATTACTTTAATCGACTTTAAAACAGATACGATTGAAGGAAAGTTCCCAGGCGGATTTGATCAAGCGAAACCAACTTTAGAAGACCGATACAAAGTGCAGCTTTCACTATATGCAAAAGCACTCGAGAAAAGCTTAAAACATCCTGTGAAAGAGAAATGTTTATACTTCTTTGATGGGAATCATGTTGTAAATATTGAGGAATAGAGCTTAGAGAGGGGTTATGGATTATGGCGACGTTAAGAACTTGTGATCAAGGACACGAGTACTACAAAAGTAGCGATTGTCCAACTTGCCCAACCTGTGTGAAAGAGAGAAAGCCAAAAAAAGGATTTCTTTCTCTTCTTTCAGCACCAGCAAGACGAGCGTTAGAGCACCATGGAATAACGACTGAAGCAGAACTTTCAAAGTACAGTGAAAAAGAAGTTTTGAAACTGCACGGTATAGGTCCAGCATCTTTACCTAAATTGAGAACGGCTTTAGAAGATAAGGGATTATCATTTAAATAAAGAAAAACTAATTAGTAGCGGGGAGTAGCATCTTCACTAATGATTAGTTTATATAAGCGAATGGATTATAATATTAAGGAAGGAAGTGCAACACGATGGATTTTGAAACAGTAATGCAAGAGCTTGAAACGCTCGGTAAGGAACGAACTAAAAAAATATACATATCTAATGGTGCAAAGGATCCACTTTTTGGCGTAGCTACAGGTGCTATGAAACCAATTGCAAAGAAAATAAAAATAAATCAAAGTTTAGCTGAAGAGCTGTATGCCACAGGTAACTACGATGCGATGTACTTTGCAGGCATTATCGCAGACCCAAAAGCTATGAATGAATCGGATTTTGATCGTTGGCTGGCTGGGGCGTACTTTTATATGCTGTCCGATTATGTGGTGGCAGTAACTTTATCAGAATCAGATTTTGCACAAGACGTTGCTGATAAATGGATTGCAAGTGGTGACGAACTAAGAATGTCAGCGGGATGGAGTTGCTACTGCTGGCTTTTAGGGAATCGAAAAGACAATGAATTTTCCGAAAGTAAGATTGCCAATATGCTAGAAGTTGTGAAAAATACAATTCAAGATGCGCCAGAACGAACGAAATCTGCTATGAATAATTTTCTAAACACCGTGGGGATTTCATATGTGCCGCTACATGAAAAGGCAGTTGAAACAGCAAAGGAAGTAGGCATAGTAGAACTAAAACGGGACAATAAGAAAAGCAGTTTTCTAAATGCTTACGAAAGTATTCATAAAGAACTTGATAGAGGAAGACTCGGGTTCAAACGTAAATATGTAAGGTGCTAAAAATTAGGATTCTGAAATTCTGTAAAATATTCAACTTTTGTATAAATACATCTATTCCTTTATTCTAGAAAAGGACGCTATTTTTTGAATGAAACTTAGATTTTCAAATGACTTTATTGCTATAAATTTAACCCCGTCCTAAATTTAGAACGGGGTTGTGCTTGTTTGAGCTTTTAAAATATAATAAATTTATTTTCATTTTATAAAGAGAGTAAATATCATAAGAGGTATATATCTGTGTGGAAATAAACAATTGAAGGGGAATGTGCATGGATCCCATTAAAGAGAAATTAGATTTATTACGTAATGAAATAAAAGATATGGGTGGTATGATCGATTTAGATTGGTGCGATAGATTGTTATACCCTTATTATAAACACTTTAATGATAGTAAATTGAGATATCGATCAGGTTCATTGTTAGCATTTTGGGGAATTCTCCTAGAGTGGAAAGATGAAAGTGGATTTCCATTTTATACAGGCACTCAGGAGTATGATTGTCATCATTTTGATATGTATTTAAAGGGATTTCTAAAGTACGCTCCTAAGATTGAGAGGAAATTTCCGAATATTTATCTTGTTATTGTTGAATCACTGATGGAGTTGGATGAAAGAGAAAGATGGGAAAGTGAATTTCCTAACATATGTAAGGAGTTATTCGATGCTGTTAGGGAGGAACTGTTCCATACTGATGTTACACAGATAAATGATGAGACATATCAAAATGCATATAAAGAAGGGAAAATGCTATATTAAAAGAATATAAGCTTGAATTAAAGTTATCTTTAATAGAAGAAACAGCCCTAGCTCTACACAATATAGAGCTAAGGCTGTTTCTTTTTTACGCTGTTCCAATTTGATCTTGGTCTGCTACATCAGAATCAAATGTATTTGTTGCGCTAACGCCGCTAAAAGTGTTGACGACAAATCCGACATTGGAAGCCCCAGATCCGTTATAAGCTTTCGTATTTTCTTTCGGAGACACGTTATAAAAATCTCCTAAGTTGAAAGAGCCGTTACTGTTTTGAACGACAAGATTTCCTACAACCGAAGGCATACCATCCACCTACTTTACTAAGCTTTTTAATTACTATATGAATTATTTAGAGGAAGGTTCATCAGTAATAAATTGGCGGATTTGTAGCGTGCGAGAATTATTAAAAACATAGTCAACATTGCCGATTTGGAAGCACGCGGAATTTAAAATTGTTCGCAAGTGAACATCATTTACTTCAATAAAAGGGCACTCATTTACAATATTCATTTTTACATCTGTTGTTCGCTTTGGAATTGTAATGTATTCATCTGTAAAGATTTCAAACGCATCAAAACGACCTTCACCTTTTATATAACAAGGGATTTCTCGATGAACGATAAGTGCTCTATTTTTTAATTCTATTTGATTAGCATCCCCGACTTGAAAGACGGCTGCAACCCCCATAGAAATGATAGAAACATTTTGTACAACTGAAATATGACGGAGCATAATTTTTCCTCACCTCAACCTGGAGTCGGAGGGACATCTGTTACTAATGGTACAAATGGCCCCTCTGTAACGGATTCGAATGGCGTATCAAGAATAGAAGAAAGGATGAGAAGGTTTGCATCTCCAATTAAAAATAATGCGGAAGAAGAAACCCCGGTCATTTTAATCTGCCCTACTTTTAACTCGCGGTTCACAACATTTAAATTCATACATACTTACTCCTTTCGAAAATTGCCCGGTATGTGTTGAATAAAGGAAAGAAAGGCTTTGTCAATATCTTGTTTCATTGCTTGAATAATGACGTCTCGTAAATAATCGGGATCTGAGGAAATACCCTCATACGATTGAACTTGTGATAAATAATATGGAAGTCTATGTTCCATCTGTTTTTTTATGTCATCCACCATCATTTGTCGATACATCTCATCAAGCGGCGTTCTCTCTTCTTGTTCAAAATGGAGAATGCGACTATATGCTTCTTCATCTAAATAGCGATGCATTTCTTGAAGGATACCTTGATAAAAGTCTGGATTTATTTCTGTTTCAGGATTTACTTTTAGTGTTTCTGTATCTACTTGAAAATCTTCAATTTGTTGCTCTTTTGTTGAAAATGGATTCAAGCCAATATTTAAAGTGCCGTTTAAATTTTCTACTTTTAATTGATCGAATTTATATTCCACTTTTCCTATAGAAGAGGAGGGACGACTTTTTAACTCATTAAGCTCTTCTTGTAGTAGGCGAACTTGCTCTTCAAGATTTAGAATAGTTTGCTGCTGTATTTGGAGAGCTTGCTGAAGTTGGTGTAGGTAAGTGTATATATCTTGATTCATTTTGTGAAACCTCCTTTTCAATAGGGAGGGTATATTCCTGCTATATATTTATGATAATGGTGGTCTAAGAAGAACTAGTTGAAGGTTTAATAGAAATAATTTGTCCTTTCGCATGTAAAGGGCGAAGAGGTTCTGTAAATCCGCCAGTATTTGAGAATTTAGAAAGAGCCTTAATACTACCTGCAGTTCCAATTTGAAAAACGGAAGAGGTCGTAATGCTATCGATTTTAATGCTGTTAATGATGATACTTTGGTTCACATAAAAATTCAATGCAATCGCCTCCTTTAGTTCGAACCGATTATTGCTTGATCAATTACATCTGAATCATTGACAGTCGTTGAGCTTTGATAATTGTAGACAGAGACGTTATCCCCAACATTAAATGAACCTGCTCCGGCAAAAGCGCGTGAATAACTAATAGGCCTAATCGCAAATACATCTCCAATATGAAAAATACCACTTGATCCAATATTAACGATACGAATATGTCCGACCATAGCTGGCATACAAAACACCTTTCATTTTTAAAATTTTCTTTTCTACTATTGTATGGGCGTTTTCAATAAAATGTGTATTTTTTTGAAATAAAAGAAACACATACGTTATTGCGTATGTGTTTCGAACATTTGAGTATGTGTGCAATCTGTATGTATAGGCCAAACAACATTTAAGAGCCTGTCCAGTTCTTGGCTACAATCTACTGTTTTTTGAGAAGTCATTCCGTAGCGTTCAGCAAAATAGATCATTTTTTCGCGTTTTTTTTCGATAGCTTGCTCAAACATTGAAATCGGCTCCATCTCTCAATAAATTTTATGTATATATGTAGTACATATTATACAAAAATTCCATAAAAAAGAAACATCTTCGCTAAAAAAAGTATAATTTCTACATTTTATGTCAAATAACGGATGAGGAACGAATATAAGGAGGGAGGAATATTGTAAAAATTAGCGTGCGGGAGAAGGTTTTTTTTTTAAGGATGCGAATACAATTAAAGGGTATGAGTTTTAGGATGGAGAGTGGAAATGTTGCGTTTTGTAACGGCGAAGAAAGAAGAAAAGGTATTTGTAGGTATTGTGGATGAAGAGGAAGAAAAAGTATTACATTTAAGAGAAGCGCAAAGACAAAAAGGGGAAAAGGTTACTATCCCTATTACCATGTTAGAGTGTATTGAAAGAGGAAGCGAATGTCTTGAGAAAGTATGCGACATTGTAAATTGGGCGAAGGAAAATGCGGGATCGGCGTATTATCCGTTAGCAGAGGTGAAAATATTAGCACCGATTCCAAGGCCGAGAAAAAATATTCTTTGTGTTGGAAAGAACTATCGTGAGCATGCGGTAGAAATGGGCGGAGAAGAGTCTATCCCTGAAAATATAATGATTTTTACAAAGGCGCCAACAACAGTGATCGGAATTGATGAGCAAATTAATGGTCACCCTCACGCAACGAATGAACTTGATTACGAAGGTGAACTAGCAATCGTTATCGGTAAACGAGGGAAACAAATAAAAATAGAAAAAGCTCTTGATCATGTTTTTGGATATACAGTTATAAATGATGTAACTGCTCGGGATATTCAAAGAAAACATAAACAATTTTTCCTAGGGAAAAGTTTCGATACATTTTGTCCGATGGGACCGTATTTAATTCATAAATCGATGGTTAGAACGCCGAATGAATTACACATTGAAACAGTGGTAAATGGAGAAGTAAGGCAAACTTCAAATACGAGAGAAATGATTTTTTCAGTAGAAGAAATTATTTCAACTATAAGTAAAGGTATGACATTAGAGCCAGGAGATATCATTGCAACAGGGACGCCAGCTGGTGTTGGTAAAGGTTTTACACCACCGAAGTTTTTGCATGCTGGTGATGAAGTTGTTGTTACAGTAGAGGGAATTGGTACGCTAAGAAATATAGTGAAATGAAAAAAGAGCTATCTTGTGAAAAGATAGCTCTTTTCTATGGGCGTGGATTAACGGAGTAATCTATAATGGCGAAAATATACAATCCGATTAATGCTAAAGTGCAAATTCCAATTAGCATAACTGCAAGTGCGCTTCTCTCACGGCCAAAACCGATAATTGTAAGGAAAACAGCAGTCCAAAATAATGTTTTAAGTAGTGTGAATGTATTAGGAGTTGAATAATGACTGAGTAAAGTTGTAGATAATATGAAGCCGATGAATGTCATAGAAATAAAAATTGTAGCTAAATAGTTAATGTGTTTACCGTATTTCAATAGCATGCAGTTACCCCCCTTTTGCAAAAAAAACAGATTATTCAACTTTATTTTACGGTAAATTACTAAAAAAAGAAAGAGGTTGTCCTATATTTAGGACAACCTCACTACGATTAAGATAGTACAGCTTTAATTTTTTGGAATGCCCACTCTAAATCTTCTTCAGAGATTACTAGAGGTGGTGCAATACGAATTACGTTTTCGTGTGTTTCTTTACATAATAGACCAGCTGCTTTTAGTTGTTCACAGTAAGGACGAGCTGGCTCGTTTAATTCGATGCCGATGAATAAACCTTTACCGCGAATGTCAGTAATCATTGGGTTATCAATTTCTTTTAATTGCCCAACTAGTTTTTCTCCTAATTGAAGAGAACGCTCTGTTAATTTTTCTTCTTCTAATACTTCAAGAGATGCGATAGAAACAGCACATGCAAGTGGATTACCACCGAATGTAGAACCGTGAGAACCTGGCTCGAATACGCCTAAAATGTCGCTGTTTGCTGCAACACAAGAGATTGGGAATACGCCGCCGCCAAGTGCTTTACCAAGTATGTACATGTCAGGAGTTACATTGTCCCAGTCGCAAGCAAATACTTTACCAGTACGGCCTAAGCCTGTTTGGATTTCATCTGCTACGAATAAAACGTTTTCTTTTTTACATACTTCAAAAGCTTCTGTTAAGAAACCAGCTGGTGGAATGTTAATTCCTGCTTCACCTTGGATTGGCTCTAAAATGAATGCAGCTGTATTTGGTGTAATCGCAGCTTTTAACGCTTCTAAATCACCGTAAGGAATTACAATAATGCCAGGAAGCATTGGACCGAAGCCGCGCTTGTACTCTTCGTTTGATGACATAGAAACAGCACCCATTGTACGTCCGTGGAAGTTATCTTCACAAACGATGATTTCTGCACGGTTTGCCTCTACCTTTTTCACATCGTAAGCCCAGCGACGAGCTGTTTTAATTGCAGTTTCAACAGCCTCTGCGCCTGTATTCATAGGAAGTACCATATTTTTATTTGTTAGTTTCGCAACTTTTTCGTACCAAGGACCTAATTGATCGCTATGGAAAGCACGAGAAGTTAACGTAACTCGATTAGCTTGGTCAATTAAAGCGTTAATGATTTTTGGATGACGATGACCTTGGTTTACTGCAGAATATGCACTTAATAAGTCCATATAGCGGTTTCCTTCAGGATCTTCTACCCAAACGCCTTCTGCTTTAGAAATAACGATTGGAAGTGGATGGTAGTTATTTGCCCCGTATGTGTCTGTAAGTTCGATAATATCCTTAGTTTGAATCATGATTGTTCCCCCTTTTGTTATTACAAGAAGTTTGTAAATACTCTAAATATTATATCATTTAAATATAAAAAAGCGAAACATTTCCTGAAAATAAATGAACATGTTATCATATAGAGTGAAAAAGTGTGAAAAGAGGAGGCAGGGATACGATGGTACATATGCATATTACAGCATGGGCGTTAGGATTAATTTTATTCTTCGTTGCGTATTCACTTTATTCAGCAGGAAGAAAAGGTAAAGGTGTACATATGGGGCTTCGCCTTATGTACATTATCATTATTGTGACAGGCGTTTGGTTATACCTAGATCAAACTATAGTCGATAAGAGCTATCACATGTGGTACGGTCTAAAAATGCTAGCTGGTATATTAGTAATCGCTGGAATGGAAATGGTTCTTGTGAAAATGAGCAAGAACAAGGCAACAGGGGCAGTTTGGGGACTATTTATTATCGCGCTAGTAGCAGTATTTTATCTTGGTTTAAAATTGCCGATTGGCTGGCAAGTATTCTAATAAAAAATAAAACCACCTTATGATCTCAAATATTTGAGAGATAAGGTGGTTTTTATTTTATGTTGCATCGAGATGCAACTCTTCTCCGTTTACTTTCGTAAATCGCAAAATATTTTTATGAGAGGAAGAGTGGCGTACGAAATGATGCTGCAGTGTACAGATCATTTCGTCGTTATCGAACAAAAGAATATTTACTCCTTCGCCTGCTTCATCTTTCGGTAAGAATGATAAATAATTATGACAATACATGCAATCATATAAAGAGTAATTAAGCGATTGCAATGATTCGGTTAATAATGTAAAGACAGAGTCAGGTAACTCCTCAAGCCATTCATGATAGCTAAGAAGTAATTTTTTTCGAATTCGTATCATTTCCCCGTTTTGCAAATGGTGCTGTTCGTTGGCGATTTGCAATACATCGTGTTCATAGAAACGGGCTGGTAGCCAATTGTTGTTATACAAAAGTTCAAATCCATCTTGGATAATATCTTCTAATATAAAGGCTTCATCATTTTCATCATCAAAGAATACCCATTCATTGTTTATATATTCGACATTACCGACTGTATGAGCGCGCGGTTGGTTATACAAAATATGTTTGCGTTGTACCATAGTTCATTTCTCCTTTTATAGAAATAGTTATTCTTGTTATAGACAGTTCGTACGTTCTTTATAACTAGACACACCTAAAGAGAGATGGGCATACAATAAAACACGCTTTACACTGTGAAACTGCTATTCCATATATGGATAGTTAGTTATCGTCAAGTTTGTTGTTTTTATGTATCCGCACTCATAGGGTGGGGATTACTGCACGTTCAGAAACAGATATTAGATTAGGAAGGATGATTCTTATGTGCGGGATTACAGGATGGGTGGATTATAAACGCTCATTAGAAGGGGAAAGGGACATCGTGACGAAGATGGCGGAAACGCTAGCGAAACGCGGTCCAGATGATAATAAAGTTTGGATTAAAGGGAACGTTGCATTTGGGCATAAACGGTTAATCGTTGTAGATCCTGAAGGTGGTAAACAACCCATGACTTGTTTGAAAGATGAAACTAGTTATGCAGTTTGCTATAACGGAGAGCTCTACAATACAGAAGATATTCGCAAAGAGTTATTAAGAAGAGGATATACATTTAAAGGGCATTCCGATACAGAAGTACTATTGGCCTCTTATATTGAATGGAAAGAAGAATGTGTTGATCATTTAAACGGTATATATGCGTTTGCAGTATGGGATGAACAGAAAGAACAAGTGTTTATTGCAAGAGATAGATTAGGTGTGAAGCCGCTATTTTATAAATATGATAGCGGACGATTATTATTTGGTTCAGAGTTAAAAGCGATACTAGCGCATCCAGATGTGAAGGCGGAAGTAACGTTAGAAGGATTATCGGAAATATTCGGCCTTGGACCATCTAGAACACCTGGTCACGGTATATATGCTGGTATTCAAGAACTGCGCCCGGGTCATGCAATGACGTTCTCAAAAGACGGTTTATGCATATGGAGATATTGGAATGTGGAAAGTAAAAAACATGAAGATTCATTTGAAGAAACAGTAGAGAAAACTCGTTTTTTATTACAAGATGCGATTACGAGACAATTAGTTTCTGACGTACCACTATGCACTTTTTTATCAGGCGGTGTAGATTCAAGTGCTATAACAGCAATAGCTGCAAAAGAGTATGAAAGATCAGGAAAAGGGCAATTACACACGTATTCTGTTGACTATGAAGATAACGAAAAATACTTTAAAGCGAATGCGTTTCAGCCGAATTCAGATGCTCCGTTTATTAATTTAATGACAGAGACATTTCAAACAATCCACCATCGCTGCGTCATTTCTAATGAACAACTGGCACAGTATTTAACAGAAGCAGTACTCGTTCGTGATTTGCCTGGTATGGCAGATATTGATTCGTCATTATTATGGTTTTGCCGTGAAATAAAACAAGATTTTGTCGTCGGTTTATCTGGAGAATGTGCAGATGAAATATTCGGTGGTTATCCGTGGTTTTATAGAGAAGATGATTTACAATCAAGTGCATTTCCGTGGATGCGTTCTACAGAAGCGCGTGAACAACTTCTAAAGAAAGAATGGAGAAATAAATTAAATTTACAACAATATGTGCAACAACGCTATGAAGAATCCATTCAAGAAGTTCCTATTTTAGAGGGAGAAAGCCCATTAGAAGCGAAGAGGCGACAATTATTTTATTTAAACATGGTATGGTTTATGACAACATTATTAGACAGAAAAGACCGTATGAGTATGGGGGCAAGCTTAGAAGTACGCGTTCCGTTTGCGGACCACCGACTTGTCGAATATGCGTGGAATATTCCTTGGGAAATGAAAATGTATAAAAACCGCGAAAAAGGTCTATTGCGTAAGGCGTTAGAAGGATTACTTCCAAATGATATATTGTATAGAAAGAAAAGTCCGTATCCGAAAACACATAATCCGCACTATACGAAAGCAGTAACAGTATGGCTCCAAGATTTATTAACGGATAAAGGCTCAATTTTGCATGAATTGTTCGATAAAGAGCAATTGGGCGGATTGATCGAGTCTGGCGGCAGTGCATTTCAAAAACCTTGGTATGGGCAATTAATGACAGGTCCTCAACTTTTAGCTCATTTAGCGCAAATTCATGTTTGGTTTAAAGAGTATGGGGTAAATATTAAAGAATAGGGGAAAGGGCGGCTTACAACATATATGTAAGTCGCTTTTTTATTAAATAAATTGTCATATAAAATTAAAAATTATATTAGAAATAATATTTATTTAGAATTATTATTTTGACGTATTTATTATTACTTGTTATACTTGGAAACAAATGTTCTTGAAAAAGATTCTCATTTCCAAAATTGAGGTGTTATATAGATGATGCATACTCACATGCGTCACGGGCGTAAGCCGTCTGAAGAAGCGCTCCAAAATTTAATCGGACGATATAAAGCAATTGGTGGAATTTCACCGCTTGCGAAAATAACGAAAGAGCAGGCGCATAAATTAACAGATTCAGTGAATAAAATGTTTATAGAGTATGAATTTTTTTGTTACTTAGGTTTAAAACACATTGCTCGATTTAGAAGTTTTATCCCGCTATTTGTGGGCAGTAAAACTCCCACCTCAAAATTCAGGTGGAGCAAAGAAGTTAGGTGGGAGATCAACTGCCCGTAAACGCCCGATTGGTGAAGGCTAATAATCAGTGGGGGATGAACAGAACCCCCACTGATTAAAGTTTCACTTTATATGACAACGATTATGAATGTAAAGTTGTAACTGATGAATTAAATGCCGCATATTTTAGACCGAATATGCCCAATGTACAATCTGTATTTATCGATTGTTTAGCTGAAATGGTTTCCAAAAAATGAAGGAAATAGTTGACAAGGGTTTAGTTTTGAATAATAATTAATTTATAATAATTTTAAATAAATAATAATTACTAGGAAAGAAAGAGGAGGATCCCCCTTGATGAATCCAAATAATCGCTTAACAACAAACCAAGGTGCTCCAGTTGGAGATAACCAAAACTCTCGTACAGCTGGTCGTCGTGGACCGGTATTGTTAGAAGACTATCATTTAGTAGAAAAACTTGCGCACTTTGATCGTGAACGTATTCCGGAGCGTGTTGTGCATGCACGTGGTGCAGGTGCTCACGGTGTATTCGTAACGAAAAACAGCATGAAGCAATATACGAAAGCAGCGTTTTTACAAAATGAAGGAACTGAAACACCTGTATTCGTTCGTTTTTCAACGGTTATTCATGGCCAAGGTTCTCCGGAGACAGCTCGTGATCCGCGCGGGTTCGCTGTTAAATTCTATACAGAAGAAGGAAACTACGATATCGTAGGTAACCATTTACCTGTTTTCTTCATTCGTGATGCCATTAAATTCCCTGACATGGTGCATTCTTTAAAGCCAGCACCTGATACAAATGTTCAAACACCAGATCGTTACTGGGATTTCATGACGTTAACTCCAGAATCTACACATATGATGACATGGGTATTTTCTGATTATGGTACACCAGCAAACTACCGTGAAATGGAAGGTTTCGGCGTACATTCATTTAAATGGATTAATGAAGAAGGTAAAATCGTTTACATTAAATATCATTGGAAACCACAGCAAGCTGTGCGTAACTTAAGTGCAAAAGAAGTCGAGCAAGTGCAAGGTAAAGACTTCAATCATGCAACTCGTGACTTATTCGATGCAATCGAAAAAGGAAACTATCCAAAATGGGATTTACACGTACAAGTAATGCAACTAGATGAAACGGACTCTTTAGATTTCGATCCACTAGATCCAACGAAAGTATGGCCGGAAGATCGCTTCCCATTAATTGAAGTAGGGACAATGACGTTAAATCGTAACCCGAAAAACTTCTTTGCGGAAGTAGAACAAGCGGCGTTTACTCCAAGTGCAACTGTAAATGGTATTGAACCATCTGAAGATAAATTATTACAAGGTCGTTTATTCTCTTACCCAGATACGCAGCGTTATCGCCTTGGTGCAAACTATTTACAAATTCCTGTAAACTGCCCATACGCAGCTGTTCGTAACCAACAACGTGATGGTGCGATGCAAGTGGATCAAAACCCATCTACAATAAACTACGAACCGAGCCGTCAGACTGAAAATCCAGTTGAAGACCCAACTTACCGCGATTCAACTATGAAAGTAGAAGGCTATGTATCTCGTGAAAAAATTGACAAACCAAATGACTTCAAACAAGCGGGTGAGCGTTACCGTTCATTCTCTAAAGAAGAGCAAGACAACTTAATTGCGAACTTAACAAACGACTTAAAAGGCGTAAATGAGCAAACGAAATTACTAGCTATTTGCAACTTCTTCCGCGCAGATCATGACTACGGAATGCGTTTAGCAGGGGCGTTAAATGTTGATATTACGCAGTATGTAGGGAATGTTCCGAAGTAAATAGGAAAAGACGACTGTTAAACGGTCGTCTTTTTTGTGTAAAATCATGCAGGGTATTTTGCGTTTTAGCTATGTCGGAATTCGTCGGTAAATCGATATATTGAAAGAAACGATCGATATATTTATGGGAATACAGGATGGGGTATGCTAATCAGTGCGATAAAAGAGATGCAATCTACTATTAATAGATTGCATCTCTTTTTTAGTTCACTCGCTCTGTATACTCATAAGCTTTCTCCCCGTGCATCGAAATATCAAGCCCCATTTGTTCTTCGTGCTCATCGACGCGAACAGGGAGGAAGAAGTTAATGGCTTTAATAATGGCGTACGTCATTATGATCGTGAATGCATATGTTGCGCCGATTGCTACAAGTTGTTTGAAAAGGAGAGTGGCGTTTCCGTAAAATAATCCGTTAGCGCCATCACCGTTTACAGTAGTAGTTGCAAATAGTCCAGTTGCAATACCGCCCCAAGTTCCTCCGATGCCGTGGCATCCAAATGCATCGAGTGTATCGTCGTATCCGAATTTGTTTTTTAAGAAGAAGACAGCACCGAAACATAATATACCGCCAATTGCTCCGATAAGAAGAGCGGAGAAAGGTGTAACGAATCCACAAGCCGGCGTAATGGCGACTAAACCAGAAACAACCCCGCAAGCAGCTCCCATCGCAGTCGGCTTCGATTGGAAGAACCATTCAGAAAGCATCCAAGTTAGAGCTGAGGCAGCCGCGGCTATATTTGTATTAATAAATGCAGTTAAAGCTACGTCATTTAAAGATAATGCACTACCGACGTTAAAACCGAACCAGCCGAACCAGAGTAAGCCTGCGCCTAACATTGTAAATGGTAAATGGTGAGGAGAGGTACCGCTTATGTTTTTTCGTTTTCCTAGGAAAATAGCTAATACAAGACCAGCGACGCCAGATGTGATATGAACGACATTACCGCCAGCGAAGTCGAGCGCCCCAAGTTCTCTCAGCCATCCACCAACGCCCCATACCCAATGAGCGACAGGATTGTAAACGATTGTTGTCCAAAGAAGGATAAAAATAAGAAAGGCAGAAAATCGCATTCTTTCAGCGAATGCACCTGAAATTAAAGCGGGAGTTAAAATAGCGAACATGAGTTGGAACATCATAAATAAATTGTGAGGAATAGTAGATGAGTAGTCTGGGTTTGGTGCGTAGGTAACTCCGTTTAAACCGAACCAATCGAGATTGCCGATAAGTCCGTGCCAATCTGGTCCGAATGATAAAGAATAACCGATAACAATCCATTGAATCGAAACGATAGCCATTGCGCTATAACTGTGCATGGTCGTGCTGAGTACGTTTTTACTGCGAACCATACCCCCGTAAAAAAGTGCTAATCCTGGTGTCATCAACATGACCATTACTGTAGTTACAAAAATAAAAACTGTATCTCCCGTATTCATTCTCTCTCCTCCTATGATGTTAGAAAAAATAACATCTACTTGTTATGTTTCATATCATATTCGAAATAAAAAGAAAAATCAACTAAAAATTCAGAAAACTTTTTAATTCATGTTAGAAAACCTAACATTAGGTATTTTGGAGGAATAAAATCAACGTATGCGATTTGTTCTGATAATTGGTATAATATTCTTACAATTGGAAGTTTGGGGGATGCGTGTGAAAAAAATATGGACTAAGGAACTATTCATTTGTTTTTGTTTAGCTGTTATTTTGTTTGTACCAGTACATACTTTTGCGGAAGAAAAAAGGGAATGGCGAGATGAAGTTATATATTCCATTATGATTGATCGCTTCAATAACGGAGAACCGAAAAATGACAAACAGTTAGACGTTGGTAATTTAGAAGAGTATCAGGGCGGAGATATAAGAGGGATTATAAAAAGATTGGACTACATAAAAGAAATGGGATTTACTACTATTATGCTTTCACCGCTTTTTGAAAGTGAAAAGTATGATGGATTAGGCGTTCGAAACTTTCAAAAAGTAAATGAACATTTCGGAACAGAAAATGATGTGAAAGAACTTGTAAATGAGGCTCATCAAAAAGGAATGAAAGTTGTCTTTCAATTTACGTATGAAGAAAATGAACAAAGATTAATAGACTCGATGAAATGGTGGATAAAAGAAGTCGATTTAGACGGAAGTTATGTGATACATAGTGAAAAAAAGCCGCGTACTTTTTGGGATGAAGTGCAAAAGGATTTGCAGAAGGTAAAGAAAGATTTTCGCATTATGACAAAGGAAGATAATGAGTACTATAAAAAAATAGTAGAGTCATTTTCAAAAGTAGATATGTCTGTGAAACCTTTATATGATGTGAGCGGAAAAGAAGAGGAATTCGCTACGTTTTTAGATAATCAAGAAACAAAGCGGTTTGCGCGTATTGCAAAAGAAAATATGTATTACCCGCCGTCTCGTTTAAAACTAGCGATCACTTACTTATTAACATCCCCGGGGATACCGAATTTTTATTACGGAACTGAAATCGCATTAGATGGGGGAGATGCTCCAGATAATAGACGATTAATGGATTTCAAATCTGATGAAAAGTTTATGCAGCACATAACGAAGTTAGGTGAAATTAGACAAACGAGACCATCTTTACGACGTGGTACGTTTGAACTTCTATATGATAAAGATGGAATGAGTATATTAAAACGAAAGTATAAAGATGAAGTAACACTAGTAGCGATTAATAATACGAAAGAAACACAAAAAGTTTCCTTACCTGTAAGTACAATTGGTGAAAAACAAGAGTTAAGAGGATTGTTAGAAGACGAAATTATAAGAGAAGAAAACGGAAAATTTTATCTTGTTTTAAAGCGCGAAGAATCGAATGTTTATAAAGTTAGCGAAGAAACAGGTGTGAATTGGTTATTTATCTCCTTAATAGTCGGTGTGAACGTATTATTTATTGCTTTTTTAATTGCGGTTAAAAAGAGGCGGAAATGAGTAACTCTTCTTTTGGGTAGTCTGTTTACAGTTCAAGATGAGGTGAGATATTTGAGGAGAAAGAAGTTGTTCGCTCTATGTTTTTGTCTTCTTATCGTATTCGTAAGTTTGTATTTTTGGGCCAACGGTGACGATGGGGAATTTGTTCAGTGGGGCGATAGTGTTCATTCTGTCGATACAGCGGTTCTTAAGAGAAATAATATTAAATACAAAATTGAAAATGATAAAGTGTATATTCCAGAAAAATCATTTGATAAAGCAATATATTGTTGCTCGTAATAAGTAGAAAACCTCCTCTGAATAGAGGAGGTTTCTTTTTAGCGGTAGTTAATGAATTGTACGTCGATTGGCAAGTCAACGCTGCGAACGGCTGCGATTACTGCTTGTAAGTCATCACGGCTTTTCGCTGTTACGCGTACTTGGTCATCTTGAACTTGTGTTTTCACTTTTAATTTCATTTCTTTAATGATGTTGTTGATTTTTTTCGCGTTATCTTTATCGATACCTTGTTGCAGAGTTGCACGTTGGCGAACAGTGTTACCAGATGCAGTTTCAACTTTTCCGTAGTCCAAGTTTTTAATTGGAACGTTACGTTTTACAAGTTTAGCAATTAGAACGTCTTTTACTTGGTCTAATTTGAACTCGTCATCAGAAGTTAAAACAAGTACTTCTTTTTCTAATTTAATATCACTTTTACTACCTTTAAAGTCATATCGGTTTTGGATTTCCTTTAATGCGATGTTAATTGCGTTTGTTACTTCAGGTAATTCTACTTTCGAAACGATGTCAAAAGAACTCTCTTTTGCCATAGTTAGCACCTCCAAATAAATTTCTATCTTTTAACGCACCTAAATAGGCTATGTAATATACATATTAAAGTATAGCGGAAAATACATCGATTAGATAGAGTGTTGCAACTTAAGTGTTTTGACGGATCATCCGTAGGGTAATATAGTCCTATAGATAAAGTCTTTATTTAATTATAGTGAATTTTGGGCAGTTGGACAAATAAAGGAAAAATCGTGTTATAATTAACTTTTGTTTGGAATGATAAAAAAGATAACTTTATATATATAGAAGGGAATTAAAAAATATGTATTTGCAATTAGGATCGATTGAACAGGTAACTGTTTTACGCGAAACGGAAATCGGATATATGGTTGGAAACGAAGAGGAAGAAATCTTCCTACATAAAAACGAATTAGCTGGAGAAATTGCAGAAGGCGATACGATTGATGTATTCTTATACCTTGATCACCAAAATCGTATTTCAGCAACAATGAAGGAACCAATTATTACAACACATGATTGGAATTGGGTAAAGGTTGTAGAAGTTATTCCTAGTTTAGGTGTGTTTGTTGATATTGGTGTATCAAAAGATATACTAATTCCACTTGATGAGTTTCCAATTTATATGCCAGTATGGCCTCAAGAAGGCGACGAATTATATTGTACGTTAAAATTAACGAATCGTGATCGTTTAATTGCTCTTCCGGCAAGAGACAGTGATATGCAAGAAATTATCGTAGATGCAACGCCATCTATGCGTAATAAAAACGTAAATGGACGTGTGTATCGCTCACTTCAAGTTGGTTCATTCATACTAACTGACGAGCATTTCCGTGCTTTCTTACACCATACAGAAAGAAAAGAACAAGTCCGCATCGGTGAGCGCGTAACAGGCCGTATCATTGACGTGAAAGATGACGGTACAATCAACATTTCACTTCTTCCTCGTAAAGAAGAAGGAATGGAAGATGATGCAGCAGTACTTTATGCATATATGGAAGAACGAGGCGGAGCAATGCCGTTTTGGGATAAGAGCAACCCAGAAGACATTAAAGAACGTTTCAATATGAGTAAAGCTGCCTTTAAGCGTGCACTTGGTAAACTGATGAAAGAAGAAAAGATTTATCAAGAAGAAGGCTGGACTTACTTTAAGAAATAAGATAAATGAAAAAGGACTATTTTTTCTCTTGATTTTTAAGAGAAGAGATAGTTCTTTTTTTATTATAAAGTAGATAAAAAGTAAATAAGGTGTAATAAAATTCACAAAATCTGAAGATATACAAACGACTAGAATACGTTATGGTTTTTATTATAACAAGAACGAAGAGTATTTCGAATAAAAAGAATATTAAAATGAGTTTTTGGGCTTTTAGTTAACAAAGTTTCAAAAATAAACATTTTATAAAGGTTTCCTTTATATATGATTATTGTATTTC
The DNA here is from genome assembly GCF_042136375.2 of Bacillus altaicus. Lineage (NCBI taxonomy): Bacteria > Bacillati > Bacillota > Bacilli > Caryophanales > Bacillaceae > Bacillus > Bacillus altaicus. The sequence continues at coordinate 4,291,427 of NZ_CM143394.1, read as the reverse complement.
GAGGGTTTCCTTATAAATCTTAGCTATATATTTTACAAAATCAATGATGGGATAGTGTATGAGCGAGCGGTGCTGCGCAAAACGAACTCCTGATTTTTCCATTTTCGAAATGAGTTGTTCAATTTCCAACTCTTTTTGTTGTATCTTATTATAATTTTGATATACAATGTTTTTCCATTGATAGGAAGAACCATGAAAATAACTCTCTCCTTTTACCCTGTGATTAAATATTATTTCTATTTTTTCTCTACGTTGTCTTTCTTTCATATACGATTCCGTTGACTGCATGTTTATCGCCTCTTTCCTTTGTATTGTATACTGTTTCCAAAAATTCGGTCTAACTCATCATAGCCAATGTACAGTGATTTTGTTGGGAATTGTCGTTTAAGGCTATCTCACCAACTGTATATATTTTCCAATTCCTTAATCTACTATCTTATATCTAAATAAATTGTTAGTGTGTATAAAACGCCATTAATCTTTTAAGTTTTTACTGCTAATAACAAAATTAGAAAGTAGCGAAAACGCATGAAAGATTAATTGTTTATCAATCTTTATTATAAAACGATTCTTTATGGGTATGCACCTTTTTATAATCACCAAGATTTAAAACATGACGAGTATCTTCATCCATGAATGTTATTCTCTATTTACTGAGGATAGTTTTTTTATTTAGGTTAACTAACATATCGTATGCCTCAGTATTCCTTTTATAAAAGAGGACAATATATGTAACGGTTCCCCTTTTGATATGAAGAAATCATATCAAAACATAGCGCTCTTAAAGAATTTTGTTACAAATTTATTATGTTTGACTTTAAAAAAAGGAACGTAATATTTATTTGTAGAAAATTTTAAGGGTAAAAATAGAATGACTATTTATATGATAAGAAAAGGGGGCACTTATAGATGCTAACAAATGATTTAGATTTCCGATTAGAACCACGTTTAAAAGAAATGTATGAACAACATAAAATAAGAGCGCAGAAGATAGACTGGGGTTATCATGAGTTTTTACCATGGGATAAGGGAATGGACTTTAAAAGAGTTCCTTGGGATGAAAGTCAAGTTACTCTTCCTTCTGGTGTAATTACGGCCATCGAAACAGCTTTATTAACAGAAGTGAATTTACCATGGTTTACAACGTATTTATCTGCGACTTTTAAAGGATCCCTTTCTGTTATTACAGACTTTATTCATACTTGGACTTCAGAAGAGGATCAACATTCGAATTTATTGGAGATATATTTACTACTCACTCGAAGTGTGAACCCTAAACGAATACATGAATTAAGAAAGTCAGTCGTTGAGGGTGGATTTGAGCCTGATTTTCATACACCAATCGAAGCAATGACGTATACGACGCTACAAGAACTTGCAACGATGGTGTTTTACAATAATGTAGCTAAGGTTGCAAGTAAGCACGATCCAGATCTTGCTACATTATTACGCCGTCTTGCAAAAGATGAAACTCTTCATTATGCGTTTTATCGAGACGTCATTCGAACACATTTGGAATTGGAACCTAATTATTGCTATCATATTGCCAATGTAATTATGAATTTTAAAATGCCAGGTGCTGTCATGCCTGATTTTGAAAATAGAATGGCTGTGATTGCAAAAGAAGCTAACTATGGACCGCTACAATATTTTGATCAAGTACTTGATGTAGTGGTTGATTATTGGGGGTTAAAAGATTTAAGACCAATTGCACCTCTAGCTGAAAAAGCAAGAATTGAGATTTTGGAGTACCACACAAGATTGAAAAAAATACGGGATCGATTTGGTCGTTTTCAAGGGAAAACTGATCTACGTTAATTAGTAGAGGTTTCAGAATATACGCGGGAAAATCCCCCTTCCCTTTATTCGAAATCCGACACGCTCCCTATAAATTTGGTGCTGTTTTTACTAAATTTTATTTTTGAAGAAAAAGATATTGACACTAAAAATAAATTTATGATATTATTAAATATTTGATAAAAAATCACATGTATGTTAAGCTTAACAAGGTTACCATATATGGAGGTGGATTATATGTTTCAAATTGGCGATAACATTGTTTATCCAATGCACGGAGCAGGTATAATTGAAGCCATAGAAGAAAAAGAATTCTCAGGGAAAAAACAACGGTATTATGTTATAAAAATGTCAATCAGTAATATGCAAGTCATGATTCCTATGGGTAAAATATTGAGTTCGAGTATACGCCCAGTTACTGATATACTTGCATTAAAACACATTATACACATTTTTCAGCATGGAGAATCAGATAGATTATTGCCGTGGAAACAAAGGTATAAAGTGAACACGGACAAAATAAAAACGGGTGAAATACAAGAAGGTGCTGAAGTTGTACGTGATTTAATGCGTATGAAGAAAGAAAAGGCACTTAATACAAGCGAAAAAAAAATGTTGGATAACGCACATGAATTTTTGATTAGTGAACTAGGATTAATTAAAGGAATCACTGAAAATCAAATAAAAAGTTTCTGTTAAGATTCATTATAGATAATGTATTACATCCCCCGAAAATATCCTGAATTTTTCGGGAATATGATTATTATTAAAAGTAAATCATTTCAAAGACATTCAACTTCTTCAACTCACTTTTAGAGTAGGAACCTCTTTTGTTATTACTTCAATCTAATCCATTTTTATTTTTAAATTTCTTTTACGAACGTTCGAAGTTGCATCAAATAACTCGATTAAATAGTCACTTGATTTTTGCAATCCTGATTCACACTGGCACGGACAAGGAGCCGTAAGGATGAAAGAGAGGTAGGGCTTTCATTGTTTTAGGTAATATACTATCTAAGTCATTATTTCTAGAAGAAAAAACAATCAATCTCACCGCTATCTTTAAGAATTTCTTACATCTACTGATACAGTGAATAGTAATTGTTTATCTTCTTTACGTAAAATTGATAAGCAAACTGGTAACACCATATGGTCAACTACAAAAAATGGTTTCCAGACCAGGGAACCATTTTTAATTTCATTTACATAACAATAATAAATTAAGCAGTAAGAAGGAGTGCACACATGAAAAAAATGTTAACAAAAGAATTAAGTAATGAATTAAAGAAGCGAGAAGGAATCATTTCTATTACAGTTGAGCCTTATGAAAAAATCGAAGTTGGTGGAATTCGTGTAGATGGACCAGCTGTTATTCTAATTAATCAAGAATAGCTAGAAATAGTTGAATGAACGAAGAAAAGGATCAGCCTTTACGAGAAGGGAAGATCCTTTTTGTTTGCTGCAGTTAATATGGGATATACATAATTTTCATCTGATGTGTTGGGGGTTAAAAGGAAGGAGAGGGTCTGGATTATCATAGTGGAAAGCTTAATATTGGTAGGATTTCTTTTCATGTTATATACATTAGTTGCTAAAAAAACAAACTAATTATTTAAATGGACAGATTTTTCTTTTTAAGGTAGGGATTTATTTTATAGTGAAATGGATAATTTAGATGGATGCAAGGAAAGAACGCATAAAATACGAGAAAATGTCAAAGGATTATGACTGTATTTATTTAGTTTTGTTTATCCTATTAATTGTGCTTGTTTGTAGTAGTGTGATTATCATAGGAGCTACAGGGGGAAAATATGGAGTGTTTTTATTGTTAGCAATTTTACTTAACGCACGTATTACTAAAGAATCTCAAAAAATGTATGAGCACTATTCTAATAAAGGGCGTATTTAAAATGCTACATATCTTGAAAGGAACAGCTTGGATGTACATTCAAAATATCCCTATATAATCACCTATTAACTAGTAAAAGTAACCTTATATAAATAATTTTTTAGCAATTTAGGAATAGAAAACGCACCTTATTAAAATGTTATTTTCGTTCCTATAATGAATTATCCTTCTAGCATAGTTATAAGATTTATATCATATATTAAGAGAAAAAATGTAAGTTAGAAAGGAGTCCTATAGAATGAGTTATTTAGAGGCAAATGACTTTAGTGAACAAGATATGGTAAGTGTACCTAATCCCTACGTATATCAGACATTACAATCGGTAATTGGTAAACATGTGGTTATTGAAACTGTAAGAGGTAATGTAAGAGGGAAGTTAAAGAATGTGAAACCAGATCATTTGCTCACTGAAGATAAGGTGCCGCATATTGTACGTATTCAACAAATTGTATGGATTATGCCAAAACAATGATCAAATTACATCTAGTTTGATTTATAACAGATTGGCGTCATAGACGCCCAAATAAAAATATAGGGTTTTATCTCTGTGTTTCTTCAAATTTTCGTTTTTGAATATATGCTTGAGCATGAATGATTTCTTCCTGAAGTGCTTCTAATTCTTCCGTAGATTCTAATTCAATCCTCATATAAGTAGTAACTAAACTAATCATCATATCCATCTTCTCTACTATATTTTGAATGACCTGTTCAGATTGCTCTTTTTTAGGGTGTTGTATTGCTATTAATACATTTTTCATATAATTGTTCTTTCTTTGCTGGATATCATAAATAAACTGTTTTGTGTTTGAGTTCATTTGTTGTTCCTCCTTTTGGATATATTTCCATTCTATCATATTTGAATAGAAAATATTGGATTCCCCTAAATTCACACCTGTCTCGTATATCTCCACAAATATACAAACTAGTTCCTTAACGTACAGGGAATAAATTGAAATGCGTCAATTTTATGTCTAAATGTACAGTTTTCTTTTTTGGGTATGGTGCCCCTAATAGCTTCAGTTGAATTTTGTATGCTTTTAGTTACAAGAGATTAAGAAAGAATAGATGAGATATTGAAACGGAGGTACGGAAGTGCAAGATAATGAACTGGAACAATTAATAAACCGTCGTTCCGTATTATCCTCCGAAAAAGAACGTGAAATATTAGCGACGGATTTAAATGATATATATGAGAGTAGTCAAAGGTTTGAAAAGTTGCTTGAGAGTATGGTGAACTTTCAGCAAAATAAAGACGACTTAATAGATATATTAATTGAAGTAGAGATAGAACTAGATCACATCAATTGGCATTATAAAAGTCTGAAGAAAAAGCTGAAAGTATTAATGAAAGAATAAAAAGCACGACCTTATTTAAAAAAATAAGATCGTGCTTTATTTTAGTTCCCTTTCCCAAAAAGATGAGAAAATGTATCTTTCAAATCATTATCGTTTATTTTAATATTCGCCTTCTTTAATTCATCTTGTAATAATTTTTGACCGAAGGAAGGGTCAGCAATACGTTCTGCTTCTAAGTCTTTACGTATAGAGTTTTTCACTTCATCGTAAGGTTTTAAATCTTTTTTATCAGTTAGTTTAATAATGTGATAGCCGTTTGGTGATTTAACGGGATTGCTAATTTGTCCAACCTTTAATTTGTAGGCAGCTTTTTCAAATTCAGGTGTCATTTTGCCTGCTCCGAAGTATCCGAGGTCTCCGCCATTATCTTTTGATAATATATCTTGAGATTCTTGTTTTGCTAATTCTTCAAATGAAGTGCCGGTATCTAATTTCTTCTTTATTTCTTTCGCTTCATTTTCGTCACTTACTAAAATATGGCTAGCTTTAATTTCTGGTTTATAGTGGTCTTTCACATCTTTTTCTGTAACGCTTTGTTTAATCGCTTCATTTAATGAAAGTTTGAATCTAATTTGATTTTTGAAATCTTCTTCATCTTTTAAACGATTATTTTCTAGTGTTGCTTTGAATTGTTCTCCATATTGATCTTTTGCTTTTTCTACTTCTGTATCTACTGCATCATCAGATACTTTATATTTTTTAGTAATAACATCTTGTGCTACCATTTCGTATAGCGTGTCTTTTCCGTATCGATCTTTCAATTGTTTTTCGAAATCGCTCTTCGTAATGGTTGATTTTGTTGTTGTAGCGATTGTGGCCGAGTCATTTTTTTGTCCGCAAGCAGATAGCATTAATATACTTATTAGTGCAGTGATAATGAATGTGATTTTTCCTTTCATGCTAACACCTCATCTGAATATGTTATCGCTATTGTAGAATATAGAAGTGAACATGAAGTGAATTTTTAATGTTTTTTCCCTGTAAAATGTAAAAAAAGTACATCAACATTAACGTTGATGTACGATGTAATCAAAGGTGATCGGTTTTCTTAGAATATGCACGTTTTCCTTGCTGAATATTTTTTTGCTCTTGTTCATTTTTTTGAGTGCGCTTTGCATTATTATCGCGTGCTTTTTTGTCGTTATCGCTCGTATGTGGCATATGTATCAACTCCATTTCTAAACGTTGTATGTTTATCATTTCCTTTTTCGTAAAGACTATGTATAGCGGTGCATTCATGAATACTAGAGGTGGATTAGAAATGGATTTGAAGCTGAATTATACTGAACTTATTAAGAAGCTAATCGTTGTAATTATTGCAGGTTTATTAAATGCAATTGGAATGAATTTATTTTTAACACCAGCGAAAGTATATGCGAGTGGTTTTGCTGGATTGTCTCAATTATTGTCACAAATATTAGGTGACTTTTTATCTATTCATATATCTACGGGGGTATTGTTTAGTTTGTTTAATATTCCTGTCGTTATTTTAGCGTGGAAAAAGGTTGGGAAGGCCTTTACATTTTTTAGTTTTCTTTGCGTTATATTTATGACTTTGTTTTTAGAAATTATCCCAGTTAGAGCGGTTTCGGACGATATCATATTGAATGCGATTTTTGGTGGTATTATTTCAGCGATTGGGGTAGGGGTTGCTTTAAAGTGGGGGGCTTCTACAGGTGGTCTAGATATTATTGCCATGATTTTATCAAAGATAAAAGATAAGCCTGTCGGCACGTATTTTTTCTTCTTTAATGCACTTATCATTATCGCTGCTGGCTATGTGTATGGATGGGAAAAGGCATTATATACTTTGGTTACTTTGTATGTATCAACGAGAATTATTGATGCGATTCATACCCGTCATGTGAAGATTACGGCATTAATTGTTACAAAGAACGGGGCAGATGTGCGAAAAGCGATTCACTCTCGCTTAGTGAGAGGGATTACAACTATACCAGCAACAGGTGCTTATACAAATGAAAATAAAGAAATGTTAATGATTGTTATTACTCGTTACGAGTTGTACGAATTAGAGAGGGTTATTAAACAAGTGGACCCAGGTGCATTTACAAATATACTGCAAACGGTCGGAGTGTTTGGGTTATTTCGAAAAGATTAAAGAGGACCAAAGCTGGTCCTCTTTTTTTAATGCGAATTCGTAATGTTTTGCAATTGCTCCTGCATTTCACGTAGCTGAACTTTTTCAGCAGTTGAAGAGTTTGCATAAGCAGAGTGCAAAGAGTTTTTTGCTCTATAAACGAGTTCCTGTTGTTCAGCGCCACTTGAACAAGAAACGGCACTTGAAACAGCGTCTCTAGCTTGTTGGAATAGTAAGTTTCCCATTAAACCCCTCCAAACGAAGAGTTACTTCTCGCTTTTTCTGCCTCAGCTAATGTACCTCTGTACGGGAATCTTGCATCATGCTTCATAACAGCATCGGCTCCTTGCTGGATAAAACGTTTTGATTTGTTCTTTTTACCCATTCGAAAAACCCCCTTTATTTAGCTGAAAACAATTGACGCGCTGACTCTTGCGTCTAATAATAGTATGAGCGTTTGGGAGAAACTATAAGCAGGGAATTTTTAGATTACAATCCAAGAACCTCTTCTAAATATAGAGCGATACCATCTTCTTCATTCGTTAATGTCGTATGATTTGCGAGTGATTTTAATTCAGGAATTGCATTACCCATTGCGATTCCATGACCAGCAAATTCGATCATTTCAAAGTCGTTATCCTCATCACCAAAAGCGATAATTCGCTCTTTAGGAATATTATAATGGCCTGAAATTTTTTGTAATCCGACAGCTTTATTTAATCCGCTTTTTACAATTTCAATAATTGGCCAAGGTGCACCCCATTTTCTATGGTCGATGACCTCAGCATGCATATCTGTTAAATGTTGGCGAATTGCAGCAGAGTGCTCGTCATGTGCATCGATTAATAAGCAAGTTGGATGGTCGTTTAAAGTATTTAATAAATCTCCTGTGAAAATCTTTGGAGAACCGAATTCAAAAATATGTTTTTTATCTTCATCAATTTCACGGACATACACATCATCGATGACTTCAGCATAGACATTTTTCACGCCGAAATCAAAGCAAGCTCGGACGATTTCTTGTGCTGTTGAAAGTTCAAGAGGAGAGTGATGTGTTCCCCAACTTGAATCAAGAGGGTGATGCACGTAAGCTCCATTAAAGTTTACGATTGGTGTGTTAAGGCTAAGCTCTTTATAATAATCGTAACTAGCGCGGAATGGACGCCCTGTTGAAATAACGACAATATGTCCTTGTTCTTTTGCTTTTGCAATTGTGTTTTTCGTTCTTGGAGAAATTATTTTGTTGTCTGTTAATAAAGTTCCGTCTAAGTCTAAAGCGATTAAATGTTGTTTGTTCATAATTTCACCTCTTATAATATTTTTTTTGATTCTATCTGTATTTCCGTTTTTAATATGCAGAAATAAGAGGTTAGACTGGGTGAAACTACTGTAGATGAAAGTTTCACTATATATTCATCTTACGTCGCGAAGCGCTGTGGTGTCTACTATTTCTCATTGGAAATCAGGAGAAAGTCAATATCTTTTTAGAAAGTTCAAACAATGTTTCTTTCATTATGTACAATTTGTGAAAAGGGTTACATTGTTTGAATGATGCGACTTATAATGAACATGTAATCTTCTCGTATATGTTTGACTCTCCTTTGGAACTGGCCTAAACTTAGGTTGGTTTCTTTTTTTTCAACAAATATACCAATAATTCCTGCTTAAGGTTGTGTAATTATATATATGTACATGGATAAACGGTAGTACTGTTTCCTAAACATGACAGAAAAGCTTTCTTTTAAAATGGATATACTAATGAGGCAAGACGTCATGGAAGGAGAATGAAAATGGGACAAAATCGCAGGTTTCGTTCAGGGCAAAAGGCGCCAAATGATGGCATTTACGTAGAAATTGGTGAAACGGGAAGTATGGTGAAAGATCCACAAATGGTGAAATTAACTGCCGGGGAAAGGTTTCCGGAGAACGCAAATCATAACCGTCAGTGGACATATAAAAGAAAACCGTAACAGAAGCCGCAATCGTTATTGCGGCTTTTTTGATTAGGAAAATGAATGTTACTTTTTTCTTTTTCCAATAATAAGTTTGAGCTACATAAGCAAAATTATTGTATAAAAAAGTCAGTTGGCGTATAATCAAATCAAAGGTCAAAGAAAGTCAAACATTTGGAGGGCTGTAAAGATGGACTTAAATCAAATGACAACGAAAACACAGGAAGCGATTATGAGTGCTCAATCTTTAGCGGTATCTCATCATCATCAAGAAGTAGATACTGTTCATCTATTGCTTACGTTATTAGAGCAGCAAGACGGATTAACAGTACGTATTTTTCAAAAAATGAATGTCGATATAGAAGCGTTAAAACAAGGTGTAGAAAGTTTAATTAAGAAAAAGACTTCTGTAACTGGAAGCGGGGTAGAGGCAGGGAAATTATATGTAACAGGTGCTTTGCAACAACTGCTTGTAAGAGCGGGAAAAGAAGCGGAGAAATTGCAAGATGACTACATTTCAGTCGAACATGTATTACTTGCTTTTTCTGAAGAAAAAGGCGATATAAATCAAGTATTCACAAAATTTCATATTACGAAAGATAACTTATTACAGTCTTTAATGACAGTTCGGGGGAATCAAAGAGTGACTAGTCAAAATCCAGAAGCAACTTATGAAGCGTTAGAAAAATACGGCCGTGATTTAGTGGCGGAAGTAAGAGCGGGGAAAATTGATCCTGTAATTGGTAGAGATAGTGAAATTCGCCGCGTGATCCGTATTCTTTCGCGTAAAACGAAAAATAATCCCGTTTTAATCGGGGAACCAGGTGTTGGTAAAACAGCAATCGTTGAAGGATTAGCACAGCGTATTGTGAAAAAAGATGTCCCAGAAGGATTAAAAGATAGAACAATTTTCGCTTTAGATATGAGTGCACTTGTGGCCGGAGCAAAATTCCGCGGTGAATTTGAAGAGCGCCTGCAAGCTGTATTAAATGAAATTAAAAAGAGTGAAGGCCGCATTTTATTATTCATTGATGAACTTCATACAATTGTCGGCGCTGGTAAAACAGAAGGAGCGATGGATGCAGGAAATATGTTAAAACCAATGCTAGCGCGTGGTGAACTGCATTGTATCGGGGCAACGACATTAGATGAATACCGTAAATATATTGAGAAAGATCCAGCGTTAGAAAGACGTTTCCAACAAGTATTAGCAGAAGAGCCAACTGTTGAGGATACAATTTCCATTTTACGTGGTTTAAAAGAGCGTTTTGAAATTTATCACGGTGTAAATATTCATGACCGCGCGATTGTAGCAGCATCTGTTTTATCAGATCGATATATTTCAGATCGTTTCTTGCCCGATAAAGCAATTGATCTTGTTGATGAAGCTTGTGCAACAATTCGAACAGAAATTGATTCTATGCCAACAGAATTAGATGAAGTAACGCGCCGCATTATGCAGCTGGAAATTGAAGAAGCTGCTCTTGGGAAAGAAAAGGACTTAGGTAGTCAAGAGCGCCTAAAAACATTGCAACGTGAATTATCGGATTTAAAAGAAGTTGCAAGTAGTATGAGAGCGAAATGGGAGAAGGAAAAAGAAGATATCCATAAAGTGCGTGACTTACGTGAACATTTAGAGCGTTTGCGCCGTGAGTTAGAAGAAGCAGAAGGAAATTACGATTTAAATAAAGCAGCTGAGCTTCGCCACGGGAAAATTCCAGCTATCGAAAAAGAGTTAAAAGAAGCGGAAGAGATGGGGGCACATAATAAACAAGAGAATCGTTTATTACGCGAGGAAGTAAGTGAAGAAGAAATTGCAGACATTGTTTCAAGGTGGACTGGTATTCCTGTCGCAAAACTCGTTGAAGGTGAACGTGAGAAATTATTACGTCTTGAACAAATTTTATCAGAGCGTGTTATCGGTCAAGAGGAAGCGGTAAGCCTTGTATCAGACGCAGTTCTTCGTGCGCGCGCTGGCATTAAAGATCCGAATCGTCCAATTGGTTCATTCATTTTCTTAGGCCCTACAGGTGTTGGTAAAACTGAGCTTGCAAAAACGCTAGCACAAACGTTATTTGACAGTGAAGAGCAAATGATTCGTATCGATATGTCTGAGTATATGGAGAAACACGCAGTGTCGCGCTTAATTGGTGCGCCTCCCGGATATGTTGGATATGAAGAAGGCGGACAATTAACAGAAGCGGTAAGACGTAAACCATATTCTGTTATTTTGTTAGATGAAATCGAAAAAGCACATCCAGAAGTATTCAACATTTTATTACAAATGTTAGACGATGGACGCATTACAGATTCACAAGGACGTACAGTAGACTTTAAAAATACGGTTATTATTATGACTTCAAATATTGGATCTGCTCACTTATTAGAAGGGCTAGAAGAAGATGGTTCTATTAAAGAGGAATCAAGAGAACTTGTAATGGGACAATTAAGAGGACATTTCCGACCAGAATTCTTAAACCGTGTCGATGAAATTATTTTATTCAAACCTCTTACAAGGAACGAAATTAAAGGTATTGTTGATAAGATTGTACAAGAATTACAAGGGCGTTTAGCAGATCGCCACATATCATTAGAATTGACGGAATCTGCAAAAGAATTTGTTGTAGAAGCTGGATTCGATCCGCTGTACGGAGCTCGTCCGTTAAAACGATACGTACAGCGTCAAGTTGAAACGAAATTAGCGAGAGAATTAATTGCAGGAACGATTACGGACAATAGTCACGTAGTGGTCGATGTTGAAAATAACGAATTAGTCGTTCATGTAAAGTAAAAAAAGAGTTCGGATAAAATCCGGACTCTTTTTAGTGTTGTTCTACTGGCTCGTTTGGAATCGCAGCTGCAATCGCTAATACTAATACCGCAAGAACAACTGAGAAAATAGACGCTTGGTTAAAATCGTATGTACCGCCAGTCATAGAGCCGATTACGTAGCTCATCATATGTACAAGCGCGAACGACCAAATTAATGCCCAAATGAAACGCATCTTTTACACCTCTATTCGTTCAATCTGTCCTTATTGTAACACAATTGAAAAAAGAATATAGAAAAATATTTGTAGATTTTTCAACGCAAATTTGCATTCTGTTCATACATTATAAAAGAGTACTTTTATACGTTTAGAAAATAAGGCGGGGGAAAAATGAGTATTACGGAACGTTTTTTTTATTTAGAAAAAGAACCATGTGTAATTTATTTACCGGAAAAGCCAAATGGATTTTCTGTTATGCTCCTAGGAGATTATAACTATTTTATTGAGAATGGTACAAGTTTATGGACACAGCATGCAGGAAGAGCTTATTTTTTACAGGGCCTTATTGAAAAAGGCTATACGGTCTTTTCATCTAACTTATACGGAAGGCATTGGGGGAACGACCGAGCTGTTCGTTTAGCAAAACGTTTGTATGATGTCGTTCTAAGAAAAGAGACATTGAATGCGAAAATGCACATTATGGCAGATGGTATGGGAGCACTTGTAGCACTTGAGATGATGAACAAGTACCCTGAATGTATACGTTCGGTCGTTATGTTAAATCCGTGTTTAGATTTACCAGAATATGTGGAGTTTGAGAAAGAGCATAAGTTTTTTTACAAAAGATTAGTGAAGGAATTAAGTTTGGCGTATGATTCCAAAGAAGAAGAATTAGAATCAAAAATAAATAAGAAATCATTTGCACTTCTTCCGTCTTGTGTACCTGTTAAAATTTTTGTCTCAACACAGGAAAAAAGAGGAAGAAAACAATTGTTACGTAAATACGAGAAAATGAGGCAATTCAATCAATGCGATACTTCTGTTTTATTCCATCTGCAAGATGTGAAATATAAAATGGTTAGACAAACGACTGATTTCTTTAAAAAATATGAAGAAGAATTGTGAAGCTCCCATATACATAAATGAGGAGCTATTTGTTTCAAGGGGAAAGGGTTGGTGGTATGAAACGCGTGCTGATTATAGGTGCACTTACGTTTGTAGGTTATCACCTTGTGAATAAAATGATTGCAGAAGAAGTAGAAGTATATGGTCTTGATTTTGATGAATTTGATAGTATGACAAAAATTAATGAAGAGAAATTATTGTTGATTGGGCGAAATGCGTTATTTACGTACTATTCTATAAGGGATGAAGACGGATGGCGATCGGTAGAGGAAGAAAGTTTCGATACAGTTTATTTTTGTTTGTATGAGCCGAATCAACAAAGTGGATTTCGGAATGAAAGGGTCATATTACAATATTTAAAACGAATCGTAAGGATGTGTGAAAAAAATAAAGTAAAGTTAAATCTAATTTCTTCTATTGAAATAGGAGGCACTGAAGAATCCGAAAACAAACATCTATTTTCGAAAGTGGAAGAAGGGTTGAAAAAAGGCGAATTACAATATAGTGCATATCGAGTTCCTACATTATATGGACCGTGGCAACCGTCGTTTATGATGTATCATCAGCTTATTTTATCAGAACTTGATGACAAAGAGTGCCGTTGTATAAATGGAGAAAAAGGAAGCGATTTACTTTACATTGAAGATTTATGTGAATATTTATGGGAAAATGGAATGAATGTAAAACACCTCGGTATATATAATTTACTTAGTGGAAAAGAAGAGTTATGGGAAAAAGGTATGAGTCTTTTACATGCAGATGATAAAGTAAATAACAAAAATGTGGAAGTAAGAGATGAAGCTGTAGATGTTATTTCTATTCAAAAAAATACACCTGTAGAATTCGGTTTAAATAAACAATTGGCACATATGAAAAAATATAAAGAGTTATACGAAGGGTAGCGCACGTGTTAAACTATTGTATGGATAATGGATTGAAAGCTTTAATGGAGAGGAAGAGATTACATGAACGAAAAAAGTATGCAATTTTTACAAATCGCAATGAAGCATTTACCAGAAGCTAAGGCAATTTTAGATTCTAATGGAATTGCGCTTGATATGGAGAAAGCACAGCCGGTGTTAGAGCTATTGATGAAAGTAATGGGCGAAGCATATGAGCTTGGGAAAGCGGATAAAGAATAAAAAGCATTTTTTTTAGATGGGAGAGAGGCTCGAATCGTGGATAGAAGCGGTTGGGGCCTTTTTTTGTTTCGAGCGGAGTAAAACCGGAGGGATGAGGTAGTTAAGGGAGAAGGTTGTGAGGAGAATGCTCTAATTTTGAAGGGAAAGCGGATAAAGAATAAAACCAAACAAAACCCTTCTTTTTTGATGGGAGAGAGGCTCGAACCGTAGATAGAAGCGGTTGGGGCTTTTTTTAGTCTCGAGCGGAGTAAGGGTAAGTGTATGGAATAATTTATATTTTGAAAGGACAGGAATTTTTCTGTTTCTTTTAATGAAAAATAAAGTTAGTAATACGCTGTCTTATTTTTTTAGTTGAAATATATTCTAGACAAAAGTACATTTATGTTTTAAAATTAGTACCAAGTCATAACAATTGATATAAAATGGAGGGCTGCGATGTGAACGTGGGCATTTTAGGGGTCGGAAGATATGTGCCAGAAAAAGTAGTCACAAATCACGATTTAGAGAAAATCGTAGATACATCTGATGAATGGATTCGTACGAGAACGGGAATTGCAGAAAGACGCATTGCCGATGATACAATAGATACTTCATATATGGCGGTAGAGGCTTCTAAAAAAGCACTTGAAGATGCAGGGATTAGCGGAGAGGATATCGATCTTATTTTAGTGGCAACAGTAACGCCAGATCGCGCATTCCCAGCAGTAGCCTGTGTAATCCAAGAAGCAATTGGCGCAAAACACGCAGCCGCGATGGATTTAAGTGCAGCGTGTGCTGGCTTTATGTACGGAATGATTACAGCGCAGCAATTTATTCAAACGGGAACTTATAAAAATGTATTAGTAGTTGGTAGTGACAAATTATCTAAAATTGTAGACTGGAATGACCGAAATACAGCAGTACTATTTGGGGACGGAGCAGGTGCTGTGGTAATGGGAGCTGTTTCAGAAGGAAAAGGTGTACTTTCCTTTGAATTAGGAGCGGACGGAAGTGGCGGTAAGCATCTTTATCAAGACGAGTATGTTATGATGAACGGCAGAGAAGTCTTTAAATTTGCTGTTCGCCAACTTGGTGATTCCTGTCTTCGCGTGTTAGAAAAAGCGGGACTTACGAAAGAGGATGTGGACTTCTTAGTACCACATCAAGCGAATATTCGTATTATGGAATCTGCAAGAGAAAGATTAAATTTACCGAAAGAAAAAATGAGTATGACAATTGAAAAGTTCGGTAATACATCGGCTTCTTCAATTCCAATTGCAATGGTAGAGGAATTGCAAAATGGACGTATTCAAGATGGTGATTTAATTATACTAGTCGGTTTTGGCGGCGGGTTAACATGGGGAGCAGTAGCTCTTCGTTGGGGTAAATAAGGACTGAGAGAAAAAAAGGAGTGTATTTTGTATGGGAAAAAAGAGGGTCGTAATTACAGGGCTAGGAGCTGTTACACCGATCGGAACAGATGTTGAAACAGCTTGGGAAAACATTAAAAACGGTGTATCCGGAATCGGACGACTTACAAGAATAGATTCAGAACAAATTCCTGCAAAAGTAGCAGCAGAAATTAACGACTTTGAAGTCGAAAAATATATAGATAAAAAAGAAGCGCGCCGTATGGACCGCTTTACGCAATATGCAGTAGCAGCAGCGAAAATGGCAGTTGCAGATGCGAAGCTTGAAATTACAGAAGAAAATGCACCACGCATTGGTGTATGGGTTGGTTCTGGTATTGGTGGTATGGAAACATACGAAGAACAATTTAAGATTTTTACTGAAAAAGGTCCGCGCCGCGTGAGCCCGTTCTTCGTACCAATGATGATTCCAGATATGGCAGCAGGTCAAGTGTCAATCGCTACAGGAGCGAAAGGAATTAATACTTGCTCTGTAACAGCTTGTGCATCTGGAGCAAACTCAATTGGTGATGCGTTTAAAGTAATCCAGCGCGGTGATGCTGACGCGATGATAACAGGCGGAGCAGAAGCGCCGTTAACAAGTATGGCGTTCGCAGGGTTTAGTTCAGCGAAAGCACTAACATTTAATGAAGACCCAGCAACAGCGTGCCGTCCATTTGATAAAAATCGTAGTGGATTTGTAATGGGAGAAGGATCTGGGATTTTAATTCTTGAAGAATTAGAGCATGCGTTAGCGCGTGGTGCTCATATTTACGCGGAAATTGTCGGCTATGGTGCAACTGGTGATGCATTCCATATTACAATGCCTGCTCCTGGTGGTGAAGGCGGAGTTCGTGCGATGCGTCAAGCTTTAGCTGATGCAGGTCTAGAGCCAGAAGATATTGATTACATTAATGCGCATGGTACAAGTACAGATGCAAATGAAAAGTATGAAACGATGGCAATTAAAGAAACTTTCGGAGAGCATGCATATAAAGTAGCAATTAGCTCAACGAAATCAATGACAGGTCATTTATTAGGAGCAGCTGGTGCTGTTGAAGCGATCTTCTCTATTAAATCAATCACAGACGGAGTAATTCCTCCGACGATTAACTATGAAACACCAGATCCAGAATGTGATTTAGATTACGTACCAAATACAGCGAGACATCAAGAAGTAAACGCGGTATTAAGTAATTCACTAGGATTCGGTGGCCATAACGCAGTATTAGTATTTAAAGCATATAAGTAATATGTACAATAAGGTGTCTTTTCGTAAAGTACTACGAAAAGACACCTTATTTATTTTTTATCACCTTTACGTTCCATTCTTTTTTGCATATACATAAGAAAAGGAGGGATGAAGGTGGGGGTTGTTGAAACGGCAGAATGGTTACATCGGTATTATGGACGTCCAGAGAAGCTTTGTGAGAAATTTACAAAGTATATTCCATTGCCAAAAGAGAGGCTGTATCGCTTTTTAATCTCTAAAGGTATGTATCGCCCCATAATGCGGGGGGAGCAGGAAATTAAAGAATTAGAGAAAAAAGAAATTTGGAAAGAACTTAGCATGGAGTATGAAAAATTGAAAAGTTGGCTAAAAGGTCCAGATGTCCCTATCTTTATTTTATTATCAGATTCATATAATCGAACGGTACAAGAGGAATATAACGGGAAGGCTGGTTTATCTATGCGTCACGTTATTTTCTTATTCGTATGTGGGCGTAATTCAGTAGAGGAACTAAAAGCTTTATTAACGCATGAATACCACCATATATGTAGATTACATCAAATTGAGACGAAGGAAACAGAGTATACATTACTTGATACGATGATTATGGAAGGGTTAGCTGAGCAAGCTGTGTATGAAAGGTATACAGAAAAAAGATGTGCACCGTGGACTACTTACATTTCAAAAGAAGATGCTATTTATTATTGGAGAAATTCAATACAAGAACGAATAGATGTAAAGAGAGGTACGAGGGAGCATGATGTTTTATTAAATGGACTGCACTCTTATCCGAAAATGCTTGGCTATGCACTTGGATTTCATATTGTGAAAGATTGTGTAGCATTTGAAGGAGAAAATACACTGTCTTTATTATCTATAGATGCGAAAGAAATATTGAATAAAGCAAATACATTTCATGTTTCATGAAAAACAGGAGGTAACGCTCCTGTTTTTTTATATTATAGAAGAAAAAATAATAATTAGAATATATTTCCTTAAGTGGAATAAAGTTAAGCAAAAATGAACATAATGATTGGTACAAACAGTAGTGAAGTGAGGGGTAGTGAATGTTATATCTACATGATGTATGGGTAAATTGGTTTGAAGGTGAAGAGAATGGGTATAATGTTTGTCATTTTTACGAATGGCGGAAAGATGATACGATTGAGCTATTAGATCAAGTGCCATTATTAAAAGTAGATGCCACATTATATCATTACATCGAGAACGAATTATTAGAGCTTCCGCAAAAATTATTGGAAGACGTATATCATAAGGCTTATATTCGTAAAAATCACGAACGTTTGCAACAAGAATATTGTTTTGTAGTTACAGATGGAAAAGGAATTATTGCGATTGATTCAATCGGCTATAATGTGCCAATTAGAAAAAGTAGGCTTATACCTCGTCAAGAACAGATGGTATATGAGATGGTAGAAAATGTGCAAGAAGAAAAGTATGAGTTCCAAGTGGAAGAGATTGAAAAAGAACATCATATTTTATCGCCGTCACCTTTCATTATGAACGGCCTAACTCGTAAAGAAAGACAGTTAAAACAATTATTATTTATGGCATTAGATCAATTACATACAACGAAAAATCCAGCTGAAATTCGCTATTGGTTCACAGAGTGGGATCCATCAGCGTACGGAATGGTCCAACATATGGAGTTTGAAGATGTTTGGGCTAAACTTTATGATGAAGCGAAAACTGGATGGTCTGAGAAGCACGAGCAATTATGTGAGCGCCTTGTAAAAGGACAGCCGTTTTTTGAAAAGTTATGGGAAATGGAAAATGAGCAGAAGGTAAATTGAAAAAAACCGCCAATTGGCGGTTTTTTTTATGGAGGTGGCAAGCTCTTCGTGTCTAAGAACCTTCCGCATAAGAAGGCAAAAAGCGCCTTTTATACGAAAGAACCTTAGCCAGTCAGAGCTGAACGAGCCGCTTCCACTTTATGTGAAATCTAGCTCCAGCGGCAAGAATGTTCGGTGGCTTCGCGCCTTCCTGCGAGGCAAAAAGCGCCTCGCAGGAAGGCGCTCAATCCCCCTCACATTCTGAACGAGCCGCTTCCGCTTTATATGTTACCTACGTTTTCTACTTAATCCCATTGCATTTTCTACTTTGCGTAGTTGTTTGAATGCAACGCGGTTTGCTTTTTCGGCACCTTTGTCTAGAATTTCGTCTAGTTCTGGGGAGTTGATTAGTTCGTTATATTTGTCTTGGATTGGACGAATTGCTTCTACGACTACTTGTGCTAGGTCACCTTTGAAGTCGCCGTATCTTTTTCCTTCGTACATTGCTTCTATTTCTTCTACTGTTTTTCCTGAGAATGAAGAGTAAATTGTTAATAAGTTAGAGATTCCAGGTTTGTTCTCTTTATCAAATTTAACCATGCCTTCAGAGTCAGTTACGGCACTTTTTATTTTCTTTTCGATTGTTTTCGGCTCATCAAGCATACTGATCATTGATTTTGGATTTGGATCAGATTTACTCATTTTTTTCGTAGGTTCTGTTAATGACATAACGCGAGCTCCTACTTTTGGAATACGAATTTCAGGAACTGTGAACACTTCACGGAAGCGTTTGTTGAAACGCTCTGCTAGATCACGTGTTAATTCCATATGTTGCTTTTGGTCATCACCAACAGGCACGATTTCTGTGTTGTAAAGTAAAATGTCAGCAGCCATTAATGGTGGGTATGTAAGTAATCCAGCTGGAACTGAATCTCTTCCTGAAGCTTTGTCTTTATATTGTGTCATACGTTCTAATTCTCCGACGTAAGCAACGGATTGCATAATCCATCCTAGTTGAGCGTGTGCTGGTACTTCTGATTGTACAAATAAAGTAGCTTTTTCAGGATCGATGCCGCATGCAACGTATAGCGCAGCAAGACTGCGGATATTTTTGCGAAGCATTGCAGGGTCTTGAGGTACTGTAATCGCATGTTGGTTTACAATACAGAAATAACAGTCGTGTTCGTTTTGAAGCTCTGTAAATTGCTTCATAGCTCCTAAATAGTTTCCAAGTGTAATTGTTCCGCTTGGCTGAATACCAGAAAAGATAACTGACATAAGTAATTCCTCCTAAAATTGAATGTGCGATGGGGAAGAGAAGGCATACAAAAAAGCCCATTCATCCCAAATTACATAGGGACGAATGGACCGCGGTACCACCCTAATTATTTCACAGCTGTGAAATCTCTCAAGATCCATAATAACGTCTGGATATAACGCCAAAGCCTACTACTTTCGGTTCGGTTTGGTGCTCAAAAGCCCATTCCATACTGTACAATTACTTGTTCACACCACCCACAAGCTCTCTGAAATTGCCCCAATATGTACTCTTCTTTATCATCGCATACATATAAATTTATTGTTAACTGAGCCCTTTTAATATGAAAGAACTAAAGTTTTATAACAAAATGTTTTGCTGATTATTATATCATATGGAGCAGCGTTTGCAAACTACATCAAAATAGTAAAGCTAATGAGGACCGAGAACAACCCAAGTACGATACCGGTAATACAAATCGGATACGTCCATTTGAATGAATATGTTTTATAAATACGTTCTTTCTTATCGATAGGTTCCTCTGCTTCTTCAATTAAAGATTCAATTTTTTTATTCGTACCAAATACTCTTTGGAATGCGTAAATTGTTACGTTAAAAAATCCATTTTGAAATATGAATAAAAAACCACCTATAAGAATAAAAAACAATGCAATATAGAATGAGATGTTGACAAAATTCAACAAAAATTGAGATGAAACGAGGAATGCGCCCACACTAGAAGCGATTATCGCAACCAAAAATAGTATACAAGTATGAAAAAAAACTTTATTCAAAATATTCCCCTCCGTCAAAATATTACTAGAATTATTATACTATAAAAGCTATAATAAGTAATATAAATAATTTTTTGAAAATTATACGCAATTAAAGCGCTAATTTCAAGATGATGGTAGCAATGTTAACGTATTCCTTTACAAAAAAAATAAAATATAAATATTTTATTAAAAATTTTAACAAAAAAATAAAAAACTATATTCACAATCGTCTAATTATATGTATAATGAAAATTGTAGAAACTTGGAGATTATTCTTTCAATTCTAATTTTCTACAAGTGAGGGTACAGGAAGTGCAATTAGGGGAGGCAACACAACATGAAGAAAAAGATACCGTTATTACTTGCATCAACTTTAACTGCAAGTATGTTGCTTGGCGCGTGTAGCTACCAGAAAGAGGACGCTAAAGCAAAAGGAAAAGAAAATACTACTAGTAGTAGTAACGGAAAACAGATTCTTAATTTAACAGAGTTATCTGAAATTCCATCAATGGATGCATCGTTAGCATCAGATTCTGCATCTTCAACAGCATTAAATAATACGATGGAAGGTTTATATCGTACTGGCAAAGATCAGAAGAGAATGCCTGGGATTGCTGAAGATGTCCAAAAGCTAGATGATGGGAAGAAATACATATTTAAATTAAGAAAAGATGCGAAATGGTCGAATGGGGAACCTGTAACAGCGAAAGACTTTGTATATTCATGGAAAAGAGCAGTAAATCCAGATACAAAAGCGACGTATTCGTACATTATGTTCGATATTAAAAATGCAGAAAAAATTCATAAAAAAGAATTACCTGCTGACCAATTAGGTGTAAAAGCGATTGATGATTATACATTAGAAGTGGAATTAGACAATCCCGTTCCTTACTTTATTGATTTAACGGTTTATCCGGTGTTTTACCCACTAAATGAGAACTTTGTGAAATCACAGGGTGATAAGTTTGGTTTAGAGGCAAATACAACATTATATAACGGGCCATTCGTTATGAGTGATTGGAAACATGAACAAAGCTTCCAATTTAAGAAGAATCCATCATATTGGGATAACAAGACGGTTAAAATCGAAGAAATAAATTTCAATATTGTGAAAAACACATCGACTGATGTAAATTTATATGAGACAAATGCGATTGATCGTGCGGCTCTAACATCGGAATTTGTTGATAAATTTAGACAAACTCCAGAGTTCCAAACACGACAAGAAGCAGGAGTTGCCTACTTAAGATTTAATCAAAATAATAAGTATTTGAGTAATAAAAACTTAAGAAAAGCAATTTCAATGTCCTTTGACCGTGATAACATTGCAAAAGTTATTTTAAACAACGGCGCAATTGGTGCTTACGGATTTGTTGGAAAAGATTTCGCTGAAGGTCCGAATAAAAAAGACTTCCGTGCTGAAAATGGAAAGCTAGTTGAAACGGATTCAAAAGAAGCGAAAAAACTTTGGGAAACAGCGAAGAAAGAGCTTGGCACTGATAAAATCGAATTAGAATTCTTAAGCTTCGATAATGAAGATGCGAAAAAAATTGGCGAATTCTTAAAAGGTGAGATGGAAAAGAACTTACCTGGCTTATCGATCAAAATTAAACAGCAGCCATTCGCACAAAAAAATAAGTTAGAAGACTCTCAGGAATATGATATGGCGTTTGGTGTTTGGGGTCCAGATTTCCCAGATCCAGTCTCATATTTAGATATGTTTGTTACGAATGGTTCACAAAACAAAACGGGATATTCTAATCCGAAATATGATGAACTAATTCTAAAAGCAAAAACAGATACAAAAGATTTACAGGCTCGCTGGAACAACCTTTTAGAGGTAGAGAAGATGTTAATTAAAGAGGATGCAGTTATTGCTCCAGTCTATCAAAAAGGTTCAGCGTATGTAGTAAAAGGTGCTGTAAAAGATATTATCCCGATTAACTACGGTGGTAAATTAACTTACAAATGGGCATCTGTTGAACAAAAATAATCTTTTTTCCATCGTTTACAAGGGTATATGCCTATGATGGGCATGTGCTCTTATTTTAAAAAAATAAAAGTAAGAATATTTCAAACTATCTTATTGCTTTTGAGAAAAACGGGGAGGTGCTTGACTATGGGACGTTACGTATTAAAACGTTTCGTGTACATGGCTTTGACATTATTTTTAATTACTACACTGACTTTCTTCTTGATGAAATTACTTCCGGGTTCTCCGCTGAAAAACCAGGAGAAGTTATCACCGGCACAAAAAGAAATCATTCTTGAAAAATATGGTTTAAATGATCCAGTACCAGTTCAATATGCACGTTACTTAGGTAACTTAGCAAAAGGTGATTTAGGGGTATCATTCCAGTATGATAACCGCCCAGTAACAGATATGATTGTGGATCGTATTGGACCATCAGCACAACTTGGTTTACAAGCGATTATATTAGGAACATTTATCGGGTTAATTTTAGGAATCGTTGCGGCACTTCGGAACAATACGTGGGTCGATTATGGGGCGACAATTATTTCCGTACTCGGGATGTCGGTACCATCATTCGTATTCGCCGCACTACTACAATATTTTGTAGGGGTAAAACTTGGTTGGTTCCCAGTAGCATTCTGGAAGGGACCGGAGTTTACAGTAATGCCTACAATTGCTTTATCGATGGCAGTTATCGCAACAATCGCACGTTTCGCTCGTGCAGAGTTAATTGAGGTTATGCAAGCTGACTACATTTTAACAGCGAAAGCGAAAGGAATTAGCCAAGGCGTTATCATTATCAAGCACGCACTTCGTAACGCATTAATTCCAGTTGTAACAATTTTAGGACCGATGGTTGCAGGATTAATTACAGGGACACTAGTTATTGAGCAAATTTACGCTGTACCTGGACTTGGGGAACAATTCGTTAAATCGATTACAGTGAATGACTATACAGTTATTATGGGAACTACAATTTTCTATAGTGCGATCTTCATCTTAGTTATTTTCATTGTCGATATTTTATACGGAATTATTGATCCTCGTATTCGTTTAGCGGGAGGGAAAAAATGATGAAAGATGTACAAAAATTATCTCCAGATTTATTTCAACAAGCCAATCAGAGTAATGTTGATAATGAAGTCATTGCCCGTCCAAGCTTAACGTTTTGGCAAGATGTAAGAAGACGTTTGTTCCAACATAAAGGTGCCATGTTTGGTTTCGTATTATTAATGCTTATTGTACTACTAGCAGTTATAGGACCAATGATAAGTAAGCATTCTTATAAAGAGCAGGATTTAGGTCGTGCGAAAATGCCACCGAAAATTCCAGTGATTGAAAATGTTCATTGGTTACCATTTGACGGTACTGATCAATATGGTGTTGACCAATATGAAAAACGTGATATTAAAGAGTACTTCTGGTTTGGTACAGATGATCTTGGCCGTGATTTATGGACAAGAACTTGGGAAGGTACGCGCGTATCATTATATATCGCTCTATTAGCAGCAGCAATTGACTTAGTAATCGGGGTTGCATACGGAGGTATTTCAGCCTTCTACGGCGGCAGAGTAGATAATATTATGCAACGTATTATGGAGATTATTAACGGTATTCCATACTTAATCATCGTTATTTTAATGGTAATCATTATGGGATCAGGTATTTGGTCAATTACACTTGCGATGGCAATTACAGGTTGGATAGGGATGTCGCGTATCGTTCGTGGACAGATCCTAAAATTAAAAAACCAAGAATATGTATTAGCATCTCGTACATTAGGTGCAACAAATACACAGTTAATCGTGAAGCACTTAATTCCGAACGTAATGGGACCAATTATCGTAATGACAATGTTTACAATTCCAACGGCAGTATTTGGTGAAGCATTCTTAAGCTTCATCGGACTAGGCATTCAGCCACCATTCGCATCACTTGGTTCTCTTGTAAATGATGGTTATAAATCAATTCAAACGTATCCACATATGATGTTCATCCCAGCAGTTGTCATCAGTATGTTAATCTTAGCATTTAACTTAATTGCAGACGGATTACGCGACGCGTTAGATCCAAAAATGCGTAAGTAAAAGAGGGGAGAAGTAAAAATGAAAACATTGCTAGAGGTAAAAGATTTGCAAGTCTCCTTTGATACACATGCAGGTGAAGTACAAGCTGTACGCGGTGTTACTTTTGATTTAAAAAAAGGAGAGACATTAGCGATTGTAGGAGAATCTGGTTCTGGTAAATCAGTTACTTCTAAAGCGTTAATGGGATTAATTCCGAATCCTCCAGGACGTATTAAAAACGGTGAAATCATATTTGAAGGTCGTGACTTAACGAAACTAACAGAAAAAGAAATGCAGCAAGTACGCGGTAAAGATATTGCGATGATTTTCCAAGATCCAATGACATCATTAAATCCAACGATGACAATTGGTAATCAGATTATGGAAGGTCTTATTAAACACCAAGGGATGAGTAGAGCAGACGCACGTAAAGTTGCTGTAGAATTAATCGACCTTGTAGGTATTCCAAATCCAGAAGCACGCTTAAAACAATATCCTCACCAATTCTCAGGTGGTATGAGACAGCGTGTAGTTATTGCGATGGCGTTAGCTTGTAATCCAAAATTATTAATTGCCGATGAGCCGACAACAGCGCTAGACGTTACAATTCAGGCGCAAATTTTAGAACTTATGAAGGACATTCAGCAAAAAACAGAAGCAGCAATCATTTTCATTACGCATGACTTAGGTGTAGTGGCAAACGTTGCAGACCGAGTTGCGGTTATGTACGCTGGTAAAGTTGTTGAAATTGGAACTGTTGATGAAATTTTCTACAATCCAAAACATCCATACACATGGGGCTTAATCGCATCTATGCCAAGCTTAGATGGTTCAGAGGACGAGCTATATGCGATTCCAGGAACGCCTCCAGACTTATTGAAACCGCCAAAGGGTGATGCTTTTGCACCACGTAACCCGCAGGCGCTGAAAATTGATTTTGAAATGGAACCACCTTTATTTAAAATAAGTGACACACATTATGCGGCAACTTGGTTACTTCATGAGCAAGCGCCAGAAGTAAAACCACCAGCAGTTGTTGAAAAACGTATTCTTCAAATGAAAGCAGGTGAACAACATGACTAAACAACGTGAGAAATTAATTGAAGTGAAAAATGTGAAACAACACTTTGATGTGAGTGGTGGTGTTGTTAAAGCAGTTAATGATATTTCATTTGATATTTACCGCGGTGAAACATTTGGACTTGTAGGAGAATCTGGTTGTGGTAAGTCAACAACTGGAAGAACGATCATTCGTTTATACGATGCAACTGCCGGTGAAGTGTTGTTCGATGGTGAAAATGTACATGGGAAAAAATCACGCACAGAACTTAAGAAGTTCAACCGTAAAATGCAAATGATTTTCCAAGATCCATATGCATCATTAAATCCTCGTATGACAGTAGGGGATATTATCGCAGAAGGTATTGATATTCACGGACTAGCAAAAGGCAAAAAAGAGCGTATGGACCGTGTTCACGAGCTGTTAAATACAGTTGGTTTAAATAAAGAGCACGCGAACCGTTTCCCGCATGAATTCTCAGGCGGACAACGTCAACGTATCGGTATCGCTCGTGCGCTAGCTGTAGAACCTGAATTTATCATTGCTGATGAACCAATCTCAGCACTTGACGTATCGATTCAGGCGCAAGTTGTAAACTTACTGAAACAGTTACAAAGAGAAAAAGGTTTAACATACTTATTCATCGCCCATGATTTATCGATGGTAAAATACATTAGTGATCGCATTGGTGTAATGTACCGTGGTCAAATCGTTGAGCTGACAACAAGTGAAGAGTTATATGCGAATCCAATGCATCCATATACAAAATCACTACTATCAGCAATTCCACTTCCAGATCCAGATTATGAGCGCAATCGTAAACGTATCGTATACGACCCATCGCAGCATGATTATGGTAGTGAAGCACCAACAATGCGCGAAATTCGCCCAGGACATTTTGTATTATGTTCTGAAGCAGAGTATAAGAAATATAAAGAAATCTATCAATAATAAAGTAGAGCCATTCTTCTATTACAGAAGGATGGCTCTATTTTTTTATACTATTTAAACTTAATTTAGTATAAAGAGATTTTATCCAAGTTCTTTTTCTGTTTAAAGACAGCGAAGTAAGAGTTTCCAAGAATGAAGAAAAAGGCGACTGAAATCAGCCGCCTTTTTTCATTTAGAAACACTTTTATTTTATCGCGCTTGAACAGAAGCACTATCTTCTTGTTCATCAGGTTTAACAAGTGCATAATTTTCCCACGATCTACTTCTCCAGCGGAAGAACATAATAATTGCTCGCGTCCATTCGTCGATAGCAATCGCTAGCCAAATACCAACGAGCCCCATGTCTAAATGGAAGGCGAAAAAGTAACCGAGTGGTAAGCTCATTAACACCATGGAGAATGCGCCGATTAAAACAGGATATTTTGCATCGCCAGCTGCACGAAGTGAATTAATGATGACGATGTTCATCGTCCGTCCTGTTTCCAGTAGTACACTTAGTAAAAGAACGCTTGCCCCTAGAGAGATAATATGAGGGTTATCCGTAAATAGTCCCATTAATTGTGTGCGGAATGTAACAACGAGAATGACCATAAATAAAGTTACACCAATCGCCCATTGTACACTTTTCCATACGCGTGTGTAAGCTTCATCCTTTTCATTTCCGCCAACTAGGCGTCCAACGATAATAGCTGTTCCCATACCGATAGCAATGGCGAATAAATACGTGAACATGGAAATGTTAGTAGCGTATTGTCTAGCAGCTAACGATTCTGTTCCTAAGTATGTTGCATAATATAGGAAGACAATTTGGCAAGCTTGATACATGACTTGTTCGAATGCAGATGGAATGCCAATCTTCAAAATTTTGCCAACGTATTCTTTTGATAAAGTGAAGTAATATTGTAATTTCACACGGTATTCCATAACGCGATACAGTAACCAGAAGAAAACGATAAGTGCGATTAACCGGCTGACAGCGGAAGAAATCGCGGCCCCTTGCACACCAAGTTCAGGGAAACCGAATTTCCCGAAAATAAGTACGTAGTTTCCGGCGATATGAATAATATTCATTCCAAGCGAAACAAACATTGCTTGCTTTGTAAAGCCGTGAACGCGGATAATTGCGGCTAATGAGTTAATAATAGCTTGAAGGAAAATAGCTCCTCCGACGATGGATAGATAGCTTTGTGCATACGTTAATACATCGCCTTGTAAGTTCATTGCCATCATCATATGTTTTGAGAATAAAAGAAAACCGGCGCTTATAATGAGTCCGACCACTAAATTTAATGTGACGGCTAATGCTGATATTTTTGATGCTTCCATAAAGCGTTTAGAACCGAGGTATTGGGATACAACGATAGCTGCACCATTCCCGATGACTTCTAGTACTAAAATCGCGATATGAAGGTATTGATTCGCTGCACCAACCCCAGATACAGCATCGTCTGATAATGCACTTAACATGAAAGTATCAGCGATCCCCATCAGCATAAAAAGAAAAACTTCTAGAAAAATAGGCCATGTTAATAAGAATAAACTTAATTTCTCTGTTGGCCCGTTTTTTGAGTGAATTGCTGTCATGTCCGTCCCCTCTTTACCGATATCTATTTTTAGCAAAGTGTATCGTAACACACTTTCATATCCTTTGCACTTATTTTAGCCTACATATTTTCAATATGAATAAACCTTCATTTTATGACAGAAAAGGAAGAATAATTATACGTAAGATATTATAGGATATAAAATTTGTTTTTCTCTGATAATTTAGAAAAGTATAAAATTTAATATTTTTAACACTTTAGTTCAATAAAAACGCAGTTTGAAACGTTTACAAATACACGAATTGTTAACAGAAAATTTTAATAAAATAGAAATATAAATATACAAAGAATATATTTGTGTGTATAATATGAATTATTAGAACATATATAAATTTCTTTCTGTTTGAAAATGAAAGGGCTAACATTTTTTTGGAGGGTGAAAGTATGAAAAAAAAGATACCAGTTTTTGTAGCATCAACAGTAGCAATGAGCATGATTTTAGGGGCATGTGGCTACCAAAAAGATGAACCGCAAGCGAACGCAAAAGGGGATAGCGGGAAAAGTGGTGCGAAGCAAGTTATTAACTTAATTGAAACACAAGAAATTCCAACGATGGACCCAGCGTTATCAGCTGATGCAGTTTCTTCAAAAGTAATGAACAATACGATGGAAGGTCTATACCGCCTTGGGAAAGATGATAAATTAGTTCCAGGTGTAGCGAAAGAATTCCAAAAGTCAGAAGACGGTAAAAAGTATACATTCAAATTACGTGAAGATGCAAAATGGTCAAATGGTGACCCTGTAACGGCGAAAGATTTCGTGTATGCATGGCAAAGAGCAATTAATCCAGATACAGCTGCGAAATCGGCGTACATTATGTACGATATAAAAAATGCTGAGAAAATTAATAAAAAAGAGATGAGTCCAGACCAATTAGGCGTGAAAGCAATTGATGATCATACATTAGAAGTAGAATTAGATAATTCTATTCCATATCTTGTTGATTTAATGGTCTATCCGATCTTCTATCCTGTTAATGAAAAGTATGTGAAAGAGCAAGGGACGAAGTTTGGTTTAGAAGCAAATACAACACTTTATAACGGTCCATTTACATTAAGTGATTGGCAACATGAACGTAGCTTCAAAATGACAAAGAGCGCATCATATTGGGACAATAAAGAAGTGAAGCTTGAGGAAGTAAACTTTAATATTGTAAAAGATACGTCTACACCAATTAATTTATATGAAACAAACGCAGTTGATCGAGCAACGTTATTAGCAGAGTTCATCGATAAATATAAAGGAAAACCAGATTTCAAAACGGTAGAAGATACATCTGTATTCTTCCTTCGCTTAAATCAAAAAGACCCAGCTTTAGCAAATAAAAATATTCGTAAAGCAATTTCACTTGGTTTTGACCGTAAACCATTCGTTGATACATTATTAAATAACGGTTCTAAGCCAGCGACGGGATTAATTCCTGATAATTTCATTAAAGGACCGGATAAACAAGACTTCCGTGCTGAAAATGGAGATATTATAAAACCAAATGTAAAAGAAGCGAAAAAGTATTGGGAAACTGGTAAAAAAGAGCTTGGTAAAAACGAAATTGAATTAGAGCTATTAAATGAAGATGTTGAATTATCGAAGAAAACTGGTGAATATTTAAAAGGTGAATTAGAAAAGAATTTACCAGGATTAACAGTGAAAATTAAACAACAACCATTCGCGCAAAAACTAAAATTAGAAGATGCTGGCGATTATGTAATGTCATTCTCTGGATGGAGTGCAGACTTCCCGGATCCAGTTACATATCTTGATATGTTTGTAACTGACGGATCTCAAAATAAAATGAAGTATTCTAATCCGAAGTACGATGAGATTATTATGAAAGCGAAAAAAGACGGAAGCGACGTAAATGCTCGCTGGAAAAACTTATTAGAAGCAGAAAAAATGTTACTTGATGACGCTGCGATTGTTCCAGTATATCAACGTGGTAGAGCATATTTACAAAGAGAAACAATTAAAGATATGTACAACCATAAATACGGCGGGGAAGTAAGCTTCAAATGGGCATCAGTAGAGAAATAACAAAAAAAGCAGGTGATTACCTGCTTTTTTTAGTACGTACGTTTTTTATAAATGCCTTTTCCACCAACTTGGTTCCAGCCAGATTGTACATCTAAACTTTTGTTAACAAACTTCATTTTTTCTTTCCCACCAAAGAGTTTTTCACCGATGCTATTTGTAATGACACCAATCAATGCTGTTATTCCGATGATGAGGGTAGCAACAATGATAAAATCAGTAAAGAAAGCGATCATATGCAAATTCCCCCTTTGCCTGTCTGTATTTTTATTGTATGAGATAAATGGCAAAAAAGAAAGAAATGTCAGAAAAATATTCGATTTACTTTAGAAAGCATATAGACATGAGCGGGGAGATTTGTTAAAATAAGAACAGATGTTCTTTTTGTTTCTAATCTTTAGAGTCTTACATTTCTCAATTGTTTTGTCGGGAAAAGGTAAGAAAACGCTCTCTTTCTAATGGGGAAGATTATGAAACTGTAATTGTATATCAAGTGAAAATTATTGTAGAAAGCAAGTATCAAAAGGGTTGAAGAGCGTTGTTAAAGGACAGTTTTAATGAGTGTAATCATGTTGCATAGCAGTGGAGTACACGGAGAATTTTTCTCAACTAGCAGTAAATTAACTGTATATTTCTTGCAAAAACTATTGTATAATGATTATAGAAGTTACTTATTAAAAGTAATTGTTGTTGCTTACATGAATTGCGATTTTTTACTTTGCTATAAGACAAGTTATCGCAAAAAATTGCGGAAGTTAGAAATTTAAACTGTAATTAGTACAGAATTTGTACTCTTTAAGGAGAGTGAGCTTTGTATGGTAACATTATATAGTTCTCCAAGCTGTACGTCTTGTAGAAAGGCGAAATTATGGCTAGAGGAAAATCATATTCCTTATACAGAACGTAATATTTTCTCAGATCCATTAACGATTGATGAGATCAAAGAGATTTTACGTATGACAGAAAGCGGAACGGATGAGATTATTTCTACTCGTTCAAAAGTTTTCCAAGAATTGAATGTGAACTTAGAGTCTTTACCACTTCAAGATTTATATAAGATGATTCGTGACTATCCAGGTATTTTACGTCGTCCAATTATGATTGACGAAAAACGCCTTCAAGTAGGTTACAACGAAGACGAAATCCGTCGTTTCTTACCACGTACAGTAAGAACGTTCCAATTACGTGAAGCACAGCGTCTTGTAAATTAATTATAATAATATGAAAACCTTCTACCTATTATAGAGTAGAAGGTTTTTTTTTACTGTTTAACATTACGTAATCGCACTTGTTGAACGATAAAGCCTATGCATAAAATCGTGAAAATGAACAAATAAGGGATACTTGCGGTAAAACTAGGATTATGATGAAAAAACGTTGCAAGTCTGTCTTCATGTGTAATCATTTTTCCTGCTGTATAGGCGAGAACTGCTGCTCCGCAATAAATGAGAAATGGAAAGCGTTCCATGAGTATTAAAATAAGTTTGCTTCCCCAAATGATAATCGGGATAGAAATGAATAAACCGATAATTACGAGTGAAAGTCTTCCGTGAGCTGCTCCTGCAATGGCAATAACATTGTCAAACCCCATAACGAGATCCGCGAATACAATTGTACGCACAGCTTGGAATAAAGTTGTTTTTCCTTTGATAGAAGAAAGATCGTTGTTATTATCAGTGAGTAAATTGACCGCAATTAATGTGAGTAAAATTCCGCCGGTGAGTTGTAAAAATGGGATATCAAGTAAATAGACAGCTAGTATTGTGAGGAGAATTCGTAGCACAATTGCTAACATAGTACCAATCAAAATGGCTTTATTTCGTTTTGCTTCAGGTAAATTTCGGCTAGCTAGTGCGATGACAATTGCGTTATCGCCACCTAGTACAACATCGATACCGACAATCATTAGTACAGATGTTAAAAACTCTAAGTCCATTCGTCTGCCTCCATTTATGATGTTTTAATAAGCGAAATATATGTATGTGGTGAAGAAAGTTTGTCTAGTTTTGATCCCGCGCCCCCGGGGACAAAATAATCACCTCTAATAGAAGTTTCACTTTATTACAGTGTACGGGGGAATACGGGAATGTATGTCCGAATTTTTTGTGAACAGTGAATTGGTATAATGGTATATTTATCCCGATTGGTGCGAGCTAATCATCAGTGGAGGATGAAAAAAATACTGATTAACGTTTCACTTTATGTAAACGGTCGAATACAGATAGGTATATAACTATTTTTGTAAAATAAATCGATTTTATTTCCATTCTGGAGAATCTTATCATAAAATGAGAGTACAAGAATCTATTGTTTTGTCATATGAGTGGGGAATCCCTTCATAACAATTCCAAGCAGGAAGGGAGAGTTGTATTTTGGATATTGAAAGAATTAATGACCATACGATGAAATTTTTTATTACGTACATTGATATAGAGGACAGAGGGTTTAACCGTGAAGAAATTTGGTATGATCGCGAACGAAGTGAAGAGCTCTTTTGGGAGATGATGGACGAAGCTCGTGATCATGATGATTTCTTTGTCGATGGACCGTTATGGATTCAAGTGCAAGCAGTCGATAAGGGGATTGAAGTACTTGTAACGAAAGCGGAGCTTTCAAAGGATGGACAAAAGCTGGAACTACCAATAGGTGTGGATAAAATTATAGACATTCCTCTAGATGAAGGCATCGAATCATTATTCCAGCAAGAATTAGTGGAAGAGGTAGAAGAACAAGTAGGAACAAGCTTTAATGAAGATGGTACGTTTGGCTTTTTAATTAAGTTTAATGATTTTGAAGATGTCATTTCATTAAGTCATCGTCTTATCTTTGAAGATATAAAAGATGAATTGCATTCATTTGAGGACCGCTATTATGTATATGTGGAATTTGATGAAGTGCTACATGATGAAGAAGAGATTGATCGTATTTTAAGTATTGTTTTAGAATATGGAGAAGAATCTACTTTAACGATTCACCGTGTAAGTGAGTATGGGAAACAGGTTGTGAAAGAGCGTGCGCTTGAGACAATTCGCAACAATTTCCCTCCTAAAATGTAGGCCGATTTCTATAGTATGAAATCGGCTTTTTTTATGAAGAATAGGAAGGCTTTCTTATTTAGGGGGTAAGAGATGAAAAATACACTAAAACTACTTTTCTTTTTTCTACTACTGTTCGCATTATTTGTTTCATTACGCATGTTTATTGATGTAGCATTTTATTCGGATGTCATGGGGATAAAGGATTTTTCTATTTTAGGTATTATTAGTATTTTATTTACGGTTTCCGCATTTTTAATTGGATGTGTTATTTTCTTAGAAAACCGCCATCCGTCAAAAACACTTACGTGGTTAATCGTACTAGGTATTTTTCCAGTGTTCGGTTTCTTTGCTTATCTTTTATTTGGACAAAACTTTCGCAGAAAAAGAATGTTCCAAAAGAAGGCATTACTCGATGAACAGGCGTTTTTACAATATAAGGGACACGAAGATTACGAAGAACGGATTTTACGAAATCATAAGCATCAAGAATTGTTATTTCGTTTAGCCGATCGATTGGGTGCTTTAAATATTTCATTTCAAACTGAAACGAGGACATTAACAAATGGAGACGAAACGTTTCAGGCAATTTTAGATGGGTTAAATCGGGCGAAACACCACATTCATATGGAGTATTACATTGTGCGTGATGACAAGCTCGGTACAGAAATTAAAGATATTTTAATAAAAAAATCAAAAGAAGGCGTTGTCGTTCGTTTTTTATACGACGCGGTTGGAAGCTTTAAATTATCAAATTCGTATATTGAAGAATTGAATGATGCAGGAGTAGAAATGATTCCATTTTTCCCTGTGCGTTTTCCGATTTTAAACGATAAAATTAATTATCGAAACCACCGGAAAATCGTTATTATAGATGGAAATGAAGGGTTTGTAGGTGGATTAAATATTGGTGATGAGTATTTAGGGAAGGATAAATATTTCGGTTTTTGGCGAGACACGCATTTATATTTACGCGGTGAAGCAGTTCAAAGTTTACAGCTGATTTTCCTTCAAGACTGGTTTTATATGACTGGTGAGGCGGTATTAGCACCTGAATATTTACAAGTGGAAGCAGTTGAGGGTGATCATTGGGGCGGAGTCCAACTTGTTGGAGGTGGACCAGATAATAAATGGGAAACAATTAAACATTTATATTTTGCAATGATTGCTTCAGCTAGGAAATCGATTTGGATCGCAACACCATACTTTATTCCAGATGATGATATTTTATCTGCATTAAAAGTAGCTGCACTTGCTGGTATTGATGTTCGTTTGTTAATGCCAAGTAAGCCAGATAAGCGGACTGTCTTTTATGCATCAAGATCGTACTTTCCGGAGTTATTAGATGCAGGAGTAAAAATATATGAATATGAAAAAGGTTTTCTTCATAGTAAAGTCGTTATCGTGGATTCTGATCTCGCATCAATTGGGACAGCTAATATGGATATGAGAAGTTTTCATTTAAACTTTGAAGTAAATGCCTTTTTGTATGATACAGATAGCATTCGAAAGCTCGTTCAAGATTTTAAAGACGATTTAGAAGAATCAAGTGAAATTCATGTTGACCGATTTCATAAGAGACGTCTTCATAGGCGGATTGTTGAATCGACGTATCGGTTATTATCACCTTTATTATAGAAAGAGATGTCCTAATTTAGGACATCTCTTTTTTTGAG
Organism: Bacillus altaicus; assembly: GCF_042136375.2. NCBI lineage: Bacteria > Bacillati > Bacillota > Bacilli > Caryophanales > Bacillaceae > Bacillus > Bacillus altaicus. Next base: position 4,256,436 of record NZ_CM143394.1, on the reverse strand, counting down.
AGGAATTTGTAGTAAATTGTAGAATACAAGGAGTTGAAAGGGTGTGATTGTGATGTTTATTGCAAGGAGAGAAAACGGAGAAAAGATTCATCTATTATATAACCGGGATGAAGAGCGTTTACGCGAAATGCGTAAACGAGAAAAATTCTTTTGTACAGCTTGCGGAAAAGAAGTGCAAATGAAATTAGGAAAACAGAAGAGCTGGCATTTTGCTCATAAGAAAGTGGATTCATGTCTTACCTTTTATGAAGCAGAATCTATGTATCATATGCACGGTAAAGAATTGTTATATAGATGGTTAAAACGTCAAGATTTTCATGTAGATATAGAGCATTATCTGCCGGTAATCCAGCAACGGCCAGATGTTTACGTAGAGAGAGCGGATAGAAAAATTGCGATTGAATATCAATGTGCAAATCTCTCCGTAGAGCAGCTTTATAAGCGAACATATTCGTATTGGCAAGCTAGTATACAAATCATCTGGATAATCGGTGGAAATCAGTTGAAAAAGCAATCCGCCTATTGGATGACATTCTCCGCCCTTATGGCGTTCTCCTTACAACCTTATCCTCAGCCATTTCTTATTTTCTTTTGTCCGAAACAAAAATCGTTTATGAAATGCGCATTTATCACTCCGTTTTCTACAAATGTTTCTTTCTCACATACTATTTGTTTACCAACCGATACGACTACCGTTGACATGCTCTTTTCTCCCGTTCCTTTCCGGAAAGAGGTATTAGGACAAGAATGGAAGAAAAAAAAGAACCATTTTCGGCAAAACGCTCTATCTATCTGGAATTATAATCATAAGTCACTACTCCGCCTCTTATATCAATATAAGTGTACCCCAGCGAGTTTTCCTTCTGAAATTGGTGTTCCGCTCCCATCCGCGTTTGCTTTTCAAACAAATCCATTTATATGGCAAGCTTCTCTTTATATGAAGTGTATAGGTATGCTTAAGGTAGGGGAGTATATTTCTCTGCAATACGTATGTAACTATGTAGCAAAGTATACGAAGAGGCGTCTACTTCCGTATTTTGCACAACATATATGGAAGGTAGCAGTTGCGGAGTATATGACATTTTTATGTTATGTAGGTGTATTAATAAAAATAGGTATTAATAAGTATCGGAAAATAAGAGATATTGTATTGGTAAAAACAGAGGAAGAAATTATGAAATATGATGCAATTTGCTTAGCGCATGCACTATCTCTATTTGAGACAAAGTACAACATGAGAGAGGGAAAAGGGGATATAATAAAGACTGATCGTGAAGGAATTACATAAGAAAAATCGAATTGTACTTAAGTAGAGATATTATAAGGAGGGCTTAAAGAATGGCTGAACAAAATACAGTAAAATCATTACCAAATCGCAATGAGATTGAAGAAGCAAACACATGGCGATTAGAAGATATTTTCCAAACAGATGCAGAATGGGACAAAGAATTCCAAGCTATTAAAGAGCTATTGCCAAAGTTAACTGAATTTAAAGGGAAGCTTGGCGACTCTGCAGACAATTTGCTTGAGGCATTGCAATATGAAGATGAAATTTCAATGCGATTAGGTAAGCTATATACATATGCACATATGCGTTACGATCAAGATACAACAAACTCTGTGTATCAAGCATTAAATGATCGCGCAACAAATTTATACTCACAAGTATCTAGTAGCACAGCTTATATCGTACCTGAAATTTTATCTATTTCAGAAGATACATTGCAAACTTTCTTACAAGAAAATCGAGAACTAAGTGTATATGAGCATGCATTAGAAGAAATTACACGTCAACGCCCGCACGTATTATCTGAGGCAGAAGAAGCGTTATTAGCAGAAGCATCTGAAGTGATGAGTGCATCAAGTAATACATTCGGTATGTTGAATAATGCGGATTTGAAATTCCCATCTATTAAAGGTGAGGATGGAGAAGAGGTAGAAATAACACATGGTCGTTACATTCAATTTTTAGAAAGTGATGATCGTCGTGTACGCGAAGATGCATTCAAAGCTGTACATGAAACATACGGGAAATATAAGAACACATTTGCAAGTACGCTAAGCGGGGCTGTGAAACGTAATAATTTCAATGCGCGCGTTCGTAAATACGATTCTGCACGTCAAGCTGCATTAAGTAATAATAATATTCCTGAGGCGGTGTATGATCAACTTATTGAATCGGTAAATGATAATTTACACTTACTACATCGATACATTGATATTCGTAAGCGTGCTCTAGGTCTTGATGAGCTTCATATGTACGATTTATATACACCACTTGTACCAGAAGTGAAAATGAATGTGAAGTATGAAGAAGCGCAAGAAATGTTATTGAAATCTTTAAATGTACTTGGTGATGAATATGTTGAAATTTTAAAAGAAGCATATGAAAATCGCTGGGTAGATGTATATGAGAATAAAGGAAAACGAAGCGGAGCATATTCATCTGGTGCATACGGAACAAATCCGTATATTTTAATGAATTGGCATGATAATGTAAATAATTTATTTACACTTGCTCATGAGTTTGGTCATTCAGTGCATAGTTACTATACAAGGAAGACACAACCGCACGTATATGGTGATTATTCAATCTTCGTTGCAGAAGTAGCATCAACTTGTAATGAAGCGCTTCTAAATGATTACTTATTGAAGAAGACAGAAGATAAGAAAGAGCGTCTATATTTATTAAATCACTATTTAGAAGGATTCCGTGGTACTGTATTCCGTCAAACAATGTTTGCAGAGTTCGAGCATATCATTCATAAAAAAGTACAAGAAGGACATGCGGCTACGCCAGATATGTTAACGGAGATTTACTACGATTTAAATAAGAAATATTTTGGGGACGCTTTAGTAATCGATAAAGAAATCGGTTTAGAGTGGTCTCGTATTCCGCACTTCTATTACAACTATTATGTATATCAATACGCAACAGGATTTAGTGCGGCGACAGCTTTATCAAAACAAATTTTAGAAGAGGGACAACCAGCAGTAGAACGTTACATTAACGAATTCTTAAAAGCTGGAAGCTCTGATTATCCAATTGAAGTGTTGAAAAAAGCAGGAGTAGATATGGCATCGCCAGAACCTGTAAAAGAAGCATTACAAGTATTTGAAGAGAAGTTAAATGAATTAGAAGCGCTATTGTTTGAAGAGAAATAATGAGAAAAGACGAGGGATTTTATCCTCGTCTTTTTTGTTTGAAACATTTTCTCAAAAGTACATCTTGTCGATATTTGTCGAATGATTAAGGTGATTTTTTTACTTTTTCTATATTGGAAGGGATTTTCACGACTTATTTTTGTAGTTAAAATCCTTTAAATCGTTTTCTATAGTTGAAATAAGAGACAGCGATGACGATAACTCCGAATAAAAGAGGGAAGGCAATAATTTTAGGAAAAGCTTGTAATAGAGAGAGGATATACAAGAAAAAAGAAACAATAACACATAGAAAGATAAGAAATATATGAGACTTTTTCATAAGGAAACCTCCTAAATTGCTTTTTTTATAGCTTATTCAAGAATGAAAACGTTTAGAATGTGACAAAAATGTGAAATTCGACAAAAGGGGTTGTCATTTGGCGTCGAATCTTGTAATATAATAAGCGTGAACGAATTCACATACAAACATATACCCCTTTGTTTGAACGTGAAAATTTCTCCCATCCCCTTTAATATTTTTATAAGCCGTAAAGAAAAAGACCTGGTGTTTACACCAGGTCTTTTTCTTTTGCTATCCATTTCCAATAACGCTCGCACTTCACTTCAATCATTTGTACTTTTCGTTTTAGTTGTAATTTCTTTAGTTCACGCTCTATTTCTTGTTGAGGGCAGTCATATATAAATGAGATTTCCTTTGAAGAAATAAATTGTGTTGCTTCTAGTAATACTTCTAAAGGAGGTAATGGCTCTGGCTCAATCTCGCATTTTATAAGTTCTTTTAATAGCTGTACGTATACATCATAGGAATAAATTCCCGCGATTTTAATACCTTCCTCATCTGAATTTGCATGAAAAAATAGGAGGGAAGGTATTTCTGTAATATGCATCTCATTTGTGAATTTTAGGTCGCATTGGAAAGCTTTTTTTGCGCTAACTGAGTGTAGGTCTTTTTTAAATTCCTCTACATCAATGCCACTATCTTTAGCGCATGTAAGCAATAATTCACAGTCAGGGTTTGATACATTTTCAAGAAGAATGTATTCTTGGAGTTTTCGCAAAAATTTCGAACCTGCTTTTCGGCCTTGCAATTCCGCCGCCTTAATTGCCATCGAAACTAAATATGGTGTTGACGATGCCTCTTGCATATGTACTTTTCCATCACATGAAAAACCTTGTAAACTTGTTGTTTTTTCCCACACAAATCGAATATTAGCAGGTTTATTCCATTTGTGTGAGGAAGCGTTTGCTCCGTCCACTTTTCCTGTTACGATATGACGAATAGAGAAGTATTTCCCATACTCAAGCCATAGTTTAATAATAAATGGCTCGATATCCCAGCAATCTTTACAAAGTGGATCAATAAATAAATATGCTTCTACAGATTTATGCTCGCATGTGGAAGGAGAAGGCATATTTATATGCTTTGCTTCCTGCTTATCCATTACACTTCACCTGTTTCATTTGGAGTATTGACCATATGTTGAGCAGTTAATGCTAAACGTTCAAAAACAAACTCTCTTATATGACCGTGCACTCCTGTATCATCCATTGCTTGCTCCATACATGATAGCCAAGCTTCTGCGCGTTTTGGAGTAATCTCAAACGGAAGATGGCGTGCTCTTAGCATAGGATGCCCATGTTCTTCAGTGTATAAATTAGGACCACCTAAATATTGTGTTAAAAATTGTTTCTGCTTCCTAGCAGTTTCTGTTAAATCATCCGGGAAGATCGGAGATAAGTCAGGGTGTTCACTGACATAGGAATAAAATGTATCCACTAATGTTGCAATGCATTGTTCACCGCCAATTGCTTCAAATGGTGTCATCGGTTGCTTGCTCATCCTTTATAAACTCCTTTTTCCATGAAATGTATATCTATTGTAGCAATGGAATGTTATGAAGGGCAACTAAACAGCCTTCATAACATTCTTTGCTTATTCTATATGTTGCTAATAAATCTTCACTTTCTAAAAAAGGTGAAACATAGCCACCAGTAAATCACTTCTGCACTGATGGAAATTTTACTTTAGCGCTCTTCGTTTTGTTTGGCAAGGAAAAAGCGTTTTACTTTGTTGTTTGTATGACGAACTGGTACGTTATGTTGCTTTAATAATCTTATAAATGCTGCTTTACCGGTCTTTTCATCTTGCACTTCGTATTCAATTTCATAATCATCGTGATTGTAATAGAAACTATGATCAAAGACAAGCGTTCCGCCTTCAAATAATGTTTCAGCTCTTTCTGTTGTTAAACTACCCATATAAGTTAAAGAGGAAACGGGAATTTGTAATTTGTGTAACTGATCCATTACAGTTCCTTGAATGAGTGTGTTTGTTTCCATCATAAGTTTTGCTTCTTTTTCTGTTACAGACTGATGAGTTTCTAATAAACCAATTTCAGCAGGTTGTTTTAATGTTAATGTATAAGTTCCATCTTTATGACGAATACGAAGTGCAGAGCCTGCATCTTTTAAAGAAAATTGAGGTGTTTCAAAGTAATGATTTACTTGTTTTGTAAATGCTTCAATAGAAAAAGATTTGCATAATGTTTGGAATTCTTCCTCTGTAACCATATTTTTAAATTCAATTTCAATTTCTTGTGTCATTATATACGCTCCTTTTGAAAAAATAATTCTTTCCACATTATCGCTTTTTCACAAATTTGGTTCAATGTTTTATTTGTTTGCGTCCATGTTATGATACAATAATACTGTTAAGTAAGACAGGAAGTTGAGATGGAGGAGTTCGAGCATGCAAAATAAAATTCAAGTTAAGAGCGTAGAAATGAGAGAGAATGCGCTTATTTTTTGTGCGGAAAATACTGAAATAGAGGTAAAGGAGTTAAGTGCGCGTAATCACGTACTTGTAGACTCAGACAATTTATCATTTTTATATATCTTAGAAAACGAATCATCTTTCATTTATGTAAGTATTCCGCATACATGCTGGGAAGCAATACATGAAGCGATGAATAAAGATACAGCGATGTTTATTCACGTGAATGATGTTGAAATAGAATTAGAAGGATTAAAAGAAGAAGTAGAATATTTAGTTGAAAATATTGAAGGTAATGCAAATTACGGAGAAGAACTAGTAACTGCTGTAGAAAAAGTGTTTCTATAAGCAAATGGATTGATTTTGGTGGTGGTTGAAATGAATCGTAATTGGGAAGAATTTTTAGCGCCGTATCACCAAGCGGTGGCGGAGCTGAAAGTGAAACTAAAAGGAATGCGTACTCAATTTGCAATGTTAACGGAGCATTCTCCAATTGAGTTTGTAACAGGAAGGGTAAAGTCGGTTGCAAGTATTATTGATAAAGCGGAGAAGAGAAGTGTACCGCTAGACCGAATTAGAGAAGATATGCAGGACGTCGCGGGCCTTCGAATGATGTGTCAATTCGTAGATGAGATTAAGCCTGTTGTAGAGTATCTTCGAAAACGAAATGATTTTGAAATTGTGGAAGAACGTGATTATGTAACGCAAAAGAAAGATAGCGGCTACCGCTCTTACCACGTTGTCATTAGTTATCCTGTTCAAACGATACAGGGGGAGAAAAAAGTGTTAGTTGAAATTCAAATTCGCACGTTAGCAATGAATTTTTGGGCAACGATTGAGCATTCTTTAAATTACAAATATAGTGGACGTTTTCCTGAAGATATTAAAATACGCTTACAACGTGCAGCGGAAGCGGCGTTTTTATTAGATGAAGAAATGTCTTCCATTCGTCTTGAAATTCAAGAAGCGCAAAAGGTCTTTTCACGAAAGCAGGAAACGAAAGATTCTGAATCATAAACTAAAGGGTGTTGGGCGATGAAATTTACAATTATGTCAAAGGGAGATCAATCATCAGATACACTAGCAAGTACGATGAAAGAATACTTGCTAGATTTTGGGTTTACAATGGATGAAAAGGAACCTGATATTGTAATTTCTGTTGGGGGAGATGGAACACTTTTATATGCATTCCATCGTTACTATAATCGATTAGATGAAACCGCATTTGTTGGTGTACATACAGGACATTTAGGTTTCTATGCAGATTGGTTACCGACGGAAGTAGAGAAGTTGGTGATTGCAATCGCTAAAACACCGTTCCAAGTGGTTGAATATCCACTTTTAGAAGTGATTATTCGCTATGTGAATGGTAGTAAAGAGTCGCAGTATTTGGCGATGAATGAAGCGACTGTAAAAAGTGCAGAAGGTACATTAGTAACAGAAGTGGAAATACGCGGAGAGTATTTCGAAACGTTTCGCGGAGATGGTCTTTGTATTTCTACTCCTTCAGGAAGTACCGCGTATAATAAGGCGCTTGGCGGAGCAATTATTCACCCTTCTATTGAAGCGATTCAAATTGCAGAAATGGCATCTATCAACAATCGTGTATTTCGTACGGTAGGTTCACCGCTCGTGCTACCGAAGCATCATACATGCGTTTTAAAGCCGGCTGCAGGAATGAACTTGCAAATTACGGTGGATCATTTGACGATGGTTCATCAAGATGTGAAATCAATTCAGTATCGCGTTGCAAACGAGAAAGTACGATTTGTTCGTTTCCGTCCGTTCCCATTCTGGAAACGTGTTCGTGACTCGTTTGTTGCAGATAAATAGAGAGGGTTTATATATTTGAACAGATTTACATTGAAATGGGATATAGGGCTGGCTGAAGAGGGAACTTTAGTTAGAGAATTTTTGAAAACAAAAGGGATTTCGAAAGCTGCTTTAACGGATATAAAGTTCCGCGGGGGAGCAATTGAAGTAAACGGTCAACACACGAGTGTTCGTCACAAGTTACAAGCTGGTGAAGAGTTACAAGTCTTTTTTCCAGTGGAGGAAAGAAGTGAAGGGATGGAAGTGGAAGAAATCCCTTTATGTATCGTATATGAAGATGATGCGGTTCTTGTTATAAATAAAGAAGCAAATATGTCGACAATTCCGTCTAGGGAGCACCCGTCAGGAAGTGTTGCAAACGCTATTTTATATCATTATGATAAACAAAATCTTGCAAGTACGGTGCACATTGTGACGAGGTTAGACCGTGATACTTCAGGGCTTATGTTAATTGCGAAAAATAGATTCGTTCACCACCTTTTATCGAAGCAGCATCAACAAAAAGGGGTGAAACGAACATATGAGGCAATCGTTCATGGGACTATTTTAGAAGAAGTAGGAACGATTGACGCGCCAATCGGACGAAAAGCAGATAGTATTATCGAGCGAACTGTCTGTGAAGATGGTCAAAGAGCTGTTACTCATTTTAGAGTGATGGAGAGTTCTCCCGATAAGACGCATGTAGCACTTGAGCTCGAGACGGGAAGAACACATCAAATTCGTGTACATATGGCATATATAGGACATCCGCTACTTGGGGATGATCTATACGGCGGCCGAAGAGATGTGATAAAACGTCAAGCGCTGCATAGTACATCTTTGACGTTTTATCATCCTATTTTAGAAAAGAGAATGACTTTTACCGTCAGTATCCCAGAGGATATGCAATACGCTTTACATAACAATTAAAAGGGAACAAAATTCTTATCATAAAAAGAATTTTGTTCCCTTTTTTTAGCGGAATAATATTAAAATTTGATGTTCACCAGTACGCTTTATAACGAAAAAGCCACTTTCAGCTTTTGTAGCAATGCCGTCATCATTTGGACGACAATATCCGTGTGTTTCGCAAGTACCGTCATCACGAACTAACATTTGTCCAATTAATCCGACAGGAAGCCACTCAGTACGGTCTCTTCTTGATAGATACTTACAAGCTGGATTCCATTCTGTATTTAAAAGAGGTTGTATTTCTTGCGTATCCGTACGCGTATATTGACGTTTTCCGAAGCGGTCTGTTTTATAGCGTTTTTGCCAACTTAAAGCACCGCTATTTCCTATGAGAGCAGGAGTAGCGCTGGATATGCCTAATATGAATGTATCAATTGAAGTGGCTTTTCGAATTTTTTCTTCGCTACTAAATGTAATGAAATAACCGATATCAATAGGGCTATGATCTGCTGCCTCAAACATTTGTGCAAAATCAGTACCACCTGCATTGTAAGAAGCACCATCGATATACATTTCTCCGTTATGGGCAAGCCATTTGGCACCTATATTATAATCAGTGTCATTTGTCCCATTTGCAATAAACCAGGAATAAGCTTCTTCTGCTGTACCAAATTTCCCCATAATGTGGCTGCCTGCAAAATTAGCTGTTGATGTATGATTTCCTTCCGCATGAGATGAGAATCCGTTAGCGATAGTTGCGGTTCCTTCTGCATGTGCTGCTTCGCCGAAAGTAATTGTATGCTTTCCTTCCGCATGAGAATAAGAACCGCCTGCTGTCGTTTCACTTCCTTCACTATGCGAACTATGTCCAGTTGCCTTTGTTTTTGAACCTTCTGCATGAGAAAAGGGACCCGTTGCATGTGTAAGAAGCCCTTCTGCATGTGAAGCGATTCCATCAGCTTTAGAGTGAAGTCCTTCTTTATATGCGTGACGAGATCCTTTGTTATTTTCTTTTTTTATAGGTGTAGGTACAGGAGCCTGAGTAGGGGCGGATCCTTCTATTTGTACATCGTTGCCCGAGATTAATGCTTCTTTTATTTTTTTTACTTGATTTATAATAGTAGCTGGAATTTCTGGTTGTATTTTTTCCTTTATTGCTACAGGAATGCTTTCTTCTATATTTTCTTGTATCTTTTCCGAATTAAGCACAGGTTCATCATTATTAGAAGTGAGCTTCTTTTTTTGTTTTGCTTTTATTTTCCTGCTATCTATAATTCGCCTCATAACAGCATTTTCTAAAGAGACATATTTTTCTCTCGGTTTTCTTTTTTTTGATGACTCTTGTTCTTCTATTTCTTCTATAGCTGCAGCTCGAATACTGCACCAGTTGTTAATTCCATACATGGGATGGTATAAAGGGTGGAATTTTCTTTTTTGTTTAGAAGATTTTTTCTTCATTCCGTCACCTCCTGCGACAGTATATGCCGTGCAATTAAAAAAAGATGCACTTTATTGCATCTTTTTTTAATTGTTTTATCTAGTTTTAGTGTGGAATATGTCTAGAAAACACCATGATCCTTTGCAAATCGTGAATTGTATTAAGTAGAGGGATGGTGCGGGCTAATAATCAGTGGGGATGAACAAAACCCCCACTGATTAAAGTTTCACTTTATGAAATTGGGCGGAACTTTTCAGGGACAAAAGGTAGGGAAGAAGGAACAGAAACGGTCTCCAACTCAGGGTAACGTAGTCCAGTTAGTTCACCACCAAATACAGCACCAGTATCAATATTGACTGTATGATTCACAAAGCGAGGTTCATTGACAGGTGTATGTCCATAAACAATCCATGTTTCACCCTTATACTCTTTCGCCCAATCTCGGCGGACAGGTGAGCCGTCATGGTGTTTTTCGCCTGTAATATCACCATATAATACAAAGGTTTGTACTTTTTTATCTTGTCTTCCTATGTAATCTTGCCGAATACCAGCGTGACAGACGATTAATTTTTTTTCATCCAGTATGTGATATATCGGTGATTGTTCGTAAAGAGTAATGAATTTTTCTTTTATTATTTGTTGCTTATTAGAAGGCAATGCTTCATATTCTGCAACAGTTGTTTCGAGCCCATGAGCGATTGTAACATTACGTCCAAGGAAGAAACGATACAGTTTATTACAGTGATTCCCTGGAGCATAATAAGCATCTTTTCTATTTATTACGAGCTCCCATACAATTTCAATCATCCGTAATGAATGAGGACCTCGGTCTGTAATATCACCAACGAATGCAAGCCTTCGTTTTGCGTTATGAATTGGGATACCACTATCCCAGCTATACCCTAGTTTCGTTGTTAAATCTTGAAACTCTTGGAAGCATCCGTGAATATCACCTATAATGTCATATTTCATATTTAAACCTCCAGCTCATTTTTTCATTAGTATATCTAAAATGGACATAGAAAAAAACCATACCGTTTTTCGATATGGTTCATTTAAACATAAAGATTTTAGTTCTTGAGCGTACGTTTAAAATAAATCCAATAGCAACCATATATGTGAGCAGTGAACTCCCGCCGTAGCTCATAAGCGGTAACGTTATTCCTGTAATAGGGAGTAAACCAATTGTCATCCCAATATTTTGGAATACTTGGAACGTAAACATTCCAATTGTACCAGCGCAAATATAACTACCGAAAGGTTCATTGCTTTCTAAAGCGATATGGATCATTCGGTAAATGAGTAAGAAAAAAAATGAAATAATAACACTTGCTCCTAAAAAACCGAATTGTTCAGCGATATTTGTAAAAATAAAATCTGTATGTGGCTCTGGAAAATATACTTGTCTATTTTCCCATCCTTTTCCTTGCATCTCTCCTGATCCAGTAGCTAAAAATGCTTGTCTTAATTGGTATCCTTGTGCGTCATATTTATAAGGTGCAAGCCAACCATAGAAGCGATTTAATTGATATTCTTTTAGAATGTGCTCTTTAAAGAACTCTGTATGCGTGAAATAAATATATGTTAAGGTAGAGCCTATGGCGAAAATACCGGAGGTTAATCCGAGGATAAAGCGCCAACGTATACCAGAAACTAAAACCATTGTTGCAAGCATCGCTGAAATGACCATTGTGTTTCCTAAATCAGGTTCTTTTGCGATTAGAAGTAGTGGAGGTAAACTAGCTGCAAATATTTTTAAAAGTAAAATGAAATCTTCACGAGTTGTCCGAAAAAGGTATTTTTCATTATGATTCGCTATAATTCGTCCAACGACGATAATCAAAAATAATTTCATAATTTCAGAAGGCTGAAAGTTTCCGATGCCTGGAAGTCTGTACCACGCGGTAGCCCCTTTAATTGTAACGGCGCCAGGAACTTGAAGTTCTAGGCCAATTAGAAGTATGAGTGCAAAGCTATATAAATACCAAGCAATTTGTTTATAGCGATCGAAATCAATAACCATAATAACACCAATGGCGATAAATCCAATGGCATACCATTGGATTTGTTTTAATACAAAATTTACGTTTTGTAAAAATGGTGGTAAAGAAGCTTGTGCACTTGCGATAGCAAAGCAGCTAACAATCCCAATGGCAAATAAAATGAATATTAATATGTAGTCTATTTGATATTGAGTGTTCGGATCTTTCACTGTATGAATTCCTTTCTACTGCTCTCTATATTAGTGGATTTTAGTTGGTGCATCACATAGTTTAAAAAGAATGTATGAATTATACGCATTATTCACGTACAGCTCACACATTTTATTTTCGCAGAATAGACTAATGATGTAGCTCTTTTATAATTATGTCCAAACAATGGGAAAGACGTACATGTGCATCTGGAATGAGGTTTGGTAGCTGGCTATAATATTCTAAGGAACTTTTACACCATTTATAAGCGCTAATTAGACCTAGTCTATAATCTGTATTATCTTGTAAAAATCCGTATTCTTTTGAAGTTATAACGAGGTGCGTAAAATCCTCAGATCCTTCAAGGAGCTTGCTGTGTATTTGTTGCCCAGCATGGTAGCGAAATTGGCTTAAAGGTTCGGATATGTATACTGCGTCTCCTTTAGAAAGTAAGGAAATCCATGATGCCATATCGACACTACAAGAATAGTGCCTCCCTTTTAGCGTGCCGAAAGGTTCAGTGAGTAACTGTTTTCTAAACAGAATAGTTGTAGGCTCACCGATAATGTTATGCCCACCTTTTAACATCCAGTCGCCTAAAAATATTCCGTTTAATTGAATGTCTTCGCCATATAATCTTTGTGTTGGATGAGCATCTCCAATTAAATTTCCGTGATCATCAATACGTACTCGATAAGAAGTTATAAGAGCGAGATTTTTATTTGTGTCTTGCTCAAAATAAGCCATCATTTTTTGTATTTTATGATTATAAAACACATCATCGTCCATTAAAAAATTTATATACTCCCCATTAGATTTCTCTAAGAGCATAAGATCGTTATGAAATTGTCCTAAAGTAGTGGCATTTCGAATGTATGTTATGTTTTTATAATTAGGTAAATACTGTTCATTTATTAAGATTTCTGTTTCATCATTTGTACTATCGTCTCCTATAATAATTTCAATGTTTGGATAAGTTTGTGCTAATGCACTTTCTAGAGCAATTTTGAAATAATGTGGTCGATTATAAGTGGGAATAAGGATGGAAACGAGAGGTGATTTTTTTTTATTATTCATACGAAACTACCTTTCAGAAGCTTTTTTTGTAAGAACGATATCTTGATAACTTGTATACTCATTTCTGCCGCACCATAAACCATAATGCGGTTTATTGATTACCTCTAAGCCATGTTTATTTAATAAGATGCGGATATCTTCTTCAGGATAGGCAACTGCGAAATTAGGAATATCTTTATTCACAACATAACAATTTTCAATTTGATGATAAAAACCTAATGTACTTAGCCCTGAATTTAAGTAATAGGATGATTCAGGGTTAATGAGAAAGAAGGTAATAAAACATCTCCCATCTTTTTTTAGAACACGTACAATCTCAGATACGTAATGTTCTAATTCTTTCGGAAGGAGGTGGGTAAATACAGAAGTTAAAAAAATAAAATCGAATGAATCGTCTTCATATGGAAATTTGTATTGAGAAGCATCTTCTTTTCCTTCTGGGTTGTAGAATTGATTATATATATCAACGTGTTCAAAATGGAAATTGCTACGGGCAGCTGAAATATTATTTTTGCACCATGTAATGCCATCTTTAAATAAATCAAATCCATAATAAGCTCCATCATCACTTAAGTAATTCATTAATGGAACCGCCATTCGACCGACACCACAACCTACATCTAACACTGTTTCATTGGATTTTAAACTACCAATTTGAATAAAATGCTTTATGAATTCTTTTCCAACCTTTTGAAAATCGCCACCTACATATTGGACGAGTTCGGGAGGTGGGATTAATGCGATTTTTTTTTCAAGCTCGCTCATAATTTCACTCCTTCCTTGTAGTAAATAGGGAACCAACATTTTTAATATGCAGCTAACATTTTATAGTGGGAGGAGAAACGATATTAGAACTGTTGCGATATGTAAAAAGCTCCCTAGAACAACTGGAAATAGTAATGGGAGCTTTTGTTTTTATTTATCATGCTATTGGCGAAGGCTAATAATTAGTGTGAGGTGGAGAAACCCTAACTGAATAAAGTTTCGCCCTATTCTTTTCGCCAATAAACCCCGAATACATCAATTTTAGTAATAGGAGCTTTTAAGTTTCTTTGATTTCTAAAGTCTGTCACGGCCTCTGCACAAGCTGGTAGTCCATAGTCATCAATAATAATATAGCCGCCCTTAGAAACTTTATCGTATAAGTTCACGAGACCATCCATTGTGGATTCGTACATATCACCGTCAAGGCGTGCAATTGCAATTTTTTCTATTGGTGCTGTTGGTAAAGTATCTTTAAACCAGCCTTTTAAAAATTTTACTTGATCATTTAATAAATCATATTTTCTAAAATTCTCTTGTACTTGTTCTAAAGAAACGCGTAAGTAATCGAAAGAGTGTAAATAATCTCCGTAATCTTTCGGATAGTGTTCTAAATTCGGTGTTGGCAAACCTTCAAATGAATCTGCAACCCACACATTACGATTAGTAATGTTATTTGCCTGTAAAAAACCATTCATAAAAATGCACGATCCCCCGCGCCACACACCTGTTTCAATAAAATCACCTTCTATATTTTCACGGACAACTGTTTCTAGTGCTTCATGTAATTGATTCATTCGTTCCCGGCCGATCATACTGTGTGCTGCTCTTGGCCAATCCATCCCATCTTGACGTTCACTTTTTAAAACATCTGGTTTCACAATTTTCAAGTTATGGTTTTCAGCATATTGCTTAATGAATAAAGGAAGTGGTACGGTAACTGGTTCATATGGAAGTTCCTTAGATATATGTAACGAAGCAGGTAAATATGGCTCATACTCTAGCCATACTTCAAACAAAATTGTTTTCTTTAATAACTCGAGATAAAGCTGGACAGCAGATTTATTTTCCATTTAGGTGCCTCCTGCGAAATGTCATACAACAATATGATTATGTAGATAGTGAAAGTTTCATGCTTGAATTCATAATTGAAAAAGCAGTAAAACTTATATAAGTTTTACTGCTAAGTAAAAAATTAAGCGATTTTTTCAATGATAATGGATGCACTCGTACCAAGAGCTAGAGATAATCCAAGTCCTGTAACAACAGCTTCAACCATTGATGGCGTTATTGTAATTTGTGTAATTGCCTGGATAACGAGAGGCGCTCCAAGTGAGATTAAACTTGTTCCAGCGCCAGGTATATTAACGGCGTTCACTTGAATTGCAAGGCTACCTAATATACTTACTGCTGCAGTATATGCGATAACAGTAATTTTATAGAATCCAGTTTCACTTATGATGAAAGTATCAGCGTCTAATTGAGAAATTGCTGTACCAAACTGAGATCCAACCGTGTTAAACGGTACAGGATCATTAATTCCAAGAGCTAAAGAAATTGTAGCAGAGTTAAATGCATACAATCCTGCTGGAAGTCCTAATCCAGATGGTCCAGTCGGCCCAGTAGGCCCAGTCGGCCCAGTAGGCCCAGTCGGTCCAGTCGCACCAGTGGATCCAGTTGCACCAGTGTCTCCAGTAGGCCCAGTCGGTCCAGTTGCGCCAGTGTCTCCAGTAGGCCCAGTCGGTCCAGTTGCGCCAGTGTCTCCAGTAGGCCCAGTCGGTCCAGTTGCGCCAGTGTCTCCAGTAGGCCCAGTAGGCCCAGTTGGCCCAGTCAGTCCAGTCGGCCCGGTCGGTCCAGTCGGCCCGGTCGGCCCAGTCGGTCCAGTCGGCCCGGTCGGCCCAGTCGGTCCAGTCGGCCCGGTCGGTCCAGTAGGCCCAGTAGGCCCAGTAGGCCCAGTAGGAAGTGTAAACGGTGGTATTGGTGGTAAAGTTGGACCTACAAGATTAGGATCAAATGCACTAGCTGATAAGAATTCATCAGGATTTAAGCCATCTGAATAATTATTATTTGACATAAATTCACCTCCATAAAGCTTTCATTATATAGTAGATGCAAAATCGCAAGAAAATGACACGGACATTTGAATTATTAAAAAGAAATCTTAAATAGCTTGAACAAGTTAAAAAAATGGAAAGTTTATTGTATGTATAACATATGATTGAGTTGGAAGAGGGTGATTATGTTGAACAAGCAAGGAATTACAATTAGTCTATGTATGATTGTTCGCGATGAGGAAAATACAATAGATCGATGTTTGGACGCGGTAGAAAAAATTGTTGATGAAATTATTGTAGTTGATACAGGATCCATTGATCGAACGAAGGAAATTTTAGCAAAATACACTTCTAACATACACGATTTTCCGTGGATTGATGATTTTGCGGCAGCTAGAAATTTTGCGTTTTCAAAAGCAACGCAAGAATATATATTATGGTTAGATGCTGATGATGTGTTATTAGAGGAAGCTCAAGAATCACTGAAAACATTAAAACGAGAGTTAGATGGTAAAGTTGACGCTGTTTCTATGCCTTATTATCTTGTAATGGATTCTAATGGGAAACCTTTATATTGCACAAGAAGATATCGACTTGTAAAGCGTGAAAAACAATTTCAATGGTTTGGAAAGGTGCATGAGTATTTAGCTGTTTCTGGTGAGATTTACAATAGTAATGTCGCCATTACACATAAGAAAGAAAAAGAAATAACGAATCGTAATTTGAAAATTTTTCAAAATGCTGTAGCAGCTGGAGAAGAATTAAGCCCGAGAGATTTATTTTATTACGGTAATGAATCTATGGATAATCAAAAATACGACGATGCGGTTCTTCTGTATGAAACATTTCTTAATCAAGAGGAAGGATGGCATGAAGAGAAAATTTATGCATGTGGTAAGTTAGGAGATTGTTATGCGAAGTTAGGAGACTGGGAGAAGGCAGTTGAAACTTGTACGAAGTCGTTTCGTTATGGTATTCCTAGAGGAGAGAATTGTACAAGAATAGGATATATATATATGGAACAACAAAAGTATAATGAAGCGATATTTTGGTTTAAGCTAGCAACTGAAGTGCCGCTAGCAGAGGATAGTCCTTTTCACAGTCCGGCTAGTTATACGTGGATTCCATATTTACAAATGTGTATTTGTTATAGCAGATTAGGAGATCAAGATAAAGCTTATTATTATAATGAATTGGCAGCTTCTTATGTTCCGAATAATGCTGCGATTGAATATAACCGTAAATATTTTAGAGGCGTCTATGATAAACAATATAAAATGTAATTTGTTCTATTTTTAGGAAATGACTTGTCGCTATTCTAATGATAGTAGAATGGCTATATATTAGAGTATCGGTAATGCAACCAATAGAGATGGCATCCTTTGTAGAATATCTTTTGTTTATATTTCAAATTCAATTTGCATAAGGAGTGTGTGAAATGAATCGGGAGAAAAGTTCTTTATACGAAGAAAAATCTGAACATTATTATAATGCGATAAATCCTAATTTATTCAAGCATATAAAAAAGGAATGGCAAGAAGTTCTTGATATTGGTTGCTCGAGCGGTGCATTAGGAGCGGCTATAAAAGAAAATGGAGCACGTGTATCAGGAATTGAGGCGTTCCCAGAGGCTGCCGAAAAAGCGAAAGAAAAACTAGATCATGTTATTTTAGGTGATATAGAAACAATGGATCCTCCTTATGAGAAGGAACAATTTGATTGTGTCATATTCGGGGATGTATTAGAGCATTTATTTGATCCGTGGGCTGTCATAAAGAAAGTAAAGCCATATATAAAAGAAAATGGTGTGATTTTAGCTAGCATACCAAACGTTGCGCACATTTCAGTATTAGCTCCCTTACTCGCTGGAAATTGGACGTATACAGAATATGGCTTATTAGATAAAACGCATATTCGTTTCTTTACTTTTAATGAAATGCTAAGAATGTTTTTAAAAGCAGGATATTCTATTAGTAAAGTAGATCGTGTATATGTTGATCATAAAATATATGAGCCACTTATTGAAGAGTTATATGGAATTTGTAAAAAGTATCGTCTTGGAAGTGGCTTCATGGCTGAGACAGTTGTATTTCAATATATTATTGAAGCAGAAAAATCACAATTATGAGTGCTGCAGAAAAAACAATACTATTTGTTACATGTATAAATGATCGGAAATTGTATGCACAATGTGCGCGACATATATTGAAATTGGCAGTACCTCCTGGGTATACTATACAATTTATGCCGATTCGAAATGCAAAAAGTATGACGAGCGGATACAATCAAGCCATTTCACATCCAGCGAAGTATAAAGTGTATTTACACCAAGATGTCTTTATTATAAATGGAGCCTTTCTATACGGATTAATTCAATTATTTGAGGAGCATGAACATCTTGGGATGATTGGGATGGTTGGATCCCAATATGTTCCTCCAAATGGTGTATGGAACGAAGGGCGTGGGATTGTCGGGAAAGTCATTGGTTATATGAACGATTTGTTTTATATGGCAAGTTTAGAGCAACCATTTCATGAATCGAAAACATTTATTCCTGTGGAATGTATTGACGGTTTATTGATGGCGACACAATATGATATTCCGTGGCGAGAGGACTTATTTGATGGGTTTGATTTTTATGATGTATCCCAATCTTTTGAATTTAAAAAAGCTGGGTATACAGTCGGTGTCCCTGTGCAGCGTGATGCTTGGTGTATTCATTATCATTTCGATGTAAATATGACGAACTATGAAAAGTATAGAAAAGTATTTGTAGAGAACTATATGTCAGATGTGAATAAGGAAGAATAGAGGGCTACAAAATGAAAGATCATACAATATTAGTCGTTGTTTGTGTAAATAATGAAGAGCTTTTCGAGCAATGCGAAAGGCAAATAAGAAACATTGTTGTTCCCCCTGGCTATGTAGTGCAAATTTTTCCGATACGAGATGCGAAAAGTATGGCAAGTGCGTACAATCGAGCACTTTCATATCCGGCGAAATATAAAGTATATATACATCAAGATACTTACCTTATTAATCGTGATATGTTTTGTACCCTCATTTCTCTTTTTAAAGAAAATGAAAAGCTTGGTTTAATTGGAGTAGCTGGTGCTCAGTTTTTACCGAGTAACGGGATATGGTGGGAAGGGAAAAATTTAGTAGGGAAAGTGATTGAGTACAGAAGACAGAATTATCAATTATTAAATTTGGATCAGGGGTTTTATGGAAATCAATCTTTTATGTCAGTGCAAGCAATCGATGGTTTACTCATGGCAACGCAGTATGATATTCCGTGGCGAGAGGATTTGTTTCAAGGATTCCATTTCTATGATGTGTCACAGTCTTTAGAATTTCAAAAGGCTGGATATTTAATTGGTATCCCTAATCAAGCAAATCTATGGTGTATTCATTACAACGGAGATGAGTTTGATGCGGATACATATGAGAAATACCGGGAAATTTTTGTGGAACATTATAAAGAGGTGCTATCTCCATCATAAGGGAGAGATGAAGGATGAAAGGGATTATTTTAGCAGGCGGGACAGGATCGAGATTATATCCAATAACGAAAGTAACGAATAAACATTTACTTCCCGTTGGGCGGTATCCGATGATTTATCATGCGGTATATAAGCTGAAGCGATGTGAAATTACAGATATTATGATTATTACAGGTAAAGAGCATATGGGAGATGTTGTGAGCTTTCTAGGAAGTGGTCAAGAGTTTGGTGTATCCTTTACGTATCGTGTGCAAGATAAGGCGGGCGGGATTGCGCAGGCGCTAGGACTTTGTGAAGATTTCGTAGGAAATGATCGGATGGTAGTTATATTAGGAGATAATATCTTTTCAGATGATATTCGCCCGTATGTTAAAGAGTTTGCAAGTCAAAAAGAAGGGGCTAAAGTGCTGCTTCAATCTGTAGAAGATCCCGAGCGATTTGGTGTAGCGCATATTCAAGGCCGAAAAATAATTGAAATTGAGGAAAAGCCGAATGAGCCGAAAAGTTCTTATGCTGTTACGGGAATTTATTTGTATGATTCGAAAGTCTTTTCTTATATAAAAGAATTAAAACCTTCCGCAAGAGGGGAACTTGAAATTACAGATATAAATAATTGGTATTTAAAACGAGGAGTACTTACTTATAATGAAATGAGCGGCTGGTGGACTGATGCGGGAACGCATGCTTCTCTTCAAAGAGCGAATACGTTAGCGCGGGATATAAACTTTGGGAAACAGTTTAATGGAGAATAGGTGAAAATATGAAAGTTGTAGAAACAAATTTTACCGATGCGAAATTGTTAGAACCGAGATTGTTTGAAGACGAGCGAGGTTTTTTTACTGAAAGTTATAATAAGAAGATGCTAGAAACGTTAGGGATTACGCATTCATTTGTGCAAGATAACGTATCTTATTCAGCGCATTCGGGGACGATTCGAGGGCTACACTTTCAAAAAAATCCGAAAGCACAAACGAAACTCATTCAAGTTATGCAAGGTGCAATATATGATGTTATCGTTGATTTGCGAAAAGATTCACCTACATTTAAAAAGTGGAGAGGTTATATTTTAAGCGCAGATAATCATAGGCAATTATTAGTGCCGAAAGGATTTGCTCATGGTTTTTGTACAATTGTACCTCATACAATTGTTATGTATAAAGTAGATGAGTATTATAGTGCTGATCACGATTCCGGTTTGCTTTGGGAAGATAAAGAATTATCAATTCCATGGCCGGTAACAAATCCTATCTTGTCCGATAAGGATCGAATATTACCATTACTTCAGGAATATGAAGATAGTTTTTAAGTAGGAGAGTTGTTTATGAATATATTAGTTACAGGTGGAGCTGGATTTATTGGAAGTAATTTCATTCACTATATGTTAAAAAACTATGAAACATATAAAATCATTAATTACGATGCATTAACATATAGCGGGAATTTAAATAATGTAAAGTCTATTCAAGAAAATCCTAACTACTCATTTGTAAAAGGGAAAATCCAAAATGGAGAGCTGCTGGAACATGTTGTTAAGGAGCGTGACGTGCAAGTAATTGTAAATTTCGCAGCTGAATCACATGTGGATCGTAGTATTGAAAACCCAATTCCTTTTTATGATACGAATGTAATAGGTACAGTCACGCTGTTGGAGTTAGTGAAAAAATATTCACATATTAAACTCGTGCAAGTATCAACAGATGAAGTATACGGTTCTTTAGGGAAAACAGGAAAGTTTACCGAGGAAACCCCGCTAGCTCCTAATAGTCCATATTCTTCAAGTAAAGCGAGTAGCGACATGATAGCCTTATCTTATTATGAAACGTATCAATTACCAGTTGTTGTAACACGTTGTTCTAATAACTATGGACCGTACCAATATCCTGAGAAATTAATTCCGTTAATGGTTACGAATGCGCTTGAAGGAAAGAAACTACCATTATATGGTGATGGATTGAATGTAAGGGATTGGCTGCATGTAACGGATCATTGTAGTGCAATTGACACCGTTTTGCATAAGGGATGTGTAGGAGAGGTGTATAATATCGGCGGAAATAACGAAAAAACAAATGTAGATGTTGTGGAACAAATTATAAAACTTTTAGAAAAAACGAAAAAAGATATTGAATTTGTAACAGACCGTTTAGGTCACGACCGTCGTTATGCGATTGATGCACAAAAAATGAAGAATGAGTTTGAATGGGAACCGAAGTATACGTTCGAACAAGGATTAAAAGAAACGGTGGAATGGTATAAAAACAATGTGGACTGGTGGAAACCACTAAAAGAAAAGTAAGGGGCATGTAGATGAAAGAACGGATTATCATAACGGGAGCGAACGGTCAGCTAGGGAAGCAACTACAAGAAGAGTTGAATTCTGAGGAATATGACATATATCCATTTGATAAAAAGTTATTAGATGTAACAAATATATCCCGAATTAAGCAAGTGGTACAAGAAATAAAGCCACATACAATTGTTCATTGTGCAGCGTATACGAAGGTAGATGGTGCTGAGAAAGAACAGGATCTTGCTTACTTAATAAATGCGATTGGAGCTCGAAATGTAGCGGTTGCTTCACAATTAGTAGGGGCTAAGTTAGTGTATGTCAGTACCGATTATGTATTTCCAGGTGACAAACCGGATGGCTATCATGAATTTCATAATCCAGCACCGATAAATATATATGGAGCTTCTAAATTTGCAGGAGAGCAGTTCGTAAAAGAGTTACATAATAAATATTTTATAGTTCGTACATCGTGGTTGTATGGTAAGTATGGAAATAATTTTGTGAAAACGATGCTACGATTAGGAAAAGAGAGAGAAAACATATCTGTTGTAGCGGATCAAATTGGCTCTCCTACGTACGTGGCAGATTTAAATATGATGATTAATAAGCTCATTCACACTTCTTTATACGGTACGTATCACGTATCCAATAGAGGAGCATGTTCTTGGTTTGAATTTGCCCAAAAAATATTTTCGTATGCAAATATGAAAGTGAATGTATTACCTGTTTCAACTGAAGAATTCGGATCGGCGGCTGCGAGACCAAAATATTCTATCTTTCAACATAACATGCTACGATTAAATGGTTTTTTACAAATGCCTACTTGGGAAGAAGGATTAGAAAGGTTTTTTATAGAAACAAAAAGTCATTAACAAATTTATGTTAGTGACTTTTTTGTTTGCCTTTAAGAGGTTTTATGGTACTATAATTATAGTATCAGGTACTAATAACAAGTATAGGTATTTCTGGGAGGATATATCATGGAACTATTACAAGGGAAAACATTTGTTGTTATGGGCGTTGCGAACCAAAGAAGTATTGCATGGGGAATTGCTCGCTCTTTGCATAATGCAGGTGCAAAATTAATATTCACATATGCAGGAGAGCGTTTAGAAAGAAACGTTCGTGAACTAGCGGAAACATTAGAAGGACAAGAATCACTTGTATTACCTTGTGATGTAACGAATGATGAGGAACTTACAGCTTGCTTTGAAACTATTAAGCAAGAAGTTGGTACAATTCACGGTGTTGCACACTGTATTGCTTTTGCAAATCGTGATGATTTAAAAGGCGAATTTGTAGATACTTCTCGCGATGGATTTTTACTTGCACAAAATATTAGTGCATTCTCTTTAACAGCTGTAGCAAGAGAAGCGAAGAAAGTGATGACAGAAGGCGGAAATATTTTAACTTTAACATACCTTGGCGGCGAGCGCGTTGTGAAAAACTATAACGTTATGGGTGTTGCGAAAGCTTCATTAGAAGCTAGCGTGAAATATTTAGCGAACGATTTAGGACAACATGGCATTCGCGTTAACGCTATTTCTGCAGGACCAATTCGTACGTTATCTGCGAAAGGTGTAGGCGACTTTAACTCAATCTTAAAAGAAATTGAGGAGCGCGCACCACTTCGTCGTGCGACGACTCCAGAAGAAGTTGGAGATACAGCAGTATTCTTATTCAGTGATTTAGCACGCGGAGTAACAGGTGAAAACATTCATGTTGATTCAGGATATCATATCCTAGGGTAAATATAATAGTAATTATAATTTTTAAAGGACAGTCTCTAAATGTTGAGACTGTCCTTTTTATTTGTTCTTGGAAAGAACGATTTTTAACGAAAGTTCTTGCCACGTTATGAATATAACTATAATAGTACACGATTTATTCAGCTACGTATGGAAGTGGGAGGGACGAGTGTGAAGAATAAAAATAAAAGTTCAACAGTTGGAAAACCGTTGTTATATATTGCGCAAGTAAATTTGGAACTTGCTGCACCGAAAATAAAAAGAATTATTTTAACGAATTTTGAAGATGAGGACCGAAAAGAGAAAAGTAATGGAAACGAAAATGTTGTAAGTAGTGCTGTGGAAGAGGTGCTAGAACAAGAGGAGCAGCAAATAGAAGAAGGAAAAATAGAAGAAGAGGAACAAGAGAAACAACAAGAGCAAGAAGAACAAGAGCAAGTGAGAACGGTCCCTTACAATAAATCCTTTAAGGATATGAATAATGAAGAAAAAATTCATTTTTTATTAAATCGTCCTCATTACATTCCAAAAGTAAGATGTAGAATAAGAACGACGACCGTCTCATATATAGGATCGATTATATCTTACCGTAATGGCATTGTATCCATTATGCCACCAAATAGTATGAGAGATATTCGATTATCTATAGAAGACATCAAATCGATTGATATGGCCGGCTTTTAAATATGTAAAGGTGGTAGAAAGCTTCTACCACCCCAATAGTTTTTTAGTTTACTTAACTATAGAAACGTCGCGTAAGCACTGAATAGCACAGAAGCAGCTTAAATCAACAGTAATGCAAGTAGATGTCGAGATTAATCTTGCATTTGGTACAGCTAAAAACGTACAAATTGGATCGTCGCCAGGTGGTACAGGAGACCCATCACCTAATACTACAGTTAACACACGTAGGACAGCACAGCTATCGTCATCTACGCTTTCTACACGGAAAATTGGAGATTGGCAGCTAGTAAGGCTTGAAGATGGTGCAAATGCTTCAAATGGCGTTCCAGCTTTTGTGTATAAAATAAAAGGGCGTGTATTTGCTACTGCTGCAGTATTGTGTGCTCCTAAAAATGGAATTTCACAACCAGAACCACATGTTGAACTAGAGCAATCTTGTAGTTCATTGATGAATTTTACGACGTCAACTACGCAGTGAGAAGAGCTATGGTGTTTATTTTCGTTACAACTCATTAATGTCACTCCTTATCTTCTTGTTTGTATTTACATTAATAAGATATTGGAGTGGGGGAGATTTGGTCACAATCTTAAGACCTTTTTTTTTAAATAGGCTAAAGAGGATAGGGAAGGTGGAATTATGTTATTTACAAGCTGGCTTTTATTTTTTATTTTTGCGCTAGCTGCATTTAGGTTAACTCGTCTTATTGTTTATGATAAAATTACAGCTTTTTTGCGAAGACCGTTTATTGATGAGTTAGAGATTACAGAGCCTGATGGAAGTGTATCGACTTTTACAAAGGTGAAAGGGAAAGGATTAAGAAAGTGGATTGGAGAATTATTAAGCTGCTATTGGTGTACAGGTGTGTGGGTTAGTGCTTTTTTATTAGTTTTATATAAATGGATTCCTATTGTTGCAGAGCCTGTACTAGCATTATTAGCCATTGCAGGTGCAGCAGCGATCATTGAAACAATTACAGGATATTTTATGGGAGAATAATAAAGTGAAACTCTAATCAGTGGGGGCATTGCCCGCTTGTTATTAGCCCGCACCAATCGTGATAAATCTTCATGATGTTAGAAAAAGCGGAGTTTAAGAGGATGCGGGAACGGAAATAAAGAGTTGTTCATATAGTAAATAGACAGAATTGACAGTAGAGGAGATGTTTGCTGTGAGCAATAATCCAAGGCGAAATTCATATGATCTACAGCAGTGGTATAACATACAGCAACAGCAACAAGCACACCAACAGGCATATCAAGAACAGTTACAGCAACAAGGGTTTGTGAAAAAAAAGGGATGCAACTGTGGGAAAAAGAAGAATACAATAAAACAATATGAAGAATGAAACACTCATGTTACGGTGAGTGTTTTTTATTGTAAAAATAAAAAGCGGTATTTCAATTAAGAAATACCGCTTTTTACTAGCTAATTTGTGCAACTGTTAATGCTGCAGCACGGATGTCTACAGTTCCAAGCAGTTCAACTGGTACAATTTGAATTAAGTCACCAGGGTTTAAGTTAATAAGAATAACACCACTGGATACGTCTACTTCACCAGTACCAATAACGTTAGAGCGAACCGCTGTACCTGATCCAGGAATAATGTTAGCTGGTGTACCTAATGATAAGAAGAAACGACCAGCTTCTGGTGCAGTAGGAACGTTATCAAGACTGATCGTTAATGTATAACTGATTTGATAAATACCAGCTACTTGAATTCGAATACCGTCTCCGACACTTACTGTATTATTTATTACAGGAACAGTAATATTTGGGTTTGGACTTACGCTAGGTAATAGTAGTGGTGTGAATAGTGAAGCGAACTGAGGTGCAGAAGCGTTGAAAGCAAAACCGAAGGCAGGTAGTGTACTAGCTGGTTTCGCCTCACAATCAATGTTATTAAATTCGCAATCAGAAGAGAACATGTTTTTCACTCCTTTATCTGTTTCTACTTTTAGTTAATGAAAAGGACAGGTTCTATGTTCTAGACAAGTTCCCAATTTTATAAAAAATACATAATAATACCTTTTAAGCATGGATTGGGTGGCAGAATCATCTGCCACCCAATCCATGCTTAAATTAGTATTCAGTTTTATATAGAAACATCGCGTAAGCATTGAATAGCGCAGAAGCAACTTAAATCAACAGTAATACAAGAGGAGGTTGATACTAATCTTGCATTTGGTACAGCTAAAAATGTACAGATTGGATCGTCACCAGGTGGTACAGAGGTACCATCACCTAAAACTACAGTTAATACACGCAATACAGCACAGTCATCATCATCTATACTCTCTACACGGAAAATTGGAGATTGGCAGCTAGTAAGGCTTGCAGATGGTGCAAATGCTTCAAAAGGTGTTCCAGCTTTTGTGTATAAAATAAAAGGACGTGTATTCGCTACTGATGCAGTGTTATGTGCTCCTAAAAATGGAACTTCGCAACCAGATCCGCATGTTGTAGTTGCGCATTCTTGTAGTTCATGTATAAAACGAACGACATTTGATACACAGTTAAAATCACAATCATGGTGATGATGATCTTCATTACAATTGCAGCTCATTATGTTCACTCCTTATCGTGAGTTCTGACATACACTATTACAATATGAACGGGATATGATTGATATTACGTTAATTCTCAGGATAGAAACAGGGAATTTATATAGAGGGGATGTACATATCGTGATATGGAAAAAGACACCCATTATTTAATGGATGTCTTTTCAGGTAAATCTTTTTGCGTAGTATATAGAAAACGAGATATATCTAGTTTCTTTCCTCTGAAAAATTGCGGGGAGGAAATGTAAAGTTCTTCTTTTGCGCGTGTAATGGCGACATAGAGTAATCGTCGTTCTTCTTCTAATGCTTCAGAAGTCTCCGTCACACGGTCATTTGCATCTTTTAAAGAAGAAGTATGCGGCAATATACCATCGCTTGCTCCGAGTAAAAAGACGCATGGAAACTCAAGGCCTTTCGCGTTATGAATCGACATAAGCGATACGGTATCTTTTTGCGGCATTGTTTTTAATGCTTCCATTTCTTTTTGACCTTGAATGGCTTCATTAATAAATTGTAAGTAAGCTGGAATATCCGTAAAGCGAGTTGCTGATTCCATTAATTCTTCTAACATTTCTTCTTGTATGTCCTTATGCATCGTAAAGGAAGAACGATCATTACTTTGTAAGTACTCTAAATACTTTCCTTTACCATGAATAATTTCTTTCAATGCTTTTTTCGGTTCAAGTTCTTTTATAAACTTAATAAAATCGATTCGCTCATTTACTTTTTTAACTTGAAAAGGTTTCAAGCTTGGGTTTAGTAATAGAAAATGAAGAAGAGAAGGAAAACGGCCCTCACCATATTTCCATTGTTCACGTTCAATAAATGAAATGCACTCATCACGGCCAATATACATTGTTGGTAATATATTTGAAAGTGATTCGAGGCGGAACGGTTCAAGCACGAGTCGTAAGTGATCTAAAACGGGCCTAATTAAAGAATGTTCGTAGAACGATTGGCTCGCTCCATGTTTAATAAATGGAATCTTGTGAATTGTAAGCTGATCAAGTAAAGAACGGCTTACAGAATGTGTACGATATAATAAACAAAAATCTTTATAATTTCGTTCACCACTATCTACTTTTTCCTGAATGAGTTGCAAAATTTGATTTGCTTCATCAAGAGTTGTCGCAGGTCGTGCATAAAACGGCTGCATGCCATCGTTACGAACAGAATATAGCTCTTTATCAAAACGTTCTTGATTGAGCTTAATAACTTCATTTCCAAGTCCGACGATAAATGGATTAGATCGATAATTCGTATTAAGTGCGATAATCGTTGTATTTTCAAATTCCTTTGGAAAAGATAAAATAATTTGGTGACTTGCCCCTCGCCAGCCGTAAATCGCTTGATCGTCATCACCTGCGATAAATAAATTATTTCTCGGCGTGGCTAACAATTTTACAATTTCATATTGTGCATACGACGTATCTTGAAACTCATCTACTTCAATGTAATGAAAACGCTCTTGTAATTGAGTAAGCAGGGGAGCGTTATTTTCTAACATATAATACATTTCTAATAAGATGTCGTCAAAATCGATATAATTGTGTCGTTGTTTTACCTCTTCGAAACGTTCGTATACTTCTTTGAACTCTTGTTCAACTGGTGTTTTCGCTTTTACATCTTTCGGACGATTCAATTTGTTTTTCTCAAGTGAAATCATAGCGAGTATCGTTTCGGCATCATAATCGTCTTTTAAGCGCAATTCTTTCAAAATTTTCTTTATCATAATTTGTTTATGTTTTTCATTTGCTAAAATTTGCTGATTATATCCTTGACTACGAAGCAATTTTAAAAAGACAGAGTGGAATGTACCAGCAACGACATAGTTACTTGCGGCATGATTCATACCGGGTAAATTCGCTACACGGCTTCGAATTTCTTCAGCTGCTTTTTGTGTAAATGTCAGTAGCAAAATATTTCGCGGATGGACATGTTTTACATTAACTAAATAACCAACGCGAGTTGTTAAAACAGATGTTTTACCACTTCCAGCACCAGCTAGTGTAAGGACAGGTCCTTCTGTCGTTTGCACTGCTTCTAACTGTTTTTCATTTAAATAAACACCTTGCTGTTCTAAAGCGCGGAAATACGCCGCATCTGCATCTTCTTCCCTAATTAAATGGGTAGATGTTTTCGGAATATGATACGTCGCTTGCGGAATGCCAGCGTGTGTTAACGATTTTTGTGAAAATTTTTCTTGTGTCATATATTCACCTTCAAAACTATAGCATCAACATTTAACTTTAGCGGAAGAAAAAGAAAATAGCAATGTAAAAAACAGGAGGGGCTACCTCCTGCTACAAAATTATAATTCTTTTATCATTACGACGTGCGGGATATTTGCTTCCATAAACACATCAGAAGCCGTCACGTATCCTAGCTTTTTATAGAAAAATTCAGCATGTGTTTGAGCATGGAGTTTCAATTTCGGTAGAGACTCTTCTTTTGCATGCGCTTCAAGTGCATCCATAATGATTTTGCCAATGCCTTTTTTGCGATGGGAGGCTAGTACGCAAATGCGTTCCATTTTCCCAACTCCATCAACAATGCGAAAGCGGCCCGCACCGACTGGAATGTCATTATCATATACAACAACGTGCGCCGAAGTATCTTCAAATTCATCATACTCTTCTTCAGAAGAAACACGTTGTTCTTCTACAAAAACCTGTTTACGTACAGAGAATGCATCACTTAGCTGCTCGTCTGTTTGTACGATTTGTGCGTGCAAATTAGTTGTTCCCCTTTCCAAGATGGAATGTTTCATGTACAGTCCATGTTCCGTTTTCTAATTGATATAGAAGGTGGAAACGATCGATTGGTTGCTCATAATAGAAATCTTTCATACGTAATCGACCTAATACATCAGCGTGCTCTGCATCTGATAGGCTTTGACCGATTGTTAAATGGGGTACGAAAGAGTACTCGCGCTCTTGTGTAAAGAAACCATTATGCATTTCTTCATTTAAGAAAGTAAGTTCAGGTGTTTTTTCTACTTTAAAATAAAGAACATTATTAACAGGTGCGAATGAACCAACTTTTCCAACATGAAGGGTGAAAGGGTTCGTTTTGTTTGCGATTGTATGTAACTCATTCACAATCGATTCTAATTGTTCATCATCTTGCGTCTCAAAGGGTGTTTTCAATGTAATATGTGGCGGAACTAATGAGTAATGTGGATCATAACGTTTACGCAATCCGTTCGCTTTATCTTGAATCATTTTTGATGGGAAAATTACAATTCCTAATTTCATGTTCCAATTCCTCCCTTTGCAAGTCTAGTTAGATTTTGAGAATAAATCTCTTTATCTATTATATCAAATTATTCTGAATACCGCTCTCTATTATTTCATTGATAGAATATGAGAAAATGCTTTCGGTAAATCTGCTTGCCAATATTTCCATGTGTGATTCCCTTCAAACTCTTCATAATGCGTGATGAAATTTCTATCTGTAAGTAGTTTATTTAACTCGCGATTTGGTTCTACGAAATCAGATACTTGTCCGTCTGTACGCTTGACAGCTGTTTCTTCGGTCCCAATTACGTGATAAAGATCTAGCGCCCCCGGATTTTTGAAATCTTTTGCTAAGTTCATGACTGTTTCATCAACAAATGGTGATTGCATAACGATCTTACCAAATGTATGCGGATACATAAGTGCGGTCATGAAGGAAACTGTACCGCCGAGAGAATCTCCAATTAAAACGCGCCCTTTACCCATTTGATACGTTGGATAATTTTCATCAATATATGGAGCAAGCTCATGAGCAAGGAAACGAATGTAAGCAGCATTCTTTACATCGCTCGGGAAATATTTTTCCTTACGATCGTGTACATTTTTATATGGAATACCGACAATAATTGTGCGGTCGATTTCTTCAGTTTCACGAAGACGCTCAATTACACGGTGCGCTTTACCGAGCTGAAAATAATCTCTACCATCTTGTGCAATAACAACCGTATGCTTATGGAGAGGTGTGTAATTTACTGGTAAATAAACAAGAAGTGTAAGCTCCTCTTGAAGTGATGTACTAAAAAATGAAATTTCTTCAATTCTCCCTATTGTTTGATTCATGTATATCCCCCTAAATAAAAATTTACTGTAATGATTGTAAGAGCGACGCTTGTAGTGAAAAGGAAAGAAATAATCACTAATAGGTGCCTTGATTTCTATTTTACCATAATGGTACGAAGAATCTAAAAAATTAGTATTTAAGTTATGAAAGAAAACGGATATAATGAAGTGGGATTTTTTACAGGTGAGAGGGGAGACAGGATTTGAAACAAGAAAAATCAATCGCACTACCATTAGCAATTTCCATTATAGCAATTTCATTCGCAGCTGTTTTTGCAAAGATGTCCTCAGCACCATCTTCAATTTTAAGTATGTATCGATTATGGATTATCGTACTTATTATGCTGCCTATCGTTTGGAAAAAACGGGAAGAGTTTAGTAGGATTCAAATGAAAGATTGGGGATTTTTAATTGGATCTGGTTTCTTTTTAGCTCTTCATTTTCTTTTATGGTTTGAATCCTTAAAGCATACGACAGTTGCTAGTTCGACGATTATTTTAGCACTTCAACCAATCGTATCTTTAGTGGGAGGTTTTTTCTTATTTAAAGAAAGAACAACCTATTCAGCAATTGCGACGATGGGAATTGCGATACTAGGCGTAATGTGTATTGGCTGGGGAGATTTAGGGCTAAGTGAGCAAGCAATTTATGGGGATATATTATCCTTTTTAAGTGTAATAGCAGTTGTTGGTTATTTATTTATCGGACAAACGACAGTAAAGAAAGTATCTCATTGGATTTATAGTTTCACTGTATTTGCCTTCGCTGGTATATTTATAGCGATTTATAACGTTATACTTCAAGTGCCATTTACAGGCTATACGAAGTGGGATTGGAGTATTTTTCTTTTACTTGCGATTGTACCGACAGTGTCACACGTCATTAATAATTGGTTATTAAATTACGTAAATGCAACAACAATTTCAATGAGTATTCTAGGGGAACCAGTGGGGGCATCTATACTAGCGTTCTTCTTACTTGGAGAGAAATTAAACGCAATGCAAATTATCGGTAGCATGCTCGTATTGTTTGGTGTATCTGTTTTCTTACTACAGCAACAAAAGCGAACAGCAAAAAATGTGGTGAACAAACCGGTGTATACACAGGAATTATAATGTTAGGGGAGAAAAGAGAAGTTGTGATACTTCTCTTTTTGTTTTATAGAAATTTAAGTGAAGAAGGGGGAGAGAAATGGAAGAGATATTAAAGAAGTATATGAAGAGTTTTACAACATTAAGTGAAGAAGAGCAGCAACTGATCCTCAGTGAATTACAAATTGAAGAATATAAAAAAGGAACAGTGCTCCTAAGACAAGGAGATGTTCCGTCTAAATGTTATTTTGTATTAAAAGGATGCGTGAGGCAGCACTGTATAGATGAAGCAGGGAGAGAGGTTACATCAAATTTTTATACAGAAGAACAAGCAATCGTAAATTTTAATCATCATAAACAAGATAAATCATCCCCGCATACGTTAACGTGCCTAGAAGATTGTATAGTTGTAGTTGGCGATCTGTATAGTGAAAAGGACATGTATAAGAAATATTCACAGTTAGAAGAAATGACGCGCCAAATGATTGAATACAATTTTGGTGAAGTACAAGAAGAACTTACATTATTTATTGCATCGACACCAGAAGAGCGCTACAAATCATTATTACAAAAACGACCTCATTTAATTCATCGTGTTCCTCAATATCAATTGGCAAGTTATCTAGGTATTACGCCAGAATCATTAAGCAGAATTAAGAAACGACTCAAACAGTAGAGTTTTTTCCACCTCTAAGCAATAGCCATATACTAAATCCTAGTTCACCTGCGATCATCGGTAGTTGAAAGACAACGTTAAGAATGGAAATAATCGCATCATATTGTGAAAATATCGTATTCATTACGTTAATGATGACATAGCCGATTGCAGCAACGAGCAGTAATATACTAATAGTTTTCGGTATGTTTTTAGATTGAAAGGTTACGTATCCTAAGGTGAGAAGATGTAAACCGAAAATGATTAATCCTACAGACCAAATGTATTCAAAAGCTTCTAGAAATAACATTGTATATGCTTCTGAATGAGCAACTGTGCTTTTTGAAAGAAGTAATACAAATATTAAATTGAATATAGCAATCCCAAGTATAGCTGTATACATAAGACGAAGACAGGTAGCTAGTAATGAGAGGCTAGCATGGATAGGTTTTAGAAAGAAATAAAGAGCCCACGAGGCGATAATATCCGTAATGAAAATGATAATCCATCCAAAAATTTCTGCTTTGAAAAGTGAACTGGAAGTTTGAATATTATGGAGTGTCGTGCTCGAATCTCCTTGTACAATGAGATTTTCGTGAACAAAACCGTAAGAAAAAAATGCAGCGAATGCCATAATAAGAAGAGAAGCACCAGCAAATAAGGCAAACTTTCGTTCATTCATATGTCGTCCTCCTATTTCAATATTACTTTTATTTTAATAAGAGAAGGAGGGGAATTCATTGACTTAAATCAAGAGAGGAGAGAGCGTAATGGAATTTCCATCAAAAAAAGATGCATGGTTATATCCAATCTTTTTCATTGTTTTAGGCGCCTGTTTCGCTCCAATATTTGCAGGGCGGGAATATTTCCTCCTGTTTTTCACAATTCCGTTAGCAATACTATTTTCTTGGAGTTGGTTTTCAACAAAATATATTGTAGGGGAAGAAGAGATTACTATTAGATCTGGTTTCGTTAAAAAACGTATTCTTATAAGGGATATAAAGCGGATTTCAGATACGAAAAATCCAATAGCAGCTCATGCACTATCATTCGATCGATTAGAAATTCTATACGGATCATATGAAACAGAACTTATTTCTCCAAGAAATAAAGAAGAATTTATTTTGTTGTTAAAAAGAAAAAATTCTGGGATTGAGATAAAGTGAAACTTTAATCAGTGGGGGTTTTGTTCATCCCCCACTGATTATTAGCCCGATTCCCACCTAACTTCTTTGCTCCAGCCGAATTTTGAGGTGGGAGTCTTACTGCCCGCAAATAGCGGGATAAAGTAAGAGAGTGGATTCATATCCACTCTCTTTATGTCACTTTGGATTTGTCATATAAGGTTGTACGTGAACGACACATAAGTCGCGGAATTTTCCTTCAGCAGTTGTGACAATAACAACTGCTCTTCCCGCACTTTTTCCTGTAATCGTTACTGTCTCGCCTTTCGGATAGATGGTGATGACTTCGGAATTCATATTTGTCCGGTTTTTATTTTAAGCTTATTTTTCTGTATATGAATACCAATTACAGATATAACAGAAGGAGCAATTGAAATTTTGGGCGGATTAGGTTGTATGTTTAAACGAGAAGTAGAAGTGTTTGTGATAGGTGAAAATTTTCTTGTATTTTGTTGCTGTAAAGGTGCTAACATTGTGGAGTCCCCTTTCTGTATAGGTGTCGATACTAATAATATAAAGGAAGAATGTTATAGTAAATTTAACGGAACATAAAGAAATTGTTAAATTCGAGAAGAATATTGTCGAACTGCGGTTAAAAGAAAGCTCTGCTGTTATCGTAACAGCAGAGCTTTCTTTTTATAGATTATGAATATGTTGTTTTTCAAAATTCTCAAATTGCTCTTCAACTTCTTTTGAAGGTTTAGTTAGTAAACTAACAATTATGATCACTATTAAACTAATAGCGAAACCAGGAATCATTTCATATAAGAAATCTTTTAGGAATTTAAACTGTGTCCAAATAATTACTGTGGCTGCACCTGAAATCATACCAGCAAGCGTGCCCCATTTCGTCATACGTTTCCAATATAAGCTTAATAAAATAGCAGGTCCAAATGAAGAACCAAATCCAGCCCAAGCATATCCAACAAGGGCTAAAATCGTATCATTTTGTTTAAGCGCTAATGCACATCCAATTAAAGCAACGCCAAGAACAGCCATACGACCGACAAATACAAGTTCTTTATCAGAAGCATCACGCTTAAAGAATGTTCTATATAAGTCTTCTGTTACTGCACTTGAAGTAACGAGAAGCTGAGAAGAGATTGTGCTCATAATAGCTGCTAAAATAGCCGCTAATAAAAATCCAGTAATAAGTGGATGGAATAAAATTTTTCCAAGTTCAAGGAAAATTGTCTCTGGGTTAGATAATGTCAAACCTTGTTGTGAATAGTAAGCAATACCGATAAGACCAGTAAACATAGCTCCGACAACAGAGAAAATCATCCAGCTCATACCAATTCTTCGTGCGCTTTTAATTTCTTTTACAGACGAAATTGCCATAAAGCGTACGATAATATGAGGTTGTCCAACATAACCAAGGCCCCATGCGAATAAAGAAATCATTCCTAAAGTAGAGGCACCTTTAAAAATATCTAAACGTGTTGGATCTACAGATCGAATTGTATCAAATGCAGGTCCAAGTCCGTTTGAATTCATAATTGTTACAATAGGAACAAGAATAAGAGCAATTACCATAATGATTCCTTGCACGAAGTCTGTCCAACTTACTGCTAAGAAACCACCAAATAGTGTGTAAGCTACAACAACGCCTGCTACAATGAGTAATCCAATATGATAGTTCATACCAAATGAATTTTCAAATAATACAGCGCCTGAAACTAGTCCTGAAGCTACATAGAAAGTAAAGAAAATCATAATAACAAGTCCGGATACTAAGCGTAGCATGTGAGATTTGTCGTGGAAGCGGTGTTCCAAAAATTCTGGGATAGTAATAGAGTTGTTTGCAATTTCAGAGTAGGTACGTAAGCGAGGAGCGACATAAAGCCAGTTTGCGTATGCGCCTAGTGTTAGGCCGATCGCAATCCAACTACTACTTAATCCAACGCTAAACATTGCACCGGGTAATCCCATTAAAAGCCAACCACTCATATCGGATGCTCCAGCACTTAATGCTGTTACTGCGGGGCCTAGTGTACGCCCGCCAAGCATATAATCTGTTAAGTTGGACGTTCGTTTGTAGGCGAAATAGCCGATTACTAACATCCCGAGCATGTAAATAGAGATAGAAGTTAAAGTTAACATCTGCGTACTCATGTAGTTCCCCTTCCTTTTGTCATGTCTTTTGATGCATTTTGCATATTTATCAAGCTATTCGCCGGGCAGTAAAACTCCCACCTCAAAATTCGACTTGGGCAAAGAAGTTAGGTGGGAGATCAACTGCCCGTAAATGCCCGATTGGTGAAGGCTAATAATCAGTGGGGGATGAATAAAACCCCCACTGATTAAAGTTTCACTTTATAATCTATCATGATTATTCAGAAAAATCCATGCGCAAATAAGAATTTTCTGAAATTTAAGCGTTTTTTGACATCTCTTTACTTTTGGGATATATAACTTTCTGGCAAAAAACCTTAATCTTAATAGAGTATTTATTATTTTTACATAAAAACAGGTTGTTTTGTCAATATAATATTGAACGAAGAAATAATATTTTTTTTTGGAAAAAGTATTGACTTATTAGAAATTTGAGGAATATAATGAGTGCAACTTAAAAAAATGCAAGCGTTGATGAAGAAGAGTACACATGATGAACATGTCAGAGAGCTGATGGTTGGTGCGAATCAGTATGGGATTGATGTGGAATGGGCTTCGGAGCTTCCAAACCGAAACGAAAGAAGTAGGCTTTGGCGACATGATCTCATCGATACAAGAGACACGTATTATTTTTTGATACGGCAAAGTGCGTTACATTCGTAACGAATTAAGGTGGCACCACGGGAGTACCCGTCCTTTCTATAGGATGAGTACTCCCTTTTTGTGTACAAAAAATTAAATATGTTAAATCGTTTAAGTAAGAAGAGTACGTATAATGGAGACGTTTCAGAGAGCCGGGGGCAGGTGGGAGCCCGGTGCGGTGCCATATACGGAATGGGCTTACGAGAGGTATGCTGAACAATTTCTATTCAGTAGGCAACCCGGGTTCCGCCGTTACAAGGATAAGGTATATATTTTGTACCTGAATAAAGCGGGATGCTTTTGCGTCCAACATGAGGTGGTACCACGGTAAATTTATCGTCCTCTACATATTTCGATATGTAGGGGACTTTTTTATTTTTCAGAGTGAGGTGAAAGGCATGATGACGAAAGAAGAATTTATGAAGCAAAAAGAACAAAGAAAAACATTTTTAGTAATCGCTGAAGAAGAAGGAGATAGCATTACGCCAATTTCTTTATATAGACGTATGAAAGGGAAGAAAAAGTTTTTATTAGAAAGTTCACAGCTTCATCAAGATAAAGGACGCTATTCATACTTAGGGTGTAATCCTTATGGAGAAGTGAAAAGTGTTGGCGTAGAAGTAGAACGAACGATGTATGGGCAAAAAGAAAAGCTGCGAGGTAACGTACTGCAAATATTAGAAGAGGTAATCGTACCAGCGCAAGTAGACAGTCCATTCCCGTTTTGCGGGGGAGCAGTTGGATATATCGGCTACGACGTAATTAGGCAGTATGAAAATATAGGAGTAGACTTACATGATCCATTAAATATTCCAGAAGTACACCTTTTACTGTATCGCGAGTTTATCGTTTACGATCATTTACGCCAAAAACTATCGTTTGTATATGTATGCAAGGGAGATGAATCAGCTTCTTATGAAGAAGTATACGAGAGATTGCAACGATACAAAGAGGAAGTGCTAAACGGAGAAGAAGAGAAGGTGAGTGAAGTAATATCATCTTTATCATTCACTTCTTCAGTAACGGAAAAAGAATTTTGTGAAATGGTAGAAACAGCGAAAGAATACATTCGGGCCGGAGATATTTTTCAAGTGGTATTATCCCAGCGATTAAAAAGTGAGTGTAAAGGAGATCCGTTCGCATTATACAGGAAACTTCGAATTGCGAATCCATCACCATATATGTTCTATATCGATTTTCAAGATTATGTTGTACTGGGCTCTTCGCCAGAAAGTTTACTATCAGTAAGAGATGATAAGGTAATGACAAATCCAATTGCCGGCACGAGGCCGAGAGGGAAAACGAAGCAGGAAGATGAGGAAATCGAAAAAGAACTGTTAGGAAATGAGAAAGAGCGGGCGGAGCATATGATGCTTGTGGATCTAGGCCGAAATGATATTGGCAGAGTAAGTGAAATTGGCTCTGTGAAGATAGATAAATATATGAAAGTAGAGAAATACTCTCACGTTATGCACATTGTATCTGAAGTTTACGGAACATTGCGAAAACAAATGAGTGGATTTGATGCATTAGCGTATTGTTTACCAGCTGGTACAGTATCAGGCGCTCCGAAAATAAGTGCGATGGAAATTATTAATACGTTAGAGCATGAAAAAAGAAATGTATACGCCGGAGCAGTTGGATATATTTCATTCTCAGGAAACCTTGATATGGCGCTAGCGATTCGAACGATGGTTGTAAAAGATGAGAAAGCGTACGTTCAGGCAGGAGCGGGTATCGTCTACGATTCAGACCCTGTAGCTGAATATGAAGAAACATTAAATAAAGCGAGAGCGCTTTTGGAGGTTATGAAATGATTGTACTGATCGATAATTATGATTCATTCACATATAACTTGTATCAACTATTAGGCGAGTACGAGGAAGAAATTGTTGTCGTAAGAAATGATCAAATAACAATTGAACAATTAGAGGAGATGAGGCCGAAAGGAATTGTGCTATCACCAGGACCTGGAAAACCAGAAGATGCTGGGGTTTGTATCGATGTTATTCGTCACTTTTATAAGAACGTTCCCATCTTAGGAATTTGCCTTGGCCATCAAGCAATTATATCCGCATTTGGAGGAGAAATTGTTAGAGCAGAGCGCATTAAACACGGAAAAACATCGCGTGTGAAACATAACGGAACGTCAATCTTTTCTTACGTTACGCAGCCGCTAACAGCGATGCGTTACCATTCACTCGTCGCAGCGCAAAATAGTTTGCCGCAGTGTTTTGACATACTCGCGACAGCGATGGATGACGGAGAAATCATGGCAGTTCGTCACAACTATTATCCGCTCTTCGGATTACAGTTTCACCCAGAATCAATTGCAACAGAAGAAGGCGGGAAGTTAATACGTGCCTTTTTAGCAGAAGTGAAAGAGGAGGAGAGAGTATGAACAGTTATCTTCGAAAGTTAGTAGAGGGACAACATTTAACAGAAGAGGAAATGTATGAAGCGGGACTTCTTTTATTAAGTGACAACATATTGGAAAGTGAAGTTGCAGCTTTCTTAGTATTGCTGAAAGCGAAAGGCGAAACAGCAGAAGAAATATACGGTCTCGTTCGTGCTCTTCGCGAAAAGGCATTACCGTTTTCAAATCATATAAAAGGCGCGATGGACAATTGCGGAACGGGTGGTGACGGTGCGCAAACATTCAATATTAGTACAACATCGGCATTTGTACTTGCCGGAGCTGGTGTAAAGGTTGCGAAACATGGAAACCGCGCTGTTTCTAGTAAAACAGGAAGTGCTGATTTATTAGAAGAACTCGGTGTAAACATTAGTTGTACGCCAGGTGAGATTGACTCCTTATTAGAAAATGTAGGGATTGCCTTCTTATTCGCACCAGCGATGCATCCAGCATTAAGACGCATTATGAAAATAAGAAAAGAATTAAACGTTCCGACGATCTTTAACTTAATTGGACCGCTGACGAATCCGGTTAATTTAGAAACACAATTTGTCGGTATTTATAAACGAGATATGTTATTGCCGGTAGCGGAAGTATTGCAGAAACTAGGCAGAAAACAAGCGCTCGTCGTAAACGGAAGTGGATTTTTAGATGAAGCATCCTTACAAGGAGAAAACTGCGTCGCTATTTTAAAAGACAATGAAATAATTGAAATGAGTATTGCACCAGAAAACTACGGTTTTTCAAGAGTGAAAAATGAGGAAATTAGAGGCGGAAATTCAAAAGAAAACGCAAAAATTACGCTCGGAGTATTGAGCGGAGAAAAAAGTGTATACCGCGATACCGTTTTACTAAATGCAGGGCTTGCTCTTTTCGCAAACGGAAAAGCGGAAACGATTGAAGAAGGAATTAAACTAGCAACGCATAGCATTGACTCCGGAAAAGCATTAGAAAAATTAAACTTATTAATTACAGCAAGTCATGAAAAATTAGAAAGGGTGAATTAAAGTGGGGACGATTTTAGACAAAATTGTAGAGCAAAAGAAAGTAGAAGTTGCGGAGTTATATGAAACATATTCACCAGTGAAAGAAAAAAGGAAAACACACTCACTTGTAAAAGCTTTAGAGCAGTTTACTGTAATCGCCGAGGTGAAGCGAGCGTCTCCATCAAAAGGCGATATAAACTTACACGTTGATGTACCAAAACAAGTGAAAACATATGAAGAATGCGGCGCTGGAGCAGTTTCGGTTTTAACAGACAGTCAATTTTTTAAAGGATCGTTTTACGACTTACAAACTGCAAGAGCAGAAAGTAACATTCCTCTTTTATGTAAAGATTTTATAATTGATAAGATTCAAATTGATAGAGCTTATGAAGCTGGTGCAGATCTTATTTTATTAATCGTTGCAGCATTGTCAAAAGAGAAATTAAAAGAGCTTTATAACTACGTACTAGAAATGGGATTAGAAGCGATTGTTGAAGTTCATGATGAACAGGAATTAGAAATTGCAACCCGATTAAATCCGCACGTTATCGGAATTAATAACCGTAATTTAAAAACGTTTGAAGTAGATTTAAGCCAAACTGAAAAACTCGGAAAACGACTGAATGAGGAAAATCTGCTTTGGATTAGTGAAAGTGGTATTCATTCAAAAGAAGATATCATCAGAGTCAAACGAGCTGGTGCCAAAGGTGTATTAGTCGGAGAAGCGCTTATGACATCATCTTCTATCAGTACCTTTTTTGAAGACTGTAAGGTGAGCATATGAAAGTGAAGATTTGCGGCATCACTGATATGGAAACAGCGAAAAGTGCGTGTGAATATGGCGCAGATGCAATCGGATTCGTTTTTGCAGAAAGTAAACGCCAAATCACTCCAGGGCAAGCGAAAGAAATTATTGGGGAAATTCCAGCCCGCGTTTTCAAGGTAGGTGTTTTCGTAAATGAATCAGTCGAAGTGATCCAGAAAATTGCAGAGGAGTGCGGGTTAACGCATGTGCAACTACATGGGGATGAAGACAACCATCAAATTAGAAGATTGAACATTCCGTCTATAAAAGCGTTAGGAGTAGCTTTAGAGAAAGATATTGAACATGCGAAAAAATACGAAACAGATTATCTGTTATTTGATAGCCCGAAAGAAAAGTTTCATGGAGGAAACGGTAAGACATTTTCATGGGAGTTACTCGCACATATGCCAAACGAGTTGCGAGAGAAAATGATATTAGCTGGCGGATTAAACGTCATTAATATAGAAGAAGCCATTCAAACCGTTCAGCCATATATGGTCGATGTGAGTAGCGGGGTAGAGACAGAAGGAAAGAAAGATTTGGAGAAAATAAAACAATTTATTAAAAAAGCGAAGGAGTGTTCCAAATGAACTATGCATATCCAGATGAAAAAGGTCATTACGGTATATACGGAGGACGATACGTTCCAGAAACGTTAATGCAATCTGTACTAGAGCTAGAAGAAGCATATAAAGAAGCGATGCAAGATGAAGCATTTCAAAAGGAATTAAATCATTATTTACAAACGTACGTTGGAAGAGAAACACCGCTTTATTTTGCGGAAAATATGACGAAGTATTGCGGCGGAGCAAAGATTTATTTAAAGCGTGAAGATTTGAACCATACGGGAGCTCATAAAATTAACAATACAATTGGTCAGGCGCTTCTTGCAGTAAGAATGGGTAAGAAGAAAGTTGTCGCTGAAACAGGAGCAGGACAACACGGAGTTGCAACAGCTACTGTATGTGCCCTTTTCGGTTTAGAATGCGTCATCTTCATGGGAGAAGAAGATGTGAGACGACAAAAATTAAACGTGTTCCGAATGGAATTACTCGGAGCAAAAGTAGAAAGCGTAGCGGCAGGTAGCGGCACGTTAAAAGATGCGGTAAACGAGGCGCTCCGTTACTGGGTTTCACATGTACACGATACGCACTACATTATGGGATCAGTTCTCGGGCCACATCCATTCCCGCAAATTGTCCGTGATTTTCAAAGTGTAATTGGAAAAGAAACGAAAAAACAATACGAGGAGTTAGAGGGGAAATTACCAGAAGCAGTCGTTGCTTGTATTGGTGGTGGTAGTAACGCAATGGGAATGTTTTATCCGTTCGTACACGATGAAGAAGTTGCTCTTTACGGCGTAGAAGCAGCTGGAAAAGGCGTTCATACAGAAAAGCACGCAGCGACTTTAACGAAAGGCAGCGTCGGTGTTTTACATGGATCGATGATGTATCTTCTGCAAAATGAAGAAGGACAAATTCAAGAAGCGCACTCTATTTCAGCTGGATTAGATTATCCAGGTGTTGGACCAGAACATAGTTTGCTAAAAGATATTGGACGCGTTTCTTATCATTCAATCACAGATGACGAAGCGTTAGATGCGTTTCAATTATTAACGAAAAAAGAAGGGATTATCCCGGCGTTAGAAAGCTCACATGCTGTTGCATATGCTTTAAAACTAGCGCCGAAAATGAAGAAAGACGAAGGACTTGTTATTTGTTTATCTGGCCGCGGCGATAAAGATGTAGAGAGTATAAAACGTTATATGGAAGAGGTGTAAAAAATGGGAGTAGAAAAAATTACAGCAGCGTTTGAAAATGGCAAGAAAGCATTTATTCCGTACGTAATGGGCGGAGATGGTGGACTTGAAAAGTTAAAAGAAAGAATCCGCTTTTTAGATGAAGCGGGAGCAAGCATCGCTGAAATCGGTATTCCGTTTTCAGATCCAGTCGCAGACGGTCCAACTATTCAAAGGGCAGGAAAACGAGCATTAGATAGCGGTGTAACATTAAAAGGGATTTTTCATGCATTAGTAGAAGTGAGGCAGGAAGTTCAAATTCCATTTGTACTCATGACATATTTAAATCCAGTACTCGCATTCGGAAAAGAACGTTTCATCGAGAGCTGTCTTGAAGCAGGTGTGGATGGCATTATCGTTCCAGACTTACCGTATGAAGAACAAGACATTATTGCACCGTTACTTCGCGATGCAAACATTGCATTAATTCCACTCGTAACTGTAACGAGCTCAATTGAGCGAATCGAAAAAATCACAAGGGAATCACAAGGATTCGTCTATGCCGTTACGGTAGCGGGCGTAACAGGAGTACGTCAAAACTTTAAAAACGAAATTCATAGTTACTTAGAAAAAGTAAAATCACATGTCCACTTACCAGTAGTCGCAGGATTCGGTATTTCCACACGAGAGCAAATAGAAGAAATGATTACAATATGCGACGGTGTTGTCGTTGGAAGTAAAGTCATTGAGCTGTTAGAAAATGAAAAGCAAGAGGAAATATGTGAGTTAATAAGGGCAGTCAAACAAACAGAAGAGGCGTAAGTCTCTTCTGTTTGTTTCATATAAAAAATGTTAAAATATACAAAAGATTACTTCTAACTTAGAGGGGGAGAAGGCATGCTAAGACGTAAACTATTATATCTTCTTTTAACCGTGCCACTATACGCTTGGCTAATTAGCATGACAAAAATAGAATTACTGGCTCTATTTCTAGGATATTTATTCATCTTTTCCAGTTTAAATCGAATACAAGAGCAATCTATTTTAGAAGTATGTATATTTTCAGCCATTATAGGAGTATTTACTATCGTTTCAGTTGTAATGCTAAATGAATTATTTCAGTGGATACATTCATTTTCTTTAATGAAATTTTGGAATGTTGCATTGCAAGTAGTA
The DNA here is from genome assembly GCF_042136375.2 of Bacillus altaicus. Taxonomy (NCBI): domain Bacteria; kingdom Bacillati; phylum Bacillota; class Bacilli; order Caryophanales; family Bacillaceae; genus Bacillus; species Bacillus altaicus. The sequence continues at coordinate 4,212,580 of NZ_CM143394.1, read as the reverse complement.
TGTGTTTATATTGTGTTTGCTGTTTTAGAAAAGATGCTGGGGCAGCAGACGGTTTTTCAGGATAAAAGATAAAATAGTTATTCAAAAAAAGGAGCCGCTTGGCTCCTTTTTTAAATCTGTTATAAAGTGAAACTATAATCAGTGGGGGGTGTTCATCCCCCACTGATTATTAGCCTTCACCAATCGGGCGTTTACGGGCAGCCCGACTCCCACCTAACTTCTTTGCTCCAGCCGAATTTTGAGGTGAGAGTTTTACTGCCCGTTACTGCGGGATAAAAATAATTGAAAATCACAACATCTGTTATATAATAGTAAAAAAATTGCACTTTTTACGAAAAGAGATGATAGCATGGCCATATTGTTGGCACTTATCCCGATTATGATGATTTTTATTTGTTTATTTTTATTTAAACAAACGTCATTAAGAGCATCATTAATCTCTTATGCCGTTTCTGTCGGAATTGTTTTACTCTCGCCAACGTTTCAATTAGGGATAAGTGAAACTGTACACGCAACGATTAAAGGTTGGTTAATTTGTTTTATTGTTGGATACGTTTTGTTTTTCGGTATTTTTTTATTTCACCTCATGAACAAAATGGGGTACATCGATCAAGTAGCACGATTTCTAGAACAAGTCACGCGCGATCGATTATTACAAATGCTTCTTATGTGTTTTGGTATTTGTCCACTTATTGAGTCAGTGAGTGGGTTCGGAATTGGTTTTATGGTCGCAGCACCTATTTTTCTTTCTCTCGGTTATAAACCGTTTCAAGCTGTGCTACTTTCGTTTATCGGTTTACTTGCAAGTTCATGGGGCGCGATGGCAACGGGTACGATTATCGGTTCTCAGCTTATTAACATGCCACTCACAACTCTTGGTACAAACACAGCATTATTAAGCATCCCGATTTTCGCATACTTTATCATCCTTTCTTTATACGTTGTCGGTGGCTTTCAGGCAGTTATAGAAAAGTGGAAGGAAGGGATAGGGTTCTTTCTATTATTTTCTCTCGGAATCTATCTTTCTAACGCATACGTAAGTGTTGAACTAGCAGGAATATTAAGTTCTATCGTTACCATTATATTTGGCTTTCTAATCATTAAATTAAAAGGGGAAAATGAGCAAAAACTTCTAACAGAGCATGCGGCAGCTACGGAGAGGGAAATATCGATTATAAAAATTATTAGCCCTTATATCTTTTTAACAGTTTGTATTTTACTTTCCCGCCTCGTTCCAGCATTACACGATCTGCTCAGGTCATATGCAGTTCTCGATTTAAAATCATATTCTTACAAACTAGAGCTACTATATTCGCCAGGATTTTGGCTCGCCATGACTTGTTTATTTACAATTATTTTCTTCCGCATTCCATCTAATATTATTAAACAATCAATCTCGCAAACGATAAAACAATGGATTCCATTCGCAATTACAACGACAATGTTCATTGCGATTTCAGAGCTAATGGGGGCATCTGGTATGCATTCATTACTCGCAAAGACAGCTGGTGAAACATTTGGTACCTTTTTCGTTTTCGTTGCTCCGTTCATTGGAGGAATCGGGGGCTTTTTAACAGGTAGTAACGCAGGATCAAATGCGATGTTTATTAAACTCCAAATGCAAACAGCGCAAAACGTAGCACTTCCGTGGCAATACGTCACAACACTTCAAAACACCGCATCATCAGTAGCGACAATCGCTTGCCCATCACGGATTACACTTGGTGCTTATTTATGTAATATCCCTTATCGTGAAAATGAACTATTAAAGAAAACGACGTTAATGATTTCTGGTGCAGTGTTGCTTGTAGTGGTAGAGGTGATTTTTTGGTATATGTTGATAAAGTGAAACTTTAATTAGTGGGGAGTGTTTTTCATCCCCACTAATTATTAGCTTCACCAATCGGGCTTTTACGGGCAGTTAGGCTCCAGTTAGATTTTTTGGTGGGAGTCTTACTGCCCGTTAATGCGGGAGAAAAATAAAAAATCCTCCTGGCAAAGGAGGGTTTTCTTTTTATATGGATAATGCCTTAAGTATGAAAAGCTTCTACTAAATGAATAGGAGATGAAAGGTATGCCCTTAAAAAACTATGGTGTGTTAAAAGGTACAGTTATACAATCAAAGATTGGAAAAGGTAAAACACCTCATTATCAAGTTCATTTACAAGGCGAAGCAGGAGTTAATTATCGCATTGCAATTAACGTGAAATCGCAAAGCTATCCGTCGGAAGTTTTATATTTTGCGAGTAACAATATTCGATCAGAGGCGATTCATATTTTACCGACATTACCGTTCGGTTTTACGGAAGTGAAAAACAATGAGCCGAAAGTGGCTTTAGATTATGTAAGAGGTAATTTATTTGATTCGAAGCAAATGATTCCTTTGCCAGCTGAAAAAACGGGATCTGATAATGATTTAAATGAAAAGATAGAACGTTATATAAAACGAGCAATAGATGAGAAAGCGATTATTTATGCGTTTGGTGAAAGGTGGGGACCAGAAGAAAAGGTTCCGGATTCGTATTTTCATTTTACACCTGGAAACGGTATACACGATATTCATATGAATCAAGGGAATGTAGAGAAATGGCAAGGTGATGATGGCAAATGGCAAGACGGTGGGATATTGATTCACTTTGAGAAGAAGGAAGAGTGGATTGGTATTTTTCTTGCCTTTCAGTCACAGTCATGGTGTACGGATGAAGAAGGGCATGCTCGTGTTCCGGTTGAGCATTGTGATTATAAGAGGGAGAAGTGATTAGGAGAGCTAGTTCTAAATGGACTAGCTCTTCTTATCGTGAACAAGGATTGTCAAGATTGTGAGGGAGTAGTACTTATGATGAGATTATGTTCGCAATATTTCAAAACAGTGATAGGGTTATTGTTTTTCATTCGTATTAGAAAGTAGATACCAATTAGCAGTGCGAGGAGGTCTATTTTTGAAGATAACAGAAGAAAATGTTGTGCAACAAATTAAACAACGTAATGAAAAGAGCATTACATTCATTATCCAAACATATGGAGGTTTACTCAGCGCTATTATTAAACGATATGTACATAGTAATCAGCAGGATTATGAAGAATGTTTAGATGATGTATTATTAGCCATTTGGTTTCATATCGATTCATTCGATCCAAGTAAAAATACGTTTAAACAATGGATAGCAGCCATTGCTAAATATCGAGCAATTGATTATCAGCGGAAAAATGCGAGAAATCAGCAACAAACTGTCTGTACGGAGATTAATGACCATCTGTATCAAGAACAAAGAAAATCAAATGATTTCTTAGACGTACAGGAATTGCTCAATGAGCTGTCAGCAACGGAGCGAAACATTTTTGAAAAGTATTATTTAGAAGGTGTACCGTCTCGTGAAATTGCTTCCCATCTTAACGTGAAAGAATCATGGATTCATAACAAACTGTCACGCGGACGAAAAAAGCTCAAACAGATTTTTATTTTTAAAAATGGGGTGTGAGGACATGTCTATTTATAAAGAGCTAAATGACATTCAGTTGGATATTACAGAATTTGAGGAGGTTTCCTTAACCAAAATAGAGGAAAAGCAGTGGGAAAAGCGTGTGAAAAAAAAGCTCCGTAAAAACAAACAATCAAAAAAATTGTTCGGAGTCGCTGCAGTTTGCATGCTAATTGTCAGTATTATAGTGCCACTTGGACAATCTTCTTTAGCAAATACACCATTTTTTGCGGGATTGATTGAAAAATATATTGATGAAGAGCAACCACTAGACTATTCATCGTATAAGACTGCTATTGGGAAAACAGCTGAAAATAAATACGGTAAACTGACTTTAAATGAGGTATTAGTGGATGAGAATAAACTGCTCATTAGTTCAACATTTGAGCCAGCAAAGGGTGTGAATTTTGATTATCAAACATTTTTAATTCCACAGGTGCGAATAAATGGCCGTGACTTTTCTAATACAAAGGATGCACAGTCAATTGAAGTAAATGATTCTATGTTTACAATCTACGGTGCCGTCGATTTTAGCGAAATGCCACAAACTGATGCACTTCAAATCGAAATTACTTATAATACATTCAACAGGGATACTGTAATTAAGCAACCATGGATATTTGATATTGAAGTATCGCAAGCTAAGTTGATGAAAGAGAAGCAGACGTTTGAATTAAATGAAACAATTGCTTTATACGATGGCAATAAAGTAACTGTTAAAAAAGTAGTTTCTACGCCGATTTCCACAACGATTTATTATGATGTGACACAAAGTGCAAATGAAGGTATTTATTTTAAAATCGAATCAGAATCTGGAGAAGCACATACATTTAAAGAGGTAGTTATATCGAATAAAGATGGCGGCATTTCTTTTAGTAGATTTGATGGAATTGATCTAGCGGTGGGTAAATATTCACTTGTACCGTATTCGGGTGAAGAAAGCAAAGTAATTGGACCATCTATTCAGATTCAATAGCTTATTAAATCTGATAAATAATTTTCTAAAGATAGAAGAGGGCGTTCACAACGAACGCCCTCTTCTTATTTTATAAAACCCAAAACTCACAAGTGTAGAAATACAAGAGAAAAGCAGTGCCACACTAGAAAATGCGATGAGATACATATTATACTTCATCATTTTTCCGATGAGTTGGTTACTATCGTACTGAAACAGTCCCGCTATTATATTGAATAAAAATAATAAGATAAACATGACGATGACGCCGTCTATTGATCCTTTAATGTCTGGTTTACTTAAAGCGATATGTGCGGAAATACAAATAGCGATAAATAAAAATAACCAAAAAGAAGGGGTCAATAAATTGCTCATTGTAAACAAGCTTTTTAATAAAAAGAATGTTGATAAAAACATGTTTTGGATCATGTCTAAGTTAATAGAAGTCGATGTAACAGTTTTTTCCAGATTCGTATTAAATAAATAATATGACTCTGGTACGAAATAGCGCATTAAAAGTATTAAGGCAGTAATACCAGAAATAATAGGACCGATGCCGATAAAGAAATTACCGATTCGTTGGTATATACTTTTTTGATTGTATTGATGTTGTACGTAACCTAAAGCTCCCTGACTTGTATCTGTTGGGAAAAACTGCGTTGCTACAATTTTATGACGAAATAATAGACACATAATTGCATGCCCAAGTTCATGAACGGGAACACCAATCCACGCGGTTAAAAGAAAACCTTTCCTACCAAAAGCTCTCGACCAATACGTTTGTGTGAGAGATTCTAAATAACCTAATATAAATCCAATTACAATGATGACACCAATTAAAGAAAATAATTGGATCACACTTGTAAGGAGTGTTTGAAAAATCGAGTTTACAAATTCCACTGTCTTCATCCAATCTGTTTAAAATGTTATTTGCTCTGTTTCATAATAACATTATTTTTCTATATTACTAGCACACATAGTTTCGTTTAAAAGAAGGATTTCATATTCTTTTTCTTGTAGTCATGTTTTATGTACAAAGTCATATATTGAATTTGTAACACCCTATAAGGTATATGCTTAAGGAGGGATGAGAGAATGAAATGTCCGGCATGTAATACTGAAAATGCAGCGGAAGCAAGATTTTGCGGAAATTGTGGATATTCGTTAACGGAAGAAGTGGTAGCGAGTGGTGGGCAGGAAGAAGGGCAGCTATCGCGCCCGGCACGAGTAAAGGAAACTCGTCCGAATGAAACGGTAGAGCAAGTGAAACAATTTGCAAGTGGCTATTTTCAGTTCTTTAAAAATGCTTTTAAATCACCATCGGCCATTATGGAAAGTGGAAATATTGAAGTGCGAAATGGAATTGTAAGTCTTGTGCTTATTTGCTTTTTAGGAGCGTGTATTTTTTATAGAATGATGAGCGCAGCGGCGACTGTTACGAGGACATTAGTGCCAGATATAGCTACTCCTACTTTCTTTGGAGAATCTGTAATGGTCTTTTTCTTTTTATTAATTTTAACTTTATTTGTCGCATTTATTATTTTTGTAAGTGGTAAGATGATGAAATCATCTTTTTCTTTTCTTGAAGCATTCGGTATATGGGGGACGATAGCGACGCCAGCTATTGCTATACTAGTTCTTTCTTTTCTATTTAGTTTCCTATTGATCTTTTTTTTACCAATCTTATTAGGGCTGGCTACAACGTATATGGGAATTAGTATAATTGTAGCTATATTAAAACTAGACAACGGCGGAGTAGATCCTGTTTACACACTTATTATCGCAAATGTTTTAATCGGAATTGCAACGTTTATCGTGTTTTGGTCTTACATTAAAACGATAATCCAAACCTTTATCGGGGGATTAACAGGCTTCTAACGAAAAGGTGGTTGAATGGATGAATGTATGTACAAAATGCGGAGCTCATTTTGAAGACAGTGTGCAATTTTGTCAAAACTGCGGGACGAAGAGGGGGAATCCTGTAGTAAAGAAGCAGAAAATGAGCAAAGGGACAATAATTGGGATTACACTTTTAACATTTTTTATTGTAGTATTGGGCGGATTATATGCGTATGGATCTTCATATTACTCACAATCATCGCAAGTAGAGAGAATTATTACTGTTTTACAAGAGAGGGACGGGGAGAAATTAGCTGAGATCATCACGGCAGATGATCCAGCCGTTATTGTCACGAGAGAGTTTAACGCCTCTATTTTCATATATAAAAGAAAATCCATCTTACAGCCCTTTCCGAACGAGAAAGCCCATTGCCTTTAGGCATGGGATGAAAGTGAGGTTGGATACGGAGTACCACTAAAAATCGCAAGGTTCGTGGTACTTTAAGTATCCAAAGTATAGGTAGTTTCTTTAAGTCTTTTTGTTGTAATTTTCTGAGAATAAATGATATATTGTAACGAGAATAAATGATTATAGAAGAACGGTTCAAAGTGTTTGAAAGAAAAATCTTCTCGTCTCATGCAGTTGCAAAGTTTATGGACACGTTCTCATTTTGTTTCTATTGCTAGAAATGTATTAAATGAATGATGCTGAAAATCAAAAAACAAGGGGATGAAACGTATGTCACAGACCCTAACAGTGAAAGTGAAATTGATTCCAACAAAAGAACAAATCCGTTTATTAGAACAAAGTAGCCAAGAATATATCAAAGTCATAAATACACTTGTATCAGAAATGGTTGAAGCAAAGAAAAGTACGAAAAAAAGCACAAAAGATATCGAAGCAAATATCCCAAGTGCGGTGAAGAATCAAGCAATCAAAGAAGCGAAAAGTTTGTTTGCTACAAAAGTAAAGAAAAGCAATTATAAAATCATTCCGATTTTAAAGAGGCCTGTTTGTATATGGAACAATCAAAATTATTCGTTTGACGCCACTCATATTTCAATCCCGTTTAAGGTAAATGGAAAGTCCACTCGTTTAAAGGTCCGAGCTTTATTAATCGATAAAAACAATCGCAATTTGGATTTGCTAAAACATAAGTTAGGTACACTTCGCATCACAAAGAAATCGAATAAGTGGATTGCCCAAATATCTGTCATGGTTCCTACAAATGAAAGAGCAGGGACGAAAATTTTAGGAGTAGACCTAGGTCTCAAAGTCCCTGCGGTAGCGATCACAGATGATGACAAGGTTCGTTTCTTTGGGAATGGTAGGCAAAACAAATATAGGAAGCGTAAGTTTCGTAGTGTTCGTAAGAAGTTAGGAAAAGACAAAAAAGTGAATGCAATTCGGCGATTTGATGATAAAGAACAAAGATGGATGCAAGAAAAAGATCACAAAATAAGTCGTGAAATCATTGATTTTGCGATCGCTAATCATATTTCTGTCATTCGATTAGAACAACTAACGAATATAAGACAGACGGCAAGAACAAGCCGTAAAAACGAAAAAAACCTACACACTTGGTCATTCTATCGTTTATCACGATTTATTGCATACAAAGCAGCATTAGTTGGTATTCAGGTTGAATATGTGAATCCGGCTTATACAAGTCAAAGCTGTCCGAAATGTGCTGAAAAGAATAAGGCACAAGACAGAAAATACAAGTGTCCATGTGGGTTTGAGACACATCGTGATATCGTTGGGGCGATGAATATTCGCTACGCAACTGTGATTGATGGTAACAGTCAATCAGCCTAAGCACCTATATGGTCTGGTTTAGGAGGGGCAATGAGATGCCCTCATCTTGAAGATTGTTCAAAACAGAAATGGACTGCGAACGTTTAGTCATTCAAGAATCCCACCCGTAACTCCGTAAGGATTCGGGCTTGCGACTTTAGTCGTGGGAGTCTCAAGTGGGGACCGGTAGCGACTGATGGAAGTGCGGCGATTTATTTAGAACGAAATGGAGAAACCGGAAGGGAAACGACAAAGGTAGAAACGGTAACGGCACTTTCGGCTTATAATCTTCCATTTCAAAAGAAAAGTGTAGAAAAAACAGTTGTTTACAATGTCACTCCGCCAACTACGACTCATTATGTATATAATGGCTTCATCTTTCCGGATAGTGATATTCGAAAATTAACGAGTGCGGACTTAACATATTTAACGATAGAACAGTTGAAAATTGCTAGAAATGAAATATACGCAAGACATGGACATATGTTTCAAACGAAAGATATGCAAGCGTATTTTTCAAAACAGTCTTGGTACAGAGAAAATCCGTATTTTACAGGAACGTTAACGAGTGTGGAATCTTATAATGTTGAACTGATTAAATCAAGAGAATAGAGTGCATGAAAAAGGTACAGTGTATATTACTGTACCTTTTCTATGGTTGTTTAGCTGGACCAGGATCCCTTGAGAAAAAGATGTGAAAGAGGAATGTGACTTTACTTGCTCCTCCTGATGTACTTGCTTGCACATCAGATAATGCACTAGATGTTAAAACACCTTCAGAATGAGGTGGTACGACTATTTTGAGGGCATCATCTGATTCTGATGATGCAGTAACTGTTATTGTATCATCAGATAAGTTCAAAATTTTAACAGTACCGATTGGTAAGATGGACTTGCCAGCATGTGATGCTGAAGCGAAGCGAGAGCCTTTCCAAATAGTTTGTGCGAAAGTCTCATCACTAGATAACCAAGCGCGAGCACTATAAAGTGTTGCGTTAATGGAAAATTCTTGGTCAAGTGGCGAGGCGGCTTTCGGTTCTTGCGGTTCCTCTGGAAGCTGGGCGAGAAGGCCTGCGCACATGTATATTTCACCTACTTTCAATAGTAACTGTTATAGCATATTAAACATCTTGTTTATAAGACACGACGGATACCTATTCATGCATAGGTTTGTGCATCAAATTTGTAGATGGAATTCTCTTTCTTTACAATGGAAGTAGGTGTTATTTTTATAAAATATGGAAATCGTAAAGAGTATGTCAAAAGAAGGAGTGGTAAAGTGAACTATGTCATTATTGGCGGAGATGCAGCGGGTATGAGTGCAGCAATGCAAATTGTTAGAAACGATGAAACTGCAAATGTTGTAACGTTAGAAAAAGGTGAAATCTATTCATACGCTCAGTGCGGATTACCGTATGTGATTAGTGGTGTTATCGCCTCTACTGAAAAGTTAATTGCACGCGATGTAAAGACGTTTCGTGATAAATATGGGATTGATGCGAAAGTGCGTCATGAAGTAACGAAAGTAGATACGGAAAAGAAAATCGTGTATGCAGTACATACGAAGACGAACGATGTATTTGAATTTTCATATGACCGTTTATTAATTGCGACTGGTGTGCACCCTGTTATGCCGGATTGGGAAGGTAAAGATTTACAAGGTGTTCATCTTTTAAAAACAATTCCGGATGCTGAGCGTATAGTAGGCGCGCTACAAACAAATAGCGTTGAGCACGTAACGATTATTGGCGGCGGTGCAATTGGTCTAGAGATGGCAGAAACATTTGTAGAACTAGGAAAGAAAGTAAGAATGATTGAGCGAAACGATCATATTGGCACAATTTATGATGCCGATATGGCGGAATACATACATAAAGAAGCAGATAAACATAGTATTGAAATTTTAACAAATGAAAATGTAAAGGCGTTTAAAGGAAAAGAAAGAGTAGAACAAATTGAAACAGATAAAGGTACGTATAAAACAGATCTCGTTTTAGTATCTGTCGGTGTACAGTCAAATACTGATTTTCTTGAAGGGACAAATATACGTAAAAATCCTAAAGGTGCAATTGAAGTAAATGCTTATATGCAAACAAATGTGAAAGACGTATATGCGGCTGGCGATTGTGCAACACATTACCATGTTATAAAGGAAACTCATGATCACATCCCGCTTGGAACGACTGCGAATAAACAAGGGCGACTTGCCGGACTCAATATGGTTGATAAACGAAGAGCATTTAAAGGTACGTTAGGTACAGGCATTATTAAATTTATGAATCTGACGCTCGCAAGAACAGGCTTAAATGAAAAAGAAGCGAAAGGGTTAAACATCCCGTATAAGACAGTCAAAGTAGATTCAACAAATATGGCGGGCTATTACCCAGGTGCTTCGCCACTTCACTTGAAATTACTATATCATGCCGATACGAAACAATTGTTAGGCGGTCAAGTAATTGGAGAAGAGGGCGTAGATAAACGTATTGATGTTATCGCAATGGCGCTTTTCAATAAAATGAGTATTCACGATTTAGAAGATGTCGACTTAAGTTACGCACCACCATATAACAGCGTTTGGGATCCAATTCAACAAGCAGCAAGGCGAGCGGAATAGCACTTTTTTAAGTGCTATTTTTTTTGTAAAAGGGAAATAAATAAAGTTTCACTTTATTTTGAATATACCGTTCGCCCTTGAAAACATAGTGCGTATCGCTTATATTGTCATATAGTATTTATTTTTTAATAAAGCAATGAACGAACTAGGGGGCACAGTATGGCAATTAACATGAATACAATCGAAGAATGGATTGCTGAATCAAATGCAAGAAACGAAGAAAACTTAGGAAACGTTGTTGAAGAGATGAAAGAAGTATGTGTCGGACTTGATAATGCGACATTAATTTATACGAAAAACGTATTTTGTTTCGGTAAGAAAGTAGAAGTATTGTTCTTCTTCCAAGATCACGTCGTTATCGGAGAAGAGAAGGAAGAGTATATTGAGATTGAAAAATTAAAGTATGATGATATTACAAATAGTAACTTAAAAACAAATGATCAAAATACAACGTTAGAATTAAAGTTTGCTAACGGGAAATCTATCAATTTAGATAGTCTAAATGATAACTACGGTACGAAAAACTGGTTATTTGCAAGACAAATTAAGAGTATTTTTAAATTAATTTAGTAAAAAAAGCACGCCATTAATCGGCGTGCTTCTAATTATGCAAGGACCCTTTTAGCCAATTCCGCGCTCGATACGCCCCAACCGGAATTTGAATGAGGGACGTTTCATTTCCGGCATCTATCCCGTACAATTGATCACATGAATTTGTATCAAAACTTAGTAACGGATGCCCGCCCATCCCCATAGCGTTCGCAGCTAAAACGAGTTTATGAACGAGCATGCCAGCTTCCATTTGATGAATTCGATATCCTCTATAACCTAATTTATTTTTATAGTAATCTTTATTTCCGATTACATGTAGACAAAGTGGTACTTGAAAAAGATTTACGTTATCCATCGTCATACTAGATTGCAGAGAATAACGAAGGTCTCCGTACCGAATTGGCTGTATGGAATGTGTCCTACTGTTATAAGCGTAAGCACCGTTTTCTATGTCTTTTACGTTATAAAAACATCCATATAGTGAGACGCGTGCGTTTTCATTTACATACTTGCCATCAAGGTCGTTGTAATAAGGGAAGGAGAGGCTCGCTGCTTGTAGTAGAGTAGCGAGCTCGGCTGCATCCCATTTCGTTAAAATGAAGTCAGAATCAGGTGAATATCGTTTTTTACAAAGTTGTAAAAAATCATATGATAAACGTTCCACTTTAGGTAGCTGTACAGCGTGTGCACTATATTGTTGTCGTTCTTCACAGGTAAATGTTTGGAAGTGTTCTGTCGATTCAATCATAGATGCCGCGTTTATTTTTTTTATCATCGGATAGTCATCTACATGTTTTGAGCGAATGAAATGCTCATGTGTTAACGGCGGGATTTGCTGCAACAAGTCATGAGAAGTAATAGTTTTATTTTCGTGATGATTATCGTGAAACCAATCTGTATTCGGTTCTGTACTTAAAGGAATAACTGCGTATACACTTTCTTCACCTTCTGACAGTCCAAGTAAATGATTCATTGCCCGGTCTAGAAACTGAAAATATACACCATTTGTATAACCGAATTGTTTTGCGCATTCAAGTAATTGCCCGATTAGAACACCACTATCTAACCCTTGCAGACGATACGAAAAGTTATTGTATTTAAAGAAGTTTTTCCAAAATATAGTGGATACGAATGCAGCACCAAAACAAGAATGTATGTTGCAACGATTGCCGAGTGCTTCTGTAAGATAAGAATCGAAATTTCCTTCGCGAAGTAAGATAAGACGGTGATGTGCGGCGTCGTAATGGTAAATGCCGTCTGGATAATGATCAATTTTTAAATACATATATAATTCATTTGGATATAAAGCACCCCCAGAAGGGATGAATCTTCGAAATAGAGTCGTTGTTTTATTATTTTCTAGGTTAGTAGTAGGCTGACATAATTGTGTTAAACCAAATGAGTACCAAAGATAATGACCGATTTCCTCTAAGTTAGGTTTAGTAGAAGAGTTCCGCAAAGTTAATGGGATTTCTAAAGAGAGAGGGATGACTGGTAAATTTCGATATAATTTATAAGGAAGTGGTGCGTCTTCCCAATCAATCTCTTTATCGGACGACATAATTTCATTAATAGAAAAATGGAGATGATGTAAAAAAGTATCCAGTTGCATCAAATTTCCCCCTCGCTATGAATTATGGAAACGGATGCGGATGTGGGTTTAAACTTTCATTCGTTAAAGGCTCAGCCCTATATCCAAGTGTCATCGGTACGGTATACACTCTATCCAGTCCTGTAACCCGAGTGAGATGGTGACCGAACGTCATCGGTAACATGCCTGGAATAATTACTTTTACACAATGTAAGCCGTTCTTTTCTATAAGGGGGACTGTTTGATCTACAACGATTACTTCAAGTCTAGATTGATGTAGCCGGTTTAAAAGTTGATGAAGATCAGATGTTAAATCCATATCAAATGATTGTAATGCATTCATTTCTTGGAACGTTTGCACCGGAGCATCTTCACGTAAAAGGAAGTGAAGACGTTCTTCCGCTTCTTTCAATCCGTACAGCATACTATGATCTTCCATTTGCGAAACAAGATATGGATCTTGTAAACAGTTTTCATAGTTCTCTCTTTTTTGTTCAAGCTCTTCATCTGCTATAAGTAACATGCCCGCTATTTCGTGAATTGCACTCTTTAGAGCTCGGATTGGATCTAAATGAGAGCCTCCTGCACAAACAACGTTCATTCCATTTTCACGCGTATTTTTTGCGATGACCCATAGGCTAGGGATACCATGTTCCATCGTCGCGTTAAAAGCATGTAATTCATACCCGGTAATCGTGTGTAACCGCTGGATCATTAATTGTAATTCCGTATCATTTGCTGAACTAAGATCAAGGCGGGGAAGAGGTAATTCGGCATACCAAGTGAGTAAGAAGGCATCACGTTCTACAATTTCCAAAATGCCATGAAAAATTGCCTCTTCTAAACTACCGCCAATGGCACATCCATTTGATGTTTCATATACGAAAGCATCTCTATGACCAAGGCTATAATAAGCGATTGATTCTGGAACTAGAAGTGGTCGGTTTTGTAATAAAGAATATCCCCATACCCAGTTTTGTTCATAATCAGGATCAAATGGCTTAAATGGAAAGCTATCACGATTGTAATGTTCATTTGTATGTACGCCGAGTGTGTGGGGGTTCAGTGCAATATCTTCTAGCTCACGAAAACTGCCATGTACATTTGTTTTTTTTCCACGAGGCGACATACCGCAATAGCGTTCTAATCCTTCTAAAATAGCAGTTGCTTCACTAAGTGCAAATGAATGAGTCCGGCCCGCGACACCTTCATTTCCAAACAGTAACGGCATGTTTATAATGACATCAGCAAACGGTAATAGAGAATGTTGCATTTTTCCGTTCAAAATACCGGTCCGATAATCTAAATAGTCTCTCGTTAAAAATGTGTTTAGCTCATGAATCGAACGACAGCGATACGCTTCGTTGCTCGTTTTTAAACTCGGTTGTAAAGAAAGTTCTGCTGCATCCGCTGTATCATCAGACAAATTGCTACATACCGGACAGAGAGGATCTGGAAGAAAGGAATGCCGATTACATTGTAACGTTTGTAGGTCTAATAAAATGAGTTCGTTTTCTAAAGAAGAATATCCATGAGCTAATATTTTCTCTGTTTCAGCATGAATGAGCTGGCACATTTGTAACATTCCATTTTGGGTGGCGCGTACATCACGCCTCGTCACGTTATCTGCTTTTAATGCATATTTCCGTTGTAGTTCCCACATTTCTTTTTGATCAAAGCCAGCTATAAATCGGCGGCCATCAGCGCAGTGGGAACATCCAGTTGTAAAAGGCTTCACGTAAGGACCGATAATACCTTCACCAAACGAAGTAAATGCGCGAAGCCACGGAATATGATTTGAGCGAAAGATAAGCTCAGCATCATGATGTACGGAAGAAGGAGACCCGTCATGTAAGACAAGAGCAAGATGAATGTTTTCAGGAAGAGCTTCTGTAATTGTATGCTGGCGGATGAGTGAATATTGCTTACACAATTGCTCATGTACATAGTCTGTGAGTAGGCCATCTCCTATAAGTAATATGTTTTGAGTCATTGGTCATCCTCCTTTGCAATTAATACCCCATATACACCGTCTAAGTTGTCTCTTAAAAATGACTCAATAGCTAAATCAAAAACGAATGGATAAAAGTTGTTTTTCGTTAAATTTTGCAAGGCAACTTGTAAAGACTGTACGCCTGGAATTTCTTCCTCTTCTTGTATTGCTACTCTAACAGAATCCGTACTATATAAAACGATGGATGATTCCGGTAACATATTAGCTTTATAAGGAATCTCTTCATTTTGAATATGAAGGAGTGCTTGTTGCAGAGCATTTCTTAACGCGAGTGTTATATTAATATTTGCCGCACCATACCATCTATCATTTATACCGATCCAAACGACAGGAAAACCAAGTAACTCCTCACTCATTCCTACTTTAGGTATTTCATGAATTGTAGAGAGAGCATCGTAGTAAAACCTACAATGTTTATCATGAATTTCGGTTAAATCAAGCTCTGTAATCTCTTCTAGCATATGTGATTGGCGTTCATATAACTTATTATTTAAATGTTTTTGTAGTGCTCGGTATACACCTTCTGCCATCGTTTCCCCAGCACCAATACCGATATCAGTATGTTCGGGGATAAGACGATGAATCATTTCAGCTACATATGTTTCAACTCCTGTTAAACCAGCTTCGCGGCGTGCTTCATTATGAGTTAATCCACCGCAAGCTATAGTAGGAAGGGGAGAGGTAGGTCCGTCTGATAATGGATTTGCAACTTGAATATAGCACTGTGATAAAGGCAATTGGTGTGAATCTTGTTCATCCCACATGTGGAATATGCCAGCTTCTTTAGAAGTTAACGTATCAAAAAAACGAAAAAGTTCAGTTGAAGTATATTGTCCGGAACGATGGGCAAGGTTTTCTTGAAGATTTTGCACCGTATCAATTGTAAAGATTTCATCGGTTGCGAGAAGATGTTTTATGAAAGGGTGCCACTTTCCTTCAAGTGTTTCCAAGTTTAATAAAAAGAATTGAGGATTATGCTGCCTGTGTGAATCTTCAGCGACATGTTTAAATAACTCAAAAACGATAATATTTGCTAACATTGCAGATGCAATTGGTGAGAAAGGTTCAGGTGGATTTTCACTTTGTAAAGTAGTTTCGTGTAGACGATGCCAAGCTGATTCCCAGCATTCTTCACGGTCTGCGGTTACGACAGGTCCAGCTAAACCAATTCTTGATAAGCAAATAGCTGGTATGAAATTTTTTCCAACATCTCTACAAATAGTATGGATGGCTCTTAAACTCTCAATATCTCCATTTTGGGAAACGTATAAAATCCAGTCGAAAGGCTCGAATACTTCATGTAAAGGACGATCAATTGCAATATCTATTTCTTGAATGAGTACATTGTCATCATTTGCATATGCACGTTCGCTTAGTTCATGAATTCGATTGTAGTTTGTTTCAGCACGATCTGTAACAAGGTAATGAAATGTAGGTAAACCAGATTCTAATAAAGAAGAGACTAGGGAAGTAAGCATATCGCCAGAACCAATTATAAGCACATTTGCTGCGCGGTACCTTTCGAATTTTAAAGCGCCTGAATGGGAATCAGCTTCTAAAAACTCAATTTGCGAAGCGTATCTGTCGAGTAATGCATTGTTTAATTCGTGGGGAGCATCTTGGCTTACATCACGAATGAAACCATTTTCATATAAAATCTCTCCAATTTCAAATACACGATTTTGATAGGGGAGAGGGAGACCATCGGTTATTTCTGTCAAAGAATGATTACCGTTAAACATAGGCATTAATTTCTCAATCCAGTCATAAATTCCATCACCATCCATACGGAATGAACTGGAGTTATTTCGAAAGTAAACACCCCCGTTTGAATCGGGGAGGAAGAAAGTATCCTTATTTGCTTTAAGTTTTGCATGAACTGGAAGGTTATTCATGTTTATCCCCCTTACGTTTTAGGCATACATTATTAGTCTATGTAGTGTGATTTGTCCCGTATGAACACAATGAAAAAGGGCTGTAGAATGATTCATTCTACAGCCTTTAATAGATTAATAATCTATCAACCTTCTAATAATAATGATTTTGGATCTTCAAGCATATCTTTAACAGCAACAAGGAAGCTAACTGCTTCTTTACCATCAACAATACGGTGATCATAAGATAGTGCAAGGTACATCATTGGACGGTTTTCCATACGCTCTGCATCAATTGCAACTGGACGTACTTGGATTTTATGCATCCCTAGAATACCTACTTGTGGGCTATTTAGGATTGGTGTCGACATTAGAGAACCGAACACGCCACCGTTTGTAATCGTAAATGTACCACCTTGTAGCTCTTTTAATGAAAGTTTATTATCGCGTGCTTTCAGACCTAAATTACGAATCTCGCTTTCAATTTCAGCGAAGTTCAATTGGTTAGCATCGCGTACAACTGGAACAACTAATCCATCTGGAGCTGCTACTGCAATACCGATATCATAGAATTTTTTAATGATAAGCTCGTCGCCTTGAATTTCAGCATTTAATAATGGGAATTGTTTTAATGCTGCAACAACTGCTTTTGTGAAGAATGACATAAAGCCAAGACGTACATCATGTTTTTTCTCGAAAGCATCTTTGCGTTCTTTACGTAATTCCATGATTGCACTCATATCAACTTCGTTAAATGTAGTTAACATTGCAGATGTTTGTTGAACTTCTACAAGACGTTTTGCAATTGTTTGACGGCGGCGGGACATTTTCACACGCTCAACTGGTTTTTCGAATTCAGTTTTTGCAACTGGAGCCGGACTTTGTTTTGGAGCAGCTGGAGCTTCTTTTGGAGCTGCAGCGTGAGCTTGTACATCATGTGGTCTCACACGTCCAAGTAGATCTGTACTACGTACGTCGTTTAAGTCGATTCCTAATTCACGAGCCATTTTGCGAGCAGCTGGTGATGCGATAGGACGATTTGTATTTGGTAAACCTTGCAACGCTTTATTTTGTTCAGCACTTGGAGCTGCTGCTTTCGGTGCTTCAGTAGTTTCTTGTTTTGGTTGCTCATTAGCCGGAGCAGGTGTGCTTACTGCAACTGCTGCGCCGTTTGCATCTAAAATTGCGATAGTAGCGCCAACTTCAACTATATCTCCAGGTTCACCTAGTAACTTCGATACAATACCTGAATCCTCTGCAATGATTTCTACATTGACTTTGTCAGTCTCAAGCTCAACAACGCTGCCACCTTTCTCAACTTTGTCGCCTACGTTGATAAGCCATTGTGAAATAGTTCCTTCTGAAATAGATTCTGCAAGCTCAGGTACTTTAATTTCGATCATTTTAAATGTCCTCCCCTTATTTGCCTAACGGTGTGTTTTGTCTTCTTTAATCTTCGGTAATCTCCATTTGTTAGCCCGGCTGTGGCAGACTATCTGCCACAGCTGGGCCTGAAAAACTCATTGTTACTTTCAGTTACTGAAAACTTCAATTTCTTGTTTATCTTGACGGAAGTTGTACTTCACATCTAAAGCGTGTGCAACGATTAATTCTTGCTCAGCTTTGTGAGCGAATGGATCGCCACCAGATGGGCTAGAACGATCCGGGCGTCCAATGTAACCTGTTTTCACTTTATCCCCAGCTAGTTCGAACAGAATTGGAGCCATGTAATGCCATGCGCCCATATTACGAGGTTCTTCTTGAACCCAAATGATTTCTTCTAAGTTTTTAAAGCGTTTAATAATAGATTGAACTTTTTCAGCAGGGAATGGGTACAACTGCTCGATACGAACCATATGAACCTCATCCAGGCTGTACTCATGCTTACCACTTTCGATTTCTGCTGCTAAGTCAATTGCCATTTTACCTGTACTTAAAACAAGACGTTTTACTTTGCTTGGTTTCGCACCAAGGTTTCCTTGTTCTAAAGCAGGTTGGAAACGTCCTTCACTTAACTCACTACCTGTAGAAAGTGTAAGTGGGTGACGTAATAAGCTTTTCGGCGTCATAATTATTAACGGTCGAACAGCTTCTGTTCCTAAGATAGATGCTTGACGACGCAAGATATGGAAGTATTGTGCCGCGCTTGTTAAGTTTGCAACTGTCCAGTTGTTCTCAGCAGCTAATTGTAAGAAACGCTCTGGACGTGCACTAGAATGCTCCGGTCCTTGACCTTCATAACCGTGTGGTAATAGAAGAACTAGACCTGATTTTTGACCCCATTTCGCTCTTCCTGCTGAAACATATTGATCAAATAATGCTTGCGCAGTATTTGAGAAGTCACCGTATTGAGCTTCCCACATCACAAGAGTTTCTGGAGCAAATACGTTATAACCATATTCGTAACCGACAACAGCAGCTTCTGATAACGGACTGTTATGAACAGAGAATGATGCGTTAATGTTCGGTAAACGATGTAATGGTGAATATGTTTCGTTTGTATCAGTATCGTGTAATACGATATGACGATGCGCGAATGTACCACGCTGTGAATCTTGACCAGTTAAACGAATTGGCGTACCTTCTTGTAAAATAGAAGCGAATGCTAACGATTCAGCAAGTGCCCATTCAATTTTACCGTTCTCTTCCAGAGCATCTTTACGGCGCTCAAGAATTTTCTTCACTTTTGGATATACGTTAAAGCCTTCAGGCCAAGATAATAGTCCTTCATTAATTGCACGAAGTGAGTCAATTGAAACACCAGTGTCAATCGGCTGGATTCCTTTTGCAACAACTTCTGGAACTTTAACGTGAATTGTTGCAGCACTCGTATCAGCTGGTGGCACTTGTGCGTATTCAGCCTTTAATTCCTCTTGTATAAACTGAGTAATTGTTTCAACCTCATCTGCATTCAGAACGCCAGCAGATTGTAATTGATCTGCATAAATTGCTCTTACAGTTGGGTGGTTTTTAATTTTTTTGTACACTTGTGGTTGCGTAACTGCTGGATCATCCATTTCGTTATGACCATATCGGCGGTAACCGATTAAATCGATTAAGAAGTCCTTTTTGAACAGCGTACGATATTGGATCGCAAGGTTTGCAGCAGCAAGACAAGCTTCCGGATCATCAGCATTCACGTGAACAATCGGAATATCGAAACCTTTTGCAAGGTCGCTTGAATATTTAGTAGAACGAGAATCATAGCTATCAGTCGTAAAGCCGACTGCATTATTTGCGATAACATGAATAGTTCCGCCAGTTTGGTATGCATTCAATCTACTTAAGTTCAATGTTTCAGACACAACACCTTGACCAGGGAATGCAGCATCACCATGAACTAAAATTACGAATGATTTTGTAGTATCTTGTTCTGGAAGACCAGATTTTTTACGATTCTCTTGAGCTGCACGTGCGAAACCTTCAACAACAGGGTTAACGAACTCAAGATGACTCGGATTATTTGCTAATGTAACACGAGTGCTAACTTCTTCATTACCAACGACTTGTTCTCTACCTAAATGGTATTTCACGTCGCCAGTCCAGCCAGCATTTGTCTTTACACCTTCTATTTTTGCATGTTTGAACTCAGCAAACATGTGACCATATGGCTTTTCTAGTACGTGAGCGAGTACGCTTAGACGACCACGGTGAGCCATACCAATCATGACATCTTCAACGCCGCCTTTAGCACCTTCCGAAACAATTTCATCTAGTACAGGTACAAGCATATCAACGCCCTCGATAGAGAAACGTTTTTGACCAACGAATGTTTTATGCAAGAATTGCTCGAAACCTTCAACAGCAGTTAAACGTTTTAAAAGAGCAGTTCGTTTTTTATTTGATAATGGTTGACGCAATGAATTTGATTCCACCATTTGATGCAACCACGCGCGTTCTTCACTATCTTGTATATGTGAAAATTCATAAGCTAAAGATTTTGTATAAACGTCTTTTAATCTATGAATTACATCAAGTGCAGTGTGAATACCCTCTGGTGCATCTTGCCATACTGTTTTCGCTGGAATCGCTTTCAAATCCGCATCGCTAAGTTCGTTCATTGTTTTCTCGATAAGAGATTGTCCATTTGCAACATCTTCCATCGGATTAATGTGAGCCAACGTATGCCCGAAAGAACGAATCTGTTCAACAAGTTGAACGACTTTAAGAATCTTTTCAATGTTCCCTGTGTTTTGAGGAGAAAAATGTGTTGCTGTGTTGTCCCCTGTTACGACATCATCTTGAAACGAAGGAGCTCCAAAAATTTCAAAAAGCTCTTGTAATTCCGGATCAACAGAACCTGCTCCAGTTACGTAAAGATCATACTGTTCAATAACATAACCAAGGTTCGGACCATGGAACTTGGCCCAAGGGTTTGTCGTTGTATTCTTCCTCGTCATTTGTTTAAACCTCCCAATGCATATAATCCTTTTTCCATACAAAAAGGTGCATTTTGCTCTTTTCAATAATTGATGAACCAATAATCAATGTAAATGTTTTTCTTTACTCTTATGTTATTACAATAATTTACATAATACCAAACACTATTACTTATCTGTTTTGTAAAAAAACATTCACAATAACTTATCACCCAAGTTAATCTTTCATGTTATAAAGTAATTTTACAGAAAAATGGGGTGGATATATTTGGTATACCTACATTAATACCTATAATTGTTGAATTCAAATATAAGTATAACTGTCGGAATATTTAGATAAAGTTCAGTTCGAATTATGTATATTGAAATAATAAGCGTTTTCATTGATATTATACAACAATATAACGGAATATAGTATAAAAAATAAAAAATTATGAATTTACCATAAACTTTATATCGATAGTGTTAAATATTGAAAGGAAAATGAAGGATTTCTACAAAAAAAGTGGCTATACATAAAAAATGCTTCATAAACCGTTAGTTTCTATAAATATGGCGAAAAACAACGTAAAAACAATAGCGCATTTTACCCAATAAGGAGAAGAATGAAATATTTTAAAAGGATAAAACAAATATGGAGATATTAAATTTTCATAAAAGCGGGGAGGAGATATAGTAACGGCTATATACATTGTTCCATATTTCATTTCAAAATAGACATGCTGAAATTGAAAAAGTTTCTTCTATATAAATAGAATGCAAAATAATCTAAATGAATGTAAAGGAACCTTGACGTAAAGTTTCCTTTACATATATACTCGGTATAAGGAAGGAGGGAGAAATTTCCTTGGAAAATAAAATGGTCGAATACCGAAAAAAATTTGGACTATCTCAAGAAAAATTGGCTGAGAAACTTGGGGTTTCCAGACAAACCATCATTTCAATTGAAAAAGGGAAATATGATCCATCACTTCCATTAGCATTTGAAATTGCAAAAGCATTTCAGACAACGATAGAACATGTATTCATTTATGAAGGAAAAGAAGAGGGGGAGAAAGGATGAATTATTCACAAAAGTACTTTGTAATTATGGGGATTATCTTTTTAATTATGAGTGGAACTATGATATTAGCAGGTATAATGACGCATTCTGCACCGCCAAGTCCAACCTATACAGTACTTGCAATGATGATCATGTGTTTTTGCCTAAGCTACTTGCACCCGCAATTTAAAGAAAAAGATGAGCGAATGAAACTCATTCGTTATAAAGGAATGTTCTTCAGCTTTTTTGCGCTAACGGCATATTATCTTCTTTTCTCTATTGGCTTAAACTTAAAAGTAATTACACTATCTGCGGTTGAACTATTGAACATATTAATGGCATTAACGATGAGTACAGTCTTTATCTCGTTTGTTGTTTTGTCGAAAAGATATTAAGATGTAAGAGAGAAAGGAAGATTAACATATGCAAATGATGTACGCTTTTGGCATGGGGATCGTTTTATTTTTAGCAGTGTTCCTATTCATTCGTAAAGACGTTCAAGGCGGGACGTTAACGAAACGAGGATTTTATAAAATGATTGGCTGTTTAGTTGTTATGTTTATAGCGATTATCGTAATGATCGTTTTAATAAATCAGTCACTATAGAACTTAAAAATGGAACCTTACTTTTGTAAGGTTTTTCTTTTAGAAATAAAACTAAAAATAACCATGAAATCCATTTGCTATCTATACCTTACATTATATAATCCAATGAAATGATAGATAAGGAGAATAGTAAATGAATAAAAAAGCTATCCTCTTTGTAGCGATATGTCTACTACCTATAGCTAGTATTACTTATATAATATGTAACAAATGAGAACAAGTTCCACCTATATTAGTATAGGAGGGGCATGAATACTACGTTACGAATGAACCTGCCAAAGCAGAAGAAGCCGGGCAAAAACTTGGAGAAGTGACGAAGAAAATTGAAACAAGCAAAAAACCTACTAAAAATAGCGAATCTAATATATTACAAGAAAAAACAGAAATATTTTCAATGATTGAAGAAGAAAAAGATGATCACTCGCCATTAATCATAAAGGAGCCTTTTGGTGACGAATATAGAATCGTAAGACCGATGTTAAAACAAGTATTATAATATAAATGAAGAAACAAATTTTTAATAGAGAGTAGTGAGCGGTATGAGATGGAAAGCAGGAACTTTTGAAAAAATAGAAACGAATGATTTATCTATTGAGCAGCTTAAATGTGCCTATAAGTTGTTTTAAAGTACATAACGAAAATTTTTTTCGAAGAAATACTTTATGAAAATATTCAAATATGCAAAATTACATATTGGTTATTCTAAATCTTATGCTAACCTTATAATGATAAATATAACATTTGTTGGTAATGAATGATTTTTGAAGGAAATAAGTTATTGAAAAAGATACCATATAGGGAAATTGTTAGAATTTCAGATGTTACAAATGTCATCTTATTTTTAATGTCTGATAAAAGCGATGCCATTAGAGGTCAAAATATTGTTGTTGACTATGGATATACAATTGTATAAATAAATCATCTTGGGAATTAAGGGCGTGGATAATGAGTTTACTAATTAAAGATTTAACAAAGAAATTTGACGAGTATGTTGCAGTGAATAATTTGAATATCGAGATACCAAAAGGTGAAATATTTGGATTCTTGGGCGGGAATGGAGCAGGTAAAACGACTACATTTCGAATGATACTTGGACTTTTATCGAAATCAAGCGGGACCATTTCATGGAATGGTAAACCTATAAATTATGGTGTTACGGATAAGATTGGGTATTTACCAGAAGAACGTGGTCTTTATGCGAAAATGACTGTCAAAGAACAAGTTAACTTTTTTGCAAAACTAAAGAACATGAAAAGTAAAGATGCAGAAAAAGAACTTCACTATTGGCTGGAGCGTTTTAATATAACTGAGAATCTGAACAAAAAAGTAGGAGAACTTTCAAAAGGGAATCAGCAAAAAATTCAGCTGATAACAGCGATTATACATAAGCCTGAACTCTTAATTTTAGATGAACCATTTAGTGGTTTAGACCCAGTAAATGTTGAAATGTTAAAAGAAGCCGTTCTTGATATGCAAAAACAAGGGTCGTCGATTCTTTTTAGTTCACATCGTATGGAACATGTGGAAGAGTTATGTCAACACATTTGTATCATGCACAAAGGAGTACCTGTTGTTCAGGGAGACATTGCAAAAATTAAAAGTGATTTTGGTAAAAAGAATGTTGTAATCGTTGGCGATCATGACTTTGACCATTTGAAAGAAATAAAAGGTGTAGAAAGTATGAAGAAACGTAAGAATGCAGTTACTCTTAAAATTTCATATGAAGAAGTTTCGCATGTTTTATTTAAAGAAATAACGAAGTTAGGGTATGTTAAAAAGTTTGCAGTAGAAGAGCCTACATTAAATGATATCTTTATTGCGAAAGTAGGTGCGCAACATGAGTAGTTTCTGGACAATTTTTTTACAAAACTATAAATCTAAGGTGAAATCAAAATCATATTTTGCTATTACAATAATAATTTCTATGTTAATTATAGGATTGATGAATTTTGACAAGATTTATAACTATTTTGCAGGTAACGAGGACGATCAAATTGTTGTTGTTACAGAAAAAGAAGAATTATATACAACTATTAATCAAGTGTTTAAAAATGTCGATAGTAAGATACATGTTAAGCATAGTACGGATAAACCAAAAGCAGAATCAGGTGTTAAAAATGGTGATTATACATATGCAATCGTTGTAGAGGAATTGGATAATAAACAACTAAAGGCTACGTATATAACTGAGACAGATGTAAATCAGCAAGATGTTAGCAAGGTTCAAACTATTTTATCTCAAATACAATCTTCTAATTTCGCTCAGCAATTGAATCTATCGCAAGATGAATTAAAGGTGTTAACAACGCCAGTAGAAATACAAACCAAAACTGTTTCAGATAAGGTTAAAGATGGAGAACATACAGAGGGTGTAGGAATTTTAATTAATACCTTTATCATGCTAAATTATGTAATGATATTAATGTATGCTGCACAATTAGCTACAGATGTTGCAACAGAAAAATCTTCTCGTGTAATGGAGTTAGTTGTTTCAAGTATTTCGCCTACAAAACATTTATATGCGAAGCTCTTCTCAACATTATTGGCAGGTATTACACAAATAATAATTTGGGGCTTGGTCGCAACTGTAGGGTATAAAACAGCAATTAATGATTCGAAAAATGATATTTTAAATAGTATTGATTTAAATTCTGTTGCTCCTACTCTAGTGTTTTATGGGATTCTATTCTTCACATTAGGATTCTTATTATATGGCTCATTATCTTGTCTACTCGGCTCTGTTATTAGTCGTATAGAGGAATCTTCTCAAGCTGTTATGCCGTTAACATTTATGTTAATTGCTGCTTTGTATATCGCACTTTATGGAATGTCAAATCCAAGCAGCACGGTTGTTACCATTACTAGCTATATACCTTTCTTTACTCCTATTGTTATGCTCGTTCGAATTGGATTCCTCAATATCCCAGTATGGGAGATTGCGCTTGCATTAGCGATTCTAATCGCAACAATATGTATGATGATTGGTTTAACGAGTCGTGTTTACCGTGGTGGCGTATTATTATATGGTAAAGGCGCATTTAGTAATATCAAAAGGGCAATCAAGTTAGGGGAAAAATAAGATTGGCTTATTCATATTTAAAAAGACTACATAGTTAATCTATGTAGTTCTTTGTTGTTACAATAATTTTTATATATAAATTATTGTATTAGGCTATTTTTTAAAGAAAACTTTAAAAAGCTCCCAAGAAAAGAGTGAAGAATTGAGTTCTGGCGAACAACGCAGAGCTATGATTGATATAATTTATGTCTTTCTCAAAAATTGAGGAAAAGAAGTAGGGGAAATGGTATAAATATAATATTAGCGATTGATGAACTGGAAGTTTCACAGAATCTTACGCAATGTTTCAATCGAAATGAATATAAGTTGAAAGAAAAGGATATATTTACTGGTTTTTGAAGACATGTTGAATATTACAAGTTTAGAATCGCACTTTGCTATATCACGGTGAACGATATTATAAATAGCAGTAAATCAAATAAAATAAAGCTAGCTAAGATTGAACTTTTTTGTCTAAAATATTGAATCAAATCTAATAAGAGATTTAAAATCATAAGTTTATTTTCATATGAAAAATTAATCGTTGACCAAAAGAGAGCTATTGATCAAATCTTGAACAGTATATAAAAAATTTATTATAAAAATAATATATTGATTTGCTACATAAAGAAAGCCCCTTGACTTATCAAAGGGTTTCTCATATGATCCCGACTGGGTTCGAACCAGCGACCTCCACCCTGTCAAAGTTAATAATCTTTCAGGATTATAACAGATGATAGATGATAAACATTGTTGTATCAGTGTTTTATCAAATCTATGCAGGATTTAAAATGTTTGAGTTTGATACAAAATTACGGCGTTCTGCCCCATTTCTGCCCCATAATAAAAATCAGACGAGATTAGTTGTATCAATGCTTCAAGGCGCGTACTTAACCTTAAAATGTACTAAGAATCCTCTCTGTTAAACGGATCTATAATTATTGTGTTTTCTGTAACAATCTTATTTACGGAAGAAAGTGTAGAAGTTATATTATTAGTTTTGTCTTTTAATACAGGAATATCATCATCATTCTTTTCAAAAACAAATTGTTTGCGTATTGTATTGTCTTTTTCAAATTTTGTTTCGGAATAAGAGCACATTTCGAAATAACTTTTCTCTAAATAACCAAATCCAAAAATATTAGAAATCCCTTGTCTTTCATATATTAAAGGATCATTCAAATTTGTAATATAATTTGATATGGATTCTGCGAAAAGATTTGCAACTAAGTAGGGTTCTTTCTGGTGTGAGGGTCTTTTGGAATCTGAAGTATAGTTTAATAAAACATTATCTACATGTTCTTTAAGTCCTTCAATGTCAGCGCCGCTCCCAATTAAATATACCGTATGTTTTTCTAATTCATTTATAATAGCTCCGTCACCCTGAATGTAATCGATATGAAAAGCTTTATTTGAATTACTGGCCTCGTCAATCATAAAACCTAAAGCACTAAGTTGTTTTTTGTTATCAAGAATGGGTGTGGAAGATAGGGCATAGTCACGCAAAATACTAAGGAATTCTTCAATGAAATTTTCACGTTCTATTTCTTTTAAACGTGCTTCTTCTTTTTCGAAAAAATGATTCCATCCATTAACATTGCCAGCTAAATATAATCCTACGGAACTGCCTAAATGCTTAAATTTAAAGGCATTATCTGCTCGTAGAGATTTTGAGCGGATAGTTGTACGAAAATCGTTAACAAATACTGTTCTGTCAGGCTCGTATGAATATGCTGCAATTAAAGTCATGCGCTTTCTTCCTTTCGTAAATTATACTTTGTAATTTAATAATAACAGTTACAATTAAAGTTGTCCCTGTAGTCTACTTTGGGAATTAAAAGATTACAGGGACATTTTTTATAGTAGAGTATTTTTGAAATGATTTTAACAAATAGGTAGCAATAATTTATTTGTTTAATTTATTTTCTCTATAGAGTTAATTAATAGTTCTAGCTTATTTGAAGCCCCCTTGTCTGCTGATTGCAGCGAGTGGGTGTAAATATCAATTGTTGTATTAATTCTGGAATGCCCTAAACGACTGGAGATGACCTTTAAGTTTTCTCCTGCTTCTAATAGAAGAGTAGCAGAGGTATGGCGTAGACCATGAAAGTTAACATGTCTTAGTTCGTGCTTTTTCGTAAACTTGTGCCACTTCTTTGTAATATGACTTGGATATAAAGGTTTGCCATGCCAAGAAGAAAATACAAAGAAATATTCTCCAGCTTCCCATAAATTACCGCAAGATAATCGTTTTTCGTTACAATCATTTTTATATCTTTTCAGCTTTTCAATGAGAGAAATAGGGATAGAGATTGTGCGTTTTGATGCTCTTGTTTTTGGCTCTTTTATATAGTATTGACTATTTGCATATGATACAGCTTGTCGTACTGTTACAGTGCCATCTTCAAGGTTAATATCTTTCCATTCTAACCCTAATAATTCGCCACGTCTAAATCCTGTCATAATGGCTAATTGGAATAGAATTTGATACATGGTTTCTTCTTGTTCTAAAAGGCTCATAATTTGTCTTGTTTCCTCTAAGTCATAAGGCTCTTTTATTTGGTATTCATCTTTTAGTTTTGTAAGTTTTTCAGCAGGGTTTTTTCTTATCAATTGCCACTCATGAGCACGTTTGAAAATGTTTTTAATGACACGTATTACATAATTAATTGTAGCAGGTGATAAAGTACCTTCTTTACCATCTTTACGAGTATCGCCTTTAAGTTGATCTGCAAGAGTGATTAAGTGCATAGGCTTTACGTCTTCTAATTTCATATTTCCAAGAGTAGGTAGGATGCGTAATTTTAAATGACTGCAATACGTTTCATATGTTTGAGGAGATAGGTTATTGATAGCATATTTCTTCTTCCATTCCTCAACAAAGTCTTTAAATAACATCTTTTGCGGCTTGATATATTCACCTGCTTCTATTTCAGCAATAAACAAAGCAAGTTCTTTTTCTGCTTCGCGCTTATTCTTTGCAGCAGCCATTCTTGAACGTCTAATAGGATTACCTTTTTCGTTATAGCCAACTGTTACACGCATACGCCAGTTAGTACCATGTTTTTCGAGTGTACCTTTCATTTTTTACAGCACCACCTTAGAATGGTAATTTATCAGGAATGCTTGTTGTATGCACAGGCTTAGCAAATGGATTATTATGGTTGTCAAGATTTTTTATTTCAATATTGTGTTTACTTTCCTCCCATGGAAGTAATAAGTTTTGTCTATAATAAGTGGATTCATTTCCACATTTCACACAAAATCTTGCATCGCTATCTAATAGCGTATTACAGGCATTGTCGTATCGGAAAATGACGTTTTCGTGTTTATAATAGTCATGATCATTAATGTGTAGGTGAGAACATTTATTTACTAAGTATGTTGCACATATTTTGCAATAATCTCCTTCGTAATTTAAAGAAGTATTCTCACATTTAGGACATTTAATAGCTCTACTATATTCATCTAATTCATAGCCATCGTTATAGTTCATTTTCAGTCTCCTTTAAATTAAGCTTTATCAATAATGGTAGATCTATTTATTAATAAATAACCAAAATAATATTAGCTTTTATCGGGATATTCTTTAATTAAGATACTAAAAAGGTGGATCGTCATTTGATACACTAACAGTAAAAAAGGGTTGTATTTGTTTGGTTGCAAGGTGTTCTTTGTTCCAAATAAGTAAAAAGCCTTGTTGGAAAAAAGTAGATTCGTTACCGCACTTATGGCAGTGCCTTGCGTTTGAAGCTAATTTTGTATCACACGAATCTTGAATATAGTGGAAATTTGAAGGGCTTATTCTATCGGTATTAGAACATTTATTTACTAAATAGGAACCACATATTTTACAATAATCTCCCTCATAATCTAACTCTTCATTATCACAACAAGGACATTTTAGTGCGCGACTATTTTTATCTAATCTCAAGGTACTTTTGTATTTCATAGTTCCTTTTCCTTTCTTCATTGATTCTGCACTACAAATCGGACAGAAAGTCGAGCCGTATAATGGGTAGCATCCGCACACTAAGCAATACTTAGAGGCTATATATTGAATAAACCGTTTTTCTATTTCTGGATAGTAAGAAAAAGAATAAGTCTTGTGTAAATAACGAATGGTATTTTGAGATACCTCCATAGAGACATTACATATATCCATGATGTCTCTATAGTTAATTCCTCCCCACTCCATAGATAACTTTTTAAGAACAGGAGGTGGAGTAAGTAAATAACGTGCAAACATATTTGCTTCTTTTTCAAATTCTTCATATTGATTATTTGAGAGGCTATATCTACTAAGTGTAGTTTTTTGTGTAATTTCGTTATGCTTTAAAAAAAAATGTCCTAATTCATGGGCAATTGTAAAACGTTTTCGTTCAAATGTTTGTGTAGGAGCATTGTTATATAAAATAATATATTGCCCTTTTTTACCTGTAGGTTTATAAATCAGACAGCCTTCCTCACTAAGAGAAATTTCTTTTACTTCTGTGACTGTTAAGTTTGTTTTTATAGCAAATTCTTCATATGAGAATATTTCTAAATTCTCGTAGTTTTGAATGATATCCATTAAATTAATAGGTAGGGAATGAATATTATTATGTTTTATTACATGCAATACTTCCTGTCTTACAAGGTTAAAATCAGCTTTAATGTTCATCTTTTTTAAAAATGCCATCGAAAGCTAAGTCTAATATTTTTAATGCTTTTTCTCTATCATTTTTTGAAAGTGATTGCATTCCCCTTTGAATAGCTCGTACTTCTTGAGGACTGTTCTTAGACTCATCAATGTCATTAATAAATATATAGTCAATCGAGCAATCGAAAAGTCTACTCATATTGATTAAGGTTTGTCTATCTGGTTCATTTTTACCAAGTTCCCACATTCGAACAGTACTAACTCCTTTTCCTAATTTTTCTGCAAGCTGAGCTTGAGTCCAACCTTTTTGTTGCCTTAATTCTCTAATTCGTTCACCATAATGTTTTGTCATTTTGTAATCCTCCTTAAATAAAATATAAGCACATTATGTGCTGTTTTTCAATGATTAATGCGCTAAATGTCATTTTTTATGCTTAGCATTTTTTATGATTGACAGCATTTAAAATGACTGTTATTATAAATTCCAGAAGGAGGGTTATTATGGATAAATTAAAAATTTTCAGGCAGAATAAGGGTCTTTCCCAAGTGAAATTTGCACAAAAAATAGGTGTATCTCAATCAATGTATGAAAAGGTGGAACGAGGATACATGAAACCTTCACGTAACTTCATGGGTAAATTAAAAAAAACTTATCCAGAGGCAAACATTGATAGTATTTTTTTTGGTTTTTGAGTCATAAAAAATGCTGTTAATCACTTTAAATGCTCATAGGAGGCTATACTGATGGAAACGGTAACTTTAACTGCTAAAGAAGCAGCTAAATATTTAGGAGTATCTTTGGATTTAGTTTATAAGGAAAGTATTTATGGATCATTGCCATGTGTTCGTATTGGCAGGAGGAAGTTATTTAGGAAAGAAACACTCGATCGTTGGATGACAAAGAAGGAGTTGCAGTGCTTAGTAGGTGGACAAACTATAAACCTATGAAAGGGAGAATGAAAAATGACAGATCAATTAATAGTAGCAAATGAACAGCCGACTCTATCGAGTTTGGAAGTTGCAGAAATGATAGGTAAACGGCATGATAATTTAATGGCAGATATTAAAACATACATTGGCTATCTAAGTGAAGATAACCCCCTGAAAATTCAGGTGGTTGAATATTTTAGCAAAAGTACCTATTTAGACAAGAAGAAAGAAGAACGTCCATGTTATCGAATCACTAAAAAAGGCTGTGAACTAATTGCTCACAAACTGACAGGGAAGAAAGGGGTATTGTTCTCAGCGTCTTATATAGATAGATTTCATATTATGGAAGAGAAACTAACGAATAACGGATTTAAAGTACCTGGCACATTTGCAGAAGCTCTACGATTAGCTGCAGACTTGTCAGAGAAAAATGAGAAGTTAGCAATTGAAAATCGAGTGTTAAAGCCTAAAGGTGAATACTTTGATGAACTCGTAGAACGAAATTTATTAACAAATTTTCGAGATACAGCTAAGGAATTTAAGATGGGACAGAATGGATTTATTAATTGGCTCTTGGAGCATGGATATGTATATCGAGATACAAAAGGAAAGTTAAAGCCTTATGCGCAATATGTGCCAGGGTTATTTGAAATTAAAGAGTGGAAAAAAGGTAAGCAATCTGGAACACAAACTCTTATTTCTCCAAGAGGAAGAGAGACGTTCCGATTAATGCTACAACAACGAAAGGCGGTTTAAATATGGAGAAAAAAAGTATGTTAACAGAACGGGAACATAAAGTCTTATCACTTATTGGTTATGGAAAGGAAAATGCTCGAACCGTTAAGGATATTATTGCAGTGATTGGAGGGACTGATGAGGAAATCAGGGCCAGTGTAAGAAGGCTAATAGAAAAACATGGCTATCTAATAGGTTCAAGTAATCATATTGGAAGAAGTGGATATTATCATCCAGCGACAAATGAAGAGAAAGAGGAGGCTGTAAGTAAGTTAGAAAAAAGGGCAGCTGAAATATTAAAGCGTGCTAATACTATGCGTAAATTACCTTTAGTTAATAAAGATACAACGTTTTAAGAAGTTAGGAAATGGTAGGGATAAAAAATCCATATGAAAGGGCCAACTTTCATACGGAACATAAAAAATATATAAACTAACCTAATTTTATCATAAGAAAGTACGAGAAGAAAATAGAAAATGCGAATTGAAAATACGGAATATTACATCAATTAAAGTGGTTAACTTAATAATGGAGTTTAACCACTCTTTTTTTGAAGATATTAGCATAGGTGTTCCTTACGGGGAATTAAATTTAGCTGTAATAAGTTAAAAAAAGAGGGATTCTTAATGATAAGTATCGAGCAACTCAAAGAAAATATCTCGATTGTTGAAGCTTTAGAGCAATACACTCATGTAAAAGTAACCAATCCTAATCGTAGAAGTATCAGTGTAAGGTGTCCGTTTCATTCTGATGGCAGCCCATCAATGGCAATCTATCCAAATACAAATACATTTAAATGCTTTACGGGATGTAATGAGGGACGTGTAGGTGATGTGATAGACGTTGTTCGTTTAGCACATAGTGTTGATGTCAAAGAAGCGATTATTACTCTTGCAAAAGATTTTGGGTTACAGAATCCAACGGCAGAAGAGAATCAGAAGTTGTACCAAAAAAGAAAGTGGAAGAAGGAAAATACATTAGCTGCTGCAGCATTGAATATTAAGGTGATTGAACAAATCAATAATTTAAATGATCTTGCTAAGGCTATTCGGACACAAATGAAGGCTATAAAAACGATGGAAGAGTTAGAACAATTAGGGGAAATGTATCACCTTTTACCGCAAATAGAGTATTGGTTAGATTGTTTAGTAGATGAAAGCGAGTATGTGAGAATAACAACTTTGGAAGAAGTAAACCGCTTATTTAAGGGATTAGAGGGAAGTGAATCATAAATGAATTTAAAAGCAATTGAAGTAGTGAGAAAGAGCCTTGGTGCTGAAAAGATAAATAGTATTTTAGGAACCAATCTTGCAGAGATAACATCGGATGAGATTACGTCAGCAAACTCACAACAAAATAATGACCCAACAAGAGTGTGGGGAGAGATTATTCCCTTTGATGAATATGAAGTACCTCTATTTCCAATTGAAGTGTTTCCAACATGGCTAAGGGACTATATAGAAGATGTGGCAGAGCAGACACAAACACCTATTGATATGGCTTGTATGATGGTGCTATCCGTTTTATCAGTTGCTTTGGCTACAAAGTTTAGTATCGAACCAAGTAAAGGTTGGTATGAATCGTTAAATACATATTTGATTACATTCATGCCACCAAGTAATCGAAAGTCGAGTGTGTTTAAGGCATTCACGTTTCCGATGCTGGAACATGAAAATGAAGAGAATACCAAAAGACGAATTGCAATAGAACAAAGTAGACATGAAAAGGATGTATTAGAGCGGCTTATAGAGGATTTAAAGAAAGACTTGGTTAAAGCTAAACAAAAACAATCGGAAGAAGATGCAGCTGCCATACAGGGTGAATTAAATGCCAAGATTGAAGAAATGGAAAAGGCAGAGTTTGTTCATCCTATACGTTACTTTACGGACGATGTTACACCAGAACAGCTTATAACACTTATGCTAAATAACGCTGGTCGTATGGCAGTGTTATCAGCAGAAGGCGGATTCTTTGATTTAATCAAGGGCAGATATTCAAATAATACCAACATAGATGTATATCTGAAAGGATTTAGTCAAGATCAGATAACGGTAGATCGCAGGGGAAGAACGGAAAAGGTAGACGATCCACATTTAACAGTGGGATTATTTGCACAGTTAGATGTTATTAAGCGTTTACCGGAGTATTTCTATAATCGTGGTTTAATGGCCCGCTTTTTATATGCAGTCCCTAAAAGTTTTATAGGGTATCGAAAAATAGAAACAGCAGAGATAAGAGAAGAGGTACAACTACTCTATAGCAAGCAGATTAAGAGGTTATTAAATTTACAGCATGAAAATGTTGTTTTGGTATTAAGTGATGAGGCGCAAACGCTTTTTAATAAGTATCGCATTCATATGGAAACTCTCATGAGAGAGGGGAATGAGTTGTCTTATGGCCACTTTCAATCCTGGGCAGGTAAGTTAGTTGGACAAGTAGCGAGAATCATTGCACTTATTCATATAGCACATCATGCACAGTGCGGAAGTATTCCTACTGAAATTAGTAAAGAGACTGTCCATAGTACATTACATGTTTCTAAATATTTTATAGATCATATGATGGCTACATTTGGTTTATTAAGTGAAGGGAATACAGATGATGATGCTAAGTTTGTGCTCAAACATATTTTAAAGAATGATTGTCAGCAAATCCCTTATAGAGATATTCAACAAGCCACAAAGAAGAGAGTTAAATCAGATAAGTTGAAAGTTATTTTAAATGAGTTAGAAGAACGAAACTACATTCAAAAAAATAAAGAGGGTAAAAAAGAAACGATAGTTGTTAGCCCTTATTTACGAAGAGAAAAAAATATACTTTCTTAGAAATATTCCCCCAGTTTCCCCGAAAGGTCATGAACTGTAGAGCCGCAAGGGATTACGGTGGGGAATAGTAAAATCCCGCTTTTCCCCAGTTCCCCACTTAGCAAGAAAAGGAGGATTAAACTGGGGAAACGGGAACAAGTGGGATTTAGGATGGGAACACTTCTATCCTTACAGCCACAAGGGATACAGCTTATTGGGGTAATTGGGGGAACTTTTTGTGTAAATAGAAATAAAGGAGACGATAAACATGCCAACTGCTCCTGCATCGAATCAAGATGAAACAAAGAAAAGAGATGAAAAAGCAAAGGCAGCAGGTTACATGGTAGCACTGAGCGGAACACTCTACACATTAACTCTAAGTAAGACAAGCTGCGTGTATATCGATTATATAAACGGTTTCTGGACAGCTTGGAGGGAATCACACTGGAATACTGATAAACAACCTTCCAGTGTAAAGATAATCGCTAAGGCAGCTACATTTGACTATGTATTAATGAAAACAAAAGGCTACTTAGATTTTATAAAAAGGAAGAAATAAAACGTTAAAAGTTTTTTTATATTAAAGGAGGGAATTCGATGATTATTGATACAAAAATAAAAATGTTGAAATCATTAGCTACTGATTTAACTGACAAGGGGATAGACAATCCTTATAATTTATTAATTAAGTTAGGTCGTATATTAGATGGATTTCCTACAGAATTTGCAAAAACCAATCCAGATTTGGTGTTAATGGTCATAAACAAAGTTGACGAGTTAATGTTGTTTAAACGTATAGAGGAGTTTTTTACGTTATTTCCACCTATAAAGAACTATGTGGAGGAAGGGACTTGGACATATAAAAATACCTTAGAGCATGTTGCAAATAATCATGGAGAGTACTTTGGAAAAGATGTATTTAAAGAATTTCTAATGAATAGATGCTATGAGAATAAATTTGTTTTCAATGTAGGATTAGCTTTTATGATAGCTATTTCTACGATTAGAAGAAGAGAAACAGGAATAGATATGTTCACAGAGTTTTTTACTTATCACTCTAATAATTAGGCACGCAGCTATTTCTAAAACATTATTTGATAATTAATTAAATCAGTATACAGCTTGGAGCAGGAACATAATCTTTTACAGCTGTAGAATAACGGAGGGAATAGGAATGACAAACGTAGTATCTTTAAGTAAAGTGGTTGATGTAATTAATAAGAAAGAACTATGTATGAAAGATGAACTTACATATGCTACAACAATGTATGAAGCAGGTATGCAGGATATATTAACTCAGGTTGCAGAGCAGATTTTTGATAGAGAAAAATTCGACGAGTCTCAGCCTACATTAGAATATGAATGTACATTAAAAGAAATCATGAACAGTACTAAATTAAATGTTAATGAACTTGATGATGCGATAAATTATTATTGTGCTGTATCTTCAAGGGATTATTTTATTCATGGGTTTATACAAGGATATTTTTATTTAAAGAGATATATTGAACATAATAATTAACAGTAATAAAAAAGACGTGGATAGTTCACGTCTTTTTATTGTATTTAAAATTTATGGAAAAGGATTAATTAGTATCTAAACTAATTCTAACATCACATACTGTAATGAAAACGAACAAATGATTGTTTGATGGTAAAATATGCACATGATTCTAGCGATATATATTGTTTTTAAAACGACTATCGTAAATCTTACTTTTGGGTATATTCGGCTATTCTAACAATACAGATTGTATCCAAAACGATTCCTTTTCCCCAGCATTTATAGATAGGGATAATATTCTAACAATACAGATTGTATCCAAAACCCCCATCTCTTTTGCCTGAAGAACTATTGACATATCAGCATTTTTATAGCACTAATTTTTAACAAGTTGCAGTAAATATCTAATCATAAAAAATTATTAAACTGTTAGTGTATCTATTTTTACAACATGTATTGCAAATTTTAGGTTTGATGCAATTTGGGTTTTAAAACAATATGTATCGCTCTTGTGCAGTAACATAACACACAAGCTTAACCTTTGGTGAGTGATTTTATGTCTCCTCACCCCCAGGACGGAGAATCGCCCCAGCGTTATTATTGACTCCATGTCACGCTATTTCATTATTATTTTGCTGGTAATATTCGCTTTCTTCTTTATTTGTGATATATTTTGTACTCGCTGCAATATTACGGGCGGCATTATAATCTGCATTAGCCTTAAATCCGCAAGATTTACAACAAAAAGTATCTTGTTTTTCTCTTTGTCCGTCCTCATAGTGACCACATTTACTACAGGTTTGTGAAGTTTGAAATGGATCAACGTATTTAATTAAAATTCCTTCTCTGTTAGCCTTATACTCAATGAATTGTTGTAGTTGATAATACGACCAGTTACGTAAAAGTGATTTCTTTTGTGTTTCTTTTAAAGTTAACAACTCTAAGTTAATCTGCTCAACGCCGTATTGGACAGCTAAACTAATGATTTTTTTACTAATAAAGTGATTATAGGTTGTGATATAGTTTTTTTCTTTTTCTTTAAATTGATCTAATGCTTTTAGTTTCTTTTTTCTTCCCTTTCCCCCTGTAGAGGATTGGAGGGCACGTTCTAAACTCCGCTTTTGAGATTGTATGCTGGTACGGACTTTTAGAAAGTCTTCAATTTTACCGATGGCTTTTCGGATATAAGGAGCATCATTTACTGAAAAATAAGCAGGTATTTTAAGTCCTAAATCAATTCCTGCAATACGTCCTGGAACTTTCCTATTTTCGCTTTTTTCTGGCATGTTTAATGCTAAATTCAGAATCAGTTTATTTTGTTGATTAAAATTCATTGAACTATCACATATTTTATAATCACCAGTAAGTATGCATTCTAATGTTTTGTAAAGCTCAGTTTTATTTTGATTTTTAACTCCCAGAATACATTTAAAGACAGTTCCTTTTATCCACTTTATAAAGAACTCATTACCTTCTTTATATAAGACGATGTTTCTACCTCTTATATAGAGAGGATTATTTTTTTTATATGTTCTTAATGAGCGATCACCAGATAAAACCTCACCTATATCGTTTTTGAAATCTTGATTCGCAATCATTGTGAGTCGGTCTTTTGTATCTGAATGTAAGTTAAATTGAGAGGAAATGATATCCCGTAGATGTGTTTGTTCAACCTGTCCAATTATATTCTTATACTCTTGAAATGAATCTTTACTTCTATTTTTACGTAAATGACTTACCTTTTCTTTTACTTTCTCGTAAGCATTTTTTGCTTTGATTAAACGTTCTTTTAAAGTTTGTTTCTTTTCAAAATCTTCTTCTATGCACTGTTTTCGCTCAAGTTCTTTTAGTGTATTAAATGATTTTTCTTGTGAATTTATAGCGTCTTTTAATTTTTGTTGATACGCTTCATCAGCTAATAAAATCTTTTGTCTGGCAATAGAATTAAAGTACAAATGATTCAGAGCAACGTTTAGGGCTTTATTTTGCTCTCTCATTTCTTTACGAATAAAGTTATAGGCTTCTGTTGCATTATCCGAAACTATAGAAAGCCTAATTTTACGAGATGTAATCAAGTTTTATCCTCCTTTCTTGATAAAGTCTTTTCCAATAGGGAGGTTTGGTAAACGTTATATCTTTAAAAATTTATAGATCAATCGGAATTATAATTTTTTTTTGTTTTTTCTTATTTAAAGAAAAGAAGCAGTTAAGTGAAAAAAGAACATATATTTATTACTCTTGAAGTCTAAATGTATTTTTAACTAAAAAATACTATATAAAAAAGCTGCACATTAGTACAATAATATATATAAAGGTTTAGCTGAAATGATGATTCACATTGTTAGGAGGAAAAAAATGAAACTTAATAATTTATATAATTTTAAAAATGCAGTTAAGCATTTTCTTGATATTGATATACTTAAATTACCGACAGATATATCCTCATTTGATATTAGTAAACTGATCTGGGTGGAACCTTTTAATTTTAGAGTTAAAAAACAAGAAGATACGTATCGCACCCTTAAAATGCCGAATATTTTAAACTTTGTAGTTGCTTATGAACATTTTAAGGATTTATCAAATTTTGATACCATTCAAAATTTAGATCCTTTACATAAACGCTTATCTGCAAATATTGATACTGGAGATTTTGTATCAGGAGAGTACGATAGACAATTAGAAGATGATTTTAACAGATTATGCGTATATGACCAGCTGCTTAAAATGGATATAAAGGAATACTACGGAAGGATATATACCCATTTAATAGACTTTGAGGAACATGAAGAACGATTCCTATCCAATATGAATCAAGGAAAAACAAATGGATTAATAATGGGGAATTACTTGTCATTATATTTCGCAGAAAGTAACTTGAAGAATATCAGTAATGACATTGAAGAAGAAATTAGAAATTCGAGGATTGACTGCGAGTTCTCCTATTTCTCTGATGATTTTTACTTTTTCTGTAATAAGAATGATACTGATGAAGTAATAAAGATTTTTGATAAAGTGTTGGAAAAATATGAATTAGAAAGAAATGATAACAAAAAAGAAGTTTGGACATATGAATCTTTCAATAATTACAACTTAGTTGCAAGGTACTGGAAAAAATTAATTGCCCATTGTAATGTAAGATTCGACAAAGAAAGAGAGGATAACAAGCTATATTTTATTAACCAACTTGTTTTTAGAGTGTCAAAATTGGAGGATGATAAACTTAAGAAAGTCTTTATAAATAATTTTTTTAAGACGAAATATTTTAGAGAGCTAGACCTTGAGCAATATCAAGTTAAGGATTATGATTACCACCAACTATGTTTTCTTCTTAATTTATCTCCCGAGACTATGTTGTATACGGTGGATAAATTTAATGCTATGAGCAATTTTGATAAGAATAAATTTCTTAAATTTTTCCAAGTTAGATATAGAGAAGCACTTAAAACATCATTTAATGAAGAGCAATTATATTTTTATTACGCAATAAAAATATTC
Organism: Bacillus altaicus; assembly: GCF_042136375.2. Lineage (NCBI taxonomy): Bacteria > Bacillati > Bacillota > Bacilli > Caryophanales > Bacillaceae > Bacillus > Bacillus altaicus. The sequence goes on along the minus strand of NZ_CM143394.1, from coordinate 4,172,669 downwards.
GGTTTTACAGATGTATTGATAGAAAATAGAAGTAGAGTAATCGAAACAAACAATCAAATATTAATTTCATATTACCTAAAAGATGGGTACTTCGAAAAAGAGGAAATTGATAAGTTAAAAGAAAAGGTTGATGAACAATACTGGTTTCAAAATTATCATCTAATATTGTATTCTGATGATTTACAAGTTGATTTAGAAAGCAGTATTGTTAAATATTTAATTCCTAAAAGGGCAAAAAAGGAGAAACAAAAAAATTCTTATATGAATTTTTACAAGGAAAATATATTATCAGAGCTTCCTATAATCAGAGACATTCCTGATGTTCTTGATGAAATTGAAGATTACTTAGCATTGAGAATAGAGGAAAGTGAGGAGAACTTTGAAGATTAATATACGGATATGCAAAATTAATTTGTTGGTTGTGAAATATGATTATTGAAATAATTAAACTTTTTTATAAAACAGAAAGTTCATTCAGAAATAGAAAAGAATCCATTTTGATCAATCTGTATTTCAAACAAATATTTACTATACTTTTCACTTGTATTTTCACTCAATGGACCTGTTGTTTATTGGACAAATTGGACACCTAAGAAGAAATTGTTCAAATTTAATACAACTCATAGATTAGAAAAAGGTACCACAAGAAAATACACCTTCACGAGTGTCTAAGTTTAATACACTCTATTATGCAAAATATAGCTAAGGAAGGAATAAAACAATATGTGTGAACGTAATGAACCATGTCCTTGTGGAAGTGGACGGAAATATAAGAAATGCTGTATCGATAAAATTCAAAAGCCTGTAGATATTTGGAAACAAAGAGCACTTCAATTATCATCAGAAATTCCTAATAACGAGAGATTGGTGGAAACATATTTCGCTGTTTTTAATCATGCTATGAGAAAGCAATGGATTGGAGCTTGTCATGCACTTTCAAGTATTTTATATATTTTACTTAAAGAGCAAGGATTTAAGCCGAATTTAGAAATTGGATTTACTAAGTCTTCAAAAATACCTTTTCCATTTTGTCATTCGTGGATTACTTTAGATGGATTTCCTTATGATGTAGGACTATATCGTTCTCATTCGCCATTTCAACATGATGTTAATCCGTATATTGAAATATCGACTCCTATTTTTAAAGGAATTGACTTAGAAGATGGAGCGGTAACTAATATTTCTTTTGGGGTTCCATCCAATGGAGAATCTATTGATAATAATTTCAAACAATTAACAAAAATGAATTTAGGGGAATACATGAAGAATTGGCCTAATCACAAAAATGGGCTTTGGGGAGAAACGATAGAAATTGCAGAAAGAATTGGGCTTACTTTAAAGATCGATGAACTAAAAGCTAAGTATTATGAAGATAGATTCCAAAGATGTGTTATGTCTTCGTGAAATTTCCAGTGCAAAATAATGAATTAAGGATGGTGCGTTATGATTACTGAAAAAGAACAAGAATTTTGTAATTGTGAAAAAAATAGTAGTATTTTCTCTGAACCAGGGGAATGGGGTTATTGGGATTATTGTAGCGACTGTAATAAGAGAATTGAAGATTCTTATCGTAGTTACGATGAGCCAGCAGCAGAAGATCTTTACTAAAGGTGAAAATAAATTATAATAGTCATCTTATAGAGGGGTAGTGTAAAGTTACTCTTTTTCTCTTTAAAATCTGTGACAAATCTTATGTATGGATAGCTGTTTACTTTGTATTGACATTATCACTTGTAATGGTTGCTTTTCTATAAAAGAAAATTAGAGGTGATTGATATATGTTAAATAAAAAGACAAAGACTCGTTGCAAAGAATGTGGACATGTAGCCGAAGTTAAAAAATTATCAGCTGCTAAATTGGGGGTTTATTGTAAAAATATTCAGTGTGCAAAAAAATACATCAAGGAAGAGCAGTGGTGGCAGAATATTAATAATCAGATTCAATTACCATTGTAAGATAAAAGATTAATGGAGTACTTTTATAGAGTACTCCTGCGTTACTCCATTAGAATAAGCTTGTTTTATGGAACGTATTAAAAGTAACGTTACCATTACTAAAAGGAGCGTTCTCTTCGCAAAACAAATTCGAATGCCTAAAATGTTACTTTAACCTATATAATGCACCTTTTTATATGTAGTACTCATTGTAGTGCTGCACCCTTTTTGCGTAGTATTACATAGAATTTTACAAAACAAACGAACTCAATATATGTATGTTGACTGTTACTATTGATAAGAAATGATAAGGGTTTTATGAGGAGTTCCCCAAAAAAATGGAGAAAACATAGAATACGTGAGGAAAACGTGGTTATTGGAGTACTTCAACTCTTTTTACAAAACAAACTAACACAAAGATTTCTCTTTTCCCCTCTATAAAGCATTTAATTATAATTGATATTCCAATTTATCTATGCACACATTTTTACATTATATTGCACACGTTGTGCTCTCGTACCGCATAATTTTTAGGTTTTGTTATAAAACAAGCACAACTTAATTTAATACTTTTAATCCTTTGATACTATAAGACTTAAATGGAGTGCTATTGGAACGTTTTATGAAAGTACTCCATTAGAATACGGAACATTTTAAAAATCATGTTACTTTTAAAGAATAAACTCAAACGTGAATGAGGTGTTTTTAAGCTATATAGGATAGAAAGGGTGTATGTAATATTTCATTGTAGTACTGAATTTTTTCACATAGTATTACATGGGTTTTTACAAAATAAATGAACTTAATTGTTGAGAGGTTCATAGTTATACTTTTTCTTGTTTAGCTGAAAAGAGTGATGTTAACCAGAACATTTAGTAAATGCTCGGTTTACTTACATATTATCTCTTTAGATATCAGATAGTATTGTCGACAATTTTCGATAACAATCGACAAGTGATTTAATGTATAATGTGCGAATGTTAACTAAAAGGAGGAGGGTTTAATGGGTTTATTTAAAAATAGAATTAAAGATGGGAATTTCAGTAAAGCACAGAAAGTTACTAATCCCACCGAGATATTTAAGACATTAATCCATCAAGAAGGATATGATTATCTACGTGATATTCAGAAGGAATTTTTGCAACAGTGGCATAACAATAGCTCCCAAAGGGATGTTGTAGGTATTCTAAATACAGGGGCTGGAAAAACATTAATTGGACAGTTGATGCTATTATCAAAACTTAATGAGGGGATTGGACCTGCTGTATACTTATGCCCTGATAAACAGCTGCTTAATCAAGCTATTGAACAGGCAAAGATTCATAATATCCCAGTTGTGACAATTCCTCAATCTATCAATCAGCCAGCAGAGTTTCCTTTAGAGTTTGTTAATGGGAAAGCCATACTTATTACTACTTTCGAAAGGTTGTTTAATGGAAGGTCAATATTTGGTATTGAAGGATATGGATATAGACCTATACAAGAAATAGGTGCATTAGTGATAGATGATGCTCATAGTTGTATCAAAAAGGCCCGACAACAAAGTACAATAGAGATTGAGAGGGAGCATCCTGCATATAGTAGATTATTTCAGCTTTTTGAATCATCTCTCCGTGAACAAGGTGAAGGAGCGTATATAGCTATTAACAAAGGTGAACAATCTGTCGCTCGTTTGGTACCATATTGGGCTTGGAGACAACAAAAAGATAGTGTAATGACAATTCTTCAAGATTTGTATGAAAAGGACGATTCAGTAATACGATATACATGGGGACTTATTGGGGATGATATTTCTAGCTGTCAATGTTTTATTAGTGGAAGTAAGATTGAGATAACGCCGTTACAAATTCCTGTTCAGAAAATCGCTTCGTTTTTTAATGCAAAACATCGTTATGTACTTTCAGCAACATTTAATAATAGTACGGACTTAATTACGGAACTTGGTATTGATAAAAAATCAGTAGAAGAACCTATTCAAGTAGACAATCAAGGTGATGCAGGCGAGCGGCTTGTAATTGCCCCGAAAAGATATTATGCTGATTTGGATGATGAAGCGATGCGATCTATAATTGCGACATACGCAATTGAACATAATGTTGTTGTTATCGTACCTAACAAACAAAAGGCTAAAAGTTGGAAAGGGCTTAATGCAACATTAGTAGATAAAGAAAATATTGAATGGGCAACAAAAACTTTAAAGGAATCTAAAGGAAACCTTATGGTGTTTATAAACCGTTATGATGGAGTGGATTTAGCTGGTGATGCATGCAGAATATTAGTACTTGATGGGTTACCTAAAGTTCAAACAGCAAGAGAACGATATATTTCTGTAGTACGTGAAGGATCACCTTTTATAGATGCTCAAATTGCTCAAACTATTGAACAAGGTTTAGGACGAGCGGTACGATCAGGGAGTGACTATTGTAGTGTATTTATTCTTGACAATGCTTTATTAAACTTTATTGGAATTGACAGAAATAGGGCCTTTTTTGGTTCGGCTACAAGAAAGCAACTTGATTTCGGTTTAGAATTATTCGGTGATTACAAACCGACTTCAAGTGAGGAGGCACTAAAAGAAATACATGAGGCAGTAAAAGCTTGTTTATCGAGAGATAGTGATTGGCGAACGTATCATAAGGATATGATACTAAATGCACAATCGGAATATGAAGAGAGTGAGGTCTCTTCTCAGTTACTACATATTGCAGATGCTGAGCGTATAGCCTTATTAAAGCACAGAGATGAGTACCACAAAGACGCTTCTGAAATGATACGTGATATAATTAATACCAATAAAGAGAATTTGAATAAAGTAGATGAAGCGTGGTATTTTCAGATTGGTGCAAGTATATTATATACAGTAAATCCAGTTAGTGCGATAGATATGCAAGTTAAAGCAAGAAATTTATCTTCTAAGGTTCTTAAACCACAAAATCATACCTATTCTAAGTTAACTAAAACGAGAGGAAGACAAGCTGAGTTAATTGTTCAATGGCTAAAGCAGTTTACCAATGCAACAGATGTTGTTATAGGCATTGAAAGTCTTTATTCTGATTTAGTTTATTCTCCAGATGTAGATTCTTTTTCCTTTGAGAAGAGTGTTTTTCGTATAGGAGAATTTTTAGGGTTTTCTTCACAAATGCCAGACGAAGATGAGGGAGATGGACCAGATAATCTTTGGAGGATGGAGAATGGCATTAATTTAGTAATCGAGGCGAAAAATAACAGTATAAATAGTAAAATATCCAGATCGGAAATCGAACAACTGCTCCATTCTATTCAATGGCATGACGATAAATATGGTGTTGATCAGAAATATATCCCAATAATAATGCATAAAGGAAATAAGTGTTTTGATAATGTCCATCCACCTACTAATGGTAGAGTGATGGATATAAATTTACTTAATCAATTTAAAAGTGCCTTACACAAATTAGGGAAATCCTTGGCAACAAAGACACCACAATTGTGGACACCCTCTGAGGTCTATGGTTTATTAGTAAATTATCATCTGACTTGTGATCGTATTGTTGAAAAATATACGACTACATTGCGTTAATTAATATTAAGGGGAAAATAAACAATTGATTTAGCATTACTGAAAAGAACTTTAGAAATAATGAAATGAAAAATCCGCACAAAACGTTATTTTAAGTGAAGAGACAAGCAAAAATATAATAGAATACCTCTTAAGTAAAAAGTGTGCACTAAAATTGCTTAAGAGGTATTTTTTGTATCTATAGTTTGTAAATAAGATGCTTGATTATTTTATTGGAGTATGAAAACAAGTAAGGTTATTGCAAAGTGAACTCCTAAATAATAGGACATTAAGTAGAATATATTTTTCTTTATCATTAAATTAAAATTCTCTGTGTGAATTTTTCTGCCCCATTTCTGCCCCGAAAGTATTGTTACATCCTTTTTGATAAACTGTTATATATAAGAAAACCCCTTGAATATCAAGGGGTTTCAGTATGATCCCGGAGAGGCTCGAACTCACGACCTCCACCCTGTCAAGGTGGCGCTCTCCCTGCTGAGCTACGGGATCTTCAAAAATGCTATATATAATAGCATCTTTAATCATTATGCTAAAGTAATTATATATAATTAACTGAAATTTTACAATATTTTTATAATAAGTTTTTAAAGAGGGAGCATGTGCAAGTATACTAGTAGTGAATAAAGGGAGAATTAATAAGGAGAGAACTGAATAGAAAATAGGTTTTGAATGTAGCGGTTATATTATTTTCGATATTTATCTAAAGGATTTTCGTCACTTAGATCAACAAGTAAAGGACATAAGAATAGCAAAGGTAAAGCGGCGTTAGCATGATGAAAGGTATCATTAGACATATATTGTCTTCCGAAACAATACGGACAATCTTTTTCGAATGTTATGAGAAGCGACCATACATCTTTTATTTTCCACTTCGTTTTACAATATGTACAACGCGCCATGGAGTTCCTCCGCATTTTAAGGTATTTTTCTAATATATTCCATTTAATTGTACTAAAGTCAAGTGTATTTGGTGTGATATAATGTAAGTTGGTTTGTTTTTTTATATGGATGTATTCCGTAATTTATGACGAAATGAATGTAATGTGAGGATTATATAGTAAGAGATTTTCATTTTTAATATGCAAATTGGCCAATATATCCTTTTTACAATTTTTAAGAAATCATGTATAAAAGAAGTACAAGATATTTATAAATATTCAGGAGTAGAGGGAGAATAATTGTAATGGTAAGAAAAATGTTCAAGATGCGTGTGTCTAGAAATAGAACGATTTCGATTGATGGTTCGATTCTTGATGTGGATGTGACGCATGATGAGTTTTTGCAAGAGTTCGTTGAGTGGGTCGATTCTAAGGGTTGGTCGTTTATGGGTATGACGGATGAGATTACAGCTGAGGAAGCTGGGCAAAAGTTAATAGATTCGTTGATTGATGAGAAGGATAAGAAAGAGTAATTCCTTCTTATTTTTTATTGTATATTTATGTTCTTCATCGCAAAAGTGTGATATAGTAAAAAATAGTGAATATTCTTCCAAATTAATACAAATTACATATAGATTGGTAGAGTTATTTTATAGGATGTGAAAGTAAAGGGAAAAGGGAGAGTCATATGGTTAATTTTAAGAAAATTTCGGTTTTTATTATGGTTATTTGTTTATTTTTTTTGACACCTATGACGTTATATGCTGAGACGAATATTGGAGTAAATCCGGAGCAAGTGGCACCGCCACCTGCGGAAGGGCCGAATGTTTTTAGTCAGTTTGCGACTACGATTGATGCGAAAACAGGAGATGTGTTGTACGACAAAAATGCACATCATCGTGCGTTCCCTGCTAGTATGACGAAAGTGTTAACGGCGATTTTACTAATGGAGCATACGAAGCCAGAGGATCAATTTACGTTTTCACAATTAGCATTAGATCAAGAGAAGAGTAATTATCAAATTGAGTTTCAACCTGGTGAGACTATTAATAGAAATACTGCACTTATGATTTTAATGGTGCTGAGTGCGAATGATGTGTCGTATGCGATTGCGGAGCGTATTGGGGGAAGTGTTGAAAATTTCGCTAATATGATGAATGAAAGGGCGAAGCAATTAGGGGCTAAAGATAGCCATTTTGTAACGCCAAATGGATTGCATGATCCAAATCATTATACGACGCCATATGATATGGCGATGATTACGAGAGGTGTGCAAAAGTATCCTGAAATTTTACAAGCGATGAATACGAAAAGAACGACGGTTACGACATCTACGCAAATAGTTTCTATTTTTAATAAGTCTACTTATTTTGAAAATCCATATAGCATTGGTGGTAAGACAGGATTTACGAATGAAGCGCGCAATACGCTCGTTTTATTAAATGAGAAGGATGGGAATCGCATTATAAATGTAGTAATGGCTTCTCAAAGACCTGAAATTTATGAAGATTTGAAGCAGATGGCGGAATATTCTTTTGGGCAATTTACGAAGCAAACGGTACTAGATAAACATAGTTGGCATCAAAAGACAACGTATTTAAATAAAGATGTTGATTCTGAATTGGAAAAAAGTGCTGAGCTTATGCTAAAGAAGGATGAAGGGAAAAATGTGAAAACTACTTTCCGAGCGGCTCCATTAGATAAAGAATCTTTGTATCATAAAGGAATCCATCGTGGTGAGATAGTTGGTGCAGTTGATATTACGAAAAACAATCAAACAATTGCAACTATTAATGTTCTTTCAAAAGAAGATGTTACGTTTGCGATGCCTAAAAAAGATACAGTTGCACCTGAAGTAAAGGAATCCAATGTGAAAGTGATAAGTGTTGGGATAGGTGCGATTGTATTATTTGGAGCCATTTTATATGTAGTGCTGCGTCGAAATAAACAAGGAATGAAATCAGAAGAAAAATAAATTGCTAGTATGGAGACTGTGATGAGGTTTTGTCACGGTCTTTTTGTATGCATTTTAAAAGTTATTTAACTAATAATTGTAAATTTTCTTATTGCATTTCTGTATTGTTCGTTATATTATTTACTTGTGTTCTTGTTAAAGAACTAAAGTGGATATTACATATTTCAAATAATATAAAACAACAGAGAGGGAGAGAGACGATGAAATTAGTTTGGAAGATTATTAGCAACGTTATCTCATTTGTTTTATTTGCATTGATGGTTTTTTTAGCTTTTGTAGTTGTTTCGTCAAAAGCGAGTGGCGGGGATCCAACTGTGATGGGATATCAATTTAAATCAGTGTTATCAGGATCGATGGAACCGACATTTTTAACAGGATCAATCATTGCAATAGAGCCAACTAAAGATGGCTCTAAATATAAAAAAGGCGATGTTATTACGTTTAAAGAGAAAAATGACAAAATTATCACTCACCGTATTATCGGTGTGAAAGATACAAATGGAAAAGTAATGTATGAAACAAAAGGGGATAACAACAACGGACCAGATTTAGCACCAGTACTTGCAGAGAATGTAATCGGAAAGTATGCAGATATTACAGTTCCATACGTTGGTTATGGACTGAATTATGCGAGTTCAAAAGCGGGAGCAGCATTACTTCTTATTATTCCAGGAGTCTTTTTACTTGGTTATTCCGCGATTTCTATTTTTGGCGCTATTCGTAGCATCGACGGAGAAAAGAAAGATAAAAAAGTAGAACAATCCGTATAGTTAGTTTGGTTATATCTTCCTATTAGGAAGTTAACAAATATATATTATGGGGGATTTGGACATGACTTTAAAGAAAAAATTAGGAATGGGTATCGCATCAGCAGTACTAGGAGCAGCATTAGTTGGTGGAGGAACATTTGCATTCTTTAGCGACAAAGAAGTGTCAAACAATACATTTGCGGCTGGTACACTTGATTTAGCGGCAAACCCATCGACAGTTGTTGATGTATCGAATTTAAAGCCTGGCGATACAATTAAAAGAGATTTTAAACTAGAAAATAAAGGCTCTTTAGACATTAAAAAAGTTTTACTAAAAACAGATTACAAAGTAATCGATGCGAAGGGCGACAATAAAGATGATTTTGGTAAACATATTAAAGTAACATTCTTAAAGAATGTAGATAAGCATGAAACAATTGTAAAAGAAACAACGCTAGATAAATTGAAGGGTGACACACTTACAGCGGTAGACAATGATTTATCTGCTTGGTTCTGGGATGAAAAAGGTATTTCTGCAGGTAAGTCAGATAAATTTACAGTGAAATTCGAGTTTGTTGATAATAAAAAAGACCAAAATGAATTCCAAGGCGATAAACTAAATTTAACTTGGACGTTTGATGCACAACAAACAGAAGGTGAAGCAAGATAATAATAAAAAAGGGCTATCACATGGATAGCCCTTTTTCTATTTTTCTAGCATATGGCTATCATTTTGTATAGTTCTTTATTATAATAAAGATAATGTTCTGTATAAAGAACACATTGTTCGATGGGAGAGATTAAGATGCTGAAAAGACCGCGTAATTTAAAAAAGATGCTTATATTGCCGTGTGTGTGCTCTATTACGTTTTATTTAGGATCTCAAGTCATGACGCATACAGAAGCGGCATTTATTCATGAAACGAAAGTAGAAGCGACGCTTTCTACAGCAATTATATTTCCGAAAACAGTTAATACGTTAAAAGAGCAAGCTGAGCAACATAAACAGTTTATTGAGCATGAGTATGGAACAATGAAGGGGAAATTGAAAGCAACTTCTATTGAAGAAATAGAACAGGCAATTGTAGTATGGCAGCAAGGACGTGAGAAAATTACTTCTGAGAAGGAAGCTTTACAAAATGTATATACTGCAATAGAAACTCCTTATAATCAAATACAAGAAGAATTAAAGGGAAATAAAGATGAGTCGATTCAGCAAGTAGCTTTATATGTGAATGAAGGCTTTCGCAGTATAAAAGAGAAGCGCGATTATATTGAGAAAGAAGTTAGCTTGCAAGCTATTGATGAACAGATCCAGGCTCTCCAGCAACAATTAAATGTTGCAATTGAAGCGGAAGGGCAAAAGAAAGTAGAAGAACAGAAGAAAGTAGAAGAACAGAAGAAAGCAGAAGAACAAAAGAAAGCAGAAGAACAGAAGAAAGCAGAAGAACAAAAGAAAGTAGAAGAACAGAAGAAAGCAGAAGAACAGAAGAAAGCAGAAGAACAGAAGAAAGCAGAAGAACAAAAGAAAGTAGAAGAACAGAAGAAGATAGAAGAACAGAAGAAGATAGAAGAACAGAAGAAAGTAGAAGAACAGAAGAAGATAGAAGAACAAAAGAAAGTAGAAGAACAGAAGAAGATAGAAGAACAAAAGAAAGCAGAAGAGAAAAAGAAGGTAGAAGAACAGAAACAAACAGAAACAGCTAAGTAGCCTGAGCAAGTGATTTAATGAGAATGCTACTTCAACTAACCAATAATATTGTGGCTAGCACAACTTAGAGATTGTCATGAAAGAGAATAATGTATATAAGTGTGGGGGAGTATTTATCCTCGCACTTATTGTCTTGCTCTCGTGTGCTTCTAATAGAAAATGTGTTGGAATGAGATAAAAAATCTGAAAAATCAAAACAATATTGAGAAATAAAAATAATTGAAAATACTAAAAAAATATTGTTGTATTTATATAGGTTTGTTCGTTATAATGAACTTAAGGTTTTTAAAAAAGAACAAATATTAGCTAAGCTAATATAGTTTTAGTTACACCTCTTATTTTGAAATAAGAGATAAAAATACAAAAAACGGCTAGGGGGAATTGATTGTGAGTCTGAAAAAGAAATTAGGTATGGGAGTTGCATCAGCAGCATTGGGGTTATCTTTAATTGGTGGAGGAACATTCGCTTACTTTAGCGATAAAGAAGTATCAAACAATACATTTGCAGCTGGGACGTTAGATCTTACACTAAACCCTAAAACGCTTGTAGATATTAAAGATTTAAAACCAGGGGATTCTGTTAAGAAAGAGTTCTTATTAAAGAACGACGGTACTTTAGCGATTAAAGACGTTAAATTAGCGACAAAGTATACTGTGAAAGATGCAAAAGGTGATAATGCTGGTGAAGACTTTGGTAAGCATATTAAAGTGAAATTCCTTTGGAACTGGGATAAACAAAGTGAGCCTGTATATGAAACAACTTTAGCAGATTTACAAAATGTGGATCCAGATGTTTTAGCTAAAGACATCTTTGCTCCAGAGTGGGCAGAGAATGGTGGTCTAGCACCAAATTCAGAAGACTATCTATGGGTACAATTTGTATTCGAAGATGATGGTAAAGATCAAAATAAATTCCAAGGCGATTCATTGAACTTAGAATGGACATTCAATGCTAACCAAACAGATGGCGAAGAAAAATAATAAATAAAAAAAGCGGGGGATTCCCCGCTTTTTTTTATAAAGAAAAAAAGAAGTGCCCGTTTTAAGCACTCTTTCATATGTATTATTGTTGATTTTTCTTCCATTGTGTAAATTCGAGAAATTCACGAAACTGTTCTTTTGAGACACCAGAGCTCATCGCATCTTTAACGAGCTGTGTCCATTCGGAGTCTAGATGACTTTCCGTTGTTGTTTCATCGTGAAGTAAAGTATCAACTGGAATTTGTAGAACAGCTGCAATTTTTTCAAGAAACTGAATAGAAGGGTTTTTTTGTAAATTCCGTTCTATAGAACTAATGTAAGATTTAGCGACACCAGCTTTTTCGGCGAGTTCTGTTAATGAAATGCCTTTTTGTAAACGAAGGCGTTTTATACGTTCTCCTATCATATTTGCGCACCTTTCTATCAATATGTAGTCGTCTTATGATGTGATTATTATAACATAAACTTCGTTAAAAAGAACGAGGCTATTGAGCCTGGCTCGTATGCTTCATACGTTGAAAAAAGTGTTCAATATCTTGCAGGGCAATGCCAGCATCTAGAGCTTCAAGTATTAAATCAATCCATTCTTGATCTAGTGAGTCAGCCTTATCTTTGTACAAATGTAATTCCTCCCTAATTAGTGGTCATAATTGCTGCTACAGAATATATGATAATGCAATAGGATTTTGTATTTTATATAGTGAATTATCAAATATTTTGTAGATGAAACAAAGATAAAATCCCCATTAAATTCCCTCTATGGCGATTATAAAGTTTCTGGCAAATATTTTCAATATTTTCTGAAAACATTGTTGAATTGTGATATATTCGTATACTAACTATGAAATTTTTACAAATATATTAAAAAAATTACATAATATAACTAAATATTGAAAATATATTGAATTTTTAATAATATAGAGTATGTAATACATATTTTATATTAGGGGAGGCAATAAGGGATGAAAAAGAAACCATTTAAAGTGTTATCATCAATTGCTTTGACAGCTGTTCTAGGCTTGTCGTTTGGTGCTGGAAGCCAGTCTGTATATGCTGAAACGCCGGAGAACAAGACAGCTACAAGCCCAGTTGATGATCACTTAATCCCAGAAGAGAGATTAGCAAATGCGCTAAAAAAACGTGGGGTAATTGATTCATCTGCTTCAGGGACAGAAACAAAGAAAGCTGTCGAAAAGTATGTAGAGAAAAAGAAGGGTGAAAATCCTGGGAAAGAAGCGGCAAGTGGGGACCAACTTACGAAAGATGCATCTGACTTTTTAAAGAAAGTGAAAGATGCAAAGGCAGATACGAAAGAAAAATCAGAGCAGCCAGCAAACGGGACTACAGCAGGAACAGGTCCAGTTAGAGGAGGCTTAAATGGGAAAGTACCAACTTCACCTGCTAAGCAAAAAGAGTATAACGGTGAAGTTCGTAAAGATAAAGTACTTGTTTTACTTGTAGAGTACGCTGATTTCAAGCATAACAATATTGATAAAGAGCCTGGCTACATGTATTCTAACGATTTTAACAAAGAACATTATGAAAAAATGTTATTCGGTAATGAGCCATTCGCGTTAGAGGATGGAAGCAAAATCGAAACGTTTAAACAATATTACGAAGAGCAATCAGGTGGTAGTTACACAGTGGACGGAACAGTCACAAAATGGTTAACAGTTCCAGGTAAAGCTGCTGATTACGGTGCAGATGCTGGTACAGGTCATGATAATAAAGGACCAAAAGGACCACGTGATCTAGTAAAAGATGCATTAAAAGCGGCTGTAGATAGCGGACTTGATTTATCACAGTTTGATCAGTTCGATCAATATGATGTAAATGGTGATGGGAATCAAAATCAACCGGACGGTTTAATCGATCACTTAATGATTATTCATGCGGGTGTTGGACAAGAAGCTGGCGGTGGTAAATTAGGTGATGATGCAATTTGGTCACATCGCTGGACAGTTGGACCAAAACCATTCGCAATTGAAGGTACACAAGCGAAAGTTCCATATTGGGGCGGAAATATGGCAGCATTCGACTACACAATTGAACCAGAAGATGGCGCGGTTGGTGTATTCGCACATGAATATGGCCATGATTTAGGTCTTCCAGATGAGTATGATACACAGTATAGCGGTGATGGTGAACCGGTTGAAGCTTGGTCTATTATGAGTGGCGGAAGCTGGGCTGGTAAAATCGCAGGAACAACGCCAACGAGTTTATCACCACAAAATAAAGAGTTTTTCCAAAAAACAATCGGTGGTAACTGGGCGAATATCGTAGAAGTAGATTACGAGAAATTAAATAAAGGTATCGGTCTTGCAACATACTTAGACCAAAGTGTTACGAAGTCAGATCGTCCAGGTCTGATTCGTGTTAACTTACCAGATAAAGATGTAAAAGGAATTCAGCCTGCATTTGGTAAACAGTATTACTACAGCACAAAAGGTGATGACCTTCATACAACGATGGAAACGCCACTATTCGATTTAACGAAAGCAACGACTGCAAAATTCGATTATAAGTCATTGTATGAAATCGAAGCAGAGTACGATTTCCTTGAAGTACACGCTGTAACAGAAGATGGACAAAAAACGTTGATTGAAAGAATTGGTGAGAAAGCAAATAGTGGAAATGCAGCTACGACAAATGGAAAATGGGTTGATAAATCATATGATTTAAGTCAATTCAAAGGTAAGAAAGTGAAACTAGTATTTGAATATATTACAGACGGTGGATTGGCGTTAAATGGATTTACACTTGATAATGCGTCACTAACTGTAGATGGAAATGTTGCATTCTCTGATGATGCAGAAGGTACACCACAATTCAAATTGGACGGTTTCGTTGCATCTAACGGAATGGATAAGAAAAAGCATAACTACTATGTAGAGTGGAGAAACTATGCGGGTTCAGATAACGCATTGAAATTTGCTCGCGGTCCAGTATATAACACTGGTATGGTTGTATGGTATGCGGATTCAGCTTACACAGATAACTGGGTTGGCATACATCCAGGACATGGTTTCCTTGGTGTAGTTGACTCTCATCCAGAAGCAATTGCAGGAACTTTAAATGGCAAACCAACATTTACAAGCAGTACGCGATTCCAAATTGCTGATGCGGCGTTCTCATTCGACAAAACGCCAGCTTGGAAAGTTGTATCTCCAACGCGTGGAACATTCGTATACGATGGATTACCAGGGGTACCGAAGTTCGATGACTCTAAAAAGTATATTAATGAGCAGATTCCAGATGCAGGACGTATTTTACCGAAGCTTGGTCTGAAGTTTGAAGTAGTAGGACAAGCTGACGATAATTCTGCAGGTGCTGTTCGTTTATACCGTTAATACAGTAAAACTACCGGGAGATTTTCTTTCGGTAGTTTTTTTGTGAGCAATGAATTTTATATAAAGGGAAAAGTTATATATAATGTAACTTTAAGAATAGAAATTTGTTACATATGAAGTCTATATAAATAATGAAAGAATTGGATAAAAATAGTGGGAGAAGGTGAGTGCATGAGTATTTCCTCTATTGTAAATAAACAAAAGGAATATTTTTACAAAGGACATACGAGAAGTCTAGAGACGAGAAAGAATAATTTGAAGAAGCTTTATGAAGGAATTCAGCGTTTTGAGGATGAGATTTTTCAAGCGTTGAAATTAGATTTGAATAAATCAGTTCACGAATCATTTACAACAGAAATTGGATATGTACTAAAAGAGATTTCTTTTCAAATGAAGCATATTTCATCTTGGAGTAAACCAAAGCGTGTTCGCACAGCTCTTACTCATTTTGGATCGAAGGGGAAAGTGGTGCCAGAACCGTATGGTGTGACGCTTATTATCGCACCGTGGAACTATCCGTTTCAATTAGCAATTGCACCACTCGTAGGAGCATTGGCAGCTGGCAATACAGTCGTTTTAAAGCCGTCAGAGTTAACGCCAAACGTTTCAAAAGTGCTTACGAGAATGTTAGGTGAATTATTCCCAGAAGAGCTTGTATCGGTAGTAGAAGGCGGTGTTGAGGAAAGCACTGCACTTTTAAAGGAACCGTTTGACTATATTTTCTTTACAGGTAGTGTTGGTGTTGGAAAAGTTGTGATGGAAGCAGCGGCAAAAAAATTAACGCCTCTTACGTTAGAGCTTGGCGGGAAAAGCCCATGTATTGTACATAAAGATGCAAAGCTAGATGTAACCGCAAGACGTATCGTTTGGGGCAAGTTTTTGAATGCTGGGCAGACGTGTGTAGCACCTGATTATATGTACGTTCATTCTTCAGTGAAAGAGCAGTTAATCGAGGCATTACGACATGAAATCGCAGAGCAATATGGAAAAGATGCTTTACAAAATGACAATTATGTACGAATTGTGAGTGAGCGTCATTTTGAACGTTTATGTACATTTTTACAAGACGGTAAACCTGTGATTGGCGGGAATTATACGAAAGAAACATTACACATCGAGCCTACAGTGTTAACGAATGTTACATGGCAAAGTGCTGTTATGGAAGATGAAATTTTTGGGCCGATTTTACCAATTATAGAATATGACAAAATAGAAGAAGTAATTGAAACGATTCAGCACCATCCAAAGCCGTTAGCGCTATATGTATTTTCTGAAGATAGAAAAGTGCAAAAGAAAGTGACGAGTAATATTTCATATGGCGGAGGATGTATAAATGATGTCGTATATCATCTTGCAACGCCATATTTACCTTTTGGGGGTGTTGGGAGCAGTGGATTAGGCAGCTATCATGGTGAACAAAGTTTTCGGACTTTTTCCCATTATAAAAGCATTTTGTCCCAATCTACAGCATTCGACATGAAAATTCGTTACTCTTCTACAAAAAGTGCTTTAAAATTCATACGAAAGTTGTTAAAATGATGATGGTGTTTATCAGTAGGCGTAGCCGTATGATAAAAACCCCTTCGCAACTGAAGGGGTTTTTCTGTTCGACATATGTATCATGCAAAAATGAATCAAACATACTACATAAAGAATAGAAGAGAACGCTGCTAAACAACCATTTTTGTTTGGATCGAAACAAAAAATAGTCTATAGAAAATAAATATTTATTCATGAATATAAAAATTAAAATTTAAGGTAGATAGGACGGGAAAATGAAAAAGATTATTAAAGTTGAAGCAGTAGAAAAACATTTTGGAAATCAAGTGATTATCCCCCCTCTTTCTTTAGATATTAAAGAAGGAGAATTTTTAACAATTTTAGGACCGAGTGGTTGCGGGAAAACGACTTTACTTCGTATGATCGCAGGATTTGAAACGCCAACTAAAGGGAATCTTTTATTAGATGATGAAAAGATTAACGATTTGCCGCCATACAAGCGTCATATGAATTTAGTGTTCCAACATTACGCACTATTCCCACATATGAATGTTGAAAAAAATATTTGTTTCGGTATGAAAATGCAAAAAGTATCAGCAGCAGAACAGAAAGAACGTGCGGAAGAGGCAATGCGTTTAACGCAGTTACTTGAGTTCCGTAATCGTAAACCTACGAAGCTTTCTGGTGGACAGCAGCAGCGTGTAGCAATTGCAAGAGCAATTGTAAACAACCCACGTGTATTACTATTAGATGAGCCACTTGGAGCGCTTGACTTTAAGTTAAGAAAAGATTTGCAACGTGAATTGAAAAACTTACAACGTAATTTAGGAATTACGTTCATATATGTAACGCACGATCAAGAAGAAGCGATGAGTATGAGTGATCGTATTGTCGTTATGAATAAAGGGCATATCGAACAAGTCGGCACGCCTAAAGAAATTTACAATCAACCGAAAACATTGTTCGTTGCGACGTTCATCGGTGAAAATAATATCGTGAAAAATGGGGGAAACTACGTAGCAGTTCGCCCTGAAAATGTAAAAGTTCGCTCGGTTGAAGAGCCAATTTTAAAAGAATACCACCTTGGGCATATTGAAGATATTGAATTTGTTGGAAATATGGAAAAGCTATATGTACGTGAGGAGAAAACATCGGAATTACTAATGGCATACCAAACTGCTGAAGAAGCAACACAGTGGAGCATTGGAGATAATGTATATGTAGGCTGGGGGCAAGAGGACGAGGTGACCTTAAATTGAAGAAAGGGAAATTACTCGCATTACCTACAGTCGTATGGCTGTTACTCTTCTTCCTAATTCCACTTCTGTTCGTATTAGCATTTGCCTTCATGCAGCGCGGAGCATACGGGACAGTGGAAATGAAATTTACATTAGATAACATAGCGCGTGTGTTTGATCCATTATATATGGGGACGTTATGGGAAACAGTGAAAATTGCGGTTATTACGACAGTACTATGTTTATTAATCGGTTATCCATTTGCCTATACAATTACAATTGTTGATCGTAAATATCGTTCTATCCTTCT
The DNA here is from genome assembly GCF_042136375.2 of Bacillus altaicus. Lineage (NCBI taxonomy): Bacteria > Bacillati > Bacillota > Bacilli > Caryophanales > Bacillaceae > Bacillus > Bacillus altaicus. Next base: position 4,154,484 of record NZ_CM143394.1, on the reverse strand, counting down.
ATTATTGGCAACGATTCCGTTCTGGATTAACTTTCTTGTTCGTTCATACGCATGGATTGTTATTTTACGTTCACAAGGACTTGTAAACACATTGCTATTGAAACTAGGTATTATTAGTGAACCTTTAAATCTGTTATACAATACACCTTCTGTAATACTCGGAATGGTATATTCTTTATTACCATTTATGATTTTACCAGTGTATGCAGCAATTGAGCAGCTTGATAAGCGTAAGCTAGAGGCAGCTTATGATCTAGGAGCAACACCAGTAAAGGCATTTTGGAATGTAACAGTACCGATGACGATGTCAGGGATTACTACTGGTTCTATTTTAGTATTCGTTTCCTCTATCGGAATGTTTGTTGTATCAGACGTTATGGGTGGATCGAAAGTAGCATTAATCGGAAACGTAATTCAAAACCAATTCTTAGGTTCACGTGACTGGCCGTTTGGTTCTGCGTTATCTATGATTGTTGTTCTATTCTCTGTTCTGTTAATTTACTTATATTATCGTGCAACGAAAGTATATAAATATGATGGAAACGGAGGGGAATAGGCAAAAATGAAGAAGTTTTTAGTTTCTTATTCTTGGTTAATCTTATTGTTTTTGTATTTTCCAATGATGGTTTTAATGGTATATTCCTTCAACGATTCTCGCATTAATGCGGAATGGGAGGGCTTTACACTCCATTGGTATACAGATTTATTTCAAAAACAAGATGTTATTGATGCGTTTGTAAATAGTATTACGATTGCTCTGATAACGACAATTGTGACGACAGTTCTTGGTGTAATTTTTGCTATTGCATTACACCGTTACAAATATCGTTTTGAAGGGGCCATTAACGGTCTTGTATATTTACCAATTTTAATTCCTGATATTTTAATGGGATTATCTTTACTTATCCTATTTAGTCAATTAGGTATGGAACTTGGAAAAACAACAATTATTATTGCACACATTACATTCAGTATTTCATTTGTTGTTGTTATTTTAGCGGCACGTCTTTCTGGTATGGGACGTGATTTAGAAGAGGCTGCAAACGATTTAGGAGCAACGCCGTGGCAAACGTTTCGTTATGTAACGTTACCAGCAATTGCACCAGGAGTTATTTCAGCCGCATTATTAACATTCACATTATCGATTGATGATTTTGTAATTAGTTTCTTCGTATCAGGACCAGGATCAACAACATTGCCATTATACATTTATAGTATGGTTAAGCGCGGAGTATCACCTGAAATTAATGCTCTTTCTACAATATTAATTGTTGTAATTGTAGGATTAATGGTGCTATCGGAAATCTTCCGTAATAAAGGTGCAGACGGTGAAGAAAACTCTGGAGGACACCTTCCTTTATAATACGAATGATATAGAAAGAACGAGGAGGCAATAAACCGATGAAATTAGTGAAGAGATTAGCTGGTATAGCAATTAGCTTCAGTCTTGCTGCAGGTGTACTTGCTGGTTGCGGTGAGAAAAAAGAAGAATTAAACATTTATAGCTGGGCTGACAATTTTGATGAGCAAGTTTTAAGAGATTTTGAAAAGAAATATAACGTGAAAATTAACTATGATAAATATGCAAGTAATGAAGAAATGCTTGCGAAATTACAAGCTGGTGGCGCAACATATGATTTGATTCAGCCGTCTGATTACATGGTGAAAACGATGGCGAAGATGGACTTATTGGCACCTTTAGATAAGAAGAACATCCCGAACATCGAGAATCTTGTTTCTAACTTTAAAACACCTGCGTTTGATCCAGAGAATAAGTATTCTTTAGTATATACTTGGGGTGTAACAGGAATTGCATACAATAAAAAGTATGTGAAAGAAGCACCTACAAGCTGGAATGATTTATGGAACGAGAAATATAAAGGACATGTTACTTTATTAAACGATTCTCGTGAAGTATTAGGAATGGGACTTAAGAAAAATGGTTTCTCTAATAGTACGAAAGAGGATGCACAGTTAAAGACAGCGTCAAATGATTTACAGAAGCTACTTCCAAACTTATTAGCATTCGATACAGATAACATTAAACAAAAATTCATTACAGAAGATGCTTGGATCGGGACAGTTTGGTCTGGAGACGCAGCATTCATCGCGAAAGACAATAAAGATGTAGGATACGTTGTACCAAAAGAAGGCGGCACAATTTGGGCTGATACGTTAGCAATTCCAAAAGGTGCGAAAAATAAAGAACTTGCAGAGAAGTTTATGAACTACTTATTAGATGAAAAAGTAAGTGTGAAAAACTACGAGTCAATTGGTTACAGTAATCCAAATGAAAAAGCTCATCCTCTTCATAGTAAAGAATATCGTGATAATCACATGATCTTCTTAACAAAAGAAGAATTAGATCGTACAGAATGGCTTGTTGATGTAGACGATAAGTTAAAAGACTACGATCGCTACTGGACAGAGCTGAAAACAAAAGGTAAATAAGTAAGGAAATGCGGTTTCTAAAGTAGAAATCGCATTTTTTCATAGTAGGAGGAAATCGATTGAAGAAAAAGTTACATCAGTATGAGTTAATGTGTATCGTTTTATTGTTTGTTCTATTTAGCATCATCGCTTGGAGGGTACATGTAGGTGGTGTTACAATGATGGATACATACGTACGTGATATGGTAAAAGGATTACAAACGGAAAGCTCACTTACATTCTTCTCCCACTTGACAAAGCTAGGATCTGCAGTTGGAGTTATAACGACACTAATTATAAGCTTGTTCGTTTTTTGGAAAAAGCGTTATTATGCTGCTATGATTGTGTATCCAATGGCTATATTAACGACACACCTTGTTAATAAGGGGATAAAAGAAATTGCAAAAAGAGACCGCCCATCATTAAATGAGGCACTTGACGCACTTGGGTATAGCTTCCCAAGTGGACATGCAATGCTATCTATCATAACATTCGGTTTTCTTGCCTATATCATTGCTGCGAATTTGAAAAGTACAGCTGGAAAATGTGGTATTACGATTTCGATGGGCATATTAATTATATTGATTGGATTAAGTAGAGTTATTTTAAATGTTCATTACCCAACTGATATTTTAGCTGGTTATTGCGCAGGGGGCATTTTGTTAATCATCGCAATTTATTGTCATCGTTTACTCACCGAGAGATTGGGACTTAATAACGAGAGATAGAAAAACTAGTATTATAGTTTTTCTAGACGTTTTTTGTTTATGGGGGGATGTGATACAGTATAAATGATAAGTAAATTATATAAAGTAGGTGAAAATGTGTGAAGACAAATGTACATAAAATTGATAAGTGGGGGAAGTTAGGAACTTTTTTGTATCAATTTCGTTATACAGTAATTGTAGCATTACTACTACTTGCGATAGTGCTCGGTATTTTTGCTCCAAAACTTCCAGGAGTATTGGGCGGTGATGGTTTCCAAACAGAAGGGGATTATCAAAAGACGAAAGAAATTTTAGATAAAGATTTTAAGCAATCTCAAGATACACTTTTACTCGTTTTTGAGAAGGAAAAGAATACTTCGCATGAGGATTTCCAAAAGCGTATAGAGGGGATAATAAATCAAATTCAAGAGACGGAAACATACGAATCTTTCCATCATCCAATGCAAAATAAAGAGATGTTACAAGATGATATCGGTTATGCGACGATTTTATTTTCCGGGAAAACAAATAAAGAACGAATGGAAAAGACATTACAATTCGCCGAAAAAATCGAGAAGGAAAGTAATAGCGTATTAAAATTAACACCGACAGGATATCCGAAAATTAATCAAGAGATTAATGAAAGAACGCAAAATGATTTAAAAGTAGCAGAGATGATTGGATTACCTATTGCATTTCTCGTACTATTATTCTCATTTGGTAGTCTGCTTGCGTCTATTTTACCGATTATAAATGGCGCGCTAAGTGTAATTAGTACGATGGGGATTTTATATTTTATAGGTAGTGAAAAAGAGCTATCTATTTTCGTGTTAAATGTTGCGCCGATGATTGGGCTCGCATTATCAATTGATTTCGCACTGTTATTTGTAAATCGCTTTCGAGAGGAAGTTGCGAAGAGAACTGTGAAAGAAGCGATAGCAATTACGTATCAAACGGCAGGGCGTGCTATCGTATTTTCAGGGTTATGTGTATTCGTCGGTTTATCAGGCTTATTTTTCTTTAAGATAGATTATATTCAGTCTGTGGCTATTAGCGGGATGATTGTCGTTATTATGAGTATTTTGTTTTCGCTCACACTTCTTCCGGCACTATTATCTTTAATTGGTAAAAGGATATTGAAAAAGAATCAGGCGGCGCCTACGCCATCAAAGGTATGGCGTAAATTTGCACAGTTTGTAATGAAACATCCAATTGTCATGATTATTGTTGTTATAATATTTATTGTTATTTGTTTATTACCGCTACGTACAGCTAACTTGCAGTTTCCTGGTGTTGAAGCTTTACCTGAAAAGAGTGATACGAGAGTTGCATTTGAGAAGTATGAAGAAGCCTTTAATAAAACTGTCCAAACACACGCTGATGTTACATTAGTAGTAGAGACGAAGAAAGATATAACAGAAAAAGAAAGTTTACAAAAGATAGAAGCTGTTGTTCAAAAGTTAAAAGATGATAAGCAAGTATATAAGGTGAAAAGTGTATATGACGGGCTAAATGGAATGAAAGCAGATCAAGTTGCTGGAATATTGCAGTCGCCAGAAGCGGCGAAAATAGCTCCTGTATTTGAAGCGTATACGAAAGGAAATAAAACAACAATGGAAGTCTTTTTGGATACGAAGCCAAGTACAGAAACTGCAAAACAATGGGTTCGTGATTTTAAAAAGAATTATAAAGAAAATGATGTTACTTATTATATGGGCGGTATGACAACGTTCCAGCAAGAGTTAGAAGATGAAATTAAAGATAAAGTTGCAATTGGTATGTCTGTTATATTTGGATCAACCTTTGTTATTTTATTATTCGCATTCCGCTCTATACTCATTCCAATTAAAGCTATTATTATGAACGTACTTAGTTTAAGTGCAACAATAGGAATTGTTATTTGGTTATTTGAAGGTGGTCATTTCGGATTAGAAGAGAGTTCCGTTTTATTTGTATTACCAATCTTTATTTTCGGCCTCGTATTTGGGCTTAGCATGGATTATGAAGTATTTCTTATTTCACGTATTCATGAGCTATACGAGGAAACAGGAGATAACAATCAAGCAACGCTAGAAGGACTTGTATCGACAAGTAGAATCATTACGTCAGCTGCTTTAATTATGATTGTTGTTACCGGTGCGTTCGCCTTTACTGATATTTTACCAGTAAAGCAGATGGGGATTGGGGTTGCATTAGCAATATTTCTTGATGCAACAATTATCCGTCTTATGCTCGTACCAAGTTTAATGAAATTGTTTGGGGATTGGAACTGGTGGCTACCATTTCGAAAGAAAAGAGAAAAATCATCATAAAAAATACTCATCTATAAGGTGAGTATTTTTTATGAATAGCAGGGCCCATATTTTGCGCATAGTATGTGATAAGAACATTACATACAAGTAGGTGAAGGCAATGTTTCGTTATTTTAAGTTTAAGCTAAATGATACAGTACAGTTTGCTGAAAACGATGGGCATTTGTATCGCATTGTCGGTTATCGGTTGGAAAAAGGGTTTTACCCAAAAGATGAATGGACTCATATTATTTATGAACTGCTTAGAGAATTTGACGGGTATACGATGGATGCGGAAGAAGAGGAAATTGTAAAAGTTATTCAAGTAGAGGATGAGTATTACAAAATACAAGAAGTATCGGGGTATCGCTATCCAGTAAAAATGAAGCAAAAGCAGCAAGTTATGAAAGGAGAGAAAATAGACGACTTATTAGATACATACAACGACTATAAACGATTGGCGGATTTCTTTAAAGATTTATTGTATGAACAAAAAGCTGAAGAAGTGTTGCAGGAAATGAAAAAGCTTAGAGCGTGAGGGGGGCAGTCGATTATAAGACTGTCCTCTATTTTTGACGGTGCATCAAATTATGTTTTCCGTTACAATGAGAGAATCAATAGAAATAAGGTGATTATAGTATGGAAACAAAGAAAAAGGGCGAATGGTGTGAAATCACGGTTCCAGCGACGTGGAATGGTATAAGTATTGATTCGTTGTTAAAAGTAGAATGGGAAGTACCAAAAAAGTTATTACATCAGCTTCGTATGGAAAAGGGTGTTACGGTTAACGGAGAACAGAGGAGATGGAATGAACTTTTAAAAGAAGGAGATAAGTTACAAGTTCATATGTTTATGGAGGAGGAGTACGGCGTAGAGCCGGAATACGGTGAATTAAATGTAGTGTTTGAAGATGATCACGTACTCATTGTAAATAAGCAGGGGCAAATGGATACACATCCTTCTGAAAAAAATGGGACGGGAACACTTGCCAATCTTGTTGCTTTTCATTTTCAAATGCAAGGTTTAGAGACGAAGGTTCGTCATATCCATAGGTTAGATAAAGATACGACAGGTGGTGTTGTATTCGCAAAACATAGAATTGCGGGTGCAATTATGGATCGTTTATTAATGGAACGGAAAATTAAAAGAACGTATACGGCACTTGTTGAAGGAAAAGTAAAAAAGAAGCAGGGGACAATTGACGCGGCCATCGGAAGAGATCGACATCATGCTACAAGGCGCCGTGTTTCTCCAAAGGGAGACCAAGCTATAACGTATTATAAAGTAGAGAAATATTTTAAAAAACAAGATGCGACGCTCGTAACGTTACAGTTAGAAACCGGTAGGACGCATCAAATTCGCGTTCATATGAGCTATAATGGAAATCCATTAGTTGGGGATGTATTATATGGTGGGCAAACAACATATATGTCCGGGCAAGCGTTACATGCGATGAAGATTAATTTTTTGCATCCGATTACGAAAGAAGAGATCACGGTTGACGTACCTTTCCCTACAAATTTAAACGATATAATGAAAAAATTTGAAAGAGAAAATGGGTAAAGTGTAAGTTTAAAGTTGAAAAAGGTAGATTTTTGCAGGGATTTCTCTAAAAGAGGCGAAGCCGTTAAGAGAAAAGAGGGGTGAGAATTACTTGATCAAATATAAATATATGCTAGGGATATTTTTCGCTTGTCTTTTACTTACTCTATGTATTTATCCATATTTACCAACTCGTATGGCTGTGCATTGGAACGAGAATGGTGGAGCGAACGAGTTTATGAGTAAACAAGGCGTCGTATTATTTATTCCTGCCCTTATTATTATTGTACATGGATTAATATATGTTATTTCGCATAATATATATAAGTTTAACGAAGGAGAGCATTTCATTATAAGTGGATTTATAAAGAGTATTACTTTATTTATGATGTTTGTCCATATACTAATTCTCTTTATTAATATTGGAAGTATTATATCCTTTCAGACAGGACTAACGATTGGAATTAGTATGTTTCTTTTTATGTTTAGTAAAGTGTTTAAAAAGGTGAAGGATAGAGAGAAAGAACCGATCAAATTACAAAAAATCCGTTTAGTCAGTGGGCGAATCTTTCAAGTGATGGCATGTAGCATATTATTTTCATTGCTTTTGAGCCTGAAGTGGGGATTTTATTTGTTAATTAGTGTAATAAGCTGCGGATCTATTTTGTTTATGTTCTACATTTTATACGCATACATATTAGAAAGCTATGAAACATAAAAAAGAGTCTTCTAGGAGAAGACTCTTTTTTTCTATTTACTTCGTAATAAATTGTTGTGTCCAGTAGTTGCCGCTTTCTACATAGCCAACACCGATATGAGTGAAGCCACTATTTAAGATGTTTGCACGGTGTCCAGCACTGTTCATCCAAGCTTGTACAACTTCTTCTGGAGTACGTTGACCTTGGGCGATGTTTTCACCTGCAGATTTATAAGAAATACCAAACTTCTTCATCATGTCAAACGGAGACCCGTATGTAGGGCTGTTATGATCAAAGTAGTTGTTTTTCTGCATATCTTCAGACTTAATGCGTGCTACTTTGCTTAATTCAGTATCGATTTGTAATGCTGGTAAGCCTTGTTTTGTACGCTCTGCGTTTGTTAATTCAACAACACGTTGTTCGAATTCGCTTAAAGATTTTACTTCTTCAGCAGGCTTTTGCTCAGCAGGTTTTTGTGTTTCGTTTTGAGTATTATTGTTTTCAGCTGGTTTTTGAGCTTCTGGTTTAGCAACTTCTTCAGCAGGCTTTTGTTCAGCAGGTTTTTGTGTTTCCTCAGCAGGCTTTTGAGCTTCTGGCTTAGCTGTTGGTTGTTCAGTAACAACATTTTCAGTAGGCTGTTGACCAGGAATGAAGCAATCTTGTTGGAATTGCCCTTGATTCCATTGTGCTAAAGATTCGATTCCCATAGATTGTAAGAATGCTTGTAATTCTTGTTGGCTCATTTGTTTCATCATTACTTTTGAATGCTGAATATTTTGAACTTTTATATTAGATGGTTGCACTGTTGCAGCTTGTGCATCCAAAGAAGATACTCCTAAAGTAAGTGCTGTTGCAGCGGCTACAGATAATAAAATACGTTTTTTCATGATGTATGTCCCCCATATTGTTTATTTATTTTTTTGACAGCCTGTCTGACTGACAAATTCATCGTAGCATACAATTTACAAGAAAAAAGATGGAAAAAAATTCATAGACTTCGAAATTACCTAATTTATCCTAGGAGAAGAAAGGGGCAGAAATAAGAGAAACATAGAGTATAAAAGGAATTTTCAGCATTTTTATACTTGGTTTTAAGAGGGTGTTTTTGGATAAATCTACCTAAAGCAAAAATGAAGAATCCTATTGTATCAATGGTTTGAGCAATTTTTCGAGGGATATAATGGATGGATTTTTACAAAACTGTAATGTTTCTGTTGTTCTTTTTTATAATAAAGTAACATATTTTTAATGTTGTAGCAGACAAAAAAGCGGCTATCTCTTTACATAGACGAAGGAGATAGCCGTTTTCCTATTATTACGTATGTTACGAGTTATTACGAGTTGGTTTCAATTGCTTCTAATAATAGATCTACAATGTGAATTCCTCTCATTTTATGAGAAAGATCTTCTCGTTCAATACCTAATTTCATTTGTAATAGACAACCTGGATTTGCAGTAACAATTGTCGCCGCGTCTGTTTCATGCACACGGTCCATTTTGTAATCTAGAAATTCCATTGATAACTCTGAATGAACAATATTGTAAATACCAGCAGAACCACAGCAACGGTCCGCATCTTTCATTTCGCGGTATGTTGCGCCTTGAATGGCTTCTAATAACATACGAGGCTCAGAAGATGTTCGCATAACATTGCGTAAATGACAAGAGTCTTGATACGTAATGATTTGCGGCGTGAGTCGTAAGTCATTACGTTTATGGAAATCTAGTTCTACTAGTATGGCAGTAATATCTTTAATTTTAGAAACAAATTGCTTTGCACGTTCAGCCCATTTGGGATCATCTTTTAACAGATAATCATAGTCTACGAGGTAAGCTCCGCAACCACCTGCATTCGTAATAATATAGTCGATGTTTAAATCTTCGAATGCTTCTATATTTCGCTTCGCTAATTCTTTTGCTCCACTCTTTTCGCCGGCATGCCCATGTAATGCCCCGCAGCAACTTTGTGTTTTCGGAATAACGATATCACAACCAGCTAACTGAAGAAGTTTCATCGTTGCGTTATTTGTTTCTAAAAACATCGTATCCATTAAACAACCTGTGAAGAATGCAACTTGTTTCTTCTTTGCCACCTCAGCAGGTAAAAATTCAGGACGATCTTTCATTGCTTTCATTTTAGGGACTTTTGGCAAAACGAGATCCATCGTTGCAAGTGTTTCAGGGAATAACTTCATAATACCAGTTTTATGTGTTAGCGTTTGTAAACCAGAACGCTGGTAAAATCCGATTAGCCCTGTTAATGTTCTCATTCGGTTTTGATGCGGGAATAGTCCTTCAAAAACGACTTTACGAACAGCTCTCACAGGAACTGAGAATTTTTTATTTTGATTAATAATATCACGAGTTTCTTCTAATAAATGTCCATAATTCACACCAGACGGACAAACAGGTTCACAAGCACGGCAGCCTAGGCAAACATTTAATGTGTTTTCAACATCTTCATCTGGCTCAATTAAACCATCAGCGACGGCTTTCATTAAGGCGATACGCCCTCGTGGTGAATGTGATTCTTTATATCCAGATTGAATGTAAGTAGGACAAGTCGGTAAACAAAAACCGCATCGCATACAATTTAATAGTTCATCTTCACTTAATCGTTCTTTAAATTCCTTTTGAATGTTTTCTTTATTTAATGTGGTCATCGCTCAACCACCACTCTTTTACGAGAGTCTTTCGCGAACATTTTACCTGGATTCATAATGTTATTTGGATCGAAGGCTTGTTTAATTCCTTGCATAGCAGCAATACCTTCTTTACCTAATTTCATTTCTAAATAAGGAGCTTTCATCGCGCCAACACCATGTTCACCAGTAATCGTGCCACCAAGTTCAATTGCTTTCGCAAATATTTCAGCAAAAGCTTGTTCAGCTCGGTGCATTTCTTCTTCATTACGGGCATCTGTCATACAAGTTGGGTGTAAGTTACCGTCACCAGCATGACCAAAAGTACAAATAGGAATATTATATTTCTTTGCAATTGCATTAATTGCTTCAACCATTGGAGCAATTTGTGAACGTGGTACAGTTGCATCTTCTAATATTGTTGTCGGTTTTAGTCTTGCAAGTGCTGATAGTGCACTACGGCGTGCTGTACGAAGCGCATCTGCTTCGGCTTCATCTTTTGCAACGCGAACATCGACCGCATTCATAGCACGGCAAACGTTAGCCATTTTTTCAATATCTCGATTGACAACCTCAGGCGGGCCATCTTGTTCAATTAATAAAATTGCCTTGACGTCAGTTGGTAAACCGATTTGTGCAAACTCTTCTACAACTTCAATTGTTGGTTGGTCTAAAAATTCAAGTGTCGCCGGAATAATTTTATTTGCAATAATAGCAGAAACAGCTCGAGCAGCTTCGTTAATATCTTCATATAGCGCAAGCATCGTTTTCTTCGTTTCAGGCATAGGGACAAGTTTTAATATAGCTTCCGTAACAACACCAAGTGTTCCTTCAGAACCAATAAATAAACGAGTTAAATCATAACCAGCTACATCTTTTGCTAATTTACCGCCAGTACGAATGATATCGCCGTTCGGTAAGACAAGTTCAAGCCCCATTACATAATCACGTGTTACGCCATATTTTAAACCACGTAATCCGCCGGAGTTTTCATTAATGTTACCGCCGATTGTAGAAATTTTCATAGAACTTGGATCCGGTGGATAAAATAAAGCTTTTTCTTCTACTGCTTTAATAATATCAAGTGTAATAACACCAGCTTGTACAGTAATTGTTAAATTCTCTTCGTCAATTTCTAAAATATTGTTCATATGGCGGAAAATAAGGACGATACCACCTTCAAGTGGACACGTTCCAGCGCAAAGATTTGTTCCAGATCCGCGAACATATACAGGGATTTTATGAGTGTTACACACTTTTAACACTTCGGCTATTTCATTTGTATTGCGAGGAGCAATGACTGCATCAGGCATCGCTTGGAAGTTTGGAGTGGCATCATAACTATAAGTTAAACGCCCCATATTGGATGTATCTACATTATCTTCGCCAACAATAGATACGAATGAATCAATAATTTGCTTTTCTAACATTAGAAATCCCCCTCAAACTGTTAACGTATTTAGTAATAATAAAAAACGTTGTAACAGTGCTTTCATTATAATGATAAAAAAGTCGGGGGATTCTTTCTATGTACAATCATCTAAAGATTAATCTATTTTATCGTTATTTTTTGTATGATTATCTAATAAGAGGAGTGCGAAGTATAAAACATTTAAATCTTTGAATTGTTTCGGGTCAAGTCCTGTATGTTCTTCAATTTTTTTTAGCCTGTAATGCAATGTGTTAATGTGTATATGTAATTGCTCAGCTGTCTGCTTATAAGATTGGTTATAATCGATAAATAAACGTAAAGTGTGCATAAGCTCAGGAGATGATACTAAGTTTTCAATGGTACGCTCTAGAAACTGTTCCCGAGTTTCAGTAGAAATATCTTGTAAGCACATTTCTAAACGTAAATCTTCATTAAATACAATTTCTTTCGTTTCAAGTGATACTGAAAGGGCGCGTAGTGCTTGTTCGTACGATAAGTTCATATTGCTTGGCGTAACTGTTTGTCCAATCCCGATATATAAAGTAATAGAAAATAAAGTTTCGCAGTCTTTTTTTAACCGTTTTAAAAATTGAAAGGTTTGCTCTTTGGATTGCATTGTTGTAAACAAAATAAACCGATCATTTCCCCAGCGAACAAATAAATTTTCTTTTGCTAAAATGTTGCGCATATGTTTCCAAATTTTACGCTGGAGCATCGTATTATCTTGGGCGATTGATAATAAAATAAGTTGTTTCTTCTTATATAAATCAATGCCAAGCGTTTTTGCACGATCGAGAAAACTTGGAGACCAGTCTGTATTTTGAAGCCAATCAAAGACAAATGCTTCATAAGAACGGTGCTCAAGTTCTAGTTGTTCTAAAAAGTAGTTTTCATGAATTAATAATTCGGTCATCTTACGTAATATTTCTCCGTATTGTGAAATGTTTTCAGGTTCTCCTGTAATTCCAATCACGCCGATTACTTCGTCATGGAATAGTAAAGGAAGATTCATCCCAGCTTTTACACCTTGCAGTCGTCGTTCATCATCTTTTGTAATAATGACAGTTTTCTTTTGTTTCGCACAGCGGAGTGCACCTTCATGAAATTGACCGATTCTTTCCGCATCTGTACTTGCGATAATAACGCCTTGTATATTAATAATAATAATGTTTTCAGTAATTAATCTGCGTACTTCACGTACAATTTTATTCGCTAAATCAGGAAAAAGCATAATTTGCACACCTCAAATTCTATTTGTTGTACATTATATATGTAAGTTTATTAATAAAGGAAGATTTCACATTTTCCACACATTTATTTGTTACTTTACAATTATAACGAAATCATCCGAAGATGGAGGGAATCTTTTGAGAAAGTATGTTTTTCTTCTCTGTTTTTTATTTCTATTAGTAGGGTGTCAAGGAAGTTCGTATACACCGATTGCTAAAGATAAAAGTGTTATTATAACAACGAATATAAAGGAAGGTAGTATTAGTTTTATTGATAAAAAAACAAAGAAGCTATTAACAACATGGGAATTAAATGAGCCGATTGCGGGGGTTACGTTACTTCCAAATGGCGAGGAAATACTCGTTTATGGTAAGCAATTAGAATATATGTATGTATATTCACTAGCAGAAGGAAGACAAGTGGACAAGTATAAGACTGGAAAAGGAATTGCTAATGTTATCGCATCAGATGATGGAACACAATTATTTGCTGCCGATCAAAATGAACAAAAGGTAAGGTTCTTTACGATAAAAGGAAAAGAGACAGGGAGTGTTTCAACAGGAAAAGGGCCGATAACGATGGTAGAGCATCATAACCAGTTATCTGTACTAAACTTTTATGATACGAAACTAACGACCATTGATACAAAGAAAAAAGAAGTGATACAGTCCTTTATGATTCCGCCAGCATCAACAGGAGCGACGGTTAGCGCTGATGGGAAAGAAATATGGATTGGTGGACATGGTGATGGAAGTCAAGTGAATGAGAAAGTATTAGTGTATTCTTTACAGAGCGGAGAGATGATGCGTTCTTTACATGCTCCGTTTATGCCTGTGAATATAACAAAGGATGATAAGTATGTATATGCGCTAAGTCACGGTTCGAATACGCTTAGAAAGTTTGATGCAAGTACGTATCAAGAGGTAGGATTTGCAGAAGTAGGATCTAATCCATTTGCATTTTTGAAAAGTGGTGCAGAAGGATATGTAGCTAGTTATGATAGCGATGAAGTATGCGTAATGGATATGAAGAATATGAAAATAAAACAAACAATTAAAGTCGGAAAAGGACCGTTTCAACTCATAGAGAGAGAAGGGGAAGGACAATGAGTAAATATAACGTGCTAGTCGTAGATGACGAAAGTGATATGAGGCAACTTGTCGGAATGTACTTAGATAACTTCGGATACGAGTGGGGAGAAGCTGAAAATGGAAAAGAGGCACTTCGAAAATTAGAAACGGATCATTACGATTTCGTTGTACTAGATATTATGATGCCTGAGATGGATGGGCTTTCAGTTTGTAAAGAGATTAGAAAAACGTCAGATGTACCTATTATATTTTTAACTGCAAAAGGTGAAGAGTGGAATAGGGTGAACGGCTTACGGATGGGGGCAGATGATTATATTGTAAAGCCATTTAGTCCCGGTGAACTAATTGCTCGTATGGAAGCTGTTTTAAGACGATATACAAAGCAAGAACAGCAAGAAGAGATTCAATTTGGACCGATTCTTATTAATGAAAAAAGTAGGAGGGTCGAGACGAATGGTGAGACGATTCCTCTTACGGTAAAAGAGTTCGATTTACTATATTTTCTTTGCCAACATAATGGACAAGTATTTAGCCGGGAACAATTGCTTGAAAAGGTGTGGGGATATGATTATGCAGGAAGTACAAGAACGGTAGATACGCATGTGAAAACGATGCGTCTAAAGCTAGGAGAAAGTGGAAACTACATTCAAACCGTTTGGGGTGTAGGTTATAAATTTGAGGTGTAACGTATGTTTACGATGGTACAAAAGCTTTGGCTTACAGTAGTATGTGCAGTATGTGTAACAGTTTCCTTTCTTTATTTTGTATCTTTATACTCATATGAAAAGTTATACGTTGATAATTTAAAAGATTCATTAGTAATGGAAGGGAAACGTCTTGCCACGCAATATGATAAACGTGAAGGAGTATCCACTTTTGAAGAGAAAGTAAGGGCGTATGATCAAATATCTAGTTCAGATGTCCTTTTCGTATACAATCCGCGTGATTTAAGCGCATGTTTGCCTTTTGATGTTCACCATCATTCTCTTATAAGTGAAGGGGATAGACAGGCGCTATTAGATGGGAAAACTGTGACAAAGATAGGGTATGAAGAACATTTTGATCGTAATATTATGGGTGTTGTCATCCCTGTTTTAGATAATAAAAAATTAGTTGGTATTGTATACTCTTATATTCCTTTAAAAAGTATAAAAGATTTAATATTTGATATGGGTCTTATTTTAGCACCGTTAGCACTTGCAATGATTTTAATTACAATATGGATTGGTAGAAAAATTATTATCGCTATTACGAGACCGCTTTCGCAAATGGAACGAGTTGCAAATCATTTGGCTACTGGAGATTTCTCAGAGCGGATTACAATTTCTTCAGAAGATGAAATTGGACGATTGGGAAAAGCTTTTAATAAAATGGCAAATTCTTTAGAAACAGAAGATGTAAAGCGTAAGGAGTTTTTAGCTAATGTTTCGCATGAACTTAGAACACCGCTTAGTTATATTAAAGGATATAGTGAAGCTATTTTAGACGGTGTAGCGAAGGGGCCGCAGCAGGAAAAAGTAACGCAACTTATTCATAAAGAAGCAGGTCGCATGCAGCGCCTCGTTCATGATTTATTAGATCTAGCGCAGCTAGAAGGTGAACACTTTCCCCTAAAGAAACAACCTATCGTTTTTTCACAGCTTATTGAAGATGTACTAGATACGTACGAGTTACAGTTTATAGAAAAAAAACTTCGTATTTCAACGAATTTAAATCCTGAAATTATCGTAATGATTGATGAGGATCGTATGCAACAAGTACTTCATAATGTGTTAGATAATGCGATACGTTATACAAATCAAAACGGGGATATCATAATAACATTAAAGCAAATCGATGATTATTGTGAATTGCACATAAAAGATACAGGAATAGGTATTGATAGAGAGCATTTAGAAAATCTCGGGGAACGCTTTTACCGAGTAGATAAAGCGAGAAGTCGTCAACACGGTGGAACAGGTTTAGGTCTTGCAATTGTAAGGCAAATTGTTCATATACATGATGGAGAGTGGAGAATAGAAAGTGAAAAAGGTAAGGGAACGACAGTTATTATTAAATTAAAAGCACAAGATGAGGAGAGCATATTCTAACTTTTGGAATATGCTCTTCATATTGAAGGTAAATAGTTACGCGTAAATGTATTAATTAATATCAAACAAATATCAAAAATTTGACTATTTTATGAACAAAACATTTGTACTTCTTACTAATTCGTTCTAGAATAGTTATGGATGCTAAGTTCTTATAAAACGTTACAATTGTTGTTTGGAAGATACTGAGGTGATTTAACTGGAGTACAAATCTATTAAACCGAAAAAAATTTACGAAGAAGTATCTGAAGCTATTTTAACAATGATTAAAAATGGTACGTTAAAACCTGGTGACAAACTACTTCCTGTTCATCAATTAGCTGAGCAGTTTCAAGTTGGCAGATCTGCTGTTCGTGAAGCGCTAAGTGCGCTAAGAGCAATGGGCTTAATTGAAATGAAACAAGGAGAAGGTACATATGTAAGGAATTTCGATCCTTCTTCATTAACAAAATCACTAAATAACAAGTTATTAATGAAGAAAGAGGATATTTTGAATTTATTAGAAGTACGGAAGGTGCTCGAAGTGGGGGCAGTTCGAGCGGCAGCGGCAAAACGTACGGAAGCTAATTTGCAAAATATGAAGCATTGGTTAGATGAAATGGCAAAGAGCATTGGAGATGAGAAGGCTGGCGAAAAAGCAGACTTTCATTTTCATATGGGAATTGCAGAATCTTCGCATAATAACATCTTACTTGAGCTCATGAATCATGTTTCAGAGATGATTGCTGAAACGATTGGTGAATCAAGACGCATTATTTTATATGGTGAACAAACAACATCAGAACGACTTTTAGAAGAGCATCAATCTATATATAATGCGGTGTTAAAGCAAGATGTGGAATTAGCGCAGCAAGCAATGCTAAATCATTTAACAAATGTAGAACATATTGTCACAGGTAAAAGCGACATAAATTCGTAATTTAATCTTTTAAAATTCTAATTTTCTGATAAAATAGAGAGAGAGATTAAGTAAACGTTTTCTTTAGAAGAGGGAGAGGATAGGCCATGGTTGAGCCTACTTCTTCTAATCTTAGTCATCTGATGACCATATGATTGTTGGCGAAGTTGTAATGAGGGGGAATTATAGTTATGAAAGTTACTTTATTTGTTACTTGTATAGTCGATATGTTTGAAACAAACGTCGGCAAAGCAACAGTTGAAGTATTGGAGCGTTTAGGTTGTGAAATTGAATTTCCAGAAGCACAAGTTTGTTGTGGTCAGCCTGCATATAATAGCGGCCATGTAGAAGCAGCAAAAGAAGCGATGAAACATATGATTGAAACTTTCGAAGATGCAGAATATATCGTTACGCCATCTGGCTCTTGTGCGACAATGTTTCATGAGTATCCGCATGTTTTTAAAGATGATCCGAAGTGGGCTAAACGTGCACAAAAGGTTGCTGATAAAACATATGAATTCACACAATTTATTGTAGATGTTTTAAAAGTTACAGATGTTGGTGCAAGTTTACCAGGGATAGCTACTATTCATAAATCTTGTCATATGACACGCCTGCTTGGAGTAAAAGAGGCACCAGGAATTTTATTATCAAACGTAAAAGGATTAATTGTGAGAGAACTGCCAAACGTGCAAAATTGTTGTGGGTTTGGGGGAACGTTTTCAGTTAAGATGACTCCAATTTCTGAGCAAATGGTAGATGAAAAAGTAGATAGTGTAATGGAAACAGGTGCTGATTATTTAATTGGTGCAGATTGTGGGTGTTTGTTAAACATTGGCGGACGTATTGAGCGTTTAGGAAAAGAAGTAAAAGTAATGCATATTGCTGAGGTCTTGAATAGTCGCTCATGAAGGGGGAACATAAGCTATGTCTATGAAAATCAGTGAGAAAAAATTTAATGATCGCGTTGGCGATGGAATTCAAGATTCGTTTATGCGCGGGGCAGTATCTTCTGCACAAACGCGTTTATATACAAATCGATTGAAAGCAGCTGAAGAGTTAGGGAACTGGGAAGAGTGGCGTGAACTAGGTGAACAAATTCGTCAACATACGTTAGAAAATCTTGATTATTACTTAATGCAGTTAAGTGAAAATGTATCAAAAAGAGGCGGTCACGTTTACTTTGCGAAAACGAAAGAGGATGCAGCAAAGTACATTCAAGACGTTGCAAAAAAGAAACAAGCGAAGAAAGTTGTAAAATCAAAATCAATGGTAACTGAAGAAATTAGTATGAATCATGCCCTTGAAGAGATTGGTTGTGAAGTGTTAGAGAGTGACTTAGGAGAGTATATCTTACAAGTAGATAACGATCCACCATCACATATTATTGCACCTGCGCTTCATAAAAACAGAACGCAAATTCGTGATGTATTTAAAGAAAAACTTGGATATGAAAATTCTGATGATCCATACGAAATGACAAAGTTTGTTCGTAAACAACTTCGTGAGAAATTTATGGATGCAGAAATTGGTGTGACAGGTTGTAACTTCGCTGTTGCAAATACGGGCTCTCTTTGTTTAGTAACGAACGAAGGTAATGCCGATCTTGTTATGTCGATTCCGAAAACACAAATTGCAGTAATGGGTATGGAACGTATGGTTCCGACAATGGAAGAATTAGATGTTTTAGTTGGTTTACTATGTCGTAGTGCAGTAGGTCAAAAGCTAACAAGTTATGTAACAGTAGCAGGACCAATTCAAGAGGAAGAGGTAGATGGACCAGAAGAGTTTCATTTAGTCGTTGTTGATAATGGACGCTCTCAAATTCTTGGATCGGAATTCCGTTCAATATTGCAATGTATTCGTTGTGCTGCTTGTGTCAATGTATGTCCTGTGTATCGTCACGTTGGTGGACATTCATATGGTTCTATTTATTCAGGACCAATTGGTGCAGTGTTAACACCACTTTTAGGTGGGTATGACGATTACAAAGAGCTTCCTTATGCATCTAGTTTATGCGGAGCATGTACAGAAGCTTGTCCAGTAAAGATTCCGTTACATGATTTATTATTAAAACATCGTCAAGTTATCGTTGAGCAAGAAGGACGTGCCCCACTTGCAGAGAAATTAGCAATGAAAATGTTTAGTATGGGCGCATCTTCAGCAGCTTTATATAAAATGGGATCAAAAATAGCACCGGCAGCAATGAGTCCATTTACATCTGGTAACCGTGTATCAAAAGGTGTTGGACCACTTAAAAACTGGACGGATATTCGTGAATTCCCGGCTCCAAGTAAAGAACGATTCCGTGATTGGTATAAAGATCATAAGAAAGGCGGGGACAAATAATGACAGGATTAATTCAAAACCGTGAGTCCTTTCTAGATAATATCGCAAAAGAACTTGGGCGCGCGCGTAAAACGGAAGGCGTAGAACGTCCAGCATGGAAAAGTAATGTGAATGAAGAAACGTTAAAAGATTATTCACAAGAAGAACTGTTAGAAGTATTTAAAAATCAATGTACAAACATTCATACAACTGTTGTGGAAACGACAAACGACTGTTTACGTGAGGATATTCAAAAAGTAATCGTTGAAAACGGCGGAGGACCTATTATATTATCAGCAGATGAGCGTTTTGATTCCTATGGATTGACTTCTTTATTTAAAGAAGAGCTTCCAAAGCAAAATGTTGAAGTAAATATATGGGATCCTGAGAAAAAAGAAGAGAATATGCGTATAGCGGAAAAAGCGAATATTGGAATCGCATTTAGTGATTATACTTTAGCGGAATCGGGTACGATTGTTGTACAAAGTCATAAAGGACAAGGGCGTTCTTTACACTTTTTACCGACTGTATATTTTGCTATTATTCCACGTGAAACACTTGTACCTCGTATTACACAAGCAGTTCAACATATGAACTCTCGTGTGGAAAAAGGTGAAGCAGTCGCATCTTGTATTAACTTTATTACAGGACCAAGTAACTCAGCGGATATTGAAATGAATCTTGTGGTCGGAGTACATGGACCATTAAAAGCAGTATATTTCATCGTATAAAATAGGGGAAAGCAGGCCGGAAAACGGCCTGCTTTTTTAATAGAATAAAGATAATATGAAGTAGAAGTTCTCTCCTTTTTTTGTTATGTTCTTTTGGAAAGGAGAGGAAGGGATGTTCACTTATTTATATGCATTGTTAGTGGGTATGGTGTTTGGTTCTTTTTTTATGGTAATCGCAATGAGGGTTCCAGTAGGTGAATCTATTATTACACCGCGTTCGTATTGTCACTACTGCAAGTATACGTTACAGCCGAAAGAACTGATTCCAATCATTTCATTTTGTATACAAAAAGGGCGTTGTACAAGTTGTAAAAGAAAAATCTCAAGTTTGTACATAGTATTTGAATTTGTTACAGGGAGTTTATTTTTTCTTACTGTATATGTAATTGGAATAGAAAGAGAGCTCATCATCATTTTATCGCTCTTTTCTTTACTTCTTATTATTTCAGTTACAGATTTAGTATATATGCTAATACCTAATCGTATTTTAATTTGGTTTGGGCTTTTTCTTATTTTAGAATGTATTTTTGTACCGTTAGTTACTTGGATAGATAGTATAGCTGGTAGTGGAACTATATTCATTTTGTTATATTGCATGCAAAGGATTTATCCAGATGGTCTTGGCGGAGGTGATGTGAAATTACTTTCATTACTCGGATTTGTAATAGGAGTGAAAGGTATTTTTATAACTTTATTTTTAGCATCTTGCTTTAGCCTTTGTTTTTTCGGAATAGGTATAGCGTTAAAACGTATAAAAATAAAAACTCCAATTCCGTTCGGACCTTTTATTAGCCTTGGGGCAATATGTTATGTGTTGGTCACATATGCAAAATAGAGAGGAGATAGAAAATGAATGTATATATGGATGATCAAAGGGGTTGTCCGTATGGATATGTTTTGGCAATTACAGTAGAATCTGCCTTGAAATATGTAGGGAGCTAAAACCTCCAAAGTAAAACTTTGGAGGTTTTAATGTTTCATATGTGCTTGTAAAGGAATAATTTCCTCCGTTTGAGCTGCTACTAATTCAGTTTTCTCTTGTTTAACATCAGGTGCTTTCTTTGTTAAGTAATGATATACCATACCGACAAATACCGATCCGCCAATAATGTTACCGATTGTAACTGGAATTAAGTTATGAATAGCTCCAGCGAAAGTAATTGTATCAGGATGTGGTGAAACTAAAGATAAGGCAAACAATGATAAGTTTGCAATGCTATGCTCATAGCCAGATAAGAAGAATGTGAAAACGAGCATCATCATCATCAATATTTTTGCTGTATCACCTTTTACTTGAGAAGGTAAGAAGCAAGCGAGACATACGAGCCAGTTACATAAAATTGCTTTGAAGAATAATTGCATAGTAGGTGTATTCATCTTTCCTTCAACGACTTTATTCATTAAATGACCGTGATCAATTGCTTCGAAAATTCCAGTTGCGTAAAATAATAAAGCAAAGAATAAAGCACCAGCTAAGTTACCTGCATAACAAGTAACCCAGTTGCGAAGTGTATCAGAAATAGTTGTTTCTTTTCTCAAAGTTGCCACTGTAAAGTACATTGTATTGCCAGTAAATAATTCAGCGCCGCCATATATAATAAGTACCAGAGCAATTCCGAAAAACATGGAGGAAGCTAAATATGTTGCTGGTGAATCTGCAATATGAAAGAAATTACCTAACTTGAAACATAGTACAATAATAAATCCAATATAAATGCCCGCGAGTGCAGCACGGATGAAATATTGCATTGGGTTTGTATCTAGCATTTGCTTTTTGCTCTTAGCCAGTTTTACAACGTAATCTAATCCTTGTTCTAGCATGAGTAATACGCTCCTTTAGTACATCGTCTATAAATACTCCTTATATAAATAAAGTACATGGATTTGTTCATAGTTTCAATAAGTTTGTGCAATGTTTCACAAAAAGGACATACATCCAGAGGGGAAGCGTTTACAAAAGGTAGTATAATGGAATTTTTTTAAAAATAGAGAGGGGATTGGAACGAGGGAAAAAGAAAAAGCGCTGTAATTACAGCGCTTTTTCGTCTAAATTCTTTTCTACTTTTACTTCTACTTCTTTCGAGAAGAACCAACCGCAAACTGCGATTCCAATTAATACAATCCAGAATGTAAGCTTCCACGGAGTAGATTCTGGGAATGAATGTGGAAGGACATTTAAAGCAGGGTGTGCTAGCGTATAAACTGTTAATTTCACACCAACCCAACCTACAATTAAAAATGCTGCAGTTTCAAGTCCTGGTTTACGTTTTAATATTTGTACGAAAGCAGTTGCTGCAAATCGCATTATAACTAATCCGATAAGTCCACCTGTAAAGATAACGATAAATTGACCTGTATCAAGACTACCAATCGTACCTAATCCTGTTTTCGGTAAAGTCACTGCTAATGCAACAGCAGCTAAAATTGAATCAACAGCGAAGGCGATATCAGCAACTTCGACTTTAAATACAGTCCACCAAAAGTTCTCTTGTTTTTTCTTTGCTTCTTTTTCTTCTGTTTCTTCATGTGTATTCTTTTTAACATACGTTTTAAATAAGTGATTCCCCGCGATAAACATAAGATAAATCGCACCAATTGCTTGCACTTGCCATACATCGACTAGGAACGAAATCATAAATAGTGATCCGAAGCGGAAAACGAACGCTCCTGCTAATCCATAAAATAGTGCTTTCTTTCGTTTTTCTTCTGGTAAATGTTTTACCATAATTGCGAGAACGAGAGCGTTATCAGCTGCTAAAATCCCCTCTAGTGCAATTAGGATGAGTAATACCCAACCATACTCCAATAATAATGATACATCCATGTACATTCTCCTCTCATTTCTATAAAGACTAAACAAGTGAAGAAGTTCCCCACTGTTTAGTTTCCCCATACTCCTGCGTATCAACGGTGGAAGGAATTTGAAAACAAAAAAGACCTCTGCCGTTGATAGGCAAAGGTCTTGCTAGACATATGTAATGAAAATGCCAACAAAGCCGGAAGAACTAAGTTCTACGTAATGACGACTTTGTTTCCAAGAAATAGTTCTTGGACGCTACTCCCCTTTGGAGATATGCTATTGTATTCTCATTATATGGATAAATTATACGGTTGTCAACCTGTTAAAATATCTTCGTTGGGATATTTTATTTTTCTTTGTTTTTTACGTGCAAATGAAAAGGCTAATGTTAAAGGCCCCATCTTTCCAAAAAACATCATAAAGATAATAATTGTTTTGCCGATGATTGTTAAGTGTGGCGTCAAATTCATGCTAAGGCCGACAGTTCCAAATGCTGAAAATACTTCAAAAGCACTCATTAATAAAGAAACTTTCTCAGTGATGCTTAAAATTAAAATAGAAAGAAAAATAAACGAAATTGAAATAATAGTAATCGTTAATGATTTGACAATGAGCGCATCTTTAATGGATTTTTTAAACACGACAATATCATCTTGTTCTTGCAAAAATTTAAATACGCCGAAAAACATAATTAAAAAAGTTGTTAACTTAATCCCGCCACCAGTAGAAGCACTGCCAGCACCAATAAACATAAGAAGCATCATTAATAAAAGAGAAGGTTTTGATAATGCAGAGATATCAACAGTATTAAACCCGGCAGTACGCGTTGAAACCGCTTGAAAATAAGCAGCCATACCTTCTTCAAATGGTGTAAAACCTCTCATGGAAATTGAATTATGAAACTCGAATGTGAAAATAAAAACTGTAGCAATAATATTGACGATAAGAGTAGAAGAGAGCATAAGCTTTGAGTGTAAAGTAAGGTTTTTAAAGTTTTTCTTTCTTTTTATATCTACGATAACCGTAAAACCAATCCCACCTAAAATAATGAGGGAAGAAATAACGAGATTGACGAGAATACTATGGGAGTGCGACATTAAATTATCGCTCCACACAGAAAATCCAGCATTGTTAAAGGCTGAGATAGAATGAAAAAAGCTGTAATATATCCCTTTGGTAACCCCGTATTTTGGTACCCATTCAAAGGAGAGAAATAAAGTAGCGATACATTCTACAGTAAAAGAAAATAAAAATAATGCTTTTGCAAGACGAATTATTCCGCCGACATTTGTTTGGTTTAATGCTTGTTGTAATAAAATCCGGTTTTGAAGGCCGATTTTTCTGCCGAGCATAATTGCGATTAAAACAGCAAAGCTCATAATGCCAAGCCCGCCAACTTGTATAAGTGTTAAAATGACACATTGGCCAAATAGGGTAAATACTTTACCAGTGTCCACAACACCAAGCCCTGTAACCGTACAAGCAGAAACCGTTGTAAATAAGGCATCGAGCCATGAAATAGACGTTGTTGTAGCAATTGGCAATTTCAATAGGCATGTACCGATAATCGATAGCGTGATAAAAGATACAGTAAGAACACGGGGAGGACTCATGCTAATGTTAATCCGTTTCATTTCACATATCGTTCCTTTCGATTTGCTCTTACTAGTATGTGGAGAAGCACTATTATGTATGTTAAAAGAGAAAGAGGCAGAGAATATCTGCCTCTAAGCCATAGGTTATATAGTTATCCGCGTAATTGTTGTTGAGCTAAAGCAACAAGACGTTTCGTTACTTCACCGCCAACTGATCCGTTAGAACGAGAAGCTGTATTAGATCCTAAGCTTACACCGAATTCTTGTGCGATTTCATATTTGAATTGTTCAAGTGCTTGCTCTGCACCCGGAACTAGTAATTTGTTTGTTTTCACCATGTTGATACACATCCTTAAAGAGTAATCCAGTTTAGCTAAGTGCTATCTGGTAATGTTATTTTATGTGTAAACGACGTACTCATACCCGGAAGTAAACGGTGTGATTAGAAGTTCTTGGATAGAAAAAAGAGTAGCAAATTTGCTACTCTTTTTTCAGTATTGTCGCTGTACCTTCTACGACAATATCATCAGATTGATTATATATGTTTGTTTGCAATGTGATGATTTTTTTATCGTCCCGCTTTTTAATAACTTCTGCCACAACGCGAAGTGTATCACCGATTTTGACAGGAGCACGGAATGAAACGTTTTGTGATAAATAAATCGTATTTTTGCCAGGGAGTTTCGTTCCAAGAATGGTAGAGATAAAACTTGAAACGAGCATGCCATGGGCAATACGTTCTTTGAACATTGTCGTTTTTGCAAAAGAGTCTAAAATGTGAATAGGATTTACATCTCCAGTCAATTTTGCAAAATTGATAACGTCCTCATCCGTAATTTTTTTTGTAAGTGATGCTTGATCACCGACTTGAATCTCATCGTAACGAAGCTCTGGAACAGTTTGTGCTTCTTGAAATGGATTCATTTTGTCCTCCTTCTTTTCCATATCGAAAAATGTAAGCCATCTTGATGTAGTAGGAGGAAGAAAGAGTTTTGTTTGTGCTGCAGTTAGTTGCCACATTTTTCTTACTTGATGGAAGTAAATAGATTTTTTGAGTTTTCCTCGAATTGCTTTGCGAGTTCTAGTTGTTTGGACTTGAACTCTCCCAAAAAAACGTCTAACTGTTTTTGAACCTCTACACGCTGCGACTGTTGTTGTTCAATAAAGTGTTTTGTTGTTTCTTCAAATTGGCCGCTAGTTTGAGTAAGAATAGACAAAGATGTTTTCGTAGGCGAAACAGTAAGTTGGTGCATTTGATTAGAAAGCTCATTCCACTTTTCTTGCCACTCGTTAATTTGATCATTTAAGGAGTTTCCAGTTAATTGCTTCACATAGTCTGTATATTGGTTATTGAACTGAGCAGTGAATTGATGTAGTTCTTTTTCTAGTTCATCTACTCCTGATGTTAATTTATGCAAAGCGTCTTGTTGTTGTTTTAACGTTTCTAAAGTAAGTTGCTCTAATTGTTTCCCAGCTGAAGAGAAGAGGGAAAGAGATTGAGACCAGTTTTTCCAAAATGCATCGACTAATTCGTATGGCTTAGTTTCCATTGTGTGACCTCCAAATGTTTTTTTGCATATTATGAACGCAGATTACTCTGCTGTACCACCAGGTGAAGATGAAGAATCCTTTTCATCCTTTTCTGGAGAAGTAGAAAATGGAAAGAATGCATTGGTGTATAACGTGAAAAACGTCCGCAACATATTTTGATAATGTTCAAAAGAAGTCGCACATGTTGTTAAATATTGCTCTCCATATTCTGTTAAAGAATAAATTCGTTTCGCTGGCCCGCCTTCGCTTGTATCCCAAGTAGAAGAAATAAGATTTTCTTTTTCTAATTTGCGTAGTGTCCTATACACATTACCTTGGTCAACAGAAGAAAAGCCGATGTCCATTAGCATTTGAATAAGTTTGTAACCATGAAGACTCCAGTCTTTTAGACAGAGAAGTAAGAAAGGAACTAAGAAGTTTTTTGGCATGGAGTTTGGTTGTTTCGCTTGGTTTTTTTCCAAACTTTCTGGGTGTTCTGGTTCATTATGTAGCATGATTGTGCATCACCTCATGAATCAGTTAGATGGAATTTTTTGCTTATAAGTGCAATTTACACCTATCTGTTTTTAATGTCAATACATTTGTTGGAAAATAAAGAAAAATAAAATATATACTTGAATTTCTATTCGGAATATTAGAAAATAGTGAATAGGTTGAATTGTTTCAAAAACGAAAAAGGGAGTGTAGTCGAAGTGATTGATCAAAAATTCGATCCATTGCAAGCATGGAAAAATGCTTATGAACAAACCGAAACATTTTGGGGAAAAGCGCTCAATGAAACAATTAAAACAGAAGAATATTCTGCTTGGATGGGCAGCGTTCTAGATTTGAATTTGTTTTATCAGAAAGCATTAAATGATACGACAAAAAATTATTTAGAACAGGTGAATGTGCCGACGAGAGAGGATATCGCTAGAGTAGCTACGCTTGTTATTAACTTAGAAAATAAAGTTGATAACATCGAGGAAATTCTAGAAGAGAAAGTGGATTCATTAGGACAAGCTCCTACATTAAAGCGTGATGTTACGAAAGTAAAACAAGATATGCGCACATTAGAAACGAAAGTTGATCAAATTTTAGAATTGCTAGAAAAGCAAAATGCAGTACTAGCTAAACTACAAGTACCTGTAAAAGAAGAAGTAAAGCCTGTAAATAAGCCAGAAAATAAAAAATGATAATCGCGTTTGTTTATAACGTGTAAAAGAGAGAGGGAGAATCTCTTTTCATATATAAACAACGAAACATAATTAATATATGGACTCAATTAGTATGAGTACCAAAATGATTCATAACAATCGTTCACAAATTCATTTAAGGGGGAAAAGAAATGGTTCAATTAAATGGCAAAGTAGCAATCGTAACAGGTGGGGCAAAAGGAATTGGAAAAGCAATTACAGTAGCATTAGCACAAGAGGGAGCAAAAGTAGTTATTAACTATAACAGCAGTAAAGAAGCAGCTGAAAACTTAGTAAATGAATTAGGAAAAGAAGGACATGATGTTTATGCAGTTCAAGCGGATGTTTCTAAAGTAGAAGATGCAAACAGACTTGTAGAAGAAGCTGTGAATCATTTTGGTAAAGTTGATATCCTTGTTAATAATGCTGGTATTACAAGAGATCGTACATTCAAAAAGTTAAATCGTGAAGATTGGGAGCGCGTAATTGACGTGAACTTAAGCAGTGTATTTAATACAACAAGCGCTGTACTTCCATACATATCGGAAGCAGAAGAAGGTAGAATCATTAGTATTTCGTCTATTATTGGCCAAGCTGGTGGATTTGGACAAACAAACTACTCAGCAGCAAAAGCAGGTATGTTAGGATTTACAAAATCATTAGCGTTAGAACTTGCAAGAACAAATGTAACTGTAAACGCAATTTGCCCAGGATTTATTGATACTGAAATGGTAGCAGAAGTACCAGAAGAAGTGCGTCAAAAAATCGTTGCGAAAATCCCGAAAAAACGTTTTGGTCAAGCTGATGAAATTGCAAGAGGTGTAGTATATCTATGCCGTGACGGTGCGTATATCACAGGTCAGCAATTAAACATTAACGGCGGATTATACATGTAATGAAGTAAGAAAAAAGTGCATATCCATAGCAGGAATGCACTTCTTTTTTTAGAAAGAAATTGACCAAAAAGGAGATAGAAAAAATGACTACATTCGTAACGGAATGGGAAAAGCAATTGGAGTTGTACCCAGAAGAATATCGTAAAGCATATCGCCGTGTGAAAAGAGCGAGCGAAGTTTTATTACGCGAACCAGAACCACAAGTTGGTTTAACGCCGAAAGAGGTTATTTGGACGAAGAATAAAACGAAGCTTTATCGTTACATTCCAAAACAAGAAAAAACACAGAGAGTTCCAATCTTATTAATATACGCTCTTATTAATAAACCGTATATTATGGATTTAACTCCAGGTAATAGTTTAGTGGAATATTTAGTAGATCGTGGTTTTGATGTGTATATGCTTGATTGGGGCACATTTGGTTTAGAAGATAGTCATTTGAAATTTGATGATTTCGTGTTCGATTATATTGCAAAAGCAGTGAAAAAGGTAATGAGAACTGCAAAATCGGACGAGATTTCTTTACTTGGTTATTGCATGGGTGGAACGTTAACATCTATTTATGCAGCGCTTCATCCGGACATGCCAATTCGTAACTTGATTTTTATGACAAGTCCTTTTGATTTCTCTGAAACAGGATTATACGGTCCTTTATTAGATGAGAAATATTTCAATTTAGATAAAGCGGTGGATACATTCGGAAATATTCCGCCAGAAATGATTGATTTCGGAAATAAGATGTTAAAACCAATTACAAACTTTGTCGGCCCATATGTTGCTTTAGTCGATCGTTCAGAAAATGAGCGCTTCGTCGAAAGTTGGAAATTAGTTCAAAAGTGGGTAGGCGATGGTATTCCGTTCCCAGGTGAATCTTATAGACAATGGATTCGTGATTTTTATCAAAATAATAAATTAGTGAAGGGTGAACTCGTTATTCGCGGACAAAAGGTAGACCTTGCAAATATTAAGGCGAATGTCCTAAATATTTCTGCGAAACGTGATCACATTGCTCTGCCATGTCAAGTAGAAGCTTTACTTGATCATATTTCTAGCACAGATAAAGAGTATGTATGTTTGCCGACAGGACATATGTCTATCGTGTATGGTGGAACGGCTGTAAAGCAAACATATCCGACGGTTGGGAATTGGCTTGAAGAGCGTTCTAATTAAAGAGAAGAAATCCAACTAGCGTATGTTAGTTGGATTTTTTTATGGGAAATGACGAAACATAGGAAGGAGAAAAATACATTGTAGGAGTATAATTATGAAGCTTATGACTGGTAAATTGTTTTGGAGTGCTGGAGTTTCTGTACCTTGTTATCCAACGTTAGAAAATGATATGATATGTGATGTGCTAGTAATTGGAAGTGGAGAAGCAGGTGCTCATATAGCGTATTCATTAGCTAAAATTGGAATGCGTGTTATGCTCATTGAAAAAAGAGCAATTGCATGTGGTAGCACAGCTGCAAATACAGGATTATTACAATTTGTTCATGATAAATCATTGACCTCTCTTATTCATACATTTGGTGAAGAGAAAGGGGTACGAGCATATAGACTTTGTTATGAAGCGCTGCAAACAATGGAGAAGGTTGTGCCAACTCTCGATATTGATCCCCATTTTATTCCGCGAAATAGTTTGTATTATGCAAGTAGAGATGAGGATATTTCATTTTTACAAGAAGAATATAATACGTTACGTCATTATGGATTTCCGGTTGAATATTTTACAGAGTCTGATATTAAGAAACGTTATTCATTTGCAAAACAAGCAGCGTTATATACAAGCGGTGATGCAGAAGTGAATCCGTATTTATTAGCGCATAGTCTTTTGCATAAAGCGAAACAAATGGGCACTACTATATATGAACATACAGAGGCATTACATATTAAACAAATCCAAAATGATTTAATTTGTTACACGAATACAGGAAATAAAATCGTAGCAAAGAATATTATTATGGCGACAGGTTATGAAGCAATTTTTGGAAAGAAAGAAAAAAATACAACAGTAGAAACGTCTTATGCCATTGTGACAAATAAGATAGATCATTTTGAAGGCTGGCATGAGCAATCATTAATTTGGGAAACAGCACGTCCGTATTTGTATTGTCGAACGTATCAAAATCGCATTATTGTAGGCGGATTAGATGAGGCGCTGAAAATTCAAAAAATCGGCGATACGAAATTATTGCATAAGCGTAATCTCCTTATTAACATTGTAAAAGAAATGTTCCCGCAGTATAAAAATATACAGGCAGAGTACTATTGGGCAGCAGCATTTGGTGGCAGTCATGACGGTCTTCCTATTTTAAAAGAAGATAAAAACATACATAATTTATATTACGCACTGCCGTATGGGGGAAATGGAACTGTATATGGAATGGTATTTGCGAAATTATTTCAGCAGTTATTTACAAATGAAGAAAGTGATGATTTTTCTTTATTTAATCGATAGAAAAAAGGTAGCGAAGTGATGGAATGAGAGATATAAAAAAGTTTTTACAAAAGTTACGTCCCGTGCAACTTATCGTTGTATTTTATTTACTAGCGGTAGTTGTATCGGTGATTTTACTTAGTTTACCATTTGTTACGAAGCCTGGCGTGAAATGGACATTTATAGATGCGCTGTTTACATCTGTTAGTGCTGTAAGCGTTACAGGACTGTCTGTTGTTACTATTTCAGATACGTTTACAACAGCAGGAATTATTGTGTTAGCCCTGATTTTACAATTAGGCGGATTAGGAATTATGGCACTTGGTACATTCGTTTGGATTATAACGGGTAAAAAGATTGGTTTGCAGCGAAGAAGGTTAATTATGGCAGATCATAACCAAGGAAATTTGGCAGGTCTTGTAGAGTTGATGCGCTCTATAATAATTGTCATTATTTCAATAGAACTCATTGGAGCAATACTATTAGGTACAAGATTTTTACTGTATTTCCCGACTTGGCAAGAAGCTTATTTTCACGGTTTCTTTGCCGCTGTGAGTGCAACAACGAACGGAGGATTTGATTTAACAGGACAATCACTTATTCCGTACAAAAAAGATTATATTGTTCAAATGATTCATATGTTGCTTATTATTTTAGGAGCTATCGGTTTCCCAGTGCTAATGGAAGTAAAGCAATTCCTTAGTAAAAGGCGACAACAACTATTTCGCTTTTCATTATTTACAAAATTGACGACAATGACATTTTTTGCACTCGTTACTGTCGGAACAATTATGATTTTTCTATTAGAACGAAATCATTTTTTAGTAGGAAAGTCATGGCATGAAACTGTATTTTATACATTATTCCAATCTGTGACGACGCGAAGTGGTGGACTCGCTACAATGGATATACGTGAATTATCACAACCAACGCTTTTATTTATGAGTATATTAATGTTCATTGGAGCATCTCCAAGTTCAGTTGGGGGCGGGATACGTACAACAACATTTGCTGTTAGTATATTATCGTTATATACATTTGCAAGGGGCGGGAGAACAGTCCGTGTTTTCAAACGTCAGCTACATGAAGAGGACGTGTTGAAAGCATCTGTCGTTATGACAATGGGGATTTTATTATGTGCATCAGCGCTATTTATTTTATCCATTACGGAAAATGTACCACTTATGAGTTTAATAGTTGAAGTTTGTTCTGCTTTCGGGACGACTGGACTATCAACAGGTATTACTCCAGAGTTAACAACTGTTGGTAAACTTGTACTCATTGTACTTATGTTTATCGGACGCGTCGGTATTTTAACATTTATATTAGCTAGTGGTGGAAGAGAACAACCACCTCGCTATAAATATCCGAAAGAGAGAATTATTATTGGATAGTATGAAACCATTCTACCTGCGTTAGGTAGAATGGTTTTTTTAATCGTTAATTCCAAATTGAGGGTGCATAAAAGCATCATTTTTGTTATCAACTTCGTTTTTTAGTAGGTCTTGATTTTCTTCTGAGATCCATCCGATATCATTTGTAGGATGGATCCATTCTTCTCCAGCCATAACGGCAGGATCTATTTCATCAC
The DNA here is from genome assembly GCF_042136375.2 of Bacillus altaicus. Classification (NCBI taxonomy): domain Bacteria; kingdom Bacillati; phylum Bacillota; class Bacilli; order Caryophanales; family Bacillaceae; genus Bacillus; species Bacillus altaicus. Next base: position 4,122,330 of record NZ_CM143394.1, on the reverse strand, counting down.
TCCAATTATTAAGAGGACTGTTAGTGGAATCGTATTTACTGTCTCCAATTACAACATCGTATTGATTAATAAAAGGTTGTTGCATTTGTTTTCCTGTGCCTTTAAATGATGGGAAATTCATTTGATGCGGGAGCGTCTCGTCTAAAATTGGCGATTGTATCGTTTCTTTTTCTTTCAAAGTAATCGCTCCTTTTTGTAATGGCTTGTTCGTATGTAGTATTTCCATCTATAAGCTCTTATGTACTTGTTAACACTTCCCAGTAATAATTACTGTAAGTTGTTTCAAACTAGAATAGAAAGTTATTTCGTGAGAGCAGGTGAGTATGTTGGTAAAAAGAAAAGTAAAACAAAATGCAGCAATTAATAATAATAAAACTCCGAAAGAAAGCTTACCAGATGCAGAATTTGCATTAGAGTATGAAGGAGAAAATAGTGCGAAGTACGCAAATCGTAATTCGAAAAAAGGTAAACAAAAATGAGGCGTTTTTTACAAACGCCTCATTTTTTTGTGGGATTATAAAGGTTTTTTAAATTATTTGTAAATTTCACGTTTGATATTAGCGGAAAAATGCGAAAAAACATAGAAGTAGCAACGTATTACACAAAAACAAACAACAAACAAAAGATTAATGTTGGTTTAATACTGCTTTTACACTAGTTGTTTATATTTGAGTTGTACATAAGATTTGTAAAAGGAGAGAGAGACAGTGAAAAAAACAATCTTTAAGGCTGTAGCAACTGGAATGGTATTTTCGTTATTAATGGGGTGTGGTGCAAAGAAAGAAGAAAGTGCTGGAGCAAAAGTGAAAGATGATAAATTATCTGGATCATTAACTATTTACACAGCGATTGAAGAAGAGCTTGTACCGATTTATCTTGATTCTTTTAAACAGAAGTACCCAGACGTGAAGTTGAACATTGTTCGTGATTCAACTGGAGTTATTACAGCGAAATTGCTAGCTGAAGGAAAAAATACACAAGCAGATGTTGTATGGGGAACTGCAGCGTCTAGTCTATTAGCTTTAGATAAAAAAGATATGTTAAAAGGATACTCTCCAAAAGGAGCAGATCGTGTTCTTCCGCAATTTAAAGATGATAAGCAACCAGAAAAATGGGTAGGTAATACGGCATTTATGACGGGGATTGCTGTAAATAAAGAAGAATTAAAGAAGAAAAATCTACCGATGCCAGAATCATATGAAGATTTAACGAAACCAGAATATAAAGGAACGCTAGTTATGCCGCATCCGGCTTCTTCTGGAACAGGATTTTTAACAGTTTCTGCATGGTTACAAATTATGGGGGAAGATAAGGGCTGGGATTACATGAAGAAACTTCATGATAATATGGCAACTTATACTCATTCAGGTTCAAAACCAGCGAAACTAGCAGGTGCAGGTGAATATCCAGTTGGTGTGTCAATGGTTTATAGTGCTTTGAAAGAGAAACAAAAAGGTGCACCAGTTGAAGTTGTACTGCCGAAAGAAGGATTAGGTTGGGAAGTAGAAGCGAACGCACTTATTAAAAAAGATAATGCAAAAAATGATAAATTAGCACAAGCATTTTTAGATTGGGCAATTACAGATGATGTAATGAAGTTATACTTCGAGAAAAATGGATTTGCGACAATTAAAAATGATTATAAACTTCCAGATGGATTCCCTAAAGATGTGACAGAAAAGTTATATAAAAAGAATGACTTTAAATGGGCAGCAGAAAATCGTGACAAAATTTTAGAAAAATGGGAAAAAGAGTTTGGCCAAAAAGCAGAACCGAAAAAGTAAGTGAGTGGGAGAGAGAAAAATGAGCGAATATTTATCAATTCAACACATTCAAAAACAGTTTGATGCATTTACAGCGTTAAAAGATATTTCTTTTACTGTGAAAAAAAATGAGTTTGTTTGTTTATTAGGCCCAAGTGGTTGTGGGAAAACGACGTTGCTCAGAATTTTAGCAGGACTAGAAGAGGCAACAACAGGTAGTATTGCTGTGAATGGAAAAGATATTACAGCATTATCACCTGGAAAGAGGAATTTCGGAATGGTTTTTCAATCGTATGCATTATTTCCGAATTTAACTGCACTTGAAAACATTGCATATGGCTTAAAGACAAAAAAATATGGAAAAGCAGAAGTAAAAGAGAAAGCGCTATTGGCGTTAGAACTTGTTGATTTGCTGAATGTAAAAGATAAATATCCTGCTCAAATGTCTGGTGGACAGCAGCAGCGAGTAGCACTTGCACGTGCGCTCGCTCTGTCTCCCGATATTTTGTTACTTGATGAGCCGTTATCTGCTTTAGATGCAAAAGTGCGTGAAAAGTTGCGCAGAGAAATGCGTGATTTGCAGGAAAAAGTGGGAGTAACAACTATTATGGTAACGCATGATCAAGAAGAGGCATTAACGATGGCTGATAAAATTGTTGTAATGAATCATGCGGAAATTATGCAGATTGGAACACCAGAGGAGATTTATCAAAGACCAGCCAATCCGTTTGTGGCAGATTTTATTGGTTCTATTAATTTCTTTTCGAAAAATAACGAAGAACATGCAATTCGTCCTGAACATGTAACTATTGTACAAAATAATGGTATTAAAACAGTTGTAGAAAGCATGGAATTTCGCGGGTCTGTGTACCGGACGGAAGTGCGGGTCATAGAAGAGAAAACACACCTTTATAATGAGAAAATTGTAGTGGATATATTGGCATCAGAAGTAGAGGAAACTGCTATTAGAAAAGGAAAGCCAATTCAAATCTCTTTCTCAGAAAATCATATGTTGTCATATGGAAAGAAGGTCATTGTATAGATGGAGATGTTGGAAAACTTTAAGGCAGAAAGTACGAAAAAAAAAATTAAGAGACGTATCGGTAAAGAAGAGTGGATACAAAGACTATTAATTATTGGTATGCTTCTTTCATTTTTTATCATGCTTGTATTGCCTTTATTACAACTGTTTACACAAGCCTTTTATGATAAAGAAGGAGCTTTTGTTGGTGTTGCGAATTTCAGTAAATATTTCACAACACCAACGCTAGTTCAATCACTACAAAATACGATATGGATTTCGGGCGCTGCAACAATTATTTCGGTTACACTCGCTTTCGTTTACGCATATGCGATCGCTCGTACAAATGTTTTTGGAAAGCGCGTATTTCAATACATAGCATTATTACCATTATTCGCACCAACGATGATGCACGGTATTGCGCTTACATATTTATTTGGTAATCAAGGGTTAATAACAAAAGGGATGTTTGGTTTATTTGAAGGAATACAAATACCGTTATATGGACCAGTAGGAATTGTAATAGCTGAAGTTATGTATACATTTCCGCAAGCATTCCTTATTTTATTAATTGCTCTCCAAGGTTCTGATTATCGTTTATATGAAGCTTCTAATATGTTAGGTGCAAGTAAAGTGAAACAGTTTCTTACGGTTACTTTACCTAGTGTGAAATACGGATTAATTAGTGCGATGTTCGTTGTATTTACACTTAGTTTCACTGATTTTGGGGCACCTAAAATTGTTGGAGGACAATACAACGTACTTGCTACTGACGTATATAAGCAAGTAATTGGACAGCAAAATATGTCCATGGGCGCAACTGTCGGAATGATTTTATTAATCCCAGCTATTTTCGCATTTGCAGTTGATCGTATTACGCAAAGAAAACAGGCGAATCTCTTATCTTCAAAAGCAGTACCTTACAGAATAATAAATAATAAGAAAAGAGATGTTATTTCATTCGTATATTGTAGCGTAGTCACCTTTATGATCATTCTTTTATTTGTGGCAGTTGGTATTGCTGCAAGTGTGAAAGTATGGCCATACAATATGAGTTTTACACTTGAGCATTTTAATTTTTCAAGTTTGACAGGAGACGGAATTGAAGCATTTAAAAATAGTGTAATTGTCTCAGCTATTACGGCAGTTATCGGGGCGATTTTAACATTTGTGTTCGCTTATGCGATTGAAAAAATAGAACAGCTACATTTTTTCAGAAAAGTAGGTTACTTTTTCTCTATTGTACCGTTAGCGATTCCTGGATTAGTACTTGGATTAGGATATGTCTTTTTCTTCAGTCAACCAACAATTCAAATTCTAGGACTTTCAGTAACAAATCCGTTTCATTCCTTATATGGCACAATTGCTGTTTTAATATTAGTAAATATCATTCATTTTTACTCTGTAACGTTTGTTACCGCAACGACTGCTTTAAAGAAACTGGACCGAGAGTTTGAACTTGTTTCACAGTCGATGAGTGTACCATTCTATAAAACTTTCTTTCGAGTAACGGTACCGATGTGTTTACCAGCTATTTTAGAAATGGTTATGTACTATTTCGTAAATTCAATGGTAACTGTATCGGCAGTAGTGTTCTTATATGCGGCTGATTTTAAACTAGCTGCTGTATCAATTGTAAATATGGATGATGCAGGAAATGTAGCACCAGCAGCTGCAATGAGTGTACTTATTGTTGTTACAAATATTGTAGTGAGAGTTGTATATGAATGGGGAACGAAAGCACTTCGTAACCGAACGTCACAATGGCAAAAAAGATAAGTAAGAAGGGTGATGGATAGAATGAAAATTGAAGCAGTTATTTTTGATTGGGCAGGTACGACAGTTGATTACGGATGTTTTGCACCATTAGAAGTATTCATGAAGATTTTTCATAAACGCGGTGTTGAAATTACAGCAGAAGAAGCACGTAAGCCAATGGGATTATTAAAAATAGATCATGTAAGGGCACTAACAGAAATGCCTCGTATTGCAAATGAGTGGAAGCGTGTTTTCGGACAATTACCAACAGAAGCAGACATTAATGAGATGTATGAAGAATTTGAAGAAATTCTCTTTGCTATTTTACCGTACTATGCCACACCAATTGATGGAGTAAAAGAAGTGGTTTCTTCACTACGTGAAAGAGGTATTAAAATTGGATCAACAACTGGTTATACGAGAGAAATGATGGACATTGTTGCAAAAGAAGCAGAAATACAAGGGTATAAACCTGATTTTCTTGTGACGCCAAATGATGTTCCAGCAGGTCGTCCATATCCGTGGATGTGTTATAAAAATGCGATGGAATTAGGTGTATATCCAATGAATCATATGATAAAAGTTGGAGACACCGTGTCAGATATGAAAGAGGGCAGAAATGCTGGAATGTGGACAGTTGGTGTAATCCTCGGTAGTAGTGAGCTCGGTTTAACGGAAGAGGAAGTTGAGAATATGGATCCGTTAGAGCTTCGTGAAAAAATAGAAGTAGTTCGTAATCGTTTCATTGAAAATGGGGCTCATTTTACAATTGAAACGATGCAGGAGCTCGAAAGCGTAATTGAACATATCGAGAAACAAGAACTTATTATTTCATAAAGGAGGCATAGGGTCATGAATGAAAATCACTATTTATTATTAACGCCAGGACCATTAACGACAACAAAAACTGTAAAAGAAGTTATGTTATACGATTGGTGTACGTGGGATGTTGAATATAACACGATGGTGCAAGATGTAAGAAATAGGCTTGTATCGTTAGCGACAAAGGAAGAAGAAAAGTACACAACAGTTTTAATGCAGGGAAGCGGTACGTTTGCGGTTGAAGCAGTAATTGGTTCTGTTATTCCTAGAAACGGAAAGCTGCTAGTTTGTACAAATGGTGCTTACGGTAAGCGGATTGTACAAATGGCAGAGATGTTACATATAGATGTGGTGGTCAGTCAAACAGAAGAGTGGGAGCCTACTAATATTGCAGAAGTAGAAAAGTTACTGCAACAAGATAAAGAGATTACGCATATTGTAGTTGTTCATTGTGAAACAACTACAGGTATTATTAATCCAATTGTAGATGTATGTAAATTGGGAAAACAATACGGAAAAGTTACACTGGTTGATGCGATGAGTAGTTTCGGTGGTATTGAAATGGATATCGCTGAGTTGCAAATTGACTTTCTAATTAGTAGTGCGAATAAATGTATTCAAGGTGTTCCCGGATTCGGTTTTGTCATCGCAAATCGTGATGAATTATTGAAATGCAAAGGGCAAGCCCGTTCTTTATCATTAGATTTATATGATCAGTGGGAAACGATGGAAGAGCAAAATGGGAAATGGCGTTTTACCTCACCAACCCATATTGTACGTGCCTTCTATCAGGCATTGCTTGAATTAGAAGAAGAAGGCGGGGTAAGAGCCCGTTACAATCGCTATTATAACAATCAAAAACTATTAGTTAATAGAATGAAAGAAATTGGTTTTCGAGCGTTAGTAGATGAAAAATATCAATCTCCTATTATTACATCTTTCATTTATCCAGGTGAAGGATTTGAATTTCAGCACTTATATAACGAATTAAAGCAGTATGGATTTGTTATTTATCCTGGTAAAATTTCGAAAGTAGATACGTTCCGCATTGGAAATATTGGTGATGTACACGAAGAAGATATTAATCGCTTAGTTGATAGTATTGCTAAAGGGGTTGTTATAGGGTGAAAGTATTTTGCTTAGGTGGAGCAGGTAAAATTTGTCGTGAAGCAATTTTAGATTTAGTTCAATTTTCATCTTTTGAGACGATTACGGTAGCCGATTTTAATGAAGAGGAAGGCCGAAAAGTAGTAGAGTGGTTAAACGATCCTCGTGTTGATTTTGTGAAAGTCGACGTGACAAACCATGAAGATACGGTTGCAAAAATGAAGGGCTATGACATTGTAATGGATGGCACGACGATAAAGTTAAATGGCTTGTCTACTCGCTGTATCGCAGATGCCGGCTGTCACGGTGTGAACTTAAATGGATTTGGTGAAGAAAATAAATCCCATTCTATATTTGTTCAAAACGGAAAAACATGTTTACCTGGGTTTGGTATGACGCCAGGTGTAACGCAAATGATGGCTATGCATGCAGCAAATCAGCTAGATACTGTAGAGTCAGTTCGAGTAAGCCATGGCTCATATCGTCCGATTGCTTTTTCTGCATCAATTACAGAAACAACGACATATGAATATGATCCACATTTACCATCGCGTACAGTGTATGAAGATGGTGAATTTAAGCAAGTACCTCCGTTTGCGCGCCCAAGAGAAATTGAATTACCAGCGCCTTACGGAAAAACAATGCAGTATATCATCCCGCATTCAGAAACGATTACGTTAGCGAAGGCACTGGAAGATAAAGGTGTACAGCTTATTGAAACAAGAGGAACTTGGCCAGAGCAAAATATGCAGCTCGTTCGTGCTTTATATGATTATGGTATATTGCGTAATGATCAAATTGAAATAAACGGTAAAGAAATTGGTATTATGGATTGTATTTCGAAGTATCTATTAAAATCGAAAGAAGGGCAAGCAACAGAGCTTTATGGTTATGCACTTCATGTAGAAGTAATAGGTATGAAAAATAATCAAAAACAGCGACATGTATTACACCATATACATCCGCTATCTGACGGTTCTGTAGTAGGTTGGGAGAAATTGAGAGCCTATACAAGAAATGTTGGTATCCCATTTGGAGTTGCTACAGAGTTAATTGCAAAAGGAGTAGTTAATAAAGTCGGTGTTATTACTCCTGAAGAAGCTTTTGAAAATCCACAAATTATTTTTGACGAACTAGAAAAGCGTGGTATTCATATTCATGAAGAAATTTTCACTGAAAAAGAAAGTTATAACTTTGTATAAGTAAGACAGTTTATGAGGTAGATATAAATGGGGTGAGGCTATGTCTGTAGTAGGTGAAGAGAGAAAGAGGACGATTCTTGAGAAGGTAGAGTTTAAAGGGAAAGTAAAAGTTTCAGAATTAGCGAGAGAGTTCGCAGTATCAACAGAGACGATTCGTCGGTATTTAGAAGAATTAGATCGTGAAAAAAAATTGAAGAAAGTGTATGGTGGAGCCGTTCAACTTCCGGGAGCTGGAATAGAGGCACCGATGTTAGAACGAGAGATGCTGCATATAGAAGCGAAGAAAAGAATTGGGTATAAAGCAGCAACGTTTGTGGAAGATGGAGATGTTATTGCGATTGATGATGGAAGTACACCACTTCAAATGGTGCCATATCTTGTTCATCGTAAAAATTTAACGATTGTTACGAGCTCTTTTCCAGTAGCGACACAATTAATATCTTCTATTAATAAAAAGATGTTTCACGGTGAGGTTTTATTTATAGGCGGGAAAGTATCTCCAAAACATTCACGTGTGTCGGGGTCTATTTCGCAGCAAGTAATTCATCAATTTCATTTTCATAAAGCATTCGTTTCGATTGATGGATTGTTACCTAGCTTTGGGGTTTCTAGCTTTGAATTAGAAAAAGCGAAACTGTCAGAAGCGATGATTAAATTATCAGAGAAAACGTATATTTTATGTGATCATACAAAGATAGGCGTAAAAGGGAACTACCGAATAGCAGGATTTTCGCGTATTCAACATGTTATTTGTGATAAGAAAATGCCATATAGTTTTGAAGAAGAAGTTAAAAAGAATAATATTCAATGGACAGTTTGCTAAATGAATTGAATACATCTAGACTCCCACCTAATTTTTAGGTGGGAGTTTTACTATCAGCAAGTAACAAAATAAAAGATTTGTATTTATGCAAAAAGTGGACACATTTTCTCATCTCATTCATATAATTTACCAATACAAAAAAAGTTGGTCGAAGGAAAGAAGGGGAAGTATGTCAGAACGGATATATAATAAACTTGTATTGTATGCAAATATTTTGCAAAAAATTGGTGTTATTAATGAAAAAGAAAAAAGTGAAATCCTTCATACGATAGGTAAAAAAGCCCTTTGAGTAAAGGGTTTTTTATTTTTTATCTATGGGAATATAAACTTAATGTAATATTCCTATTGACAATGATAATGAGATTCATTATCATTTATTGTGTTAGTGATTGATATGAATTATCAATTGAAATATATATAAGATAAGGGGATATTATTTTGAAAAAAAGTTATATTAAAGCTCTAGTAGTAGCAACAACATTAGCTATTCCATTTGCTGCGTATTCTACTCCAGCGTTAGCAGCAATAAAAATTGAAGCAAACCAGTCGGTAGCAGCAGCCAGTGATCGCACGTATGATACTGAGATTAAAATATATAAGGATCAAAAAGATGAGCCATCTATGGTTTCTCAGTACATAAAAAATCCTAAAGTAGCAATTGAAGATGGGAAAAAGATTGTTACTGTAACCGTACAAGATAGCGATTATTTTCAATATCTTAGAATAGAGGATAAAAACCAACCTGGTGTATTTCATGATGTGAAAGTATTATCAGAAGATAAGAGGAAAAATGGAACGAAAGTAGTCCAATTTGAAATTGGCGAATTTGAGCAGAAGCACAATATGCAAATGCATATACTTATTCCGGCTATTGGATATGATCACAAATATCAAATTCAATTTGAAATTAAAGATCCAACTTTAGGTGACAAAGAAACAGAGAAACCAGATGATAACTCTAATTCAGGCAATACGGAAACGGATAATCCAGTTGATAGTCAAAACATGATAACAGATAAGAAACTAAGAGAACTTGTTAATAAAAAAGTATTTAATAGAAAAGATTTAAATACACCAATTACGAAAGAAGAGTTATTACAAGTAAAGGACTTGTTTTTAAATACGAATGAGATTCTTGATTATAGTGCATTAAAATATATGCCAAATTTAAAATCTTTAACAGTTGCAAATGCGAAGATAAAAGATCCGTCGTTCTTTACGAACTTAAAGCAATTGAAACATTTGGCTTTACGCGCTAATGAAATTGTAGATGTAACACCACTTGTGAAGATGGATAATTTAGATTCTCTTGATTTAAGTAATAATAAAATTACGAACGTTGCACCACTAACGGAAATGAAAAATGTAACAAGTTTATATTTAGCAGGAAATCAAATTGAAGATATAACAGAATTAGCGAAAATGGAACAACTAGATTACTTGAATGTAGCAAATAATAAAATTATGAATGTTGCTCCGTTAAGTAAGCTAAAAAATGTAACATACTTATCTTTAGCAGGAAATCAAATTGAAGATATTAAACCGCTTTATGCGCTACCGTTAAAAGATTTAGTATTAACGCGTAATAAAGTTAAAGATTTATCAGGTATTGATCAATTGAATCAATTACAAGAGTTATGGATAGGGAAAAATGAAATAACAGATGCTACTCCTCTAAGTAAGATGACACAGTTGAAAGTTTTAAACTTACCTAACAATGAGTTAAAAGATATTACTCCATTATCAAGTCTAGTAAACTTACAAAAACTTGATTTAGAGGCAAATTATATTTCAGACTTATCGCCAGTTAGTAATTTGAAAAAGTTAGTATTTTTAAGTTTTGTTGCAAATGAAATCCGCGATGTTCGACCAGTTATAGAACTAAGTAAAACAGCTTACATCAATGTTCAAAATCAAAAAGTATTTTTAGAGGAAACAGAAGTAAATAAAGAAGTGAAAGTACCTGTATACGAAAAAGATGGTAAAATCTCTACAAAAATTCGTTTGAAGAGTGAAGGTGGTATGTATAGTAACGATGTAGTTAAGTGGAGTGCACCAGGTGAGAAAGTATATGAATTTGGTGTGAAAGACCCATTTGCAGATACAGGAATCTTCTTTACAGGATCTGTTATTCAAAATGTGGTAGAAAGTAAAGAGGACAATACTTCTAAAGAAGACGAGGAAATAGAAGCAATAATAGAATTTAAAGATGTGCCGAAAGGACATTGGTCAGAAGCAGCAATTAATTATTTAGCGAAAGAAAATATTTTTAAAGGATATGGAAATGGACAATTTGGATTTGGGGATAATATTACTCGTGGACAAGTTGCGTCTTTAGTACAAAGGTACTTGAAATTAGAAAATAAAGTAGAGCAGAAAGAGATGTTTACTGATACGAAAGGGCATATGTTTGAGCAAGATATTGCTACAGTTGCACAAGCTGGAATTATGCAAGGAGATGGTACAGGGAAGTTTCGTCCTGAAGGAGTATTAACTAGGTACGAGATGTCAGTAGTATTACAAAAATTATTTCAGTTAAAGGAAAATGAAAATAATTTGGAGAAATTTACAGACGTACCAACAGGTCATTGGGCAAAAGGATATGTGAAAGTTTTAGTGGATAATAATATATCAAAAGGTGACGGGAATGGGAACTTTTTAGGGGATGATTTCGTAACACGGGAGCAATATGCGCAATTTCTGTATAAGGCAATAAAAAAATAATAAATGAGAAAAATACGTTATTCTTTAATAAGAAGAATAACGTATTTTTTATATGTACAAAATCAGGTGCGAAATAGACAGGAGTGCTTACATGTGATATGCCTATTTTTCCGACAGGTGCTGAAACCGTATTGACAAAAAGGTATTCTCGTGTGATAATTCAATTAAATTTTTAGAATAATCAAAAAACATTCCTTTTACATAGAAAGGATTTGAACATTATATTAATATTACGCCGGGGGTGACGAAATGTTATTTTTTCTGAAGAAATGGAACGAATTAAAAGATGTGAAAGCAGAATTGGCACTTCGCGATTGGTTTTATGGTACAAAAATTAGTTTATCGATGTGTACGTCAAAAGAGCCATTAACATTTTTAGTGAATGTAGAGGGAAGAGATAAGGGGGTATTTTCTGAAGAAGATTTTATTGTCGTAAATTGCATGTGTGAGCCAGTATTTGAAAACGAAGAAAAACCAGCTACAGAGTCATTTATGCATGCGGATATTTATAAAAAAAGTAGTGCAGAATGCATTTTACAAGTGCAAACTGTAGATAGTCATTTAATGTCAGAGCTATATGGGAAAGAAGGAGAAATAACATTCGAAAAACGCAGTGTGGAACGTGTTTTTGGAAAAGATGGTATTACAGAAATGACAATTCCAATTGTAGAAGATGAAAAGAAATTCGCTAATTTATTAGAAAATAATGTTCCAAACTTTATTGAAGGTGGCGGAGTAGTCCTTGTTCATAATTACGGAATGATCGTGTGGGGGAAAACCCCAGAAGAAGCGAAAAAATGGTTGGAAGGTATAGAGTATTTAATGAACTATCACGTAAAGCTTTTAATGATAAAAGGGGCAAAAAGTTCTGTTATATAAAGATGTATTCACAGAGATTACCATTCCATAAAAATGAAAGCGTTTTAAAAAGAAATTTCACTCATAAAATATAGGTCTCCTTATTATATATAGATTACATGTTGACATGTAAGGAGGAACATATTTTGCGAGTTAAATATCATTTTCTGCCAAAACAGCAGGTGACATTTTGCAAAACGAATGATTCTGGTGAAAAGGCGTTACAAATTATGAATGAAACGGGATTCCGCGCAATCCCTGTATTAGCAGAAAATGAGAAGGAATTCACGGGGATTATTTATAAAGTAGATCTTTTAGAAAAGAAGTGTAATAGCAGATTAGAGGATGTAAGTACAGAAGATGTACTGGAAAATCCAAATTCGTTTATTTTTGAAAAGGATTCTTTTTTTAGAGCTTTTTACGTTATTCGTCGTCTCCCGTTTTTAGCGGTTTTAAATGAGTATAATGAATTTGTCGGCATTTTAACACATTCTAATGTATTTGATGTCATTGAGGATTCGTTCGGTATGCGGACGGGTGGTTATATATTAACAATTGCAACACAAGATTGTAAGGGAACAATTAAAGAGCTTGGGACATTATTAAAAGCATATAATATCGGTGGACTGTTTACGCTTGATAACGGTGATCAATATATTCGCCGTGTTATCGTAAATATATCGGATGAGTTAAATGAAAAAAAATTAAAGCAATTAATTGAAAAGATAGAGAAAAAGGGATTTAGGGTGAGTCATGTAGATTATATTTAAGTTAAGCAAGGTACCTATCTGCTATATGTAGATAGGTACCTTGTTTAGTGTGAGAAATGAATCTTATTTTGAAACAGAAGGTGGAGACAATACTAAATCAGATAAAAAAATAAAGTCTGCATGCTCACGAATTTTAGGAATAGAAGTTTCTATAACACGTGATGTAATTTCACCTGGAGCCCCAACGTGTCCGATAGCTACCATAATGGGTTTGTCTTGGATTTTTTTTATGAGTAATTGTGCTTGTTTTGAAATGTGACTTACCGTATATACATCATCAAAAAATAATTGGTTTTCAATAATAGGCACGCCTAATTCTTTCCCGATTTTTGGGACAACACTATTAGGGTTTGTTTTACTATCTAAATAAAATAAACCGTGTTTTTTACAGGCAGAAAGTATAAGACGTACAATCCTTTCATCAGCGGTTACTTTTGATCCCATATGATTGTTCATACCTATTGCATGAGGTATTTCTTGAATTGCTTGTTCGAGTCGGTTGTTTATTTCTTCATCGCTTAAATCTGTTGTAATCGCTTTTGGTCCAAGCCACTCTTTTTTTCCTCTAATTGGTTCCATTGGCATATGTATAATAACTTCATGCCCTTTTTTATGGGCAGCTATTGCATCTTGTTTAGTAGAAGGAAGAAATGGCATAACAGCAACAGTGAGTGGAATAGGAAGTGATAACATCTTATCTGTGCCTTTCATATTATTGCCGAAATCATCGATGACAATAGCAACCTTATTCGTATGAGCATTTGCTTGAATAGGAAAGAAGAAGAAGGGTATGAACAGGGTGAAGACGAGAAATGTAATAGTATATTTGCGCATATAAATATTTCCTTTCTATTTTATCCTGCTATTTGCGGGCAGTAAGACTCCCACCTCAAAATTCGGCTGGAGCAAAGAAGTTAGGTGGGAGATCCACTGCCCGTAAACGCCCGATTGGTGAAGGCTAATAATCAGTGGGGGATGAACAAAATCCCCACTGATTCAAGTTTCACTTTATCAATCATCATTATGTTTTGCGTTTTTACATAAATTAAACAAAAAATGTCGAAGAAAAGTACATTGAAAATAGAGAATCCACTGTTTACTGAGTATTTACAAAAAAGAAGATGAAAAAAATGTCTATTATTGCGAATGTATTTACAAAGATAGAATAATTTGTAATAATTCTCAAAGTGAGGGTAAAGATTTGTAAATTACAGGGGGAAAATGTTAAATTTTCTGATTCTTCAAATTCAAATAGGGTTAAGTGCTTAAAGGGCTAAAGTAGAAGAGGCGTTGAGAGTATGGAAGAAAAATAAGGGGGATATGGATGTTTACTGTAAAAAGGAAGTACACATTAGAAAAGCTTTCGCATGATATTCATATGAAACGTGAAGAAATGATTCATTTAGGATTAACAAGTGGGTTAAATAGTATGGAGACAATTCAAGTTAGTCAAGAATTGGACAAGCTTATCGTACAGTATCAGCGTTACAAAGAAAAACAAACACCGAAATGGTTTTCAATTATAAAGGTTCCTATTTTTCAAATTGGGTATGAAGGGAAATCGAACAATTTTTGGAGAATGTTTGTAGCTGGTTTTATGAAATAAGTATAATTACCCTTTTAGGATAAGGATAATTATACTATGTGTAATGGAATCTCTATATGAACTGTCGTTCCTTTGTTTTCTTTACTATCAATAAATATATGCCCATTGTACATCTCTACAATTCGTTTACATATAACAAGCCCAAGACCTGTTCCAGTATCTTTATTAGTAAAGAACGGATGAAAGAGGTGTTTTTGAATATGTTTTGGAATCCCTTTTCCAGTATCAATAATTTGCAATTGTGCGTGTTTTTCGTTGTTTGTTACCACAATGGTTAATGTATCACCAGAAGCCATAGCTTCAATTGCATTTTTTGTAATGTTTAAAACCACTTGTTTCATATGGTCTTTTGAGCAACGTATATGAACAGGATGGTCTGGCAAATGTAAATGAAATACAATGTTATGTAGATTCGCTTCAGATTGGATAATTAATGCGACCTCATTAAGAATCGTTCTTACATCATATGTTTGTTCAATGATGGCAGTTGGTTTTCCAAGAATAAGAAATTCGCTTACAATTTCATTAATCCGTTCTATTTCTTGTTCGATTATGGAAAAGTAGAACTGATCCTTTTCATCTTTATATTTCTCTTTTAACAGAGCAACGAGGCCTTTAATTCCAGTAAGAGGGTTACGGATTTCATGAGCTGTACTAGCTGCAAAAGTTCCAACCAATTCAATTTTTTGTAGTTTATTTTGTTGTCTTTCTAGTTTTGTTTGACGTTTTAATAACATATATTGAGCAAGTAAAAATAAAATAGACATTAAAAATAAAGTAGCTATACACTCTATTGAAACTAACTGGTATAAAATTTGTTGATGAATAGGTAACGGAGAAACAGAGACTTTCCAATTTAATCTTTGGAGTGGGGTAGTAAGCATGTTAGAATGTCCGTCGCTTGTTTCGTTATTATCATCGGTTAGAAAAACTACATCATGTTTATCAGTCACTTCGAAATGATATTGTGGTTTAATAGCATTTAAAGAGGCCGAAATGTAGTCAAATCGTAAACTTGCTAATAATAAGCCTGAGAGTTCCTTTTGTCTATTAAATATTGGAGAAGCAATCATAATAGCTTGATGCCCAAGAACGCGATCTGTAATAACTGATGATACAGTTGTTTTCTTAGATTGCAATGCATCGTGGATGTATTGGCGGTCAGAAACGTCAATAGGCGGAGAATCGCCTTGGGATGCGATTGTAATCATCCCATCTGTCGTAGCGTAATATAGACCAGAAAAACGTTCATCATTTCCATCGGTATCATGTACAATTTGTTTAATCCCATTGATGTTTCCAGTTTCGGTCCCTACGACTTTTGCGAGCATTTCTAAGGCAGATATAGCTTCACCAAGGTGATGGTCTAAATAGTCTCTATATAAGAAGAGAACAGTGTGAGCAGATAGTTTGTTTGCTTGTTTCATTTGATAAGTGTGATACGAAAAAAATGTGGCACCAATCCCTATCGTTGGCAGTATAACAAGCAGTATGTAAAAAACTATGCTTTGTAATTTGACTTTCAAATTTGGTACTCCTTCTTTTTTTATTATCATTATATATAAACTATGTTAAAATTGTCATGTTTTTATTCAAGAATCATTTGCATTACATTAGGGAAAGGAAAAGGGATGAGTGAATATTCATTCGGCAGTTGTAATGAAGCGCTACGTTGCTTTTCTTTTTGTTGCGGAGAATTTAAGTGAAGGGTTGAAATGGTATGACATCAAATAATGAACGAGAAGACATTTCTCAATCTTTAAAAGTATTTATTGCATTATCCCGTGTACATCGTTCTGTTATGGATACTACAAATAAATCCATACAAAGTAACGGATTAAATCCAACTGAGTTTGCTGTATTAGAATTACTATATCATAAAGGAGGCCAACCACTTCAGCAAATCGGTGAGCGTATTTTAATAGCTAGTGGCAGCATTACATACGTTGTAGATAAGCTAGAGAAAAAAGGGCTTGTAAAACGAATTCCATGCCCAAATGATAGGCGTGTTATTTATGCGCAATTAACGGAGTCTGGAGAGAGCTTTATTGCTTCTATTTTTCCAGGCCATGAGCAAGTTATACATCAGTCTTTTGAAATGTTAACGAAGGATGAGAAGGATGAATTACTTGATCTATTAAAAAAAATTGGAAAGTATGAAAAATGATGATATGTTCCAAAGAAGCTTTGGATAAAGAAATCCAAGGCTTTTTTGTGTGCATATATTCATGACATCATCTACCGCATTTTGCTGAAGAATAAGAGGAGATTTGTAAGTAAGCATTGAATTATAGTAATGATGCATATAATGGAGAGGGGGCTCGTTCATGTCATTTAAAGACTATGAATATAAACGGCCAAATATTGAAGAATTAAAAGAGAAGTTTATTGTTGCTTTAGAAAAATTCGATAAGGCAAAAACGCTTGAAGAACAGCAACAAGTAATTAATTCAATTAATGAAATTCGTAATGATTTTGGTACAATGGGGAATCTTTGTTACATTCGCCATTCTGTTGATACGACAGATGCTTTTTATAAGGAAGAGCAAGATTTCTTTGATGAATACTCACCAGTTGTACAAGGCTATGGAACAAAATATTATAAGGCGTTAATTAATTCTCCATTCCGTGAAGAATTAGAAGCGTATTATGGAAAGCAATTATTTGCTCTAGCTGAATGTGATTTAAAAACATATTCAGATGAAGTAGTGAAAGATTTACAATTAGAGAATAAATTGTCTTCACAATATACACAGTTATTAGCATCTGCAAAAATTGATTTTGCAGGAGAAGAGAGAACATTATCGCAACTTATTCCGTTTATGCAAGGAAAAGAAAGAAGCGAACGTAAAGCAGCAAGTGAAGCATACTACGGATTTTTAGCTGAGAATGAGGAAGAGTTAGATCGTATTTATGATGAACTTGTTAAAGTGAGAACGAAAATTGCAAAAACACTTGGTTTTAAAAACTTTGTTGAATTAGGATATGCAAGAATGTATCGTACAGATTATAATGCTGAAATGGTAGCGAACTATCGTCAGCAAGTATTAGATTATATCGTTCCGGTTGCAACCGAGTTAAGAAATAGACAAAAAGCACGCATTGGTGTAGAAAAGCTCGCTTATTATGATGAAAACTTTGAGTTTGCTACAGGTAATCCAACTCCAAAAGGCGATGCCGATTGGATTATTAATCACGGGAAAACGATGTATAAAGAATTATCAGCTGAAACAGATGAATTTTTTAATTTCATGCTCGATAATGATTTATTAGATTTAGTTGCGAAAAAAGGAAAAGCTGGTGGTGGATATTGTACATATATCGAGAATTATAAAGCGCCATTCATCTTCTCAAACTTTAATGGAACGTCTGGTGACATTGATGTATTAACACATGAAGCTGGTCATGCTTTCCAAGTATATGAAAGTCGTAAGTATGAAATTCCAGAATATAATTGGCCAACATATGAAGCTTGTGAAATCCATTCAATGAGTATGGAATTCTTTACATGGCCATGGATGAAGTTATTCTTTGAAGAAGATGCGGATAAATATTACTTCTCACACTTAAGTTCAGCACTTCTATTTTTACCGTACGGTGTATCTGTAGATGAATATCAACATTATGTATATGAAAATCCAGAAGCATCGCCAGCAGAACGTAAGTCAGCATGGCGTAACATAGAGAAGAAGTATTTACCACATCGTGATTATGAAGATAATAATTATTTAGAGCGTGGTGGTTTCTGGCAACGTCAAGGCCATATTTATAGCTCACCGTTCTATTATATTGACTACACGTTAGCTCAAATTTGTGCACTGCAATTTTGGAAACGTGCAAGAGATAATAGACAAGAGGCTTGGGAAGATTATGTGAATCTTTGTCAACAAGGTGGAAGTAAATCATTCTTAGAATTAGTAGAAGTTGCAAATTTAACATCACCATTCGCTGAAGGGTGTGTAAAAAGTGTAATTACAGAAATTGAGGCGTGGTTACGTGCTGTTGACGACACAAAATTGTAAAAAACATGCACTTTTTTCACATGTTTAACATCGACATAATGGAAGAATGATGAGATAATAAAAGAAAATTCAGAATTATTTAAGGGGTGTTTCTAATGGGGAGCGCCCCTTTTCACCAACAAAAGGGGGAAAGCACTATGCTTCAATCTAATATGGATGTTAGTTTAGAAACTTTAGTCCACTCATTACAGTCTACACGAAGCACGCTGTTATCAGAAATTGAAATGTTAAATGATACAGAGGTGAATGTAAAGCCACGCCGTGATAAATGGAGTATTATTCAAATTTTGCATCATTTGCATTTAGTTGAACAGTCTGTCACATCTGCCCTTGTATATGCTTTGCAAAAAAAAGAAAGAAAACTTGCTCCATTTAAAGACCTCCAACTTACGCTTGATCGCACACATAAACGGGAAGCTCCTCAACAAATGAAACCAACAGAAACATTAATGAAAAAACTGCAAGGAATTCAATTACTAGAACATTCACGACAAGAATTATTTCATGCACTTCATAGTGTGATAGATGAAAAAGAATTATTTGAAAATGGATTAAAACATCCTATTTTTAATGATTTGAATTTATATCAATGGGTTCAATTTCTGGATTTACACGAACAAAGACATCTTACACAGCTAAAAGAAGCGAAACATGCAATTTTACAGCGGTAAGGTGAAACTTTAATCAGGGGCATATCACTGATTATTAGTCCGCAACAATTGGACTGCTCTCAAATAGCAGGAAAAAGGAAAAGAAGCGGTTCGCCGCTTCTTTTCCTTTTTTACTCATGCATAGTTTTATTTCTTATTTTGGAATACTACATGAGGAAGAGAAAAAGGAGTTGAAAAGTATGTCAAAGAAAAAGAGAGAAGAAGAGCGCGCTTGGAAAGCTCGGAAAGAAAATCAAAAGCCGCATGGAAAGGTGAAAGCTTTTGCAGAATTAGTTGAAGGAACAGAAAAAACGTGATGAACTTCATCACGTTTTTTGTATGATCGGGAAAGTTAATAAAAATGTTGTACCTGTTCCTTTTTCACTAATAATATTAACCTTTCCATTCATTGCTTGAATAACACTGAAGACGACCATCATCCCGAGTCCGGTCCCTTTTTCTTTCGTCGAGTAGAAAGGTGACCCGAGGCGTTTTACTTGTTCTTGATCCATACCAATACCTGTATCTTTTATATATAATTGTATATGTTTATGGTCTGGAACTAATGTAAGAATAAGGTCACCACCGTTAGGCATAGCCTCAATACAGTTTTTTAAAATATTTAATAAGCATTGGTTCAACTTTTGCTTTTCACCAGCTATAAAGAAAGATGTACTTTGTTTTATGTAATGTATACGAACATTTGTTAAATTGGCGAGAGGTGTAATTAAAGATAACGCATGGAGTAATTCTTCCTCTACTTGTAATTGTTGTTCTTTTTCAATACTCGGTTTTGCAAAAGTTAAGTAGTCTGTAAGAACATGATTTGCTTGTTCGATACCGTTAATGGCTATGTCGATATATAATTTTCGTTCCTTCTCAGAACATGTATCTGACTGTAAAAGTTGCAAAAATCCTTTCGTTGAAGTTAAAGGATTGCGAATTTCATGAGAGATAGAAGCTGCCATTTCACCGATTAAATGAAATTTTTCAGCATTCATAAGTTCATGTTGGAGACGAACTTGCGTTTGTAATATGTGTAGCAAATATAAAATAAGGATTGTACCAAGCATCGTACATAGTTCGTACACGATAATATGCGGTATATAATCTGCCGGATTTGTAACCTCTGAAAGGAAAAATGGTATCCAGCCAAATCCGAATATGAGACTGTAAAAGATAGCGAGTGCTATTTTTATACGATTAGAACTTCGGTTAAACAGTTTGTATGTTAATAGTAGAACAATGAATACTAGAACTGAAGCGATAACGGATGGGAAAACACCTATTCCTCCTAATAAAAAGCGGTATATGTTTAATACAGCTAAGATGGAAGCACCGGCAATAGGACCTCCTGTTAATGTACCGACAATTAATACGATATGACGCATATCAAATTGAAATCCATAATTTGTTTTTGCTGCGAAAGTGATACATAGTATGGTAGCGAGGCAACATAATACAATAAATATAGCTGAATTTAATTTAGGAGAGCGTTTCCCTTTTTGATTCCAAAATAAATGATATACAAGCATTGTAACAAGGATGGATAATATATTTAAAAAGAGATAAATAATAAAGAGTTTCAGTGGGATGCCTCCTCTCTTCTCACATTAAATTAATCATACTATAAAATGAAAGAAATGAAATATGAAATAGCGGAAAAAATCAGAAATTTTTTCTGGTAGTATACAATATGTTACAATAATCTTTGTCAATGAAAGAAGAAATTCCGTGCACTGCATGGGAGAGGTTCGCGAACTCCCTCTATAAAAAACTATGGAAACAACAATATCATTAGGTATTGTTTTGTTTTTTTATTGTGACAGTTCAAGAACGTTCTTTCTTCTTATTCGTAGTAGAGAAGGAGAATGAGTGAAATGAAAAAAGAAAAAGCAGTTGTTGTTTTTAGTGGTGGACAAGATAGTACAACATGTTTATTTTGGGCAATACAACAGTTTGCAGAAGTGGAAGCTGTAACGTTTAATTACAATCAACGTCATAAGTTAGAAATTGATTGTGCAGCGGAAATCGCGAAAGAGTTAGGAATTAAACATACGGTACTAGATATGAGTTTATTAAATCAACTTGCTCCAAATGCGTTAACGAGAACGGATATGGAGATTACACATGAAGAAGGTGAATTGCCATCAACATTTGTAGATGGACGAAATTTACTATTTTTATCATTTGCGGCTGTATTAGCAAAACAAGTTGGAGCACGTCATATTGTAACGGGTGTATGTGAAACTGATTTCAGTGGTTATCCAGATTGTCGTGACGTGTTTGTGAAATCATTAAACGTTACATTAAATTTATCTATGGATTATCCGTTTGTTATTCATACACCACTTATGTGGATTGATAAAGCAGAGACATGGAAATTATCTGATGAACTTGGAGCATTTGAGTTTGTTAGAGAAAAAACATTAACATGTTATAACGGAATCATTGGTGATGGTTGCGGTGAATGTCCAGCATGTCAACTTCGTAAAGCAGGATTAGATACGTATCTACAAGAACGCGAAGGAGCGAGCAAATAATGGATAACTTTTTTGGATTTCGCATCGTAGAAAATTTGCAAAAAATGGACAAGGATATTCAGCGTGAACAACTCAAATATCATAATAAAAGAGTAATGGTCAGCAAGGAATTTACATTTGACGCAGCGCACCATTTACACTGCTATGAAGGGAAATGTAAAAATTTACATGGTCACACATATAAAGTCGTATTTGGAATTAGCGGATATGTAAATGAAATAGGCCTTGCAATTGACTTTGGAGATATAAAAGAAATTTGGAAAAATGAAATAGAAATTTATTTAGATCATCGTTATTTAAACGAAACATTGCCAGAAATGAATACGACTGCTGAAAATATGGTTGTTTGGATTTATGAAAAGATGGCAGAAGCATTAACGAAAGATAATCGTGCGAACGAATACAAGGGAGCTCGTGTTGAATTTGTTCGTCTTTTTGAGACGCCAACTAGTTATGCGGAAGTAAGACGGGAGTGGATGCTCGATGAGTAAAATCCCCGTCTTAGAAATATTTGGTCCGACCATTCAAGGAGAAGGGATGGTTGTAGGACAAAAGACAATGTTTATCCGTACAGCGGGCTGTGATTATAGCTGTGCTTGGTGTGATTCTGCTTTTACATGGGATGGATCGGCCAAAGATCAAATTAAACAAATGACACCGGAAGACATTTGGAATGAGCTTGTAGAAATTGGGGGAGAAAATTTTTCTCATGTTACGATTTCGGGTGGAAATCCTGTTTTGCTGAAAAATATGCAATTTCTTCTTTCTATATTAAAGGAGAATGGAATGCGAACAGCGGTAGAAACGCAAGGGAGTAAATGGCAAGATTGGTTGCTTCAAATTGATGAGGTAACGATTTCTCCAAAACCACCAAGTTCAGCTATGAAAACAGATTTTCAGATGTTAGATTCTGTTATTCATAAACTAGCAGAGAAAGATTTTAGTTTAAAAGTAGTAGTATTCGATGATCAAGATTTTGAATATGCAGTTAAGATGCACGAGCGTTATCCGAATGTACCATTTTTCTTACAAGTAGGAAATGATGATACGAAAACAGTGGATGATGCGGTGCTTATAAAAAACTTATTAGAAAAATATGAATGGCTTATTGAAAAAGCTGTGAATTGTAAAGAAATGAATGATGCGAAAGTACTGCCTCAGCTTCATGCGTTAGTATGGGGAAATAAACGAGGGGTATAATGAGAAGGGATGTTTAAAATGGCAGGAAGATTAGATGAAGATTTAAAAGATGTAACATTATTAGGAAATCAAAATACAAAATATTTATTTGAATATAGCCCGGGAATTTTAGAGGTATTTGATAATAACCATCCAAACCGTGATTACTTTGTAAAATTCAATTGTCCTGAATTTACAAGTTTATGTCCGAAAACAGGACAACCAGATTTTGCAACAATTTATATTAGCTACATTCCAGAACAAAGAATGGTAGAGAGTAAATCTTTAAAGCTATATTTATTTAGCTTCCGAAATCATGGTGACTTCCACGAAGATTGCATGAACGTTATTATGAATGATTTAATTAAATTAATGGATCCACGCTATATTGAGGTATGGGGGAAATTCACACCACGTGGTGGTATTTCAATCGATCCTTACTGTAACTACGGCCGCCCAGGAACTAAGTATGAGAAAATGGCAGACTACCGTATGATGAATCACGATTTATATCCAGAAAAGATCGATAATCGTTAATATAGAAAGAAAGGATCTGTATGATATACAGATCCTTTCTTTCTATTATATTATGCATGTTGATTAATGACAGTATAGTTTTTATGGCTTACAACTGTAAGAGGTTCCATATCTAGTTCTCTAAAATTCTCCATAATTGTTATATCAACAATAACGGAGTTTTGATTTACCTTTTGAACACGGCCTTGCATTCCACCTTTAAATTCAATGATATCTCCAGTTTCTGCGATTTGCATAAGCAACTCTCCTTGTTCCAGTTTTCCCAAAAAAAGAATAATTTGGGCTTTTTTATTTCCTCTTATTTTGAACTATATTTACTACTTTGTAAATGTTTCCAAAGTAAAAATTCGAAAAATATTCACTTTTTGTAAGGAAATATGTAAAAAATATTGTTTAGGAGAGGAATGATGAAAGTGCATACATCTTTATATAGGAGTATAATGAAAGATACAATAACCTACTAAAGTGGGAGAAATTAGGGGCGGGAAAATGATGTTTGAAATTGTGGGGAGCTTTATAGCGATTTTATTATTTTTATTTTCATATATACAGTTAAAGAAAGTGCGTCACCATGAAACAACTACATATTTTGATGGACTGGATGGTGTGCACACTTCGATAACACATGATAGTGGTGGGGATATATAACTTTCTTTTTATGCATGGTATGATGGCAATAAGAAATAGTACGTAATATAGTTCGTAAGTGATGAATGGGGAGTGGAAAGAATGCGAATTTCTTTTATTCGTCATGGTCGTTTGGACGGTACTATAGAGCCAATGACAATTATTTCATTTCGTGAATGGATGAAGCAATATGATTTAGGGACTACAGTAAAAGAAACTCCTATACCAATTGAAACAATTGAGGCAATTGAATCAGCGAAACTGGTTGTAACGAGTGATCAAAGGCGTGCTGTACAGTCAGCGGCTGAGTTATTGGATTCCCTATCTTTTGTGCAAAATCCTCTTTTTAGGGAAGCTGAAATTCCAACGAGTTTTTATGCTCCAAAATGGTTGAAATGTAAACCGAATGTATGGATGTTTATTGGACGTACACGATGGATAGTTGGTTATAGTAAAGAGGTTGAGTCTTATAAGGAAGTACGAGAAAGAGCAAGGAAAGCTGCTAATATGTTGCACCGCTATGCGCTCGTACATGGACGTATTGCCCTTGTAGGTCATAGTTATTTTAATGCGATGATTGGGACTGAACTGAGGGCAATGGGATGGTCTGGTTCGCCTATTTTCCATAGGAAGCCATGGGGATGTACAACGTATACATTTCATGAGGCGATGGATGGAAATGTATTAAATACAAAATTAATTTAAAAGAGGCTGTCCATTTGGCAGCCTCTTTCTCTACATAACAAGTAAAAAAGAATTGTCCTTTTAAGATATAGAAACCAATGACCGTAATGGTTTTATGAGATGGGCATACGGTTCACCAACGAGCATAACGGTTTTATCTTCTTTATAACCAAGTTTTTCATATAGTGAAAAAGCGCGTTTGTTTTCTAAATTAACAAGTAAGGCGATTTTTTCATGCCCTTTTTCAGTTGCATGAAGTTCAGCTGCATCGATTAATTTAGAGCCAATGCCACGTCCACTGTACATATTTGAAACTGACAACGTGTCAATATAATACTCATCAAGTTCAGCTTCTTTTTCTAACGTAATGGATTCGTCTTCGTGTAGTTCTCTTAAGTAGTGTACGATTGGTGCATCAAGTTGTTCAGTGTCACTACCGTGATAAACGACAATAACCCCAACTACCTTTCCATCTTGTTCAGCCACTAAACAGTTTTCATAGCTCAATCGATTATTTTCTTTTGCGAACCATGTTTCAAGTCCTAGTAGTACTTTTGCTTCAATTGTGCTACCAGTGATTTTTTCAGCAATTTCGTGCAGAGCGTCATATAGTAAAGGTGCTACTCCTACCGCATCTGTCTTTTTTGCTTTCCGAATCATAGTATCCCTCCTAGTTCTATGTGTATATTGTAGCATAAAATAAAATAACAAACAGTGGCTTGGAACTTTGTTATACAGAGTGTCAAAAAGTTTGATATAGAGAAGTAGCTATGTTAGTATATGATATTTAGTGCAAATATAATAAAGTGATATAGATATAAAAATAATGAAAGTGAATTACATAATAATAAAGGGATAATTTTACCGTTGTCGACCTATAGAAGATGCGATAAAATAAACTATTGCAGAGAGGTGAAATACATGGATGAACAATTAGCAAATACAATTTTGGATCAGCTGAAAAATGGTGAAATAAAGGAGTATGTTGCGACGAAAGATGTATTTTATACGTTCAGAGAAGTTGTTGTAAATCGAGAAGATTTTAAACATATTATCGGGAACGCACAGCGCGGTGGACAGGTAATTTATACATATTCAGAAACACCACGTTCATAAATAGAGAAGATAGAGGAGAGGAGAATTATGGGGGATTTTAAACAAGGCATATTGCCACATTGGGATTACATGTGGAAAGATAGAGCTGGGAATAAGTTTATGGGAATGGTTATGTATCCAGAGAAACGAAAATGTTCAGCAAAAATGCTTCAGAAAATAAAAAGAGCATATGAGCAAGCAGTAGAAATTAAAGTAACTGTACAAGTTCAACATACATATCAGTACGTAGAAGGAATGATCGTATACTTTGATGAAGAAGCTCCTGTATGTACAATGCTCGATAAAGATGAGAATCCACATCATATATTTGTAAAAGATATTTTGCGTATTGAGCAGCCTGAATGATTTTTTTCATAAAAAAATTGAAGTTCCATAATAATAATCTTTTTCTATAATAGTTATCTTTTAGTATGTAACGAGGAACGAAAGAGTATGTATGATATTTAATAAAGTAAAATTGATAAATGTAATCGTTTTTTGGAACAGATTATCGTTTAAGGTCTGTTCTTTTTTGCGTGATGCTGGAGAAATATATTACTCCAGCATTTACTGTTTTATGACAAAAAATATTGCTAACTTTTTTAAAAATAAGGTTAAATTCGTTGACAAGTTTTTTGAAAAGCACTTTATTGACATGAGTTTTAGAATGTTGTTTCATAGTCTTTGTATTGAAAAAAATCGACGGTCATGTCGAAAAGTAAAAGTTAAAAAAAGAAAGAATTTATACATATATCTTGTGTCTTATTTTGAAACGTAATACAATATATAGAGAAATCAAGAAACGACATACAGAGAATATAGATTGGAGAGGGAGGGTCGGAAATGTTAGTTGCATATGATTCTATGACAGGAAACGTGAAGCGTTTCATCCACAAATTAAATATGCCGGCCGTTCAAATTGATGAAGCTCTAGTATTAGATGAAGACTTTATTCTTATTACGTATACAACAGGTTTTGGAAATGTACCGGAACGTGTTTTAGACTTTTTAGAACGCAATAATGAAAAATTAAAAGGCGTATCTGCAAGTGGCAATCGTAATTGGGGAGACATGTTTGGTGCAAGTGCTGACAAAATTTCTACTAAATATGAAGTGCCTATTGTATCAAAATTTGAGTTATCTGGAACAAATAATGATGTAGAATATTTTAAAGAAAGGGTGCGGGAGATTGCGACACATTGAACTGAATAATGAAATCACGCAAATGCAGGACGGTTTTTATCAGCTTCATAAAGATAAAGAGGCATTAGAAGTCTTTATGGAAGAAGCTAGAGAGAATACCGTTCATTTTAATAGCGTGGCAGAGCGAATGGAGTATATGAAAGAACATGATTACTATTACAACGTTCTGGACGAGTATAGCTTGGAGGAAGTAGAAGGAGTTTATAACATCGCTTATGGTGAAAACTTCGAGTTCCAATCTTATATGGCAGCATCTAAGTTCTATAAAGATTATGCGTTAAAAACGAATGATCAAAAACAATACTTAGAAAGCTATGAAGATCGTGTAGCAATTGTTTCATTATACTTAGGACGCGGTGATGTTGCGAAGGCAAAACACTTCGCAAGCATGATTGTAAAACAAAACTACCAACCAGCGACACCAACCTTTTTAAATGCGGGAAGAAGCAGAAGAGGAGAAATGGTGTCTTGTTTCTTGTTAGAGATGGATGATAGCTTAAATTCAATCGGCTTTAACATTAATACTGCAATGCAATTATCGAAAATCGGTGGGGGAGTAGCTTTAAACTTATCTAAGCTACGCGCACGTGGCGAGCAAATTAAAGGTATTGATAACGCCGCAAGTGGTGTAGTACCTGTTATGAAATTACTTGAAGATTCGTTTTCATATGCGAATCAGTTGGGTTAACTTTATGGCTCAACTATAAAACCGGGTCAATTGCTGGAACGCCTGAGTATATCGAGGTAGGATACTACGAAGAAATTACGTAGCGACCCCTGAAAATCCAAGATTGCAGGAAATCAGCAGCCGAGCTCCTAAATCTATTAGATAAGGAGAAGGTTCAACGACCAAGTGGCTATATAGGAGACTATGTAGCTCGAACCTGGCTTCTCAAACCAACCAAATTCAAAGGTGTTTAAGTAAATACGATATAAATACATTAAATTTACACCACATTATTCCGTTTCGTTTCTTTGAAAGTATTGAGCAAGCAAACTTTATGATGAATTTATTACCCCTCTGTAACTCATGCCATATTCATGTGCATCGAACATATGATACATGGTTAGATAAAAAATTTGGTGAGAAGAAGATATGGTCTGGACTCTATAGCGATATAGAGAGGGTAGCAGAAATGACTATCCCCCATACGTTTTAACGATATGGAGTAACAATATGCAACGAAAAGGTGCAGGTGCAGTATATTTAAACATTTTCCATTGGGATATTATTGAATTCCTTGATACAAAAAAAATAAATGCCGATGAGAAGAGCCGTATTCAGTCTCTATCAATCGGAATTATCATTCCAAGTAAGTTCTTTGAGCTTGCTGAGAAAAACGAACCTTTCCATGTTTTCGCGCCTTATACAGTATTTAAAGAGTACGGAAAACATTTAGATGATATAGATATCGACGAAATGTACGATGAATTAATGAGCAATCCGAAAGTGAAGAAGAAGCCACTAGATATTAGTGCGCGTGATATGCTTATTAAAATTGCTATGATTCAGCTTGAGTCTGGTTACCCATACTTAATGTTTAAATCAAATGCAAATAACCAACATCCACTGAAGGATATTGGAACTGTGAAGATGTCGAACTTATGTACAGAAATCTTCCAGCTTCAAGAAACTTCTGAAATAAATGATTACGGTACAGAAGACATTATCCGTCGTGATATTAACTGTAACTTAGGATCGTTAAATATCGTAAACGTAATGGAAAATAAAGAAATTCGTGAAGCAGTTCATGCGGGAATGGAAGCTTTAACAGCTGTTTCTGATATGACGATCATTCCGAATGCCCCAACTGTGAAAAAAGCAAATGATGAGCTTCATTCAGTTGGACTTGGAGCAATGAACTTACATGGATATTTAGCAAAAAATAAAATCGCTTATGAAAGTGCTGAAGCGAAAGAATTCGCTCGTACATTCTTTATGATGTTAAATTACTACTCGATTGAGAAAAGTATGGAGATCGCTAAAGAAAAAGGGGAAACATTTAAAGACTTCGATAAGTCTGATTATGCAAACGGCACATACTTTGAAAAGTATGAAACGACAGATTACAGCCCAGTAACTGAAACAGTTCAGCAATTATTTGAAGGAATTCATATTCCAACAAAAGAAGATTGGACAAGTTTAAAAGAGCAAGTACAGAAGAATGGTTTATACAACTCATATCGTCTTGCAATCGCTCCGACACAATCGATCAGTTACGTTCAAAATGCAACTTCAAGCGTAATGCCAATCGTAAGTCAAATTGAATCAAGAACGTATGCGAATGCGACAACATATTATCCAATGCCGTATTTATCAAAAGATACGTTCTGGTACTATAAATCTTCTTACGATATGAATCAGTTTAAATTAATTGATTTAATCGCAGAAGTTCAAGAACATATTGACCAAGGAATTAGTACCATTCTTTATGTTAATAGTGATATTTCAACACGTGAGTTAGCACGTTACTACATTTATGCACATAAAAAAGGCTTGAAGAGTCTTTATTATACGAGAACACGTAAATTAAGCGTGGAAGAGTGCGTGGCTTGTACCGTTTAATATAAAAAGTGAGACATTATGAGCAGGGTTTTTCTGAACCCTGCTCATGCTTAGTTATCAATTTTTTATGTTTATTTAGAGAAGGGGCGATTTAATGCGTGCGGTAAACTGGAACAAAAAAGAAGATGATTTTAGTTTAATGTTTTGGAAGCAAAACATCGCTCAGTTTTGGACAGAAGAAGAAATCGCAGTGTCTTCTGACAAAAATACTTGGGCACAATTATCAAAAGAAGAACAAATTGCTTATAAGCGTGTATTAGGTGGTTTAACACTTTTAGATACGAAACAAGGCGGCGAAGGGATGCCTCTTGTACTTGTTCATCTTGAAAATTTACAAGCGAAAAGTGTATTAGCTTTCATGGGCGCTATGGAAGAAGTACATGCGAAGAGTTACAGCCATATTTTCACAACGTTAGCTACTGAAGAAGAAATTGATGATATTTTTGAATGGGTAGATAACCATCCATTACTTGAGAAAAAAGCTGGTATTGTTACTAGTTACTATCGTCGTTTATTAAAGCCTGAAGTAACGAAAAAAGAGTTATACATGGCAATGGTAGCAAGTGTGTTCTTAGAAAGTTACTTATTCTATAGTGGGTTCTTCTATCCACTTTACTTAGCAGGTCAAGGCAAATTGACGGCAAGTGGTGAGATTATTAACTTAATAATTCGTGACGAGTCAATTCACGGCGTATTCGTTGGTATTTTAGCACAACAAATCTTCGCGGAACTTTCTGCAGAAGAGCAACAAGAAGTACAAACGGAAACGCAAGAGTTATTAATGAAACTGTATGAAATTGAATTGGCATATACAGAAGAAATTTACACTTCTATCGGTCTTGTAGAGGATGTAAATCGTTTCGTTCGTTACAATGCGAATAAAGGACTTATGAACTTAGGGCTTGAGCCGAAGTTTGAAGAAGAAGAAATTAATCCAATCGTTTTAAATGGTTTACGTACAGATACGAAAAACCATGACTTCTTCTCTGTAAAAGGAAATGGTTACGTAAAAGCAACGAATGTTGAAAAGTTAGCAGACGATGACTTCGTATTCAATTTTTAATATAGTGTTATAGAAAAGCTGTCTTTATAGAAAAGACAGCTTTTTTGCTATGAATAGTTTACATAATGTTATTATTTCATGGAAATATTTTAATCTTGTAAAAGCCCAATTTTTGAGGAAGTGGGAATAAAAAAACAAGGATTAAAGTTTTATTTTTCATATTTAGTCGTATGAGAGATTGAATAACTTATGCCAAAATGAATAAAAAATGAGAAGAAATGAGACCAAACTCCACCTATACGTTCTTTTTACTATTGAATTTTTAAATGCTAGAAATTTTGGCTTAAAAATTGCATGAATATTTAAAAAGTAAAGAAAAGGGAGGTAATATTCGGTGTGATATATAGTTATTTGAAAACGCTTCCTTTTAACTGTCGATTTTTAAATGGAAATTAGATAGAGAAAGTAGGAGGAATGATAGGTGGGAAAAGTAGTTGGTTTAAAACGTTCATTAGGGCTTTGGTCAATTGTTATGCTAGGGGTCGGGTATATGACACCGATGGTTGGGTTTGATACATTTGGAATCGTTTCTGAAAAAACGGGTGGTCATGTTCCAGGAGCTTATCTTATTGCATTAGCAGGGATGTTGTTTACCGCTGCAAGCTACGGCAAAATGGTAAAGGTTTTTCCTACCGCAGGATCTGCTTATACGTATACACAGAAGACAATTAGTGCAAGGCTTGGGTTTCTTGTTGGATGGTCCGCATTATTGGATTATTTGTTTCTACCAATGGTGAACGCACTATTAACGAGAATTTATATGTCAGCATTTTTCCCAAGTGTTCCTAATTGGGTATGGGTCATTGGCTTTGTTCTCCTGATTACATTAATAAACATGATTAGCGTAAATGCTACTGCTAATTTCAATACTTTTTTAGTAATATTTCAGGTGTTAGTAATGGCCGTGTTTGTTTTTCTAGTTATAAAAGGCTTATTATCGGGAGAGGGAACAGGAGAAATCTTTTCCATTCAGCCGTTTTTTCAATCAGATATACAAATATCACCGTTAGTTGCAGGTGCGACAATTCTTTGTTTCTCGTTTTTAGGTTTTGATGCAGTAACTACATTTTCAGAAGAGACACCAAACGCGAAGAAAACAATTCCTCGAGCTATTTTTCTTACTGCTTTAATCGGTGGAGTTTTATTCATTACTACTACGTATTTTACACAATCTATGTTTCCAGATACATCTGTATTTAAAAATCAAGAATCAGCATCTCCAGAAATTGCACTATATGTTGGCGGGAAATTATTTCAAGCTTTCTTTTTAGTAGGAACCCTTATGGGGACACTTGCGTCCGGTTTAGCTTCTCATACAAGTGTATCTCGATTATTATACGTAATGGGGCGAGATAATGTAATTCCGAAGAAAATATTCGGATACATTCATCCTCGCTGGCGAACTCCTGTATATAATATTATTTTTGTAGGAATTATTTCGCTCTTCGCTATATTTATTGATTTAGAAACAGCAGCATCTCTTATTAACTTTGGAGCGCTTATTGCATTTACATTTGTTAATTTGTCTGTAATTTCTTACTATATAATCAAGCAAAAAAGATATAAAACGATAAAAGATTTCTTAAATTACTTAGTTATGCCTATTTTAGGTGCTGCTACTGTAGCGGTACTATGGTTTAACCTCAATATCCATTCACTTATTTTGGGACTTGGCTGGGCTGCTATTGGAATTGGGTACCTTCTATATATTACGAAGATGTTTCGTTCAGCTCCTCCGCAAATGCATTTTGAAGAAGTACAGGAAATATAAAGTGAAACTATAATCAGTGGGGCTCCAACCTAACTTCTTTGCTCCAGCCGAATATTGAGGTGGGAGTTTTACTGCCCACAAATAGCGGGATAAAAAGGAAAAAGACATCGGGAATGGATCCGATGTTTTTTGCTTTGAAGATTGGGCAATCATGCAGTATTGCATAATTCATTCAACGATTCATAAGGAAGAGGGGCAAGTCTAGGGAGGATGGCTGATAAATGATGGTCAATATGGTATTTTCATTTGGCACAATTATTGCTTTGTACAATTAGTAAAAATATAAAAGCGGGGTGTTTTCAGTCACAAAGGTTAGAAGAACAATATTAATAGAATAAAAGAAAGGGATGATTGATTGTGTATTATGATATTATTACGAGCCCATGTTATGGAATAATTGAAAAAGTGTCTATTAATAAGGATTCTCGAATTTATGAATGGGAGCCATTATTCTCTATTAAAGATATGAATGGTAAACTGGAAGTAATTAAGATGGGATGTAGCGGAGAAGTTCAATCTTTAGAAGTAGAGGCAGGAGATAAAGTAATTCCAGGCATGGTATTAGCTTATATTCAAGAAGATCTTTTCGTTAATGGTAGTGATTAATAATCGAACAATGAGGAAGATGGAGGCGTTCATCTTCCTTTTTTTATTAAGTAAAGAAAAAAACGCTTTATTTTCAGATTAATTAAAAAAATCTGTATTTAATGATACAATACAAATTATATAGTTCAAAGGAGGAATAGCAGCATGTTTTCCATTGCTCATAAAAAAATTAGACCTATTGTTTCTCTATCTATCGATCAATCTGAAAAGGAATGGAATATAGATGTTGAAAATATAAAAGAATCTTTTCTATTTTTAAAAAGAGGGGAGAAATTATTTGCATACGTTCATGTGAAGGATCTGCTATCAAATAGTAAGGGATTAACTGCTAAGGTATTGCTTTCAAATGCTGTTTCACTAGATACAATATGTCATCTTAGTAAAGATATTTCTTTAACAGCTCTTTTTCAAATTATTGGAGCGCCGATTGCGATAGTAAAAAATGAAATAGATGAGCTAACAGGATATATAAGAAGAGAGGATGTTTTTGCAGAACTATTTAAACAAGAAAATCAGAGTGTTGATATATTGAAAATTATTTTAACGTCTATTCCAATGGGGATTTTTGTAGTAGATCGTGAAAAGAAAATTGTAAATTGCAATGAGTCTGGTTTGAAGATGATTAAATCGACTCCTGAAAAAGTTATGAATGTACCAGCAGAACTGATTTTTAACGAAAAGCACATTAATAACGTATTTACAACGGGAAAAACGATCTTGAATCAATTACAAATCACAAATGAGATGGGTGTATTAGTTGACTATAGTCCGATTCCAAACTTTGATCAAAGTATTGAAGGAATGGTTATTATTGTGCAAGATTTGCCGATGGTCGAGGACATGGCGATGGAAATTGAATATATAAAGGATTTAAATGAAGATTTACATGCAATCTTGTCTAGTATATATGATGAAATATTAGTTGTTAATCATAAAGGGGAATTAATTCGTTATAGTGAAACTGTTATCAATGATTTTTGGGGGAGTAATTTGAAAGACCTTTTAGGAAAAAATCTTTTAGACTTAGAAAAGAAAGGATTATTTAGTCCATCTGTTACGCGATTAGTGTTGGAAAAACAAAAAAAGGTATCAGTTGTACAAGAAACAAAAAGCGGAAGAAAAATATTAGCAGTTGGAAACCCTGTATTTAATGAAAACGGAGAGCTTCATCGTATTATTATTGCATCAAGGGATATTACCGAAGCGACGAGATTGAAGACGGAATTACATGAAATAAAGAAGATATCAGAGCGATATAAGAAGGAGTTAGATGACTTTAAAAATAAAGATCGTTTTCTTAAGAAGCTTATTTACTGTAGTCCAAAAATGGAGCAAATTATTAACCAAGCTAAAAAAATAGCAGATTTTTCTTCCAATGTTCTTATTTCTGGAGAATCTGGCGTCGGAAAAGAAGTAATTGCTCAGGCAATTCATCAACTTGGAAACCGATCTTCAAAGCCATTTTTAAAATTAAATTGTGGTGCAATTCCAGAAACTTTGTTAGAAAGTGAACTATTTGGTTATACGAAAGGTGCTTTTACAGGAGCCGATAAAAATGGAAAAGAAGGATATTTTAAGCGGGCTGATCAAGGTATTTTATTTTTAGATGAAATTGGAGAAATGCCTTTACATTTGCAAGTGAAATTGCTAAGAGTCCTACAGGAACAAGAAGTAATTCCTATTGGAAGTACAATACCTACGAAAATAAATGTACAAATTATTGCTGCTACAAATAAGAGTCTTGAAAAGATGGTAGAATCTGGAACGTTCCGTGAAGATTTATTTTATCGCCTAAATGTAATTCCGTTGCGAGTTCCTCCTCTACGAGAGCGAATGGAAGATGTTCCGGTACTTGCCTTTCATTTCTTACAACAGTTAAATGAAAAATATAATAAAAATTATCATTTAACTCCAGATGCGCTTAGCTTACTAGAGTTTTACTCATGGCCAGGAAATGTGCGTGAATTACAAAATATGATTGAACGTTTAGTCGTATCAGCAGACGATCCAGTAATTGAAGCGGAGTTTGTTAGTAAGTTTTTAACACCTGGTTATGACTTTAAAAAATCAAAACCAGTTATTACAAGAGTATTGCCATTACAAGAAGCACTACATTCTGTAGAAGAACAATTGATTTTACTTGCAATGAAGCAGTATAAAACAACGACTAAGGCTGCAAAAGCTCTTGGAATCAGCCAATCTTCAGTGAGTCGTAAATATCAAAAAATTGTTAGTGAAAAAGAGATAGCGGCTGATATCATCTCTTATTCCTAAAAAAGGAGAAGGTCACATAGACTTCTCCTTTTTGTGTGCGCCCAGCATGTACATATTCTCTAGAGTTCAAGTCTGGGGGCATGAAGGCGGTAGCGGAAATGATTAACGTTCCGTTTTATGCAAAATGGAATAGTGTATGCGAAAATGCATAAATTGTTTGTTGTTTTTAAGAAAATAGTCAGTTTATCCCGCTATTTGCGAGCAGTAAAACTCCCACCTCAAAATTCAAGTGGAGCAAAGAAGTTAGGTGGGAGCCCTGCGGCCTGTAAACGCCCGATTGGTGAGGGCTAATAATCAGTGGGGGATGAACAAAACCCCCACTGATCAAAGTTTCACTTTATGTATGATTCCTTTGAATTTTAAATATTGGCATGAAATTTGCTTATAAATATATAAACGATCGATAAAGGAGGATTCAATATAGTGCTAGATTTAAAAATGTATGTAAACGGTGAATGGATAGAGTCTAGTAATCAAGAGAAAAGAACGATTATTAACCCTGCGAATGGCAAGGGTATAGCATATGCACCTGAGGGAACGATTGAGGATGCAAAATACGCGATAGAAGTGGCAAGAGCGGCTTTCGATAGCGGAATTTGGTCAGAGACATCCACTGCTGAAAGGGCATCGTATTTATTTAAAATAGCAGATGAAATTGATAAAAATATGGAAGAATTAGTGTACCTTGAAACAATGGATAATGGAAAAACGTACCGTGAGGCAGAAGGAGATATTGGAGATGCAGCGGCTTGTTTTCGCTATTATGCCGGATTGATTACAAAGCCAGATGGTCAAACATATCATGTAGCCGATCCGATGCAAGCGATGGTTGTAAGAGAGCCAGTTGGTGTTTGTGGATTAATTGTTCCATGGAATTATCCGCTATTGATGAGTGTATGGAAAATTGCACCTGCTTTAGCAGCTGGAAATACAATTGTGTTTAAACCTTCTGAAGTGACACCAATCACTGCAACAAAGCTATTCGAAATCCTTGAAAAAGTCGGGCTACCAAAAGGTGTTGCCAATATGGTAATGGGGGCCGGTCCAATAGTAGGAAATGAAATTGCAGCGAGTAATAAAGTGGATATGATTTCCTTTACAGGTGGAACAAAAACAGGTAAGCACATTATGAGAACAGCGGCAGATAATATGAAAAAGATTTCGTTAGAACTTGGAGGGAAATCTCCAAATATTATTTTTGCAGATGCAGATTTTGAGACCGCTATTGATTATGCTCTATTCGGTATTTATGCAGGTAGCGGACAAGTATGTTCAGCTGGATCAAGAATCCTTGTAGAAGAAAAGATTTATGATAAATTTGTTAATAGTTTTGTAGAGCGAGCACAGCAAATTAACGTTGGACCTGGTGATAATCCAGAATCGGAAATGGGGCCACTTGTAAGTCAAGAACATATGGAAAAAGTATTACGTTATATTGAAATTGGGAAAGACGAAGGTGCAAACGTTGCTTGCGGAGGTAGACGAATAATGGAGGATGGAAAAGGTGAGGGTTTCTTTATTGAACCAACAGTCTTTGTCAATGTAAAACCTGATATGCGCATTGTCCAGGAAGAAATCTTCGGTCCTGTTGTAGTAATTCAAAAGTTTAAAGACGAACAGGAAGCAATTGAGTTGGCAAACGGTACAGACTATGGCTTGGCTGGAGGTGTATTTACGGTTGATGGTGCAAAAGCAATGCGTGTGATTCGTAAACTTCGCGCAGGAATTACGTGGATTAATAGCTATCATCCAACATATAATGAGGCACCTTGGGGCGGATATAAGCAAAGTGGTATAGGTCGTAGTCTAGGAACGTTTGGTTTAGAAGAATTTCAAGAAATTAAGCAGATTAATATAAATCTAGAAGTAGAACCTATTGGTTGGTTTGCAAATAAAAAAAATGTAGGAGTGAAATAGATGGGAACGAACGTAGAAAATAAATTGAATGAGCAAGATGTAAAAGGTTCAAATGTAAATGAGTATATTACGAAAGTACTACAGTTAATTGAAAAAGAAAAGGTTACTGAAGAAGAGGCAAACTGGATTCAAAAAGAAACAGTAGACGGATTTAGAGAGCATGTAAACCCTGGTTTTCTTGCTTATAGAAAAACAGTAACAAAAGATGGACAATTTGCAGCAGTAGAATGGTCAGATGAAGGATCTTGCTTCATGGATATTAATGGTAAAAAATATATTGACTGTTTAGGTGGATTTGGAATTTATAATGTTGGTCACCGTAATCCGAAAGTGGTAAAAGCTGTGACAGATCAATTAAAACGTCAAGCATTGCACAGCCAGGATTTACTGGATCCACTTCGAGCAATGCTTGCAAAGATTTTAGCGGACATTACACCTGGTGATTTGAAATATTCCTTCTTTACAAATAGTGGAACAGAAAGCGTAGAGGCAGCATTAAAACTAGCAAAAATGTATAGTGAACGAACAACTTTCATTGCTACAACTCGTGCCTTCCATGGTAAGAGTCTTGGTTCCTTATCAGGAACGGCAAAAGGAATGTTCCGTAAGCCATTCTTACCATTGATTCCGGGTTTTCGTCACGTTCCATTTGGCGACATTGAGATGATGAGAAAAACATTTGAGACATGTGCATTAGTAGGAGAAGATGTTGCAGCAGTTATTTTAGAACCAATTCAAGGAGAGGGCGGTATTATTTTACCTCCAGAAAATTATTTGAAACAAGTACGAGAGCTTTGTGATGAGTTTGGATCACTCCTTATTTTTGATGAAGTACAAACTGGAATGGGACGTACAGGAAAAATGTTTGCTGCAGAATTATATGATGTTGTGCCGGATATTATTTGTCTTGCGAAGGCGTTTGGTGGAGGGGTAATGCCAGCGGGAGCTATTGTTGCGAAAGAAACAGTATTCAAGAGTTGGTTTGAAAATCCATTTATGCATACAACAACATTTGGAGGAAATCCTCTTGCATGTGCTGCTGCAATTGCAACAATCCATGTATTATTGGAAGAGAAATTACCGGAACGAGCTATGGAAGTTGGGGAGTATTTCTTAAATGGATTGAAACAAGCAGCAGAAGGGCACGAAGATAAAATCTTTGAAATTCGTGGACAAGGTTTAATGATTGGGATTGAATTCCATAAAGACGAGATTGGTTATGAAGTGTCAAAGGCGATGTTTGATCAAGGAATTCTTGTTGCGGGAACATTAATTAACTCAAAAACAATTCGTATTGAACCATCCCTTACAATTAGTTATGAAGAAGTAGATACAGTTATTAATACGTTTAAATCTGTGCTAACTCAAGTAAAAGTAAAATAAATTTCGTATAAGGTTATATGTGAATTCAAACGATTGAAACTATAATTAGAATAGATTTACTTATATTTTATTACAGGAAGGCAGTGTAACGAAAAGTTATACTGTCTTTTTATTACATTTTTTGTAAGTATTTACATATAATATGTTTTAGTGTACTATTTAACTAACACACTAAGACAGGAGGGGAGAAATGAAAATCGAGTTTTCTCCAAATACACCAATTTATATTCAGGTAATGGAATGCATAAAGAAAGAAATTGTAACGGATCATTTATTGCCTGGCGATAAAATTCCCTCCGTACGTGAATTAGCGAGTGAATTACAAGTAAATCCAAATACGATTCAGCGAACATTTCAAGAACTAGAACGGGATGGAGTTGTTGTAACACGTAGAGGAATGGGGCGATATGTAACGAATGAAGGGGAGAAAATTATGGAGCTACGAAAAGATATGGCGAAAGAATTACTTCATTCTTTTATAGATGGAATGGACAATTTAGGTTTTTCCGAAGAAGAAATTCTTTCCATTCTTCGTTCTTCATTAAATAAGAAAAGGGAGAAGAACGAATGACAGAGCTATTAAAAATAGAAAATCTATGGAAGCGATACGGATTGAAAGCAGTAATCCGGGAATTAAGCATAGAGATTACAGAAGGAAAAATCGTTGGGCTTGTTGGAGATAACGGGAGCGGGAAAACGACATTATTGAAAATGATTGCAGGGCTGCAGCATCCTTCAGAAGGTAGCATAGCAATTAACGGTAAAAGAATAGGGTTAGAGACGAAAGAAATCGTTTCTTTTATGTCTGATAAGCCAGTCTTTGATGATTGGATGACTGTAAAAGATGCATTATTTTTCTATCGAGATTTTTATAAAGAGTTTGATATTCAAAAAGCGGTAGATACGATTGCAGAATTTAAAATACCGTTAGAAGAAAAAATTACAGCATTATCAAAAGGTATGGTTGAAAAGCTGCAAATTATTTTAACGTTTTCTCGAAAAGCGAAGTTATATGTATTAGATGAACCACTTGGCGGGATTGATCTTGTTTCTAGAGAACATGTACTTGAGCTAATCCTTAAATTTTATCGTGAAGATTGTACGCTGCTTATATCGACTCATTTAATAAGAGAAATCGAAAATATATTTGATGAAGTAATCTTTTTGAAAGATGGAGAAATAATATTGCATGAAAATGTGGAAGAACTACGATTTCAAAAGGGTAAAGCAGTACATGAGCTGTTTAAGGAGGCCTATGGGAAATGAGTCAGCTTTTTCGGTATCTGTATAATTGTAATAAGAGAAAGATAGCCATTATTTACTTCGGATTTATTACAGTTTCATTAATTCTTTTATTTAATATGAAAGGAGTTTCAGGAGTTAGAATTTCAGGTAGGCAAGATATAATCATTATTATATTTTTTATCGTACTAAGTATAAATGGATTTGCAATTCTTCTAACAGGTATATCGTCTTTTCGAAAAATGCTAAAAAACTCTATGCTACGTTATACTTCTATTTCAGCACAAAAGTATATATGTGCAAATGTTTTATTTTGTGTACTACTCTTTATGATTTTGCTAGGAATAGGAATCATTTTTCTATACTATTTTTCTTTAAATATTTACAATGGAAAAACAGATTTAGGTGTTCAGCAAGCAATCCACAGTTTATATGATTATGGAATATTACATCATATGTTATCTATTTTCTTATGGGGACTAGATTTTATTAATATGCTAGTTTCTATTTATTTAATTATAGTAATTGTAAAACTATTCAATGTGAAATCATCGATGAACAAGATTGTTTGCGTAGTTTTATTCGTCGTTTTTATCGCATTTAATGGGGGAATAACGTATATTTTTCAGCAAATAGAAAAGTACGTGTTTGCTATAAATAATATTGGATTTATAGATCAAGATGGTTTTTTAAATACATCATTCTATTCTGGTACAGAGATTACAGTTTTAAATCTATGTTTTAATTGTTTATTAACAATTATATTACTAGTAGTTACAGGTCGTATCATCGATAAAAAACTAGAAGTCTAAAGGAGGAGTCAGCATTGGGAAACGTAGTAGTGAAATTAGAAAATGTTCGAAAAAAGATTGGTAAGACAGAAATTATTCGTGGCTTATCATTTGAGGTTCAAGAAGGAGAAGTATACGGGTTCTTGGGACCGAACGGTAGTGGTAAGACGATGACAATTCGTATGATGACAGGTCTTATTTCGATGACAGAAGGTGATATTACAATTTGTGGCCATAGTATTCGCACAGAGCGTGAAAAGGCGCTAGAGCAAATTGGAGCGATTGTAGAAAATCCCGAGCTATATGATTATATGACAGGAATGCAAAACTTAAAGCAGTTTGCAAACATGGCAATTACCCCAATTAGTAAAGAGCGTATCGCTGAAATTATAAAGCTTGTTGATTTAGAGCATGCGATTCATAAAAAGGTGAAAACATATTCACTTGGAATGAAACAACGCCTAGGAATTGCACAAGCGTTACTTCATCAACCCAAAATATTAATTTTAGATGAACCGACAAATGGATTAGATCCAGCTGGTATTCGCCAAATTCGTGACTATTTACAACGATTAGCGAAGGAAGAAAATATTGCAGTCATTGTATCAAGTCATTTATTAAGTGAAATTGAATTAATGTGTGACCGCGTCGTTATTATAAAGCAAGGTGAGTTTGTGCAAGAGTATAACTTACATGAACAAGCGAAGCATGATGAAACGGTAGTTGTAGCGTTTGAAGTAGATCAAGTTCAGAAAGCAAATGAAATCATTAAAGGTAAGGAACAAGGGAATGTAATTGTGACACCTATAATGAAAGAAGAGATTCCGCAAATTGTAAAAGAGCTAGTAAATGCTGATGTACTCGTATACGGTGTTACTGTTCAGAATAAAACGTTAGAGGATGAATTCTTAGCGATTACAGGGGGAGTGAAAGCGTAATGTTTAAATTAATTCAAAATGAATTTTTGAAGTTACATGCGAAAAAAGGTATGTACATTTTAATAGGTGTAATTGCAGCATTGGAGATTTTGGGAGTTTTAGCGATGCTGAAATGGGGAGGAGGACATGAGTTTAAAGGATCATATTTAGACTTTGTAAGTTCAGAGATTGGTTTAATTACCTTATTTGCAACAATTTTTGGAATTACGATTGCTTCTCGTACAATTACTGATGAGTTTCAAAAAGGTACAATTAAGCAGTTATTAATCCGTCCAAGAAAACGAATTACAGTTTTGTTCTCTAAATATATTACAGTGTTACTTACTATATTATTTATCATATTTGCTAGCACGTTAATCGCAATGATTATTGGCGGAATTGTAATGGATGGTGGTAAAACAGAATTAACGTTAGGAATCGTAATGAAGTCTATTTTATATCAAGTACTTTCACCGTTCTTCTTTGCAACGCTTGCATTTTTCTTAGCAAACGTATTTAGAAATTCTGTATTACCATTAATTATTACGATGTTCCTATTTTTCTTACAAGGACCAATTAATATGGTACTAATGATGTTTGCAAAAGGTGTAGCGAAATTTGTGGTGTTTTTCCATTTAAATTTAAGTGTGTACGACAGCAATAAATTAGTAAGTGGCGGAGTAGAACCGCCATTTACAGAATTTACGTTTACAACTTCATTGTTACTTGTAGTTGCATACTTTGCTGTATTACTTGTAGCATCAAGTGTATTATTCCAAAAACGTGACGTATTATAAGAGAAAAAATCCCCGTTAACACGGGGATTTTTATTAATTAGCTCTTTTTTTAATCGTTTCACGTTCACAGCATTCTGTATTTTTAAGCTTCTTTTTGGTTTATAAAATGCAGCGAACACATATTTATTTAAGGATATAACTGTCACTAAGTTGAAGAATAGATCAGCTAAATCCTATACTACTTGAATTGTAGTAACTGAACTTAAAAATACCATGTCAATTATAGCAATACGTTTATCAATGAAGTCGTTTTAATAGATATGTTGTTTGAAAGAATCTGAGAAAAATAGGAAGATTTTCAACTATATTCATATTATAATTTAGTTATTCGGCCATTTGTGGGAGAAGGGCTACCCATAAAACACTGAATAAATGTCCACTTTATATCATCTCTGGAGGTGTTCAATATGCAATATGCATTTTCACGTATAAGGCTACGTAGTTTTTTTGGATGGATGATTATAGGGATGTTCCTGACGATGATTCCATTAAGTTTATCAAATGCTTCTGACAATACGATAGAGTTCCTGTCACAAATATCAATCTTTTTCGCATTTCCACTATTGTGGCTATATTTAAAAACAAGTAAAAATAATGTTGTTTTTAAAAGTTTTTTTGATAAGCCCGGACGTTTACATTGGGGGTTAATTGTATTAGCAACGATAATGGGAATGATTTTTTCAGTCGGTATATCTCAAATTCAATTTTATATTTTAGCACATACTGTACCTAATTTCTTAGTTACCATGTTAGAAGATGGAAATGTAATTAATACGAGTAACATATACATGACAATATTTACTTTCATTTCAGCATGTGTATTAGCCCCAATAATGGAAGAGGTTATTTTTAGAGGGTTTTTCTTACAACGAATGGCTTACAAATGGGGGATTAAACGTGCAGTTATTATATCCTCTCTTATTTTTGGACTAGGCCATTTTGATGTTATCGGTGCTTTCATGTTCGGTGTTATTATGTGCCTTCTATACATAAAGACAAAAAATATATGGACGAATATTGCTGTGCATGCTCTAAATAATTTGATTGCAACGAGTATGCAATTTGTAGGTGGAGATGGAAGTGACGCAATCTCGATTACTGAATTACAAGCACAAAGTAATTTATGGATCGGCATTGGTCTTGCGGTTGTCGGGTTACTTTGGTTAATCCCTTACATTTGGAAACAATGGCGTACAGTAAAAGAAGTTGGTGTGCCACCGATTCGTTTCATAAATGAAGAAAAAGTAGTGAATACGTCAGAAGAAAATGAAATATATAGCCAAGTGATAGTAACAGATAGATTGATGGCTGTAGAACTAACTGATGAAGCTGTAAATAAGCTTCGGTTAGAAGAAAATGATTATGTAACAGTTTCTGTAGAAGAAGATAAAATTGTTATAAAGAAAGCGCATAATAGATAATTAAAAAGTAGCTCCTAAAGAGCTACTTTTTAATTTGTAATAATCTCTACACGAAAATTATTACCATTTTTTACATATTTAATATCTGTAACGATCCGAACGGTTTTTAGAAGTTCAACTTTTTCACCAATTCGAGGGATGGTCGGAACATTGTCCCAAATACCAAGCAAGTCATCTAATTGTGCCGTTTTTTCATAAAACCAGATTTTCAATGTAAAGCCCCTTTCTCGAACTTTGTGTATTTTAATACATGATATATCATTTTTATTCTCAATGTAAGAGGTTTTTACTCTTTTTTGTGAATAAAGATGAATTAATCTTCTGGGAAGATATGTTCAATATCCGGAGTAAGAGCTACTTCTGATAATACGATATGAGAAACTGTCGTTGCATATGAAGAAACATCATTGATAAATTCTTCAAGTTCAACGAGTGAAGGAACAGAGATTTTTACAATGTAGCATAAGCTTCCTGTTACTCGGTAACAAAAACTTGCAGATGGGTAAGACTGAATAAACTGTTGCATACGTGTTGTATCACCATTTTTTAAAGTGATTTCTAAAATACAATCTAAAACAAGTCCTGCTTTTTTATAGTTGATATCGATTGTGTATTTTTGAATAATTCCTTCACTTTCAAGTTTACGAACACGTTCTGTAGTAGACG
The DNA here is from genome assembly GCF_042136375.2 of Bacillus altaicus. Taxonomy (NCBI): domain Bacteria; kingdom Bacillati; phylum Bacillota; class Bacilli; order Caryophanales; family Bacillaceae; genus Bacillus; species Bacillus altaicus. The sequence continues at coordinate 4,077,922 of NZ_CM143394.1, read as the reverse complement.
GAGCGGATAAGTTTACTCGTTTTGCCAATTCGCGCATCGAAAGGCGACTATCAGTATATAATTCATTTAAAATTTTTCGATCAACACGGTCTAATTGCATTTGTAAATATACCTCCAGTAAAATGATAATTTTTGTAAAGGAAAAATATAAATTAAGATTCATATGAAATGTAAAGTGAACTTTATTTATTTTACAATAAAAAAGAAGGGAATAGGAGGGGAAATGATGGAGAGAATTACATTATCAAATATAGGAGATACAAAGTTTCAAAAATTATTAGGGCATAATCCGGATATATTAAATTCGTGGAGTACGTTAGAGAATACACTGTATAGTACAGGGACCCTTTCCACAGAGTTAAAGGAGCAAGTAAGAAGAACATTAGCGTTTGGGAATGAATGTCCGTACTGTATGGCAAAGGGAAAGCCGGATGATATACAAAAGATAGAAGAAATTAGCGTAGCCGTTACTTTTGCACATGCATTTGTTCATAAGCGAAAAGCGATAGATGATAATATGTTTCATGTATTAAAACAATATTGGACTGAAAAAGAAATTGTAGAGCTTTGTGCCTATATTTGTTTTATTACTGCGTCACAGCAACTTGGTTTTCTGTTTCAATTACAGCCCAATTAACTAGGAGGATAATATGCTTAATCACGCAGCACTTATAATCATTGATGTACAGGAAGCATTTAACTTACCGTACTGGGGCACAAGGAATAACCTTTTTGCGGAAGAAAATATAAAAATTTTGTTAGAAGAATGGAGAAAAAGAGAATTACTAGTTATTCATATTCAGCATGTGAATAAAGAAAATGTGGAGTCAATGTTTCATCTAGATGCAGAAACAGTACGTTTTAAAAAAGAAGTGAGGCCATTACCAGGTGAGATTATTATTCAAAAGGTTGTTAACAGTGCGTTCATTGGAACAAATTTAGAAGAGATATTACGAGTAAAAGATTATACTTCTTTAGTAGTTGTAGGGTTAACGACAAATCATTGTGTAGAGACGACAACACGGATGTCAGGTAATTTAGGATTTACAACGTATGTAGTGAGTGACGCGACGGCTACTTTTAACCGCATCGGTCCAGGTGGCACAGAGTATAGCGCAGAGGATATTCACAATATGACGCTTGTAAACTTGCATGATGAATTTGCTACTATTGTGACGACGAAAGAAATATTAAAAACTATTTCGATAAAATAATTGCAGAATTATGTAGAAAAAAATAAGAATATTTCGTATAATCTAAGTATAATCATTTTGAAAATAGGGGTGTCATCATATGGAGCAAATTCCAGTAAAGAAAATAGAAGAAGTACTCGTTTTAGCAGGAGATGATAAACAAAAGCAAAAGGAATTTTATGAATTGCTCTTAACAACGGAGTTTTATGTTGCTGGTTCATTAGAAGCAGAGGACGGGGCAACAGAAGGCACACTTCGTTTACGTCATTTCCAAGGAGAGGGTAGATGGATTGTTCCATTCTTTACACAATTGGAATTTGTAAAAGCTGTGTTGCCAGAAGGGACCCCCCTTATTACGATACGTGGAAAAGAATTATTGGGTAGCATCGAGAAAGATGCGACAGCTGTATTAAACGTTGGAACAGATATGAGTAAAACATTTATTCCAGAAGAAATTGCAGAGATAGCATCAGGACGAATCTTTAATTATTATAAGTAAAAGGAAAAGCTTAGCGGCTTTTCCTTTTTAATTTGAACAGGGAGTGTCTATACCAGAAGAAATAGAAACAGTTTTGTTAGTTGTATTTATTGTTGCTGTAGCTCCGAGGGGAATACCGATATTTGGACTTATATGTCCAATCGGTAAACCGAATAAAACAGGTATATTATATGGCGTGAAATATTCATATAATATTGTTTGCAATGATTGGGACGGTTTAGAAGGGTTGCAGCCGTGACAACTTGTAAAAATAACGCCACTGCATTCATTAAACTGTCCAGATAAAAGTAGTTGATTTAACATCCGGTCAATGCGGTACGGTTCTTCACCAATATCTTCAAGCAATAAAAGTTTATTTGAAGTATTTATCTCATAGGGCGAGCCAATTATACTTGTTAACACAGTTAAATTCCCTCCAACTAATGTGCCTGTAACTGTACATAGAGAGGTAGGTACGATACATTCTGATGCATATAAGATAGATGAATACGGATGGAATAGTTGATTGAAAGAAGATAAAGAGAGAGAATCGATACCTTTTCCTAATTCTTCAATCATTGGACCATGAAAAGTTACAAGCTCTGCATAACGTGAAAAGGCAGTATGTAAAGCCGTAATATCGCTATATCCCCAAAAAATCTTTGGATTCCGTTGAATAATTTCATATTGAATGTAAGGGAGTAAACGAGCGCTGCCGTAACCACCTCGTGCACAAAAGACTGCTTTGACCTCAGTATTTGTAAATGCTTCATGTATATCATCAAGACGAACTTGATCACTTCCAGCTAAATATCCATACTTTTCATAAACACTCTTCCCAATTATTACGAATAAACCCATCTCTTGTAATACGTTCACACCTTTTAATACATTCGCAAGTGTTGGTGGGCCAGACGGTGCAATAATCATTACTGTATCACCTTTTTGCAACGCATTTGGATAAATCATTGTTCTCAGCCTCCTTCTCTTTCAATATATTCGCTTGAGCGAAAGTTCAATCCTTGTAAAAGAAGGGGAAAGCATGTCATATAAAGAAGGTATAGGGAAAGTAGGAGGGAAAATGATGTTTACAAGCCGAGTAATAGATATATTACAAATTAAGTATCCGATCATTCAAGCAGGTATGGCAGGAGCGATTACAACGCCAGAACTTGTTGCAGCTGTGAGTAATAGCGGAGGATTAGGTACGCTTGGAGCAGGGTATATGAGCCCAGAACAAATCCGTGAAGCGATTTATAAAATAAGGGAACTAACAAATAAGCCTTTCGGTGTTAATTTACTTTTAACGAAAGAGATACAGATAGAAGAAGAGAAGGTAAACGAGGCGAAAGTATTAATTAGTGGAGTGAATAGAGAATTAGGTATAGAGGAAGAAAAGACTTTAAAACTTCCAAAAAGCTATAAAGAACAATTACAAGTATTATTAGAGGAAAAGGTACCAGTCGTTAGTTTTGTATTTCAAACGTTAGAAAAAGAAGAAATAGATGATTTGAAAAAGGAAGGGATAAAAGTTATCGGAACAGCTACCCATGTAGCGGAAGCGAAAGCACTTGCTAAGTTAGGGGTAGATATTATCGTCGGGCAAGGTAGCGAGGCAGGAGGGCATAGAGGAACGTTTATTGGGAAAGAACAAGATGCGATGATTGGTACATTTGCATTAATCCCGCAATTAGTAGCGGAAGTACCTCATATCCCGATTGTTGCAGCAGGTGGTGTAATGAATGGGCAAGGGCTTGTTGCGGCATTTGCGTTAGGGGCAGAAGCTGTTCAAATGGGATCAGCCTTTTTAACGAGTGAAGAAAGTATTACGCATGACGTGTATAAAGATGCGATTTTACATAGTACAGATACGAGTACAACGGTAACCCGTGCGTTTTCCGGGAAATATGCACGGGGTATTCGTAATGAATTTATAGAGAAACATGAAGGAAGAGAAGAGAATTTACCGATGTATCCAGTGCAAAACGTATTAACTTCAAAAATACGTCAAGAAGCAGCGAAGCAAAATAAGGAAGAGTATATGTCGCTTTGGGCGGGACAAGCATCATCATTAGCACGAACGGAATCAGCTCAGCACGTAGTGAAACGTGTCATGAAAGAAGCGGAGAACGTAATTGAACAATTACAAGATGTATATAGAAAAAGACCACTTGAATAATTCAAGCGGTCTTTTCGTTAGTTTGCTTTATAAAATTGTTGGATAGCTTCGTCGATGTAAACCCAGCCTTTCCAACCTAAGTGCATATGATCTTTTAAGAAGTACTTATCATATTCATGATTTGAGAAATCAGCAATTGGATAACCAGCTTGTTTAATTTGCTCATGAACTTTATTGTAGTATAATTCGCGTTTTTCTTTCGAGAAGCCAGCGTAATCATACCAAGGACCTTTTACAGGAACAGAAATGAAGAGCGGTTTTGCACCAGATTGTTTTAATAAATCAAGTACAATTTGTAAATCTTCATATTCTGGTGATTGGTCATAAGCATCATTTTTTAAGTAACCTTCACGTTGCTTTAATTTCTTCTTAATTTTGCTATTGAAGTAATCATCTTCGATACCATATTCGTTAGAGCCTGATTCTACGGCACCTGTTTGATCAGCATGCTTACGAGCTTCTTCCCAGTTCATTTGTTTCAATGATGGATCAAGCTTTTCTTTATGCGGCTTAATATTAAACATAACTGTAAATAAATCTTTACGATCTAGAATGTTACGATAAATATAAGCGAAAGGTTTAGCAGCAAGTGCTTTTACTTTATACTTTGTATCATCGTAGGCGATACCTTCAAGCGAAATTTTTAATAAAGTTTCTTTTTTAACAATCTCAAAGTTTAATAAGCGTTTTGCAATTTGTTTTTTCATTTCAGGTTTTAAATCATCGTTGAAAATGAAGTGGTAACCTTGTTGTTTTGAAAAGTTAGGTGCAAAGTGTGTCTCATCAATACCTTGTGGTACAAACCATTGCGGAGAAAGAACGAATATCATTTTCTTATCTTTCAATTGATCCATTGTAGATGCGAAGTTTAATACATGTACAAGGTCTTGTGTTCCGCCGCGCCCAAGTAGGAATGGTGTGAATCCTTCAGGCTTTACTTTGAAATAATTCGATGGATGGAAAGCATCCATACGTGCGAATTCCGATGAACCGTACATCGGAAGATATTTCGGGTCTGCTAACATCTTTTGCTGTAAAATCATACTTTGAATCTTTTCTTCTTTTAAAGAAGTCGCAGCTTGTTCTACTTTCTCATCACTTAAAAGTGGGAGTAGGAAGCGCGTAGGAATAAGTAAGAATATAGCAAAAAGGGCCAATGCTAAAAGCATCGGACCAAATTTTACTTTGTTCATCGGATTTCTTCTAACTTTTTAATAACCATATTTGGTGTAGCCCACTCATCGCGGTCAAAATCAGAAATAGAAACTTCAATCTCTAAACGCTCTTGGAATTCTACTAATAAAGATACTACAGCGAAAGAATCAAGAATACCTTCTTCAAATAATTGAACATCTAAGTTTTCTTTCACAATATCGTTTTCACATACTTCTTCTAAAATATCTAATACTTGCTCTTTGAATTCTGCCATTTTTAAAATCTCCTTTATATCCGAAATATATTATATGTGCAACTTCTTAATAGTATAAGAAGGGTGCATTAAAAGTATCTGTTAAGGTGTCCAGAGAAGATCAGGAAACCGAAACATACAACGTGGAACGTAATTACAATCGCAAGGACATGCGTAAATTTATTATTTGGCCAAAACTTATGCTTCTTGTTTTTTCGTTCGAAAATATCGAAAAAGATAAACAAGGCAGCGTGATAAAGACCATAAATAATGTATTGATACACATGCTCACCAGTAATATGCCATATTCCCATGATGAAAAAGTTTAAAAATGCACCGATATACGAAATTGTGTAACGGTTTTTAATTAACTTTTTCTTCGTTGCAAAAAAGACGAAACGCATGTAAATAAAGTCACGGAACCAGAATGATAAGGTCATGTGCCAGCGATTCCAGAAGTCTTTAATGTTACGACTAATGAATGGTTTATTAAAGTTTTCTGGAATTTTAATTCCCATCATATAACTTACACCAATTACAAATGAGCTATAACCAGCAAAGTCAAAGAATAAATATAAGCTATAGCTATACATGTAAATCATATTTGATAGGATTGTATCTTGCTGAGCGAATGCCGGATCCATAAAATATTGCTTTATTAAGTAAGCAATAATAAATTTATACAAGAAACCTTGGAAAATACGGTTTAGCCCTGTATATAGTAAGTTTTGATATTCTTCTGCACTAGGTGGCTTTTGAATATCTTTTTGGAATCTGCGGTAACGATCGATAGGTCCCGTTGAGATAGCCGGGAAGAATAAAATGAATTCCCAAAAATTAAAGAAGGAAAGTTCTTTAATTAAGTTATCACGAACTTCAAATACCATTTGTACTGCTCTAAATGTTACATAGGACATTCCTAAAAATACAACAAACTTTAGCTCAGGTACAAACGGTGCGATTTTCGCCAAAATAAGCGGTAAAATCGATAAAATAACAGCTATACAAAACGTGAATGTACTATTATTTTGTTTTCTTAATAATAAATAGCCTTTAATAAGGGCGTATTGCCAAATAATAAATGCTGCTAACATCATTGCTTGCTTCGGTTTATCAGAGAAGATAATAACGAGCATTACTAATGTTAAAACGGCATTATATTTACGCAACATTTTACCTTTTAATCCAGCTATGATAGTAGGTATTAATAAAATGCCTACTATAGCGAAAAAATAAAATGATCCATATGCGGTCATGCTGTAACCTCACTCAATAATTTTTTGCGATCTACCTTTCCATTTGGTGTCATCGGAATAGAAGATTGATACATGAATTTACGTGGAATCATGTAGTTCGGTAATCGCTCATTGAGTTCTTTTTTAATTGCAGATGTTAATTTGAATTCTTTTTCAAACGAATGTTCTCCAGGAACAACAACCGCTAATAAATAATCGTATTTCTCACCTTTTTTAATTGGAACAATAACTGCTCCTTCTACGTAAGAACACGCACGAAGATGATGCTCAATTTCTTCTAATTCCATTCGATAACCATGAAGCTTAATTTGGAAATCAAGACGACCATGATAGAATAGAAGACCATTTTCTACATAGCCAGCATCGCCTGTTTTATAGGCACGCTCACCGTCAATCATAGTAAATGCTTTTTCTGTTAATTCAGGACTTCCTAAATATCCAACGCTTACACTTGGACCGACAATTACGATTTCACCTTTTTCACCGTCAGATGCAATTGTACCATCTTCTTTCATAATAAGAAGGCGACAGTCTGATTTACAGTAGCCAACTGGAAGTGATTTGTATTGATCAAGCACTTCTTCTGTAACGTGAATACCTGTTACAGCAACAGTAGCCTCTGTTGGACCGTACGTATTCATAATTGTTGCTTTCGGGAAACGCTCAATTAATTTTCTAGCCACTTCATTTGGTAACACTTCACCGCAGAATAAGAATGTTTTCATGTTTGGTAGCATATTCTCAGAGAAAGATGCTTCCATTAAACACATTTCAGCGAAAGATGGTGTCGAAGTCCATACTTGAATATCCGATTGCTCTAAAGAAGCAAACAAGTCTTTTGGACGTGCAATCATATCTTTATCGATTGCCCAGAGTGTACCACCTGTTACTAATGATGGGTAAATATCCATTACAGATAAATCGAATGAGAAAGGTGCTTGGTTTAAGAATACTTGCCCTGTTTGTAAGTTGAAATCTTCTACAGCCCATTTTGTAAAGCTAACAAGGCAGTTATAAGTAATCTGAACCCCTTTCGGATTACCTGTACTTCCTGATGTGTAAATAATGTAGAAGTTCTCATCACCTTTTACCGCATGTTCAGGATTTGGAATGTTCCCTTTATGAGTAAAGAAAATATCTTTTAAGTTGTCTTCACTTACAATGCGAACTGGTAAATCAGTTACAGTTACTTCTGTTCCTGATAAAAGTAATTTCGCACCAGAATTTTCAGCGATACGTTGTACACGATCAGCTGGGATAGATAGATCTACAGGAATGTAAGCATGTCCAGCTTTTACACATCCTAAAAAGTTAATAATCATTTCAGGTTGCATATGGCCATAAACCATAATTGGTGAACGATCATCTGGATACTCAGAAGAAATCCAATGTGCTAACGCATCAGAATCTTCCTTTAATTGTTTGTACGTAATTTTCGCATCTCGCCAAACAAAAGCGGTTTGATCAGGCGTTACTTCAGCCCACTTTTCAATTTGTTCTAATAACTTCATAACGTTCCCACCCTAAAATTCGTTGTAAATAAATGTACTTGTGTTTGTATCATGGAATCCATACAACCAAAGCAATGCAAATAAAATTGCAAGGTAATAAACCGTCTTTGCAACCCATTGTGTGAGTGGTTGAGACCATATCTCTTTTAATCTTTCCATGTCTTTCCCTCTCTTAATGAAATAATAGCTCTTTGTAGGTATCATGTCCTACATTATTGTGAAAAAAACAAAATCCCACATTTTAGGTAAAAATAAGACAAAAGGCTCTTTTCTGATATTAGCACTAAATACTAAAAAAGAAAATCCCTAACTTAGCAATTATATTACATTCAGCATGAATTTGTAATGGGTTTGACATGTAAATAGGAAGTGGATTGTGTGAATACATAAAAGTGGGTTGTGAGAAGGCATGAAAATATAATATTTGTTTTGTTATTCCTGAATTGGAGGGGGCTAATAATCACTGGTTACTTAGTACAGTTTCAAGGTATAGAGCCTTTTAAAAGGAGGTAATTATTATGAAAAGAGAGTGGAGGAGTTTTATTTCAGAAGAAAATATCATGAAATGGAGACGGCATTTTCATAAGTATCCGGAATTATCGTTTCATGAAAAAGAAACTTCGCAATTTATATATGATACATTATGTTCATTTTCTTATTTTGAAGTAACAAGACCGACTAAGTATAGTGTACTAGCAATTAAAAGGAGCGTGAAAAAAGGAAAAGTAGTTGCTGTTCGAGCGGATATAGACGCATTACCAATTCAAGAAGAGACACTAAAGCCATATGGATCGGTTAATAAAGGTGTAATGCACGCATGCGGGCACGATGCACATGCAGCTATTTTATTAAGTACAGCAGAGACGATAGCAAATATGAAGGAAGATTTTGTAGGCGAAATTCGTCTGTTCTTTCAGCACGCAGAGGAAGTGTATCCCGGTGGCGGACAAGAAATGGTGGAGGCCGGTGTTATGGACGGCGTCGATTATGTAGTAGGTTTGCATGTTATGTCTGGATTAGAAAGTGGGAAGATAGGAATTGTATATGGCCCTATGATGGCAGCACCAGACGTATTTACAATTGAAATTTTAGGAAAGGGTGGTCACGCGGCACGACCAGAAGAAACGATAGATCCTATTGCTATCGGAGCACAAATTATTACAAATTTACAACATATCGTATCAAGAAATACAAGTGCTTTTATGCATAGAGTAGTGTCAGTTACACAATTTCATGGGGGGATGGCCGATAATATCATTCCAAACACAGCAGCTTTAATGGGAACTGTTCGATCTTTTAATCAAGCATTAAGAGAGGAAGCAAAAGAGAAAATTGAGCAAATTGTGAAAGGAATTACAGAAGCACATGGAGGGGATTATACATATACGTATCGTTACGGATATGATCCAGTTGTTAATAATGAGTACATTGCGAAAATAGTAGAAAAAAGTGCGATAAAATTGTTCGGAAATCAGCGTATTGTGTATCTTGAACCTTCTATGGGAGGAGAAGATTTTTCAGCGTATTTAAGAAAAGCACCTGGTTGTTTCATTAAATTAGGAACAGGGAATAAAAATATTGATACTTGTTATCCACATCATCATCCGAAATTTGATGTGGATGAATCGGCTTTAATTAATGGAGTGGAACTATTTTTAGAGACAACTATAAGACTACTAGAAACTGATAAAGCATAAAAAAAGGCAACTGCGCTCTATCGCAGTTGCTTTTATTTCTTCCGTCAGAGAGGGCTGAGAAAGAACTATGCTCATTTATAGTATATGAATAGCTAACGGACAAGCTTGTACATTTTAACTATTTTTTAAAAAATAGTTATTGACTTTGATAATCAATTTCAATTAATCTAATGGTATAATTGAAATTGATAATTGTTATCAATGAAACAGATGAGGAACCTGAATGAGAAAAACATTTCACCTTTTACGAAGGGAATTAAAAAATAAAGATGTTAATAAGCATATTGAATGGCAACGAAATATAATTCGTTCTGAATATGTAGATGAGAAGAGTACACTTCCAACAGAAAAAGAGATACAAGGTAAAAGGAGAGGTTCAGTTGAGTAAGTTAGTAATGATTTTTGCAAGTATGAGTGGAAATACGGAGGAAATGGCTGATCATATTGCGGGTGCAATTCGTGAAACAGAAAATGAAATTGAAGTCATTGATATTATGGATTCACCAGAAGCTTCTATATTAGAGCAATATGACGGTATTATTTTAGGCGCTTATACTTGGGGAGATGGTGATCTTCCGGATGATTTTTTAGATTTTTATGACGCAATGGATTCTATTGATTTAACTGGGAAAAAAGCGGCAGTATTCGGGTCATGTGATTCAGGTTATCCAAAATACGGGGTAGCGGTTGATATTTTAATAGAAAAGCTGCAGGAGCGCGGGGCAGTAGTTGTGTTAGAAGGATTGAAAGTAGAATTAACGCCAGAAGATGAAGATGTAGAAAAATGTTTACAGTTTGGAGCTGAATTTGTAAAACACCTTTCTTAATGGCAGAAGGGAGATGAAGAGCAATTGCATGAAAAAATCGCAATCAAAACGATGACAGATTACCATTTGTATGATTTTATGCGTTGTCCACACAAATTTTATTTCCGTCATATAAAAAGAAGAGAACCATCTTCATTTGAATGGCAACAAATAGCACAAATAATTGTAAATCAAATTATTAATGAATATTACACGGTACCTGCCGGGCAACAAACAAAAATTTTTCTTTTAATACTTTTAGAAAAGTATTGGAAAAAAGTAAGGGTTAATATGTTTGCTTCAAAGGCGGAGTATTATATTGTTTTAGCGAAGCTAACAGATCACTTATTACAGTTTGTTGAAAGAGATGAGAGTCAGGCGCCGCCGTTATTTTTATATGAGAAGTTTCAAACATATATGGAAGAGTTAGGTGTTCATATTTCATTGACATTTGAAGTTGGTGAGTGGAGTACAGAATCATTTACAATTAAAAAGTATGTTATTGATGCAAATGAAGAAATGCTAGCTCTTTGTCAGAAGTTAATGACTGTGTTTAGTTATAAAGCTTTCGGCATTCTTCCAGGAAAAATCGAAGTGATTAATTTAATAGAAGGAACTAAGTATGAGTACATTCCAAAACAGGAAGATATTATAACTGGAATGGATGATTTATTTAGAATGAAAGAAATGCTGCAACAACCTGAGCACTACACAGAGCGTAATTTTCGTTCTGAGTGCATGAGCTGTGCCTTTCGTAGTGAATGCCAAGAGGAAGAAGTAAAGGAAGAAGCGGCGCAGAAGAAAAAAATCATACATTAAAGGATGCAATTTTGCATCCTTTTTTGTTATTGACATGAAAAGCTTTTCATCATTTACGGTATATTTGTAGTAGATTTTAATAAGGGGAGGAATAGTCAATGAAAGATGAAACGAAAGTATTTCAATGGTTAAAAGAACAGAATGCTCCTTTTGGAATTCAACTGCAAATTTTACAGGCGTTTCAATTGTATAAAGTTATTGTTGAAATGGATAAAAAGTTAATGATGTATGAAGAGAGAGAGTATAGGGAGAGAATTTAATCTCGTCCCTGTAATATTGCCTTCAATTGTTCTTTACTCTTGTTTAATTCTATTTCGTTATTTGTTTCAATGTTATAAATGAGGTTATGTAGTAAAGGGCTGTATTGATAAAAGGTAGTGATGCGGTGAATGAGTAATGGATCGCGGTGAGAAACAAGTGCACTGTAGTGTTTATATACAGATGTAGTAAACTCATGACCGAAATCATAATATAGCCCAGCAAAATCAAAAGCGGGATCGCCAATTTGAGCATCTCCAAAATCGATAACACCTGAAATGGTTTTGTTCAGGTTGTTAAATAAAATGTGATGATGTGTAAAGTCAGCATGAATGATTGTATTTTGAAAGGTAGATTTAGCTATATAGGCAAAGAAATTTTCGAATAAACGATTTAAGGCTGACTTCTGTAATGAAGTAAGACTGTTAGTAAGATATTGATTTAATTTTGTGTGTAGTTCTTTCCAGTAGGTAAGTGTTTTTTCGATAGGGAATCCTAACGTTGCAACATGCTTTAAAGGAATACTATGTAAAGCCGCAAGGAAAGTGGCTAATTGTGTAATAATTACTTCAAGTTCTTCTTTCTCTAACTGGGCAACTATTTCAGTTTTTAACGGTTTACCATGAATGAGAGGATAATAGCTACAAAATGGAACAGTATCACAATTATTATTATACAATACGCGATACTTAGGGATTTCGATTCTTTGTAATGAATGAGAAAGAATGGTACACAGCTCCTTTTCTAACGGAATTCGCTTTGCATATTCAAGTTTTCTCGGAAAACGAAACAGTAGCTCGTCATTTATAATAACCGCTATATTATCCCAGCCCTCTTCATTTTGCGCATATGAATGTATAGAAAGACCCGGCAGAGCTTCTTTTATATATTGTTTGTAAGAGTCCATAATCGTTCCTCGTTTCTAAGTTAAAGGTAGGTTATTCCACTTCATAATATCAGAATTTTCTTTCTATATGTTAAAATATAACTATCATTATGGAGGAGGGCGGGGTGTATTATGAAGAAAAGAATAGTAATCATTTCTCTATGTATCACTTTTGGATTGTTTTGGTCATATAAAGAGACGGTTTTTGCCACCTTTAAACCGATAGATCGCTACGAGTTAAATAAGGAATTAAAGAACAAAAGTATAGACACTTTAACTCATAAAGAAAAGAAAAAGGTAGGAGAACACTTTGTGACAGCGCAACTAGCAGTGTTTGAGTTTAATAATAAAGAAGATGTGAAACGAAAAGGTGAAGAAATATTTGTAAATAGAGGGTATGAACAGTTAATAGAAAATTATTACCCAAATCGTTTTCGGGATTTAGAGTATAAATTTACAAACGAGGAGATACGTGAAGAGACAGATGAAAGTTTTCGCTATCATGCTGTAGCGTACGTTACTGGTATTGAAAATGGCAAGAGAAGTGAAATGAAATTAAATTATGACATGAAAATTGTAAAGGTTAATAATTTATTCATGGTGTTAGAACAAAAACAATATGTACAATAAAAAACCCTCTAGAAGCAGAGGGACTTTAAAGATTTTCATTTTGTTGACCAAGTTCTTTTTGAGCAATGTATAAATTTCCTTGCTCAACTTGTTTCAGTGTATGAACAGAATCTCCTGCATATCCTTTTTCTGTTTTAACAGTTCTTTTTGAACGATTTGAATCTTGTTTCTTCATATAATAGACCACCCTTCCTTAAAAATAGACGAAAATGATGAGCACGAGTAATACAGCTGCGAAAATGGTAATGCCCATTAAAAAAGAAGTATTTTTATATTTAGGTGGCTTATGTACATCTTGCCGATATCCAGGTGAAATTTCAGGGGCGAATTCTTCATCGAATGATTGTTTCTTTTGTTTTTCGTCCATATGTATCCACCTTTCTTTTTCATTATGTTACACGTTACAAGAAAAAATATGCATGAAGAAAACAGCCGCTATATCATTAGCGGCTGTTTTCTTCATGCATATTTTCTTTGTACTTGAAAGAGACGGATAAGCAGGAAGATTGCTCCAAATGCTAGACCGATAATAAGACCGATCCAATAACCTTTTGCTGCCCAGTCAGTATAAGTTGCAAATATGTAGCCAAGAGGTAGACCTATTACCCAATAAGCTATTAATGTCATAATTAAGGCAACATTTACGTCTTTATAACCACGAAGTGCTCCTTGTACTGGAGTTGCAATCGCATCTGAAATTTGAAATAAAATCGCGAATATAAGAAATTCTTTTGCTAAATGATGGACATTTGCATTTGTCGTATAAATAGAAGCAATTTCATCATCAAAGAAATAAAGAAGGATTGAATATAAAAGAGCGAAAGCAAGAGCTAATCCAATTCCGATAAATCCATATTGTTTCGCATTATTGTATCGTTTTGCTCCAACTTCAAATCCAACTGCTATCGTCATTGCCATTGCTAAACTTAAAGGAGTCATATATAACAAGGAAGCAAAGTTCATAGCTGCTTGATGTGCTGCTATTGTTGTCGTACTAAAATTACTCATCATAAGTGTTACCGCAGCGAAAATACTCGTCTCAAAAAAGATAGCAAATCCGATAGGGACGCCAAGTTTCAGGAATTCCTTCCAGCTTGTAAAGGAAGGGCGGTATAACTGTTTAAAGATATTGAAAGAAGCGAAAGGCTCTTTCGTACGAATAATAATGACGGTAATAATTAAAATACACCAATATGTTGCTGCAGAAGCGATTGCCGCACCAACACCACCGAGTTTTGGAAAGCCAAAGTGACCAAAAATTAATAAGTAATTTAATACTACGTTAATTGGTAATGATAGTAATGTAATAATCATCGTTGTTCGAGTTTTTCCTAACGCATCAATAAATCCACGTAAGACGGTGTAAGTAAATAAAGGGATAATTCCAATCGCGATAATACTTAAAAATTGTGCTGCAATACGTTCCACAGGTTCTTCTAATTGCATGCCATTTAAAATAGGTGAAACAGCGAAGAATCCGATAAGGATAACAACAAAACTAGCACAAATTGCTAAATATACTGCTTGTATGACAATGTGGGGAACGTCCTCCTTTTTCTTTGATCCAACGAGCTGTGCAACAATAGGAGTAGTAGCCATTAAAATTCCTGTTAATCCGGTACTAACTGGAAGCCATATACTTGTTCCGATAGCAACACCCGCTAAATCAATAGGACTCGCATGTCCTGACATTGTCGTATCAAAAAAGCTCATTGCAAATAATGACATTTGCGTTACAAAAATCGGGAAAAAGAGTAATAAAAATTGCTTTAACTTTTGTGAGAATGAAGTAGTTTCTTTCATAAAATCCCCTTTCAACGTAAAAAACAAACTCTTATTATCATACAATTTAATCAAAAAATAGAAAAGAAATAAGCGTATACAACAAATGAAATCAATAAAAAAAGGATGCACTTTGAAAAGGGATAAGGTATTATGATAAGGTGTGAAAAAATTACATATTCGTTATTAAGGAGGCACTACTTGTGGCTGATTGGTTAATTGGAATAATCATGGGTGCTGTTGAAGGGTTAACAGAGTTTTTACCAGTTTCATCAACAGGACATATGATTTTAACAGGTCATTTACTTGGATTTGACGACGATAGAGCGAAAGTTTTCGAAGTTGTTATTCAATTGGGATCGATTTTAGCAGTTGTTGTTATATTTTGGAAGAGATTGTGGTCTTTAGTTGGTATAGGAAAAGTAACAGATGGCCCATCGTTAAATTTATTACATATTATTATTGGGATGATTCCTGCCGGCATACTTGGCGTATTATTCCATAGTGCAATTAAAGAAGTTTTATTCGGTCCAGGACCGGTTGTTATTAGCTTAGTAGCTGGTGGTATTTTAATGATTGTTGCTGAGAAGTTTTCAAAACCAAGTACAGCAAGAACGTTAGATGAAATCACATATAAACAAGCATTTACAATCGGAATGTTCCAATGTTTAGCGCTTTGGCCAGGATTTTCTCGTTCTGGATCAACAATAAGTGGTGGTTTATTAGCTCGCGTGTCGCATACAGCAGCAGCTGAATATACGTTCATTTTAGCAGTACCAATGATGGTAGCTGCAAGTGGCTTAGATTTAATCAAGAGCTGGGATATATTAAGTGCAGCTGATATACCGTTATTTGCAACTGGATTTATTACAGCATTCGTTGTTGCGATGCTTGCAATTGTTTCATTCTTAAAATTATTAGGTCGTGTAAAACTAACACCGTTCGCTTATTACCGTTTCATTTTAGCTGCGGTATTCTATTTCTTCATTATGTAAAATAAAAAACCTGCCGAACTCGGCAGGTTTTTATTTTACTACTTTTTCAATCATACTTTCCATTACATGTTCCCAAAGAGAAGTATCATCAGCTAATGTAGCACGGAAATTAGCATACATTTCTTTTTGTTTTTCCTCGAATGTTGGATCTTCTTTTTCAGGTAATGTAGCGCGCATTGAAGTTACTAATTCTTGTACTTTTGGAGCGCGTGGTCCAAAGACGGCTTGTTCCTTTCCATCTTTATCAATGAAAATAAAGATTGGAATCGCACGTGCTGTTCCATTTGTTAAATATTGATCCATTAATTCTAAGTTTTCATCGCGAATTAATAATCTCATATCAATATTTGCAACTTCAGAAATTCGTTTCATAACAGGTACACATAAAAGAGCATCGCCGCACCAATCAGCTGTTAATACGATAACACGCCAGCCATCATTTTGGCGTTCTTCTAATATAGGAAGTAATTCATTTGGAATTAAAAAGTTATTGTAAATGTGTAGTAGCTCGTATTGGTTTACTTTCATTTCATTCACATATGTATCAAAGGACATACCTTTATCAGCCCATTGCTGTAAATTCATAATTAACACCTCTTTAGTATGATTTGTTTTCATTGTACCAATTTTTATATAGAAAAGCTTGTATTCTTACTCTTTCTTATCGCTTAATAATTTGTTTAAGACGAACAGGAATAGTACGATGCATAATTCAGCCATGTTGGACATTTGTACGCTATCTATTCAATCATCGGCAGTATGAATGACGAACCAATCTAGCGTAATTTCAATGATTGAGAAAAGGGCAATCGAGAGCCAATTTGGCATGTTTGTCATCATTGAATATAGCAGTGCTTTAAAGAAGATCAAGATAAAGAAGGCAATACCATCTAAGAAAAGGATAAATAAAAAGAAGAGTAGTAGAGCTGTTCGTGATGAGTATTCTATACCTGTAATGTGAAAGATTCCTACATATACAAAGAATATAAAGGCAAAAAATATAATGAGAAAAAGAGAAATAATACTAATGATAATTGTTTTATCTTTTAGGCTAAAATTAGAGAACTTTTCCTCCTCATCCATTAGATTCACTCTTTTTTCTGGAAAATCAATTTCATTGTAACATGAAATATATATTAAAAAACTACGAATTATGGGAAAATAAGGTGACAAAAAGTAAGATTTCATGTAAAATTATTAATAAGGTTTTTATTTAACTAAATGAAATAAAAGGGGCTGTCAAAGTTGTCTCAAAATCGAGAGCAATTAATGGAAGAACTATCGACAAATGTTTTTTCTATGTTTCGCACGTTGCGTAATGATATTGGAAAAATATTTGGTGGTTACATACCGTGGAATGAGTTCATTGTCCTTAGAATATTGAACCGTACGAATAAAGAAATGGTATCACGTGTAGCTAATGAGTTAAATGTGTCGAATAGTCATATTACAGCTGTTACAGAAAAATTAATTAATAAAGGCTTTGTAACTCGTTCACGTTCTACATCAGATCGCCGAGTTGTATATTTAGAGATTACAGAACAAGGGAAAGAGTTAGTTGCGAAAATGGAAGGTGAGAAAAAGAAATATTTACAAGAAAGATTCTCCTCACTTTCAGAAGACGAAATGAATGTAATGATATCTATTTCTAAAAAACTTATTTAAGTAGTTATAAACAAGAAAACGCTTACTTAACAACAAAGAAGACCTTCCCTATATACGGAAGGTCTTCTTTCGTGTGTAATAGATGATAAAAAATAAAATGTGTATGAAAAAAGATAGAGCGCCATACTACTAATAAAGGAAGGAGGGGGAAATATGACAAATCGTAATGGTAGTAAAGGTAGCGGAAATCAAGGTTCACCGAAATCAGGGCAATTTCAGCAGGAGTTTAGTGCTGAATTTGAAACAGGTAATGATAACAAAGGAAAAGAATATCGTTCGAAAAAAGGAAGCAAGTCAAAAAAGGAGTGAACATTTTCACTCCTTTTTGATTTAAGATGCTGCAGATTGATCCGTATTATATTTTTCTTCTGATTTTGAAACAATCATTGCGCAAATTGTATCGACCGCATTCTAGACATGTCTAGAATGCGGTCGATACCGATAATTAAAGCAATACCTTCTACTGGTAGATTTACTTGATTTAAAACCATCGTAAGAATTACAAGTCCAACACCTGCAGTACCGATACTAGCTAGTACAGCAGTTAATACAACCATTGCTAATTGCTGAAATAAGCGAAGAGAGTTGAATTATGTATTTGGAAAATAAAATAGACCATCACATGATGGCCTAGGGAAGGGGACAATTTATGTCAATTTAATTAGGGATGGAAAGCTGCCCAAAGACACTGGGGAATGTCTTATAAATTAGGGAGGAACAGCTCCAATACGTATACTATAAAAGGTGGATATGACCTAGATGTGAACATAGAGTGAAAGAGAGAGGGAGTTTTAAATAAAAGATAGAAAGAACAAAAAAATAAGACCATCACATATAGGATGGTCAAGGGAAGGGGACAATTTATGTCAATTTAATTAGGGATGGAAGCTATTCAAAGACACTGGGGAATGTCTTATAAATTAGGGAGGAATAGCTCCGATACGTATACTATAAAAGGTGGATGTGACCTAGATGTGAACATGGAGTGAAAGAGAAAGGGAGTTTCAAATAAAAGATAGAAAGAACAAAAAAATAAGACCATCACATATAGGATGGTCAAGGGAAGGGGACAATTTATGTCAATTTAATTAGGGATGGAAGCTATTCAAAGACACTGGGGAATGTCTTATAAATTAGGGAGGAACAGCTCCGATACGTATACTATAAAAGGTGGATGTGACCTAGATGTGAACATGGAGTGAAAGAGAAAGGGAGTTTCAAATAAAAGATAGAAAGAACAAAAAATAAGACCATCACATATAGGATGGTCAAGGAAGGGGACAATTTATGTCAATTTAATTAGGGATGGAAAGCTGTTCAAGACACTGGGGAATGTCTTATAAATTAGGGAGGAACAGCTCCGATACGTATACTATAAAAGGTAGATGTGACCCTCGTGTGAACTTGGAGTGAAAGATATGGGAATTTGAAAAGGGATAAAATAGTTGTTGTAAGAGTTATAGTATAAGTGGAGATATAATAGAAAATATTCTTTTGTAAAACGATAGGAGTCTGAATATAAATAAAAGTTGAAATCTATGAAAAAAAGGATTATGCTCAACTATATTATGAGAATATAAGGTTTATCCTGCTACTTGTAGGCTCTTAAAGAGTCTTTATTTATGAGGGGATAAAAGCTTCACTTGATAAAGGGAGTTAGTGATATGGAAGTAGCAAAAAAACAAGGGTTGTATAATCGCTTTATACGATTAAATCCACCACAAATTTTAGCATTAGGCTTTTTTTGTTTAATTGTGGTCGGAGGATTGTTATTAAAGTTACCGTTTGCAACGAAAGTACATATTAGTTGGGTAGATGCCTTCTTTACAGCTACGTCGGCAGCGACTGTAACCGGTTTAGGAGTTGTAGATACTGCAAGTACGTTTACGATGTTTGGTGAAATTGTTATTATGTTTTTAATTCAAACGGGTGGTCTCGGTCTTATGACGATTGCCATTTTAATAGTTTGGGTATTAGGTAAAAAAATCGGTTTACGTCACCGATTATTAATTGGAGAAGCATTTAATCAAACAAATATTGGTGGTCTTGTGAAATTAGTGAAACGTGTCTTTATTTTTTCTATTTGTATTGAGCTAATTGGAGTTATCTTTTTATCGATTCGCTTTATTCCAGAGTTTGGTTTTGGAAAAGGTTTATACTATAGTATTTTTCACGTTATTGCGTCATATAATAATGCCGGCTTTGCGCTTTGGCCAGATAATTTAACAAGATATGTAGGAGATCCTATTATTAATATTGGGATTTGTTCTTTAATTGTAATAGGAGGGTTAGGATTTACGGTATTAATTGATATATGGTATAGCCGTAGTTTCCGAAAATTATCACTGCACTCCAAAATCATGATTGTTGGAACGATAGCACTTAATGTTATTGCGATGATTGTGATTTTTGTATTGGAATATAATAATGTGAAGACTTTGGGACACTTATCTTTAAATGAAAAGTTATGGGCTTCGTTCTTCCAAGGAATTACACCTCGTACAGCCGGTTTTAACACGGTAGATTATGGTGGGATGGAAGAGTCATCGATACTATTTACGATGGTATTAATGTTTATTGGTGCGGGCAGTGTATCGACAGGCGGTGGAATTAAGTTAACGACATTTGTTATTTTAATTACATCAGTTCTTTCTTTCTTTAGAAAGAAAGAGGATTTTGTTTTATTTCAGCGTACGATTAAAATGTCGACAGTAACGAGAGCGTTAGCAATTGTCGTTGCTAGTCAAATACTTATTTTTACAGCGGTATTTGTATTAATGCTTACAGAAGACTTCAGTTTTATTCAGTTATTATTTGAGACAATTTCAGCGTTTGGCACAGTAGGGTTAACAATGGGGATTACTGCGAAGCTATCGGCGTTTGGGAAATGTATTATTATGTTTGTTATGTTTTGTGGATTAATCGGACCGTTAACACTTGTGTTCTCTTTGGCACGACCAGCGAAACAAAAAATTAAATATCCATCAGAAGATGTATTTACAGGATAAGGTATCCCGCATGAAGCGAGATACCTTTTTCTTTTTAAAAAAGAGAGAACAATAAACCAATAATCGCCGCTCGGAATAAAATCGCAATAAGTGCAGCGATACCACCAATAATCGCTGCGGTGCCACCAGTTACAGTAGCTCCACGATTATAAGCGTAAATACCAAGTAGAACAGACACAAGACCAAATAGTGTTGGGAATGTGAATAATGATAATATTGCTAAGGCAAGAGCAATAAAACCAGCAGTCGATCCAGCTGCAGACGATCTTACATCATCGTTATCTTTATCATCATAATCGATACGCTGTGGTGCAACTTCAGCTGCGTATTCTTCTTTATAATCACTATCTATTCGATCTCTTTTTTTATATTCATCAAATTTCTCAGTCAAAGTAAAGACTCCTTTCATAACAAGGTTCAATAGTAGTATGTTTCTCTTTACTGTTTTTATCCGAACTTGTCCAGGGAGTAATATCCAATTGGAAAGTGAAAAATGTTTTTTCAAAATAGGAAAACTTAGTATGACTTCCTCTATTTTGGAAAGTATAAAAAAGAATAATGAGGAAAGGGTGTAGTACATAATGGAACATCCAATTGAAAATTTAATGAAAACAGCAATGACAAATTTAAAAGAGATGGTAGATGTAAATACGATTGTTGGAAGTCCGGTTTCAACAGCTGACGGAAATGTAGTATTAACAGTATCTCAAGTGGCTTTTGGTTTTGGAGCTGGTGGAAGTGACTTTAAAGGGGATTTTATTTCTGAAAAACATAACGGCGGACAAGGGCAGCATAAAGAGAACAAGCAAAGTCATCCATTCGGAGGCGGAAGCGGGGCTGGGGTTTCCATTAGCCCAGTGGCTTTTTTAGTAGTTGGTTCTAACGGTGTACAAGTATTGCATCTCAATAGTGGTACACATTTAATTGAAAAAGCGTTAAATACTGTACCAAGCACTGTGGATAAATTTGTGAATAGTCGTCACAAGTGAACTTGCATTTTTTAGGAATTATGATATATTAGAAAAAGTGCGCTTTAGGATGATCGGAATAATTGAACTGTAAATATATATGATGTGTGGAATAAGGGAGAGGAATTTATGATTAATATCAAAAACTTAGTAGTTGGCTTATGTATGTTAGTAAGCGGTTTTGTTGTATATGTAATAAAAGAAAAAGCTCCATTCTAAAACAGACAAACCGTTAATGTCTGTTTTTAATTTGTAAAAAATATTGACAAGTTATTGTATTGGTGTTAAAATTTTAATTCGTGTCTCGGTTAAAGCTAGTATAAAGTAAATAAATCTTATGAATATAATACGAAAAGTTTGCGAAAGATCGGGTAGTCTTACCAACAACTTTTGTGAACAAACCCTATAAATTGTATATGTAAGCTTTATATGTATACTAGTGAATCAAGGAGCGGTCAGTGGAACCGTAATGATGAGAGAGAGGTAGGGCTTTCATCCAGTATATGTTACTTTCCCGTTAGGTGAATATAAAAAAGAGGGCTCCTTTTGAAAAGGAGCCCTCTTTCTATAAATAAATTGAAACTATAATCAGTGAGACCATTCCCGTTAAATGTTAGCTCGCAAATAATGTGATAAAAATGATTAAGTGCGGTTTTCAACTTGCTGACAAATTTCATCTGTTGTTAAACCATGTGCTTTAATTACAGATCCTTTTATCGATGTATCTGCAATGCCCATCATATTAGAATCTTGCCCGGTTACAACGCAACAATCGCACCCATGAGCATCATTTTCAGAGTTAAGTGAAACGACTTCATGTCCTTGTTGCTGAAGAGCTTGTTGAACATCTGTTAAAGAGTTCTCAACACCAATTCTAGCCATAATTTTCACCTCCTACCATCTAGTTGCTAGTATGCTCAAGTCCATAGCATATATTTATGAAAAGATGGTAGGAAGAGAATATTTGTTTAGTCGTTATATACACCAGTAAGCATTTGACTAACGAATTGATCATTTAATGTATCTTGTGCTGAACTGTTATTAGATTGAATATCGATTGAAGCTGTGTAGTTGTTATGTTTCCTACTATTTGGTTCTACTTCAACGTAATTATCGAATTTACAAAATCCTTTCGTATCCATTAGATCAAATAGTTGTAGCATTTCTACTACCTCTTGTCTCGTTCCTTTAATTTGTACACACGCCATTGTTATTTCCTCCTTCAATTTGACAAATTGTTTTTTAAAAATAGGATTATGATTACTAAATGAAAAATATGAATGTTATTTTTAGACAGCGTTATTTTTATTATTTTCCCCCTTTTTCACCAAAAGTCGTTGTATATTCCCGGATTTATAAAATCGGACGTCCGTTTATTGAATACAATAGATTCGTATCAATTGGCGAAAACCCTTCTTTTAAACAAATATTTTTTTTAGTAGAATTTGACGAAAAAAATTTTTTGACTTTTTGTAAACGTTAACAATGTTATTAAATCAATATAAACAAAGATGTACGTACGATTAAAAATTAAAAATTTTCTAAAAATTCACTTGATTTATTTGAAAAGGAGAGTAGACTAGGAAACAATAAAAAACTCATAGAACATAGGGGGCGCTTTCAAGTGAACGAGCAGTGGATTTTCTTAAATGGAGAATTTGTTCCAAAAGACGAAGCAAAGGTTTCAGTATATGATCATGGCTATTTATATGGCGATGGAGTGTTCGAAGGAATTAGGGTATATAGCGGTAATGTTTTCCGTTTGAGAGAGCATCTTGTCCGGTTATATGAATCAGCGAAATCCATCATGTTAGAAATTCCATATACGTTAGAAGAAGCGATGAAAATCGTTGTTGAAACGATTCGACAAAACAAACTATCTAATGGATATATCCGCCTCGTTGTATCAAGAGGACCTGGGAATTTAGGATTAGATCCCGATTCTTGTACGAAACCAAATGTAGTAGTTATTGCAGAGCAATTGTCTTTATTTCCACAAGAATATTATGAAAAAGGGATTCCGATTATAACAGTTGCAACGCGCCGTAATCGCCCGGATGTTTTATCGCCGCAAGTAAAATCTTTAAATTACTTAAATAATATTTTAGTTCGCATTGAGGCGAAATTAGCTGGAGTACAAGAAGCACTTATGTTAAATGACCAAGGATATGTAGCTGAAGGCTCTGGAGATAACGTATTTATTGTGAAGGGAAATAAATTAATTACACCACCAAGTTCTGCTGGAGCGTTAGAAGGTATTACACGAAACGCGATTTTAGAAATCGGCGAAAAACTTGGATATGACGTAAGAGAAGAATTATTTACAAGGCACGATGTATATGTAGCTGATGAAGTGTTTTTAACAGGAACAGCTGCTGAAGTAATTGCTGTTACGACAGTAGATGGAAGAACGATTGGTTTAGGGAGAACAGGGCCACATACGAATCGTTTATTAGAAGAATTCCGTAAATTAGTTGTAGAAGATGGAGAGAAAATTTACGAAGAAAATAAAGTTGGATAATAGCTCTTTATGAAATGATAAAGCGTTGATAGGGAGGAGTAGTTGACTGTGAAGCCTCACAGAGAGTCGGTGGTTGCTGGAAACCGATGGTTCACGTCAACGAACATCACCCTTGAGTGCTAAGCTGAAGCGTTTGTTTAGGCTTAGACGGTAGCTCCGTTATTAGCTAGACTCATATCCCGAGTCACTGAGGCAAGAGTAATCTTGCGAAGAAGGGTGGTACCGCGAAATCTTTCGTCCCTTCAGCACATAGCTGGAGTGTGGACGTAGGATTTTTTTATTTTATAAATGGTTTAAAAAAGGGGGCTTATAAGAAAAATGTCTTCAAAAACGGAAGAGAAACTGGCAACTGGTGCACAGCTATTGTTAGAAGCGCTAGAAAAGGAAGAAGTAGAAGTGATTTTCGGGTATCCAGGTGGTGCGGTTTTACCTCTATATGATGCGCTTTATGATTGTGAAATTCCGCATATTTTAACGAGGCATGAGCAAGGTGCAATTCATGCTGCTGAAGGATATGCAAGAATTACAGGGAATCCAGGAGTGGTAATTGCAACAAGTGGACCGGGTGCTACAAATGTTATTACTGGTCTAGCTGACGCGATGATTGATTCATTACCGCTTGTTGTATTTACAGGGCAAGTAGCAACAACGTTAATCGGAAGTGATGCTTTCCAAGAAGCAGATATTATGGGGCTTACGATGCCGGTGACAAAACATAATTATCAAGTGCGAAAAGCATCGGATTTACCCCGAATTATTAAAGAAGCATTTCATATCGCTAGAACGGGAAGACCGGGCCCAGTCGTAATTGACCTTCCGAAAGATATGGTAGTAGAGCAAGGCGAGAGATGTAGCGACGTACAAATGGATTTACCAGGATACCAGCCTAATTATGAACCGAATCTACTACAAATAAACAAATTATTACAAGCGATTGAGGTCTCAAAAAAGCCATTAATTTTAGCTGGAGCAGGTGTATTGCATGCGAAAGCATCGAAAGAATTAACAAGCTTTGCTCGCAAATATCATATTCCAGTTGTTCATACATTACTTGGTCTTGGTGGGTTTCCGCCAGACGATGAACTATTTCTAGGGATGGGAGGAATGCACGGTTCATATACCGCAAATATGGCGTTATATGAATGTGACTTACTTATTAATATAGGTGCAAGATTTGATGATCGTCTTACTGGGAATTTAGCTTATTTTGCTAAAGAAGCGATTGTCGCACATATAGATATTGATCCAGCGGAAATTGGGAAAAATGTGCCGACTGAAATCCCTATTGTTGCGAGTGCGAAGCAAGCATTAGAAGCTATACTCACTTTTAAAGAAGGGGAAGTAGATCACAATGATTGGCTTTCGTTATTGAATAGTAGAAAAGAAAAATACCCTCTTTCTTACAAAGAACATGCAGAACGTATTAAACCTCAATATGCAATTGATATGCTATACGAGATTACGAAAGGAGAAGCGATTGTAACAACAGATGTTGGGCAACATCAAATGTGGGCAGCTCAATATTATCCATTGAAAAACCCAGATAGATGGGTAACTTCTGGAGGATTGGGAACAATGGGCTTTGGGTTTCCAGCAGCAATAGGTGCACAAATCGCAAAGCCTGAAGAACTAGTTATTGCAATTGTGGGTGATGCTGGATTTCAAATGACCTTGCAAGAACTTAGTGTGTTAAAAGAGCATTCTTTACCGGTTAAAGTTTTTATTTTAAATAATGAAGCTTTAGGGATGGTAAGACAATGGCAAGAGGAATTTTATAATAGGCGATATTCGTACTCCTTACTTTCATGCCAACCAGATTTTGTCGCACTTGCCAATGCATATGGCATAAAAGGTGTTCGTATTGAAGACCCACTTCTTGCAAAGCAACAATTACAGTATGCAATTGAATTAAGAGAGCCAGTCGTAATTGATTGCCGCGTACTTCAATCTGAAAAGGTTATGCCGATGGTTGCCCCAGGGAAAGGGGTTCACCAAATGGAGGGAGTGGAGAAAAGGTGAAGCGAATTGTAACAGCGACAGTTCGAAATCAAAGCGGTGTGTTAAATCGAATTACAGGTGTTATGACACGTAGACATTTTAATATTGAAAGTATTTCAGTAGGTCATACGGAATCATCGGATATTTCGAGAATGACGATTGTTGTACACGTTGAAAATGAACAGCAAGTTGAGCAGTTAATTAAACAACTTCATAAGCAAATCGATGTACTGAAAGTATCAGATATTACAGAAGAAGCGATGATTGCTAGAGAACTTGCACTTATTAAAGTAGCGACGTCTGTAGCAAGAGCAGAATTATATAGTTTAATTGAACCGTTCCGAGCCGCTGTAATAGACGTTGGAAAGGATTCCATAGTGGTGCAAGTAACAGGTACTCAGGAGAAAGTAGAAGCGTTAATTGAATTACTTCGTCCATACGGTTTGAAAGAAATTGCTAGAACAGGTGTAACAGCATTTACACGTAGTATGAAAAAACAAGATAAACAAGTTATGTTAATTCAATAATTATTTAAAAAATAGGGGGAAATGAAAATGGCGAAAGTTTATTATGAAAAAGACGTAACGGTAAATGTATTAAAGGAAAAGAAAGTAGCAATCATCGGATATGGATCGCAAGGCCATGCGCATGCGCAAAACTTACGTGATAACGGATTTGATGTAGTAGTAGGACTGAGGAAAGGGAAGTCATGGGATAAGGCGAAAGAAGACGGTTTTTCTGTATATACAGTAGCGGAAGCAGCAGAAAAAGCAGATGTAGTAATGATTCTACTACCTGATGAATTACAGCCGGAAGTATATGAAGCTGAAATTGCACCAAACTTACAAGGCGGCAATTCTCTAGTTTTCGCGCATGGATTTAATGTTCACTTTGATCAAGTAAAACCGCCAGCTAATGTAGATGTATTTCTAGTAGCACCGAAAGGTCCAGGACATCTAGTACGTCGTACGTTTGCGGAAGGTGGAGCTGTTCCTGCATTATTTGCAGTATATCAAGATGCAACAGGAGTTGCGACTGAAAAGGCACTTTCATATGCAGATGGAATTGGAGCGACGAGAGCAGGTGTATTAGAAACAACGTTTAAAGAAGAAACAGAAACAGATTTATTCGGAGAGCAAGCTGTACTTTGCGGCGGAGTGACTGCACTTGTAAAAGCGGGATTTGAAACGCTAGTTGATGCTGGCTATCAACCTGAACTTGCATATTTTGAATGTTTACATGAACTGAAACTAATTGTTGACCTTATGTATGAAGGCGGACTTGAAAATATGAGATACTCAGTTTCAGATACAGCGCAGTGGGGTGACTTCGTATCAGGGCCACGTGTTGTTACTGAAGATACAAAGAAAGCGATGGGGGAAGTATTAGCAGAAATTCAAGATGGTACGTTTGCAAGAGGTTGGATTGCAGAGCATAAAGCAGGAAGACCAAATTTCCAGGCGACAAATGAGAAAGAAAATGAACATGAAATCGAAGTAGTTGGACGTAAATTACGTGAAATGATGCCTTTTGTACAGCCCCGAGTAAAGGTAGGGATTAAATAATATGAAGCAGATTTTGTTCATGGATACGACGCTTCGTGATGGCGAACAATCACCAGGAGTTAATTTAAATGAACAAGAGAAATTACAGATTGCGAGGCAACTAGAGAGACTTGGTATTAATGTAATGGAAGCCGGATTTGCAGCGGCTTCTGAAGGTGATTTTCAATCGGTAAAACGTATCGCAAATACCATTCAAAATGCTACGGTTATGAGTTTAGCTAGAGCAAAGGAAAGCGATATTCGAAGAGCATATGACGCAGTGAAAGGTGCTGTATCTCCTCGTTTACACGTATTTTTAGCTACGAGTGACATTCATATGAAATATAAGCTTTGTATGTCGAAAGAAGATGTATTAGATAGCATTCAGCGCTCGGTTACGCTCGGAAAATCATTATTTCCAACAGTACAATTTTCAGCAGAAGATGCGACAAGAACATCGAGAGCATTTTTAGCTGAAGCAGTAGAAGTAGCGATTCGTGCAGGAGCGAATGTAATCAATATTCCTGATACAGTTGGATATACGAATCCAGAAGAATATTATTCTCTTTTTAAATACTTAAAAGAATCCGTTCCTTCGTATGAAAAAGCAATTTTCTCTTGTCATTGTCACGATGATCTTGGGATGGCAGTAGCGAACTCGTTAGCTGCAGTTGAAGGCGGAGCGTTACAAGTAGAAGGAACGATTAATGGAATTGGAGAAAGAGCAGGAAATGCAGCCTTAGAAGAAGTCGCAGTTGCTCTCCATATTAGAAAAGATTTCTATGAAGCAGAGTCTTCTATGACGTTAAAAGAAATTAAAGCGACAAGTACATTAGTAAGTCGTTTAACAGGTATGGTTGTACCAAAAAATAAAGCGATTGTTGGAGCAAATGCGTTCGCTCACGAATCAGGTATTCATCAAGATGGTGTTTTAAAAGAAGTGACGACATATGAAATTATTGAACCGGCGCTTATAGGTGAATCTCAAAATCTATTTGTACTTGGAAAACATTCTGGACGTCACGCATTTACGGAAAAAATGAAAGAATTAGGCTACGAATTTACAAACGAAGAACGAGATGCGGTGTTTGCAGCATTTAAAAAATTAGCTGATCGAAAAAAGGAAATTACAGAAGAAGATTTACGTGCGCTTATGCTTGGTGAAGCAGCATTTTCGGCACAACAATATAGCATTACGCAATTGCAAGTACACTTCGTATCAAATAGTACACAGTGTGCAACAGTTGTACTAAAAGATGCGGAAGGGAATATGTACGAAGATGCAGCAACTGGTTCTGGAAGTATTGAAGCGATATATAATGCAATTCAAAGAATTTTAGGATTAGAATGTGACTTAGCGGATTATCGCATACAATCTATAACACAAGGTCAAGATGCACTTGCACATGTTCATGTTGAATTAAAAGAAGGAACTCATCAAGTATCAGGTTTTGGTGTTGCGCAAGACGTATTAGAAGCATCGGCGAGAGCGTATGTTCATGCGGCGGGAAAATTAAAATCTTTTATTACTCTTGTGAAGTAACTGTTTGATAAGTGAGGGACTCGTCCCTTACTTATCAAAATATATTTCTGAAAAATCAGATAAAAAAGGGGTGTTTTAATTGGAGAAACGTATCGTTTGTTTAGCGGGTGATGGTGTTGGTCCGGAAGTTATGGAAAGCGCGAAGGAAGTATTGCATATGGTAGAGAGGCTATATGGACATCATTTTCATTTACAAGATGAGTACTTTGGCGGAGCTGCTATCGATTTAACTGGGCAACCATTACCACAGCGAACACTTGCCGCTTGTTTAGCGAGTGATGCGGTTTTACTTGGAGCGGTTGGTGGACCTCGGTGGGATGATGCGAAAGAAAGGCCAGAGAAAGGATTATTAGCTTTAAGAAAAGGACTTGGTGTATTTGCGAATGTTCGCCCTGTAACAGTAGAAAGCGCAACTGCACATTTATCGCCATTAAAAAACGTAGATGAAATTGACTTCGTTGTCGTTCGTGAACTAACAGGTGGTATTTATTTCTCTTATCCAAAAGAAAGAACGGAAGAATCGGCAACTGATACACTTACGTACCATCGTCATGAAATTGAACGTATCGTGTCGTATGCTTTTCAATTAGCGAGTAAGAGAGAGAAAAAAGTAACGTCTATTGATAAAGCGAATGTTTTAGAATCTAGTAAACTATGGAGAGCTGTTACGGAAGAAGTAGCTCTTCGTTATCCTGATGTTGAATTAGAGCACATTTTAGTAGATGCAGCTGCTATGGAGTTAATTCGGAATCCAGGACGTTTTGATGTAATTGTAACCGAAAATTTATTTGGTGACATTTTAAGTGACGAGGCTTCTGTATTGGCAGGGTCATTAGGAATGCTTCCATCAGCGAGTCATGCGGAAAACGGGCCGTCTTTATATGAGCCTATTCACGGATCAGCACCAGATATTGCAGGGAAAAATAAAGCGAATCCAATTGCGATGATGCGTTCAGTTGCGATGATGCTCGGACAATCATTTGGATTAACGAGAGAAGGGTATGCAATTGAATCCGCAATTTCTGCAGTTCTTAAATCTGGAAAAGTTACAGCTGATATTGGGGGAGATGCGACGACAACTTCATTTACGAAAGCGGTTATTCAAGAAATGGAAGAGCAAGCGCTAGTAGGGAGAGGACGATAATGGGCAAAAGATTACTAGATAAGCTTTGGGAAAGACATGTAGTTGCAACGAATGAAAATGGATTGGATTTATTATATATCGATCTTCATCTCGTTCATGAAGTAACGTCACCGCAAGCCTTTGAAGGCTTGCGGCTGGCAAATCGAACTGTCCGCAGACCGGAATTAACGTTTGCAACTATGGATCATAATATTCCAACGAAAGATGTTTGGAATATTACCGATCGTATTGCGAAGCAGCAATTGGATACACTTCGTGAGAACTGTAAAAAATTTCAGGTGCCATTAGCTGATATTGGTGATGAAGAGCAAGGAATCGTTCATGTTATAGGACCAGAACTTGGACTCACGCAGCCAGGGAAAACGATTGTTTGTGGTGATAGTCATACAGCAACCCACGGTGCTTTCGGAGCGTTAGCATTTGGTATTGGTACGAGTGAAGTAGAACATGTATTAGCAACGCAAACGTTGTGGCAACGAAAGCCGAAAGCGATGGGAATTGAATTAAAAGGAAAGTTACCAAAAGGCGTTTATGCAAAGGATATTATTTTGCATCTCCTTTCAAAGTACGGTGTAGCAGTTGGAACTGGATATGTAATGGAATTTTACGGTGAGACGATTCATGCTATGGAAATGGAAGAGAGGATGACACTTTGCAATATGGCAATTGAAGGGGGAGCGAAAGCTGGCATTATTGCACCAGATGAGAAAACATTTTCTTATGTAAAAGGGCGTGAATATGCACCGAAAGACTATGAAATGTTTACGGGAAAATGGTCGGAGCTTTATACAGATTCAGATGCAATTTATGATTTACATATTTCGGTAGATGTTACGGATTTAGCACCGTATGTCACTTGGGGAACAAATCCTAGTATGGGTGTTCGAATTGATGAAAAATTACCAGAAAAACATGATAAAAATGATGAAAGAGCATATTCGTATATGGGATTGAGTCCTGGACAAAGTACTTTTGAAATTCCAGTTCAGCATGTTTTCATTGGGTCTTGTACAAATTCTCGATTATCTGATTTAGAAATTGCAGCATCTGTTGTAAAAGGGAAAAAAGTGAAAGACGGTGTGCGAGCCCTTGTTGTGCCTGGTTCTAAAAGGATAAGAGAAGCAGCGATGCAAAAAGGATTACATCACATATTTGAAGAAGCGGGATTTGAATGGAGAGAGCCTGGATGCTCAATGTGTCTTGGAATGAATCCAGATCAAGTGCCTGAAGGAGAACATTGTGCATCTACTTCAAATCGTAATTTTGAAGGAAGGCAAGGGAAAGGAGCACGAACACATTTAGTAAGCCCAGCTATGGCAGCAGCGGCTGCGTTATATGGTCATTTTGTTGATATTAGAAAGGAGAATTATGATGGAGCCATTCCGTATTCATAAAGGTACTGCCGCATTACTTATGAATGATAACATTGATACAGATCAAATTATTCCGAAGCAATATTTAAAGAGAATTGAAAGAACGGGATTTGGAAAATATTTATTTGATGAGTGGCGTTATGATAATGAGCGCCATGAAAATCCTAATTTCCCTCTTAATGCGCAAGAACGAAAAGGAGCAAGTATATTAATTACGGGTGATAATTTTGGGTGCGGTTCTTCAAGAGAACATGCTCCGTGGGCACTTGCTGATTATGGTTTCCGCGTTATTATCGCCGGGGGATTTGCAGATATTTTTTATATGAATTGCATGAAAAATGGTATGTTACCGATTGTAATGGATAAAGAAATGCGTGAACAACTTGCGAAAACGGATGCGAGTGAACAAATAGAAGTAGATTTAGAGAATGAGGTAATTACAACGAATACGCATAGGTTTCATTTCGCAATCGAGAAAATGTGGAAAGAGAAATTATTAAATGGTCTAGATGAAATTAGCATTACGATGCAATACGAACGAGAAATTGGAGAGTATGAAAGAAAGATAGCCTTATATTAATAAATAACGGAATATTAAAAATCTATTTACATTCAGAATTAACTGTTATATACTATGTGAAAATCAGAGGAGAAAGGGAGTAAGTATTATGAATATCGTGCAATCTATTAAAATGCTTACACAACTACATCATCATACATGAAACCCTTGAACCTAACGTGAAAACGTGTAGGCACAAGGGTTATTCCCGTTGTACCTACACTCTACTAAAGAGCCTTGTAGGTATTTTTTCTACAAGGCTCTTTTTATTTTCGGTTTAGGTGAATGGAATGAGCATACATTAGAGAGGGAAAGGTGTGTGAAATGAGATGGAAAAGTGGAAGCGGGCAAATCCGAATGGAACGAGGGATTACTTATTCGAAGAATGTACGTTAGTTGAAGAAGTGGAACAAAAATTAAGACGGACCTTTTTAGGTAGAGGTTATGAAGAAATAAGGACACCTACAATTGAATTTTACGATGTTTTTGCATTTCAAAATAGGCCGATAGATGAAGAAAAGATGTATAAATTTTTTGATGAAAAAGGGCGGATTATCGTTTTACGCCCAGATATGACAATTCCTTTAGCAAGAGTAATTGGAACGCAGAGATGGGACACTCCTCTTAAAGTTACATATAGTGGAAATGTATTTCGGGCGAATGAGTCTCTTTCTGGAAAATATAATGAAATGGTACAAAGTGGTATTGAAATTATCGGGATTGATAATGTAAGAGCGGAAATTGAGTGTGTCATAAGCGTAATTCAAGCACTTCAAAAATTGAAGGTACAATCTTTTACAATTGAGATTGGGCAAGTGCAGTTATATAAATGTATTGTAAAAAAACTCTCCATTCATGATGAAGAAGAGAAGTTACTTAGAACATATATTGAGAGTAAAAATTATGCCAGTCTCTCAAATTTTATCGAAGAAAAAAAATTAGATCGGTGTGATGAAACAGTAAGATTACTTGAGAAATTACCAAGGTTATTCGGGAGTTTAGATGTTGTTGAGGAAGCAGAAAAACTCGCCTCAAGTAATGAAATGAAAATGGCCATTGCAAGAGTGAAAGAAATATATGAAACAATTGAACAGTTAGGATATGGCTCTTACATATCAATTGATTTAGGTATGGTTCAACATTTGGATTATTATACGGGTGTTATTTTCAAAGGGTATATATATGAAATTGGAGAAGAGATTGTTAGTGGCGGAAGATATGATGAGTTAATTGGAAATTTTGGAGAGATGATGCCAGCGGTTGGGCTCGCGGTGCAAGTAAATCAAATAGTTAAGGCACTTCAAGAGCAGCAAGAACCATATAAACGAAAGAGAATAGATATTATGATTCATTATGAGTTAAATAGATTAGCAGAAGCGGAAAGGTTACGAAATTTACTTCAAAAGGACGGGAAGAATGCCCAGTTATCTTTATTCTCTAATTTAAACGATACTTTTCAATTTGCAAACAAGAATAAAATAATGACAGTCGTTGAGGCGAAGAGTGAGTCACTAGTGGAATATGTATGGAGAAAGAAATGGATCATCCAGAAAGAAGGGGAGGCTTCATGCGTAACATTCAAATTGCGTTAACGAAAGGAAGATTAGAAAAGCATGTTATTCCACTGTTTGAGAAAATTGGGATTGATTGTTCAGAGCTCAAAGATAAAGGAAGAAAACTTGTGTTTAAAAGTAAAAACACAAACATTTCATTTATTTTAGTGAAAGCGGTAGATGTTGCTACGTATGTAGAACATGGCGTAGCTGATATTGGAGTCGTTGGAAAAGATATATTAATGGAATGTGAGAAAGATATATATGAGATGGTGGATTTAGGAGTAGGCGTGTGTAAATTTTGTGTCGCTTCTATTCCTACGTATAATCCGAAGAGTTATCGAAAAAAACGAATTGCTACGAAATATCCGCACATTACTTCTACATATTTTCATGATAAAGGGGAGGATGTAGAAATTATTAAAATAGAAGGATCTGTAGAGATTGCTCCACTTCTAGGTTTGGCAGATGCAATTGTTGATATTGTTGAAACAGGAAAAACATTACAAGAAAACGGGTTAATTGTATTTGAGGAAATGTGCTCTATATCAGCTCGAATGATTGTGAATAAGGCTGCATTGAAAACTAAAAAAGACGAAATATTCGGTATTATAAATATGATGGAACAAGAAATTTTGTCAGGGAAATAGGGGGACTTTAAATGGAGATAGTTTGTGAAGATTTCGAAGAGGCTTTATCGAAAATAAAATTGCTACGAGAAAGCGCTAATATAATAGAAGAAACTGTTCAAAGAAGTGTAAGTGAAATTGTTCAAAACGTAAGAAAGAGTAAAGATGAAGCTGTATCGTCCTATACAAAAAAGTTTGATGGTGTAGAGATAAAAGATTTTCGTGTAAGTGCAGAAGAAATAAAACAAGCAAGTAAGTTTGTAGAACAAGCTTTTTTAGAAGCGTTAGAAGAGGCAAAGAAAAACATTGTCTCGTATCACGAAAAGCAAAAAAGACAATCGATGTTCGATTGCGTGAGTGAAGGGATAATTAGAGGACAGCTCATTCGGCCGTTAGAAAATGTAGGTGTATATGTGCCGGGCGGGACAGCTTCGTATCCTTCATCAGTATTAATGAATGTATTGCCAGCAAAACTCGCAGGAGTGAAAAAAATTGTAATGGTAACACCGCCGAGGCAAGGAGGAATTGATCCGCATATTTTAGCTGCTGCAAGTCTTGCAGGTGTAGATGAAATTTATATGGCCGGTGGTGCTCAAGCAATTGCTGCTCTAGCATATGGAACGGAATCGATTCCTAAAGTAGATAAAATAGTAGGACCTGGAAATTTGTATGTTGCTCTAGCGAAGCGAGAAGTATATGGGATAGTCAATATCGATATGATTGCTGGACCATCAGAAATTGTAGTTATCGCAGATGAAACAGGAAATGCCGAATATATTGCTGCTGATTTATTATCACAAGCAGAGCATGATGAAAGAGCGACTGCTATTTGTATTACAACGAATGTACAGCTTGCTAAAGAAGTAGAAAGAGAAATAGAAAGACAGCTAGAGACGTTACCAAGAAGTGAAATAGCTCGTGAGTCAATAAAAAGAAATGGAGCAATTTTTATTGTCCCTTCTTTAGCGGAGGCGTTTCATTTATCAAATGAAATCGCTCCAGAACATTTAGAGTTACACATAAAAGAGCCAATGAATGCTCTAGCTTATGTAAAGCATGCTGGATCAATTTTTCTTGGACCATATGCACCTGAACCGCTCGGAGATTATTTGGCGGGGCCGAATCACGTATTACCGACAAGTGGAACAGCAAGGTTTTTCTCTCCGTTATCCGTCGATGATTTTGTGAAAAAATCAAGCTTCGTTTCTTATACGGAAGAAGCGTTAAGAAGTGTACAGCATCATATTGTAGAACTTGCAAATAAAGAAGGTTTACATGCACACGCAAGAGCAATCCAAATTAGATTTAAGGAGGAAGAATAATGCGCCAATCTAGTCAAGCACGTGAGACGAATGAAACAAAGATTAAGTTAAGTTTGCAGCTCGATGAAAGTACGAATGTTTCTGTGCAAACGGGAGTTGGTTTTTTTGATCATATGCTAACTTTATTTGCTAGGCATGGAAGATTCGGTTTGCAAGTTGAAGCTGAAGGTGATGTATTCGTTGATGCGCATCATACGGTTGAAGATGTTGGAATTGTACTCGGAACTTGCTTGAAAGAAGCATTGCAAAATAAAGAGAGGATTAACCGTTACGGCTCAGCGTATGTACCGATGGATGAATCTTTAGGATTTGTCGCGATTGATATAAGCGGGCGCTCATATATTGTATTTCAAGGTGAATTAACAAATCCGAAGCTTGGAGATTTTGACACAGAATTAACGGAAGAATTTTTTAGAGCGGTTGCCCATGCTGCCAATATTACGTTACATGCTCGCATTTTATACGGAAGCAATACACATCACAAAATTGAAGCTCTATTTAAAGCGTTCGGTCGAGCGCTTAGAGAGGCAGTCGATAAAAATGCCAACATTACTGGTATAAATTCAACGAAAGGGATGTTGTAATTGATTACTATTATAGATTATGGAATGGGGAATATTCGCAGTGTGGAACAAGCATTAAAATATATTGGAGCAGAGTACATCGTAACGGATGATAAAGAAGAAATATTGAGAAGTGGTGGCGTTATTTTACCGGGAGTAGGCGCATTTCCGAAAGCGATGGGCATTTTAGAAGAAAAAGATTTAGTATGTGTGCTAAAAGAAGTTGGAAGTTCAGGAAAACCGCTTCTGGGTATTTGCTTAGGAATGCAGCTTTTATTTGAAAAAAGTGAGGAACTACAAGACTGTAACGGATTAAATTTATTGCCAGGTGTCATTAGAAAGTTAAAAGTTCCATATAAAATTCCACATATGGGGTGGAATAAGTTAAAGAAAGATGGAGAAATACCGCTTTGGAATGGAGTAGAGGACGGTTCTTTCGTATATTATGTCCACTCTTATTATGCAGATTGTCCAAATGAAATTGTGTATGGGGCAAGTGAGTATGGAGTGCAAGTACCTGGTTTTGTAGCAAAAGGAAATATATTTGGCGCACAGTTTCATCCTGAAAAAAGTGGTGAAATTGGAATGCAAATGTTAAAAAATTTCAAAGGAGTGGTAGAAGCATGGAAATCTTCCCAGCTATCGATTTAAAAGAAGGGCGATGCGTAAGGCTGTATCAAGGAGAGTTTAGTAAAGAAACGGTGATGAATGAAGATCCAGTCGCACAAGCAATCATATTTGAAAAACTTGGAGCGAAAATACTACACGTTGTTGATTTAGATGGAGCAATTGCTGGGGAGTCGGTAAATTTACCTGTCATTGAAAAAATATGCAAGGCGGTACGTATTCCGGTGCAAGTTGGAGGAGGAGTTCGGTCACTCGCGGCAGTGGAGAAGTTGTTGTCAGTAGGTGTAGAAAAAGTAATATTAGGAACGGCTGCCCTTTATGATAAATCATTTTTAGAAGAAGCAGTTCGTCTATATAACGAGCAAATCATAGTTGGAATTGATGCGAAAAATGGTTTCGTAGCAACGAGGGGCTGGTTAGAAGTATCTGAAATTTCTTACATCTATTTAGCGAAGCAAATGGAAAGTTTAGGTGTTCAAACGATTGTTTTTACAGATATCTCAAAAGATGGGACGCTTGCAGGGCCGAACTTTGAACAATTAGAGTTACTGCAAAAAAGCGTGGATATTCGTGTAATTGCTTCTGGAGGAGTGGCATCTATTCAAGATGTGAAAAGATTAAATGATATGAATATATATGGCGTCATTATTGGGAAGGCACTTTACGAGAAAACGATTGATTTAGAAGAAGTACTAGAGGTAGCAAAACTATGTTAGCGAAACGAATTATTCCATGTCTAGATGTGAAAGAAGGGCGGGTAGTAAAGGGTGTAAATTTTATAGGGTTACAAGACGTCGGTGATCCTGTTGAAATAGCCGCATTATATAATGATGCGGGAGCAGATGAAATCGTATTTTTAGATATTACTGCGACGCATGAAGGACGAAAAACGATTATAGATGTTGTAGAAAAAACTGCTTCAAAGGTATTCATTCCTCTCACAGTTGGCGGGGGGATTTCAAATGTGAGAGATATGTACAATTTACTAAGAGCTGGAGCGGATAAAGTTTCAATAAACTCAGCGGCAGTGAGAAATCCGAAGTTAATTCAGGAAGGTGCAGAACATTTTGGCTCACAATGTATTGTCATAGCAATTGATGCTAGAAAAGTAGCAGAAGATAAATGGAATGTATACGTAAATGGCGGAAGACTTGATACGGGAATGGATGTAATAGAATGGGCGAGACGCGTTGCCCAGCTCGGAGCAGGAGAAATTTTATTGACGAGTATGGATGCAGATGGAACGAAAAACGGATATGATCTTCGTTTAACAGAAGCAATTTCAAACAGCGTTTCTGTCCCAGTAATCGCATCAGGTGGATGTGGTCATGTGGATCACATTATAGAAGTATTTCAAAAGACAACAGTTGATGCAGCATTAGCAGCATCAATCTTTCATTATGGTGAAGCGACTGTACAGGATGTAAAGCGAAAATTAAGAGAAGCAAACGTTGAGGTGCGGTTATGAAACCTAACTTTGCAAAAGGTTTAATACCGGTAGTTGTTATCGAGGAAGATACGAAAGAAGTTTTAATGTTAGCTTATATGAATGAAGAAGCGTATGACAAGACGCTGGAAACGAAAAGAACATGGTTTTATTCCCGTTCGAGACAATCGTTATGGAATAAAGGAGGTACATCGGGAAATGTCCAATATGTGCAATCACTTTATTTAGACTGTGATCAAGATGCAATCGTTGTTGTCGTAAAGCAAGTAGGGCCTGCTTGCCATACGGGAGAAAAAACGTGTTTTCACTACAAAATTATATAGGGGGATACATATGGAAGATATCCTTAAGTTATTATTTGAAACAATTGAAGAACGAAAGAAAAATCCACTCTCTGAATCATATACGAATTATTTATTTTCAAAAGGTGAAGATAAAATTTTAAAGAAAATTGGTGAGGAGTGCACCGAAGTAATTATTGCGTCTAAAAATAATGATAAAGAAGAAATAGTAAAAGAAATGGTTGATGTGTTCTATCACTGTTTTGTTCTATTAGCCGAAAAAAATATTCCATTAGAAGATGTCATGCAAGAAATGAAAGAAAGAAATGGAAAGCTTTCGCGAGTAGGGGACAGAAGAGAAATAGATACATTATAAGGGGGAATATGGATGAAAGTGGACTATCACATTCATTTAGAAGAAGGGCCATATTCAATAGGGTGGCTAGCTAAAATAAATGATGCGCTACAATATTTTGAACCGCTTAAAGAAGAAAAACATTCTATGGAATGGCTTATGAAAACACAAGAACGCCTGCAAAGACGTGTGAAGGAAGGTCCATTTACAGCGAAATGGATTGATTTATATTTAGAAGAAGCTGTGCGAAAAGGTATAAAAGAAGTTGGTATTGTCGATCATTTATATCGTTTTCATGAAGCGAAAGGATATTATGAAAAGTATGTAGATATTAGTGATTCTAAGCTTGGTCGCCTGCAAAAAGAATGGTTAGATCAAGTAAGAGTAACGTCTATTTATGATTTTACAAAGGCGATTGAAGAGGCAAAAGAGCGATGGAGTAAACGAGGGATAACGCTCAAACTTGGAATTGAAGCGGATTATTTTATCGGGGGTGAACAAGAGTTAAAAGGTTTACTAGCATTAGGAGACTTTGATTATGTAATCGGTTCGGTCCATTTTATAGATGGATGGGGA
Source organism: Bacillus altaicus (assembly GCF_042136375.2). Classification (NCBI taxonomy): domain Bacteria; kingdom Bacillati; phylum Bacillota; class Bacilli; order Caryophanales; family Bacillaceae; genus Bacillus; species Bacillus altaicus. The sequence goes on along the minus strand of NZ_CM143394.1, from coordinate 4,038,348 downwards.
TTTGATAATCCAGATACGAAAGAGTATTTTGGTACGCATGAGTTACATACTTTATATCACACGTTTTTCGCTACAGTTGAAAGTGCTGTTCGTTCCGAGCTTTTTGATATTATAGCTCACCTCGATAACATAAAAGTATTTAATTATCGATTGGATGAGAATGAACAGCTTTCTTATTATAAGGAAATTGCTCGTGCGTTAGTGGAAACAAATACAGCAACAGAAATAAATGCGGGATTGTACTATCGATATCCTGTGCGCGAAATGTGCCCAAGTCCGCTTTATTTACAAGTATTAGCTAAGCATGGAGTTCCGATTACTCTATCCTCAGATGCCCATTATCCGAATGATTTAGGAAAGTATGTGGAAGAGAATATAAAGACATTACGCAATCATGATATTTCTCACATAGCTACATTTACGAAACGAGTAAGAACGATGAGATTGCTTGAAGAAGAAGGAATAATTTCAAAATGAAACACGATTTTTTGATGAAAATTACCCTTTTTGTTCAAAATAAGAAAGAATGAAAAGGAGGATAAAAAATGGCGAAACAACAAAATAAACAAAACGTACAAGCGGCAGATCAAGCCTATACTTCTGAAACAAATAATACTGCTAACTCAGTTATTGAGGAACAAATTAGCGATACAGTTGCAGAAGGAACAATCGATGCGAAGCTTGGGAAAGAATCGCAAGAAAAAGCGTAAAAAGAGGGGAGAGTTGCATCTCCTCTTTTTTTATGGAAAAGTGTCGATTTTCAAAACTATAATCAAATTCCTTGGTTTTTATATGTAGATTTCTTACAATGAAATATAAGAGATATCATATTTTGTATAGAAGAGGTGTTAGTAGTGGCGAAAATATTAGTAGCAGGGAAAATTCCAGAAATCGGATTAGAATTATTGAAAAATCATGATGTAGAAATGTATAATAAAGAAGAATTAATTAGTGTAGAAGAGTTAGCAGAACGTGTAAAAGATAAAGATGCACTTTTAAGCTTACTTTCTACGAAGGTATCGAAAGAGGTTATTGACGCAGCACCAAACTTGAAAATTATCGCAAATTATGGTGCTGGTTACGATAATATTGATTACACATATGCTGGAGAAAAGGGTATTGCTGTTACAAATACGCCGAAAGTATCTACAGAGGCAACAGCAGAATTAACGTTTGCACTTCTTTTAGCAGCTGCACGTAGAATTCCTGAAGGTGATACGTTATGTCGTACAACTGGATTTAACGGATGGGCACCGTTATTTTTCTTGGGCCGCGAAGTACACGGTAAGACAATCGGAATTATTGGCCTTGGAGAAATCGGGAAGGCAGTTGCAAAGCGTGCGAGAGCATTTGGAATGAATGTTTTATATACAGGACCAAATCGAAAGCCTGAAGCTGAAAGTGAACTGGAAGCGACATACGTAACGTTGGAAGAATTATTACAAACAGCGGACTTTATTACAATTAACTGTGCTTATAATCCGAAATTACATCATATTCTTGATGAAGAACAGTTTAAAATGATGAAGAAAACAGCATATATTATAAATGCTTCACGTGGACCAATTATGAATGAATCAGCACTTGCTCATGCACTAAAAACGAATGAAATTGAAGGTGCAGCTCTTGACGTATTTGAATTTGAACCGAAAATTACAGAAGAGCTAAAAGGATTAAAGAATGTAGTACTTGCTCCTCACGTAGGAAATGCAACATTCGAAACACGTGATGCAATGGCTGAAATGGCAGTAAGAAATATTTTAGCTGTATTAAATGGTGAAGAACCTGTAACACCTGTAAATCAAAAAGTATTAGTTACAAAATAAAAAAGAAACCTTCCGAAATACGGAAGGTTTTTTTATTTTTCTTTATTCGCTTTTTTAGAAGGTCTTTGTCTAATAAATTGAGATAACATATACAAAATGTATAGTGGAATGGCAATGAATAAGAAAACAGAAATGTTGCCAAAACTTGTTTGGTACATTGTGATAATAATTCCAACTAAAAATAGTGTAATAATTATGCTATATCGTGGAATTGGTACATCTTTTAAACTTGGGATACGAACACGGCTCACCATTAAAAATGCGAACGTTACGAATACGGTAATGAGAACGATTTTTGGAATGGTATGTGAAAATAATGTTAAGAAAGCAACAAGCCCTCCTGCTGCAGTAATCGGAACTCCAGTGAAATATTTCATAGAAGTAGATGATGGCGTTACATTAAATCGTGCTAAGCGATATGCTCCGAACAGTGGGAATAATCCCGCTATGTATAGTCCAATGATGCCATAGTTGGAGAAAGATGTGTAATACATTAACACAGCAGGTGCTGCGCCAAATGTTACAACATCCGCGAGTGAATCAAGCTCTTTTCCCATTTGTGAATCAACGCGTAATAAACGAGCGACACGACCATCAAGACTATCTAACATCATCCCGATCAGTACTAAAATAGCAGCTGATTTATAATATCCTAAAGATGCATAGCCGATTGACAAAAATCCGCTATATAAATTCCCGAGCGTAAATAAGTTTGGAATAGCTGCTCTATACAAAATCTGATCCCTTGCTTTCTGTTATAAATTCTTAATTAGTGTATGAAAGTTTACTTATTTTATCATACCATAAATTTCTTTCTCATACGAAAAAAATTCCCAATTTGTGAAAGATTTGAAGTGTAAGTAAAAAAGAAGCAACTTTTCACAAAGTTGCTTCTTACATTATTCAAATTTCGTTGTCATCGTTCCAGTTTTATATCGATTGTTAGGATCGAACCGTAATAAATCTCCATAAATCAGTTTGTCAGAGAGTTTTAAATCTGTTTTTGCTTTTTCAATATACGGCTGACATAGCGCTACATCTGCCTCTTCACCGGAGCTTTTTTTGTAGCACATATTTTTTGTGTACACATAATCCTCTGTTACAAAACTACCATCGCGCATTACCATAAGAGGATCTTTTTCTTTTATAAATAAGTCAGTTCCAAATTCAACTGATTGATTCGTTTTAATACCAAGTAAATGAAGTAAAGTTGGTTTAATATCAATTTGACCAGATACTTTAGAGATGACTTTTCCTTCTTGGCCAGGCACATGAATAATGAGAGGGACGCGTTGTAATTGCATAGAATCAAACGGTGTAATAGCGTCTTTCCCAAGGAACTGAGCCATAGCTGCATTATGGTTTTCAGAAATGCCGTAATGATCACCATAAATGACAATAACGGAATTATCATATAGTCCTTCGTCTTTCAATTGTTTAATAAATAATTTAAGAGCTTCATCCGTGTAACGAACGGTTGGGAAGTAGCGATTTAAAACACCACTTTCGGAATTAAATTCATCAACATATTGATCTTCTGGATTTAGAAGAAATGGAAAATGGTTTGTTAACGTAATAAATTTCGTATAGAACGGTTGTGGTAAAGATTTTAACTTTGGAATAGATTGCTCAAAGAACTCTTTATCTTTTAATCCCCAACCGACAGACATTTGTTCCGTTCCTACGTAATCATTTAAATTAAAGTAACGATCATATCCAAGCGCAGGATACATTACGTCACGATTCCAAAACGTTTTATCGTTTGAATGGAAGACAGCAGAAGAATATCCGTATTTCTTTAATTGTTCTGGTGTGGCAGTGTATTCATTTGTTGCATGAGTAAAGAATACAGAACCACGGTCTAACGGATAAAGGGAATTTTCAACGATAAATTCAGCATCAGAAGTTTTACCTTGTCCCGTTTGATGATAGAAGTTATCGAAATAAAAACTATCTTTAATAAACTCATTTAAAAATGGAGTAATCTCTTTTCCATTTATTTTTTTATTAATAACAAAACTTTGTGTAGATTCCATTGAAATTAAAATTACATTTTTACCCTTTGCAGCTCCAAATAAGTTTTTATCAACTTGCTTATCTTTTGAGTCTGTATAGTTTTTAATTTCAGAGAACCCGTCTCCACTTGCAAATACACGCTCAGCTGAAGACTTAGATTGAAGTGTAATATCAAATAGATGATATGTGTATAACCCTAAATTTTTCACGACAGTTTGACGATCAAATGAGCGTGAGAACATTTGTGGTTTATATATAACTGAAACAACAATTTGTAGTGCTAATAATACTGTTACACCGCTAAAGAAAGTTCGCTTCTCAGAGCGAGAAAGGGGTGTTTTATCACCAAATGATGGGAATTTACGCGAAATAAACATTAAAATAATTGCGTCTGCAAATAAAAGTAATGTTTTATACGTAAAGAGTTCTTTTATACTCGTCCCTAAGTCAGCCATATTATTTGTTTGGAATAAAACAGGGAAAGTAACAAAATCGTTATAGAACCCGTAAAACATTGCATTTCCAAATAAAATAAATGACAGTATAAAACTAATTACAATAATAATTCGGTTTCGGTACTTAGATGCAAGTAAAGCGAAACCAAAAAATAAAAGTAACGAAGCTAGTGGGTTAATAAAAAGCATAAACTCTTCAAAGAAGTTATCAATTCTAATATCAAATGCTAGCTTGTACACAATATATGTTTTTATCCATAATAAAACGACTGCAACGAGTGCAAATCGTAATTTTGGAAACAGACGTTGTAGCATAATATACTCCTCTCTTAAAAGCATGACAGTTCCTGTGAGTTTGTTTGAAAATCGTCTCACTATATATATACGAACAGTCCTTTATTATTATGATTATTATACTATGAGTATCATTATACGAAAATAAAGGAGAGTTGTGGGCTTTTTTTGCAACAATTGAGTAGAAAAAGCGAAGTAGGAGACAATAAAATGGAATTTCTATGTATGATTATTATCATTCGTTAAACATGGAAAGTATCGCGTAATGATACGGAGGTTATGATGCGGAAATTATTATATTTTATAGTATGCATTAGTTTTATGCTTTTTGTTTCACCGAGTGTATCAGTAGCACAATATGATGCACCGCTCATGGAAGATGCTCTTTATTCTGTGTTATTTCCAAAAATGAATGAAGCGATTGAGAAACAATATGGAAAATTAAAACCGTTTGATTGTCCTAAAATTATTAGCCTAAAAAAACTTTATAGCGGTACATATTTATTTCAAGCAGTAATTGAAATAACGAAATATGAATCAGGAATAGGTGGAAAAGTACTTCCGCCGTTTGAGAAGATAAGTATGACATTTAACAATGAAGAAGGAGAATGGACTGTTACAAAAATTTCTATAAAGCGCTTACCAAATGACACGAAATTAAACTGTAAAAAAACAATATAAAAAATTGTTTGACAAATAAAATGGTCCTTTGGTATTGTTAATAGCAACAATTAGATGTTTGAAAATTAAATAGACTTACCTCATCTACTCTCAAAGGTAGAGGCCGCGATAGGAAAGAGTAAGCTATGGGAGATTTAGTGGAATCTGTGATCATAGGTTGAAAGGGACTATTGCCGAAATATAAGAATAACCACGTTATTCATATATTGGGACTGCATTGAATAAATGTAGTACTGTCATAATATTTATTTTATGAAGAGCTATTTGGAGATGTTGATGCGGTTTCTTATTTTGAGAAGATAACAACTCGTTTATTTTTTCAATATATATTTTTCCTAATAAGAAACGCGTGTGAACATTGTTCCGCGCGTTTTTTGTCTATCTAAAAGCGTGCTGCAATGAATAGAAGATTGGGGTTATGAGTTTTAGAGGAAATAAGGGAGGAATTCAAATGTATTTACACGGCACAAGCCGAATCAATGGGCAAGGACACTTAGAAATTGGAGGGTGCGATACGACGCAACTAGCAAAACAATACGGAACACCACTTTATGTATACGATGAAGAGTCAATTCAAGGGAAATGTCGTGCGTTTCATCGTGCTTTTAAAGAAAGTGGTTTCTCTTATCAAGTAGCATATGCTAGCAAGGCGTTCTTGTGCATGGAGATGTGCCGAGTAGCTCGTGAAGAAAATATGTCTTTAGACGTTGTCTCTGGAGGAGAATTATATACTGCACTTCAAGCAGGATTTCCGGCATCGCGCATTCATTTTCACGGAAATAATAAAACAGAAGAAGAAATGATTATGGCTCTTCAGGCGAATATTGGTTGTTTTGTGGTAGATAATTTCTTAGAATTAGAAATTTTACATGATTTAGCAGTGCAACATGGGAAATTTGTGAACATATTAATCCGTGTAACGCCTGGAGTAGAGGCACATACACACGAATATATAACAACAGGTCAAGAGGATTCGAAATTTGGGTTTGGTGTTTCAAATGGTCAAGCGATGCAAGCAATTGAGCTAGCTTTGCAAAAATCAAGTTATAATGTGCTAGGAATTCACTCGCACATCGGATCGCAAATATTTGAAACGGCTGGTTTTGTTCGAGCAATTGAAGTACTACGTCAATTTTTAGAAGAAGTGAGAGAGCGAACAAACTATGTGGTGAAAGTATTAAATGTCGGCGGAGGTTTCGGTATACGTTATACGGAGTCTGATACACCGTTAACACTTGAAACGTATGTGCACGCTGTAACAAGTAAGGTGAGAGAGCTGTTTACATTATGTGAATATCCGCTTCCTGAAATATGGATTGAGCCAGGGCGTAGTATTGTAGGGGATGCGGGAACAACAATTTATACAGTCGGAGCGGTGAAAGAGATTCCAGGCATAAGAAAATATGTTTCAGTCGATGGTGGGATGACAGATAATTTAAGGCCGGCTCTATATGGAGCGCGTTATGAGGCGATATTGGCGAATCGAGGGAATGATGAAAATGAGGAACTTGTTTCGATTGCTGGGAAATGTTGTGAAAGTGGAGATATGCTGATTTGGGATATTAATCTTCCTAAAGTTGCTTCTTCTGATTTACTAGCGATTTCTTGTACAGGGGCATATGGGTACTCGATGGCTAATAATTATAATCGTATTCGTAGACCGGCTGTAGTCTTTGCAAAAGGCGGAACATCACAAATTGTTGTAGAACGTGAAACATATGAAAATATTATTGGGAACGATCGCATACGTATTAAAGAACTTGTTTAAAAATGAAAAAAGGAGTTGTTCAGGATGGGCAATTCCTTTTTTATAAAATAAAATAATTAAAATATATCGGAAAACTAGGATTGAAAAAAATCAGAATTGTGATAAAATACAAATACAAAGCTTATCAAGAGAAGCTGAGGGAACTGGCCCTACGAAGCTCGGCAACCTGCTTATAGAAAGCAAGGTGCTAAATCCAGCAAAATGGAATCCATTTTGAAAGATAAGGTAAAATATATTACCGAACAGTCTTTTCGAAATGGGAAAGATTTTTTTTATGAATAAAAAGGGGGGCTGTTTGCGTGAGCGTACGGGAACATTTTGATGAAGTATCTGAGAAAATTCAAGCGATGCTTGCTGATATGAAATATGGTTCAATTACAATTGTGGTGCAAGATGGAAAAGTAATTCAATTAGAAAAAAGTGAAAAAGTACGTTTAAAGTGAAAAGCGCTGACTAGAAAAACTAGAGGCGGTTTTAATCTATTTTAATAGGTTAAAACCGTCTTTTTGCTTTTACAGGGGGAAGAAACATGTTGACGTATGAAAAGTGGGAAGAAAATCGTGTTTCATTTTCAGAAGAAGATGAAACGAAAGGCGCGCTATCCGTATTAAGTTGGGCTTATAAAGAATATAAAGATGAAGTTGTATACGCGTGTAGCTTCGGAGTGGAAGGCATGGTTTTACTGCATCTTATAAACCAAGTAAATCCATCTGCTAAAGTTGTATTTTTGGATACAAATGTTCATTTTCAAGAAACGTATGAATTAATTCAAAAAGTACGAGAACGATTTCCTTCATTAAATATTATAGAAAAACAGCCGGAACTTACACTTGATGAACAAGCGAAGTTGCATGGTGAGAAACTATGGGAAAGCAATCCGAATCTCTGTTGTAAGATCAGGAAGATTTTACCGTTAGAAAAATCACTTGCAGCGGAAAAAGCGTGGATATCGGGTTTAAGAAGGGAACAATCAGAAACGCGTAAGCATACAAAGTTTATAAATCAAGATCATCGTTTTCAATCTATTAAAGTTTGTCCGCTTATCCATTGGACGTGGAAAGAAGTGTGGCGATATGTATATAAACATAACTTGCCGTACAACCCATTGCATGATGTTGGATATCCAAGTATTGGGTGTGAGAAATGTACGCTACCTGTAGGAGCCGATGGTGATTCAAGAGATGGTAGATGGGCCGGGAAAATGAAAACTGAATGCGGTCTTCATTACCAATAAGATGAATCTTGAAATAAAGCTAAGAGGGGATATAGAAAATGACTACAATAAACGAATTAATAAACCGTGTAGATGAGACATACGACGTATCACAAATTGAAAAAGAAATTAAATTAGACAACATTGCGTTAAGTGATTTAGAACTGCTAGCGACAGGGGGATATAGTCCGCTTACTGGTTTTTTAGGAAAAAAAGATTATGATTCGGTTGTAGAAACGCTTCGTTTAGCAAATGGTAGCGTGTGGAGTATACCAATTACATTACCGGTAACAGAAGAAGTAGCAGAGGGACTGAAAGTTGGAGAAGAAGTAAAACTTGTTAACGATGGAAATGTATGTGGTGTTATTCAAATAGAAGATATTTTTGTACCTGATAAAGAAAAAGAAGCGTTACTTGTATATAAAACGACGGATGAGGCTCATCCAGGAGTAAAAAAATTATATGAGCGACCAAACGTTTACGTTGGAGGAGCTATTATTCTTACAAAACGTTTTGGGAATAATCCATTTCCTTCTTATCATTTAGATCCAATTGAAACGAGAGAAGAATTTAAAAAACGTGGCTGGAAAACAGTAGTCGGATTTCAAACGAGAAACCCGGTACATCGTGCTCATGAATATATTCAAAAGTCTGCTCTTGAAATTGTAGACGGTCTCTTTTTAAATCCACTTGTTGGGGAAACAAAGTCAGATGATATTCCTGCTGATGTAAGGATGGAAAGCTATGAAGTACTACTTCAAAACTATTATCCGAAAAACCGTGTCTTTTTAGGTGTATTTCCTGCAGCAATGCGTTACGCAGGACCAAGGGAAGCGATATTTCATGCACTAGTAAGAAAGAACTTTGGTTGCACCCACTTTATTGTAGGGCGTGATCATGCCGGGATAGGAGACTATTACGGAACATATGAAGCGCAGGAAATCTTTACGAATTTTACAGTAGAAGAGTTAGGGATTACGCCGTTATTTTTTGAACATAGTTTTTACTGCACTAAATGTGAAGCAATGGCTTCAACGAAAACGTGTCCGCATGGAAAAGAAGACCGTGTCATCTTTTCAGGTACGAAAGTACGAGAAATGTTAAGAAATGGTGAGATTCCGCCGAGTACATTTAGTCGTAAAGAAGTAGTGGAAGTGCTGATTAAAGGTTTGAAAAAAGAAGTAGTAACAGAATAGGGAGAGAATGAGATGGATACGAATATTACTTGGCATACAGCTTCTGTTTCAAAAGATGAGAGAAGAGTGAAGAATGGGCATCACAGTTTTGTAGTTTGGTTTACTGGTTTATCAGCTTCGGGTAAATCTACAGTAGCGAATGCGGTTGCTCGTAAACTGTTTGAAAAGAATATCGGAAATTATGTGCTAGATGGGGATAATATTCGCCACGGTTTAAATAAAGATTTAGGTTTTTCTGAAAGTGATCGTATGGAAAATATAAGACGTATTGGTGAAGTGGCGAAGCTATTTGTAGATCAAGGAACTGTTGTCCTTACAGCGTTTATTTCACCATTTCGAGTAGACAGAAAACAAGTTAGAGATCTATTAGCGGCAGATGAGTTTATTGAAGTCTTTGTGAAGTGTCCGATTGAAGAGTGTGAGAAACGTGATCCGAAAGGACTTTATAAAAAGGCGAGAAAAGGTGATATTAAAGAGTTTACGGGAATTGATTCACCGTATGAGGAACCAGAACAAGCGGAATTAATTGTAGAAACGCACAAGTATTCTATTGAAGAATGTGCAGAACAAATCGTGAAATACTTACAAGAGCGTAGTTTTATATAGGGGGATTAAAAATGAGTTATGAAAAAGTATGGGCTAATAATGAAAAATTAAATCAGACTGAGAAAAACAAATTAGAAAAAGATGGATTGGAAATCTTTAATGATATTCCATACTACGCAGAAAATGGATTCGAATCTATTCCGAAAGAAGAGTGGGACGCATTTAAATGGGCAGGATTGTATTTGCAAAGACCGAAAGAAGCTGGCTATTTTATGATGCGGGTAAATATTCCTTCAGGGATTATTACAAATGCACAGGCAGAAGTGCTAGCTTCCATCGCTGAAGATTATGGGCGTGATGTGTTAGATATTACGACAAGACAGGCGATTCAGTTTCATTGGTTAGAAATTCAGCAAATTCCAGATATTTTTAAAAGATTAGCGAGAGTTGGTTTATCTTCAGCAGGGGCATGTGGTGATATTACGCGTAATATTACAGGTAATCCACTTGCTGGAATTGATGCGAATGAACTATTTGATACAACATCCATTGTTAAAGAAATATACGATTACTTCCAACATAATGAAGAGTTTTCTAACTTACCACGTAAATTTAAAATGTCTATTAGTTCTAACATTTATAACTCAGCAAACGCAGAGATTAACTGTGTTGCATTTACACCTGCTACGAAAGAAATAGATGGTGAGAAAAAAGTTGGTTTTCATATAAAAGTAGGCGGAGGCTTATCAGCTCGTCCGTACTTAGCGGAAGAATTAGATGTATTCGTTTTACCAGAAGAAGTGAAGGCAGTATCGATTGCAATTGCTACTATATTCCGTGATTTTGGATATCGTGAAAAACGCCACTTAGCACGTTTGAAATTTCTTGTCGCTGACTGGGGCGCTGAGAAATTTAAAGAGAAACTAGTAGAATATACAGGCACATTGCAAAGTAAAGGGGAGAGTGCTCTCAAAGGCTGGAATGCAGGATACTTTTATGGCGCCCAGGATCAAAAACAAGAGGGGTTAAAATATGTCGGTTTTAATGTGCCGGTAGGACGTTTACATGCAGAGGAAATGTTTGAGATTGCAAGAATTGCAAAGAAATATGGAAACGGACAAATTCGTACTTGTAACTCACAAAACTTTATTATTCCGAATATTCAGCCAAAAAATGTTGCAGGATTATTAAGTGAACCGTTGTTTGAAGTGATTTCTGCAAATCCGAAATCATTTATTGGTCATGCGGTTTCATGTACTGGTATTGAGTATTGCAATCTTGCGTTAGTAGAAACGAAAGAAAGATTACACAAAATCGCAGAGTACTTAGATACACAAATTGCACTTGATGTTCCGATTCGAATTCATATGGTAGGATGCCCGAACTCCTGTGGTCAACGTCAAATTGCTGATATTGGTTTGCAAGGGATAAAATTGAAAACGAAGGAGAAGGGAATCGTTGAGGCGTTTGAAATATATGTGGGCGGAACGCTATTAGACGGAGGAGCATATAACGAAAAATTAAAAGGGAAAATAGATGGAGAAGACTTACCGGATGTTCTCGTGTCCTTTTTAAGTTATTTCCAAAAGAATAAATTACTAGCCGAAACGTTTTATGATTTCGTAGGACGTGTTGGAGTGGAAGAATTACAAATTGTACTAAATCGTGTATTAGAAGAAGTAATAGCGTCTTAGGAGGGACAATATGGATTTATATCGATTTGAAGCTGTATTAGCGAATAGTGTTGTTCCAATAGTCGTTGTTGCTCAAAGTGAAGAACAAGCATTTAAGCTTGCGGAGATAGAACTTGAAAAATACTTTTTACCGCTACCAGAAGTGAAGGAGATTTCTTTGTTTGAAAAAAAGAAGATTCGAAAAGGGGCGGCATTTGTTATTCATGAGTAAGGAGTAGTGTAATACGAAATAATAGTAACTTCCATTCGTGATGAAGAGTGGAAGTTTCATTTTATAGTAGAAATGAGGAGAGATGATGGGGAAGGTTTATATCGTTGGGGCGGGTCCTGGTGATCCAGATTTAATTACTGTTAAAGGGTTGAAATGTATCGAGAAGTCGGACGTTATTTTGTATGACCGTCTTGTGAATAAAGAGTTACTTTCTTATGCAAAGCCAGAAGCAGATTTAATTTATTGCGGGAAACTCCCGAATTATCACACGATGAAGCAAGAGACAATTAACACATTTCTTATTAAATATGCGAAAAAAGGAAAAGTTGTAACGAGGCTTAAGGGCGGAGATCCATTTGTATTTGGAAGAGGTGGAGAAGAAGCTGAAGCGTTAGCAAAGCAAAATATCCCATTTGAAATTATTCCTGGTATTTCAGCTGGTATAGCTGCTCCTGCTTACGCTGGAATTCCAGTAACGCATCGCGATGCAAGTGCAAGTTTTGCTGTTGTGACAGGGCACCGGAAAGAAGGGGCTAAAGAGGAAGTGAAGTGGGAAAGTTTAGCGAAAGGTGTAGATACATTAGCGGTCTATATGGGGGTTAGTAATTTACCTTACATATGTGAACAACTAATAAAACATGGAAAAGATCAAAGTACACCTGCCGCTATTATTGAGTGGGGAACGACATCTATGCAGCGTACTGTTACAGCGACGTTAGGAACAATTGTAGATGTTGCTAAAAAAGAACAAATTCAAAATCCGAGTATGATTGTTATTGGAGAAGTTGTCCGTTTTAGAGAAAAGATACATTGGTTTGAGAAACAAACGGAAAATGCATATCAAGTAAGCGGAGTATTGTAAAATGAAGGCTGTTATATATATATGTCATGGAAGCCGTTTGAAAGCAGCAAAAGAAGAAGCGGTTGCATTTATTACGTCATGTATGAACTATGTAGAGGCAAATATTCAAGAAATTTGTTTCTTAGAGCTAGCGAGTCCTTCTATTGAAGAAGGATTTCGTACATGTGTGAAGCGTGGCGCTACAGAGATTGTCGCTATTCCTGTTTTTTTATTAGCGGCAGGACATGTAAAGAAAGATATTCCGCTTGAATTACGAAAGTTAAACGAGGAATATCCGGATATCAAAATAGTGTATGGTAATCCATTTGGTGTATCAGAAGTGCTTGTAAAAGCGGTATATAACGGAAGTGGCATTAAAGACTATGAAGAAGAAGTAACACTTTTGCTCGTTGCAAGAGGGAGTAGTGATCCGGAAACTTTACAAGACATAAAGTGGATTTCTTCTTTATTTCAAAAAGAAGAGAACATTAAAGCGGTGGAAGTTTGTTATTTAGCAGCCGCGGAGCCGAAGTTTGATGAGAAGTTGAAAGAAATTGTAGAACAAAAAGAACGGAACATTGTTGTGTTACCTTACTTATTATTTACAGGCTTACTCATGAAACATGTTGAGAAAGAAGTGCGTCAATATGAGTCGGAAGAGATAAAAATAAGTCCATATTTAGGAAAGAATGTAGCGTTTCGAGAGATGTTAATTCAGAAAACAGAGGAAATATTGAAGGGAGATCAATATGTATCCACTTACAGTGCGAGTTGATAAGAAACGTGTTGTTGTCATTGGTGGAGGGAAAGTAGCAGGGTTTAAAATTATTCCTTTACTAAAGCAAGGTGCGGATATAGTTGTGGTAAGTACAGAATTAGATGCGAATTTAGTGAAACTTGTAGAAGAAAAGCAAATTCGTTGGTATCAAAGAGAGTATAAGAAAAGTGATATTAAAGATGCTTTTTTAGTAGTTGCAGCGACTAGCGATTCGGTATTAAATGAACAAATTGCTGAAGATGCCTCGGTAAATCAATTGGTAAATGTTATTACGAATCCGGAAAGTGGGAATGTTCATTTTCCGGCGGCAATTCATCGTGGACTACTTAATGTAGCTGTGTCTACTGGAGGGGCAAGTCCGAAACTTGCAAAAAAAATTCGTGATGATATCGCAAATAAATATGATGAGAAGTATGAATCGTATCTTGATTTTTTATATGAAGTTAGAATAAAAGTGAAAGAATTACAAGTAGAGAAAAGGCAGAAAAATATATTATTACAAGAAGTATTAAAGTCTATATATGTTCAAAATGAACAAAAGAGAGAACTCTTTTTACAAGAATTAGAGGAAAAAGTTCATATAGGATAGTAAATAAAGAGAAACTTTAATCAGTGAGGTGTCTAGTACCCACTATTTATGAGTCCTCACCACTCGGGGGGAATTGTACTTTACAACTATAAGAATATAATTTATAATCACAAGTAACTTCAAAAGATGAAATCGATGAGCAAGAAGAGTACGTATATTTGATGCGTTCAGAGAGCTGGGGTAAGGTGTGAGCCCGGTACGATAAAATATACAGAATGGGCTTGCGAGAGGTATGCTGAACATTGCAGTAGGCAACCCGGGTTCCGCCGTTAAAAGGATAGAGTATCGGATTTTTCCTGTACTTGAACAAGTGGGATTTATTGATCCAATTGAGGTGGTACCACGGTATTTATATTACATATATCGTCCTCTACATGCATATTTGCGTGTAGGGGACTTTTTTATTTTTTAAAGGAGGTGTGCGAGTATGAAATGAAAGTGTATAATTAGTAAAAGTTTAAATATTCAGAAAAGGAGAATTTATGATGAAAGAAACACAGCAATGGACGTCGAAAATAGGCTTTGTACTCGCAGCAGCGGGAGCCGCAGTAGGTCTTGGGGCAATATGGAAGTTTCCATATGTTGCAGGTAATGGCGGGGGAGGCGCATTCTTCCTTGTATTCTTACTATTAACTATATTTATTGGTATGCCTCTTCTTGTAGCTGAATTTGTTATTGGCCGTAGTACTCAAAAAGAGGCAGTTACAGCTTATAAAGTATTAGTACCAAATAGCAAGTTATATCCTTGGATTGGTCGTATGGGGGTTGTTACTTGTTTTAGCGTACTATCTTTTTATAGTGTTGTAGGTGGATGGATTTTACTTTATTTATACTATAGTGTCACAGGTAGTTTCTGGAACGGAGTAGTCGATTATGGGCAATTGTTTGCTGAAACAATTGCAAATCCAGTAAGTGCGATTGGGGCGCAATTCATCTTTATGCTTTGTACCATTTTTGTTGTTAGTAAAGGTGTGGAAAAAGGCATAGAAAAGGCAAGTAAGTACATGATGCCGCTATTATTCATTTTATTTATTGCTATCATTATTCGTGCGTTAACACTTGATGGTGCTATGGCTGGGGTAGAGTTCTTCTTAAAACCAGATTTTTCAAAGCTTACAGCAGATACGATTTTATATGCGATGGGACAATCTTTCTTCTCACTAACGGTAGGTGCCTCGGTAATGGTAACGTATAGTTCGTATTTAAAGAAAGAAGAGCATTTAGCTAAATCAGCAACATCTATTGTAAGTTTAACTGTATTTGTTACAGTACTTGCAGGATTAGCGATTTTTCCGGCGATTTTCGCATTAGGAGTTAAACCGACAGAAGGACCAGGGCTACTGTTTATCGTTCTTCCTGCTGTCTTTGCGAAAATTCCATTTGGACAATTTTTCTTCATTATGTTTTTAGTTTTATTCTTCTTTGCGACTTTAACATCTGCGATTTCAATGCTTGAAATTGTAGTAGCATCTGTTGCGAAAGATAATGAGAAGAAGCGTCCGTCAGCTTCGTTATTAATTGGTATTCTTATTTTTGCAGTTGGAATTCCATCAGCGTTATCGTTTGGAATTATGAGTGATGTGAAAATATTTGGTAAGACATTCTTTGATTTCGTCGATTTTTCGGTAAGTAATGTATTACTGCCATTAGGAGTACTAGCCATTTCGCTATTCGTACCAAATAAAATGAGTAAAGAGTTATTAATGAAAGAGTTAGAAGTTACGGAAACGAAAGGGAAAACATTATTTAACATTTGGTTCTTCTTACTTCGTTATGTTATTCCTGTAACTGTAATTATCGTATTTTTAAATGCGATAGGCGTATTTAAAATGTTTGCATAATAAAAAGACGGAGATCTCTCCGTCTTTTTATTATGTTGTAGAAGTATTTAATAAGCGATTATATGCTTTATAAGCTGTGACAACGGCGATAAATGATCCAATTAAAAATAACGCTGAGCCGCCGAATGTAAATAACCGGCCGATGTATGTTTCTCTAGCTTCTTCTATTTCTTCTTGCAATTGTGTATTCATATTTACCACCCCGCAAAATATAGGCATTTAGTTGTAGTTTATGTGAAATGCCTAAAAAGTGTGAAATGGTAGTAAAAAAACTCGGTATGCACCGAGTTTTTTATAATCCAATATAAGGAGATGGATCGACAGCGTTTGTCTTACCGACATTCCATTCTCCAAGGTGAAGTTCGAAGTGTAAATGTTGACCGAAAGATTGTCCAGTATTCCCCATAAATCCAAGTTGATCACCTTGTTTTACAGTTTGTCCATTAGATACAGAACGGCTACTCATATGTGCATATACAGTTGTATATGTTTTTCCGTTTATACGGTGAGATAAGTATACAACGTTTCCGTAACTAGATGATAATTCTGAACGGATAACAACGCCATCTGCAGCAGCTACGATTGGTACTGTCCCTGAAGCGGCAATATCGATTCCTTTATGGTTATCTAAAGAACGTGTACCAAATCCTGAAGTTTTCGATCCGGCTGCTGGTTTAATAAATCCACCTTTGTTCGTATCTTGCGGTGTTGGTGCGGATTGTGTGCTTTCTTTAGCAGAAGCGGCGGCTTGTTTTTTTGCTTCCTCAGCCTTGCGTGCCTCTTCAACTTTACGCGCTTCTTCTGCACGTTTTTCTTCTTCAATTGCTTTTTGAACAGCTTGACGCTGGTTTTCTAAAATGCCTTTTGACTCTTCTAATCCTTCAATCTCAGAATCTACTTTTGCTACTTTCGTATGTAGATCGTTAATAAAAGTTTGTTGCTGTTGTTGGTTATTTTGTAACTCTTGTTGTTTGTGTACTAATTTCTGTTCGGATTCTTTCAGTTGTTGCTCTTTTTTCTCAACAGCCTCTTTTTCGGTCGTCACAGCATCTTGATCACTTGTTTGCTTTTTTACAATATCTGTATCGTTATTTAAAATTAAACTTACAGAATACATATTATCAACAAGATCGGCAATATTTGCAGAACTTGTTATTACTTCTGTAATGATACTCGTACGAGGCTTTTCTTGCATAGATTGTAGTCGTTGTTTAATAACTTCCTGCCGTGTATCTATGTTCGTTTGTAATTGCTCTATATGTTTCTTTTTTTCAGTAATAACTTGCTGTGTGTTGCTAATTTCTTTTTTTGTATCTTTTAATTCAGCTTCGTTTTTATTAATAGAAGTAGTTAATTCGTCGATTTTCTTTTGTAATTCCTGGATTTCTTTTTCTATTTGTTCTTTCTCAGCTGATTTATTTTGTAAGTCATTTTGTTTGCCTTCTAATTCGGATTGAATATTAGATAATTTATTTTCATTCGTTTCAGCGTATACGGGTGAAAGTAATGGGGAAACGAAAATCGTTCCAGCTGCTAAAACACTAAATGCTGCAAATTTCTTTTTCATTGTTGTCTTGCTCCTTTCCCTATGAATGTATATATCATAAGAAGAAGAAGGGTGTCTATCGTTGTAATCATAATGTAAAGAAAACTTTATAAATTTGCTAAGTTTTGTCGGAATTTAGCATCTTTTCGTAGTGTTTGTCATAAAGTTAAAATTCTTGAATTTATAGAAAAAGGTATCAATTTTGATTTTTTTAGAAAAAAATCATGGAAAATGATGGAGTTTTCCATGATGAAACATTACTTTAAAAACCTATAAATCACTAGTGAGGAATCGATTTCATGTGAGGTTTTCTGACATGAGGTTTATTTTTGTCAAGAAAATTATTTGCGTTCGGGCAAACTTATTTTGTTGTCAGATTTAAAATTTTGATTTATGATTTTTAACAGGGACAAAATGTAGTGAATTGTCGAATAATATGTAATACTCTTAATTTCATGTTTTATAGAGATAGAATGAGAGATAGAGTGACACATCGAAGAGGGGGTTACCACAAGTATGAAAAGAATAGGACTTGCATGGCAAATTTTAATAGGACTTGCGCTTGGTATTGCAGTTGGGGCGATTTTCTTTGGAAATCAGGAAGTGGTGAAGTACTTACAACCAATTGGTGATATTTTCATCCGATTAATTAAAATGATCGTTGTACCGATTGTTGTAGCGAGTATTGTTGTTGGGGTTGCTGGTGTTGGCGATGTTAAGAAGTTAGGCCGACTAGGCGGAAAAACAATTCTTTACTTTGAAATTATTACAACGATTGCGATTGTTGTTGGTCTATTAATAGCGAACATTTTCCAACCTGGAAAAGGCGTTGATATGGATAAATTGACGAAAACAGATATTTCAAAATATACAGCTACGACAGAGCAAGTACAAAGTCATTCGTTCGCGGATACGTTTGTAAATATTGTTCCGACGAACATTATGAAATCATTAGCTGAAGGTGATATGCTTGCTATTATCTTCTTCTCAGTATTATTTGGTTTAGGTATAGCAGCAATTGGTGAGCGTGGTAAACCAGTGCTACAATTTTTCCAAGGTGTAGCAGATGCAATGTTTTATGTAACAAACCAAGTTATGAAGTTTGCACCATTTGGTGTATTCGCATTAATTGGTGTTACAGTTTCTACATTCGGATTAGCTTCTTTAATTCCCTTAGGGAAATTACTCATTGTAGTATACGGAGCAATGATCTTCTTCGTTGTAGTTGTATTAGGACTTACAGCGAAAATATTCGGTATTAACATTTTCCAATTCTTTAAAATTTTAAAAGACGAGCTGATCTTAGCGTACTCTACAGCAAGTTCAGAAACAGTTTTACCGAAAATTATGGAGAAAATGGAGAAATTCGGTTGTCCGAAAGCAATTACGTCTTTCGTTATTCCGACAGGTTATTCATTTAACTTAGATGGATCAACTTTATATCAAGCAATTGCGGCAATTTTCTTAGCTCAAATGTACGGTATTGAATTATCCATTACACAACAAATTACATTATTACTTGTATTAATGGTTACATCAAAAGGTATCGCGGGCGTACCGGGCGTATCATTCGTTGTATTATTAGCAACACTTGGTACAGTAGGTATTCCAGCTGAAGGTTTAGCGTTTATTGCAGGTATTGACCGTATTCTAGATATGGCTCGTACGGCAGTTAACGTTGTAGGTAACTCTTTAGCGGCTGTAGTTATGTCTAAGTGGGAAGGTCAATATGACGCTGAAAAAGGACAAGCCTATTTAAAAGAGATATCTGAAAAGGGTCAAGCGGCTTAATTATGATTTGAAAAGCTCTCACATATTATGTGAGAGCTTTTCTGTATGTAGAAGAGGAGAGAAAGTTATGAAACGTAAGTACGGTGATGGTTCTACGTGGAAGCGATTAATAGAGAAGACATACACAGTAAAACAAGCTGAAGCAGGTATGTTAGGAATATTGGATATAAAAAAGGTGAGAGAGCCTAGTTATAAAGAATACAATAGTAAAGAGCTTTGTATTGCAGGTGATGGGTATACATGGATGCAATATTTTATAAACGGGAAAAACTTTGCAATTACAGCTATGTTAGACAATCAAAAACAATTAGTACAATATTATATCGACGTGACGAAAGAATATAAAATAGACGAGCGTGGTTTACCTTATTTTGATGATTTATATTTAGATGTAGTATTGTTACCAAACGGTGAGATTTATGTATTGGATGAAGAGGAGTTAGAGGATGCTTATAAAATTGGTGATGTTACAAAGGAAGAATATGAGTTAGCATGGAATACAACAAAATGGATTATAGCGACTATAAAAAATAGAAAATTTTATTGGATCTCAATATTGGATAAAGAAATCGAAAAGTTAAAATGATTGGTTTATTCATATTTTTGTATAATTACCAAAAAAATCTATACAAAAAATAATTGACTTTTGTTTTGTAAGCGAGTAAAGTTAGGAAAGAAATTATTATTAAAAAATAAATATGAAACCTTCTTATAAAGAGAGGCGGAGGGACTGGCCCTACGATGCCTCGGCAGCGGACTCGATTTCAGAGTGCTGTGCCGAATCCAGCAAGCATGTGCTTGAAAGATGAGAAGAGTGTTTCTTATAGATGTATAAGACCTCTTCTCATCGGAAGAGGTCTTTTGTTATTCATTAGAAAAGGTTGAAAACTAGGGAGAGATGATACTTTGAAAGAAACGAGAGGAAATGGTTTAGCGTTATTACCACTTGGAATATTTTTGGCGCTATTTATTGGTTCTGGAATTATTACAGGTGATTTCTATAAATTGCCGATACTTGTAGCAATTTCAATTGCTGTAGGAATTGCTTTAGTGATGAATCGTAAAGAAAGCTTTAATGTGAAAGTAGAACGATTTGCTAAAGGTGCAGGAAATCCGGATATTATGATTATGGTATTAATTTTTGTACTTGCAGGGGCGTTTTCTGAAACAGCAAAAGGAATGGGCGGAGTTGATTCAACTGTTAATTTAGCGTTATCTATTTTGCCACCAGGATTTATCGTTGCTGGAATTTTTGTTATAGGGGCATTTATTTCATTAGCGATGGGAACTTCAATGGGAACAATTGCAGCACTAGCACCAATTGCTGTAGGTATTAGTGGGCAAACTGATATCTCAATTGCACTTGCGATGGCTACTGTTGTGGGCGGAGCGATGTTTGGTGATAATTTATCATTTATTTCAGATACAACAATTGCTGCTGTTCGTTCACAAGGAACAGAAATGAAAGATAAGTTTAAAACGAACTTTTTAATTGTATTACCAGCCGCTATTATTACAATTGTACTATTAGTAATAATTACTTTAGGAAGTGATACACAAGTTAAAGCCCATAGTTTTGACTGGATAAAGATTTTACCGTATGCAGGAGTACTTATTACCGCGCTACTTGGCTGGAATGTACTTATTGTGTTAACTGGTGGAACTATATTATCTGGCGCTATCGGTCTTATAGATGGAAGTTACACGTTGGAGAGTTTCTTTAAAAGTGTAACGACTGGAATGGGCGGTATGATGGAGTTAGTATTACTTGCCATTTTAATCGGTGGTATGGTCGAACTGATCCAATATAATGGTGGTATTCAATATTTAATGAATCTTTTAACGCGTAATATTCGTTCGAAAAAAGGAGCAGAGTTCGGTATTGCTGGCTTAGTGAGTATGACGAATATGTGTACAGCAAATAATACAATATCTATCATTTTCACAGGTCCGCTTGCGAAAAATATTGCAGATGAATATGAAATTGATCCACGAAAATCAGCGAGTGTACTAGATTTATTCTCTTGCTGTATACAAGGATTAATTCCGTACGGTGCACAAATGTTAACAGCGGCAGGGTTCGCCGCATTATCTCCAATTGAGCTGTTACCATATGCGTTTTATCCGATTTTAGTTGGAGTATGTGGAATCATTTCTATATTAATTGGTTTCCCGAGGTTTTCTAAAGTGGCGGAAAAAAAAGAGTATCATAAAACAGCATAACATAAAGAGACATTTATTATTAGCAGTTGAAAACGCTCGGAGAACATTCTCTGAGCGTTTTTTATTATTTATAAATCCTTTTTCAAATAGTAGTGTTTATAATCTCTTCCTACGTTATCGAGGATACCATACTCTTTATAACCGTATTTTTTATAGAAATCTAATGCTTGAAAGCTTAAAGTGTCAACTTTTATAAAATCACAACTTCTTTCTAAAGCGATTTTTTCTACTTCTAATAACAGTTTAGTTCCATACCCTAATGCACGTATATCTTCATCGATGATAAAAGAGTGAATCTCTAACCAATTCCAACAGACTTCACCTAATATTCCCCCGCATATTTTACCATTTTCATCTTTAAGAAATAAATGAATCTCTAAGTATCTGTCTCTTAAATCAGATGGAAAGTGCTTTAAATTATATTCATAAAGCTGATTGTTTATATAGTTTTTAGCGGCGGTATTGATTTCTTTCGTAATGTGTAAATTCATGATATATCCCCTTTAATTTAAATGTAGCCTTCCGAATCATTTTAACATAATTTTCTTAATAATATGTTTAATGTAATTTAATAAACGTTTGTATGTATTGCTAATTTTTTGGACGCGCAAGTTGAGATTCTCATCCGTTATTGAATAAGAATTTTTCTGTATCTATACGCATCGCATACATGTTCGTTTTGCAAAAGGCTGAATTCAACTCGGTCTTAAGTCTGAGTCGAAAACAGTTCTTAAGCTCGTTATGAAAAAATGAAAAAATAGTTAAGATAAGAGTATCAAATCGAAGGGAGGCAAGCACAAGATGAAACAATTTCTAGCGTTTATCGCGGCCGGTATTTTGGCTTTAATTGCTCTTGGTAGTCTTGCTGGTATTGTAGGATTCGCCATTGGAGCAGGAGTTGTGTACTGGAGCTATAAATCATTTGTGCGAGCTAAATCATTTTTTGGAAAGTTAGCTTGGGGTATTGTTGGTTTGATCGGCTTGTCCATTGCACTTTCTCATTCCCCAGCATTAATCGGTATCGCAGCATTAGTAGTTTTATACTACGGATACCGTGAGTGGAAAAAAGGAAAAAATGTAGTTGTTGATTCTGCTCCAGAAAGTGCTAAACCATATAGCAACTTTGAAGATGAGTGGAACAAGTTAATGAAAAACTAATATAAAATAAATCAAATTATAAAGTAGAAGAGAGGAAGATTATAATGAAACAATCTTTATTCGGACGTGTACGCGATGCAATTTTAGCTGATTTTCATAATGTGTTAGATGAGAAAGAAAGAAAAAATCCAATTGCTATGTTAAACCAATATTTACGCGACAGTGAGCGTGAAATAACAAAAATTGAGAAGTTAATTCAGCGTCATAAAACATTAAAATCTAACTTCGCTCGTGAGCTTGAGCAAGCACGTTATTTCGTTAATAAAAGATCAAAGCAGGCTATCATCGCACAAGAAGCAGGCGAATTGCAATTGCATGAACGTGCATTAGAAGAAGTAGCGTATTATGAAGGGCAAGTAACTCGCTTAGAAGAAATGTATGCTGGTGTTGTAGAGCAAATTGATGAGTTAGAGCGTCGTCTTTCAGAAATGAAAAATAAATTAAAAGAAATGAACGCAAAGCGTATGGAATTAATGGCACGTGAAAATATGGCGCATGCAAACCGTCGTATGAATACTGCTATTCATAAAATGGATGAAAATAATCCGTTCTTACGATTCGAAGAAATTGAAGATCACATTCGTGACATAGAGCTTCGTGTAAATGAAGAGCATGAGCGTGATACATTTGATATGAAAATTGCAAAACTAGAGCGTGAAATGAAAGAGAAAAATGAAGTATCGTTAACGAAAGAAGTAACAAAATAATTGTAGTATATAATAAAACAGGCTTATGATATAGTGATAGGAGAAAAGGTGTTGGAAAGCAATGCCTTTTCTTCTATGTATATGTGACAAAGAGGGGGGGGAGCTGAAATGAAGAAGCACTTTTCAAAAACACAATTTATGGGGATGCTCCTCATCATATTTGGATTCGGTCTTTTTCTTGATATGATACTTGGACATTTTGAACCAGGTGGTCTAATATTTGCATTTATTATGATTATGTTTGGAAGACATTATCGAAAGAAGAATCGTTATGTAAGAGGGAATGTATTTTTATTTGTCGGTGGTATTGTATTCTTATTCTTCTTATTTTCATCAGCAGCATTCGTACTTGTTGTGTTTGCTTGTTTAGCTTTAATTGGTTATCAACTTATTCAACAAGGACATCAGCAAAAAGCAATGAAAGTTGAAATTAAAGAAAAGGGATATATAGATGAAGAAAAACAAATATATCGTACAGAACCGTATATAAAAAATATGTTTGTAGGTAATGTACGAATGATGGATCATATTTATGAAATAGAGGATATTAACGTCCAATATGGTGCTTGTGACGTCGAGATTGATTTAACAACTGCTATGATTCCAGAGGGGGAAACGGTTATTGTTATTCGGGGCGTCATTGGTAATATTCGTTTATATGTACCATATGATATTGAATTGTCTTTAAATCATTCTGTTATTGTTGGGCGAGTGCTCCTGCCAGGACATGAAGAAACTGGATTTAACCGTAATGTTACGTTTAGAACAGAACAGTATAAAGAAGCCCTTCGTCGTATTAAAATTATTTCTTCGCTTGTCGTAGGAGATACGGAAGTGAGGAAAGTATAATGAAAAAACAAAGGAATATTTCGTGGATGTATATTCGTTATTCTATGTTGTCCTCTGTGAGTATCGCACTTATTTGTACAATTGTATATGTATGGAAAAGTGAGCAACAAGTTTATGATTTACTATGGAAAGAATCCATTGCTTCTGTTCCAATTGGCTTGTTTATTATGAGTACCAGTCTTCTTATCGGAGGAATTGTAGGATATGCAATCGGTTATTATATAGAGCAGCGTATACAAGGATTAAATACTTTTCTATTTGAAGTAGAGCGAGGGAATTTTCCGAGTGATGTTTCATTTACTGCGGATGATGAATTTCATGAAGTGGAACGAAAAGTAATTGGTCTTGCTCGTCGCTTAGAGGAGCAAGCTGGGCTATTTCAAAAAGTAACGAATGAACGAGCCCATTGGAATGAAGAGATGAGACAAGAAGCGATTTCTCAAGAAAGGCATCGATTAGCGAGAGAGCTGCATGATTCTGTAAGTCAGCAGCTTTTTGCAATGTCGATGATGATGTCAGCCATTAATGAACAAGTAGCTGAAATTCCAGACACGACGCAAAAACAGTTGCAGCTTGTTGAAAATATGGTTGTAAATGCACAATCAGAAATGAGAGCATTGCTCCTTCATTTACGCCCAGTGCAGTTAGAAGGTAAGAAACTAACAGAGGGTATAGAAGAATTATTAACAGAGCTGTCTAGAAAGCAACATATGAAAATTGAATGGTTAATTGAAGCGATTCAATTAAAAAAGGGTGTAGAGGATCATTTATTCCGTATTGTACAAGAGGCGCTGTCTAATACATTACGGCATGCGAAGGCAAAGAAAACCGAAGTACGCCTTCGTAAAATTGATCAATATGCGATTTTGAAAATTATTGATGACGGCGTTGGGTTTAAAGTTGGTGTTAATAAGGCTGGTTCATACGGTTTAAGGTCAATGCAAGAGCGAGTTCATGAAATTGGTGGTACATTAAAAGTTCTTAGTTTTCCGAATAAAGGTACGCAAATAGAAGTGAAAGTACCGATTATGATTGAGAGAGGGGGAGAATCATGATAAAAGTATTATTAGTTGATGATCATGAAATGGTTCGAATGGGTGTATCAGCATATTTATCAACGCAGCCAGATATTGAAGTAGTTGGAGAAGCTGAAAATGGAAGAAAAGGTTCAGAGTTAGCTTTGCAATTAAGACCGGATATTATTTTAATGGACCTTGTTATGGATGAGATGGACGGGGTTGAAGCAACACACGCTATTATTCAAGAATGGCCAGAAGCAAAAATTGTAGTTGTAACGAGCTTTTTAGATGATGAAAAGTTATATCCTGTTATTGAGGCGGGAGCGACAAGTTATTTATTAAAAACATCAAGAGCGAGTGATATTGCAGACGCTGTACGAGCTACTTATGATGGGGAAACGGTATTAGAGCCGAAAGTTACTGGCAAAATGATGTCTCGTATGCGTCAGAAGAAAGAACAACCTTTGCATGAGGAGTTAACAGAAAGAGAGTCTGAAATTTTGTTATTAATTGCAGAGGGGAAAAGTAATCAAGAGATTGCAGATGAGTTGTTTATTGCCCTTAAAACAGTAAAGACACATGTGAGTAATATATTAAATAAGCTAAATGTAAGCGACCGGACACAGGCGGTTATTTATGCGTTTAGACACCAATTGACGAAATAAGAAAGAAGCTTTGACTAGATATGGTCAAAGCTTTTTGTTGACGGTTAGTTATGTAAGCGTTATCATTAAGGTGTTAACAGTACATACAAAGGGGAGAGAGTGTATGTTAGTTCAAACGATATTTGGAATGGATGAAACGAAAAAATTAGGTAACTATGTGAATGCGTTGCAAGCACTTTGTGAACAATATGATATTGAAACAGATCGTATTGCAATTATTGAGGCGACAGAAGCATATTATTTATTTCTAGTAAAACAAGAAGATTGCTATGATGTTGTAAAAGTAGAAACAGTGGATACGAATATTGATTACTATACGAAAGCTTATAAAGTAAGTAGCTTTAATCATACTTCTTATCAAATGTAAAAAACTCCCGAAATGGGAGTTTTTTTATGATACTTTCGATTCAGATGAATGATCCGTTAATGGTACTGCTTTGGCGCCACTTAATTTTGCGATAGCAAAACCGATAATAGCCCCAACTAATGCTGGTACTAACCAGCCAATTCCTTCATTATATAATGGAATAAACTCGAAATAAGATGTGATAGATGAAACAGGAATATTCCCTTCTTTTAATCCATCAAATACGCTCACAACTGCAGATCCAATTAACGCACCTACATAAACAGAACGATATCCCCCGAAATATTTATGAAGTAATGATAGTAATACGAGTACAATCGCAATTGGATATACAACAAGTAAAATAGGAACAGAGATTGCGATAATTTTTGTTAAACCTAAGTTGGCAACTAATAGTCCTAATGTGCAAATGACACTTGCTAACATTTTGTATGAAAATTTTGTTAATAATGTTGAGAAGTATTGACTGCATGCAGATACAAGTCCAATACATGTTGTTAAGCAAGCGAGTGTAACGATAAGAGATAATAGAATTAGACCATAGGGACCAAGTAATTGTTGTACGATAACGGTAAGTAGCTGTCCGCCATTTGTTGCGTATCCGAGAGAGACACTAGTTGTACCAAGCCAGCCAAGTGCACCATATACAAGTACGAGACCGGTAGCGGCAATAAGTCCTGCTTTTGCTGTTGCGATGGCAATGGATTTACGGTCATTCACACCTTTTGAGCGAATTGCATTTACAACGATAATTCCAAATGCAAGTGCTGAAATGGTATCCATTGTTAAGTATCCTTCCATAAAACCTTTGAAAATTGGAGAAATTTGATACTCTTGCATTGCTGGTCCGGATTGCCCGAGGGGTGTAAATACACCCTTAACGAATAATAAGAAAATAGAGAGTAATAAAATAGGTGTTAATACGCTTCCGATACGATCGACGAGTTTAGAAGGATTTAAACTAAGCCAAAATACGATAGCAAAGAAGATGACTGTGTATAAAAATAGCGCTAGGCTGCTAGAGCGAATAGTTTCTGGTAAGAAAGAACTAACTCCCATTTCATAAGCGACATTAGCAACACGTGGGATGCCCATAGATGGACCGATTGCAATGTATACAACTACTGTAAAGAATATTCCGAATGACGGGTGAACATGACTTGCAAGTTGTTGCATACCATTTCCTGATAGAGAAATGGCGATAACAGTAAGTAGCGGTAAGCCGACTCCTGTTAGTAAAAAACCAATCATTGCTGGCCAAAAGTTTTCACCAGCATTTTGTCCAAGCATTGGAGGGAAAATTAAATTACCTGCTCCAAAAAATAAAGAAAATAGCATAAGACCTGTGAAAAAAATATGTTTTTTTGATACAGTGTTCATTGTTTTTTGCCTCCTTTTTTGTAAATTCATTGTAAGAACACAAAAAACTCGTCCCTTAAGAAAGGGACGAGTTATATTTACCCGCGATACCACCCTAATTTATACATGTAGAAATATATTTATATGTATACGGCTTACAACGTACAACATGATACGTGTTCCTTGTAACGGGGGACGACCGGTAAGAACTTACTTCAGCATTCGGTTCTACTTCTCGGAGATGATTTTCGGTTGCGAACTGAGCATTGGCTTTCAGCAAAATACCAACTCTCTGGGGAACAGCTCTATAACATACTCGTTCTCGTCAATGAATTTTTATTCAAGTATTCTGACAACATTTTCACATGTTTTTTTTAGAAAGTCAACATATTTTTTGGGAAATACCCTTTCCTGTAGAAATATAGCTGAGAATATAAGGGTTAATGCTATTTGTGAAAATGCTGTAAAACATTATAGAGAATTGTAAAGTTTATAGAGAAAATCCATATTTATAGGAATAAGGAAGGAATTATTTGAATTTGCAGAGAATAATACAACAATCCACTTGCTGGAAAGAACAAACCAAAAGAGGTGACTGAAATGCTTGCGATGGGAGTATTATTTGGCATTATTGCTATAATTGGTTTTATGTGGTTATATTATTCGCGTTCGTTTAAACAAGCAGAAGTTTTACTCTTTCAAAAAGGTAGTTTGTTGACAAATCAGTCTAGATATTTAGTATGTCCGAAGTGTGGAAGTGCACAGGCCAGGAGTGGAGGATATCAAGAGTGTTGCAAAACTAGATTATGAAAGAAGGAAGCCTCACATTATTTTGTGAGGCTTCCTTCCTTACAATTTTTTCGCGCTCCAAATTGTCCAACGATCTCTTTCGATGATAGGAGAGACGTTCTGTAATGCCGTTTGGATATGATGTAGAAGTTGAGAAAGTTCATTATCTGTTA
The DNA here is from genome assembly GCF_042136375.2 of Bacillus altaicus. NCBI lineage: Bacteria > Bacillati > Bacillota > Bacilli > Caryophanales > Bacillaceae > Bacillus > Bacillus altaicus. Next base: position 4,009,753 of record NZ_CM143394.1, on the reverse strand, counting down.
ATTCATATAGAATGGATCGTCCGGTTCGAGGAGATAAATCTTGCAGTAATGCTTCTACAGAATCATGTGTTTTTCGTACTTCCCATTGTGTTTGTATGGGGAATACTTGAAGAGAATATTTTTGTAATTCTTGCTGTATGGTAGTGGTTTTTGGTCTTCTTTTTGATTCTATTTCAATGAGTTTTGGAAATACAGAGAAAAAATATCCACGAATGTGTTCAGGATTTCCTGGAATTGTACAATCTTCAATAGTTCGGTCTTGTAAAATAAGTGTACCGTCTTTTTTTAATATGCGAGAAGCCTCTCTTATAAATGTAGGAATATCTTGTAAGTGATGAATGACTGCACGTGAAATGATAAGGTCGAATGTTTCGTTAGGGTATGGAATATTATGCGCATCACCGTGAATGAATGAAATGTTTGGGAAGGCATTACAATTTTCTTTTGCAGCTTGTAATATTTCTTTTGAAAAATCAAGCCCAACAACACTTTTGGCACCCATAAGAGCAAGTTCTTTCGTATAAATGCCGCCACCACAACCTATATCAATTACTTTTTTATTTTGCACATCTGCAATATTGTGTATTGTGTCCTGCCATGAAATATGTGCGTTACGATTTGCATACGTATACTTATTATTTGCATCATGAAAATTAATGGACATTGTAAAATCCTCCCTTCAATGTATAGTATAGCTCATTCTATATAATGTAACGTTTTTGTTTTATGTATGAGGATTATAAGAATTTCTTATTGGAAAAGGAGAATCGATTTGAAAGGGAAATATTTAATGTTTTTATGTGTTATTTTACTCGCGTCGTGTGGTCAAGCCGAGCAAAAGAAGGAATCGAAACAAGTAGAGGAGACAGTGAATGAAGTGAAAGAACCATTACAAGTAACTGTTATGCAAAAAGGTAAAGAAGAAAAAAATTTAAAGAAAATGGATGCGGAGTTGGTGGTGGATATTATAAACAAAGCGGAAAAACAAGAAGTAACGGGTAGTTTTGGTGAACCGGAATATGAAATACAAATTAGTAGAGATGGAAAAAAAGAAACATATTATGCATGGTTAAGAGGAGAAGACCGCCGAGGATGGGTGCAATATAAGAAAGATATGTATATGCTGAACGAAAAAGATACGGAAAAACTTTTGGCTATCTTTCCAAAGATTCTAGAACAAAAAGAAGATGAGATGCAAGTAGGGCCTTTAACGGAAGTAACGAAAAAAGATTTGCAGATTACCGCGTTTCATATTAAAGCAGGCGATCAAAAAATAAATTATACGGTACGTTATACGATTTCACAATCACTATATAATAAGTTAGCAAAGGAACAAGAATATTATTTGCAATTGATTTTCCCGGAAAAGGTTCAAAAATTAATTGGCGCAAAAGATAGTGAAATGATTTCAGCTGAAAAAGTAAAGGAAGGGTATAAACAGTATGAATTGAATGTTACTGTTCCGATAAAAGATGCTTCAGAATCACAATTAAAATCATTAGAAACTTATTATGATAATTACGATTTACAAATATTAAATAGTAAGAAAGAAAAAGTAGGAGCATTTCAAAACATTATTCAAATTGTTAAAGAGTATGGTGAAAAAATGAATTTACAAAGATAAAGTGAAACTTTAATCAGTGGGGGGCATCCCCCGCTGATTATTAGCACGAATCCCGCCTAACTTCTTTGCTCCAGCCGAATTTTGAGGTGGGATTCTTACTGCCCGCAAATAGCGGACAGTAAGAATCATAAAGTCTATATGGCCTTTCCTAGGAAATGATAATAGAGGGGAAAGATCCCCTCTATTATTTTGCTTTTGCAGATGGTTCATTCATTGATTTTCGTGTAATTAGAAAGGAAATCATAAGAGCAGAAAGAATAATAAGGGCTATAAATAAGTGATTTGGCAACCAATCTAATAATAATACGTAACTGACGGTATAAAAAATAAGAGTTGAAGCTAAAAACGATAGCGCGCCTATCATAAGAGATTGTAATTTCATTTGTATTTACCTCCTTTTATTTTTATTTTTGGCTAAAAATGGATGAAATAAACATTATTTCTAACAATAGAAAAAAATATGTCATAATAGAGAAAAAGAATAAGTTTTGATGAGTGTATATGGCTCAGTAAAGCGAGATAAAGGAGAGGAATATGAAAAAAAATAAAAAAGGATTATGGGGAGTTATCGTTGCAATAGGGTTATTTTTACTGTCTAAGTTAAAATGGGTATTTGCCATTTTTAAGTTAGCAAAATTTTCAACAGTATTTAGTATGTTTTTATCGCTTGGTGCATACGCAGTCATATATGGTTGGAAGTTTGGGGTAGCACTCGTTTATTTGTTGTTTGTACATGAGATGGGGCATTTATGGGCAGCGAGAAAGAAAGGTATACCAACATCGCCAGCAATCTTCATACCTTTTATGGGGGCTCTTATTGGGATGAAAGAGATGCCGAAAAATGCAAAAGATGAAGCATACATTGCCTATATGGGACCTCTTTTCGGATTGCTTTCATTTTTACCCGCGATTCCACTTTATCTGGTAACGAAAGAGCCATTTTGGGCGCTTATTATTTTACTTGGCAGTATGATTAATTTCTTTAACTTAATTCCAGTTTCTCCGTTAGATGGTGGACGAATAATTTCAGTTGTAAGTACGAAAATTTGGGGAGCAGGGCTAGTTTTACTACTCGGCTATTCTATTTACTTCAAGAGTATTTTAGGAGGATTTATTGTTATTATCGGTTGTATGGAACTATATAGAGTAATAAAGAGAGATGAGCCGATTAAGGAATTAGGATATAAAATCGATGGAATGAAAGACTATGTTGCTAGGCTTGAAGAGGAATTAAACGAAACTGGTGCGGTGCATCGAACGATTTATATGATTCACCATGAGATGAATGTATTAAGACAAAGAGAACGTGAAAAAGAATTAAAAACAGGAGAACTTCAAAAGATTGAAGTGCTAGAGTACCTTTTACCAAAGTTTGAGCCGCTTGATTATGTCCCATATGAAGATGAAAAAGAAATGCATACAATTCATATAAGAGAAGCATTTGAAATGTCAGAAAGAAAATTAAATGAATGGGAAACAGAAAAAGAACAACAAGAAAATTATTATAAAGTCGATACGAAAACGAAATGGACAGTATTTGCTTGTTATATCGGATTAATGGCTATACTCGGTTATACAGCTTATGAAGGTTATGTTGTTTTACAAGAGCATTTACCAAGGAGAAGTTTGTAGGGAAATAGTGTCGAAATGACAAGAAGGATTTAAACAGGAATTACATTTCTACGAGAGAATGTTACAAGTGTAACAGTACATTGTAATATTCATAGTAGAAAAGGGGCTCTGTATATGAAGAGATTGTTAAGTGTATTGGTAACTATTACTGTGATGGCAATAGCGAGCTATAGTCTTATGAAAGTACTATTATATTATGGGAATAAGTCTGCTGGAGTAAATACAGTAGCACAAATAGAAGAGGTACAAGAGAAGAAGACACTCGATTTTGTTCGTACGACACATGAAAGTTATAATAATTTCTTGAATTATGGTAAGGCAGAGAAATATACAGATGGGGACTGGAAACATTTTAAAAAATGGTTTCAAGGGCAAGAAGCCTCTTTAAAAAATATACATAAAGAAATAAAAAGTGAAAAAATAAAACGCGATGTGAATAGAAGTTATGAAATTGTAAAGAAAGGTGTGGAGCTTCAGAATATTGAGTATGTAGTCTATGCTCATCGCGTATATCATGACTTGGATATACTTGTGAATAAATATAAAGGTGAAACGAATGTATGGGGGTATACAGAGTTTGGAGATGGGCAGAATATAAAAAGGATTGAACAAGCAATACAAACAAAGTAGTAGGCTAGCTAGAATTCTAGTTAGCTTTTTTTTTGAGCACAATTAATGTGGGCTAATAATTAGTGGCGGATGGTAGCACGCCACACTAGTTAAAATTTATTTAATATGTGAATTGTTCATATATTTTTCACAAAAACACCATGTTAATAGTGATTAAAATCACAATATGTATTATACAATTCAGTTAAACTAAAAACAGTTAAGGAAATAGAGGAGTGGGATACAATGTTAAGTGCAAAAACAATTGAAATCGTAAAGTCAACAGTACCGTTATTACAAGAAAAAGGCGTTGAAATTACAACGAGATTTTATCAAATTTTATTTTCGGAACATCCGGAGTTATTGAATATTTTTAACCATACGAATCAGAAAAAGGGAAGACAACAACAAGCGTTAGCAAATGCTGTTTATGCAGCTGCAACGTACATTGATAATTTAGAAGCTATTATTCCAGTTGTAAAACAAATCGGTCATAAGCATAGAAGTTTAGGTATTAAAGCAGAGCATTATCCAATAGTAGGTACATGCTTGCTACGAGCGATTAAAGAGGTCGCAGGCGCACCTGATGAAGTTTTAAATGCATGGGGAGAAGCCTATGGCGTCATTGCTGATGCATTCATTAGCATTGAAGCGGATATGTATGAAGAAGCTGCACATAAAGCAGGTGGATGGAAAGATTTCCGCAACTTTGTGATTGTTAAAAAAGTGAAGGAAAGCGACGTTATTACATCATTTTATTTAAAACCTGAAGATGGCGGGAAAGTTTCTTCATTCATCCCAGGACAATATGTAACGATTCAAATAAATATTGAAGGTGAAACATATACGCATAATCGTCAATATAGCTTATCTGATGCTTCTGGAAAAGAATATTATCGTATTAGTGTAAAGAAAGAAAAAGGTGTAGATACACCAGATGGTAAAGTATCTAATTACCTACATGATCATGTAGGAGAAGGAGATGTCTTACCAGTAAGTGCACCAGCGGGAGATTTCGTATTAAATATGGATTCAACATTACCTGTTGTACTAATTAGTGGTGGGGTAGGTATTACACCGATGATGAGCATGTTAAATACGTTAATTGAACAAGAATCAAAGCGTAATGTATGCTTTGTACATGCGGCGGTAAATAGTAATACACATGCGATGAAAGAGCATGTTGAGACAGTAGAAAAAGAGTATGAACAAGTTAAAGCATATACTTGCTATTCTTCACCGACAGAGCAAGATGTCGAAATGAAGAATTTTGATAAAGAAGGATTTATTGAACGTGAATGGTTACAAACTATTATTCCAACGACTGAAGCAGAATTTTATTTCTGCGGTCCAGTAGCATTTATGAAACATATAAATGCTGCATTAATTGATTTGGGTGTTAAACAAGAGCACATTCATTATGAATTTTTCGGTCCCGCAGCAAGCTTACAATAGATTAAATTTGAACAAGCGAAAAACGAGGTATTATTTTACCTCGTTTTTCGCTTGTTCTCTTAATAATCGATTTACTGTTTCACGGCGTACACCTATGAGCTGACCAATTTCAGTTTGTGTTAATATTTCATAAATAGGGATGTCACCTAAATATAAGGTGAACCATTCTTGTAAACGATGGAGGCGCTCTTTAGGAGAGACGGTTGTTAATTGATCGATACGCTGTTGCATCATTCGTAACTTCGCTTGTAATTGCATAGCGATATTTGCATATGATGCAGGATTTTCCTGAAGTTGATCGTACCATTCATTACTAATTATAGGCTCAACTTCTGTTTTCATTAAAGCGATAGCTGTACCATGATATTCCTTCGGTGAAATTAAAGAATGGTGTGGTATCGTTTCACCAGGAACGATAATATTAAATAAAAATGCTGTTCCGTTTTCTTCTAATCGAATAACTTTTAATAAACCTGTTTTTATAAAGTATAAAGGACCGTCCTCACCTTGACGGAATAATATATCTCCCTTATGTAGAATCAATGTTAGCCCCCCCATTAAAACATTTCTATTTCTTATATTTTAGCGTATATGTATAAAGATAATATGCTTTTTAAACAGCAATTTCATTGACGAAATGTATGCTATTACAGTAGTATACTATTTAGTGTGTAATAGTACTAGCAATGAATACGCTGTAGGGGGTTTAGTATATTGTTAGATGCGATGAAGATGACGGATATGAGAATTCCGGCGAATGCTATCATTCATGTAGAAGAGATGAAAGGTGGAGTCGTTTTATCCGTTGAAATAGACGGCCAAATTATTTATACGATGGCTTATGATGAGGAAACAGATAGTTATGCTGAATTATATGATCGAAACGATAAGAGGGCGTGCCAAGTACATGAAGACTTTATGGGATGGTCACTTCTTCACTAAAAAGATGTCAATATGACATCTTTTTTTATTGAATCGATAGATTATACAAAGAAATGAAATATAAGGATAAAATTTGTAATAAATGATTTTGCATTGTTAGCACTTTGTAACTGTAAGATAACTGTTTTTTCGCTATCATAAAGATAACAGTCATAGCTATAGGAGTGATCAACTTGAAGAAAGTACATATTTCAAATTTTACGCTATTAAGTGTTTGTTTAGTTTTATTTGTTCTCCTAGGAGCCTTTTTATATTCATGTGTATAAGAAAAAACGCATTCTAGAAAGAACGCGTTATAAAAATGAAGTAATGATTAATCTAGTTCCAAGAATAATTAATGTGATACGTAATAAATTAATTACTGCATTACCACTTAATTTTGTGTTAATATAAGCCCCGATTTTTCCACCAATCCATGCACCAGGAATAAGAATTAATGCATAAGCCCAGCTGACATTTCCTAGAGAGATGTGAGTTAAAGAACTTACAATTGCTGAGAGAAATACGATAAACATTGAAGTTGCTACAGCAATGTGTGCTGGGAACGCAAAAAGGAGCATCATCGCTGGCACAAGTAAGGCGCCACCACCGATTCCGAATAATCCGGATATAAATCCAACTATAAAGGCAATAAAGATAGCGAGAAATGGTGGGAATTGATAGTCTACAGTATTTCCTTCTTTATCTGTAAAAGATCGCTTAATTACAGTCATATTTGATAGGGAAAGAGGTTTTAATTTGTCTCGTAGTATAAGAAGAATGGAGACGAATATAAGAAAAATCCCAAAGTATAAAGAAAATGTATCTTGGTTTAAAAATTTGTTTGCCCATGATCCGATAATACCACCAGGGCCACTCCCGATAAATAAAATAAGTCCACTTTTATAATCTACCCGTTTATGTTTCATATAAGTAAGGGTAGAAGACAGCCCTGTAAAAACGACTGTTACCATTGAAGTTCCTACTGCGAGTTGTGGTGATAAACTGTGTAATCCAATTAATAACGGAACGATAATAATTCCGCCTCCAAGTCCGACGAGGCTTCCAACTGTCCCGGCGATTAATCCGATGAAAAGTAACATGATGTATTCCAAAATTGCCAACTCCTCTATATAACTTATCCATCAATCATTATACACGCTTTTTAATAAAAAATAGGTTTGTTCACAAAAAAGTCGTCTTCCTAGAAAAATAAGGAAGACGACTTTTGATTAAAAGATTAAGTGTAATAAGTAGTAAAATAATGCAGCTAAAGAAGCTGAGATAGGAAGTGTAATAACCCATGTAATTAACATGCGTTTTGCAGTTCCCCATTTTACACCTTTCACACGATGTGAAGCACCAACCCCTAAAATAGAAGAAGAGATAACGTGCGTTGTACTAACTGGTAAGTGAATGAATGTTGCACCGAAAATAACAAGTGATGATGATAAATCGGCAGCTACACCATTTACAGGACGAATTTTCATAATTTGTCCACCGACAGTTTTAATAATTTTCCATCCACCGACAGAAGTACCAAGACCCATTGCGATTGCACAACATAATTGTACCCAGAACGGGATGTCGTCAGAAGTATGATAGTTATTGGCCATAAGAGCCATCGTAATGATTCCCATTGCTTTTTGTGCATCATTCGTACCATGTGTGTAAGCTTGTAATGCTGCAGTGAAGATCTGGAATATACGGAAGTTCTTGTTCGTTTTCGTTAAGTTAAAGTTTTTAAAGACCACTTTAAAAATACTATATACGATGTAACCAATAACAAAAGCGATAATCGGTGAAATGATTAAAGCTTCAAGAATTTTTATAAACCCTTTATAGTTTAATGAGCTAATACCAGCAGCAGCAATTGCTGCACCAGCGATTGCACCAATGATTGCATGCGAAGAACTACTTGGAATGCCATAGTACCAAGTGAGCAAATTCCAGACTATTGCCGCAAGCAAAGCAGCTAAAATTACAAGTGAACCATTTGGCAAGGCAAACGGGTCAACGATATCTTTTGTAATCGTTTTTGCTACACCTGTAAATGTCATCGCACCTAAAAAGTTCATAATAGCTGCCATAACAATTGCATGTCTAGGCTTTAGAGCTTTCGTTGAAACAGCCGTTGCAATAGCGTTTGCTGTATCGTGAAATCCATTGATAAAGTCAAAAGCTAAAGCGCAAATGACTACTAAAACGGTCAGTATCAAGAGTGTATCCATGATCAAACTCCTTACGCGTTCTTCATAATGATTGTTTCTAATACGTTTGCAACGCTTTGACAGCTATCAGCTACTTCTTCAAGCTCTTCGTAAATCTCTTTAAATTGAATAATCTTAATCGGATCTTTCTCACGAGAGAATAAGTGCTTAATCGCATGACGGCGAATATCATCACATTGTGACTCGTAATCCTTAATCTTAATCGCATTTGTACGAATATCGACTAGTTTCTTTTTAGACAGTAGTTCAACAGAATTTGCAATCTCAATTGCACATTGATTAATTGCTTCAACGAATTTAATCATGTATTCATCAGCTTCTGTAATAGAATACATTTCGAATAGACTAGCACTGTGATCTAATCCGTCTAATACATCATCCATACTCATTGCAAGCTGTAGGATGTCTTCACGTTCAATAGGAGTAATAAACGCTTTGTTTAGCTCCATAATGATTTCGTGAATGAATGAGTCACCTTTTGACTCATACTCTTTCATGCGCATAGAAAACTCTTTTAAATCGCTAGCATTTTTAATTTTATACTCCACGAAAAACTGCGCGCCTTCTTTTAAATTTTCGGAAACATTCATTAGCATTTCAGAAAATTTATCTTTCTTTGATTTAAAGACCATTATTGTTACCCCCACAAAAGTAATATATGTAAAATATATTGGCTAATCAATTCTAACAAAAAACTGTCGTTTTTTAAAACATTTTATCGAAAAGTTTACAAAAACTTAACATAACTCTCATTGTTGTATTAATAATATTAATACTGAATAGTGAATATCTTACTTGTAGAATGTCCTTTTCTTGCAAAAAGTATGAATGTGAAAGAAAAGCTTTACACTATAGGAACGACTACGTTATTATAATAAATTTAAAAGGAGGTATATTCTTCCTTTTAAAAAGAAGAGTGTAAACAAATGAAGGAAGTGAACGAATGAAATTGAAGAACACTCACTTTAAAAAAACGCTTGAGTGGTTCAATAAGAGGAAGAAACTACGCAATTCATTAATTGTATTGGGAAGTTTACTTGCTACTCTATTTATTGTTGTAAATATAATAATTTCCATTCAAGATATATCTGAATTAAAACAAGCTGTTCCACAACCGACTTTAATTTATGATGCAAATAATGAAGTTGCGACTAAATTAGCTTCTTCTAAAACAGAAGGGGTCAAAAGGAAAGATATTCCTGATATTATGGTTCAAGCAATTGTTGCAGTAGAAGATAAGGAATTTTTTAGTCATCATGGTATTTACTATAGTGGAATCATAAGTGCTGTATTTAAGAACATTACAGCCGGTGAAGTTGTGGCAGGTGGTAGTACAATTACACAACAACTTGCGAAAAATGTATTTTTAACGCAAGACCGTACATTCTCGCGTAAAATAAAGGAATACTTTCTAACGAAAAAAATAGAACGTACTTATACGAAAGATGAAATTGTTGAAATGTATATGAATCAAATTTATTTTGGTGAAGGTGCTTGGGGGATAAAAAGAGCAGCTAAATCTTATTTTGATAAAGAAGTAAAAGACTTAACGATTTCAGAAGCTGCAACGATTGCAGGATTAATTAAAGCGCCATCTGCGTATTCACCGTATAAAAACTTTAATAAATCAATTGAAAGACGTAATGTCGTATTAGGTTTAATGAAGGAGCAAGGATATATTTCTGAAGAACAATATAGTCAGGAGAAAGAATCAGGTCTTGTATTACGACGTGGTGTTGACGATAAATATAAGGGGAAATATTCTCAATACGTAGATTATATTGTTAGAGAAGCGATGGACAAGTATGAATTAACACAAAATGAAATTTTAGCAGGTGGTTATCGTATTTATACGGAACTTGACCCGAAAAAACAACAAGCGGTTGAAGATGTTGTGAATAATGATAGTTATTTTAAAGATAGTGGTTCAGATCAGCTTATGCAAACTGGAGTGGTCCTTATGAATCCAAAAACTGGCGGTGTTCCGGCTTTAGTTGGAGGTAGAGGTCCTTATCAATTTTTACAGTTTAATCATGCAACACAATTAAAAAGACAGCCAGGTTCAACGTTAAAGCCTCTTGCAGTGTATGTACCAGCGTTAGAGCAAGGATATGAAGTATACGATGTCTTAAAAGATGAACCATTTAATATTAAAGAATATGCACCACAAAATAGTGATCATATGTTCCATGGTAATGTAACGATGTATGAAGCAGTGGCAAAGTCATATAATGTTTCAGCAGTTTGGCTATTAGAGCAAATTGGATTAGATAAAGGATTGAAATCTTTAGAGCGGTTTGGTATTCCATTAGATCCTGAAGACCGTACGTATCCGATTGCTTTAGGAGGTATGCATGTAGGGACTTCACCATTTGTAATGGCTCAAGCGTATAGCGCACTTGCAAATGATGGTGTCCAAGTAGAAGCTCATGCCATTAGAGAAATCCAAAATGCTGAAGGGGAAACAATTGGAAAATGGTATAAGAAAGAAACTCGTGTGACGAACGAGAAAGTTGCCCAAAAGATGACATACTTATTAAAAGGTGTTATTGAAAGGGGAACAGGTGAAAAAGCGAAAGTTAATAATATCGATACCGCAGGCAAGACAGGGACTACCCAGCTTGTAAATGGACCAAGCACTGGTGCGAAGGATTCGTGGTTTGTTGGATACACACCGGATTTAGTAGGTGCGATTTGGGTAGGGTATGATAAAACGGATAGTGAGCATTATGTGCCAGGAGGCAGCCAAATTACAACGACAATGTTCCGGGACATTATGAAGAAAGCGAATGGAAATCCAACTCAAAAGGCATTTCAGTTATCACTAATACCTGAGGCGGATTATACAAAACAATTAAAAATGATTGAGGAAGAAAAACGAAGGAAAGAAGAAGAGAAAAAACGAAAAGAAGAGGAACAACAAAGAAAAGAACAGCAAAATGAATGGATAGATAAAGTAAAAGAGTGGATTCCATTTTGGTAAAAAAAGAGGCGAATAACGAGTTCGCCTCTTTTTTATGAGAAATGAGTGATTTTATCTCGATTCAAAATGTGGCAACAGAAAAGAAGTTAGGTGAGAATCGAGCTGCCTATAAAAATCTGATTGGTTTAACTTAATAATCAGTGGGGATGGGAAAAGCGCCACTGATTACAGCTTCAGTTTATTTATTTAGCGTAACATTGGTCCTGCCGAAGGATTGAGAATCAAACGTGACGGTTATTATTCCTTTACTAATAGGTTCATATGGTAATTCCTCTTCGAAAATTCCAGTATTTTCATTATGGATAGAGAGTGTTATTTCATCAACATCTTTATTTTTATATTGATCTTTAATCGTTTCAGCGATTTGAAGTAGGTTTTCATAACTAGAAGCTTCTGTAACAAGCATTCCTTTTATAACTTTTTTTTCATTTTGTGTGGAAGAGGAATACGGGATGTTGTTTTGTTTTGTATACAGAAGTTCGTATGGAATTGTTTTTCTTTCTGCTTTTGAAACATTTGAATAATTTAGAGTTAAAAGAAACCCTATACATAAAATTATGCAAACCATAAGAACAAACCAAAAACGTGTCAGTGATATAATTCTCATTATCATCCCTCTTTCATGTCTTTGTCTTCACTATTTATCATACAAAAAGAGGATTAAGATAGAGTAAATTTGAGGTAAAGAAACGTAAAGAAGGAGCACTTATCTTCCAAAATAAGTGCTCCTTTTTATTAAAAGAGAGATTTAACATGCAATCAAAATAATACAAATTACTATAAATTAAATATTCTTGGTCGTTCAAAAATAAGATGAAAACTAAAATTAGTAAATTCGGAAGACTGATAGTGTAGCTGTTGTGTCACCAGTATTAGGAATGGAAATAGTATTTGCTGTAGGTTGTATAGAGATTGTTGTACCAGCTGTTAAAGTAACAATTGTGGAGAAAGAAACCGCACTACCGATAACGTTAGTTGAAAAATTACGAGTAGGTGGTTGACCGTTGAATGAAATACCGAATCCAAATGGTGAAGAACCGGGGAAGGTTGTAGATGCTGAGAAACTAATATCGTATACCCCTGTTTCTAAAATAGTTAAAGTATCTGAAGTGTCATTAAAAAAGAGATTATTTAGTTCGAAAACTTGATTGAATTGGATAGTTGTTCCAGGTGATATAGTTTGTGGATTAGAATTTCCTATTGCAGCTATAGTTACAGGTAGTGGTGTGCCCGACGGTCCAGTAGCGCCAGTAGCACCTTGAGCGCCAGCTGGCCCTTGAATACCTTGAGAACCTTGAGGTCCAGCCGGTCCTTGAATGCCTTGAGAACCTTGAGGTCCAGCCGGTCCTTGAGCGCCAGCTGGTCCTTGAGCCCCTGCTGGCCCTTGAATACCTTGAGGTCCTTGAGCACCAGTAGTACCTTGAGCGCCAGCCGGTCCCTGAGCTCCTTGAGGCCCTTGAGGTCCAGTAGCTCCCGTAGCTCCCGTAGGACCTATTGCTCCTCCGCCAAGGCAACCTGATCCATATTGCACTAGGATAGCTTGAATTTCTGTAATGAGCTTAACGAGTTTATCGATAGTACAGCAATCGATTTTGAATAACTTAGCAATATACAATAAATAATTAAGCAGACTTTGTAGTTCAACGTATAATGCTCCGCATGAGAAAGGTGATGTCTTTAGGATAGTTAATAAGTTAGTAATAATAGAGTTTCCGATTTGTTCTTGTGCAGGTGATAAATCTAAGCAACTGAGGAATTTTTGAAGATTATTTAGGAGATCAATTAGTTTATCAATATTATCTTGAGAAGGGTTTGGAAATACAGCTTGAATATTTTGACCAAGAGCTTGAAGAAGTCTAACATACTCTTTAAGTTCGGACTTAGAGATATTAATATAACTGCAAGCTCTTACTTCGCAACAATCATTACCATAGAATACTTTCCCTTTATTTTTGTTGGACATTTTTTCATTCCTTTCTTTTATAGAATAAATAGTCTTTACTATATAATAAAATGAAAATTAAACTGAATTCGTGATGGACAAACTACTATTTCAAAAAAATAAGAAGTTTACCCATCTTGCGAAAACAAAGAAAAATTAAGAGGTAGAGAAAGATTTATATAAGTAAAAAAAGAATAGGCTATAATAAAAAAACTGCACGCCAATTGTTAGGTTATATATAACAATTGGCGTGCAGTTCGTGGAACAGTCCAACATTTTTAACGATTAATTCTTTCGTGGTTTGTTTTAGGTAAAATTGGGATAGAAATAGTGAAAGTTGTACCATTTTGATTACTAGTAACTTTTAATGTGCCATTATGATTTTGAATAATTTTCTTCGTTACTGATAATCCCAGTCCCGTTCCTGAGTCTTTTGTAGAGAAAAACGGATCAAATATATATTCTTGAATAGCTGGAGGAATGCCGGTTCCATTATCTTTGAAAGTAATACGAACAAAATTATCTAAGCGATAACTAGTAATTTGAATAGAAAGAGGTTCTTCACCTTGAGCGTCGACAGCATTTTGAAATAAATTTAAAAAAACTTGCACGAGTTCATGGCGATCAATATTGACGAGTACACCATCTAATTCGGTAGAAAAATCATAGTCAATAGAAATGTTATGCAAAAAAACTTCACTAGCAAGTAGTTGTTGAATATACTCGCGTAAAAACGTATTGATTGGAAAATGTTCTCTAGTAAATTCACGCGTTTTTGAAATAGCTAAAAATTTTGTAATAATACTATTGGCACGATCTAATTCAGGGATGAGTAGACTTTTAAACAATTCTTTATTGGATGGAGAAACGCTATCTTGTAGAAATTGCAAGTACCCACGTACCGTTGTAAGGGGATTTCGTACTTCATGTGCAATCCCAGCTGCAATTCGCCCAGCTAGGGAAAACTTTTCGGCATCACGTTCTGTATTTAAATAATGAAATACACTAATAACTCGAAAAATCTCCCCATTATAATCACGAATAATACGGTTATTTACGATGCCATAGTTTTTGTCTAACACTTCCTCATTATATATTTCGGTTCCCGTTTTTAACGTTTCAATAGCTTTAATTTGTTCTTCAGGTAAGTTTAGTAATTGTTGAATTGGTTTCCCAATTATAGAATTTCGTATTACACCAAAATCATCTGCTGCAGCCTGATTACATAATGTAATGTTACCTTTATTATTAATAAAAGTGACGTGATGCGAGAATGCATCGAAAATATGAACAAAATGTTTTTCTAGTTGTTCAAATAAAAATAGTGAATCGCAAGTAAGCTGAAAGGTAGGCTCTTTATCTTTTTGTTGTATGTGTTGAATAGAATGAGATGTTCTCGTTTTTTTTATTTGTAAACCAATATGTGGATTTTTATATGTGAAATGATGTGGTAATTGATTTACAAGTTCTTCATATAACCGTACTTTATTTTCCAATTCTTTTATTCGATTTTCATGAGATAAAATAATATCGTCTTGAAGCATAAATAAATAACTCCTCAATTTAAAAATTCTTCCATCTAGTATATCATATTTTTATACGGATACTCTTAAAGAAAGAGCGACTTTATGAAAGTGATTGGATGGTATTTTTGTGAAGTAATATAGAATGAATGTAAGCTGAAGTTGGGAAGGGAGGAATTCGTTTGTTTTTTATTGGAGTGACGGGATGGGGAGATCATGATTCTTTATATAGTAATCCCTATGAAAATAGAAATAAATTGCGAACTTATAGTGAACATTTTCCCATTGTGGAAGTAGATAGTTCATTTTATGCGATACAACCTGAGCGGAATTATACAAAATGGGCGATGGAAACGCCGAAAGATTTTTCTTTTATAGTAAAAGCTTATCAAGGAATGACAGGACATATGAAAGGGGAAATCCCTTTTTCTACGTTCGATGAGATGTTTGATGTGTATAAACAATCAATTCTTCCTTTAATAGAAACGAATAAATTAAAAATGATTTTATTTCAATATCCACCATGGTTCGATTGTAAAGTGAAAAATGTAGATTTACTTCGATACACGAGAGAAAAAATGGAAGATTTCCCATGTGCAATAGAATTTCGAAATCAAACATGGTTTTATCCAGAAATGAGAGATAAGACGTTACAATTTTTAGAACAAGAAAAATGGATTCATACAATTTGCGATGAGCCTCAGGCAGGAATAGGCTCAGTACCGCTTGTATTAGAGGCAACAAACTCAGACATGGCGTTAATACGTTTTCATGGCCGGAATGTTCATGGATGGCTTGACAAAGGAGAAAATTGGAGAGCGGTTCGTTGTTTATATCGATACAATAATAATGAGTTGAAAGAATGGGTAAAACGATTAGAGCAATTGAAAAAAAAGACTAAGGACATATACGTTTTGTTTAATAATAATTCGGGTGGGGATGCGGCGGACAATGCGAAACACTTGATGGAAATGGCGAATATTACATATGGCGAGCCGAAACCAGAGCAATTAAATTTATTTGAATAAATACAAACAAGAAAAGCACTGTACAAACAGGGGGAATGTACAATGCTTTTCTATATGAAAAAGAGGGGTAACAATGTTACTGAGCGTTTGGTTGATTCATCAATTGTTGGCTTCACAATAAATGATAATGGTTATCATTATCATAGTCAATAGTTTTTCGGAAAATAAATAAAAAACTTTTGATATTTTGAAAATAAATAAAAAAAGAACAGCGATTACTGCTGTTCTTTTCCATTGACGAATTGTTGTAAATCAAAAGGAGTTATCGCTTGGATAAATTCCTTTGAGATAAGTGTTTGAACAAGAGTGCTTTCAGAAATTGTAGCACCTGTTTTCTTTTCATAAGATTTCTTTAATAAATCAAGTTTTTCAGCCGTTTCTTTCGGTAATTCAATTGTTAATGTGTTCATAATTTCTCCCCCTTACTATTAGATTACCACTACAGTATAGGAGAGACAAGAAAAGAGAATATGAAACATAAAAAAGGTTACCAAATTTACAAATGGTAACCTTTTTTATGTATAAGAGTTATTAAGCAATACCGATATACTTTAAAGTTTTTGATGGAGTACTGTGATCAAAGAAGTGTTGTAAAAATGCAATATCAACACCTGATTTGTATGCACAATAGCCCCAAGTTTTTCGAAGTGTATGTGAGCTAATCCCTTCTAATCCAACTTCTTTTGCAGCTTTGTTTAAAATGTACCATGCATGTTGTCTCGTAATAGACTTTGTTCCTTTTTGAGACTTTAATAATGGTTCATTACGTTTCCAAGTTTTACGTTCTTTCATGTAGTCTTCGATTGCGTGCTGTAAGTCTTCATTTACAGCAAACCATTTATGTTTCTTTACTTTTTCATTGTAAAATAAAATGGAATGGCGAACATTTTCATTTTCATCGATTACATCACTAACTTTTAATTGTAAGATTTCACTTACTTTTAAGCCAGAATTTACAGCTAATACGAATAATAAGCCATCACGTTTCGAAGATTGTAAAAGTATATTTTTGATAGTTTCTAATTGTTTTTCGTTTTGAATAGGTTGTCCTGCTTGTTTCATTTCACGCACTCTCCTCTTTTATATGTGTAAAGGAAAGGATTAACTTGTTTCTTACTATAAAGGGAGAGTGTGAATTTCATGTGAACTCCTAGTGAAATTAAGACAAATTATTTGACTTCTTTCACTTTTTGTAAATTAAAATAAAATACAACGCTATTAGTGGTATTATACACACCGTATTCGGCGCGATGGAGATCTAAAATGTTTTTCACAATGGATAACCCAAGGCCAGTACCTCCAGTATGACGGCTACGAGAAGCGTCTAAACGGTAGAAGCGATCCCAAATTTTTTCAAGGCTTTCTTCTGGAATAGGATTACCTGTGTTTTCAATTTCGATTTTCACTGTATCTTCCGTTTCTACAACAGAGACGTGTATTTTTTCACCATCTGGAGTATATCGAATTGCATTGCTAAGTAAGTTTACAACGACTTGCTCAATACGGCTACGATTTGCTTTAACAAATAGAGAAGAGTCAGAGTGGATGTCCACTTGTAAATGTTTTTCCTCCATACTAAATAATAATTTTGTATAGACTTGTTGAATTAATTCACCGATCGAGAATGTTGACATTTCTAGTTTGTACGTACCTGATTCTAGTTTTGCTAATTCTAACATTTCAACAATGAGCCTGTTCATATTATCTGTCTCTTCCAAAATAACATTTGTATAATATGTCGTATCTTTACTTACGCCATCTTGAATACCTTCAGCGAAGCTACGAATAACACTAAGTGGTGTTTTTAATTCATGAGATACACCAGAAATGAATTCTTTTCTCGTTTTTTCCAATTGACGTTCGCGTTCAATATCTTGTTGTAATTTTGTATTGGCAACATTTAATCGGTCGATTCGATCTTTTAAATTTACAGAGAGTGTATTAATACTACTTGATAAACCGCCAATTTCATCGTCTGCTGTAACAGGTAACTTCTCGCTAAAATCAAAGTTGGCCATTTTTTTTGTAACGCGATTTATCTTAATTAATGGTTTAACAATGATTTTTGAG
Source organism: Bacillus altaicus (assembly GCF_042136375.2). NCBI lineage: Bacteria > Bacillati > Bacillota > Bacilli > Caryophanales > Bacillaceae > Bacillus > Bacillus altaicus. The sequence continues at coordinate 3,991,735 of NZ_CM143394.1, read as the reverse complement.
TAGTAGAAGGATAACAAAATAATAACGAGAAACACGATAATTAAGGCATAGACATAATAATCTTTTAAAACGAGCATCGCTTCATTAACAGGTTGTAAAGATGCTATCACAAAAGCGTACTCCTTAATTTCTCCGTTTTCCATAATAGGCTTTACAAAGACACTGTTTTTTATATTTTCCCCACTATCTAAAATATACGTGTTTAATTGATTTGAATTAGAAGTACCTTGTCTAATAGTTCTTGCAAAATATTGAACAGCTTGTAATGTTTCAAAATCCTTTGCAAGACGAACCTCAGTCTTGGAAGGAAGCTGTAATTTAGATATTACCCCAGTAAAATGGATTGGAGAACCAGTATTATCATATCGATTTTTAAGTTTATTTTTAGATGGATTACCACTAATGGATTGAAAATCTGAATTGAATTGTTCATTTTCCCATCTAGTATTATTAGTTATTAATTCTTGAGGGGTTATTATATTATTCGGTTGGAGTAGTCCGTCTACATAAATTATTCCATCTTTTTTTAATCCTAAGTTTGCGAATTTATTATATTCTTCTGGTGTTAAAAGATTGTTAAGGGGGATGGAATAGGTTTTATTATTGTTAGGGTTAATCACATCAATGTAAAAACTGTTTTCACTTTTAATAATTCCGTTAGAATCTAAAAATTGAATTTCGGCATTTGTTTTATCATGAAATTCTTGTTTTAACTTTCTAGTTTCCTCAAAGCCTTGGTCGCTTTTCTCGTAATTATCTACGAATTTTTCAAAAGCCGTTTGAACGGTTTTTACTTTCTTATTAATATAGAACTTCTCTAAAAATAGAGATTGTCCAAGGAAAAAAAGGAGAAATATGATTGTAAATAAAGTTGATGTTAATAAAAATAGTTTAAAGACGATGCTTCTGTTCTTCACTGTTTCACCTCGTATGAAAAATACTGTAATATAAATGATTTCTTAATTATAACAAAGGTTACAAAAAAGTAGAGGGGATAAATCTGTCTCTCTCTAAAGTAGTTTTTTATAGAAAGTCACATAAAGAGAAGGTGCAGTGACTGTCGAAGTATTTTAGCATAAAAAAGAACTCGCCAGACGTATGACAAGTTCTTTAGTGTGCTATTGCTGAATTGCTGCATCTAAAGCGATTTCAATCATTTCGTTAAATGTAGTTTGACGCTCTTCAGATGTTGTTTCTTCACCAGTGAAGATATGGTCGCTTACTGTTAATACAGATAATGCGTTTACACCATATTTAGCTGCTAATGTGTAAAGAGCAGTCGTTTCCATCTCTACTGCTAATACACCGTAATCTCCAAGTTTTTTAACCATGTCCATGCTCTCACGATAAAATACATCTGCTGTTAATACGTTACCAACACGAACGTGTAATCCTTTTTCTGTTCCAGCATCGTAAGCTTTCTTTAAAAGATCAAAGTTTGCAGCAGGAGCAAAATCAAAACCTGGGAATGTTAAGCGGTTCATATTAGAATCTGTACAAGCCGTCATCGCAATAATAATGTCACGTACCTTAACATCTTTTTGAATTGCACCACATGTCCCAACACGAATTAAATTTTTCACTCCGTAGCTTTGAATTAATTCGTTTACATAAATAGAAATAGAAGGAACACCCATGCCTGTACCTTGAACAGATACACGCTTTCCTTTGTAAGTTCCAGTGAAACCTAACATGCCACGCACGTTGTTATAACAAGTAACATCCTCTAAAAATGTTTCAGCAATATATTTTGCACGTAATGGATCACCAGGTAATAGAATAGATTCAGCAATTTCGCCTTGTTTTGCTTCAATATGTACACTCATGAAAAATCCTCCTTATAATGTATTGATAGAAATCAATATCATTTGCATTATACACTACGACTCCTTTCAATTAAAATCTTTTTTATTTGTAATATGTGCAAAAGAGGAGGATTTCATAAATCATAATCTAGAATATATATTTAAGAGGTTTTGCATAGATAAAAACAATGAAAATGGTAGGTGATATTTTGAAAAATCTTGTCATTGGGCTTATTGCACTAGTACTTATTGTGGCAGGAGGATTTTACATAAAAAAATATCAAGAAACTGTAGAAACGACCGGAGATGTTCAAGAAGTGAAATGGGATGTAAAAAATAAAAAGGGAAATGAAAAAGTCGATATTTCGTTTCAATTGCTAAATAAAATGAATAATGAAGTTCGTGGTGTGAACGATCAAATTCGAGCAGTGATAGTGGATGGGAATTTGAAAAACATACAACAAACGAAGCCTATATTTGCTGGAAATGGATCGTATAAGCTATCTTCAGATGTAGCAAAAGGTGAAGAGTACACGATATTTTTGTATGAAGATGAAAACAAGTCCGTGGAATCATTTTCTAAGAAAGATTTTGATGAAGAAAAAAAGGAGAAAAACAAGGACAAGAATAAAAAGAAACTACCTGTCGATACTGTACTTACAAAAAATATAGGAGAGCATCAAGTGTCTCTTTTATTTGGTGCATTACATCCGAATGAGGCAACGACATTAACATTTCAGTTTCAAGCGAAAAAGGGAGAAAAGCTGAAATTAAATTCAGGGAGAGGTGAAGTCAACGCTATATATATCGTTGATGAAACGAGGAAACATTTTTTATATGCCATTCCTGTTGATACGGATGAACAATTACAATATCGTATTACATTTCCAGAAGAAGGAACATATAAAATATGGGGGGATTTCTATATAAATGGTAAGAAGTATGAAAAGGAGTTTAGTATACAAGTGCAAAAACGAAAAAACAGCTAAGTACTTAGCTGTTTTTTCGTTTTCCTATTAATTTTGTTACAGAGAGCATTGTAATTGGTAAAGAATGATTCTTTCGAAATGCTAAATATTTTCCACTCCATGCAGGTTTGTATTTTTCTTTGAAATGTCGTAAACCGCTGAAGCTATATGTGTAACGAACGTTATTAAATATTGCAGCAGCAACTCGTTCAGACCAGAACGATTGCGTTGATAAACCGACATTTGAGAGTGGTGCCATACCAATATTAAAGGAATGGTATTCATTTTCTTTTGCCCAGTGGAATAAGTGGATAAAAATTGCATCCATAATTCCGCTAGGGGCATCTGGATAATAACGCATTAAATCAACAGATAATATGCCACTTTGATATACTGGCATAAAGGTTGTGAATGCAATGATTTTTCCCTCTGCATCAGATAATGTAGCGATAGGGGCACGACTAATATACTCACGATCGAAGTACCCAAGTGAAAATCCTTTCTCTTTTTTTCCGCCGAGCCAAGCATCAGACACTTTCTTTAGTTCCTCATATAATTCGTCTGAGAATGGTGGCTCATGAATAGAGAATGTATAACCTTCTCGTTCAAAACGGTTGAAAGTAGCTCGCATACCAGCACGTTTTTTTCCTGTTATTGTAAAGGTATTTAAATCAACGACAGCCTCTTCGCCAAGTTTAAAGAAGTTGTAGCCGAAATCGTGGTATAAGCTCATCCATTTGCTTTCAATTTGATAGAATACGCAAATATACCCAAATCGATCAGCCTCAGCTAAAAATTCTTGCAACACAGTGCGGTAGGAGGCTGGATCACCAATTGGATCACCTAGTACAACAAGACGTTTTCCAGTAATTGAAAAGAGAAGAAGTGCTTTTCCGTCACTACTGAAGAAGAACTGTTTATCTCCTAAAAAACCTAAATGACTAAGTACGTTCCCACCATGTTCATCTAAGAAGTTTTCTAACCTTTTATCATTTGCTGGTTGCCCGGGAAATTGACTACGGTAACGATTGGCAATTAGTGAACCGATAAGTAAAAAAGTAGGAACGAAAAAGGCTGCTGCTAATGCACTTCGTTTAACTTGTGTAATATTTCGAACGACAAAATCAGGTTGGAATGCTTCTTTTGCACCCGCAAATAAAATACCTAAGTTTTTATATAAATATAACGTAAGTAATAAGAAGATAAAAACTTTTACGATGTCAGAAAGAGAGACTTCCATTTTCTCGCGTGCAAATCTTTTACGAAGCATATACAACACAGCAAGTACGATTAATAAAATAAAGGTTTCTTCAATATCAATTCCTTTTAGGGTATTAAAGATTGCTGCTCCAATTAAAGAAACAATCGTCATATAGTAAGAACGCTTTGTTCCATAATATATGCCTCGCGAAAGAATCAGGAGGAGAATACCGAATGTTAATGATAAGCTAAAAGAAAATTGAATAAGGTGCTTTGGAGCTAAAATATGTAAGGCGTGAGCTCGATTTATACTAGTCGGTAAAATTGTTGATAGAATAACCATTAAGCCAGCGAATACGGTTAAAGCGGCGGATGCCCATGAACCTAATTTCCCTAAAAAATCACGTTGTAAAGTCCAAATTACACCAGTTGTTTCTAACGCAGGTGCAATAAATGGTTTATCCTCAATTTTTTTTATGGCCGCGCCAGTCATTTCAAATGCTGCAAAAATGAGACCAAGGCAGAATGGTAAGATGTAATAGACAAGTCGATATAATAACATAGCGGGTAGTAATACGCCTGTATCAACTCCGTATTGTCCTAGTCCGGTTAAGAAAACAAGATCAAATGAACCAAGACCACCAGGGACAAGGCTTACGACACCAGCTAAAGCAGCAATTACATAAACACCTAAAAACTTTTGAAAGTCGATATCAATTCCAAACAATATTAAAATGACGTACATAACGATACCAGCAGATACCCACTCGACTAATGACACTAATGAATATAAAACAGTTGGATTTTTCTCTTCTTCTTCAGTTTCTTGTCCGTCTAGCTGTTTTGGTTTTCTATTTTTAATTTTAGAAAACCCAATATATATAGGAACGAAAAGAGCAAAGAAGATAAGAACAGGCCATAACCACGGTTTTTCGTGCAGAATAAAACTAGTGTCTAATATTCCAATAAGGCCGAGGAATGACAGAATGGCTAATCCGTTAATAAAAGCGGTTGTCATCCAAGCAATGCTTTTAATAAGTTTCCCATTCTCTTTTATATGTGGACGATATAGCATTGTACGTACACCGGCACCAACAAGACCACCAAAACCGATAAATCCATTTAAAGTGTTTGCAATCCATGAGATACGGAAAATCTTTTGTACAGGTATATCTGCTTTTAAGTAACGAAGCATAACAAAGTCATAAAAGAACATTGTTGAAACGGCAAATGCACCGAGTGTAATCGCTAAAAATACCCCACCAGTTGGAATGTTTTTAATTGTTTCAATTGCTTCTAAAAAAGAAATGCCTGCTAATTCTTTTTTAGCTTGAAAGAAAACAATTGTTAAGACAACAAATGGGAAGATTATTTTCCCGATTTGTAAGAAACGTTTCCATGAAAACGACATAAATACAACTCTCCTTGTGTAAGAAAACTGAGACAATAATATTATTATGACAAACTTCAAGAAAAATAAAAAGGTAAATTCCTGTATAGGGAAGCTATTTTTTATATAGGTTATATTTAAAAGAATATTTCGTTTATCGAAAAATTAAGTTAAGATAAGATGAAAGAAGGAAGAGAGGGGAAGTAGATGATTATAATAGGTTATGCAGGATATGAGTTAGAAAAAGCAAAACCGAATACATCAGAAGATTTTTTTAATAGATCTGAAGTGACATATATATTAAATAATCAAGAGAAAACCTTTTCTGTCTTATATGTTCGATATTTTGAAGAAATTTTACAAGAAATTATCCCTTTTGAAGGAAATCCAGTTTATAAAGTAGAAGAACAAGACGTATATTTACGAGATATTGTAGCGATTGCTTGTTTAGTGAACAATAAAGAGCTACGCGGGCAGAAACGCTTGTATCTCAATGAAGTAACAGAATTTCAACGATACTTTGACGAGGGAACAGTGGTGAAAGTACAAGAAATATTAGCTGAATTACATAAAAATAAAAGAGTAGAAATAACGTAAAACGGCAAAGGAGAGAGAAGCCATGTCTAATTTGATGGTTGAAAATCAAACAGAACAAGTTTCTATATTTTTAGAAGATGTAATTTCCTTGATAACTAATTATGTGAATTATCATACGTTACCTTCTTTATTGGAGGAGACACCAACAGGAAACGAGCAATATTATAAAGGTATATTAGCATCAATAAGAAGACTTCTTGTTTTTTGTGAAGAAGGACTTGATGCATGTTTTGTTTTGTTGAATGGCCAACCATTTCGAAAGACCGCAGCTGAAAAAGTTTTATATAAGATTTACCATCAAGTAATTGCAGAGTTTTTTTCGCCAAAGAATGATCATTGGTATGAAAATAGTCGTTCTGCTTATACAGGGAAAAATTCTATTGTTTTTCAGCAAATCCCTCCTGGATCTATAGAACGAGTGATGAAGGAGTTAGAAGGGAAATTTCAATTGATGCGTGAAGAACTAGAATATTATGAGACAGATTACCAAACAAAAATGTTGCACAAATATTAATTAAGGAAAAGAAGCTAAGGACACTTAGCTTCTTTTCCTTTTGTCCAGTTATATAAGGGATTTTAATTGAATATAGTTAAAGTGAATAGCATCAAGGAGGTGTGACATGAGTCAGCAAGGTGTATTTACAGATTACTTTCATGAAGTAGAAAGCTGGTGTGAAAGTGTTCTTCAAGTATTAGATAGCCGTGCAATGGAAGTGTATGATGTCCATATGCTTGCTTATAAAATTCAAACGTTATTAGAGCGTATGAAAGAGCATGAATACGACACAGATGCCGAGTTTATGTATGAAATAAGTGATGATGTAGAACATATTCAACACCATTTACAGGAAGTATTTATGCAAGAAGGAGAGGAATATGAACTATGTGAAAGAGGGGATAGCGAACGAGCTGTTCCGATTGGGGGGCATACCCTTCCGCCATTACCTTATCCATATAATGCGCTAGAACCGTACATTTCACGAGAAATTATGATGTTACACCATGATAAACACCATCGTAGTTACGTGGAAGGATTAAATAAAGCAGAGAAGATGATGGAAGAAGCGAGAAAAACAAATCAATTCGATTTAATTAAGCATTGGGAAAGAGAAGCGGCTTTTCATGGATCAGGTCATTACTTACACACGATATTTTGGAATAACATGAAAAAAGATGGTGGTGGAAGTCCGAGAGGGGCTTTTTCACAACAAATTGAGCAAGATTTCGGAAGTTTTTTACGTTTTCAAAAGCATTTCACAGAAGCAGCTTCTAAAGTGGAAGGTTCAGGATGGGCGATTCTTGTATGGGTACCCCGTTCAGGAAGGTTAGAAATTTTGCAAAGCACGCTTCATCAATTGTTTACACAGTGGGATACGATACCACTCCTTGTACTGGATGTATGGGAACATGCGTATTATTTACAATATCAAAATCGAAAAGATGAATATATTAAAAACTGGTGGAATGTTGTAAATTGGCCAGATGTAGAAAAGAGATTTGAAAGTGCGAAGCAAATTGAATGGACACCGTATTAGACGCATATCCCATGCGTCTTTTTTAGTGGAGGTGGAAGGAAGATTTCGTTCATATTTTAAAAGGCCAAGCATACACTTGTACAAAAAGTGCCAAAAGGACGTGGGGGGAAATATGAGACGAATTTGTATAATAATTACGCTAATTATAATGTACGCAAGCGTTATGCCGATTCCTGCATATGCAAAAATGAACGGTGGTGTCAGTGCTCGTAACGCAGTCTTAATGGAACAACAATCCGGTCGTGTGCTATATGGAAAATTAGAACATGAGCCACAAAAAATTGCTAGTATAACAAAAATTATGACAGCATTGTTAGCTGCAGAATCAGGAAAAATGAAAGAGTTAGTATCGGTTAGTAGTGAAGCGGTACGAGTAGAAGGGTCGGCAATTTATTTAAAACCTGGACAAAAAGTGAAGCTAGAAGATTTAGTTTACGGATTAATGCTTAGATCTGGTAATGATGCAGCACAAGTAATTGCTGAAAATGTGGGAGGGAGTATAGAAGGGTTCGTATATTTAATGAATGAAAAGGCGAAAGAAATCGGAATGAAAGATACACATTTCTCAAACCCGCATGGCTTGGATGGGGATGGATCGCATTATTCGTCGGCTTATGACATGGCATTATTAACGAAATATGCAATGGGGAACGAGAACTTTAAGAAAATTTTTGGAACAAAAACGTATAAATCAGATTCTTGGGATTATCCGTGGAAAAATAAACATAAGCTTGTGACATCTTATTATGAATTTGCAACAGGGGGAAAGACAGGTTTTACGAAGAAAGCAGGACGGACGCTTGTCACAACAGCTTCAAAAGATGGACTAGATTTAATTGTCGTAACTTTGAGTGCTTCTAGTGACTGGGATGATCATATGAATTTGTTTGATAAAGGCTTTGAACGCTATAAGCAAGCGAAAGTTTTAGGACAAGGAGCAATCGCTGAAATAAATGAAAAGAAATATGCCAATCATGTTTATACGAAAAATAGTTTTTCTGTACCTTTAACTGAAGAGGAAAGAAAGAGCGTGTTATTGAAAGTTGAGCTCGATAAAAGTGAAAAACTTACGGATGGAGTAAAGATTGGGAAGACAGAAATTTATGTAGGGAACGAGAAAGTTGGAGAACGAAATTTGTTTTACAGTAAACGAAAGTTAGTAGCTACAACGGGAATGTATTGGAATAACGTAAAAGAAATCTTCTCTTACATGATAGGTGTTGGGATAGATGGTTAATCTCGTATGGGCAGCGATGGCAGTTATAGGGATTGTGTATGCCATGATAAATGGAACGATGGAAGAAGTGACCAAAGCAATATTTGAAGGGTCAAAAGATGCTGTAACGATTTGTATTGGACTTATTAGTGTTTTAGTATTTTGGCTCGGTTTAATGAAAATTGCTGAGGAAGCTGGATTGTTAAAGAAGTTAGTATCACTTTTTATGCCGATAGTAAAAAGATTATTTCCAGAAATACCGAAGGATCACCCGTCAATGGGATTCATTTTATCAAATATGATGGCGAACTTTTTTGGGTTAGGTAATGCAGCAACACCTTTAGGTATTAAAGCAATGGAACAACTGAAAGAGTTAAATGGTGGAAAGGATTCAGCAAGTCGTTCTATGGTGACGTTTCTAGCATTAAATACTTCAGCAATTACATTAATTCCGACTACTGTCATTTCGATTCGAATGACTTATGAATCAGCAAACCCTACTGAAATCGTTGGCGTAACATTTATAGCACAAGTGTTATCGATGATTGGAGCGATTTGGATTGACCGCTATTTTTACCGGAGAAGGAGTAGAAAGGGGCGGAAAAAATGAGTATTGTAAATACAATTTCATTATGGGTAATTCCTTGTGTAATTGGTTTTATCCTTTTGTATGGCACGATAAAGAAAGTTCCAACGTATGAATCGTTCGTTGAGGGCGGAAAAGAAGGGATTCAAATTGCGGTTTCCATTTTGCCGTTTATGGTTGGAATGCTTGTATCTATTTCTATTTTCCGGGCATCAGGTGCTTTAGATGCGATGATATCGGTAATGAAGCCGATGTTAGACCTTATTCATGTACCAGCCGAAATCGTTCCACTTGCACTTATACGACCGATTTCGGGATCTGCTGGTTTAAGTATTACGACCGATTTAATCGCTACATATGGGCCAGACTCGTTTATTGGTAGGTTAGCTTCAACGATGCAAGGTAGCACAGATACGACTTTTTATATATTAACAGTATACTTTGGGGCTGTCGGTATTAGAAAAATGGGAGATGCATTAAAGGTAGGACTTTTTGCAGATTTAATCGGAATTATTTGTTCAATTGTGTTTGTTTCCCTATTGTTTCGGTAATGCTATTCATTTTTTGCGCTATTTCGCTTATAATACGTATAAGACCACTATTAACGTGTAGTTTAATAGTGGTTTTTTTATGCGGTATTTTTGACAAAATGGTGAACTTTTATCGTGGACAACATGAAAAAGTGTAAATAATAATAAAGGGTGAAAACGTGATATAGCCTTTATACGTTTATTATCATTGCTATGTTGTTAAAGATAGGCGAAGTAAATGGCATAAAGCTTAGGCGGTTGCCAAGTCTTTCTAATGTAAGGTAAGATAAATTCGAGGTGAAAAAAAGAAATGGAACGATTACAAAAAGTGATTGCGCAAGCAGGTATTGCATCGAGAAGAAAGGCTGAGGAATTAATTCAGCAAGGAAAAGTGAAAGTTAACGGGAAAATAGTGAAGGAGTTAGGAACAAAAGTAACTCCTCAAGATAAAGTAGAAGTAAATAACATCCCTCTTGAAAAAGAAGAACCTGTTTATTTTTTACTATATAAACCAACTGGTGTAATTTCAAGTGTATCAGATGATAAAGGAAGAAATGTTGTAACAGACTTTTTCCCTGAAATTAGACAACGTTTATTCCCAATCGGACGCTTAGATTATGATACGTCTGGCGTATTATTGATGACAAACGATGGGGACTTCGCAAATATATTAATGCATCCGAAATATAAAGTTGAAAAAACGTATGTTGCGAAAATTAAAGGGCCATTAACAGGTGAGAAAATTCGCATGTTAGAACGAGGTGTTGCATTAGAAGATGGGAAAACAGCACCAGCACAAGTGAAAATTATTTCTTGGGACAAGCGTAAAGAGATGGCGATTGTACAATTAACGATTCATGAAGGACGTAACCGTCAAGTACGCCGCATGTTTGAAGCGTTAGATTGTAAAGTAATGAAATTAAAACGTGAACGTTATGCCTTTTTAGAAGTGGGTAGCTTGCGTCCTGGTGATGCAAGAGAATTGACACCACATGAGGTGAAACAATTACGTGCATTGGCTTCTACAAAGCCTCGCTAATCTATATTGTGAAACTTTCACCAGTGGAATGCTCCGCTGGTGATTTATTAAAAAATACATATATTTATCACTCGTCGAAGAGAGGGGAGACAATATGAAAAAAAATCGCTTATTATTTCGTGTTATCATTTTGCTCATTTTAAGCGGTGCGGTAGGGTTTACGCTATATCAAGGATTTTTTACTGATAAAGAGAAAATGCAAATTGGAAAAGAAGCACCTAACTTTGTTGTAACTGATTTAGAAGGAAAGAATATTGAATTAAAAGATTTAAAGGGAAAAGGTGTATTTTTAAATTTTTGGGGAACTTGGTGTAAACCTTGTGAAAAAGAAATGCCTTATATGAATGAGTTATATCCGAAATATAAAGAAAAAGGCGTTGAAATTATTGCCTTAGATGCAGATGAAACGGATATCGCAGTGAAGAACTTTGTGAAACAATATGATTTGAAATTCCCAGTTGCAATTGATAAAGGGCAAAAAATCATAGGTACATATGGAGTAGGCCCATTACCAACAACCTTTTTAATTGATAAAGAAGGCAAGGTAGTAGAGCAAATTATAGGTGAGCAAACGAAGGAACAATTGGAAGAGTACTTAAAGAAAATTACTCCATAATTAAGAAAGCCTTTACATAAGAGGTGCTTACGTATAGCACCTTCGCTTTAAGAATTCTGAGTATTGCGGTAACTCTAAGCTGGAATATACAATAATACATATAGATAAAAGGGCGGTGAGAGCTTTGAAAGAAATTAAGTGTGAATGTGGACATGTTAATCCGATAGGAACCATTTTTTGTGAAGCATGTGGGAAACCATTTGAAAGTAATGAAAATATGAAATTATTGGATATGAGATATGAGGGGAGTGCCCGGAGATCTCTCACACATACAAAAACGATAGTCGATAAAATTTGGAGTTTTTTCTCTTCTGTAAAAGTAGGTGTATGGTTAATTGTAATAACTTTAGCTGCATCGGCAATAGGAACTATCTTTCCCCAAGAAATGTACATAACTCCAGGAATCGAACCAGCTGAATATTATAAGACCGAGTATGGATTTTTAGGACAATTATACTATCAATTAGGATTTAATAATTTATATGGATCATGGTGGTACATGATTTTAATTGCTTCCATTGGTATTTCACTTGTTATATGTAGTTTAGACCGTGTCATTCCTCTTTATAAAGCTTTAAAAAAACAAGGGGTGAAAAGACACCCAAGTTTTTTAAAAAGACAGAGAGTGCACGGGACTGGTACGCCGTATGAAGGTGACTTAGAACGAGTTCAAATTAATTTAAAGAAACGTAATTATAATGTGAAAGTGGAAGACGGGAACGTTTTAGCGGAAAAGGGACGTTTTTCCCGTTGGGGTCCATATGTAAACCATATTGGTCTTATTATCTTTCTATTCGGTGCAATGCTACGTTTTTTACCGATTATGTATGTAGATGAAGCACTTTGGTTACGTGACGGTGAAACGAAAGAAATACCAGGAACAGATGGTCAATACTATTTGAAAAACGAAAAGTTTATCAAGGAAGTTTATGATAAGAGTAAGGATAAAGAAGTTTTTGATGAAGCAATTGATCGTGTTGGTGATAAAATGATTGCGAAAAACTTCCAAACAAATGCTGTATTATATAAAGCGGTAGGAGAAAATATAGCGGGTCAAAAACCAAAATTAGAAAAGGTAAAAGAAGCTGAAATTCGAGTGAATGAGCCACTGAAATTTGATCAATTTGCTGTTTATCAAGTGGATTACAAAGAAAGTGAGTTTAAAAGCATGTCTTTCCATTTGCAAAACAAAGAAAATAATCAAAAGTGGGGACCGATTAAAGTAGATTTAGCGAATCCTACAGAAAAATATGATTTAGGAAATGGGTATTCTCTAGAACTATTAAGCTATTTTCCTGATTTTTATTTTGATGAGAGTGGAAGGCCGAATACGAAAACGAAATTACCGAATAATCCTGCATTCGTCTTTAAAATGTTTACCCCGGAAACACCAGATGGTGAAGTTAGTTTCGTCGGTATTCAGCAAAACATAGAGCCTGACGGGAATAATAAATATAAAATGTCATTTGCAGGTGTGGAAATGCAAAATGCAACAGCTCTTACAGTAAGAAAAGATTTGACGCTTTGGATTCTCGGTATTGGAGGATTTATATTTATGGTTGGTGTGATTCAAGGTATGTATTGGAACCATCGCCGTATTTGGATACAACGTGTTAATGATGAATGGTGGGTTGCAGGCCATACGAATAAAAATTGGTTCGGCTTAAAGAAAGATATTGAAAGAGTACTAGAAGGAACAGCGATTCCACAACCACACGATAAAATGAATGATAAAAAAATTAGTTAAGGTGGGGAAACGATATGGTACAAATAAGTAGTAATTTTCTGTTCGCCGCGTTCATCTTATATTTAATTGCGACTTTATTTTTTGGAGGAGCAATTAAAGAAAAAGGTCATAAGTGGGCAAATGTAGGTATAACTATAGCAATTTTAGGATTTATTGCGCAAATAGTATATTTTGTTACAAGATGGATTGCATCAGGACATGCACCAGTTAGCAACTTTTTTGAATTTGGTACATTTTTCGGCATGATGCTTGTGGGAGCTTTTATCATTATGTACTTTGTATATCGTGTAAGTATTATTGGCTTATTTGCTTTACCGGTAGCTCTTTTGTTAATCGCTTATGCAAGTATGTTCCCGAGAGAAATTTCACCGCTTATCCCATCTTTAAAGAGTAATTGGCTACATATTCATGTAACGACAGCGGCAGCGGGACAAGCAATATTAGCAATTAGTTTTATTACAGGCGTAATGTATTTACTGAAAAATGTAGATCAATCAACAAGAAGTAAGCGTACATTTTGGTTAGAGACAGTAGTTTTCACACTTGTTTGTACAGTTGGATTTATTGGAGTAACAACGGTATTTTCTAGTATGAAATACGAAGCGAAGTTTCAATGGATTGATAAAAATGAACAACAAGTTGAGATGAAGTATAATCTCCCTGCTTTAGTTGGACCGCATGAAGGGAAATTAATGACGGAAAATAAATTAGAGCCAACAGTTGAAGTCCCAGCGATTGTAAATGCGAAAAAATTAAATACTGTTATTTGGTCCGTGTTAGTCGGAACACTACTTTATATTGTATTAAGACTTGTTTTACGTAAGCGAGTGTCAGCTGCACTTCAGCCGTTAGTAAAGAATACGAATAGTGATTTATTAGATGAAATCGGATATCGTTCTATTGCGATAGGATTCCCAGTGTTTACATTAGGAGCGTTAATCTTTGCAATGATCTGGGCTCAAATTGCTTGGACGCGCTTTTGGGGTTGGGATCCAAAAGAAGTTTGGGCGCTTATTACTTGGCTCTTTTATGCTGCGGTATTACATTTACGTTTATCTAAAGGATGGCATGGAGAAAAATCCGCCTGGCTTGCAGTAATTGGTTTTGCAATCATTATGTTTAACTTTATTGTAGTAAACTTAATTATCGCGGGTTTACATTCATATGCATAGAGAAATAAAATAGGAGAGTGTATGTCACTTTCCTATTTTATTTTTGTCAAATTTTCTTCTTTTTTGAGAAAAACATGACAAAGTAGTAGTTGATTCTGTAAAATGATGTCGAGGACCCAATATACTGTTCAAAAAAAATACATAGTTTTGGAAAAAAAATGAACAAACTTTATTATTCTTGTGAAGCATAATATGGGAAGTGGAACGTTAAAAAGTGCTTAATTAAACGAGGATAGGTGCAACATTATATTGTAGAAGGGTAGGTGTAAACCGTTGTGGTAAAAGTACGCAGCGGGTAGAAATGGAAAATGAATCAAGAATTTTAATTGTAGACGATGAGGATCGTATTCGTCGTTTATTAAAGATGTATTTAGAAAGAGAGCAATACACAATTGAAGAAGCGGATAATGGTGATACAGCTTTAGAAATGGCGTTACAAAATGATTATGATTTAATCCTATTGGATATTATGATGCCTGGTAAAGATGGTATCGAAGTGTGTAAAGGGATTCGTGAGAAGAAAGCGACGCCAATTATTATGCTGACAGCAAAAGGTGAGGAAGTAAATAGGGTACAAGGGTTTGAAGTTGGAACTGATGATTATATTGTAAAGCCGTTTAGCCCGCGTGAAGTAGTACTTCGTGTGAAAGCGGTATTACGCCGCGCTGTACCAACGACATTCTTTACACAAGATACAACGACGAAAGATGTTACTGTGTTCCCTCATTTAGCAATTGATAATGATGCGCACCGCGTTACAGCGGATGGTAATGAAGTAAACTTAACACCGAAAGAATATGAATTGCTATTATTCTTAGCGAAAGCCCCGGATAAAGTTTTTGACCGTGAGCAATTGTTAAAAGAAGTATGGCAATATGAATTCTTCGGAGATTTACGTACAGTTGATACGCATGTAAAGCGTTTACGTGAAAAGTTAAGTAAACAATCACCAGATGCAGCGAAGATGATTGTTACCGTTTGGGGCGTTGGTTACAAGTTTGAGGTTGTGAACGACTGATGCTTTGGAGAAGTGTAGTAGGGAAGTTATGGATGACCATATTACTTCTCGTTTCGTTTGTTCTTGGATTTGTTGCTATTTTACTTTCACAGTTTTTTAGAACGTATTATGTTGATATGAGTGAAGCTAGGCTTCAGAAAGTTGCAACAAGTGTCACGGAATTAATTGAAGAAGGTGCCGATGTAAAAACGATTGAGGATATTGCTTACAAATTTTCTGATCCACTTTCAAGGATTATCATTGTAGAAGATGGTAAGGAAATTTCTTCTTCGCCGAAACAAGAAGGATTAGTTACTCTTACAATAGATGATTTGAAAAATGATAAAGAATTAGCAGCTGTTTTTACAGATAAAAAGGATATTAAGAATAATATTAGAAAAGCTTCTAATAGTAGGAAGAATAAGAACACTGAAAATGATATTATGATCGTCGGGAAACCAGTACAGTCAAAAAATCAAAGTGCGGTGTTTGTATATGAATCATTGCAAGTTCCAATACAAGGTATGGAGAGAACGACTGATTTTATTTTCTTATCAGCCGGGATTGCGATTATTTTAACAACTTTCTTTGCATTTTTCTTATCTACTCGAATTACGGCACCGCTTCGTAAAATGCGTGAGGTTGCATTTGAGGTAGCGCGCGGGAAATTTGATACGAAAGCCCCTATGGTGTCGCAGGATGAAATTGGTGAGCTTGCAACTGCTTTAAATCAAATGGGGAAACAGTTGAAGTTTAATATGAATGCCCTGCAGCAAGAAAAAGAGCAGTTGGCTAGCATTTTGAGTAGTATGGCAGATGGTGTTATTACGTTAAATCAAGAAGGTGAAGTCGTTGTTATCAACCCACCGGCAGAACACTTCTTACAAGTTTGGCAAGAAGAAAAAGAAGTGGAGTTAAGTAAAAAACTGCCTTCTGAACTTGTTGAACTATTCCATCTCGTTGTAGAAAGTGAGCAACAACAAGTTGTTGAAATTAATTTGCAAAAAGGTAACTACGTAGTTCTTATGACACCGCTTTACAATCAGACAAAAATTCGTGGAGCTGTAGCAGTATTGCGAGATATGACGGAGGAGCGTCGTCTTGAGAAAATGCGTCAAGACTTTATTGCGAATGTATCACATGAACTTCGTACACCGATGGTAATGCTTCAAGGATATAGTGAAGCAATTTTAGATGATATTGTGCAAACGAAAGAAGAAATTAATGAGTTTGTTCAAATTATTTATGATGAATCTGTTCGTTTAGGTAAACTTGTAAATGAGTTATTAGATTTAGCCCGTATGGAAAGTGGACATGTAGAGTTACATATAGGTGAAGTAGATATTCATCCATTTGTTGAAAAAATTGGCCGTAAATTCCAGGGGATTGCAAAGGATAAAGAAGTCCAATTAACAGTGGATTTCCAAATTCCAATTGCACAATATCCGTTTGATGCAGACCGTATGGAACAGGTACTGACGAATTTAATTGATAATGCAATCCGTCATACAAATGCAGGTGGACATGTTACACTTGTAATTAATACGAAAAATAGTGGCCTTACTTTCGAAGTGCAAGATTCAGGTGCTGGTATTCCAGAAGAAGATATTCCGTTCTTGTTCGATCGATTCTATAAAGCTGATAAAGCGAGAACTCGCGGGAAAAAAGTTGGAACAGGACTCGGGCTTGCGATTGCTAAAAATATTGTTCAAGGTCATGACGGGAAGATTTTTGTATCAAGTGTCGTTGGAGAAGGAACTATATTCTCTGTATATTTACCAAATCGTATAATTTAGATATATATGTTTTTTAAAGTTGATCATGAATAAAAGCTTTACTGTTTTTTTATTTTTTTGTAAGTGCAATTAAATAAAGAATGGTAGAGTTTTTTTTCTTTAATAATCAGAATGAAAATAAAAAGAGAGGTGCCATAATGAAATGAAACTGTATACAAAAACAGGTGATAAAGGGGAAACGAGTGTCATAGGTGGCCGAGTGGATAAAGATCATATACGTGTAGAAGCTTATGGCACAATTGATGAGGCGAATTCTCATATCGGATATGCCATGTCTAAATTACAAGAGGAATGTTTTCGTAACATTTATAGCGAACTTGAAAATATTCAACATGAACTATTTGATTGTGGAGGGGATTTAGCAATAGTAGAGAAGAAAATCCCTTATAAAGTAACGATAGAGATGGTCGAGTATTTAGAGAGACGAATTGATTCGTATACAGAAGAAGCGCCGCCGTTAGAGCGTTTTATTTTACCAGGCGGTAGCGAGGTATCGGCTGCACTACACATTGCACGTACAGTTATAAGAAGAGCAGAACGTTGTATAGTGTCATTGCAAAAAGAAGGAGAAACCAATGAAATTGTTCTAAAGTATGTAAATAGGTTATCTGATTATTTATTTGCGCTTGCTAGAGTAATAAATGCACGTTTACAAGTGAAAGATGTGGAATATAACCGCAGTGCACTTGTTTTTCGTAATAAAGAAGAGAAGGAAGTGGAGTAATTCACTTTCTTTTTTTGTATACTTTTTTCTGTAATATCCCACAATAGAGAAGGTATGACGGTTATTAGAAAACGGAGGATGTATATGAAAGCGTTAAAATGTGGCGTGTTGATATTGAGTATATTATTTTTATCTCAATTACATGTTTACGCTGAAGGGAATCAGTGGATATGGCCTGTTGATGGGCAGATAAGTGATTATTTTGGGACAAGACATGGGAAACACTATGGTATTGATATAGCTGCGCCTATTGGAACGCCTGTTGCAGCTATTCAAAATGGTAAGGTGACAAAGTCTTATTTTTCAAGTAGTTATGGAAATGTTGTGTTTATTAAACATGGAGAATATGAGGCTGTTTATGCGCATTTAAATAAGAGATATGTAGTTCAAGGGGATAACATTTCAAAAGGAAAGCTAATTGGAGAGGTAGGGAATACAGGAGAATCGCGAGGAGCGCATTTACATTTAGAAGTGCATCAAGGGAGATGGACGATGGAGAAAAGGAATGCGATGAATCCGTTGCTTGTTTTAAATGAACAAAAAAATCAAGTCGTGTCATCATCACTATATGTTGTACAAAAAGGTGATACTTTAGTTGGCATTGCTCGGAAATTTAGTATGACAGTTGAGGAAATTAAAGTGAGGAATGGATTGCGACAAGAGCAAATCTATCCGAATCAACAACTATACGTTAAGTAAAGGAAACGTCCCAAAAGCATAACTTTTGAATAAACTTACTTTCGTCTTAGTTAAGATTGCGATAGTAAATGAAATTATATCGACTTAATAACAAAATGCGACAATAAGAGCAACCTATTCTTAACGAAAAACCGTCCCAAAAGATCTTTTGGGACGGCTTCTTTTACCAAAAAATAAAGACACATATAAATCCAGAAATAGCTAAGTAGCTATATAAGTAAAAGACTTTTGTTCTTGTTTTTTCTTTTGTCCGAAATAGTACGATAGTTGGTTCGATTAGACCAATTGTAAGACAAAGTAAACCAAGAAGCATAAAGCCAATTGAAAGAGAATACAGGGCGATTTGTGGTGCTTGAAATGGAATCATCCATTTTAATAAAAATGCAATAAGTGCAGTGTAACAAATGCTACCGATGTATTTATTCAATGGTGTATCAGAACGGAAACCAGGAAGTTTCTTGGAAAAAGGACGGGAAACAACTTCCGTTTGTAAAGATGTATGTTCTTCAATTATTTTTTGAGCTTCTTTTCCTTTTTGGAAAAGGGATAAAATCCAGTTTCGCTCACCTTGGAAAATAAATTGAGAAGTTGTTAAATAGTGATCAACTTTTACCTTATTCCAACTCTTCCA
Organism: Bacillus altaicus; assembly: GCF_042136375.2. Lineage (NCBI taxonomy): Bacteria > Bacillati > Bacillota > Bacilli > Caryophanales > Bacillaceae > Bacillus > Bacillus altaicus. The sequence goes on along the minus strand of NZ_CM143394.1, from coordinate 3,972,487 downwards.
TGGATGACGCTCACACAATTTTAATTTACTTTCTGTTTTTTTATCATACTGATAAATACTTATGCCATCTTGGTCAAAAGTAGCGTAGTATGTCTCTCTTGAGAATGTGCCTAAATCAATTGGACAGTAGAAAAGTAATTCTTTTTTCAAATAAAAGTATTCTTTTCTTAAGTTCTTTTTCATTGCTTCTCGAATAGAGTGTCTTTTATCTTTCTTCATGACATTTCCTCCATAACTCAGAAAATGTTCTTATCTTAACAATTCAACATCTTATCACTTTTGACGACATATGACTAGGGGATTCATAAGAGAAATACCGAATTATAAAAAATATGGGTTGTATTGTAAAATATAGTGATTGCTTCTTTAATAATATAAAATAAATAACTTATTTTTAATAAGTTACACTTTTTTTGTTCACAATACGATCATGTTGTTGTATAATGAAGTGGAAAATAGAATATCGGTCTATCTTCGGGGCAGGGTGAAAATCCCGACCGGCGGTGATGAACAGTTAATAATTTCGTTCTAAGCCCGCGAGCCGTTAAGGCAGGATTTGGTGTGATTCCAAAGCCGACAGTACAGTCTGGATGGGAGAAGATGGAGGTTCAAGCGTTCAAAAAAGATAAGTATTTGAACGTCTGTTTGATGTGCCTTAAAATTCTCCCTTTGTGTAAATCACAAAGGGTTTTTTCGTTCTATGAAAAAATAGGCATAGCAGAACCTTTCCACTTTCCATGAGAAGATCGATGGAAAAGGAGAGAGAAAGATGAAACAAAAAAACAGTGTAGTGCAGATGGTGAGTGTAGCGATGCTAAGTAGTATTGCGTATTTACTAATGATGTTGGATTTTCCATTCCCAGGGCTTCCGCCATTTTTAAAGATTGATTTTAGTGATGTGCCAGCTTTAATTGCGGCGATAATTTTTAGTCCAATTGCAGGTGTAATTGTAGAAGCGATAAAAAATATTTTGCATTACGGGATTCAAGGAAGTTTAACGGGAGTACCAGTAGGAGAAGTAGCAAACTTTATAGCGGGATGTTTATTTATTGGTCCAGCAGCATTCTTATTCCGAAAGTATCGCACAGTAAAAAGTTTAACGACAGGATTAATGCTAGGCACAATTACTATGACAGTTATTATGAGTGTGTTAAACTACTTTATTATTTTACCAGCGTACACTTGGTTTTTAAATTCACCAGCTATGTCTAGTGATATTATGCGACAAACTATTGTAACGGCGATATTACCGTTTAATGTAATTAAAGGAATTGTTGTAACAATTGTATTTGTAGCATTATTTTCACGCTTGAAAGTATGGGTATTTGCAAAAATGAAAAATGCTTAAAAATATTAAACCATTAGCAGTTACGCTGCCAATGGTTTTTTTGTTAGTGAGAATGAAAAAGAGAGTAAAAACCCCCCTCATACTTATGAGGGGGGTTTAAAGTTAATAAAAGACTATTCGAATTTTAAAGAGTCGCCATCAAATGATTCGTCAGCAACTTTAATTGAGTCAGTTGGACAACCTTCGAATGCATCCATCATATCTTCAATTAATACATCTGGAATTTCAACGATACCTTGGTTATCGTCTAATGTTACAAATGCAATACCTTCATCATCATAGTCATAAATGTCTGGTGCAGCAGCACCACAAGCACCGCATGCGATACAAGTATCTTTGTCAACGATTGTATATTTTGCCATCTTTTTTCCCTCCTGATAATATGTATGTGAAAAGTTCGCCAAAAAATTATAACCTTATTGTAAAACGGTTTTTAAAACTTTTCAACATAAAATTATAATGATAATGCTTATCAATTAGAGTGTCAACTTATTTTTGAATTATTTCATAAGATTTTCAAAATACTTAAATGTTATTTCGTTTGATACAATAGAATATATACAAGCATGTAGTGTGAATATGATAAGTTAAATGAATAGCAGTTAATGTGCAATCGTATTGAAAAGGGAATGAAGTTAGACAGAGAGGTGGAAGCGGTAATGCAGCTACAATATACTTTATTATATTGTTTAAAACAATTGAATGGTGAAAGAACCGTTTCTTCGATTTATTATTTATTAAAAGGAAAGAGATCGTCGCAAACATTACAAGATGGGAATATGTTTCAAATTTCTTTTTTGTTTGGGATTTATAAGTCATTAAATAGAGCTGATTATGATCAAGAAGTTGCAAGGTTGTTACGAACGGATTTAGTTCAAGGTATACATGATAATACATATGTGTTAACGACTGCTGGTAACATGCAATTAAACAAATGGGAAGGTGACTTTGCCTTTCCGACGTATTTAAATGGTTTACACTATGGTGAAATAGGTGAAACGTTTTGGAGGAGATTATCATTGATCGTTCAAACCATTTCGAATTTACAACAGGCGAATACGAAATTTATTCCAATTCAACAGGATACAGAAATAATGATGTGGGTGAAACGCTTCCTCACTGGAATACCATATATGAGAAGTGAATTGGCTAAAAGATTATGGAAGGAAATGCATACTCTTTTACAAAAAAATAATCCAGTAGAGGCGACAATCGTAACATATCGGTTAACTGGGTATGAACGTATTGGGTGTACTTTACAACAATTAGCGGAAATTACGAAACAAGATATATTTCGAGTTTATTTTTTATTTTGGGGTACAATTCATTTCCTTATTCAAGAAGTTCGCAATAAAGAAAATGAGTTTCCATTATTAGCTGAAATTATATCTTATCCAAATGAGAAAGCTGATTTATTTAGCTTATCAACGAAAAAAACATATAATCTTTGGAAACAAGGACGCTCTTTAGAAGAAATAGCAACAATTCGGAATTTGAAGGTTGCCACGATAGAAGACCATTTTGTAGAAATTGCTTTACGAGAAAAAGAATTTTCTATTGAGATGTTTATGAAAAAAGAAAAAATAGAAAAAGTAACAAAAGTAATTGAAGCATTACAAACACGCAAATTGCGTGTGTTGAAGCAAGCGGTTGGAGAGGAAATCTCTTATTTTGAAGTCCGTCTTGTATTGGCGCGGATGGAGGGTATAAATGAAGCTTGAGGAATATTTATATAAGTGGTTTGGATATTCTGAATTTCGTCCGGGGCAAAAAGGAGTTATTACGGACTTATTGGAAGGGAAAGATGTTGTAGCAATGCTTCCGACTGGAAGAGGAAAGTCAATGTGTTATCAACTTCCGGGGCTTCTGCAAGAGGGTACGGTGCTTGTTGTATCACCATTATTATCTTTAATGGAAGACCAAGTTACGCAATTAAAGTATGTCGTAAAAAATCGAGTTATTGCATTGAATAGTTTTCGGACGTTAAGTGAAAAAAGAGAAGCAATGAAAAAGCTATCTTTTTATAAATTTGTTTTCGTATCACCAGAGATGTTGCAGTCGGAACTTCTAATAAGAGAATTGAAAAAAATTCATATTTCATTATTTGTCGTAGATGAAGCGCATTGTATTTCACAATGGGGCTATGATTTTCGGCCAGATTATAAAAAATTAGATAAAGTAATTGAGAGTATCGGATCTCCGAAAGTACTAGCATTAACAGCAACTGCGACAAAGGATGTACTGCGAGATATAGCGGAAAGTTTAAATCTAAAAAATATAGCTGAGCATGTGTACTCAATTGATCGTCCAAATATTGCGATGGAAGTGCAATTTGTGGAAACAATAGAAGAAAAAAAAGAGGCGCTTTTTGAGCATGTAATGTATTTGCAAGGGCCTGGTATTGTTTATTGTTCAAGTAGGGCCTGGACAGAGCGTTTAACCGAGTATTTAAGAGGAAAAGGAATTACAGGTGTAGCTTTTTATCATGGTGGTATGGAACATGAAGAGCGTATGTTAATTCAACAACAGTTTATGAATGACCAGTTGCAAATTGTAATATGTACAAGCGCTTTTGGGATGGGGGTAAATAAGGCGAATACAAGATATATTATTCATTTTCAATATCCGACAAATGTAGCTTCCTATTTACAAGAAATTGGAAGAGCGGGAAGAGATGGAGAATTGAGTATAGCCATTTTATTATGTAGTCCATTGGATCACGATTTGCCAATTTCAATCATTGAAGATGAATTGCCAAGTAAATCGCAAATACAATTTTTATTTTCGTTACTACAAGAAAGAATGTTTCAAACGAAAGTATTACCATTAGAAGATGTAGAAGAAATTTGTTATAATGCAGCAAGATTTAATGAACAGTATTGGCGTTTTACACGTTATCATCTCGAACATCTTGGAATCATACAACAGCGAAATCTCATGCTAGAGAGCTTGTCAGATGAAATAATGCACAGATTAATAGCGGAAGTGGAAGTGAGACTGCGCAATAAATATAGTGAGCTAGAAAATATGAAGTCATGGATAAAAGTTCAAGGATGTAGACGTGAATATTTATTACAACAATTCGGTTATAGAAAAGAAAAAGAGATAGAAAACTGTTGTGATTACTGTGGTATTACAAAAACGGATTATAAAAAAAGACGAGCGCAACAGTTAGTTTTCGACTATAATTGGGAAACAGAGTTACAAAAGCTTTTCGGCCTAGGGAAGATGGAGGAATGATGAACATTCAAAGGCATAATGTTGAAGATATGAGTCCGAGAGAAATAAGACTGAATCTCTACATAACACAACTAACCATTATTGGTATTGGTTGTTTACTAGCATATATATTATTTCAAGATAAAAGAGAAGTTTATAGTTTGTGGAAATGGGAACCGGTTTCTATACTTGTAATAGGTAGCTTGTTAGCGATCTGTATTGTGTTATTAGATTATGTTGCAATGCGAGTGTTTCCAGAATCTTGGTTTGATGATGGTGGCATTAACGATAGAATGTTTCAAGGAATTTCTGTCATGCATTTACTCGTTATCACGTTTATTATTGGCTTTGCGGAAGAGTTTTTATTTAGAGGTGTAGTGCAGACTCATTTCGGAATTGTAATAGCGAGTTTAATTTTTGCTGTGTTACATATTCGGTATATAACGAAGCCTTTTTTGTTTTGTTTCGTCTGCTTTATTAGTTTTGTTTTTGGTTATGTATTCGAGTGGACAGGAAATTTGTTTATAACAATCTTTGCACACTTTCTTGTTGATTTTATAATGGGGCTCCAATTAAGAAAATAAATGGAAGGTGGTGGTGAACAACATGAGAAAACGAATTCCTGATTTTGAAGAGGAGTTAGAAGTTGAGCAAGTGGAAGAAGATGAAGTTTTACCGCCGCGTAGTGAAATTCATAGAAATAAAGAGAACAAACCAAAGTTTAAAATGAATCACATTTTCGTCCGAGTGTTAACATTTTTGTTCATATTGTTACCTATTAGTATCCTATGGTATACGGATAAGTATATACAGGTAAAAAGTGATAGTAATAATGCTGAGAAAAGTGCGTTTGAAGTGATTTTCTTTGATTCAGCTCAGACTGAATCAAAGAAGCAGTCTGAGAAAGTAGCAACTCATGTTGTGAAAGATGGAGAAACTTTAGAAAGTATAGCGAAGCAATATTTCTCAGATAAAAATGGGATAGAAATAATAAAAAAGTATAATGATTTACAAGAAGATGAAGTGAAAGTAGGACAAGAATTGAAAATTCCTATAAAAGATAAGTCCACGAAGTATGAGAGCTAGCTAAATGAGTGATATAGCTGCACATAAAATTAAGGACTATACTTTACGAGGAGGGAGAGTAAAAAATATATGTCATGGATTATATTATTATGTACTCTCATATGCATTGGTTTTGTATGTCTTCTTGGAATGTATAAAGAAGCAATGCGTAATACAGTGTTGGAACATACTTTAGTATTCGAAGAATTTCCGGAAAGTTTTCAAAAAGTTAAAGTTTTTTTTATTTCGGATATTCATAGAAGGACCATTTCTAGCTCGCTAATTGAACGAGTGAAAGGAAAAGCTGATATCGTAATTATTGGCGGTGATTTAGCTGAAAAAGGAGTATCTTTATCGCAAATCTCTTTAAATATTCAAAAGTTAAGAGAAATAGCCCCTGTATATTTTGTATGGGGAAATAATGATTATGAAATTGAATATCACGAATTGGATGCTTTATTAATAGAAAATAATGTGAAGGTATTAGATAATACAAGAGTTGTATTTGAGTCTGAATTAGGAGAGAAAATTTGCTTACTCGGTATCGATGATGTTGGATTAGAACGAGATCGTTTAGATTTAGCATTGTCTGATTGTAAAGAAGAAGGTTTTCGCATTTTAATTAGTCACAACCCAGATATAATAAAGAAAATGTCTGGTAAAGAACAAATTTCGCTCGTATTAAGTGGACATACACATGGAGGTCAGATTCGGTTGTTTCCATCTGAAAAGTATTTAAAGGGTGGTGTATATAAGCATTCTAATACGACTCTCTTTGTTAGTAATGGGTATGGAACAACATTATTCCCTCTTCGTTTTCGGGCACCTTCCCAAACACATATCATTACATTATGCGGAGGAAAATAATGAAGACTTTAAATGGGACATATAATATAAAAGCTATTTCGAATATACTCGGAATTCAACCGAGTACACTTCGCGCATGGGAAAGACGCTATCATATTATTGCCCCAAAGAGAAATCGTGCGGGGCACCGTTTATATACAGAAGAGCATATTCATATTTTGAAATGGTTAATGAATAAAGTTTCTGAGGGGATGATGATTGGACAAGCAGTTCAGTTATTGGAAGGGAATCGTTTGCAGAACAACGTTCAAAAAGAAAAAATTACAGATACAGAAGTTGTTTTAGTGGACGATATACTACAAGCTTTGTTAAAATTTGATGAAATTACAACTTCTGCATTATTAAACGAGGTTTTTAGTATATATTCAACGGAAAAGGTTGTTACAAGCATCATCCTTCAAGTGGCAAACAAGTTGTTATCTTTAAAAAATAATAATGAGATTACAATGTCACAATTCAAATATGTTGTATCATTCTTACAAACACGTCTAGGAATGATATATCATAATGCGTCAGTGTATTCTTCCGTTAACAAAGTTTTCGTTTTAGAAAATAATATATTAAAAGGATTTATTTTCGCGACGTATTTACGACTAAAAGGATATCAAGCAATGTATATGGGGACAAGTTTAGATGAAGAAGGTATTTTACTAGCTATTGAGCAATTACAACCTAAATATTTGTTTATATCTTTTGATGATGAACGAGAACTTGAAGAGGCAGTAGAATTTATTGACTTATTGCAAGAAAAAAATGAAAACCTCTCTGGTGGTTTTATAGGAAGAAAAGGCATTGGAGATCAATTAAATCTTCAAAATATCCTAATTGGTAATACGAAAGAAGAATGGGATGGATGGTTAAAAATGTTAGAATAGTCGTTCGAAAAGAACCATCTATTTTCTATTTCATATAATAAAAATTAGATGCAATGGTTACGTAGGGAGGGTATGAGATGAGACTGGAACGTTTAAATTATAATAAGATTAAAATTTTCCTAACATTTGATGATTTATCTGAACGAGGATTAACGAAAGAAGATTTGTGGAGAAATGCACCGAAAGTACAGCAACTATTCCGTGATATGATGCAAGAAGCGAATAAAGAATTAGGGTTTGAAGCGGATGGACCGATTGCTGTTGAAGTATTTTCTCTACAAGCTCAAGGTATGGTTGTAATTGTAACAAAAGAAAATCACGAAGTGGATACAGAAGATGAGTTCCGTGACGAGTTTATTGAAATGCAAGTGACTCTTGATGAAAGCGAACATATACTTTACGAGTTTGCTACATTAGATGATGTAATCAATTTGTCAAATCGCTTATATAACCTTGGTGTAACTGATGGGAAGTTGTATACGTGGGATGATCGTTTTTATCTTTGGATAGAAGAAGAAGAGCAATTTCAATTATTGAAGGCGGATTTTATAGCTATTTTAGCGGAATACGGTAATCCGTCAACAGCAACAATTTACCGTATAATGGAATATGGTAAAGAATTAATGGATTCTCAAGCAATTGAACAAATATACAATTACTTTGTAAAAAAACAAAACCTCAGCTAATGTAACGTAGCTTGAGGTTTTATTTTTATTCAGCTGAAGATTGGAAAATCTAAAATCTATAAAGCGAAGTGTAGGAAACAAGACTAGCCGATCTATATTTAAAAATATAATCAGTATTTTTTGATGAAATAATTGTTTTATCGAACGTATTTTGATGAAAATGAAAAATATTTAAATATTTAAGTATTTTACTTTTCTAAAAGCAATAAAAGGACTATAATAATAGTGAAAACGCTTGCAATACAAAATAGTTTGTATATATTTGTTAGCGTTTTCTATTGCATTCCAAATTTAACGGTGTATACTAGGCAATGAAGGTTTACTAAACAAGTGAAATTACAGGGGGTTTACTTACTATGGTAGCCGAAAAGGGAACTCAAACGAAAACACAACAACAAGGGGAACAACATTTTGAATTGTTAAATTCAACACAAATTGTAATTAATGAAGCATTAGAAAAATTGGGTTATCCAAACGAAGTATATGAATTATTGAAAGAACCAATTCGTATGATGACAGTGAAAATTCCAGTTCGTATGGATGACGGGACTGTTAAAATATTTACAGGATATCGTGCGCAACATAATGATGCTGTTGGTCCAACGAAAGGTGGAATTCGCTTCCATCCAAACGTAACAGAAAATGAAGTGAAAGCACTTTCTATTTGGATGAGTTTAAAATGTGGTATTGTTGATTTACCATATGGTGGAGGTAAAGGTGGAATCATTTGTGACCCACGTGAGATGTCTTTCCGTGAATTAGAAAGATTAAGCCGCGGTTATGTACGAGCAATTAGCCAAATTGTTGGTCCGACAAAAGATATTCCAGCTCCAGATGTATTTACAAACTCACAAATTATGGCATGGATGATGGATGAGTATAGCCGTATCGATGAATTTAATTCACCAGGATTTATTACAGGTAAACCACTTGTATTAGGTGGATCACACGGACGTGAAACAGCGACTGCAAAAGGTGTAACAATTTGTATTCGTGAAGCTGCGAAAAAACGTGACATTGATATTAAAGGTGCACGCGTTGTTGTTCAAGGATTTGGGAATGCGGGTAGCTTCTTAGCTAAATTTATGCATGATGCAGGCGCGAAAGTAATTGCAATTTCAGATGCGTACGGTGCACTACATGATCCGAATGGATTAGATATTGACTACTTACTAGATCGTCGCGATAGCTTCGGTACTGTAACAAAACTATTTAATAATACAATTTCAAACACAGAATTGTTAGAACTTGATTGCGATATTTTAGTTCCAGCTGCAATTGAGAACCAAATTACAGAAGAAAATGCTGATAAGATTAAAGCGAAAATTGTAGTTGAAGCTGCAAATGGTCCAACTACATTAGAAGCAACAAAAATCTTAACAGATCGTGGTATCTTACTTGTTCCAGACGTATTAGCAAGTGCTGGTGGCGTTACGGTATCTTACTTTGAGTGGGTACAAAATAACCAAGGTTACTACTGGACTGAGGAAGAAGTAGAACAACGTTTAGAAAAAGTAATGGTAAAATCATTCGATTCAATCTATGAAACATCACAAGTTCGTAAAGTAAACATGCGCTTAGCTGCATACATGATTGGTGTTCGTAAAATGGCTGAGGCTAGTCGCTTCAGAGGTTGGGTATAATATATAATGTTTTGAGAAAACGTGATTTCCTTTTGAGGGAATCGCGTTTTTTGCTGAAGTTACTAGTTAGAGGTGTTGGATATGGATAATGAAATGATGAATCGAGTAGATTGATTAGAAGAAAGGGGAACCAACTAGAAAGTAAAATAGCAATAATTTAAAATGCCCAGAAAACAAGTGTTTTTAGAATGTTTGGAGAGGGTTTATTGCATCTGGTTGTTGGAGGATTGATTATCGCAGTAGTAATTGGAATTATTACGTAGCTTGGTGAAAAATAAAAATAAAAATAAAAAGAACGCTTGTTCTGTACGAACAAACGTGCTATACTTTCCTTAGATAAGCAAAACGGAAATGATTTTAAGGAGAGATAAATGATGAAAATGACAGTAGACCAAAGATTTATGATGCCAGCAGATGTTGTGGAACGAGTGGAAGTTTTACGAAATAATCATAGTAAGCGTGGATCATTATTACAATCAGTAAATAAGTTTTTCGGTTTAGATACGAAAGAAGATTGTGTTTGGTTTTACGGTTTTTACGGAGTGGCTGTAAGTATTGTATTATTTCTGGTATTCACATCAAATATTTTCGATTTTCTCTTCGCATAAGAAATAATGCCATAAGGACATTGCTACCGAATACATATATAAGGAAGTAAGGTAACTTTTTAGAGCGGGAGTTGGTAGTAATGGCGATGTTCCCTATTGAGCGTAATTATATTGGGTATGGAAATTCACGACCAGGAATTCCTCTTTCAAAAGTAAGATTTATTGTAAGTCATGACACAGGGAACCCTGGTAGCAATGCGATAGGAAATCGGGATTACTTTAATGAAATACAACCGAAAGCTTCAGCGCATACATTTATTGATGATAAAACAATATTAGAAATTGTCCCTATAAATGAAGTTGCGTACCATGTTCGATACAATGTGCCGACGGATAATGATTTATTCGGTTATGATGCGAATAAGGCTGCTATTGGGGTGGAACTTTGTTATGGAGGCGACGTAAACTTTTGGGAGGCGTATACTCGTTTTACTTGGTATCATGCGTATTTATGTCAAAATTTCGGTTTAAATCCTAAAAAGGCTATTGTGTCACACAAAACGTTGGATCCTACTCGGAAAATCGATCCTGAAAATGTATTAGGGCAACAAGGAATTAAATTTCAGCAGTTTTTAGCAGATGTCTATCGGATGTATGTTTCGTTTAGATGACAAATATATGAAAAATGAATACAATAAAGATAGGTGCCTACTGCTGTAAGTAGGTTTTTTCTTGTTTAGATAAATAGAGCAGAGGTAGAAGACTAGGAGTGAACCGAGTATGCAAAAAGAAACAGTTATTATTATCGGAGGCGGTCCATGCGGATTAGCAGCGGCGATTTCGTTGCAAAAAGTGGGGTTAAATCCGTTAGTAATCGAAAAAGGTAACATAGTAAATGCAATTTATAATTATCCAACTCATCAAACATTTTTCTCCTCTAGTGAAAAATTAGAAATTGGTGAAGTTGCTTTTATTACAGAAAATCGTAAGCCATTTCGTAATCAAGCGCTTGCGTATTATCGTGAAGTAGTAAAGCGTAAATCTATACGTGTAAATGCATTTGAACGAGTGGAACAAGTTCAAAAAGATGGTGATGTTTTTAAAGTTGAAACGACGAAGCGTGACGGAAACAAAGAAATATATGTGGCGAAATACATTGTTGTCGCAACTGGATATTATGATAATCCGAATTATATGAATGTACCTGGTGAGAAACTTGAGAAAGTAGCTCATTATTTCAAAGAAGGACATCCTTATTTTGATCGAGATGTCGTTGTAATAGGTGGTAAAAATTCAAGTATAGATGCGGCGTTAGAGCTTGTTAAATCGGGTGCACGTGTAGCAGTTCTATACCGTGGCGGGGAATACTCGCCAAGTATTAAGCCATGGATTTTGCCGGAATTTGAGGCGTTAGTACGAAATGGGACAATTCAAATGCATTTCCATGCGCATGTAAAAGAAATTACTGAGCATACGTTGACGTATACAGTAGATGGTGAAGAAAATACAATTCAAAATGATTTTGTATTTGCTATGACGGGTTACCATCCAGACCACAGCTTCTTAACAAAAATGGGAGTTCGGATTGATGAAGAAACAGGACGCCCGATTTATACAGAGGGTAGTATGGAAACAAACGCTGAAAATATTTTTATTGCAGGTGTAATTGCTGCGGGGAATAACGCAAATGAAATATTTATCGAGAACGGTAGATTCCATGGAGATGCGATTGCGCAAACCATTGCATCAAGAGAAGAATAAAAAGAAGCTGTCGAAATTCGACAGCTTCTTTTTTAATCGTGCATATACATATTTTGGATTGCTTCATGAGAATTTGTATTCTCTAATGCGACTAATAATTTAATACGCGCCTTTTGAGCATTTAAACCGTATGTGAATATAACGCCCATATCTTTTAATTGCTTACCGCCACCTTCATACGAATATACATCTTGAACGATACCGTTGAAACAGCGAGACACTAATACGACAGGAATTCCTTTGCCTATTAAACGTTCTAGACTTGGAAGTGTTCTTGGGGGTAAATTACCTTGTCCAAGTGCTTCAATAACAATTCCGTCTACTGGTAGTGTTTCAATTGCTGATAATAATGTATCATCCATACCTGCGTATGCTTTTAGAACGACAACATTTTTAGAAATCTGTCGTACTGTGCATGTTTCGTGATGCACTAAAGCATGATGGAAAACAACACCACGTTTTGTTACCATGCCAATTGGTCCGTACTGTGGACTTTGGAATGTCGCGACATTACTTGTGTGCGTTTTTGTTACATTTGTAGCACAATGTATTTCGTCGTTTAATACGACTAGAACGCCTTTTTTAGCAGCTTCATTACTACTAGCAACTTTTACAGCTGATAAGAAATTATATAGACCATCAGCACCTAATTCATTACTAGAACGCATTGCTCCTGTCACAACGATTGGGATCGTTGCTTGAACTGTTAAATCAAGAAAATAAGCTGTCTCTTCTAATGTATCGGTACCATGCGTAATGACTACGCCGTGAATATCATCTTGTCTTACTCTTTCGTCAATGATGACTTGTAATTGTAGCATTTCGCTAGGAGTCATGTGAGGAGATGGAAGATGGAACACATCTTCGACAATTAAATCAACATCGCCTTCTAAATCAGGAATAAATTTTAAAAGAGGATTCTTTTCACCTGGTTGTACGACCCCGGTTTCTTTATCTTCCTCCATTGCAATTGTTCCACCTGTGTGTAAAACTAGGATTCTTTTCAATGCTTATACCCCTTTCAAGTTGAAAAATACATTTAGAACATAACATGTTTTGAGTAAATTCGACAATGAAAATGTATAAAAGTATGGTTAGAAAATGACAATAAAATAAATTACTTTAATTGTGCTTCGGTAAGTGGTTATTAGGTTAGGTTTTGTTTATGGGAATTTATAGGAGGGTATATGTAAGTGTAGAGAGGGAAGGAGTGAGTTTTTTGAAAAAAGTGGAGAAAATTATAATTCGTATATTACTGATTCAATTTATTTGTCTTTCTGTCGTCCAACTGCTTTTTATACATAAATCTTCAGTGAAATATTTATCGAAAATTGTTTATTACGAGGGTGTCGTCACGCAAAATAAGGCGGAAATCTTACAGGTGAATAAGTAGTTTTCATTTTCTTCTATGATGGATTATGCTACAATAATTGAGGATTTAATGACGTGAGGCAAATGAGAAGAAGCAGGGGGAGAATACCTGCTTTTCGTTTTGTTTTTATAAGTGAAAAATGAGGTGTTACAATGGATAAACGAATTTCGATTGCTATAGATGGTCCAGCGGCTGCTGGGAAAAGTACAGTTGCAAAAGTTGTTGCGAAAAAACTTTCATATGTCTACATTGATACAGGCGCAATGTACCGTGCTATTACATATGCAGCCCTTGAACAAAAAGTGGATATTGAAAATGAAGAAAAGTTAATGAAAGTTGTAAAAAATGTAAATATTGAATTTCAGCAAGGGGAAAATACACAACTTGTATTTTTAAATGGACAAGATGTTTCTGAAGTGATTCGTACGCCAGATGTGACGAATCGAGTATCTATTGTAGCAAAGCATCGTCTTGTTCGTGAAGAAATGGTACGTCGTCAACAAGAGTTAGCTAAAAAAGGCGGCGTAGTAATGGATGGTCGTGATATTGGTACACATGTACTACCAGATGCTGAAGTGAAAATCTTTATGCTTGCTTCTGTAGAAGAAAGAGCGGAAAGAAGACATTTAGAAAATATGAATAAAGGTTTCGATTCTAATTTAGAGCAGTTAAAAGAAGAAATTGCTAGGCGTGATAAATTAGATTCAGAACGCGAAGTTTCTCCTTTGAAAAAGGCTGATGATGCATTGGAATTAGATACAACTTCTTTATCAATTGAAGAGGTTGTCCAAAAAATTATGGGTATTGTTTCAGGAGTATTTGCGAAATAAAGAAAGAGGGCTATCCTCTTTCTTTATTTTTTTTGAAATGTAAAGGATAAGTGAATTATAAGTCTCTTTTCTTGACAAATGGGCTAATTTGTAAGAAGTTAGTTACAGAGGAAAAAAACTGTCAGAATATATTCGCTATTATATTTCAAATCATACTTTCTTCAAGATGATTTTGCTGTATACTATTTATATAGGTTTAATATAGTTTCTTATGAACTGTATTGAAACAGAATATGTGATGATAAATTCTTAAACATGCAAATGAAAACATTTGTTTTCATTTCGTATATACATAAAAATGCTTTGTCAATTCTGTAGGGAGGTATTTCCATGGTAGAGAAAATGAATGAAGAAGTTATGAATTCAAAAGAATTACAAGTTGGTGACGTTGTTACAGGTTCTGTAACGAAAGTTGAAGAGAAACAAGTGCTTGTAAATGTTGGATACAAAACAGATGGCGTAATTCCGATTAGTGAATTAGCTAACGTTCATATTGAAAAAGCAAGCGATGTTGTAGAATTAGATCAAACACTTGAATTGAAAATTATTAAATTAGAAGAAGATGATCTTGTTTTATCTAAGAGAGCTGTTGACGCAGAAAAAGCGTGGGTAGAATTACAAGAAAAATTTAATTCTGGTCATGTATTTGATGTTACTGTAAAAGATATTGTGAATGGTGGGTTAGTTGTGGACCTTGGTGTTCGTGGTTTTATCCCAGCTTCACTTGTAGAGGTACATTATGTAGAAGATTTTGCTGACTATAAAGGAAAAACATTAGCGGTGAAAATTGTTGAATTAGACCGTGAAAAAAATCGTGTTATTCTTTCACATAAAGCGGTAGTAGAACTAGAACTAGATTCTAAGAAAAAAGAAGCAATCTCTTCGTTAAAAGAAGGGGATATTGTTGAAGGAACAGTACAACGATTAACGGATTTTGGTGCTTTCGTTAACGTTGGTGGTGTGGATGGTTTAGTTCACATTTCACAAATTTCACACGAACGTGTAGAGCAACCTTCTGAGGTATTAGAGCAAGGTCAAAAGGTAAAGGTAAAAGTGTTATCTGTTGATGCTGATACGCAACGTATTTCTTTATCAATTAAAGCAGCTCAGCCGGGACCTTGGGAAAATATTGATGGCGAAATAAAGGCTGGAGATATTCGTGAGGGCGTAGTAAAACGCCTTGTTACATTCGGTGCATTTGTTGAAATTTTACCTGGTGTTGAAGGGCTTGTGCATGTATCTCAAATTGCAAATCGTCACGTGAAAAATCCAAATGAAGTATTGGAAATGGGACAAGAAGTAAAGGTGAAAGTACTTGAAGTCCATGTAGCAGAAAAACGTATTTCTTTAAGCATAAAAGAAACGCTTGAAGAAAATAATGTAACAGAAGATTATAGCCAATATGAGCCAAATGCTGATTCTGCTACTTTCCAGTTAGGTGATATTATTGGTGAACAACTGAAAAAATTAAAGAAATAAAGAGGGGTACAAGTGGTAAGGGCAAAACGTAAATTAGATCATATTGAATATGCTCTTTCTACTGGTCAGTCTCGTACGCATGGCTTTCATGATATTGATTTTGTGCATCAAAGCTTGCCAAATTCAAGTTATGATACTGTAACATGTGAAACAAAAATCGGCGAACTTTCACTAAGTTCGCCGATTTTTATCAATGCGATGACTGGTGGTGGAGGAGAGCAAACATTACATATTAATGAGCAATTAGCATATGTAGCGAAACATCATAACCTTGCTATGGCTGTAGGGTCGCAAATGGCAGCTTTAAAAAATGAAAGCGAGGCGGCTTCTTATAAGATCGTCAGAAAGGTAAACCCAAATGGTATTTTCTTTGCTAATTTGGGGAGTGAGGCAACTGTCGAACAGGCAGAGCGTGCCGTTGATATGATTGAAGCGAATGCACTGCAAATTCATTTAAATGTCATACAAGAGTTAACGATGCCAGAAGGAGACCGTGATTTTACTGGTGTACTTCGGCGAATTGAACAAATTGTTTTAAACAGTAAAGTTCCTGTTATTGTAAAAGAAGTCGGATTTGGAATGAGTAAGGAAACAGTGCAACAGTTAGCGAGTATAGGTATAGCAGCAATTGATATTGGTGGACAAGGTGGTACGAATTTTGCTGCTGTTGAAAATGAAAGAAGACAGCGAATGCTTTCTTATTTTAATAACTGGGGCATACAAACAGCTACCTCGATTATTGAAGCAACCTCTACAAATAATAACCTCTCTTTTATTGCATCTGGGGGTATACAAACAGCAATTGACGTGGCGAAGGCAATCGCATTAGGGGCGAATACAACTGCGTTTGCTGGATACTTTTTACGTATTTTAATGCAAGATGGTGTTGAGAAGTTAGTGGATGAAATCGATCTTTTACATACAGATTTAAAATTTATTATGACAGCTCTTGGCGTGAAGACGATAGAAGAGTTGCAATCTGTACCTCTTGTTGTAAAAGGCGAAACATATCATTGGTTAGCGCAGCGAGGGATTGACACTGCACATTATAGTAGGCGATAAAAAATCAACCGTCCGGTTGATTTTTTTCAGAGTGTTGAGAAACCCTTTAGGGTTTCCAACACTCTGATATCTTTTGAATTTTATTAAATGAAAACAATAATAAATGATAGAAACTAAAAAAATAGCCCTTCACCTGACCCTTTTGGGTCAGGTGAAGGGCTATTTTTTTCATGTTGACACAGAAAGGAAAAAGAGGTTAAGACACAGTCTGTAAAAAATCAATGGTCCGGGCGGGAAGTTAGAAATCTATATAATTCTATAAATGGAAAAAAGAGAGAATTTATATTGTAATAAAGTTATATAGGAATATTGTGCGAAAAAGCTATGATTGAAAAAGGGGTTATAAAAATGAAGAAATGTAGAAAATGTGCTGCTGAATTATTGGAGGGTTCTTACTTTTGCCATGTTTGTGGAGAGAAACATGGTAAAAGTAAGAAAGTATTCCGCTCTATATAGCTGGTTAGCGATAAAACAAGATAAGAGATTGCTATTTAAGAGTCAAAAGAAACAAGAAGAAATTTACGATAATTTAGGGGATGAGGATGTTAATAAAAAAGGAGATAATGTATCTTCAAATAGTAAAAATACGATAGGACGCATTACATATAATAGTGAAGATGTTAATATCCATGCACGAAATATAAGAGAAGATACAGCGATTTCTGGATATAATAAAAAGATTGAAATTTCATTAACTTCAAATGCAAGAGAAGGGGATTCTAGTTCAACAACAGTACAATCAACAATTAAAACGGCGAATATTGCAATCGCAGTCGGGAATAAATTGTATAGGAATCCAATGGTGAATGCAGGAAGTGGAATAGAAGCACTAATTTTGCCAAGGGAATTAGGAGAAGACAAAAATCCATCGGAAGATTCGTATGTGAATTACTATTTTAATATAACAAATGAAGTGAGTTTAAGTAATGCTGAAGTAGTATTACTTTCTGATGAAGGAAATACCATTGTGAGTAGGGAAATTAAAGAGGAAAAAGAAGATATTGTAGGCGTGAAAAAAGAGGTTGAGCGAAAGTTAAATGAAATAGGAGAGACGGATTATGTACGTGTTGAGGTAAAGAGTAAAAATCCTTCTCTTCATACGTATTATGTTATTACATATTCTAAAAAACCAACAGGTATAGTTACGATTGATGCCTCATCAAGTGATAGGGTTTATAATGCGAAAACAAAAGAATTATATTACGAGTAGAAATAAAATAATGGTGTAAAAAGACGGTTTCGTACATTATCGAAACCGTCTTTTTGAATTGTCCATAAAAGCCCGATTGGTGTGGGCTAATAATCAGTGGGGATGGATACCCCCGCTGAAGTTTCACTTTACTTAATGCTGATTCTGCTTTCGAGCTTGCTCCGGTGTATCAAGACTTGTTGCACCGGGATATTGAAGTGATTGGTCGCGATCAGATTCAACGCGGCGTGATTCTCTTAGTTTTCGTTCTTGGCGATCTTTACCCATTGTGAGTTACACCTCCTTATTAGAAGTGTTGCTGTTATGAGAAAAACTATGCACAAAGAAAAGGGGGATTAACTTTCATAAAAAGTTCCCATAATGGAAAACATAGGAGGTGAAGTGATGGATGGGAGTACTTTTTATTTTGTTGCTTGGATAGGGTGGGTTGTCGTGACCTTTTTTATGAAAAAAGAATCTATTCGTTGGAAGATAAGTGCTTGTATATTAATTTTTATTATTTGTTCTCCGTTAAATGTGACGATTGCGTCTTTCACGATATCGGTAAATGCCCTTTTTCTTTGTATTATTTCTTTTGTAGGTATCGCGTTATATTCTATTTGGAAAAAATTATATACCTTACTTTCGGCACTTATTATTGCAATGTTATATACAAGCTTTCATTTGTTAGAAGTATATGATCCAATTTGGATTGTGGTTGATAGGTTGTTGCTGTTAAGTGGTGCACTTGTGTATGCATCGGTTTTATTGCACGGGGATCGCATATTACGATTATGCTCCTTATATATAGGGATGTTACAAGGAGAATTGCTGGTGACGCTTATTTTTCGTAAATTACATTTTCCTTATGAATACGGCAGTTTAGCTTTTTTAGATGTTGCTGCTGTTTCCACTTTATTTATGGTGATTTTACTTTGGATTACAAAGGCATCAGTATATATGGAACAATTTAAGAGGAAAACACGTAAAAGAAAGGCGAGGGTAATACATGACTGAATATACACCAGCTATTTTATGTGGCGTAATTGCAGGTACAATAACTAGGTTGTTAATGCTTCGTACCGATACGAGGCAATATCCGACGAGGCTTCACGGGAAAATTATTCATATCGCGATGGGATTAATTGCGGCTGCCTTAGGAGCAATTGCGATTCCGTCTGTTTTGAAAAAAGATTTCTCTGCAATTACATTTCTTACGTTAGCAGCGACGCAATTTCGTGATGTACGCAATATGGAAAGGAATACGCTTCAACAATTAGATGGATACGAGCTCGTACCACGTGGCAATACATACATTGAAGGAATTGCATTAGTATTTGAAAGTCGTAACTATTTGGCGATGTTAACGTCGTTTGTAACAACGTTTGCGTATATAGGATTCCATTCATGGATTGCCGGGGTAATTACTGGTATAGTAAGTTTTTTCATTGCGAAAAAATTAATGTCAGGTAAAAGACTTCATGACCTTGTAGAAATAGAGCACGTTCCACTTCGTTTTGAAGGAGCGGGACTTTATATTGATAATATTTACATTATGAATATTGGATTGCCAGCAAGACAAGAAGAAATTATGAAATATGGAATGGGATTTATTTTAAAACCGAAATCGATAGATGCGATGGTTACAATCTCAAACTTAGGACAACGTCAAGCTATTTTACATGATGTTTCGGTTGCTTTAGGAATATATAGAGATTCTGGAACGCCGGCACTTGTACCGTTAGCGAAGCGTGATTTAGAGGATGGGAGAGTTGGGATTTTTGTTCTGCCGCAAGATCAAGATGCAGAAAAAGCGATAGGGGTGATCGGAAATGTACCAACATTAGAGAGTGCTGTTCATATGTCATCAGAAGCTCCGAAAGGAAGGGGAGATAAGAGATGATGTTAGAAAGTGTTATTCTCGCAGTCATTACAACAACACCAGAGAAATTTGCAGGTGGTGCCCCTTTATTTATTTGCGAGTCGACAGAGGAACTGGAATTTGTTGCAAATAATTTAGAGGCTATTTTAGATGGTATTGCACATCGCTTACAAGATAATGTATATATTATTGTGAAACATTAGTAACGTGTGGTATAATGTGAGGTGTTTTGATACGTTGAGAAATATTCTGGAATGCAAATCCCTTCTTGCACAAAGAAGGGTTTTTTACATAATAAACAGAAGCAAGTTGAAAGGATGAAAGTATATGCCGAAACCAGTAATAGCGATAGTAGGCCGCCCGAACGTAGGGAAATCTACTATTTTCAATAGAATTGTTGGAGAAAGAGTTTCAATCGTAGAAGATATACCAGGTATAACACGAGACCGTATTTATAGTGCGGGAGAATGGTTAAGCCATGAATTTAACATTATTGATACAGGTGGAATTGATATTGGAGACGAGCCGTTCTTGACACAAATTCGTCAACAGGCGGAAGTAGCGATTGATGAAGCAGATGTTATCATTTTTATGACGAATGGTCGCGATGGTGTAACTGCAGCAGATGAAGAAGTTGCTAAAATTTTATATCGTTCTAAAAAACCAATTGTACTTGCGGTAAATAAAGTAGATAATCCAGACATGCGCGGTGATATTTATGATTTTTATGCATTAGGATTTGGCGAGCCATTCCCAATTTCAGGTACACACGGTTTAGGACTTGGTGATTTGTTAGATGAAGCTGCAAATCATTTTCCAAAGATTGAAGAAGAAGCGTATGACGATGAAACAATCCGTTTCTCTTTAATTGGACGTCCAAACGTAGGGAAATCATCACTTGTAAATGCACTTCTTGGTCAAGAACGTGTAATTGTAAGTAATATAGCGGGAACGACACGTGATGCTGTTGATACACCATATAGTAAAGATGATCAAGATTATGTAATCATCGATACAGCTGGTATGCGTAAAAAAGGGAAAGTATACGAAAGTACAGAAAAGTATAGTGTACTTCGTGCACTTAGAGCGATTGAACGTTCTGACGTTGTTTTAGTCGTTTTAGACGGAGAAGAAGGAATTATTGAGCAAGATAAAAAAATCGCTGGATATGCTCATGATTCAGGACGAGCTGTTATTATCGTTGTAAACAAATGGGATGCAGTGAAAAAAGATGAAAAAACAATGAAAGCATTTGAAGAAAACATCCGTGCTCATTTCCAATTTTTAGAGTATGCGCCGATTGTATTCTTATCTGCGAAAACGAAAAAACGTACACAAACATTATTACCAGTTATTAATGAAGTAAATGAAAGCCATAGCATCCGCGTACAAACGAACGTATTAAATGATGTAATTATGGATGCGGTAGCGATGAATCCAACGCCGACTCATAATGGTAGCCGTCTGAAAATCTTCTATGCGACACAGGTTGCGGTAAAACCACCAACATTTGTTATATTTGTAAACGATACAGAATTAATGCACTTTTCATATGAGCGCTTCTTAAAGAACCGTTTACGTGAAGCGTTCGGTTTTGTAGGAACGCCGATTCACATTATCGCTAGAGCAAGAGACTAATGGAGAGGATGTGATTTTATGACAAAAATCACAGTAATAGGAGCAGGTAGCTGGGGAACAGCGTTAGCGATGGTATTAGCTGACAATGGGCATGATGTACGTATTTGGGGAAACCGTCCTGAACTCATGAATGAAATTAATACGAAGCATGAGAACAGTAGATATCTTCCAGGGATTACATTGCCAAGCACAATCGTAGCCTACTCTTCTTTAGAAGAAGCATTAGTAGATGTAAATACAGTACTGCTAGTAGTACCGACGAAAGCGTACAGAGACGTATTGCAAGAGATGAAAGAAATTGTTACAGAGCCAATTACTTGGATTCATGCAAGTAAAGGAATAGAACCAGGTACGTCAAAACGTATTTCTGAAATGATTGAGGAAGAAATTCCAGAAAACTTGATCAAAGATGTTGTTGTACTTTCTGGACCGAGTCACGCTGAAGAAGTAGGTTTACGTCAAGCGACAACTGTTACGTCTGCAGCTAAACGTATGGAAGCGGCTGAGGACGTACAGGATCTGTTTATGAATAGCTATTTCCGTGTATATACAAACCCAGATATCGTTGGAGTGGAACTTGGTGGTGCGTTAAAAAATATTGTTGCACTAGCTGCGGGGATAACGGATGGACTTGGATTAGGAGATAATGCGAAAGCGGCATTAATGACACGTGGTTTAACGGAAATTGCTCGTTTAGGAAGAAAGATGGGCGGAAATCCACTGACATTTGCCGGCCTAACTGGTATGGGGGACTTAATTGTAACTTGTACAAGTGTGCATAGTCGAAATTGGCGTGCGGGAAATATGCTTGGAAAAGGACATTCTTTAGAAGAAGTATTAGAAAGCATGGGTATGGTTGTTGAAGGTGTAAGAACAACGAAAGCTGCTCATGAATTGGCAGAGAAAATGGAAGTTGAGATGCCAATTACAGCCGCTTTATATGACGTGTTATTCAATGGGAAAAATGTAAAAGATACAGTAGGCTCATTGATGGGACGTGTTCGAAAACATGAAGTTGAAGCGATACCTGATTTGTTATAAAAAAAGCGGTAGGAGTACATTTTGTGCCTCTACCGCTTTTTTGTTTTCTGGGTCTTTTCACCAATTTTTCATTTATGCATAGGATGAAGAGTAACTTGAGGAGAGGGTGAAAAAAATGGATAACAACATTTTTAGTAACATTGAAAAGGAAGCGAAAGTGAATAAAGAAGATATTTTTAAATTAGCATCATCTGTTCAAAATGCGAACTTACGTGATGAGAAAGTGCTTCGCCAATTGATTCATCAAGTTGCTTTAATGGCAGGACGTGAAGTGCCGAAAGAGCAAGAGGATCAAATTGTAAAAGCGATTATTAACAATAATATGCCGGCGGATTTTGGTTCGTTAAGTAAAATGTTTAAAAAATAAATTATGAGAAACAAAGAGTTTAGAGAATGCATATGATAGTTATGAAAGAATGGGAATAGAGCTGTTAAGGGCATATTTGGTCAACCGAAGCGCATCATTTTGTGCTTCGGTTTTATTATTTTAAATAAAAACCATCAATTCACGGAAAAATGATGATTTTTATTTGTTTAAAGATTTTAATTTGTTAAAATAGTATAAAAACAGATTGAAAGTAAAGGGGTGTATATATGTCGGAAGGGCTTATGAAAATGTGGTTTGCTTTAGGGGCAATTGGATTTATGTTTCTTGCAGTAAGTTTTATTTTATTAAGTAGGCATAAAATGAAGAATAAATTTTTGAAAGGGATTACAGCTTTAGTAGCGTACACCCTCATGATTGTATCGGGAATTGTTATTTTCCTTGTTGTATTTAGTGGCCCTATTGAGCAATAAAGGATGTGTAATCGGTAAATGTTACAAAAGGAACAGTCCATACTAGCATGAAAAGGTGATTGTCAGTGAAAAAAATCCATTTTATTTTAATATTTTGTTGCATGAGCATTTTAACAGGGTGTATGTATCCAAAAGAAAATATGAAACAAAGTGCTATTCCTTATGAAGATCAGTTGCAAGTTGTACAAAAAGCCATTAATACATATAAGGAGCAAACGGATGGTTTATTACCAATTAAGACGCGTGATATGAGTACGCCGATTTATCAGAAGTATCCAATTGATTTTCAAAAAATTGCTCCAAGGTACATACAAGAGGCGCCAGGGAATGCGTATGAAAGTGGTGGAGTATATCAATATGTATTAATAGATGTTGAAAAAAATCCGACAGTAAAGTTAATTGATGTGAGAATGGCGGAACAAATTCAAGAAGTGGCATTGAAGCTCAGGATGTATCGGGATGAACATCAATATCCACCTTTTAAAAAAGTGATTACAGATGGTGTTTATGAATTAGACTTCAAAAAACTAGGATATAAAGATGTACCACAAGTGACAAGTCCGTACTCAGGAAAAGGTCTCCCTCTTGTAATCAATGAAAAAGGAGAATTGTTTGTTGATTATAGAATCGACTTATATGAAGTGTTGAAAAAAAATGAAGGGCAATTTAAAGAAGGCGAAGATATCCGGAGTATACTATCGAAGGATTCCCCGTTTGTTCCTGCATATTCTTTGCCGTACACAGTAAAAAATGGAGAACCAATTTTTTTAAAATCATAAGTCATGAACCTTTCTTTTAGTGAATAAGTTCTAGAAGAAAGGTTTTTTATGTTATACAACTTGCGATGCAAACAAAAGGTATTTTTAAATAGTCATATGAAATTGGACAAAATTATATGATATATTGTCCGAACTTCTAGAATACCATTATATTATATCAGATATTATAGGCAACGTTAGAGAAGGTATTAGTTGACTATAAACGTGGAATTATTCCCAAAAATATTGAGGGAGGGAATCACTTGGAAAAGGTAGATATTTTTAAAGATATTGCGGAACGCACAGGCGGTGATATTTATTTTGGAGTTGTAGGAGCTGTTCGAACAGGGAAATCAACATTTATTAAAAAGTTTATGGAACTTGTTGTTATTCCCAATATTGAAAATGAGTCAGACCGTCAAAGAGCGCAGGATGAACTGCCTCAAAGTGCTGCTGGTCGTACAATAATGACGACGGAACCGAAGTTTGTTCCAAACCAAGCGGTTTCTATCGAAGTAGATGAAGGTCTTGAAGTGAATATTCGATTAGTAGATTGTGTTGGATATACGGTTCCAGGAGCAAAAGGCTATGAAGATGAGAATGGTCCGCGCATGATTAATACTCCTTGGTATGAAGAGCCTATTCCATTCCATGAAGCTGCAGAAATCGGAACACGTAAAGTAATTCAAGAGCATTCAACAATTGGTGTCGTTATTACAACAGATGGAACAATTGGTGAAATTCCAAGAAGAGATTATATAGAGGCAGAAGAACGCGTTGTAAATGAGTTAAAAGAAGTAGGAAAGCCTTTCATTATGATTATCAATACTGTACAGCCATATCATCCAGATACAGAGCAGTTACGTCAAAGTTTATCAGAAGAATATGATATCCCAGTAATTGCGATGAGTGTAGAGAGTTTAAGAGAAACAGATGTGTATAACGTACTTCGAGAAGCGTTATTCGAGTTCCCAGTTTTAGAAGTGAATGTAAATCTTCCGAGCTGGGTAATGGTGCTAAATGAAGGGCATTGGTTACGCCAAAGTTATCAGGAAGCGGTTCAAGAGACTGTAAAGGATATAAAACGTCTTCGTGATGTGGACCGTGTCGTTTGGCAGTTTAGTCAATATGAATTTATTGATCGAGCAAGTCTAGCTGGCATCGATATGGGGCAAGGTGTGGCAGAGATTGATTTATATGCGCCAGATGAATTGTATGATCAAATTTTAAAAGAAGTAGTAGGAGTAGAGATTCGAGGAAAAGATCATTTATTGAAGCTTATGCTCGATTTATCTTATGCGAAAACAGAGTATGACCAAGTGGCGGATGCCCTGCGGATGGTAAAACAAACCGGATATGGAGTAGCAGCGCCTGCATTAGCTGATATGAGCTTAGATGAACCGGAAATTATTCGTCACGGTTCAAGGTTCGGTGTTAAATTAAAAGCGGTTGCGCCGTCTATTCATATGATAAAAGTGGATGTAGAATCAACATTTGAACCGATTATCGGTACTGAAAAACAAAGTGAAGAACTAGTTCGTTACTTGATGCAAGATTTTGAAGATGACCCGCTATCAATTTGGAATTCTGATATATTTGGTCGCTCTCTTAGTTCTATTGTTAGAGAAGGAATTCAAGCGAAGTTATCTCTAATGCCAGAAAACGCTCGTTATAAGTTAAAAGAAACGCTAGAAAGAATTATTAATGAAGGATCTGGCGGATTAATTGCGATTATATTATAAGAAAAAAATCCCTCTAATTGCAGAGGGATTTTTTTCTTTTTGAGTTCGTAATAGAAAAATAAGCAGCCATTATCTAATATTTTGTTGTAAATTGTCAAGTTTCATCAGAATTTCACATTTTAAGAGTAATAATTTCCTTAAAAATATTGAATTATAAAGGAGAATCGTATAATATAGGCGTTGATAATGATTTATCTACATCTTTGTAGTATAGAATTTGTAAAAATTGCCTACAAATGAAAGTAAGACTCATTTTATGATCATTATACAGTCTTATCTTTGGGAGGAGGTGAATGGCATGAACAAGACAGATTTAATCAATGCTGTTGCAGAAGCAAGTTCCCTTTCTAAAAAGGACGCAACAAAAGCAGTGGACGCTGTTTTTGATTCTATCTTAGAAGCTTTAAAACAAGGTGATAAAGTACAACTAATCGGATTCGGTAACTTCGAAGTTCGTGAGCGTGCGGCTCGTAAAGGTCGTAACCCACAAACAGGTGAGGAGATTGAAATCGCTGCAAGTAAAGTACCTGCATTCAAACCTGGTAAAGCGTTAAAAGATGCGGTTAAATAATCCTTACATATTAACAGGGAAGAAGAGTTTCCTTTTTGGAAACTCTTCTTTTTGCTTTTAAAAACATAAATATGCTAGAATGTGTTCGTATCACTTTTAGGTTTTTCGGGAGGGCTAGCGGATGGCAAAAGTTAATTTAGAACAAATTGAACATGCAGTACGTCTTATTTTAGAGGCAATCGGAGATGACCCAAATCGCGAGGGAGTACTTGATACACCGAAACGTGTTGCGAAAATGTACGCAGAAGTATTCTCAGGGATGCATGAGGATCCGAAAGAGCATTTACACAAAGTATTTGGAGAAGACCACGAAGAGCTTGTACTAGTAAAGGATATACCATTCTATTCGATGTGTGAGCATCATCTTGTTCCGTTTTATGGAGTTGCTCACGTTGCATATATTCCGCAAGGTGGAAAAGTAACAGGGCTAAGTAAATTAGCCCGTACTGTAGACACAATTGCGCGTCGTCCGCAACTACAGGAACGAATTACATCAACAGTAGCTAACTCTATTATGGAAGTACTAGAGCCGCATGGTGTAATGGTAGTAGTAGAAGCAGAGCATATGTGTATGACGATGCGTGGTGTGAAAAAGCCTGGTGCGAAAACAATAACGACTGCGGTGCGCGGCGTGTTAGAAAATGATGCAGCAGCACGTAGTGAAATTTTATCGTTTATTAAGACGAAGTAAAGAAAAGCGGGAAACTGCTTTTCTTTTTTTTATATACAAAAAAATGATATAGTTTTAGTGTTAAAGAGCAAGAATATAAAGGTTGAAAATTACTTCTGCCTTTTGTGGAAATGAATGTTTGTAGTTGTTAGAGACGAAGATAACTCGTATGAATGAAAGGTGAGGGTTTATTCGGGGGTAGTTTGGCAGAAGTAGCCAAGTTTTGATTATAGAAAATAGAATGTATGTGTTATAATAAATTTTATGAATTAGAAAACAAGGGTGATTTTTTGTGTGTGACATCTACGGAGGGTATGCGGGTATTAAAGAGAAATTGATGGAGAAATTACGCCATCCTTATTTTATAAACTATATTGAAGAACCATTTATTGATGAAGAAAAAATAGCGCTGTTATACGGTGCATTAAAAGGTGCAAATATACATAAAGAACAAATTGATCATTATGTAGTAACGATTATGCTTGTACAAATTGCTCTTGATACACATGAAAAAGTATCAAATAAGGCAAACGAAGAGACGAGTGGATTCCATAAGCGTCGTCAATTGACAGTTCTTGCAGGGGATTATTATAGTGGTCTATACTATTACTTATTGTCAATGAATTGTGATATTATCTTAATTCGTGCACTTGCTGAAGGAATTAAGGAGATTAATGAACATAAAATTATGCTATATCAAAAAGCACATGTGGCGATTCAAGACATAATGGAAAGTGTAGTAATAATTGAATCTGCGCTTTTGCAAAAAACATGTGATCATTTTCATTTATCTAATTGGAAACCATATATAACTTATGTGTTAGGAAAAAATCGTCTTCAAAAAGAGTGTCAATTGTATGCTGATAAACAAAATTCACCTGTTTTTCAAGCGGTTCAAAAACTCTCATTGGATGACGATAAAAATCTAGAAACAGTTATTAATGAATGGCTTATGGAAATGAGAAAGCAGGAAGAAAATTTTTTAGAGAATCATACAGAAGTTAATGAGATAATTTCTATGTTAAGAGATAAATCAAGGACATAAGCAACTTTACATTGGAAGAAGGTACGAGCATGCAACAATCAAAAGAAGAAAGAGTACATGACGTATTTGAGAAAATTTCTGATAAATACGATGTGATGAATTCTGTAATTAGTTTTCAAAGGCATAAGGCATGGCGTAAAGAGACGATGCGAATTATGGATGTGAAACCTGGGAGTAAGGCACTTGATGTATGCTGCGGGACGGCAGATTGGACAATTGCACTAGCGGGAGCTGTAGGTGAAGATGGGAAGGTTTACGGTTTAGACTTTAGCGAAAATATGCTAGCTGTCGGTAAACAAAAGGTAGAAGCTTTAGAATTAAAGCAAGTAGAACTTATGCATGGAAATGCAATGGAACTTCCTTATGAAGATAATACGTTTGATTATGTAACGATTGGTTTTGGGTTACGTAACGTTCCGGATTACATGCAAGTATTAAAAGAAATGACGCGTGTAGTAAAGCCTGGTGGAAAAGTAATTTGCCTGGAAACATCCCAACCAACGATGATAGGTTTTCGTCAAGGATATGTCTTATACTTTAAATATATCATGCCGTTATTTGGAAAGATGTTTGCGAAAAGTTATAAAGAATATTCATGGCTTCAGGAATCTGCTAGTACATTCCCAGGGATGAAAGAGTTAGCAAGTATGTTTGAAGAAGCTGGGCTTAAGAATGTGCAAGTGAAACCATTTACTTTTGGTGTAGCAGCTATGCATTTAGGTATTAAACCAGAATCAAAATAGAAAAAAGACGTTTTAGGTTAAGGTGAACAATATGAAGTTACAACTTATGTACTCTTTTTTACGATCGGATATTAATGTTATAGAAAAAGAATTGAAGAAGACAGTTGCTTCTGAGCAGCCGTTAGTAGAAGAAGCGGCATTACAGCTTATTGAAGCAGGTGGGAAGCGGATTCGCCCTGTTTTTGTTTTGCTTGCAGGGAAATTTGGGGATTATAAGTTAGATGCAATTAAGCATGTTGCGGTTGCATTAGAACTTATTCATATGGCTTCGCTTGTTCACGATGATGTCATTGATGCTGCGTTTTTACGACGCGGTAGCGCAACAGTGAATGCGAAATGGGGAGATCGTATTGCAATGTATACAGGAGACTACTTGTTTGCAAAGTCTCTTGAATGTATAACAAACATAGAAATTCCAGATGCACATCAAGCGTTGTCTCATACAATTTTAGAAGTTTGTAAAGGTGAAATCGAACAAATTAAAGATAAGTATAACTATGATCAAAATTTAAGAACGTATTTAAGAAGAATAAAACGAAAAACAGCATTGTTAATCGCCGCGAGTTGTCAGTTGGGAGCGATTGCTGCTGGTGCTAATCGTGATACTGTAAATCGTCTATTTTGGTATGGATATTTTGTTGGTATGTCTTATCAAATTATTGATGATATTTTAGATTTCGTATCGACAGAAGAGAAGCTTGGAAAGCCTGCTGGTGGTGATTTATTACAAGGTAACATTACATTACCTGTTTTGTATGCTATGGAAGATCCAGTTCTTCGTCAGAAAATTACATCTGTGCATGAAAATACAACAGCAAGTGAAATGAAAGAAATTATTGATGATATTAAAGCGAGCGAAGCTATTGATAAAGCATTTTCGTTTAGTGAACGTTATTTACATAAAGCATTAGAAATAATAAAACCACTCCCTCGTGGACAGGCGAAGTACGCGTTGCAAAATGTTGCAAAGTATATTGGAAAACGAAAATTTTAGTGATTTTTCTAAAAAATAAAATAATCTCTCTATTTCAAAACTATTGCGCAATTGTGATAAGGGTGTTACTATGTGTGTGGGGATATACAATTACATACATAATTCAGAAGTGGAGAGATTTTTTATGGAAAAAACATTTCTAATGGTAAAACCAGACGGTGTACAACGTGCCTTCATTGGGGAAATCGTAGCTCGTTTTGAGAAAAAGGGCTTTCAATTAGTTGGTGCAAAATTAATGCAAGTTACTCCAGAAATTGCTGAACAACACTACGGTGAGCATAAAGAAAGACCTTTCTTTGGTGAATTAGTAGACTTTATTACATCGGGCCCTGTATTCGCAATGGTATGGCAAGGTGAAAATGTAGTAGATACAGCACGCAATATGATGGGTAAAACACGCCCACATGAAGCTGATATGGGAACAATTCGTGGAGATTTCGGTGTAACTGTTGGGAAAAACATTATCCACGGTTCGGATTCTTTAGAAAGTGCAGAGCGCGAGATTGCTATTTTCTTTAAGGAAGAAGAATTAGTAGACTACTCAAAATTAATGAATCAATGGATTTACTAATTATTTTGAAATAATTTGTAAACGCTTTAATAACTGTGATAATAGTAAAAAGTGCAAGAAGAATAGGGGTATTCTTCTTGCACTTTTTTTTATTTCGATCAGTTACGAAGTTAGGACTGTTATGATATATTGGTATGTAAAGTAAAAGGTCTACTATTATGAAAATAATAGAATAATTACAAGTAGGGAAAGCAAATACTCGATTTACTATATAATTTCTTTGTATTTTAAAGAGTGATGGAAGATAATATAGCTACTTTATGTAGCGGGATAAATACATATGCGAAAAGAGGAATAACGTATGCGATATATTACAGCTGGTGAATCCCACGGTCCGCAACTTACGACAATTTTAGAAGGTGTTCCGGCAGGATTATCTTTAGTAGCGAATGATATAAATGAAGAATTAGCTAGAAGACAAAAAGGATATGGACGCGGTAGACGCATGCAAATTGAGAAAGACCAAGTGCAAATTGTAAGTGGTGTTAGGCATGGGAAGACGATGGGGTCCCCAATTGCACTTGTTGTTGAAAATCGTGATTTTACACATTGGACAAAGGTTATGGGTGCAGAGCCGTTAACTGAGCAGGAAGAGAAAGAAATGAAAAGGCAAGTTACGAAACCTAGACCTGGACACGCAGATTTAAATGGTGCGATTAAATATGGTCATAGAGATATGAGGAATGTATTAGAGCGTTCTTCCGCACGTGAAACGACAGTTCGTGTTGCAGCTGGTGCAGTTGCAAAAAAAATATTAGCGGAATTAGGTATACAAGTAGCGGGACATGTTGTCGAGATTGGTGGTGTACAGGTAGAAAAGATTAAATATAACTCTATTGCGGAATTACAAAGTACTACAGAAGCATCTCCTGTACGTTGTTTAGATGAAAAGGCCGGCAAAAAGATGATGCAAGCAATTGATGATGCGAAGGCAAATGGTGATTCTATCGGCGGTATTGTTGAAGTAATTGTAGAAGGAATGCCAATCGGAGTAGGTAGCTATGTACATTATGATAGAAAATTAGATGCAAAATTAGCAGCGGCAATTATGAGCATTAACGCTTTTAAAGGTGTTGAAATTGGAATTGGTTTTGAAGCAGCACATAGACCCGGAAGTGAAGTACATGATGAAATCCTTTGGGATGAAGTGCAAGGATACAGAAGAAAAACAAACAATGCAGGTGGATTAGAAGGTGGCATGACAACTGGTATGCCGGTTGTTGTGCGCGGTGTTATGAAACCGATACCGACATTATATAAACCGCTTCAAAGTGTTGATATTGATACGAAAGAACCTTTTACAGCGAGTATTGAACGTTCAGATAGTTGTGCAGTGCCAGCAGCTAGCGTTGTGGCTGAAGCTGTTGTGGCTTGGGAGCTCGCAACAGCTTTAATTGAACAATTTGGATTAGATCGTATCGATCTTATACGTGAAAATATTGAGAAACATAATGAATATGCGAGGGGATTTTAATGGAGAACATACATATTCAAACGAAATCAAAAGAATATGATGTACATGTTGGAAGGGAGGCGTTGTTACATTTAACAGCGCTTATTCAAAAAATGAATCCTGCGGTATCTAACATAATGATTATTTCTGATGAAGCTGTTGCATCACTGCATTTACAGACAGTTGTTGATGCATTGCAAGTAGAGCAAAAAGTGTTTTCGTTTGTTGTACCGAGTGGCGAAAAAGAGAAGTCTTTTGAAAATTTCTATGAGGCTCACACTGCGGCTCTTGAAAATAAATTAGATAGAAATTCTTTAATCATCGCACTTGGAGGGGGAATGATTGGAGATTTGGCTGGATTTGTTGCCGCGTCGTTTATGCGTGGTATTCGCTTTGTCCAAGTTCCAACGACTTTATTAGCTCACGATAGCGCAGTAGGCGGGAAAGTAGCAATTAACCATCCACTAGGAAAAAATATGATTGGAGCGTTTCATCAGCCAGAAGCTGTTGTATATCATACGCCATTTTTACATTCACTTCCTGAAAAAGAGTGGCGATCAGGTTATGCAGAAGTGATAAAGCATGCTCTCATTGGTGATGTAGAGCTATATCATTGGTTAAAAGAAGAAGTGCAAACATTAACGGATCTTCGTGATGAAAAGTTAATTCATATATTAACGAAGGCGATTCCTGTGAAAGCGAACATTGTGTCGCAAGACGAAACAGAAAAGGGTGTACGTGCCCATTTGAATTTTGGGCATACGTTAGGACATGCTCTTGAAAAAGAGTTAGGATATGGAAATATTACTCACGGTGATGGAGTAGCGGTTGGCATGCTATTTGCCATGTTTTTAAGCGAGCAAGTGTACAAAATCGATCTTTCTTATGAAGAAATGAAGCAGTGGTTCTTGAAATACGGTTATCCAAAAATGCCAAGCGACTTGAATGTAGAACGTCTCGTTCAGTTGATGAAGCAAGATAAAAAAGCAAATGCTGGAACAATTCATATGGTGCTTATGCAGGAATATGGGGGAGTGAATGTCGTATCTATTTCAGATGAGACTGTTCATATTGCGTTAGAAGCATTTCAAAAGGATATGGTCTAAAAAAGTTGGTAGAACAGGTATGAAATGCATATTTAAAGGTATTCTCGTAATGGTGGCGGTTATGATTAAAGATGACAGTAAGACATTATAAATCATATCAATGACTGGGGGAAGAAAAGTGAGAGTAAAAGAGCAATTGTTAACTTTGAGAGCATATGTACCTGGGAAAAATATTGAAGAAGTAAAAAGAGAATATGGATTGTCAAAAATTGTGAAGTTAGCATCGAATGAAAATCCGTTTGGCTGCTCTGCGCGTGTGACAGAAGCATTAACTTCGTTAGCCAATCAATATGCACTCTACCCGGACGGGGCGGCTTTTGAGCTTCGTGAGAAAGTAGCAGAGCATTTAAGTGTAAAAGCGGAACAACTTTTATTTGGTAGTGGGTTAGATGAAGTCATTCAAATGATTAGTCGCGCTTTGCTACATAACGGAACAAATGTTGTAATGGCGAATCCTACGTTCTCACAATATTATCATCATGCTGTTATTGAAGGAGCGGAAGTTCGGGAAGTACCACTTGAAAATGGTATTCACAATTTAGATGCAATGTTACAGCAAGTAGATGAGAAAACGAAGATTGTATGGATTTGTAATCCGAATAATCCGACAGGTACATATGTAGAAAAACAAAAATTACTTTCATTTTTAGAATCAATTCCAAAGTCAGCGCTCGTTATTATGGACGAAGCATATTATGAATATGCTGGGGCAGAAGATTATCCGCAAACATTACCCCTTCTTGAAAAGTACGAAAATCTTATGGTGCTACGCACATTCTCAAAAGCATATGGATTAGCTGCTTTTCGTATTGGATATGCGATTGGGGATGCAAAGCTTATTGGGCAGTTAGAGGTAGCAAGACTACCATTTAACACATCAACTATCGCCCAAGCGGTAGCAGTAGCGGCAATAGAGGATCAACAGTTTTTACAAGAGTGTGTGAAGAAAAATGCCGAAGGATTAAATCAATATTATGCATTTTGTAAGGAATATAACGTATTCTACTATCCATCTCAAACGAATTTCATTTTCTTGAAACTCGGTATACCTGGTAATGAAGCTTTCGAACGATTAATGAAAAAAGGATACATCGTTCGTTCTGGTGCAGCATTTGGTATGCATGATGGTATTCGTATTACTGTTGGATTAAAAGAAGAAAATGATGAGATTATTGAATTACTTACGGAACTTGTAAAAGAACAAGTGAAGAAAGAAGAAACGTATTCTTAAGAAATGGTGAAGGCTCCTGTTATAGGAGTCTTTTTCATTTGAACTGCAATAAGGGGAGTTGTTTGCACGTTCAAGAAAGAAAACGTTACAATAGAAGTAGACGTATAAGAAGAACCATTGTACATATAACTTATTTAAAATGTGAGGAGGATACAGTTTGAAACTAGTAGGACGAAAAAATAGTTTGAATGGGAAAATTGTTGTTCCAGGAGATAAATCTATTTCGCATCGCTCTGTTATGTTTGGAGCGATAGCGGAAGGGACGACGAAAGTATCAAATTTTTTATTGGGCGAAGATTGTTTAAGTACAATT
Source organism: Bacillus altaicus (assembly GCF_042136375.2). Classification (NCBI taxonomy): domain Bacteria; kingdom Bacillati; phylum Bacillota; class Bacilli; order Caryophanales; family Bacillaceae; genus Bacillus; species Bacillus altaicus. The sequence goes on along the minus strand of NZ_CM143394.1, from coordinate 3,937,987 downwards.
GCATGTTTTCAAAAACTAGGTGTCCAGATTGAACAGAGTAGTAACGATGTCACGATTTACGGTAAAGGATTAGCAAATTTACAAGAACCGAAAGAAGTATTAGATGTGGGGAATTCAGGGACGACTATTCGTCTTATGCTTGGAATTTTAGCAAATACGCCGTTCCATAGTACGATAATTGGAGATGCATCAATTGGAAAACGTCCTATGAAACGTGTTACAGACCCGCTTAGTAAGATGAATGCTCAAATTGATGGTAGAGAAAACGGACAATATACACCTTTATCTATTCGCGGTGGTAAGGTAAAAGGTATGCATTACGATTCACCAGTAGCGAGTGCACAAGTGAAGTCAGCGGTTTTACTTGCGGGTTTGCAAGGGGAAGGCATAACTACGGTAACAGAGCCTATGCAATCTCGTGATCATACGGAAAGAATGTTACGTGCATTTGGTTGTACCGTAGATGTTAATGGACGGACCGTTTCATTACAAGGCGGACAACAACTTAAAGGTGCAGACATAGAAGTTCCAGGAGATGTTTCTTCGGCGGCATTTTTCTTAGTAGCTGGTGCAATTGTCCAAAATAGTAAGCTTGTATTGGAAAACGTTGGTTTAAATCCGACGAGAACAGGGATTTTAGATGTATTAACAAAGATGGGTGCACTTATTTCTATCAATCATATTAGAAATGAAGAGTTTGAGCCGTGCGGAGATATTACGATTGAAACATCTAAACTAAAAGGAATAGAAATTGGTGGAACTCTTATTCCAAGATTAATTGATGAAATTCCTGTAATTGCTTTATTGGCAACGCAGGCAGAAGGAATTACTGTTATTAAAAACGCTGAGGAGTTAAAAGTAAAAGAAACAAACCGTATCGATACGGTTGTAGATGAATTAGGCAAATTAGGTGCGAAGATTGAAGCTACACCAGATGGTATGATTATATATGGTAAACAAAGTTTAAAAGGAAATACTGTTAATAGTCACGGCGATCATCGTATTGGGATGATGCTTGCAATCGCATCGTGTATTATAGATGGAGAAGTGAAAATAGAGAATAGTGATGCGGTCGCTGTATCGTATCCGAAATTTTTCGAACAATTAGCTGCGCTATAAGAGCAAGTATAGGAAGAGGCAGTTCACTCAAAAGGTTGCGTTCTTACACCTAGTTGCTTATGATAAATGAACAGAAGAGAATATTTTTTGAATTAAAGGAGACGTTTATGCAAAAGTTTGAACAAGCTGTTTCTTATATTGAAAACGGTGAAGCAGAAAAAGGATTACAATTATTAAAAGAACAACTACGAATTGCTAATGATGAAGAGAAGTATGATATCGCTCGTTACTATCATACACTTGGGTTTATGGATGAGGCTTTAGCAATTATTGATGATTTACGCTTGTTATATCCAGAAGAAAGTGAATTTACATTATTTTTAGCAGAGTTATATATTGATTTAGATAAAGAAGATGAAGCGATTGAAGTGCTTCATGATATTCCAGAAAATGATGATCTATATGTTCAATCGCTATTACTTGTTGCAGATTTATTCCAAATGCAAGGTTTTGATGATGTAGCAGAACAAAAACTATTAAAGGCGAAAGAAATGATGCCAGACGAACCTGTTATTACGTTTGGATTAGCAGAATTATATAGTAGTAAAGGTGAAGAGAAAAAGGCGATCACTTATTATGAATCGTTACTAGCAGACCATAAAGTTATGGGCGGTGTTGTCATTGCGCTTCGTCTAGCAGAAACTTTAAGTGCTATTGGAAACTGGGAAGAGGCAATCTCTTACTATGAGGCGGGGTTAGAAGAGCAAAAAGATATTCACTCACTATTTGGATATGCCTTCACATTATACCAAGGGGAAGAATATCAAAGAGCAATTGGTGCTTGGCAAGAATTAAAAGAATTAGATCCTGAGTACGCATCGTTATACATGTATTTAGCGAAAAGCTATGAAAAAGAAGGCATGCTTCAAGAAAGCTATGAAACACTTCAAGAAGGAATTAAAGTAGATGAGCTTTCTGTTCCTTTCTATGTAGAATTAGCGAATATTGCGGCGAAATTAGGTAAAATAGCGGAGGCAGAAGAAGTGCTTAAAAAAGCGCTGGAGCTAGATCCGGGACATTTAGGTGCGACATTAAAATATGCGTATATATTAAAAGGACAAGAGAAATACGAAGAGTTAATTGCAGTTGTAGAGCGTACAATTGACAGTGGAGAACCAGATACACAACTACTTTGGGATCTTGCATTTGCAAAAAAACAATTAGAAATGTATTCGGATGCATTAAAACACTATGAAAGTGCATATACTTCTTTTAAGAATCATCCAGATTTCTTGGAAGAGTACGGTTATTTCTTATTAGAAGAAGGAATGCGAAAAGAGGCGAAAGAAGTATTTACGCAGTTAATACAACTAGACCCGACACAAATTCATATTGAAGAATTGTTATATAATTTAGAGGATTTTTCGTAAGTTGGAAGGAAACTGAATGCCGCTTCTTGAATCTAAAAAGAAAAGAGAAAGACAGAGGAGGGACTTAATCGCTATGAATACCCCTGTTTCTGTAAACGAGAAGAAGGATTTTGTAAAATGGTTTTTGAATAATTACCAACTGAAACAGCGTGAATGTGTATGGATTTTGAATTATTTAATGAGTCACGATCAATTAATGCATAAAGTCCACTTCGTAGAACATGCAAAATATTGTCCGCGTGGCTTAGTAATGTCAGCGAATTGTGTGAAAGACACACCGTTTCACTTTTTTAAACAAAATGTAATGACAACAGATGCAGAAAAGTCGTTTCATGATATTCGTTTGAATCGAGATGAGGATATTTATATTCAGCTTAATTTTAAATCATCGTTTCAAAATGCAAACTATGTAGCTGTATTAGAAGAAAATCCATATTTACCAAAGCATATTGAAGTGAATGAAAAAGATCGATTGCTTGCAGAACGATTTTTAGAAGAAAGTGTATTCTCATTTAGAAGAGAGCGTCTTTTGAAACAAATTGATGAAGCTTTGGATAAGCAAGATAAGGAAGCATTTCATAGGTTAACAGCAGAGTTGAAAATTTTATAGAATTCATTTTGATTATGTAATCTTTACGAATTTCAGACTTTTTAAGAAAAACTACTTAATAATAGGTAGTTTTTCTTTTTTTACCTCTTTTAGTATGGTTTAATATATATAAAGTGAAAGTTCTGTCATTTAAGGTGAAGGAGGGGAGAAAAGGTGAAATGGATTGTAAAAGATGTGGAACAGTTTGAGCAAGCGAGGGAGTATGTAGATACAGGGATTATCCCCCTTTTGTCTATTTCGGCAGCAAAAGAAATGAAAATGGTTGTAGAGCAAGGTGAATTTATTGAGGCTTTGAGTATGGAGTTGGAAAGGGAGTATAAAGGAAGAGTGCTTTTACTGCCCGCATTTACGTATTTGGTAGAGAGCCAAAAGAATGAAAAAGACCGTTTGCAAGAATGGACAGATCATTTGCAAAGGCAAGGTTTTAAGCATATTGCCTATGTGACAAGTGATTTTTCATGGAAAGAAGATATGCAAGAGTTTCAGGGTGATTTATTTTGGTTTCCATCGTTATCATTAGAGCAATTTAGTGATCAAGCGAAAAGGGAAGTTATTCGTGCTCACATAAAAAATATTATGGTAATGTTGGAAGAAAGATGGATAAGATAACAATAAACAGAAAGTTCTTATTATTATGAGTAGTATGATATTGACCTATACAAGAGGGTATTATATCATGATAGTGTCCTAGTATTTATTTTTTATATAATTTTTTCACGAGGGGACAATTTCTGATAGAGGGGGGAAATTTTCGTGAGCGAGAAAGAACATCGTGTGTCAAGAAGACAGTTTTTAAATTACACACTTACAGGGGTAGGAGGCTTTATGGCGGCGGGTATTTTAATGCCGATGACGCGGTTTGCGCTTGATCCGGTGTTAAGAAAAGAAGCGGGAACAGATATGGTTGCTGTTGGACAAGTAAAGGATATTACAACAGAGCCGAAGCGATTCGATTTTAAGGTGAAGCAGGTTGACGGATGGTACAAGTCTGAAGAGCCAAAATCTGCTTGGGTGCATAAAGATGAAAGCGGAGACATTGTTGCGTTTTCTCCAGTGTGTAAACATTTAGGTTGCACAGTGAACTGGAATTCGGACAAAGCACATCCTAATCAATTCTTTTGCCCATGTCACGGGGGACGTTACACAAAAGATGGGATGAACATTAAAGGCACACCGCCTCTTGCTCCACTTGACGTATACGAATCCAAAGTAAAAGATGGAACACTTTATTTAGGAAAAGCGAAGCCGAAAGGGGGTGCAAAGTAGATGCTAAATAAAATTTATGATTGGGTGGACGAACGTTTAGATATTACACCGATATGGCGTGATATCGCTGATCATGAAGTACCTGAGCATGTTAACCCAGCGCATCACTTTTCTGCATTCGTCTACTGCTTCGGAGGACTTACCTTTTTCGTTACTGTAATTCAAATTTTGTCTGGAATGTTTTTAACAATGTATTATGTGCCTGATATTAAAAATGCTTGGGAGTCGGTTTACTATTTACAAAATGAAGTTGCGTATGGACAAATTGTTCGTGGTATGCACCACTGGGGTGCCAGTCTCGTAATTGTAATGATGTTTTTACATACACTCAGAGTTTTCTTCCAGGGTGCGTATAAAAAGCCTCGTGAGTTAAACTGGGTTGTTGGTGTTCTTATTTTCTTTGTTATGTTAGGTCTTGGTTTTACCGGATATTTATTACCGTGGGATATGAAAGCTTTATTTGCTACGAAAGTAGGGATTCAAATCGCAGAGCAAACGCCGCTCATTGGTCCTTATATTAAAACATTACTCGCTGGTCATTCTGAAATTGTTGGCGCTCAAACATTAACTCGCTTCTTTGCTATTCACGTCTTCTTCTTACCAGCAGCACTTCTAGGTTTAATGGCCTTCCACTTCATCATGATTCGCAAACAAGGTATTTCCGGTCCGCTATAAGAGATTGCTAAATTAAAGGGGAAAGAACAAAAGGAGGGAGATTATGCATCGCGGCAAAGGGATGAAGTTTGTAGGAGATTCTCGGGTACCGGTAGCTCGGAACCCAAATATTCCAAAAGATTATTCTGAATATCCAGGGAAAACAGAAGCGTTTTGGCCGAATTTCTTGTTAAAAGAATGGATGGTTGGTGCAGTTTTTTTAATCGGTTATTTATGTTTAACAGTGGCGCATCCGTCACCGCTTGAGAGAATGGCGGATCCTACAGATGCAGGATATATACCACTTCCAGATTGGTATTTCTTATTCTTGTATCAGTTATTAAAGTATTCGTATGCTTCAGGCTCATTTACTGTAATTGGTGCGTTTATTATGCCGGGGATTGCGTTTGGAGCGTTACTATTAGCTCCGTTTCTAGATCGAGGCCCAGAAAGAGCGCCATTGAAGCGTCCTGTAGCAACAGGGTTTATGCTTTTAGCAATTGCATCGATTATCTTTTTAACTTGGGAATCTGTAGCACACCACGACTGGGACGCTGCAAAAAAACAAGGAGCAATTGTAAAAACAGCACCAGTTGATAAAAATGATGACGGCTACAAGTTAATGCAAAAAAATACTTGTTTAACGTGTCATGGTGACAATTTACAGGGCGGGGCGGCAGCACCGGCTTTGCAAAACTTAACTTTAAAACCAGAAGAAATCGCTAAAATTGCGAAAGATGGAAAAGGTTCAATGCCTAAAGGGGTATTTAAAGGTACAGATGAGGAACTGAAAAAGCTTTCGGAATTCGTTGCAAAGTATAATAAAAAATAATAGAAAAGCTGACTACAAAATCTGTAGTCAGCTTTTTATTTTGATGAAGGAAAGTTTGCTATATAATAGAGTAGAGTTCGATGAAAGAATTACTTTGTTTGAAAGGTGTTGGACATACAGCTTGGTTTACTTGTATGCAATGTTAAGGCAACGTTCGGTACTATTATTTTTATTGGTTGTTAACATATTAGGTACAATTTACGGATTCATATGGTATGGAAATCAATTAAAAGAAACCTCACCTATATTTTGGCCGTTTGTACCAGATAGCCCTATGGCGAGTCTCTTTTTTGTCTTTGTTTTAATTGCTTTTTTGATGAAGAAGAACTGGGGGTTAATAGAAGCGTTAGCGATAGTTACTTTAATAAAATATGGTGTTTGGGCTGTTGTTGTAAATGCAATTATGATTTATGTAAAAGGTCCTATCGGCCTTATGGGATATATGTTAATGCTATCTCATTTTGCGATGGCAGTGCAGGGAATGTTATATGCTCCGTTTTATCGGATAAAAAAATGGCACTTCACTGTAGCTGGCATATGGACATTACATAATGATGCAATTGATTATTTATTTTGGCAAATGCCGAGATACGGGATTATGCATTTGTTTGTAGAGAAAATTGGTTATTTTACGTTTTGGTTAAGTATTGCTGTACTGTGTATTACATATTATTATTGCTTACGTGAGAACCGAAAACAGTTTTCTTTATGATGGTGAGGACATTTAGGGGGAGAAAATGAAGAAAAATAAGAGTGGTATAAACATATTGGATCGATTGATCACTTTAGTAGTTTCATATAGCATAGCATTTTCTATTTTCGCTCTCGCGACAACGGTAGTTGTATATGGAAAATGGTTGTATTATTTTGAAATTGATTTTTTAAATATTCCAGATTTAGCGGATATGACGAAAGATGAAGTTAAGAGAAACTATGACGTGCTTATTACATATTTATCGCCGTTTTATGAAGGTGCATTACAATTGCCAACATTAGATATGTCCACAAATGGACGTATTCATTTTGTGGATGTTAAAAATATTTTAGTAAAGATTCAATATATAATGTATGGAACGATTGTAATTGCTGTATTAGGAGGAGCGTATTTATTAAAAAAGAAAAAAGAAAAGTTTTTACTTCACGGAGCGATTCTTACAATTATTTTTCCAATAGCTCTTACGTTACCAATTGCTATTAATTTTGAAAAGAGTTTCGTATTATTTCATAAGCTTTTATTTAGCAATGATTATTGGATGTTTGATATTGAAACAGATCCGGTTATTTTAATGTTACCGGAAGAATTCTTTATGCATGCTGCATGTGTTATTTTATTATTGATTTTAGGCAGTAGCATACTTTGTTACGGTGTGTATAAATATTTAGTGAAAAAGAAAAGAGTTTCAAAGAAAAAATTCTCTGTTTAAAGAGAATTTTTTTGTTTTCATAGAGATAATATATTTTTTGATTTTGTTCTGTTCTATTCTTGTCCAATTCCACATATTTTGTACTAGTAGTTATAGGGGGGACCGGGATGAAGAGAACATTAATTGGACTGATAGCATTTCTAATTATAATGTTTCCAGTACGTATATATGCTGAAGAGTGGAGTGAACTAACTGGATTGCTAGATGACTCTTTGCAGTTAGTGAAGAAAAAAGAAGATGAGAAGGCAATACAAGTACTGCACCATTTCTCAGAGCAGTTTCTATCAAAGGAAAATGAAAATAATTCAAAAGTAACTCCGGGACAAATTAGAGTCGTTTCTTTAGCATACGATAAGGCGAAACAATCTCTCGCGGAAGATTTAGATAGGCAAGTTAAAGTTGATAATATGTTAGCGTTACAACTTGCTGTTGATGCACAAGTATCTAAATATCAGCCACTTTGGGTGGAAAGAGAAAGAAAGATAATGAATGCTTTTTCTCAAGTAGAAAAAGCGATGGAAAAAGACGATGATGGACAGTTCCAACAGACGTTAAATACACTTTTAAATGAATTTAATATTATTTATCCTAGTTTAATGATTGCCCTGCCAGAAAACGAAGCGCAACGTGTAAATGCACATTTATCTTATTTGGATGAATTTCGTAACGTTATGTTAAAAACGAAAGGTGGACAAATGCAACTAGGGATTATTAAAGGTGATTTGCAAAAAATATTTCATACAGTAAAAAAAGATGAGATTGCTCCCTCTCTCATTTGGTTTATGACAATTACTGGAGGACTTATTTTGTTCACTTTAACGTATGTTGGATGGAGAAAGTATAAAGGGGAGAGAGAGAAGCGGAGAAGTAACTTGCATTCTAAAGATAGATAATGCGTATAAATAAAGATGCGGATTGTAAGGTTTATTTATTGACAACGGTGGAAGAAAAAAATAGAATGAGAAGTACTATAATTAAAACTTCAATGGAGGTTTATGATGTTTTATTTAATTTACTTCGCGATCATTTTGATCATACCGTTGTACGCACAGTCAAAAGTACGTAGTGCCTATAGCAAGTATTCACAAGTCTATTCAACATCAGGTATGACAGGAGCGGAAGTGGCTCGAAAAATTTTAGATGAAAATGGATTGTATAATGTAGCCGTAGAAGAAACGCCAGGTCATTTGTCAGATCATTATGACCCGCGTGTAAAGACGGTTAGATTATCGACAGATAACTATTATGGTCATTCAGTTGCTGGTACAGCTGTAGCAGCACATGAAGTAGGACACGCAATTCAAGATGCGAAAGATTATAATTTCATGCGTGTACGCCATTCGTTAGTGCCAGTTGCTAATTTTGGTTCAAACATGTCATGGGTTTTTGTCCTAATTGGTGTATTTGCACAAATGTCTGGTTTGTTGTTACTAGGAATTATTTTAATGGCAGCAGGTGTTATTTTCCAACTTGTTACATTACCAGTTGAGTTTGATGCATCAAAACGTGCAATGCAACAAATTGAAGCACTTGGTATCGTATCGACAGATGAGTACGGTCAAGCTCGTAAAGTATTAAATGCGGCAGCATTAACATATGTAGCAGCAGCTGCTGTAGCAGTATTTGAATTATTACGTCTCGTATTAATTTATACTGGTATGCAGCGTAGCGACGATTAAAGACTATCAATTATGATAGTCTTTTTTTTGTTTTGTGGATTGAATCTTATAATATGTTACAAATGGAAATAATAGAGAGGATATGGGGTATAGAACTAGTTAAAATAAAGATAAGTATGGAATGATGAAAGAAGGTGACAGACATAGAATATCCAGATCATTTAGTTAAACAAGTGAGGGAGCGTAGTGCTACATACCAATTAGAAGGTTTTTTAAGTGGACAGGGCCCTAGAAATCCGAAATTAATGATTGTTGGAGAAGCACCTGGTGAAACAGAAATTCATAATGGGATTCCGTTTAGCGGGAGAGCAGGAAAGCATTTAATGGAGTTTTTAGAACGTATTCACGTTATAAGGGAAGAAGTATATATTACGAGTGCGGTTCGGAGTAGACCTTATAAATGGAGAGAGAAAAGGGAACGAAATGGCGAAATAATACAGAAAAGGTATAATAGAACGCCAAATCAAGGAGAAATACTTGCCCATGCACCTTTGTTAGATTATGAGTTGGAACTTATACAGCCGCCTGTTATTGTTACACTTGGTAATATTGCATTACAGCGTTTAGTTGGTAAAAATAATAAAATTACGGATGTTCATGGCGAATTGTTAAAGCGACCCGTGCAGCAATTGAAAGATAGTAGCGGTACAGAATTTATATGGACTGAAAAAGAATATAATATATTTCCTACTTTTCATCCAGCTTCTATTTTCTATAATCGGAGTTTGTTGGAGCTCATCTATGAGGATTTGGAGAAACTTAAAAGATATGTAATAAAAAACTAGAAAAGCTAAAGAGCTTTTCTAGTTGAATTTAATTATGTAACGGATTTTTATTTTCATCTAATGTAAATCCTTCGCCAACAACATCGTGTACATCACTTACAGCGACAAAGGCATGTGGATCTACTGAAATAATGATATTTTTTAATTTTACGATTTCATTTTTAGCAACAACACAATATAGTACATTACGTTCTACTTTTGTATAGGATCCAACTGCTTTTAAAAAGGTTGCTCCGCGCTCCATTTCGGATAAAATTTTTGACGCAATTTCATCGTTTTTATCAGAAATAATAGTCGCTCCTTTTGCTGCATATGCTCCTTCTTGCATGAAATCAATAACCTTAGCCCCGATAAAAACAGCAACTAACGTATACATGCCTTCTCGGTATGATAAATATGTAAGAATAGAGATAATGATAACGACGGCATCAAACATAAACATCGTTTTTCCCATACTCCAGCCAACATATTTGTGAGCTAGCCTTGCGATAATATCAACACCGCCAGTAGTCCCGCCGTATTTGAATATAATTCCAAGTCCAATACCGATAAATGCCCCAGCGAATAAAGCAGCCAGTGTCATATCATTTTGCAAGTTTAAATGTAAGTTGAGAACTTCGTAGCGCTGAAACACCCAAAGGAATAAAGAGACGCTAAATGTACCGATTAATGTGTATAAAAATGTTGTTCGGCCGAGTAATTTCCAGCCAATGAAAAATAGAGGGACGTTTAAAATTAAGTTTGTATAGGAAGGATCAAGTGAAAATTTAAAATATAATAATAGCGTAATACCGGTAAACCCACCCTCTGCAAGATGGTTTTCAATATTGATATTTACAATGCCGAAAGAAAAAATAGCGGAACCGATTAAAATGAAAATGATATTTCGAATCTTCAAGTTTGCTTTCATATAGAAATCCCCCTAGTTACGTAATGATGTGGAATTGCTCCGCTTAAACGGTAAGACATAATAATAAGTTATTTCTAGTTGCTAGTAAAAATAGAGAATAGTATAAGGGCCTAATTAGTTCAGGCTGATCTTTTGCAAAAATCACGCAAAAGAAGTTTCACTTTACCCCGCCCCAACGGCTGGTAGAGGGAAAAGCGAAGAAGAAAAGGGCGAACCAGCCGTAGGGACCCGATTGGTTCAGGCTAATCTTTTGCAGAAAAACATTGCAAAAGAAGTTTCACTTTACCCCGCTCAAACGGCTGGTAGGAGATAAAGCAGAGAAGACAGAGCAAACCAGCCGTAAGAGCCCGATTAGTTCAGGCTGATCTTTTGCAAAAATCACGCAAAAGAAGTTTCACTTTACCCCGTCCCAACGGCTGGTAGAGGGAAAAGCGAAGAAGAAAAAGGCGAACCAGCCGTAGGGACCCGATTGGTTCAACTAATCTTTTGCAGAAAAACATTGCAAAAGAAGTTTCACTTTATTATAGTCTATCCCAAAAAGAGTCGTAAATAGTGATATGAGAGAATAATATTTGTCAAATCGCGATGAATTGGCTAACATGAAAGAGGAAGGAATAGAGGTGACTAGTATGGAAGCAAAAACGATGAAAGATATGCAGAAGGAAGTAGATGCATATATCGGTCAATTTAAAGAAGGTTATTTTAGTCCGCTTGCAATGATGGCCCGTTTAACTGAAGAAATGGGAGAGCTGGCAAGAGAGGTTAATCATTATTATGGTGAGAAACCGAAGAAAACGACTGAGAAAGAACGAAGTATTGAGGAAGAGCTTGGAGATGTGTTATTTGTTATGATTTGTATGGCAAATAGTTTAAATATTGATTTAGAAACAGCGCATAACATCGTAATGAATAAATTTAATACACGTGATAAAGATCGCTGGACACGTATTGATGAGGGAGAGAAAGACGCATGAAAGAAATTAAAGTAATTATCGCTGGACCAAGAGGACGTATGGGACATGAAGCAGTCCTTCTAATGGAAAGAACAGGACATTTCAATTTAGTAGCAGCAATTGATTATAAGCATGGCGGAGAGAAAATAGCTGATTTACCTGGAATGCCAGCGCTAGATGCACCTGTTTATGCGGATTTACATACTTGTTTAGATGAAGTAGAAGCAGATGTATTGTTAGATTTAACAACACCAGAAGTTGGAAAGAAACATGTGACACTTGCAGTTGAACGTGGACTTCGATCTGTTATTGGTACAACTGGATTTACTGAAGAAGAACTAAAGCAATTAACAGAAAATGCAAAAGAAAAAGAAGTAGGAACAATTATTGCTCCAAACTTTGCAATTGGTGCAGTTCTTATGATGAAATTTTCACAAATGGCAGCAAAGTACTTCCAAGATGTTGAAGTAATTGAATTACACCATGATCAAAAATTAGACGCGCCATCTGGTACAGCTGTAAAAACAGTAGAATTAATCCGTCAAAATCGTGTGCCAAAAGAGCAAGGACACCCTAATGAAACGGAACAATTAGAAGGAGCACGTGGTGCAAATGTGGATGGTATTCACATTCATAGCGTACGTCTACCAGGGCTTATTGCACACCAAGAAGTAATGTTCGGCGGAGATGGACAAATGTTAACAGTTCGTCATGATTCATTCAACCGTGCATCATTTATGTCAGGTGTAAAACTATCAATTGAAACAGTAATGAACCTTGATCATCTTGTGTACGGTTTAGAAAACATTATCGACTAAAGGGGAGACAACGGATGAAAATTGCCTTAATCGCACATGACAAAAAGAAAGATGATATGGTTTCGTTCGCGTACGCATATAAACCAATCTTTGAAAAACATGAACTTTTTGCAACAGGAACGACAGGACTTCGTATTATGGAGGCAACTGGTTTAGTTGTAACAAGATATCAATCTGGTCCTCTTGGTGGCGATCAAGAAATTGGTGCAATGATTGCAAAAAATGAGATGGATATGGTGATTTTTTTCCGGGACCCACTAACAGCGCAGCCGCATGAACCTGATGTCAATGCGTTACTTCGTTTATGTGATGTATATGCCATCCCACTAGCAACGAATATGGCAAGTGCTGAAATGCTAATGCATGCATTAGAGCGGGGAGATTTAGATTACCGAAAGTTAAGAAAATGAGGGGAACAATTATGAGTGGATTACATATATTAGCGTTTGGTGCTCATGCCGATGATGTTGAAATCGGCATGGCAGGTACCATTGCAAAGTATACGAAGCAAGGCTATGAAGTAGGCATTTGCGATTTAACAGAAGCTGATCTTTCCTCAAATGGAACGGTAGAACTGAGAAAAGAAGAGGCAAAGGCTGCAGCTCGTATTATGGGAGTAAAAACGAGAATTAATTTAGCAATGCCAGACCGTGGTTTGTATATGAAAGAAGAGTATATACGTGAAATTGTAAAGATTATTCGTACATATAAACCAACACTAATTTTCGCACCATATTACGAAGATCGTCATCCAGACCATGCTAATTGCGCGAAACTTGTGGAAGAAGCTATCTTTTCAGCGGGAATTCGTAAATATATGCCTGAACTTCCGCCGCACCGTGTAGAGTCTTTTTATAATTATATAATTAATGGTTTTCATAAACCGAATTTTTGTATAGATATTAGTGAATACCTTTCTAAAAAGGTGGAAGCGTTAGAAGCGTATGAAAGTCAGTTTTCAACAGGGAGTGATGGTGTTAAGACGCCATTAACCGAAGGATACGTTGAAACTGTACTCGCTCGGGAGAAGATGTTTGGGAAAGAAGTTGGAGTGCTGTATGCCGAAGGATTTATGAGTAAAAAACCCGTTTTAATACATGCTGATTTAATAGGGGGATGTAAATGAAATTGAAAATAGGTATTACATGTTATCCTTCTGTAGGTGGTTCTGGGGTTGTTGGGACAGAGTTAGGGAAGCAATTGGCGGAACGCGGGCATGAAATTCATTTTATTACATCGGGTGTACCATTTCGGTTGAATAAAGTGTACCCGAACATTTATTTTCACGAAGTAACAGTAAATCAATATTCTGTTTTTCAATATCCACCTTACGATTTAGCATTAGCGAGTAAAATGGCAGAGGTTGCTCAAAGAGAAAACCTTGATATTTTACATGTGCATTATGCAATCCCTCATGCTATTTGTGCATATTTAGCAAAACAAATGATTGGGGAGCGTATTAAAATTGTTACAACCTTACATGGAACGGATATTACTGTGTTAGGTTCCGACCCTTCGTTAAATAATTTAATTCGCTTTGGTATTGAACAATCTGATGTTGTTACAGCTGTGTCACATTCGTTAATTGAAGAAACAAATGAACTTGTAAAACCAGATAAAGAAATTGAGACGGTATACAATTTTGTAGACGAACGTGTTTATTTCAAACGTGATATGTCTCAATTAAAAAAAGAATATGGTATACGAGAAAATGAAAAAGTATTGATTCATATTTCAAATTTCCGAAAGGTTAAGCGTGTACAGGATGTTGTGCAGTCATTTGCCAAAATTGTAAAGGAAGTAGATGCGAAATTGCTTCTTGTTGGTGATGGACCAGAGTTCTGTACTATTTTACAATTGGTGAAAAGTTTACATATTGAGGAACGTGTCTTATTCCTAGGAAAGCAAGATAATGTTGCAGAGCTTCTTGCGATGAGTGATTTAATGCTACTTTTATCAGAAAAGGAAAGTTTTGGTCTCGTTATATTAGAAGCGATGGCGTGTGGTGTGCCTAGTATCGGAACGAGGGTTGGGGGCATTCCAGAGGTCATTCAACATGGTGAAACAGGATATATATGTGAAGTTGGAGATACAGATGGAATAGCTAAGCAAGCAATTCAACTACTAGAAAATGAAGAACTTCACCGTAATATGGGAGAGCGAGCGATGAAATCTGTATATGAGCAGTTTCGTTCGGAAAAAATCGTTTCACAGTATGAGGCGATTTATTATGACATACTAAGGGATGACAAGAATGGAAAGATTTAAAAAAGCTAGTTCAATTATTGAGATATTAAAACAGTACGGACATGAGGCTTACTTCGTTGGTGGAAGTGTACGCGATCTTATTATCGATAGACCGATTGGAGATATCGATATCGCAACATCTGCTTTACCAGAAGAAGTAATGGCTATTTTCCCAAGACATGTTCCGGTTGGTCTTGAGCATGGAACTGTAATTGTTGTAGAAAATGGTGAACCATATGAGGTAACTACTTTTCGAACAGAAAGCGAATATGAAGATTTTCGGAGACCTAGTAGTGTTCAATTTGTCCGTTCATTAGAAGAGGATTTAAAACGACGTGATTTCACGATGAATGCAATTGCAATGACAGCGGAAGGCGAAATGGTTGATTTATTTGCTGGGAAAGAAGCGATTCGTCTGAAGGAAATTACAACGGTTGGAGATGCGGCAGACCGTTTTCAAGAAGATGCACTGCGAATGATGCGTGGTATTCGGTTCGTAAGTACGTTAGGTTTCTCTTTGGAAATAAAGACGAAACAAGCAATTGAAACGTATGGGCATTTGCTCGAACATATAGCGATTGAAAGAATTACAGTTGAATTTGAAAAATTGTTGACCGGTACATATTGTGTGAATGGTCTTCAAGAGTTAGTAGAAACGAAGCTATTTTCTCACCTGCCATATTTGCAAATGTCAGAAGAAAGACTCTTGAAAGCTACGCAGTATAAATGGGATTCTTTCGAAACAGACGTTGAGGCGTGGGCATTTTTCTTATATTGTATCGGAGAAGAGCATCCATCTGTCTTTTTGCGTCAATGGAAGTTCTCGAATAAAAAGATTAAAGATATTGTAGCGGTTTTATTAGCAATTCGTTCTAGAAAGGAGAAGGAGTGGGATACAATCCTTCTTTATAAAACTGGGATTCGCATCGCTGAGATGGCGGAAAGAGTATATGAAGCGATAATAGAAAGTTATAATAGTGCGTCTGTTAAGCAAGTACAATCATTATTTCATGCATTGCCGATAAAAAATCGTCAAGAAATGAATGTGACTGGTAATGATTTATTAAGCTGGGCAGATAAAAAGCCAGGTCCGTGGGTTGCCGAAATGCTTCAAAATATTGAAGAAGCAATCGTACAAGGAGATTTAGTTAATAAGAAAGAGAATATAAGGGAGTGGCTACAAAGATGCAATCTACTATAAGAAAGCAGTTATTACAAGTTTTTTCTGAAGCAGATGGTGCATTTGTATCTGGTCAAACACTTAGTGACAAACTTGGCTGTTCGAGAACCGCTGTATGGAAGCATATGGAGGGTCTTCGTAATGAAGGGTATGAACTAGAAGCTGTACGCCGCTTAGGGTATCGAATTGCTAGTAAACCAGATAAAGTAACTCCTAATGAGATTCAATTAGGATTACAAACAGAGCGTATCGGTAGAACGGTTTATTTTGAAGAATCGGTTGAATCTACTCAGCATATTGCAGCGAGACTTGCTTATGAAGGCGCAGAAGAGGGAACAATTGTCGTTGCTGAAGAACAAACAGCAGGTAGAGGACGGTTAAGTAGAAAATGGTATTCTCCAAAAGGAACAGGAATTTGGATGAGTATTATTTTGCGTCCATCTATTCCAGTTCATCATGCACCACAGCTTACTTTATTAGCAGCTGTTAGCGTAGCGCAAGCAATTGAAAAATGTACCGGTGTAAACGTAGGGATTAAATGGCCAAATGATATTTTAATTCAAGGTAAAAAAGCTGTCGGTATATTAACGGAGATGCAAGCTGATCCAGATAAAATTAATGCTGTTATTATGGGAATTGGCATTAATGCAAATCAGAAACAAGAACATTTTGATGAGGAAATTCAGCAAATTGCAACTTCATTAGCAATTGAATCGGATAAGCCGATTGTTCGTGCGGAACTTATGCAACAAATTTTCTTGCAACTAGAGAAATTGTATGAAGAGTATTTAAAAAATGGCTTCTCTGTTATTAAAATTCTTTGGGAAAGTTACGCAGTAAGTATCGGAAAAGAAATTACAGCTCGAACGATGAAGGAAACTATTAATGGGCTAGCAAAAGGGATTACGGAGGATGGTGTATTGTTACTTGAGGATCATCAAGGACAAGTGCACCACATTCATTCTGCTGATATAGAAATTAAGTAAAAGAAGTTCCTATTTTGGAGCTTTTTTTGTCATTTAGATACTAATAAATTTCACATACCGTAATAGGAATAGAAAATTATTTTTTCAAAAAAATGTAGCAATTCCTTTTCAGAGTTTGCTATAATTAGTTCGAATATGGGCAGTATCAAAGCGAACTGCACCATTATTTTACGCAGTATGAAAAAAATAATTTGGATTCTGCCTTGATCCAATAATGGACTGGGACAGAGGGATGAATAATGCCGACTAACACACAACCCTTCTGCCCTTTTATGGCCAGAGGGGTTTTTTATATGATTTCGGCCATCTCCTCTCTCCTGCATAAAGGAGGAGTAGTTTTTGAAAACAAAAACAGATTTTTTGAAAATGAAAGAGCAAGGTGAGCCGATTACAATGCTAACGGCGTATGATTATCCATCTGCTAAATTAGCAGAAGAAGCTAAAGTCGATATGATTTTAGTGGGTGATTCTCTAGGAATGGTTGTACTTGGGTATGATTCAACAGTTCCAGTAACTGTAGAGGATATGATTCATCATACGAAAGCTGTACGCCGCGGAGCGAAAGAGACGTTTATTGTAACTGATATGCCATTTATGTCTTATCATATCTCATTGCAAGATACGATGGTTAATGCACGTCGCATTGTTCAAGAGAGCGGGGCACATGCATTAAAGGTAGAAGGTGCTGGAGAAGTTATATCAACTATTCACTACTTAACGAATGCGGGAATTCCCGTTGTGGCGCATTTAGGTTTAACTCCTCAATCTGTAGGAGTGCTAGGTGGGTATAAAGTACAAGGGAAAGATGCTGAAAGTGCAAAAAAATTAATAGAAGATGCAAAGAAATGTGAGGAAGCTGGTGCGATAGCACTTGTGTTAGAGTGTGTGCCAATGCAATTAGCAGAACTTATTTCAGAGCAGTTAACAATTCCGATAATCGGAATTGGAGCAGGACAAAAAGTAGATGGGCAAGTTCTTGTATACCATGATCTTATCTCGTACGGCGTAAATCGTGTTCCGAAATTTGTGAAGCAATATACGTCTGTTCAAGAGGAGATTGTGCGAGGGATTTCGCAATACGTTACTGAAGTAAAGACAGGGCAATTTCCTGAAGAAAAACATTCATTCACAATGAAAGAGGAAGAGTGCTTAGCGTTATACGGAGGAAAACAATAATGAAAATCATAACTACAGTACAAGAGATGCAGCAAATTACAAACAAACTTCGTACAAGTGGAAAAAGTATCGGTTTTGTTCCAACGATGGGGTATTTACACGAAGGGCATGCTACGTTACTACGTAAGGCAAAGGAAGAAAATGAAATTGTAGTGTTAAGTGTATTTGTAAATCCACTACAATTTGGACCAAATGAAGATTTAGATCGATACCCACGTGATATTGATAGAGATGAAAATGTAGCAAAAGAAAATGGTGTTGATTATTTATTTTATCCGAGTGTAGAAGAGATGTATCCAGCAGAACAAACGACAACAGTAGAAGTTGTGAGGCGTACCGACGTATTATGTGGTAAACAAAGACCTGGTCATTTCGCTGGTGTTGCGACTGTACTAATGAAACTATTTAATATTACATTGCCAACGCGTGCTTATTTCGGTATGAAAGATGCACAGCAAGTAGCTGTAATTGAAGGATTCGTAAGGGATTTTAATATTCCCGTTACGATCGTATCAGTTGATATTGTAAGGGAAGAAGATGGATTAGCGAAAAGTTCTCGTAATGTGTATTTATCACTAGAAGAACGCGAAGAGGCTCCTCATTTATACCGCAGTCTATGTATAGCGAAAGAACGAATTGAGGCAGGTGAACGTAATCCAGAAATCATTATGAATCTTGTGAAAGAGCATATTGAGAAGTATACGAAATGCACTGTAGATTATGCTGATTTATATGCATATCCTTCATTAAAAGCAATAGATAAAATTGAAGGAAGAATCATTTTAGCGATTGCAGTTAAGTTTGAACATGTACGATTAATTGACAATATAACATTAATGGGGAAATAAGGGGGAGCATCTATGTTTCGCACAATGATGAGAGCGAAGTTACATCGCGCAACTGTAACAGAAGCAAATTTAAATTATGTAGGTAGTATTACAATTGATGAAGATTTAATGGATGCGGTAAATATTGTAGAAAATGAAAAAGTACAAATTGTAAATAACAACAATGGAGCTCGCTTAGAGACATATGTTATTAAAGGAGAGCGCGGTAGCGGTGTTGTGTGTTTAAATGGTGCAGCTGCAAGGCTTGTACAACCGGGTGATAAAGTTATTATTATTTGCTATGGTTTAGTGGCAGAAGAAAATATTCATAAACAAGAGCCGAAAATTGCAGTATTAGACGATGATAATCAAATTATTGAAATGTTAGGTGCTGAAAAAGCTGGCACGATATTATAAGTAGGAAGGCTATCTCTAATTAAGGAGATAGCTTTTTTGTGCATCTTTTCATTAAGATGAGGTAAAACGTGGTATAGTAACAATATATAATTTTTGTGTTTGATAGGTAAGAAATTGAGGTGTTACATATATGAGTAAGCGTTATGTCGTTGTTGATTTAGAGACGACAGGGAACTCCTGGAAGGATGGGAAGGATAAAATCACCCAAATTGCAGCTGTTGTAGTGGAAGATGGAGAGATATTAGAGATTTTTTCATCTTTTATTAATCCGAAGAGAGAGATTCCCCTATTTATTACAGAATTAACTGGGATTGATGCAGATCTTGTAAAACAAGCCCCGTTATTTCGAGATGTAGCCCCGATGATTGTTGAGCTATTACAAGGTGCGGCTTTTGTTGCACATAACGTTCACTTTGATTGGAATTTTTTAAATGAAGAATTAAGGCAGGCTGGATATACAGAAGTACATTGTCCTAAAATTGATACAGTTGAATTGGCGCAAATTCTTTTGCCGACAGCTGATAGTTATAAATTACGTGATTTAGCTAAGCAGCATGAACTAGAGCACGATCAACCACATCGTGCGGATAGTGATGCTCTTGCAACAGCGGAGTTGTTTTTACAATTTTTAAGTGAAATTGAAAAGTTACCACTTGTCACATTACAATCGCTTTATGAATTAAGTGATGTTTTCCAAAGTGATATAGCTGATGTACTTTCTGAAAATATTTTAAAGAAAATGATGCATGGTAAAGAAATGGCAGAGGAGTATGAAGTGTATCGAAATATTGCGCTTCGAAAGCGGAATTATTCTTTAAGCCTCAGTGAAACATGCGCATCTAAATTTGATGCTTTCTTACATAAAGCAATGGATAAACTTGAATTGAATATGCCAAAGTTTGAAAAAAGAGAAAGCCAACAAATTATGATGAAGGAAATATATACAGCGCTAAGAGATTCTAGGTTTTCACTGATTGAAGCAGGAACAGGTACGGGGAAGACGCTTGCATATTTACTTCCAAGTATTTATTTCGCAAAGAAAAAAGAAGAACCTGTCATTATAAGTACACAAACTGTACAATTGCAACAACAAATACTAGAAAAAGAAATTCCATTATTACAGAAAATAATTCCATTTTCATTTGAAGTGGCTCTTCTGAAAGGAAGAAAGCATTATCTTTGTCTACATAAATTTGAATATGCTTTGCAAGAAGAAGAGAAAAATTATGATATGGCGCTCACAAAGGCAAAAATTTTAGTATGGTTATTGCAAACGGAAACCGGCGATCGTGATGAATTAAATATTCCTGAGGGCGGAAAGTTACTTTGGAACCGTATTTGTAGTGATGCATATAGTCCAGGCGGGATGCAAAGTAACTGGTTTAGTCGTTGTTTTTATCAACGAGCGAAGAATAAAGCATTGTTTGCAGATATTGTTATTACAAATCATGCGTTATTATTTCAAGATTTTTCAAGTGAAGAACCACTGTTTGCTTCATGTGAACATATTATTTTTGATGAAGCTCATCATATCGAGGAAGCGGCGAGTAGAACATTCGGTGAACAGTTCTCATGTATGTATTTTCAATTAGCTTTATCTCGTCTTGGTACGCTAGAAACAGATGATGTGCTTTCCAAAGTATATAAAATGATGAAAAAATTAGAGCAAGCCTCTCGTTCGACTTTCCGTATGGTGAGTCATAGTTTGAAGGAGCTTAAATTTGATGCAGATGAACTATTCCAAATGTTACGTGCTTTCATATTTAAACAAACAAAGCAGGAACAAGGGATGAGCAATATGCCGCTCATTTATCGATATAACACGGAAGTAGAGACAGGTAAGTTATGGGATAGCATTACCGAGTTAACAAATCGTTTTGTATATGATGTAAGAAAATTGGTGACTACACTTGAGAAGCAAGTTGATATATTGCAAAGTAAATTAGAATGGGAGATGCATGTTGTTACAGGTGAATTTATGCACTTAATTGAGTTGTTGAGAAAGATGGTACAATCTTTACAATTACTCATTTTAGAAAAAAATTCATACGTGACATGGATGGAGACTGAAACGAAGGGAACGATTCATTCAACCGTTTTATATGCGCAGCCTGTTCATATTAGTGAAAGATTTGCTGATGAATTTTTAACAGAAAAAAAGAGTGTTATTTTCACATCAGCAACGTTAACAGTTAGTGATTCATTCGACTATATAAAAGAAGAGCTAGGTTTGCATGATTTTGCGCCCAATATATTAAAGGTTCCATCACCATTTCGTTTTGAAGAACAAATGAAATTAATGGTTTCAACGGATGTGCCTTTTATTAAGCAAGCAAGTAATGAGGAATATATTGAATCTGTATCGGCACATATCGCAAAAATAGCGACAGCTACAAAAGGTAGAATGCTCGTTTTATTTACTTCGTATGAAATGTTGAAAGAAGCGTATACGAATTTGAAAAGTGATGATTCATTAGAAGGATATTTATTATTAACACAAAGTGTGAATAATAAGAGCCGAAGTCGCCTCATTCGTAAATTTCAAGAGTTCGACAAATCGATTTTGTTAGGAACAAGTAGTTTTTGGGAAGGGATAGATATACCTGGAGATGCTCTGAGTTGCCTTGTCATTGTCCGCCTGCCTTTTACGCCTCCTAATCAGCCGATGATGGAAGCAAAAGGAGAGTGGCTAAAAAATCAAGGAGAAGACGTATTCGCTAAGTTAGCGCTCCCGCAAGCGATATTACGTTTCAAACAAGGATTTGGTCGTCTTATTAGAACAAATACAGATACGGGAACGGTATTTGTTCTAGATCGCCGTTTGACAAGTTCTTCCTATGGAAAACGTTTTTTACAATCAATCCCAACTGTCCCGCTCTATGAAGGACCTTTAGAAGAATTGTTAGAGCAATTAAAGGAACGACCAAATAAATAAAATTGGAAGAAAAATACGCCTGAAGTACACTTAAACTTCAGGCGTAAAAAATGTGGGTAGGAGGAATTTTATTTTTCTTACTTCTTGTATACAAAATATATTGCTTTTCGATTTGAAACCTTTTTTTGCTGTACATGTCCTGCTATAATAGATGGGTGATGAAGCAGGGGTTGTAAAGAATGTACTCTTATTGTAACCGCATTGCGATCTTCTATAATTAGAAATTTTTGTGTAACGGAGGAGTTTTTTCATGGATAAGAAAATCGAAGTCCTATCAACGACGCGTATTAAATATTCGTCTGACTTGTATAAAATTGTTGATAGCTTGAATCGTACGTTAAAAGAGCAGGACCTCATGTTCGGATTAGCATTAGACGAAAAAGATAAAGAAATAGCTGTATTTACGATTTACAGAACGTAGTGATACAATGAAAAAGTGGATCTTTGCAATCATTATCGTTATCGTTGCTAGCGGAATATATGGGGCGTATGTTTATAATAAAGCGATGGAAAAGAAAATTCCAAAAGAGTCAAAGTCTGTAGAAATTGCGAAAGAAAAGGCAAAGCTTACAAAGGTAAATGCTGTTGATTATTATAACGGAAAATCTTCATATACAGTCGTGCAAGGTGTAGATGAAAAAGGAGAACAAATTATTGTTTGGGTGCCTGATAAAAAAGGAAATGTCCTTGTGAAGAAAAAGAGTGAAGGTATTTCTGAAAAAGAAGCTTTGCAAAAATTGGCTGAACAGGCGACTGGAGAAGGTGCTGAACCTAAGCCGAAGTCAAAACAAATTGTAAAAGTAAAATTAGGTGCTGAAAACGATATTCCGTTGTGGGAAATTACATATATTGATCAGGAAGATCGTTATACGTATTATTATCTAGAAGTTCAAAATGGTGCATATGCTGGACACTACAGCATTGAAAAATAGATGTAGGGGGAACTACAAATGAAATTAGCAAAGCGAGTAGCTGCTTTAACACCGTCTTCAACTTTAGAAATTACAGCAAAGGCACAAGCATTAAAAGCAGAAGGTCATGATGTAATTGGATTAGGAGCAGGAGAACCTGACTTTAATACACCAGAACATATTATGGATGCCGCGCATAAAGCGATGTTAGAAGGACATACGAAGTATACACCAACAGGTGGATTACAAGCGTTAAAACAAGAAATTGTGAAGAAATTTACTCGCGATCAAGGAATTGCGTATGATCCATCTGAAATTATTGTATGTAATGGTGCCAAGCATGCATTATATACATTATTCCAAGTGTTACTTGATGAAGGAGATGAAGTTATCATCCCAACTCCTTACTGGGTAAGTTATCCAGAACAAGTAAAACTCGCTGGTGGTAACCCAGTTTATGTAGAAGGTCTAGAAGGCAATGAGTACAAAATTACAGCAAAGCAGCTGCGTGGGGCAATTACAGAGAAAACGAAAGCAGTTATTATTAATTCACCGAGCAATCCAACAGGGATGATTTACAGCAAAGAAGAATTACAACAGCTTGGAGAAGTGTGCTTAGAACATAATATCTTAATTGTTTCAGATGAAATTTATGAAAAATTAATTTATGGTGCTGCAGAATATACTTCGATTGCCCAGCTTTCTAATGAATTAAAAGAACAAACACTTATTATTAATGGTGTATCTAAATCACATTCTATGACAGGATGGCGCATTGGATATGCAGCAGGAAATAAGCAGCTTATTAAAGCGATGACGAACTTAGCGAGTCATAGTACGTCAAACCCTACTTCAATTGCTCAATACGGTGCAATTGCTGCGTATGCAGGCTCACAAGAACCTGTAGAAACAATGCGTCAAGCGTTTGAAGAAAGATTGAACATTATTTATGATAAATTAATTCAAATTCCTGGTTTCACTTGTATCAAACCACAAGGTGCTTTTTACTTATTCCCAAATGTAAAAGAAGCCGTAGCGTTAGCTGGGTATGATACAGTTGATGAGTGGGCAAAAGCATTATTAGAAGAGGAAAAAGTAGCTCTTGTTCCAGGTACAGGATTTGGTGCACCAAATAACGTTCGATTATCGTATGCGACATCTCTTAAGCAAGTAGAGAAAGCATTAGAACGAATTCATACGTTCATGAAAAGCAAAGTACAGGCGTAATCTTCTGTCTTTTATAGTAAATGGCAAGTAACCTCCCTATATATAGGGAGGTTTTTTTGACGAATTGTGGCAAAAAGAAATGGCTGAAGGTGTGTTATACTAGAGAACGAGGTGTTTGGTGATGAAAAAGAAAATGATGTTACAATGGTTTGAACAGGGAAGCATAGCAATTCCTAAATTGCTTATGATGCATTATAAAAAGCTAGGCTTAAATGAAACGGAATTTATGGTGGTACTTCATGTACACACATTTTTAGAATCAGGTAATTCGTTCCCGACTCCTTCAGAGATTTCAGAGCGGATGACGATAACAGAAATGAAATGTATGGAAGTGATTCAGACATTAATCCAAAAAGGTTTTTTAGCGCTAGAAGGTGGACAAAGATCAGAAGCGATGATGTGTGAAAGTTATTCTTTACAACCACTTTGGGAAAAAATATTGCATTTTTTAATGGATGAATCAATAGAGGAAGAACAGCAAGAAAAAAAGAAACTTCAAGTAAATTTATATACAGTATTTGAAAAAGAATTTGGAAGACCGCTCTCACCGTTTGAATGTGAAACATTAGGAATGTGGGAAGATCAAGATCAACATCATCCGAATTTAATTCAAGCTGCTCTCAGGGAAGCTGTTATGAGTGGTAAACTTAATTTCCGGTATATTGATCGTATTTTATTTGAGTGGAAAAAGAACGGAATTAAAACGATAGAGCAAGCGCAAAATCAAGGCCAAAAATTTAGAGCGAATCAGCAACGTACACAACAAACAACAAAACAAGAAACAAAATTTACTGGGAAAGTGCCTTTTTACAATTGGTTGGAGCAGTAATGTAGGAGGAAAGACATGTTGAATAAAACGCAAATTCGCTATTGTTTAGATACAATGGCGGATATGTATCCAGAAGCGCATTGTGAATTAATTCATGATAATCCATTTGAACTTGTAATCGCAGTGGCATTATCTGCGCAATGTACAGATGCACTTGTGAATAAGGTGACGAAAAACTTATTCCAAAAATATAAAACACCAGAAGATTATTTAAGTGTGTCTTTAGAAGAATTACAACAAGATATACGTTCCATTGGATTGTTTAGAAATAAGGCGAAAAACATTCAAAAATTGTGCCAGATGTTGCTAGATGATTATAACGGGAAAGTTCCAGAAGACCGTGACGAGCTGACGAAGTTATCAGGAGTAGGGAGAAAGACAGCGAATGTAGTTGTTTCGGTAGCTTTTGGGATTCCAGCGATTGCTGTTGATACGCATGTAGAGAGAGTGAGTAAACGGTTAGCAATTTGTAGATGGAAAGATTCTGTGTTAGAAGTGGAAAAGACGTTGATGAAGAAAATTCCAATGGATGAGTGGGGAGTTACACACCACCGTATGATTTTCTTCGGACGTTATTACTGTAAGGCGCAGCGACCACAATGTGAAGAGTGCCGATTACTAGAAATATGTCGCGAAGGAAAGAAACGAATGAAGGGGAAATAAAGGGTGGAGCGAGTTATAGAAATACCGAAAGAGTTTCGGTGCGTACCATTTTTTAAAGAGAGTGCAAATTCGATTACGTATCACACAGACCAATCTTTTGAAGAAATAATACAAAATACTTACTTTATATTTGATATTGAAAGACAATATGAGCCATGGAATGAAATTGAAACAAGTATTCCAGCGGTGTTAAATATATGGAAAAGCAAGCATGAAGAAATTGCTACACTATTTCGGAACAGAAAAAAACAAGAAGCTGAGGGTCCGATGATTCTTTTTGCAGCTCACTTTCTATCGGTTATATATTGGTTAAATGAGCAGCCTGTTCATAGTTTGAACGAGATGCAAGTAAATACGAATAAATTGGAAGTACAACCTGTTAATTTTATGGAGCGATATTCATTTATTATAAAGAAACCGAGTAATTACCATTCATATATTCAATTAGCACAGTTGTATATCGAAATAGAAAAGCTATATGTAAAGAAAATGATAACAAAAAAGAAGTCGGTTTCTCGTTAAGAGAAACCGACTTCTTTTTTTGTTTATTAAGACTCTGTTGTAACAACATTTCCGTCTGCGTGAGGTGTATCTCCTACGGTATGTTGTTGTTGCTGTTCTTCTTCAGCTTTTTTTCTAGCTTCTTCTTCAGCTTTTCTCTTAGCTTCTTCTTGTTTTAGCTTATCTTCATTGGCCTTTTTCTGTGCTTCTTCATCAGCCTTCTTCTTAGCCTCTTCGTCAGCAGCCTTCTTTTGAGCTTCTTCTTGCTGTTTACGTTGTTCTTCTTGCTGTTTACGTTGTTGTTCTTGTTGCTGTTGTTGTTGTTGATCTTGTTGTTTGCGCTGATCTTCGTCAGCTTTTTTCTTAGCTTCTTCTTGTTTTAGTTTATCTTCATTGACCTTTTTCTGTGCTTCTTCGTCAGCTTTTTTCTTAGCTTCTTCGTCAGCCTTCTTCTTAGCCTCTTCGTCAGTTTTTTCCGCATTTGGAGTTCCGCCAGGCGCAGTGAAGGATGCACCAACTGCAGGACTTGTTCCAGTACCCTTTTTCGCTACTACAGAGAAGCTGTAAGTAACACCTGGTTTAATACCACCAAGAGTAGCTGTCGTACCGCTTACTGATAAGCTACCACTAGAACCGTCAGTAGCTTTATAGCTTGCTGCGTATGCATCAACATTTGATGATGGTCCAGACCAGTTCAGTGTCACTGTGCTAGCGCCATCGAAAGCGACATTAAGGCCACTAGGTGGATCTACTTTAATTTGTTTAACTGCATCTTTTTTCGCACCTTTTACGTACAATTCTTCATTTATTTCTTGTACAGAAGAAGGACGTTCGAAACGAGATTTATCTGTAGCGAATTTGCTCATCATTACTTGGAACATTTGTTGTGCAATTTTAGTATAACGATCGCTAATGTAATTTTCTGGACCATTCTTTTCGTAACCAGTCCACACAGCCATCGTATATTGTGGTGTATATCCAGCGAACCAGCTATCTCTGTTTGCATCAGCTGGGATGCCATATTTTTTTATATCTTTTGCATCAAAGTTTTGTGTTCCTGTTTTACCAGCAACGTCGAATCCAGAAACATATGCTGTTGGCCCCGTACCGCCAGAACCAGGTTTTACTACGTCACGAAGAACATCAGTAACCATATAAGCTGTATAGTCGTGCATTGCACGTTGTTCTTTCGGTTTAAAGCTTTTCTTTTTCCCGTCTGGGAAGATGACTTCTTTTACGAAGTGAGGTTTATTATAAACACCGTCATTACCAAACGCTGCATATGCACCTGCTACTGCTAATGGAGAACTATCGTTACTACCAATTGCAGTAGATTCATGTACTCCATTTTCAAACGTCATGCCTAAACCTTCAGCAAACTCTTGTGACTTAGTAAGACCAACTGTTTGAGCTGTCTTTAAAGCCGGGATGTTTAATGACTTCTTCAATGCTTCACGAAGTGAAACGTCACCTTTAAAATTACCTGTAGCATTTTTAATCTTTGTGCCATTAGAGTAAGTGTAATCAGAGTCATTTAATTGATGATAAGTAGACCATTGAAGATTCTCAATTGCTGGACCATAGTCGAAAATTGGTTTCATTGTTGAACCAACTTGGCGTTTTAAATCAACTGCCATATTATGACCTTTGAAAGTAGACTTACTTTCTTTACGCCCAGCACCAATTGCTCGAACTTCTCCAGACTGTGTATCCATAAATACAAATGATCCTTGGAACTGATCGTTTGGATACTTAATGAGATTGCCATCCATAATTTTTTCAGCGTAATCCTGAGCATCTTGATCAAGTGTTGTATGAATCGTTAAACCATCTGAACCGATATTTACATCAGGGTATTCTTTTTCAACTTCCTTTACAGCAGCATCTATAAATGCTTGATACTTCATTTCAGTCACTTCTGAAGATGGAAGAAGTCCTTGTGTTACAGGGATTTGCATTGCATCATTCATTTCTTGTTTCGTTATATACCCGTGTCGGTTCATTAATGTTAATACGATATTACGACGTTTCGTTGCTCTATCAATGTTATCTGGTTTTGTTGGGTCATAAATGTTAGGACCTTGGGGTAAACCAGCGAGCATTGCAGCTTCGTGTAGTTGTATGTCTTTTAAATCTTTGCCGTAATATTTTTTGGCAGCTGTTGAAATACCATAAGAGCGATTACCTAAGTTAATCTTATTTAAGTACATTTCTAAAATTTCATGTTTTGAGTACTGTTGCTCTAACTTATAAGATAAGTACCATTCCTGCACTTTTCTCTTTGCAGTTTTGTCCATCGTTAGAAAATAGTTTTTAACTACTTGCTGTGTAATCGTACTACCACCTTGTGAGCCAAAGCCACCAGTGACATTTTCCATAATTGCCATTCCAGTACGTCTAAAATCAATTCCATCATGCTCATAGAAGCGAGCATCCTCAGTCGCAAGGAATGCACTTTCAATTACTTTGGGAATTTGATCGTAAGTAACATGGGTTCGTTTTTCAGCACCGTATTCATAGAAGAAGTTCCCGTTTTTATCAAGGAATTTTGTTGATAAAGGATTGACAAGTTTTGATTTGTCTAATTTCGGAGCGTCCTTTACCATAACAAAGAAAGCCGAAACGCCAGCTACGAGGCCGACGATACCAAGAAGTAGACAACCTATAAGGAATTTCTTGAAAAAGGAACCTTTTTTCTTTGGCTTTTCTTCTTTATGAGTTTCTTTCGTTTGATTTTTTACATGATTTCGTTCTGTACGAGAACGATAATTATCTGACATTATACTTTCTCCTACCTTTCATTCTCTCCCCCAAAAGTCGAAAAAAGAGCCTTAGTGATGACTCTATCACGAAAAATAAACCGTGTCTAGTACGCGGATATAATCAATTCGAGGGTGATAACCGCATGATAATAAAGACCCATGCTCTTCTATTTCTTGTTTTGTAATCGATTTACGTCCACCAGTATTTTGACGATTCCAAAATGCAATAATATGTTTTGCATCTAATAAATAAAATTCATCAAAAAGTGTAAATTTAATAATAACAAATGCAATTCCATTATGAGCGACTACTTGCTTCATATGTTCAATTTGATGAAGGTGGAAGTTTTGAAGTGGAAAACTGGTTTTATTTTTAGTCTCTTTCGCTTCAAAATCGATATATTTCCCTTTGTATACACCGTTGTAATCTGTTGTAGAAGGTTGTTTGAAATACGCTTCTTTTACCACTGCAGCACTTCGAGCGGGGTAATCTACTTTTACAATTTGAAGAGGTGTAGGTTTTTTATGTACGCATGCAATATTATGGGTTAAGTAATATTGATTGGTTTCATTCAATTCCTCTTCAAGGGACATACCTCTATTACTGTAAGTATGTTTTTTTATTGGTGTTTTATGAGGTTGTGAAGCTTGATCGTACCTTTTTCCATTTGGGTAACGAATGGTCATATTTTGTCCACTCCCAACTTGATAAGATTTACTTACAAAGGTGATTATATCAAAAAATGAAAAAAGATGTGACCTTTTTCAAGAAAGGTATGGTGACTTACTCATGTTTCGATGGAATGATTACGAAAAAATTAAACAGAGCCGTAATGATATTTTTTGTACAGAAGAGGAAAAAGCTATAGTTCTTAATATTAAGGAGAGAACGGATGTAGCTAACGTAGATAATATTTCACGTACACAATCTTACCAAGAATATTATTTGAGAAATAGAGAAATTAGATGGTCTTTTTTAGCAAGCATGGTTTCAAGGAATGGGGGATGGAACATGACAGATTTAGAAGGGGAATATTATTCTAATCTTTTATCTCAAACAGTTAAGAGACGATTATTTCATTTGTATGAGAAAGCCAATTGGCTCATTTTCTTAGATGCATTTCCTCAACTATTACTGTATGAGGAAAGTAAAAAGAGATGTGCGCCGCTCTTTCATTTGTTACAATTTTTCAACATATCAATTTTTATGGAAAAAGAATGGATCGCGTTTTGGGAGAAAAAAGATATAAATAGGCTTATGACGGCACTTATTATTAATGAACAAAATAAAATTCAAAAACCAGTAATTGAGAATGCATACTTTCAAAAACATGTATTTGATACTGCACTATTTAAATTTCAAGAAATATTTCACCTTAGTGCAGTTATTTTTCCGATGGTGGAAGGGGGAATGTATGGATTTTCAGTTTATCAATTTGAAACGTTGCAAAAACGTATAGAACTGGGGAAGCAATTAGCTTGGTTATTATTTCATTCAAAGTATAAGGCTTCTTTTTATAAATTTGCAGTGCAAACTAGGCATACAGGATCAAGGATGGATTATGAATGTAATATAAGGGGAATTAGAAAATCAGGTACGCCGGCTCTTAGGGATGTGTATTCTATTGTCACTCATGAAAAATTAATTGAAAAAGATTGGTTTAGTGAAGGATTGGAAATAGATTCTTTATTTTCACTTGAAAAACCTAAGGGGGAAATTAATATAACAGAATGGTATAGAAAGAAGAGGGAACAAATACATACTCTTTCTATATTAAGTAGTTTTGTTAAAAGAATAGATGAGTTCATGATATAATAAAGAAGTCCCGCCTTCCTAAATGAAGGCGGGGCTTCTTTATTAAAAGTAATATGCTCTACAATAAATTACTTTCTAAGCTGCTATTTGCCGGCAGTAAAACTCCCACCTCAAAATTTGGCTGGAGCAAAGAAGTTAGGTGGGAGCCCTGCTGCCCGTAAACGCCCGATTGGTGAAGGTTAATAATCAGTGGGGGATGAACAAAACCCCACTGATTAAAGTTTCACTTTATGTAGCGGGGAAATTTGGACCATCAAGCTTTGGATTACCAGTCTCAGGTTTATTTTGTTGTTTGTTTTGCTTTTTCTTTTTTTCGTTTTTATTTTTTGCCATCGTAATACACCTCCTTTTTGTATTGTTACCATTTCTAAAAATGGCATACTAAATGATTTCTTTGACGAATATCAACTAGTTTTGTCATGTGAGAAGGAGTAATCAATCAATCGGCGAAATTACATGACAAAGGAAAGGCAAAGAAGGGGGCGTTTTAAATATGGCGATGGTTCAGAAGGAAGATATTATGAAAAAAATGGATCAAATGTTAAGTTCTCTCGATTTGCTGGAAATGAATATTGGGATTAGAATGAATCATGCATTAAAGGGTAAAGGTGAAAAAATATGCAATAAGATAGAAATAACAGAAATGCATATAGAACATATGGAAAATAAATTAGTGCATCACGAAGAAAAAGGGAGCTGGGTAAAGACATTTCAAAACGTCGTAGTGAGTGCATAATAAGGTGGGAACAAAATGGGATATGAAGCATTAATCCAGTCCTCGGAGAAGTTAATGCAGTATAATGATGAAGCGAATGTGAAAAAAAGAGAAATGGCGGAATATGATTTTTATAAGGATATGAAGCCATTTGTTGATATTGTAGATGCGGAGTTAGAGATGTGGAAAGAATTAGCTTATAGGTGGATAAAGGAAGAACAACCTAAGTATATACATGTACAACAAATTGATCAAGTGTATGATAATTTGCAAACTAATGTGCTACAATGTTTTGTTAATAAGGGAAAAGGTAAACGTTTCTTTGAAACTCATCAAGCTATTTCGTATACTTTGCAAAATATCGTAGATCAATGTAAGTAACAAGAGGGAAAACCCTCTTGTTTTTTTTATGCTTCTGTCACTGTTGTAGGTTTTGTTGCACCGTTTATTTCTAACTCGCGTATTAATGTTCGGTAATCTGATATGCATACTTTTCCTTCAAGATAACAATGTCTCGCAAAGTCTAACAGTTCATTCGAATTTTCAGTGTAATACCCCTTTTTTTGAGAAAACGCTTGTTTTAAATCCCCTAATACCATGTTGATTCCTCCCCAATGAGAATCTTCTTCCTTATTATCATAGCATGGAAGGGTTTACTTTCTAATTTTTTTAAAAATTTAAACTTCCGACAAAAATAGACAGATACTCCGTTACACATTTTATTTTATAGGTACATATTCTATATGTAGAAACTTATGCGAAGGAGGAGAGAATGCATGTTTCAACAACCTAATGTATATCAGCAAGCAAATCCATATGCACAGCAAAATATGTATCAATATAATGAGGATACATATTTACGATATAATATGTATCCTTTCGAGCCTCATTATGGAAACCAAAATTATTATCAACCATTTGAAGTGTCGTTTGGGAATCAGCAGCAAGCACATATGAATCAACCGCAGCAAGCACATATGAATCAACCGCAGCAAGCACATATGAATCAATCGCAGCAAGCACATATGAATCAACCGCAGCAAGCACATATGAATCAATCGCAGCAAGCACATATGAATCAACCACAGCAAGCACATATGAATCAACCGCAGCAAGCATATATGAATCAACCACAGCAAGCGCATATGAGTCAGCCGCAGCAAATGTATACGAATCAACCACAGGAAGCGTATATGAATTCACAAAACTACATGTCGCCATCTCAATATGCAAATCAACAAGCTATGTTTTATCCACCAAAACAACCATATCCAACGATGAATAAACAAAAGCAACAGCAACCAAGTCAGTTTTCTAGTTTTGTTTCACAATTTAAATCATCAGATGGTAACTACGATGTAAATAAAATGATGAACACAGCTGGACAAATGATGAACGCGATGAATCAAGTAACAGGGATTGTTAAGCAAGTCGGGGGCTTTTTTGGTAAATAATATTAGGGGGTTGTCTATAATAGGTATTACGTATGAAATTGAATACTAGACAAATTTCCATGAAATAAATGGGTATATATAACAAGCGGCTTTACTTCCTTTCTCATATTGTAAAGTGTAATCAGATTTTCTTAACGAGAGAGGAGAGAAAAAACTATGCATCATTGTCATCCTTGCTTTGGAGGGCATAAGCCTGTAGGACCTATTTGTACAACTGCTCCTGTCATTCATCCGGCAAAACAGTGCGTAACACATTCTTTTTCAACAACGGTGGTGCCACACATTTTCCCAACGCATACAACACACGTACATCATCAACAAATTAAAAATCAAAACTTCTTCCCACAAACAAACTCGAACGTAAATGTTGTAGACCCTGGTGATCCAGGATCTGTTGGTGGATTCGGCGGAGGATGTGGACCATGCGGTCATGGCCATCATCACCATGGGCATCAAATATCACCATTTGGACCAGGACCGAACGTATCACCATTTGGACCAGGACCGAACGTATCACCATTTGGACCAGGACCGAACGTATCACCATTTGGACCAGGACCGAACGTATCACCATTTGGACCAGGACCGAACGTATCACCATTTGGACCAGGACCGAATGTATCACCATTTGGACCAAATATAGGACCAAACGTTGGTGGAATGTTTAAAAAGTAAATGATATGTTAGAACTAGCGAAATGCTAGTTCTTTTTTTGTAATTGGAGTGTTGATATGAAAGTTGTTGCTGTAACAGGATATAAGCCATTTGAGCTTGGAATATTTAAAAATGATCATCCAGGAGTAGAATGTATAAAAAAGGCAATTCATCGTAAATTAACTGCTTTTGTAGAAGAAGGTTTGGAATGGGTTATTATTAGCGGCCAGTTAGGAGTAGAGCTATGGGCTGCTGAAGTTGTTTTTGAAATTCAAGTAGAATATCCAGATTTAAAATTAGCGGTATTTACTCCTTTTTTAGAACAAGAAGAAAATTGGAAGGAAGATAACCGTGAATATTACGAATTTATTCTTTCGCAAGCAGATCACATTGATAGTATTACGAAACGGAAGTACGAAAGCCCAGAGCAATTTAAATTAAAGAATCAATTTTTTATTGAAAAAAGCGATGCACTTTTAGCTGTATATGATGAAGAAAAGTCTGGGAGCCCTAAATATATTGTAGAAGCAGCTAAGAAAAAAGGAGAAATAGAAAATTATCACAGTTATTTCATTCTTTTTTCTGATTTACAAGATATAATGGAAGAGGAACAGTGGAATAATGCAGAGTAAGATGTAATATAGTACTCGTATATTTGATTGACAAAAGGCATTGTTTCTGAAAAAATTTAGTTAATGAAAGCTTTGGCAAAAATTTGAGGTGAAGAAAATGATTTCGGATAAAATTAAATTAACAGCGAAAGATGTTTTAGAAAAAGAATTTAAAACAGGTATGAGAGGTTATCAACAAGAAGAAGTAGATAAGTTTCTTGATATGATTATTAAAGATTATGAAGCGTTTCATAAGGAATTTGATCAATTAAAACAACAAAATGCTCGTTTGAAACGTGAATTAGAAGAGCAGAAAGTAGCGGCAACACAAGTTCCGCAACAACCGGTACAAACACCAGTTGCACAACCTGTATATAACAATACGAATACGGATATTTTAAAACGTATATCTAATTTAGAAAAAGCTGTATTTGGAAGTAAGTTATACGAATAATGTAAGGTGGTAAAAAGGTTAAAGCATTTTACATAGAAAAAAACATTGCAAAATCTTTTTGTTTCCACTATACTAATGTTTGTCATAACGTTTGGGTAATCGCTGCAACGCCAACGTTGTAGAGGAAAGTCCATGCTCGCACAGCCTGAGATGGTTGTAGTGTTCGTGCCTAGCCAAGTCATAAGCTAGGGTATTCTGGCTGTGAGGCTGGTTTAACGGCAGGGAAAAAACCTAAGTCCTTTCGGATATGGTTTGACTACCTTTAAAGTGCCACAGTGACGAAGTCCTTGAAGAAATGATAGGAGTGGAACGAGGTAAACCCCACGAGCGAGAAACCCAAATAATGGTAGGGGAATCTTTTCCAAGGAAATGAACGATGGGAAAGGACAGGTTTTCATAACCTGTAGATAGATGATTACCACCGGAGTACGAGGCGTGGGCCGTTTGCAGTACAAAGGAACAGAACATGGCTTACAGAACGTTATGAACCAACTATGAAATAACTCAGCTCTCCTTTGTTAGAGGAGGGCTTTTTATTTGTATGAATTTATAAGTTGTGAGTTAAAATGGTAAATGAGAATATTCTTCGTGATATGTGATAATTAATAGGACAACATGTTATTAATTATTGTTTGATTATACATAAGAGGTGAATATAAATGGGAAAAGTTACTTTAATTGCAACAGCGGCAATGGGTATTGAAGCGTTAGTTGCCCGAGAAGTTCGCGATCTTGGTTATGAATGTGAAGTGGAAAACGGAAAGGTGACGTTTGAAGCGGATGAAAAAGCGATTTGTCGTACGAATTTATGGTTACGTACTGCAGACCGTGTGAAAATTAAAGTCGGCGAATTTAAAGCAACAACATTCGATGAGTTATTTGAAAAAACAAAAGCGTTAAACTGGGGAGATTATATTCCAGAGAACGGAGAATTCCCTGTTATTGGGAAATCTTTAAAATCAACATTATTTAGCGTTTCAGACTGCCAACGTATCGTTAAAAAGGCTGTTGTTGAGAAATTAAAAACAACGTATAGACGCACAACTTGGTTTGAAGAAGATGGTCCGTTATTCCGTATTGAAATTGCAATGCTCAAGGATATTGCAACATTAACAATCGATGCGAGTGGTGTAGGTCTTCATAAACGTGGATACCGTCTTGAGCAAGGTGAAGCGCCTTTAAAAGAAACATTAGCTGCGTCTTTAATTAAGTTAACAAACTGGAAGCCGGATCGTCCTTTCGTTGATCCTTTCTGTGGATCTGGTACAATTCCAATTGAAGCTGCATTAATTGGACAAAATATCGCACCAGGATTTAACCGAGGCTTTGCATCGGATGAATGGGGCTGGGTTGGTAAACAAAATTGGCGCGAAGCTCGTCAAGAAGCTGAAGATTTAGCAAATTATAATCAATCATTGCAAATCATTGGATCAGATATCGATCACCGTATGATAAGAGTTGCCCAAGATAACGCAGATGAAGTTGGATTAGGGGACCTTATATCATTTAAACAAATGCAAGTAAAAGATTTCACGACAAAAGAGGAATATGGCTATGTTGTAACGAATCCTCCATACGGAGAACGTTTAAGTGAAAGAGCGCTTGTTGAAAAATTATATAAAGAAACGGGAGAGGTATTCCGCCCATTAGATACGTGGTCAATGTATTTATTAACAAGTTATGAAGCATTTGAGAAGTGTTACGGAAAAGATGCATCGAAAAAGCGTAAACTGTTTAACGGATTTATCCGTACAGATTACTATCAATACTTCGGAAAACGTCCACCGCGTAATTCATAGTATAAAACTCCTCCAGCGCGCATATACTGGCTATTATGTAATGCGTAAAGGAGGAAGTGATATGGATAGTTTCCAATTATCAATGATTCAAAAAGCTATTCACCGTACGTATGATGAGCTCGGAAAAGAAGTGGATAGTCAAGGTGCGATTGTAGATGAAATACAAAAAGCGCAGGAAGAATATTTGTCAGCTCTTTCACATGAAACAGCGATTGATAAACGGTATTTAAAGTCATTAATATAGAAAAAAATTTTCCTTTTTCGAAAGGAAAATTTTTTTTCGTGTATTTCTATGTATTGCAACAGGGGAAAGTGGCTGCACACATGTGAGTAGCAGTTGCTATATCTTTTTATAGAAAAATTGTTTGGTTGGAGGCTAAGGATGTTTACTGAGAATAGGTTACCATTTGAAGTAGGGAAACAAGATAATTTTTATGATAAGTTGAATGAGTGGATTGGAGATGTGTTTTACGACATTCTTCCGGAAAAAGGCTTTGAAGAGCGTGATGAACAGATTTTTATGGCGTTTCAGTTAGAACGTGCTTTCCAAGAGAAGAAAGTTATGTTTGCAGAAGCAGGTGTAGGAACAGGGAAAACAATTGTATATCTTCTATATGCAATTTGTTATGCACGTTATACAGGGAAGCCAGCTATTATCGCTTGTGCAGATGAAACGTTAATTGAGCAGCTTGTGAAAGAAGAAGGAGACATCGCTAAGTTATCTGAAGCATTAGGGCTATCTGTTGATGTTAGACTTGCGAAATCAATGGATAATTATTTATGTTTGCGTAAACTTGAAGATGTTATGAGTGGACGAGCTCCAGAAGTAATTGAAGATGTATATTACGAATTACCTCAGTTCGTATTCGATCATGGTACGATGCAGAACTTTACTCACTATGGTGATCGAAAAGAATTTCCACTGTTAAATGACGAGGAATGGTCAAAGGTAAACTGGGATTACTTCCAAGATTGCTTCACTTGTGATTCTCGTCATCGTTGTGGTCAAACACTTTCTCGTGAACATTATCGTAAAGCTGCAGATTTAATTATTTGTTCTCAAGATTTCTATATGGATCATATTTGGACATATGATGCACGTAAACGTGAAGGGCAAATGCCATTGTTACCTGAAAGTAGCTGCGTTGTATTCGATGAAGGACATCTTGTAGAGTATGCAGCGCAAAAAGCTTTAACATACCGTTTAAAGCAAACGATGATGGAGCAACTTTTAACGAGATTATTACAAAACGATATTCGTGAAGAGTTCGCACATTTAGTAGAAGAAACAATTTGGCAAACTGAACAATTCTTTGGGGTACTACAAGAGAATAAAAAGGAAATTGAAGGTTCTGATCGTTTAGAAATTACTGTGACAGAAAAGGTAACTGCTGAGGCAGAAAGACTTTATGCGAAAATCGGTGAAGTCGGTGATGCATTAGTATTTGAAAGTGAAATGCATACAGTAAACACATACGATTTAAATATTGTTGATGAGCATTTAGATGTGTTAGAGCATTCACTTCGTCTTTTCATGCACGAGAAAAATGTAATTACATGGGGTGAAGAAGGTGATGGTGCCTTTACGTTAGTTATTATGCCGCGTGCAGTTGAAGAAGTGCTACAAGAAAAAGTATTCTCGAAGAAGATTCCGTATATTTTCTCTTCTGCGACATTATCTGACAATGATTCGTTCGCATTTACTGCAAATAGTCTAGGGGTAAAAGATTACTTATCATTCTCAGTTGCTTCGCCGTTTGATTATGAAGAGCAAATGACTGTAAACTTACTTCCGTATACGAAAGAAAATGAATGGGAAAGAAAGTGTCAATATACACTTGAAAATATACAAAAAACAAATGGACGTACACTCGTATTATTCCGTACAACGCAAGAACTTGCAGCGTTTAAAGAATATGTAAGTAAAGAGCAAATGTCAGTTCCGTTCCTATATGAAGGTGATCAAGAAATTAGTCAGCTCGTTTCTCGTTTCCAAAATGAAGAAGAGACTGTACTTTGTGCCGTTCATTTATGGGAAGGTTTAGACATTCCAGGTTCATCATTATCACATGTTATTATTTGGTCATTACCATTCCCTCCAAACGATCCTGTGTTTGAGGCGAAGCGTAAACATGTGAATGATCCATTTTGGGACGTAGATGTGCCTTATATGATTTTACGTCTTCGCCAAGGAATTGGACGTTTAATTCGTACAAGTGAAGATAAAGGTGCTATATCATTATTCTTATCAGATAATGAAGATGAAAAAGTGATAGAAGCAGTGAAGAAAGTGCTTCCGGTAGAAGGAAAAGTACTTTAAGCGAAAAAATGTTGTAGGGAAAAGTTTGGCATTTGCCAAGCTTTTTTTCTATTAGAAAAGGAATTTATGTTTTAATGTCGAAATAAGGTTGAGGTAGAAAAAGGAGGTTTTTTATACTATGACAGTTGCTACATATGAAGTAGAAAAACAATTTTTAGCATATGTGAAGAAGATAGAGAATTATGGAGAAGCATTAAGCTTAATGTTTTGGGATTTAAGAACAGGTGCACCAAAACAAGGAGTAGACCAGCGTTCAGAAGTAATAGGAATGCTTTCATCCGAAGTGTTTGCGATGTCGACTTCAGATGAGATGGGGAACTATTTAACTGAACTAGAATCTTTAATTGTTGAAAATAAACTTTCTGAAACGACAAAGAAAATGGTTGAAGAGTGTCGTAAAGAATATGATAGAAATAAGAAAATTCCACAAGCGGAATATGAAGCGTATGTGAAATTAGAAGCGAAAGCGGAAAGTGTATGGGAAGAAGCTCGCGAACAATCTGACTTCGAAATGTTCCGTCCGTATTTAGAAAAAATTGTTGAATTCAAAAAGAAGTTTATTACATATTGGGGTTACGAAACGTACAAATATAACACGCTATTAGACATGTATGAGCCAGGAATCACAGTAGAAGTGTTAGATCATGTATTTGGTCAACTACGTGAACGTATCGTTCCGCTTGTGAAAGAAATTTCTGAGTCTAAAAAAGAATTAAAAACAAATGCTTTATCCGAACATTTTTCAAAAGAAAAACAAAAGAATTTTACTTTAGAGTTATTAAAACAATTGAACTATAACTTTGAAGCGGGTCGTCTTGATGAAACGGTACATCCTTTTGAAATTACATTAAATAGAGGGGATGTTCGTATTACGACTCGTTACGATGAGAAAGACTTCCGTATGGCTGTTTTCGGCACGATTCATGAATGTGGTCATGCTGTATATGAGCAAAATGTTGCAGAGGAACTAGAAGGAACACCACTTTGCAGTGGAACATCAATGGGAATTCACGAGTCACAATCGTTATTCTTTGAAAACTTCATTGGCCGTAATAAGTCGTTCTGGAAGAAAAACTATGATTTGTTAAAGCGATATAGTGACGGTCAATTTGACGGTGTATCAGTAGACGAGTTTTATGATGCGATTAATGAGTCAAAACCATCCTTTATCCGTATAGAAGCCGATGAACTTACATATCCGCTTCATGTTATGGTTCGCTATGAGCTGGAGAAAGAATTATTTGATGGCACATTGCAAGTAAAGGACTTACCAGCGGCATGGAATGATAAGATGGAAACGTATTTAGGTATTCGTCCAGAGAATGATGCACAAGGTGTATTACAAGACGTTCACTGGGCTGGTGGTTCATTTGGATATTTCCCATCTTATGCGCTTGGTTATATGTATGCAGCGCAATTTAAACATAGGATGCTAAAGGATATTCCAAACTTTGATGTATTATTAGAAGAAGGAAACGTGACACCAATTCGTGAATGGTTAACAGAGAATATTCACCAATACGGCAAAACGAAAAAACCACTTGAAATTTTAAAAGATGTGACAGGTGAAGGTTTAAATGCAAATTACTTAGCTGATTATTTAGAAGCTAAATATAAAGAGATTTATGAGTTATAAAACAGGAGCTGCTTAATTGCAGCTCTTTTTTATGAGGGAGTGAGAGAAATGGACTATATGTTTACAGTAATGCCGCAAGCGGAAGCAGAAGAAATTGCATACAACTGGCATTATGAAGGGGAGTATTCTTTTTATGATATAGAGGCAGATCAAGAAGATTTAGTGGAGTTTTTAAATGCTCATATGAGAGGGAATACTACATTTGTCGTGAAAGAAAACGATATTATAATTGGCTTCTTTAGTTTTTGTAAAATAAATAATCAAACGGTTGATATAGGCCTTGGAATGAGACCTGATATAACAGGCAATGGATTAGGTTTACAGTTCGTAAAAGCTGGATTAGATTTTAGTAAAGAAAAATATAAATGTGACTATATAACATTATCAGTAGCGGCATTTAATGAAAGGGCAATCAAAGTATATAAAAAAGCAGGGTTCGAAGCAGTTGGGACGTTTATTCAAAAAACGAATGGCAGCTGTTTTGAGTTTTTGAAAATGAATTATATATGTAAAAATGATTAAGAAACAGAAGGGGGCTTCTGTTTTTTTATTTTGATGTAGTTAGAAGTTTTGAAATTTTGGAAGAGGGTGTGTATGATTGAACTTTAGTAGCAAATAGCAAGTTTAGTAAGGAGAGGTAGTATGATTACAATTAAAACGAAAAATGAAATAGATTTGATGCATGAATCTGGGAAGTTACTAGCTTCTTGTCATAGAGAAATTGCAAAAATGATGAAACCAGGTATCACTACACAAGAAATTGATACGTTTGTTGAAGCATATTTAGAAGAGCATGGTGCCAGATCCGAACAGAAAGGGTATAACGATTATCCATACGCAATATGTGCATCTGTAAACAATGAAATGTGTCATGGGTTTCCAACAGATGTTTCTTTAAGTGAAGGAGATATTGTAACAATTGACATGGTAGTAAATTTAAATGGTGCGCTTTCGGATTCTGCATGGACGTATATAGTTGGAGATATTTCTGATGAAGCAAAAAGGTTATTGTTAGTAGCAGAGAGTGCTTTATATAAAGGGATTGAGCAAGCGATAAGTGGTAACCATGTTGGAGATATTGGATACGCAATTGAAAGTTATGTAGCTTCTGAAGGGTTTTCTGTTGCAAGAGACTTTACGGGACACGGAATTGGTAAAGAAATTCATGAGGAACCAGCAATTTTTCATTTTGGTAAGCCAAGGCAAGGACCAGAATTACAAGAAGGAATGGTAATTACAATTGAACCTATTGTAAATGCCGGTATGCGATATTCTAAAGTAGATTTAAACGGATGGACTGCACGGACGATGGATGGGAAATTATCTGCACAATATGAGCATACAATTGCGATTACGAAGGATGGTCCTATCATATTAACGACGTTGTAATATGAAATGTGAAAGTTGGGAAAACTCGAACGAAAACGGTGTTTTCATAAAATTCGTACGTGTTTTTTCGATAAATGCTTTTCAAAGTGAAAAAAGTGCGTTATAATCCTTCTATAAATAAATAAGTTAGCTACACTCATATAATCGCGGGGATATGGCCTGCAAGTTTCTACCGAAGTACCGTAAATACTTTGACTATGAGTGAGGACGAATATATTTGCTTGTTTAGCATTCTTTTTTGCGAAACTCCAAAAGCACGTCTCTCACTTGTAACGAGTGGTGGCGGCTTTTGGAGTTTTTTATTTGCATAAGAGGAGGAACTAACATGAAAGTATTACAAGAAAAGATTTTGAACGAAGGAAAGGTTTTATCTGGTGATGTATTAAAGGTAGATGCATTTTTAAATCATCAAATTGATCCAGTACTTATGCAAGAAATCGGAAAAGAATTTGCTAAGCGTTTTAAAGAAGAGAACATTACAAAAATCGTGACGATTGAATCTTCAGGCATTGCGCCAGCGGTTATGGCTGCTTTAGAGCTTGGTGTAAAAGTAGTTTTTGCAAGAAAGCGTAAATCGTTAACGTTACAAGATAATATGTATGTTGCGAAAGTATACTCATTTACAAAACAAGAAACGAACGAGATTTCATTATCTCGAAATCATATTGATGAAAATGATCATGTATTAATTATTGATGACTTTTTAGCAAATGGTCAGGCTGCTTTAGGTTTAATAAGTTTAGTAGAGCAAGCCGAGGCAAGTATTGCGGGAATTGGCATTGTTATTGAAAAAGCATTTCAAGATGGAGGAAAGAAACTGCGTGAACAGGGAGTTCGTGTTGAATCACTAGCAGAAATTGCATCACTTGATAACGGCACAGTTACATTTGTACAGCAAGAAACTGCGGAGGTGAACTAACGATGAAGCAGCACCCATTTAAAATTGCATCGCTTGGCATTCAGCACATGCTTGCCATGTACGCTGGCGCAATTATTGTTCCGCTTATTGTTGGCGGGGGACTTGGTTTAAATCAACAAGAATTAACGTATTTAGTATCGATTGACTTATTAATGTGCGGCGTAGCAACGATTTTACAAGCATTATCAAATCGCTTTTTCGGTATTGGGCTTCCGGTTGTACTTGGTTGTACATTCACAGCGGTTGGACCGATGATTGCAATTGGTAAACAATACGGCGTGTCCTCTATATATGGAGCAATTATTGCTGCGGGATTATTTGTT
Organism: Bacillus altaicus; assembly: GCF_042136375.2. Lineage (NCBI taxonomy): Bacteria > Bacillati > Bacillota > Bacilli > Caryophanales > Bacillaceae > Bacillus > Bacillus altaicus. The sequence goes on along the minus strand of NZ_CM143394.1, from coordinate 3,894,816 downwards.
GTTATTTTCGCGAAATTATTTGGGAAACTTGTAAAACTGTTTCCTCCTGTTGTAACAGGATCTGTCGTTACAGTCATTGGGGTTACACTTGTTCCAGCAGCTATTAATGATATGGCTGGAGGAGTTGGAAGCAAAGATTTCGGAAGTCTAGAAAATTTAGCTTTAGCATTTGGTGTTTTATTATTTATCATTATTATGTATCGGTTCTTTGACGGATTTATCCGTTCAATCTCTATATTACTTGGTCTTTTATTCGGTACAATCGTTGCAGCATTTATGGGGAAAGTAAGCTTGCAAGCGGTTGGAGAGGCAGATTGGTTCCACGGTATTCAGCCGTTTTACTTCGGTACACCAACATTTGAATTAACGCCAATTATTACGATGATTCTCGTTGCTTGCGTAGGGATTGTGGAAGCAACAGGTGTATATTTTGCATTATCTGATATTTGCAATAAAAAGATCGGTGAAAAAGAATTAACAAAAGGTTATCGAGCAGAAGGATTAGCAATGGTTCTAGGTGGTATTTTTAACGCATTTCCATACACAACATATTCTCAAAACGTAGGCCTTGTTCAATTAACTGGAGTAAGAAATCGCGTTATTATCTATACTTGTGGTGGTATGTTAATTGCTCTTGGGTTTATTCCTAAAATCGCAGCCATTACAACAATTATTCCGAAATCAGTACTTGGCGGTGCGATGTTAGCAATGTTCGGCATGGTAATGGCGTATGGTATTAAAATGTTAAGCAGTGTTGATTTTGGAAAACAAGAGAATTTATTAATCGTTGCATGTTCTGTCGGAATCGGACTTGGTGTTACAGTCGTTCCAACGTTATTCTCACAGCTTCCGGAAAATATTCGTATTTTAACCGATAACGGAATTGTACTTGGAAGTGCATCAGCAGTACTTTTAAATATTGTATTTAATATGGTGCCGCAGCGTAAAGTAAAAGAAGAGCCAGTTCCGATGCAAAGTGCAGTAAGAGAAGCATAGAAAAGCAAGGTCTCATTATGAGACCTTGCTTTTCTTTTTAAGTGGCATCATCTTACCGTACGTACCAAGGCGCCAAATGTATTCAAGTGGTCCGTATTGATAACGAGAAAGCCACCAGCGGCTAATGAAGATTTGTAACGTATAGAAACCGATACAAAATAGTGGTCCGACCCATAACGGAGCGGGATAATAATTTTTGAAAAATAGACCGAATACAAGTAACGTAACAATGGTATGGGTGATGTAATTTGTTAACGCCATTCGTCCGACATATTGGAATGGGCGTAATAATTTTTGCCATCTTTCTTTTTGTAATAAGCGCATGAGTGTGAAAATGTAAAAGATGAATAATGTTTTTCCGCTTATCATCGTAATGCCCATAAGGGTAAATGGTGTATAAGGTTGGTTGTTAATAAAGAAGTGAATCATAATAAACCACATCGGCAATGTTAAAATGAACATAATAATTTGCCATTTTTTTAGTTTTGGATCTAATTCTTTTGCACGACGGAAAATATCTTTTTTACCAGCGTATAATCCGAGTAAAAACAACCCTAGTGTTTCAGGAAGCATAATGAAACTGTTTCCTATTGCTTCCGAATAGAATGAATGGAATCTGTCTTCGATTTGTAAGCCCCAGTTTTCTAACGGTATAATTGCTGAGGAAAGGTCTAATTCATTTAACGGCACTAGTGCCATTAGAAGAGAACCTAATAATGTGAACAATTGTATGAAACTTAATAGTACAATTGACCATATTAAAATAGTACGTGGCTCTCTCTTATAAAATAGAAATAAGAAAAATCCAGCGATTGCATAACTATGTAAAATGTCCCCGTCCCATAAAAGAACGTAATGCAAGAACCCAAATAATAATAAAATAAGCAAGCGGCGAACAAATAAAGTTTTCGGACGATCTGTTTTCGCCTCAGCACGATTCATAAAGATATAAAAACCTAATCCGAATAAAAATGAAAAAATAGTATAAAACTTCGTTTGAATAAACATGTCATAAAACAAGCGAATATAGCTGTCTAATCCATCATAAACGCCGGAAATGTCTCGAGAATCAACACCAGCGATAACTGGCCAGTTAACAAGAAAAATACCGAGTACAGCTATTCCTCTAATAATATCAATTGAGTGTATCCTCTCGCCTTGTGAAAGATCTTGTGTCATTATTTTCCTCCTTGTTAAGTAATTCCCTTTTATCCTGCATTAACAAGCAGTAAGACTCCCACCTCAAAATTAAGTGAATACGAGGAAGTTAGGTGGGAGATCAACTGCTTGTAAAAGCCCGATTTGTTCAACTAATAATTAGTGGTGATGGGAAAAATCCCCACTAATTACAGTTTCACTTTATTATACAAAATGTAAGAGGGAGGGGATAGGGGAGATTTCCAATTTTTAAAACTGTTAAGATGTGTATTATGAGATATAATAAGAGTGCACAGCAAGTTTTAAACTTCTTCAAAACAGGCAGTAAAGCTCCTTTTCCCGAAGGAGCTTTCTTTTTTAGAAAATTGTTGATAATGATTCTCTTTAATGGTAAAATGTATTTAAAAGTGATAATCATTATCAAAAGGTTGGTGTATTAATATGGTGTATGCACTTGTTGCAGGAACGATTGCTATATATGTTGGTGTTACAAAGTATGTATTAAATGGAGTAGGAACAACAAAATGAATAATATTACATAAAATCCCTTTCATTTGTAAAAAGAATGAAAGGGATTTTTTATTTTTGATGTGAATATGCTGAAAATTTAGTATGATAATAAAGTGAAACTTTAATCAGCGGGGAGGTCTATCTCTCACTGATTATTAGCCCGCACGAAACAGGCTTTTACTGCCCACAAATAGCGGGATAAAGTATATACATCTTGGATAAAGGGGAACAAGGGGATGACAAACATAGTACAGACAAACGGTATGAAAAAACTTGTTTGTTTTTATGAAGAGTGGCAAAAAAACGGTGATGCAGAGAATAGTTTGAAGTTGTTTGAAGTGATTCAAAAATATAAACAAGAGCAGCTTATGCTAGCTTTTTGTGGTCATTTTTCTGCGGGGAAATCGACAATGATGAATCACCTATATAAAGCGCAATTATTACCGACAAGTCCGATTCCAACGAGTGCTAACGTCGTTAAAATTGAAAAGGGATCTGATCGCGTTGTTGTAACGATTAAGTCTGGAGAACAGTATGAATATGACGGCGCATATTCAGCAGAAGAATTAAAACAAATATGTAAAGACGGTGATGAAGTAATTGGTGTTCATATTTATCGAAATGATGCGCCAATTCCTGATGGGGTTATGTTAGTTGATACGCCCGGAATTGATTCTACGGATGATGCCCACCAATTAGCGACAGAATCAACACTGCATCTAGCAGATGTTATTTTCTATATGATGGATTATAACCATGTCCAATCAGAGGTTAACTTACAATTTGTTAAAGAATTGAAACAACGTAATAAAACGGTTTATCTCATTGTAAACCAAATAGATAAACATAAAGCAAATGAGATATCGTTTGAAGAGTATAGAGATAGTGTAAAACATTCTTTTTCTAACTGGGATATTGAAGTAGATGGTATTTTTTATACATCATTGCGAATGATGAATCATCCATACAATGAAATTCAAAGTTTAGAAGCATTAATTTTTTCTATCATGAAAGAAAAAGAGCAGTATGTAAGAAAGGGAATGGAGCGAGAAACAGAATATTTACTGCAAGAACATTGTTCGTTTATTCTTTCTGAAAATGAAAAACATCTTATGAAATATGAAGAAGAATTAACATCACCACTGTCACTTTCAGAGATAGTTGAAAAAAAGGAAGAGTTAACTGAAAATAAAAATCGCGCGGCTAGTAAAGAATCTGATGCGAGAAATGAATTTATAAAAGGTTTACAAGCCATATTAGATAACGCGTATTTAATGCCATTTGAAATGAGAGAATTGGCAAATGAATATTTAGAAACGAAATTAACGAAGTTTAAAGTTGGTTTGTTATTTGCGAAAGGAAAGACGGAGCAAGAAAAACAGAGACGTGTAGATGCTTTTTATTTTGCTCTTCAAAAGACTGTTGAAACGCAACTTGATTTTCATGTGAAAGAATTTATTGTAGCCTTCTTAAAAGAAGAAGGGTTATTTACAGAAGAAATAGGGAAAGACATATATGCGTTAGAGATTGCTTTCGGACCGGAAGTGTTGGCTGAAACAATTAAACAAGGGGCTGGATTTACCGGTGATTACTTACTTCTTTATACTGCTGACGTTGCAAATGAGTTAAAGAAAAGATACTTTATGAAATCTCAGCAAATTTTCGGGAAAAGTACGGGTATATTGCAGAAGAAAGTGAAGATAGAGATTGCTCGTATTGAAGAAGAAATTGAAAAACACACGATGTTACAAACAGCAAAAGAAACGAAATTACAATATATTAAGAAGTATGAGGAATATGAGAGCTATTTAGGAGATATTTGGAATGAACATGTTTCTATACCAGATGGATTGCAAATAGACGAAATATTACAAAGTAAAAAACAAGTTGTTAGTGAGAAGTTTACACTACAAGAGCAAGAAATTGTAAATGATAACGTAGCGGCTAGTGAAGAAGAGATTAAAGGAACGAAAGCTTTAAATATTCAGCGTATATTAGAAAAAGTGAAGAAAGCTGAAACGATATTAGATCCATTGCCTACACTGAAACATTTACAGCAAGAAGTAGTTGGAAAAAGACAGCGTGTAGAAACGAAGCAATTTACAGTAGCGTTATTTGGAGCTTTTAGTGCTGGGAAATCATCATTTGCTAACGCATTGCTCGGTGAAAAGGTACTTCCTGTATCGCCAAACCCAACGACAGCAACAATAAATCAAATTCTGCCAGTTACAGAAGATAAACCACATGGAACGGTAATTGTCCAGTTTAAGTCAGAGCAAGCGCTGTTAGAAGATATGAAAGCTGTTTATAAAATGTTTCACTATGAAATTGCTACATTGGGAGAAGCGTTAACGCAAATTGATAAAATTATGAAATATCCTTCACCAAGCGGGAAGCAAAAAACAACATTTAGCTTTTTACGAGCGGTACAAAAAGGATATGAGGCAGTTGCTAATCATTTAGGGGAACAAGTACAAGTTACGTTAGAGGAGTTCTCTGATTATGTAGCTAATGAAGAAAAATCATGCTTTGTTGAGCATATGGAGCTTTATTATGATTGCGCTTTAACAAGGCAAGGAGTAGCTCTTGTAGATACACCAGGGGCGGATTCTATTAACGCTCGCCATACGGATGTTGCATTCCAGTATATTAAAAACGCAGATGCTATTTTATTCGTAACATACTATAATCATGTTTTCTCTCGTGCAGATCGTGAGTTTTTAATTCAGCTCGGTCGTGTAAAGGATACATTTGCACTTGATAAAATGTTCTTCTTAATAAATGCTGCCGATTTAGCACAATCCGAAGAAGAACTTGAAATGGTAAAAGGTTATATTGCGGATCAGCTCTTGCAATACGGTATTAGAAATCCACGTTTATTTGCAATTTCAAGTTTATGTGCGCTTGAAGAAAAGCAAGGGAAAAGTATTGATAAAGAAAAGTATGGTATTTTACAAAACTCTGGGATTACTAAGTTTGAAGAATCATTTACGTCCTTTATGATGAGGGATTTAATGCTTGTATCTGTGCATGCTTTATATGGTACATTGCAAGGAGCGAATCAGCTTCTTGTAAATATGATAAATGGCGCAAAGCAGGGAAATGATGAGAAAGAGAAGCAAACAAAAAAATATGAAGCAGAGCGTAATCAGCTACTTCATATTATTTCATCATATAGTGTACTTGCTGAAGAGCAAGCAATGCAAAATGAAGTGAAAGAACTGCTTTACTATGTACACCAACGTCTATTTTTACGCTATAACGATGTGTTTACTGAATTTATTAATCCGGCGTCGTTACGAACAGATGGGAATGTGAAAATGCAGTTGCAACAATGTGTAATGGAATTAGTTTCATTTATTCAACATGATTTATTACAAGAAATGCGTGCGACATCATTACGTCTTGAAAAATGGATAGATGAAGCGATGAAGCGTGCAAAGGATGAAATTGTTGTGAATTGCAAAGTGGAAAATGAATCGATTTCTATGGGTGGAACAGTGGATTATGAATATAAAGTTATTACACATAAAGAGCCGTTTCCTTCAATAGAAATAAAAGATTTTAAAAAGGCACTAGCACATTTTAAAAATGAAAAAAGCTTTTTTGAAAAAAATGATAAAGCTTTTATGCAAGAAGACGCTAAAGGAGTGTTAGAACCTTTCGTATCAAACTATGTAGCTGATGAAGAAGATTTATTCGTTCATCATTATAAGCAAGAGTGGGATGCAAAATGGAACCTATTCCAAAAAGTGATGCAACAAGATGTTGAGAATTATTATGAAAGTATATTATTCGCATTAGCTGAAACAATTGATGTATCACTATATGAGCAAAGTAAAGAAGAGCTACAAAAGCAGTTAGTAGAAATTGAAAAAGAAATTTATAGTAAATAGCCGTTATGAAAAAAAGATTCGTTCAATTTTCTTTTGTAGTACAGTATCTAAAGATTTTACAAACCCTGCAAACTCATCAGTAGAAATCATATGGGTAAGAACTAAGCGTCTGCCGTCTGGTGTTTCACCGCATAAGACGAATGAAGAAAATTCATACGTTTTGTTTTCTACTACTAATTTTGGATAGGAATATGTGTCGCTCTTCTTTTTCTTTCCATCAATAGAGATGACGTTGCATTTTTTCTCATTGTTGTCCATGGTGAATCCCTCCTTTCTATTATCTATGGTAGACAAGGGGGGTTTAGAACAATAGGGAAGGGGGAATTTTTATGTCTGTTGTAATTGAGCGTATTTCGAAAGAAGCTATACCGAAATCTTTATTGCTCCTTGCTGATCCAAGTGAGAGCCAAATTGATGCATATGTACAGAGAGGATTTACGTATATAGCTAAACAAGAAGAAAGAATTATCGGTGTATATGTGCTTTTGGAAACAAGACCAAGGACAATGGAAATTATGAATATTGCGGTTGTAGAACATATGCAAGGAAAAGGTATTGGTAAGGGGTTATTGTTGCATGCAATAGAAAAAGCTAAAGAATATAATATGTACAAGCTTGAAGTTGGTACAGGTAATTCTAGCATTTCACAACTTACGTTATATCAAAAATGTGGATTTCGTATTTTTTCTATTGATTTTGATTACTTTTCAAAGCATTATGAAGAAGAGATTATTGAAAATGGAATTGTATGTCGTGATATGATTCGGCTTGCAATGAAATTAAACAAATAAGTATAAATTATTTAGGGGGAAGAGAAGATGGAAGTACATAAAGCAATTACAGCACATTCTCGTAAACAAAATGAGATTGTAAAAATATTTTTACAATTAGATGCGCAACGCGAAGCAGCGATTGAGGCTGCGATCGCACTTGCATCAAATGGAAAACATTTCTCAGTTGATGCAATTAATATGGTAACAAAGCAAATTAATGACCTTGCAAAACGCGGCGTTGCGCCGCAGCGTAAACTTGTTACAACAGATATGGTTATGGAGTATGTAGGTCGCGTGAACGAGAAAGAAGGGCGTTAAGGATGATTGTTACAGTCGAATGGTTGCGTGAGCATTTAGAAGATGAACATGTCCGTATAGTCGATTGTCGTTTTGATTTAGCGAATCCAAATTGGGGTAAAGAGAAGTATGAGGAAGAACATATTCCCCATGCGTTATATTTTGATTTAAATTTAGATTTATCAAGTTCTGTAATAGAGCATGGTGGTCGCCATCCATTACCGAATATAGAGCAGTTTGCAGACAAGCTTTCACAGGCTGGGATTGATGAACATACAACAGTGATTGCGTATGACAGTCAAGCTGGTGCAATGGCTTCTCGTTTATGGTGGTTATTAAACTATGTAGGACATGAGAAAGTGTATATATTAGACGGTGGATTTCCAGCTTGGAAAGAGAATGGATTACAGACAACGTCGAATATCCCATTTATTGCACGAAAACCTTTTATACCGGAAATACAAGAAAATATGCTTGTAACGATGGAAACGGTCAGAGAGAATATTCATGCAGGTATAGATATTACGTTAATTGATTCTAGAGAGCCGAAACGTTATGCAGGTGCGGAAGAGCTTGTTGATTCGAAGGCAGGGCATATTCCGACGGCAGTAAACTATTTTTGGAAAGATGGAATTTTAGAATCGGGACACTTTAAAAACGAAGAGGAACAGCAAGGGCGTTTCCAAAATCTTGATAAAGAGAAGGAAACAATCGTATATTGTGGTTCTGGTGTTACAGCGTGTCCGAACATAGTTGCATTAAAATTAGCTGGTTTTCAAAATGTTAAATTGTATACCGGTAGCTGGAGTGATTGGATTTCTTATCCAGAAAATCAAATTGCAAAAGAAGAAGATTAATCACTTGCATGCAAAAATAATTTGTATTAAAATAAGGTCACAAGCAAGAGATTGCTTCAAAAATATTATATTTTACACATTGGAAACAATGTGATAATATAACGACAAGTAAATAATACATCCTGCGGTGTACGTAACTTATTTATGTCTAAAACCGATGTTAGTTTTACGGAAGCTCAATATTTAGTGACCATTATCAAGCCTTCCTTGTGGAGGAAGATATACGGTAACTGTGAGGGCATCCACCTGCGAGTAGCGGGTTTTTGGACATTTACGAGGAACGGCACTTGCGGGGGTCTTATTTCAACTAACATTATATAAAATTCCTACGGTGTACGTGGCTTGTGTATGTCTTAAACCAATAAGTATAATATGGAAGTTCAATATTTAAATGTAGATAGCAGGCCATCTTTTTAAGAAGGAAGTTACAAACATTTGTGAGAACATCCACCTGTGAGAGCAGGTTTATGGACATCTATAGATAACGGCATATGTGGGACTATATAAAAAACCTTACGTTTTATACGTAAGGTTTTTTTGTTGAATAAATATGCTCATGTTATCTCGATTTACCTGTAAAGTTTCCATAATAAATATAGCACTTGCGGTCTTCATCAATTTCTCTTGAATCTAGAGTGAATTCCAAATGTATTTCATCCCGTTGAATATATATAATATCTGAATGGAGAGAGGGTAAGATGTCCTCGTAATTCCACACATCTTTACTTTCTATTATAATTGAGCTTGCTTCCTTTAGTTCTCTAATTTCAAAACCTATGTGCGAGTATGTAGGATCTGAAGGATCGTTGAAAAAAACTTCTTTTTGTATATATAACACTGCTGTCCCGTCTGGATCTACTGAAGTTGCAGTAACGACATATGTATTTCCATCTTTTATAAAATATTCACAAGTCATGCGCGTGACAATTTCAGAATTAGAAATATTTGCGTAGTTCCATAAAGCCGGATACCCGTTAGTTTCATCATTGAGCCGATATTCCAATCGCATTTTATCCCTCTTCTTCCTTTTTCTTCTACTTTATCATGACATCTTATATAATAGAAATATAATTTAAAAAGGGGAGTGCAAAGGTGACAAAAACGAAATGGCTAGTAGGTGGTGTCCTGACATCTTTAATGACGGGCACTTTATTTGGCTGCGCGCAAGATATTCCCCCCGAACCGAATGATAATAGTTGCTCTGATTGGGATTGGGATGATGAACTTGGTGTTTGGCAGTGTGATGATAGTAGTTCAGGTTATCGTGGACATTACTTTTATGGTGGTAAATACTATCAAAATAAATCCACCTTCAAAAATTCATCAGCGTTTAAAACTTATCAATCTTCGGCCGAATTTAAAGGTGGAATTGGAAGCGGTTCAAAAGGTGGATTTGGAGGTTAAAATATGTCGCAATACATAAAGGAACGAAAAGGATTTTATTCGAATTATCCGCATTTCTGGTCGGATTTATATGAATGTGAGTATAGTTTGTTTCATGCTTTCCCAATAACAGAGCAAACGATGAAACAATTACAATTAGCAACTCAACGAATGGGGAAAATATTTTTTAAGACTGCTAGACTTCTTCGGGATTTATCTAATGAACAGCTTCTTGAACTTGGTTTTCCAGCTGCAAGCTTGCCTTTTATTAGACTGAAAGGAATGTATCCTGAATCTGTTATTTCACGATTTGATTTTGCTTTAACAGATGATAATCGTATTAAAATGCTTGAGTTTAATAGTGACACTCCAACTTTTATTGTGGAATGCTTTCAAATGAATGGAAAAGTTTGTGAAAAATTAGGCTATGATGATCCAAATGCAAATCAAGAGCGCTTACTTTCTTCCGGTATTACAAAAGCCGTAATGGAGTTTACAAAAGGAATGGAAGATCCAAATGTTGTTTTCACAGCTCATCATGAACATATAGAAGATTGGAATACGACTATGTATTTGAGTGGGCTATGTCATGTTGAAAATAAAGTGATGCCAATGACAGAACTTAGAATTACAGATGATGCTTTAGTAGATAGAGATGGTGTACCAATTGATGTTTTGTATCGCCAAACATATCCAATTGAAGACTTAATTGAAGATCAAGATCCAAAAACGGGGGATTTGGTGGGAGTAGAACTTTTGCAACTTGTAAAAGAAGGAAAGCTTTTTATTATAAATCCTTTGTCGGCCTTTTTACTTCAGCCGAAATCAATTCAATGTCTTATTTGGGGATTAGCAGAAGAAGGTGCTTTTTACACAAGTGAGGAGCAAAAGTGGATTAACGAATATATGCTTCCTACATATTTAGAGCCAGATTTATTTTTTGGGAAAAGTCCTTTCGTTCAAAAACCTTCGTTCGGTAGGGAAGGTGACACGATTACGATTCGTGATAAGGATACAAATATTATGATTCGAAATGCACATGAAACGTATAAATCATCACTTCCTATATTTCAGAAATATACAGAGCTTCCAGTTGTATTTTTGGAAACTGAAAAAGGAATTGAGAGGCTGTCGTACGTGTTTGGGGCATTTTTAATTGCTGGAAAAGCGAGCAGCATCGGTATACGTGCCGGAGAAAAAATTACGGGAAATGAATCGTATTATTTACCGGTAGGTATTAAGAAGGAGGAAAATAAATGATTAATTTTTTACTATATTTAGTAGTATCACTTGCACTTTTATGTATCGGTCTTTTTCTTATGGAAGTGACAACGAAAGTTAAGGAATTTAAGTTAATGGCTCAAGGGAATAAAGCGGTAAGCTATGTACTTGGAGGAAGACTACTTGGTCTTGCTATCGTTTTATATTCAACGGCTGCTAATTCTATTTCAATTCTTGATATGGTTTCATGGGGGGCTGTTGGGATATTAGCTCAAATTATTGTCTTTTATTTAGCGGAATGGCTTACACCACGTTTTAATATTAATAAAAGCCTTGAAGAAGATAATCAAGCAGTTGGTCTTTTCCTTATGTTTTTATCACTTTCCATCGGAATTGTAATTGCTGGTTGTGTAACATATTAAAACCCTTACATTTTAACGTAAGGGTTTTATTTTTCATGTGCTAATTTTTTGCAATATGTGTTCAATTAATTTATGTAGCCGAACGCTGAGCAGGATGCGTATTAGTGTACTAAACTCGAGATAGTTATTGTAATAAGGAAAAGTTTCCATACAAAGTGTTGACATCTATTTTAAATAAGAGTAACATTTTCTATGTAATTATAATAAGTCTCTGTTAGGTGAGGCTCCTGTATAGAGAAATGCTACTGCCCAAAAATGTCGAGAGACGCCAATGGGTCAACAGGAATGATCGAATTAAGGTTTTTCTTAACGTAGCTGGTAATGAACCTATGCTATACAGTGCTAAAACTCGGCGAGGGAGAGGTCCGTAGATTTCTAATTATATTATATTGGGAATCGCTTATTTGTGTATGCAATGACCTTTGCTCTCTTATGAGTAAGGGTCTTTTTTGTTAGCAAGCTATGAGTAATTTCATAGTATAGATTATAACTAAAAAATTAAGGAGGAGGTGAGGAGCATGTCAAATTCTGACTCGGTTCCGTTACCCATATACTTCAAATCAAAAATATATGATGTAGGCAGGAAACGACTTGTTCCTCCCTCTATATTTATCATAATGTAGCGTTTATTCGAGTATTTAAGCGCTAGACACTTTCACGGTAAAGTGGATAAATTGAGAAACAAAGCGTTTCTTCCTATGTTGTAAAGGAGGAGACGATAATATGTTATATGTAAATAAAAGTGTGGGTAACACTTCGTATAAATTAAGTAAAAAAGCAATGAAAGAACAAACAATGCTTCAAAAAAATAAAGATCTATTAATTGAAATCGCAACAAGAGATGTAAAATCTGTATTTGCGTATTTTAAAACAACAAGAGACGGACTATCTATGAAAGAGGCACAAAAACGTATTCAAGTATACGGCCGAAATGAATTAACTTCAAAAAGAGCGCGTATTGCGGAAGTAATGATGAAGCTAAGTGGAATGATCCCGGGTCTTTCAAAACAAAATGTGTGTGATGAATTACAATGTGAAACAGTTACTGTTTCTAGAGTAGAAGCTTCTAGCATAACAGGGCTAAATAATGAATTGAAAATGATGAAATTGCCAGTACAAGAGCTTGTACCTGGAGATATGATTTTTCTTTCAGAGGGCGATACAGTGCCAGCAGATGTACGTATTATTTATGCAAATGATTTATTAGTAAATGAATCTATGCTGACAGGAAACGATGCTAGTATTGAGAAATTTGAAAGTTGCTATCATCTTGAACGTAAACGATTTATTCCATTAAAACGGATGAAAGACTATAATCCACTTGAACTTGAAAATGTATGTTTCAAAGGTACGTATATTGTTGGGGGAAATGCAAAGGCTGTAGTTGTTTCGACAGGTAAAAATACGTATTCAGGAATACTTCATACTTGTTGCGGTAGAATGTCTTAATGTGTTAATGATGCCAAATATACAAAAACAATGTATAATAGAAAAAGTTGAATAAAAACGTAGAATGGTAATCTATATATAACCTTACGTGATAACGTGAGGTTATTATTTTTTGTTAGTAGGAGAGGAATTATGAAAAAAGTATTATTAGTTGATGGTATGGCACTATTATTTCGTGCTTTTTACGCAACAAGTGTACATGGACAATTTATGAAACGACAAGATGGTACCCCGACGAATGGGATTCATGGTTATATGAAGCATTTATTAACAGCAACACAAGCAATCGAACCAACGCACATTGTAACGTGCTGGGATATGGGAAGTACGACATTTAGAACGGAATCTTTCTCGAATTATAAAGCAAACCGTGCAGCACCGCCGGAAGAATTAATTCCGCAATTTGATTTAGTGCAAGAAATGACTGCGAAATTATCTATGCCTGTAATCGGTATGAAAGGTTATGAAGCGGATGATTGTATCGGTACGCTTGCAAAACAATATTGCAATGAAGCGGAAGTTTATATTTTGACAGGTGATACAGATTTACTTCAACTTGTTGATACGAATGTTACAGTTATGCTTCTTCGTAAAGGAATTGGAAATTACGAGTATTACACACCGGAAAAAATCATGGAAGAGAAAGGTGTAGAACCTTGGCAAATTGTTCATGCGAAAGCTTTCATGGGAGATACAAGTGATAATTATCCGGGTGTAAAAGGTATTGGTGAAAAAACAGCGTATAAGTTTATTCAAGAATACGGGACAGTATCGGCAGTACTAGAAAATATAGCATCATTAACGAAAGCGCAGCGCACAAAAATTGAAAGTGATTTAGAGAATTTAAATATCTCTTTACAATTAGCGCAAATTCATTGTGAAGTTCCAATTTCATGTTCGTTAGAAGAAGGGTTACACACAATGAACGAAGAAAAACTACGATTCGTTTGCGACGAAATGAATTGGGGAAGACCTGAAATATTAATTAATATGCTTTAAAGAGCATGGAAAGGTTGATCAAATATATTTTTGATTAACCTTTCTTTTTTTTGTTCACAAAGTTGTCAGAAAATAAACGGAATTTTCATATGAAGTTCAAATGGAATTCACAACAATCAACTATTATAAGGACACACAGATAAATCCTTATCCCGCATTAACGGGAGATAGGACTTCTATCTCAGTATTATAGCTGAATAAAGAGTGATGATGGAAGAGTAACTCCCTGTAAAAGCCCGATTGATGTAGGCTAATAATTAGTGAGGGTAAATCCTCTCATTGATTAAAGTTTCAAGTTATCTTTTATATAAACCATCCCCCAAGGAGGAAAATAAACATGCGAAAAAAAGTGAGAAAATCCTTTAAACAATTATTAATAGAAAATAAACAATCCCTACTAACTAATAAAGAGAATATGAAAGAAATTGAAGAACGGATTGAGAAACGACATGTAGCATATAGTGCTGCTAGCAATTGATAATTTTGTTTATGAAAAAAGCTTGTAGTTTGGATATTATCCGAACTACAAGCTTTTTCTTTTTTGATTAACGCCACCAAATCCAAGTCCAAAAGTAATTTCGTATATTTCGAGGAGTAATGCGTATGAAACGTTCACCGTCAAAGAAACAATTTAAATTTGGAAGTGTTTTATCTGGATTTTCTGGAATAAAGGTGACGTTGTTTTCGTTACTTGTAATGGTTACTGTGATTGGTGGATCGGTAGGAGAGACTTGAAGTTGTAAAGAAACGTTTGCCGTGTTTTTAAATTCATTATTAATAGGTGGACTTATCACTTGTACTGTGAATAACACGATAATTGTTTCGTTCGGTTCCAAATTAGTAGCGACTAGGAAACCGATATTCGGATTCGCTAGTGGAGAGCGTTCCCCATTAATGAAGACCGTACCGTTCATAAATTGTAAACCTGCTGGAATGGTGTCTTGTAATGAAATATTTGAAAGTGAAATCTCGGAAGTATTCGTAATACGCACTGTATAATCAAAATATTGGTTTAAATAAGCAGAGCTGACAGAAGCATTTTTTATCACTGCTGCCGTTATAAATTGAACTGGTATACGAACAATATTCGAATTAACAATGAAAGTAATAATCGGATCCTGTGGTGTCAATTGGAAAGCGGCTGTAACTGTTGCAGAATTAATAATTGTACTGTTTGAAGGAATAGAAGTTACGAGAACTTTAAATGTTATAGTTGCTATTCCATCTGCAGCCAAGGAACCAATATTAATACCAGTGTCTGGTCGAATATTTGGAACCGGAGTACCGTTAATTGTTACACTGTTTTCTATAAATGTTGTACCAGCTGGAATCATATCTAAAACGGAAGTACTTACTGTAGGAATTGGGGAATGGTTAAATATCTCTAATGTGAATGTAATAATATCTCCTATAACGACAGAAGATTTGTCAGCGTTTTTCTCAATGCGCACCATTGGATCAACGATCATTGTTGTAACGGTATTTGTTTGCTTTGTAATTGTAATAGGTGGTTCGGTTGGATCGACGATAAACGTATAGGAGATAGTAGCATCGTTATTGATAGCAGATTGAAGAGTCAAAGAAGATATTGTTATTTGGAACGTAATGACAACAGATTCATTAGGAGCAAGGTTTCCTAATGTAATACCGTTTTCGGGATTCGCATTAGGTTGATTGATTCCGTTAATCGTAACACTACCAGTAACGAAGGTTGTATCTACTGGTACAGTGTCTACAATAAGAAGATCGTCAATAGTCACATTGCCACTATTAGTAATTGTAATTGTATACGTTAAAGTTTGACTAGGTAATGCATTCGTGGCATTAACAGATTTTATGGCAACGACATTATCATTTTGGACAGTTGTTGTGACGGTATTTGTTGTAGTCGTATTTGTAACAGGTAAGTTATTTGGGTTGACTATATAGTTAAAAGTAGTAATTGCGTTGTTGTTTAGTTCATTTGGTGTTGGAATAGAAGTTACAGTTACTTGGAACGAAGCGATAGCGTCTCCACCTACAATTATAGTACCAATTGGTATGCCGCTTACTGGATTCACTCCCGGAAGAGTTTCTCCGTTTACAATGACGCTATTTTCTATAAACGTAGTACCTTGAGGAATAATATCTTGAATGATTACATCATTTGCTGCAACATTACCAGTTTGATTTAGTGTAATCGTATACGTTAACGTATCACCAACTGTTGCAAATGCAAGGTCTACAGTTTTATTGCTATTCAAATTCGCGTGATGAATTTCTGTTACGGCAGCTGATGAAATAATAGTTTCGGTAATAGGTGGCCTATCTGGTACCGTGTATTCATATTCAATTGTACTCGTGTTAGAGATTGGGTTTGTTTGCGGAATGGAAGTAACCCGGACTTGGAATAGAATAGTTGCTGTCGTATTAGGCGGAATGTTATCAATTGGTATACCGCTAAGTGGATTGTCATTTGGACGAGCGTTGCCATTCACAATAACACTATTCTCTATAAAGCTCGTATTTGCTGGAATGATATCTGTAACAATAATGTTTTCCACTTGTATATTCCCGTTATTTATGATGGAAATTGTATAAGGGATAATAGCTTGTAGGTCAGCATATTGGATAGGCGTTGTTTTTGTAGCAATTACATTAGCTGAAATAACTTCAGTGAAGGTAATATTACTAGTCGATATTTGTTCTTCCACATTTATTGTATAACGAGAAGTTGATTGATTTTGAACATGGCCGCTAGCTGGAAGAGCTACGACGGTAACAGAAAATGTGACTGGGATAGAAATGTCAGGAGCAATCGTTCCTACAAGTATACCGGCACTTGGATTGGCGTTAAGCTGAGGAATATTATTTACTAAAACACTACCGTCTATAAAGGTTGTTCCATTAGGAATATTGTCTGTAAATACAACAGCAGTAGCATCTGTATTCCCTGTATTCGTTAAAGTTGTTGTATAAGTTAAAATGTCACCAATCGTTACAGAAGTCAAATCAACAGTTTTAAGTGAAACGATATCAGCATCATTAATTTGAACGAAAGTAGTGTTGGAAGTAGTAGATTTTTGAATTGGTGCAAAGTCAGGGTTGAAAATAAAGTCGTAGACGATGTTTGCAGTATTAGGTGTTGGATTTACAGCTGGTAAATTCGTAACGGAAACTTGGAATGTTATTGTTGTCGATTGACCTGATGTGATATTAGGAATGGAAAAGCCGATATTCGGATCTGCTGCAGGAAGTACAGTATTGTTAACTATTACACTTCCTGGAATAAATACTGTTCCATCCGCTATAGTATCTGTAAAAAAGATGGAATTAGTTGTAGTGGATCCGTTATTTTGAATGAATACTGTATATTCAATGGTTTCATCAATATTAGCTAATACTGTATTAGCGGATTTTGTAGCGATAAGAATAGCATCAATAAATTGTATATTTGTAGTATTAGAAGAGGTCGTTTCTGAAATTGGTGGTAAGCTTGGATCCGGTTGATACTCATAGTGGATGACGGCGATATTATTAATGTTATTTTGAGAAGGTGTAGAGACTACATTTACCTGGAATGTAACGATAATCGTATTATTTGGAAGGATAATATCAAGGGTGATTCCGGTAATTGGACTTTCGTTAGGCCTTGGTATGCCATCTACAAGAATGCTATTTGGAACGAATGTGGTGCCAGCTTCAATCGCGTCAATTAGGAGAGTATTTGTAATAGGTACTGTACCAGCGTTTGTAACCGCGACTGTATATGTGATGATTTGACCGATGCGTGTAATGGATCTATTGGCGGATTTAATTGCACTAACATTTGCTGTCCGCACTTCCGTGTTTACTGCATTTGATAACGATCTACGCTGAATAATTGGAGAACTAGGGTCAATTTGGTATTCGTACGAAGTGTCTGAAATATTAATGACTGTATTGCCGGACGGTATACTTGTAAGTTGTACTTGGAATGAAATAGTGACTGTTTCATTTGGTTGTATCGTGCCGAGAGTTACTCCGTTTTCAGGATTCGCGCCAGGCTGAATCACATTATTTATTGATAAGCTATCTTCAATGAATATAGTACCTTCTGGAATGTTATCAATGAACACAGTATTGTTAGCTGGAACGGTTCCTATGTTTTGTAGTGTATTTGTGTAGGTAATATTTTGCCCAATTGCTACGAAAGTTACATCCGCGCTTTTGACAGAAATAATATTTGCATTTTGAAGTGATGTTGTAACAACGTTAGAATTTGCAGAGCGATTCACTGGTGGAGCTGTAGGAATACTTACATATTGGTAAGTTGCTGAAGATTGATTTACAATTTCGGTTTCATTAGGTGGATTATTTGTTTGCACTTGAAATAGTATCGTTTTGGAACTGTTTGCTGCAATCGTTCCAATTGGTATGCCGTTTTCTGGATTTACACCTGGCTGAAGGACACCGTTAATTGTGACACTATCGGGAACGAATGTAGTCCCAGCTGGAATAGAATCTGTGAAAATAATATTTATTGCGTCAACATTGCCGATATTTTTCACTTCAGAAATATAAAGTATAGTTCCACCAATATCTACAGTTATTGGATTGGATGTTTTTGTAATTGTCAATTGTGCTTGCACGAAATTTGTAATGACGATATTACTTGTAGATGTTTCAGTAATAGGCGGCTGGCTTGGATCTGGTTGAATTGTATATGTTGTATTGGATTGATTTGTAATCGATTCTTGCGAGAATGGATCGTTAATAAGAATTTGGAACGAAATAAGGTGAGTAGCGTTTGCTGCTAGGTTAGGCAAAGTAACACCTACATTTGGATTTGCACCAATTATAGCTGTTCCGTTAAGTGTAAAACTATTTTCTACGAATGTAGTCCCTTGGGGGATAGTATCTGAAAATATGAGATTAGTAGCTGGAATATTTCCGGTATTTTCTAGTGTTATCGTATAAGTCAAAATATCACCTGTTGTTGCTTGTTGTGCATTGACTGCTTTTAAAGAAAGAACATTCGCATCCGAAATTTGTGTGAAAGCTGGATTAGACGTAATTGTTCGAGAGATGATAGGAGCAGTTGGATCGGCGATAAAAGTATAGTCAATACGGGCTATATTAGAAATTGGATTCACGCTTGGAATGGATTGAACGATAACTTGGAATGTGACGGTGACAATTTCTGACGGCGCAACGGAGTTTAATGGTATTCCTACGTTTGGATTGGCACCTGGAACTGAAACGGCATTAATGGTCACGCTATTCGGAATAAATGCAGTTCCTTCTGGGACCAAATCTGTTAAAGTAACTGTATTTGCAGTTGTATTGCCGTTATTTTGAACGACTACTGTATAAGTGATTGTACCGTCAGTAGATTGTACGAGAGAATCTGTATTTTTAATTGCGGATAGCGATGCATCAACGACAGCTGTATTAACCGTATTAGATGAGGATGTTGCTGTAACTGGAGGTTGACTTGGATCGACAATATATGTGTAACTTGTAATGGCTTGATTTATAATCGCGCCTTGCGGTGGAATAGAACTTGCAAGAAATTGGAACGTAATAGTAGCAGAATCACCTGGTGCGATAATACCAACTGGAATACCGAGAGTTGGACTGGCATCTGGAAGTGAAATCCCGTTTAGCTTAACACTATTTGGAACAAATAATGCCCCTTCAGGAACTCCGTTAATGAGTAATACAGAATTTGCAGGGAAGTTTCCAGTATTCGTTAATGTTGCTGTATACGTAATTACATCTCCGATAGATACGATTGTTCGATTTGCTTCTAAAACAGTTGTAACAGTAGCGTTATTAATTTGTGTTGAAGCGCTATTAGAATTTATGGTGCCTGTAACAGGAGGAGCTGCCGGATCAACAATGAATGAGTATTGAATAGATGCAACGTTTGTAATTGGGTTTGAAGGCGGAGTAGATGTAACTATGACTTGGAAAGTAACAGGTAATGAACTGTCTGCGTTAACGGTTCCGATATTAACTCCGTTATTTGGATTTGCCCCTGGAATGGTACTTCCATTTACAGAAAAACTATTTTCAACAAAAGTCGTTCCAGCTGGAATAATGTCTGAGAAATTTAAATTTGTAGCGTTTGTATTTCCGTTATTTTGAATAAGCACAGTATAAGTGATTGTATCTCCGATGTTTGCAAAGGCTGTATTAGCAGTTTTTACGGCCGAAAGTATTGCTGAATTAATAGAAGTAACGAAGACGTTCGTTTCCACATTTCCAGGCTGAGCCTGTAATGAATTGCCTACGTTATATTGGAAGTTAACAAATCCTAAGTTTTGGAGTTCAGGTGTGAACGTTGTTGGGTTGCTTACAATTTGAACTTGGAATACAATTGTTACGATTTGATTTGGAGTTATTGTATTTATGCCAACACCATCAATGATAGAAGCGGATGTTAATGGAGTTCCATCAACAATAACTGATCCTGCAACAAATTGTGTCCATGTCGGTATAGGGTCTGAGAAAACAACATTGTTAGCGGGGATATTTCCTATATTCGTAATAGTCGTTGTATACGTAATTGTATCACCAATAGTTGCAAATGCTTTATCTCCTATTTTAATAGTGTTTAAAATAGCACTTTCAATTTGTGTTGAAACGCTATTAGAAGTAATGTTTTTTGAAACTGGAGGATTAGCTGGATTAACGATATGTTGAAAACTAACGCTAGCTTGATTGGTAATTGGATTTATAGGCGGAATTTCATTGGCATTAATATGAAATGCTACGATGACAGATTCGTTTGGCGCGATATCACCAATTGGAACGCCTGTAATTATGTTTGCATTTGGGATGCTAGTTCCGTTAAGTGTAAAACTATTCGGTTCAAAGGAAGTTCCGTCTGGAATAAGGTCGGTAAAAATAACATTCGTCGCACTAACATTTCCGCTATTTGTAATTGTAACGGTGTAGACGATATCCTGCCCAATATCTACCGTTGACACATTTGAATTTTTTTGTGCAGTAAGGATAGCGCTATTAATTTGTGTTGTCGTTGTATTAGATTGATTGGAAGTTGTAATAGGTGGTTGGCTAGGATCAACGACATAATGATATGTGGTAGAAGCGGAATTAGAAATTGGATTAAGTGTCGGAAGTGTAGTAACAGTTGCTTGGAATGTAACGATTGCCGTATTACCACCACTAATTGAACCAATATTTACACCAGTAGATAAATCAGCGTTTGGAATGGTTTGCCCATTAACTGTGAAACTGTTTGGAACGAAACTTAAATTACTATCAAGAATATCGATAATAGTTACATCAGTTGCAGCGACATTTCCTGTATTAGGAAGGTTAAGTGTAAATGTTATTGTATTACCAACATCCGCAAAAGTAAGATTTGCTGTTTTTGTGCTCAAAATATTTGCATTGTTTATTTGAAGAAGTGTAGTGTTGGAACTAGCTGTATTCGATACCGGTGGATTACCTGGATCAACAGTAAATTCATACGTCGTTGATGCTGTATTCGGTGCTGGATTAAAAGGTGGGATGCTGTTAACCGTAACTTGAAAGACGATACTATATATTTCATTTGGCGGAAGTGCTGCCAGTAATACACCTGTATTTGGATTCGCATTAGGTTGTAAAACGCCATCGACAGTTAATGTGTTAGGAACAAACGTGATTCCACTTTGTAATACATCTGTGAATACAATGTTAGCTGCATCCGTATTTCCTATATTCGCAATAGAAGTAGTGTAAAAAGCAGTTTGCCCGATATCTGCATAGGATACACTTTCGTTTTTCGTCATGGATAATATGGCTTCTCTAATTAGCGTTGAAACAGGGTTACTAATCGAAGTTTCTGCCTCAGGTGGTGAGACCAATTGATACGATGTCGATGAGAAATTTACAATTGGGTTTTCGGTTGGTAATGACGCCACGTTTACTTGGAATGAAACAGTTACTGTAGACCCAGCTGTTATAGGCCCAATATTTACACCGTTCGATGGGTCCGCACCACTTTGAGAAACCCCGTTAATAGAAAATGAGTTTGCAATAAATGTAGTTCCGCTCGGCATTGTATCTGAGAAAATAACATTTTGTGCGGATGAGTTTCCATTGTTTGTTAAAGTAACAGTATAGGTGAGTGTGTCTCCAACACGACTAAAGGATTTATCGACTTGTTTTAATGAAAGAATGGTAGCTGTGTTAATTGTAGTGAACACTGTGTTTGAAGTAACATTCCTTGAAACAATAGGGGCATTAGGGTCAGCGATAAATGTGTAAGAAGCACTAGCCGAATTGGCAATAGGATTTTGAACGGGAGTAGAAGTAGCGGTAACTTGAAATGCTATTGATATTGAGTTGTTAGGAGCTATTGCTCCAATCGTTATACCTGTATTAGGATTAAGACCAATTTGCGTGATGCCATCTATTGTAACGCTATCAGTAATAAATGTTGTACCATCTGGTATAAGGTCAGTGAAAGTAATATTAGTTGCGTTTGTATTACCACTATTCGTTAAAATTGTCGTATAGGTAATGGTATCACCTAGCGTTACAAGTGTTTGATCGACTGATTTAATCATCGTAATCATAGCATCTAATACAGGGTTTGTAACAATATTCGTTGAAGTAGAAGTTGTAGTAGGAGTTCCGCTTGGATCAACAGTATAAGAATATAAAATTGTGTCATTATCCATAATCGAGCTTGAAGGGGGAATAGAAATAACATTTACTTGGAAAGTAACGGTTACTGTCGCGCCAGGAGCGATATTTGGTAAATTTACTCCAAGTGCTGGTTGCGCACCAGGTTGCTGAACTCCATTTACTGTAACTGAATTTGGTATGAATGTAGTGCTAGCTGGAATAGCGCTTGTGAATGTTATATTCGTTGCTGCTGTATTCCCTGTATTTGTAATAGTAGTGGTATACGTAATCGTATCTCCAACTGAAACTA
Source organism: Bacillus altaicus (assembly GCF_042136375.2). Classification (NCBI taxonomy): domain Bacteria; kingdom Bacillati; phylum Bacillota; class Bacilli; order Caryophanales; family Bacillaceae; genus Bacillus; species Bacillus altaicus. The sequence continues at coordinate 3,871,938 of NZ_CM143394.1, read as the reverse complement.
TAGATTTATCAGCACTTTTTTGGGTTGTTAAAATTGCACTATTAATAGTTGTCGAAACCGCATTAGATACATTCGTTTGTGATACGGCAGGTTGGCTAGGATCGACCACATGTGCAAATTGTACAGAACTAAAATTAGAAATTGGATTTATACTTGGAATGTTTGTAACAAGTACGTTGAGAGTAATAATGGCCGTTCCACCTGGATTTATATTTTCAATCTGTATCCCGCTAGCTGGATTTCCAATTTGCTGTGTACCAGAATCGCTTGTAAGAGTCCCGGAAATAAATGTCGTTCCGTCAGGTAAAATATCTGTGAAAATTATATTTTGTGAAGTGACATTTCCAGGGTTATTTAATGTAATTGTATAAGAAATGGTATCGCCGATCGTTGCGAAATTTTTATCCGCGGATTTAACCGCTACAATTTCCCCGGAATTTATTTGTGTCGAAACAGAATTGGATGTTGTACTTCGTGAAACGAGTGGTAAATTAGGTCCTGTCATAAATTGGTAATTAATAGAAGCACCGTTTACAACCGGTGAGTTTGGTCCCCCAGGCCCAATTGTGAAAATTGGATTTGGAATACTAACTACTTGCACGCGGAAGGTGACGTTTATAAAATCTCCTGCAATAATATCTCCAATTGGTATCCCATTCGCTGGATTTACTCCAGGTAATAAAACCCCACCTACTCGAACGCTATCTTCTATAAATACTGTATTATTTGGAATCGGATCTGTAAAAATGATATTAGTAGCAGTCGTGTTCCCTATATTTTCTAATAAAACAGTATACGTTAAAAATGAATTTCCAGGTGCTACGTCAGAAAAGATACGATCCACACTTTTCGTTGCTTGAATGATTGCTTCATTTATTTGAACTAAGACCGGATTACTAGTAGCCGTTTCTGTAACAGGCGGCTCGGTAGGATCAATAATAATAGAGTATGTTGTGCTAGATTGGTTCATCGTAGGGTTTGAAGCTGGTATTGAACCGACAATGGCTTGGAAAGTAATGGTTGTCGTTCCTCCAACTGGAATTGGGTCTAAAGGAACCCCGTTATCTGGCCTAAATCCAAGTTGTGGGATGGTATTAATTTGTACGCTATCAGGCACGAATGAAAGTTCAGGTGGTAATATATCTATAAAAACAGGTGTGTTTGCAGTTGTATTTCCGCTATTGGTAAGGGTTGTTGTATACGTAATTGTATCTCCAACAGCAGCAAATGCACTACTCGCAGTTTTTGTTGCGATAACGGAAGCAGTATTTACTTGTGTAAAAGTTTTATTGGATTTAACTGTTCGTGAAACAGGTGGTTCATTAATATCTACAATAAAACTATATTGAACCGATGATTTATTAGGGATTGGATTAGGATTGGGAATCGTTGCAATGTTTACTTGAAAGCTGAGTATAACTGATGCATTTGAATTTATGTTACCGATATTGATACCATTTTGTGGATTTGCATTAGGAATGGTTGTTCCATTTACTGTAAAACTATTTGGAATAAACGTTGTGCCATCTGGAATTAAATCTGTAAAAATAACATTGTTTGCGGTAGTGTTACCGGAATTAGTAATGGTGGAAGTGAAAGTAAGTGTATCTCCAATAGTAGCGAATGTTGAATTGACAGTTTTATTTATAGATAGAGTAGCATCAATGATTGGAGTAACTGTTGTGTTTGTAATTGTACTACCAACAGCAGGTGATTGGTTTGGATTCACTGTATATTCATAATTTACAAGGGCGTTATTTGTTAATGTGCCACTAGGCGGTATCGCTAAAATTTGTGCTTGAAAAGAAATAAATACAGTATTACCTGGTGGAATATCTGCTAAGTGAATACCAAGTGATGGATCTAATCCTGGTTGTGGAACATTATTGATAGTTACGGAGTTTTGGATAAATGAAGCTCCTGCGCCAAGCCCATCCGTTAAAACATTTGCACTAGCAGGGATATTTCCAGTGTTTGTAACTGCAATCGTATAGGTAACGATATCTCCAATTGCAGCTGTCGGTGTATTCACTGATTTAGTAGCGACGATCGTAGCATTATTAATTTGAGTTGTTATTACGTTACTTAACGCATTGGCGGATGCTGGAGGTAAGTTAGGATTTACGAAATATTGGTACGTTGTATTACTTTGGTTCGGGATTGGATTTGGACTAGGGATGGAATTTACTATTACTTGAAATGAGATTGTTGTATTTGTATTGGGGTTTATTGGATCAATTGCTACGCCATTTGCTGGATTTATATTAGGGAGTGTAGTACCATTTACTGTTACACTATTTGGAATAAATGAAGTCCCACTTGGAATGGCATCTGTAAATACTATATTTGATGCAAGTGTATTCCCGCTATTTGTTAAAGTAGTCGTGTACGTAATAATATCATTTACGTTAGCAAACTGTTTATCTGCAGATTTTGTAGCGGCAATTGAGGCGTTATTAATAGTTGTCTGTACCGTGTTAGAAGCCACCATCTGCATTACAGCTGGTTTGGATGGATCGTACGTATATTGGAATGTTGTGCCTGATTGATTCGTAATCGGATTTACAGCAGGGATAGTTGGTACAAGAACCTGGAATGCAACGGTTCGTGATGAATTCGCTCCTATCGTACCGATAAAAATACCGTTAGCAGGATTTGCATTTGCTATAGGGACATTGTTAATCGTTACAGTATTAGGAATGAACAGGGTACCCGCTGGAATGATATCTGTAAACGTTACATTAGAAGCAGGGATATTCCCGTTATTTGTTAAAATAGTCGCATATAATATGACATCACCAACATCAGCGAAATTTGTGCTTGTTAGTTTTGTAGCAACAATATTAGCAGTATTAATTTGTGTAGTTACTATATTGCTAGCAGCGTTTCTAACAACAGCAGGTAAACTCGGATCGGTGATAAAGCTATATTGAAGTGAAGCGCTATTTTGAATTGGATTTGGTAAAGGTAGCCCATTTGCACTTATTTGAAAAACAATCGTTGTAAAACCACCAGCAGGAATGGAGCCGACTTGAAGGCCGGTACTTGGGTCTGCACCTAGCTGTAAAGCGCCACCTATAAAAATACTATTTGGTACGATAGTGGTGCCGGGAGGGATTATATCGGTAACAATAACATTGTTTGCTGTAGTATTGCCAAGGTTAGCTAAGGAAATTGTATATGTGATTGGTTGCCCGACATCGGCAATGGTTAAATCTACCTCTTTGACAATAACAACATTTGCTAAATTAATTTGTGTACTTACAGTGTTACTTAAAGATGTTTCTATAGTTGGTGGATCGCCCGGATTTAGAATAAAGCTATACTGTGTACTAGATGAATTTATTGTTGGATTTTGTGTTGGTAAAGAGGTAACAATTACTTGATAAGAGACGGTAAGGGAGCCGTTAGTAGGAATGGAAGGTAACGGAACACCTATATTTGGATCTGCGTTATTTTGGAGTACACCGTTAATAAGGAAAGTGTTTGGAATAAAGGTAGTGCCATCTGGATTTGTATCTACGAAAGTTGGACTATCAGCAGAAACACTTCCTGCATTCGTTAAAATAACGGTATAAGTTAATATATCTCCAACGGTAGCGAACTCTCGATCCACTGATTTTGCCGAAATGACATTTGCATCGTTTACTTGAGTAAATGTAGTAGTTGAAGTTGTATTTTTACTTACAGGTGAAGCATTTGGATCAACAATAAAGTTATAGGAAATGGAAGCGCTATTTGAAATAGGATTTGGGTTTGGAATGCTAATTATTAATACTTGGAATGAAGCTGTAATTGTACTACTAGCATTGATACTACCAATATTAATGCTAACTGGTGTTGCGCCCGGCTGAGTAATACCGTTAACTATAACACTGTTTGGTACAAAGGAAGTACCGTTCGCAATTGAATCGGATAGTAATACATTGTTCGCCGCAACATTTCCATCGTTTGTAAGAGCAAAGGTGTAAGTTAATACATCTCCAACTTCCGCAAACGTTTTATCTACAGATTTACTAGCATGAAGATTTGCTAGTCTAATTGTTGATGTAACAGAATTAGAATTTGCAGTTTTTGAAGTTGGTGGCAGGCTTGGATTTACAGTGTAAATATAAGAGGCGAAAGCGTTATTAATGATAGGGTTTTGTGCAGTAATATTGATGACTGTTACTTGGAAGGATAAGGTGAAAGTAGCTCCGCCAGGAATTGTGCCGATAGGTAAAGCAACGAGAGAATCTACATTTTGCAAAACTCCGTTGAGCGTTACAGAACCTAATGTTAATATCGTTCCATTTGGAAGTGGATCTGTTAGTTGAACGTTATTAGCGGCCGTATTTCCACTGTTTGTAATAAGGATTGTATAACTTATCGTTTCGCCAATTGTGGCAAATTGTTTATTTGTAGACTTTGTTAATGTTAAATTCGCATTGTTAATTTGAGTAGTAACGATGTTAGAAGAAATGTTTTTCATAATGGGTGATTGGCTAGGGTTAACGGTGTACTGATAAGAAGCGCTTGATCCGTTAGATACGGCATTTGACGCGGGTATTGTGTTTACTACTACTTGAAATGAAACACTTTTGGTTGTGCCAGTTGGGATGGATCCTATGTTCACACCATTAGCGGGATTAGCGCCAACTTGTGTCGAGCCATCTATTGTTAAACTGTTTAGGACAAAAGTTGTTCCTGTAGGAATGACATCTGTAAAAATAACATTGTTCGCATTCGTATTACCTGTACCTGTAAAGGCAACAGTGTAAGTCAGTGTATCGCCAATATCTGCATAGTTTTTATCTACTGCTTTCGTCATTGTTACAGTAGCATTATTCACTTGAGTGGAGACAATATTCGTCGTGTCAGTCCCGCTTACTGCCGGCTGGTTTGGTACAGGAATGTATTGATATGTTGTTGTACCACTATTTAATATTGGATTTGTTTGGGGGATAGAAGGAACGAATACTTGAAAGGAAATAGTAGTAGTAGAATTTGCAGCAATAGATCCAATTGATATACCATTAGCGGGATTTGCTCCAGCTTGAGTAACTCCGTTAACAGTTACACTCCCTGGAATGAAAGTAGTCCCGCTAGGAATCGGATCTGTATATATAACATTAGTTGCAGCGATATTTCCTATATTAGCTAAGGTAATACTGTAAGTTAATGTTTCACCAATATCGGTAAAAAGTTTGTTAACTAATTTTGTACCATTAATATCTGCGAGGTTAATTTGTGTTCCTGCAGAGTTACTTGTTGCAATACCGTTAAATGTCGTTCCTCCGGCAATTGGAGTATATTGAAATGTAATATTAGCAGTGTTAGAGATAGGGTTTTGACTCGGAAGGGAAACGACAGTCGCTTGGAAAGTTACAGTACGAGAAGAGCCATTATTAATTGTTCCAAGAGAAATACCAGCAGCCGGATTTGCGTTTGTTTGTGGTACGTTATCTATCGTTACGCTTCCAGGTATAAAGGAAGTACCGTTAGGGAGTATGTCTGTAAAAGTAACGTTATTAGCGGGCAGAAGACCAGTGTTAGGAATAGTAACTGTATAAGTGAGAATATCTCCAATTGCAGCTACACTTTTATTCACGCTTTTCGTTGCTTGTATGTTAGGTGAGTTTATATTAATTTGTAAACCGACTGTATTTAACATATATGCATCTCCGTTAGTAGTTAAACGGATTGCGGCGGAAACTTGGGAGTTTGTTAAATAAGGAGAAATATCAATGGAAGTAATGTCCCACCCTTGCCTTCCTGCGGAGATGTTTGTACTTGTAGAAGCGCTTTGATTTCGCGTTCCAAATGTCCCAGTTGTATCTAAGTTTCCTGCGGCATTATTAATTTGAGAACCGAAGAAATTATTTATAGCATTGTTTGGTCCAGATAAAGCATTTAATGAACTGAAATTTGGTCCAAATAAAGCTTGATCCCCGGTTAAATCAGCATCTCCTTCTGTAGAACTTAAAAATAATCTCCCGCTTACAGGTCCTCCTGAAGGTGTTAAAAATCCTGAAACAGATACATCGGCACTACCAGTTTCTGCAGAAACACGGTTACCAGCTACATAAATTGTTAAGTTTCTTGCAGGTAATGTCCCGTTTTGGTAAGCGACGATAAGCGTCCATCCAGCCGAATTAATTGTTCCATTAGAAGCATCTATGGGATCTACAAGTCCAGGGACAGCTCCCGTAGTATAAGAACCAGAACCTCCAGCTTGAATAAGAGTTGTTACGTCTGCTGATCGTGTATAAAATCCAAATGTGACAGATCCAGAAACGAATGTTTGATTTGAAGCTGTAACAGCTGAAGGGGTAATTGAGTATGTTGACACAGGTGTTGTAAAAGAAACGGGGTTTCCTAATACACTCGTAATGTTTTGATCACGAGATAAATAGTTTCCGCCCCAAACAAGTTCTGCGTAAAGGATAGTACTACCAGCAGGGATATTTAAAATAGCGGTAGAACTATTTTGTGTATAGTTTAATGTTGTACCAGCAGGAAAAGTCGTTACTTGTAAAGCAGTATTCGTAGTTACGAATGCACCAATTGCCCCGATTGTACCAGCACGGTTTAGATTACTAATTTTACTTAAGCCTAGTGTATTTCCTGTAATAGCGAGTGCGCCGTTAGTGGTGGTAGAAAATCGATTCGTAATGGGCATGTTGTCACCTCATTTACATTATAGTCTTGGTCAAAATAGGATATGTGTATGACAGATAAAGGGAAACATGTACAAGTTGATTCGGAAAGAATGATTCAAACGTCTAAATAATGAGGTGGAGAATGATTGAATTGGCGTTTAGAGTGGAGCGTCTTAGGGAAGAAAAAATAGGGGATATTGTAGCATTATCTTCTTATATTGGGTGGGATTATAACAGAGAAGAAATTGAGACGATTTTGAATACGGGTATAGTATATGGTGTGGTAAATGCGAAGGAAGAGCTTATTGCTAGCGCGGCAATTATATTATACGGGGAGGCATTAGCTTCTATCGGAATGGTAATTGTACATCCAGATTATAAAGGAAGAGGGATTGGAAAGATAATAACGGATTCATGCGTTAAAAGCGTATCAACTCAAATCCCAATTATGCTTATTGCTACGGATGAGGGGAAGCCTTTATATAAAAAACTAGGATTTAGAGCTGTTAGTTATGTTTCTAAATACATATGTAACTCGTACAATGCGAATTATCATTGTGTAGGAAATGAAGAGCATATTGTGAATTATGAAGAATGTGATTTAGAAGAAATAATACAAATAGAGAAGAGTTTTTAAAGTATCGAATTATACAAAGTGAACAATGTATCGTTATAAAGGATACAAAACAAAATGTATTAGGATATGGTATAAGTATACAAACGCCAGAAAATAAAATAATAGGACCAGTTGTTGGTGAAAATGATGCGATGGCAATGAGAATGGTACATTATTTAGCAAAAGGGCATAAAGGTAAATTAAGAATAGATGTACCAGAAGGGAAAGTGAATTTTATGAAAGGATTAGAGAATTCTGGTTTTCGAAAGGTGAATATGCCGCCAATTATGATAAAAAATAGCAATCAATTATTAAAAAGGAATAATGAGTTATATAGCATTGCAGCACAAATTTTTGGATAAAAAAGAATCCTTTTCACGTAAGGATTCTTTTTTATCGTTAATTTAGTCGCGATATTGGTCATGAATTGGTTGAAAGATATCTTCCTCGACATCTCTAACAACGGAAAAATGATCAACATTATAATGACCGTGTAAAGTTTTATTATGATGTTCGATAATTTGCTGTGCAGTTAATACGTTAGAATCAGTTGTTGAATGGCCATTTTTAATTAATGTAACATCGAATCCTTGTACAGTTGCTGTTCTAACAGCTGTGTCAATGCAATGTTCTGTTTTACATCCACCTATAACGAGATGATGTATCTTCTCTTCTTTTAAAAGTTCAAGTAAAGAAGTGCCATAGAATGAATTTGTTGCTGCTTTATTAATAAGGATTGCAGACTGAGGTACTTTAATTTGATTATGTACTTCAAAGCCCACGCCGCTACCAGAGGCAACATCGGTATCTCTTACGAAAATAATAAGGGCATTTGAATCTATTGCTTTCTGTACGGCTGTATTTAGTGTAGATAATAGCTCGGTTTTACGAAAAACTTCATTTTCTTGTTCATTTCCATCAATTAATTCTTGCTGAGCATCGATAATTAATAGAGCTTGTTTCATTGTTTCTCCCCTTTAATACAGAATAATTTTCACTTTATATATTCTGTAATAGTGTATGAGAATCCTCTATCATTAGTGAAGTAGACGAGCGATTTACAAAGTTGTCAAAGAAATTTCATTCTCATAGAGTATAAAAACATGTATGATAGGAAGTGGAGAATTTTTGAGTAGGTGGGAATATCATGCAAACAGTAGAAGATTATCTTTCATTCTTACATACGAAAGGATTTAAATTATCAGAGGAAGCACACGGGTTTATTATGTTTGGACAAGGATATACTGGTGCATCTGATGGGATTGTGAACGTAGCAATAGAAGCGACGATTAAACATCAGTTACAGTTTGATGGCAGTTATTTTGTTGCGTTATTAGAACGATTGAAAGAAGAAGAAATTACAGATAAAAAAAGCGCTAAGGCTTTTATGCGGAAGTTGCAAGCGTAACTTTACGCAGCCCGCGCTTCTTTTTTTGTTTTTGAAGGTAATTCAACAAAAATCATACCTAGGAAAATACATAGACACCCAATAACAGCAGAAATAGAAAGCTGTTCATTTGCTACTAGAACGCCTGTTAATGCTGCAAAAACAGGCTCCATTGCGAAAATAATGGCTACTCTCGTTGGAGAAGTGTGTTTTTGTGCAGATGTTTGAATGAAAAAGGCAATTGATGTCGCAAACAGAGAAGTTAGAAATAGAGCGAATAAAAAGGAATGATTTGTCCATAGTGATACTGAAAGTAATTTTTCCCAATCTTCAAACAAAAAAGCGCAAATAGAAGAAAATATACCGACAGCTAATACTTGAGAAGTGCTTAGTAATAAAGGTGATATTTTCTTAGAAAAGAAACCGTTAACAAGAATATGGGCAGCGAAAGCGACAGCACAACCGAGAACGAGTATATCTCCAATGTTTAATTGAAAAGAATCACCAGCCGTTAATAAATATAAACCTGCTGTTGCTACAGTAATACCAAGTGCAATGAAAATTGTAGCTCGCTGTTTTAAAAAAATAAAAGACAAGATTGGAACCATAATGATACTAAGCCCTGTTAAGAAACCAGCTTTTGAAGAGGTTGTATAAAGTAAGCCGAATGTTTGTAATAAATAGCCAACACATAAAAAGAATCCAACAATCAATCCAGCAAGACTGCTATGTTTTATATCTTGTTTTGAAGTTTTTTGAGAGAAAATCATTTGAACGAATAATAAAATAATTCCAGCGAATAAAAAGCGAATAGCATTAAAAGTAAAAGGACCAACAAAAGACATAGCATTTTGAACGACAACAAACGTAGCTCCCCAAATAAAAGAGACAAATAATAATGCGAGAGGAGCAATCCACCCTTTTTTCACACTCATACCCCCGTTAATTTTGTGAAATAGCTTTTCTAGCTAATTCATCAGCGACTTTATTTTGACTACTTGGAATCCACTTAATAAAAAAGAGATCGAAATTTTTTATGTACTGCAGTGCTTCTTCTAGAAGCGGTGCAAACATTTTATTTTTTGCGTATTCTTTTTCAATAGCCCGCTCAACAAGTTGGGAATCTGTACGAAAAGATACAATGCTATAATTATGCGCTGCGCAATACTTTAATGCTGCAAGTAAAGCGTGGTATTCTGCTTCATGGTTGGACATTGTTCCAAGTGGTAATGACAATTGTACAGGTGGCTGTACTCCTTTAATAAAAACTCCCGCACCAGAAGGGCCAGGATTTCCTTTTGATGCACCATCGATATATACTTCAATCAAAATGAGAAACCTCCAGTTATAAGGTTATCCCCTACTTGAAAATCTTTTTAGAAGTAGGGGATAGAGTACTTATCCAATTGTAATGCTATAACGACATGTAAATGTTTCATTCGCTTGTAACGATTGAATTCCTTTTTTTTCTTTAAAATCTTTTGCTTGCTTTACTTCATCAGCAATTCCGTACCAAGGTTCAATACATAAGAAAGGTGCGTTATCTCCTGGTGTCCATATGCCGACAAATGGGAACCCATCAAATGCTACTTTTACAAATTTATTATGTTTATGTGAGCGAATAGAAATTTCATTCGTATTCATATTTTCAAAAATAAGCGCGTCATTTTTGAATAAATCATATGCCAGTGGCAATTCTTTCGTATTTTCAGCGATTAGTTGCTTTTCATTTGAAAGAAAAGGACCTTCTAATATGCTAGTTTCTAAACGTTCAGATCCGTTAAATGATAAATGATAATCTGCAAATGATTCGCCTTCTAATAAAGGACAGTTGAATCCAGGGTGTGCTCCGATTGAGAAGAACATCTCTTTTGAAGAAGGATTGTTTACTTCATATGTAACATGTATATTTTGTTCGTCTACTTCATAAGAAACGAGTAATTCAAATTCATATGGATACTTTTGTAACGTATCTTCATTACTAGTAACGACATAAGTGATTTTTGTTTCACTTTGTTCTTTAACAGAGAACGAAAGATCACGGGCAAAACCATGCTGTGTTAATGAATAAGGTTTATCTTCTACGTAGTATGTATTCTCTACTAATCGACCGACGATTGGAAACAAGATTGGTGCACGACGTCCCCAATAAGTAGAATCACCTTGCCATAAATATTCTGTATTGTCTTCTTTTAAGCGAACGCTTTGTAATTCTGCACCTTTGTCAGAGATGGAAACGATCACTTTTTCATTTTGAATTGTTGCTGTCATGAAGTGAAACCTCCTAAATCTTTCATATGTTTTATCCCGTATTAACTGTCCGTAAAAACCCGATTGGTGCGGGCTAATAATCAGTGGGGGATGGACAAAATCCCGCTGATTAAAGTTTCACTTTATTATACGTTGTCTAAAAGAAAAAAGGTAGTAAATGATAGGAATCTATTGACGAAAGAGTACCTATTGCGTAAAATATAATCTTGTTGCTTAAAAACGAATAACGTGGTTCGAAACCATCCCACGTAAAAAAACTAAGGAGATTTTGTCATGAATATAAGGACATTAGTCGGTAATGGTATTTTAGCGGCATTATATATTGCTGTTTCTATGCTTATTCAGCCATTTGGCTTTACCAGTGTACAGTTTCGTATTTCAGAGATGTTTAATCATCTCGTTGTATTCAATAAGAAAGCAATTTACGGGATTGTATTAGGTGTATTTTTAACGAATCTCTTTTTCTCACCTATGATCGCTTATGATTTAGTATTTGGAGTAGGGCAATCCATTCTTGCATTACTTGCAACTATTATTTCTATGCGCTTCATTAAAGGTGTTTGGGCTCGTATGATTTTTAATACAGTTATTTTTACAGTCACAATGTTTATGATTGCAATTGAACTTCATCTTGCGTTTGATCTGCCATTTTTATTGACATGGCTAACTTGTGCAGTTGGTGAATTTGTTGTAATGGCAATTGGTATGCCTGTAATGTACTGGATTAATAAGCGAGTGCAATTTGAAAGATTTATGCAATAGATGAAAGAGCTGTCCTTACTTAGGATGGCTCTTTTTGTATGTGATTAAATTGTATATAATACTGTGACTCTTGATAAAATATAATAAAATAAATATAAGAAGTCTTATAAAAGGGGAATCTAGTATGAAATATAAAATACATTGGTTGTATAAAACGAAGCGTGGTTTACAAACTGAATTAACAACAGATTATATGAATATAGAAGAAGTGCTTCAATTTGCGGAGGATTTTGAGAAAACAGGTAGGGTGAAAGAACTTTTATTTTACGATGAAATGGATGCAGAATGGTCATTAAAAGAAATGAAAAAACTGAGTAAGCAAGTGGAGGAAGATCCTCAAGAAATTCAAGTTTATTTTGATGGTGGTTATGATGTGCAGACGAAAGAAGCTGGGGTTGGCATATGTGTATACTACAAAAAAGGAAATACAAATTATCGAATTCGTCGCAATGCATACATAGAAGGCATATATGATAATAACGAAGCGGAGTATGCTGCATTATTATACGGGATGAATACACTCGAGGAATTAGGAATTAAATATGAAGCAGTTACACTTCGTGGAGATTCTCAAGTTGTACTGCAACAATTAGCCGGTGAATGGCCTTGCTATGATGAACATTTAAATCATTACTTAGACCAAATTGAACAAAAAGCGAAGCAAATGAAATTAAAACTTGTTTGTGAACCGATATCTAGAAAACAAAATAAAGAGGCACATCAATTAGCAGCGCAAGCATTAGAAGGGACGACAATTGATAGTCATAAAGAAATAACCGAATAGAGAGGTGCACACGTGAAGAAGAAGCAACTCATTACAGAGGTAAATGACTTATTAGAAACGTATTGCGGAGGGTGTTTCCTGCAGGAACATAATCGGAAAAATCATAGTAAATACTATGCCCATTCTTTTTGTATACGGCAATGTACGGTTGGAGAGAAGTTGAAAAAGTATGGGGAGCAATTGTCATAAAAAAAACATCCAGAGAATTTTCTCTGGATGTTTTTTAGTGCTTCGCTTCGTGTAATTGATGCTCGCATTTACTTAATTTTTTTTCTTCATTCATTAGAAATGGCTCATCTAAATCCGTTGCAACGGATTTCATGACTTCAAGCTGAGAACGAGCCGATTCTACTGCAGTAGTGGCATGCTCTAATGTGTCTGGATCCATTGAAATTGTTGCAGAACCTACCATTTTTTGTGCAGTTTCTACACGGAATTTTACTTCTTCAAAATCATTTACATGTGACCCCATTGTTATTGCCTCCTTTGGATTTTGCGCATTTCACATAGTTTTTGCTCTGTAAAACGGAAATATACAAAGGAATAACAAAGGAGGTTACCAAGTAAGGTAACCTCCTGTCATATGTGGGATTAAAGTTTTGCTACGTTAGCAGCTTGAGGTCCACGGTTTCCTTCAGTAATGTCGAAAGATACTTCTTGACCTTCCTCTAAAGCTTTGTAGCCGTCGCTTTGAATAGCAGAGAAATGTACGAATACATCTTCAGAGCCTTCCATTTCGATAAATCCAAAACCTTTTTCATTGTTAAACCATTTTACTTTTCCTTGCATGTCACAATTCCTCCTAAAAACGATTCCTTTTTTCATTTAGTGAAATTCATTTTAAAAAATAATATAAATAAAAAATGCTATTTTCTCGAATATTCTGCTAAATGATTAATTTAAATATACACGAATTGGTAGAATTTAGTCAAGTAAGCGCTTTGAAATCTTTGTATTTTTAAAAAGGTATAGGACAAGCCGAGTATGTAATATTCTTAAGTGAATGCTGTACATAATGAGGTGAAAGAATGGATGAGTCTTATTTATTAGATAATGAAGGAATGAAAAATAGAGGCGACATACCGAATTGGGTTGCAAAAGAATTTCAAAATTTTTCGAGTGTCGTGTTAGAACCAACTTTTCCGTGTTATTTCGGTTTAACAGCTTTGAAAAAGAATGAACTTCGTTATTCATTTCTCTCTCATAATGATTGGGGGCATTTACCCAATACAATGTTATCTTTTTTAGAGTTAATGAGAGAGCGGCCGATTGTAAGAAGGGGCTTTTTTCTTTTTGTGGAACCGGAATGTGAAGAAAAATCAATCGAATATTATCGAGATTATTTTTGGAAAGTACTACAATATTTACATGAACAAGATAATCAATTATGGCCAAAGCAAATCCCGAAAAATCCAGAGCATTATTTATGGGAATTTTCATTTGGTGGTGAACCAATATTTGCATTTGGGAATGCGCCAGCTTATAAACAGCGAAAGACTAGGCATTTAGGAAATTCTCTCGTTATTGGATTCCAGCCACGAACTATTTTCGATGGCTTAGAAGGAGATCGTCCTAAAGGTTCGTATTCAAGACAAATGGTCCGTGAACGAGTTGAAAAGTGGGATCAGTTGCCGAAACACCCTAACATTAGTCACTACGGCGATCCTAATCATCGTGAATGGAAACAATATTTCATAGGGGATGATATTGAGCCGATTAAAGGTAAATGTCCTTTTCATCATAGAGTAGAGAAATAAGAGCCATCAACAGGATGGCTCTTTTGTATATTTTGGATAAAAAAGGGTACTGTATTAGTGAATAATTTTTATGAAAGCTAGTCTATTTTCTATATTTACATCATTACTTAATAGTAAAAGAAGTAGAAAGGATAGAGCGATGTTTGGAGCAATTATACAACAAATAGTATTAGGTATTTCATTAGCTGCGCCTGTAGGTCCGATTAATATTGAAATGTTAAAAAGGGGAATTGAACGTGGATTTTGGCATGCATGGATTGTTGGAATTGGAGGAATGACTGCTGATATTTTGTTTATGCTTCTTATTTATTTCGGTTTATCTTCTGTGTTTATGTATACATATGTACAAGCTTTTATGTATTGCACTGGGTTTTTCTTGTTGTTTTATTTAGGGTTTCAAAGTGTGAAACAAGGAATTTCTCACTCTAATATGGAATATAAACAAGAAGAGATAGGTGGACTTAAACAATCTTTTATGGCAGGATTTTTTATCGCGATATCCAATCCATTAAATCTCGTTTTTTGGTTTGGCATATACGGAAGTACACTTAGCTCTTTGCTTACAAAAGTAACGAAACAAGAAGCTTTTTTGTACAGTCTTTGCATTATTGTTGGTATTATTTTGTGGAACTTAAATATTGCTTTTTCTGTACATTTCGGAAGAACTTTATTAAAGCAAAAAGCACTTGGCTATATTACAGCCGGAGCAGGTATTATTTTAGTAGGATATTCTATCCATTTTGCATACAAAGCTTTACAGTTGTTCATATAAGATTGAAGGGGAGATTTTTATGTATCGAACCACTATTGACGGAAAAGAAATTATCATCACTTTAGCACCAAAAATCCGAAAAGAAATTACTGATAGGAATCCACTATATGAAGCGGTATTTAAAAATGCAGCAAGGTTGCTGCAAACGAAACAACCAACGTTTGCGGTAAACCATGAAGTATTTGGGCTTATTATTGGAGAAGTACAAAGGGGTGAAGTAACAGTGTTTGCAGTAGAACACATTATCCCAAAGCAAAATATATTTGGTCCGAACACTTTTTTCTCGACAATAGAACAGCAGGCAAATTTGTAAAGTGAATAGAATAAGAATAAAATAGAAAAGAAATAGTCGTAACGATATGTTGCGGCTGTTTTTGTGGAGAAGGGGGAAGAAAGATGAAGAGAGTGGTAAAGGAGTTCTTTTTGCAACATGATATTGTTATTATGTATAGTGTTCTATTAATTTTTATCCTTATTTTAAAAATGCAATTTTTTACATGGATCGGTATGTTAGCGTGTCTGTTTGGGATTGTTTTTTATACGCTTAACGAATATATGACACATCGTTTTTTATTCCATTTAAAGCCGCCTAAAAACGCACTTTTATTAAAAATGTTAAGAAGATTACATTATGATCATCACGTCTATCCAGATGATTTAAAACTTTTATTTTTGCCTGTATGGTTTAGTATACCTAGCTTTACTATCTATTTACTTATATCATATGGTATTACAAAAAGTGTTACTGTTACACTTTCATTTGGAGTCGGAATGATTATCATGCTCCTCGTTTATGAATGGAAACATTATATTGCACATAAACCGATTCGTCCCTTCACTAAGTTTGGAAGATGGCTAAAAAAACAGCACATATTACACCACTATAAAAATGAAAAGTTTTGGTTTGGTGTTTCAAATCCAGTATTCGATTTTATATTTGGAACGCTTAAAGATGGAAAAGACGTTGAATTAAGCGAAACAGCTCGTAATTTAGAAAAGGAGACAAAGACAGAAGTAGTGCGATAAGCACTATTTTTTTTATCCCGCTATTTGCGAGCAGTAAGACTCCCACCTCAAAATTCGGCGAATACGAAGAAGTTAGGTAGGAGTCATGCTGCCCGTAACCCCCCCACGCTGATTAAAGTTTCACTTTATTCTGTTTTAACGGGAATAAAAGTTTAATCGAATCAATCAAATTTTATGTTAAAAAAGTATATTGAAAATTTAAGAGAAAATGACGAAAAATGTCTATCGAAAAATCTTTGCAGGAATGTACGGATTGTCTAAAATAAAAATAAGTTTCTGAATATTTGCAAGATTTATTCTTTTGGTATACAAGGGTAAATTGTATTTTAAGTTAAGAGAGGGGACCAGAGAATGAAACGAGATGATACGTCAGCACGTAAGTTACAAAGTGAGGTGAATTATACAGAAGTTGTTCAGTCTGAAGAGTTTCAATTGTTATTAAATACAAAAAAGAAGTTTATCATTCCGATGAGTATTTTCTTTTTAAGTTTTTTTATTACATTACCTATTTTAACATCGTATTCAAAGGTACTTAATACACCGGTATTTGGTGATGTTACATGGGCGTGGGTATTTGCTTTTGCGCAATTTATAATGACATGGGCATTATGTATGATTTATAGCAAAAAAGCAGAATCCTTTGATGAAATCTCGCAAAAAATTCTGCAAGATATGCAAAAAGGGAGGGGCTGACTTTGAACACAACCGCTTTTGCACTATTTTTAATTATCGTCCTCGGTACACTCGTTATAACCTATTTTGCATCGAAAAAAACGAAAAATGCGAGTGAATTTTATACGGCTGGCGGGGGATTAACTGGTTGGCAAAATGGTCTGGCTATTGCTGGGGATTACATGTCTGCTGCGTCATTTCTTGGCATCGCCGGAGCGATAGCTTTAACAGGATTTGATGGGTTCTTTTATAGTATAGGTTTCTTAGTTGCTTACTTAGTTGTATTGTACCTAGTTGCAGAACCGCTTAGAAATTTAGGGAAGTACACGTTAGCGGATATGATTGCGGCGCGTTTTGATGCGAAAAAGGTTCGCGGTATTGCAGCGCTTAATACGATGACGATTTCAATTTTTTATATGATTGCACAATTAGTCGGTGCGGGTGCACTTATTAAATTATTATTAGGTATCGAATATACAACATCTGTATTAATCGTGGGTACACTTATGACTGTTTATGTTATTTTTGGAGGAATGACAGCTACAAGTTGGGTACAAATTGTAAAGGCTGTACTACTTATGGCAGGTACATTTATTATTTCTGTTATCGTTTTCTCCAAATTTAATTTCAGTGTGACAGAAATGTTCGCTCAAATGAAAACAGCTACTCCATTGAAGGAATCATTTTTAAATCCAGGAGTAAAGTATAAAGATGGTCTGGATACACTTTCTTTAAATTTAGGACTAGTTCTTGGTACGGCAGGATTACCGCATATTCTTGTCCGCTTTTTCACAGTACGTGATGCAAAAACAGCACGTCAATCAGTAGTGTACGCTACGTGGTTAATTGGAGCATTTTATATTATGACGATTTTCTTAGGATTTGGTGCGGCGGCTTTTGTAGGGAATGAGGCAATTATTCAGGCAAATCCAGCCGGTAATATGGCAGCACCGTTATTAGCTAAAGCGTTAGGTGGCGATTTCTTATTCGCATTCGTATCGGCGATTGCTTTTGCAACAATTTTAGCTGTAGTAGCAGGTCTTGTATTAACAGCGGCTTCCGCATTTGCTCATGATTTTTATAACGAGATTATTTGCAAAGGAAAATCAACGGAAAAAGAACAAGTTTCAATGGCTCGTTATGCGTCTATTGGAGTAGCGATAGTATCTATTATACTTGCTTTATTTGCGCAAACATTAAACGTAGCATTTTTAGTATCACTAGCATTTGCAGTTGCAGCGAGTGCAAATTTACCAGTTATATTATTTACAATATATTGGAAGCGCTTTAATACAACGGGTGCAATTTGTGGTATGATCGTTGGTCTTGTATCAGCAATTGTTCTTGTTGGGTTAAGTCCAAACGTTTGGAATCCTGTGGTAGGGAAAGCTATATTTGTTGGAGAGGCGATATTCCCATATACGACACCTGGAATTGTTTCTATTCCGCTTGGATTCCTTGCAGCATATTTAGGAACTGTTTTCTCTAGTAAGAAAGAAGATGCAGCAAAGTTTGATGAAATTCTTGTGAAATCCAATACTGGTCATGGTATTAGTGATGCTTCTTCACATTAAAAAAAGAGGAGCTTTTCGAATTAAAAGAAAAGCTCCTCTTTCTTTTGGAATTTTCTTATAAATATTACTTTATTTTTGGTAGGATTTGTCTTGTGTTTGTGGAATGAAAATAGGCAGGGAGAAATTTAACTCATTATGGCACCAGCGCAGCTTTGTGAAAAATAAGTTGTTATGGAAGGTGGAAGAAATGATGAAGACAAAACAAACCGATGAATTATTAGCAAAAGATGAGCAATATGTTTGGCATGGAATGCGTCCCTTTAGCCCGAGTAGTACAATGGTAGGGGCAAAAGCAGAAGGGTGCTGGGTTGAAGATATAAAGGGGAAAAGATACTTAGACGGTATGAGTGGTCTTTGGTGTGTGAATAGTGGATACGGAAGAAAAGAGCTCGCAGAGGCAGCTTATAAGCAATTGCAAACATTATCATACTTTCCGATGTCACAATCACATGAGCCAGCAATTAAGCTCGCTGAAAAGTTAAACGAGTGGCTTGGTGGAGAGTATGTTATATTCTTCTCTAATAGTGGATCAGAAGCGAATGAAACAGCTTTTAAAATAGCAAGACAATATTATGCTCAAAAAGGTGAACCGCATCGTTATAAATTTATGTCACGTTATCGTGGTTATCACGGAAACACAATGGCAACGATGGCAGCGACTGGACAAGCACAGCGTAGATACCAATATGAGCCATTTGCGTCAGGGTTTTTACATGTAACGCCTCCAGATTGTTACCGCATGCCAGAAATGGAATCGCAAAATATTTATGATGTAGAATGCGTAAAAGAAGTAGATCGTGTTATGACATGGGAATTAAGCGAAACAATAGCAGCATTTATTATGGAGCCAATTATTACAGGCGGAGGTATTTTAATGCCGCCACAAGACTATATGAAAGCTGTTCATGAAACGTGTCAAAAACACGGTTCGTTACTTATTAGCGATGAAGTTATTTGTGGTTTCGGGCGTACAGGAAAAGCATTTGGATTTATGAATTATGACGTTAAGCCTGATATCGTTACGATGGCAAAAGGTATTACGAGCGCATACTTACCATTATCAGCAACAGCTGTGAAAAAAGAAATTTATGAGGCATTTAAAGGAACAGGGGAATATGAATTCTTCCGTCATATTAATACATTTGGTGGAAATCCAGCGGCTTGTGCATTAGCGCTTAAAAACTTAGAGATTATGGAAAATGAAAATTTAATTGAGCGCTCTGCCCAAATGGGTTCACTTTTATTAAATCAATTAAAAGAAGAAATTGGGGAACATCCGCTTGTTGGTAATATTAGAGGGAAAGGGTTATTAGTTGGAATCGAACTAGTAAATGATAAAGCGACGAAAGAACCAATTGATAACGACAAAATTGCAAGTATTGTAAATGCTTGTAAAGAAAAAGGACTTATTATTGGGCGTAACGGTATGACAACAGCGGGGTATAATAACGTTTTAACATTAGCACCGCCACTTGTTATTTCAAGTGAAGAAATTGCTTTTGTTGTTGGAACGTTGAAGACAGCGATGGAACGTATTTAATAAATAGAACGAGAGGAGCGAGCTGTAATATAAGGCCCGCTTTTGTTTACTAGGAGGAGCTTTTAATGGAGAAATATGATCCTAACAAACATTATCACATCGGATATTATGAAGACGGATATGATTTAGAAGTGACAGCGTACAAAAGAATAAATGAGCCAGTTTGGGATGCTTATATTCCAAAATATGAGGCAGACGATTTTTATAAAAAGGTGGAGGAAATGAAACTTGGGGAATATATAGATGACTATGGCATAAAAGTATATTCATTTCGTGATGATATCGATGATGAAGAAGCACGAACTATTTTTGAAAAATGGTTAAAGACGAATGAGATTGTTTAAAGGTGAAACGAAAAAGGAGATTGCTATCTTATAAGATAGCAATCTCCTTTTATTATAGTAAACTTATTTACTTGCTTTCATTGCTTTATCTTTTGCACCAAAAGTGTATTTTAACATTGGTGGTGTAATCATCGTAGTTAAAATAACGACAATAACGATTGCTGTAAAGTAATCTTGTGCTAATAGGCCAGAAGAAAGTCCTGTTCCTGCGATGATAAGTGCAACTTCACCACGAGAGACCATACCAGCACCGATAATTGCAGAAGACTTTGCATCAAATCCAGTGATTCGTGCACCGAATCCACAACCGATTAGTTTCGTTAATACAGCGATAACTGTTAATGCTAAGATGAACCAAATTTGATCACCAATACCGTCAAATGTAATATTCATACCGATACTAACAAAGAATACTGGAACGAACATAGCGTAAGCAATTGGTTCTACTTTCTTTTCTACTTCATGTTTGTAGTTCGTTTGAGAAATAGCGATACCAGCTGCGAAAGCACCGATAATACCAGCAATTCCTAATAATTCGCCGAAGTATGCGAATGAGAAACAGATGATAAGTGCTGCGCTAACGATAGACTCAGATACGCGTAGTGGTGATAACCAACGCATAATCGCTGGAACACCTTTCCATCCGATTAAAATAATAGAAGCAAAGAATACTACTTTCTTCAAGATAACCATTGTTAAATTCACATCATCTGTACCTAAGAAGCTCATTGCGAATGCTAATAAAATAACAACCAGAATGTCATCAAATACAGCTGCTCCAAGCATTGTTGTACTTTCACGTGTTTTCATCTTACCTAAATCGCGAAGTGTTTGAACGGAAATACTAACACTTGTCGCACATAGAAGTAATCCTAAAAAGACAGCGTTCCCTTGTTCCATGCCCATAACAAGACCGGCAACGTAACCACCTACAAATGGAAGAACGATACCTCCAATTGCGACTGCTAAAGAAGAATTACGGTTTTCATTTAATTCTTTTAAGTCTGTTTCAAGTCCAGCCATAAACATTAAAAGAATAACCCCGACATTACTTAATTGCGTTAGAAGTTCTGAATTCTCAATCCAACCTAATAAAGCTGGACCGATAACGATACCGACAATTAATTTACCCAGTACAGAAGGTTGACCTAATCTAACACTAAGGTCACCAGCGAGCTTTGTACTTAATAAAATAAGTGCAATTTGAAAGAAAAATTCGAATTCCATCTAATCCTCTCCTCATCATTTTTAGTTTTATCATACGATTTCTCGGAATTTGCCTAATGAAAATATGTAAAAAACCATTAAACAAAGGGTCTGATTACAAGTTCTTTTGAACTCGTAATTTGAACCTGTAATTAATATATAATAAAATTTACTAAAAATCAATGAAAAAATAGCAGATTTTCATGATAGGATTCGATTTAGGTATGGAGGGAATCACTATATAATAAGAAGAAATAAGGCTACATTTTTAATGAATTGGAGAAGGGCATATGTTATTAAATAAACGTTTTACAATTGGGGAAATGGCAAAAATGCATAATATAGCGGAATCTACATTACGTTATTATGATGAGAAAGGGATTTTTCATCCGTCAATTGTGGACCCGCAAACGAATTATCGCTATTACACAATTGATCAGTTTTCACTATTAGACACGATTAAATTTTTACGCCAATTGAATATCCCGTTAAAGGAAATAAAGAAATATATTGATGAACGAAATCCGTCTTATGCGCTGAATTTACTTGAAAAACAACAAGAAATGATGCTGAAAAAGCAAAGAGAAATCGAGTATGCTTTGGCAAAAATGGAACATAAAATCCATTTAATGAAGAAAGCGACGGAATCAGAAGCGAATCAAATTATTTATAAAACGATACCGAAGCGAAAAATAACAGCGATTGCAGTTGCACCAAATACAACGGATGATATGTTTGAATATTATATCCATTCGCTACAAAAAAATATGAAGCAAATTGATAATAGTTTATTTTCTGGAGATATCGGTGTAACAGTTTCCAAAAAAGCATTACTTCAAAATGAGTTTCAAGCATATAACAGTGTGTTTATTTTATTGGATTACATGCCTTTTCAATTGCATACCTCAGATGAAATAAAAGAAGGGATATTTGCTTGTTCTTATCACCATGGACCATATGAAGAAACAGACGCAACGTATACGAAATTATTAAAGCATATTGATAACGAAGGATACGAAGTATGCGGAGATGCGCTTGAGCTTGCGTTAATTGATTGGTCTGTAACAGAAAACCCGAAGGAGCAAGTAACGGAAATTCAAATACCTGTTGTTAAAAAATAGGCTTATATATTTTTCGATTCTCTATTGACCTTCAAGTAACTTGAAGGTTTAAACTGTGAACAGAGCATTGAAAAAGGAGCATTTATATGATGGAAACAACAGAAAAATTAAGAGAAAAACCTATTAAAAGTTTATTTATCACTTATTTAATACCAGCTGTTCTTGGGATGGTATTAATGTCGGTTAATATTGTGATTGATGCGGTCATGATTAGTAGAGGAGTTGGAGCGAACGGTTTGGCTGGAGTAAACGTAGCTATTCCAGCGTTTTCAATTTTCTTTTCTATTTCATTATGGATTGGAATGGGCGGAGCAACGTTATATTCCATTGCACTAGGGGAAAATAAACTGGAAAGAGCAAGGTCTATTTTTACTCAATCTATGACAGT
Source organism: Bacillus altaicus (assembly GCF_042136375.2). NCBI lineage: Bacteria > Bacillati > Bacillota > Bacilli > Caryophanales > Bacillaceae > Bacillus > Bacillus altaicus. Next base: position 3,849,077 of record NZ_CM143394.1, on the reverse strand, counting down.
GGCAGTTATTATCGTAGGTGTTTTAGCGGCTATTTGCTTATGGAGAATAGAAGATATAGCATATCTATTCGGTGCAAATGAAGTGATTTTGCCATATGCGTTAGACTATTTACAAGTGTTATTAACATTTGGAATGATATACGTTTTAGAAAATATTTTAAGCACATTTATACGAAATGACGGAAATCCTAATTTAGCAATGGCAGGTCTTGTCGTAACAGCTGTATTGAATATTATCTTTGACTATATCTTTATCTTTATCTTTGGATGGGGCGTAACAGGTGCTGCCTCAGCAACTATTCTTTCGGCGGCAATTGGTTTCCTTGTATTATTAACTCACTTCTTTAGAAAAAGTAGTGTTTTAAAGTGGACGAAATTCCATTTTGAATGGGATACGGTTAAACAAATTATGGTGATTGGTTTCCCAAGTTTTACAACTGAGATTACAGTAGCGATTGTAACGGTTGGTTTTAATATCGCTTTTGTTCAATATGCAGGAGAAGTAGGTGTCGCTTCTTATGCGATGGTCAATAGTATTCATGCAATGACATTATTATTGTTCTTCGGTGTTGGAGCCGCATTACAACCTATTGCTAGTTTCCACTATGGTGCAAATTTACCAGAAAGACTGCGTGAAGGATTACGGTTAGCTGTAAAAACTGCAGTTGTACTCGGAGGCGTAGCAATTGTTGTCGGTTTATTCTTCGGGAAATATATAATTGGTTTGTTTGATGTTCAATCCCCAGAACTATTGGAGTTAACGTTAACAGGTATTAGTTTATTCTTTATCCAATATGTATTTTTAGGCTATAACATTGTGTATGGAGAGTATTTCCAATCAGTGCGACAAACGACAAAATCAGTTCTTATTATTTTGAGCCGTGGTTTACTATTTATTATTCCATTGTTATGGATTATGCCGAAATTATTTGGTGTAAATGGAATTTGGCTCGTTATGCCAGTAGCGGAAATATTGACAGCAATCATTGTATTTACGATGAATCGTATGAAACATCCTGTTCCATTAAACTTGGCAGGAAAGAAAGAAGAAATATAGTGAAGAAAATCCCCTTGAACAAGTTAAGGGGATTTTTTTATTCTTTTAAACTAATCGCAAAAGATCCATCTGTCTCCTGAACAGAAGCGAAGGCCACATTTTTAATATTTGTAACGCCTTTCTCCATTAACTCTGCATGTAACCACTTTTCATTTTTATGGATTAATTTTAAGTTATCGTATTGAATTTGTGAATCAACGATAAGAGCGATTGGTAACCCTGCATACTTAACATCTATATTCATATCTTTTGGAGTCAATGGTACGAGTTCTCTCTTTGGCAAAATACTTATAGATCCATTTGATTCTAAAATTGCATATTCAATTTCATGAACACTTGGATATCCTGCTACTCGGAGGTTTGAGAGTAATTCGGCAATCGGGTATCTACTTTTCTTTAAGTTCTCAAAAATAATATCCCCATGTTTTATTAAAATAATGGGATGCCCAAGAATAAAGCGATTTAATTTATTGAATAAGCTTAGTTTTGTAAGAAGTAGATGTAAGCATGTAATGGTAACCATGCCGAAAAATGCTTGTAAAGCACCGTCAACTGGTATTGCTTGAAAGGCTAAATAAGATAAAAAAATAATAGCGCCAAAATCATGAGGGGTTAGTTGTGCTAGCGCGGATTTCCCCAATAACTTAAGTGACATTAAAAATAAAATAAAAAAGAACGATACATTACATAAAAAAACGAGCAATATGTACACTCCTTCGTGCGAAGTTGTACTTACTATTCCCAAAGATATGATTAATATTACTTTAGAGGGGAATTTATGCTGAATTGGAATTTATCTGTATACAAACGAATAAATGGATATTATCATGAAGGAAGTAAAGGAAATAGGAGTATATGAATATGAGAAAGAAGAAAATAATTAAGTACATTTTAGTTGTTATAATGATTTGCGCCGTGTATGCGGGGTTTTTACAATATAACATCTATAAGCATGGGCATATGAATGCAATTGACGATGCGGATTATATAATTGTACTAGGCTCGAAAGTAAATGGGACGAAACCATCTTACTCATTGCAATATCGTATTGATAAAGCAGCTGAGTATTTAAAATCACATGATAAAACAATTGCTATCGTATCTGGAGGCCAAGGAAAAGGTGAAGATATTACAGAAGCATTAGCGATGAAACAAGGATTAATGGAACAAAATATTGCAGAAGACCGCATTATAATGGAAGACCGTTCGACGAGCACAGATGAAAATATTAAATTTTCAAAACCTCTTATCCCGGAACATATGAAAAAAGGGATGATTGTAACGAACGATTTCCATATGTTCCGAGCAAAAAAGATTGCAGAAAAACAAGGAGTGACATTAGAAGGTCTTCCGGCGAAAACACCGAAGCCAATTGTTATTCAATCGAACGTTCGAGAATATTTAGCAATCACACAATATTGGTTATTAAATCGAATATAATGAAACTCAAACTAAAATCCACCTGGAATCAGGTGGGTTTTAGTTTGAGAAAAATCTTACAAAGATGTCATGTTCATGAAAGGTAAAGCGATAGTTTCTAAAGTGGTTTCCTGACATAATGAAGGTAACAAAAAACTTTAGAGGTGAATCGGATGAAAGGAAATAATATTTTATCTTCGCTATGTTACTTTAGTATCTTTTTTGCACCATTTTTACTGCCAATTATCGTGTACTTCGTTGCGGAAGATGAAGTGAAATATCACGCGAAAAAAGCATTTTGGTCACATATTTTCCCGTACGCAATCTTATTTGGCGGATTAGCTTTATCAGGGGTATACGGTTTAAGTTTCAATCAATCTGAGAGCGTTGGAATTGGAATGGTTATAACGTATGCAGTGTTTATTCTTGTAGGAATTTATTACTTCATTTGGAATATTGTCAAAGGAATTAAAGTTTTGAAAGCAGCTTAACAACAATTGCATAATAGCATATAAATCTTTCGTTATTTGTTGATAAGTCGATATCCTTTGTTGAAACGACCGATATAATTTCATATACCGTATTAATAGACATTAAAAAAGGAGTAATTCACAAAGAATTGCTCTTTTCGTGCTTATAAGTTGTGAATAATGAAAAAGATATGTTAATTTTTCATTATGAAGAGAAAAAAGGAGTGATTTTCATGAATGAGATGATACATAAAATGGAGCAACACGTTTCAGTTCGTAAATATAAAGAAGAACCAATTTCAAAAGAGATAGTAGAAAGAATGGTGCAAGCTGCTCAGCATGCGGCTTCCTCACATTTTGTACAGGCGTATTCTCTTATATATGTAACAGATCAAGAACTAAAGGCTAAACTAGCTGAATTATCCGGGAATCGTCACGTGAAAGACTGCGCAGCATTCTTTGTGTGCTGTGCGGATTTAAAACGTCTAGAAACTGCATGTGAGAAACATGGAACAGAAATTAAACATGAGGGAGTAGAGGACTTTATTGTAGCGACAGTAGATGCCTCATTATTTGCACAAAACTTAGCACTTGCAGCTGAATCATTAGGATACGGCATTTGTTATATTGGCGGAATTCGTAATAACCCGAAAGAAGTGAGTGAATTGCTTCATTTACCGGATAAAGTATATCCGGTATTCGGAATGACAGTTGGCGTACCAGATGAAGATCATGGAGTTAAGCCACGTTTACCGGTAGCGGCCATTCTTCATGAAAATGGATACGATGAAAAGAAATATGATGAATTATTAAACGAATATGATGAAACGATGAGTGCGTATTACAAAGAAAGATCGTCAAATCAAAAAAACGTAACATGGACGGAATCAATGAGCACATTTATGTCAAAAGAGAAGAGAATGCATATGAAAGAGTTTTTAAGTGAGAAAGGATTAAATAAAAAATGAGTAAAAGACAAACCTGAGATGTGGGTTTGTCTTTTTTTTGAGGAGAAATGTATTTTGTTTGCTATCATATATATAGAAATAAAAATTAATAAATTTTTACAAAAGTGATAGAAAATGAGAATGAAATGCCAATAGTAAGTAAAAGCAGCTGCTAAAGGGGAACTGAGGAAGGATGATGTTTATGATTTTCAATTCTGAAGAGGATTTAATTATAGCTATGAAAAAACGTGATCAAGATGCTTTGAAAGAAGTCATTGATCAATATGGAAAATTAATTTTATATATTATTCATAAATCATTAAGTACCCCTATTGAGAAACAATATGTGGATGATTGTTATAACGATGTATTTACTGTCATTTGGTTTAATATTGACCAATTTGATATAGAAAAGGGAAACTTAAAATCTTGGATGATTGGTATTACTAAATTAAAGGCATTGGAATATAAAAAGAAAGTATATAGAGAGAACAAAATGGATAAAGACGTAGAAATAGATAAAGGTATCCATGATAGTTATGAAATAGAACAAGAAGAAGAGATTATGGAAATAGTGCAAGATTTAAATAAAAAGGATCGATATATCTTTTTAAAGAGGTATATTGATGGATATTCCATTGACGATATTGCAAAAGAATTAAAAGTAACAGCGGATTATATATATAATGGAATTTCTCGAGGGAAGAAAAAACTTCAAAAACTGTGGAAGGGGAGTGTGTAATATGGATAAAAGACTATTATCGATGTTAAATGAGCTCCAATATTCAGAAGAAGAAATTACAAGTTTAGAGAAAGAAGCGAATGAGTCTATAAATATAGATAAGTATTATGTGAGAAATGGTGAACTGCTAAAAAAATTAACTTTACAAATGCTTGAAGAATCAATTCGCGAAGAGTTACAAGAAGATGAAGAAATTGAGAAGGAACTGTTAGTAGAAGAGGGATGCATGGTAAATACAAAAGTAATACCGAATATTTATACTGTAGGTGCAACTTTTTACTATTATATCGTTTTAACAAATAAAAGGTTGCTGATGAAAGGATTAGATTGTTATTTTAAAAAGGTAAATGAATACAGTATGTTAATAGAAGATATTCAAGCAATTTCACAACATAAAAAAATGAAAAACGTATACGGGATTAAATATAATAAAAAATATATACAATTTAGAAGTATAGAGCACGAACAGGAACTAGCTATGATTATTATGAAATTAAAACAGCATGGAGTAAAAGAAGAGAAATATAAAGATTTTGAGAAAGGCTGGATGATTTATTTCAATGTTCTTGTCATAGTAACATCCGGTCTTTTATTTTTAAAATATTTAATGTAAAAAGCGGCATAATAGCCGCTTTTTATGGTTTAGTTAGTATTCTATTGATGAACTTGTAGCTTTAAAATATTCTTCTCACGAAAGAATCATCAGTGGGATTACTAATTGTAAACTGACAATAAAGTTATTTAATTTAAAAACTTAAAACACGTATAACCCCGTTCTGATTTTAAGACGGGGTTAAAATAAATTTGTTTAATTTTTGATTTGAAATACTCCACTGCATTTAAAAATACAACAATAATTTCGTTTAAATCTATTTATTATTGCACAATTTAAAGCACCTTTTATCTTGAAAAACGTATTTATAATACATCCAAACTTTCAAGTAAAAGATAAATACCTGTACAACTCAAAAGGATATATGTAAATATTTTGAAAATCCGTTGATTAAGCCATTTGAAAATAATTTGGCCTATAAACAAACCTAGAAATACGATTGGAATTGCATAAAAACTTGATTCCCAAATTGTTTTGTTAGTGCCAGTAAAGAGTATTTGAGTTAGTAGACTAATGAAATATATAAATAGATAAAAAGCTAAAGTAGTTGCTCTCAACTTCTCTTTTTTCGTATCAGTTCCTGTAAAGTAAAGTAACAGGGGTGTTCCTGGCATACCGATACTGGTCGTTAAAAGCCCTGATAATCCACCAACTATAAAATCTCTAAATGGTGTTGATTTAACCTTAAAGTTGCATATTAGCATCAATGTTAATAGTAAGAGCAGGATGCTAATTGCTAATTTAAAAGCGGTTATATTAATGGAAATGAAGAGTAAAATACCAAAAGGCACACCAACTATACTTCCAATAGTTAACCTTTTCAGTAGAATAAAGTCAATGTCCATTCTTATTTTCCAAATGAGTGATATTGAAATAACTAATGATAAAATAATATTAATTTGTATAGCTTCTTGTGGTAAGAATAACATTAGTAAGAAAGGTGTTGCCATTATGGAAAAGCCAAAACCTGTACTTGTTTGCAAAACAGAAGCCACCAATATAATACATATGAAAATTAATGTAGTCCCCAAAATAGCCCCCTATTTAATCAAATTCAATAAATATTTTTTCACTATGAAAATCGAATTTAACTGATTCGAGCCTATAGATTAAGTGTAATACTTCACAATCTCACTTTTATTTTAACATAAATATTTAGTTTCTTCTCAAATAGTATTACTTACATTTTTAAACAATTTTATTGTTACTCAGCATTAATGAATGGTATCAAATAAAAATTAGCGAGGAGCTATTGATTATCAATAGGTTCTTCACTAAGTTCCCCACGATAAAACAAGAAAAGCCATATAAAACTAACAAAAATACAGCATATAGCTAACAAGCTACCAATCACTTGAGGAGAAAGGATTTCTAAAAACCATCCTGTAATAAACATAGATAACTGAATAAGCGATCCGTAGATGGAATAATGAAATGAAAAAACTTTACCAATCATGTTTTCTTGCGTATACGTTTGTAGTAATGTCGTATCAAGTGGAACGATGATTCCTCCTGCTATACGCATACAGAGTAATGTAATGATACCGATAATAAGTTGATCGGATAGAATGAATCCGAGAAAGAAAATTCCTTGTAGTAAATAGGCCCAACCAAATGCTCTTTTCATTTTGTCTTCATTTTTAGACATATAAAGATTAACGAAGAGACTGCCAATCATAAGTCCAGCCCCTTGAACCGCATATAAAATACCAATGTTAGTGTGGAAGATTCTTTCGGCATAGATTGTTAGAAGTAACTGATAGGCACCTCCAATAATGCCCCATGAAATGCCGACAAGAATTAATGTTAAAATAATTTTGCTTTGTAATATGTATGTATAACCATCTTTTATATCAGTGAAAAACGCTTTTTTCTTGCTAAAAGTGTCACGAGAAGGGATCTTTATTTTATAAATAATATAGGCTGAAATAAAGTATGATAGGCTATTAATAAAAAAGGCAATCTCGATACTTAAAGATTGTGCAATGAGCCCACCTAAAGAAGCTCCCATAATAGACATAAAACCATTGATTGTACTAGAAAGAGAGTTAGCGGTTACGAAATGCTTTTGATGTACGATATTTTTTAGAGTTGATTGCTTAGCAGGCTCGAATAAGCAAGAGAGTACTGATAAGCATATATTAGAAACGAAAATAATTTCAATTTTGTAGAATGCTAATAAATAAGTGAGGACGATAATTCCTCGTAAACTATCGGTAAAAATCATAATTTTCTTTTTTGAAAAACGGTCTACAATTCCGCCTATGAATGGGCTCAGAAGAAGTTGAGGTAACCCTTTGCTCATAAAGGTGAGTGCTAACATAAATGAAGATTCTGTTATGCTATAGACGAGTGTTAATAAAGCGACAGTATGAAACCAATCCCCAAGTACACTTAATGTTTGACCATAAAATAGTTTTTTAAAGTTTTTATTTGTTCTAAGAAGTGTGGAATAAGAAACTGATTGCACTGACATAAAAATTAATCCCTATCTATTGGCGATGTTTGTACATGCTTTTTCCATTCACTTAAATACATTTTCTCTGCTTTAGGTAGTCCAACAGGTAATTGTGCAATGAATTCTAAACTATTTCCATCAGGATCGTTAAAATATACGGAGGCGTGTGCTAATTCTGGAAAAACGATTGGCTCAATTGGCTCCATTCCAAAGTCTTTTCGCGCTGGAATTCCTTTCTGTTTGAGCCAGTGTATTGCGTTTTCTAAATCGTGTAAGCTTACTTGGAAAGCGATATGTCGTAAGGATGGATGATAATTGACTTTGTATTCTTTTCCTTCCCAAAGACCAATCCAACTTTCATTTTCTACAATCCAAAAGAAGGCGATATCGTTGTCTCTTTTATATAATTTTAACCCCAGTGATTCATAAAAAGGTATCGAAATTTCTAAATTACAGACAGGTAAATGTGCCTCATAAAGACCTTTAATCATTATAATCCTCCTTAGTAAAAATGTTTCTTATTCCATAGTAAACGATTTCTTGTTAGTTGAAATCACAAAAAAGATGGACATAAATTCATACGAAAGTATGAAAAAACAGCTCAAATATGAGCTGTTTTCGTATAGTTTTTAGTTAACATATTTCATTCATTTAGAGTTTAGCGAAAAGGATACGTATTATATTTAAAACCCTCCGCCGCCACCCCAACAGCTACATCCGATAATGATTAGAAGGATGAATAGCACGATGAGTAAAGCAAATCCACCGCCGAAACCAGCGCAACTACCACCAAAGCTCATGTTTTTTCCTCCTTTTTAGGAAATTAATCTATATAACTAATGGATTACTTTATAAGATATGTTTTTATTTAGAAAAGGAGCAAGTCTTACTTCTAATTAGACAAGAGCCTGTGATCGGATTTAAATGTGATATTTACTTTGTTTCATAGCGCTTTTTTAAAAATGGTAAAACAATATGGAAGTGTATACTAGGTGAATGTATTGCAAATGAAAGGGGTATGTAACTTACAATTACATTAAAATTTCTTTTCATAAATATAAAATTTGTAAAAAAAGCCATTTTTTTATTTTTTTATGAGTGGAAATGTACTATAATTTTACAAGTAATATTATGGGAAAAGGGAGTTTTAGTATAGAGATGGAGATGGGACAATTACACAATAAAATAGAACACAAAAAGAAAGAGTTAATTCAACTTGTTGCTAGGCATGGATTAGATCATGATAAAGTTTTGTTATTTAGTCGAGATTTAGATATAATAATTAATAAGTTTATGAATATAAAAGACAAAGTATGTAAGTGATTAATCTTTAATTTTTTATATTAGGGTTATTTACTGATCAAGGAGAGAACAGTTATTGGAACATTTACAAGAAGAGTTGTATAAACAAATAAAAGAAGAAAAAGGTGCAGTTACTATATTTCTAAAGAGCGGAGTAAGAATAGTAGGGGAAGTAGTTGGAGTAGATAGATTTACAGTATTAATATTAGTAGATGGAAAACAACAACTTATTTATAAGCAGGCAATATCAACAATTATGAAATAAGACACTCATTTTGAGTGTCTTATTTCATAATTAAATGGTTACTGTTTGCATGCTTCAACGTCAATGCCGGCAGCGAGTAATTTTTTTTCTCCGTCTTGTTCAATGATTTTTTGTAATTTAGATAAGAAAGAGTCAAAATCTGTATGTTTACCAACTTGGAAAGTCATTTTATGCTCAATTGGTAACCAAGTATCAATATCAGCTTCGTTATGCTGAATTTTCACTTCAAGTTTATCAAGTGCGTTAGCAACTTTTGCTTCATACGTTTCTTTCGCTTCGAACTCCATCCATAAATCGTATAATTCCACGCCGAGAGGACCTTCTAGTGTACGTTTAATATTTAAAATGGCCTCTAGCTCATTTTTCTGTTTTTGTAATTGTAATTCACGGCTATTCATCGTATCAAAGGCAGGAATATCACCAGCTTCTGCTTCGACAAGGTCATGAATAATAACCATTTTAAGTAATTTTTCTATATTTACTTTTTGATCCAAATAAGGCTCAACTAAGATAGCCATTAGGGACATACGCCACGTATGTTCAGCAACACTTTCTTGACGTCCGTTAGAAAGCCAACTATGTCGCATTTCATATTTTAGTTTTTCTGCTAATGCAATGACTTGTAAAATGTTATGTTCCATCGTGATCCTCCTCATATTTCCATACTATAATTCTAATATAGAAATGAAATGTGTCAATTTAATGAGTATATTGCGATAAATAGATGATACGCGTATAATGATTGTTATATGTGAAAACGCATTATTAAAATAAAAAAATGTTTTACGAAAACGAAAAAGGAAGGGCAGGAATATGGGAGACGAAAATCAAGGATTAGCTAGACCGCAAAGGAAAAAAAGGAAGTTTGATATTTCTAGCCCCTTTGGCATTGTAGTAGGTTTCGTTATTTTAATTGCAGCGATCATGCTTGGCGGTGGTGGAATAAAAGCTTTTAAAAATTTCTTAGATGTTTCATCTATTTTGATCGTTATAGGGGGAACAACAGCGACAATTATTGTGGCATATAGATTTGGAGAAATAAAAAAATATACGAAAAGTATTTTTACTGTTTTACATAGAAGAGAGGAAAATCTAGAACAGTTAACGGATTTGTTCGTTGATTTTTCAAAGAAGTCTAAAAAACATGGTTTACTCTCGTTAGAAGTTGATGGAGAGCAAGTAGACAATCCTTTTATTCAAAAGGGGATTCGTTTAATGTTAAGTGGATATGATGAAGCAGAATTAAAAGAAGTATTAATGAGAGATGTTGAAACAGAAGTATATGAGTTAAGAAAAGGAGCAACATTATTAGATAAGATTGGTGATTTCGCTCCAGCGTGGGGTATGATAGGAACTTTAATTGGTCTTATTATTATGCTCCAAAACTTGCAAGATACATCGCAAATTGGTACAGGAATGGCAGTTGCTATGTTGACGACATTGTATGGATCTGTTATTGCAAACATGATTGCAATACCGTTATCTGAAAAAGTGTATCGTGGCATTGAAGATTTGTATACAGAGAAGAAGTTTGTAATAGAAGCAATCACAGAGCTTTACCGAGGACAAATTCCTTCTAAGTTAAAGTTAAAACTTGATACATACGTATATGAAACGAAGATAAAAAAAGAAAAACGAGCAGCCTAATATTTCAAGGAGTGGTATGGTGATGATAAAACGACCGCAAAAAGGATCGCCTCGTTGGATGACGACTTTTACTGATTTAACGATGTTGTTATTGACTTTTTTTGTACTATTAGTTGCTACATCAAAACAAGATACAGTAAAATTATCGAAGATGCTTGAAAAGTTTAGTGATGCAGAACAAGTGGATGCGAAAGTAATGGAAGGTACAATACCAGATATTTCACATGAAAAAAATGATGAAAAAGCAGTTTCAAAAAAACGAATGGATGAATTGTATAAAAAGTTAAAAGCATATGTAGATAATAATGGTGTTAGTCAAGTGAATGTATATCGAGAAGATACAGGTGTTAGTATCGTTATAGTAGATAACTTAATATTCGATACAGGTGATGCGAATGTTAAGCCGGAAGCAAAAGAAGTAATTAGTCAATTAGTAGGGTTCTTTCAATCGGTACCAAACCCAATTGTTGTAGAAGGACATACAGATAGTAGACCGATTCATAATGAAAAATTTCCTTCCAACTGGGAATTATCTTCAGCACGAGCAGCTAATATGATTCACCACTTAATTGAAGTGTATAATGTAGATGATAAACGATTAGCAGCGGTAGGATATGCGGACACAAAACCAGTAGCATCAAATGATTCACCGCAAAATTGGGAGAAAAACCGGCGCGTTGTAATATATATTAAAGAATAATATATTTCCATTTTATTAATAAAATAATAAAAATACAGAAATTCTTTTAAAAAAATATTAAATTTTCTCGTTTTATTTTGTATAATGAGTGAGAATGATAAGATGAAATATTAAGATATATTTATACATAAAAGGAGAGAACCGAAAAGAATGGCACATAAAATTTTAGTTGTAGACGATGCGATGTTTATGCGAACAATGATTAAAAACTTATTAAAAAGTAATTCTGAATTTGAAGTTATCGGTGAAGCAGAGAATGGGGTAGAAGCGATTCAAAAGTATAAAGAACTTCAACCTGATATTGTAACACTAGATATTACTATGCCAGAAATGGACGGACTTGAAGCATTAAAAGAAATTATGAAAATTGATTCGAGTGCAAAGGTTGTTATTTGTTCTGCAATGGGACAACAAGGTATGGTATTAGATGCAATTAAAGGCGGGGCAAAAGACTTTATTGTAAAACCATTCCAAGCCGATCGTGTTATCGAAGCTTTAACAAAAGTAGCAAATAGCTAATATAGAAGGGGTGCCACAAAGAATCAAATCAATGATAGCGGATAGACGTGTGGCCCCCTTTTTTCTCGTTATAAAACACTAAATTGTTATACATAAATGAAATGTTTGTTAGACAGGTAGGGGATTAAAATGCAAACAGATCTATTAAATATATTTTTTGAAGAAGCAGAAGAACATTTACAGTCGCTAAATGAAAATGTGCTAAATTTAGAACAGAATCCTGCCGATATGGGTGTTGTAGGGGAAATATTCCGCTCAGCTCATACATTTAAAGGTATGTCTGCGAGTATGGAATTTGCGGAAATGGCAGATTTAACTCATAAGATGGAAAATGTTTTAGACGAAATCCGTCATGGAAATATGATGGTGAATGCTAATATTATTGATGTTATTTTTGAGTGCATTGATAATTTAGAAAAGATGGTTACAGATGTGCAGCAGGGCGGAATGGGTAATATTGATGTTGTATCTACAAAGCATAAATTAGAAGCATTATTAAATGGGAATGTAGAAGCTTCTATGGAACAAGTAGAGCAAAGTAGTATAAACAATGATGATACAGTTTCACATGAAGTATATATAACCGTCGAACAACAAGCCATTTTAAAAGCAGTACGTGCCATTATGTGTATTGAAGCATTACAAAATGTAGGGGATATACAAAAAACGGTTCCAAGCATTGAAGAAATCGAAGCGGATGCTTTTGGATTTGAGTTTACAGTATATATGGATACTGATCGTAGTGTTGAAGAATTGAAACAGGTGGTGCTTCACGTTTCTGAAATTGAGAAAGTAGAAGTGAAGCAAGGAAATATAGCTGAAGAAGGAATCGTACAATCTATTGCAGCAACGCAGCTGGATCCATCTCTAGAGGCACGAACTCCAACAGCTAGTACTACACCGGCTAAAAGTAATACAAAAACGAAAAATGCTAAAGTAGAGAATCGTTCTATTCGTGTTCAGTTAGAAAAAATCGAAAGATTAATGAATATGTTTGAAGAAAGTGTAATTGAGCGTGGACGAATTGATGAATTAGCAGAAACGATTCAAAATAAAGAATTAATCGAGCATTTAAATCGATTAGGGGATATTTCAAAAGATATCCAAAATGTATTATTAAATATGCGTATGGTACCGATTGAAACGGTCTTCAATCGTTTTCCGCGTATGGTACGTATGTTAGCGAAAGATTTAGGTAAAAAAATCGATTTACAAATTAAAGGTGAAGATACTGAAGTTGATAAAATTGTTATTGACGAAATTGGTGATCCACTCGTTCATTTAATTCGTAATGCAATTGATCATGGTATTGAAACTGTCGAAAACCGACGTGATGCCGGGAAAAATGAGACAGGTACTATTAAATTAGAGGCGTTTCATAGTGGAAATCATGTCGTAATTCAAATTACTGATGATGGAAATGGTATTCATAAAGGAAAAGTATTAGAAAAAGCGATAAAAAATGGTGTTGTAACGGAATCAGAGGCAAATAAATTAACGGATCGTGAAGTGTTTGATCTTATCTTCCAACCGGGATTTAGTACAGCGGAAGTTGTATCTGACCTTTCTGGACGTGGGGTTGGATTAGATGTTGTTAAACATACGATTCATAGTTTAGGTGGGCATTTAATTATTGATTCTGAAGAAGGAAAAGGAAGTACATTCAGAATTGAACTTCCTTTAACATTGTCTATTATTCAATCAATGCTTGTTCAAACAAATGATAAGCGTTATGCCTTGCCTCTTGGCAATATTGCTGAAGCCATTCGAATTAAGAAAGAAGACATACAATCGTTACAAGGGAAAGACGTTTTAAACTATCGCAATCAAATTATTGAAGTGAAACATTTAAGTACTGTATTTGGTGAAAAAACAGTAGATGAGGCGTTCGCATCATATGATAGTCAAATGGTTCCTGTGTTAATTGTTCGTAATACACATCGTAGCTATGGACTTATCGTAAACACAATTATCGGTCAAAGAGAAATAGTTTTAAAGTCATTAGGTGATTTCTTTGCAGAGAGCTCTAACTATTTCTCTGGTGCGACAATTCTCGGTGATGGACGAGTGGTCCTCATTTTAAACCCAGAAGGTTTATAATAGGAATGAAGGAAGCTCCCCACTTGTATACAATTGGGGAGCTTTTTGGGTAGAACTAATAATATAAGTATATGAAAACCGTCGTTTACACATATTGTGGAAATAAATACATGTTCACAATTCGGATGATAAGTTTGGTAAAATATAACGAGTGTAATAGAGAGTTTAAATCATTTGATAGAAAAACAAAAATGAGGAGGCAGGAAAAATGCCTGAGCAACACACAAAAGGGGATACTGGCACAATTGTGCTAGAAAAAGAAAATGAACATTTAACGCCTCAAGAATGCGATATTCTTGGCGAGATTGCTAATATATCATTTGGTTCAGCTTCGACTGTATTATCAACAATTTTAAATAGGCAAGTAAGTATTACTGCTCCTCAAGTAGAATTGGTAGATTTATATGATACAAGTGATGTTGAAATCCCACATGTTGTATTAAATATCCATTTCACAAAAGGATTAGATATGGAAAATCTTCTTGTCTTAAAGCAAGATGTTGCTTTATCTATTGCTGATTTAATGATGATGGGAACAGGTGAAGTTGAAGAGGGAAAAGAGCTTGGTGAATTAGAGCTAAGTGCAGTACAAGAAGCTATGAATCAAATGATGGGATTCGCAGCAACATCTATGTCAGAATTCTTCCAAGATACGGTAGACATGTCTCCGCCAACAATTAAAGTTGTGCAACTTACAGAAGAGATGGAGAAGATTTCTGGTATTAATGGGAATAATATGGTTGTTAAAGTATCGTTTGAATTAAAAATAGATAATCTTGTGAATTCTCAGCTTGTACAGGTTGTTTCAGTTGAACATGCGAAGCGAATGATAAATAAATTGTTACAATTATCTGGTGGTGTGGAAGAAGAGATAGATGAGCCGGCGGAAGTGCAGGAAACTGAGATTGTAGAAGAGCATGTAGAAAAAGAGCAATTAACACAAGAAGAGAAAGATGTGCTTGGTGAAATTGCGAATATTTCAATCGGTTCGGCTTCAACAGTACTATCGACGCTTTTAAATCAGCCGGTCACTATTAGTACACCAAATGTAGAGGCGATTAATGTTCGTCATTATGAAGGAGTACCGGTTCCGTTTGTTATTTTAAATGTCGATTTTGTTGAAGGACTAAAAAATGAGAATGTATTCGTATTTACGAAAGATGTTGCTTTAACAATGGTAGATTTAATGATGATGGGAACGGGTGAAATTGATCCGGAGAAAGAGCTAAGTGAATTAGAGTTAAGTGGCATTAAAGAAATTATGAACCAAATGATGGGGCATGCTGCAACAGCGATGTCAGAAATGTTTAAAGAAAAAATGGATATGACACCACCAGACGTTAAATTTGTTTCTTTAAAAGAAGAAATGGAATATTTGGGAGAGTCGATGGCAGTTGACGAACTCGTTCAAATTACTTTTAATCTTGAAATTGGTGATCTCCTTCAATCAAAGATGTATCAAATACTACCGATATCAGAAGCGAAAGAAATGGTTAGAAGACTTCTATATCCGATGGTGGAAGAGCAAGAAGAAATAGTTGAGGAAGTTGTTGAAGAGGAAGAAATTCATGCACCAGTCGTACAGCCAATTGAATATAAAGAAGTCAAGCAAGTTGAGCCAGTATATATGGATGCATCTATTCTACAAAATGTAGAAATGAATGTTAAATTTGTATTTGGAAGTACAGTGAGAACAATTCAAGATATTTTAAGTCTACAAGAAAATGAAGCGGTCGTACTTGATGAAGATATTGATGAACCGATTCAAATTTATGTGAACGATGTATTAGTGGCGTATGGAGAACTTGTAAATGTAGATGGATTTTTCGGAGTAAAAGTGACGAAATCGCTATAAGGCGTCAAAATAGGAGTTTGAACAAATAGATGAAAAACGTAAAGTTTTTTCTAGTTAGTTGGCTATTCTTACATATATGTATATTTTTACCATTACAAGGGAAGGCAGAAGAAAAAAGTGTACAAGATCAAAATATAAGCGAAGTGAATGACCAAGAGGGAAAAAATAAAGAAGTTCAGGAACAGCCGGAACAAGTGGAAATGCCCTCGGTTGAAGATGAAAAAAAAGCAGTAGAAAATGAGCAAGGGAAAGAACAAAAAGAAGAAAGAACGATAGAAACAGACCGAGGGGTTATTACAGTTAATAAGCAGGAGCTAAAGGTTGGCGAAGAAGTGTGGATTGCTGTAGAACCAAATGAAAAAAACATTCAAAGTGTAAAAGGCATATTACAATTACAAAAAAATGGTGAGCAGTACAGACAAGAGAGAATAATATCTTTTGAGTATGAAGAAGAAACGAAGCGATGGATCGCTAATTATAAGGCCGGAATATATGATTTACAAGGTGATTGGAACCTTAGGCTCGTTGAAAGCTATAAAGAAGATGAGAAGGAAGAAGTAATAGAGAACGAATTAAATGTCCCGCTCATTCGTATAAACAATGAAGCACCAACTATAGATAAAGAATTGCCGAAGTTAGAGAAAGTTAGTATTGATGAGGCAAAAGGGAACTTAATTGAACGGAAAAAGGGAGAATCCGTTCATATACGAGTACAAACGGTAGATATAGAATCGGTTGTTAAAGAAGTGCGCGTTATATTAAAAGGAAAAGAAGACGGTAACGATATTACTTTTTTATTAGACTATAATAAACACGACATGGATTGGCAGAAAATATTTGAAATAACAGAAGCTTTACCTGTTGGGCCGCATCAACTTATTGTGGAAGTAACAGATGGGGCAGGTAACAAACTTGTGACAGAGAGTGAATATATCGTTTCTATCATCGAACAAAAAGTGAAAGATGATGAAAAGATAGAAGAGCAAGAGAATCAAATTGAAGTAGAAGATAAGAAAGAAATTGAGAAGCAGGAAGATCCGAAAATAGAGATTTCGCTTCCAGAAGAAAAACTTCCAGTTGTTCAAATTCCAAAGCAAGAAGAGAAAGTGAACTCTTATATAAAAGAGCCGTTGAAAGAAAAAGAGGAAATCAACTACGTTATAAAAGAGTCGTTAACAGACAACAAGGAAGTAAATAATGTGAAGGTTCATAAAGAGAAAAAAAGCGGAAATGACAATCAAGTCGTTTCTAAAAAGAAAGAGAAAATAGAAGAACAACAAGAAAAGAAAGAGGAAAAAAGTGAGCAGGGAGTACAGGCTTCTAATGTGTTTGCTGTTATGTCAGGATTATTTGTACTGTTTTTAGTTTTAAAGAGTAATAAAGAATGGGGCTAATAATTTGATAGTAGTGGAGGCGCTTAAATGGAAATTAAACGTACGACAATTCAAAATAAGACGCTACAACCATTAAAACAGCCTGCAGCTATTTCAGAACATGAAATTCAGAAAGAACGAAAGCGGAGTAACCTTGTGTTTACTGGGCAGCCCAAAATCATTTCGAAAAACAATGAAATAGGGATTTTGCTTGCAAATTTAGGTGATGGAAAGATTGTAAAAGAAATGCTTTCTAAGGAAATGGATACGGTGTTGCAGTTGTTTTCAAAGTTACATATGTTGTCCGAGGAAGGAAAGCAATCGGAAAAAATATATGAACAAATTGTTAGAAGTTTACAAGGGATTATTAAGCAAGCGTATATAAAAGATATTCCGTTACTCGATGGGACGTATGATTTCGCTGAAGTACAGCTTTCATTCGGGCGAAAAGTACATATTCCTTTACTTGACGTAAGTGCTCTCATTTCTAGAGTGGAAAGTGATTCTTCAGAAGGAAATATAAATTTAATGATAACGGTTATTACAGCTTACATGACGAAATTGTCTAATGAAACAATCTTAATTAGCGGTACAGATCGTATTTCTAAAGAACGTGATGTGAGCGTGTGGAGAGCACTTGCAGAAATGAATATGACGCAATTATCTCATGCGTTGAAACATACGATTCAAGAGCATAAATGGTCTGTTACGGCTCTATTTCTCTTCATGTGGGTTATAGGTATCATATTGATTCGTATTATATAATAAAAAAAGGTCGTCATTTCAATTATGACGACCTTTTTTTATACTTTTTCGTAAAAGAATGTATCAAAGCGCTGAAGATTGTAGCGTTCAGGTGTTAAAATTTGTTCAGTGCTACCAACGAATAGTACGCCGCCCTTTCGTAATGAACGACTAAACTTTTCATAGAGCTTTACTCTTGCTTCTTCTGTAAAGTAAATCATTACATTACGACAAATGATTAAATCGTAATTTGTATCGAATGACTGCATTAATAAATCATGTTGTTTGAATGTGACTTGTTGTTTAATGTTTTGGTGCAATATATATGTATCATCTTCTTTTGTGAAATGACGCTGTTTCAAATCATTAGGTAATTCTTTTAAAGAGCGTTCTGTATATTGACCGCGTTTTGCTGTTTCTAAAATATGGTAATCGAGATCTGTTGCTTGGATTTCAAAGCGAAATGGAGTTAGATGCTTCGATAAGATTAAAGAGAGTGTATACGGCTCTTCACCAGCAGCACAAGCGGCACTCCACACTTTTAATTTACCATTATTTTGTTCAAGTAGCTTTGGTAGAGCTTTCGTCTCTAACGTTTGCCAGCGATCTTTATTTCTGAAAAATTCTGATACGTTAATTGTAATATAGTCAATAAAACTTAAAAATAACGTTTGATCAGTACGTAAATGATCTGAAAAGTTTGTGTAATTTTCAAAACCTTTTCTCGAAATGAAAGCATCGATTCTTCGGCGCATTCTATCTTGTTTATAGGAAGCAATATCCATATTAAATTGTTGTTTAAAACTCGTGATAAAATAATCATAATCTTGTTCAGTTTTCATATTTACAATAGGCACAATAACGATATTGTGCCTCCCCCTTTACATCATACGAATTTTTTGTTCAAAGCTTTTTTTCATCTGCTTTTCATGTAAGCCTGGTAAATCATAAATAACAGCATCAATTCCTGCTTCTTTTGCAACGTCAACGGGAATGACAGACGTATGTTTATCTCCGTTATAAAAACAGAGAACTAAATCGGTATCTTCGACAATTTGCTTTACAAAAAACATATAATCTGATCGATAAATGGAGTCGGAAGGATGATCAAAAGCAATATACTCGGCTCCGTGTTTTTTTAAGTAATCAACGACTTCTTGAAATTCGTCTGTTAATACTTGTAACGGTTGTAGTGTGTAAAGACATAAATTTTGAGCAAGTCTTTCGTTTTCAATGAAGAAACGAAGAACCTCATTTTCAATAGATTTATAACATAATATGTAAATTTTATGTTTGTGAGCATAGTCAATTAAAAATTTTTTTATTTCTTCCTGATCTAATGCTGTTAATTGATTTGAACCACAAAGAAAAATATTCATAGATTTGTGCCACCTCATGCTAAATTGTAACATATCTTCTATAAAAAATAACTGCAAAATATCATTGTACAGAGTATAATTATAAATAACTAGATTTTACGATTAAGTTTAGAAGGAAATAAAAAAATAAATAGGTGATATATATGCTGCGTTCTATCTCGCATAATCCAATTTTATCGCATATACCGCCTGCTACTCAAATGCCGAAAGAAGCAAATGTCAGGACAGGACTTGCTTTTTCGGATAATTTGCATGCGGATCCGAAAAACGATAAATTGTTAGAACAAATGGAAGCACTTGTTGATAACATTGGAGAAATTAAAGAGAAAATTGAACTAGAGTTAACGCTCGATAATGTAATGGAATACAAAAATACTGTAAAATCATTTTTGAATTTTTACGTTGATAACGTATTGCAGTATAAAGATGTTATGTCTCGTCATCCGCGTTACGGATATTCGCAGAAAATGACGATCGTAAAACAAGCTGAAATGGGATTAACTGAGTTAGAAGATGTTATGAATTTAATTAATACGAAAACAGGGCATTTAGAAATGTTAAATCAAATTGGAGAAATTCATGGTTTGATTGTAAATTTAGTCTTGTAAAGGAAAGGAAGCTATATGTACATACAATTATATGAAAAGCTCGTTATTATTCAAAAGGCATATGAAAATATTCAAACGCTTGGGGAACAAATATATGAGAATTTAAAAAATAAAAATGTAAATGCAGTTCAAAAGTTGCAAGTAGAGCAATTGCAGTACATAGAAGGTGTTAAAGGATTATCGCGATCTTTTGAGGAAATGGTTGTTCAGCTTTGTAAAGAAAAACAAGTTGAACCGTTGCGTATGCGTTCGCTATTTTCGTATTTTTCACAGGAAGAAAATGAAAAAATGGAAGAATTACAAAAAAGTTTAAATGAATTAGAAGAAAATGTAAAAATGATTCTTTTGAAAAATCAATATTACTTAAACGTACTATTAAAAACTACAGAAAGTATTGTGGATTCCGTTTCTGAATACAATTTGGAGAAAAACAATAATTCGCAAATCTTTATGAATGAACTATTGTAAAGGAGAAGTGAAGCATTATGAGATTATCTGATTATAATACGCCGTTATCTGGTATGCTAGCGGCCCAAATGGGATTACAAACGACAAAACAAAACTTATCTAACATTCATACGCCGGGTTATGTTCGTCAAATGGTAAATTACGGATCTGTTGGAGCAAGTAACGGTCATACGCCTGAACAGAGAATCGGTTATGGTGTACAAACATTAGGAGTTGACCGTATTACAGATGAAGTGAAAACGAAGCAATTTAATGATCAGTTGTCACAGTTCTCTTACTACGCATATATGAATTCTACTTTATCACGAGTAGAGTCTATGGTAGGAACGACAGGGGAAAATTCATTATCTAGTTTAATGGATGGATTCTTCAATGCTTTTCGTGAAGTTGCAAAAAATCCAGAACAACCAAACTACTACGATACATTAGTTTCTGAAACTGGGAAGTTCACAAGTCAGATAAATCGTCTTGCGAAAAACTTAGATACAGCAGAAGCACAGACGACAGAAGATATTGAAGCACATGTGAATGAATTTAATCGTCTTGGTGCTAGTTTAGCAGAGGCGAATAAAAAAATTGGACAAGCGGGGACACAAGTACCTAATCAACTATTAGACGAACGTGATCGCATCGTTACAGAGATGTCTAAGTATGCCAATATTGAAGTATCTTATGAATCTATGAATCCTAATATCGCGAGTGTTAGAATGAATGGTGTTTTAACAGTAAATGGACAAGATACATATCCACTTCAATTAAATAAAGAAAAAGAACCAATGTCTGTTGCGATTTATGGATCGGATATTCCTTTAAATGGTGGAGCAATTCAATCAGCGATAGATACGAAAGCGAAGATTGCTAGTTATAAGAAAAACCTTGAAGAATTAATGAGTTCTGTAAAAGGTCAAGTGAATACAGTGATGGGAAAAGATTTCTTCGTTGGAGATCATGCGAAAGATATTCAGTTAAACCCTGAGTTCGCAAAAGATGTTTCGAAAATGAAAATCTCCGCTGAAACAGCAAATAAACTAGCAGGAATTACAGATGGAGATTATAAAGAAGGTCTTTCTTATAAACAAGCATTAGACCAATTTATAGTTGGTGTAGCTTCTGATAAAAGTGCAGTGAATGCTTATCAAAATATTCATAAAGATTTATTAGAAGGTATTCAACAAGAAAAAATGAGTATTGAAGGCGTAAATATGGAAGAAGAAATGGTTAATTTAATGGCTTTCCAAAAATATTTTGTCGCAAACTCTAAAGCTATTACGACGATGAATGAAGTGTTTGATAGTTTGTTTTCGATTATTAGATAATGCGAAGTAGAAACGAAGCCCCTTTTTCTTTTATGTTTAGAGAGAGGGTCCTGCGTTGGGTAGAGGCGGACAGTGCCTATTAGTGGACCGAGCGATGTGAGACCAGAGATATGAAATGGTTGAAGGGTAAGCTAGCTAAGAGGAAAGCCATGTTTAGTGAATGCATCGCCCTCGTGTTAAATAAAAATGACAAAGCTCTCTTTTATGAGGAAAGAGAGTATCCGTCGTAGTGTAGAAGCAGAGAGCCGTATATAGTTGTGGTTGCTTCCCCGCACCAATTCAAATATAGATAAAGGAGAAGGTAAAGATGAGAGTATCTACATTTCAAAATGCAAACTGGGCAAAGAATCAGATGATGGATTTGAATGTGCAACAGCAATATCATCGAAATCAAGTAACTTCTGGGAAGAAAAATCTTTTTATGAGTGAAGATCCACTTGCGGCAAGTAAATCATTTGCGATTCAGCATTCGTTAGCAAATATTGAACAAATGCAAAAAGATTTAGCAGATTCGAAAAATGTATTAACACAAACTGAAAATACATTACAAGGTGTTTTTAAATCTTTAACAAGAGCGGATCAATTAACATTACAAGCGCTAAATGGGACGAATAGTGAAAAAGAATTGAAGGCAATCGGTGCAGAGATTGATCAAATTTTAAAACAAGTTGTATATTTAGCGAATACGAAAGAGCAAGGCCGTTATATTTTCGGTGGGGATAGTGCTGAACAGGTTCCATTTACAGAAGATGGTACGTATCAAGGTGGAAAAAATGATGTGAACTGGCAGCTAAATGATGGTTATGATTTAAAAGCATTTCGTAACGGAGAAGAATTATTATCACCAGTTATAAAAACGTTAAAACAGATGAGTGAAGCGCTGAATAACGGTGATCAAAAAGCTTTGCAACCGTTATTGGGAGAAAATAAGAAAAACTTAGATAGCGTCATTAACGGTACAACTGAAGTTGGTTCAACTATGAACACGATGGAGACGTTTAAAACAATTTTAAGCGAGCAAAATTTAGCGCTTCAAGAAAATCGTAAAGAAATTGAAGATGTTGATTTAGCGGTAGCAATTTCTGACCTAGCGTATATTAATGCAACTTATGAAGCAACGCTTAAAGCAGTTAGTACGATGAGTAAAACGAGCATTTTAGATTACATGTAAATGATAAGGAGTGAAAAATATGGCAGGGACAATATCTAATTATGGTGACAGACAGCAAATATGGAATTTAGGAAATAACATGATAGATACAAAGAAGTTAGTAGATTTAGAGTTACAAGCATTGGAAATGAAAAAATCACCATATACTACACAAAAACAAACGTTAACAAATGAAAACAAAGTGTATGCGAGCATGAAAAAAGAGTTTGCAAATTTTGTGCAAGTATTCAAAGATTTAAACACATTTAAAGGTGATGAAAAGAAAACAACTCTATCCAAAGATGGTTTTATGACAGCACAGGCGGATGCTGCTGCAATTCCTGGAACATACACAATTACAGTAGAGCGAGTAGCAGAAAGGCATCAAATAACTACAGCTCCACTTACTCCCCCAAAAACTCCTGAAGGTACGGAGCAAAAATTCAGTTTAGATTTAAAGCTTGGAGTAGATGATGTATTTCAGATAAATGGAAAAGAAGTTAAAATTTCGGAAGATATGACGTATAAAGATCTTGTCAATAAAATTAATAATGGAAATTATGGTGTATCCGTATACACATTAGGGGATCAACTATTTTTCACATCTACTATTGCAGGAAAAGAGGGAGAGCTGAAATTAACGGATGGTGCCAATGGCTTTTTACAAAATATAGGGCTGGTTACTTCTGCGAAAAATACGGATGGAACGAATGCCATTGCACATCAAGTGACAGGAGCAGTAAATGCAGAATATACAATAAATGGAATTAAAGGAACTAGTAAAACAAATAAGATTGATACAATTCCAGGATTAACTATTAACTTAGAAAAGGTAACTACAGAGCCAATTAAATTAACTATCGAAGATTCAGATATAAAAAATTCGATAGATTTAATCAAAAAAATGAAAGATGAGTATAATAACGCTGTTAAAAGTTTAGATTTGTTTTCTGGTGAAAATGGAGTAATGCAAGGGAATAATGTTTCATTTGCTATCAGTAATGCAATGACAAGCATTTTTAGATTTTCCCAAGATGATAAGTATTTATTTTCTTTTGGGATTCAAATTGATAAAACAGGAAATATGACTCTTGATGAAGAGAAATTGAAAATAGCTTTTAAAGAGAATCCAGAATCTACAAAACAATTTTTCTTTGGTTTTAATGGCATTGGTCATGATATAGATAAAAAGCTCGAGGGAATCTTTGGAGATGAAGGGATTATTGGAAAACGCTCTAAAAGTATTGAAAAGCAAGTAACTGATTTAGAGAGAAAAATTCAAGATATTGATACAATTAATAAGAAAAAACAAGAATCAATTATTGATAAATATGCAAAGTTGGAAAGCCAGCTAGCATTGCTTGATAGTCAGCTGCAGACAATCAAAGCAATGACAAAAACAAAAAGTGATGATTAATGAAAGCTGAGGAAGTGATTATATGCAAGCATGGCAACGTTATATGCAAAACGATATTATGACGAGTAATCCGATTAAAAATACAATATTTATTTATGAAAGATGTATCGTAGAGTTTCGTAAATTAGAAGAACTTTTAAATACATTTAAACTTCAAGAAGGAGACGACCTTCTTGAAAAGTTAGAACGTATATTTGAAGAGTTGAAGCTTCAATTAAATCCTGATATTTCGAAAGATTTATATGACAGTCTATTCGGTTTATACGATTGGATTAGCATTCAAATTCAAACGATGAAAGTAACGCGTGAAGCAAAAGACATTGATGCGATTGTACAAGTGTTACAAGATTTAATAGACGGTTACCGTGGAGCGCTCGAAAATGAACAATGATATTTATCGAACGTTTGTCAGTTGTTTTAATGGAATCGGTGAATTGCAGGTTTCAGATGAAGAATTTGCTGAGAAAAGTGAGATGTTAAATCGTTGGATGATGACATTGGATGAAGAAACGCGCGCAGATGTTGCAACGGAAGTTACCCCGTGGATTATTAAGGCAGCGCAGCATATTCGAGATAAGCAAAAGATTTTGGAAGAAATGATTATGGAAAATGATGGGAGAATGAAAGCTAATTCATTTTATGGTAAATATTAATGATAAAGTATGGAAACGGATTCCCCTTTTTAAAAGGGAATCCATTCCTTGTTTAAATAAAGAGTTCCGCTGATTGAGGTTTCACTTTATGCCTGTAATGAGAAAGTAATCTAAATAATATAAAAATTGAATTTGATTTGTATTTCATATATCGAAGTATTTCATGGATTACTACGTGTATACATTTTTTTGTATTCTTTTTTATATTTTTGTATTTTTCTAAAGACAACAATGGAAAAATGGAATAAAATATGTAAGGGTACATAATAGTTAATATTTTAATAAACACATATAAGAAAATAAATAATGAAGTGAAACTTCCATCAGTGGATCATTAAGGTAGAAAAGGAAGAGTGTGGAGTATGCCGGATTTAGTGAGTGATGTAAGCCATTATATGAATTATTTAGTGACGAAACGAAATACTGTTTCTAGTAATATTGCAAATGCGAATACGCCTGGCTATAAAGCAGAAGATGTAACATTTGCTGAGCAGATGAGTAAGAGTAGTGCGTTATATAAGAACAATGCGGCTGATTTAAAGAGTAATCCAGATTTATATCAAACGAATGAAATGCACTTACCGACAGTAAATATGAAAAATACATATGCAAAGATTCAAACGAAATCAATGCAAACGAATCAAGATGGAAATAGTGTGGATGTAACGACAGAAATGCTAGATTTAATGAAAGCAAATCAGTTATACGGTATTTCAATTAATGCAATTAATACACAATACGCAATTAACCAAGCAGCACGTGGACGTTAAAGGTAGAAGGAGAGACAACGATGTTTCAGGCAATCAATGCAAGTGGCTCAGGCCTAACTACAGCGAGAAAATGGATGGAAGTTACTTCTAACAATATCGTAAATGCAAATACGACGGGAGCACCGGGTGCAGAGCCGTATCACCGTCGAAGTGTGGTGTTAGAATCAAACAATAGTTTTGCAAGTATGCTAGATGGAGCTCCTACTAACGGAGTGAAAATAAAAAGTATTGAAACGGATCGAAATGAAAATCTTGTGTATGATCCGACGCATCCGCATGCAAATGAAGAAGGATATGTACGTTATCCGAACATTGATGTGACAGCTGAGATGACGAATGTAATGGTTGCTCAAAAAATGTATGAAGCAAATACAAGTGTATTAAATGCGAACAAAAAAATGCTCGATAAAGATTTAGAAATCGGCCGAGGATAAGAGGGAAGAGGGAAAATATGAAAATTCAACCAATGTTAAATACACAGCCATTTGGAGCGATTCAGCCGATTGGCACACAGAAAACTTCAGAAACATCTGTAGTTGAAGGCAAAAAGTTTATTGATTTATTGGAAGATATGAATCAAACGCAAAATAATGCCCAAACAGCAGTATATGATTTACTGACAAAAGGGGTAGGAGAAACGCATGACGTTTTAATTCAGCAGAAGAAAGCTGAATCACAAATGAAAACAGCTGCTCTCGTACGCGATAATCTTATTGAAAATTATAAGTCACTAATTAATATGCAAATTTAGGAAAATGGACGGGTGTATTTAAATGGAAAAGATAAAAAATGTTTTCCAATCGTTGAAAACGTGGCATAAGTTAGTGATTGGTGCTGCGCTTTTAGCGATTGCAACAGGAGCACTTTTATACTTCACCTTGCCAGATAAATATGTTGTTGTATATCAAAATTTAAATGATACAGATAAGCAAGAGATTACAGCAGAATTATCGAAGCTAGGTGTTGATTACCAATTAGCAGCCGATGGTTCGATTCGAGTGCAAAAGAACGATGCTCCATGGGTTCGAAAAGAAATGAATGGAATGGGCTTGCCGTTTAATTCAAAAAGCGGTGAGGAAATTCTATTAGAAAGCTCACTCGGTTCAAGTGAACAAGATAAGAAAATGAAGCAGATTGTCGGTACGAAAAAGCAATTGGAGCAAGATATTGTACGAAATTTTGCGACGATTGAAACGGCAAATGTGCAAATTACATTACCTGAAAAAGAAACAATTTTTGATGAAGAAAAAGCAAAAGGAACAGCGGCGATTACTGTTGGTGTGAAGCGTGGACAATTATTAACAGCTGATCAAGTTGCTGGTATACAGCAAATGATTAGTGCAGCCGTTCCAGGTGTGAAAGCAGAAGAAGTAAGTGTTATTGATAGTAAAAAAGGTATCATCTCAAAAGGAGCAGATGAAGCGCATTCTAACAGCTCCTCTTCTTATGAAAAGGAAGTAGAGATGCAGCATCAAATTGAAGGTAAATTAAAGCAAGATATTGACGCAACGTTAATGACGATGTTTAAATCAAATGAATATAAAGTGAATACGAAAGTGTCTGTAAACTACGATGAAGTTACACGTCAGTCAGAAAAATATGGCGATAAAGGTGTACTTCGCAGTAAACAAGAGCAAGAGGAAAGCTCTACTGCGCAAGAAGGAGCAGATACGAAGCAAGGTGCGGGTATTACAGCGAACGGTGAAGTGCCGAACTACGGTACGAACAATAATCAAAACGGTAAAGTTGTCTACGATAATAAAAATGGTAACAAAATTGAAAACTATGAAATAGATAAAACAGTTGAAACGATTAAGAAACATCCAGAATTAACAAAAACAAATGTTGTTGTATGGGTAGATAACGATACGTTAGTAAAACGAAAAATTGATATGACAACATTTAAAGAAGCGATTGGCACAGCAGCTGGGCTTCAAGCTGATCCGAATGGAAACTTTACAAACGGTCAAGTTAACGTTGTAACTGTTCAGTTCGACCAGCCGAAAGTTGAAAAAGAGAAAGAGCCAGAAAAAAGTGGTATGAACTGGTGGTTATTCGGTGGAATTACAGCTGGCTTGCTAGCACTAATTGGCCTAGTATGGTTCTTCTTAGCAAGACGTAAGAAAAAGAGAGAAGAAGAGGAATATGAAGAATACTTAGCAGAAGAGGAAGTTGCTGCTAGTAGTGAAAGTATTTTTGAAATTCCTGAAGAAAAAATAGTACCAGAACCAAAACCAGAGCCAGTAGAACCATCAGAGCCTACATTAGATGATCAAGTGCAGGAAGCTACGAAAGAGCATGTAGAAGGTACTGCAAAAGTAATTAAAAAATGGTTAAACGGACAGTAAGGGAGGAAAAACAATGTTAGATGAAATCTCCTCCAAAGAGAAAGCTGCCATCCTCATTCGTACATTAAACGAAGAGGTGGCAGCAAAAGTCATTGAATATATGACGGCTGAGGAAAAAGAAGTATTACTTCGTGAAATCGCGAAGTTTCGTGTATATAAACCAGAAACGTTAGAAAATGTATTAGGGGAGTTTTTGTATGAACTAAATGTAAAAGAATTGAATTTAGTAACTCCAGATAAAGAATACATTCGTCGTATATTTAAAAATATGCCAGAAGAAGATCTGGAAAAATTATTGGAAGACCTTTGGTACAACAAAGATAATCCATTTGAATTCTTAAATTCACTTACAGATTTAGAGCCACTGCTTACAGTGCTTAATGATGAATCGCCACAAACGATAGCGATTATTGCTTCTTATATTAAGCCGCAACTTGCTTCTCAATTAATTGAGAGATTACCAGATCATAAACGTGTAGAAACGGTAATGGGGATTGCAAAGCTTGAACAAGTAGATGGTGAATTAATTAATCAAATTGGTGAGTTATTAAAAGCAAAATTAAATAATATGGCATTTAGTGCTATTAATAAAACAGATGGATTGAAAACAATAGTGAACATTTTAAATAATGTTTCACGAGGTGTTGAAAAAACAGTCTTTCAAAAGTTGGATGAAGTCGATTATGCGTTATCTGAGAAAATTAAAGAAAATATGTTTGTCTTTGAAGACTTACTTGGTCTTGAAGATCTTGCGCTTCGCCGTGTATTAGAGGAAATTACAGATAACGGTGTTATCGCGAAAGCACTTAAAATTGCAAAAGAAGAAATTAAAGAGAAACTATTTACATGTATGTCTTCAAACCGTAGAGAGATGATTCTTGAAGAGTTAGATGGCTTAGGACCGCTTAAGATGACGGATGCTGAAAAAGCACAACAAACGATTACAGGTACGGTGAAAAAGTTAGAAAAAGAAGGAAGAATTATCGTTCAAAGAGGTGAAGATGATGTCCTTATTTAAAAACAGAATTCCGAAGAATTCTGTTTCTTTTTCTGAAGAAACGTATGAATTACAATTTCCGAAACCAGTATTAGTTCACATTGAAGAAGAGATACAAGTGGATCATGCAGAACTTCTTGCACAGCAAGATGCATTACATATTGAAATGAATCAGCTAAGGCAGCAGCAGCAAATGCTAGAACGAGAGCGTCAGCAGTTGTTGCAAGATAAAGAACAGTTTCAAATGCATATTCATGAACAAATGGAACAGATGGAAGCAGCGCGTATACAGTTTCAAAAAGAACAACAAGAAACAGCATACGAATGGACAGAGTTATTATGGAATCAATCTTTTCAGTTAGCAGAAAAAGTAGTGAATCAAGCGGTAGATTCGCGCTTATTAGACGTTTTGCCGATTTTAACAGGCATCGTGCAAACATTGCCTACTTCATTTGAAAAATTAATTATAACGGTTCATCCAGAAACATTTGAACGTATACAAGAAGAGAAAGAAAATACGAAAGAGTATTGGCTACTACAATTAGTAGAATGGAAGTATGATTTTTCTTTACAGTTTGGCGAATTTGTTCTGGAAGAAGAGAAAGAGTTTTTTGAATTTAAATTTGCACCGATATTTGCGAAGCTTCGTCATAAATGGGAAGAAGAGAAGTTGTTTGAGGAGCAAAACGTATGAACAACGAGCTAATGAATGAGCATAATAAATGGAATACATTTATTGAAACACCGTTTTATACGAAAGTTGGCAAAGTTCATAGTGTACAAGAGCAGTTTTTTGTAGCGAAAGGCCCAAAAGCGAAGATTGGAGATGTTTGTCTCGTTGGAGAGCATAGCGTCTTATGTGAAGTTATTGCAATTGAAAAAGAAAACAATATGTTACTCCCATTTGAACAGACAGAAAAAGTATGTTACGGAGATTTAGTTACATTAATTACAGAAGATGTCGTTGTTCCCCGTGGTAATCATTTACTTGGCAAAGTGTTAAGTGCAAATGGAAAAGTGTTAAACGAAGATGCCGAGAACATTCCACTGCAAAAAATAAAATTGGATGCACCGCCGATTCATGCATTTGAGCGTGAAGAAATTACAGATGTATTTGAAACGGGAATTAAATCAATTGATTCTATGTTAACGATTGGGATCGGTCAAAAGATAGGTATTTTTGCTGGATCAGGTGTTGGTAAATCTACTTTACTTGGAATGATTGCGAAAAACGCAAAAGCTGATATTAACGTTATAAGTTTAGTAGGTGAGCGTGGCCGGGAAGTAAAAGACTTTATTCGAAAAGAATTAGGCGAAGAAGGTATGAAAAAAAGCGTCGTTGTTGTAGCGACGTCAGATGAAAGTCATCTTATGCAACTCCGCGCTGCAAAGCTTGCAACATCAATTGCCGAATATTTCCGCGATCAAGGTAATAACGTACTACTTATGATGGATTCTGTTACACGCTTTGCTGACGCACGCCGAAGTGTTGATATTGCAGTAAAGGAATTACCAATCGGTGGTAAAACACTGTTAATGGAAAGTTATATGAAGAAGTTATTAGAGAGGTCAGGAAAAACACAAAAAGGATCCATAACAGGTATTTATACAGTACTCGTTGATGGTGACGATTTAAATGGTCCTGTACCAGATTTGGCGCGTGGTATTTTAGATGGACATATTGTATTAAAGCGTGAGCTTGCAACGCTTAGTCATTACCCTGCAATCTCTGTACTAGATTCGGTAAGTAGGATTATGGAAGAAATCGTATCGCCGAACCATTGGCAGGTTGCAAATGAAATGAGAAAAATTTTATCTATTTATAAAGAAAATGAATTGTATTTCAAATTAGGAACAATTCAAGAGAATGAAGAAAATGCCTATATTTTTGAATGTAAAAATAAAGTAGAAGGTATAAATACGTTTTTAAAACAAGGTCGAACGGATAGTTTTCATTTTGAAGATATTGTCCAAGCGATGCACCATATTGTATAAGACCTCATGCTCATGCCTTGGGGTCTTATTTTTTTGTTTTTTAATATTTCACAGATTTTTTTGTAAAAAAACTATATAATAGAAAAAGGTAACGTTATAATAGGAAGGAGCTATGAAAACAGGTGAATAAACAGCAGTACGACACGATTAAATTGCAGATTAATCAAGAGAAAGAACATATCTTGAAAGAAGTGTACGAACTAACAGCTGAAAAAAGAAAAATAGAACGAAAAAAAGAATATGATCTATATGTTGTGAAATCACGCAATAAGGTTGTACAAACGGGACAACGTATTATGGCTGGTATGCTGTCTTCACATACATTTTCACCTGAAAGAATAGAAGAATGGAATCGAAAAATTAAAAAAACAGAAGGTTTTATTCAAAAAAATGAAAGCCTTTTAGAGCAAATAAAAGAAAAAGAACGTGTCATTGATGAAATGTATCAAGAAGATTGTAAGAAGCTTGCGAAAGTAAAAGAAAAGCTGGAAGAAAAAATGCTTCTTGATTTAAAAATGTGTATGAACGGATGAGGTGGATGTAGTGATACAGTTTGTATTACCGGTGCAGCAAAGTTTACCTCCGCAAAAAGAAAAAGGGCTAGAAGTACAATCGAAAAATGAAAATTCTTCATTCGATAATACAATGAGAATTGAAAATAAAAAACAGCCGAAAACGGAGAAACCGAAACGAGAAGAAGCACCAGAAGAAGAGAAGCAAGAATATATTCTCGCAAAAAAAACGGTAACGAAAGAAGAGCCAATTGTAAAGAAAGAAGAAAAGAAAGAGACAGAACAATTATTACTAGCTGTATCTGAGCAGATGGTTGCAATTGAGCAATTGCGTGTGCAACCAGAATTGTTATATCAATACATACAAAAAATACAGGCGTTATATAAAGAATACGGAAATATTAAACTGAATGAATTGCCCGCAGCTGAATTACAGCAATTACAAGAGCTTTTTTCTAACATGAATATTAAAAATGCCATATGTTTAGAAGATACAATGCAAATGGTGCTAGACAAGGTGACGATGCCAGAGCAAACGTTGCAAGTATTAAAAGTCGTAGAAACAGAAACTTGTAATATCGCAAAGAAACAAGAGGAGTCCAAGGAAGTAGAACTCCAGAAAGCTGAAAGCGATGATGTGAAGTTAGAGTTACCAGAAGTCGATCAATTAAACGATTCAAGTTCGGCCGGAGCTGAATTATTAAATAAGGCAACGGGGACTGATCAAATAGGAAAACAAAATAGTGGAGCTGAGAAGGTTACATTACCTGACTTAGGCAAGAAAATGGAAGCACAAGTAGAGGCTCTGCAAAAGTTTGTAGTGAAACAAGAACGTGTTTTATTCCAGCTAAATCCAGAGAAACTTGGTTCATTAACTGTATTTATGAAAAAGCATGGAGATCAAATTGAAGTCCATGTAGAAATGGAAAAACACGATGCGAAAAAGCGTGTTGAAATAATTTTTGACGAATTGAAGCTGAAATTAAAAGAAAAAGAAATTAATATTCAAATAAGTTATTCAGAAAAAGATGAACAACGTAAAGAACAGCGAGAACAAGAGCAAAGACAAAAACAAAAATTAGCAAGTACGAAGCAAGAGAAACAAGAATCGAAAGAATTTGCAGGATTATTGGAGGAATAAAGCGTGCCAACAGTTGGATTAAACACAACGAGTACAAATCATATTCCATTGCAGGCAGGAGCGCAAAAAAGTAATGCACCTGTTAATGGTGTACAATCGCCAGTTCAACAAACAAACGGAGTATCAGAAAGTGCTCAAAAAACTCCTGGTGTAATGGGGAAAGACGATTTTCTAAAATTATTTTTATCGAGTTTCCAGCACCAAGATCCGTTCAATGCGATGGATATGAATCAAATGATGAATCAGACAGCGCAGTTATCTCTTATGGAACAAGTGCAGAATATGACAAAAGCAGTTGACTCTTTAAGAACGACGATGTATTCGACAGCGCTTGATGGTGGAATGAAATTTTTAGGGAAATACGTAAGAGGTATTGACGGTGAAGGGAACAAAGTAACTGGTCAAGTAGAGACAGTTCGCCTTGCAGAAAATAACGATGTACAGCTCGTTATTAATAATAAAGTAGTATCTCTTCGTTTCGTTGAAAGAGTGTCTGATAAACCGATTGGAGAAACGAATCCAGAAGATGCAAAGAAAGACGATCAAAAAGTAACTGAAGAAGTAAAAACTACAAATTCATAAGGAGTGTACATACGTTATGATTAAAGCGTTATATACAAGTATTACAGGAATGAACGCAACACAAAATGCATTAAGTGTAACTTCAAATAATATTGCCAATGCACAAACAGTTGGTTACAAAAAACAAAAAGCAATGTTTGATGATTTACTGTACAACAATTCAATTGGTTCAAAAGGTGACGATAGATACGCAGGGACGAATCCGAAAAGTATTGGTAACGGTGTGAAAATGAGCGGAACAGTTACAGACTATAGCGATGGTACAATTACGTTAACAGGTGGCAAAACACAAGCTGCGATGGAAGGTAATGGTTTCTTCGTAGTTGGTGATTCAAAAGGCGGCAACATGGAATTTACGCGTAAAGGTACGTTCGGGATATCTTCAGAGTATTATATTACGAACACAGAAGGGCAATATGTGTTCGCTTATCCAGCAGATCCAGCAACTGGTAATGTTAATTTATCTGGTATTCCAGGACCGTTGCAAATTCCGATGGGATCAGCAATCGGTGGCATTCGGACGTCAAAAGGCGTAATTGGAGGGAATATTCCAGCGGATGCAAAACAAATCACACAAGATTTACCTGTATATGATAATGCAGGGAATACATGGACAATGCGTGTAGAATTTAAACAAACGAGCGAACATAATTATACATATAAAGTACAGATGCGTAATGATTCGAAAAAAGAAACAGAGTTTCAGGATGTTCAAGGTGCAGGTGGTAATATGACATTTGATGCAGTAGGAAATCCAAATCAGCAAAATCCTGGAGCAGCTATTCCGTTTAATGGTGGAACAGTAAATTTAGATTTTAGTAAATTAACAAACCATCCGACAGATAAAACATTATCAGTAACAAACGTAGATGGTAGAGCGGCGGCGACTGTTAAAGATTGCTTTATTGCTGACGGTGGATATGTGATGGTAAAATATTCTGATGGAAGTATGAAATCTGCTGGTCAATTAGCTGTTGCGATGTTCCCGAATGAAGGCGGTTTGATGAAAACTGGAAATGGTAACTATACAGCGACGAATACAACTGGTATTTTAGCGTTAGGTGCATCTGGCCAAAACGGTGCAGGAAAAATACGTGGTGGTGCACAAGAAGGTGCAAACGTAGATTTATCTGTAGAATTCGTTGATTTAATGTTATACCAACGCGGATTCCAAGGAAATGCGAAAGTAATCAAAATTTCAGATGAAGTATTAAATGAAGTTGTGAACTTAATTCGATAATAAATCGTAAAGAAAAATTGTAACGTAGTAGAAAGGGTTTTATATTCGTATGACAAGACAAGAGCGAATTTTACAATTGCCTTTTTTCGAAAATAAACGTGAGCTTGCTGAGCAAGTGTTAAAAATAGAACGAGAAGAGCATGTATATTTACCAGATCAATTTGAAATCAAACAAGTGCCTCCATATTCGTTTGGTGAAAAACAAGCAATCATTGGCCGTATACACGAGTTTTATTTCGTAAGTATTGGTAGCGATAGTGTTTGGAAGTATCAACTGTTTAAAGATGAGATGAAGTGCCGTGAGTTTTTCGTTATGTTGCCTGATATTACGGATCAGCAGCTCGCTTTTTGGTTCAATAACATTGAGCTGTTGAAGGGGGCTTAAAATCTCTTAAAAGCTTTCTTTTAGGTTTTGAGAGAGGGCCTAGCGATGAGTAGTAGCGGTTAGTGCCTATGAGTGGCTCGCGGATTGTGAGAACAGAGATATGGAGTGGTTCTAGGTTAGTTGAAGAGGGGCGAGGACCTAGCTGAGTGTAGTAGAGGTCAGTTGCCTATGAGCGGCTCGTACATTGTAAGACGAGAGGTGTGGAGTGGTTCTAAGGTAGTTGAAGAGGCCAAAAGCCAAGTGTTTAGGTGGTGCCTCTGCACTTTTGGGAGAGAGGATTTATCCGAGTCTAGAAGCATTGATTTGAAATAGATTTAGATTAATTAAGATATTGTACAATTAGACTAAGTTTATATAAAAGGAGAGGTGAGGAGGATGGCGCAGAATAAGTATCGCGTTACATTCATTTCGCCAAGTGAGGTTGAGCAACGTACTGTAATGGCGGCGAGTAGTTTACCTAATTTAATACGTCAAGTAGAGAGTATTATTGCAGATCCGAACGGTTATTTTGTAAATGATAAAAAAAATAATTGCTATTTTAAAGTTATTAAAGAAAATGTTACGTATATTCAATATGAGTTACTATTTTCTGATAAGGAAATTCACATTGAAAAATTAAAGCATATGGCGCCTAGTGTACTGAAGAAATTATTTGAGAAAATAAATGATCCTGAACTATACGCTCTTTCGCTTATCGATGTTGATATAGCGACGAAAGAATATGTGCTAGGAGAAATGGGTCCAGAGCTAAGAATGAGAGTGGAAACAGAGCTTTCAAAAAAATGGGAAGCGATGCCGACAGAAATTGTAGGAGCACAAGAAGTGTTACTAGAGGCACTTGCTTCGTTTATACAAGATTAAGTTTTACCGGTAGTATTTCTACTTTAAAACTGTGAGGATCACTCAACTATCTATATTTTTCATATAGGTAGTTGACTTTTGGGGTTTAATAAAGCTTAATAATTAGATATACGGAATTAACGGAAGGGGAGCGACACCTTTATGTCACAAGCACAAAGTATTTTATTAGAAAGCGGAACAAACGAATTAGAAATCGTAACGTACACTGTTGGTGAAAATTTATTTAGTATTAATGTAATGAAAGTGCGTGAAATTATTAATCCATTCCCTGTTACAACTGTGCCAGAATCTCATCATGCAGTTGAAGGTGTTGTTCAAGTACGTGGTGAAATTTTACCTGTTATTAACTTAGCAACGGCTCTTAATTTAAAATCTATAAAACCACTTGATCAAACGAAATTTATTATTTCAGAATTAAACCAAATGAAAGTTATTTTCCGTGTTGATGAAGTGCATCGTATTCAACGTATTTCATGGGAACAAATTGATGAACCAGCTTCATTATCTATGGGACTAGAAGAAACGACGTCTGGAATTGTAAAGCTAGATGGGAAAATTATCTTACTGTTAGATTATGAAAAAATTGTTTGCGAAATTAGTAACACTGGTTATGACAATAAAACACTTTCAGGATTAGAGCAAAAAACAGATCGCGCTGAAAAAGTTATTTATATTGCAGAAGATTCAGCGATGCTTCGTCAAGTACTAGAAGAAACATTATCATCAGCTGGATATACGAAAATGAACTTCTTCAGTAATGGTGCTGAAGCATTAGCTCAAATTGAAAAATTAGCAAAAGAGCAAGTTGAAAGAATGTATGAGCATATTCACCTACTTATTACAGATATTGAAATGCCGAAAATGGATGGACACCATTTAACGAAAGTAATTAAAGATAGTGAAGTAATGAATCAATTACCAGTCATTATTTTCTCTTCATTAATTACAAATGAATTATTCCATAAAGGTGAAGCGGTAGGAGCGAATGCTCAAGTAAGTAAGCCAGATATTCAAGAGTTAATTGGGTTAGTTGATAAGTTAGTGTTGTAAAAAAGTTTTGAAAAGCTCTTTTTTAGTTGGGAGAGAGGCTCCAGCCAAGAGAGGAAGCGGTTAGTACTTAAAAGTGCCCTGTGCGTAGTAAGAACAGAGATATGAAGTGGGTTTTAGGTAAGTTAAAGAAGAGGGAGGCCGAGTTGTTGATGAACAGGCTTAAATTCTTTTCTTATTAGCTAAAATTGAGGAACTAGCCATTGTAGTAGTACTGGTTAGTTCCTTTTTAGTATCCCATGTTCTATAAAGGCAGAAAAATTGAACGTTTCTAATGTAGTCGCGGCTGTGTATATTCATAGTTTCTTTCGTCTTTTTAGTTGTTTTTATATTTGGAAATATAGATAGGTTTAATTGTTTTTTCTCATCTTTACTACTTGAAAATATAAGAGATAATGTCACTGGATTGTAGAGTGAGATTTCGTGATAGCGCAAACTTTTTCGGTGAAATCAAATTGGAAATACCATATAATATAATTAAACATATTTTATCGATATAATATTATGTTGTATTGCATTTTTTAATATTTTCTCAAAAATTTTTTCTATTATTTATAGACTTTTCATACCTTTTTGTATGTTAATTATTTGACAGATAATTTCGAAATGTTATAATATGGATATGTGGAAATTTCTATTTTCTTAAAAGACATGGGAGTCCGATGAGAATTGTGAAAGGATGAGGGGAGTGGCACAGATTATGTATCACCACACAGCAATCAATGTATTAAATCTTTTACAAAACATGTCAAATAATAAAACGAACGATAGGAAATTAGACGCGGAATTCAAAAAAATAGAGAAAGAATTCCGAATAAGGTATGAAGAGCTAATTGATTTATATAATAGAATGGTATTATTTCAAATAGATATAGAAAAAAATGGCGGTATGCGAGTATATGAAAAATCAACGATTACATGGTTGAAGTCTGAACTAGAACTACTGTATGAAGTATATCAATTTTGCCAACGTCACGGTTTAAACATCGCAAATATTTCAAAATATGTTAGTAAAAATGAATTGAATCTTTTTCCGAAAACGGAAAGCCAATTACAAAATACGTATTATAAATTAAAAAAACAAGAGATGCCGTTTGAAAATATTGAAAAACAAAAACCGGGGCGAAAACGAAAATATATATCTGTAAAAGAGACGATTGCTGAGACGAAACAAGAAAGCAAATGGGAAGTAAAAGAAGATGTTCGAGGTGAAGAGGATGAAAAAAGCCTCGTAACAGTTATATCGGGTATCGTTGACAACTTTGAAACAATTAGTCAATGTAATGAAAAGAAAGAACACGAATTGCATCAGTTCATGGCGGGGATTTATAAGCTTTCTAGCATGGCTGCCGAGCGTTCGAAAGATGAAAAAAACGCACGTGGTCTTGAAGGTGAATTACATTCATTACGAGCTGAAAATGAAAGATTAAAACGAGAGAAGGAAGAACTCGTTCATGATATTAAAGAGATGACGCATCATTTAATTCATTTCATTACGAGCTCTGATATCGATCAAATTCGTACATTGCCTTACTTCGTAAAAGAATGCAAACAAGATCTACATAAGCTAGGGTTATATAACGCTCAAGACGGAAAAATGAAAATTATGGTTGACCGTAGTGGACAAGTTATGACCGTAACACAATAAAAAAATTGGGTACAAAACAAAAGGGAGATACATAGTGTATATGTATTTCCCTTTTGTTTTGTATGGAATCATTTCGGGCAGAGGAAAAGTTATAATTAATTTTAGTAAATCAAAAATTTGTACAAAAGGAAGGAGCTAGGTCTTACTTTGTAGTATTGTGATCCGAAAAATACTGGGAATATGCGTATTGTCACTGTGAAAGGGCTTAATACATAATGATTTTAAAGATAAACCGACTCTTCCTCAATATTTAACTGATTTAATTGAGGTGAATAAGTTGTATAATCGTACAGTTGTTATTACATTTCATCAACAAACTTTTAATACGGAGAATTGAAGAGTAAAGTAGGATTCCAAAGCATAGCCAAAAAGGTGGCTGTTATAAGTTATTTGCCTACCAAAATAATCAATATTTGTTTAAAATATAAGATTACTATTTTATTATACCGAGTAATTATTCACATTATATAATAATTACTTACTACATAATTAACATGGTTATCTTACAAAAATGTAAGGTTTTTTTAATTGACACTCGTACATATAAGTAACTATACTGGTTACACGACGTTGGTGAATATATTTAATAGTCTCTGTCTATAAGTGTATGTCTCAGGATTCTTTTTGGAATAATAGTTAGATTTAAATTTATTATCTGTAATATAGTGATAATACCTATTTAATCTATTCTTTATTCTAGGTCGTATTATTTAAAGATTAACTATAAATGATATATTTACCAAGTTGTAATAATTTTTTAGAGGTGTTACATTTTGAAATACAAATTAATTGCTACAGGAATTCTTGCTGGAAGTCTACTATCCTATTCATCTAGTGCATTTGCAAATACTCATAAATTCCCAGATGTTCCTGCATGGGCTGACAAATCCGTTAATTATTTAGTTGATAAAAAAGTATTGAGTGGTTATCCAGATGGAACTTTTGGTTCAAGTGATACATTAGATAGGGCTTCTGCGGCAACAATTATGACAAAGGCCCTTGGTATACATATTGACTTAAATGCAAAACCATCTTTTACAGATTCACAAAACCACTGGGGAACGCCGTATATTGCCGCAGCTGAAAAAGCAGGAATAATTAAAGGTGAAGGAAATGGAATATTTAATCCTTCTGGAAAAGTTACTCGTGCTGCTATGGCTACAATGCTAGTGAATGCATATAAACTACAAAATATAAGCACTAGCAATGGACAAAGTAAATTTGAAGATTTAAAAGGACATTGGGGTGAAAAATTCGCCAATATTTTAATTGATTTAAAAATTTCAGTTGGTACAGATAACGGCTGGCAACCAAATAAATTCATAACACGTGCAGAAGCCGCACAACTTACTGCCAAAACAGATACCCTTCAATCCAGTCCGAAAAATCCTTTAGAAAATAAAACAATCATTATTGATCCTGGACATGGTGGCGAAGATCCTGGAAAAGCCACAAAGGGATTGCCTGAAAGTAAAATTGTATTAGACACTTCCTTACGCCTACAACAATTGCTTGAAAAACATACACCATTTACAGTTTTATTAACTCGTGAATCTGATACTAGACCTGGACATGATCAAAAAAGCTCTTTACAGGAACGTGTTAAATTTGCTAAGCAAAATGAGGGGGATATCTTTATAAGTATTCATGCAAATGCTTATAATGGTAATGCAAAAGGGACAGAAACATACTATTATAAATCTTCTGAATCCGAAAAAACAAATCCTCATGTGGAAGAAAGTCATGTGTTAGCGGAAAAAATCCAAGCACGTTTAGTAGAGGCCCTTCAAACACGTGATAGAGGCGTTAAACATGGAGATCTTCATGTTATAAGAGAAAACGGCATGCCAGCTGTGTTAACGGAACTGGCTTTTATAGATAATGGTATCGATTACAGTAAACTATCTACGGCAAACGGTAGACAGATTGCAGCACAAGCCATTTATGGAGGGATTTTAGATTATTATGAATGGAAAGGAAATAATGTATCTGAATATAGGTTGAAATAAGTAAAAGGGAATTTAGTAATTCTAGGAATAAGTAATTTATAAATTGCTAAAGTATAATTTTGTTATTTGTAATGTGTTTTAGTTTTATAGTGTATACTGGCGCCGACTTATTAAGGATTATAAATAAGTCGGTGTTTAAGTTAGCGTACTTAATGAATACTATAGAAGTTATGAAGAAAAAAAGATAAATAGATAGGGGCATACACCTACATTCATTATGTTTACGTGAAATTTTAATTTGAAAATAGTTAAGTTATATGATTCAGATGGGCAGTAGCTAATGAGTTCAAAGAAAACATTCTTTGAACTCATTAGCTATTAAATAAACTTGTTACATAAATAGTTCGTATAATAATAATTGATAGTGTTAAGGACATAGCTGTTCATATTTTTTGAAATTCCTGTTATGGAATTATTAAATATTTACAGGTGTAATGTAAGGCTGCTTTATTTTGAAAGAAATCTTTTGAAATGGCCATAATATGAATAATAATTAGAAACAAATTTTTGAAAAAATGATGAAAGACTTAAGAAGGTGAATATATTGCTTAAACATTCACATTTGCAATTTATCTTATTAACGATAGCTCTAATATTTTATATAAGCTTTTGTTTTATATTTTTATTTGTTTTTCCGAATCATTATTTTGTATCAGATTTTAATATCCGACTATCATCCTTAGTTGTTGAAACTACTGTATTTATCTCATTACTTTATTCTATATTATCCGGAAAAATTAAGTTAGGAGTATTCTGGGTTTGCATTACTATTGCAATAGGGTGTTTCTTGATCGGGAATTTTATATCCGCTTTTCAAGTACTTAATGTAGAATTGCCGATACAAAATTTTAATATCTCTGATGTGTTTTTGTTGTTTTTCTTATTCTTCTTTCTCTTTGCATTCTTTTATAAAATCATTATGGAATGTAACAAGTGGGAAAAAGCGTATTTAATTTGTGATTTATGTATTGTTGTTACTGCCATTTTTACATTAGAGTGGTACCTGTTTAATAAACCTTCTGCAAATATCTTATTCTTATCAATTGGAGATGTTTTTCTCTCATTTATTTTTCCGATTATAGATTTATTACTTCTTTTATTAGGAGTTAGTCTAATCTTTCGACCAGCTATTTTTAATGCGAAAAGTAAATTATTTATTTTTATTCTCGTATTAACTGGATTGGCTATTACGGACTACTTGTATTTTTACTTACAAGATGATTTGTCAGATCGTTCACTTATATTGTTAAGGTGTTTGTATAGAGTTTTCCTATTATTTATCGCTATTGCTGCTTCGATCTCAAAGAATGCATCTTCTAGAAGGAATTATTTTATTATTGATCCGACATTCGGAAAGAAACTTCTTGTCATATTTCCTTATCTTGCAGTTGCAGTCTTAATTGGTTTTACTCTTAAAGAGCAAACTTCCTCGGCTACACTTATTACTGGAAATTGTATTGCATTTGTATTTGTGCTGATTCGTCATACAATCGTACGAATGCAAAACAGAGATTTAACTGAGATGTTAAAAGTGTTTAATAATCAATTAGAACAAAAAGTATCTCAAAGAACAGAAGATTTAATAAACAAATCCAATGACTTGGTCAAAAATCAAGAGAGATTTAAGTCATTATATGAGTATCATCCAGATCCTATATTAACGATTGATTCAAATGGTACTGTGTTAAATATAAACCAGGCTGGAAGTATGTTATTAGGAAAAAACAGCGATGAATTAATAGGTAAAGAGTGCTTCTCAATTTTTTTAGATGAAGATAGATCTGAATTGGAAGCGGCTCTACAGGAAGGGAAACGATGCAGTTCGGCTTCGTTACAATTACGTGTGAAAAATAATAATGAGAAGGACATTCATTTTTGGTACGTCACCATTGTTCCTATTATGATAGAAGGGCAAACTTTTGGGAGTTATGTAATGGTAAAAGACATTACGAGAATGAAGCAACAACAAGATGAGATAAACTATCTAGCATTCCATGATACAGTGACGGGGATTGGAAATCGAATATTCTTCCAACAAGAATTAGAAAAATCCATTGGGCGTGCACAAAAAACGCAGGATGAATTTGGACTCTTGTATATAGATTTAAATCGTTTTAAGACCATTAACGATACACTGGGACATTCAATTGGTGACAGTGTTTTAAAAGAAGTTGCTAAACGTTTTAGGACATGTCTGTCACCGGCTATTCCTCTAGCGAGAATAGGGGGAGATGAGTTTGCGATCATAGTCCATAACCACACAGAGCAACAGCTATTGGATTTGTGTGAAACTCTATTTCGTATAACTGAAGAACCATTTGTAGTAAATCAGCATAGCTTTTACTTATCTCTTAGTATAGGAATAGCAGTGTATCCGTTTGGAGGAATAAATACTACTACACTTTTACAACATGCTGATATTGCTATGTATAGTGCAAAGGAAAAAGGTAATAATGCTGTTTGCATGTATGACGAGACATTATCAAAAAAAATAACAAGACGATTACGATTAGAACAGGATTTACCTAATGCATTAGAAAATAATGAGTTGTTTCTATTATATCAACCACAAGTTGATAGTAAGGCTGGTATGGTTATTGGTACAGAGGCTTTAATACGTTGGCAACATCCAGAGCTGGGGCTGATTTCACCTTTTGAGTTTATACCTATCGCGGAAGAAACATCGCAGATTATTTCAATTGGGAAATGGACTTTACAGGAAGCGTGTCGACAACTGAAAGAATGGCATTCTGCGGGCTATTCAAATCTAAAAATGGGGATAAATTTATCAGCTATAGAGTTTGAACAGAAGAACTTTGTTCAAACAATCATATCTACTATA
Source organism: Bacillus altaicus (assembly GCF_042136375.2). Lineage (NCBI taxonomy): Bacteria > Bacillati > Bacillota > Bacilli > Caryophanales > Bacillaceae > Bacillus > Bacillus altaicus. Next base: position 3,805,498 of record NZ_CM143394.1, on the reverse strand, counting down.
GAAGAAGTAGGGGTACCTGCTAGTTCGATCGATTTAGAATTAACTGAGCGGATAGCAATGGTAGATGAAAAAGAAACGTTAGCGAAGTTAAAAGCATTAAAATCATATGGTGTACATTTATCAATTGACGATTTTGGCACAGGGTATTCTTCATTAGCATATCTCCCTTTGTATCCAATTGATACCTTAAAAATTCCAAGAGAATTTGTTAATAGGATCGGAAATTCTACTGATGGAAATGAAATTATTCATACCATTATTTCACTAGCGCATACTTTAAACATGAAAGTGATCGCAGAAGGGGTAGAAACGAAGGAACAATTAACAGTGTTACAACGTAATGCATGTTATCTAATTCAGGGCTATTACTACAGTAAACCTGTAAGTGAAGATGAATTCATCAAGTTTTTAAGCAGAATGTAGCGTCACCCTGTCTAAGAAAAACACAATCTAGACTTGTTTTTTGTTGAAATTATAACAAATAGAGGACAGCAAATTAACTGTCAAAATGTTTTAGCATTTAATTTGTCTTAATAGGAAATTCTATTGAGTAAAGACCTTATCTGATTTTAGTTTTAGAAAGGAGAGAAGCGGATGGATTCAATATGGCTAGAGTATGCGTGGGCATTATTAATTTTAATCGGATTAGAAGGTTTGTTATCGGCTGACAATGCCCTTGTACTAGCAGTTATAGCCAAGCATTTACCTGAAGAACAGAAGAAAAAAGCTATAAATTACGGAATTATTATGGCTTTTGTTTTTCGATTTGCAGCCCTGTTTGCGATTTCATTTATTGCAAATGTTTGGCAAATACAGGCGATAGGAGCAGCTTATCTTCTTTACCTAGGATTAAAGCATGTTATTCAGGCGCAATTCGGAAAAAACAATCAAAATATTCACAAGGAAGATGAAAAGGAAGCAGCAGGAAAAAGCTACTGGTTCACAGTAGGAAAGATTGCATTAGCTGACCTTGCTTTTGCGATTGATTCAATATTAGCTGCAGTCGCTCTTGCCCTCGGTCTTCCGGATTCACCGCTAGAAGATTTCGGTGGTATGGATGGAGGACAGTTCATAGTTGTACTTCTCGGAGGAATTGCCGGACTTATTTTAATTAAATTTGCGGCAACTTGGTTTGTACAATTACTGGAGAAACGTCCGGCACTGGAAACAACAGCATATGCGATTGTTGCTTGGGTCGGCGTCAAACTTGCTGTCATTACACTTGCCCATGAGGATATCGGTATTTTAGACCATGATTTCCCGCACAGTACAACTTGGACTTTAATCTTCTACGGAGTATTAGTTGCTATTGCACTAATTGGTTGGTTTGCACCAGGAAGTAAGTCATCTCAGAGTAATCCTAAAATGTAATACAAAGGTCAGAGCATTATGTGCTTTGTCCTTTTTAACGCATTATCCGAAAGAAGTCTCTTTTCTCAAGTACGTGAAGGACAATAGCTCAACGGTAGGTGGGAGATGAAATTCTGTTACCGATCGCTGTAATTTTCGCTGTCGATACTGTTATGTGGCGCGGACCAATGTTAAACAAATGGATTCAAAACTTCCTTGCGAACACGCACTGGGGAGAACTAGACTATCTTCTTCTTGATTTACCACCTGGAACAGGAGACGTTGCGATAGATGTCGCTGCGATGATCCCACAAGCGAAGGAAATTATCGTTACAACTCCTCATAACGTAGCTTCATTTGTCGCGTCTAGAGTAGGAGTAATGGCGAAACATACGAAACACGATATTTTAGGTATCGTTGAAAATATGGCATATTATGAAGAACAAGATGGTTCAAGAAACTATCTCTTCGGAAAAGGTGGCGGCGAAATGTTAGCAGAACAACTGCAAACAGAAGTAATCGCTCAAATACCGTTTGCGAAACGTGAAGAAAATAATGGTTCATGTGTATATGACGAAGATTCGCTTGTTGGGGAGATATTTACTTCTTTAGCTGAGGATATTATTTATAATGAATAAACTAGTGTAAAAGTAAAAGGGAGATACATAAACGCTATGTATCTCCCTTTTATCTTATTATGAATCATTCCAATAATTATGAAGGTATATTTACGATTGTAGTAACTTAGAAACCATTTGCGGTATTTGATTTGCTTGTGAAACCATACTAAGTGCAACTTCAGTTAACAATTTAAACTTAAAAAAATCGCTCATTTCCTGCGCCATATCCGCGTCTTCAATTCGAGAAGAAGCACCTGTTAGGGCCAGACTCTGATTATTTAAATTTTCAATATTAAACTGTAAACGCTTCATCATAGCCCCAAGATCAGCACGATGAAGTGATATATTTTGTAAAGCCTCTTCAATTTTACGAATCGCCACTTGTATACCACTCGCTCTCGCATGCATACGAGTCACAATAGCTACATTCGCTGGAGTATCAGAAGCAGTATTTAACTTCTTACCAGTCGCCATCTTCATGCGCTTCTCATTCTCATACAACGACTGGCTAGCATTCATACTCAAAACATTCGTACCAATACGCATAATAGACACTCCTTATAGATTGATATAGTTAGTGTTCTAAAAGTAATAAACGGCTATGGAAGGATAAAAAGACTTATGCTTATTTTATCTTTTTGTTTTAATACAAGGGACGAGGGTAAAGTAAGCCCTGACCGCTACTAAATATAGAGCTTCTATTTAAGCAAAAGAGAAGTCTTTAATCTGTTTATTCATGAAACTAATTCAAATGGCTTATTGTAATAATTTAGAAACCATTTGTGGAGTTTGGTTAGCTTGAGAAAGCATGCTGATGCCTGCTTCATTCAAGATTTTAAACTTTGTCATGTTAGACATTTCTTTTGCCATGTCAGCATCTTCAATTTGAGAAGCAGAAGATGCCATATTAGTAGCTTGGCTCGTTACGTTGTTTAAGTTATGGTCTAAACGGTTTAATTGAGAACCGAAAGTTGCTCTTGCGTCAGCAATACCTTGAATAGCAGTGTCAAGAGCTGTGATTTGAGCTGGTGCAGAAGCTGCATTTAAAGCCTTATCTGGGCCTGTAGCTGTAGCTGTAGCTAAAGTTGCAGTTGTTATAGCTTTTGTATCGATAGCTGTGATTTTCATTGTATCACTTGAAGCATCAGAAAGTTGAATCGTGATATCTTTCCCACCAGCACCAGTACCACCTAAAAATGCGTTACCGTTGAAATTTGTTTTATCAGCAATATGATCAATTTCTTGTGCTAATGCTTGATACTCTTTGTCCATAGATGCGATATCTTTATCGTTGTTTGTACCGCTTGATGCTTGTGTTGCAAGGTCACGCATACGAAGTAAGATGTTTGAAACTGAACCTAATGCAGCGTCACCAGTACGTAAAGCAGACATAGCGTCTTGTGTGTTACGTGCTCCAACGTTTAAGCCGCCTTCTTTCGCACGCATACGAGTAGCGATAGCTAAGCCAGCCGCATCGTCAGCTGCACTGTTGATTGATTTACCGCTAGATAAACGGTTCATAGATGTATTCATTTTGTCTTGGTTTTGTCGCATGTACTCTTGTGTACGCATGCTGTTAATGTTTGTATTAATTCTCATGATAAGAACCCCCATTAATTTTTAATTATTTAAAAGAAAACTCTTTATATACTACAGAGAGTATATGTTCAAATGGCTTATTGTAATAATTTAGAAACCATTTGTGGTGTTTGGTTAGCTTGAGAAAGCATGCTGATGCCTGCTTCGTTTAAAATCTTGAACTTGGTCATGTTAGACATTTCTTTTGCCATATCAGCATCTTCAATTTGAGAAGCAGAAGCTGCCATATTAGTAGCTTGGCTCGTTACGTTGTTTAAGTTATGGTCTAAACGGTTTAATTGAGAACCGAAAGTTGCTCTTGCGTCAGCAATTTCTTGAATAGCAGTGTCAAGAGCTGTGATTTCAGTTGCTGCAGTTGTAGCATTTAAATTCTTAGTTGCAGAAGCTGGATCAGCTCCAACTGCTAACTTAGTAGTTGTTATAGCTTTTGTATCGATAGCTGCGATTTTCATTGTATCACTTGAAGCATCAGAAAGTTGAATCGTGATATCTTTCCCACCAGCACCAGTACCACCTAAAAATGCGTTACCGTTGAAATTTGTTTTATCAGCAATATGATCAATTTCTTGTGCTAATGCTTGATACTCTTTGTTCATAGATGCGATATCTTTATCGTTGTTAGTACCGCTTGAAGCTTGTGTTGCAAGATCACGCATACGAAGTAAGATGTTTGAAACTGAACCTAATGCAGCGTCACCAGTACGTAAAGCAGACATAGCGTCTTGTGTGTTACGTGCTCCAACGTTTAAGCCGCCTTCTTTCGCACGCATACGAGTAGCGATAGCTAAGCCAGCCGCATCGTCAGCTGCACTGTTGATTGATTTACCGCTAGATAAACGGTTCATAGATGTATTCATTTTGTCTTGATTTTGGCGCATGTATTCTTGTGTACGCATGCTGTTAATGTTTGTGTTAATTCTCATGATAAGAACCCCCATTAGTTTTTAATTATTTATAAAAAAACTCTTTATATACTACAGAAAGTATATGTTCAAATGGATTATTGTAATAATTTAGAAACCATTTGTGGTGTTTGGTTAGCTTGAGAAAGCATGCTAATGCCTGCTTCGTTCAAGATTTTAAACTTTGTCATGTTAGACATTTCTTTTGCCATATCAGCATCTTCAATTTGAGAAGCAGAAGCTGCCATATTAGTAGCTTGGCTCGTTACGTTGTTTAAGTTATGGTCTAAACGGTTTAATTGAGAACCGAAAGTTGCTCTTGCGTCAGCAATTTCTTGAATAGCAGTGTCAAGAGCTGTGATTTCAGTTGCTGCAGTTGTAGCATCTAATTTCGTTGTTCCATCAGTTGCTAAAGTACCAGTTGTTAATTTCTTTGTTTCGATAGCTGCGATTGTCATTGTATCACTTGAAGCATCAGAAAGTTGAATCGTGATATCTTTACCCTCACCAGGATTCGTACCTTTATTTAAAAATGCGTTACCATTGAAATTTGTTTTATCAGCAATATGATTAATTTCTTGTGCTAATGCTTGATACTCTTTGTCCATAGATGCGATATCTTTATCGTTGTTTGTACCGCTTGAAGCTTGTGTTGCAAGATCACGCATACGAAGTAAGATGTTTGAAACTGAACCTAATGCAGCGTCACCAGTACGTAAAGCAGACATAGCGTCTTGTGTGTTACGTGCTCCAACGTTTAAGCCGCCTTCTTTCGCACGCATACGAGTAGCGATAGCTAAGCCAGCCGCATCGTCAGCTGCACTGTTGATTGATTTACCGCTAGATAAACGGTTCATAGATGTATTCATTTTGTCTTGGTTTTGTCGCATGTACTCTTGCGTACGCATGCTGTTAATGTTTGTATTAATTCTCATGATAAGAACCCCCATTTTTTTATATTGATTTTTCTGTTAATTGATAAACGTAAATATGCAAAAAAATCAATTTCGAGATTAATTGTAATCCTTGGTATATATCGTGTCAACGATTAATTGTAATTATTGAATATAAAAAATGATAATTTTCTATTTGTTCATTTTTTTATTACAATATTATCAAAAGGATTATTGCAAACTTTAAAAAAAAACTCTAATATTAGATTATCTTTGTTTACCGAAAAGGTGATATTATGGTAGTTGGAAATATAGTAAAAGAAGTGCTTGCATATAAGAAAGGACAAATTCAGCAGAAGCTAAGCAGTCCACAAGCATTCGTTAGTAGTCGTTTTCAAGAGAAGTTGCAGAGTGAACCTGCGAAGGAGACGAAGGGTACTACGCAGCCGGCAAACATAGAAGATATGAGTCAGCCGGTACAATCTACGAAAATAGAAACGGTTGTTAATAAGCCGGAACAATCTATTAATAAAGTAGAGGAAGTGAGTAAGCCTGAAGAAAAAGCTGAAACGAAGAAAGTAGATGAAGTGCAAGTTGCACAAAAAGAGTTTGAACGACGTTTCCCAGAAACGAAAAATGAGCCTGCTGATACGTGGGAATTAACGAATAAGTATAATATTCAAAAAATACGTTCTTCTAATGAAGGTAAGTATGAGGATATTATTGATCGCGCTAGCAGTACATACGGAATTCCGAAAACGTTAATTCAAAAAATGATTGAAGTAGAGTCTAATTTTAATCCGAAAACGGTGTCACATGCAGGGGCGATGGGGCTGATGCAGCTTATGCCAGCGAATGTGAAAGAGATGGGTATAAAAAATCCATTTTCACCAGCTGAAAGTATTGAGGGTGGCGTGAAAGAGTTAAGCGGTTATTTAAAGAAAAATAACGGTGATCTCGTATTGGCACTTGCTTCTTATAATGCTGGTCCTGGTAATGTGAGAAAGTACGGAGGCGTACCGCCATTTAAAGAAACGCAAGGATATATTAAAAAAATATTGAATATAGACGTTTCGAAATAGAAAATTTCATTATATAAATAGAGGACATGAAATTTTTGTGAACATGATATGGGAGTTGGCTAGATTTGAAATTACAAGATGATATTCCGTTAACAATTTATTTTGAAATCGGAAATACGAAAAAGAAAATTGAAGATCTGCTTCATATTACGAAAGGTACATTGTATCGTCTTGAAAATTCAACGAAAAATACGGTGCGTCTTATGCTTGAGAATGAAGAGATTGGAACCGGAAAGATTTTGACGAAGAATGGGAAAATGTACGTTGAAATCGTTGAATTGAAAAGGTAGGGAAGGGGATTGTCATGAGTGGCGAAAAATTAAGCCAAGAGCAAATTGATGCCCTGCTGAAGGCGGTGAATGAAGGCGAGGAAATGCCAGCTTTCGCACAAGAAGCAGGGAAGCAAGATAAATTTCAAGAGTATGATTTTAATAGACCAGAGAAGTTTGGTGTTGAACATTTACGTAGTTTGCAGGCGATTGCGTCTACATTTGGAAAGCAGACGTCACAGACGTTGTCAGCTCGTATGCGTATTCCAATTGAACTAGAGCCTTCAACGGTTGAGCAAGTTCCATTTACGAGTGAGTATGTAGAGAAAATGCCGAAAGATTATTATTTATATTGCGTGATAGATCTAGGTTTACCAGAGCTTGGAGAAATTGTTATTGAGATTGATTTAGCGTTCGTTATATATATTCATGAATGCTGGCTTGGCGGAGATAGTAAGCGTAACTTTACGATGCGTAGACCGCTAACGGCGTTTGAATTTTTAACGCTTGATAATATATTCTTGCTTCTTTGTAAAAATTTAGAGCAATCATTTGAAAGCGTTGTTGCGATTGAACCGAAGTTTGTAACGACGGAGACAGATCCGAATGCGCTTAAGATTACGACGGCAAGCGATATTATTTCATTACTGAACGTAAATATGAAAACAGAGTTTTGGAATACGACGGTTCGTATTGGAATTCCGTTCTTATCTGTTGAAGAAATTATGGATAAGTTAACGTCTGAAAATATTGTCGAACATTCTTCGGATAAGCGTAAAAAGTATACGTCTGAAGTAGAAGTGAAAGTAAATCAAGTGTACAAACCTGTTCACGTTGCGATTGGTGAGCAAAAGATGACGATTGGTGAGATTGAGAAAGTTGAAGAAGGCGATATTATTCCGCTTCATACGAAAGTTTCAGATCAACTACGTGGTTATGTAGATGGGAAACATAAATTTAATTGTTTTATTGGGAAAGATGGAACGCGTAAGGCGCTCCTATTTAAAAGTTTTATAGAGTAGGAGGATCCATATGAAGCATGAAGTATCTCCTGTGTCATTAATGGGATTAGAAGAATTTGCAGGGAAGCGAAATGAAGCAGGTAAAGCGCATATTGATACCGTTTCGGATATTTCGATTGAACTTGGTGTAAAGCTTGGGAAGTCATCGATTCAGCTTGGCGATGTGAAACAATTAAAAGTTGGCGATGTTCTTGAAGTAGAGAAAAATTTAGGACATAAAGTAGATGTATATTTAAGTGATATGAAAGTCGGTATTGGTGAGGCAATAGTAATGGACGAGAAGTTTGGCATTATTATTTCTGAAATTGAAGCTGACAAGAAACACGCGGCGCTTATGAAGGCGCAAAATCAAATGCAGGATAAAGAGTAGAGGAGGAGTCATATGTCGTATATGACGACCTTATTTCAAGTCGTTTTACTGTTTGGTGCGCTCGGCTATGGTGCATATTATATGACGAAAAAGACGCGCAAACAGCAGTTTTTTAAGCAAGGTGAAAACGGCCATATTCAAGTGAAAGACGGTGTGTATTTAAATCATCAAACGAGCGCCTTTTTGTTTGAAGTGGACGGAAAGCAAGTGTTCACTGTTATTAGTAATAACGGTGTGCAATCTGTGCAGTTAACAGGAACAGGAAATCAGTTTCAACAAGCGCTAGAAGACGCGGTGAAGAGTGAAACGAAAAAAGTAGAGGATCCATCATGAGAATAAAGAAACAGTTATCGTTATTTGCCGTTATTTTCGTATTTTCTATTATTTTTTCATTTGTTTTTGTAAATCCAGCGTATGCAGCCCCGAACGGTTTTATTAATTTCGAAAATGGAAAAGAGTTTACGAGTAATTCAAGTGTACAACTATTCGCACTCGTTACCCTTCTATCATTATCTTCTTCTATCGTTCTTTTATTTACGCATTTTACTTATTTTATGATCGTTCTTGGGATTACCCGTCAAGGACTAGGGGTTATGAATTTACCACCAAACCAAGTGCTTGTTGGACTCGCTTTATTCTTATCACTATTTACGATGCAGCCGGTACTCGGTCAGTTAAAGAGTGATGTGTGGGACCCGATGACGAAAGAAAAAATAACAGTAAGTCAAGCTGCGGAGACGACAGCTCCGATTATGAAAGAGTATATGTCGAAGCATACGTATAAGCATGATTTGAAAATGATGCTGAAAGTGCGCGGAGAAGAGTTACCTAAAGATTTGAAAGATCTTTCACTATTTACGCTTGTGCCATCTTTTACGTTAACGCAAATTCAAAAAGGATTATTGACGGGGATGTTCATTTATTTAGCGTTTGTCTTTATTGATTTAATTATTAGTACACTTTTAATGTACCTTGGGATGATGATGGTACCGCCGATGATTTTAAGTTTACCATTTAAAATACTCGTTTTCGTATATTTAGGTGGATATACAAAAATCGTCGATATTATGTTTAAAACGGTCGCCTGAAGCGTTTGATGCTATGTGATAGGAGTCATATAAATGAATACGTCACCAATTATAGATATTTTTCAAACCTTTTTTTATAAAGGGGTTATGATTTTAATGCCGGTTGCCGGCGTAAGTATGATTGTCGTTATTATTATCGCTGTTATTATGGCTATGATGCAAATTCAAGAGCAAACGTTGACGTTTTTACCGAAAATGGCGAGTATTGTACTCGTTATTATCATTTTAGGTCCGTGGATGTTTCAAGAGTTAACGACGCTTATTTTAGATTTATTTGATAAAATCCCATCGCTATTGCGTTCGTACTAAGATAGGTGAACTGAAATGAATATGGAATTATGGGCGGCGACGTTTTTTGCGTTTTGCCGCATTACTTCATTTTTATATTTTTTACCGTTTTTCTCAGGGCGATCGATTCCGGCGATGGCAAAGGTTACATTTGGACTCGCTCTTTCGATTACAGTAGCAGATCAAGTTGATGTCTCTCACATAAAGACAGTTTGGGATGTAGCTGCTTATGCAGGAACGCAAATTGTAATTGGATTATCACTTTCAAAAATTGTTGAGATGCTGTGGAACATTCCGAAAATGGCAGGGCATATTTTGGACTTTGATATCGGTTTATCACAGGCGAGTTTGTTTGATGTGAATGCAGGATCACAGTCTACGTTACTATCAACAATTTTTGATATATTTTTTCTCATTATTTTTATTTCACTTGGCGGCATTAACTATTTCGTTGCCACGATTTTAAAGTCGTTTCAATATACAGAGGCGATTTCAAAATTGTTGACGACTAGTTTTTTAGATAGTCTACTCGCAACGTTATTATTTGCGATTACATCAGCGGTTGAAATTGCTTTGCCGCTTATGGGAAGCTTATTCATCATTAACTTTGTCCTTATATTAATCGCAAAAAACGCACCGCAGTTAAACGTTTTTATGAATGCGTACGTGATTAAAATTACGTGTGGACTTTTGTTTATTGCGATGAGCGTACCGATGCTCGGTTATGTGTTTAAAAATATGACAGACGTATTATTGGAAGAGTATACGAAACTATTTAACTTTTTCTTAACGAAGTAGGGGGACACGCATGGCAAAGGATAATAAAACAGAAAAGGCCACCCCGCAGAAGCGTAAAAAATCGCGTGAAGAAGGGAATATCGCCCGGAGTAAAGATTTAAATAATTTATTTTCCATTCTCGTATTAGCAGTTGTCGTTTACTTCTTCGGAGATTGGCTCGGTTTTGAGATTGCGAATTCCGTAGCGGTGCTGTTTGATCAAATTGGAAAAAATACAGATTCGACCGAGTATTTTTATTTAATGGGCATATTACTTCTGAAAGTATCAGCTCCTATATTAATACTCGTATACGCTTTTCATTTGTTCAATTATATGATTCAAGTTGGTTTCTTATTTTCTTCTAAAGTAATTAAGCCGAAAGCGTCACGTATTAATCCGAAAAACTATTTTACGAGATTGTTTAGTCGTAAAAGTTTAGTAGATATTTTGAAATCGCTGTTTTATATGGGATTAATCGGTTACGTTTCGTACGTTCTCTTTAAAAAGAATTTAGAGAAGATTGTTAGTATGATTGGATTTAACTGGACAGCGTCACTTACTGAAATTATTAGCCAAATTAAATTTATCTTTCTAGCCATTTTAATTATTTTAATCGTTCTTTCTATTATTGATTTCATTTATCAAAAATGGGAGTACGAACAAGATATTAAAATGAAAAAAGAAGAAGTGAAAAGGGAGCATAAAGATAATGAAGGGGACCCGCAAGTAAAGGGGAAACGAAAAAACTTTATGCATGCCATCTTGCAAGGGACAATTGCGAAGAAGATGGATGGTGCAACGTTTATTGTGAACAACCCAACGCATATTTCGGTTGTGCTTCGTTACAATAAACAAGTTGATGCAGCGCCTATTGTCGTTGCAAAAGGGGAAGATGAGCTCGCATTATATATACGAACGCTTGCCCGTGAACAAGAAATACCAATGGTGGAAAACCGTCCGCTCGCTCGTTCTTTATATTATCAAGTCGAGGAAGATGAGACGATTCCAGAAGATTTATATGTAGCTGTAATTGAAGTTATGCGCTATTTAATTCAAACGAACGAACTTGAAGTATAATAGCGCGTTTGGAGGGGATCTCTTTGTTTAAGATGGATTCTGCAAGAACCTATTTTTCTATCTTTTTAGCAGCGTCATTCGTTGTGGCGCTCTTAATTCCACTTCCACCATTTATACTTGATATCGTTATCGTTTTTCTACTAAGTATGTCAGTGCTTATTTATATGCGAGCTACAAGTATTAATGAGTGGGATGAATTAAAGTCATTTCCGACGATGTTGTTATTAATCGGGATTTTCCGCGTATCGATTAACGTTTCGACGACGCGAGCGATTTTAACAGATGGAAATGCGGGTCATGTTATTGAAGAGTTCGGCCAGTTCGTAATTGGCGGAAACTTATTAATTGGTATCGTTATTTTTATAGTATTAATCATATTCCAGTTTATCGTTGCGAACGGTGCGTCTCGTACAGCTGAAGTTGCAGCTCGTTTTACACTTGATTCTTTACCAGGGAAACAAATGTCTATCGATGCTGACTTGAATCAGCGTCTTATTACGGAAAAAGATGCACAGGCAAAACGAAAAAAATTAAATATGGAAACAGAGTTTTACGGAGCGATGGATGGTGCCGGAAAGTTCATTAAAGGGGACGTTGTTTTCGGGATTGTCATTTTATTCGTAAATATTATTTTCGGTTTAATTGTCGGTATGATGCAGCAAGGAATGAGCTTTGCAGATGCGGCTATTCACTATACACAGTTAACTGTCGGTGACGGAATTGTAAACCAAATCGGTTCGTTAATGCTTGCGATTTCAACAGGTATTATCGTAACGCGTGTATTTGACGGTTCAGCTGATACAGTAACTGAAGGAATCTTTAAAGAGTTATTAGCGCATGAAGTTGTTGTATATGCACTCGGTGGTTTATTTATCGCAATGGGTGTTTTTACACCGCTACCATTTTTACCATTTGCTCTCGTTGGAGGCACGATTATTTTCTTAGGAGTTCGTAATAAAAAGCGAATAAAGAAAGAAAAAGAAGAAGAGCTTCAAAAAGAATTAGAAATGATTCAAGGCGATGAAGAGCAATTGCAACAAGTGGAAGATTCATTCGGAGTCTTTACAGATAAATATCCAATTATTGTAGAGCTAGGTTTAGATTTAGCGGCACTTGTAAAGCAGAAGATAAACGGGGAAACAGCTCGTGATAAAGTTGTTCTTATGAGGAAGTCGATTATTACCGATCTCGGTATTAACGTTCCTGGAATTAACTTTAAAGATAATACGAGTTTCAGACCGCGCGGACGTTACATTATTCGTATTAAAGGTGCGAAAGCTGCTGAAGGTGTTTTAAAATCAGGTTATTTACTAGCACTGAAAACGCCGAACGTAATGGCTGATTTAGATGCAGAACCAGCGAAAGATCCAATTTTTGGTGAAGATGGATATTGGATTTTGGAGCATATGGTACAAGATGCACAAATGAAGGGCTATCAAGTGTTAGAACCGCTCAGCATATTAATTACGCATTTAGATGTTGTCGTTAGACGTAATCTTCATGAGTTAATTCAGCGTCAACATGTGAAAGACTTGATTCACTCGCTTGAAACTGATAATGGCGTTTTATTAGAAGAAATTAAAAAGAAAGAAATCGATTTATCACTCGTGCAAAATGTTATTAAACAACTGCTGAAAGAAGGAATTTCAATCCGTGATTTACCGACAATTATTGAAGGTATTATTGACGGGAAAGAAATTTATCAAAACCATGTTGATGGTGTAACGGCGTTTGTTCGTGAATGTATTTCAAAAGTTATTTGTGAGAGTGCGAAAAATCCTGATGGGAAAATTTATGCGGCACTCTTCGCTGATTCGCTTGAGTTAGATGCAGATGTTGTCAATAATTCATACCAAGGTTATTTATTAAACTGGGATTTAGATTTAGAAACGCGTGTAGTAGAACAAGTACAGCGCGTTTTCAAACAAGCTCGTTTAATGGGAAGAGAGCCAGTATTATTAACGCGTAGAAAAGATTTCAGATTTGCGATTGTGAGACTTCTTGAACGTTATCAAATAGAAGCTAAAGTATTATGTATTAGTGAATTAGCACCAGAAATTGTTGTAGATCAAATTGCTTATATTGAATAGTAGGGGGTGAAGTAATGGAAAGTACAGAAAAAAAAGAAGCGTTAATGCGAATAAAAGCAGCTTCGAAAAATGAATTGTATCGAAAGTTATTTGACCAATATGGTACAGATTATTACTACGTTGTCGATGAAAGTGTAAAACGAAACATCCCGTTTTTTTGGAAAAAGAATTATGAAATGTTAGTCGCTTTTCCTGAAGGTAAACAGGATGAAAATAGCGAAGGAACAACTCAATTTCATGAACAATTAATGGATGTTGTAGGTGAACCTTCAGAAGAAATCGTGAAGGCAAATGGAATTCAATCGGTCTTGCACAATTTAGAAAACGTAACGACTACTATGTCGTACGCAGCGATGCAAACAGGAAATAGTGAAGAATGGGTAAGAAAAAAAGAGAAACTATTACAGCTGTTTGAAAAAGGTATTGTCGTTGTGAAACGTACGGAGGAGACGAAAGTAACTAAAAAACAGCCTGTTGTGAAACAAGCTATTCCTGTAAAGAAAGAAGAAGTAGTTATAAAAAAAGAAAAACAGGAATCTGTACCATTTATTATTCAAAAAGTAATTCGGATGTTAGAACAAAACGATGTGGAACAATATTTCATTCATGCATATGCTGAAAAATTAAAAGTGAAGTTTGAAAATGCAACGATGATTACAGAAGAAGAAGTCATCGGATACATATTGGAAGATATGAGATCTCATTTCAATACTGAAAACGTATTTGAAAAAGAGGTACAAACAATTGCATTAATCGGTCCAACTGGCGTTGGAAAAACGACGACACTTGCGAAAATGGCATGGCAGTTTCACGGTAAGAAAAAAACGGTTGGTTTTATTACGACAGACCACTCTCGCATCGGAACGGTACAGCAACTGCAAGATTACGTGAAAACAATTGGATCAGAAGTTATCGCTGTGCGGGATGAAGCCGCAATGGCAAGGGCACTTACTTATTTTAAAGAAGAAGCTCGCGTCGATTATATTTTAATAGATACGGCTGGAAAGAATTATCGTACGTCAGATACGGTTGAAGAAATGATTGAGACGATGGGGCAAGTAGAGCCAGATTATATTTGTTTAACGTTATCTGCTTCTATGAAAAGTAAAGATATGATTGAAATCATTACGAATTTTAAAGATATTCATATTGATGGAATCGTATTTACGAAATTTGATGAAACAGCGAGTAGTGGTGAATTGTTGAAAATTCCAGCTGTATCATCAGCTCCAATTGTATTAATGACAGATGGACAAGACGTGAAGCAACATATACATATCGCTACAGCTGAACATTTAGCAAAACAAATGTTACAAACATCGTAAGAAGAGAGGTGAAGAATAAGGCGCCTGCCTTATTCAAACGAGTATGAACGGTCTTTATATAGGTTCTATGGGTATGATGAATTACATGCAGCGTTTAAATGTACACTCTAATAACGTCGCAAATGCCCAAACGAAAGGGTTTAAAGCAGAAAACATGACTTCTAAAGTATTTGATGTGCAAGACACATATCGCCGCGGTGACGGCGCGATGACAAATATCGGTTCGGTTGATTACGCTGTAGTACCAGCTGCGACGCATGTGAACTTAGTACAAGGAAATGTACAAATGACAAATAGTGCTACAGATTTCTTTTTAGACGACGGTGCGGCTGGTACATCATCATTTTTCGTTACTTCTAAAAATGATGAAACATTTTTAACGAGAGACGGTAGTTTTACATTAAATAGTGATCGTTATTTACAAACAGCATCTGGTGCTTTCGTAATGGGTGAGAATAATGAACGTATTCGTATTCCAGAAGGAGCAAAGATAGCTGTACAAGCAGACGGTACATTATACGATGAAGTAACACAAAATAATATTGGCCGCTTGCAAACGAAGACAGTAGACACAGAAACAAACGCTCGCCTCGTGCAACGTGAAAACAAAAGTTTTACACTAGCAGAAGGAAACGTTGCTGATTTACCGAATGGAACAGGGATTGTGAAAAATCATATGCTAGAAAATTCAAATGTTGATATGACGAAAGAGATGGCAGATTTAATGACGAATCAAAAAATGATTCAAGCATCGCAGCGCATCATGACTTCGTTTGATAAAATTTATGAAAAAGAAGCGAATGAAATATTGAGATAAAGTGAAACTTTAATCAGTGGGGGGGCATCCCCCACTGATTATTAGTTGAACCAATCGGGCATTTACGGGAAGTTATTCCCCGCCTAACTTCTGGTTTTGAGCTAGGAGCCGTACTGCCCGTTAATGCGGGATAAAGGACTTCCCATTAGAGGGAGTCTTTTTTTGTTGCTTTTATTTAGGTTACATCATAAAATGATAATGATTATCAATATCATTTTATCTTTAATAAGAATAGAAGCTGCGATGGTCGTATCACTTGTTTAATTAGGTGAATTAAAAACTAAGGGGAAGGTGTGTACATATGTCTACCAAAAAACATCTTTGCATTGGGTTATGTTTGATTTCTAGAAAGAAAGAACAAGAGAATAAGTTTGATTCAGGAATCGATGAACAAGTAGAGTTAGCAAGACTGGCAGAGAAAGCTAAGTTAGATTTTGTTTTTAAAGCGGATTATTTAGTGGCACATCCAGATTTAATTGCACGTAATAAGGGGAATGTAATTTTAGATCCAACATTACTTTTTACTGCAATTGCTTATGCGACAGAAAAAATTGGAGTGGTTACGACCGCTTCAACATCATTTTATCCACCATATATACTAGCGAGGCAACTACAATCTTTAAATTGGATTAGTAACGGCCGAGTAGGCTGGAATATTGTCACATCCATTGACGGTGCTGAAAACTTTGGTGAGACAGGGATGCCACCATCTGAAGAGCGATACGCGAAAGCGGCAGAATGTACAGATTTAGTAAGAAAACTTTGGAGGAGCCATCCTTATGAAGTTTTAAAAGAAGACAATGCAGATGTAATTAGAGAAATGGTACAGCCAATTGAGCATAGTGGTGAACATTTTGAGGTGAAAGGTCCACTTAATGTTCCGCAACATATTTCTGGGGAAATGCCTTTATTTCAAGCTGGTGCTTCAGAGTCTGGCAGGAATTTTGCTGCTTCTGTTGCGGATGCAATTTTCGCCGCGATGCCAGATGTAGAGTCAGGAATCGAACTTCGTCAAGATTTAAGAAGAAGAGCAGAAAAGCATGGCCGAAAGCAAGAGGATATACGTGTATTGCCTGGTTTATATTTCTTTATTGGTGATTCATATGAAGAAGCACTAGAAATGCACAGGCAAGCTCATCAACACCTTACAAAAGAGAAGAGGTACGCTTTACTCGAAATGGTTCTCGGGTTAGACGTTAGAGGGATACCATTAGAAAGTAAGGTTACTGAACATATGATACCGAGTAGGAATCAAACTGTACGCAGTAAAACACATGCCGAATTATTACGGAATTTTATCATTAAAAATGAACCAACTGTTGAGCAAATACTAGAACGACCAGAAGTTGTTGGTTCTGCTCATTGGGTCGCTATTGGCACACCACAAGACGTTTTCAAACAAATTATGGAAAGATTTGAAGCAGGGGCACTAGATGGATTCATTGCAATTCCAGGTGGACCTCCTAAATCATTGGATTTATTCTTTAGTGAAGTGATTCCTTTATTCGTGAGAGCAGGTGTATTTAGAGAAGAGTATACAGGTTCAACTTTACGTGAGCATTTGGAGGATAATATATCAAATTCTTTGCAGTTAAAATAATAGGAACATTATGTACAAAAAGCCTTTTAAAAGAAGGCTTTTTATTTCTGTTCGAAAATTGGGAATTATCAGTTGACTGCAAGGGACTTCTTTTCTATATTAGTAGTTATAATAACAACTACTATCAGAAAACAGAATAGGAGCTATATAGATTGTGAGGGATTACTTTGGTACTAATAAGTTAGATACGTTATGGCGAGAAAATATAGATTTAGTTCATGTCGTAACAGGAAAACGTAGTATGGAAGAAATGGAGGGAGAGAAAGATGAATAAAGCTCAGGCACATATGACATTGCAGAGCGATGATACATTTCAACAAGGTGTAAAGGATTGTTTACCAACTGTATTTGGATATTTGAGCATTGGTATAGCGGCTGGTGTAATTGCGAAAACAGCTGGTTTCTCCATAATTGAAATTGCTTTTATGTCCACTTTAATTTATGCAGGTTCTGCTCAATTTATATTAGCAGGTATGTATGCTGCGGGTGCTCCGGCTTCGGCAATCATTTTTACCGTATTTTTTGTTAATCTACGGCACCTTTTAATGAGCGCTGCGCTTGCGCCCTACTTCACGAAAATTCCTCTATTTAAAAACTTAATAATCGGTTCACAAATTACAGATGAAACTTTCGGCGTTGCAGTGCAGCACGCAGCGCAAAAAGGTTATTTAGGTGAAAAGTGGATGCTGGGATTAAACGTAACAGCATATTTAAATTGGATTATAGCTACAATTATTGGCGGACTCTTTGGCGAGTGGATACCAGATCCTCATACGTACGGGATGGATTATGCCTTGCCAGCGATGTTTATTGGATTATTTGTTCTCCAGCTTATAAGTAGTAAACCGAAACTAGCAATTCATCTTACGGTTGCGATTGTAGCTATTATTATTGCATACGTTTCACATTTGTTTATGCCAGATAGCATAGCAGTTATTATCGCAACACTGTTAGCTGCGACTATAGGGGTGGTGATTGAGAAGTGGAAATAAGATTAGATATATTATTACTTTTACTAGCGGCAGGAGCAGTTACACTCGTGCCACGTATATTACCTCTTCTCGTATTTAGCAAACTGCAAATTCCAGATTGGGGCTTAAAATGGTTGAATTACATACCGATTGCGATATTAGCAGCACTTTTAGCGCAAGTATTATTTATGCATGAGACAGTGCAGTGGGATTATATCATTGCGGCAATTCCGACATTTTTAGTAGCGATATATACTCGTAGTTTATTAGGAACAGTATTAACAGGAGTCATTGTGATTATTTTGTTACGTTTATTTTTCTAAAAAGGATTCAGCTCATAGAATAGCGAAAGGTGTAATAACATGAAATATATAGGGGTGGTGTTATGATACTTTTAACGATAGGAGCAATTTTGTTAACGGTATTCATTTTCTTTATTATCGGTTTTATTACGTTTATGATGGTTGTTGATAAGGCGACACCTCAAATTTACTACACACCTTGTGAATCAGTAACAGTGAAATCTAAAGGTAAAAATAGAAGGAAGAAAAGTTGATGTTGGGCTTTTCTTCCTTTTATTTTTACATTCCCGAAAGAACTAACAACAATAACCCAAATAGAAAACTAATAAAGTGAAACTTTAATCAGTGGGGGGTTTTGTTCATCCCCCACTGATTATTAGTTGAACCAATCGGGCGTTTACGGGCAGTTAATCTCTCACCTAACTTCTTTGCTTCAGCCGAATTTTGAGGTGGGAGTCTTACTGCCCGTTAATGCGGGATAAAAGAAAGAAAACCAATAGATATGGAAAAAATACGATTGTTCTTCCATTCGCGTACGAAAACGATAAAGCCTAAAACGCAAAGGAAAAACCAAATAGGTAGAAATATAAATCGACTAACTTTCTCAGGTAGTAATGAATAAAAATTTGTTAAATATAATATCCAATTCGCAAAAAATAAAGCGCATACGATGAATGATTGGAAGTAGGGACGGTTTAAAAATGTCCCTTTTTTAACTGTTATAAAAATGAGAGTTAACGCTGAAATAACGGGAATTATTATGAAAATAAGTAAGAGTAATGTAAGTGACATATGAAACTGCTTTACAAAATAGTTTTCATAAGAAATGAATCTATTATGTTGTATACTTGCTTTGCAGATTGCTCGTTATATTTTTCAGAGTATGGATTTAAAAATCCATGTTCACCATGTAGTTGTTTTATTTCTACTAAAGGGTTATTTTGTTGCTGTAATGTTTGCATGAAGGAGGATACTGAAAAATTAGTTTCTTTTTCAGGGAAAATAAGTAATGTTGCACACGAAGGTTTCATGTGAACATAGTCGCGTATACGGGAACCGTAACATCCAATGATAAAATCTAGTTTTGGATTGTTATTGTTACTACAGAGCCAGGCGATGGTAGCTCCAACACTAAAACCGATAAGTCCAATATGTGTGTAACTACTGGAAAGGCTAGTAATGAGTTCTTCAATTTGCTCTTTTCCATCATCAAATCCAATTTGATTCATAAAATACTGATATGCTTTTTCTTCATCACTATAATGAAATGCATTTTGTAATTGTAGAAGGTTAGGACAAAATACATCTATATTAGATGAAGTGAAGCGGTCTATAACGTGCTGCATATGATCATTTCCGCCATATATTTCATGAACAACAACGAGAGCTAATTTTTTCTTCATAGTTACAATGTACCTCTATGAAACTTATATTCTTTCTCAACAAGGCAGATACGCAGGTGGAAGTTTTCGTACCATTGCTCACGGCCCCTTTTTTTCGCTTCTTTATGTAAGGCGTTCTTTTTCCAATTTTCAATTGCTTCAAGTGATTCCCAATAAGAAATTGTAATTCCAAGTCCCGAATTATCACGTGAGCTTTCTACACCTAGAAATCCAGGTTGCTGTTTTGCAAGTTCCTCCATCTTTTCGGAAACGGTACTATAGTCTGTTGTGTTATTTGAAAGTTTAGAAGTAAATATAACAGCATAATAAGGGCTAGTTTTTTGTGGAGTGTTCTCCATACATTTTCCCCCTTTAAAATCAGTTCATAGTTTGTATTTTAGCACGTAATAAAAAGAAAAGAAGCATGAGGCTTTTTTTCTTCCTCTAATTGATGCATAAAGAAATCTTGTTCAGGGATTAGCATTATAAAATACTTACGGTGCTTGAACAAACACAACATTATTTTTAGAAAAATAGCCAACCGTTCGTTAAATAAAATAAATGACATTACTAAAGAAAAATAAATGATCACAAAACCTTTCATTTTAGAAGATTGGATGATCGTTTTTCCTATTGTTATTATTTGTATCGTTCTTCTAATGATCTATTTGAAAAAACGAAAATAGTATGTATTGAGTGTGTGAGAAGAGGATTTATAAGTTTATTATTGTTCCTCGTAGGGCTTGCATTAGTTATATACATAATTGTATAAACAATTATGTATATAAAACAAGAGTAATACGGTTTCCAGTAAAAAGGTTTCAATTCATCTGGGAACTCTTTTCGTATATAGCGGGAAGTGACGGTTTTAAAATTATTCACAACATTAGCTAAGTGAATTTGTGGCGGAATATCAAACAGATATGTATGTGATCCTCTTCACCGTTCATTTCAATCATTATATAATTCCACTTTGTAAATAGGTTGTGGGCAATTTCCACGAGCTATTTTTTTATGTTTTCATTAATACAAGATGTCTATATTTTGTAACTATAATTAAAAGATATGTTAGTTTATATATTGCATGTCTATTCTTGTTACATTCATGCGTGAAACCATCCCTTATTATTTTACAACTAAATTAATATAGGTTACATTTTTAACATACTCAAATACGAAAAGGAAGGAGGGTTTGTTGGATGTCCGCGACAAAATCTAAAACGTTAAAACATAAAATAACAAATCAAACAAACATATTTGAACTAACGATTCAAATTTTTAATGAAGCCCTTTCGTATTTTATGAATGTTATTGATAAAGAATTTTTAAGTTTGGACGATTGGAATACAAAAGGAATCGTACCGGCCGTTGAAAGGTTGACGCATACGACGAAAACAAACCCACTTCCTAAATATAAAGAGTTCAACCAACAGTTTTACAAGTTCCCTAGTTATTTCAGGCGCGCGGCTATCGCTTCCGCCTTCGGAAAAGTGAAAAGTTATCGTTCCTTACTCCGAAACTGGATAGAAGAAAAAGAACAAGCGAAACAAGAGGGGAAACGTTTTTCAAAACGGCCACCTTCTTTTCAACTTGAACACAATGAATTTCCTATTTTCTACCGCGGTAATATGTTTGAAAAAAGAAGTAACCATGAAGCGAAATTAAAGTTATTTATAAAAAAAGATTGGGTTTGGATAGATATTACATATAAACCAATGGATTTAGAAAAGAGAGGCGTTTCAGGTTGGAAAGAATGCAATCCAAAGCTGATAAAAAGTGGGAAGAAATACTACCTAGCTATCTCCTATGAGAAGAAAATTCCGTTAAATAAAACAAACATAAAAGACCAAACGATTATTTCTGTGGACCTTGGAATGACCAATTCTGCGGTATGTTCTGCTATTCGTCCCGATGGAACTGTCATTGGACGTACATTTATTAACCAGCCAATAGAAAAAGACCGGATGGATCGAATGAGTAAGAACGTAAAAATCGCACAAAATAAATATGGGTACATTTCCGCTCCTAACCTTTGGAGAAAGATAAACGGTCTACAAAAGCACATCGTAATAGATACAGCTCGACGCATCGTAAACTTTGCGGAACAGCAACGTGCTGATGTGATCGTATTTGAATTTTTAGGGGAAATGAAATTTCCACCTAACACTTACGGAGCCAAACGACTCAAACAAAAATTACATCATTGGTGCAAAAATGGCATTCAAAATAAAGTACAACAAATGGCGCACTACCGAGGAATTCGTATTCGCCGAGTAAATGCTGCAAATACTAGTAAATTAGCCTATGATGGCTCAGGTGAGGTTGTACGTAATCATAAAAAAGACCTCGCAACATTCCAAAATGGCAAGGTCTACCATGCTGATTTAAATGCAGCTTACAATATAGGTGCACGTTATTTCTTACGTGAGCATCTTAAAGCTTTTTCTGAAAAGAAAAAGTTGAAACTTGAGGCAAAAGTACCTCAAGTTTTAGCCAGAACACAGCAATCCTTATCTACATTCATTAGTTTTCTTCAGGCGGTCGCACTAGCGGTGTGAAAATGCTTGAGTTAACCGTATTTATGATAAAGGATGCTCCATCAAAATCTATGATTTAGGTGGAGAGGTTCACGTGGCATTGCTTATATTTCCTCTAAGCTATTAACTGGAACTGTTAATTCGCGTTTTGGATTTGTTACTTCATATATGCGGGCGGTTTCGTTGCTTTCGTCAACGTGTTGAATCATAACAGGCATGCCTTGGAAACTGACATTGGCTTCTTCAGATGACTCGGAAAGCTCTTTTGCGCGTTGTATATTCATTTATATTCCTCCCATCATTATTATCTTTGCAAAAAAGGAGGAATAATATACCATTTCGAGACATTTTTAAAATTTTTGTATTATTCGTAATGTTTCTTTAATAAATGAAGAGAAGATGGAATCCGGATAGGATTTTATCTTTTGAGCGGCTTCTGTAGCTTCCTCAAGAGCTCTTTTTTTATCGTTAAGTTTAACATAACAAAGGGCACGATATGCACCAGCTGTTGTAAGCCACGCTTGATCAAGTGGATGGTTCATATAATCCGGCATGATACCACGTTGCAATGTTTGTAAAGCCTCCTCATAACGTTTTAAGCCGTATAAAGCTTTCCCTTTTTCAAGATAATACAATCCGTCGTCTTGAAAAATTGGCTCATCTTTAAGTTTTTCTCGAAATTGTTCTAGGTGTTCTAATGCAATTGTATATTCATTAGTAATTGTGTTGTAGTAGTAAGCTTTTAAAAGATCAATAATAGCAATGGATAAAGTATCTTCTGTAAAAATGGCGAATTGCTCCGATTTTTTTATGTAATATAAATATTTTTCTTTATCAGCTGTAATGACTTTTTGGTAAGATAAAATACGGTAAAATTCGTCTGTTTTATAATACACTTGATGTTTTTTTGAAAATGCGAGTGCTTCTAATATGTTTTTTTCACATTGTTCATAATCGCCACATGCTAGTAAAATGATGGCTTCATATAAACATAACTCGATATGTATAATGAGATCCATTTCTAAATGTTTCTCTTCATAGTCATTTCGGATACTAGCTATAAGTTGTAAACATTCAGCATATTTTTTACGTGTGAATATCGTAAAGGATAATTTTAATTTTGTTTCCGTACTGTCACGGTATAAAGTATATTTTTCAAAAATAGAAGTAGCCTTTTCAACGTAATATTCAATGTTATAATCTTTCATAATCGCTGCAGCTGTTACAAATTGTTTATATAAACGAGCGGTATTTAAAGTAGAAGGTAGCTCTTTTTGAACGATAGGTAGTAAAGTCTCATATACTTCATCACATTTATTTGCCTTTATTAGTTGTTCCATTTGTTGAATGAGTTCTACCATTTCTACATCATCTTCTTCTAGTAAAAAACTCGTTTCGCATCCAAGTTTTTCAGCGATATATTGTAATGTTTTCATGGAAGGTGTAGCTTTTCCATTTTCAATTTGACTTAGCATACTTTTTGTCAGTTCTGAACCTGCTAGCTCAGTTTGAGTAAACTTTTTTTCTTTTCGTAACGTTTTAATTTTTTCGCCTAGAGTAGCCATCACATGCTCCTTTATAATTAAAAAGTTAAATACAATTAAACTTTTCGTTGTAAAAATTGGAAGGTTGATTATATAATAAGTTTAACACAATTTAACTTTTAAGGGGAGAGTGTCATAATGGGGGATGTAAGTATAGGTCAAAATGATTCAAAAATGAAGATTGCAACGAGAAATATTATGCTAATGATGATTGGGAAAATGACATCTTTATTAGGTGCAGGTATTTATACGTTTGCAATGGGATTATACGTATTAAAGACAACGGGTTCAGGAATGGGATTTGCAATTACGCTAATTTGCGGATCAATACCAAGAATGATCTGTGGACCAATTGCAGGTGCTGTAGCTGACCGCGTCAATCGAAAATGGCTTGTCATTGGCACAGATTTATTAAGTAGTTTAACGATGCTTATTATGTTTATTCTTACTACTATATTTGGACCATCACTTCTGTTTATTTATGTTTCAGCAGCATTATTATCAATTTGTGCAAGTTTTTATTCTGTTGCATTAACTTCGTCTATTCCTAATTTAGTAGATGAGGAGCGTATTCAAAAAGCGAGTGCTTTGAACCAGACGGCAGCATCTTTATCAAATATTTTAGCGCCAATTATTGGCGGAGTTGTATTTGGTTTCTTTTCGATTAAATCGTTTTTCCTGCTAAATAGCATTACATTCTTTTTAGCGGTTATTGTGCAATTATTTATCGTATTTGATTTATATAAAAAAGAAATGGCTGAAAGTAAAGAGCATTTCTTGACGAGTATAAAAGAAGGTTTTTCATATGTAAAACGACAGCATGAAATATATGGGCTAATGAAAATTGCACTATGGGTGAACTTTTTTTCGAGTGCACTTTTCGTGGCACTTCCATATATTATCGTTCAAAATTTACATTTATCTTCGAAGCAATTAGGTACTGTAGAGGGAATGTTAGCGGTCGGAATGTTAATTGGTGCGATTGTTTTATCGATGCGTAAGGAAACGAATAATCTGTTTCGCTCTGTTTATGTTGGGTTATTTTTATTTGCAAGCTTAAGTGTATGTACGATTTTTCCATTGTTAGTTACCATTCCGAAAGTAGCAAGCTTCATGTATTATATCTTATTTATGCTTTTAACGGGTATGTCAATGATGATAGTAAATATACCGATGCAAGTACATATTCAAAAGACGACAGACCCAAGCTATTTAGGGCGTGTATTCGGTTTACTTGAAACAATTTCTACCGCAATCGCACCGCTCGGTATGATTGTATATGGATTTTTATTAGATATGTTGCCGACTAGCATTGTTATGATGACATTAGGCGGAGGATTATTGTTAGTTGTATTAGTGGGAGTAAGAAAGCATGTGGCGAAAAAGCAAGTGGATGTGTCGGTTTAAAAATAAGAAAGTATTAAAAAATTGACTGGAAACAATAAAAATGACCAAATTAGTATTTAAGTTTTTGAAACTCTTTTTCATGTATGTTACAGTAAAGTGAGCAGGCAAAGAAAAGGAGAAAACATCATGAAAAAATTAAGTTTTGTAATGCTTTTTCTGTTAGTCGTAATGACTGGATGTAGTAATTATGACACGTATATTGAAACAGGTATGCAATCATTGAAAAATGAAAAATATAGTGATGCGATTATGTGGTTTGAAAAAGCGGAAAAAGAGAAAACAGGAAATGAAGTGAAGGCATATAAAGAAGTCGCTCAGTTACTAGATCACGGTGCGACAGCATTAAAAGACGGTAAGTATGCAGAAACGAAAGATATTGCAAATGAAGTGTTACAAAAGAAAAAAGACGATGCACTTGAAAAAGCTGTGACATCAAATGCAGAGAATATGCTTCAAAAAGCAAAAGATGTGGAAGAGAAAGTAAATGAAAGAGTGGCAAAGCATAGAAAGATAGAAGAAGAAGGAATCGATAAACTTATTAAAGCTGTCGATAGTATAGATGAAGTGAAAGAAAAAGAGAAAAAAGTTTCAGAAGCATTAGATAAGGCTGAAGAGGCACAAGCAAAAATTGAGGAAAAGAAAAATAAATAGAGTTATAGTGTAAAAGGCTGTCGTGTATAACGACAGCCTTTTAATTTTTTGCTGCAAAAGAAGTAATGCTATGTAGTAAAAAAGAAATTATTTTAGAATTCCATCTGTCCTCATGATGAATGGTGTAAATATTACGCTGAAATTCAAAATCAGGGATCGGTATATAGCATAGCTCATTTCGTTGTACTTCTTGCTCAATAGCAAGTTTTGAAATAAAGGCAACCCCATTACCATATTTTAAAATTTGTTTCATCGTTTCTAATGAATCTAGTTCAATTTCTGATTGAAAGAAGCTGTTATGTGCTAACGTCCATTGTGTAAGTAAATCTCTCGTTGTAGATGGGTTACGATGCAATAATATACGTTCTTTTTCGATATCTTGTAATGATACATTTGTTCTTTTAGAAAGATGATGTTCTTTGGAAAAGGCAAGAACAAGTGTATCAGGCATTACATTCATTTGTTTTAGAAGTGGTTCGTCAAACGGTGCCGCAGAAATTACCCCGAGATCAATTTCATGATTTTGTAGCATCGTTCGAATTTCAGGAGCTGTTTTTACTATGAGTGTTATTTTTATATTTGGAAATTCGCATTGAAATTGGTGAACAACTTCTGGTAAAAGATAAGTCGCTGGTACATAACTAGCACCAATTGTTATAGCGCCTTTATTAAAATCTTTAAACTCTTGTGTGACCCGCCTAGCTTCTTTCATAAGTGCATCTATTTTACAAGCATAATGATGCAACGCCTCACCAGCTTCTGTTAAGAAATACCTTCCGGAACGTAATTCAAATAAAGGTACACCAAGTTCCTCTTCTAAGCTTTTTATATGGAACGTAATAGTAGGTTGTTTAACGCCAAGTTTTTCTGCAACGATAGTAAGCTTTTTGTATTTCTTAATAAGCACTACAATTTCTAATTTTAAGAGATTCATTATAAGTTGGCCCCTTTTTCTTCTAACTATAGAAAAAATCTATAGAAATAAATAGTTTATTAGAGATTTTTTAATTTAATCTTTACAGTACATTAACATTCAGTATAAATCTTCCAGATAGAATGAAAGCAGGTTAAGAATGAGGGGAGAGAGGTGAAACGATGGATATTAAAATTCATGGATTAGAAAAGGCATTTGGAAAAACACAGGCGTTAAAGCCGTTACAGATTGTAATGAAAAAAGGGGAATTCACCACACTTTTAGGACCTTCAGGATGCGGGAAAACGACTTTGCTTAGAATGATTGCAGGACTTGAAGAACCGGATAAAGGAGAAATATATTTTGGAGATAAGTGCATGTATTCGTCTACAAAAAAGGTAAAAACATCTCCTCATGAACGGAATATCGGTATGGTATTTCAAGATTTTGCTTTATGGCCGCATATGACTGTTTTTGAAAATGTTGCATTTGGTTTAAGGGCTACAAAGCAAACGAATCATTTACGCGAAAAGGTAGAAGATGCGATAAAGCGAGTTCGCCTGCAAGGTATGGAGAAAAGATATCCACACGAACTTTCTGGTGGACAGCAGCAACGTGTCGCATTTGCTAGAGCAATTGTAACAAAGCCTCATTTTATTTTGTTTGATGAACCGTTAAGTGCACTCGATGCAATTTTACGAGAAGAAATGCGCTTAGAGCTTATGGATATCGTTCATTCCATTGGTTTAACGGCATTGTATGTAACACACGATCAAACAGAAGCTATGTCAATGTCAGACCAAATTATTGTAATGAAACAAGGGGAAGTATTACAAAAAGGAACACCAGAAAATATTTATGTGAAACCGTCTCATGAATTTGTTGCAAAGTTTGTTGGTAAGGCAAATTGGCTTGTAGAGAATAAACAAATGATTCGTCCAGAGCACGTGAGCTGGACAAAAAATGAAGTGTGCGATACGTATACAGGTGAAATTCAGTACGTTACATATGTAGGAGAACGTTATGAAGTGAAAGTAAATATGGGGACACTCGGTGTATGGACAGCTTATAACAATAGTAAGCTAAGCATCGGTAAACCGGTATCGTTATATGTACCAAAAAAATGTATTCATCATATAGGGGGAGAATCGTATGAAGAAATTCAGTTCGCTTAAGTCTTTATTTGTATGTACTTTACTATTTTCTGCTGTAGTAGCAGGTTGTAGCTCAAAGACAGGTAATGTAGATGCAAAAAATAAAAATTCTAATGAAAAGAAAATTGTTGTATATAGTGCAGGACCGAAAGGATTAGCAGAAAAAATTCAAAAGGACTTTGAAAAGAAAACCGGTATAAAAGTGGAAATGTTTCAAGGAACAACAGGTAAGATTTTAGCGAGAATGGAAGCTGAAAAGAAAAATCCAGTCGTTGACGTTGTCGTACTCGCTTCTTTACCAGCTATGGAAGGATTAAAGAAAGATGGTCAAACGTTAGCTTATAAAGAAGCGAAACAAGCTGATAAGCTTCGTTCTGAATGGTCGGATGATAAAGGACATTATTTCGGATATAGTGCTTCAGCATTAGGAATTGTGTACAACACAAAAAATGTGAAGACAGCGCCTGAAGACTGGAGCGATATAACAAAAGGAGAATGGAAAGGGAAAGTGAATCTTCCAGATCCAGCGCTTTCAGGTTCGGCTTTAGACTTTGTAACAGGATACGTGAAAAAGAATGGACAAGATGGATGGAAGTTATTTGAACAGCTTAAGAAAAATGAAGTTACAGTAGCAGGGGCAAACCAAGAAGCGTTAGATCCAGTTGTAACAGGTGCGAAAGATATGGTAATTGCTGGTGTTGATTATATGACGTACAGTGCAAAAGCAAAGGGTGAACCGGTTGATATCGTATATCCAAAAAGCGGAACAGTCATTAGTCCACGGGCAGCAGGCATTATGAAGGATAGTAAAAATGTAGAAGGTGCAAAAGAGTTTATTGATTATTTATTATCAGATGATGTGCAAAAACAAATTTCTAAAGCGTATTTATTGCCTGGTAGAAAAGATATAAAAGCTGAAAATAGACCAAATGTAGAAGAGATCCCAGTATTAAATATTGATTGGAAAACAGTTGAGAAAGAACAAGATGAAATAGGAAAACAATTTAAGAAAGTATTTCAATAAGATGGTGATTACATGGTAAATCGATTCGTATCAGTAAGACAAGTTGGAATGACAGTAGCATTGTTACTTGTGGTGATGTTAATCGTCATTCCGCTTTTTCTCATTTTATTTTCTAGTGTATATGAAAATAGCAATTGGAATTTTTTAAAGCCTTTTGAAGTCATGAAGAGTGGTGGATTAGCTGGGATTTTTCTAAATTCGATGCTTCTAGGTGTACTCGTTGTAATAGGAGCTACAATATTTGCATTTCCATTGGCATTCATTATGAGCAAAACAGATGTAGGAAAGTATAGTAAGTTAGATATTATTTTTATGATTCCATTTATGACGCCGCCGTATATTGGATCGATGGGCTGGATTTTGTTCATGCAACCTAACGGCTATTTTGAACAATTTTTTCCGATGCTAAAGACGATTTCATCTTCGTTTTTTAGTTTAGGAGGTATGGTTCTAATTATGAGTCTGCATTTATTCCCATTCCTTTATTTCATGTTAAAGAACACGTTACTTCAGATTGGGAGTAGTAAAGAAGAAGCTGCAGCAGTTCATGGGGGTGGATTCTTCTATCGTTTAAGAAAAATAATATTACCGTTATTATTATCAAGTTATGTAATGGGTGCTTTACTTATTTTCGTAAAGACGATTGCAGAATTTGGAACACCAGCTACATTTGGACGTAGAATTGGTTTCCATGTGTTAACATCTGAGATTCATAAATTTATTTCGAGTTGGCCGATTGATTTTAGTAGTGCAACAGCATTATCTTCTTTATTACTTAGTGCGTGTATGCTCATTTGGTATATGCAAAATGTATTGAATCGAAAGTACTCATATGCAATGGTTAGTGGAAAAGGTGTGAAATCTAAAAGATATACTTTGTCTACATTTACACGTTTTATAGCATGGGTTTATGTAATTGCTTTACTAATAGTAGCAATTGGAATCCCATACTTTTCTATACTTATTGCTTCTTTGTCAAAATTAAGAGGCGGTGGCTTACATTTAAATAACTTTACAACAAGCCATTATGAAGCATTG
The DNA here is from genome assembly GCF_042136375.2 of Bacillus altaicus. Taxonomy (NCBI): domain Bacteria; kingdom Bacillati; phylum Bacillota; class Bacilli; order Caryophanales; family Bacillaceae; genus Bacillus; species Bacillus altaicus. The sequence goes on along the minus strand of NZ_CM143394.1, from coordinate 3,775,405 downwards.
TTTACAATAGGTTCTCCAGGATTAGAAGCTTTATGGAACAGTTTTCTTTTTTCACTCGTAACAGCGATTGTTGCTGTAATTGTTGGGGTCTTTTTGGCACTTATGATTCGAAAGGGGAAAAAGTCCTCTGAAAAATGGCTTGATATGTGCGGTATGTTACCGAATATGGTACCAGGAATAGTGATGGTTGTAGGGCTTATTTTATTTTGGAATTCACCATATATACCTATATCAATTTACAATACGCCTGTCATGGTTATAGTAACGTATGTTGTTCTTTTTTTACCTTATACGGTGCAGTATGTAAAAGCATCGCTCGGACAAATTGATGATTCTCTTGTACAGGCAGGGAGTATTTTTTCTGGAAATTATATTTATATTTTTAGAAAAATAATATTGCCTCTTATTATCCCAGGCATTCTTGCTGGATGGGCGATGACATTTACGATTTCGATAAGAGAGTTAGTAGCATCGCTTCTCGTACTACCTCCATCAGTAGAAACGTCAGCAACGTTTATTTTTGCTCAATTTGAACAAGGGGAAGTATCTATAGGAATGGCGATGGCCGTTGTTTCTGTTGGGCTTACAACAATGTGCTTATTACTTCTGCAACATATGGAGCAAAAACGAAAAGGGGTAGCATGATGAGGATGGAAGTATGGGGAGGAGCGGGAGAATACGGTCGTTCCTGCTATTTTGTAAAAAATAAAGAGATGAAAATAGTATTTGATTGTGGTATTAATCGATCCTATGAGGAGAGTTATCCAAAAATAGAAAGAGAAATAGTTACATTTTTGGATGCGGTATTTTTATCACATATTCATGAAGATCATACGATGGGATTACCTTTATTGACGAAGTATGGATATAAGAAAAAAATTTGGACGACTCGTTATACGAAGGAGCAACTGCCAGCTTATTTTGAAAAATGGAGAAACTGCAATCTTTCAAAAGGGTGGGATTTACCTTATAACGACCAAAATATTAAAGATTTAAATTATGTATGTATTGATGAGATTAGTAATCCAAATGAATGGATACAGATTACACCAACGTTGCGGTTTCAATGGGGGTATAGTGGGCATGTATTAGGAGCTGTTTGGTTTTTAGTGGATATGTGTAATACATACGTATTTTATTCTGGTGATTATTCAGCAGAATCTAATATACTACGAGCTAATTTACCTGGAAATTTGCGAAGCGATATAAAAATTGCAATTGTAGATGCCGCTTACCACACTGATGATGTTTCGCAAAATGAAAGATTAGACGATCTATGTACAGAAATTGAACGAGTTATGCAAAATAAAGGAATAGCATTACTACCGCTGCCGCAACTTGGTAGGGCGCAAGATATAGTATTGTATTTATATGAACGATATAAAGAATTTCCGCTTATAGTAGATAAAGAAATTTTGGCTGGATTTGAAGAGATGTTCATATATAAAGATTGGATAAAAAATAATGAAGAACTTCAATGGATTATGGAGAGTTTGAAAAGAAACATAATAGTTATGGATAATGACATTAGTATGCAAAATAGTTACGGAATAGTTGTAATGAGTGATGCGAATATGCAAACGAAAAGAGCACAGTTATACTATGAACAACTTCGGCATGAAGAACGGAATTCCATTATTTTTACAGGACATATTGCTAAAGGGAGTTTTGCAGAAAAAGTTATGAAAGAGCATGTAAGGAATACATGTAGGGTGAATCGAGTTCCGTATAAAGTTCATCAAAGTATAAGTGATGTTAAGGAAATGTTAAATACATTATTACCAGAACATACGGTGTTAGTGCACGCTCTTAAAGAGGATACGGATCGATTACAACAAAAGCTAAGTACAGCAGGATATGAAAATATATATTCACTTGCAATGGAACGTATAGAAGTAATTTAAAATGTAAAGGGGATAGGTATATGAAAAAAGTATTTGTATTCGTAAGCATTTTCTTTTGTTGTTTCCTTTATAACGTTAAGGAAGGGTTTGCTGCTAGTCCAATGAAACCTAGTTTTGAAGTGAAGTTATTATTAAAGCCAGAACAAGTATTAGGTTATAACAAAGAGATAAAGCAAGAGGTACTAGAACATTTCCAGGCAGGTACAAATTATGAAAGAATACAAGTGCAATTTTTAGATACGGCGAATAAAAATTTAAGTAATGAAGGTTGGTTTGCTAGAATTCGAAAGAAAGAATTTAGTAAAGATTTTGAGCTAACATATAAAAAGAGATACCCGATTCAAAATGGTATAATTCAAGATGCATTAGAAGTAGCTAAGAAGGATGGATTTGATAGTAAAACTGATAACTATGAGGCAGAAATAGATTGGGGATTTGAGAAGAAAACATTAAGTATTTCAAATAAGAAAAGTTACAGTGCTAAAGGATATGGGATACTTGATTTACCAAATGAACGGGATGCTCAAAACATGTTAATAGAGAAATTACCAGGGAAAATGAACAAATGGCTGTATACGAATTGGGGAGAAGAAATGCTCAACGATTCTCATATTTACGGTCCTGTATTAATGAAGCGCTATACAGGTAAATTTGAAAATATAAAAACGAATATTGAAATTTGGCAACTAAGTGATACAGGGAAAATAGAAGACGACTTCGTAATAGAAGTGTCATTTAAAACAAATGAAGAAAGTATTGCGGCAAAACAAAGAGAATTATTAATGGCGAGTATAGAGAAAAAAGGTTGGTTGTTACCGAAAGATAGTTTGAAGACAGAGCTTATTTTTCGGTGAGTATGACAAAAGGAATCCATATGTCTATGGATTCCTTTTTCTAATATATGAGCATTAAGCTAAATCTGCTGACACGAACATATCATTATTTTGAAGGTTTTTAGAGCGTAAACTATAAGCGATCACTTTCTTTTTATGTTGTTTGACAACATCAACATGCTCTTCATGACTATAAATATAAAATGTAAAATCTTTTTTGCCACGTATTGCATTAATAATTAATGGAGTGCTCTCATTTTGTGGTGGTGCATAATAGCGATCTAAAAATAAACCTTCATTAAAATCATTAATAATTTGAGATTTCTTTTCGCCTTCTAAGCTATTTCCATTGATTGTAACAGTCACATTCTCTTCATCAAGTTGCGGATGTGTTTCATATCGGCTAATAATTGATTCAATAACGGAGTTTGGAAGACTAGAAACGATAATTTTAAATGCCCCAAATACAACTAACAGTACAATAAACCAAGTCGTCATATTGTATCATCCCCTTTACACTATTAAATAATATAACCCATATGGTAATAGTACATATGGTGAAGTTTTGTATATTTTGTGAAAAATTTTCCTTTTTCGAACGTTTTTTAACAAATGGAGATGTTTAAAGAATATAAGGTGATATTTGGTAGGATAAAAATATAAAGTCTTTTTATTTATTTGTTAGAAAAATCAATTTTGTTACAAAAAGTTGAAATCGAAGTATTTTAAAAGAAAAAGGTTTATAATAAAAATATAACTAATTACAAGGAAGTGTAACTATGAGTACTGTAGCTATCGTGTATGGTATTATTCTTTCCACAATTATTATTTTATTTTTCGTAGGGATTTCACGTTATATTCATAAATGGAAAGAAGGAGTTGCGAAATTAAATCACATTGAAGAAGAACTTAGTGATTTAATGTTACATCATGGTAAGTAAAAAATTTATTTTTTAACTAAACAATGTGAAGAATATCACAAAACATGCTCTCTTTATGAAAGCATGTTTTTTTATTATGTGCTGAATAGGCACATATCATCTATTTTCCCCATACGATACATCGTTAAGTACAGAATGTTCGGAGCGGGAAAGAGGGATAAAATGAGTAATTCAGGTTATGTTACAGATAATAAAAATTTAAAGAAAAGCTCAGGAACGCCAAATCTTTTCTTTGATTCAAGAAAAAATGTCTTTTTTAAAAGAGACGAGAAAAATGTTGCGTATGAAGTAACGTCAACACAGTTACCGGCGATGATTGGAGGAGCATTTGTTGATTTATTTATGACGAAGGGGCATATGCGAGAACCACATTGGCATCCGAATGCTTGGGAGTTAGATGTTGTTGTCTCTGGGGAAGCCGTTACTTCTATATTAAATCCTGAAACGAATCAATTGCAAAATTATCATTTAAAAGCGGGGCAAACTGTCTTTATTCCAATGGGATGGTGGCACTGGATCACAGCAGTAACAGAAGAAGTACAATTACATTTATTCTTCAATAATGATCAGTTTGAAACAGCAGAAGGATCGGATGTACTTAGATTAACGCCTCCAGAAGTATTTCAAGCTGCTTACGGTGTAAGTGCAGAGAAGCTAGCAATTGATCTTTCGCCAATTAAAGAATCAGTTGTAATTGGGCCGCCCACATCAAATCGTCTAAAAAGTGATAAACAGATTGATGATTTAAATATAGTAGTTACGTTAAATGGACAAATAACTTCATGTGAAATAGAATAACTTTTTCTTTTTTAGGAAGAGTTATTCTGTTTTGTATAAAATTGTAATTTATTTCGGTATAATTAATATATAGAAGGCAATTTGTTAGAGGAGGCACATTGTGAATATATTAAAGATTATAGGGATAATCGCGGGAGTTATTATAGTAGTTGTTATAGCTTTCTTTGCAGTTATGAAATATTATTTGTCAAAAGAAGATCCTGATTATGTATTAAACTACATAAAAGAACATAAAGGTGATGAAACATGTTCATTACTTATTAGAAAAAATGGTGAAGTAGTAACATCTGTAAATGAAAATAAAAAATTACCATTAGCAAGTATGGCAAAAATCGTAATAGCAGTTGAGTTTGCTAAACAAGTGTCAGAAGGAAAAATCCGCCGCGATGAACAAATTTCATTGAAAGAACTAGAAAAATACTACGTTAAAGATCCTGATGGTGGAGCGCATCCTGCATGGTTAGAAGATGCCAAAGCTAGAGAGTTAGTGAAAAATGAACAAATCACTTTAGAAGAAGTTTCCAAAGGGATGATTCATTATAGTTCTAATGCAAATACAACATATTTATTAGAGAAACTTGGGATAGATAGGGTAAATGAAAGTATAAAAGAGTTAGAGCTTACTAGTCATGATACGTTCTCTTCGTATACTGCTTCACTATATATGAGAGGATACGTAGAAAAAGAGCTTCATGAGTCAGAGGATCAATCGTTAGAAATGATACGTAACATGTCTAATGATGAGTATAATAAACATGTGTTACAAATACATGAATGGATGAAAGATGAAGAAGAATGGAAAAAGCGAGATATCCCATTAAAAATAGATATGGAATTCCAACGTATTTGGTCAGATAGATTAGTGAGTGCAAATGCTAAAGATTATTTGAGTTTAATGGAAAAGATAAATAGTAGAAATTATTTTTCAAAATCAATGCAAGATGAAATGGAGAATGTTTTTAAAGGAACAGTTCAAAATAGTAAATTCGAATATGCTGGTCAAAAAGGTGGTTCTACCGCATTCGTATTGACAAAAAGTTTGTATACTACAGATAAAAAGGGAAATAAGGCTGAGGGTGTAATAATGTTTAATAATATAGATAATCAAATTACATACCAAAAGCTTAGAAATAATATAGATTACTTCATTCGAGATGCTATAACAGATGAAGAATTCATAATAAAATTATAATGAAATAATCTTATTATGTAAACAACGGGCGCTTATTTGAAAGCGTCCTTTTCTTTTACTGATACAGGATTTCCTATTTACTCCATTGAATATAGATTGAAACTAAGAAAGGAAGAGGAACAAATGACTACAATATATTTCGTTCGCCACGCTCACTCTACATATACAAAGGAAGAAAGGGAACGCCCCTTATCTGAGAAGGGTTGGTTAGATGCACAAAACATAACAAGCTTGTTAAAAGATGAGAAGGTTGATGTTGTTATTTCTAGCCCATACGAAAGAGCGATGCAGACCGTTGAAGGAATTGCGAATGCCAATAAACTATCAATACAACTGGAAGAAGATTTACGAGAAAGGTTATTAAGTAAAGAGCCAGTAGAAGATTTTTATGACGCTATTCAGAAGGTGTGGGAAGACTGGACTTTTGCATACGAAGGCGGGGAATCAAGTGATGTAGCGCAAAGGCGTGCTGTATTATGTATGCAAAATATAATGGGGAAATATAAAGGGAAGAATATTGTAATAGGTACTCATGGGAATATTATGGTATTAATAATGAATTATTTTGATTCGAAATATGATTTTCAGTTTTGGAAAACACTTCATATGCCTGATGTGTACAAATTAACTTTTGATAATAATCGTTTCATTTCTGCTGAAAGAATAGAGAAAACGGGTTATCAGATTAATAATTTGTAAAAGTTTATCAAAAAAAGAGGAAAGAGAGAAAGTATTGTAGAAGTATGACTTTGTAACATAAAAAAATATTTGTTAAAGGAGGCTGTTTACATGTTTGAGAAAGAGAAAGAAGGGCTTATTGAAGTTCACAACGTATATGAAATCGCACCAGCAGATGGAGCAATTATAGGTATGGCAACGGAAGAAGAAATGGAGATTGCTGCTGAACTAGAGTTACAGTACTATGCCCATTCTCGTTTATTAGAAGCAAATATTCAGTTAGACGGTTCCTCCTATAAAGAGTTACTTCAGGAGTTCCAGGAGTACGAAAGAAAATCAATGAACTTTTGGAGAGCAATACATAAACGTTTAGCTGTGCCATGGGCATGGGTATTACGTATTGATGTTGCGAATGGTCCTATATATGTAAGCAATGGGAGTTCGTATTATGAAGAAGTTGATGATAACGAAGAAGACTATGAATAGATAAGTAAGGAAGCAGCTTTAGTTGCTTCCTTTTTTTATTTACAATGAGTGAATGGTTTCAATGATAGTATCTGGGCAATCATTTTCTATACCGTGACCAGCACCTTCAGCCAAAATGTATTGGCTGTTTATTGAGAGATTTAATTGTTCACGAATAAGTTCTTGCCACATATCTTCAAGTTGTGTAGCTTCTTCTTTTGGCATACCGCCCTCAATCAATTGAGCAATAGAATATTGAGGATCTCTACCGATAACGATTAATGGTATTTTTAATGTTTTATGTTGTTTTTTTATTGAGCGAGCACAATTTTTCCACTCGGACAGTTCAGAAGCTATCGCTTTATATAATGAAGGAGATGTAGAAAATTTGATATGCTGTTTTGTTGTATTGACGAGCATAGGTTTTAGTTCAGTATAAAGTGCGTCTGCATCCATGTTGGAGTAAGTATGATATTTGTGTAGCCAAATATCATCAGAATCAGTTTGATCTGAAACTGGTAAATGAAGCTCATCTAATCGGTGTAAGTTCATGGAAGTAGAATCAACTAAAATAAGTGCTTCAATTTGATTCGCATGTAATATCGCAAAATGTTGTGCGCATAAACCTCCATAGGAATGACCGATTAAAATGATTGGCTCATAAATATCTAGTTCATGTAGTAACATATGTAGTTCTTTTACAACTTGCATTGTTGTACGTCGATTAGTTCCTAGCTCACTTTTTCCGTAACCTGGGCGATGATATGAAATGACTGTAAATTTTTGTGAAAGCTTTTCTATAATAGGAAGCCAATCATAAAATGAGCAACTCATTCCTGTTTGAATGACTACAGTTTGTTTACTGTTACCTCTTATATATACTTCTACAGTTTGTCCAAATATCTCTATTGATCTATTAATAGTAATTCCCCCTAAGCTTGAAATACTTTTTGGCAAGTAAAGACGATACACCAGGCACATATGCCGAAGAGTATAGATGTACTAAGTGAAAAGGAGTTCTTTAAACCGATATAAACAATAAATAATAGTAGTGCGGATGCAGGAAATCCATATAATACGCCTAAAGCGAATTGACTTAATTCTTGTTTACTCCCACCTTCGAAAGAAATCCAAAATAGGCTTAGTAAACTAACGAGTGGAAGGGCAGCAATAAAGCCGCCTATCGTACTATAATGTTTAGCGACTTCAGTAATAACGCCGATAATAAGTGCCGAAACGATTACTTTAACGAGGAAATGCATATTTTGCCTCCTTAGCTAATAACGAAAAGGCTTTTGCTATTAGTTGTTGCTCTTCTTTTGATAACTGTGATTCTAATATTTTTATCTTTTCTTTATCTAGTAAAGTATGCTTTTCTAATACTTCAATGCCTTCTTTCGTTAAAGTAAGGTTTACAACCCTTTCATCGTGCTTGTTTCTTTCTTTTATAATAAATCCTTTTTGAATAAGGCGCTTTACGTGTTCAGATGCTGTGTTATGAGAGAGACTAAGCTCAGTAGCAACTTTTCCAATTGTTATATCTTTCTCACGAGAAACGATTTGTAAAATACGAATAGCTTGGTGAGAAAGGTTGTCTTCATATTCATATCGTAAGTGATAATAAATACTTTCCCAATGTTGATTAATGTCTTTCATAATGATAAATCCTCCTATTTTTATATCGTATAGTAAGATATATTCGCTGATTCAGAAATAAAATCCTTTTATTTTCATTAAAAATGTTGAAAAAGTTTATTTTTATTGAAATATAAGGTAATCTATGTGTAAAGGTATACATTTAGCAAGAGAGAGGATGATAGCTGTGAATACATTTAAATGGATTAGTCATGAAAAGATGTATGTAGATCAAATACATGTTGAAAAATGTGGTCCTCTTTCAGTCGGCGTATATGGAGGAAATCAAGAGAGTGATGCATATGAAAGAGGAGATGCAGTGCTAGCTTGGTGGGATCCGAAATTAGAATTTGAATTTGTTATGATTTTTGATACACATCACAAAACGAAAAATATACATCATATAATAGAAGCAATTTCAGAAAGAAAAGAGAAGTTAAAAGAGTTATTTTCATATCCAATCCATTTAGCTTTTCATCATACACATATGTATTTATTAGCGTTATTTACAGATGAGCTATTTATCGAGAAATGTGACCAAGATGATGAGGAACTTGCATGTTTAATTTGTTTACGAAAAGGCGAGTTCTTATATTGGCTATCAGTTGGTGATTGCTTCGCGTATTTATTCCATTCAGAGCAAAAGGAAAATGGAAAAGGTAGGCTAAATAAGCGTAAGAATTATGAATATATAGGAAGAAAAAATGTTTTTGCGGCGAATACCCCTTGCTTTACATCAGGAATAAGGGGATTAGAAAAAGGTCAGAATCACATTGTAATGGCAACGGATGGTATTTTAGAATGTGATAAACGAAAGTTTGATGATGATCAATCTTTAGTAGAAATATTACACGACGGAACTTGTTTACAGATTGAGCCGGTATTAACAAATGTACTTCAGTGGAAAGGTAGAGATTGTGCCACTATTATTGGATGGTCCATCGATACTGAAGATAGACAATGTGCCAATTAATAAATGAAAGGGAGTTCAAGGTTTTTTGTCCTTGAACTCTTTTTTGTTAAGCAATATGAATATGATACGTTTTTAACCATTCATTTACTTGTAGCATATACTCCATAGCACTTCTTGCTTCAAAATTGTTAACCACTTTATTACTTTGATCAGCAATTGCAAGTAAGATGGAATGGTTAATAAGTGAGAAAACAGGGTTGTTTTTATTGCTGCACATATCAAGTGTTAAATTACGGATTGTTTGTAAATAGTGTGGATCTTGTGAAGTAGGATAAGCGCTTTTTCTTCTATTTCGTACATCATCAGGTAAAGCAGGTTTCAGTGCTCTACGTAAAATACCTTTTTCAATATTATCAATACTTTTGACGTTAAAAGGTACGTTCCATAAATATTCGACTAGTCTATAATCACAAAACGGTACACGAACTTCAAAACCTACAGCCATACTCATACGATCTTTACGGTCGAGTAAAAAGGGAAGGAATCTTGTTAAAAATAAATAAAACATTTGACGTTGTTTCGCTTCTTTTTTACTTTCACCTTCAAGAGTAGGAACTTCAAGAGCAGCCTCATGGAATCGTTTATTAATATAATGCTCAGGATTACATTGAGTCGTTACGTCATTTAATAATAGAGAAGATGTGTTTTTCCAGTTTGTTAACCACGGAAACTTATCTACATATAATAGTTCTTCTTGATGAAACCAAGGATATCCACCGAATACTTCATCAGCAGATTCGCCAGATAAAGCCACGGTTGCGTCTGTTTTCATTTCGCAAAATAGTAAATATAGTGAAGTTTCCATTTCACCAGCACTCGGTAAATCTTTCGCATGAAGGGGAACAAATAAGTGATTTGCTAATTCTTCTGCATTGACAATAATGTCATGATGCGACGTCCCTACGTGCTCAGAAACACGTTTTACCCAAGGAGCATCTAGACCAGTGCGAGCAAATGTAAGTTCGAAATCTTTAGCGCTGTTTACAAAATCAATCGAATACGTGTGGAGTGTTTTGTGTTCCTCTGCAAATTCTTTACCTGCCAGTGCAGTAATACCACTAGAATCTAATCCGCCTGATAACATACAAACGAGGGGAACATCGGCAATTAATTGTCTTTTTACTGTATCTTGTAAAATAGATAAAATGTGTGAAGATGTATCATCAACAGAATCTGTATGGATCTTACTTTCTAAATTCCAATACTTCTTAACTATTTTTTTATCACGTGTGAACGTTATAGAATGTCCAGCACGAACTTCTTGAATATGTTTAAAGACGCCACAACCTGGAGTTCGAAATAAGCCTAATCCAAATATTTCATTTATTCCATCCGTATCAAGTTCAGCAGGAACAGATGGGTGAGCTAATAGGGCTTTTATTTCAGAACCGAAAATAATGCTGTTATTTCTTTCTATATAAAAGAGTGGTTTTACCCCTAAATGATCTCGTGCTAAAAATAATTGTTGCTTCTGATCATCCCATATAGCAAAAGAGAAAATTCCATTTAAATGTTGTACGCAATCTTCTCGCCATTCTAAATAAGCATGTAGTAGCACTTCTGTATCTGAGTGTGTTTCAAATGTATGACCTTGCTTTTGAAGTAATTCTCTAAGCTCACGGAAATTATAAATCTCACCATTATAGGTAAGAGCATACGTATAATCCCCAGCACGAAATGTTTTTGGCTGCGTTCCTCCTTTAGGATCGATAACAATTAAACGACGGTGTGCAAATGCCGCCCGAGGTGAAAACCAAAACCCTTCAGCATCAGGTCCACGATGCTGAATACTATTTGCCATCTTTTCTAAAATAACATGTTGATTTGAAAGGTCTTCTTTCCAATCTACCCAGCCTGTAATTCCACACATACACATCTCATCTCCTAATTTTAAATAGTATATTAATGAAATAAAATGTACACCAAGTTAAAGAGTGGTTATGTAAATAGTGTACTACATGAATTAACATGCAGACTTGAGAAAATTTTCTTCGAATGCATAGTTATGTGAGATAATGGCTAAGGAAAAGTATTCCATTACATACAAAAAATAATAAAAAAGATGAGAGAAAACTTTTTTCTGGACGTTATATAGGGTGTAAAAGCTTTTACAAAAAAATAAGGGGAATCGCTACATGAAATCAAATGAGCAAAATTTTATTAAAAGATTACAGCGGCAAAAAGAAGATGCGTTAGAATTTGTTGTCGATACATACTTACCACTCATAAAAGGGATAACGCATAAAGTTCTTCTTCCAGTTCAAAATGATGGACTCATAGAGGAATGTGTAAATGATATATTTCTTTCCATTTGGAATAACGCAAATAAATTTCATGGAGAGCCGAGTGATTTTAAAAAATGGATTGCGGCGATTGCGAAGTTTAAGGCAATTGATTATTACCGGAAAGCGACTAGAAAAGTAGAAATCATTTCAGATGAGTTTCATATTAGTACGGAAAAGTCAGCGGAAGACGAATTAATCGTTATGGAAGATAGGGAAGAATTATTGAAGCTTATTAATCAATTAGAACCGTTAGATCAAAAAGTGTTCATTATGAAATATCTTCTCGGTATGAAGACAGAGGAAATAGGAGACAAGTTAGGATTAACTCGAGCGGCGATTGATAATCGTGTGTACCGAGGAAAAAAGAAACTACAACAAAATGCTACGAATATTAGTTTTGGAGGTAGTGCAATATGAAAGACATTTATGAACTATTAAATGACATTGATATAGATGAAAAAGAATTTGAGGAAATTGAGGCTTCTGAAATTGAAAAAGAAAAAGTAAAACGTAATGTAAAACAATCGATATGTACGAAGAAAAAGATGAAAAGTTGGAAGAAGGGTGTAGCGGCTGCATCTATTTTAGTAGGGTTATCAGTTGCAACACTCGGTATCGGATTTCCTACATATGCTAGAGGATTGCCTATAGTAGGTGATATATTCCGATTTTTAGATAATGGTAAAACAGGGTTATATGAAAATTATAAAGAGTTTTCGACTGAGTTGAATATGACGAGAGAGAGTAATGGGGTTAAGGTTACAATTAATGATGCTGTGTTCGATGGTAGAACAATTACAATCACATATTCTATTGAGAGCGAAAAAGATTTAGGAGAGAAACCGTTCCCATTTGGAAGGCCGCAAGTTATGGGCTTTAATGGCGGAGGAGGTAGTTCGAACGTTACAAAAGTTGGAGAGGGAAAATATGTAGGTATGACTACGATGAGTGATCATGGTAGTGAAAGGTTAGATGTTGCAAATGTTTGGTGGGATATAGAGGCAATTGAGTTGGATTATGAAGGTAATGCAATAAAGGGGAATTGGAATTTCGCGCTTAGTTTAAAAGCAATGGATAGTAAGGAAGTAAAGGTTAATAGGGTTTCTGAAAATGAATTAATAAAAGTAAATATAGACAAAATGGAAGTAACCCCGATGTCATTTATCGTTTTTTATAATCAAGAAGAATCTAAGGCATTAAGAAGTATATGGGATAGTGCGGATGTTGAGTTAGAAATAAAAGATGATTTAGGAAATCATTATGCTGGTGAAGGAAATGGCGGAAGTAGTACAGTAGCAGAACCGCATAAAAGTAGTTGGAGTGCTACATTCCAAAAGTTGAACGAAAATGCAACAAAGCTTATCGTTACACCTCGTGTACACTTGCGAGTTCATACACCTGAAAATCATGGTGGAGTGGAATATGTGAATGGAAAAGAGAAGAAAATTGAAGTGCCGAAAAAAGAAGCGAAGAGTAAAGATATTGTTCTAGATGATATTGTAATTGATTTAAAGAAATAAAAGAGAGACTGCCTAAAAACATTAGGCAGTCTCTTTTTCGTTAAGAATTAGTAACGAGTAACGCATGCGGATGCTGCGTTTTATATTCATCTTTCCACGGAATATTTAGTTGTTCCCACGATTCGCCGCTATCATTGGATTGAAAGACGCCATTATTATTTAAAGTATAAAACGTATGTGGTTCTGCTGGATTTGTAGCAAACATCGAAATGACTGTACCAATTGCAGATGGTAGTCCTTGCTGCACTTGCTCGAACGGAGTATCTTTCGTTTTCCGATAAATATAAGATTCATAAGGAATACGGTGATGAGCAAGGTCGGCACTTGGTGCGGCAGAAACGAGAATTGTATCGCAATCAGCCGGATCGATAGCCATGCTGTATAAATAATGATGTTCAAGTCCTTCACTGCATGAGATCCAGCTGTTTCCGCTATTATAACTTTCAAGGTATGCGCGATCAGGTCCGCCCATAAATCCGTCACCACATGATGCATAAAGGCGATTTGGGGCTTCAGGGTGCATGAGTAATTGATGAGCATCGATAGGAGCACCGAATTTTTTATCAATCCATGTATGCCCTTTATCATTACTTTGAATAACAGCACCAGCTTCGATTGAAACATGGAGTGTATTTGAATTGTTTGGATCAACTGTAATCCAGCGTACGTGATGGGTAAAAGGTCTAGGCGGAAAAGCCCACGTATAGGAAGATAATAATGATTTCATATTTTTAAGTTCAGTCCACGTTTCACCACCATTTTCTGAACGGAATAAAGCACTAGGCTCTGTACCTACATAAACGACACCATATCCGTTAACTTGTTCATTAGGGCTTATCGTAATGGAAGTAATCGAAGAATGTAAAATACCATCCTCTTTAGGGAAATCAAAGTAACGATATGAATCTCCAATTGGTCTCCACGAATCCCCGCCATCGTCACTTAGCCATAAACCTCGTCCAAATGTGCCGCAATAAACACGATTTGTTTGGAATGGATCAACCACAATACAGGTAGGTTGCATATTTTGTAAATGATATGTGGTTTCATAGTTACCATATTGTTCTTTTACTACAACAAGTTCACGCTCCATGCAGAGAAATAGTCGTTTCAATTTTGTAACCCCCTTAAAAATTCTTTCATTAGTAAACAATATGAAAATAAAAAAGAAGTAGTCTTGTTTTTAGTTGAGAAAAAGGACTTGTTTGAAAAGTAGCGAAGTTTGTATACAGAGGAAGCGGGATAAAGTGAAACTTTAATCAGTGGGGTATTGTTCATCTTCTACGGATTAGTAGCATTCACTATCGGGCGTTAATGGGGGATAAAGATAGGGAATGTGTTTCATACTAACATACAGATATTACACTTAAAGGAGCATTTGTATGGGACACTCACATGATCACGGTCATTCAAAAAATAAAAAGGCGTTATTAATTGCCTTCTTATTAACAACAAGCTTTATGATTGCTGAAGTTATTGGCGGATTTGTAACAAATAGCTTAGCACTATTGTCTGACGCAGGGCATATGTTAAGTGATGCAGTATCCTTAGCTTTAAGTTTACTTGCGTTCAAGCTTGGGGAAAAAACGGAAACGGCCGCGAAAACATATGGGTATAAGCGAGTCGAAATGTTAGCGGCATTATGTAATGGTGTCGTTCTTATTGTCATTTCAGTATATATTTTTATTGAAGCAATTCGTCGTTTTAAGGAACCAGTTGAAATCGCTAGTAATGGAATGCTCATTATTGCTGTGCTTGGTCTGCTTATTAATATTGTATCAGCTTGGATATTAATGAGAGGCGGAGATGTGAAAGGTAATTTAAATTTAAGAAGTGCGTTCTTACATGTACTAGGCGATTTATTAGGTTCAGTTGGAGCGATTATTGCTGCGTTACTTATTAAATTTTTTGGATGGACTGCTGCAGATGCGGTTGCTAGTATTCTTGTGTCTATTTTAGTCATTATAAGTGGATGGCGTGTAACACGTGATACAGTTCATATATTAATGGAAGGTGCACCGCAGCACATAGATGCTGAAGAGGTGAAAAATACATTATTAAATATTACTATTGTAAAAGAAGTTCATGATTTACATATATGGTCTGTAACATCAGATTTTCAAGTATTAACTTGTCATCTTATTATCGAAGGTAATGAAACGCAAAGCGTATTGAAAGAAGCAACGGATGTATTAAAGGGGAAATTTCATGTAGAACATGTCACCATTCAAGTTGAAATAGAAGGTGAATTTAACCATAATGAGACAACTTGCAAAGTATGAAAGAAAAAGGGTATGAAAAAGTGTCATAACATTTTTCGCGTGGCATACATATATATAATGTGGCCACAAATACTTTGTAAGGTAAATATTTCATAAGATTACTTTACTTATTAAGAATCATCTTTTATAATCAAAAGTGGTGATTGATAAAGATTATCATTTTCAATGATCGTAGAAAGGAGTTTTTTAAAAGATGAGTAGTCAACTCCGTTTTGCTGTTGAAAATCGTAAGAGACATTTAATTGATGAGTTAATTGGAGCAGGGGTGTTTAAGATTCGCGACCGACAATTATACGAGCTGTCTTTAGAGGAATTGGAAAAAGAGTACGAGCATATTGAAGATTACGCAAATATTCAGGCATAGCATATAGATTATTAAAGAAGGAGCTGGTTACACTTTTGTGTAACCAGCTTTATTATTTCATAGAAATTATTTTTTGTATTTCTTTCATTGGACGGAGCCAGTTTTGAGACATCATTTGTTCCATTCGTTTTTCATCCTGTTTTTGTAGTGCTTGAATTATAGAGTGATGTTCTTTAATAGATTGACTTGCAGGCACGAATTTTTGGAAAAATAAATATTCAAGGCGTAAAATGTGAAGTTGCATATTTTCTAGAAAAGGTTCAATATATCGGTTTTTAGCAATAGAAGTAATTGTATTGTGAAATCGTATATCTAGTTCTAAAGCTTTTTTTGAATCTTTTTCATGTATAGATTGTTGAAAAGCATCATTTATCTCGGAAAGTAGTTTAATATCAGCGTCTGTAACTTTTTGAAGTGCTTGCTTTCCTATAATTGAGTGAAGACCAGCTATAGTCTCATAAATGATAGATACGTCGTCTAACTTAATAGGCGCGATTTTCGTTTTTTGCCCAGGTACCATTTCAACTAATCCAGAAAGCTCTAAAATTTGTAAAGCTTCTCTAACAGGTGTTCTGCTTACTCCTAGTGCTTCTGCCAATTCCCCATCATTTATTTTCTCATCAGGTCGTAAAACACCTTCTATAATCCAATCTTGCAGTTGATTTAAAACGAGTGACTTTGCTGAAACTCTTCCTGGTTTTTTATAATTTTGAGGGACAGGCATAGTGAATTCAATCCTTTCATTGTATATGTTTCTTTTTCGTATTAACAAGCTTTAATTTTGGTTTTCCTTTATCCGGTTTTTGGCCTAATATGAGCACCATTACAATTACACAAAAAGCACCTAATAACTAAACGGTACGTGCAAAATAAGCACAGAAGAAATAATAGCTGCGAGTGGTTCTGTACAGCCAAATAATGTTGTTTCTTTAGGCGTAAGGTATCTTATGCTATCTAAGTATAAATAAAATGCGATGAGTGTCCCGAAAATGACGACAAATGTAATGAGCGGGAGGGTACTTAGTTTTACATATTTCATAGTTGATAATAAAATGAATTCGTTTGTGGAAATAAAGTGTAAAATCGTTACGCCAATCCCCCCAATGATCATCCCCCATCCAACGATAACGGATGAAGACCACTTTTCTAACAATTCTTTTGAATACAAACTATAAAATGCGAGTGATAGTCCAGATAAAATGCCCCAAATGATAGCTGGTGTGGAAACAGCTAAGTTTTGAACAGACCCGTTTGTTAGTAAGAGGAAAGTCCCTAATAATGAGAGTGCAATTGAAATAAAATCAATTTTTGATGGACGGACGTTCCATTTGAACAGTAAGTATATAGTGATAAATATAGGGGCTAAATATTGTAACAAAGTTGCAACAGCAGCGTTTCCTTCTTTAATAGAAGCGAAGTACGTGTACTGTACAGCAAGCATGCCTAAAAGACCGAACAAAATCATCTTATTTGCATCAGACTTTTTTTTCCAGATGCCGAATATTTCTTTTTTGTTCGTTCCAAATGATGACATAATGAGCAAAATAGCACCGGATATAAGTAAACGGATTGTAACTAGCCATTCAGTAGAAACATTTTCATATTGAAATAGTTGTTGCGTAGCTGTTCCGGATAAGCCCCATAAACAAGCACCGATTACAACCATAATAATTCCTTTTAAACGATTTGAATCCATAAAATATATAAGTCCTCCTTTTAAAAATATATATTGGATACAATATGCAATATATCACAGAATGGAATATTAATAAACTGAAATTTCTAATTAAAAATAAAATTGTTTATCCCGCATTAACGGGCAGTAAGACTCCCACCTTGAAATTCGGCGAGAGTCGTGCTGCCCGTAAATGCCCAATTGGTGAGGGCTAATAATCAGTGGAGGATGGAAAACCCCCACTGATTAAAGTTTCACTTTATTAAGAACGATAATCTTTTTTGTGTATAGTAAAATATTGTAGGGGGGAGTTATATGCTAGCAGGATTTTTGGTTTGTTTATTTGTTGGATTACTTATCATTTTTTTAGGGTATCAAATACATGTGAAAAAGAAATTGTTTTTGTTGGCAGGATATCAAGCAGAAACGTTTGTTGGAGATAAAAATAAATTAGCGAAGCTTTCAGGTGTGTTTTCCTATATAGTCGGAGTTGCTACTATACTATTACCGTTTGGCTTAGAAAAAATAGGTGATGTAGTTGGTATCGTATATGCTATCTTAATTGTTTTAGGTACAATTGTGTTTCTTATTAAAGCAAATATGTTAAATAAGAGTACTACAAAGTGAAAAAGGCTCCATGCTACGGAAACCTTTTTATTATGAAGTGAAAGTAAAAGCCGGAATAGGATCAACAAATGTATTTCAATCTTGTTTCATTTCTTTTTCTGTTAATAGAACGATTCATATCGATGCCGATAAATACAAGTTCAGTTATTTGATCTCCATATCGTTCATCCAAGTTTTTCAATGCTTCTGGTTCTAAGGAATGCTATTTCCACTTGTGAAAATAAGTAAAGTAGAGAAGATTAAGAAGCCAGCAAATCCATATGTATATGAAGAATTACCCCAATAAGAATGGGGTAATTCTTCATCTTTTTGTGAAATATAATCATAATCGCGACGCCCAAAAAATAAAGATAAGAGTAATTTGGTTTGTTAAAAATATGTGTATAAGGAGATACGCGATGAACTGGGTTACTCATAAACCATCGTTTGAATTTGAAAATTTTAGTCCTATTATTCGGTCACAATCTGCGTGGAGTGGGCATTTAGATTTCGCATATGATTTAGTAAGATTTGAAGAACCAGCAACTTTAGTTGAGTTAGGTACGCATTTAGGTGCTTCCTTTTTTAGTTTTTGCCAGGGGGTAAAAGATGGTGGGTTAGCCACAAAATGTTTTGCTGTAGATACTTGGGCTGGAGATGGGCATACAGGTCCATATGGAGAAGGGGTTTTTCAAATAGTAGAAAAAGTGGTGAGCGATAACTACCTGAATATAGGAAATTTAATTCGGTCTACTTTTGATGATGCTCTGGATCAGTTTCAAGATGAAACGATAAATCTTTTGCATATTGATGGCTATCATACGTATGAAGCTGTTTCTCATGATTATAAAACATGGTTACCTAAAGTTGCGAAAAACGGTATTGTATTATTTCATGATATTGAAGTTAAAAACGGTGATTTCGGTGTGTATAAGTTTTGGGATGAGGTCAAGGTGAAACACCCTCATTTTCAGTTTGGGCATTCATATGGACTCGGAGTTTTATTTCCGAAAGGTTGTAGCGATAAGTTTTCGGAAATACTTAAAAATAAAGAAGAGATACAAAATATGTATAAATAAAAGAGGGGCATGCATCGATTAAATGATGTGTGCTCTTTTTTTATGTGGAAATATATTATTACATATGAGGTGAAAGCGGTATTAAAAAGTTTTGTTGAGGCAAATATTAAAAAGGTGATTATGGGTTAATAATGAGTTGGGGATGGGTAAAATCCTTACTGATTAAAGTTTCACTTCATTAAGTAGTTCTTTCGAAAGAAATAAAAATACAACATTTTTTATATTTTTCATTGCGAAAAGCGCAATCTACTTTTACAATAGAAAGGGTTGTGAATATATTATACTGAAAAAATAAATCGAAATAATATGAAAATTTTGTTTTGTCTTCGCTAATTGTATACTACATACACGTAAGACTACATACATCATGTTATCGACTTGTAAGGAGAGAAAAAAATGAAAAGTGTAAGATTACCATCGATGCTAGAAATTATTATTCTTTTATGCCTATTTCTTGCTGTCGTCTTTTCCTTCCAAACGATTTTTGATCTCCCAATTCAATTAGCGCTATTTATTTCATGGTTTTTAGTTATTGCGCTTGGATTAAGATTAGGATTTCGTTATCAAGAATTGCAAGATGCAATTACGAAAGGGATTTCTAATGGATTAGAAGCAATTCTTATTTTAGTTGCAGTTGGGGCTTTAATTGGAACGTGGATTGCTGGTGGGGTTGTACCTACATTAATTTATTATGGATTAGAATTCATTCACCCTAGCATATTCTTATTGGCAACTTTAATTATTTGTTCAATCACTTCTATCGCGACAGGAACATCATGGGGAACAGTTGGAACTGCAGGTATTGCTATGATGGCGATAGGTGAAGGGCTTGGATTACCACTTCCGCTTGTTGCGGGTGCAGTTCTTTCAGGAGCTTATTTTGGAGATAAATTATCACCACTTTCTGATAGCACAGTTCTTGCAGCTTCTATGGCGAAAGTAGATGTTATTGCTCACGTTCGAGCTATGCTCGTCTTAGACGTTCCAGCTTATATTATTACCAGCATTATGTTTACTGTTGCTGGATGGATGTATGGCGGGGATAATGTAGATTTAAATAGAGTTGAGTTTTTAAAAGAATCTTTATTAAAGCACTTTGATATTAAAATATGGATGCTTGTTCCAGCGGTAATTGTTATTGTGCTATTGGCGATGAAGAAACCATCTATGCCAACAATTGCTATGGGAGCTTTAATTGGTGCAATTTGGGCAACTCTTTTCCAAGGAATGAACTTTGGAGAGGCAATTGGAACAGCATATAACGGATTCTCAATTCAATCTGGTGTCGAGTTTGTCGATAAGTTATTAAACCGTGGTGGAATTAATGGTATGCTTGGTTCAGTAGCCGTTATTATTTTCGGCTTAGGTTTTGGTGGATTACTTGAAAAGCTAGGTGTTCTAAAGGTAATTGTATCGAAATTTGAGAAGAAATTAAATTCTGCAGGTAATGTAACATTGTCTACACTAATCGTTGCATTTTTAGCTAACATATTTGGTTGTGCGATGTACGTATCACTTATTTTAACACCAAAAATTATGGAAGAAAGCTATGATAAATTAAAAATAGATCGCCGCGTATTAGCACGTAACTCAGAAGTAGGTGGAACTTTGACTTCTGGTATGGTTCCATGGTCTGATAATGGTATTTTTATGGCTGGTATTTTAGGTGTATCAACATTATCATACGTTCCATTTATGTGGCTAAGCTTCGTATCACTCATTTTAGCAGTTATTTATGGATATACAGGCAAGTTCATTTGGTATGTAGATGATGCAGATAAAGGAAAGCAAGCATCATAAAATAAAAAATCACCTTCTACAATATGTAGAAGGTGATTTTTTATTTTATAATAGGAGTTGAAGAAGTTATTTCGTCCTCATATTTAGCAATTTTTTGTTGTATCTTTTTTAAGTTTTTTTCAGTGTCTTGAATGAGCTGTAAGACATTGGTCTCCTGTTGTTTCATTAATTCCAACCGTTGAAGGATGGTAGATTCCCCCACCATAGACCAGTCGATAAATTTTTTTATTTTTTGAATTGGCATACTGGTGTTTTTTAAACATAAAATCATCTCTAAATATTTCAGTGCTTCTTCATCAAAAGCGCGATCTCCTTTTTCATTTCTTTTAAGAAAAGGGAACAGTCCTTGTTTATCGTAATAACGTATTTGAGAAATAGTTAAGTGGTGCATTTTGGCGACTTGCCCAATTGTATAATACATATCATTCATCCCTTTATTACCAAGGTATAATGCCGTCTTTATTTAGTATTTTACCATTATAGTTTGTTTCACTTAATGCATATTTAATAATAATTTTAGCACTTG
Organism: Bacillus altaicus; assembly: GCF_042136375.2. Classification (NCBI taxonomy): domain Bacteria; kingdom Bacillati; phylum Bacillota; class Bacilli; order Caryophanales; family Bacillaceae; genus Bacillus; species Bacillus altaicus. Next base: position 3,753,849 of record NZ_CM143394.1, on the reverse strand, counting down.
CATTGGTCGTATGGCCACCTGGGGAATTTCCATTTAGGTCAGTAGTTGTAAAACCAGGGGTTACTCCGAAAATTGCTGGACCGTTAGTACCAAATTCTTTGCTAAATGCTAATGTTAAAGCATTAATAGCTGTTTTTGAAGAATTATATCCTAATGTATTAATTGGGTGTGTTTCACCGCTAGCAAACATTGTTAGTGAGGCCATGTCAGTTGTTACATTTATAATTTTACTGTTGCTTGATTTCTTTAATAATGGTAAAAAGGCTTGCACCATTTGGAATGTTCCAAAAAAGTTAACTTCAAATCCTTGGCGTAAAGTTTCAATATTTAATTCACTAGGTAGCGTATGGAAGTCGAGTGCTATGCCTGCATTATTGATTAATAAATCTAAGTGGTCAGTCGTTTCATGGATTTTTTTGATTGCTTCTTGAATGGATTGAGCACTAGAAATGTCTACTTGAATATAGGAAACGTTTGAAACATTTAAAGATTCTACGGCTTGTTTTCCAAGTTGTTTATTACGAGCACCTAAAAATACGTGATAGTCTTTTTCTGCTAATTGACGAACCAATTCATATCCGATCCCTTTATTCGCACCTGTTATGAAAGCATATTTTTTCATTTTGAATTCCTCCAGTGTCGTTATAGTAGGTTACAATGGAAAGGATACAGCCTAAACCTAAGTTTAGGTCAAGAGGAATTTCTGAAAAAAATATTGAATATTTGTATATATGAGTGAGAATTCTTATCATTTGATTAAAAGTCTGTTAATATAAGAGATGTAGGTATTATATTTTCAAGGGGATGAAAAAATGGAGTACAGAATTGAAAGAGATACATTAGGAGAAATAAAAGTTCCAGCTGATAAATTATGGGCAGCACAAACACAACGTAGTAAAGAAAACTTCCCGATTGGAACAGAGCAAATGCCGCTTGAAATTGTAAAAGCATTTGCCATTTTAAAGAAGAGTGCAGCGCTTAGCAATCAAAAATTAGGAAAGTTATCAGAAGAAAAAGCAGAAGCAATTGTGGCAGCAGCTGACGAAGTAATTGCAGGGAAATGGAATGAACATTTTCCGCTTGTTGTATGGCAAACGGGTAGCGGTACACAGTCAAACATGAATGTGAATGAAGTAATTGCAAATCGAGGGAATCAAATTTTGAAAGATAAGGGATCTGACGTACATATTCATCCGAATGATGATGTGAACATGTCTCAAAGTTCAAATGATACATTTCCAACAGCGCTTCATGTAGCATGTGTAATTGCAGTAGAAAATCACGTATTACCGGCAATTACGGAATTAAAAGAAACTTTAGCAGAAAAAGTAACTGCATTTGAACATATTATAAAAATTGGTCGTACACACTTACAAGATGCAACACCGTTAACATTAGGACAAGAAATTAGCGGATGGCACCGTATGCTTGAAAAAACAGAGCGTATGATTGCAGAGAGCAATACATATATGAAAGAGCTTGCAATTGGTGGTACTGCAGTTGGAACAGGTATTAATGCTCATCCTAAATTTGGTGAGATGGTGTCAGAGGAAATTAGCCAATTTACAGGTAAGCAATTTATTTCTGCACCAAATAAGTTCCACGCATTAACGAGCCATGATGAAGTTGTATATACGCATGGTGCATTAAAGGCATTAGCAGCTGATTTAATGAAGATCGCTAACGATGTACGCTGGCTGGCAAGTGGTCCACGTAGTGGTCTAGGAGAAATTATTATTCCGGCAAATGAGCCAGGAAGCTCTATTATGCCAGGTAAAGTAAATCCAACGCAAAGTGAAGCGTTAACGATGGTTGTAGCGCAAGTGATGGGAAATGACGCAACAATCGGATTTGCTGCGAGCCAAGGTAATTTTGAGCTAAACGTATTTAAACCAGTTATTGCATATAACTTCTTACAATCCGCTCACTTATTAGCAGATGCAATTGTTTCATTTAATGATAATTGTGCAGTTGGCATTGAAGCGGATGAAGAAGTAATTAAAGAGAATGTGAATCGTTCATTAATGCTTGTTACTGCATTAAACCCGCATATCGGATATGAAAATGCAGCGAAAATTGCGAAGCATGCTCATAAAGAGGGGTTAACTTTAAAAGAAGCAGCATTGCAATCGGGCCTATTAACAGAAGAGCAATTTGATGAAATTGTAGATCCGAAAAAAATGATTGCTCCGAAAGAGTAATAGAAAAAGCCAAGGTTCTTAGTTTAGAATCTTGGCTTTTTTTGATATTTATTTTATGTTTCCGCCACTTGTACTACTGCAAGCTCCAAAAGATATTATTTGTTAGAAGACGTATTCATTACTTTCATATGTGGGCAGTTCTCTTTTAAGAGTGAAATGAATTTTTCTTCTTCTTGTGGTACGAAAGTTGTCACAGAGTCAAATAAATTATAATCAATTTCTAATTGCTGCCTAGTCCATTTTTCTGAACGGAGTGTTTTGCCAGAGTATTTAATGTGACGAATATCTTCAAATGGAATTTCAGTACGTAATATGAAACCGTGTTTTACAATAAGAGAAGATTCCGTTATGTTGTAGTGAGAGAAATAGAATGAAGAGAGATTCACGATATTTAACAGCATCATAAGAGTGAAAAAAATAGAATTTTCGTTTTGGAAGAATAGCGAAATGAAAAAAATAATTATAAATAATGTAATAAAAATGACGTGAAATGGATTTTTTTTCGCTTTAAACTTCAAGTTAGTCACCTCGTTATACGTGTTATTTAACTAAATTAAATCACAACATCGTAATAAACCGAAAGAATATGCAGAATTGCATATTCTTTCGGTTTATTATTCGTGTAAAATTTTTTGATAGGATAAATTTAAATGAAGTTTTTAATAGTGGAGTGGCATAAAGTGACTAACAAGAATAGAAGTGTAGTGCTAGTCATAATTAGTTGTATGATGATTATGAATGGCTGCTCAAATAGATTCGTTGAGGATGGAAAGCGAAAACATGTATTTGTACAAGCGAGTAAAGTTTTAGTGGAAGTTGTTTATAAAATATATAAAGGGTAAAAAGGGTGTTTCTATATGTGGAAACACCTTTTTTGTAGTTAAAATTGAATACTGAAGTTTTGGAATGAGTGAATGCCGGTTCCATGTTGAACGAGGTTGTTATCACTTAAATATTGAATAGCGTATTTTACTTCTTTCAATATAGTAGGAGAAAGACCAAGTGTATGATGTGAACCGTAAATTTGTTTAATAGGAGAGAAGTTTGTAATTTTGTTTAGAGACTGAACTAAGTCTACAGGATTTGTCGATGGATAAAACGCAAAAATCGTGCCTTCATAAAGTAAATCTCCTGTGAATAAAAACGCAGTTTCATAATCGTATATACAAATATGTCCTGGTGAGTGACCTGGGGTATGTATAATTTGAATTTTCCTATTTCCGATATCAATAATGTCTCCATCCTGTAGTAATTTTGTTGGTGTTCCTTGAAATGGATTGAATGTTTCAGGTTGAAATGTTTTAGGTGTAGGTTTAGTAATGTCACGAGCGATGTCGTGCCTAATTTGAGTAATAGGAAGTCCTTTTATGCCGTTAATGAGCCAATCTTCTTCTAAAGCATGTACATAGATTTCTTCATATTGTGAGTGACTACCGATATGATCCCAATGAACGTGTGTTGTGACAACTGTAATTGGTAAGTTTGTTAGTTGGTCCGTTATACGTTTCATATTATCGATACCTAGTCCAGTATCGATAAGGAGTGCGGTAGTATCGCCTACAAGTAAGAAGGAATGTACTTTCTCCCAATGTCCATATTCACTAATCGCATATGTATTTCGAGCGATTTGTTTAACAGTAAACCAAGGGTCGTGCAGAATAGTCATGTTTTGTTTCACATCCTATAGTAATTCATTTATTAAATACATTCGCTTTTCGTTGCTTTAAGTCCTTTTTTAATTTGTTTAATAGATTTTTTTATAAAAGTTTATAAAATGGGTAAACGGAACGTTGAAATGTTTGTTTGTGTTATGTTAAGATGGTGAAGTGGTAATAAACGTTATTGCGATTTGTTTAGTTTTTGAATAAACGTTTTGAAGGAGTGTTTAGTGTGAGTGATATTTCAGAGAAGTTTTGGGATGCATCGGTTGAGGAATTGAAGAAAGGGTATGTGTTTGAAGCGGAAGCAGAGGAATATATTTGTTTAGCTTGTGGAGAAGCGTTTATTAAGGGGGTTATTTATCAAGATAATCAAGTTTTGTATGAAGCAGAGAAGTTTGTGCAATTGCATGTGCAAAATGAACATACGTCTATGCTTGATTATTTATTAAATCTTGATAAGAAGTATACGGGTTTAACGGATTTGCAAAAGAAAATGGTTCAGTTTTTCCATATGGGGCTAAATGATAAAGAGATTGTAAAAGAGATGGATGGCGGAAGTACATCAACCATTCGTAATCATCGATTTACACTTCGAGAGAAAATGAAGCAAGCGAAAGTGTTTTTAGCGTTAATGGAACTGTCAGAAAAAAAATCAAAAGTACAAACGAAATTTGTACCCATTCATAGAACAGCAACGATGGTGGATGATCGCTACAATATTACGGAAGAAGAAAATGAGGAAGTATTAAAAGCACATTTTACAGAAGGATTAGATGGACCGCTTTCTAAATTTCCGAAGAAGCAAAAGCGTAAATTAATTATATTACGCCATTTAGTGACGAAGTTTGATAGTAATAAAAAGTACAATGAAAAAGAAGTAAATACTGTCATAGAAAGTGTATACCCGGATTTTGTAACTTTAAGAAGATATTTAATCGAATATGGGTTTTTAGATAGAACAGCTGATGGAAGCCAATATTGGGTGAAGTTATAATAATACGGAAAAGAAAATGAATGGAAGCACATCGTTATAACAACTATACAAAGAGATAGAAGTTGAAAAACAGATTTTTAGTAAAAGGAGAAATGAAATTTGAAACCACCTACAGATAACAATAAAGAAGGTGTAGAGTCACAGAAGTCAGAAACGGAACATAAGCCGATATGGAAATCGATGTCCATGTTTTTAGTGCCGTTACTTTTAAGTAATGTATTACAATCAGTTGGACAGTTATTTGGAATGGTAGTAGTAGGAAGATGGCTTGGCGTAAATGATCTAGCAGCTATATCGGCATTTTTCCCGTTATTTTTCCTACTCGTTTCATTTGTAATTGGAATTGGTTCTGGTAGTTCAATTTTAATTGGTCAGGCATTTGGTGCTAAAAATGAGGAGCGCTTAAAAGCTATCGTTGGTACGACGCTTACGTTTACTTTTATTATCGGAGTCGTGTTGGCGATAATAGGTAGTATTTTTGCGATGGATATTATGCGTCTTATGGGAACGCCAGAAAATATTATTGAAATAAGTGTGCATTACGCAAGAATTTTATTTATATCTATGCCAGTATTATTTTTATATTTTGCATACACAACATTTATGAGAGGTACAGGAGATTCTAAAACGCCATTTTACTTTTTAATCGTAAGTACAGCGCTAAATATGATTTTATTACCAATTCTTATTTTTGGCTGGTTAGGAGCTCCGAAATTAGATGTTTACGGAGCAGCCTATGCTTCAGTTATATCTACAGTTATTACGTTTATTGTCATGCTAGTGTATTTAAAGAAGAAAAATCATCCACTACAATTAGACGGGACAGTAAGAAAATATCTTCGTATGGACTGGGAGTTATTAAAATTATTGTTACGCCTCGGTATTCCAGCGAGTATTAATATGATATTAGTTTCATTATCAGAGATCGCGGTAATCGCATTTGTAAATCGGTACGGTTCAGATGCAACAGCGGCGTATGGTGTTGTGAACCAAGTTGCAAGTTATGTACAAATGCCAGCAGTTAGCCTCGGCATTACCGTATCAATTTTTGCAGCGCAATCAATTGGTGCAAACCAATTTGATCGATTACAGAAAGTTGTTAAGGCCGGAATTATTATGAATTATATCATTGGTGGTGTATTAATATCGCTTATTTACTTATTCTCAAGAGATATTTTAGCACTATTTTTGACAAGTCAAACTACAATTGAAATTGCTCATAGCTTAGTCATGATTACATTATGGAGTTACTTAATTTTTGGTCATGCGCAAATTATTAGTGCCACAATGCGAGCAAGTGGTACTGTACTATGGCCAACTGTAATCAGTGTTGTATCAATTTGGCTTGTTGAAGTACCTGTGGCGTATTATCTTTCTTACCATACGAGCCTTGGAATAGAAGGGATATGGATTGGGTATCCAGCTGCATTCATCGTTAGCTTAATATTACAGTATGCATATTATAAGCTTTCATGGCAGAAGAAACGAATTACACGATTAGTGAGTTAAAAGATGAAAATGTCCCTAAGTCATTATACTTAGGGACATTTTTTTATGAATGCTTATAAATAACTTTTTAAAGTTATGTCAAAATGTTGTCTAATGAGTTCTCCATTATTCATATAAAACTCCCAAGCTGTATCTGGCTCACCGATAATTTCAAATGAACCTTCTGTAATATATAAAGCGCAATTATCTTCTAATGCAATACCTTCTATATTACCTTGGTGAGTTTGTAAAAACGTATGGAAGGCATTCATTCTATTTAATTGATTGTAATGGGGGCAAAATCTTTTGTTAACAATACCCCAGCCACTACTTTCTATATAACCGGAACCTTCATAATCTGAACGAATGCTAGATGTGAACCAGCACATAGCACCGGCACTATATCCTGCAATAAGTGTTCCACGTTTTAAAGCAAATAGTAACTTTTCATCTAGTTTATGTTCTTTCCATTGTTCAAGCATGTGAACGTAATTTCCACCGCCAAGGTAAATTAAATCGGCAGAATGAATCATCTCATCTATTTCATATTTAGTAGGTGTTTCGGTTGAAATGCGTAAAATTTGAACCCCACAATGTAATTGCTTTTCAAATGTTTCTAAAAATAACTTTATATATCCTTCATCATCACGACTAGCTGTAGGAATGAATAATACTTTTGGGTATTGTTTATTCGTTAATTCTATAAGTCGTTCATTAATATGCAAGTGATTTGGATCTTGTAAATCACCGCCACCAATGACAGCTAATTTCATAGTAAAGCACCACCTAATAATATTTGTTATGTAAAAATTCGATAGTGGGGAGTTACATTCCTTCTGTGATTTAATGAATAAGGGGAAATAAAGTGAACAATATATTGAAATAGCATAAGGAGTCGATAGCTGTGGATAGAAAGGAATTAGAAGCAGTTTATCCCGCTATTTGCGGGCAGTAAACTCCCGCCTCAAAATTCGATTGGAGCAAAGCAGTTAGGTGGGAGCCCTGCTGCCCGTAAACGCCCGATTGGTGTGGGCTAATAATCAATGGGGGATGAACACCCCCCATTGATTAAAGTTTCACTTTATTGATATATAATACTGGAAAATATTGTTTCAAAATATGGGAACAATATGTTTAAATGAATATAACGACGTACTAATGAATGTTGAAAGAGTATTTATATTTAAAAAGTACAGGGAATACCAAAAGTTTTACAAAAGTGTTTTTTACTTTTTATAGGAACTTATTTTATAATATAGTTAAATTATATTAATATATTTATTAGCGTAGACTAAAAAGAGGGAGCGTGAAAGAGTGGATTTTCGATTTGAGTTCGCAGCGAAGGTGAAAGAATATTTAGATGATGAAAAAGATGAAAAAATAATAAAAGATGGACACAGAGATATAATTTATAAATATTTATATCCGTTAGAGAGTGAAATTGGAATTTTTAAAAACCCTAACTTTACTTTTTTTGCATCAGGAAGACGTTCACATATAGTATTAGAAAATATTGAATTTAAAACAGAAGTAAACGTAGAAAGTAATATAATTGAAATTACAAAAATAGTGGATAATGTGGTGATTCCATTAGATACTATCGTAGCTAAAGATCGGGAATTATTTGCACTTGGGCGTAATGAGAAATTTAGTGTGCAAATATTAGAATATTATCTCTATGATACATTTGGAGAGAAGTTAGGTTTACAATGAATCGAACGTGGTACAGATAACTAATTAGTGGAGATTAGGATTCATTTAAGTATCAGTTAATATCATTTATGTTTGACCTTCTATATATTTTATACTACAATCTGTAGTGTGAAAGGGGCCATACGATGTTTACTCAAAACTACAAGTTAAATGAGCAAGGGTTAAATCACTTTTTCGGACCGCTTGAAGCGAAAATAATGGAAATTGTTTGGGCTACTGAGGGTATTACCATTAAAGATGTGCAACAGAAATTAAGTGAAGAATCCCCGGTGAATTTTAATACTGTAATGACAGTTATGAACAGATTAGTAGAGAAAGCACATTTAGAAAAGCATATTGTGAAAAGAAGTGGTATGTATCGTACTACACAAACGAAGGAAGAATTTTTATCTAATCAAACGAAGAAAATGACACAGGAATTAATGGGTGAATTTGGAGATCTTGTTGTGAACCATATGATAGATGAGTTAGAACAAGCTGATCCATCTTTAATAAAAAAATTAGAAGAGAAATTAAGTCAGCTAAAAAAAGAGGACCGATAAAATGAAGTGGCAAATGCGTAAAATCGTTTTGTTAGCAGTGACTATTAGTGTGCTTTTTTTAAGCATGTTAGTATACTACGTTACATACCCATTTCTTTTTCAAAATAAAGCATTTTTCCTTTCGCAATTTTGTTTATTTGAATTACAAAAACATATGAGGGAACTATCAATACTTCGTATAATGATAGCCGGATTACTGTTATTTACTGTAATCATTATGAGTAAAAGAATTTGGAAGCAATTTTTTTATAGTAAAAGATTGAAAAGAAATCTCGTGTCTATTACTAGAAAAGGAAAGCAAGTGTACGTATTATCAACGTTACAGATTACGGCATTTACAATTGGATTATTTCGACCGAAAATTGTCATTTCAGAAGGAATGTTTCAGGCATTTTCTGAGGAAGAAATTGATGCGATTGTATTACATGAGGAATATCATCAAAAAAATCGAGATCCATTAAAGTTATTTTTCTTTACATTGTTAGCTGAGGGAATGATGTATATTCCTATATTAAAAGGGATGTTGCAGCGTTATCATGTATATCAAGAGCTATCAGCAGATAAATATGCGATGCAAAAAATGAAATCTTCATTTGAGCTAGGTAGTGCATTATTAAAGTTAATTAAAATAAAGACGATGCAAAATCAATGTATTACAGCGTCGTTTGCGAAAACCGCAATTAATTTACGAATTGAGCAAGTGTTGAATGAGAAAGTTGTTAAGCTGAATATACCATTACATACAAATTCAGTATATGTAACGTTAGGGCTATTTTGTATGTCGATTGTACTTATTGTCGGAGAGTGCATATAGCCTCTTTTTTTAATAATTAACACTACGCATCGTAGTGTGTTTAGGAGGGATAAAATGAATGCGGCGGATTTAACAATTTGGCTAGTAGTAGGGGCTGGGATACTTTCATTTATATCACCATGTTCTTTACCGCTATATCCATCTTATTTATCATATATTACAGGTGTGTCTATTCAAGATTTAAAAGAAAATCGTGGGATTATGCAAAAGTCAGCGATTATACATACAGTATTTTTTATGATCGGTTTCTCGGTTATATTTTATGCGTTAGGTTTATCGGTGAGCTGGATTGGGATTACTTTTTCATCTAATCAAAGATTGATTCAGCAAATTGGTGGGATTTTTATTGTTTTGATGGGGTTATTTATGACTGGATTGTTTCAGCCTAAGTGGCTTATGGCAGAGAAAAAAGTGCAGTATAGAAGTAAATCGACAGGATATATTCGCTCAGTTTTGGTCGGCATGACATATGCAGCAGGATGGACACCGTGTGTTGGTCCGATATTTTCTGCAGTGCTTATGCTCGGGGCGACCAATCCTGAAAGTGCGCTTCTTTATATTACGGCATATACTCTTGGCTTTGCAGTTCCGTTTTTCGTGATGGCATTTTTTATTGGAAAGGTAAAATGGATTGTTACTTATGCCAATGTCATGATGAAAATCGGCGGTGGAATGATGATTTTAACAGGGGTTTTATTATATACAAATCAAATGACGAAAATTACAGCGTTCTTTATTCGTCTATTCGGCGGATTTACGGGATTTTAGAAATGAGGAGGAAGAAAAGTGAAAAAACTAATTGCTATTATACTGGCCGGGGCACTAATTTGGGCAGGGGTTAATTTTTATAATACAAAGAAAGAAGAAAAAGAAAGAAAAGCGAAACAAGTGGAGTTACAAGAGAAAGAAGTATTGCCACAAGTGGGATTTAAAGCACCAAACATAACATTAAAAGGATTGGACGGGAAGCTGTATTCGTTAAATGATGCAAAGGGAAAACCATATGTTATTAATTTTTGGGCATCATGGTGTGGCCCATGTGAAATGGAGGCTCCTGACCTAGTTCGTTTGTATGATAAATATAAAAAGAATGTTGAAATCTTTGCGGTAAATGCAACAATCGGGGATCCAGTACAAGAAGCGAGTGCATTCGCAGATCGTCACGGATTTAAATTTCCTGTTCTATTAGATATGGACGGAGTAGCTGGATTAGATTATAAAGTATTCTCTTTACCAACGACATTTTTTGTTAATAAAGATGGAATTATTGTAGATCAGGCACGAGGTGTATTACCTCCAGATCAATTAGAAGAGAAGTTTAAGAAAATAATTGAGAATTAAGAGGGGATTTCATAGTGATGGAATGGATGGTGAGGTTACAACCAGTTTCCCTTATAATAGGAAGTCTATTTGGATTTACTCTGATGAAACTAAGGATGAAAAAGCAAAATATTCAATATGAAAAAATGATGGATGCAGTAACGAATGGTTTTCTCATCATTGTATTAGTATGGAAATTCGCACCGGCAATTTTAAATCCGGTATGGGCCATTGGGGCGCCGGTGCAAGCATTATTAGCTGTAGGAAGTATTCAACATATTATAGTAGGTTTTATTATGGCTAGTATATACATTGTTTGGAAAAGTAAAAAAGAGCAATTTTCTCTTCGAATTTTACTTGATACATTACCCTTTGGACTATGTATGAGTATTATCTTTTATTTTCTATTCCATCAAGAAGTAGGTGCACAAACGACACTCCCATGGGGAATGAAAATATATGAATCAAAATTTTTGTATCATCCTATTTTCATGTATGAGATTATACTCGCACTCGGTATAATTGGCTCGTTATGGATTAAAAATGAAAGAGTAGGGAATGGAAAGAATATAAGCTTTTTTCTAATTTGCGAGGGAATTGCTCATATCATTATTTCACTTATTAGTGAACAAAATTCAGTTCTATTTGGTCTTTCAATACAGCAAATACTCAGTTTTTGTGTTATTAGTTTAGGGATTTTGTTAGTACCAAAAAAATAAAAATAGCCATGTACGGAGAGCATCCTCCATGCATGGCTATTTTTTTATCATCACATGAATTAAAAAATCGGCGGAGTAACAGAGAATAAAACAATCGCATTTTTCTCGAATTGATTTACCCATTTATGGTTTAAATAAGCTGGTATTTTTACACTATCACCAGTTTCTAATGTGTATTCTTCTTCATTTAAGTGCAATGTGACTTTTCCGTCTAATACAAATGCTAATTCTTCTCCTTTATGTTCTAGCACATTTTCTGATGAAGCAGTATTTGGTGGGATAGTCATAATTGCTGTGGCTAAATTTCCTGTGAAATTAGGTGACAACAATTCATATGATAAATTATCGATAATCATTTTTTTTCTTTTATTAGAACGCACTATTAGATCATCTGTATTATTTTCTTCAAGTAAAAAACTAAATGTTGGAACATCAAGAGCTTTTGCGAGTACCTTTAATGTTTGAATGGAAGGGTTAGCAGAACCATGTTCAATTTGACTAAGCATTGATGGTGTGATTTCGGCCATCTTTGCTAGTTCTTTACTAGTTAATCCTTTTTCTTTTCTTTGTTTTTCAATTTTTTTACCGATATCTATATTTTCCATAATAAATGCTCCTTAATAATTATTTAAATTATATTTAAGTAAATTAAATTAAAATTAACTGAAACTGAATTTTATGTTAAACTATATTAAAATTAATTTAATTATAATTTATTATATGGCTAGCTACAAGAATATGAGGAGGAAGAGAAATGAAGGGGATAGAGGCATTAAAAGAGCGATACCCACTATTAAACAACCTTATTGCAACGGAAGAAGTATTTTGGATGAATCCGAATACAGAAAAGTATGAAACGGCAATAAAAGGTTCGCCGCTTAATGAAGAAAATGTAAAAGATGCGGAAGAGAGATTAAAGCGCTTCGCACCATATATTGCGAAAGTTTTTCCTGAAACGAAAGAAACGAGCGGAATTATAGAATCTCCTTTAGTAAAAATACCTTCTATGAAACAATCTTTAGAGAAAAATTACGAGCAACCTATATGGGGAGAATTATTATTAAAGTGTGATAGTCATCTTCCGATATCAGGATCAATAAAGGCAAGAGGCGGAATATACGAAGTGTTGAAACATGCAGAGCAATTAGCATGGCAGCATGGAATGTTAACAGAGAAAGATGATTATTCAATTTTAGATAGTGATAGATTTAGAGGTTTTTTCGCGAAGTATTCAATTGCAGTAGGTTCGACAGGAAACTTAGGACTGAGCATTGGGATTATGAGTGCAAAACTAGGATTTAATGTAACTGTTCATATGTCAGCAGATGCGAAACAATGGAAAAAAGATTTATTAAGAAGTAAAGGTGTAAATGTTATTGAATATGAAGCGGATTATAGTAAAGCAGTAGAAGAAGGAAGACTGCAAGCAGATGCAGATCCTAGCTGCTATTTTGTTGATGATGAAAACTCACATGATTTATTTTTAGGATACGCAGTAGCAGCGTCGCGTTTACAAAAACAATTAGAAGAGTTAGAGATTGCAGTAGATGAAGAACACCCTTTATTCGTTTATCTTCCGTGCGGGGTGGGCGGGGGACCTGGCGGAGTAGCATTCGGCTTAAAGTTATTGTATAAAGACAATGTGCATTGTTTCTTTGCTGAGCCTACGCACTCTCCGTGTATGCTACTCGGCTTAATGACTGGACTTCATGATAAAATTGCCGTTCAAGATATCGGGATTGATAATGTAACAGATGCGGATGGACTTGCGGTAGGAAGACCCTCTGGATTTGTCGGTAAAACGATGGAACCATTTTTGAGTGGAAATTACACAGTAAGTGATGAAGAGTTATATAGATTATTAAAAGAACTGGCTGATACTGAAAATGTTTATTTAGAGCCTTCTGCGTTAGCAGGTATGATAGGGCCATTGAATGTATGTAAAGCTGAAAATGAGTATTTACAAAAATATAGGTTAACAGAAAAGGTGAAGAATGGTACTCATATTGTGTGGGGAACTGGCGGTAGTATGGTTCCAGAAGACGTGATGAGTGGTTATTATAAAAAAGGTTCGGAATTAACGAAAGCAGAGTAAGGAAGAATGAGGCGATTTAAAGCCTCATTTTTTCATGTACATAAAAATCTTTGTTATTTTCACATTAGTTCTTTATAGTATAGTTATAAAGGATTATTCATATCGATTAAATATAATAAAAAAGCGTTATTTTACATAATAAGAGGATGTGTGTATACGATGTCATTACAGACAAAATATATAGCGGGTATTTCGCTTGGGGTTATGGGCGTAGGTTTTGCGGCTTCAATCCCTTTTCAAGGAACGGTAGCTGGGGAGATTATTCAAGGGGGATTTGAAGCGGGGTTAGTTGGTGGACTTGCGGATTGGTTTGCGGTTACAGCTTTATTCCGTCATCCGTTGGGAATCCCAATTCCGCATACAGCATTATTACCAAAAAATCGTAAGCGGGTAACAAAGGGGCTCGTTTCTACGTTAGAAAATGAATGGCTGACGAAAGAAAGTATTACAAGTAAAGTAAAAGAAATGCAGCTAGCACAAATGGTACTGGAAATTGCTGAGAAAGAGTTACAGTCTGACGCTGTGAAAAAAGGAATTGTAACAATTGCTGAGAAAGCGATTCTTCAAATAGATACGGAAAAATTAGCAGTTATTATTGAAAAAGAATTAAAAACGTATTTGCATACAATTAACACAAGCAACATATTACAAGTTCTCGTGGATCAATTAGTTGTGCAAGAATATGATGAAAAAACACTTGATTACATATTAGTAAAAGTGAAAGATTGGACAGCTCAAGATGAAGCACGTTATCAGCTAGGAAGCTTAGGTATGAAGGCGATGGAAAACATAAAAGTAGATGGATTTTTACAGTTTACTTTGAAATCATTTATGAATATTGTAGATGAAGATAAAATTGGAGGCATTTTGCAAAAGTTTATTATTAGCAATATTAACAGCTTGCAAGATGCTGATAATAGCACAAGACAACTTATATTAGCGAAGATTCGTCAAGAAATTATAAATGTAAAAGAAAATGAATCTTTATTACAGGAATTAGAGAATTGGAAAGAAAAATGGATTACCAATTGGGATGCTACTGACAAAATAAAAGAGATGCTTGAGCAAGTACAACAAAGGGCAGTTACCTTTGTGAAGAATGAAGAATTTGCCGATAAATATGTTGTTCCATTCTTACAAACACAAATGAATAAAATAAAAGAAGATGAACTGACTGTTCAAAAAATAGAAGATTGGTTACAAAAACAAGTTGTTACTATTGTTGAAAAAAATCATTCGAAAATTGGAAAGCTTGTGCAAGAAAACCTTGATAAGTTAGATGATAAAACATTAATCGAAATGATTGAAAATAATGTCGGGAAAGATTTGCAGTGGATTCGTGTGAACGGGGCTGTTTGTGGCTTTATGATTGGATTAGTTTTAGAAGGAATAAAAGCGATTATATGAGAGAAACCTTCCACAATTGTGGAAGGTTTCTTATTTTTCGATAATACTCATATTTATATTATAAGCTTTCTCGATATTTAATTTGTACGTCCCATTTCCTGTTTTTATCGAGTTTTTATACCAATGTTCTTGCGCATTTAATTCTGGATTTTCTTCTGAAGAATTATTTTCTTTTTTCGTTAAATCTTCTACTTGTTCCCAAGGTGTGTTTCCGTGAGTTTCTTTTTTGTTTGTTATGGCGATTAAAGATACATCACTTTCTTTTGCTAAATGAACAGATACATTTGAACTTTCTTGTACAAACCAATTATTTTGTAATTGACCTGGATAAAGTGATAGTTCGTTATTTGAAGCGCGAATCTCTACATTTTTATTTTGCGGAAGAACGAGTGTTTGTTTCACCTGTGGTGCTGAGTTAAATAACGTATGCTGAACAGGTAATGATTTTAAAGTTATATACATCGTTTCTCCAGCTGTTTGAACTGAAAGGAAATCCTCTCGTTTTAAATTGAGTTTTTCATTTGCTTTCGTCGTCATTTCATATGTCCCAAGAAGATGAATTTGATTTGTATTATTTCCCTCTATTGTTAGAGGGTGATGCCCCGCATCCACTACGATTTTTTTGATAGATTCAGGTATATCAAGTTGTTCATCCGGAATATTAGTCGTTTGCCTAGTTGTGTTAATAGAATGACGAACTTCTTCTAGTAATCCAGTTGATAATAAACAGTAAAAAGCAATTCCAACGCTTCCTAAAACTCCGATAAAGAAAATACTAAAAATATCATATTTAATAAATGATTGTTCCTTCTTAGAAAATAGAAGGTATAGTAAAATTTCAGCGCCAAGTATAATAAGTAAAACAGGCCACCATGCTGTTAATGTATCCAATACTTGAGTGCCTTTAATGACTGAAAATAGTAAGAAACAACCTAATGTAATAATGGAAAGCCCCATTGAGAATGTTCCAACGCGCCATGTTCTCATTCGTTTGTACCACCTTTGTTTTCTTTATTTCCAAGTAACAATTTAAAGCCGCCACCAATTAAAAGGAGAGCAACGATAGATGTTTGGAAATAGTGATAATATAGTTCGCTAAGATGAATATTAAATATAGTTACAAAATAATCATTCAAAATAGGAAGGACTGTTTGATCTAATAAATAATAACCACCTAATGCAATTAATCCGATACCGATCCATCTTTGATGATTTATAAAATAGTCGATGATAGGTTCGTCATGAACTCGTTCTTTTCCGTATTTTGCTGTTTGCTGTAATGTGTCAAAAAAGCTATAAAACCAAATGATTGGTACTAAAAATAAAAACGCAGAGAGTCTTAATAAATCAAGTAAATAAATAGATAGTAAAAAGGCTGCCATAAGCTGAAGGCCACGGCGTTGTAAGCCTAAATACATATGTCCTGCTCCAGGGAACATTGCTAAAATAGAAGCGAATGTTTTACTTTTCTTTCCTTGTTCACGGTGCTCTTCAAATTCTTCAAAAATAGTACGATCAACTAATTGCTCGCCGCGTTCTTTTTTCTGTAGTTGTTGAACAACGTCGAAGAAGTTATAAATCCATAAAACAGGTAGTATAACGAGAAAGATAAGAAAACTTCCTTGAGATGTTAAGAGTGCAACGAATATAATCATGCTTCCTATCCCTGTACAAGCTACTAAAAATGTAAGGCCTCGCTGCATAAGTCCTAATTGGAAATGTCCAAGTCCAGGAATGATGGATAAGAGAATGATATAAAATCGCTCGCTATCTTTAGAGGACTCTGTAAATTGTCCGGCTGCTTGTTTTTTCGATTGATTTATAATAGTGAAAATTAAATCAATTAAGTTGATTACCCATAACATTGCTAGTAAAAATAAAGAAAGAAAAGCAATATCGCGCGCTCCTAATGCTATTGTACAAAATGCTGCAAAGATAAATAGGAATAAAGATCCACCGCTATATAAAATAAACCGTCCGAATCTCTTTAAATATAAATGTCCAAGCCCAGGAATTAGCCCTAATACAAGTGCTAAAAAGGGATTTTTATTCATGCTTTAAACCTCCGTCCTTTTTTGATGTGTGCACTGTTTTGTTTACAAGTTGTTGTGAGATAGAAGTCTCATTGTGTTTCGACGATTTTTCGAAATTTGATGTCGCTGTGAAAATATAATGGAATAAACCACTTACCATAAAAATGATTGTAGCCGCAGTCGCAATTATGTAATGAATGATCGTACGCTTTAGCTGGTTTGATTTCATATTTTCATTAAGCTGTAACGTTTCAAAATTAATTTGCGCCATAACTTCGTTTGTAAATGAATCATCATTTATCATTGGAAGGTTTTCGTTTTGTTCGTCAATAATTTCCATATAAAGTGCTAAACAATGATCACATTCATAAAGATGTTCTTCCATAGATTCACGTTCATTGTTTGATATAATGTCTAATGTATAATTGCACCAATCTTCTTTTGAGTAATGCATCATAAAAACTCTTCCTCCTTCCAATGTTTTTTGATCCACTTTCTTGCCCGATACAGCTTCATTTCGACTGTTTTCACTTCAATGTTTTCCTGCAAAGCAATTTCTTGATAGCTTTTTTCTTCTAAGTAATGTGCGAGAACAACGTCACGGTAATTTTCGGGTAGTTCTCTTAGCTTTTGAGCAATGAGTAATTTTTGCTCTTTCGTCAATAATAAAGCCTCAATATTATGAGAGGATTTTATATTTTCTTCCGTTTCTCTACATAAGGAGAGTTCTTCGTTTTCTCTAGCATTCTTCCTCTTATAATCAATAGCGTGATTGGTAGCAATACGTGCCATCCATGTTTTTAATCCGCGAAATTGATAATTTGGGAGAGAGGCGTGAATTTTTACGAATACTTCTTGTGTCACATCTTTAGCATCTTCTTCATGTCTTAAAATAGAAAATATAACTTGGAAAATATAATGACGATACGTTTGTACAAGGATGCGAAAAGCATGCTCACTTCCTTGTTGTGCTTTTTCAATTAATTGTTTTTCCTCAATCGCTTTCTCCCTCCTTTTTGACGCATTCTATTATATAGACGTAAGAAACGATAAGTCACCCTACACATGTTATAAAAAAAGAATAATATATTTTTAGCAGGAGGGCTATATGAAAAAGGTGTGAAAAAATGGTAAAGAGAAGTATATAATGAGCAAGAAGGAAATGTTACACAGAGAAAGGATGTGAATGTTAGTAGGGGAAGGGCCATACTAACAAACATGAAAATTAAAATATTAATTGCGGACGATAATTCATTTATAAGAGAAGGCATGAAAATTATTTTAAATACATACGAAGAGTTCGAAGTGTTAGATACTGTAAATGATGGAAAAGAGGCTGTAGCGTATTGTAAAAAGCATGAAGTTGATATTGCCCTTTTAGATGTTCGTATGCCAAACATGAACGGGGTAGAGGCGACGAAGTTAATTTGTGAAGAGACAAAAACGAAGCCTCTCATTTTAACGACATTTGATGATGATGAATATATTTTGGACGCAGTAAAAAACGGAGCGAAAGGTTATTTATTAAAAAATAATGATCCAGAGCGTATTCGTGATGCAATAAAAGGCGTATATAACGGCCAAACTGTCATGCAAGATGTAGTGCTTGATAAAATTAAGTCTAATTTAATGGAAAGTAAAGAGGAAGCCTCTAAAATTGATAAGAGTCTTTTTACAGAAAGAGAGCTTAGTATTATCGCACTAATTGCGAAAGGTTTCTCAAATAAAGAAATTTCGAAGCAACTTTTCATATCTGAAGGAACGATTGCAAATTATATTACATCAGTTTTAGGGAAAACTGGACTAGAACATCGCACGCAAATTGCGATTTATTACTTAACAGGGAAAGTAGATTAATGTTATGGAATTTTGGTTAACTGTAAGTAAATTAATTGTATTTATATATATTGTGTTTAGTTACATTCACTCAAATGTTGCAAACTTACCATGGGTTATATTTACGCTACTTATATATCTTTCTGTAAACGTAATGATCTCGATATTAAAAAATGATACGTATAAAAGGGTTTTAATTTGCGTGTCAATTGGTGTAGTAATTTTATTTACATGGAAGGTGCATCCATTTTTTATTTTGTTTTTACCTTTGAACTTATACGAAATTACATCAAATTATATCGAGAGGAAATGGCAGCTCTTTTTCATTATGATGCTTCCTATTACTTTTACAAATGAAAGTATTCAAATGACATATGGACTAATTGTTGCATTTTCTTTTCTCGTTTTAACTATGGCAGACCGATATATATCGCGTGTATTAAAGCTTGAATCACAAAATGATAAGATGCGAAAAGATATGCAGCGACTGACGAAAAGCCTAAATGAAAATAAAGAGTACATAAGACAATCTGAATACACATTTAAGTTAGAGGAAAGAAATCGATTATCACAAGAAATTCATGATAAAATTGGTCACTCGATGACGGGTGCGCTTATTCAAATGGAAGCAGCGAAGAGATTGATGGAAATAGATAAAGTAAAATCTGCGGAGTTATTACAAAATGCCATTCATATTTCAAAAGATGGAATTGAAAGTATTCGGATTACATTAAAAAATATGAAGCCGCCAACTGAGCAAATTGGCATTCACCGCATGAAATTATTCATAGAGGAATTTGCCGGTAAGCATGATGTAAACATTCCTTTCGTATATAAAGGAAACTTAGATATGATTTCGCCAATTCAGTGGAAGATTATCGGTGAGAACGTTACGGAGGCGTTAACAAATACGATGAAATACGCTGATGCGACAGTCATTTCAATAGATATTCATGTACTTAATAAGATGATCAAAGTACAAGTGAAAGATAATGGAAAAGGTGCAGCTCTTGTTAAAAAAGGCCTCGGCATTATGGGGATGGAGGAGCGAACAGCGTCTGTAAACGGGAAAATTATTGTAGATAGTACAAGTGGTTTTTCAGTAACAATGTTGTTGCCAATATAGTAAGGCATGATGAGGATGAATCATCTCATATGAAAAAAGTGAATATTCTCATGTGAAAAGAATGAACTTCTGCACTGAGCAGGTTCATTCTTTTTGTTTATAATAAAGTGAAACTTCAATCAGTGGGGGTTTTGTTTTTCCCCGCTGATTGTTAGTTGAACCAATCGGGCATTTTTACGGGCAGTTGATCTCCCACCTAACTTCTTTGCATCAGCTGAATTTTGAGGTGGGAGTCTTACTGACCGCAAATAGCGGGATAACAGCAGAGAAAACGAAATAGGGGTGAAATGATGAATACATTGGAAATTAAAAACTTAACGAAAAAATTTGGTGATTTCATTGCGGTAGATAATATGTCTTTATCTATTAAAGAAGGAGAAATATTTGGCTTTTTAGGTTCGAATGGTGCTGGTAAGAGTACAACGATTAATATGATTGCTGGTTTGTTACGAAGTAATGAAGGTGAAATTAGCATACTAGGAAAAAATATAAAGAAACATAATCGATTTGCGAAGATGAACATCGGTATTGTTCCGCAAGATATTGCGATTTATGAAGAGCTAACTGCCTATGAAAATGTGAAATTCTTTGCGGGATTGTACGGATTAAGAGGCGCTGAACTAAAAGCGAGAGTAGAGGAAGCACTTCAATTTGTAGGTCTTAGTGATAAGCATAAAAGTTATCCGAAAAACTTTTCTGGCGGGATGAAACGAAGACTGAATATCGCTTGTGCAATCGCACATAGACCGAAGTTAATTATTATGGATGAGCCGACAGTTGGAATTGATCCGCAGTCAAGAAACTATATTCTCCAGTCTGTCCGAAAACTAAATGAAATGGGAAGCACCATTATTTATACGAGTCACTACATGGAAGAAGTAGAAGAGATTTGTACGAAAATAGCAATTGTAGATCACGGTAAAGTGATTGCAGAAGGAACGAAAGAACAGTTAAA
This sequence comes from Bacillus altaicus, assembly GCF_042136375.2. Classification (NCBI taxonomy): domain Bacteria; kingdom Bacillati; phylum Bacillota; class Bacilli; order Caryophanales; family Bacillaceae; genus Bacillus; species Bacillus altaicus. The sequence goes on along the minus strand of NZ_CM143394.1, from coordinate 3,732,945 downwards.
AGCGATTATTACAGATACGAAAGACATTTGGATTGAAGTGAAGTCAATAGAAAATTTAGATGTAGAAAAATTAAAAGAGATAAACGGTGTGAAAGCTGTTCAAATCGAAGAGAACGTAATTAAAGTGAACTCTGATGCAGGATTGAATAATTTAAATAAAATTATTCAACACTTTATTAATCATGACGTTGAAATTCGCTCGTTAGAGGAGCAGGCCCCGAACTTAGAAACTGTATTCCTTACGTTGACTGGAAGAAACTTACGAGATAAATAAAAGGTAAATGGAGAAAAGGTAAAGGGAGGTTCATCAATTGAACATCTTCAATATTGCATTGATGCACATTAAAAGAGATTTCAGGGACGTAAGAACTTTAGTTTTTATGTTAGCATTTCCGATTGTGCTTATGCTTGTATTAGGAACAGCGTTAAGTAACGCATTTAGTAGCGATAGTCAGTCGATTAAAGATATTCAAGTGCTATACAAAGATGAAGCGAGTAGCGCGTTTTCTCAATCGTTTGAAGCATTTACGAAAGAAGTCGATAAAGCGGGTATTCATTTTAAGAAAGCTTCCGAAGGTATAGATGGGAAAGAGGAAGTGAAGCAAAATAAATATGCTGCCTATGTAGAAGTAAATAAAGATGGTGCGAAATTTTACGGAAGCGACAGAAGTAGTATTGAAGGAAGTATTGTGGAAGGAATGCTTACGACATTTGTTGATAAGTACAATGTAGCGGCCGAAGTTGCAAAAGTAGATCCTAGTAAGGTTAGCGCAGTTATTTCAAACGGAAATCATAATGATTATATTAAAGAAACATCTTTACAAGCTGCGAAAAAACCAGGTTCTATGGATTACTATGCGGTTGTAATGACAACGATGATAGCACTGTATGCCGCGATGGGGGCGAGTTTTTTAATTCGAGGAGAACGATTACGTAAAACAGGAGATCGTCTCATTGCGGCACCTATAAGTAAAGCTGAAATTTTCATTGGGAAAGTGCTCGGAAGTCTTGTAGCAAATGCACTTTGTCTATTACTAGTCGTTTTATTTAGTAAATTTGTTTTTCAAGCAAATTGGGGTGACCATCTTGGAATCATATTTATTATTTTACTAACAGAAGTCTTTCTAGCAATTAGCTTCGGTTTAGGGATTGGATATATTACAAAAACAGGTGAATCATCTAGAGCAATTATTATGGTTGTTGTGCAATTAGCTTCTATTTTTGGTGGTGCATATTTCGTAGTGGAAGAAAATGTCGTTACGAATTTATCGCCATTAACGTGGGCGAATACAGCCATTATGAAAATTATTTATGCAAATGATATTGGAGCAGCACTGCCAGTAATATCTTTAAACCTCGGAATTTCAGCACTCTTTTTATTAATTGCGATTATTGCATTACGTAGACGGGAGGGGCTATAGTATGAAAGATATTTTATGGCTTATACAAAAAACGTTATCTGTACTTCTGAAAAATAAAAAAGGTTTATTAATTATTATTAGCTTGCCGATAATAGGAACACTCATCTCCTTTTCAATATATGGAAATGTAGGGCAAGGAACGTTAAATATCGGGGTTATAAATAAAGAAAATCAGCCAATAGCTAATGATACAGTAAAATTTTTAGAAGAGTTAAATCATGTCAATATAAGTAAAGTGAAGGAATCTGAAGTAGAAGATAAACTTACTTCAAAAAAACTTGATGGTGTTATTACATTAGATTCTGGTTTTTCCGAAAGTGTTCGAGAAGGAAAGCCAAGTCACATTGAAATTTCATCGATTAAAGGCGATCAAGTAACAGGGTTTATAAAAGCATATGTATATAACTATATTGATAATGTAGCTGCGATTAGTAAAGTGGCAGGGACCAATCAAAGTACGTTTAATAGTATGTACGCTAGTTATCAAAAAAGTTCATTTAAAGTAAAAGCAGAGACACTTGAAGATACTTCAAAAAATAAAGATATGACAAATCAAACGATGGGTTATCTCATCATGTTTATGCTATTTTCAGCAGTGAACTTATCAGGATTTATCTTAAAAGAAAAAGAGAATAGAACGTACTTTAGATTATTATCAACGCCGATAGATGGGAAGAAATTTATATTATCTAATGTTGCAGTAAATATGATGATATTAACAATACAAATTGTCATTGCGGTATCATTTATGACGAATGTTTTTCATACAAACATAAATATGCCTTTCATAGTGATGATTGGTGTACTCATGCTATTTGCTTTAATTGCAATTGGTTTATCATTAGTCATTGTGTCTTTTTCAAAAAGTTCAACTGCTTCAAATGCAATGCAAAATATAGTGATAGTACCGACATGTTTGCTCGCTGGATGTTATTTTCCATATGACATTATGCCGAAAGCAGTACAAAAGGTAGCTGATTTTCTTCCGCAGCGTTGGTTACTAGACACAATTTCAAAACTACAGCAAGGGATACCATTTTCTGAGTTGTATTTAAACATTTTAATTTTATTCGCTTTCGCGATAGCATTCTTCTTAATTGCCATTTATAAATTTGGAAGAAATAATGATGCGAGGAATTTTGTTTAATGAGAAAAGGTGTGGCGTAATACCACGCCTTTTTTGTATTCGCAAATAAAAGTAAGAAAGACATTTCGTATGAAAAAAAAATTTAATGAAACACTACGAAATAGTAAGTAATATGAGCGGAAGGAAATCAAAATGATTAAAAAAATATTGCGAGTTACTTCTATTATTATTGCTATTTTCGTTTTTATTTTAATTTGGATGCATATCGATGTTACTTTAGGCAGGAAAATGGAAGCTGGGAAAAATATGCCGACAGAGTATGCGCCTCATTATAGTGACTTTCAATTATATGTAGAAGGGAAGTCGTTTTATAAACAGTTGTTTACTGATATAAGGGAAGCGAAAAGCTCCATTTACACTTATTTTTTCATTTTATCGGATGATAAAAGTAGCCATACTTTTTTAAACTTATTAAAAGAGAAGGCGAAAGAAGGGGTAACTGTATATTTATCGGTTGATTTAATTAATGATTTATCATTTGAAAGAAAGATGAAAAAAGAATTACAGGAAAGTGGTGTTCATTTCACGTATAGTAGAAAACAAGAATTACCATTCGGATTTTATTCACTTCACCATCGTAATCATCGCCGCATTACGACGATTGATGGGGAGATTGGCTATACGGGTGGCTTTAATATCGGGGATGAGTACTTAGGAAAAGATAAGAAATTTGGATACTGGCGTGACTATCATGTGCGGTTAAAGGGAGAAGGAGCAAAAGATTTAGAAGAACAGTTCGCTTTAGATTGGAAACGAGACACGAAAGAGGATATAAAAAGGAGTACGAATAAAGCTAGTAAAGGGAATACATTACATACTATGGCTAGTTACAATGGGCATCACGTCGCTGAAAAATATATAAAGTTAATAAAACAAGCGCAGCATTCGATTGTAATTACAACGCCTTATTTTATAGCGAAAAATAAAGAACTAATGAATGCTTTAATTGGAGCGCAAAAGCGTGGTGTTACAGTAAAAATACTTTGGTCATATAAACCGGATATTCCTCTTATTAAAGAGGCGGCATACCCTTACATCCGTCAAGCTGTTAATAACGGGATTACGGTATACGGTTATAAAAAAGGGATGTTTCATGGAAAGTTAATGCTGATTGATAATGAATTAACCGTTATCGGTACAACGAATATAACTGCACGTAGCTTTTATATAAATGATGAGATGAATTTGTATATTCACGGTGGACCTATCATAGCGCAAGTGAATGAGGCGTTAACGCAAGACATTAATGATTCGAAAGAGATGACAGAAACATTTTTTGATAACTTATCTTTCTGGGAGCGTTGTAAGGAGAAAGTAGTTGGATGGGTTGATTTTTATTTATGATGATTAATGAGGAAAGGGTGTCTACAAAAGACACCCTTTTGTTGATGGGGAAAATTATTATTCATGCACAAGCATCGAAGCGTCATCATTAATCAATGTCCCTACATGTTCTCCTAAACATATTTTCTTCATAACCCCAGGCTCATCAAAGTTAAATACATGTGCCGGCAAATTGTAGTCCCGAGCAAGTAATAAAGCTGCTTGATCCATTACTTGTATGTTTTCCCTAACAACATCATTATAGTTCAGTTTTTTATACATTTTCGCTGATTTATTATGTTTTGGATCACTGGTAAAGACACCATCTACCCCTTGTTTTGCGACTAAAATGGCGTCACTATTCATTTCAATTGCTCTCTGTACACTTGGATAATCTGTTGTAACGAATGGTTGCCCGTTACCACCACCGAATATGACAACATAACCGTTATCTAAATGATGTACTGCTCTGAGGCGAATATAAGGTTCGGCTACTGCATTAAATGGGATGGAAGTCATAACGCGTACTTCTTTCTTTGTTTTACTTGTTAGAACGCCGCGAAGCATTAAACTATTAATAATTGTACCTAACGTACCAATATTATCAGCTTCTACACGGTCAATTCCCCATTCTTCAGCTAGATGACCTCTGAAAATGTTACCGCCACCAATGACGATGGAGACCTCGATACCTAAATCAACAATCGATAAAATTTCATTTGCAATATGTTCTAATCGTTTGGAGTTAAAGCTATTTCCCGATTGGTCGGCAAGTGCTCCGCCGCTTAATTTAATTAAGACACGTTTATATGGCTTCATAACAATTCCCCCTATATAGATTGCAATAAAAAAGGAACAAAGGCGAATGCCTTTGTTCCTTCGTAAGAAAATGAAATAGAAAAGAAATAGATATGATGAACTTCTTCACGTGATTTTTCATAACATCCACTCCTTTTCATCCCCATTTATTTTGAATACGTATATCTTTTAGATTATACGAAATAATCTGATGTTTTATCAAGGTTATTTTATTTCTTTTTTATAAAAAGTGTCAATGAATATTATAAGAAAAAAATTTGAATTTTTTGTGACAAACTTGTAGGTTTTTGTATGATTTTGTAGGTTCGCCTATATGATGTGTGAGTAAGCTTTTATAAATACTAAATGAAAGCGTTCGCATAAAGGGGATGAACATAAATGAAAAAATTCGGATTGGCAACACAAATTTTTGTCGCACTTGTTTTAGGGATTGTAGTAGGGGCAATCTTTTATGGCAATAAAACGGCGATTTCTTATATCACACCAGTTGGGGATATATTTATTCATTTAATTAAGATGATTGTAGTACCGATTGTTATTTCAGCATTAATTGTTGCGGTAGCTGGTGTAGGTGATATGAAAAAGCTTGGGAAACTGGGCGGGAAAACAATTCTTTATTTCGAAATTATTACGACGATTGCTATTTTAATGGGATTACTTGCGGCAAATATATTCCAGCCAGGTACTGGCGTTGATATGAATAATTTGCAGCAAAGTGATATTTCTTCTTATAAACAAACAGCAGATGCTACAGAGAAGAAAGGTTTTGCTGAAACGATTGTTCATATTGTACCGAAAAACATATTTGAATCTATCACACAAGGTGACTTATTACCGATTATATTCTTCTCAGTACTATTCGGTTTAGGAGTTGCGGCAATTGGAGAAAAAGGAAAGCCTGTCTTTAACTTTTTTGAAGGTGTGCTCGAAGCGATGTTCTGGGTCACAAATCAAGTTATGAAATTTGCACCATTTGGTGTATTCGCATTAATTGCTGTTACGGTTGCAAAATTTGGTGTAGTGACACTACTTCCTTTAGGAAAATTAGTGCTAGCTGTATACGTAACTGTTATACTATTCGTTGTGATTGTATTAGGTATTAATGCGCGAATGGTTGGAATAAACATTTTTACATTAATGAAAATTTTAAAAGAAGAACTTATTCTTTCATTTACGACAGCAAGTTCAGAAGCTGTTTTACCTAATATAATGAGAAAGATGGAAGAGTTCGGTTGTCCAAAGGCAGTTGCCTCTTTCGTAATTCCGACAGGTTATACATTTAACTTGACTGGATCAGCTATTTATCAAGCGTTAGCGGCATTGTTTGTTGCACAAATGTACGGTATACACATGTCACTGACGGAGCAAATAACGCTATTATTCGTTCTCATGTTAACATCCAAAGGTATGGCGGGAGTTCCGGGGGCATCATTCGTTGTTGTATTAGCAACGTTAGGATCAATGGGATTACCACTAGAAGGCATCGCATTAATTGCGGGAATTGACCGCATTTTAGATATGATTCGCTCAGCTGTCAATGTATTAGGAAATGCATTAGCTGCCATTGTTATGTCGAAGTGGGAAGGCGAATTCGATGATGAGAAAGCAAAACAATATTTAGAAACAGTCAAACAAACAAAAGCAGCGTAAGAAATCGTTAAGGAGTGAGTAATCATGGCAACATTAACTGAAGTTAAAAATGGAGTACGAATTGAAAAAGATTTTTTAGGTGAAAAAGAAGTACCAAATTATGCGTACTACGGCGTACAAACAATGCGTGCAGTAGAGAATTTCCCAATTACAGGATATAAAGTCCATGAAGGTTTAATTAAAGCGTTAGCAATTGTAAAAAAAGCGGCAGCACTTGCTAATGCAGATGTAGGAAGATTGGAATTGAAAAAGGGTGGTGCTATCGCAGAAGCATCACAAGAAATTCTTGATGGAAAATGGCATGATCATTTCATCGTTGATCCAATTCAAGGCGGCGCGGGAACTTCAATGAATATGAATGCAAATGAAGTCATTGCCAATCGCGCTCTTGAATTATTAGGAATGGAAAAGGGAGATTATCATTATATTAGTCCAAACAGTCATGTTAATATGGCACAATCAACTAATGATGCATTCCCAACAGCAATTCATATTGCAACATTAAATGCATTAGAAGTCTTATTACAAACGATGGGTTATATGCATGATGTATTTGAATTAAAAGCAGAACAGTTCGATCATGTTATTAAAATGGGTCGTACACATTTACAAGATGCTGTGCCAATTCGTCTTGGACAAGAATTTAAAGCGTATTCTCGTGTGCTTGAACGTGATATGAAACGTATCAAGCAATCACGTCAACATCTATATGAAGTAAATATGGGAGCAACTGCAGTTGGTACAGGCTTAAATGCGGATCCAGAATATATTGAAGCAGTTGTAAAACATTTAGCTACAATTAGTGAACTACCACTTGTTGGTGCAGAAGATTTAGTAGATGCAACCCAAAATACGGATGCGTACACTGAAGTATCTGCAGCACTTAAAGTATGTATGATGAATATGTCTAAAATTGCGAACGACCTTCGTCTAATGGCATCAGGTCCACGCGTTGGATTAGCGGAAATTATGCTACCAGCTCGTCAACCAGGTTCATCTATTATGCCAGGGAAAGTAAACCCTGTTATGCCAGAAGTAATTAATCAAATTGCGTTCCAAGTAATTGGTAACGACCATACAATTTGCCTTGCTTCAGAAGCAGGACAATTAGAATTAAATGTTATGGAACCAGTACTTGTTTTCAACTTACTTCAATCTATTAGCATTATGAATAACGGTTTCCGTGCCTTTACAGATAATTGCTTAAAAGGAATTGAAGCGAATGAAGATCGCTTAAAAGAGTATGTTGAGAAGAGTGTAGGAATTATTACAGCGGTGAACCCTCATATCGGCTATGAAGCAGCAGCTCGCGTTGCGAAAGAAGCAATTGCGACAGGGCAATCCGTTCGAGAACTATGTGTGAAAAATGGTGTATTGTCACAAGAAGAATTAGAGTTAATTCTAGATCCATTCGAAATGACACACCCAGGGATTGCAGGAGCAACTCTTTTAAAGAAAAATTAAAAGAAGAGGGGACAATCCCCTCTTTTTTGTTTACAATATAGAAATGTTATATATGAATAGAGGTAGGGATGTTATGAGTAAGTTTACAGTGGCTTCTAATGGTTCATTAGAAACGAAATTAAGAGGAGTAGAAGTATTATCAACACCACTTTTAAATAAAGGGGTAGCTTTCACGCAAGAAGAAAGAGAAGAATTAGGTTTAAAAGGGTTATTACCGCCAGCAGTTTTAACGCTAGATGAACAAGCGCGTAGAGCGTATGAGCAATTTTGTTCTCAGCCGGATGATTTATTAAAGAATGTATATTTAACAGCGTTACATGATCGAAATGAAGTATTGTTTTATCGTATTTTAACAGAGCATTTACGTGAAATGTTACCAATCGTATATACACCTACTGTTGGTGTAGCAATTCAAAGATATAGTCATGAATATCGTAAACCACGTGGGGTTTATTTATCAGTTAACGATCCTTCAGGTATTGAAGAAGCGTTCTCAAATATTGGTGCAACAGCTGAAAATATTGACTTAGTCGTTGTAACAGATGGAGAAGGCATATTAGGAATTGGTGACTGGGGTGTTGGTGGTATTAATATTGCGATTGGAAAGCTAGCTGTTTATACGGCCGCAGTTGGAATCGATCCTAGTCGCGTGTTACCTGTAATTTTAGATGTAGGTACAAACCGCGAGGACCTATTAAACAACCCATTTTATATTGGAAATCGTCATCCACGTGTAACTGGTGAAGCTTACGATGAATTTATTGATACATTTGTACAAGCAGTAGGCAATAAGTTCCCGAAAGCACTTTTACATTGGGAGGACTTCAGTTCTCGTAATGCACGAAAAATTTTAGATAAATATCGTCATGACGTATGTACGTTTAATGATGACATTCAAGGTACAGGTGCAGTTTCACTTGCTGCAGTATTATCGGCAGTGAAAGCTTCTGGTGTACCTTTAAATGAACACCGAGTAGTTGTGTTTGGTGCGGGTACAGCTGGAATCGGTATCGCAGATCAAGTGAGAGATGCGCTGGTTCGTGTAGGATTATCAGAGCAAGAAGCACATGAGCGTTTCTGGTGTATTGACCGTAACGGGTTAATTACAGAGAATATGGAAGATCTTCTTGATTTCCAAGTTCCATATGCGAGAAAAGAAGCGGAAGTAAGTGAGTGGAAACAAAATGGTGTGATCGGACTTGCTGAAGTTGTGAAACATGTAAAACCAACAATTTTAATCGGTACATCAACTGTTGCTGGTGCATTCAAAGAAGAGATTATTAAAGAAATGGCTTCTCACGTAGAAAGACCAATTATTTTACCAATGTCGAATCCAACGCCACTTGCTGAAGCGAAGCCAGTAGATTTAATCGAGTGGACAGAAGGAAGAGCGTTAGTTGCAACAGGAAGTCCGTTTGATCCAGTTACATACAATGGTGTAACGTATGTGATTGGACAATCAAATAATGCACTTATTTTCCCAGGTCTTGGTCTTGGAACAATTGTTGTTCGTGCAAGCGTAATGACAGACGGTATGTTTGCGGCGGCAGCAGAAGCGGTTGCGAGTATGGTAGATACAAGTCAGCCGGGTGCACCTATCTTACCAGAAGTGGAAGAGTTACGTAATATCTCTGAAATGGTTGCAATTGAAGTAGCGAAAGTTGCAGTTGCAGAAGGTGTTGCTAGAGAGAACTTAAGTGATAACGATATTAAAATTGCAGTGAAAGAATCAATGTGGAAGCCTGAGTATCGTCAAATAAAAGCGGTAGAAAAGGTTAGAATATAGAAAAAAAGCCCGTTTATTATAATAAGCGGGCTTTCCTTATTCATTTTTGAAAAAATACATAGGAAGTGGCATCTTTGAATTGGAATCAATTATGGAAGAAAGATATATCTCTTTTAATTATTTTAATGATTGTTGTCCCAATTGCTGGAGAGCTAAATTTTCATCCTTTCAACGATACGTTTCGCGTTAGTTTTGGGACACCGCTTTTCTTCTTTTTATTACTATTTTTAAGAAGAATACCAGCGGCGGTTGCAGGTATTCTGGCCGGAATATCTGTAGTCTTATTCCGTGTATGTCTTGACTGGGTATTGCAAGGGTCATTTCATATGACAGAATCATTTTATTTGCGCTATCCTGTTTTCTTTTATTATTTTATATATGGAAGTCTTTTTTCGATTTGTAGGGTGAACAAATTCCATCAGAATCCAATTGTTATAGGATGTCTTGGAATCACAATTGAAATTATCGCAAGTATGTCAGAACTTGCGATTTATCATCTGTTAGTACTTGGTACAACGATAACAATTTCTGAAGTGAATAAACTAATCATTATTGCTATTTTTCGTAGTTTCTTTGCGCTTGGTTTTTTAAATATGATGAATTTGTATGAAACAAAATTAAAAGAATCACAAGTGCGAAAAGAAAATGAAAAAATGTTGCTGCATCTTTCTAGCTTATATGTGGAATCTGTTCATTTGAAAAAAACGTTACAAAATGCGGAGTTAATTACACAAACAGCGTATCAATTATATCGGAATTTACAAGCGAACGATGATTCGAGTAGTAAAACAGCATTGAAAATAGCGGGAGAAGTGCATGAAATAAAAAAGGATAATCAAAGAATTTTTGCAGGGTTATCTAAACTGTTATTAGATAAAAATGTGGCTGAGTATGTAGAAGGACATGAGCTTGCGGAAATGATTGTGAGAATAAATGAGAAGTACGCTGAACTGTTGGGAAAAGATATACGTTTTTCTAAACATATAGAAGGTGAGCATGCAGAATATCATGTATATACGGTCTTATCAATTTTTAATAATTTAGTTGCAAATGCGGTTGAAGCAATTGAGGATAGTGGTGCTATCATTATTAAGTTATATAAACTTGATAAACGTATATTTTTTGAAGTAATTGACGATGGGCCTGGTATTGCGCAAAAATATAAAAAACTAGTATTTAAGCCAGGATTTACTTCAAAGTATGATCAAACGGGAACACCATCAACAGGAATTGGACTTTCTTACATAAACGAAATGGTAACAGAGCTCGGAGGAGAAGTAAGATTGGAAGACCTGGAAACTGGTGAAGGGTGTAAGTTTGTCGTTTGTTTACCGGAGTGCAGTTTAAAGCGGGAAGGGGAATAAAGTTGTATTATTATATCGTAGATGATGATGAAGTTTTCCGCTCTATGCTTTCACAAATTATTGAAGATGGTGATCTTGGGGAAGTAATTGGAGAATCGGAAGATGGAGCTTTTATTGAAGCCGACCAACTAAATTTTAAAAAAGTAGATATTTTATTTATTGATTTATTAATGCCAATGCGAGACGGGATTGAAACAGTTCGCCATATTACGTCCTCTTTTTCAGGGAAAATCATCATGATTTCTCAAGTTGAATCGAAACAGCTTATTGGTGAGGCGTATACACTCGGTGTTGAATATTATATTACAAAACCATTAAATAAAATTGAGGTTATATCTGTTGTACGTAAAGTAATGGAACGTATTCGTTTAGAGCGCTCTATACATGATATTCAAAAATCATTGAATAACGTTTTCAAGTGGGAACAGCCGCAAGTTCGAAATGAGCCAATGCAAGAAGGGAAAAGAATAGCAGATTCAGGGCGCTATTTATTATCAGAACTCGGTATTGCGGGAGAGAATGGAAGTAAAGATTTACTTAGTATGTTGGAATATTTATATGGACAAGAAAAAGAGCAAACGTTTGAATTTGGATTTCCTGCGCTAAAAGATATCTTTCACCATATAACTATAAGAAAATTAGAGAATATAGCTTCAGATGCACATATAGATAAGGAGAGAAAAGCATCTGAACAAAGGGTACGTAGAGCGATTTATCAATCGTTAAATCACTTAGCTTCCCTTGGATTAACAGACTTTTCAAATCCGAAATTTGAAAGCTATGCTCCGAAATTTTTTGATTTCACTGTAGTTAGAAAACGAATGACAGAAATGACAAAGGAAGAAGTAGCAACTTCTGGACATACGCGAATTAATACGAAAAAGTTTATTCAAGTGTTGTATTTTGAGGCGAAACGGTTGATGGAGATAGCGTGAAAAAAGGTGCTTATAAATGAGCATCTTTTTTTATTAAATCTACATTTTATATTTTCTCGTGAAGCATGTAAAATGTTAGTTAAGAGAAACTGGTGTTAAATTAAGGAAGTGTCAAAACAATGGGTTTTACATTAAACAAATCGATTATTAAGGAAGTATGCGGAGAGACCTCATATAAAAGAGGTGAAGTTTATTATAAATCAAATAAAGTAATAATAAATCATTATGATGAAGATAAAGAAATTTGTGAGGCGACGGTAAAAGGGAACGAAGATTTTTATGTTACAGTAGAAAAAGCTAAAAAAGATGATGTTGTTGCGAAATGTAGTTGTCCTTCGTTAGCGTCTTTTCAAACGTACTGTCAACATGTTGCGGCAGTATTGATACAAATAAATTATAATCAGCAAACCGGTGGAATGCTGCCTATTAGTAGCGGAAACATGAGCGGAAATGAACAATTAACAAGCGGGATGTTTCAGTTGTTTGCAGAACAACCACTGAGGCCAAAAAGTAAACAACACCGTTTTGATACACGTGAAATACTTGATATTGAGTTTAATTGTACACCAGTAGTTACGAAAAATGGTGGGGCACTTCTTGGGGTTCAGTTGAAGCTCGCCAAAACGTATTTCGTAAATCATATTAGAGAATTTCTTTCTAAAGTGGAGAAAAGAGAGTCTTTTAATTGTTCCAATGAATTTACATACACACCAGATGTACATAGCTTCAGGCAAGAAACGGATGCGATTATTCAGCAACTTATTAAAATGTATCATAACGAAAAAATGTATGAAGATACACTAGAAGTACACGCAAAACAAGATGATAGCATGATTTTAATACCGCCAGCTTCGTGGATGGATATGCTTTCTTTGCTTTTTAAAACTGAGTGTGTGAGACTTAATCAAGATGGAAAATCTTTTCACGGTTTACAAATTTCAAAAGGGCTACTTCCTTTACATTTTGAGTTTAATAAAGGGAGTAACGGTGGGTTTACACTTTATATTGACGGCTTACAACAAGTAGAAGTAATGGATACGTATAGTTATGCTCTATTTGGAGGGAAACTGTATCAGTTGAACGCTGAGGATTGCAAGCGGCTTATCGAATTACAAAAAATGATGAATCGTTCTAGTAGTAACCAATTGTATATTCCAGCAGATAAGATGGAACACTTTGTAGCAAAAGTTGTACCAGGGTTAATGAAGCTAGGAACTGTGCGAATAGATGAGGTAGTATCAGATTGTGTTGAAACACCCGCATTAAAAGCGAAATTATATTTAGATCGAGTGAAAAATCGCTTATTAGCAGGTCTTGAATTTCACTATGGAAACGTCATAATTAATCCGTTAGAAGAGGATGGACAGCCATCTGTTTTTAATCGTGATGAGAAAAAGGAAAAAGAGATTTTAGACATTATGAGTGAAAGTGCCTTTGCAAAGACAGAAGGCGGTTATTTTATGCATAATGAAGAAGCTGAGTATAACTTTTTATATCACGCTGTTCCAACGTTAAAAGGTTTAGTTGATATTTATGCGACGACAGCAATCAAATTACGAATTCATAAAGGAGATACAGCTCCTCTTATAAGAGTTAGAAGGAAAGAGAGAATTGATTGGTTATCATTCCGCTTTGATATAAAGGGTATTCCAGAGGCGGAAATTAAAGGGGTATTAGTCGCTCTTGAGGAGAAACGAAAATATTATCGTTTAGCAAGTGGTGCTCTACTATCACTTGAGAGTAAAGAGTTTAATGATATTAATCAGTTTATAAAAGAATCTAGTATTCGAAAAGAATTTTTAAAGGGCGAAGAAATAGATGTCCCTCTTAGTCGTAGTGTGAAATGGATGAATTCACTGCAAGAAGGAAACGTGTTAAGTTTAGATGAGTCTGTTCAAGAATTGGTAGAGAACATTCAAAACCCTAAAAAGCTGAAGTTTACGGTGCCAAGTGGCTTAGATACGATAATGAGAGAGTATCAAACATACGGATTCCAGTGGATGAAAACACTTGCCTATTATCGTTTTGGCGGCATTTTAGCTGATGATATGGGACTGGGGAAAACGTTGCAAAGTATTGCTTTTATAGACTCTGTTTTGCCGGAAATTCGAGAGAAGAAACTGCCTATATTAGTTGTTTCTCCGTCGTCCCTCGTTTACAACTGGCTTAGCGAGTTAAAAAAATTCGCTCCACATATTAGAGCAGTTATTGCCGATGGAAATCAAGCAGAGCGCCGAAAAATTTTAAAAGATATAACGAAAGTTGATGTTGTCATTACGTCATATCCTTTACTACGAAGAGATATAAGATTATATGCAAGGCCATTTCATACGTTATTTCTTGATGAAGCACAAGCGTTTAAAAATCATACGACGCAAACTGCGAAGGCAGTAAAAACGATTCAAGCAGAGTACCGTTTTGGATTAACGGGAACACCTGTAGAGAATTCATTAGAAGAGCTATGGTCTATCTTCCACGTTGTCTTCCCAGAATTATTACCGGGAAGAAAAGAGTTCGGTGATTTAAGACGTGAAGATATTGCGAAGCGCGTAAAGCCTTTCGTGTTAAGAAGGTTAAAGGGTGATGTATTACACGAACTCCCAGAAAAAATAGAGCACTTACAATCATCAGAACTATTACCGGACCAAAAAAGGCTCTATGCCGCTTATTTAGCAAAGTTAAGAGAAGAAACGTTAAAACATTTGGATAAAGATACGTTACGTAAAAATAAAATTCGGGTTTTAGCTGGTTTAACGAGACTACGGCAAATTTGTTGTCATCCAGCTTTGTTTGTTGATGACTATAAAGGTAGTTCAGCTAAATTTGATCAGCTGCTAGAAATTTTGGAGGAATGCAGAAGTACAGGGAAGAGAATTCTTATATTTTCTCAATTTACGAAGATGCTTTCAATAATCGGGCGAGAATTAAACCGTCAAGCAGTTCCATACTTTTATTTAGATGGGAGTACACCAGCGCAAGAACGTGTAGAGCTATGCAATCGGTTTAACGAGGGAGAAGGGGATCTATTTCTTATTTCGTTAAAAGCTGGTGGCACAGGACTAAATTTAACGGGTGCAGATACAGTTATATTGTACGATTTATGGTGGAATCCAGCTGTTGAACAACAAGCAGCGGATAGAGCGTATCGAATGGGACAAAAAAATACAGTGCAAGTGATTAAGTTAGTAGCACATGGAACAATTGAAGAAAAAATGCACGAGTTACAAGAGAGTAAGAAAAATTTAATCGCTGAAATTATCGAGCCAGGAGAAGAGAAGTTATCTTCTATTACGGAGGAAGAAATCCGTGATATTCTTATGATTTAATATGGAAAAAGCTATGCTTTCACAGAGATGAGAGCATAGCTTTTTTGTTGTAATAATTATATTTTGTTTTGTACAAAGTAAAGAGATAAAGTGAAACTTTAATCAGTGGGAGTTGTTCATCTCCCACTATTTATTTTATTTCTTTGTACCTTTACTTTTGTATGGTTTTGCAGCTTTCTTTTTCGCACTTGATTGCCAACGGTTCCATCCTTTACTTCCTGTACCTTGTCCTACACCTTTTTTCGGTTTTGCTTTCGTTTTACTCATATGATCACTCCGTTATATAAAAAATCTGATTTGATAATAGCCAATGTTTTAGAAAAATACTATCGATAAATGACTATGCTTGCTTTAAATAAAAACAAACTGCTTGAATGCTATAGTATATCATGAAATTGCGAGTAAACTGAAAGGAATTATAAAGAAAATGAAAATAATAAGAAATACTGCGGATTCTATTTTTCGAACGATCACATTACTGGTTGTGTATATGTTAGTTTCAATTAGTGAAATGTTTTTTGGATTGAAGAGACAAAGGAAATAAAAATGTTATATTAAGAACAGTCGGTAAAGGCATAAAATAAAGAATTGAAAAATATTTTAAAACTTTTTGTTGACTTTATCTATTTTTTGTATAGAATAATCATTAATAAAATGTTTCAGAGATGTGACAACAAAACGACTATGAAAGGACGAGTAGTAGTAGGATGTAGTTTAAGCGAGTCAGGGACGGTGTGAGCCTGATACGAAGCCTATTATGAAGAACCTCCTGGAGTCGCTAACCGAAATCCTTTATAGGAAAGTAGACTTAGCCGGGAACTTCGCCGTTACAAGAAGAACAGTATCGAGATTTTTTAATCTCCGTACTGTATAAGTGAGCAACCTCTGTTGCTAATTTGGGTGGTACCGCGGAACCAAAGTCTTTCGTCCCAGTTTTTTGGGAAAGAAGGGCTTTTTTTGTTGGCTTTTTTCCACAACATCCAAACATTTTAGGAGGAAACCACCATGTATCAATCATTAATGACAGTAAGAGAGACTCAAATCGCAATTAAGGAAGTTAAAACATTTTTCGAGGATCAATTAGCAAAACGCCTTGAACTATTCCGCGTATCTGCACCATTATTCGTAACGAAAAAATCAGGATTAAACGATCACTTAAACGGTGTAGAACGTCCAATTGAGTTTGATATGTTACATTCAGGAGAAGAATTAGAAATTGTGCATTCACTAGCGAAGTGGAAAAGATTCGCATTACATGAATACGGATATGAAGCTGGTGAAGGTTTATATACAAACATGAACGCGATTCGTCGTGATGAAGAACTTGATGCAACACATTCCATTTATGTGGACCAATGGGATTGGGAAAAAATCGTTCAAAAAGAATGGCGTACTGTCGATTACTTACAAAAAACAGTACAAACAATTTATGGAATATTCAAAGAATTAGAAGATCACTTATTTGAAAAATATCCGTTCCTCGGAAAGTATTTACCAGAAGAAATTGTTTTCATTACTTCTCAAGAACTGGAAGATAAATATCCAGAATTAACACCGAAAGATCGTGAACATGCAATTGCGAAAGAACACGGTGCAGTCTTTATTATTGGAATTGGTGATGCACTCCGTTCAGGTGAAAAGCACGATGGACGCGCATCCGATTATGATGATTGGAAATTAAACGGTGACATTTTATTCTGGCACCCAGTACTACAAGCTTCATTCGAATTATCATCAATGGGAATTCGTGTTGATAGTAAAGCACTTGATGAGCAATTAACGAAAACTGGTGAAGACTTCAAACGTGAGTATGATTTCCATAAAGGTATTTTAGAAGACGTACTACCATTAACAATTGGTGGTGGTATCGGCCAATCAAGAATGTGTATGTACTTCTTACGTAAAGCACATATCGGTGAAGTTCAATCTTCTGTATGGCCTGACGATTTACGTGAAGCTTGCAAGAAAGAAAACATTCATTTGTTTTAATATAAGTGAGAGGGAGAGTAGCTGTGGAATAAGAGCTACTCTCCCTTTTTTACTTTGACGTGAAAAAAGTTATTTTGAATGAATATAGATCGTTTTTTCAAGGGAAAGAGCGAAAGGGTATATGTGATAAGAAATAAGAAGAGTCATTTATATTTCCTAGGAAAGGGTATAAAGAATAATCTAATTGTTTTATAATGATCTTCGGATATCGATAACAAGATAAAAAGCTGTCTGCATAGATTTTTAAAATTCTATGTGGACAGCTTTCTATTTATATAGGAAGGAAATAGATTAATATAATTTGTTGTAAGTTTTACTGGCGGAAATTAAATCATTTGTACTAAAGGCTCAATTTTCGCCATAAATGATTGATGGAGTGCTTCAACGCCATCTACTAAGTGAATACGGTCAATGACAACTGATACTTTAATTTCAGATGTACTTACCATTTTAATATGAATACCGCCTTCTTTTAAAGTAGTGAACATATTCGCAGCAACTCCCGGGTTAGATACCATACCAGATCCTACAATTGATACTTTCGCTAAATGATTTTCATGTTCTACAGATTCATAGTGAAGTGCCTCTTGATTTTGTTCTAACACTTCTAATGTTTCTCTTAAATCATTAGAATGGATCGAGAAGGAGAGGTGAACAGTTCCTTCATTTGTAATACTTTGAATAATAATATCTACATTAATATGTGCCGCTGCTAATGTAGAGAAAACTGTTGAAAGTGCACCTTGTTCTAATCCTTTAATTGTGATGCGTGTAATATTATCCTCAAATGCAATACCTTTAACGATTGATTGTTGTTCCATGTTACATTCTCCCCTTACAATTGTTCCGTTTTCTTGTTCCATACTTGAGCGAACTTCTAAAATTACATTATGATTTTTAGCAAACTCAACAGCGCGTGGGTGTAATACGCCAGCACCGAGGTTGGCAAGCTCTAACATTTCGTCATAAGAAATTTCATCTAATTTATAAGCATCTTGTACAACTCGTGGATCAGTCGTATATACGCCTGACACATCCGTATAAATATCACATTTTTTTGCTTTTAGTGCCGCAGCTAATGCGACAGCAGTCGTATCGGAGCCACCGCGGCCAAGTGTGGTAATTTCATGTTCTTCACTTACTCCTTGGAAACCAGCTACTATAACAATCGTGCCATCAGCAAGATAGGATTGAATACGACCAGTATTAATGTCAGTAATCCGTGCACTACTATGTACAGATTCTGTCGTAATACCAGCCTGCCATCCTGTTAATGAAATTGCGTTATAACCTTTTGTTTGTAGTGCCATTGTTAATAATGAAATGGTTACTTGTTCTCCTGTAGATAGGAGCATATCCATTTCACGTTTACTTGGATTTTCAGTAATAGCGTTAGCAAGTGCTACAAGTTTATCCGTACTTTTCCCCATTGCTGAAACGACAGAGACAATACTATGTCCTCGTTCATATTCTTCAATAATTAAATTTGCTACATGTTGAATGCGTTCGACGCTTCCGACAGAAGTACCGCCAAATTTTTGTACAATCGTTTCCATTACGAATTCCTTCTTTCGTCCATTTTTAAGAATAGGTTAGGACATATACAAATCCCAATATGCCTGTAGTTACCAGAGAGAAAAACAAAAAACACCATCTCAAATAAGTGAGGATGGTGCTGTTACAGGAAAAGGGAAACAGAAAACGGAGCTAATAAAAAAACCGCCAAAAAAGGAATATCATAAAAATGATATCTCTTTTTTGTAGATAGCTCTTCATACGTACACGTCTGTACATATGACAGTTCTGTTTCTATTCGAAAACAGCCCCAATTGATAAATGCAGAGAAATTTATCAATTTCGGCAACACTTCCTTTCCTCTAAGATCATAGACATCTCTGTGTCTCCTTTAGAATACTTATAAGCGTTGCAACCTCTATCTCACGTTTTAGGCGAGAGTGTATGATTTATGAAGTTGTTGGTAACATTTGTTTTATAATAATTTAAATTTTTCAGGGAATCAAGTGTTTTTTGTATTTTTTT
Organism: Bacillus altaicus; assembly: GCF_042136375.2. NCBI lineage: Bacteria > Bacillati > Bacillota > Bacilli > Caryophanales > Bacillaceae > Bacillus > Bacillus altaicus. The sequence goes on along the minus strand of NZ_CM143394.1, from coordinate 3,713,681 downwards.
GAAATTCTATCTTTTTATTAAATTAGTTTGTGAAAAATGTAGCAAAATAAATTCGTTGCATGTACATTAAAAATATAGAGCATGGGAGGTGGAAGGATGGGCAAGAAAAAGCCTATTTATGTAGCAACAGAAATGAACACAAAAATGAAGAAATTATGGGCATATACACAAGAGCCTGATATACATACAGAGTGGGATGCCCGTTTTACGGAAATTTCGTATTTAGAGAAAAAAGAAGGGGAGCCGCAGAAGTTTTTATATAAAACGAAGATTGGTTTCGGGCTTGAAATAGCCGGAGAAGGGGAATCGATAGGTGAAATAAGAAAAGAAACTGGAGAGCGCATTTCCTCTTTGAAATTTTGGACAGACAATAAGCTATCACTTATACAAATAGGACGAGGTTATTGGAAGTATACCCCGAATGGAGAACATATTCATTTTGAAACGCAATATGATTATGATACAAGGTTTGGTCGTATAGGGAATGTGATAGATTCATATATTTTTCGTCCGCTATTAGGTTGGGCAACTGCATGGAGTTTTGATGCTTTAAAATTATGGTTAGAAAAGGGACTTCATCCTAAGTTGCTAATTAGAAGAACGATGACGTATTGGCTCGTTTGCTTTTTATTTGCTTTCGTATGGTTATATCAAGGGATTGTACCGAAATTGATGTTTACTCATTCAGAAGAAGTAAAGATGCTTTCTGCACTAATCGAATCGAATGAAAGTAGTATTTTTATACTTAAAATAGTTGGATTTTTAGAAATAATATGGGGTGTTATGTGGCTATTGCCATTTCAAAAACGAAAGTTGTTTATATTGCATATTGTTATGTTAATAGGCTTAACTATAGTGGCAGGAGTTACGAATATCACAAGTTTTACAGAGCCGTTTAATCCGATTACATTAAATTTTCTTCTAATAGGGTTATCGATTGTCGGTTATATGAATAGCACTAATTTGCCGAGTGCAAAAAATTGTAAGAGGACGAGAAAGGGATAAGTATATGGTTAATATTTATGAAAGATTATTAGGGGATTCTTATAAAAGGCTTCATCCAAAATTGCAGGAACGATATGCGATAACAAAGGGAAATAGCTTTATTGGGGAAGGGGAAATGGATGAAATTTATGGAGGATCTTTTTTCGTTAAATTAATATTAAAAATTACATCGAAGTTCCGTATGTTTTTCTCTGAGCGAGGGCAAAAAGTTCCGTTTGTGATACATAATACCGCTGAGCGAGATGGACAGGGGAAAGAATTTGTACGGTGGAATCGTACTTTTTATTTTCATAATAAGAAAAGATATTTTAACGCTGTTATGAAGTTGGATGAAGAGAATAATGAAATTGTAGATTATTTTGGCGAACCGCATATACTCGTTTCTACGTTGAATTTTTATATTGATGAAAAAGGCGGGATGCATATTTTTTCAAAGAAACAATGGTTTTTTATGTTTGGAAGAAAAATACCGTTACCTAGATTTTTATACGGAGAGGCAAAAATTGTAGAAAGTTATGATGAAACACTACAATGTTTTCGAATTCATGTACAAGTACGAAATCCGTTAATTGGTTCGTTATTTTCATATAAGGGAACATTTGTGGAAAGGGAATAAACGATATGAAAAATATACTATTTGGGCTTGTTTGTTATATTATATTTCTAATATACGAGTGGTCGAATGTAAATCCTGTTGAAGCAATTATATTGTTATCTATCTTATTATTTATACCGATGTCATTTTGTATTATTGACAAAGAAACAAGAAATGGAACGTATTTATTATTTTATAAATTTGTATCGTTTTTATATCCAATTGCAGCAATCAGTGCAATGCTAGCTTTCGTAACAAATCACTATTTCTTTGCGCTACTTTGGTTTGCATATACAGGAATCGTTGCATTATTTGGTATAAGTAGATTGCTAGAAAGAGGATGGAAGCCGTTAGAGGAAGCAGCTATAGATAGTGCTTTTATTTATTTGTTTTTAGGTGGTTTTTGGTTTTTTGCTTCTGTAGCAAAATTCCCCATTATGCATTTTAGTTCTGACATAGTTTTACTCACAGCTGCACACTTTCATTACTCGGCATTTCTATTGCCGTTATCAGCTGGTTTACTTGGAAGGAAAAGAGAACGGGGAAGTAAGTTATATGACGCTATTATGTTTATCATCGTCATTTCTCCAATGACAGTTGCGATAGGAATTACGTATTCGAGGGTGTTTGAATTTTTTGCAGTGTTCGTATATTTATTTGCCATTTACGGATATGGAGTTTACGTGTGGAGAACGAAATTTAATGCTATAAGTACAAAGATTCTCCTTACTCTTTCATCCAGCACACTTATGGTAACGATAATGTTTTCACTCATATATTCATACGGGAATTTCAAACAAGTAATGACGATTACAATTGCACAAATGGTTTGGATCCACGGTGTTGTCAATGGAATTGGAGTAGCGTTACCAGCATTTGTCGGCTGGATGATTGAAAAGAGTGCTCCGAATTATAAATATTACGGGAAACCAATGAGCAGGTTAAGAGGAAATGCGACAGTTGGTGAAGCATTTTTACATAACAGAAATTTAATAGATAACAAGGAATACAAAGGTTTAGTTGATAAAATGAATGATTTTCATAGTGAGGCATTTGACGCGACGAAGATTCCTTTAAGTATTATTTGTTTTTATGAAAATACAAAAGAGTATGAGTTACAATCGCATATTAAATGGACTCGTTGGTTTCGCCCGCTTGCATTTTGTTATGAGAAAATGAGTAAGCGTGTAGGACAAATACATTTAGGAATGGGTGGTAAGTGGGAAGCAATGCAAGGTTCTATTATTGGTGTGAAAGATGCAAGAGATGGTAGGGAAAATGTGAGGGCTTGGCTAAGAAAGAATGAAGAGGGGCAAACGATTTTTGTAGCCCTTTATTCAAAGCATGCATACAAGAACGATACATATATGAATATCGCATTGCCTTTACCATATTCGAATATGACGGGAGTTTTGAAATTATGTAATAAGAGTAATGATTTAATCATTACTAGTAAGCTGAGAAGAAATGGTAAGGGAGATGAGGGGATTTATTTACATACTCGTTTCTTTACAATACGTTTACCATTAGCAGAGACTTTTATTATTAAAGAGAGCAAGGATCAAATATTAGAAGCTAATCATAGAATGTGGATATTTGGAGTTAAGTTTTTAGAAGTTGATTATGAGATTAAGAAAATAGAGGGAAAGTAAGAAAAGCTTGGAGAGATTCCAAGCTTGTTTACGTATGGGTAATTGTCATAGCAACTTGTTTATCTAAGTCTCGATCCAAAACACGTTGAATTTCGAAAGTGCTTTTTTCAAAAAAAAATGGGAATCTTTCTTTAAACCACCCTTGCATAGGAAGATGTAACGCGGAATCAATTGGAACCCATGTTAATTCCCCTTCTGGAGGGTGAGGAAGAAGGCTACCTTCAAATGAATTTGTCCAATAATTGAAAACCATATAGCGAACCTGTTCTTTTGGATTTACATATTCGTCTAATCCTTTAAAAATTAAATTGGAAACAAGTAATCCAGTTTCTTCTTTTACTTCTCGTATAGCAGCTTGAACGATACTTTCTGGGAAATCTACTTTTCCACCCGGAGCGATGTAACCAGGGAAACCTAGATGATCTGGCCGTTGTATTAGTAATACTTCGTTATTACGCTGAATCATACACATTGTATAAATGCGGTGTTCGATACTTTTCCAATTCGTACTCATGCGAATCTCTCCTCTTATAAAATGAGTATCTTATAGTTTAACTATAGTTATTCGTTCCAAAAAATACAATAATAAGACAAAATTATACAAATTACGATTGACTATTACTAATTTTCAGAACTATAATTATTCCGTTATATAAAAATATTGTACTTGAGAGGGGAATATATTCTATGAAAAATAGAATAATCGCAGCAGGAGTAATCGCAGCTAGTATATTATCTTATTCATCTAGCAGTCTCGCACAAACAAAAACATTTCCAGATGTCCCAGCTAAACACTGGGCAGAAGATTCTATTAACTACTTAGCAGAAAAAGGCGCAGTTACAGGTAACGAGAAAGGAATGTTCGAGCCTGGAAAAGAGATCACTCGTGCAGAAGCAGCTACAATGATGGCTAAAATCTTAAACTTACCATTCGATAAAGATGCTAAACCATCTTTCGGTGACTCTCAAAACGGATGGTATACCCCATACATCGCAGCTGTAGAAAAAGCTGGTGTTGTTAAAGGGAAAGATGTCGGCGTATTCGATCCAACTGGAAAAATCGACCGCGTTTCAATGGCATCTCTTATTGTAGAAGCTTACAAATTAGATTCTAAAGTAAACGGTACTCCAGCAACTAAATTCAGTGATTTAGAAAAAAGCTGGGGTAAAGCAAAAGCTAACATCCTAGTTGAATTGGGGATTTCTGTTGGTACTGGTAACAAATGGGAGCCTGAAAAAATTCTAACTAAAGCAGAAGCAGCTCAATTTATTAAAAAGGCTGATTCAATTAAAGTTGGAAATCCATTAGTGGAAAAGGTAGTTATTATTGATCCTGGTCATGGAGGATTTGATCCAGGGAATCCAGGGCAAGGTGTAAAGGAAAGTGAAATTGTATTTGATACATCTTTAAGATTACAGAAGTTGTTAGAAAAAAATACACCTTTAAAAGCTTTGTTAACACGTGAAGAGAACGGAAATCCAGGAAGTAACAAGAATGAATCTCTTGTGAATCGAGTGAAATTTGGTCAAGAGAACAATGGAGATATATTTGTAAGCATTCATGCAAACTCTTCTGAAAATCATGATGGTCATGGAACGGAAACATATTATTATAAAAAATCCAAGTCTGGGGAAGAGACACAGATTGAAAAGGATAGCGAAGTATTAGCACAAAAAATTCAAAAACGAGTAGTAGAAGCACTACATACAAGAGATAGAAATATAAAAGATGATCATTCATTTTATGTAGTAAATAAAAATACAGTACCAGCAGTCTTAACAGAGCTTGCCTTTATAGATAATAATATAGATAATGGAAAATTAGCTACTGAATCAGGAAGGCAAATTGCTGCAGAGGCAATTTATGCTGGTATTTTAGATTATTATGAGTGGAAAGGTTTCAATGTTTCAAAGTATCGTTTAGCTAAATAAAAAAATATCGTTTGCTAAGCCCATCGTCTATATAGAGATGGGCTTTTTATATGAGTTTATATAATTTTGTATCGAAATAAAAAGATATATCGTATTATGCTGATTATAAATAAAATAATGGTAGATTAGTTTATTTTTATCACGTATACTTTTACTGTTGACTAATTAATTGAATTAAGAGTTTGTTAGTTTAATAGGGAAAATTTTATTATAAAGGGAGGCAAGTTAACACGGGACAAGCATATACATAACGTGTTAAAAAATATGAAAAAAATTATTTCTAATGTGTTAGCAGTGACAGTCGCACTTCAAGTAGTGATGGCTCCGGCAACTTCATTTGCAGCTGAAAAAGATTTTCCAGACGTTCCGAAAGGTCATTGGTCGTATAAAGCAATTACTAATTTAACGTCAAAAGAAATTATTGCAGGATATGATAATGGGAAGTTTGGATTCGGGGATGTTGTAACTCGTGAGCAAGTAGCTGCATTAATGTATCGTGCGTTAAAGGCAGAAGCGAAAAGCGAATATAAAAATCCATACTCTGATATTAACGAAGGGACAACAATGTTCCAAAAAGAAATTTTAGCTTTAACAGATATGGGGATTTTCGTAGGTAATGGTAAAGGAACATTTAGACCGAAAGAATCTGTAACTCGTGCTGAAATGGCTGTAATTTTACAGAAAGCCTTTAAACTAAAAGTAAAAGCTAATCATACATTTAATGATGTTCCGAAAGATCATTGGGCAAATGAAGCGATTAGTGCATTAGAGTCTAACGGTGTTGCTGCAGGTAATGGAGCTGGTGCATTTAATCCAACAGGTGTTTTAACACGGGAAGAATATGCACAATTTTTATATAACGCCATGGCATCATATATCGATTTAGATGTAACATTACCTTCTAATGTAACAGCTCAAGAGATTGATAATTATATTAAAAGATATCATCCCGATAGTCCGCTTGTTGGAGTTGGACAAGACTTTATTAAAGCACAAAACGAGTATGGCGTGAACTCTTTATATTTAGCAGCACATGCAATCTTAGAGTCTGGATACGGGAAATCAGAAATTGCATATCGTAAACATAATTTATTTGGACTACGAGCGTATGATTGGGATCCATTCGCACATGCAAAATATTTACCATCTTATGGATTAAGTATTTCATACAATGCTGATTATGTGAGAAAGAATTACTTAGAACAAGGTGCTAAGTATTTCAAAGGTTACACATTACCTGCGATGAATGTAATGTATTCAACTGATAAAGAATGGGCTGGCAAAATCGCTAATATTATGGAACGTATTAAGCCTTTCAATAACAAAGATTATCAAAATGTAAAACGATTATCGAAAAACCCTAATACATTAAATGTAGAGGCATTAGGCGCAGAAATTCCATATAAAGATTATGCAAAAGACGCAAAAACTACTGTTCAGTCGGTAGGGTCTTACTATCAAGTTCCATTCCCGTTTAACAATCCAATTAAGAGTGTACCAAACGTTACACAAAATGAAGTTGGAAAATTAGAGAATGGTACAAAAGTAAATGTATATCGTGAAGATCCAAATGGCTGGGTAGAGTTCTCGCTTGAAAATGCTCAAGAAAAGTATTGGACATTGAAGAAGAACTTAAAATTATAAAGTGGAAAGGTGTTTTCATATATGAAAACACCTTTTTTATTTATATTCAACACTTAATATTTGTAGATTCATTATGATTTTCTTTTTTGTATTTTTACCAATAATTTAACAGTTTCATATATAATTAAAGGTATTAAAGATTGAATTTTCTGTGTTTAATCTTAGATATTAACTAAATTTGAAAAGAGGAGAGAGATATGCAAGGAGAAATACCAACAGAGAAAAATTTAGGTTATGTCGGTAAATTGTTATTGCCAGTTAAAGTGTCACCACACTTTAAGTTTTTATGGATTGGGCAATTACTTTCGACTTTAGGTAGTTCGATAACGATGGTTATTCTGCCAGTCGTTGTGTATTCATTAACTGGTTCAACAGTTGTAATGGGAATGACTATGGCAATGTACATGCTTCCTAATATTCTTGCGTTACCATTTGCTGGATTAGTCGTGGATCGAATTGACCGGGTGAAATTGATGTTATTTACAGATATAATCCGCTGCATATTAATGCTATTACTTGCAACACTTATATTTATGGATTTGTTAACGATTACGCTATTATATGTACTCGTTGCATTATATGGACTTATGGAAGGTATATTTCAGCCGGCGTATGCGGCTGTAAGAGCGAAAGTATTTGTACCGGAAATTCGAAATGCAGCTAACGCATTAACGCAAATGAGTAATCAAGGCATACGATTAATTGGCCCAGCACTTGGTGGGTTAATAGTATCAGTTACATCTGCAGGGATAGGTTTCGGACTAGATGCAGCAACGTATTTGCTATCATTTGTATGTTTATTATTTTTAAAAGAAATAAAGTTTAATAAAGTACAGAAATTTGAAAGGTATAAAGTCAATTACAAACAAGATTTTATGGAAGGGATTCTTGTTCTAAAAAGCCATCCGTGGTTGTGGATTACTATTCTAGTTTTTTCTTTCGTTAATATTTGTTATGCAGGCATTATCGTTGTATTAATTCCATGGTTGTTTAATGTTCATCATCATTTTGAAGCTTATGTATATGGATTGGGTATGGCTGCTTCTGGTGCTGGAGCTGTAATTGCAGCGCTAATTTTTGGTGGGAGGCAGCAGTGGCATAAGAGAGGATTACTTGCGTATGGCGGTGTTTTAATAAGTGGAATGGCACTATTAATTATGCCTTTCGTTTCTTGGGCACCTGCCTTAATTGGATTAATGGCAATTGAAGGATTCGGTATTATGATATTTGGGCTCATTTGGGAAACAAGTTTACAAGAGCTTGTACCAGAAGAAGCATTTGGAAGAGTGGCAAGCCTTGATATGTTAGGTTCATTTGCTTTATTGCCATTAGGGTATGTGGTTGTAGGCTGGTTAGCTACTGTAATAGGTGGAAAGATAACAATTATAATGCTAGCTATTTTAGTACTCATAACAATTGGAGTGGCATTGTCTGTACCAAGTATTCGGCGGTTCGATTGATCATGTAGGCTAAAAGGGGGATATGGTATATGACTATAGAAAACCTAAACGATTTAGTAGTAGCAGAGTTGGGATGTAAATACGTTGTGGAAGAAAAGGTATTTGAAGCAAAGAATTTTACGGTGTATATTGCTACCCCTATAGAAAATAAAATGACATATAATCGATTCATCTTAATTAAACATTTGTCTAATGAAGAGCCTTCCGTACATGTTTGGGACAAAAAAATTTGTGCAGACGCTACAAAAATACATATTGCAAAAGAAGTGACAGAAGCAATTCAATCTGGTTTTGTAAATAAAGAGTAAGCCCTAATCAAATTAGGACTTACTCTTCGTTAAACACAAATGTTTGCTTCATTTTTTTACCCTCATGTACTGGATGGCCGTTGTAAGAGAAATTCTTTTCTTCCCAAGTAATGACGACTTTGAAATTATGGCTATTAAAGTCTAATGGGAACACCATGTAATCAAAACTTGTATGACTTTTTGAAACGTTGTTATTTGATGTAGTAGGATTAAAGGTAGCTTTAGATGTAGGGTTATTATCAAGTATTTCCACGGATACATTTGATACATCATTACCAATATTTTTTAAGAGTAAACTATACGTATCATATACACCTTGTTTTGGCTGCACCGCTTGCTTGTTTGAGTTATGAGATTTGTCAATTTCGATATACCACTGTTTAGACTTTGACGCAGTTGGTAGTGATTGAAATGTGTATGCACTAGCTTGTATTGGTAGTGCTAAGCAGATAAGGGAAAAAAGAGATATTATTTTTCGTTTCATTTTGAAAAACCCCCATTCTTTAACAAAGTTATTTGTTATTATTCGCTCTGTTCGAGAAAATATACCATATAATGTAAGGTGATAGGGGTATGAGTATGAGTCTCGGCTTAGGAATCATTATAGTATTCGCTACGGTTATACTTGACACGTCTGCTTAATAGTTGGTATATACGCGATCCATATGCTGATACACATCAAATCCAGTCAAAGTGAATTGTAAGGGAGAACATTATATTGAAAGTACTAGTAAGCACGGGGAGTAGTATTTTTCTACAATTATTATTTTTGTATATATTTATTTCGGGTGTTTTATTGGAAGTTAATCTTTGGTATGCGGTAGTTGTGTATATAAGTGTAGCAATATTAAGTCTATTAATCGGGATATATTCAATTATTTTCTCTATAAGGAAAAGTTCGACTGCTATCTTTCTTACAATACCGGTTGGAGTTGTAACGTCGTTATTTGCAATATTAATTATCGGCTTTACAGTGTTTGCTTATTTTTTACCGGAAGCAGGTATTCCACCGGTAATTAGTTTGTAGTATAAGTGGATGTGTCAAAAGATAAATGCTATTAAAGTGATATATTAAGGGGAATTAGATAAGGAAGCTGTGTAGAGATTTTTCTACACAGCATTTTTTGTGTCTAGCGTTCAATTACATCTGTTTGTTGGTACGTATATCACGCTTTTGTATCAATTTATTGAACTAAAGATGGAGAGTCTTACGTATGAATCAAAAGAATAATAATATGAAAAAATTACCAATAAATATGTTAAAATAACATTGTCATATAACAAGGGGGATTCGCATTATGGAAAAAGAGCATCTTGCTAAAGTAGATTTAACGAAAAGAATTGAATCAAAATCTAAGTACAATAAGAAACTGGAAAAATATCAAATGCGCTTATTGGCACTACAGCAAATATTAAAAGAAGAGAAAATAGCCGTTATGATGGTTATGGAAGGTTGGGATGCGGCAGGTAAAGGCGGAGCGATTAAGCGAGTGACTGAACATCTTGATCCACGTGGATTCCAAGTAAATCCAATTGGCGCGCCTGCTCCTCATGAAAAACGGTATCATTATTTGCAACGTTTTTGGCGGAAACTTCCTCAGTACGGGCAAATTACTATATTCGACCGTTCATGGTATGGGCGTGTATTAGTTGAACGTGTTGAAGGTTTTGCTATAAAAGAAGAATGGACGAGAGCGTATGATGAAATTAATGATTTCGAAAAACTATTAACAGATGATCATTACATAATAGGGAAGTTTTTCTATCATATTAGTAAAGGCGAACAGTTGAAGAGATTTAAGGAAAGAGAGACTAATCCTCTTAAAAGATGGAAAATTACAGATGAAGACTGGCGTAATCGTGAAAAATGGGATGAGTATGTCGAAGCAACGGAAGACATGTTTGAAAACACAGATAAACCGAATGCTAAATGGCATATTATTGCGAGTAATGATAAATTATACGCCCGTTTGAAAACATTAAAAGTGATTATTTCATTAATTGAGGAGTATTTCTTAGAACATAATATAGAATTACCTTTTTATTATAATGAAATAAAAGAAGGAAAGAAAAAGGACATTAAATCTGTGCAAGATGTAGGGGTTAAAAAGTAAAGTTTGTATAGGGGCTGCCTTGTAATTTGTTTTAATCAAATTACAAGGTAGTTTTTATTTAGAAACATTTTACAATTTGTAAAATAAGGTATATAATCAACATTCATATTAACATTGTTAATATGAATGTTGATTATATACTATGCGGGGGTCTTAATTTGAAGGGAAGAGATGTTGTTTTAGGCTTATTAATGCAAAAAGAATTGTCTGGTTATGATATTAAAATCGTTTTTGAAGACGTATTTACTCATTTTTTTGATGGAAGCTTTGGAATGATTTACCCAACGTTACGTCAGTTAGAAAAAGAGGGGAAAATAAAAAAAGAGGTTATCATGCAAGAAGGGAAACCAAATAAGAAAATGTACTTTATTACAGAGGAAGGGCGTGAAGAGTTTTATCAATACATGCAAACAGATGTAGAGAAAGATATTTTACGTTCAGATTTTTTAATGAGGATGTATTTTGGTAATTATAGTGATGGTGCGAAGGTGAAAAAATGGATTGAGGACGAAATTGAAAGGAAAGAAGCGTACATTGCGGACCTTCGCTTGAAATATGAAAAATGGAGAGAAGGTATTACGTTTGTTGAAGAAATTTCGCTTGATGTAGGTATTGCAACATATAGTGCACAAGTAGAGACGCTGAAGAGAAAATTAGAGCAGCTAGAAACGAAAGAAAATAATAAAACAGAAGAATGAAAAATGTGTTCAAAATAAATAAAGGGGTAGATGAACATGGAGCAATCAAAGGGACTGAAAATTGTCTTTTTAATGTGCTTAGGTATTTTTCTTTGTATGATTGATACAACGATTATGAATATAGCTTTACCAGCTATACAAACAAGTGTGAATACTTCATTAGAAAAGATGTCATGGGTATTAAATGTATATACAATGACTATTGCAGTACTCGCAATTCCGCTAGGACGGATAGCTGAGATTTTTGGAAAAGCAAAGATGTATATTCTTGGTTTGGTGATTTTCGGTGGTGGGTCAGTACTTTGTGCTTTTGCTAATACAGGTGACTTCCTCATTTTTTCTCGTTTTATACAAAGTGTTGGAGCAGCAATTTTATTTCCGACAAGTATGGTAATTGGTGTATCAGCTATGCCGTTAGCAAAGAGGCATGTTGCACTTGCTATTTTAGGAGTAACGCAAGGATTTTCAGCTGCACTTGGTCCGGTAATAGGCGGAATTATTACGCAAAATGTAGGATGGAGATGGGTGTTCTTCGTCAATGTTCCGATTTGTATTCTTGGAATCATTTTATGCTGTATTATGTTACAAGTAAAAAATGAAGAACGTATTATTTCAAAAATTGATTGGATTGGACTTATATTAAGTAGTTTAGCGATTTTTTCTTTTACTCTCGTATTAGTGAAAGGCAATACGTGGGGATGGCAAAGTAATATCGCTTGGTCTTGTTATGCAATTAGCACTATTTCTCTTATTCTATTTGTTTTAGTGGAACGAAAGATTCATAATCCGATGGTGAATTTAAAATTATTTAAAGATCGAATGTTTGTAGGAGCGTCTATAGTTGTTGTATTAAGTAATTTGTTTTTAATTGGAGTAACTGTGTTGCTTCCAACATTCTTAACAAAAATACAATACCGAACGGAAATTGAAGCTGCTTTTTTAGTGACACCTATTTCAGCAATGATATTTTTTGTCTCACCGGTTGCAGCAACTTTAATTAAAAAATTTGGAAAAGTAACTATTATTTTGTCAGGGTTTCTTGTTATGGGTCTATCCTACTATTGGTTGCAAATGATTGGCATCAATTCAACAAATATAGAAATTATTATTCCGTGTATGATATTAGGTGTTGGATATGGTTTAGTAGTAGGTCCAATTACGGTTTTAAGTGCATCTTCGTTTGAAGGGGAATTATTAACTGCTTCTCAAAGTGTTGTATCGATGTTACGGCAAGTAGGTATTGTATTAGCGGTAGCGATATTCGTATCTAACTTAACTCACAATTTATCTATAAATAAAGAGAATGTATATCATTATGCAGAAAAAAAAGTGCGTAATATTCATGTGGTTAGTGCTCAGCAAGATGAGATATTACAAGTAACAAAAGAAAAAGTAGAGAAACAAAGTATAGAAACAAATGTAGAAAAGAAACAAAATGAAACATTGGTGGGATTAAATAAAGAGAAAAAAGACGAATTAATTCATCAAAAAGTGGATGAGGTATTAAGTGAAGTTCCAGTAGAATATAGAGAGATAAAAAGAGAAGAAGTTACGAATCGAGTAACAAAAGAAGTTGAAAAACAAGAAGAGAATATAAAGAAAGAAATACTCGTATTTTCAAATGACGTGAATCATTATGCTCAGAATCAGATGGCTATGAGTTTTACAGATTTATATAAAGCGAGTGTTCCAATTATTTTAGTTTGTGCTTTAGTAAGTTTGTTATTTTGGGAAGGGAAATCTTTAAGTAAAAGAAGAGGAAGAAGAATAGCAGGGGAAGTGTAAAGAAAACAGGCTGAAATTAGCCTGTTTTCTTTACACTAGTATGGAAGATCTGGGTTTAGTTCATTAAACTTATGACTATAATGCCTTTTATTATTAAAACCAACAAAACCAATTCCGACGCAAGGATCTATATTACCATCTACAACATTAGAATCCACGAAGCTTAAATGATTTAACTTTGGTAGTTCTTTAATGAAATGTAGATTTTGTATGTTACCACAACTTGATAAGATGAGTCAATGATAAAGTAATGAATACAATTATCATTAATTATGAAAATATAGTACATTAATAAGAGTAATGAATTTTATTAAGTAGGTGAGAAAATGCTAGGTAAGGCGGATGCTTCAATAAGTAACCATATGTATACAGAAGAAGACCAACAAAGATTATATAAACGAACGTTACTAATCGTAAGTATTTCACAAATGTTTGGCGGAGCGGGATTAGCTGCTGGAATTACAGTAGGTGCACTTCTTGCACAGCAAATGCTTGGAACAGATGCATATGCAGGATTACCGGCTGCTATGTTTACATTGGGATCTGCGATAGCGGCTTTCGTAGTAGGAAAGCTTTCGCAACGATATGGGCGCCGAGTAGGACTTGCAACAGGTTTTATGGTAGGGGGACTTGGAGCTATTGGAGTTGTAATGGCAGCTTTAACAAATAGTACTATTCTCTTACTTGTTTCTTTGCTTATTTATGGTGCGGGTACAGCTACGAATCTACAAGCTCGTTATGCAGGTACAGATTTAGCAGATAAGAAGCAACGAGCAACCGCAGTTAGTATTACAATGGTTATGACGACTTTCGGTGCAGTAGCGGGACCGAATTTAGTAGGTGTAATGGGCAATTTTGCTCATTCAATTGGAATTCCTGAACTAGCTGGTCCGTTCATATTATCGGCAGCGGCATTTATACTTGCGGGACTTGTACTTTTCGCTCTGCTTCGTCCAGATCCGTTAATTATTGCTAACATAATAGAAAGATATAAACAGGAACATACATATAAAGGACAATCGGTAACTAATGAAACGTTAGAAAATAAAAGGGGCATTACCGTCGGAGCAATCGTTATGATACTTACTCAAGTAGTTATGGTTGCGATTATGACTATGACTCCAGTACATATGGGACACCATGGTCATGGACTAAGTGAAGTAGGGCTAGTCATTGGATTCCACGTAGGGGCAATGTACCTTCCGTCACTTGTTACAGGAATTTTGATTGATAAAGTTGGCAGGACAGCGATGAGTATAGCTGGTGGAGTTATATTGCTTGCTGCCGGTGTACTAGCTGCGATGGCACCAAACGACTCTTTAATACTATTAGTTGTAGCACTTTCTTTACTTGGATTAGGATGGAACCTCGGAATAATAAGTGGTACTGCTCAAATTGTTGATTCAACGGAGCCTTCCACACGTGCAAAAATACAAGGGAAAGTAGATGTATTTATTGCACTAGCTGGAGCTTCTGGTGGAGCAATGTCAGGAATGATAGTAGCTAATTCAAGTTATGCGGCATTATCATTAGCGGGAGGAGCTATAGCCTTACTGCTTATTCCAGTTGTGATATGGTCTCGGACAGGTAAATAAAATTTAGATAAAAGAAGCGGCGTTCAAAGGGAGGTAACCAATCTTTGAATGCAGCTTTTTTGTGATTAACTAATAGTTGAACTGGAATCGTTGATATACTTTGAGTTGTGATAGATAAATTCAGAAAATCGTTTATATAATTTCATTTACCGTAATGTTAGTTGTATAAAAGGAAATTTCAGTTTAAATCCCACTCCACGATAAGTCCTAAATGCGTAAGGCCGCCGCCAAGTCCATATAGTAAAAGTGTATCTCCATTATTTAATTTTCCTTCTTTTCTAAATCGTTATTAGACAATATTTGATCTGGAACATAAGTACCAATTGCAGTAATACGAGATTTAGAATGCATAGGATCATCTCCTAATTTTTATTTTGCAATCTGATACTAATACCAGGTTTTAAAAATGTCAATATAGACTTTTGTTGTATTGAAACGATAATGCTTAACTTACTATGAAGGAATTTGGCGAGTGTTGTAAAAATAATATACGAGAAGTTTCTAAAATTGATAATGAAGAGAGGTGAGCTCCTTGAATAGAATTTTACACATGTTTCCTGTTGTCATTATTTGTAGCTTTATTCTTATTATTTTTCCAGAAAAATCTTATGCTTGTGATTGTATTAACGTATCAGCAGAAGATGCATTTCAAAAAAATGATGTAGTGTTTGAGGGTAAAGTAATTGAGGTTGGAAGGAAAGAAGGGGGTGGAATTGAAGTGTTATTTGAAGTGAAGAAAATTTGGAAAGGGACAACTTCTTCGCAAATTATCGTATATACAAATGGTGGTGATTGTGTGTTTCACTTTGTAGAAGGAGGAGAGTACTTAGTATTTTCTTCTCAAAGAGAATCAGAAAAACAATTATACACACATAGTTGTAGTAGAACGAAGAGATTGGATGAGGCAGGGGCGGACAAAGTGGCTTTAAGTCATATTACAAAAGAGCATGTTCCAACGAAGAAAGTGGATTTAAAAGGGGAGATGGTGAGTGGCTTAAGTTGGTGGCAAGTTGCTATCATTTCCATCGGTCTGTTATTGATAATTGCTGTTGTTATTTTCATTGTGAGAAGAACTCGCAAAAAATGACGATTAAAGTAAAAATATAAAGATTTTCTTTCTGTTTCTATAGTTGGTTTAATCTTGTGAAAGCGAATTACTTATGCTACACTTTATGTAACTTAAAATGAACGGAGGGGCTTCCTTTGATCTTAATCAGATTACGTCTCAATACTTTGTGCCGATAATTGAATAGCGCTCAAAGACTCTGTCTGTGTGCAGAGTGAACGGGATTGGTCTGCCTATTTTAAAGGAACCCTTTATTAAGCTTATATGTGAAAAAGAGGGAGGGACGAATACGCCCTCTTTTTGTTTTGCCTTTATAAATAGAATGGGCTAGTATAGGTGAACACTTGTTGGATACGTATACTATCTTAGGACTTTTTGACCATGATATAGGACGAAAGCACTGCTTTCTTCTATTTCTTTGGTGAACCCTTATCCGTTTACGAAAACACAGGCAGTGACCTGTGTTTTTTATTTTGCGTAATCGAAATGGAGGAATAAATATATGGAAGAATTATTACAAAGAGCAATATTAGTTGGAGTAAATTTAGGTAAGGAAGCTGATTTTGCATATTCGATGGAAGAGTTAGCAAATCTTACGGAAGCTTGTGATGTGGAAGTAATCGGTCAAGTGACGCAAAATTTACAACGAGTAAATCCGTCGCATTATATTGGAAAAGGGAAGATTGAAGAAGTAGCAGCGTATGTGAAAGAAGCAGATGCAAATATGGTCATCTTTAATGATGAATTATCTCCTTCACAAATTCGAAATTTAGAAGAGGATTTAGATTGTAAAGTAATTGATCGTACCATTTTAATCTTAGATATCTTTGCGCAACGTGCGAAAACGAAAGAAGCGCAGTTGCAAGTAGAAGTGGCCCATCTTCAGTACATGATGCCTCGTTTAATCGGTCTTCGTGAATCTTTAGGAAGACAAAGCGGGGGAGTTGGCACGAAAAATAAAGGTGTCGGTGAGAAGAAGTTGGAATTAGATCGTCGTAAAATTGAAGAACAAATTGCGACTCTAAATAAAGAATTAGAAGCACTTGTTGCGCAGCGCCAAACGCAGCGTAAACAACGTAAGAAAAATGAAATTCCAGTTGTGTCATTAGTAGGATATACGAATGCAGGTAAATCAACGATAATGAATACGATGCTTGAAATTTTTAATGGAACTGTAGAGAAACAAGTATTTGAAAAAGATATGTTATTTGCGACGTTAGAGACATCTGTACGAAATATTGAGTTGCCAGATAATAAATCATTTTTATTAACGGATACAGTTGGATTTGTAAGTAAATTACCGCATCATCTTGTGAAAGCATTTCGTTCAACGCTAGAGGAAGTGGCGGAAGCAGATTTACTCATTCACGTCGTAGATTACTCAAATCCCAATTATGAGCAATTAATTGATATTACAAATGAAACGTTAAAGAAAATTGGCGTGAAAAATATCCCGACGATTTATGCATATAACAAATCAGATTTGGTAGATGTTGAAATTCCGAAAGTGCAAGAAGATCGCGTTTATCTATCTGCGAAGAAACATGTTGGAATTGAAGAGCTTGTAGAAGTGGTTCGTTCACACATTTATAAAGAGTATACGAAGTGTGAAATGTTAATTCCATATGATCAAGGACAGGTAGTTTCGTATTTCAACAATCATTCACACGTTTTATCTACGAGTTATGAAAACGAAGGTACGAAAATGGCACTAGAATGTAAGACGAGTGATTATGAGAAATATAAGCGTTTTTCTATTTAATAAAAAAAGGCGATCCTAATATGTTTTAGGATCGTCTTTTTCTTCATAGTTGCAAGCCTTCCTTTCATCCTGTCCCAGTATAAAAGAAAATACAAAGAGTTCATATAAATAAATCCGACAAAGCATATAGAAAAAATATATATTTTGTACAAGTTGAATTTCTGGAAAAAGAAATGAAACCAGTATAGAATAGAAATGTTTCAAAACTCAGAATTTATTACACTTAATGTAATAAATATATATTTTGTACAGGAAGGAGCGATTCGTATATGCAGGCAGTTTCACAAAAAAATACAGTAGAAACACCGACGATATATCGAATATTATTTGCGATTAGTTTCGGACATTTTTTGAATGATTCGATGCAAGCAGTTGTGCCAGCGTTGTTTCCTATTTTGGAAAAAACGATGAATTTATCCTACATGCAAGTAGGGTGGATAGCGTTCGCGTTAAATATGACGTCATCGATTATGCAGCCGGTTTTTGGTATGTATTCAGATAAGAAGCCGTCACCATTTTTATTACCACTCGGTATGTTTTCGAGCATGCTTGGGATGATTGGGCTCGCGTTTGCCCCGAATTTTATTATTGTTATTATTTCTGTTTTATTTATTGGATTAGGTTCCGCAGTCTTTCATCCAGAAGGTGCCCGAGTTGCTTATATGGCGGCAGGTGCCAAACGTGGTTTAGCACAAGCGATTTATCAAGTGGGAGGAAATACAGGGAATTCGCTAGCACCTATTTTTACAGCGCTCATTTTCGTTCCACTAGGTCAAATTGGTTCTCTAGGTTTTACTGCTTTCGCAGCGGTAGGGATTGTATTGTTATTTTTTGTTTCAAATTGGTATAAAAATGAATTAGCGACTGGTGCTGTAAGAAGGAAAAAGAGGGCTGCACTTGAGGCTGAAAATGCGATTGTAGGTACGCACATTAAATTTGTTATTATACTTCTTGTTTTTCTAACATTCGTACGTTCTTGGTACGGTGCTGGTATCGGGAATTTCTATCAATTTTATTTAATAGAGCATTACGGTTTATCTATAAAAAATGCACAGTATTTCGTCTTCGCTTTTATGATTGCTGGTGTATTAGGTACTTTCTTTGGTGGTCCGCTAGCGGATCGATTCGGTAAGAAAAAGATCATTGTCTTTTCGATGCTCGGTTCAGCGCCGCTAGCACTATTGTTACCTCACGTTTCTCTTATGTGGGTTGTACCGTTATTTTTATGCATTGGATTTATTAGCTCTAGTAGTTTTAGTGTAATCGTTGTATATGCACAAGAACTTGTTCCAGGGAAAGTTGGAATGGTATCTGGTTTAATTGTCGGCCTTGCGTTTGGACTTGGAGCATTAGGTGCTGTAGTTCTTGGGAAATTGGCTGATATGTATAGTCTTCAGTTTATTATGCTATTATGTAGTTGTTTACCATTAATTGGACTAACTTCATGGTTACTGCCAAATGATAAGAAAACGATAGAATAGGAGATGCGCTATGAAAGTATGTGAAAACGTTACAGAATTAATAGGAGATACACCTGTCGTTCGATTATCTAAATTTATTCCAGAAGACGCAGCGGATGTGTATGTAAAACTGGAAATGTTTAATCCGTCACGCAGTGTGAAAGATCGTGCTGCTTATAGTTTAATTCATATTGCGGAGGAACACGGCCTCATTAAGCCGGGGGATACAATTATTGAACCGACGAGTGGCAATACAGGAATTGGTTTAGCGATGAATGCAGCAGCCAAAGGATATAAAGCAATTTTAATTATGCCAGACAATATGTCCAAAGAGCGTATTAATTTATTGAAGGCATACGGCGCAGAAGTAGTTTTAACACCGGCAGAACAAAGAATGCCAGGAGCAATTGCAAAGGCGGTAGAGTTGCAAAAAGAAATTCCAAATAGTTTTATTCCGCAGCAATTTGAAAACCCAGCAAATCCGGATGTTCATCGTTATACGACTGCACTTGAAATTTATGAACAAATGGATGGAGAGCTTGATGCATTTGTAGCAACCGCAGGAACAGGTGGAACAATTACAGGGACCGGTGAAACATTAAAAGAGAAACTACCAAACTTATATATTGCAGTAGTAGAACCGAAAGGGTCACCAGTGTTATCTGGTGGTGTTCCAGGCCCTCATAAACTAGTCGGAACAAGTCCTGGTTTTATTCCAAAAAACTTAAATACAGAAGTGTATAACGAAATTATTCAAATTGCAGATGAAGAGGCATTAACTACAATGAGGAACTTAGCAAGACAAGAAGGATTACTAGTAGGGCCATCTTCAGGAGCCTCTGTTTACGCCGCAATTATGATAGCGAAGCGTCTAGGTGCTGGTAAAAAAGTTTTATGTATTGCACCGGATACAGGGGAACGTTATTTAAGTATGGGGCTATTTGAATAAAAGTGATAGAGGCACCTTAATAGTAAGGATGAAAATCCGCTATTAAGGTGCTTCTTTTAGAAAAATAGAGAATGGGTGAGTGGGGAGAATGACAATGAAGCTATTGAAACCAACATATGAATATAGCGAACAAATTATAGAGTATAGGCAGGCATTTTTACAGTCAGGAGAACAACCGCACGGTAGTTGTTCTTTACAAAATTTCAATTCTATTGGTGAATGGTTTGAAAAATTGAGTATACAAGAATTGGGAGAAAACTTACCGCCTAATCGAGTGCCGTCTAGTCAGTTTTTAAGTGTAGAGAAATAGTCGGGTTTGTTAATATTCGTCATCGCTTAACGCCAGAATTGATGATGGAGAGTGGACATATCGGTTATAGTGTGCATCCTCATAAACGTCGTCAAGGCTATGCAACTGAGCAACTGCAACTTGCATTAGTTGAGGCGCAAAAATTAGGATTAAAGAAAGTATTAATAACTTGCGATAAATCAAATATCAGTTCGGCTAAAACAATACAGAAGGTTGGCGGTGTATTAGAAAATGAAGTAGTTTCTTCTAATTCTGGCGAAATTGTGCAGCGTTATTGGGTAGAAATTTGATTAAATGAATTTTGAAAAGCTGAAAGTGGTAAAGGGAATGCAAGATGTAAAATTGAAATAGATAAATATAAAAAAGAGAAGGGTATAGTTATAGGGGGGAATGAGATGGGATTAAAAGAGAAAGCGATAGAAATGTCGGAGATTTATAGGGAAAACCCGAAAGTCGAAGCTATTATTTTAGCAGGCTCTGTAGCGAGAAAATTAGAAGATGAACATTCGGATATCGAATTACATATTTTATGGTCAACACCACCAGAGGATGAAGATCGTCTAGGTCCGATTAACAATATTGGTGGAACAATTTTGTCATATCATCCATACGAGGAAGAAGAATGGTCGGAAACGTATTTGACGAAAGAAGGAATTAAACTAGAGATTAGTAATTTTTTAACAGTGACAGTAGAAAAGGTTATTTCAGAAGTTGTAGAGCAGTATGATATAAATTATGAGAAACAATGTATTGTATCATCGGTTCATGATGGTGTGAGTTTGTATGGAAAAGTGAAAGTACATGCTCTAAAAGATAGGGTTGAAGCATATCCAGAAGAACTGGCGAAAAGGATGATCTCAGAAAATCTTTGGTTTAGTAACCGTTGGCATAATCGAGAGGCGCTTTTAAAACGGAAAGATTGGCTTATGCTATATGATGTCATTTGTGAAGTGCAAAGGGATTTATTCGGTGTTTTATTCGGTTTGAATAGAATGTACGTGCACCATCCTGCATTTAAATGGATGGCTTATAATGTAGAGCGTATGACTATCAAACCTGAAAATCTATATGAGCGTATGGCGAATACGTTGATAGGGAAACCGGAGTATAGTGTACAGGAGTTAGAAGTGCTAATTGAAGAGGTATCACATTTAGTAGAACAACATGCGCCGGAATTAAATATCGCTGAACAACAAAAGCGTATTCAATATGCGAAGTGAAAAAACAAGAGATGTAACAACGAGTTACATCTCTTGTTTTTTATTTTACTAACTTTCCTAATACAGGTAAACGTTGAATACGATTACCGAGAATATGCGAAGCGAGTCCACTCGTTAATACGAATAGAAGATAGACAAGTCCTCCTGCTGAGGCGCATATAAATACAATAATCAGTGATTCTACATAAGATTGGCCAGGAATAATCCAGCTTATAAATGCTCTTAATGCAATTACAACAGCAGACATTGCCGCGGAGTAAATCGTAATAAGAAATACTGTTTTTGCTGTTTCGCCAATTTTAAATTTCGCAAACTTAACGATGCAGTACAACATAATAATATTTGAAACTAGATATCCAAGAATTGTTCCAAGTACAGCACCATGTCCACCGAATAAGTGTAAAAGTGGTGTGTTCAGCACAATTTTAACGAGAATACCGACTGAGAATGCAATCATTGTTTTTCTTTGATAATCAATGCCTTGTAATATAGCTGCTGAAACTGTGAAAATCGCACTTAATATAGCAGACGGTGCAAATGAAATTAAATATTGTGATCCACCAAGTGCAATTTCAGGATTTACATAAACCATGCGGAATGCATCGTAAGCGATACTAGCTAAACCGAATGCTGCTGGGATAGTGAAGAATAGCAATACTTGAAATATCTTTGAAATTTGTCCTTGTAATTCTTCTAGTTTCCCGCTTGTAAATGATTTCGTTATAGCCGGAATAATTGTTAATGAGAAACCAGTTGCAAGTGAAGCTGGAATCATAATTAACTTTTGTGCATAGTTCGTTATATAAGCGAAAACGGCATTCGCGGTTTCTAAAGGCTCTCCCATCGCCCTAAGGACATCAGCTACGGTATATTGATCTACTAACGTATAGAGTGGAATTGCAATACCAACAAATACAATGGGGATTGCATATCGAAGTAATTCCATGTAAATATTTTTTAATGGAATATCGGATGCCCCTGACTTTAATTCACCTTCAGGAGGCTTTAATCCGTTATACTTTTTCCAGTACAGCATTAAAATAGAGACGCTGGCAATTGCTCCGATAACAGCGCCAAACGTAGCAACTGCAACAGAAGAAGCTACTGAGCCTCCTAATAGTTTGGAGACGATAAAACTACCAACTAAAATGAAAACAACGCGCGCAATTTGTTCCACAACTTGAGATACAGCACTAGGTTTCATATGTTGAAAACCTTGGAAATAACCACGTGTAACACTCATAGCTGGTACGATAATAAGCGCGAAACTTAATGCTCGCATTGTAAGTGTTACGTCGGCGATAAATTGTGGATCTGGCGTTTTCGAGCGAATGATAAATTGTGATATGTACGGTGCTCCAATAAATAAAGTTAAAAATCCTAAAAAGCCCATAAACAACATCAATTTTACGCTCGAGTTATACAATTTTTTACTTGTACTATAATCACCAAGCGCATTATGTTTTGCAACAAATTTTGAGACGGCAATTGGAATACCAGCTGTTGAAAAGCTTAATAAAATACCGTACCAAGAGTATGCATATCCGTATAAAGCAACCCCTTGCGTTCCAACTAATAATTGGAAGGGGAAAAAGTATATAAAACCTAAAATTCGTGAAATCATTGTTGCACCACTTAATAAAGCAGTACCTTTTAAAACTTTTGAAGTAGACAAAATTCTTTCCTCCTACTCGTGCTGCCTTGCATTTATCCCGCTATTTGCGGGCAGTAAGACTCCCACCTCAAAATGCGACTGGAGCAAAGAAGTTAGGTGGGAGTCGGGCTGCCCGTAAACGCCCGATTGGTGAAGGCTAATAATCAGTGGGGGATGAACAAAACCCCCACTGATTAAAGTTTCACTTTATCGTATACTACTATAAACCTGTTAGAGAAGTTAATACAGTATAAACCATAAATGTTCTAATACTATTCATTTGAAAGTCATATTTTGAATTTTAAAATAGAATGTAATGCATAAAATTTCAAAATATAAGTTGACACTATTTTTAATGTATGATAAAAATGATAGTAATCAATTCGGAAAATAATATTTGAGCAATGAAAGGGTATAGTAGTGAAAATCTCCCTATTTCAGAGAGCTGATGGTTGGTGTGAATCAGTATATAGATTATTCATGAAGTTCGTCCTGGAGCATCTTTCATAAATCTCACATTGTGAGGAAATGAAAGACGGTAGTGCATACCGTTATCAAATAAAGTGGTGAAGATTTTTTTCACAACTAGGGTGGTACCGCGATATATATCGTCCCTACGTATTTACGTAGGGACGTTTTTTATTTAGGTCTTAACTTTGTTGTGTCTTCATAACTAGGGTGGTACCGCGATATTTTATCGTCCCTACGTATTTGCGTAGGGGCGTTTTTATTTAGGGATTACTTTTGTTGTATCTTCATAACTAGGGTGGTACCGCGATATTTTTTGTCGTCCCTACGTATTTACGTAGGGGCGTTTTTTATTTGGGAGGAAGTGGGCGTATTAGAAAAGAGTGTAGATAGAATTATATAAATATCGAATTGTAAACTGAAACAGATACAGAGAGGAGATTAACAGATGAATTCACAGCAATGGACATCGAAATTAGGTTTCGTATTAGCTGCAGCAGGTTCAGCAATTGGTCTTGGGGCGATTTGGAAATTCCCATATATGGCCGGCATCGGAGGAGGCGGGGCATTCTTCCTTATTTTCATCGGTTTCACATTATTAATTGGTTTACCGCTATTATTAGCTGAATTCGTTATTGGAAGAAGTACACAAAAAGAGGCTGTTGATGCGTATAGAGAGATTGCTCCTAAAACGTTATGGCCGTGGTTAGGTAAATTAGGGATTGTAACATGTTTCATATTACTTTCTTTCTACAGTGTTGTAGGGGGTTGGATTTTATTATACTTATGGAATGCAATTACAGGTAGACTATGGGAAGGAAATGGAGCATACGAAGCTACGTTTGGTGAAATCATTTCCAATCCGTATTTAGCAGTTGGATCACAGCTATTATTCATCCTTATTACTATTTTTATCGTAAGTAAAGGTGTACAAAATGGTGTTGAAAAAGTAAATAAATATTTCATGCCAGCGCTATTCGTTTTATTCTTTGTATTAATTGTTCGTGCACTTACGTTAGACGGTGCTGGAGAAGGAGTTCGATTCTTCTTACAACCTGATTTCTCAAACGTAACATCAGAAATCATTTTATATGCAATGGGGCAATCGTTCTTCTCGCTATCTGTCGGTGTAGCCGTTATGGTAACGTATAGCTCATACTTACCGAAAGAAGAAAGTTTACCGCGTTCAGCATTTTCTATCGTAGCTTTAACACTTGTTATTACATTACTTGCAGGACTTGCAATTTTCCCAGTTGTGTTCGCATTTGGAATGGAACCATCTCAAGGACCAGGACTATTATTTATCATATTGCCAGCTATTTTCAGTAAAATGGCGTTCGGAAAATTATTCTTCATCGTTTTCTTATTACTATTCTTCTTTGCTACTGTTACATCAGCAATTTCAATGCTAGAAATTAGCGTTGCATCTTTAACAACAAAAGGTAAAAGCAAAGGGAAACGTGAAAAAATGGCATTAATCGTAGGATTATTAATTTTCGTTGTTGGGGTACCATCAGCATTATCATTCGGTTTGTTAAGCGATGTGAAACCATTTGGAAAAACAATTTTTGATTTAGCAGACTATGCGGTTAGTAACATACTAATGCCGCTTGGTGTTTTATTAGTTTCCATCTTTGTTCCCTTGAAAATGAAGAAAGATGTATTAATGAAAGAGCTTGGTGTAAGTAAAAATAAAGGCTATAAACTATTCGTATTATGGTTATTCTTACTTCGCTATATTGCACCAATTGCGATTATTATCGTATTCCTAAATGTGCTTGGAATTATATAAAAGAAAGGTAGCGTATCGTGGTATGATACGCTACCTTTTTATTTTGCTCTTTTTTGCAGTTCATTTACTGTTACGAATTGATACCCCTTTTTAGATAAAGAGTCTAAAATACCTTCAATGGTTTGCAGATTTTCATTAGATTCATCGTACATAGAGTGCAATAAAATGATAGAACCAGGTTTTATATTCTTATTGACGTAATCAACTTTATCAGCCGCAGATTTATAAAAAGTATCAGGCTCAAGATTCCATGTGATAGTTTCAATATTATTTTTGTTTAAATAGTATGGTAGTCCTATTAGTTTCTTACCGTTGGGTGGCCTAAAATCAATTTCGCCGGTAAATCCTGTTTGGCGAATTAATGAATTTGTTTTTTCTATTTCTTCTTTAATAAAAGAAGGTGATTTAAAAACCATTCTGTTATGAGAATATGTATGATTTCCAAGTTGGTGTCCAGATTGAACAATCGCTTTACCTAATGGTAAATTGTTTTCTAATTCATTTCCGATAACAAAGAAAGTAGCTTTCGCATTGTACTTATCTAGCAGTGGTAGTATTTGTTTTACATTGTTAGTAGGGCCATCATCAAAAGTTAAAGCAATCACTTTTTCATTCGCTTCAATGCGATTTGTTAAGTCTCCAAATAATTGAAAGCTTCTTGCGTTCATTAATTTGTACGTGCCGAATAATGATATAACAATAATAAGTAGTGTAACTAATATAATGATGATTATTTTTTTCTTCTTCATAATACAACCTCACATTTATTTTTGATTTGATTAAAAAGTATTATATCAAACTAAGTAACTTGGTGCTTTGAAAAGGGATGAAGATGCAAGGAGAGGAAATTTATCATATAATAAAATGCAAAAGGTATATTAGGAGGTGTTTATATGGCGATTACAATTCAATTGCCAGACACTGCAGCGTCTCATGCAAAGCCAAGTATGGAAATGGCGATACTTTGCGTGAGGTAGACAAGTAATATACAATCAATCGCCAAAATGAGCTCGTATCATTTTTTATATTTGGCTTTGCACCTTATTGAAATGAACCATAAAAATAAGGGGCGAGCAGAAATGAAATACGTAAAAGCTGCGACTGTTTTACCAGAAAGTTTAATTGCTGAAATTCAAAAGTATATACAAGGTGAAACAATTTACATTCCAAAACAAGAAACAAAACATTATAAATGGGGTACACGATCTGGCGGAAGAAAACAACTAGATGAAAGAAATAAAGCAATTAAAGAAGCATTTAAAAGTGGAATTGCCATTCATCAACTTGCAGAAGAGTATTTTCTTTCTGGAGAAACAATTAAAAAGATTGTGTATTCTAAGTGAATAAAAGTGAAAGGGTCTGGTTCATATGTTATTGTGAATCAGGCTTTTTTATTTTGTACGCATTGGATATATTGGGTGTGAGTGGGCAAGATAATACCAAAAATGCAACGTCCTTTTACTAAATAGAATACATAGCGTGTGGATGAAAAGTAGGGGTCTTATTTCGTAAAGCAGAAAGGTGAACATATATGAATCATATCGGACAAATAACTATAGAGCTTTTAGTTGGTTTTTTTGTTCTATTGGTTGCTACAAAAATATTAGGGAAAACACAAATATCTCAGCTAACACCTTTTGATTTTATTTCTGCTATCGTTCTTGGTGAGCTTGTTGGAAATTCAATATATGATCCTAAAATTAAAGTGTGGTCTATTTTATATTCAGTATTTGTTTGGGTCATATTAATTTACACAATAGAAGTGATAACGCAAAAAATAAGAGGAACAAGAAGGTTTTTTGAAGGATACCCTTCTATTATTATTCGTAATGGGCATATTGACCGAGAGCAATTAAGTGCAAATCATTTGGACATAAACCAATTACAGCAAATGCTAAGACAACAAAAAGATATTTTTTCAATCCGAGAAGTTGAATATATGATATTGGAACCTAACGGAAACATAAGCGTTCTGAAAAAAAGTAAATATGAAACTCCCAATATAAATGATTTAAGTTTAAAACATAAGCCAGTATACTTACCCATTTCATTAATTAGTGACGGGAAAGTAGTTAAGGATAATTTGAGGGAAGCGGGTTTTGATGAAGGGTGGCTTTATAAGCAAATTAAGCAAAAAGGAATTACTAAATTTGAGGATGTTCTATATGCGGAATGGAAAACAGATGATGGTTTCTTTTGTCAGGAGATGAATCGGTAGAAAATAATCGATGCAGTTATGTAATTTTCATTTCTAAACTATCTTTTACATATCAAAAAACTGAATCATTGTATACAATAAAGTAAAACTAGATCAACAATTTGTATGGAGTGATAAAGATGGAAGCTTTTATTAGAAGTGATCAATATAATTTTATAAAGTCACAAGCTTATATTTTAGCAAATGGACATGCGACGGCAAATGATAGAGGAGTAATTCAAGCGTTAAAATCACTTGCAATTGAAAAGATAATACATGTATTTGAGAATTTAACGGATGAACAGAAAGAGTTAATTGATACGGTATTAACAGTTGAAAATAGAGAAGGTGCAGAATCGTTTTTACTGAAAATAAATCCGTATGTAATACCGTTTCAGGAAGTTACAGCACAAACGTTAAAAAAATTATTCCCAAAAGCGAAAAAATTAAAACTTCCTGATATGGATGAAATTAATATGAAAGAAACGTCTTATTTAAGCTGGATTGATAAAGGAACAAGCAGGAAATTTATAATTGCAAAAAACAATAATAAGTTCGTTGGTCTACAAGGAACGTTCCAAAGCATAAATAAAAAAAGTATTTGTTCATTATGTCATGGGCATGAAGAAGTAGGGATGTTTTTAGTTGAAATAAAAGGAAAGATCCCAGGAACGTTTGTTAAAAAGGGGAATTATATTTGCAAAGATGGTGTTGCTTGTAACCATAACATGAAATCGCTTGATAAATTACAGGATTTTATTGAGAGATTGAAGAAATAAATAGAAGACCTCTAGTACTTAAACTGGAGGTTTTTATTTTTTGAAGAAGTAGTAATAGATTTCCTTTGTAGATGTAGATTAAAAATAAAGTTTGATCAAAATATCTATTTCGATACAAGTGCTTATTTTTAACAAAAGATGAGGTGTTAAAGGTGAAACGATGGCCTAAAGATACGATAGTGGCTGGTCGTGGTCATACCGTTGGTCTTAAATCGGATGGCACGGCGGTAGCAGTGGGGCGAAATAAAGAAGGTGAATGCAATGTAAGCGGCTGGCGTGATATTGAAGCGGTCGCGGTGGGTAATGTTCATATGGCGACGAACACAGGTAATGCTCATACAATCGGTCTTACAACTGACAGTACTGTGGTAGCAGTGGGTTGGAATAAGCATAACCAATGCGATATAAACGACTGGAATAATATTGTAGCAGTGGCGGCGGGGTGGCGTCGTACCATTGGTCTTAAATCGGATGGCACGGTGGTAGCAGTGGGGCGAAATAAAGAAGGTGAATGCAATATAAGCGGGTGGCGTGATATTGTGGCGGTCGCGGCGGGTGACTGGCATACAATTGGTCTTAAATTGGACGGCACTGTGACGACTGTGGGTAATAATCGGTATGACCAATGCAATGTAAGTGGCTGGCGTGATATTGTGGCGATAGCGGCGGGTTATCTTCATACAGTTGGTCTTAAATCAGACGGCATGGTGACGGCTGTGGGTAATAATAAACATGGCCAATGTGATGTCAGTGGCTGGCGTGATATTGTGGCGATAGCGGCAGGGAGTAATCATACAATTGGTCTTAAATCAGACGGCATAGTGACGGCTGTGGGTAATAATAAACATGGTCAATGTGATGTAAGTGATTGGCGCGATATTGTAGCGATAGCGGCGGGTTGTGCCCATACAGTCGGTCTTAAATCAGACGGCACGGTGGTAGCGGTGGGTGATAACGAATATGGCCAATGCGATGTAGGCAGTTGGCGCGGTATTCGACTGCCTAGTAATTAGTTTTAACAGCAATTGTTTTTTTCATTGTATGGTACCTTTTTCAAAGATAAAAACGCATCGTATTTTTAAAAGAAAGCACGATGCGTTTTTATTATTTTTTTTGCCAATTTTCGTTAATAAAATCTTCACGACCAGATTCTTTACGTTCTAAAGCGTACTTTTCTGGGTTCTTTTTATAAAAATGTTGATGGTATTCTTCGGCCTCATAAAAAGGTGCAGTCGGACGAATTTCAGTCACGATTGGATCTTTAAACATACCGCTTTCTGCTAGAGTTTGCTTCGATTTTTCTGCAAGTTCTTTTTGTGTTTCATTATGATAAAAAATTGCTGTGCGGTAAGAGGGGCCACGATCGAAAAATTGTCCATCATCATCAGTCGGATCGATTTGTGGCCAATATAAATCTAATAATTTTTGATATGGGAAAATAGAAGGATCGAATGTAATTTGTACGACTTCTAAATGTCCAGATGTTCCAGCCTTTACTTGTTCATATGTTGGGTTTTCTACATGACCACCTGCATAGCCGGAAAGCACTTTATGAATACCAGGAAGTTCATCAAATGGCTTTACCATGCACCAAAAACAACCACCTGCGAAGGTTGCGAGTTCGTATGTTTTTTCTGACATTGCTGTAATCCTCCTAAATATATATGTTTTATATAGTATTATATAAATTGTTTTATTGCGCAATAAAAAAGATTTGAAAATATATGTTTTTTATAAACAAGATCCTCCGCTCACATCAATCAATTGGCCAGTAACCCAACGACTATCAGGGGAAGCGAGAAATGCAGCGGTATCGGCAATGTCTTCTACTTCACCTAATCGATTGAAAGCTGAAATGTTAGTAGCATATTGTTTCATCATTGGATCGCTCAAGAGTTCCGCGTTCATATCTGTTTTGATAAAGCCTGGAAGTATTGCATTCACCGTTATTCCTCTTGCTCCAAGCTGCTTTGCAAGCGTGAAAGTCATTGTGTTAATTGCACCTTTCGTCATACTATATGCAACGAAATCAGGTAAAGAAATGCGGGTTGCGGCTGATGAGATATTAACAATCCGGCTATTGTCACGTAAACGTGGTAGAGCTTGTTGGATGATGAAGAATGGTGCTTTTGCATTTACTGAAACGATTCTATCAAAAAATTGTTCAGTCGTTTCTTCAATAAAAGCACCAGGTCCAATTCCAGCGTTGTTTATTAAAATATCAAATTCCGTTCCACCAGTTCGCTTTTGCAATTCAGTATCTAAAGAGTTATATAGATTTTCTACACCGTGTAAAGATTCAAGATTTGCACCGATAGAAAAAGCTGATCCGCCATTTGATTGAATTTCATGAACAGTTTCTTCAGCATCTTCTTTTCGGTTACCATAATGAACAGCAACTAATGCACCGTCGTTTGCTAAACGCTTTGCGATAGCACGTCCAATTCCTCGGCTTGCTCCAGTAACTAATGCTATTTTACCTTTTAACATAGTTCTCTCATCTCCTCATAAATTTTTTATATGTTTTTAAGTTGTTTTTCTTTATGTAGAAAAGCAAACATACTTAAGCAATATATGAGTACATGTAAGGAGGTCATTCCGATTTTGTTTTGAGAAAAATAAATATCCTTCTAGTGAATGAATTGAACTTTTAAAAAAATGAAAAATATATTGACAATGAAAAGGACAAAGTCCTATAATACGTTTAACAAATAAAAGTTAATTAAGAATTTTCTGAATTAATATTTTGTATATGCAAAGAAGAGGAAAGTAGATGATTATGATCGTTTCAGAGAGCTACTCCAAGGCTGTGAGAGTAGTAACAATCGAATCATTGAATATCACCTCGGAGCATCGCTTGCGAAAGGGAAACTGAGTAGAGGGCGGCGGCATCGTCTCCGGTAAAAGGACGGGGGTCTGGTTGGACCTACAAAGCTTATATTTCGTGAGAAGTGTAAGGAAGCTGAGTGGTAACGCGAAACTCTCGCCTCAGCAATCAAAGCTACTATTAAGTAGTAGTTGATTGCTGAGGTGAGAGTTTTTATTTTAAAAAATAGAGTAAATAAGAGAAAAAATGTGTAAGAAGGGATTTGACAAGATGAGAAGTGACATGATTAAAAAAGGTTTTGATAAAGCTCCGCATCGTAGTTTATTAAAAGCAACTGGTTTAAAAGATGAAGATTTTGATAAACCATTCATAGCAATTTGTAATTCTTTTATTGAAATTATTCCAGGTCATAAGCACTTAAATGAGTTTGGGAAACTTGTTAAAGAAGCAGTACGTGCAGCAGGCATGGTTCCATTTGAATTTAATACAATTGGAGTAGATGACGGTATTGCGATGGGCCATATCGGTATGCGTTATTCGCTTCCGAGTCGTGAAATTATTGCAGATTCAGTAGAAACGGTTGTAAATGCACACTGGTTTGATGGAATGATTTGTATTCCAAACTGCGACAAAATTACGCCAGGTATGATGATGGCTGCACTTCGTGTAAACATTCCAACTGTTTTTGTTTCAGGTGGACCGATGGCAGCGGGGAAAACATCTAAAGGGGAAGTTGTCGATTTAAGTTCTGTTTTTGAAGGGGTAGGAGCCTATCAATCTGGGAAAATTTCAGAAGAAGAATTAAAGGATATTGAAGATCATGGCTGTCCATCTTGTGGTTCTTGTTCCGGTATGTTTACAGCGAACTCTATGAACTGTTTATGTGAAGTGTTAGGCTTAGCTCTTCCTGGTAACGGGAGTATTTTAGCAATTGATCCAAGACGTGAGGAGTTAATTAAACAAGCAGCAGAAAAATTAAAAATTTTAATTGAAAGAGATATTAAACCACGCGACATTGTAACAGAAGAAGCAATTGATGATGCGTTTGCACTTGATATGGCGATGGGTGGATCAACGAATACAGTATTACACACGTTAGCACTCGCACAAGAGGCGGGGTTAGATTACGATATGAATCGCATTGATGCAGTTTCAAGGCGTGTACCGCATTTATGTAAAGTAAGTCCAGCTTCTAATTGGCATATGGAAGATATCGATCGCGCAGGCGGGATTAGTGCAATTTTGAAAGAGATGAGCCGAAAAGAAGGGGTACTTCACCTTGATCGCATAACTGCTACTGGGCAAACGTTACGAGAAAATATCGCTCATGCAGAGATTCAAGATAAGGAAGTGATTCATTCTCTCGAAAATCCTCATAGTGAAGAAGGGGGATTACGTATATTAAAAGGAAACCTTGCGAAAGACGGAGCGGTTATTAAAAGCGGAGCAACCGAAGTAAAACGATTTGAAGGACCTTGCGTTATTTTTAATTCACAAGATGAGGCGCTTGCCGGCATTATGCTTGGGAAAGTTAAGAAAGGGGATGTAGTTGTTATTCGCTATGAAGGACCAAGAGGCGGACCTGGTATGCCGGAAATGTTAGCACCAACATCAGCAATTGCTGGTATGGGATTAGGAGCAGATGTTGCACTTTTAACTGATGGTCGCTTTTCTGGTGCTTCACGTGGTATTTCAGTAGGGCACATTTCACCAGAAGCAGCTGCTGGCGGAACGATTGCACTTCTTGAACAAGGAGATATTGTATGTATTGATGTTGAGGAACGCTTGTTAGAAGTGAGAGTTAGTGATGAGGAATTAGAGAAGCGTAAAAAAGGATGGAAACGACCAGAACCAAAAGTGAAAACTGGTTGGCTTGGACGTTATGCACAAATGGTAACATCGGCGAATACAGGTGCAGTTCTGAAAATCCCGAATTTTGATTGAGCCAATATAAACAGAGATAAGGATGATAGAAAATGGTGCAAAATGTAAAGGAGAGAGTGAAAATTGAGGATATCTTAATGGCTCATAATTGCATGAAAGATATTGTTATTAAAACACCGTTACAACGAGATTCAGTTTTATCTGAGAAATATGAATGTGACGTATACGTTAAGCGAGAAGATTTACAAGTTATTCGTTCTTTCAAAATTCGTGGTGCGTATAATTTAATTCAAAGTTTACCGAAAGAAAAGTTACAAAATGGTGTTGTTTGTGCAAGTGCTGGTAATCATGCACAAGGTGTTGCTTATACTTGTAATTTATTGAAGATTCCGTCAAAAATTTTCATGCCGACAACCACACCTAAGCAAAAAGTATCACAAGTTGAATTTTTCGGTGGTGATTTCGCAGAAATTGTATTAGTTGGTGATACATTTGATAGTGCTTTCCAAGAGGCGCAGCGCTATTGTGTGGAAAATAGGATGACATTTGTACATCCGTTTGATGATCCGTATGTCATTGCTGGTCAAGGAACAGTCGCTGTTGAAATTATGCATGATATGGAGAAACCAGTTGATTACATATTTACAGCAATTGGCGGTGGTGGATTAGCATCTGGTATTGGTACATATGTAAAGGGGATTAGTCCTACTACAAAGGTAATCGGTGTAGAACCGATGGGAGCTGCATCTATGAAAGAAGCCTTTCTTCAAAATAAAAATGTTGCATTAGATAAGATTGATAGTTTCGTTGATGGAGCAGCTGTTAAGAAGGTAGGAAAGTTAACTTTTGAAACTTGTAAAGATGTAATTGATGACATTGTTTTAGTACCAGAGGGAAAGGTTTGTACAACGATTTTAGAATTGTATAAGAAAAATGCGATTGTAGCTGAACCGGCTGGAGCGCTTTCTATTGCGGCACTTGATCTATACAGAGATGAAATAAAGGGAAAAACAGTTGTATGTACGTTAAGTGGTGGGAATAATGATATTGATAGAATGCAAGAAATGAAAGAACGATCCCTTATTCATGAAGGATTAAAGCATTACTTCATCATTGAATTTCCTCAACGTTCAGGAGCACTACGAGAGTTTCTGGATAAAGGATTAGGACCGGAAGATGATATTACTCGCTTTGAGTATATTAAGAAACATAATAAAGAAAATGGTCCAGCTTTAGTGGGGGTAGAATTAAAACATAGGGAAGACTATGAAGCTTTAATTACTCGTTTTCAAGAAAATAACATTCAATTTGTGGAGCTTAATAAAAATCCTGTGCTGTTTGATTTACTTATTTAATAAAAGAAAAGAATTAACATACAATTCTACTTGAAATAAAAAAGATAGATACAAGCGGCGGGAAATCCTGCTTGTTCTATCTTTTTTATTCTTTGAAAGTTAAACGAAATACGTTCCATATTTAAGAAGGATAAAGCTAGTTAACCAAAAAAGTATTGCAATACGAATGATTATGTACATTGTAAATTCAAAGGGAGAAAGTTTTCTCTCTCGCTTTATTTTTCTTAGAAGTCTAACCGAAAAAACGGAACATAAAAGCAGGATCGCTATAGATAGTTCATACACTTTTTCTAGCAGACTTATATTTTCTAACAAGTTTTTCAGCATATTCATCACCTTTTTGTAATGTATATCACAGAGAAATGGATTTCATGCTGTTTAGTTGCGTTTGTTTATTATTTTCCCAGTATCATCAATTTCTACATCAGTTGAAACCGTTTGTAAATATTGTAGAGCTTTTTTCTTTTCTTCTTCATTTACAGGGGAAACTTGGTTGTTGCGAATGATGTAAGGATTGAATGACATTTGGACATCCTTTCCTTTAAAGGTTAAAGTTAATACGCCAGTTTCGGCGCTTTTTCCATTCACATAACTTGGGAATAAAAAGTTTCCTAATGAGTAAGCGATAGGCACTTTATTATAATACTCAAACCCTTGTAACCAATGCGGGTGACTTCCAACAATCGCATCAGCACCCGCCTCTACCATTTTCGGAACATATTGTTTCTGGTATTCTATCGGGCGATTTGATTTTTCGACGCCCCAATGCATATAGACGATTACATAATTAGCATCTTTCTTTTGCTCTTGAATTGTTTTTGTTACAAGATCTAGATCATATCCGTTTGCAACGCCGGGTTTATTGTCACCAGCTACCCAATTAAAGTTAGGCATAAAGCGTACAAAGGAAAGAAATTTAAACTTTTTTCCTTTTACAGTTAGTTCACGAGCGGTATAAGCATCTTCAGTATTTTTTCCGGCTCCAGTGTAAGGTAGTTTTAATTTTTCGACGTGAGAAATGGTGTCTAGTAGTCCATCTTGTCCATAATCAAGCGTATGGTTATTGCCAATATTGACAATATCGTATCCAGTATTTTTAATTGCTTGTAGTGTGGATGGATCACTTTTAATCCAAAATTGTTGCCCAGGTACTTTTTTTTCTCTCGTTGTAAATGCTGACTCTAAATTAACAAAAGAAATATCAGCTTTTGTTATTTCTTCTTTTACATGTTGAAACGGATAATCAGCCCCATTTTTTTCGATTACAGGACGTAATTGCCAATCGAACATTGTATCACCAGAGAAGGTGAGTGTAATTTCAGGGTCTTCGTTTTTCTTTTCGGTCGTTGAATTTGCTTTGGTTGATACGTTTTGTACATCTGGTTTATTTTTTGCTTTTGAAATGTAAGTGTAATTGATTAATAAAACAATTGGTGTAATGAAAAAGGCTATTAAAATAAGTCGTTTTAATAAAGTTTTCATAGCTACCGTCCCTTTTGGTTTTGTCCCGCTTTGTTCAACTGATAAAAATCTATCACTGACTAAAGGTTCCCTGTATACCGTAATCGTGAACTTCCACAATGAATGTAGTGAAAATAACGTATAGATAGATTCATAGATGCTAAAAAAGCGGGTTTTTAGTAATGGAAATCATTTGTTAATATTCTCAATATTAAGTTAACATATAGGTAACCTTTAAAGCAATGTGTAATCCAGAATATAGTAATAAAGAATTCAGAGGATGGAGAATGTAATATGGTTATATTAGGAGCAGTTGTAAATGGGGTCTGCATTATAATTGGAACTTTGTTTGGTAAATTATTTAGTAATATTCCAGAAAGTATGAAAGGGACGATTATGCATGCAATTGGTTTAACGGTTGCTGCACTTGGACTTCAAATGGCATTGAAGAGTGAAAGTTTTCTCGTTGTGATTTTAAGCTTAGTTATTGGTGCGGTAATTGGAGAATGGCTACAATTAGAAGAAAGATTAACACATTTAGGAGAATGGCTAGAAAATAAAGTTGGATCGAAAGGTAAAGGAAGTATATCAGAAGGTTTTGTAACAGCTACGCTTATTTTTGCAATCGGCGCAATGGGGATACTTGGAGCATTAGACAGTGGGATTCGCGGAAATCATGATATTTTATTCACAAAGGCGATTATAGATGGATTCATTTCTATTATATTAACGACAACTCTAGGAATTGGCGTAGTATTTTCAGCGATTCCAGTGATTTTATATGAGGGAGGTATTGCAGTTTTTGCAACGCAAATTAATAGTTTTGTACCAGAGAAATTAATGAATCAATTTATAGTTGAAATGACAGCAACTGGTGGTATTATGATATTTGCAATCGGATTAAATTTACTTGGATTTATTAAAATTAAAGTGGCAAATTTACTTCCAGGCATATTAATGGTTGGAGTAATTGTTTCTATTATATATGGTTATGGTTTGATAATAAGTCATTAGGGGAAGGGATATAGATGGTGGAATTCCAATTTACAAAACGTGCATATAAAATATTGGAGATTGCAACGCGAGAGGCTGAGTGTAATAAAGGAATTATTCATCCAGTTCATCTATTTATAGGAGCTTGTAAGGAAGGGACTGGAGTTTGTGCGGAGTTACATCTGTATTTATTTCACACGGTGGGTATGGATTTTTTAGCAAAAATATCGTTGCTCCAACAATATTATACAAATGAAATAGAATACATAAATGTTGGGGAGTTTAAAGTTTCAAATAAGACGATAGAAGTTTTAAAAGTAGCAAAGAAACGGATGGACCGTTTTCAGCAAGTATTAATAAATGAAGGGCATGTTTTATATGCACTGTTTCAAGTTGATACAGTTATTGAAAAGGTTATAAGTAAAAACGTGCAAAAAGAGGTATTGCAAATTACATCTGAGCCAAGAGACTTAACGGTCGCATTAAAAAGATTTAATCCTATTTATAATAATTTAAACTGTAATATTAGAAGAGCTGTCTCTTCTGATTTTAAAAAATTGGCACGTTTTGTTAAGGGTGAATTTGGTGAGCGTTGGTTAAAATCTTTAGATTATGGATTTCGGACACATAAAGAAGAGTTACCTATTTTTATTGCGGAGGAAGGAGGAGAAATTATTGGTTTCGCTTGTTACGATGTTGTGAGAGGAAAGAAAGGATTGTTTGGCCCGATGGGTACAGCGAAACATAATCGTGTGAACGGTGTTGGGAAGGAATTGTTACATCATTGTTTATATAGTATGAAGCAAGATAGATATGAATATGCAATTATTGGACAAGCAGGTCCGATTGAGTTTTACGAGAGAAGTTGTAATGCGAGTTTAATACAGATAGAGAATAATTAACCAACTTCATATAGGGGAGTTGGTTTTATTATGAAAGCGTTGTAGGAATGTAGTGATTCTTACTAGAAAATAACGGATTTTGTAGTAAATCTTACATGTAAAGCAAATTACTAAACTTTTTCTAGAAAACGGTGTAGAATGGGTATCGAATGAAAGAAGGTGTGAAAATGGCCAGCTGGAAACGAAATTTAATGATTTGTTGGCTAGGTTGTTTTACCACTGCAGCCGGTATGAGCTTAGTAATTCCTTTTTTATCTTTTTATATTGAGGAATTAGGAGTGACTGGCACTTCGAGTATTGCACAGTGGTCGGGACTTGCATTTGGTGTAACATTTTTAATGGGTGCGATCGTATCACCAATATGGGGAAAGCTAGGTGATATACATGGACGGAAATTGATGCTTATTCGTGCTAGTCTTGGTATGGCGGTAATTATGACGCTTATGGGGTTTGTGACGGACGTGTATCAACTAGTCGCACTTCGGTTTTTAATGGGAGCGGTATCTGGTTTCCTTTCTACAGCGATGACATTTATTGCTGCAGAAACACCGCGAGAACATTCAGGTTGGGCAATTTCTACAATCTCAACTGGAGGCGTGAGCGGTTCATTACTTGGGCCGATACTCGGAGGTTATTTGTCTGAATTAATCGGAATGCGTCATGTTTTTCTAGTTACAGGAGCTTTCTTATTCCTTTCCTTTCTCATCGTCTTTTTCTTCTTACATGAGGAGAAACATTCTGCTAAAGCAAAAAAGGCACAGCCGAAAAAAGTATGGACGATGGTCCCTGCAAAACATTTAATAATAAGTTTATTTGTAGCAACGTTTATTATCCAGCTTGCAAATATGTCGATTCAACCTATTATTACGTTGTACGTAAAGCATTTGGCAGGACCAGGAACAGATCATATTGAAATGCTTGCAGGTGCAGTCATGTCTGCGACAGGATTAGCAGTTATTTTAGCAGCCCCTAAGCTAGGAAGATTATCAGATCATATTGGACCTCAAAAAACGTTAGTTGTAGCGTTGTTTGCTGCAGGAATTATTTTTATCCCGCAAGCATTTGTAACCTCAGCTTGGCAACTATTAATTCTTCGCTTTTTATTAGGTATTGCACAAGCAGGACTATTACCTTCCGTACAAACTCTACTAAAACAACATACACCAACCCATGTAACGGGACGAATATTTGGATATAATCAATCGTTTCAGTTTTTAGGAAATATGATTGGGCCAGTACTTGGTGGACAAATTGCAGCTCATGCGGGATTCCAATATGTTTTCTTCTCTACATCATCATTATTATTTATTGCATGTATTTGGGTTTATTTTCATAGTAAGAATGCAGAGGTATCAGAAAAACAACATTTGGAAGTTAGTTAACTATGTGAACGAAAAACAGAAAAAGGATGGAGCAATATTGCTGCATCCTTTTTCATTAAAATTGAAGGCAAAGATAACTTAATGTACCAAGCTCGTAGCTACGGTGAATGACTTTACCGTCGTTCTCACCACTACCCATCGCGATAAATAGAGGAACAAAATGTTCCGCTCTTGGTACAGCTAATTGTGCATGAGGCGCATTTTTCTCCCAATTAAACAATGTATTTTTATCATTAGTCTGAATATGTTTAATAATCCAATCATCAAATTCAATTGCCCATTTTTCAGGTGTGGTTTGATTCCATTTCAAGGCCCGTAAATTATGAACAGTAACTCCGCTGCCGATTACTAAAATATCTTCTTGTCCAAGTCCTTTTAGTGCTTCTCCAATTTCAAATTGTTCTTTTGCAGGAAGGAATGGATTTACTGATATTTGTACGACAGGAATATTTGCTTCTGGATACATGCGATGCAGGAGTGTCCATGAACCATGATCTAAACCTCTCGTCATATTATGATGGACTGGAATGCCTTTGTTTTTAAATTTTGTTTCTAGCATAGACGCAATGCTAGAAGAGCCTTTCGCACGATATTTAATTTCGTATAACTCAGGAGGAAAACCTCCAAAGTCATAAATTGTTTCATATTCTTCATCTGAAGAGGAAATCGTTAATACTTCACTTTCCCAGTGAGCGGTAAAAATAACAATAGCTTTCGGTTTATATGTTTTCCCAAGTGTCTTTAAAAAGCGTGTATAGTCTGTATCTTGAATAGCAAGCATAGGTGATCCGTGTGCTAAAAATAATGATGGCATCATAATAGAAACCTCCTAAAAATATAATGATTACTTTATGTAAGTAACTATATAATTTTATTTATTGTTCGTCAACATAATAGTTTGAGAGTTAATCGGAAAAGTGTGATATTTGTCATAATGAGAGCAATTGCATATAATACATAATAAGAATAATGAATGTTATTCATTATAAAAAAAGATATACATAATAGATTTGGAGGCTGTCGGAATGAGCATACAGGAAAATTTCGTTACGGCATTGGATGAATCGGAAATTTATTTACGCAAGTGGTTACCAGAAGGTGATCTGCGGGGGATTGTTCAAATCGCACATGGCATGACAGAACATGCAGGTGTTTACACCGAATGCATTGATGCTTTATTAGAAGCAGGATACGGTGTTTATGCGCATGATCATAAAGGGCATGGGAAAACAGTAAAAAGAGAAGAGGATTATGGTCATTTCGAGCCGGATATAGGCTGGAATCAGGCTGTGTCTGATGTGATTTTTGTATCGGAAACTATAAAAAAAGAACAGAACTGTCCACTGTTTTTACTTGGACATAGTATGGGCTCATTTTTATCTAGACGTGCTGTACAACTTAGAGGTGAATTATATGATGGATTTCTCATTTCGGGAACTGGGGGAAATCCGGGGTTTTTAGGCATCGTTGGTCATAAAGTAGCGACAATTGAGATGAAACTGCGCGGAAAGAAAACGAAAAGTCCGATGCTGAACTTCTTATCTTTCGGAAACTTCAACTCACACTTTAAGCCAAATCGTACGAAATTTGATTGGTTATCTTCAGATATAAATCAGGTTGATAAATATATCGCCGATCCATTATGTGGATTCATTTGTACGACGAGTTTTTATCGAGAATTATTTCATGGTGTACTTGAAGTAAATAAATTAGAAGAATATGAGAAGACACCGAAAGAACTTCCAATACATATTTTCTCTGGAAATCGTGATCCTGTTGGGGATATGGGGAAAGGTGTAAAAGAAGTATACGAAAACTATAAAAAATGTGGTGTGAAAGATGTAACACTTCGTTTATATGAAAATGGTAGACATGAAATGTTCCATGAAGTGAATAGAGAAGATGTATTTCAAGATTTGATTTCATGGTTAGATGAGCATATTGTATAAGAAGAAACCTCACTTCATGCTGAAGTGAGGTTTTTTGAGAAATTGGAGGATTGATTATGAGTGAATTTGTAAATAAAGAATATGTAGAAATAGATTTTCAAGATGTTTTGATTAAAGAAGAGGAATTGAAAAATTGTACCTTCATAAAATGCCGTTTTAGAGGGATAGATGCATCAGAAGTTTTTACTCAAAATTGTAATTTTATAGAATGTGATTTTACTGGTACTCTTTTTAATGCTTCTATTCACCAAGGAACTACGTTTGCTAATTGTAGGTTTTTTGGTGCGAATTTATTTGTCTCTAAGTTTGAAGAAT
Source organism: Bacillus altaicus (assembly GCF_042136375.2). Taxonomy (NCBI): domain Bacteria; kingdom Bacillati; phylum Bacillota; class Bacilli; order Caryophanales; family Bacillaceae; genus Bacillus; species Bacillus altaicus. The sequence continues at coordinate 3,672,168 of NZ_CM143394.1, read as the reverse complement.
GTAAAATGACTGGTTCTGACTTCGAAGAGGCGAATTTAGACGGAATAACAATTATATCAGGCGATTGGTCATATACGAACCTAAGGTTTGCGAACTTAAGTAAACAAATGTTAAAGGGTATTCGTTTAATTGAAGCTGACTTATATGAATGTAATTTAGAAAAAGCAGATTTGCGTGAAGCAGATTTAACGGGTGCTCAATTAGGTAAGGTGAAACTTAGTGGGGCGGATTTAAGGGGAGCTGTAGTTGATAGAGTTGATTTTAAAAGTTTTGATTTAAAAAATGTGAAATTAGATATAGCGCAGGCGGTTGCAGTTGCGAGATGTTATGGAGCGAAGGTGAATTAAATCATTTGTAACACCGTTCAATATATTGAACGGTGTTACAAATAGTAATAATTTTAAAAAATCGCCTTTTACCGCTTTTACAATAGGATGTGTAAAACTGCTAATGTCAGGGGATGCTGAAAATGGATAGCATAAAGATTAAACAACTATATGAAGCATTAAGAAAATCTTGGTCAATAGAAACGAGTTCTAAGTGGACGAGCGAAAGCCCAGCAAAGGGACAATGTGGTGTAACGGCCCTTATTGTCCAAGAATTGTGCGGGGGAGAGATAATAAAGACGAAGATAGGTGAAGTATGGCATTTCTACAATACAGTAGATGGGAAAAGGTATGATTTTACTTGGAACCAGTTTCATGAAACATTAAACTATATGGACATGAAGTCGAGCTGTGAAGAAGCATTTGCAGATACAAATGAAAAACAATATGACATTTTGAAGGAAAAGATAGTTAAAGAATTAAAATTATCTTTTGACTCTTAATCTTCGATAAGTTACTATAGTGGTGGTAACTAATTAAAGGGAATTTCATAGAGTTGAAAGGGGAAATACTTTTGAAAACAGCTTATGTAAGCGCTACGATTGTAACGTTGAATGAACAAAATGAAGTGTTAGAAAACGGATATATCATTGTAGAAGATGATCAAATTATAGAAGTGAATAGCGGAGAAATCCCTTCTCATTATGAAGTGGATGAAGTGATAGATATGCAAGGGAAGTGGGTTCTACCAGGGCTTGTCAATACACATACACATGTTGTTATGAGCCTTTTGAGAGGTATCGGAGACGATATGTTATTACAGCCGTGGCTAGAGACGAGAATTTGGCCACTTGAAAGTCAGTTTACTCCAGAACTTGCGGTTGCTAGTACGGAATTAGGATTGCTTGAAATGGTGAAAAGCGGTACAACTACATTCTCTGATATGTTTAATCCAATTGGAGTAGACCAAGATGCAATCATGGAAACGGTATCAAAAAGCGGGATGCGAGCCGCTGTTTCAAGAACTTTATTCAGCTTCGGAACGAAAGAAGATGAAAAGAAAGCGATAGAAGAAGCTGAGAAATATGTGAAGCGTTATTATAACGAAAGTGGTATGTTAACTACGATGGTTGCACCACATAGTCCATATACATGCTCTACAGAATTGTTAGAAGAGTGTGCACGTATTGCAGTAGAAAATCAAACTATGGTTCATATTCATCTTTCTGAAACAGATCGTGAAGTACGTGATATTGAAGAACAGTACGGAAAACGTCCAGTAGAATATGCGGCAAGTTGCGGATTGTTTAAACGCCCAACAGTTATTGCGCATGGTGTGGTATTAAATGAAAATGAGCGTGCATTTTTAGCAGAACATGATGTTCGAGTAGCTCATAATCCTAATAGTAATTTAAAACTAGGTTCTGGTATAGCGAATGTAAAAGCGATGCTAGAAGCAGGAATTAAAGTAGGAATTGCAACGGATAGTGTTGCGTCTAATAATAATTTAGATATGTTTGAAGAAATGCGCATAGCAACATTATTACAAAAAGGTATTCATCAAGATGCAACAGCATTACCAGTTGAAACAGCTCTTTCTCTTGCAACGAAAGGAGCAGCGGAAGTAATTGGGATGAAACAAACGGGATCACTTGAGGTTGGAAAGTGTGCCGACTTTATTACGATTGATCCATCTAATAAGCCGCATTTACAACCAGCAGATGAAGTATTATCACATCTTGTGTATGCTGCTAGTGGAAAAGATATAAGCGATGTAATTATTAACGGTAAACGTGTTGTTTGGAATGGTGAATGTAAAACATTAGATGAAGAGCGTATTATATTCGAAGCAGGTCGTTATAAACGAGGTTTACAAAGATAGGTAATTATATACAAGTTGAGAAAGCTATCATTTTTTAAAAGGATAGCTTTTTTTCTTGAACGAATAAATATTCAAAAGAATGTCGCATCTTTCTGTTAGTATTTCTGCTATAATATATAACGATTTATAATATCTTATTTTTAAGGAGAACAATTCATGAAGCGAAAAAAGAGCCATTTAATGGTAATGGCACTTGTTACATCTTTATTTTTAACAGCTTGTAATAATAAAGTGAATAAAAGTGATGCAGAAGCTAAAAAACAAGTGTTAAATGTAACAGTATCAGAAGAAATTCCTTCTCTTGATACTGCAAAAACGATGGATGGTACATCAGCGCACGTTATGCAAAACATATTTGAAGGATTGTATGTGCTAGATGAACAGGATCATCCTATTCCAGCAGTAGCAAAGTCGTTTGAAAGAAGTGAAGATGGTAAAAAATATACATTTGATTTGCGTAAAGATGCAAAGTGGTCAAATGGAGACTCAGTAACAGCAAATGATTTTATGTTTGCGTGGAGACGGGCGGTAAGTCATGAAACAGCGTCTCAATATGCATACATGCTGTTTTATATAAAAAATGCGAAAGAAATAAACAAGGGAACAATTCCTCTCGATGAACTTGGTGTAAAGATAATAGATGATTATAAGCTAGAAGTTGAACTAGAGCAGCCAATTCCGTATTTTTTACAGTTGCTAGCGCTACCTATATACTTACCACAGCATGAGTCATTTTTGAAAGAACAAGGGAAAAATTACGGGCTTGAACCTAATAATCTCATATATAATGGTCCATTCGTGTTAGAGACATGGAAGCATGAACAAGAATTTCAATTGAAGAAAAATGGTTCATATTGGGATAAAAAGAAAGTGGAATTAGATGAAATAAACTTTCAAATTGTGAAGGATACAATGACAGCGGTAAATTTATATGAAGCTGGCGATTTGGATCGAGTACCAATTAATTCTCAATTTGTAGACAAGTATAAAGGGAATAAGCAATTACATATGTCGAGCGATCCTGGAATTGCAATGCTACGTTTTAATGAAAAAAATAATGCGTTAGCAAATAAGAAAGTGCGTCAGTCTATCTCATTAGCGTTAAATAAAGAAGATTTCGTTGATCACTTTATTAATAATGGGGCAAAATCTGCAAGTGGACTTGTACCAGTTGGTCATATAAATGAAGAGACTGGTAAAGATTTTAGAAAAGAAAACGGAGATATTTCTCTATATGATTTACAAAAAGCGAAAGAGATTTGGGAAGAAGCGAAAAAAGAACTTGGGATAGAACAGGTAACACTGGAGTTCTTAACGTTTGAACAAGATAACGCAAAACTTATGGCGGAATATATAAAAGGTGATTTAGAAAAGCATTTGCAAGGATTAACGATACAAATTAAACAACAGCCATTTAAGCAAAAATTACAATTAGAACAAACAGGTGATTACGATATATCTATGGCAAATTGGGGACCTGACTATAAAGACCCCATTAGTTATTTAGAGTTATTTACGACGGGTAATCCGAATAATAAAATGAATTATTCTAACCTTCACTACGATGAACTAATAAAAAAAGCTAAAAGTGACCTAGTACTAGATCAGAAGAAAAGGTGGGAAACTCTGCAAGAGGCTGAGCGTATTCTATTAGAGGACGCTGCGGTAGCACCGCTTTACCATATTGGTTCAGCTTATGTACAAAAGGATTATGTAAAAGGAATTGAAAAGCATCAATTTGGTGGCGTTTATACTTATAAGAATGCTTATATTGATAATAAGTAAAATTATTTATATAAAAAAAGAAACCTTACTTTTAAGAGTGAGGTTTCTTTTTTATATAATTTCTATTAAACCGATTTTAATAAAGAATAAAAATTCGTATCATATGGAATATCATCTTGATACATATAATTTTTCAGAACACCTTCTTTTTCAAATCCTAATTTTAAAAGCACTTTATTTGACGCTTCGTTTTCAAGAAAGACAATTGCACCGATTCGTTTTAAATGTAGCGTGTGGAAACCATATGATATAACTTCAGAAACCGCTTCAGTGGCATATCCATTTCCCCAGTGTTCAGGGAGAAAGGCATAACTTATATTTGCTCGTTTATGCTCAGAAGACCAATCGTGAAAACCAATTGTTCCAATGAGCTCTTTCTTGTCTTTTAATTCGATGCCCCATTTAATACCGCTTCTTGCGTTGTAACTCAACTTAAAATTATTAAGGATTTGTTTTACTTGATCCAAATTTTGTAATGGCTTTTGGCCATAATGGCGCAGGACATCGGTATTCGAAAAGCAATGTAATATACCCGGTGCATCTTCTTCAGTAAGTTCTCGTAAAATAAGTCGCTCAGTTTTTAATATAGGAAACATGCCTTCACTCCTGTTCATATGAAACTAGAATGTATTTGTTATTATATAATTTAATCTGAAAATAAAGATTATTCAAGGTGTAAGGGTGATTTTCAGTCAATGGCAGGAAATCACATTTATATACAGCTAGATGAAACAGGAACATTTTTAGTTCTTGCCCACTTAAAGAAAGGGTCAATTAAAGTTAAAGAAGGACAACACGTAAATGAAGGAGACGTTCTTGCTCAAGTCGGTAACTCAGGAAGTTCCAGTGAACCACATTTACACATCCATCATCAGAGACAGGATCCATCCAATACGAGTATGTTTCTTACGGAAGGATTGCCACTTTACTTTCGAACGGAAGAAGATGTGATGATGCCGGAAAGAGGTACATACATAAGTGGTAATTAGAAGAAATTTATTTCGCTGAAAAAGGGTATTCCAAATTAAAATTGGAATACCCTTTTTCATTAACCAACAAATGTTTGATACAGTAAGAAAATATTTAAAACGATAACGAGTGCAGCGATTAACCATGCGATGAATGTTGTTATACGGTGGTTAACGAGTGCGCCCATAATCTTTTTATTACTTGTAAACATAATAAGTGGTACTAATGCAAACGCAATACCGAATGATAATACAACTTGGCTCATTACAAGAGCGTAAGTTGGGTTTACGCCTAAAGCGATAATAACGAGAGGCGGAATCATCGTTATAAATCGGCGTAAATATAACGGAATATGCATTCGAATGAATCCTTGCATAATAATATCACCGGACATTGTACCGACAGAAGAGCTAGATAATCCGGCTGATAAGAGTCCAATTCCAAATAAAGCAGCGGATACAGGACCGACTAAATTACTAAATTGATTGAAAGCAACATCAAGATCTTCAACATGTAGACCATTTTTAAAGAATAGTGCAGCAGCAACAATTAGCATACTTGCGTTAATAGCTCCAGCGATAACCATCGCAATAATAATGTCAATGAATTCGAAGCGGAAAATCTTTTTCTTTTGTTCATCATTTGTTCCGACTACGCGGCGCTGCGTTAAGGCCGAATGTAAATAAATTGCGTGCGGCATTACTGTCGCGCCTAAAATTCCAGCTGCTAATAAGATGCTATCCACACCTTGGAATTTTGGAGTAAATAGTCCTGAAAGAAGAGGGCTTAATTCCGGTTTTGCGTAAAAGACTTGGATACCAAAAGCGATAACAACGATAAAAATCATCCCTGTAATAATAGCTTCTAATGGACGAAAGCCTCTGCGTTGAAATTCAAGAATAATAAATGATCCAATCGCTGTAATTAAAGCAGCTGGTAACATCGGAATTCCAAATAGTAAGTATAAGCCGAGTGCTGCCCCGATAAATTCAGCTAAATCTGTAGCCATAATAACGAGTTCCCCTTGTATCCATAAACCGATGGAAACTGGTTTGGGGAAGTTTTCGCGAGCTACTTCAGGAAGGTTTCTTCCAGTAGCGATTCCTAATTTAGCTGATAAAGTTTGGATTAATACAGCCATTAAATTAGAAGCGAGTATTACCCAAAGTAATAAATACCCATATTGGGATCCAGCAGCAATATTCGTTGCGAAATTCCCAGGATCAATATAAGCAACTGATGCGATAAAAGCAGGGCCTAAGAATGGTAACAGTCTTTTAAATCCTTTTGTTTGTCCACTTAACGCTAAATGAGCTGATTGAACTGTTGTACTTTGAGAAGGGACTTGTTCATCTTTTGATATATCTTTATTCATAGTAGTGTTCACCTTATTCTTACTCATTATTTCAATACATTTAGATATGTTATGTGATGATTTTATTTGAACATAAAAGTTTCCTTAATGCAAATTATATGACTGTGTGCAATGAATGGTGTGACAAGGCGAAAATTTTTTAGGAGTTTATGGTTGCTGGCTGTGGGGGAAGATAATAAATAAAAGGGTTATTTATGAAATTTATGTGAACATACAGCCTATATTACAGCATATTAATTGAAGGAAATGAAATTGTATGATATATAATATATTGGGATTACAACTTAACCGTAGTGTTTTGTTCTGTAATCTTGTTTTTATTTCTGTTAACTTATAGAAAAAATTGTAAATAGAAGAAAATAGGCTAAGTACAATTTTGTATGTATTTTCTTATTATATATGTTTTGATATGAACGTTAACTTATACATGATTTTAAAATTTAGATAGGTGGTAGAAATACATTGGCAACTACAAAACCATATAGAGTATTACTATATTACATGTACACAACAATTGAAAACCCAGAAGAATTTGCTGAACAGCATTTAGAATTTTGTAATTCACTTGAGTTAAAAGGAAGAATTCTTGTAGCAACAGAAGGAATTAATGGAACTGCTTCAGGTACTGTTGAGCAAACAGAGAAATACGTGGAAGCAATGAATAATGATCCACGTTTTGCTGGAATCGTGTTTAAAATTGATGAGGCAGATGAACATGCATTTAAGAAAATGCACGTACGCCCTCGTCCAGAGTTAGTTACACTTCGTCTAGAAGACGACATTAATCCGAAAGAAATAACTGGTAAATATTTAGAGCCAAAAGAGTTCTATGAGGCAATGAAACAAGAAGATACAGTTATCATTGATGCACGAAATGATTATGAATTTGATTTAGGACACTTCAAAGGTGCAATTAAACCAGATATTGACTCATTCCGTGAATTACCGGATTGGATTAGAGAAAATAAAGAAACACTTGAAGGCAAAAAGATTTTAACGTACTGTACAGGCGGAATTCGCTGTGAGAAATTCTCTGGTTGGTTAGTTCGAGAAGGCTATGAAGATGTAAGTCAGCTTCACGGCGGAATTGTAACGTACGGAAAAGACCCAGAAGTACAAGGTGAGCTTTGGGATGGTCAATGTTACGTATTTGATGAGCGTATCGCTGTACCAGTAAACCAAAAAGAACATGTTATCGTTGGTAAAGATCATTTTACAGGTGAACTTTGTGAGCGCTATGTAAATTGTGCTAATCCAGAATGTAACAAGAAAATTTTATGTTCTGAAGAAAGTGAAGCAAAACATTTACGTGCATGTTCTCATGAATGTCGTGTACACCCACGTAACCGTTATATCGTGCAACACGAATTAACAGAAGAGCAAGTAGCTGCTACATTAGAAAAAATCGAAGCAGGGAAGTAAGCATAATAAAAAACAGATGGTAGCATCGTGCTGCCATCTGTTTTTTATTTACTTTGTACTATCCTTCTCTTTCACAGCAGAAAGTACAGTTTGTTTTACCCATGCTTTTCTTCGTTTATGTTGTACACCCCATTGGTATAAACTTTGTGTACCTAAAATAAGTGAAATGACTATGCCACTAATCGCTATTAATAGAGCGAAAAATTCAAAAGGCGATGATATTTTGTTTGAATCGGTGTTTCTTAAAAGATCAATCATAGTAAACCCTAACATTTGGCCTACAACAGAGTAGAGCGTTAAAATTAATAATAAGAGGCTATCTTTTTTTGAAGCAACATTTTCTTGATATTTAAATAAACTATCGAGATTTTGTTTCGCGTTCGTGTACAGTACTTCAATGTTAAAAAGTTTTCTTAGACGAAAGAAAATATCTTCACTTTGTGATTGGGATACTAATTCTAAAGAAAAATAATTAGCTGTAAACGAATTTATTGAATAAATTAATTTCTCTATCTCATTTGTATCTTGTTCAATATTTAATTCAGCATAGGCGTTTGCCATCTTTAATAAAACAACTTTATGAAATAAATTTAATAATAAAGCGTAATAAAACTCCCCGTACATTTGACTAGCAAGTTTAGTGACTGCTTGTTCACCTTCATTTGTAATACATGTGAAAATATGTTCTTCCATAATAAAGTAACGGTTAGGAGCCCATCTTTGATAAGAATGTTTTGTTAAATAATCGTGAATATAAGGAACATTATTTGCACTAATATATGGCTTACCATCATCTGATAATCCGGAAAGACTGGAAGCTCGATATACATCGATTATATGAAGGTCTGACTCTTTGTTTATGGATAATAAAGTTTGTACATACATTCGCTGGTCTTCAAAGAAAGGGAATGTTTGAAAGTAAGAACTCCGCAATCTCTTGTTCTCAAAGAAGTCTGTTAAACCATGAAATAAATCACCGAATATAAGTTTTTCTACTTGTGAATATTTTTTTCCATCACATTCAATACAAATAGTTTCAGTCGTATCACTTTTAGTTTCAAGTACACGGAAGCGAGCCGCGAATTCAATCGCTTCTGATAATGTCATGTTTGGAGCGGTTTTTATTTCTGTCCGAATTGTTAAAAAGCCAAGCTCATAAGGACAAAGTGTTACATCGATTGAGTGTACTGTGAACGGGACGGATATAAGATTTGTTGTTAAATGTCCGTTTAAATTAAGATTTTTAGAATAGCGTTGTAATCCTTTTTGATGTTCTGAATGAGGAAAGAGAATCTTATTCGTAAATGAAAGATAGTAAGCTTCCATATTTTGATGTGAAACTTTAAACTCCCCATAATATGTATTCTCATCTTCGAGATGATCGAGTCGAAAAGGCCGGAAATCATTTTTTTGTAAGAAAGGGAACATATTTTGTTCGTATCCACTTTTGAATGAAAATGGGAAAATAAATTGAAAAATAGCTGTTGTTACATATTTTTCTTCGATTGTTTGTATTGCCTCCATTTATATTGTTTCCTTTCAATGTAAGCTATAGAAACAACATGCCCTAATTTGCTAAAAAATAACCGCGGGATTTTCACATAAATAAGAATGAAAATTCAGCTTATTTATTAGGCGACATGTATAATGTTATGTATACTAAAAGGAGTATAATTGTGTTTGGAAAAAGGGGGATGTAATATGCGTATTTTAGTATTAGGAGCTGGAGGCGTTGGTGGATTTTTTGGCGGACGATTAGTAGAAAAGGGAGAAGATGTAACTTTTCTTGTACGTAGTAAACGGAAACAACAATTAGAGGAGAAAGGTTTAGTTATCCGAAGTATTAATGGAGATTTTTCAGTTCAACCGAAATTAATAACGAAAGAAGATAGAACTGCTCCGTTTGATGTAATATTATTCTCAACAAAAGCGTATCACCTAGACGAGGCAATAACAGATTTGAAACCATTTATAGGTGAGAATACAGTCATAATCCCATTGTTAAATGGTATCGCTCATTTATCACTATTACAAAAGGAATTCGGCGTGGAAAAAGTGATTGGCGGTTTATGCTTTATCGAGACGACGTTAAACGATCAAGGAGAAATTGTACAAACTAGTGCTGCCAACCGACTTATATTTGGGGAAATTAAGCCTCAAGATGCAGAGAGAATAAAGCCTATTTCTAAAGTGTTTGCGGGTACAAAAGCAAGTTTTGTTTTAAGTGAAAATATTACGCAAGATATGTGGCATAAATATTTATTTATCACTGTAATGTCAGGTGTGACAACATTAATGCGTGCACCAATAGGACCGATTCGTGAAAGTGAAGGTGGACGTGAATTTATCCGAAATTTATTTGAGGAATCTGTACAAATTATGAGGGCATTGGGAGCTCCGGTTAAAGATAATATTGTTGAGGAACATATGAAAACGATTGATAAAATTTCTTATGATATGAAGTCATCTATGCAGCGTGATATGGAAAAAGGTTCGCTCATCGAAGGGGAACATTTACAAGGATACTTACTGGATGTAGCAGAGAAATTTTCTATAGAAGCACCTTTATTAGGCGCTGTATATCAAAATTTAAAGGTGTATGAAGAGATGATACGAAGTAAGGAAATAGTATGATTTTAATAGTATGAAAATGGATAAAGGATAGCAAAATATAACTACGTTGCTATCCTTTTTTGTGGTTATCCCGCTATTTGGCGGGCAGTAAAACTCCCACCTCAAAATTCAGGTGGAGCAAAGAAGTTAGGTGGGAGTCGGGCTGCCCGTAAACGCCCGATTGGTCAAGGCTAATAATCAGTGGGGTATGAACAAAACCCCCACTGATTAAAGTTTCACTTTATTGTGAAGATTTATTCGTTTCTTTTAATTCTTTCTGTCGTATTTTTTTCTTTATCACGGTTACCATATAATTGATTAATTTCGCTTGCTAATGCATCTAAATATGAATCGGAAAAAAGCGGTTTCTTTTCTTTAGACATATGGGTCTCCTTTGTGGATTTTTTAGTATTCATTATGTATATTTATCGGCGGATTATGCGCAATCATTTTGAATTTTTTATTTTTAAAAATTTTTGTTTACATTTTGAAAATAAAGGAGTATTATAATCCACAGTTTCAATTTTCTAAATCGCTTAAACCGCATGGTGCGGGGGACCCGTTTTAATGAATTAGTGCATAATTCAATGGGGTGAATCCTTGAAAAAGGTAGGGCTACTCATAGGCCCGAATCCGACAGCTAACCTCGTAAGCGTTATATTGAGAAGGAAGGTGGAGCTTGTGCGACAAAAAATATAATGTCTACAAGTCTATTTCTTGACGGCTTGTAGACATTTTTTGTTTTCTAAAAAAGTTTATGGGCTGAAACAAGCAGAAAAGTTCGTACAAAATTATTGGAGAGTGGACAGCAGTGGTTTCATCTATTAAAAGATTTTTAATTGGAAGACCGTTAAAATCAACTGAGTTAGGCGAACAAAAGCTCAATAAAACGAAGGCACTAGCAATTTTATCTTCTGACGCATTGTCATCGGTTGCATATGGTCCAGAACAAATATTAATTGCTTTAGCAGGACTTGGAGCAATAGCTTATTGGTATTCCATTCCGATAGCTGTTGGGGTATTAGTATTATTGACAGCTCTTATTTTATCTTATCGTCAAATTATTTTTGCTTACCCTCATGGTGGGGGCGCATATGTTGTATCAAAAGAAAACTTAGGGATGAATCCAGGCTTAATAGCTGGTGGATCTTTATTAGTCGATTATATTTTAACTGTTGCAGTAAGTGTATCTGCAGGTACAGATGCGCTCACATCTGCTTTTCCTAGCTTACATGCACATAATGTAATCATTGCGATTATATTTGTCATATTGATTACTATCTTAAATTTAAGGGGCGTAACGGAATCAGCTTCCGTTTTAGCATATCCGGTTTATTTATTCGTTTTAGCATTATTTATATTAATTGGTGTAGGAATATATAATATTTTAACTGGGCACGTTTCACCTACTTTACATGCGCCAATTGGAACACCAGTTGCGGGAATTAGTTTGTTTTTACTGTTAAGAGCATTCGCATCAGGTAGTTCTGCATTAACAGGTGTTGAAGCAATTTCTAATGCAATTCCAAACTTTAAAGATCCTGCCCCAAACAATGCAGCAAAAACATTGCTTGCAATGGGTGCATTACTTGCGGTTTTATTCACAGGAATTGTCTTTTTAGCTTATTATTACGGAGTTACACCGAGTAAGGAAGTAACAGTCGTATCTCAAATAGCTGAACAAACATTTGGGCGTAATTTCATGTACTATTTCATACAAGGTACAACAGCTTTAATATTAATTCTTGCTGCTAACACAGGTTATTCTGCATTTCCGTTATTAGCAGTTAATCTTGCGAAAGATAAATTCATACCAAGAATGTTTACGATTAGAGGAGACCGTCTAGGTTATTCAAACGGTATTATTATACTTGGAATTTCTTCAATTATTTTAATTGTAGCTTTCCAAGGGCGAACAGAACATTTAATTCCATTATATGCGGTAGGGGTATTTATTCCGTTTACACTTTCTCAAACTGGAATGGTATTAAAATGGCTTCGTGAAAAACCTGAAGGATGGGTTTTGAGATTAACGGTTAATTTAATTGGTGCAGTCATTAGTTTTATCGTAATGAGCATGTTCTTTTTAACTAAATTTGCACAAGTTTGGTCGATCCTTATTTTCTTACCTGCTATTATCTTCTTGTTCCATCGAATTAAGAAACATTATGATGCAGTGGGCGATCAATTAAGTTTAAAAACTTGTGAACGGATTGTTCCGATAGAGGGGAATGTAATTGTCGTTCCTGTAGCTGGTATGACTCATGTAGTAGAAAATTCATTGAACTATGCTAAAGCTCTTTCTGCAGATCAAGTTATCGCTGTGTATGTTGCTTTTGACAGAGAAGAGGAAAAGAAATTTGAAGAGAAATGGGAGAAGTGGCAACCTGAAGTAAGGCTTGTTACATTACATTCTCATTATAGAAGTATTATTCAGCCGCTAACAAAATTTATTGATACAGTACAATATAAGGCGAGTGAATCAAATTACCGAGTTACGGTCGTTATACCACAGTTTATTCCGAAAAAAGGTTGGCATAACATTCTTCATAATCAGTCTAGTTTACTCATTCGTGCGTATTTACTCTATAAAAGAAATGTTGTTATTACGACAGTTCCATATCATTTGAAAAAGTAAGAAGATTTTTTAAGGATAGTTTCACGAAAGTGAAGCTATCCTTTTTGTGTATACGCTATGCATAATTGCATATCCGTCTAAAAAATTATATCAATATAATTTTGTTCATTGTGAGTAATTAGTGTTTTCTGTTGTGATATATGGATATTTTAATCAGGGAAGTGAATCGAATTTTATTTTGGAATAAGGACATGAGAGCTTGAAAATAAAGGGAATGAAAATACTTCTTTACGTTATATAAATAGCTGTGTTTAAATGACCTTACAGTACAAAACTTACATGAAAACAAAACGAAATTTCATACTTTCATACGTTAATTAGTTTAAAATGAATAATATTTTCATGTAATATATTCACTGTGTGAATGTGGAAATTGCAATAAAATAGAAAATTCATACAGTTTTATTCATACTAAGCACATACGAAAAATTATGGAATGTTTTATAACGATAAGTAAGTACTGTAGCAATAAAATTTGAGAGAGGTGGTTAGTACATGAACCACGGTGAGAATGTTCTCTATTTTAATCATCTCAAACCATTTGCAAGAAAATAGAATAATAAAATGCGATAGTAATAGTTGCTAATACATAGGAGGAGTTAAAGTGAAAAAGACTTTAATTACAGGGTTATTGGTTACAGCAGTATCTACGAGTTGCTTCGTTCCTGTAAGCGCTTACGCTAAGGAGGGGCAAACAGAAGTGAAAACAGTATATGCGCAAAATGTAATTGCTCCAAATACATTATCCAATTCAATTAGAATGTTAGGATCACAGTCACCGCTTATACAAGCATACGGATTAGTTATTTTGCAACAGCCAGACATTAAGGTAAATGCGATGAGTAGTTTGACGAATCATCAAAAATTTGCAAAGGCGAATGTACGAGAGTGGATTGATGAATATAATCCGAAGTTAATCGACTTAAATCAAGAGATGATGAGATACAGCACTAGATTTAATAGCTATTATAGTAAGCTCTATGAACTGGCAGGAAAAGTAAATGAAGATGAACAGGCAAAATCAGATTTTACAAGCGCATATGGAAAATTACAATTGCAAGTACAAAGCATCCAAGAGAGTATGGAGCAAGATTTATTAGAGTTAAATCGATTTAAAACGGTATTAGACAAAGACAGTAACAACTTATCAATTAAAGCTGATGAGGCAATAAAAACACTTCAAGGATCAAGTGGAGATATTGTGAAATTAAGAGAAGATATTAAAAGAATTCAAGGGGAAATTCAAGCTGAACTAACTATTATTTTGAATAGACCTCAAGAAATTATTAAAGGTTCTATTAATATCGGTAAACAAGTATTTACAATTACAAATCAAACTGCACAAACGAAAACAATCGACTTTGTTTCTATCGGTACTTTAAGTAATGAAATTGTAAATGCTGCAGATAGTCAAACGAGGGAAGCAGCTCTTCGTATTCAACAAAAGCAAAAAGAGTTATTACCACTTATTCAGAAGTTATCACAAACTGAATTAGAGGCGACTCAAATTACATTTGTTGAAGATCAAGTAAGTAGCTTTACAGAACTAATTGATCGCCAAATTACAACTTTAGAAACGTTATTAACGGATTGGAAAGTTTTAAATAATAATATGATCCAAATTCAAACAAATATTGAAGAAGGCACGTATACAGACAGTAGTTTACTTCAAAAACATTTCAATCAGCTCAAAAAAGTAAGTGATGAAATGAATAAGCAAACGAATCAATTTGAAGATTACGTTACAAACGTTGAAGTACATTAAACAGAAAAATAATTAGCGATATAGGGAGAGAAGAAAAATGACAAAAAAACCTTATAAAGTAATGGCTCTATCAGCACTTATGGCAGTATTTGCAGCAGGGAATATTATGCCGGCTCATACTTATGCAGCTGAAAGTACAGTGAAACAAGCTCCAGTTCATGCTGTAGCAAAAGCTTATAATGACTATGAAGAATATTCATTAGGACCAGAAGGCCTGAAAGATGCAATGGAAAGAACAGGTTCAAACGCTTTAGTAATGGATCTGTACGCTTTAACAATTATTAAACAAGGCAATGTTAATTTTGGTAATGTATCGTCAGTTGATGCCGCTTTAAAAGGAAAAGTGATTCAGCATCAAGATACAGCTAGAGGAAATGCGAAACAGTGGCTAGATGTATTAAAGCCACAGCTTATTTCAACAAATCAAAATATCATTAATTACAATACGAAATTCCAAAACTATTATGATACTTTAGTTGCTGCGGTTGATGCAAAGGATAAAGCAACACTTACGAAAGGTTTAACTAGATTATCAAGTAGTATTACTGAAAATAAAGCGCAAGTAGATCAGTTAGTAGAAGACTTGAAGAAATTCCGAAATAAAATGACGTCGGATACTCAAAATTTCAAGGGAGATGCAAATCAAATTACATCTATCTTAGCTAGTCAAGATGCTGGAATTCCGCTTCTGCAAAATCAAATTACAACGTATAATGAAGCAATTAGTAAATATAATGCAATTATTATCGGTTCATCTGTTGCGACAGCATTAGGACCAATTGCAATTATCGGTGGTGCGGTTGTTATTGCTACGGGAGCAGGAACTCCGCTAGGAATCGCATTAATTGCAGGCGGTACTGCAGCTGTAGGTGGTGGTACAGCTGGAATCGTATTAGCGAAGAAAGAGCTTGATAATGCACAAGCAGAAATTCAAAAGATAACAGGACAAGTTACAACTGCTCAATTAGAAGTAGCAGGATTAACAAACATCAAAACACAAACGGAGTATTTAACAAATACGATCGATACTGCAATTACAGCGTTGCAAAATATTTCAAACCAATGGTATACAATGGGATCAAAATATAATTCTTTACTTCAAAATGTAGATTCAATTAGTCCAAATGACCTTGTTTTCATTAAAGAAGATTTAAACATCGCGAAAGATAGCTGGAAAAACATTAAAGACTATGCAGAAAAGATTTATGCTGAAGATATTAAAGTAGTAGATACGAAAAAAGCATAATAGCAACTAAACTGCTACAGCATTATGTATAGATTGATGATTTTTATATAATAGTGAGCTCCTGTTCAGTAGTGAGCAGGAGCTTTTTTTACCTCTAACGTTTCATATCCTCATAAAAAGAATAGGTGATAAGTATGCGTAATAATTTCTATAAAAAATGTCTTTTAACGATAATGATTGCTGGAGTCGCAACGAGTAATGCGTTTCCTTTACAGCCTCTTGCAGCAGAACAAAACGTAAAAACATTACAAGAAAATGCGGGGAATTATTCTCTCGGACCAGCAGGATTCCAAGATGTAATGGCGCAAACAACATCGAGCATATTCGCAATGGATTCATATGCAAAATTAATTCAAAATCAGCAAGAGACTGATTTGAGTAAAATAAGTTCGATTAATGGTGAGTTTAAAGGAAGTATGGTTCAGCACCAAAGAGATGCAAAAATTAACGCGGCATATTGGTTAAATAATATGAAGCCTCAAATTATGAAAACGGATCAAAATATTATTGATTACAACAATACTTTTCAAGCGTACTATAGTGACATGCTATTAGCGATTGATCAAAAAGATAGCGTAAAGTTAAAAGCGGATTTAGAAAAGTTGTATGAGGACATTTTAAAGAATCAAAATGAGGTAGATATTTTATTAGGAGATTTAAAAGCTTATCGCGATAGAATGGCGAAGGATACAAATAGCTTTAAAGAAGACTCGAATCAATTAACAGCGATTTTAGCAAGTACGAACGCTGGTATTCCAGCTCTGGAGCAACAAATAAATACATATAACGATTCGATTAAAAAGAGTAATGATATGGTCATTGCTGGTGGCGTACTTTGTGTAGCATTAATAACTTGTCTTGCGGGCGGACCGATGATTGCGATTGCGAAAAAAGATATCGCAAATGCAGAACGAGAAATAGCCAATTTAAAGAATAGAATTTCTGGAGCGCAAGCAGAAGTGGCAATTTTGACAGATGTAAAAAATAAAACAACAAATATGACAGAAACAATTGATGCAGCAATTACAGCACTGCAAAACATATCAAATCAATGGTATACGGTAGGTGCGAAATATAATAATTTACTACAAAACGTAAAAGGAATGAGTCCTGAAGAATTTACGTTTATAAAAGAAGATTTAAATACAGCGAAAGATAGCTGGAAGGATGTAAAAGATTATACAGAAAAATTACATGAAGGCGTGACGAAATAAACAGTGGGCTAGTTCCGCTGTTTATTTTTTATCCCGTTTTTTATCAATGTAACTTTGGGATAATGTTTGGTCAAATTGATACTAATAAACTCGATAAACTCCTGATCACGCTTTTTATATTTAATGTTTTAAGGAAAAAAGCTATACTATAGGAAAAACTAAAAATTGGAAAGGAACTACTAGAACATGGAAAATTATTTGTTATTTATCCTTACAGCAATCCTAATCATAATAATGCCTGGTCCCGGTTTTGCCTTAGTTACAAAAAATACTATCTCGCATGGTAAAAATGGTGGGATAAAGACCGTCTTAGGAACGGTATCTGGAATGATGATTCATACAATAATGGCTACACTAGGACTTTCTGCTATCCTAATGAAATTTGCTATGCTATTTACATTAATAAAATATGCTGGGGCTTTTTATTTAATTTACTTAGCTGTAAAGTCAATTAAAAGTGCCTTTTCTAAAAAAGAAGATATGTCAGGTTCAGTGGAAATGAACTCTAAGGATATTGGTACGATTAAAAGCTTTAGACAAGGATTTACCACGGCAATCTTAAATCCGAAAACGGCTGTATTTTTCCTAAGTTTTCTACCCCAATTTATTGTGAGCAATCAAAGTCATCTCTTCCAATTTCTGTTGTTAGGACTCACATTTACGACTTTGACAGCAACATGGTATTTACTTTATATCTCACTAATACGTCAATTAAGAACTTTTTTAAGAAAAGAAAAAGTGAACCGTACAATAGAGGGTATTACTGGCACAGTATTATTAGTATTTGGAGTTAGGTTATTTTTCCAAAAATAAATATGTATATGAAAAGAGAAATAATCAATGGCGGTTATTTCTCTTATTCACTTATTCTAAAACTACCATTATAGATTTCTAGAGGTGAGATGATTTTTTGTTGGGTATTTATGTTACTATCACTGTAAAAATTGTGAAGAAATGTACTTAAACTAACGGGGCAGGATAGTTGAATAAGAATAAAAATATTTTTATAAGTTAAATTTATTGAATATCATAAAATATTTATAATTAAACTTTTTTCTAAATCAACACTCGATGGCGATGTGGTGTTACCTCAAATATAATTATTTTATTTGAAGGTCTCATTTTAATTTTTTCAAATCTTTTCATAGGTTGATATACAAAGACGTGTAGTGATAAGCCTATAACTGCAGTAATGTTTAAAATAATACTTATAATCATTAAAGACCATTCTATAACTGGAGAAAAGTATCCGTCCGTACTTAATGTAGAAGAACTTAAATCTAGTATTAAAATAACTATTAGTATAAAGGTAAGTTTAACCAATTTGAATCCCCCCCTTTTAAGGGTAATATCTTTATATTATTATATTAAAAAAATAAATTATATAATTAATTATAAGATAGTTATCTATGAGAATTTAACTTGTTTTTTCGTTTTGGGGTGTTAAAAAATTCTTAAGTTGATGGGTATGGGATAGCACAACATGCCCATGAACTTAAGAACAGAAACTTACGCTTGAACATAATATCAAATTTAGATGAGCAAAGCTATTTCAAGTGAATAGAATCCACTCTTTAAGAATACATAAAATATATACATACAAGCTTAGTCTGATCACTACATCATTAGTGAAAGTAGGATTCTATAGATTTTGGAGGAAGAGATATGAAAAAAAAGGTTCTCCTGTTTACAGATTTGGGGATTGATGATGCGTTTGCTATACTGTACACCTTTTTTCGTAAAGACATTCAACTTGTAGGAATTGTAGCCGATTATGGAAATGTATCCAGAGAAAATGCAATAAGAAATATTAACTATTTGAAGTACATTGCGGGAAGAGAAGAGATACCCGTATTCCTTGGTGCTTCTGTACCGTTGACAGGTATATTGATTCAGTATTTCCCTGAGGTACATGGAAAAGTCGGATTAGGACCTATCATTCCCCCTGAAATTTCATATCCAGTTTATCCTTTAAATGATATTTATCAAATTATAGAATCAAATTTAGAAGATCTTACAATTATCAATTTAGGAAGACTTTCTTCGCTAGCTACGACTTTTGTGTTGAATTTAGAAACAATGCGAAACGTAAGAGAATGCATTTGCATGGGGGGAGCTTTTTTCTATCCAGGTAACGTAACTGCTGTGGCTGAAGCTAACTTTTACTCAGACCCTTATGCAGCAAACTTAATTCTGCAGCATGCAAAGAACTTGACAATTATTCCTTTAAATGTGACTCAACATGCGATTGTTACACCCGAAATGGTCCAGCAAATTGATGCATTTCATCGGAATACACAGGACCTTGCAGGACTCATCATCAAACCTATGTTAGACTATTATTATAAATTCTACTCCAAGTCTAATCCTGGTATAAGTGGAAGCCCTATGCATGATTTTGTAACAGTGTGGTATTTGCTGAATCAAGAGGCTGTTGGCCTTTCAAGAGTACCCATTAAAGTAATTCCTGATCAAGGAGAAGGATTTGGTCAAAGTATTGCAGACTTTCGTTTTGCTACTAATCCAGGCTATAAAGCGCATAATGTAGCTTTTCAGCTTGATTATGAAAGATTCAAGAAGGATATTATGGAAACGTTTTTAAAGAAGAGAGTGTAAAAGACTTTATTAACTTCAGATAATAGGGATTATTTGAATGAAATGCCACTTCACTTAACGTACAGGAATTCGACTTTTTTAGGTTGAAATTCGCTTAGCATATAAAACTTCCAAAATGTTGGCTGTATCCCATCACTATCAAGCTAACAAAACAAAATCCCCCTAAAATGAAAAAATCCGCTGACTTCTCAAAGTAATTAACTGTAGTGAAAGAAAATTTTTATTTTGGGGTACATTAAAACTTTAGCTTGATGGCCATGGGGTCTCGCCATCAAAACGTGAATTTCGTACGCTAAGGAATTTCTATGTTAAAAAACTTGGTTTTACCGTACGTTAAGGAAGTTCCATAAATAATATTCAATGTTTGTTATTGAAGGGTTTTGTTATCGTTACTACAGAAAGAACAAAAAGAATGAATTGAATATGAATCGATTTATCCCGCTATTTGCGTGCAGTAAGACTCCCACCTCAAAATTCGGGGAATGCGGGGGATTTAGGTGGGAGATCAACTGCCCGTAAAAGCCCGATTGGTGAGGGCTAATAATCAGTGGGGGATGGACAAACCCCCCACTGATTAAAGTTTCACTTTATCTGCTTCAAGATCATCTGTATTGAGTTTATGAAGCTACACAATAAAGTTTCATTGTATATACTAAGTGGAATAGAAGTTTAGGTGGATAAAATTCGGTAGTCGAAATTTCTTGCATAAAGCTGTATAATGCTTGTAACGAAAGGGAAATACAGGAAAGGGTTTGTAATAAGTTACTATGGAAAAAGATAAACAACAGTTAAGCGTTGAAGTTGCAAGATTATATTATCAATCAGATTATAGTCAGCAAGAAATTGCTAACAAATTAAATATTTCAAGACCGACGATCTCTAGATTATTAAAGTACGCAAAAGAAAAAGGATTTGTTCAAATTAGCATAGCCGATCCGTTTGCTGATTTAGATAACGTTGGGAATTTACTTAAAGAAAAGTACAACCTGTTAGAAGCGCATGTCGTATTTTCTCCAGTACCAGAATATGCAACGATTACGGAGTATATTAGTAAGTATGCTGCTGAGTATATGGAAAAGACCGTGAAAACTGGTGATATCGTTGGTGTAAGCTGGGGAATGACGATGTATGAAATCGCTAGAAAAATCGTGCCGCAACATGTGAAAGGTGTAGAGGTTGTCCAATTAAAAGGTGGCATTAGTCACTCAAGTGTAAATACATATGCGAATGAGACGATTGCTTTATTTGCAGATG
Organism: Bacillus altaicus; assembly: GCF_042136375.2. NCBI lineage: Bacteria > Bacillati > Bacillota > Bacilli > Caryophanales > Bacillaceae > Bacillus > Bacillus altaicus. The sequence goes on along the minus strand of NZ_CM143394.1, from coordinate 3,651,063 downwards.
CTTTTCAAACGACGCCAAGAAATCTACCCCTTCCAGTTATATTTGATAATGCAGTGACAAAAGAATTAGTGGAGCAAGATAGACATATTCATCACATTATCGAAATGGGAAAACAAGCGAATATTGCAGTTTTCACTGTTGGAACAGTGCGAGACGAAGCGCTATTATTCCGATTAGGATATTTCGATAAGGATGAAACGAACATTTTGAAAAAACAATCGGTCGGTGACATTTGTTCACGTTTCTTTGATGGAGACGGAAATATTAGTAGCGAAGAAATTAATAAGCGTACAATTGGAATTGAGTTAGAGGAACTTAAATTAAAGAAACGTTCTATTTTAGTTGCAGGTGGTAATAGAAAAGTAAAAGCAATTGATGGTGCGTTACGTGGCGGGTATGCAAATGTATTAATTATCGATCAGCATACGGCGAAAGAATTGTTACATTATCAAAAAGATTAGAAATAAAAGGCTTTCTCAAAATATTAATTTTGAGAAAGCCTTTTATTTTGTTATGTATAAAGTATAGGAGTCCTTCTTGGAACACAAACTTCCTTTTTAAAAATAATTATGGATATTGAGATACATACTACCAGTGTTAACATAAAAATTTTGATTTCAACTTGTGATGTATATGAATTGTTTCTCAGCTAGAATGCACCGTATCTACTACAAGAAATTCCCTTTTGTAAAAGAGTGAACAAAATTTCAAAAGTGTATTTACATTTGTTCAACTAAGAGTTAGAATGAAGTTGTTAAAAGATATGAGGAGTGAAGATAATGAACATTGCAAAGTTAATTGACCATACAATTTTAAAACCAAATTCTACTAAAGAAGATGTTATGAAAGTAATCGAAGAGGCAAAGCAATACAAATTTGCTTCAGTTTGTATTAATCCTACATGGGTAAAGCTAGCTGCTGAAGAATTAGCTGGACATGATGTAGACGTTTGTACTGTAATCGGTTTCCCATTAGGAGCAAGCACTACTGAAACAAAAGCATTCGAAACAAAAGATGCTATCGCAAAAGGTGCAACTGAAGTTGATATGGTAATCAACGTAGGTGCTTTAAAAGATGGCGACAATGAGTTCGTTGAAAAAGATATTTATGAAGTAGTACAAGCAGCAAAAGGAAAAGCTCTTGTAAAAGTAATCATTGAAACTTGCCTTCTAACAGACGAAGAAAAAGTTCGTGCTTGTGAATTATCAGTAAAAGCTGGCGCTGATTTCGTAAAAACTTCAACTGGATTCTCAACTGGCGGAGCAACTGCTGAAGATATCGCATTAATGCGTAAAACAGTTGGACCAAATGTTGGCGTGAAAGCATCTGGCGGCGTTCGTACACGTGAAGATGCAGACAAAATGGTAGAGGCTGGAGCTTCTCGCGTTGGAGCAAGTGCTAGTGTTGCAATCGTATTAAATGATGCAAAAGGTGCTACAGATAACTATTAATCACTAATGAAGTAAAGAGCAATAGATACACGTTTAAAGTAAAGTGTATCTATTGCTTTAACAATTGAAAAGAATGTAAGCGGATACGAATGGGAGGAGACGACTTATGAAATACTTAATAGGTGTTTTTGGCCTCGTATTGATTTTAGGTATCGCTTGGCTTGCTAGTAATGATAGAAAGAAAGTCAAATATCGTCCAATCATAACGATGGTTATATTACAATTCATTTTGGGATTTTTATTATTAAATACAAGCATAGGGAATATATTAATTAGCGGAATAGCAGATGGTTTTGGAGAATTATTAAAATATGCCGCTGATGGTGTGAATTTCGTATTTGGTGGATTAGTAAATCAAAAAGAGTTTTCATTCTTTTTAAGTGTATTAATGCCAATCGTATTTATATCAGCTTTAATAGGTATTTTGCAACACATTAAAGTATTACCTATTATTGTGAAATCTATCGGTCTAGTATTAAGTAAAGTAAATGGAATGGGGAAACTAGAATCATATAACGCGGTAGCTTCTGCGATTTTAGGACAATCTGAAGTGTTTATTTCAGTTAAGAAACAACTAGGATTATTGCCAGAAAAAAGAATGTATACATTATGTGCATCTGCAATGTCTACAGTTTCTATGTCTATCGTTGGATCATACATGGTTTTATTAAAACCGCAATATGTTGTAACGGCTTTAGTACTTAACTTATTTGGTGGATTTATTATCGCTTCTATTATTAACCCGTATGAGGTTACTGAAGAAGAAGATATGTTAGAAGTACAAGAAGAAGAGAAAAAGACCTTTTTTGAAGTATTAGGGGAATACATTATAGATGGATTTAAAGTTGCGATTACAGTAGCGGCTATGTTAATTGGTTTCGTTGCTCTTATCGCATTCATTAATGCAGTATTTAAAGGTGTAATCGGTATCTCATTCCAAGAAATTCTTGGTTATGTATTTGCACCATTTGCATTTATTATGGGTGTTCCTTGGCATGAAGCAGTTAATGCCGGAAATATTATGGCAACAAAATTAGTATCGAATGAATTTGTCGCTATGACAGATTTAGCACAAGGAAACTTTAATTTCTCAGATAGAACGACAGCGATTATATCTGTATTCTTAGTATCATTTGCAAACTTCTCTTCAATTGGGATTATTGCAGGGGCAGTTAAGAGCTTAAATGAAAAACAAGGGAATGTAGTCGCAAGATTTGGTTTGAAATTACTTTTTGGTGCAACATTAGTAAGTTTCTTATCAGCAACAATCGTTGGCTTATTATTTTAACAGATTCATATAATATAAAAAGGAATGGTGATTGTAATGAGAATGGTAGATATTATTGCGAAAAAACGTGATGGAAAAGAATTAACGACTGAAGAAATTAATTTCTTTATTAATGGATATACAGATGGAAGTATTCCTGATTATCAAGCGAGTGCACTTGCAATGGCAATCTTCTTCCAAGATATGACGGATCGTGAACGCGCAGACTTAACAATGGCAATGGTTGAATCTGGAGAAACAATCGACTTATCAGCAATTGAAGGCATTAAAGTAGATAAGCATTCAACTGGCGGTGTTGGTGATACAACAACATTAGTATTAGGACCATTAGTTGCTGCTTTAGATGTACCAGTAGCAAAAATGTCTGGTCGTGGTTTAGGACATACGGGCGGGACAATTGATAAATTAGAAGCAGTGGAAGGATTCCACGTTGAAATTACGAAAGAGCAATTCATTGATATTGTAAACCGTGATAAAGTGGCTGTTATCGGACAAACAGGAAACTTAACACCTGCTGATAAAAAAATCTATGCACTTCGTGATGTAACAGGAACAGTAAACTCGATTCCTCTAATCGCAAGTTCAATTATGAGTAAAAAAATTGCAGCTGGTGCTGATGCGATCGTACTTGATGTGAAAACAGGTGCTGGTGCATTTATGAAAACAGAAGAAGATGCAAAAGAATTAGCTCATGCAATGGTACGTATCGGAAATAATGTTGGACGTCAAACGATGGCAGTAATTTCAGATATGTCACAGCCTCTTGGTTTTGCGATTGGTAACGCTCTAGAAGTGAAGGAAGCAATTGATACTTTAAAAGGTGAAGGTCCAGAAGATTTAACAGAATTAGTACTTGTATTAGGTAGCCAAATGGTTGTACTTGCGAAAAAAGCAAATACATTAGAAGAAGCTCGTGAAATGCTAATTGAAGTTATGAAAAACGGAAAAGCAACTGAGAAATTTAAAGAGTTCTTAAGCAATCAAGGCGGAGACAGTTCGATTGTAGACAATCCAGAAAAAATGCCACAAGCGAAGTATGTAATTGATGTACCTGCAAAAACTTCAGGTGTTATTTCAAACATTGTTGCAGATGAAATCGGTATCGCAGCTATGTTACTTGGTGCAGGTCGTGCAACGAAGGAAGATGAAATTGATTTAGCTGTAGGTTTAATGTTACGTAAAAAAGTTGGCGACGCAGTAAAAGAAGGTGAGCCATTCGTAACGATTTACGCAAATCGTGAAAATGTAGAAGATGTAAAAGCAAAAATTTATGAAAATATTTCTATCTCTGAAACAGCAGTGGCTCCTAAATTGGTTCATACAGTTATTACTGACTAATCATAATTACATTTACTTTGAGGAGGAAATAATATGGATAAGAAAAAATATATTGAAGAAGCAAATAAGATGTTATCAAAAGCGTATATTCCGTATTCAAAATTTCCTGTTGGTGCAGCGTTAGTTACAAAAGAAGGTAAAATCTATACTGGTTGTAATATAGAAAATGCTTCTTACGGTTTATGTAACTGTGCAGAAAGAACGGCAATCTTTAAAGCAGTATCAGAAGGTGAGCGTGACTTTAGTTACTTAGTCATTACAGGCGAAACGGACGGACCGATTTCACCATGTGGTGCATGTAGACAAGTTATTGCTGAATTTTGTAATCCGAAAATGCCAGTTTTACTAACGAATGTAAAAGGCGATGAAAAAGAAGTGACTGTAGAGCAGTTATTGCCTGGTGCCTTCTCAATTGAAGATTTAAAATAAGTTAGAAGGCCATTCCACAATTAATAGTTGTGGAATGGCCTTTTTATTTTCAAGAAATAAAAAACCAAACTAACAATGTAATACTCTGTTCATATTCCGTTCATAAACTTTGCGTAAAATGATTGCAGTGAATATGGAAAGTGACGATATTAATTGTCGTTCTACAGCAGGAGGAATATAATGAAGAAATTATATAATGCAGCATTCATTTACTTAATTATTGGTTTATTATCAGGTGTATTTGCTAGAGAGTATACAAAAGCGCAAGGAATTAAAGGATCCACTATGTTGCAATTAGTGCATACACACGTATTAGTGCTCGGCTTCGTATTCTTTTTGGTCGCTTTGGCTCTATTTAAAGTATTTAATGTCCGTGAAACAAAAAGTTTTCGTGCATGGTTTGTTGTGTATAACATAGGATTAATTTTTACAATCGCTACAATGGTATTTAGAGGTATTTTACAAGTAAACGGAACAGACTTTAACGGTTTAAGCCATATGGCTGGATTAGCTCATGTCATTATAAGTGTCGGGCTTGTTTGGTTTATGATTTTGCTCAAAAAGTCTTTTAAATAGATAGGGGTGGAGAGTATGAGTTTAGCACTTTTATCAAGTATCGTAGCAGTTTGTATGGCCGTTGGAGTAATGTTTCTTCGATTTAAGTCAGCGAAAAAACCGGTAACGAAAAAGAAAATTATATTACCGCCAATCTTTATGAGTACTGGCGCATCGATGTACTTCTTACCAGAGTTTCGGTTAACATCGTTAGAAATAGTAGAGGCAATTAGTATAGGACTTATTTTCTCTATATTTCTTATTAAAACATCTAAGTTCGAAATAAAAGGTGAAGACATATATATGAAACCGTCAAAAGCGTTCATATTTATTTTAGTTGGATTATTAGCTGTACGAGTAGGACTTAAATCATATTTAAGTCAATCGATTGATTTAGCACAATTAAGCGGGATGTTTTTCTTACTTGCCTTTGCGATGATCGTATCGTGGAGAATTGCTATGTATCGCTCGTATACTAAATTAGAAAAGACAATAAAAAGAGCTGGAATTTCTATATAGGAATTTCAGCTCTTTTTATGTTTTATTGAATGTATTCTTTAGCACGGAGCTCATTCGCTAAATTTCAAACGGTCTTGGGCATGCTGTAAAGCAAGTGGAGTAATATTTTCTCCGCTAGAATCTACAATTGTTGTATTTAGTAAAATGGAATCTAAACTTCCGCGGAATTCTTTCGTATAGCTTTTTCTTAGCATTTGTTGCTCTTGTTTTTCTGCACTATTTAATCCTAAAATTTTTTCTTTTTTTGCTAATTCATTAATACGGAATAAAATGTTTTTCATTTCTTTCACCTCTAAGATTCTTATTATAAATTAGTAACTTACTAATTTATAGTTATTGTAACCTATCTTTTATAAGGTGTCAATGCCTGTAAAAAATCAACTCTTTATACTGTATATAAAATAGTATGGAGAAACTAAGTAGATAAGTAATACTTGAAATATGAAAATTATTTGTATACAATACCTAAGTAGGGTATGCAAAGGTTCTTTGTATTGACCGCATTTATACAAGCATAATGAAAAGAGAGAATAAAAGGAGTATGTAATAATGGATTCAGTAATTTCAAGGAAAGAGACAATTATTTCATATAGCATTGCAATTCTATTTATTTTAGCAATGGTCGCAGCTGGTGTACTATTAGATGATCCAGAAGTAATTTTGCCGGAAATAGCTGCGATGGCAATAGCTTTATGGGCATATCGTGAGCCGGGATGGCTAAGACAACCAGAAAAAATCTTTATTGCGCCGTCAATAACAGCTGTTATTGGTTTTGCAGTGAATCAAATGGATATTTCCTATATAGGAAAAGTTATCTTAACACTTATATTAATGATGTTGTTTTTACGTGTTATTCAATCCAATTTAGCACCGTCAATTGCAACTGGTTTATTACCTCTAGTAACAAATGCGACTGAATGGTCATTTATTATATCGGTCTTTATTTTGACATTCATATTGATGCTAGGTGTTCTTATATTTAAACTGAATAACGGTCTTGAGAGAAAAGTAAAAATACAATATAAATATATGGTTGTATTTTTAATACTAAATTTTGTATGGATAAGTATATGTTGGATCACTGGTTATGAACAATTAGCGGCTATTCCGCCAATATTAGTTGTTGTGTATGAATCGCTTCAAAAACCGATGTACAATGAAAAAATGGCATTTAAACAAATACTAGTATTAACTATATCGGCAGCTGTTGGAACTTTATTGTACTTTGCAATCGATTCATGGATTGTAGTTACTTTATTAAATATGATATTGATGCTTGTTTTGTTAAAAATCGTTGGGGTACGTATTCCAGCAGCTTATGCATTTCCGTTACTTCCACTCGTATTTCCTGATGAAATGATAAAAATGTTACCAGTAGGTTCATTTATTGCGGGGGTATTCTTATTTGGGGCAGTACTACTGTATAAAAAGTGGGAGATGAAGCAAAAGGGAATGCAAATGTAGAGGAAGTAATGACAGGTTCTAGTTAGCATAAAAAAATAGACACCCGCGGGTGTCTATTTTTATTAAATGAAATTTAGCTTAATTCATTTAAGTAATTAACAAGTTCTGTTGTTTTAGAAAAGAATGGTGAATGATCAGCTTCCAAAGTAATTATTTTCGTGCAAGGAGTTTCTGTATTCATTCGGCGCTGAAAATCAATCGGAATCGCTCTATCTAGAGTTGTTTCGATATAAATACGATTTACAGTTCCAAAGTTCTCTTCTGATATTTTTAGCTCTTGTTGGAACGGTCCTAGCGGTTGAGGGCGCATTTGATTAAAAGATGCTTCTTTAATAGAACCGTCTTCTGTAGCATTTAAAAATGTTTGTTCAATCAACTCTGGTATAAGTTCTGCAGTCAAGTCTTTCTCATTTATAGAGAATTGTGGTCCGGTTTCGCCATTTAATTTACTACCAAGACTTTCACCGTTTTGTGGTAAGAATGCGCAAAGATAAACTAATTTATCGATTTTATTTGGTATATATTCAGCTGCTTGTGTAATAACAATGCCGCCCATACTATGTCCAATGAGAATAACATTTTCATTTTGTTGATGTATCGCATCCGTTACTGCATTAACATAGGAATCTAACGTTACATTCTGAGAAGGAGTCGTATCTTTACCGCTTCCAGGTAAGTCTAGTGTAATAACTGTATGTCCGAAAGCCTCTAACTGAGGTTTTACAAATTCCCATGCCCATTCGCCTTGCCATGCTCCATGTACTAAAACGTAAGTACTCATTGAATCAACACTCCTCTAATGTTTATATGCTTATTTTTTCGTAATATTGATGATGTATAATTAGTGTATATGAAGTGGGTTGATAAATATAATGAAGCTTATTTATAGATGATATAAATATCTTTTATATAAGGAGAACAGAATGAACGTTTTTGATTTTAAAGTTTTTAAATACGTGGCTCGTTTGAACAGCATTAGTTTAGCGGCGAAGGAATTACATATGACACAACCAGCAATAACGCATATCATTAACAAATTAGAGAAAAGATATGCTTTAACTTTATTCGAGCGATCTAGACAAGGAACGGTGTTAACTGAAAATGGAAAAGAATTTTTAGTTTGTGTAGATCGACTTCTAATGGAGTATGAAAACCTTGAAGAAACAGCTTTACAATTAAAAAATAATAACTTGTATAAGATTGTATTAGCTACATATCCTTCAGTTACTGTATATTGTTTGGCGGAGTGTATCGAATTAGATAATTTTGATCAAAGTCAGTATGTACTTGCAGTTCGAGAGGGAAGCTATCAAGAAGTGTTAGATTGGTTGTCTTCTGGAAGTGCAGATTTTTCAATTTCTATAAAAGAAAATTTAATACCAGGATTTCATTATGATGTAATTGGTGAAGATCCGTATGTTATGGTTTCTTCTAAGTCTGTTCCATCTGATCTGACAATGAAAGAGTTGAAAAATTATCCTTTTATTATGCCGCTTTCTGGTTGTAAAGAAGTACTTGAACCATATTTGATGAAAAATGAAATAGTAGTTAATAAAGTGATGGAATCAGAAACAATTAGTTCAGCATTAGCACTTGCTTTACAAGTTAACGGTATAACAATTGTTCCAGTATCAGGACTACATAAGCAAATTATTCATGACTTCATTGTGCAACCGATAGAAATTAAAATCCCGCGACAACTTATTATGCAATGGTCACCTAAAAAAGAGAATGATCCGCTGTTTCTAGCATTTGTTAAAAATTTACTAGATCAACTACAACAAAAGAAAAAATAAATAAAATGATACAAAAGGTAAGCTCATTTCACTGAAGCTTACCTTTTGTATGTATTACCAATATAGAGTAGTATCATAAAGTCCAAATAAAATGAGTAGTATCCCTGCTATAAGCTGAATGTTTTTTCCTATTTTTCGGCTCTTTTTAAGTAGTGCCCCATTTAATCCAAGGTAGGAGATGATGAACAGTAATATAACGATAGGGAGAGCAGTTCCTATCGAAAAGAATGTTGGAAACAAGTAACCATAATTATATGAGAAAGATAAAGGGATTAACGTTCCAAAAAATAGAACGAACATAGTCGGACAGAAAGCTAAGGAAAAGAAGAATCCAAGTAAAAATGAGCCAACTTCATTTTGTTTTCGTATAAATTTGATCGAGAAGAAATTTCTGCTCTTTATAATACCTGCCAACATTAGCCCCATTAAAATTAATAAAGGTCCAATTATTTTTCGTAACCACGGGAAGTACAAAGTTAATATTTGCTGAATCTCTTTTCCTAAAAACCATACTAATAGTCCAAGCGTTGTAAAAGCTATTATTTTTCCTAAAATGAATAACAATATATGTTTCCATGCATGTCCTTTTTGTAAAGATTGATTGCCATAAAGTGAAACTTTAATCAGTGGGGGTTTTGTTCATCCCCCACTGATTATTAGTTGAACCAATCGGGCATTTACGGGCAGTTGATCTCCCACCTAACTTCTTTGTCCTATCCGAATTTTGAGGTGGGAGTTTTACTGCCCGTTAATGCGGGATAAAGTGAAATAGCACTAATGTTTCCTGTTAATTGGCAAGGAGCAAGGGTACCTACTACGCCTAATAAAAACGCAAATAAAAGAGGTACTGATTTCGTAGCATTCGCGACATTCATTAAAGGAGACATGAGTTGATAGCTCCATTCACTAATTGTTGAAAACAAGTTAAATTCACCTTTCTAATTAAATTGGAATGTTCCCTCTTTAGTAATCTGTTTCCACGTTTTACCCTCATCTGTAGAAAGGAACACATTTGCTTTCATTGTAGCAAATACTATTTCAGCTGAATTTTGAGGGTTTTGTGAAATATACATAATTGCATCTTTAGGATCTAAAGGTGGAGTTTGTATGTTTGTCTCTTCATTTGTAGCAATTGATTTCTTCGTTACGATTTGCTTATTGATAGGGGCGTAAATAACATCTTCATTACTTAATGTAACTGCGGTCGATTCAAGTGATGTAGAGAATATTTCAAATGTATTTCCGTAATCTGTAGATAAGTAAACGCCATCTTTAGCACTTACCACGACTACACTAGATTGATCCGGATGTACGGAAAAGGAATGAATTGTACTTGAAAGACCTTTTAACTTACTATTTTTCCAATCTTGTCCGTTGTTCGTACTGAAATAAAAACCTTGTTGCAATTTAGAATTTGGACGCTCATTGTATAAATAAATTGCTTCCGTATTGTATCCGACAGCAAGGTTATGAAAATCAGATTCTCCATAAAAGGCTAGCTTTTCAAGGGTATTTCCGCCATCAGAACTTTTCATTAACCCTAAAGGGTTTTTTAAATTTGCACCTGGTTCAGGATGACCGCTGGCAAAGAATCCGTTCTTTGTTGCCTGAAATCCCATATAATCATGTAGCTCAGTCGTAGTTTCAAACCATTTGCCATTTTGATAAACTTTTATACCACTGTGAGTTGCGATAGAAACCCCAGGCATATTTCCTGCATAGCCAATTCCATGAATGTGCTCGATTTTTCCAGATGTAATTTCTTTATAGAAGCTTGATGGAACTGCAGTTGCAGTTTCTTTATTTTTTGGCTGAGATTGAACTGTTTCTTTTTTCACTGGTGCTGTTTCTACATTGTTAGAACATCCTGTAATTATAAATAATGAAGTAATGGCTAGTCCTACGTAATGTTTCACGTTTGTAGGCTCCTTTCCTATATGTATGAGATTTTAAGTATATGGAATAAATGTCAAGAAATTGTGGAGTGGTATGCATAATCTCGAGTGGAATAGTAATGAAGATTTTATCCCGCATATATGCGTGGTAAGAAACCCGGTAATGAAAGTTTTATTTTCAAAATGAACACTATTAATTGACGAAAAATTATAACAATAATAGAATGAATTGTATTGGATAATTAGTTTTAAAAGCATACATAGAACGCAAGGGGGATTATTATGAAGTCAACATTTTTTACTCAAAATAGAGAACGATTAGTAAACACATTACCAGATGAATCGATTACTATTTTATTTGCTGGACAAGCACCTCATATGTCAGCGGATGCACATTATAAATTTGTGCCGAATCGTAATTTTTACTATGTAACAGGAATCGATGAACCAAATGTTATTTTCATGTTGAAGAAGTTTGGAAATAGTGTTGAAGAAACACTTTTCATTGAAAAGTCAGATCCAGTAATGGAAAAATGGGTCGGTAAAACAGTTTCTAACGAAGAAGCAGAGAATATTTCAGGTATAAAGAAAGTTGTATATTTAGATAGCTTTGAAAAGACAATGTCAAATATACTTTTTACAGAAAATGTGAAGCATCTATATTTAGATTTAGAGCGTCGTGAGTGGAATGGTAGGGAGACAAAAACGCTAGCGTTTGCTAAGCATGTAAGAGAACAGTATCCACACGTTTTGATTGGTAATGTATACCCAAACATTTGTGAATTACGAGTGTTTAAAACAGAGGAAGAAATTGAAATCATTAAAGAAGCGATAGCTGTTACTAAAGAGGGCATTTATAACGTGCTGAAGCATGCAAAAGCAGATGTGATGGAATATGAATTAGAAGCCCATTTTGATTTTACGCTTAAATCATCTGGAATTAAACATCATGCGTTTAATACAATTTTAGCGAGCGGTAGAAATGCGACTGTACTGCATTATGAAGATAACGATGCACAAATTCAAAATGGTGATTTAGTACTGCTCGATTTAGGTGCTCAAAAAGATTACTACAACGCTGATATTAGTTACACATTCCCAGCTAGTGGAACATTCTCTAGTCGCCAAAAACAAATATATAATATCGTGTTAAAAGCATTGAAAGAAACAACTGAGCTTATTAAGCCAGGATTAAAGTTTGCTGCATTAAATGAGCATACAAAAAAAGTACTAGCAGAAGAGTGTAAAGCAATTGGCTTAATTCAAGAAGACGAGGAACTATCTAAATATTATTATCATGGTGTTAGTCATTTCCTAGGTTTAGATACTCATGATGTAGGAACATACAAAGATAGAGTATTAGAAGAAGGTATGGTCATTACGATTGAACCAGGTCTATATATTGAAGAAGAATCAATTGGAATTCGTATTGAAGATGATATCCTTGTAACAAAAGATGGGTTTGAAAACTTGTCAAAAGATATCGTTAGATCAGTTGAAGAGATTGAAGAGTTTATGAGAGAAAATAATGTAAATGTAAAAGAAGATGAAGTTGTTACGAAATAATAATTAGAAGAGGCGCTCAATTTTGGGCGCCTTTTTATTTTGTACATTTAACATCTCCATATTTTCTTGAAAATTGTCTTCTATAATAATCTTGAAAAAGAAAAAGGAGGAATTTTCCATGAAGGGATTTGTATTAACAGCAGTTACAGTCTCCGTAATATCTTTAATTGCTGCATGTTCTGCGACCACAAATACAACAAATGATCATAATAATATGAACGATAAAAAAACAGCACAGACTGAAACGGCTACAAAACCATTGAAAGTTGTAAAGGGACCGGAAGTTACTTTAGTAGCGAAAGAAGAAAAACAAAAGCTAAGTAACGGTGTTATTGTTCCAGTCTGGACATTTAATGGTTCATCTCCTGGTCCAGAAATTAGGGTAAAAAAAGGTGAAAAGGTCAAAGTGACATTGAAAAATGAATTATCTGCACCAGTATCTATTCATTGGCATGGGTATCCTGTCCCAAATAACATGGATGGAATTCCAGGCGTGACACAAGATGCGGTTGAATCTGGAAAAAGTTTCACCTATGAATTTGAAGCGAACGTACCAGGAACGTATTGGTATCATTCACATCAAGATTCTGTAAATCAACTAGATAGAGGTTTGTATGGTGCTCTTATTGTAGAGGATACAAATGAAAAGTATGATAAAGATTACACATTAATATTAGATGAATGGGTAACAGATAAAGAAGAAATTAATAAGCAGTTAAAAGAAATGACAAAAGGGGAAAAAGGTAATAAATCTAAGGATAATGAAAATACGAAAAAGAATGATGATATGAAAGGCATGGATCATTCCGGTATGGACATGGGCAGTGATAAAAAAGACTCGGGTAATATGACAGGAATGGACCATGGAAATATGAAGATGGAAAGTCATGATATGAGTATGTATGACTTATTCACAATCAATGGTAAAAGCGGTGATTTAGTAGAGCCATTAAAAGTGAATAAGGGGGATAAAGTTCGTCTTCGACTCGTTAATGCCGGTTATCTATCACATGATATACACGTTCACGGTCATGATATAAAAGTAATTGCAACAGATGGTCAACCAATTAATGATCCAAAAGTTATAAAAGACAAAGTAATTTCAATTGCACCGGGGGAACGTTATGATGTTGAATTTACTGCTAACAATCCTGGAAAATGGTATGTTGAAGACCATTCAGAAAATAAAGGTGCAAAAGGAATGAAAGCTGTTATTGAATATGATGGAAGCAAAGAGATGAAAGACAAAGCAGATGAAAAAGAAAAATTACCGAAATTAGATATGACGAAGTATGGTACTAAAAAGGTAGGAAGTTTTACATTAGACCAGCAGTATACTGCCACATATAATATGGACTTGAATACGCAAATGAATGGAAATGAAATGGTATATACAATTAACGGAAAAGTATTTCCGGATATTGACCCAATTCCAGTGAAAAAGGGTGATTTAGTAAAGGTAAAATTGGTAAATCAATCTAAAATGGACGATCACCCGATGCATTTACATGGTCATTTCTTTCAGGTGTTGAGTAAAGATGGGAAACCGATAGAAGGTTCTCCAATTGTTAAAGACACTTTGAACTTAAAACCAGGAGAAGAATATGAAGTAGCCTTTGTAGCAGACAATCCAGGTGAATGGATGTTCCACTGTCATGATTTACACCATGCTTCAGCGGGGATGGTAACAGAAGTGAAATACACAGATTATAAATCTGATTATGTTCCAAACCCTAACATTCCTAATAAGCCAGAATAATATAAAATTCATGTAGTTTATCATAATGTAAAGCAGTTATCTTAATAGATAGCTGCTTATTAATTTTCGTTGCAAGTGTTAATGCATATGTTGATCGTGCCCGGATGAAGATGGGGGAGTATGATCTGGGAATGTCACGAATACAGTAAGAACAATTACTATGCTAATGGAAAGTAATAATAGAAACCGACGATGGATATAAGTAGAAAAGGTTTCTGATAAAAGCTGAATCATACATGACATAGTTATCGTTATAGTAAGTAAAAGACTAATAAACAGAATACTATGAGCTTGTTGAGCGTTTAACATTTCTGTAATCATTGCTCCCATCATACTTGCCATTAAACCGGAGAACATTCCTTCTAAGGCAGTGTACAGGTGAAAACGAATACCGACTAAAAAACCGATAACACCACTAATCAAAATAGCAAGCAAAGTAGAATATAGTAATTCTCCTTTAAAGAGAATACCTAAATAAAAACCCATACTTAAACCGATACTCATACTAAAAGACATAATAAATACCATATACTCCATTAGGGTACCCTTACGTTTAGAAATATATGATGTGATAATAATCGAGATACAACAAAGTGTTAAGGCAGTTAATGTATAAGCGAACATCATGATACCTCCCTGTCCTATCATTCACTTCATCATATGTTCAAATGGAGAGTACTTATGCTAATATATATCTGCAAATTATCTGCACAATTTAAAAAAGGTAAGTTCAATATGATTTTTAAATAATGATGGTTATCTTAGTAGACGATGCTTCATAAGGAATTGTTGTATTTTAAATTTTATAGGATATATGAAAGCAAATAGTAGTGAATGGAAAGGACGCTAGATTTTTGATCGTCTTTTTTGTTTGTGAGCATGCGAAAGAAATTGTTATATGATGAGTTTCTATTGTGAAGCCATAAAGAATAAGCGTATAATATTATAGGTCTCCCATTTGTGAGACAAACCGTGAATGATAAATAAGATTGTTGTATTATCATCGCTTCTAAACATATAGACAATGAAAGTAACACTGGAATGCAGATAGGGAGTTATAAAATGAAATTAATTATTGCCGAGAAACCAGATCAAGGTTTGGCCCTTGTTTCACAGTTTAAATATCGCCGGAAAGATGGTTATTTAGAAGTAGAAGCAAATGAGTTATTTCCAAATGGAGCGTACTGTACATGGGCAATTGGTCATTTGACGCAGTTATGTAATCCAGAACATTATCACGCAGAGTGGAAAAAATGGTCATTAAATACATTACCGATGATTCCAGAGCGTTTTCAGTTTGAGGTAACAAAGTCAAAGTATAAGCAATTTAACGTTGTGAAACAGCTGTTACATAATCCACAGGTAACAGAAATTATTCACGCGGGCGATGCTGGGCGTGAAGGGGAATTGATCGTACGAAACATTATTAATCTTTGCAATGTGCAAAAGCCAATGAAGCGTCTTTGGATTTCATCTTTAACGAAGCAAGCTATTTATCAAGGGTTTAAAAATTTACTAGATGAAGCAGATACGATTAATACGTATTACGAAGCATATACAAGATCTTGCGCTGACTGGGTCGTTGGTATGAATGCATCGCGTGTCTTTAGTATTTTGCTAAAGAAAAAAGGAATGAACGATGTATTTTCCGCTGGTCGTGTACAAACACCAACATTAGCACTCATTGTAAAGCGTGAAAAAGAAATAGAGAACTTTAAGTCAGAGCCGTTTTGGGAAGTGTTCGCAACCTTTAATATAGAAGGAAAGAAATATGAGGGGAAATGGGAGAAAGATAATGAGTCCCGCTTAAATGACCCTGATTTGGCAAATAAAATTGCAGCGTTTTGTCAAAACAAACCGGCTGTAGTAAAAGAAATGAAAACGGAGCGTAAAGAGTTTCAGCCGCCGTTTTTATTTAATTTATCAGCACTGCAAGCGACAGCGAATAAAGCCTTTAAATTTTCACCGAAAAAGACGCTAGATATAACACAAGCACTATATCAAAAAGGGATTGTCTCTTATCCTCGTTCGGATTCTAACTATGTTACACAAGGAGAAGCAGCGACGTTCCCTGATATTTTACAGAAGTTAAGTCAGTTTGATGAATATAAAGGCTTATTGCCAGCACCAATTGAATCGATTATGAATAATAAGCGTTATGTGAATGAAAAGAAAGTTACAGATCACTACGCAATTATACCGACAGAGCAAGTTACAAACCCAAGCAAGCTATCAGGTGATGAAAAGAAAATTTACGATATGGTCGTAAGAAGACTTATTGCGGCGCATTATGAAGTAGCAATCTTTGATTACACAACGATTACAACTCTTGTAGACGAACGTGCTGCGTTCATTTCGAAAGGAAAACAGCAAATTCAAGAAGGTTGGCGTAAAGTTATTTTCCAAGACGATAAAGATGACGAAACAATTCTTCCAATTGTCGCAGAAGGTGAACAAGGAAAAGTTGTAAAGGTGAAAGTGAAAGAGGGAAAAACACAGCCACCGAAACGTTATACAGAAGGACAACTTATTACGTTAATGAAAACGGCCGGTAAGTATTTAGAGAATGAAGAGCTTGAGAAAGTATTGAAGAAAACAGAAGGTTTAGGTACTGAGGCCACTCGTGCTGGTATTATTACAATGCTGAAAGACCGTAAATATATAGATGTGCAGAAAAACCAAGTGTACGCAACCGATAAAGGGAAAGTATTAATTACAGCAATCGGTGATAAAATACTGGCTTCACCAGAAATGACAGCAAAATGGGAGCAACGCCTTGCGGAAATTGGTGAAGGCACAGCTTCACCAGCGACATTTATGGAACAAACGAAAAAACTATCAGCTAAAATTATTGAAGATGCGGTAGAAATGTCGGAGAAATGGGATTTCACCGGATTACATGTTGAATCGATTGAACGAAAAGGATCGAAATTTACAACAGGTAAAAAGGTTGGGAACTGCAAAAAATGTGATGGCGATGTTATCGACAAGTCCACGTTTTACGGTTGTTCAAACTACAATACAACACAATGTGACTTTACCATTTCGAAGAAGATATTAAGTAAAACAATTTCGCAAAAAAACATGACGAAGCTATTAAAAGGTGAGAAGACCGATTTAATTAAAGGCTTTACAAAAGGCGAGAAAACGTTTGATGCGAAGTTAGAGTGGAAAGATAATAAGATTAATTTTGTGTTTGAGAATTAAGTGGTTTTAACAAATAAAAAAGTTCTTGCCCGAGTGAAAGTTGTTATAACGGATTAGATTTGAAAAAAATATTGATAGAAAAGAAAAGCATGACATAAAATGAAGTGCCCCCCGAAAATTAGACAGGTCGTTTCATTAGGAAGCCTCTAGGGTATGAGCCCGGTATTATACCGGGCTCATACCCTTTAATTTCGCCTTACTCCTTTTGAAATTATAGTATTTTAATATACTTTTTATTATGCCGCAGTTCTTAAGAGAATGACGGTATTGTTTCATTTGATAGTGCCAACCTTGATCAGAATGAATGAGGAGTTTATTCTGATCTGTTGCACGTTCAAAGGCCTTTTTACCTGAAGATTCATATCGTCTAATCCACTCATATAGTACAACAGGAGTAACTCCTATAGATTTAGCAATTGTTTTCCCACTTTCTGTACCATCTAAATATCGTTTTACCGCCTGGATTTTTTCTGTTGAAGAAAATTTATCCATAAAAAATGCACCCCAATTATTAGAACATGTCTAACGATTGGGATGCACTTCACTTTATTAAAGGGCATCTAAGAACGGCTTTCTTCATTGACAATTTAATATGGTACATTGGATGCGGGTTACGATTACAAAGCAATTTATACACAACTTCATCGTATGAAAGCCAAAGCGATCATTATCTATAACAAGCGAAACGAAGGAGAGTTCCTTGGGTTTGATGAGCGCTTCGCTCCCACTTGTGTTCGGGAGCATTTGTTTCGATATGACAGCTTTGATGAAACATATCAAACCCTGAAATACACGAAACCAAATGAATGTAAGACCTGTCCACTCGCTCATGATTCTCTATGTCAAAAGATCTACAAAACGCCCCAGGTCGTGGACCAGAAACATGGAAAAAGCTTTACAATCACAGAAGCGCCGTCGAATTCGTCAACGCATACCTAAAAGAATTCTTTCAGTTAAAAAATGTCCGATACCGAACAGAAAAGCGATCAAAAATCCATTTCGATTTTGTGACGCTTGTTTATAATGCTCCGAAATTGGCTGTAGATCGAATCAATCAAAAAATAAAAGAAATGAATCAAGCCGCTTAGTATTTTAAAAAAACTTACCTTTAAAATTCTACCCATCCAACTGAGGAAAAGAAACCATTATGAAATGGATTCAAGTGAAAAAGAAGTTGTTTTCGGAAAATTTAAAAGTTTCATATTTTAATCTATTGACATCCAAATATTGTAATGCTAATCTAAACATACCGACATCCTGTATGTTTAGATTAGAAGAAGGTGTGTAAATGAAAATTAAAGATTCAAAGCAAACAATTGAAAAAATATTAACGGTGTCAGCAACGCTGTTTAGTGAGAAAGGATTTGATAAAACGAGTATACAAGATATTGTTGATTCTATTGGAATGTCACGTGGTGCTATTTTTCATCATTTTAAGTCGAAAGAAGATATATTAGATGCAGTCATAGAACGACATTTAAATTATACTTACGAGATGTTGGAGCAACTAGCTAACAGTGTTGATTCAGTAAATAGTAGGGATAAGCTGATAAAAATCTTAGAGATACTTACATCAGATAAGAATATTCATACGATTGATAGTGTTCTAAATGTCCAAATTAAAAATCCGCAGTTTGTTATTCAAAGAATAAAAAAAGGTGTAACAAAAGAAGCGTTAATTTTCAGGGAAATTATAGAGCAAGGAATAGCTGATGGATCAATTGAAACTGAATATCCTAATGAATGTGCAGAAGTTTTTATGTTTTTGATAAATATTTGGACGAATCCAGTTCTATTTAATCGTAAAAAAACAGAAACAATTAGACGGCTGATCTTTATGCAATATATGATGAGGCAACTAGGGGTTGATATTGTGAGTGACAAATTAATAGAATCACTTATGGAGAATTATCCGAATGTAGAAAGTGGTGATATAGATGAATAGTATTGCGGTAAAAATAGATAAATTGGTAAAAACATTTGATTGTTCAGAGGTCATTAAAGGAAGCACAATGACGGTGAAAGCCAATACTATTTATGGATTCTTAGGTGCAAATGGTGCAGGGAAAACAACAGTGTTTAAAATTTTATCAGGATTATTGGTTCCTACATCTGGGAAGGTTGAAATTTTTGGAATGGATATAATGGAAAAGCGCGATTTGATATTAAAAAATATAGGGACTTTAATTGAAGTCCCAGTATTTTATGAGCATTTATCAGCAACTGAGAATTTAAAATTGCATTTAGCATATATGAATGTTGAAGGATTTGAAATTTCCAAATCCTTAGAAATGGTAGGTCTTACTCAAACAGGCGAGCAACCAGTTTCTAAATTTTCATTAGGAATGCGACAAAGATTAGCAATAGCACGTTCGTTCATTCATAAACCTAAGCTTTTAATTTTGGATGAGCCAGTAAATGGACTAGATCCACTTGGAATTCAAGAAATGAGGGTGTTATTTAAAAATTTATCTAAAAATTACGGGATGACCATTCTTATTTCAAGCCATATTCTTAGTGAACTTGAACATATTGTAGATTCAATTGGAGTCATTATAAATGGAGTGATTGTAGAAGAAGCACTTCTGGAAGAAATAAAGAAAAAATCCCCGAAAGGATTAGAAGAGTATTTCTTTAAAATTATGTCGGGAGGAAAAGTATGTGTTTAATATAATACAACTTGAAATTAGAAAAAATAAAATAAATACGTTTATTTTGACGAGTGTTATTTCTAGTATTGGTTTACTTGCGTTTATCTATTTTGTTGCGTTTGTTGCACAACAAACAAATGAAGTTCAATTTCAGAATTATACTAATATCTATAAATTTACTACTTTAATGGGGATGATTGTTTTTTCATGTATATCATCTGTAATGTATACTCGCTTTATTATTGAGGAATATAAAGGTAAACAAATGACAGTGTTATTTTCTTATCCTGTTAATCGAAAGAAAGTTTTACTTGCAAAGTTACTTATTGTACTTGGTTTTACTACGGTGTCTATGATTATTTGCACTGCTATACCTATCATTATTTTTAGTTTAACAGAAAAAATTTCTCCTATTGTTCCAGACACTCTTTCACAGCAAGATATTTTTTCTACATTGTTAATGATTGTAATTACTGCTTTTATAACAAGTATGGTAGCCCTTATTGCTATGAGAATAGGTTTTATTAAAAAATCAGTTCCTATTACAATTATTTCTTCTTTCGGATTAATTGCACTTTTAGGGAATACTGTGGCATCTGGTTATGATAATCCTATGTTAGGTGTCATTATATTAGTAATAATTGCTGCTATTGGAATCTTAGTTTCTCTTGAATTGATGCAGAGAGTAAATCGGATGGAAATAGATTAATTGAGGAGGGAAACTAATGGATAATTACCAGGAAATAGTTGAATTGAATGGGAGACGTAAAATAGAGATTCATATTAAAGGAGGAATTATTTTTTGTCATGCAATAAAAGGAACAAAATTAGTTATAAATGGATCGTTAGGACGGCATTGTAAGGGAATGGAAATAAATCAACTATCGAATTGTTTAATTTTAAAACAAAAAGTTCGCTTTACTCCAATTCTTATGGTTGGATTTCCTAAATCAGTTTATTTAGACATAGGTATTCCAGAGGATATGATCGATTATCTAATTATTAATCAAGATATTGGTGAACTGACCCTTGAGGGACTGCGAGGTGAAAAAATAGAAGCTAAAACGAAGGCTGCAAAGTTGAATGTAAAAGATGTCTTATGTGATTCTTTAGATTTAAAGGTTGGCAGTCGTCCAGCAGATATTCAATTATTAAGAAAAATCCGACATACTAATGTACAGTCTATTTCAGGGAAAATTAAACTAGAGATGGCCGAAGTAGGTGGGGATTTGAATTGTTCACCTGGTGCAGCAGGGGCTTATATTAAGATTCCACCCAGGGCAAATGTACAAATAAATAAAAGTGGGATTAGAAAGTGTGCAGTAAAGGCTATATTATCAGGAGAGCAACTTTATCAATTCAATTTAAAAGCAAATTTAGGAGATATAAGAGTTGTAAATTAACAAAGAAAAAGGGGGGAGAGTATGGAAAAAATTAAGTTGTTTTGTCTGCCATATGCAGGTGGATCAGCATCTATGTATTATCAACTAAAAGGATATATGCATAAAATAGTAGATGTAATCCCAATTGAATATTCAGGGCATGGAGAACGTATTTCAGAAAATTATTATGCAAGTTTCAAAAATATGGTAGACGATATAGCAAGTAAGATAATTGATTATTTGGATGATGATCAGTTTTCTATTTTAGGTTATAGTATGGGAAGTTTAGTAGCTTTTGAAGTTTACTATGAAATACTTAAGCGTACAGGGAGAAAGCCACTTCATCTTTATTTTGTAGCAAATGGTCCTCCGGAAGAAAAAGATAATAATTTAAAAGTATCTAATATGTCATCTGATAGAGTAGTTGAAAATATAAGAAGTCTAGAGGGTTATGATTTTTTGGTAGAAGATAAAGAACTATTAGATTTGTGTATGGAAAATTTTGAAGTTGATTTTAAACTATATAAAGAATATAAATACACTAAAAAAGAAGAAAAATGTTTGTCTAACATATCAATTATTTATTCTGAGGAAGATAATGTAAATGATAATATTTTTAAATGGACAAAGTATACTGCAAGATTTTGTAATTATAAAAAAATGAAGGGGAATCATTTCTTTATTAATACTCATATAAAAGAATTGGCAAAAGAAATAAATGATACGTTATTAATGGAACTTAAGTACTTATAAACAAATATTATTTAATTTTAGGTGGGAGAATATGCTGAAAAATAATGCGGATGTCAAATTTCAAAAAGCTGATAATTCTAGAGAGAAAGCAATAGAAACTTTTTTATTTGATGAACATGTGTATCAATCAATTGTAAATTTTTGTGATAAAAATAATGTTAAACTACTACAATTTTTTTCTGCATTATGGGCTTTTCAAACTGGTAAGTCGATGGGGAACGATATTGTAACCATAGGTAACTTTGATATTGAGAATTCATTTAATTATAAAAGTTACGAGATAAATATGGAGCAAACAATTATAGATTTAATTAATAGCAAAAAGGATAAATCTTCTACAAAATTAACTGATTTGAATTTTGGGAATTTTGAATATGATGATTTTTTAGGTGTAGTTTTATACCAGTTAGAAAAAAACAGAAATTCAGTCAACAAAGGGAGCTTTCAATTAGAAATTGGTTTGCAGCAAACAGAGGGTAAACTGGAGATAGTTTATAATTTTGATACAGATTCTATTAGTAGTATGATGCTAAAGCTTTTACATAATAGAATAGAAATGATATGTAAACAAGTTATGTCAAGGCAAGCAATCTTACTAAAAGATATAGAAATATTACATGAATTAGAAAAACAACAAGTTTTAATAGAATATAATGAAACGTATTCTGAATATCCAAACAATAAAACAGTCATTGAATTGTTTGAGGAGCAAGTAAATAAAAACCCTAATGCTATTGCTATAGAATTTGCAGGACAAGAACTAACTTATCAACAGTTCAACGCTAGAACTAACTATTTAGGTAAGTTACTGAGAGAGAAGGGGGTAGGACCTGATAAGATTGTAGCTATAATAACAGATAGATCGATTGAAATGATCTTGGGGATTTTTGCAGTCTTAAAAGCTGGAGGTGCTTATTTACCTATAGATCCTTCTCAACCAATTGATAGGATAAATTATATTCTTGAAGATAGTGGTACAGATATTTTGTTATCAGGGCAGGGTGCTGACAATGTAATTAATAATATTATTAACAATGTAGCTATTATCGACTTAATTGGTTGTAAGGAAGAGATAGCAACGAATCTAGAACATATATCAAAACAAAATCATTTGGCTTACGTCATATATACATCAGGTACTACTGGGAATCCTAAAGGGGTTATGGTCGAAAACAGGAATTTAATGAATTTAATTTATTGGATGCTTAAAGATGACTTTAAAGAAACAGAAGTAATTATGCAAAAAACAACATATGCATTTGATTTATCGATTTGGGAAATGTTCTTATGGTGTATAAGAGGTGCAAAATTATTTCTTTTGCCTAAAGAGGATGAGAGAGATTTTCAAAAAATTGCAGAGAAAATCAAGAAGCATAATGTTACGAGATTATCCTTTGTACCATCAGTATTAGAAGAATTCCTTTTTTATACAGATGTGAATAAATTGACTTCACTAAAAAGAATACAGTTATCAGGTGAGGCGCTTCCTGTAGAACTAGCAAATAAATATAATGAAAACTATTGTGTTGGCGCAAATCTTGTAAATTCATACGGTCCAACTGAAACGACAGTATTTGCTACTTCACATATGGTTCCGATAAATGAGAAACAAAAAGGAATTCATATAGGAAAGCCTATCGCAAACACCCAAATATATATTATGAATAACGAACACCTTTGTGGTGTTGGGATGGTTGGTGAAATATATATTGGTGGTGAAGGAGTAACGAGAGGTTATTTAAATAAACCTCAGCTTACAGCGGAAAAATTTGTAGAGAATCCGTTTAAACCTGGAGATACAGTATATAGAACAGGTGACTTAGGTCGCTGGTTAGAAAGTGGAGATATTGAATACTTAGGTAGAATTGATGATCAAGTAAAAGTAAGGGGATACCGAATAGAGCTTGGGGAAATAAAAACAAAAATAAGAGAAATTGAAGGTATTCAAAATGCTGCAGTTGTACTGAAAGAACTAGATAGCGAAAAATATTTATGTGGTTATATAGTTGCTGACAGAAAGATGAATGTGAAGCAAGTAAAAGTTCAATTAGAAAAAAATTTACCAGAATATATGATTCCAACATATATTATCCAAATGGAAAGTTTGCCGGTAACAAGAAATGGGAAATTGGATAAGAATGCCCTACCAAATCCCCAAAATATTTCTTATGAGAAATATGTTGCACCAAGAGATGAAACGGAACGATATATTTCAGAGATATTTCAAGAAATCTTAAGGGTAAATCGAGTGGGAATTGATGACAGTTTCTTTGAACTGGGAGGGCATTCTCTAAGAGCGATAAGACTTGTGAATATGCTTGAACAAAAGTATGGGACACGGATTCCTCTACGAAAAATTTTAGAAAATAGTACAGTGCAAAAGCTAAGCGAAGAAGTAAAGAGGGATGCAAATCGAGGACAGCATGTACCGATTAAAAAACAACCTAGAAAAAATTACTATGAAATGAGTTCAGCGCAAAAAAGGTTGTATGTAATTGATCAGATGCAAGAACCGAATATTACATATAATATTCCACTAATGATTAAATTTGATGAGAAGATTAATACTAAGCAGCTATATAATGCGTTAACTAAACTTACAGAACGGCACGAATTATTAAGAACGCATTTTGAGCAGATAAATAACAAATTTATTCAGGTTGTAGAAGATCGAGTAGAAATCGATTTTAGTCATATAGAGGAAAAAAGTACAGAAATATTAAATGTTTATAAGAAGTTTATCAAGCCTTTTGATTTAAAAAAGGCACCTTTGATGAGAGCGATGGTTATTGAAACTGAAAACAATGAAAGCATTCTATTAATTGATATCCATCATATTATTTATGATGAGGGATCAGCTCAAATATTATTAAATGATTTAGCTAACTTTTATAACGGAAAAAAATTATTAGAACTTAATATTCAGTATAAGGACTATAGTGTATGGGAGAATGCTAGAGATTTAAATGAGCAAAAGCAATATTGGTTAAATGAATTTTCTGATGAAATACCTTTACTTAATTTGAAAACTGATTTTCCAAGGCCGCAGTATCAAAGTTATTCTGGGAAAAGAGCTATTACAAAACTAAGCAAACATATAAAAGAATTAGTAAGAGGCGTTCAAGTAAAAACAGGTGCTACGGAATATATGATTGTATTGTCTACTTTTATGTTGTTACTTAACCGGTATAGTCGACAAGAAGAAATTGTAATAGGTAGTCCAGTAGCTGGAAGGACTCATGTAGATACTCAAGATATATTAGGGATGTTCGTAAATACATTGGCTATTAAAGGAAAATTACATCCTGATATGAAATATATTGAGTTAATACAACAACTCAAAGAAAAATGTTTAAGAGCACTTGAAAATCAAGATTATCCATTTGAAGAATTAGTAGAGAATATAAGGGTCGAAAGAGATGCATCAAGAAACCCTATTTTTGATGTTATGTTTGTGTTGCAAAATAATGAATCTACCGAGCTAACATTTGGAAAACAAAAAGCAAAAGCAATAGAAATGGATAATAACACGGCAAAATTTGATTTAACAGTTAGTATGACGGAAAGTGAAGATGGGTATGAGCTCATTTGGGAATATAGCACGGATTTATTTAAAGATGAAACGATTGAACGTATGAGCCAACATTTTTCACAGTTATTGACTAATACTTTGAAAAATCCACAAAAGGAACTATGTGAATTTGAGTTGTTGAGTGAGGAAGAGCGACAAAAAGTACTAATTGAATTTAATGATACAGAGGTTACGTACCCTCAAGATAAAACGATTATTGAGTTATTCGAAGAGCAAGTGGAGAGAACGCCTGATAATATAGCATTAGAATTTGGACAAATATCTCTTACTTATAGAGAACTTAATTCTAAAGCTAATTATTTAGGAGAGGTGTTGAGAAAAACAGGGGTGAAACCAGACTCTGTTGTGGGAATAACTTCAGAAAGATCTCTGGAAATGATTATCGGAATATATGGAATTTTAAAATCTGGAGCAGCATATTTACCAATTGATCCAAAGAGTCCAAGAAACAGAATGGAATTTATAATTAAAGATTCTAATATTAAAATAATGTTAGGTGGTCCTGGTAGTAAGGACTTGTTAAATGGTTTATCTGATATTGTGATTGTTGATATTACAGAATGTAATGAAGAAAGAGAAAGTAACTTAAAGGTGATATCAAAACCGAATCATTTAGCGTATGTAATTTATACGTCTGGGACTACAGGTATGCCTAAAGGAGTAATGATTGAAAATAGAAATATTGTCAATCAAGTATTTTGGCAAATAGAGAACGGTAATTACACTGAAAAATCAGTTATTGTTCAGAAAACAGCATTTTTCTTCGATGGTTCAGCTTGGGAAATTTTCCCTTGTTCAGTAGCTGGATGTAAACTGAGCATACTTAATGAGGATCAAAATAAGGATCCAGGGGAACTTATAAAGCTTTTACCTCATAATCAGATAGCTCTCACACCATCAATGTTGAGGATGATATTAGAATATATAGAGGACCATGATCAAGCTGAGGTATTTCAATTAATTAATAAATTATATTTAGCTGCAGAGCCAATATCAAAAGATTTATTGGAAAGGTTAAGAGAATTGATGGGGGGAAGATTTGGTAACTTATGTAATTTATATGGACCTACAGAAACTACAGTTACTGCAACTTCTTATCATTTTAGTAATCAGGCAAATATAGATAAAGTTCCAATTGGAAAGCCAATATCTAATACACAAGTTTATATAATGAATGGAAATACCTTATGTGGAATTGGAGTGCCAGGCGAATTATGTATAGCGGGAGCAGGTGTATCGAGAGGTTATTTAAATAATCCTATGTTAACTGCTGAAAAATTTGTAGAAAATCTGTATAAACTAGGAGAGAAAATTTATCGTACTGGAGATTTAGCTTGTTGGCTAGATGATGGTAATATTGAATATTTAGGTAGAATTGATGATCAAGTTAAGATTAGAGGATTTAGAATTGAACTTGGAGAGATTGAGGAGAAAATAAGAACTCTACCAGGAATCCAAGATGCTGTTGTAGTTGTGAAAGAAAATAATGATGAAAAATATTTGTGTGGTTATTTAGTGTGTAAAGCAGAATGGAATGTTTCTGAAGTTAAAATGAAACTTAAAAGTATGTTACCTGATTATATGGTACCCACATACATTATGCAGATAGATAAGCTTCCAATTACTAGAAATGGGAAGTTGGATAAGAAGGCGTTGCCATGCCCTGAATTTGTATTAGCAGAAAGTTACGTCGCGCCAAGAAATAAAATTGAATCAGCTATTATAGAAATGTATAAAGAAATTTTGCATATAGAACAAGTTGGAATAGATAATGATTTCTTCGAATTAGGTGGGCATTCATTAAAAGCGACAGTTTTAGTGAATAGTATAGAACGAAAATTTGGAATGAGAATTCCATTACGTAAAGTAATGGAATTAAAAACTGTTCGGAATTTAGCTGAAGAAATTAAAGAGGTGGATGGCTATAAACTATATTCGCCAATTGAAAAGCAAGTAGATCGTCATAGTTTTGAACTGACTTCAGCTCAAAAAAGACTGTACATCATTGATCAAATGCAAGGGGAAAATATTATTTATAATACCCCTCAAATTTTAGAAGTGAATGGTTACCTTGATTTGAATAGGTTGGAAAAGGCATTTCAAAAGTTGATACAACGTCATGATATTTTAAGAACTCATTTTATTATGGAAAATGGAACACCAATTCAAAAAATAACTGACAGTATTGAATTTTTGTTAGAGTTTGAAGTGATAAATAAGGAACTAGATATTCAGCAATTATTAAATGAATTTGTAGAACCATTTAACTTAAGTGAATCGCCATTATTAAGAGCAAAAGTTGTACAGATTACAGAAAATAAATCAATTTTAATAATTGATATTCATCATATTATTTGTGATGGAGTTTCAAAGAAGACTCTATTGGGAGATTTATCGAAGTTCTATGAAGGGAAATATTTAGCAACTCCAGAAATTCAATATAAAGACTATAGTGTATGGGAAAATAATAGGGAATTGTTTGGACAAAAGAATTATTGGTTAAATGAATTCGCAGAAGAAATACCGGTACTTGATTTAATTACAGATAATCCAAGAACTCAGAAGAAAAGTTTTAAAGGACAAAATATTATAACTAAATTAGGACTAAAATATAAGAATGCTATAAAACAGTTAGAAAAAGAAACAGGGGCAACAGAATATATGGTATTGTTGTCAACCTTCATGTTATTGCTAAGTAGATATAGCAGACAAGAAGAGATTGTTGTGGGAAGTCCTATATCTGGAAGAACTCACTCGGATACAATTGATATGATGGGTATGTTTGTAAATACTTTGGCGATTAAAGGGAATATACAATCTTCACAAAGATTTATAGATTTGGTGGCACAATTACGAGAAAAATGCTTAAATGCGTTTGATAATCAAGAATATCCATTTGAAGAGTTAGTAGATCAACTTAGTGTTGAAGGGGATCCTTCTCGAAATCCAATTTTTGATGTCATGTTTGCATTTCAAAATAATGAGAATGAAAAGATAACATTTGGAGAAGCTGATGTTGTTTTATTGCCAACACCAAATAATGTATCAAAGTTTGACTTAACAATGAACATTGAAGGTATTGAAGATGGATATGAGTTGAATTGGGAGTATTGTACGGACTTATTTAAAGAAAAAACAATTGCTCGTATGAATGAACAATTTGTCCAATTATTGAAAAATGTTTTGAAAGACCCACAAAAGAAACTGTGTGAAATTGAATTATTAACAGATACAGAAAAAGAAAAAGTTATTTATGAATTCAATAGGACACATATTGAATATCAAAACGATAAGACGATTATTGAAAGATTTGAGGAACAGGTGGAAAAAACTCCAGATAAAATAGCTGTAGAATATGAAGGGGAGAGCCTTACCTATAGACAATTGAATGCAAAAGCAAACACCATTGGGAAAAATTTAAGAGACAAGGGAATACATACAGAATCCATTGTCGGAATTGTAACAAAGCGTTCGCTAGAAATGATTGTTGGGATTTATGGTGTACTAAAAGCAGGTGGGGCGTATTTACCAATTGATTCAGAATATCCGGTAGAGAGAATTAATTTTATGTTGAATGATAGTAAGGCAAAAGTATTGTTAGTGGGTGAAGGTAATCAAAGTATAGTAGATCATATAGATGCTTCAACTATACTTGTTAATCTTACAAATTGTGAAGAGGATCAGATAAACCCAGTTCATATCTCTCAACCAGATAGTTTGGCATATGTCATTTATACTTCTGGTACAACAGGAACACCGAAAGGTGTAATGGTTGAAAATAGGAATGTAATGAATCTATCTAATTGGCAAATCGATGAAGGGAAGTATGGAGAAGATACGGTTGTTCTTCAAAATTTAAACTATATCTTCGATGGTTCAGTTTGGGAAATTTTCCCTGTAACTTTGTCAGGAGGAAAACTGTTAATTATTTCTGAAATACAAAACAAAGAACCTAGAGAGTTATTAACTCTTTTAGAGAAAAAGCAAGCTCTGTTAGTACCATCAATGTTCAGAATGTTGTTGGAACATGCAGAAAAAAATGGAAAAGCGGATGAATTAAAGCAGTTTGAAAGACTATATTTAGGAGCTGAACCACTTACTAGTGATCTGATAGCGAAGTATGAGGAGATAACAGGGGCAAGTATAGACAATATAAACAATTTATATGGTCCAACTGAAGCTACGGTTGTAGCTACTTCATATCGATTTAACGGGAAAGATAATAGAGAAATAATTCCGATAGGAAAGCCAATTGCCAATACTCAAATATATATTTTGAATAACAAGAGTATATGTGGAATTGGTATGCCGGGAGAATTATGTATTGGTGGTTCAGGTGTTTCTAGAGGGTACTTAAACAGAGCAGAACTGACAGCTGAAAAATTTGTAGTTGATCCTTACAGACCAAATGAGAGAATCTATCGAACTGGAGATTTAGCTCGTTGGAATGAAGATGGGAATATTGAATATTTAGGTAGAATAGATGAACAAGTTAAAATTAGAGGGTTTAGAATTGAATTGGGAGAGATTGAAGAAAGAATTAGGGATGTAGAAGGAATCAGTGATGCCGTTGTTATAATTAAAGAAAACAATGGCGATAAATATTTATGTGGCTATGTAATAAGTAGTGAATCTATCGATATTAAATATATTAAAGAGAAATTAAGGGGAAATTTACCGGAATACATGATTCCGACGTATATCATGCAATTAGATAATTTCCCATTGACAAAAAACGGTAAATTAGATAGAAAATCTTTTCCAGATCCACAAATTACGGATAGAGAAGATTTTGTTGCGCCTAGAGATAATGTAGAGGAAGGTATCATGGGAATTTTCAAAGAGATTTTAGAATTTGAAGTGATTGGTATAGATGATAGTTTCTTTGAACTAGGAGGACACTCATTAAAAGCGACTAAATTGGTAAATGCATTAGAAGAAAAGTTTAAAGTTAGAGTTCCGCTAAGTACGATATTAACAGAAAAAACAATTAGAAAAATAGCTGAAAAAGTAAGAAATACAGAAGTGAAATCAAATAGTGATACTATTGCCTATCCAGAATTGATAGTAGCAGTAGAAGAGGAGGTATAAGTACCAATGAATAGAAAATATAAAATGAGTTCTGTCCAAAAAAGTTTATATGTAATTGATCAAATGCAGGAATCAAATATCACTTATAATATCCCAATCATGTTAGAAGTCGAGGGGGAAATTGATAAAGAACGCTTACGCATAGCTGTAAAACAGCTATGCGTGCGTCATGAGTTATTAAGAACTCATTTTGCACATGTGAAAGATAAATTTCTCCAAATTATTGAGGATACAGTTGATATAGAGTTAGAGCATGAAAAAAGCATACAAGAATATGTGCAACGAGTTTTCAAAGAATTCATTCGACCTTTTGATTTAAGTGAAGCACCTTTAATAAGAATAAAAATACTTGAAGTAAAAGGTGAAAATACAATTTTGATGTTGGATATCCATCACATAATTTGTGATGGTGGTTCAACAGGTCTTTTAATAGAAGAAATGTGTAGATTGTATAATGGAGAGGAACTTTCTCCAGTGGGTATGCAATATAAAGACTACAGTGCTTGGCAAAATTCGAGAGATATGACGGAACAGAAAAATTATTGGCTTGATGAGTTTTCTGAAGAAGTACCAGTTTTAGATCTAATTACAGATTTTACTAGACCTAAGCAACAGAGTTATAAAGGTAGTAGTAATACCATAAAAGTAGATCGTAAAACTAGTAATGCTGTTAAACTCTTTAGTAAAGAAACAGGGGCAACAGAATATATGATATTGATGGCGAACCTTATGATGCTGCTAAGTAAATATACGAGACAAGGTGAGATTGTTTTAGGTACTCCTGTTTCAGGACGTACTCATCCAGCAATCCAAAATATGTTAGGTATGTTTGTAAATACTTTGGCGATTAAAGGGAATTTGCAATCTTCACAAAGATTTATAGATTTGGTGGCACAATTACGAGAAAAATGCTTAAATGCGTTTGATAATCAAGAATATCCATTTGAAGAGTTAGTAGATCAGCTTGGCGTGGAAAGAGAGCCTTCTCGAAACCCTATTTTCGACATTATGTTTACATTTGAAAACAAAGAAATGAACTCGCTGAGCATGGGGGATTATAAGGTAAATGCTGTGAAAGTTGATAGTAAGGTAGCAAAGTTTGATATTACTGTTACTGTTATAGAAACAAGTGACGGATACGATGTAGAATGGGAGTATTGTACGGACTTATTTAAAGAAAAAACAATTGCTCGTATGAATGAACAATTTGTCCAATTATTGAAAAATGCTTTGAAAGACCCACAAAAGAAACTGTGTGAAATTGAATTATTAACTGATACAGAAAAAGAAAAAGTTATTTATGAATTCAATAGGACACATATTGAATATCAAAACGATAAGACGATTATTGAAAGATTTGAGGAACAGGTGGAAAAAACTCCAGATAAAATAGCTGTAGAATATGAAGGAGAGAGCCTTACCTATAGACAATTGAATGCAAAAGCAAACACCATTGGGAAAAATTTAAGAGACAAGGGAGTACATACAGAATCCATTGTCGGAATTGTAACAAAGCGTTCGCTAGAAATGATTGTTGGGATTTATGGTGTACTAAAAGCAGGTGGGGCGTATTTACCAATTGATTCAGAATATCCGGTAGAGAGAATTAATTTTATGTTGAATGATAGTAAGGCAAAAGTATTGTTAGTGGGTGAAGGTAATCAAAGTATAGTAAATCATATAGATGCTTCAACTATACTTGTTAATTTTACAAATTGTGAAGAGGATCAGATAAACCCAGTTCATATCTCTCAACCAGATAGTTTGGCATATGTCATTTATACTTCTGGTACAACAGGAACACCGAAAGGTGTAATGGTTGAAAATAGGAATGTAATGAATCTATCTAATTGGCAAATCGATGAAGGGAAGTATGGAGAAGATACGGTTGTTCTTCAAAATTTAAACTATATCTTTGATGGCTCGGTTTGGGAAATTTTCCCTGTAATTTTATCAGGAGGAAAACTGTTAATTATTTCTGAAATACAAAACAAAGAACCTAGAGAGTTATTAACTCTTTTAGAGAAAAAGCAAGCTCTGTTAGTACCATCAATGTTCAGAATGTTGTTGGAACATGCAGAAAAAAATGGAAAAGTGGATGAATTAAAGCAGTTTGAAAGACTATATTTAGGAGCTGAACCACTTACTGGTGATCTGATAGCGAAGTATGAGGAGATAACAGGGGCAAGTATAAACAATATAAACAATTTATATGGCCCAACTGAAGCTACGGTTGTAGCTACTTCATATCGATTTAACGGGAAAAATAATAGAGAAATAATTCCGATAGGAAAGCCAATTGCTAATACTCAAATATATATTTTGAATAACAAAAGTATATGTGGAATTGGTATGCCGGGAGAATTATGTATTGGTGGTTCAGGTGTTTCTAGAGGGTACTTAAACAGAGCAGAACTGACAGCTGAAAAATTTGTAGTTGATCCTTACAGACCAAATGAGAGAATCTATCGAACTGGAGATTTAGCTCGTTGGAATGAAGATGGGAATATTGAATATTTAGGTAGAATAGATGAACAAGTTAAAATTAGAGGGTTTAGAATTGAATTGGGAGAGATTGAAGAAAGAATTAGGGATGTAGAAGGAATCAGTGATGCCGTTGTTATAATTAAAGAAAACAATGGTGATAAATATTTATGTGGCTATGTAATAACTACCCAAAATATAGATGTCGCTAACATTAAGAAGAAGTTAGGCGAGAACTTGCCTGAATATATGATTCCAGCATTCATTACGCAGTTAGAACGATTACCAGTAACAAGAAGTGGGAAAATTGATAAAAAAGGATTGCCTGAACCTAATATTACAAGTTCCGAGAGTTATATTCCTCCAAGAGATGAGATAGAGCTAGATATCGCTAAGGTATTTCAAGAAATTTTAGGAACAGAGCGTGTAGGTATTGATGATAGTTTCTTTGAATTGGGTGGTGATTCGATTAAGGCAATTCGTATTGTATCTAGATTACGAGAATATGGATACGAAATAAATGTTCGAACAATTATGCAAAATAGAACTATACGTAATATTAGTACGAGAGTAAATAAAGCGGAAATAAAAGTGGTAAATCAACAAGAAGTCGTTGGTAATATAGAGCTAACACCGATTCAAATGGATTTCTTCCATAGCAATCTAGCTCATCCTGAACATTTTAATCAATCAATTATGCTAGAAAGTAAACAAAGAATTGATCGAAAGAAAATTGAAAATACACTAGCTACAATTGTTAAGCACCATGATATGTTAAGAGCAGTATTTCAAGATGGAAAGCAAAACATAAAAACCATTACAGATAGTGAATTATATGAATTACAATACATTGATTTATTGGAAATCAGAGGAATGGAAGACGTATATTCAAGAATTAATGATCAAGTAAATAAGCTTCAAATGAGTATGGATTTAGAAAAGGGACCGTTATTAAAAGCAGCAGTAATTAAAACTGAGAAAAATGATTATTTGTTTCTTTGTGCCCATCATTTAGTAGTAGACGGCGTATCGTGGAGAATTCTTATAGAGGATATAAATATAGGGTACAATAGTAAAGATGGTACTCCTACATTACCATCAAAGACAATGTCATATAAAGAGTGGAGTAATTTATTGCGAGAATATCGTAGTAGCCATATTTTAAAGAAAGAAATTCCTTATTGGAAACAAATTGAAGAGAAAGTAAAAGAGAGTTTAATAGAAAAAATATCAAACGAAGATAAATTTAACATGGAGCATATAGAGCTAGCTTTAACACAAGAATTAACAAATAAAATGTTATATAAAGTTAGTAAGGCCTATAATACAGAGATTAATGATTTATTACTAACAGCTTTATCTAGAGCGGTAAATAAAGTAACAGGAAAAAGTACAGTAGCTGTCAATATGGAGGGGCATGGAAGAGAAACGATAGAGGGTGTTTCAGAAATTGACAGGACCGTAGGGTGGTTTACTAGTGTATATCCTGTTGCAATAAGTGATATTGGTAAAAGTATTCGAGAGGATATTCGGAATACAAAAGAAACATTGCGAAAAGTACCTAATCGTGGAATGGGATATGGTGTATTAAAAAGGTTGGGAGAAAGTGTCATAGAAGGTGTTACACCAGATATTACTTTTAATTATCTTGGAGAATTTGTTCAAGAAAATAGCCATGGGAATTTTGTAATGAGTGATTTACCATGTGGAAAGAACGTTTCAGACGATAATGATCTTGGGACACCAATCTCCTTTAATGGAGCAATTTCTAATAATGTATTCCACATGATAATAAGTTATGATAAATCAAAATTTAATACTGAAAATATGGAGTTAATGAAAGAAAGCTTTAAAAAAGAGCTAATAGAAGTTATAGAGCATTGTATTATGGTTGAGCAATGTGAACATACAGCATCCGATTTTGGAGAATTGAATTGGAGTGATAATGAATTTGCTTTAGTGAAGAATAAGCTTCAAGAGCAAGGATATGATATAGAGAGAATTTATCCTATGACACAAATGCAAGAAGGAATGCTATATCATAAATTACACAATGAAGATTCAACAAGTTATGTAGTTCAGACTGTATTCCAGTCCAATATCGCTATAAATGAAAAGATTTTGAAAGAATCTTTTGAGTTACTTGTAGCAAAACATGAAGTTTTACGAACAAATATAGTTTTCAAAGATGTAAGTGACCCTAGACAAGTGCTATTAAAAGATAAAAAAATTGAATTTACACAAATTGATTTAACAGAAATAGAAAATAAGCAAGTAGAATTAGGTAAAATAAGGGGAATGGATGTAAGAAGAGGTTTTGATTTTGAAAAAGAAAGCTTCCTTCGAGTAATTTTAGTTGAATTGGATGAGAAAGATTATCGACTGATTATAAGTTTTCACCATATCATTATGGATGGATGGTGTCTATCCATATTAATGAATGATTTAATTTGGTTTTATGAACAGTTATACATGAAAAAAACAAAGAGTGATTTGAAAGAGTCTATTCAAAAAACATCTAGTTACGAAGATTATATCCGATTAACACAAAATAAAGATAAGGAAATAGCTCTTAAATATTGGACAAGGCTTTTAGAAGATTATGAAGAACCGGCAGGTATAAAGACGATAGGCAATAGAAAGAATGAAGAAGCTAGCGAAGAAGTTCAAAGAATGGAAATAAGTTTATCTAAAGAAGAAACTCAAAAGCTAGAGAAAATGAGTAATAAGCTTGGGGTTACTGTTAACACTGTAATAGAAACTGCATGGGGAATAGTTTTACAGAGATATAACAACACACAGGATGTAATTTTTGGGAAAGTAGTATCAGGAAGAAACGTTAATTTAAATGGAATTGAAGAAATGGTAGGTCTCTTTATTAATATGGTACCTGTGAGAGTGAAAAATCAAGGAGACGATAGCTTTTCAAGCATAGTATCAACCTTACAAGAACAAGCTTTACAAACCTCACAATATGACTATAGTTCATTAGCAGAGATACAAAATTGTAGCATATTAGGTAATGATTTAATTCAAACTATGATTGCGTTTGAAAATTATCATTCAGAAGAGCGTAATTTAAATACGAGATTGAATTTAATGATGGTAGACGGAAGAGAGCAAACGAATTATGCTTTGACTTTAAGTGTAAATCAAACGGAAGTATTAAATTTAGGCATGATCTTTGATACTGAGTTATTTGGAATACATGAAGTGAAAAGAATTCTTAATAGATTATCTTTGATTCTGAAAAGTGTTATAGAGAATCCAGAGATAAAGGTAAATAACATTGAATTATTAAATGAGGAAGAAAAAATATTGGTGTTGAATGGATTCAATTCAACTAAGACAGAGTATCCAGACAATAAAACAGTTGTTGAACTATTTGAAGAGCAAGTACAAAAAATCCCTAATGAAATTGCTATTGGTTCAGAAGATCAAAGAATTACTTATCATTATTTGAATGAACGAGCGAATCAAGTGGCAAGAAAGCTCAAAAAGCTCGGAATGGAACAAAACCAATTTGTTGCAATTATGGCTGAAAGAAAAATAGAAACTATTATTGGGATTTTAGGTATATTAAAAGCAGGTGGTGCTTATTTACCGATAGATCCGAAACAACCAATTGAAAGAGTAAAATACATTCTTAAAGATAGTGATGCACAATTCATTTTAGCAACTGATATAAATGCTTCATTATTTAATAATTTATCTTTAGAAAAGATTAGTTTACAGAAAGCAGCACTTAAAGATGAATTATCGTCAAATTTAAATATAGTAAATACATCTAGGGATTTAGCGTATTTAATTTATACATCTGGTACTACAGGAACTCCTAAAGGGGTAATGGTAGAACATCGAAATATAAATCGTTTAGTGAGAAATGCGGATTATGTGGATTTTGAAAATGTTCGAATCTTACAGACGGGATCCCTTGCTTTTGACGCATCTACGTTTGAAATTTGGGGAGCTTTGTTAAATGGAGGTAGTCTCTATTTAGTTGATGATGAAGTAGTAATGAATCCTAAGCTACTGCAACAAATGATATCTAAATTTGCAATAAATACGATGTGGTTTACAACTACTCTATTTAATCATTTAATTATTTCTAATTATAAGATTTTCGATTCGTTAGACCAAGTTCTATTTGGTGGAGAAGCGGCATCAGCAGAACATGTTCGACAATTGATTGCTCGAAATAAGAAAATTAAATTATGCAATGGTTATGGCCCAACTGAAAATACAACATTTACAGCTTGTTATCCAATAAGTAATGATTTTGATGGAGGCAACATTCCAATTGGAAAGCCGATATCTAATACGCAGGTTTATGTTTTAGACAATAATAAAATATGTGGCATTGGAATGCCTGGAGAACTATGTGTTGGTGGAGATGGATTATCAAAAGGATATTTAAACAGACCAGAGTTGATGAAAGAAAAATTTATTAATAATCCATATAATTCAAGTGAAATTATATATAAAACCGGTGATTTGGTAAGATGGTTAGAAGATGGTAATTTGGAATATCTGGGAAGAATAGATGAACAGGTTAAAATTAGAGGTTTCCGAATTGAACTTGGTGAAATAGAGAATACTATAAGAAAAATAGAAGGTATTCGTGATGTGTCGGTGATTGTAAATGAAGAGAAACATGAAAAGCATTTATGTGCGTATGTTTGCTACGATGATGGAATAGAATCGAGAGATATATTGAATTATTTAAAAGGTAGTCTACCAGAATATATGATTCCGACATATATTGTTCAACTTGAAAAATTACCTATAACTAGGAATGGAAAGTTAGATAGAAGAGCTTTACCAATGCCAGAACATAAAGGGACAGAGCAATACATTTCACCTAGAAACAAAATTGAGTTAGTTATTGCAGAAGCATTTCAAGAAATTTTAGGAATTGAACAGGTTGGCATTGATGATAGTTTCTTTAGATTAGGAGGACATTCATTAAGAGCAACTAGATTAGTAAACAAAATAGAGCAAAAATTAGGGACTAGAATTCCATTGAGAGATGTGATGGAAGAGAAGACCGTGCGTAGAATTTCTCAGAAATTACAGCAATCTACCGATTTAGAAAAGTATAAGCCTATTGAAAAACAGCCTAAAAAACCAAGTTATGAAATGAGCTCAGCTCAAAAAAGATTATATGCTATTGATCAAATCCAAGGTGAGAATACCACATACAATATGCCGGGAATGATGAGAGTACAAGGTAGTCTCGATTTGGAGAAGTTGCAGCAAACGGTCAATGCTCTGATTAAGCGCCAAGAAGTATTAAGAACACATTTTACTATGAAGAATGGACAACCAGTCCAAATAATTGAAGACAATGTTGAACTTTCTGTTGGATACAGAAAAGGGAATAAGTTAAATATTGATAAGATCTATAAGGATTTTGTGCGACCGTTCGATTTAAATAAAGCTCCATTGATGAGAGTGCAAGTGGTAGGAATTTCAGAAAATGAATCGATATTAATGTTAGATATTCATCATATTATTTGTGATGGTGGTTCAATTGGTGTATGGTTTGAAGAATTTTCGAAAATATATAATGGCGAGGATTTGCCGGAATTAAAAGTACAGTACAAAGACTATAGTGTATGGCAAAATTCTAATGTTATGAAAGCGCAAAAGAAATATTGGTTAGATGAATTTTCTGGTGAATTACCATTGTTAAATTTAAAAACAGACTATCCAAGGCCACAAAAACAAAGTTTTAAAGGTAACTGTATTAAAACGAAATTGAGTAGTAGTACAAGAGAAGCAGTAAAGTTGATAAGTAAGGAAACTGGGGCTACAGAATATATGGTTTTATTATCAACATTTATGTTATTGCTTAGTCGATATGCTAGAACAGAAGAGATTATTGTTGGAACACCTATCGCTGGAAGAACCCACCCTGAAACACAAAATATGCTTGGAATGTTTGTCAATACATTAGCGATTAAAGGAGATATGCAGCCAAATCTTACTTATCTACAATTAATAGAGCAGTTAAAAGAGAAATGTTTGAAAGCGTATGATAATCAGGAATATCCATTTGAAGAATTAATTGAGAATTTAGATTTAGAGAGAGATATTTCAAGAAATCCTTTATTTGATGTTATGTTTGCATTGCAAAATAATGAGGAAAGCCATTTAAAATTAGGAAATACGAAATTAGAGCAAATTGAATCAGAAAGTGAAATATCTAAATTTGACTTGACAGTTAGTATGACAGAAATTGAAAGTGGCTATGAGCTGTTATGGGAATATTGTACAGACTTATTTAAACAATCCACAATAGAACGAATGGGATTACACTATTCCGAGTTATTAAAAAATGCAATGGAAAATCCAAAAAGAAATATTTATGATATTCCATTGATGGATTATTCTGAGTATAAAAAAGTACTTGAAGAATTTCATATAACAACAACTGAAATTCCTGATGAGAGTACAATTGTTGAGCTCTTTGAAAAACAGGTTGAAAAGACACCTGAAAAAGTAGCTGTTATTTCTAATGGTCTTGAATATACGTTTGGTTATTTGAATAAAAGATCAAATCAATTAGCACACCAGCTTCAAAAGTTACAAGTACAACCAAATGATTTTGTAGGAATATGGGCTACACGTAAAATTGAAACTATAATAGGGATTTTAGCAATATTAAAAGCAGGTGGAGCTTATCTACCAATTGATCCGAAACAACCTATAGATAGAACTCGTTATATGCTTAGAGATAGTCGAGCAAAAGTGCTTCTTACGGAAGTTGAGAATTTACCAGAGCTGCTTGATAGTTCTTTAACTGTTCTTAATTTAAAACAAGAAGATACTTATGATATGTCTTGTGAAAATCCTACAGTCATGAATCAAACAACCGACTTAGCATATTTGATCTATACTTCTGGGACTACAGGTGAACCTAAAGGAGTTATGGTAGAGCATAGAAATGTAATTCGTCTAGTAAAAAATACAAATTATGTTGATTTCGATGATGTAGGGATTCTACAAACGGGATCATTAGCTTTTGATGCATCCACATTTGAAATTTGGGGTTCTTTATTAAACGGTGGAAGATTTTACCTTGTTGAACAAGATGTATTAATGGACGTAGAAGCATTAAAACAAATATTAGCTGAATATGAAATTAACACGATGTTTATTACAACTGCTTTATTTAATCAATTAGTTATTACAGATTGTACAATTTTTGATTCATTAGATCAGTTGCTCTTTGGTGGAGAAGCTACGTCAGAAGAACATGTTAAAAAATTAGTTAAGAGCAATAAAAAATTAAAACTTTCAAATGTGTATGGGCCGACTGAAAATACGACATTTACAACACATTATCCTATTTGTTCAGAAGAGTTATTAGAAAAAACTCCAATCGGAAAGCCGATATCTAATACAACAGTTCATATCTTAAATGGAAATAATTTATGTGGAATTGGTATTCCAGGAGAATTATGTGTCGGGGGTGCTGGTGTAGCAAGGGGATATTTAAATAAAGCGGAATTAACAGCTGAAAAATTTGTTGTAAATCCACTGGTTCCTGAAGAAAAAATCTATCGTACAGGGGATTTGGCACGCTGGCTTGAAGATGGGAATATAGAATATTTAGGCAGAATTGATGAACAAGTTAAAATTAGAGGGTTTAGAATTGAACTTGGGGAAATTGAAAGTAAACTTAGAGAGATACCTTATATTCAAGATGTAGCTGTTACTTTAATAGAAAAGAATAATGACAAATATTTATGTGGTTATGTAGTTAGTAAACAAAAAATCATAACCGAAGAAATTAAGAATCAATTAGGGAAAACTCTTCCACAATATATGGTTCCAACATATATTATGCAACTAAGCGCTTTACCGATGACACAAAATAGGAAAGTGAATAAAAAGGAATTGCCTATCCCTGATTTTGATAATTCGAATCATTATGTTGGTCCAAGAGATGAAATTGAATTATGTGTAGCAAGAGTGTTTGAGGAAATTCTTGGTATTGAACGTATAGGAATCGATGATAGTTTCTTTGAATTAGGAGGAGACTCAATTAAGGCGATTAGAATTGTTTCAAAGCTACGTGAGAACGGGTACGGAACGGATGCTCGTAATATTTTGCAAAATAAAACTATTCGTAAAATATGTCTAGGTATAAGTAAAGCGAGAAACATAATAATTGATCAAAGTGAAGTAACGGGAGTTGCAGCATTAACGCCAATCCAAATTGATTTCTTTAATAGTCAATTAGAAAAGCCAAATCATTTTAACCAATCATTTATGTTGGAAAGCAGTGAAAGAGTGAATGAAGAGCATCTTAATAAAGCACTTACTGCAATTGTAGAGCATCATGATACATTAAGGACTGTATTTAGAAGTGGAGAACAGGTTGTTCAGTCGATAAAAGAAAGTGCATTGTATGATTATCACTCCTATGATTATTCTCATATTCAAAATAAAGAGGAGTTATATGAGAAAATTAATAATAGTTCTAATAGTATACAGGCCAGCTTTGAAATTTCTGAAGGGCCTTTAGTTAAAGTTGTATTATTCCGAACAAAAGAAAAAGATTACTTGCTAATTTCTATGCACCATTTGGTAGTAGACGGAGTATCATGGAGAATTATTATTGAAGACTTGAATAAAGGGTATACTCTTTCTAAACAAGGAAATGAGGTAATTCTTCCTAGAAAAACTATGTCGTTCAAACTTTGGAGTGAGGCTTTAAATAAATATAGAGAAAGTGAATCGCTAAGAAAAGAGATACCATATTGGCAAAAAGTCGAGAGGTTAGTTAAGGAAAGTAAGTTACCTACAGATCAATTAGGAGAGAATTATTTACCTAGAGAATTAGTGATGCATTTATCAGAATCCGAGACAAGTTATTTACTGTACCAAGCAGGGAGAGCCTACAATACTGAAATTAATGATTTACTTTTAACAGCGGTATGTAGGGCTGTAAATAAATTGGATGGTAAAGAAACTGTGGCATTGAATCTTGAAGGACATGGAAGAGAAATGCTAGATCAAAATATGGTGATTGATCGAACGGTTGGTTGGTTTACAAGCGTATATCCAGTAGCTGTAACAGGGATAGGAGATTCTATTACAAATGATATACAAAAAACAAAAGAGGCATTAAGCTCAATTCCAAACAAAGGTCTAGGATATGGAGTGTTAAAGGCATTGGGAGAAAATGTTTTGGAAAATGTTAAGCCTGATATTACCTTTAATTACTTAGGAGAATTAGATCAAGAAAGTGGATCAGATTATTTTAATATGAGTGATATACCACGTGGTGAAGAGATTGCAATAGAGAATGAATTTAGTACTGGTCTTTCTATAAATGGAGCTGTAACTAATAAAAAACTTCGAATGGTTGTAATTTATAATGGCTCAAATTATAGTGAAAAATTTATGCAAGCATTGAATGATGAGTTTAAAAAACAATTGTTAGTTATTATTGAGCACTGTATTGAAAAGAGAAAGAATGAAAAGTATATAGAAAATACTAGAAGTCATTTAAACAGAGATGAAGCTATCACTCAAGTAATATGGGAAGAATTTGGATTAGACAGTATATTGAAATCTATAACTGTTGAGAAAAAAGAGCACTCAGTTCTGTTTGTGACAGATTTGAGTAGTGAAAAGAGAGGCGAGATTAAGGGGGAAATAATCAATAAATTATCATTTTTACAGA
Source organism: Bacillus altaicus (assembly GCF_042136375.2). Classification (NCBI taxonomy): domain Bacteria; kingdom Bacillati; phylum Bacillota; class Bacilli; order Caryophanales; family Bacillaceae; genus Bacillus; species Bacillus altaicus. The sequence goes on along the minus strand of NZ_CM143394.1, from coordinate 3,608,143 downwards.
TTCCAGATTATATCGTTGATATGAATAAGTATCCATTAGTTTCAGGGAATATGGAGGAGGAACAATTTATAAGCTTGTGCAGTGAGTTAGAGAATACAAATAATATATCGTTACCGAAAATTACTAAAGATGGTGAAATGGATGAAGTTATAGAGGGATATACACCTTCAATCATGCAAGAATTGTTTTTATCAACACCGAATACTATGATAGAGGAAAAGATTATAATAGAAGGGGATTATGATAAAGACAGCGTTATAGCCGCTATAGAAAAAGTTGTTCAAGAACAATCTATTTTAAGAAGTACTTATCAAAAAATAGCGGATAGATATATTATTTGTGAACATGATTACAATACGTTTTGGAAGCCAAATTACTTTGATCTAAGATATGCTACTTCTACTTATATTACTGCAGTATATGATTTAATTCATGGAATGCGGAGAAAAATGAGTACAAGTATATTAACTGAAAATAATATGCTAAGCAATATTGTAATTACACAAAAGACCGAAAGAGAATATTGTATTTATGTGATTATTCATCATAGTATTTGGGATAAGGCAAGTAATCAGATTTTTAAAGAGAAAATTATAGACATTTTGAATTTAAAAGCAAAATATTTAAAAATAAATGAAACGTATAAACAATATGTAAATGAAGTAACAACTAGTAAAATATATGCGGAAACCCATAACTTATCGAACTTAGAAAAATTTAAAGAGAAAACGGATGAGTATGTAAAGCGTAATATAAATAATGTGTTAGAAAAGTCAGTTGTTTCATTATTTAAAATGGGTTCGGCTACAGAAAAGCTTTATAACGACAAACCTTGGTCACTATTCGCGTATATTTTGAACATACTTGCTAGAGAAAATAAATTAACAAATATCCATACTGAACCTTTACCAATACTTATTTTACAAGAAGATAGAAGATATATGACAAATGATTATAGTAATACACTTGGAGAGTTTTTAGATTGGTTACCATTGCTAATTGAGGGATCTAAAGAGAATGAGTTGCTAGACTGGCAACACAAGGTTAATGAAATTCAAAATGTAAAAAAAGAAAATCATTATAGTTTTGTTGAACTATTAAACTACAGCACAGTCGAGATGAGAAATATGATGGCATCAGTTCTTTCAATCAATTATCAAGGTGGGTTTAGTATTGAGTATGAGGAGATGCAAGAGATACTAAAAAATGATGATTATAATAAGAGTACAGAAGTTTTTGTAAATAGCTATTCTAATTATTTAATCTTGTCGTATCCAATTTTTAGTAGTTGTTCAGGAGATATAGAAGAAGTCATTCAAAATGAATTAAATCAATTGGAAGACTTACTAAATAAGAAAGTTGAAAGTGAGCAATTTGAAAAAGTAGTAATTAAACATTAAAAAATGATAATATGAGACCTCTAAATAGATGATTGCTGAGTTTATTAAATTGAAGTAGAGGGATTCTATTATTTTTAAAACATAGTAGAATGTATTTTATCATTTATCATGGTTAGTAACATGAATTTAAGGTCATACTATTCTCTTTGCACTTTGAGGAGATGGTATGATCTTAATTTTTGAAGAATGATATATACGTAAAACTTTTGAGTAAGAATATAATTAATGAGAGGTTTATAAAACATGTTAGAACTTTATTTAGCAAATATATTAAATATGAATAAAGCAAATTACCAAAGGTTATATTCTGTTATGGATGATTTTATAAAGATAAAAGTGGATGAAATGAGAAAGTTTGAGGATAGACAGAGGACAATATTAGGAAATTTCCTTGTGAAATATTTTATCGCAAAAAAAGTAAATGCCAATATAGAAGATATAAAATTAGAGGAAGATGAATTTGGTAAGAAAAAAATAGTAAATCATGGTGGGTATTGTTTTAACATTTCTCATTCAGGAGAATGGGTATTTATAGGTATTGCAGAATCTGAAATAGGTGTAGATGTTGAAAAAATAGAATCTTTGGATTTCTTGAATATTGCTAGCTATTTTAGTAAGGAAGAAAAAGAATATTTAACAAAATTGGATTCAAAGGTTCTTGAGATGGAGTTTTTTAGGATTTGGACAGCGAAAGAGAGTTATATAAAATATAAGGGGTTAGGTATGGTAATTCCGTTAGAATCATTTAGTGTACCGTTATCTGAAAATGATAATTTTGTTAAAACGTTGTATGAAAAAGAATCAAAAGAGGCATTTGTTACATCATCAAAAATAAATGAAGAATATTATATAAGTGTATGTGCAAATTCTGCTATGGAACAATTAGAGTTAATATATTTAGATTTAAAAAATGAAATAGGATTATCAGATTATTTTTCCTCTATGAATGATGGATAAGGGGATATAAGATATTAATATTTATATTCCTGAAAAAAATGTATTTTCTTGTACAATACAATTTCCTATTAACATAAAAGGTTCGATTATTCGAAAAAGTGAACCTTTACGGATAAAAAACTCCTTAGTTAGAAGGAGGACACTGAAAAAGTCCACTTCATAAGAAAAAGAGGTAACCATCTACTGTATACAGGCGGTTACCTCTTTTTCTTTTTAGATATATTGAAAAGATATATGATATTTTTTCAAAGCTTTCACTTTTTCAGTCGCCTTGCTAGAAGGGGGTGCTTTTTTGATGTAACCCTGAAATAAAGTTTAATTAAACTAACTCTATAAACGATGATAAAAGAGCAAATAGAAAAGTGTGTTTTGAAAAAAGATTGATCAAAACACACTTTTAATATATTCAACTGAATCATTTTTTATAAAAATGTTTGATTATCTTTGTAACCGTTATTCCATTAATTGACCCCTTAATGAAATAACGTGACTGACATTTTTAAACAACACTATTATGTTTTAAATGACTTGATTGTCACTCACACTACCATCGATACTACACCTCGTGAGCCACATTATTAAAGATTTAATGATTTAGTCGAGATGGACTCACTTTTTGAATTTGAACAAGTATGTCAAACGATTTACCTAATGATATATCAACAGTTTTCGGTATGTCAGGGCCTTCGGTAGTTATTCCGGAAAAAATTGGATGTTTTTCGTTTAACCAAGTATTTGTCATTCCGTTTGCTTTACGTAAATCAAGTAAAAATTGGTCATTTTTTACTTGTCCAAAGGTATAGTTATAGCTGTTTGGATCATCTGATTTTAATATTCCATATGGGCCAAATTCACGGTTACTATTATAAACATTATATCGGCCTTCAAAAACAGAGGTTCCAATAGATACATACCGTTTTCTATAATGTTCTGCTAAATGTTGCCCTGCTACTTTAGGGTATATAAAAGGTATCATATTTGTTTTCGAAACGTGTCCATTATGTGCCCATACAATTGTTTTTCCTAGGTTTTCTTCTGTCCACTTCACATTTTCATACATTGCAATATCATGTTTCAAAAAAAAATCCGATGGGTTATCAGGAAATGATGCTGCCATTGTAGTAAACTGCTCGATAATACGGGCAGTTTGTTTTATCCATGCAAACTCTTTGGAACTTCCATTTAGAGTATTTTTATTTTGTTCTAATAAAGCACTGATTTGTTTAGCATCTGAAATATATTTTGCTTTATTTTCTTTCGTAAGGCCGCTAAAGATATTAATATCCTTTGTTACAGGAATAAGGTCTTTTATCTTCTCTTCTAAACTAGGCAAAAGATCTGGATTGTTTCTGTGTACATATTCTGTTATATTATTATAAATATTTTTGCTTACTGATTGTATATCCATCCCAATGACACGCACTTTGGATTTATGCTTTGGATTAGTGTTATATTCTTGTATCCAATTAATAAGATCTAATATCTCTTTCGTGTTAAATTCAGGTGATAGATGTTGGTTTGGGTTCCCTTTACCAGTAAGAACATAACGATCAAGTTTTAAAGCTCTGTCCCATCCCTCTTCTAAAACTAAGTTGGTAAAGCCCTTTTCAGATACTAAATAATGAACAATGCGATGTTTCATTGTAAAAACTTCATGAGCCCCATGCGTAGTTTCACCTAAACCCACGATTGAAGCTGATCCTACCATATCCTTCAGTGGTTTTAAATCATTAAGAGATGCAGTTGGATTAGTTGTTTTTAAAGGCTTTACATGCTCTTCTAACCATTTGGCTATTGGATTAATATTGTAGGGATCTGTAAAGGAAACTTCTGTGTCTGAAGCTACATAAGTATTTTCTGTAAAATTAGTCGATAATATAGTAGACGTAGGAATTGTAGTAGTCATTTTTTTCATAAAAACCTCCTAAAATATTTATTTGAATCAATTTCATAATCCTCAAGTTTAAACGATGGAAAAGCCGCGATTCCTTTATTAAAGGGCTTTCAAGATTGGCTTTCTTCATTGACGATTCAATATGGTACATTGGATGCGGGCTACGATTATGAAGCAATTTATACACAACTTTATCGTATGAAAGCTAAAGCAATCATTGCCTATAACAAGCGAAACGACGGAGAGTTTCTTGAGTTTGATGAACACTTCGCTCCCACTTTCGGAAACATTCGTATCAATATGACAGCTTTGATGACAAATATCCAACCTTGAAATACACGAAACCAAATGAATGTAAAACCTGTCTACTTGCTCATGATTCTCTATGTCAAAAGGTCTATAAAATCAAAATGGAAACGGATATCCGAAAATACAACGCCCTAGGCCCGTGAATCAGAAGCATGGAAAAAGCTCTATAATTAGAGCGGCGCTGTCGAACGAGTAAATGCATACTTAAAAGAATTCTTTCAGTTAAAAAATGGCCGATATCGAACAGGAAAGCAAGTGAAAATCCATTTCGATCTTGTGACGCTTGTTTATAATGCCTCGAAATTGGCTGTAGATCGAATCAATCAAAAAATGAAAGAAATGAATCAAACCGCTTAGTATTTTCAAAAACATACTTCTAAAATTCTGCCATTTCAACTGAGGAAAAGAAACAATTATGAAATTGACTCATTTATTAGTTTTTTGACATGTTCTAAGAGCATCTGTTTGAATCATTAATTCTCCTCTCACAAATTTATTCTATTTCCTAAAACTCACTTATTTCTTAATAGATTCTTAAGAAATCATTAATTTACTCATGCCAATAAAAAAAAAAATAACTTGCCACCTAAAAATATAGGAAGCAGGTTATTTTGTTTTTTATTTTTTAATTACAGGGTTTTGTGTGCTAACAATAAAAAAATATTTGAAAAGATAGTATTAAATAGGACGTTTATATTATCCCGCATTAACCGGCAGTAAGCCCCCCACCTCAAAATTCAGCGAAAGCAAAGAAGTTAGCTGGGGGATCAACTGCCCGTAAAAGCCCGATTGGTGAAGGCTAATAATCAGTGGGGATGAAGCCCCCCACTGATTAAAGTTTCACTTTATCTTTATTATTTCTTTTATATAAAGGGAAAATAAGCAATTAAGAGAACAACTGAAAGTAGCTTATACTGATGTTTGTAAAAATGTACAATAAAAATATTATCTAAAATAATAAAAATTTATTGCGAAACGATAAATTTTATATTAAAATCAAAATCAGAATAAATAAGTGTGGTGCTTTTTATGGAAAAGGTAACAACGTTATTTTTAAAATTAGAGGAGGTATAACTATGGATATTAACAATTTGATTATTGAAAATATGGATAACCCTCATGAGTTGGAGAGAATGTATAGAAAAGACCCGAAAGCTTTTAAAAAGTCATTCTCACAAGCATGGGCCCAAAACCCTGATTCTCAGGTGCTAGGTGCTTGGTATGAAAGGTTGCATTTCAAGGAGACGGCAAATACAGAAGAACCTTCATTGTTTCAAAAAGGTTTCTTATTCATGGGCATTTTAGCTATTCTGGCAGGGCTAAGCACCAGGGTAATCTTCCATTTTGTCGAACAGGGAGCAATTGCTCCAATTAACCTGGCTTTTGGTGTAATTCCTTTTATTGCTGCTTATTTTGTTTACAATAATACTCCGAAAAAAAGTATTATTTATTCTCTTGCAGCGTTGTTCCTAATTTCCGGGTTGTATCTTAATATGTTGCCATTAAATTATAAAGACAGCATGATCCTTGCTTATTTACATCTTCCTATATTCTTATGGGTCTTAGTAGGGCTTGCATTTACAGGGAATGAATATTCAAAAGGCAGTACAAGATTAGCTTATATTAAATTTAATTTGGAATATTGTATTCTCTACGCCAGCATGGCAGTTAGCGGAATGGTACTAGCGGCATTAACCATGCAGTTATTTAGGTTTGTTGACTTGAATATAGAAGACTTCTATTTTAGTAATGTTGTTTTATTTGGAGCTGCTTCTCTCGCTGTAGTGGCTGCATACTTGGTATCAATGAATCTTAAACTTGCTAAGAATATTACACCATACATAGCTAAAATTTTTAGTCCTCTCGTCCTGATCACATTGTTGATCTATCTTATAACGGTTATATGGGTCGGAAAAAATCCGTTCTTGGATCGCAATTTCCTGATGGCTTTCAATGGGATACTCTTTGGTGTATTGGCCGTTACCATATTTTCCATTGTTGAGAGTGACTCAGACGAGAAAAAGAACATTTCAGATTATATAAATTTCTCCTTAATTGTTCTTGCGCTTATTATTGACACTGTAGCTTTGTCAGCTATCGTATTCAGACTTTCTTCTTACGGGATTACACCTAATAGACTTGCTGTTTTAGGAGTGAACATACTGATCTGGGCAAATCTAATTTGGATTATGTTCTCCTATATGCGTTTTCTACAAAATAAATCCGGACCTTCAACTATCCAAGATGCCGTTACGAAGTATTTGCCAATCTACGGACTTTGGGCAGCTTTCGTTATATTTACTTTTCCTATACTTTTTAATTAGAAAGGCTCTGTTAATGTAACGAAAAGTTAATCTTTTATTATATCATTTTTCTTAATGAGTAAGAGACGATAAGTATCGTTAATTCTATAATTTCTCGACAATAAAAACCGTCCCGCAGTGGGACGGTTTTTATTATGTGTATTGCTTTTTTTTCTTAATAAGCAGCAACACTTGCGAAATGCTAGCAAGCACAGGCAATTCAATTAACGGTCCAATGACCAAGGCAAGTGCAATAAGAGGTTCGTCTGGAAAAGCAGTCACAGCAACTGCGAGTGCAACAGGCGAGTTTCTCGCTAATGTTGTTAAGCTTAGGCTTACAGTGTCTTCATAGGATAAATGCATCATACGTCCTACAAACTGTCCTAGTATAAAGTTAATCATGAAGAACAGTAATACTGGTATAAGTAACAATAAAACAACATTCATATTTTGTAATAAGTACTTACCTTGTGAGGCAAACATTGCTAATATTGCTAAACTTAAAAATACAATTTGAGCAGAGCTGAAAAACGGAATGAGTTTATTCTCAAGTGTTTCAACTTTTTTCATTTTATGCATAATGAATTTTGTAGCGTGCGCAAGTAAAAATGGTAAAACAAGTACAATAACGATACTTTCTACTAAAATAGAAATTTCTACTGCTTTCATTACACCAGCAAATAAAAATAAATACACGGGCAGCAATAATACTTGTAAAATTAAATTTACCGGTAGAATTGATGTAGATAATGCGACGTTACCTTTTGCGATCTCTGTGAAAATTAAATACCAATCTGTACACGGAGTAACCATTAACATAATAAAGCCAACCCAAAGTGCTGGGTGATCTGAAAGAAATAAAGCGCCTAATCCCCAAGCGAGAAAAGGTGTCCATATAAAATTAATACCTAGGCTTGTTCCAGCGAATTTTAAGTTGCGGAATCCATTTTTTATATCCTTTAAGGGGATGCTGAGGAATAATCCATAAAGCATTAAAAATAAGAAGGGGACAATAAATTTTTCTGAATACATATGTATCATATTAAATTGTCCTAATATAATCCCAAATATAACAGCTGCAAGAATGATAAAGGTTTGAATCTTTTCTAAAGTACTCATTAATAAATCCTCTCTATAGATGAATTTCCCTTTCTAGTTGTATTATACAAGGTATTTATGTGTTTTTGAATGTATCATTTTGACTGAGGAAATATCTTTATTTAATATTTTTAATCCGAGATACTTTCCTTTTTTAAAAGTTACTTGACTAAAGTAAGTGAGTGTACTATACTCACTTACATAAGGTAATTAAATAAATAAAAGTTAAATGTTCGGTTTAGATAATGTATTTAAATGAGATAGTTTCAGCGATACATGATGAAACCTTTTCTTGGAATAAGATTTTTAATGCTGATGAATAATGAATATGATAAGAAAGTTTAGGTGAAGAGAATGGGATTATTTAGCTCATTATTTGGTAAAAAAGAAGAAAGTACAAAAGTAGAGGAGAATAAAACTATGTCAAAAGTATTATTTGTAAAAGCGAACGATCGTCCAGCGGAGCAAGCAATTAGTTCAAAAATGTATGAAACATTTGTAAGTGCTTATAAGGAAGCAAATCCGAATACAGAAATTACGGAGTTAGATTTATTCGCATTAGATCTTCCGTATTACGGAAATATCGCTATTTCAGGTGGATATAAACGTAGTCAAGGAATGGAGATAACAGCTGAAGAAGAGAAGGCAGTTGCTACAGTAGATAAATATTTAAATCAATTTTTAGAGGCTGAAAAGGTTGTATTTGCGTTCCCATTATGGAACTTTACAGTACCAGCACCATTAATCACGTATATTTCATACCTTTCTCAAGCCGGAAAAACGTTTAAATATACAGCGAACGGTCCAGAAGGTTTAGTTGGTGATAAGAAAGTAGTTGTATTAGGCGCTCGTGGTTCAGATTACTCTTCTGAACAAATGGCTCCTATGGAAATGGCTGTTAGTTACGTTACAAACGTACTTGGGTTCTGGGGAGTTACAAATCCAGAGACAGTTGTAATTGAAGGGCACAATCAATATCCAGATCGCTCACAACAAATTGTTGAAGAAGGTTTAGAGAACGTTAAGAAAGTAGCGTCGAAATTTTAATTAATGATAGTAAATGTAAAAACCAACATGGATGACCATGTTGGTTTTTTAGTCTATTTTCCATGTTAAAAAATGTATATTCATAAAATAAATGAAAAGTTTGAAAATAGTATTGCAAAATATTATATATCAAACTATAATGAGTTCAAGAATAGTTGATACTTAAATTAAATATTCAGAAAATTCAATTAGTTAAAATTGGAAATAAGATAAGGAAATTTGAATGGGGGTTATATTATGGCGAATAAAGTACCGTTTTCGTTCATAGTAGTTATCGGATTAATGTTATTTGCACTATTTTTTGGAGCAGGAAATTTAATATTCCCAGCGATGCTTGGTCAATCGGCAGGAGAGAATGTATGGATTGCTAACGCTGGATTTTTAGTAACAGGAGTAGGTTTACCATTACTAGGTGTATTAGCATTTGGTTTTTCAGGTAAAGATGATTTACAGTCATTAGCAAGTCGTGCTCACCCAGTGTTTGGGATTGTATTTACAACAGTTTTATACTTAGCAATCGGTCCGTTATTTGCAATACCAAGAACGGGAAATGTTTCTTATGAAATTGGTCTTAAGCCGTTTATGCCAGAGGGATTAGGTTCTACACCGTTAATTCTTTTTACAATTATATTCTTTAGTATTACTTGTTTTTTTTCGCTAAATCCTGCGAAAATTGTCGATATTGTTGGAAAAATCTTAACGCCAATTAAATTAACATTCATCGGTATTTTAGTAATCGTTGCTTTTATTCATCCGATTGGAGAAATGCAAGCACCAGTTGAAGGATATACATCACATGCATTTTTCAAAGGATTCCAAGAAGGATACTTAACAATGGACACGCTTGCATCGTTCGTATTTGGGATCATCATTATTAATGCAATTAAAGAAAAAGGTGCGAAAACGAAAACACAAATTATGGTTGTTTGTGCAAAAGCAACACTGATCGCTGCATCTATTTTAGCAATTATTTATACAGCTCTTTCTTATATGGGAGCTTCAAGCGTTGCGAAGCTTGGACATTTAGAAAACGGCGGAGAAGTATTAGCAAAAGTTTCTAACTACTATTTCGGATCATATGGCGGGGTATTATTAGGGTTAATGATTACAGTTGCTTGTTTAACAACAAGTGTGGGACTTGTATCAGCGTGTTCTTCATTTTTCCATAAGCTATTCCCAAATGTTCCTTACAAGGTAATTGCAATTACGTTATGTGTGTTTAGTGCTATTGTTGCAAACGTAGGATTAACACAATTAATCGCAGTTTCTGTTCCAGTATTAACAGCAATTTATCCACTAGCAATCGTGCTGATTTTCTTAACATTCTTCCACTCGTTATTCAAAGGTAGAGCTGAAGTTTATCAAGTGAGCTTAATCGTAACATTTATCATCAGCTTATTCGATGGATTAAGTGCAGCTGGAGTTAACATTGAAGTAGTAAGCCAAGTGTTCACTAAATTCCTTCCGATGCAGGAAGTAGGATTAGGATGGATCTTCCCAGCGATTATCGGTGGATTTATCGGCTATGGTATTAGCGTTGTAAAAACGAAAAATGGAGTGCAACCAGCAGCTGATGCAAATAAGAAAATAAGTTAAATGAAAAAAGTTATAGAATTTTAAAATGTACCCTATAGAATAGACACTGAAAAAAAGTCTATTCTATAGGGTATTTCTTGTATAATGAGAGAAAATTGGGATCGGAGAAAGTTCAAAATGACAAAAAAGCTATTTACAGAAAGAGACATTCAAATTCTATCAAATAACCCCTACATAAAATCTGTAAGTCAGAAAGGTATCACTTATACAGATGAATTTAAGCGTATTTTTATTGAGGAAAATGAGAAAGGAAAACTACCTCGAAATATTTTTGAAGAATGTGGTTTTGATATAGATATGATTGGAATGAAACGAATTATGTCATCAGGAAGTAGGTGGCGTGCTGCTTACAGAAAAAATGGTGTATTTGGTTTGCGAGATACACGCACCCAAAACGCGGGAAGAACTCTTGAGAGAGAGCTTACGTTAGAAGAGAAGTATGCTCGTTTAGAAGCCGAACGGAACTTACTAAAGGCAGAAAATGAATTGTTAAAAAATAAAACTTATGGAAGGGAGGATGAGAAGGAAATAACGTTATCACCTAGTCAGAAATATATCCTGATTCGTTCTGTCATCATAAAATATAACTTAAGAAATATGGTGAGTTATTTGTGTAAAGTAGCTGGTGTATCCCGTTCGGGATACTATAATTATTTTTCCATTTCATCTCAAGAACAACGGAAACAAAAGAACAATCAAGATGAAATCGTGAAAAAAATCATATTAAAAGCACTTCGATTTAGAAATCGAAAGAAAGGGGCTCGTCAAATAAAAATGACATTGGTGGGTCATTTTCAAGTTGTCTACAATTTAAAGCGTATCCGTAGAATCATGAAAAAATATGAGATTATCTGTCCGATTCGGAAAGCAAATCCTTATAAAAGAATGCTGAAAGCTTCAAAAGAACATCGAGTAGTGCCGAATCAATTAAATCGAGAATTTAAACAAAACACCCCAGGAAAAACGCTTCTTACAGATATCACTTATTTAGTTTACGGTAAGAATAAAAGAGCTTATTTATCTACAATTTTAGATGGCTCAACCAATGAAATTTTAGCTTACCATGTTTCAGAACAGATGACATTAGACCTCGTAACAACAACTCTTCATAAACTAAAACGGAATAAGAGGATTCGATTGACTGAAGGTGCATATATTCATTCAGATCAAGGAGCCCACTACACAAGCCCTACCTACCAAAAATTAGTCAAAAAGCTAAAGCTCGGACAATCTATGTCAAGAAGAGGGAACTGTTGGGATAACGCTCCACAAGAATCATTTTTTGGTCATCTGAAAGATGAAGCACATATAAAACCTTGCGAGTCTTTTACTGAGTTGAAACAAGAGATTAAGAAATATATGACGTACTATAATCACTATAGATATCAATGGAATTTAAAAAAGATGACTCCTGTTGGATACAGAAATCATCTTCTTGATGTTGCCTAACTTTTTTAAAAATGTCCTTTACAAAGGGTACAGATTATTTGATTCTATAACTTTTTTTGTTACTATTGATAAGAATAGAAAAAATAAAGTAGTAGGGGAAATAAAATGAAAAAAACAATTGACCATATCGGGATCGCAGTTCGTGATATAGATAGTACGATACATTTTTATGAAAAGGTTTTATCAGGGACTTTAATAGATCGATACGTAAGTGAAGCACCCGGTGTTGAAAGCGAAGTAGCCATTCTTGAAGTTGATGGTGATAGAATCGAATTACTTGCACCGACGAATAACACAACTTCTCCAATAGCACGATTTATAAAGCAAAAAGGGAAAGGTGTCCATCATGTTGCATATCGTGTAGATGATTTAGATGTAGCTTTAGAAGAATTAAAGGAACAGGGTATTCGAACGTTAGAACATACGCTTCGAATGAATAAACATGGTAGAAGGTTAATTTATCTTAACCCAGCGGATACGGAAGGGACGATTATTGAATATTGTGATTATCCGGAAGTGAAATAAAGGAAGTGTATTTTTGTGAAAGGTGTTACGTACTAATGTAACGCCTTTTTATTTGTATACTTTTCAATATTTCGACGAAAGTATTTCGGAATGTTGAATATATATTATGAGAAGCTATCCACTATCCTGTAGGAGTGGGCATGATTTTTTTAGTATTTGCGAGCAAATGGAGCCGACTATAGGGTAAGCAATCCTCATTTTGCACAGTAATATATGAAAGAAAAAGAGTGCTTTATAACCAACTATATATTTTATGCAATACATATAATATAAATTGTGAATTTCATGTATTGGAGAGTGGTTATCTGTGGAGATTTCAAATAGTGCTGAAAATTTTAACGTATTATTTGTTACATCTAGTGTTCCTGTCTATTTTCCGGTGCTAGAGGAATCTATATATAATAGTTTGAAAAAGGCAATTCGTAATGTAACGATGGTAACATACGAAAACTTGGTGAAAACGGCTTTAAAGATAAAACCGGCACTCATTATTGTATTTCATGGTTTTGAAGAAGGGATAATTAAGGGAATTCAAGATTTAAAACAATACAACTTTAAAACTGCACTCTGGCTTACAGATGACCCTTACTTTACAGATGTGACGAAAAACTTAGTGCTTGATTATGATTATGTGTTTACGCAAGATACAGGATGTATTGATTTTTATAAAGATTTAGGTTGTGATAATGTATATTATTTGCCTTTAGCAGCAGAACCTCCTGTATATACGCCGATACTTAGGGAAGAGGAATACATATTTGATATTAGTTTCATAGGGACTGCTTTTGATAATCGGCTCGCATTTATTGATTCAATTGCAGAGTACTTAGTGACTAAAAACACTCTAATTATAGGTTGTAATTGGGATAGACTAAAAAGTTATGAGTTATTGAAAGATAAAATTTTACTTTTACCATTTTTGGTTTACGAAAACAGTATAGGATATTACAAAAAAAGTAAAATCAACATGAATATACATCGCTCGATAGAGGATTTAACATTTAATAGAAATAGAGTAAAAGTAAATGCTTGTTCTATTAATAATCGTACATTCGAAATAGCTAGTACAGGTTCTTTTCAAATGACGGATATTCGTTCAGATTTAGAAAAGTGTTATATTCCAGGGGTACAAATTGAGACATTTACCTCAGCGGTTGATTTTATAGAGAAAGCTGAAAGATATTTATCGAACCCGGCACAAAGAAAGAAAATTGCGATGGAAGGGCTGAAGAGAACGCTAATCGAACATACATATGATAAAAGGGTACAACAGCTGTTAAAAATAATTGAAATGAACCCTAAAAAAGAAAATGAAATTTAAAAATAGGGAAAGAATGTGTTGAAACACAACATATTTAAAGAACAAGGTATTTGAATGGAAGAGCATACACTTCGAATGAATAAGCATGGTAGAAGATTAATTTATCTTAACCTAGCAGATACAGAGGGCACGATCATTAATTACTGTGATTATCCGGAAGAGAAGTAAAGGAAGTGTATTATGGAGAAAGGGTGTTGCGTAATAACGTAATACCTTTTTTATTTATCCCGCTATTTGTTGGCAATAAGATTCCCGCTTCAAAAGTCGGAGAATGCGAGGGATTTAGGTGGGAGATCGAATGCCCGTAAAAGTCCCACTGATTAAAGTTTCACTTTATGTATTTCACATTTTCTTCACAAATGATTCACGATAACTTTTCTTCTTTAGAAACTTACATAAATATATTTTATGCTATAATGATAATCTACTTTAAAAATATAAGTAATATATATATAAGTAGCTACTATTTTGTTAGAAGTGTAGAGGTGAGGAATAAATAGAGAGTGATACTAAATAAAACCTTATACTTAATCAGGTTAATATTTTATCAAGAAATAAAACTTGGGAAGTAAAAAGTAATGAAAGTGTAGTGACGAAAAAGAAAGAAGTGAAATGATTGTGAAAGTAATACGAAGGTTAGGGGCATGGCTATTAATAGCGTGCGTGTTTATCATATTGATACCAAAAAGCACATCCGCTCATGCGTATGTTGTGAAATCAAACCCTACTGAAAATGAAACGTTGAAGAAAGCACCACCTATTGTGAAAATTGAATTCGATGAGGACATACAAGTTTCAAGTTTTAATACATTGTTCGTAAGAGATACCTCAGGTAAAAGAGTAGATTTAAAAGATGCTCATATTGATAAGAAAAACAAAAAATTATTAGAAGCTGGGTTAAAAGAGAATCTCAAAAATGGTCTTTACTCTATTCAGTGGAAAGCTATTTCAGCTGACGGGCATCCGATTCAAGGAGTTATTCCATTCCGGATTGGATTAGCAGAAGCGGGGACAGACGATATACAAGTAGAAGAGATGGGCTATGTTCCGCAAATCGATATGATCATGGAACGTGGGGTTCTATATACAAGTTTCTCACTATTTTTAGGAGTTCTATTCTTTAATCTTATTATGTATAAAGGGAATGCAACCCCAGTTCAATCAAGGAGTAAGAGAATAATATGGATATCATTATTTGGGATATTTATTAGTTTACTATTCAATCTACCATTGCAAGCGAAAATAAATGCTGATGTTTCATGGTTAGAGGCATTCGATCCTATATTATTAAAAGAAACATTACAGCTATCTGTTTTTGGTTATGTATGGATAACCCAAATGGCTCTTATTAGTATGCTTATGATTGTTACATATTTTGCAGTGAAGAGTGAGAGGCTTTCGTCGTTTAAAGTATGGAGCATTCCAATTGTATTATTTATTGGGTTACTTGTTATGAAAGCCTTCAATAGTCATGCATATGGATTAAAGTTTAAAGAAATTGCTGTCGTTATGGACTTTCTGCATTTATTCGCAGCTTCGTTATGGATTGGAGGGCTATCATCGATTGTTCTTCTTTTACGTAAAGAGGATGACAAGTGGACTATGTATTGGGATGCGATTAAGCGTTTTTCGCCATGGGCAACAGGTGCCGTCATAGTGATTTTATTAACGGGTCTTTTTAACAGTACATTTTTTATTCCCACGATCCATTCCCTATTTGATACGAAGTATGGATTGGCCTTATTAGCAAAGATACTTTTATTCGTGTGTATGGGGATATTGGGAATTATTCATTATGTGAAAGGGAGAATGCGAGCACAGCAAAGGTTAGGAGCTACGGTGAAAGTAGAGTTTATCATTGGAATTATCGTTTTTGTAATCGTAGCTTTTATGACAAATGTACAAACGCCGCCGATGCCTCCTACGGGACCTGTTACAGAGAGTAAACAATTAGATAATGGATATGAACTTACTTTACATGTAAGTCCTAATAAGGTAGGACAGAATACATTTCATATTACTTTGAAGGATGAGAATGGACAGCCTGTTACTGATATGGAACAAATTGTATTGACGACTCAATCTTTAGATATGAATATGGGCAAAGGTTCATTTAAAGTTTCGGCAGTTTCACCAGGAGAATATGAAGCGGAAGGCATGTATATTAACATGACAGGAAACTGGAATATACATGTTCATGGATTAACAAAATCTCTTGATAGCTTCGATATAGATTATAAATTTATTGTAGGTGGCAGGTAAAGAGACGTTATAGATGAAAAGGAGTTAATAGAAAATGAAGCGTATAAAAAAATTAGGAACAACAATGATAGCAACAATAATTGCAATGGGAATTTTTTCGTTACCTGTTAGTGCTCACGTAACTGTGCAACCAGCAACTTCGGATGTTAACTCATGGGAGACTTACACAATAAAGGTACCAGTTGAAAAGAATGTGGCAACAACAAAAGTCACACTGAAAATACCGTCTGGAGTTGAGTTTCAACAGTATGAACCAGTGCCAGGATGGAAAGTAGAAGAACAAAAAGATACAGCTGGAAAAGTTAAAACTGTAATATGGGAAGCAACAGGAGAGGGGATTGCACCTGGTCAGTTCCAACGATTTACTTTCGTTGCTAAAAACCCAGATAAAGAACAAAAAATAGCTTGGAATGCATATCAACAATATAAAGATGGAGAAATTGTTGAATGGACAGGCGATGAGAAAGCTGAGAAGCCCCATTCACTTACTACGATTGCAAAAGGTACATCATTAACAGGAGAACATGGTGAAGTATCTAGTGTGGAAAAAAATGAAGGTACAAGTAATATGCAAACAATAGCAATTGTCTTATCAGTTTTAGCGATTGTATCTTCCATAGGTACGTGTGTTTTTGTAGTACGTCGTAAAAAGTAGGGAACATTGAAAGGTCTCATTGAAAGGTCTCATTGAAAGTAATGAGACCTTTGTTAATAAAATTTTGAGATTAAGCAGCTTCGAGGGGGATTAGAGCTACAAATACAACATGGTTTATTAAGATAAGGAACTCAATTGACTGTCATTACTTCTTCTGGTAGGTTATCATGCTTAAGCCAGTTTTCAATTAAAGTATTAAATAGTTTGGGATTTGCTAAAGGGATTCCATGACCGATTTTAGGAATGATAATACCTGTGCAATTAGGATTGCTTTCAAGGATTGCAGTCATCGAGTCTTTCATGATTCTTTTTTCGTTTTCTCCAACAGTCACTAATATATTGCTACTAGCATTCTCGAAACCTTTTGGTATTGTAAACGACATATTTTCTTCTAATATCCTCACAAATGTATTTTTACTTATTTGACAACTTTCATGATAATAGTTATCAAATTGTGTTTCATCTATGCACATTGATTTTGCTTGTATTTTGGAAAACGTCTTACTCTTTATAAGTGGATAGGTTAAGCCAAGGGATCTTATTAATGTTTTAGCGAAAGGAATTAGTTTAACTAATGCGCTATTTATCATAGCGTATTGAATTAAGTTTGGTTTCATGCTGAGCATTGCAATTAATACTTGAGCACCTAACGAAAAACCGATTACTATAACAGTTTTACCTTGTCCTTTTTCTTCAACTAATTCGATGATTTTTTCAGCACTAAAGTGTATTGAAAAATGATCCTTACTACTATTTTCCCCTTGCTCGGGTAAATCAGGAACAAGGCAGTGAAAGTTAGTAAAATGTTTAATTTGTTTGTCCCACATCCATCCACTGACTCCGCCCCCATGAATAAAAACCATAAGTGGAGAGCTTGAATCTCCAAATTCTTTATACTGTAAAACCATATAATTCCCCCTTATGATTAGAATTGTTAGTCCATACATATGTATTAGAGATAATATTTTCTACTTAATTATCATCATACAATAAAAAAGAAAAATTTTCCTTTTGCTAAGATGTTAAGTGACTGTACTCATAAAATGGTAAAAAAGAAAGAGCCTACAAGTGGTGGACTCTTTCTCATATCTATTTATTTCACTTCAACTTGCTGCCTTACAGCAAGTGCTTTCGGCTTTATATTTACAAAACAAATGCTTACGATAATAAATAAAAGTCCGATGAATAAGCTAATTGTAATGGCCTCATGTAAGAAAATTGAACTTACAATAATAGCGATCAGTGGGATAAGGAACGTATAAGCCCCAACTTTACTTGCCTCACCAGCTCCTACAAGTGTAAAGTAAGCGAGCCATCCCATTGCAATAACAAAGACTGAGATGAATAGTAGTACACTTACAAATGGTATACTCCAAGCGATGTTAGACCAGCTTTCAAATTCTGAACCAAATCCGATTAAGCAAAGTCCGCCAATAATAAGCTGAAGTGTTACCATCCAAATGGCATTAACGCGGTGTCCAGTTTTCTTAATAAATACTGTGCCGAGTGCCCAGCCGATAGCACAGCCTAAAGCAAGTAGAACGCCGATAATAGAAATATGTCCAGTTAAACTACTAGAACTAATAACCCCTACACCAATAAATCCAAGAATAAGTCCGAAAATTTTCAAGCCATACATTGCCTCTTCAAGCCAAATCCATGAGAAAATACCGAGTAAGACAGGTTGGAGAAATACGATTGCGGAGAATAGTCCGGCGGGCATGTATTGAAGTCCGACAGTTTGTAATCCGTAAAATAAAATAATATTGAGTAAAGATGAAATAAAGTATAGATGCCACGTTTCCTTTAAATTTAACTGTTTGTATTTCGGTAATGCGAAAATAAGTAGGATAAATCCTCCTATTAATGTTCTAATCCCTGCAAAGAGTACGGGTGGTGTGTAATGCAGAGCGAATTTTGATAACGGCCAATTAATTCCCCACATAATAACGAGAAAGGTAAGAATTATGGCCGTCTTAGTTCGAGAAAGCTGTGTCACTGTAAGACCCCCTTGTTGTTATTCATTTCACTATGATATGATATCGACTATGATAAATAAAATGAATCTTTTTTATAAGGAGTATAAGTGATTAGTTATGACCATTACACAACTGCAAGTATTAATAAAAACTGTTGAGTTAGGTAGTTTTACGAAGGCTGCTAGGGTGTTAAATATGACACAGCCAGCTGTAAGTCATGCGATTTCAAGTATTGAGTCAGAGTTAGGAGTTACCATTCTTATACGCGATAAACGAAAAGGGCTAATTGTTACGGATGTTGGAAATAGAATTCTGGTACATATTAGAGAAATCTTAAACGGCGTTGAGAAGATTGAACAAGAAGTGGCGATGGAGAAAGGGCATGAAGTCGGAACAATTCGAATCGGGAGTTTTCCGAGTGCCTCGGCATATTTTTTACCCAAAATGATTAATATCTTTCGTGAAAAGTATCCGAATTTAGAATTAGTTCTTTGCGAGGGTACACTTAAAGAAGTAGAAGATTGGCTAGTATCACGAGTAATTGATATCGGAATTGTTATTTTGCCTAATAAAGATATGGAGATCGTGCCCTTAACGAAGGGGAAAATGGTTGTTGTCTTAAGAGAGGATCATCCTCTTTGTAAGAAAGATTCTATTACAATAAATGATTTAGAGAATGAACCGATCATATTATGTAAGGGTGGGTACGAACCACCCATTATCGATATGTTTAAACAAGCGAACGTACCACTTCGGGCCGAATATATAATTTCAACAGTTACAACAGCTTTAAATATGATTCAAGAAGGATTAGGACTCGCAATTTTGGCTGAGTTATCTTTGACGAGTTTACCAAAAAATATACAAACGAGAGAATTGGAACCGCAAGTATGGAGAGAAATCGCTTTAGCTGTTCCTTCATTAAAGGATTCTTCACTCGCTGTACAGCTATTTATTGAAGAATTCCAAGAGTTGTTTGCAGAATAAGAAGAGGTGTCTCATATATTGTAATGGGGCACTTTTTTAGTTTGCTTAAAAAAATCTATAAAAAGGATTGACTTATCTTTTTGTTGTAACTATAATGATTACAACGAGGTGGTGATTACGATGAAAATTAGTAGCCGCTTTTCTATAGCTGTTCATATGTTATCGATTTTGAAAAACAATCCATCTTTAGTTTGTACTTCGGACTATATGGCCGAAAGTGTAAATACAAATCCGGTAGTCATTCGTAAAATCATGTCTTACTTGAAACAAGCTGGATTTGTTTACGTAAATCGTGGGCCAGGTGGTGCGGGATTATTAAAGGATTTACATGAAATCACATTGTTAGATGTGTATCATGCAGTGAATGTAGTAGAAGAAGATAAACTATTTCATATTCACGAGCAACCAAATCCAGATTGTCCAATTGGAGCAAATATTCAAGCTGTGTTAGAAGTTATTTTAATTCAAGCTCAATCTGCGATGGAAGAAGTTTTGAGAAATATTTCGATGGGGCAGTTATTTGAATCTTTACAACAAAAAATGAATGCATAATATGATAATCGCAAGTCTCTAAAAGAGAATGCATATTTTTTTCTTAAAATTGTAACTGTTTCGGTTACATCTAAAAATAAAAAGAAGGTAAGGTGCAAATAATATGACTGTAAAAATGAAAGTATACTCAGATTTTATATGCCCGTTTTGCTTTTTAGCAAAAGGTCCATTAGATGAAGTAGCGAAAGAGAAAGATGTGGAAATCGAATGGATGCCATTTGAATTGCGTCCAAGTCCATATTCAAAAATAGATCCTTGGAACGAACCAGATAAGTTAGGTTCATGGGATGCTTTCATTCTTCCTACTGCAAAAAAATTAGGGGTTGAAATGCGTCTGCCCCGTGTTTCTCCGCATCCATATACACATTTAGCTTTTGAAGGGTGCCAATTTGCGAAAGAGCGTGGACTTGGAAATGAGTATCATCACCGAGTATTTACTGCGTTTTTCCAAGAAGAGCAAAACATTGAAGATATTGATGTATTAACGAAATTAGCGGTAGAAGTAGGGCTTCCTGAAGCTGAATTTAAAGATGCTTTAGTAAATCGTAAATATAAAGAAAAACATCAAGAAGCAATTCAGCATGCATATGATGAAGCAAATATTATGGCTGTTCCAACTGTAATGATTGGAGATGAAGTCATTCAAGGACTTGCTAGTAAAGAAACGCTACAAAGAGTAATTGATAAAGAAATCGAAAAGGATAAAACAAATTCATTTGAAGGTATGCAATGTAAGACGGATGGATATTGCTAATTCGTCTTGCATGAAAGAATCAAGTTGATTTGTTTAAATAAAAATAATAAAACATATATTTGGAGGAATTAAAATGTCAGCAACTACAACAAACTTAAAAGAAGCAATTGTGAACCGTCGTTCAATTCGTAAAGTAACAAAAAGCGATGCAATTACGAAAGAAAGAATTGAAGAAGTTTTAAAAACAGCTTTACATGCACCAACGTCGTTCAATATGCAAAGTGGCCGTATGGTTGTATTAATGGATGGAGAGCATGAAAAGTTTTGGGATATCGTAAAAGAAACACTAAGAGCCCGCGTACCAGCAGAAAACTTTGAAGCGACTGTAGAAAGACTAAAAGGCTTCCATGCAGGTGTAGGAACAGTACTATTCTTTGAAAATCAAGCAACGGTAGAAAAAATGCAAGAAAATGCACCATTATATAAAGATCAGTTCCCATTCTGGTCTCATCAAGGAAATGCAATGTTACAACATACTGTATGGATGCTATTATCTGCTGAAGGAATTGGAGCGTCATTACAACATTACAATCCAATCGTAGATGCTGAAGTGAAAGCAACTTGGAACATACCAGCAGAGTGGAGCTTAGTAGGACAAATGCCATTTGGTGAGCCAAATGAACAACCAGGGGAAAGAACATTCTTACCTACTGAAGATGTAGTGAAATTTTATTAAGAAATTCAATATGTAACAAGAAGGGATTTGTTACATACTTATCAAATTTAAAGGACAGCCCATATTATAATATGGGCTGTCCTTTAGCATAATAATGAAAAAGTTGTTATAGGAACAAATTTTTAAATATGGATTGATGACTTAAAATGAAAAATCTATTGTGTTTATCCCACTATTTGAATGCAGTCCCACTGATTAAAGTTTCACTTTATTTTTTTGAAATGACAGTAAACATCCCCGTCATGTTTGGTGAGTAATCTTTAAAATCATATTTTTCATAGAAAGATTCTTTACCTTGCGATGCAAACAAACCGACAAACGCCTTATCAGGGGCATTCTGATTTAAGTATTCAACCAAAATATGCATTATTTCTTTCCCAATACCATTTTTCTGATAATCTGGATGAACCACTATATCTTGAATATAGAAATAGATAGCCCCATCACCAACAATTCTCCCCATGCCCACAATTTGTTCATTATCTTTGACTGTGATGCAGTGGATAGAATTCTTTAGTGATGTTTCCACCACTTCAAAATTCATATAATTAGTCCATCCAACAGACTCGCACAAATATTTGTACTCTTCCAATGTTGGAATGTTATTTTTAAACTCATATTTCTTCAAAATGTATCCTCCAAGTCCTCAATTTCAACAAATAAATAAATTCGACATTTTTTTATCTATTCCTCTTATGCAACTAAACTCCCTTTAGCTATTTAATTTAGTACAGCTTATTTGTGTTAATTTATAAGAGTTTAGGGAAGAAATATAAGAAATGATCTGGTGAAAAAGGAAGTGGAAATATGAGTGATGAGAAAAAATATACAGTGGTAGGTACTGATGTCGAGGAAGTAAAGCGTTTAAACAAAAATTCAGGTTTAACGTATAACCAAGTGAAGGAATTGTTAGCGAAGCAAATGCAAAAAAAAAATAATTAAGCTTTTCATTTAGCATTTTTCTAGAGAGAGTTAAGTAATAGATAACTCTCTTTTTTCAATATGAAAAATCTACTAAGGAGCAACAGTCTAAAAATAGACGTTCTCCTAAAATATAGATTTGAAAAATAGTTTTTAGAAAAGTATTAGATGAAAAATCCGACATTAGAAAAGAAAAAAAGGATTCTTCCTAATTAGTAAGAAAGATTGTCTATAGAAGTTCATAAAATGTAATATATTCAATTTCCATCCATTGAAGGGGGAGGTTAATTTTTAATGAATGAAGTGAAAAATTTCTTTCGAAGTAGAGGGTTTCAACGGTTTCTCGTTTTAATAATATTAGTGCTTGTATTGTATGGATTAAAAAGTATGATTAATTTAATATTAATTACGTTTATTCTCACGTTTTTGATGGATCGATTTCAAAAGTTTATTTCAAAAAAATTGAAAGTAAATAGGAAAGTGGTTATTGCTGGTTTATATATTGTATTAGTGACGTTTATTGTAACTACACTATATAAATATTTGCCTGTACTAACGATACAAATTTCACAATTAATTTATCAATTTAAATTGTTTTTTCAGAACCCACCTGATAACGAGATAATTAAATATGCACTTTCGACAATTAATGGAATGGAAGTATCGAAATATATCGAACAAGGTGTAGATGTCATATATCAATCGATAGCAAACATAGGAAAAGTCAGTTTACAAATACTACTTTCTCTTATTTTAAGCTTATTTTTCTTATTAGAAAAAGAACGCATTATAGCATTTACTTCGAAATTTAAAGATAGTAAGCTGAAAATTTTTTATGAGGAGATTGCATATTTTGGTGAAAGATTTGCAAGATCGTTCGGAAAAGTAATTGAAGCACAGTTTTTAATTGCGGTTGTCAATTGTGTGCTCACTGTAATTGCACTTGTCATTTTAGGATTTCCGCAGCTTCTTGTATTGGCTGTCATGGTCTTTCTACTCGGTTTGATTCCAGTTGCTGGTGTTATCATTTCATTGTTTCCACTTTGTATCATTGCCTATAACGTCGGCGGGGTTATGTATGTTGTTTACATACTAGTGTTCATTACAGTAATCCACGCTCTTGAAAGTTATTTATTAAATCCAAAATTTATGTCTGCAAAAACGAATTTACCTGTTTTTTATACATTTATGATTCTTATTTTCTCAGAACATTTCCTTGGAATATGGGGGCTTATTATTGGGATTCCAATCTTTATCTTTTTATTAGATGTACTTGATGTAAATAATGATGAACCGATTAATGATACTAAGTGATAGAAAATGACCGATGTTTTCTCTTGATGAAAACATCGGTCATTTGTTATTTTTTCTTTGGAGGAGGTAGTTTAACGAAGGTATTTGCAATTAAAGCTATAATAACAGCAGCAAAAATAAAGACTGCGATTACACCAACTCCCATACCTGCCCATCCTCCTATAAGGAAGATACTTATCGGTATTGCTAACAAGCTTAAAATAAGTAGAATCAATCCGAGATTCTTATCATATTTTTTAGTTGGAAATAGCGTTCTGATGATTAAGAAGAGGAAAATTATTAAGGATGCTACAGCTAGCAAGAGGATTACAATCGTCCAAGAATCATTCATGAAATCACTCCTTTTTATAGATAATATTACCGTTTAAATTGAGGGGGAACTATAAAAATATAAAAAAGCAATCCAATATAAATCGGATTGCTTTTTTGATTGAAAAATATGATTAAAGAACAGGAGCCATTGTTTCTTTCAATACTTGAACAGAGTGATCGAATTTTAATTCTTCCTCTTCACTTAGTTCAACTTCTAAAATTTCACGAACACCGCCGCGGTTTAAAACAGCAGGTACGCCGATATAAACATCTTGTTGGCCGTATTGACCTTCAAGATATGCTGATACAGTTAATACGCTGTTTTCATTGCTTAAGATTGCTTTCGTAACACGTAAAAGTGACATGCCGATGCCGTAGTATGTAGCACCTTTTCGTTCAATAATGTGATAAGCTGCATCACGAACGTTTACGAAAATATCATCTAAATCTTTTTGGTTATATGTGTTGTCTTTTTCAAGAAGCGTTTGTAGTTTTTGAATACCAATTGATACGTGACTCCACACCGGAAGTTCTGTATCACCGTGCTCTCCGATAATATAAGCGTGAATGTTATGAGGTCCAATATCGAAGTACTCACCTAGCATATAGCGGAAACGAGCAGAATCAAGAGTTGTACCAGAACCGATTACGCGTTCTTTCGGTAATCCAGATTCTTTCCAAGTTACGTAAGTTAAAATATCTACAGGGTTTGTTGCGATTAAGAAGATACCGTCAAAGCCACTATCCATAATGCTCCGAACAATTTGCTTGAAAATTTTAGCGTTTTTCTCAACTAAATCTAAACGTGTTTCACCTGGCTTTTGTGGTAATCCAGCTGTAATTACAACAAGATCTGCGTCTTTACAATCTTCATAACTACCTTTCCAAACCTTTGTTGGAGCTGGTGCGAAAGGAACGGCATGGCTTAAGTCCATTGCTTCTCCTTCAGCTTTTGCTTCATTTACATCAACTAAAACAAATTCTTCAGCTACAGCTTGGTTAATCATGCAGTAAGCATAGCTACATCCAACTGCTCCTGTTCCTACTAATACAACACGGTTAATACCTTTTTTCATTTCAAAATTCCTCGCTATTTCATAAATTTTATTATGTAAGATAATACGTCTTACTTCTATAGTTTCATATCTATTTTATTACATTTTATAAAAGATATTCAAGTGATTGAAAATGTATCCACTCAATTACTTGAATGAAACATAGGAATCCTGTTAAACGAATATAATTCAGTAAAATCCTTCGTAAAAGGGGAATTGGCATGGGGAATCCATTATCGATGGAACAAATGCTTCAAATTGTTCATGAAGGGCTTGCCAAAACGAATAACCCCAAACGGATTACAGTTGCCGGTGCAGGGATATCTGGATTAGTTGCAGCATCTTTATTAAAAGAGGCTGGGCATGAGGTAACGATTATAGAAGCAAATAACAGAATAGGTGGCAGGGTGTATACGATTCGTGAACCATTTAGTGCAGGATTATATTTTAACGCAGGTCCTATGCGTATTCCGGATACTCATGATTTAACTTTAGCCTACATTCGTAAATTTAAACTACCGTTAAACCTTTTTATTAATAAAACTTCTTCAGATATAATTTATACGAATAACAAAAGAACGAGATTGGATGTGTTTGAAAAGGATCCAAGTGTACTTGGATATCCAGTTTTAGATAAAGAAAGAGGGAAAACGGCAGAAGGGTTAATGTTAGAGGTATTGGAACCGATACTTAATTATATTAAGAAAGATCCTGATAAAAACTGGATTATTGTTGAAAAAAAGTATAAAACATATTCGCTCGCTTCATTTTTAACTGAGTATTATTCAGATGGAGCAATAGATATGATCGGAGTACTTCTTGATATGGAAGCATACATGGGAATGTCTTTAATTGAAGTATTACGCGAAATGATCTTTTTCACTTCAACGACGAAATATTATGAGATAACGGGCGGGATGGATAAATTACCAAATTCATTTTTACCAGAGCTAAAGGATAATATTTTTATGTCGTATAAAGTAGAAAAAATTATACAGGAAGATAATAAAGTAATGCTGCAAGTAACACATGAACAAACGTTAAATTCATTTATAGTAACTGGTGACATCGCTATTGTCACAATTCCATTTTCAGCTTTGCGATTTGTAGAAATCCAGCCATATAATTTATTCTCTTATCATAAAAGGCGGGCAATTCGTGAATTAAATTATATTGCTTCAACTAAAATTGCGATAGAGTTTAAAAGTAGGTTTTGGGAAAGAGCAGGACAATATGGTGGTAAGTCCATTACAGATTTACCTATCCGCTTTACATATTATCCGAGCTACGGCATTCATGCATCAGGATCAGCGATTATTTTAGCCAGTTATACGTGGGCAGATGAGGCATTAACATGGGATAGTCTCTCGCATAGAGAACGTATTCGTTATGCGTTGAAAAATTTAGCGCAAATATATGGAAACGTGGTTTATAGTGAGTATGTTGCAGGAGAATCTTTTAGCTGGAGTCAAAATCCGTATTCTTGCGGAGCATTTACAGCTTTTGAACCAGGGCAAGAGCTTGAAGTATTTCCATATATTACGCCGCCAGCTGGCAGGGTGCACTTTGCAGGAGAACATACGACGTTAACACATGGATGGATGCAAGGAGCGATTGAGTCTGGAATTAGAGTTGCCCATGAAGTGAATGAAAATGAAACGATAATCTAGCAGTTTTGTTTACAAATAGTTGTTCTTTTAATAAAATGATAAATATAAATCGTAATTATTACGCTTTGAATACGTTTAGAATAAAGAAATGGATGGTCGATCGAATGAATAAAGTAGAAATTCATATATTAGGTGGTTTTTTAGGTAGTGGAAAATCAACATTGCTGCAAAATTTATTATTAGCAGAAAAGAAGAAAAATCGAAAAGTTGCAGTTTTGATGAATGAAATCGGCGAATACTCGGTAGATACAGATATTATTGGAAAAGAGAATGTGTTAAGGGAACTCCTGAAAGGATGTATTTGTTGTACGTTGAAAGAAGAGCTTGAAATACAATTACATTCTTTATATCAACAGGAAAGACCAGATGTAATTTATATAGAAACAACAGGCGTCGCACATCCAATTGAAGTGTTAGATGCATGTGTATCACCAATTTTAGCTCCTTTCCTTGAAGTGAAATCCATAGTAGTCGTATTAGATGCGGTAAGATGGTTAAACCGAAGTATATTAAGTGCAAATGTACAACAGCTATTACATGAGCAAATGAAATATGGAAGTCATATTCTTATTAATAAATCAGATTTATTAACAGATGAAGATAAAAATAAAGTATTTGAAGATGTAAAAGCAATAAATAATCATGCGAAATTGTTTGAAACAAAATATTGTAATATATCTTTAAATGATATAGAAGAAGCTGAATTTGCGAGTGGTGGAGAACATGCGACACTTCATGTTAAACAGCATTTACATATACAAACAATGACGTATCAATTTACGAAATCGATTGATCAAGACAAATTATATGAATGGCTTTCGAATTTACCAGATAGTATTTATCGTGTGAAAGGTTTTGTGAAATTTCATGGAGATAAATACCCCCATCTATTCCAATATTCGTTTGGGGTACCAACTTTATTGGAACAAGACTTCGGTTACCCGACAAACTTGGTAGTAATAGGGGAAGGATTAGATAAGAAGCAATTGGTTGAAGGATTAGAGAAAGTCGAAAATAATTAATCAGTTTTTCTAATCGTTTTTTTAAGTAAGCTGCAAATAATTGACTTAATGAATTAAGTTAATTATTTGCAGCTTTTTGCGTGATGATTACTGTAATGAAACAGTAATTTCATTTGAACAACGGAATATATATTGATTGTATGTCCGTTTCCATTTAATAGGAAGGTGATTATAGATTTGTGCCGAATGTAGAGGTTACTACAAGAGTTTTCCATTACCAATTTTAAAGACATGATTACAGACAAGGGAATTTGTCGTGTTTGATTCTATCAGAAAGTAAAGTATGGGGAGGATCACAATGTCGATGGAAAAACGTAAATGGCTAAGAACGGTGGTTACTGGTTGTGTTTTAGGGTCGTTATTAGTAACAGCAGCTTGTTCAGGAAAAAAGACAAGTACAGAAGATGAAAAAACGATTAAGGTAGGGGTTCTTGCTTCGATAACAGGTCCACTAGAATCGTATGGAAAACAAACAGTAAATGGATTTGAATTAGGCTTAGACTATGCAACTGGTGGAACAGGGAAAGTAGAAGGAAAGAAGATTAAGTTTGTTGTGGAAGATACAGAAACGAAAGCAGATGTAGCCGTTAAGAAGGCTACGAAATTATTAGAAGAAGAGAAAGTTGATTTTTTAGTCGGATCGTCTAGTTCAAGTGATACATTAGCAGTTTTACCACTAGCTGAAGAGTATAAAAAGATTATGGTTGTAGAACCGGCAGTTGCTGATAGTATTACCGGGAAGAACTGGAATAAATATATTTTTAGAACAGGAAGAAACTCTTCGCAAGATGCGATTGCTGGGGCTGCCTCAATTGCTAAAAAAGATGTAAAGATTGCGACGTTTGCTCCAGATAATGCTTTCGGTCGTGAAGGAATTGCAGCATTTAAAGCGGGAGCGAAGAAATTAGGTGCGAATATTGTAAACGAGCAATATGCGGATACGAATTCAACTGATTTCACTGCGAATATTCAAAATATTATTAGCTCAAAACCAGATTATTTATTTATCGTTTGGGCAGGTGCGAATTCACCGTGGAAACAGTTGAAAGATATGAATGTGGAAGCGCAAGGCATTAAAATTTCTACTGGTGCACCTGATATACCAGCATTAAAAACGATGGATGCGCTAATAGGGATGCAAGGGTTTTCCGTTTATTATCACTCACTTCCAAAGAATAAGGTGAACGATTGGTTAGTAGAAGAACATAAAAAACGATTTAATGGTGCTGTTCCAGATTTATTTACAGCAGGAGGAATGTCAGCGGCAATTTCTATCGTCGAAGCTTTAAAGAAAACGAAGGGCGATACAGATGTAGATACACTTATTAAGAAAATGGAAGGGATGGAATTTGAGACACCGAAAGGAAAGATGAAATTTAGAGAGAAGGATCATCAAGCATTACAAACTCTATATTCTATAACGCTGAAAAAGCAAGATGGTGTTGATTATCCAGTACCAGTGTTAGAGAGAGAATTAACGATGAAAGAGACAGAACCGTCAATTCAAAACAAATAGACTGAATTTTCTGTTGTTTTTATATAAAGAGGGGATACCCTCTTTATACTTATTTCTTTCATAAACATGGCTTTCAGTGGGAGGGATTTCATGACACATTTGTTAGAGACGAAAAATCTTTGTGTATCTTTTGGGGATCATCATGTTATTAAGGATGTTAATTTAACGGTACAAAAAGGAAAGCTCATTTCAATTATTGGACCGAATGGTGCTGGAAAGACAACACTGTTCAATTTACTAAGTGGGCAAATTTCTCCGACGAAAGGTGAAGTTTATTTTAAAGGGCAGGATATTACAAAATTATCAATTTCAGATCGAACGCGTTTGGGCATTGGTCGTTCTTTTCAGTTGACAAATATTTTTCCAGAGCTAACAGTACTTGAAAATGTGCGTCTAAGTGTTCAATCGTTTGTTCAGGATTATTACAGTTTCTTTCCGAATGCAGCCAAGTTAAAGCAGCAAACAGGAGAAGCGAGACGTCTTTTGAAGACAGTACTCCTTCACGAGAAAGGGGACGTATTAGCTAAGGATTTAGCTCACGGAGAAAAAAGAAAGTTAGAGCTTGCTATGTTGTTAGCATTAAAGACAGATGTATTACTACTAGATGAGCCGACAGCAGGTATTTCAGTTGAGGAAGTTCCAGCTATATTACAAGTAATCGAAAATATTAAAAAGAATCCAGAGAGCACAATCGTACTTATCGAACACAAAATGGATATGGTGCTAGATTTATCAGATCATCTTATCGTTTTATTTCATGGCGAGTTATTGGCTGAAGGATTGCCGGAAGAAATGATGAAAGACGAACGAGTACAAAGTGCTTATTTAGGGGGATTATATAGTGGCACTACTACAAGTGAGTAATATAGAGACGTATTTAGATCAGTTTCATATTTTACAAGGAGTGTCCCTTTCGGTTGAGAAGGGAACGATTACAGTATTGTTTGGAAGAAATGGAGCTGGAAAAACAACAACATTGCGCTCAGTTATGGGGTTTCACCGGATAGAAAATGGAGAAGTTTATTATGATAACACAAAAGTAAATGGATTATCTACACATTTAATTTCCAGAAAAGGTATAGGTTATGTACCAGAAAATCAAGGTATTTTTCATGATTTAACAGTAGAAGAGACATTCGCACTTGCTAGGGGGAAGATAGGCAAAGAATCTGAAGAGAAAATAGATTGGATGCTCGAACTATTTCCAGATTTAAAGCAGTTTTGGAATAAGAAAAGTGGGCTCTTAAGCGGGGGACAAAAGCAAATGTTGGCTATTTCAAGAGCATTTATTAATAGTGATGGACTATTGCTTATTGATGAGCCGAGTAAAGGGCTATCTCCAATTATGATAGAAAAATTAATGGTAGCTATTTTGAAAATGAAGGAAAAAACGACTGTTTTACTTGTTGAACAAAATTTTATGATGGCTAGTCAAATCGGTGATTATTTTTACATTATGGATAATGGGCGTATTGTGCATAACGGTTTCATGGAGGAACTGCGAGAGGATAAGGAAACATGTCATAAATATTTAGGTATTTCTTAACATTGATACGGGGGGATAGAACGTGGATGTGCTAATTAACTTATTTGTAAACGGCGTTTCGACAGGGATGCTTATTTTTTTATTAGCGTCTGGTCTATCACTTATTTTCGGTTTAATGAGTGTACTAAATTTTGCGCATGGCGGTTTATTTGCATGGGGAGCATTTACAGGCGTTTGGTTATTTAATATGACAGATAGTTATTTATTAGCGCTAATTGGCGCAGTCGCTATGGGTATGTTTCTTGGTTTCATTTTAGAAAGGTTTCTTATTAGACCAGTGTATGGAAACCATGTTCGGCAGCTTCTCGTTACACTCGGAGGAATGCTCGTTCTTAGCGAGTGCATCAAAATATTTTGGGGTCCTAATCCAATCGCTGCAAAATTACCGTTATGGCTTCAAGGAAGTTTTACATTTGGAGGAGTTATCTTAATAAAATATCGCCTATTCGTTATTTTAGTTGGGATACTAATTTACATCGCTTTACTATTATTGCTGAAAAAAACAAAGATAGGACTTATGATTCGCGCGGGTGTAATGGATAAAGAGATGGCTCAAGCTCTCGGAATTAACGTAAAAGCGATATTCTCGTTTGTTTTTTTATTAGGAGCAGGGATGGCGGCGTTAGGTGGTTTTCTACTAGCACCATATTCAGGAGTTATTTTCGCTGAGATGGGTATGCAGTATGCAATTTTAGCCTTTATAGTAGTTATCATTGGAGGATTAGGTAGCGTACAAGGTTCAGCGCTCGCTTCTTTAATCGTCGGATTAGCCGGTGCTTTTACAGCGTATTTTATACCAGATTTATCTCTTGCAATCAATATGTTAATGTTACTATTTTTCTTAATAGTGAAGCCAACGGGACTCGTTGGTGAAAAGGGGTGACATGGTGAACAGCATATCGGGTCGAATTAAAGTATACTTCGGAGTATTTATGCTCATTTGTTTAAGTGTATTTCCATTCGTAAATGATTCACGGAGCTTGTTAATTTTGTTTACTCAAATCTTCATCTTTGCTATTTTCGCTATGAGTTTTGATGTTCTCCTTGGATATACAGGTATTGTTTCATTCGGTCATTGTATGTTCTTTGGTATAGGGGCGTATGGGGTGGCACTCTTGTTTGATCGGCAAGGAGTATCCATAATGAACTTTTTCATAGGAATAGCAGCCGCAATTATTGTATCAGCCATCGTTAGTTATATAATCGGTATGCTTTCATTACGTTTGAAAAGTCATTTTTATGCAATGTTAACGCTCGCTATTTCTCAGTTGTTTTTTGTACTTGCTGAAAAATGGCGTTCGCTGACTCACGGAGGAGATGGATTTACATTTCGTGTACCAGATATATTCCGTGATCGTTTTACGTATTATTACGTAACACTTATATGTTTAATCAGCATCTTCATTTTGTTACGTCTTTTCACAAGGTCTTCTATTGGAAAAGTATTAAAGGCTATTTCACAAAATGAACAACGTGTTGAAGCACTTGGCTATAAAGTTCTCCATTATAAAATTATCGCAAGTGTAGTGGCAGGAGTAGTAGCTACAATTAGCGGTGGTTTATTCGTTATCACATTGCGTTTTGTAAATACGACGGTATTTTCAATTGAAATGACACTAAACGCATTATTGATGACAATGATTGGAGGAGTTGGAACGTTAATCGGAGCAATCGCTGGAGCTGGGATTATTGAATCATTGAAGTATTATTTATCCGAACTAGCAACGGAATATCCGATTTTTGAAAGATGGACGATTATTCTTGGTTTATTGTATATTATCGTGCTACTAGTTTTTCCGAAAGGGTTAGTTGGAACAGTTAAAAAGTTGAAGAATTTTAAAAGGGGTAAGAAGGAGAAGAGTACGGAGGTGGAACAGAACGTGTAAAAAATGGGTGGAAAAGGTTTTAAGTGAAGTTATAGTATGAAACCCCCTCCTTTAGATAAGTTAAAGGAGGGATTTTTCATTTCTAGAAAGAGAACTCTGGCTTATGTAATTCATGAAATTGATATTTTTTAAAAAAGTCAATTGTTTTAATTGAATAGTTCAATGGGAATCTTTTTTTCTAATTCTCGATGCGTAAAAAAATTAATAGATAGGTTTTCTAGTGGCATATCTTCAATTGGTGCTAATTTATCATTTCTAATCGGTAAAAAGGCTATCCCGTTCCCCTCAGCGATGAATTCTTCAATAAGTGAATAAGAGTCTAATTGTTGAAGTTGACGCTGAGATAGATTGTTATCTTTTAGAAATTGTATTGTCCGATTTCTAAAAGGGCACTTCGTATCGTTACTAACGAAAAAAAGTTCCTTTGAATAGTCGATGTAACACTTTTCTTTTGCTTTTAATAAGCCAATAGAAATTGTTGTACTGAATACTTTTTTAAATGCTGAATCTAGATTATCTTCATAACTTATGATCATATCGACTTTTTGCTTTTGTAGCAGTTTTTGCAAATGACTACTACTTTCTATGTATATTTGATAATTCCTGAAATTTTCTTTAATACGCGTACTCAAATAATTAGTTAAAATAGATTGTGACGTCGCTATTCGATAAGATGTACAACTCATTTTAATTTCATCTTTTGCTTCTTCTAATAAAGTTAATATTTTGCTAGTGTAATCTAATAAAATTTCACCTGAGGGTAACAGTGAAACCCCCTTGTTATCTCTATGTAGTAAAGCTGTTTCTAATTCTTGTTCTAATTTTTTGATTCGCTCAGTTACATTTGGTTGAACATAACCTAACTCTTTAGCAGCTTTACTAATAGAGCCCTCATTCGCTACAGTTTTAAATATGATAAGATCATTTATTTCCATTCATTTCAGCCCCTTATACGGTATCATTATAAATGATAGCAAGCATAATTTATACCTATTTTACACCGATCCAACATCGATTTATCATTATGTATATAATATCGAAAGTGAGTGATAAACATGATTGGAATGCAATATAAGGTCATTTTGCCAAAGGATTATGACATGGAGATTATTAGGAAAAGGGTAATGGATAATGGGTATAAAACAGATGGTTTTCAAGAAATGAATTTTAAAGCCTATTTAATTGCTGAGGCGGGTAAGAATGGGAATTTCTATAATTGTTATGCACCTTTATATATTTGGAATAGTCATGAAGGGATGAACAAATTTATCTTTGAAGGATATTACGATAATATTTTACAATCATTTGGATGGCAACAAATAAATATAGGTGTTCCTTTAGTTGTTAATCTAAGTGATGATTTTAAGAAAAGTAGATATGTTGTTGAATGTGAAGGAAGTATTTCTCAAAGTAAATCATTGATTGGTACTCAATTAAATACAATGAACGAAAATGTAAAAAATACAGAAAAGTGTTTAGGTAATGTAATAGTTTATAATCCAGATAAATGGGGTTATAGTCAATTCAATTTTTATAATGAGAAGCCTGAAATAGATGTAATGGACAATGTTACAATATATGAGATTTTACACATTTCACAATAAAATCTTCTTGAATGCCAAAATAAGAAAAAGGAATGAGAATATATGCCTTTTGTAAACGTTTATTATTCTGAAAGTACATTAAATAAAGAAGAGTTAAAAAAGATAAGTGAATGTATCCACCTTTCGTTAATTGATCATTTTAATATCCCTGAAAATGATTATTTTCAAATGTTTTTACCTTATCAACCAAACCAATTTTTTTACAGTCCACATTATTTGTTAGAGCGAGAAGAAAAGAGAGCAGAGAACATAATGCATGTTTCTATTACATGTGGACCAGGAAGAACGCTAAGGCAGAAAAAGGATTTGTATCAATCAATATCTAATAAAATTTCTGAGTATATTAATATTAAACAGGCTGACATTTTTATTACGCTACATGAGGCATCTGCTGAAAACTGGTCATTTGGTCAAGGGGTGGCACAACTAGTGAAGAGGAAGGGGGAGTAAAATGATGAATGAACCAATTGAATTTTATATTCAAAAGAAAATGAGAGAAATGGCACCTGCATTTGCTCATTATAGTGAAGAGATATTGTTTGAAGAAGTGTGGCGGGATGCCACTTTAACATTAAGAGAAAGAAGTTTATGTACAGTGTCGGCACTAATCAGTCTTGGTAATACAGAACAATTACCATTTCATTTGCGACTAGCTAAACAACATGGGATCGCGGAAAATGAAATGATTGTATTAATAACACATATGGCTTTTTACGTTGGTTGGCCAAAAGCTGTGGCAGCTTTAAATATAGTAATGAATGAAATTTTAAATATATACTGCTGTTGATATTTAAATCTTTATACTTGCATTACTATCACTTGAGTGGTAAAGTGATAGTGAGATTCACGATAGGAAGTGACAATACATGCGTGAAAATACGATAGGATCGTTAATCTGGTTACGTTTAATACGATTTACTAACCAAAGTAATCAGATGTCAAATGAGTTTTTGAAACGTTTTGATTTGACGACAGCTCAATTTGATGTACTTATGCAAATACGGATTTATCAGCCCCTTACACAAATGGAGTTAGCCGAAAAAGTTACTGTGACGCAAGGTGGTATTTCTAGAATGTTAACACGCCTTGAAAAAGAAGAGTATATAGTCCGTAAACAAGATTGGAAAACGAAAATGATTAGCCTTACTGAGAAGGGTGAAGCAGTATTAGAAAGAGCATTGCCAGAGCAACTTGCATTCCAATCATCCTTTTTTGATGATGTATTAGATGAGGAAGAACAGAAAATACTATACGCGTTAATGACAAAAGTTCATAAGCATAGTGAAAAAAAAGAATTACCACATGAGTAATTTTTTTTACACCATCAATTGACTAATCAAGTGATGGTTAGAGGAGGAAATATTATGTATACAATTCCAGGGCATCACCACATTTCTATGGTGACAAAAAATGCGAAAACAAATAATGATTTTTATCAAAAAGTATTAGGATTACGCCGAGTGAAAAAGACAGTCAATCAAGATAATCCATTTATGTATCATTTGTTTTATGGCGATTTAACAGGGAGTGCCGGAACTGAATTATCATTTTTTGAAATGCCGAATGTAGGAAGAACAATCCGTGGTACAAATGCAATAACACAAATAGGCTTACTCGTACCTTCAATAGAAAGTCTTACATTTTGGAAGAGACGTTTTGAGTCGCTCCAGGTGGCGCATGGGGAAATTACAACTTACGCCGGAAGAGACGCACTGCACTTTGAAGATCCAGATGGCCTACGGTTAGTACTGTTAAATAATAACGGTGAAGAGGTGCCTGAATATTGGACTGCATGGGAGGAATCTTCTGTAGAGCAGAATCATCGTATTTTAGGTATGGGGACAGTTGAAATGACAGTGCGCAGTTTAAATAAATTATCAAAAACATTAACAGGCTTGTTTAGTTATAAAGAAGTATCTCGTTCAGACGATGAGGGGATTTATCAATCTATAGCTGGTCAATCTTTTGGAGAAATTTTGGTGAAACAGCAAGAGGGAGAGAGTGAAAGACCTGGAAAAGGGAGTATTCATCATTTAGCTATTCGTGTAAAAAATGATGAAGAACTGAGTTATTGGAATGAAGCGGTGAAAGATAAAGGGTTCCAATCAACAGGCATTATCGATCGCTTTTATTTTAAAAGTTTATATTTCCGTGAGTCAAATGGCATTTTATTTGAGATTGCGACGGATGGACCAGGATTTACAGTAGATTCAGCAGTTGAAGAATTAGGAAAAGAGCTGGATTTACCACCATTTTTAGAAGAGAGAAGAAAAGAGATTGAAGAGAAATTAATACCGCTTTATTAAAAGGGAGAGAGCAACTGTGGAAAAATATCGTATTGATACAAGTAAAGGAATTGAATTTGGATTATATTCAATTGGAGATCATATTTTAAATCCGCATAATGGTTCGAAAATAAGTGCAGAAAAAAGAATTCATGAACTAATTGAAACAGCTAAGTTAGCAGATGAAGCTGGAATTGATGTGTTTGCTGTCGGTGAAAGTCATCAAGCGCATTTTACAACGCAAGCTCATACAGTTATTTTAGGAGCTATTGCACAAGCTACGAAAAATATTAAAATCGCGAGTTCTGCAACAGTATTAAGTACGTCAGATCCAGTTCGTGTATATGAGGACTTTGCCACAATCGATTTAATTTCTAATGGTCGTGCTGAAATCGTTGCTGGTCGTGGATCTCGTATTGGGGGATATAGTTTACTTGGTTACGATGTAAATTATTATGAAGAACTATTTGAAGAGAAGATGGATCTTTTATTAAAAATAAATAAAGAAGAAAGTGTAACATGGAAAGGGCAGTTTAGAACACCACTTGAACATGCGGCAATTATACCGAGAGCTAAAAATAACAATATGCCAATTTGGCGTGCTGTTGGAGGGCCACCTGCTAGTGCGATTAAGGCAGGACGCGCAGGTGTACCAATGATGCTTACGACACTTGGTGGCCCAGCTGTTAATTTTAAAGTTTCGGTTGATGCATATCGTGAAGCTGCTGAGCAAAGTGGTTTTGATCCAGCAACATTGCCAATTGCGACAACAAGTTTATTTTATGCAGCAGAAAATTCACAAGATGCACTTAGTGAATATTATCCTCATATTAATGCTGGTATGCTTGCACTACGTGGTGGTGGGTATCCGAAACAACAATTTACTAATGTAGTAGATCACCGTGATGCGTTAATGATTGGTAGCCCACAACAAATTATTGAAAAAATGCTTTATCAATATGAATTATTTGGGCAACAACGTTTTATGGCACAAATTGATTTTGGCGGTGTACCATTTGATAAGATTGAGAAAAACATTGAATTAATTGCTACTGAAATTATGCCAGCTGTAAGAAAATATACAAAAAAATAATGATAAAAGTACCGGGAATATAATCTATTCTCGGTACTTTTTTATATTTAGCTCGCTATTTGCGGGCCGCCCGACTGGCGTGGGCTAATATTCAGTTAGAAAAAATGACAAAAAAACGAATTTTATGTCTAGAGAAAGGGAAGTTTTTTTCTATTTGTGAATAACAATATTATTGATTTGAATTTTGGAAATACATTTTTCTCTTGACAAAAATCTAGCGTATTTTCGGATTTGATTCGAGGACATTTTTCAAGAGTAAAGTCAAGCGTATGAAGAGAAAAACGTAATAATAATTGATATAAGAGTATGTTATATGTTTGAAAAATACATTTTTTAAATGTGAGAAATCTAATTCAAAAAAATTACAAAAGACATATTTCAGACAAAATCCTGTCAATAATACGTCAAAAATCACCTGAATTTATTATGTAAGTATATTATACAATTCGATTAGCGAATAAAACACTACTGAAATAGTGAAAAGGTAAATCGTATGAAGAAAGTTCTTTTGTAATTATCTAAAAAACTGACAATCTATATTTTCAGAAAGTACATAAACGAATTTATCTTTTTGTATTTCCAAATGATTGAATTGTTCGTTATGAAGTGAATTCATACAATTCAATCGATATTACGATATAAAAAATTATGAAGGAAGTGACTTTAGCATGGAAACGCTCGAATTGGCACGAATACAATTTGCATCTACAACGATTTTTCATTACTTTTTCGTTCCGTTATCTATTGGTTTAGCTTTTATCATTGCGTTAATGCAAACGTTGTATGTGGTAAAGGGACAAGAAGTTTATAAGAAAATGACAAAGTTTTGGACACAAATATTCCTTGTTAACTTTGCAGTAGGTGTTGTAACAGGTATTTTACAAGAATTTCAGTTTGGTATGAACTGGTCAACATATTCACGTTTTGTTGGTGATGTTTTCGGACCGTCACTGGCAATTGAAGGTTTATTAGCATTTTTTATTGAGTCTACATTCCTAGGTTTATGGGTATTCGGTGAGGATAAACTCCCGAAGCGAGTTCACCTTTTATGTATTTGGCTCCTCTCAATAGGAACAATGTTATCAGCATTTTGGATTTTAACTGCAAGTGCATTTATGCAGTCCCCAGTAGGATATGAAATGGCTGCAGATGGACGTGCGCAGATGAATGATTTCTTGGCGATTATTCAAAATCCACAACTATGGGTGCAATTCCCGCATACAATTACAGCGGCACTTGCAACTGGTGCATTCTTTATTGCAGGTGTTAGTGCATGGAAAATTGCAAAACAACAAGGGACTGAGGTGTTTAAGAAGTCTTTCCGAGTTTCTATCGTTGTTGGAACAATTTCAACAGCATTGGTATTATTTTTCGGTCATGCACAAGCACAAAATTTAATTAAGACACATCCGATGAAAATGGCAGCAGCTGAAGCATTATGGAATACGAGTGAGGATCCAGCGCCATTTACAGTATTTGCAAAAATTGATACAGAGAAGAAAGAAAATTCGTTTGAAATTCAAATCCCTTATATGCTAAGTCTATTGTCATATGATAAATTTAGCGGTCAAGTTGAAGGGATGAATCAAATTCAAAAACAATATGAAGAAAAATATGGACCTGGAGATTATATTCCGCCAGTACATACTATGTTCTGGAGTTTTAGAGCGATGGTAATGAGTGGAACGTTCATGCTTCTTCTAGGAGTATACGGCTGGTTCTTATCAAGAAAAGATCGTTTAGTTGAAAAAACTTGGTATTTAAAATTAATGGTATATGCAATTGCACTTCCGTTTATCGGAAATACAGTAGGTTGGATTATGACTGAAATGGGACGTCAGCCTTGGGTTGTCTTCGGTGTTATGAAAACAGAAGATGCAGTATCTCCAAATGTTTCATTTGGAGAAGTATTATTCTCTCTTGTTTCATTCACATCACTATATGTAATTATTGGAGGCATTACTGTTTACTTATTCGTTCGTATCATTAAAGGACATGCGAATAAGAAAACGAAAAAGGATTATCAGAGCCATGATCCATTTGATAAGGAGGAAGAGTATGTTATCTCTTAATGAGTTGTGGTTTCTAATTATCTCAACCTTATTCGTTGGCTTCTTTGTACTTGAAGGTTTCGATTTTGGTGTAGGAATCGTTTCAAGGTTTTTAGGGGAAAATGATTTGGAAAAGCGTATATATTTAAATACAATTGGACCGTTTTGGCATGCAAATGAAGTATGGCTTGTTTGTGCTGGTGGCGCTATGTTTGCGGCATTTCCGCACTGGTATGCAACTTTATTTAGTGGGTTCTATATTCCGTTTGTGTTTATGCTTCTTGCTTTAATTATAAGAGGCGTTTCCTTTAAATTCCGTGCGAAAATAGAAAACCATAAGTGGAAAAATTTCTGGGATTGGGGCATGTTTATTGGAAGCTTGCTACCGCCTATACTTTGGGGAGTTGCAATCGCAAACTTTATGACAGGTGTACCAATTGATGAAAGTAAAAATATGGTAGGCGGATTCATGAAGTTACTTCACCCATTTGCGTTACTTGGGGGAGTTATGTTTCTTCTTCTATGTATTGTTCATGGTTTGCAATTCCTTACTATACGTACAACAGGAAAATTACGAGAACGCGCACGTATTGCCGCGACAAAGATTGCACCTTTTGCATTAATAACACTTCTTGTTTTTGCAGCTGTAGGATTATGGAAAACAGATATTTTCACCGCACATGGTTCAGAGTGGCTAATGGTTCCAGTTGGAGCTTTTGTAGCGCTATTTGTTTCTACTTTATTAAATAAAAGAAGAAGAGATGGTTGGGCTTTCTTTATGACGAGTTTAACAATCATTTTGCTAAGTGCAAGTGTGTTCATCGGTATGTTCCCGCGTGTCATGATTAGTTCATTAGGAGCGGTAAATGATTTGACAATTTATAATGCGGCATCAGGACCTTATGCATTAAAACTGATGAGTTATTTCTCTCTTGCTATTTTACCGTTTGTTATCGGTAGTCAAATATGGAGTTTCTATGTATTTAGACAACCTGTTAAGTCAGACAAAGATTTGGAGTACTAATGAAAAGAAAAAGAGGACTTCCGTCGTATCCTGGTAGCCGAGTTTTATATGTAACTTTAAGTCTTATTAGCATTTTAGAGGCGTGTAGTATCATTGCGCAGACAGTGTTTTTAGCACGAGCAATCACATTTTTATTTCATGGAGAAACAGTGCAAGCTGTGCTAAATGAAACTGTTTATTTTGGGATCACGTTTGCAGCACGCCAAATGTTGGTGCGAGCATCGCAAATATTGGTTGAGCGTTTCGCTGAAAAAACAGGATTGGCATTACGTAAACAGTTAATAGAAGCATATTTTACATTAGGGCCGAGATTTGTCCAAACGAATGGGACTGGCCATCTGGTTACTTTATCGATAGAAGGTATTGAGAAATTTAAAACTTATATTGAATTAACAATTCCTAAAATGATCAGAAGTAGTATCGTTCCGGGGCTAATTGTTCTATATGTTTTTACACTAGACATTAAGTCGGGAATCATTTTAGTTGTAACGATTCCAATTGTGATTATATTTATGATACTTCTAGGGTTAGCAGCGCAGAAAATGGCGGATAGCCAATATGAGACATATCGTGTACTTTCTAATCATTTTGTAGATACGTTAAAAGGATTAGAAACATTAAAGTATTTAGGGAAAAGTAAACAGCACGAAGGAAAGATTGAAAAAGTAAGTAAACGATATAGAAAAGCAACGATGCGTACTTTGCGAGTTGCTTTTCTTTCTTCTTTTGCATTAGATTTCTTTACGAGTTTATCAATTGCATTTGTAGCAGTCGGATTAGGGATACGGTTAATAGATGGAACGATAATACTGTTACCAGCTCTTACGATTTTAATTTTAGCTCCGGAATATTTTCTGCCAATAAAACAAGTTGGAGCGAATTATCATGCTACATTAGATGGACAACTTGCAATGGAGCAAATAGAAGAAATTCTACAGAAACAAAAAGAAATAGAAAAGAAAGATTCAAATGTAGATATAGTATGGAATTCTTCTAGTAGCTTGAAATTACAAGATGTAAAAGTAAATAATGATGAATCTGAAAAGGCTATATTAGAGGGAATTGATTTTACTTGGCAAGGTAACGGTGCTATAGGCATTATTGGTGAAAGTGGGGCAGGGAAATCAACGTTAATCGATGTGTTAGCAGGATTTCTCCCTCCTTCGGGTGGGAAGATGTTAGTAAATGGTGTGGAAGTTGATGAATCTACTCGAGAAGATTGGCAAAAAAATATTGCTTATATTCCGCAACAACCTTATATTTTTCCACTTTCGTTAAAAGATAATATTTGTTTCTATGAAACGAATACACTTGATGAAGAAGTTGAGAGAGTTATAAATGAAGTGGGCCTTCGTTCGCTCGTTGCATCATTACCACATGGGATGTACGAAAGGATTGGAGAAGGTGGACGTATGCTTAGTGGCGGACAAGAACAACGTGTCGCTATGGCACGTGCACTTTTAAGTAAAAAGCCAATCATTTTATTAGATGAACCTACAGCACATCTTGATATTGAAACTGAATTTGAAATAAAGCAATCGATGTTACGTCTGTTTGAAGGTAAGTTAGTGTTTCTTGCAACGCATCGTCTGCATTGGATGAAGCAAATGGATCATATTCTTATTTTAAATAAAGGGGAAATTAAAGAAAGTGGAACATATGAAGAACTTTTAAAGAATGAGACATTACATTTTCATAGGGAAGAGGGGGGAGAGCGATGAGTAACTGGATTAAACCTCATATACAGCAAAATAAAGGTAGAATGACGTTGACTATTTTCCTCGGGCTTCTTGGAGTTAGTTCAGGTGCGATGTTACTTTTCATTTCAGGTTATTTAATTTCTAAATCTGCTCTCAGACCAGAAAATGTAATGGCTGTATATGTTCCTATAGTTGCAACGCGTGCGTTTAGTATAGGGCAAGCTGTCTTTCATTATTTAGAGCGTTTAGTAGGGCATGACGTCGTTCTACGAATTTTAGAAAAAATGAGGACAAAACTATATAGAATTGTAGAACCACAGGCGTTATTTTTGCGCTCAAGATTTCAAACTGGTGATGTACTAGGTGTATTGTCTGATGATATAGAACATTTACAGAATCTATATTTACGTACAATATTCCCTAGTATATTAGCGTTAGTTGTATATAGCATTTTCGTACTTGTTATCGGTGCATTTGACTTAGTATTTGCACTTATCGCAGCTTGTATGTTAGCTGTTATTGTTTTTCTTCTTCCATTCGTATCACTACTTTTGATGAAA
This sequence comes from Bacillus altaicus, assembly GCF_042136375.2. Taxonomy (NCBI): domain Bacteria; kingdom Bacillati; phylum Bacillota; class Bacilli; order Caryophanales; family Bacillaceae; genus Bacillus; species Bacillus altaicus. Next base: position 3,564,820 of record NZ_CM143394.1, on the reverse strand, counting down.
CGACATCATGTTGCTCTGAAGCGAGGAAGAAATCGTTTGTATCAACAATTAACAGATGCTGTATTTGGGTTATCTGATTGGCAGGCGAGTGGTAGAAAAGATGAATTTATTAATGCGTATGTAGAGCAAAATGGCCAGTTGTTAAAGATAGAAAAGAGAGTGAAACGCTGGTACCACATTCGAGACAGTATCATTCATTTAATAGTGGGTATTGTAGTTATTTCAATGATTATGTGGACTGGAAATCAATCAGCAAGTGAACAAATTGCTCCTACAGTTATTGCAGCATTCGTATTAATGACATTATCTGTGACGAATGTGCTTATTCCTGTATCAGATGCTATTGATCGAATTCCATCTTATATAGAATCTGTTCATCGGCTTAATGGCGTAGAAAGTGATAGCGCTTTGGATGATGGTAAGGAGTTACCTGGAGATAAAGAATACGTTATACCAAAACATGTAGATATTGAACTGAGTAATGTGTCGTATAATTACCCGAATAGTAATGAATCTGTATTAAAAGACGTATCATTGCAAATAAAGGCAGGAAAGAAAATTGCTATTTTAGGTAGAAGTGGAACAGGAAAATCTACTTTACTAAAATTGTTAACTGGGGCACTACGTCCGGTGAATGGCCAAGTTATATTGAATGGTGAACAAGCTCATACGGATTTTTTGTCAAAATATATTTCTATATTAAATCAAAAACCACATTTATTCGATACGACAATTGGAAATAATGTGCGGATTGGTAAACCAGAGGCTAATGATGAAGAGATATGGAAAGCTTTAGAAAAAGCGCAGCTAGCACCGCACATTGCTTCTCTTCCTGATGGATTACAAACAAAAATGCATGAAATGGGAAAGAGGTTTTCTGGCGGAGAAAGGCAAAGGGTAGCATTTGCAAGAACTCTTATGCAAGAAGCACCAATCATTGTACTTGATGAACCGACTATCGGTTTAGACCCTAAAACAGAATTAGCCTTAATAGAAACAATGTTTTCTGCAACAGAAGAAAAGACTGTTATTTGGATTACACATCATCTTGTAGGAATTGAACATGTAGATGAAGTGATTTTCCTTGATAGTGGTCAAATCGCTATGAAAGGTAGTCACGAACAGCTACTGAAAGAAAATGAGAAATATCGTAGGTTATACGAGCTTGATAAAGGTATATAAGAATGAAATGCAAAAAACACAAATTCTTGATAGTTCAAGGTTTGTGTTTTTTGTATTTGTGGTGAAATCATATAAGCCGTATAAGCTAGTTGAGCATGAAATGGTTATATATTGTTAGAAAGGGTGTTTAAAACCTATCCTTTCAAGGCAATACTTGAGCCATAGTGAATGGATTGTTGGAAGGCGTGATTATATGTTTGAAGAGGATGGCATTGTTTTAATTCTGGAGCCTGCTGATGAACGGAATATGAGGAAATTTATTTTTACAGTTCCGAAATCAGTTTATGAAAAAAAAGAGATTTCATTACATTACGGAACACCTTTAGGCCAAGGATATACGGACATTATAGAAGATATTATTAGTGTACATATAGACATAGATATTGTAACGGTAATAGGGCGTGTGAGAGGATAAAGAGAAACTTTAATTAGTGGGAGTAATACTTACCTGGAAAACAGACGTACTTAAAATAAGTATGTCTGTTTTTATATTTAAATGAAGATAGTTTCGAGGTACATGTTGAACAGGATAATAATGATTTTTCTAGAATGTATAAGAGGAAGATTAAAAAATAAGATATGATGTGATAAAGTGTATAAGAAGAAAACAAAGTGTTTATAAATGAATAAAAGTATGACAATTATTTAGGAGGTCAAAATGAAGTTTACAAAAACAATGTTACTTTCAATTGTAGTTTCAATTGGTTTGATGGGATGTTCGCTAGTGGAGGAAGGGAAGAACTCCATAGATTACGCTCAAAAAGCGACAGACTATGTAAATGAAATAAGTGCATTTGCAAATGAAGCGCCAGCATTAGCTGAAAAGGCTGTTAATGATGGAGAAGCTCGAAAAGAACTAGAAACGAAACTTACTGAAATTAAACAAGATATACCAGCTTTTAATGAATTAACACCACCGGATGTAGCGAAGGATCTTCACCAGCAAATCGTCGGATATAATGAAAAGTTAAATACATTAATTGATACCTCTATGCAAAAAATAGAGGAAGGAAAAATGAATGTAGAGCAGTTTAAAAACTCTGAGCTTATGCAGACGATAGAACAAGTTCAGGATTTAAAAGATAAAGTTCAAAATTTAGGACAATAACAAAAAGATCCGTTTATGATAAACGGATCTTTTTATTATTGTATACAATAGATGATTACACCAATGACAATAATAATGTTGCCAATGATTTTTCGTTTCGTTATTTTCTCCCCTAGGAAGTACCAACTGAAAATTAAAATGATGATATAACTTAATGATTCTAATGCAGATGCTTGCTTTAATGCCAAGCCTTTTAAGGCAATCACATTTAATCCGGCATTAATTACAAATAAAAAGTAGCCGATGATAACATAAGGATTCGTATATTCTTTTATTCTAGAATCGTATTGTTGTAAAGTAGCCTTTTTTAATAATATTTGTGAGTAATTGGCTAAAATTATCCCGAAAATAAATAATAACATATAACTATTCATCTTTTGTCACCACCACAATTCCGACGATAATAATAGCTGCGCCAAGTATGTGATTCCACTGTATCGTATCTCCAAATAGGAATACTGACCAAAGCATTGACCATAGTATTATAATCCCACGGTGTGAATATGCTCTAGAAATTTCAAAATTCTTAATGACTTGTTGCCATAGAATTGCATATCCGAATAAAAGTACAACAAGCCCAAAGTAAGCAATAAAAAATGAAATTGATGCAATAGGGAATTGAGCTGCCCATTTCATGTAAACCATAATGATAGAATATATCAAGAAGGCCACATGTAAAAATACATAGTTTTTAATAGTTGGTTTCATATATTCACTCTCTTTTACTTTATATACACGTATGTAAACTCGATGTATATAATCAATAGCTTCTTATTATATATAAAAGGCATATTGAAATGATTTTTGTTTATTTCTTCACATTCCAAAATATATAGTAACATGTCTTCTAATGTAAAACAATAGAAGGCAATACGTAGCTTTAGAGCTGAAAATAATAGAGGTAGTAGAGTTAGATTTTCCACTGTTCTATAATTTGTATCGTTTTATTTGTTGCATTCATCTCTACTTGAATACCTATTGGCAAAGTAATCATTGGATGAGTATGACAACAATCAAAATCGGCTAGAAAAGGAAGTTTTTGATTTTGTAATACTTCTAATAATATTTCGTAAGGTTTTCTATTTGTACCACAATCATCAAATTGCTCATGTTTTCCAAGGATGATACCTGAAACTTTATCAAAAACGCCGTTAATTTTAAGTAATGAAAAACTTCTTTCGATAGTAGCTGCATCTTTTGAGCTATCTTCAATAAAGAGAATGTCACCTTCTTGAATATGTGGCATATAGGGACTACCCCAAATACCTTGTATAGTGTTTAAATTCCCACCAATAATACGTCCAGTAGCTTTTCCACCAATTACTGAAATCCAATTGTTCGGTAGAAGATCTTTTTCTTTTGTTTTTTCTTCCCAATTAATAAATTCATCTGACCAAAATAACGGCTGGTTTATGTTGTAAGGAAGGTGTTGATCAGTTAATAAAGTATCCGCAAAATATTTGTACGTGCAATCTACGAAAGGCTCAAATTCACCAAAAGAAGGAACAAGTGCTGGACCATAAAATGTAGGAATTCCTGTTTTTGCATAAATTCCTAGTAATAATGCTGTTGTGTCTGAATAGCCAATCATTAATTTAGGATTCTTTTGAAAAGTCTCATAATCAATATAAGGTAGTAATGAATTTGAATTCAGTCCCCCAATTGTCGACATGATACAAGAGACGTTAGGGTTTCTAATCAAGTCATTTAATTCATCAGCACGTTCTTTAATGCTCCCGGAGCGATAATAATCATATTGACCTGTTAGTGAACCTTCTAATATATGAAAACCTTTCTGTTCTAAATATAATTTTGCTCGCTCAAATCTCTTTGGAGAAGTATAGGTTACTGGTGAAGAGGGAGAGTAGATGCCAATTGTATCGCCATATTTTAATGCTTTTGGAAGTATCATTTGTATAAATCCTTTCTATTATATAGTGTTTTTGCGGTTTGATATTATTGAATATTCTTATATTTTATTGTTTTTAGTGTAACACATATGAAAAAGAGAACGAGGTTGAAATTATAATTGCTGTAGATGAATAAATATACTTTTTACCTTGACGATATAAAGTAATTGTTGTTATGGTTAAACATGAGTGTATAAAAGGTTTGCTAAAGGAGTTTTAGAATGAAGCGGTTAAAATGGGGAAGATTAACAATCCTATTAGTAGTAATTCTGGGTATATGTTGGTTCTTTTTCCAAGGGGTTCAAAAGAGTGAAACAAAAGTAGATACTCAGCCTTTACAAGTGGCAGAGCTACCTAAAACAGGGCTATCTGAAAAAGTAGTTCCACCAAAATATATACCACCAGAAATTGATGCAAAAGCAGCTATTATTATCGATGCGAGTAATGGAGAAGTTATTTATCAAAATAATGAAAATGAAGCTGTTGCCCCTGCTAGTATGTCAAAAATGATGACAGCATATCTCGTTTTAGAGAGTATACATAATGGGAAAGTCCACTGGGAAGATCCAGTGAAAATAAGTGCAAAGTCGGCACAAACAGAGGGTGCAAAAATCCCGATGCAAGCAAATGATACATTAACTGTTAAGGACTTATATCATGCGTTAATGATTGAATCGGCTAATAATTCGGCTGTCGCTTTAGCGGAACATGTAGCTAAGACAGAAAAAAACTTTGTTCAACTTATGAATGAAAAAGCAAAGCAGTTAGAAATGTCAGATAAAGCTAAATTCGCGAATGCTTCCGGATTGCAGGAGCCCGACGGAAGTGAAACAAAAATGACAGCAGCTGACGTATCGAAATTAGCGTATCATCTTATAAAAGATTACCCAGAGATATTAGAAGTGACTCACTTACGTCAAAGTCAGTTAGCATTTAATAATATTAATGTTACAAACACAAATGATATGTTAAACAAAAATAATAAAGCTTTATATATAGAAGGAATAGACGGTTTAAAAACAGGGTTTACAGATAGCGCAGGGTATTGTTTTACAGGTACTGCAAAGCAAGGCGATAATCGTGTTATTACAGTTGTTATGGGGACAAAAAGTAAAACAAAACGTTTTACAGAAACAAATAAATTAATGTCCTATGCATTTCAATTGCTTAATTAGGTGAAGAAAGAAGTAATTTAGATTGTTATAAAAATAAGACAGACAGTTTATTGAACCTTGATTTTGGTGACAATAAACTGTTTTTTTATTTTTTGACGTATAGGAAGTGAAAACTCAAGTGATATCATTTGAGTTTGTTTTTGTTTGTTGATATTATTAAGTTAAGAACTTATTAATAATAAGTTCGAGAGGCATTATATGCTTCGTACATATGATACTGCCTCAAATGAAAATTGGAGGGAATTTTAATGGCAAAAGATTTTTACTCAGCAATTGAAGACAGAAGATCTATTTACGCGATTAGTAAAGAGCAAGTAGTTTCTGATGAAAGAATTCAAGAAGTGATTTATCATGCTGTGAAACATACACCTTCGGCTTTTAATTCTCAAAGTGCAAGAGTTGTTGTATTACTAGGTGAACAACACGACAAATTATGGGATGTTACGAAAGAAACGTTACGAAAAATTGTACCTGAAAATAATTTTGCACCTACGGAAGAGAAAATGAATGCATTTAAAAGTGGCTATGGGACAGTTTTGTATTTTGAAGATAGTAAAGTAGTAGAAAGTTTGCAAGAGAACTTTGCACTATACAAAGATAATTTTCCTACATGGTCTCAGCAATCTTCTGGAATGTTGCAATTTTCGATTTGGACAGCATTAGAGATTGAAGGTTTTGGTGCTACATTGCAGCATTATAATCCGTTGATTGATGAAGAAGTAAGGAAAGAATGGGATGTACCTGGAAACTGGAAGTTAACTGCGCAAATGCCATTTGGTAAACCAGTAGTTTCTGCAGGAGATAAAGAATATCAGCCATTAGAAACTCGTGTGAAAATTTACAAATAAAATAAAGTGAAACTTTAATCAGTGGGGGTTTTATCCATCCCCCACTGATTATTAGCCTTCACCAATCGGGCTTTTACGGGCAGTTTCTCCCACCTAACTTCCTCGCATTCGCCGAATTTTGAGGTGGGAGTTTTACTGCCCGTTAATGCGGGGTGAAAAATAAAAGGTGAACAGAGATATAATCTGTTCACCTTTTTATACATGGTATGAGTTTTTATGCTGAATTGTTTTCATTTGCTCTTTTAGTTCGTTTTTCTTTGTTTCAATGATTGTTACCTGTTTAAATGTTGTAAACGATAATAAGTGAGTAAGAGCAGAGTAAAGTTCGATATTATTATTTATGTGATCGTCTATTATTTTTTCCACAAATGCAACTCCTCTTTTTATGTGATTATACATATTCTATCAATAAAACCCTAATAATTCCATGTTTAGTAGGGAAACAAAATAGTCAATTGTGTTTTTGGGATGAGAGTGCTCTCGAGGGGGGGCGTGAAATCTTACAAATCATCACGGTGTTTAAAATCATACATAGTATAGAGAATTCATTTTCTTAAAATATTATACTATTGATTAATAAAGTGTTTTTTGTCATGATAAGAGTGTGCCTCATGAAAAAGAACTTTCTAGAAAAATATAGTGTGTTTATGTATTAGATTAATGGAATTTTCATATTAGATAGAAAGTGTAAAATCTATATTGAAATAACGTATGAAATTTTAAATTTTGATGTAATACATAAGGAATTTGAAAAAATCGTTGCAAAAACACACTGTTTAATGATAAAGTTCACATGAAGTTCACACTAAATTCACTTCAATCGTTTAAAATAAACGATGTGTGAAAAATAAAACTCTTGCTAAAAAATGGAACTGGATGAATATTTTACTTTGATAATATTGTAAAGTACTAAGTTTATAGTTTTCTCAAGAGGATAGTAGGGAAAGGAAGTAAAGACAACTTATGAAAAAAGTAATCGCAGGTTTAGCAGCAGCATCTGTAGTAGGTGTAGCAGTTCCTGGAATGGATTCTGCTCATGCACAAGTTTCAAATGATGCGCTAAAAGAAATTAATGGACAAACTCAAACTCAAACTCAAACGACTGTAACTGAAACAAAAACGGTAGAAACAACTTCTGAATTAAAATACACAGTAACAGCTGATGTATTAAATGTACGTTCAGGTGCTGGTACAGGACATAACGTTATTTCTAAAGTGAAATCAGGTCAAGTACTTCAAGTAATTGGACAAGAAAACGGTTGGTTCAAAGTTAGTGTAAATGGTCAAACAGGTTATGTAAGTGGGGACTTCGTAACAACTGGTGGCAATAAAGGAACTACTACTACTGTTCAGCAAGGAACAGGTACTTACACAGTAAACGTTTCTTCATTAAACGTACGTACAGGCCCAAGTGCATCTCATACTGTTTTAGGTTCTGTAAATAAAGGAAAAACAGTTCAAGTTGTAGGTGAAGTTCAAGATTGGTTTAAAATTAACTTCAATGGTGGAACTGGATACGTAAGCAAAGACTTCGTAACAAAAGGTGGTTCAGCTGTATCTAACGAAACTCAGCAACCAACTACAAACAACAACAACAATACTACTACAGTTCAAACTGGTGGATCATATGTTGTTAACACAGGTGCTTTAAAAGTACGTACAGGTCCAGCTACATATAACCCTGTAATTGGTGGGGTAACAAACGGTACAGTATTAAACGTTACTGGCGCTGAAAATGGTTGGTATAAAATTAACCATAATGGCCGCACTGGTTACGTAAGTGCAGACTTTGTTAAGTTTGTAAAAGGCGGAGTGAACAATGTAGTTACTGGTGGTAACCAAGGTACGAACCAAGGTACGAACCAAGGTACGAACCAAGGTACGAACCAAGTACAAAAACCAACAGCACCAACAGGTGGAGATACATCTTCAATCGCTGGATTCGCTAGATCTTTAAATGGTTCACCATACAGAACTGCTGGTACAACACCTGCTGGTTTTGACTGCAGTGGATTCATTCACTACGTATTAAATCAAACTGGTCATAAAGGCGCTCGTCAAACAGTTGCTGGATACTGGAGCTCTAAAACAAAGACTAACAGTCCACAACCAGGTGATTTAGTATACTTCCAAAATACTTATAAATCAGGTCCTTCTCACATGGGCGTTTACTTAGGTAATGGACAGTTCATCAGTGCAGAAACTGACGCAACTGGCGTACGCATTAGCTCTGTAAGCAACTCTTACTGGAGTAAGCACCTATTAGGTTACACAAAAGCATACTAAGAAAAAGTATTTTATATACTATTCGTATAGAGAAAAGGCTTTCCAGGGAAACTTGGGAAGCCTTTTTCATAGTTGGATAAACTAACAGTATAGTAGTATTTATCCTGCTATTTGCGGGATAATAATCAGCGGGGGATGGACAAATCCCCGCTGATTAAAGTTTCACTTTATGTCAATTTTCCATGCAAAAACTTAGCATATAAATCATGAAAATAGTTTGGACGGAATAAGTTTGCTGCATGACCTGCTAATGGAATTTCTTTATATAAAACGTTCGGAAGAATGGACTTCAAATCAAAGAGACAAGATTTATAGAGATGATCATGTTCTCCCATCACCCATAATATAGGATGGGGAAGTGCTTTTAATTTAGATTTCAAGTCGAATTCTAAGCGGTGTCGTAATGACTCAGCAATAATGGACGAGTGTAATTGTAATCCGAAACGGTAATAAATATTTCGTGAAATAACAGCGAACGGATTTGCCCTTAGTATTCCACTTGGAAAAATAGTACTAGCATACTGAGAAAGCCAAGATGAATATTCATCACCACGTTTTTCCCAAAATTTCTGAAAAACATTATATAAACGGGAAGGGTTATTATAATGTCCACCAATATGACAAATGCTCAATACTTTTTCTGGATGCATTTGTGCAAATGTCGTAGAGATATAACAGCCATAGCTTAGAGCACAAATATGAGCCTTTTTAATTCCCTCTTTCTCATACAAGTTCAATAATTGATCTACGAGGCGCTGTATTGAAAAGTCGATAGCTTCTCCTTTATCGTCGCCGTGACCTAATAAATCATAAGTTATAATGTTGTAGGAGGCAGAAAATCGTTTATGCTCTTTTTTGAAGGCGCGGCGATTTCCAACTAATCCATGAATAAAAATGATTGTTTCCTTTTCGGAATGTTTATTTGTTTGCAAAAAGGATACTCCTTTCAATGCTGGAGATTTATATAGTGTTTTAAATTAGCTAATTGATAAAATTAGTTATATATTTTCTATGCGTAGTCTTTTACATAGAATAATAATAAGTACCAGGTAATAATATCAGATATTTATACTTGTTGTAAAGATGAGTTTATATGTATATTTTGTAAAATTAGAAAAAAGTGTGTTTACATTCAGTTTACATTTATAGCGTATTCTAGTTTTAGAAAGAATAGTTTTGTTTATAACGAGGAGATGAACGACAATGGAAGTTAGGAATACAGAAAAGAAAAAAGGGAATTGGAGGCAGTTTTTACGTCTCATTAAAGATACAAATCCACCGAAAGGCATTCTTATTTTTGCATTACTAATGAGCTTACTTTCTACTGGAGCGAGTTTGTTTATTCCAATGCTGACAAAAGGTTTAGTTGATAATTTTTCACTTTCCTCAATTAGTACGGGACAAATTGTTGGATTAATTGCATTCTTTATTATTCAAACAATTGCTGCGGGATTGTCTATTTATTTACTGAATTATATTGGACAAAAAATTGTGGCTGGACTTAGGGAACGATTGTGGAAAAAGGTACTTATTTTACCAGTGTCTTATTATGATCAAAACAGAACGGGAGATACAATTAGTCGTATGACAAATGATACAGGTGTTGTTAAAACATTAATTTCTGAGCATTTGTCAAACTTATTAACAGGCGGTATCTCAATTGTTGGGTCATTAATTGTATTATTTGTTTTAGACTGGAAAATGACAATTTTACTTTTAACGGTTATTCCATTATCGGTACTAATTTTAGTTCCACTTGGACGGAAAATGTATAAGATTTCAAAAGCACTTCAAGATGAAACGGCTTCTTTTACTAGTGTATTAACACAAGTACTATCAGAAATTCGTTTAGTAAAATCTTCAAATACGGAAAAAAAAGAATATGAAACAGGTAATACAGGTATCCAAAAATTATTGCAATTTGGTTTGAAAGAAGGAAAAGTGCAAGCATTAATTTCACCTGTTATGTCGTTTGTTTTAATGGCATTGCTTGTTATTATCGTAGGGTATGGTGGAATGCGAGTTTCTAGTGGTGCATTAACAACAGGTGAACTTGTAGCATTTATTTTGTATTTGGTTCAAATTATTATGCCAATGAGTCAGTTATCAATGTTCTTTACTCAGTTCCAAAAAGCAATTGGTGCAACCGAAAGAATTAATACGATTTTAGAATATGAAGTAGAAGATCATGAGACAGGTATGAATGTTACAAATGCGAAGCAGTCGATCGTTATTGAAAATGTACATTTTGAGTATAACGAAGAAGAGAAAGTGTTGAAAAATATCGACTTCACGATTGAATCTGGAAAAGTAACAGCGATTGTAGGACCAAGTGGTAGTGGAAAAACAACTTTATTCTCGCTGTTAGAACGTTTTTATGAGCCAACTAGTGGTTTCATAAAATTAGGGAAAGAACCAATTACAGCATATTCATTACAATCATGGCGACGTCAAATTGGTTACGTTTCACAAGATAGTCCGTTAATTGATGGAACGATTCGTGATAATATTTGCTACGGTGTTGAGGGTGAAGTGACGGATGAAGAAATTGAAAAAGTAGCAGCGATGGCGTATGTTGATGCGTTTATTCATGATTTACCAAGTGGATACGCAACAGAAGTTGGAGAGCGTGGTGTGAAGCTTTCTGGAGGGCAAAGACAACGAATTGCGATTGCTCGAGCGTTACTACGAAACCCGCAAATCCTTATGTTAGATGAAGCGACGTCAAGTCTTGATAGTAAATCGGAATCGGTTGTTCAGAAGGCGTTAAATAACTTAATGAAAGGTAGAACAACTTTAGTTATTGCGCATAGACTTTCTACTGTTGTAGATGCAGATAAAATTATCTTTATTGAAAAAGGGAATCTTACAGGAAGTGGCTCACATGATGAGTTATTACGGACACATGACATGTACCGTGAATTTGCAATGCAACAATTGAAAATTAAAGAAGGAGCATTATAGAATGAAAACAATCAGTGAAGGGGCACTTCACTGATTGTTGATTTTAGAGTGCTAAAAAGTATGTTAAGCAGAAAGGATATGATTCCTTGATACCCAAAATTTTAATTGTAGATGATGATCCGCACATTAGAGAACTTGTTTCTGTATTTTTGGAACGAGAAGGTTTTCAAACATATGAGGCCGTTGATGGATTAGATGCTCTTCGAAAAATAGAAGAAGTGAAAGTCGATATGTCGATTATTGATATTATGATGCCAAATATGGATGGGTTTGATTTATGTTATGAATTAAGGGAATATTATGATATCCCAATTCTTATGCTGACTGCTAAAGGAGAAACATCTCAAAAGATAAAAGGGTTTCACCTCGGAACAGATGATTATCTTGTGAAACCATTTGATCCTTTAGAATTAGTTGTGAGAGTGAAGGCATTATTGAAACGTTACCAAATTACAGTATCGCAATCTATTCAAGTTGGGAATGTACTGTTAAATCGTAAAACATTTGAAGTTAACGCCGGAGAACAAACGGTCACATTGCCGCTAAAAGAATTTGAGTTACTCTTTACATTAGGATCTAAGGCGGGAAGAACTTGTTCAAGAGAGCAATTAATTGAAGACGTATGGGGATATGATTTTGAAGGGAATGAACGCACGCTAGACGTTCATATTAATCGGTTGCGTGAAAAGTTTCAAGAAGAGCAATCGAAGTTTAGTATAAAGACGATAAGGGGTTTAGGGTATCGCTTAGAGGTAAGTAAATGAGACAAAGAAAACGAATGAGTAAGATGAAGATGTTAAAAATAATGGGGGCGATAATAACGCTCTTTACTTTTCTTACTATAATTTGGTCTATAGCCTTTTTTGTATCGTCTAGTGTAATGAAAGCTTTGGAAATAAACGTATCGCCTTTTGTTACGTTTCTAATTAGTGATATGGTCGGCTTTGTATTCATTGTTCTTATTTGGGTATTGATCGGAATATTAATGAGACCGAAGCGAGAAGCGATGATTTGGACGATCATTGAACCGATACAAAAAATTGCAAAAGGAGATTTCTCCGTAAAAATACGAAATGAAGAAAAGTATGATGGAGAGATTGGAGTACTCGTAAAAAGTATAAATGATATGACAGATGAACTGAATGCGATGGAGAAACTGCGCCAGGAATTTGTATCGAATGTTTCTCATGAAATACAGTCACCATTAACTTCTATAAAAGGATTTGCTAGAGCGCTACAAGATGATAATCTACCCGTTGAAAAAAGAAAGCATTATCTTACCATTATTGAAACTGAAACAACGAGATTATCTAAACTGAGTCAAAATTTATTAAAGTTAACACTTTTAGAATCAGAAGAGTATGTACCAGAAAGAGTGACTTATCGATTAGATCAGCAGTTAAAGCAAGTTGTATTAAATAGTGAACCGCTTTGGGCTGAAAAAGAAATTGAGTTAGACCTTGATTTAGAAAAAGTGCAAATGGCTGCTGACCAAGAAAGTATGAGTCAAGTATGGATAAATTTAATTCATAACAGTATTAAATTTACTCCAAGTGGTGGTACGATTACAATTCAGTTAAAAGAACATGCGGAGTTCCTGGAAGTAAGTATTCATGATACGGGAATTGGTATATCAGAAGAACAGAAGCAACATGTTTTTGAGCGTTTTTATATAGCGGATTCTTCACGAAACCGTGCTTATGGAGGCAGTGGCCTAGGTTTAGCGATTGTAAAAAAAGTACTCGATCTTCATCAAGGAGAAATAAAAGTCGAAAGCGTGGAAGGGAATGGTACAAAATTTATTGTACGTATTCCAAATCATGAAGAAAAATAGTGTTAGGAGGAGAACCTTCTAACACTATTTTTTTTAAAAATGCATTTACCATTACCATAGTTACCTATAAGTAACCTACGCACATGAAAGTGCATCATTGCCTTTTTGCATAAATGTAGATACACTTTTAATATAATAAACAACTGAGATGATTAAGGAGTGTTACACTTGGCAGAATTATTACAAGGAAAAAATGCTTTAATTACAGGAGCAGGTAGAGGGATTGGTCGCGCTGTAGCGATCGCATTAGCGAAAGAAGGCGTAAATGTTGGTCTTTTAGCTCGTTCAGAAGAAAACTTAAAAGCAGTTGCGAAAGAAGTAGAAGCAGAAGGCGTAAAAGCTGTTATTGCGACTGCTGACGTATCTTCATATGAAGAGGTGACTACTGCAATTGAAACGTTAAAAAATGGTTTAGGATCTATCGATATTTTAATTAATAACGCTGGCATTTCTAAGTTTGGTAAGTTTTTAGAACTAGAAGTTGCTGATTGGGAAAAAATCATTCAAGTAAACTTAATGGGTGTATACTACGCAACTCGCGCCGCTTTACCAAGCATGATTGAACAGCAATCTGGTGATATTATTAATATTTCATCTACAGCAGGACAAAAAGGTGCACCTGTAACAAGTGCATATAGTGCTTCTAAATTTGGTGTTCTTGGTTTAACAGAATCGTTAGCAATGGAAGTTCGTAAACATAACATTCGTGTAACAGCTTTAACTCCAAGTACAGTAGCAACTGACATGGCTGTAGACTTAGGATTAACTGATGGAAACCCTGATAAAGTAATGCAAGCGGAAGATATTGCAGAGTTTATCGTAGCGCAGCTGAAATTAAATAAACGTACATTTATTAAATCAGCAGGACTTTGGTCTACTAATCCGTAAGGGATAAATTTATAAACAAAGAAGGGACATCTATTCTGTAATGGAATGGGTGTCCCTTTTTTATTTTTTTGTATGTAAAGCAGAATTGTCGGTATAATGAGAAGTGAATGGTAGAAAAGCATGAAAAACTTGAAGGGGATGGTATTTCCATGAGTACGATTGAGAAATGGACGGCTGTTGATCAATATATGAGTGATGTATTAATACCGAAAGATTCTATATTAGAAGAAGTTCTTCAAGCAAATGCTTCAGCTAATTTGCCGGCACATGATGTATCGCCAACTCAAGGGAAGTTTTTACAACTATTAGTACAAATCCAAGGAGCTCGTAACATTTTAGAAATTGGCACTCTAGGCGGATATAGTACAATATGGCTTGCAAGAGCATTGCCATCTGGAGGGCGAATTGTTACATTAGAAGCAAGTGAAAAGCATGCTGAAATTGCACGGAGCAATATTGAGCGTGCCAATTTGAATAATAGAATTGAAATACGATTAGGATTAGCGTTAGATTCTTTAAAACAAATAGAAAATGAGAAGTATGAACCATTTGATTTTATTTTCATAGATGCGGATAAACAAAATAACCCTGCTTATTTTGAATGGGCACTGAAACTATCACGCCCTGGTACTGTAATTATTGGGGATAACGTAGTACGTGAAGGTGAAGTTATTGACAATACTAGTAGCGATCCTCGTGTACAAGGGATACGCCATTTCTATGAGCTAATAGCTGCTGAGCCGCGTGTAAGTGCTACTGCGCTTCAAACTGTAGGAAGTAAAGGGTACGATGGGTTTGTAATGGCAGTCGTAACAGAGTAATGTAAGGAGGAAAAAGGGATGAAAAAGAAGTTTCAAAAATTATAACGTGTATCTTGTACAACGAATTTAGCTCGTGGACCTCCAATTTACATAGCTTTATATTATATATTAAAAAATTGGAGGCTATAAGAAGATGAGAACTGAAAAAGAAATGTTAGACTTAATTATAAATACAGCAAAAGAGGATGAAAGAATTCGAGCTGTCATCATGAATGGGTCACGTGTGAATCCAAATGTGAAAAAAGATTGTTTTCAAGACTATGATATTATTTATGTTGTAAAAGATATACAATCTTTTACGTGTAATCATAGTTGGATTAATAGATTTGGAGAAATAATGATTGTGCAAATGCCGGAAGAAATGTCGTTACTTCCAGCTGATAAAGACGGGAAATTTCCGTATTTAATGCAGTTCATGGATGGGAATCGAATTGATTTAATGCTAGTTCCAGTTGATTTAATAAATAAATTTATTGGACAGGATAGTTTAAGTAAATTACTACTGGATAAAGACAATTGTATTGGAGAATTTCCGCCAGCAAGTGATAAAGATTACGTTATAAAAAATCCTACAGAAAAAGAGTTTTTCGATTGCTGTAATGAATTTTGGTGGTGCAGCACAAATGTAGGGAAAGGGTTATGGAGAGAGGAACTTTCTTATGCGAAAGGAATGCTTGAAGGCCCAATGCGAGATATGTTAATCGTAATGATAGAATGGCATATTGGCATGAAAACAAATTTTACAGTGAATACCGGAAAGTTTGGTAAGCATTTCGAGCAATATGTTGAAACAGATGCGTGGGAGCAATTTAGAAAGACATTTTCAAATGCAGAATATGAAAATATTTGGCAGTCATTCTTTGTAATGGGAGATCTATTTAGAGAAGTTGCGAACGAAATTGCTAACGCTTATGGATATCAATACCCGCAAGGTGATGATGACAGGGTGACAAGTTATTTAAAACACGTGAAAGTTTTGCCGAAAGATAGTACATCGATTTATTAATATTATAAAGTAGTAAGACTGTTCTAATTATGGACAGTCTTATTTTTGTATATTGATAAGAATTTCTCTAACAAAGTGCAGATAAATCACATATGAAATTTTAGGGAGGTTTTTATCATGTATTATTTTTATGCGTCAGAAATGTTTGTTCCATTTCAGTTGGGGACAGAACGTAATATTTCGTATGCTTATATGCCATATCATTCATTTTATTATGGAGACTATATAAACGCATTGCCATACGCATTACATGGTCCTCAAAATTATGAAGTCCAAATGAAAGAAGAGGATCGTGGGTCATGGACACCGTTTTCATGGGTCGAAAAATATGCATATGCATTTTCAGGTCCATATAATAAAGCGGAAGTCGCTCTTACATTTGATGATGGACCAGATTTAGTATTTACGCCAAAAATTTTAGATAAGTTAAAACAACATAATGTGAAAGCTACTTTTTTCTTGCTTGGTGAAAATGCAGAAAAGTTTCCGAATGTAGTAAAGCGTATTGCGAATGAAGGGCATGTAATTGGTAATCATACGTATAATCATCCAAATTTAGCGAAAGTAAATGAGGCTGAGTACCATAATCAAATTATAAAAACGGAAGAAATATTAAATCGTTTAGCTGGTTATGCACCGAAATTTATTCGTCCACCATATGGTGAAATACTTGAAAATCAATTGAAGTGGGCAACAGAGCAAAATTTTATGATTGTACAGTGGAGTGTTGATACAGTTGATTGGAAAGGGGTAAGTGCTGATACGATTACAAATAATGTGCTAGGGAATTCATTTCCAGGTAGTGTCATACTTCAACATTCGACTCCAGGTGGACATTTGCAAGGGTCTGTAGATGCGCTAGACAAAATCATTCCGCAGTTAAAAACGAAAGGAGCACGTTTTGTAACACTTCCAAGCATGTTCCAGACATCGAAAGAAAGAAAATAAACAAATATGCCACTAATTGGAAAATTCAAGGTTATACCGTATAATGAAAGTGTAAGTTAGGGGGGGATATAATTGATGGATGCACTAGTAAACATAGGAATAAGCATATTGATTGGTATTATATTTATACTTGCGGCCCTTATTCTTCAAAAAAATCCACCGACGGATATTAATGCAGCATACGGTTACCGTACGAAACGATCTATGAAAAATAAGGAATTATGGGATGCAGGTAACAGGTATAGTGCAGAAGTGATGAAACAAAATGGATTCATTATGATGTTAATTGGAAGTGTTATTAGTATACTGTTTAGATATCCACATACAATGATAGCGATTATGATTGTTATGCTGTTGTTAATCATTCGTTTATTTATGCGAGTAGAGAAAAGATTAAAGATACTTGAACAATAATGAGAAATAAAATAGGACTCCCGCACAATATAAGCTGGGAGTCCTATTTTATTTACAAACTATTATTTTTTAGTAATTCTTTACCTTGTTCTACAACAAATTCATAGTATTCAAGGTCATATGGATAAATATCTTCAAATGTTATCGTTATCGGTTTACTGTTTAGAGCAGAAATAGTTGATATACATGAAATATCCCTTTTTAATAGTTGTAGAAAGGAAGTTGCATGTACTTTCATCACATCGTCTACTTCTTCACCTGGTGCAAATGGAAGTGGTTGTATTACATTATGGAAATACATATGACAAAACTCACGATCAGTAAGATTTGAAATTTCATAATCTATTTTATAGATTCCTTTGTATGCTAAATCAGTAGTTTGAAAGGAAAGCCCCAATTCTTCTTCAATTTCACGAAGGCCGCCAATTTGTACATTTTCATTATGCATAATATGTCCAGCGGATGTAATATCCCATATACCCGGAGCTTCTTTTTTATTTATAGAGCGTAATTGGAAATATAAGAACATATCTTCATCATCTTTTTCTACAAACCAACAATGAAATGTTTCGTGCCAATCACCATCGCGATGCACTTCATCACGTAATTTCTTCCCAAGTGTATTTCTTTCAGGATCAAATATTGTTAACCACTCTGTCATTTTAATTCCCCTTTCTGCAAATTTTATTATACAATAATCGTATTGAATTTTGGGAAAATAAAGAAAAAGGAGTGAGTATAAGTGGAAATAGAGAGTGAGAAAATAAAATCGATAATTTCAACTGAGGAAGAATTAAGACAAATATTGGGGCAACCGAGTGAGCGGGCTTTGAAAAAGGTTATTTCATCACTTGATCACCATTGTGTAGATTTCCTATCTAAATCTCCTTTTCTAGTATTGTCTACTGCAAATAAATTAGGAGAGTGTGATGCTTCGCCTAGAGGAGATGCACCTGGATTTGTACATGTATTAAATAAAAATAAAATTATCATTCCTGAAAGACCGGGTAATCGTCGTATAGACTCAATTTTAAATATTATTTCAAATCCGCACGTAGGGTTAATCTTTTTTATTCCTGGTCTTGGGGAAACACTCCGAATAAACGGTAAAGCATATATTACAAACGATGAAGAAATTTTGAAAGAAATGCAGGCGAATGGACGTAATCCGTTACTTGGAATTGTTGTTGAAATAGAAGAATGCTACATTCATTGTGCAAAAGCTTTTATTCGTTCAAAAATGTGGGATCCAGAGTCATGGTTAAATAAAACAGAGCTACCTTCAGCAGCGAAAATGTTAATGGAGCATGCGAAAGTGAATGCTTCAGAAGAGGATGTTGCGCGTTCTTTAGAAGAAAGTTATACGAAAAGATTGTATTGAACAATTGTAACTACTCAGTCATTCTATGAAAAACCGACAGAAAAGCACTTTTTTAATGGTCGAGAGGGGCTGGCTATGTATAGGAGCGGTCAGGGCCTTTTCCTGCCATGCGCAAAGTTTTAAAATAAAGGAAGGTAGCAAGGTGTAGGTCCATTTTTTATCTTCATGGCAGCAATCTATATGCTAAAAAGTGAAAGTAACTTTCTATAGGTAATAAGGGGCGGATTTTCGCTGGAATAATACTCCTTACCAAACTCCTAAATGAAATGTATGGCTGAGTAGGTACAAATAATTCACTTTATAAATATGGTGTTAAAGCGTAAAACTCTTTTTGTTTTAGAAAGAAATTTTAATATGGATATTGTTGGCTTGTCTGTGATGAATATATGTGACAGAGAATAAGTTTGTTTTAGATAATTTGTTATTGTAAAATATAATAATGTATTTCCTTTAAAATAGTAAATAAAAATAGGCTTGCTTTTTAAAATTTTCATAACTATAATAAGTTAACAAATAGACATGAACGAAAAAGTAACGATAAGGACATGAGATGATTTTTACGGTTTACAGAGAGGGAAGCCAAGGCTGTGAGCTTCCTAACACGAAAAATGATCTTACCACCTTTGAACTTCAATAGTGAACGAGTAATCTAGTAATTATTGACGGTATCAGCCGTTATCTGAACTTGAGCAACCTAGAAGGAAATAAGCCTGGGTTGGAACAAGGGTGGAACCACGAAAACACATTCGTCCCTTTCCTAGGGATGAGTGTGTTTTTTTATAGTAATTAGATTGAAAATTAAAAATAATTAAAAAATAGTATTGATTTTGTTTTTTATGCGAGTATAATGAGTTAACAAATATATATGAACGGAAAAGTAACGATAAGGACATGAAATCATTTTTACGGTTTACAGAGAGGGAAGCCAAGGCTGTGAGCTTTCTAACACGAGAAATGATCTTACCACCTTTGAACTTCAATAGTGAACGAGCAATCTAGTAATTATTGACGGTATCAGCCGTTATCTGAACTTGAGCAATCTAGAAGGAAATAAGTCTAGGTTGGAACAAGGGTGGAACCACGAAAACACATTCGTCCCTTTCCCAGGGATGAGTGTGTTTTTTTATTACTTTGAAAGGAGGTGCGGTAACATGAAACGATTAGTACGTACGGAAATAACCACCACCTGCATGAAAAAATGGCAGAGCAAGGTGATTGATAGAGATAAAAAATAAAATTTTAGGAGGAGATTAGAAGATGAATAATGTTATTAATGTTGGGGTATTAGGGTTAGGTACTGTCGGAAGTGGTGTTGTCCATATTTTGAAAGAACATTATAAAAAAATCACTCTTGATACAGGATATGAAGTAAAGGTAAAGACAGTCGTTGTACGTGATTTGGAAAAAGAACGTGATGTTTGCATTGATGGAATCGTAGTAACAAGTAATGTTGATGAAGTTCTAAATGATTCAAATATTGATATTGTAGTAGAGGTAATGGGCGGAATTGAAGAAGCGAAAGAGCATATTGTGAAGGCTTTACAAAGTAAGAAACATGTCGTAACAGCAAATAAAGATTTAATGGCCGTATACGGTGCGGAGCTTTTGCAACTGGCAAATAAAAATGAATGTGATTTATGTTATGAAGCAAGTGTAGCGGGTGGGATTCCGATATTAAGAGGATTAACAGACGGGCTAGCGTCAGATCAAATTGAAAAAATAATGGGAATCGTAAATGGAACAACAAATTATATGTTAACAAAGATGAGTCAAAATGGATGGTCGTATGAAGAGGCTTTACAGGAGGCACAAAAATTAGGTTTCGCAGAATCCGATCCAACAGCGGATGTAGATGGGCTAGATGCTGCGAGAAAGGTAGCAATTCTTGCTAACTTAGGTTTTTCGATGAATGTTTCTTTAGATGATGTTCAAGTTAGAGGTATTCGAAAGGTTGAAAAAGAAGATTTAGAGATGGCCGAAAAATTAGGATTTACTATGAAATTAATTGGCAAAGCTGAGAAACAAGGATCATCCATTCACTTAAGTGTAGAACCGACTTTATTACCAAGTCATCATCCGCTATCGAATGTGAATAATGAATTCAATGCGGTGTATGTTCACGGTCAAGCAGTAGGAGAAGTGATGTTTTACGGACCTGGAGCTGGGAAGTTACCAACTGGTTCTGCTGTAGTAAGTGACATTATTTCAATCGTTAAAAATATGAATCAAGTTCCGAAAAATAAAAGTGTATTAAAAGAACCGGAGCCGTATGAATTACAAGGAGATGAAGAAGTAGTTTCGAAATACTTTTTGCGTATTTCATTACGAGATGAGCCTGGGATGTTACAAAAAATAACAGAATGTTTCGTTGATTATTCTGTGAGTTTAAAAGAGGTAATTCAATTACCTTTGAATCGTGAGCTTGCAGAAGTCGTTGTTGTGACGCATCGAACTTCAAAATATCAATTCGAACAAGTTTTAGGGGCGATAGAAGATGTCGCAAGTGAAATAAACAGTTACTACATTATTGAGGAGGAAAAACAATATGTATAAAGGACTATTAAAACAGTATGCTTCTTATTTACCAGTGAATGAAAACACACCTGATGTCAGCTTAATGGAAGGAAATACACCCCTTATTCCATTATTAAATATATCAAAACAATTAGGGATTCAGTTATACGGAAAGTATGAAGGAGCGAATCCAACAGGTTCTTTTAAAGATCGTGGTATGGTAATGGCTGTTGCAAAGGCGAAAGAAGAAGGGGCAGAGGCAATCATTTGTGCATCTACAGGTAATACATCGGCATCGGCTGCAGCTTATGCGGCACGCCTCGGGATGAAATGTATTATCGTAATACCAGAAGGGAAAATTGCGCATGGGAAATTAGCGCAAGCAGTTGCTTATGGAGCGGAGATTATTTCAATAGAAGGGAATTTTGATGATGCACTTAGAGCTGTAAGAAATATTGCTGCAGAAGAGCCGATAACATTAGTAAACTCAGTGAATCCTTATCGAATTGAAGGGCAAAAAACAGCGGCATTTGAAATTTGTGACCAGTTGCAAAACGCACCAGATGTTCTAGCTATCCCTGTTGGAAATGCTGGGAATATTACAGCATATTGGAAAGGGTTCTGTGAATACGAGAAAGAAAAAGGATATAAGAAGCCAAGAATTCACGGCTTTGAAGCGGAAGGAGCGGCGGCAATTGTAAAAGGACATGTCATTGAGGTACCTGAAACGATTGCAACAGCGATTCGCATCGGTAATCCAGCAAGTTGGTCGTATGCAGTAGAGGCAGCCGAGCAGTCTAATGGTGAAATAGATATGGTGTCAGATGAAGAAATATTACATGCGTATAGATTGTTAGCAAAAACTGAAGGAGTTTTCGCAGAGCCAGGATCGAATGCTTCATTAGCGGGCGTAATTAAACATGTTCAATCTGGAAAAATCAAAAAAGGCGAAACAGTTGTTGCAGTTTTAACTGGAAATGGTTTAAAAGATCCTGATATCGCAATTTCTTCTAATAAATTTGATATTGCAAGTGTGTCAAATGATATAGAACAAATTAAAGATCATATTAAAGGGGTGATTATGTCGTGATACCATTAAGAGTTCGTGTTCCTGCTAGTACAGCGAATGTTGGACCAGGATTTGATTCTGTTGGAATAGCTTTGTCATTATATTTAGAAGTAAGTGTAAAGGGAGAAGCTGATAAGTGGCAAGTGATACATTCTTTTGACGATTCAATTCCAACAGACGATAAAAATTTAATTGTTAGCACGGCATGTAAAGTATGTCCTTCTTTATCACCCCATATAATAGAAGTTACTAGTAATATTCCGCTGACAAGAGGGCTAGGAAGTAGCGCATCAGCGATTGTAGCAGGAATAGAGCTTGCGAATCAACTTGGAAATTTACATTTAACAACTGATCAAAAGGTTCAAATTGCTACAAATTTTGAAGGACATCCAGATAATGTTGCTGCTTCTATTTTAGGTGGAACTGTAATCGGAGCACTGGATGGAAAGAATGTTTCGGTTGTAAGGATTGAAAGTAAGGAATTAGGCGTAATTTCTCTTATTCCGAATGAAGAGCTAAATACGGAGGAAAGTCGATCTGTATTACCAGAGATGTTTCCGTTTCATGAAGCGGTTAAGGCTAGTGCGATAAGTAACGTATTAGTAGCTGCGTTATGTCAAAAGAAGTGGGAAGTTGTAGGTGAAATGATGGAAAGAGATCATTTCCATGAGCCATATCGTTTAGAACTTGTACCGTTATTACCATCAATTCGTAAATGTGCAAAAGAATTCGGAGCATATGGTACAGCTCTTAGTGGCGCGGGACCATCCATTTTTATTTTAACTCCGTATGAGAAGCGTCAAGAAATTGCTGACCAATTAGCAAGAGTATTTGCCGCTATGAAAGTATGTGAGCTTGAAATCGATCATAAAGGGATTATTGTAAATAAGGAAGAACATATTGGATTATAAAGAAAGCTAGCATCGCTAGCTTTCTTTAAATTATGGAGAATCTATTTTAACGGGAATTTTTCAGGAGAAATAATGTTTTAAAAAGAGAATATAAAATGAATATTAATTTTAGAGGTGATTATATGAGTTCAAAAGAGTCACCAGAAGAAAAAAGAGAACGTATGAGACAAGGTGAATTGAAAAATAACCCTACCGGTTCTTTGAATGATGGACTCAATAGAGCAGAATCAGGTAGCCCTGTTGATATGACAGGGGGGATGAATTGGAAAGGTACAGGGATATTAATTTTAGTGTTAGTTTTAGGATATATTATATACAGTTACTTTTTCAGTTAAGGGGATATTGTTGAAATTTTGATTTGTTTGAACTCGTAATTAGTAAAAATGAACTTATTTTTATACTTTGAAGAGGGCCGTCCCAAAAGTTTTTTTGGACGGCCCTCTCTTGTTAATAGGTAGGATATGATTGTCATATTTTGTAGTTAAGTCGATATATTTCAATTTGCGTCAATATAAGTAGAATTGTGATTGTTATAATTTCATGTATCGTTGCAAATTTACCCAATAAGAACATGACTCCATTTCAAAGTTCGGCTTTTGGGACATTCTTTATTATTTTTTGCCACATTCCTGTAACAAAGCTCCTGTATATTCAGTGGTGGAGGTGCAGAAGATGAAAAAAATGATAGCAATATGTCTTCTTACTACTATGTCATTTTCGACTTTAGTCGGGTGTGATGTAAAAGGTAATAATGCTTTACAAGAGTCTAAAATAAAGAAAGCGACGTATAAAGATTTTACTTACGATGTAAATCCAGAGACTTTTACGTTAACTGTAGAACATGGTGGTGTAAAGGAACAGGCATCGCAACCGTTACCGAAAATGAAGGTATCGAATTTAAAAAAAGACAAGGATCGCACATCGTGGGAATATCCAGATCAAAAAGTAAAAGTAAACTTAGAAAAGAAAAAAGATCACTTAAATATTGAAGTGGAATCGACTGGTGCAGAAAGTTTTACATGGCCGAAAGTACAAGCTGAAAATTATACACTTCCGTTATGGGAAGGTAAGCAAATTCCAAGTAATGATGAGAATTGGAAGAAGTTTTTAAAGGATGATGTATATTCATTTGCTGAATCATTTGCCATGAAGTTTTTCGCATTAAATGGGTCGAAATATTCGATTGTATATATTGCGAACAATGTGTTTAATAATGAATTGAAATTTCATTCGGACCCGAAAATAGGGTTTGATTTTACACATGAATTCCCGAGTATAAATAAAAATAAAACATATGGATTTCAGTTATATGTGACAAATAATGATGCAGTAAGTATTGCTAAGCTATACAAAGACAACATTGTTGAAAAAGGTGAATTTAAAACATTACAAGAAAAGGCTAGAAAAAATAAAGAGATTGAAAAACTTTACGGTGCCGCTCATTTTTATTTTTGGAATCAAAATGGTTTATCAGCAAGTAACATAAATTGGCCGAAGTTAAGAGAGCAAATAAATAGCCGGGTGTTTAGCCATATAAAAGAGCTTATTCAAAAAAATAGTTCAGAGCCTGGGGAATTGAATGTATTTGAGCAAGTAAGTAAACAAGATTTCATTGATAAATATCAAAAAAATGTTATTTTGCGTTATATAAACGAAGTATTATCAATGAAGGAATTGTATAAAGAGGATATTTTCCCGAAAGTTGATCAGGAAGCGAGTGCGCTATTAAAAAAAGGTGTAGATCACTTATCGAAGGCGGAACTGTATAGCTTAAATAAGCATTTATTAAAGTCAGTACTCGGTGATGCAGTTGAAGATGTAAGTAAATGGGGAACCGCAGATGGAACGGATATAACAAAGGAAATGAAAGAAGCAGGGATAGACAAAGCATGGATTGGTCTACCAAACTGGGAACAAGGATATATGCAACCTAATTTTGTTACAGAAGCTAAGAAAATGGGATATTTAGTTGGTCCGTATGATTCTTATCATTCCATTCACGAAAAAGGTGATAAAAATTGGAACACAGCGTCCTTTAATGATCCATCGTTATATGAAGAGGGTACTGTAACGAAGAAAAATGGAGAAAAGGTGCAAGGATTTTTAGGGAGAGGGCGAAAATTAAATCCGACATTATCACTGCCTAGTGTAAAAGAACGAATGAACGATATATTACAAAATGGTCCTAAATATAATTCATGGTTTATTGATTGTGATGCGACGGGTGAAATTTATGACGATTATTCAACAAAACATGTAACGACACAAGAACAAGATTTAAAAGCACGATTAAAACGAATGGATTATATCGCGCAAGAAAAAGGGATGGTAGTAGGTTCTGAAGGTGGAAATGATTTTGCAAGTAGTACAATTGCATTTGCTCATGGCATTGAAACACCAGTTATTAAGTGGGACGATGAAGATATGAGGAAAAACAAAACAAGCCCGTATTATGTCGGTGGGTATTGGTCGCCAAATCAAAATGTTCCTGAAAAATATGCAAAACAAGTACCGTTGAAAGAAGAATATAAACAAGTATATTTAAATCCGGTATATTCGGTACCGTTATATAAATTAGTATACAATGATTCCGTTATTACAACGCATCACTGGGAATGGGGAAGTTTGAAAGTAAAAGATGAGGTAGGAAATCGTATGTTGTATGAGTTATTGTATAATGTTCCTCCTTTGTACCATTTAGATGAAGTAGAGTGGAATAAGCATAAAAAAGAAATTACAGAGCATCTGAAAGTTTGGAATGAAGTTCATGAAAAGGCAGTAAAAGAAGAAATGACGAACTTTTTATATCTGTCAGAAGATAAGCTGGTACAATCTGCTTCATATGGAAAAAACATTAAAATTATTGTGAATTTCTCTAATGATGATGTGGAAATAGAAAAAACGAAAATAAAAGCAAAGTCAGCTTTAATTAATAATAATGGGAAGCAAATAATATACACACCGAATGAGAAATAATAAAATGAAACTTCAATCAGTGGGGGGATTTATCTCTCACTGATTATTAGTCATCACCAATCAAAATTTCACGGCACAAACTTGACTCTTTATTCTTGCTAAATTGTGAGGTGAAAATCTTACTACCTGCAAATAACAGAATGATAAATCTGTAAATTTTAATGTTCTGAAGTATTGATTTTTTTAAGTTGATAAATAGTGACTTGCTAAAAATAAGCACGAGAGTATAATGTGAAATGGAATACATGTTGGATTCATGAAGTAACCTTACAAAATTGTAAGGTGATTGAAAGGAAATTCAATATGAAGATTACTAGACATACATTATACTAGGAAAAGAGAAAGAGAGGAGAATGAACATGAGCTCTGAATTAGAACAAGATACGAGAAGCAGTAAAAAACGTTCTAAAAGAAAGTCAATAAAATGGTTCATTTTAATTCCATTTTTCCTACTTATTTTTGGAGGAGTAGGATATGGATCGTTTATATATAACAAAGCAAAAGCTGTTGTAAGTGATGCGTATGCAAAAATTGATAAGTCATCAAAGCGTGATAAAGAAGTTGAACCGTTAAAGGATAACATTTCAATATTAATTATGGGTGTAGATGGAAGTGAAATGAGAAAAAGCCAATATGGCGAAGCGGTTCGAACAGATGCACTT
Organism: Bacillus altaicus; assembly: GCF_042136375.2. NCBI lineage: Bacteria > Bacillati > Bacillota > Bacilli > Caryophanales > Bacillaceae > Bacillus > Bacillus altaicus. Next base: position 3,537,923 of record NZ_CM143394.1, on the reverse strand, counting down.
TTATTAGCGACAATTAATAAAGATGATAAATCCGTTAAATTAGTTAGTATTCCGCGAGATTCACGCGTTTATATTCCATCTAGAAAGAAATTAGACAAAATTACACACGCACACGTATTTGGTGGTGTTGAAAGTACAAGAGATACAGTGGAAAGATTTTTAAATGTTCCAGTTGATTATTATGTGAAGTTTAACTTTGAGTCATTTGTACAAATTGTAGATTCAATTGGTGGTATTGATATTGATGTACCGGTTACTTTCACAGAACAAGATAGTAAAGACCAAGCAGGTATGATCCATTTAGAAAAAGGTTACCAACATTTAAATGGTGAACAAGCCCTTGCACTTGCGAGAACGCGTAAAATTGACAGTGACGCAATGCGTGGTCAAAGACAACAACTTGTAATTGAAGCAATTGCGAAAAAAGCTATGTCTGTTCAATCAATTAGCAAAATGGGCTCTTTACTTGATGCAGTGGATAACAACATGAAAACAAACTTAACGTTTGATGATATGCTTGCTATTACGAAAAATATGGCTGGATCTGACCTGCAAATGGAAAAAATGCAAATTGAAGGTACTGATAAACGTATTGGTGGTATTTATTATTACATTCCAAACGAAAAAAATGTAAAAGATATTTCAAAAAAATTAAATGATCATTTGGGTATAACACCAAAACCAGCTCGAAACGAATAGTAAAAAAAGATTGGCCTTTGCCAATCTTTTTTTATGGAAATATATTTGTAACTTTTCTGTAACGATTTTTTATATTAGAAAAACTATACTCATATGTATGAGAATATTGGAGAAGCAAATAGTATAAAAAATACTTAAAATTTGTAGTAAGGAAAGATATCATATGCAGAAATGGATAAGTATTTTGGGAATCATTTTTATATTGACTGGATGTAAAATGTCTGAAGCTCCAACAAGTTTAATGGGAGCTCCTGCAAATGAAAAGTGGATTAATGAATTAAAAGAACAAATAGATAAAGATTTGCCTGTTAATTATCGGTTGCTTACTCCAATGTCTAATAAAGATAAACAGATGATTTGGTCAATGGATTTTAAACAAGATAATAAGAAAGAAGCGATCGTATTTTATAAAGTACCGAATGAAGATCGGAGTATATATTTAGCTATTTATGCGGAAAGCAGCAATGGCTGGAAACTAAAGTCCACTCATACATTTGAGGGTGGGAATATAGATATTGTTAAAGTCGGTGATTTTACAGGGAACGGGAAGCGAGAGTTATTAATTGGAATCTCTGTAAGTCGTGAATCTTTAGAACATGTAATGTATGTTTTTTCGGAAGAAAATGATGATATGAAGGAGATTTATAATCGGCAATATACGAAGTTATTTATAGATGATTTAAATGAAAATGGCCTTAATGATATAAGCCTTGTTACTTATAAAAAAGATGAGCAATTGAAAGTTGAGTTCATTGAACAGTTTAAGACTATGTCTGAAGTTACATTTGATCCATATATAAATAGTATTCAACGAATACAAATGGGACGTATTTCTAACAAGTCAAAGGCAGTTGTAATTGATGCAGGAGTTGGGGCTCATTCAGGTATAACATATGTAGCAAAATTTGATAAGGATCATTATGAGGGGCTACCTATAGACGGGAAAGAAGATTTATTCAATGATTATGTTGTGGAAAGTAAAGACGTTAATGAAGACGGCATTATTGAATTTGTTCGTACTGTGCGTCCAAAAGGTTGGGAAGAGGTATCGTACGGAGAGAGCACGATGTTTGAGCGTTATATACAGTGGAGTGAAGAGGGAATTAAACCGATAGAAGAAAGATATGTCAATATAGAGAAAGGTTATTTTGTTAAAATTCCTCCAGCACTAATTGGAAAAATAACTGTCCCAGTTCAGCAAGAAGCACCGGATGTTCAAAAATTTATAGATGCAACTACAAATGAAATATGGCTTGAAGTCCATATTTTTAAGCGGAAAGAATGGTTCAAAATAAAAGGATACGAGGCAGCAGTTAAAACGGCTTCTCATGTATATGCAGTACCGAAGCAATCAAAATTTGAAAAAATGAAAGCATATATAAAACCGCTAGCGGATTATCAACAAGAGTAGGGAGGAGGGAATTATGTCAACAATTTTAGTTTTAGAAGATGAAATACCAATCCGTAGCTTTATTGTCTTAAATTTGAAACGTGCTGGATTTTATGTATTAGAAGCTAGCACTGGAGAAGAAGCGTTTCAGATTTTAAGTGAACATACTGTTGATGTAGCGTTACTTGATGTTATGTTACCGGGGATCGATGGTTTTCAAGTTTGTAAAGCTATCCGGGAAGAAAATGAAAAAATGGGTATTATTATGTTAACCGCACGTGTACAAGATGAAGATAAAGTACAAGGGCTAGGAATTGGTGCAGATGATTATATCGCAAAGCCGTTTAGTCCAGTAGAATTAACTGCACGAATACAATCTTTATTAAGAAGAATAGAAGTACATGAAGAAAAAACGAATACAATCACGTCTGGTCCGTTTTCGTTAAATATCATAGAAGAAAGATTATATAAAGGTGGACAATTAGTTGATTTAACCCCTACAGAGTACATGATATTACAGTATTTAATGAATCAGGCTTCGAAGCCGGTTTCGCGTGATGAAATTTTAAATATGATCTGGGGAACCAATTACGTAGGCGAGACGAAAGTAGTCGATGTAAATATGAGACGGTTACGTCAAAAGGTAGAATGTAATCCGTCAGAACCAGAGTTTATCCATACTGTGTGGGGAAAAGGATATGTGTGGAAGGAAAATATAAGATGAGACGGAAAGTGACTTTATATTTTATGACGGTCATTACACTAATGCTTGTATTATTTGAAGTAGCATTTTCAGTTTCTATTTATCGATATTATTATAACGGCATTGTGCAATATGTTGAATCGCATGCAAAGACAAGTACACGTTTTTTCTCTGAATACAATTCACTATATTTTATTCGTTTGCAAGAATATAGCGGAGAAATAATTGAGAGTTTCCAATTAGAAGGAACGGAATTACAATTGATTGATCGGCACGGTACAATTATACAATCGTCAAGTGGGCAAAAGGTTGAAGGTAAAGTGAGTATTCCTTATTCTTTACTAGAGGGGGAAATGTATCACCAAGTTATTACTACGAAAGATAACGTGAAACAATTAGAAGTATTAAGTCCACTCGTACATCAAGGGCAAACTATCGGTGTTTTAAAATATACGACTGTTTTAACACATGTAAATGCAAAGATTATTGAAATTATTATGTTTACTATTTCAGTTGGAATTATCATTTCAGGTATCGTATTCTTAATCAGTAGACGATTGGCGAATTCGTTTGTGAAACCTATCGAATCTATTATTCATGCTTCTTCGCAAATTGCGGAAGGTACATTAAAGGAGCAAATTAAAGAGGATTATCCTGGTGAATTAGGTGAGTTAGCGCATAGTTTAAATTATATGGCCGATAAAATAGAAAAGGCTGAGCAAATGAAAAATGAATTTATTGCTTCTATTTCTCATGAAATACGAACACCTTTAACAGGAATTAAAGGGTGGAGTGAGACGTTAAAAACAGTAGATCATTTAACAGATGAAGAAGTAAAGCAAGGTATGGGAATTATTTCAGGTGAAACAGACCGATTGATTCATTTAGTAGAAGAGTTACTAGATTTTTCAAGATTGCAGTCAAATCATTTTAATTTATATAAACAAAAGGTGCAATTGTACGATATACTAGAAGAGACGATTTGGCAATTAACTCCTAAATCAGAAGAGAAACAGATTCATCTAGTTGCTAATTTAGAACGAGTAGAACTAGTAGGAGATCGAAATAGACTAAAACAAGTTTTCCTAAATATTATTCATAATGCTATTAAATATTCAAATGAAAAAAGTACAGTTTACATTGAATCGACCAAAAGTGAAGGACAAGCCGTGATTAAGGTGACAGATCAAGGTATTGGAATTGCTAAAGAGCATCTACCATTTATAGAGCAGTCATTTTATCAGATTAATAACCATAGTGAAGGCGCAGGCATTGGATTAGCTATTGTAAAAAAAATGGTGGATTTTCATGGTGGTACGCTTAGTATTACAAGTAGAGAAAGCGTAGGAACAACAATTTTGATAAAACTCCCACTATAATTTATATAAAGTTTATATAGTGTAATAAGAATAAATAGATGTATAATTATATTGGGTGATTTATATATGAGATTAATAGGGAGAGGAATTCGATAGAATGGAAAAGGCTTTTAAAATTAAACGAGTTGCAGTTGTTTTAATAGCGATTGCAATAGTAGCTATTGGGTATTTCATGTTTCAATCTATTACTTCACCAGCAAAAGCTGTTGCGAAGCAAGAAAATATAGTGCAGCTTGCAAGTGAACAATCGAAAGTTGAAATGAATAAAACGGCACCAAGTCGTTTTAACGGAATGGAAAGAAAAGTTGCTTATCTTACATTTGATGATGGGCCAGGAAAATATACGGCTGAATTATTAAATATGCTAAAACAGCACGATGCGAAGGCGACATTCTTTTTAATCGGAGCGAATGTAAAAGCGTTTCCTGATTTAGTAAAACGTGAAAATGCAGAGGGTCATTATGTTGGAATGCATAGTATGACACACAATTTTGCGAAGTTATATAAAAATGGCGAATATGTTAATGAAATGAAAGAAGATCAAAGCTTAATCGCAAATATTATTGGAAAATCACCTCAATTAACACGTCCACCATACGGATCGATGCCTGGTTTAAATGAAGGCCTTCGAAACAAAGTAGTAGAGGGTGGTCTTAAAGTATGGGACTGGACAATTGATTCTTTAGACTGGAAATACAATAAAGTACCAGTCGATGCAGCGGCAGCACAAATCGCTCAAAATGTATTAGCTGGTGCAACAAATCCTCAAGAAGTCATTTTAATGCATGACATTCATCCGCAATCAGTTGCAGCTGTGCCAGCAATATTAAAGGGTCTAAAAGAAAAGGGTTATGAGTTTGAAGCATATCATGAAGAGAATCACTTCCCAGTGAACTTCTGGCATGATAACCGTATGTAATGGAGGAATTGAAGTTGAAATATGGAAAAGTAGCAGTAGTTGGAGCATTAGCAGTAGGATTACTATCAGGTTGTTTTGGTGAAAAGCCAGAAGAAAATTTATTTACGGCTTTTGAAGCAGCATCTACACAAGAAAAATCTTTAGCAGATGACACAAAAAAATTAGAGAAGTTAGAAAAGCAAGGACAAGAACTTTATTCTCAAATTTTACAAGAAGGTAAAGAGCATAATGAAGCAGTTTCAAAGAAAATAGAGCAAGCTACTGCAAATGTAGACGAGCGTGAAAAAGTATTGAAAAACGAGAAGGAACAGTTAGAAAAAGCGCAGAAAGAAACGAAATCTGTTCAAAGTAATATTGAAAAACTCGAAGATAAGAAATTACAAAAACAAGCAAAAACAGTAGAAGAATCGTATAAAAATCGTTATGATGCCTTCCAAAAGATGAATGAGAATTACACGAAGGCGTTAGCGACTGAAAAAGAACTGTATGAAAAATTAAAAGTAAAAGAAACGAAGTTAAAAGAAATTGGTGAAAAAGTTAAAACTGTTAATGAGTTAAATGTGGAAGCGCAAAAGGCGAAAGAACAATTTAATAATTATACAAAAGAGTATAATGATAATAAATTAGCATTTTATAAAGATGCACAAATTAAAATTAAAGAACAAAAATAAAGAAAGATTTTAATTATAATAAAAAGCCGGGGAAACATTGTCAAAAATGTTTTTTCGGTTTTTTACTTTAAATGAATAGAAAAGACTGGAATTGATATCATAAAAGAGTTATAGTGAAATATTCGAAGGGAAACATTGTAAAGTAAGGAGAATGAATTATGTCATATGAATTTTTATTCAAATTAGGTTTAGCACTCTTTTTAGGATTATTCATCGGAATAGATAGGCAGCTAAAGAATAAACCGCTTGGTGTGAAAACAAGTATGGTTATTTCCGTAGCGAGTTGTTTAATTACAATGGTTTCAATTGAATCAGTGAATGTTTATTCTGTACCGGGTCATACAAACATGGATCCAATGCGTCTCGCTGCTCAAATTGTTAGTGGGATTGGTTTTCTTGGAGCAGGGGTAATTTTACGAAGAAATAATGACGTTATTTCAGGATTAACGACAGCTTCTATGGTATGGGCCGCTTCAGCACTAGGTATTGCGATTGGTGCAGGGTTTTATATACAAGCGACGGTTGCCATGATTTTAATTATATTAGCGATTAATGTACTTCCTCAAATTGTGAAAATTGCAGGACCGTATTCATTGAGACAAAAGGACTTGTCGATAAAAATTACCGTAAACAAACATCGAGAGTTAGACGGGATTTTTAAGCAAATTAAAAATTTAAATATGCAAGTGAAACGAGTGAAAATTAAAGATATTGATAATGGGGCATCTCAGCAATTGGAAATGGTCATTTTAGCTCCAGAAGATTTATATACAACTGAATTATATAGTTCTTTAAAAGAAATCGATCATGTTGTTTCAGTAGAAGTTGAAAGTAGATAAAAAGAGTGATGAAAATTCACTCTTTTTTTAATGCATACAAAACATTTTGCTATAATTATTTTCTAAGGGGGATGAGTATGGTGGAGATACATATTAGAAAGGCAATGAAAGCTGATATTGCGGCAATAGCGAAAGTGCATGTGGAAAGCTGGAAAACGACGTATACTGGGATATTCGCTAACGAAATTTTAGAAAATGTAACATTTGAACAAAGAAAAAAGCAATGGGAAAACATTTTTCAAAAAGAAGACAATCTGCAATATAGATTTGTAGCAGAGACGTTAACTGGGGAGATTATCGGATTTATCGATGGGGGAGTTGAAAGAACAGGTACATATAATTGTGATGGGGAATTATATGCAATATACATTTTACAAAAATATCAAGGAATGAAGATAGGACAAAGATTATTTCAAGCATTGCTATCGGAATGTAAAAAAGATAATATGCAATCTCTGTTAGTTTGGGTGGTTGCTAATAATCCTTCTAAAAAGTTTTATGAAAAATATAATCCGGAAAAAATTGACACGAAAATTTTAGAAAGACTAAATGTAGAAGAAATAGCATATGCTTGGCGAGATATGGATTGTTTATACAAATCACTAACAATTTAGAACGCGATAATATTATTATGTAAACTTAATCTGCAAGAATGAAAAAATACATCAATTATTATATTGGTGTATTTTTTGTTGACGGATTAAATGTTTTGAAAAGGTGAAAAGTTTAGCTAGATAAAAAAATTCTGAAATATATCTTGAAATGATTATCATTATCAATTAGAATCATAGTTGATAATAAAATTAAACTGTCATAAGTTTTACAAAAAAATGATAGTGTTCGTCTAAAAGAGGAGGAGCAGTATGCAGCATGCGAAACAAATCGCGGAACATGCAACAATACAAAGCTTTTTAAATTGTTATTTAAGAGAAACAGGAAGTGGAGAATGGATTACGGAGGATAAAAGGGTAGAAAATATTTTCTGCCATTCATTTCAAAGAGACGCTATCCCCACTTATTTATGCTGTCGGTTATCGGCACAAAACGTTACTTTGTATGGGGAAGTGATATATAAATCGTCAACGGACCGTCATCTATTTGGAGAACAATTTTATTACCAAATTGGCGAAAATAAAAATGTTATTAAAGCAGATTATATTACGGTTATTATGTTTTTAATAAAGGAAATGTCTATTAACTATGGAGATGGCACGAATCCTGATGAACTTATGCTTCGAGTTATTCGTAGTTGTCAAAATATTGAGAAGTTTATACAAGGAAGGGAGCAAGATACATCTGAATTATATGGTTTCCATACAACTTTTATAGAGGCGGAGCAATCTTTATTATTTGGACATTTAACTCATCCTACACCAAAGAGTAGACAAGGCATATTGGATTGGAAAAGTTCAATGTATTCTCCTGAATTAAAAGGGGAGTGCCAACTTCACTATTTTCGGGCACATAAAAGTATAGTAAGTGAAAAATCATTGTTACAAGATTCCACAACGGCGATGATAAAAAAGGAATTAAAGAACGATGAAAAGGTAGGTCAAGAATTTATTGAAAAGTACTGTCAAGAAGATGAATATTCACTAATTCCAATCCATCCACTACAAGCAGAATGGCTATTACATCAATCTTATGTGCAAAATTGGATGAATCAAGGTGTACTTGAATATATTGGTCCAGTAGGTAAGTGTTATATGGCGACATCATCACTTAGGACGTTATATCATCCTCATTCCAAGTACATGCTTAAATTTTCATTCCCTGTAAAGGTCACGAATTCAATGCGTATTAATAAATTGAAGGAACTTGAGAGTGGACTTGAAGGGAAGGAAATATTGAATACTAAAATTGGAGAGGTGTTAGAAAAGTTTCCGGGATTTGATTTTATATGTGATCCGGCCTTTATTACTTTAAAATACGGGGCACAAGAGTCTGGATTTGAAGTGATTATACGAGAAAATACATTTTATAGTGAAAATGAAAATGATGCAACGCTTATCGCTGGATTAGTACAAGATGCAATTCCAGGTGAAAGAACTCGTTTAGCGAATATTATCCACCGCTTAGCAGATTTAGAAGGTAGAAGCTGTGAAGAAGTAAGTTTAGATTGGTTTAGACGATATATGAATATCTCTTTAAAGCCGATGGTATGGATGTATTTACGTTATGGCGTTGCATTAGAAGCGCATCAACAAAATAGTGTTGTTCAATTGAAAGATGGTTATCCAGTTAAGTTTTACTTCCGTGATAATCAAGGTTTTTATTTCTGCAATTCAATGAAGTCAGTGCTAGATAATGAACTAGCGGGTATTGGCGAACGTACTGGGAATTTATATGACGATTACATTGTAGATGAAAGATTTCGTTACTATTTAATTTTCAATCATATGTTTGGACTAATTAACGGTTTTGGTACAGCAGGATTAATAAAGGAGGAAACTCTTCTTTCAGAATTAAGGTCTGTACTTGAATCGTTCCTTCCATATAACCGTGAACCTTCTACATTTTTAAGTGAATTGTTGGAAGAAAATAAATTGGCATGTAAAGCAAATTTGCTAACGAGATTTTTCGATGTTGATGAACTGACAAATCCTTTAGAGCAAGCAATTTATGTACAAGTAGATAATCCACTCGTTAGAGAAGTGGCTGTTCGTTCATAAGTAGTGCTAAAATTTCACGTAATACAAATAATGGAATTCGATATTCCGTATTATAGCGGAGGGATTTATGAAAGAAGAAGTTTATCAAGCAAAAATATTGAAAGCACTCCAATCAAAAGAGTACATTTCAGTAAGAAGAAGAGTATTCCGGCAATTAGTAGAATCGTTAATTTATGAAGAAATCATTACGCCGATGCGTATACAAAAGGGAGAGCAAATACTTTTTATTATACAAGGTCTTGATGAAAAGAATCAAAATGTAACGTACCAATGCTATGGACAAGAACGTATGACATTTGGGCGTATTTGTTTACATGACTCATTAATAATGAGAGTTCAAGATGAGGAAGAAGAAATACAATCAGTTTCACAATTTTTACAGGAGATTTTTCGAATTGTTCAAGTTGATCGAACGAAATTGGATTCTTTTATTCAAGAATTAGAACAAACAATCTTTAAAGATACGATTGCACAATATGAGAGAAGTTGTGAAAAAGACTATCTTGCGAAATCTTATGATGAGCTTGAAAGTCATTTAATAGATGGACACCCGTATCATCCTAGTTATAAAGCACGCATCGGGTTTCAATATCGTGATAATTTTCAATATGGATTTGAATTTATGCAACCAATGAAAATTATATGGATTGCAGTTCATGAGAAATATACGACTGTAGGATATGAAAGTGAAGAGAGTTATAACTGTACCTTTAAAGAAGAAATTGGTGAAAAGAAAATCGAAGAGTATATGGATCGTATTCGAAAAATGGACTGTGATTCGAAGAAGTATATGTTTATACCTGTTCATCCTTGGCAGTGGGAGAACTTTATTATTCCGAATTATACTGACCATATACAGGATAAATATATTATTTATTTAGGGAAATCAGAAGATGATTATTGCGCGCAGCAGTCGATGCGGACATTAAGAAATGTTACGAACCGAGCGAAACCATATGTAAAGTTATCAATGAATTTACTCAATACTTCAACTATCCGTACATTAAAACCGCATTCGGTTGTGAGTGCACCTGCTATATCGAATTGGTTAAAAGATATAGTAGATCATGATCCTTATTTAAGGGATGAATCGCGCTTAATTTTGTTAAATGAATTTTCGAGTGTTACGTACGATGTGAATAAAAAAGCTACATATGGCTCATTAGGATGTATTTGGCGTGAAAGCGTTCATAAATATTTAGATAAGAAAGAAGAGGCAATCCCATTTAACGGTTTATATGCCAGGGGAAAAGATGGGATACCAATTATTGATTTGTGGTTAAAGAGATATGGAGTAGAAAGCTGGTTAAGATTGCTTATTCGAAAGGCAATTATCCCAGTTGTACACCTCGTTGTAGAGCATGGAATCGCATTAGAATCACATGGACAAAACATGATTTTAGTTCATGAAGAAGGACAACCAGTCCGTATTGCACTAAAAGATTTTCATGAAGGACTGGAGTTTTATCGTCCGTTTTTGAAAGAAATCGAAAAAAGTCCTGACTTTACTAAAATGCATAAAACATATACGAATGGTCAAATAAATGATTTCTTTGAAATGGACCGTATTGAATGTTTACAAGAAATGGTTTTAGATGCGCTTTTCCTGTTCAATCTAGGTGAACTGGCTTTCGTGCTGGCAGATGAGTATCAATTGCAAGAGGAACAATTTTGGATCATTCTTGTTGAAGAAATAGAAGATCATTTTGAAAGATTTTCACATTTGAAAGAACGTTTTGAAGCATTACAATTATATGCACCTACATTTCATGCAGAGCAATTAACGAAGCGACGCTTATATATGGATGTGGAATCGCTTGTTCATGAAGTTCCAAATCCGTTGTATAGAGCAAGGCAACTTACAATACAAAAATCAGTTGTTACAGGGGGAAATCATGCTAATCGTTAATAAACAAGAATTTAGCAAAAATGATTTTGAATTGAGATTACAAGGTTACGAGGGAGTGGAACAATTTCAAGAAGCAGAAGGAAATAGATTTGCACTTTGTCTGAAAGATCCATTCGATATTATTACGCTTGTGTTTTTCTTAAAAGAAAAAAGAGCATCTGTACTACTTATTCATGAAGATACACCGAAGGATACAGCTATTGAAATGGCAAAGCGCGCAAAGTGTACTGCACTTTTATACGGAGAAAGTAACGACTTTACAAAATTAGAAGTTCCAAATCTATTACAAGAAGAACCGTCTTTATTACAATATAGTTCAGGCACAACAGGAGAGCCAAAACTAATTCGTAGAGCATGGACGGAAATTGAAACAGAAATTGCTGCTTATAATGAAGCTTTAAAATGTGAAGAAGACGAAGTACCAATTGTAATGGCTCCAGTTTCACATTCATACGGATTAATTTGTGGCACGTTATCAGCAATTACGAGAGGTAGTAAGCCTATAATCATTACAAATAAAAACCCTAAATTCGCATTAAATATAGTTCGTAATACCGAAAAACATATCATATATGCAGTACCACTTATGCTACATATTATGGGGAGTTTTCCACAAGGAACTCTTCAGTTTCATAAAATTATGACATCAGGATCACCTTTGCCAGAAACGCTATTTTATAAGTTAAAGGGCATGACGAAATACATGATGCAGCAGTACGGCTGTTCTGAAGCTGGTTGCATTAGTATATGTCATGATATGAAGACACATTTAGACTTAGGGAAGCCACTTTCTCATGTAAGTATTAACATAGGTTCAAATGAAGATGAACCTGAAGAAATCGTAGTGAAAATTGCTGGAAATGATATTTATACAAAAGATTTAGGGTATAAATCTGAGCAAGGCCTTCATTTCATGGGGCGAATAGATGATGTTATTAATGTGTCCGGTCTAAAGGTATTTCCTATAGAAGTGGAAGAAACGATGCTTCGATTAGAAGGTATTCAGGAGGCGATTGTATACCGCGGTAAGCATCCTGTGATGGGGGAAATTGTAAAAGCCAAAGTAGTCTCTCATATTGAACCAGTACAAATAAGAGAATGGTGCATACAGCATTTACCGTCTTATAAAGTACCGCATGAAATTGAAAGTGTAGCAGAGATTCCGAAAAACAAAACAGGGAAAGTAAGTCGTAAGTTATTAGAGATGGGAGAGATAACAACATGAGTCGTGAAATGTTAAAAGAAGCAGTTTTAAGCATTATGAGAGAAAAAATGGAACTGAAAAATGTAACGCATTTAGAAGAAACGATGCGTTTAAATCAAGATTTATATATAGATTCGGTAATGATGTTACAACTTATAGTATACATAGAAATGGATTTAAAGCTATGCGTTCCAGAGGATGAGATAGACCCAAAGGCGTTTCTTACTGTAGGGTCTTTGCTTGACTTTATGGAAGAGTTGCAGCCGTTACACGAAGTAAATGTGAATAACTAACCTTTTAGGAAAGTGGATGAGAGTATGACTTCAATTAAAGTTCACTGTTTAGTGAGTTGTTTTTGTGAAATTATAAAAAGGCGTAGCGATATAGATTTCCGTCCATTTTATTTCGGATTATGGGATGGAGATTTTGATATAACAGAAGGCGGGATTATTTCTTATCATTCCGAAAACATTAACCATGATAACTACTTACGCTGGTATGAAAAATTGTATGGTATTAAAGTGAACGAATGGTACGATCATTCAAAAGATAAAAGTAGCAATGTAGAAACATTTTTAGAATTAGTAGAAAATAAGCCGGAAAATCGTTACGTAATTGTAATGGTTGATATGTCTTTATTGCCTGAGAGAGAAAATAAGTTTCATCAAAAACCGTTTCCGCATTACTTAATGATATCGAAGACAGAGAAAGAAGATGAATGGTTCATGCTTGATCCTGATTTTCGCTGGGAAGGGAATATGGAAAGAGAAAAAGTGCTCCATTCTGTTAAAGATAACCCATTTGGTGGAGGCTATTTCATTGATATAGAAGGAATTCAGGAGCCAACACAAGAGATGGTAGAAAGTTATTTCATGGAAACATTCAAAAAGGATGATAATGAATTAACTATGGAATTAAAAAATTTAATAATAAAAATGGTAAATGAAGAGGGTGGGTATTCACTTTCTGGGCTCGTAACGGCAGTAAAGCAAATACCCGTATTGGCAATACGGAAATATAGCTATGAACATGCCTTTGCATACTTCCGTGAAACTTTACAATATTCGGAGCAAGAATTTGATTATTGGTGTGATCGAGTGGAGGACATTGTACAAGGATTTACAAATGTACAGTACCGCGCAATCAAAATGGCAATGACAAAAAATAAAGATATGTTATTACCAATTGTTGAGAAGCTTGATGAAATGAATACAATTGAACTGCAAATTAAGGATGAATTAGAGAGACAGTTTCTGTCATGGAAAGAAATGATAACAAATCAGTCTGTCTTAACTAATACAAGTTCATTGAATTTAAGATAAGGGAGTTCAAACCAATGAAATATTCGCTATGTACAATTTCATTTCGCCATCAACTAATTTCATTTACTGATATTGTTCAATTTGCATACGAAAACGGTTTTGAAGGAATTGAGTTGTGGGGGACCCATGCACAAAATTTATATATGCAAGAGCGTGAAACGACAGAACGAGAAATAGATTATTTAAAGGATAAAAATTTAGAAGTTACGATGATAAGTGATTACTTGGACATATCATTATTAGCGGATTTTCAAAAAACGATGGAAAAATGTGAACAGCTGGTAACACTAGCTAATTGGTTTAATACAAATAAAATTCGTACGTTTGCCGGGCAAAAAGGTAGTGAGGATTTCTTGGAACAAGAGAGAAAAGAGTATGTGAAGCGAATTCGAATGATTTGTGATCTATTTGCTCAGCATAATATGTATATACTATTAGAAACACATCCAAATACGTTAACGGATACTTTACCGTCTACTTTGAAATTGTTAGAAGAAGTAAATCATCCATATTTAAAAATAAACCTTGATTTTCTTCATATATGGGAGTCTGGTGCAGACCCGATAGATAGTTTCCAGCGACTAAAGCCGTGGATACAACATTACCATTTTAAGAATATATCATCAGCGGAGTATTTACACGTGTTTGAACCAAATAATGTATATGCCGCTGCTGGAAGTCGTATAGGAATGGTTCCATTATTTGAAGGTATCGTAAATTATGATGAAATCATCCGGGAAGTGAGAAATACTGATCATTTTGCTTCGCTTGAATGGTTTGGGCATAATGCGAAAGATATATTAAAAGAAGAAATGAGAGCATTAACAAATAGAAAATTAGAAGTAGTAACCTCATAAGATGAAATGATGTAAGAGTCTCGTTTAAGAGACTCTTTTTTTACGGAATAAATAACCAAAAATTACCATGTATTTAATTTCGGATTTGGTACAATTTAATATATATAAGGAGGTGATCGGTAATGGCTAGAAATCGTAACGCTAATCAATTAGCATCACATGGAGCACAAGCAGCTCTAGATCAAATGAAATATGAAATTGCACAAGAGTTTGGTGTACAGCTTGGGGCTGATACTTCTTCACGTGCAAACGGTTCTGTAGGCGGTGAAATTACAAAGCGCCTTGTAGCGATGGCAGAACAACAGCTTGGTGGCGGATATTCTCGCTAAATGTAGAAGGTTATAGGAGAAAGGAAGGATTCTTCCTTTCTTTTTTATTTTCAATTAATTGGTATGGATATATTGTGAACAGGATTCAAAGAATAGGAGTAATGCTATATTTTACCCAATTTCTTTTGTTGTAAATGGAAAGTAGTAAAGATGAAATAGCCCTGGTGGAATGTAAACATAATTTCCAGCAGGGCTATTACATGGTAAGAAATATATGATGAAAGGTTCCGAAATCAACATGTTAAAAAAAGAAAACTGTTGTTTAATTGCACTTGCATCAGTTCCACTTGTTATGACGTTAGGTAATTCAATGCTTATTCCAATCCTGCCAACCATTGAAAAGAAATTACATATTTCATCTTTCCAGGTATCCATGATAATTACAATTTATTCTATCATTGCAATTATACTTATACCGATTGCTGGTTATTTATCAGATAGATGGGGACGAAAGATGGTAATGGTTCCAAGTTTATTAATTGCAGCTATTGGAGGAGCGATAACGGGCTGGGTATCATGGAAAGTTGATAACCCTTACGTTTGGATTCTTATCGGAAGAGCAATTCAAGGGATAGGTGCTGCTGGTGCTATGCCAGTTGTCATACCATGTGTAGGTGATTTATACAAAGATGAAAAACAGGTTAGTGCAGGTTTAGGAATCATTGAGACGTCAAATACATTTGGAAAAGTATTGAGTCCTATATTAGGATCAGCTCTTGCAGCTATTGTATGGTTCTTACCATTTTGGGCGATTCCAGTTTTATGTGTAATATCGATTGTTTTATTACTGGTACTAGTAAAGGCGAAGAAACAAGAAGAAGAAGTTCCACCACTTAAAGAATTTATTCAATCTATTATCTCTACGTTTCGAGAAAAGGGAAGATGGTTAATTGCCATTTTTATACTAGGTGCAATTATTATGCTTATTTTATTCGGAATACTTTTTTATCTGTCAACTATACTGGAGTCGAAGTACGATATTCATGGTATATGGAAAGGGTGTGTACTCGCTATTCCTTTACTTGTACTATCACTTAGCTCATATATGGCTGGTAAAAAAATTGGAGATAAACAAGATATTATGAAAAAGTGTATCTATATTGGATTTTTACTGGCTGCTGCATCTGTATTCTTACCTTTATTTCTAAAAGGAATCTATTTACTACTTCTTTGTCTCGTTATTATGGGGGGAGGAATTGGTATGGCGTTACCGTGTCTAGATGCTCTTATTACACAAGGGATTGAAAAAGAGCAGAGGGGGACAGTTACGTCATTTTATAGTTCAATGCGATTTATCGGTGTAGCAGCTGGACCACCCCTGTATTCTTTTTTTATGAAAGGGTCGGACCATGAAGTGTTTTATTTAACAAGCATCTTCGCTGCTATTGGTGCTGTCATAGCAATTATTTGGATTAAACCAGCAAAAGATAAAATGATGTTAAAACAGAAACCGGAACCAACTTCATAATGCGAAAGAGAATTGCATGCTAATTACATAACATGCAATTCTCTTTAATTAGTTAGGCAAAATAACTTGTTTTAACATATAAAGTGCGACTCCCCATATGATTAGCCCTGAAAATTTATTTAATACTACAATCGTTTTTCCTGTCGAGTCAAATCCTTTTAGAAATTTTCCAGCAAAAGCTAAACTAATAAACCAAATCCAAGAAACTATAATTGTTGCAAAAGTGAAAGCCCATTTCTCACTTCCTATGTACTGTATAGAGTTTGTTCCGATTACACCAATTGTGTCTAAAATTGCGTGTGGATTTAGTAATGAAACCGATGCGGCGAAAATAATTTGATTTTTTAAAGGCATGCTTTTTTCTTATTTTACATCATTTGAAGGATCGCTTCTCCAAATAACCCAGCCCATATATATAAGAAAGAAAAATCCAATCATATACAGAGTAGTTGTTAACCAAGAGAAAGTTAGGAGGACAAGGGAGACACCTTGTACAGCAATTAATATTAATAATGTATCACATATAGATGCAGTCAAGACTACAGGAGCAGCTCGCCAAATATTTGGTTGACTAGCGCCTTGGTTAAAGACGAAAACATTTTGGACACCTAATGGAATGATAAGACCAAATGCAAGGATGATACCGTGAATAATTGCTTCACTCATCATATTACCTCCTACTTAATGTGATTAATTATGATAATCTATATTGTATAGAAGAAATGAAAATTTGTATCCATCCATAGGGTTGGGTAGGTTACCAACCATAAAGTATGTGAGGTGAGATAATGGAAAGGCTCGTTTGGAAACCTAATATGTCTTCGTCTATTCCTTTATATAAACAAATAGAATCTTATATAAAAGAAAGAATTGTTAATGGGGAATGGACAGTTGGAACTAAATTACCTTCACAAAGAGATTTGGCGCATACGTTTGAAGTGAATCGAAGTACAATTGTAATGGCTTTCGATGAATTAGTAGCAAAAGGGTATATTGAGGGGAATGGCCGGAAGGGAACAATTGTTATAAATAATAGTGAGAGTACTTCTACATATGCCCCGCCTCCAAATTGGCAGTCTTATGTAGAAACGGGACTTCATTATCCGAATCTTCCTGCTGTACAAGAGATTAATCAAGCTGAATTTACTCCCAATGTAATTCGATTAGGAACAGGTGAACTTTCACCGAGTCTCTTGCCTGAGAAAAAGATGAAGGGTATTATTAATAAAATTTTACAATCAAATGTTACACTTGGGTATGAGGAACCGAAAGGAAATCTCCATTTAAGAGAAAAAATTGCGGAATATTTAAAAGGGCATGGGGTATATGTATCTCCTGACTCTATTTTAATTGTTTCGGGAGCAATCCAAGCACTGCAACTTATTTCTATGGGGCTTCTTCCGAAAGGAGCGTCAATTTTATTAGAAAAACCATCATATTTATATTCGCTTAATGTATTTCAATCAGCAGGAATGCGCTTGATTGGAATACCAATGAATGAGAATGGTATAAATACTTCCTATATCACAAAATATAAGAAACAATTTAACGCATCTATCTTATATACAATCCCATCTTTTCATAATCCGACCAATTTTAGTATGAACGCTAAGAAGAGGGAAGAAGTGATGGAGATATGTAATGAAATTGGATTACCTATTATTGAGGACGCGGTATATCAAGATTTATGGTTCGATGCACCAGTTTCAAAGCCCTTAAAGGCATATGATAAAAATGGGATTGTGCTACATATTGGAAGTATGTCCAAAGTCATTAGTCCTGGTTTAAGAATTGGATGGGTTGTTGGATCAGAATCAGTTATTCAAAGATTAGCAGATATAAAAATGCAAACTGATTATGGTTCAAGTTCTATATCCCAGCAGATTGCAGCGGAGTGGTTTGAAAATGGATTGTATGATGAACATTTACAGTTTGTAAGAAGTGAATTGAAAAAACGTAGAGATTTTATGATAAGTATGTTAGAAAATTATTGTAGTGGCATTGCAACTTGGCATGAGCCAGTAGGAAGCTTTTACATTTGGCTACATATAAATCTACCAATTTCGAATCGTAGTTTATTTGACAAAGCTTTACAAGAAAAGGTGTTATTAAACCCAGGCACTTTGTATGATAGAAGTGCTAACCAATTTTTACGTCTTTCTTATTCCTATGCAACTGTAGAAGAAATTGAAGTTGGAATAAAAAAGATCGCGCAATTAATTAAAGGGTAAAAGGAGAAAACCATGAAACAATATGTGATTTGCCAAATGATTGATGGAGAGAAATATTTAGCTGCTTATGCGGAAACAAAACAGGATGCAATTGAAAAAGCAGAATTGTTAGGTTTAAGAACTGGAAATCGTTACATAGTAATTACCGCAGAAGAAGCAGAAGGGTTAACTTATCCTTAAATAATGGGAGAGTACATAAGAAGTAAATAAGCCTAATAATGTACTATATTATTAGGCTTATTTACTATTAAAGTGTGATAGGGAAAATAATATAATTATGAGTCAAGTTGACGGAAATACCGATTTGTTTTTCGATCCTGATTTCCGTCTCTATATTCATCAACATATTGCCTGAAGTTCCAGGATTGTAAAAACTTATTAGCGGCATTATAACCAGAGTTATAGAGCCATTCTTTCTCTTCTTTAGTTAATTGAAAATCAGTACTTGTAATGGTTCCTGTTGGAATTGTAATAGTTCTAGCCTTTGATTCTTTATCTAAATGACGTAAATCATGAGCTTGCATCATTGTTTTAAATAGTCCTTTGAACATGGAAATAGGTTCTTCATAGTGGGCGGGATCAGCTTGAATCTCATCTTTTACAAAATGAAATCCAAAGGTAGGCCAGCGAGGAGAAGTCGGTGAATCGAAAATCCAAATTGGATAATTACTTAAAATACCGCCGTCAACCATATAACAAGGTTGTTTCCATTTTGGTGTTCTCCATTTCACTGGTTCGAAGAAGAAAGGAATGGTTCCACTCATTCTTACTGCTTTAGCGATAGGGAAGCGATAATTTAAAAATCCGTAGTCTGGCAAGTCATCGGGAAAAATAACCATTTTACCATTGCTTATATCTGAAGCGATAATTTTGAGTTTATTCAAATCAGGTAAGTCTGTAAATAGATGAATGCCTTTTTTTCTAAGCAAATCTTCTAGCCATTCTTCGAGAAATACATTGGAATAAATACCTAGAGTAGACCAAGCGCTTAATCCTTTACCGATAAAGGGGATTCTATCAAGAAAAGTTTTTTTAGTGAATTTTTCATAATCAATGTCTGTTACAATTGTTTTTAATTCGGAACAAGAATATCCTGCTGCTAAAAGCGCTGCGATAATAGCACCAGCTGATGTCCCTGCAACACGTTCCCACTCATAGCCTTTTTCAGCTAACGCGCAAATTGCTCCTACGTGTGCAATTCCCCGTACACCGCCTCCCTCGAAAACACCATCAATCTTCATAAACATACTCCCTTTCATATAAAAAATTTTGAAATGGCAAAAAAGCACGTATTGTACGCGCTTTTTTATAATAGTTTTTAAGTTTACTAGCAGCTTGCAAAGCCGCCCCAACAGCTAGCTCCAATGATGATTAGAAGGATAAATAAAACGATTAATAAAGCGAAACCTCCATAACCACAACCACCGCCGCAACTACCGCCGTAACCGTAACCACCGCCGTAACCACCGCAACTATATCCGTAACCCATGTGGAATTCCTCCTTATATTAAAAGTGAAAATGAACGAGGGAAAGTATACTGTAAGAAATTATGAGATATCATGTTTGTAGGAACAATGTATACTATGCTTATTTAAACTTGTTCGCGTACGAGGGAAGAGCCCGTTTTTTCTTGAGCTTGTTGAATTTACAATGAACGGAGTATAATCTTTGTGCTATGATACAAATAAGTATGTAAATGTAAGGAGAATTTATGAAACAAAAAATTGAAGTATTAATTGATAAATATGAACTAACACATTTGAAACAGGAGCTTGTAAATACTATATTTCCTTGTATAAAAGTTGTGCCAAAGGAGCAGGAGATAATCGAAAAAGGTAGTTCAACAATGGGCGGAGTTCCTGATTTGCCAAATACATTTGAATATCCAACATACAAAGAGAATCCGCTACGGTTTATCGCACAGTTTAATTTAAGTGATTTACAAAACGTTGGTATGGATCACAAACTTCCTAAGACAGGGATGTTATATTTCTTTAGTATTGAAAATTACTTTGAAGAAGATGTGGATCCAACCGAAGCTGGACGTGTACTTTATTATGATATCCCTGTAGAGCAATTACGTAGAGCAGATGAAATACAAGCGAAATATAACCAGTGTACAATTACTTTTGAACTGACATATAAATTGCCAGAGCTTTTCATTGAAGATGAGGCTGATTCAGATCGTTTCTTGCAATTACTTGAAGAGCTAATCCCAGACAACTATGATAATCATCAAATGTTTGGAGAACCATTCTCTGTACAAGATGAGGTATTGTACGAGACTGGACAATATATGGGGATAGATCCACAGCATATGACGCTCTTATTCCAAATTGATTCAGATACTAAAAAGTGTAATATGATGTGGGGAGATTTAGGGATGCTTTATTTCTGTATTGGAAATGAAGACTTGAAAAATCGCCAGTTTGAAAATACATGCTGTGTGTTACAAACTTGCTAAAAAAAAGGGGTTGTTCTTTTTCTAAAAGAACAACCCCTTTAAAAATGTTAAATATGCATAATCTCATATGACCTATTTAGAAAAGTATTGTATACTCTGAAACTATACGGTACTTTTTCGTATAGTTATAGAATGTAAGGAGTGACGAGATGGGAAAGACAAGTAAGTATGTGACAGCTGCCGCACTTTGTTCAACTATAGTAATGGGAGGCTTACACGCGTCATCTGTATCTTATGCAGCTACGAATCCGACTACAGTGACAACACAATCAGATGCAAAGTTGTTAAATGATTTCAGCAAAGAATTAAAAAAACAGATTGATAATCGAGAAGAAAATATTACAATCACATATAAAACAAAAGATAGAAATGCTAGAAATATTATGGATCAATTGTATGGCGAGTTTAATAAAATTGTAGATGCAGATGAGTATGTAAAATATAATGTAGCTTCTACTAAATACTCTATTAAAGGGATGCCGGGGAACTATACGTTTACACTGCAAGTGAAATACCGTGAATCAAAAGAGCAAACACAGTATGTAAAGTCTCAGGCGAAAGCAATTGTAAATTCTATTATTAAACAAGGCATGGATGAACATGAAAAAGTGAAAGCTATTCATGATTATGTTGTGAAACAAGTATCATATGATACGTCTTATCAAGCATATACAGCGTATGAAGCGTTAGCGAATCGTTCTGCCGTTTGCCAAGGATATACATTGTTAACATACCAATTACTAAAAGAAGCAGGTATTCAAAATCATATTGTAACAGGTACAGGGAATGGACAAGCTCACGCATGGAATTTAGTGAACATTGATAACAAGTGGTACCACCTTGATACTACATTCGATGATCCAGTTCCAGATAAAGCTGGGCGCGTAACATATTCATATTTTAATATGTCCGATGAACAATTAAGCAAAGACCATGAATGGGATCGTAGTAAATATCCAGCGGCAACTACAAGCTACTTCAACGAATTAACAAGTAAAATAAAAGCCGGAAGTTCAAAAACTGCTGTATATGAACAAATGTTAAAAGAAACAAATTTAAAGTATTTATCTGCACAATACGGAGCGGAAAATTACAATGAGTTTAAGAAAAAATTACAGCAACAATTTGCTTCCAAGCCAGAAAAAGTAGAAGTACGATATAAGCAGTCAATGGATGGAACGATGCAAGATATAAAGAAAGTATTAAATGAAATAACTTGGCCAAAAGGTGCAAAGCGTGTATCTTATCAAGTTGCGCCATATAGTGCAATGACAGGTTATTCATTAGCGACAATTACATTTACGTATTAATGAAAAAGAGCATCTTTAAAAGGTGCTCTTTTTGCGTTTGATTTATAATATTGTTGACTATTTAGAATTGAGTGATAAAATAATCAGGAATAGAGGATGTGATAGCTGAATGAATTTGTTCGAAAATAATATATTTGCATTGATATATTTTTGTCTAGTAATCGGGCTTATCGTTTTGTTTTTTGTATCATTTACTCTGTTCATTAAAAGATTATTGCAAAACAACACTATGAAAAAACAACATGTGATTAATATGAATCAGAAGCTAGATCGGATTATTGAATTGCTTGAAAAAGATAAAAAAGAATGATGGAAGATGTATAAAAAGGAGAAACAAATGGCTAATTATATAAAAGAATTACGTGAAAAAATAGGGCATGATTATGTTATTTTGAATTTTGCAGGTGGTTGTGTGTTTAATGAATTTGGTGAGGTGCTTCTGCAAAAAAGAGGAGACTTTAATGCTTGGGGCTTTCCGGGCGGTGCAATGGAAATTGGGGAGTCTGCGGCAGAAACTGCGATCCGAGAAATTAAAGAAGAAACAGGATATGATGTGGAAATTGATGAGCTCATTGGTGTGTATACGAAATATTTTCAAACATATCCGAATGGAGATCAGGCACAGGCAATTGTAATATTCTTTAAATTTTCAATCGTTGGAGGGAACAAAAAAATAGACGGTGATGAAACATTAGATCTGAAGTTTTTCCCGGTAGACAAAATGCCGCCATTGTTTAATAAACAACATGAAGATTGCTTGCAGGATTTATTAGAGAAAAGAGTAGGGGTATTTCGTTAATATATAGAAAAAGAAGCTAAATGAGATTAGCTTCTTTTTTATGTTCTATTTCCACCAATCATCAAACATTGACGCTGGTACTTGTCTTTTATGTTCACTCACTTTGTAACGCTTCTCGACCTTTTCAGCAACGTCAGCTGGAACGGATTTACCTTCTAAATAGTCATCTAATTGATCGTAAGTAATGCCTAGCTCTGTTTCATCAGCTTGACCTGGTTTTTCATCTAATAAATCAGCTGTTGGCATTTTTAAGTAAAGTCGCTCGTCCGCACCTAATTCTTGTAATAGAGCACGTCCTTGGCGTTTCGTTAATCCTGTTAATGGTAATAGGTCTGCACCACCATCTCCGAATTTTGTAAAGAATCCTGTTACAGCTTCAGCAGCGTGATCAGTTCCGATAACAAGTAATCCTTGTTGTCCGCCAATTGCATATTGTGTAACCATGCGAATACGTGCTTTTACGTTTCCTTTATTGAAATCTGTTAATGATTCACCTAATAAGTTTTCATATTGATTTGAGAAGGAATCAACAGTTGAAGCGATATCAAAAGCAACAGATTGATCAGCTTGAATAAATTGTAATGCTAATTGTGCATCATCTTCATCTTTTTGTACTTTGTACGGAAGACGTACGGAGATAAACTTTGCGTTACCACCTTCATTACGAACTTCTTCGACTGCAAGCTGCGCTAAACGCCCTGCAAGTGTAGAGTCTTGTCCGCCGCTAATTCCAAGTACAAATCCTTTTGCGCCTGTTTTTCTTACATAATCCTTTAAGAAATCAATTCGTTTACGAATTTCTACTTTCGGATCAATTACAGGCTGAACATGTAATGCTTTCATAATTTGTTCTTGTAATGTCATTATGTTTTCCTCCTATTCATATTAAAGCGGTAAATAAGTTTATATGTATATTGGTACATACTTCTATCCTTTATTATTTCGCAAAACTAACGAATATACAATAGGATGCGTGTATGAATAGTAGCTATTATAAATAAACTGTTTTATATAAGCAATTGTTTAAAACCTTTCAATAATGTAAGGTTTTTGTCATTTGAATCGATGGAAGGTATTTCCGAACTTTACTAATATAAAAGCATAGTTAGTAGAAGGGCGGAGAAGTAGTATGAACATTAGAGAACTCGCATTTCGAAATGTAACGCGAAATAGACGAACATACTCAGCTTATTTTTTGAGTAGTGCATTTGCCATTATGGCCTTTTTTGTGTATTCATTTTTTGCGTTCCATCCGGCATTAAGTGCGGGAGAATTAGGACAGTACGTATTCGTAAGTATGTCTTTTGCACAGTCTATTATTTACTTATTTACATTCTTCTTTATTTTATATTCAATGGGAATGTTTTTAAAAACGAGAAAGCGTGAACTAGGAATTTTAATGATGCTAGGTATGACGAAATATCAATTAAAGCGTCTTATCTTCTTTGAAAATATTATGATTGGAATAGGGGCAATAATTTTTGGGATTCTTTCAGGTATGTTATTTTCAGGAATATTAATATTTGTAGCCCCGATGATTTTAAAATTAGATATTTCTTTATCCTATTACATACCGATGAAAGCGATTGTTGTAACGAGTATTATGTTTTTCGTATTATTTATGATTATTTCATTGTTCAGTGCAGGAATGGTTCGTAAAAATAAAATTATGAAATTGTTTAGAGGATCAGCAGAGGCGAAACCAGAACCGAAGGCATCCATAATTTCTTCTATATTAGCAGTAGTATTGCTTAGTGCTGGTTATGCAGGAGCTCTTATGTCACATGGTGCAATGGTATTTGTAATGATGATTCCTGTTACAACGGTAGTCATTATTGGTACGTATTTACTGTACAAGCAGTTGAGCGTCTTTATTATTCGATTATGTAAAAAAAGTAAATGTTTCTATTGGACACAGACAAATATTATTACTTTGTCAGATTTAGCATACCGTATGAGAGATAATGCAAGGATGTTCTTTATTGTAACAATTATTTCAACAGTAGCATTTTCAGCAATAGGTACATTGGTTGGGTTTGCTTCGATGACGAAAGAAATTATGGACAGACCAATTGCGTTTCACTATCATTCTAAGCAAGGTAATAGCAATGAGTCACAGCATATGCAGATCATTGATGAAGTATTAAAGAAACATAATATAGCAGCTTCAAAAATAAATATTTCATCGAAGACAACGGAGGAGCAGTCGTTAAGAAGCGCCAGTTTTATAAAAGAATCAGATTATAAGGAATATGCAAAGTTAACAGGAGAACTATTTAATACTGTATCAAATAAAGAGGCTTTATTTTTGTCAGTCGAAATACCCGGACCACCGATGAAAGAAAGAAAAGAAATTACTTTACCAAATATGAATGAACCTTTAAATGTGAAAAAAGTTAATACTTCTTCATTAAGTAAAATACTAAGAGGTAATGTGTATGTAATCTCTAAAAATCAATATGATTCATTACAAGGTGGATTTAAAGAAGAAAAAGATTATATGTATAAAACACAAGGAGCGAAAGATGAAATTGAGGTTGGTAAAGAGCTTACGAATCAGATTAAGCCTTATCAAGAACATGCAACGTTTAGTGCAGAAGAGTACGATCAAAATCAAAGTTTACAAATCGCAGGACCCATTTTATTTGTAGGTTTCTTTATTGGTATTGTATTTTTCGTTTGTGCAGGAAGCTTCCTTTACTTCCGCTTATTTTCTGATTTGGAGGACGATACTCGTTTATTTGAAATGATTCGAAAAGTTGGATTGACGAGAGGCGAATTATCGAAAGTAGTCACAATCCGCTTAGCGCTTTTATTCTTCGTTCCAGTTGGAGTTGCAACATTACATGGGGCAGTAGCATTAACAGCATTAGGACAAATGTTTGAGTACTCACTTTTTAAAGAGAATACGATTGTATTAAGTATTTTTGTAAGTATTCAAGTTCTATATTTCATCATTATACGATCTCGTTATTTAAAACAATTGAAAGAAAGATTGAATATTCGTTAAATGTTTTTTTTTAACTTTTGTACTATATTTTCTAAAAAGAGTAAGGCATTACCAAATATATAGTGATAAAATGAAAATAGCGAGGTGAAAAAAATAATAGAGAGTAAGGGGGGAGTAACATGAAAGCAACAGGAATTATTCGAAAAGTAGATGAATTGGGACGGATAGTTATTCCTAAAGAATTACGAGATGTATTAGGAATACAAATCAAATCACCACTTGAAATTTTTGTAGAAGAAGACAAAGTCATTTTACAAAAATATCAACCTTACAATGCTTGTCAAATAACAGGTGATGTTTCAGACCAAAATATTTCATTAGCAAATGGAAGCATTACTGTTAGTATAGAAGGGGCAAAACATGTAATAAAAGAAATTGAGCAGTTTTTGAACAAGAGTGAGATTTAGTCTTAATTTATATTATTCTTTTGAAAAACTGAAAAAGAAAAGGACCATAATGGGTCCTTTTCTTTTGTTTATTGAGAAACATTTGAGAGGAAGGGAAATGGAACGAATAAAACGAATGTTAAATCTAAACGCATTCAATAGTGGTCTGAAATGAAAATAATATATTTTCAGGAGGGATTACGATGAATAGTAGTACAGCGAATAAACAAAAAGGCATTAAATTAATTCCGTTTACTGTAAATAAAGTGGTTGAACAAGTAAATGAAATTCCACCAGGTGTACAACTGATCCATGCTCCGCAAGTATGGGAAAAGAGTGCGAAAGGGAAAGATATCGTCGTTGCCGTTTTAGATACAGGTTGTGATGTAAGTCATGTAGATTTAAAAGATTGTATTATTGGTGGGAGAAATTTCACAAAAGATTATGAAGGTGATCCAAAAATTTATCTTGATAATAATGGGCATGGTACTCATGTAGCGGGGACGATTGCAGCGACTGAAAATGGTGTCGGTGTTTTAGGAGTCGCACCACTTGCTAAAATGTTAGTTTTAAAAGTATTAGCTGGAGACGGTTCTGGAAGCTATGAGCAAATTATTGAGGCCATTCATTATGCTGTAAATTGGAGAGGACCGAATAAAGAGAAAGTAAGAATTATTTCAATGTCACTTGGTGGTCCGCAAGATGTACCAGAATTACATGAAGCTATTCAAAATGCGGTAAAACAAGACGTACTTGTCGTGTGCGCTGCAGGAAATGATGGAGATTGTAACGATGATACTGAAGAATTAGATTTTCCAGGTGCTTATTCTGAAGTAATTGAAGTAGGTGCTGTTAATTTAGAGCGGAAAATTTCATGCTTTAGTAATTCAAATCAAGAAATTGATTTAGTAGCGCCAGGTGATGAAATATTGTCTACGTATCCAGAGGGGAAATATGCGGTATTAAGTGGTACTTCAATGGCGACGCCGCATGTCGCTGGGGCGCTAGCACTTCTCATAAAGCAGTGTGAGAGAGAGTATGGTAGAAAATTATCAGAGCCGGAAATATACGCGCAACTTATAAAAAGGACTGTACCTTTAGGGTATGAACGTACATCTGAAGGGAATGGATTAATAGATTTATTAAAAGAATAGTAATTACTAAAAAACATCTCATATGTATATGAGATGTTTTTTAGTATGGCTCAGTTGCGTTTAGTACGACATTTAATAAGCCAGGGAAATCTAGCATTTAAGTCTTCTTCACGAATTGAGATAAAACGCTGTGGAAAATAGCTTAAGAAGATTATATTGATTTATATTATTTACACTTTACAAATCCTGAAACAAGTTACATAGATTCAATTGGAGAGCTTACTCGTCTAAAAGAAGAAGGGAAAATCCGTTCAATCGGAATATCCAACGTAAACATAGGGCAATTAAAAGAAGCAAATCAACATGGTCATATAGATGTTGTACAATCGCCTTACAATATGTTAGATCGTACTGCCGAGGAAGAACTATTACCGTATTGTATAGAAGTTGGTATTTCATTTATTCCGTATGGACCTCTTGCCTTTGGAATACTAGGTGATAAATATACAGAAAATTTTAAATTGAACAAAGTCGATTGGCGCCAAAGTGTAAATCTATTTGAAGAAAATACATATAAGAGTAACTTTAAGAAAGTTGAAAAGTTAAAAGACTTAGCTAAAGAAAATAATATTGAAGTATCTCATTTAGCGTTAGCATGGTTATTAAACAAAAAAGGAATTGATACTGTTATTCCTGGCGGAAAGCGGGTAGCGCAAATAAGAGAAAGTGTTAGAGCAGTGGACGTTTTATTGAATGAGATGGATATGAAGAAAATCAAATCTATATTAGAGGATTAATAGAAAAGAGGGGTATTACCCTCTTTTCATATATAAGGAGATGGCAAAAATGAAAAGGGAGTTGCATCATAGAAGCGTTCTAAAGAAAAAGCACCGTTTAGTTATGTACTAAAACAGTGCTTTTCGTTTAGATTGAACCGTCGCTGCGTTTTCATCATGTATTCCAGCTTCTTCAATGACTCGTTTTTTTACTTTATTTAATAGATGGTCTACTGCCTCACCAAAATAGTTAGCTTCGCTTTTTGTGCGGGCTTCTCGTAAACATTTATAGTTTTCTAGCAGTTCCTCTTTTTCGGAGTTTGTTAAGAAATCTTCTATTTTCTTTTTTGTCATACGAAACACCCTTTCTTCTGACAAACGACGCAATAGAAAATATTTATTTTTCATTATAACAATAATTTTTAAAGAAAGTATAGATTAACGTCGTAATAATTTGTCAATTTCTTGAATTTTCTCATCAGCTTTCCCAATTTGTGAATTTTTAGCCTGTTCACCACCTAGAGCTTGATGAAGTAAAAATGTTTGACCTGAAATAGCGGTTACAATAGATACTTTTATAATTTCTTTAATTAAGGTGACATCGAATAAAACAAGTCCAAGAAGTGCAGCTAGGCTACCGGTAAATATATCGGTTAAAAACCCAAAATGGAAAAACGTTTTTAAACGGCGTGGAAGCAATAACTTACCTTGGTTATTGATCAGATGGGAAACGAAGCCAGTAACGCCACCAACTAGAACAGCAGTTAGCCATTGATACATTTCCATCGAATCCACTCCTTTTAGTGAATAAGATTCGATTTTTACATATTGATTCCTTTTAATATTTCATATAAGCATATTGAGAAAGTTTATTTGGGTATATTCCTTATTCAATTTAATTATAACAGAAAAATCTGATGTATTTCAGTCTATTATATGAAGCCTTTTTTCATTAATATGAATTCAGAAAGGGGTGCGTGAAATGTATATAGATTATCGAATAAGAAGTGTAGATGGTTATACAAAAAATATAGGGGAACTTGTAAGTATGATGGAGCATACGCGGGCAGTAACATTACAGGAAATAGAGGATTTAGCAGTGGAGCAATTGGATTTAATAATGCCGAGTGGTGAGAATTCAATTGGTGCTTTACTAAAGCATATAGCGGCTATAGAAAAAGTCCATCAGCTTATTTCTTTTCAAAATCGTGATTTTACAAAAGAAGAATTAGAAATATGGGAAGATGCACTGTATTTAGGGGAAGCGGGGAGATCTATCCGTCGTTATGAAATACAGTATTATGTACAACTTTTACAGAAAGTTCGAGAGGAAACAATAGAGTGTTTGAGACAACAGGATGATGAATGGCTAATGTCAGAAAGAAAGTGGCCTAATGGTGTAGCGTATAATCAGCACTACCTTTGGTTTCATGTGCTAGAAGATGAAATTAGTCATCGTGGACAAATTAAAATGTTAAAAAACAAGTTATTCGAAAATTATGTTAAATGATGTAGCTTTTTAATGAGATATTCCATATAATGAGAGTAATTAAATTTAGAACGGAGTGATGTATTATGGCGAATATGACTGATATGAATAATAAATCAAATACAAAGGTGGATGGAAAGGGCGATATTATATAAGATAGTTCGCAATCCTTCCACTTAGTACAAACTAGGGAGGATATTTATTTGAATCAAAATATTTTAGAATCGTTCGGCTGGGATTCATTTTTTGAAGAGCAAGCTGTAGAGAAGAATTATGAAGTAGGGCGTATTTTACTTGAGCATAAGCATATATATCGCATTATTTGTAGTGACGGTGAATATATGGCAGAACTGTCTGGGAAGTTTCGGCATGAAGCGTTAACGAAGGGGGATTATCCGGCAGTTGGTGATTGGGTGTATATAAAGAAAATAGAAAATGAGAAAAAGGCAATTATTCACCGTATTTTTCCAAGAAGAAGTTCTTTTTCAAGACAAGAAGCTGGTAACAGAACTGAAGAACAAATTATTGCAGCAAATGTAGATTATCTATTTTTAGTGAATGCTCTTAACCATGATTTCAACGTAAGAAGGATGGAACGTTATTTGCTGGTGGCTTATGAGAGTGGTGCAATGCCTGTTATTGTTTTAACGAAGAGTAGTTTATGTGAAGATGTGGAACAGAAAATTGCAGAAACTGAAGCAGTAGCAATCGGTGTTCCGATATTTGTTGTTGATAGCTTAGTGTACGTCGGAATAGAATCATTGCAACAATTTGTTTCACCAGGAAAAACAGTTGCTTTAGTTGGATCTTCAGGTGCAGGGAAATCTACTTTGTTAAATGCATTAATAGGAACAGATGTAGCAAAAACCGGAGATATACGTGAAGAAGATAGTAAAGGAAGACATACGACAACTCACCGTGAATTGTTCCAATTACCGAGTGGCGGTTTAGTAATTGATACTCCTGGTATGAGGGAACTTCAGCTTTGGGAAGGAAGCGCGGCAATTCAAACTACATTTTCTGATATTGAAGATCTTGCAAATACTTGCCGCTTTCGAGATTGTAAGCATGAGAATGAACCAGGATGCGCAGTGCGAAGTGCTATAGATAACGGAATTATAACCGTAGAGCGCTTGCTAAGCTATAAAAAGTTGCAAAGAGAATTGGCGTATTTTATGAGAAAACAAGATGCTATTCTCGCAAGAGCTGAGCGTGATAAGTGGAAGAAGATTTCTAAACAACATAAAAAAATGTAAAAAACCAAAGGAATATTCCTTTGGTTTTTTGTATTTGTAAATTTTATAATAATATTATTCATATATATAGACAAAGGGGGAATATTTGTTTAAACTTTACAAGGTGTTTATCAAAAACGAATTGTAAAAATAGAGGATAGGGAATGGGATATATTCATAATCGGTTATTTATCTTTAAAACTTAATATTTAAATGTAGGAGGTTTATAATGAGTAAACTGTTAAGGTGGTTTCGAGATATAAAAGTAGCAAAAAAGCTATTAATTTCATTTTTGATAATTTTAATTGCAGCTGTCTCTATTATTGGAGGAATGTCTTATCAAACGGCTAAAAAGAATTTTGAATCACAAATTACGAGTAGTGCTCACGATAATATAAAAATATTAGATAATTTAATCAATCAAATGATTGAGGCGAAATTTAACGAAGTAAATAACTTTGCACGAGTGATTCATAGTGATATGTATCAAGGAGATAATCAAGATGAATTAAGAAAGGTATTATCTCAATATATTAATTTAAATAAAGATATTGAACAAGTATATGTTGCCGGCAATGATAAGAAGTTTGTGCAAGAACCAAATATACAAATGGCAGCAGATTATGATCCAACAACTCGTTCTTGGTATAAAGATGCAGTGAGTAAACAAGGTGGAATCGTGGTCACTGAACCGTATAAGGCGAAAGGAAATGGACATATTGTCGTAACGATTGCGAAACAAACAGAAGATAAAAATGGTGTTGTTGCGGTAGATTTAAGTTTAGAGAATTTATTGAAAACAACAAAGTTAATCAATATTGGTAAAAAAGGATATACTTTCATTTTAGATGGAAAACAAAAAATAATTGCGCATCCTCAAGAAAAACCAGGAGATAAAGCAGCTGATTCTTGGGCAAAGAGAATTTACGAAGATAATCAAGGCACTTTTTCATACACGTATGATGGTAGTGAAAAGAAAATGGTATTTGCTACAAACTTAAAAACAGGTTGGAAAATCGGTGGAACGATGTACTCAAATGAAGTAATTGAAGCTGCTCAGCCTGTATTTTATAATATGTTAATTGTTATGCTTATTTCATTAGTTGTAGGAGGGGCACTTATTTATTTTGTAACTCTTTCTATTACAAAACCTTTAAAGAGATTAGTTGCCACTTCTAAAGAAATAAGTGAAGGAGATTTAACGCAAACAATTGAAATTCATTCAAACGATGAAATCGGTCAACTTGCAAAAGGTTTTAATGAAATGACAGATTCACTAAGAACGTTAATTGGAAGAATTAATGATTCGGCCGGGCATGTAGCAGCGGCATCAGAAGAGCTAACTGCGAGTGTAAGACAAGCGAGTGAAGCAACGGAACAAATTACAATGGCAATGGATGAAATATCAAGTGGGGCAACGACGCAAACAACAAGTGTAGAAAATGGTGCGATGTTACTGTTTGATGTAACAGAAGGAATTCAGCATGTAGCAAATAGTTCATCATCTATTAATACAGCTTCTACTCATACTCGTGAAAAAGCAGAAGATGGTGGGAAGCTAGTAGGGAAAACAGTAAATCAAATGCAGTCTATTGCAGAATCTGTTTCACAATCTGATGCAGTTATACAGTTATTAAATAATAAATCAAAGCAAATTGGTGACATATTAGAAGTAATCCAAAATATTGCAGATCAAACAAATCTTCTTGCTTTAAATGCTGCAATTGAAGCTGCAAGAGCTGGCGAGCACGGAAGAGGATTTGCGATCGTTGCAGATGAAGTACGTAAATTGGCAGAGCAATCTAGCGTATCTTCCAGTGAAATTAGTAAATTAATATGTGAAATACAAGATGATATGAGTAAGACAGTAAAATCTATGGGTCATGTAAATGAAGAAGTTCAATCTGGACTTGTTATTGCAAATGAAACGAAGCAAAACTTTGCTGAGATTTTACAATCTACAAATGAAATTGCTAATCAAATTAAAACGATGGTTGAAACGGCTAATGGGATGTCAAAAGGTGCCAATGAAGTATCTATTTCAGTAGGGAAAATTGCAATGACAGCACAGAATAATGCGACGAGTACACAAAGTGTCGCAGCGTCTGCTGAAGAACAATTAGCTTCGATGGAGGAAATTGGTTCCGCAGCTGGTACATTATCTCAAATGGCTGAAGAGTTGCAAGGATTAATTGAAAGATTTAAAGTTTAAAAAGAGGAGGCTGTCTCAAAATAGCATTAGTGCTATTAGAGACAGCCTTTTTAGCTGATAAACGGATTAGAGGTTCAATGTATTTAATGTTTGTCGAAAAATAGAGGAATTTGTTAAGTGGGTGTATAATTAATACATTATAGACTACGTTTAAAGGAGATCAATATGGGAGTGTATTGGGGAACGAAAAGACATTCTTGGCTTAGTTATGTCTCGTTTTGGTTAAGTATTTTATTCTTTGTTGTTTTTTTAATTGAAGTGTTTGTATTTAAAGCACTTTCAAATAGTTCATTACAAATCGTTAAATATTTTTATTTGATATTTGTCCCATTAAATATCATTCTTAGTTTAAGGTTATTATCTAAGAAGAATGAAAAGAAAATATTACCGATTTTTAGTTTAATTGTATCACTATTATTTGCAAGTTTAATTATAGTATTAGCATTAGCAGCTACAGGAAAAGGCTTATGAGGAGAGTGATATAAATTACTCTTCTTTTTTGTGGGATTTTTTAAGTAGTGTAAAAGAAATAAGGGAAGTGATAAGTTATCAGTAAGGGGGACGTACTAGTGAATAGAGAATGAACTGAAAATACTATATGTTTTGTATGTGTTTATAAAGCAAATGAATGCGGTAAGATTCGTGATATATGGTACAATAAACATGGATAGTGATAGAGATAAAGGGTATATAAAATACTCATCGTTTTTTAGTAAGAGAGGGGTTATCTTATGCTATACGAGGGTTTGATGACATTATTCCAAGCTGCGCCGATAGAATTGGATAGAGGCGGCTGGAAATATATAATCCAGGAACAAAATGATAATTATGAAATTGTTGATGAAATGTTAAAAAAGAAAATGAATGTTGAATTGTATTTTAATGAGTATGATGAGGTGAAAATCACTTTATATAAAGATGGAAGCCCTATTACTACTATGCAAAGAATTGCTATTTCAAAAGTTGAGTTAGATGAAGAGGAAGAAGGCATTCAATTCGTATTAGAACGCATGCCAAGTCGAATGATTCGTTTGCAATTAAAGCCATACCTTGCAGTAGAAATGGGGCCGTACTGGGAAGTATGTGAAGACTGTGAATGAACATGAAAAAACATCCGTATATACGGATGTTTTTTCATGTTTTTTGAAGTTGTTTAAAGGCAATAATCGGTAGTAAAATGATGCTCACCCAACCGATAATAGGGTATAGAATATGAAGTAATTCACTATATCCGATGAAACTAAAGCAATAACTAATTAGTAATATGAAGTAAATAATGTTATTACTTTTCCATCCGGTAATGGATTGCATTTGTTTTGTCATTCCGAATATATTCCCAACTAATGTTGTGAATACTTCACCAAAAATGATAAGAACAAAGAAAAAATGGAAAGTTGCATTAAACCTTCTTACAACTTCAGCCATTGGGATGTTATATTGATAAAATTGATCAACTGATAACATTGCTAAATGGCTACATAATAAAATAAAGCAAAGCCCCGCGCCTCCTAAAATGCCACCCCATAAAATAGCTTTTCGATCTTTTACTTCACTGGCCAATGGGACGAGAACACTTTGGGCGAGAGAAAGATTTAATGCGACATATGTAATAGGGCTAGTAATCCATTTCATATTCCAACTTTCGGTAGGAACAGTTTCAATAATAGGAGTTGTACCATGAATAAAGGTTGTAATAGCAAGTCCGATAATAAAAATCATCATAATAGGTACGACAAGTGTATTCACTTCAAAAACACCTTGTAATCCCCGGCTTCCAATAATGAGGCAGGCGATGACTGTGATGAAAATACCAAGTTGTCTCGGGAGACGGAGTTGTTCTTCAAATACTGCCCCGGCTCCTGATAACATAACGCTAGTTACGCCAAATAATACGAGTAATAATAAAGTATTTACGACATTTCCAAATACATCCCCAAATAAATATTTATTAAATTCTTGCGCTGAAAATGCCCCGATTTGTGATGAAAGTAACATCATTTTTGTACCGAGCCAAATAAAAAAAAATCCACTTATACATATGCCGATGGTCCCGTACAATCCGTTAACTGTAAAAAATTCAACAATTTCTCGCCCAGTAGCAAATCCAGCTCCAACGACCGTTCCGATATAAGTAGCAGCGACTTTCTTTGCTACTTGCCATTGTTGATTGTCCATGTTATCCCTCTTTCTTCTATGATGAGCTTGACTTACTATTATGCATATGTGTGAGCTTGGACAATTAGACATATGAAGTAGTTGAAAGGATACATGAATTATATGATATTAGGGAAATATTAAGGTTGTTAAAACTTTGTTACATATAAGCTGTTCATTCGGAAGAATAGGGAATGTATGGTAAAATGAAGTTAGGTTATTAAAAGATAGTAACATGATAAGAGGAGTGGATTGTATGAGTACGAAAACAAATGTTGTTGAAGTATTAAACAAGCAGGTAGCAAACTGGAATGTATTATATGTGAAACTGCATAATTATCATTGGTATGTGACAGGACCACACTTCTTTACATTACATGAGAAATTTGAAGAGTTTTATAATGAAGCAGGAACGTACATTGATGAGTTAGCAGAGCGTATTTTAGCGTTAGAAGGAAAACCGTTAGCGACAATGAAAGAGTATCTAGCAACTTCAACTGTAATCGAAGGGACAAGCAAAGAGTCTGCAGAAGAAATGGTACAAACTTTAGTAAACGATTTTTCTGCACTTATTCAAGAATTAAAAGAAGGTATGGAAGTAGCTGGTGAAGCTGGTGATGAAACGTCAGCTGATATGCTATTAGCAATTCATACGACATTAGAACAACATGTATGGATGTTAAGTGCATTCTTAAAATAAACATAAATTGATTTTTAAAAAACTCTATCGAAAAATTCTTTCAATAGAGTTTTTTATAATTTTTCAGTTTTCTTTTATGCTATAATATAGTAAAAAGGAGGCGATACGATGTTTCGCTTTTTCAGAACTGGAAAAGAAGATAGGGAAATTACGAAAGACGAATTAGAACAAGCGATGGCTAAGTTTCTAGAAACAAATGCTAATATCGTTTATACAGTCTTAGTAAATGATGATTACACAGTAAATTATGATTTGTTAAAGCCATATTTACCTGCATTTCCAACAAATTTTTTTCTGATAACGAAGGAAACGCTTGAAGTATTTGAACATACAGAAGAAAATTTAAACCTAGTTAAAGAAATTGATATCGTACAAAAGGCCGTAGATCAATATGTAACAGAAAAAGAAATGTTCCCAATTGTTGAAGATAGTGAAGATCGCCTCATATGCGGAGTGAAGCTAGGACCATATTTAAATCGTATATTAAAAAGAAACTTATATATTTCAGAAAAGCATTATCTAGTTTCAAGTAAACCAGATAAGAAAAAAAAGAATAGTGGGCAGATGTTATGAGAACAACAATAATATTATTGTTGTCTTTTTTTATTGTCAAAACATTGATTTTTCAGTCTATTTAACTTTATACTACAACTAGTGGATAGGAAGGAGTGGTGTATTATGCGTATACATACATTAATTATTAAATATCATTCTGAGAATCAGGTATTGTTAAGTTGAATTGTAGAATTCACCTACTTATACCGTGACCCTAGAATGATAGGAATATTGGAGAAACAATTATTATAAAAGGTTACGGGGGAATTTCTATATGAAAAATAGTATGACTTATATTAAGTTATTAAATGAAACGTTACATTGTTATGCAAATAAAGGAAGTTTTGAGGCGTATTCTTACATAGTGAAAAACGCTAAAGATGTAATGGGTAATGAAGCACAAATATATAATTTTAAATATGCATTAGCAAGTGCAGCAGGACTTGAAGGAGAAGCGTTGCATTTAATGAAGAAAGCAATTATAGAAAATGGATTTTGGTATGGAAGTGAGTATTTAATTTCCGATGATGATTTAAAACCACTACATAAATTTGAAGAGTTTCATAGAATGGTTCAATTATGTAAAGAAAGAGAAGAATTAGCAAAGAAATCGGAACAAGCAGACGTGAAATATACATACAGCAAACAAAATGAAAATCTATTAATAACGCTGCATGGGGATCAAGAAAATATACAAATAATAGAACCATATTGGAACTCTGTAATGGAACAAGGTTTTATGCTAGCGTTGCCTCAATCTTCCCAAATTCAATTTTCAGATGGATATGTTTGGGATAATGTCGAAAGAGGAAGAGAAGAGTTAAAAGGACATTACAATAAGATTATATTGAATAATACATTTGAAAATATTATTATTGGTGGCTTTTCTGCTGGGGCAAGAGTAGCGTTACATTCCATGTTACAAGGTGAAATAGAAGTGAACGGTTTTATTTTTGTGGCACCTTGGCTCCCGAAAATGGAAGAATGGGAAGAAATGATTGGAATATTACATGATAAAAGCATAAAAGGATATATAATATGCGGGAATCAAGATGAAGATTGTTTTGAAGGTACACAGCAATTTGTACAGTTATTAAAGGATAAAAACATAGAACATAAGTATAAAGTTGTGCCTAACTTAAATCATGATTATCCTCATAATTTTGATGAGTTATTAAAAGAAGCTATTGAATATATAGGAAGAAAAAACAATTGATTGGTAGTAAGAAAGGGAGATGCATCATATGTGATGTATCTCCCTTTCGCTATTATAAATTAAAAGCGTTTGCCAATAGGCGATAAGAGTTTAGTTTATGTTCAAATTGATGAGTAATCGTGACAATCATAAATTCGTCAGTATTATACGCTTTGCTTAAGTTTAATATTTTTTCTTTCACAGAAGACGGATCACCGACGATCATACGTTGACGATTTTCTTTTATACGGAATAAATCATAAGCACTATACGAATAATTTTGAGCAGTTTCAATAGAAGGAGTACCAGTAGTCCGTTTTCCTTGTTCTAATAGTAAAATCGATAAATCAAGGCTTGATGCAATCTTCTCCGCTTCTTCATTTGTTTCTCCGCAAATAACAAAAATAGATACGATTGATTTTGGTTTATCACCTAAATAGGAAGGTTGGAATTGTTCGTGATAAGCTTTCATTACTTCAGGGCCACCGTATCCGTTAATGAACTGTGCAAATGCAAAAGAAGCGCCTTGTTTTGCGGCAATCATTGCACTTTCTCCGCTAGAACCGAGCATCCACATTTCAGGAGATGTTGTGATAACTGGAGTAGCCTTTAAGTTTGCATAATGATGATTTTCTGGTACTTGATCATGTAAGTACATAGCAACATTTGCAATTTGTTCTGGATATTGATCAAGTGAGACCATTTTACCTTCTTGAAGTGCGCGAGTTGCTATCGGCATACCACCAGGTGCTCTCCCGACACCAAGGTCGATGCGGCCCCTATAAAGTGCTTCTAGAACGCGGAAATTCTCGGCAACTTTATATGGACTATAATGTGGCAGCATAACACCACCAGAACCAACTCTAATACGATCAGTTTTCGCGGCAATATGTGAAATGAGTATTTCTGGACTTGAACCAGCTAAGCTAACTGAATTATGGTGCTCGGATACCCAAAAACGTGTGAATCCTAGTTTTTCAACTTCTTGTGCAAGCGTAACTGTATGTGAAAAAGCTTCAACTGCTGTGCTACCATCTGAAATAGGTGATTGGTCTAATACACTTAATTTGATCATAGAATATACCTCTCAATCTTAATGTACATTCTATTATATATTTACTTACGAAAAATGCGTAGTGAAATGCTCACACAAAAAAGAGGGTGATATTATATCCGCTTTTAACGAGAGAATCCTCGTTCATAATGATTCATTTCGACTAAGTTTAATATATATTCGTAGTTATCGATCTCGAGTTTTATTTGTTCACGTTCTTTATTAGATAATTTCATATTACTAAGTTTTTTGCATAGGTGTTGTTTCTTTAATTCCAAATGCTTTTTTGTAGCATGGTAGTCATAAGTATGTTTCATTTATCTAACTCCTTCCTTACCGTTTCCTTATTATATGAAGCATGGGGAGATGCGAGAGCTATACCTTATGTATTTTTAGTGAATATTCCAATTGCTATGGTGTTATGTTTAAGGGGATTCCTGAATAAAATGCACTAAACCACTAATGCATATTTTATCCCGCATTAACGGGCAGTAAAACTCCCACCTCAAAATGCGGCTGGAGCAAAGAAGGTAGGTGGGAGATCAACTGCCCGTAAACGCCCGATTGGTGTGGGCTAATAATCAGTGGGGATGAACAAAACCCCCACTGATTAAAGTTTCACTTTATGAAGTAAGGGGTGGAATTGTGCAGAAAGATATAATGTTTAACACTGAGATGGATGAAACGTTAAAAGTTATAGATAAAGGATTGAAGACGACGACACGCCCGAAACAAATTATTGTAGTAGGGGCTGGTATGGCGGGATTAGTTTCGGCATCTTTATTAAAGGCTGCAGGACATCAAGTGAAGATTTTTGAAGCAAACAACCATGTAGGGGGCCGGATAGAGACGGTTAGAATGGAAGATACCGGATTATATCTAGATGTTGGAGCAATGAGAATACCATATTCGCATACATTAACGATGGCATATATAAGAAAGTTTGGGCTACAGGTGAGCCCTTTTATGAATAGGAATGAGACAGATATCATCTACGTAAATGGTCGGAAAACGACATTAAAACAATACGAAAAAGATCCAAGTATTTTAAGATATCCTGTGGAAATGAATGAAGTTGGGAAAACGTCTGAGGAACTATTAATGTTAGCGGTACAGCCCATTATAAATTTTATAAAAAAGAACCCAGAGAAAAATTGGGATATTGTAGTAAAGGATTTTGGGAGATATTCTACAGGTCAATTTTTAAAATATCATCCTTATCAATATAATACGTATTTTTCGCCAGTAACGATCGAGATGATTGGTGTTCTATTAGATTTAGAAGGTTTTTTGGAAAGGTCATTCGTTGAGACGTTACGATTTTTATACATTATGCAAGAGGAAAGTGGATTTTGCGAAATAATAGGTGGGAATGATAGATTACCAAAGTCTTTTTTACCACAATTAGAAGAAAATATTATATATAATCAAAAATTAATGAAGCTTCATCAACAAGCCAATGGTGTAACAGCCTATTACCGAAATGAGGAAACTTTTGAGTATAGTAGTATAACTGGCGATTTAGTTATTGTTACAATTCCTTTTTCAACAATGCGCTTTGTAGAAGTAGATCCATTTGATTCGATATCTCATGCGAAGTGGAAAACAATTCGCGAATTGCATTATATGCCGGCTACAAAAATAGGGATTCAATTTAAAAGTCGTTTTTGGGAGGAACAAGGGC
The DNA here is from genome assembly GCF_042136375.2 of Bacillus altaicus. Classification (NCBI taxonomy): domain Bacteria; kingdom Bacillati; phylum Bacillota; class Bacilli; order Caryophanales; family Bacillaceae; genus Bacillus; species Bacillus altaicus. The sequence goes on along the minus strand of NZ_CM143394.1, from coordinate 3,497,213 downwards.
AATTAGGTGGGAGAATTATAACAGATCTTCCTATACGTTATGCGTATTATCCAAGCCATGGAATCGGAGAGAAAGGACCTGCTATGATGTTAGGAAGCTATACATGGTCTTATGATGCATTGTTATGGGATGGGCTATCAAAGGGGGATCGTATCTATTACACACTACAAAATTTAGCAACAATATTAGGTGGTCAAGTATATGATGAGTTCATGTCTGGAATATCAAAAAGTTGGACATTAGATCCATATGCGCTTGGAGGGTTTGCACTATTTCAAGCTGGCCAAGAATCTGAATTACAGCCAGTCATTGTAAAACCAGAGGGGAGAATATATTTTGCTGGTGATCATACAACACTGTATCACGGATGGATTCAAGGTGCGATTGAATCCGGAGTGCGTGTGGCAGTAGAGGTGAATGATTAAAAAGTGTAAAATTCAGAAAAATATTTACTTTATACCTTGAGATGGATATTATTAAATATAAAATTATGGGGAGTGTTTACTTTGAATCCATTGTTATTCGATTTTCCTTCTGAATTTTATACTGAAAGGCTTTTAATTCGAATGCCAAAACCAGGTGACGGTAAGGTTGTATATGAAGCGATTCAAGCTTCGATGAAAGAATTAAAGCCTTGGATGGTCTTTGCACAAAAAGAGCAAACAAAGGAAGAAGTAGAAGAGAGTATTAGAAAATCGCATATTCAATTTTTGCAGCGTGAGGATTTGAGATTACTAGTGTTTTCGAAAGAAACAGGTGAATTTATTGCATCTGCCGGATTACATCGTATTAATTGGGATATACCTCAATTTGAAATCGGGTATTGGGTTGATTCAAGGTTTAGTGGAAAGGGCTATATGGTAGAGGCCACAAAAGGTATAACGGAGTATGCTTTCACTGAACTGAAAGCAAACCGGGTAGAAATTCGTTGTGATTCTCTAAATAAGAAGAGTAGAGCGATACCTGAGAAATTAGGTTTTAAATTAGAGGGGATTTTAGAAAGTGCGAGTGTTGCGGTAGATGAAAGTGGATTAAGAGATATGTGTGTATTTGCAATGACGAGAAATACATATGAAAAAGAAGAGCTGTAAAGTAACGGCTCTTCTTTTTGTACATTATGGGACAGGATGTCCGTTAGAGCTTTCGAAAATTGTAAACCATTGTTGACGGTCTAAATTAACTTTTGTTGCCATTGCAGCCGTTTTTACTCGATCTAATTTGCCAGATCCAACAATTGGCATCATTTTAGCTGGATGAGCAAGTAACCATGCATACATAACAGTATCGATGCTATCAACGCCTAGCTCAGTAGCAATTTTTTGTAAAGTTTCACGTACACGTACGGCGCGTTCTGATTGACCAGTAAAGATTTCTCCACCAGCAAGAGGTGACCAAATCATTGGATTGATTCGTTTTTCTTGGCATAAATCAATCGTACCTTTTTCAAAATGCTCAATTTGCATCGCAGATACTTCAATTTGATTTGTAATGAGCGGGAAATCTAAATATGAACTTAACATATTAAATTGAGAAGGTAAAAAGTTAGAAACACCGAAGTGACGAACTTTTCCTTCTTGCTTTAAGCGTGAGAACGCTTCTGCCACTTCGTTTGGGTCCGTGAATGGATCAGGACGATGAATGAGCAATACATCAATATAATCTGTATGTAAGTTTTGTAACGAATCCTCCGCGCTCTTTATGATATGTTCAGCACTCGTATTGTAGTGAGCAACATATCGCTCTGGAAATTTCGGTGATGGGGGAGCGATTCCACATTTTGTGATAATTTGCATGTTTTCGCGTAAGGAAGGCTTGAGTTGTAACGCTTCTCCAAACAATCCTTCACACGTATACCCACCATAAATATCAGCGTGATCGAAAGTAGTAATCCCCAAATCCATACAGTCTTCAATAAAAGAAAGTAATTCTTGTTTCGTCATATTCCATTCTGCTAAACGCCAAAACCCTTGAATAATACGAGAAAATTCTAGTGTTTCGGCCATTTGAACTCGTTCCATTATAAGTACCCCCTTGATGAATGATAATGTTTTTGAAAAGGCTTTCTTGCTACATATTATTATATAGTTACAGGGTCGTACATACAATAAATATGTTTTGCTACAAAAACGATTTTTTCTATATGCTATAATATAGAAACATTTAGCTATAAGGAGAGGTACGAAATGATTCCAGTAACAATATTAACGGGTTTTCTTGGATCAGGGAAAACAACATTATTAAATCGAATTTTAACAGAGAATCACGGTCGGAAATTAGCAGTGATTGTAAATGAAATCGGGCAAATTGGTATCGATAATCAATTAATTATGAACGTTGAAGAAGAAATTATGGAAATGACAAACGGTTGTTTATGCTGTACTGTGCGAGAAGATTTACTCGTTGCTTTAAAACAATTACTGGACGTAAAAGCAGAAGGGAAAATGGAATTTGATGGTTTAGTAATTGAAACAACGGGTCTTGCAAATCCAGGTCCGATTATTCAAACTTTCTTTTTAGATCCAGTTATTCAATCAGCGTACCAAATAAACGGTGTTGTAACAGTTGTAGATAGCTATCATATACATAAACATTTTGAAAAAGGACTAGAAGCAAAAGCACAAATTGCCTTTGCTGATGTTGTGTTAGTTAATAAATTAGATTTAATTGAAGAAAATGAGAAAGAAAATCTCTTGCATGAACTTCAAGGAATTAATCCGACTGCAAAGTTAATCGAGGCTACTAACTGTGAGGTAGATATTCCATCATTACTACAAATACAAACGTTTAAAACGAAAGATACGTTGCAAATTTATCCTCATACTGAACATAACCATCTAGAAGGTGTAAAATCGTTTGTACTACGTGAAGAACGTCCGTTAGATTTACAAAAATTGAATGAGTGGATGTCAGCTGTCGTTCAAGAACTAGGGGAGTATTTATATCGCTACAAAGGAATTTTATCTATTGATGGAGTAGACAAACGTATCGTTTTCCAAGGTGTACATACACTGTTTGCTGCTTCGTACGATAGAGAGTGGCAAGAGGGCGAAGAGCGAGTGAGTGAAGTAGTTTTCATCGGAAAAGATATTAATAAAGAATGGTTCCAAGAACATTTTGAAGAATGTGTGAAATAAGTCTGCGTAAATCGCAGGCTTATTTTTTATGAGTATTTCAATGAGATAATACAAGATTACAAAAATGAAGTATATAAGGGGAAGAAACTAAAAATAGAAAATATAACATTGATAAACGTATAATAAAAAGCCTATTTTCACAGGCTTGTATTTTCATCTATAAGTAATTCCATTACAACACCTACAACTGGGCCTTCGTCATCAATATCCCCGTTTAAACGGAAGCCAAATGACTCATATAGCCCCATTGCGTGTTTGTTGTCAGGATGTAAACTTAAATAAATTATTTTACATTCGAATTTTTGTTGCAAGAATTGAATTAGTAAGCGAAGGAAACGTTTTGCGTATCCTTTTCCTTGGAATTGTTGGTCGATCATAAAACGATCTAACCATACGCTTTCATGTTTTTTCCAATACCATCCATACATTGCATATCCAACAAGTGTTTCTTCATCATATAGACCTACTGACATCCCGTTATCTTCATATAATGATTCCGCTAAGGAAAACGCATTACTTTCAATAAATTGCTGCTGGTCTTTTGTTACGCTTAAAGCAGCTACTGAACGCCAATTTTCTGCTGTTACTTCACAAATGTGAAGATTCATAGTTCCAACTCACCTTCTAAATTAGTATAGCTTAAAAGCTAATATGGATTATTTTACTTGTTATTTTAGTCAAGTCAAGGACAAATACAGAAAAGGCAGCTGAATGACATATTCAGCTGCCTAGAAAATATAGTTGATTAGTTTGTTGCTTCTTTTAAATTATTTACGTTTTCTTCCATTAATGTGAAGTAATCTTTATTGTTCTTTGCATCATCCTCAGAAATAGTAGCAAGGTGATTTAAGCGTAAAATTTTTGTGCCTGTTTCTTTTTGAATAACTGATGCTACTTTTGGAGTAGAGAATGTTTCAAATAAAATATATTGTAGACCGTGCTCTTTTACTGTTTTTGTAATGTCAGCAAGCTGCTTTTGAGATGGTTCATCAGATGCTGAAATTCCAGCGATTGGAATTTGTTTCAAACCGTATCGTTGTTCCCAGTAGCCGTAAGCTGCGTGTGAAACTAATATTTCTTTCGTTTTTGCATTTGCAACAACTGCTTTAAATTGATCATCTAAATCAGTAAATTTTGTTTGTAGTGCTGCGAAGTTTTTTTCGAACTCTTTTTTATGTTCAGGCTGTAATTCTACAAGTGCATTTTTAATTTTTTCTGCTTGTTTCATCGCAAGAGTAGGATCTATCCAAACGTGTGGATCTTTATCGTGATGATGTTCATCTTCTTTATGACCGTCTCCATGATCGTGCTGCTCTTCTTCAGATGAAACACGAAGTTCGATATCTTTAGATGCATTTACAATTTTTACGTTTTCTTTTTTTAATGATTTTTCCATTTTTTCGGCAAATGGTTCTAATTCTGCGCCGTTATAAACAAATAAATCGGCTTTCGCAACTTGTACAGTCTGCTTTTGACTTGGTTCAAATGTGTGGGAATCCGCACCAGGTGGGTAAATTGTTTCTACATTTACATAATCACCACCGATTTTTTTTGCAAAGTCAGCGAGTGGGAAAATGGTTGTATAAACAGAGAGTTTCCCATCTTTTTGCGCTGCACCTTCTTTGTTGTTAGAACATCCAGCAAAGATGAGTGTGAAAATAAGTATAAATGAAAATAGAGCTAATTTTTTAGGCATATATTTCTCCTCTTTTCTTTTTTACAATTATATTTTCTCCAAATATAAGAAGAAAATATCGTTTTAATACAAAACGGAATAATTACGTTTTAGGTTGCGAACCTAGTATAATACATCTTTATGAAAGTTGCAATAAATAATAATCATTACGATTTGATTTTGTAATAAATCTGTCAAAAAGAAAGGTATTAATTTTTATGATTGGTGCATATGTGACAATGTTACTTTCATATATTGGGAGGGAGCAGAAAAAAGGGGATGAGCGCTTGGGTTACTTCATGGAAGCTATCTTATTAATACTTGCGGTTGTTTTGCCATTATCTTTTGTTTTAATTTTTTTAAGAAGACTAATAAGTAATTTAGGGGATGCTACAACAATTACAAAATTGCCAGCAGAAGAAAAAGAAGAGAAAAAAGAGTAAGTAAAGCACTATGCATACGCATAGTGCTTTACTTATGGTAAAATGGGAGAACGGAAACTCCTGTTAGCGACGATTAGCTATAGGAGAGAATAGTAAATAAAGAGGTATACACATATATGAATAAGCGAACAGCGTTAGTACTTGGCGCAAGTGGGTTAGTTGGACAAGAAATAACGCGACTATTACTTGACTCAGATTACTACGATTCGGTTACTATTTTTGTAAGGGAACCATTACAATTACAGCATGAGAAATTGCAACAGAAACAGGTGGATTTTTCAGTATTAGAGGAATACAAAGAATTTTTTGCAGTAGATGATGTTTTTAGTTGCTTAGGAACAACGATAAAAAAAGCGAAGTCGAAGTCGAATTTTAAAAAAGTAGATTATGAATATACATTACGAGCTGCCTGCTTAGCTGAAAAACAAGGCGTGCAAAATTTTCTTGTTATTTCATCAATGGGAGCAAAACCTAAATCATTTTTCTTTTACTCGCAAGTGAAGGGGAAAATGGAAGAGGAGCTGAAAAAGCTAGTTATTGGTGGCATACATATTTTCAGGCCGTCATTATTAGTTGGAAATCGACAAGAATATCGTTTGGGGGAAAGAATGGCTGAGAAATTATCTCGTATTCTTCCGTTTATATTTAAAGGGGCTTTTAAAAAGTATAAACCAATTTCAGCTAAAGATGTGGCGAAAGGAATGTATATAACAGCGCTACGTGAAGAATCTGGTATTCATATTTATAGTTCAAACGATATTATAGAAATAAAATAAGTAAAACCGAGAAGAATAATTTAAACGTACTATAATTATTAGTGGATACTATGTTCAGTATAGAGCATGGTATCCACTTTCTTTTTATATAATAAAATTTTATACAGATATAAAAGGATACGTCTTCTATATACAGAATATTAACTCAATAATAGATTTTTAAACAGCGGAGGGCATAGCCCATAGCGGGAGGCGTAGCGCGGTTTTTGACCGAGCGTAATAAACAAAGCTTTAGGTGGTGAAGAACTTGAAGGTTCAAGAAGTGATATTAGACGATAACAGAAAAAGGTATATGTTATTAGATTGCAAGGGATTTCCTATTCTTCCTGTGATAAGGTATTTGAAGTATTTAGATGTAACTGGTAAAAGTAGAAATACACAAAAGACGTATTGTTATGCTTTAAAAAAGTATTTTACATACTTGAAAGAAACAAATAAAGATTACAAGAGTATACGTTTAGAGGATTTAGCAAAATTTGTGGGTTGGTTACGAAATCCTTATGAAAGTACAAAGATTACTTCTTTTAGACCTGTACAGGCAAAGAACACAGAGAAGACAGTGAACCTGACGGTCACCACTGTCACAAACTTCTATGACTACTTGTATCGTAATGAAGAGTTACCAAATGACATGAGTGAAAAATTAATGAGACAGATCTTCACAGGAGGACGCACACGATACAAGAGTTTTCTGCATCATGTTAATAAGAACAAGTCTTCTGTGAGAAATGTATTAAAAGTGAAAGAACCCCGTAAAAAGGTACAAACACTCACTAAAAAACAAGTACAACAAGTAATTGAGGCAACAACCAATATACGAGACGCATTTCTAATCCAATTATTATTTGAGACAGGATTACGTATTGGAGAGGTTCTATCCCTCTTCATGGAAGACTTTATCTTTGACCATCAAAATGGACATCGGATTCGTTTGACGAACCGAGGAGAATTAGAAAACGGAGCAAAATTAAAAACAGGTGAACGAGAAATTTTTGTTTCACAAAATTTAATGGATTTGTACGATGATTATCTGTATGAAGTTGTTGATGAATTAGATTTCGATACAAACTTTGTATTTGTAAAATTGCGAGGGAAAAATGTAGGACAACCAATGAGATATTGGGACGTAGAATCTCTTTTTAAACGTTTGAGAAAAAAATCTGGAATAGATGTTCATCCTCACTTATTTCGCCATACCCACGCAACAATGTACTATCAGGAAACGAAAGATATCAAGCAAGTACAAGAACGATTAGGGCATGCTCAAATACAAACAACTATGAATCTATATATTCATCCTTCGGAAGAAGATATCCGTGAGGATTGGGAAAAAGCACAACATGCATTTGAAATGAAGAAAAAGAATTATATGGGGTTGAGAGGATGAAACGGATTCAAAAAGTACACACAGAAAAATTAGGATTTCATGAACAATTACAGCAGGAATTATTCACCTATCCAGAGAAAACTGTTCACAAAGATGGTTCAGTTACAGTTAAACAAGTAAAAAATCCATATTTTTTAGTAAATAGTATATGGAACATTAACTTTTTAAAACAGATAAAGCAGTTTAAAAAAATGACAGCAAACCATAAAATCCAAAATAAAAATGTTCATTTTCGATTCATAAGTCCCACTATTAATTTGGAAGTGAAATATGTATGGTATTACAAATTATTCGAGGATGAATGGAGTTTGAATAGTATATTTCAAGGGCAAGCGTCTATGCTGAATAAATTAACATTATTTATGAATCAAAAATATCCCACTCTCTATTCTCTACTTGATTTGAATATCGACAACGTAGAACGAGAGTGGCTATTTTGGTTAGGGGAGCAAGGAATCGAGACTCAAAAAATTGTTCGAACTATAACTTATGGTGAATATACAAATAAAACAGGCACAGCAAACTTTTTAAGACTCATCCATTCAAAACTCTTTACGTTAACAGATACACGTGAGGAATGGGTAAAAGACCGATGGGATGTACGCATATTACATGATACATATGGGATTTCATATAACAAATGTACGACTATGTATTACATAGATTTCACAAAAATTAAAGAAGGAAATATGCGTAAACAAATAAAGAAATATATTAAACAACGTCTTCTAAGCAATAACAATTTCTCTTGGGCTTCAGCAAGGAGCTACTTGAATGAACTATCCAAATTTGTGTCTTTTATATGCTCATTAGAGCCTACATGGAATGATTTAAAGGGGCTCAAACGATCTCATATGGAGCAATACATAGAATGGTTACACATGTATTCCAAAAGTAATGTAAAACAAAAAAACGCACACCCTAAGAGCTATGTAACAAAGAATTTAACATTAATAGGGAAATTTTTAGAAGATATTCAACAATATGAATACGACATTTCTCCTGAAACACCTACGCGGTTATTACTCTTTCCAGCGGACAAGCCAAAGCTCAGAAAAAAAACTATCGACCAAATTGACCATATCCCTGACTTTGTATTAGAGCAACTATTCACGCACATCAACGATTTACATGAGGAAATCATACCTATCGTATGGGTAGCTTTTAAAACAGGGCTTCGCATTTCGGATGTATTAGGATTAACCTTTGATTGTTTAGGGTGTTTAAATGGTAAATACTCCATTGTCACAGATATTGAAAAAACCTATGTAAAAGGGCATCGAATACCTATAGATGAGGAATTAGCAAACATCCTGGCTGTTCTCATTCAACAATCTAAAGAGAACAGCAATCAAGATAACAACCCTGAAGCGTTCATCTTTGTACGTTATCATGGTACTCGTAAAGGAAAACCTTATGACCAATATTGGGTTAGAAAGCAACTGAATATCTTGTCAAACGAGAAAAACATTGTAGACGAGAAAGGGGATATTTTTCACTTCAAAACACATCAATTTCGTCACACCTATGCGATAAAAATGTTAAACGGTGGTGCAGACATATTGACCGTACAAGAATTGTTAGCCCATGCTTCTCCTGAAATGACATTGCGATACGCAAAATTATTGGATGACACAAAGAGGAAGACTTTTGAAGCTGTCATGAATCAAGGTATATTCAGTTTTGACTTGAACGGTGATGTGAAGAAAATCAAAGTTGACGAAGACATTCCTAATGATATTTTAAATGCTTTGTGGCAAGACCATAAACTAAATGCAATGGACAATCCCTACGGGACGTGTCACGCTCGTTTAAATGGTAATTGTCCTCACATGGAAGCACCTCCTTGTCTCACATGTAACGGTGGAAGCCCTTGTAAAGACTTAGCTATCGGATTTTCAGAATTAGATGTGCAAAAATATGAATTGCTAATTAAAACAACAGCAAAAGCTATGGATGTATCAAAGCAACGTGGGCGAGAAGAGATTACAGAAAAACATAATATAAATTTACAACTTTATAAGGGGATTTTGAGCAATATTCAACAAGGGAATATTATTTTTGGTAGACAAGACCGTATAAAGAGAAAGAGAGGTATGAAGAATGGTTAAATATGACCGTATAGCTCATATGAAAAGTATTCATGCCCAACGAAAGGCAAGTACTTATGCGAAAGTAGATGAAGCTATTCAAAGACTTATTCGAGCCAATGAAACGATAAATTTTAACAGTGTAGCAAGTGAATCTGGTGTTAGCAAAGGTACTTTATATAATACCTCAGACCTTCGTGAAAGGATTGAAAAATTAAGATTACAACAATCTCAAACACTTACAAAAAAACAATTAAAAAGAGAAATGAATGATGCTAACAAAGGTGCACTTATAGAAACATTGAAACGAAAAATAAAAAAAATAGAAATCGAAAATAAAGAACTTCGAGAACAACTGAAAGTGGCATATGCGGATGTATACAAGAGGATTTAGGGGATGAGGTGTACATTGACAATAAAATTGTTTTATTTATAATAAAGTCGTTTAAAAGTTAATAAAGTTGTTTCATTTTAAATGCTTTTTAGCGAAGGATAGTTTAGCAGGATGTGATAAAATTAAATAAAAGTAGGGTTTTTTAGGGGGATTATATGAAATATACATGTCCATGTTGTGGTTATAAAACATTAGAGGAAGAGCCACCAGGTACATTTGATATTTGCAGTATCTGTTTTTGGGAAGATGATAACGTTCAATTTGATGATCCTGATTATGAAGGCGGAGCGAATGAAGAATCTTTGAGACAATATCAAAAAGCCTTTTTAATGAGGCATGTTAATCAAAAACTACCTGATAATAATGAACGTGATCCTAACTGGATACCACTTTTCGAAAAATAACACTTGTTAAACTCGTCAACTAATAACTTGAGTTTTAAATAACTTTATTATTGCTGATTTTTTTAAAATTAGTGAAGGATAAATCAAATTAAACACTTATTTTTTAACATCGTTTGATTGTTCAGACGGTGTAATGCGTGTTTATAGCATAGAAATTAAACAACTTTATTATCATTACACATGAGGAGAACAGCGTTCTCCTCCCTTTTCTTTTTAAGCCTTAAAAGAAGGCTGTTTTCGTTGTAGCTTTGAAATAAAGTTTGATCAAAAATACCTCGCAATCCCAAGTTTTACGATAAATAAAAAGAATCCATTTTGAAGAAAGATTGATCAAAATGGATTCTTCTCCAGCAGATTTAAGCTTGGTTTTTATAAAAAAGATTGATCATTTTCTACCTTTAATCTTCAACAATCGCGCCCGATTGTTGAAGATCGTTTTTCTTATTGAACTAACGCATCTGTTCGTTAAGTGTAACTCTTCCCAATTACTTGATATTATATAGGTGAATAGAAAGATAAATTAAAATTTAGTTTAGTAGTTGTAAAAGTAGGTTATTTATATTATTCTATTATAATTTTTCGAAAAGGAGAGTTTATGAAAAAGATTATTGTTTTTGTATTAACGATATTTATATTATTCTCAGGATTCGCAACACAAAGTTATGCGTTGTCTGATTCGAAATCTGCGGCAATACAAGCGTTGCTAGATGATGCCTCTCGTATATCAGGTGTGCCGGGAATGTCAATCTCAATACTTGCTGATGATGAAGTGTTCTACTTTTCTTCAGGGTATGCTGACCGTGAAAAGGGGTTGTCTGCAAGTGAAAATACACTCTATGAGTTAGCCTCGGTCAGTAAAGCTTTTACCGGTATGGGTATTATGCTGTTGGAAGAGCAAGGGCTGCTCTCAATGACTGACCCTGTCCAAAAATATTTACCTTGGTTTACGTTAAAGTATCAAGGGAAACCTGTTGATATGCAAAGCCTTACACTAAATAACTTTCTTCACCATACCAGTGGTCTAACAAATATTAGGCATACTCAAAGTATTCCACAAGGCAATACACCGGATATGTTGCAAAAGACTGTGGAAATGCTCGTAGATGCTGAATTGGCGTTCCCTCCCGGTGAACAGTATAACTATGGAACCGTTAATTATGACGTATTGGGCTTGGTTATTGAGATTGTGTCGCGACAAAGCTATGAAGACTTTATGAGGGAACAGGTATTTCAGCGGTTAGGTCTTCACCAGACGTATGTTTATAAAGAAGATGCTCAAGCCACTGGACAGTTGGCACAGGGCTACCGTTCTTCCTTTTTTATGACAACTCCATTTAAAGCTCCGGATTATGCTGGGAATAAGCCCGCAGGCTACATCATTTCTAATACAAAAGATATGGCGCGTTGGATGGGCATACAGATGGGTATTGTGCAGGACATACCCGAAATATTTCACACGGTTATCGAAAAATCACATAGGGGTGATATGTCTGTTTCGGCTGTCAACGATATGTATTATGCGGCAGGCTGGTCGGTAAACGCCGACCAAACGATTATAGAACACACTGGGGGCAATCCAAATTTCAGAACCGAAGTAGTCATACTGCTAAATGAACGAACAGCCGTCTGCTTGCTGAGCAACGGCGCAAATACCAATATAAACCTGGTACTAAAAGTTAAAGATATATTAGACGGTAATCTAACTCAGTCATATGAAATAAGCGGCACACAGCTTTTGGATATCATTTTGTCGTCTATCACTATTATTCTTTGCCTATTGGCCGTTCTCCTATTTCTCTTAGGATTACGCAGAAGGAAAACGAATGAGCGGCAGCCAATGACAAAAAAGAGAATAATCGTAACAGTTATTTTCCTGATCGCTACGATTGCCCTGGGTATACTGTGCTGTGCTTTCGATTGGTCAACGATACTTATTTGGCAAACATATAGTGTTCTTACAGCTTTGATTTCGTCAGCATTATTAACAGCAAGCATTACATGGTTTGTATACACTCACCGATAAAATACCTCGCTCCCAAGATAAGCATAATGTTAAGTAATTAAATTTCAATTTATCGGTATGCTTAATTTGAAAAACATAAGACACTTCGGTGTCTTTTTTAATATCATCGACAATTTTCCCAGTCAAACCTAATTACTATTGCTTCCACTAACCTGCTCCGTTCGTGGAATAAGGATTTTTAAACAACTAATATTATTTTTCAAATGACTTTATTGTAAATTAAACAACAATATTATTTTTGCACAAGCGTCGTTAGATAACATTTCTTAAAAGACTGTTGTTCAACAATCTGGCCCTTTAACGGAATAATCTTTTCACGCACGATAAAACACCCCTTTATTTAGATAAAGGGTTAGCCAAAAGGGGCGAAGCTTCGCAACATTTTTATAAACATCGTGACTTTGTTTTAAATCCACATCTATTGTTTGCTCTACTTAAGGTAAATCATAAAATGTGTCGCAGTGAATAAATTCTATATATTGTTCAATTATGCCTATTTTAGTCAATTTATCTCTAAAAGTTTCAATATCATTCTCACCGTAATAATAAACATGCCATTCTGTATTTTCATTAACTCGTTCCTTAACTTCTTTAAAATATGGTAAATCCACATCACCTAAAGAATGTCCAATTATAATTACTCTTTCAACAGCATCAAAATTCAATGGAAATAGTTGATCTATATAATTATTTACATCTTTATATGTTTTAGAACAATAGTCAGTTAAAACTTTATATATTGGTGCCCTTTGTTCATCAAGTATATTTTGATAGTCTGTATAATTTTCGTTAAAGTAATCTATTCTTGATGAATTTGAATGCCCTAACACTAATTCATCATCTGAATCTACTACACCGTGTATATGTAAAACATTCGATCTTGAAATATTGTAAATATCCTCCAAAGTAGTGGTGTAATTAAAGTTTATAAATATATCTTGATGGTTTTCATTGATTAAAGATGTCCTTCTATTTATAACGTCCAACTCTAGATTTACTACTTCAATCCATTCTTTTAAATAGATAGTTAATTCTTCAATGTACTTAAATTTGTCTCCGAAGTAATTATTCAAAGTATCTTCTATACCAATATTTCCACTTTCCAGCCCCAAATCCGTACTTTGAAGCATTTGTTCAATCAATACATATTCATCAATATTAGCTAAATTACATTCTAAATCATTCCATAGATAAGTTTGTAACCCTTTTCCCCCAAAATAATATTTCTCTTCGAAATCCCTCAAGAAGTCTCCTCGATGTTCTTCTAAATAGCAACGAAAATTCCAATACCTCGTATGTAAACCATGTCCTAAATCAAATCCATTCCCAATAATAAATAAATCCACTTATAACACCATCCCAATTAAAAATCTGTAATAAGATTACAATAAAACGTATAAATTACGCTTAAAAAAACAACTTGAACGTTTACCAACGGTTTATAATCTACTCCGCGCCCTGTTCCTCGTCCTTCTTTTAACCACTAATCATTTTTAGATGTTCTAGTTCTTTTAGACATAAAAACAGCCCGTTAGACAATCATATCTAAAGGGGTAAAACGGTGCAACTTTTTTATAAACGGTACATTTTTTTTACAAACGGTACGACTTTATTTTAAATCCACATTCGTAAACTTTGTTGTTTTTTGAATGTAATTAAATAGAGAAAAATACAATGCAAATTCAGTTTCAAAAATCAGTACCAAAATATAAGGGTCCCAACATATTAGTCATATATAATATGTTGGGACCCTTATATTTTAAGTTTTTTTGGATTTAGGTCTTGATAAGAATAACTTCTCGGTTTTATTTATTAGTTTTAATTTTCCTGGGTGCTCGTCGGTACTGATATGGTTCTTTTAATTCAAAGCCAAGTTCATTGGCAGCTATTCTTGGGAAGTATGGATTACGAAGTAACTCGCGTCCGATAAAAATTAAATCTGCTTCGTTATTATTTAAAATTTGCTCTGCTTGTGATCCGGTTGTAATTAATCCTACCGCACCAGTCGCGATGTCAACATGCTCCTTAATATGTTTAGCATATTGTACTTGGTAACCAGGATACACATCAATATGTGCGGGTACAACAGCACCAGAACTACAATCGATTAAATCTACCCCTTGTTCTTTCATCCATCCTGTATACTGCACATAATCTTGAACCGTTAACCCGTCAGGATGATAATCATTTGCTGAAATACGAACAAATAACGGTCCGTTCCAAACTTCATTTACAGAGTCAATGATTTCGCGTAAGAAACGATAGCGATTTTCAGGTGAACCCCCGTATTCATCAGTCCGCTTATTTGAAAGCGGAGAAAGAAATTCATTAATAAGATAACCGTGAGCACCATGTAATTCAATAACGTCAAATCCCGCTTGTTTTGAACGTAACGCAGCTTTTTGAAAAGCTAATACGGTGTCTTTAATTTGTTGCTTACTCATTTCCACGGGTATTTTCATTCCATCGTTAAACGGAATTGCTGAAGGAGCTAAAGCGTCCGTTTCTAATTCAGCCTTTCTTCCGGCATGAGCGAGTTGAATGGCAGCTTTTGCGCCGTTATCATGTATAAATGCTGTCGTCTTATGTAAGCCTTCAATTAGATTATCATCCCAAATGCCTAAGTCTTTGTTAGAAATACGTCCTTCAGGTAACACAGCTGTTGCTTCAATCATAACTAAGCCTACTTGGCCAGCAGCCCTGGTTCCATAATGAATGAGATGAAAATTGGTTACTCGGCCATCCTCATTCTCTGATGAATACATACACATAGGCGACATAACGATACGGTTTTTTAGCGTAACGTCCTTAATTGTATAAGGTGAAAAAAGTTGAAGCTCCATCAAATATCCCCCTTGATTGAATTTTCTTACATTGTATCATCCTCTTTTTTGTTTCCCTAATAAAACGCTTATACGAAAAATTTTGTCTATTCGTGTTACAATGGCTAATATGAATTGAATTGGAGGATGACATATGTATCAGGCTTATTATGAAAGTGAATTAGGTTTGCTGGAAATTACAGCGAATACGAAAGGGATTACGTCTGTTATATTTGTTGAAGAAAGAAAAGAAGAACATAAAAATGAACTTGTTGAACAATGTATAAATGAATTAGATGAATACTTTGAAGGAAAAAGAAAAGAGTTTACAGTTCCATTGTCTGCTGAAGGAACACCATTCCAAAAGAATGTATGGGAAGCACTTTACACCGTACCATATGGCGTAAGTGCTTCATATTTAGATATTGCAGATAAGGTTGGGAATACGAAAGCTGTACGAGCGATAGGAGGGGCAAATAGCCGGAATCCAATTTCAATTATCGTTCCATGTCATCGTGTAATAGGAAAGAGTGGAAAACTTGTTGGGTATGCAGGTGGTTTATGGAGGAAAGAGTGGTTATTGAAGCATGAAGGCATATTAAAATGAAGTATGGATGGAAAGAGGGATTGTTTTGAAATGTATAAATTGTGGGCGACCTTGTATTAATGATCAGTTGAATTGTGCAAATTGTCAACGGAACTTGCATAATAAACAAGGTGAAGAAAGCTCGCTAATAGACAAAGAATTAGAAGTATATGTAGGGAGACAATATCCATATTACAAAAGAAAATGGGAGCTTGAGAATAAGCGAATTGCTAGGTGGAGCTGGAATGGTTTGGCTGCTATTTTCAATGTAGGTTGGCTTGGATATCGTAAGTATTATTTACCTGCTGCTTTATTTATACTGTTATTAGTAGCATGTGATGCATTTTCTTATTATATGGGGTTCAACGTAGCGTTGCCAATCATTAATATGGTGCCTCTTACGTTTTTATTACTCATTTTCATTCTATTTGGGATGGGGATTTTTGCAAATGGATTATATTATCAATTTGCAGAAAGGCGTATATATCGAATAAAAGCACGGGGAATTAAAGATGAATCGGTTGAAAATTATCTGATCCGTGATAGTGGTGGAACGAGTAAAATGGGAGCAACAATCGTTACTATTTTAGCAGTTGCTAGTATTTTTTTCAGTCATTTCTTTTTTCCGACTGATCGAGATATTATACAAAAAGTACGTACAAGTTCGCTTTATGAATATCCGTTCTTTTCGATTGGTGAATCGTTTGAAAGCTATTTTCAAAATTCAGGGTGGATATATTATCGTGGTTCGGAAGGTATGGAATTAGTAGAATTTCAAGGATACAGCCCAGGGATGCCAAGACAAAAAGTTACAATTCAATTTATTGTTGATTATAAATTGAGTGAAATTGAGCCATATTCCCTTACGATTAATGGTGAATCTAAAAATGAAGAAGAGTTTTTGAAGATGATGGAAGAAATATTCAAGGTTCAAAATCCGTTTGAAATAGAGGATGGATTGCAAGTAAATGCTATTCAACAAAGCGGAGGGAAAGCAATTTCTGACCGCTTTTTTTCTTTTTATGAAAATAAATATTTAAAATAATCAGAATTTTTTGTATAATAAAATATATTATACAAGTTTTAACTTATACATATAGATTGGGGGAAGGAAGAATGAAGAGAAAGGTAACAACGATTGCTGCAGTTGCATTATCGGCTAGTGTATTGGTTGCAGGTTGCGGAAATGGGGAGAAGGCATCTACAACGAAGAAAGAAGCAGGTAAGGGAGTAGCGGATAAGCAAGTATTAAACTTACTAGAAACAGCTGAAATTCCTTCAATGGATACATCTAAATCAACAGATTCTGTATCTTTCCGTGTATTTGTAAATGCAATGGAAGGATTATATCGTCTAGATAAAGATAATAAACCAACTCCAGGTATGGCCAAAGACGTGAAGATTAGTGAAGATAAAAAGACATATACATTTGAATTACGTGATGCAAAATGGTCAAATGGTGATCCAGTTCGAGCACAAGATTTTGTATATGCATGGCAACGTACATTAGATAAAGCAATAGCAGCAGAATATGCATTTATTTTATTTGATGTGAAAAATGCACAGAAAGTAAATAAAGGAGAAGTACCGTCGGATCAATTAGGTGTTAAAGCGAAGGATGATAAAACGTTGGTAGTAGAATTAGAGCAACCAGCACCTTATTTCCTTGAGCTTACTTCGTTCCCTACATTCTTCCCATTAAATGAAAAGTATGTAAAAGGACAAGGGGATAAATACGGATTAGAAGCAGATAAATTATTGTACAATGGACCATTTACAATGAGTGAATGGAAACATGAACAAAGTTACCAGTTAAAGAAAAACCCAAATTATTGGGATAAAGATGCTGTAAAATTACAAGAAATTAATGTGGGTATAGTAAAAGAGACAAGTACTGGGGTAAATTTATATGATAGTGATCAAGCAGACCGTGTCATTTTAAGTTCTGAGTTTGTAGACAAATATAAAAAGAATAAACCAGATGAATTTAAAACGAAGCTAGACCCACGTATGTATTTCCTACGTTTTAATCAAAAAAATGCAACGTTTAAAAATCAAAAGGTTCGTGAGGCGATTGATTTAGCGTACGATAAAAAAGGAATTGCGGATGTAATTTTGAATGATGGATCATTGCCAGCGTATTTCTTAGTACCTGAAAAGTTTACGACAGGACCAGATGGAAAAGACTTCCGTACTGTAAATAAAAATTTCCGTGACAGTAAAGATAATGCTGCGAAAGCAAAAAAACTGTGGGAAGAAGCGAAGAAAGAACTTGGTCAAGATACAATTACAGTAGAATTACTAAATGATGATAACGGTAGTCGTAAAAAAGTGGGCGACTTTATTAAAGAAGAATTAGAGAAAAACTTACCTGGTATTAAAGTGAATTTGAAGCAACAACCATATAAGCAGAAGTTAGATTTAGAAAAGAAATTTGAATATGAATTCTCATTATCTGCATGGAGTCCAGATTATCCAGACCCAATGACATATATTGATATGTTCGTTACTGGAAGCTCATTTAATGAAATGGATTATTCAAATCCGAAGTACGATGATTTAGTAGCAAAATCAAAAGGAGAACTACTAAAAGATGACGCAGCACGCTGGAAAGCACTTGCAGAAGCTGAAAAAATCTTAATTGGTCAAGATGCTGCAATCTCTCCTACGTACCAACAAAGTACAGCTTACTTAGAGAAGACGTATGTAAATGGTATTGCTAACCATACGTTCGGTGGCGACTTTAGTTATAAATGGGCATATATTACAAAGAAATAGTATAATAAAAGATGAGTGAATTTTCGCTCATCTTTTATTTGTTTAGGGAGGAACGTGGAGTGTTGAAAGGAATCAATCATCTTTGTTTTTCAGTATCAAATTTAGAAAACGCTATTATGTTTTATGAAAGAGTGCTAGAAGGAGAACTATTAGTTAAAGGGAGAAAACTTGCATATTTCAATATATGTGGAGTATGGATAGCACTGAACGAAGAGGCACATATTCCAAGAAAGGAGATTCATCAATCTTATACGCACCTCGCATTTTCTGTTGAACAAGAAGACTTTGAACGCTTACTGCAGCGATTAGAAGAAAATAAAGTTCATATTTTACAAGGAAGAGAGCGTGATGTGAGAGATTGTGAGTCTATATATTTTGTTGATCCTGATGGTCATAAATTTGAGTTTCATTCAGGGACGTTACAAGACCGTCTAAATTATTATAGAGATGAGAAACCTCATATGACATTTTACTAAGGGGGGAAGAAGTTGCATGCACTTGTAATTGGTGGAACAGGAATGTTAAAGAAAGTTTCTATGTGGCTTTGTGATCAAGGATTTCGTGTGTCTGTTATTGGACGAGATGAAGTGAAATTAGAAAATGTTAAGCAAGCTAGTTCCGCACCAGAAAATATTACATGTCTTCCTTTAGATTATCAAAATGACGATGATCTAAAGCGATCTATTACAAATATAATTGAACAGAATGGTCCAATTACATTAGTTGTTGCATGGGTACATTCGAGTGCTAAGCATGCATTACGACTCATTTGTAATGAGGTTGAATTGTCATCGGAAAAGTATAGTTTATTTCATATATTAGGTAGTAGTGCATCGCGTACGAAGTCACAAAAAATAGGTGGGACATTATGTAGTTATTATAGAATTATATTAGGGTTTATTTTAGAAGATACATATGCAAGATGGCTTACTCATGAAGAGATTGCTGACGGAGTTATAAAAGGAATTGAAAGTAAATGCACAGAATGGATTGTAGGGAGAGTAGAGCCGTGGGAATCGCGGCCGAAATGGTAAGGGGGCATGTGAAATGAAGACAACGGTATATGTAACAAGGCACGGTGAGACAGAATGGAATGTAGCAGGGCGGATGCAAGGACGGAAAAATTCAGCATTAACAGAGAATGGTATGATACAAGCGAAACAATTAGGGGAGCGTATGAAGGATTTACCACTCCATGCCATATATAGTAGTCCAAGCGAAAGAACGCTTCATACTGCTGAATTGATTAAAGGGGAACGCGATCTTCCAATTATAGAAGATGAACGTTTCTATGAAATAAACATGGGGATATGGGAAGGGCAAACAATTGCTGACTTGGAAATGCAATATCCAGAAGAAGTACATTTATTTTGGAATGAACCACATCTTTTTCAGTCAACATCAGGGGAAAACTTTGCGGCCGTTCATAAAAGAGTAATTGAAGGGATACAATTTTTTTTAGAAAAGCATAAAGGGGAAAATATTTTAATTGTCTCTCATGCTGCAGCAGCGAAATTACTTGTAGGACATTTTGCAGGTGTTGAAATTGAACATGTATGGGGAGAGCCATTTATGCATAGCGCGAGTCTTAGTGTGATTGAATTTGATGAAGATCTTGGTAAAGTAAAACAATTTGCAGATATAAGCCATTTTCAGTAAACGTAAAAAAGGCCGCAATGCGGCCTTTTTTGGTGGGTATAAAAAACTAGCAATTACGTTTTTTATACCAGAAGTGATCGAATTTTTTATTCTTGCAAGAAGAAGACTTGTGTCTGCAATCTTTGCAATCATTCCATTTGTGCCCGTCATCGTGACAGTCTTTACCATGATCACAATCGTCATCGCAAGAGCTACCGTGTCCGTGAGGGAAGAATTCGCATTTTTTACAGAAACTTCGTTTTGTCCAGAAAAATTTCTTTTCAAAGCGTATGCATTTTGTAACGAACGTACAATGTTTTCTGCGAGTACGTTTTGTAACTAAAACGCATTCTTTTCTACGAGTAACTTTTGTAACGAAAGTCCATTTTTGAACGCGTACACGAGTACATTTTGTAACGAATGTCCATTTTTTTACATGCGTACATTTTGTAACGAACGTACAATGTTTCACGCGAGTACATCTTGTTCTTGGACATTTACCCCCAGTTGTACATTTACATCCAGTTGTACATTTATGATGAGAGAATTTATCATCATCGCACTCAAAAGTACTTGGATCTTGGTGTAAGAAATCCTCCATACCAGCACTTTTGATTTCTTCAACAGCTTTTCTAATATCACGTTTCATAGAAATCCTCCTTATCGAGTGTTAAATTGAAAAGGTATTCTTTTTCCTTAACATGATATGAGATTCGACTTCTTTCTGAACAGGACAAGAGTGTAATTTTATATAAATAGATGATAGCGGATGTATGGACAAGGCAAGGCGCATACATTGAATGAAGAGAACTGAGAAGGGATGAGAAAACATGCTGCCTTCATATGATTTTTTTGTTCATCCAATGTACTTAGTGGAATTGAAAAAGGACATTTGGTCAGATAGTCCAGTGCCAGCAAAATTAACTTATGGAAAAAAGAAGTATGACATTGATATCGTATACCGAGGGGCTCATATTCGCGAATTTGAGAAAAAGTCTTATCATGTTATGTTTTATAAACCGAAAAAATTTCAAGGCGCGAAAGAGTTTCATTTGAATTCTGAGTTTATGGATCCGTCTCTCATACGAAATAAATTATCTTTAGATTTTTTTCATGATATTGGTGTACTTTCGCCAAAATCACAACATGTATTTATAAAAATTAATGGTCAAATTCAAGGTGTGTATTTACAGTTAGAATCAGTTGATGAAAACTTTTTGAAAAATAGAGGGTTACCGAGTGGTTCTATTTATTATGCGATAGATGATGATGCGAATTTTTCGTTAATGAGTGAGCGAGATAAAGATGTTAAGACAGAGCTCTTTGCGGGTTATGAATTTAAATATTCGAATAAAAATAGTGAAGAACAACTGAGTGAATTTGTATTTCAAGCGAATACTTTGTCGAGGGAAGATTATGAAAAAGAAATCGGGAAGTTTCTACATGTAGATAAATATTTACGATGGTTAGCTGGAGTTATTTTTACGCAAAACTTTGATGGTTTCGTTCATAACTATGCACTATATCATAACGATGAGACAAATTTATTTGAAGTGATACCGTGGGATTATGATGCGACTTGGGGGAGAGATGTACAAGGGAGACCACTTAATCATGAATATATTCGTATTCAAGGTTATAATACGTTAAGTGCAAGATTGTTAGATATACCTGTATTTAGAAAACAATATCGAAATATATTAGAAGAAATTTTAGAATTACAATTTACAGAATCCTTTATAAAACCAAAAGTAGAAAATATGTGTGCATCCATTCGTCCATATTTACTTCAGGATCCATATATGAAAGAGAAAATAGAAGTTTTTAATCAAGAGGCTGAGATGATTTTTCAATATATAAATAAAAGGAGAAAATATATACAAGAACATCTTCATGAATTGGGATGATTTTGAAGGAGATTGAAACATTATCAATCTCTTTTTTTGTATACTAAAGATAGAGAAAGAAAAAAGTGAAATAATATTTAGTAGAATGGGGTTGTGTAAAAATGACGGTTAAATGGATTGATTGGGTAAAACAAATACAATCAATAGCACAAGCAGGTTTAACGTACTCCAAAGATGTGTATGATCTAGAGCGTTTCCAACAATTACGAGACATTTCAATTGCGATGATGTCACATTACACAAAAACAGATTGGGAAGTAGTAGAGAATTTATTTGCAAGTGAGACAGGCTATCAAACACCTAAAGTTGATATACGGGCAGTAATTTTTCAAAATGAAAAATTATTATTTGTGAAAGAAAAAAGTGATGGGAAATGGGCATTGCCAGGTGGATGGGCCGATATTGGTTATACGCCAACAGAAGTCGCAGCAAAAGAAGCATTAGAAGAGACAGGTTATAAAGTAGATCATTTTAGGCTACTAGCAATATTTGATAAAGAAAAACATCAACCGTCCCCATCAGCAACCCATATATATAAGATTTTTATAGGTTGTGAGATTGTTGGTGGAGAAAAGAAACTAAGTATTGAAACAGAAGATATAGATTTTTTTAGTGAAAATGAAATACCTGATTTATCAATCGCTAGAAATACCGAATGGCAGATTAAAGAAATGTTTGCGTTTATGAAAGATCGAAATAAGGAAAGGATACTTGATTAATTAAATGAATCAAGTATCCTTTTAGGGTATATTGATGAAGGGTTGTACATATTCTTATAACAAAAAAGAGTCTAGTGTAGTCTTCTTTAAAGTCTATGAGTTAGGTGAAGAGATTCACATGATTATATTGGCAGATGGCAATCTTTATGTGATAATGGGAGGGTATGTGAAGAAAAAAGGAGATAGAAAAGAATATGTTAGCGAATATAATAGATCAGTTATTGCAATTCTTTGCAAGTCTAGGATACTTTGGAGTAGCACTAGGTTTAATGATTGAAATTATCCCAAGTGAGATTGTACTTTCGTATGCTGGATTTTTAGTGGCAGAAGGGAAAATTAGTTTTGTCGGTGCTGTTATTGCCGGAACAATCGGTGGTACTTTAGCGCAAATCTTTTTATACTGGCTTGGATACTACGGAGGGCGTCCGGTTGTTGAGAGGTTTGGGAAATATCTGCTTATTAATAAACATCATTTAGACATAGCAGAAAATTGGTTTAAGCGTTATGGAGCTGGAGTGATATTTTCGGCACGTTTTATCCCAGTTGTACGTCATGCAATTTCTATTCCAGCAGGATTAGCAAAGATGCCGTTAAAGCTCTTTACACTGTATACAGTAGTAGCGATTATTCCATGGTCAATTCTTTTTATATATTTAGGAGAAAAGCTTGGTGGAAATTGGAGACATATTAAAGAATATGCATCTGATTACACACATTACATAATTATAGGTGCGGTTTTCTTTATTGCTTTATACTTCGGTTTAAAGCTTTTGAAAAAGAGAAAAACAACTCATTAAAGTCAATGATTTTTCATTGGCTTTTTTTAATTGTTTCGGTTCTAAAAAAAAGGAGTTGTCCATAATGTGTAATAATAAAGCGTAGCGGGGGAATGTGATGAAAGGATCACCGTTTTTACGTGGAACGATATTTTTAACGATGGCAACGATGATATCTAAAATGTTAGGGTTCATATATATTATACCATTTACAGCAATGGTGGGTACGAGTGGGTACGTATTATATACGTATGCATACCGTCCTTATACAATTATGCTCAGTATTGCAACGATGGGATTGCCACTTGCCGTTTCGAAAATGGTATCAAAATATGATCAACTCAATGATTATCATACGGTTAAAAGAGTATTAAAGAGTGGTATCGTTTTTATGTTTATAATGGGAGTTATTTCATGTTTTACACTATATATATTAGCTCCACATTTAGCTAAACTTGTAATTGATGGAAATGATCAAACCGGAAATAGTATAACGGCGGTCACTAATAACATTCAAATTGTAAGTTTTGCGCTAATACTTGTACCAGTAATGAGTTTATTAAGGGGCTTCTTTCAAGGATTTCAATCGATGGGACCTTCTGCACTAAGTGTAGTTGTAGAGCAATTTTTTCGGGTCTTAACCATTTTAATAGGAAGTTTTGTCGTTTTATATGTTTTAAAAGAGTCTATTTCGCTAGCGGTCGGTATTTCAACGTTTGGTGCATTTATGGGAGCTATAGGTGGATTAACGGTTTTAAGTGCGTATTATGTAAAGAGGAGAAGGCACTTAAAGAAAAAAGAGATGGTAAGTATACCACAAACAACGAAATCTTTTTTCTCGTTATATAAGGAGCTCTTTACATATTCAATACCGTTTGTTGTGGTTGGTTTAGCAATTCCGTTGTATCAGACAATTGATACATTTACAATTAATAAGTTACTTATACAAATAGGATATATGCAAGGAGAAGCTGAAAAGATTAATGCGATAATTGGTCTTGTTCAGATGGTTGTACTTATCCCGGTTTCTGTTGCAACGGCTTTTAGTATGTCCCTTGTACCTGAAATGACGAAAGCTTATACAGCGGGAAATGAGAAGCTACTGTATAAACACTTTACAAGGACAAATTTATTAGTGGTAGGAATTACTGTACCGGCGGCGATTGGAATGATGGTTTTAGCAAAACCAGTATATACTCTTTTATTTGGTGCTGGAAATGATCCAGAGATGGGCAGTACTATTTTGCAGTATTATGCTCCTGCTTGTATACTATTCTCACTGTTTACAGTAACCGCTGCCATGTTACAAGGAATTAATCAACAACAGAAAACAGTGCTAGGATTAGTAATCGGAATAACTGTGAAGATAGTTTTAAATATTGTATTGCTACCGTATTTTGATTATGTAAGTTTTATCATTTCAACATACGCTGGCTATACGATTTCAGTCGGCTTTAACTTGTGGATGCTTTCTAAATATGTTATAAAGGCAACATAAGCTTTTTAAAAGGCAGAGAACACTCTGTCTTTTTCTATGTTTACAAGATTTTTCTTAAAAAAACGTTTTCAAAATAATTTTTCTATTGAAATTTAATCGTTTGTTTCATATGCTGAAAATAGCGGTTCAAAAACTGTTGTTTAAGTGAGGTAGATTCCCACATGTAAAAAGAATCGGGGTGATAGTATGTTAAATATTTATTTAACAGACCGAAACGGAAAACTACAAGAGATTGAGGAAATGCAAAAGGGCTGCTGGATTAATGTACTTCATCCAACAGAAGAAGAAATTCAGTATCTAGTACAAACTTTAAATGTAGACTTAGATTTCATTAAAGACCCTTTGGATGATGAAGAACGCTCTCGTATTGAAAAGGAAGACAATAATACTTTAATTATCGTGGATATTCCGACAGTCAGACATGATGAAGAAGGAAATTCAATTTATGACACGATTCCAATAGGTATGATTGTAATGCCAGATTGTTTTGTTACTATTTGCTTAGAAGAAAATCCAATTTTTGAACGCTTTATTAATCAACGTATTAAAGAATTTTATACGTTTAAAAAGACGCGCTTCGCACTTCAGCTCTTATATACAATTTCTACTTATTATTTAAGATACTTAAAGCAAATTAATCGAAAAACAATCGATTTAGAGCACCAATTAAATAAGTCGATGAAAAATAAAGAAATTTTCACATTGCTCGGCCTTGAAAAAAGTTTAGTTTATTTTACAACATCATTAAAGGCAAATAAAATTGTAATTCAAAAATTAATGCGAAACAGTACATTTTTGAAAATGTATGAAGACGATCAAGATTTACTAGAAGATGTATTAATTGAAAATAAACAGGCTATTGAAATGGCGGAAATATATAGTCACATTTTAAGTGGAATGATGAATACATTTAGTTCGGTTATTTCTAACAATTTAAATAGTGTTATGAAACTGTTGACTTCTATTACAATCATTTTATCATTACCAACGATGGTTTCTAGTTTCTTTGGAATGAATGTAAAGGTTCCATTTGAAGGGGAAGCATATGGTTTTGTAATTGTACTTATAATATGTGTAACATTATCTTTCACTTTAGCATTTGTTTTTTGGAAGAAACGTTACTTTTAATGATAGGAAAGCTGCGCTAGCATAGTTATAAAACTGTGTTAGCGCAGCTTTTTTGCTATGAAATCTCAATTTTGGAATAGAATATAACTTGTAAAATGTAATGTGTATGAAGGTTATGAATTCCGTATAACTCTTGTTCAAATAATGAAATGGGGTTAAAATTACATATTGTTAATGAAAAGTTGGAGGAAATACATCATGGAATTGTTTCAATTACCGAAAGCATTCCTGCAAATGAATACAATCTTTATCTCAATATTAATCGAAGCACTTCCATTTGTGCTAATTGGTGTATTTATTTCAGGATTCATTCAAATGTTTGTGACAGAAGATATGGTGGCAAAATGGATGCCGAAGAACCGATTTCTGTCTGTTTTATTAGCTACTTTTTTAGGTATGATGTTTCCTGGGTGTGAATGTGGAATTGTTCCGATTGTAAGAAGATTAATCGGAAAAGGGGTTCCACCCTATGCAGGAATTGCATTTATGTTAACTGGACCGATTATTAATCCAGTTGTATTATTTGCAACATATGTTGCTTTTGGAAGTAGTATGCACATGGTATGGTATCGTTCTATTGTGGCGATTATCGTAGCAATTATCGTTGGAATTATATTATCATTTATGTTTAAAGAACATCAATTAAGAGATGATCACTTCCCAGAAGTGAATCATAAGCGTCCGTTACGTAAAAAAATGTGGGATGTATGTACACATGCTGTTGAGGAATTCTTCTCAATGGGAAAATATTTAGTGCTAGGTGCGTTAATTGCAGCTGCGGTTCAAACATTTGTACAAACTTCAACATTGCTTGCAATTGGACAAGGTCCGTTTTCTTCATCAGCTGTTATGATGGGACTTGCTTTCATTTTATCACTTTGTTCAGAGGCAGATGCATTTATTGCTTCTTCATTCCAAAGTACATTTTCAACAGCGTCACTAGTCGCGTTCCTCGTATATGGACCGATGGTGGATATTAAAAATATGTTTATGATGCTTGCGACATTTAAAACAAAATTTGTAATTGTTGTGACGGTTACAGTTACACTTGTTGTTTATGCAAGCTCACTACTCATTTATGCGATGGGGTGGTAGGTTATGTTTCGAGCATATATATTATTAGGTTTTACAATTTTAATTGGACAGCTTCATATTTCCGGTAACATTACGAAGTATATAAATATGAAGTATGCCTATTTATCAAAAACGGCAGCTATTATTTTAGGTTTCTTAACGATTATACAAATTATTATCGTTTTCCAGAAAGAGCATCAAAAGGAAAAAGAGAAACATGATTGCAATTGTGATCATAGCCATTGTGGGCACGATCATTCGAAAGATGAAAATACATGGTGGAAACGAACGTTTTCTTATATTCTGTTCTGTTTTCCGATTATTTCAGGATTGTTTTTCCCAATTGCAACATTAGATTCGGACATTGTTAAGGCGAAGGGATTTCACTTTCCTGTTGCACAAGCGGAAAGTAAAGATCCATTTATGACAAGACAATTCTTAAGACCGGATACGAGTATTTATTACGGGAAAGAAGGATATCGTGGTGTAATGGAAAAAGGGAAGAAAGAGTTTGTTACGAAAGACAATATCACTTTAAAAGATGAAGATTTCTTAAAGGGTATGGAGACAATTTATAATTATCCTGGTGAATTTACTGGTAAAACCCTGTCTTATAAAGGATTTGTTTTCCGAGATGATTCTTCTAAAAAGGAACAATATTTCTTATTCCGTTTCGGTATTATACATTGTGTTGCGGATTCGGGTGTATATGGTATGTTAGTTAAAAAACCAGAAGGTGTAGAGTGGAAAAATGATGATTGGATTCAGGTGGAAGGAGAAATTTCAACTGAATTTTATCAGCCGTTTCATGCGAATATTCCAGTGTTAGAAGTAACGAAATGGAATAAAGTTGAACAGCCGAAAGAACAATATGTATTTAGAGGAGCCGATTGATAAAATCGGTTCTTTTTTGTGGACTAAAAGTTCTAAAAATTGTTAATATTAAACGTGTAGTTCATGAGATGTAGTAAATGTTTGGATATTAGGGATATATAATTAAAGGGGTGATAACAATGACTGAAGTAAAGGGTAAAACAGCTAATGAATCAAGAGTTTTTAAAACGAGTCGAGTATTTCCAACGGATTTAAATGATCATAACACGCTATTTGGTGGAAAGATATTGGCGGAGATGGATATGGTTGCTTCAATTTCAGCAACGAGACACTCGAGAATGGAATGTGTCACAGCGTCTATGGATTGGGTAGATTTCTTATATCCAGTACGTTCTTCAGATTGTGTTAGTTATGAATCTTTCGTAATTTGGACGGGAAGAACTTCTATGGAGATATTTGTGAAAGTAGTAGCAGAAGATTTAATTTCAGGTGAAAAACGTGTAGCAGCAACTTCATTCGTTACTTTTGTTGCGCTTAGTAAGGAGAATAATCCAGTCCCTGTACCGCGTGTTATCCCTGAGACAGAAGAGGAGAAAGAATTGCATCGAATTGCTGTGTTACGTGCAGAACAGCGCCATATTCGTAAGGCAGAGAGTAAGAAGGTAGCTACACTGCTAACTTTTTGATGTAAAATACTTTCCTAGTGGTACTATTTTTTTTATAGGCTAGGAGATTTTTGAAATGAAAAGCGGACACCTAAAATAGGTGTCCGCTTTCATAGTTTTTTCATCCCCATATCGTATTACAATAACTGCTTAGCAGAAGCAAGCAGCACCGACGATAATTAAGAGGATAAATAATACGACTAGTAGCGCAAATCCATTACCATGTGCGAAGCCCATTGTTATTTCCTCCTTTATTTTAAGATACAACATACAATATGCAGATGAGCTCCTGTTTGATATGGACGTATATCATGCAATGACATATTTTTTGTATGATAATGTTTAAAAAAAGGAAAGATATAGGAATAACAGTAGTTAGAGAAAGGAACGTATCCATGAAGCACTTTTTAATTGTAATAATTTGTTTTATAGGTGTATTCATATGGATGAACGTTGATGTGGAAATGGGGAAGAAAATGGCTAGTGGATATGAATTAGAAAAAATTCGGTCAGGGGATTTTCAATTATATACGAACGGTGACGAGTTATATAGAAGTTTATTTGAGAATATAAATCGTGCAGAAAAGAATGTGTATATTCATTTTTATATTGTAGGTAAAGATGAGGTAAGCAAAGAATTCTTACAATTATTAGAGAAAAAAGCATCTAGCGGAGTAGATGTGAAATTGTCAGTAGACCGCATTGGCGGATATAAGCTTAAGAAAAAGATAATTAATCAATTAAAAGAAAAAGGCGTGAAGTTTACATTTAGTAAAAAACTTAAATTAAAAAACTTATTTTATTCTTTGCATCAACGTAATCATAGACGCATTGTTACTATAGATGGGAAAGTTTCGTACATTGGTGGCTTCAATATCGGAAAGGAATATCTTGGGCAGGATCCTAAATTTGGTCCGTGGCGTGATTATCATGTACGCATCGAAGGGAATGGAGCTACTGATATGGAACGGAAATTTGCGGAAGATTGGCAAGAAGATACGGGAGAAAAGGTCCCTATACGTCAAGAGTTACCTGTACAAGGAAATGTAAAATATCAATATATATTTTCGAATGGAAAAGGCTTATGGGAAAAGTACAGTGCACTATTAAAGAAGGCAAAACACTCCTTAATTATTGCTACACCATATTTTGTACCGAGTAAAGAAATGGTAAAAGGACTGAAAGATGCATTAAATCGTGGTGTCCGTGTGAAAATTCTCGTTCCCTTTAAAAGTGATGCCGTATTGTTAAAACAAGCTGCCTATCCTCATTTGAAAGATATGTTAGATGCTGGGGCGGAGATTTATCAATATCGAAACGGATTTTTTCATGGGAAAGTGACAATCATTGATGAGGAAATCGTCGATATTGGTACAGCGAATTTTGATAATAGAAGCTTTTATTTAAATAACGAATCAAACTGTGTCATATATGATAAGACAGTCGTTGCTGATGTCTGGAATCGACTAAAAGAAGACTTTCATAAGTCAAAACGATTTTCAGAAGAAGATTTTGAGAAAATTAGTCGCTGGGATTGGTTTCTAGGAAGAATAGCGAATGTTATCGCATCATATTTATAGTATATAGATGGAAAATAGGAAGGGAGGCACTTTAATGGATTGTATGAAAGAATTGATGACATATAGTTACACACTTATATATAAAGTTGGAGAGTACACGGGCAAGGTTCGAGATGAAGAATTAAAGGATATTTTAAAGCATCATTTACCGTATATGTTGCAAGCATATAATGAACAAGTAAATTTTCAAGAAGGAGAAAATGTACAGCATATAACTTGTAAACAAATGTGGCCGGAATTTACAGAAATGGATAGGGAAACAGATAATGAATATACAGGGGATATGGGGATTGCTATTTGTTATATTACACATTTGAAGCGATTAGCATTAAAGTTTGCTCAAGTGGCAGTAGAAGTTGCGAACCCGGAGTTTCGTTCTTTTCTGGAAAATTGTTTTGTGAAAATGAATCGTTACGCATATAATGTTTGGCAATATGTTGTGAAGAAGGAATATAAGATTAAACATGTATATGAAAATGAAAAATTTGCGTGAAAAGCTAAGGTGGAATGAAAGGCGCCTTAGTTTTTTTATGTCTAATTAGAGGGGGGGATTAAAAATTGGTTATGTTATCAGAAAATTTACAATAATTTACTATATCTTTACTATTTTTAAATCTTTCCTTTAAAAATAAAGAGTAATATGGGATTGTACATATTCTATCAAAGGGAGGAAACGCAAATGAACAAATGGGTTAAGTCATTAACTGCTATGGCACTTGCAAGTTCTTTATTAATGGTAGGTTGTAGTAAAGATGAGGATAAAAAGAAAGAGGATGACACAACTTCGCAGCAAGATGGAAAGAAAGATAAAGAAACAAGCGGAACAGACAAGTCTTCTGATTCGAAAGAAAAGAAATAAATGGATAATAGAGCTTCCTCACATATATGAGGGAGCTTTTTTGTTGCGTATTTGTAAGTTTTGCGGAAAAATAGAGAGAAAGAATTGAAAAGGAGAAAGTAAATGAAAGTATGTATATTAGGGGCGACAGGTAGAGTAGGATCACACATTATGAAATTGGCATTACAAGATTCATATGAAGTAACGGTATTAGTTCGTGATTTGAGTAGAGTGGAAATAGAGCATGAAAGGTTGCATGTTATTAAGGGAAATGTATTAAGCGGAGATGATATAAAGGAAGCAATTAAAGGATGTGATATTGTAATTAGTGCTCTTGGAACTGATCGGAATGGGACGTTAGAGAAGAGTATACCGATTATTATAAAGCAAATGGAAGAAGAGGGCATAAAAAAAATTGTTACAATAGGAACGGCTGGTATTTTACAAGCGCGAACAAACCCAAGTATATATCGTTTTCAATCAAAAGAATCGAAAAGAAAAATGACAACAGCTGCGGAAGATCACTTAGCTGCTTATGAAGCGCTGAATAATAGTAAACTATGTTGGACTGTTGTTTGTCCGACTCATTTAATAGATGGTGATGTAACAGGTGTATATCGAACTGAAAAAGATATGTTGCCAACAGATGGATCGGAAATCACAGTTGGTGATACCGCTCATTTTACATGGAGTTTACGTAATAAAAGCTTATACGAGAAAAGCCGAGTAGGTATTTCATATTAAAAAACCATCCCAAAATAGGGATGGCTAAAAAATGATATAGCATACAAAGATGATAATCATAATGATTTGGAGAATGGCTTTGGCTACTGTACTACTTAAAAAACCGACTACAGTTGCAATTCCGACTAAAAGGGCGTCTTTTGGCGCCTTTTTATGCATTAGTTCCGTAATAAATACAGATAAGAACGGTATGATAATAAGCCCGAATGGTGGGAAGAAGAACGATCCGACAATGATAGAAACCATGCCAATACGTTCGCCCGATTTTGTACTTCCGTATTTTTTTAGGAAGTATCCATTTGCAATAAAGTCAGCAACGAAAATGAAGAGTGTAAAAATGACTTGAATAATCCAAAAAGATGTCGTTAACTCTCCGCCATTTATTCCAAAATGATAAATGAAATAGCCAGCCCATACGGCAAGGATGCCAGGGATAATGGGGTATATAAAGGCAAGAAATGAAACAATGAAACAAGCAATGATACAAATTGTTAGTAAAACAGTCACTTTATAGCTCCTTTGTAGTATCTAATTTATGTACAGCAATCTTTTTAATTTGATGCCCATCAAGTTCTAATGCTTTAAATTGAAAACCATCATATTCAACTGAATAGCCAGCCTCAATATTTAAATCAATTGATTGAGAGAGAAGCCAACCACCAATTGTATCTAAATCACTTTCATCGATATGTAGGCCAAACATATCATTTACTTCAGAAATGAGTACTTTCCCATCTAAAACAGTAAGCTTAGGAGTACGCTTTTCAATCATTGGTGATTCGTCTGCGTCAAATTCATCTTGAATTTCTCCGATAATTTCTTCGAGAATATCCTCCATCGTTAAAAGGCCAGCAGTTCCACCGTATTCATCCATAACAATCGCCATTTGTACGCGGTTCTTTTGGAGATGTATTAACGTTTTACGAATGGGAACTGTTTCAAATACAGTTAAAACAGGATGTATGTAGGCATCAAGTGGTTTGTAAATGCCTTTTGTTTGATTATGAAAAATCTCTTTCGTATTTATCATTCCGATAATATCATCCTTATCCTTTTCAATAATAGGATAACGTGTATACTTTTCAGTTGCAACGATTTTCATATTTTCTTCTAACGTATTTTCAGTAGATAAACAAACCATTTCAGTTCTAGGTACCATAATTTCTTTAGCAACACGATCATCAAATTCAAAAATATTATTTACATATTTATATTCGGTTTGATTAATTTCGCCGCTTTTATAGCTTTCACCTAAAATGAGTCGTAGTTCTTCTTCGGAATGAGCAAGTTCATTTTCTTTTGCAGGTTCTAAACCTAATAATTTAGTGGAAAATACAGCTGAACTATTCAGTAACCAAATGAATGGATACATAATTTTATCAAACAAAATAAGCGGTTTTGCAAATTTTAATGTGATTGCTTCAGCTTTTTGGATTGCGAAAGACTTAGGAACTAACTCGCCTAATACAACATGGAAAAAAGTAATCACACTAAAAGCAATAATAAAGGATAACGTGTTAGCCATTGTTCCAGTAATATTGATTTTTTCAAATAGTGGTCGTAGTAAATGTTCTACAGTTGGTTCACCAAGCCAACCAAGTCCTAAAGAGGTGATAGTAATACCGAGCTGACAAGCAGATAAATAAACGTCTAAGTTAGATAAAACGCTTCTTGCAGCTAATGCTTGTTTATTACCTTCATTAGCAAGCTGGTCAATTCGACTTTTTCGTACTTTTACGACAGCGAATTCTGAAGCAACGAAAAAACCAGAAATAAGGATAAGTATAAAGATGAGAAAAATATTTAATATGTCCAAGTGTGTTCTTTATTCCTACTTTGGAATAAAGATGTCACCTCCTGCAATTATGTTATACGTTTATAATAAATCTAAATGAAAAGATTAGTCAAAGAAAATGGGTAAATAATGGTAGGTTTTACTAGTAGTTTTTTAATTTGTTGTTATTTTGTCCTCTATATAATAGGAATAACCGTCTACTTTTAATTTAGGTAGACGGTTATTCTATGTTATGGTTTCGAAATACTTCTAGTTAAAGTATACGTGTTCTGTTTAGCGTAGTTTGTTGTCCATAAAGCTTGGAGAAACGATAAGATGCTATATGGAATATAAAGTAGTAATAAACCAATTGTGACAACTATAGGTGCATTTTTGCCAAATTGGACGATAAATTGTAATAGTCCATTTGTATGAAAAATACATTCCATAAAAACGAATGAAAGAATAATGGAACTCAAAATAGATTTATGATTGGAAGTAAGCGCAATAAATAACGTATCAACAAGGAAAGATGAATTTTTTATTTCGTATTCATTAGTAGTATTTAAGAACGGTAGCCATTTTTTAATTGCTTGCATAACGATTATCATAGAAGTGCTACATACGATGATAAAAGAGGAGAAGAAAGGAAACTTTATGAATTTTGCGATGTAGAGAAGTGATAATAGGATTAAACATTGTAATATCACAGTGCCAAAAGAATACGGTATCCAGCGAAATAAAGAACTACACTTTTTTAATGAGTTTGGTGCTTTTAAAAATAGATGGCCAATTCCTAGACTTATAAAGAAACCGATTACAAGAGTGAATGTGAAACGAACGATCGATAAAAAATATATTTCCCATATGTAGGGGAACAGTGGTGACGAATGGCTAGAGGTATGTATTATATTCTGTGTATGTATAAGCTGATTTGCTGAGAAAAGGATAGGTTCATGCATCCAATCAATTGTTGGAATTGAAATGGAAGAAGACTGCACTAAATTATGGAAAATACTTACAAATCCAGTTAAGTAGGAATAATTATGTGTAATGAATAATGCTGGAAGAGGACTTATGACAAAAATAATCAAAACACCGGCTATAAATTTACATATATGTGAGCGCAATAAGGACATTCAATCACCTGCTCTTTGAATATTCAGAAAATTCTTATTCTTATTTTAGCTTTTTTCGGATGAAGTTACAACACATTTTTCTCGAAGTAAGTTAGAGAGAATATACTATACTGAGATTATCCCGCTTTAACGGGTAGTAGACTCCACCTCAAAATTCGGCGAATGCGTAGAAGTTAGGTGGGGAGATCAACTGCCTATAAAAGCCCGATTGGTGAAGGCTAATAATAAATGGGTGGAAAAATCCCCACTTATTAAAGTTTCACTTTAAACAAGTGTATGATTAATGAATAAATTATGACGGAAAAATGAATAATTTTCAGAAAAGTAAAATAATATATTTATTTTTTTCTGAAAATATAATATAGTTATGGCACAGAAAGTATTTTAGCATAAGGAGGCTTTTTTTATGAGGATTAAAGGGAATTATGTGCCAAAGAGGGAAGTTTTGTTTTGCTCAAGTTCAATTACGATAGGGGAAATGCTGGAGCATTTAAATAAAACGGGGTATCGTTGCGTACCAGTTTTAGATGAAAAAAAAGAGAAGTTTTTAGGGAATGTATACAAAGTAGATATTTTAGAATATAAAGGTTCACTTGAAGATAATGTATTACAATTATTGAACGATAAGAATGGGTACGTGAGAGAAGACTCTTCCTTCTTTAAAGTATTTTTTACAATTAAAAAACTACCGTATTTATCAGTAGTTGATGAAAAAGGGGTCTTCCTTGGTATTTTGACTCATAAAAAAGTTTTTGAACTATTAGAAGATGCATGGGGGGTCCATTCTAGTAAGTATTCTGTCATGATTGGAACACAAGATTATAATGGGGCCATTCAAAAATTATCGACAGTGCTAAAGAAATACACTGGTATTCAAAGTTTAATGACTTTTGATAATGATGCTTTATTAGTACGTAGAATTATGTTTACATTGGGAGAAGAGTTTGAAGATAGTGAATTAGAAACATTGCTAAAGGATTTAGAAGATCATGGATTTAGAGTTGTGTATGTTGAAGAGATGAAGAATCCACGTGAAGTTGAAACGATAGACTAAAAAGTAAAAGCCATCTTATTTTTTGATGGCTTTCACTTTTTTTGTATAAAAATATTCAAATATAATAAAGTATAAAAATCGTAAATTTTTAAAAATATTTGCGTAATAGAATAAATAAAGGAGGTATGTGTGGATAATTTTGATTTTCAAAAAATTCTATTTAAAAATATGTTTTTATTTTTCAGCCAAATATGTTACTATATGTGTGATAAAAACAAAGAGGTCTGACAACTAAACTCCACGTTATAACACTCTAACGACTTAAATTTTCAAAAAAATCAAAATTTATCTTTTAGAGTAATTAAAAGGGGAATGGAGAAATTATGGAGAAAGACATTGCTTTGTAAGGGGCATATTTTATGATTATGAACAGAGAGGAGGATGCATAGCATATTGTGAGAATAGAGAAAAACAATGAAAAAGTGCTATGCAAATGAAAGAGATGAAGGGACGATTAAGGCCAGGTGATACGCTAGCAATCGGTTTAATGTTATTTGCATTATTTTTAGGAGCAGGAAATTTAATTTTTCCGCCAGTTTTAGGTCAACAAGCAGGAGAAAATGTTTGGATTGCTACAATTGGATTCCTAGTAACGGGAGTCGGATTACCCCTATTGGCTGTCACAGCTGTGGCGTTTGTAGAGGGGGACTTGAAAGCGCTATCTTCTAGAGTTCACCCTATATTTGCGTTTGTTTTTCCACTGGTTAGTTATTTAGCAATTGGACCATTCTTTGCGATCCCGCGTACTGGAGCTGTTTCATTTGAAATGGGAATGAAGCCGTTTTTATCAGAAGCAATGGTTTCAGAATGGTACATGCTGTTCCTTTACACTATAGTTTTCTTCGGAGTAACGTGGTATTTATCATTAAATCCATCTAAATTAGTTGATTGGTTTGGAAAGTTCCTTACACCGTTGTTAGTATTAATAGTTGCTGTTATTGTCGGAAAGGCAATTATTGATCCGATTGGAACACCGGCGGAACCGTTAGCTGCTTATAAAGAAAATGCTTTCTTTGGTGGGTTTATTCAAGGGTATTTAACGATGGATGCAATTAGTGCTCTTGTATTTGGAATTGTTGTTGTACAAGTTATTCGCTCAAAAGGAATAAAAGAGAGCGGACAAATTGCAAAAATAACAGTCGTATCAGGAGTAATTGCTGTAATAGGTTTAACGTTAATATATTTATCACTTGCTTATCTAGGTTCAACAAGTACATCACTTGGTGTTTCAGAGAACGGTGGTCTTATATTAACGAATGTTGTAAATGAGTTGTATGGAACGAGTGGGAAAATTTTATTAGGACTTGTTATTACACTTGCTTGTTTAACGACTTCGGTTGGATTAGCATCTGCCTGTGCAGGGTTCTTTACAAACTTATTCCCGAAATTTTCGCATAAAACGATTGTAACAATAGTATGTGTATTTAGTTTAATTGTATCTAACTTAGGATTGACGCAATTAATCGCAGTAACTTTACCAGTGTTAATGATCATTTATCCAGTTGCAATTGTATTAATCGTGCTTTCATATTTCCATAAATGGATTGGAAAGCGCAATACAATTTATATTGGTGCAATATTAGGTGCATTGTCAATTAGTTTATTTAATGGCTTAGAAAGTGCGAACATAAAAATTGACGGGGTTTCAAATGTACTACAAATGTTACCATTATATAAAGAAGGAATAGGATGGTTAATCCCAGCATGTGTTGGCGGGGTTCTCGGTTTCTTCTTCTATAAATCAAATGAATCAAGTGAGTTACAAAAGAAAG
This sequence comes from Bacillus altaicus, assembly GCF_042136375.2. NCBI lineage: Bacteria > Bacillati > Bacillota > Bacilli > Caryophanales > Bacillaceae > Bacillus > Bacillus altaicus. Next base: position 3,459,561 of record NZ_CM143394.1, on the reverse strand, counting down.
GTGCCTAGGCGCCTTTCTTTTTTTGAAGGGGATTTTTATGTTTCGTCTAAGTAATAATTGGGAGGATTGATAAAATGGCTAGTTTTGAAGATTTTTTAACTTTGGATTTGCGTATTGGGACGGTAAGAAAGGCGGAGGAATTTAAAGAAGCGAGGGTTCCTGCAATTAAGTTAGAGATTGATTTTGGAGAGTTAGGGGTTAAGCAATCAAGTGCTCAAATTACGAAAAGATACAATCCAGAAGATTTGATCGGTCAACAAGTCGTTGCTATAGTGAATTTCCCACCAAAGCGTGTGGCAGGATTTAAATCGGAAGTGCTTGTACTTGGCGGAGTTCCTGAAGCTGACGATGTTGTTTTACTTCAGCCTAATATGGAACTACCGAATGGAACGAAAATTAGTTAGTGTGAAGGTAGGTGTTAATTTGGATATTGGACGAGAGTATTTAAAATGTGCAATTTCGAATTTCAAAGCAACACAAAACCAAGGAGAACGAGTACTTTCTCAATTATCTTATGAACAAATAATGTGGTCTTCTCATGAGGAGACAAATAGTATTGCGATTATTATTAAGCATTTACATGGTAATATGCGTTCAAGATGGACGGATTTTTTAACGTCTGATGGTGAAAAAACAGATCGTAACCGAGATGGTGAATTTGAAGGGGGCTATCGTTCTAAGGAAGAAGCCCTTGCAGCGTGGCAAGAAGGGTGGGAATACGTTTTTAAAACGATGAATACTATAATGCATGAACACTTATTAAAGACAGTATACATTCGCGGTGAAGCACTTACTGTCATACAAGCAATTGAAAGACAAATTTCTCATTATGCTTTGCATATTGGACAGATTATTTACATGGGCAAAATGTTAAAAGAAAATGAATGGGAGTGTTTAAGCATTCCTAGAGGTCAGTCTACTAGTTATTTAGAGAAAAAACGTTTAACGTAATAATAGGAAAGAAACCGATATAAGATAGGAAGCAAAAAAATAAGCCAAACGATAGATGGCTCCGTGAACATTAGAATGCTACCAGCAATAAGTCCATATATAATAAGAAAGCAACTAAAGAGTGTATTTATAGGAATAAAACGTGAGACAAATAATTGCTGATTTTTGAAACATGTGTTGTGAAATAAATAAAAGCGGAAATGCCATGTAGAGGTAATAAGATCTTTCTTTCTTGCTATTCTTTTTTTACATGTATGACAGATGAATGGTGGCTGCATTTCGTTACGCTCCATTTTTTATATTCATTAGTTTCATAATAATTTGAGACAAAATTAAGTACAAAGTGTATATACCTATATATGCTCCTGCAAGTAGAAAAAATGGATTTAGTAAAATTCCATGAATGCTTGTCATGAAAACAAGGCCCTGCATTAAAACATCATATATATTAATAGAAATAATTGTCCCGAGTACATACAGTGCTAAGTATGCGAAAATATGTAGCACAATACGAATTTTAGGATGTACAGCAAGTAAATAAAAAGTAATTGATAAAGCGATTGGTAATGCTCCTATTAGTAGCTTCAATTCATTTCACCTCATTAACAATATAGCCGGAATTTAAGCGGTCTATTCTCTAGAGCTTGTACATAACTTGAAATAGAGAGGGTGATAGTATGAATCGAGGCTTTTTTTACGTGAAATTAACAAGTGTACGCAAGTTAATTATATTTGTTATTACTACGGTATTAGCGACTTTCTTTCTTATTAGTGTAATGGTAACTTCCATGAAAGAGACAAAGTCAACGTATTTATATAATTGGTTAAATGAGTTATCAATGAATGGTTACATGTATGTTATTGGGAAAGAGAATCATTATTTTACACAGGAGTACCGGAATTTGAATCAAGACTTTTCTATTTCTTCATTCCTCTTTTCGATGGCTACGAATATTCGTTTTGATGATGTACGTAGTTTTGTCGGGAAAGAACTTCCGGGATTTGGGAAGTATGATACAGAAATCGTTATAGCAGGTGAAGGAACAAATTACTCCAACTTACCGATAGAATCGAGTGTTCCTCTTGAAGAAGTAGTGAAGGAACGGACTGGGGAAGCTGGACAAGTTCCTAAGCCTGATCCGAATAAAGAGAAGAAACAACCATCTCAAACGACGGGAAAAAGACAAGTTGCATTTATTTATCATTCACATAGCTGGGAATCTTATTTGCCGTTACTCAACTTAACGAATGATCCAAATCCAAATAAAGCAACGAGTTCTGTAACGAATATTTCAATAGTTGGCGATCGATTGCGTGAACAGTTAGAAGGCGAAGGAATCGGTGCTACTAACGATAAAACTGATGTTGGTCAAAAATTAATAAGTAAAGGATTAAATAGTAATAGTTCTTATAAACTGTCACGAGAAATTGTACAAGAAGCGATGGCTGGTAATAAAGAACTCCAATATTTTTTCGATTTGCACCGTGATAGTGCACGGAAAAATGTCACGACAAAAACAATTGGAGATAAACCATATGCAAAGCTTGCTTTTGTAATTGGGAAAGGAAATAAAAATTATGAAAAGAACTTACAATTAGCAACAGCTCTTCATGAGGAAATTAATAAGAAATATCCAGGAGTGAGCCGTGGTGTCATTCAAAAAGGATTCCAAACAGGAAATGGAGTCTATAATCAAGACTTATCAGGACAGGCGATTTTAATTGAAGTTGGTGGCGTAGATAATACAGAGGAAGAATTAAATAGATCGATTGATGTTCTTGCTAAAGCATTTGGAGGGTATTTTTGGCAAGCGGAAAAAGTGAATGGATAAAGTGGGAATTTAATTAGCCCTCATCAATCGGGATACCCGTTAATACGGGAAAAACGTAAGCGAGAAGCTTACGTTTATTTTGTTTGTTCATAATCTATAGGTAGAGAGAGATGTCACATTATAGACAAAATTCCCTATTATTATATTGATATCGAAATTTGTCTATTTATAGTTAGAAATTTAGAAAGGGATTTTCGGAATAGTGGAGAAAATCTTTTTACAAGGAAAGTTTTCAACTAACAGGATGGGTAGGAGATCAAGGTGATACGAGAGATTAGAGTAGAAGATGCAACATCGTTTTTGCAATTAAATAAGCAATTGGACGAAGAGACGAAATTTATGTTATACGAACTAGGAGAAAGAAAAACGACAGTAGATCAACAAGAAAAGATGGTCCACCGTTTTATAGAAAATGAATATGCGACAATATTTGTAGCAGTTGAAGAAGAGAGAATAGTAGGGTTTATTCTAGTTAATGGAAATAATATTCAAAGAAAGAGACATGTGGCAGGCATTGTAATTGGTATTTTGCAAGAGTATAGTGGCCGAGGTATTGGAACGAGTTTGTTTAAAGAAGTAGAGAAGTGGGCAAGATTACATGATGTATGGCGTTTAGAATTAACGGTAATGGCCCACAATACAAGAGCTCAGGCACTATATAGCAAAATTGGATTTGCACAAGAAGGTGTCAAAAAATCTGCTCTTATCATCGATGGAAAAGGTATCGATGAGTATGAAATGGCCAAATTATTAAAATAAGAGGTCGTTATATGAAAAAAAGATGGGCACTACTTGGTACCATAGCAATGATACTGATTGTTGGAGTAGCAGGAATAAATTATAAGATGTACAAGGAAAAAGAGGCGCGGGAAGTGAATGTAAACAATATATTCCCGAAAGCTAAAGAAACGATTGCTAATATGGATGGGGATATCGCAGTCATTAGTAATCCAAATTCGATGCTTGTACTTGTGAATAAAAATAGGCGTTTACCAGATGGGTATAGACCGCCAGATTTAGTTGTTCCGAAAGTACGTTACTCTAGTGAAGGTGATCAAGAAAAGAAAAAGATGAGGAAAGAGGCAGCGGTGGCACTTGAGGAAATGTTTCAGCAAGCCGATAATGAGCGGATTTTCCTTTTTGCAGTCTCTGGATTTAGATCTTTTGATAGACAAAAAGCATTAAATACGATGTATAAAAGGCAAGATGGGGAAGCAAAGACAGCGATGTCTAGTGCAGTCCCTGGAACGAGTGAGCATCAAACAGGACTAGCTATGGATATTACATCTCAATCAGCTAAGTTTCAGTTAGAAACTGTTTTTGGGGAGACGAAAGAAGGAAAGTGGCTTTCTGAAAATGCCCATAATTTTGGTTTTGTTATTCGATATACGAAAGAGAAAGAAGGGATTACCGGTTATCGTTATGAACCGTGGCATGTACGGTATGTTGGGAATCCGCAAGCTACATATTTATATGAAAACCAACTGACGATTGAAGAAGTAACGGAGTAATAAATTGAGGGGAGAGGGCTAAGATGACGATGTTATATAAGAAAAAGGTACATGCATATATTACGAGAGAAAAAGAAGGGGTTATGCAACTGCTCGTTTTTAAACATCGTGATATACGAGAGGCTGGTATCCAAGTGCCAGGTGGGACAGTAGATGACGGGGAAACGTTAGAGGCAGCAATTTTACGTGAAGTGCAAGAAGAGTCAGGACTACGCCATTTTTGTATCGAGCGCTTCCTTTCTGATTACATTATTTATATGAAAGAAAAAAAGGAATATCAAAAACGTCATTTTTTCCACATTTCATTATTAACAGATGTGAAAGATACGTGGGAACATATAGTAAGTGCTGGTGAGGAAGACAAAGGTTTGGTATTTTGTTATGAGTGGATTGATATTAACAAATGCCCTGAATTAGCAGGTAAACAAGGAGAGTTTTTACATTTGCTAGAAGAGGTATATGTAAAATAATAAAAAGGGTCTGAGGCGATATTGAATTCGGTTCAGACTCTTTTTATTTCTCTGGAAATTAAAAATTTTTAAATAGGTGAGTTGAATTCCTGTATAGGAATAGTAGTTGTTAATGCGAGGAGCGGAGAAAATGAAAAAGTAATAGATATACGTCATATATATAAGGGCTTATAAAAGGGGAATGAAAATGGAAATTCAGTTCAATACACTATTGCAAAAAGAATTAACAATTCATGATATACAAACTGCGATGGAGGATGGGAAGTTAACTTCAAAAGAATTAGTCATGTATTATCTTCATAGAATCGCAAAGTATGACCAAGATGGTCCGAAAATCAATTCTATTTTAGAAATCAATCCGGATGCTATCTTTATTGCAGAAGCGCTAGATCATGAAAGAAAGACAAAGGGTGTAAGAGGCCTATTACATGGTATACCTGTTTTACTTAAAGACAATATTGAAACGAGTGACTCAATGCATACAAGTGCAGGTACGATTGCTCTGGAACAAAATATAAGTAGTGAAGATGCATTTCTTGTTAAAAAGCTCCAAGAAGCAGGTGCAATTATACTAGGGAAAGCAAATATGACAGAGTTAGCAAACGGAATGTCTTTTGAAATGTGGGCTGGATATAGCGCTAGGGGCGGTCAAACAATAAATCCTTACGGAACAGGAAAAGATGATATGTTTGCCGGTGGATCGAGTACAGGGTCTGCCGTTGCAGTTGCTGCTAACTTTACAGTATTATCCGTTGGTACAGAAACAGATGCTTCTATTTTAAGCCCAGCTGTTCAAAACTCTGTTGTAGGTATTAAACCGACTGTTGGTTTAATTAGCCGTAGAGACATTATTCCGTTCACATATTCTCAAGATACAGCCGGTCCGTTTGCTAGAACGGTAACAGATGCTGCTATTCTACTAGGGAACTTGACGGGAGTGGATGAGGTAGATACAGCCACTCACAAAAGTGAAGGAAGGACAGAGCAGGATTATACAACTTATCTTGATATTAATGGGTTAAAAGGAGCGAAGATTGGTGTGTTTAGTAATGCACCAGAAGATTATTACGAATCTGGTGAGTATGATGAAAAATTGCTTATAGAAACGATTCAAGTGTTACGTAATGAAGGGGCGACAATAATAGGGGATATCGATATTCCATCTTTTCATAGGGAATGGAGTTGGGGAGTACCGCTTTATGAACTGAAGCATAGCTTAGATAACTATCTTTCTAAATTACCTTCCAATATTCCAGTGCATTCGATTTCAGAACTAATTGATTTTAATAATCAGATAGAAGAAAAGGCATTGAAATACGGACAAAATAAATTAGCAATCAGAAAAGATTTTCCTAATACGTTAAGAAATCCTGAATATTTAAATGCAAGATTAGAAGATATATACTTTTCACAAGAACAAGGAATTAATTTTGCATTAAAAAAATACGATATTGATGCGATAATGTTCCCTTCATATATAGGCTCTACAATATGTGCAAAAGCTGGTTACCCATCTATAGCAATACCAGCCGGATATATGAAAAGCGGGAGACCTTTTGGGATTACTCTTGCAAGTACTGCTTTTAGTGAAGGAACTTTAATTAAGTTGGCATATGCTTTTGAACAAGCGAAAAAACATAGAAAGATTCCGAACTTATCATGAATAGAGAATACAAAAGGACAGGTGAACCCTGTCCTTTTTGCTCTATAGATTAAAATGAAATATCTTTCTTCTCTGTCTTCTGATATTTTAATAAGCTAAAAGATAAACAAGCAGAATATAAAATAAGAAAAGAAGCGATAATATAAATAGTGCGAACACCGAAAATGTCAGTAATTGTAGCTGATTTAGTTGTGATATAGATGTGAGTGGTAATAATCATTATATACACAATTTCAGCGAGAGTAATGCATATTTTGGAGCCAAAATAGTAAGTTAGTGAAAGTTTCGGCAATAAGAATACCACTTTTAAATCAATAATGTTTTTAAAATTATAATCTGAAAAAATTTTTTTGAAAGAATTAAATTTTTTGTCATTTTTTGAAAGGAATTTTCATGTATAATGAAGAATATATTAATATAGTATTTTATTAATGCTTGTTGTAACAGCGAATACATATAATAGCTTGTAGCAAACGCCCCCTCTATGAGAAAGGGCGGATAAACCATTCTTTTCTTCATATACATATAGAAAATGAGAAAGAAAGTGAGGGTTGCATATGGCTGGATGGGTGATTTGGTTTATAATAGCGGGTATTTTATTTATTGCAGAAATGTTGTCGATTACGTTTTACATGCTTTGGCTTGGAATTGGAGCTGTTGTCGGAGGTCTTATTGCTTTGTTTGCTCCTGATGCACTATTTTTACAAGTTGTTGTTGGGGCGATTGTAAGTTTAACATTGACTTTCTTTACGAAAAGAATTTCAAAAAACTTTCGAGAAGCAAAAGGTTTTACTGATACAGTAGATAAACTGGTTGGTAAAAATGGAATTGTTATGCAAACGATTACAAGTGAAGTGAACGGTATTGTGAAAGTGGATGGAGATACTTGGACAGCTATTTCGGATACTCCTATTGATGCTGGAGAAAAAGTCGTTGTTATAAAGAGGCATAGTACTATTTTACAAGTGAAAAAGGAGAGTGAATAAATATGGTAGTAGCATTAACGTTAACGATTATTTTCGCATTGATTGTCGTTGTATTTATTGCATTGACGATTAAAATTATTTCTCAGCAAAAAGTTGGGGTTGTTGAAAGGTTTGGTAAATTTCAACGGATTATGCACCCAGGATTAAATATTTTAATCCCAATTGTAGATCGTGTTCGTGTATATCACGATTTACGTATTCAACAAACGAATGTACCACCGCAAAAGGTAATTACGAAAGATAATGTACAAGTAGAAATTGATACAATTATTTTCTATCAAATTGTTGAACCAGAGCTTGCGACATATGGTATTTCAAACTATGAATATGGTGTTCGTAATATTACATCTGCAACAATGCGTCAAATTATTGGTAAAATGGAGCTTGATGAAACATTATCAGGCCGTGAAAAAATTTCAACAGAAATTCGTTTAGCACTTGATGAAGCGACAGAAAAATGGGGCGTTCGTATTGAGCGTGTCGAAATAGTCGATATTAACCCACCAAAAGATGTGCAAGTATCAATGGAAAAACAAATGAAAGCAGAACGTAATAAACGTGCGATCATTTTAGAAGCTGAAGCAGCAAAACAAGATAAAGTCCTTCGTGCTGAAGGGGAAAAACAAAGTAAAATTTTAATGGCTGAAGGGGATAAAGAAGCGCGTATTCGAGAAGCTGAAGGTTTAAAAGAAGCAAAAGAATTAGAAGCGCACGGGGAAGCAAGAGCGATTGAGGAAATTGCAAAAGCAGAACAAAACCGAATTGAATTACTTCGCGCAGCAGATTTAGATGAGCGCGTACTTGCTTATAAATCATTTGAATCATTGATTGAGGTTGCAAAAGGGCCAGCAAATAAAGTCTTTATTCCGTCTAATGCAATTGAAACACTTGGTACTCTTGGTGCGATTGGAGAAATTTTCAAAGAGAAACAAGCGAAGAAATTACCTTCGTCAGATACAGAAAAATAACTATAAGAGTGAGGAAGAGAAATGGGATGCCATTTCTCTTTTTTGTGCGTATATTACGAAAGGCTTGTACATATCCATGTATAAAGAAGGTGATACAGTGAGAAAGTATGCAACTCGTATACATGGGAAAAAACTAGCTTCGTTACTCTTTTTATATGCACTAATAGTAATTATTATTGCGTCGATTTTGACGTCACTTTTACATACAATGAAATCGAATTATGCGAATCAATGGTTTGGAAAAGTATCTATGCAAGGTTTTGTTCAAATGATAGAAAGTGAGAATCGCTATTATGGATTTGATTATTTTAAGCAAAATAAACGAGAATCAGTTGGGAATTTAATGTTCTCTATTGCGACAGATTTGAAAATAAAAGATTTAAGAACATTTGTCGGGAAAGAAGTACCTGGTATGTCAAAGTATTACTCGAATATTATCGTAGCTGGGGAAGGGACAAACTTTACGAATATCCCAAATGAATCTAGTGTACCGATTGAAGAAATAACGAAAGAGCGAGAAGTAGCAAAAGATAAAGTTACAGAAGCGGAAAAGAAAAATCCAGTGCAGAAAAAGAACGGAACGAAAAAAGGAGAAAGCGCAGTATACATTTATCATACACATAGCTGGGAATCCTTCTTTCCGTTATTACCAGGGGCTACCGATCCATCAAGTCCGGATGTAAATGTATCCTTACTAGGGAAACGTATGAAAGAACAACTTGAAGGACAAGGAATTCCGGTAATTCATGATAAAACGAATATGGGGGATTTATTAGCAAGTAAAAAATGGAAATGGCCGCAATCATATAAAGCGTCTCATGGATATGTAAAAGAAACATTAGCACAAAATAATAAAATTGCGTTTCCGATTGATATACACCGTGATGATCAGCGGAAGAAGGTAACAACAAAAGTAATTAACGGGAAATCGTATGCAAGATTATATTTTATAATTGGGATGGAAAATGAAGGGCTTGCTGAAAATGAAAAAATTGCAAGGGCAATCAATAGTTATTTAGATGAAAACTATTACGGATTAAGTAGAGGGATTTTTCCGAAGTATAAAAAAGATGGAAATGGCGTTTATAACCAAGATTTATCTAAAAATGCGATGTTAATTGAAGTTGGTGGTGTTGATAATACGTTAGATGAATTATATAACACAATTGATGTGTTAACGGAAGCGTTTAGTAAGTATTATTGGAATGATGCAGAGAAAGTGAATGGGTGAGGAACGGGAAATCGTTCCTTTTTTATTTTTGAAATCCTAAAATATGATATAATAGAATTTTGTGAATTTTAAACAAGGAGTGGGATAGACATGCAAATACTACTAATACGTCATGGTAAATCGGAAGCTGATATTTTAAATGTACATGAAGGTCGAGCTGACTTTGAATTAACAGAAAAGGGAAGACAGCAAGTACAAAGACTTGTACAGAAAGTGAAAGCAGACTTTCCACCAGATTTCATTTGGGCAAGCACATTAAAACGTGCTCGAGAAACTGGTGAAACATTAGCAGAAGAAATCGGATGCCAAATTCAACTAGAAGAGGAATTAATGGAGTTCAATAATGGAGTGCAAGCAGGTTTATCATTTGAAGAAGCGAAAAAATATCCAGAGCCAAAGTTTCTTCATGATCGGTTTGAAAACGGGGAATCATTTATTGAATTTAGAATGAGAATAGAAGGAATCTTTTCTAAAATCGTGACAGAAAATACATATGAACGGATTGCAATTGTTGCACACGGTGGTGTAATAACTAGTATTTTTCGAGCGTTTTTCCAAATGCCAATTTCAATGGACTATTATTTTAAAATGGGAGATACGGGAATTAGTTTGATTGAAATTGAGGGTGCACAAAAAACGGTACATTTCATAAATGATACGAATCATTTGGACGGGATGTAAGGACCTGTGTACAAAGTTGTATTTTTTGATGTTGACGGTACCCTTTTAAGTGAGATTGATAGAAGTATGCACGAAAGTACAAGAGAAGCGATACAAAGGTTAATAGATAAAGGGATTCACGTAGTTGTTACAACCGGGAGACCATATAGCTTATGTTCACAATTTAAAGAGCTGGGCATAAATACGTTTATTTCTGCAAATGGTGCACATATAAAATGTGCTGATGAAGTTATACATAAATCGGTACTTTCAATTGAAATTGTTCATGACATTTCAAATTTCGCTGAATTACATGGTCACAGTGTTTCTTATTTTACAGAAGAATTTGTAATGAATGGTATTGCCTCAAAAGACGAACGTGTAATACGAGCATTAAATGAAACGTTAAATTTAGAGCGGTATCCTGACAAAGTTAGAAACTTGTCGGAAGAGATTTATTGTGTATGTCTGTATGCTGATGAAACAGAAGCTCAAAAATTCTTTGAAAGATATCCAGCACTTACGTTTGAACGTTTTCATGGTTACGTTATGAATGTGTTGGAAGATAATAAAGTATCGAAGCTAACTGCAATTCAAAAGGTATTGGAACATCTGAAAATTTGTAAATCAGAAGCAATTGCTTTTGGTGACGGTGGAAATGATGTTGAGATGTTACAGTATGTAGGACTGGGAATTGCGATGGGGAATGGCGGAGAAGAGTTAAAAACAAGAGCAGATTTCGTTACAAAGAAATCAAGTGAAGGTGGTGTTTCTTTTGCTTTAAAAGAGTTTGGGATTATTTGAAAAAATAATTAGTCAGCTTAAAAAAATCCTGTTTTAATAACAGGATTTTTTTGTCTCACAATATTCTTGCAATAAAAGGAAGAATGTGAGTATAATGAAAAGTAGTTAGGTAAGCTAATTAATTGAAGGGAAAGGAGAGTGAAGATGAATGGATTCAAGAAAAGATTCTCTTCCTTTAGGGATTGAGCCTTATGTAGAGTTAATAAAAAAGACAGCATCAGCGGATACGGATCCAATCGCAGCAAAACTTGGTTTGTTAATGTTATGGACGTCTGATAATGTTCTTGATGCTGTTGACGTAGATTTAGCTCCGCTTGGTATTTCGGAAAGTAAATTAGATTTTTTACTGTTATTTATTCTGCGTGAAATGGAAGCGAATGGGGAAGAAGTGAACATGAGTCCTTCGGATATTGCGAGCCGATTAGGGATTACACGTGCTTCTGTCACTGGCTTATTAGATTGGATGGAGAAACGAGAGTTAATCGTAAGATTCCATCATTCTGAAGATCGAAGAAGATTAAAGGTGAAAATTACTCCAAAAGGAAAAGAGCTAGTTACGCATTCTTTACCAACTTTTTGGTCATCTTGCGCTTCGTTAGTTGATGACTTTAATCAAGAAGAGCGTCAAGTTTTAGAGAAGCTATTAAATAAAATGCAAGTAACTATGCAGAAGAAATTAGGGGAAGGCAGATAAAAAAGTTGATTATGAGAGTCAACTTTTTTATTTAAACATATAATTAGGTTACCTTATTATATGTTTAGCTAATTTGATCAAGGTGGTGATGTGTCTTTTAACGTAAACAAATTAAGTGAGTATTGAAGGAATGTCATTTTGAGTAATTTGCTTCAGATGTTTTAAACCGATGGGAAAAATCATTGTAAGGGGGAGATTTTATGATGGAAATATCAAAAGAAGTAAATAGTGAAAGGAATTATGCAGTAATGACAGCGGTGTTATGTTGGGCAGGTATGGTAGTTATGTCCAGCCTATATGTGACGATTCCTTTAAATGCTCTATTTTCAGACCTTTTTAAGGTTTCATTAGCGCAATCTGCGGCTACAGGCAGTATATTTTCTGTAGGCTTTGCTATAGGTTGTTTGTTATTTGGGGCAATCTCTGATAAATATGGGCGGAAGAAAGTGATTTTTATCGGATTACTTGCGCTGTCGATTGTTTCTTTTTTATTAGGGTTTGTTGATAGTTTATTTTGGCTTGTTATTCTTCGAGGATTACAGGGTATAGCAGCAGCTACATTTTCTCCAGTAGCGTTAGCTTACGTTGTAGAAATGTTTCCAGTAGAAAAAAAGGTTACAACAATAGGATTTGTTAGTACCGGTTTTTTAGTAGCTGGAATTGCAGGGCAAGTAATAAGTACTGCTGTTAGTCAGCATTTTGGATGGCATATGGTGTTCTTTCTTCTTAGCATTGTCTATATCATTACTGCTGTATGGATCCATTATTTTCTTCCGAAAGGGGAAACGTCTCAGTCCTATACTGATATTTTGGGACCCATTAAACAGATGGGTAAAGTCTTTACACATAAAAGTTTAGTATTGAGCTATATGATTGCTTTTGTTTTATTAATGGCTTTTGTTAATATGTATACTGTTTTAGGGAATTATTTGAGCTCTCCTACTTACAATTTAACTCCAGAACAAATTCTTTATTTTCGCTTAGCAGGGCTATTTGGTATGTTGCTGTCACCACTTACGGGTCGTTTAACAAAGAGGTTCGAAGTAAGGCAAGTTCTTCAGGGCGGATTGTTGTTCTCTATTTTTAGTCTAAGTTCAATGGGCTTTATTTCGAACCTGCCGCTACTTGTAATGATGAGCGTCTGTTTTGTAATAGGTATTGCTATATCCGTTCCGTCTTTAGTTTCTCTTGTCGGCCAATTAGGAGGGAAATCAAGGGGAATAGCAGTTTCTATTTATACTTTCATTTTATTTTTAGGAACTAGTATAGGACCTATTATTTCTATTTATCTTATGAAAATAGGGGACTATGCTCAGACGTTTATTTTATTAGGATTGATACTCTTTATTGGTTTTGTTTCCACTCTTTTTATTCGAATAAAGGAATGCAAGGATCTTTAATATGCTCAACTAATAAAATATGAATTTGCCCGCGATGATGATAAAAATGTGCAACGATTTCAAGCAACCATTCGAATCGAGAGTAAGAAATACCCCAATAAGCAGTCATAATTTCCGCTAATTCTTCATTGGAATAGGATAAAAAAGTTTTAGAAAGTAAATCGTACCCTTGTATCATCGTTTGTTGCATTTGAGTAATTGTTTCTGGTGTTTGTTCTATATAAAAGGTATGTAATTCTTTTTCTGTAATACCATTTAATATGAGTAAATCAGCATGGCAAATAAGGGAAAGATGTGTACACATTTCAAATAATGACCGCTTTGATTCAATTGGTTGTATTTTCAAATCACTTTCAGTATATTGGTTCAGTATTTGAATGGAAGTATCGATAGCAATTTTAACTTGATTCAATGCAGATGGAACAAACATTGTAATTATTTTCGCCTCCGTATATAATAGTTTCTTAAGGGTATTATATCGTACTCAAAATTCCGAAAATTCTAGTAGTTTGACTAGCATAGTGAAAAGTATTATATTGTAAAAGGTCATATGAAACGTGAAATAGAATGGAATGTAATTATTGAGTTAGGAGTTAGACCAATGAGCTTGAAATATGGAAGAGATACAATTGTTGAAGTTGACTTAAATGCTGTAAAACATAATGTAAAAGAATTTAAAAAACGTGTGAATGATGAAAATATTGCAATGATGGCTGCTGTAAAAGCGAATGGGTATGGTCATGGGGCAGTTGAAGTTGCGAAATCGGCTATTGAAGCAGGAATAAACCAACTTGCAGTAGCATTTGTAGATGAAGCAATTGAATTAAGAGAAGCTGGAATCACTATACCTATTTTAATTTTAGGATATACACCAGTAGCAGCTGTAGAAGATGTAATTCAATATGACGTTATGATGACTGTTTATAGAGTAGAAGATTTACATGGTATAGATGAAGTTGCAAACCATCTTCAAAAGAAAGTGCGAATTCATGTGAAAATTGATACAGGAATGAGCCGTATTGGTTTACAGGAAGAAGAAGTTAAACCGTTTTTTGAAGAGTTAAAACGTATGCGATATGTAGAAGTAGTAGGGATGTTTACACATTACTCTACCGCTGATGAAATAGATAAAACTTATACAAATATGCAAACAAGTTTGTTTGAGAAAGCTGTAAATACAGCGGAAGAATTAGGAATTCATTTTCCATATATTCATAGTTCAAACAGTGCAGGATCAATGGAACTTAGTAACACATTTCAAAATATGGTTCGTGTCGGTATTGGAATTTACGGTATGTATCCTTCAAGAGAAGTGGATCATACAGTTGTTTGCTTACAGCCAGCGTTGTCTTTAAAATCAAAAGTAGCTCATGTTAAACATGCGAAGAAAAATCGTGGTGTTAGCTATGGAAATACGTATGTAACAACGGGTGAAGAATGGATTGCAACTGTACCAATTGGTTATGCTGATGGTTATAATCGTCAGTTATCTAATAAAGGGCATGCATTAATTAATGGAGTTAGAGTACCTGTTATTGGTCGTGTTTGTATGGATCAGCTTATGCTAGATGTTACAAATGCAATGCCAGTACAAGTAGGAGACGAAGTTGTATTCTACGGCAAACAAGGTGAAGAAGAGATTGCAGTAGAAGAAATAGCTGATATGTTAGGTACAATTAACTATGAAGTTACATGTATGTTAGACAGAAGAATTCCACGTGTTTATAAAGAAAATGATGAAACGACTGCGGTTGTAAATATATTAAGAAAAAACTGAATCGATATGATTCAGTTTTTTTATTTTTGACAAATGAAAAATGTTCTATTTATACCGTGTAGTTGAATGTTTTTAAATCCTACAGATTCCAACGAAGAAATTATTTCTTCATTGGAGTAACAAGCTTCCTCAAAAGAAAAGTCACTTCTTTTCCAACTATCATCTATGTCATGTTTAAATAGTATGAAGTTCATTTCCGCTCTGTTACTTTCACTATCATACGTGGAATCAATGGTACAAACATATTCTCGTTCTGAAATATGAAACGAAGCACTCCAGTTTTCAAGAAATCCTTTTTCTGTATTCATATCAAATGCGAATGTACCTCCATCATATAATGCCGAATAAACATGATGAAAAGCGTCTTTTAGCTCGTTTAATTTCATAATGTGATTTAAGCTATCACCGGCTGAGATGACGTAGTGGAATTGCTCATTTATATTGAAATAGCGAGCATCATCGACGATGAAGGTTGCATCTGGCGCATTTTGACGTGCGTGTTCGATCATTTGAGCAGAACCATCTATACCAGTTACTATAAAATTATTATCAATTAGTTTCCTAGTAAGATGACCAGCCCCGCAGCAAAGGTCTAATATACGGGAGTGGGAAGCGGCATCTTGTAAAATGAATTTATGATAGGCTGGATAGGAGTGTTCTGCAAAATGTCCCCAATGCTTATTATAGATGTCTGCAAAAATATCATAATCAGAATAAATTAGTTTTTTAGACATATGTATTCTGCTCAAGATTCATTAAATTATAATAGTCATGCTTCGTTTTAATTTCAAAACCACATTGTGTATAGAGTTTTAAAGCATTGTTATTTTTCGTTTCGACGTCTAATTTAATTGTTGAAACTCCTTCTGTAATAAGTGTATGTACCATATAACTAAGAATATCTTTACCATATCCTTTACCTTGATAAGAAGGATGAACTGCGAATCCTGATAGTGTAGTAGATTGCTCTTGCTCAGTAACGGTAATCGTTCCAATTGCTTTTTCATTAATAAAAGCAATGTAAACTTGATGAGAAGGTGACTTCATCATTTTTTGTAGCCATGTGGACGTATTTGTTGCCGAATCTCCAAAAGCTTTACTAGCGATTTCTATAAGGTCAGGAAGTAATTCAGAAGATGCAACGGTAAGGTTAATATTATTTTTCATTGTTTTTTGTACTTCGTTTATTTTGCAATCCATACCGTACTCACTATATACATAAGGCAAGTTTATTTGTTTTGCAAATGATTTCCCTGAAATAGAGTCACCATTAACTATAAGAAGCGCTTCATCTGCTTCTCTTTTTTGTATTTCTTTCATTGCGGTTTGTAAAAGAGTAGTGCCTATATGTTGTTTCCTATAGTCCGGATGAACAAACCCTATTAACTCCAGTTTTGTTGGTCTCTCAAAGTCGTACATACTTAATGCACCGATTAATTGAGTATCATCATAAAATAGAAAATCATTTACCACTTCTTTATTACGGGCAGTTAAAAATTTGACATGCAAATCTGACGAGTAATCAATTTTATCGTGTTGCCCGCAAACATGAGCTAAATCTTTCAGCTGTTGTATTTCATTTTCAACTAAAAAGTTCTTTTTCTGAATATCCATTTCATAATCCCTCTCAATCATATTTAAAAATAGGATGGGTGACATAACCACTTTTCTAATTCCACACTACCTTGAACAGATAATAATTGATATAAGTATCGATAAGGCTGTCTACATTCTTCAAGACGAGGAATAGGCATAATAGTCTCATAACCTTTTTTAAAGGTATGTGCTTCTTTTTCTGTAAGTACATATTCTAATCCAATAAAATCAAACTCTCGTGGGGCAATTGCATAAGCTTCGGTATCTACTAAACCAGTAATAGATTCTCCATCTGATAAAAACTGAGTAGGATCCATATCAATTAAAACAAGTGTAGATTCCTTCGGTGACGGCAAGGAAGAGAGCTGTGACTCAAAAGTATGAAATGCGTTATGTATACTCATATTATCGGAATAAAACATATTTACAAGGTTCTTGCTTACTTTTAAAATGTGAGATTTAAATTCTTCTAGTGGAACTTGGAAAGCACCAGAAGGGTTTCCTGTGAAATTAGCTTTAAATGAATGAATCTCTGCTAGTCCTTTTCCAAGGATGAATAAAATAGAATCAGGTTGTCCGAAAAATGATTGCAGCGTACTTCCGGTTAGTTTTTCGACGATAACATACTCTCGTCCATTTAAAACATGTTTTTGCAAAATAGTCGGGATGGGTAAGGTAGTATGCTTTTTCAATAATGCGTGTATTGTTTCTAAATGATGTACATTCCTTGGATCAATTCCAAAAAGGTTTTTGCATCCCCACCAAAAATCATTGTTTGGCTCTTCAGTCATTTTTGAAGAGCGAACAATAACTTCTTCAGCTTCTGTTTTAACAAGAAATACGTCGCTTGCATGGTCTTCATACCCTGGATGTAGTGCTTGAACAGATAGGATAGGTGAAGTGAAGAGTTGTTGTAGCATAAAACCCCTCATTTTTCTGTGAATTCTATAAATTGATTATATAACAGATTATGTACTACGTGGATAATGATAGGGGATAATACAGAACATAAATAAATTTATAGTGAGAAATTAGAATGGAAATTATATTTTTCTAGTTTTGTATGAATTATCAAAATAATTCTTCGAGTGATTAACGTGTAAAAATGCTCGAATGTAAAGTACGTATTTAATAGGATATGGAGAGCAAAAGGGGAAATAAGTATTCATTTATAAGCTTTTGTAATCGTAATAGTGCGGGATATAGAAAATATTTCTCAATAATAAAATGAAGAGAAACATATGAAGAAGTAGAATAGATTCCTTTATAATAGATTTAAATTAATTAACTTGGTTAATTATTAAGTTTTGTTAGATGGAAAGGAGAGAATGTTATGGCGAACGTACTCGTAATAAATTTTCCTGGAGAAGGCCATATTAATCCGACGCTAGCAGTTGTTAGTGAGCTAATTCGGCGTGGGGAAACAGTCGTGTCATATTGTGTTGAAGATTACAGAAAAAAGGTTGAAGCAACAGGTGCTGAATTTCGAGCATTTGAAAACTTTCTTTCGCAAATCAATATTATGGAACGAGTAAATGAAGGTGGTAGTCCTTTAACGATGCTATCTCATATGATGGAAGCATCAGAACGTATTGTTACTCAAATAGTAGAAGAAGCGAAAGGAGAAAAGTACGATTATTTAATATACGATAATCATTTTCCAGTAGGACGTATTATAGCGAATGTTTTACAATTACCTAGTGTTTCTTCTTGTACAACTTTTGCTTTTAATCAGTACATTACTTTTAATGATGAGCAAGAATCGAGACAAATAGATGAAACTAATCCACTATACCAATCTTGTTTAGTTGGAATGGAAAGATGGAAAGAGCAATATGGAATGAAATGTAATAGTCTGTATGATATTATGAATCATCCTGGTGATATTACTATTGTATATACTTCAAAAGAATATCAGCCGCATTCGGATGTATTTGATGAATCTTATAAATTTGTCGGTCCATCAATTGCTACTCGTAAAGAAGTGGGTAGTTTTCCTATTGAAGATTTAAAAGATGAAACAGTGATTTTCATTTCTATGGGAACAGTTTTTAATGAGCAACCGGTGTTGTATGAGAAATGTTTTGAAGCGTTTAAAGATGTAGATGCGACGGTCGTATTAGTCGTTGGTAAAAAGATAAATATAAATCAATTTGAAAACATTCCGAATAACTTTAAGTTGTATAATTATGTGCCACAATTAGAAGTTTTACAACATACTGATGTATTCGTGACACATGGAGGTATGAATAGTTCGAGTGAAGCGTTATATTACGGTGTTCCGTTAGTTGTAATTCCGGTAACAGGAGATCAGCCATTAGTTGCGAAACGATTAAATGAAGTAGGGGCAGGCATAAGACTTAATCGTAACGAATTAACTTCTGAATTGTTACGTGAAACTGTAAAGAAAGTAATGTGTGATGTGACGTTTAAGGAAAATAGTCGTACGGTTGGAAAGTCGCTTCGAAATGGTGGTGGGTATCAAAGAGCGGTTGAGGAAATATTTAATTTAAAAATGAAGCCGTTTTCAAAGCTTAAGTAGATGTTAAAAACACACTTACTACTTTTAATCTGTAAGTGTGTTTCTTGTATTAGCCTTTAAATAAATTACATAAAAACCACCGTAATGGTGAAACTTTTGTGTATATAAACCGGTATCTTTGTATTAGTAGAAAAATTACGGTAAAATAATACTAAGAAAATATATAAGTTTTGGGGGTAATGAATGGAAAAATTATTCGAATACGTATTATTAACAATTGGATCTATTATTGTAGCTGGTTCACTAGAGCTTATTTTAGCGCCTAATGGATTAGTAGATGGTGGAGTAACTGCGATTGCTATTATGGCAAATAAAGTTGCAGGATTACCGCTTTACGGAGTTTTTTTAGGACTTAATATTCCTATTTTACTATTTACTGCAAAAGTAATGGGGAAGAAGTTTTTCATCCGTACTTCTTATGCAAATGTTGTTACAACACTCGGATTGATCTATTTAAAGCCATTTCCAGCTATTACGACTTCAGAATTATTAATTGTACTTTATGGAGGAGTCCTATTTGGTGTTGGGATTGTTGTAAAAATGGGCGGAGCAATTGATGGATCAGAAATGTTAGCTGTTTGGATGAATAAGTATTTTAAAGTACCAATTAGTACATTTTTACTTGCTGTAAATGCGGTTATTTTTGTATTTGTTGCTATTTTATTTTCAATTGAGCAAGCGATGTTTTCATTAGCAATTTTCTATATTGTTACGAAGATGATTGATTTCATATTAGACGGTATTAATCAAGGGAAGAGCGTCATGATTATTTCGAATAAAAATAAAGAAATTGGCGAACTGCTTATGAAAGAATTACAGCTGTCTGTTACGTATCTACATGGAGAAGGTGGTTTTTTAGGAGAGCACCAGAGAATTATTTATTGTATTACAAATCGTTTCATTTATCCGAAAATGAAAGATCTCGTTCTCTCTGTAGATCCAAGTGCTATAATTGAAGCTTCTTATTCAACAGAAACAACTGGTGTAAAGCGTCCAGGAAGGACAGCGAGATCAGGGCAAGTATCAGAAAAATAGTGAATGAAAATAACTCCACGTAAGTATAACTTGCGTGGAGTTATTTTTAGTTAGGGAACCAGACTCTTTTCAGCAATTTGACAACAGTTTCGATACAATCTTCTGGAATACTGCCGAAACCGAGTAATACATACGACGCCTCCCTTAAATTATGAACAGAATCGTATGTTGAGAGAGGGTACAACTTAATGCGTTGTTTCGCAGCAGCATGAATAAGTTCTTGTTCGTTCATCCCATTATGAACGTGAAGTACGATATGAAGTCCTGATTGTTCGCCGAGTATTTGAACACGAGATTCCATTTCATTTTTGATAGATTTAACTAGTAATGTATGCTTTTTTTTATATAACGTACGACTACGGTTTAAATGACGCTCCCAATCACCATTGTGAATAAAGGTTGCAAAAGCGAGTTGCTGCAGGGTAGAAACCGTTTGTTTAAACATGCCACCAAGTTCTTTATAGGTTTTTAAAAGATGAGGTGGTAAGACGATATATCCCATTCGTAAAGAAGGTAAAAAGGATTTCGAGAAAGTTCCCATATAAATAACACGTTCCTTTGAATCCAGTCCTTGTAAAGAAGGAATAGGTTTTCCTACATAGCGGAATTCCCCGTCGTAATCATCTTCAATAATATATCCTCTGCAATCATTCGCCCATTTTAATAGTTCGAGTCTTCTAGATAAAGGCATAATTATTCCAAGTGGAAATTGATGTGATGGAGTGACGTATGCTACATTAGCACCTGATTCACGTAAAGCTGAAATATGAATCCCTTTATCATCTAAAGGGATAGGGTGAATGGGAAGATTAGCACTTTGAATCATAGTAGTTATACGGTGAAATCCAGGATTTTCGATTCCGTATGCTTTTTTTGAACCAAGAAGTTGAAATAGTAGCCAAAGAAGAGGCTGCGTACCGGCTCCGATAATAATTTGATCAGGTGATGAATGTACCCCGCGGGCATGATATAAATATTTTGAAATATGCTCTCGTAGAACGAACTCACCTTGAGGATCTTCTTTAGCAAATAGTTCATTTTCATACTGGAATAAAGTTTCGTGTAATGCTCTTTTCCAGTTTGTAATTGGAAAAGTTTTTTGATCAATAAGCCCTTGGCTACAATCATAGTCATATTGTTCTTTCTTTATATTGTTAGCGCTGTTTGACACAACTTGTTGTTTATTTTGAATGACATCAATATCAACTTCCGCAACGAAAATCCCACGTTTCGGTTTGCTTACTACATACCCTTCAGCTAGTAATTGTTGATAAGCAGATTCAACTGTAATACGGCTCACATTAAGTTGTACCGCTAAGTTTCTGTGAGAAGGAAGGCGTGTACCGGCACGTAGTGATCCTTGAGAGATTTCTCGTTTTATATATTTGTAAATTTGTAAGTAAATGGGTGTTTTGCTTTGTAATTGCAATGGGATAGTAAGATCCATTTTATGAATTCTCCTTTAAAAATTGGCCTTATAAAAAAGAATCAAACTGTCACTTAAGTTAGGGGCAGTTACTTCTTATAATAATGATATAACATTTAGAAAATTTTATAAATAGTAAGGGGAGAGTCATAATGAATATTAGAGAAGTAGTAACAGAAGCTGGTTTACATGATGTATTACCCGTTTTACAGCAATTACGAACGAAACTTTCAAGAGAAGAAGCAAGTTCTTTATTTCAAAAAATGAAAGACGAAAATTATAAACTACTCTCGTTACAGAATGAAGATGACGAAGTTGTTAGTCTAGCTGGTGTAGCGATTTGTACGAATTTCTATAATGAGAAACATGTTTTCGTATATGATCTTGTAACTGCGAAAGCTCACAGATCAAAAGGGTATGGTAAGGTTCTGCTGTCATATGTAGAAAAATGGGGGGAAGAAAACGGGTGCAGTTCTATCGTTCTTACATCAGCGTTTCCAAGAGTTGATGCACATCGTTTTTATGAAAGAGAAGGCTATGATAAGGTAAGTTATTCTTTTTATAAAGAGTTATAATACTAAGTAGGTTCCGTGTGTGAAAATATATGGAACCTATTTTCTTTTACAGATTTGAGCTAGGAACAGGTCTAGTAATATAATTTGTCGAATATTAGAAATTAACAAGGGAATATTGTATTTAGAAAATGTTAGGAGCGTTTATACTTGGAAAAAATAAAGAAATTATCTATACCAAATGATGTAAGAGTCATCATTATTTCTGATATTCATGGAGAATTAGATCTTTTTAAGGAACTACTACATAAAGTTAATTTTAAAGATGAAGATTATTTAATTATTAATGGTGATCTTTGTGAGAAAGGAAGAAATAGTATTGGCGTCGTAAACTATGTGATGGATCTAGTAGTTAGCAAGCCAAATGTTTATGTGATTGAAGGGAATTGTGAAGTTGTAGTTGAAGCGCTTGTAAATGAAAATCCTGCGCTAATAAATTATTTGTGTACGCGAAAGAACACAATTTTTACTGAATGGCTAGGGCAATTGAACGTTACAGTTAATGAAGAAAGTGATATTTGTGAAGTGAAAAACATATTGATGAGCCATTTTTCAAAAGAAATAAAGTGGCTAACAGAGCTGCCAACTGCTATTGAAACTGAGGAGTATATCTTTGTACATGCTGGCCTTGAAGATAGAGAAGATTGGAAAGAAACAGAACGAAAAAATGCGATAGCAATGCCGGAGTTTTATAATAAATCACATAAAGTAAATAAGTATGTAATAGTGGGGCATTGGCCTGTTGTGAACTATTCTGATGAAGCCCCGTCTAACAATCCAGTTATTGATAAGGAGAAAAAGATTATTGTAATTGACGGCGGAAATGCGATTAAAGAGGCAGGGCAATTAAACGCATTTATCATTCAGAGAACAAGTGCAAGTGATACGTTTTCTTATACATATGTAGACTATTTTCCAGAATATGAAGTGATAGTAGATTTTAATGCGAACTCAGAAATGCAGGGCGGGGTTACCTATCCATATTATTACATAGTGCCGATGGAGAAGATGCAAGATTATACAATATGTAAGCAAAAGGAAACGAATAAATTACTATCTGTGAAAAATGAATATATTAGCCAACTTGATTCAGGTGAATACACAGTGAAAACCGATATTTCTTGTGCACAAATAAGCGTAAGAAAAGGGGATATTGTTTCTCTCATTGATGGTAGCTGTTCAGGATATAATTTAATTAAAAAAGATGGAGTAGAGGGCTGGATAGAGAAGGGAATTCTTCTTGAAAAAAATGAAAAGTAGTTAAAAATATATAACTGAAAATAGGAGGGAATTTATCCTCCTATTTTTTATTGCTGTAGACGTTACAATCGTATTTCTTCTAATTTGTTATATAGTTTATCTTCGGAAACTCCATTTTGCTTTAGTTTTTTAGTTTTATAAAAGTATGTACGAAATTCCTCGGCGACATCTGTAATTTCAGGTATTAATAGTATTATTAAGTAATTGAATGTTTGTATTTTGATTTTTCCGAAAAAATATTATAATTGTATATGAAATAAAGAGGAATGTAGGAGGAAATTATGCAAAACGTTATATTAAAGGGGAAAAAAGTTACGATTCGTACAATAGAAGAATCAGATATAAAAACATTATGGAGCTTCATATATAAAGAAGAAAATCCAGAATGGAAGAAATGGGATGCACCGTATTTTCCGTTTGCAATGCAAGAATATTCGTCCTATAAAGAGAAGATGCAAACGCGTTTACGAGAAGAACCGCTATCAAATTTAATAATAGAAAATAAAGGTCAAATTATAGGGACAGTCGGATTTTATTGGGAACATAAACCGACACGTTGGTTGGAGATGGGAATTGTTATTTATGATCCAGCATACTGGAATGGTGGCTACGGTACAGAAGCATTAACACTATATAGAGATTTGCTATTTGAAAATATGGAGATTGGTAGAGTAGGGCTCACAACTTGGTCTGGAAATGAACGAATGATGAAAGTAGCGGAAAAAATAGGAATGCGATTAGAAGGTAGAATGCGAAATTGTCGATATTATAACGGGACATACTATGATTCTATTCGAATGGGAATGATTCGTGAAGAATGGGAAGAGCTTTGTGTAACGAAGGGGTGAGGAAGCGTGTACGCTATTATTGCTACATTTGATAGAGTGTTTACTTATAAAATTAGAGAATTGCAAAGTGAATTAACGAATATAATCGGAACAAACCAACTAGCTGGAGTAGAACCCCATATTACATTGGCTGATTATAATGAGTTAGATGTTAATTTATATACTGAGAAATTAGAGGAGTTTGTAGCTTTTCAAGAGAACATTGCTGCTGTAACTTTTCCTTCTGTTGGAAATTTTCCTACTAACAGAACGATCTTTCTAGCACCGACCATTACTGATGAATTATTAAGACTTCATCATTCTTATCATGATTATTTCAAAACTTTTCATGATAGTCCACAGTCCTATTACGTACCAGGAAAATGGGTTCCGCATTGCACGATTGCTAATGTATTAAATTCAAATCAGTTTTTAAGTGTAATGGAATATATATATGGAAAATTTGATGTTACAACAGCTTCGATTGAGAAGTTAAAATTAATTAAGGTAAATTATGAAAATGGTTCTGCCATTTCTTCTAGTATATTAGCAGAATATAATTTAAAGAGAATGGAGACATCGAGATGACATATGTAATTAGAGAAATGAAGCAAGAAGATATTCATGCTGTACAGAACGTAGCAAAAATAGCTTGGCATGATACTTACGAAGGAATTATTCCGAGAGAGGTTCAAGATAGCTTTTTAGATGAAGCATATTCTGATGAAAAAATGAAATATCGTCTTAAAAATACACATTTATTCGTTGCGGAAGAAGAGGGGGAAGTAATTGGATTTGCGAATTTTTCACCAATTAGACTGCAAAATGAAGCAGAATTAGGTGCGATTTATTTGTTGCCAGATCAGCAAGGGAAAGGGATAGGGACAGCTTTGTTACAAAAAGGGATCACGACGTTAAAAGGGATTCGAAAAATGTACATTCATGTAGAAGCGGAAAATGAAAAAGGAAAACGATTTTATGAAGCAAATGGTTTTGCGGCTTTAGAGCAATTTGAAGAAGATTTCGAAGGGCATATGCTGCAAACAGTGAGAATGGTTTTATACATATAAGGAGGATCAGAAATGAAAATTTTTGATTTCAGTGAAAAAGTGGGAAAGCATATATCAGCATTTCAATCTAACTTTATAATGTCAAAAATATTAAAACATCAAGGGAATATACATATCGGTTCTATGCATCTACAACCGAATGGAGTTATTGGATATCATGAAGCAGTTGTATCTCAACTGCTTCTAATTGTACAAGGAGAAGGATTTGTTTGCGGATCAGATAAAGAAAAAGTGAAGATAGGAGCTGGACAAGCTGCGTTTTGGGCGAAGGGCGAGTTACATGAAACGAGTACGGAAAAAGGATTGATGGCAATTGTTATGGAGGCGGAGAATCTTGAACAAGCGATATTAATGCTTATTAGTGATGGGGAGTTGTGAAAAATGATAGAAAAGGCAAATCAAGAAGATACAAAAGAAATATTACAGTATGCAGCTCAATCGCTTTTTGAAGGAACGAGAGGAAATTGTCAGTTAAGTACAGAGAAAGCGATTGAAATAACAAAGCCAATAGTGGAAAAGGGCGCATATTATTTAGTCATTAAAGAAGAAAATAAAGTAATGGGATGGATATTAATAGGGGAAAACACTGATTATTTTTCTCATGAAAAACTAGGGTTTATATACGAATTGTATGTGTTTTCAGAGTATCGCGGGAGAGGGTTATCACGAAAATTAATGGAAGCTGGGATCAAGGAACTACAAGAAAAGTATTCAGAAGTTCGCTTGAATGTATTTGCTGGGAATTTTGCAAAAGAGATGTACGAAGAATTTGGGTTCATTGAAAGACAAGTAATTATGACTTTGAAGTGAGAAAATATTTCAAGCTGGAATAGCAAAATATAAAATAAAAGAAGCCGATGAATAAATCGGCTTTTTAACGATACATCGTCCACATTCCAATATCTTTAAACCCTAAACGTTTATAAATTCGTCCAGCAGCCGGATTGTTATAAAATAAGCAAAGCGTTCGGCCTTCTTTCGTAAAGTCTTGAATCATTTTCTGTAATATGAGCGAAGCATATCCATTCCCGCGATAATTCGGATGTGTACAGACGCCAACTACCATAGCGGATAATGAATTTTCAGCGGAAGTAGAGGCGGATGCGATGATTGCGCCATCTTTTTCAATATAATATGTACGTCCTGTAGTTGTTTCGATAGCTTGCCTTAACATTTTTTCAGATTCATTAGCAGTCGGAAATTCAGCAATGTTACTTCGTAATTTCATAATTCGTTCTATATCATCGAGTGAGGCAAGTTTAATTGTTTCATGAATTGGTGTGCTAGGTAAGTTGCTGTCATTTAGACATTCGCAAAAATACATTTCATTTTTGGCGCCTAGTTGTACACTTGGAGCAGTTTCAAATCTTTCTACAATAGTTGACTTGCCAGAGAGTTTAAGCGGCTTATATGCGGAAAGAAGTGCCTCATAGTCAGTAACCACAAACTCTTCTTTACTATACGGTATAAATGTATCGTGAAAGCGAAGTAAAATCGATTTTAATGTTCCATTCTCTTTATATACGCCCCATAATTCTTGAAAGTCTGTTTCATAACCGAAAGCTTCTAAATCCCCAATAATAAACAAGTTAAGGGCTGCTTCTTCTTTTAGGTAAGCGAATACTTGTTCATGATCTTTCTTTGTTAATTTTCTCATCATAAAAAATCGACCTCTTTTTTATTTTTCTAAATATTACAACTTAAGTTTTTTGAAATCAATATAAAATTTTATGTTTAGTTCACCAACTTTCGGAAAAACTAGGAAAGATATGACAAAGGAGGTTATGAACGGTGGATCATCCAATTCAAGGTTTAATGAAAGCGGCAATGGAAAATTTAAAAGAAATGGTCGATGTAAATACGATTGTTGGAGAGCCTGTTCAAACGGCTGACGGTGGTGTAGTGTTAACGGTTTCTAAAGTAGCGTTCGGTTTTGGAGCAGGAGGTTCTGATTTCCAAACGAATGATGGACAAAGAGCGAACGGTAACCCTGCATTTGGTGGCGGTAGCGCGGGTGGTGTTTCTATTACACCAGTAGCATTTCTTGTAGTGAATAAAGATGGAGTAAATATTCTGCATCTACAAAATGCGACACATTTAGCAGAAAAAATAATTGAATTAGCTCCACAAACAATTGATAAAATTCAATCGATGTTCCAAACAGATGAAAAGAAAGAGGGAAATCATCACCCTCAAAACCCAGATGAAATCCTTTAAAAACGCCTGCTTATGAGCAGGCGTTTTTTCTTGTAATCAGTATGTAATAAAACACATGAAATTGTAAATAGTTTTTGAAGTTTTTTCTATGTTTCTAAAATTTTTCATGTTAAAATATGCTATAGAATTGAAACATATAAAACGAAGGTGGCTAGGTGCTTTGTCTGGAGGATCTGACCAAGTAAACAATATGATATATATTAATGGTAATCGTCGGGGTCATTGTTTTATTACATCTGGAATTACGTTTAAAGAGTTTGCAAGTAACATCCCTTCACCGCTTCATCAAGTATTGCTTTTAAAGCATAATTTTGAGTGGACAGATTTTCATTATCATACTTTATTTGAATATGTTGAGGAAGAAAACATACATAAACTCATTCAAGCAGAGATTGATGAATTTGATGAATTTTGTTGGGTAGATTTCGATGATGCAAGCGATTTAGATGAGTTAGAGCCAAAAGAAATTGCAGAATTATTATATTTGGCTCACAAAAAAGAACCACTTGGAAGAACGTTCTTCCCATTGTTGAAGAATAGATTCGTTTATTTTTCACATGATGACGGTTGGTACAACAAAGTGTATTACCGTAGAATCGGTGATTTTGTAGGAATGCTAAGTAAAGTGATTCCATATAAACTCGGTTCGTTTGGAAAGAAACGTTTTACTTTCTTCCAAAAATCAAAAATTTTCCCAGCAATTTCAAAGGAAGTTATCCTTGGGCTTATGCCGTTAATGGAAGATGGGTTATACATTGATTTAGCGGGGAAAATTGAGTCGAGAAGAGGTCTTGAAATTCCGGTATATGTAGTAGGATCATTCGAAAGTACGGATGAGGTACTAGATAATATCGATGAATTGAAAGCGGAAGCAACAGAAACGGGTTGGCTCATTTTTGATAAGAAAGAACAAGAGTGGCAATGGGTTGTAGACTAAGAAAACTTGGCGCATGAAGTCAAGTTTTCTTGTCTTTTGAAAGGAGAACAAATGAAGAAATATTATACAATTGTGGGTATTGTAAGTATTATTCTCGTGGCAATATTACTTATAACTTGTCCGAAAGAATCAGATTTTAAATTGTATTTAGAGGATAAGTATGCATTGAAATGTGACGAGAGTAGCTTTGAATGCACGCAAAATGTAGATGAAAAAAAAGAGAAATTACAGTTTGAAAGTATTGATGCACGAAATGGTGTTTTCTTTATGACTGTAAAGCAAACGTATAAAACAGAAGCTGGTGTTACGAAAGAATATAGCGGAGTAGGTATATTCGGTACATTTCTTTTTGTTTCAGAGAAGACTTTCTAGTAATAGAAGGTCTTTTTTTTATGTTTATGTTCATATAGATGAAGTAAGACAAGCATAGGAGGGGTATTGATGAAGAAGGGATGTATCGTTTGTGGTGGTGAGGAGTTTTTTTCTTCAACATTATATGCACGTACGAAACAAGATTGGGCATATGCGCCAAACATGTACCGATTTGAAAAGGTGTTTATTGAGCATAGAGATGAAGAAAATTATCCAGTTTTTCAAGAAATTACAGCGAAGCATTGTTGTGGATGCGGTCATATCATGTTGTATCATGAATGAACACACCAAGTATAACTTGGTGTGTTTTTTTTAAAACGCTGATAAAGCAAGCGGATATAGTAAAGTGAATAAAACAGAAAAACTGCCAAAACCAATTGCGGTATATCCAAGTGTTCTCGCTCCAAAATTGACAGCTAATAAGCCAACTAAAATAGCAAGGGAGCCGAGTGTAACAGGATAAAAAGCAATGGAGAATAACGAAAGAAATAATGCGACATAGCCTATCATTGCACCGGTGTTTGTACCTTCTATTTCATTTGCAATTTCTTTGCGCTCATGTCTAATCGGAATACCAGCCGGAGATATTTCAGCTGCATACTCTTCGTTTTTTTCACCACTTTTAAAATGATGATTTCTCTTTCTTCGCATGTACATCCCTCTCTTTCAATTGGGTGTATCTATAGTATCTTTCATAAGGAGCAGAACATGAGTATGAGTTAAACCCAAGTAAAGCAAAAATTGGAGAAAATAGATTCCGTTGTTATCCTGTTCATCTCCTTATGAAGATAAAGTGAAACTTTAATCAGTGGGGGTTTTGTCCATCCTCCACTGATTATTAGCCTTCACCAATCGGGCTTTTACGGGCAGTTATCTTCCAACTAACTTCCTCGCATTCGCCGAATTCTACTGCCCGTTAATGCGGGATAAACAGGAATTTTGGAAAATGATGTAGAATGAAATGAATGATAATAACTGAAGGTAGGGGAATGTATGACGAGGTTTAATTGGCATGAATCGGCAGAGAAAAAATGGGATAACAATGCAGAGTTTTGGAATCAAAATAGTCAAGAAATGTGGGATAGCGGGAGCAGGAGTACAATCATTCCATTTTTTGAGCAGTACGTGGAAAAGGAAGTACAAGTGTTAGATGTTGGCTGTGGTGATGGGTATGGTACATATAAATTAAGTCTTACTGGGTACAAAGCGGTTGGGGTGGACTTATCGGAAGTTATGATTCAAAAGGGTAAGGAGCGCGGAGAAGGCCCAAACTTATCTTTTATAAAAGGTGATCTTTCTTCATTGCCATTTGAAAATGAGAAATTTGAAGCAATTATGGCAATTAATTCTTTAGAATGGACCGAGGAGCCGTTGCGAGCATTAAATGAAATAAAGCGTGTTTTAAAGAAAGATGGATACGCATGTATTGCAATTTTAGGACCGACAGCAAAACCGAGAGAGAACAGTTATCCTCGCCTATATGGCAAAGATGTTGTTTGCAATACGATGATGCCTTGGGAATTTGAACAGTTAGCAAAAGAACAAGGATTTGAAGTTGTAGATGGAACCGGCGTATATAAGCGCGGAGTAAATGAGAAGATGTTAGGTCAACTACCTACAGAGTTACAACAAGCGTTAACGTTCTTATGGGTATTTATGTTAAAAAACGTATAACGAAATCAAAGAATTTTTAGGAGGTAAAAAAGTGCAGAAAATACAAAAAACTGATACAATATCATCAGAACCAATTAAAGGGGGACTAGGGTATATGACAACTACTACAACAGTTAAATCCGATATTGCAATCGCACAAGAAGCAAGTATGAAGAAGATTCAAGAAATTGCAGCTAATTTAAATATTTTAGAAGAAGAACTAGAGCCATACGGACATTATAAAGGCAAGTTATCTCTTGATATTTTTAAGCGTTTACAAGATGAGAAAGACGGTAAAGTTGTTTTAGTAACAGCGATTAACCCAACTCCAGCAGGAGAAGGTAAATCAACAGTAACAGTTGGTTTAGGGCAAGCTTTTAATAAAATTGGTAAGAAAACAGTAATTGCACTTCGCGAACCATCTCTTGGACCAACAATGGGATTAAAAGGCGGAGCAGCAGGTGGCGGTTATTCTCAAGTAGTACCAATGGAAGACATTAACCTGCACTTTACTGGAGATATTCATGCGATTACAACTGCCAATAACGCATTAGCGGCGTTTATTGATAATCATATCCAACAAGGAAACACACTTGGAATTGACACGCGTAAAATCGTTTGGAAACGCTGTGTTGACTTAAATGATCGTGCCCTTCGTAACGTAGTAATTGGCCTTGGTGGACCGGTTCAAGGTGTACCACGTGAAGACGGTTTTGATATTACAGTAGCATCTGAAATTATGGCCGTATTCTGCCTTGCAACAGATATTCAAGATTTAAAATCACGTCTATCTCGCATTGTTGTCGCTTATAATTTTTCAAATCAACCTGTAACAGTTAAAGATTTAGGAGTAGAAGGAGCGTTAACACTTCTATTAAAAGATGCATTAAAACCGAACTTAGTACAAACATTAGAAAATACACCAGCTATCATTCATGGCGGACCATTTGCGAATATCGCTCACGGTTGTAACAGTGTTATCGCTACGACAATGGCAGCAAAATTAGGTGATTATGTTATTACAGAAGCTGGATTCGGTGCAGATTTAGGTGCTGAGAAGTTTTTAGATATTAAAGCACGTGCAGCTGGTATTAAACCAGAAGCGGTAGTTATTGTTGCGACTATTCGTGCGCTTAAAATGCACGGTGGTGTGGCGAGAGATCAATTAAAAGAAGAAAATGTAGATGCGTTAGCAAAAGGTATGGAGAACTTACAGAAGCATGTTGAAACAATTCAAAGCTTCGGTGTTCCTTTCGTAATTGCCATTAACAAATTTATTACTGATACAGATGCAGAAGTTGCATACTTACAAGAATGGTGCAATGAGCGTGGCTATGCAGTATCCTTAACTGAAGTTTGGGAGAAAGGTGGCCAAGGCGGAGTTGACCTAGCTGAGAAAGTGTTAAAAGAAATCGAAAAAGGTGAAAACAACTACGCACCACTTTATGAATTAGAATTACCATTAGAAGAAAAAATTCGTACAATTGCTCAAAAAGTGTACGGCGCAAAAGATATTGAATTTGCTCCGAAAGCACGCAAGCAATTAGCTCAATATGAAGGAGAAGGCTGGAGTAACCTACCGATTTGTATGGCGAAAACACAATACTCTCTTTCAGATGATGCAACAAAATTAGGTCGCCCATCTGACTTTATCGTTACAATTCGTGAATTAAAACCATCTATCGGTGCAGGGTTTATCGTTGCGTTAACAGGAACAATGTTAACAATGCCAGGCCTTCCTAAACAACCAGCAGCACTACAAATGGATGTAAATGAAGATGGAAAAGCAGTAGGTTTATTCTAAAAGGTTGTAATTCATCTCGTTTATCTGTAAACTATATATACATCAAGTGGCGCCTTTCCATCGAAAGGCGCCTGTTTTTTGGAGGAAATTATGTTTGATCCAACTGCTTTTGAAAATTTAAAGGTAATTGTGGAAGGAGCTGTCTATGATTTCGATTTACACGGTGATATTCTCGTAACAGATCGAAAAGATGTGATGGACCTTGCTTCATTAAGTCGTATGTATAGTATTTCATTTCAACTAACAGAAACATTTAACACGATGGTAGAGGCGACATTTTCACTATCTGTTGATGCAAAGAATTTATCAGGTGAAATATTAGAAGTACCTCAGTTTATACCAGGTTGTGAAATGAAGCTGGAATTCTCGTTCGAAATGGAGCAACCAGAGATAGGATGCGAAGAAATTGAAACTTTATTGCATTCTATATGGGGAAAAGAGCGAATGATTACGCAGAAAATTTCATACGAATATAATAAGCAAGCGATTTCATATCATAATAAGGTAGAGGTTCTATTTCAAAAAGCGATTACAGAAGACCATGTTGATGATTTAATAGCTGTTATTTCACACATGATAGAAACGGTGCGAACAATACAACATTTTCTTCAAAAATAGAGATAAAGGAGAAAAACAAATGATAAAAGATATGCAACCATTTTTACAACAAGCTTGGGAAAAGGCTGGTTTTAAAGAGTTTACTGAAATTCAAAAACAAGCGATTCCAACTATTTTAGAAGGACAAGACGTTATAGCTGAATCTCCAACTGGAACAGGAAAAACATTAGCGTACTTATTACCACTTTTACATAAAATTAATCCTGAAATTAAACAACCTCAAGTTGTAATTTTAGCGCCAACTCGTGAACTTGTTATGCAAATTCATGAAGAGGTTCA
The DNA here is from genome assembly GCF_042136375.2 of Bacillus altaicus. Classification (NCBI taxonomy): domain Bacteria; kingdom Bacillati; phylum Bacillota; class Bacilli; order Caryophanales; family Bacillaceae; genus Bacillus; species Bacillus altaicus. The sequence continues at coordinate 3,426,406 of NZ_CM143394.1, read as the reverse complement.
AAAGTTTACAGCAGGAACTGATATTTCAGGTGCGTCTTTAATTGGTGGTGCGGATATTAAGCGCCAAGTTGAAAAATTAAAGAAACACCCAAGAGTTATTGTCGGTTCACCAGGACGTATTTTAGAATTGATTCGTATGAAAAAATTAAAGATGCATGAAGTGAAAACGATTGTATTTGATGAGTTTGATCAAATTGTAAAACAAAAGATGATGGGTGCTGTACTTGATGTAATTAAATCAACGATGCGTGATCGTCAATTAGTATTCTGCTCGGCGACAATAACAAAAGCTGCAGAAGATGCGGCACGTGATTTGACAGTTGAACCACAATTAGTACGTGTAACACGCTCAGAGGCACAGAGCCTAGTTGAACATACGTATATCGTTTGTGAACGTCGTGAAAAAAATGATTATATTAGAAGAGTTATGCATATGGGAAATGTAAAAGCAGTTGCCTTCTTAAATGATCCATTCCGTTTAGATGAAATTACTCAAAAACTAAAATTCCGTAAAATGAAAGCGGCAGCTCTTCATGCAGAGGCAAGCAAACAAGAGCGTGAAGTAACGATGCGCGCTTTCCGCAGCGGGAAATTAGAGATTCTACTTGCTACTGATATTGCAGCACGTGGATTAGATATCGATGATTTAACACACGTAATTCACTTAGAATTACCAGATACAGTAGACCAATATATTCACCGCTCTGGACGTACAGGACGTATGGGTAAAGAAGGAACAGTCGTTTCTCTTGTAACAGAACAAGAAGAGCGTAAATTACTTCAATTTGCGAAAAAATTAGGTATCGTGTTTACGAAACAAGAAATGTTCAAAGGAACATTTGTAGAATCGAAACCACCAGCACCAAAGAAAAAGAAACCAGCTTTTACTGGTAAGAAAAAGCCTAGATAAATGAATGGAAAGACGTAACTATGCGTAGTTACGTCTTTTTTTTGTGGAATAATAGATGAAATTTTATTAACGATGATTAAAATTTCATCTATCGTAACTTTAAAAATATTAACGATTCTACAGGGAATATTGATAAAGGTGTAGCATTTCTAGTTTAGTTTGTACAAGGAAGTAACATAAAAAAAGTCGAATATTAACATGATACGAAATAATAAAAAGAAGGTACATGTATGGCTAGGAAATTAGGAATGTTTTTAAATACGAAACATATTGAAGTAAACGAAGGAATAAGAAAGGCGAGAGAATGGGATTTAGAATATATTCAACTATATGCTATGAATGAGAATTTCAATTTAGCTAATATTTCAAAGTTAGAATGGATTACTTTAAAGGATAGCTTATCTTTTAATGGGATTAAAGTCCCATCATTAGCGATTAATTTTGGAGAAAACGGAATTGTAGGAATGGAAGTTGACAGTGCAATAGAACGGTTTAAATATATTACTGACAGAGGGTTAGAGTTGGGAGCAAGGATAATAACAGCTCATATTGAGGGAATTCCAAATGATGAAAAAAGTGAGTACTATAATAAAATGGAACAAATCTGTTACGAAATAGGGAATTTAGCATTCAAATTCGGGGGAGTCTTCGCTATTGAGACGGGATCTGAAAAAGCAATAGTGTTAAAAAGATTTTTAGAAACTACAAACTCAAAAGGACTAGCTGTTAACTTTGACCCAGCAAATTTAATAAGTGATGTAAATGAAAATCCGATAGAAAGTTTATTGCTATTAAAAAATTATATAGTACAAACGCATATTAAAGATTGTAAAGAATTGAAAAGCGATAGTTCAAGTAAGTATATAGAAGTCGCAGCAGGAAATGGTGAAGTAGATTTCGACTTGTTTTTTCATACATTAGATAACATCGGTTTTGATGGATATAACATGATTGAAAGAAATGATTATTTTGACGAACGTGAAGGAATGATCCAGTCGATAAATTTCATAAAGAAGTACATATAAATGAAAAAGGAATAACAATAGTAATTGTAGAAAGCTACATAGAATATAAAAACCATTAGGGGGAAATGAAATGATTCATAAAGTCGGACAAATTATGTTATATGTAAATAATCAAGATGAGGCATTAAATTTTTGGACAGAAAAAGTAGGATTTCATGTAATCGCAGAGGAAGATAACAATCAAGGAATGAGATGGATTGAAATCGCTCCAACTAATGATGCTGAGACGAGTATCATATTACATAATAAAGAGATTATCTCCAAAATGAGTCCAGAATTGAATCTTGGTACACCGTCTTTAATGTTCTTCTCAGAAAATCTGGAACAACTATATACAGATTTAACAAATAAAAATGTTACAGTTGGCGAAATGGTAACAATGCCTTCGGGTAAAGTGTTTAACTTTGCTGATAGTGAAGGGAATTATTTTGCGGTTATGGAAAAGAACAAATAATGATATTGTTATGTCAAAATCCCCCTCATATATAATGAGGGGGATTAAATGTTTGAAGTGGATTTTTCATTAGAGAGTTGTTTGATAAAAAATGTCCCTTTTTCAATAGCTGTCTCAATATAACCAACGATTTGATCAAATGTAAACACCTGTAGGTCTTCATACAAATGTTGCTCGGGGTACAGCATATCTTCAAAAATATATTGCCGAAAAGCTAAAACATTCTCTCTAGAAATCTCCTCGATATTCACAATGTTAGCCTCTTGATTAAGTAGGGCGAAGAGCTGTTGTTCTTTATCGTAATGATGCAACAATTGTGCGTTCAATAATTTAAAATCGTTATAGTACATAGGCACGATAGTTTCGTCGTTCTCAATTCTGTTTTTTAGCCAAGGTAGAAAAAATCCACTTAGCCAATTATCATCGGCAATGAGGTGGGTATAATAACCTAAAATATAAGAGGAATCCATATGATCTTCATATTTATGAATAAATGAATCATAATCTATTCTTCTCGTATAGTTTTTCGTTGTACCAGCGTAAAAATGTGAAGTTCCTTTTTCTTCTTTTGAATGAACAGCATCAGGAGCTACACCACCAAGTAAGAAAGAGGTTTTATCTTGAATAGAAAGTTTCTCAGCAATACCGTTAGCGATAATGATATGCATAATTCGTGATCCCATGAATAACACCTCTATTTCATGTATTCATTTTAGGGAGCTGTCTGAACGTGTAGTATTACTTTCCCTGTACTTTGTCTACTTTCGACCCATTCATGTGCTTTCCCTGCATCTTGAAGAGGAAAAGATTTCGTAGTTTTAATTTGTAAACTTCCATCGCGTAAATAACGGAAAACTTGATTCGCAGTTTCTTGAAGCGATTCAGGACGTTTTTTTCGTGTAGTGCCAAAGCTGAAGCCGAGTATAGAACGGCAACTTGCGTGTAAATCTTTCGTTTGAAAACTACCAACTTCTCCGCTAGCATTGCCGAAATGGACGAGACGACCGTAATAAGCAAGGCACTCTAAACTTCTTTCGGACACAGTACCAGAAATAGAATCTAAAACAATATTAACGCCTTCTCCGTTTGTAAGCTGATTTACCCTCTCTACAAAATCTTCATCTTGATGACAAATAACATAATCAGCGCCAGCATCTAAAGCAATTTTTCTTTTTGCTTCACTTCCGACAGTCCCGATTACTTTTTTAGCCCCTAATAATTTTGCGAGTTGAATCGCAGTAGTACCAATTCCTCCAGCAGCGGCATGAATTAGAACAGATTCACCTTGCTGAAGTCTTGCAACATTTGCAAGTAAATTGTAGCTTGTAAAAGATACGATAGGGCAGGCAGCTGCAGTTTGGAAATCAACTTCATCAGGTAATACAAAAGTAAGATTTTCGTTCGCGACAACATATTCAGCGTAAGAGCCATTTTGAGGAAAAGTAATGACACGCTGGCCAGGATAAATATTTTTCACATGAGAACCTACGTGTTCTACAATACCAGTTGCATCTATCCCTGGAATAAAAGGTAAGGCTTTGTTTCCTTTTTTGCCATAACGTGATTTAATATCGGCGAAATTAACACTAGTAGCAACAACGCGAATTAAAACTTGATTATCTGAAATTGCAGGAATATCCATGTCCGTATATTTCAACACTTCAGGACCACCGAATGAAGTTACAACGATAGCTTTCATATACATCCTCCTAAATTTGAATATATATATTATTTTAAATCTTCATTAGGAATTGGAAAATTATATAATTGTTATGCAGGGTTATAAGTGAAGCTTATGAAGCCATTGCATCCTTATATTAATTTATTTGAAAAATCTTTGAAAGAAATCGAACGGAATATCGTTTGCTTACCAATATATAGTGTAGGACAAAGGAGGGATGGTATATGAAGGATGAAACAGTATACACAGAACTAATCCAATTAACTTTATCAGGCAATAAAGAAGCGTATAGTGAGTTGTATGATAAAACGATTCAAGAAGTATATAAGACAGCACATTTTTTAATGGAGTATGTAGATGAAAAGGTGAGATAAGTAAAAAGCTCATAGCTTTAGCTTTGAGCTTTCTTTATTGAAATGTAAATATATTAACCACCTATCCCTTTTGCTATCAATAGGAAATATACAACTACCAGTATTACTCCATTTAATGCAGTACCAAGTATTCCGAATAACCAATTTTTTGATGCTATCGCAAATATAATTCCGAGGAATGAAAGTATACTGAGAATCATAATAAGTAACGATAAATTCGCATTAGGCCCTCTTAAAATAAAGAAAGAAAATACACTTGCGATAAATGTTAGAAACGAGAAAGCCCCTAATTTATACATAATAAATCTCCCTTGGTTGAAATATATTTTGACTTAGCGCCCGATTTCCTTTAGTTTAACATAAATTTCCTATTACCAATTAAATATATGAACAATAAAAAACGAGTATAAAATCTATGCGATTTCATACTCGTTTTGTTATTACTTAAATTTCCTTACCGCATGTATAGCAACTCTCACAAGGAGTATTGCACTTATAAATAAACCACCATAACCAACGACACTTAAAAATTGATCATTAGGTTCTTTTGCATACAAGTCAGGGACAGAATTACCTTGACTTGCTTAATAAAGTGAAAGTGAGAAATCACTTAGTTATATTCCTTACTATTCTCCTTGTTTTTTTGTATAAAACAATCTAAAAGCGAGTAACCAGCTATTAAACTAATAATGGTAACGAAAGTCGTATTCACAAGAATAATATTAGTTAAATAAGGTAGGTATTCACCAACTGGTGAAAAGAGTAGAGCTGGAGAAAAGGAAATGATTAGTGTAGGCAACGTAATAGCGATAAGTTTATCCAGCTGAAAGTTCCAATTTTGTTTACTCGTTTCGCGATTAATGGATTGTAGGAATCTTAATAAAATGCCGACTAAAAGAGGGAAGAGTGTAAAGTAGAATAACCTTGGATAAACGTTAAAGTTCACTTGCGCGTCTGTATCTAAATAAAATTGAATTTTAACACCTACAACTAATAATAAGATGATAAATAATGTAAAGCAGAGGTATAGTATCACTTTTTGCATTTCATTCCACCATCCTTTATTAAAAAATATATTCAAGGAGCGAAGATATATACGATAATGGCGTTGTATATATCTTCGTTTTCTATTAGTTAATTGTGGATTTTGTTTGTTTCGTTAAGTAATCAATAATTCCCATCGCGCTAATCTCTAAATCAAGATGTAAAATGTTATAAACAGAATGATTTGATGGAACGTTTAGCTTTGTAAGGTGAGAGGAGACTTTCTCCATTAGTAAAGATTGTAATGCCTTAGTAGCCTCATCAAAATCAGTATGTTTTTGAAAAACTTCATTTCCAGTATTAACGAAAATAGGTAACCAATGTTCAAGTTGGTTATATACTTCTGTAACATTGGATGATGCGCCGTAATGACCGAAGTAAATAGTATCTACATTCATACTTTGAATATGATTTTTAGAAGCAATCATCGCATCTGGCTGGAATTGTGAAGGAGACGTTGATGGTAGATATAGTTCTACATCAAGGTCTGCGAGTTCTCTATAATAAATTCCTATTGTATCGCCAGTAAAAATGCCGTTTGTTAATGAATCGTGAATGCTAATATGGTGCTTCGCATGTCCCGGTGTATCATAAAATGTGAGTGTACGGTCTTCTTCAATTTTTAATGTATCACCATTTTGTACAATATGAACACGTTCTTCTTCAATTGGAAGAATTGGATCAAAAAGTTTATCAAAATCTTCTTTGTACACAGCTTTTGCGCCAAGAATTAGTTTTGTTGGATCAATCATATGACGAGCCCCGCGCGGATGCACAAATAGAGTAGCATTTGGGCACTTTTCCATCATTAACCCTGCTGCGCCTGCGTGATCTAAATGAACATGTGTAACGATAATGTTTTTTACATCATTTAAATTAATATGTAATTGCTGTAAGCCGTCTAAAATATAGGGAAGAGAAGGGGCCGCACAAGTTTCAATTAAAGTAATATCGTTACCTAATAAAACGTATGTACCGGTGCGTTCATCATGTTGTAAGTCATAATCATCAATAAGATATAGATGAGAAGATAGTTGTTCTACTTTTTTCATACTTACCACTCCTTATATACGGTATGTATCTATTATACGCTAAAAATAGAAAAAGACAGAAAACGAAAGCTCGTCTTCTGCCATTTTAAAGTGTTGTTATTTCGTTTGTTCTTTATTGATAGACATAACGAACAGTCCAACTATGCCACCAACGATTGGAAGCATAATTTCTCCTGCTAAATTAAAGTAGGAGCTTAAAAATAAACCATTTACATCGATTACCCAGCCAATCACATACAATAACATCATATATAGTACGAAATAAAACTCGCGATTTGAAATCGTTTCATGTTGTGCAGTTTTCATAATGAACACCATCCTTTTCTTTTATAATGGAATATAAACTGTCACATTTTGTTCACAATTCAATTGTAAAACTTTCCATCATAAAAGTCTAGTAGTCTGTGTCGAATTTTCGAACAAAAACAAAGCGCTATCATTTCAGCTTATAAGTACGTAAAAAGAGCTGTATATTCACGAATGTAGTATAGTATAAACATGGAATGATAGTGAAGAGAGGGGCAAGGACAATGACAATTTATGATTTTTCAGCTAAAACAATAACAGGAGAAGAAAAATCGTTAAAAGATTACGAAGGAAAAGCACTTCTTATTGTAAATGTAGCTAGTAAATGTGGATTTACACCACAATATAAAGGGTTACAGGAAGTATATGATAAATATAAAGACCAAGGACTAGAAATACTCGGTTTCCCTTGTAATCAATTTGGGGGACAAGAACCAGGCACAGAAGCTGATATTACTAGTTTTTGTGAATTGAACTACGGTGTGAACTTCCCAATGTTTGCAAAGATTGATGTAAAAGGTGACAAGGCTCATCCACTTTATACATACATGACAGAACAAGCACCAGGTTTACTCGGTATGAAAGCAGTGAAATGGAACTTTACTAAGTTTCTAATTGGAAAAGACGGGAAAATAGTAGGGCGTTTTGCGCCGCAGACGAAGCCGGTGGATTTAGAGGTTGAGATTGAGAAGGTGCTTGGGGAATAATTAGGAGTTAGCTATCTATTATGTTTACTAAAAAACACCTCAAAGAACAAAGTAGCTCTTTGAGGTGTTTTCTTTAAACTCACATTATCAAGATTAAATCACTCTATCGTAGTCGTTTGATTTAGGCAGAGAAGCTGCTTTTTTCATAAGCACTTCCCATAAGTGTACGGATGTCTTCCATTCGGCTGCGGCCTGTTCCTTTTGATACATAGCGTTCTCATAACTGAAAGTAAGTTGTTGCATATCGGCCGAATTGTAAAGTGTATCGATGTGGAGAGCGTATTCTCGGAATGTTTGACTTTCACCCCGTGGTATGCCGATTCTCGCAAATTGTTTTAAAAGTGCACCGTAAGCTTTTCTATAAACAGCATCATCTTTTCGGTATTTATAGAAAAGAATAATAAAAAATGTAATCCATTTCATTCTAGTGGTGAAGAGAATGTATCCGATGATACTAATCGGCATCGTAGAGAGGAATACGTACCACCAAGAAAACCCATTTTTAGAATTTGTGATCTTTTTAGTAGAGGCTTCTTCTGTATTTTCTATTAAATTTTTGAGCTTTGCTTCATTGTTCCGTTGGTGTATTGGCTCGTTATTAGAATTATTTACTTGGTTATTTTGTGAAGTAGAAGCAGGAGTATTATTTGTAAAATTATAGGGATTGGTAAATCCTTTTGTTGGTTCGAAGGGAATCCATCCGTATCCTGGGAAATATACTTCGACCCAAGAGTGTGCGTTATTGTTCGCGATTTTATAAACATTCTCACCTTCTGCAGAGGCAAGTGTATTCTCAAGAGTTCCTTCTGTATAGCCTTTTACCCAGCGAGCGGGAATCCCGGCAGAACGAAGTAACACGATCATAGATGTCGAAAAATTATTGCAGTAACCGCTTTTTGTATCGAAAAGGAATTGATCTACATAGTCTTGGTTTTTGGCAGGGTATAAGACATTCATTGTTTCGTATACAAAAGAATTGTCTGTAAAGTAATTTTCAATAGCTAATACTTTGTCATATCGGTTGCCTTTATCATTTGTAAGATTAACAGCTAAGTCTCTTACTCGCTGCGGTAATGATTCGGGAAGTTGTGTGTACTTTGTCATGAAATAAGGACTTGTTTCTTGACCTTCATTCGTTTTTGCAGCTTTCAAGTTTTCTATGGAAAACTCCGGGATCTCATATGTTACTTTATACGAATTTAAAGTAGTAGAAGAGTCTTCGTGCATAGTATAGATTTTTTCTGAAAATGGGTCAACGCTGTATGATACATCAGAAGAAGCCTTAACTGATACTAATCGGTAAGGTGAGGATAACTTTTTTGCATGGTGATTGTTGCCTCAGTTATCTCCGTTTTTGTATTTTGTTCGTACCAGCTCACGACGTCGTTTTTATTTTTAAAAGAAACCTTTTTCGGGTTTTCAGAAACCTCCCAGCCTTTTCCTGTATAAAAATCTTTTGTTTCTACTCTCCAATATTGTTTGTTTTGCATTTGTGCTGTAAAAACAATTGTATTATCGGCCTTAAAAGGACCACCTAATTGCGAGTCATATAAACCATACCCAATTTTAGAAACTTCTTGTTCTTTACTTGCTTCAGATGTGTTGAATTTTAAAAAATTCATTGGGTTTGGCCATTGAGGGCCAAATTTTGGAGCGAAGTATGCGATGGTTGCTGACAATACAATAAATATTGTAAGAGGTCTAAGTAATTTTGAGATTACTCTAGCATAATTTTGTAAGTGTTCCATCTTTTTTATTCGTTCTATTTGAAGAAGACTAAGCATAAAAAAGCCGATGACAACAGTACGAATAATAGCGTAGTTTGCATTGTATAAATGTAAGTTATGAAAAGTTGTGATATAAATAATAGTCAATGCAAGAAATAACAACCCACGTTTTTTATGAATAACCCAAAAAGAGCTGAAAGAACTCAAAAACCAAAATGATAGAAAAAATAATAATGTTGGAAAAACTGGAGAAATATCTAGCAAATCCCCCTGGAAAAACAGAGAGGAATTTCGAGAAATATCAGCAAAAAATTTTGTTAGCCAAGATGGATTTATAAAAGCATTTTTATAATACAGGAAATGAATGATGAATAAGATCGTGACAATCTTTATTGGAATCTGCCACCTTGTTTGAAAAAAAGAGAGAGTGAAGCAAATTCCTATAAATATTACAAAAATATCTAATCTACCTACGTTTGTAATACCTATAAGGGGTCTTAGCCATTCTAGTAAAAGTAGAAGTGCACATACATGCATGAAGAATCTGCTCATATCCCATTTGTATTTTGTTCGTAATGTTATCATTTGCTCACCTCAAAAAACACGTTTGTATACCGGTTCCCATAAACCACATTTACAAATATTTTTCGTTTTTGTAGAGTTTCTAGAATACTTAGTTCTCGATGTGAGAGTTGATTTGCTTTTTCTTTCACGACAAACACCATTAATTTTCTGTTTTTTATAGCAGCAAAGTCAGCCGTCTTTTGAATATCGGGAGAAAGATCGCTTGTTACGAGTATAATCGTTACGGGCTCATAAATTTTTCTTAATTCCATTTCTACACTCCGGGAGAGCGGGAATACACTGTCCGCTTGTACTTTCGCTAAATGACAAAAGATTTGTTGTAACTGACTATCTCCATTGTCTAAAGGGAAAAAAGTTCGTTCTTTTCCGACAGACACGAATGACGCTGGTGAATTTTGCTTCAAGACAGCCCTTACAATAGAGGCGGAAAATGTTACGACTGATTCGAATAGAGGGGACTCAGTTCTGTCCATAAATATCATGATATTATGGCTGCGCTGTTGTTCAAACTCTTTCGTCATAATGTTGTTTGTTCGTGCAGTTGCTTTCCAATCAATCCATGAAAAGCGGTCACCAGGTTTATAGTCTCTGACACCGACAGAAATTGTAGAGTCCTTTGCTAAATTTATATTTGCTGAAAGCGCTCCTTGTTCGAAATGATTTTCCAATTGTCGATACGTTATAGCTACATACTGGGGATAGACTAAAAATGTATCTAGAACTGAAAAAGTTACTTCTTTCTCCATCATTCCGAATAGATCACCAGTTTTGACACGTACGCTTGAAAAAGTGTGCTCTCCTCTAGGGATTGTGTCAATTGCATATTGAAACGAAATATTTCGTTTCAATCCTGGAAAGAGTATTACCTTATTCACCTTCGTTTGTCTACAATTTGTAAATTGTGATGGCAGTTCATCTTCTATAATTAAATAAAGTAAGGGAAAAGGAAATCTTCTTTTTATTGTAATAGTGCTTAAAAATTGTTCTCCTGCTGCATATTCATTTTGGTTTGTTATTCGTTTTACTTCAGCGTCTCGTAAAGCGTAGAAGGGAAGTAGTAGTGAATAAAGACCAATAGGAATCGTACTATAAAACAAAAACCAACTTACAAATCCTCCTTGAAGCATAGCGTACACAAATGTTAAGACTAGGCATAAAGGTATTAGCAATAACTTCGTAACGTGATATAGCGCCCGTAGTAGTCGTTTCATCAAAGGTTTTTCGTCCTTTGAGTCGGCACGGTAGTTCGTGCAACGATTTTGGCGATAACTTGTTCTCCTGTTATTCCTTCAAATCTTGCTTCCATTTTTAGAATGAGTCTGTGAGCTAAAACGTAAGGAGCTAAAAATTTAACATCGTCTGGAATAACATAATTTCTGCCATGGATGAATGCATAAGCTTGTGAAGCTTTCATTAAAGCGATTGAGCCGCGCGGACTTGCACCTAGCTGTATAGAACTATAAGAACGCGTCTGAGTAACAAGTTTTACAATGTAATGCTTGATTGCTTTGTCCATGCTTACTTCCCGTACGCTTTGTTGTAAATAAAGTAATTCTTTTATTGTAGTAATAGCTTGTAAATGAGAGAGTGGATTTGTTTTTTCCATCCGGTTTAAAATTTCAAATTCTTCTTCTGGTGTAGGATATCCCATTCTTAGCTTCAACAAGAAACGATCGAGCTGAGCCTCTGGTAAAGGATATGTTCCCTCATATTCGACCGGATTTTGTGTAGCCATTACAAAGAAAGGTTTTGGTAACGATCTTGTAATGCCATCTATTGTGATAGTGCCTTCTTCCATACTTTCAAGTAAGGCAGATTGTGTCTTTGGAGATGTACGATTAATTTCATCAGCAAGTACAAAATTCCCCATAATCGGTCCAGGCTTGAACTCAAATTGGAGTTCTTTTGGATTATAAATAGAAACACCTGTTACATCTGACGGCAGTAAATCAGGTGTGAATTGAATACGCTTGTAATCAGCATCAATTGATTTAGAAAGAGCACGTACTAGCATTGTTTTCCCGACACCGGGAACATCTTCTAATAGTACATGACCTTCAGCTAAGAGAGCTGTCAAAGCTAAGAGCGTTTCTTTTCGTTTTCCGACCATTAATTTTTCAATATTGGTGATTATTTTTTCTACTATGGGATGTAATGAATCAAGCTGGGGCATCGTAATCCTCCTAATTTTATTATCTTTTCTAATTCATTTTTATGTTAAAGAAAAGGAGTTCCTTCATTTTAATGCAGTATAATAGTAATCTAAGAGGTAAGTAGGAATGGTTTATATAAGTTCATATTGAGAACTTATATAAATAGGAAAAACTTAAATGTTAAAAATCATGGTGATATACTTTATAATTTCTATGTCCCCAAAGGAAATCTCACTCATAATTTTATGAATATTCAGATTATATATGTAGATAACATCTAGTATAATTGTTTCCGTAATTAAGGGCAATACAGTAAATAATGATTTGTAGTTTTATCCCTCTATTTGCGGGCTGATTAAAGTTTCACTTTATATAAAATATGTCTTGATAATAGTATCGTTGCAGAAAAGTAAATTCCTTATAGCATTATTGAAGTAGTATCAAAACTCTTTTTAATATATTTATATAAAAACGTAGGAATTTCTCCTGCGTTTTTTCTTATGCAAAAAAAGGTGAATCCTCCAAATACTATTCTCCTAATAAGCCCACCGCTGACCGAAATCTTCACAACAAAACAAAGTAATCTTTACTTATAAATGTTTCCCCTTAAACCGATTTCCAAATGAATTTATGACAATCTCTTGAACTGTGCGAAATGTCACATCTGTATTTTACAACCTCTTTTATAGTAAGGGTATGTAAGAGAGACGTACTAAGGGAGTGAACAGTATGAAGAAGAAACCTTCAGCACTAATGAGACGTTTAAAATATTTTTCACCAATAGATCGTTATAACGATAATCATACACAAGAAACATATGAAGATCGCGAATGGGAAAATGTGTACAGAAAGCGTTGGCAGCATGATAAAGTAATTCGTTCTACACATGGCGTGAACTGTACTGGTTCTTGTAGTTGGAACATTTATGTGAAAGATGGAATTGTAACATGGGAAGGGCAGGAGCTTAACTATCCGACTACAGGTCCTGATATGCCTGATTTTGAACCAAGAGGATGTCCGCGTGGAGCGAGCTTTTCTTGGTACATTTATAGTCCGCTTCGTGTGAAATATCCATATGTACGTGGTGTGCTTTGGGAAATGTGGCAAGAAGAACTACAAAATAACGAGTCACCATTAGATGCTTGGAAAAGCATTGTGGAAAACCCTGAAAAGGCACGTAAGTATAAGCAGGCGCGTGGTAAAGGGGGATTCATTCGTGCGAATTGGGATGAAGTATTACAACTTGTTTCAGCTTCTTTACTTTATACAGTAATTAAATACGGTCCAGACCGCAATGTTGGTTTTTCACCAATTCCAGCTATGTCGATGTTAAGTCACGCTGCAGGTAGCCGTTTTATGCAACTTATGGGTGGACCGATGCTTAGCTTTTATGATTGGTATGCTGATTTACCACCAGCTTCTCCGCAAATTTGGGGTGATCAAACTGATGTACCAGAAAGTAGTGACTGGTATAACTCTGGTTACATTATGACATGGGGTTCAAACGTACCGATGACGAGAACGCCAGATGCACACTTTTTAGCCGAAGTTCGATATAAAGGAACGAAAGTTGTTTCTGTAAGTCCTGACTTCGCCGAGTCTACTAAGTTTGCGGATGATTGGATTAGTGTGAAACAAGGTACAGACGGTGCGCTTGCGATGGCAATGGGGCATGTGATCTTACAAGAATTTTACGTAGATAATCAAGTGGAATACTTCACAAAGTATGCGAAGCAATATACTGATTTTCCTTTCTTTGTCACATTGAAACAAAAAGGAGATCAATTCGTCGCTGATCGTTTCTTAAATGCTACTGATATTGGACGTGAAACAAAGTTAGGAGAATGGAAGCCTGTTCTTTGGAACGATAACACGAAAGATTTTGCAACACCTCACGGCACAATGGGATCACGTTGGGATAACGAGAAGAAATGGAACTTGCGTTTAGAAGATGAACAGACAGGTGAAACGATTGATCCACGTCTTTCTTTACTTGGAATGGAAGATAGTGTTGAAACAGTGCAAATTCCGTACTTCTCTGATGATGGAAATACAATATTAGAACGTACAATTCCAGTGAAAAAAGTTATGACAGAAGAAGGCGAAGTGTTCGTTACAACTGTATATGACTTAACGTTAGCAAATTACGGTGTGAACCGAGGTCTTGGCGGGCAAGAACCGAAAGATTTCAATGATGATGTACCGTTTACACCTGCATGGCAAGAGAAAATGACTGGAGTAAAACGAGAGCTTATTATTCAAATTGCTCGTGAGTTCGCGCAAAATGCAGTTGATACGAATGGCCGCTCGATGATTATTATGGGAGCTGGTATTAACCATTGGTTTAACTCTGATACGATTTATCGCGCAGTTTTAAATCTTGTTCTTCTCGTTGGGGCACAAGGTGTAAACGGCGGCGGTTGGGCACATTATGTTGGTCAAGAAAAATTACGACCAGCAGAAGGATGGCAAACAATCGCGATGGCGAAAGATTGGCAGGGGCCACCGAAATTACAAAATGGTACATCTTTCTTCTATTTCGTAACAGATCAATGGCGCTATGAAGATACACCTGTTGGACATTTAGCATCACCAGTTGAGGGCAACTCTCGTTATCAACATCACGGTGATTACAATGTATTAGCAGCACGACTTGGCTGGTTACCTTCTTATCCAACATTCGAGAAGAATGGAATTGAATTATATAAAGAAGCTGTTGCTGCTGGTGCAACAACACAAGAAGAAATCGGAAAATACGTTGCACAAAAACTAAAAGAAAAAGAACTGAAATTTGCAATTGAAGATCCAGATAATAAAAACAACTTCCCGCGTAACTTATTCGTATGGCGTGCAAACTTAATTTCAAGTTCCGGTAAAGGACACGAATATTTCTTAAAACATTTATTAGGTACAACAAACGGATTAATGAATGACGATAGTGACTCATTACGACCAGAAGAAATTAAGTGGCATGAAGATGCACCTGAAGGGAAGTTAGATTTACTCATTAATTTAGATTTCCGTATGGCTGGAACGGCGCTTTATTCTGATATTGTCTTACCTGCTTCAACTTGGTATGAAAAGCATGATTTAAGCAGTACGGATATGCATCCATTTGTGCATCCATTTAATCCAGCAATCGGTTCACCGTGGGAAGCACGCTCTGACTGGGATATTTTCACCGCTCTTTCTAAAGCTGTGTCAGATTTAGCGAAGAAAATCGATCTTGAACCAATGAAAGAGGTCGTTGCAACACCACTTCTTCACGATACACCGCAAGAATTAGCGCAACCACTTGGCAAGATTAAAGACTGGAGCAAAGGTGAGTGTGAACCGATCCCAGGTAAAACAATGCCGCAAATTCATGTTGTCGAAAGGGATTATAAAACGATTTATGACAAGATGACAGCGCTTGGACCAAATACCGGAAAACAACCGATTGGTACGAAAGGGATTTCTTGGTCGGCAGAAAAAGAATATGAGCAATTAAAGAGTCGATTAGGAGTTGTTCGAACGGATTCTATTGCGAAGGGGTGCCCAGACATAAAAGAAGCAATTAATGCTGCTGAGGCGGTATTAACACTTTCTTCTACAACAAACGGTCATATGGCGGTAAAAGCATGGGAAGCGCTTGAAAAACAAACCGATTTAAAACTACGTGACTTAGCAGAAGAACGTGAAGAAGAATGCTTCACATTTGAACAAATTACAGCGCAGCCTAAAACAGTAATTACTTCTCCGGCCTTTACTGGTTCTGAAAAAGGTGGACGCCGTTACTCACCATTTACAACAAATGTTGAACGTCTCATCCCTTGGAGAACGATAACTGGTCGACAATCTTTCTACTTAGATCACGACATGATGAAAGAATTTGGCGAAACGATGGCAACATTTAAACCAATACTGCAACATAAACCATTCCGTAAATCACGCCCTGAAGTAGAAGGGAAAGAAATTACACTAAACTATTTAACACCGCATAATAAGTGGTCGATTCATAGTATGTACTTCGATTCATTGCCAATGTTAACGCTGTTTAGAGGTGGTCCAACTGTTTGGATGAATAAAGATGATGCGAATGAAGCTGGTGTTGCTGATAATGATTGGATTGAATGCTTTAACCGTAACGGCGTAGTCGTAGCACGTGCTGTTGTAACGCACCGTATACCGAGGGGGATGGCATTTATGCATCATGCGCAAGATCGTCACATTAACGTGCCTGGTACGAAATTAACAAGCACCCGCGGGGGAACACATAATAGTCCAACCCGTATTCACGTTAAACCAACACATATGATTGGTGGATATGGCCAATTAAGCTATGGATTTAACTATTATGGTCCGACTGGGAACCAGCGTGACTTAAACGTTGTAATCCGTAAACTGAAGGAGGTAGATTGGCTTGAAGATTAAAGCGCAAGTCGGAATGGTAATGAACTTAGATAAATGCATCGGCTGCCATACTTGTAGCGTAACATGCAAAAACACCTGGACGAATCGTCCAGGTGCTGAATATATGTACTTCAATAACGTAGAAACGAAACCTGGAATTGGTTATCCGAAACAATGGGAAAATCAGGAGAAATACAAAGGCGGCTGGGAATTGAAAAATGGTGAAATTCAGCTGAAATCCGGTTCGAAAATGAAGCGTCTTATGAATATTTTTCACAATCCAGATCAACCAACAATTGATGATTACTTTGAACCTTGGAATTATGATTATGAAACGTTAACAAACAGCCCGCAGCGTAAGCATCAACCAGTTGCTCGTCCAAAATCAGCAATTACGGGCGAATTTATCGACAAAATTGAATGGGGTCCAAACTGGGAAGATGATTTAGCAGGCGGACATATAACAGGATTACAAGATCCGAACGTCAAGAAAATGGAAGAAGGAATTAAAACGGATTTTGAAAATGTCTTTATGATGTATTTACCACGCATATGCGAACATTGTATGAATCCATCTTGCGTTTCGTCTTGTCCATCTGGTGCGATGTATAAACGTGAAGAAGATGGGATTGTCCTTGTTGATCAAAATGCATGTCGTGCTTGGAGATTTTGTGTATCGTCTTGTCCGTATAAAAAAGTATATTTTAACTGGCAAACAAATAAAGCAGAAAAATGCACAATGTGTTTCCCGCGTATTGAAGCTGGTATGCCAACAATTTGCTCTGAAACATGTGTAGGACGTATTCGATATATTGGGGTAATGCTATATGACGCTGACAAAGTAAAAGAAGCGGCTTCTGTTGAAAATGAAAAAGATTTATATGAATCTCAGCTAACTGTTTTCCTAGACCCAAATGATCCAGAAGTAATAGCGGAAGCAAAAAAACAAGGGATTCCTGATGAATGGATGAAAGCGGCTCAAGAGTCACCTATTTATAAAATGATTATTGATTGGAAAATTGCTCTTCCGCTTCATCCAGAGTACCGTACAATGCCGATGGTTTGGTATATCCCGCCGCTTAGCCCGATTATGAATATGGTGGAGGGGAAAGGAAGTAACTGGAAAACAGAAGAGATTTTCCCTGCTATCGATAATATGCGTATTCCAATTCAATATTTAGCGAATTTACTCACTGCAGGAGATGAATCACACATTCGTCTTACATTGAAAAAAATGGCTGTTATGCGAACACATATGAGAGCACTGCAGATTAATAAAGAACCAAATGAAGCTGTATTAAAAGAACTTGGTTTAACGAAAGAAGATGTAGAAGATATGTATCGTCTTCTTGCCATTGCGAAATATAAAGATCGCTTCGTCATTCCGGCCTCTCACCGCGAACAAGTTGCAGATTTATATAGCGAACAAGGAAGTTGTGGTCTTTCCTTTACAGGTGGTCCAGGCTCTTGTATGACAATTTCTTAAATAAAGGGGGCAGACAAATATGAAACAAAGTTTACAAACCGCTTTTTCTTGTTCTTCTTTTCTTCTCTCCTATCCTGAACTAGGTTGGAGAGAAGCTTTACTAGAATTACAGGAAGAGATTCAAGAAATTGAACAGGAAGAAATCAGAGCATCACTTACAACATTTATAAAAGCAGCGCTAGATAAAACAGACAATCAACTTATTGATTCTTACGTCTATACATTCGACTTTGGAAAGAAGACAAATATGTATCTTACCTACATGAAAACAGGTGAACAAAGAGAGCGTGGAATTGAATTATTAGAGTTAAAACAGCATTATCAAAAATCTGGTTTTAACGTAACAGATAAAGAACTACCTGATTATTTACCGCTTTTACTTGAGTTTCTTGCAAATGCAAACGAAGAAGATAGCGAACCAATTATGAGTAAATACACGGAAAATATACAAGCGTTGCACGGGCAATTAAAAGAAGCAAACTGTATGCACGAACCAATTCTTGCAGCCGTTCTCTTTGCTATCGACGCCTGGGGAGTACAAGTGAATTAGAAAGGAGTGTTGTCAAAATGATGGATCAATTTTTATGGGTGCTGGTTCCCTATATCATTTTTGCAATCTTTATTGGTGGACACATTTTCAGATACAACTATGATCAATTTGGCTGGACATCAAAATCTAGCGAACTATTAGAGAAGAAAATGCTCCGGATCGGAAGTCTATTATTCCACTTTGGGATAATGTTCGTAATTGGCGGTCATGTTATGGGGATTTTAATTCCAGAGTCCGTATACCGTTCAATAGGTATTTCTGAGCATATGTATCATGTAGTAGCAATTAGTTTCGGACTTCCGGCAGGGATTGCCTCTATTATTGGATTAATTGTATTAACGTATCGCCGCTTTACAGTAAAACGTATCATTGCAACGAGTACAATAGGAGATTATGTTGCGCTTATCTTATTGCTTATTGTGATGCTGGCGGGACTGTCTTCAACCTTTTTAAATATTGACTCAAAAGGGTTTGATTATCGTACAACAATCGGTCCTTGGTTCCGTAGTCTCTTTATTTTCCAACCGAAAGTTGAATATATGATGGAAGTACCTGTATGGTTTAAAATTCATATTATTGCAGGGATGGGGCTTTTCGCAGTATGGCCGTTTACAAGACTTGTCCATGTTTTTAGTGCTCCGATTAAATATTTAAGCCGTAGTTATGTTATTTACAGAAGACGTATTCCTAATGAATTGAAAAAATAATGCCGCTATACCTATTTAGTAATATATCAAGAAAGACGAGGTTTAATTGAAGCCCTCGTCTTTCTTGATATAGGGGATAGCAACAAGGAAAATAACCAGTAACTTAATATGAAAAAAGAGTAGCATCTAAATAAGATGCTACTCAATACTACAAATTGAGGCAGAGCAATCCTCACAAGCAATTTCACATTTTAAAAATTGTAAATCATGAATTGTAATCTTGCCTTTATAAATAGAAATTGTACCTTGTTTTTTTAATTCATTTAACATTCGATTTACACTTTCGCGTGAAGTTGCACAGAAATTCGCAAGTTCTTGATTTGTTAAAGGTAAATCGATGAGAATCCCATTTTCTTTTAAAATACCATAACTATTTGTCATGCGAATAAGGGTAGAATACAGGGCCCCTTTTTTACCGTGTAATACTAGATCTCGGAATTTTGTTTGCATTCTTCTTAAATGTTCGCTAATCCATCTCATAAATTCAAATACAAGTGCAGGCTTTTGAAGTAATGCTATTTCTAAGGCTGCACGTTTAATAACCCCTACTTCAACATCTTCAAGGCATTTTGAATTTAATAAATACCTTGCATTTTCCGTGAACAATGTTAATTCCCCAATAATATCATTTTGTGAACAAATGCGAAGTGTTAATTCTTGTCCGTCAGCACTAAGTTTACTGATTTGCACTTTTCCAGAGTGAATGATATAAATTTCTGTTGCTTCCATACCTTCTTGAAAAATAAAACTCCCCTTATTGATTTGCATTTTATATTCAACAGATGAAAGTAACTCCTTTAAATCTTTGGATAATGCCGTACTGTTTGCCACAGCAATCACCTTTCTTCTTATAAGCAGTATATTTCTTATTTTGGATGTAATCATGATGAAATTGCAAGAGATATTTTTGAAAATAAAGTGAAATTTCAATGACCGTAAGGAAAAACGACCTAAAATGTCTAAAAAGCTACTTATAGTAAGGGATTATATTATGCGAATATAAGTTTTTTAGTTTAAGAAATTTTAGTATGTAAAGAGAATGGGACTAGAGATGTGAACAAAATTCGAACGGATTTGTGAAGATTTTTTAAATGGGGAAAGTAATGTGAGAAAAGTCACATTGAATATGTAGCTTCTTTTTTATAATGAAGGCAAATGAAAAATTGAAAACTTACTAAGGATTTAAGTAGAAAAGAAGGGATATAGATGCAAGGGAAGATGAAAGATTCTTTAGAGCGACCACTTCAAGATTTACGTATTTCAGTTATTGACCGTTGTAATTTTAGGTGCACATACTGTATGCCGGCTGAAGTGTTCGGACCTGATTATGCTTTTTTACAGGAAGAGTGTTTACTAACATTCGATGAAATTGAAAGGTTAGCGAAATTATTTATTAGCATGGGAGTGAAAAAAATTAGGCTTACGGGCGGAGAACCTTTATTACGTAAAGACTTACCGAAATTGATTGCAAGACTTGCAAAGTTAGGTGGCTTAACGGATATTGGACTCACAACAAACGGTATTCATTTAGCAAAACAAGCTAAGCTATTAAAAGAAGCAGGATTACAACGTGTAAATATTAGTCTAGATGCGATAGAAGATCATATCTTTCAAAAAATTAATGGTCGTAATGTAAGTACGAAGCCTATATTAAAGGGAATTGAGGCAGCAAAGGCAGCAGGACTAGAAGTAAAGGTGAATATGGTCGTAAAAAAAGGGATGAATGATAGTCAAATTCTTCTGATGGCAGGTTATTTTAAAAAGCAGGGAATTCAGCTTCGTTTTATCGAGTTTATGGATGTTGGTAGTACGAACGGATGGAACTTTGAACAAGTAATTACGAAAGAAGAGTTAATAGAAAAAATTAATCGTGTATATCCTATTGAGCCCATTAAGCCTCGTTACTTTGGAGAAGTAGCGAAATTGTATCGGTATGTAGGGAGCGATACAGAAGTTGGATTTATTACTTCTGTTTCTGAGTCATTCTGTTCTTCTTGTACGAGAGCTCGTATTTCGGCAGATGGTAAATTTTTCACGTGCTTATTCAGAGCAGATGGAACAGATTTACGAACGCTTCTTCGGGGAAATATTTCTGATGCATCATTATTAAAAATTCTAAAAGGTGTATGGGAGTACAGAAAAGATCGGTATTCAGATGAACGAACGGCAGAAAGTACAAAAAATCGTCCTAAAATTGAAATGTCTTATATTGGTGGATAACGAAAGGAGGATTCCGCATGGAAGAGCGTTATTCAAGGCAAGTTTTATTTTCTGGAATTGGTGAAATGGGCCAAAGAAAAATAAGAGAAAAGCATGTGCTCCTAATCGGTACGGGTGCACTAGGAGCTGCAAATGCGGAAGCGCTAGTTAGGATGGGAATTGGGAAATTGACAATTGCTGACCGTGATTACGTTGAATGGAGTAATTTACAAAGGCAGCAGTTATATACAGAAGAAGATGCACAGCAGTGTAAACCAAAAGCAATTGCAGCGGCAGAACATTTAGGGAAGATTAATTCTGAAGTAGAAATTGTACCAATTGTAACGGATATCACAGTGCAAGAGATGGAAGTGTTAAC
The DNA here is from genome assembly GCF_042136375.2 of Bacillus altaicus. Taxonomy (NCBI): domain Bacteria; kingdom Bacillati; phylum Bacillota; class Bacilli; order Caryophanales; family Bacillaceae; genus Bacillus; species Bacillus altaicus. The sequence goes on along the minus strand of NZ_CM143394.1, from coordinate 3,404,675 downwards.
AAAAGAAGTGGATCTCATATTAGATGCGACTGACAATTTCGATACACGCCTACTTATAAATGACATTTCACAAAAAGAAAATATACCTTGGATATACGGTGGGTGCATTGGAAGTTACGGTGTAACGTATACAATTCTTCCAGGGAAAACACCATGTTTTCGTTGCCTAATGGACCATCCAATGGGCGGTGCAACATGCGATACAGCGGGAATCATTCAGCCAGCTGTACAAATGGTCGTTGCTCAGCAAGTAACAGAAGCGATGAAAATATTGGTAGGTGATTTTCAGTCGTTACGAGGGACAATGTTATCATTTGATATTTGGAACAATCAATATCTTTCATTAAAAGTAAATAGGCAGAAAAAAAGTACATGTCCATCTTGTGGGAATTTACGCACGTATCCAAGTTTAACGTTTGAATCACAGATGAAAACAGAAGTGCTATGCGGGCGGAATACGGTTCAAATCCGTCCGGGAGTAAAGGGGATTCTTAATTTAGAAGAAATTCAAAAGCGCTTACAAAAAAGTGTGAATGTCAAAAAAACCCCATATTTACTATCGTTTCTAGTTGATGAATACCGTGTTGTTTTATTTACAGACGGTAGGGCATTTATTCATGGGACAAATGATATGAAAATGGCAAAACGATTATACGCAAAATATATAGGGTGAACATAAAGAAAGTTTTTATAGCTATTGAGAAAACAGCTAGGTAAGGAAAGTGAATGAATTACGTAATTTATATTTTTATCAAAACGAGGTGAAGTTGGCTTAGATAAATCAAGTGCAATTTCTTCACTTGCAGATGCGAATGCATTTATCGTTTTACCGGGAGGAACAAGAGGATTTGAAGCAGGAATAACTGTTTCGGTACTGTTATTAGAATGGAACTTAGGAAGCGAGTGGCCATGGGAAGAACCACTTCGATCATACAAATAATAGAAAAATAGATGGTGGCTTCTCCACGGATTATGATTTATACAAAGATAAGAGGTGCAAGATGACACATACGTATTATGAAGTAATTGATACACCTATTTCAATTGAAGAAGTTACTAGTAAAGTAATTCGGCGTGAGTGCGGTGCTGTTACTACTTTTATTGGTACTGTCAGAGAATTTACGAAAGGTCGCCGTACGCTTTATTTAGAGTATGTTGCTTATAAAACAATGGCGGAAAAGCAGCTTGCGAAAATTGGTACTGAAGTAGAAGAGAAATGGCCGGGGACATATGTGGCAATTACACATCGCATTGGTACATTGCAAATTTCTGACCTTGCTGTTGTTGTCGCTGTTTCTACACTGCACCGGAAAGCAGCCTATGAGGCGAATGAATATATTATGGAACGAATTAAACAAGTTGTTCCAATTTGGAAGAAAGAGTTTTGGGAAGATGGTGAGTTGTGGATAGGCGATCAGTTAGAGAAAACAGCATATGCAAATGGTGAGCCTGAAAAGGAGATGAGAAAATGATTGAAGTACTATTATTTGCAAATTTGCAAGAAGAAGCAAGTAAGTCAGCTTTGCGAATAGATTGTGAAAAGATTACAGTTGCTGAGCTAAAAGATATTCTTGTTAAAGGATACAACATAACAATTTCAAATCAGATTATGATCGCTATAAATGAAGAATACGCAAATGAGGACGACATCATTCAAACTGGCGATGTTGTAGCGATGATTCCGCCAGTAAGTGGTGGTTGATTCTTTTCAGTCTAATCATGTTAGTACGTGATTAGACTGGAGGGAATTAATATAACTATGCATACATAGGAGGGAACAGGATGAAAAGTCCTAATTTTCAATTAAGTTTACAAACTTCTAATCTAGTTATTGGTTTTATGGTATGGGTCATTTTATCATCATTAATGCCGTATATTAAAGCGGATATTCCATTAACTGCGGGACAAATTTCTATGGTCACAGCAGTACCCGTTATTTTAGGTTCTATTCTTCGCATTCCAATTGGTTATTGGACTAATCGTTTCGGAGCAAGAAAATTGTTTTTTGTGAGTTTTATTCTTCTATTATTCCCTGTCTTTTATATTAGCGTTGCCAATTCTATGATGGATTTAATTATTGGTGGCTTATTTGTAGGAATCGGTGGAGCTGTTTTCTCCGTAGGGGTAACTTCTTTACCAAAGTACTTCCCAAAAGAGAGTCACGGCTTTGTAAATGGTATTTATGGTGTAGGTAACGCCGGAACAGCAATTACTTCTTTTTTAGCACCTGTAATTGCAACTTCATTTGGCTGGAGAACAACAGTACAGTGTTATTTAGTTTTACTTGCAGCATTTGCACTTATGAACTTTTTATTAGGTGATCGTAAGGAGAAAAAGGTGAATACACCATTAATGGAACAAATAAAAGGTGTATATAAAAATGAAAAACTTTGGTTTTTATGTATCTTTTACTTTTTAACATTCGGATCATTTGTCGCATTTACGGTATACTTACCAAACTTTTTAGTATCTCATTTCGGATTAGAGAAAGTAGATGCAGGTATGCGGACAGCAGGATTCATCGTATTAGCAACAATGATGCGCCCAATTGGTGGTTGGCTCGGTGATAAATTTAATCCATTTAAAATATTAATCTTCGTATTTATCGGTTTAACACTATCGGGTATTATTTTATCATTTATGCCTAGTATGAACGTGTATACATTTGGTTGCTTACTAGTCGCATTCTGTGCAGGTATTGGAAATGGTACAATCTTTAAGCTCGTTCCAATGTACTTCTCTGAACAAGCAGGTATTGTAAATGGGGTTGTGTCAGCTTTAGGTGGACTAGGAGGGTTCTTCCCACCATTAATTTTAACGTTACTATTCCAACTAACAGGTCATTATGCAATTGGATTTATGGCATTATCAGAAGTCGCACTTGCTTGTTTAATCATTACAGTGTGGATGTATAGTCAAGAGAAGATGTTAGTAATGTTAAAGAATAATTAAGAGGGAAAGAGGGTGTCTAGTAGAGGCATCCTTTTTTATACTTGAACACGAGAGAAAATGAATTGTTTTATCAAGATCGTTCTATGGATAACGACCTTTTACTTGTTTAATAATAAAAAGAACGTTTGTCCAAAGGTAATTAATATTTTAGCTAAGAGATAGATTACAATTTGTCCCGCTAACGGGCAGTAAAACTCCCACCTCAAAATTCGGCACATGCGAGGAAGTTAGGTGGGAGGTCAACTGCCCGTAAAAGCCCGATTGGTGAGGGCTAATAATCAGTGGGTGATGAACAAAACCCCCACTGATTATAGTTTCACTTTATGAGTACGAGAAAGCTTTTTTATAAGTTTAGGGAGTATAGATGTTAATTCCTTTTTCATACGCTTTGTAAACGATGGATCTTTACCTGAAGTTGAAATAGTGACAACATATTCATCATTTCGTATGATACCAGGTGTGTGAAAAGATGATTCTGTACCGTCACTTACAACGTTAACCCATTGGAAATCATGGGAGGCTTGCTTGACCATCATGTTTACAGTATGTTGATTTGTTGCGGCATAAATAAGATGGGCATCTTTAATATCATCATTAGTAAAAGTTTTTTGCTTCCATGTAATATAAGGAAGCTCCTTCATTTCCTCGCAAATTTCCGGGCTGACAACCGTGACAAAAGCGCCTGTATCCTTTAATCCAGACGCTTTTCGATATGCAATTTTACCTCCACCAACTATAACAACCACTTTTTTATTTAGATTAAACATAAGAGGGTACATGCTATACATACACACATTCCTCCATTCGTTCTAATAATGTTAACTTCATGTATGTATCAAACTGAAGGCAGTTGCAAGTTGTAACGTGATCATATTTTTTTGTATATAATTTAATTTTTTGAAGCAATAATCCGGTAAAGAGAAGGTACGGCATGACATATACATGTGACGCAGCCTGTGTTATATTTTTGAGCTCAGCAGTAAAAGAGGGCGTTCCTTTTGTTAAAAAGGAACAAGATACTGGCATACCGAGTTTTCGTCCGGCAGCTGCTCCAATTTGTTGTAACTCATATATAGGCTGAGGATCACTACTACCTCGGCCGACGAGTAAAACGCTACTACTTTGCATTGGCATAGTTTCACGTATTCTTTTCACTACAAGTTCCACCATATGTGGATGCGTACTAAAAGGTGGTGCAACTGAAAAATTTATATGTGGATATTTCTTTTGTAGTTGCTCTATCTCAAAAGGAATATCACGTTTATAATGAGCTGCTGCAAATAATAAAACAGGAACAATCATTATTTCAGTTGCTCCTTCTATTATTGTTTCTGTAACTGCATCTTGAATGGTAGGTGTTGCTAGTTCAAGAAAAGCTATTTTTTGAATCCTTTCGTTACGCTCTGTCATAACTGATTGAATAAAGTGAGTGAATTGTTCGTTCCCTTCTTGCAGCCGGCTACCGTGTCCAACATATACAATTCCTTTCATCGTGCCACCATATCCTTCTTCATAATAATTTCTTGTAATGGATGATCAATGTTATGTAACCCGACTTTATTTGCATAGTGCAAAGTTGGAACGTCGGTATACGAGAATGGAAGAGTAAGAACATGCATAAAGCCAAGACGCTTTACTTCTGATAGAAACGTATCAATTGAAGCGCGTCCTTCAAATACAATACTATCCCATGAGAATTCAGAAAGCATACGTGAATGAATTTCATCGAAACGATTATCAATTTTATACTCATGAGTCATTATATAAGACCCAGCACCAATTTTTTCTTGAATAAAAGCAATTCGGTTTATATTCCGGCCTAAATAGACAGTTGTTTCTAAAGAAAATGCTGCATGTTTACTTAACAATCCGTACTGCAGAAGCTTTTCTTGAACAGGAAGGTTCATATATTGTAGTTCTGCCTGTAAGGAACGAATATCTTTATGATGCTTACTGCATGATTGCATCAAGATTTCTACACTTTCAGCTGAACAAAATACAAGGCGATCAACGCTGAAAATTTCATTGATTTGTTCAGATGTTAATGTGTATTTTTCTTTTTTGAAAGTTGGAATTTGATATATTTCTGCACCGGATTCTTGTAACGTTTGTTTTATTGAACTTTCTTTATTTGTTGCAGATGCAAATAAAACTTTTTTGCCATGCAATGGTTTATGTTCTTTCCAAGCGATTTGATTCCGCAAGGTAACGACATCACCAACAATTGTCATAGAAGGGTTAGAAATATTTTCGTTTTTGACGTTATGAACAATTGTTGCTAATGTCCCTGTGACAACGCGCTGTTTCCCCGTTGTACCCCATTCAATGACTGCTACAGGCGTATCTTCTTTTTTTCCTGCTTGTAGTAAGCTTTCACAAATTGTAGGTAAGTTTTTTATACCCATATAGTAGGCGATCGTGTCGCTATTGTGGGATGAATTGTATTTTCCATGATCGGTTAAAGGACCTTTTGCATGTCCAGTTAGTAAAGTTACACTATTACTGTAGTTGCGGTGGGTGAGGGGGATACCTGCATAGCTACTAGCGGCGATGCTAGCTGTAATACCTGGCACAATCTCGTATGGAATGTTCGCTGCTGCTAAAGTTTCTGCTTCTTCACCAACTCTGCCGAAAATAGATGGATCTCCGCCTTTTAAGCGGACAACGATTTTTCCTTCTTTCGCAAATTGAAGAAGGTGGGCGTTAATCATTTCTTGTCGCATAGTATGATTTTTCGGCATTTTCCCGCAATAAATAAGTTCACAAGTTTGCTTTGTATAACTAAGAAAAGTAGGGTTCAATAAGCGGTCATATAAGACAATATCTGCACGCTTTAAGCAATCTATCGCTTTTTTTGTAATAAGCCCTTCATCACCTGGTCCTGCACCAACTAAATATACATATCCGTTCATATTCGCACCTCGTCTATTTTTATTTAAAAGGAAGCCAGGGGAGGCTTCCTTTTGTCAATTACATGTATAGATAAATATCCCCGTCAATAACTTCTACTTCGTACGTTTGAATACAACCGTCATCAGGTTTTTGAACTTCACCTGTTATTAATGAAATTTTCCAATCATGTAGTGGGCAAAAGACGAATTCCCCAGATACAATTCCTTCTGCCAATGGACCATTTTTATGAGGACAACGATTTTCTACAGCTCGAACATCGCCATTTGAGAGACGAAATAGGGCGATAGACATACCTTTCATTTGCACCTCTTTACCAATTTGAATAGGAAGGTCTTCTGCACACATAATTTTTATTTTTTCTTTCGTTTGTAACATATAGTACACGCTCCTTATTTTACAGTTTCTACTTCATACATTGCTTTTAATGACTTCGATTCTAGAGCTTGTCCCCATGCTTCTTTATATGTGCTACGAGCTGTTTGGAAACGTTCATTTAGCATAGTGACCATACTTGTATCTTGTAGTATTTCTTTTATGTGATCGAAGCCTAATCGTTCTGTCCAATAGGCAGTACGCTCCCCATAAATACCAGTTTCACGATAATATTGCATGTAAGCTGTAGCGATGCGAAGGACATCGTCTTCAGTAGGGACGATCATTACAAAATCAGCTTCACGTACTTCCGTACCACCATTTCCGCCGATATAAAGTTGGAATCCATTTTCAACACACACAACACCGAAATCTTTCGTAAGTACTTCCGCACAGTTACGTGGACAACCCGTTACACCCATTTTCATTTTATGAGGTGTATCTACCATCTCTAATGATTGTTCAAGGAGCATACCAAGTCCTAATGAATCTTTCGTACCGAAACGACAGAAACGAGAACCAACACATGATTTTACATTACGAAGGGATTTTGAATATGCATATCCAGAAGTCATATTTAAGTCGGCCCATACGTTAGGTAAGTCTTGTTTCTTAACACCATATAAGCCGATTCGACTTGCACCTGTAATTTTCACGAGAGGGACGTCATATTTTTTCGCAACTTCAGCAATTTTCATTAAATCATCTGCGGTTGTAACGCCTCCGTACATACGTGGAATAACAGAAAATGTGCCATCATGCTGGATGTTACCATGCATTCTTTCATTAACGTAACGGGATGATTTATCATCTGCATATTCTTCTGGAATCGTCATACGTAAATAGTAATTTAAAGCAGGACGACATTTCGAACATCCGTCTTCATGTGCAAAACCAAGAACATTTCGTACTTCTTTTGGTGATTTTAAACCTTTCTCGTGAATTGCCGCTACAACTTCATCACGCGATAAAGTTGTACATCCACACATACCGGCAGATTGCGTTGAGGCATCAAAAGCATCTCCAAGTGTATGAGATAAAATTTGTTCAACAAGTGGACGACATTTACCACAAGAACCTGCGGCTTTCGTGCATCCTTTTACTTCTTCAAAAGTAGTTAACTCTTGTTCTAAAATGGCGTGAACTATTGTGCCTTTCGTAACACCATTACATCCGCAAATAGTGTCATCCGCACTCATAGTAGCAACGTTAAGTTCGCTTTCTTCACCAGCTTTGTGAAGAAGGGAAGCTGCTGTATAGTCTTGTATGTCTTCTTCTTTCTTTAACATGCTAAAGAGGCGTGTGCCATCAGCAGTATCACCATATAAAACGATACCAACGACTTTATTGTCACGAATTAATACTTTTTTATAGGACCGTTTACATTCATCAAAGATTGATATTGCTTTCGTTATATCATCTTCATAAATTTGGCCAGCAGAGAATAAATCACAACCTGCAACTTTCAATTGCGTACCGACGATACTGCCTGTATATCCATCAGTTTGTAAATTCGTTATATGTTTTGCTAGTATTGCACCTTGTTCATAAAGAGGAGCAACAAGTCCATATGCGATACCGTCATGTTCTGCACATTCTCCAACTGCATAAATGGATTCATCATTTGTTTGCATATGGTCGTTGACTACAATACCGCGATTTACAATTAAATTGGTATCTTTTACTATTTGGATATTCGGACGTATTCCGACAGCCATGACGATTAAATCACAATTTACAATTTCACCATCTTCAAACTGAATACCCTCAACATGATCGGTACCAAGAATCTTCACAGTTTTCTTTTCCATGAGAAATTTCATGCCTTGCGCTTCTAAATCTTCACGCAGAAGGGAAGCAGCTTTGGCATCTAATTGTTGCTCCATTAAGTTCGGCATTAAATGAACAACATGGACATCCATTCCTAAGTCAATAAGACCTCTTGCCGCTTCTAAACCAAGTAATCCACCACCAATGACAACGGCCTTTTTCTTATCTTTAGCAGTGTTAATCATAAATTGTGTATCTTCAATTGTTCGAAATCCAGTCACACCAGGAAGGTTGGAACCTTCAACAGGTAATATAAAAGCACTAGATCCCGTTGCGATAATGAGTTTGTCATATGTAAGAGTACGATTTTTTTCTGTGACAATGAATTTTTCTTCTCGGTCAATACTTTGAACTCTCTCGTTTGTATATAAAGTTATTTCATTTTCTTCGTACCAACTATATTCGTTCATAATGATATCTTGCATATTTGTTTTTCCCTGCAGAACATGAGAGAGCATAATGCGATTGTAGTTTGGATGTGGTTCATCTCCAAAAATAGTAATATTATATAAATCACTATCATGTTTTAATATTTCTTCCATACAGCGTATACCAGCCATACCATTCCCGATCATAACTAAACGTTTTTTCATATTCATTTCCCTTTCTATGTGAAAAGTTGAACAAAGAATTATATTTCCATTATAGAAAATTAAAAAAGAGGGAGATGTGATATTTATCACATTTTTATAATGATTCACAAATTGTTAAAATTCGGATTTATGTGAAAGGAGAAGCGAAAGGGAATATGGTTATATGGGTAGAGGGGGAGGGGAAGTGTAAATATTTTTTACACAATGAAAAAGTAGGACATGAGCATTTATACTCATGTCCTGCACTTTATTTATGCTTTTGTAATTGCACGCGGAAATAAAATATTATTTTCTAAATGAATATGCTCAAATAAATCAGATTCAAGAGCTTCAAGGCGCTGGTAAACAAGGCGATAAGTGCCGCAAGCTCCTTCTGGTGGAGTAAAGTCATTTGTCACCTTACGAAGTTCTTTAATAATATTGCCAGCGTGGCTATGTTCATTCTCCAACTCATCTACTACTTTACGTAACTTTGCATAGTTTTCATTAGTTGGATTTTGCTCGAATTCTAAAATTAATGGAAAATCTTCCGTCTCTTCTTTAATTAAATGCTGTTCTAATTCCATCTTAAGTTCATGAAATAGCTTATGAATTTGAGCTAAATGAGGCTGACTTGCCCCATGAACGCGTAATACTTTCGTCACATATGGACTTAACTGTGGCAATTCTTCATTTAAATAGCGATGATGCTTATTTACAACATAATCAATCAATTCTTGATAAGAAGCATTTTTCCAATCAATTTCAGATTCGTTTAATAGTTTCGTTTTATGATAAAGCGTGTTTAATTCTGTGATTACCTCTGTTGCTGATAAATTTCTTTCATTAATTGCATCAATAAGTGGTCTATTTCCACCACAACAAAAATCTATTCTATATGATTTAAAAAGATCACTAGCTTTCGGAAATTGTGTAACAATCTCACCAACAATAGAAGTTTCAGTAAATGTATGTTCCATATGAATGCCTCCATAAAGTTTAAATTTAATATCTAAATCAAGAATAGCGATAAATTAAAATCAATGTGGTGATTTAAATCACTTATTATGTGTCATTTTTGAGAATAATAAAAGGAGTTTTATTTAAGTAAGAGGAAGAATAAGGCGACGTAATATAATAGTGATAAAAAAAGAAGCTTCTATTAAGCTTCTTTTTTTATCACTATTATTCGCATGCCACTCCATCGCCATCTTTATCTAGTTTCCGACTATATCCTGGTTGATCTTTATATAAAGGAGCTTTCCCAGCAGATCTAACTGCGGCACAATTTGCGTAGGATACATTACTAGTATTTCCTGTAGCTGGTTTTGTTTGAGTTTGCTGTGCTTTTTGTTGTTCCTGTTGTACGCGAGCTTGCTCAGCAGCTTGACGTTGTTGTTCTTCTTGTTGTTTGCGAGCTTGTTCAGCAGCTTGACGTTGTTGCTCTTCTTGTTGTTTGCGAGCTTGCTCAGCGGCTTGACGTTGTTGCTCTTCTTGTTGTTTACGGGCCTGTTCTTCAGCTTGACGTTTCTCATCCTCTTGCTTACGAGCTAGTTCCTCAGCTTGACGTTTCTCATCTTCTTGCTTACGAGTTTTTTCGTCCGCTTCTTTCTTTTCTAATTTCTTTTTCTTTTCGTCATCTTTTTTCTCTTCACTATTAGAAGCAACTTGTTTATTCGTTGCTGTCGTTTTTTCAGAAGAAGGACTTGAAGTACCTGATAGCGCAACAAAAATGACAAATAAAACAGCTGTAATTATAAATTGCTTTTTTGCTACACCGGTTTTCTTAATTACAGATAAGATTGCTAGAACAAGGAAAAATATAAATAGAATGAAACTTAAAGTAGAAAAAAATTCTACGACTGGGTGTTCAGATTTTGTTGAGCCAGTCATTATTAATATAATTGAAATCATAAAAAGAATAACAGTAGGACGACCATATTGTTTTGCTTTTCCATTTTTCTTAAAGAATGAAATGATACATAAGATTAAAAGAATAAAAGCTATAAAAAATAAAGCTACACCAATATTACTCAAAACTGCCATTTTCATACCTCCATTTGTAAGATTTTCTCTATTGATTATATAGGGATTTATTGGATGTTACACGGTTTATATTAATTTAGAAAATTTAATATTTTCAATAGACGTATAAACATTTATTTCGTATATAAGGAAAAATAGATATACTTACTATTACATTTTGAAAGAGATTTCATAAATTATAGTATATCGATTGAAAGGAGGAGATTTGAATGGAATTTCAATTATTAGTGAATTGCGTGTTACAAGAAGGGAATGCTTACTTTTTAGTAACAAAAGTAGACGATGTTATTACGTTGAAAGTGCCAATTACAGCAGGAGTAGCAGGTTTATTCTTAGCTTTAGGTGTACCAAGATGTTCTTAATTTAGCTTTTGATAGTAAAAGGATGAGGGACAAGCCTTCCCCTTTTACTATTACATAATTTTTTTATGTAAACTAAATAAGGCTTTTTAAGTTTTTTAATATTATTTTTGCCATAGCACGTTTAAAACGGACATGCATATACTATAATGTTTCATTGGCCTTTGATGATGAACGATAGTTTTAAAAAGTGTATCGAAAGTAGAAGTGATATTCTTTTCAATAATGAAAATAGAAGAGGTGCTAGTATATATGAAAAGACGAACGTATGATATTCCAGTCGTATTACGAAGAGAATGGTTTTTAATAGAATTAGCGCATTTAACAAAAAAATATGGGATTGAAATAGCAACTAGTAAAATAGAAGATGCACCATTTCTAAGAGATCAAGTTACAGAATTCAAAATAGGAGCGGGTTTGCAATACGATAAATATGATGATGAGTACATCATCGAGTTTTAAACAAAGAAGCTGCGTATAAAAGGTTATTAAAGAGACCTTTTATACGCAGTTTTTTCTGTAAAGAGAAAGCTTTATTGAGAAATATTCAAAACGCTTATTGTAAAAAGGAATGAAGAAATGTTGAGAGAATAACGTTTGATAAGAAAGGAATGCGGCTATTAATTTCTTATTATATTGTAACGTAAAAGTAATTGATTAAATGGAATTTAAAACAATTGGTGTTCAACGGAATGGTAGCGTTTTCTTTCAGGAGAAAAAGGGGGATGTTAATGGGAATTATGAAAAGGAGTATCGCATTATTTATTGTACTTTGTTTTATGAGTCCGCTGGTTTTTAGTGCAAATGTACACGCGGAGGTTGTAACAGAGCTTAAGACTGGCTTTCCAGATCAAGAAGTATTTACTCCTGGAGAATGGTTTTTAGGTCAGAAACCTGCTAATTATGATGAGAATAAACCACCAATTCTCTTTGTACAAGGAAGAAATGGTAATGCGGATAGTTGGTATGGAAAGACAGTATATCATGAGGTGAATGATATGTACGATTATGCTTTGAAAGCAGGCTATCAAACTGTATTTATTCAATTATATGATGCCGCGGGGAAAGGATCAGCTAGCCAATGGGACAATGGAAAATTGTTAGCACAAAAGCTTGAAGAGATTTATAATCATTTTGGCAAAAAAGTAAATATTGTAGCTCACAGTAAAGGTGGTATTGATACACAAGCTGCGTTAGTTGGATATGGAGCGAATCGATTTGTTGGAAATGTTATTACGCTTGCCACTCCGCATTACGGATCCAATTTAGCGGATTTATCATATAGTTGGTGGGCAGGATGGCTTGCCTCTATATTAGGTCAAAAAGATGATGGGACATATTCATTGCAAATAGGTGAAATGGCAAAGTTTCGTTCTACAATAGATAATAATCCTGCAGCTAAATTAAACCGTTACTATACGGCTACTGGGACAAGCTGGGGACCTGTTTTTTCAGCACTATCTATGGGTGGGTTGTATTTGTCATCATACGGTTCTAATGATGGATTGGTGAACGAATGGAGTGCTAAGTTACCATATGGAACACATTTATTTACAGATTCACGATTTGATCATGATAATATACGAAAAGGATCAGCCGTTTTCGCACGAATTGAACCATATTTACGGACAGTAAATGTACCAGTACCAGCTTTATTAGCCCCGAGTAATAGTTCAGAGGATAAGATAGAACAATTAAACACAACTTCTAATCAAGCTATTTTAGGAGGAGAGTTGTCACAAAATGAGTGGGTAGGACAAACTGTCGCAGTTGATAAAAAAGCAGAAGGGGTAGTTTCTATTTTAACAGCTTCTTCAGATGTAGAAATACAACTAATATCTCCAAAAGGAAAAGTTTATACAAATAAAGATAGTGCTGTATCTACTGGTGAAGGTGAATCTCTCTTTAAAGGAGCCACTATAAGAACATTTAAATTTGATAAAATGGAAGCAGGAGAATGGCAAGTTAAAATGATGGCGAAGCAGCCGAAAGATGCATATTTAATCGTGACCGATTACAAAAAAGATGCTCCGTTCGTCCTTCAAATGCCGGCAAAGGTTAAAGTCAATAAAGCAGAGTATAAACTCAAAAAATCACCTGCAGCTCCAGAAATGAAAGGCAATCTTTCAGTAACAGTAAGAGTAATTAATAAAGATGGAAAATTAGTTTCTGAATCAAATGAATCGCAAAATATTAATACAACTACATTCACAGGTGCTTTGAAAAATATAGAACAGCCAGGTGTATATAACGTTACAATTGATATGAAAGGGATGAATAAGGAAGGACAACCTTATAATCGTACGATAGTTAAATCGGTTTATGTAGAGAAGTAGGAAAGAAGGAATCTGTTTTAATAAAACAAGTGCCGAATTCTTGTGGTAGAAGTATTCGGTACTTGTTTTGCTTATTAGATTAATAGAACTGTAAAATGAGAGCATACGTTTTATAAGGTAGATGAATAAAAGATCTGAAGATTGTAGGAATCGAAAGGAAACGCTATTTAATAATAAAAAAAGATGCTGAAGTAGCATCTGAATATGAAGGTGAATTATTATTAGTTTAGTTTTGTAACAGTTAATTCAACTGAATTTATACCATTATCACAAGTTACAATACTTTGATGATTAAAACTACTATTATTTCTAAGTTGAAGATTATATGTAATGACTTTTGAAGAAGAAAAAGGCTGAAAACTTAGCAGATAACTCTATCCGAGGTTTTAAAATGTTGAAGTATTTAAACTTTAAGATAGTATATCACCAAAGTAAACAAGAGAAGTATTTAAAGGACAGCATTTTAGTTAAACAGAGAAATGGAAAAAGTGATGACTAAGTTTCCAACTTAGTCATCGCTTTTTATTTATACAATTGAGCAGGAAGAAGGCAAAAAATATCGAATGAATGTAATTATACAGAATTGTTTGTATTTGGTATGAATAGTAGTTAAAGATACGTTAGTTATAGTTCAAACAGTAAGAAAATAGAGATTAAATAATAGAGGGAGCAACTTACATGGAAAATATATTAAAGGTATCCTCAAAATCAAGTCCAAATTCAGTGGCAGGTGCAATAGCCGGTGTACTAAGAGCAAGTGGCAAAGTAGAAATTCAAGTAATTGGAGCGGGTTCTTTAAATCAAGCGATTAAAGCAATTGCGATTGCAAGAGGTTTTGTAGCTCCAAGTGGCATTGACTTGGTTCTTGTTCCAGCGTTTCAAGAGGTTACTATCGATAATCAAGAAAGAACAGCAATCAAATTAATTGTAGGTCCTAGAAGGAGAAGGTCTTAATAGCGAGCATCAATATAAGGGAATTTGAAAAGGCCGATAGAAATCGGCCTTTTCCTTTTTTATTTATAATTAACCATTTTTATCGTATTGTGTAACTCAAAATAGAAATCCTTATAAAGTTAAGAATATGAAAGGGTTCAGCGATTAAGACAGTCACACAAAATATAAGGCATAGATAAATAAATTATTATATGAAATTTATTTTTAATATAAAAAGTGCATAAATGCTTGTTTAACAGTCATTCGTGGCACTTTTGTATTATACAAAATATAAAAGGTCAGAACTGCTCATTCTTCTCCTAAGATTCAACGATATAGGCTTATAAACCATGTAATATCAAGGTTTATAAGCTTTGTTTTTTATCAATGCTCACATTTGGTTCACATTAGAATTTTTCGGTTTTTATTTGATGTTTTCATAGGGGTTTACAATATTCTCAAAGTTTTCTGCAGCTTGTTGTTGCATGTTTTGTGTGTTATGGCTGTACTTGTCTAAAGTCATTTGAATAGAAGAATGACCTAAGCAATCCTGAGCGATTTTAGGGTACTTACCAGCTTGAAGCATGAGTATGCCTTAAGTCGTGAACTTAAAAGATACGCTTGTTGATCTGTAAAAAAAATGCAAATTGATGTAGGTGATTTAACGGGTATTCCAACTGGTTATGACGATTTGAATAGAATGACAGCAGGGTTACAAGAAGGCGATTTAATCATTATCGGTGCCCGTCCTTCGATGGGGAAAGCAGCATTTGTATTAAACGTCGCTTTTCATGGGGCAAGTGCTCATACAGCAACAGGAGTCTTCTCGTTAGAAATGGGGGAAGAACAGTTACTTAAGCGGATGATCTCAAGTACTGGAAATATAGATGTTACGAAATTAAAGAATCCTAAAAAGCTATGTAATTTAAAAGATTGGGAAAAAATTAGTCAGGCAATGGGATTAATAAATGATTTGCCATTAGAAATTTATGATAAAGCAAATGTCACGATGCAAGAGATTTACGCTAAGACTAGGAAGCTAAAGCGTAAGTATCCTGATAAAAAGGTTTTAATCGCAATTGACTATTTGCAGCTTATTGTAGGTGACCCAAAGCACAAAGGAAATCGCATGCAAGAGATTGAAAAGTATTATATATGCTAAATAGATAATTTTGAACCTATTCAGGCAAAGATAGGTTTTATGAAATTTAAATAAAATCCTTATTTGAAAATTAAAGAGCGCCTTTCTCCCAAGGCGCTCTGACCAAAACTAATGTTGAAAAGAGATACCCAAGATATTGTATGTATGTTTTTTAGATAGGTGAAATTTGATAACAAAATCGTTATTTACTAGCAAATGAAAAGAGCACACTAATAAGTATGCTCTTTGAAAGGTTAGATTTCTATGAGTGGAGAGTCTCCATGCAATAACATATGCTTGTCTAGCTTAAATGTGACAAGTTTTTAATAAAAACGCTATTTGATATGTAAAAGTTAGAGCACTTTGGAAAGTGCTCTGTAAAGGCTATTTATTTTAAAAAGAGAGGATAGAAGATATCATATGAGGTTATTTTTAATTGAGTGTGTATCTTTTGCATAAAAAATTGCATTGTGTAGAAATGAGGAAACTAAAAAAGAGCACCATGTACAAGTGCTCTTCAAGATAGGAGGTAACTCTATGAGCTGAGTCTAGGTTAGAAGTATATGGTGTGAAAAAGAAATAAGAACAAAATTTTATAATCAGACTAATAAAAAAGAGTAGCTAGCAAAAGCTAACTACTCCATGTATAAGAAGAATACAATGGTCATTTATATTCCAACTTGGTATATCTATAGCATTAACATATATTTAGCCAGTAAACAAAGCAGTTAGCTACTTAAGCTAACTGCGATGTTCTCAGTACTGTCTTTAAAGGATATGTGATTCGGCACAATTTCATGGGAAAACTAATATGGCTGTTAACATACCTAAAATAAAAGGGAATCAATGTTACGATTCCCTTCGTTCACTATTGCCTCTGTTAGTAAACCAAATGACTGCTCTTGTTGAGCAATCGTATCCTTCTAACTGTTACTCTTCAGGCAGTGAATTAAAATTTGGGAGAGTATTTCTTAGTCCATCAAATACCTGTTGTACTTTGTCAAGTTTCTCTTCGTCTGAGAATCTTGACAAATCATCTACTGAACTAACTCGAATACATAATGGACCAATATTTAACCGAATCAATCCCAACAATACTACCGTAGTCGTACAAGGAATGTTTATACATAGTAAATCACTATCTTCACAAACAGTGCCTTCTGGACATGTAGGGCATTCTTCTGTTTGTTGTATCGCTGCATTTTCCATAGGATCTTCTCTCCTTTCTATAAAGATATTACAAGATATGAAAGAAATACCCTATCTGACATGGACAAGCATCCTTTTTTAGTTAAAGGGGTATTTGGTAGTTTATTAATTCATTCTTTAATTAACATGCAACTGTTAGTTCAATTGAATGTAAAATAATTCATATGTATAAATATATATAAATACGTTTTTAAAAAATAATTCACGAGATAATGATATTACGAAGTGTAGGAGTGAAACCCTCACTTTGGGATGAAAATTAAATTTTATAATGTAAAACCCAAAAATAGAATAGGTTTTTTATCGTATTACTTTACGTTTGAAATGCTCAATTAACATTATATTTACCCTTTTTAGGTTTGCGTTTTCTATGTTTTTCACCTAATGTTCATTGGAAGTTCCATAGTTTTCTTAATTTTTTGGTGCATCAATCTAATAAAAATAAAAGAGCAGCTAGCAATAGCTAACTGCTTAGCCCCAGGGAAGGGAGAGGAGCGATTTGTTAGGTCTAAGGTTGAAATAAGGGTTTTAGATATTAAGACCTAAATATAGTATGGATTTCAATTTAAAAGTTATGCATATAAACTGTATTCGTGCAAAAAATGGTTAACAAACAAAGCAGCTAGCTAATTAAGCCAACTGCAATGTTCTTAGTATTTTCTCTAAAGGATATGTGATTCGCACAATTTCATGGGAAAACTAAAATGGCTGTTAGCTTACCTATAGTATCTACAATTTGTGGAAATTAATTCTTGAATTTTATAATAAAGGATCAATGAAAATAAGATAGCAGACAGTTGGTAAATGAACTGCCTGCTAAATGAACGAACAAATGTGATTTGGAAAGATTGAGCTACATCTGTAATAGCTCATGAGTAGTATAGTTAGAAACTTAAAAGTTTATTCATCGGGTAAAGTGAATTGAAAAACTTCATATTGCACGACAAAGTAGCTAGCTCAATTAGCAAACTACTTGTTGTACAAAAGGAAATTAGGCCCTACAAGTAAATGATATGTAACTTTTAGTTACAGCTATAGTATAAGCAGAATTAAAAATATTATGTGGGAGTGAAAATGAGTTTAATAAAAATCTCATTTTGTAAAGTTCAAATGCATCCAAAAGGAGAATAACCGAAGGATGCATTTGAACAGTAAATTTGTTATTAGAAATTTTGGTCATGTATACACATAACTAATGTTTAGTATGGGTTTAAATATAACAAAGTATGCAAAAGAGCAGCTAGCAAAAGCTAACTGTTCTCTACAAGGAGATACAGAGAAAACTACTTTAAATGAGTTCTGGCTAACAGCCTATCTACATTATTGACGAAATATTGAGTTTTATTCAGGAGGGAGAGAAGTAGGCCATTAACATGAAGATGTGCCAATTCATATCCTGTAAGTACTAAATTAATGACGGGGTAGATTGAGAATGGATGATCCGATTAAGGAGATAGTTGGCGCTTGGTTTGTTGCAGTAGGGACAATTATTGCTGCGATTGGGAGTACACCTTTAAAAAGATTGAACAGCGAATTAAGAAAAGACTTGAACGTATGGGGGAATGTATTACAGGCAACGGGGAATGGTCTGGAAGCTGATGGACAAGGAGAAATATCCCTTGAATTGATTGGGAACGAAATCCAATCAATTGGTAATGTAACGGTTCTAACAGGACTCATTATAGAATTTGAAGATGAAACACAAAAAAAATTAGTGATTGCAGGAAATTGGATACAAGCATTAGGTGGTGTTACATCAATAGGTGGGGAATTAGAGGATAGTTCCAATATAGATGAATCGTATAACATTGTCGGGAATGTGTTACAAGCGACTGGTAATTCATTACAGGCAATAGGTGGAATAGATGAATTGAAAGCTAGTCGGGATAAAGTGGAGGGAATTTCGGAAGGCGATGAGGAGGATGGACAGCTTATAGTGATTACGGGGAGTTGGGTCCAAGCGGTCGGTTCAGTAGTTTCATTAATCGGTCAAATAAGAGAAGAAAGCCAAGAGATAGAGGAAAATAATTCATAGAAAACCTAATAAAATAATCCTTTTCTAATAAGAAAGTTACTAAAATATGAGAAAATGATATAATAATACCAATGAAACATTTAGTCCTACTGGAAGAACCAGCGGACATCAAACTATAAAGAGCATTAGTGATATTGCTCTATAGTTTGGTGTCCGCTTTTTGGTTTTTTTTAACAAAATAGATAAGGGGTGTTTATATATATGATGCAATTAACTTTCTTACCTAAAATTGACCGAAAAGCAGCACAGGTTCGTTTAGAAGAGATTTTAGAAAACGTTCGTATTTACAGACAATTTGGGATGATTAGAAACGAGATGAAGGTCACAGCCTCTGGTGAGGTAAGATATCATGGTCCAACAAACATAATAGGAAAGCCAGCTGAAGATGTTGCTTTAGCAAATGTTGCAATGAGTGAAAGAGAATTGAAATTACAACGTCTATCTTTTCAAATTGATAAAGCATTAAGTCGGTTTAGCAAAAATCAACGAGATATTATTGTAAAGCGATATTTGGAAGATGAGGAAGTCTTTGATTATATGGTTTATAACGATATTGGTATGAGTGCACGTACATATAGAAGAAATAAATCTAATGCTTTTTATAAACTAGCTTTCGCTCTTAGATTAGAAGTATATGAGACAGAAGAGCGGAATGGGAGGAAGGAACTATGAACTTTGTTCAACCTATTCGTGATCCAGAGCAAATACAACAGATTAAAGAATACCTAAAGGAAAACAATGAACGTAATTATATTTTGTTTGTGATGGGAATTAGTTGCGTATAAGTGATATCCTAAAGCTTAAAATAGGCGATTTAAAGGGTAGTCATATTTCAATGAGAGAAAAGAAAACGGGTAAACAGAAACGTATTCAATTGACACCAGCATTAAAAAGAGAATTACGTTGGTACATTGAAGAAAGAGAAGATAATGAGTATTTAATTAAGAGCCGAGAAGGAAAGAATAAACCGATTGGCCGCAGCATGGCATATAAGATACTTAGAAGTACAGCGGCAGAGTTCGGATTAGATGAGATAGGTACACATACATTACGTAAGACATTTGGATATCATATGTACATGCAAACAAAGAATATAGCCTTGTTAATGGAGATATTCAATCATTCATCCGAAAGAGTTACATTAAGATACATAGGTGTGAACCAAGATGCAATGGATAAGGCTATGATTAAATTCAAAATATAGCAAACGTCCTTTTATTTTTTTGTATTTTAATAATTACCCATTTTTTATGAGTTGTGTAACTCAAAAGGGAAAGTCTTATGAAACTATGAATATCAAGGACTTCAGCGATAGGGGCACTTACACAAAATATAAGATATGGGTAAGTGATGGAAGCTTTTTACTATAAAATAATGAGCGAATGATAATGTTAATCCAATGAACCCATTGGCTAATAGGTTAATACGATGTAACGGGAAGGAGATGAAAAAATGAATAATGGTCATTATGAATACAAAAATTCTTTTCATCAGTATTATCCAAACGAGTCTTATCCTTTTGTAATGGACAACAGAAATATAGATATGAGTAGAGGGGTAAGACCACAACAATGGCAACAATGGCAACAGCAGCAACAACCGCAACAGCAGCAACAACCGCAGCAACAGCAACAATATAAGTGTCAATGTGATGGAAACGAAGCTCTTTGTGTTTCAATTCCAGTTCCAATTACAGTTGTTCTTTTGGGAACGAAACTCCAAGTTGAATTACCGTGTATTAGAATAACTTCCGAAGAAGATATTACACCAGTATTGAAAAAGTTGATAAAGTCCCTTGGTGGTTTACTTGGCGGTTCAGGTAGCACTTCGTCTTAAAAATACAACTTTACTTATTTATTCGGATAATACTAGTTTTCGTTTAAGCGAGGCAAAGTAGACTAGAATAACAATAAGCAACTTTTGTGTGATTTGAACTATAAGTTTGCCGTTTTGGCAAGGTTATGGTTCTTTTTAATTGTGGCAAAATAATGCTCTTATTAAAATTTTCGGCCAACTTATGAGTAAAGTGACATCATTATTGATTTTAAAAAATAAAAAATCGCCTTATTAAAGGCGATTTATAACTTATTCATTTTGCATTCTTTTGATGATAAATAAATATCTTTTAAAATTAAATGCAATGTTTTACATTAACGTGTTTCTGTATCTTTGTCTTTTTTTCTAAGACCAAATAATCCTACTAGTCCCAATAAACCAAGCCAAGCCCAATTATTATTTTTATCACGATTATCATTTAAATCATTTGTCGTATTTACATTTCGAGTTCTCACATCATTATTAACTCTATTCATGTTATTGTCATTAACTCGAGTTGTAATATTATTATTGTTAACTCTATTCGTATTATATCCATCGTATTCAGCATGGACGTTTGTACCAAAAAACATAATAGTTAGTAATAGGGCACCTAAAATAGATGAAAGTTTTTTCTTCATGGTTTTCCCCTCCTTTCGTATTTAGTAATGTCTCCAGTTCCTTTAGATAATATTCGGTTGAAAATACATAAAACCATTTGAATTGAAATTATGATAGACGTCTTTAATTTTTACTATTAAAAGTACTTATAATAATGGATTAAGTTAATTGAAATAAATTTATTCTTTATAAGAATAAATTTTTGGTAACGGTACATTCTATGAGAGGTAATTACTATATTTGGGTAAGGTGTTCCTTATGAGTTATAAGAACTTATTTTCTTTAATCCAGAACATGGTTAGGAAAATTTTTTCTATAGTAAGTATTGTTGCTAAAAGTCTAATTTCTTTAAGGAGGAATATTTTTATGGGTATTTTAAGTGGAAATCCACAAAATGAACCAATGCACTACGGAGAAGTCTTTGGGATTTGGAGTTACCTTGCAGCTGCACAAGGAGCAATTGCTGGATATCAAGTTCTTATTAACCACACAGGAGACGAGGATTTAAAGAAATTTTTAGAAAACCTTGTAGAGAATGATATCCAATCAGAAGTTGAAGAATTAAAAAATATATTAAAATTGAATGGAGTTGCATTACCACCAGCACCTCCAGAAAGACCAGTTGCATCTATTGAAACGATTCCTCCTGGTGCTCGTATTAATGATGCGGAAATTGCAGCTAAAGTTTCTATGGATCTTGCTGCTGGATTAGTAGCATGTAGTCAAGCTATGGGACAATCTCTTCGAGAAGATGTTGGAATGATGTTTGGTCAATTTCATATGAAAAAAGCACAAGCTGGAGCTATATTACTTCGTCTGAATAAGAAAAAAGGTTGGATTATTCCGCCTCCATTACATGTTCTACAATCAGATCAAGCATAATACTTAAATAAAATTCAATTTGTTCTTTAGTGAACACAGTTTAATTAAAGGACTATTTTTCGCTCATATTTTGCTCACAAATGCTATAAAAATACGTGAGAAAATATGAAGTGAATTTTCATAACGAAATATAGCGCAATAAATAAAAAGTGCTATAAACGCTTATTTAATGGGCGTTTATAGCACTTTTATATTTTTGTGTTATACAAAATAAACAACCTTAAAACTGCTCATTCTTCTCCCAAGATTCTACAATATAATGCGCAATCGTAGGATTAAATCCTTTACCAACTAAAAACATAATCGCAGCAACTTCTGTTAAAGCATGTTTGTGTGATGTATGTTTCGCTTCATTTAAACCGTAATCTACCCAAGGCTTTACGAAATCAAGTACAGGTTTCTTTAAAGGTAAAAACTGTGTACCGACAACTTGTTGAATTTGTTGTTGTGTTGGTTCTGTAATAGGTCCTGGTGGTAAAATTTGTGGCTGTGTAATATCGAATGTTGGACCAGGCGGTAAAATTTGTGGTTGCGTCGGATCGATAGTTGGTGGTGCAGGTGGTGAGACACGTGCGTCGTAGCTTGGTTGATACATTTGTTGTTGGTATTGCGGTTGTTGTGGCTGAGTTGTGTATGGATTTTGTTGATATTGTTGTTCTTGGGTGCGCTGCGGTACATATGGATTTTGTTGTTCTTGAGTGTACTGAGTTGTGTATGGATTTTGCTGATATTGTTGTTCTTGAGTTGGTGGTGCTGCATATGGATTTTGAGGATATTCATAATTTGGACGTGTGTCATATGGATTTTGTTGATATTCAGTTTCTTGAGTTTGCGGTGTTGCGTATGGATTTTGTTCGTATTGAGGCTCTTGATGTTGTGTCTCTTCCTCCCCATACTGTTCAGCATATCTTTGTTCCTGATGTTGAGGGGAAAAAGGTTGTTGTGGGTAAGGCGGTTGATTATTATAGAACATGTTTATTCCTCCTTCATAATGATGCCTACCACCTAGTGTATGGGCAGACAAGAAAATATGTGATGAAAAAATGCGGGCGTGTTACAATAAGTAACTGGGTGAAGATAAAATGATAAAACAAGAAAAAATTCAAAAAACAATAACTTTCGTAAAGCATATTTTAGAAAAAGATGCGAGTGGGCATGATTGGTATCATATTGAACGCGTACATAAATTGGCGATTTCTTTATCTGAGCAAGAAGGGGGAAATCGTTTTATAATTGAAATGGCAGCATTACTTCACGATGTAGCAGATGAGAAGTTAAATGAGAGTGAAGAAGCAGGAATGAAAAAAGTTTCTGATTGGTTAGAAGAGTTACGTGTTGAAGAAGAGGAAAGTAAACATGTTCTTCATATCATCGCCAATATGTCTTATAAGGGTGGTCATGGTGGCACAGTTGAGTCACTTGAAGGTAGAATTGTTCAAGATGCGGATCGTTTAGATGCTCTTGGTGCGATTGGAATAGCTCGTACATTTGCATACGGAGGAGCGAAAGGGAGATTAATGTATGATCCAACGATCTCTCCTAGAGAAGTGATGACGAAAGATGAATATAGAAAAAATAATGATCCATCTTTAAATCATTTTTATGAAAAACTTTTAAAACTAAAAGATTTAATGAACACGAACGCTGCAAAACAAGAGGCTGAAGTTCGTCATCGTTATATGGAAGAGTTTATTGAACAATTTATGAAAGAGTGGAATGCACAAATATGAAAATGTTAACTGTGGAAAACTTATCGAAATCATATGGAGAAAAACCGTTATTTGATGGATTATCATGTAGTATTACAGAAGGACAACGTGTCGGAATTATTGGTGTAAACGGTACTGGTAAATCGACATTATTAAAAATTATTGCAGGATTAGAAACTCCTGATATAGGTGATATGACGCATTCACGTGGTTATACAATTAGTTATTTATCACAGCAACCAGAGTTTGATGAAAAACTAACAGTATTAGAGCAAGTGTTCCATGGTGATACACCTTTAATTCGTCTTCTTCGTGATTATGAACAGTCGTTATTAAATATCGAAAAAGATCCAAGTAATGAAAAAGTACAGGAACAATTATTTGCCGTACAGCAACGTATGGATGCAATGAGTGCATGGGAAGCAAATGCAAATGCGAAATCTCTTTTAACGAAATTAGGAATTACAGATTTTACTGCAACTGTTGGGAATTTATCTGGTGGACAGAAAAAACGTATCGCAATGGCACAATGTTTTATTGAAACACCTGATCTATTAATTTTAGACGAGCCTACGAACCATCTTGACCATGAGACAGTTGAATGGTTGGAAGAATATTTAGCAAGATATACAGGTGCGGTATTACTTGTAACCCATGATCGTTATTTCTTAGATCGTGTAGCAAACCGTATTTTTGAATTAGACAATGGTAAACTATATAGCTACGAAGGAAACTATAGTACATTTTTAGAAGCGAAAGCACTTCGTGAAGAGCAAGAATCGGCACAAGAATCAAAACGCCAAAATTTATATCGTCGTGAACTTGCTTGGATTCGTCGTGGTGCAAAAGCTCGCTCTACGAAACAAAAGGCGCGTATTCAGCGTTTTGATGAGCTGAAGGGACAAGAAGGACCAGCAGCGAAGCAATCAGTTGATATAGCACTAAGTGGAAGTCGTTTAGGAAAGAAAGTACTTGAATTAAAAGATGTAACGAAAAAATTTGGTGATAAAACAGTATTACATAACTTTAATCATATTGTGAAGCCTGGTGATCGTATCGGAATCATCGGAGCAAATGGAAGCGGAAAATCATCACTATTAAATATGCTTGCAGGAAAATTCTCTCCTGATAGTGGTGAAATTGAAGTAGGACAAACTGTAAAAGTTGCTTATTATACGCAAGAAAATGAAGAGATGAATTTAAACCAGCGTATGATTGAATACATTAAAGAAATTGCGGAAGTTATTCATACGACAGATGGAAAAGTAATTGGCGCATCTCAAATGCTAGAACGTTTCTTATTCCTACCGCATTCACATGGAACAACGCTTGGTAAACTATCAGGTGGCGAAAGAAGACGTTTATATTTATTGCGTATTTTAATGGGAGAACCAAACGTACTATTACTTGATGAGCCTACGAATGATTTAGACACACAAACATTAACAGTGCTGGAAGATTATTTAGAAGATTTCCCAGGTGTCGTTTTAACTGTATCGCATGACCGTTACTTCTTAGATAAAGTAGTAGATGAATTGTTCATCTTTAGTGGCGAGGGCGAAGTGCGTGAATTCCTAGGTAGTTATACGGACTATTTAGAAATGGAAAAGACGAAAGAACTTATTGAGAAGGCGGAAGTTCAAAAAGAGAAAAAAGTAGTAGAAGAAGCTCCAAAACAACAACGTAAACGTAAACTTTCATACAATGAGCAGCGTGAATGGGAAACAATTGAAGATACAATTGCTGAACTAGAAGAGAAAATTGAGTCAATTGGAGAAGAACTTGCGAAAGTTGGATCTGACTTCACAAAGGCACAAGAATTATCTGAAGCAGGGCAGAAGATAGAAGAAGAGCTAGAAAAAACGATGGAACGATGGAGCGAGTTATCTGACATCGTTGAAGGTTTAAAATAAAAACAAGCTGCATATATTGAAATGTAAAGAGAAAAACTTTACACTATTGGTAGAACCTATTTTAGGAGGGAAAAAATGAGAACATCTAATCCAATGTTGAAAAAAGAGGCATTCCGTAAAGAGGGAGCAAATACTTCTGCGATGACTATTGGCGGAACAGTAGGCAAAACGTTTATCATGCTTATCTTGCTGCTTGCAACGTCTGTCTATTCATACATACAGATGACGCAAGGTACGATGAAAATGCCAGTATTAATTGGTGCTTTAGTTATTGCGGCAATCGTTGCATTTGCATCTATCTTCTTCCCGCGTATATCACCAATTGGTGCACCGATTTATGCAGCGGTAGAAGGGGTTGTATTAGGAAGTATTTCAGCGATTTATACAATGAAATTTGGCGATACTATCGTTTTAAACGCTGTCTTACTAACAATTTCAATTCTATTTGCAATGTTAGTGTTGTATGCAACGCGCGTAGTAAAAGTAACTGATAAATTCCGTACGGGTGTAATAGCAGCGACAATGGGAATTATGGTTATGTATTTAATCGTATTCTTACTAAACATGTTCGGTGTTACTGTTCCATATATTCACCAAGGTGGAACAATCGGTATGATTATTAGTGCAGTTATTATTGTAGTTGCTGCATTAAATCTATTACTAGATTTCGATCTAATCGAAAACGGTGCACGTAGCCAAGCTCCAAAATATATGGAGTGGTACGGTGCAATGGGTCTAATGATGACTCTAGTATGGCTATACTTAGAAATTCTTCGTTTTGTTTCTTACTTTACGAAAAATGACTAATAAAAAATCCTGCATGAAATGTGCAGGTTTTTTTGTTTTCAAAGATAAATTGAAAATATGGATGTTGGCGACTTGAATTGAAGGGGGATGGAATATGATGAAAGAGAAAAAAGGGAGTATGAAAAAACTATTTTCTAAAAGTTTTTTCATAGAACTAGATGACTCTTTAACATATCCATCAGCAGAAGTCATTCGTTCAGCTATTGAAAGCTATGCGGCTGAATGTAATGAACACTTAAAATTTGAGAGTAAAGTTAAACCGATTATTTTCAACTTAGAAAATGTAATGTACCGCGCTGAAATAAAGATGGCTCGCGGGGGATATTACATATCTTGCAGTAAAGTATAATATTTTTGGAAACCTTACATGTTTAAACTATGTAGGGTTTCTTTTTTAGTTTTGTAAGATATAAAGTAAGACTTTTTATTTACAAACATGCTGTTTTGTACTTTTTACCCTTCCAACATTTTTCCTTACAATGAAGAAAAATATGTGAGGTGGTATAACTTATGATGAATCGAGTTGTATTAATCGGTAGATTGACAAAGGAGCCAGAATTATACTACACAAAACAAGGTGTCGCTTATGCACGAATATGTGTTGCGGTGAATAGAGGTTTTCGAAATAGTTTGGGTGAACAACAAGTCGATTTTATAAATTGTGTCGTATGGAGAAAATCGGCTGAAAATGTAACAGAATATTGTACGAAGGGCTCACTTGTTGGGATTACAGGGCGTATTCATACGAATAATTACGATGATGAGAAAGGAAAGAAAATATATAGAACTGAAGTTGTGATTGAGAGTATTACCTTTTTGGAGAGAAGGAGGGAGGGGGCATCGCATAAGAAATAAGGAGTATTAAAATAAAAGAGGGCTTTGTATAATCTGTACCCTTTGTAAAGGACATTTTTAAAAAAGTTAGGCAACATCAAGAAGATGATTTCTGTATCCAACAGGAGTCATCTTTTTTAAATTCCATTGATATCTATAGTGATTATAGTACGTCATATATTTCTTAATCTCTTGTTTCAACTCAGTAAAAGACTCGCAAGGTTTTATATGTGCTTCATCTTTCAGATGACCAAAAAATGATTCTTGTGGAGCGTTATCCCAACAGTTCCCTCTTCTTGACATAGATTGTCCGAGCTTTAGCTTTTTGACTAATTTTTGGTAGGTAGGGCTTGTGTAGTGGGCTCCTTGATCTGAATGAATATATGCACCTTCAGTCAATCGAATCCTCTTATTCCGTTTTAGTTTATGAAGAGTTGTTGTTACGAGGTCTAATGTCATCTGTTCTGAAACATGGTAAGCTAAAATTTCATTGGTTGAGCCATCTAAAATTGTAGATAAATAAGCTCTTTTATTCTTACCGTAAACTAAATAAGTGATATCTGTAAGAAGCGTTTTCCTGGGGTGTTTTGTTTAAATTCTCGATTTAATTGATTCGGCACTACTCGATGTTCTTTTGAAGCTTTCAGCATTCTTTTATAAGGATTTGCTTTCCGAATCGGACAGATAATCTCATATTTTTTCATGATTCTACGGATACGCTTTAAATTGTAGACAACTTGAAAATGACCCACCAATGTCATTTTTATTTGACGAGCCCCTTTCTTTCGATTTCTAAATCGAAGTGCTTTTAATATGATTTTTTTCACGATTTCATCTTGATTGTTCTTTTGTTTCCGTTGTTCTTGAGATGAAATGGAAAAATAATTATAGTATCCGAACGGGATACACCAGCTACTTTACACAAATAACTCACCATATTTCTTAAGTTATATTTTATGATGACAGAACGAATCAGGATATATTTCTGACTAGGTGATAACGTTATTTCCTTCTCATCCTCCCTTCCATAAGTTTTATTTTTTAACAATTCATTTTCTGCCTTTAGTAAGTTCCGTTCGGCTTCTAAACGAGCATACTTCTCTTCTAACGTAAGCTCTCTCTAAGAGTTCTTCCCGCGTTTTGGGTGCGTGTATCTCGCAAACCAAATACACCATTTTTTCTGTAAGCAGCACGCCACCTACTTCCTGATGACATAATTCGTTTCATTCCAATCATATCTATATCAAAACCACATTCTTCAAAAATATTTCGAGGTAGTTTTCCTTTCTCATTTTCCTCAATAAAAATACGCTTAAATTCATCTGTATAAGTGATACCTTTCTGACTTACAGATTTTATGTAGGGGTTATTTGATAGAATTTGAATGTCTCTTTCTGTAAATAGCTTTTTTGTCATTTTGAACTTTCTCCGATCCCAATTTTCTCTCATTATACAAGAAATACCCTATAGAATAGACTTTTTTTCAGTGTCTATTCTATAGGGTACATTTTAGTAGCAGAGCCTTCTTTTATTTTTGATTGATACCTTCCCAAACAATATCCAACTGTTGATTAAGTATATTTTTCGCACTTGTTTCATTAGCGTGTAATAGCGAGTGGGACATTAGTGTATAAAAATAAGTACTCATAATAGTAGAAGTGATGATATTTGTATCCCATGGACTGTGTAATTTTCCTGTCTCTTTCGCTTCTGTAATAATAGAAGACAAACTTTCTTGTAGCTGTTGTATACTTTTTAATTCATTTTCTACTAAGTAGTTAGATTTAATAATTTCAAAAACAGCATGCGTCATTAATTCTCCATGTCCAGTAAAGCGATCCAGTAAGTCTCCTAAAACAAGTTTGATTCGCTCTTTTGGATGTTCCACATTTTCATACGTTTTTAAACTTTCATTCCATAGTTCAATTTGAGAATCACCTAAAAATAATAATATGTTTTCTTTTTTCGGAAAGTAGTTGAAGAAAGTTCCTTTTGCAATCCCGCATGCAGTAGTAATATCTTGAACGGTTACATTTTCGTACCCACGTTCTTGGAAGAGTTGTACTGCTTTTAGGAATATAAGTTCTTTTAATTCTTTTTTTCTCGTTTCTCTAAGCATATAATCGACTCCTAACACAAACAATTATATCTGTTTATTAGATAATCTCAAACGGAATTGTATTTCATAAACAAATTTACTGTTTAATGAAGTTTAATACAATCATAGGAGTTTTTAGGTCGTGTTGTATTTGAACGCCCTTTGTGGATGTAGCGTTAGAGTTTTCCATTATTGTAATTGTATCGTCATCATTTACCAAAATTAATAAAGTTTTTATAGATTGATCTTCATATACAATTTCCATTTTACTTGATACGGATGCCATAGTTTGTTTAGTTAAAGAAACCTCTTTAGGTGTACCTGTTTGAATAGACTTAAGCATTTGTATAATAAACCCTTTATTATTTGTTTCGGCTTTTACTGTATTATTTCCCTTCACATTTAACAACTTTACATCTGTTATTTCATCTGTTTTCAATGCTAGTTTTGAAACTTCTTTATTTGAAGGAGAAGAAGTACATCCAAGTAAATTAATAATTAATGTAGTTGAAAGAAGGGTAGAAAGAATTCTGTTCATACTTTTCGTTATAGTTTTTTGTTATAAATGAAAACTGTATAGTTCATGAGATTGCTTTTCAGAAATCCATTTTGGGATACGTTTCATTACTTGGTTTCTTAGTATAGTTAAAGGTTTACTTTCTATTTGCGCCATTTTTCCAACTTTCCAGGCAGTGTTTGAGATTTTTATAATTCTATCTCGTCTTTTTTGTTCGTATTCTATAAATGCTTGACGATAGTGGGCGTTATTTTTGATACATTCCGCAAGAATAATAGCATCTTCAATTGCCTGACAAGCTCCTTGACCTAAATTAGGTGTAAGTGCATGGGCAGCATCCC
The DNA here is from genome assembly GCF_042136375.2 of Bacillus altaicus. Lineage (NCBI taxonomy): Bacteria > Bacillati > Bacillota > Bacilli > Caryophanales > Bacillaceae > Bacillus > Bacillus altaicus. Next base: position 3,374,440 of record NZ_CM143394.1, on the reverse strand, counting down.
CAATAAAGACGATGCGTTTGTCAAAAAATTGTTTCATTGGAGTGATGTCTACAATATCACGATGAATCATAGTAACGTCTGATGCATTGTTTAAAATATCTGGGATAGGACTATGGTAACTTTTGAAATGATTATATAAATCTGCTGTTGTGTATGCTGTGTATTTTCGGTCCCTAGCTTTAGCATTTATGAGCGCATACCAATATACTTCGTTGTTTGGAAGAGGAACGATACCAAATCTACCGTTTGTTCCCCAAGTTTCAATAAAATCATTTGTTAAAGATAGATTATGAGCTGGAGTTACGCCGCGCCAACACGTATAACCGGCATAACGATAACCATCACATTGTGTTACTTGTTTTCGAACGACAGAATGAATACCATCTGCAGCAATGAGTATATTACCGAGTGCTTCACTACCATCTTGAAATAATATTTTTAAGGCGTTTTCTTCATTTTGTTCTATTTTTACGCATTCTTTTCCCCATTCGACAGTACCTTTTTGTAGTTCTGAAAGAAGCAATTGATGTAAATTTTTTCTATGAATGGAGTACATTTTTGGATAACAAGTTGGAATGGTCAATTTACTTAATATAGATCCTTTTTCTGACACAAGGTTAAAACCGTCACTTTCGTTCCCCAATTTTTTTATTTGCTTAGAAATTCCGTATGGTTCAAGTGCCTGCATTGCATTTGGGGCAATGATAATACCTGCACCAACAACAGTAGGTTCAATATTTTTGTCATACACTTTTACATCTAATCCTATTTTTTGTAAGGAGATTGCTGCGCAAAGACCAGCAATACCACCACCTATAATCATGACATTATTCATTTGTTATCCCTCCACAATTAAGTGTCTTAACTCATAAAATGACCACGGTCATTTTATGAGTTAAGATTAATACCTTTTTTTGTTATTGTCAATTAGACTTTTAACTATAGTTCCGGAACGATTAGGTGAAAAATAGAAATAATTGAAATTCTAAAAATGTAGGAGGGGAATTAGTAAAATTAAGCATCCGAGTAGGAGTATAGAGGGATAACATGTTACAATACAGCTAAGAACACGCAATAAAGGAGAGTATTTTTACGTGAAAATTAAAGCAATCGAACCGACGCCAAGTCCGAATACAATGAAAGTTATTTTAAATGAAGTATTACCATCAGGAGCGCGTAATAATTATACAAATGAAAATAAAGAACAAGCACCAATGCAAGTGCAAGAAATTTTGAAAATTGAAGGCATTAAAGGTGTATATCATGTTGCAGACTTTTTAGCAGTGGAGCGAAATGCGAAGTTTGACTGGAAAGTTTTATTACAACAAGTTCGTGCCGTTTTTGGTGAAGAAATAGTGGAAGAAAGCGAAGAACAACAACTTTCTCATTTTGGAGAAGTGAAAGTGTTTGTTCAAATGTTCTTTACTATTCCGATGCAAGTGAAGTTAACAGATGGAACGACAGAAGAGCGTGTAGGCTTACCTGATCGTTTTAAAGAATCCATTATGAAAGTGCAAATGTCTGCACCTAACGTTGTGAAAGAGCGCAAATGGGTAGAACAAAGTACACGTTACGGTAATTTTGAAGAAATCGGGAAAGAAGTAGTAGAAGAAATTGTTGCTGCTTATTCAGAAGAACGTGTAAATGAAACGGTTAAAGAATTATTGAATCAAGCAGGTGCTGTTGAAGTAACGATTCAAAAGCGTGAGCCATATAAAGTAACAGAAGAGATGATGAAGGATTCTGACTGGAAAAAACGTTTTGCAGCTTTAGAACAAATGGATCCAACGGAAGAGGATATGACGGTATTGAAAATGGCGCTAGATGATGAGAAAGTATCTATTCGCCGCTTAGCAACAGCTTATTTAGGTATGGTAAAAGGTGATGGAGTATTGCCGTTATTATATAAAGCGTTATTAGATCGTTCTGTAAGTGTTCGCCGTACAGCAGGAGATTGCTTATCAGATGTAGGTGACCCAGCAGCGATGTTCGTTATGATTAAATCTCTGAAAGATTCAAGTAAATTAGTACGCTGGCGTGCAGCAATGTTCTTATTTGAACTTGGTGATGAAAGTGCAATTCCGGCATTAAAAGCAGCTGAAGATGATCCAGAGTTTGAAGTAGCAATGCAAGCGCGTTTAGCTTTAGAACGTATTGAAGGCGGCGAAGAAGCAAAAGGTTCTGTATGGAAGCAAATGACGGAGTCTCGTAAAGGGGAATAATATATGATTGTTTTCTATGATAGTTGGTGTCCGATGTGTACGGCAGTGGCAGAGCGGACGAAAAGGTTAGATAAAAAGGGTACAATGAAATTTGTTTCATTTCGAGATGAAGATGTAGTTGAGAAGTATGAACTATCTCAAGAATTACAAAGTAAGATGGAACAAAGACTGTATATTTTTAAAAATAATAAGTGGTATGACGGAATTCACAGCATTTACGTATTAGCAAAGGCTGTCCCACTTTATTGGTTTGCAGTTCCTTTTATAAAACTATCTATCATAGTTGGATTTGGAAGTAAAGTATACGAATATATTGCCAACAATAGAAAACTTGTCCCAGTTGGACACTGCCGTGAAGGGGTTTGTGAAATCCCTACAAAAAAATGAAATCATCGTTATCTTTCTTTTGCACCTATTAATAGCGCGTGATATGATGAAGTTGGAATGAAAGTTGAAGGGGAGATTACAAGATGTCAAATGCATATGAAGAATACATGCGTCAAATGGTAATTCCAATGCGCCAAGAATTAGTGCGTTCTGGATTTGAAGAGTTAACTACAGAAGAAGCTGTAACAGAATTTATTGAGAATGCAACAGGTACAACTTTAGTAGTTGTAAACTCTGTTTGTGGTTGTGCAGCTGGTTTAGCACGCCCATCAGCAGGTCAAGCAGTTGTACGTGCTGAAAAACAACCTGATCATCTTGTAACTGTATTTGCAGGTCAAGATAAAGATGCTACTGCGAAAATGCGTGAATACTTCGGAGAAATTCCTCCATCTTCACCATCTATGGCATTACTAAAAGGAAAAGAAGTTGTCCACTTCATTCACCGTCATGAAATTGAAGGCGCAACAATGGACGAAATTATTACAAACTTAGAGCAAGCTTTCGAAAAGAATTGCTAAAGTAGGGGGAGAGTAAATCTCCCTCTTTTCTTTATATAGAGGTGAAAAAATGATAGTAACAACAGCAGGAAGAACAAATAAAGAAATGACAGCTTATGGAAATAAGGTAGCAGAAGAATTAAATTGTTCTTTCGTTTTACGTAATGATATACCTGTGCACAAACTGCATGAGCAGTATGAACAAGATGTGCTGATTGTAGGGAAAAACCGATTAGCTATTTATCCAAAGGGTACGGAAGAGTCGTTTTTCTTTCATCCAAACTCAGCAATGTTTCGTGTGAAAAGGTTAATGCGCGGAGAACATGATCCGTTTATACAAGCTACCAAATTAGAGAGCGGAATGACAGTATTAGATTGTACGCTCGGTATGGCATCAGATAGTATTGTAGCTAGTTATATTGTTGGTGAGAACGGAAAAGTAACAGGGATTGAAGGAAACGAATATATGGCTTACATCATGGGAAAAGGCTTGCAAACATGGTCTTCATCTGTTTCTGAAATCGATGAGGCAATGCAAAGCATTGATGTAAAGCAAACAGAGCATTTCGCATTTTTAACGCAATGTGAAGATAATAGTTATGATGTTGTTTATCTTGATCCGATGTTTGAAGAAACTATCATCGAATCAGATGGAATTAAAGGATTAAAACACTTCGCTTTGTATCATGATATTACTGATGAAACAATTGCGGAAGCGAAGCGTGTGGCGAGAAAACGTGTCGTTCTGAAAGATCATTTCCGTAGTTCTAGATTTGAAAAACACAATTTTTATGTATACAAAAGAAAAAGCGCTAAGTTTCATTTTGGTGTAATTGACCCTTGCTAATTGTTTGAAAAGATGTATAATAAGCAATAATTAATTAAATATACTGTCTGTGATGAAGAGAGTAATCTTTTTCAGAAGGAAAGCGAGCTAGGGATGGTGTGAGCCTAGTGCAGAAGAAAAAGATGAAGCGCACTTCGGAGACGCTTCTTGAACGAATAGTAGAGTAAGCCGAGGCCCCCTGTCCTCGTTATAAACGGGAAAGTGGTTCGAAATGAACAACAAGGGTGGTACCACGGGTTAAAACTCGTCTCTTTTTTAGAGACGAGTTTTTTGTGTTTCAAAAAATAAGGAGGTTATAGTATGAATTATAAAACGCAGTTTGCGAAAAGTTTATCGAATATTTTTACGAATGAATTAACACAAAATCAAATTTTAGATTTAATCGAAACACCAAAACAAGATGAATTCGGAGATGCAGCGTTCCCATGCTTTTCACTAGCGAAGCAATATAAAAAATCACCAGCTATTATAGCGAAGGAATTGGCGGAGAAATTAAATGATCCGTTCTTTACGAAAGTAGAGGCTGTTGGTCCTTATGTAAATGTATTTTTTAATCGTGAAACAGTAAGTGATGAAGTATTAAAAACAATTTTAGCGGAGAAAGAAGAGTACGGTCAAAATCACTTTGGATGTGAAAAAACGGTAGTTATCGATTATTCCTCTCCTAATATCGCGAAACCTTTTTCAATGGGGCATTTACGTTCTACAATGATTGGTAATTCGCTGAAACATATCGCCGAAAAATGTGGGTATGAAGTTGTCGGAATCAATTATATTGGCGATTGGGGCACGCAGTTTGGAAAGTTAATTACCGCATATAAAAAATGGGGAAATGAAGAGGTAGTTAAAGAGGATCCGATACGTGAGTTATTTAAGTTATATGTTCAGTTTCATGAAGAAGCAAAAGAGAACAAAGAACTAGAAGAAGAAGGACGATCATGGTTTAAAAAGCTAGAAGAAGGAAATGAAGAAGCAGTCGAACTTTGGAATTGGTTTCGTCATGAGTCTTTAAAAGAATTTTCTCGTATTTATGAACTTCTCGGTGTGGAATTTACAAACTTTCAAGGAGAAGCTTTCTATAACGATAAAATGGAAGACTTTATTGGGATTTTAGAAGAGCACGATTTACTTGAAGAATCAGAAGGCGCATTAGTCGTTAATTTAGAAAAAGAAGGTATGCCGCCTTGCCTAATTAGAAAATCAGATGGTGCAACTATTTACGCAACGCGTGATTTAACAGCGGCATTGTATCGTCAAAACACATACGAATTTGATAAAGCACTATATGTAGTTGGCCCAGAACAAAGTTTACATTTTAATCAATTTTTCACTGTATTAAAAAAGCTCGGCTACAACTGGGTTGACGGGATGGAACATGTACCGTTTGGATTCATTTTAAAAGATGGTAAGAAAATGTCGACACGTAAGGGCAGAATTATTTTATTGGAAGAAGTGCTAGAAGAAGCTGTTGCACTTGCGGAACAAAATATTGAAGAGAAAAATCCTAATTTAAAACAAAAAGAAGACGTGGCAAAACAAGTCGGTGTTGGAGCAGTTATCTTCCACGATTTAAAAAATGAGCGTATGCATAATATCGAATTCTCATTAGAAAATATGTTGAAATTTGAAGGAGAAACAGGACCATATGTGCAGTACACACATGCGCGTGCTTGTTCAATTTTAAGAAAAGAAAGTGTAGAATTTGAAACTTGTACTTTTGCATTAAAAGATGATTATAGCTGGAGTGTCGTAAAATTACTTTATAAATTCCCGCAAGTAATTGAAGCGGCCTTCAACAAAAATGAGCCATCTACTATTTCAAAATACGTATTAGATGTAGCACAAGCGTTCAATAAATATTATGGAAATGTTCGTATATTAGAAGAGAACGAAGAGAAAGAGAGTAGACTCGCATTAGCTTACGCTGTGACGGTTGTATTAAAAGAGGGATTACGTTTACTTGGGGTAGGGGCACCTGAGGAGATGTAAAATAAAAATTTTGTAACAAAAAGGCAAATCAGACGGTCATTAACCGGATTTGTCTTTTTGTATTTTCTTAAATAAATTCTTATTTATAAAGTGTTATACGCTACGAAGTGTAAGAATTCTATAATTTTGTTACGAAATCAATTAAAATATTTGTAGAGAGGATGGTCCGTATTGATTCGAAGTTTCATTTTAAACATTCCTTGTCATAGACTACCGGAAAGGAGTTTTCTTAAACTACAAAAATACATGCCTTTATGTGCGCGATGCACAGGTATGTTTATTGGTTTATGTATGTTTCCAATTTACTTTTTAATAACACCTTCGTTTAGTCTCTCATTAATGCTATCCTTTTTTGCTCAAATTCCATTATTAATTGATGGATTCACCCAAAAGTGGAAATGGCGAAGCAGCATAAATTTGCTAAGAGTAACTACTGGCTTATTAAGCGGTAATGGTATGGGATTATTTATTGCATCTAGTATTATATGGATTACATCTTAAACCACATATCAACGGAGGTAGCTACTTACATGTTTTGGATTTACATAATTCTAATTTTTATATCAGGTGGAAGTGGAATTGGTTTTATCATTCATGAAAAATATATAGAAGCAACAATAGCTTTTGTTATTTGCCTATTATTTATGGTGCTACTATATTTTTATTTAAAAAGAAGCAAAAAAAAGAGAAATTTAGATTGTGACGTAATAGATTGTACCGATTGCTCAGATTGTGATTGTACTATCTAAACTTCTATGTATTTCTTTTTTATGAAAAGGATTATATATCGTTTCAGGTATGTAATCCTTTTTATTTTTTTAAAAATTAGTTTGTCAAATAGGTGGAGAGTAAAGAACATGTACGATTTAATGCAATAATTAGAACTAAAAATCTCTAAAAATATTAGAAACATAGGAATACGTTTATTAAATGGAGAACTTTAGTTTTGTATATAAAAGGAGATGTTGGACCTGGAAGAGTATGATTGGAATAGTAAGCTAGCATATTTAAGAAATACGAGAGATTTATATTATAACGATGATTATTTAAGTTTTTTAGTAAATACAGTTTGGAAGATTTCTGAGCCAGTACATATTGTTGATTACGGTTGCGGGTATGGCTACTTAGGTTTAATTTTGTTGCCGTTACTTCCAAATGGATCAAAGTATACAGGTATTGATAGCGGGGAAGCATTAATAGCTGAAGCGAGAGAGTTGTTTCGTTCGCTTCCATATGAATCAGAATTTATTGAAGGAGATGCTACAGAAATTGAATTGGAAAATAAATATGATATAGCTGTCAGTCATGCTTTCTTATTACATATGAATTCGCCCAAAACGATGTTGCAAAAAATGATAAATTCAATTAAGGAGGGAGGAAAGATAATATGTTTTGAGCCGAATTGGATTTCTAATATGTCCTCATACACGCTAGACGGATTAATTCAATCGGAAATTATCCAGCTTGGTGTTTTGCAGAAGTTATTTGAAGAAGATGCACACAGAAGTGGTAAAGATGGCAATATTGGCATGAAAATACCAATGTATTTAAGTGAATTAGGTGTTAAAAATATTGAATGTAGAGTAAGTGATAAAGTGAATTTTTTAGATCCTAATTTAAATCAAAATGATAAGCAAGGATTATATAATTTCCTAAAAGAAGAGGGGATTGCTAGTAATCCAGGTGAAAAACAACAATTTATAGACCGTTTAATGAGTCGGGGCTTAACATTTGCTGAAGCGCTCGCTCAATATGAAGCAGAACTACGATTTTTTGAAGTGTTTCATATACATTCTGCTTTGGTATATGCCCCTAATATGAAAATTACATACGGTGAAATAAGGAGATAAATTTAATGTTAGAAAAGTAGGGATATAATGAGAATTGCTACCCTCAACATTTGGAATCATCAAACTTTGTGGTCAGAGAGATTAGAGGCTATTTGTGAGGAAGTTCAAAATGTTGCTCCTCATATTCTTGCTCTACAGGAAGTTAGAAGTTGTGTTACTTATGGACTAAAGAAAAATGTTGCGCAGTATATAGCAGATCAATCTGGATATCCGGTCTGTGTATTTAAAGAGTATCCAGATTCTCCAGATGAAGGCCTAGCTTTTTTAAGTAAAATTCCTATCTTAGCTGAAGAAGCTATTTGGGAAACAGATATAGAGGAATCGAATTATTGTGCCATTCGAATCATGTTAAAATATAAAGAGTATAAGCTCGGGATAACGAATGTTCATTTAAATTGGAAATCTAGTAGGGTAAGACAAGAGCAAATGAGTACCGTGAATAATTGGATTAAAAACAGAGTTATTGGCTATGAATTATTATGTGGTGATTTTAATGATGATCCACAGATTATGGAAAGAATACAAATTTACTAGGGGATGAAAAGCAAGGAGAACGATATGATTGGGTTATGATACAAGAAAATGGCGTGTTTGAATTCCAAAATATAGAAAATTTATCTATATTTGCGGATTCAGCATTAACCTCATCATGCGTATTCCCAAGTGATCATTACGGTGTTTTTGTGGATTTAAAATTTGATAAGTGAAACAACCTCCCTAATAGTATGAAATAGAAGATAGGATGATTGTCATTTTTGGCGGTAAATCGATGTATCTTGTCGAATCGTTGATATATTATAAGTTACGATAGATATATTCAGGAAATTGTTGATATAATTTCATCCACTGAATGAAGCCTCAAAAAAGAGGATAAAATCGATGTTCTAATAACACATGATATTTCATCAAATTAAACAAAATCCCCATAAAAATCAATGTTTTTAAGATATTTAGTTATAAACTTGAATAATATTAAATAATATCGTTCATTATATGAGGTTTTAGTTGAATGCATACTATATGATGTGTAAAATCTAAGCAAGTAGGTTAGAATACTGCTTGCAAATGGCAGTATAAATAATTATTTGAGGTGAATACATGCTAGATTTTAAACAATTAGAAATTTGTTTGAAAGAAAAGAGATTTGTAGATGGATTACATGAGATAAATAATGAAATTGCGCATATAAAAGAAACGAATAAGTTATCATACGTGAAGAACTGGCTTTCTAACGTCTCGTCCTCTAAGGAGTTTGATACATTAATTCGTCTTGCTGATGAAGGCTTGATGCATCAATATAGCTCCTTTTTAATTCGTTATACGTATAAAAAATTCCCAAATATGAGAACGCTCTCTTTATATTGTGATGAGTTAATTGATGAGCGTAAAATTCTTGATGCTGAACAATTGTTAAAAGATGCTTTGGAAGAGGTAAATGAAGAGGAAACTGATGCGGATGTTTTAACGAAAGCATATTTTACGTTAGTTAGATGTTTGTTAGATATGAAGCGAAATGAAGAGGCCTATGCCTATATGCAAAAGGCGGAAAAGTATAGTACACGTGCAGTTTTTGATAAATGGGGTTACTTATATATACAGACCGGTGAGTGGGAGAAGGCAGAGGAACAACTTTTAGCCGGTCAGCAGCATAAAGATTGTGAAGAGTTAGCTACGTACTTATTGGCGCAATTATATGCATATAAAGGTGAACAGCAGCGAGCATTACAACTCATTAATGATGCGATTGCAAAGTTCCCTCAAGTACCATATTTCTATTTTGAAAAAGTAAAATATTTATTAGATTTAGAGCGCTATGAAGAAATGTTAGCGGTAATAGATAAAATTAATCATATGCTTCCGCATCATGCATATACAACTTATTTTATACATTTACGTGCAGAAGCATTTTATAAAATGAATAATATTCACGATTTGCAAGCACTATTGAAAAGCGAAAAGAGTTTGAAAAATTCTCTATATCATCATATAGAAAAAAATCCTGATGGAAAAAAGGTTCGTTTACCGATAGTTCCGGTTGTACAAAAGGATAACTATTGCGTTCCGACAAGTTTGGAAATGATGTTAGGGGTATGGGGAGAAAAACGTACGCAAGATGAAATTGCACAATATATTTTTGATGTAACAGGTTCTAAGTTTTCAGATACAGTTACATATATAGAAGAGCAAGGTTACGAATATCGTTATTTTCAAGGGAATGAGGAAAATTATAAGAGATTACTCAATCAAGGTATTCCCGTTTTATTAAGTATAGATATTGAGCACGCTTCCCATGTACAAGTGCTTTCTGGTTATGACGATGTACTGCAAGCTTTTTATATTCAAGATCCGAATTTCTTGGAACCGATTCTTGTGGAATATGATAAGTTGCAAGAAAAATATCGTTACACAGATTGTTTGGCTATTACGTTTATACCAAAAGATAGAATAGAACAACTTTCATTTTTAAATGAGGAAGAACACATTTATTATAAAACAATCTTTTCTCTTACAGATCATTTAGCTGAGCAAGATAAAGAGGGGATTGAAAAGTTAGTACTATTTTTAAAAGAAACAAGTGAAAATCCAAACACTTGGCTATATACGATTAAACATTTAGATGCTGAAGTAGATAAAGATTTTATTCAGTTTTGTATAGAAAAATTAATGGAAAAGTTTCCGAGCTCTGACTTTGTGAAATTGCATAGTGCACAGTGTTTTATTCGTCTGCAAGATATGGAAAAAGCAGGATATATGCTTCAAAGTGTGGAGAAGAAAAATAGTCAAGCGTTGTATCATCTTATAAATGGACGTTATTCTTTTGAGCAAGATAATTATGCAGAAGCGATTGCTAGTTTTCGTTCATCATTACAATTGGATGCAGATCAACCAGTTGCGTGGAGTTTCTTAGCATTATCATACATGTATATGGATCAATCCGAAAAGGGGCTAGAGTATTCTCTAACAGCTATAGAACGTAGCCCAGAAAGGTTTACACTTGTAAATCACGGTTTAATTTTAATAGATTTAGAACGATATGAAGAAGCATATGGATTCTTTAATGATTTATTAAAAGAATATAAGTATGAAGCGCACATATGGTATGAACGTGCAAGATGTGCTCAGCATTTAGGAAAAGTGTATTTGGCGGTAAAAGGACTTAAAGTAGCAATTCAATTAGATAAAACGGCAGCGTATTTATATACGAAGCTTTCGGAAATCTATGAATCAGATTTGGATGATGGGAATAATGCGAAGGAAATTTTATTACAAGGAATTCAAAATTGTGAAGATCAGGCATCTTTATATGTTCGTTTAGGAGATGTGCATTTTCAAAATGATGAACTGGAAGAAGCGGAAACTATATATAAGCGTTCTTTAGAAGAAAATAATGAAGATGTATATGCCCATTTCGGCTTAACTCAAGTTTATATGGCAAAGGAACAATATGAGTATGCAAAAAACTATATTGTTAGTATTAATAAGCAATTTGAAGACAATCAAGATTTCCTTATGAATGCTGGCATGGTGCTATGGGATGCTGAAATTGCATTAGGTGGGGATGAAAAAGAGTTAAAACTTGCACTTTCTAAATTAGAGAACGGTATACGAAGCGTATACGCTAATATAGCGAGCGTGTTGGATGAGTATGTAAATCGAATAAAAGACACAGCTTTTGTACAACGAGGCATAGCGTTTTTAAGAACGTTAGAAAAAGAGAAAACGGAAGTAATTGAATACGGTTGTTATGCTGGTGTTTTATATGAATCTATTGGACAGTATGATCAAGCAATAAAACGGTATAATGATGCACTTAAGAAAAAACAGGATTCATTGCCGTATTTCCGAATCGGTGAAACATTCATGGCGTTAGGGCAATTTCAAGAAGCGAAGCATGCGTATGAAACATGTTTAGAAATGGATAAGAATTTCACAGGTGTACATGTGCAACTAGCAGAAATATATGAAAAAGAAGAAAATAGTTATAAAGAACAAAGTCATATGGTCCAGGCAATGAAAGAAGAGCCTTTGCATATTAATATGGAATATTTGGCACAGCTTTCAGTAGATTTGAATCTTCATGAAGAATTGCTGGTTGAACTAGAACAATTAGCAGAAGAGGTACCAGAAATATGGCGTTTAGATGCAATTGCATACGTATATGGTGCGATGAATGAGGTAAATAAAGAAAAAGAATATATTGAATGTGCAATAAAAATAGATGAAGCGCATGTGGAAGTATTATATCATTATGCGAAATTGCTAGTTAAAAAGCAGAGTGCAGAAGCAATCGAAGTTGCGCTGAAAGTAATGCATAAAGATTTGGAAAGTGAACGTATATTTGGTGTGTACGTAAAAGCAATGGAGCAACATAAAAAAGTATCGCAAATACGAGACGCACTTCATACGTTAAAGGTGAGAAAAGCAGAAAGAAGTACAGCGTTTGTGTATGCAGCTACTGCGGTTGCCGAAAGATTAGTAGAAAGGCAGCAAAATGAGCAACCGAAAAAATCTATATTTACAAGAGCATTTTATCGCATGAAAAATCGTGCGAAGGAAATTTCAATGATTACAGCTGTTATCGATTTATTTGAAATCTCCTTGAAGTTAAATCCAAAAAATAGTATGGCAGCGCAGCGTTTTGCACTATTTTACGAGAATGCAGCGATGAATAAAGAAGCGATAGAGGTATTACAAACATCGTTAGAAAATAAGTGGGATTATGATGTAGCGAAGCAACTTGTAAATCTTTTCATTGAGTGTGAGGAAGAGGATATGTTACGAGATGCTTTTGAATTAACGAAACAAATGGTTCGAGAGCTACCGGATGATTACGATACTCTTCTTTTACAAGCGAATGTATTATGTAAGCTAGGCGAAGAAAGAAAAGCCGAAAAAATTTACTTGCAATTAATTGAGAAAACGCCATTTGTAAGTAGAGGATTCCTTGCTTTAGCAGAAGTATATCAAAGTCAAGAGAGGTTTGAGGATGCGATTTATTTATTAGAAGATGCTTCTGTACATCATCCAAATGAAACGGCAATTCTTCTTGCGTTAGCATCTTCGTATCATAAAGCTGGGCAAACGACAAAGGCAGAAAAAATAACAAGTGAAATATTAGCAATTGATCCTACTGACTTGTTAGCAAGATACGATCATGCTTGTTATTTAACATTATTAAACAGAAATGAAGAGGCAAGAGATCAACTTGAAATTGTGCTTCGTGAAGATGAAACAGGATTTTTCGCTGAACTTGCAGAGGAAGATGAAGATTTAGCAGGATTGCGAGAGTTTGAAAAGTAATTGTATAAGAATAGAGAAAAAGGGTATAAATAAAAATATATTTTGAATTAGTTGACAATTAATTGCCCAATGGCATAAAATAACTTTTAATAAAGTATACAAATCTGAAGACGAGAAAGAGTAAAATAGTGAGCTGTTCTCCAGAGAGCCGGTGTATTGCTGAAAGCCGGTGTGCAGACGCTATTTGAAAATCATCTCCGAGGAGCCGTGGCTGAATAAAGTAAGCTCGGACGGATGTCTGCCGTTACAAAGAACGCGTATGTTAGTACGTTGCTAAGTGCTATTAGTGAAAAGCTAATAGAATTAGGGTGGTAACGCGGGTAAACCCGTCCCTACTTCATAGGGACGGGTTTTTTGTGTGCTTTTTAAAAAATTCAAAGGAGTGATTGTACATGAAAAAAGTAGATGTAAAAGAGTCAGCTGTAGGGAGAGAAACACGTATTCGTAAGCAGTGGAACGAACAAAGTATTTTCGAGCAATCAATTCAGAATCGAGAAGGCGCACAATCTTTTGTGTTTTATGAAGGGCCACCAACTGCGAACGGATTACCACACGTCGGCCATGCACTTGGGCGGACGATTAAAGATTTAGTAGCGAGATATAAAACGATGGCTGGATATAAAGTGTTAAGAAAAGCCGGATGGGATACACATGGATTACCTGTAGAATTGGGTGTTGAAAAACAACTTGGCATTTCAGGTAAACATGAAATCGAAGAGTACGGCATTGAACCATTTATTCAAAAGTGTAAAGAAAGTGTATTCACATATGAGAAACAGTGGCGTGAATTTACGGAGAGTATTGGATATTGGGTAGATATGGATGATCCGTACGTTACTCTAGAGAATCCATATATCGAAAGTGTATGGAATATTTTAGGGACGATTCATGAAAAAGGTTTGTTATATAAAGGGCATAGAGTTTCACCGTATTGCCCAAGCTGTCAAACATCTCTTAGTTCACATGAAGTTGCACAAGGATATAAAACAGTGAAAGATTTAAGCGCGACAGTTAAGTTTAAAGTGAAAGATAGTGAAAATGAATATTTCCTTGGATGGACGACAACACCGTGGACACTCCCAGCGAATGTTGCACTTGCCGTACATCCGAATATGGAATACGTTAAAGCGAAACAAGAAGGATATGTATACATTGTTGCGAAAGAACGTGTACAAGAAGTATTAAAAGAAAACTATGAAGTATTATCTGTTCATAAAGGCGAAGAATTATTAAACACATCGTATACAGCACCGTTTCCGATGAAGGAAGTTACAAATGGATACCACGTAATTGCAGCAGATTTTGTTACTGCAGATAGTGGTACAGGACTCGTTCATATCGCTCCAGCATATGGGGAGGAAGATTATAAAGTCGTTCAAAGTGGAGGGTTATCGTTCTTACATGTTGTAGATGAGAAAGGTGAGTATACAGAAGCAGTACCCTTCTTAAAAGGAAAGTTTGTAAAAGAATGTGACGTTGATATCGTTCGGTATTTAGCTAAAGAAGGTTTGCTATATCATAAAGAAAAATATGAGCACAGCTATCCACACTGTTGGCGCTGTGATTCACCGTTACTTTATTATGCAGGAGAAAGCTGGTTAATTCGAACAACTGAGATTAAAGAAACATTTTTACAAAATAATGATACTGTTACGTGGTATCCAGATCATATGAAACATGGACGCTTTGGGAAGTTTTTAGAGAATATGGTGGACTGGAATATTAGCCGAAATAGGTATTGGGGAACACCGTTAAACGTATGGGAATGTGAAAGCTGCGATCATCAATTCGCACCGAAAAGTATTGCTGAATTAAGAAAGCATAGTACGAAAGAAACACCTGAAGATTTAGAATTGCATAAGCCATATGTAGATGAAGTACAAGTGTGCTGTGAAAAATGCGGAAGTACAATGAATCGAACACCAGAAGTAATTGATGTTTGGTTTGATAGTGGTTCCATGCCTTTTGCGCAATATCATTACCCGTTTGAAAATAAAAAGTTGTTTGAAGAACAGTTTCCAGCAGATGTAATTGCGGAGGGAATTGATCAAACACGCGGCTGGTTTTATAGTTTATTAGCCGTATCAGCACTATATACAGGGAAAGTACCATATAAACGAGTATTATCATTAGGGCATGTTCTAGATGAAGAAGGACAGAAAATGTCTAAAAGTAAAGGGAATGCACTAGATCCTGTTGATTTAGTAGAGAAGTTTGGTGCCGACGCTCTAAGGTGGGCTCTACTCGTTGATAGTGCACCGTGGAATGCGAAACGATTTTCTGAAAGAACAGTACAAGAAGCGAAATCTAAATTTGTAGATACGTTAGTCAATGTGTATAGCTTCTACGTTTTATATGCAAGTTTAGATGAATATAATCCGAAAGAAAAGTATGAAGTTAAACGTACGAAATTAGATGAATGGGTGTTATCGAGATTGCATAGCACAACGAGAAAGGTAAGAACTGCACTTGATGATTATCAATTCACAAATGCAGCTCGTGAAATTGCTGCTCTTGTAGATGAAGTGAGTAACTGGTATGTAAGACGTTCACGCAATCGTTTTTGGGAATCTGGTATGAATCCTGAAAAAGCAGCTGCGTATGAAACACTTCATGAAGTGCTTGTAACAATTAGTAAATTAATCGCACCATTTACACCGTTTGTAGCTGAGGATATTCATCTGAATTTAGAAGAAAGCAGCGTTCATTTAGCAGATTATCCGGTTGTAAACGAATCACTTATCCAGTCAAAGTTAGAAGCGGAAATGGATGCTGTTTTACAAGTTGTTGAACTTGGAAGAAGTAATCGTAATCAACATTCATTAAAAGTAAAACAGCCGTTAGCAGAGCTTGTATTACTTGAGCATAACGAAAATGATATCGATTGGGAATCTTATCGTGATATCGTAATGGATGAGCTAAATGTTAAAGCATTCCATGTTGAACTGGATGAATCGAAATACACATCATATCAATTAAAGCTGAATTTTAAAACAGCGGGACCGAAGTTTGGTAAAAATGTGAATGCAGTAAACGGGTGGTTAAAACAATTATCACAAGAAGAAGTACAAAATTTTGTATCAACAGAAAAAGCAGTATATGAAGCAACAGCAGGGAAAGAAGTAATTGTCACGGCTGAAGATGTCTTAGTAGAGAAAGTTGCGAAATCAGGATTCTCAAATACGACTAACGGACAATATACGGTTATGTTAGATACGAATGTAACTGAGGAATTGTTACAAGAAGGAGTAGCACGTGAATTTATTCGTGCAGTTCAAGAATATCGTAAGCAGTTGAATTTACCGGTTAATTTACGAGTGGATGTAATTCTTGATACAGAAGAAGAACTACAGCAAACGTTAACGAATCATAAAGATTTATTGGAAGAGAACTTACTCGTCAAGCAATTTACATTTGGTCACTTAACGAATGAGGACGATGAACTTTCTTTAGGGGAGACAAAAGTCCGAATTAAATTAAACGCGGCTAATTAAAGAAAAAAGGAAGTTGGAATCATTCCAACTTCCTTTTTGTATGCTCGTAAAAGCCCGATTGGTGAGGGCTAATAATCAGTGGGGATGGACAAAATCCCCACTGATTAAAGTTTCACTTTATCCGGCCAATTTCCTCATAATCCATTCGATAGGGCCTCTAGAAAATTTCTTTCTCCATAAAACGCTAAATAATACACTGAAAATGAAAAATCCAGTAGCAAATAGTAAAACGAATAATAGTGTTTGATGTTCCATCCTATTTAATAGAATCAATATCCCAATACCGATAAATACATGACTTACATAATGAGTTAATGTTAATTGGCCTGTTTGTACAATGGATGTAATAAACCAATTCTTTTCATGTTTTTCAGCAATGTAGAGGCAAATTATTAATATAGCAATAGCGGATCCTGCAGCAGATGCGACGTATAATATATTTGGTAAAATAGGGCCTGTATTAAACAAAAATGTAGATGCTTCCTCACCAATGTATGGGATAAAAAGGTGAGTTAATACTTTGGACAACAGCTCTATAATTATCGTTACTGTTATACCGAGTAAGAGCAATCTATGTCTAATTTTTCTATTATGAAGATCTAATCTGCCAATTATCATACCGATTAAGAAGAAAGAAAACCATGGGAAAATAGGGTGATAGCCATTAAAAAATAAGTTGCGAAGAAAACCTTTTAAGGTCCAAAAGTCTATATAGTTTATAAATGGGATTGTGCCTCCCCATCCTTCGAAGGCGTTGAAAGTAAGTTGGAGATATTGTGCAGCAAGTAAAATAATGATAGAAATCCATATTAGTATAGTTCTTCGTACAGTAATTAGTAATGCAGCGATGAAAAGGTAAACGCCGTAGTAGTGTAAAATATCACCCGTCCATTCCATTACATACAATAATAACCCTAAAATAAATAAGAATAGTGATCGTTTCCAAATCAATATTCGGCTGGTATTGATTTTTATTTTATCTTGGCTAGCAACAGATGATTTAGTCATTAAAGTTATGCCAATCCCAGCAAGTATAACAAACAAGGCAGAAGCTCTACCTTCAAAAAGTGTCATAAAGGTTTTTAACAGAGGAGGTCCATTTCCTTCCGCCCCTGTTATCACCATGAAATTAACTAGTAACATTCCAAACATTGCCCACGCTCTAGCAAAATCTAAGCCGATAATTCGTTTTTTAGTTTTCATATGAATCACTTCTTTCGAATATGCTGTGGACAGCTTCAATCCATATTTGTTTATAATTCATATTTACATCGAACATCATGAAGTTTCCGATATTATCAAGTACTAATGCCAACATATGAGCTTTTGAAACTAGATTTTTATTTTGAATGAGTTGAAGTTCATTTGCTTTTGTTAGGAGTGATTCAAATCCGTTTAAATATTCTGTTTGTACAGTTAGTAATCGATCTTTGTACATATCGTTTCTTGAAGATAGTAATACATATTCTTGTAATACACGATTAAAATAAGGATCTTTCTGTTGTTCGTCTATCATTTTAAAGCCAAGTTCAACACATTTCTCAATGAAATTCTCTTTCGTAAATTCTTCTGTATGAAAGAATGAGGAGAACTGCATCGCTGCACATAATTCATTAAAAATACTTTCAATTAATGCATCTTTAGATTTAAAGTAATAATAAATAGATGGCTTGGCAATACCAACTTCTTCAGCAATCATTGTATAGGTCGTTTTGGCAATGCCGTGACCGGCAAATAGTCGATAACTTGCTTCGACTATGGAAGAGAGTGTTTCTTCACTTTTACTCATAATAAATCCTCCCAATAAAAAAGATTAATTAAAGTGTATCATTCATTTGGTTATTTTTCAACCTATCGTTAGGTAAAAAATAACCTATTTTTCAATACATTATTTTGGTAAAATATAGTTAATCGAAATGGGAAATAAATATATTTCTAAAGTATTGTTCTCATTTTATACATAATTATTGAGAAAATTTCACTCACCATAAATGTGAAGGTAATAGAATTGCTCGTATAGAATTACTCGTAGATTCAATTTATCTCGTTACTTGTGGACAGTAATAGCCTTAAAGGAATGGGGTAAAGGATTCAATTTATTAGGGGGAGTGGTTTTATGTTAAACAAAAAAATGGTGGCAATGGCAATGGCAATGACTGTGCCATTAGTAATGGGGACGATTTCTACGGTTTCGGCATTGGAAAAACAACAGCAAGTAAAGCTAGAAGCTTATTCACCACAGAAAAAAGCAATTGAATATTTAAAAGGAAATGCTGCGCAGTATGGATTAAAGGCAGACCTTTCAGACTTACAATATATTTCTACAACTGAAACGTCAGTAGCTTCATATGTTAGATTCCAACAAGTAGTCAATGGTGCTCCTGTATTTTCAAAACAAATAACAGTTACTATTAATGGCCAGGGACAAGGAGTACTTGCTGTTTCTGATTACCAGGCGGTTCAAAGTGTGAAAGAAATAGCTAAAAAGATTAGTGAAAAAGATGCTGAACAAAAATCAATGGCTTATGTTGGAGGAGAAAGTGAGCAAAACTTATGGGCTCCTACTGAGAAAGAATTCGGATATATGATTGAAGAGGGAATCGCTATCCCAGTATACAAAGTTGTAGTCCATTCTAATAATCCATTTGGTGCATGGGAAACATTTATTGATGCGGAAAATGGAAAGTTAATTAAAAAGGTTGATATAAACCGAAAAGCAGAAGGAACAGGGAAAGTATTTTTACCTAATCCTGTCGTATCAAGTGGTAGTTTAGCAGGGTTAAAGGATAATAATGATGCAGATTCAGCAGCTCTAACGAATCAATTGAAAACCGTTACTCTAAAAGGTTTAGACGGTAGTGGGTTTTTAATTGGAGAGTATGTAACAATTTCATCAAAGGCGAAGACGAAATCTACTAACCTACAATTTAACTTTACACGTGCAAATGATAGCTTTGAAGATGTTATGTCATATTATCATATTGATACATTACAGCGTTACATTCAAGGAATAGGCTTTAAAAATATTAATAACCGTTCGATTAAAGTGAATGTAAATGGTACAACTGATGATAACTCATTCTATTCTCCATCAACGAAGGCTTTAACTTTCGGTACTGGCGGAGTAGATGATGCAGAAGATGCTGGCATTATTGCGCATGAATATGGACATTCTATTCAAGATAATCAAGTACCTGGCTTCGGAAGTTCACCAGAAGGCGGAGCGATGGGAGAAGGATTTGGTGATTTCTTAGGCGCAACGTATGAAGATGCGGTATCAACGACAGGTTACGGAAAAGCATGCATTGGAGAATGGGATGCGGCTGCTTACTCTAGTTCAGATCCAACGTGCTTACGCCGATTAGATACGAATAAAGTATATCCGAAAGATATAACGAATGAAGTGCATAATGATGGGGAAATATGGGCTCAAGGTCAATATGAAATGGCGCAAGCTTTTGGCCGTGATGTAGCAACAAAAATTATTTTACAATCACATTGGTCATTAACGCCAAATGCTAAATTCCGTGATGGAGCGAAGGCGATTAAACAAGCAGATGCTCTTTTATACGGCGGACAACATGCGGCTGAAATTGATCGCATTTGGGCAGCGAGAGGGATTAGTACGAATTAATTAAAAAGTCGTGGCTTTTATAAGCCACGACTTTTTAATTCACATAAGAATTGGTACTAGTAAATTAAGCTATATCAATGATAGTGTGAATATATTCTCATGCCATTTACTTTTTTGTTTCTTTAAAAACAAAATGCTCTTTAAATTTTCTAGACTCAACTTTTTGACCGTTTCTCATAGAGCGGAAAGGGTGTTCTTGCCACGTAATGATAACGTCAACCTCATCTGCTTTTGTAGAAACTGGGAAGTTAGCATGTTCAAATCCAGTTTTTCCACTTGCTAGACGACCTTCTTTTCTGGAAAAGAGTTCATACTTTGTTTTCGTATTCGGTTCATTCCGAAAAACTTCAACTTGTACATTATACACTTCACTTTTCCCGAGATTTTTTACAGAGAAATGATATGTTTGAAATACACCTTTTTTAGGTTGCAACAATTTTTCACTCGTTTTTTTCACTTCATCAATATTTACTTGCCATTGATTAGAATTTTGAGAAACCGGTAAAAATTTTGGGGAATAAGCATACGCTTCATTAACTACAACTATGCATAATAATAAGAGAAAAAAATAATGGCTTTTTTCATATGTACACCTCCGCAATAAATTTGATATTAATATGCGTGAGAAGTTGGATTTGTATGTAACAAAATGGAAATTATTATGATGTATTCTAAAAGGATATAAAAGGCTAAGTTATTTCAAAATAATTGTGTAGACAGTTCGCATTATTTATATTTAGAAGAATTTAGTTTTCGGAAAAAACCAGAAAGTTTTAAAAAAGGCTTGCGTTTTATAAATTAAAGAGATAGAATACTCTGTAAATATAAAAAGTGATGATTAGGAAAAGTACATGATGCAAGGGTCTACAGAGAGCAATCGGTTGCTGGGAAGATTACGATACCGCATGATGGAAAGACACCTGTGAGTGTTGCTTTGAACGTGATAATTAGTAAAAGCAAACGGTACCTACCGTTATCAGGGCTAAGATGGTCATTATGACAATTTGGGTGGTACCGCGGAATAATCCGTCCCTATTATAGGGGCGGATTTTTGTATTCTTTGAAAGGAGGTGAGTGACCGTGGATGATGATGACGACAACAACAATAACAACAATAACGTAAATAAAAATAAAATTAATGGAGGGAAATATAATGGATCAAATAATGAAGCGTTCACTCACACGAGAATGTACGGAGCAATGCGAAAAGATTGTATTACTACAAGGGTGGGTAAAAAAGATTCGTCATCTTGGAAATGTTAGTTTTTTATTATTAAGGGACCGAACAGGAGTTATTCAATGCGTATTAGAAAATGAATTAGCTGGATACAAAGTTGATGTTGAAAGTGTCGTTCAAGTAGTTGGTG
The DNA here is from genome assembly GCF_042136375.2 of Bacillus altaicus. NCBI lineage: Bacteria > Bacillati > Bacillota > Bacilli > Caryophanales > Bacillaceae > Bacillus > Bacillus altaicus. The sequence goes on along the minus strand of NZ_CM143394.1, from coordinate 3,352,852 downwards.
AAATTGTAGAGACTTCGAAAACAGAATTAGGGGTTGAAGTACTCGCTCATGAAGTGAAAGTATTAAATGGTGCAGAACCACTTCCGTTTGAAATAAATAAAAAGAAGTTACAAGTTGGCTTAGATCAATTATTGAATGAGCGGGTATTATCTTTAAGACATGAGCGAACCGCGGCGATTTTTAAAGTGAAAGCTACACTTGCTCAAAGTTTTAGTGAATATTTAACAGAGAACGATTTCACACGTATATTTACTCCGAAAATTGTTTCGCAAGGGGCAGAAGGAGGCGCGAATGTTTTTAAGCTTCCATACTTCCAAAAAGAAGCTTATTTAGCCCAATCACCACAATTTTATAAACAAATGATGGTAGCGGGAGGACTCGAACGTGTTTTTGAAATTGCTCCTGTGTACCGGGCGGAACATCATAACTCTTCACGACATTTAAATGAATATATATCGTTAGACGTAGAACTTGGATTTATTCATGATTTTCATGAAGTGATGCAATTAGAAACGGATGTTTTACGATATATGTTTCAACAAGTAGCAAAAAACTGTGAAAAAGAATTACAACTACTACAAATAGAAGTACCTGTCATTACTGAAATACCTAAAATCACATTGTTAGAAGCACAAGATATTTTGAAAAATAAATACCGGAAAGAATCGCCGATTGGGGATTTAGATACAGAAGGTGAAAAGTTATTAGGGAAATATGTGAAGGAAACATATAATAGTGAATTTGTCTTTATTACACATTATCCGAAAGAAGCGCGACCGATGTATACAATACCGAATAAGGAGAACGAAGCCATAACGGATTCATTTGACCTATTATATAAAGGGTTAGAAATAACGTCAGGTGCACAGAGAATTCATCATTATGATATGTTACTTGCTTCTTTTAAAGAAAAAGGTTTACATCCAGAGAAATTTCAATCTTATTTAAATACATTCCGATATGGTTGTCCACCGCATGGCGGTTTTGGGATAGGATTAGAAAGGGTTGTGTATCGACTTTTAGAATTATCCAACGTGAGGGAAGCGAGTGCTTTTCCGAGAGATTGTACTCGTCTTATACCGTAAAAAAGAATCTTCGCGATTATCGCGAAGATTCTTTTTTAATGTTCTTTTATTTTTACACTTGGTTTAAAAAGAGGGGAATATTTACTTTTTCTTTCTCTTTTTTCTTTAGCTAAAACACTTAATAAAAGCGAGTTATCTATATAATTCACATCTTTTTCTAGTGCGCTTTGTATTCCAGATAACATCATGTATACAGTTAAATTTTCTCCTTATATTTTATTTGTAAATATTTTTTATATAATCCTATAAAAATCCTTTTCGACAAAAAAAATAATATATATCTTGACAGTTATAAATATAACCGATATAATTCATATTAATTTCAAAAGGAAATATATTCTAAATATTAAAACGTGTTGAATAGGAGTAGTAAGGTCATGTATTTGTGCAGAGAGCTATGGGTTGGTGCGACATAGTCAAATGACATCCTGAACTCGCCTAGGAGCAGTAAGGTAGAACGGAATTACATTCTTAGTAAATCTTAACGGTTAACCTTCGATATTAGGTTTGTAATCAAACGATTACTACTAAGGTGGATTCATAATGGAATCAATAAGGGTGGTACCGCGTTAAGCAAATGGCTTAGCGTCTCTTTATATAAAGAGATGCTGGGCCATTTTTTATTTTATAGAAAAAGAAATGGAGGGTTTATTTGGATAGGTTTATAAAATTCATTTATTTATATAAAAAGATTTAACTAGGAGGAAAATAGGATGAAACAGACGGAGCAATGGACTTCGAAATTAGGTTTTATAATGGCAGCAGCAGGATCAGCAATTGGACTTGGCGCAATATGGAAGTTTCCTTATATCGCTGGAAAGAGCGGGGGAGGGGCATTCTTTTTAATCTTTATATTATTTACTGTATTAATTGGACTACCGCTACTTATAGCTGAATTTATGATTGGACGCAGTACACAGAAACAAGCAGTTGGAGCATTTAAAAGTATCGCACCAAATACAGGATGGCACTGGATTGGCCGTCTGGGCGTTGGAACTTGTTTTATATTGCTATCGTTTTATAGCGTTGTAGGTGGTTGGGTTTTAATTTATTTATTCCGGGGAATAACAGGACAACTTATTACCCCAGGACAAAATTATAGTGCATTATTCACAGAGACAATTGGAAATCCTACTTGGGCCATTATCGGTCATTTTGCATTTATGTTCATTACGATATGGGTTGTATCAAAAGGTGTACAAAATGGAATTGAAAAAGCAAGTAAATATATGCTACCAGCATTGTTCGTATTATTTGTCGCTCTTATTATTCGTTCATTAACACTGGATAATGCGATGCAAGGTGTGAAGTTTTTCTTACAACCAGATTTCTCAAAGATTACTTCAGAAAGTATTTTGTTCGCAATGGGCCAATCATTCTTTGCGATTAGTATCGGAATATCAATTATGGTTACGTATAGTTCCTATTTAAATGAAAAAGAAAGTTTACCAAAATCAGCAATAACAATTGTTGGATTGAATTTATTCGTCTCTTTATTTGCAGGGCTTGCCATTTTCCCAGCAGTATTTTCATTAGGAATGGAGCCGACGGAAGGGCCTGGATTACTATTTATCGTATTACCATCTGTATTTAGTCAAATTCCATTCGGTGGATTGTTCTTAACAGTATTTCTTGCGCTATTTACATTTGCCACATTAACATCGGCATTTTCTCTACTAGAGACGGTTGTTTCAGCATTAGCAAATGGTGAACAAGAAAGAAGAACTAAACTATCATGGATCATTGGTTTCTGTATTTTCTTAGTAGGTATACCATCTGCGTTATCATTTGGAGTATGGAGTGATATTACGATTTTTGGAAAGAATATTTTTGATGCGGTAGACTTTTTATCTAGTAATATATTAATGCCACTTGGAGCGTTATTTATTAGTATCTTCGTATCATTCAAAATGGAAAAGAAAGTGTTAGAAGCAGAATTTTTTGTAGGCGGAAATTACGGAAAAAAAGTATTCACTTGTTGGGCATTTTTACTTCGATTTATAGCACCACTTGCCATAATCATCGTCTTTTTAAATGTAATAGGGATTATATAAGAATAAATGTTATAATATTCAGTAAAAAGAGAGGTGATGATCATAAAAACGAACTTGATTGAAGAAAAGAAACACATGAACATTCGAGGGAAAAAGCTATATGTTGAAACACATGGAAATCCTAAAAATAAACCGGTATTATATTTGCACGGTGGTCCAGGAGAGAGCTGTTATAATTTTTCATTTCATCAAGCAGTACGATTAAAAGATTCCTTATATGTAATTATGATAGATCAAAGAGGAGTTTGTCGATCAGAAGGAATTACTGAGGAAGAACCTTTTGGATTAAATGATTTAGTTGAAGACTGTGAGGAAATAAGAAAACTATTACAAATTGAGAAATGGTCTGTAATCGGGCACTCTTTCGGTGGATATTTAGCGTTGTTATATGCGTCGATGTATCCAAATTCAATAGAGAAAATAATATTTGAAGGTCCGACTTTCGATTTTGCATTAACAAGTAGGGCCTTACTACAAAAGACAGGAACTTTATTAAAAAAGTATGGAAAAGAATTAGCGGCAGAAGACTGTTTTGCTTATTTATCTAATAATGCTAGTTCAGAAGAGTTGTTAGAAGCTTATATAAGAGTAAGCGCTGAATTAGAAGAAAAAAGAATGGAGATTTACAATTATAAGGAAGATGAGACAGACGATAGTTTATATAGTGATGAAGTGTGGGAAGTATTTTCAAATCGTTCCAAAATCCATTTTGATAGATTAAAATCAGAGGGAGCATGTCATACGTCATTATTATCAAAATTAAAGGAAGTAAACAATCCGATGTTATTAATTGTAGGAAAACACGATGTAGTAACGTGTGAAAAACAAATTGAAACATTTAATAATGATGCGCCAAATGGGAAGTATATTGTATTTGAAGAAAGTGGTCATACACCACATTATGAGGAAGCAGATCGATTTGCTGAAACAGTTATTCGTTTTTTGAAATAAAAAAGAAAGGGTGCTTCGTATAATTCGAAGCACCCTTTTTAAATTTCGGGATAAGTGATTGTAATGTTAGGCCATTTACTTTGCCAATTCTTTTTATTAACCCTATTTTTATACATATGTATTCGTTCTTTCGCTTCAAGAAAATGGGCTGTAGGCTTCACTTGTAATGAAAGTACATCTTCAATTCCGCACGGGGATGTTAATATGACATTGTTTTGCTCGTCAAGCGTAACTCCTAAAGCGGTTGCTGTTTCAGGAAATTTAGAAATAGCATCAACAGAAGAAGAGTATGGTGGCATTCCATTCACTACATGCATGCGAGTTTGATTTTTTACTGACCAAGGGATAGTAGCATCCATATTCATTAGTTTCGTTTCTAACGATTGTTCGCACACCTCATCTTTATGTAATGGATCATAATAAATGACATCGACATCTGGTGTAGCCGTTCTTATTTCGTAGTTATGCAAAGTATCCCAAATTTTAGAACGGACAAACCCGGCACAAATCCACCAATCAGGTAGCTCTAGTGATTTCGCCATTTGTAATACATTCATCATCCACGGATCATTTTGTATCAATTGGATAATATCTTGTTCGGTTTTAATAGTCATTTGATAGTACACCTACTTTTTTAGAGAGTGAATTAATGCATAAGCTCAATAATCCATAAAATCCAGTAAGCACCAGGTACAAATAAAAGCTGAGCTAATAATGTACCGAGAAGTCTAGAAATCATAAGCCAGCCATACATTTTACTCATTGCTTCAGCACCCTTTTCTGATTGTAAAGCTCGCTCTGTTAAAAGAGCAATGCGTGGATCGAGTAGCACTGTTAATAAAATGGTAGCAAAACCATTAACAAGGCCAGAAGCTGTACTTGCATTTGTTGCGTAATCTGGGTTTAAAAAGGAAGCGTAAAGGGCTGAAAGGACACCCGCTGTATAAATTGCAGTTGCAAACATGTTGATAAGCATAATACGCTTTGGGATGCCACCGATCCGCATTCGATGAATCATTTCGAATTTTGGAAAGCGTACATATTTTTTTGTGTATTTTAATTTTTGAATGTTATTCGTCTTCATCATTCGAATGAATGAACCATTCGTTTCAAAGTTTTGAATAACGTATCCAAATAGCTTTGTCAAAGTTGGATAGAGTATAATCGCGAGCAATGTACCGACAGAAGCAGATAATAGAACGAGCCGTATAATATGCTCTAAATCAATAGAAGAATCTAGCTTTGCTTCATCGACAATACCACCAATTAAAAAAGCTTGTAGTAAGTTAGATGTTCTTGAAATAAGTAGTACCATTCCTACGATGGATAAGGCAACGACAATCTTTTTTAAACGGACACCAGCTAATCGAATACTATAAGAGCTAGTTTCAACTGCATGGATAACAATTGTGAAAGCCATTATAAAAATTAACGTAATTGACATGTGTTTCACCAGTTTCTATTAAATTAATTATAACTTTTTCACTTTATCATATCTTTTATATTTTGTAATTGAAAGTATGGGAGACAGAAAAAGTGATTTTCTGAAAAGGTGGATAATGATGTTATAGTAAAGATGCAAGTAGGAGAATGCCTTTAATGGGTTATATATAAAATAAGTGGGGGAAAGAAATATGTATACGACATTTCTTTTTGATTTGGATGGAACATTAACTGATCCGAAAGAAGGGATTATAAATTCTGTTCTATACGCGTTAGAAAAAATCGGGATTGAAGAAGTAAATATAAGCGAGTTAGATTCATTTATCGGCCCACCAATACAACAATCTTTTGTAGATAGATATAATATGAATGAAATAGAAGTAGAACGTGCGGTGTTTTATTTTCGGGAATATTTAAAGCGAAGTGGTTTATTAGAGAATAAAGTATACGATGGAATTCCAATCCTATTGCAAGAATTAAAGGATGCTGGCAATCGTTTGTTTGTAGCAACTTCAAAGCCTACTGTATTTGCGAAACAAGTAATAGAGCACTTTCAGTTAACATCTTTTTTTGAAGAGATTGTTGGGAGCAATTTAGATGGGACAAGAATAAAAAAGGAAGAAATAATTGCTCATATTTTACAAACAAATGAAGAACTTCAAAAAGAAGAAATGGTGATGATTGGTGATAGAAAGCATGACGTAATCGGTGCGAACAGTAACGGAATTGCTTCAATAGGTGTATTGTATGGATATGGTAATGAGAATGAATTGAGTGATGCTGGGGCGAGTCATATAGTGAAAGATGTCGAAGAGTTACAAAGATTTTGTATAGAGAATAGTACGATAAAACTATAGAAATAGAACCTAGAAATCCCTTTATAACATATGACGATGAAATCGTTTTTGTTTAAAGGGATTTTTCATATGTAATCGAATACTTATAATTAGACATTTTTAGCATGAAAAATTTGTAATAAAAAGAGGAGGAATGTCATGACATAAAAGGGTTCGAAATACTAGTGAAAGTTCGTTGTTAAAAGATTGAATTTTCAGTTTAAAAGGAGGGTTATAATTGGAGCTAGTTATTATTTTATTAGCACTTAGTTTACTCATGTTTGTAGCATATAAAGGATTTTCTGTAATATTATTCGCACCGATTTTTGCATTATTTGCGGTATTTTTGACAGAGCCTAGTTTTGTATTACCTTTCTTTTCAAATATTTTCATGGAGAAAATGGTAGGATTTATTAAATTATATTTCCCTGTGTTTTTACTTGGAGCAATATTTGGAAAAGTAGTAGAAATGTCAGGAATCGCTGATTCCATCGCAAAGACGATTGTAGAGTTAGTTGGGGAAAAACGTACAATTTTAGCGATTGTTTTAATGGGAGCTATTTTAACGTATAGCGGTGTTAGTGTGTATGTAGTGGTATTCGCTATATTTCCGTTTGCGGCGAAGTTGTTTCGACAAGCGGATATTCCAAAGCGTTTAATCCCTGGCACAATCGTTCTTGGAGCAGCAACATTTACAATGGATGCGCTTCCTGGATCGCCACAAATTCAAAACGTAATACCTACAACATTTTTTAAAACGGATATTTATGCAGCACCGATACTAGGTATTTTAGGAGCAATCTTTGTTTTAACGTTAGGTTTACTATATTTAGAAAGTAGACGTAAGAAGGCAAAAGCAGCAGGAGAAGGGTATTTTGGTTTTAACGATGGAAATTCTGAAATGGCAGCATCTTTGCAATTAGAACAAAAGGATATACCGATATTAAGCAGTATTGAAATCACAAGAGTACAGCAAGTAATTGCGTTTGTACCACTTATTTTAGTAGGTGTAATGAATAAAGTTTTCACAATCATGATACCAAAGTGGTATCCAAATGGCTTTGATTTCTCAGCTATTGGTATGAAAGCATTTGGAAAAGTTGAATTAAGTGCGGTAGTTGGGATCTGGTCTGTGGAATTGGCACTTATTATAGGGATTTTATCAACGCTTTTATTATATTGGAAACGAGTAGTAACTGGATTTCAAGCTGGATTGAATACAAGTATTGGTGGAGCGCTACTTGCAACAATGAATACAGGCGCGGAGTTTGGATTTGGTGGTGTTATTGCAGCACTTCCAGGTTTTGCAATTATGAGAGATAGCATCTCTGCAACTTTCACGAATCCATTAGTGAATGGGGCAGTAACGACGAATATTTTAGCTGGAATTACTGGGTCAGCATCAGGCGGAATGGGAATTGTTTTAAGTGCGATGGGAGATAAATTTATTGCAGCGGCCAATCAATATGATATTCCGTTAGAAGTTATGCACCGCATTGTATCAATGGCATCAGGTGGAATGGATACATTACCGCATAATGGTGCAATTATTACTATTCTAACAGTAACAGGTTTAACACATAAACAGTCATATAAAGATATATTTGCTATTACAATTTTGAAAACGGTCGCTGTATTTGCAGTCATCGCGTTCTATACTTTAACAGGAATCTATTAATACTAGTTAGTATATGAAAAGAAAAGATTTATCAGATTGATATTTTACATAATAAAATATTTATTGTAACTACTCAGTCACTCTATGAAAAACAGGCAGAAAAGCATTTTTTTAGTTGATTGAGAGAGGACCTGGCTATGTATAGGAGCGGTCAGGGCCTTTTCCTGCCACGCGCAAAGTTTTAAAACAAAGAAGGTAGCAAGGTGTAGGGCCATTTTTATCTTCATGGCAACAATCTATATGCTGAAAAATAAAAATAACTTTCTATAGTTAATAAGGAGCTTATTTCAGCTGGAATAATACTCTTTATTAAACTTCTAAATGAAATGTATGGCTGAGTAGTTGCAAATATTTATTATAGATAGAAGGGGTGGAGTACTTGCAAGAAGTTGCTGAGTTTCGTATGCCGAAGTCTGTATTATATGGGAGAAATTCGTTTGAAAAACTAGGGGATCAATCAAGAAAGTTAGGGAAAAGGGCTTTTATTGTAAGTGATACAATTATGGAGAAGTTGGGTTATGTTGAAAGATGTGTGGATCACTTAAATGCGAAAGGGATTACTGTTATTACGTACAATGAAGTAAATACTGAGCCTACAAATTTACATGTATTAGAAGCGTTATCTATTTGTAAAGAAGGAAAATGCGATTTTATCATAGGTATTGGCGGAGGAAGTTGTATTGATGTTGCGAAAGCAGTAGCAGTGTTATATACAAATGGTGGAGAAATTGAAGATTACGTCCAAAAGGATATAGAAATAGAATACAATCCACTACCGCTAATCGCAATCCCAACAACTTCTGGTACTGGATCGGAAGTAACAAGTGTAGCAGTAATTACGAATAAAAAAACAGATGTGAAAATGATGATAAAACATCCAAGCTTTACCCCTCATGTTGCGATAATAGACCCGATTTTTACAAGTTCGGTACCACCTCATATTACTGCAGCAACGGGAGTAGATGCATTATGCCATGCAATTGAAGCTTATATTTCTAAAGTTTCACAACCTCTTACAGATGTTCTTGCTCTTTCAGCTATTGAAAGTATTATGAAATATTTACGTATCGCATATGGAGATGGAGATAATATGGAAGCAAGGGAAGCAATGATGATTGCTTCATTACAAGCGGGGATAGCTTTTTCAAATGCATCTGTTACATTAGTTCATGGTATGTCCCGTCCAGTGGGAGCAATATTCCATGTACCACATGGAATATCGAATGCAATACTATTACCTACAGTTTTAGAGTTTACAAAAATGAGTGCAGTACAAAGGTTAGCGGAAGTAGGACGTAGCTTAAACAAAGATTTGTATTCCCATTCTGATGAAGAAGTAGCGAATTATACCATTGCTGAAATTAAGAAACTTTGTTTTGATCTTTGTATTCCTAATTTAAGAGAATACGGAATTGATGAAGTTGAATTTGAAAATGCTATTTCTAAAATGGCGAAAGATGCTATCGGAAGTGGGAGTCCAAGTAACAATCCACGAGTTCCATCTTATGATGAAATAAAAGAGCTCTATCGAAAATGCTTTGATTATAAATATGAGGTTACTGTAAGGTTAATTTTCTGAATATTCATTAATTATTTCCGTGGAAATGAAAAGTAACTTTTAATAAATGGTTATAAAACTATTTATTATATTTCAGTAGAACATTATTTATTGTGTATAAATTATAGTATGAATTACACGTTTTAAAATATTATTTTGAAGGAGAATATATGAAATTAATAGGTCTTATTGGCGGAATGAGCTGTGAGTCATCTACTGAGTATTACAAAAAGATATATAATTTTATTATGTAAACAAAAACGTGTAAGTGGAAAACATTCAGAAAATACTCTATAATGTAAGTGGTTACATTTAAGGGGGAATGCGGATGCTTTCAGTTCAACCAATCGCATTTGTACATAATGAAAGAATGGAAATAAAAGATGATGAGTGGGGAGATGTAAGATCCTGTATTACTTTAACTGATATGTATACAGAGGAAAGTATACAAGGGATCGAAGAGTTTTCTCATATTGAAGTTATTTTCTATTTTCATAAAGCAACAGATGAACAAATTCAATATTCTGCTAGACACCCTAGAAATAATAGTAATTATCCAAAAGTAGGGATTTTTGCACAGCGTGGAAAAAATCGTCCGAACCGAATAGGAGCGACAATTGTTAAATTGATAAGAAGAGATGGAAAAACAATTGTTGTTGAAGGATTAGACGCAATCGATGGTACACCTATATTGGATATTAAGCCTGTTATGAAAGAATTTATACCGAGAGAAGAAATAAAGCAGCCTAAATGGGCAACAGATATTATGAAACAGTATTGGAAGGGGAACGGAGTAAAATGAGAATATATGAAGCAACAATTGCAGATTTAGATGGACTAGCATCTGTTTTTAATAACTATCGCGTATTTTATCGACAAGATTCCGATATTGAAGGAGCAAAATTATTTTTACGAAATCGATTTGAGCGAAAAGAGTCAGTCATTTTCGTGGCTGTTGAAAACGGAGAATATATTGGATTCACGCAATTATATCCTTCATTTTCTTCCATTTCGATGAAAGAATTATGGATTTTAAATGATCTGTTTGTACAAGAGGCAAAGCGTGGAGCCGGAACAGGTAAAAAATTATTAGAAGCTGCTAAAGAATTCGCCTTAGAAAATGGCGCAAAAGGTGTAAAATTACAAACAGAGATTGATAATTTATCAGCTCAGCGATTATACGCTGAAAATGGATACTTGAGAGATAATCGTTATTTTCATTATGAATTAACTTTTTGAAATATATATAGTTAAATGAGACGTTTTCAAAGTGAAGACGTCTCATTTAATTTTTTTATTGATGATTTAAAATCCAATTTGTAGCGTCTTCAAAGTTTTCTGCAATGTAATTCGGCTCAATATGTGCCCATTTGTCTCGGAACGTATGTAAAGCATCATATCCAGCACCAGTTCGAACTAATATTGTTGTTGCATTTACTTTTGCACCAGCAACAACATCAGTCCAGCGATCACCGATTACAGCGCATTTTGTTAAATCAAGCCTATGTTTTTCTGCTGCTTGCAGGAGCATACCTGTGCTCGGTTTGCGGCATTCACATCCATCACCATGTTTATGAGGACAAAGGTAAATATCATCAAAACCAAACTCTTTTAATTCTTGAACAAAATCATTCACAGTTGCTTTTCCATCCGCGATACCTGGTTGATTCGTAAAAGAGAATAGTTTAATATTTTGAGCTTTTAACTTTTGTAAAGATTCCTTTGTAAAAGGAAATAATGTGAAAGAACCTGGATAATGTATTGTAGTATCACCGCCAATTGTTCCGTCACGATCAATGAAAATAGCTTCAATGTTTTTCATAGTTACAGTCCTTTCAATTTAAATTAAAAACTACAAATATTAAATATTCTCTTGAAATATGCTTTTTCCTGCTACCGAAACAAATATATCAGAAGTGATATAATACTAAATTAAGAGGGATATGTTATCATTTTCCTTGATTGTAATGTAATTGGAAAGAAGGTAAGTATTATGTTAGAGGTGAATATCCGCTCAGCCGGATATGAAATTGGTGAAAAGACAGTTCATGATATTGCATTTGCAATTGAAAAAGGCGAGTTAGTGGCTCTTATTGGTGCAAATGGCGCAGGAAAGAGTACGACAATTAAATCGATACTCGGTTTGCTTGTCAATATGGATGGTGAAATCTCGTTTGGTGAAAAGAAAAATCCATATGCATATGTACCGGAGCATCCCACTTATTATGATTATTTAACTCTGTGGGAGCATATTGAATTATTAATGGCGGCTTGTGGAAATGAAGTGGGAAATTGGGAGGACAAAGCAAGGGAATTATTACATACGTTTCGAATGGAAAAACATATACACGAATACATATCAAAATTTTCAAAAGGTATGAAACAAAAATCGATGCTAATATTAGCATTTTTAACAGAGCCAGATTTCTATATTATTGATGAGCCTTTTATCGGTTCAGTAGCCACGAAAGACTTTTTGAATTACTTATATAAAGAAAAAGAGCGAGGAGCAGGTATATTACTTTGTACGCACGTGCTGGATACAGCTGAAAGAATTTGTGAAAGATTTTTACTCATTTCGCAAGGTACATTAGTAGCAGATGGGCATTTAGAGGCGATCCAATCGTTAGCAGAAATGCCAGGAAGTACACTGTTAGATTGTTTCGATGCAATTGTAAGGCGGGAACAGCATGATTAAACAACAGTTTAATAAAAGGTTACGTCATGAATTGCAAAGAAAATGGAAGTCGATTCGTTCTGTAACAGATTGGACAGTCGCATTATATATTATTATTCCAGCACTTATATTTGCGGGGATCTACTATCGTTCACTATGGATGAAAGAATTATCAATGGAAGAGACCGTTTATTTTGGATTAGGTTTACTTGCATTTTACTTTGTTACATTTTCAAGAGGAGTGCGCTCATTTTTTGAACAAGCAGATAGCTTATTTTTAATTTCGTACCCAAATCATATGCGAAGATTAATGAAGCTTGGCATGATATATACGTTAATTCGGATTGCAATAACGAACGCAATTGTAGTATTCATTATGTTGCCTATATTGATGAAAAGTATGGGAGCGACAATTATACAAATCGTACTGCTTTGGATTTTCTTTACTGTTTTTCGATTTATGCTATCTTTGTTGACGAGATTCATAAATGTACGTGTGGGGAAACGATGGGTTGTATTGATTATAAAAGATGTTATATTTTCTTTTAGTTTGATTTTTTTTGGAATCAGTGTATTTTTTATTTATAAAAATCCATTGTATTCCATATTGTTTATCGGTCTAGCAGCTTTATTTACTATAGTCTTGGTAAAAGAAAAGATGAATTATAAAAAATTCTTTTTTAAAGAAGTTGAGAAAGAAAAAGAAGAAAGTATGCGTTGGACGGTAGGGATTATGCAAGTTGGTGGCCATGCTGCGAAGCCAAGTAGTTCGAATAAAAAACCGTGGATGTTCCCTCGTTCTAAAAAGATATTAGGAAAAAAATCTGATTCGCGTATTGTAGAAGCTTTTTTAAAAGAATTTTTGCGTACAAGTAGTGCTTTAATATTTTATGTTCAAATTGTATGTATAAGTACTGTAAGTATTATCGTGACTCCGCAGTGGATAACAGCTATTATTCTTGTATTTGCTATAGTTGCTATTTCTCGCTATGCGCGTGATTATTGGAATGAATTTACGAAGAAAATGTTTCTACATTTATATTGTGATGAAGGAGAATTACTATTATTAAGGTGGAAGGCGGATCGTTATTTGCTCCTTCCAGTCGTATTTATGTACGCAACAGTCATCCTCTCACAGTTTTATTTATTGCCAGCAGTAATTATTGGAGTTATTTTTATAGTATTCATTGGTTGGATTGTATTTTTACCATAGAAAAAGAGCCGGAAATGGCTCTTTTTCTAGTCTGTAACACACTGATAAATAAAATATACTAAAAGGAGTATGCTTGCGGCGGAATACACGACATCTAAAGTCATCTGATCGCCTCCTCATTGTTGTTGTATTTCTAGTGTATGAAATCTTACAATTTCATATTCAAGTGAAAAAAATGTGAACGTTAACAAATTTGTAAAGTGCAAAAATTACAATCATTTTGTATAATAGAAGAAACAACCGTTATATAAAATATAATGAGTGAAAGGGGAGGGAACATAAATGCCAAATTGGTTTAGAAAAACCTTAGTCGCATTAATTACCGTATTTACGTTTGGTTTAGTGACGCCTCCTTCCATATTACTTGATAATGCCAAAGCTGCGGACAAGCCTACGAGCACAGCTGGGCAACAAAATTTGGAGAGTACGTCCTATACATATGAAGAAACGAATGATAGGTTAACCACCGATACTTTTGTTAACTATGCGATGCAAGAAGCAGAGAAGCAATCTATGCAAAAATTCGGCTCTAAAATTGGGCCTGTAATTGAAGATGAATTTAAAGATGTTGTATTACCTAAAATTGAAGAGGCAATCGCGGAACTTGCAAATGATGTGCCAGAAGAATCGTTACAATCATTAGCAATTTCTCAAAGACCAGCTGGCGGAAATAATGAAAAGATTTTTCATGTTTATGACACGAAATCAGGAAATGACTTACTGCGATTTCATGTAAGGAGAGATCATCCACCGCAAGATGGATATTATTTTAATTTCCACTATCATCGTTTTGATGATGGATACTCAGGACACCATGAGTTAGGAAATATTTATTGGAATACGAATGTACCGCCGAAATGGTTGTCTTAATGAAGAACAAGAGAAAATCTTGTTCTTTTTTTATGTGTATGAAAGGGTAAGACATTTATGTTGTTGAATAACATAGGTTTAGGAAAAAAACAAAGGGAGTCTGGGAATGCAAAAATACATTGTTTTTGACTTTGATGGCACATTAGTAGATTCACAAAAGATATTTGTACCAATTTATAATCAACTTGCTGAAAAGCATGGATATAAGACAGTTAGTGAGGAAGAGATTGAGCCTTTACGAAAACTGACTATTGCTGAAAGATGTAAAAAACTCGATGTGCCACTGTATAAACTTCCTATATTGGCGCTAGAGTTTTATAAATTATATCAACCTGCTATAAAAGATCTCGTTTTATTCCATGGGATGAAGGATGTTTTAGATGAATTACATAAAAAAGGCTACGGGATTGCGGTTATATCTTCGAACTCAGAAGAGCATATTAGGGCATTTTTACATAATAATGGCATAGAAAATATTCAAGAAGTGTATTGTTCTAAAAATTTGTTTGGTAAAGATAAAATGATAAAAAGATTTTTAAAGTCGAAAAAGCTCACAGAACAAGATATGTTGTATGTCGGTGATGAACAACGTGATATTGCAGCTTGTAAAAAAGCTGGTGTGAATGTGATTTGGGTTTCGTGGGGGTATGACGTAATTGAGACGGTAAAGGGAGACGCGCCAGATTATATGGTTAATACGCCAGGGAAATTGTGCAAGTAGTACAGGCGGCACATTCTTAATATAAATAAACTTCGAGCAGGTATTCTTCATATTGTATTAGAAGACCATAAAAATTTTGAATTATCAAAGCCAACCTGGTTTGATAGTGAAATGATGCATAGAAAATAAGGATAGCAAGCAGGTGGGAAATCTCACACCTGCTATTTGTAAATAACTCATGAGATAATCTCTTTACATACTATATAGGTAGTTTTTTTATCCCTTTCGGCAAGAAGACTCCATCTGATTTGTGTTACGGGTGAAACCCAACAATTCAGGTGGAGATGAATTGCCGTCAGAAGGTAGGCTGAACTCTTTTGTTTCGTTCATAACAATTTTTTTGAGAGCGAATATTTGTTTCTTTTTGTCTTACGATATAATCTGCCCTTAGATAAGGAGGGAATATATCGTAAGACAACGAAATTGGATAATAATCATCATTCGGTTACTTGCGCTAAAAGGAATTACGATGAAGAGCATGTTCACATTTTGTTCCGTTTCGTTCCAAATATTGATTTGTCAAAAGTAATGAACTCTCTAAGAAAGGTGGTGAAAGCAATGGCTAGAAAGAAAGCAGTGAAAGTATTACGTAAACAAAAGAAAAGAGAAACCATACAACGATTCACTCAAAAACAGAATATCGGACGAGCTTGTCTTACTGCAAAAGAATTCCGCTTACTGCAACGCATGTCACATAGTTCAAAAGCGTTGCGAAATGTTGGATTGTACACGATTAAACAAAGTTACTTGAACCATAATAAAATGGCTACTGTAAAAGAAGTGGACACTGCCATGCAAGCTGATATGAACTACTCGGGCGTTCAATCAAACTCTGTTCAAGCCATTCGTAGAGCCTTATTTACAGAAGTAAAAAGCTTTTTTAAAGCATGGGAACAGTGGAAGAAAAAACCTGAAACCTTCACAGGGCGTCCTAAGTTTCCGAATTATTCTAATCCAACTGACAAACGAATTATTGAAATCTATCAAGTTCCAAAAGTGGATGATAACGGGTATTGGATGATTCCAATGAATGTGGCATTCAGAAAAAAATTCGGTTCCATTAAAATACGTATGCCTAAAAATGTAAGAAATAAAAAAATCTCCTACATTGAGATTGTACCGAAGCAAAAAGGTCGGTTCTTTGAGGTGCATTACACATATGAGATGCACGTTTCTCAAATGAAGCAACAATCCACGACTACAAGTAAGGCTTTGAGTTGCGATTTAGGTGTAGATAGATTATTAAGTTGCGTAACAAATACAGGTGATACATTTTTAATTGATGGGAAAAAATTAAAATCCATTAACCAGTACTTCAACAAAATGATACGTAATCTCCAACAGAAAAATATTGAAAATGGACTTTCAAAACGTGTTGTAACGAATCAAATGGCTTCACTTTGGCATAAACGGGAAAGACAAATAAATGGTTACATTTCACAAACTGTAGGCTTGTTGTTCAAAAAAGTGAAAGCATGCAACATAGATACGGTTGTCGTAGGGTATAACACTGGTTGGAAACAAAAATCTGATATGGGGAAAAAGAATAATCAAACATTTGTTCAAATCCCATTTCATAAACTGATTGCATCGATTGAGAATAAATGTGTAAAAGAAGGCATCGGATTTTTAAAACAAGAAGAAAGCTATACTTCAAAAGCTAGTTTTCTTGATAAAGATCCGATTCCAGTTTGGTCTAAGGATGATAGGACGCATTATCGCTTTAGTGGCAAACGAATCACTCGTGGTCTGTACCAAAGTAAAGCAGGAACATGTATCCATGCTGATATTAATGGTGCATTGAATACATTGCAAAAATCAAGAGTTGTACAATTGGATGACAATCTCAAAGTGAAAACGCCGATTCTATTAGAAGTGCAAAAACGTAAGGCTGTTGCTTCGTGCATAGCTTAGTGGGTGCTTCAACCATCCATGTGTACTCGACTTGTCGGGGCTTGTAGCACACGCCGGAGTCATCTGAGTGGTGGCTTCTTCCATAAGGAAGAACTGCTCTTTTTCGAAAGGGTGGTGCAAGTGGGAAAACAATAGTTCGTTGCCAGTACCAACCAAAAACATACTTGGGGTATTACCGTAAGGTGGCATGAATTCTAGAGCGTCAAACTGTCTAGCGATAGACGAAAAGACCTAGCGTTCTAACTCAAGCCCCCACTGAAACGCTGGGGGTAGTTGACAATATAAAAAGGGGGTGGACTATTGAAAATCAGGCAAGGAAAATATGAAGAAATAAAATTACGCGATAGAATTCCAGGAATGGTTGAATATATAGAGGACACAATGTTACCTACTGGTTTTCACTATTATATTCCTCCTCACTGGCATAGAAGTATTGAAATTAGCCTAGTCGTATATGGAGAGGTTTTCTTGTATGTGAATGGGAAAAAAAAGAAAGTATCCGCTGGCGAATTTATTTTTGTGAATAGTGGCGATGTTCATGAATTCGAAAAAGTTAAAAATACAAGTTGTGCAGTAATGATGTTGATTATTTCTTATGAATTTCTTAAAGAGGTAAATGGAGATTTTGATAAATATAGATTTAATATAAAAGAATCAGTTGTTCAGAAAACTAACCTCCAGCAAATATTTTATGAATTAAAGGAGTTAGTCGCAAATTCTGATGATTTAAGTTACATAAAAATTAATAGTCTAATTTATGAAATTGTTTATATTCTATTGCGATATTGCAAAGGTGGAGAGAATATAGACAATAATTATCAACTTGGAAATAAACAGAAAGAAATGATTACGTATATTTATAAACATTATGATGAAGAACTTAAACTGAAAGATGTGGCTAAACATTTTTTTGTAAGTGAAGAACATTTTTCACGTATGTTCAAAAAATCGTTTGGATCAAATTTCACCACTTTTTTAACGAGATACAGGCTCTATAAAGCGTATGAAGATATTATTAGAAGTGAAAATTCTATACAAGATATAGCAGTAAAACACGGATTTCCAAATGTAAAATCATTTATTTCACAGTTTAAAGAGAAATATGGATATACACCATTACAGTATAGAAAAAATATCATATCAAAAAATGCCTATAATTGTATCAAATATAAACAACAATAAAAAAACGTTCCATGTTACATTTTGTACATGGAACGTTTTTTTATTTAGTAATAGTAAATGAAGTGAGATTCAATAGAGATTTATCTAATCCGAAGAAATGAAAGCGTTTAAAAAAGGGAGGATGAATACTAGATGACTAGAAAATATGACTTAAACCTGTTAGAAAAAATGCAAGAAAAACAAGAAACCATCAATGTACAGGGGGCGAAAGTCTTAGTAAAAAACATACCAGATTGTGATGAAAAAGGAGCGATGGATCCACGTCTTTATAAGGACACGAAAGTTCAAATAAATGTAATGAGGTTTATGCCTAAAAATATGATGAAAATGGACGCTTCTGAAAAATCGGTAAGGAATATGCGAAAACAATTTAATGGAATTAAAAGTGTTCCAATTGTCACTAAAGACATTAATATTACGCATAAAACAGTGAAAGCGGAAGATGGATATGATATTCCGATAAGAATTTATAACAGTGTTTCTAAACAGGAGAATGCGCCAGTTTTATATTTTATTCACGGTGGTGGATTCATGGCAGGATCACCAGATGTAGTAGAAGAACTTGTGAAATTGATAGTAGAAAAAACAGATATACTAGCCGTTTCTGTGGATTATCGATTAGCTCCGGAAAATCCTTTTCCAACTGGGCATACAGATTGCTACACTACTTTAAAGTGGATTTATGAAAATGCTGATACATTAGGCGGGGATAAGAATAATATCTTTGTGGCAGGTGATAGTGCAGGAGGGAACTTAACACAGTATTGTACAACTAAAGATATGGAAGATGGTAGGAAGTACGTGAAGGGACAGTTGCTTCTGTATCCTACAATTAATATGTGTGATTATAAAGATGAATTTTATTCTTGGAGTATAGATAAATATGAAATTGCTCCTAAGTATAAAAAAGGATTAGAAAAAATGCTTAATATAATGCATTCAATGGTTGGAGGTATGTCAGAAGTACTTGGTACGAAAGAAATTCATTCGAAGTATTTAAGTCCCTATGTTGATGTATCCTCAGATTATCCAAGTACATTTATTACGGTAGGAGAGCATGATTTTTTAATGATAGAATGTTTAGCGTATGCAGCTAAATTGACTAAAAAAGGAGTTGATACTGAAACAGTCCTTTATCGTGGTTTAGGGCACGCTTATGGAGATAACGTAGGTGTCTATCCTCAAAGTGAAGATTTAGCAATTGAGATGGGGAATTTTATATTAAAACATAGTGGGAAGTAGGGGGAATGATGAAAAATAGAAAAGTGATATTAATTTCAAGTTTCGCTATTTTATTATGTATATTTGCATTTAAAGACTTACAAATATCCCATAGTCTATATGAACCAACTAATAAGATCGCTCTTTTTTTACAAGCTATAGGAGAAATTCCAGCGATGCTTATTGCCTTGTTTTCTAGTATGTATTTATTTAAAACTAGAAAGAATAAAGGTTCAAGAGGGTATTATCTATCTGGAATTGGTTATGGAGTAATCATTCTTTTATTCGCTTTTATAGCTTCATTTATGCTAGTACATTATTTAACTATTTCAAAAATATTGATTCCAATTTTTATGCTTTGCTTTATTGTAGCTTGCTATATGATTTCTAAATCATGGAGTAAATACGATGATGCAAAATTGAGAGACATTGCATTAATTGGATTATTAAGTGTAGTTATTGTGTTAATTACATTTAATCTAATAAAACTAGGATGGGGTAGAGAACGGTATCGTCATATGATTTCTATTGGATCATTTGAAGGATTTTCAAAATGGTTTATACCTCAAGGAATTGCTAAAAGTGATGAGTTTATGTCATTCCCTTCAGGCCACAGTGCTAATGCAGCGTTAGTCATTTGGTTTAGTTTATTACCAGAATATTTTGCTTCACTAAAAAGAAAAAAAATAGGTGTTTGGATTCTCATTCTTTTATGGATGATACTAGTACCAATGAGTCGTATTATGGTAGGAGCTCATTTTGCTTCAGATGTTACAGTTGGAGTCGCTATTTCAGTTACTGTTTTTATGTGTTTGAAAAAATTTATATGGAGAGATAAGAAAAATAAACGCACCAATAATAATGATGTTCTTCCACATTCATTGAATCGGTGATAAGAAAGTCTTGTCCTTTGAGGGAATATATAATAATTAATGTATGGCTTGTTCATTAAGCTGTTTTGATAAATAAAATTAGTATTTGGGTTATCCTTATCTTATTTATTAAATTCAATAATAGGATTATAGGTTGCAGGATGAATTTCTAATTCCGAAATAATAGAGGGAAGAGTAATCTTCCCTCTATTTCATTTGTTATTTAATTTTCGTAAATGTAAGAGGCTGAGTACTTAAAGTTGCAGGTACGTGTAATTGAAGAGCCGGGAATTCGCCATTTACATTCATATCATAAGCGAATAAAAGCCCCATTTTCATTTGGAACAAACTAATTGATGCTGAGAAGATGTCGTAATGATGGTGCTGTAGTTTAATTTCCGTATCCATGAATTGTACATGTAAGGAATCATCTTGTTTGTATATTTTCAGTGTTCCATAAGCAGGGTGCTCAAAAGTTCCAGTGTACTCATCTAATGTATGAGAAGGGATAGTCCCATTTATTGCTTCAGGAAGTGATTCAGTTGTCTCTTTCCTCATTTCTTTCATTTTTTCACTATCTTCTACAGCACGTTCATGCCAGTCGATATATTCTAGTCCGAGAAGTTCGTCGTAAATATGCTGTGTAATATAAGTAGGAAGTAAAGTTTGCCCGGAATTTGTTAGTACGATAATACCAATATTTTCGTTTGGCATAAATGACGCAAGTGCAGAAAACCCATCAATATTACCGCCGTGATGAATCATTTTATAACCGCGGTAAGCGCTAATAAACCAACCGAGTCCGTAGCTATTTAATGGTGATTCACTCGTTGATAACATTGGCTGATCTGGAATTGGAGTGTGTGGTGTATACATTTCTTGGAGTAGTTCAGTAGAAATCAAATCATGATTTTCTGTTTTTCCTTCGTTTAAATGAAGGAGTACCCAATTTGCCATATCTTCAATGGTAGAGTTAATACATCCAGCCGCTCCAACTGTATCGATATTTCGGAATGGAATTTCTTTCATTTCACCATTATCTTCAGTGTAAGGTAATGCGTAATCATCTGTATTTTGTGAGTCTGTAACAGAGAAGTTTGTATGTCTCATATTTAAAGGTTCTAAAATATGTTCTGTAACGTATTGCTCCCATGTTTGATTCGTAATCTTCTCAACCATGTAGCTAATTGTCGCATACATTAAGTTGTTATATAGAAATGCTGTGCGGAACGGTGCATCAAGTGATAAATGTTTTATTTTTTCAACAAGATTTTTTCGAGTTAAGGAAGAACTGTACCAAAGAGCATCGTGACGACTTACCCCAGTACGATGAGAAGCTAAATCTCGTCCTGTAACTTGCGAGTTAGAGAGCATATCGGATAAAGAGAAGTTAGGTACGTAAGTTTGGACAGGAGTATCCCAATTAAACTTTTTTTGCTGTGCTAATAAGCTTAAAGAAAGTGTACCGAATGCTTTCGTTGCGGAACCGATTGCGAATCGTGTCTGCGGAGTAACAGCCTCTTTTTTCTCTATGTTACGATAGCCGAAACCTTCAGAAATAATGACCTCACCATCTTTTATAACGGCTATAGCGGCGCCAGGAACGTGTAAAGCTTTCATCATCTCTTCAACCTTATGTTGTAACGTACTTAAAACAGGAGTTTTGATTTTAGACATGCTTCCAACCTCCAAATATAAATTTTATGTTCCGCACTATACTTTCTGTAATAGAAAAGTGAAAACCTTTTTAAATATTGAAAGTTAATAATTTTGTAAGAAATATTGAAAGAATTTTTATTAATTTGGATTATTAAATTCGCTGTTTTTCATGTTATGATAAATCTTATATAAGATTGAAAGAAGGTTTTCCTACATATGAAACATGCTGAATATGAATACTTAAATTTATGCCGTCATGTAATGGAGCACGGTACGAAGAAAGAAGATCGTACAGGGACAGGTACTGTATCTGTATTTGGATATCAAATGCGTTTCGATCTAAGTAAAGGATTTCCTTTATTAACGACAAAGAGAGTCCCATTTCGCCTTGTAGCAAGTGAACTGCTTTGGTTTATGAAAGGTGATACAAATATTCGTTATTTATTGCAACATAATAATAATATTTGGAATGAATGGGCGTTTAAGAGCTGGGTAGAAGGTGACGAGTATAATGGTCCTGATATGACAGATTTCGGTCTTCGCTCTCAACAAGATGAGGAATTTAAGAAGCAATACGATGAGCAAATGGACCTATTTAAAAAGAATGTTTTAGAAGATGATGATTTTTCGAATAAATATGGTTATTTAGGAGACGTATACGGAAAGCAGTGGCGTGCTTGGAAAACGACAGCTGGTGAAACACTAGATCAACTAAAAGATGTAATTGAAATGATTAAGAAAACACCAGATTCACGCCGCCTAATTGTTTCTGCTTGGAATCCTGAAGATGTACCAAGTATGGCATTACCGCCTTGTCATACGCTATTCCAATTTTATGTAGCAGATGGAAAGCTTTCTTGTCAGTTATATCAAAGAAGCGGTGATATTTTCCTTGGCATTCCATTTAACATTGCAAGCTATTCACTTTTAACACATTTAATTGCACATGAATGTGGTCTTGAAGTAGGAGAATTTGTTCATACAATTGGTGATGCACATATTTATACAAATCATTTTGAACAAGTAGAAAAGCAGTTGGCACGTGAACCACGTCCGTTCCCTAAACTTACATTAAATCCAGATGTGAAATCTGTGTTTGATTTTGAAATGGACGATTTAACTATTGAAGGATATGATCCACATCCAGCAATTAAAGCACCAGTTGCAGTGTAATTGTAGAGGAGATGCAAAGATGATTATTTCATTTATGGTCGCAATGGACGAAAATAGAGTAATTGGTAAAGATAATAAATTACCTTGGCATTTGCCAAGTGAATTACAGTATGTGAAGAAAACGACAATGGGTCACCCGCTTATTATGGGAAGAAAGAACTATGAAGCGATTGGTAGACCACTGCCAGGAAGACGTAATATTATCGTAACTCGCAATGGAGAGTATCATGTTGAAGGTTGTGAAGTTGCTCATTCTGCGGAAGAAGTGTTTGAGCTATGCAAAGATGAAGAAGAAATCTTTATTTTTGGAGGAGCGCAAATTTATGATTTATTCTTACCGTATGTGGAGAAATTGTATATAACAAAGATTCATCATGCGTTTGATGGAGATACATTCTTCCCGGAAATAGATATGACTGATTGGAAAGAAGTTTTTGTGGAGAAAGGCTTAACGGATGAAAAAAATCCGTACACGTACTATTATCATATTTATGAAAAGCAACAATAAAAAAAGATTGATGTGAGCATTCACATCAATCTTTTTATTTATATTATTAAATGTATCTTTATAGAGAGGATTCGATAGTGCTATAATGAGAGTTAGCATGTATAGAATGCTATAAATCTTTAGAAGTACGCTATGTAATAAAAGGAGGAGAATCGGTTGAGAAAAATATGGGGGATTCTTTTTCTTTGCTTTGCATTAATGCTAGTCGGATGCGGCAAAGAAGAAAAACCACAAGAAGCGTTTGATACATATGTAAAAGCATGGAATAAACAAAAATTTGCAGATATGTATGATCAATTATCAGAAAATGCAAAAAAAGATATTTCACAGAAAGAGTTTACTGAGAAATATGAAAAGATTTATTCTGGTATTGAAGTGAAAGACTTAAAGGTAGAAACAGGGGAAGTAAAAGAAGATAAAAAAGATGAAGGCCCTGTTCCTTTTAAAGTAAGCATGGATACAGTTGGTGGTAAAATCACTTTTGGCCATGAAGCAAAAATGGTGAAAGAAAAAGATGGGGATAAAGAGTCTTGGAAAATAGATTGGACTCCTGATTTCATTTTCCCTGGCATGACAAAAGATAGTAAAGTGCGTATGCAGACAACACAACCAAAACGTGGTGAAGTTTACGATCGTAATGGAAAAGGTCTTGCGACGAATGGTAAAGCTTCTGAAATCGGAATGATTCCTGAAAAGTTAGGGGATGCTGCTCCGCAAACGAAAGAAACGGTAGCGAAGTTGTTAAATATGTCTGTAGAAGAAATTGATCAAAAACTAGCTGCTAAATGGGTAAAACCAGGGTATCTCGTACCAATTGGAATTTTGCCTGAGGGAGCAACGCAAAATACCTACATTGATTTACCAGGTGTTGCAACAAAACCTGTAAATGTTCGTACATATCCATTAGGGGAAGCAGCAGCGCATCTTACTGGTTATATCGGAAAAGTAAATGCTGAAGATTTAAAAACGCTTCAAAAGAAAGGTTATCAAGCAGATGATCCAGTTGGTAAGGCTGGATTAGAGCAAGTATTGGAAGAACAGCTACGCGGGAAAAAAGGTGGCCGTGTCTTCATGGAAGATGCGCAAGGAAAAGAAATTAAAAATTTAGTGAAAACAGATGCTGTTGATGGAGAAAATGTAACTTTAACTATCGATAGTGTTGTTCAAGAAAAAACGTATAATGAAATGAAAGGAGAGGCTGGATCAAGTGCTGCAATTAACCCGAAAAGCGGGGAAACGATTGCACTTGTAAGTAGTCCAGCATACGATCCTAATCTTATTGCGAGAGGGACATCAAAAGCTCAACGTGAAGCTTGGAATAATGACCCGAAAAAACCGATGACGAATCGATTTACACAATTATCGGTTCCGGGTTCTGTATTTAAGCCAATTACAGGTGCAATTGGACTTGAAACGAAAACAATCGATCCGAAAGAAGAATTGAAAATTGAAGGACTGAAATGGACGAAAGATTCTTCTTGGGGCAATTATTACGTAACACGTGTAAAAGATGCAAATCCGATTGATTTTGATAAGGCAATGAAATACTCGGATAATATTTACTTTGCACAAGAAGCTTTGAAAATTGGAAAAGATAAATTTATGGCTGAGGCGAAAAAATTCGGATTTGATGAGAAATTACCAATTGAATACGGATTCCCAGTTTCTAAAATCGCAAGTGATGGCATAAAAAATGATATTCAAATGGCAGATACAGGATATGGACAAGGACAAGTCTTAATGACCCCTCTTCATTTAGCTTTAACGTATGCACCGATTGTAAATGATGGAACGATTCCGTCGCCATATCTTATTAAAACAGATAAACAACCAAAGGCCTGGAAAGAAAATGTGATTTCTAAAGGAACTCAAGATATATTGAAAACGGCTTTAACGAAAGTAATTAACGATCCAGATGGTACAGGGAAAATTGCAAAAATTGATGGTATGACTCTTGCTGGTAAAACAGGAACAGCAGAATTAAAAGTATCAAAAGAGGCAGAAGGAAAAGAACTAGGTTGGTTCGCTGCGTTTGATTTAAATTCACCTGATATGGTCATTACAATGATGATTGAAGATGTAAAAGGTAGAGGTGGAAGTAATATTCCGGCTGAAAAAGTGAAACATGTTTTTCAAAAGTAGTAATTGATGAAGACTATCTCCATGAAATATGGAGGTAGTTTTTTTATTTGATTAAAACCTTAATATTTATATACAAAACTAACTGAAATAATATAACTTATTAACTTACGAAAAAAAAGCAGCTATTTTTTATTGACAGCCATTAAAACTTTTTGTATTATACTTACATAAGGTAAGTTATTTACTATAAAAAAATAAATCTCAAAGTAAAGATAAATTTGAAAAAGGGAGATAATATAATGACAAAAGTACTATTTATTACAGCAAATCCAAATTCAGCAGAAGGTTCTTTCGGTATGGCAGTAGGGGAAGCTTTCATCGAAACATATAAAAACGAACATCCACAAGACGAAGTTGTAACAATTGATTTATTCAATACAACTGTACCAGCAATCGATGCAGACGTATTCGCTGCTTGGGGTAAATTTGCAGCAGGCGAAGGATTCGAAAATTTAAGTGAAACTCAGCAACAAAAAGTTGCAGCAATGAACAATAACTTAGAAACATTTATGCATGCAGATCGTTATGTATTCGTGACTCCAATGTGGAACTTCAGCTACCCAGCAGTAGTGAAAGCATACTTAGATAACTTATCAATCGCAGGTAAAACATTCAAATATACTGAAAATGGTCCAGTTGGCTTACTAGAAGGCAAAAAAGCACTTCATATTCAAGCTACAGGCGGCATTTACTCTGAAGGAGCATACGCATCTATGGACTTCGGTCGCAATCACTTAAATGCAGTATTAGGATTCATGGGTGTATCAGACACTGAATATATTGCAGTTGAAGGAATGAATGCAAATCCTGAAAAAGCACAAGACATTAAAGAAGCAGCAATTGTAAATGCACGCGAATTAGCAAAACGTTTCTAATATAGAAAACTTCAAAATGTCCAAACACTTGTTGTTTGGACATTTTTTCTTCTTTTTCCTTCGTTTGTCTAGTATAATGAAGGTCGGAATGATAATAGGTGGGGGTTCTGTATGATTCAAACGTTTTTTAAAATCTTTTATTTAATTTTAATCGTAATTGCGATTACACCAAGGTTGTGGCGTATAAAAAGAAAAGCAAATGCGATGTCACCGCAAGAAAAAGATAGTGTTGTGTATAAAACAACAAACTGGTTTGGTAAGAAAATGGTGCGTGTAACTGGATCGACTGTAGAAGTAAAGGGACTTGAAAATGTTCCGAAAGACAAGCCGGTGCTAGTTGTAAGTAATCATCAAAGTAATATGGATATTCCTGTTTTACTAGGTTACTTAAATAAGCCAATTGGATTCGTTTCAAAAGCGGAAATTAAAAAGTTTCCGGTTGTACCAACATGGATGGAACTAATGAATTGTGTGTTCATGGACCGCAGCGATCGCCGTCAATCTCTTAAGGCAATTAAAGATGGAATTGAACTGTTAAAGAACGGACATTCTATCGTAATTTTTCCAGAGGGAACGAGAAGTAAGGGCGGCGAAATCGGTGAGTTTAAAGCAGGGAGTTTTCACCTTGCAGTAAAATCTGGCGTATCTATATTACCAGTAACTTTAGATGGTACATATAAGATGTTTGAGGCTAATGGAAATCGTATGAAACCAGCTCATGCAACATTAACAATTTCTAAGCCAATTACACCTGAAGAATATGCAAGTATGGATGCTAAAGAGTTAACCCAGCATACAAAAGATATTATTGCATCTCAATTACATAAGTAATAAAAAAAAGTTTCAGCTTATACAAGCTGAAACTTTTTTTATGCTGCGGGTAAGACATAAAACAGTACGCAGAAAAACATCATTGTACTACCACCTAGTACGAATAGATGCCAAATGGCATGATTGAATGGAAGCTTTTCCCAAAGGAAGAATATAGCTCCGACAGAATACAAAATGCCGCCTATTAATAGTAGTGAGAAGCCGTGACCGGTTAAATTTTCATAAAGGGGTTTAATGGCAACGATCATGAGCCAACCCATAATGATATAACACAATGTTGATGTTTTAATAAAGCGACGAACAAAGAAGATTTTGAAAATAATTCCACCAATTGCAAGGGTCCAAATAATTGCGAGTAAAGTCCAACCGATCGGGCCACGCAGTGTAATGAGTAGAAATGGTGTATACGTGCCGGCAATTAATAAATATATGGCGGAGTGATCTAAAATGGTAAATAACTTTTCTACTTTTGGATGATGGATACTATGTAGCAGTGTAGAAAATAAGTATAGAAGGAACATGCTTACGCCATAAACGGTAAAGCCAACAACAGCAGATGCTGTGCCATGTTTGGAAGCATGAATAATTAATATGATTAAGGCAGGGATGCTTAAAATGGCACCGATACCATGGGTAATTGCATTCGCAATTTCTTCTTTTACAAATTGGGTCATTCTTGTAATTTTTTGGGTCATAATGTTAGTCCCTTTCACTGTATTGAGATAAGTTATATTTTCCTTAACCATATCATATACAAAAGGAATAGAAAATGATATTTGTATAATTGATTTTATTTTTGAATTTTTTTGATAAAAGACAACGGATACATTGACGTTTACGAAATTTTTTGACAAAATGAACTTATGGAATAGTAGGACAAGGAATCTACTTATGAAGGGGATGGGGAAATGTTTTCAAATATTGGCTTTCCAGGGTTAATTTTAATTTTAGTAGCAGTGTTAATTTTATTCGGCCCCAAAAAGTTACCGGAAATTGGGAAAGCTTTAGGGGAAACGTTAAAAGAATTTAAAAAATCAACAAAAGAATTGACTGATGAGGCATTTCAAGAGAAAGAAAAAAATAAATAAAAGAATCTGATGAAGTTTTTCTAGGAATGGATAAATAAAGTGTGGTGAACGAGATGGAAGATCGGGAAATGAGCGTAGTAGAACATATTGTTGAGCTTCGCAAACGAGTAATATATACAGTATTATCCTTTGTATTATTTTTAATTATTGGATTTACTTTTACGAAGGATATTTATTTTTGGCTTGTAAAAGATTTACCAATGAAATTAACTGTTCTCGGTCCAAGTGATGTGTTGTGGATTTTTTTCTTGATTGCTACAGTATTTGCTATCGTTTGTACAATTCCTTTTGCTGCGATACAAATTTGGTTATTTGTAAAACCAGGTTTACATCCCAATGAACAAAAAATGACATTAATGTATATACCGGTATTGTCTATATTATTTATAGCAGGCCTATCTTTCGGTTATTTTATCGTCATGCCATTTTTATTTCATTTCCTAACTACAATTGGTAATGAGATGTTTAATACAATGTTTACAACGGAAAAATATTTTCATTTCGTATTAAATTTAACAGTTCCGTTTGCTGTTATATTTGAATTACCTGTAGTTGTTATGTTTTTAACGAGTATAGGTCTTCTAACCGCAGAATTTCTGCAGAAAATAAGAAGATATGCTTATGTCGTGTTGATTATAATTGCATCGTGTATATCGCCGCCAGATTTTTTATCACATAGTTTAGTAGCGGTACCGCTTATTTGTATTTATGAAATTAGTATCGCTTTATCAAAGATAGTTAGTAAACGAAAACAGAAAAGAGAAGAAGAAACACAGTCGAAAAGTGCCTCGTTATAAAGGCACTTTTTAATTTATTTGTTATACTCTAGCTATAATTGTATACAATATATAGAAGAAAAAAATTATAGAATCTCCAAAATTTAGACAAACTTTTCATTTTTATAAGGTTATACTGAAGTTATCAAGCTATATATGGGTAATAAGACTCCCGTCTCAAAGTATATATAGGACAGGGTTCGAATTAGGTGGATATAAATGAAGTATTAACTTCTAAACGGGGGCAGCTTAAGGATATTTTAGTATTCATAGGAAACCTACACTAAAAAACGTGTTAAAGAATAAAGTGGAGGAAGTTCAAAAATCCAACGAAAAAGAGGATTGATATTGTGATTACGAAAAGTTTTTATTTCACTCATGCAACAGGGAATTGTATTAAAATATTTGAAATCCCTGTCCTACAAACACAGCATCCATTAGCGTTTCTAATTCAGTCTCGTCTTCAATTGTTTATTGCAAAAATTCAAAAACATAAAAACCCAAGAGTCTCGTACTCTTTCCGTGAATATTTACAAAGTTGTTTGAAGTGGAATGATTATTCAAATGTATATAAAACAAATACTCTTGAAAAGAATGCATAATATACAGCAGGGACAGAGTTAGGTAGGCTCTGTCTTTTTCATTTTAGGTATAAAAATATAATTAATTTGGTGAAATTTATTCGAAATTGTTGAAAGCATCAGGAATGCTAGTATAATAACAGGGAGAGCGTATTCGAAAGGGAAGAATATAATATGCAAAAAATTAAAATTGTAACAGATTCAACGGCAGATTTAACTCAAGAAGTGATTGAGAAGTATGATATTCATGTTTTACCATTATCTATTTCTGTAAATGGACAAACATACTTAGATCGCGTTGATTTACAGCCAGATGAATTTATTGAAGAAATGATTAAATCAGAAGAATTACCAAAAACATCACAACCAGCTATGGGTACATTTGTAGAAATGTATGACAAGCTAGGCGAAGATGGAAGTGAAGTACTTTCCATTCATATGACAGGTGGAATGAGCGGTACTGTCGCAACAGCGAATAGCGCTGCATCAATGACAGATACAAAAGTAACAGTTGTTGATTCTCAATTTATTACACATGCTTTAGCATATCAAGTAATTGAAGCTGCAAAAATGGCAAAAGAAGAATGCTCACTAGAAGATATTTTAAAACGTATTGATGAAGTAAGAAAGAATACTCGTTTATATGTTGTCGTAGATACATTAGAGAACTTAGTGAAGGGTGGACGTATCGGTAAAGGGAAAGCTTTTATCGGTTCATTACTTAATATTAAACCTATTGCAAGCCTTGAAGGTGGCGTATATAATCCGGTAACGAAAGTACGTAGCCAAGGGCAGATTGTAAAAACATTGGCTAAAATATTCGAGGAAGATACTGCTGGAAAAGTGGTGAAAGCTGTTGCGATTCCACATGCTAAAGCAATTCCTTTAGCAGAAAGTGTAAAAGCTGCTGTTGAAAAAGTGAATGGATTCACTCAATCAGAGATTTTCTATACAACACCAGTTATCAGTACTCATACAGGACCAGGAGCAATTGGTTTTATGTATTTAGCAGAGTAATAAAAAAGCTACTTGAAATGAATTTTCAAGTAGCTTTTTTATGTGTATATGAAGTAAGAAATGAGAAGGGCAATACAGGCGCTTCCGCTAATGATATAGCGAGTCTGTAAATAATCTTTCATGGAAAACACCCTTTTCGATTTTTTAAAGTATATGATAAATTATTCGGAAAAATTAGTTCTATTATACAGGAGAGGTTTCTGTAATTTTTACTGGTTCTTTATCTGAGACAATAGGGCTATAAGTGAAAGTTTGGCCTAAAAAGAGAACATGTAGTTGTTCCCACGGTAGCATTCGTAAATTCCAGTTATTTCGTAGTCGAGTTACTGCTTCCCTTGGTGATTCATCTGCTAAAGCAAAAGTACCGTAGTGCATTGGAATGAAATGTGTAGCTTTTATATCTAGATAGGCTTGCACAGCTTCTTCTGGTGAAACGTGAGACACTTTCATAAACCATTCTGGTTCATAGGCACCAATTGGCATAAGTGCAATATCGATTGAAAAACGTTTGCCGATGTCTTTAAATCCTTGGAAATACCCACTATCACCACAAAAATAAATGGTTTCTGAAGAAGTCATATTATCAATGATCCATCCTCCCCAGTGAGAGGTGTTCATATCAAATAATGTTCTTCTCGTCCAGTGTTGGGCAGGTACGAAGTGAAAAGAGACTTCATCAATTGTTGTACTTTCCCACCAATTGTATTCTTCTACATTGGTGAATTTTTTACGAGTAAATAATTGTTTTAGCCCAATAGGAACAAGGTATAAAACATCATCGTTTAGCTGACGAAGAGATGCAAAGTCTACATGATCGTAATGACCGTGTGAAATAAGGACGATATCGATTTTAGGTAGTTCTTTTATAGTGAGCCCTGGCTCAGTAAGTCGTGGAACTAACTTTAATTTATTAGCCCATACTGGATCTGTTAAAATATTTAAGCCGTTCGTTTGAATGAGAAAAGTTGAATGACCAATCCATGTGACAGTCGTTTTTTCAAAGTTATTTAGCAGAAATTTACTTTGTTTAACAGGTGATTGTTCTACTAGGAAAGAAAAGTCTTTTTTGTTTTGCTTTCTCTCTTTACGCCAGCGTAAGAAGGAGCGAATTGATTTTTTTGTACTTACATTATCCATATTTTCATAGCGCTTTGCCATGAACATCACCTCATTTAAAATCGTTGTAGTTGTATTGTACCGAAATGTTGTTAAGGAATACAGTGTTTAATATGGATTAATGTTTAAGTGATTGTAAAAAAATAGGGAGATTTATTTACAAATTTAACAATTAACTTTGTTTCGCAAATAATAGTTAGAGAAATAATAGTAGTAAAATATATTTTGTCTAGTAATTAGCTTGAAATAAAGAAGTAACATACGTAAATTCGTACGATTTCGTGAACAAATGAAGTAAACAATTTTCTCATAGTATTTACTTTTGTTATGATGTACATAACTTACATAAATTAAGGAAAGAGAAAAGAGGTTTAATAATGAAGCATTATCAAAAGTTAATTGGTCTTATGGTTGTATTTTGTCTCTTTGTACTTGCAGGTTGTAGCAGTTCAGGTTCAAAATTACGTAAACCGTTAAACTGGGATTTAGAAACTTTCCAATTTACAAATCAAGAAGGAAAGCCGTTTGGTACAAAAGATTTAAAAGGGAAAGTTTGGGTAGCTGATTTCATGTTTACAAACTGTCAAACGGTTTGTCCGCCAATGACTGCTAATATGGCTAAATTACAAAAAATGGCTAAGGAAGAGAAATTGGATGTTCAGTTTGTTTCGTTTAGTGTAGATCCTGAACTTGATAAACCAGAAAATTTGAAAGCTTTCATTCAAAAGTTTACAGAAGATACAAGTAACTGGAACTTGTTAACCGGTTATTCACTGGAGGATATTACAAAGTTTTCAAAAGATAACTTCCAATCGCTTGTAGATAAACCAGAGAATGGGCAAGTAATGCACGGTACATCTTTTTATTTAATCGATCAAAATGGAAAAGTAATGAAAAAATATAGCGGTATTAGCAATACACCATATGAAGATATTATACGTGATATGAAGCGATTAGCGGATTAAAAAGAAGGGTGCTTAGCACCCTTCTTTTATTAGTATTTAGTCTATGGATAATATATCATGCTGTTGCGGAAGTTTTAGTGCGCGTATTTCTAATACACCGTTTTGATAAGAAGCTTTTGCTGTTTTTTTGTTAATTAAATACGGCAATTTAATAAGTCTTGATGCTTCTGAAATAGAGCGTTCTCGGCGATAATAATTGTGAGAAGATTCTTCTTCGGTCTCTTCAAGTATATCTTCTTTTACTGAGACTTTTAAATACTCACTTTGTATTTCAATTTGAATTTGTTCTTTTTGTATACCTGGTAGTTCAGCTGCAACGACGAGTTCGTCACCAACTTCGTATAAATCTACTGGGAATGTTAATAAACGGTTTCCTTTTTGGAAAAAATGATTTAAATCAGTGATTACGCCACGAAGAGGTGTTTGTTCGAAAAAATCATCAATCTGTTTTAAATAATTACGAACCGGTGGGCGAGAAGAATCTTTTTTTTCTTCACTCATGGTATTCCCTCCTAGAAATCAATTTGCAATATCATATGACAAAAGCGGAGAAAGGTGAGTGCCTAGTTTTCATGTTTTCATAAAAAAATGTTAAAAATGTGAAATGGAGCGAGTTTTTTTATAGTTTTTGGTCGCCATATTCAGTTGATTATGCTAGTATAAATAGGGTTGATACAGTAGTATTGAGACAGAATGAAAACTGAAAGAGGGTAAGAAGTATGTGTGGTTTTGTAGGATGTTTATGTGAAAACCCTAGAGGGTTTTCAGAAACAGAAAAACATCAATTTGAAAATATGAACACGATGATTTTCCACCGCGGTCCAGATGACGAAGGATATTTTCGTGATGAACATGTACAATTTGGCTTCCGCCGTTTAAGTATCATTGACTTAGAGGCAGGACATCAGCCGCTAACTTATGAAAATGATCGATATGTAATTATTTTTAATGGTGAAATTTACAATTATGTAGAACTACGTGAAATGTTACTTGAAAAAGGTGCAACTTTTGCTACACAATCTGATACAGAAGTTATTATTGCATTGTATGCACATATGAAAGAAAAATGTGTAGACTACCTTCGTGGTATGTTCGCATTTATGATTTGGGATCGTGAAGAAAAGAAACTTTTCGGTGCACGTGACCACTTCGGTATTAAGCCTTTATACATCGCACAACAAGGTGATACTACATTCTTCGCATCTGAGAAGAAAAGTATTATGCATGTAATGGAAGACAAAGGGGTAAACCCAAAGTCACTACAACACTACTTTACGTACCAATATGGTCCAGAGCCAGAAACATTAACAATTGATGTTAATAAAATTGAGCCTGGTCATTACTTCGTAAAAGAAATCGGTAAAGAGATGGAAATCCATCGCTACTGGAATCCTTATTTCAACGCTTCAAGCGCAACGAAAGAGGAGCATATCCAAGCAATTCGTGATGTATTATACGATTCTGTAAAAGTACATATGCGTAGTGATGTACCAGTAGGTTCTTTCTTATCTGGTGGTATCGATTCATCTATTATTGCTTCTATCGCAAGAGAAATGAATCCAAATCTATTAACATTCTCTATTGGTTTCGAACAACGCGGTTTCAGTGAAGTTGATGTTGCGAAAGAAACTGCTGAGAAATTAGGAGTTAAAAACCATAACGTATTCATTACAGCGCAAGAATTTATGGATGAGTTCCCAAAAATCATTTGGCATATGGATGATCCTTTAGCGGATCCAGCAGCTGTACCATTGTATTTCGTTGCGAAAGAAGCGCGTAAACATGTAACGGTTGTTCTTTCTGGTGAAGGTGCAGACGAGCTATTTGGTGGATATAACATTTATCGTGAGCCAAACTCTTTAAAAATGTTCTCTTACATTCCTAGCCCAGGAAAGAGTGTTCTAAAGGCATTAAGTGGTGCTCTTAAAGAAGGGTTTAAAGGAAAAAGTTTCTTAGAGCGTGGATGTACGCCAATCGAAGAGCGTTACTATGGAAATGCGAAAATCTTCCGTGAAGAAGAGAAAGCTGAATTAATGAAGTATTACGATGAAAGTGTTAACTATATGGATATCACGAAACCATTGTATAACGAAATTAAAGATTATGATGATGTAAGTAAAATGCAGTACATTGATATGTTCACATGGTTACGCGGCGATATTTTATTAAAAGCTGATAAAATGACGATGGCAAATTCATTAGAACTTCGTGTACCGTTCTTAGATAAAGAAGTATTTGACGTTGCATCTAAAATTCCGACAGAATTTAAAATTGCAAACGGAACAACGAAAGCTATATTACGTGAAGCTGCTCGTGGAATTGTTCCAGATCACGTGTTAGATCGTAAAAAGCTTGGATTCCCAGTACCAATTCGTCACTGGTTAAAAGATGAAATGCACGATTGGGCTGTAAATATTATTAAAGAAAGCAAAACTGAGCATTTAATCGAAAAACAGTATGTATTAAACTTACTGGAAGCACATTGTGCAGATAAAGGCGATTATAGCCGTAAAATTTGGACTGTACTTGCGTTTATGGTATGGCATCAAATTTATGTTGAGCATAAATACGATACGAATAAGTTCCACGAAGAAACAAAGCGTGCGTATAGCTTAGTTTAATAAAAAACCTTAAGGTCGCATTCGATCTTAAGGTTTTTTTCATAAATTGCATTTATTATTGATACAATAATAGTAAAAGGATGGACAACATATGATTACGTTTGAGAAAGTAAATATAGAAAATGAAAGCGCTGTAAAAGAAATGTTTCATTCACACAGCTTAGATGAGAAAAAGGTTCAGTATTGTGTGAAAGTTGATGATACATATATTGGTGTAATAGATTATAGCGTTCAAGAAGAGAGTGCTATTTTGTCACAGTTAATTATTCATTTTGATTATCAAGGTTATGGATACGGGACAAATACGTATTTTACATTTGAAGAAATGATGAAACAGAGAAATGTGAAAGAAATAAAAGTATTGCAAGAGATGTTTACGGAACAAGCGAAATCTTTCATAGAGGGATCTGGTTTTATTGAGGGAAATGGAATATATGTAAAGAAAATATAATGAATATTGATTAGGCGATGATATGAATATAAGGTAGGTGGACGTATGACGATAACTTCTGGTCTTGTATTAGTTGGAGGTTGTTTTATAGTAGCAGAACTATGCCAGACTTTTATTCGGAAAAGAATGTATAAGAAGAGAAGACCATATGAATTACAATATATTCCTGTATTTTTAATTTTGTTTTGTATGCTATTTGTATTGCAAAACATAACGTATTTCCCACCTCTTTTGAACATCTTTTTGAAGTTTGGGTTGCTATATAGCGGCGGTGGGATATTTCTTTTATTTCTTTTATTTTGCATACGTTACATCCATTATCAATCGTATATATTCATTTTAAATTGGCTAAAGCAAAGCGATAGAAACCGCCTTACATAAGGGGGTTTTTTTATTTGTACTTGTAACGGAACTTGTACAATTAACATAAAATAGGACGAGTAGAAATGAAGCTTATTACAATAAAGAAAGGAACGAAAAAGATATATGAAACTTGTTATAGACGCAGGGCATGGTGGATATGATTCTGGTGCTGTTGGTAATGGGTTAGTGGAAAAAGAGTTAACACTTCAAATTGCTAGACGTGTTCGGGATATTTTATCTGCAAATTATCCAATCAATATTAAAATGACACGTGATAGTGATGTATTTATCTCTTTATCAGAACGTGCTAATATTGCTAATTCATTTGGTGCAGATTATTTTATCTCATTTCACATTAATAGTGGCGGTGGCACTGGATTTGAAAGTTATATTTACAACGCGCTATCTAATAGTAGTTCCGCATATGAAAAGCAACAAAAAATGCATGCAGCAGTCAATCCTGTATTAACAAAATACGGCCTTCGTGATCGAGGGGGAAAAAAAGCAAATTATGCGGTACTAAGAGAGACTGCAATGGATGCAATATTAACAGAGACTGCCTTTATTGATACTACGTTTGATGCTAATTTATTGAAAAACCCACAATTTATTGAAGATCTAAGTCAAGCGTATGCAAACGGAATAGCAGCTATTTTTGGATTAGCCCCAAATCCGAATCCTCCAAATCCACAACCTCCAAACCCGCAGCCAACACCACAAACGAAGGGGATTGCTTATATCCTTGGAAAAAATGTAAATTTACGAAGTGGTCCATCAACGTCTTCTTCAGTTATTCGTCAACTCAACTCTCCAGAATCGTATGTCGTATATCAGGAAAGTAACGGGTGGTTAGATTTAGGAAATGGACAATGGGTGTATAATGACCCTTCGTATATTAATTTTGTAAAGACGAGTAATAGTGATGGAAGTCCAATTGGTGTCGCTTATATACAAGGAACGAATGTGAACTTAAGAAGTGGTCCATCAACATCTTCTTCAGTTATTCGTAAATTAAATAATCCGGAATCGTATTTAGTATATATTAATCAAAACGGTTGGTTGAACCTTGGTGGAAATCAGTGGGTGTATAATGATCCGTCATATATTAAATATAATCAATATTGAAAAGTATAATTGAACATGTCTCCATCTTATTGCTGAGATGGAGA
Organism: Bacillus altaicus; assembly: GCF_042136375.2. Lineage (NCBI taxonomy): Bacteria > Bacillati > Bacillota > Bacilli > Caryophanales > Bacillaceae > Bacillus > Bacillus altaicus. Next base: position 3,315,242 of record NZ_CM143394.1, on the reverse strand, counting down.
CATGTTTTTGTATTACATATGTTATTTGTTGACTGGAATAATAATTACTTTCTTATGGTCATTGATTTTTCAAATGTTTCGAATGAAAAAATGAGGGTTAAAGGCGGATATATATGTATTTCGAATGGGGAAGAGTGTTTAAATTATATGTATTTCAAAAGTTTTCTGATATATGTATTGACAATATGTAAGATATGCATTATTCTTTTGAATGTTATTGATAATCAATTTCAACTAGGGGGATATATGACACGAACTAAAAATATGCTTATACTTTGCATTATGTTACTAATGGTTATAATTGCAGGGTGTGGTAAAGAAGAGCAGAAAGCAAAAGATACATCAGTAAAGGCAAAAGATTCATATAGTATAAAGCATGCAATGGGTGAAACGACAGTAAATGGGACACCGAAAAAAGTTGTTGTTTTAACAAATGAGGGTGCGGAGGCTCTTTTAGCTGTCGGAGTAACGCCAGTTGGAACTACAAAACCACGTGCTGGTGATGAATGGTATCCTCATTTAGCGAAAGAGTTAAAAGATACGAAAGTTGTAGGAACTGAGCGTGATATTAATTTAGAGGCAGTTATGAAGCTTAAACCAGATTTAATAATCGGGAATAAAATGCGCCATGAAAAAATATATGAGCAATTGAACGAAATAGCGCCAACTGTATATGCTGAAACATTGCGCGGGGATTGGAAGGAAAACTTTACACTCTATACAAAAGCTGTAAATAAAGAAAAAGAAGGGCAAAAGGCTCTTGAAGATTATAAAAAACGTATTGAAGGAATGAAAGAGAAGTTAGGAGATAAATTGAATTCTAAAGTTTCTATTATTCGCTTTGTACCAGGTGACGTTCGTATTTATCAGAAAAACTCATTTTCAGGTGTTGTTTTAAATGATATTGGATTTAAGCGACCACCACTACAAGATAAAGATGAGTTTGTGATAAAAGGAATTACAAAAGAGCAAATTCCGAATATGGATGGGGACTACATATTCTACTTCACATCTGATAAAGATGCAGATAAGAATAACGAAGGAACCACGTTAGCAAAAGAATGGACAGAAGACCCACTCTTTAAGCAGCTACAGGCTTCTAAAGACAATAAAGTATTCCAAGTGGATGAAGTAATTTGGAATACAGCAGGCGGTATTAAAGCTGCAAACTTAATGCTAGATGATATTGAAAAATATTTTTTGAAATAAATGAATGGTTGAGTGCATCACTTTAAATAGGTGATGTACTTTTTTTGCGTATTTAAATACAGAAAATTCCTTCTTTTAAGTGTGGATAAGTTGTACAATAAAACCAATCATGGAATAAAGGAGTGGGAAGGAATGAAAGCTACTCATAAAGATTGGATTTTGTTTAACGGAAGAATTGTAAACACGAAAGAAGAACAGCCGATGGTTGCGTTAGAAGAGAGAGGACTCCAATTTGGTGATGGCATATATGAGGTATTTAGGCTATACGATGGAAAGCCTCATTTATTAGACTTACATTTGGAACGCTTTTTTAAATCTATGAAGGAAATAAATATTGTTCCGCCGTTTACAAAGGAAGATCTAGTCGAGGAACTTCATCAAATGATTGAAAAAAATTACTTTCAAGAGGATGGGAATGTGTATCTTCAAATATCACGTGGAGCTCAAGCTCGAAATCATGTGTATGAAAAAGATTTACAGCCAACATATTTTGCGAATATTGTTTCGTTTCCAAGACCTACCGCTACTATGGAACAAGGAATAAAGGTTACTATAGAAGAGGATATACGCTGGAAGTTCTGTCATATAAAATCTTTAAACCTTCTACCTAATATCATGATTAAAAATAAAATAAACGAGCAAGGGTATCAAGAAGCGATATTAGTACGAGATGGAATTGTAACAGAAGGGTGTCATTCGAATTTCTTTATGGTGAAAAATAATCAATTAATTACACATCCGGCCGATAATTTCATTCTACACGGCATTACTCGCCACTACGTTATTACATTAGCGAAAGCTTTACATATTGAAGTAGAAGAGCGTGAATTCTCATTGCAAGAAGTATACGAGGCTGACGAATGTTTCTTTACAGCGACACCACTTGAAATATTCCCTGTTGTTCAAATTGGTGATGAGAAGTTTGGAAGCGGCGAAAGAGGACCAATTACGAAAAAACTACAAGCTGCATATGAAGAAAGTATTAGTTTGTTTAAAGTGACAAATTAATAATGAGGGAAAAAGCTGGTATTCCCCCAGCTTTTTTTCATGATATAATTCAACCATAGGACAAATTTTGAAAACGCTGTAAAAAAGGGGATTTAATGTATGAATTATGAAGATTTTAAAGAAGTAATTCACGGTAGACGAAGTGTTAGAAAGTTTACAGAACAAGAAGTATCCACTAGTGATATAAAAGAAATTATTGATTGTGCTCGTTATGCACCGAGTGATACGAACTCACAAACGTGGGAGTTCTTGGTCATTATGAATCGAGAGAAAATTAAAGAAATTGAACAAATGACATGGGATGCATTACATAAACTTGCGGCAAAGGCAGCAGAAAATGGAGAAGAGAAAGCAGGGAAATTACTTACACGTTCTTTCGGTCCGTATGCGACAGCTTTCTCTGAGGCGCCAGTATTAATCGTATGTTTGGCAACACCATATGAATCAAAGTTTCGTGAAAAGATATTTGATCCAATTGCCTTTGTTCCTGATTCAGTGTGGGAAGAGGAAGGAATTAAGAGTAGCTGTCTAGCAGCACAAAACTTAATGTTGGCTGCACATGCGAAAGGACTTGGCACTTGTCCAATGACAGGACCTGTATTGTTAGCTCAAGATGAACTGCGACAATATTTACAAATTGAGCCTCAAAAACAAATTAATATGGTAATTTCACTCGGGTTTCCGAAAGATAAGCCGAAGAAACTTTCGCGAAAAGAAGTTGATGAGATTACAACATTTATTTTCTAAATGTTATGTAGAAAAGACATTGAAATGACAATGTCTTTTTATTTTGAATGGATATTTCTTTAGTGAATTGGGCTAAAATGATGAATAGAGTGGAATTACTATTTATTTCTTTAAAAAAATTAATGTTCTTAAAATGAAAGTATGGTACAGTAATCGTGAGTAAGCTAATATTTGTTCATGAAAGTGTTAAAGACTAGTTTTAAAATTAAGAAGTTATTTTTGTATAATAAATTATAATGAAATAACAGGGGGGATGAATTTTGAAGAAATTCATAATCACTGGATTGTCTGTATTGTTATTAGTAGGCTGTGGTGCTCCAAAGGAAAAAGAAGATGCACAGTCAAACCAGGAAGAACAAGTTGTAAATGCAAGTGATGAGAATATGGTCGTATTTCCTGAAGGAGCAGTGCCAATCGGAGAAGGGAAAGTAAAAGTAACTACTCCAGATGGTACTTCTGAAAATGGCAATATACCAACTGTATTCATAAAAAAGGATACTTTAATTCAGCAAGTTGAATTAGAACTTTCCAATTTTCAAAATGATAAAGAAACATTTGTATTTGTAGATCAAATATTTGCAGATAAACATCAAGTAACTAGTACAACACAGACAACAGTACAATTAAAAGAAAAGACGCTTGAGACAGGTAGTCATACGATTACCGCAGCTCAGTTTGAAAACAATGACCCAAAAGGAAAAGTCATTAGATTTAATCAAGCGACGTTTGAAACGAAGCCTGCGTCTTAATTATGGATAAAAAGTACATTACTCAAAAGTAGTGTGCTTTTTAGTTTGGATTGAATTATGTCATTGAGAATAATTTGTTTCACTTTTTAGTACGAATGAATAGGAAGAACTTATTCTTTACTATCATGTAAGAGAAAGGGATTGAAAGTTTGAAACGAGTTATTCGTATTTTCGTATTTATTATAATGTTTTCGGTCATTTGGTTTACTTTACAAGAGGTGGTTGAAGTTACGCTCAATTATCAAATTCATGACTTGTTAATTGGAGCTGTATGTTTTGTCATTGTGTACCGGTTTTATCCCGCTTTAACGGGCAGTAAGAACCCCACCTCATAATTCGGCACATGCGAGAAAGTTAGGTGGGAGATCAACTTCCAGTAAAAGCTCGATTGGTGAAGGCTAATAATCGGAGGGGATGGACAAAACCCCCTCTGATTAAAGTTTCACTTTATGATAAACTCGGATTAAGGTAAGTATTGAGAGGGAAATGTAGGTATTTTATTTGTAATGTCGAATAGTACATACGATGTCGTAATAACAAATTTTCTATTGTTTACTGTGAAACAGAAGAAGGAGAGATTGTAGTTATGAAAAGAGCGATTATAAATATTGATTATACATATGATTTTGTAGCTGAAAAAGGTGCTTTAACATGCGGGAAACCAGGTCAAGAAATTGAGAAGGAACTTGTAAATGTAACGAAACAATTTATTGAAAAAGGTGATTACGTAGTATTTGCGATCGATAAACATGAAGACAATGATGTATATCATCCTGAAGCTAAGTTATTCCCACCTCATAATATAGCGGGTACAAATGGAAGAGACTTATTCGGTGAATTACAAGATGTATGCGTGAAATATAAAAATGCTGAGAATGTATATTATATGGACAAAACGCGATACAGTGCATTTGCTGGAACAGATTTAGAGATGAAGCTAAGAGAACGAGGCATAGAAGAAGTTCATCTTGTAGGTGTATGTACCGACATCTGCGTTCTTCATACGGCAGTAGATGCTTATAATAAAGGGTTTAAAATTGTCGTTTATGAAAAGGCGGTTGCATCTTTTAATGCGCAAGGACATGAATATGCACTTGGACATTTTAAATCTTGTTTAAATGCAGAAGTGAAGTGAAAAAAGAGGCCTTCAAAAAGGTCTCTTTTTCACATTTAAATAGAGACGACTTGTTGCTGAATTAGTTTTTTTATGAATGGACCAATGTTTTCTGGTAGTTCATTTAAATCAAAAAATTGTACATGTAATGATTCAACTCCATCAGCTTTTAGCAAGCCACCTTTAATGTCTTTGCAAAGGTAAGCGATTGTTATAGGATAAAATTCATCTCCGTTCGCTAATTTCACAAAAAACTCTTTACCTGAAAATACACTTACTAACTGAAGTGTACCAATTTCAATACCTGTTTCTTCAAGCACTTCTCGTCTTCCGGCTTCTTCTGTGGATTCACCAAGTTCCACAAAACCTCCAGGAACACCCCACATGCCATTTCGTCTTTGTTGTAGTAATATTTGTTCTTGATCATTTAAAACAGCTACAGCAACTCCTGCTAAATTGAGTGGCCTTGATCCAACAATCTCTCTTAGTTCTTCGATATATCCCATTAATTGTAACCTCCGTGAAAAAAGTATCAAATGAACTATTCGGTGTTATGTGAATGTATTCCTTTGAACGAGGTGAGTATTACAAAGTTGTTTATAAAAATTTCTATTGTAATCTCCCTTTAGATTATTAAAAAGGGTATATTTATAGTAAATAGAAAAGAACATCTGAAGTGGAAAGATTGATGAAAGGGTTATATTGCTGAAGATGAACAATGAATACAAATACATAGTTAAGAAAGTACAATTTAAGATCAGGATAAAAGATGTTTCGAAAACAAGTGTTGAGATGATAAATACGTATTTACAATAAAGTAGCTCTGTATGAAATTTTCATTAGTAAGGAAGTGGATGGATGAGTTTATTAACGTATACTGAAGAGTTTTTTAATTATGTAAGGGAGTTTTTACTTTTAAGGTTTTTACTATTTGCTTTAGTTCTTATCATTATTTCTTTTGTTATAAATCGCATTATTGATTGGTTTTTTAGAAAATCAAGCTTTTTTGATGAAGAGGTAGAGCAGACGATTCAAAGTGTAATTCGATCTATTTTTAGATATATCATTATCATCAGTCTGATCATATATTTAATTAGTCAATTTGTAGATATAAAAAGTATTATTGCAGGTGCAGGGATAGCGGGAGTTGTCATCGGTTTTGCTGCACAACAGATGCTAAAAGATGTCATATTAGGCTTTGCAAGATTAGCGGACAAAGAGTTTCGTGTTGGCGATTTTGTTACTTTTAACGGAACAAATTCAGGAACTATTGAGGAAATTAGTATTCGTTTTATGCAAATTCGTGAATGGTCAGGAAAACTCCTTACCATACCACACGGAGAGATTAGAACGATACAAAATTTTAATAAAGGATGGATGCGAGTTATTGAACGCATCACGGTAAGTTATCAGGAAGATCCTACAAGAGTTAAGGAATTGTTAGAAGAAGTGTGTGTTATGTGTAATGAAAAATTGGATCAAAGTCTTTATAGAGTAGAGGATGAAGCTGTTGAACCATTTAAATATGTTGGTGTTACAGACTTAAACCCTAACCTTAAATATGTTGGATATGAATTTTGTATTACAGGTTTGATTAGGCCAGAAGATTATTTTGAAACTTCAAGGCAAGTAAGATTTGAATTAATGTCTATGTTCCATAAAAATCAAGTGCAAATGCCAGCAGCGAATATGTTCGTTAACACTGAAAGTTTACAAAATATCCATGTGGGACAATCTTTATCAGACAGTTAATAAAAATTAGCTAATGTCTGTTTTGGTTTAGAATTTAGATTTGAATGCACTGTATGGGGTATCTCCTAAAAAAGAGCTGAAGGAATTCAGTTCTTTTTGTTTGTAGTATTTAGAAATTTCTTAATGTTATAATGATAGTTGGTGATGAGAATGAACATAGATGAAAAAGAGATGCATCGTTTAGAAGCATTAAAAGAAATTGCTGAGTTACTAAATGAAGCAACAAACTTACAGGAAATGTTAGGAAAAGTGTTACATACATTATTACAAGTTATGAATTTACAAACAGGATGGATATTCTTTATTGATGAAAGTGGAAAGCATCGTATGCTTGTAGACCAAAACTTACCCCCAGCTCTTACGTGGCAGGAAAAGAAGCCGATGTGTGAAGGAGATTGTTGGTGCGTAGAACGTTTTGTGAATGGAAGATTGGAAAAAGCGACAAATATTATTGAATGTAAACGAATAGAAGATGCGATTGAATGTAATTGGGGCGAGACAGAAGATGTTACACATCATGCTACAATCCCGCTAAGATCTGGATCAGAGAAATTCGGTTTATTAAATGTGGCCTCGCCTCATAAAACACACTTTTCTGAGGAGGAGTTAGCGTTATTAGAAGCGATTGCATTTCAAATTGGAACGACAGTACAACGTATTCAATTAGTTGAGAAAGAACGGAAATATGTAGTTGTAGCTGAAAGAAATCGATTGGCTCGTGATTTACATGATTCCGTTAAACAATTGTTATTTTCAATTATGCTAACAGCGAAAGGGACTCTAAATATGACGAAGGATAGAGACTTGCAAGAGATGTTAAGTTATATTGGAGAATTATCACAGGAAGCATTACAAGAGATGACACTTTTGATTTGGCAATTAAGGCCTGAAGGATTAGAGAAAGGTTTAGCAGAAGCGATTCAAAATTACGGAAAACTGTTAGGGATTCAAGTGGAAGTTCGAATTGATGGAATGGTTTTAATTGAAGATGAAATAGAAGAAGTTTTATGGCGTATAAGCCAAGAGGCATTACATAATTGTAAAAAGCATGCTTCGTGTGAAAAAGTATGTGTTTATTTAAGGATTGAAGATAATAAGCTGCACTTTTACATAGAGGATAACGGAATAGGATTTATACAGGATCAAGTAAGAGAGTCAGCACTTGGTTTGAAAAGTATGAAAGAACGAATTGAATTAATGAGGGGAATTTTCCGAATAAAAACAGAACCGGAAAAGGGGACAAAGATAGAAATTCAATTACCGGTTTGAGAGGGAGAACGTCAGTGAAAATTAAATTATTACTTGTAGAAGATCATCATATTGTTCGAAGGGGGCTCGTATTCTTTTTGAAGACGAGAGAAGAATTTGAAATTATTGGGGAAGCAGAAAATGGTGAAGAAGCATTAACATTCGTCCAAACAGAAAGGCCGGATGTAGTATTAATGGATTTAACAATGCCGAAAATGGATGGTATTGAAGCGACAAAATGTATAAAACAATACGATGAGACAATAAAAATTCTTATGCTCAGTAGTTTTTCAGAACAAGATTACGTTTTACCGGCATTAAAAGCTGGGGCAGATGGTTATCAATTAAAAGAGGTGCAGCCAGATCAACTCGTTGCGTCAATTGTTGCGGTATATCAAGGAAACGCGAATTTTCATCCAAAGGTAACACCTGCGCTATTAGGACGGTCAGCAGTCAAGAAAGAAAAAAAGAATCCTTTTTCTATGTTAACGAAAAGGGAGCAAGAAGTACTTCGTGAAATTGCGAAAGGAAGAAGTAATAAGGAAATTGCAGCGGAGCTTCATATTACAGAACAAACGGTTAAAACACATGTTTCTAACGTATTGGCTAAATTGGAAGTAGATGACCGCACACAAGCTGCCTTATACGCAGTAAAGCATGGGGAAAACTAAAAATAAGTAGGAATAATTGTGTCATATGTTACGGTAGAATACATAGGAGCAAATAAAATGTATAGTGATGCGCCAAATAGAGGTTTTTCTTCTTTCAATAATTAGGTACAATAAAGCTACTATGGAAGGGGAAGATACGCTATGCCTGGTACAAAAAGTGGGATTGGAAAGATTCAGGCTTCGTTAAATGGTTTATCACCGAAATTACGAAGTATTGCCGAACATATTTTGAAACATCCACAAGATGTTGTACATAAATCGATTACGGAATTAGCGGAAGTTACGAATAGTTCCGAAGCAACGATATTCCGCTTATGCAAACACTTAGGTTTTCAAGGGTTCCAAGACTTGAAAATTACATTAGCTCGTGAGATTGTACATACCCCGATGCAAAATATTCATGAGGAAGTATCAGTAGAAGATAATATGGTCACTGTTGCTAAAAAAGTTTTTCATTCACATATTACAGGACTGCAAGATACATTACATTTGTTAAACGATAACGCGTTGGAACAGGCAGTAAGTGCGCTGAATGAATCGAAACGAATTGAGTTTTATGGAAATGGTGGGTCGGGTATTATTGCGATGGATGCTTATCATAAGTTTATGAGAACGGGTATTTCTTGTATTGCTCATACGGATTCTCATTTTCAAATTATGGGGGCTGGCTTGTTGACAAAAGAAGCAGTGGTCATTGCAATTTCTCATTCGGGCAGTAATAAAGGATTACTTGAAGCGTTAGAAGTAGCAAAAGCAAGAGGAGCTCGCATTATTGCGATTACGAGCTATCAAAAATCGGCATTAAGCCAACTTGCTCATATAACGCTATATACTTCGACGCGTGAGACTGAATTTCGTACAGAAGCAAGTTCATCACGATTAGCGCAGCTTAGTTTATTAGATACTTTGTATGTGGGTTTGTCGTTGCAACGACAGGAGGAAACACTGCAAAATTTACAAAGCATACGTGAAACAATTTCAATGAAGCGAATATAAAAAGCTCTTCAAATGAAGAGCTTTTTAGTTTGTTGATATATCCTCAAGATCTACTTGCCCGTAGAAATAAGCAACATGTTCATCTTTAGCGTTTCAATTAGTTTTATCCCGCTATTTGCGGGCAGTAAGACTCCCGCCTCAAAATTAGGAACAAGGCGAGGAAGTTAGGTAGGAGATTAACTGCTCGTAAAAGCCCGATTGGTGATATCCCATCACAATCAAGCTAAGAAAAGTAAATACCCCAAGATGAACTACAAAAAGATTGTTTGAAACGTTTTACTTATAGTAATAATCTCCCATCTTCACAACCATTCATTTTTTCTAACCTCTATATACTTCACATTTAAAATCAAAAGAATAGCTTAATAAATTCAAATGTAGATATAATGAAATTTAAAATATTTCCTTTTAATACATAAAAAACCTTTATGTAATAATTCAAATATTGTTCAATATTTCAAAAAATGTTTGTGAAATTCCATGTTATGATGAACATGTAATGATGATTGAACACTTAAATTTGGTACAATAATTAGCCAAAATAGTGAGGACAGTAGTTGTGAGATAAACTCATTAAAACTCTAAAACACTAAAGGGGAGATCACATATGAAAGCAGTAGTAGTTAATAAAAACAGCAAAGCAAACATTGAAGTTATTGAAAAAGAATTACGTCCGTTACGCTCAGGCGAAGCGTTAGTAGATGTAGAGTATTGTGGAGTTTGCCACACTGACTTACACGTTGCGAATCATGATTTTGGTAATACAGATGGCCGCATCCTTGGTCATGAGGGTGTAGGTATTGTTACTAAAATTGCTGATGATGTTACTTCACTTAAGCTTGGTGACCGTGTAAGTATTGCATGGATGTTCCAATCTTGTGGACGTTGTGAATATTGCGTAACTGGTAGAGAAACATTCTGTCGTGAAGTTAAAAATGCTGGTTATACAGTAGATGGTGGTATGGCTGAACAATGTATCGTTACAGCTGATTATGCTGTGACAGTACCAGAAGGATTAGATCCTGCTCAAGCATCATCAATCACATGTGCAGGCGTAACTACATATAAAGCTATTAAAGTATCAGACATTAAACCTGGTCAACCTATCGTAATCTATGGTTGTGGTGGATTGGGTAACCTAGCAATCCAATATGCTAAAAATATATTTGGTGCAAAGGTAATTGCAGTAGATATCAATGACGACAAATTAGCCTTAGCAAAAGAAGTTGGTGCCGATATGACTATCAATCCAATTACTCAAGGTTCTGCTGATAAAATTGTTCAAGAGGAGTTTGGTGGGGCTTATGCTGCTGTAGTAACAGCAGTTTCTAAAGTAGCCTTCAACTCAGCAGTTGATGCAGTACGTGCTTGCGGTAAAGTAGTTGCGGTAGGTTTACCAGTAGAAACTATGGATTTAAACATTCCACGACTTGTATTAGACGGAATTGAAGTAGTTGGTTCTTTAGTTGGTACTCGTAAGGATCTGGAGGAGGCATTTATGTTCGGCGCAGAAGGAAAAGTAGTGCCAGTTGTTCAAACTTGTTCTCTAGATAAAGTACAAAATGTATTCGAAGAAATGGAACAAGGTAGAATTCAAGGGCGTATGGTAATCGATTTTAAACAGAATAATTGTGATTGTAAATAATTCATTTTAAATATAAAAAGCATGAGTCTAGCAAAGGACATTTAAAAAAGTTAGACGGCATAAAAAAGATGATCCCTGTATTAAATAGGGATCATTTTCTTTATATTCTACTAATATCAATGCCAATTAATACTTGATTGATGAGACATGATTAAAAGTTCACTTTATTTGCAAAAGAAAAAGAATCTTTATGTTTAACAAATTTTTTATGATCTGGAACGGTTTGAATTGCTACAGTTTGCGAATCTCGTGTATTCAGTGCATCTTGAATCCCGATTGTCATAAGCTTAATAAATAGAATCGTAATAAAGAATGAAACGAGAGTATAAAAAATAATCCACCATGAAAGATTCATTTCATAACGATTTAATCCGATAAGGCCTGCCCAATCATTAGATAGAGAAACAGGTTTGAGCGCTCCGTCATAGAGTTCCCGCATTTGTATCCCGCCAATTACGATGTTAAGCAACGCTAAATGGATAACGAGTATGAGTGTTTGGACGATATGTTCCATAAATAACACAAATAAGCGGTCAAGTAATAAGACTCGTAAGTGTTTTTTGATAATATGAAAACGGCTAGCACCCAGTAATTGTGAACTTAAAATGTAATCTTGTTTCATAAATTCATCAACCTCTGAGGATATATATAAAGATAGTGTAGGCAGAGCGACGAAAATAAGTACGAGTACTTGATAAAACGTAAATGAAATGTTTGGATCTAATCTATCAGCATTTGATATGATTACAATATTAACGGGCGTGATGAGTATAAATGCGATAAATAGAGTTGGGATATAATAAAAAACTTCTGAGCATGCCTGGAAAAATCTCTTGAATTTTGGAGCATATAAACTTAAGAGGATTCCTATACATGTTCCGCATAAAATTCGAAAGAAGCTAATTACCACGGCTAATAAAATGGTGAATTTTGCTCCTTCTACAATTTGTAAGAAAACAGAATCTCCAAAACGATCAGATCCAAAAGGCGGTATTAACGATGGCGGAAAGGGGGCCTTTCCAAGTAATTCGTTATTGTCATTGTAAAGTAACTGAGGAGGTTTTGGGATGTTATCTTTAAAGAACCAACTATAAATAAAACTAGCTGAAACAAGTATGAATAAATAAGTAAAGCCGATTAAGAATCGTTTTGATTTCCAAATAGATTTCATAATGCTGCTCCTTTCAATTGCTTTTGCCATCTATTCATCATGAATGAGATTATTTGAAAAATGGCATAAAACGGTAAAATAATCATAACAAGTATGATAAATGCAGCTGGAGGTGAAATAAACGCCTTCTTAAATAAAAATTGAATAATGCCTTCCATATTAAAAACAAATTCTAAAATGAATAAGTTAGAAAGTAAGAAAACAAAAATCGTTTTTAAATGGTGAAAGAAGTGGATAGATATATTTTTGAATAAATGAATGCATAGTATATAACTTGATGAAAGTCCTTTTCCATATGCAACTTCTACGTAATGTTTTCCATGTTCTTCTTTTATGTATAACACCATCATCCGAAACATTTGTAATGTAGGTAAGACTGCTAAAGATAAAATAGGGAGTAAATAAGCTCGATTTTCATTAAAAGAAATAATGGTGACAGGAGATTCTCCGAATTTCTGAAGTACCCATATGAAAAATATTTGCAAACAAATCATCATCATCATATCAGGGATAGCTTCTAATATGAATACAATTCGGTTTATCCATTTTTTTATATAATCTTTTGCTAAAAAATAAAAAAATGCCATACTAGATGATAGAAAGAGTGCAAGAAAAAAGGCTATAAATAATACAGTAAATGAATATAGGTAAGGTTCTAAAACAGTTGGAAATAATGGTGTCTTTTTGAAATGACCAAATTTCGGGTCTGATCCTATAACCACTAATGATTCAGGTGAGAAAACCTGTTTTAACATAGTAACGATCTGATTAAAAAAATGAATTGGTTGAAAAGTGAATCCCTGCTGAGTGATAAATAAATAAGGTAAATTTAGTAATAGTAAGAGTGATAAAAGAATTGATGAAAGTTTTATTGTGAATTGAGATATTTTATATAACATTAAACCCCTCCGACATCTTTTTACAACATTATACAATAAAGTTCATATTTTGTTTTGATTTTTCAGAAAAATATAAATACTATTAGATTTTATAGTATGGGACATATATTTACAAGGTAAAAAAGTGATAGTAGGGAGCCACGCCCTATGTCCATCAAGCTAAGAAAACGAGAACTTATATATTATTATCTTTAGGTGGAGGGGAAAGAATGTTTGATAAATTAAAAAGGTTATTTAAAAAAGATAAAGAGAATGATTAAGAAGATGAGAGGTACATTTTGGTTTGAAAAAAATTTTCTTTTCATAACTTGATTTATGAAAAAATATTTTATATACTAATTCATGTAAACGGTTTACTAGATCGTATTTTGCTAGAAACGAAGGGAAGGTTCGCATGGAAACAAGGGGGAGAGTAATCGGGGTTGACATCGGTACCACAAGTACGAAAACGGTTGTATTCACTGAAAAAGGAAAAGTCGTTGCTTCACATGCAATTGATTATCCAATTATTCAACCGAAGGTCGGATGGGCTGAGCAAGATCCTGATGTAATATGTGCTGCTGTATATAAAACTGTAAGCGTTGCCATTGGAAAGGGTAATGTGTCACCGGAAGATATTTCTTCTATCGGGATTAGTACAGCAATGCACGCCTTAATTGCAGTAGATGAAAACGGTGCGCCGTTAACGCGCTCTATTATTTGGGCAGATAATAGAAGCACAAAGCAATCAGAAAAACTATTACAACAAATGAATGGTCATGACATTTATAGAAGAACTGGTACACCGATTCATCCGATGTCACCACTTTCTAAATTATTGTGGATGAAAGAAGAAGAAACGGAGTTATTCAGAACTGCGTATAAATTTATTTCCATTAAAGAGTATGTCATTTATCAATTATTTTCACGCTATGTAGTTGATTATTCTATCGCATCTGCTACAGGGTTATTTAATTTAAAAACATTAAACTGGGATGAAGATGTTTTAACTATGTTAAATATGTCACCAGAACAATTATCAACACCTGTACCAACTACATATATTTTATCGGGAATGAAGCCGGAATTAGCACAAAAGATGGGTATTAGTGAGGATACTCCAGTTGTTATTGGTGCAAGTGATGGTGTTCTTGCAAATGTAGGTGTCGGTGCAATATCACCTGGCTCAGCTGCAATTACGATTGGAACAAGTGGTGCAGTTCGAACAATTTCATCAAATGTCAATACAGATGAAAAGGGAAGAACGTTTTGTTACGCATTAACAGATGAGCACTGGGTTATCGGTGGGCCAACGAATAACGGCGGAATATTACTGAGATGGTTACGTGATGAATTTGGTAGCCCAGAGCAAGAAGTTGCAAAGAAGCTTGGGATTGATCCTTATGATTTATTAATTAAGTATGCAGAAAGTGTACCAGCTGGAGCAGATGGATTGCTATTTTTACCGTTTCTATCTGGAGAACGTGCACCCTACTGGAATGCAAATGCTCGAGGTACATTCTTCGGGATAAACCTTCAGCATAAACGTGAACATTTCATACGAGCAGTTATGGAAGGTGTTTGTATGAGTGTGTATTCAGTAGCACTTGCCATTCGAGATTGTACAGGGCCACTTACTGAAATACGTGTTTCAGGAGGCTTTGCGAAATCTGCATTTTGGAGACAAATGTTATCTGACATGATGGGGAAAGAATTGCTTGTTCCAGAAAGTCATGAAGCATCTGCGCTTGGGGCAGCAGCACTTGCTTTGTATGCAATTGGGAAAATTGATTCTCTTGAAGAGGTGAAGGATTGGATTGATATTGTCCATCACCATGTACCGAATAAAGAAAATACGGCTTTATATTTAGAGATGTTTTATATGTATGAACGACTTTACAATCGTTTGAAAGAAGAATTTGATTGTATAGCTGCTTTCCAACGTAAACAATAGGGGGATTGGGAGAGATGGTAGTTGGGATCGTACTAGCGGCTGTTGTTATATTACTTTTACTAATTACGGTAGTAAAATGGCATCCATTTGTCGCGTTAATTTTAACAGCAATCGGAGTTGGGCTAGCAATGGGGATGCCCTTAATTGGAACTTCACCACAACATCCGGGGATTATCGATTCTATTAAATTAGGTCTTGGTAATACGTTAGGGTTTTTGGCGATTGTTTTAGCTTTAGGAACAATGCTTGGAAAAATGATGGCTGAGTCTGGCGGTGCTGAACGAATTGCAAACACATTAATTGGACGTTTTGGGAAAAAGCGTGTTCACTGGGCAATGATGTTCGTTGCATTTTTAGTAGGGATTCCGGTGTTTTTCCAAGTTGGATTTGTACTATTAATTCCGTTAGTATTTACAATTGCGTTAGAAACAGGGGTATCACTTATTACAATCGGAATTCCGCTAGTAGCAGGTCTTTCGGTTGTACACGGACTTGTTCCACCGCATCCAGCAGCAATGGCAGCGGTAGGTATATTTAAAGCAGATGTAGGGAAGACAATTTTATATGCATTAATTGTCGGACTTCCAACTGCAATAATTTCAGGTCCGCTTTATGGGAAATGGATCGGTGCTCGTATACATAAAGAAGTACCGTTAGATATAGCGGAGCAATTTATTGAAAGAGATAAGAAGAAGGAACTTCCTAGCTTCGGAAATACATTGTTTACTATTTTACTTCCAGTATTTCTTATGCTAGGTGCATCGATAGCGGAAGTAGCGTTAAGCAAAACGAGTCAACTTGCACAAGTATTGCACTTTATTGGAGATCCAATAGTCGCATTATTAATTGCAACGATATATTCTTTCTTTAGTCTTGGCTATGCAAAAGGATTTTCTAAAGACAAAGTCTTACAATTTACAAACGATTGCTTAGGGCCGATTGCAAACATACTGTTAGTTATTGGTGCAGGGGGCGCATTTAATAAAGTGTTATTAGATTCTGGGATCGGAACTACAATTGCGGAGATGGCGAAAGAATCGCATATTTCACCGATATTATTAGGTTGGGGAATTGCTGCACTTATCCGAGTTGCAACGGGATCGGCTACTGTTTCTATGATGACAGCAGCTGGAATTGTAGCACCGATTGCAGCAAGTACACCAGGAGTAAATGTAGAGTTACTGGCACTTGCAACAGGAGCAGGGTCATTAATTTTATCGCATGTAAATGATTCAGGATTTTGGATGATTAAAGAGTATTTCGGAATGACTGTGAAAGAAACATTATTAACATGGACTGCAATGGAGACAATATTATCTGTTGTAGCACTTGGGCTAATTTCGTTATTAAATATATTTGTATAGAATGGGAGATTGATTAATATGAAACTAGGTTTAATTGGATTAGGAAAAATGGGATTCCCATTAGCTGAACACTTACATGAAGACAAGCATGAAGTAGTTGTATACGATGTAAATAATGAGCTTGTTGAAAAGGCAGGAAAATTAGGGATTACTGCCCGTCATACGTTAAAAGAAATGATTGCTGAACTAGAAGCACCTCGTACAATTTGGGTAATGGTACCTGCAGGAGAAGTTGTCGAGTCAGTACTAAAAGATGTATATCCATTATTAGAGGAAGGCGATATCGTTATTGAAGGCGGAAATTCATTCTATAAAGATACGTTACGCCGTGCTGAAGAAGCGAAAAGCTTTGGTTTACATTATGTAGATATCGGTACATCAGGCGGTGTGGAAGGAGCTAGATACGGTGCTTGCTTAATGGTTGGTGGAGAAAAAGAAATTTATGATCAACTAGAACCTTTATTTAAAGATTTAGCAGTAGAAAATGGTTATTCATATGCAGGCCGCGTCGGTAGTGGGCATTTCTTAAAAATGGTTCATAACGGTATTGAATACGGAATGATGCAAGCAATCGCTGAAGGATTTGAAGTACTAGATAAAAGTGATTTTGATTTCAATTATGAAGATGTTGCAAAAGTATGGGCGAACGGATCAGTTATCCGTGGTTGGTTAATGGACTTAACTGAAAAAGCATTTGCAGATGATCCAAAACTTGATGGCATTAAAGGTGTAATGAACTCTTCAGGAGAAGGGAAATGGACTGTTGAAACTGCGCTTGAATTACAAGCAGCGGCACCAGTTATCGCTATGTCATTATTTATGCGCTACCGTTCACAAGAAGATGATACATTCCACGGAAAAGTGGTTTCTGCACTTCGTAATCAATTCGGTGGACATGAGGTTGTGAAAAAATAGGAAATATTAGTTTTGTGAAACTCATACGAAAGTATGAGTTTTTTTTATTTCTCATACTATTTAATGAAAGTTTTTCCCTCTTTTTACTGTGTTTTGTATAGAAATTTCTGATAATATATAAATATAACTTGAAAACAAAGGGGAGAAATAATTATGAAACTAGTCGTTATTAACGGTACACCAAGAAAATTCGGTAGAACTCGCGTTGTGGCAAAATATATTGCAGAGCAATTTGAAGGGGAGTTATACGATTTAGCAGTAGCGGAATTGCCTTTATATAATGGAGAAGAATCACAACGTGAATTAGAGGCAGTAAAAAAATTAAAAGCTTTAGTGAAAGCTGCGGATGGAGTAGTACTATGTACACCAGAATATCATAACGCGATGAGCGGAGCGCTGAAAAATTCGTTAGATTACTTAAGTAGCAGTGAATTCATCCATAAGCCTGTCGCATTACTAGCAGTTGCTGGAGGAGGTAAAGGGGGAATAAACGCATTAAATAGTATGCGTACTGTCGCTAGAGGCGTTTACGCAAATGCAATCCCAAAACAAGTAGTACTTGATGGATTACATGTACAAGATGGTGAACTTGGAGAAGATGCAAAACCATTAATTCATGATTTAGTTAAAGAATTAAAAGCATATATGAGCGTATATAAAGAGGTGAAAAAACAATTAGGAGTTGAGTGATATGTCCTCTCTTTATCATGATTCTCGCTTGTATTACATTCTAGGAGCCAATAGTTTATCTGCTATTGGTTCCGGGATTGTTATGATAACGATTCCGTGGCTATTGATTAAGGAAAGTGGAGGAGAGACGACATTTGGTTATGTTTCTATCGTTGCAACTCTCATAATGTTTTTATTAACGCCATTTATTGGGCAAAGTATAGATCGTTTTTCAAGAAAATATTTGTTGTTATGTAACGAAGGTATCGGGATAGCCATTATAGGAATGATGGCTATTTGGGGATTTGCTGGGCAATCATACAATTCTATTCATTATATCATTATTTATATAGCAGGTTCTTTCTATTACCTATTATTCTATCCTACAATTTTTGCATTCAACCAAGAAATGTTTCAATCTGAACATTATAAAAGTTTAAGCGGCACGATGGAAATACAAGGACAATTAACGCAAGTTATTTCAGGAGCGGCTGCTAGCTTTCTAATTGAGATCGTTTCTTTGAAATGGATTTTGTTAGTAGATATGTTAACTTTTGCAGGAGCATTTTTTCTTTTCTTATGTATACCGTATGTAAAGAAAAAAGAAGTGAAACGGAAAGCAACATTTAAGAAGCAATTGTTCGAAGGAATTCACTTTATGAAAAAGCGTCCTAGGCTCTTTTGGTTTTTATTTTCCACTTATATGCCGTTTATCGGTGTTATGATGGCAAATTATTTAATCCCAGTTTATATTTCAGATATACTCAAAGCTAGTGCCTCTGTATACGCGATAGAAGGTATGATGTATGGTGTTGGGGCTGTTATTGCGGGAATAAGTATTCCAATCATGATGAAATATGTCAAAATAGAAGTTTCAATCGTTATGACGATGGTTATTTATGTAATTTCAATTACCGCAATGATTATTGAGCCTTCCATTATGTTATTATATGGACTTGCGATTTTTCATGCGATTGGAAATGCTGGAACACGAGTGGCGAGAAATGTATTGATGATGGAAGAAATCCCAAACGAAGTAATGGGACGTGTGGACAGCTTATTTCGATTAATTGGCACAGGAATTCGAATTGTATTATTAATGTTGTTTACGGCAGGCGTATCTAAAGCAGGGGTAATGATTCCGTTTTATGTACTGAGCTTTATATTGATCCTATCATTAGGGATTGCTTTTTATTATGTAATTTCAAAACGTAAAATGAAAGCGAATGTGTCTAATAAATCAATTGTTTAAAAAATACTTCTGCCTCCTTTTCTTTTTCTATATAATAAAAAGAAAGGGAGTGTTAACTTATTTATGAACAAATGGATATTGCTTATAATCTTATTACTACCTCCGCTATACATCATTTATATGACGTTTCGAATGAATAAAGTTGCTCGTGAAAAATTGAGTAATCACTCTCCATACGTTCTTATATTAGGTGCAAAGTTATTTGGAGATAGACCGTCTTTATCTCTTCAAAATCGTTTGGATGTGGCGTTGGAATATTTATATTCTCACCCTGAGGTGAAAGTAATCGTTTCAGGTGGTCAAGGGGAAGATGAAGATATACCGGAAGCTCACAGTATGAGAAACTATTTAATGGTACACGGTATAGATGAGAATCGTATTTTAATTGAAGACCAATCTACAAATACGTATGAAAATTTAAAGTTTAGTATGGATTTATATGATGTAAAGCATGCGGTAGTTGTAAGTAATACGTATCATTTATATCGAACGAAAATAATTGCAAAGCGGTTAGGAATAAAGATGGAGGCATTAGCTGCTGAAACACCGAGTCGTTCTAAGAAAAAAGCGTATGTGCGTGAATATGCTGCAATTATGAAAACAATATTGTTCGACCGTTAGAGCTCAAATGTGAGCTCTTTTTTTATAGAATAATGCGTATCATTTGAAATGAACTCCACATTCCATCAAAATAAAGGAAACAATAATAAAGGAGTTGTGTTTGTGATTCAGTTTAATCATGTGTCAAAATCTTATGAAGATGGCACAAAAGCAGTGGATTCATTGCATTTAGAGATTAAAAAAGGAGAATTTTTTGTTCTCATTGGTCCGAGTGGTTGCGGGAAAACAACGACAATGAAGATGATTAATCGTTTAATTGAAACGACGGAAGGATCAATTTTAATCGATGGAAAAGACATTCAACAATATAATATAAACGAACTGCGTTGGAATATAGGGTACGTGTTGCAGCAGATTGCGCTGTTTCCACATATGACAATTGCTGAAAATATTGCAGTTGTCCCTGAAATGAGAAAGTGGAGTAAGGAGAAAATAAAAACGCGTGTTGATGAACTGTTACATATGGTTGGATTAGAACCAGATGTATATCGTGATCGTATGCCAGATGAATTGTCGGGAGGACAGAAGCAGCGCGTTGGTGTCGTTAGGGCATTAGCTGCAAACCCGAAAATCGTTCTTATGGATGAACCATTTAGTGCGTTAGATCCATTAAGCAGGGAACAACTTCAGCAGGATATAGTGCAATTGCAAAAAAAGATTCAAAAAACGATAGTATTTGTAACGCATGATATGCAAGAGGCTTTATCACTTGGTGATCGCATTTGTGTAATGAAAGAAGGGAAAGTTGTTCAATTAGATACACCAGAAGGTATTATACATAATCCGAAAAATGAGTTTGTAGAGGAGTTCATTGGAAATCGTGGACGACCTTGGTATGAGGGGAAGAGTATAGAAGAGGTATTGCCGCTAGACAATCGTATACGAGTAGAAGGGAATGCTTTATCTTTACATTCGTCATTACAAGAAGCACTAGTCCGCTTACAAACTGAAGAGTCAGTGCCGGTTGAAGAGCATGGTCAATATGTTGGAGCGTTAACAAGTCGTCATATTGTCAATTACATTGTTGAACAAATGAAGGAAAGAGGCTAAACAGTGACTGATTTTATTCAAACGTTCCAAGAACGAAAAGTAGAATTGCTAAGTGCATTAAGTGAGCATTTACAAATATCGCTTATTTCACTATTTTTTGCAGTAATTATTGCAGTGCCGCTCGGCATTATATTAACGAGAAAAGAACGAATGGCTGAATTTATTATAGGGACTTCTGCTGTTATGCAGACTGTGCCATCACTTGCATTACTTGGACTTTTAATTCCATTAGTAGGAATCGGAAAACTTCCAGCCATTATCGCATTAGTTGTGTATGCACTATTACCTATTTTGCGAAATACGTATACAGGAATACGGGAATTAGATGAATCACTTATAGAAGCGGCGAGAGCTATGGGAATGAATAGCTGGAGAAGATTATGGAAGGTAGAGCTTCCTCTCGCATTGCCAATTATTATGGCTGGTATTCGTACAGCGATGGTATTAATTGTTGGAACGGCTACATTAGCTGCTTTAATAGGCGCTGGTGGACTCGGTAAGCTCATACTACTCGGTATCGATCGGAATGATCATGCGCTTATCATTTTAGGGGCCGTACCAGCTGCGTTACTCGCTTTATTCTTTGATATAGTACTTCGCATGCTTGAGAGGCCAAAACGCTCATACAAGCGCGTTATATTAACGATATGTATAGTTGTCGTAATGATCGCTTCGCCATTTCTTTGGAATACACAAAAGAAAGACATAGTTATTGCTGGCAAACTTGGATCTGAACCAGAAATTTTAATTCAAATGTACAAGCAACTTATTGAACAGGATACAGATTTACAAGTAGAATTAAAGCCGGGCCTTGGGAAAACAGCATTTGTATTTGAAGCGTTAAAATCAGGTGAAGTAGATATATACCCAGAATTTTCAGGAACAGCTTTATCTACTTTCGTGAAAGAAGAACCGAAAAGTACAAATCGTGATGAAGTATATGAGCAAGCTCGTATGGGAATGGAAAAGAAATATAATATGGTTATGTTAAAGCCAATGGAGTATAACAATACATACGCACTAGCTATGCCAAAAAAAATAGCAGATCAAAATAATATAAATACAATTTCTGATTTAGGAAATATTGCACAGGAAGCTAAGGTAGGATTTACATTAGAATTTGCTGATCGTGAAGATGGTTATAAAGGTATGCAAAAATTATATAACTATAAGTTTTTAAATGTTAAAACGATGGAACCGAAACTACGCTATAGCGCAATTCAATCGGGGGATGTTAACGTAATCGATGCATATTCAACAGATAGTGAACTTGAGCAATATGGACTTAAAGTGCTAAAAGATGATAAAGGACTATTCCCTCCTTATCAAGGAGCGCCATTATTAAGAAAAGAGACGTTACAGAAATATCCTGAGCTTGAAAAAACATTGAATAAATTATCTGGAAAGATTACAGATGAAGAAATGCGGAAAATGAATTACGAAGTAAATGTGAATGGGAAAAGTAGTGAAGAAGTAGCAAAACAATTTTTACAAAAAGAGAAGTTACTTCGTTAATTTTACAAGAAATATACAACTTTATATGTTTGAAATAACCGTTCATTACAAAATGAACGGTTATTTTGTGCATACTTATACATTTTTTCAAAAAAGTATTCCATTTTTCTTCATTTTATTTTAGAATAAGTAATGTTTTCCTGAAAAAATATAAGAGAAACGTCTATTAGAGAAAAGGTGACTTTAATAGTTGAACGAACATAACACCTAGAATGACAGATGGGGTGGTACAAATAGAAAAGAAGTTAGGGTTTTTTCCGTTAATCGCATTAGTAGTTGGAACAATGGTTGGTGGCGGTGTTTTTAGTTTACCGCATGATTTAGCAGTAGGAGCAAATAGTGGTGCAACAATAATTGGTTGGTGTATTACAGCGATGGGAATGATTCCGCTTGCGCTCGTATATCAAACGTTAGCAAGACAAAAACCGGAGCTTGAGGGCGGAATTTATAGTTATGCACGAGCTGGTTTCGGTGAATATATTGGTTTTAACAGTGCGTGGGGGTACTGGC
This sequence comes from Bacillus altaicus, assembly GCF_042136375.2. Taxonomy (NCBI): domain Bacteria; kingdom Bacillati; phylum Bacillota; class Bacilli; order Caryophanales; family Bacillaceae; genus Bacillus; species Bacillus altaicus. Next base: position 3,292,204 of record NZ_CM143394.1, on the reverse strand, counting down.
TGGCAGGAATTTTAGGAAATGTCGCAACAATTATGTTGTTGTTTAGCACATTAGGTTATTTCTTCCCGATTTTTAAAGGAGGAAATAATATTGCGTCTATCGTTGGTGCCTCTCTTTTATTATGGACACTTCATTTTCTTATTTTATTTGGAATTCGTGAAGCTTCCATTATGAATGTTATCGCAACAATTGGGAAATTAGTTCCGATCTTATTATTTATTGTCGTGATGGTAACGGCGTTTCGCTGGGATACATTTACACATGACTTTTGGGGCGAAGGAACAATCTCAGTTTCCTCTGTACTAGGTCAAGTGAAAAATACAATGCTTGTAACTCTCTGGGTGTTCATTGGGGTTGAAGGAGCAGTTGTATTATCAGGAAGAGCTAAAAATAGCAGAGACGTTGGAAAAGCGACAGTACTTGGGTTAATTTTAGTTATGTCTATTTATATTTTAATTTCAGTTCTGTCAATGGGAGCTATGACGAGAAATGAACTTTCGGTTTTAGAAACTCCTTCAATGGGACATGTATTAGAACATGTTGTTGGACCATGGGGGGCAGTTGCGATTAACATCGGTTTAGTTGCTTCACTAATAGGTACGTTAATTGGCTGGTTTTTACTTGTTTCTGAAATCTCTCATGTAGCAGGAAAAGATGGAGTATTTCCGAAAGTCTTTACGAAAACAAATAAGAAGCAAACGCCGCATATGGCATTATGGATTTCAAATATCGTTGCCCAAATTATATTTATAATCGTTCTGTTTTCAGAATCGACATATCAAATTATGTATTTTATTGCGTCAACATCAATTTTATTACCGTATTTATTATCAGCGCTATTTCAATTGAAATTAGTCATCACGAAAGAGCTAAAAGTTGCGAGAGTAAAAAATGGATTGTTAGCATTAATTGCTTCCCTATACTCTGTATGGTTAATTTATGCAGCTGGTTTAAAGAATTTATTACTTGTTTCAATTGTATATGGAATCGGGATTATCGTGTACGTGTTTGCAAGAAAAGAAAAAGGGAATCGTTGTTTTGTAGGTATAGAAAGATATGTGATGTGTGCAATTGTTATTGCAGCTATCACATCACTTTATATGTTATTGACAGGAACTATAAAAATGTAAAAGTCCTTTTAATTTAAAGGGCTTTTTTCCTTGCCTAGAGAATATTTAATACATAAGATATTCAGGAGGGATGAAAATGGAAGAAAAAGAACAGTTGTCTAGAATTATGGATTTAGCTAGTGATTTAAGGAAAGTATTAGTACAAGAATCTTTTTTTAATCATCATCCTGAACTTCGAGGCGTGATTGAAAATTTAGCGAGTTCTGTAGAGAATTTGGCGAGTTTGCAGCAAAATAAAGATGAAAATGCCGAAGATCGATTGCGGTACGTACTTGCTAAAATGAAAATCGCTCATAATGCCATTTTACAAGAAAAAAAAGCATTTCCTTCTCATTAATATACGTTTTAATTTTGAACCTGACGGATGACGTCAGGTTTTTTATTTCTAGTTTTAGATTGTAGTTCATACACTAAGAATAGTATGAAAAAAAAGAAGGTGACGACGTTGAAATTACATAAAGCTCTTCATCCAAGTTTTATAAAGCGAATGTATTATATGAGGTTTATTGGGAGGTTTGCAAAAGCTGAAGGAGAGAAGAATGGAGAAAATTTCTTTGTACAATGTCTTTCTCCAATACCTTTAACTTTACAAGAGTTATTTCCGACTGGAAAATATTTGTTTGAAGGATTATGCAGTAATAAAAAGAATGAAAAAATCTTTACTGATTTAAAGAAGCGTAAATTAGAAAAGCAACTGGTTATGTTTCGTCTTTATTATGATCGTGGAAATTTATTACTGGAATTAATATGCACAGAAGAGCCTCGGGAAATAGCATCTTCATATAAAGTGATTCCTTCACCAAAGGTCTCAAATCATAAAAAGAGAGCGTCTTTGGAACGGAAGTTAAGCAACGGTTACTTATCATTTCTTATGCCTAAATTACCAAAAGACTTTGAGCCTCCAGAATTATTGTGGCATGAAGGAAGACTATATGGAAATTTATCGTTAAAACCATCAATAAGTTCAATTTCATATTTTGAGCAAAGAAAAGAATGCAAATATATTGAAATAAACGATTGGATGAAACATGTAGAAATAGCAGTAGATGATCATTTATATTTTGTAAGTGAAAATGTGTATGACCAACTAAATAAACGAATTGCTGAAGAAGGTAAGTTAGTTGAAGTAGAAGATATTAAAATGCAAAAGGAGGACTGGGAATGGGATGAGCGTGAATCCTCTTTTTTGCAGTATGTACAAAGTATGGTTCGTAATAAAGGGCTATATTTGGATGATACAGATATATATAATTTTCACATTAGTATTAAAACCAATATGTTAACAATTGTTGGTGGTATACCAGGTGTTGGGAAATCACGCTTTGTGCAAGCTTATGCAGAAGCACTTGGGTTACGTTATGGTGAAGAATTAATTTGGATTCCGATTTCACCATCGTATCAAGAACCACATGATATTCTCGGTTACCTTCATCCGAATGGTAATTTTATTGAAAGTGAAACGAAGTTAGTTCGGACATTGTTAAAGGCTAAAGAAAACCCAAATCAATTGTATATAATTGTATTCGATGAAATGAACATGTCACATATTGAGCATTGGTTTACTCCGTTTCTATCTGTTCTTCAACTTGAAAAGAAAAATCGTATTTTGAGTTTGTATGAGAAAGTACAAGAAATAGAAAATCAAATTCCACCTTCAGTGGAAATTGGTGAGAATATTATTTTCGTAGGCACTGTAAATTTTGATGAAACGACGAAAGAGCTTTCCGATCGATTATTAGATCGAACAAATTTGATTACATTACAAAAAATTCCGTTTTGCGAGATGAGTATAGAACATGAGAAAGTTGTTCAGCAACCCCCGCTGAAAGTAACAACGGGAGAATTTCGACTCAATTGGTTTAGGAATAAAGAGATGATCGAAGTGTTTACTGAAGAGGAATTAGAGTTATTGGATAAGTTACATGATGTATTATCATCACACGATATATCAAAAGGAATTTCTTTCCGATGTGCAAGCGCAATCGCTACGTATTTGCAAAATATACCGTTCCAAAATAATCAATCCTATATGATTAGCAGGGAAGAAGGTTTTGATTTGCAAATAAAGCAACGTGTATTAACGAAATTAAGGGGGACAGAAATGACAGTGGGCTTTCTACTTTCTGAAGAAGCAAAAAGGGGAGCGATATTGATACCACTTTTACAGTCTCCGCTTGCAAATCGTGTATCTACATTTGAACATTCTTTAGCTTATATAAGACAAAAGCGTAGAGAACTGGAGCTGTATGGCTATGCAAAATGAGGAGCGTTATGAAACAGCAATCGTCGATACGAAAGAAACGCTCCCGTTTGTATTGAAGCTAATTATTGGTACTGAGGGGAAAGGCGATTTTATCCTTTTAAACCGGCTTTGTACGTCTACTACAGCACTAGTTCAATGTATTTATAAAGTACAGGAATTAAAACCACTGAAATTGCATTTCCATTATCAAAATCCAATGGATATTACATTCATATGGAATAAAGTATATGAGGGACAAAAGAATATAAAAGAGTCACAATATGAATTAAATGAAAAAAAACAAAGAGTATTAGTGTATGAACATGGAAAAACTGAATTTTTTTATCCGTGGCGCTGTGGCTTATACCATTTTGAAGTGCGTATAGAAGATAAAACTTATTATGGTGCGTTTCAAGTTGTTCCTAAAAACTTTTTTGATGACCAATTTGAAATGATTCAAGATTATGTGAAGTCAATTTTAAACGAGTTAATTTTAGATAGAGGTTATTACAAGAAAACTTTCTCAGCACTTAGCGATATTGAAGATTCTTCTTATTTGGTATTGTTAAGAAAGTTGCCACAAAAAATGAAAAGAATAAAACGAATTTTTAAGAAAGTAGAATCGAATGCGGAATTTGTACACGAATATGAATGGGAAACGAAAGAGCGGAAGACAACGAGAAAAACGGCCATTATGACAGAAAGAAAGCTTTATGCGAAATATTACAACCGTAAATTTAAGGAGAAAAAAAATAGTATTGAAAATGCATTTCTTAAATTTAAAACGATGCAATTCTATTATTATTTACTTGAAGCAGAAAGTTTTGTACGCAAAACTATTGAAATACTAGAAGGAGAAAAGAAGAAAAAGTCAGATGAATTTCAGGCTGTTAAAACAATTATGAAAACGATTGAACGAAATGGATCCGTGACGGATAGGGAAAAACAAAAATATAGAAATTTACATTTACTGAAAGAAGCAGATTTACGGAAAAGTTCTGTGAAAATACAAGAATATAAAATATTAGCTCATATCGTATATGAAAGCGTGCAATACTTTCGAAATTTATTGTATTCTCCATTTTGGAGGGAAGTTTCTGAAACAGCTACCATTAATTCGAACACTTTATCTATACCGCATCAACAATTAATCCACCATTTAGAATTGTTACCGCAACATACAGAGCAACCGCCATCTTTATTATTCGTATATAAACCAACGTTTTTAGTGTATGAGTATTACGCTTTTTTTATCGTTATTTCTATATTAGAACAAATCGGATTTGAAGATAAGAATCCTATCCGTGAACAAATACAAGAACATTTTTATTTAGACGGATTACAAGATGGAACGACAGTGATATTACATCGAGATGATATAAAAGTGCATGTCGCGTTTAATGATTTAATTGAAACACACCCTCTTATCGCACTAAGCAAAGGAAGTAATTTTTATAACGGAGAGGACACAAAGAAGCCGGATATTCGTTTAGATTGTTATGTAAAGGAAGAAGAAAAGTATGTATATAAATCTTCTATTATTATCGAAGTGAAATACAGCCCTATGTACAATATTTTTCAGCCTGTCGGTAATACGAAAGCAACTGAGCAAATGTATAAATACTGGTCCATTAAGTATGTAGAAGAGCAGAATGGTAAACGAATTTTTAAGCGAAGAGCGATTTATGAAGTGATTTGTGTATATCCAGGTAGCCATATGCATAGTAAAAAAATTGAATCTGGTTGTGGAGTGTTTTTACAACTATATCCATATAAAACGAAACAAGGAGAAGAGAAGTTGGCTGGGAAGCATGGGATGATTCAAATTTTTGAGAAATGGTTAAAAAATAATAAAATGTAAAAGAAATCCTTTTTAATGAAGGATTTCTTTAGGTTAAGAAGAATTATATGCCATAAGGAAAGAAGCATAACGTGGGTCGAACTTGAAAGGATAAACATTTTTCATTAGAGCAATTAACTTTCTTTGTATGTATGATTGTATAAGAACGTAAGAAATGGTACATGCGGGGGAAAAGAGTGTGAAATAGGAATTTAATTCGATTTACAGAATATAATAAGACATAAATATTTTTAGTTGCATGCGAAGATTTGTTCTTATATGATAGTAAGTGAAAGCGTTATCAAAAGCAGAACGGCGATGGGAAAGGCGGGTAAATATGTTCCAGCGTGTTCAAACAAAGGAAGAACATTTTTGGTTCGAGCAACTGTGGGGAGATTTTTGTGAAGAAAGAAATTTAATGTTTGTAGAACGTAGTTTAAATCCATCACGATTTTTATTAATAGAAGATGAACATCATATTGGTACAGTAGAATGTATTAAGTTTACAGTACCTGAACAATCAAATTCTGAGTTTTTCTATCCGTTTTCTAAAAATGATTTAGTGAAAGATTTGAAAAATGTGTATGAAATAGGAAAGTTAAGTATTGCGAAAACGTCTCGGGGGAGAGGACATTTCAAAAGGCTGGCAGCTATTTTATTTATGCATGCGTTAGAGACGAAAGCGGAATGGTATATTGCAGCAATTACAAAAAGAATGTATATGTATTTACTTACACTTGGTTTTCCAATTGAACCGATAGATAGTCCATTCCAGTTTCATGATACTTTACAAGGTGTACCAGTGCGGATTCATGCTCGAAAAGGGGCTACACATCTGTATTCTTTGAAAGAATTCCGTGATATTATTCAAGGGAATGCTCATGCGCAGGTACTTATTGCAGAATACAGTAAAAATATTATGTTAACAAAATGAAAATATATGAATATGTATAGTATGAAGAAGGGTGTCATATTACAGTCATCTTTCTTCATACGAAAAAGTAGACCCTTATTTTTGTAATAAGGGTCTAAAAGGTTATAGTCCAAATATACTAAAAATCATTTTACGACGCTTCGGTTTCTTTTCTCTTTCATATGTTGGTTTTGCATCAGGAGTAATGTATATGGGTTCTTCTTTTTTTAGGGCAGCTTCTAGTTTTTGAATTCGTTCTAACATTTCCTCCATTTCGCGGCGATGTTGTAAAAGTTGGTATGTAACGACATCATTTGCTTTATCTTGTATTTGTTCTTCCATTCGATCTAGTCTTCTTGTAATTGTGGTTAATTGAGCTGTTAATTGTTTAAAATCATTCGATGATGTATTTTGAACAATTGTGTTTACTTGAGTTTTTAATTTTTCTACATCATTTGAAGATGTTTTTTGAGTAGTTTGAGAGTTTTGAGGCTGGTCCATTTGAGAACGATGGTATTCTAACATTAGATCTAAATCACCTTGTGTAAAAATAAAATGACCATATTTATTTTTTTTTATCGTAAGATTTAATTGTTGTGCAATCCGGACAACAGCCTTTGGGCTAACACCTAATTTTTTTGCGATAAATGGTGTTTTATATTCCAAAATAATCCCTCCTATATATATCCTGTTGAATGATTTCTAGTTATGTAGCAAGTTCCCTTCAGGTGTGACAAAAGAAGTGTGGAATCGGCAAAGAAAGTGTTTTTTCACGAAGTTCAGCTGTTTAGCGCATACGATTTATATAAATCATTTTCAGTTATCGGAAAATTGGGATTATTATAGTTTGACGATAATAAACTAATTAGATTATCATAATTATAAATATCTTTTTTATGTATGCATATAATATATAAAAAGGTGGTTACTAATGTAGAATTTTATTAGAGTATAAGAATGCTTACTTCACTTGAATAAATTTAAGTAGGAGGTGGCTTCCTTGCTTACACTGTAAGTAAGGAAAAGTATTTGGACATATATAGTATAAGTATAGTGATTGTTTTAATTGCCTTAACGGCATTTTTCGTGGCAGCAGAATTTGCAATTGTTAAAGTGAGGAGTTCACGAATTGACTATTTAATTGCAGAAGGAAATAATCGTGCACTATCTGTCAAAACAATCATTACAAACTTAGACGAATATTTATCGGCTTGTCAATTAGGAATAACTGTTACAGCTCTTGGGATTGGGTGGTCTGGTAAACCTGCGCTAAAGCACATGTTTGATGTGTTGTTTGCAAATTGGAACGTCCCTACTCAACTCGCAGACATTTTCGCTATAATTTTGGTATTTTTGTTTATCACATTTTTCCATGTGGTAGTAGGAGAGTTAGCTCCAAAAACATTTGCGATTCAAAAAGCAGAACAAGTGAGTTTCTTTGTTGCTAAGCCACTCATTTTGTTTTATCGTATTGCATTCCCATTCATTTGGATTTTAAATGGATCAGCTCGGTTAATTACAAAGTTTTTTGGGTTGAAACCACCAAAAGGGCATGATGAAGTGCATTCAGAAGAAGAATTGCGGTTGTTAGTTTCAGAAAGTTATAAAAATGGTGAGATTAATCAATCTGAATATAAGTATGTGAATAAAATATTTGAATTTGATGATCGTATTGCGAAAGAAATAATGGTACCACGAACAGAGATGAATATTTTAAATAAAGAAATGCCTGCTGAAGAGGCTTTACAAAAAATGTCTCATGAAAAATATACGAGGTATCCGGTTGTTGATGGTGATAAGGACCATGTAATAGGCTTTGTGAATTTTAAAGATATATTTACAGATTTTGTGAAGCATCGAGTTGTTAGTGAAAAGACAGTGGAGCAATATATTAGGCCAATTATTTTAGTTATTGAATCTATCCCAATTCATGATCTATTTTTAAAAATGCAAAGAGAAAGGACACATATCGCTATATTAATTGATGAATATGGTGGTACATCAGGTCTTGTAACCGTTGAAGATATTTTAGAAGAAATTGTAGGGGATATTCAAGATGAGTTCGATACTGATGAACAACCGGAGATCCAACAAGTTAGTGAGACGAAAACGATTTTAGAGGGAAAAGTACTTGTTAGTGAAGTGAACGCATTATTAGGTTTGACTATTGATGACGATGATGTCGATACGATTGGCGGTTGGATTCTAACAAAAAATATTGAGATTTCCGAAGGCGATACCATTGAAATTGAAAATTATAAATTTTGCGTGAAAAAATTAGATGGACACTATATTAAGAGGTTAGAAGTAACGAAACCTTCAGAATCGATTGTTATTGTAGGAGATGAAAAAAAGATTTCGCTCCAAGAACAAATTAGTTCGTAAACTCTGCTTTGTAGCAGAGTTTTTTTGAGCAAAATGTTTTTTGATGTATTAGGGCTATGATACAATTACATAAGTCAGACCTTTCACCAGGTGAAATAAATACAACGTATTATTGTATACATATATTCGGAAGGAGAACCACTATGAAAAAGCATTTATATATAAATGGGGTATGGAAATCAGTAGGGACGTATAAACCATTGTATGCACCATATTCTGAAGAAACATTAGCGGAGATTGCGCAAGGTACAGAAGATGACGTTAAGGAAGCAGTAGTTGCGGCTAAAAATGCAATGAAAGAAATGAAAAAATTATCTGCATACGACCGTGCAACTATTTTAGAAAAGGTTGCACGAAAAATGGATGAGAGAAGAGAAGAGTTTGCAGAGATTATCGCAAAAGAAGCTGCAAAACCAATTCGTGCTGCACGGGGAGAAGTAGATCGCACTGTTCAAACATATAAGTTTGCAGCTGAAGAAGCGAAGCGAATATATGGTGAGACGTTACCATTAGATGCGGCGCCAGGAGCAGAGGGCCGTATAGCGTATACAATTCGACAACCAATAGGGGTTATTGGTGCTATTACACCGTTTAATTTTCCACTTAATTTAGTAGCACATAAAGTGGGTCCAGCAATTGCGGCTGGAAATACTATTGTGCTAAAGCCAGCAGACCAAACGCCACTTTCGTCGTATGCATTGGTAGAATTATTTGAAGAAGCTGGTTTACCAAAGGGAGCTTTCAATATAATTTCTGGACCTGGATCTGTTGTAGGTGAGGCATTAGTAAAAGATGAGAACGTTGCTAGTATTACTTTTACAGGAAGTCCGAAAATAGGTATTGGAATTAAGGAAAAAGCTGGATTGAAACGAGTGACGTTAGAATTAGGATCGAACGCTGCTGTAATTATTAATGAAGATGTTGAATTGACAGACGAAATAATTGAACGTGTAAAATGGGGCGCGTTTGTGAATAATGGACAAGTTTGTATTTCAATACAACGTGTTTTTGTGCATGAATGCAAAATGGAGGAGTTTATTACAAAATTAACGAAAGCAATGGAAAGCGTTGTAGTAGGAGACCCGCTTCATGAAGAAACAGATGTATCGGCACTTATTTCAAAAAACGATGTAGAACGTATAAATTCATGGGTGGAAGAGGCAGTTAAGGAAGGAGCAAATGTTGTATACGGTGGTAACAAACGTGATGCAAGGATTTTTGAACCCACTGTATTAACAAATGTTCCAGAGGATGTATCTGTTCAGTGCCAAGAAGTATTCGGTCCACTTATGACTGTAAATACATTTAAAGAATTTGATGAGGCTTTAGAACAAGTAAATAATTCACGTTATGGATTACAAGCAGGTGTATTTACAAACAATCTATGTAAAGCAATGCGTGCAATTGATGAATTAGAAGTCGGTGGTGTCATGATTAATGACATTCCAACGTTCAGGGTAGATCATATGCCTTATGGTGGTGTAAAAGAGAGTGGCACAGGCCGTGAAGGGATTAAATATGCAATAGAAGAAATGACAGAAATGAAATTAATATGTATTAAAAAATAAAAAGTACACTTTTTTAATCAAGTGTACTTTTTATTTTACTTCATTTCTTGTTTGAAAATATCATCTTCGGCATAAATGTGTTCTTTATCTACAGCAGTGCTATGAGATAGTACTAAACCGATTGGTGTTTCTGTGCCTTTATTTTGAACAATTGTAAAAGGAACATTTTTTTCATTTGCTAATTTAATGTATTTTGATAAATGTGGGTAAGCAATGCTACCATTTAGGAATAGTTGTAATGATTGAGAAGAACGCATGCTACCTGTTACTTCTGTATACACATTACTTTGCATTACTTGACCGATGGTTAAAGCGATTTCTACACGCTCACGTAATGTAGTTAAGTACATATTACGTTCTTCTGGTTTGTTTTGCTTTTGGCCATATATGCCTTCTTGGAGATAGTCTTCCACATTTTTATTTACCATATTTTTCACACCTTTCACTTCTTATTGTACGCAAGAATTAAAAAGGATGCAAAAAAAGTAGTTTTGAACAGGAAAATAATTTAAAAAATGAGAAGGGAAAAGGGATATATGAATACAACTTATTTAAATAAGAAAGGAAAAATAAATTTTATCAACAGAAATTAACAAAATGTGACAAAAATCTATTAACGAAATGTATTTTTTGTGTTAATATTCAAAATATAAAGGGTATTCGTCGTATGGAAATGGAGGGAATGGAGGTTTTTCCAATCGATAAGGATATTAAAGAAGTATTTTGTTCGCACTTGAAAAACAACAGGCACCAATTCGTAGAGAACTGGAAAAACAAAATGATAATTTCCGAAAAAGATCCATTTAAACAAGAAGTTGTTCAAAATGGAGAAAATTTATTAGAGTTAATTATCGAACTTATTATGGAAGATAAAGACATTAATTATCTTCAGCCATTATGTGAGAAAATGGCTATTGAACGTGCAGGTGCAGATGCGAATATTGGAGATTTTGTTTACAATGCAAATGTGGGAAGAAATGAACTTTTTGAAGCAATGTGCGAATTGGATGTAAGCGCCCGTGAACTGAAACCGATTATGGCCAAAATACATACTTGTTTTGACAAATTAATTTATTATACCGTTTTAAAATACTCAGAAATTATATCGAGGAATTTAGAAGAAAAACAGCAATATATAAATGAAACACATAAAGAAAGGCTTACGATTCTAGGGCAAATGTCGGCTAGTTTTGTGCATGAATTTCGTAATCCGCTAACTTCGATTATGGGATTTGTCAAGCTATTGAAGACAGACCATCCTAATCTATCGTATTTAGATATTATTTCACATGAATTAGATCAATTGAATTTTAGGATTTCGCAATTTTTACTTGTATCGAAAAAAGAAATGTGGAATGAATCGGAACGTTTTTGGCTAAATGACTTATTTCAAGATACTATACAATTCTTATATCCAAGTTTAGTTAATGCAAATGTTTTGATTGAAAAGAATTTGCCGTATCCTATTCCACTCGTTGGTTACCGGAGTGAAGTGAGGCAAGTAGTTTTAAATATTTTAATGAATTCGATTGATGCTCTTGAATCGGTGAAAGAAGAGCGGAAAATTATCATTGATGTATTTGAAGAGGATCAGGCTGTGCGCATTGTTATAAAAAATAATGGACCTATGATTCCAGCAGAAAATGTAGAGACTATTTTTGAGCCATTTGTAACTACTAAAAAGCTAGGAACTGGTATCGGATTATTTGTATGTAAACAAATTGTAGAAAAACATAATGGATCCATATTGTGTCGTTCGAATAACGATTGGACAGAATTTCAAATTACGTTTCACAAGTAAACAGTCTACACCATACGAATGGTGTAGACTGTTTTAATTTGTAAGTATAACGGTCTCTAATTTTGGATCCTCAGTTGAATAACCTACCATTGAAATTGTGTAAATTGTATTTGGTTTAACGTTGAATTTCGGAATGGTTAATAGTACTTTTTTTGTATCCGCAAGTGAAACTTCAACATCTGCTGTACCAGGGCTAACTTGTAAAAAATCTGTTATTTGTTTAAAGAGTACATTTTCAAATAAATGATCCCCATCTTTTAAATTTACATTTACTACTGGAGTGTCTGGTGAAAAATGTGCAAACCGTATTTTTGCTTGACCAGATGGTAAATGAGTATTATCAAGAATAGGTTGTAATTGGAGATGATTATCGCTATTGACCGCTGCAAGGGTATAAGCGTGATTCCCCATTATTGGTACTAATGCTGAGAATATTGGAGTTTCGCTTCCGACAGGGACAATATCAATACGGTATTTACCTTGTACTAATGATAAATAAGGACTGAATTGTTTAAAGGAAATATTTTTAATAACCTTTTGCCCGTTTATTATAATATCAACTGCTGGTGTATGGGGAGCTGTGTGAAAAATTCTCATATGTGACGGTAAAGTTGCTTCTTGTGAATCTCTCTTTTCATATGCTTGTACAAGTTTTGTAATTGCATCATGGTATTTCATATAGAGTTCTACATATCTTTTAGGATTGCTATATTGATAGTAACGAGCGAGCTGTTCGTAACGTGCAGCTTCTTGTCCATATTTTTCAATTTCGGATTGAGTCATGAATATTCCTCCTTTATCATCATTACAAATATATGCGAAGCTAGAAAGAGGTTATGCAAAAAACTTGCCTTTCTAGAAGGAAAAGTTAAAATGGGGATTTTTTTATTTATAGGCAAACACACATACAAATCGATAATTGTCCTACATAAATTATAAAGGAAAGGTAGTTTGACTTTGATGGAAGGAGTGGAACCATTGGGATGGGGATATCCCAATAGTTATTGGGAATGAAGTTATGGAGGATTTGGTGCAATAGGCTGTGGGACGAATTATGGATTTGCATTATGAGTATTTCTATTAATTTTAGTGATGCGTTGGATAAGGTAATACCGATAAAAGAGCGTCGTGCCGAACTGATTAATATGGTTAATCGGTTCTTTTTTTATTGTTCTAAACAGGTGATACTATTTGTTAAGTAATAATTACGATAAATATGGCGAAGTAAAATGTCGAATTTTGTTTGAAAATATGCAATGTAAAGTAGGATAATAGGAAGGAGAATAACGGGAGTTCCGTCGAAGTTTACACAATGTCAGCAATTTAGGGAAGCTGATATTATGTTAAAAAAACATTCGATTTATTGTTATCTTAAATTAGGAAGGGGTATTTAAGCGTAGAGATAAGGGTTGGTCTTCGTGTTTGATTCTGAATTTTCTGTTTTATAATTAATATTTAGCACTCATTTGTATATTTTATAATAGTTTTTTGATAAATTCACTGCTTTCGCAGAGGATTCTTTTTTATGAAAGAAACGTCAATTTTCTTCATATACATATACAAATTGGAGAAATGGGGGAGCGCTATGCGCGATTACTTAATTAAACCACTTGTTGGTCAGCCGTATCCGATGATTTCACATGGAAAAGGTGTTTATTTATATGATCAAAACGGAAATAAATATTTTGATGGTTCGTCTGGAGCGATTACGGCAGGTATTGGACATGGCGTAGCAGAGATTGCGGAAGTTATTAAAAAACAGGCAGAGGAGATTGCTTTCGTTTATAGATCACAGTTTACGAGTGAACCAGCTGAAAAATTAGCGAAGAAGTTAAGTGATTTATGTGTAGGAGATTTGAACTGGAGCTTTTTTGTGAATAGTGGTACAGAAGCAAATGAAACAGCTATGAAAATCGCAATTCAGCATTTTCAGGAGCGTGGCATTCAAGGGAAACATAAAATTTTGTCACGGTGGATGAGCTATCACGGGATTACAATGGGAGCTTTATCTATGTCTGGGCATCCACTGCGCAGACAACGTTTCGTTTCTATTTTGGAAGATTATCCGACTATTCCAGCGCCATATTGTTTCAGATGTCCTGTACAAAAGGTATATCCAACATGTCAACTTTCTTGTGCGACTGAACTAGAAAGAGCGATTGATCGAATTGGTGCAGAGCATATTGCAGCTTTTATTGCTGAACCGATTATCGGAGCTGCTGGAGGCGCGGTTGTCCCCCCGAAAGAATACTATAAAGTAATTAAAGATATTTGTAGTCATTACGATATATTATTTATTGCGGATGAAGTAATGACTGGACTTGGTCGTACTGGTGCATGGTTTGCTATGGAGCACTGGGGTGTAGAACCGGATATTATGACGCTTGGTAAGGGGCTAGGAGCGGGTTATACACCAATGGCAGCGACAATTGTAAGTGACCGTGTTATGGAGCCGATTTTACATGGATCACGTTCTGTAATGAGCGGGCATACGCTTAGTGCAAATCCATTGTCTGCAGCAACGGCTTTAGCTGTTATTGAATATATGGAGAAACATAATTTACCTGAAAAAACAGCAGAAAAGGGAGAGTATTTATTAAAAGGTTTGCAGAAAATTCAACAACAATCGACAATCATTGCCGATGTGCGTGGAAAAGGGTTGCTAATTGGAATAGAATTGCAACCGTTTACAAAGGCATCAGAGCTTATTTCAGTTGCTGCTAAAAATGGACTGCTCTTATACCAAGCTGTTTCAGGGCAAGCAGGAAAAGAGGATAGTGCACTGCTTGTTGCACCACCAATGACAACTACATATTCCGAGTTAGATGAATTACTTTCAATTTTTGTACAGAGCGTGGAAGAGATGATGCAAAAAGGAGGGCATAGTATCGCATGACAACCATTACAAATACATTCGGTAAATTAAAAGAAATAGAGGAAGTAATTTCTTTGTTCCATGATGATATGACATTAATGTTTGGGGGATTTGGAGGAATCGGATCCCCTCCATCTTTAATTCAAGCTGTTTTAGATAAAGGCATTACAAATTTAAATTTAATAGGAAATGATACTGGATTTCCTGATGTAGGAATCGGTCGTCTTGTTACGAATGAAAGGGTTAAATCTTTAGTTACTTCTCATATTGGGTCAAATCCAAATGCGGGAAGACAATTAAATGAAGGAAGATTGCAAATTGAATTCTCTCCGCAAGGAACACTCGCAGAGCGTATTCGCGCTGGCGGTGTAGGGCTTGGTGGTATTTTAGTTGATGTTGGTGTTGATACGATTGTAGAAGAAGGAAAACGAACAGTTGAAATGAATGGAAAGACATATTTAGTTGAAACAGCTTTAACGGCTGAAGTCGCAATTGTATATGCGAAAAAAGCGGATCCGTTTGGCAATCTTGTATTTGATAAAAGCGCTCGTAATATGAATCCACACGTAGCTATGGCTGGTGACATAACGATTGTAGAAGCAGAAGAAATTGTTCCACTTGGAAGTTTAGATCCAGAAGAAATTGTCGTCCCAGGTGTATTTGTAAATTATATCGTGCCATCGGAAGGAGTGAATTGGAAATGGGTATGGGCGTAGAAGTAAGAGATAAGATTGCAAGACGTGCAGCGAAAGAAATTCAAAATGGTATGCTTGTAAATTTAGGTATTGGGATTCCATCGCTTGTACCGAATCATTTGCCAGAAGATATGAATGTTATGTTTCATGCGGAAAACGGTATTGTGGGTATGGGACCAACGCCAAGTAAAGGGCATGAAGATGAGAATTTATGTAACGCAGCTGGTTTACCAACATCTCTTATTACAGGAGCAAGTTATTTCGATAGCTGCATGGCGTTTGGCATGATTCGAAAAGGATTACTTGATGTTACGATACTTGGTTCGTTACAAGTAAGTGAAAATGGTGATTTAGCGAACTGGATTGTACCAGGAAAACGCGTTCCAGGTATTGGAGGAGCGATGGATTTAGCACAAAAAGCGAAGCGGGTCGTTGTTGTGATGAATCATGTTGATAAATACGGAAATGCAAAGATTGTTTCGGAATGTACATTGCCATTAACTTCGAAAAAATGTGTAGATTTAATTATTACAGACATGGCTGTCATGGAAGTGACTCCAAGAGGACTTGTCTTACAAGAATTAATGAGTCCGTACACTGTAGAAGATGTAAAACAACATACGACAGCTGATTTTTATATAAGCTCAAATTTACTAGTAATTGAATGAGGGGAGTTGTAATATATGGAGCAATTAAAAAAACAAGTTTGTGATTATATTGAGAGTCATGAAGAAGAGAGCGTAAAATTTTTAACACGATTAATTCAAGAAAAGAGCGTATCTGGTGATGAAAGTGGTGCGCAGGCAATTGTTATTGAAAAGTTGCGTGAGTTAGGTCTAGACCTTGATATTTGGGAGCCTGCTTTTAATGAAATGAAAGATCACCCTTATTTCGTATCACCTCGTACAAGTTTTACAGATAGCCCGAACATTGTAGCGACTTTAAAAGGAAGTGGCGAAGGGAAATCTATGATTTTAAATGGGCATATTGACGTCGTGCCAGAAGGGGATGTAAATCAGTGGGACCATCATCCGTATAGTGGAGAGAAAATAGGAAACCGCATATATGGGCGTGGAACAACAGATATGAAAGGCGGCAATGTCTCACTTATGCTTGCGATGGAAGCAATTATTGAATCTGGTATTGAACTAAAAGGTGATATACATTTTCAAAGTGTAATAGAAGAAGAGAGCGGTGGGGCAGGAACATTAGCTGCTATTTTACGAGGATATAAGGCAGATGGCGTTATTATTCCTGAGCCGACGAATATGAAGTTTTTTCCGAAACAACAAGGGTCAATGTGGTTTCGTCTACATATAAAAGGAAAAGCAGCACACGGTGGTACACGGTATGAAGGAGTAAGTGCAATTGAAAAAAGTATGTTTGTTGTAGATCATTTGAGAAAATTAGAAGAGAAGAGAAACGGTCGAATTACAGATCCGTTATTTAAGGGAATTCCGATTCCGATTCCAATTAACGTTGGGAAAATTGAAGGAGGAAGCTGGCCAAGTTCTGTTCCCGATTCATTAATTTTAGAAGGAAGATGTGGTATTGCGCCGAATGAGACTATAGAGGCAGCAAAAGAAGAGTTTGAAGGCTGGATTGGTGAATTAAAAGAAGTGGATAGTTGGTTTGTAAAAAATCCTGTAGAAGTAGAATGGTTTGGAGCGAGATGGGTTCCTGGTGAACTAGAAGAAAATCATCCACTTATTACAACGCTTCAACATAATTTTGTTGAAATCGAAGGGAACGAACCGATTATAGAAGCTTCGCCATGGGGAACAGATGGAGGTTTGTTCACACAAATCGCTAACGTACCAACGATAGTATTTGGTCCAGGAGAGACGAAAGTAGCACACTATCCAAACGAATATATAGAAGTTGATAAAATGATTGCTGCCGCAAAAATAATTGCATGTACATTACTAGATTGGTGTGAGGTGAAGAAATGAAATACTATGAATCTTTTAGTGAACAGACAAAGCATTACACAGTAGAAGGGGTTTTAGATTATTTTAATAAACGTGTTAGAGTTGATCACTATACAGGAAATGTTGAAAGTATTATACAAACAATCGATGAATTAGCAGAGAAACATTCTTTCACTAAATGTATTATTAAAGGAAAGGGAGAGCATGTTTCAACATGGCTCTCTTTCGGTTTCTTACTGGAAGCAACGATACCTCATTATTTTCAAGGACACGATGCGCACTTCTTCGTGAAATATCATAATGATGAAAGACGAAATAGTATTCATTGGACTGAGGAAGATACCATTTTAAGTGGTGTAAAAGCAAAAGAAGTGAAAGAAAAAATAGTCCCAGAGGAATTTGTGCTAAGAAAAGCGACAGAAGAGGATGCGGAAGAATTAGCAATTGTCTTTGGAAAAGTATTTGAAGTTTATCCGACACCTTTAAATGATGCGAGTTATGTAAAGCAGACGATGAAGGAAGACGATACAATTTACTATGTTTATGAATTCGAGGGGAAAATTATTAGTACAGCATCTGCTGAAATGAACGTGAAAGAAGGTAATGCAGAATTAACGAATTGTGCTACATTACCTGAATATCGAAAACATGGTTTCATGAAAAGTCTGTTAATTAAATTGGAGGAAGAGCTCCAAGAAAAATCTATTTTTTGTTCTTATACAATTGCTCGCTCGCTATCTTTCGGTATGAATGCAGCCTTTCATCAATTAGGCTATACATATACGGGAAGGCTTGCGAATAATTGCTACATTTTTGATAAGTTGGAAGATATGAATATATGGGTGAAAGATTTATCCAGCTATTCGAAAGCAGTAAGACTCCCGCCTCAAAATTCGGCTGTAAAGCAAAGAAGTTAGGTGGAAGTCGGGTTAATAATCAGTGGGGATGAATAAAGCCCTACTGATTAAAGTTTCACTTAACCATAAATAAGCAATAGAAATATATATAAATTTCATCAAAATCATAGAACGGAATCGTCATGCTTATAATCGCACAGAGGGATGCCGAAAATCCGGCATGCATTTGCCAGATTTTCGGCAAGAGGGGGGATGACATTGCTAGCAGTTTCGACACAAGAAGTCATTGAAGCGATTTTGGGCAGTATTGATGAGGCTATACATGCAGTGGATGAAAATGGTATTACAATTTTTTATAATACAGTTGCTGCAAAACATGATGGATCGAAAATTGAGAATGTGCTAGGAAAACATTTATTAGAAGCATTCCCTTCATTATCTAGGGAAACGAGTACACTAATGAAAGTGTTACATACGAAAAAACCGATTGTACATCAAGTTCAGCACTATCAAAATTTAAATGGGGAAGACGTTTGTACGGTAAATACGACGCTACCTATTTTTATAGATGGAAACATTGCCGGTGCTGTTGAAATTGCGAAAGATTATTCTACAATTCAAACGCTTACTGAGACAATCGTAGATTTACAATCGAAAATAAAACGGTCGAATAGCAAAAAAATGGTAAAAAAGCATGTTGCATTCGACACAATTGTAACAAATGATTCCCGTTTTAAACAGACGAAAGAGTTAGCTCAAAAAGTAGCCCCAACTGATGCAAATGTTTTAATATATGGTGAAACAGGAACAGGGAAAGAGCTATTTGTGCAAGCAATTCATGAAGCTTCTAAACGGAAAAACAAGCCATTTATTGCACAAAACTGCGCAGCTTTGCCAGAGTCGCTATTAGAAGGTTTATTGTTTGGAACTACAAAAGGAAGCTATACAGGGGCAATTGAACGAGCAGGATTATTTGAACTTGTAGATGGAGGAACATTGTTTTTAGATGAACTTAATTCAATGCCACTCGATTTACAAGCGAAGATGCTACGTGTATTAGAAGATGGAGTTATTCGTCGCATTGGTGATAATAAGACGAGAAAAGTAGATGTTCGCGTTATTACTGCAATGAATCAGCCTCCAGAAGTATGTTTAAGAGAAAATAAAATTCGCACTGATTTATACTATCGATTAAATGTGTTTTCATTATATATTCCGCCGCTTCGCGAAAGAACTGAGGATGTACTGTTATTAGCGTCTTACTTTTTGAAAGAATATAATAAAAGTTATAAAAAAGGTGTACTTCAAATTGATAAGGAAGCGACAGAAAGATTACAAGCTTATCAATGGCCTGGAAATGTTCGTGAGTTAAAACATACGATTGAACATGCTGTCATTATTGCGGAAGGTAATTCATTAACAGCTAATTGTTTACCGCGTACATTTCGGAAAGAGAAAATTCCGGAGAAGAAAAGTATACTACCACTTAGGGAAGCTCTACATCAAACGGAAAAAGAATTAATAGATCAAGCGTTAATTGAAACGGAAGGTAATATTTTGCAAGCAGCAAAAATGTTAGGTATTCCGCGTCAAACGCTTCAATATAAACTGAGCAAGTACGACAAAACCGCCGAATAATCGGCGGTTTTTGTGTGTTTGCACCAATAAAAGAGCGTTTACATATATAACAAGTAATGAATATGATAGTAAATATCGTTTTAGTACAGCACTTAAAAATATTTATTCTCTTATATAATAGGGTATTTCTCGCATTTACTTATCAAATATATGAAGTTGGCATAATTATTGCTTATATAAAGGATGAGCGTATAAAAAGGGGGAATAGCAATGTTACATGATGTATACAAACCAAATCGTCACTGGAAGGATATTGAATTATGGAAAGATGTTACAGAAGAACAATGGAATGATTGGGTTTGGCAATTAACGAATACGATCAAAACTTTAGATGATTTAAAGAAAATAATTAACTTAACACCTGAAGAAGAAGAAGGTGTTAAAATTTCAACGAAAACGATCCCGTTAAACATTACACCGTACTATGCTTGGCTAATGAATCCTGATGACCCACGCTGTCCGATTCGGATGCAATCAGTACCGATTTCGGAAGAGTTATATAAAACAAAATATGATTTAGAAGATCCTCTTCATGAAGATGAAGATTCACCAGTTCCAGGATTAACGCATCGCTATCCAGACCGCGTACTATTTTTAGTAACGAATCAATGTTCTATGTATTGTCGTTACTGTACACGTCGTCGTTTTAGTGGACAAATTGGAATGGGCGTACCGAAAAAGCAATTAGATGATGCGATTGCTTATATTAGTGAAACACCACAAGTACGTGACGTTTTAATTTCTGGCGGTGATGGACTTCTAATTAATGATAAAATTTTAGAATATGTATTAAAGAATTTACGAGCAATCCCGCATGTCGAGATTATTCGTATCGGAACGAGAGCACCAGTAGTATTCCCGCAGCGTATTACAGAAAACCTGTGTAACATTATTAAAAAATACCATCCAGTATGGTTAAATACGCATTTTAACACTTCTATTGAGATTACAGAAGAATCGAAACTAGCATGTGAAATGCTTGCAAATGCAGGTGTTCCAATTGGAAACCAAGCTGTAATTTTAGCTGGAATTAATGACAGCGTTCCAATTATGAAAAAACTTATGCATGATTTAGTGAAAATTCGTGTTCGTCCATATTACATTTATCAATGTGATTTATCAGAAGGTATCGGTCATTTCCGTGCACCAGTTTCGAAAGGTCTTGAAATTATTGAAGGCTTACGTGGACATACATCTGGTTATGCAGTGCCAACTTTCGTTGTTGATGCACCGGGCGGAGGCGGGAAAATTGCGCTTCAGCCAAACTATTTAATTTCACAAAGTGCGGATAAAGTTGTTCTTCGTAACTTTGAAGGGGTTATTACAACGTATCCAGAACCAGAAAACTATATCCCAGGAAGAGCAGAAGGCTACTTTAAAGAAATTTATCCGACTTATGAAGAGAAACGTTCTGATATCGGTGTTGCAGGATTGATGAGTGATAAGAAATTTAATCTTGTTCCAGATGATTTACAACGTATGAATCGCCGCAAAGATTATGAAGTCAATGAAACGCATGCTTCTTTAAAAGATAAACGTGATAAGCGTGATCAATTAAAAGATAAAAAATATCAAGCACAAATAGCAAAGTTAGATGATGACAAAAAAAATGAGGGTGACGTAGTATGAATTGTATGTGGTGTGACAGTACAGAAGCGAAAGAAAGCTTGAATACTGTATATTGGGAATTACCAGATGGTACGAAAGCCATTGAAATCCAAGAGACACCATGTATTACTTGTTCCTCATGTGGAATGGACTATCAAGCAGACCATACTGTAAAAGAAATTGAAGATCAGTTGTTTTTAATTTATACGAAAGATTTGCCAAAACAACTAACATACGAAGAGTTGATGGGAAGACCACGTTTATTAAAAAGGAATTATTTCGACTTCTAACCAGCTTTTATGCTGGTTTTTTTCTTTTTTGCCTTGTATAATGTACCCAAGTTAGAAAGGTAGGGAATATTTTTGAAAAAGACATTTTACCATTATATGATGAAGCACCGTGCAGCTTTATTTAAAAATGAAATATCAGATTTAGCAGAGGCGATGTATGATGATTTAAGTTTTCCGAAGCAATCTGAAGACTATGATGTAATTAGTTCATACTTAGAGTTAAGTGGAATGCTAGAAAGTATGTCTATATTTGATGATGCATGGGATTTATATATACAAGAGAGATAAAAAGTATAAAAAAACATACAGAATACTTCACTTTAAAAAAGTAATGTATTCTGTATGTTTTTTTATACGAAATTTCTTGATTTGAAGCTAGTCTATTTACTAGCTTTTTTTGCGTTTCACATAAATTTTATGTAGTGATATTTTTTTATTGAAAAAATTTATGAATATAAGCTTCTGTGATAAGCGTTTTTATGTAGGTTGCATATACTGTTATCAAAATCACGACGTCAAAAAGAGGAGAGATAGAGATGGCAAGAAAAAAACAACCTAAATACAACGTAGGGGACATAGTCGTGATTACGCTATATGGAACCGTTGGAAAAATCACAAATATGAAGATTTTAGATGGAGTTTACGTATACGAAGTAAATAATCACGATGGGTTTTACGTTGAGCAAACTTTACAGCATGTTACAGAGCAGGAAATGAAAAAGGGCGACACAGAGTGGATTGAATTAAATTATAACTTTACGTTTGGTGATCTCGTGCAAGTAACTGGATATGATAAAGATGTTTTTCGTATTGTTGGTTTTCGTACAGAAGTATGGAGATATAAAAATGATGCATGGGAAGATACAATATATGAATTGTCACGAATTACTGATGGTGAATGGTTAGAAGCTGATGAATCAGATTTAACATTACTTGCCAATGCACAAACGGCAAATGCAATTTTGAAGAAAATGAAACAAGATAAAGCTGGTATGAATAAATTGGATTTAGGAAAATTGAAGTCGATTAACAATTCGAAAAAAGTAAGTGTAAAGACGAATCGCCAAGAAATTATTGATGGGTTATTAGATATTTATAATGATTATCATTTATTATTCGATACATTTAAAGATGAAGAATATAAAATTGTTATGGATGTTGTTCAAAATTATTTAGTTAAATTGACAGAGAAAAAATAGTTAACTAGAAAGAGAGAATAAATTGAACAACAACATATGCAGTATAAGGTATGCCTACAATTATTAAAAAAATAAAAAGCCATTTAATAAGAGAGTCTGCCCATTGATCTTCATGCATGAACTCTTCTTTTGTTTGCTCTACTTCGTATTGGTATTCCATTATTATTTCCCCCTTTGGATAGCTTGTACTAACATCGTATGCCCTTTGCCTACATGATATGACTTATAAAAAAAGAAAAACTATTTTTCTAATCTCATATACATAATTTTGAGATTTTTTCATAAAACAGAAATAAAGGAGTGATGCTCATGAAGGAAATTGAAGTCGTAATTGACACGGAAGAGATTGCGGAGTTTTTTTATGAGCGACTAATTGAAAGAGGGTACGTTCCAAAAAGAGAAGAAATTGAGGACCTGGCAGATATTACATTTGAGTATTTATTAGAGAAATGCATGATTGATGAAGTTTTTGATGAAGAGGAAGATTGAAAGTAACGGCGGGCTTAACTCGTCGTTTTTTACTCTTTACAAACTTGTCACAAATATAGACAAGAATTGTTGGTATAATTAAGAGAAAATTTTATACAAGAGGTGAAGGGATGTTCAAAAAAATTATTGATTCTTTATTAGGAAAGAAAAAACATCGTTCGTATTCAAGTAGTGATTATCGTCATAGAGGGCGCTCGTATTCAAGTAGCGATAATAAGCGACGTTCATCTGGTTATGGGCATCAGCATTATAAAAGAAAACGTAAAAGCCGTAGCTTATTTTCAAGTAGCTGATGAAATGGCGTCGTATACTAGCTTTATTTGATAGACCACTGCGAAAAAATACAATCGTTGCAGAGCGTTATAAGATTGAATCAGTAATTGGAATGGGCAGTTATGGGGTTACATATGTCGTTAATGATTTACAAATAAATAAATATAAAGTCTTAAAACAATTAAGACAAAGTAAACAAAGATATGAGTCTGGTAGAAAATCATTTGAGCAAGAGAAAGTGATTTTACAAACATTAAATCATGCGTCAATTCCTAAGCTACATGACCATTTCATATGGGAGAAAAAGAACTTTTTTGTGATGGAGTATATGCCCGGGGAAAATTTCGAAGATTATATTTTCTTGGATGGGCAAGTATATGAAGAACGTGAAGTTTTTGAAATTTTATATGAAGTACTAGGAATAGTTTCGTATTTTCATAGTAAAGGCATCATTCACCGAGATTTACGTATTCCAAACATATTAATGAAAGAAAATCAGATTAGTATTATTGATTTTGGATTGGCTAAATTGAAAGGTGAAGGTGATGAGCGAGCTATAACTTATGAAGGTGAACAAGCTTTGATGCGAGAAGTTCACTTTCGTAGCGATTTTTATGCGCTCGGTCATTTCGTATTATTTTTATTGTATGCTAGTTATGAATCGACTGAAAAAAAGGAAAAACCTTGGTATGAAGAGTTAGTGCTGGAAGAATATAATCGCGACATTCTAATGCGAATGTTACAAATGAAAGCGCCATACTATGAAAATGTACAAGATTTGAAAAAAGATGTAGCTTACGCTTTAGAAAGGATGGAGACTCCATGTTTCAAAAGTTTTTAGCAAGCGTCGGTATTGGTAGTGCAAAAGTAGATACTGTTCTTGAAAAAGATGAGTATATAGTTGGAGAAGAGATAGTAGGGAAGGTTCATATAACTGGAGGTTCAGTTAGCCAACAAATTGAAAGCATTTACTTAACGTTGTCGACGTCATATGTAAGAGAAGTGGATGATAAAAAAGTAACGGCAACGTATGATTTAGAGCGAGTTCGTTTAACAGATCCATTTTCTGTAGGGCCAAATGAAAAAGTGGAAATTCCATTTTCGTTTTTAATGCCAATTGAAGCACCATTAACACTTGGAATGAAAACGGTTTGGGTTCATACAGGTCTTGATATTAAACGTAGTATTGATCCAAGTGACCGTGATTATATTCAAGTGCTGCCGAATACGCTATTGAACAGTGTATTAAATAGTGTAAATCAATTAGGTTTTAAAGCGCGTCATATAGAATGCGAAGAATTACCGTATCGATTACGTAAGCAAGTTCCATTCGCGCAAGAATTTGAGTTTATTCCAGTTTCCGGAGAGTATTATGGGAAATTAGATGAATTAGAATTATTAATTTTGCCAAGTGCCCACGACCGATTAGAAATTATTATGGAAGTAGATAGAAAATCACGTGGATTGGCTGGTTTATTCGCAGAAGCGCTTGATCTTGATGAGAAGGTTATTCGCTTTACAGTAACAAGCGAAGATATTCCAACGATGCAGCAAAAAATTAACAATTATATTTTTTAATAAACTATGCATAAAAAAGAAATGGAGAGGAAAACTAAAACAACCGCTCCATTTTTTTGCATAGTGAGGTTATGTATGTGAAACGATATCGACATTTATACTTGTTAAGTTGTACACTACTCATTTGTTTTGTCGCACTATCACTTTCGTATCATACCGCTTGTATTGAAAAATTTGATAATGTAGTCGCACACTTTATTCAAAGTTTCCGAAACGATTATTTGACAACCTATTTTACTTGGGTATCCTTTATCGGTTCAAAAAGAATATATTTCCCGTTACTCATTATACTTGTAATGTATTTTCTTCTTAGAAAAAAAATATTAAGTGCATTACTTCTAACAATTAATTATTACGGATCACGTTATTTGAACAGTATGCTCAAACTATGGTACGAACGAGCACGACCTGATGTGACGCAGCTTGTTACAGCAACTGGATATAGTTTTCCGAGCGGTCATACGATGAATGCTACTGCTTTTTTAGGATTTATTGCATACGTCACAATTACAGAAGATCGTATTTCATTGCATAAAAAGTTGCTGATTATTTTTATAGCAAGCTTCGTTGTATTATCTATTTCAGTTAGCCGAATTTATCTTGGCGTGCACTATCCATCTGACATATTAGCCGGATGGGCAGCGGGCGGTAGCTGGCTCGTTTTATGTGTTATATTTCATAAGGCGTTCATTAAAAAAGAACCTATGTCAAAATAGGTTCTTTTTGCATGGGCTCCACATGAATATGAGCATGGTAAATTCCGAATTTCTTTCGAAGCATATCTTCAATATTGTCAGTAATACAATGGCTTTCGCTAACATCCATTCGAGCATCTACTTCAATTGTAATATCTACATACGTTTGATTCCCATACATACGAGCGCGAATATCTACAATATGTTCCACACCTGAAATATGCTCGATAGCATCAGCATATTCATCCATTTTCTCAGGATCGATTCCATCCGTTAGCATATGAGAAGCTTCTACGAAAATTTCCCATGCAGTCTTACAAATAATAAGACCGACAATTAAAGCAGCAATAGGGTCTAAAATAGGCATTTTGAACTGTGCTCCGACAATACCTATTACTGTACCAATACTTACGAGAGCATCTGATAAATTATCTTTTGCAGCGGCTTCTAACGACTTACTCTTTGTTTGAATCGCAATCTTTTTCGTATATTTATATACGAAATACATTACGACGGCAGAAAATAAAGCAACCCACGCAGCGAGTACATTAGGCGCAGCTTGTTTCGGACTTAAAAACGATTGAATTGCACTAATCACAACTTCTAATCCGACCGTTGCCATAATAAAGGAAGCAACAAGTGATGCGATTTGTTCTGCACGCGAATGCCCATATGGGTGATCTGGGTCACGAGGCTTACGAGAAATTTTTAGGCCAATTAATATTGCTAAAGAAGCACCAATATCCGTTAAGTTATTCAAACCATCAGCACGTAATGCGCTAGAGAGGGTAATATAACTGATGATGATTTTCAAAGAGGATAAAAATATGTAGGCTATAATGCTGACAATAGCACCTTTATCAGCTTCTTTATGAGAAAGAGAATCCATTTTAATCACTCGCCTTTCTACAGGGAATTTCTTTCTATACATAGAGTATCAAACGAAACTCGTGTGGGTCTATACAAACATTGTTGACTTTTTATAGCTTTTTAAGAAGGGGATAACAAAGTTTCGTTAAGGAAAAATATGTTGAAAAGTACAAAATGGAAATTTATTAAACAATTAATGATGATTATGGCAAATGGAAAGAGGGCGAGAATAATGATTCTCAAAATTTTTTTCTTATATATTTTTCACAAAATGACTCTTTGTAATTCCTCGTGTGAGTAATATATAAGAAATGATAACAAAATTCTTCAATAAGAAGAGGAGAAAGCATTATAATGTTCACTTTCCAGAGAGAGACAAAGGCAAAGAACAATTTGAAAACGAAAAAAACCTCTGATGATTTTTCAGAGGTTTTTCGTTTCTTAGTATGCTTCTAAAAACTCAGTAACTTGCTCTTCCGTTTTTGCATTTGCACTATGTAAGTGACCTAACTTTTCGCCATTTTGATATACAAGTAGGCTTGGAATACCCATTACTTGATACTCTTCAGCAATACTTGGTAACTCATCTTTATTAATAGAATACCATTCAAACTTATTGAACTCTTCCATTACATCTCCGATAAAGTTGTCCATACGTACACAATCTGGGCACCATGTAGTAAAGAACTTAACAACTACTGGCTCCTCGCTTGCGATGATGTCTTTGAATTCCTTGTCAGACTTGATTTCTCTCATGTTTTGTTGCTCCTTTTTCACTTATAATATTTGGGGTTATTTAGGCGGTGTTTTTGCCTAGAAACGAAAACTTCTACAAATTTTTTTCTTTCCGAATAATTCGTTTGCAAATTGATCCACCGCAGCTTCCTGAAGTCCCGGTAAGCGATGTGAGTAGGTGTCCAATGTGATGCCTACTCTTCTATGCCCTAATCGTTCACGCACAATCTTCGGATGTATACTTTGTTTTAACATAATTGTTACACGAGTATGCCTCAGATCATGGAACCTCACTTTTCTTTATAAGCTTTTTCCAGAGCTGTGTCAAACTTCTGAAACGGCAGACCAAATCGTAGTCATTATAGCCTTCACCATATCGCTCTTTTTCCTCAGATATTTTTTGTAGATGGTCATTTAGTGCCATTAAAGTAATGTCAGGCAAAATCAGCAATCTCTTTCCTGAAGAGGTTTTTAGTTCATGGAATCCCTTTGTAATGTGAGAGAGGTAACGGTTAACAGATAACGTTCGTCTCTCAAAATCAATGTCTTTCCATTGTAGACCTAAGATTTCACCTTTACGCATTCCACATGTAATAGCAAGAAGATAAGCGATATAATAACGGCTTTCTTTTGCATGTTTTAAAAAACGAAGAACTTCTTCCTCGGTTAAAAAGCCAGGGTGTTAACGCTGATTTAGTGGAAAGAGCTCATTATATCACTCTTTCGGAGGAGGTGAGTTTGGATGCGGAAATGGTTAAAGAAACTATTTTCGAAAAAACGCCCACCCTGCATTGTTCGTGAGGAACAAGAAGGTGAGCTTCAATTAAACGAAACTGATAGGATCTGTGAAAATTGTGCCCAAATTATGCATGGAAAAGGTATTGAAAGAGATGAATAGTACTCTTTACATCTTATTCCATATATAACAAAGCTGGTTAGCTTCTGATTCAAGCGCTATTAAATGATCATTATTAATAGAGTTATTCGTATACATTCTGTTCTTTTGGATGTTAAGAACCGTATAATTCACATCGTTATGTTCATTTGAAAATGTCGATTCGTTTAATAATGTCAGCGTTGAGTTGATGTTGTATTTATCAATTCGCTCTTTTTTTCCTTTGAAAAACAGTTTGATAAGATGCGGCTCATCATTAATGAGCAAACCGAGTTCAGGTGATGAGCGGACGATTAAATCATCTGATATCCAATGTGATTTACCTGGATCGAACCAAGAGACGTCTTTGTTTTTAATAAATTTTTTGTACTGTTTTATGACATCAATGTAGTTTTGCTTTTTCTTCTGATCAACCGTTTGCACTAATGTTTCGAAACATTCAAAAGGTAGTTCGTTTTGATGAAATTTAATAACAGTGTCTCGTAATTGTTTCCAGTAATCAAAAGCTGGTTGGTATTCCGGTTGAGATTTTAGATTTTTTACAAAGTTTGTTTTAGCTGCACTACTTTTCAGTGTGAAGTCTAGAAATTGTGTAAGTCCTACTTTAATTTCTGCCATATTACACCCCCTTTTCAAACATTACTAATTCGATAATGGAAAGGAAAATCCTGCATTTTTTAAGGAGGTGAGCTAGATGCTAGAAAATCTGATGTCCATGCACAATGGCTACGGCAAAGCTGATCCGCAAGAACAAGAGGGAATTATTACAACTTCTATCGATATCGAAAAGTTACAAGATGTTATAAGTCGAGCGGTAGTGATTTTGCAGGATTGTCCAGAAGATGCTGAACTTGATGATTTAAATGGGAGCATTAATGAAGCGTTGGAATTGTTACAAAAGTATTTGGGGCAATAAAAAAGGACGAGCAGTCGTACCTGCTGTCCTTTATAGGAGGAAAATTATTCTGGACTAGAACTACGAATAACCAGAAAACGCGCTTTTAACCAGTGTTGTCAAAGATGTAATAATCTGTGCAACATAAAAGCTTAGTCGGAATTCAAAACACCAAAATGGCTTGCGTTGGTAAACAGGCTCAAAAGTAGTATATGCAAAATGAAAAATTCCATACAAAAAGCAGACAACAATTTTGGTTGTCTGCCTGTGAGTTGAATGAGTTAGCTAATTGTGATAAATTGCTTTCCCATTACAAGAAGAGTGAAGCTGCTAGTTCAAACAGCTTGTAGGTAGTATTTTCGATATCTAAAAAAATATACAGAGAAAGCAGATAGGTGAAGAACCTGCCTGCTTACTACTGTAACAAAAGAAAGAAGTACTAGCCGTGGATACGACGGCTTGAAAATAGTATGTATTTTTATTTAAAAAATATTCAAGGGGTGAAGAAACATGGAGTGTTTGATAAATGGTGTCTATGAAATAGATAATGATTTTTTTGGTCCGATAAACTTTGCTAATGTTGTAGCTGTTTCATCAATACTTCAATTGATTGCAGGGGATTTAGTCGAGATTTTTGCACAAAGTAGCGTAGCTGGAGTTATTAGTAATGTAGAAGATAGTACGCATTTTGAAGCTGCAAGATTCCCGTCTCCAAAAGTATAAGTGGTATGAAACTTTGTAAGTAATGTAATATCAGGACATTCCAAAATTTATACTCGCCCTGTACAAGAACGGATAATTTATTTGTAGTGCATGAAGTATTTTAACGGTGTACAAGCTGTTTTGAAAGCGCTGGATAAATGAACGATGCACTGTTAAATAGTGTCTGATGATTGTAAACGAAACAGTCGAAGAAGAGCAGCGGTGTATGCAAAAAGAAATCATGATGTTTAGGTAAAGAAAGGTTACTGGTAAGGGAATCTACCGATTTAGTTTAGGAAAGAGTAACTCTTACCTTACTCCTTGTCCATAGAATACACAAAAATCTTACGTTTGTACAGGTAAATAATTTACAATAATTCTAGAGGGTAGAAAAATATTTGGAATGAGGGGATTGTTGATTTTAAAGGAGATAAAAGAGATTGTTATCATCTTACCGGTAATAAAGGGATATTGAAATAATAAAATATAAAATATTACATATCTTACTGAACAATATAATCTATTTAATAATAATAAAATCGCACGGAGGAGTTTTTTTCTGAAAATCCGAGTTGATGAAACTAGATAATTTGTATTACTGATATAACCGGAATATTACATGAGTGCTTTGTTTTTAAAAGTTATACTTTCTCTTCGCTCTGCCTTATGGTGGAGCATTTTTATTTTTTGTAATAGCAACAACTTGTCCAAACTTTTCAAGTTTAGCATACATAGTATGCAGTAATAGAGTAGAAAGGAGCACTATATATGTCTTGTTATTACTACTGTAAGAATTGTGAGAGTTACCAAAAGAAAAATCATGATTGCTGTAAAAAAAGAAGTGATTATTATAATAAGTGCGGTAAAAGATGTGATGACTGTTCTTGCGATCATAAGGAGAATAACCTTGTAAGAGCATCTGCTTTTAGAGCTGTAAATACAGTTGGTCAAAACCTTCCGGCAAATACTTTTGTTAAAGTATTATTTCAAAATGAACAATTTGATTTAGCGAACGAATATAACCCAGCAACATCAGATTTTACTCCGAAGACTAGAGGAGTTTATTCCGTAATTGGGACGATTGGTTTCTTTCCGAACGATACAAATTTAAATTATAGAGCACGTGTAGAGATTCGAGTGAATGGAAATGCGGCAATTGCTATAGATAACGACTTTTTTGGTCCGATAAATTTCGGTAATGTTGTAAGTGTTTCAACAATACTTCAATTACATGCGGGTGATATTGTCGAGATTTTTGCGCAAAGTAGTATAGATGGGGTTATTAGTAGTACAGAAGATGGTGCTCATTTTGAGGCTGCAAGATTCCCATCTCCAATAAAATAAAAGAAATGTTTAACTAATTATGGACTCTCTTTTTTTGTAAGGCTCTACCTTCTGGTAGGGCCTTTTAGTTAAAGTTGTTTAGACGATAATATATTAAAATAAGTTCATAAATACTTGATATGCAATACCTAGAGTTAATACGATAGCTAACAGTTTTGCTACCCATCTCGGTGCATTTAAATTTAGTAAAAGGGAATGACATATACTAAATGTAATGCAGAGTGTTAAAAGAATTGCGATAAGATATAAAATTAATAGGAAGAAAGGTTGCTCTATGGAGCCGAAGTCAATTTTGGATGGATTCATGTAATATGTACCTCGTTTTTTATTAATATATTAATATAATAATGAAAAATACAAGGAATTGGAAGAGTAATGTAATAAATACTATAAAAGTAAATTTGAAGTTATGGATGGAGTAGATAAAATAATCTTTGAAAGACTATTCAAAGCCAACATTTGTTTAAGTTTAATATACAAGAACGAATGTTCTTGGTATACTGGAAAATAAAAAAGGTGCGTTTACATGACAAATTTTAGTAATATAATTGAAAAACTAGATGAGATGATTTACAAACCGAATAATCTATTAATTACTAAACGAAAAGAAGAAAAGCAAAATTCAGAATATGCAGGAGGGGTATTCCAGCTAAATAATAGAAGCATCCGATTTAGGGTATCAAAAATTACGCCTAATAAGATTGGACAATTTGTTTCTTTCTGGGAGAAGAATGCCTCCATGAGCAATCAGGCATTTTCTTATGATTCAGCTCCTAACCTTTTAGTTATCACTTGTATAGCGGATAATAAACTAGGACAATTTATTTTTCCAAAAGAGATTCTTCTAAAAGAAAAAATATTAAAAACTCAAAATCAAAAAGGGAAAATGGCTATGAGGGTTTACCCGATTTGGGATAAACCTATTAGTAATCAAGCTAAAAAGAGTCAATTGTGGCAACTTCATTATTTTGTCGATTTAAGTGATACTGAAAATGTAGCTACAGATAAATTATTAAACTTATATTCATAGCGTATAAAATATTTGTTCAGGTGGATATTCGGAAATATTAACAGGATAAGCCGTTAAGTAAAGAATAAAAAAGGAGTATACAAATAAAGTATGCTCAAAAAAAGATAGGTTTTATGAGTGGAGAATCTCCATACGATAATATATGCGCATTTCATTAATATGTGTGAAATATCAACAAAATATCAACAGAATATCAATTAATAAGTTATTTTAGTTTTTAATGAAGTCATGTTTTTGTGAAATGAAAAAGAGCCGTTTCTTTTGAAAGATGCGGCTCTTTTTACTATTTTGTTATCGTACTGTTCGAAATGATAAATCATAAAATTATACGCTTAACAATTTGATAATGATCGGACTTCAGTTATATATTTCTTGAAGTCTGGATATTGAGATATAGTTTGGCAGGTAGGCGTGAGTAGTTGATTAATTAAAGATACATTTGTAATTACTTCGTTACAAGGACCATAGAATGTAACTTTTAGCTTTGAATTCGGGGGAACTTTGAATACGATAGGGATTTTTTTCATTAAATAAACTCCTTACATAACAGAGGTTATATGTTTATTTCCTTTTAATTAGGAAGACATATTAATATAATATGTAATTTTTATTGTAGTTGATTATTACATATACTGTATGAGTTGATGTAATTTCTATTACGTATCCAAATAGTGTTGTGAAAAAATATATATCATGTTTATAAAAAGCTTAAAAACAGACGAATATGAGGGAATAAGCGGTAATTAACTTGTCTCTATATAATAAATTGTAAAAAGGCAGCTTTTTTAGCTGCCTTTTTACAGGGAGATTGAAAAATCTTGGAGGTCATTCATGAGTATAAGCAAAAATTGCTTATATATAGTATGCACATTATTTATAGTTTTATCCCGATATTTATAGTAAGAAAGTTAAAGTTATCTTTTTAATATAAAGAAAAATATTCTAGATTGGCTATATATTTTGAAAAAACGATGAGATTATATTTATTTATCTAATAGAGAGTTTGTATTAGGCGTATGGGTCTAGCAATAAAACAAGCTTTGAATAAGATAATAAAAAGGAGTTGATTAGTAATGGGCTATATTGTAGATATTTCAAAATGGAATGGAAATATTAATTGGGATATTGCAGCGTCTCAGCTAGATTTAGTTATTGCTAGAGTTCAAGATGGTTCGAATACGGTCGATTTTATGTATCAAGGTTATGTGAAAGAAATGAAGAAACGTAGTATCCCATTTGGGAATTATGCATTTTGCCGTTTTATATCTATTTCAGATGCAAAAAAAGAAGCGCAAGATTTTTGGAATCGTGGCGATAAAAACGCTAAATTTTGGGTGGCAGATGTAGAAGTTCAAACAATGGTAGATATGCAAGGCGGGACTCAAGCATTTATTGATGAATTACGCCGATTAGGTGCAAAAAAAATTGGTTTATATGTAGGACATCACACGTATGTATCATTTGGAGCTCGCAATATTGATGCTGATTTTATTTGGATTCCTCGTTACGGAGGGAATAAACCAGCATATCCTTGTGATATTTGGCAATATACTGATTCAGGAAATGTTCCTGGCATTGGAAAATGTGATTTAAATCAATTAATTGGGAATAAAAATCTTTCTTGGTTTATAGGTTCAAATCAAACAAATCAATCTAGTATTGGAGATAGTAAGCAACCAAATGGAATTGGCATTGCAGTTTCAAAATATGATGATGGATACGGTATTAATTTATATGAAAATCCTGCGAATCCACAGTTTACGGGAAGACTTACGAAAAAAATCCCATATTTAATCTATAAAGGTTATTGGGGAGGTGGCGAAAAAGATATGATTTGTTTAGGTGGTGAACAACAGTGGGCCAAGTTAGAACATTTTAATGTACAATGGTTTTATGCATATTCAAAATACACACCTGGATATGAAATTAGAACGTACGATGGACCAAACGGGAATGATACAGGTGCGGTCGATGGGAAGGTCCCTTATCGTATTTGGAATCATCAAGATGGATATATAGATATAGGTGGGAACAAATGGATCAAAGAAGAACATGTGCAGATTAAATGATGTTAAAAAGTCGGCTTTATGCCGACTTTTTTATTTAATAAAGCTTGTCTCTGGCATGAAGAGAAATACTTGCGGAAAACACATTAATTTCACAATAGCGCTGTATAGTTCCTAATATACATTTATCAAAGTGAGGTATTTGAATTGAAAAAGAAAAAGCTATTTATGGGAACTATTATTACATGTGTGGCGCTAACATTGTCTGCGTGTGGTTCCTCAGAAAATGTTGCAACATCAAAAGTAGGAAACGTGACAGAGAAAGAGTTTAGTAAAGAATTAAGGCAAACATATGGAAAAAGTACTTTATCTCAAATGATGTTAAATAAGGCATTGCTAGATAAATATGAAGTTTCAGATGAAGAAGCTAAAAAACAAGTAGAAGCAGCGAAGGAACAAATGGGTGACAAGTTTAAAGTTGCTTTAGAGCAAGTAGGATTAAAAAATGAAGATGAATTAAAAGAGAAAATGAAGCCGGAAATTGCACTTGAGAAAGCGATTAGAGCGACTGTCACAGATAAAGATGTGAAAGATAACCATAAACCAGAAATGAAGGTAAGTCACATTTTAGTGAAAGATGAAAAAACTGCGAAAGAAGTAAAAGAGAAAATAAATAATGGTGAAGATTTTACTGCTTTAGCGAAACAATATTCGGAAGATACTGGTTCAAAGGAACAGGGCGGAGAAATAGCTGGTTTTGCTCCTGGTCAAACCGTGAAAGAATTTGAGGAAGCTGCGTATAAATTAGATGCAGGACAAGTAAGTGAGCCAATAAAAACATCTTATGGTTATCATATAATAAAAGTGACGGATAAAAAAGAATTGAAACCATTTGATGAAGTGAAAGATTCGATTCGAAAAGATTTAGAACAACAAAGACTACAAGATGCGACAGGTAAATGGAAACAACAAGTAATCAATGATCTATTGAAAGAAGCGGATATTAAAGTGACAGATAATGAATTTAAAGATACATTTAAATTTTCAGATGAGAAGTAAAGTTTAGAAGAAAAACAGAGATTTAGCATAGTGCTATATTTCTGTTTTTTAATTTTAAATAGAAAAGGGAACTCATATAGAGTTCCCTTTTCTCGTTAGTGTGTGAGTTATAAATAGATAGTAAGACAATACAATATTACATTTAAATATTAAGAATTACAATAGAAAATTTTGGTGTAAATAAAAAGGAATAAGTAATTACTTCGCAAAATGTTGAAATGATAATGTTTTAGTTAATTAATTTTGTTAAATATAAACTAAATATATTTTCTTAGAAATTGAATAG
Organism: Bacillus altaicus; assembly: GCF_042136375.2. Lineage (NCBI taxonomy): Bacteria > Bacillati > Bacillota > Bacilli > Caryophanales > Bacillaceae > Bacillus > Bacillus altaicus. Next base: position 3,256,375 of record NZ_CM143394.1, on the reverse strand, counting down.
AGGACATAATTTAAAGATATGAATAAATTTCATAGATTAAAGTTGCATTTTGTTTGAAAAATTTACACGTTGCACTTCCGAAAGAACGTTCGTTCGTGTATAATTAGAACAAACGTTCCTTCAGGGTCGGGATTTCTACAAATTCATAAATAGTTTTGAATTGGAAAGCTACGATACATATAAATAAGAGATGGATAAAGTGTATTTAGAAGTGAAATTTCTGAATGGATAGATATAGAAAATTGAGGAGTAAAGAAAATGAATTATGTAAAGATACAGGAAAAAGGAAGAGAGTGGGTTCCATTTACAGTAATGTCGGAACAATTATTAAGTATGAGAAAAATTATTGGAGAGAAATTAAAAGTCCAAAGGCCGCTAATAACGAATGAAGCGAAAGAAAGCATTTCAGACAAATTATTAACTTCATTATTGTCTGAAAAAGAGATGTTAGTGACCTATTTTGAAGAAGGATATATACTTACGAGTTATATGACAGTGGTTCATATAAATCCAATGCAACAAATTGTAAAATGTACAGATGCATTTTATAAAACATATATATTTGCTGCAAGGGACATAATTGATGTAACTTAAAAGAAGCTGAATTTTGAAGTTTAGCTTCTGTAATTTATCCAGCTATTTGCGGGCAGTTAGATTTACACCTCAAAATTCGGCTGTGAGTCAGGCTGCCTGTAAAAGCCTAGTTTTTTTGAAGAGGGGAAGAACTAAATGAAAAAGCAGCTAGATGCAAGCTAGCTGCTTAGTCCCAGGGAAAGGGAGAAAAAGATTGGCACTCAAAAAATCGACGATAGCTGTGTATCAGCCTGAGTATAGTATAGACAAATTTTAAAATGTTATACAAAGATGATTACAGATCTGGTTAGGCCGTACCAACTTGGTTTTGATCTGCTAGATCAGAATCAAATGTATTAGTCGCGCTAACCCCACTAAAAGTGTTCACTACGAAACCAACGTTAGATGCGCCAGATCCGTTATAAGCTTTCGTATTCTCTTTTGGAGAAACGTTGTAGAAATCACCTAAGTTGAAAGATCCGTTACTATTTTGTACAACTAAATTCCCTACAACTGAGGGCATAATTTTCACCTACTTTATAAGTAATTGTTTGCATTACTATATGAAGGTATAGTCTAATTGGTTCATTTGACAAATATTCCGGAATAGAAAAATGTTTGAAGCTTTGTTTAATCAATCGAGCAAAAAGTATGTTAAAATTAACGAAGAGTTGAATTTTAAAAAGAATAAATTTGTATAATTAATATATACGGAATTAAAGGAGGCGAAATGTAATGGATGATGTTATAAAAACAGTGGATTTAACAGATGCAGAATCAAGTAAACTTGTTGCTTTTATTTATAGTAATGATGTTACATTGATCGAAAAAGCATTTTGTCCTAATGAAATCAAATTAAAGTTTAATGAAATAGCAATTTTATCGGCAATTAAAACCGCATATATTACGAAAGTATCTATAAGGAAAGAACTTGAAGCGATTTTTCACGATACAGGCGTTTTATTAGTGAAGCAAAATGTTGAAAGGAATAGTATTCAATCTATAACAATGCATTTTGAGCAATTTAAAAAGTTGCAAAATGAGATTGAGAATTTAAATAAAAGTATGCTATAAGACTAGGTGGAAATTTATTGATAGAGGTGGGCTCTGTTAAGTTGAAAAGTATTTGGATAAATCAAACCGTAAACATAAATATACTTTCATTAAGATGTAGCCTGTATTTATCGATGTGAGAAATGTAGGAAAAAGAAGATACAATTTAAAAATAATAAAGATACAAACAAAAAGAGTAACTATTATGGTTACTCTTTTTGCTTGTTAATATGTAATATTAAAAATACTTCTAAAGTATGAAATGAATTGATACTTAAGTGAGAAGTTGAATAAGAATAAAAAGAGTAATATTAATTGAAAGGAGGAGATGCAGTTGGAGCGAAACGACATTGGGAAACTTGTAATTATTACTGGAGTAACGCAAGGATTAGGACGTGCAATGGCTGATAGGTTTCATGAATTGGGATGGAAAATAGCAGGGTGTGGACGCTCAAAAAATAAAATTGAAGAGCTTAATAAATATTACGGTGCTTCACATGATTTTCAAATAATTGATGTTTCAAATCATCACCAAGTTAGTAAATGGGCAAGTCGGATTCTTAATAGGTATAGGGCTCCCGATATGTTAATAAATAATGCATCGATTGTTAATCAAAATGCACCGCTATGGAAAGTTACCGCTCAAGAATTTGAAAGTGTAATGAATGTAAATGTGAACGGGGTAGTAAATGTTATTAGGGCGTTCGTCCCGGCGATGATAGCTAGGAAAGAAGGAATTATTATTAATATGAGCTCTAGTTGGGGAAGAGAAGGCGAGGCTGAACTTGCGCCATATTGTGCTTCGAAGTTTGCTATTGAAGGTATCACACAATCTATGGCAATGGAACTGCCAAATGGCATGGCCGTAGTTGCTTTAGATCCAGGTGGAAGTATTAGCACTCCAATGCTTCATTTATGTGCACCTCAATATGTAAAAGAATCTCCTACACCTGAAATTTGGTCACATAAAGCAATTCATTATATATTAAATATATCAATAGATAAAAACGGAGATTCATTGACATGCCCGGTATGCACTTAATGTTCAGATAAGTATTAAATGTTATATTCACAGTTTTGAAGGACAAGTATATATTGAATTATGTAGGAAGCATTTGCAAATTATACATTCATCGAGAAACTCCTTGTCAAAAAGAGCGCCTGAAAGGTGCTCTTTTTTATTATTAGTACATTATGTGATGCACAAAATTACATATGAAAAATAAAATAATGAATTAAAGGTGATATTTGTTTATTTCGAATGTACTAGAAAATTTAAATATAGGTGATGGGAAATGAACCTACGCGATTTAGAATTGACAGGGGCATGGTTTCAAGTAGGAGGAAATCTTATAGCAGCTATTGGAACAACTAGAGGGTTTGCAGGAGAAGAAAAGATTGAGTCGGATCTTGTTATTGTAGGGAGTTCATTACAAGCCCTCGGATATATATTACAAATTATAGCAACTATTGATGTGAAAGATGAAGATAAATGTGAGAAGCAAGATGTGACTATAGATAATAAAAATAAAGCGCTAGCGAAAACGGGGATTGAGTTATTAGCTTTAGGTAATATTTCTAATGTAATAGGAACGTATTTTAATCTAAATGAACAAATAAAAGGAAATGATTTCCTTATAATTACTGGAAATAGTTTGCAATCAATTGGAGCCTTTTTAGGAGTAGAAGTAGCATTGAATGAGATAAGTGGAATACAGTGGATTATTGTATTAGGGAATTCAATGCAAAGTTTAGGTGCAGGATTACAAGCATATGAAGGTATTCACAATATATCAAAAGAAGAAAAGGGAAATGAAGACAGTAATATAGATAAAGAAAATCAACGTATAATAGGGCTAATAGGTATTTGGATACAGGCAATAGGTACTGTAATTTCAGCAATTGGATTAACTGAAATAGTAGAGGAACAACGATTGGAGGAATATAAGAAAAGGCAATGAAATACTCATTTAAATGAAGTTTGGAGTATTTCAATTTTAGAAATAGGACAAGATTGATGTGATAATTCTTTTTGTAGGCTGTTTCATATAGGTGTAGAATATACATATAAACGAACAGGTGAAAATACCTTGTTAACGTTAGTGAGAGGCTCCTCATTTAGTTATACTATTATATGTGATTTTTGTAATGATGAGTTCTTACATACGCTTTTAGAAATAACATGATTTCATAGGTTTGATAGTGTAGGAGATGGATGGGTAAGAATTGAAAAATAAACAGTAAGGAGTTTTTCAGACATGATGTACTTATTAGCAATTCTACTTCCGCCGGTAGCTGTTTTATTTTGCGGAAAGCCGTTTCAAGCGATTATTAATTTCATTTTAACCTTAATCTTTTGGGTTCCAGGAGCGATACACGCAGTTCTTGTCGTACATGATAAAAAAGCCGACAGGCGACTTAAAAGACAAGTTCAGGCGTACGATGAAATTAATAAAAGAAATAGAAGGTAAATTACGATTGGAAACATACAAAAAAGAAAGGGGATTTGATTCGCCTTTCTTTTTTGTATGCCAATCAAGTTTAAATTTTAGTATAGCGGTAAGAATTTTTAATATAAGTATTATGATAATAACTTTTAGAGTGTGCGTTTAATAAACCGGTGTAAATGCTTTCTGGCACGTTAAAGAAATCATACATACCATTCTTTAGTTGAATACGTAAAATCATAGAAAAAGGATTATAGCCAACAGCAACTATATTTTTTGAGATAACGGGAGATAGCTTCATCATTACGCAACTCCTTACTTATTATTTTAGATGTTTTTTTGTTGATAAGGGGATTGTCGTGTTGAAATCCTAATAATTAAAGAGGTATTATATTTATATGCGATATATCAAATGTTCTTTATACGTAATTATAAGGAAGTTCACACGAAGTACATATCGTTGTGCTATTTTTATTTCACCTTTGATTTATAAATAAGAAAATATTGACCATTTGAAAAAAAGGTATATTATTTATACGAGGTATTAAAAATTCACTTCTTACATTCTATGCTTTAAGGGGCAGCATTATTAGAAAAAAATAGAAGTGAAAATAGCTTGTATAAAAAGTATTTTAAAATTTATAATCTGTGAATTGGGAAAATATTGAATGCTCCAGGTCAATACACTTTCTTGACTAAATTCAATTGTGAAAGTGACCTCAATATTTTTAAGTAAATCAACGGGAGAATTGAAAGGCAGGAGAAAGTAACATGTCAGAAAATTATCGTTCTCGAGAGGAGCGAAGACAAGTTCAAAAGAAAAAACAGCCAGCTTCTAAAAAACAAAAACCAAAAGGTAAAACATCATTTTTTCGTAAGTTTTTAATTAGTTGTTTACTACTTGGTATTGTAGGTTTAGTGGCAGGAGTGGCTACCTTTTTCGTTATGATAAAGGACGCGCCGAAACTTGAGAAAACAAAACTTGTTAATCCGTTATCCTCAAAAATTTATGATAAAGACGGGAATTTGGTATATGAATATGGGAAAGAAAAACGGACGAATGTTACGTATGATCAAATCCCTAAATTAGTAGAAAATGCATTTTTAGCGACAGAAGATGCACGTTTTTATGAGCATAGCGGAGTAGACTTTAAAGGTACTGCTCGTGCAGTTTTAGTTAGTCTTAAGGGAGATTATGGCTCTCAAGGTGGTAGTACGATAACGCAGCAAGTTATTAAAAACTACTTCTTATCGATGGAAAAAACGTCAAAACGTAAAGTTCAGGAAATATATTTAGCCTATAAGCTAGAACAACAGTATTCAAAACATGAAATTTTAGAGATGTATTTAAATAAAATTAATTTAGGTAATCGTTCATATGGAATCGCAACAGCAGCACAAAACTACTATGGTAAGGAATTAAAAGATTTAACTTTACCAGAAGTTGCGATGCTTGCCGGTTTACCGAAAGCACCGAATAACTATGACCCAACGAAAAAAGAAAATGTTCAAAGGGCAACAGAAAGAAGAAATACTGTACTAAACTTAATGAATCGACATGGTTATATTACAAAACAAGAAATGGAAGAAGCATCGAAAGTTGACGTAGAAAAGGGACTTAAGACTGCAACTGAACTACAAGCAATGCCATATCCAGCATTTATGGATGCGGTTGTGAAAGAAGTAGAAAAAGAACTACCAGATGCTAATATTGGTTCTGACGGTTTAGAGATTTATACAACATTGGATCCAAAAGCACAGAAATTAGCTGATAATATTTTAAATACAAATATTATTGATTACCCAAATGATAAATTCCAAGGTGCTTTCACATTTATGGATACAAAAACAGGAGAAGTTCGCGCTATAGGTAGTGGGCGCGGTGAAAATAAAGCAGTATTTAAAGGGCATAATATGGCGATTGAATTAGATCGTGCAGCTGGTTCGACAATGAAGCCAATCTTTGATTACGGTCCTGCTATTGAATACTTAAAATGGTCTACTTATCATCAAATTGATGACTCTCCATTTAAGTATTCAACTGGACAAGAAGTGCGAAATGCAGACAGAAGTCATTTAGGCCCAATTACAATGCGTGAAGCATTAAAAATGTCGCGAAATGTTCCGGCAATTAAAACTGCAAAAGAAGTCGGAAGTAGTAAATCAAAAGACTTCTCCGAGAAGTTAGGTATTACATTAAAGCAAACGCCGGATGAATCTACAGCTATTGGTACAAATGAAGTATCACCAACTGAAATAGCTGGTGCTTATGCGGCATTTGGTAATGATGGTAAGTATACGAAACCACATTTTGTTAAGAAAGTAGTTTATCCAGACGGCAAGTCACAAAGTTTTGGACAAAAACCAAAACCAGTTATGGCGGATTCTACAGCATATATGATTACTGATATGCTTCGTTCAGTAGTGACATCAGGTACTGGTACAGCGGCAAATGTGGGCTCTTTAGATGTAGCTGGTAAAACAGGTACAACAAACTATGATTCAAAACAAATAGCGAAATATAAAATTCCAGAAAGTGCAACTCGTGATAGTTGGTTTGCAGGATATACACCGCAATATACGATGGCAGTATGGACTGGATATATGAAAGATGGTAAAGACGAGTATATTAGTAGTAAAAATACGAAAATTGCACAGTTGATTTTTAAAGAAATGATGAGCGAGATGGCTACAGATAAATCACGCTTTAAAATGCCAAGTAGTGTTATTCAAGAAGGTAGTGAGTTACGTATAAAGGGTGAAAAACGTGATTCATCTCCAAATACGAGCGTACCGGATACAACGGAACAACCAAAACAAAACCAACAGCAAAAAACTGAAGAAGAGAAAAAGCAAGAAGAATTAAAGAAACAGGAAGAACTTAAGAAACAAGAAGAGCAAAAGAAACAAGATGAACTTAAGCAACAAGAAGAGCTTAAGAAGCAAGAAGAGCAAAAGAAACAAGATGAATTAAATAAGCAAAATGAACAAAACAATGGAAATGGCCAAGGAAATACAATCCCACCGAACAATGGTGGAGGCCAAGGAAATACAACTCCGCCGAACAACGGTGGAGGTCAAGGAAATACAACCCCACCGAACAACGGTGGAGGTCAGGGGAATACAACCCCACCGAATAACGGTGGAGATGGCCAAGGGAATACAACTCCAACGCCACCAGCAACAACGCCACCAACTACTGGCGGGAACACAGGAGAAGTCCCTGCCAATAATGGACAATAAATAATGTATTTGAAAAGCACGTAAGGAATCGTAAAAAGCGGTTCCTTACGTGCTTTTTGTATTTAAAAAGGTCGTGATTTCTTACAATTTTTTTAAATATTAAAAGTACCATAGAAATTTTGAAAGTAAATTGATGGGAAATGATAAAAAATTTGAGTCGGAGGTATTGGATAGCTAGGGCTATAAAAAGTAGTACTACTAGGATGTGTGCCATGGTGCCAATATGAAGGGGTGACTTGGCCGGGCAATTGATATTGTTGCCATGCAGCAGGAAGTTCGATACCAACATCAGAACTAGCTGTATGGACGGCAGGAACATGTATTGAGGGAACTGACGGGACAACGGCAGTTATTCTTGTTGATACCCACATGAAAACGATCACTCCTAAGTTTCAATGATAAAGTAGTATATTCTTTTAATACTTATAAAGGTACACATAGATAGGACTTTCGGTTAAAACATACGTACAAAGTCGTAAGACCAATATGAATTGATGGTGGACCATTTATTATGAAAAGATACGTCTATTAGCGGAGGGAAAAGGAACATGAAAAATATACAATTGATGTGTTGATTGCAATATTTTACGTGTTTATGGAGGAATTTTAATGGAACGATTATGGACGAAATCATTTATTCAAATGACTATCGCGATGTTATTTTTATTTACAGGGTTTTATTTACTTGTTCCAACGCTACCGCTCTTTATTAAAGAGATTGGTGGAAATGAATCACAAGTTGGACTGATGATGGGAATGTTTACAATAGCGGCAGTTGTAATACGACCGATTATTGGAGGAATGTTAGATCAATATGGTAGAAGATCTTTTATTATTTTCGGACTCATATTTTTTGGGATAACGATGTATTCGTATAATTTAGCATCGACTATTGTCCTTTTAGCTGTTTTACGCGTTATTCACGGAGTGACGTGGGCTGTTTCTACAACAGCAGTTGGAACAGCGATAACTGATATTATTCCAGATTCACGTCGTGGTGAAGGAATGGGCTGGTATGGCATGGCGATGACAATCGCGATGGCAATTGGCCCGATGATTGGATTATGGGTTGTACAAAATTATTCATTTCATGGCCTATTCTTATTAGCAACTCTATTATCCTTTATGGCAGTAGTATTATCGTTAATAACGAAAATGCCATTCACGCCACAAAAAGAAAAAGGGAAAATTCAGCTGTTTGAAAAATCCGTTTTATCAATAACGATTGTTGTTTTCTTTTTATCGTTTGCATACGGAGGAATAACAACGTTTTTACCGTTATTCGCGTCGTCAATTGATGTGAATCCTGGGACATTCTTTCTTGTATATGCAATTGCTTTAACAATTGTAAGACCTATTTCAGGAAAAGTATTAGATAAATATGGAGAAGTTTTTATCATACTTCCGGCACTATGTATTACTATTTTAGCGATAGTTGTACTAACGATTTCAAATGGTTTGACAGGTGTAATGATTGCGGCGGCATTATATGGTGTTGGATTCGGTTCAGCACAGCCCGCTTTGCAAGCAGCGATGCTGACAATTGTTGATCCTAGTAAAAGAGGAGTTGCTAACGCTTCATTCTTTACCGCATTTGATTTAGGGATTGGATTAGGTGCGATTTTACTTGGAGTTGTTTCACAAATGTTTGGTTACCGTATTTTATTTGTTGGTAGTGCAATTTCTGGATTAATAGCTTTAATTCTTTTCGTCGTTTTTGTAAAACAACGATTAGGCAAAAAGGATTTTGCGTAAACAGGAAGAGCGAAGGTGAAAATTTCAATTGAACATGATGCTCTACGATGGTTTAAGGAAGAATTGCGTATAAAGTATGATGAATCGATTTGATTTATCCCGCTATTTGTGGGCAGTAAGACTCCCATCTCAAAATTCGGCGGGAGCCCTGCTGCCCGTAAACGCCGAATTGGTGTGGGCTAATAATCAGTGGGGGATGCCCCCCCACACTGATTAAAGTTTCACTTTATTGTAAGGTACGGAGGAAATAGCGCAATTCATCCAGGATATTCTTTAGGAATTGTTTCTGAGAAACCATTTCGGGAAATAGTGTCAGTTGAGAAAGACGTTATTTTATTTTTATAGATTTTGATAATCTTTGGTACTTTCAAAACTATGATTTAGTTGTCAGCTATCGTAAAGGAACGAAAAAAATTCAATTTAATTATGTAAAATAATAATTTTATTAAAAATAAATAAATTTTATATAAGAATTATATTTATGGGAATATGAAATAAATAATATAAAAAACGAGCTGTGCATGAATGCAGCTCGTTTTTTTATATTTGTTAAAGAAAAAGAGATTAAAGGTGTATTTAGTGGGATTATATGGATAATTGTTATATTTCGTTTTAGAAAATTGGAAAAGGATGTCTGTCCTTTCTTTATAAAAGATGAAAGTTATTTTTGAAAAATTGTATTATTACATCGGTAAAAGTATAGGAGACTTATCATTATAAAATAAATTGAAATCTTCTAAAAACTCTGATACATTGAAATAGAAATGTAGTTTCACAGTATTGTAAAGGCTTACAGTTATGTGCACGAAGATCTATTAGGATTGGAGGAAATAATGATGAAAGCTGAAGAAAAATTTTCCCCGGGATTAGATGGTGTAGTAGCAGCGGAGACGAAAATTTCGTTTCTTGACACAGTAAAAGGTGAAATTGTAATTCAAGGGTATGATTTAATCGAACTCTCAAAAACAAAAGAGTATTTAGACATTGTGCATCTTTTATTAGAAGAACAGCTACCGAATGAGGATGAAAAAGCAACAATTGAAAAGAAATTAAAAGAAGAATATGCAGTGCCAGAAGGTGTATTTAATGTGCTAAAGGCATTGCCTAAAGAAACGCATCCTATGGATGGGTTACGTACAGGTGTGTCAGCATTAGCTGGTTACGATAGTGATATCGAAAACCGCTCGTTAGAAGTGAATAAAAGTCGGGGGTACAAGCTTTTAAGTAAAGTGCCAAATATCGTAGCGAATAGCTATCATATTTTAAATAATGAGGAGCCAATTCAGCCCCTTGAGGAATTGTCATATAGTGCGAATTTCTTCTATATGTTAACTGGTAAAAAACCAACTGAACTTGAGGAAAAGATCTTTGATCGTTCCCTTGTTTTATATAGTGAACATGAAATGCCAAACTCTACATTTACAGCTCGCGTAATTGCATCAACACAATCGGATTTATACGGTGCTCTTACAGGTGCAGTTGCATCTTTAAAAGGAAGCTTACATGGTGGTGCAAATGAAGCGGTTATGTACATGCTTTTAGAAGCTGGCAATGTTGAGAAATTTGAAGAACTATTACAGAAGAAACTTTATAATAAAGAAAAAATTATGGGCTTTGGACATCGCGTATATATGAAGAAGATAGATCCAAGAGCACTTATGATGAAGGAAGCTTTAAAACAGCTTTGTGATGTAAAAGGCGATTATACACTATATGAAATGTGTGAAGCTGGAGAGAAGATTATGGAGAAGGAAAAAGGTATTTATCCGAATCTTGATTACTATGCTGCTCCAGTATATTGGATGCTTGGTATTCCAATCCAACTTTATACACCAATCTTCTTTAGTTCTAGAACAGTAGGGTTATGTGCACACGTAATTGAGCAACATGCGAACAATCGTTTGTTCCGTCCACGTGTAAATTATATTGGCGAGCGACATGCATTTAGTAAATAAAAACAACTGGGGAGTTGTTAGCGCCGCCCGCCAGATGGGTGTTTGACCGACACCCATCATTAATAATAACGAATTTTCGACAGAAAGGGAAGAATAGCATGATTAAAACAAATGAAATTAAACAAAAAGATGCATTATTAGAAGAAATTACGGATTATGTATTAAATAAAGAGGTTACAAGTGCAGAAGCATTCAGCACTGCTCGCTACGTATTACTTGATACACTTGGATGCGGAATTTTAGCGTTACAATATCCAGAGTGTACAAAATTATTAGGACCAGTTGTACCAGGAACAATCGTGCCAAATGGTACACGCGTACCAGGTACGTCATATGTACTTGATCCAGTAAAAGGCGCATTTAATATCGGATGTATGATCCGTTGGTTAGACTATAACGATACTTGGCTTGCAGCAGAATGGGGACATCCATCTGATAACTTAGGCGGAATTTTAGCAGTAGCAGATTATATTAGCCGCGTTCGTATTTCAGAAGGAAAAGAACCATTAAAAGTACGTGAAGTACTAGAAATGATGATTAAAGCACATGAAATTCAAGGTGTACTTGCTTTAGAAAACAGCTTAAACCGTGTTGGTCTTGACCATGTATTATACGTAAAAGTAGCAACAACTGCAGTAGTTGCGAAAATGCTTGGCGGAACGCGTGAAGAAATCTTTAATGCATTATCACATGCGTGGATTGATAATTCTAGTCTTCGTACATATCGTCATGCTCCAAATACTGGTTCACGTAAATCATGGGCAGCAGGAGATGCGACGAGCCGCGGTGTTCATCTTGCAATGACTGCTCTAAAAGGTGAAATGGGTTACCCAACAGCATTATCTGCGCCAGGATGGGGATTCCAAGATGTATTATTTAATAAACAGGAATTAAAATTAGCAAGACCGCTAGAATCTTATGTAATGGAAAATGTATTATTCAAAGTGTCATTCCCAGCAGAATTCCATGCACAAACAGCTGCAGAATGTGCAGTGAAATTACATCCGGAACTTAAAGAAAGATTAGATGAAATTGATCGTATTACAATTACAACTCATGAATCAGCAATTCGTATTATCGATAAAGAAGGTCCATTAAATAACCCAGCTGATCGTGATCATTGTTTACAATACATTACGGCAATTGGTTTATTAAAAGGAGATATCGTAGCGGACGATTATGAGGATGTAGTAGCAAATGATTCACGTGTAGATGAATTACGTAATAAGATGGTTGTTGTTGAAAACAAACAGTACAGTTTAGATTATCTTGACCCGAACAAGCGCTCAATCGCCAACGCTGTTCAAGTTCATTTTAAAGATGGTACTGTAACAGAAAATGTGGAATGTGAATACCCACTTGGTCACCGTTTCCGTAGAGACGAAGCGATTCCAAAAGTTGTTCGAAAATTCACTGCAAATATGGCAGGTCATTATTCTAGTAAGCAACAAGAACAAATTCATGAAGTTTGTTTAAATGAAGAAAAACTAGAAAATATGAATGTAAACGAATTTGTAGATCTATTCTTAATTTAATAATAGGGGGAATTTAGAATGGCTTGGGTTGTGAATAAACAGTCAACGCAAGAGGAGCTTGCAAATGGCTTCCGATCTTTAGTAGAAGCAAATGAAATTTTACAAATTCCAGGTGCTCATGATGCAATGGCGGCTCTTGTTGCGAAAAATACAGGTTTTTCAGCTCTTTATTTATCGGGAGCTGCTTATACTGCAAGTAAAGGGCTACCAGATTTAGGAATCGTGACGTCTACTGAAGTAGCAGAGAGAGCAAGAGATCTAGTAAGAGCTACAGATTTACCAGTCCTTGTTGACATTGATACAGGATTTGGCGGAGTACTAAACGTAGCGAGAACAGCTGTAGAAATGGTAGAAGCGAAAGTAGCGGCTGTTCAAATTGAAGATCAGCAATTACCAAAGAAATGTGGACATTTAAATGGTAAGAAACTTGTTACTACAGAAGAATTAGTTCAAAAAATTAAAGCGATTAAAGAAGTTGCGCCAAGCTTATACATTGTAGCACGCACAGATGCTCGCGGCGTGGAAGGATTAGATGCAGCGATTGAAAGAGCGAACGCATATGTTAAAGCAGGTGCAGACGCAATTTTCCCAGAAGCGCTTCAATCGGAGGAAGAATTCCGTTTATTTACTAGCAAAGTGAATGCACCTTTACTAGCAAATATGACTGAGTTCGGGAAAACACCATATTATAGTGCAGAGGAATTTGCGAATATGGGCTTCCAAATGGTAATTTATCCTGTAACTTCACTTCGTGTTGCTGCAAAAGCATATGAGAATGTGTTTACGCTAATTAAAGAGACAGGTTCTCAAAAAGATGCACTTTCTAATATGCAAACGAGAAGTGAGTTGTATGAAACAATTTCATATCATGACTTTGAAGACTTAGATACTGGAATTGCAAAAACAGTACTATCTGAAGATCAATAGGTTGAAGGACTTAGGCGATGAGAATACATCTTTGGCAAAACGAACTGCTTGATGTGAAAAATCATCGCCTTCTGTTTTCAATAGTAAGATATTCCACTCATCGTAGACGAGCATATACAAAAAGCAATGAAGGCCGAAATGATAGGGGGATTCAGATGGAGAAAACAAAGTTACCATGGGATGAATTTTTTTCACTCAATAAAGATGTGAACAATACTTTCTTTACACCTGAAGATTTTTCAGGGGATGAAGATTTAATTGCAAAAACGACAGAACAATTCGTTAAGCAAGAAATTGTTCCACAAATTGAGAACATTGAACAACATAACTATAAAGCTTCTCGTCAATTATTTGAGAAAGCTGGGGAACTTGGATTATTAGGCATTGAGGTACCAGAAGAGTATGGCGGGTTCGAGTTAGGAAAGGCTGTCTCAGGTCTTGTAGCAGAAAAAATGGGATACGCTGGTGCATTTAGCGTTTCTTTTAATATACACGCAGGTGTCGGTACATTGCCTTACATATATTACGGAACGAAAGAACAAAAAGAAAAGTATTTGCCGAAAATCGCATCAGGAGAATGGATTGGTGCTTATGCTTTAACTGAGCCAAATGCCGGTTCTGATGCATTAAGTGCAAAAACGAGCGCAATATTAAATGAAGATGGTACAGCTTGGAAGTTGAATGGTGAGAAGCAGTGGATTACAAATGCTCATATGGCAGATGTATACGTTGTTTTTGCGAAGACAAATAAAGGAATGACAGCGTTTATTGTCGAAAGAACATGTGAAGGTGTATCAATAGGATTAGAAGAAAAGAAGATGGGGATTAAAGGTTCTTCAACGGCGACGCTTATTTTAGAAGATGTTGTTATCCCTGCTGAAAATATTTTAGGGGAAGTTGGGAAAGGGCATCACGTAGCTCTTAATATTCTTAACTTCGCTAGACTAAAACTTGCTTTTGGAAATATTGGAACAGCAAAACAAGCAATCGGTTTGTCGGTTCAATATGGAAAGGAACGAAAGCAGTTCCAAACAGAATTAGTAGATTTTACGATGATTCAAGAGAAAATTGCCAATATGATTATTTCTACATATGGAGCAGAAAGTGCAGCTTACCGTACAGCGGGTGTAATTGATGAAGCAATTCATGAGAGTGATGAAGATCTTATGAAAAAAATGTCCCAATTTGCAATTGAATGTGCACTGAATAAAGTAAATGCTTCTGAAACACTTAGCAATATTGTAGATGAGGCTGTACAAATTCATGGTGGATACGGTTATATGCAAGAATACGAAGTAGAACGTTTATATCGTGATGCTAGAATTAGCCGTATTTTTGAAGGAACGAACGAAATTAATAGATTAACAGTTGCTAAAATGTTAATGAAACAATTTGAGCAACTTGAAGATCATGTAGTAGAAAGTGATATATCCAATGTAGAAAGAAACCATCGTTACATTTTATTATCGAAAAAATTGTTGAAACAATCTTTGAAAACGCTATCTAAAACTCCGGACTTAAAAATTGATCAGGAGCAAGAATATTCACGTGTATTATCAAATATGTTGACGGACGTGTACGTCATGGAATCAGCATTTTTACGTACGAGGAAAGCAGTTAGTAAAAATGGTGAGGAAAAAGAGCGTACGAAGCAAATGATAACAGATGTTATTTGTGAAGAAGGATATCGTAAAGTAGAAGAAGCAGCGATTTCCATTCTTTCAGCAGCTGTCACAGAAGAACAAAATAGACAAGAAATATTAGCTGAAATCCGTCAATTATTAGTGCCTTTATACTCGAACTTATTTACGAAAAAGAGAGACATTGCGAAAGTTATTATAAATCGCGGGAAATATATTGTGTAAATAGGAGGAAAGCGATATGAAAAAGATTGGTTTTATCGGTTTAGGTAACATGGGTCTTCCAATGTCTAAAAATTTAGTTAAATCGGGCTACACAGTATATGGAGTGGACTTGAATAAAGAGGCGGAAGCTTCCTTTGAAAAAGAAGGAGGAATTATCGGCCTATCAATCTCAAAACTAGCAGAGACATGCGATGTGATTTTTACAAGTTTGCCTTCACCTCGTGCTGTGGAAGCGGTATATTTTGGGGAAGAAGGATTATTTGAAAATAGCCACTCGAATGTAGCTTTAATTGATACAAGTACAGTATCTCCACAATTAAACAAACAATTAGAGGAATCGGCGAAGGAAAAGAACGTAGACTTTTTAGCAGCACCTGTTAGCGGTGGGGTAATTGGTGCAGAAAACCGTACATTAACGTTTATGGTTGGTGGATCGAAAGAAGTATATGAGAAAACTGAATCTGTCATGGAAGTACTTGGAGCGAATGTTTTCCATGTTAGTGAGCAGATTGATAGCGGTACAACTGTTAAATTAATTAACAATCTATTAATTGGTTTTTATACAGCTGGTGTGAGTGAAGCTTTAACATTAGCGAAAAAGAACAATATGGATTTAGATAAAATGTTTGATATTTTAAATGTAAGTTACGGTCAAAGTAGAATTTATGAGCGTAATTATAAAAGTTTCATTGCATCAGAAAATTATGAGCCTGGCTTTACTGTAAATTTATTAAAGAAAGATTTAGGATTTGCGGTAGAGTTAGCTAAAGAAAGTGAACTTCACTTACCAGTAAGTGAGATGCTATTAAACGTATATGAAGAAGCGAGTGAGGCAGGATATGGTGAAAACGATATGGCTGCTTTATATAAGAAAGTTAGCGAACAATTAATTTCTAATCAAAAATAGTGCACATATAAAAACCATGATAAAAAAGGAGAGAATATAATGATTACAACTGAAATTAAACGAGTGAAAAATCATATTAATGGCGAATGGGTAGAATCTACTGGTACGGAAGTAGAAGCGGTTCCGAATCCGGCAACTGGAAAAATCATCGCTTACGTTCCACTTTCTCCAAAAGAAGATGTTGAAAAAGCTGTTGAAGCGGCAAAAGCGGCATATAAAACATGGTCTACAGTGCCAGTTCCAAATCGTTCAAGACAACTATACAAATATCTACAACTGTTACAAGAAAATAAAGATGAGCTTGCAAAAATCATTACGCTAGAAAACGGTAAAACGCTAACGGATGCAACTGGTGAAGTACAGCGTGGTATTGAAGCGGTAGAACTTGCAACATCAGCACCAAATTTAATGATGGGACAAGCCCTTCCGAATATTGCTAACGGAATTGATGGGTCGATTTGGCGCTACCCAATCGGAGTTGTTGCTGGTATTACGCCGTTTAACTTCCCGATGATGATTCCATTATGGATGTTCCCACTTGCAATTGCTTGCGGTAATACATTCGTATTAAAAACATCTGAAAGAACGCCACTTTTAGCTGAGCGACTTGTAGAGTTATTCTATGAAGCTGGTTTTCCAAAAGGGGTATTAAATTTAGTACAAGGCGGAAAAGATGTTGTAAATAGTATTTTAGAAAATAAAGATATTCAAGCAGTTTCGTTTGTTGGCTCTGAGCCAGTGGCACGCTACGTATATGAAACTGGTACAAAAAATGGTAAACGCGTACAAGCGTTAGCAGGTGCGAAAAACCATGCGGTTGTTATGCCAGATTGCAACCTTGAGAAAACGGTACAAGGTGTAATTGGGTCTGCGTTCGCAAGTAGTGGGGAGCGCTGCATGGCATGTTCAGTAGTAGCAGTAGTTGATGAAATTGCTGATGAATTCATTGATGTATTAGTAGCAGAAACGAAGAAGTTAAAAGTAGGTGACGGTTTCAACGAAGATAATTATGTTGGACCATTAATCCGTGAATCTCATAAAGAACGTGTTTTAGGCTATATTAATAGTGGTGTAGCAGATGGAGCGACTTTACTAGTAGATGGCCGTAAAATCAATGAAGAAGTTGGAGAAGGTTACTTTGTTGGTGCAACAATCTTTGATGGTGTAAATCAAGAGATGAAAATTTGGCAAGATGAAATTTTCGCTCCGGTATTAAGTATTGTAAGAGTAAAAGATTTAGAAGAAGGTATTAAGCTGACAAATCAATCGAAATTTGCGAATGGTGCTGTTATTTATACATCAAATGGAAAACATGCACAAACATTCCGAGACAATATTGATGCTGGTATGATTGGTGTAAACGTTAATGTTCCAGCACCAATGGCATTCTTCGCATTTGCAGGAAATAAAGCTTCATTCTTTGGAGATCTTGGTACAAATGGTACGGATGGCGTTCAATTTTATACACGTAAAAAAGTTGTAACTGAGCGCTGGTTTTAATAAAGTGAAATGATAATGAGTGGGGTGCATTCCCACTCATTATAAAAATAATACAAATGAAAATACACTACTCATAATGGAGTAGTGTATTTTCGTTTGTATTATGTTAACTATTTCTTTCAAAGGCCAATTTAATACCAAATCCAATTAAGACGATTCCTGTAATCCCTTGAATATAACGCTGTGTCTTCGGCTTTTTCATAAAAGCGCTAATTTTATCAATTAAAAATATATAAAAAGCAAACCAAATGACTGTTAAAATGAGATAAGTAAGTCCCATAACGAGAAGTTGTATAAATGTATTATGATTTGGATTTAAAAACTGCGGTAAAAAAGTTAAAAAGAAGACTGCAATCTTAGGGTTTAGTAAATTTGTAAGAAAACCTTGGCGAAAGCAAGAAGTATGTTTATTGTCATTATTTATTGGAACGTCATTTGTATTTAAGTCTTCTGTGTTTCTTACTGCTAAAAGGGCTTTAATACCAATATAGACTAAATATACAGCACCAACATATTTAAAAATAGAAAATAAAAGAGCAGACTTTACAATAAGTGCTGAAAGACCAATTACAGCAGCTAAAGTGTGAATTAAAAGCGCAACACAAGTACCAAAAACAGTTTTTACGCCGCCGATTTTGCCAGCAACCAATGTGTTTTTCGTAGCCATTGCTGTATCAGGACCGGGTAGAATAATAAGACATATAGACATAATAATAAACAGAAAAAAATTTTCCATAATGTTATCCGCCTTCCTTTGTTGTTTTTAGAAAATTCGATTAACGTTAGTTTAACATACATTTTAGTTAAATAAAATTAAATTATATTTAAAATTATTTAACTGAAAAGAAGAGACCATATAGAGTAGCTGAGAGTGGGCTACAATATATGGTCTCTTTGTTTAGGCGTTAAGTAAGTTAAAGAATCGATTTACATCTTCTTCTGAAACATCACTTAATTGTTTATATTTATAATTTGGATTTTGGTCTTTATCAACTACAACGGAGCGTACTCCTTCAAAGAAATCTTCATGTCGCATGAAGTTTTTAGCGAGTATAAGATCTGTCGCAAAACATTCTTCAACTGACTTTTCTTGGCCATCGATAAACTGTTTTAATGTTACTTTTAATGAAACAGGGGATTTTGATACTAACTTTTCTTTCGTTGTTTGGGCAAATGGACTTTGATCTTTCTCTAACGATTGAATGATTCCCTCAATTGTATCGAATGCAAAATGCGAATTAATTTCTTCTAATGAAGAGGGAAGATTGCCATCTAAGTTTGGAGCAGTTACAAATGTACGAATAACTTCTTTTAAATGAGTATGTACATCTTCTTTTTTCCAATTTACATTTTCAAGTTCGGTAAGGAAATTTGGTAATGAATCTGATGTCATAAAGTAATCAGCAGCGTTAATATATAATACATCAGGAGCTTTTAAAATGGATGCTGTTAAAGCAACATATCGGCCAGTATATCCAGGCGCTTTATTTAAGAAATAAGCAGCACCGACATCAGGGAAGAAACCGATGTTCATTTCAGGCATTGCCCACTTCGTACGCTCTGTTACAATTCGATACGTAGCTCCATTTGTCAGACCGACACCACCGCCCATTACGATTCCATCTAAACAAGCGATAATTGGTTTTTTGTATTGATAAATAAATGTATCAATTTCATATTCTTCTTCAAAAAACTGCTCTGCATGTTGTAATGCAACTTCGTTAGAACGTGCTTCGTATAGCGTTTTAATATCACCACCTGCACAAAAACCTTTCGTCCCAGCTCCTTTTAAAACGATGAGTTCAATACGCTCATCTTGCTCCCATTCTTTAAGTTTTTTCCCAATTGGTTGTAACATGTCATAGGATAAAGAATTAAGTGCTTTTGGACGGTTTAAAGTAATAGATGCAACGCCGTTTTCGCTAACAGAAAATAAAACGTGTTCAGTCATTATAAATCCTCCCTTACTTATCTTTCTATTCTTATTTCTTGATACATGCTGAAATGTCCTCTATAATTTTTGTCTAAATTAGGTGCTTAGTGTTAGTATTTATCGCATATTTTGACGAGTTATATTTGCAGGATTTCAGAGAATGAAGAGGAATATTACAACATTACTGTAAGTGCTATTATTTGAAAACGTCGTGTTGAAGGCGCTATTATATGTATAACTTAAATTGAGTTAGTATACGTGGCGTAACAATACATTAAAGAGTGGATGTAGAAAAGATTAAGAGGCTGAATTATCTAACTTTTAAAGAGCGTGGGGTTTGTATATAATTAGAAATAGAGAAAGGAGAGATCGGAATGCCAGGACCTTTACTATTGTCGGTTATTATTTTGTCATCTCTTATGGTAGGAATTACACAGTATTTTCATCATACAGATACGACAGAAGAAGTGAAGGATAAGGTACGTCTCGTGTTTCCGATTTTTATAATATCTATTTCCATATGTTTTTTACTAAATAAAGATGGGTATGTTGTGGTCGTATTCGCGTTTTTTGTAGCGATTGTGTTAATAACTGTATTGTACTATGTTATGAAAGAGTACTTACAAAAATAAGGATGCCTGAATGGCATTTTTATTTTTGTAGATTGATAATTTCACATACCGTATTTTATGTAAAAAAACATAAAATACTTATAATTAAAAAAGTATGTACATCGCAGTGTATTTACTTGTCAATCTTGCATGACCACTATACTATTAAAGTGTAGAGATTAGAAAAAAAGGGGTTGTATCTAGCATGAAATTTGAGATGCACACAAAAATTATTTCAAATGAAAAAGAAGTAAGAGTACATATAGAAGATAATTTATTCCAATTAATTTTAGATGGTTATCATTTATTTACTGTTCAAGAAATATTACCTTTATATAAATCAAACGAAGAAAGAATCGGTAGTGCAATTGTCCAAAAGTTAGAATGGGAGAACGGAAAAACTACACTAAACTATCAACTTGTTTCACTACAATCAGTAAATTAAAAGGAGAAGGGTAATATGAAGTTTTTTCATACAGCGGATTGGCATTTAGGTAAGCTTGTTCATGGTGTATATATGACTGAAGATCAAAAAAATGTGTTAGATCAGTTTGTACAAGCTGTGGAAGAAGAAAAACCGGATGCTGTAATTATTGCAGGAGATTTATATGACCGAGCAATTCCACCTACAGAAGCAGTAGACTTATTAAATGATGTATTACAAAAGATAGTTATTGATTTACAAACACCAATAATCGCAGTTGCAGGAAACCACGATAGTCCGGACCGCATACATTTTGGTAGTAATTTAATGAAAAAACAAGGATTACATATTGTTGGACAATTTCAATTTCCATACAATCCTGTTGTTTTAAATGATGAATACGGAGAGGTCCATTTCCATCTCGTTCCGTATGCAGATCCAAGTATTGTTAGACATATATTGAAAAATGAAGATGTTCGTTCTCATGATGACGCGATGCGTATTTTTATGAACGAACTCTCTGAAACGATGGATAAAGAAGCGAGACACATATTTGTAGGACATGCATTTGTAACTTCTTCAGGAGAGGCAGAGGAAAATACGAGTGATGCGGAACGACCACTTTCAATTGGTGGTGCTGAATATGTAAATAGTCATTATTTTGATAAGTTTCATTACACGGCGCTTGGCCATTTACATCAAGCGCATTTTGTACGTAATGAGACAATTCGTTATTCAGGTTCACCACTTGCATATTCTATTTCTGAAGAAAAGCATAAAAAAGGATATTATATTGTGGAACTGGATGAAAAAGGTGAAACAACAATTGAAAAACGTTTACTTACACCACGTCGTAAAATGCGTACAGTAGAAGCGAAAATAGACGATTTATTGCTTCATCCAGTGAGTGAAGATTATGTATTTGTGAAATTATTAGATGAAAATCCTGTCTTGCAGCCAATGGAAAAAATACGTTCTGTATACCCAAATGCAATGCATGTTGAAAGATCTATTCAAAGACGAGAGTTCACAGATGAAAATGAAGTAACTGTTTCAAGACATAAAACGGATGATTTATCTCTTTTAAAAGCATTTTATAAAGAAATGAAAGGGCTAGATTTATCAGAAGAGAAAGAACGTCTATTTTTAGATGTTTTGCAAACAGTGCAAGAACGGGAAGGTGAACGAGGATGAGACCGATTCAGCTTATAATGACCGCATTTGGTCCATATAAACAGAAAGAAGTAATCGATTTTAAAGATCTTGGTGAGCATCGTATTTTCGCTATTTCTGGAAATACAGGAGCTGGAAAGACAACGATTTTTGATGCGATTTGTTATGTGTTGTATGGAGAGGCTAGTGGAGAAGAGCGCAGTGATACAAACATGCTTCGTAGCCAATTTGCTGATGATGATGTTTATACAAGTGTGGAATTAACTTTTCAATTAAAAGGAAAAAGTTATGAAATTAAACGACAACTGGGCCATAAAAAACAAGGAAATAAAACAATTACAGGACATGCAGTCGAATTATATGAAGTAATTGATGAGGAAAAAGTTCCATGTGTCGATCGTTTTCATGTAACGGATGTAAATAAAAAAGTTGAAGATTTAATTGGATTAAGTAAACATCAATTTAGCCAAATTGTCATGTTACCGCAAGGAGAGTTCCGAAAATTATTAACATCTGAAACGGAAAATAAAGAAGAAATACTACGCCGCATTTTTAAAACAGATCGTTATAAATTAATGCGTGAGATATTAGATCAAAAGCGTAAACAATGGAAAGACGTCTTACAAGAAAAACAAAAAGAACGTGAGCTATATTTCCGTAATGTATTTAAATTACCAATACGTGATGGGGCATTATTAGAGACATTAGTGGAGCAAGAGCATGTAAATACACATCAAGTAGTAGAGGCATTAGAACAAGAAACAATTTGGTACAATGCAGAGGTTGAGCAATTACACTTAGAACAAAATGACAAAACGAAACAATTAAAAGAAGCAGAGGCACGTTTTCATGCAGCAAAAGCTGTAAATGAGAAATTCAAGGATTTAGAACAAAAGAATGAGAAGTACAGTACTTTACAAGAAAACCGTGCCGTAATCGAAATGAAAGAAAAATCTTTTAAACATGCGGAACAGGCGAAGCGATTATTACCATTTGAGCAATGGTATGAGGAAGCGATGCAATATGAACAGCAGTCTGAAAGTTTGTTAAAACAGATAATCGCAAAAAAAGAACATATAATGAACAGTTTTGAACTTGCTCAGGAGAAATTTGAAGCATTAAAGAATAAGGCATCTGAGCGAGAAAATGCTAAAAAACAAGTTCAAAGACTAGAAGAGTTACAACCAATTATTGCATCATTAGCTGAGAAAAAGTTGAATTTGCAAAATGCTGAAATTCAAATAGGGAAATTAAAAGAAGGTATGCAAAAGTTAGATGAACAACTAGAAGCGCATACAAATGAAAAACAAAGAATGTCTGGCGAATTACAGCAATTAGAAGTAGCGCTTGAACAATATGTAGCTAAAGTAGAAGAACTAACGAATATGCGAGAAGATGCAAAAGTATTAAAGCAGGCATATGATGTATGGCAAGAAAAACAAAAATACGAGCAAGAAAAAGAAATTGCGTTTCATAAGATGCAACTTGCAGTTAGTGCGTATGAAACTATGGAACGCCGCTGGTTAGGTGAGCAAGCTGGTATATTAGCTCTTCATTTACATGATGGTGAATCTTGTCCAGTATGTGGTAGTATGGATCACCCGAAAAAAGCTACAGAGCAAAGTAATGCAATTGATGAAAAAGAGTTAAATGGGCTAAGAGAAAAGAAAACCGTTGCGGAAAAATCACATGTTCAATTAGAAGAAAAGTGGAATTTCTATCGAGTTCAATATGAACAAGTGATAGAAGAAGTCCTAAAGCGAGGGTATCGCTCAGAAGAATTAGTAGAAACATATAGGGCGCTCGTTCAAAAAGGAAAGCAATTAGTAGCAGATGTTAATGCGTTAAAAGCAAGTGAAGAAACGCGTAAGCAAATTGCTGTGAATATAAAAAGCGTAGAAGAAAAAGTAGAAGAACTCCAGAAACAAAAGCGTGAAGTAGAAACAATACAGCACCGTACTGAAATGGAGTGTATGCAGCTTCGTATGTCATATGAACATGATAAGCAAAATATTCCGGAAAGCTTGCAAACGGTACAAGCTTGGAAAGTACAGTTTGACCAAGCTCTACAAGAACTCAGGTTAATGGAAGATGAATGGGAGAAAGTACAAGAAGCGTATCAACATTGGCAAAATGAAAATATACGTATTCAAGCAGAACATGATAGTACTTCTAATCAATTTAATAGTGCAAAAGAGAAGAAAGAAGAGACTTTCACACGCTTTATGAAAGAGCTAGAACAAAGTGGATTTACAGATCAATTAACATATACAACAGCTAAATTAAATGATGCCGAGATGGATAAGTTACAACAAGAAATCCAAAGTTATTACTCATCTCTAGAAGTACTTACAAAACAAATTGAAGAATTAAAGGCAGGATTAAAAGATAAAGAGTACATGGATATTTCTTCATTAGATGAGCAAGTGAAAGAATTGGAAATTAACCTTGATATTATTAAAGAAAAACGACAACGTGCTCAAAATGCCGCAGCATATATTACGGATTTACATGAAAATATTAAACGAATTGATGAACAAATTCATGAGGAAGAGAAAGCATTCCAAGAACTTGTTGATTTATATGAAGTAATGAAAGGGGATAACGATAGTCGTATATCCTTTGAACGTTACATCTTAATTGAGTATTTAGAACAAATTGTTCAAATTGCGAACGAACGACTACGTAAATTATCAAATGGACAATTTTATTTAAAGCGAAGCGAACGAGTTGAAAAGAGAAATCGACAAAGTGGATTAGGCTTAGATGTATACGATGCATATACAGGTCAAACCCGAGATGTAAAAACATTATCTGGCGGTGAGAAATTTAACGCATCACTTTGCCTAGCGCTTGGAATGGCAGATGTAATTCAAGCGTATGAGGGTGGAATTTCCATCGAAACGATGTTTATCGATGAAGGGTTCGGCTCATTAGATGAAGAGTCATTAACGAAAGCAGTTGACGCCCTAATCGACTTGCAAAAATCAGGCCGCTTTATCGGCGTAATTTCACACGTTCAAGAACTGAAAAACGCAATGCCAGCTGTATTAGAGGTAACGAAGCAGAAGGATGGGTGTAGTCAGACGAGGTTCGTAGTGAAATAGGTAGATTTGTTTCGATTTTTATTACTAGTCACGCTTTTGGAATACCTCGTCGAGCTTTTCTGAAATTGTTCTTTAATATTAAATACTTTAGGAAGGGGAGAGATTATATGTTCCCTTCCTAATTTTTTTTCGTTTTTCTTCAAAGTTTGTGAAACGCGTTTTGTGCGACCTCTAACTTTACTGGAAATCTTACAAAAGAGAAGTAGATAAATTCTGCTAGTGGATTAAATGTGGACATTATGACAAACAAAAGGCAGTTTCACGTTGAGACTGCCTTTTGCTATATATCTATGAGTTGTCTGAAGAAGGTGGCGTATTTGCCAAACGGTTATAACTTTTAAAGGCTGAAATTGCCGATATAACACCACCTGTTAAAAATAAAGCTGATCCACCAACTAAAATAATACGACTGACATACGTTTCACGAGCTTCTTCAACTTGTTCTTGTGACGGTGTAGGCATATAAAATCCCCAATAGTATATACAAACGCCTACCATGTGTTAAAAATGAAGAAGTTGTATGTATAAGCATCTAAGTGAATTTAATATTTAGCAAGTGTTAGGATTAAGTTCAACGTTTCTGCACAACTTCTGCACAAGTTTCAGTAGTTTATATGTCACGATATATCCGTAAAGTTAAATATTTAATAATAATGAATGAAACATTCGTTCATTATTAAGTGTGCGTTTCTTACGCACTCCCCAAAACAAGTGTCTTTATTGTTATTCTTTTGCATCAAAGCCCTCATCACACTACGAAGTATAACAAGAAGGGGATACGAACATGAATAATCGAATTTTAAAACACCTACTAAATATGAAGATGAACAAGAAAAGCCTGGGAGCCGTTGCATTAACGGCTGGAATCATAGGCACGACTCTCATTCCTCAAAATGCATATGCACACGGTTTTGTTGAAAAACCTGGAAGTCGTTCTGCTTTATGTAGCCCAACTTACGGCGCACTGAACATGAACTGCGGAAGTGTTATGTATGAACCACAAAGTTTAGAAGCTCCAAAAGGATTTCCACAAGGTGGCCCAGTTGATGGACAAATAGCTTCTGCAGGTGGTAAATTTGGTGGTATTCTAGATCAACAAACAGCAGATCGTTGGTTTAAAAATACGATAACTGGTGGAGAGAATACGTTTACATGGAAATATACAGCTCCTCACTTAACTAGCCAATGGCATTACTACATTACGAAAAAGAATTGGAATCCAAATAAACCGCTAACAAGAGCTGACTTTGAGCCAATTGGAACTGTACAACATGATGGTTCTGCAGCTTCAAACAATTTAAATCACAAAATTAACGTACCTACTGATCGTAGTGGATACCATGTTATTTTAGCGGTATGGGATGTAGCTGATACAGCAAATGCATTCTATAATGTAATTGATGTAAATCTAGTCAATAATGAAAAACCAGACACAGAAGCACCAAGTAATCCAAATGGGCTTGAGGCAACAAAAGTTACAGCAAATAGTGTAGAACTAGCATGGAACGCTTCTACGGATAATGTAGGGGTAAAAGGTTATCAGGTCCTACGCAATGGAGAGATTATTGACACAGTACCAGGCACTCATTTTATTGATAAACAATTACAACCAAGTACTGAATACTCTTATACTGTAAAAGCGATTGACGCAGCTGGAAATGTATCGAAAGAAAGTACGGCAGTTAAAGTGAAAACATCAGTAGCGACTCTTGATACAGAAGCACCTACACAGCCAAAAGGATTACACAGCATGGGAACGACAGCATCAAGTGTTGATCTGATGTGGAGTCCGTCTGACGATAATGACGGTGTAGACCATTACGATATTTACAGAGAAATATCAGGCGTAATGAAAAAAATTGGAACATCCAACACTACTTCTCATATGGACAAAAATTTGCTTGCTAATACTACATATAAATATGCGGTGAAAGCTGTTGATGTAGCTGGTAATGAATCAATACAAAGCGATGTATTCACAGTTACCACAAAAACTGAAAGCGCTTCATACGAAGCGTGGAATTCAAAAAAGGCATATAAAAAGGGAGATAGAGTCGTACACGAAGGGAAAGTGTATGAAGCTGTCCAAAATTACCAAGGAAATGGGGATCCAAACTGGATTTATGCTTTATCATTATGGAAAACAGTGTAAGCTTTTACTGGTTTTGAACTAAGGAATGACTGACGGGCTTTGGTGCAAAAAAGTAATAATGAGAGTTCACTTTAAAGTTGAAACAAAAAAGACGACATATAAAATGTCGTCTTTTTTGTACGGATTTATTTTCCCTCCTGGTTTTCTACCTTTTCCGTTTTAGAAGCAAATCCGCGTTTAAACCCATCGATAAAATTACAACCACTTAATGAAAATACAAATACACATATAAGACCAACTAAAATACCCTTTTTGTAATTCACTTTAAAACAGCCTCCTAATTATCAATTAAAAAACTATATATTAATATATTAAAATGGTTAATATACATTGAAATTACCTTAAAAATGAATTGTTAAATTATATAGTTGTAGGACATGACGTCATCTTATGAATATTTTTATACAGTAGATATATTTATTACTCATATAGTATTACTTCGAAAAGCAATTGTATTACAAAGATGTATATCTATACCTCTCCACCATACCACTAGACTGTAAAAATACATAATGTGTGTATCTTTTTGGATAGGTGAAGATATGTAAAAATATGAGGGTGAGAGTGAATGTGATTTTTAACGATTTTAGCTCACGGAAGGCTACGAGGTAAAAATAACTGAAGGAATACTAAAAAAATAATAACCGACGGATTTTCGTTTGAATACTAATGACTTTTACGGATTCATGAACTTGGCTCTTCAGGAAGAGCATTTTTGATAGCTTAATATAGGAGGTAAATAAATTATGAATGTTAACTACGGTAGACATACTATTATTGAAGTTGATTTAAATGCACTGCAACGTAATTTCCAACAGTACAAACAAGCTATTCCATTTGGTACAGCGATTATGACAGTTGTAAAAGCGAATGCCTATGGACACGGGGCAGTTCCGATTGCGAAGGCGGTAATAGAGGCAGGCACAAGTCACTTGGCAGTTGCGTTTGTAGATGAAGGAATTGAACTTAGAGAAGCTGGTATAACTGTACCAATATTAATCTTTGGATACACACCGTATGAAGCGATAGTGGATGCAATTACGTATGATTTAAGCATGACAGTATATACAATTGAGGATTTGCATGCTATAGAAGAGGTTGCTTCACAAATGGAAAAGAATGCGTACATCCATATTAAAATTGACACTGGAATGAGCCGACTCGGTTTACAACTTAATGAAGTCACATTGTTTTTACAAACATTAAAGTGTACAAAATATATTCAGGTTGAAGGAATGTACACGCACTTCGCTTGTGCAGATGAAAGGGATAAAATGTATACTCTCATGCAACAAGAGGTATTTCAAAAAGCAGTAAGCAAAGCAGAAGAGTTACAAATTGTTATTCCATGGATTCATGCCAATAATAGTGCTGCTACAATTGATATGAGAGAAACAAAAGGAAATATGGTCCGCCTTGGAATCGCGTTATACGGTCTCTATCCATCTGCAGATGTCAATCAAGAAGCTATTTCGTTACAGCCTATCCTGACATTTAAATCAAAAGTTGCGCATATCAAAAAAGTAAAAAAAGGAAATGGGGTTGGCTATGGAGCAACATATACAGCGACAGGAGAAGAATGGATTGCGACGATACCGATTGGATATGCGGATGGTGTCAGCAGGCAACTCTCGAATAAAGGGTTTGTATTAATAAAGGGTATGAAAGTTCCTATTATAGGACGTATTTGTATGGACCAGTTAATGTTGGACGTAACAAAAATCATGCCAATACATGTTGGGGGTGAAGTGGTCTTTTATGGTAATCAAGGCGAGGAATCAATAAGTGTAGATTGCGTTGCAGATATATTAAGTACAATTAATTATGAGATTACTTGTATGTTAAGTAGAAGGATACCTCGCATCTATATAAAAGACAATAAGCCAATCGAAATAATAAATGAACTACGAAGAAGTCCTATCAGTTTATGTATAAATGAATGAAGAATCTTCACCATAAATTTATGCTAACTTCACATGCAGCACATATTAAAATTGTATTATGTATATGTACCAAATAAATAAAATAAATAGTATTGCTGTTTTTAAATAATTAAAATCCTATTATTTCTATATAAGGGTCTTAATTGTATGTTAGAGATTACATTTTATGTAGAAGCAAATTTTAATAAAAAGGAATTCAAATAAAAGGGGAATGTCTTATGACAACATATACGAGCGAGATAAAAAAAAGTTTAGTTACTGAAGAAGATGTGGACATTTTAAAAATAATGGCGCATCCAATACGATTACAAATTGTAAATGAATTAAGTGTGCGCAAAACTTGTAATGTAACGCAATTAACAGAAATATTAAATATTCCTCAATCGACTGTTTCGCAGCATTTATCAAAAATGAAAGGTAAGGTGCTAAGAGCTGAAAGAAGAGGATTGGAAATTTATTATTACATTAATAATTTAAAAGCAAGCAAGATTGTTAATGTTTTAGGATATGTAAATTAATGAAGTGTTATTATACAAAATAGCCTCCGCTGTTAAGCGGGGGCTATTTTGTATTGTTTTATTTATTTGCATTTAAAATTTTATAGTTTTTATGATTTACAATTGTTCGGTCAAATTCAAAAGTACCACCGCTTACATCTGTAACTTCAACTAAGACCGATTCAGTGTATAGTTTTAGTACAGATGCTGTGATCTTTAAGTTATTTCGTTGAAATAGTATAGTATCCCCTACGTTTGCTTTCATAGTACCTCCTCATAAAAGTCAGAAATGTTTGTTTATTATATATATTAAACCACGTATAGATATATTAGTGAATGTTTAGTTTTTATTTATCAATAAAATATTTGTTGTTTAATAAAAATTAAAGTGCAACATTATGTAAATGAATTATATATTTTCTATTTTTATGTAGAAAATTGTAAAAAAACGTTGTAATTCTGTATGTTTCGTTAGGAAAACAAGATATACGGAAGTGGAAACGTATAAATGATGGAATTTTTGATTACAAGCATTGTAATGAGAAGCCAGATTACAAGACTATTAAATGATTTGTATCAAGAAATACAGACGCAACATGTTATAAAGCTGGAGAGTTAAAAAGAATATGGTGTTTTTTTGTTTGTATAGGATAATCAAAATTTTGAAGTCCAGCCATGGTGTAACAGGGCGCATAACTTTGTATAAAAGAGGATATGAAAACACACATAAGTCGTATTGATGTAAAACATTATAAAAACTACTACGTATTTAACAAGTAGTTTTTTGCATTTCACCCTTCGTTTTCTGTAACTGATTCCATATATTTGACGCTCCGTCTTGTAAGTGCTTACATGACGGGTAATACCCTATACAATGAAGTTGTTAAATCAAATGAGGTGGCGAAAATGAAAATGAAAAAAGCATATTTAGCGAATAGCATTGAAATAGAAAGAGGAGGAGAGATGGTATGAAGAAATCATCGGTTAATCCATGGCTTGTTGTCCTTGGCACAGTCATAGTACAAATGGGGCTTGGAACGATATATACATGGAGTTTATTCAATCAGCCCTTAGTGAGTAAATACGGTTGGAGTCTTAACGCTGTTGCTATAACTTTCTCAATTACTAGCCTTTCTTTAGCGTTTTCAACTTTGTTTGCGAGTAAATTGCAAGAAAAATGGGGACTTCGTAAACTTATTATGATAGCTGGACTAGCATTAGGAATTGGATTAATACTTAGTTCACAAGCTTCCTCATTATTAATGCTTTATGTACTAGCAGGAGTTGTTGTAGGTTACGCAGATGGTACAGCATATATCACTTCGCTATCCAATTTAATAAAGTGGTTTCCAGAGCGTAAAGGTTTAATCGCCGGTATATCTGTCTCTGCATATGGTACAGGTAGCCTAATATTTAAATACATAAACGCAATGTTGATTGATTCAGTTGGTGTATCGCAAGCGTTTATATACTGGGGTTTAATTGTTACAGCTATGATAGTAATTGGTGCTTGTTTGATCCATCAAGCTTCTGAACAAGGTACAGTTCATGCAACAAAAACTCAGGAATATACAACAAAAGAAATGCTAGGCACAAAAGAAGTATACTTGTTATTTATTATGTTATTTACATCATGTATGAGTGGCTTATACTTAATTGGTATGGTAAAAGACATCGGTGTTCAACTTGTAGGGCTTAGTGCAGCAACAGCAGCTAATGCTGTCGCTATGGTTGCAATTTTCAATACATTAGGTCGTATTATTCTAGGACCTTTATCAGATAAAATCGGCCGCTTAAAAATCGTTACTGGTACTTTTGTTGCTATGGCGACTTCAGTCTTGGTTCTAAGTTTCGTAGATTTAAATTATGGTATCTACTTCGTCTGTGTAGCAAGTGTAGCGTTTTGCTTTGGTGGAAATATCACTATTTTTCCAGCTATTGTTGGTGATTTCTTCGGTATGAAAAATCATAGTAAAAACTACGGAATTGTGTATCAAGGCTTTGGATTTGGAGCGCTTGCAGGTTCCTTTATCGGTGCAGTTTTAGGTGGGTTCAAACCAACTTTCATGGTGATCGGCGTATTATGTGTCGTGTCATTTATTATCGCACTTTTAATCCAAGTGCCTAAGCAGAAAAAAGAAAAAGAAGAAGAATATAGCAGCGTAGCATAAGTGTTTAAATCTTCTATTACACTACTGTAACTAAAAAGTACCCTATTAAATAGGGTGCTTTTTTCTTTATGAACTAATTTTAATAGTTTTTCTCTAACCAGTCTTTATTATTTACGGGAATTTACTGATAAAAGAGTCATTAAAACACCGAATTGGATTATATTGGAATATTATTGAGTCACGCATAATATATGAAAATCTTAGATTATATATAGGATATTTATTGAGAAATGAAAGATGTAAAATAAAATATTTTCAGAAAAATATTGAGAAAAGAAAAACTTGAATTTTTGATAAAGTATTGTAGGTGAAGAAATCTACAGGTTCTCTTTTTCAATTACAAAAAAGATGATAAGGAATTATGGATTAAATTTTTATTTAAAGTACGTTTTAATGCTTATAGATGCAGTCTGGCATAGAAACATAAAAATATTTTATCTGAAAAATAAAAAAAGATTGACAAGTATATTGAGAAACATTATCATTTCGATGTAGGTAGAGAAAATGAAAATCATTATCAATTAGTTTCGTTTTGATGAAAAGTACACTTGACCAATTAGTTTAGTAAGTGTATTATTTTAACAACGTTAGTGATAATGAAAATCGTTATCACTAACGTTGTTAAACTTGATTAATTTTTATATGAAAGGATAGAGGAAATGAGCCTAGGGGAATTTGATGGGAAAACAGTTTTAGTAACAGGTGCAGCGCAAGGTATAGGTAGTGTTGTAGCAGAAATGTTTTTAGAAAGAGGAGCTACAGTTATTGCGGTTGATCAAAATGAAGAAGGTCTAAATATGATATTAAATCATTATGCATCATATGAAACACGTATTAAGACATTTCATTTAGATGTGAGTGATAGCACCGCTGTTGAAGATGTAGTAAAACGAATTGAAAATGAAATAGCACCAATAGATATATTAATAAATGTTGCAGGGGTTTTACGTATGGGAGCGATTCACTCTTTAAGTGACGAAGAGTGGAATAAAACATTCTCTGTAAATACTACAGGCGTTTTCTATATGTCTCGAGCAGTAAGTAAACATATGATGTTAAGGAAGTCAGGGGCAATTGTTACAGTTGGTTCAAATGCGGCAAATACTCCGAGAATGGAGATGGCTGCGTATGCTGCATCAAAAGCTGCAACGACGATGTTCATGAAGTGTTTAGGATTAGAGCTCGCAGCATACAATATTCGTTGTAACTTAGTTTCTCCAGGTTCTACTGAAACTGAAATGCAAAGATTACTATGGGCTGATGGGAATGGAGCTGAAAATATAGTTGCTGGTTCTCAAAATACATATAGACTCGGTATACCGTTACAAAAGATTGCACAACCTTCAGAAATTGCTGAAGCAGTATTGTTTTTAGCTTCAGATAAAGCGAGTCATATTACAATGCACAATTTATGTGTCGATGGCGGAGCTACATTAGGAGTTTAATAAAAAATTCAGGAGGTTTTAGTACTATGAATGAACTTACAGCCGTAAAGGAACTGTCAGAAAAATCATTAGAAGATTATAAGACTGAATCTTCGTTCTTTTTTGCTTCACCAACTCGAACAATATTGACAGAAGGAGAGTTTACTACAGTAAAACATCGTGAAATTGAAAGTTTTCCAGAACTTGTACAAGCGGTATTAAGTAATGCAAAACAAGCCGGAAATCCGAATCCTATCGTTGTTGGTGCTTTGCCATTTGATCGTAGAAAAGAAGTTCAACTTATCGTACCAGAACATAGTAGAATTACTGAGCGTTTACAGTTAGAGACAACAGATGAGATAAAACGAAATGAGAAAATGATATTTGAAATGACACCGGTTCCAGCTCCTGAAGTTTATATGGATGGTGTGAAGCAAGGAATAGCAAAAATTCAGGACGGAGATTTAAAGAAAATCGTTCTATCTAGGTCGTTGGATGTTAAGTCTTCCGAGGTAATTGATAAACAAAAGCTTCTTCGTGAGTTAGCAGAACATAATAAGCACGGCTACACATTTGCAGTTAATTTACCGAAAGATGAAAAAGAAAAAAGTAAGACATTAATTGGAGCAAGCCCTGAATTGCTTGTTTCACGTAGTGGTATGCAAGTCGTTTCTAATCCATTAGCTGGTTCAAGACCACGAAGTGACGATCCAGTTGAAGATAAAAGAAGAGCAGAGGAATTACTTTCTTCTCCAAAAGATTTACATGAACATGCGGTAGTAGTTGAAGCGGTTGCCACAGTACTTCGTCCGTATTGTCATACATTACACGTTCCAGAAAAGCCATCAGTTATTCATAGTGAAGCAATGTGGCATTTGTCTACAGAAGTGAAAGGTGAACTTAAAGATCCCAATACTTCTTCTTTAGAATTAGCAATTGCCCTTCATCCAACGCCAGCAGTTTGCGGAACTCCAATGGAAGAAGCGAGAGAGGCTATTCAAAAAATTGAGCCATTTGACCGTGAATTCTTTACAGGAATGTTAGGGTGGAGCGATTTAAATGGAGATGGCGAATGGATTGTTACAATTCGATGTGCTGAAGTGCAAGAAAATACACTTCGCTTATATGCAGGTGCTGGAGTTGTTGCTGAGTCTAAGCCCGAAGAGGAGTTAGCAGAAACATCAGCTAAATTCCAAACAATGCTGAAAGCTTTAGGGTTAAGTGATAGCTCATTGAATGAAAAGTAGGGGGATGAAAGAATGTTAGCAGGTTATACGGAATGGCCAAAAGAATTATCGGACCGTTATCGAGAAGAAGGATGTTGGCTTGGTGAAACATTTGGCGGAGTGTTAAGAGAGCGTGCTGAAAAATATGGAAATCAAATTGCGGTTGTAAGCGGTAATACACAAATAACCTATAGTGAACTTGATAAAAAGGTAGATTGCTTAGCTGCAGGTTTACTGAATTTAGGAATAAAGCAAGAGGATCGAGTTGTAATCCAATTACCTAACATTATAGAGTTTTTCGAAATATGTTTTGCACTATTTCGAATTGGAGCGCTTCCTGTTTTTGCACTACCTTCACATCGAAGCAGTGAAATTAGTTATTTTTGCGAGTTTGGTGAGGCGAGTGCTTACGTTATTTCAGATAAGACTCTCGGCTTTGATTACCGAAAACTAGCAAGAGAAGTGAAAGAGAAAGTTCCCACTTTACAACATGTAATCGTAGTGGGGGAAGAAGAAGAATTTGTGAACATAACTGATCTTTATATGGATCCGGTTCCGTTACCAGAAGTTCAGCCAAGTGATGTTGCGTTTCTCCAATTATCAGGAGGGACAACAGGACTTTCTAAATTAATTCCTAGAACACATGATGACTATATTTATAGTTTACGTGTTAGCGCTGAGATTTGTAATTTAAATGCAGAAAGTGTCTATATGGCAGTTCTTCCAGTAGCACACAATTACCCGATGAGTTCTCCAGGGACGTTTGGAACTTTTTATGCGGGTGGAAAAGTAGTGTTGGCAACTGGAGGTAGTCCAGATGAGGCATTTGCTCTTATCGAAAAGGAAAAAGTTAC
Organism: Bacillus altaicus; assembly: GCF_042136375.2. Taxonomy (NCBI): domain Bacteria; kingdom Bacillati; phylum Bacillota; class Bacilli; order Caryophanales; family Bacillaceae; genus Bacillus; species Bacillus altaicus. The sequence continues at coordinate 3,221,100 of NZ_CM143394.1, read as the reverse complement.
GATTACAGCTCTCGTACCACCATTAGCAATGATTTGGCTTGATGCAGTGGATTCGCGTACTAACGATTTATCGAGCCTACAAGTACTTCAAGTAGGAGGTGCGAAATTTAGCGCTGAAGTTGCAAAACGAATACGCCCTACATTCGGATGTACATTGCAACAAGTATTTGGTATGGCGGAAGGATTGGTAAATTATACAAGATTAGATGATCACGAAGAAATTATTATTCATACGCAAGGTAGACCGATGTCTACGTTCGATGAAGTAAGAGTTGTTGATGAAAATGATAACGATGTAAAGCTTGGTGAAGTAGGTAGTTTATTAACACGAGGGCCATACACAATTCGTGGTTATTATAAAGCGGAAGAGCATAATGCACGATCATTTACAAGTGACGGATTTTATCGCACAGGTGATCTGGTAAAAGTAAATGAACAAGGTTACATCGTTGTAGAAGGAAGAGATAAAGATCAAATTAACCGTGGAGGTGAGAAGGTTGCTGCGGAAGAAGTTGAAAATCATCTATTAGCACATGATGCAGTACATGATGTAGCAATTGTATCTATGCCTGACGATTATTTAGGAGAACGTACTTGCGCTTTTGTTATAGCTCGCGGACAATCTCCAACTGTAAGTGAATTAAAAACGTTCTTAAGAGAACGTGGTATAGCGGCTTATAAGATTCCAGATCGAATTGAATTTATTGAATCATTCCCGCAAACAGGTGTTGGAAAAGTAAGCAAAAAAGAATTACGTAAAGCAATTGCTGAAAAACTTATTACACTAAAACGATAAAGAACTATTAAAATCGGAAGGAAGTGATTAGATGGCTATCCCATCTATTTCAGTATATAAAATGCCAATTGAATCAGAACTACCAAAAAATAAAGTGAATTGGACGCCAGATCCGAAACGTGCGGTTCTTCTAATCCATGACATGCAAGAATATTTTCTTGATGCATATAGCGATACAGAATCGCCAAAAATAGAACTAATTTCAAATATTAAGGTGATAAGAGAAAGATGCAAGGAACTTGGTATACCAGTTGTTTATACAGCACAACCTGGTGGACAAACGTTAGAACAACGAGGGTTATTACAAGACTTTTGGGGTGACGGTATTCCTGCTGGACCAGATAAAAAGAAAATTGTCGATGAACTTACTCCAGATGAGGATGATATATTCCTAACAAAATGGAGATATAGTGCATTTAAAAAGACGAATCTATTAGAAATTTTAAATGAACAAGGAAGAGATCAGCTTATTATTTGCGGTATTTATGCGCATATTGGCTGCCTTTTAACAGCTTGTGAAGCATTTATGGATGGTATCCAGCCATTTTTTGTAGCAGATGCAGTTGCTGATTTTTCACTAGAGCATCATAAACAAGCATTGGAGTATGCATCTAATAGATGTGCAGTAACGACATCAACAAACTTACTATTAAAAGATTTACAAAGTGTAAAAGGCGATGAGAGTGAAGGAATCACTTTACAGGAAGTGCATGAACTAGTTGCACAACTACTCCGAGAGCCAGTAGGGAGTATTGAAGTTGATGAAGACTTATTAAATAGAGGACTTGATTCGGTCAGAATTATGAGTTTAGTAGAGAAATGGCGTCGCGAAGGGAAAGAAATCACTTTTGCAGATTTAGCAGAACGTCCAACTGTTGATGATTGGTACCGTTTACTATCTTCACAAGCAGCACAAGTGCTGTAACAAATAGACTACATAATAAAGGGGTAGTAAAGAATGCCTAACAGTCAAAAGATTCGTCATTCATTATCATCTGCGCAGTCTGGTATGTGGTTTGCGCAACAATTAGATCCGCTTAGTCCGATTTATAATACTGGGGAATATATAGAAATAAATGGGAATATTAATCAAGAAATTTTCGAGTTAGCTGTACGTAAAGTTGTAACAGAAGCAGAAGCACTTCATGTTCGTTTCGAAGAGGATGAAATTGGCCCATGGCAAGTCATTGAGGAATCTTCAAAGTTTCATATGCATTTTATTGACGTTCGTAAAGAGGAAAATCCTGAAGAAGCTGCTAAGGTATGGATGAAAAATGATTTATCTATGCCCGTGGATTTAACAGAGGATAAATTATTTACTGAAGCACTTATTCAAATTGAAAATAATCGTTTCTTTTGGTATCAGCGCATCCATCACATTGTGATGGATGGCTATGGATTTTCACTTCTTAGCCAAAAGGTAGCGAATGAGTATACATCACTTATAGAAGAAACAAACAAGAATGAAAAGCCATTTGGCTCTCTTGCAAAAATTGTACAAGAAGATAATGAGTATCGTGAATCTAAACAATTTCAGGAAGATCGTACTTTTTGGTTAGAGAAGTTTGCAGATGAACCGGAAGTTGTAAGTTTGGCAGAACGAGCGCCGAGAACATCAAATGGATTTTCACGAGAAATTGCTTATTTATCAAATTCTAGTACGAAAACTTTACTAGAAGATATCAATATTTCGTTAACGAGTTGGCCCGAATTTGTTGTAGCTGTAACAAGTATTTATATGCATAAGTTAACAGGTGCAAATGATATTGTTTTAGGTTTGCCAATGATGGGGCGTCTAGGTTCTGTATCCATTCATACACCAAGCATGGTAATGAATTTAGTTCCACTGCGTCTCACTGTAACTCCAAATATAACTCTTGCAGAATTAATACAGCAAGTTTCTAAAGAAATTCGAGACGTACGTCGTCATTATAAATATCGTCATGAGGAATTAAGAAGAGACTTGAAGTTACTAGGTGAAAATCAAAGATTATTTGGGCCATTAGTGAATGTTATGCCTTTTGATTATGGGCTTAAATTTGCTGGGAATCGTGGTATTACACATAATTTATCAGCAGGACCAGTCGATGATTTATCGATAAATGTATATAAACGCTTCGATGAAAATGAGTTAATGATTCATTTTGATGCGAATCCGGAAGTATATAGCGATACGGAACTAGCATTGCATAAAGAAAGATTTATGAATCTATTAGAATTAGTGATAACTAATTATCACAAAGACGAGCCGATTGGAAAAATAAACATTACTCTTCCTGAAGAAAATCGTAAAGTTCTATTTGAATGGAATGAAACTAAGGAAGCTGAAGAGCTAATCAATCTACCTATATTATTTGAAAAACAAGTACGAAATAATCCAAATAAAATAGCGGTTATTTGTAACGGGATAAAACTTACGTATAAAGAGCTGAATGAACGAGCGAATGAACTTGCAAACTATTTAGTAGAAGAAGGAATAGAAGCAAATCAGTTTGTAGCCTTAGTATTTCCAAGATCAATAGAAATGGTAGTTAGTATGCTAGCAGTCCTAAAGGCTGGTGCAGCGTATTTACCAATAGATCCAGAATACCCAGCCGAGCGGATTAATTATATAGTAAATGATGCAAATCCAGTTTGTATCATAACACATTCATCTGTTTCATCAGATTTAGTTATAGAAAATGATATTAAAAAAATCGTATTAGATAGTGAAGAAACGAAACTAGCGTTAAAAACATATTCTCATATGAATATACGATTTAAGAATAATGAATCACCTTTAAACCCAGCTTATACAATTTACACGTCAGGATCAACCGGCAATCCAAAAGGTGTAATTGTTCCTATGAAAGGTTTAAGTAACTTCTTATTGGCTATGCAAGACATGTTTTCATTAAATGAAAACGATCATTTATTAGCAGTTACAACGTTTGCGTTTGATATTTCTGCTCTAGAAATATATTTACCTCTTATTAGTGGTGCAAGTATAACAATTGCTCAAAAAGAAGTAATCCAAGAGCCTTCGGCATTAACGACACTTTTACAAGAAGAAAGAGTGACAATTATGCAAGCTACACCGACGCTCTGGCAGGCGTTAGTAAATGAATATCCAGAGAGGCTACAAGGGCTAAACGTACTCGTTGGTGGTGAAGCTCTTCCAGCACATTTAGCAAATAAATTAAAAGAATTAGGTTGCTCTATAACAAACTTATATGGACCAACTGAAACGACAATTTGGTCTACCTTCATGAACATTGATGAAAGTGAAAGTGGTATACCTCCTATTGGAAAGCCAATTTGGAATACTGAAGTGTATGTGTTAGATACAGGGTTACAACCAGTTCCACCTGGAGTTATTGGTGAATTATATATTGCAGGTGAAGGACTTGCGAACGGATATTTAGGAAAACCTGAGTTAACAGCTGAAAGGTTTGTTGCAAATCCTTATGAAGAACCAGGAGCACGTATGTATCGCACAGGTGATCTTGTGAAATGGCGTACCGATGGTGTGTTAGAGTACATTAGTCGCGCAGATCATCAAATTAAAATTCGTGGTTTCCGAATTGAATTAGCTGAAATTGAAACGGTATTACAAGGGCATCAAAGTATTCGACAAGCGGTAGTAATAGTACGAGAAGATCGTCCAAATGATAAACGAATCATTGCGTATATCGTTGCTGAAGAGAAGGAACTGATTAATCTTTCAGAAATTCGTTCTTATGTTTCAGAAAGTTTAGCGAATTATATGGTACCATCGGCATTTGTTGTGCTAGAAGAATTACCATTAACGCCAAATGGTAAGGTTGATAGAAAGAAATTACCTGCTCCTGATTTTAATGGAATGAACAATGAGCGAGTTGCTAGAAATCCAAAAGAAGAAATATTATGTGATTTATTTGCAGAAGTACTTGGTGTTTCGCGGATCAGCATTGATGATAGCTTCTTTGAAATGGGTGGACATTCGCTTCTTGCATCTCGTTTAATGGCAAGGATTCGTGAAACGTTAAGTGTGGAATTAGGAATTGGAAAACTATTTGAATCGCCAACTGTTGCTGAATTAGCGAAACAATTGGATCGTGCAAAAAGCGCAAGACCAGCTATTAAGAAAGCAAATAGACCAAATGAAGTTCCACTTTCATTTGCACAGCGCAGGTTATGGTTCTTAAATTGTTTAGAAGGTCCAAGCCCTACTTATAATATTCCGTTAGTTATTCGTATGTCTGGAAAAATGAATGAGGAAGCATTGCAAGGTGCCTTTTATGATGTAGTTGAGAAACATGAAACACTTAGAACGATTTTCCCGAATTCACTTGGCAGTTCATATCAAAGAATTCTAGAAATGGATAAATTGAATTTAAAAATGATTATAACAAATACATGTAAGGATGAATTAGAAAGTACACTGTCTGAAGCTGTAAGATATAGTTTTAATCTTGATATCGAACCAGCAATTCGTTTGCAACTTTTTAAAGTAAGTGAAAACGAACATGTATTACTAATTCTTTTGCACCATATTGTAGGAGATGGTTGGTCATTACAACCATTAACGAGAGATTTTACAGCGGCTTATAAAGCGCGATGTCAAGGTGATAGTGTTCAACTAGAAACCCTTCCAGTTCAATACGCAGATTATTCACTATGGCAACAACAACTATTAGGTGATGAAACAAAACCAGACAGTATTATTTCAACACAATTAGATTTTTGGAAAGAGGAACTAAAAGGTTTACCAGATCAAATGGAGTTACCTACAGATTACCAGCGCCCAATTGAAACGAGTTATCGCGGAGAAACAATTCATTTTCATATAGATGAAGGTATGCATAGTAGGTTAGTAGAGCTTGCTCGTAAAAATGGAGTTAGTTTGTTTATGGTGTTGCAAGCAGGACTAAGTGCTTTATTTACGAAATTAGGCGCTGGTACTGATATACCAATTGGCAGTCCAATTGCCGGAAGAAATGATGATGCGCTATCAAATATAGTTGGTTTATTTGTAAATACATTAGTGTTACGCACAAATACATCAGGAGATCCAAGTTTTAAAGAATTATTAAATAGAGTGAAACACGTAAATCTTGCAGCTTATGAAAATCAAGATGTTCCATTTGAACGACTCGTTGAAGTGTTAAACCCAGTACGTACCCGAAATAGTCATCCGCTGTTTCAAGTTATGTTAGCTTTCCAAAATACGCCTGAAGCGACGTTTGATGTTCCAGATTTAGAAGCGAGCCTTGAAATTCAAAGTGTGGGCTCTGCAAAATTTGATTTAACATTTGAAATTAGCGAGAGTAACGGAGTTGATGGGACTTCAAAAGGCTTACACGGATTGCTAGAGTTTAGTACCGATTTATATAAACGTGAAACGGTTCAAAAACTAATAGAACGATTCATTCTGTTATTAGATGCTGCAGCGAAACATCCGGATCAATCAATTGGTAGATTAGAAATATTAACTTTAGCAGAGCGAAATACAGTTTTAGAAAAGTGGAATGGTGGTTTTCAAATTGTACCTGAAATGACATTGCCACAATTATTTGAAAAGCAGACTCATGTAAATCCAAATTCTATTGCTGTCGTCTTTGAAGATGAAAAGCTAACTTATGAAGAGCTAAATAGAAAAGCGAATAGAATAGCTCGTTTGTTAATAGCAAAAGGGATTGGTCCTGATCAACTCGTTGCTTTAGCGATGCGGAGATCTTTAAATATGGTTGTGAGCTTACTAGCTGTTCTTAAAGCTGGTGCGGGATACCTTCCGTTAGATCCGGATTATCCGTCAGATCGTATCTCATTTATGCTACACGATGCGAAACCATCATGTGTTTTAACAAATTCAGATGTGGAACTTGAATGTGATGAGGCACTAAAGATTTTAGTTGATGATGTGAACGTAATAGAAGAAATTGAGAAATATAGTGAAGACAATATTGATGAAATGGAGCGCATTAAACCGTTATCTCCTTCGCATATTGCTTACGTTATTTATACGTCAGGCTCAACAGGTAGACCGAAAGGCGTTATGATACCTCATCAAAATGTAGTAAGACTTTTAGGAGCAACTGATCATTGGTTCCAATTTGACGCAGACGATGTGTGGACGATGTTCCATTCATATGCTTTTGATTTCTCGGTTTGGGAAATTTGGGGACCTTTATTATATGGAGGGCGTCTAGTTGTAGTACCACATACTGTAAGTCGCTCACCGAAAGAATTTTTACAACTGCTTGTTAAGGAAAAGGTTACTGTTTTAAACCAAACTCCATCAGCGTTCTATCAACTGATGCAAGCAGATCGTGAAAATGAAGAGATTGGTCAAACATTATCTTTACGATATGTTGTTTTTGGTGGAGAAGCACTTGAACTAAGTCGATTAGAAGATTGGTATAGTCGTCATCCTCATAACTCACCGAAGCTGATTAATATGTACGGTATTACGGAGACGACGGTACATGTTAGTTATATTGAATTAGATGAAAGTATCGTATCTTTACGAGCAAATAGTTTAATCGGGTGCAGTATACCGGATCTTAAAGTATACGTATTAGATAACTATTTACAACCGATGCCACCTGGAGTAGTTGGAGAAATGTATGTTGCAGGTGCAGGGCTCGCTCGTGGATATTTAGGAAGAGCAGGATTAACTGCTGAACGTTTTATCGCAGATCCATTTGGTAAGCCAGGTACAAGAATGTATCGTACAGGAGACCTAGCGCGCTGGCGTCAAGATGGTACGTTAGATTATATAGGACGTGCAGATCATCAAATTAAAATTCGTGGATTCCGAATTGAATTAGGGGAAATAGAAGCTTTAATAATGAAACATCCTAAAGTTGAACAAGTAGCTGTTATTGTACGGGAAGATCAACCAGGGGATAAACGATTAGTTTCTTATATCGTCGCATCAAATAATGAAACGATTGATACGAATGAAATGCGTCAGCATGCAGGAGGTAGCTTACCAGATTACATGGTTCCATACGCTTTTGTAGTAGTAAATGAGTTACCTTTAACTCCAAACGGCAAATTAGATAGAAAGGCATTACCAGCTCCAGAATTTATTGCATCATCTTCTAGCCGCGGACCAAGAACACCGCAAGAAGAAATGTTATGTGACTTGTTTACAGAAGTTTTAAGTGTGTCTCAAATTGGAATTGATGATGGATTCTTTGATCTTGGTGGTCATTCACTTCTTGCAGTGCAGCTGATGAGTCGGATTAAAGAGGCACTTGGAGTTGAACTAAATATCGGAACTTTATTTGCAGCACCTACTGTTGCAGGGCTTGCTGAAAGACTTGAGATGGAAAATGGTCAAAGTGCACTTGATGTGTTGCTTCCATTACGAGCAAGCGGAGATCAATTACCACTATTTTGTGTACATCCAGCAGGTGGATTAAGTTGGTGCTATGCAGGACTTATGAAATCTTTAGGAACAGATTATCCAATCTATGGTGTACAAGCACGTGGTATCGCTGAAAATGAAGAACTTCCAAAAAGCTTAGAGGAGATGGCGGCGGATTATTTAAAACACGTTCGTGAAGTACAGCCTCACGGACCATATCGTTTACTCGGTTGGTCGCTTGGGGGAAATGTTGTTCATGCAATGGCGGCGCAACTTCAAAATGAAGGGGAAGAAGTAGAATTACTCGTTATGCTTGATTCGTATCCTGGTCACTTCTTACCGAATACGGAAGCACCTACTGAAGAAGAAGCGTTAATCGCATTACTTGCTTTAGGTGGATATGATCCAGATAACATGGATGGTAAACCACTTACTATGGAAAGTGCGGTTGCAATACTTCGCAAAGATGGAAGTGCATTAGCAAGTCTTGAAGAAGGGACTATTTTAAACTTGAAAGAAACATATGTAAATTCAGTAGGGTTGTTAGGGAAATACGTGCCAAAAGTTTATAACGGGGATATTTTATTCTTTAGATCTACTGTTATACCAGATTGGTTTGATCCTATTTCTCCAAATACGTGGCTAAATTATTTAGACGGGGAAATCGTGCAGCATGATATTGATTGTAGACATAAAGATTTATGTCAGCCAGGTCCACTTACAGAAATTGGACAAGTGCTAGCGAAATATTTGCAGAATAAGAAAGGGGTAAGTAAAGTATGACGAATCCATTTGAAAATGATAATTACACATATAAAGTATTAATGAATGAGGAGGGCCAGTATTCTCTCTGGCCTGCCTTTCTCGATGTACCAATTGGATGGAATGTCGTACGTGAAGAAGCTAGCAGACAAGTTTGCTTAGAATACGTTGAAGTTAACTGGAATGATTTAGAGCCGAAAAAAAATCAAATTAGCGAAAAAATATTAGTAGGAAAACAATAATGAAAGTAAAAATAAATCCAAAAGTAGTTGTAAGCATCGTTTATATAACAGCGATGTTTATGGCTGCGATGGATGCAACGATTGTGAATGTAGCACTGCAAACGATAAGTAAAGAACTACAAGTGCCCCCATCTGCAATGGGGACAGTAAATGTTGGGTATTTAGTTAGCTTAGCTGTTTTTCTTCCGATTTCTGGTTGGTTAGGAGATCGCTTTGGTACGAAAAAAGTATTTTTAACTGCCCTTTTCGTTTTTACAATTGCATCTGCATTATGTGGAATTGCTAATGATATTACTTCATTAAACATTTTTCGTATCATTCAAGGTGCTGGTGGTGGACTTTTAACACCAGTCGGGATGGCGATGTTATTCCGAACATTTTCACCAGAGGAAAGACCAAAAATTTCTCGATTTATTGTACTTCCAATTGCTGTGGCACCAGCGATCGGACCAATTATTGGTGGTTTCTTTGTAGATCAAATGTCTTGGCGCTGGGCATTTTATATTAATCTGCCGTTTGGTATCATTGCGTTGCTATTTGGACTTCTATTTTTAGCAGAGCATATTGAAAAATCAGCTGGTCGCTTTGATTCTCTCGGTTTTTTTCTTTCAGCACCAGGTTTTGCGATGCTCATATATGCACTTAGCCAAGGACCATCAAAAGGTTGGATTTCTCCAGAAATAATAAGTACTGGGATAGCTGGGATTGTGTTCATTACATTGTTTATTATTGTAGAACTGAAAGTGAAGCAACCGATGTTAGATTTACGCTTATTAAAAGAACCTGTTTTTAGAAAAATGAGTCTCATATCTTTGTTTTCATCAGCTGGTTTACTAGGAATGTTATTTATTTTTCCGCTTATGTATCAAAATGTAATAGGAGTTTCCACGCTGGAATCAGGTCTTACGACATTCCCAGAGGCGATTGGATTAATGATTTCTTCACAGATTGTACCATGGTCGTATAAAAAATTAGGAGCTCGAAAGGTAATCTCTATTGGATTAATAAGTACAGCGGTTATATTTGTTTTATTAAGTTTTGTAAATCATGATACGAATCCATGGCAAATACGAACACTATTGTTTGGTATAGGTATTTTCTTAGGTCAATCTGTCGGTGCAGTTCAATTTTCTGCATTTAACAATATTGCACCACCTTCTATGGGTAGAGCAACTACTATATTCAATGTGCAAAACCGACTAGGATCTGCAATAGGAGTTGCTGTTTTAGCTAGTATACTATCTGGATTTGGAAGTAATAGTGTACAAAATGATGCTCCAGCCGATTTCTTACCATATCAAGCAGCATTAATTGGATCGGCAATATTTTTACTTCTAGCATTACCATTTTCTTTACGTATTTCCGATAAAGAGGTAATGTCAAAGAAGAATAAAAAGCCGTTATCTGTATTACAAAAAGAGAAAGACGTCGTAAATGAATGAGTTGCAGCCTGCTAATACTCTTTTGAAATAAAGTGATATTGGTATTTAAAAGGAGAGAGTTTACATGATAGAGAGTAAAGTTGTAGATTCTGTACCAACTCTTAATGAGAATGGTTGTCAAATATGGTGGGCGAGAATTTCAGATTTACAATCATGGCATTACAATTTACTAAATGATGTAGAGCGAGAGAAAGCAAATTCATATCATCATTCGGCAGATTGTGCACGTTTTATAATAGGTTGTGTAATTAGTAGGTTAGTTCTTGGAAAGATACTTTCTATGTCGCCAGTTCAAGTACCGATTGATCGAATGTGCCCAGTATGTAAGTTACAACATGGTAGACCTCAATTACCAGAAGGTATGCCGCAAATATCCGTTTCCCATTCGGGTAAGTGGGTTGTCGTGGCATTTACAGAATCTGCACCTGTTGGTGTTGATGTTGAACAAATGAATCCAAATATAGATGTTATGAAAATGGCAGAGGGCGTATTAACAGACATTGAAATAGTACAAGTTATGAAATTACCTGATGAGCAGCGACTAGAAGGATTTTTAACATATTGGACTCGAAAAGAAGCAGTGCTGAAAGCGACAGGTGAAGGACTATTGATTCCACCAGTAGAAATTACAGTATCAGCTCCAAATGACCCTCCAAAATTGTTGGTTTTTAAAGATAGACAAGAGTTAGCAGAAAATACAATGATGGAAGATGTAAGGCCAAGTGTGGGTTATATGGCTGCAATTGCAATATTTAGTAAAGAAGTAACTGAAATTACGCAGTTAGACGCGGTATCGCTTTTAAATTATAAATAAGTTTAATAAAATATTTTATAGAAGAGGTGTTCCTCATGTTAGTGGCGGAAAATAGAAAAAGCGAATTAACTTATAATGTACAAGCAATTAAAAATATTTTATTTTCTGGAGATACATCATCTATTCTTGCTTTAGAAAAGCTTTTGAATGATACAGTTCAATTTGATGTTCTAGAACAAGAGGTAATTGATAGACAGTACATTCCGAAAGAAGCAAAAAATTTCTTTGATAAAAACGGAACATTTCTTTACCGCGTATCTAATGTTAGTTATAAAGGTAAGGTGTTATCTGAAAATCTAATTTTTGCAGATACTTCGTTTTTACCACATACTATAAAGCAAGAATTAGAGGATGGAAATATTCCAGTTGAAAAACTTATAGAAAAGATGGAAGTAAGAAGAAACGTATTATATGAAGGATATCAGCCATCTGGAAATATTATTGAATTGTTTGATGGATGTTCTGTTTCAGCGAATGTTTATCCAACTAGAAAATATCAAATTGTAAGGAACTGCAAATGTATATTTTATATTTGTGAAGTGTATCATGCAGAGAATATACAGGAACTGCTTAAATAAGAAATAAACAAGAAACCAGCCTATAAAATGGCTGGTTTCTTGTTTATTTAACAGCTTCTTTTAATTCTTTACCTGCTTTAAATGCTGGAACTTTACCAGCAGCAATTTGAATTTCTTCTCCAGTTTGCGGGTTACGCCCTGTACGAGCAGATCTTTCACGCACTTCAAAAGTTCCAAAACCGATCAGTTGAACTTTATCGCCAGATTGTAATGCAGTAGCAATGGTGTCAAATACGGATTGTACAGCTGTGGAAGCATCCTTTTGAGAAATATCAGCTGATTGTGCCACATTTTTAATTAATTCTGTTTTGTTCATGTTTTCACCTCATAAAAAAATTTTTAGAACGAATGTTTTAGTATAATGGTTAGTAAAGATAAAGCTATCTTTGTGATTAGAAAGAATGCTGTATATTTATGTTAATTTCGTTGAAAGAAACTGAATCCCTGCAAATTAAAAGGGATTTATTAAGAATTGATGCATACGACAAGCTATAATATGAAGATGAGGGGGAAGTATACGGATGATTTTTCGTGAAAAGAATGAGAAAGAAAGTATATTAATTCGTCAACATGATCATGGTTTTTTAGCTGGTGAGATTGCAAGCCATATAAAAGAAGATGTTTTTGAAGATAAAACATATTTAAAAGAGACAATCGATGCAATATACGAACATGATAGAGGATGGATAGAGCTTGATAAAGTACCAATTTTGAATGATGCTAAAAATATTCCATATACATTTATGGATTGTCCAAGTTCATTACGCTTTGTTTTTTATACGATTGGTTTGAATGCAATTGAAGAGTCAAATCCATACGGGGCGTTACTTTGTAGTAAACATTTTTTATCGTTTCCATTAAATGAGGAAGACGAAGAGATGATGTCATTTTATACAGGGGAATTGGAACGACAAAAAAGAATATTGAAAGCGTTAACAAAAGAACAGTTTGCGATGTTCGATAAACATTATAGATTATTAAAGTTTTGTGATGAACTTTCTTTATATGTATGCATGAATAAGCCTGGTGTAAAAAAGAAAAATGAAATTGATTTGTTTAAAGATGGTTTTGAAGGAACAGAAATTTTTAATAGTAAGGATGAGAAACCTATTCGAGCTGATTGGATGGATGAAGAAACAATTCGAATTACACCGTTTCCATTTAAAACGGAATTTTATACGTACGTAAAATATAAAACTATAAATAAACATGAAATTAATGAAAAAGGGATTGTAAAAGCTGATAGAGAAGTGGAATTGCAGAAACAGGTGATTCGTATAATAAAGTAAATAAAAAGGAATGCTCGTCAGTTTAGGAGCATTCCTTTTAAAATTAAATTAACTTGCCTGTTTTTTATTGATTTCTTTTAATTTCTCTGCTTGTAAAAACCGATTTGTTTCAGCGACAACTACACTACTTAACCCAATAAGACCAATTAAGTTTGGAATCGCCATAAGCCCATTTGCGATATCGGCAAATGTCCATACGATGCCTAGCTTTAAATTAGCACCAATAGCAATCATAACGATAAAGATTGCTTTATAATATCGTACAGCACCTTGTCCAAATAAATAAGCAACACACTTCTCTCCGTAATACGACCAACCTAAAATAGTAGAGTAGGCGAATAATATAATGGCGATACCGAGAATCATACTACCAGCAGTACCGAATACGGATTGGAATGCTAATGTAGTAGCTTCAACACCGGTTTTACCAGATTTCCATGCACCTGTTGTAATTAATACAAGACCAGTAATTGTACATACAATAAATGTATCTAGAAAAGTACCAGTCATAGAAACTAAAGCTTGTTTTGCAGGTGAATCTGTTTTGGCAGCAGCCGCAGCAATAGGAGCACTTCCTAAACCAGCTTCGTTAGCAAATACACCACGTGCCATTCCTATTTGAATTGCAGATGCAACTGTTGCACCGATAAAACCACCAGCAGCTGCAGTACCTTGAAATGCACCAGAAAAAATAAGTGAAAATGCTTCTGGAATTTGATCAAAGTGATAGAAAATAATAATAAGGCCAGCGATTATATAAAAGAATGCTTTAATAGGAACGATATATCCAGTAACTCTACCAATCTTTTTTACACCGCCCAAAATAACGATAGCGATTAAGAATGACATGAGTATACCAGTTAATGCAGGAGGGAAAGAAAAATTGATTCGCATTGCCTCTGCAACTGAATTAGATTGAACCATATTACCGATACCGAAAGAAGCAGCTGTGCCGAATATAGCGAATAAAACAGCCAGCCATTTTTTCCCTAAACCACGTTCTAAATAATACATTGGTCCACCGGAGTATTCACCATTTTCATTACTAACACGGTATTTCACCGCAAGGATTGCTTCGGCATACTTTGTTGCCATTCCGAATAAAGCAGTAATCCACATCCAAAAGATTGCGCCGGGTCCACCGATTGTCACAGCAGTTGCGACACCTGCTATATTTCCCATACCAATCGTTGCAGCCATAGCTGTCATCAGTGCTTGGAAGTGACTAATATCTCCAGAAGCTGATGTATCCTCTGATTTTTTAAAAGCTAGTTTGTGAGCGTATATTAGTTTACTAAACTGTAAACCTTTTAGGCGCACTGTGAGAATGATACCAGTTCCAACGAGTAGCAACAAAGTTGGTAACCCCCACACATATTGATTAATTTGTTCTAATACTTTACTTACTGTCTCCATCTGTATTCTCCTTTTTTAGAAAAAATAAAAACCACTTCAAGGAAATGAAATGGTCTCTGGAGAAACAAGGGATAGAAAAATAAACCGATACAAATCGGCATTTTCTTTCGCTTGTCTCTGTCCTTTTACCTGAGAGATTATCCGCTAGATTAGCGGATTTGCTCCTTCGGTGCTCGTTTTCCTCCGCGCTATATTAAGCGAGAGGGAGTCTCTCCAGAGATTCGTCCCCATGCAGTTCTACTTGTAAACAAGACCTGAGAGTTTCAAAGTTGGTTCAGCAACTTTTTGCCCCGTCGGTAGATCAATAGACCTTCTCCTGAATGGTTCATCCGAATTATAAAATTAAAAACTTAAACGTATTGATTGTGTATAGAATCAATAAAAATATTATAGATATACAATTAGTGAAATGCAATCATTTTTTATTTTGAAATAGTAAATATGTAAATGAGTTAAGAGTGAGATGTAATCCGTATAGGATTACATCTCACTTGAATTCCGAATTATTTGAAATAAAATCAATTTGGTGGTTTGATAGATTTAGAGGAACTAAAAATAGTTTTTGTTTATTGAGTATAAAAGCAGGGGTATTTTTGAAATACATAATATTATTATGTAAACAAAATAATGCAAGTGGGAAATGAACTGTATCATAAGGGGGATTAGAAATGCTATTAAAAACAATTTTTTGCAAGGTGGAAGAGGAGAAAAGGGAATTGTTTTCTGATGCGCAAGAAAAATGGCGTGATTTACAGTATTTAGACGGATTCTATGGACAATTTGGTGGGTGGCATGAAGAGGAAGCGTGTGTATATACTTTATGGGAAGATAGAAATGCATATCAATCATTCATGAATGATGCTCACGATACAATTTATTTAAATAGTAATCAAAAAGATACGTTTCTTTCATGTGAAATTGAACTATTTCAAACGTTGTATGATATAACAGAAACTCCTTTGAAAGGCGTAATTGCACAAGGATCATTTGTAAGAGTTGCAATTTGCGATGTGAAAGAAGGAAAAGAAAAGTATTTTTTACATACGCAAGAAACAATTTGGAATAAAGGAATGGAAAATGCAAAAGGAATGTTAGGTGGAGTTGTTGGGAAGTCTTTAAAGACTGAAAATCGTTACGTAGTACTAACGTATTGGCAAGATGAAATAGCACATGAACTCTATATGAAAGAAATTTTTCCAGAGTTATATCAGTTAGCAAATGTAAATGAGTATGTTGAAAATATAAATGGGAAGAGAGTTATTCGGAAGGAAGAATGGTCTGTTGCCGCTTCTAAATAAAGTTAGAACTTATTAAAGTAGCTAGTTTCGAAAAATTTGATACAGAACATTAGTTCTTGTATAATTACTTTGTACAAGAATAAGAGGGGAGATATTTAAATGAGTAAAGTTTTAAGATTTGAATTGCAAGTCCCAAACCCTGAAGAAGCTATTCAATTTTATACAAATAGTTTTGGATGGAAGTTTGAAAAAATGCCTGGGCCACATGACTATTGGTTCATAATTACAGGCGAGAGTGATAGACCTGGTATCGATGGTGGGTTAATGAAATCACCTGATGGTGCTACTAGGACGACTAATTCGATTGAAGTACCTTCAGTTGATGAGTACATAAAGAAAGTTATTGAAAATGGTGGACAAATAGTTGTACCTAAAACTGCTATTCCTAATATGGGTTACTTTGCTTATTGTATAGATAATCAAGGGCTTCTTTTTGGAGTATGTGAAGAAAATATTGAAGCGTAAAAAATTAGGGAGTTCGAGATTATTTTGTTTGTTGAACGATGTTTTCTATCAAAGATTATAATTATTGAACACTTTTGTATAAAAACTAGTATTATTTTAGCTGAAGAAGGATCCATTTTGATTATTTTCAAAAGGGTTCTTTTTTATTTTTCACATATTGTGAGTTATTTAGGCATTATTAATCCAACTTATATCGGTATATTATCTATGAAAAAAGTAAATAAATGATGTTATATTCAAGGGTTAATCTATTGACTGCTAAACAGTTTGAGGTGAAAAGGAAAAGAGGACCAATTATTTTCGTGTAAACATGTAATTAAGTGAAGACGTCATATACCCTTTCATGTTAATATATTTAAGTTATAATAGGAGGCTTACCCTTTTGTATTGTAGGGTAGAAGCAGTGTGAGCTTGAAATTTTTTATGAAAAGGATGTGCCTAACTTGCGTATCAATAAATTTATTAGTGAAGCTGGAAAAGCGTCTCGACGTGGAGCAGATAAGTTAATTAACGAGAGAAAAGTAATTATTAACGGTAAGGTTGCAAAAATTGGTGACCAAGTAAATCCAGGTGATGACGTACGAGTAAATGGAGAGCAACTTCGTATTGCTCGAGACCATGTGTATATCGCTTTAAATAAACCAGTAGGTATTACATGTACAAGTGAAAAAGCAGTAAAAGGTAATATTATCGATTTAGTGAATCATCCTTTACGAATTAGTCATATTGGACGTCTCGATAAAGACTCAGATGGTTTAATTTTATTAACGAATGATGGCGATATTGTTAATGAGATTTTACGTGCTGAAAATAAACATGAAAAAGAATATATTGTTTCAGTAGATAAACCGATTACACCTGAATTTTTAAAAGAAATGGAAGCGGGTGTTAAAATTTTAGGAACAAAAACACTTCCTTGTGAAGTAACACAGTTATCAAAATATGAGTTCCAAATTATTTTAACACAAGGATTGAATCGTCAAATTCGCCGTATGTGTGAAGCTTTGGGTTATCAAGTATACACGTTAAAACGTACGAGAATTATGAATATTGAGTTGAATAATTTACCAGTCGGACAGTGGAGAGATTTATCGAAAAAAGAGAAAAAACGCCTATTTTCAGACTTGAATTACGAACCACAAGATTGGTAAAAAAGAGAAGGGGAAACCAAAAAATGTTTTTGGTTTCTTTTTTTTGAATAAAAAATATATTTTTAACACTTGTAAAAATAAAATGAATAGGATATATTAAATAACAATAAATGGATTTGTTACAAAAGCAAAGAAAAGGACACGAGTTATTTTAAACGGTTATACAGAGAAGGAAGGAAAGCTGAGAACTTCCTAATGCAGTAAAATAACTTACCACCTTAGAGCTGCACTGGGGAAATCAAGTATCTAGTGCCGTGTAAGCGACGTTATCGCAAAAGAAGCCATTATGTTTTTTGTGATGGGAATCTGGGTGGAACCACGAATATAAGCATATTCGTCCCTATTTACTAGGGATGAATAGGCTTTTTTATATTTTATTTCATAATAAGCGAAGAAAAGGACACGAGTTATTTTAAACGGTTATACAGAGAAGGAAGAAAAGCTGAGAACTTCCTAACGCAGTAAAATAACTTACCACCTTAGAGCTGCACTGGGGAAATCAAGTATCTAGTGCCGTGTAAACGACGTTACCGTAAAAGAAGCCATTGCATTTAGTGATGGGAATCTGGGTGGAACCACGGGTAAAAGCACACTCGTCCCTATTTTAGGGATGAGTGTGCTTTTTATTATGAAATGGAGAGATGAAAAATGAAAGAACAGATGATCGAAATTAAATTTCCAGATGGTAGCGTTAAAGAATTTGTGAAAGGCATTACTTTAGAAGAAATTGCTGGGGCAATTAGTAGTAGCTTGAAAAAGAAAGCAGTCGCAGGAAAAGTTAATGATCAGTCTTTTGATTTACGACGAAATATTGAAGAGAATGCAGAAGTAGAAATTATTACTATTGATTCAAGTGAAGGTGTAGAAATTGCAAGACACTCTGCGGCACATATATTAGCGCAAGCTGTAAAAAGAATTTATGGTGATGTAAACCTTGGTGTAGGGCCAGTTATTGAAAATGGATTTTATTATGACATTGATCTTCAAAGTAGTGTAAACGTAGAAGATTTACCGAAAATAGAAAAAGAAATGAAAAATATTATAAATGAAAATGTAAAGATAGAGCGAGTTGAGGTTTCTCGAGAAGAAGCAAAAGAACTGTTTCAAGAAATGAATGATAGTTTGAAATTAGAGCTTTTAGAAGCAATTCCTAATGAGGAAAGTGTAACACTGTATAAACAAGGCGAATTTGTAGATTTATGTAGAGGACCACATTTGCCATCTACTGGTTATCTGAAAGCATTTCAATTAACTCATGTTTCTGGTGCATATTGGCGAGGCGATAGTAACAATCAAGTGCTTCAGCGTATATACGGTGTTGCATTTGCTTCACAAAAAGAATTAGAAAATTATTTGCATTTTGTTGAAGAGGCTGCGAAGAGAAATCATCGGAAATTAGGTAGTGAACTTGAATTGTTTATGTTTTCGGAAGAGGCTCCGGGAATGCCGTTTTACTTGCCGAAAGGACAGATTATTCGCAATGAATTAGAAGCATTTTTAAGAGAAATTCAAAATGAGTACAATTATCAAGAAGTGCGTACTCCATTTATGATGAATCAAGAATTATGGGAGAAGTCAGGGCACTGGGGGCATTATAAAGATAATATGTATTTCTCAGAAGTGGATCATAAAAGTTTTGCATTAAAACCGATGAACTGCCCAGGACACATGCTTATGTTTAAAAATAAATTGCATTCCTATCGCGAATTACCGATTCGCATGTGTGAGTTCGGTCAAGTGCATCGACATGAATTTAGTGGCGCTTTAAACGGATTATTAAGAGTTCGTACTTTCTGCCAAGATGATGCTCATTTATTTGTAACACCTGAACAAATTGAAGATGAAATCAAATCAGTGTTGGCGCAAATTGATTATGTGTATAAAACTTTTGGATTTGAGTACGAAGTCGAGCTTTCTACTCGTCCAGAAGATTCAATGGGTGACGATAAATTATGGGAGCAAGCAGAATCGGCATTAGAAAATGTATTACAATCATTAAATTATAAATATAGACTAAATGAAGGTGACGGAGCATTTTACGGACCGAAAATTGATTTCCATATTAAAGATGCTTTAAATAGAAGTCATCAGTGCGGAACAGTCCAACTTGATTTCCAAATGCCAGAGAAATTTGATTTAAATTATATAGATGAAAATAATGAAAAAAGAAGACCGGTTGTAATCCACCGAGCAGTTTTAGGATCTTTAGACCGCTTTTTAGCAATATTAATTGAGCACTTTGGCGGCGCGTTCCCAGTGTGGGTGGCACCAGTTCAAGTGAAAGTAATTCCAGTTTCAAATGCAGTACATGAACAATATGCAAAAGAAATTGAAGATAAACTAAAACAAGCGGGTATTCGTGTTGAACGGGATATTCGAAGTGAAAAATTAGGATATAAAATAAGAGAAGCGCAAATGCAGAAAGTTCCTTATATTCTAGTTATTGGAGATAAGGAAATGGAAAGAGAAGCTGTAAATGTACGGAAATATGGTGAAGAGAAGTCAGAAATTGTTGAACTAGATGCGTTTGTGGAAAGTATGAAAGAGGAAATAGGAAATAGAGATTGATAATAAAACACTCCATTAATATGTAATACTGAAGTTAAAGTAATTAAAGATATATTAAATAACAATAATAAACGCAGAGAAGGGATAGCTTAATTGCTATCCCTTCATCTTAATTTCACTATTTAATCCCATTGGTTGAAGAAAGTTGTTGTCTGTATTTATTGAGTGTATTCGTCGCTTTTGTACTCCAAAATATCACCTGGTTGACAATCTAAAGTCTTACATATCGCTTCTAATGTTGAAAAACGAACCGCTTTTGCTTTCCCATTTTTCAGAATGGAAAGATTCGCCATCGTAATCCCAACCCTCTCCGAAAGCTCCGTTACGCTCATTTTTCGTTTTGCTAACATCACATCAATATTAATAATAATTGCCATATCCTCCACCTCAGACCGTTAAATCATTTTCTGATTTTATATTAATAGCTTCTTGTAAAAGCCTTTGGAGAACAGCAGCAAAAACGGCGATCACCATAGAGGCGAAAATGATGGTCAATCCGATTGGTATGAAACTTGGAGGATCAATTTTTTTCGCCATGAGATAGTAGAGTGGCATACCTAGCAAGTACAAGGTACTGATCGTGATGGCACAGTATTTTATATTCTTTAAAGCCTTTACCGATAATTCCGAGAACGCTTGGTTCTTATCAATATAGCTTAAAAGTTTAAAAGCTTGATACAGAGCAAAGTAAAAAGGTATCGCTGCCGCGTACATATCGATTAAAACGAGAGATTTCATATAAGCAATATCTGGATACAATTCTCCAGCGAAATTCCCAATCTTAGGCACCAAAAATATGCACAATGCAAGAACTGGGACTCCTATAAAAATAATAGCTAGTTTTAAAAAGAGTGTCGTAACTTGTTTCATAAAAAGCACCTCACTTATGTAATAACAACATGATTTTATCACGTGATTTATCGTTTCGCAATAAAATTGTATTGTTTTTTATTGTGTTATTATTGTTATTGGAATATCTTTTTAATTTTGATAACAATAAAAAGCATTTCTCATTCCAAAGAAATGCTCTTATGAAGTGGTTTGTTTTCTTTTTTACCTTACAAAAATGTAAGGTAAATGTAAGGGAAATCGAATGAAAGGATTTTAGAAAAATGAGAATATTAAGCAGAGAAATCGTTTGTATTCCTTATGTATCTCAATCTGCATTTGGAAAATTTAAAAATTCTTAAGAATTTTTATGAGGAAAATATAAGAAATATATGGGAAATTCATACTATACAAAAGGGATGGAGTGAAAGAGATGTCAACAAATGTAGTTACTGTAGAAAGTGTAGAAAAAACGTATGGGAAAAGAAATGAGAATCAGTCAAAAGCATTAAGGGGTGTTTCATTAAGTATTAAAGAAGGAGAGTTTGTAGGGATTATGGGTCCTTCTGGATCTGGAAAAACGACATTACTTAATGTGATTAGTACACTTGATCAAGCGACAGGTGGCAGTGTAACAATAGCTGGCACAAATATTACTTCTATGAAAGGGAATGCATTATCAGATTTTCGTTCTCAAAAATTAGGATTTATTTTTCAAGATTTTAATCTACTAGAAAATTTATCAATTTATGAAAATATCGCTTTACCACTTTCCTTGCAAGGCGTACCGTCAAGTGAGATTACTGGAAAAGTTAATGAAGTAGCAAAGAAATTAGGGATTACTGAAATTTTAACTAAATATCCGACTGCTGTTTCTGGTGGACAAAAACAAAGAACAGCGGCAGCACGAGCTTTAGTACATAATCCGGCAATCGTATTAGCAGATGAACCGACAGGAGCACTTGATAGTAAAAATGCAAAAAGTTTATTAGAAGCGATGCAAGATTTACATGAAAATCACAATGTCAGTATTTTGATGGTAACACACGATGCATTTAGTGCGAGCTATTGTGAACGTATTTTATTTATTCAGGATGGACTTCTTTATAAAGAGTTAAAAAGTCAAGGAACACGAGAAAATTTCTATCAAGATATTTTAGGTGTGCTTGCCCAAATGGGCTCAGCAGCTGAGTCGAAGTAAGGGGGCGAGACTATGTTATTCAAATTATCACGTCATAGTATGAAAAAAATGTTAAAGGATTATATGGTTTTACTTATTGGTCTAGTCATTAGTATTAGTATTTTTTACATGTTCCAAACGATGGCGATGAATAGTGAATTTACAAAAGATAATAGTCTCATTAGTAGTATTAGGCTCGTCTTCTGGGTTGGTGCAATATTGCTTTCTTTCATTACAGTTTTTTACATCATATATGCCAATTCTTTTTTACTTACATTAAGAAGAAAAGAACTCGGTATGTACATGATGCTTGGAGCGAAAAAGAAAAAAGTAGCGCAATTATTATTTATTGAGACTTTTGGTATGGGGATTGTCAGTATTATTATCGGTATTTTAGTAGGAATAATACTTGCTAGTGTAGCAGGAAATTTTTTAATGAATGGAATGGGAATTTCAGCAAAAGGTAATTACGCATCTGTGTACACACCAGCTATATTAGTTACATCTATTTTCTTCTTAATATTATTTTTCATTACTGGTTTAATGAATAGTTTCCGATTATTACGTAAAACAGAATTAGAGTTAATACGTGAAGATGAAACGCAAGATGAGGTGAAGAAAAGTAAAACCCGCACAGTTATTATGACAGTACTAGGTGTATTGCTAGTAAGTACAGGATACTATTTTATGGTAAATATAAAAATGTTTGCTGAACTAGGATTTATAATAGCGACAATTGTTACGACATTAGGAACGTATTTCATTTTCAACTCGTTACTTCCACTTTTTGTAATGAAAATTAAGGGAAATAAAAAACGAAATGAAACGGGATTAAATAGTTTTACTTATGCACAGTTACGTTTTCGAGTAACTAGTTTATCGAGGGTACTAGGCACTGTAGCGATGTTAATTGCGTTAGGTGCAGGTGCAATGACAGCAGGTATGGCGTTTCAAAAGAATGTAGGCATTATGACAGACTTCTCACGTGTATATGATGTCGTAATTCATGATCCAAATGAACAAGATAAAGCAGCATTAAAAGAAATGGAAATTGTTGAAGAAAGCAAGTATAAGTATAAAGTAGATGGAGAAGCGGTGTATTACTTACGTAACGACTTAACTGAAAAACCACCACTTATTTCAGATCATTTTGATACAAAAACTTTAAAAGAACCTGTTCGTAAACGCGTGGCTGAACCTTTAACTGAACCTGTATATTCTGCTCTGGAAGCTCCTGAAGTAGCAAATAAGCTTCCTCGTATGCCAAAAGATTGGGAGGATGCGGTTGTAAGAGAGATACAAATTACACATAATCAATTTAACGGAAAAGCGGTAAGAATTGCAGATGAAGAGCATTATAAAGGAATTCAAGGAACAGAACATACTGTAACATTAGCAAAAGTAGATGATATGAAAAAGTATAAACAGTTATTAATCGAAATAGATAAGAGACAAAAAGAACAAATTGAAAAAACAACAGGTACAAAAGTAGACTTATATACTAAAATGACAATTTATCAGTTCATGAATAGTTTCATGAGCGGAACAATGTTTATGGGATTTTTCCTTGGAATTGCATTTTTAGCAATGATGGCGAGTTCTCTTATGTTCAAAATACTAACAGGAGCTTCTCGTGATGTACGCCGTTATGAAATGCTACGAAAAATTGGTGTGAGACGTAGTATGTTAACAAAAAGTATATATAAAGAGATTTCATATTTATTTATCTTCCCAGCAATTATTGGAATCTCCCACGTTTTAGTAGGGCTTAACTTATTCAGCTTTATATTAGTTGATCCGTTTGTGAAAGTGTGGGTGCCAATAGGGATATTCTTAGTAATTTATTTCATCTATTACTGGATAACTGTTCAATTGTATAAAGGTATGGTAATGCCGAAAGAAGAAGTGGTGAAATAGTTTAACGAAAGGGTCCTTGTTATGAAAACAAGGGCTTTTTTCTGTGTTTGTGATACATAAATACGTGTATGCGAGATGTTTTCAAGTCTTTCTGTAATGAATATATAGAAAATTAAGGAAATGTTAAGGGTTTATGTAGTGGAAAGTTAAGAAGTGTATGGGAGACTAATAATGTACAAACAAATTTAGATGGAATTGATATTTTTATAAATTTAAAGGAAAGGAAACGTTGTATGAGGAAGATAAAAAAATTAATAAAACTTATCGGAGTCATTACTATACTATTACTAATCATAGCGTTGGTATTTCCTACATGGACCTCACAAATAAAGGTCAAAAACAGTATAAGTACATTAGAACAAGTAGAGATAAATGGAACTGGTCATGAAATTATGATACGCGGCAAAGATAAGAGTAATCCAGTTATTATCTTTGTACATGGTGGACCAGGTTCTTCGGAAATACCATATGCTCAAAAATACCAAGACTTATTGGAAGAGAAATTCACGGTTGTCAATTACGATCAAAGAGCAAGTGGAAAATCGTATCATTTCTTTGAAGACTATTCTAACCTTTCATCAGATCTACTCGTGGAGGATTTATTAGCTATGACGGATTACGTTTCAAAACGTCTAGGCAAAGAAAAAGTAATTTTAATAGGCCATTCTTATGGTACATATATTGGAATACAGGCTGCCAACAAAGCTCCTGAAAAATATGAAGCATATATTGGCATTGGACAGATGAGCGATACAGTAGAAAGTGAGATGAATAGTTTAAACTACGTTATTGAACAGGCACAAAATGCTGGGAATGCGGATGAGGTTTCACATTTAAAAGGGTTAACTGAAAAAATTAAAAATGGTGATACATATACTCCGCGAAATTATGTTGCGAAATATGGTGGAACATCAAGACTCATTGAAAATCCAGATGGTGATAACATGGGGATGTTATTCAGTAATGAATATAACTTGTTAGATGTAATTCGTTATAACGTTGGATTATCACACTCTCAAACTGTCTTATTAGAAAAAGACTTAAAGAATCCATTACCTACTAAAGTAACTAAACTGAAGTTACCGCTTTATTTTCTTATGGGTAAATATGACTATAATACTTCATTTCATGCAGCTAAACAGTATTTTGATAGGATTGAAGCGAATCAAAAAGAATTTATAGCTTTTGAAAACTCAGCACATTACCCTCAATTTGAAGAGAAGGAAAAGTTTTATGAGTGGTTGTGTGATACATTCGTAAAATGAAATTAAATAAAAAAGCACTTATTTTAAAAATAAGTGCTTTTTTATAGTATATAATCGATCAAGAAGGAAAATGTTGGATAATAGTCGAAAGATATAATACAACTTCAGAGAAATGACGAGAATCGATATGTTTTGTCGAGAGAGGAGTTATTTTATTAAAAGATATAGGTACTATACATAGTTTTAGTTTCTGAATATTCATTTAAATAGAAGGGGTAATAGTTATGTTCATTCGAACTGCTAAGTGGTGTGGAATTACCTGTTTACAATTATTTGCTGCAATCTTATGTATAATCTGTCTAGGTGCGCTCCCTCGGTTATTTAAGGGATTGCAAATTGATTTAATCGGTTTTTGGAATGCAATTATATATGTTGGTGAGAAAGTACTTCACCCAACTGAAATTACATATGGTTTTCAAGCGCCGAGAAAATTATTTCCGCAAATTTGGATCCATTATATTGAAACGATGATAGTATTTCTTTCAGCTTTTTTACTTTCTTTATGTATAGCGTATGTACTTGTTGTTTTTGTACTGCAACGAACTCATATGAAACAAAGAATATGGAATGGGATTTTTCTTACCCTTGAGAGCATACCAGATATTTTACTTATTTTATTATCGCAACTTCTTGTCGTAATTATTTTTCAAAAAACAGGGTTTATGCCAATCAAACTGGCTGGATTAGGGGAAGAAAGAGTACGTTTGTTACCGATTATATGTCTTACAATACCAACAACGTTATTGTTTATTAAACTTTTGTTATTAAGGTTCAGAGAAGAATTAGAGAAAGATTATAGTATGTTTGCCAAGAGTAAAGGGTTAAGCTTACGGCATATTTTGACACATCATATTTCAAGAAATGTTTTATTGACGACAGTTTATTATGCGAAAACAAATATTTTATTTATGCTATCCAATTTATATATTATTGAATGGATTTTTAACACATATGGAATGTTTGTATTTGTAAAAGAACATTCGAACATAGAAATTTTCACAGTAAGTTTAATTATATTATATGTACCGATTTTTATCTTGTTTCGTTTATTACATACGCTTTTACAAAATGTTATAAAGGAGCGTGCGTAATATGTGGCAAGTTGTTAAAAGAGATGTAAGATTTTGGTTTGGTGTTACTTTTTTAAGTGTACTTATGATTGTTAGTATTGGGAATACGTTGTTTTTCGATGGGAACATTCGAGAACTAACGATGTTGTATAACGAAAAAGGAGAATTAGAGGCTGCTCCGTTTTCGCCATCGAGTAAATTTTGGTTCGGAAGTGATGACAAAGGTCGCGATCTTTTCCAGTTAATAATAGAAGGAGCGAAATGGACTGTAGGTGCGAGTATAGTTATTGCAGTTTTACGTGTAGTGATTGGGGGAGGCATTGGTTTATTACTTGGTATGTACAGTAAACGCTCATTTCCAGTTATCTCATCTTTTTTTGATCCATTCAGTATCGTGCCAATGGTTATGATTTCCTATTTTATTTTAAAGGAAGTTTTAATGTTCGACAGTGGAGAGGCAGCTGCTCCGTTTCATTTGCGAGTTGCGTTTCAAATTATAGTTCTTGCATGTCTTGCAGTACCGACAGTTATGTTGTATGTAGCGCAAGAAGTCAAGCGAATTAAGAAAGAAGAATTTATGTTGGCGGCAACAGTGCTTGGAGGAAGTAAGTGGCAAAGACTGAAGCGTCATGTATGGCCGCATATGTTACCATCATTTCTTTTATTAGTAGCCCAGCAATTTGTTAGCACTTTATTACTTCTCTTACATCTGGGTTTGTTGCGATTATTTTTTGGCGGAACAATAATCTTTGGCGGTATAGATGCAGATAGTGTAACAAAAGAATGGACAGGGTTAATTGGTCAAAACTTCCGTCACTTAACTACTCATACATGGATTGTACTTATTCCGATTGCTTTTTATAGTATGACAATCTTGTCAGGGAATCTTATTAGTAATAGTATGCAGGATGCAATTAAATTAGGGAATGTTAGAAGAGCGAAACGGAGGGATAAAGAAGTGAAAGTAGAGAAACAAATACAGCCTACAATTAAGGATTTTTCTTTCTATAGAGAGGTGCAAAAATAAAAAAAGATAGCTGAAGACAAATTGTTTTCAGCTATCTTTTTTCGTTTAAAGTGGAGGTAAATCAATCTTACCTTCTTCAAATAATTCTTTTATCATATGTTTTGTATAACCAGCTGCTTGACCAAATGTGATTTTCGCTGGCATTGGTGCTTCATTTACATCTACAACTACATCAATAATGCATGGTTTACTTTGTTTTACCGCATTTTCAAAGGCAGGAAGTAAGTCATCTAACTGTTCGACGCGGTATCCAATACCACCGCACGCCTCTGCGTATTTTGCGAAATCAGGATTCGTTAAGTCTGTACCAAATTCAATATTCCCCATAACTTCTTGTTCGAATTTAATCATAGCAATTTTATTATTGTTTAATACAACGACAACGATTGGTAGTTTATATTTAACAGCTGTTACGAAGTCATTCATTGTCATTCCGAATCCGCCGTCACCACAAACTGCAAACACTTGTTTATCCGGGAAAGCAATTTGTCCAGCAAGTGCACCAGGTAAACCGCAGCCAAGTGTTGCAAGCCAACTAGAAATGATAAATTTCTGGTTTGTCATACGGAAGTGCCTTGCAGTCCATACTGTTACATTTCCGACATCGACTGAAAGAATTGCGTCATCTTCTGCTACTTTCTGCAGTGCATGCATAACTCGTTGTGGTTTAATTGGAGTAGAAGAATCTTCTTCTTGAGTGTGTAATTTTTCTTCCCACTTTTTCATCATTTCTTGATGATGCTCTAAGAAGGAATGATCCTCGTGTTTTTCTACATTTTCAATTAACCATTTTAATGTTTTATCAGCATCACCAGCTAAGCCGATATCTGTCGTATAACGTTTTCCGATTTGTGCGGGGTCTGTATCAATATGAAGTGTTTTTGCTTTTTCGGGTAAGAAACCAGTGAACGGATAAGAAGTACCAACCATAATTAAAGTATCTGCATGCTTCATTGCTTCATAAGAAGGTTTCGTCCCGATTAATCCTAATCCACCGATACAAAGAGGGTGTTCATCAGGAACAATCCCTTTAGCTGGTAATGTAAGTACGATTGGAGCACCGATATGTT
Organism: Bacillus altaicus; assembly: GCF_042136375.2. Lineage (NCBI taxonomy): Bacteria > Bacillati > Bacillota > Bacilli > Caryophanales > Bacillaceae > Bacillus > Bacillus altaicus. Next base: position 3,192,586 of record NZ_CM143394.1, on the reverse strand, counting down.
CTGCAAATGCAAGTAAAGACTCTCTTGCATGTTTTGCTCCTTTCCCGGCTAAAATAACAGGTTTTTTCGCTTCATTAAGTGCGAGTTTCGCTAAAGTTAAATCTTCTTCTTGCGGAAATATTTCTGGTAATGTAAAGGAAGAGTTTGTAATACGTGCACCATTTTTCACTTCAAATTTCGGAACATCATCTGGAATAGTTAGAACAGAGACACCTTTTTTCGTATATGCCATTCGAATTGCTTGATTCACAACAGCAGGTAACTGTTCAGCTGACATTATTCGTTGGTTATAAACCGCAACGTCATCAAACATTCTTTCTAAGTTTACTTCTTGGAAAAAATCAGTTCCGAGTAAATCACTTTCTACTTGTCCTGAAATTGCTAGTACAGGAGCTTGATCGAGTTTTGCATCGTATAAACCATTTAATAAATGAATCGCTCCAGGTCCTGCAATAGCCATACAAACACCAAGTTTTCCTGTTAATTTCGCATAGGCTGCCGCTGCTAACGCACCAGCTTCTTCATGGCGAACTTGAATAAATTTAATTTTATCTTGTTTTTTTCTTAAAGCTTCAATAATAGAATTAATGGAATCTCCAGGCATACCATATATGTGTTCTACACCCCAGTCAATTAAAAGATCCACTAATGCTTCACCGGCTGTTTTTCCAAACATAATCGTTCCTCCTTATAATAGGTAGATACTATTATGTTTTGGAGAAAAAGGAAAAATATACAAATGATATAACTTATTTGTTTTAATGATGTCCAGTGAAAAGAGTGAAGGCTGTTATTAGTAAAAATCCACTAATAGACCACGATAGAAACGGAAGGAAAGATAGCTGTTTTTTTGCTTTCCAAAGCATTTCGTGAATTGTGACATAGCCAAGAGAACCAATTGCGCTTCCCATAATAAGTCCTTGTAAATGGAGAGCTTTCCCGTCCATCATAATGCCAAAAACAGTACCGGTCCCTAGGATAAGAGAAAGTAATAAAGTTGTTAATAAAAATGAAATGTATTTATGTTTTGTAAAAAGAAATGGAATAATTAAAGCTAACCCTTCTGGAATATGGTGAATGACAATCGCAAGTAAGAAAGGAATGGCAGAGTCATTATGATTTATAAACGCTGTTCCTAACGCAAATCCACTCGGCATATTATGAATGAATATAGCGAAAGAAAGAAAAAGGAAGGTTTGCCATGCTTGTTGATCTTTCTTATGTATAATCGGATGATGACAATAGTTATCTAATAAGCTCATAACTAAAATACCGATAGCTATACCGAGCATAGGCCCAATTATTTCATAGCTTGAAAATGTTTCAGGAATAATTTCAAGTGATAAAAGCCCAAGCAAAATCCCACCACATAATGCGTATAAGCGATGCATCTTTTCTTCAATTAGTTGGCGTGTTGCTACTCCAACAGCACCTCCTAATAGTAATCCACCGAACGAAAAAAACGTAACGATTATAGGAATCCATAAACGTTCCATATCATCACACTCCAATTCTATCCCCTTGTTTTCAGCTTACTAATGGGGGAGGAAGATTAGTCCAAATAATTGTGTTTGATTATAGAGAAAAATCTATCAGCTCGTTATAATTTATATATTGAATTTAAATGGATGTAATAAAAGATAGTATTACGAAGAAGTAGTAAATTAGAGCATAGTTAACAACTGTTTCTATTTTATACATATAATCGATCATTTCAGATACAACGAAACAGATGTCGCTTTAACAAGGAGACCATTCGATACTATGAACGTTTAGGCTTAATTCCAGAGCCTAATCGTACCGAAAAAGGATACCGAATGTATTCCCTACAAATGGTCGATCGTTTGAATTTCATAAAACGGACGCAGGAATTGGGGTTTACCTTAAATGAAATTGACAAATTGCTAGGGGGTGTCGATCGCAATGAAGCAAAGTGAGGTGACATATATGATTTCACTGTTCTTAAATTAGAGGACATCCAACGTAAAATTCAAGACCTTAAAAAAATTAAACAACTGTTGATAGACCTTAAGGAAAGATGTCCGAAAGCAAAGATATTTACGAATGTCCTATTATCGAAACTTTAATGGATTCAGAAAAGAAAGCAGAAGAATATTTAAATAATAAATTGTAAAGGTGGAAGAATAATGGAAGATTGTTGTAGTAACCTTAAAGGAATAAAAATTGAAAATAATGGTCATTGTCCATCATGTAAAAATAAAGCTAAGAATGTAAAGTTGATTACATTAAAATCATTGCTTAAATCATCTGCATTAGAAACATTAAATGCTAAAGAAAATCACTATTTTTGTTCAAACGAAGATTGTGATGTAGTCTATTTTGATACGAATAATAAAAAATACTTTGTATCTGCCATAAAGGTAGCTGTACATCAAAAAGATGACTCAGCAACTACACCAATTTGTTATTGTTTTGATTGGACAAAAGAAAAAATTAAACAATATGTGGAAAATGGACTTACTCCTAATCCAGTAGAGCATATTCGCGAAAACATAAGAGAAAACCGATGTGGTTGTGAAGTAAACAATCCACAAGGTAGTTGTTGTTTAGGCAATGTTACAACTTATATTAGAAAAATGTCATAAGGAACCTAAATGTTGATTTTTTTTACCAAAATACTTGGGGGTATTTCAAAATCTTACGTTGATGGGTATGTGACGGTGCCCCATGCTTACCAAGCTAGTTGGTGTATGTTAAGTAAATCTTATGGATTTGTATATCTCATCCATCCACTTTCAGATTGTTTGGCTTTATACTTCCCATAAGACAGAAGCTTCATTGCCGAGCGATTGGCCGCATGAAAAACCAAGTTCAGCTTCCATTCTTCCTCCATTTCACTGGGATAGGTGGTGGATTCATAAACATAATAACCCGCCATGATACAGGGGACTACTTGCTCCGGTTCAAATCCATAAGCAGTTGCATCATCCACAACCAAATCAATGAGGCATTGGTTTCCATCTTTAACTTTTTTCTGGAGTAATTTTTTTACCGATCCTGGTACTAATTCTAATATTTTATCCTTCATGTCAGTCACCTCATCTTTTATTGTGTCCAGATAGCCTGGGGATATGTGTCAAACAGAATGAAATTCCAACCGTAATTGCACAGGTTTAACAAGATCTTAAGGACTATATCACCCTAAAAGGGAAAATGGCTTTAAATCCAAGAAATCTGGTGATACAGGGAAAAACGTATTCGTTCATTTTGCAGTCGATTGGAACGAAACAATTCAAATGTAGGAAAACGTGTCGTGTCTAAAGTGGACAACCTATGTTTCTATGATTCTCCATATTGGCAGGATAATAATGTTGCAGGCTTTGTAGATGCAGGAATTTCTTGAAAAGGTTTCGAAGTAGTTATTATACTGACGTTATTCAAAGGAGCAGGAAAATGCAAGGAAATATATCAATTCTTTTAAGTAATGTAAAATTAAAATAGTTGAGAAAGAGAAAGAAATATCAAAAATACAGAGGTGGCTTGCTTGCTAAGAGAAGAATTAAAGAAACGTGCAATATCGATGGTCCAAATTCCTAGTCATTTTCAACCTCTCATAGAGGAGTATGTTGAGCGAGAGAATGGAGAAGGAGAGGCTATTTTTTCATGGACAAACGAAGAACAAGATGAGGGTATTACTGTTAATCTGGATTTATCTGGTAATTTGACTGGTTTAACAATTGATAATAACGATAAAAATTCAGATGTGATTCCTTTAAATATAGAGGAAAAAAGAGAATGTGCCGAACAATTCTTACTTAGCCATTATCCTGAAGCATTAAAAGATTTAACATACTATAAAACAAAAAAAATTACTTGTGCAGACCGTTTTTACTATGAACAAATCGTTATGGACTTACCGTTAGAACATGCTGGTTGTTATATTGATATAGACCTCGCGGGGAATATTGTTAACTTTACATATAAAGGTGTAAAAAGGATTCTTGTTATTCCAAAAATGTTGATTTCAAAAGAAAAACTGGTTGAACACGTACAAAATAGACTTAATTTTCAACTGACAATTGCAAAGTTGTCTACTGCTACTCATGATGTAGCAGTAGATGGACTCCGTCTTGTGTACGAACCTGAGCAATTTTTTATGAAATATAAAGCTGACGTTTTGAAACCAACGTTAACGATTATACATGACGAAGACGCTCCGCAAACATATGTCTTGCTTACTCCTCCTTCGAGTACGACCGTACGAAAAGATTTATCTATTGAAGATATCATTGGTATTACCGAGAGGATGGAAGTCATTCGTGAAGTAGATATGGGAGAAGAAGCGGGCATAGTGTGGCGTAATCGAGACTGGGAGATGAAGGAAGCGGATTTATCTATAAATGGCTTTTTCAAAAGACAGTCAGAAGATACAGTTAAAGCCTTCATTTCAAAGAAAACTGGTAAAATCAGAAGCTTTATGTGGTTTAATGAACGAAGTGGTGATCTTAGACTTAGTCGTGAGGCATGTTATCAAAAAGCCATTGCGTTTTTACAAATGATTGTTCCAGATTATTATCGGTATTTACAACTGATTGTTCGAGAAAACGAGGAAGAAGAGGATGATTCTTCAATGAAAGAATCATTTACATTCCATATGCATAACGGTCATGGTATACCAATTCAACTTGAATTAGTTATGGTTGTTGTTAATCGTCAAACAGGACAGGTTGATCATTATAGTGGACCGCGTTTTGATATGGAACAATTGAGCCAAATCCCTGTTGAACCGGTTATTTCAAAAAAAGAAGCAAGTGAAATATTTATCAATCATTTGGATTTTGAATTAGCTTGGAACAAAAATTATGATAGTGAAACAGAATCCTATATCCTTGTTTATCGAGCGTGTGATCGTCATTCCAGGACCTCCATCCAGTACATTGATGCCATGACTGGAGCAGTTATTTCCAATATAGATAAATAACATGTGATGACGTCAAATTGCACAGGTTCAAAGGGACAAAATTAACTAACCAAACTACAACTATGTTTTCTTATTCAACTAAATCTATAGTTAATTAAGGATTAAGTGATTTTAAGATAGTTATTCCATTAAAGGGCGCGATTATTGAACAATACAGACAGAAAATGATCAAACTTTTTTTATAAAAGCTAAATAATTAATCTCAAAAGTTGAATCCATTTTGATCAATCTTGAACAGCTCCGACCCCAAGGGATGGGTAGGAAATGGACCAATGAGTAGGGGGAGATAAATGGCGGTTAGGCAAAAGCCTAAAGGGTCTTCTTGTTAAAGAATCAGTATAAGGTATCGTAATCAGTTCGTTCTTATAGAAAGAAAGTGCTGCGGCTCCGAAGCGTTCTTACATCTACGGAATTGTTCCATTGTAAAAGTTTTATCACCAATGGAAAGGGAAAAATATAGAAAAGATAAAAACTAACACGGTAGCCTAAACTACCGTGTTAGTTTTTATCTTATTATTTGTTTCGTAATAAACGCATACTGTTAAGGATTACAATAAGTGCAGCGCCTGTATCACTTAGGACAGCCATCCAAAGAGTAAGCCAACCTGGGAAGATAAAGGCAAGGGCGATAAATTTAATAATCAATGAGAACCAAATATTTTGTTTTATAATGTGCAATGCTTTCCGACTTAGTTTCATTGTATAAGGAAGTTTTTCAAGATTATCTGCCATTAATACAATATCTGCCGTTTCCATTGCGGTATCAGTTCCTGCACCGCCCATTGCAATCCCTAGGTTTGCAGTAGCGAGGGCAGGGGCATCATTTATGCCGTCCCCAATCATAGCCACTGTTTTTCCTTCAGATTGAAGTTGTTTGACAGAATGAACCTTATCTTCTGGAAGTAAGTTAGCAAAATAGCGATCTACTTTTGCTTTCTGTGCAATGTGTTCAGCTGTTCCTTCATTGTCTCCTGTTAACATAACAGTTTCTCGAATACCTGATTGTTTTAATTCTTGAATTGTTCCATAAGTAGTAGAACGAATGGAATCTGCTACTGAAATCATTCCTAAAATTACTTTGTTCGTTCCAACAAGTATTACGGTTTGACCAATTCTTTGCATCTCCTGAATCGGTTCGTTCCACATTTGAAGTGAAACTCCAAAACCTTCATATAATGCTTTATTTCCAGCGTAGTATGTTTCGCCATCTATCGTTACTTGCGCACCTTTTCCTACAATGGCGCGAAAGTCCGTTCCACTATGGATAGAAGTATGATGCTCTTTCGCATATGCTGTAATTGCTTTTGCAATGGGATGATTAGAGTATTCTTCGATTGTTGCAGCAATGGATAATAACTCATCTTCAGTACAATCTACGCTTCGCACATGCATTACTTTTGGTTTTCCTTCAGTCAATGTTCCTGTTTTATCAAACGCAATAGCATTTAATGAACCTGCGATTTCTAGAGCAGTACCACCTTTAATGAGTACACCGTTTCTTGCTGCATTTCCAATTGCAGATACAATAGCAACAGGAGTTGAGATAACTAAAGCACAAGGACAAGCAACAACAAGAAGTTCTAATCCTTTATAAATCCATTCCATCCATTCGCCCATACCAAGAAGGGGAGGGATAATCATGACACCAATTGCTAATACAAAAACGATAGGTGTATAGATTTTTGCGAAACGATCCACAAATGCTTCTGTCGGTGCTTTCTTTTCCTGTGCTTCCTCCACAAGATGAATAATTCGAGATAACGTAGTATCCTCAACAAGTTTAGTTACTGTAATCTCAAGCGAACCTTCTTCATTGATAGTTCCTGCATATACGGAATCACCAATTTGTTTATCGATTGGGATAGATTCACCAGTTATCGGCGCTTGGTTTACAGTAGAAGTACCTCCTGTAATTGTTCCGTCTAATGGGATTTTTTCACCTGGCTTCACAACAATCGTTGTATTCACTGCAATATCATCAACAGATTTTTTTATAAGTTCAGTTCCAATTTTTACCCAAGCTTCTGATGGTGCTAAATCAATTAATCCGCGAATGGATTCTCGTGTACGTTCAATTGATTTATTTTGTAGCGTTGCCCCTAATGCAAATAGCCAAACAACTGTTGCACCTTCTAGCCATTGACCAATTAATGCAGCACCAATAGCGGCCGATATCATGAGAACGTTCATATCGAGGGATTTACTTCTAATTGCATAAAAAGAACTTTTAGCAGGTTTATAACCACTAATACCAATGCTCATAGCATAGAGAAGTGTAATAAGAAGAGGGGATATGATTGTAAAACTTCCTCCAAATCCTAAAGCTAAAAATAAACCTGAGAGAATCAAAGTTGTATTTTTTGATTTGGAAACAGGTGTTGATCCTCTACGAGCTCCAGCTAGAGACGCTTCAAATCCTGCGTTGGACACTTCTTTTATAATGTCATCCACATTTCGGTCATGACGAATATGCATTTTTCCAGTAGCGAAGTTTACTCGAACTTCCTCCACGCCAGAAACGTTGTGTAGATGCTTTTCGATTGTTAAAGCACATGCCCCACAATCCATACCTTCTACAAGATAAGTTTGTACGCCATCTCCTGATATTTTCTGATTATTAAGAAGAGGTGATGGGTCTTCGCATGAGCTATCACTACAGCAAGAAGATTTTGATGTCACTGATTCTTTTGGTAGGGCTAATTCAGATGAACAACAGGTTTCAGTTTTAATAGAATTGTTGTTACTACTACAGCAAGAGGTTTCCTTAGTAATAGGGATAATTGGAATCTCTTTTTTAGAAGAGCAACATGACGATGTTGCTTTTATAGTTTCTTCTTTTTCTGTTTTGGTTTCACCATTACAACAAGAAGTGTTTTTAGCAACTGGCACAATAGGAATCTCTTTTTTGGAAGAGCAACACGATGAAGTTTCCTTTACTAATTCTTCTTTTGTGGGTGTTATGGAAGGATCTTGACAGCAATTCGCTTGTTTTTCGCTCATCTTTTTATCTGTCATGTCAGTTCTCTCCTTTTTGAGATAAACAACCATCGTTTTTATCACATGATGCTACTTCATTTTGTACCTCATGAAAGACAACATCGAACATTGTAAGTAACTGTTCAATTTGTGTACTGCGTAAGGAATAGTAGACATATTTTCCTTCTTGTCTACCTAGGATGATGCCGCATCCCTTTAAACAGTTCAGATGTTGTGAGATATTTGACTGATTTCCTTTAGTGATTTCTACAATTTCGGATACCGTTTTTTCACCATCCAACATACATTGAAGAATCTGAAGTCTTGTTTTATCAGCAAAGCCTCGAATAAATTTGGCTTTAATATCTAAGTCATTTGAGTTGCACAATCGTATTCACTCCAATCGTATTAGTCATTACTAATATGTTTATTCTTCATTCATATTAGCATTGGCTAATATGTGTGTCAAAGTGTTTTCGAAAAGTCTGATAAAAATTACTGCGCTTTATTTTTTACTGTGAGAAGGAATGTAAATAATGAATAAAAAATAATATAGTTAGTGGAAGCGAAGGGTATGTTATAGTGTTTGATGCACGCATTAAGAGATTTTATGTAACAGGAAAGAGAAGCTTTTTGTTTAAATTTCAGGGTATACAAAATGTTAATGTTGACTGGGATTTATTTCTCATGCTAACATATAGATAATTTAATCAAGGCGGTGGAAATGTATTGGACTCAGATGTTGACTCGGATAGGTGGCTAAATGACCTCGATTTTCTCAGAGTACCCCTCATCATTTTGAGAATGTAGATTTTATACAATCTCATGTTAATGTGTATGAAATTGTAGGTATGGAAAGAGAAAATATATCAGGAGGTGAATCCTTTAGTTTCAAGGAAGCTAAGGGAATTAGTTGGACATATTTAATTTAATCATGGTAGTGGTTTTAATCGCATGTACTGCATTTTTCGTGGCAATTGAGTTTGCTATTGTAAAAGTAAGAGGTTCAAAGATTGATCAATTTGTATTAGAAGGAAAGAAGGGTGCGCTGGCAGCTAAGAAAGTGACATCAAACTTGGATGAATATTTGTCAGCTTGTCAATTAGGGATTACAGTTACAGCAATGGGACTCGGGGCACTAGGTGAACCAACGATTGAGAGACTTTTACATCCTTTATTTGATAAGTGGAACATCAATCCTTCCATTGCAGGTGTATTATCTTTAGGAATTGCTTTTACTATAATGACGTACTTACATGTTGTAGTTGGTGAATTAGCACCAAAAACATTGGCGATTCAAAAGGCTGAGAAGGTTACTTTATTACTTTCGGCTCCGCTTATCTGGTTCTACAAAATCATGTATCCTTTTATTCGCTTGTTAAATGGCTCTGCAAGGATGATAACAGGAATGTTCGGCTTAAAACCTGCATCAGAGCATGATGTAGCACATACAGAAGAAGAATTACGATTGATTCTTTCTGAAAGTTATGAACGTGGAGAAATTAATCAAGCTGAATACAAATATGTAAATAATATTTTTGAATTTGATAATCGTATTGCGAAAGAAATCATGGTTCCCCGTACAGAAATTATAGGGCTACATGTAGATAACTCTTTAGCAGACCATATGAAAATAATCCGTGATGAAAAGTACACACGTTACCCAGTATTTGGGGAAGATAAAGATGAAATCATTGGCATGTTGAATGTGAAAGATTTCTTTATTCGTTATATGAATAAGGAAACAAAAGAATTCAGTTCTATTCAATCGTATACGCGTCCAGTAATTGAAGTAATTGAGACCATACCAATACATAATCTTTTACTACAAATGCAAAAGAAACGTATTCCGTTGGCTGTTTTATATGATGAATACGGCGGTACGGCTGGTATTGTAACCATTGAGGATATTCTGGAAGAGATTGTAGGAGAAATACGTGATGAATACGATGAAGATGAGCGTCCACCCATCCAGCAAATGAATGAAGGTCATGTTGTCGTAGAAGGCAAGGTATTAATTAGCGAATTAAATGATTTACTAGGATTACATATGAATGATAGTGATGTTGACACGATTGGTGGTTGGATTCTGATGCAGAATTATGATATCCAAGAAGGGCAAACAGTAAATAGCGAAGGATATGTATTTAAAATTCTTTCTAAAGACCCTCATCAAATCAAACGTGTTGAAATACAAAAAGAAATGTTGGAAGCAGCAACTGTATAGTTGCTGCTTTTATTCAGCTGATAACATGGTAGCCCTCCTCATTAAATTCATTGATTGATCAACTCTGTATCTGTTAACACATTACCGAAATAGGGAATGATTGTTTCCTTTGTATTCAAGGTTCAACACTTCTTCGATATTGTAAAATGTATCTCATTTATACAGATTGTAATATAATTTAAATGTAAATTCTTAGCGTAAAATAGATTGAAAGTAACAAATGTTGAGAAAGGGTACCTTTGTCAATATTAGTATTTGTATTTCACTAGATAATAAAAAATGTAGAATGATTTCATTTCTGACATTGTTATTTACTAGTAATCAAAATAAAGAATAAAGAAATTTCTCGGCTGGAAATTTTCACACAGTCATAAAATGGAGGCAATAGTTATGCAGCAAATTAAAAAAATAGGAAACGCATTTTGGTATATGACACCTGTTTCCGAGACTGATAGACCTATCTTAGGAATGGTAGTTGGAAAAGAAAAGACTTTGATGATAGATGCAGGTAATTCAGAAGCACATGCACAATTGTTTTTAGAAATGCTAAAAGAGCAAAATATCTCAAATCCTGATTTTGTAGCATTGACGCATTGGCACTGGGATCATATTTTTGGATTGCCTGTACTACAAAATGCATTGTCTATCGCACATTCTGAAACAAAAAAAGAGATGAACGCACTTGTTTCTTATGAGTGGTCAGATGAGGCATTGGACGCACGAGTGAAAGAAGGTACAGAAATTGAATTTTGTGCGGATTGTATAAAAAAAGAGTTCAGTGAACAAACAAGAAATATTCAAATTATTCCACCGTCCTTAACCTTTCAGAAACAACTTGAATTAGACCTTGGTGATGTGACATGTGTGTTAGAGCATGTGGGCGGAGACCATTCACATGATTCTGTTGTTATTTATATTAAAGAAGAAAAGATTTTGTTTTTAGGAGACTGTATATATGCAGATATCTTTTCTACAAAGCGGAACTATACAACGAAACGAACGTTTAAACTGATACAAGAATTAGAGAAATTTGATGCTGAGACATATATTCTTTCCCATGGGACAGCTATAAATCGGGATGAGTTTTCACAAGAAATTCATTTGCTAAAAACAGTAGGAACTTATACGGAAACACATAAAGGTGATGAAGAGAAGATAAAAGCAGCATATAAACAAGAACTAGATAGAGAATTAAATGAAGATGAGCTAGAAACAATAGAGTATTTTGTAAATGGTTATGAAATGGTTAATCTGTAAAATCTAACTTTAATTAAATTGATGCTTATTCTGACCAAATGCAATTTAACTGTACAAAAAGAGTATTGAAAATTAATTCAATACTCTTTTTAATAATTAAATATTTAGTCCCAACCAATTTCTAAATCTTTTTGCTGGCCCATCATCTGGGTTTATACCACTTTCAAGACTGGTTGTGATTAGCAGCTTTTTTAGCTAATTCAGTAATATATTCAAAGAATGCATCACGTTTTACATCATAAACGACATTTACTGGTCTTCCGTTAGCAGTTTCCACTGTACGTCCTTGGCTGGGTCCGTATGTATGAACGATACTAGTAATCTTTTTTGTTTTTGCAAGATCAGCTCTCCCAACAAAAGCAGCAGTTAATACATCCCACAAATAGTAGGTAGAATTAGTTGAAAAGTGAACGAGAGGAGGGACCCTTGCATAGCATTGACCAAGGAAGTCAACACCAATATACTTTCTCTCTTTTGCCCAACGTTCACGTACGTCTAAAGTTAGTGGAACCTGATTAGTACTTTCTAGAGTTACTAAATCAATTACTATATTAGCATCCCAAACACGAGCTACTGCTTCGGGATCCCAAAATGAATTCCATTCGGCTGTTCCGTCATGTTCTGGCTCATGTACATTTCCCGCAGTACGAAATGTACCGCCCATCCAAACGAGAAGTTCAATTTTATCTTCGATTATTGGAGATTCATATAGTGCACGGGCAAGGTCAGTCAGGGGCCCTGTAAATAATAAAGTTGTTTTTCCATCAGTTTGTAGAAGAGTCTCTATTATATGATGATGTGCAGGTTTAGCTGCCGCGGGTGTTATAACTTTTCCAAACTCATTTAAAATTGGTAAAGCATCTACATAAAATGCATGCATCCGCCAGTCTTTTGGAAATGGGTTTTTCCCACGAGAGTTGGACGCTGCTACCTCAATACTACTTTTACCAAAACGATCGATAATTTTACGACTTGCATACATTGCTGGTTCTAAATAGCAATCTGCTGGAATAACAGAGACTCCAGTCAGTTCCACATTGTCCATCTGTAGTAATAAAAATAACGAAATTAAATCATCTACACCGCCATCATGATTGAAGTATACTTTTTTCTTCATAATAATCTCCATCCTATATGATTTAGTTAGGAATTAAATATGAATTGAGGCAAAGTCATCAATAATTTCCACCACTTCAATTTGCCCGTTAATCAATAGCTCAGGAAGTTCATTTCTAACGTTTCCTTCCCAATACTCTCTAGCCTGTTCCATTTTTTGAGCGAAAGGAATACCATCTTCTTTCGGTAAAAGATTTGCATCACCTTCAAAAGAATTACCGATCACTCGTAGTTTAACAATCTGCAAAACTTTTCGATTGTAAGAATCAAATAGCGCTTTCCATTTCAAAGCATCTTCATAGCTTTTGGAAGCATATAAGCAAGACAACCTTGAGGGATATTCAGGGAATTCTTGCAGTCTGACCATTTCTACAATCGTTTCTCTAACCGCTCTAATTGTTTGATCTATATAATTTATAACTACTTTAGCACTTTCATTATTTATATGTAATTCCTCATTGATATAATATCTTTTTAAAATTTGAATGGAGTCTTCATCATGAGAATTTAATTGTTCTCTTTCAAAAAAGAAGTGATAGAGGGTATTAGTTTGATTTTTGTCAAAGTGAATGATTTGTCCGAGGTTCATTTTTTTTCTAGTAACAACGTGATAAACGTAAAATTCGTTCTTGTTCATGATTTTCCTCCTAGCGTTTTTTCATATATAAACGGAAATTATAGAATTATTTTATAAAAAGCTTTACGGATTGCTGTTTCTCTAGGGTCATCAAACATTTGCATACCAACTCGTGTCATTGCATATGAAAAACCGACTCGATTAATTGGATCAGCAAAACATAAGGAGCCACCTGCACCAGGATGACCAAAGCAAGATGGATTTCCATAGTTAGAACCGGTTGTTAACGGCTTGAAAAACCCTAATGAAAATGCCGTGTCGACGGTTTGGACAGCATCACGCCAGCCATTTTTCGTTTGGATAGGTGGTTTGGATAATTCATCTAATGTATGTTGGATTATTCCTAAGTGAGGACCACCACTAGCAAATTCGCTATATATTTTGGCCATATCACGTACTACTCCAATACCATTTCCAGATGGGAATTCTACTTCTCGTAATTCTCTTCTGTTGAAATTATCATGAGCTAATAATCCTTTTGGATCAACCATACTACGTTTTGCTAATGATTTTGGATTCATTAATGCCCATAGTAAGCTTTTAGGGAAGGAGCCGAAGTTTTTAAATATATCAAAGATAGATTGGATTCCTTTAATAGTCGCTATTCGTTCATCCGAAAGGGTAGAGGGGATACCAATATACATTTCGGCTTGCAAGGGACATGAAATTTCTTCATTGAAAAATTGAGTCAGACTTCTGCCCTTTGGATCTACATGACGAATTAACTCACTTATATACCAGCCGATTGTCCAAGTATGATAGCCGTGTTTTGTACCAGGTTCCCAAGCTGGTTTCATAGTTTCTAAATATGGGGCAACGTTTTTGGTATCAAAGTCACTAAGTGTATGTAATGGTAATTCATTAATACAGCATAATCCCGCTGTATGTCCAAGTAACTGCCGGACTGTAATATTTTCTTTTCCATTTATCCCAAATTCATTCCAGTAAGTAGATACTTTTTCATTGTAATCTATATACCCTTTTGAATGGGCTAAAGCTAATGCAAGAGCAGCAAACCCTTTTGTCCCAGAAAATATGAGAACTGCTGTATCTTCTGTCCAAAATTCCTTAGTTTGGTGATCACGATACCCACCCCATAAATCAACAACACACTCACCGTTGAAATAGATACAACATGCCGCCCCTAATTCTTCACGAGTTGTAAAATTTTCTATAAATGCATCCTTAACTTTTTCAAATCCAGGTTTGACGAAACCGTCAATATGAATAGTTTGTTCCATTATTTAATCTCCTTACTTTTAAGTATTGGTATCGAAAAAATGTTATATATAGTAATACAACATTGAGATATGTAAAACCTTTATAAAAAAATAAAGTTATAGAACATGAGAATTCAAGTGAAAAAGGGGAGAGATCTGAAATTGATTTAAAAACGTTCGCAAAACGTTCACAAAATTTCCGCTTACGAAGGAGTTTCCAATATCGATATAATGACAAAGACTTAAACAGAAAGGATGATAGAAATTGCCAACAACAAGAAAGGAAAACCTCCAATTTGGTATGATGATGTGCCTCGGGATGGTTATCGTTATGACGTTTTACAATGTAGTAATGAATGGAGCAGGAGGGCCAATTCATATTAAGGGGATCTTAATAGAACTTGTTATCGGATTTATTATTGCGTTATTAATTGAAATATGTATCGTTGGACCGTGTGCGAAAAAGATTGTATTTGCATTACCATTTGATAAATCAAAAAAAGTAAACATGATTATTGCGATGGCAACAACATTGGTAATTGGAATGGTATTCTTTATGTCATTTTACGGAATGGCTATGATGTATTTACATAATGGGTTACATGGTGACTCATTCGTTACAATTTATTTTTCGGTTTTTATTAAAAATTTTATTATGGCGTACCCACTTCAATTAATAATAATAGGACCGTTTGTACGTTTCTTATTTGGAAAGTTTGTTTTGAAGAATAAAGGTGTTAATGTAGCCTAGTTAAATTTGTTTTATTCAATTATAAAAATTAAACAATGCTATGGATTCAATGTATCGAAAGAATTTGAAATGCATGTTAACAAATGAATTATTGAAGTCATGTGAAAGGGATTTAGTTAGGATAATAAACT
This sequence comes from Bacillus altaicus, assembly GCF_042136375.2. Taxonomy (NCBI): domain Bacteria; kingdom Bacillati; phylum Bacillota; class Bacilli; order Caryophanales; family Bacillaceae; genus Bacillus; species Bacillus altaicus. Next base: position 3,177,329 of record NZ_CM143394.1, on the reverse strand, counting down.
TCTTAGTGCACGTTGTTAAAAAGCTGTACCTTTTTTTGTATAAGGGTACAGCTTTTGTTGTGAAATTTGTTTGGACTTTATATGGAAAAATGCAGCAATTATTCGCCTGTTGAAAAATTAATATGAATTTAAAGGGGAGAGCTAAGTATGTAAAGAAAAAATATAAGTGAATGTGATCTCGATTTGTGGTGGGATAAAATTCATTTTGAAGTAGGACTTAGTCGGAAGGCGAACTTATACATTTAGTAGTTAGTTAAAAATGAAAGCCTAATAGTAAGGGCATTATACATAAGGGAGAGACGCAAAGTGATTCATTATATGTTAAAAGATGGTGAACTTTATTTAGATATATCCGGTATTAAACATTGGTGTAAAGTTGCAGGGGCGGCTCATAATACAGTTCCTCTCATTATTATACATGGAGGTCCAGGTGGTAATCATTATGTATTTGAGAGAACTCTGGGAATGAAATTAGAAGAATATTTAACTGTAGTTTATTATGAACAAAGAGGTTGTGGGCGTAGCGAGGCACCTCAAGATGACAATGCCTATTCTATAAATACGTTAGCAGAAGATTTAGAGGAATTAAGAAAGCGATTAAATATAAACAAGGTAAATTTGTTAGGATATTCTTTTGGTGGACAACTTTGTTTAGAGTATGCTTTAACATATCCGGAAGCAGTTGAGAAAATGGTATTACAGGCACCATTATTAGACGATTATGATGAAGTGTATAAGGTGCAGATAGATGGGTTCCTAAAAGTAACGGAAGGGAACATGAAAGAACAAATATCTATAATTAGTAAGTCGGAAATCTCCTTGAAAGAAAAAAACAATCAAGTTTGGAACATTGTTGATACTGAAGTTGTTGATCGGCTATTGTTTAAAAATCAAGAATTTGCAAAGTTAAATCGTAGTCTTTGGGAAGAAAGTCATTTAAATAATACAGGGAAGATGAGTAAAGTTATTTTTGAAACGAAATCAATTGTACCGCTTATTGAGCGCATTAATGATTTGGAACAAGATACATGTGTCATTGTTGGAGTGTATGACTATAATACTGGTGTGGAAATGAGTAAAAGGATAACGAGTCATATGAAAAATAGTAAACTTGTTATATTTGAAAATAGTACACATTTTCCAGATATCGAAGAAACAGATAATGTATGTGAAACGATTATAGAGTTTTTAGAAATATAGTATAAAAACACGGATAGGATTAATTGTTTGAATATTGAATTATATAAGTTGTGAATTGTTTATTTATAATTGGGGAGGATGCAATATGATTGAATACAGAAAAGCAAGAGTAGAAGATATACAAGGGATTATTAAAGTGTGTTCAGACGGTTATAGAAATACATACCCAGGTTTGTTGCCTCAGCAATACATAGAAAGTACGATTAAGGAATTTTACAATGATGACAGGGTGAGAAATGAAATATTAAATATTAGCCAAGAGTGGAATGTGGAATGGCTGGTTTGTTGCAAGTGATAATGGAGAAATACTCGGTGCTGGTGGAGGTGGTTTCACTGGTAAAGAGACAGCAGAGTTATTTGTAATATATTTAAATCCAAATAGAAAAAGAGAAGGCATTGGTACAGAATTACTGTCTATAATTACAAATGATCAAATTGAACGTGGTGCAAAAGAACAATGGGTTTCAGTTGCAAAAGATAATGATATGGGAATTCCATTTTATGAAGCAGTTGGATTTAAATACCAAGATGAAAGACCAGCTTATGGGCTACCTGTAAGCGAAGGTTTCACATCTATTCGATACAAACGTGAGTTAGCAATTAGCTTAGTTGAAAGATAAATAAAGAAGACCTCGCCCGAATTATATTTAGGTTATAGTTGTTGAAGTCAATAAAAGGAAAGGAAAGGAAAGGACCTATTTGATATGTACAATATGTTTTTGCCTTTATATTATAGTTAGTTTTGAAAAAAGTTTGACAAAAAGGTCTATTTGGTAGGGTAAGTACTTATGCATAAAATAACACTAATTTTTTGTACACTGTGCTATAAACTCTCGCGAGAGTTGGAAAATAGATTCGCGAATCTATTTTCCAACCTGATGTGGTGATGAGATGCGAAGCTATTATGAGTGCAGTGATATAACTAGGAGGTTTCCACTATGACAGCTTTATTTAAAGCTATGGAGTTCCAGCTAAAAACTGAACGACTTGATCTGAGTATGTGGGAGGAATCCGATTCAGCCTGGATGAGAGAGTTAATTGGCGAACGTGGTGTGGATATGCCAACCCTTGACGCCGTTCGTAGCCAGCTTATCGAGATGCGCAAGAGAGCAGTCGAAAATGGCATTTCCCTTCTCACTATTCGCAGACGAGACGAAGGTGATTTCATCGGATACTGTGGCTTGATTATCGGTCGTTCCACACTGGAAGAGCCGGAAATCGCATACGAGTTGTTCCGCAGTGCTCATCGTAAAGGATATGCGACTGAGGCAGCATCCGCTGTGCTGGACGCTGCGATTGCTACCGGGCGCCACAGACTTTGGTCGACTGTAGGCGCTTGGAATGTTGCGTCCTTCAGGGTGTTAGAAAAGATAGGATTTGAGAGGCATCACAGTACGTGGGACGAGCGCGGTGAGATTGTTTGGAACGTACGCAATCTTTAGAGAGCCCGACCTAACTCGAAACTATTGAAAAGGAGAAAAGCGCATTAGTTTGGGGGAGAATCCAGATAAAGATAAAATGACTGATTTATAACCCAAATAGTGACAAACTATAACTGAAGCATGTACTCCTTGTTTTTCTCACTACCATATGCTCGTCCCCATAGTGGAATAAGCATAGTACCTTGAACTGATTGTAAATCTATTTTTTTAACCATGAAACGTCCTCCATTTAATAATAAAAAACATCATATATATATGATTAGTCGTTATTTAGCATTTTTGATAGCATTTTATTTATTTTATACAGTCCGTAAGTTAAATCACGTTGATCTTCTTCACTGAGTTTTTCAAGATTACTAGTGAAATTATTATAAATTTGTTTCCAGCTTTCATAATGTACTTTTTCAGCTTTATCTGTTAAGGAAATTAAAACAGCTCGTTTATCTACTGTATCTTGTTTTTTTACAGCCCTTTCCGAACGAGAAAGCCCATTGCCTTTAGGCATGGGATGAAAGTGAGGTTGGATACGGAGTACCACTAAAAATCGCAAGGTTCGTGGTACTTTAAGTATCCAAAGTATAGGTAGTTTCTCCAGGGGTTTTTGTTGTAATTTTTCGAAAATAAATGATATATTGTAACGAGAATAAATGATTATAGAAGAACGTTTCAAAGTGTTTGAGAGAAAAATCTCCTCGTCTCATGCAGTTGCAAAGTTTATGGACACGTTCTTATTTTGTTTCTATTGCTAGAAATGTATCAAATGAACGATGCTACAAATCAAAAAACAAGGGGATGAAACGTATGTCACAGACCCTAACAGTGAAAGTGAAATTGATTCCAACAAAAGAACAAATCCGTTTATTGGAACAAAGTAGTCACGAATATATTAAAGTTATAAATACACTTGTATCGGAAATGGTTAAAGCAAAGAAAAGTACGAAAAAAAGCACAAAAGATATTGAAGCAAATATCCCAAGTGCGGTGAAGAATCAAGCGATTAAAGACGCAAAAAGTTTGTTTGCTACAAAAGTAAAGAAAAGCCATTATAAAATCATTCCGATTCTAAAGAGACCTGTTTGTATATGGAACAATCAGAATTATTCATTTGACTCTACTCATATTTCAATCCCGTTTAAGAGAAATGGAAAATCGACTCGTGTAAAAATCCGAGCTTTATTTAGCGATAAAAACAATCGCAATCTGAATCTGTTAAAACATAAATTAGGTACACTTCGCATCACAATGAAATCGAATAAGTGGATGGCCCAAATAACTGTCACGCTTCCTACAAATGAAAGGGTAGGAACGAAAATTTTAGGAGTAGACTTAGGTCTCAAGGTCCCCGCGGTAGCAATCACAGATGATGATGATAAGATTCGTTTTTTTGGAAATGGTAGGCAAAACAAATGTAAGAAGCGTAAGTTTCGGTGTATTCGTAAGAAATTAGGAAAAGCCAAAAAAGTGAATGCGATTCGGCGATTGGATGATAAAGAACAAAGATGGATGCAAGATAAAGATCACAAAATAAGTCGTGAAATTATTAATTTTACGATTGCAAATCATATTTCTGTCATTCGATTAGAACAATTAACGAATATAAGACAGACGGCAAGAACAAGCCGTAAAAACGAAAAAAACCTACACACTTGGTCATTCTATCGTTTGTCAAAATTTATTGAATATAAAGCGATATTAGCTGATATTCAGGTTGAATATGTGAATCCAGCGTATACAAGTCAAAGCTGTCCGAAATGCGCTGAAAAGAACAGGGCACAAGACAGAAAGTACAAGTGTCAATGTGGGTTTGAGACACACCGTGATATCGTTGGGGCGATGAATATTCGCTACGCAACTGTGATTGATGGTAACAGTCAATCAGCCTAAGCACCTATATGGTCTGGTTTAGGAGGGGCAATGAGATGCCCTCATCTTGAAGGCTGTTCAAAACAGAAATGGACTGCGAACGCTTAGTCATTCAAGAATCCCACCCGTAATTCCGTAAGGATTCGGGCTTGCGACTTTAGTCGTGGGAGTCTCAAGAACGGTTACACTTAATTGTTGTTTAGGTATGTTTAAATAACTAGCAATCATTTTTAAATTTACAGCGACTTTTTGCTGGGCAATATACTCAACTATGTGTTGCTCTAAATGCGTAAATTCAGTGGATTTCTCTGATAATAATTTGAAAGTACCTGACATATTTAATAATAAATTCATGTATTCGTTTTGGGGCATTATTTTCGATTCCTTTATGTATTTAGTAATTATTTTATTACTATTTTAATGATTAATCAAATTGTTTAATTGATTATAGTAAACAAATATTTACTATGTTATTATTTTTGGAACTATACAAACAGAAGTAGAAGAGTATAAGAGGTGTTTTTGGGGTAGGATAATATGATAGAAAATAAAATATTACTAAATACATATAACTAATGCATGTAATGTCTTTTACAGTTATTATGCTATAAATAATTTTATGGTAAAATCTTTAACATAATTAAATAAAGGGGTAGTATACTATGGGTTATTTCTCAAATAGTTTATTAGTTTTGTTTGTTCTTATCGTCTGTAGCTGTATGATTTTTGGTTGATAATATAATGATAGATTTATATAAAAGAAGTTAACTTAGGTGAGGTTAACTTCTTTTTATTTTATGTTGAGAAGGAATTATATTTTTCTTATTGAAGTTTGTTTAAGTTAATTTCATATTAAGGATAATTTTATGAAATACAAACAAACGAGAGAATAAGGAGTATTCACATGAATAATAGTATAAATTACACAATTGAACATCCAACGGATTTCAATGGATTATTAGCCTTATATGAATCTTTAGGATGGAATTCTCTTAAATTAACGGTTAATGAATTGGAACAAATGTGTAAACAAAGTTGGCATGTAATTTATGTTTTTGATGATAAGAAGTTAGTAGGGATGGGGCGTGTTATATCAGATGGAGTAATAACAGGCATTATTTGTGGAGTAGGTGTATTGCCAAAGTATCAGTCTAGTGGCATTGGGAAAGAAATAGTGAAACGATTAATACAGCATTGTGAATACAATAAGGTTATTCCACAACTTATGTGTGTAGAAAATTTGCAATCTTACTATGAATCTATTGGGTTTGAGGCATTCTCAATTGGGATGAAAAAACATATTATAAGATAGCGTGGCTTTATACTTTCGGTGTACTTGTACATATGTTCAAACTTTATCATAAAGGAGCATAAAGTTATGAAGATTGCTAAAGGGGTAGAACTGTTACAACTTGAGTTTCAAGAATTTATTATTCACCCAATTCTTTTATGGGATGATGAAATGGCAGTTTTAATAGATACTGGATTTCCTGGACAAATTGAAGATATACGAGTAGAAATGGGTAAGGTTGGAGTATCGTTTGATAAACTAAAAGTCGTGATTTTGACGCATCAAGATATAGATCATATAGGTAGTCTTCCTGAACTATTACAAAACTGTGGAAGTAATCTGAAAGTCTATGCTCACGAGCTAGATAAGCCATATATCGAGGGGGAGTTACCTTTATTGAAGGCTGCACAAGTACAAAATCCTCCGAAAGGAAAAGTGGATGATACTTTGGTTGACGGCCAAGAACTTCCATATTGCGGTGGTATTCTTATTATTCATACCCCAGGGCACACTCCTGGTCATATTAGTTTATATTTGAGGCAAAGCAAAACTCTTATCGCTGGGGATTCAATGTATAGCGTAAACGGAATTTTAGGGGGAATTCATGCCCCAACTACTTTGGATATAAAAGAAGCGCAAAATTCTTTGAAGAAGTATTTAAATCTAGAAATTGATTCGGTAGTTTGTTACCATGGTGGATTAAGTAAGGGGAATATAAATGCACAAATTCAAAAGCTGTAGATAAGAATTTATTGTTAATCGGTGCTAAAGTATAATCTAATTGCTAGTATATAAATAAAACCCTTAAATTAATAAAGAGCACGTTTGAAGGAATTTCAAACGTGCTCTTTATTAAATATAATCAATTTAATTTTGATGACTTAACCCATTCCAATAAAACGAAACGATTTGTTTTGCTAATTCATCTATATTTGCAAGAATAGGATTGTGATTCTCATCCTTAAAATTTCCAATTGATAATAAAGCTACGAAAGCATGAGCAGCTAATTTTGGATTTCCTTTAGGTATTTCTTCAATGTGCATCGCATTATCAATTGATTTTTCCAATACCTCATACATGTTATCTTCGGCATTTTTTAATTCCTTTAATTGCTCTTCAGATAAAGAGAGTTTTGCATCTTTCATAAAATTATTCATATCAATATCCATCGTTGCGTGTAAGTATACTGTAGCAAAGTCCAATAATCTTTCTTCCAAAGTCTTATTTGTAGAGAGGATTTGATCCATATTTTCTCTTATTCGTACCATCATTTGAATCATAGTAGCGGTAAATAAATCCGCTTTTGTTGAATAGTAATAGTAGACGGTTGCTTTTGTAACACCACATTCTTTCGCGACCTCATCCATTGAAACAACTTGATAATTTTGAGTGAGAAATAACCTAGTTGCAACTTCTAAAATGATTTCTTTTGTAGACTTTGTATTTTTATTTTGACGAGGTCTTCCGAGAGGACGTTGTTTTTGATCCAAATACATTCGCTCCTGACATTTATTATTGAGATAATTATAACATAATTTTTTAATCATTCTTGATTAATTAACCGACCAGTATATATAATTAATATTGGAGGAAAAAAGGAAGGTGGGTTTTTATGAAAAAGCACCCGTTAAATATGTTAGGGAAGCTTGTAGCAGGGAAGAATACGCAATGGATAACTTTATCGGTTTGGATTCTTATTACATTATTACTTTCATTTACGTTGCCACAAGTAAACAGTATGAAAGAACCGAATCCGAAAAATTTACCTGAAACAGCTATGTCACAGCAAGCTGAAGCACTTATGAAAAAAGAATTTCCTAATAATGCAGGAAATCCGTTGTTAGTAGTATGGCATCGAGATGGTGGGTTAGAGTCAAAAGACTACAAATTAATACAGGACGTTTATAAAGAGTTAAAAACGGACCCTTTAAAAGAGCAATCATTGTTACCACCATTTGATACAATTCCTGAACAAGTATTATTAAAAAGTGCATCAAAAGATGGCACATCATTTGTCACACCAATATTCTTTAATAAATCTGCTGGAACGGATATATTAAAAAGTAATTTAGAAGAGTTACGAAAAATAGTGAATAGTAAAGTGGATGAAGATCCATTCAAACAAAAAATTACCGACTCTGGTTTACATGTTCGATTATCTGGACCTGTAGGTATTCAAACGGATGCAGTAAGTTTATTTAGTCAAGCTGATGTGAAATTATTAGTTGCTACTGTATTACTTGTATTGGTTTTATTAATTTTATTGTATCGCTCTCCAATTTTAGCAATTTTACCTTTACTCGTTGTTGGCTTTGCATATGGAATTATCAGTCCGACACTGGGCTTTTTAGCAGACAATGGATGGATTAAAGTAGATGCACAGGCTATATCGATTATGACAGTCTTACTGTTTGGAGCAGGAACGGATTACTGTCTATTTTTAATTTCAAGATATAGGGAGTATTTACTAGAAGAAGAAAGTAAATATAAAGCGTTGCAACTTGCGATAAAAGCATCAGGCGGAGCAATTATAATGAGTGCACTAACTGTAGTATTAGGATTAGGAACATTATTACTTGCACATTATGGAGCGTTTCATCGATTTGCAGTACCATTTAGTGTTGCTGTTTTCATAATGGGAATCGCTGCATTAACAATTCTTCCGGCATTTTTATTAATTTTTGGTAGAGTTGCATTCTTCCCATTCATACCGAGAACAACTGCAATGAATGAAGAGTTTGCGAAAAAGAAAGTTTTAAAAGTAAAAACTACAAAGGGGGCCTTTAGTAAAAAGATTGGTAATATTGTTGTACGTAAACCATGGACAATTATTATGCTAACTGTATTTTTATTAGGGGGATTGGCTTCATTTGTACCACGTATTCAATACACATACGATTTATTAGAATCATTCCCGAAAGATATGCCATCACGTGAAGGATTTACATTAATTACTGATCATTTTTCAGCTGGAGAATTAGCACCGGTAAAGATTGTAGTTGATTCAAAAGGAAAAGATTTACCTATTAAACAAGAAATAGAGAAATTATCTTTTGTTAATAAAGTGAAAGAACCAATGAAGGGAAAAGAAAATAATCAATTGCAAATGTATGAAGTTTCTTTAGCGGAAAATCCGTACTCAATTGAAGCATTAGATCAAATCCCTAAATTGAAAAGTAGTGTAAAAAAAGTATTAAAAGACACAGGGATTAGTAATGCAGAAAATCAATTGTGGATTGGCGGGGAAACAGCTTCATTATATGATACAAAACAAATAACAGAACGTGATGAAGCGGTTATTATTCCTGTGATGATTAGTATTATCGCTTTATTATTGCTTGTTTACTTACGTTCTATCGTCGCGATGATTTATTTAATTGTAACTGTCGTTTTATCATTCTTCTCAGCGCTAGGAGCAGGATGGATTTTACTGCATTTCGGTATGGGAGCTCCCGCAATACAAGGTGCAATACCGTTATATGCATTCGTATTTTTAGTTGCTTTAGGGGAAGATTATAATATCTTTATGGTTTCAGAAATATGGAAGAATAAAAAGAAACAAAATCATTTAGAAGCAGTTAAAAATGGTGTTATACAAACAGGTAGTGTAATTACATCAGCAGGTTTAATTTTAGCAGGAACATTTGCAGTGTTAGGTACGCTACCAATTCAAGTTCTAGTTCAATTCGGTATTGTGACAGCAATCGGTGTACTGCTAGATACATTTATTGTAAGACCACTGTTAGTGCCTGCAATTACAGTCGTTTTAGGACGCTTCGCTTTTTGGCCAGGAAAGCTTTGGAAAGAAGAAAAGCAATTACAAAAAGAAGATACTTTATAAAAGAAGGTTGCCGATAAAGTCAGTAAAACTGATTTTTAGGCCACCTTCTTTTTTGTTGGTCTGATATAGAATTATCATTTTGAATATGCAACGAAAAGTATAGATGAAATGTATGATGAAGTTTTAAGTGCATTAAAATTTTTCTTATCAGACATAATAATTCATAAGAAATTCCAATTGAGTGAGGAATTTCTAAAATTATGTATTGTTATAGGATGATAAAAATGTGGGACACGATTGTTTTGTATGTACCTGAGTGGAAAGTTTTTATACAAGCCTTTATCGTACTTTTCATTCCATATATAATTTCAAGATTTTTTAGTTGGATTCGCACATTAGAAAAAGAATAATATAACGAACTACATTCAAGTGAAAACAAATATTGATATGTAAAGAAGAGTAGTATAGGAAGCTTTTTAGAGAAAGAGTGATGAAGGTGAAAGCACAGGATCCAATGGCTAATCAAACACAAGGACAGGGTAATACATATGAGGATAAGCCTACTAAAGCTTCTAAAGACTACTTTACAGGTGATTTTAACTTAGATTTGGAGACTATAAAAAAAGAAGCACTTGATAACTCGGACGTTTATTGTCGAGAGTTTAACATAGGTGGGACTAACATTCGAGCAGTTCTTGTTTTTATAGAAGGGCTGTCAAATAAAGATCTTATTGATATGCACATTATGAAATCATTAATGTGTAAATTTCCTGATGAGTATAAAGATGAATCATCTAATATGAAAGATAGTGTTTCAAAAGAATTTATTAAAAACCGAGTTCTTCCTATTAGTGGAGTGGAAGAAGTGCAATCTGTGCAAAAAATGATGTCAAAGGTGTTAATGGGTTCAACGGCATTATTAATTGATGGATTATCAGATGTATTAATACTTAACACAAAAAAAGGAAAAACGCGTAATGTTGAAGAGCCAGTATCAGAGGGATCGGTCAGAGGTCCACGGGTAGGTTTCACAGAAGTTTTGTCGGATAATACTGCTTTGTTACGGTTACACGGTGAAAACGAAGGATTATCTTTAATAAAATTTCATGTAGGAGAGCGGGCCAAGAAAGAATTGGTTGTTGCCTTTATGAAAGAGATTGCTGATTCGGAATTAGTAGAAGAAGTTAAGAAGAGAATTCAGAAAATTAATATTGATAACGTGCCTGAGTCAGGTTATGTAGAACAATTAATTGAAGACAATTATCTTAGTCCTTTCCCGCAAGTACAGAGTACGGAACGTCCTGATAAAGTGATTGCTGCATTAATGGAAGGTAGGGTTGCAATTTTATTAGATGGAACACCTTTTGCGTTAATTGTTCCGGTTACATTTAGTATGATGATGCAATCACCAGAAGATTATTATGAACGTTGGATACCAGGTACGCTTATTCGTTTATTGCGATTTGGAACAGCTGTTATTTCTCTTTTTGCCCCCGCTCTGTACATTTCATTTATTTCATTTCATCCGGGATTGATTCCGACTAAGTTAGCAATTTCAATTATAGGAGGAAGAGAAGGCGTTCCGTTTCCTGCAATTATAGAGGGATTATTTATGGAAATTGCTATTGAAATTTTACGAGAAGCAGGGTTACGACTACCTAAGCCGATTGGTTCAGCGATGGGAATTGTAGGAGGATTAATCATTGGACAAGCTGCTGTATCAGCTGGAATTGTGAGTCCAATAATGGTAATTGTTGTGGCGGCCACAGCTATTTCTTCTTTTGCACTTTCGCACTATAGTACAGCAATTCCATTACGTATTCTTCGCTTTGTAGCGATGTTTTTCGCTGCCATATTCGGATTATATGGAGTTATTCTATTTTTCCTATTTATATGCAGTCATATTGCAAGGCTTAAAAGTTTTGGTGTACCGTATGCTAGCCCGGCTGTCTTATATCAATTTAGTGATTGGAAGGATTTTATGGTTCGTATGCCAATTCAGATGATGAAGCGACGTCCGAAAATGTTGAAATTAAAAGACTATGTACGGAAAGGAAGTGAAGAGGAATGATTACGAACTCAAAGGATAAAATTCCTACTTCACAAGCAGCTGTTATTCTTATCAATTATATACTTGCTATCGGAATTCTCACTTTACCTAGAACCGCTGCTGAGAAGGTGCATACACCTGATGTTTGGATAACTGTTATTTTAGGTGGATTAATTGCGATGGTTGCGGGTGTAATTATCGTGAAGTTAAGTCAACAATTTCCTGAAAAAACATTTTATCAATATAGCCAAGAACTTGTAGGGAAATGGCTTGGGGTGTTAATTAGTTTAATGATTATCAGTTACTTTTTTACACTTTCGTCATTTGAACTTAGAACGTTGGAAGGTATAACAAGTTTCTTTCTACTAGAAGGTACGCCTGACTGGGCTATTATTATGCCATTTATGTGGATAAGTCTATATTTAAATTTAGGCGGAATAAATGCGATAGCACGTTTATTTGAAATGATTTTTCCAATTACAGTTTTCATTTTCTTAGTGACATCTTTTATGAGTATTGGAATATTTGAACTCGATAACCTTCGTCCTGTATTAGGACTTGGGATTGTTCCGGCATTAAAAGGACTAAAAACAACAACTATGGCATATTCGGGTGCAGAAATTATGTTGTTACTTTTAGCCTTTATGAAGAAACCATCTCAAGCTGTAAGGGTTGTTATAATTGGCACTATGATTCCGTTACTTTTTTATGTCATTACAGTTGTAATGGTTATTGGTGCGTTTTCTATCGATGGGGTATTGATGAGAACATGGCCTACAATAGATCTTATGAGAAGTTTTGAAATTCAAGGTTTAATTTTTGAACGGTTCGAATCTTTGCTATTAGTGATATGGATTATGCAAATCTTTGCAACATATACAATCTGTTATTATGCAGCTGCTTTAGGGTTATCACAGCTCTTTAATAAAAATATTCATTCCTTTTTGTATGGATTACTCCCAGTAATATATATCGTTGCCGCAATTCCGAAAAACATAAATGAGGTATTTGAATTTGGAAATTTGATTAGCAACGCAGCGATAATATTATTTGGTATTCTTCCGGTTCTTCTCCTAATGATTTCGAAGGGGAGGAAAAAAAAGCATGAACCAAAATGTTAAAGGTAGAAAAATTATTATAAGAATAACGTCAATAGTTTTTCTCTTATTACTTACAGGATGCTGGAGTAGTCATGAAATTGAGGAGTTAGGTTTCGCTGTAGGTATAGCAATAGATAAAGAAAAAGAAACAAAGATTGAGAAAGAAATTGAAGAAAAGGGCGGCGGATATAAAAAGAAGAATTTGATAACAACCACCTATCAATTTGTTAAAGCACAATCATCATCAGACGGAGGAAAAGGTGGATTATCGCAACAAAAAGCTTATATGAATGTTGCAGAAACAGGAGATTCTCTTCATCAATCAATACGTGAAGTTGCATTAAGAAGGCAAAGGCCTATCATTTTTCATCATACGAAAGTAATAGTTGTTAGTGAAAGTATTGCCCGAACCTATAATTTAACGCAGTTATTAGACATCTATGTTCGTGATAATGAGATGAGACCTAGTTGCTTTATTATGGTTAGTAAAGGGCTAGCTAGTGATGTGTTAAAATCAAAAGAACTTGGGGAAATTCCAGCATTTCGCTTGATTGATATCGAGGATAATCAATATAGATCCTCACGAATTTTACCGCCGATGCCACTTGCAAAACTACCAGGAAAAGTGAAATCTGGGGCGAGTTTTCTTTTACCAAATGTGATTTCTATAAACGGAGAAGTGAAATATGTAGGTGCTGCTGTTATGAAAGGGAGCACAAAAAAACTCCGTGGCTTTTTGAACGAGAATGAATTAGAAGGATTAATGTGGATAACCGCAAAAGGGAAAAGTGGCTTGGTGAAAAGTTATGATAAAAAAACGAAAAAATTAGTTATGTATGAAGTGAAATCTATGAAAAGTAAAATTACGCCCCATGTTAAAGGGGATAAAATCTCATTCGATGTCAATGTGCAGTCTGTGGGCCGGTTATCCGAAAACTGGTCTGAGTCAGAGGAAGCTTTTAAAAATACATTTCTCAAAAGGGCGGAGCAATCTGCCCAACAAGAAGTAAAGCGATTAGTGAAGCATACATTACAAAAAATTCAAAAGGAATATAAAACTGATGTCGCTGGCTTTAATACTAGTTTGAAAATCGAGTATCCAAAAGTATGGAAGAAAGTTGAAAAGGATTGGGATAAAGTGTTTAGTAAGACACCAATCAAATATAATGTAAAGCTAACCATTGAAGACTATGGTACGGAAGGTGCATAACGAAGAAACAACAAAAAATATACAAAAGCTCTGAATCGTGGACTTTTATTAATGCTCACGATTTAGAGCTTTTATGTTATGTAGGTCTAATTGTATTAAATCAATTAATAAATATTAAATATTAAATGGTTTATTTTAATGTTCTTTATTTTATAATTATTTTAAGGGGGATTCAAAATGGCTATGTGGCCAAGAGGGTGTAATTGATTATAACATTCAACCACCAGGATATTCTTCAGTTGAGATGACTATATATTCGATCGAAGAATTGGATTATTTTAAATTGATAATGGACGAAGAAATTGTTGGTGGAATTATAGTTACGATTTCTGGTAAGTCTTACGGTAGAATTGATCGTATATTTGTAGATCCTAAACATCAAGGAAAAGGAATTGGAGCACAGGTAATTGATTTTATAGAAGAAGAGTTTCCAAGCGTAAGAATTTGGGATCTTGAGACGTCTAGTAGACAAATTAATAATCACTATTTTTATAAAAAAATGGGCTTTGAAACAATTTTTGAAACGGAAGATGAATATTGTTATGTGAAAAGAATAAAGACAGCTTCAAGCGAAGAGAACTTAGTTAATAATAATGATATGAAAAATGGGCAATATGAAAACTGTAATTTGGTAAATACAGAGTATTATCAAGTAAATTTAAAAAATAGTTCATATGTTAGTAGTAATGTAAGTCAATCAACCTTTAGAAATATTAATTTTAGAAATTCCTCCTATGCAGATTTAAATATTTCTGGCAGTAAATTTAATTTTGTGACTTTAGGTGGAGTTCAATTTAGAGATACAAGCCTTGGAGAGGATAAAGATCCTATTTCATTTGATAGATGTGATTTGGAAAGTACTACAATACGTAGTAGTAATCTGAAAAGTATTGAAATAGAAAATTGTAATATAACTGGTATGAAAATAAACGGTATTTCAGTAGAAGAACTGCTTGAGTTGTATAATCGGGTAAAAAATTAAACAAAAAATCACTTAGTATCTTCTAAGTGATTTTTTTTATTTTGAACGAGGGAATATAAGAGATGATGTCCAAAAAAATAATATTATATCGAAATAATTATATAAAAATAACATAAAGAAATAAGGATAGGCAGGATTTTAATATTGGATATTAGAAATGAATATTTGAATGGAGGAGAGAAAGATGGGGATTAACGTTAGAGCAGTAGAAATACAAGATGCTAGAGCAATTCATCGTATATGCATTCAAGATGATGTTTTACCATATATGGTTTTCCTACCTAGTATGCGTGTAGATGCAATGGAGAATAGAATTCGAAATTTAGCACAGAATCAATTTGAATTTGTAGCAGAATATGATGGAGAAGTTGTTGGATTTGTCGGTTTAACCCAAAGTCCAGGACGAAGATCTCACTCGGGTGATTTATTCATCGGAGTAGATAGTGAATATCACAATAAAGGAATTGGAAAAGCACTTCTTACAAAAATGCTTGATTTAGCTGATAATTGGCTAATGTTAGAACGAGTGGAACTTGGTGTATTAGAAACGAATCCTAGAGCCAAAGTATTATATGAAAAATTTGGATTTATCGAAGAGGGTGTAAAGGTTGGGAATTTGAAGGCTCATGGGAAATTTGTTAACGAAATCATGATGAGTCGTTTTAGACCAAATGGTTTGATTGTACATAATAAATAGAGGTGTAAATTGAACAGAAATATCGATTTGTTTTGAAAAAAGTATGGCAAAAGGACGCCATGCTTTTTTTAGTTTATTAAAAATAAAGAGCAATTTTTATTTAAAGGATGTTTTAACGGGTGAAGCATTAGGAATCATCTTGATCCGGAAAGCATATGACTTAATAGAATCTATTTCTATATGCAAGGGGAATGCATATGTGGAAATTTCAAAAACCTTGAAAAAACGATCGCATAAGTATATTTAAATTTTATTTATTTTCATACATAGCATAATTGCGCATTCAAGGAACAAGGAGTGATTGTAATGTCGACAGACCAACCTATTCCTGGACATTTTATTATGGACCCACAGCGGGCTATGCTGTTGCCACCGGAATTGAAAGCAGCTCCATCTGAATCATTAACAGAACAATTATTTATTGAACGATCTATAACTGAAAATAGATTTTGGTTACGTATTATGAAAGAGCATGCATTGTTTCTTGGTGAGGGGTTTAACCGTAACGATAAAAATTTAATTCAGCAGGTAGAACAATTTTATAATCAGTTTGATAGGCTGCTGCAAAAAGCATTTACTATTCCACAAACTGTTCAAGCGGTAAGGCAATTAAATGAAGAGAGCATTCAGCTAGTGTATGCTTTTCGTAATTATAAAAGAAATTTACTAATTTTAATCATCAATTGTAAAGTGAAAGGGTTTAATTTCCCACTTTTAGTGGATCATGTTGCACGAGAAGCAGAATATTTTATACGGACACTTCAAAAGTTTAACGAAGGGAAAATGGATCCTATTCAAGATGCGATTATTAGTGAGAATGTTTTCTGGCTGCGTATTATGATGGAACACTCACGTTTTATTGGATCATTACTGGATCAATCGGAAAGAAATCTTGTTCATACAGCGTTGAAATTCGGTGATGATTTCGAAATTCTGCTTAACCAAGCTAGAGATGTTGAATCAATGTTATATCAAAAAGAACCGACATATCCGATTATAGGAAAAATGAATAAAGATAGTGAAAATGCCACTGTTGAGTTAAGGGATTTCAAAAAAGCAGGATTAGAGTTAATTCAAACATGTCAAATCCGAAATGTCATAAATCCATTGCTTGCTGATCATGTTACAAGAGAGGCAGAGCATTTCCTCTTCATGATTCATGTATTGGAGCAAAGGCTAAAGCAAAAGCAGTTGGAACAATCTCCGCAATAATAAATAAGAAAAGCATGACAAACTAATGTCATGCTTTTCTTATTTATCCCGCTATTTGTGGGCAGTAAAACTCCCACCTCAAAATTCGGCTGGAGCAAAGAAGTTAGGTGGGAGATAAATTGCCCGTAAACGCCCGATTGTAAGGGCTAATAATCAGCGGGGGATGAACAAAAACCCCCCACTGATTAAAGTTTCACTTTATAAATTGTGATTTGATTGTTTCGGTTGTAATAAAAATGATGCTAATCCAATGAAAATAAGTAGAATTCCTAGTCCTTGCTGTAAAGAAATTGTTTCATCTAAAATGAAGTAAGCTAAAATACAAGTTCCAATTGTTTCTCCTAAAATACTCATCGAGATAACAGTAGCGCTCATCCATTTTAATAACCAATTGAAAATTGTTTGCCCTAAAATCGTTGCAATGAATGCAAGACCTATAAAGGACCACCATGTTTGTGCAGTGTAATTGAAGAAAGATGACTGCTGTGTGTAAGCAAATATACCGAGAAAGAGTGAACTACTGCCATAACTAATTACCGAGTACGGTATTAGGGATAGGTCTTTACGAACATGTTGACTAATGAAAAAGTAAGCTGTTATGACGCCAGCAGCAATAAAAGCTAAAATATCGCCGTATAAAGCCTCACCACTAATTTGAAAATCTTGCCACCCAATCACGATACTTCCTGAAATTGCAATAAGGCAGCCTATAATCGCACCTTTCGTAAACCGTTCCTTAAATAAAAAATAACCACCGATCATTGAAAATAAAGGTTGCAACGTTACGATAACTGTAGAACTTGCTACAGAAGTATATTGTAATGATTCAAACCATAGGACATAATGAGATGCTAGAAATAATCCAGATAAGAGTCCAAATCCCCATTGCTTTTTTGATAATGAGCGAATTTCGCTGCGATTGTCTGTATTAAATATTAGAAACGGTAAAAGAATTACCGTAGCAAACAATAATCGATAAAAAGCAGTGATTGCTGCAGGGGCATCTGCTATTTTTACGAAGATTGCTGAAGTAGATAAGGCGAACACGCCGAAAAATAAGATGAAATATGAAAGAATAGGTGATTTCAAAGTTTGTCCCTCCGTTTGATTGTTTATTATAATGAACTGTATATAATATAATGTACAAAAGTTAGTATATAAGCCTAAGATGAAATAAGGAAGGATTAATTGCCACTGTTTAGTATGTCAGCACAAAAGGAACGAAAGATGTATTATGATGGACGAAAGGAAGTTGTAACAATGATTCATTATCGACTAGGTCAAACTGTTTTAAGTTATCGTAAGAAAAATAATATGACAATTCGTGAATTTGCTGATTATGCAGGAATCAGTACTTCACTTATTAGTCAAATTGAAAGAGGACATGCCAATCCTTCTTTGAATGTATTGGAATTAATAGCGAAAGCATTAAATGTACCGCTGTTTACTCTTTTTATTAATGATATTGATACAGACTCGCTTATTTCTAAGAAGAAAGATCGAAAAAAAGTATATCGAGAAAATAATGATCATATTGTTTATGATGTGTTAACACCAGATTTTATGAAAGCTCGCATTGAAATGCTAATGATGGATTTAAATGGATATGCAAATACAATAGAAAGTCACTATTCTCACGAAGATAAAGAAGAAATTGCGGTTGTAATGAAAGGTGAAGTGTATGTGGAATTGGAAGGGCATGAATATTTTTTAGAAGAAGGTGATGTTGTGCGTATTCCACCGAACGTGAAACATAGATTTTTGAATAAGAGTGAGGAAATGAATCATATCTTATTTGTGTTAACACCTTCATTAAGGTAAATTTCTTTCTGTAAATACATACACATTTGATTTGCACTTTCGTCAATTTGAAAATGAAGTAATAAGAATATCTAAATTGGAGAAGATGAGAGATTTGACAAAAGAAAAAACAAAAATAAGATGGTTCTATGACTATCAAACAAAATGATTCAGATGAACAAAGAGTGAAAAATTTTAAGGCTTTGGCAGAAGTGAAATAAATCGAAATGAATCGTTTCAAGAGTTTTCACCTGGCTTTTTGGCGACTTTGTAGAGGTCGAAAAGCTAATTTTATTGGGATTTAGAGGAGGGATAGTAATGATGGGAAATATAAGTGTTTTAAAAGATGGACTTTCAATTATCTCTCAATGTAAAAAAGAAACAAATGATATTTGGCATGCGCATTTCGGAGCAGCTGCAATTGCTAGTTATTTTTTACGAAAGATCATAAAATTGATGAAGAAACCGCATGTAATATTTATTCTCAAGCGAAAATGATGATCCATAAGCAAAGGTTAGGCGCAACAATTGATAATAAACAAGGTGTCGATTATCAAAGTGCTGAAGAAACGATAATCAAATCTTTGGAACAAACGCTTGATGAACTCCATTGGGTTGGTCATAATGTAATTTACGCTTCTTTAAGTTTACTAGCCATTAAGGAGTTAAGTCATTGGGGGAGTGAGCAAGATATTAATAATATAGCAAACCTTATATTATCGTTTCAAAAAACAATTCCCGGTAGGTCTTGGATTGGTTTTACAACTAAAGAAGTAAAGCAATTAAGTATAAGTAATGATGAGATTCAAAATGAAATTAAAAACCCAAAGCAATTATCTAAATTTATTTTAAATGAATTATCAAAATTTCATGTTATATATAAGGCGGAATCACATCACGATTTAATTGGTCATATGCTTACCTTTTCACATGCGATTAATATATTATATGACTTAGGGCATATAGAATTATTTCAACGAGGAATAACACCACTATTAAAGCTAGTTTATGTACTTAGAAAAAGTCGCAATTTAATGCCGAATGCCCAAATAATATTGAATTCTCCTATAGATCGTTTACCTCTCACAAAAGCAAAACAAGTTGATACACTTCCGCTAGATAATGCATTCTGGCTTAAAGACTACAGTGAATTTAATTGGGATTTTGGCCACATATTTAAATTTTCATATAGTTATTTTGATCACTTAACAAGGGTTCCAGAATATAAAGATAAAACATTTGAGAAATTCTGTTGTATTATTAATGAGTAAAAGTATCTAACTAATAGTAATTGGCACGTATTCATAAGCTTCAGTAACATATTTATAAAAATACGAAAGTTTTTGTAATAACTTATTATATTTTACGTGAGAGGATGTAGAATATGTTTATTTCTGTTACTAGAATGCGTCTAAAAGGAAAAAGGATGTTACCGTGCTTTTTTATATATACAACGAGAGCTGGACTACAGGCAAATAAAGCGAATGGATCAATACATTCTTCATTTGCAAAAGAAGGATGGCATACGTTTTGGACGTTAACTGTTTGGGAGAATAAGGAATGTATGAAAGAGTATCGTAGTAATGGAAGCCATTTAAAAGCCATGAAAATAGCAAAAAAGATAGCGAATGAATTAGAATTTACAAATTGGGAAAGTGATACGATTCCAAAGTGGGATGATTGTAAGGACGTGTTACATAATAAATATGGTAGAAAATTATAATGATTTGTAATAATAGGCTTAGTGTAAGTCTCTTTTTTTGTTAGTAGTATATTATTTTTTCAAATATGTAAGATTTTACATTAGTATGAGACTTTTACTTATTATGTAAGTAGGCTATACTAAAATACATATATTTTGAAATTGGAGCGAATAAAGACGACATGGAATTAGTGAAGTTAGAAAAAGTAATTGAATTGAAGAAAGAAGAATTATTGAATCTAGTCTCAAATTATGGACTTCAACATGAAAAAGTAATAGCACTCAGCCAAGAAATTGACAAATTAATAAACTGGTTTATGTTTTTAAAATAGAGAGAACTATGATGTGATTTGAATTATGTTATAGTTCTTTTTTATTTGGTAATTTTGAAATATATTCGATACACTATCAATAACTATCAACAAACAGAATATTATGTTTAAACGGAGGGCAACTAATGATTTTACATACGCATATTTCAGGTGAAGGGGAACCAATTGTACTTTTACATTCTGGTGGTATGACAGGTTTAGTAGAGTTTGAAGAACAGGTAGAATTTTTTATAGAAAAACAATATAAAGTAATTCGTCCTGATTTGAGGGGACATGGAGAATCAGGAGGTACATTAGATAATTATTTTCTTTGCTCTGCTGATGATTTGAATGATACACTAGAACATTTGCAAATTAATAGTTGTTATATAGTGGGTGTTTCACTAGGGGGATTAGCCGCTTTATTATTTGCAAAAAAATATCCAAATAAAGTGAGGACATTAACTTTTTCAGGTATCTTTCCTGTTGAGCAAGATAATTGGGAAGAGTCTCAGGAGTATGAAGTAAAGTGTCATCAACAGTTGATGGAAAATGAAGAAGTTGTAACTTACATGAATCAAATTCATGTGAAAAGCGATTGGAAAGGGTTGCTGGAATCTTGGCAAGTTAAGGATTGGTATCCATTTCATGAAACGGGTGATGTAGCTAATCTTCAAGTACCTACTCTGTGTATTGTTGGGGGAGATTCAGAAGATGAAGTTACAGCTGCTACAACGTTTAAACAATTAAACAACAATATACATATTGCTGTTATTCCGTTTGCAGGTCATTTAGTCCATAATGATCAACCTAAAATATATTCATATATATTGTCTAATTTCTTACAGAATGCGCAAGCTGCTAGTCGAATATGAGGGATTTTGGGTATAATATAATAGGATTTATTAAATGTATCGGTTAGGAGCGCAGCAAATATGAAAACAGTCGTTGTCATCGGTGGAGGTATTACTGGACTTTCTACTATGTTTTACTTAGAAAAATTAAAGAAGGATTATAATATAGATTTAAATTTAATCCTTATTGAAAAAGAAGAGTATTTAGGTGGTAAAATCCACAGTGTGGAAGAAAAGGATTTTATTATGGAATCAGGAGCAGATTCAATCGTAGCTCGTAATGAACATGTTTTGCCGCTTGTAAAAGATTTAAATTTAGAAAATGAAATGGTATATAACGAAACAGGTATTTCTTACATATACGCTGATAATAGATTACAACCAATTCCTGCTGACACTATATTTGGGATTCCTATGAGTGTTGAATCATTATTTAGCAGTACGCTAGTCTCAAAAAAAGGAAAAATCGTTGCTTTAAAAGATTTTATTACGAAAAATAAAGAGTTTACAAAGGATACATCACTTGCTGTATTTTTAGAAAGCTTTTTAGGGAAAGAGTTAGTGGAAAGACAAATTGCACCTGTGCTTTCAGGTGTATATTCCGGTAAATTGAATGAGCTTACAATGGCATCTACATTACCGTATTTACTGGATTATAAAAATAAATACGGAAGTATTATTAAAGGTTTTGAAGAAAATAAAAAACAATTTCAATCAGCAGGAAATAAAAAATTTGTATCATTTAAAAGTGGACTATCTACGATTATTAATCGCTTAGAAGAAGTGCTGACGGAGACTGTCATTAAAAAAGGTGCTGTAACAACAGCGATAAGTAAAAAAGGGGATCGGTATGAGGTTTCTTTTGCAAATCATGAGACAATACAAGCTGATTATGTCGTTTTAGCAGCTCCACATGATATCGCACAAACTTTATTACAGTCTAATGAGTTAAATGAGCAGTTTAATAAGTTTAAAAACTCATCTCTTATTAGTATTTACTTAGGTTTTGACATACTAGATGAACAACTACCGGCTGACGGCACAGGTTTTATCGTAACGGAAAACAGTGATTTACATTGTGATGCTTGCACATGGACGAGCAGGAAGTGGAAACATACATCGGGTAAACAAAAGCTATTAGTAAGAATGTTTTATAAGAGCACTAATCCAGTATATGAAACGATCAAAAGTTATAGTGAAGAGGAATTAGTACGAGTAGCTTTATATGATATTGAAAAGAGTCTTGGAATTAAAGGTGAACCAGAAGTAATTGAAGTTACAAATTGGAAAGATTTAATGCCGAAATATCATTTGGAACATAATCAAGCTGTTCAATCATTACAAGAAAAATTGGCCACTCTGCATCCTAATGTATACTTAGCTGGAGCTTCATATTACGGTGTAGGAATTGGTGCTTGTATTGGAAACGGAAAGAACACTGCCAAGGAAATAATTGCGACATTGAATGAACAGTTAAAATAATAATATTGAATACATATGTAAATAAAATGTCCCTCCAACATAATGGAGGGACATTTTATTTGTAATTATTTCACATTAATTGCAATCTTTTTATGAGATGTTTTATTTTCTTTAATAGTTAATATTATTTTTCCAGATTCTTCAAAGGAATATGGTGAGAGTTGATAAAGTTCTTTAATATTATGTTCTTCTTGTAATTTATTTGTAGGTATTATTGTTATACTAGGCTTCCATGTTTCCTGTTTGCCTGAAGGATAGTCTACTATTATTTCTGGATTATTTAATTGTATTGTTTCCCAAGAGACAAAATACAGTTGAACTTCTGCATCTTTTTTTAGTAATTCTTTTGAGAAATAACCAAACTCACCAACATTACCGAAAACAGTAAAATTTTGATTTTGCAATTTAATATCTAAATATCTAGGTTGATATGTTGCTGCGTGATACATTCCGTATGAAAGAGAGAGTGTGGCAGCGATTAATATACCAACTGAAAATGTCTTAAAGCTATTTCCTTTAAAACTAGTCATCATGAATGAGTTTGGTGTGAATTTTTTTGCGAATAAAAAAATGAGTAAAATGAGCAAGAGGGATAAGCCGATGAAAATATACATAGGAATTTTACACCTCCATAATAAAAAAACTTATTTTCTATATTTTAACATGAATGTATGAGTTAGGTTGTCGTTTTAGAAGGGAAAGGAGGATATGGTATCGAAATTATAAAATAGCTTAGTACGAGCGGAGTGATAGAAATGAAAAGAATAAAATATATTTTTAAGTGAAGATGAGAAAAGAGTAACAGGAGGGGTGTAATTGTTACGTACTCTTGAAGTGAAAGAAATGATTCAATTAAATAAGAGGCAAAAGATTATTGATATTGGAACGGGTGCATTTGCTTCATTAGTAAGTGAAAATGAGGAAAAGCGTCGCTAGAAATGTTTGATTTGTGGGACATTGAGGACTTTCCTAATTATAAATACTTTTTCTGCTATAATAAATTAGTAGAGAGAAAGGAGTGATCCTATGGTTATGGCATTTCCTATATTAGAAACGGAACGCTTGCGCTTAGTTGAAATAGAACAATCTTATTGTCAAAAAATATATGAAATATTCTCATTGGATGAGGTAACATGTTATTACGGTATGAATTCTTTTACTGAGTTTGGACAAGCTTCACGTATGATTGAATCTTTTTCGAAAAATTACTTTGAGAAAAAGGCAATGCGTTGGGGGATTGTATTAAAAGACACAAATACTTTAGTAGGAACAATTGGATTAAATAATTTACAACTTTGGAGTAAACGCTCAGAGATTGGATATGATTTGCATCCTCGTTATTGGGGGAATGGTTATGCTTCTGAAGCTGCTCGAGAAATTATTACTTATGGATTTCGAGATTTAGGTTTATTTAGAATTGGAGCTATTACATATCCTGAAAATATAACTTCGTGTAATATGTTATCTAAATTAGGTTTTCAACAAGAAGGGCTGTTACGCGGATACATTCATCAAGGAAATAAACAACACGATGCATTAATGTATTCTATTGTACGAACAGATGTAGAGGATATTCATTATTAATAAAAAAGCCCCTCTTATTTAAAATAAGAGGGGCTTGTAAAAATCAACCTATTTTAGGTAATAAACGTTCTCCGCTTTTCATACTACTTTTACATAAAGGGCATTTAGGCTCTTCTTCAAATGAAAAGTTCTTTCTCATCCATCCTAAACAATCCTCTGATTCACATTCCCAAACAGGGGTTTGTTCTGGTGGTACTTCTGCTACATCGTTCTTTCGATTGCGATACATGTAACCACTCCTTTTATGTAAAAATTTTTAGTTATATATTAAAAAGGTTGTTAACCGAGCTGGTAACAACCTTTTTATTGATTGAATTATAGCTTTACAACGTTTTTAGCTTGAGGTCCACGGTTACCGTCTTCAACTTCGAAGCTAACTTCTTGACCTTCGTCAAGAGATTTGAAGCCGTCGCCAGTGATAGCTGAGAAGTGAACGAATACGTCGCTACCGTCTGCAACTTCGATGAAACCGAAACCTTTTTCGCTGTTAAACCATTTTACTTTACCTGTTAATGTCATGGTAATGCCTCCTAAAATTTAAAAAGATTACAATATGATCGGCCTTATTCGATTGAAAATAAAAGTTCACATATTATCAAAAATCCATAAGGAGTACAAAACATTCCTGATTGATACTTGATAATATGCAAAGAAAATATAATGTTAAATTGACCTTAATTACTATCTTACAACAAATGGTGGGAAATAGCAAGTGCTGGTAATACCAATAAGTAATAAGAGGAGAAATTGATAAAAGGCACAAAGACATCTCTTTTATTTATATATTATTCCAAATCTGGATTTATTCTAAACCAAGATCATTTATATTAAAAAATTAGTTTAAAGGAAAGGATATATATATTTTAATAATACTGATGAGTACAATAATTAGGAGGGGGATAGAATATTGCAAAATAAACAATTTAAAATAATTGAAGCAGCAAAAGAAGGAAGAAGAAAAGTTCATCCTGTTTTCGCTGTTATACTTGCTATTGTATTTTTAACTTTAGGTGAATTTTTCATGTTATTTATGCTGTTTTTACCGAAAGCAGAAACAACCTTTATGAAGGCGATTTATAGCAATATTGAGATGATATTAACGTTTGGTGGGGCTATATTTTTTGTTTTTTTATGGATTAGATTTGTAGAGAAAAGATCATTTTCATCCATTGGTTTTTGGAAAGTGCAATGGATGAGAAAGTATTTGAGAGGTGCGTTAATAGGATTTGTCTTCATTTCAATACCAGTAAGTGTACTTGTATTAACAGGGATTGTAAAACTACAAATGCAACAAATTACGGCAACCGCCATATTTGGTATTGTAGGATCTTTAATTGCTTTTTTAATACAAGGTGCAACGGAAGAAATTGTTGTACGAGGTTGGTTATTTCCAGTTCTTTCTGTTAGAAGTCGTATATGGGTTGGGATTATAATGACGTCCTTTTTATTTGGTTTTCTTCATTTACTTAATCCTGGTATTACAATTCTTTCAATATCGAATATAATATTAGTTGGTATATTTGCAGCATTTTACGTTTTAAAAGACAGTAGTCTTTGGGGGATATGCGCGTGGCATTCAATTTGGAATTGGGCGCAATATAACGTCTATGGTTTTGCAGTTAGTGGCATGACGATATATTCAACGCCGCTATTTAAACCTGTAACAAATGGGTCAGAAGTGCTTCACGGAGGCACATTCGGAATTGAAGGTAGTATTATTACAACAATAATGCTTGCGATTGCTTCAATCGTTTTATGGAAACAGTTATGGGGGCGAAAAGCGAAACAACGAATTATTAGCTAATGAAAGAGGGAGAAAATATGGGGATTATAGCGTTTGAGGGAGCGAGTGCTGTTGGTAAGAGTACAACATGTAGAGAATTAGAAAGAAATTACGGTGCATTTATTATTCCTGAAGTTAACTTTTTATTTGAAAGACCTAGAAATGAACATAAAACATGGTATTTTGAAAAACAAGTGGAGCGCTGGAATATGGCAGTGCAGAAATCACATCAACATGAAATAGTAATACTTGATGGTGATATTTATCAGCCGCTTAGCTATAATTGGTGTTTCCATTTTGATATATTTAATCAACCATTATCTTTAATAGAAAATTTTTATAAAGAAAAGTTGATAAATAGGGAAATTGGTTTTCCTGATCAATATTTTTATTTATACACGGGTGATGAAGAGCTTAGAAAACGGAAAGAATCTGATCAAACGAAAAAAAGAAGAAACTTTGAAAAACATTTACATATATCTAAAGCATTTCAGCGTTATTATGAAAATTTAAATAACGTTGCAGAAGGGTACTGCAAGTTAATTGAAGCGAAGAGCGTAAGAAACAATGAATTGGAAATTATGAAAAGTGTAAAGGAATTGAATGTTCGTGAAGAAAGACGTTTTGATATTTCGAGGCTAGATGCTATAACGAGGTGGTTACAAGAGAAACGTGCATATTAAAAAGCAACGGGTGTCATATAAGGCGCTCGTTTTTTTATTTAAGTCAATATTTTTTCATCTTCTTTATAAGTGGAAATAGTATAAAGTTTCGTAGTTTTAAATGAAATGCTTAGTATATGTAATAAAGATTAGAGAAGAAATTTTATAACATAACAGAATAATCTTTTAATTTGCCTGAAAAAGAAATACAATATAAGGAAATGTATGAAAAGTTTTGCTATATAGTTTAAGGAGGAATAGGTGCATCAAAAGTAATGAAAGTATTGATAAATTTATTAAAATAATTCTATTAATGTAAATAATGATAATTTATGAGAGGAGACTTAATTTAAGCATGAGGAAAGTTATTATTTCGGATCTAGATGGGACTCTATTAAGAAGTGATAAAACAATTTCAGAGAAATCTATTAATATTTTGAGGGCATGTAAAAATAATGGAGACGAATTGATTTTTGCTACGGCAAGACCTCCAAGAGATATAAATCGGTATATTCCCAATGCGTTAAAGAATGACATTATCATTTGTTATAACGGAGCTCTAGTTCTTAAAGGTAATGATATTTTATATGAAATGAAGATTTCTAAAAATGATACTTTAGAAATCATAGAAATAGCAAAAAAGTATAATCTTCATCAGATTTGTCTTGAAATAAATGATAAGCTGTACTCAAATTTTGATGTTACTGATTATTTTGGTAATGTGCCGTGTGAAGTCATGGATATAAGAGAGTTAAACTTTGAAAAAGCTTCTAAAGTAATTGTTTGTACTAATGGCTCAATAAATAAGGAGTTCACTAAGGAATTGCCTGATGAGTGCAAGGCAGTCATTACAGATAACGGAACATTGTGTCAAATTATGCATGCGGAAGTTTCAAAATGGAATAGTATTCAACATGTTCTTCAGCACATTAATTGTGACGTATCTGACGTAATTGCATTTGGAGATGACTATAATGATATGGAAATGATAGAGAAATGTGGCATTGGTGTTGCAATGAACAATGCTGTTGAGGAATTAAAATCAGTCGCTAAATTTATAGCGAAAAGTAACGATGAGGATGGCGTTGCTACATTTTTGGAAAGTAATAGTTATATTTATGTTAATTAGTATGAAAAAATGAATTGCAGTAAGTTGTGAAAAAAGAGAATCTACATCTGTTTTTGATAGATAGAAATTATGAAAAGGGCTATGTGGGAGGAAACAGGCGAGATGAAAACATTATTTAAAATAATAGGTATTATAGCTGGTATGGCGGTAATTGGAGTAGGTTTAACGTATGGGATATTATATTATTTGAATAATAGTAAACCAACTGTGAAAAAGACATCAACAGCCGCTCCGGCAGTGGAAGTTTTAGCTGATAGTAATGTAAAGGCTGAAGATGCAAAGCTTTTAGAGAATGGTAACTATTCATTACCGAATAGTGGTTTTAATAAAAATTTTAAATGGAATGATGAGAAAATACAGACTGCATTACATGAAATGGCACATCAAAAAGCGAAAGCAGATCAAAAATGGGGATATATCTTTATTACACAAGAGCGTATTGAAAGTTTAATTGAAATTGTAAATAGCAATGATCTTGTGCAAAAAAGTACATATGCAGAAATTTTAGAACGATGGAAGCAAGGAAAGTATGAAAAATCCGATGCTGATCACAATAAGATTTGGAAGTTGCAAAGCGGGAATTTAGGAGAGGGAAAAGGAGTAATGTCACAAGCGGAACAAAAAGAATTAATTAATCAAGTGTTTATGCAAAAAGGTACATATTCAGGTAGTACATTAATTGCAGGTGGGGGACAAACTAATAAATAAGGTACATATTGATTTTGAAATACATGTATTGTTATGAACACAAATGTTTTAACAAAAATGAGTAATTGCTTTTTAGAGCAGTTACTCATTTTTGTTATTACGCGCTTACTTTTCTAGGTTCTCTAATAATGTAAGAAACGATTGTAAAACTGGTGATATCCATCTAGATTTATGGTAGATTACGTGGCTTTGAATGACTGCTGGAGTTTCGATGGGCTGAAAACAGAGTTGCTCTTTTTGAAAACTTTCTTGTACAACGATGTAAGGGAGAATAGAAATTCCTAACTCACACATAACGGATTGTTTAATGACTTCAACATTGGAAGTCTCAAATGTTTTATTAGGATTTCTGCCGCTTTGACGTAAAAAATTATCTACCATTGGTCTATAGCCACAGCTTTGTTCTGTAAATATAAATTGAGTATCCTGTAATAAAAGGAGTGGATCAGTGTTTGAAGGGAAATGAGCAGGGAAAATCCATCCAAATGTTTCATTACATAAATTGCACGTAATCAAATCATTATGCTCTATACTTTCTCCAATTATGAAGATAACATCGGTTTCCCCTTCATGTAGTTTTGTCAATGCTTGCTCATTGGTATTTGTCTCAAGTACGATATTTACTCTCGGATTTTCCTGTTTGTAAGTACGTAATAATTGTGGTAACCGATACACTGCCAATGATTCGTTAGATGTAATAGTCAATGTTCCTTCTAAATGGTCACTGTTTTGAGGGATTTCTTGAGCCTTTTCATAAATAGCAAGTAATTCTAATGCGTACGGATGAAATTGATGACCTGCTTTTGTAAGAAGTACTTTTTTGCCTAATCGATCGAATAGAGGAATATTTAAATCATTCTCTAATGCTTTAATATGCCCTGTAACAGTAGATTGCGCATAACCTAACGCATGAGCAGCTTTGGAAAAACCACCATATTTAACAATGGCACAAAATGTTTTAACATGTCTCATTTCCATAAATGATACCTCTTTTATTATCATGATTTGTGAACGATTATATCATGTATTTCAATTTTTCAAATCATTAAATTTCTTTTAAAATTAATTTGTGGAGAAATTTATTTAAGTGAAATTGGAGGAGAAAAAATGAGTGAAAAAAGCTATCATGTAGCTGTAGTTGGGGCTACAGGTGCAGTTGGACAAAAAATCATTGCATTGTTAGAGAGAGAAACGAAGTTTAATATAGAAGAAATTACATTACTTTCGTCAAAACGATCTGCTGGTAAGGCAGTAAGTTTTAAAGGAAGAGAGATTAAAATACAAGAGGCAAAATCAACTAGTTTTGAAGGGATAGACATTGCATTTTTTAGTGCTGGAGGAGAAGTTTCTAGACAATATGTAAATCATGCAGTTTCTAGCGGGGCAATCGTAATTGACAACACAAGTGAATACCGAATGGCACACGATGTACCACTCGTCGTTCCAGAAGTAAATGCACACACCTTAAGGGAGCATAAAGGTATCATTGCAGTTCCGAATTGCTCAGCACTACAGATGGTAACAGCTCTCCAGCCAATTCGAAAATCATTCGGTTTAGAACGAATTATTGTTTCAACGTATCAAGCTGTATCAGGTTCAGGAATTCATGCGATTCATGAATTAAAAGAACAGGCTAAGTCAATGCTTGCAGGTGATGAAGTGAAGAGTACTATATTGCCCGCGAAAAAAGATAAAAAAAATTATCCAATTGCATTTAATGTACTGCCACAAGTAGATATATTTACAGACAATGATTTCACATTCGAAGAAGTAAAGATGATTCAAGAGACGAAGAAAATTTTAGAAGATCCCAATCTAAAAATGGCAGCTACTTGTGTCAGAGTTCCAGTTGTATCAGGGCATTCCGAATCGGTTTATATTGAACTTGAAAAAGAAGCGACCGTTGCAGAAATTAAAGAAGTATTACTGAATGCACCAGGTGTTATTTTACAAGATAACCCTAGTGAACAAATTTATCCAATGCCATTATATGCAGAGGGTAAAAGAGATACATTTGTAGGTAGAATACGCAAAGATCCTGATACACCAAAAGGATTCCATCTTTGGATTGTTGCTGATAATTTATTAAAAGGTGCAGCTTGGAATTCAGTTCAAATCGCAGAGACATTGGTGAAAAAGGGGATTATTTAGTATAAATTTATATAAATATTGAAAATAGAAGGATATTTGGGAAACCGTTAATTATTATGGTTTCCCAGTTCTTGCGTAATGAGTATTTTCCTAACTTTAATTGAAATTTAATTTAAGTTAGTTTTTATAGTGTTTTTATAAATATCAATTTTATCTGCAGAGAATTTTAAAAATCTAGGCTCTCCGTTAATTGTGAGATTAATATTAAGTGATAAAGGCATTTCAACCTTTTTCACTACATCTTCTATAGCAATATACTCATCTTCTTTGTCGTTATAAAAAACAATGGAACTAATTAATACCTCATTATTTTCAATATCAATACTACACATCATAGGGGATTTCTCATCTTGGCGGTATTTTTACTTGGCTAGTCTCAATCGTATTGTTGCTAGTGGGGGCGTATTTTACAAAATATATTCCAATCTCAAAAAAGGTGCACTAAAATTATATGAGTTTATATGTAATGTTTTATTTCATTATGAAAAGAAATTATTCTAATAGGTCGTTGTGCATCGGCTTCATAGGATAATCTCTTTTATGCTTATTTTTGTAGAGAATGTACTGTTATTTTGAGTTGCTCAATAAATTTCCGGGTAGCAGCGCGCATATACTTATCTTTTCTATAAATAAGTCCTATATCTATTGTTGGAGTGGGGTTTTCAATTTTAATAGCTTGTATGTGCTCACTTTGCAAAAAGTCTATATACGGTTTTGGTAACACGGTAATCCCCATACCTTGTGAGACCATTTGAATTAAAGATTCCATCGTACTAATTTCTAAAATTGGCTTTGGTTTAAAGTTGAAGTTTTGACAATGCGTTGTTATTAGCTCTGTTAAATAGAAATTTTTTGGCAGAAGAATTAAAGGATATTCCTGTAATTCTTCGATAGATACATACTTACGTTCAGTTAAAGAATGGCTGGATGGCACAACTAATGTAAGTTCACTTTTATATAGTGGGATAGAAATAATCTCTTTATCTTGCACTGGTAGAAATGTAATGCCAATATCTAATTCGTTTTGTAATAATTTTTCACGAATTTCTCCTGTACGAAGACCTAATACAGAAAGCTCAATATTAGGATATAAATTATTGAAATTTAAAATGGTTGGTGGTAGTAAATAATTTACGACGGTTAACAATGAGCCGATTGTTAAGGATCCATGCTGTAATCCGTTTAAATCTTGAATGGCAGAACGGGCTTGTTCGACTTCATGAAAGATTGTTTTACTGTGCGATAATAAAACTCTTCCTGCTTCAGTTAAAGATATTTTTTTACCAATTCGATCGAAAAGTGGCATGCCTACTTCATGTTCTAATGCACGTATTTGTTGGCTTAGTGAAGGTTGTGAAATATTTAATTTCTCGGCTGCTTTTGTGAAATGTAATTCTTTCGAAACAGCTAAAAAGTATTCTAATTGTCGTAATTCGATTGAAATCACCTCAAGTTTAATCATAGGATATACCTATCATTATTATATAAATAATTGAATTGAACAATGGTTTTGTGGGATTTATAATCACTTTATCAGAAATGGATTGATTAAAAAATTAGATGAGGTGAAGAAGAATTGTTGAAATCTAGTGTATTACCGGGCAGTTATTCACAAGTGCTTCAAAAAAGGTATGAGGAGGCTGTACCGACAGGAATATATCATTTAACGCCTTTATATGTAAAAGAAGCAAGGGGAGCGATAATAACAGATGTAGATGGAAATCAGTTTATTGATTTTGCTGGTGGAATTGGTATGCAAAATGTTGGACATTGTCATCCGAAAGTTGTAAGAGCGGTACAAAAACAAGCAGAATCATTTATACATCCTTGTTTTCATGTAACTCCATATGAAAATTATATTACTTTAGCGGAGAAAATTAATGAGAAAGTGCCAGGTACAAGCAAGAAAAAAACGATGTTTGCCAATAGTGGTGCGGAAGCGATTGAAAATGCTGTAAAGATCGCACGTAAAGTAACAGGGAGGAGTAAAGTAATTTCGTTTGAACGAGGATTTCATGGGAGAACATTAATGACGATGTCTTTATCGACCAAAGAAAATCCATATAAAGCAGGATTTGGTCCGTTCGTTTCAGACATGCATATATTGCCGTATCCGTACTATTACAGAGCTGAAGAAGGGGCTTCTCCTGAAGAAGTGGATTCTCAAGTCATCTATCAGTTTGAAAAGTTTTTAGAAGAAGTATCACCTGAAAAAGTAGCGGCAATCGTAATGGAACCAGTACAAGGAGAAGCTGGATTTATTGTTCCTTCTATTTTATTTGTAAAACGAATCCGGGAGATTTGTAATCAATATGGTATTTTAATGATAATGGATGAGGTGCAAACTGGATTTGGTCGAACTGGGAACTGGTTTGCAACGGAACATTTTCAAATAGAGCCTGACATTATTACATTATCAAAATCAATAGCTGGAGGCTTACCATTAAGTGCAATTGTTGGCCGTGCGGAGTTGATGGATATTCCTGGGAGAGGGCAAATCGGTGGGACCTTTGCGGGAAGTCCATTATCATGTGCAGCCGGTCTTGCTGTATTTGAAATTATGGAAGAAGAAAATCTAGTTGAAAGAGCTCAGCAAGTTGGAAATAGAATAATGTCACATCTACATCAAATGCAATTAAAGTACGAAGTGATTGGTGATGTTCGTGGAATCGGTGCGATGGTTGCAATGGAACTTGTAACGAATCGCATAACGAAAGAACCTGCAAAAGAACTAACAGTAAAGCTAATTGAAGATTTTTGGAAGAATGGGCTTATAAGTATTGGAGCGGGGATATTTGATAATGTACTACGCTTTTTACCACCTCTAGTTATCTCAAACGAAGAAATAGATAGAGGGTTTGA
The DNA here is from genome assembly GCF_042136375.2 of Bacillus altaicus. Lineage (NCBI taxonomy): Bacteria > Bacillati > Bacillota > Bacilli > Caryophanales > Bacillaceae > Bacillus > Bacillus altaicus. The sequence continues at coordinate 3,143,472 of NZ_CM143394.1, read as the reverse complement.
AATAATAAATGAGTCTTTTGAAAAGTTGTGCCGCAAGTAAGAGGAGGGATTTGAATGACTAAAGTATATGAAATCCTATCTTTAAATATAGGATTGCCAAAAGAGGTTATGTATGGTGGGAAGTTAATTCAAACAGGGATAAATAAAAAGCAAGTAAAGGAACCTGTTTTTTTATCATTTTTAAAGTTTAATGGAGATGGACAGGCGGATTTAGTTCATCATGGAGGGGTAGATAAAGCGGTTTGTGTTTATACTGGTGACCACTATCCGTACTGGGAAAAAGAATTGAATCAGGAACTTGTATATGGGGCTTTCGGTGAAAATATAACAGTAAGCGGAATGCGTGAAGAAGATGTTTGTATTGGTGACACGTTTCAACTCGGAGAAGCGATTGTACAAGTAACGCAGCCAAGACAACCTTGTTTTAAATTAGCGAAGAAATATAATATTCCAAAGCTACCATTATATTTTCAAGATACAGGATACACAGGTTTTTATTTTCGAGTATTAAAAGAAGGGTGGATATTACCGGTAGATACTTTGAAATTTTTGAGGCCTGATCCAAAAGGTGTGTCAATTTCGTTTGCGAATCGCATAATGCATAAAGAAAAGCAAAACTCTGAAGGATTAAGAAGGATTTTAGAAGTAAATGCACTGTCTACTAGTTGGAGAAAGACGTTTGAAAAGCGTATTAGGGGTGAAGAAATAAGTACGAAGGAGCGACTTGAAGGAACAAAATAATAAGTGAATAATATTTTTATAAATGGTGCATTTCTATTAGTAATAAGTTAATTAGAAAGCACCATTTGTATATAATAAACTTATTAATATTCAAAAATCTTTATATGAGTTTATTTGACTTGTTTTTAAATAGTCAAAACAAAAAATAAATTAGACTATTTTTTTATGTTTTATGATACTATATTGATTTGAAAGGCCTATTATTCTAGGAGTAGGTCATATAAGTATATCTAATTTAATGGAATCGACGTATGGAGGGACAATATGGGGAATGTTGGTAATTTTGTAAATATTCTATTAGAAGAACCGAAAAGAGAGCAGTTATTTCCTTTATTTGAAGAAGTGTTTGGGATTACAAGTCAAACATTGCATGATTTTTCAGCGAAAGGATATTGGGATTATACATATAAAGCATTATCATTTTTACAAGATGATAAAGCGATTGCAAATGTTGCGGCATTTTCACTTCCGCTTTTAATTAATGGTGAAAAAATAAATGCAGCGGGTATTCAATCAGTAATGACACATCCGAATTATCGTAGACGAGGATTAATGAAACAATTGTTTAGTAAGATGATAGAGGAAATTGATGAGCAATGCGAGTGTGCGGTCTTGTTTACTGAAAATCCGGAACTATATAAACCATTTGGTTTTCAAATTGTGCAAGAATATTTGATGACAGTATCATACGAAAACAAGAGTGATAAAGATTCTCAACTTAAAAAGTTAGATTTTTATAATGAAGAGGATAGACAATTAATACATGAGATTATTGAAAATGGCCAAAGGCTTTCTAATAAATTTTCAACGTTAAATTACCGCTCTTCGTTTTATTTAAATATGTATGATTCAACATGGAATGAAAACCTTTATTATTCAGAGAAATTAGATGCGCTGATTGTTTTTACAGTAGAAAATCAAAAACTAAAATTATTTGGAGTATTTGCGCCGGTAATTCCGATTTTAGATGAATTATGTGAGGAAATCTCTGGGGAATTTACGGAGATTGAATTTTATTTCTACCCAGATCAATTAGGAATTGATGATGTACAATATACAGAATTACAGACTAGTAAGTATTTAATGGTTCGAAGTAATAAAGAATTAGATTTTAAAGGTTATAAATTCCCGGTATTAACTGAGTTTTAAATATTAATTTAAATGCTTTTTTATGGAGGAATTATGAAAACATCATATATACCAAATCATATTGAGCAACTTACTGTAATGAACGCACCTAAATTTTACAAACTTGAAGACAATGATACATTCATTGTCCATTCGAAAGAAGAAACAGATTTTTGGCTGAAAACCCATTATGGTTTTGAAGTAATGAATGGCCATGTATTTTATGATGAGATAATGACAGATTTTCAGGCTGAAGTTCAATTGCGCATGAATCCAAATGCGACATACGATCAAGCGGGTTTATTTGTTATGATTTCTGAGAAGTGTTGGTTAAAAACATCTTTAGAATATATTCCTGAGGGCCCATCACATTTAGGTGCTGTCGTAACGAATAATGGCTATTCTGATTGGTCAACGCAAGACTATCCAAATGAGTTTGCTAAGCAACAATTACGTTTTCGAATTATTCGAAAACTTGGCGATTATACAATATATGTGAAAACGAGTCAGCGATGGGAACAAATAAGAATCGCTCATTTGATGGAGGACATAGGTAATGAGCCTGTTAAAATTGGTTTTTATACGTGTAGTCCTTCTGAAAATAATGGATTCGAGACCGAGGTTTTCGATTTTAAAATTGAACAAATATAGATGGAAAAACCGCATTCTTACTAAATGAGAATGCGGTTTTTATTAAGTTAAAGAGTATTCACATCAACTGGCAGTGAAAATGCCTGGTAGATTAAAGTTCCATTTTATTGACTAAAAATGATTTAAAACTTATCATTTAATAATGTTAAATATTAATTTGCCTAATATAATAGGACTAATGGAGAAATTACAGACTATATCGCTCAAATAAGGAGGAATATAAATTATTCGATGGTAATTTCATGAAAAAAGGAGATTGTGTATGAAATCATTTCGCAAGTTGTTACAGTATTTAAAACCATACATGTTCTTCGCTATTATTGGACCGCTATTTATGGTACTTGAGGTTGCGATGGACTTAATTCAACCGACAATAATGCAACATATTATTGATGTTGGAATTGCAAACCGGGATTTGAATTATGTAATAAAAATGGGGCTTCTTATGATAGGAGCAGCAGCAATCGGTTTAGTTGGAGGACTTGGTTGTATGATGTATTCTACAAAAGCTGCTGTTAATTTCGCTACAGACATACGAAAAGATGTGTTTGCGAAAATAGAAACATTTTCTAGCAAAAATCGTGATTCATTTGGAACAGGTAAATTATTAACAATCGTGACAAATGATATTACATCTATTCAATCGGCAATGACGATGACGTTACGTGTACTTGTCCGGGGACCGTTATTATTTATTGGAAGTATCATTATAGTCTTTGTAACAGCGAGAGACCTATTTCCAATTTTACTTGTTGTGGTACCCGTTTTATTAGTTGCAATTGTATGGATTGCAGGCCAAGCGAGCGGTTCATTTAAACGAGTACAAGAAGCATTAGATAAAGTAAATACAAAGCTACAAGAAAATTTATCCGGTGTACGTGTTATAAAAGCATATGTAAGACAAAAATATGAAATCTCACAGTTTGAGAAAGTTAATATAAGTTTAACTGAAATAAATATTCGTGCTATACAAATTATTTCATTGATGATGCCAATTATTATGCTAGTTGTAAATGGCGGGATTGTAGCAACTTTGTGGATAGGTGGAGAAAAAGTATTCAATGGTACCCTTCAAGTTGGAGCAATTTTAGCATTTATAAACTATTTAAATATCATTTTAATGTCACTTATGTCTATTAGTATGGTATTTATTCAAATTGCCCGTGCTTTTCCATCAGCTGATCGTGTACAACAAGTCTTACATACTGAAGTTGATATTACAGCTGAAGGCGACGCATATGAACCAAAACAAGTGGATGGTAATGTAGAGTTTAAAAATGTTAGTTATAGTTATACGAAAAATAATGAATATGTTTTAAAAGATATTTCCTTTACCGTACGTAAAGGTGAAAAAATAGGGATTATTGGATCTACTGGAAGTGGTAAATCTACATTGGCGAAACTATTGCCACGACTTTACGATGTTGATCAAGGTGAAATATGTATAGATGATGTTAATGTGAAAGCATACGATTTGCAAAAACTTCGTGCTTCCATTGGCTTCGTTCCACAAAAGGCAATTCTCTTTTCAGGCAGTATAGAAGAGAATTTACGTTATGGCAAAGAAGATGCAACTGATGATGAATTGGAATTAGCATCTTCATCTGCTTGTGCGACTGAATTTATCAATAAGCTGGATGACTCTTATCAATATAACTTAACACAAGGGGCAACCAATCTATCTGGCGGTCAAAAACAACGTATATCTATTGCGAGAGCCTTAGTGAGAAAACCATCTATTCTTGTATTAGACGATTCTACATCGGCAGTTGATGCGAAGTCAGAAGCTGTAATACAAGAAGCGTTAAGGTCGAAATATAGTGGCACAACGACATTTTTAATTGCATCAAAAATATCTTCTATTATAGATGCTGATAAAATCCTCGTTTTGGATAACGGTGAATTAGTTGGAACTGGTATGCATGAGGCTTTATTGGCAACTTGTGAAGTGTATCAGGAAATTTATCTTTCCCAAGGTGGTAACCTGCAGCAAGAAGGAGGGGAAGAGCGTGCGTAATTTTCAAGGACAATTTGGAAATAAAGGTGGACGTAACAATCCGAAAACGGGAAAAACAAAGAATACTAAAGGAACTATAATGCGAGTATGGAACTACATGGGGTATCAAAAAGCATCTCTTATGTTCGTTATTATTCTTGTATTTATCACTACATTACTAGGTTTACTTGGACCATATTATATGGGGGTCATCATTGATGAATACATTGTACCGAAGGATTTAAGCGGGACAGCGAGAATGTGCATGCTGCTCATTGCAATATATGGGATAACCGTATTGTTAACATGGTTACAAACATTTGTAATGATTAATGTTGCATTAAAGACAATACAAAAAATACGACAAGATATTTTTGAGAAAATCCAAACACTTTCTCTACGATTCTTTGATGTACGTTCTCAAGGTGATTTAATGAGCCGTGTGACAAATGATATTGATAACTTAAATCAAGCTTTGACACAAAGTGTTGTACAAATTATTTCATCAGCGTTAACGTTTATAGGTGTAACAATTGCGATGTTTTCATTAGATTGGATTTTAGCGATTGTAACTTTAATTACAGTACCTATTATGTTTTTCGTTACGAAAAAACTAGTTGCTTATAGTGGCAAAAACTTTGCGAAGCGTCAAAAGGATTTAGGGGAATTAAATGGATTTATCGAGGAAGCTATTACAGGCGCAGACGTAACTACGTTATACGGAAAAGAAAAAGAAACCGTACATAACTTTAATGAAATTAACGAACAGCTAAGAATTTCAGCAACGAAGGCTGAAACGTTTTCAGCATTTATTTTTCCAAGTATGAACTTTATTAATAACTTAGGAATGGGGCTTGTAATTGGAACTGGATCGGTAATGGTATTAAACGGAATGACAACAGTAGGTGTCATTGCAGCTTTTATTAATTATTCTCGACAATTTTCAAGACCACTTAGTCAATTTGCAACTTTAATGAATACGATTCAAGCGGCAGTTGCTGGAGGAGAACGTGTTTTTGAAATTATGGATGAAGTACCAGAAATTCAAAATAAAAAAGATGCAGTACTTGTACAAAATTTACAAGGACATGTTAGGCTTGAGAAAGTTTCATTTGGATACGCACAGGACAACATGATTTTAAAAGATGTGAGTCTCGAGGCAAATCCTGGGGAGACCATCGCTTTAGTCGGTCCAACTGGATCAGGAAAAACAACAATTATTAATTTGTTAACTCGCTTTTATGACATTCAAAAAGGGCAAATTAACATTGATGAAAAAGATATAAAGGATTATGATATTAATTCTTTGCGGAGTAAAATAGGGGTTGTTTTACAGGATACGTATTTATTTGCTGGGACGATTATGGATAATATTCGGTATGGGCGTTTGGATGCAAGTGATGAAGAAGTAATGGCCGCTGCTAAAGCTGCATCAGCACATTCTTTTATTAAGCATTTACCGAATCAATATGAAACAGAAATCGCTTCAGAAGGTTCGAATTTAAGTCAGGGACAAAAACAACTTCTTGCGATTGCACGAGCAATTTTAGCAGATGCAGATATATTAATTCTCGACGAAGCCACATCTAATATTGATACGAGAACAGAATTACAAATTCAAGCCGGATTAAATAATTTAATGAGAGGGCGAACGAGCTTTGTAATTGCTCATCGGCTGAAAACGATTGAAAAAGCAGATCAAATACTTGTAATAAAAGATGGAAGTGTTTTAGAGAGAGGAAATCATGAAACTCTCATGGAAGATGGAGGGTTTTACTTTGATCTGTATACGAGTCAGTTTAAAATTTAACGGAAATATTGATGTGATACGGTTTCTCGTGGGAAGAGAAACCGTATTTTTTGTATTTGCAAACATTACCATCCGAATAGTCTTTCACTAAATGTTTTAACAGCGTCCTTTTGCAGACCAGGTGAAAAATGTGAATAGCGATTTAAGGTTATGAAAACGTCCTTATGACCCAATTGTTCACTTACAATATTTGGATGTGCTCCTTGTTTTAAAAGAAGCGTTGCATGTGTATGGCGTAAATCATGAAATCTAATGTTTTTTAATTCGGATTTTTTCAAATAGGCTTTAAATGTATCATGAAAGCCACTTTTGTCTTCTTTTTCCTGTCTCTGGATCAGCTCCGATATTGACAATAATATACCACTTTGTTCCTCTTTTTCGAATACGTCCTTTCACTTAAAACATTCCTTCATTGATTTTTGAATCATGTTGTATAAGTCTAGTTGTAATTTTGCTGATATGAAAATTACATGTTTGGACATATTAGCGATGGATATATTTTACCATATATAAATTAAATCATTTTGGAGTCGTCTATTTAGTAAATAAATTAAAATTATAAGAAATATGATTTTTAGTATATTTTTATCTGTTGGTGTATATATGTTGTTTTTATTATTTTTGGATTTCAAAAGAAATTTCTTTAGCCGCTTCTAAAGCTATTTTTTTTGCTTCTGTTTTAAAATATGACGCTGCTAAAACGTATCCATATCGATGTCCCATTGATGTAGGTGGTTTTAGAAAAGTTCCTTTTTTAGGTTTTATATAAACTTTCTCTACACCAGGATATCTAGAACTACGATTTTTCCCTGTAACTCGAATTAGTTTTCCTTTAAATTTAACTGTTAGGTAATGAGCATACACATATTTATAATGTTTTTTATTTAGTGAAGGTTTATTTCCTAACATTAATTGAATAGTTTCTTGTACTAAGTTGATTCCATGTCCAATTTCAATTATGTCATTCATTGCTCCACCTGATATTCTGGGGTTTATCTCAATTAATTTCCAAACATCATTTATTCTCCGGAGTTCTAGATGACAAGCTCCATTTTTCATATTAAAAGCCTGAATAACAGAATTAACTGCATTGAAAAGACTATTATATAGTCTTTTGTCTACCTGTCCTAGTAAAGAATAACCAGTAACAATAAAGCGTTCAAAAAGTGTAATTTCTTGTTCAATTACTGCTATAATATGGACTTTTCCATTTTGAACTAAAACTTCGACTAAGTACTGAGGTCCATCTATATATTCTTCAAGTAGAATTTCTTCATTAGGTAGTTTTTTTAAAAGACTTTTCATAGATAAAATTAATTGATCTTTATTTTTTATTAATAATACATCTTTTGAACCTGTGGATTTGGGGGATTTTACAATAAGAGGGAAATTCATATTTTTAGTTTTTTTAAGGAAAGATGATAATGATTCTGTTGGTTTATAAGTTAAATATTTGAGTGAGATTGGTAAATCTTTAAGTACATTACGAGTTAATATTTTGTTTTCCATATGATAGATTGCTTTAGTAGATACAATATTTGAACAGAAATTTTCTGATAAACGTGCAGCTACATAAACAAAAGGATCAATAAAACTAAAGATTCCTTTTATGTTTTTCCCTGATTTTATTATTTTTTCGATTATTGTAATTATATTTTCATAGTCGTTTATATCAGTAAGAATCATTTGATGTACATCGGGGAATATATTTCGTTCTTCAATAAATTTTGTTTTGTTAGTTAACAAAACAGTAAAGAAATTAAGTTTTTCGGCTGCTTTGATTGCTTCCCTACTTGATCCAGATTTATTTGTTTCAATGAAAATAATAGTATCCATTTTATGTCACCTTAACCTTTATCATTTATCATTTTATAAAACCTCAGGTTTATTATTTCTATAGGTAGAATATTAAAATGAGGTTAAGCTTGTTCTGGATTTTTCAAAAAATGGTTGAATGAGGGAGAACATGAATATATATATAATGAATTTGATATTTGTTTTGAAAAAGATCTTTAGAAAGAAGGGAAGAAGAACTAACATGACTATAATTGGTATGCTTCATCATCGGAAAGATCCGAATGACGTAAAGAAAGCATATACTTATGCTGCTGTAGCTAAAGCTGAAGGTGTGGAATTTTTTTATTTTACTTTAGGGAAAGTAAATATAGAAACGAAGAAGATTTTAGGTAAAACTTATGAAAATGGTAAGTGGATTGAACAAGAATTTTCTTTTCCAGATGTTATTTACAATGCAAGTGTTCATGTTAGTGATAAAAATCAGCAAATTTATGATTATCTACATGAAAAAGTTCCTTTTACAAGTCATTCAATTGGAAATAAATTAAGTGTATATAACAGAATAAATAGAGCAAAAAAATTTAAGCAATATCTTATTCCTTTTTATGAATTAAATGATGTTAATAAGTTTTTTGACATGTTTAATCGTTTTGAAAAACTTATTATTAAACCAATTTCTGGACATCAAGGTAGTGGTATTATTTTCATTGAAAAAAATGGGATGAATTACAGTATGAATGATTCAGAACAAATTTCATCTATTAATAAAAAACAATTACGGAGCTTTATATCTGATAAGATTCAAGAGCAAGGTTACATAGTTCAACAGTTTATTTCATGTCAAATGAAATCTGGTCATGTTTATGATTTTCGATTGCATGTTCAAAGAAATGGGGAAGGCAGGTGGGTTGTTACTTCTATATTCCCGAGAATAGGTCCATTAGGAAGTATTGTATCAAATATGGCTAAGGGTGGTTACAGTACTTATTTAGATGTTTTTTTAAAAGCGGAGTTTGATAACGATTGGTATAATATTAAAAGGTATTTAGAACGATTTGCAGTAACTTTTTCTAACCATTTTAATTCTTTATATAAGGATGTATTATTTGATGAGTTAGGAATTGATGTAGGGATTGATAAGGATCAAAAATTGTGGTTATTTGAGGTGAATTGGAGACCAGGGGTACCTAATATATTTAATCTTGAATTAGATGTAGCTAGAAATTTAGTTCACTATGCTAGATATTTGGCTGATAAATCTAAATAAGAAAAGGAAAGTAGAAAAATAAAATGAAACCTAGAAACCTTTATATACCAATGTTTCTACTAATCTCTCTTTTTATATCTCCTATAAGGCTTTTCTCCATGCATTCCGAAATTCGGCGGATGTTGGACTGTCGCCAGCCGACGTACCTAATACGAGGTAAATGCTATAATCTGGTAATACATCCTTCATTGTGGGCGGGGGCACATATTTGTAAAAAAAATACGCTTGTCCAATCCATTATCATTCTCCAGTCATTTAATACTACAAAGGGGGGAGAACATGGAAAACAATGAAAAAATCACGTTTCGATTTGTAAAAAAAGATGGAGAAGAAATTAATTTGGGAAATCTTGCTGATAAACGAAAAATTGTCATTGTCATTAATAATCAGATTACATTTGCACCGAATACAACACAAATTGCCAGTGGGGCCGGACAAAACAGTGCAGCAGGAAGTAATGCAGCAATTGATTCATCGAATACCAGACAGCAACAAACGGTGGGCGCTGGAGGCGAAGCCATAAATAAGGGAATTAGTGGGGACCAGATTGAGCCGCATAAAATGAAAAAAGAAACTTCGGATGAAGAGGCAGAATTTGTACTTATCATCAATAATCAAATTAATAAAACCCGTAAGGAACAGGCTGGTGCTACTCAAGTGGCAAGTGGTGGCGGAGAAGACAGTGCAGCGGGAACCAACGCTGCCATCGAAAGTTCTAATACCAAACAGCAACATGCAGTGGGAGGCGGAACGGATAGTTCGGCAGAAAATGCAGGTGAAGAAGGCGACCAAATAGAAAAATGCGATTAAAGAAAAGAGGCTGTAATTATTTCGCAGCCTCTTTTTCTTATTATGAATTAATTGGTCTATTACTTACCCAACCAAATTTGGAATATATTAAATGTCTTGATGGATCATATACTGTCCATAATCCTATCCTTTGAGAAGTATTTGGATTTTTATATACTGCGATTGTTCCATAAGATTTTCTATGACTAGCTAAAGTATTGTCAATATATACTGCAAGGTCATAAGGCTGAAGTTGTATTTAATAAAAAGTTGTAGCTTCCGATTTTGATGATGCGAAAAATCAAAATCGTCAACTCGAATTGTCTTTTGCCATAGAAGCATGTGTTTCTATTTTTGAAGAGCTATTAGTATTTGTACGGTTTCTAGTAATAAGTTTTGGATTATACATTCAAAAATAGAAAAAATATATCCAGCTTTATTTAGCAATGAAGCTTAGTAAGAAGCGTGTGGATGTAAAAATCGTTATTGAATAAAAAATCAAAAGAGCACGCCTATAAACGTACTCTTAGAAAGGTAAGAATCTTATGAGTGGAGGGGATCTCCATATAATAACATATGCTTGTCTAGTTTAAATGTGTAAAATTTATAAAGTGAAACTTTAATCAGTGGGGGTTTTATTCATCCCCCACTGATTATTAGTTGAACCAATCGGGCGTTTACGGGCAGTTGATCTCCCACCTAACTTCTTTGCTCCAGCCGAATTTTGAGGTGGGAGTTTTACTGCCCGTTAATGCGGGATAAACAAAAATGCTATTTTATTAAGAAATGAGAAATGAGAAATGATAGATAAGTAAATACATAAATTATCGGATGTTAATTGTTTTAATGAAAAAGAAACCTTTTTATAAAGGTTTCTTTTTCATTAAAACTAACAATCATAATCATTGTCTTCATGGTTACATTCATCGCAAGGGTTGTTCTGGTCATCACAGCAAATACAAAACGTTTTATTGATAAATATATCAATAAAATCAAAGGAATCGGAATTATTTGTGAGGGTAAGTTCTTGGAAATCTTCTACTTGAAAAATCCTTGTTTCATTAGGAACTATCGTAGCGATAATTGGTGTGTTAGAAATCCTTGTTCGAATAGTTACTTCAATGGGACCGGAATCGTTAGGAACAGATATTTGAAGTAATGTTTTGTTGTGATTAATAGTAAGATCTTCAAAAACCACTCTTGAAGAGTTAGGGGGTACGATAATATCTAGAGGTACATTTCCAGTTGAGGAAGTTCCCGAACCGGCTATGGTATGAGTCTCAATAAAACAGTTACTCTTTTGGTTAAGAGAATGTGATTGTTCTGCATAGTAATCATTTTGGTCATCACAGCAGATGCAAAACGTTTTTTGAATAAAAATACCAATATCGCTACTTGTATTGGTATTATTTGTGACAGTGAGGCTTTCAAAATTTTCTACTTGAAAAATCCTTGTTTCACCTGTAGCTATTGTAGCAGTAATTGGTCTACGAGAATTTCTTGTACGAATAGTTATTACAATCGGTGCAGAAGTGCCAGGAACATGAAACTGAAGTAATGTTTTGTTATGATTATTAGTAGAATCTTCAAAAACTATTCTTGAAGTGTTAGCTGGTACGACAATATCTAGAGGTATATTTGAACCGGCAATCGTATGCGTTTCAATGAAACAGTTCTCTTTTTTGTGGTGAGAATACGAATAGTTTTTATAGTACTTTTTTCCATGTTTATAAAAATAGTCAGCCATTCTTTAATCTCCTATCTTTTATTTGTCTATATATAGTATTTAATAAAAGTAAGAAATGTTTGTACAAGGTAGAAAAAAGTTCTATTTAGGAGAATAAGAGAAAAAATTTTAGATGTATGTTCTGTAGAATTTGTTTCAGTTAACCCAAATATAAGAAATGTATAGCTAACCTTTTTACGATATTAATAGTTAGGAAAGCATAGATCGGGAAATACAGTTTGGTATTCTGGGATTAACCGAAGATCAGTAGTTAAGGTCGCATAGTGCGTATAGTTTTTTTCTAATTTTTCAAGTGTTGTTAAATGATGAGAACCTAAACCACGCTGTACACTATGTTTAGAAAGAGTGGGTCCAATTTGTAATTTTCTTTTTTTCATAGCCTCGTTCCATGGACTATAAAAAAATTTTAAAACGAAGGCAGGCTGCATGTAAATGCTATATGGATAATGTGAGCCATGTCTGCCGACTCTGTAGTCACCATGGGAAGTATTGTGAATTAATCTACCGTTGAGATAAAGCAGATTGGGACTGGGTTGGATTAAAATACCGTGATAACGTTGTTTGACTAGTGGAATACTGTATCTTGGATTAGAATAGCCGTGAGAAGGTTCATCGATCATCATTATAACTCTAATGGAAAACATGTTCCCTCCATTAGAGTTAAGTGAAGTAAAAAATTGTTCTTTATTAAAACAACAAAGAAACTCTGTCGTATTTAATACCATTTTCCATCCAGTAACTTCTTTTTCAATTTCCATAACTTCTTGATCAACTAAATAGGCATCAAATTCTAATACTTTTGAATTGCGAATTTCCCAATGAGGTGCAAATAACTTACATATTTCCACTGAACGGTCAGTAGATCCTCGGTTAATTAGAATACCGTGATCAAATAGTTTTGTATGATGCATTAACCACCATGGAAGTAAATATTCTTCATTGTAAAAATGAGAAATTAAAGTAGTCTTAATGAAAACCTCCTCCTTATATAACACACTTCTTATTTAGTATGATATGGTGGGAATCTTATCGCTAGAAGGTTCCCACCATATCATACTAAAAAAACAAAGATGATAGGTGGAAGGATAATTATTTATTTCGGATTGACTGTTAAATTAAGAATTAGGATGGTTATGGAGCTAGTTGATAACAATTGAAATAGCGCTAAAAACTAATAAAACTGCCATAATAATGTTAAAGAATTGGTTATGTTTTAATAAAAGTTTTTGGAACATTGAACCGAATAGGCTCCAACTAAACGTACTCATTAAACCGACTACTCCTAAAAATAATGAAAAAAGAAGGTAACTAGAATATGAATTGTAATAAGGGAGAATAAAAGTTGATACTACAGTCAGTCCGAATAATATTCCCTTTGGATTAACGAATTGAAGCATAATTCCTACTAAAAATAAGTTTTTATTGCTTTTTTCATTTGTATTTGCACTACTTTTACTATTGAGTATTTTAAAAGCTAAATACAGCATATAAGCTACACCTAAAATTTTTAAAGGAAATTCAATTATTGGCAGAATGTTTATAAGTATAATATTAAAGAAACTACATAATGAAGTGATGATGAAAAAGCCGAAAGCCACTCCGAAGCAAAATTTAATGCTACTTTTTAACCCATGTTGGTTGGCGTATGTCATAGCTAAAAAATTGTTAGGACCTGGTGTGAAGCTACTAATAAAGACGAATAATAAAAAAGAAAATATAGGCATTTCAAACCTCCCTTTGAATTTGTATGTTATAATGACTGAAAAGAACAATATAACGTATACTTTTTATTATACATAATGGTCGTTATATTGTATAGGAGTGTTTTTTTATGGAGGAAATTCAACTTATTCTTGCAAAAAATTTAAAAGCTATTCGAGAAAAAGAAAAGCTGAGCTTAGAAAAAGTTTCTCAATTAAGTGGTGTAAGTAAAACGATGATCGGACAAATTGAAAGGGGAGAATCTAGCCCGACACTAACTACGATTTGGAAAATTGCTAATGGCCTGAAAGTGTCTTTTACTTCTTTAATCAATAATCCACAGCCAGATACGAAAGTTATTTTACGAAACGATGTTCAAGTATTATCTGAAGACAATGGGAGATATAAAGTGTATCCTTCGTTTCCTTTCCAAGATGATAGACATTTTGAAATCTATACTGTTGAAATTGAAACAGAAGGAAAGTTATATGCTGAAGCGCATAAAGAAGGAACAGAGGAATTTATAACTGTGTTTGATGGTGAACTGACAATTGAGGTAAATAATTGTCAATATAGATTAAATAGTGGAGACTCAATCAGGTTTAAGGCGGATAGACCTCACGCTTATTATAATTCAGGAAGTACGTTAACTCGGTTGAGTATGACAATTTATTATCCAGCTTCATAAGTTTTTATGTACATAAAAAATATAAGGGAAGCGTAATTATAAAACCATCTATACAAGGTGGTTTTTATTATGTGAAAAATTACAAAAAAAAGACACTCATTTGAGTGTCAACACAGTATTTCTCTCGCGTATAGGATTGGAGAATGTTTCTCAAATACATATTGAGATGATTAGTAAAGGAGAAACTGTCTTCATAAATAACTTAACATTGATAGCGTATAGAGTAAATTGATAATGTTTATCCGGAATATTTAGTATAGATAGTTTCTACTATCTATATAGGGGAATGGCATTTAAAGCTAAGAAGAAAAAATGAATCATTTATTAATCAACTCGTATAATTGTTAGAGAGGCGCCAGTTGATCCACCACCGACTAAATTGACAATTGATAAGAGACCGAATAATTGAAGAGAAATAGTATTACCTGCATTTAATATTGTAATTAAATTATTATTATAACTTGAAGTAGATAAGGCAGGAGATAGAATTGAGCTCAGAAGTGATGTAGATCCGTTTAAAATTAGTCTTGAACCCGCAAGAAGTGCAGTTGTAGTATTAATTTGATAAGAAAGATAATAACGTCCCGTTACAGGGACTGTAAATAAATCATTTGCACTATTGACTGCAAAGCTATCAAGGCTTTAATTGTTTGAGAGTGGTATGTTAGTACCACCTAGTACAACTGAAACTGTTCCACCCACTGTATTATTTGCAAACATAGAATTTGTTGTAACGTTTATGCCGGTACTACCCGTGGGTCCGGTATTACTCATGGGTCCAGTACTACCAGTAGGACCAGTTAGTCTATAAGGAAGGATAATTGTACGTCATTATTTTGGGGATTTTCTCTATCTTTATTTTTAATTAAAATCACCTCATTTTTATGATAAAGGAGATACTTTTCATATATTCTATTAATAATATTTTTTATAGTAACGGCATGCTGTTTAAAATACATTCATTTTTAGTAAGTTACATTAAATTTGATTTTGTACAAAGATTTTAATCGAGAGATTAATAGTATTTTTTTAGATAATTCTTTTAACATTTCGGAACATCTAACATTTAATAAATACTATAGAAGGGAGATGCAAATTTGAATCGATATGACAAATTACCAATGTCTAAGGAAGTTATGGATTCTAAAAATATTGGTCCTACATTTCCACCTCTTCCGTCTATTAATTTTCCAACCGGAGCAACCGGAGCAACCGGAGCAACCGGAGAAACCGGAGCAACCGGAGCAACCGGAGCGACAGGAGAAACAGGAGCAACCGGAGCGACAGGAGCAACAGGAGAAACCGGAGCAACCGGAGAAACAGGAGAAACCGGAGCAACCGGAGCAACCGGAGAAAAAGGAGTAACAGGAGAAACAGGGGAAACAGGGAAAACAGGGGCAACAGGAGCAACCGGAGCAACAGGAGCAACCGGAGCAACCGGAGCAACCGGAGTAACAGGGGCAACAGGAGCAACCGGAGCAACCGGAGCAACCGGAGTAACAGGGGCAACAGGAGAAACAGGAGCAACCGGAGCAACCGGAGCAACCGGAGTAACAGGAGAAACAGGGGCAGCAGGAGAAACAGGAATAACAGGAGTAACCGGCCCAACCGGAGAAACAGGGGCAACAGGAGCAACCGGAGAAACAGGGGCAGCAGGAGAAACAGGAATAACCGGAATAACCGGCCCAACAGGAGAAACAGGGGCAACAGGAATAACCGGTCCAACGGGAATACCGGGAACAATCCCAACAACAAACCTATTATATTTTACTTTTTCAGATGGGGAAAAACTTATATATACTAATGCAGATGGTATAGCACAATACGGTACAACACAAATCTTATCACCAAGTGAAGTTTCTTATATTAATCTATTTATAAATGGAATTCTTCAACCACAACCTTTTTATGAAGTTACAGCTGGTCAGTTAACTTTATTAGATGCTGAACCACCCTCACAAGGATCTTCAATTATCCTACAATTTATTATTATCAATTAAAAAGGACAGATTTCCTATAAAGAGAAATCTGCCCTTTTTGTTCTAAATTTGGTTAGTTAAAATTAAGTGACGATAAATTCAATTGTAATTGGAATTCCACCGTCTAATACATCTCCGCCAGGAATTGTAATAGCACCAGTAGGACCAGTAGTAACACTGGAGTTTACACTAGGCTGAAGAATACCGTTTATATAGAGATTGTAATACGTAAAAGTTGGGAAGGCAGTTGCAGTAGTACCCGCATCGTTTAAACAAGCTGTGGCAGCAATCGCAAAAGCAGCACCTGTGCCTGTTCCAGCTCCTAGTGTAGAGGTGAATCTTCTAGATGCCATAAATGGTTGAATGATAGGCATTTAATTCTCACTCCTATTCTAAATTTATTGGAACGAAGTTTAGAATAACTTGTCCACTATATAATATGAGAATTTTCTATATTAGAAACGGCATCTTGATTATAGTTTCAACACAATTTTTGTATAGGTAAAATACTAATTATTCTAGTATGGAAAAAGTGATGTCATTATAAGTGGAACGTATGTTGTTGATTGTTTTAGTGATTACTATGGATAATTAAATTGATAGGCAATTGAATTTGGGAGATAAACGTGGAAAAATAAAATAAACTCTTAAGTTTAGGTGTTTAATCTAAGCAGTCAATTATTAAAAACATATAATTAATATGTGAGTCATGAACATAATTAAATTACGTTTTCAAGTTTGATTATAATTCATGTTTCCTATTTTAAGAGAAACATATAACTCAACTACTTTTTACAATCGCATCTTTTATAGTTCTTAGAATAGGAAAACACTCAACTATAAGAAAAGTAAGGAGGAAATAAATGTCACATAATAATTGTTTTGGTCATAATAACTGCAATCCGATTGTTTTTTCAGCAGATTGTTGTAAAAATCCACAGTCAGTTCCTATTACTAGCCAACAATTAAGTCAATTAATTACTTTACTAAATTCATTAATATCAGCTATTGCAGCATTTTTTGCAAATCCAAGTAATGCAAACAGATTAGCGTTACTCGATTTATTTAATCAATTTTTAATTTTCTTAAATTCCTTATTACCTTCCCCAGAAGTTAATTTTTTGAAACAATTAACTCAAAGTATTATAGTTTTATTACAATCTCCAGCACCTAATTTAGGACAATTGTCAACATTATTGCAACAATTTTATAGCGCTCTTGCACAATTCTTCTTCGCTTTAGATCTTATCCCTGTATCCTGCAACTCAAATATCGATCCTGCAACTTTACAAGTTCTTTTTGGTTTATTAATTCAATTAATCAATGCTACTCCAGGGGCGACAGGCCCAACAGGTCCAACAGGTCCAACAGGTCCAACAGGTCCAACAGGTCCAACAGGAGCAACAGGAGGCGGAGCGACAGGAGCGACAGGAGCAACAGGAGCAACAGGAGCGACAGGAGCAACAGGAGCAACAGGAGCAACAGGAGCAACAGGAGCAACAGGAGCGACAGGAGCAACAGGAGCGACAGGAGCAACAGGAGCAACAGGAGCAACAGGAGCAACAGGAGCAACAGGAGCAACAGGAGCGACAGGAGCAACAGGAGCAACAGGAGCAACAGGTGCAACTGGTGGCGGAGCTATTATTCCGTTTGCTTCAGGTACAACACCATCTGCGTTAGTTAACGCGTTAATAGCTAATACAGGAACTCTTCTTGGATTTGGATTTAGTCAGCCTGGCATAGCTTTAACGGGTGGAACAAGTATCACATTAGCGTTAGGGATAGGTGATTATGCATTTGTAGCACCACGCGCAGGGACTATTACATCGTTAGCAGGTTTCTTTAGTGCAACAGCTGCATTATCTCCATTAACACCTGTTCAAGTGCAGATACAAATATTAACTGCACCTGCAGCAAGTAATACGTTTACAGTACAGGGCGCACCTTTATTATTAGCACCAGCATTTGCTGTAATAGCGATTGGTGCTACAGCATCAGGTATCATACCTGAAGCAATTCCGGTAGCCGCTGGGGATAAAGTATTATTATATGTTTCATTAACAGCTGCTAGTCCAATAGCTGCAGTTGCTGGATTTGTAAGTGCAGGTATTAATATCGTCTAACTTGTTACAATGTTTGTTTGAAATTTAAACAGGCATTTGTATATAGCCCCTCCTAATTTTATTAGGTGGGGCTATATTTTTTGTGGGAAATTAGAAATAAATCAATTGAAAAGTTACTCTTTGTTAAGTTGGTATATAAGAAAAATCAAAATTTATGATTTACACTTTATTGTTTATGGAATAAGTTATATGGTTTGAAAAATTACATATAAACAAAAAAGATGAATTCTATTAAAAACAGAATTCATCCATTAAATAAACTATATACTAGTGGGTTAAATTGTTAATCATGAGCGGTGAAATGTCATTGCTCAAATTAGTAATAAACTATTTATTTTTATTACAGTTACATCCTTTTTTCTTTACATAGCCTTGCTCGGCTAAATCTCTTTGTGACTGGGAATCGGAAGATTGAGAGTTCGAAGATTGAGAGGATGCTGAAGAGCTACTATTTTTATTATTAGAGTAGTTTTTTCGATAGTTATAATTACTCATAGTACTATCACCTCCAATTAAATATATAAATATTATATGTATGTACTCTATTAATTGTTACGATAAAAAATCTCCTCGATATTTTCCGAGGAGATAAATGGTGGTTCTATTAAAATGATACTAATTAATGCCCCCAGTATAGAGGGAAGTAATAAGAATCTTGGTAATATAGATTTTGTTGTTGAGTAGGGGGCTGAGTTGACTGATTTATCATGTCGCGGTTTTGATTACAGTTTCCGGGAGGACCAATTACCGTAGTGGATTGAATTGGGGATACTGCTTGTTTCCATTGTTGTTCATTGAGGCAATAAGTATGAGCCATCATATTAGCGGGAGTTAATCTTAAAATATCAGAACCAAAAATAACTTCTGGGGTTGGGGCGTCGAATATAGCTAATAAATGAGTATTATCTGCTGAAGCAATTTCATAATGCCACCACGCTTGTGGAATGTTGGCAACTTGCCCTGGTTTTATCGGTAAGTTTAATATTTGATTCGTAAATGGATTAAGTAAAGAAACAACAGCAGATCCTGAAATACAGTAAACAAGTTCAGCTGCATTTTGATGAATATGTGGTTCTACAACGTTGCCTGTACTTAAATAAATATCTAATAAAGAAGTATTTTCTAAAGTGTTTAATTGTTTTATGCCAAGTACATTTATATAATTTTGGGCATCTTTCTTAAAAAAATTACTTTTACTTAAATCATGAGTGAAGTTCGTTGAAGGAGAGGTGTAGTCAATAGTAGAAGTCAATCGTATTACCTGCCTTTCTATAGGTAAGTATGGATACAACTTTAGGATATGTGCCTAGTGTTAGTTATGTGCATTTGTCTGTATCATAATAAATTCACCTGTTTTATAAAGAATATAGGTTGTGCTTCTTATTTCTCATAATGTAAATACGGATAAAAATTAGAGCGAACTAATGAAAGTCGGAATTATTGATGTTAGGTTAGGAGTAAAAATATTAAAATTTATTTCGTATATTTTAATGGTTACGTTATATGAAAAGACCAATGCCTTATAGAAAGGAATTGGCCTTGTATTTAAGATAGTTTTTGATGAATCATTAATTGTGCTTTAGCAGTATTGGCGTAATTTAGCCACTCTAATTCCAAGTTTTGTTTTAAATCGAAATGGATTTCGATGACGTCAAAATGAGATACCTTTGTTTTAAGTGGAACAGGCATCCCATTTACTTTTTTCATGCTATGTGCAATTTTTGGAAATGCAGAGAAAGAAAAATCAATAATTGTAGCACCATCTGGTAAATAAATAGGTTGTAAATCTGTAGTATAAGCCGTAATAGTATTTTCGAATAGTTCATACGATACTAAGTTATGAAAAATAATTGGATCTTTAGTTAATAAATTGTTATTCATTATTGTATCATTCATTATTTTATAAGAGATTGTTTGGATATCTGCAGTTCTATTATTCAATAAAGAAAAAATACCATTATCTCTTAATGTTTTCTCTGATTGTGTTTGAATGATAATTGATTGTTCAATATCATTTATATTGACTTTAGTTTTTAAATTGTTATTAAAATGAGTATTTTCAAGTGCTATATTGTCTTCGAAATATTGTGTAGTTGGTTTGTATAATTGATGAACTATTCCAAGGATTTTATAACAATCTAGGACACTTATAGTGGTGATACGTATTTGTGAAACTCTTGATATGTTTTGTGCTTCTTGCAGTTGTGAGTAAGCAGAATAAATTGGGGTAAATTCATAACTTACTTCAAATGAAAGGTTCGTATCATAAAAAAAATTTATTCCTTTTCTTAAATCAGTTATGTTTTTTTGAATATATGGCACATATTCCATTAAAAAATTATGTGCTTTTTTATATCTCTCTTTATGTAGATATTGAAAAGATAGGTTTTCTAATTCATGTTGGATAGAATATAAACCTAATCGCTTTGCAAGTGGTGCAAAGAATGTTAATGTCTCGTTTGCATAAGCTACTTGTTTTGCAGGTTTTTTAACACTCAATGTTTTTATGTTATGAAGACGATCTATAACTTTAATAATGCCAACACGTATATCTTGTTGAGAAGCTAACAGCAACTTTTTAAAATTAATCGCTTCGTATAATGTCTTCTTTTGACCGTGTTGTTTTTTCACTTTTGTTAATCCATCAACAATGTAACTGACGGTCGTACCGAAAAGTAATTCTACTTTTTCGAGAGAATAAGTCGTATCTTCTACAACATCGTGTAATAACGCAGAAATCAAAGTTGTAACATCAGCTTTATAATCTAATAGTACCTCTGTAATAGCAAAAGGATGAATAATATATGCCTCTCCAGTTTGACGGTATTGACCATTATGCGCATGTTCAGCAAACTCTATAGCTTTTTTCATTAACTTTAGTTCATCAGATTGTAGATAAGTAGCCTTTTGTAATAATAATTCGCTCATATATATCCATCCCTTGAAGTTATTTCTAATAATAATTCTGTATAATATGATAAAGACCTTTTAGATTATTAATAAATATTAAAAAATTATTTATTGATTGAGATTAAACTATATTCGTATAGCCTTTCATACTTTAGATTGATGAAATATATGGAGAGGAATGGTAATTTTAAGTTACACCAATCGTAAAGGAGCGAATGACTATGACATATAGTGAAGTAATTAGAAAAGAAGTGCTTAGCTGGGAAGGTGTTTCTGAAAAGCCACACCGATTTGGTGGAGTAGAATTAAACTATGGCAAGAAAGAATTAGGGCATCTTCACGGGGATAAGTTAGCTGATTTACCATTTCCGAAACTAAAGCGAGATGAATTAATTAATCAAGGATCAGTTCAACCACACCATGTATTACCCGAATCAGGATGGATTAGTTATTTTATAAAGAGTGAAGAGGACATTCCGTTTGCTATTGAGTTATTTCGTATGCAATATGATCGGATCGCCAAAAATAAATAAAGTAGCTAACTTAATAATATATTTTTTTGTCACATCCTTCCTTCATCGTTCGTCTTGTATTTAGAATGATAAGGAGGGATTTTATTATGAAAAAGTTTGATGTAGCAATTGTTGGCGGGGGGCTTGCAGGGTTAACAGCATCTATATATTTAGCGAAAGAAGGAAGGAAAGTTGTTGTATTAGAAAAATCAAGCCGTTTTGGTGGCAGAGCGATGACAATAAATAAAAATGGCATATATATGAACCTTGGAGCACACGCTTTATACCGCGGAGGAGAAGCGTTCTTAACATTTAACGAGCTTGGTATGAATCTTACGGGAGGAATGCCGTCCACGAAAGCACACGGAATATGGAAAGATGACGTATATACTATCCCAACGGATTTTCGCTCCATTTTATCAACGCCGTTACTTTCATGGTCAGCTAAAATACAATTTTCTCGCCTTATGATTCATTTAGGGAAATTGGATATAAATATGATTCCAAAAATGAGTCTTTCTGTATGGGCAGAAAAAGAAATACAGGATCCTATGGTACGAAATATGTTTTATGCGTTATGCCGAACAACGACATACACATATGCTCCTACAATGCAATTAGCATCATCAGTACTAAAGCAAATTCAGCTTTCTATGAAAGAAGGAGTATTTTATGTAGATGGTGGCTGGGAGACGATAATAACAAAATTAAGAGATATAGCTAATAATGTTGGTGTGCAATTTCTGGCTAGTAAGCATGTTTTGGAAGTAGAATATTGTGAAGGTGTACAAAAAATCCGATGTTTGGATGATGAAGTATTTGAAGTTGATGCAGTCGTCGTGACGATTCCACCTAAAGAAGCTTGTAAAATAATAAAAGGTGCAGAAGGAACAAGTTTGCAAAAATGGAGTGAACAATCAATACAAGTGACTGTGGCAGCGTTAGATATTGGTTTGAAACGATTACCGAATCCATTGCATCATTTTGCATTGGGGTTAGACCAACCCATATTTTTTACGAATCAATCAAGAGCAGCTAAATTAAGTGAAGATGGATCGATAGTAGTGAGTTTAATTAAGTATCACAATCCTCTGGTAGAGTTAAATTATTTTGCTGATGATAAAGACCAGTTAGAAAAAACGATGGAGTTGTTACATCCCAATTGGAAAAGAGAAGTTATTGTAAAGCAATATTTACCGAAAATAACGGTAGTACATGATTTTCCTCATATTGGCCGAGTTGAAAATCCGGGTCCTAATATACCTGAAATGCCAGGTGTTTACGTTGCAGGAGATTGGGCTGGGCATGATGAAATATTAGCTGATGCTGCGGTAGCAAGCGGGAAACGTGCAGCGTTACACATTTTAAAGCAATTAGAAAGTGAGGCAGTTCATCATGGAAACGGAGCAATTATATGAAGCGTATCAACCATTATTATTTTCATTAGCATATAGAATCCTTGGGAGTGTTATGGACGCTGAAGATATTGTTCATGACGTATTTATCGCGGTAAATAATATAGAGGATGTTCAATCTATAGAAAATATGAAAGCATATTTGTGTAAAATGGCGACAAATCGTTCAATTGATACATTACGTTCGGCAGCGCATAAACGTAATGTATATGTAGGGATGTGGTTACCAGAGCCATTTGTGGAAGAGTCTGATGAGCCAGCAGAGTCATTTGTAATGAAAGAATCAATTTCTACGGCATATTTATTACTTTTACAACAATTGTCTGAGGTAGAAAGGGTTGTTTTCATATTAAGAGAGGTTTTCAGTTATGACTACGAGGAAATAGCTTCAATTGTTGATAAGAGTAGTGTGAATTGCCGGAAGATCTTTCAACGCGCACGAAAAAGTATTTTAGATAAGCCGAAGCAATCAACATTAAGTACGAAGAAAATGGCTGCCTATGTGGAAAAGTTTGTATCATCATTACAGTGTGGGGATACGCAAGGCATGTTAGAAGTATTAAAAACAGATGCGATATTTAAAGCAGATGGTGGTGGTAAAGTTACAACTGCAATTAATCCGATTTATTCTGTAGATAAAATTATACGTTTGTTCTTTGGAATTGCAAAACGATTGCCAGAAAAGTATAGTGTTGATTTCAAAATAGTAAATGGTGCACCAGGCGTTATAGTTACAATAAATAATAAAGTGACGTATGTACTTTCATTCATATTTGAGGATGAGAAAATCTCAAACATTTATATGATGGTTAATCCTGAAAAACTTATGCACTTAAATGTAATAGTATAAAAAAGACGCATTTCTTTAGAAGTGCGTCTTTTTTTTATTTTTCTAACATTTCAAGAGGTACATCTTTTTCGCCGGCTACCTCGAATTTAATTTCCCCGTCTTCTTCATAAATGCGTTTAATAATCGGTATAGTTATCATTAGTTTTTTATGCTGTTTACGTCTTCTAGCAGCATCTAAGTTAATCACGTTCATGTGTAAGCATCCTTTCTTACAGAAATATATAAACAAAAGAAAATGCGTCCGAAAAGGGCGCTTAGTTGAATTAGAAATACCGATTCATTTAAATGGGGTTTAGATTATCTTATAATTGAAAACTGATTGTAAAATAATGTGAATTAAATAATTGCACGTAGAAATTAACTTTACCAAAAAACGAAACAATATGCTATAAAAAATTTTAATTCTTTGTCGTATAACAGGAAAAAGGTGTGCATTTCGCATATAATGAAAAGTAGACGGGCATCATGTACTTTTTCATCATATTGCTTGGAAAGGCGATGGAGAAAATGAATACTCTAGATTCATTATTATTGCAACTTGAACAATATGGAGAAGAGCATGATCGACATAAAGAAAAAAGAGAAGAAAAATTAAGAAATATTTCTCGTGAAATGGGGCAGTTTTTATCAATTTTAGTAAAAGGGTGTAATGTGAAAAAAATTTTAGAAATTGGAACTTCAAATGGTTATTCTACATTGTGGCTAGCAAATGCGGTAGAAGAAACAAATGGAAAGGTTACAACTGTAGAACTTTCTTCAGAACGGGTGGGAGAGGCACTTGGGAATTTTAGGAAGGTGAATTTCACACAGCGAATCGATATTCACAATCAAGAAGCTGGAGCATTTTTAGATTCGCAATTAGATCATTCATTTGATTTTATTTTCCTAGATTCAGAACGAACGCAATATATGTGGTGGTGGGAACATATAAAACGTATTTTAGAGCCAAAAGGTTTTCTTGTTATTGATAATGCAACTTCTCATGCGGAGGAACTAGCAGAATTTATAAAGATGATTGAAGAAGATGATACGTTTGAAACGGTGTTAGTAGCTTTTCAAAAGGGAGCATTTGTTGCGCGGAAGAATAATTAGAAGTGGGCTTAATGTAATTATCACATTGAAAGATAGCATATGTCAAAAGATAGAGCATTATATAAATTTAAGAGGATAACTAAATGGAACTTCAATTTAATATTCAGTGGTGATTAGTAAGGTAATTCGTAAAGAATCCGTCTTCAGCATGTTGTTCTCTAGGTCTTAAGTCTGAGGAAAATAATGACGAGAACAGGTATACTTATACTATGAAACAGGGAATGACTGCATAAGCAGGTATTTCTTGAAAAATCGATTTCAAGCAAGCAAAAATGTATATGAAATACGATATATTAGATGAAATATAGTGCACATAAATTCGCACATATAAATAAAGGAGCGATTTTGTTGACTGAACTCGAGAAAAAAGAACCTGTATCGATTGTGAAAGATAATAATGTAGAAGTAGTAGTGGATACAGTAATAAAAGATGCAGAACTTGAAGAACTGAATAAAGAAGCAGATCTTTATGTACAAAAGTTAAATAGCGAGCAAAATACAGATTTATCAAAAGTATTGTCGCAGCTAGGAGACTTAGGGGATAAAGAGCAGCAAGCGGCAGGACAAACGCTATCAGCTTTAAAACGTCCTGTGACAGCGATGATGAATGGAAAGAATGAAGAAATTCCAAATACATTGTTAGAATTACGAAAAGTGGTATCAGAACTTGATCCAAACTCATTAAAAGCAACTGGTATGAAGAAACTTATGTTTAAAGTGTTTAAGAAAAATCCGCTTGAAAATTACGTGCATAAATATCAATCTATAGATAAGCAAATCGAGGAGATTATAAGATCACTTCTCATTGGCCGTGATAACTTGCAAGAGGATACGGTTGGTCTTGAAATGTTAAAAGAGCAATCACACGATAAAATTCACGCTCTTGATAAACAAGTATACTTAGGAAGAAAACTTGCTGGTATGCTTGAAGCTGAGAAACAAAATCCAGAACGTCAAAGGGATATTCCGTTAATAAATGATGCATTAGAAAAGATACTTGTGCGTACTCGTAATATGCAACAAGCAAAAAGTGTATTATTACAATCTATCGCATCTGTAGACATCATTAAGAAAAATAATGAAAAGCTAGCAGAAGCAATTCGCAATGCAATTACGATGACACAAAACGTTATAACGGTTTCAGCTGCAATTCAGCTCGCATTAACAAATCAACGTAAAACAATTGATGCAGTTAATGCGACAAATGAAGCGATTGAATCAATGGTATTAAGCAATTCTCAAGCATTAAAACAAAATACAGAAGAAACAACAAAACTCCTAGAAAATCCTGCAATTAGCATGGATAAATTACGTGAATCATTCCAAAATGTATTCGCTGCTATTGAAGCATCTGAGAAATCGTCAGAGCGTATTATTGAGTCTAGTAAGAAGTTTGTAATTGAACTTGACACATTTAATGATGAGATGAAGCAGAAACTCATTCAGCGTCCAAGGAAATAACAGATTATTTGAGGAGGTGAAAAAATGAGTTTCATTCAAGGAGTATTATTACTATTAGGGTCATTACTTTTAATCGCATTTACTGTCGTTGTTTTAGTTGTATACTTCGGACGTAAACTTTATTTTTCATGGACGAAACCATATAAGAGAGCGCAAGATTCTATTGAAAAATTATCGAACAAATCAACACCGTTTTTACAAGAATTTACGCAGCACCCACTCTTTTATCGCTGGATTCGTACAGAAGGGAAAAAAGAACAAAATATATTAAATACACTTTTCTGTTCATCGGGCCAACGTACGAGAGAGCAAGTTTTCTCAATGTTACCGAAAGAAAAGCAGAAAAAAGTGCATGTGATGGCAAAAACAACGAAAAAGCTTACGAATGAAGATATTGATATTGCAACAATGAAAGTGAAAGATTTCTTGAGACAAGAATCACAGCAAACTGTTAAACCGACAGACTTATCGTTTTATAAATTGTATTTCTATGATCGATATCCAGATGCATTAAATACAATTCAAGCATATAAACGCTCGATTAATCCTTCACTACAAAGAACGGTTGATGACATTACAATTTCAGTATTAAATGCACTTCCGTACTATCAAGAACAACGCATGTTTGAACAACAACATAAACTTGAAACGTTCTTAATGAAAGATTTAACAGCGATGTTATCATTAGTGGTACAATTACCACCATCACAACGTCCTGAAAAAGAAGAAGAACTAAAAATATACTTGCAAAATTTCCAAAAGGAAATGGAAGTAGTAGAGCGTGATATTCGTGACTCCATTGATCATGATTTGAATGTGAAGATGAGAGCAGCGACAGAGAAGTTTAAGAACAAATAGAAAAAACCGCCTTAAAAGTTGAATGTTTCGGCTTTAAGGCGGTTTTTTTAATATAAGGGATTCTATTATTATTTTGCTTTAATAGTTGCTTTACTAGAAGAAATACTCTCATTATGAAGTCGATCTAAAGCTGTCACCACATACGTATAAGTCTCCTCAGATAAAGCTGTTTTATCCACAAAAATTTCTGCCCATTGTGTCTTCCTTACAGTAGTAAGTAAATTCTTCGGATCTTGAATATCAACTACATTCTTTCCATTCACACGGTATATCGCATAATAAGCAGAGTCATTATCTCTATCATCAATTATGCCTAAAGCAATACCTTCATCTCTTGGAATGGCACCTTTTAAAGTAGGTTGTTTTGGCGGATCATGATCAAGCCAAGGCATGGGTGGGATTAATGCAGGATGTTTATATATGTCTTTCGAGAGTCTATCTTTAATTTCTAGTGGGTTGTTATTTATATCTTTTAAGCTGAAATGCATGCTACCTTTTATTTGAGGATATTGACGGTTTAAAGCGATTTGCTTTGGATATTCTTCTGGATCAGACCAAGCAGAGACAGAGTTGTTATTTATTTTATAAGCCGCTTGACCGATGTATAGGTGAATCGGTTTGTTATTTGTTTCTTTTACCCACCAATCTACTAATATGTCATATGCAGCAGGTGTGAAACCAATATTCCAATATATTTGCGGTGTGATGTAGTCAATATAGCCTTTTTGTATCCATTCTCTTGTGTCTGCATATAAATCATCATAGTTTCTTTGTCCGGCAGTTGTGTTAGAGCCGGTGGAATCGTCAGCAATATTTCTCCAAACACCAAATGGACTTATACCAAACTTTACATATGATTTTTCTTGTTTAATAGCAATGTTTAATCCCCTTACAAGCTCATTTACATTGTTACGTCGCCAATCTTCTATGTTTGAAAACTGACCATTATTATACGTTTTATATGTTTTTTGATCAGGGAATTCTTCGCCAACGACTTTATAAGGATAAAAATAATCATCCATATGAAGGCCGTCAATGTCGTAATTTTGGACGATTTCCAAAGCACCTTCCGTTATAAAGGTTTTTACCTCTGGAATACCAGGATTGTAATATAGCTTTCCACCATAAGGAACAATCCAATCTGGATGCTGCCTTGCAGGATGGGTTTCTGCTAATCGGTTTATATCAGTGTGATTCATTGTAATTCGGTATGGATTAATCCATGCATGAAACTCCAGATTTCTTTTATGGGATTCTTTAATCATAAAAGCGAGTGGATCGTATCCAGGGTCTTTTCCTTGTGTACCTGTAATGTATTCAGACCAAGGACCATATTTGGAAGGATAAAAAGAATCAGCAGTTGGTTTAATTTGTACGACAACTGCGTTCATACCGATGTTTTTAACATCATCTAATAGTTTCGTAAATTCTTGTTTTTGTTTTTCGATAGGTAAGTTAGTTTTTGAGGGCCAATCAATGTTGAGAACAGATGCTATCCATACAGCGCGTAATTCATGTTTTTTGTAAGTAATATTTACTTCAGCATAAGTAGAGTGAGGGGAAATGAAAGAGAAAGGAGTAAACAAGATGACGATACAGCACATCATTACTAAACGTTTCATAATCATTTATACGCCTCCCTATTATACGATTATTTAAAATAATATATGATGTTAGGTTGGCCCTGCAATTGAGAAAAATAAATATTGAAACATTAATTTAATAGGGAAAATATTTTTAGTGAAATTTACTTTCAGTATAACTAAATCGTTTCATTTCTTCATATGCTTGTTAGTAAAGTGAAACTTTCTTTCATTTGAAAGAAACAATTTATAAGTATAGGAGGATTCAATAATGAAAGTTTTATTCGTTTGTTCTGGAGGAATGTCCAGCGCAATTGTTGTAAACGCTTTAAAAAAAGAAGCAGAGAAAAAAGGTATGAACATGGAAGTGCATGCTATTGGAACAAGTGAGGTGGAGGAAGAAGTAAAGAATGGTTGGGATGTTGTAATGGTTGCACCTCAAGTTAGACATCGATTTGACGCTGTAAAAAAACTTACAGAACAAGAATCTATTCCGTGCGGTATTATTCCGCCGCAAGCATACACGCCGCTTGGTGGACCGACTTTATTAAAAACTGTAAATGAATTAATTAGTTAGGGGGAAGCGTTATGAATAAGTTTGTCACGTTTCTTGATAAAAACTTATCTGGACCGATGGCAAGGCTTTCTGAACAGAGGCATTTACAAGCAATCCGTGATGGAGTTATTTCGGCGTTACCATTTATTATCGTAGGGAGTTTCTTTTTAATAGTAGCATTTCCACCATTACCGAAAGATAGTTTCATATCAGTTTGGGCATTGAAAAATCAAACAAGTATATTAATACCATATCGTTTAACGATGTTTATTATGTCTTTATATATAGCATTTGGTATAGGATACAATTTAGCGAAAAGTTATAAGTTAGATGCTTTATCAGGGGCACAGTTAGCAGTATGCTCACTACTTTTAACATTGACGCCCGAATTAATCGATAAAAAAGGATTTATGCTTCCGATGACAAATCTCGGGGGGCATGGATTATTCGTAACGATGATCGTATCTATTTTATCAGTAGAGATTTTAAGATTTTGTAAGACGAAAAATGTAATGATTAAAATGCCAGAACAAGTACCGCCGTCTGTTTCACGTTCGTTTGAAGCACTTATACCTGCTGCATTCGTAATTATTTTAATGAGTTTAGTAACTGTCGTTTTTAGTATTGATTTACATCATGTTGTTGATAAATTAGCAGCACCGTTAGTAAAAGCTGGTGATAGTTATTTCGGTGTAATCATTCCAGTGTTTTTAATTACATTTTTTTGGTCATTCGGAATCCATGGTGTGTCGGTTGTTGGAACTGTTGCTCGGCCATTATGGGAAGTATACTTAGGGAAAAATGGTGAAGCAGTTGCTAGTGGAGCAGATCAGTTGCCATTCATATCACCAGAGCCGTTATACCAATGGTTTATATGGATTGGCGGTTCTGGTGCGACGTTAGGGCTTGTATTAGCTATGATTGTATTTGGTCGATCAAAATATTCGAAAGCATTATCAAGAACTTGTATTGTTCCTGGTATTTTTAATATTAATGAACCTGTTATTTTCGGATTACCGATTGTACTAAATCCAATTTTAATTATCCCGTTTATCATTACACCACTCGTAACAGCAACTGTTGCATATTCAGCAACTGCGATGGGATTTGTAACGCCAACACATATTATGCCGCCGTGGACATTACCAGCTCCAATTGGCGCGTATTTAGCCACAGGTGGAGATTGGCGTGCAGTAGTATTAGTTTTTATAAATATAGCAATATCATTCCTTATTTACCTACCATTCTTTAAAATATACGACAAAAACATGCTTGAAATTGAGAAAAATGGTGATGGGGAATCTGTTAATCCGTAAGTTTTATATTTTATTTTTGAGTGATAGGCATTTTGTCTATCACTTATTTCACATTAAGTCCAGAGAGGGTGAAATAGAATGAATATAAAATTTAGCTATAAAGGTGTATTTTTATTGTTATTTGGAGTGATATGTGCAAATTTACTTTTCGTACCTTTATTAAGAATGCTAAATCTATCACAAATGCATAGTATATGGCTCGTTACAAGCTTTGCGGCAAGTATTTTGCTTACGGTAGTTGTTTCTTTCATTGATGGATCGTTTGCATCGAAAGCACAGTTGTTTTTTAGATTTATATTGTTTTCTGTAGGTTGTACGTTGTTTACTTACATAATTGTTTTTTAGTGAATAGGGGGCATGCATATTATGTATATTGCAGGGATAATGTCCGGTACATCGTTAGACGGAATAGATGTAGCGCTCGTTCATATAGAAGGAAACGGTGTAGATTCTAAAGTCGAACTCATTCATTTTACTACTGTTCCATTTTGTAAGGATATAAAAAATGAGATACTGCAGGCTTTATCAATTGATACATCTAATGTTCAATTGATATGCAGTTTGAACTTTAAGCTTGGTTTATGTTTTGCCAATGCTGTGGAGGAAGTTTGTAAAAAGGCTGATTTGTCATTGGAACAATTAGATTTAATAGGTTCTCACGGACAAACGATTTATCATCAGCCAAAGCAAGAAGGCAATAGTATTTCTTCGACATTGTAAATTGGAGAACCAGCAGTTATGGCATATGAAACGAACACTACGGTTATCTCTAATTTTCGAACGATGGATATGGCAGCAGGGGGACAAGGTGCACCACTTGTGCCATATTCAGAGGTCATTTTGTATCGTCATCAAACTAAAAATAGATTACTACAAAATATTGGCGGAATCGGTAATGTTACAGTAATACCAAGTCATCTAAGTGATAAGAGCGTTATTGCTTTTGATACTGGCCCAGGAAATATGGTAATCGATGATGTATGTCAAAGATTATTTCAGTTGCCATATGATCAAAATGGTAGGATTGCAAAACAAGGAGTAGTTGTAGATGAAATTTTGACATATTGTATGAACCATCCATTTTTGAAAATGAATCCACCGAAATCAACTGGTAGAGAACAGTTTGGAGAAGAGTTTGTAAGTGAATTATTGAAGCGGTTTGAAAAGCATGGTAAAGAAAATCTTTTGACGACTGTCACGATGTTTACAGCAAGTTCAATTGTTCATCATTATAAGGAGTTTATTCTGCCGTATTATGAAATCGATGAAGTAATTTTAGGTGGTGGGGGCAGTTATAATCGTACACTTGTTGAAATGATACGAAATGGATTGAAGGAAGAAAAGTGCGCGATATTCATTCAAGAAGATATAGGCTATTCTTCAGAGGCGAAAGAAGCAATCGCCTTTGCGATATTAGCAAACGAAACGCATCATCGTAATCCGAGTAATGTGCCAAGCGCAACAGGTGCAAAGCAATCTGTAGTTTTAGGGAATATAACATTCCCTCCAATAAGATGATGAAAATGAGGCGAACATATGAAGTATATGATTGGAGTAGATGGTGGGGGCACGAAGACAGAAGCAATTGCATTTGATCAAGACGGAAACGAAGTTGTAAGAGGTACGAGTGGGTTTGGAAATATATTAATAGATTTTGAAGAAGCTCTTGTGCATATTATGGAAGCGATTGATCAATGCCGGAAAGGTGTATTAAATGGGCATTGCGTTTGTATTTGTTTAGGGTTAGCGGGTGTAAGTGGAGCAAATACAAATGAATTAACAGTACGTCTAAAAAAGAAGTACCAAACACAAATTGAAGTTTTAAATGACGCAATGCTTGCACATGCAGCTGCTTTAAAAGGGAAGGATGGAATTTTAACGATTGGCGGTACAGGCGCAATTTGTATTGGAAAGAAAGGAGAAGTGTACGAGTATAGTGGTGGATGGGGACATATTTTAGGCGATGAAGGAAGCGGTTATTGGATTGCGTTACAAGGTTTAAAGAGAATGGCAAATCAATTTGATCAAGGAGTTAGACTTTGTCCATTAAGCTTAAGGATTCAAGACGAGTTTCGACTTTTAACATCATCTCATATAAAAAGACTAGTATATAGTTCTTCAAAAGATAAAGTTGCAGCAATTGCACCATTAATTATAGAGGAAGCGAGGAATGGGAATGATGATGCACATAAAATTATTCTGCAAGCGGCTAAGGAATTAACGATAATTACGGTGAATATTTACAACAAGATGCAGTTTGATTTATCACCTTTAATTGCAGTAAGTGGCAGTATATTGCGTTTCGTTCCTGAGATATATGCTGAATTTAAGAAATGCTGTGAGAAAAGTATGGGAGAAGTTATATTCGTATCACCATCAGAAATGGCAGTGAAAGGAACATATCATTTAATGAAGGGTGTATATTTTATAAAATAGAAGTATGAGAATTTTTGTATGATTTGTAAAAATATGATGTTAAAATATACAAAGGGATGTAAAGCAAGAAAAAGTACAATATACATAGTCATTGAATATTGTATAAGTACTCCCATGTAGAAAGTGAATGATTACATGATTAATAGTATGCAATTTTTGTATTTGGTGGCTTCTTATTTATTTGGAAACATATTGACCGCTTATATAGTAACGAAATGGAAACATAATGTTGATATTCGTGAAGAAGGAAGTGGTAATCCTGGCGCAAGAAATATGGGGCGCGTATATGGAAAAGGGTCTTTCGTCGCTACATTTTTAGGTGATGCGATCAAAGGGGCAATCGTAGTTTCTATTGCAAAATACCTTTTCGAAGATTCTACATTTGTAATGTTAGCTTTACTGGCTGTTATACTTGGACATATTTACCCAATTTTATTTAAAGGCAAGGGCGGAAAAGGCATTTCAACATTTATTGGAGGGTTAATTGCATTTGATTATTTGATAGCGCTTACTCTTATTGCTGTTTTCATTATATTTTATTTAATCTTTAAAGGATTTACTAAGCCCGGACTAATTACAATCGCTTGTTTACCAGTTTGCATGATTTTGTATTCTTACTCTATTGTTACGACTATTTTAAGTGCACTTATCATTGTACTTATTTTATATGTAAATCGAGAATGAAATGAACTTTTAATAAGTGGAGTTAATCTCCACTTATAATTTTTATTAAATACATAAAGGAGATACAACATGGGGTTAATTTATAAAGTTGCTGATCAAGCTTGGGAATTTGAAAGTATACATAAATTGAATTATAAAACATTTGTAGAAGAAATTCCGCAACATGAAGAAACGAAAGATCGTGTTCGTATAGATCGTTTCCATGAAGAAAATACATATTTAATTTGTTTAGATGACGATAAGTTAGTAGGTATGGTTGCATTGCGAGGAAAACGACCATTCTCGTTAGAGTATAAAATTCCAAATCTAGATTTTTATTTGCAAGAACATGGAGAAAATGTATATGAAATTCGTTTACTTTCAGTAGAACGTGAATATCGAAATGGAAGAGCATTGTTAGGTTTAATTCGCTTTTTACATCGTTATTTGCTTCTAAATGGATATGAATTAGCACTCATTTCTGCTACAACACGTGAACTACCTTTATATGAGCAAATGGGATTCAAATCTTTCCATACGTTAGTTGGTACTGAAGAAGCAGTCTTCCAGCCAATGTATGTTACCCCAGCTATGTTTGAAGAGTCGAGTGTTGGGGGTATTATGACGAAAGAATATACGTTTTTACCTGGTCCAGTGGATATTGAAGAAAATGTTCGAAAGGCATTTTCTACTAAGCCTATTTCGCATCGTTCTAAGTCATTTCAAGTGACAATGGAAAATGTAAAAAAACGTTTACTGCAAATGACAAAAGCAAAACGTGTGCAAATAATGTTAGGAACAGGGACGTTAGCGAATGATGCCATTGCTTTACAGTTGAATTCTTTAAAAGGGAAAGGACTAGTTTTAACAAATGGGGAATTTGGAAATAGGTTAGTGGGACATGCAACACGTGCGCAATTACATTATGATACGCATAAAAAAGAAATGGCAGAGCCGTTTCTTTATAAAGAATTAGAAAAAATAATGGCAACTGGAAATTATGAATGGCTTTGGTTTGTTCACCATGAAACATCAACTGGAATGTTAAATAATTTAGAAGAACTAAACATTCTTTGTAAAAAATATCAAATGAAACTATGTGTAGATTGTATAAGCTCAATTGGAGCAATACCAATAAATTTGAAGGATGTATATTTTGCAAGTGGTGTTAGCGGAAAAGCGATTAAATCATATACAGGATTATCTTTCGTTTTTCATAATCACATGATAGAGAAAAACGAAGCAATACCTGTGTATATGGATATTGGTATGTATGAAATGAATGATAGTATTCCATACTCCCATTCATGGAATTTAATTTATGCATTGCAAGAAGCATTGAAGCGACTTGAAGATGAAGAGGCATTTGAAAAAATAAAAGAGGCGTATGCTTATATTGAACAAGCTATTAATACTATGGGTTTAAAGCTTGTTTCACCTAAAGATCATGCCGCTCAAATTGTTCTTACCATTCAATTAAACGAAGGGCAGTGTTCTAAGGCAGTAGGTGATGCATTAGCATTACAAGGATATATTGTTCATTATGAATCAGCATATTTACAAAAGAATAACTGGATTCAAATAGCATGTCTGAATCACTATAAAGAACGTGATATGAAGAGGATGTTAAATTGTTTGCAGATGTGTGTGTTAAAGAAAGTTCTTTTAACGTAAATGCTTGTATATTTATTATATAATTTCTACAAGGCTATGAGTCACACTTGCTAAGTGTATAGAAGTGCATTTTTTGACAAGAGTTTAAAAGAGAGCGAAAGCTCTCTTTTAAACTTACTTAAATGAATTACCCACAGATTGGAATACCGAGAACTCTCAAAGCTAGTGCTACTTGAAGAGTAATTTCCAATCTAGCAATTTCGATGCCAGCAACTGTGAGTACTAAAAAAGGTTGGCCGTTTACGAACACAATACAACTTTCCATATATACGCCTCCTTTCTAGTGATCTACTACAGTATATGAACGAAACTGTAATACGCTATAGTCGGATTTATGAATTTTGTAAAAATAATAGATTTACCCTATGTTTACGAAACAAATGGAGTTTCATAGTGTTAATAATTTAATTGTTAGACAAGGAAGCATCTATAATAAGATGTTTTTTATTATATTTACGTTTCAGCGTGACAATAAATAAAGTTAATCAATGACGAATTGAGAGGGAAATATATTGATAAATATTTGTATGAGGTAAACTAAGAAGGTTTTAGAAAAACGAAAAGGAATTTTTATACTTGTAACATAAAAATTCTAGGGGGATGTTAATATGGAAAAAACTATGATGGTAGAAACAACAAACATGATGATGTCTATGGAAAAAATGATGTGTGAAATGAAGTGTATGAAAATGATGATGAATAACATGATGCAAATGGATGTAGAAATGGATAAGGCAATGATGGTGAAAATGAATGAATGTGATGAAATGATGAAGACTACTATGTCTATGATGAAAGCGATGAAAGAGAAATGTTGTTGAAGTAGCAAAGTATAGCGTAAAATGATGATGATCTTGTAAATTTAAATTAGTAAAGAGCCTGTTTTAGTTGGTAAATTAAAATAGGCTCTTTACTATTGTTCAAAAATAAATTGATTTGACAAAAAAGAACTAAAAGATTATTTTAGTTCTTTTTTCTGTAGTAACACTGTTCAAATCATTTGTTTAATAGCTATAGATGATGGTTAGGCAGTGAGCAAAGACAAGTAAGAGTCTATCTTTCTTCGTTAAATGTGTGCTGAAGTAAATAATGACTCCATTTTTATTTTACTCTTTTCTCTAATTTCAGCATCAGCATGTCGCATAACATATTTATGCGCCACAGCGATTGCTAAAACATCATCTAATAAGCCAATCCCAATAATAGCAGCTATATCTGGAATGAAATCGATTGTTAATACGTAATAGGATAAAGCGGCTAATATAATGAGTTTCGCTTTAGTAGGTAACTCTTTCTTTTTCATTGTGTAAAATAAAATAATACTTTCATATACGCTGGATTTACCGAGGTTTACTGAGCTTTTTTTGAATTTTTTCCAAAGTGTCTGTTTCTCCATATAAACACTCCTTTTACAAAAACATAGATTTTTTAAAAGGATGGACAAAGAAGCGAAAGAATAATCAATTTTATTGTTTTTTCTTATTGTATATTTCGATATTTATAAGCGAATACCTGTTCAAAATAAAACAATGCTTGTTAAGCGGATACGATTATGGAGATGGATGAAGAGAAAATCTGTTTTGGAAAGCAAATAAGTTTCCGATAGAGGTTTCAATGAATTATTTGCGTTCTGCAACGAAGGCAGAAAAAACTTTTGATTTCTTAATACCAGCTATCTTGACAATAATTATTAGATTGTTTATAGCGTATATGAATCCGAATACAACAATAATATTGAAAGGAATTAAGGATATAAATAATCAATCACTTACATTCATTCTAATTTTAGCTGGTTTTAATAGAGCTAATTACCTCGTTCCTTATGATTCTAGTACTTGCTGGTTCATTTGCTACAAGTATTTTTGCTGATAGAACGTTTTTTATCCCTAATTTACCAAAACAATCATATCGTTTTGGCGTAGGTGTTTATGAGGGCGTAGTAGCTCATAGTACAGCGACTTCTGAAATATTCAAAAGTATGAATCTCGTACATGAAGAAACGCATTTGTTCAATATGCTGTTGATTGAGATGAAACAATCCAAATCGCTAATATAAAATACATTGCATATGGCGGTGGACCTGCTGCTAATAAACGATTTGTACATGTAGAGTTATGTGAAACAGCAGACCATACAAAGCTCGAGCGTTCATATGAAAAATACGTAAAACTTTTAGCGGAAATCTTAAAAGATAACAAGTTATCTGTAGGAAAAGGATTGTGGATTCACTACGATGTGATTAAATATCTTGGCGGTACAGATCATGAAGATCAACTTGATTATTTAAAATCTCATGGGCGATCAGGAGCTCAATCCCGTGCTGATGTACAACGCGCATACAATAATTCTAGTGTGGATGTTTCTGTACCTGAAAGCCACCTAAACCAACAGAAGTACCAACAGCTGTAACCGATGGTATAGCTTATATTGAAGGCTACAACGTTAATTTACGTAAAGGACCAGACACAAGCTATTCTAAGATTCGTCAACTAAATAAATCAGAAGCTTATGTTGAATGGGGCGAAAAGCCTGGTTGGTTAAACCTTGGTGGAGAGCAATGGATTAAGAACAATCCATCCTATGTGAAGTTTAGTAAGAAAAGTACAGTAGATTCTTCTATTGTAGGAAAGCGTGTTGTTTCTAAAGTTAACATTCTACGTTTCTATGATGCTCGATCTTGGCAGGATAAAGACGTGGATGGTTTTGTAGATGTAGGTGAGGTATTTACAATTTTTTAGGAAGTTAAATATGGAAGGTTCAGTACAATTTAAGGTGCACAATAGTATAGGGAAAACATATTATATTACGATCAATGAAGTTTATGTATATGTAACTGTATTACTACAGTATAGTACACTCATAGGAGGTAGTTATGTGTTTGATAAAAATGAAATACAAAAGATAAATGGGATACTTCAAGCTAATGCATTAAATCCAAATTTAATTGGCCCTACACTTCCCCCAATCCCACCATTTACTTTACCCACAGGTCCAACAGGAGGGACAGGCCCAACGGGAGTAACGGGTCCAACAGGAGTAACGGGTCCAACAGGAGTAACGGGTCCAACAGGAGTAACGGGTCCAACAGGAGTAACGGGTCCAACGGGGGGAACGGGTCCAACAGGAGTAACGGGTCCAACAGGAGAGACAGGCCCAACAGGAGGAACTGAAGGTTGTCTTTGTGATTGCTGTGTTTTACCTATGCAAAGCGTTTTACAACAACTTATTGGAGAAACTGTTATTCTTGGCACTATTGCAGACACACCCAACACGCCCCCGCTT
Source organism: Bacillus altaicus (assembly GCF_042136375.2). NCBI lineage: Bacteria > Bacillati > Bacillota > Bacilli > Caryophanales > Bacillaceae > Bacillus > Bacillus altaicus. Next base: position 3,104,447 of record NZ_CM143394.1, on the reverse strand, counting down.
TTCTTTCTATTTACTATCACTTCTGTGAATGATTTTTTAGTTACAGTTACAGATGGCACCACAACCTTTGTGGTCAATATATCTGATGTAACAGGGGTAGGTTTTTTACCACCAGGACCACCTATTACATTACTTCCACCTACCGATGTAGGATGCGAGTGTGAATGTCGTGAACGACCAATTAGACAATTACTGGATGCGTTTATCGGATCTACAGTAAGTCTTTTAGCAAGTAATGGTTCTATTGCAGCAGATTTTAGCGTGGAACAAACAGGACTTGGGATAGTACTAGGGACATTACCTATAAATCCAACTACAACCGTTAGGTTTGCAATTTCAACTTGTAAAATTACAGCTGTGAATATAACCCCTATTACGATGTAGTCTATTTCTTTCAGAAGTATCTGTTGCTACTCGATAAGAAAAGCACAGTTTATTTGTCCACCTTGAAAACGTATTGTTTTCAAAGTGGACAATCTACGTTTCTAGGATGCTCCATCTTGGAAATATAAAGATGGAGCTGGTTCTGTAGATGCAGGGATTTATGATTGATGCAAAAGTGAGTGTCAATGGTTCGCCACAGTACAAAGCACACAGCAGTAAAGGGAAAACATACTATGTTATTGCAAATGAAGCCTATTTATTCATCTAACGCACTATACCTTCATGAGTAATTAACCATGCCCCCTTACTCTTTCTATATCCTTCATTTGTAAATTTCTTACTACTATATTATTGGCGTACAATATATGGCTAAATGTATCTAAATGGTTTTCTAAACGCACAAAATCCCCAAATTGATATGGTAAGGCTATAAAAATTATAATGAAAAATAATAAATATCTCTAATGCACTATTAGGATTTTTCCATTTTATATTGCAAACCATCTTTCTGAAAGATAAGCTCATATGATAAATCAAAATGAAGGTTATATAATGCTTTCGTATTACATATTAAATTGTAGAACTTAGTTCCTTGATGTACATATTGGTGTGATTTATTTTGAATTGGTGAAACAATGATTTTTAAAATTACGTTAATATCTTCATTAAAGAAGTTATAGGAGGGAATAACTTGGGCTCATTATTTGATGTAATAGCAGATGTTATTTTATTTTATCCTCGAAATGACATGAAATTAAAACATTATATCGCAAAATTAAGTGAATTAGAGTGGTTTCGAAATCTACATGAAGATCCGAAGTATACAAGTTTAATTTGGAGTAATAGAAAAATTAAAAAGTATATTTTGACTTCTGTAAATATGGAAGCATTAATAAAATCCGAGAAAAAACAAAAAGAATTTGTTCATCTAGTACAGGATGAATATAAAAAAAGAAGATAAGAATTTTTTTATTTTTCATATTTGGCGAAACAAATGGTACAATGAAAGCTAATGTGAAAAATAAGGAAAAGAAGTGGTCTATTTGAAAAACTTTTTAGAATTAGGAATTAGTGAAACTTTTAATCATACATTACGTGAAAATGGAATCACAGAAGCAACACCAATTCAAGAGAAAGCAATTCCTGTTATTATGTCAGGAAAAGATGTTATTGGACAGGCGAAAACAGGAACGGGTAAAACGTTAGCATTCGTGTTACCGATTTTAGAAAAAATCGATCCAGAGTCTAGTGATGTTCAGGCTTTAATTGTTGCACCAACAAGGGAACTAGCACTGCAAATTACAACTGAAATTAAAAAAATGCTTGTTCAAAGAGAAGATATTAATGTACTAGCGATATATGGCGGACAAGATGTAGCACAACAATTAAGAAAATTAAAAGGTAATACACATATTGTTGTTGCGACCCCAGGACGATTATTAGATCATATACGACGTGAAACAATTGATTTAAGTAATCTTTCAACGATTGTACTAGATGAAGCAGATCAAATGCTTTATTTCGGATTCTTATATGATATTGAAGATATTTTAGATGAGACACCTGATAGTAAACAAACGATGTTATTCTCAGCAACGATGCCAAAAGATATTAAAAAATTGGCGAAACGTTATATGGAAGAGCCGCAAATGATTCAAGTACAAAGTGAAGAAGTAACGGTAGATACAATTGAGCAGCGTGTCATTGAGACGACAGATCGTGCAAAGCCAGATGCACTTCGTTTTGTTATGGATCGTGATCAGCCATTTTTAGCAGTTATTTTCTGTCGTACAAAGGTTAGAGTAAGTAAGCTGTATGATAATTTAAAAGGACTAGGTTATAATTGTGCTGAACTTCATGGTGATATACCTCAAGCGAAACGTGAAAGAGTCATGAAGAGTTTCCGCGAAGCTAAAATTCAGTACTTAATTGCGACTGATGTAGCAGCTCGTGGACTTGATGTAGATGGTGTAACGCACGTATTTAACTTTGATATCCCTGAAGATGTAGAAAGTTATATTCACCGCATTGGCCGAACAGGACGTGCAGGTGGATCAGGTCTTGCAATTACGTTCGTTGCAGCGAAAGATGAAAAACATTTAGAAGAAATTGAAAAAACGCTTGGTGCACCAATACAAAGACAAATAATCGAACAACCGATGATAAAAAATGTAGATGAAAATGGAAAACCGGTACAAAAGCCGGCTCCAAAGAAATCAGGACAATATCGTCAAAGAGATAGCCGTGAAGGTTCAAGAAATAGTTCGAGAAATGATAACAACCGATCATTTAATAAGCCAAGTAATAAGAACAATAGTGCAAAGCAAGGTCAACAAAGACGTGGCCGTTAAAGTCTAAAATAGTAATCGGGATAAAGAGGGTTGTTATTATTTGTCGATAAGTTGATAAATAATAACAATCACCGATAAAATTTCAGATATGATTGTAAATCATTTTATTTATTAGATAGACAAAAAAGAGTCGCAAAAAAATTGCGGCTCTTTTTTGTTCTTTATTTTGAAATGAGTATATACACGATAAGTTCGATTTATCCCGCTATTTGAGGGCTGCCCGTAAACGTCCCACTGATTAAAGTTTCACTCTATGAAGCAGTATAATTTCATTCACCGTAATAAAAATAATTTTAAACATTGATTAAGAAAATAAAAAATGTTTGCGGAGCACCTTTATTAATGGGGAGCTTTTCTTTTGTTTAAACTCTCTGATGTGTTATTGTAAAATTATTCCAAATTTTTAACAGGAGGCGTTTTGATGAAAAGTGAAACGTTATATACACAAGAAGATATTTTGAAGATGATGGATTCTTTATTAAGACCCGCAGTATCATTTTGGAATGAATTTTACACGAATAGAGAAAAGGATGTTCCTTTTTTTGCAAATGTTCCAGATGAGAATTTAGTTTCATATATACAAAAAGAATGGATTTCAAAAGGGAAAGTGTTAGAGCTTGGATGTGGTCCAGGAAGAAATGCAATTTATTTAGCGAAACAAGGGTTTGATGTAACAGCCGTAGATTTGTCTATAGAAGGAATTAATTGGGCTAAAGAGAGGGCATTAGAAAACGGAATAGACATACAATTTGTTTGTGAATCGATTTTTAATTTGGATTTGCAAGATGAATATGATTTTGTATATGATTCCGGTTGCTTGCATCACATTCCACCACATAGAAGAATGAATTATGTGGATATAATTAAAAACTCATTAAAATCGGGTGGTTATTTCGGATTAACATGTTTTGCAGCAGGTGATTTGAATGAGCGAAATGGATCGGAAATAACGGACTGGGATGTGTATAGAGGATGGAGTTTGCAAGGTGGTCTTGCATATTCAGAAGAAAAGTTAAGAGAGATATTTAAAGAATTTGAAGTAATTGAAATTAGAAAAATGAAGCAAATTGAACAACCAAATAATATGTTTGGAGAATCATTTCTTTGGACAGCATTATTTAAGAAGAAATAAAACATAGATAATTGACAAACTCATCGTTTTTATAGACAATACACTTATAAGAATGTACGTTCGGTTTTATTGTCCGATGTATGTTTTGCATAAATACATAACAAGGGGATGTCTCTAAATGGGTAACACAAATCAAAAAATCACTACGTTTTTAATGTTTGAGGGCAAAGCTGAGGAAGCGATGAATTTTTACACATCGCTATTTAATCAATCAGAAATTGTAAGTATCTCTCGTTATGATGAGAATGGACCAGGTAAAGAGGGAACTGTAATTCATGCAACTTTTACGCTAAATGGACAAGAGTTCATGTGTATTGATAGTTATGTAAAGCATGATTTTACATTCACTCCAGCTATGTCTCTTTATGTAACTTGTGATACGGAAGAGGAAATCGAAACAGTTTTTAATAAACTAGCACAAGATGGAAAAGTTCTTATGCCTTTAGGTTCATATCCGTTTAGTAAAAAGTTTGGCTGGTTAAATGATAAGTATGGTGTGTCTTGGCAGTTAACTCTTGCTGGAGATGAATAATTAAAATAATATGGTGATATTAATGTTATAAAAAATAAAAGGGATGATACAAGATAAATATGTATCATCCCTTTTATTTTTTGTTTTACAACCGTCATCGGTTGTATTTATAACGACTTTAGGGGTGCTTTTTAAGTTTTTTATATAATATAAAACTGCTAATTTAATTTTTCAGCTTATCTAGTAATTGAATTCATTAACTGGAAGAAGTATTCAGGCTTATAAGTCTTATTTAGGTTATACCATGAATGTAACGTATCTGGTGCAAATACATCAATTTTTTTCAATACTTCCATTGCAAATTCCAGAGGAGCTACTCCTGATGCAGTAATCAAATTTTCATCACATACTGCAGGTTCCATCTTATAAAGTTGTTCTCCTTTATAATTAGGACAAACCATTTTAATATATTCTAAATCATTGCTTGTATGTTTTCTAGAATCTAGGTATCCAAAATTCGCTAACCCCTCAGTTGCACCACAAATGGCAGCAACAATAGTGCCGAGTTTTAACGCTTCACCAATTTTTTTTAAGATAGGGTGATGAATGCTTTCCTCCCAAGTAGTCCCTCCAGGTAAAACTAAAAGATCGTTACTCTCAAGAGTACATTCATCCAGGGAAATATCTGGCTTTATGCTCAGTCCTCCCATCGTAGTAATAATTTCATTATTAGCTCCTACTGTAACTACCTTTAAAGGGGCTAACTCTTTTTTGAAATATCTTCCTGAGTTTAGTTCTGCAATTAAATGTCCATATTCCCAGTCTGACATCGTATTAAATACATAAAGATAAACTTTTTTTGTTTGCATAAAATAACACTCCAATCACAATTGATTTTTTTAAAAAATATTAATAAGTAAATTTTACAATATTTATCATTTGAATTTAACCTATTTCCTTAAGAAGTTTTTAAAAAGTAATTTGGAAACTTTATTTGAATGTATAGTTTGCGAATTAAACAACCTTCAAAAAATACAATAGTTGAAATTTGTTGGTTTTAGAATGAAGAAATTAGGCTCAATATCCCAACTAAATTATTCATAAGTGAACTGTGGTATAATTTACATGTAGGGGGAAAGTAGATGACACAACATAAAGAAGAACAAATGAATGAGGCATTAGCATTATTTTACTTTGCATATAAAACTTTTACAGAAAAACCAGATGAAATTATAAAAGAGTACGGTATACAGCGTGTACATCATAGAATTCTGTTTTTTATTGCTCGTTTTCCAGGGCTTAGTGTAAATGCGCTGCTATCACTTTTAGAAATAAGTAAACAAGCTCTTCACGGACCGTTGCGCCAACTGTTAGATAAAGGACTTATTGAGAGTAATGAAGCTGCACATGATCGTCGTGTGAAACAGCTGTCTTTAACAGAAGAAGGAACAGACTTAGAGAAAAAACTGAGCGATGTTCAAAGAGAACAAATGGGAGCTATTTTCTCACAGTTTGGCGAATCATGTGAAGAAAATTGGCATCAAGTTATGAATGAAATGGCAAATAGCCGTTCAGGATTTGATGCATGGACGTCTAAGCGTGAAATACCAGTAGAATAAAAGATAGAAACAGTATCTTGTTTTGTAGTTTGAAAAATCATAAATTTTTATCTGTATATTTGGCAACTATGGATAAAAAATTCACATTGCCAAAAACTTTATATGTGTACGTATTGAAATTTTAAAATTCATATTTCCGAGAGGGGAATTATAATGATAAAACTTGTACTCATTCGTCACGGACAAAGTTTGTGGAATCTTGAAAATCGATTTACAGGATGGACAGATGTGGATTTATCAAAGAATGGATTAAGTGAAGCGAGAGAAGCAGGAACAATATTAAAAAAGAATGGATATACATTTGATGTTGCGTATACCTCGGTACTAAAACGAGCAATTCGTACATTATGGATTGTACTGCATGAAATGGATCTCACTTGGGTCCCTATACATAACTCATGGAAGTTGAATGAACGCCATTATGGTGCACTACAAGGATTGAATAAAGACGAAACTGCAAAAAAATATGGAGATGAACAAGTTCATATTTGGAGAAGAAGTATAGATGTGAGACCGCCTGCACTTACTGAAGATGATCCTCGATATGAGGCGAACAATCCAAGATATAAAACGTTAAAAAAAGATGAATTCCCATTGACTGAATGTTTAGAGGATACGGAGAAAAGAGTAGTTGATTATTGGCATTCAGAAATTGCACCGTCATTAAAAAGTGGTGAGAAAGTAATTATTTCATCGCACGGTAATACAATTCGTTCGCTAGTGAAATACTTAGACAACCTTTCAAGTGATGGTGTGGTTTCATTAAATATTCCAACTAGCATTCCGCTTGTTTATGAGTTAGATGAAAAATTACGTCCGATTCGTCATTATTACTTAAGTATGGACGGAGAAGTACCTGAAGGGGAAATTCCGAAACATATTTCTTTTTAACATGAAAATTTGAAACGCATGCTTGTCTACATATACAATGTAGATTCATGATAAAGTGAAACTTTAATCAGTGGAGGGTGTTCATCCCGCACTGATTATTAGTTGAACCAATCGGGCTTTTATGGGCAGTTGATCCCTCACCTAACGTCTTTGCTTTCGCTGAATTTTGAGGTGGGGGGGTCTTACTGCCCGTTAATGCGGGATAAAAGACGTGGCCTGCTTCTAATGTATATGCGATGTTGCTAACTTTAGAAGGTTGTCCACGTCTTTTGTCATAAAGAGAGCTGTTTGTGCATGTAATGATATCGTGAAGAGTTTTTGAATGGAGGGTGATGTGATTGACGATCTCTAACATTCGAATCGGTTTATTTATTCTAGCAATGGCCTTTGTAGTTCTTGTTTTCTTTTATTGGAGAAATGAAGAGTTGTACGAGGAGAAGAAACAACGAATTCGAAAAACTTGGTATGGTTTGTTTATAATATCAGTCGCAGTTTATTTCATGATAAAAGGAATAGATTTAACCCTCTGGAAAAATCTTTTAATGTTCACTGCGATGGTAATTTTCGTTGATATTGCATTTATTTTGACACCTAATATTTCAGAAATATGGGGCGCAAAATTCAGCGATATTGGAAAGACGGTCCAATCAATTAAAAGGTCATTAATTGCTTCAAAAGCAAGAGGAGAAATGTATACGACAATTATTCAAAATGTGAATCCAGCAGCCTTTGGGACAATGGAATGGCATATGGAAGAGGAGTATACAAAAAGCTTAAACGCATTTTTAGATTCATATGGGGAAAAGATTGGTGCGAAAATTGTTGTATTTGAAGCGGTGAAGGAATTAAATACAAACTTTCGTGGTATCCGCTCTCAATTTAGTATTATTGTTCCATTAGAACACATCGAGCAATTGAATGAGCAGAAAGCGGTGCAAGTAGAAAATGTCGGAATTATACCAGCGAAAATAGTTAGTGATGTTTTCATTGTTATTGATGGGAAGAAAAATAACCTTCAAGATCGAGATTTTGAAAATGTATATAATTTAACAATTCATCATAGTTATTTTAGTAAATAAGGACAGAATCTTTTTCTGTCCTTTTCACCTATACATAAAGGGAGAACAAATTCAGACAAGCTTGTATAAAATTGGACAATCATTCCTACACTAGCACGTAGAGGTGATTGTAGTGATAAAAGATTATGACAATGATTTTTTTAAAGAAGATAATGAAGATACAACAGATTTCTCTTTAATAAAAGGAGATACTTTGCAGCAAGTAGAAGAGTTAGAAGAAGAATTAAAAAGAAAATGATACGTGTACACTCTGTCTGCATTTGCTATATAATATAAATAAAAGGTTGTATCTTTTTGAAAAGGGGGAGAAGAGATGGCTGAAATAAATGTACAAAATTCTTCGTTTTTTAAAGAAAAAAAAGAAGAAGAAGCAAATACAGATTTCTCTCTTGTGAAGGGTGCATTAACGGAAAATATAAATCGTTTAGAAAAGCTTATGAATAGTAATAGTCCGAAATATATACAGGTGAAAAAAATAAAAGAAAATGCATAGAGCATTTTCTTTTATTTTTTTTGTTATTTGTGGATTAATAAGTAGTAGAGTATGAAAAGACTTGTTAATTAAAATAACAAATTTTAAAAATGTTAAAAGAAAGGTAAAATAATGAATCATGGTATAATGATAAAGGACTTACATATTATTTCGTCATTTTGAGAGGAGCTTGAAAAATGTATTCTACTTTAGAACAATTAACAAAGCACCCTGTATTTTATCATTTTGCAGAAATTTCAAAGATTCCTAGAGGATCAGGTAATGAAAAAGAAATTAGTGATTACTTAGTGAGTTTCGCAAAGGAACGTAATTTAGAAGTTATTCAAGATGAAGCGTTAAATGTCATTATAAAAAAAGAAGCTACTTCTGGTTATGATAATGTTCCAACTATTATTATTCAGGGACATTCTGATATGGTTTGTGAAAAGAATCAAGCGACAGTTCATGATTTTGAGAAAGATCCAATTGAACTTAGAGTTATCGGAGATATGTTATATGCAAATGAAACAACTTTAGGTGCGGATAATGGTATTGCCGTTGCATATGCATTAGCATTATTAGATTCAACAGACATCCCGCATCCAGCTTTAGAAGTTGTTATTACAACTGAAGAAGAAACGACAATGGGCGGTGCATTCGCTGTTGATTCAAATCATTTTGACGGAAAAATATTTATTAATATTGATTCTGAAGAAGATCATAAATTACTAGTGAGTAGCGCAGGTGGTGCGAAAGCAGTTGAAACGATTTCAGTGATTTGGGATGAAGCGCCAGTAGATATGGACACATACCGACTATATGTTGGTGGACTTAAAGGTGGACATTCTGGTTTGGAAATTGATAAACAACGCGGTAATGCGAATAAAGTATTAGGACGAGTTTTACGTGATTTATCAATTCACATTCAATTTAATATGAGTGAAGTTCATGGCGGCTTAAAAACAAATGCAATTCCGCGTGAAAGTGTAGCTACAATTTTATTACGTGCAGAAGATGTACAGCAAGTAGAAGAAAAACTAAAATCATGGACACGTATTTTACAAGAAGAGCTGCGTGCTGTTGATCCGGATGTTCATGTTTCACTTACAAAAATAGAAGAAAAGGCGGGAAAAGTCTTTTCTAAAGAAACACAAAAACAGCTTATTTCTTCATTATTCTTAATTCCAAATGGTATACAAAGTATGAGCATGGATATTAAAGGTCTTGTAGAAAGCTCAACTAATTTAGGAGTTATTCAAACACTGCAAGATGAGATTAAATTACGAAGCGAAGTGAGAAGTTCTGTAAGTAGCTTAAAACAACATATTGTAGATGAAATTAAGTATATTGCGGAATTAGTAGGGGCAACATTTGAAAAAGAGTCTGAATATCCAGAGTGGCCATATAATCCTAATTCGCCTATCCGTAATTTATTCGAAAAAGTGCACCAAGAAAAATACAGCAAAGATGCTGAAATCTTCGCTGTACATGCAGGAATTGAGTGCAGTGTATTTGTTCAAAAAATGCCTGAGTTAGATGCTATTTCATTCGGTCCAGATATCTTTAATGTTCACACTCCAGATGAACATATTAGTATTTCTTCTGTTGTGAATAACTGGGGATTTTTCGTTGATGTAATGCAGGGAACGAAAGAATTAGCTAAGTAATAATGATGAAATGAAAAGTAGCCTATAAAAATTTATAGGCTACTTTTTTTGTATAGAGTTTTATTAGAAATTCATTTTTATGTTAGTATTTAATTTTTGCTCTTATGTCTAGAGGAGATTGTACCAAAGATTGCTCCAGATATTGCCCCGATTAAAGTCATAAAAATCGCACTCCATGCTGCAAATGACATAATTACACCTCCAAATAATAAATTGTTATAACTATTTATTATTATTGTTTCTTAGCCCTTTGAATAGAAATGATAATCGCAACAACTATTAAGAAAATAAGAGGAGACCAAGAAAAGAAAGACATTTAGTATTCTCCTTTCAATATTAATTTTAAATCCTTATATAAACAAATTATCGCATGTTTAAAAATTGAAAATATGGAATATGCAATATTGCATATCGAATTGGAGAACATAAAAAAGTGAAAACGGTTATTGAATAAAAATGCTAATTTATAAAGAAAGCAAGGATTTCTCCTAGCCTTAAAAAGGGGCAACGGTAAAAAAAGCCCCTCTTATATAAGATAGAGGAGCTTTAAAATGGTTTTTGTCTAATAAAAATAGTATCCAATATTTATTTACTGGTGAGATTAATGTTAATTATTTTGAGATTTTAAAGCTGCCCCCATAATAATAATTTTCTCCAATTTTCATAACAGCCACATATGTTCCCGGATTATAAACCTTAGTAATAGACGTTACAAATCTACCATAATTATGTGATATACCTGAGTCGTAAATGGTTTTATATCTATGCAAGTTTATTTCATCATTTTCATTTTCACTCAATCGATATATTTTTACAATGCCAGTATCTTTACCACCAGTGTATATATTAACATCGAATGTATCTCCATGCTTCAAGTCACCAATTGCTAACTCTTCTAAAAAATCTGCATTATGATGTAATAAAAAATAGTTTTGCCACTGCCAAGCATCTAAAAATGGTGATTCTTTTTGTGTAAGTTGCGATTCAGCAGACACAGGTGTGATTGTACTAATTGTATCCGAAAATAAAAATCCTCCAACAGTCAATGCTCCAATAATTGCTGATTGCCTTAAAAGTTTCATCTTCTAAACCTCCTAATTAATAAAGGATTCAGAAATCATTTCTGTGAAAAACTAGCTGTGCGGCGAAATGGATGATGATATCTCCTTTAATTATATTAACATTTATTAATTTGTCAGACAAATTAATAAATAATAAAATTATATCGAGGAAGTTAAGACTAATATAAGAAAGAAGTTAGATGTATAGCTAAGAAATCTTTATTATATGTAATTGAGATCTATTATTTGAAAACTCGATTATTTTAACGCTAAAAGTTCAGTTCACACCATTAGTTTGAGTACATAATTTTACAATTTGACTTATTTAATTTATCACGTTATGATTTTTTATTATAACTGAAAGGCTTGAAGATAATGATTCGTCGTTTGAAAAAGTTTAAAAATGTCGCTGTCGTATTAAGCTTCTAAGTAAGTTGCAAAAATCTACAATACTTAGAAGCGAGGAATATAGTTATGAAGCATCCATTATTTAATCATTGGTCTGAAACAAAGTATTTAAAAGATATAGTAACAAATCCACTCATTGAAGTAGGAGAGTACTCCTATTATTCAGGGTATTATGGAAATCAAAATTTTGAAGATGGTTGTGTAAGGTATTTATGGGGCGATGCTAAGTCCCAAGCACTTTTCAATCCAATTGAACAGATGGGTTGGCATCTTGATAAACTTATTATTGGAAATTATGTTTGTATTGCAAGTGGCGTTATCATTTTAATGGGTGGTAATCATAATCATCACTCAGAATGGATTACAGTGTATCCATTCGCTGAGCAAATCGGACAATCTTATGAACCGAAGGGTGATACAGTCATTAAAAGTGATGCCTGGATTGGTATGAATGCTACAATAATGCCTGGCGTTACAATCGGTGAAGGTGCAATCGTTGCGGCAGGATCTGTCGTATGTAAAGATGTTCCGCCATATACAATAGTGGGCGGTAATCCTGCTAAGGAAATAAAAAAACGGTTCACTGATACAGAAATTAATATGCTAATGGAAATGCGTTGGTTTGATTGGGATAGAGAATTGATTGAGAAGGCAATTCCTCTTTTATCTAGTCCAGCCATTGAACCATTATTTACTTTTTATAAAAATGAAGTGAAAAATAAATAAATCAGCTAGAAAAACTACATTCTATATGGGATGTAGTTTTTTTACTACAAAAAAACTAATAGTTTAGATGAAGAAGAATTCATATTTGGTATGAGTCTAGCAAATAGTTGGATTTAATAATTGAAATTCTTAATATCCAATAAACTAACGCTAGTAGTAAAGTCTGTATAAAATAGTTGGCAATTTTAATATCTGATTAATATAGCACTTACAATATATTTTTTGTGAAATTGAAATGAAGTAGCAAGTTATGTTAAATTAAACATTATTCCAAAGTCACGAAGATAAAAGTCATTAAAATATTGTGTTATGGTTTCTTATATCAACGCACTAAGTATTAAAATTTTTTGAAAAAAACAACAAATATATGCTTTGTTTTATATTAATTGCATGTAAGGATGCATGTAATATATCAACTCTATTAAATAAATTAAATATAAAAAGCCAAACGAACTTTAAAAATCACACTGCCATTAGAGGAGAGAAAGATATGAATACAATCATGATTGTAGAAGATGATATAAAAATCGCTGAATTACTGGGAACGCATATTGAAAAATATGGATACCAAAGTGTTATGATAGAGGATTTTGAAAATGTTTTAGATACATTTCAAAAGATTAAACCAGATTTAGTGCTATTAGATGTAAATTTACCCAATTTTGACGGTTATTATTGGTGTCGCCAAATACGAGCTATTTCTACTTGTCCAATTGTATTTCTATCTGCAAGGAGTGGAGAGATGGATCAAGTTATGGCTTTAGAAAATGGTGGTGATGACTATATTACGAAACCTTTTTATTATGAAGTTGTAATGTCTAAAATCCGTAGTCAACTCAGAAGAGCATACGGTGAATATGCTCCTAAAGTAAAAGAACGAATAGTTGAGCAATCAGGACTATTCCTGTTCCCAGAAAGAATGGAACTTCAACTAGAAGATAAGACAATTATACTTACTAAAAAAGAAACAACTTTATTGGAAATATTGATAACAAAGTCTCCACTACTTGTAAAACGTGAAGTGATTTTGGAACAACTATGGGATAGTTCATATATAGACGAGAATACATTGAGTGTAAATATAGGGAGAATTAGAAGGAAGTTGCAAGATTTAGGTATTGAAAACGCACTGGAGACAGTTCGTGGTGCTGGATATCGTTTGCATGCTACTTGGGAGAAGGAAGGAAAGGAATAATGAAATTATTTTTACAAGAACATATTCCACTCATTTGTTATACATTTGCTCAATTGCTTATCATTCTTTTTATATATTGGTTTGATGGTTATCCACATATTTTGACAGCAGTATATTCTGTATTTTTGGGTGTTTTTTTATTAATGGGTTATCTAATATATCGTTATTATAGTCATCGTTCATTCTACAAGCGTCTATCAACACCAATAGAAACTTTAAATGAGTCAATAAAAGATAGTGATTTGACTCCATTATCAATGGCCTTAGATAAATTACTACAAACTCAATATCAATATTATCAAAACCAATTAAAAAAATGGGAACGAAAACAACAAGAACAAATGATTTTTATGAATCAATGGGTTCATCAAATGAAAACACCTCTTTCTGTTATTGAGTTAATTACACAAGATGCAGATGACTCTCGATTTGACAGTATTAATGAAGAAACGGAAAGAATAAAAAAAGGATTAGAAATGGTCTTATATGTTGCTCGTTTAGAAACATTTGAACAAGATTTTCATGTAGATAGATTGCAATTATTGGGAATGATTGATTCTGTTATTCATGAAAATAAATGTCTGTTTATACGTAGTTATGTGTATCCACAGGTAAAAGTAGATCCGAGTCTTATTGTAGAAACAGATAAGAAGTGGTTTCGATTTATACTCAATCAAGTGCTGTCAAATGCAATTAAATATTCATCAAGTAAGAAAGAGAAAGTAATAGTATCGGCGTATTCCAAAGGACGAGCAATTATTTTGGAAGTAAGAGATTATGGAGTGGGTATCCCTACTGCGGATTTACCACGTGTTTTCCATCCATTTTATACTGGAGAAAACGGTAGAAAATTTAAAGAGTCTACTGGCATGGGATTATATCTTGTTAAAGAAGTATGTGGAAAATTAAATCATAAGATTGAGCTAGAATCTGAGGTAGATAAGGGAACAATAGTTAGAATAATATTCCCGTATGCATCTCGTTAACCGATGAAAGGTAAACTTTTCATCGGTTTTTTCTTTTGAATCTTACAAACTTGTTAGATAAATGTTAGGGAAATCGATATGAGACATACTATATATAGGTTACACTTCATGTATCGAAAAGAGAAATGGAAGGTGAAATACTTGTGGAGATACTACATGTTTCAGATTTAGGGAAAGTTTATCCTGGGAAAATTTCATATACAGCATTATCCCATATTGATTTAAAAATAAACAAAGGTGAATTTGTAGGAATTATGGGGCCATCTGGGAGTGGTAAAACAACGCTATTAAATATGGTGTCTACTATAGATGCTCCAACATCAGGAGAAGTAATAATTCATGGAGAAAATCCATATCTGTTATCTCCAGATCAGTTGTCTTTATTTCGGAGACGTGAATTAGGGTTTGTTTTTCAATCATTTAATCTCCTTAATACATTGACAGTGAAAGAAAATATTGTTCTTCCACTTACGCTTGATGGTGTAAATCCTAGAGAAATGGAAAGGAAAGTGGAAGCTATTGCTGAAAAACTTGGGATAACTGAAATATTAGATAAACGTACGTATGAAATTTCTGGGGGACAAGCACAAAGAACCGCAATCGCGCGTGCTACTATTCATAATCCAAAATTATTACTTGCAGATGAACCTACAGGAAATCTGGATTCAAAATCAGCGCGTGATGTGATGGAACTATTGACAAGGCTTAATAAAGAAAATAGCACAACGATGATGTTAGTGACACATGATGCAATGGCTGCAAGTTATTGTGATCGAATTGTGTTTATCAAAGATGGACAGTTATACAATGAGATTTATTGTGGAGATAATCGCAAAGTATTCTATCAAAAAATTCTAGAGGTTTTAGCATTGTTAGGAGGAAATGCAAATGACTTTTCGACAGTTCGCGTTTAATAACGTCATTCGAAGTAAACGAACATATTTGGCTCATTTTTTAAGTAGTACGTTTGCTATTATGATTTTCTTTACTTATGCATTACTTGCATTTCATCCTAATTTACAAGGCGATCTTGCTACCAGTGTAACAATCAATACAGTTGCAAAGTCAGGACTACAGATATCGCAGGGGTTAATATTTTTCTTCTCATTCTTCTTTATCCTATATTCTGTAAGTGCATTTTTAAAAACAAGAAAAAAAGATTTTGGAATTCTAATGCTACATGGGATGTCACGTTCACAGTTGAATAAATTAGTATTTATTGAAAATATAATAATTGGTATCGCTTCTATTTTAACAGGAATTACAATTGGAATGGCGTTCTCTAAGTTTATCTTAATTATGAGCAACAATCTGTTAATAATTGATAAAGGACTCCCATTTTACATGCCCTTTAAAGCAATTGGAATAACATTTGGAGCTTTCTTCTTACTATTTTTATTTATTTCACTTTTCACTACTCGACTAGTAAATGTAGAGCAATTAGTAGAATTAATAAAAGCAGAGGAAAAGCCAAAGCCTGAACCAAAAGCATCCTTTTGGCTATCTTTATTCGCACTTATTTGTATGGGATTAGGATATACGGCTGTTTTCCATAGTATTAACGCAATTCAGTACAAGGGTTCGAATTATGTATTATTCATGATGGGGGCAGGGGTGAGCTTTGTTGTACTTGGAACGTACTTCTTATTTACCCAGCTCAGTGTGTATGTGTTACGTGCATTAAAGAAAAGGGAAAATATTTTCTTTAAGAAAACAAACATACTAACCATCTCAGATTTAGTGTATCAATTAAAAGATAATGCAAAAATGTTTTTTATGGTCACTATTATTTCTACCGTTGCCTTCACTGCAGTGGGGACTTGTATGGGATTAGGCAACTCATCCATGGCTGAATCGGAAAGTCCTTTTGCATTTTCTTATCAGTCTTATAATAATAACCATTTAGAAAAAGAACATTTAAAAAAAATAGAAAGCGAACTCCATGATGGTGAGTTTAATTTCAAACAGGTGACTTATTCAATAAAACAAATTCGAGATACTCTCTATAACAGTAATTTATTATCAACCGTTATAAAATTAAGTGATTATAATAAGTTAGCTAAGGCATTTGGTTTTGAAAAAGAAAGCTTAAAAGATGAAAATGATAGTGTTGTCATACCTTCAAGAAAAGTTGCTAATACAAAATCTAATCAAAATAACTTTCAATTGTTGTATAGAGATATAAAAAAAGATATGCATGTAAATAAAATACTTACTCCGAAAGAATTACAAGATACAAGAGTAACGATAATTATTGTACCAGACGCTGTATATAATCAAATGATACCGGATCCAGAGAATTACTATTTCGAAAACACTATTAATGGTTTTATTGTGAAAGATTGGGAGAAAACAAAAAAAGTTGCGGAAAATATTGTAGCTGCTTTTCAGAAGGATAATAAAGGTATAAATGAGCATATAGTAGACAGCGAAAAATATACATTTTCGGCTTTAATTCTTACATGGATAGAGATGAGGCAAGGGTTTGGACTTGCATCTATCATGAGTGTATTAATAGGCATTGTTTTCTTTACGTTTGCCGCAAGCTTTTTATATTTCCGGTTATACACAGACTTAGAACGAAATCAGCAGCAATATAAAATGATAGCAAAGGTCGGTTTAAGCAAACCGGAATTAAAGAAAGTTGTGTCACGTCAACTTACATTGTTATTCTTTTTACCAATTTCAATAGCGATTACACATAGTACGGTTGCTTTTATGGCCTTACAAAAGTTAGCCAATTTTTCAGTCTTGGGTAGTTCAGTTATGGTATTAATTTGTTTCTTAGTTTTGCAAATTATATACTTTTACTTTGTTCGTTCTCAATACTTGAAAAAAATGTATAAAACGATTTTTTAATTCAAAAATAATTAAAAGAAGGAGAATATAGGTTGAAAAAAAGACTAAGATTATTAATAGTAGCAGGTATTTCTATTACCATGTTAGGAGCATGTTCATTATTTGGTGCAAAAGATTCTCCAGCAAATGGACTTGCAATAGAGGTTGGCGAGATAGACGAACAAACTAGAAATTCTATAATAGATTTATACAAAGATATAACTATATCAAAAGACTTATATGCAATAAAAAAAGGGACCATAGAAAATAAAAAACACAACATAAAGCTCCCAGCGGATTTTGGGGATTCTAATAATAGTGAAGTGCTATTTATAAGTAAAACAACTGCTGAAAAAATGAATAAAAAAGGGCTTATACGTGAGAGAGATAATAATAGTGGACTCACATCTTCAATTCCCCTGGATTCTTTACACAAAATAAAAAAAGATGAAATTATTTTATTTGCAAATAAAGAATATAAAGACTTGAAAGAACTAACATTTGATGAGAAAAAAATGAATGTTCAATATAAAGGGGATGTATGGCTATCTCCATATCGTGGTGGATCCAACGTGATCCTATTAATTGTAGATGATACATTATTTAAAGAAATAAATGGGAAAGAAAAAACAAGACAATTTCTATCTTTTAATAAATCTTTTGGGAATCTTAATTTAGTCAATCAAGGGAAAGCACCCGAATTAAGAAAGGAAATAGATAAAGTGAATACGGCTTTAGGCACTGAGGACAAGAGAGCCGTCAATTTTGTAAATATTACAGAAAAGTAAAAAATTACGTCTATATGGATAGAACCAGCACCTTCTATATTTATTGATATTTTGTAATATTGAAAAATATAGAAGGTGCTTATTTACCTTGGAGCTGAAATGAAATTCGTTTTACTTAATTTTAAATTTTGCAATAGAATTATTCTAGCAAATAACTTTTTATGATTTACTACTTTATACGGAATTACATCGTTAAGATGTATCTCACAAATAATTTTTCCAACAGATCATGGATGTGGTGTTTAATATTTCTGTTGGTATAACAAATAATATTATTTAATATTGTTCATCGGAATATAAAACGAAATTTTAAAGAGTATCTAAATATATCAAAATAGAACGAATTCAAAATTTTATACTCAATCAAAAAAATTTATAATACACGATATTCGAAACGCTCAATGGATACGGATTTAATTTGGGGACAAGCGAGATACGTGTAAAAATATGTTATAGACTTACTTTTATTATGAATTAGATTTTATACTTTTAGAGAGCGCCATATATGCTCACTTAATGAAAATATCCTTTGTAAACTACGTATTTCCCTCTATTCCTGCAATATGTTTTTTTATTACACCTTCTATATTGCAATTTAAAAAGCAGAATGTATGTCTCGATCTACATATCAGGTGATTGGCATGGAATAACTGCTTTAGAGTTGATTCCAATAGAAATCAATATCTAATTTTGTTTTTTATTATTTGTACTAGAATCAATTATGAAATAATCTCCCCATTATGGTTTGGTTTTTATAGATTATCTTAAGAAAAATTAAGAAATATAATCAGTAGTTCTTAATATGTTTTATTTATAATTCAAATGATTACACAAAATTGTTTCTTCATTCTAAAACCGTAAATTTCTAAGTGTACAAGGGTGTTTTTAGCTTATGGGACTAAAATAATTTGAATAATATTTTATATTCTAACATGGAGGAGACCCAGGAAATTGATTTTAATGTAAAAGTTCACTTTATTACATAAGGTAAATGCAAAGTAATTAAATAGCAGTTTATTTTAAAGAAATGTAAAACGGATAATGAAAAAACAAACGTAGGAGGATATATATGATAAAACCAGTTGTAGATGTAAAAAACATTCAAAAAGTGTACGGTAAATAAGGTGAGAATCAATCACATGTGTTAAAAGTTGTATCATTCTCAATTCAAGAGGGCGAGTTTGTAAGAATTATGGGGCCATCTGGTTCTGGTAAAACAACAATATTAAATGTAATTTCGACACTTGATAAAGCAGCGTTATTAAAATTGGAGGAACGGATATTACGAAAATGAAGCAAGGTGAGCTTTCAGATTTCCGTACGTAAAAGTTAGGATTCATTTTCTAAGACTTTAGAGAATTTATCTATTTACGAAAACATTGTACTTCCACTTTCCCTTAAAGGTGTTCCATCACGAAATATTGGGCTGAAAGTAGAAAAGGTAGCTGATATGTTAGGAATTTTAGCAATACTCCAAAAGTATCCACCTGAAGTATCTAGTGGGCAGCAACATGTATACTTGTGCATGAGCCGGCCATTATACAGTTTATAAAATCTGCAGCAATGATTCTTTTTTTGAGATAGCGAAAATGGATTTTTTTATGCAATTCATTTTGTTTTCTTAACAAAACACCTAGTGCTTTCTTATCTTAACGGGGAACAAATTTATTACTTAGATGGTCTATTACGTGTATTCCTAAAAATGGATGTCCAAATTGAATACAATATATCCCGTTTGATATCTATTTTTATGTATTGCAAAAATATGAAAGGACTTATTATTTTGAAAAATAAAAGGATATATATTGGTGGGGTACAAGTTTAATACTTTTACAGATGAGGCATTGCAAGTGGAAACGAAAAAGAAACAACTCAAACAGTAGCTTATCAATCATACAAACGTAGGAGGATATATATGATAAAACCAGTTGTAGACGTAAAAAACATTCAAAAAGTGTACGGTAAAAAAGGTGAGAATCAATCACACGCATTAAAAGGTGTTTCATTCTCGATTCAAGAGGGGGAGTTTGTAGGAATTATGGGGCCATCTGGTTCTGGCAAAACAACATTATTAAATGTAATTTCGACTCTTGATAAAGCGACGGGTGGCGTTATTGAAATTGCAGGAACGGATATTACGAAAATGAAGCAAGGTGAGCTTTCTGATTTCCGTTCGCAAAAGTTAGGATTCATTTTCCAAGACTTTAATTTATTAGAGAATTTATCTATTTACGAAAACATTGCACTTCCATTATCCCTTCAAGGTGTCCCATCACGAAAAATTGGGCCGAAAGTAGAAAAGGTAGCTGATATGTTAGGGATTGTAACAATACTTCAAAAGTACCCATCTGAAGTATCTGGTGGACAGAAACAGCGTTCAGCAGCAGCACGTGCGTTAGTGCATGAGCCTGCAATTATTTTAGGGGACGAGCCAACAGGAGCTCTTGATTCTAAAAATGCAACTAGTTTACTTAATGCGATGACAAATTTAAATAAAGAACAAGGCGTATCGATTATGATGGTTACGCATGATCCATACAGTGCAAGTTACTGTCAGCGTATTTTATTCATTCAAGATGGTGAGTTATATAAAGAAATTCACCGTAATGGTACACGTGAAGAGTTTTACAAAGAAATTTTAGACGTACTTGCAGATTTAGGCACACAAAAAGCGTAAGAAAAGGGGTTTGGGCATGTTATTTAAACTTTCCATGTCAGGGTTAAAAAGTAAGTTACAAGATTATATTGTCTTACTTGTTGGTCTTATTGTATCTATTTCAATTTTCTATATGTTTCAAACGCTAGCACTAAATAAAGGGTTCCTTGAATCTAATGCACATGTGGGTCCTATTGTATATATATTCCACATTGGTTCCTTTTTATTAGCAATTGTAACATTTTTTTATATTTTATATGCAAACTCTTTCTTATTATCTCTTCGCCAAAAAGAGTTTGGCATGTACATGATGTTAGGAGCAAAAAAGCATAAAGTTACCTTACTTATGTTTATCGAAACAATCGTATTAGGTGCCGCATCTCTTGTAATCGGAATTGTAGTTGGTGTAGGACTTGCAGAGGGTATCGGTCGGTTATTAATGAAACAATTGGAGTTAACTGGAGAAGGTTACAAAGCTTTGTACATTCCATCTATGGTTGTTACTTGCATCTTCTTCTTTGCATTATTTGTACTATCAGCAAGTATGAATAGTATTAAATTATCACGTATTTCTGTATTACAACTTGTACATGCAGATGCACAAACAGAGCATGTCGCGGTAAAAGGAAAAATGGCAGCTGTAGTTGCATTCCTTGGTCTGATTTTGCTAGGTATTGGTTATGCATCACTGATCTATATACCACATGAAAAAGATCTAGGAACCGTTCCTAAATTAATGGCTCTTGGATTAATCACAGCAACAGTTAGTACTTACATGTTATTTGGATCACTTCTCCCAGTTATGATTAGAAAGTTAAAGAGTAATAAAAAACGTAGTGAAAAAGGGCTTAATGCTTTTACTTTTGCTCAATTAAACTTCCGTATTAATGGCCTAACAAATGTGCTTGCAACGGTAGCAATTCTAGTGGCTCTTGGCGCTGGTGGAATTGCGTGTGGTCTGGCATTTAAAAACGACGTTCTAAAGCAGACTGATAAAGGAACAATTTACGATTCGGTAGTTCATAATCCAACAGCGGAAGAAAAGGACATTTTGAGTGGTATCTTATTCCAAGAGAATCTTGAATATCGCTACAAAGTAGATGATAAGTATGTTTATTATATAAAAGAAGATTTAGAGAAAAATCGTCCTTTAGTAAAAGATAGAAAAAATGGGAAGACGCTGAAAGTTTCAGAGAAAATTCCCATGGATGCATTTGCATTGTCAAGACAATGGGGTAAAGATGATGGGAAACCAAAACAATGGAGCGACGCTTTCCAAACAATCCAGCCAATGTATATGTATCCTGATCATGAAGTGAAAATTGTCGATCAAAACATATACGATAGTATGAAAGGTACAAAAAATACGGTGTTTATTGGGAAGACAGATGATTTTGGATCATACATAAAAGAATGGAAAAAACTTGATGAATTACAGGTAGCGAAATATAAAAATGTGAAAGCGGAAGAACTGGATAGTAAGTATCAAACATATAATATGAATCATGGTTTTGCCAGCGGACTAATGTTTATGGGTTTCTTCGTTGGAATTGCGTTCTTAGCAATGATGGCGAGTTGCTTAATGTTTAAAATTCTATCTGGTGCATCCAAAGATAATACACGTTATCAAATGCTTCGTAAAATCGGTGTTCGCCGGGAGTTATTAATACAATCGATTTATAAGGAGTTATTCTTCGTATTCTTAGTCCCAGAAATTGTGGGTATTGTTCACATATTAGTTGGTATGAACATGTTTGGCCCTCTTTTAATTGATCCGTATTTTCGGATTTGGTTACCAATTGTTATTTTCATAGTGATTTACTCGATTTACTACTTGATTACAGTTCAATTGTATAAAAGAATTGTACTTCCGAAAGAAGATTAATGTAATAATATTATGTATACTAAGTATTGACAGAATGGGCCCCCGTTATGTTGAAATGAAAAAATACTATGTAAGCAAAATAGAAAGTGAATTTGAGATACAAATATGCAGCAATGAGCGGCAGAAAGTGTTAGAAGAAAAGTAAATACAAGTAGGGGTCGCATTTCATGTATAACTTATAAGAAGTTATGTATGAGCAATTAAAAGAGAAAAATACTATTCTTTCTATATCTTAATAATGAAGGGAAATGAAGAGGCAAGATAGCATCGTTCCTACATTGAGTACTACTTTAACCTCATTTGTAGGAACTCTTGCACTATCCCATTACAATAAAATTGAATAATCATCCAATATTAATTGTTAACTATAATCAAAATTTTACAATTATTTTTTTATTAAAAGCTAAATTTAATGAAGAAGAAAACTTATTAATTGTAAATGGATCTAAAGAAAATTTCGAACAATATTTAAGACATTATCTTTTATACCGATTATGTTATTTTGGCGCTTTTAATTGCAAGTATATACTAAAGAGAGGATAGAAATGTACCACCTGCTTTTGCCTTTAGTTGTTCAATACGAGAAAAATGTGGAGGAATATGATGGAGTCAAAAATTCTTATTGTTGATGATGATAAAGAGATTAGAAATCTTATCTCTGTTTATTTGGAAAATGAAGGTCTGAAAACTCAAAAGGCAGAAGATGCTATTGAAGCTTTAAAATTGTTAGAAGAAAAGAAGTTCGATCTTATTATTTTGGATATTATGATGCCTAATATGGATGGTATTGAAGCATGTATGAAAATTAGGGAAGAACGAAATATGCCTATTATCATGCTATCTGCAAAATCAGAGGATATAGACAAAATTCAGGGGCTAGCGTCTGGTGCCGATGATTATTTATCAAAACCGTTTAACCCGTTGGAGTTAATCGCTAGAGTAAAATCCCAATTAAGAAGGTTTAAAAAATACAATACGCATACAGATAATAATAAAAGCATCTTAGAAATTGGTGATTTAACCGTGAATACAGATACACGTCAAGTATGGGTAAGAGGAACGGAAGTAAGGCTAACTCCAAAAGAGTTCGATATACTCAAACTACTTGCTCGTAACAAAGGAATTGTTCTCAGTGTTGCAAAAATATATGAAGCAGTTTGGAAAGATGCTTTTTATAAATCGGATAATACTGTCATGGTGCATATTACAAAAATAAGAGACAAAATTGAAGAGGATTCTAAACATCCAATTTATATTAAAACTGTTTGGGGAATTGGGTACAAAATATGAAGAAGGTTAGTTTTAGAAATAAGATAATTATAAAACTTCTTGGTGCTGTTGCAGTTAGTTTTTTTATTTCGTTTGGTTTAACAATCCTCACTTTTCTATATGTCATAATACCATTAAATCTAAATCACTATCTTGATGATCTTAGTACATTTGAAAATAATATGCTTACATTTCTTATATTCGCGTTAGCAATCTTTACTTTTATAATCATTTTTTTGATATTGGTTCGAAAGAAAATAATATATTTAAAGCTCATTTCTGATAGTGTTAATGATATTGCCAATGGAAAGCTGGGTTTGACAATTGGGATTGAGGGAAAGGATGAATTGACTCATCTTGCTCAAAATATTAATTATATGTCCAAGGAATTGGAGAATACATTTGAACAGGAAAGACAATTGGAACGTACAAAAAATGAACTCATAACCAACGTATCTCATGACTTACGCACACCGTTGACATCTATTATCGGCTATGTAGATTTATTAAAAAGAGGGCAATACGACAGTAAAGCACAATTACAGGAGTATCTCGAAACCACTTATTTAAAATCACAGAGATTGAAATATCTAATTGATGAACTATTTGAGTACACCCGTTTATCAGACATCGATGCTAAGTTAAACATTAACGAAGTTGATTTATCAGGCTTGTTGGAGCAAATAGTTGGAGAATATATTCCTATATTTGAAAAGGCAGGTTTAAGTGTTCAAAAATCAATAACGGAAGAAACAATACCTATTTTCATGGATGTAGAAAAAATGGTACGTGTTTATGAAAATCTGTTTATGAATGCGATAAAGTACAGCATGAAACCATCCGAATTATCAATATGTCTTGAACTAATAGGTAACAAAGCAATTTTGAAAGTATCAAATAAAGTCGAGAAGCCGCCTGTTAGCGATCCTAATAAATTATTTGAAAGGTTTTTCAGGGGTGATAAGGCAAGAAAAGATGATCAAGGAAATGGGCTGGGACTCGCTATCTCAAAAAGAATTGTTGAACTTCATAATGGTAATATACATGCAGAATATAAAGTAGGCTGGATGTCCTTTATTGTTGAACATCCAATTAAATAGAATGGCTTATGGAATGAAAGGTTCCATAAGCTTTTTTTTAAACTTAAGAAACTTCTTAAGTTAATAATTCAAGTAGGCCATTCATAGTAGACATGATACTGATAAGTTAATTTGATTTATCATTATAAAGTGATTAATCGAATAAAGGGGAAGTTCATTGATATGAATAATGTAAGAGACGATAGTAAATTTAGCAACCAGTGTGTTTTGGTATTCAACCGGGGCACACTGGTTTTATTTTTTTATAAATGTGGAACAAATGTATTACTTAGATTGTCTATTAAGTGTAATCCTAAAAGATATGAAAGTACAGATCATTTCGAAAAATACAAAGGTATTAAAAAGAGGGATATGTGTGGGAACACTAAGTGTCAGTGTGCCTAAAAGGGTGGGATGAGATGGTCTATATGAAAGTGGTTCTAATGTCTTATATGTATATAGAATTTGATAACGCTGTCTATTTTTTGGAGGATTATGTTAAAATAACGTTTTTTTGAGTACAAAGATATTGGAGGTAACAGAAGTGAAAAGTATGTTTTGCAAGAGATTTATTACAATAGTAACAGTGCTTACACTATTTTGTAGCATGGCCGTTACATTTGGAAGAGCATCAGCGGAAACAGTTCCTGCTATAGACGTAGAAGCAGGATCAGCAATTTTAGTAGAAGCAAATTCCGGGAAAATTTTATATCAAAAAAATGCAGATGAATCATTAGCAATTGCTAGTATGACAAAAATGATGAGTGAATACTTAGTTCATGAAGCGGTGGATAAAGGAAAACTTAAATGGGATCAAAAAGTTAAAATTTCTGAATATGCATATAAGATTTCGCAAGATCGCTCATTATCAAACGTTCCATTAGAAAATGGTGGCTCTTATACGGTCAAAGAGTTATATGAGGCAATGGTAATCTACTCTGCAAACGGTGCAACAATTGCTTTAGCTGAAGAGATTGCTGGAAAAGAAGTCAATTTCGTGAAAATGATGAACGATAAATCAAAAGAGTTTGGAATGAAAAATTATAAATTTGTAAACTCTACAGGTTTAACAAACCATGATTTAAAAGGACATCACCCAGAAGGGACAACTCCAGACGAGAAAAATAAAATGTCCGCAAGAGATTGTGCGATTTTAGCACAACGTCTTATTCAAGATTTCCCGAAAATATTAGATACAGCAAAAATCCCTAAAAAAACATTCCAAAAGGGTGGCAAGTATCCGATTGATATGACGAACTTTAACTGGATGTTAAAAGGCTTAATTAAGCAATACGAAGGTGTAGATGGGTTAAAAACAGGAACTACTCCAGAAGCCGGAGATTGTTTTACTGGTACAGTAGAAAAAAACGGTATGCGTCTAATCTCTGTAGTTATAAAAGCAAACTCTCATACAGCACGTTTTGATGAAACAAAGAAATTATATGATTATGGATTTGCAAATTTTGAAGTGAAGAAGGTCTATGGAAAAGATTCAGTAGTAAAAGGTCATGAAACAGTGCGAGTAGCAAATGCAAAGGACAAAGATATAGTTGTTCAAACGAAGCAAGCTGTTTCACTTCCAATGCCAAAGGGCAACAAAGACGTTTATAAAAAAGAATTTAAAGTATCGAATAAAGAACAAGAAGCGCCTATTAAAAAAGGTGTAACAATTAGTCAAATGATTATATCGCCTAAAGATATTACAGATCCTGGGTTCTTATCAGGTAAATCATTACAAGTAGACCTTGTAACAAAATCTGAAGTAGAACAAGCAAATTGGTTTACACGTTTTATGCGCGAAATAGGATCTTTCTTTAGCGGTATGTGGAATAGTGCGGTTGATATAGTAAAAGGCTAACTTTGTAGGATAAAACTAAATATTAGCCTGAAATAAAAGGTTTCAAAGTATTATAGATTCTTATGTGGATGGCTTGGAATGGAAGATTGCATTAATTCTCAAATCTGGTTCTTCGGAACTTTCGGTATTGAAGCTAAGATAAATTTGTATCCATATAATCAAAAAACGCTATTCTTTTTGTAGAAATATACAGAAAGGATGGCGTTTATTATGAATTGTTCGATTCAAAGGGTTCTGGTGCAAGGCTAGTTTAATAAAGTTACATGATGAAA
The DNA here is from genome assembly GCF_042136375.2 of Bacillus altaicus. Lineage (NCBI taxonomy): Bacteria > Bacillati > Bacillota > Bacilli > Caryophanales > Bacillaceae > Bacillus > Bacillus altaicus. The sequence continues at coordinate 3,077,359 of NZ_CM143394.1, read as the reverse complement.
ACACATTCATTATTCCATCAAGTTACAATAAAAATAAATACCTGGTACTTATTCCTGTTATTAAATTTTATAAAAATTTAATAAAATCTTTTCTTTCTATTAAATATTTTGTTTTAAATTATTTATATAAAGAAATGGAGGCCAGAAAATGAGTTTTTTAAAGAAATTTAAGTATCTCTTTATAGCGTGTATCCCTATGTATATAGTTATTCTTTAATTTCAATCGAATAAAAAAGCAAGGTATTCGAGAAAAAAGTACGGTACCATACAGAGAAAACGCTCTCCCATACAAAAGTAAATTGTACCGAAAGTGATAAAAGCGAATGTTATATGGAGGGAACCCCCTAATAATTTCACCTGAAAATCGGTAATTAATGAAACAAACAATAACAAAATGATACATGATTACGAGTTAATATCCCCAAAAGATAGGATTACTAGTGACAATCTTTGATACTGACAAGTGAGGTGACGTCGATGAGAGGGACATTAATAAAAAGTGGAGTATTTATTTTAGTTTTAACAGGAGGGCTATATCTTACAAAATACGCATATGACCATCATACTAACCGAGTTAAAGTAAGAGACACGATTCAACAAATATCAATAGAGCATGGTATACCACCATGGATTCCTTTATCTATTGCATTCCATGAAAGTAAGTTTGATCAAAATGCAGTCGGAGATCAGGGCACATCATTTGGACTGTTTCAGCTCCATCGAGGTGGACTAGCACCTAAAGATTTAACGAACGAAGATTTGAAAAATGCAGAAACCAATACTCGAATAGCAATATCTAATATGATAAATGCATATAACCGTGGTTTACAACAAAATTTAAAAGGACCAGAGCTATTAAAATATGTTGCTAATACCTCAGGGTGGCCTGGGAATAAGGGTGTTCAATGGACAAATAAGCAGACAGACTATAACGAGGGTTTAGAAAACAGTTTTAAAATGTTTTCTAAACGACAATACGATTTTATAGAATGAAATTTCTTTTTTCTTTCTATTATTATATAACTTATGCCTAAATACGAAAGTTCCCTAAAACAGATACATAGATTGACTTTGTATTGCTTATATTAGGAATTTAAAGAAACAATATGTATAATTCTCCCACTACAATAGTATAGTGGCCTTTATTAACAGCAAAATCTACAATTTACAAGGAGAACATTTTATGAGTAAGAGAATAAAAGAATTAGATTCCATACGAGGGTTAGCGGCACTTACAGTGGTATTTGGACATTTTTGTTTAATGCTACCATCGTTTCCTAATTCTATTAAATTTTCCCCGCTTAGGTTTTTATGGGCGGGTGGAGAAGCTGTAATCGTTTTTTATGTACTCAGTGGTTTTGTGTTATCTATGGCACTTTATCATTCAAAAACAAATTATTGGGGATATTTAATTAAGCGATTTGTACGAATCTATATCCCTTATTATTTTTGGATAATCATTACCTTTGCTTTATTTATTTTGTTCTCGCCGTATGAAGTGGCTGGACTACGGGATTGGTTCTATGATAGGTGGCAAGGGTCTATAACAAAAATAGATATTATAAACCACTTTGTGCTTCTTAATAACTTTTTTACGGAAAATTATAATCCAGTTATCTGGTCATTGGCTCAAGAAATGCGTATATCTATTGTGTTTCCTTTGTTATTCCTTCTTTTTTATAAACTGAGTTGGAAGAAAACGATACTATTTGCTTTGAGCTTTTCTTTAATTAGTGTTTTCCTTAATATGTTGCATATAGGGAAAGCAGAGGGATTTTATAATGGTTATGCCGATACACTGCATTTCACATCGATGTTTATGGTTGGAATGTTACTTTTTAAGCATCAGGAAAAGCTTATCTACTTATATAGGAATATGAAAAAATTTAATAAAGGATTTCTTATTGCATTAGGGGTTATTCTATATTTATATTCCATTTTAATTTATGGTTTTTCCCGTAATGATACTACTTTCTTATTAAAAGATTGGGGTGTCGTAATCGGTGTTAGTATATTTATAATAATAGCCATGAGTAACCTAAAAGTGAAAGCATTTTTAAATAAGAGTGTATTTGTATACTTAGGAGAAATTTCATACAGTATCTATTTGTGTCATTTTCCAATCATGATGGTACTATTTAAACTTTTGTATACAAAGATACCTATCTTTTTCCTTCTTGCTTTGTGTATTTCAATGACAATACTTTTTTCTATAGTTTCGTATCATTTAATTGAAAAGAAATGTATCAACTGGGCAAAACAAAGAACAACAAATTCCCCCAAAAAGGTGTAATATTTAAAGGGATATTATTTCTTTATTAAATATACGAATATTACAGATTCCTAAGTATATTAGGAATCGGTAAATTATGGATTCTATATAAATATACTAAAATTGAACAAATTTTTAATTTTATACTTAACTCCAAAAACCCTCTTACTAAAGAGAATCTTCGTAACGTTTATCCAAACATAGCCGAAAGTACAATTAGTAAAACGCTAGTTTCCTTGTAGCTGCTTGGTCAAATAAAGTTGGTTTCAAGAGGAAGAAATGCTCAATGGATACAGGTTTAATTCTATATTGATAATTATTAGGGGTAACAACACATCGCTATCTATATCTAGAAAGTTATATAAAATTATTGAATATTTTATTCGTAAAAACAGAGGTGTAAAATGAATTTTATTTCCGAACTACTCGTTACCGTTGCAATTCCTACAATACAACTCACATTCTTGTTACTACTCATTTTTGTTTTTAGCTACTTCATTTGGTCGTCCAGATGATATAACTTTTGCAAGAACAATTGACTTTGATATACTTAGTGTTTATAAAAAAGCATGGAATACCTTTTCATTTTCTTCTTTTTTCCATATCATTGTGAATATAGGTATGCTTTTTCCGTTAGGAATTTTATTACCTTTATTTAGTAATGTTTTTCAAAAAACAAAATGGATGTTAATCAGCTCAATTATAGCAAGTTTATTGATTGAAATCCTTGAATTTATAATGCAACGTGGAAGTATGGAACTAGCCGATTTACTTCATAATACTTTAGGAATGATGCTAGGATATTCTATGTTAAATATAGTTCTTATATTGTTGAAGAAAAAAGAAACAGATACACAAATGACCAAATATTTATTTCTTCCGATTACAGTAAGTTTTGTTGCACTTGGAATAATGATTTCGTATCAAATGAAGGAATTTGGGAATATGCCTTTAGATCCCATTACAAAAACAGACATGACTGATGTCACTATAAAAACATCAATAGAGTTAAAAGACGAAGGTAATAAAATGCCTGTTTACAAAGAGGAAATTACAAAAATGCCTAATGACAATGAGCCAGTTACAAAAAAATCACATATTCGAGATGTCGAAATTCTGTCTCCCAAAGAAGTATTTCAAAAACTAAAACAAGGAGACTTTGATCCTATAATATCTTTCAAAGCAGGTGATACATTAGTCATTACAGATTATAATATAGATTACTACGCTGATACACAAGACTTTTCTCAACCTATATATGTTTTTCAAGTACGCTTAAATGATAATGGGAAAGATAGTTGGTCTCAACCTATTTCTGCGAGAAGATAACGTAGATTTTCATGTTTTTGGTCATGTGAAATAGTTTAATCGAGTTGTCTTGCTCATTTGAAAAATCTCCTATGGAATTTAATTGAAATTGAAAAACATTTAAGAAGAACAATTACGCTGTGGGCTATTGTATAGTGTAGATATGAATAACAAAAAAGGGGGACTATATATGTGGAAGCGATTTGTAGCGATTGGTGATAGTTTTACAGAGGGGATAGGGGATGAAGTTGAGGGAATAGCATTAAAAAGCTGGGTAGATCATTTTGTTCAACTGTGTGTAGATGATTTAAAATATGCTAATTTTGCAAAGCGTGGGTTAGTAACTAAAGAAATTCGCTCGCAGCAATTGGAAAAGGCATTAACTTTTAATCCAGATTTGGTTAGTCTAATTGCAGGTGCAAACGATGTTTTAAAAGGACGTTGGAATCATCATACATATAAGAACGATATGGAATTTATGATAGATACATTAAGTAAAACAGATGCTGATATTATTATAGCAAACCTTCCAGATTTTACAGTTCGGCTTCCTTTTTCTTCTGAAAAAAAACAAGTATTAAAAGAACAATTATTAGAGGCAAATGAAGTTATACTTTCGCTGAGTAGAGAGTATGAGCTTCATCATGTTGACTTTTGGAATCATCATTTAGTTAATGACAATACGCTTTGGTCTACAGATTTAATTCATCCAAACTCAAAAGGATATGTAAAAGTTGCTGAATTGATTTTTAGTAGTTTGCCTGTACAAAAGTCAGAATAATAGTTCACGATTTAACAAATATGATATAATTTGTATTAAGAGATGTTTTTTAAGGAATTCCATCAAGTTCTATATTGGTATCTTTTAGACAAGAAATCGAAAAAAACCTCAAGTATATAATTCATGCTTGAGGTTTTTTATAATAAACAAGAAAAGACACCCTAGGGTGCCTTCCTCTGACTTGAACCATCTTAATTTTAATAATATTGGGCTCCCATCCAATATTATTTTATCACGTTAAATAATATTGTTCATTGAGAAATATGATTCAAATCTATATTTTGTTGTAATCCAAAGTAGACTTCTGAATCTTAAGCATCATTGCTACGTCTTTGCCAATTTATACGGATTGAGAGCTGTCGGTTTTATATGTCATAACATGATTTTTTGATTTCAGTAAACTCTTGTATTCCCACCTTTTTTGGGTAGTTGTCTAGAATCTATATTATAAAATTGAGCACATTAATTAAGGATTGTAAAAAAGAGGTCATCCATCCTATGCCTAAATTGCGGTTAATACCTTCTGATTTGAAACATATTTCTAGAAGAGAATATGAAATCCCTGAAGGTGTAAAAATGATTAAGGCGCCAAATATTTGGGAGCATGGGAGTGAAGTTAGAGCAAATTTGAACTTTGTACAAAGGTGGGAAAGAAGAATCTCACTAATTGATGTTAAAAGAGAAGAGCTAAATGGCATATAAAAACGGGCCATAACCTAGATTTATCATCCATAAAATGTCCCGTTTAACTGTTTGTCCAAATAGTTAGTTAAGAATTAAGGTTCTGGTGCAAAGATAAAATAATAGAGAATATAGCGCATATATTTCGAGCGGAATTGTATTTTATGCTGTTAGCCCAAACACTTGAATAGGTTTTGCTTTTCCATACTGATCACGTCCTTTTTTAGAGTACTAGTATTAGTATGTCCAAGTTTCAGAGATTAGTTACAAATGAATAGCATAGTTAAAACATTCTAGTACAAAAAAGGTTGAGGAATATTGGATATAAAATATGATAAATACGAGTTATTAGAAATATTCGAGAATGAACCAGAAGATAATTATATTCCAGGTGCGGGTGCGTATAGATATAGTAAAATCGATAAACTTGGATTTGAATTGGTAATGATTATGTTCTATTATGATGCAACTGTTGAATTAAAAATGCTTTATGAAGACAAACGTATCATTGAAACCAAGATGGAGTCGGTGAAACAAATTTATACGCGTAATGACTCGCTATACATTCAAGGGGCAGAAGCAAAGAAAAGAATCGAAGTGAAATTCAAGCCACATTTTACAGTTGAAATAGAAGAATTCTAAAAGCTGAAATATAAGAAAACACCTTATACAAAAAGCGCCTACATGGGCGCCTTTTGTATTTCTTAAAATGACTTAAGATGCGTTTACTTGAGTTCATTAGGTAGTTAGAGCTTGATAGACTAACTTAAACGAAAAATGTTGAGCAGTTCAATTTCATTATACATCAATATATTTAAATGAAATATGAAATTGTGCATCTCAATTTCTGTATCATGATTTCCAAACTTGACTCACGAATAGAAAAACAGTGAGCATAATAATAATGATGCTTATCCGATACATCCATGGATGTTCTTCTTTTTTCCCGTTTCTTTTCTTTCTTCGTTTTGCTAATAGCCATAGTCATTGAGATAGAGGAAAAACAACCAGTTATTGAAGAGCAGCCAATAAGTATACTAAATCAAGAAATCCTAAATAGTATTGAGTTTTATATTCAAAAGATGAACACCTATAAAGAGAAGAATAATAAAAGTATAAGTGAGTTAGCAAAAGAAATAGAGATTTCATATTCAACACTTTCAAGGATGTTATGTGGTAAAAGAAAACGATTAAATGATGATATCAAGATTAAACTCGATAAGTGGATAGAGAGACAAGAGGTAGTGAATTTATTATAAATTTACTACCTCTTGTAACATCATATATTTTCACCATATCTTGATATAATTACGTGAGAAAGAAATATACTTTTGTTATGTTAACAAGGAATACTAATAGAAAAGCGTGTTCCTTTTCCTTCTTTACTCTCTATGTCTATATCTCCGTTTAATTCTTTAATAGTACTGTAGGCAATCACGGTACCAAGTCCAGTGCCTTTTTCAGTTGTTGAATAAAATGGTAAGGCAATTCGTTTTAGTTGTTCGGAGGACATTCCAATTCCTGAATCAATAATATCAATAACAACATTCCCTTTAATTTTTTGTATATTAATTTGCAATACTCCACCATCTATCATAGCCTCGATACCGTTTTGTATGATGTTAGTTAAACACAGTTTTAATTTTTCAGGATCAGCATTTATAAAAAGGGAGTCTGTAATATTCAGTTTTAATTTAACATTGTACGATAGAGCGATTGGTGAAATAGCATCTTTCACCTGATTTAAAATGTGATTAATATCTAGTTTCTCTTTTATAATGTTTTGTGGTTTGGTTAAAGATAAATAGTTATTTATAGTAGATTGTATTTGTTGCATTTCAAGTAACATAATTTCTAAGTACTTATCTTGAGACATCTTAGTGTTCTCATTTTCATTTAATAATTGAGTGAATCCATGTACCGTGGTCAGTGGATTATGAATTTCATGCGCAATAGATGCAGCTAGTTCACTAGCTATATAAAATTTTTCTGCTCTTTGCATTCTTTCTTTCATTTTAAATTTCTCAATCATTCCCTCTATTAAATAAACGGATAATAATACTGTAAAAATATTAATGACTATATAATTTAATAAAAATTCAATGAGAGTAGAGCCAATTTTACCACCTGTGTTTATTTGAGTTATAATACCAAAGATAGAAAGTGAAGTTGTACATATCAAAACAAGTAGTATGCTTAATAATATCTTTTTTTCCTTGAAATAAATGGGTAACAAGTAACGAAACATTATTGTAATACCAGTAATAATAGTAAAGATAATAAATGATGGGAAAACTCCGCTTCCGCCTAAGTAAAATCTATAAGAAAGATATAAAATTCCTATAGAAATAACGCTCTTTGTATTTCCATATAGAAAAACTAATATTATTGGAATAAAACGTAAATCATAAATAAACCCAGCATGTAAATGAAAAGGAAAAGTCATACAAAAAATAATTGCAATGGAGGAAAGAACAGAAATTAATATATTATTACATGCTATTTTTTCTTTATGTTCTAGCCAAAATACTTGATAGCTAAGGATACAAATAATAATAATAATAATAAAGGTATTTAATAATAGTGTAGAAATTCCCATAGTTTATGCCTCTCTGTTAGTTTGTATGTAGTATTATGAATGAATTTAATTTAGATTTTCTATCTTTAAAAAGAAAGGGAAGGGTATTTGAAAAGTGATCTTTTACTATGTATATTAGAACCGATGAGGAAGATAGAAAAATTATCTATTAAAAAAGCTATTTTTAGTTATGTGCATTACAAATTGAAAGTAGCCCTTGTATAGGTAACAGATGATGTAATTTTTAGAATAACCTTTCTTTTGAAGGAGTGAATATTCTGGAAAATAAGTATGGATGGCGACAGATATTTCATAGCCTTCGCTATATTAACATGAAAATTATCGAATTACAAAGTGAAAATTAAAAATTTTTATTAGTTTATTTTATTTAAAAACGAAAAAGTATTCAACAGAATGTCACGATTTCATTGTAATATTGCTTTCTTACTTTAGTTTCCATAACTATGATCAGTGCTATGACTTACATAATAGGAAATGAATAACAGCTGATGAAAATCCCTTAAGGAAGTTCATATTTTTTCAAAATGTATTATGCTACAAGACAGATTAGTTTTAACGATTAAAAAACTGTTGGGGTATTCCAGCAGTTTTTTGTTTTTGTGAAAGAATTGGATCCGTTATATTAGAAAGTTGTAGTATGCAAGATTGTATGAGAAAGATGGTTGATATTTTATTAACAAAACTTGGAGAGTCACTACGTCCAATTATCCTATTAGTGAAGGAATGGGCGACTAATAATATGGAGAAGGTTTTGGAAAACAGAAATAACACTCAATAATATTTTAAACCTGTAATTGGTCATTACAAACAGCCTAAAAAGAAAAAACGATTGCCTCTTAGGATCCAAGCAATCGTTTTTTTTATTTTTTTCGGAGATGAAATTTGTATTTTTGTACCCTTTCTCCATCAAGTTAAAAAAATGTTTGTTCCCCAGTAATGAAAAAAATGAATTTAATTCTCATAAATAACTGTAAAGTGGTAAAAATTTCGTTTTGGGGGTAATTCAAAATCTTAAGTTAATGGGCATGGGTTGGAACCCTTTCTTTGTTTAGACCGGATATCCGCCTGTTGGCGGTGGCCAAGCACTAAATAATCTGCGAATCAGCACAATTTCTCCTAAATGGTAGGAGTTGTGAGATGCAATATTGCGTAGAACACCGCCCGGGGTTTCACCAGGCCATTCCTCCAATGTTTTGTCCAATTGAACGGTTTGGGCAATCGCGCATGCCTGTTCAATCCCCTGAAGAAAATACTGAATAATCTGTTGCCACTCTTCCTCACTGCCAGGACATTTTTCTTCAGGCCAGCTCTCTTTTACATGGGCAGGCAATGCAGGCTTCTTCCCCTGAGCGGATAATAAGAGAAAATCTTGCCAGTAGGTCATGTGTTTCACTAATTGATAAATAGAATAAGGCAGTTCCTCTCTGCGTTTTCCCGCAAGCGCCACGTCTATATCCGACAAAGCATTCTTGATGGGAAGATGTCCTCGTTCTCCTCTTAACGATTTTACTAATGCCTCGCTAAACGCTTTATTTGATTGTTCCATAATAACTGACTCCCATCCTGTTTTATTTTCTAATTTGCCGATTTTATGGTTCCGTCTCTTTTATATGCACTAAATATATTATAGAAGATTTATGACTATTAAGAGAAAACAAAATAAGGAAAAAATAACAAGAATTACTGACTTCTTAACGTACAATTGTAGTAACAGATAAATCGAAAGTTCGAATAACAACATCCAGGTCTGCGTTAATGTCAGCCACTTTTGATTTTAGCTTTTCCGATCCCTCCTGAATTTTATCCAATTGATTTTATCGTGAATGAACTATGAGTCGATTATAATGGTTAGAGTGAACTCTAAGTCAAGAAAAAAATAATAAAAGGATAGTTAGTCCATTATGAGGGCTAACTATCCTTTTCATTTACTAAAGCAAACCTTGATGAATGAAATAAATCTCGATGTAAACTATTAAATATCAGTTCACATTTGAAACCTTTATATTATTGAATTTATCGCAATTTACCCATTTTCTTCGAAAGCTTAAATTGTACCGCAGGTACCATCTTACTGTTAATAAGATTAGTCCAGGCTGATAATGTACTTGATTACGTCCTTTTTTAGAGTACTAGTATCAGTATGTCCAAGTTTAGAAGGTTACTTACAAACGTTGTGGAGTGTTTGTACCAGAACCCTTTTTTCTGTGAAAATACTTTGGATGAGATCGAACCATTACCATTATGATCAAAAATACTATCTCTTTCAACTAAAGAAGTAGTAATAGTAACTGAAATAAAATTGTCAAAACAACACTAATAATGATAACGATTGCTAAATATATTTGCTTCTTTTGTTTTGTAAGAATCTTAAAATTCTCCCTCTTCGAATGCCATTTAATCATAAATTTAATTTTTTTTGTAAATGTGGAACTATTTCATTACTTACACTGTCTATTAAGCGTTAAAACATTTTTTATTAAATACATTAAGAAAGGAATAATCATTTTTAACTAAGGGAGAAGATTGAATTGAAAAAATTATGGATGCTGTTTTTCTTTTGTTTTGGAGTTATGTTGGTAGGATGTAATAAAAACGAACCGCCAAAACAAGCATTTGAAGAATATATCAATTTATGGAATGATCAAAAATTTGCAGATATGTATGATCATTTATCAGAACATGCAAAAAAAACGATTTCTAAAAACGATTTCACAGAGAAATATCAAAAAATCTATGAGGGTATAGGAGTTAAGAATTTAAAAATTAAAACAAAAGGAGAGAATACTAAAGATAAAGAACGTTTTCTTTTTGAAGTTAAAATGGATACGGATGGAGGAACAGTTTCATTCATCCATGAAGCAAAACTCGTGAAAGATAAGGAATCTTGGAAAATAGATTGGACACCAGACTTCATTTTCCCAGGTATGAAAAAAGATTACAAAGTACGTATGCAAACAGAGCAAGGAAAACGTGGAGAAATATATGATCGAAATGGAAAAGGGCTTGCAACGAATGGTAAAGCGACTGAGGTTGGAATTATTCCAGAGAAACTAGGTGAAACGGCAGCGCAAACGAAAGAAACAGTAGCACAACTACTTGATATGTCTACAGAAGAGGTCGATCAGAAGCTCGCAGCGAAATGGATAAAACCAGATTCCCTTGTACCAATTGGTATTTTAAAAGAGGGAACCAGACAGAATGATTATATTGAATTAGAAGGAGTTTCATCTCGCCCAGTAAATATTCGTACGTATCCATTAGGAGAAGCAGCGGCACACTTAACGGGATATATAGGAAAGGTAAATGCAGAGGAGTTAAAATCGCTTCAAAAAAAAGGTTATCAAGCAGATGATTTAGTAGGTAAGACAGGTTTAGAGAAAGTATTAGAGAATAAATTGCGTGGTGAAAAGGGTGGACGCGTATTTATGGAAGATGAGAACGGGAAAGAGATTAAAAACGTAGCAAAAAAAGAAGCAAAAGAAGGGGAAGATGTTACGTTAACAATTGATGCCGCAATTCAAGAAAAAATCTTTAATGAGATGAAAAATGAAGCAGGATCTAGTGCAGCGGTCAACCCTAAAACGGGTGAAACAATCGCACTTGTAAGTAGCCCTGCTTATAATCCAAATACAATAGTTAGAGGAGCATCAAAAGCTCAACGAGAAGCATGGAATAACGACTCGAAAATGCCAATGATGAATCGCTTCACAAAAGCATTTGTACCAGGTTCTGTATTTAAAACGATTACAGGTGCAATTGGTTTGGAAACAAAAACAATAAATCCTAAGGAAGAATTTAAAATCCAAGGATTAAAGTGGACAAAAGATTCATCGTGGGGAAATTATTATGTAACACGTGTGAAGGATGCTAGTCCAATTGATTTTGATAAGGCAATGAAGTACTCTGATAATATTTATTTTGCTCAACAAGCTTTGAAAATGGGGAAAGATCAGTATGTAAGTGAATTTAAGAAGTACGGGTTTGATGAAAAATTACCAATCGAATACGAATTTCCTATTTCAATAATTGCAAAAGATGGGATAAAAAATGATATTCAACTAGCAGACACAGGATATGGACAAGGACAAGTATTAATGACACCACTTCATTTAGCATTAACATATGCACCGATTGTAAATGAAGGGAATATTCCGTCGCCTCATCTTTTAAAAGAAGCCAAAGTAGCGGGGAATTGGAAAGAAAATGTGGTTTCTAAAAAGAATCAAGAGATATTAAAGAGTGCATTAATAAAAGTCATTAATGACCCTGATGGAGCGGGGAGAATTGCTAAGGTTGATGGTGTAACTCTTGCTGGTAAAACTGGTACAGCAGAGCTGAAAGAGTCGAAAGAAGCAGACGGAAAAGAACTTGGATGGTTTGCAGCTTTTGATGCAAATGCGCCAGACATGATTGTTACCATGATGATCGAAGATGTAAAAGGAAGAGGGGGGAGCAATGTTCCAGGCGAAAAAGTAAAACATGTTTTTCAGAAACAACACTAAATTATAAGGTGAAATCTTTTACTAAATTTATTATATGTATGCTTAACTCAATGGTATAAATTGGGCAAAAAAAAGAACAATTAAGTTTTAAAAAAGCATTCTCCCTAATTGAGAATGCTTTTTCTATGTTATTGTGGCTCTAGAAAGTTGATATGGCATCATTTTCATTATTTAAATCAAATTCTATGGTTTCGAATGTAATTTTCGAAATAGTATTTGCAAGTACGGGCTGATTAGTAGTTTGAATAGTCCTAAATGCTGATTTAAAACCAGAGAGTTCAGTCGGAAGTGTAGAACTGATTGGGCCAGGGGCTAATGCAGCTGATGATAAAAAACTTGTTCATATTTATTTCCATATCTGAAATCTTGGCATTTCTAATAGTAAAAATAAGAGTAGAACAAATTGAAATGAATAAGTGAGGGTAATTTTAAACTTTAACAAAACAGCTATTTAGTAAAAAATAAATAGAGCACACAAATAAGTATGCTCTTAGAAAAAATAGGTGATATAAGTGGAGTGTTTCATGAAATCCAAAAAATCGTAATCAGATTTTTATGAGTAAATTTTTAATATTGTATGCTTTACTTGTTTTTTAGGAGCCTGTCACTGAAGAGAATGTATAGATGAAATATCTAACAACATTTATTTCCCACCTTTACATTTTTAAAGAAGGAGTCTTCTATCGAAAAAAAAGATAAACAATGGAACAAATGAAACTTGTATCATGTCTATATATTGAAACCATATTAAAAGTGAGGGCAGTTTTATGTTTATTCAAATAAGTTTGAGGTGTGGAAATGGAACAGAAGTTTATTGAAAAATGTAATCATGATGAGCTTGACTATGTTATTAAAGACTATTGGCAAGATGTATGGAATTATTCATTTATTATTACGAAAGATCCGCACTTATCAGATGACATCACACAAGATGTATTTATTAAGGTTTTTAAACATTGGAATTCGTTTCGAAAGGAGTCATCTATTAAAACGTGGATATTAAAAATTACAAGAAATACGGCAATAAACTATTTGAAATCCTCTTATTTTAAAAGGATATCTTTAGTGGGATTTTTTAGTGACGATAAGCAATCTCCATCGGCAGAACAAGAATTTTTTAAGCAAGAGGAAATGAATGATGTATGGGATGTTGTATTAAAACTACCTAAAAAACACCGCGAAATACTAATATTGGACGCGAAATATGAATTGTCTTATGAAGAAATGGCTGAAACATTAGATGTATCAATTGGAACAGTCAAATCTAGATTAAGCCGAGCGAGAAGTAAGGTTTCAAAACTAATAGGGGAGGGTAGAAGTGATGAACAGTAAAAAAAATCCTGACTGGTATAGCAAATTAAAAAATGGACCAATGGAGCGTCGTAAAGATGAAGAAGCATTTATTTATAAAATAAAGCAATCGATATACCAAAATAGTGAGATAGATTCTCCAAAACATAAAAGACCATTTCGTAAAAAAGCATTGCCTATTGTAGTTGTTTTGGTTTGTACAATATTATTTTTTATTGTTCAACAACCTTGGCTTGATGATAATAAATCACCGGTACAAAGTAGTACTCAAATTAAGCCTAAAACAAAAGATGAGTCTGCTCAAGATCCATCATTAAAACAATTTATGAATGAGTTATATCGAAGTACAAATTCAAAAAATGAAAATGACTTGTATAGAGCGTTAAATGATGAAGTTCTATTTAAAGGGGAATTTTATAGGAAGGATGAATTGAAGTTTGATGAGGATATTTTTCATGAGTTGCAAGTCGCTCTTACAATGGGGGGGGAATTTGCAGATGACACAAAGAAAGTATACAAAGTACCAAGTGGATTGACAGAAAGTAACCAACCAAAGCAATCGCATTTTATATATGCAACTGTTACTGGAAATAAAACGAAAATTTTAGCTGAACCAAAACGAGAATCACAAGTTTTATATGAAGTATCTAATGAAATGGTAAAAGCTTGGATTCCAGAAAAAGTACAGAATGATGGATATATAAAAATATCGACAATTAACGGTAATACTGGATATGTACAAAAAGAGTATGTTTTAACTGATATTAAGTATTCATTTATGTTCGAAAAGAATGATGAAGGTGAATGGAACATAATAAATATAGATTCTATATGGTAAAAGAGGAAGGTTCACTTTAATGAACCTTCCTCTTTGTTTTTATTTTCTTTTTGAAGTGTATTCCAGGACTCTAAAATTTCTGATGTAACGAGAGCAGCGATGTTTTTTTCTGAATTACTACCAGGAATAACGACAGAAATGGCGATTTGTGGATCTTCGGTAGGAGCATATGCAATGAAAAGAGAATGATTTATCATTCTTTCTTGCTCGTTCGGAGAACCAGTAATACCCGTTTTACCTGCGACATCAAAAGGTAAGTTTTTAATCTCCTGTATATTTTGACTCATCCCACCTTGCACGACACTCCAAAATTTCACAGGATAACGATTTGAACTTTCTAAGATTGATTTAAACTTGTTTATTTCTTTACCGTTTTGACCAATAATAGCACTTAAGATTTGAGGTTTATATTTATCACCTTTGCTTGCCAAAGTTGCTGCATATTGAGCAAGTTGAAGAGGGGTGTGTACTTCATTTCCTCCCCAAGATGCATTTAATAAAGCAGAGATTCCATTTTCAAACTTATTAGATGGATGAAATTCATATTCTCCGTCTTCTTCAAAGGGTAAATCAATACCAGTTTTAGAGCGGAGGCCAAATTGCTTTAAATAATCTGTCCATATATTTGCTACTTTTTCTATATTCCCATTATTTCGGTTGAATAAGGGGAGAGCTACTTTTGCTGTCATAAATGTATTTGATGAATTAATGATAGCTTGACTCGGTGTAATTTCACCTGTTGGTGTTCCAGGAGCATTGGTGATGTTATTTTGATTATCATACTGAAAACTACCATTATCCAAATATGTATCCTCAGGTTGAAAAAGCTTTTCGTTTAATCCGATTAAAATAGTAAGTGGCTTTATAGTAGAGGCCATATTTACATAAGATTCACCATACTTTAATTTTTGAATTGCTTTATTTTGCGAAAGGGATTTAATGTTTTCTTTTTTAGATGATACATGTGTATTTAATATATTTGGATCAAAAACTGCCGAATTGGCCATAGTTAAAATTGCACCAGTTTTCACATCGGTTACTACTGCATAACCAGCATTAGCATCACGTATTTTCTTAATTTGAGATCGTAATGCTTCCTCTGTTTTTTGCTGCAACTTAGAGTCTAAAGCTAGCCTGACATCTTTTCCTTTTTGTACTTTTTGAATGTTCCATAAGAACTTTTTATTATTCATTTTAAAAATAAGAGTTTTTCCTGGTTTTCCTTTTAAATCATTTTCATATTGAAGCTCAATCCCACTTTTTCCAACAGGTCCATACTTAGAATTACGGTCATTTTCTACATACCCAATTACCTGTGAACCAATTTCGTGTTTGGGATAATATCGAATCAATTCATCTTTAATTATTACATTATTGGGTTTGTTCTTGTTTATGAATGTAAGTTCATTCTCATTTATGTCAGAGTATAACGGTATATCATTCATAGTCTGCTTTTTACAAGATTGTTGTAATTGCGATTTTATGCCCTCTGCAGAAATGTCATGTTGAAACTCGCTTGAAAATTGATTGAAAAAAGCTAATGTGTTTGATGTATCTTGATTCGATAGCTTTTCATCATTAGAAGTACAATATAGAGACTCAACTTTCTTATTTGTAGCTAGTATTATACCATTTTGATCAAAAATTTCTCCTCTTTCAGCTGAAGAAGTTGCGATAGTAATTGAAATGAAGTTGATTTTTAATAAAATTATTAAAATCAAACCTACAATAGAAAGAACCGCAAAAAATCTCCATCTTTTTGTATGTAACATATAACCCTCCCTTATGTAGCCTATTTCATCTTATAGTTAATTATTTTTTTTGTAAATGTGGAACAACTTTATTACTTAGGTTGTCTATTAAGTATTACAGCATGAAGAAAGGAACAATCAGTATGAAAAGTTACTAGCAAGTCTATGTGTAAGTTTAATATGAGTCAGTATACAGTTTAGCATTTCTAATGCAAGTGACAAAAAAATAGAGAGAAAAACAGGAAGGGAGATTTATCAATTACGTGGCTAAACCAAAAGGAATTGGTGCTTACAAGGATTTAGAAAAAAGATAAGACCCTATTTATAACTGAATGGTGGTTTCTAATATATAGGGAACGTATTTAGTATATTTCTTTACTAAGTATTAGTGAGGAGTTCCGGAAGAATTATATGGAGGATTTATGAAAAAACAAAAAGGAAAGAAGCAACAGACATATATATCTATTCGATTAAATATAATGTTCCTTTGCATATTTTTACTATTTTCAGCAATTATTATTCAACTAGGAAAAGTACAAATCGTTGAGGGAGAGGCTTATAAAAACCAAGTGGAAAGTGGTCAAAATGCAACAACTAGTATTCCAGTTCCACGTGGACAAATTTTAGATCGAGAAGGGAAAATGGTTGTTAATAATCGATCTCTTCGTACGATTACGTATACAAGGGTGAAGGGCATAACTGGTGAAGCTATTTTAAAAACAGCAAAAGACTTGGCGAAAGTACTTGAAATGCCTGAGCAAGATATAAATAAGTTAACCGATATCGATAAAAAAGATTTCTGGATGCAATTGAATACGAAACGTGCGGAATCAAAGATTACTAAAAAAGACATAGGAAAGTTTAAAGAAAAGGGAATAGAGGGAAAAGAACTAGACAAAAAAATTCAAGACTTAAGACGAAGTCGCGTTACAGAAGTAGAATTGGCAGAATTAACAGCACAAGATCTAAAGGTGTTAGCTATTAAAAGTAAAATGAGTTCAGGTTATCAACTGACACCACAAATTATTAAAAAAGATGTGGCAGATCAAGAATATGCGCGGATAAGTGAAAACCTTGCGGAGTTTCCAGGAGTAGATACAACAGTTGATTGGGAACGTAATTATGTAAATGGTAATTTATTTCGTTCCGTGTTAGGTAATATTACAAGTAGTGAAGAAGGATTACCGAAAGAAAACTTAGATTCTTATTTGGTACGTGGATATAACCGTAATGATCGTGTAGGAAAAAGTTATATTGAACAACGATATGAAGATGTATTACACGGCACAAAAGAAGAAGTGAAAAACATTACTGATAAATCAGGAAACATTATAAACACAGAAATAATCTCTAAAGGAAAAAGTGGTAGTAGTTTAACATTAACGATTGATATGGAATTACAAAAGAAAGTGGAAGAAAGTATAGAGAAAAATTTGAGAGCTTTTAAGAGTTCAGAGCCATTGTTGGACCGAGCGTTTGTCGTCATGACAAATCCAAATAACGGACAGATTTTATCTATGGCAGGCAAAAAGATTGTAGAAAAAGAAGGGAAAATAGAGATTGAGGATTTGGCATTAGGTAACATGACAACTTCGTATGAGCTAGGATCCGCTGTAAAAGGCGCAACGTTATTAACTGGATATGAGACAGGGGCAATACAGCCAGGAGATCAATTTTATGATGCACCGATGAAATTTAAAGGTACACAAGCCAAGAAATCATGGAATGTATCCGGATTTGGTAATATTAATGATTTACGAGCTTTACAAGTATCTTCGAATGTATACATGTTCCAGACAGCTTTAAAAATTGCGGGAGTTAATTACGTACCGAATGGTTCATTGGATATTAAACAAGAAGCATTTGATAAAATGCGTTATTATTTTAAACAATTTGGTTTAGGGGTACCAACAGGTATTGATTTACCGAATGAAATAATTGGGCAAACGAGAAAAGTAGATAGTCAACCTGGGTTTTTACTAGATTTTTCTATCGGTCAGTATGATACGTATACGCCATTGCAATTGGCACAATATATTTCAACTATTGCAAATGGTGGATATAGAATGCAACCCCAAATTGTACAAGAAATACGAGAGCAATCAATAAAAGAAGAAGAGGTCGGTAAAGTTATACGCTCTATAGAGCCTGTCGTATTAAATCGAGTTGATATGAAGAAAGAACATATTGATCGGATAAAAGAAGGCTTTAGATGGGTATTCCAAGAAGGTGATGGAACTGGCGTGAAGTATTTCAAAAATGCGCCATATAAACCAGCAGGAAAGACAGGGACAGCTCAAACTGTATATGGTGGAGATGATCCAATTGGTAGAAATGCAAAAGGAGAACGTATGGAATGTTATAACTTAACATTAGTTGGATATGCTCCATATGATAATCCAGAAGTAGCATTTTCTGTAGTAGTCCCATGGCTTCATGATGATAAAAATGGTATTAATTCTATAATTGGAAGGGAAGTTTTAGATGTATACTTTGATTTAAAAAAGCAACGTATACAAGGTGAAGCTGCTAGTACAGATAGTTCGAATCAAAATTAGTAAAATTTGTGTGATTTTCTTAAGGAAAGAACCTGTTTATATAAAAGATTTTTTAAGTTAAAGAAATAGTTAGATTTGAAAAGAGAAATAGCAACTATCATAGTTGCTATTTCTCTTTTTGTTAATACCTCTGTTACTAGTTAAAAAGTTTTTTAAGTTTATGGAACAAACTTGTTTCGTTGATTGTCTGTTATGTGTACGTATAAAAACAAGTGTTCAAATAGGATACAGTGTATTGAATTTACTACTTGTTTTCAGTATTGAAAATTTGAAAGGAATGATGATTTTGAAAAACAAGAGGATGCTAAAATTAGGAATATGCGTTGGTATATTAGGCTTAAGTTTTACAATCCTAGAAATTTTCACAGAAGGGTCACTGCAAGTTGAAGCGAAAGAAAAGACCGGGCCAGTTAAACATAAAAATCATGCGATGTATAAAGAATTCTCTCAACTTGAGAAAAAATTTGATGCTCGATTAGGTGTATATGCTATTGATACTGGTACAAATCGAACAATTGCTTATCGACCTAACGAAAGATTTGCCTTTGCATCAACCTACAAGGCATTAGCGGCAGGAGTATTGCTACAGCAAAACTCAATTGAGAAATTAAATGAAGTTATCACTTATACGAAAGACGACTTAGTGGAATATTCACCTGTTACTGAGAAACATGTAGATACCGGAATGGCACTAGGAGAAATTGCTGAGGCTGCTGTTCGTTCCAGTGATAATACTGCAGGGAACCTTTTGTTTAATAAAATAGGCGGACCTAAAGGATATGAAAAAGCGCTTAGACAGATGGGTGATCGGGTTACTATGGCTGATCGCTTTGAGACAGATTTAAACGAAGCTATTCCAGGAGACATTCGTGATACTAGTACAGCAAAAGCAATTGCTACGAATCTTAAGGCTTTTACGGTCGGAAAAGCACTTCCAGCTGATAAACGTAAAATTCTTACAGAGTGGATGAAAGGAAATGCTACAGGAGACAAACTTATTCGTGCAGGTGTACCAACTGACTGGGTAGTTGGAGATAAATCAGGAGCTGGAAGTTATGGGACACGAAATGATATTGCTATCGTTTGGCCGCCTAATAGAGCACCCATTATCATCGCAATTTTATCTAGTAAAGATGAGAAAGAGGCTACCTATGATAATCAACTAATTGCAGAGGCAGCTGAAGTTATAGTTAAGGCTCTTAGGTGATAATTTCTCAATTCTTTATGTAATGTAATTGAAAATAGGAACCTAGAAAGCGATTCTTTTTACTGTGAAAAGAATCGCTTTTTTGTATTCCTATAATAATAGTAAGTATATAAGCAAAAATTATTATTTCATGGATAATTTATCCTCTAAAGTGCATGAGGGGAGTTTTCTCCTGTGGTGTTCGTAGTAACATGATTATTATATATACGATAATAATATTTTGGCGTATGTATGCTAGTTACTCCTATATGGATATGTAATTTTACATATCCATATAAAAGACACATATGCGTCAATCACTATTAAATTATATTGAAATCATTTTTAGGTAAGGGATTCATATAGATTTAAGGGAATCAAAGAATTTTTATGCTTAATTATCATAGTATAATTATTTCACTTTATGAAATGAAATTTGTATTTAACTTAAAGATTTTTCTTTGAGTTAGCATCTTTTACATAATAATTATTGAGGAGGGAAAATTTTACTGAGAAATGCTATCAAATACAAGAATAGGCTAGTCTAATTTCTAATGGTCCCAGTATCTTTTATTTTGACGTGTGTCTTTACATTTATTTTAGCCTCTGCTAACGCTTGCAACCAATTTCCTTTTAGTTTTTTCCACTCTTTATATTGAAAAGCTCTAGCATATAGGGATAATCCGATTGGATCAATTTTATTCTGCTGTATTTCATCCAACATGTTTTGTAATTTCTTATTAATTTCTTTTTGGATAGCGCTTTCTAAATTATTTATGTTTTTTTTATTATCATAATGCTCCTTAAGCAAATTCACATTGGTTTTTTCTACTAAGGCTACATTAGCGTTTATATCGAAATTAAATACAAACTTTCCGTTTTGAAAATTAACATCTACCTTCCTTGTCGCATTCTGTACCAAGATAGAAGTGTTTGGTTTTTTATTGGATTTTTTAGGAGGCAGCGCAAGGTGTAGTATCATCCGACCTTTATTTTTGGGCTTATTTATAAGATTGAAGAATTTAACATCTTTTTTAGGGATACGAGTTAAAAATTTTCCTTGTTGATCTAAAAGTGCAATTCCTATCGTGTCAATTTCATTTTTTGTTTTTTTGATAACTGGAACAGCTTGTGTCATTCCTTCTTCATTTTTTTCTCTCATTAATTGTTGAATAGTGGAAGAAACGGATTGATTATTTTGAATGGAGGATTCGATTACACTACTTATATAAGATGGTAGTGATGGTTTATCGGGCTTATTAATTGTGAAAATTTCTTCTACAGGTCCATCAACAAGTACTACTTTAGCATTAATGGTAGCGTAAGGATCACGGTAAGAAGAATCAAGCTCCTGCATCCAATTTGCTTCTTGTGCTAATTTTTTTCCAATTAAAATGATTTCGGCTTTTGAGGCTGTCATATAACCCGTTAACTTCGTATCTATCTTACTGAATCCATTATATACAGTTGATGCCTGCGTCCAATGCTCTATAGTACTTTTTTGCTGTTTATGATGAAAGAGTGGTATGCTTGTGCCCACTTTTATGTCTCCATTAGAAGTTCTATCTAAGGCGATTAACAGGATTAATGAAACCTTCTCAAGAGGAATTCTCTGACTACAACCAATTAAACATACACAACAGATTACAATCCATATCCATTTTCGAATCAAAGCTGTTTCCTCCTAGTAAACCAAGTAAAAAGAATGCTGTAAGCGAAAAAGAAGATTGGTAATAGAATAAAGAAAATGATATTTAAGATATCCATAAGAGAATATATAAATAAATATTGATCCACATCGGGATTTAGAAAAACGAATAAGCCGACTATTAATAGCATAAAACCAACTAGCACCCAATTGTGAACGGTTTTTTGAAATAAAATGGTCACAGATTCGAAACTGAAAAATAAATACGGATATATTGTAGTGGAAAATACAATCAAATAGTAAGCGATATATATAATTTCTAATCGTTCTACGAAAGAAAAACGAACCCCTTTTAACAGATGAAATACTGGCCAAATTACGTCTTTTATCCCCTCCGGACTAAAGTATATATAAGAAAGAATAGTCACATATATATAGAAAAACATGGTTCCAGTATTCGCTATTAGTATTCCTTTTATGGCTTTTTGTTTTTTTTGTAAGAACGGATAAATAAAATATGCAATTTCTAAGCCTGCATAAGGAGTAATGGTTTCTTTTGTTGCCTTTACAATAGGGTATATGCCATCTTTAAAAATAGGTAGTAGATGTAAAGGATTGTAGTTACTTTTTAATGAAAAAAGAAGAAATAGTGGCATCCAAGTAGTGAAGAAGAAAACAAGCATAGAATAACTAGTAAGAGCCCTTAACCCACTCAGGGCTAAAATGATAAAAGGCAATAGTAATAATATGGCGATTTGATAAGTAGGAGTGGAAGGGAATATCCACACTTTTACAATATCAGTTGCCTTTAATAAAGTATTAAAACCAGCAAAAAATAGATAAAAGGCATATAAAAGAAGAAAAATTGTCCCTAGCCATTTACCAAAGTATGTATTTAAGATCTGAGAGAAATTTTTGTTAGGATTTTTTTGTAACATTAATATAATAATTACGCCAATTATAGAAGTAATTATCCATCCCAGAATGATAGAAATCCAGCCGTCTGTACCAGCAGTAGTGGCAAGAGGGCTTGGCATAATTAACATACCTGATGCAAGTTGCAGTGAATGAATGAAAACAATATATTCGAATAAAGTTATGTTTTGGAATTTAAGATTCACCATGTGAGCCACCTTCTTTTTTCTTTCTTTGTTTCGGCTGTCCTGTACTCGAGCGGGTGGTGATCATAGAAATAGGAAATCTTACAAAAGAATCTTTTAACTCTTGGAGACGAAATGGTGCTATTGGCAATCCATATGGTGAACCATAGGAAGTTAGTGAAACAAAATGAGCAAATAAGAGCATTAATCCACTAACAATACCTACAATCCCATAAAAATATGCCAATAACATCATTGGAAAACGAATAAGCCGAATACAACTTGATAAATCATAATTAGAAACAATAAATGATGCAATGGCGGTAATAGATACGATAATAACCATAACGTTACTCACAAGACCAGCTTGAACAGCCGCCTGCCCAATTACAATCCCTCCAACAATTCCAATTGTTTGTCCAATTGGCTGTGGTAAGCGAATACCAGCTTCACGTAGCATTTCTAGTGTGATTTCCATTATAAAAGCTTCCAATAAAGGAGAGAAAGGGACTTTGACTCTTGACGTTGCAATAGAAGTGTATAGATCTAAAGGAATGATTTCAAAGTGAAAAGAGACTATAGCAATATAAATTGCGGGTAAAAAAATAGCTATAATAAATCCTGCAAATCGTAATAAGCGAAAAAATGATGCAATGAGCCAATGTATATTATAATCATCTGGAGTCTGAAAAAATCCAATTAAATTCATTGGGACAATCATCGCACCAGGAGATCTATCAATTAACACTGCTACTTTTCCATCAAGTATATGATTAGAAATGGCATCTGGGCGTTCACTTAAATAAGCCTGTGGAAAAGGAGTCCAATTTTGATCCTTTGTAAAATTAGATAGTTCTCCAATGCTCAATATCGCATCCGTTTTAATTTTACAGATTCTAGTTTCTATTTCTTGGACCACATCTGCGTTTGCTACATCCCCTAAGTAAATTAAATAGACTAAAGAAGTGGCGCGTTCTCCAATTGTCATTTTTTTAATTTTCAATTCAGTAGAAGGAATATATCGACGAATTAAGCCTATGTTTTTTGTGGCATTCTCAATAAACCCATCATGTGAGCCTTTAATAGTAACTTCTGAAATGGGTTCTTGAATTGCTCTTTCTGCCCAGCCTTTTGTATTTATTAGAAGGGACCTCTTTTCTCCTTCCATAAACAGTACACATTGTCCCTCAAGTAATCCTTCTTTAATTTCATTCCACGTATATACTATTTTGGTATGAGTAGCAATAATATTAGAATTAAATATTTGACTGTCTTCATTCACTTCTTGTAATAATGGTGTAACAACATTTCCTTTTAATGCAACACCATCTGTAAGGCCTTCAAAATAATATAGTAAAATATTCGTGTTTGTTTTTAATTGCAAAGGATGTTCAATCAAATCTGCACTAATATCAAAGATGTTATCTAATGTATTTTTAAGTTCTTTTAAGTTACTTGTTTGGATTTTTTCAATGGTTTTATCTGTCTTTGTTTCTAGGGTCTTTTCATTTAAGGACAAAATTGACACCTCTTTAATATATAACGATTAGTTGTAGTTATTATTTTTATATGTTTGAATTTTATTCATTAATTTAAACGGATTGAGATCAAGAATAACTAAAATTGAAGTACTATATTATAAATTCAATAATTGAGAGTAAAAAAGTAGATGTAATTTGTGTAGAAATCTAAGTATCAAGATAGAAGTGAAATTTGAATGATTATAATAAAAAAGAACCCTTGATAGGTTCTTTTTAATAGTTGGTAAATATGTTGTCAGCAATAGATGGCGATAAAGGTAGTAATTTAGATGTCTTTATGTTACTCAGCTGAATTTTGTAGGAAGAATTATTTTTTCATACCTCAATGCTCAATAAAAAAGGACATTTCATTTATTTGGGTGTTTTAGTGTATTTGAATTTTGCACGCTAACAAATTTTGTTTAGGGACAAAATGTGAAGTTTTATTCTGAAATAACAGAAAGTTAATGCGGCAAAATTCCTATTGGTAATTTGGATAGGTATCAAATATTTCTTTGGCCTTATTTTCTTGATATGACCGTACGTTTATATGTTTCTAAGGGAAAGAAATATTTTCATTTTTATTACCATCTATTGTTTGATTAAGATGGTAACACGAAAATGAAACGTTTACAACCAGAAAATAAAGAAAAAATATTAAAATGCGACTTTTTTCGACAAACATTTCTATAAAACGTTTTGTAGGAATTAGAAATAACTAAATTAGTAATAATAGCTTAATATATTAAAGTGAAATTCAATGAATAAGAGTCCAAAGGCATGAATTTAAATGATAAAGTTATAATTTTCTTTTTTGAACTGTAAGTGTTTTACAAGTATAGTTAAACTTTAATCCAACTAGCATTTCTTCCTTTTGTCACTAGCTTAATATGGCCAAACAATTGCAAGGAATTTAAAGCCTTACTGATTGTACTCTCTGCTATGTCTGGATATGTGTTACGAATACACTCCTTAGTAAAGGGTTGTTTTTGTTTAAGGATAAAATCCTGAATTCTCTCCACTTTAGTATGCTTACATATAGAATCTAGAACTGTATTATGAAGATCTTTGTACGCCTCTAATATAATAGTTAAAAACGTTTTTAACCAAAAGCTACTATTATGTTCCTCGCAGTACCAATTTACCGAAGATTTATAAATCGAATTGTAATATTCAGATTCATTTTTCTTAATGTATTTATCCAGACATACATATTTTACAAATGTATTTCCACTCTTAATTAATAGCAATTGCATTAACATAAGTGCCAATCTGCCGTTACCCTGATTAAAAGGGACTATGCAATAAAAATTAAATATAAAACGAGCTATTAATAAAAGTGAATGATGGCCCTTACTAGAATTTAATGAGTTATATTGATCACATAATTGTTCCATTACTTGTGGAATAAGCTCATGTGGAAGAATGCGGTAACTATTTAAGTGCATTCCGTTTTCAGGAATACCTGGAATAGTAAACGGTTTTTCGCGCCATTTGGCACTGTCAGAGGTAATGTAATGTATTAATTGAAAATGTAATTCCTGTATAGTCTCTGGATTGATTAATAAATCACAGGAATTCTTATGTACAAAAGTAAGTGTTTGATAAAAACAAAAGATAGCATCTTCCGAAATATTTTGAGGTACTATATCATCTAAAATAAGTTCTTTTAATCTTTTATTTGGGACTTTTATATCTTCATAGGTAGTAGTAAAGTTTTTTATGTAATGAAGTGGTATGGTTTTTTCTAAGCTAGTAAATATATCAGGATTTTGTTCCTGATAAGCAGCTAATTTTCCTTTTAATTCACTAATTTCACTGATTATATTTAATAGTCTCCTTTTTAATTCAATATTTTTATACTTGTCATCGAAAAAATTTCTCATTTTTATTCCCCCTGTAACCCCTTAACATGCTGTTACATAAATCTTTCCATTCTAAAGATAGTTTACAACATTATTTTGAAATAACAATATATTTATTTTGATTTTGAACTTATTTTAGAATCAAAATTGTTATTTAAATTTGATTAACGAGTTAGAACTTATGATTAATCATGTTTGAATAAAGAATGAATATACACAGATAGAAAATATAGTTTGACTTAAATTCCTTTTTATGAATTTACGAGATGAAAATATAATTTTAGAATTATTATTAGTGTAGTTTGCTGTATTATTGCTGGGAATTTACTAGAAAGTAACTAATTTTCACAAATAAAATAAAGAAATCTTAAAGAGGAATCAATAGGATCTAATTTGAATAGGCATAATCCTAACATTAAATGTGCAAATGTACAATAATTAAATGAAAAAAATATGAAAATATCGACTTTTTTCGACAAAATAAATTAAATAGAAAAACAATCTAATGTAAGAAAATTGTTGCTTTAGATGGTCTCTACATTTCATAAATTAATATTGAAGGAATTATCAAATGATTTTTACGAGTAATAAAAGAGTAGATATATATATTAAATTGTGACAATTATAAAGTTAGTATTCTCCATTTTCATTATTTAATTTAACAAATTTAATAATAGTAAGGTGACTTTTCTATATTTAATATAAGTATTTGATGGGGTATGGTGATAAAAAGTGTCATTTTCTATATATCCATGTAGCATTTAGCACTTGTATTGCGAAATATTTTGACATAAGTTAATTTAAATATTAGGTACAGAAACATTTTAAGGAAAAGAGTCAGTATAAAAGTACCCTGGAAAACGTTTCACCCTAAAAATGTTTTTCCTCAAGAGATTTTCTCAGGAGCACTAAAGTTTTTTAATTTGTTTCTGTGCCTTATTAGATAAAAATAATATAATAAGTTGTTTAGAAAGGGTGAAAATTTCCCCCATTATAAAATGAACTCATATCACTTAACGTCCGTATGGTCTAGTTAAAGTAGGAATTTAAAGAAAAGGAAAGGGCTAGCTCTAGTTATAATTAGTGCAATAAATAGGGGGCTACTCAAATTTTTTTGTTAGATTTGGTAGGAGTAATATTTACGTTTGTTGGACTAGGTGTATTAAAGTGCATACCCTTTTTGATTCAACCGATGAGGCGCTAATCAAGGATTTAATCATCTAGAATTTAGAAAGGTTAAATATAAAACTGAATTTTCTGCTAAATTAGTAGAGACTAAAACAATCCCCTTAAATTGAACTATTCACTACTTAACGTCCTGATAGATTGTTTGAATTGTTAGTAGGAAAATATAAAAATAAAAAAGGATATTCTACTCTTCTTTTATGTATATAAAACAAAGTGTAAGGTAAGTTCCAGATCCAAAGTGTTTTATTTAATATTCATTCAATCTCATGCGTACTACTTTTATTTTCTTAAGAGCATGTATTTGCGTGGATGCTCTTAAGAGAATAAAATGCCTAAAAAAATAAGTATAAGCATACATTTTAAAAATTGATATATCGTATATTATAAAAAACTCCTTGTTCTTCAAATAACGAACAATACAATGTGAATGAAACTCTCAGAAGAATTTACATATAGAATTCACCTTAACTCAAAAACCCACATTTTATGCAAAATTATATTTGCTGCTATAGAAGGGTGGGGGTTAACATGACCAAAACTTGGTGTAGGTTCGTATTCCTTGTAAAATAAGTGATTCTTTACTGTTTTCTCTAGTTGTATCTATTAATGATTCATCAGGTTTCCTTCCAGTGGAAGGGACATAAGTTGTTACTACCCTTGGAAATATATTAATAAACACCCATTCAAATTTGTCGATATTTCTATTTCCAAATTCTAATGTTTCAATTGGCTTAATTGTATTTTCTCTATCAAAAAATTTTATTATGTAAAACCTTTTTGAGAGGTCACTACTATGTTCAATAGTCCAAATTAAATTTTCCATTTTCTTGATTTGCAACAAGTCCATTTCCAAAAATCCTTTCATACATAAATATAGCGAATGTTCCTATTCTATACTATATATTTTGAAATTTAAATAGTTATCTTATACGATAGGATAAAAAGAAGTTAATACTCTAAAATTTATCTTAGAAAAGGACACACCTACGCATACATATGCTATAGGTGTGTCCTTTTTTAGTTGTTTATAAGTTTCCTACAGAGTTATTGAAGTAAAGTTTCAACAGTGTTTCCATAGTGAAGTGAGATTCATTATATAAGATTCATTTAAACCGTATATTAAGTCCATATGAATCGCATATTGGAATTGTACAATATGAGTGTAAGGCGTTTCTGGAATTATATTATTTTAAAAATATAAACTTCAATATACCAAAAAATAAGAATATTAAACCGTAATAATTTTAGAATATACTTCTAATTAAAAGACGTGCGGAAATGCACGGATAATAAAGGAGAATTTCTTATGACAATGTATAAAAATGAAATGAAAAAGAGTGTAATAACTGAAGAGGATGTAGATATGTTAAAAATAATGGCACATCCAATTCGATTGCAAATTATAAACGAGTTAATTCAGTATAAAAAATGTAATGTTACACAATTGACGAAGCTTTTAAAAATTCCACAATCCACTGTTTCCCAACATTTATCGAAAATGAGGGGTAAGGTGCTAAAGGCTGAAAAAAAGGGTTTAGAGATGTACTATTATATTACTAATCTAAAGGCGAGTCAGATTGTTGGAATTTTAAGTTTGTAAATAAACAAAACTTCATACATTTCATTATAAGTAAAACGCAGAATAATCCCCCACAAATACGTGGGGGATTTCTTTTATGAAAATAATATCAGTCTTTTTGAGGAGTGACACGATGGTCACTATGAACACTATAAGAAGGGCAAGAGTGTCACCATGTTCTAATGTGCTAATAAAAGAAAAATTTTGAAAGTGCTAAAACGCTTCATATTTCTCAATATAATTCATGTCGCAAAAATCTTTTAATTTCATCAAAAGCTAAGTGACGATGACCAGCCTGACAATGTTGTTCACCACCAGTTTTCTTAGTGAAAACTACAGAAGTGATGGAGGCTGCATTACATAGCTCCGATTCGATTTGCGGTAATCGGCCAATTGGAACGTACTGATCGTCTTCACCAGCCAGGAGCAATACTTCTTGATTTATGAACTGACCGATTCCTGCCATCGTATGTTTTTCAAAGTTTTTAAGTAAGTTAAATGGCGTTTTTTCACCTGTATTTTCCATACCTTTTTTAACTTTCCAGTTCAGGTCGATGCTGGTGGCCATCATTTGTTTAAACATGGTATTAATTTTGTCAGCTTCATTAGTAGCCAGAAGCGTGGTCAATTTATTCCAGATATTATCCGGCATGCGCATCTTGAGTGCATCAAGGCCACTATAAAAAATATTAAAGGCGATGACTTTGTCGATTCGTTTTTCAAAAGCGGCGGCACGCATTGCCAAGTAGCCGCCCCAAGAAGCTCCGAGAATACTAACACGGTCAAGTTTGAAATAGTCAATGACTGTGGAAACGGGATTCTCCCAGTTGTGGATGAATTTTAAGCCGTTTTTCAGTGCTGTTCCTTGTCCAGGTCCATCAAAAACTATAATATTATAATTGATTCCTATGAGGTAGTTCATCATCTTCATCATTTCCTCCATGTAGGAATCGTAGCCTCCAAAGAAAAGTAGTGTATTACATGCGCCTGGTGTCATGAATTTGATTGCAGGAAGATAGGAATCTTCATAAGGAATTTGATAGGTTTCATACTCAAAGTCATGAAAGCCCTTATAAAAAGTTTCACGGTATTTTTGGTACACTTTTTCTTTTTTTGGATCGGATGATTCCATATAAAACTCGGCAGCCTGATAATAAACCGAAGCCAGATCGAAGTCTTTCTGATGCTCCCGCATTGCTGCATATTCTATCCAAGTGTTATACCAGCTGTCCGTGTCTGTAAGTCTTGGGATGATGGCTTGCAAATCCTGATTTGCCCGCTCATCGTCTTGATAGAAATCGTTGAAAAAACGGTTAATTTGCAAATTGAACTGTTCGTTGTTTACATACTGTTTAAACATAAAATCCCTCCTTATATTTGACTACAAGGTAAGGATAAGAGAAGTATATTAAAGAAACAACAAGCAGGAAAGGGTAAGAAGTACGAAATCGAACCATAAGGATATAAATGGTTTGATAAGCAACTTTGGGAAGGAGATTGATTATTAATGGGAGAGGATGTTCGCGTTTATAAAACGAAGAAAAATATTTCTAATACACTTATTACCCTCTTGAACGAAAAAGAGTTTGGGCGAATTACAACTAAAGATATTTGCATACATGCTATGGTGAGTAAGTCCACATTTTACAGCCATTTTGCAGATAAATATGATCTTTTGGAAAAATTAGTGCAAAATTATGTCTGCTGGTTCAAGGAAGAAATTGAATTTCGTTTCGCATTAATAGAGAATGGAAATGTGGCTCAAGCTATTAATATGATAACCGATAAGATCTCAGCGCGAAAAAAAGAGGTTGCAACTTTACTCCATGTACGTGTTCCCTCAGCGGATTTACGTTTAGAATTAGAATCCATTTTATATAATGCCTGCTATTCCTATTTGAAAGAGCAGCAGGTTGAAGTAAGTGTGCCGATTGACTTTGTAGCTCAGTTGTATACAGCAAACGCAATGGTGTCAATCAATTGGTCGCTGAGCAACGATAAAAATCCAGATGTGGTTGAACTAATCGATAATATGCAGGGATATGTTTTTGATCTGATTTTGTCAGGTGGCGAGAGAATGTAATAAATCATGAAACCTGCTTAATAATGTAGTTATCGTGTGGGGTGTGGTTGTAAAAAATTAAGTAATCGATATTTGGATTTTTTGTGAATCTTTATTGGTTTTTTATAAACTCTTTACTACATAATGTTACAAAATAGAATTAATTTGCTTAATTTAGCCCCATATCAGGTTAATAAATAAACTAAATGTGTTTATGTTATTGAACTATTAATATATTAGTAGGTGATTTGTTCGTTTATCCCTATATTGCTATTATATTAGCATAAACAATATATTGGGGGGACAAGTATGAATTTGAAATTAACATCTAAGTTAGAAAGATTAAGAAAAAGTAAAAAAGGAATTGGTGCTTGTGTTTTAGCTGCAGGGGTGACGGCAATTACAATGATTCCTCAAAGTGCATATGCACATGGGTTTGTTGAAAAGCCGAGTAGTCGTGCTGCTTTATGTAGTCAGAATTATGGAGCATTAAATTTAAATTGTGGAAATGTAATGTACGAACCTCAAAGTCTAGAAGCACCTAAAGGATTCCCAGATGGTGGACCGATTGATGGGAAAATCGCTTCGGCAGGAGGACTGTTTGGAGGGATTCTTGACCAACAAACATCAAATCGCTGGTTCAAAAATACAATAAAGGGGGGAGCAAATACATTTACATGGAAATACACAGCGGCACATTCTACAAGTAAATGGCATTATTACATTACCAAAAAGGGATGGGATCCTAATAAACCATTAACACGTGCTGAATTAGAACCAATTGGAACTGTGAAACATGACGGTTCGGCAGCATCAAATAATTTAACACATACAATTAATGTACCAACTGATCGCAATGGTTATCATGTTATTTTAGCTGTATGGGATGTAGCAGATACGTCAAATGCGTTTTATAATGTAATTGATGTAAATCTAGTAAATAATGAAGCTCCCGATACAGTAGCTCCAAGTCAACCAACTGGATTAAATGCGTCTAAAGTTTCTGCCAATAGTGTTGAACTAACATGGAAGGCCTCAAATGATAATATAGGCGTAAAAGAATATCAAGTGTTACGTAATGGAGAAGTAATTGGTACGGTACCAGGTACAACTTTTACTGATAAAAAACTAAAAGCAAATACGGAATATACCTATACAATAAAGGCATTAGACGCTGCTGGAAACATATCAAAAGAAAGTGAAAAACTAAAGGTTAAGACAACAAATGAAACTCCAGATAAAGAGGCTCCGACTCAACCAAAAGGATTACATAGTATGGGTACAACAGCGACAACTGTTGATTTGATGTGGAGTGCGTCTGAAGATAATGTAGGTGTTGATCATTATGTTGTATATAGAGAAAGCACTGGGGTTATGAATAAAATTGGGACAGCGGATAATACATCCTTTATGGATAAAGATTTAAAAACTAATACATCGTATAAATATGTAGTGACGGCGGTTGATTTAGCTGGAAATGAGTCTAGTAGAAGTGATGTTTTAACTGTAGCAACAAAACTAGAGGACTCTACTTATGAAAAATGGGATGCAAGAAAAGCATACAATAAAGGTGATAAAGTAGTACATGAGGGAAAAGTGTATGAAGCGGTTCAAAGTTATCAAGGGAACGGCGATCCAAATTGGATTTTTGCACTATCGCTTTGGAAGCCAGTTTTAAATAAATGATAAGTGGAAAAGGGTAGTTATCACTTATTCTATGTGCAATACCGGAACAGGGGTGCAATTTTTACTCTTCATCCCAATATATACGAAATGAAATTATTAAAGAACCCCAGTGGTATTCCATCAAAAAGGAATTCCATTGGGATTCTTTATTTTTTAATTTGTAATAGCGTATATTTTCACTGTAAATTTGTTAGTGGCACCAAGTGGGCTTGCAATATAATATTTAGTATTCGTATAAGCTTCAGTCCTAGATCCATGTGAAATATTTTTCCAACGAGTAGAATCTGTACCTAGGGAAACGTCAATCATTACATTGAAAGAGATAGAAGAAGGATGATCTTTTTCTGAAGGCTCAATAATCCATTTTAATTCCTTAGTACCTACAGGTAAACTATCAATTTTAAAGTTTTGACTGGATCGATTTTGTTGTCCGGATAAAGGGCTAGATTCGGATGGAATTTGCGAAATTAATATTTCTTTTTCATTCGAATGTATACCATTTAATTTAATGATACTATCAATTAAACCTGGACCAGGAAAATCAGCTGCGATAATACCAGAATGTTTAATTCCACCTTGTTGCAAGAGTTCGGTCACAAGTGTATTCATACCACCATAATATACTTGCCCATTTCTATCGCGGGGGAAATCACTCCACGCATTAGTGAAATTCGTTTGAATCAACTTAGGACTACTATCAGTATTTCTGTTCTCTTTTCCACTTGCAACAAACCAAGGATATACATTATTTAAAAATGCGGCTGCACCACCTGTACCGCTAAAATGGTTGAGATATATTTTTCCATTATTAAAGTTAGTATTTGCATTTTGCAGATGGGTTTTTACCGCATTCCATTTTCCATATATTTCGTCTGGACCGCTTCCGATTTCAAATTTATCTTGTATATTCAAACTTTCGTAATCAATACCGTACAATTGAGAGGATGTAAAGTTTTGTAAGATTACAATTTTCCCCCGGATATCTCCTAAAGTAGGGTTGTTTCTATCTGAAGTTGGTACGGAATTAGGATTCCAAAAATATGAAGCATTAACTTTTTTATATTTTAAAAATATCTCCTCAAATGATAGTGATCCACTTTCAGGAGTAGTTTCTTCTTTTAAGCGCATTAAAATTGTTTCTGTCGGATAATCTTTTAAAAATTGAATTGCCTCTTTTAATACATCTTCAAACATTGCTTTTTGATTTGCAATACCATGGTACATTGCAAAAGAATCTTTTACACGTTTAACACGCATATCTACATATCGAATTCCAGAATTTAATTGTTGGGGTAGACTCATAGTTTGATTTCTTGTCAAATTTTCATCAAGAAAACTTGCTCCATGTAAAGCCATTGTACCGTGAGTCCCTGGAATAGATAATTCACTTAATTTTATTGAATCTGCTACTTTCGACATCCAAGCTGGATTTTGATAGCCTATATTGGATTCATAGGAATAACCGGGATGACTATCAGCAAAAATAGTAGATGGTGTACTTAAACTTACTAGTGTAAAACAAGTGAGGATGCTAATTTTTAATAACATTCTCATTTTTATTTTGTGCATTTTATCTCTCCTGACTTTTAAACAATAGATATAATAAAATAAAGTGATTTTTAACTATATCTATTGTTTTTATTCTTAAAGTAATGAATGTTTGTGTTTGAAAATAATATAAAATAGGGGTGGTAAGTTACTTGAGATTTTAATAGATTGTTGTAATAAATTTTATCTAATAGCCAAACGGATTCTTAAAGAATGGAAGCATAGATAAGTAAAAAAACAAACTTTTCGCTGTACTGTATACAAACAAAATAGAAGTCTTAAAAAAGACTTCTATTTTGTGACATATAATGAATGATAAGGTGGTTAACAAATCAAGATAATGTGACTGAGTGGTATAAATCTATTTATAGCTGTTTCAGAATTTCTTATAATAAGGTTACCTACGAAAAACGGGCCGATGCAAGGCTTATAAAAATCAAAAAATTCTACTCATTAAAACTTAAACTAACTACAGTTGCGATAGATTGGGCTGCGTGTTCCCAGCTTCCATCTATAACTTTCCCAATTTGTTGACCAAGTGCATTTAAATCATTTGGATTAACTGGAATCCCATTATACGCAGCAAGAATTGATAAAAGTGGAGCGGCAAAAGGTGTCCAACCACCTCTATCAATATTAAATACAGGCTTATCTATTACCTTTCCATCTTGCACTGTAAACTCATAATAAAATTGATCATCTGGACGAAAACTTAAATGATGAGAAATTTGTCCCTTAACATATGTTTTACCGCCACCTAAATTTACTACTTCAATTGGTTTTACATTAAATTCATGCTCAAATACTTTAATTTTTTTAACTTCTGGACCATTTAAGGCAGCTTTAACTGCTGTTTCCAAATTATTTTGTGCAAATGGTTGAATACTCATCTGTGTCTCTTCTTGTTGGATAGGAGCCTCTTTTTCAGCAGCAAACACCGATGTACTTGGTAGTGCACCTGTAGCCAATGTAGCTGCAAGTGCTGTCGTCATCATGATTTTTCTTTTCATCTTCATAGTTTTCTTCCTCCCTTAAAGTTATGATATATAATTTTTTAAAGACTGACATGGGGCAATATTTTATTTCATAATGCACGCAAAAAACTAGTTTAAGAATTATGTGAAATTATGTCAGAAAATTAAAGTTAATTATATATGCACTTACAATGATAGCTATCTACACATGTTTTTTCAATTTTCTAACAAATAATACAGTAATACCTTTTCATAAGGCAATTTAGTGTTTCAATTCTCTCTTTGTACGTTTTAAACAAATTAAAATCGTAGTGGTAATAATATATTTGTAATCAAATGTCGTATATACTTCGAGAAAAGTACACAATATTTTTATAAAAAACTATAGGAATTATCATGATATAGTTATCAAACTAAGTAAGATAAATGTTAATATTATGAAGAGATTCCAGTAATGTGCTATAAAATTACTTAAAAATGAGCATGACATCATACACGCATGCGATTGAAAAATTTTATAAGTGGCGTATAAAACTATAACAAATACTACAAATCAATTAAAAAATTTCAGTTATTCTGAATGCGAAGGGCACGTAATATTTATTGTGAACTGTAGTAATGATCAAGATTTTAGGAGGAAATATGAACAAGAAGACTAAAAGAATCATATTAATTATTGGTATATTAGTAGGCATTAGTATCTTTTTATATTTACAAAACAATTTAATAAGTATAACTGAGGTTAAAATAACCTCTAGTAAAATTCCCTCTTCTTTTAAAGGATATAAAATACTACAAATTTCAGATTTACATAATAAAAAATTTGGTGATAATCAAGACGTTTTAATTCAAAAAGTAAAAAGCATAAATCCAGATATTATTGCTATTACGGGTGATTTAATAGACAGTAAATCGTACGATGCAGAAATTAGTATGCAAGTAATACGAGAACTTGTAAAGGAATATCCGGTATATTTTGTGACAGGAAATCATGAAAAATGGTCAGGAAAATATAACAGTTTAGAAAAAAAATTAAAGAAACAGCATGTCACTGTTTTAAGAAATGAACATGTAATAATACAAAAGGGAGGACACGAAATAAACTTGTTAGGAATTGATGATCCGGAATTTAATACTGGAGATATTGATGAAGGAAGTATTGTAAAAGATGCAATTGTAAAAGCAAAAATTGAAACGCAGCCAGATAGGTATAATGTATTATTATCCCATAGGCCTGAATTTCTAGAAGAGTATGCTGAGGAGAAAGTAGATTTAGTTTTATCGGGTCATGCACATGGGGGACAAGTTCGGTTACCTTTTATCGGGGGATTAGTTGCTCCTAATCAAGGAATACTGCCCAAATATACAGCGGGTTTATATGAACAACAAAATACGTCTATGATAGTTAGTAGAGGATTAGGCAATAGTATCATTCCGCAAAGAGTTTTTAATAGACCTGAGATTGTAGTCGTGCAGTTAAATTAATCTGTACGGCTTTTTTGTTCAGGGGAATAATTTAAAGGTAGTTTTTTTTCAGTACAAGTTTCCATTACAATTTTGTTAAAATTTTTCAACGTTACATAAAGTAACAAAATTTGACCTATTGAGTTTGTTATAGTGTAAATAATCAAAAAACTTAAAAATTAGTCGAGTTAAAATAGTTATTATTAAACGATATTAAAAATATAAAGGGGTGTACAAATGCATAAAGAATTTGAAATTGAAGAATATACGGCGATCGAGGAACAAATTCATTATTATAGTACGTCTTTATTAGTAAGTCATCCTGAGCAAATTGTAAAGTATTTAGAACAACGGTTGGAAAAGTATGCAGAAACGTTACAATATGCACATTTATATCCGGAAACGGTTATATTACCAATACAGCAAATAGTTATCGAATATTCTTTAGATATTGCTAGAATTAGAAGGTATTTAAATTTAAAAACATAACAAAAATCGAATAATTTACAATGAAACAGAGTCGACTTTAAGAAAAAATATTCTAATGTCGACTCTGTTTCATTGTTTTAGTAAATAACAGAAAAAATATTTATTTGTAAAGTTTGACATATAATAATTCGAGAGTAAAAAAAGTGAGTACTCACTCATTTTAAAGAAAAGGGGGATTTTTAGTGCAACAATCTTCAATTATTTTACGAGATGTATCAAAAAAATTTGGAAAAAAAGAAGTTTTGCATAACCTTTCGTTGCAAATAGAAAAAGCAGAAATTTTTGGATTGGTTGGACCTTCCGGGTCAGGGAAAACAACACTCATTAAAATGATTGCAGGTATTAATGAGTCAACTACAGGGGATGTAATTGTTTTTAATACAAACATGCCTAATCTAAATGAAATGAAAAGAATTGGTTATATGGCTCAGGCTGATGCATTATACGAAGAACTATCAGCATATGAAAATGCAGATTTTATTGCAACGATGTATGGGTTAAAAGGTAAGCGTAAGAAAGAGAGAATTGAAGAAGTTTTTGAACTTGTACAATTATCAGAGCATATGAAAAAGCAAGTACAGCACTTTTCAGGTGGAATGAAAAAACGTTTATCATTAGCGATAGCACTCCTTCATGAACCAGAAATATTAATTTTAGATGAGCCAACAGTTGGGATAGATCCTCTTCTTCGAAAATCGATTTGGGAGAAGTTTTATGATCTTAAAAAGAAAGGTACTACTATTATTGTAACAACGCACATTATGGATGAAGCTGAGTTTTGCGAACGTCTAGGGCTAATTAGAGAAGGAAATTTAGTTGCGATTGGCACACCAGAGGAATTGAAAAAACAAACGTCATCCGGACGAATTGAAGATGTCTTTATGTTAGAAGGAGTGATTGAATCATGAGAGTTAATGGTGTAGTTATCCGTATCATTCGTCAATTTTTTCGAGATAAGCGTTCTTTAGCAATGATGTTTGGGGCACCAATGTTATTACTTTGGTTATTGTCGCTAGTATTTACACAAAAAGACTATATACCGCATATTGCTGTAGTCGATGTGCCTGCTCCTATAGTAAAAGCAATGAAAAATCAAGAAGCATCAATTTATGAATATAGTAAAGACAAAGCAATTTCGGAGTTAGAAAAGCAAAAGGTAGATGCAGTAATTCATTTAGAAAATGGAAAAATGAATCTTCTATTAGAAGGCAGTGATTCATCAAAAAACCGTGCGGTACTTCAAGTATTGCAAAAGAGTACAGAGAAGAATAATGTATCAATGATGAAGCCTGAAGTGGATTATTTACATGGCTCTAAAGACATTACGATGTTTGATGGGCTTGGTCCCGTATTAATTGGTTTCTTTACATTTTTCTTTGTATTTATATTGTCCGGAGTATCTTTTGTAAGAGAACGTTTAAGTGGTACATTAGAGAGATTATTGTCCACACCAGTGAGAAGATGGGAAATAGTTGTAGGATATATTATTGGTTTTGGAATCTTTGCATTTATACAATCTATTATAATTGTAAGTTTTTCAGTTTATATTTTAGATTTATATGTAGCTGGCTCAATATGGCTAACGCTACTTATAACATGTATGCTTTCTTTAACTGCACTAACATTAGGCACATTTTTATCGGCATACGCAAATAATGAATTTCAAATGATTCAGTTTATACCGCTTGTTATCGTACCACAAGTTTTCTTTTCTGGGTTGTTTCCAATGGAATCCATGAATACATGGTTACAAATGTTAGGTAAATTATTTCCACTCACATATGGTGCTGACGCTATGAGACAAGTAATGATTCGGAATCAAGGGTTTGCAGAAATTGCTTTAGATCTTACTGTATTACTACTTTTTTCACTATTATTTGCAGTAGGAAATGTATTTGCATTAAAGAAACATCGCAAAATATAATGATGATAAAAAGGAGCACAATAAATGAAGAAGGATTGGCTGGAAGAATTAGTTGCCGCAACGAATACTGATAAACGTAATGAACGTCAAATGCGTATATTAGAGGCAGCTGTTGATATGTTTGGAGAAAAAGGGTACGCCTCAACTTCAACGAGTGAAATTGCAAAGCGAGCTGGTGTAGCGGAAGGAACAATCTTCCGCTACTATAAAACGAAAAAAGATTTATTGTTTGCAGTCGTGATGCCGACCTTAACAAAGTTTGCTGCACCATTTTTCGTACAAGCCTTTGCAAAAGAAATATTTAAAACAGAGTATGAATCGTATGAAGTGCTTTTAAGAGTAATAATTCAAAATAGATTTGAATTTGCTAAAAAGCACTTTCCAATGATAAAAATATTAATTCAAGAAGTACCATTTCAGCCGGAACTAAAAAGTGAAATACAACAATTAATAGAAACAGAACTGCTTGTACATTTTAAAAAGCTGATTGCAAAGTTTCAAGAAGAAGGGGAAATTATTGAACTTCCACCATCTTCCGTATTACGTCTTACTTTATCAGCTGTACTAGGGTTACTCTTAACGAGGTTTTTATTATTGCCAGAAGAGAAATGGGACGATGAAGTGGAAATTGAAAATACGATTCAATTTATATTGTATGGACTAACGCCACGGAGGTAATGTGATGCGAAAATTTGCTAAACCGATAATTGTTGTAAGTAAATGTTTAGAATTTGATGCCTGTCGTTACAATGGAGAGATGGTTCCAGATATAACAATTCGAAACTTGCAGCCATTTGTTACATTTATACCTGTATGTCCTGAAGTAGAAATTGGTTTAGGGACTCCTCGTGAAACGATACGTATTGTAGAAAAAAATGGTGCGAATAGGCTTGTACAACCGTCAATACGAGAAGATGTAACTGGAAAAATGGAGCAATTTTCAAATGCGTTTTTACAAACATTACCTGAAGTTGACGGTTTTATTTTGAAGAATCGTTCGCCAAGTTGCGGAACTCGTGATGTGAAAATCTATTCTGGTTTTGAAAAAGGATCAGTAAAAGGAAAAGGAACTGGATTATTTGGCGGAGCAGTAATAAAAAAATTTTCGCATCTTCCAATTGAAGAAGAAGGTAGATTGTCGAATTTTATTATTAGAGAGCATTTCTTTACAAGAGTGTTTACAATCGCGCATTACAAAATGATTAAACATACTAAAAACATAAAAGAACTCGTAGCGTTTCAATCAGATTATAAATATTTATTAATGGCATATAATCAGATGAAACAAAAAGAATTAGGGCGTATTATTGCAAATCAAAAAAATGAAACGATTGAAGTAGTATTTGATAACTATGAGAAGAATTTATATGAATTATTTATGCGCGCGCCCCGCTATACATCGAATGTAAATGTATGTGAGCACATTTTCGGATATTTTAAAACAAAGCTAAAAAAACAAGAAAAAGCTCATTTTTTAGAGCTGCTACAGAAGTATTCTGAAAAGAAAATCCCACTTAGTAGTTTACTTGTAATTTTAAAAACATGGGCCATTCGATTTGATGAAAAGTATTTATTAAGACAAACATATTTCGA
Source organism: Bacillus altaicus (assembly GCF_042136375.2). NCBI lineage: Bacteria > Bacillati > Bacillota > Bacilli > Caryophanales > Bacillaceae > Bacillus > Bacillus altaicus. Next base: position 3,036,932 of record NZ_CM143394.1, on the reverse strand, counting down.
ACCATACCCTGAAGCTTTAGTAGAAATTTCTGATTCGGGAAAAGGTAGAGATTATTAAACGATAAATTACATAATTCGACACAAAACCTCCTATGTTGTTGTAGAACAATGTAGGAATTTTTTTGTGCATTGGTACAGAATCTGTTTTAAAATTAAGTTATGACAGAATTATAGCAATTGTCTAACTAATATTCGTGTCTTTTAAGAAGTAATGTTTGTAGTAGAAACTCGCACGCTGTCGAAACTCAATATTCGATAAGGGGTGTGTAGCGGAATGGAATTTACTCTAACTCGCGAAAAACAAATGATTAAAGAAATGGTACGTGACTTTGCTGAAAAGGAAATCGCACCGAAAGCTGTGTATTATGACAAAACTGCAGAGTTTCCATATGAAACATTTCAAAAAATGGGCGAACTAGGATTATTAGGCATCCCATTCCCAGAAGAGTATGGAGGTTCAGGTGGCGATACATTATCGTACGCGTTAGCAGTTGAAGAAATTGGTCGTGCTTGTGGTGGTACTGGTTTAAGCTATGCTGCAACAATTTCATTAGGTGCTTCTCCAATTTATTATTTCGGTACAGAAGAACAAAAACAAAAGTATTTAGTTCCAATGGCGTCAGGTAAAACATTAGGTGCCTTCGGATTAACAGAGCCGAACGCTGGATCTGATGCAGGGGGCACACAAACGAAAGCTATTTTAGATGGCGATGAATATGTAATTAGTGGCGAAAAGTGTTGGATCACAAATGCAGAGTATGCAAATACAATTATTGTAACCGCTATCAACGGTTTTGAAGACAATGGTAAGAAACGTATTTCTGCATTTATCGTACCGACTACTAGTGAAGGGTTAACGATTTCAAGCCCTTACGATAAGATGGGTGTTCGTGCTTCTAACACTTGTGAAATCGTACTTGATGGTGTACGTGTACCGAAAGAAAATATTCTTGGTGATGTAAATAAAGGATTTAAACAATTCTTATATACACTTGATGGAGGACGTATTTCAATCGCAGCATTAGCAGTAGGTATTGCACAATCTGCATTTGAACGTGCATTGCAATATGCGAAAGAACGTCAACAATTTGGAAAAACGATTTCTAATTTCCAAGCGATTCAATTTAAATTGGCTGATATGGCGACTGAAGTGGAATTAGCTCGTAATTTAGTACATAAAGCAGCTTGGTTAAAAGATAACGATAAACCTTTCGGTAAAGAAGCAGCTATGGCAAAATTATTTGCATCTGAAGCAGCTAGTCGTATTGCGAATCATGCAGTACAAATTCATGGTGGATATGGCTATATGCGTGAATATGAAGTTGAACGATATATTCGTGATGCAAAACTTTTAGAAATTGGTGAAGGAACTTCTGAAATTCAACGTCTCGTAATTGCAAGACATTTAGGATGTAGATAAAAAGGAGGAGTCACTATGTTTCAAAAAATATTAATTGCTAATCGCGGGGAAATCGCAGTTCGCATTATGAAAACTTGTCAAAAACTTGGCATTCGTACCGTTGCTATTTATTCTGAGGCTGATGAAAATGCCCTTCATGTAAAATTGGCAAATGAAGCTTACTTAGTAGGCGGCCCACGTGTCCAAGAAAGCTATTTAAACCTTGAAAAAATTATAGAAATAGCTAAGAAGACAAATGCTGAAGCAATTCATCCAGGGTACGGATTATTATCAGAGAATCCATCTTTTCCGATTCGCTGTAAAGAAGAAGGAATCGTATTTATTGGTCCTTCAGAAGAAATCATTACTAAGATGGGAAGTAAAATTGAATCACGTATAGCAATGCAAGCAGCAGATGTACCAGTAGTTCCAGGCATTACTACAAATATAGAAACTGCTGAAGAAGCAATTGAAATTGCAAAACAAATTGGTTATCCATTAATGCTTAAGGCATCCGCGGGCGGCGGAGGCATTGGAATGCAGTTGATGGAAACTGAGCAAACGCTCACCAAAGCATTTGAAAGTAATAAAACAAGAGCGCAAAATTTCTTTGGTAACGGAGAAATGTACTTAGAACGCTATATAGCAGATGCACATCATATTGAAATTCAACTTTTAGCAGATACACATGGTAACACAGTGTATTTATGGGAACGCGAATGTTCAGTGCAGCGCCGAAACCAAAAAGTGATTGAAGAAGCGCCTTCACCATTTTTAGATGAAGGTACACGAAAGGCTATGGGAGAAGTTGCTGTACAAGCTGCTAAAGCTCTTGGTTATACAAATGCTGGCACAGTGGAGTTTCTTGTAGATGATCAAAAGAACTTTTATTTCTTAGAGATGAATACGAGATTACAAGTAGAACATCCAGTTACAGAAGAAATTACTGGGTTAGATCTAGTTGAACAACAACTACTTATCGCATATGGTGAGAAGCTATCATTTACACAAGATGATGTAAAACGTAGTGGTCATGCCATCGAGGCTCGTATTTATGCAGAAGATCCGAAAACTTTCTTCCCCTCACCTGGGAAAATTACAGATTTAACGTTACCGACAAATGTACGTATTGATCACTTTTTGGAGAATCAAGTAACGATTACACCTTTCTATGATCCAATGATTGCGAAAGTAATCGCTCATGGTGAAACTCGTGAAGAAGCGATTTCAAAATTACAGGCTGCGCTGCAAGAGTTAAAAGTAGAAGGTATTAAAACGAATACACCAATGCTACTACAAGTATTGGAAGACGATGTGTTCAAAAGTGGTATTTATACAACAGGTTTTGTAACGAAACAACTTGTTAAAAAATAAGATTTATGAATATTAAGGGGGAAAAAATGATGACGAAAGTATATGCATCGATGGCAGGAAATGTTTGGAAGATTGTTGTAGGAGTAGGGGACACAGTAGAGGAAGAGCAGGATGTCGTCATTTTGGAATCTATGAAAATGGAAATTCCAATCGTTTCAGAAGAAGCCGGAACTGTTATGAAAATTAACGTACAAGAAGGCGATTTTGTAAATGAAGGAGATGTATTACTAGAAATTGAATAGGGAGATATAGGGGGAAGCGAATTGAAACTACCTAATTTTGCTGTCATTAAAGAAGTCGGGCCACGTGATGGCTTACAGAATGAAAAAAAGATTGTTGGCACAAAAGATAAAGTAAAATGGATTCAACTACTTACAGAAGCGGGATTGTCGTACGTTGAAGTTTCCTCATTCGTTCACCCTAAATGGGTTCCTGCATTAGCAGATGCAAGTGATGTATTTTCTCAGCTAAAAAGGGATCCAAATGTTACATATGCAGCGCTTGTTCCAAATCAAAATGGTTTGGAACGAGCTTTTTTGCAAAATGTAGATGAGGTGAATGTTTTTTTATCAGCAAGTGAATCTCATAATAAAAGTAATATTAATAAATCAATTAAAGAAGCATTAGCTGTAATTGAAGATATAACAAAACAAGCAACGTTCGAAGGGAAAAAGGTAAGGGGGTATGTTTCTACTGTATTTGGATGTCCTTATGAAGGAGATATAAGTGCTCTGGCGGTTGACGAAATATGTAATCAACTATTTTCATACGGCATTTATGAAATCTCACTTGGTGACACGATTGGTGTAGCGAATCCGTTACAAGTAGAGCAAGTATTAGAACATTTATTAAAGAAGTATGATGCTTCGCAGTTTGCGATGCATTTTCATAATACGTATGGAATGGCACTGGCAAATGTAGTTAAGTCTTTAGAACATGGTATTACAACGTTTGATAGTTCTTGTGGTGGACTGGGAGGATGTCCTTATGCACCAGGAGCATCGGGTAATATTGCTACCGATGACTTAGTACATATGCTCCATAAGTTGGGTGTCCAAACAAATATAGACGAAGAAAAGTTATTGAGAGCTAGTCAATTTATTCAAAGTAAGTTAAATATCCAATTACCGAGTCATGTGTATAGAGCGCTTCAACATAAAACGATAAGTAGGTGAGAAGATGCTACAATTACAAAACATTTCCGTTGACTATGTTACACCGCACGTTGTAAAGATTTCATTAAATCGTGAAAGGCAAGCAAACTCATTATCTTTGGCATTATTAGAAGAATTACAAACTATATTAACTCAAATAAACGAAGAATCAAATACGCGCGTTGTTATATTAACAGGTGCTGGCGAAAAAGCGTTTTGCGCTGGTGCTGATTTAAAAGAACGTGCAAACATGAATGAAGAACAAGTTCGTCATGCTGTGGGTATGATTCGTTCTACTATGGAGATGGTTGAACAATTACCACAACCAGTTATTGCTGCTATTAACGGAATCGCACTTGGTGGAGGTACTGAATTAAGCTTAGCTTGTGATTTTAGAATTGCTTCTGACACTGCAAGTCTAGGTCTCACTGAAACTTCCCTTGCAATTATACCTGGAGCGGGTGGTACTCAGCGCTTACCTAGATTAATTGGAGTTGGTAGAGCGAAAGAATTAATTTATACAGGAAGACGTATTTCGGCGCAAGAAGCGAAAGAGTATGGTTTAGTAGAATTCGTAGTACCAGCTGATTTACTAGAAGAGAAAGCGATTGAAATTGCAGATCGAATTGCTAATAATGGTCCAATTGCCGTTCGATTAACAAAAGAAGCAATTTCAAATGGCATTCAAGTAGATTTACATACCGGCTTACAAATGGAAAAACAGGCGTATGAGGGCGTAATCCATACGAAAGATAGATTAGAAGGATTACAGGCATTCAAGGAAAAACGCAAACCAATGTATAAGGGGGAGTAAATATGTTAGATCAAAAACAACAATCTAATTCATTTGAAGAACGAGTTGAAACAATTAAGCAAGGCGGGGCACCGAAATATCATGAACAAAACAAAGCAAAAGGAAAACTTTTTGTTCGAGATCGTTTAGCTCTTTTATTCGATAATGGTGAATATGTGGAAGATGCATTATTTGCAAATTGTGAACAAACTGGATTACCAGCTGATGGTGTTGTAACTGCAACTGGTAAAATACATGGTCGTACTGCTTGTGTAATGGCAAATGATTCAACAGTTAAGGCTGGATCCTGGGGAGCACGTACAGTTGAAAAGATTTTACGTATTCAAGAAACGGCTGAGAAATTACGTGTACCGTTATTTTATTTAGTTGACTCTGCTGGGGCACGTATTACAGATCAAGTTGAAATGTTCCCTGGACGCCGCGGTGCAGGAAGGATCTTTTATAACCAAGTGAAATTATCTGGTAAAGTGCCACAAATTTGTTTATTATTTGGACCTTCAGCGGCTGGTGGTGCGTATATTCCAGCATTTTGTGACGTTGTTATGATGGTTGAAGGAAATGCTTCTATGTATTTAGGGTCTCCGCGTATGGCTGAAATGGTTATCGGTGAGAAGGTAACTTTAGAAGAAATGGGCGGAGCACGTATGCATTGCTCAGTATCAGGATGCGGAGATGTTTTATGTAAAACAGAAGAAGATGCAATTACGCAAGCAAGACAATATATTTCTTATTTTCCAAGTAACTATTTAGAAAAGACTCCTTTGATTACACCTCAAGAACCGAAACAGTTCGATAAAACGTTAGAAGAAATCATTCCAGAAAATCAAAATGCTCCTTTCAATATGAAAGATCTCATTAACAGAATTATTGATGAAGGTTCTTTCTTTGAAGTGAAAAAATTATTTGCTCAAGAACTAATTACAGGTTTAGCGCGTATTGATGGTAAGCCAATTGGCATTATTGCAAATCAGCCGCGTATGAAGGGCGGCGTTTTATTCCACGATTCAGCTGATAAAGCAGCGAAGTTTATAAATTTATGCGATGCATACCATATCCCATTATTATTCCTTGCAGATGTACCTGGATTTATGATTGGTACAAAAGTAGAACGTGCCGGAATTATTCGTCACGGTGCAAAAATGATCTCTGCAATGAGTGAAGCAACTGTACCGAAAATTTCTATCGTCGTTCGAAAAGCATATGGAGCTGGCTTATATGCAATGGCAGGTCCAGCGTTTGAACCAGATTGCTGCTTAGCATTACCAACAGCTTCTATTGCGGTAATGGGTCCAGAAGCAGCGGTTAATGCTGTATATGCAAATAAGATTGCAGCTTTACCAGAAGAAGAGCGTGCAAGCTTTATTGCTGAAAAACGAGAAGAGTATAAGAAAGATATTGATATTTACCGTTTAGCATCAGAGATGGTGATTGATGGTATTGTTCATCCAAATAATTTACGTGAAGAGTTAAAAGGACGATTCGAAATGTATATGAGCAAATATCAAGTATTCACGGATCGTAAACATCCTGTATATCCAGTTTAAAAGCCCTATTTAGGGCTTTCTTGCTCAAAAAGTCAAGGAGGGGAAAACATTGAAACAAGCAGTTTGGTTTCCAACAGAAGAATATAAAGAAAAAACGCGTTTATTTGGTTGGATGAAATCATTAGGCTATGAAGATTACGAAGCTTTTTATAATAAGTCAATTGAAGAAACAGCATGGTTTTGGGGAGAAGCTGAGAGAGCAGTTGGCTATCAGTGGATGAAACCATATACAGAAGTGTTAGATTTAGAAAATGGTACACCGTTTGCACAGTGGTATACTGAGGGAACTTGTAACGTTGTAGAATCTGCTTTATCTCGCTGGCTTGCAGACGATAAAATGAAAACACAAGCAGCACTTATGTATGAAGGGGAAAACGGAACTTCAAAATCATTTACATATGAAGAGCTTGACAGCTGGGTAAGCCGTGTTGCCAACGGTTTGAAACATGCTGGTATTGAAAAAGGTGATCGTGTAACAATTTACATGCCAATGATTCCTGAAACAGTTGTTGCTATGTTAGCGGTAATGAAAATTGGAGCGATTATTTCACCAATATTCTCAGGTTTTGCTGCTGATGCAGTAATGACACGTGTACAAGCAGCTGGTTCAAAAATGGTTATTACCGCAGATGGCTTTTCACGCCGTGGGAAAATTGTTTCATTAAAAGATGAAGTCGATAAAGCTTGTGAACATTGTCCAACTGTTGAAAAGGTGGTAATTGTTCGTCATGCAGGAAATGATTTTACACCGCATAATTATGATTTTTCATGGAGTACGTTAGAAAAAGAAAAACCATTTATACATGCTGAAGAAATGAACAGTGATGATCCATTAATGCTTATATATACATCAGGAACGACTGGTAAGCCGAAGGGGACAGTACACACACATGCTGGTTTCCCGCTAAAATCTGCATTTGATGCAGGGTTTGGAATGAATATAAAACAAGGCGACCGCGTATTATGGGTAACTGATATGGGCTGGATGATGGGACCATTTTTACTATTCGGCTCTTTAATTAATGGCGCAACAATGGTTATGTACGAAGGTGTCCCAGACTTTCCAGAAGCAGACCGCTTATGGGAGACAGTCGATAAATATGAAATTACTCATCTCGGTATTTCACCAACATTAATCCGTGCATTAATGGCAAAAGGTGATGAATATGTAAATAAACACTCGTTAAAGAGTTTAGAAGTATTCGCATCAACAGGAGAACCTTGGAATCCAGACCCATGGATGTGGTTATTTAATACAGTTGGTAAAGGTAAAGTACCAATTTGTAACTATTCAGGTGGAACTGAAATTTCAGGTGGGATTTTCGGGAATGTCCTAATTAAGCCGATCGCACCGATTAGTTTTAACGCATCTTTACCAGGAATGGCAGCGGTTGTACTCGATGACAAAGGTAAGCCAATCCGAGATGAAGTTGGAGAGTTATGCTTAGAGAAACCTTGGGTTGGAATGACGAAAAGTTTCTGGGAAGACGATGAGCGTTATGTAAACACTTACTGGTCACGTTTTGAAAATAAGTGGGTTCATGGTGACTGGGTCATTTATGACGGTGAACAATATATCATTACAGGCCGTTCAGATGATACGTTAAACATTGCTGGAAAACGTATTGGACCTGCTGAATATGAATCTATTCTTGTGAAACATAATAATGTAATAGAAGCAGCGGCGGTTGGTGTACCGGATGATGTAAAAGGAGAAGTTTGTCATTGTTTTGTTGTATTACGAGACGGTGTAATATTCTCTGGAGAGTTAAAGAAAGAATTAATGAGTTTAGTAAACTCTCATATTGGTAAAGCTTTATGTCCAAAAGACATCCACGTTGTAGAAGATTTACCAAAAACACGAAATTCTAAAGTAATGCGACGTGTTATTAAAGCAGCTTACTTAGGAAAAGAGTTAGGAGATTTATCGTCACTTGTAAATCCTGAAGTAGTTCCGTTTATTCAGGGGTTACAGTCTAGCAAACTATAAAATTACGAATGAGCTCTATGTAAATAGAGCTCATTTTTAATGTTTACAAAAAGATAAGAGAGAAAAAGTAAATTTGAAGTTAAAAAATCCACTATTAGTGTTAAGTATGTCTGTTTGTTTTTAGTTTTTATCAAAATAGGATACTGTGGCTGTCTATTCAATGGAGTGATTGAATTTTGTTAAGAATGAAAATTTAGTGAAGAAAAAAGTAATGAATAAAAGGAGAAATCCCTGGGGGACAGGGATTCAATAAGGGAGATATCATTGTCGTTCAATGTCGAAATTTGGCGTATTCGACAAATTAATATTATCACGAATTTTCAGGAGATTGCGATAGTGAATGTGTCAAAAATGTGTACGGATTTCATATTAAAGTGTTATTTAGATAGGAAAAGGGGGAAAATTACGTTCACTCGTTCTTAAGATTTTCCCCCTTAATATTTACTATTTGTTCGTTGTCCTATATACGTCTTAATTTGGTAAATCTTCAACATGTAAAGATTGGGTACTGTCCTTTTTGTTTGAATTATGTGCCTCCTGAGATGTTTCTTGCAGTTGTTCTTGGGCCTTACTAGGAGTATTCAGCGCATCTAATGACACAGGATCAAGTTGTTGACTTAATAAATCTTTTTTATCCATGTTATGTAGCTCCTTTTTGAACTTAGATATAAAAACGAAGTGCTTTTAAATAGTTACGTGGGTATTATGTATCTTTGAATGGAATTATATACACAAACTATATTGAGAATTTAACTAATTATAAAAATTACTTGTGATGACAAGCTTAAGAAATATAAAGATCATTAGTTCTTAATAAAAGCGTTATTTTAGTAGGGTGTTACGAAATTTCATTTAAAAGGAACATCCCAATGATAAAAAAGAGCACTGTAAATCAGTGCTCATCTTATTAGATATTGCTTAGTCCTTAAAAATAAAACCATTACGGACAATTCACAATGGTAATAGTGACGCTAGCCATTGTTCCAGGAGAATCAAGAAGTGAAGCAGTAACGGTTACTGTTCCAGGCCCATTAGCGGCTAGAAATACAGCGGTAAAGTTACCTGAAGCATTGGTAATGACCGCAAGAGGAACCATGAAAGCAAGAGAAGGGTTACTAAATGAAAAACTGACCACTACTCCTGGAGTAGGACTACCGTTTACTAATACTTGACCCGAAAAAAATAAAGTATTATTTCCTTGAGTGGATACACATGCTGTGGTTTCGTTAGAAGTCAAGGTAATAGATGCAGGCCCAGCAGGAAGATTAAATCCAGTTGGTCCGGTTGGTCCGGTTGGTCCGGTTGGTCCGGTTGGTCCGGTTGGTCCGGTTGGTCCGGTTGGTCCGGTTGGTCCAGTTGGTCCAGTTGGTCCGGTTGGTCCGGTTGGTCCGGTTGGTCCGGTTGGTCCGGTTGGTCCGGTTGGTCCAGTTGGTCCAGTTGGTCCGGTTGGTCCGGTTGGTCCGGTTGGTCCGGTTGGTCCGGTTGGTCCAGTTGGTCCAGTTGGTCCGGTTGGTCCGGTTGGTCCGGTTGGTCCGGTAGCACCAGTAGCTCCTGTAGAACCGGTGGGACCAGTAGGGAATTGAAAGGGTTGAACAGGTGGAAGTGTAGGTCCAATAGAACCCGGATTAAGTGCAACAAAAGATAAAAACTCGTCCATTATTTATCACCTCTAAAAATCGTATTAATAATAGTAAATGTAATGACAGAGCAAAGTGAAATGGACAAGCGGTTGTATTTTAACAAATTAAATAAAATAGTTATATGATAGAAAGAGAGATTAGTATGATTTCTTTAGAAATTAAATATAAAAAGGCGATTATCTTCAAATCGCCTTTTGGGTAATGCAGTGTAATTTTATTCAGTTATTTGAAATATAGTTTCATTCGGTTTAGAAAATCCATACAGTTTCCTTGCGAATTTTAAAATTTCTTCTTCACTACCTGTTAAAACTTTAACATCATTCTTAAGGGAATGACCATCCTTCTTTACAGAAGATAATTTTTGTTGCTCCGTATTCAGCGTGATTTGTTTTTCTTTAATCATTTCTTGTTGGTTATTCAGAGAATATTGAAGGACAAAAATTATAGGTAATATAATAGCCAAAGTAGTTATAATACGGCGTCTTGTTTTTTTAATATTACCTTGTTGGGTATTAGGGTTCACTTGCTGTGAGGGTATATTAGGATTTGATTGGTGTGATGATACTTTTGGGATGTTTCCCATTAAAATGCCTCCATTACTAATTGTAGAATTTAAACCGTTTAAAAGTATTATAAATGTTCAATGGGAATTTTAGAAGATATTTTAATATAGGTGAGTTTTGTAAAGTTTAAACAAAATCCTTATTTAAATAAAAGGAACCCCGATTGTCTGCGGGGCTCCTAAGGGTAATCGTCAAGTAATGACGTACTCGACTAGTTAACGATATCATGAATTTTTTGGTAAATATACTGGTAAATGCGTCCAAATTAATGAGAGCATTATTTGAAACAAAAACGCTATTTTAATAGGGAGGGGAATAATGATGATTCCATGGGACAAGCGAGTATACATTGTATCAAGGTGATCATTTTATTACAGAGGGGAGAATTTTAGAGGTTAGTGAAAAGGCGAATAAATCATTATATTGGCTTTGGTGCATGTTAGCTCCAAGCTATGAAAAAGTGTGCGGTAATAGTACAAAGCGACGTCGGTTGATTCGGATAGATGATGATGAAGAATGATATAAAAATTTCATTTTGTAGAGAAATGAGGTGATTAAGGATGGGCATAGAATATGCCATGTTTGTATTAAAAAAGAGCAGAATTTAGCCTATATATAAAGATGTTGGAATTGTTCTAAAGGGGGGAATATCTGAAATATAAATAATTGAGGGGAGTGAACTAATAATGGAAACTAGTACTTTTTTAGGATTGTTTTGGGGATGGATAACGGTTATCGTATCGGGAATACTTTTCTTACGTCCATCGGTACTACGTGAATTGAAAAAATTAGTGGTTGAAGACAGAGGATTTGGTATTATGTATGGTTTTCTATCGATTTTCCTAGGGTTAGGTAGTGTAATCCTACATAATGTATGGGTATTCAACTGGCAGGGGTTCCTAACGGTTATTGCATGGCTTGCATTATTAAAGGGAATCTACATAATTGCATATCCTGAACCCTCCAAGAAAACAGACTTTGAATTAAGGGTACTATCTACACGTATAGCGCTCGCTATCATTGGCGCCTTGGCTTTATGGATGCTTATAGTAATCTATATAAAATAATCCTTTTCTAATAAGAACTATATTAAAATAAATCTCTACGTGTTCATTGACAAAAAGCTGACTATACTTAGTCAGCTTTTTGTATATTACATTCTAGTATTTATCGGTCACAAAAGATATGTTCTCTCTTTTAAGTCGATATTGAAAATATTACCAATTTTTTCTTTTACAATGACAACAAATAAAGAAACATTTACAACGACACTTATTTCTTTTAGAACTCCAATCATTATCACAATGATTCTTTTCTTTAGATTTCCACCAATCATCATTACAATGCTTTTCCTTAGAACTCCAATCATCATCACAATGATTCTTTTCTTTAGATTTCCACCAGTCATCACAACAATGCTTTTTCTTAGAACTCCAGCAATCATTTTTCCAGGACATTCTTTTATACCTCCCTTCAATAGGATTCATACTATTCTATGTTTTAGTAAAAGAATGGCTTGTTTATTAACCTATTATTTTACCTTTATATGATAGAGTGCTTTCTACTAGATATAGAATTCATACAAACTATGCTAATTTTCAAGAGATAGTTGAGAGAACTACTGGTTATGATATTAATCAACAAACACTTGTTGAAGGAAGCGTTAAGATTTTAAATAATATCTTATTTTGGAGTAAGCTTTTCTGAATGTATATTTCACAATGGTAAAGGAAAAATACACCATATCACTGCAAACAAAGCCTATGTATATGTGAAGTAATAGGAAAAGGTGGTCCCTATTCAAGGAGCCGGCTTATTAAAAGTATAAATAAGAAGGTTTAGTACAAGTGTTTGTTTTTTTGTTTCTATGCTTTTGTCTCGTACACTTTTAAGCTATTGGACATACTTTACTAGTAGAAAGGATTAGGGGGTGAGGTTTTGGGTTCTCGATTTAATAATTGTAGAAAGAAATGTACGTGTAAGCATAATGATTGTTGGGACATTTTTGAAGAGTGTAAAAAGGAAAAGAATGAGAAATGTGACAGCTCTTGTGTACAAGGAATTAGAGATGAGCTTAAAAAATTAATTAATAAAACAGTGCGAATTAACACTGAAGGACGTACTTATATAGGTACTGTTTCTTCGGTAACTTGCGATGTTGTTAAGCTAGCTGCTATTCCTGGTTCAGTTGCAGCAATTATATCTCTTTGTAAAATTGAAGCAATTTTACCACCTGCTACAACTGTTACTGATGAGTTTGATTTTAACGGTGTTGACGTAGCAAATAAAGATTAATTATGCTTTATTGATGCTAAGCCATTCTTATGAATGGCTTTTTATTTTGTTTAAAAGGGAATATATTTTTCATATAGAAATAAATTTGAAGGTGTATAAAAGGTTGTGTGAAAGGAGAATGAGAGTGATCAAGCTGAAACAATTTACAAGAACTGATTTCAAACAATTAATTAATTGGGTCGATTCCGAAGGATTTTTAATACAATGGTCAGGAAATGCATTTACATATCCTTTAAATGAACAGCAATTAGAGAAATATATAGAAAGTGCAAATACACTCGCTTTCAAAGTAATAGATGAAGAGACTGAAGCAGTTATTGGTCATATTTCGCTTGGACAAATAGATAATATAAATAAATCTGCAAGAATTGGAAAAGTGCTAGTTGGTGATACGGAAATGAGAGGACATTCAATAGGGAAATATATGATGAAAGCAGTACTTCAGGTTGCTTTTGAAGAATTGAAACTGCATAGAGTTACTCTTGGTGTTTATGATTTTAATACGTCAGCCATTTCATGTTACGAAAAAATAGGATTTGTAAAAGAAGGATTATTAAGAGAGTCAAGAAAAGTAGGAGCTAAGTATTGGAACTTATGGGAAATGAGCATGTTAGAATATGAATGGAAACAATAAAGAGTATAAATATTTTTTAAGATGCCAAGCGTTCCTTTTTTTACGATTACAAAATACAGAGAAAAGAAACTGGAGGACTTAGCAGCAAAGTACGATGTATTTATGAAGGTGTATGTAATAGAAGCAATATAAAAAGTACTAACACCTATACGGAATAGATATAAAATATCGCTGATATGCCATTCATAAAAATAGACTTTTTTTAGCAGAAATCACTAATTATAAATACTTATAAAATTAGCTCTGATATAGCAGATATTGAAGCGAAGAAAAATAAAGATGGGAGTGCATATTGGAAATACGAAGATGACCAAACAAAATTATGGAATATACGACTATAGAACTAGAAAATGATGACATAAATCTAAATGTTATTGTTTAAATTCATATTTTATAATTTCCATTTATAAAAATGAGCCCATAGTAAAAATAACCTAAAAATAGGCATATGAACAAGGTGCATCATCTAGTGATAGGTCATATTTTGTTGGTGTACGTATTGAACCTAGTTTATAGCGCTATTTCTACTTAGATTTAACGAACAGAAATATAGGAAAGCATCGATGGGGTTGTAGTTTATAAACGGAGGTCATGAAGATGAATAAGTTTCAACAAGAACTACAAGCGTTAAGCCTTAATGATTATCAGTCTGGAAATATTGTGTATTGGGACCAGCAAAACCAATATCCATATTACTATATTAAAGATGATGCTCGTCGCTGTGGCGGTTGCGGTCGTTGTGGCGGTTGCGGTGGTGGTCGTTGTGGCGGTTGTGGCGGTGGTGGTCGTTGTGGTGGATTTCGTTGTTTTGGTTGCTTCGGTTGCTTTAGTTGTTTTGGTTGTGGTGGTTGCTCTAATTGTTTTGATGGTTTTAATGGTTTTAATGGTACTACTGTAACATTTGAATATTGATAAGAGACAAAAGGAATCCATTTTGAAAAAAGATTGATCAAAACGGATTCCTACTTTGTAAAGCATTATACAATTTTTATAAAAAAGTGCTAACAAGTTTGCAAACGAACTTGCTAACACCTATACGGAATAGACATAAAATATCGCTGATATGTCATCTTTAAAAATAGCGGTAATCAATTAAATCCAACTAATACGGAATACCTATAAAAATAATTATGATATAGACTATATTCTTGTAGATTATCCGTTTGCTTACTTAAATAGTAGCATGCGGGATTTAATTGATGTATCTATTTATGTTGACACTCCTTTAGATATTGCGATGGCTAGACGGATTATAAGGGATTTTAAAGATAAATCAATTATTGAACTGCATAAAGATTTGAATCATTATATAACACCTGCGAGAAAAGCTTATGTAGAGGCAAGTAAGAGATGATTGGTTTAAGTGGTGTGAACAGCTTACAGAGGAAGAATTGCTTCGCAAACGTGTTGGCGGGGAGTTGGGAGTATTTTAGAACCACTCTTCCATATTGTAGATGTAGAGTACAGCTGGATTAGTGCGCTTCAAGAAAAAGAAGATAATGAACCACATTTTAAAGATTATCAATCAATCAAAAAAGTGAAAGCGTTATCTGATTTATATAGGCGAGAATTAGAAAGTTTTTTACAATTATGGTCTGACGGACTTCGAATCAAAAATATTAAAGGCTTCATGGACAGATAAAACATATAAATACGGTGAAGTTTTAAGGCATGTAATTGCATATGAAATTCATCATATTGGTCAGATAGCTATATGGGCGAGAGAGTTAAATCTTCAGCCCGTTTCAGCGAATTTAATTGGAAGGGGATTATAGATTTAGAAACCGACTTGCATTTAGCAAGTCGGCTTTTTATATAAAAGAGAACTTTTAGTTAAAATCCTCTGATTTTTTCTGACGTATATGTAAAAACATTAAGGTGGTAATGATTAAAAAGATCATAATCGTTTGTATAATTAAATTTTTAAACTGAAGTAAAATGGTCCAAGATGTAATAGCGTCTTTGAAAGCTTGGAGTGCAGAATATGAGGTAGGTTCAAAACCGTATTGAAGTAACTTTTTTGTTTCAACAAAAGCCGTGTTTTCTTCATTGGCGTCTAACACTACAGAAATAAACCTTGTATCTCCTTGTTTTGCTGTACCAACAAAACTATAATTACCGTTAGTTGACAAACTAGTTTGCAAGCCATCAACACCTTTTAGCTTAATGTTTTTATCAAGAGAATAAATCATTTTATTTGTGTTGAGAACTTGAAAATCTTTGAAGGTAAATGGGTAAGAGGTTAGTTTAGTTATATTTAATACATCTGGATAGTCTTTTATTAATTGTGCAGCTATTTCGGCTGCGTCTATTGCTGTTGTAATCGATTGTTTATTCTTCTCACTATTTATTCCAGTGGAATTCAAAAATAGAGATTGTTGTGATAACTTTAGTTGTTTTGCTTTTTCATTCATTAACGATGTGAAATTATCTTCATTTCCAGCAATGTGTTCTGCTAGTTCAAGTGCAGAACGATTATTTCCGGTTAAAAGCAATGTATTTAGTAAATCACGAACGGTTGTTTTATCATTCGATGTTACATGTATAGGACTCGTTTCGGTTTGAAAAACGTCGTTACTTATTTGTACAGATTCATCTAATTGTATTTTGCCATCATGAAGTTGTTCCATCACAATATACTCAGTCATTAATTTAGATAAAGTGGCCGACTGAATGGGAGTACTTTCATTTTTTTTATAAACAATCTCACCAGAATTAGTATCTATTAAAATAGCTGATTTAGCTTGAATAATTGGACCATTCACATAAAGGTAAAAATATAAAACGATAAGTGCAGTAATGAGAAAAGATAATAATAAAACTGTTATTTTTTTCAAGAATTGCATAAGCGATCCTCCTACTATTACATCAATAATATTATTGTAAAAAGGAATGCTTAATTAGAAAGAAAGAAAAGGTAAAGAATTTCTAAAGAATTATAAAGGATTATTAAATTTTGGATATTGATGGAATATAAAAGGTTCAATTTCTTATATGATAAAAAATTGAACCTATAAATATGTGGTATTAAGCTTTATAAGGGAGTAGTTTTACAGTGAAAGTTGTTTTTTTATCATCGCTATATACTTCAATTGTTCCTTTATGCAATTCAACAATACTTTTTGCAATTGCTAATCCGAGCCCAGATCCACCAGTGTTTGTTGAACGTGATTTTTCAACACGATAAAAACGTTCAAAAATATGAGGTAAATCAGTACTAGGGATAGGTTGTCCGTAATTTGTTATATCAATTGTAATCATGTTATTGCTTTCGTAAGCGGTAATATCAATATGATCTCCATCATTTCCATAAGTAATAGCGTTTATGATTAGATTTTCAAACACACGTACTAATTTATCCCCATCAGCTAGTACCATTAGCTTTTGAGATGGGAAAGAAGGGCGACATTCAATATTAGCTTCTTGAAGCTGTATCCGAAATTGGACAGTTAATTGTCCAATCAATTCTACAATATCAATGGGAGCAGAATATAAACTTAACTCTTTATTTTGAACGCGTGTATATTCAAACAAGTCATTCATTAATGCATTAAGACGAGTTACTTTATCGTAAATGACTTGAATATAGTATCGTAATTCTACTTCATCTCTATAATTATCATGATGGATTAAATTTACGTATCCAACTATAGATGTAAGAGGGGTTCGTAAGTCATGTGATACATTTGTAATAAGTTCGCTTTTTGCTTGTTCTGCCTGTCTTTCTTCATCAATCGAAACTTTTAATTGCTCAATAATTTGATTGACCCCAGTTGCCAGTTCTTCTAAATAATTATGGTGTACGATGGAAACTTTATGATTAAAGTTTCCACTTGCAATATACCGAATCTCTTCAATCATTTTTTTTATACAAGTTTCATAGTAAACCTTTCTTTCATGACGATAAAAAATGTATAAATAGGATGAGAAAATAGAAAATAAAAACAAATAAGATACAATCATCATCCATAAAGACTCTTTTAATCCAATATATTTTTCATGGCCAAAAATTCTAATGAATTCTTTTCCTAGTTCGCTTAAAGTAAGTGAACTCTCAATTACACTAGTAACGAGGCGATAAATAATTAATTCAGTAATAGGGGTTAGTGTGATAGCTAATAAGAGCCAAAAAATAATTTTCCATTTTGGGATATCTTTTAATATGTCAAAAGCTTCATTTCTCAATTTTATAGCCTACTCCCCAAACAGTATGAATAAACTTTTCTCCATTCATTACTGTTTCAAGTTTATCCCGCAAATTACTAATATGAACCATCACAGTTTTATTTGAACCATAACCATCTTCATTCCAAACGCGTTCAAAAATTTCTTCGGAACTAAAAACTCTTCCTGTATTACTCGCAAGTAAATATAAAATATCAAATTCAATAGATGTGAGTTTAATATATTCTCCATTTACTTTAACAGTATGATTATGTTTATGTATTTCAACAGAACGAATACGAATAATACCATCTTCATTCTTTTGGGAAGTAGCATTTTGGAAAGAGGATCTTCGTAATAAAGCTTTCACTCTAGCAACTAATTCTAGTGGATTAAACGGTTTAATCATATAATCATCTGCGCCTGTCATAAGTCCTAAAATTTTATCCATATCTTCAGCCTTTGCACTAAGCATAAGGATAGGTACAGTATTATTTTCACGCACTTCTTGACAAACTTCTAATCCGTTTCGTTTGGGCATCATAATATCCAAAATCATAAGGTCAACTTCATATGTAGATATCATTTGTAATGCTTCATCACCATCATAAGCTTTATAAATGTTATAGCCTTCATTTCGTAAATAAACAGCGAGTAATTCTACAATATCTTTATCATCATCAATAATTAATATGTTTTTATTCATTATATAGTTAGTTCCTTTCCTTACAATTAATCAACATTACTATAATATCAAATATTTATGTATTTTGTAGTAATGTTTCTACATAAAATTTCATGTATCGTATTAAAAAGGAATTAAAACATTCATAACGAATACAAAATAATAAGGATATTTTAACTCCACATTATACTGAAAGATAGTTATAAGGGGGACTTGCTATGTTATATAATGATATATATTCATTTACTACAACTGGAAAAATAGAAAATGATATTAAAGCTTTTCTATTAAAATACAATAAAGAAGTTACATATAAACATTCAATTCGTGTGGCAAATGAGGCGAGAAAAATTGCGGAAATATTTTATGAAGATGAAGAAAAAGCAGCGATTGCAGGATGTTTACATGATATTAGTGCGATCTTTCCGAACGAGGAGCGGATTGCAGTTGCTGAAAAATTCGGAATAGAAATATTACAAGAAGAACGAGAGTTTCCAATGATTATTCATCAAAAATTATCGAGTGTAATTGCAAAAGAGATATTTAAAATAGAAGACGAAGAAGTTTTAAATGCAATCAGTTGCCACACTACTTTGCGTAAACATGCAACGAAGATGGATTTAGTATTATTTATTGCTGATAAATTAGAATGGGATCAAATAGGGACACCATCATATTTAATTGAGGTAAAAAAAGGATTGGAAAAATCTTTGGAACATGCTGCTTTTGTATATATTTCATATTTGTGGGAAAGAAAAGATACATTAAAAGTCATACATCCGTGGCTAGAAGAAGCATATTGGCATTTAAAAGAAATTGTAGAGTAGGAAGGGTATAAAAATGCAATTAAAAGAATATATGAATCAAACATTTCCAGGAGTTACGTTAGTACCGTACATATACTTTCAGTGGGAAAACCATCTACATTTTGATTTTGGTAAAGATAAATATCAAAATGTAGAAGGAACCGACGATTTAAACATGGAATACTTCTCTCAAATATATACATGTAATAAATACTTATTTGAAGATATATTTTCAAAAGAAGATACCGTCTTTTTAGTCACAAATGTTTATCGATTTAAACAGGAAAATATAAAAAATCCGCAGAAAATAAATGTATATAATAGATTTATTAAAAAGAGGGATTTAAAGTTTCATATAAGACAAGAAACATTACCTTTTCTATTTGAAGATGAAGAAGCTGATTTATATTGTACATATCAATTTTCCTTAAAATGTTTTGTGGAAGATATTAAATATGAACCGCTTATTCAAGCAGCTAATCATGAAGATTTCCCTGACCTACGTCCACGTCTAGGACGAAAAAAGAAATTTCATATCCAGATGTATTTTTTATAAATGTAACAAAGGATATTATCATGTTTATTTATGATGATAGAGGATGTGAAGTAATCGCGAAGAATAAAGGAATGATACGGAATTTATATGAGAAGTATAAAGAGTGGATACCAGATTATGAACGGAAAAGTATAGATGACTTATTTAAATAAAAATAGGAGGAAGTGAAGTGTGTAATGAAAAGGATTGCAATTGTATCTGCATGGGAACCAGAGCTTACGTATTTGCATCAACATTATCCAAGTGAGCGTGTAGAAAAAAGAGCAGCTTGGGAATTTCATTTTCATTCTATTAATGAATTAGAAGTTATTTCAGTCGTAACTGGTGTCGGTAAAGTAAGTTCTGCTAGTTGTGTACAACTATTAATAAGTGAATTCCAACCAGACCAGTTATTTATGACAGGAATTTGCGGGAGCCTATCAGATAAAGTGAAAAATGGACACATCGTTGTAGCTCTTAATACTTTACAGCATGATGTTACAGCGGCTGGCTCAGGAGAAAATAGTTTTAATCTATATGATGGTAGAACAGCACCCATTGAAACAACTAAATCACTTGTAAAACGGATGAAGAAATTGCGTTCGTATGACCCGGTCCATTTTGGTACATTTCTATCTGGAGATCAACGTATTCGAAGTTCAGAAATGAGATATTTACTGCATACTGTATATGGTGCTTTAGCCGTTGATCAAGAAGTGGCAGCATTCGCTTACGTGTGTCATGTAAATAAAAAGCCCTTTTTATGTTTAAAAGCTGCTTCAGATCAAGCGAATGATAAAACGAAAGAAGAACAAAAGATTTTTAAAATGTTAGCATGTGAACGAGCATGTGAGCATTTAATTACTTTTTTACGTGTTTATGAGATTACTGTAGTTAACAATAGATAACAAGAGGGGGAATATCCCACTCATTTCAAATTAAGAGGTGAATTACAATTGCATACGTATTATGGAGAACTTTGTACAAAGATGTATGAAAGTGATAAATCAATTGCAGCCGGAAAAGAATTGGATTTTTATCTTTCTTTTGCAAAAGATAAAAATATACAAGTGCTAGAACCAATGTGTGGAAATGGTAGAATGTTAATTCCCTTTATGCAAAATGGTGTGAATATAGAAGGGTTCGATATTTCGAAAGATATGCTTAAAGTTTGTAAAGATAAAGCAGAAAAATTAAACTTAAAACCGCTTGTGTCACAAGGAAGAATAGAAAAATACTATAGTGATAAAAAATACGATCTTATTATGATTCCTATAGGTTCATTTTCACTTTTACCAAATAATTTAGTAGACACTAGTCTTAAAAATATGAAAAACAACTTAAAGGAAAATGGAAAATTACTTCTTACTGTTGTACAAGGCGGAAGTGAAACAGAACAAATTCTAGATTGGATAGAGACAAATAGAAAAGAAATTAACAATGAATTAATTGTTGAGTATAAAAAAGTATCATCTGATGAGGCGCAAAAGCTTTTAAATATTAAATTAAAATATGAAATCATTCATGATGAAAAAATAGTAGAAACTGAGATTATGGATTTTCCTATAAGACTATATAATTTAAAAGAATTTGAAAATATACTTATTGCTAATGGATTTAGTCAAATTGTTGTTCATGAAATAAAAGATGGATATGGTGGAGGGAATTCATTTCATGTGTTTGAATGTAGTATATAACAAGTTATAGCGGAGGAGTATACTTATATGATTCAATACAAAAGATGTAGTGAACTAAGTATAGATTTAGTGTATGAAGCGTTTAAGGATGGATTTTCAGATTACATTATTAAAATGGAAGTTTCAAAAGAAGATTTTATTAAAAGATTTTTTGGACCAGAAGGGAATATGCTAGAACACTCCTTTCTTGCTTTAGATGGCAATCAATCTGTTGGTGTAATACTTGGTGGTATAAAGGTCTATGAAAGTATAAAAACAATGCGCTGTGGAACTTTAGCTGTTCATCCGGATTATCGCGGCATTGGTGTAAGTCAAAAGTTATTTGGGCTGCATAAAGAAGAGGCGATTCAAAATGGATGCAAGCAACTCTTTCTTGAAGTAATTGTAGGTAATGACCGAGCGATTCATTTTTATAATAAATTTGGTTATGAAAAAGTATATGAACTTTCTTATTATAATTTAAATGATTTAACTAAAATAATTAATAAGGATATAAAAGGTATTGAAGTAAAACAAATAGAATTTCAATCATTTAAATTCGAAATTCAGAAATGGCTTAACTTCCATATAAATTGGCAAAATGATATGGATTATATCGAAAAAACAAATAATACAGTTTACGGTGCATATGTTGATAATGATTTAAAAGGCTCTATATGTGTAAATGAACAAGGTAAAATTAGCTTTATTTTCATAGACAAAGACTATAGAAATATTGGTGTTGCGTCGCAATTATTACAAGTAGTAAGTAAAGAATTGAAATTATCAAGATTATCAATTGGGTTTCCTAATAATAGTTTACTTGAGGGATTTTTAAAGAAATCTGGGTTTGAAAAGAATGCATTAGAACAATATGAAATGTACATTTTATTATAAAAGCAGAAGATATCATTCTTCCTGCTTTTTATTTTTGTAATGAAAATAAGGAGGAAATAATTAGTTTGTGCATAAAATGGGGGCTAAATAGTCAATATTCCCCCGTCGTACAACACCCGAAAATTGCCATTTTCTTTTTGTCCTTGGCAAGAACCCACCGCATTTTAGCGATTATGATTGTCTTATCCATACTAACGTCAAGGCTTGGTTTTCGCTCTTTTAGTATGTTGGCGAGTGATTGAAGATTTTACGGAACGAATCTTTTCTCGTACCAACCTCATATCTTCAGTTTTCAAAGAACAATCTGTATGAAATAATCATAGCGAATATTTAGATAATAACAAAGCCCTTTATTGTAAAAACACCGTAAAAATTATGTAATTGAGATTTATTTTTTTTGTAAAATCAAGTAAAATAATAAAAGAGAACATATATTCTATTTAAGGTAGAAGGAGGGTTATGAATAATGATAGCTATAATAGAGAAGCAAAATAATGAATACTTAGTACAATTTGATCGTCATCTTCCATTTACGATAGAAGAAGTTTGGTCTGTGTTAACAGATAATAACAAACTAAAAAAGTGGATGTCTAACTTACAAATAGAAGACCTTAAGACAGGTGGAATTATAAAGTTTGATATGATGGATGGTACATTTATAAGTATTGATATTTTAGAATGTCAAATGAATTCAGTTTTAGAATTCACATGGGATAAAGATCGTGTCCGATTTGAAATACATAAAAAAGAAAATGGATCCCTATTATTACTTAAAGAATTCATTCATGAATTCACAGATCATACTCCGAAAGATATAGCAGGTTGGCATATTTGTTTAGATCTTTTTTCTTCAGTTTTAGAAGGAGAAGAGAAAGAATTTTCAAAAGATGAGTGGGAGTATTGGTTTGACAAATATAAGGTTAAGATAAGACCGATGAGTTGAAAGGATATTAATTATATAATTGATATTCATTGTGTAATTATTATCTTATAAAAACGTTTTTTAAAAACAATAAGAATAGAGGTTACTATGAAAGTAAATCAATTAATTGCGAACAATATAAATAAATTAGACAAAGAAATACCGGTAAATCAATCATTTGGAATTGCTGGATTGTCTGGATCTGGTAAAACAACTTTTTGTCAAACAATTGGTGAAGAATCCAAGAAGCGCATTGTTTCCTTATTACCAAAGGCTGAGTATCAGTATTTATTTCCTAATATTATGGAAACTAATTTCAGTGCTATTAAGATGGAAGAAATGCCTTTAGTACTTTTTCTAGGGAAATCGTCTATTTCTTCTAATCCACGTTCAACGATTGGTACTCATACAGGTGTTTTTAAAGAGATACGTGAAAAGCTTGCTGAAAAATATAATCTTTCTCCTGAGGTCTTTTCATTTAATAACCAGTTAGGTTGGTGTCCTGGTTGTAAAGGACGCGGCACTACTAAAAATATTGAGTGTAAAAAATGCGAAGGAAGAAGATATAGTAAAGAAATTGAACAATATACAATTGAATTATTTGATAAACCACATACAATTTCAGATATTAATGATTTAAGTGTAGAATCTATTCTTTCGTTAGCCGCAGTTTTGAATATTAGTGAAGCGAAACAACATATTCTTCAAAACATTGTTAATATGAATATTGGTTATTTAACATTAAATCGGATCATGGGTACATTGTCAGGTGGAGAAATCACACGACTGTACTTGGCAGAATTTATGGCAGTAAGTGAAAATACTGTAATTATTATTGATGAAATTTCAGTAGGGCTTGATCATAAAACACTATTGAAAATTTTGGAAGAGATTAAACAATTAGGGTGTAAGAATCAAATTTGGCTTATTGATCATTCAGACACAGTACTTGATACAACTGATGAGCAATTGTTCTTTGGGCCAGGTAGCGGGAAATATGGCGGAACAATTGTTGAAGAATCACCAAGGCCAGAGCCAATAATTTGGGAAATAAATCATGAAATACCAACAGAATATTATGCATTCCATGATTTATATTGCCGTAACATCCAAATGATTGAATTTCAGATTCCTAAGAATAGACTTGTAACTGTTACAGGTGAATCTGGATGTGGTAAATCAACACTTGTTAATGAATGCATATCCAAATATTTCCTGAAACGATATCCAAAAGATAAACTAGTTATGGTAGGACAAGATCGAAATCAATCAATTACAAGTCGTTCAACCGTTGCGACTTTTCTTGATATTAAAAAGAAACTTACAAAATATAGTGAAGATATAGATGATATTTTTGAACGTTCGATTGAGGATATCATTGATGAACTTCCTAATGAAGATATCGCTTATAAACGTTTGAGTCTATTAATCAAACTTGGACTTGGTTATTTGACATTAGAACGAAAAACACAAACATTATCAACTGGTGAGTTTCAATGTGTTCATTTAGTTTCGGAGCTATTTGCAAAATCAAGAAACCCACATACACTATTTATTTTTGACGAGCCTTCAAAAGGTTTATCACAAAATATATTAAATCAATTTATCGATAGTGTCAGGGGGATTTTACAAGATGAATCAGTCTCTATCGTAATGATTGAACATAATGCCTATATGTTAGAAAGCTCTGATTTTATCGTTGATTTTGGTAAAAGACAACATGCATCTGTAGAACATCTTGATGTTGTGAGTCATGATGAGTATTATCGTCAAAAAAATGATATAGATAAAGTTACTCCATTACAAATCTCTTCAACACTGAATCAACAAAATGGAATTAACTACTTAGAAGAAAATCATATTTCTTATTTTAAAAATGCAGAAAACATCTACAAGGGTGGCATATTAAAAAGCTTATCATCAATGGCTCGTTTAATTTACGGTGAATATGAATCTGATACAATAGCACCTGTTGTTGCTATTGATCTCGAAAGACATTTGTATAGTCAATATAGTTTCTTATATGAAATTGGTGGATTGATCAATCATATTGTAGCTGCTCATCCGACTAATAAAGATACGAGAAGTTTCGATTTTTATTCTCAGGATAATCATTGCCCATCATGTTCAGGACGTCTTAAGATAGAAATCTTTGATAAGGAAATTGTAATTCAAGATAAAAACATTCCATTTTGGGATGGTCTATTCTATCCGGAAATCATGAAAATATTAAAGTTTTATCAATATGAGAAAATAGAATTTCTATTTGAAGAAATTAAAAATGAGCTAGGTCACGATTTGACGAAGAGCTATGATGATATGTCTGAGGAAGAGAAACATACATTTTGGTACGGCTATTTTGATAAGTCCTTTTATGATAAGAAAGGAAAGACACGTAGAACATGGGTAGGATTTAATACGATTATTGGCGGGTATATTGTTATTTCAAAAGCAGCTATTAAAGAAGATATTAAGGCTTCTAAAGAAATGATGACATGTCCAATTTGTGAGGGGACTGTATTAAATCACCATAAATCGCTTAAGTTCGGAGATACAGATATTCGTGATATTATTAACCAGCCACTAAACGAAGTATTAAAAATTGTAGGAGATTTACCTGTACTCATCAAATTGAAATCTATCGTAGGTGACGATATGATTATGACAGAAGATCTCTCTTTGCTGTCTAGGAAAACACAAGTCGCACTGAAAATGTTTGAATTAGAACAAGTAAGCTTTTCAAACTATGAAATGGTTTTCCAAAATGTATTACCATTCTGGGGCGAAATTAAAGGTAATATTGAATCCATCAGCAATAATAATAAGGTGACTATTTGTGATTTCCAAAATGTCAATGAAACAAGAGAAACTATCATAGATAAGTATTTCACAAATGGAAAATATAAAAAACTAACATATGTGTATGAAGCATTTGGTTACAAAAAGTTAGTTACCCAAATTAATAAAATTAAAAAAAGCAATCCATGTCCATTCTGTAACGGAAAGAAAGTAATAACAGAAGATAACCTGCATGACGGTGTGTTTAAATTAACAATTCCGTGTGTAACTTGTAATGCAAGTGGTATTAACGATGAAGGACGTAAAGAAATCGTCGATGACATAAACGTAGAAACATGGTTAACTGGAAAAGTTAGTAATGTTGTAGATGAAAGCTTACGAACTGAGGATGTTGCAGACATTCTAATATTTAATCGAATTCGTGAGTTGAATAAGCGAGAAATGATGGCAGTTTATGAATGTCTTGAGAAAAATAATTAAACTAAGAAGAATAAAAAATATTGGTCAGTTAGGGATTAAAAACTCATTTGCAATAATTTGCAAGTGAGTTTTTGTTTGGAGAAGAACTTGTTGGTTTTAAAATTTAAATTTAGTTTGACAAAAGATTTAAAAAAAGTCACTTGTAATACTTAAATAATTTATTTGTAAATTATAAGTTGAAAGATATAGCAGGTGGGCAAACATGATTAAATATGTTTTTACTAAGTTTTAGTAGGAACTACATCGGTGAGATGGAGTGTTAACGCTTTAATAATAATAATTTATTATATAATTATTATTGTATAAAAATTATTTTTTCAGGATGATAAATAAAACTCTGGATTCTATATCGGATTAGATGAAAAGAATCTGAGGTTTTTCTGATTTTTTAAATTTAACAGAAATATATACTTGAATGAAGTATATATTTCTGTTAAATTTATCCTATGGATAGAACAAGTTTAATTAAAGGGAATTTAGAAATGTGTGTATTGTCTATTTTGTCTACAAAGAAAAGTTATGGTTATGAAATTATGAAAGAACTCGAAGTACATAATTTAAAATTGAAAGGAGTAGGAAGTATTTATCCCATTTTAACTAAACTGAAAAATCAAGAGTGGGTTAATACTTATCAAGAGGTGACGGATAGTGGTAAAGTTAGGATTTATTACGAAATTAATGAAAATGGAAAATTACGTCTTGAGAAGAAAGTTAATGAATGGTTAGAGTTGCAATCTGATATTAAAATATTATTAAAGAGTGGTTTGAAAGGAGACCTTCTGAAATGAGGAATGAATTAAAAGATAAAGAACAGCAATTTTTAACTGGCGTACTTAAGGAATTAAAGCAATACGATATAAGTTTAGAAGAAAGGGAAAATATTAAACAACAAATTTTAGAGCATATCCAAGAATGTCGTGAACATGGTGAGGAAAGTATAAATGACCTAGGAACGCCTCAATTATTTGTTCAAGACTTTTTGGAGATAAATGAAATTGATCTGCGAGTGAAAATGAAACAACTTCAAAATGTAAATAAAAAATCTAATACATTAATCATAATTGGCATATTCGTCGCATTTATTACGTACCTCATTTCACAAACTACACTTTCAATATTTTTAACTGAATCCCTTAATCCAACCAACAGTGAAAATAACTTTAATTTTAATCTTTTATATCGAATAGCAGAAAATCAATGGTGGAACTCTATATTAATAATGATTAGTTTTACGTTCTCTGTAGTAGTATTTATTAGCTTAGTAAGTTATAAAAAAAGAAAGTTATCTAAAGTATAATGAAGAAAACTATCTATAAAGTATTTCTAATTTGCATACTTTGTAATGTATTAATGTTATGTATTGTACATTCAAAAGTTTACGCTCAGCAAAATATTAGAGTTACTTTAGATATTTATATTGAAAAATTTTTAAAGGAACATAAAATCCCAGGAGCTTCAGTAGCTATTGTACATAATAGAGATGTATTTTACACAAAATTATGGGGGGTTACTGGAGAATCTGAAAAAAAGATAACTAGTAAAACACCATTTGCAATTGGATCAATAAGTAAATCTTTAACTGGTCTAGCTATAGTGAAGTTAATAGAAAATAAAAAAATAAATTTAGAGGATTCAGTTCAACAACATCTTCCTTGGTTTAAAGTAAAAGATAATCAATCGGCCTCAAATATAACAATCCAACATCTACTAACACATTCAAGTGGAATGAGTACCTATGAAGGTTTAGCATTATCAGATAAGCAATCAAAGACTACTACGGCTATAAAAGAAAATGTAATGAAACTGTCGAATGTAACATTAACTGCTCCCCCAGGACAAAAATATCAATATAGTAATGCAAATTATCTCGTTCTTGGTGCACTTATTGAGGAAGTTTCAAAAGAGACATACTCTACTTATATGGAGAAGCAAATTTTCCAGCCATTAAGAATGAATGGTGCAGCAGCAAATAGTGAAGATTCTTATAAAAAGGGTTATTTAACAGGTTATCAATCATGGTTTGGAATACCAAGAAAAAGTGCGGTGTCGTATGATAATGGTGGGTCACCATATGGCTATATTACAGCAAATCTAGAAGATATGATTCAATTCATTAAGTTTTTGAATCACCAAGAGCATACACAATTTTTAAATAAAGATAGTATGGATCTTTATTTATCTTCATTATACAAAATAGATTCAGCGAAATATTATGGTTTTGGACTGAGGACAACAAATGTAAATGGAAACGAAAAGATGGTTTGGCATTCAGGCTCAACTCCTGATTCACATGCAGAAATATTTATTTTAAATGAAACTGGCTGGGGTGTTGTGATTTTAACGAATAAAAATCATGTTTTAGAAGAAGCATCACTACCAGAATTTAAAAAAGGGATTATTAATATTTTGAATGGTGAAGAACCGGTTGATATACCAAAAAATATACCAATAGTTCAAATTGTTATGTCAATATTAATATTCGCACTTTTCATTACAGCAATTATGCTAATAATAAAGTATAAACGTAAGAAAATCCGTAAAAAAATGATCTGGTTTTTTCTAGGGAGTTTGTTTCTAATATTATCTATTATTTTAATTCCACTTCTTATTTATAGTACAAATTCACCGTGGCAGACAATTAAAATGTTTGCTGCAGATGTAGCTTTACTCACTAGTATTATAGTTATGTTATTGACCGTAAATGGATTAATATCAATATGTATTGCATTGAAAAGTAAATTGGTAAATGAATCATAAGGGTTTTTAATTATGTAAATATAATATATTAAATAATCACTTAAACCGTTATAAATAGTTGACTCTCACACTATGTCATTGTTTAAGCTTAAGTTGAGCTTCGAATAATTGTAATAAATAGGAGGAGCTAATGTTCAAAATAGGGGATTTTTCAAAACTTTCTTTCATTAGCATACGTATGTTGAGACATTACGATAAAGTGGAATTATTGCAGCCAGAAAAAGTAGATGAACAAAATGGCTATCGCTATTATTCCGCTGCACAATTAAAGAAAGTAAATCAAATTCAAACGTTAAAAGATATGGGATTTAATATTGCTGCTATTAAAGAAATAGTAGAGAGTGAAAATATTGAAGTAATAAAATCGCAATTTGTAAATCGTAGTGCTCAAATAAAGGAAGACATGCACAATCTCCAAAAACAATTACGTTTCCTCGAAGACTTACTGAAAACGATGAGAGAGGATTTTGTTGAGATGAACTATCATGTTTCGTTAAAAGAAATTCCAGAAAGAAAAGTAGCAAGCGTTAGAAAGGTTATTCCATCTTATAATTGCGAAGGAGATTTATGGAGTATTTTAATGCAAGAAATTAATGTTAAAAATATTAGTATAGCTAATCCAAGTTATAGTATTGCTGTCTTCCATGATCAAGAATACAAGGGAAATGATGTAGATGTAGAAATACAGCTAAATATTTTAGGGAAGTACGAAAATACAAAAGATGTTCATTTTAAAAAGATAGAGCCAATCAAGGTAGCATCTATAATAGTAAACGGAAGTTATGAACAAATGACAGACGTAAATGAAGCAGCGGCAAAATGGATTGAAGCGGAAGGTTATGAATTAACGGGATCGATGTTTAATATTTATCATGTTAGCCCCGCGATGGAATCGAATCCTAATAAGTGGGTTACTGAGGTTTGTTATCCAATTAAATAATGATAAAGAAAAATGGCATTATTGATATGCCTTTTTTCTTTAGGCTCTTTTCGTAAATAATGTTGCTTTATTGCGTAAGAATTTTATCCTTATTGATTTCATGAGATTTTTACGCATAATTATAACTAAGGGAGATGATTCCAAGTTGAGTAAACAGAATATCAGCACAACAGTTTCAGGAGATTTAATTGTTACCCATCTAATTGGCAAGATTAAAACAGATGATGTTTATGAATGGTTTAATGGCTTCGAGCAGGTTTGTCAGCAATTTATTTCTGAGGGTCGGAAATTCAAATTGTTGGTGGATAGAAAAGGATACACACCAGATCATTTTTCTGTTCAAAAAGTATGGAAAGATAAGTTCTTCAATGAAACCATTTTGAATCACAGTAAGGCAATTGCGTTTCTCCTTGAAGAAGGGGAGATAATGAATTATTTACAACAATCCAATACAAAAGAATCTGTGAAATTCTTTGATGATTATGAACAAGCATTAATTTGGTTGAATGAATATCCAATATAAAACCTTTATTGAACCAGTTGCTCTCAATCAATTGGTTTTTTATGCCCGTAATGTTGCCGTTGTCATAAAATTCACTTGCTTACAAGCTTCCAACACTATTGTTTTTCTTCGCAGATTGAAGATCCTACATTATTAGATCACTTTCTAAATTAATAATACTAGCCTCCTCAATACTAGTTAATCTAAGGAGGCGTTAAATTTTTACAAATTAATGATATGTGTATCCTCCATCAGGAAACAATACGTTTCCAGTAGTAAAACTATTTTGCATTAAATACAGGACGGTATGTGCAATTTCGTCATTATATCCAGCTCGCTGTACAAGAGAAAGAGATTTATAATCTTGGCTAGTCTTTTTTCGTTTTGTTCATTCTCTCTTCGTATCGTTCCAGGAGAAACAACATTAACTCTAATTGGAGCTAATTCAACAGCTAAAGCTTTCCCTAAACTTTCAATAGCGCCATTACAAGCTCCGTAAGCAGGCGCTCCTTTAAGTGGCCTTTGACTAAATGCACCGGACATTAATACTATAGATCCAGAGTTTGAGAGAAAAGGAATTGCATATTTTACGGCATAATATTGTGGCCAAAACTTTCCGTTAAAGCTGCTTTCGGGGATATCATCCGTAGCAGTTATTGACCCAAGTGTATAAGAGGCACCTGGTGTGAACAAATGATCAAAATTACCAACTTTCTTGAAAAAATCTTGTAACTGTTTCTTATTTTGATTATCCACTATATAAGTTTGAAGGTTGTTGTTATTTATTAATTCTCGAGCAGCCTTTAACTTTACTTCTGAGCGCCCTGCAATAATAACATGTGCTCCTTGTTCAATTGCTTGTTTCGCCGTAGCTAATCCAATACCAGAACTCCCACCAATGATAACGATATGTTTATCTTTTAATACAGTAATGGACATGATTAAACATCTCCCTTAATATAAGATTTAAAATGAAATTGTGTTGTTTTTATTATTCGTTAAAAAATGACTATTGAAAAGTACGCACTTTATATGTAATTAGTCGCAACTTTCGTACTAATCGCTTGTTATACGGATACATAATATAAAAAATTACTCATTATAATTTATGATTTGAGGGGAGTGGTGAGGAAAATGAATTTAGAGGAACCGAAATTAAAAGGAGTAATAGCGACATTACAAATAATCGGGGGGAAATGGAAACCACTTATTTTATTTATATTATTAACAGATGGAACAAAACGGTTTGGTGAATTAAAGCGATTAATACCAGACATATCTCAAGGAACATTAGCGAAGCAGCTTCGTGAATTAGAGCAAGATCAACTAATAAAACGTGAAATTTATCAAGAAATACCACCTAAAGTTGAATATAGCTTATCTGAACATGGAAAAACAGTCAGTATTGTTTTAGATAGTATGTGTGGTTGGGGAAGGGCACATTTAAAATATATCGATAAAAACAAACTGTAATATTATTATGTAAACTGAATGCGATGTGTGGATATATATATTATCTTAATAATTCGTATTTTATAATATATAATTAAATAATGTTACAAGTTATTATACATATAATCTTCCAAATGAGGTGGGATAGATGGAATGGCGTATTGTTCGAAGTAACTAGTTGTTTGGGGCTGAAAAAATGCGTAGCAGATATAAAAGAAGACGTAAGCCCTTTCACGATAATATCAACTATGATTCTATTTCGAGAATCATCTAAACAGTTAATGCATTTTTACAAAGGGGAAATAATAAAATGAATGAATTAGAGTATAAAAGTTTTTATGATAAAGTGGGACGATTAAATGGGTGGGACTTTAGTAAGCTAAAGTGTGAAACTGTAGGTGACACTTGGGACTTTTATGGCGAAGTGCAAGAAAGATGTAAACCATCAGATATTCTACTTGATGTTGGCACAGGTGGAGGAGAGAATATATTAAAAATAGCATCTTCAGCTGCATTACTGATTGGAATAGATAATTCTAATGGAATGATCAAAACAGCACATTCCAACTTGAAAAAATCAGGTATAGAAAACGTTGAGTTTCTTCAAATGGATTCTGAATCTTTAACGTTTCCGCATGATCATTTTGATATTGCTTCAAGTTGTCATGCACCGTTTGTAGCATCTGAATTAGCAAAAGTAATGAAAAAAGGTGCTTTTTTCTTAACACAACAAGTTAGTGAGCATGATAAATTAAATTTAAAAGAAGCATTTGGAAGAGGGCAATGTTTAGGTGAAAGAGATGGTACGTTAAAAGATAAATATATGGGTGAACTCATTAGTGCAGGATTTGAACTCGTACAAGTACGTGAATATGATGTTACTGATTATTATAGTACGCCTGAAGATCTCATTTTTTTATTAAAACATACGCCTATTATTCCTAGATTTGGAGAAGTGGAAGAGGATTTTAATATTTTACAAAAGTTCATTGACACTAATAGTTCTGAAAAAGGTATTCGTACGAATTCAAAAAGGTTTATGATTATTGCTGTTAAATCATAGTGTATTATTGTATTACTTCGAGCTACAGTTCCGCATATATGGGATGAATATAGAGATGCAACAGTGAAAATTTTCAAATTAAAAACTGGCGCGAAAGTAAAATTAATCCCTGACACTACACATTTGTTGCATTGGGATAAACCAGAAGTTGTTATAGCGGAAATAAAAAGTAATTGGAGCTAACATATTCATACTAAAGTTGTAGTTTTTATATAAAAAATCCATCCTTCGGTTTGATTTTATCTATTTATAAGTGTAATACAATAAGAATAGATAATAAGAAACAAGGGGGAATGTAAAGTGATTACAGATATAAAACTACAAACGGTTTCTATAGAAGGGGTAAAACAAGTTTATAAAGACATATTATCTTTTCCAATAAAAAAAGAAACCGCATCATTTATTCAATTTGAAGTAACACCGTATACAACAATTAGTTTTCAAGAAGTATATGAACCAATTGCACCTGCGCATTTCGCCTTTGAGATTCCATATTCAAAATTTCATGAAACAGTAAGATGGCTTGAAGGTTCTGGATTACTCATTGTGAAATGGAAAGATGGAAATACAATTGGTGAGGAGAGCGGTCTATTCAATTTATACTTTAAAGATAGTGATGGAAATCTTCTCGAAATTATCGCACATAGTTATGTTAAAGAAGAGGTATTAGTCCCGAATTCACCGTTAAACATTTTATACGTAAGGGAAATTGGTCTTCCGGTTAAAAGTGTGCCTGTATTTACGGAATGGTTGAAATCAAATCTAGACATGAAAACGAAGGAAGATGGGGATATTTTCAACTTTGTTATAGGTGGCACTGCATATATCGTTGCAACCTGGTGGCAGCGACCGTGGATTCCCATTGCGATGAAAGCTTTACCACCGAAAGTACATGTTTCATTCGGAACACCGGATCATGCATTTTTACAAAAAATCCAAAATAAATTTAAGAAAAATAATGTTCCATTTGAAAGTAAACAAAATGAAATATCATTTATTCAGCAAGGGTATTCATTTTCTATTTTGCATACACAGGAGTTTCATTCCGATATTCCTAGAAAATTAAACTTACCCCTTTCTATATAATTATAGGAAGGGGTAAGTTTAATTTGTTTTAAGGAATAAGCTTAGTTATTATGCTGATTTAACATTTGAGCTATTCCTTGACCAAATGACCAAATCTCTATAGGTGTCTCATGTAAAGTAATGAAAACATCAGCAGTAGAGATATGTAAAATATTAGCCGTACTAGCGGCTATAGCTTTATACAAATCTTTTTTTTGATTAATTGTTCTTCCTGGTCCACATGTAATAGAAACATAAATCATATTATGGGATCTTTTTGTTGGATCTTCTAATAGATAAGATGAATCATAAAAAAGCTGATGAGGCGGATAAGGTAAAAACATTTGGAAATAATCATTTTCAGGGATATTAAAATGTTTAATTAACGAATGATGAATTTGAATACTTACATTTTTTAATAACTTATTATCGGATAATTTTTCAGGGTGATAAACGGTTACAAATGGCATATTAGAGCACTTCCTTTCTTGTGGTTTTAGTTTACTTCCAATACTTCCATTTGTATAATTGAAAATATATTAAATTATTATCAATTAAACCGATGAAGATGGTGTATCAAATGGAAATGAAAGAATTACTTACCTTTAAAAAAATTATTGAAGAAGGAACATTTTCACAAGCGGCTAAACAATTAAACTATGCACAATCAACAGTAACAACACATATAAAAAAGCTGGAAAATGAAATTGGTTTTCTTTTGTTTGAAAGAGGATGGGATGCAAGATTAACAGAAGAGGGCAAACTTTTTGCAGAGGAGGTAGAAAACTTATTAACACACTGGGAGTATTCCATATCTCAAGCACAACGTATTAGTAATGAAGAGAGAGGGAGTTTAAGAATTGGCCTATTAGAATCTGTTGCTAAAAGGTTAATGCCGATAATTTTAAAGTTTTTAAACGCTGAAAAACCATATATACATTGTGATTTTGTAGTGGGAAATACAGCGCTTTTATCAGAAATGATAAAACATAATAAGATTGATTTTGCGGTGTGCGGAAATAATAAAAATATATCAAATGTAAAATTCACTCCAATATGTGATGAACAGATTGAATTTATAGTAAATCATCCGAAGCATCCTTTATTACAAAAAGAATTTGTTGAAGTATTTGATATTATAGATTACCCCATAATTGTAGGTGAAAATAGTTGTTATTCCTATCAATCTGTAAGTTCTTTCTTAGCGGAAAATAATTTATCTTTTAAAAGAGTATACAATTGTAGTGCGTTAAACCTTATTCCGCAAATGCTCTTTGGGAATGCCATAGGAATTATCCCGAAAGGTACAATTTTAAATGAAGAAGTTCTATCCTTTAAGATTAAAAATTTTAATTCTAAAATTCCGATTGGTATATTAATTTCTACTAAAAATAAAAATTATTTAAGTCAAACGAAACGAAAAATTGTTAATCTCATTAAAGAATCTTTATAACTGTGTAAAAAATAAAATATATGTTATTTCCGATACGTATATAATCTTTGTAATTTCAAAGATTGTTGCAATAACAGCATTTATATGAGCAGAAGGATTTCCTACCGTATATAGTGAATTTAAAACAAGGGTGTCAGGAATAATACTATGTGTTTTAAGGAGGGAAAACTTGAATTTAGGTGAGCCGATAGCTAAAGGAAATAACTCGAAGATATATCTTTATGAAAATAAAATCATTAAATTATTTGAGGAATATCTTCCGGATACAGAGTCTATTAATGAAGCAAAAAAACAAAAATACGCATATTCATGTGGACTACCAGTTCCAAATGTATTTGATGTGACAAAGGTGCAAGATAGACAAGCTATTATTATGGAATATGTAAAAGGGGACAATATTGGTGATCTCCTGCTTAATAATCTAAATGAGGCAGAGCATTACATCAGTATTTGTGTTA
Source organism: Bacillus altaicus (assembly GCF_042136375.2). NCBI lineage: Bacteria > Bacillati > Bacillota > Bacilli > Caryophanales > Bacillaceae > Bacillus > Bacillus altaicus. The sequence goes on along the minus strand of NZ_CM143394.1, from coordinate 3,000,871 downwards.
ATGAACAAAAAAAGATTCATGCTATATGTGTGAATACAGATGAAATGGAATCAATGAGAGAAAGGTTAGAGCGTCAAATTAAATCTGTACATAAATTGGATGAAAACCAAAAGGAAAATATATTAAAAAAGTTAAATTCGATTGTATTTGATTCTAGACTATGCCACGGAGATTTCCATCCGTTTAATTTAATTTTGGGTATTGAGAACGTGAAAATAATAGATTGGGTAGATGCTAGTTCAGGTGATATTCAGGCAGATGTGTTTCGAACATACTTATTATACTCACAATCTTCAATAGAGTTAGCTGAAATGTATTTACATATATATTGCAGAAATACTGGCTTATCAAGAGATGAGATTTTTCAATGGGCTCCTATTATTATTGCAGCTAGATTGTCTGAGAAAGTATCTCCGCAAAACGCAGTATATTTAAATAGATTACTAGATCAGTATGTTTAATTAAAAAAATAAATACGATCTAGTAAGCAATTAACTTACTTATATAGGATGTTGTTCAACTATAGTTATAATGTAGTTAAACAATATCTGCTTTACATATTGATTAAGGAATTTTCATTAGATGAATTATCTCGTTATATGGGGTATTCTCCTTACTATTGTTCTTTTAAGTTTCATCAAGTAACAGGTATAAGTATTAGGCGTTATATTCTTCTTAGAAGGCTGTATTTATCTACTGAGGATTTAAAGAAACATAGAAAAATAATTGATGTTGTTTTTGACTACGAATATTCTTCGCAAGAAGCATATAGCCGAGCTTTCAAGAATGTTTTTGGAATTAACCCAAGAGAATTTCAACTTAACAAAATGCCTATTCAATCATTTGTTAAACTCAATATAAATATAGAAGGAGAGTTTAAAATGAATATTTCTAGAAAAATACAGGTTGATCAGTTACGAAATGCGAAGAGTGAGCTATTTGATAAAGATGTACTAAACATATTAAATGGTCAATTTATGTATGAAGAATTTAAAAGTGAAAAACTAATGGGAGAGTCTGATTACGTTCCATTTAATGAAGCCATGTGTGTAAATGCGACTACTACACAGGTTTTTGATGATGAGTTTATTAAAACAAGAGCAGAAGGACACCAAGGTACTGTAGAAAATTATATGAAAAAGGTTATTCATCCTTTAGAGAATCTTTTTAAGAAAGAGTATAAATGTATCGTTTTATGGTTTGGTGAAGATATGTTTTGCCAAATGAATCTACTTACCGTACTTTTTTACCTTGAACAGTCTGGTTATAAAGGCAAAGTATACTTAAATAGCTTCAGAGAGGATGAATTTAAAGTAAGTCAAATTGAACTTGAATTAGGGAACTATTTTTCAGTTTATAATGAAGTTCTAGTAAATCATAAAAAGCCATCTCATGAGATACTACCTGTAATGCATCAGGCGATAGATTTATATTTAGAGATGCTAAAAGAAAATAATGTAGTAGTAAAGTATATCTCCAAAAATAAAGATTTACCAACACAAGAGTTATTAAAAAGGTTGTTTAATCTTTTTCCAACAATAGGATATGGGGACCTGCAATATATAGAGCTTATTAATAAAGCGAGATAAAGATTCAATTTGATGTGAATAAAAAAACAATAAAAAATGCACCTATAAGGATAGATGCATTTTTTTATTTATATTTGTTCAAGTAATTCCAATTCCTCCTCTACAAATGCCATTAATTCTTTTATTGTCTCACTAGAGAAATCAAAACGAATTCCAGCTGCTTCATATACTTCTTTTAAGGATTTAGAGCTACCTAGAGATAATGCTTTTTTGTAATTTTGTAGTGCTTGTTTAGGATTCTCTTTATATTGTTTATACATTTGCAATGCACCAAGTTGCGCGATTGCATATTCGATATAATAGAATGGTATTTCGAATATGTGTAGTACAGGTAACCAGCCAGTTGCTATCCAGTTTTCATAACCTTCAATATTTACCACATTCGATTGGTAAGTGTTATGTAATTCTAAATATTTTTCATTTCTTTCTTTAGCAGTATGATTTGGATTTTCATACATCCAATGTTGGAATTGATCAACGATAAGCATTTGTGGTAAATACTTAACAATATCTTTAAAGAAATCTAATTTTGCTTTTATAAATTCTTCTGTATTCTCATAAAATGTATCCCAATACTCCATCGAAAACAATTCCATTGTCATGCTGGCTAGCTCAGCTGATTCTGAAGGGATTTCTAAATATTTTTGTAGCTCTAGCTGCTTCATACATTCATTATGAATACTATGGCCCATTTCATGGAGGAAAGTAGTAACATCATAATGTGTATGATTGAGATTCATAAAAATAAAAGATAATTGAGAAGCAGGTAAGTGTTCGCAAAATCCTCCAGGTGCTTTTCCTTTACGACTTTCTAAATCTAAGCAATCATTTTTATGCATACGACTCAATAATGCAGAAAATTCAGGGTCTAGTTTTTGTAAAATATGAGAACTTTTTTCGATTAAATCACTCTCGTCTTCAATAGGTTTTAACACTTTTTGATTTGGTGCGGCTGCTTTTAGATCCCACGGACGAAGTGTATCTACTTGAAGTTCAGCTTTTTTCTCATTAAATATATTATCAATAAGTGGCACAACGTATTTACGAACGGATTCTGCAAGTTCATAGCAATCATCAGCCGTATAATCAAAACGCTCATATTTTTTAAACATATAATCACGATAATTATTTAATTGAATGTTTTTTGCCTTTTGGTGACGGATTGTGATTAATTCATTTAAAATGGTTTGTAGTTCCTTTTCAACAGATAAGTACTGTTCAGAGATAAGTGTTTTTGCTTTTTTTCGTATATCACGATTCGGATCTTGTAAGTAAGATTGTAGTTCAGTAATTGTTTTTTCTTGGCCATCCCAAAGTGCAGTCAAACTGCCTGTAATTTCGAAGTACTCGGTTACTAATCTGTCTTCTTTTACTTCTAAATCAATGTTCTGTTCACAAAATAATGTTTGTGCATTCTTTATTTTTTTATCTAGTATGCTATAAGTTTTTGGATCAAGTAGCATTCGAAATGGTGATTCTAAATATTTATTATCAAATGAATTTTGATAACGTTTTAAAAGTGGTCTTACATATTGTTGATCAAATTCAAACGTATCTTTTATTTCTTTGTTATCTGTATTACATTGAAAAGCAATATGGTGTAATCTTAATTGTTCTTCGATTTTAAATATTAATTTTGACTGAGCTTTTAGCCAGTTCTCTAAATCTTCTCCAGAAGAAATAGGCTTACTTAATAAAGTGGACAATTCTTTTTCAAGCTCATGTAGATTGCGAATATCAATCGTATTAGAGTTCTGCAACATTTACCCCTCACTTTCTATTTACTCAAGGAGGTATTCTTCTTTTTCGCTATAATTCCTTTTTTGCCCAAAAAGTTTGTACCTATTACACCAAGAACAATCATAAGTGTACCGATAATATGATAATAGGCAATTTGCTCGTGTAAGAATACAACGCCTGCAATTATAGTAATAAGTGTAGATAAGTTACTAAAAACACTTATTTTAGCTGCTTCAATATAAGATAATGAATAGTTTAATAACAATGCTGTCAGTAAGGATGATAGTAATCCTAAATATAAAATGGCGATAAGAAATGTGCTGTTCGTAAATGGCTTAAAGTATACAGTTATTGTGCCTTTGTTTATATGGCTGGCGATAGCGATTAAATTAAAACTAATAAAACCAATCGCTGTCATTGTGTAGGTTAAATCCATTAACTTGAATTTCTTTGTCATTTTTCGGGCTAATACATTGTAGCAAGCAGATGATAATGCCGATAATAAAATGAGAATAACGCCGATGAAGTTCGTTTCATGAGCCCCTATACCATTCATGATAAATATATATATGACACCGACGACAGAAATAAATACAGACGTTTTTTGCCATGTATTCGTATACTCTTTTAAAAAATAGGAAGCGAGTATCATTGTAAATATAGGGATAGCAGCCTGTATAATTCCAGCTTCAGATGAACTTGTATATACTAGACCAAATGCTTGGAAAGCAAAAAACAGTGCTGGATAAAATATTGCAAGTGGTAAAAGTGCAAGTATGTTTTTGAATGATATATTTAACTTTACGAAACCGAAAATAACCGGAATGTTTGCTGCTATGAAAGCAACTGTAAAACGGTGAGCAAGAGTATCAAGAGGGCTTGTAATGGTTAGTGCTAGTTTCACAAACATAAATGAAAATCCAATAATAAATGAATAGAGTAATGCTGATATATATGCTTTTGTTGTATTTTTCATAATTTCACCTCATAGTAGTTGATTTCTTACTGGCCAGTATACGTATATAGTAATCTTTCTGATCTAGTGCTACAATGTGAACAAATGCAAACTGTGCCGGTACAAATTAAATGTTGGGGTGGTAATGATGTATAAGTATTTACATGTTTTAAACGATTTAGAAAGTATGATTCAAAATGGAGAGATAAAAGAAGGAAAGAAATTACCGTCTATACGGTCACTCGTCACGCAATATGAATGTAATAAGGCCACAGTGATACGAGCGCTGCATGAATTAGAAAAGCGCCATATTATTTATTCTGTACCTCAAAGTGGATACTATGTTGTTAAAAAATCTGGGAGTTACATAGAAAATAACGAGATGATTGATTTTGCTTCCTCAGCACCAGATCCAGATGTTTTTCCGTACTTAGATTTTCAACACTGTATTAATAAGGCAATTGATACATATAAAAATGATTTGTTTGTATACGGAACACCGAAAGGTTTACCATCATTAATTCCAGTCATTCAAAAACAACTGGCAAACTATCAAGTCTTTACAAAAGAAGAAAATATCTTTATTACGTCAGGCGTGCAGCAAGCACTTGTTATATTGACTTCTATACCGTTTCCGAATGGACATAGCACGATTCTAATTGAACAGCCAAGTTACCATTTATATATTGAATATGTAGAAACAAATAACATTCCTGTAATCGGAATTAAGCGTACGCATGAAGGGATAGATTTAAATGAACTAGAGAGGATATTCAGAACAGAAAAAATTAAATTCTTTTATACAACTCCAAGATTTCATCATCCACTTGGAACTTCGTATTCTAAAGAAAAGAGAGAAAAGATTATTCAACTTGCGAAGAAATATAATGTGTTTATAGTGGAAGACGACTATTTAGCAGATTTAGAAACTGATTCAAAAGTGGATCCGTTTTACAGCCAAGATAATTGTAATCATGTTATATATTTAAAAAGCTATTCGAAGATCATCTTTCCTGGTTTGCGAGTCGGTGTTGCAGTCATCCCGCAATCCATTGCAGATGCCTTTTATAAGTATAAGAAAATATTAGATATCGATAGTCCTATGATTTCGCAAGCTGCTTTAGAAATTTACATAAAGAGCGGAATGTTTGATCGGCATAAACATAAAATAAAAGCATCTTACTACAATAGGTCAAAAAAACTAGCGGAAGTAGTAGAAGGTGTTCAAAATGAAAATCCCCATTTGTTTACTTATAGAGCAGTAGATCCAATTGGGATACACACATGTTTACAGTTGAAAAGAAATATAGTCACGGATACATTTATTAAAAATTTAAGCAAGAGTCAAATAAGCATAGATTCTATTGATAAAAATTATTTAAGTAACTTTCATAAAGAGAGATTGTTAAAGTTAAATGTATCTAATGTAAAAGAAGAAAGGATTGAAGAAGGGGTGGGCAAAGTAATTGAGGAAATAGAACGAGTGAACCGTGTGGATTTTCAGTTTAAAAAAGAATGATACTTATGAGGGGGCTTGTTTTGAATAGAATAGCCTTGTTTGTATGTACCGCTCTTGTTGATTCACAATATTATTGTTTAATTACAAAAAATCGTTACGTTCATGATATGCCATTAAAAGGGTATTTCTTGAATATGAATAAGAGAATGGGTTATTTATATGTGAATTAAAGGTAATTCAGAAGGTGTTATTTCGTTTAGTATGTGGAAGTATTACTCAACATTATGGAGGAGATCGATTATGAGCAATACACAGACATTACGAGGGCTAACCACAGTTAGCTTTTGGACAGATAATCTAGCAGCTGCGAAGAAATGGTACGCTGACCTATTAGGAAGCGAACCATACTTTGAACGTCCAGGATATGCCGAATTTCGCATTGGCGACTACCAACACGAGCTAGGTTTAATCGATAGCCGTTATGCGCCAGCTGGTTCAGTGACCGGCCCAGCTGGCTCTATAGTGTACTGGCATGTTGATGATGTAACAGCAACTTTCAATAAGCTACTGTCTATGGGAGCAAAAGAGTATGAGGCACCTACAGAGCGCGGCGTGGGATTCAGCACAGCTTCCGTAGTTGATCCCTTCGGAAACATATTAGGCATTATGTACAATCAGCACTATTTAGATGTGCTGATTTCGAACAAAAAAGCGTGAACATCGCTGTTGCACAACGAGGCATAGGGTGCAATACTAATCAAATTTAATTAATATTATTTTAACCCCTTCTTAAAATCAGAACGGGGTACCGAAAATAATTATACTTGATTATAAAGAGTAAGGAGAATCACATGAAACCATTACAAGGTAAAGTAGCAGTTGTGGCCGGAGCAACACGAGGCGCCGGAAGAGGTATTGCGATGATGCTTGGTGAAGCCGGTGCAACTGTATATGTAACAGGAAGAAGTACAAAAGGGAATTTATCCTGTATGGGAAGAACTGAAACGATTGAAGAAACGGCAGAGCTTGTTACAAAGCAAGGCGGAAAAGGAATCGCAGTTCGTGTTGATCATACGGTAGAAGAAGATATTAAAGCATTATTTACAAAGATTCAAGACGAACAAAATGGACAGCTTGATATTTTAGTAAACGATGTTTGGGGCGGCGATCCTTTAACGGAATGGGAGAAACCTTTCTGGGAACACAATCTACATAACGGACTACTTATGCAACAAAGAGCTGTTCATTCTCATATAATGACAAGCCATTACGGTGTACCATTAATGGTGAAAAATAAAATGGGACTTGTTATTGAAATTACAGATGGAGTCGATTATCAATATCGAGGTAATTTGTACTATAGTTTAGCAAAAATCTCAACAATTCATTTAGCAGAAGCTATGGCGAAAGATTTAGAACAACACAATATTACAGCTGTCGCAGTTAGTCCAGGATTCCTTCGTTCAGAAGCGATGTTAGATATATTTGGTGTAACAGAGGAGAATTGGCGAGAAGGAGCTAAACAAGACCCTCATTTTATCGCATCAGAAACTCCTTTCTTTGTTGGAAGAGCAGTAGCAGCTTTAGCAAGTGATCCAAATGTTCATGAAAAAATGGGACGAGCGTTAAGTTCATGGGAATTAGGAAGAGAGTATGGATTTACAGATATGGATGGAAGACGACCAGACTGGGGGAAATATTTTGAGGAGAATGTTTTGAATCAAAATTAATGTTTTTAGAGCACTCAATAGCTGAGTGCTCTTTTTCTTTATACTGTACATAAATAATAAAGTCCTCTTAAAAATAAAGTGAAACTTTAATCAGTGTGGAGGTGTCCATTCTCCACTGATTATTAGCCTTCACCAATTGGGCGTTTACTGCCCACAAATAGAGGGATAAAATAGTTATTTAAAAAGCATTGGTACAAATGAAATACAGTCAAAAATAAAGTGACAAATCCAACTTACCCAAATACTTTTTGAATTTTTCCATATATAATTTAGTGCTAATCTAATTGGGATTATAGTTATTAATAACTGCATTGGCACAAAACCATAAGCTGGAATATGCCACAAAGCGAACAACAAACTACATATTAATGATGCCGTGCCAAATTTTAATCCTAATTTTTGTAATGCGATAATTATATTAGTGCAAATCAACTCTTCACCCATTAACATAAAGGGTACACGGAATAAAATCATAGAAATACTTATTACTTCAGCAACGGAATTTTTAGTTGCAGGTTCAAAAATGTAACTGAATATTAAGTTGGAAGCCATACCTACGATAATTGTTAAAGGCAAACCCCAAAGTAATGTCTTAATATTAAAATGTTTAAATTGCTCTAATGATATTTTCCCTAAAAAATAGTATCCTATAATTCCACATAATACAAGATTCCATAAAGCTTCAAGAATCATTCCCAATACTTCAGGTATATTATCTCCTAACACTGCGAAAAGTTGATATACAATCCCGGAAATAATTAATAATCCCAAAGCCAAAAGGGATTTTGAATCAATTTTCTTCTCTGTTTCTATAATCTTTGTTTCCACAACAACCCCTTCTTTCTTATTATTTCATTGATTACGAATATATAATAGCACATTTTTCTCCAAAATAATGGTAATTGAGATGATCATAATAATTTTATTTTTCCAAATCAGTAAGTCCAAGATTAGGAGATTCCTTGCAAGAATCATTTAGACCAAAACCTATTATTAATGTCGTGATTGAAATAAAGCATATTGCAAATGGTGTGAAATAAAGCAATTATTAAACAAAAATAATAATCGCCCATCAAATTTATGAGTAGGCGATTAATGTATTTCTAAGAACAAAATTAAACAACTTTATTATCTTTACACATATATCGCATAAAACATTTTTTAACTTCATTAAATATATAGGGAATCATTACCAAAAAAATGATATCCTTAAAAGTATAGTCTATATTTTGTATAGGAGGGTGATGGAGTCTATGGCGGTACGTATAGTCGATGATTTACAACAATTCTCTTTATTACTTATGTTTTTGAGTACATTAATATTTTACAGATACTTAAAGAAAATTAAACGAGAGAGAAAACTGACTTCTTTTGAATGGACAATGTATTTTGTCACTCAATTCGCGACTTCCATTTGGGCAATTACTTATTTTATTAAATTCTTGTCTGAATCGTAAGTTACATTAAACCATTTTAGTTTACTGGGTTATTGTTATCTATTAGGGATATAAATATAGTCCGTATCTAAGTCAATGACGACATCACTCTTAATGTCTTCTTGTAATGACTTTGGAATGTTTTCAAAATGATAACGTACACAAAATAAATTTATAAGCTCCTCATTAGATAACTCTTCATTTTTTACGTTAAAATACATTTTTTTTAACTTACTGATAGAACAGCTATGACCAATAACATACTCATTAATTCCATATCCATCAAATTCAATTATCATGTTATCACTATTGGTTGCTAGCCAACATTATAGCTTTAATTTTGGATGAATCTTTCATATTGATTATTATACATAGCTTATATATGTCTCGTCTCAATTATGATATTCAAAATAAGAAGAAACACATTTGGAAATTTTTGTAGCAGGTGCAACAGCACGTTCTTTAATACCAATGCTAATAAAAGAAGGTCATACTGTGTATGCAATGATTCGTAACGAATCACAAGTAGAAGCAATGAAGAAAGTTGATGCTTTACCAGTACTAGCTGGGAGAGAGGTGCTTCAAAGAATAAGGCACGTAAAGAGAATGGATACTTTAAAACATCATAAAAATCCTTTAATGGGAATACTAGTAACATTCACTATTAAAGGATTGGGCTGTAATGAATATACTTTTTGAAAGCATTATTTTAATCCTCACTGGAATTATTTTTTTGAAATTGACAGGTAGTAAATCTGTTAGCCAAATGACTAGAGCTGAAATTATTATTGTTGTTTCTATAGGTCGTATTATTGTAGAACCTGTATTAAGTAGGAAAGTAGTCCCATCTATTTTTGCTGCGTTTATTTTTGCGGGTGTTTTACTTATCATTCATTTTTTTGAATTGAAATCACGAAAAGTAGAAAAGTTTCTAAATGGAAATAGCATTATTGTTATAGAAAACGGAGAAGTTTTAAAAAAGAATTTATTACGTGCAAAAATGTCAGAACAACAATTATTTATGCATCTGAGAGAAAAAGGTATACATGAAATCAAGAATTTACAACAAGCAACTGTAGAAACGAACGGACGTATTGGGTATCAACTAACTACCACGGCACAGCCAGTTACTTTAGAAATGTTTGAAAAGCTATTAGAGCAATACAATCTTAAAAAATAGTTGTAGATTGAAAAACGCTTCTTGTACATGAAGACATTTTTCACAAATATGTAAAAGTCCCTTCAGTAATCCTGAAGGGACTTTCGTGTTATTTAATGTATCTATCAATTTAATTTGTGTCTATTAAGATTGGAAGGTATGATTTTTAACGGTCTCATCATATCATGGTCTTCATGCTCTAAACGATGACAGTGCCATACATAATCTCCAGAATAGGGCTCAAACTTCATTATGATTCGGACGGTCTGTTCACCTGCTACAAGCACGGTATCTTTTAAACCGAAATCAGCTGGGAGAGGATCTAATAAGTTTCCATTCAAATCATGACGATCAAGAACTTGAAAATTAACTAGATGTATATGAATTGGATGAATCCCAACGGTCAAATTTACTAACTCCCATATTTCAAAAGAATTTAATAAAGGTGTTTCTGTCACTGGATCGTCCCATTCTTTATCATCTAATAAAAGCATTAGTCGTCCAAATTCATCCTCTGAGTCATTTAATGTTAATCGTCGTACTTTCTTTACTTTTTCTACGGGGATAAAGTCAATGTTACTTAATTTGCATGGGATTTTACTTTTATCTGGGCAGGGTAATCTTTTCGTTATTTGGAACTCCATTATCTCACCAGTTGGATTATCTAAATCAATTCCATTTTGTAAAACTACTTTTTTCCCTTCAAACCTTGAAAAATCAATAATAATGTCAATACGCTCTGCTGGTGAAACATCTAAACTTTGTACTTTAATCGGCCGTTTAAGAAGGCCTCCATCAGTCCCTATTAAAAAGAATGAGCTAAGGTCACTTAATTGGAACTTGTATGTGCGAGTATTAGAAGCGTTTAATAAACGAAATCTATATTTGCGGGGCTCCACTTTTAAAAATGGCCATACTTTCCCGTTGACTGCAATTGTATTTCCTAAAAATAGAGGAACAATAGAAGGGTATGGTAAACCTGGTGATGGATCTTCAGGTTGAGCAGGATAAAATAGGGAACCGTCCGGATTAAAAGATTTATCTTGAACGATAAGTGGTATCTCGTATTTCCCTTTAGGTAGGGGTAGTGATTTTTCTTCTTTATCACGAATCAAGTAAAGTCCTGCGAGACCCGCATATACATTTAAACGAGTAATCCCAAGTGCATGATCATGATACCAAAGGGCAGTTGCTCGTTCTCGATTCGAATAATGATAAATCTCTTTTACGAAACTAGGTCCTGTTTGTTGAAAGTTTTTCGTAAACCATGCTTCAGGATGACCATCGCTATCTGGTTCACTGGGGCTTCCATGTAAATGTACAACAGTTCGTACTTCTGGGTTATCATGCGCCCCGTGAACAGTTGTATCAACAGGTAAGAAGTGTTTTTTAGGTAAATCGTTTGACCATCTCACATATACAGGATGATCTTTTTTTACCTCAAACGTTGGACCAGGTACCATTCCATTATAACCCCATACTTTCGTCTTTGGTAAATCACTATGAAACTTGTGTAGCGTTTCAATCATACGTACATCATAAAACGGCTTACCTTTATATGTTCCTATAGGTTTTATTGCAGAGGGAATCGGAAGGGGATCAATAAATTTTTTTAATTCCAAATATCGCTATCTCCTTTCGTGTAATATAGTATATTCTATTACGTGAATGTTATATTGTTTGTATACTTGACCAACAAAATCATTGTTATATCGCTTGCACATGTGTAGCTAATATAACTTGAAATAATATACATAAAAATTTAGTGATTTAACTGAATATTAAATGCGAATATTGTATGTTTTTAGGAAATATAGAAGGTGTTTATTGAAAAGAATGTGGAGATACTTAATAAAAATAGAGTGTATATGAAAAATATTACGGTTCAGTCAATTGGTGTATTAAAAAATGCACAAATAAAAAGGACAAGGATATACTATTGATATCCAATTAACTATTTTAACGTGAATTTTCGTTAGTAGAGAACCTCAAAATTCATAAAATTCTAGTTTGTCCAATCCTTTCTAAATCGAAATAATATTATATATTATTACATTTATTTAGAAAGGGAGATTTCATTGTATTATTACTGCAAATATTGCGATAGCTATGAAGAGAAAAATCACAAGTGCTGTAAAGGAAAAAGTAAGTATTATAATGGAAACAAAAAAGATGAAGGATGCAATACTGATTGTGATAGTAACAAGAAAAAAAGCAGACTAGTAGGATTCGCTTATGATACATCTTCTTCAATCATCAACTTACCATTAAGTAATAATATTGTCGTTTCAGAAGAATTAACTACAGTTGCAGAAGTAAATTTACAACATGTTAAATCTGGGGATTTAGTGTGGTTGAATGGTCTCTTCCACATAAATAATAATAGTTTAACACCAAGTGATCTTATAACTGCAATTTATCGTGTAAGTGGTTTCAATAGAAAGCTTATATATCAATCTATTATTGAAATTGATGCCGAATTTCATGATGACGTAACACAAGTAGTGGCACAACACGTTGATCAAATCGGCTCTTCACAAGATGAAGTATCATATATTTTAACAGTGCGCACTAACTCTCCAACTGCAGAACTTTTTGTAAATGGCCCAATTACTTTCACAGCAGCAGAAATTAGTTTGTAAATAAATAAAAAACCAACACTTTTGAAAGTGTTGGTTTTTATTGTGTGAATAAGAAGTTATTCGTTGTTGTTTTGAAGTTTAAATCATTGATTTAAACTTGGCAATTGTATCATGTAATCTTTCTAATCCAATCAACATATCTTTTTCATTTAACATTGAATAACTAATTCGCAAATGATTATATTGATTTTCATGGTTTATCAGACAAGCTGTGCCGGGTAAAAAAGAAACATCTACTTCATTCGCTTTTTGTAATAATGTAAAAGGATCGATTGACTGAGGGAGTGTAACCCATAAGTTAAATCCTCCATTAGGTATTTCAAATTCTAATTCTTTTAATGGAGATAATATATCAATTGTTAAATCGCGTCTAATTTGTAAAGCAGTCCGTAATTTTTCTAAATGATTTTTCATTCGTTCCGCTCGTAAAAAAGGAAGTAGTGCTTTTTGTGTCAATAAGGGACTACCAATATCCATCGAAGCCTTCACGGCGTATAACCATTCAAAGATAGGACCTTCAGCTGCAAGTGCCGCGATGCGAAGACCTGGTGCTAACGTTTTACTAAATCCTTTTAAATATATAACATGACCATTTGTATCAAAGCTTTTTATTGGAGGGGGAATTTTAAAATCCTCAAAATATATCTCTCCGAAAGAATCATCCTCTAAAATGAAAAATTGATAAAGCTCTGCTAGTTCTACAAGTTCCATTCTTCTTTCTTTACTCATTACTGTGCCCGTTGGATTTTGAAAAGTAGGATTCACATATAACAAAACAGGATTCTTTCTTTGACAAATATCATCGATTAAATCTGAGCGAATGCCGTTGTTATCAAGACTAACAGGGATAATTTGAACTCCTTTATTAACAAATACATCAAGCGCCGCTCCATAACACGGACTTTCTACTAACACTATGTCTCCAGGCTTTAATAATGTTTGGGCGATTAAATCGATTCCTTGCTGGGCACCACTTGTAATTAATAATTGAGATGGATCTGTAACTACTTGTTGGTGTTCTTTTAAGTAGTTTGTTATTTCCACTCTAAGTTCTTTGTCACCTTGAACAGGTCCGTATGTTGCCAGTATCATTTGATCCTTATTAAGTAATTTGTGCATTTCATCTGAAAGAAACGGATTTGGTAATAAACGTGGATAAAGGACAGCCTGTGAAAAATCAAAATATTTACGATGTTGGTTCATTACATATTGAGAACGCATAACATTAATGGATTTCGTTTGTTGCCATTGATATGGAATTGGTTTGAAATCTTTGTTCACACGTTTATGTATATAGGCACCTTTTCCTTGTTCAATTCGTATATAACCTTTCGTTTCTAACTGTTTATAAGCTTTACGAACAGTTAATAAACTAATTTGCAAATCATCGGCCATAGAACGTAAAGAAGGGAGGTAATCGCCATGTGAAAGCATCCCGCTTTGAATTCTCTCAACAATTTGCATATATATTTGTTGGTAATATGGTATGTTGGATTCTTTACGTAGTACTATCTTCATAGAATCACCTGTTTTTCTTTTTAATTTAATTAAAGCGAAAAATAGTCTGACAATCAACTATATTTTTATTCAACTGTTATATGCTCGGATACACTGTTATACACCATATCCTCTATACTCATTTCAAGAGTAAAAAGGAGGAAGGAAAATGGTCATTTTAAATTATATTTTAGTATGTATCATCTTTGGAACAACATTTTTAACGATAAAAATCGGAATTGAGGCAGGTGCACCGCCGTTATTTTCAGCTGGAATTCGCTTCTTTTTGGCCGGTCTTATTCTCATTACTATTTTTAAGTTAAAGAAAAAGCGTGTTATGCCTTATTTATTATCAAAGCGTATTATGTGCGCTGGCTTTTGTTTAACATTTATGACATTCGCAACGTTATATTGGGCAGAACAGCACATTTCCTCTGGATTAGCAGCAGTGCTTTCTGCAACAGCCCCAATGATGATTTTATTGCTACAATCAAAGAGAAATAAAATAAAATTGCAACGAGAACAGTTTTTGGCTTTATTCATAGCACTTACAGGAGTTTTATTTATATCTTTACCTGGCATGCATCAAGAACTTACTTTCATATGGAGTATTGCATGCCTTGTCATAATAGTTGGGCAACTATTTTACGGAATAGGTTCTATTTATTCAAAAGAAATACTTTCAAATTCGCCTGACGTATCACCTTTTCTGATTAACGGTATTCAAATGTTTTATGGAGGAATCTTGTTATTAATTGTATCTATTGTAATGGAACAGCCTAATCTAACAGTCTTAACATCTTGGAATGTACAATGGCCAATTTTATATCTCATATTTGTAGGATCAATCGGTGGGCACGGTTTATATTATTGGCTCTTATCAAAAACAAATCCAATATTTCCATCAACATGGTTGTATGTATCCCCATTAATCGCTGTTATTGTAGGTTATTTTGTATTAGGAGAACCATTAAATCCTGCAATGGGAATTGGAGCTTGTTTAATCTTGATTGGTGTATTTTTAGCGAATCGTTCTACACTTGGAGTTTATTTTAAGCAAGGAAGGTTGTTAAAAAAAGAGAGGTAGTTAAAGTTTAATGATGTAGAAAACAGCGAAAAACGTATTCAAACTTTAGAAGGAAAAATAGTTAATTTAGAGAAAGTGATTAACACATTAGAATATAGATTAGGGATAGTAGAATCAAAAACACAGTTGGAGAAATAACCAACTGTGTTTTTATATAGGGTGTATTTTATTTTACACTTAACTAAATCGGTCGCATATTGTTTGGTGGATAAGTGTTATTTTTTTATTACGGTATTGCCCATTGCGATAGAAATTCGATTCCAATTGTTTATTTGATTAATGATTAACACAAGGTCAACATATTGTTTTTCGTCAAAGTGTTCACGTACTCGGTTATATAGATTTTCAGGAACTCTTTTAGTAGGAATGAGAGTAATATGCTCCGATAGTTCCAGAGCAACTTTTTCTTCAGGAGTATAAAAATCACAATCATCCCAAGCGCTTAAGCAGTAAATTCTTTGCTCGGCTTCACCCAATTTTCGGGCGTCAGAAGTATGCATATCGATACAATAAGCACAGCCGTTAATTTGAGAGACTCTAATTTTTATAAGCTCTCTAACAGCACGATTAATTGAGGATTTCTTCGTGTATTTCTCCATATCCATCATAATTTTCATACCATCAGGCGAAATATCATAATAAGACATTCTTTGACTCATAAGACAAAACCTCCGTTATTATAAGTTTTTATAATAAAAACACACTAGGTCGCTATTGTGACTTCTAGTGTGTTTTTGTAATTAATTCACTTTTTTTATAAAACCTTTATAATGACGCTTCACAAGTTGACTTTCTAACGTCTTCATCGTTTCTAATGCAACACCTACGATGATTAGTAAACTTGTACCACCGATTTGAGCAGATGGTGGTAATGTAGCGATTTTTGTAAATACAAGTGGTAATATTGAAATTGCTCCTAAGAAAATCGCACCGATAAATGTTAAACGGTATAAAATTTTTGTTACATACTGTTCTGTAGATTTACCTGGGCGAATACCCGGGACATATCCGTTTTGCTTTTTCAAATTCTCAGCCATTTGTTCAGGATTTACTTGAATAAACGCGTAGAAATATGTGAAGGCAACGATAAGACCCACATATAGTGTCATTCCAAATGGATGTGCAAAATCAAGATTCGCAATTATCCATTTAGATACGCTTGAATCAGGGAAGAGCTGCGCAATTGTACGCGGCGTCATTAAAAAGGCTGAAGCAAAGATAACAGGAATTACACCTGCACTATTTACTTTAAGAGGTAAATGAGTATTTTTTGCTCCTTGATATTGATTGTTTCCTGAAACAGCTTTTGCATATTGAATCGGTATTTTTCGAACAGCTTGTTGAATGTAAATAACACCAACAACTATCGCTAAAATTACGAGTCCAATTAAAACCATTTTTATTATGTGCATAAATAACTGATCGCCTGCGTTTTGGAATTGTTGTAAATAAATTTGATTAGCGACATTCGGAATCGCCGCAACAAGTCCTGCGAAGATAATCATTGAGATTCCATTACCAACGCCATTAGCGGTAATTTGTTCACCTAACCAAAGTAAAAATGCAGTACCAGCAGTTAAAACTGTCGCAATAAATAAGTATGTAGTCCAGCTTTGATCTGTAATTAATTGTCCACCTGCTATATTATTAAAACCATAAGACATCCCAATGGATTGTATGAATGCGAGAATGATTGTAAAGTAGCGAGTAAATTGAGCTGATTTCTTACGGCCCATTTCTCCTTGCTTTGCCCATTCTGTAAATTTAGGTACAACGTCCATTTGTAGTAATTGTACAATGATAGAAGCTGTAATATATGGTGTGATACCTACAGCAAAGATTGAGAAGTGTTGCAGTGCTCCTCCGCCAAATACGTTTAGCATACCTAAAACGTTGGCTTGATCTTGTACTTTTAATACCTCTGCGTTAGTATGAGGAACTGGAATAAACGTGCCAATTCGAAAAACAATTAGCATCGCTAGTGTAAAAAGAATTTTGTTTCTTATCTCAGCTACTCTCATGAAATTTGAAATCGTACGAAACATTATGTCGCCTCCTATATTTTTATCAGTTCAAAACTGATTATTATATCCCGATGAAGTAACCACAAACCTCCTTCCGCATTAAATTCATTTGACAAATGGAATTTTATACATTTTGTAGTTTTCACGGATATAAAAAAATATAAGGTGTTATACAAGCGATTTATTAACTTTTCGTAATCATTCAATACCCATAATATAACTAATAAATTAACAAATGTACATACATAAGCATTAAAAATGAATGAATAGAGTGATTTTTTACATATATTTAATGCTAGATTGATAATTAGGAACGTTTTATGTAGTTATATTGAAAGGATTCCGTTGAAAGTATTATGATGTAGCTGTAGCGCATAATAACCTCAAGGAAATCTTCAAGGATGTTGAGAGAACTCATACATTTCAGCATGAATTAGAGAACCTACTAAAGAAAGAAAAGATTGGATTGGAATAATAGTGAAGGAAAATCTTTTTTCCATAGAGAATATTTCTAGCGTAGGAATTTAAGTATGTAGGTTCTAGCGAAAGGAGAATTCACATGAATACATTTGTAAATGACAAGTTTTATGAAACTAGAAATCAATTATTTGAGGAAATTACTTTGTTAAGTGATGCTCAATTTAATAGGAAACCAGATAAGGATAAATGGAGTATAGCACAAGTTTGTCATCACTTAGTTTTATTAGATGAGAGAGTTATAACAGTTATTTCATCGGGATTAAAAAAGATGGATAGTATCTTAAATGAGCGTAAAGAAATTCACACTATTTTATTAGATAGATCGATAAAATTTATAGCCCCAGAAATGATTGAACCAAGTATAGAACCATTTGAAGTGCAGCAAATGGTTGATTTGTTAAACGACTCTAGAAAAGAATTGATGCGTTTCCTGAGTACAATAGAAGATGAATCTATATTAGCGAAAAAATCAGTGACGCATCCAGTTCTTGGAGAATTACTTCTTGATCAGTGGATAGAACTGATCTATTTGCATGAACAGCGTCATATAGAACAAATTAAAGAGATAAAATTGCTTTGTGGAGTTGAAAAGTAAAAATCATTATCTATTTATTGAGCGATTTGGGATAGCATCAAGGTTTCGAGTGATAAAATAGAAATCCTGATTAAAATTATGATGAATTTAGTTGAAAGCAACCAATAAGCAGAAAAAAATACGAAACTAGCAGATTTTACTCCTGAAGAGGAAACGAACATTTGAAAAAAATCTGAATCCGATTTGCTGTATAAGTGTAACCCCGTCTTAAATGAAGAGCGGGGTTATTATTTTTGGAAGTGATCTCAGTATTTTCATATAGAAGGAAAAAATTAGAAATAAAATCCAAAAATGAGTTGTATGTCCAAAATTTTGAAAGTACGTATACATCTACCGTGGGTTTAGCGCTCTTCACACGTTGGAGGAAGAAGTATTTTATTAGAAAACGATAAAATACTATTCTGTTAGGGGATATATGCATTTTATTCTCTATATTTTCACAGCAAAACCACCTCCAAAATTATCTTTTGTAGTTGAATTTCTTTGAATAATAAGTTACATTTTTAAAGTTCAAGCAACTTTATGACAGTACAAAAAGGGGAGAAATATTGTTATTATGCAAAAAATGAAATGGAAGAACTATGTATGCAATTTTATTATTCTTATGCTTCTTGTAACAGCAGTAACAGTCAAACCAGCTATTTCTAAGGCTGAGGAATCTAATGTTAATATTACATTGTTAGGTACTGCAGATATTCATGGTAGATTTATGCCTTGGGATTATGCGCTTGATGGAGCAAATATGAGTGGAAGTTTGACGCAGCTTTATACGGTTATAAAGAAGGTACGTCAAGAAAATCCAAATACCATATTAGTAGATACCGGGGATACAATTCAAGGAAACTCAGTAGAATTATTCAACGATAAGCCACAATCGCCAATGATGGTAGCAATGAATACAATGGGATATGACGCCTGGGCATTTGGAAATCATGAATTCAACTTTGGATTAGATACATTGAAAAAAGTTAGTGAGCAATACAAGGGAAAGACGTTAGCAGGAAATATTTATAAGGAAAATGGAGAGCGTTTTCTTCCTGCATATACGATTGTTGAAAAAGGTGGAATTAAAGTCGGGATTATTGGTATGAATACACCAATGATTAGTGATTTTGAAAAAGGGACAGATCATTTGGATGGTTTAGTAGTGAAAAATCCAGTAGAAGAGACAAAAAAGGCTATTAAAGAATTAGAAGATAAAGTAGATGTAATGGTAGGGGTTATGCATATGGGACTAGAAAATGAGAATGGAATCCCAGGTACTGGTGTTCAAGATATTGCGAATGCTTGTCCGGAACTAAGCGCTATTTTTGCGGCTCATATGCATAAACTTGTAAAAAAAGAAGTTGTAAATGGCGTAATTATTACAGAACCAGATAAATACGGAACGCATATTTCACGTATTGACCTTACTTTTACAAAGCAAGATGGGAAGCTTGTTTTAAAAGATAAAACAGCTACCGCTATACCTGTAAAAAATGCTGATGGAACTACAGTATTATCTGATTCTACACTTGAAGAAACACTAACACCTTTTCATGAGTATGCGAGAGGAGATGCAAATGTTGTAGTCGCCCGATTAAAGGGTAGAAACCTTGTTCCTGAAAATGAAATAAAGGGTATTCCAAGTGTGCAGATTCAAGAGACACCTTTATCAGATTTCTTTCATGAAGTCATGCTCCATTACAGTAAGGCGGATGTAGTAGCCCATCAAATTGATAATGATTATGCCCGTTTGGATATAGGTCCTATAAAGAAGAAAGATATTGCTTATAATTATCAATATGCTTTGGGAGAAATTACAGTATATAAGATAACTGGAAAAGATTTAAAAGACTATATGGAATGGGCAGCAGGATATTTTAACTCATCTCGTGCCGGAGATGTAACAGTTAGCTTTGATAAAAACCGTCGTGCGTCTAAATACAGTACGAACGATTTCTTTGGAGGCGTAAAATACGAAATTGACTTAACAAAACCATATGGTAGTAGAATTACAAATTTACGCTCTATTCGTACAAATAAACCAATCAAAATGAGCGATGTTATGACGCTAGGAATGAATGCGTATAGAATGGAGGCTCTTCAGGCAAAAGGGGGAGCTTTAGAGGGACGTAAATTTGAACAAACTTGGTCATCTAAACAAGAGAATGCATTCGGAGAAACAGGTGGAACCATTCGTAACCTTGCTATTACATATTTAAAAGAGGTAAAGAACGGTGTATACACGCCAAAAGTTATGCATAATTGGAAAATTACTGGTGTAGATACACATTCTTCAGAGCATAAGGCTGTAGTTGATCTTGTAAATAAAGGGGTTTTAGAAATCCCAAAAACAGAA
Organism: Bacillus altaicus; assembly: GCF_042136375.2. Lineage (NCBI taxonomy): Bacteria > Bacillati > Bacillota > Bacilli > Caryophanales > Bacillaceae > Bacillus > Bacillus altaicus. The sequence continues at coordinate 2,980,137 of NZ_CM143394.1, read as the reverse complement.
GATGGAAAATATACAAATATAGCATCTATAAATACTAAAGATTCAATTACAAAAGAAGAGATTGTAGCACTCTCACAAAAAGCTAATATTAATCCAAATCAGTTTAATCATGTAAAAAGAAAAGGTGAATTTTACAAAAAACTTAGTAGGATAATTAAATAAATATAAAAAAGATGGCTCTCGTGCAAAAAACTATTAAACTTGGACATACCATTATCCTAAAAAAGTTTGTGATCGGTATGGAAATATAGAGAATCATCGGTAAAAAATCCCCTGAATCGCTTTAAAAATTTAGGGGATTTTTCATTTGAATAATTATTGTTTCATTTCTCACTATGTATATTTATAATATGCTTTAAAAGAACATACCTTAAGTTAATAACATGCAATAGATATGTCCTTTTCTATATTTAAATGGGGAGACAAATTTATTTTTGAAAGATATTTTTGACAAGATAAAAAAGCCTGAAACTCATATAAGACTTCAGCAGTCTCAAAACGTTACAATCCATGCAGATATAGACATAAATAACAAAATTATATTGAAAAATCTAACTTGTATATGCGTTGCCTCACTAAAGTATTTATCTACTATTCTTAAAATAGTAAAGAGTGGTTTTTTATGTTGTTAATAAGATATAAGTGTACTTTGATTAGAATGAATATAGATAATTAACGACTAACCAATTGGATGAGCACCTAAAAGGGCTCATTTTTTATTTTATCGACCACATATATGTAATTTTGCATAATATTACATAAATTTTGTATTTTCTCTTTTTTTCGACATAAATAGACAGTATACTTTGTACAAGCTTTCTATTTCAAAATTATACGAGGTGAAAAAATGAAAAACACAAAGACATTAACTAAAGTAGCATTAACAACAGGATTAGCTTTAACAGCTGTGGCACCATACGGAATAGGTCATGCAGAGGAAACAGATCAACTTCAAGTTCAAATTCAGGAGGACTCATTCCGTTCAGGTGAACTTACACAACCGTCACAAAAAACACCAGAGAATGTAGTAAAAGATGCTCTTAAGGAGAAAACAGAACAAGCTCTTTCTTCAAAGCAAGTCAATGGAGAAACAGGAGTAGATTATAAAGTTCTTCAAAAACGTGGTTCGTATGATGGAACAACACTTGTGCGTATGCAGCAAACATACGAAGGAAAAGAAGTATATGGCCATCAATTAACTGCACACGTAGATAATAAGGGTGTTATTAAAAGTGTTTCAGGCGATAGCGCGCAAAATTTAAAACAAGAAGAATTGAAAAAGCCTATTAATCTATCAAAAGATGAAGCGAAACAATATATTTATACGAAATACGGGAACGATATCAAGTTTATTTCTGAGCCAGAAGTTAAGGAAGTTATTTTTGTTGATGAAAATAATGGACAAGCTTCAAATGCATATCAAGTTACATTTGAAGCGGCAACACCAAACTATGTTTCTGGAACTTATTTAGTAAATGCACAAAATGGTGATATGTTAAAAAATATGGTACAAGAATCTAACTTAAAAGCAAGTGAAAAACTAGTTGGAGCTTTAAAGGAAAGTAAAAAAAGTAGTCTTACATCATTAACTGGAACAGGAAATGATGATTTAGGTATATCTCGTTCATTTGGTATTTCTAAACAAAGTAATGGCAAATATGCACTTGCTGATTATACAAGAGGGCAAGGAATTGAAACATATGATGTGAATTACAGAGATATTACTAAAGAAGAAAGCTATTATCCTGGTACACTAGCAACCAGCACTTCAACAACATTTAACAATCCAAAAGCAGTAAGTGCTCATTATTTAGCAACAAAGGTATTTGATTTTTATAAAGATAAATATAAGCGTAATAGTTTTGATAATAAGGGACAAAAGGTAGTTTCAGTTGTACATGCTTGGGATTCTGAAGATACGAACGATCCGAAAAATTGGCAAAATGCATTAAGTGCTAATAATGGAAGTATGCTTGTATATGGCGATCCTATTGTCAAGGCATATGACGTAGCTGGACATGAATTTACACATGCTGTTACTTCTAGCGAATCTAATCTTGAATATTACGGTGAATCTGGTGCGATTAATGAGGCGCTATCTGATATTATGGGAACATCTATTGAGAAATACGTAAATAATGGAAGCTTTAACTGGACAATGGGCGAACAAACTGGATCTGTTTTCCGTGATATGGAAAACCCAGCTTCTGTTCCATCTTCACTTGGAGTACCGTATCCAGATGATTACAGTGAATTTAACGATTTTAATGGATGGGATCAAGGTGGCGTTCATTTTAATTCAAGTATTATTAATAAAGTTGCGTATCTCATTGCAAAAGGCGGAACTCATAACGGAGTAACTGTTAAAGGAATTGGTGAAGATAAAATGTTTGATATTTTCTATTATGCAAATACAGATGAGTTAAACATGACATCTAATTTCAAAGAATTGAAATCAGCATGTATTCGAGTGGCAACTAATAAATATGGGGCGAATACAGCTGAAGTTCAAGCAGTGCAAAAAGCATTTGATGCAGCAAAAATTAAGTAAGTTAGAAATATAGTTTCCATTCATATATTAATACATTATGAAAATCAGCTAATGTCATTTTAAGTATATTAGCTGATTTTTTACGTAGCAATGTATTAGTGAAAATAAAATTACTAAGCAATAATCAGGCATCTATCTTCAATAAGTTACGACAAATATATAAGATTTCAAGGATATAAAAACAGAAAATTAATAATATATTGACCTCTTAATAGTAAGTGCTATAAAATGAAAGCGATAACAAACGATTGCTTTAAAATGATTTCCCTGATCTTTTAGTATTTACAACTATATGAAGGCAAAAAAAATCTATTTTTTTAAGCATTAATGCAAACGTTTTCGTACTAAAAGATCATTGAAATACATACGTGAAAATAGTCAATATGGGGGTGAAGTAAAAGAGATTTCTACATTAATTTAAGCAGTGTAATTTAGTATGAGCATAATAAATAGCTCGTACTATATAAAGAAAGGGTGTATGTGGTGCAAATGACAAAAAGATTAATTAACAAATCATTTTTATTACTTGCCATAATCGTTATGTTATCATCTGTTTTCTCTTTTCAGAGTGTGAAGGCAGTTTCAAATTCGAAAACAACTGAAGTTATCATTCATTACAAAGAGAAATCTGGAAATACAAAAGACTGGAATCTTTGGGTATGGGGAGAAAATGCAAACGGTAAATCTTATGAATTTACTGGTGAAGATGAATTTGGAAAATACGCTAAGATAAAAATAGATGGTGACTATAATCGTGTAGGATTTATAGTTCGTACCAATGAATGGGAAAAAGATGGAGGTGATCACTGGGTTGAAAATATAAGGGATGGTCGTGCTGAAGTATGGATCCTTTCAGGTGACGAAAAAGTATATAACTCTAAGCCTTCTTCTGATCTCTCTATTCAAAAAGCGACTATTGATAGTTTCAATGAAATTACTGTAACGACTAATGTCCCGTTTAATAGTAAGGAACAGAAAATTGAAATTGAGGGCATTAAAATTAAGGAAATTAATCCTTTTGATAAAAATAGTGGAGATATTACTAATAAGGTTAAAATAATTACGGAACAGAAAATTGATTTAAAACAAACATACAAAGTTAAAATAGCAAACTTAGCTGATGCGAATACTGAAATCGGTAAAGTCATTCGTAGCGAGGAATTTGATAATTTATTTTATTATGGTGGTAATGATTTAGGGAATATATATACTCCGCAACATACAAAGTTCCGTTTATGGGCTCCTACTGCGAGTGAAGCGAAGTTAGTTACATATAAAAAATGGAGCGATAAAATAGGTACTGAAATAAACATGCAACAAGGTGAAAAGGGAACTTGGAAAGCAGAACTTAAAGGGGACCAAAAGGGACTCTTTTATACGTATAAGGTGAAAATTGGCGATAAGTGGACAGAAGCCGTTGATCCGTATGTGCGTGCTGCTTCTGTAAATGGAGATAAAGGTGTAGTCGTTAATTTAAAAGAAACAAATCCGAAAAACTGGAAAGTAAACAAAAAACCGAAATTTAAAAACCCGGAAGATGCTATTATTTATGAATTGCATGTACGCGATCTTTCCATCCAACCTGAAAGTGGTATTAAGCATAAAGGGAAATATTTAGGTGTAACAGAAAAAGGAACAAAAGGGCCTGAAGGTGTAAAAACAGGACTTGATCATATGAAAGATCTTGGTGTTACTCACGTTCAGTTTTTACCGATATTTGATTATGCTTCAGTAAATGAAGAGGCTTTAAATGAACCACAATATAACTGGGGATATGACCCGAAAAATTTCAACGTCCCAGAGGGCTCCTATTCTACAAATCCTTATGAGCCGACTGTTCGAATAACTGAATTAAAACAAATGATTCAAACATTGCATGATAATAATCTTCGTGTTGTGATGGATGTAGTATATAACCATATGTATAATGCCGCTGAATCTAATTTTCATAAGTTAGTTCCAGGTTACTATTATCGTTACAATGAAGATGGAACACTTGCAAATGGAACTGGTGTAGGAAATGATACCGCTTCGGAACGAAAAATGATGAGGAAATTTATGGTGGATTCCGTCACATACTGGGCAAAAGAATATAATTTAGATGGATTTCGTTTTGACTTAATGGGTATTCATGATTATGAAACGATGAATGAGATACGTAAAGGTGTTAATCAAATTGATCCTTCTATTATTCTGCATGGAGAAGGCTGGGATTTAAATACACCTCTAGCAGCTGAATTAAAAGCAAATCAAAAAAATGCGGAGAAAATGAATGGAATTGCTCATTTTAACGATAATATACGTGATGGATTGAAAGGGAGTGTATTTGAGGAGAAAGAAAATGGCTTTGTAAATGGAAAGGAAAACATGGAAGACCGTATTAAAAAAGGCGTTACAGCCGGTATTGACTATGATACAAATTCGTCTACTTATCAAGATCCGGAGCAGGTGCTAACTTATGTGGAAGCACATGACAATCATACTTTATGGGATAAACTTGAGTTGACTAATTCAGGTGACAGTGAAGAAATGCGAAAACAAATGCATAAATTATCTTCTTCTATTTTATTAACATCACAAGGTATTCCATTCTTACATGCAGGACAAGAGTTTATGCGCACAAAATATGGTGATCATAATAGTTACAAATCTCCTGATTCTATTAACCAGATGGATTGGTTACGCCGTGCAGCATTTAATAATGAAGTAGAGTATATGAAGGGCTTAATAGATTTACGCAAAAAATACCCAGCTTTTCGTATGACTTCTGCAGAGCAAATTAAAAAGTATGTAGCTTTTATCGATGTTCCCAAAAATGTTGTAGCTTATACAATAGATGGAAAGGGAAGTGGGAATAAAAGCGAATACTTTATGGTGGCTCACAATGCAAATAGGGAAGCCGTTGACATAACACTTCCATCGAAAGGTCCATGGAAAGTGCTAGTAAACGAGAATCAGGCGGGAAGTAAAACACTTTACGTTGTCCATGAAAATAAAATTAAAGTTCCTGCATTAAGTTCACTAGTTTTAAAAACAGAGAAACCGATTAAATAAAAGCAAATAATGTGAAAGTATATACTGAATTAAGCAAATTGAATAGGGATTGCAAATGAAAAAAGCGAAGTGAAGGTTGTTTTCACTTCGCTTTTAAAGTTAAAGTAATATAATTTCACATACTGTAATTATATTACAATTTAATAACGGAAATAGACAAGAGATTATTGCTATTGTAACAGTAGGAGGAGAAGATATCTTTGTATTTATTTATAAAATTATCTGAAGCACATTCTTAATTTATATAATTTTTATTAGATATTCGAACATCTAACGGGCTAGATGTTCGAGTTGTATTAATTCCTACAAATCGTTTAAAAAATAGCAAAGATGCAAAAGTATATGGAATTAAAATAGAGAAAAGACACCTTAAATGGTGTCTTTTCTCTATTTTAATTACGATATGTTAGTAACTCACTTGTATGTAATAGTATGTGCATTTTTACACTAACTTCTAAAGAAAAATTTCAAATTCTTTTCTTAATCTATTTGTAATAAATCTCATTAGAAAATTTTATCGCTATAACAAATAAAACTTTCTCAATATTATTTTGTTTAATAACTATTTCCATCTGCTTTCCAATCCATTACAATAATTTCACATTGGAAATACATGAAAATTCTCAATGTTCTAAATGGTTTATACCTTATAGGATTACTATGGGAAAGGATGTGAAATGTCTAATAAAAAATCATTTTTTATGATGAAATAAAAAAATTTAATGAAGCAAAAGTTATTTTATTATTCTCAAGCTTCGTTGAAGTACATGTATTTATAATCACTATGAGACAAGGGGCAGAATCTAAAGATTATTTTTGTAGATTAGAAAATTGTATTTTGAAAATAAGTAAAACATTTATGGAGGGTTATATGAGCGAGCAAATTTATTACTGGTCTCCTATTAAGCATTGGGAGAAGTTGCATAATGAAATTTTGATAGGAGAAACAAGATTTGCAGGCGTTCTGTCTGAATGGTTTCCTGAGTTTTATTTTTTGACTCAAAAAGGTGTGAAAATTAGTGAACTAGTAGAGCGCTTTTCGTTAGGAAATGTAGAAGAGACACAAAAAACAATAGAGCTTATGATAAAAAATCGTGTGTTAGTAAGTAACATATTACCCCCAAGAGAAGTATTTTCCACACAAGAAAAGATTTTTCCGAATCCATATAGCAACCAGATTCGCTTTTCTAAAGAAGATTTAGATAAGTATATGAGTGAACAATTGAATCGAACACACCATGCTGTGCGGTCAACCGAAATTCAACTTGAAACAACAAATGAGTTACCCACTATAATCAAGGAACGTAGGTCTTGTCGCCAATTTGATATGAAAAAACATATTAGTTTTTTAGAATTTTCCCAATTCATATCAACTCTAAAACAGGTTAGGAAAGAAAATATATACTATCATTACGCAAGTGCAGGCGGACTCTACCCTATTGATATCTTTATTTATATAAAACCAAAACGTATAGAAGGTATGAAAGCTGGGTTTTATTATTATAACCCATCAAAAAACTGTCTTGTTATTGTAAATAATATTGATCAAGTAATCAAAAGTGATCATGAGTCAATTAACCAAGATTTATTTACTCAGTCTGCCTTTTCAGTTTATTTGGTTTATAATGCGAACGCTTCCATCCCGAAATACGGTTCAGATGGATATTTATTTGCTTGTATTGAGTCTGGTATTATCACTGCTACCTTAAATATGGTGGCTGAGACATTGAATTTAGGCGTTTGTTCAGTTGGTCATATGAAATTTGAAGAGATTCAGCAATTTTTATGTTTGGATAACCATCAAGTATTTCTCCATGGGCTTGAAGTTGGCTTGAAAATTAACGAATAGATGAAATGAATATTAGGGGGATAAAGATAAAAATGCACATTAAAGATCGAAGTTCGATTCATGAGAATAAAGGGATAGAGGCGTTTTGGAAGGAGCAATTATCTTCCGAGGTTCTCGATTTTTCTGTATTCAATAGCGGTTACCAACTAAATAAAGAAAATCGTAGCGAGCATGTTCAAGTCATAATGAATGTAGAGTTTAGTAAAAGTATACAAAAAGTAAGTAAGTCTCAAGATTTATTATTATTTAGCTGGTTACAGGCCGCATCAAGGATTTGTTTGGCACACTATACAGATCAAGAAAGAATTACTATTGGTATTCCTGTAATCGAAAAAAATCTTGAACAAAGCGAGAATCTTAATAAATTGATTCCTTTAGGAAGTGAAATCCATCCGCATCACAGCTTTAAACAAGTAGTAAATCAGATTGAACAAACAACTTTATTCGGGTATGACAATCAAGAGTATCCACTCTCTGAATTATTAGCGAAACATCATTTAACTCCTTTTCAAATTGTTATTGGGATGGAAGGATTACATAATAAAAATTCGATAGAAGAATATGCAGAGAATAATTTAGCCATCTGGATACAAAGAAAATGGAATGAAATACATAATGAATTTGAAATTCAAATTTCTTTCAAGTCTCATTCATTCTCTTCTTTGCAACAGTTTGCAAATTCATATCTTTATGTTTTAAAGCAAGTGTCAACAAATTCGAATTTGGCTGTGAAAGATATTTGTATCATTTCAGAAGAAGAGAAAGAGTTGCTAGAAGAATTGAATCAAGGTCAGGCGGACATAGAATTGTCTCAATCATTTCAAGATTTGTTTGAGGAGCAAGTGTTAAAAACCCCAGATCAAATTGCTGTTGTTTGTAATGATCAATCTTTGACATATAGAGAATTGAATAAGAAAGCAAATCAATTGGCTTCTATTCTTCAAAGTAAAGGTGTTTCGAAAGAAAGTATTATTGGGGTTATGGTAGATCGGTCATTGGAAATGATCATTGGCATGGTGGGGATTTTAAAAGCAGGAGCAGCGTATTTACCAATCGATCCTAACTATCCAAATGAACGAATTGAATATATGTTACAAGATAGTCAAGCGAAATGTTTACTGAGCAAGCGAACAGAAGTAGAATTGCCGCAATTTGCGGGTGAAGTGCTGTATCTTGATGAGGAATATCTCTTCCAAGGTGAGGAAAGTAATTTAGTTCGAGAAAGTTATCCTAATGATTTAGCTTATGTTATTTACACATCGGGATCGACAGGGAATCCAAAAGGGGTAATGGTAGAACAGAAATCTCTTGTCCATTTTTTAAGTGTAATGAGAGAAAAAGTAAAAGATAATCAGTCATTCTTGTTTCTTGCTAGTGTATCTTTTGATATCTCCTTGTTAGAAATATGTCTGCCTTTAACACAAGGTTCGAAAGTAGTTATTGCTACAGAGGATCAGTTCGCAACAAAAGAATTAGCTTATTTGGTCAAAGAACATAAGGTGGATTTATGGGAATCAACGCCATCGCGAATGGAAGTGATTTTGAGTGATCCAGAAGGGGCAAATTTTCTAAAAGATTTAAAATCTATTTTGTTAGCAGGAGAAGCATTTTCCATTGATTTGGTTGAAAAAATTCGATGCATCAGTGAAGCGACAATTTTAAATATTTATGGTCCTACAGAAACAACCATTTGTGCAACAGTAAAGGATTTGAGCTCTGCCAAAGAAGTTACGATTGGAAGTCCCAACCCGAATTATCATTCCTATATATTGAATAAGTATGGTCAATTAAAACCATTTGGAATTCCGGGTGAACTCTGCATTGGTGGCGTGGCGGTAGCACGAGGGTATCTTGGGAAATCTAAACTGACAGATGAAAAGTTTGTACCGAGTCTTTTTACGGCAGGAGAAATGATGTATCATACGGGTGATCTCGTTCGTTGGTTGCCTAATGGAGAACTTGAATATCTAGGTCGAATGGATCATCAAGTAAAAATTCGGGGATATCGGATTGAATTAAGAGAAATCGAAAGCCAGTTAAGGGAATATCCAGAAATAAACCAAGCTATCGTTGTTGATCAAGTATATGGAAATAGGAAATTATTAGCTGCGTACTATGTATCGGATAATAAGGTCTCTTTTGATGAAATCAGAAAATATTTAAGTGATAAATTACCTGAGTTTATGATTCCTGAAAAAATGATTCAGGTGGAAGAGATTCCGTTGAATCCAAATGGGAAAGTAGATAGGAAAAGGTTATTAGATATAACACAAACAGATTATGTATCAATTCCATACGTTGCCCCGCGCAATGAAATTGAACAAAAATTGGTGCATGCATGGGAAAAAGTTATGGAGATTGAGGGAATCGGTATTCATGATAATTTTTTTGCTTTAAAAGGAGAATCGATTAAAGCACTTCAGGTAATTAATTTATTAAGAAAAGACTGCTTAAAAATAAGTACAACAGATTTTTTTAAGCATCCCACGATTGCTCAACTTAGTACTTGTGTAAAGTTAGAGCATAAAACGGAAAACTTTGAAAATAGACCAACCCATGTTAAAGATTTGTCTAAGCCATTTCCCTTAACAGAGGTTCAGACAGCGTACATGTTAGGACGGAATTCACAGTTTGAATTAAGTGGTATTTCACCTCAAACTTATTTTGAATATGAAACAGAATTGAATATCAATCGTCTTTCAAAAAGTTTTCAAAAGGTAATTCAACGTCATCCGATGTTACGAGCTGTAATTTTACCAGAGGGAGAACAGCAAATATTACAAAGCGTTCCTGATTACGAGATTGAAATAGTAAGTCTCATAGATTTAGATGATAGGAATCAAAATGCTCGCTTACAAGAAGAACGTTCTCGAATGACTAATCATGTATTTCCTTTAGGGCAATGGCCTTTGTTTGAATTAAAAGCCTTTCTTTTAAAAGAAGACACGTATTTATTATGTTTTCGATACGATGCTTTATTAATGGACGGAGCAAGCATGAACATCGTTGGACAGGATTTGTTTCATTATTATTATAAACCAGAGCAAAGGTTAGAACCTCTATCTTTTGATTTTCAAGATTACATGTTTATCTATGATGAACTGGAACAAAGTACAGAATATAAAACAGCAAAAGATTATTGGACAAGTAAGCTTCCTGACTTTCCGTTTGCGCCTTCTTTGCTGTTAAAAAAGGATCCGGCAGAGATTGCTACTCCTAAGTTCCAATCACTTAATAAGATCCTGGACAATGAAATATGGACAAAGCTACGAAAGTTAGCACAAGAGAAAGAAGTAACTCCTTCGGCTCTGCTTTGTACAATATATGGTGATGTATTGGCATATTGGAGTAATCAACGTCGATTGGCAATTAATTTGACTGTATTTAACCGTTATCCTGTTCATGAAGAAGTAGAGAAAATTGTGGGAGATTTCACTTCACTCATCTTGTTGGATGTTGATGTGAATCCAGATCAATCTTTCTTTACTAGAGTAAAAGAAACGCAATCTACTTTATTAGATGGTCTCGAACATCGCCATTACGATGGAGTTAATTTCATTCGAGATTTTACTCGATATCATCAAATGACGCCAAAAGCAGTTATGCCAATTGTTTTCACCTCGATGCTAGCAGGTGCGGGGGCTTTTGCTTGGGAACAACTTGGTTCACTTCGCCATATTCATGCTCGGACTCCACAAGTGTATTTGGATAATGTGGTAATTGAAAAAAATGGAGAGTTATTAATTAGCTGGAACTATGTTGAAGAATTGTTTGATGTTGATGTGATAGAAGCGATGTTTCACCAATTTGTTGACTTATTGGAACAATTAGTGAAACAAAGTGACGTAACATCTTTGCAGATGAAAGAGTCAGACCATGCTTTAATTGAGCAATACAATGAGACAACAGAAAAAATACCGTCGACTACTTTATATCAATTATTTACAGACCAAGTAAAACGTACACCGGATGAAGTAGCAGTAGTTTTTGAACAAGACTACTTAACATACTCGGAACTTCATAAGCGCTCCAATCAAGTTGCGCACTTTTTAAAAGAACAAGGAATTGGTCTAGGTGACAAAGTTGGTCTTTTAGCACAAAGACGAGTTGACACAATTGCTAATATGATAGGTATTTTAAAAGCAGGTGCCGCTTATGTTCCGATTGATCCCGACCATCCTTCAGATCGCCAAACATATATTTTAGAAAATAGCTCATGCAAACTTTTATTAGAACCTAGTCTTTATGCAGAAAACCACTTGTCATTATACACAACAGAAGATATGCCTGCTATTGCTGGTCCGGAAGATCTTGCCTATATTATCTACACTTCAGGAAGTACAGGAAAACCGAAAGGAGTAATTATTACTCACCAAGCGGTTGCAAATACCATTCAAGATATTAATCAAAAATATCAGGTAAATGAAGATGATCGTATTATTGGTATTTCTTCTATGTGTTTTGACTTATCTGTATACGATATTTTCGGAACGTTAAGCACAGGTGCAATGTTGGTAATGATTCGTGATCCAAGAGACATGCAAGAATTAATCCGTACTGTCGAACGTAGAGGAATTACAATTTGGAATACAGTACCTGCAATTATGGATTTGGCATTAGATCAAGTAGGTTCTCATTTTGAACATTCTTCCTTGCGTTTAGTTTTACATAGTGGAGATTGGATTCCACTTTCTTTACCAGAAAAAATAAAACGACATTTTCCGATTGCGGAAGTAGTTTCACTCGGAGGAGCAACAGAAGCATCGATTTGGTCAATTTATTATCCGGTCAAACAGGTGGAATCGCATTGGAAGAGTATTCCATACGGGATACCTTTGGCAAACCAAACGTATTATGTGTTGAACTATGAAAAGAAAATGTGCCCTGTTGGTGTAATTGGAGATTTATATATCGGGGGAGTGGGCCTTGCTAAAGGATATTTAAATGATGAACAGAAAACAAATGAAGCATTTGTATCACATCCTGATTTTGGTCTTATTTACAAGACAGGAGACTGTGGAAAAATGCATCCTGAGGGATATATTGAATTTTTAGGCCGCCAAGATTATCAAGTCAAAATTCAAGGATATCGAGTAGAGTTAGAAGAAATCGCCCATTGTCTTCTCACTTACAAACAAGTCGAACATGCAGTAGTGATTGATCAGACAGATGAGTATGGTATAAAATTTTTAGTCGCATATGTGGTAACTGAGAAAAATATTAGCACAACAGAACTTCGAAAGCATTTGCGAGATCACTTGCCAGATTACATGATTCCTTCTTATTTTGTTTATTTGGAACAATTGCCCTTGACTCCAAACGGGAAATTAGATAGAAAAGCGCTCCCTACTCCGGAGAAACAAACAAATGAAGTATTTATTGCTCCAAAAACGGAAATGGAAAAAATATTAACTAGTGTTTGGCAAGAAGTACTCAAAGTAAATCGGATTGGAGTAAATGATCATTTCTTTGCCTTAGGTGGAGATTCGATAAAAGCGATTCAAGTTTCCGTCAGACTGTATAGACAAGGATTTGAGCTGGAGCCAAAAAATTTATTTTCATTTCCTATATTAGGAGACATGGTTCAATTTGTTAAAAAGCTTGATCATCTTCCAAATTCGCAAACAAGTGATGTAAACAAAATGAACGATAATAAAGTTACATTACTAAATGTTAAAGATAAACAACTTAATCAACATACACTTATCAAAATACAAGAAAAAATGCCAGAAATAAAAATAGAACGTATTTACCCATTGGCACCTTTCCAGGAAGTTATTTATGAACATGCTGCGACTGAACCTGATACAAATGCATATTTCGAACAAACAATTTGGGCACTTGAGGGGGAGCTGGATATTAATCTCTTTATTCAGTGTTTCCAACAATTAGTTGATCGTCATGATTCTTTAAGAACGATAATTGTGCAAGATGAACAAGCACAACCTTGGCAAGCTGTTCTACATGATGTTCAAATGATTTCAGAGATAAAAAACTTGATTGAGATGACGAAACAAGAACAGCAAGAATTCCTAGACCAGTGGATGAATGAAAATTTAAGTCAAGGATTCAAAAATGATGAACTCATGACCCGTCTCTGTATATTCCAACTAGGAAATAACGAGCATAAGGTAGTTTGGAGTTCCCATCATCTATTATGTGATGGTTGGAGCGTCAGCATTTTGATAGACGAATTATTCCAGCTCTATGAAACAATAAATGCGGGAACTACGGCAGAGTTACCTATGGTGAAACCTTTTGAGACATTCATAGATTGGACTGTAGCACGAGATCATGAGAAAGCACGTCATTTTTGGCGGGATTATTTATCAGGATACAATCGGAAAATTAGTATTCCTAAAAAGAAAGTACCAACTCAAAGTGAAGGGTTAAATTTCACATTTATGGATTTAACATTAGATAAGGATTTGACTAATCAGTTACAGATATTTGTAACTAAAAACAATATAACTATGAATTCGGCATTACTAGCTGTATGGGGAATATTGCTTGGCAAATACAACGGAATGAGAGAAGTAGTATTACCTAATCTAGTATCAGTCAGACCTCCCGAAGTAGAAGGGATTGAAAATATGTTCGGTCTGTTCACAAATGTTTTGCCTATCCGACTAGCATGGACAGAAACGCAATCTTTTGTGGACTTCCTGCAAAAAGTACAACTAGAAACATTGAAATGTAATGAGTATGCATACTATTCATTTGTTGATATACAAAAACAAAGTGAATTAAAAACTGAGTTGACTGACCATCTTTGGGTTTTTGAAAACTATCCGACTAACTCAGCTATCTTTTCTTCAAATGAAAACAGAAATTTTGCCATCACAGATTACGAAGTTGTTGATGAGCCTCATGTAAAGTATGGAATTATGTGCTTCCCTGAAGAGAAACTTACAATAAAGTTTGGATATGATCAAACCGTATATGAAGCGGAGAAAATACAGGAAATATTGAATCACATCCATCAGTTAATCAACATGATTCTTCAAAATCCAATACAGGCAATCGGTGATTACAAATTATAAAAAATGAAAAGGCGAGCAAGAACTCGCCTTTTTAAATAGAATAGGAGTAAACCAAATGACAAAAAACTTGCAGTTATCAGCCGAAGAGATGCGTCAGTTAGGATATCAAGCGGTGGACTTGATTGTTGATCATATGAATCATTTAAAAAGTAAACCAGTTTCGGAAACGATTGATAGTAATATTTTTAGAGACAAGCTAATTGAAACGATTCCAGAAAACGGATCCAATCCAAAAGAGTTACTTCATTTTCTTAATAACAATGTGTTTAATCAAATTACTCATGTGGATCATCCTCATTTTATGGCTTTTGTGCCAGGTCCTAATAATTATGTTGGTGTAATAGCAGATTTTTTAGCAAGTGGGTTTAATGTATTTCCTACAGCTTGGATAGTAGGTGCAGGTGCTGAACAAATTGAATTAACGACAATCAACTGGTTAAAATCAATGCTAGGATTCCCTGATTCAGCTGAAGGGCTATTTGTCAGTGGCGGTTCCATGGCTAATTTGACTGCACTTACTGTAGCGAGACAGGTCAAGCTGAATAATGACATAGAAAATGCGGTTGTGTATTTTTCTAACCAAACTCATTTTTCTGTAGATCGAGCACTTAAAGTATTAGGTTTTAAACATCATCAAATTTGCCGAATTGAAACAGATGAAGATTTAAGAATTTCAGTTAGTACTTTAAGAAAGCAAATAAAAGAAGATCGATTAAAAGGGAAAAAACCATTTTGTGTTATTGCTAATGCGGGGACAACGAATTGCGGAGCGGTGGACTCCCTCGATGAATTGGCTGATCTATGTGGTGATGAAGATGTATGGCTACACGCGGATGGTGCTTATGGGGCTGCAGCAATTCTCAGTGAAAAAGGAAGGGAGGTGTTAAGAGGAATTCATCGTGCTGATTCTTTGACGTTAGACCCGCATAAATGGCTTTTTCAGCCTTATGATGTTGGTTGTGTACTCATTCGCAATAGCCAATATTTAAGTAAAACGTTCCGTATGATCCCAGAGTATATTAAGGATACGGAAACTAATATAGAAGAAAAAGTGAATTTTGGGGAGCGTGGAATTGAACTTTCTCGTAGATTTAGGGCATTAAAGGTATGGCTTTCTTTTAAAGCATTTGGAGTCACAGCTTTTCGTGAGGCAATAGATCATGGCATTATGTTGGCTGAACAAGTTGAAGAGTTTTTAAGGAAAGAAAAAGATTGGGAAGTAGTAACACCTGCCCAATTAGGAATTGTTACTTTTCGTTATATTCCTTGTAAGCGAACGTCTACAGAAACAATTCATGAAATAAACAAAAAACTGGTGGAAGAAATTAATCAAAGAGGATTTGCTATGCTAAGTACGACTAAATTAAAAGAAAAAGTAGTAATTCGACTTTGCTCTATCAACCCGAGGACAACATTAGAAGAAATACTTCAAATCATGATGAGCATTAAGGCGTTGGCAGAGGAAATAAACACATCGCCTAAACATCTTATATCTGTTTCTCAACCTTGATATATTAGGTGAATTTTACATATTAATAGCCGATTCTAAATGAGAATCGGCTATTATACTATTTACGAGTGTTTTTCTTGTAAAGGGATTAAGCCTCAACCTTAGAGACTCTTTTGAAACCAGTCTTTACTGCTTGTACCATTTCGTTTACAGCGTAAATAGATACATCGGCATTTGGATTTAACCCTTCAAACCAGTGATAGGCATTTGGATATAAATGAAACTCGACATCAACACCAGCTTGCGCTAGTTTGCTTACATAGGTTAATGTTTCACTGCGGAATGGATCTAATTGACCAACAAATGTGTAAGTATATGGTAAATCACTATAATCCTCTGCTCGAGAAGGCGCTGCATAGGCAGGGATTTGATCTGTTCCATACATTTCTCCTAAATACATTTTCCAACCAGCTTCATTTGCCTTTTGATTCCAAACAAATCCTTCTTTAATTTCATTCGCTGAAGGTGTATTATTTCGGTCATCAATCATTGGATAGAGTGGCATCTGTAAACAAATTGAAGGATATTTTCGATCTCGGGCTAATAATGATAATGCTGCCGTTAGTCCACCTCCAGCGCTTACTCCTGCAACCCCAATTCGATTCGAATCAATGTTTAATGACTTCGCATTATCAGCAATCCATTTTAAAGCTGAATAACAATCCTCAATTGGTGCTGGGTAAGGATGTTCAGGAGCTAAGCGGTAGTCTACAGACACAACCACACAGCCAACTTCTTTTGCAAACCTCATACAAGTATCATCGTTATCATCTATAGACCCTAAGATATAACCACCACCATGTATCCATAATAAGACAGGTAAAGGTTCATTATTTGATTTTGGACGATAAATTCTTAATGGTAACGGATTATCATCAGGTCCAACAATGACTTCATCTGTTAACGAAAGGGATTCATCAACAACGGTAGGTGGTCTCATTTGAGCTATTCCTTCTCTGATTGATTGCAAGTTTTCCGGGTGTAAATCGAGATTTGGAAACATCTCTAACCCTTGTAATAACTCTGGATTTACTCTTGTTTTCATTTTAGCACCTCTATTTGTAATTGTTTTCGAATAAATGAAGTGTATTCTAAGTAGTTTAATTGTGAAAAAATATCACAATTAAATTGTAAATTGGATATGCGATAACAGTCAACAGAATATTCGGAAATTAAAGCCTTTCTCAAGAAGGAGTTTCACGCAACCAATAATACAAGTAGTAGATTTAGGAGCAAAGTGTTTTCATGTCGTTGTATTTATGTACACTTAGTTTTCTAATTAAACCAAGTGATAATCCTTTTTATTTTAATGACATATTGCAAGTGATACCTATTCGAATTCATACTCGGAAAGAATTAATACATTTTCATTCCTTAATATATAATTCAGGGAAATACTCATGGGCAGGCATTAATATAGGAGAACAGTACAAATTAAAATAACTGTTTAAAAAAATTCCTTTTATTTGGCTAGAAAAGGAGTAGATTCTTTTTTCTTATCTAGACTCATGAAGAAGTATGAAAATCAGAATTTATAATTCAAAAGCCAGCTTAAAGTAATTGCAATAATTACTTTGGATAGTAATCTTAAAAAAATATAAAAAAGAGAAGAACTCACCAAGGTTCTTCTCTTTTTTATATGTAATTAGGGTTTCCATAACTGTAGATATGGATGGTGTAAATTAATGGATGAATAATTTACTCTTAAAATTATAACAGAACAATTAAAGATTTTTATATGTAATATTGCATATAAAGGGTAAACAACAATAATTTCTTTTTATAAAAATAAGCCCCTGGTGAAAATGATGAGTAACCCTTTTCCATATGAAATGAACTTGGTATAAAATGAAAGATTACAAGTATAAGATTCTATACTTAGTAATCCCTCACTTTAAGGCATGTCTTTGGGGAAGTGTGAGGAGTTCAATCGATTCTGAATAAAATTGATAGTATCAGTTGCAATTTTTTTACGTTTAAGAACAATCCCGGCATGTCCACATGTATAAATATATCGCGTAGGTCTTTCCCAGGATTCCCACAAATAGTCCGTATCCTCAGAGTGCACATATAGATCGTGCTTACCTGAAATTAATAAAATATTTTCTTTTTTTACTTTTGGTAACGCTTGACTCGGTTCAGTGATTTTCCAATAAGCTATTAAATCATCATACGTAACACCATGATGTTCCAAATCTTCTCTAATAAATTTACCTGGATTTGTCTTCCAAATTGAATATGAGAGTCGATCCGCGTAGAAAATGGATGCTAACACATCAATTTCTGGTTCAACAAGAGATGTTAAGTTAGTAATAACTCCACCTAAACTGATTCCTATTAAAATCAAGGGACCATTTTTATTTTCTTTAATCCATTTGATCAAAGTTCGTAAATCAGCTACCGCTTGTCTAGTTGCTTCTACAGTTCGTTCAACATTGGCACTTACCATGTACTCTCCACTGTATAGGGATTGGTTCGGTTTTCTGTCAAAATGATATGGTAAAGTGAAATAATACATATTCCACTTCAAGTTGGTCATATGGTCGTGGAATATTTTTTTTACACGTTCGTTAGAATCCATTCTCCAACCGTGAACAAAGATGACATGAGGTGCATCTTCATTTTTATGTAAAAATAATTCCACAGTGACAGAATCGTTGCGTGAATCACCAGATTGAACCGAGCTTTTATATTTGAATTGTCCAACCATGTATTCCTTTTCTTGTTTTAAATGCTTAATGTTAAAATGAATATGAGATGGTTTTACTTTATAAAAAAATTCTATGTCCTTTATATATAGTGAGGTGTTAGAAAGAGAAGTATACTGAAACTTTACACTTCTTTTTTTGTGCAAATCATACAAGGCGTATCGATCAATGAGTTTTGAAAAAATCAAATTAACCTCCTCCCAAATACATATCGTCTAAAAGATGGACAAAATTTATGCTGTAAATTAATTGTAAAATATTCTCTTTTCCTAATAGTAGATGCTTGAATTATAAAGCAGGTGGGGAATTTGTATATTATATTATAAAGCTATCAATAAAATAAAACTATAAATATCTTTTACAAAAACCTAAAAAGCAAGTTAATATTCCTCATTCATAAAAGAGAACATTAACTTGCTTATTTTCGTATCAAAAGGTACACTTTTTGAAGTGACGTAATTTATATGAAAGACAATGTGTCAATTTGTATATTTAATACAGTGATAGTTACCATAATTTTCGAAGCCTATAGTTAATTAACCTTACAATATACGTCTTTTTGGTATATAAATAGCTATATTCATTAGAGAAAGAGTTTTAATCCTTCATGAGAATCTTTAAAACCTAATTTCTTATAAAAGTGTAAAGCTTCTTGTCGTTCTTTATCTGTTGTTAACTGTACTAAATGACATCCCCGTAATTTAGCACGTTGAATAGCCCATTTAATAAGTTTACTTCCTATACCTTTACCACGTTTTGATGAGGCTGTCCGTACACCCTCAATTGTAGCTCTCCAACCCCCTTGACGTACAATGTAAGGCGTAAATGTAATTTGTTGAATACCGACAATCTCCGTCCCATCACACGCTACAATCAACTCGTTATTTGGATCACAATCAATAGCATGAAATGCTCTTATATAACTATCAGGGAGTGGTGTTTCATAGCACTCTCTTTTATTTCCTAAAACATCATCAGCAAGCATTTTTACAATTGTATCTAAATCATCTGCCGTTGCAATCCTAAATGTTATAGTTTCTGTCACTATCAAAAAACCTCCTTAATGTATGCACTTGTTACTTTTATTTTACTTGTTTAAATACAAAAGGTTAAATTATAAAATATTATGAGTCTCTATAACTTTTTCTTATAGATAGCATAAAAGCCTAACTTATAAAATTATAAGTTAGGCTTTTTAACACCATATTATTATTAGAAAATCCGACCAACTTCAATAAAATTCCATATTCTTTAATGAATTTTCATATTTAACAAGCACACATATAACCATCCAAATAGGGTGGTTTTTATTTGTTGTATAGAAATTACGTGATAAGCATGGATTTATATGCTCTCATTCAATGAATCTTAACCTAACTAAGGACTGCCTCTTTATCAATATTCAAAAACGATTACGTTTTTGGATTTGTGTTCCGGTCTTTCTTGACCAGGTCAATGAATAACTACACATAAACTCCTTATATCTCTAGATAAACTACCGATTAGCTCCATATAGACTCTAGATAACCTATATAGAATACAAGTTATCAAGGAGGTAAGAAAAAATGAACTTTATGAAACGAGCAATTCTCAGTATGAAAAAAAGAGTAGGAACATCATTAATTTTGATGGCAGTTTTCCTAATTGTTACAAATTTAGTGTTGGCAGGATTCACAATCCAAAATGCATCAAAAAAAGCTGCTGATGCAGCAAGAAAAAAACTCGGTGCAGATGTTACTTTAAGTCTTGATTTTGACAAATTAGGTCAACAAGCTAGGGAAACTGGAGAGATGCCTAATCCACCGAAGCTTAATACAAAAGAAGCAGATCAATTAGCGAAGTCAAAGTATGTAAAAGACTATAATTACATAACTAGCACTCTCGGAATTTCTGACGGACTTAAACTAGTAGGAGCTTCAGAAGGAGAAGAAGAAGGAAAAGGTAAGGCGGGAATGGCGGCTGTACGAGGCGGTTCAGGCTCCGGTACAGAAATAGATATGAATTCTTCTTTTATGATTGAGGGAGTTCGCAAAACTGCATTACAAGAAAGCTTTAAGAATGGAAAAAGTAAAATCATTGATGGGAAACCAATTACAGAACAGATGAAAGATCAGAATGTAGCTTTAATGGAAAAACGATTAGCGGAATTAAACAACTTGAAAGTAGGAGACAAAGTTAAAGTGCAATCAGGGGATAAGAAGGAAACCCTGGAGGTTGAAATTATCGGTATTTACGAAACGAATGAGCAAGCAATGGGGCAACAAGCTCCTCCTATAATGGATCCAGCTAATAAACTATATATGCCGCATTCAACTATGAAAAAATTAGAAATAGATCAAGGTATAAGTAGCATTCAAGTCGTGTATTTCTTGAAAGATCCACAAAACATTGAAGCATTTAAAGAAGAAGCAAAAAAATCT
This sequence comes from Bacillus altaicus, assembly GCF_042136375.2. Lineage (NCBI taxonomy): Bacteria > Bacillati > Bacillota > Bacilli > Caryophanales > Bacillaceae > Bacillus > Bacillus altaicus. The sequence continues at coordinate 2,959,002 of NZ_CM143394.1, read as the reverse complement.
GATATTGATTTTAATTATTATAAATTAGATGCACATGATTCGTTGTACAAACAAATGATTGGGCCTATCGAAAATATCTCATCTACTTCTCAAATGATTATTTATATTGTATCAATTGCAGGTGCGATTATTTTAGGGTTAATCATTATGTTATCGATTAAAGCACGTCGTAAGGAAATGGGGATTCTATTGTCCATTGGAGAGAAAAAGTGGAAACTGATGGCGCAGTTCGTAGTAGAAGTAGTATGTATCGCTATTTTAGCATTTGGATTATCCATAACAACAGGAGCAAAAATTTCTCAATTCATAGGGAATAATTTACTTTCGAGTGAAATTGCTACAGCAGGAGAAGAAACAAACACCCCACAAAATGGAACTGTAATGGTAGCTGGACCTGGTGGAACTGTACAAAATCAAAAAGAGGATCCAATTGATAAAATTAATGTAAGTGTAACAGGAGAAGATGTAGGGAAAATGGGAGGGATTGGACTAGCTATTGCTATATTAGCAACGCTTCTTCCAGCATTATCTATTCTACGCCTGAATCCAAAACAAATTCTTTTAAAAGATGAATAAGGAGGCTCGATATGGAGACGATTTTACAATTTAAAAACTTAGATTATTATTATGAAAGTAACGGAAAAAAAGTAGCGATACTAGACAATGTTAACTTTTCTTTTCAAAAAGGACATTTTTACACGATTCTAGGACCATCCGGATCTGGTAAAACCACTACTCTTAGCTTAGGTTGTGGGCTAGATATACCTAAAAATGGTTATGTACTGTTTAATGGAAAGGATATTCGAAAAATTGGTTTGGATCGGTACCGTAATCAAAATGTATCGGTAATTTTCCAATCTTATAATTTGATTACCTATATGACTGCTCTTCAAAATGTCTTAACAGCAATGGAAATTACAGGTGTTAAAGTGCAAAATAAAACGGCAAGGGCGTTAGAATTATTAGAGAAAGTAGGACTTACAGAAGTAGAAGCGAAACGAAATGTTCTGCAACTAAGTGGCGGGCAACAGCAGCGTGTAGCAATCGCTCGAGCGTTATCTTGTAATGTTGATTTACTGATTGCGGATGAGCCGACAGGAAACCTCGACGAAGAAACGGCAATGGATATAATAGAACTGTTTCAAGAACTTGCACATAAAGAAAATAAATGTATTATTGTTGTGACGCACTCACAGGAAGTTGCTAAAAAATCAGATCGTGCAGTCTATTTAAGTAAGAAGAAGTTGGTAGTAAACGAAATTTAATATAAACACCCTAGTTTTTTAATTCACATAATTTTCGAAATCAGTTTCTTCAAATATTTATATTTGATATACAATATAACAAAGCCATAATCAAAATGGTCTCCCTGTATTGAATGTTAAGATAGTTTGTTATTCCCTTTTTAACAATTTTTGAAAAAGAACTTGTAGTATATTCTACAGGTTCTTTTTTGTACTCTTTCAATATCAACGGTCTTCAAATGAAATATGAATTTTAACTAAGTCATTCTTTGGAGTAATTATTTATTCGTTACTTTTAAATCGTCTAACACTATTTTAGTTGCATCTGCAATAAGTTTATCATCGTATTTCGCATCTTCTTTCGCATGATTAGAAAGTATCGCAAGCATAATTGGCTTTTTATTTGGTGGCCAAATGATTGCAATATCATTCCTTGTTCCATAAGAGCCAGAGCCAGTCTTATCGGCTACTTCCCATTCTCCTGGAACTCCAGCACGAATTAAGTTGTCCCCCGTTGTATTTCTTTTCATCAAATCTATTAAAAAGTTCCGTTTCTCAACTGAAAGTATATCGCCTAGCGCGTATGCTTGAAGACTAGTAGCTAATGCCTTTGGGGTACTAGTATCACGAGTGTCTCCTGGCTGCACTTCGTTTAATTCTGGTTCAAAACGTTCAGGATTTGTGACAGTATCTCCTATTTCTCTCAGTGATTTTTTGAATTCACTTGGCCCACCTAATTGTTTAAGAATAAGATTTTGTGCAGTATTATCGCTATATCGAATGGAAGCATCCGCAAGCTCTTTCAGAGTCATACCTGTATCTACATATTTTTCAGTAATTGGATTGTAATTCACAAGATCTTTGCTAGTATACTTAATTCTTTGATCTAAATCTTCTATTGATTTCTTTTGTAACAGTGCTCCCACAGCAAGGGCTTTGTGGGTAGATGCGTATGCAAACCATTCATCTGAACGATAAGTAACGGTTTGATTCGTACCTGTGTCCAATGCATAAATACCAAGCTTAGCATCATATTCTTTTTCCAGCTTTACAAAAGAATGATTACTTGTATTTTCTTGTTTGGTTTGTTTCGGTGGTGCGGATTGAATATTACTATTGGAACAGCCTATAAGCGTTACACATGAAAGTAATACTACAGGTAACATCTTTTTATAATGCGAAATGTGAAAAAACTTCTTTGAAACTATCATACATTTTCAACCTCTTTCAAGAATTTATGGATTTTGTATAGGTATTTTACATACCGATACAATTAATAAATGTACCAGATAGCACTCATCTTGTGTTTCTTGCATTACAAAATGAGAGAACTACCAAAAGCACCTTTTTTATACGTAATAGACAATCTAAGTAACACATTTGTTCCATTTATGATTAAGGTTTTGAATATATCCATTAATTTTATTTATAAGAATCACAAAATCTACCTTTTTTGCACGCCACTTAATTTAATGTGGATTTAGATTGAGTTTACCTCGTAATGGGAATTTCAATTGGATTGCGCATATATAACAACCTCATTTCGGACAGAATAAGTAATAACAACTACTGATTTCATTTTAAGTGAGGTGTTATACGATACATACGACAAAGCAAAAAAGACTTGTGGTGCAAAGTATAACTACATTTAGTCTACTAATAACGACTATCTTTACACCCATGCTTATTTACATTGTTTATGGATTACAGATTTCGAAAGGCTTTGAGGGATACTGGCCATCAATCTTGTTTTATACAACTTATATGACGGGTGTGTTTATCTGGATACCTATTGTGAATAAGGCTGGGATTCACCGCTCCTTATATTGGACTGTTTCTATTCTGATAGTATCATTACTTAGTGTTACTTTCTTTGGATGGAGTTCAAGATGGCTAGAAATAAGTGCGTTATTTTCTGGTTTTGCAGTTAGTACAATTTCTACCATGACGAGTACTTTATTGTTTCTACATGTGGAAGGCGGGGGAAAGGTTTATACTAAAAATCAACAAGCGATTATTATTGGTATCGTTTTTCTTTTACTAATAATCGTATTGTTAGCGATTAGTTTTTTATCGCCGCCGCTGATAACATGCATATATGGGATTTGTTTAATCAGTATCCTTTTTGCTATAAAAAAAATGCCGAAAATAGAGTTAGCCAAAGGGCTTTTACCTATCTCCATCGTATCGGTTGTAGGAAAGTTTCTTTTTGTCTCAATGCTTATTCTTTTGATACGAACAAGTCGTAACATAAATAATGAACAATATATTTTTTATTTTTTTCTACTTTCTATAGCGCTTATTTGTTTCATGTTTTTGAGTTTGTTGAAAGGAAAGTTCTTTCATAAACTTTCATCTTCTTTACCAATTCGCTTAAAGGCAGAATCATTTTTACTTGGATTAGGAAATGGATATTTATTTTTGATGGGTATTTTTTATAGTTTTACTTTCTATAACATGTTAACCTGTATTTTCATTGTAGTTGGACCATACCTATTAGGGATTTTGATGTCCATATTTTTAGATATCAAAGCTGCTAAGAAAGTTAATCCAATCCATTTGTTTTTAGTAAGTACTTTAATCATGATATTCGGGTTTTATTCTCCAATATTTATAGTCCTTAGCGTTACATTTGGGAGCTATGCCATTAATAGTATTTCTTCTCAAAATAATATGAAAGTATATATGGTGAATGCTACACATAGAGAGCTTTCTTTACTCATTTACACAACATGGAGAAATATGGGGAATATATTTTTACAATTTTTTATATTGATTGTGATTGTGGGAGTAGGGGTGTTTTACGATGTCGAATGGTCGCAACTTTTCCAAACAATTGTTGGGAAGGGTCAAATGCAGATTGAAGGGTTATCCGTACAACGATTGATGTTTATGTTAGCAATTTGCTGTTGGCTTGGCATGGTGGGCTTAGGTATGTGGATTGGTAAAAAAACTAATCCCAATATTGCTTAAAAAGTAACTCGAAAAATAACAATACTAAAACTACAAAAAACAAACAAACTCGTCCTACTAAGAGGGGAGTTTGTTTGTTTTTTGTTTAGATAATGGAATGTTCATGCTAAATTGTACACTACGTCCCATATTCTTTATAGAATACTTTATATCTAGCGTTTCAAGAATTTGTTTAACAATATATAGCCCCAAACCACTTCCTCCAGTATTTCGATTCCTTGATTTTTCAATTCGATAAAATGGTTTGAAAATTTGTTGTATATCCTCTTCTTTAATATTGACACCTGTATTCATAATTTGCATTTTGATTTGACCTTGTTTAGAATCCTCACTTAACTTTATATAGACTTTTTCATTATGTGGTGAATACATAACCGCATTATGGATAATATTTTTACATGCTTTTTCAAAAAGAACACGATCTGTATAAACAGAAAGATCAGAATCAATTTCTTTTATTATTTGGATGCTTTTTTGAGAAGCAAAAAATTCGAGATCTTTTGTGATTGTATCTATTAACTTCGAAAGATTAACTTCTTCTACTTTTAGTTTAAAGGTGTGTTGTTCTAATTTCGACATGCTTAAAATTTCACGAACTAATTGTTCCATAATTTCAATAATTTGATGATTTTTCTTTAAATATTGATCACGATTTTGATAAGGGCCAATATTGTATATCATCCCTTCTAAGTATCCTTTCATTACAGTAAGAGGGGTCTTTAATTCATGTGCTACAATCGCAAAAAACTCTCTGCGTTTTGTTTCTATTTCTCGTTCTTTTTCAATATCATTTTTTAATTGTTGATTTGCTTTTTTTAAATCAAACATAGCTTGTTGTAAGTTAATAGACATGTCATTCAAACTATTAGATAATTCTCCTAACTCATCTGTAGAGCGAACCTCAATTTTTTCGGAGAAATCTAAATTTGCCATCTTTTGTGCACCCTCATTAATATAAATAAGTGGTTTTGTAATAAACCTGGAATAGAAATAAGCACTCCCTACACCAATTATGAGTACAATGATACTAATATAGGGGAGAAAGCGTACTAAAACCTGTGAAGCTTCATCAATTGGTTGAAATGTAGCAAAGACTATAAGCGTTAAACTACCATCTTGAAATTGAATTGGTTTCGTAACGTTATATGAATTGCTAAGGGTACCTGCATTCTCGAACCGTGTCGCTCTAGTAACTACTGTTGTTTGCGAACCATTTTGAGTAAAAGAAAATGAAGGAGAGTATTTAATTATTCCCTCATTATTTTGAAGATAAAGCATCGCATTATTTTTTTTGGCATATTCATCAAAAAGTGGTATCGCATCTTGAAACGTAAGATCTTTAGACTTATCAATGATTTCTTTTATCCCTGTTTGAAGTTGATCTGTTTTGTATTGTTCATAAAACGTAGGGAGAAAGAAGTATAAAGTTAAATAAATCAATACTGCAAAGGATAACAAAATGAGAGAGGTAGTCATAAAGAGTTTATAAGTAATTTGCTTCATCTTCATAATTTTTATAATGCTACTCATCAATTTTATAACCAATACCCTTTACTGTTTTAATGTAAGGAATAGCTAATTTTTTACGTAGGTTTTTAATGTGTGTATCAATTATTCGTGTTTCTCCAAAATAATCGTACCCCCAAACTTTTTCTACGATATTTTCTCTTGTGAGTACTTTTCTCTCATTTTGAAATAGTAGTTGTAGAATTTCAAACTCTTTTGTCGTTAATAAAATTTCAACGTCATTTACATATACTCTATATGCATCAACATCGATACGCACTTCTTTAAATACCAAATGATTATTTACATTTTTATCATAACTTCTTCTAAGTACAGCTTCGACTCGTCTAATCAAAACATGAAACGAAAAGGGTTTTGTTATATAATCATCGATTCCAAGATCGAACCCTTTCATTTGATCTTCCTCTTCTTCCAATGCAGTTAGCATAATAATTGGTACGTTTGACTGACTTCGAATCATCTTGGATACTTCAAATCCATTAAGATTGGGCATCATTATATCTAGAAGAATTAAATCAAAGGATTGCTTATTAAATTGTGTCATACCCTCTAATCCATCTGATGCAACTACAACTGTATACTGTTGTGTCATTAAAAATTGTTTAATTAATTCCTGAATTTCTTGATCGTCTTCTACCACGAGAATATGATAGTTTTTCATAATATCACCTCTGGTAGTCATTATAGCCTTACTATCTGGAGTTTATGTGGAGATAAATTAGGAGATTTCACAAGACGATTATTGTGTTAGCTCCACGTTCAATAAAATGAATGATTAATATTTAAGTAAAACTAATGTATAATAATGTAAATTGCGTGTAATTTCTTAAAACTGTATGAAAATATACTTTTGCTTCTTTACCAGAAGGGGAAAAGGAAATGAATTTCAATATAAAAGAAGCTACCGAAATACTAGAGCGCGTGCCACAAACTTTGGAGTTTTTTTTATCTAGTTTATCCGGCGAATGGCTACATTGTAATAAAGAGGAAGGAACTTGAAATACATTCGAAGTAGTTGAGCATTTAATTGATCCGGAGAAAAACAACTGAATTTTAAGGCTAAAATTAATTCTCTGGGAAGGTGAAAATAAATCCTTTACTCTGTTTGATCGTTATTCTCACATAAATAACAACTCTTTTGATAAACCCAAAGTTTAAAGGTACGAACTAGGGATTATTTATATAATGCGAGAAAGGTTGTGAAATTATTTGAGGGGTTATAAAGCAATGCTATTTGATTTAGATGATACGTTACTTGATAGGGATAAGGCAGTAGATAAACTGTTTTCCATTATTTTAGAGGAGTTTTATGGGGATGTTGAACAACATGCAGTAAAAAACGCAATGTTACAGAAATTCAAGGAATATGATAAAAAAAGCTATGGTCATAGTGATAAAGTAAAGGTTTTGGAATCGTTTTTTGATGAATTCCCACCGAAATATAGATTACCACGCAATTGCATTCAAGACTTCTGGAATAATAATTTCCCGAAATGTTTTTCTATAAACCAAAATACTATTAATATCATAATTACTATAAAGTCACATATTAAAGTTGGAATTATAACAAATGGCTCAACTCAGAGGCAAAAAGCAAAAATAATTAACACGAATTTGAATCGTTATTTTGATACAATCATTATTTCTGAAGAAGCGGGATTTAGTAAACCTGACAAACGCATATTTGAATTAGCATTAAATAAGCTAAATGTACAATCAGAAGATGTACTATTTGTTGGAGATGACTTAGAAAAGGATATTGCTGGTTGTCAAAATGCAAATATAAGGGGCATATGGTTCAATCCTAATATGATTAAGAATAATACCGACACTAAACCATATGCCGAGATTACTTCTTTTGATAATTTATTAAGTTATTGTGAGAGATAAATTTTCAAAAATAGTAAAAAGATAGATTACCCTTAATTTCATTGACCGTATGAGAAGTTTTAAAACAATATTTATTTACGATGAAATAGAGGTTATTGAGCCAGGGGCAAATCATTTATGTGTGTTCATGAAGATCTACACAGCATGTTTAATATATACTTTATAAAGTATATAGGAGTGAGACTATGAAAATAAAGAAAGTAGTAATTGGCGGAATAAATATTGCCGTCGTCAGAAACGATACAGTATTAATATCTGACGTTCAATCTGCATTAGATCTCATGGCAACAGTTCAATATGAAGCGGATTCAAAGCGGATTGTTATCAATAGATCATTAATAAGTGAAAGTTTCTTTGACTTAAAAACACGTCTTGCGGGTGATATTCTTCAAAAGTTTATTAATTACAGCGTGAAAATTGCTATCGTCGGGGATTTTTCTATGTACACTGGTAAAAGCTTAAAAGATTTCATTTATGAATGTAATAAAGGTAAGGATATTTTTTTCTTAGCAACTGAGCAACAAGCAATTGAAAAATTAAGCTCATTGAAATAAAGATATAAAATGTAATTCGAAAGAGGCATCCGTGATGGTGCCTCTTATTTGTATTTTTATATAAAAATGTTTTTCAAATTTAAATTTTGTACCGGTACAGTAACTGCAAATGTACATTGTTACAATATCCCTTCAAATTTACAATCAGCATATATTATTTTAACTTATAACTTATTAAGGGGTGCTGAATATGACAAAGTTACAAGATCAACTCTTTACAAGATTAAACCTTGAAAAACGTACTGAAATAAAATTTGAAGAATTAAGTACAATACTCTTTGCATTTGCCCACACAATCCCGTTTGAGAATTTAAATGTAATAGCAAGTAATGCGAATACAATTTCTATGAAAAACTTACAAGAGAAAATTTTAACTAGTTCTCGAGGTGGGCTTTGTTATGAATTAAATACTCTTTTTTACTATTTTTTAAAAGATAGTGGTTATGATGTACAACTCGCACTAGGTACCGTATATAAAAATGATATAAACGCTTGGGCACTTGAAGATGGGCATATAACAATTATTTTAAATTACGAAAACGTAAGGTACTTAATTGATGTAGGTATTGCTTCATTAGTACCTCTTGTGCCAGTACCGTTTACTGGCGAACTTGTTTCTTCTAAAAACGGTTCGTATCGAGTAAGACAAAAAGATACGAGTAAAGGAAACTATGTTCTAGAAAGAATAGATGTTGATGGAGAATGGAAAGTTTGTCATGCTTTTTATAAACATATTATTGATGAGACAGTAGTAAACGATGTTCAAAGAAGAGTGATAGAAGATGAGAAATCTATTTTCAATAAAGGACCCATTGCAGTAAAGTTGACGGGTTCTGGTCATGTTTCCTTAACGAATACTAGTTTAACTGAAATCATTTACGGAGAAAAAAGTAAGCGTGAAATTACAGGGAATCAATATAGAGAACTATTACATTCACTTTTTAATATTGAACCATGAAAAAGTGAATAGCCGACTCCTATTTGGAATCGGCTATTTTGTTATTTCGAGCCAAGTAGATTCCGTTCTCAATTTAAAGTTTGATTTTCTTAATAGATATAATACACTAGAACAGTATAAAAAGTATGTACAATGAATTTTTAATGTAAAGGAAGATTATTATGTCAGTTATCGATAAATTGAAACTTAATAAGTATACAAATATGGTCGTTATTAACGAACCAAGTGATTATGACATTTTTACGGGTAAAGAAACTGCATTTTCAAAAGAACACGATGCCATTTTTATTTTTGTAGAAACACTTGATGAAATGGTGAAACAAACGAATTTTATTATTAGTAATGAAGAATTACTAATTGAAAAAGGTTACGTGTTTTTCGCATATCCGAAAAAAGGTAATGCTCGTTATAGTACGTTTATTCACCGTGATGAGATGTTTCCGGCATTAAACGTTGGAGATGATGGATATGTGGGGGAAAGCGAAATTAAATTTGCGCGAATGGTAAGTATGGATGATGTCTTTACAGTTGTAGGTTTAAAACGTGAAAAGAAAAAAGCGAAGAAAACACCTGTAGCGAGTCAATGTGTTGCTGATTATGCTGATCGAATTCAAGATGTGGAAACACTATTGACTGACCATCCGACTGAGTTGAAATTCTATCAAAGTTTAACACCTGGATATCAAAAAGATTGGGCACGTAATTTATTTTCTGTAAAACAAGAAAAAACACGCGATAAACGTCTTGAGAAAATGATTGAAATCCTTTCACAAGGCTATAAAACAATTGAATTATTCCGTAAGAAGAAAAAATAATGATTAGGAACGTCACAATGATGCAACAATTAATTACGTTGAGCACATTGAAAAAAGGATTCCTTTCAGTATACTAAAGTATGGTCTTATATTTAAATAATTAGCAAAAGAGAAAAGGTGTTTGAAATGAAATCGTATATTGTAGTTGGAGCTGGAATTTTAGGGGCATCTACTGCCTATCATCTGGCTAAGGCCGGTGCAAATGTAACAATTGTTGATCGTCAAGAGTTAGGTCAAGCAACTGATGCAGCAGCGGGTATTGTATGCCCATGGCTTTCACAACGTCGTAATAAAGCATGGTATAAAATCGTTAAAGGCGGTGCACGTTACTATTCTTCGTTAATTCAGCAATTAGAAGAAGACGGTGAAACGGATACAGGTTACAACCGTGTAGGTGCAATTAGTTTACATACTGATGAGAAAAAACTAGATCAAATGGAAGAGCGAGCGTATAAACGCCGTGAAGATGCACCGGAGATTGGTGAAATCACTCGCTTATCAGCTGAAGAAACGAAAAAATTATTCCCAGCATTATCGGAAGAATATAGTTCTGTTCATATTAGTGGCGCTGCACGAGTAAATGGAAGATTATTACGCAACGCATTAATAAGCGCTGCGAAAAAACATGGTGCAACTTTCATAAAAGGTGATGCAGTATTAGTCCGTGAAGGGAATCATATTATGGGAGTTAAAGTAAATGACGAAACAATTGTAGCGGAAAAGGTAATGGTAACTGCAGGCGCATGGGCGAACGAAATCTTGAACCCATTAGGAATTAATTTCTTAGTTACGTTCCAAAAAGGACAAATTGTTCATTTACAAATGGAAAATACAGCAACAGAAAATATGCCAGTTGTTATGCCGCCGAACGATCAATATATTTTAACATTTGACAATGGCCATGTCGTAATTGGTGCAACGCATGAGAATGATACTGGTTTCGATCACCGTGTAACAGCTGGTGGTTTACATGAAGTATTCCATAAAGCGTTAACAGTAGCGCCTGGTTTAGAAGATGGTACAATGATTGAAACAAGAGTGGGCTTTAGACCGTTTACACCAGGGTTCTTACCTGTTATTGGACCACTACCTAAATTTGAAGGGATTCTCGTTGCAAACGGATTAGGCGCTTCGGGTTTAACTGCGGGACCATACTTAGGATCTGAACTTGCTAAACTTGCGTTAGGACAACTGATTGAATTAGATTTAAACGATTATGACGTTGCTGGGGCAATTGAATAGTAATAAACAAAAAAGATTAGGAGTGATTTCCTAATCTTTTTGTTATGTTGTTTGGGCGTAACTAAGTATTTTGAGAGGTAGGAGTTCTTTTAAACAAGGGGTACCACCACATCGCAATCAAGCTAAGAAAATAGATAACCCACAAAACGAAAATTTTTTGCCCTTTATAGCAACGAAGTGCATTTTTATCGTTTGAAGTATTAGAGAAGAAAGGTTGATTCGTTCAATATAGAGGCGAATATCCTTTCTTTTTATACATATCAAAAATATAAACAATAGCCTCAAAAACTGGAGGCTATTCAATTTCACAATCTATTATGAGTAATTACAATAGGTAAGCTCTTTAAAGTCTGTCCCATCGCTGTATTCGTAAAATGATGAATAACATCAAAACCCTCAACTTGATTTCACAAATGAAATTAAAGCGATAGGCCGGATCCAAATTAAAGTTTTTTAAACCTAATTGGACTTACCATTAAGAGAGCGAGGAGCAATGTAATCCATGCATTGCTATATGAAAACAAGCTCATACCAGCCAATGGTAATCCAGCAGCTGGAATAGGTAATCCCTTAAAATATCCAATGGTTGGTTTTACACTAAATTTAGCTAATCTTAAAGCACCCATCGTTGGGAAAAGGATAAATGCCAAAGAAGTTAAAATAGATGGTGTTGCTATCGAATGAAATAAAAGTGCAGGAGCAACTCCGAAACTAACAATATCAGCTAAGGAATCCAATTGTACACCAAACTCACTGTTCACTTTTAATTTTCTCGCAATTCTTCCATCAAGGAGATCTGAAATAGCTGAAAAGAAAATAAAAATGGAGGCTACTTCCAAATATTCACTCATATTCATGGTAATTGAAAAAACACCGCACAATAAATTTCCAATCGTAAATAAATTGGGTACAGCTTTTACTATCTGATTGAACAAGGTTGTCCCCCCCTAAGTTGATCAAACTTCACATTTATGTAGCATTTTCTATATATTCTTCCGTTATTCTTGAAAATATATGACTACTGTATGCTAAGTAAATATCGGCAAGAGAAAAGCCGATTTCCTGTACGTTATGTTGGTTTATAAACATGTTTGATCAAAGGTAAGTCTATTACTGCTGATTTACCTAATTTTAAAAGCCAGTTTTTGAAAAAAAGAGTTATCAAAATAGGCTCTAAACATATTTTATAGAATCACTTTTTATAAAATATGTTTGATTATTTTCGGTACGCGTTGTTGAACATTAGCACCCGATAGTTGAAGTGCCGAGTAGTCAAGCATTTCCCTCCGGTTGGTGGATAAGACCAACCACTTCTATTTTGGGATTTAAGTCCTATAAAACAACATCTACACGCTAAAAATTGCATCATATCTTCATATAGTCATAAAATTAATCTGTAGTCGAAAATGCGTAAAGAGCTGCTGAAATGAATTACTGAGAATACGAAGAATAAAGGAGAGAAACGGAGTAAAAACTAAAAAAATTAGACAAGGAAAATGGAGAGATGAATTAAATGTTAAAAATCATCAGACATTTAAAGCCATTTGTTGCTTCCATCATTGCAGTTGTATGTCTTTTAACTGTGCAGGCAGTATGCGATCTATCGCTGCCAGACTACATGTCTAACATTGTCAATGTAGGGATTCAACAAAAAGGTGTAGAAAATGCAGTACCTGAGGTTATTCGTAAAAGTGAAATGGATAAAGTTACGCTCTTTATGAATGAAAATGAGAAGAAAAAAGTAGCTGACAACTATGCGCTTTTAGATAAGAACAGCCTCTCTCAAAGTGAACTAGAAAATGATTTAAAAGATTACCCACAGCTTGATAAAGAACCACTTTATAAGCTACATACAGAAGATAAAAATACAATTAACGAACTTAACGATATCTTTGGGAAACCAATGTTAATTACACAAGGAATTGAAAAAGGCGGATTATCTGCTTTCCCTCCTGCTGCGACAGGTGACAACAAAACACCAGCGAAGCTTCCTCCAAATACAGATCCTTTTGCAGTCATTGCGAAACTTCCTCAAGATCAAATCAATGCAATGAAAGAAAAGGCAGATGAAAAGTTTAAGAATATGCCAGGCAGCATGGTAACACAATCAGCCGTTTCATTCATTGAGAATGAGTATAAAAAGATCGGTATCAATATAGATAAGCTTCAATCTAATTTTATTCTTACTTCCGGCGGGAAAATGCTGCTTTTATCCTTAGTAAGTATGGCAGCTACCGTTATCGTGAGTTTACTTGCTGCAAAAGTAGCTGCAGGACTCGGCAGAGACCTTAGAAAGAAAGTATTCCGGAAAGTTACAAACTTCTCGAATGCGGAGTTTGATAAGTTTTCCACTGCATCTCTAATCACAAGAAGTACAAATGATGTCCAGCAAGTTCAAACACTTATGGTTATGATGCTTCGCATTGTATTCTATGCACCAATTTTAGGTATAGGCGGCATTATTAAAGTACTTACTACAGACCTTTCAATGGGATGGATTATCGCAGTTGCGGTAATCGCGATTTTAAGCTTAGTCATTGGTTTATTTAGCATCGCGATTCCTAAGTTTAAGAGTATCCAAAAGTTAGTAGATAAAATTAACTTAATCACTCGTGAATCTTTAACAGGTATGCTCGTTATTCGTGCTTTTAATAATCAAAAACATGAAGAAAAGAAATTTGAAAAAGGAAATCAAGATTTAACAAAAACAAATTTATTTGTAAGCCGTTTAATGTCATTTATGATGCCAATGATGATGTTTATCATGAATGCTGTTACTGTACTTATTATTTGGGTTGGATCACACCAAGTGGATATGGGACATATGCAAGTTGGTGATTTGATGGCATTTATGCAATATACAATGCAAATCATCATGGCCTTCTTAATGATTTCAATGGTATCTATTATGGTTCCACGTGCTTCAGTTTCCGCACAACGTATCGCAGAAGTTTTAGATACTGACGTTACCATTAGTGATGTAAAAGAGCCGAAAACATTTGCTTCAGACAAGAAAGGTTACGTTGAATTTAAAAATGTTAGTTTTAGATATCCAGGTGCAGAAGAAGATGCGCTTTCCAATATCACCTTTACTGCAAAACCTGGTGAAACGACAGCTTTCATCGGAAGTACAGGTAGTGGTAAATCAACATTAATCAACTTAATTCCACGCTTTTACGATGTCACAAGCGGCCTAATATTAATAGATGGCACGGATATTAGAGAAGTATCTCAGAAGGAATTAAGAGAGAAAATTGGTTATGTACCGCAAAAAGGAGTTCTATTCTCAGGTACAATCGAGAGTAATTTGAAATACGGTAAGAAAGAAGCAACTGAAGAAGAACTCGCAAAAGCGGCAGAAATCGCGCAAGCTATGGAGTTTATTAAAGCGAAACCTGAAAGCTTCCGTACAGAAATATCACAAGGTGGTACGAACGTTTCCGGTGGTCAAAAACAAAGACTTTCTATTGCACGTGCTCTTACGAAAAAATCAGAAATCTTCATATTCGATGATAGTTTCTCAGCTCTTGACTTTAAGACAGACGCAGCATTGCGGAGGGCATTAAACAATGAGATTACAGGAAGTACTGTTGTACTTATTGCCCAAAGAATCAGTACAATCATGACTGCCGATAAGATAATTGTACTTGACGAAGGAAAAATAATTGGAACTGGTACTCATGAAGAGCTTATGGAAAACTGTGAAGTTTATAAGCAAATTGCTTTATCACAACTTTCAAGAGAGGAGTTGTCATCATGAGTGATAGAAAAATAGAAAATAGCAGACAAGGCGGCCCTGGTCCTGGTGGTGGCGGTCCTATGGGCGGCGGCATGAGAAAGATTGAGAAGGCAAAAAACTTCAAAGGAACGATGAATAAACTCCTTCAATACTTGAAGCCCTATAAATTATCAATCTTAGTCGTTATCCTTTTCGCAATCGGTAGTGCAGCCTTTACAATCGTTGGTCCAAAAATTTTAGGAAATGCGACAACAAAACTTTTCGAAGGACTCGTAAGCAAAGTATCAGGAGCACCCGGTGCGGCCATTGACTTTACCTATATCGGAAACACTGTTATTTTACTCCTTGGATTATATTTACTGAGCACTGTGTTTGGTATTATCCAGGGGTACATTATTTCTGGAGTAGCTCAAAAAGTATCTTATAACTTCAGAAAAGAAATCGACGAAAAAATTAACCGTATGCCGCTGAATTACTTTGATAAAACAACGCACGGCGAAGTATTGTCGAGAATTACAAATGACGTAGATACGGTGAGCCAAACGTTAAACCAAAGTATGTCGCAAATCATTACATCTGTTATTACGATCATCGGTGTACTCATCATGATGTTATCAATCAGTTGGCAAATGACATTAGTGGCGCTTTTAATATTGCCAGTATCGATGATTCTCATCATGGCAGTCGTAAAACGATCACAAAAATACTTCAAATCCCAGCAAGAATATTTAGGACACGTAAACGGTCAGGTCGAAGAAATTTATAGTGGTCACAATATCGTAAAAGCCTTTAACAAAGAAGAAGAAGAAGTAAAGAAATTCGAAAAGGTAAATGATACCCTTTACCACTCCGCTTGGAAATCTCAATTTTTATCTGGAATGATGATGCCGATTATGACATTTATCGGTAATATCGGTTACGTCGCTGTATCTATTTTAGGCGGATGGCTTGCGGTAAAGAGAACCATTGCTGTTGGAGATATTTTAGCCTTCGTACAATATGTAAGAAGCTTTACACAACCAATCGCTCAAGTAGCGCAAATCGCGAACGTACTTCAATCCACTGCAGCTGCTGCAGAAAGAGTTTTCGAATTTTTAGAAGAAGAAGAGGAAGTGCCAGAAGCAGAAAATCCAGTGAAACTGCAAAAAGTTCAAGGAGAAGTTACCTTCCAAGATGTTCAATTTGGATACAATCCAGATAAGATCATCATCAATAATTTCTCAGCTAACATTAAGCCTGGACAAAAAGTAGCAATCGTCGGACCAACCGGAGCTGGTAAAACAACGATCGTAAAACTGTTAATGCGTTTCTATGACATAAACAGCGGTGCGATATGTATAGATGGTCACGATATAAAAGACTTCACGCGAGAAGACCTACGCAGCATGTTTGGTATGGTACTGCAAGACACTTGGCTATTTAACGGACCAATCATGGAAAATATCCGTTACGGTAGACTCGATGCTACAGACGAAGAAGTAATTGAAGCAGCAAAAGCAGCTCACGTTCACAGCTTCGTAAAAACATTACCAAATAAATATCAAATGGAACTAAACGAAGAAGCAAGCAATGTATCCCAAGGACAAAAGCAACTACTAACAATTGCCCGCGCCCTTCTAGCGGATCCGAAAATATTAATACTCGATGAAGCAACAAGCTCCATTGACACTCGTACAGAAGTACTGATTCAAAAAGCGATGGAAAACCTTATGGAAGGTAGAACAAGCTTCATTATCGCTCATAGATTATCAACAATACGTGATGCAGATTTAATCCTTGTCATGAAAGATGGGGATATTGTAGAACAAGGTAATCATGAAGAGCTATTGAAAGCTGATGGTTTCTATGCTTCGCTTTATAATAGTCAATTTGAAGGTGCGGATGCTTCTTGAGTTAGGTGTCCCGAAAGTCCATTTAAATAACTAAAACCCACGGTGAAAATTCATTTTCTTCGTGGGTTTTTATCATTATGTTTTAGTGTTTCTCCACCTTCTCCTGTTTTATGACTTTCTCCAGAGATAAGGAGCATTTCTTCCCCATTAATTGTTGCCCAACGGATAACCGGTTTAATTAAAGGGAATTATCAAAAAGGGTACTATAAAACAGAACAAGCCCAAGAAGTAGATAAGGAGTGAACAAGCGATGGACAATATGATTAATACGGGCAACTTTGGTTTACAAAGGGGACCTGCTCAAAAAACGGTTGGCCAGTATTTGTTCGATTGCCTGAAACTCGAGGGCATTACCGAAATTTTCGGCGTCGCAGGGGATTATAATTTTACACTTCTTGATACTTTGGAGTGTTATAACGGCATCCGTTTTATAGAAGGACGAAACGAACTAAACTCGGGCTACGCTGCAGATGGTTATGCAAGAATCAAAGGAATATCGGCTCTTATTACGACATTTGGGGTCGGGGAGCTCAGCGCCTGCAATGCGATAGCGGGAGCTAATAGCGAGCATGTACCAATAATACACATTGTGGGTGCGCCTCCTGAGAAGGATCAAAAAGAGCATAAGCTGATGCATCACACCTTAATGGATGGGAATTTTGACGTTTTTCGCAAGGTGTATGAGCAGATTACGGCATATACCGCGGTACTTACGCCGGAAAATGCCAAGATTGAAATTCAGACTGCGATTCGCATTGCTAAGGAAAAGAAAAAGCCGGTATACCTGGTTATAGCTAATGATTTAGTGACCAAGCCGATTAAAGTCTGGGCAGAGCCAATACCACCACGTCCAGCATCCAACCCGAATACCCTTCAGGCTGCAGTGAATCATATCCGTCCGCTTTTGGAACGTGCCCAACGACCGGTTATCCTGGTGGATGTAAAAACGATGCGTTTCGGACTTCAGACAGCAACTCGGCAGCTAGCCGATGCAATGAATGTCCCTGTTGTAACGATGCTGTACGGGAAGGGGGCATTCGACGAGACCCATCCAAATTATATCGGAATGTATCTAGGCTCTTTCGGGAGGGCTGAAGTCCAAAGTACGGTGGAGAATGCAGATTGTATCATTGCGATTGGCATGGTATGGGCGGACACAAACACTGCAAAATTTACCGCAAAACTGAACCCACTGATAACTGTCAATATTCAACCAGACATGGTTAAAATCGCTGAGGCGGAATATCCGAATGTTCTTGCAGCCGACATGCTACTTGCCGTGCAGAAGGTGGGTTATAAGGGAAAAGGTTTGACAGAAAAAATTTCATTCCCTTACGATCAATTAACAACTACTGCTGACGGACCTCTAATGGCTGACGGCTATTATCCGCGTTTTCAGCGTATGCTGAAAGAGGGTGATATTGTAATCGCCGAGACCGGAACGTTTTATAATGGAATGGGAGAGGTAAGACTGCCGGGCAATGTAACATATATTGGGCAAGGTGGATGGCAGTCCATCGGTTACGCAATCCCTTCGGCGTTCGGTGCTATTATGGCGGCGCCAGCACGCCGAGTATTGCTGTTTACAGGTGACGGCGCCCTGCAGCTAACAGCACAGGAAATCAGTTCTATGCTCTATTACGGCTGCAAGCCCATAATCTTTGTCTTGAACAACGATGGTTATACAATTGAGAAATATTTAAATGTCAAAACAGAGGATCAAAAGTACAACCAAATCCCTCGATGGTCTTACACCAAGCTGGCTGAAGCTTTTGGAGGTAACGCGTTTACCGTTACGGTCCGGACCTACGGAGAGCTTGATCAAGCTATAATCCATGCTGAAAAGGAAAGCGCCGAAAGACTCTGTATAATTGAAATGATCGCAGGGAATTCGATGGACGCACCTGAATATATGCGACGGATGCGTAGTTATATGGAGAATCAGGAAATGCAGCGCGGTCAGAAATAGTATCCAATTCCCTAGTCCCTAATTGAATACTAATCGAACAGTTCTAATCATACTCTTTTAATAAAACGCAATTAAAGGGGTGTAAAGTAAGTTGACAAAAGTTAAGGTTAGTTTACGACCCATTGCAAGTAAGTTCAATTTACCTACTGTTTTGAAAACAACTATACTACCAGGTGACTCAATTGAAAGGTTATTTATTGCAACCCAGGTAGGAGAAATCTTTTACATAGGAGACGGAGTTATAAGGACTTTTTTAGATATTCGCCCGCGAATTATCAAATTAGGCACGTTTGAAGAAGGTGTCTCTAGTAGCGGTTATGATGAACGCGGATTGCTAGGACTAGCGTTTCATCCACAATTTTATCAAAACGGTTTATTTTACCTTCATTATTCAGTAGCTGGCACTCAAGGTCCGGGTGCCCTTTCTGAACCTTTTAAACCTAATCCGTGTGATCCGAAAACTTTAAACTTAAAGTGGGTAAATAGAGATACTCAATATGATCATATTGATACGGTTGAGGAATGGATTTTACAATCACATAGTCAACCTCAAAAACGACGGACATTACTTAACATAAGAAGGCCCTTTTTTAATCATAACGGAGTCAATAGTTTAAACTTTTCACCTGAGAGTGGAAAACTTGTTTTTACAAATGGAGATGGTGGATCGGGTTATGATCCATTTAATTTAAGCCAGGATGATTTAGAAATAGCGGGTAAAATAATTGAAATTGATGTAAGTAAAAATACATTCATAAATAACCCTCCAGTAGTTACACGCTTTAATGAGTTTCCTTTATCTATACAAGAAACACTTACAGTAATTGCGAAAGGAGTTCGGAATATAACAGGTATTTCATTTCAAAGGTTTTATAATCAGTATATCAAATATGCTGGAAATGTCGGGCAGGATATTGTAGAGTCTATTTTTTCGTTTGTTCATTATAAACCCATACCGGTTACCGAACTTGTTCAAACGCATTTAATGAGATCCACTCCCAATCAAGATGGATTTATTAATTTTGGTTGGCGAGGATGGGAAGGAGAATTTCCTACTTCTTTTATAAGGCACTGTTCTGAGAATCCTACTTTGGATGAGAGAACAATGGCTTATTATAATGAAACAATAGAAACATCAGTGAGGCGCATACAGCCCCTAATTAGTTATTTTCATAAAGATTCCAGAGCAGATAAGTTTGGAGGAACCTCACTTACAGGAGTACAACCATATATGGGAACTACAATTCCTAGTTTAACTGGTAGTATCGTGTTTACTGATCTTGCCAAGAAAGAAGAATCTCAATCTCCAGTAAAAGGAGTGTTAGCTTATACTAGAGCAAGTATAGACGATAAACGTAATGATTTTCATGTTATTGAAACCAATTATGATTTTGGTGCTCAATCAGCTTATTATGTTAGTTTAGGAACAAACTTAGATCAAACTAGATTATATTTAGGAGTTTACGGTTCTATGAAAGTAACTGATTTTAACAAAGGTACTATTTATGAAATTGTTCCTTGATACGATATAAACTCTAAGTCTAAAAATATAAGGAATTCATTCTTCTTTAAAACGCACAACCTGTTGTCCCCTTAAAAAACTTCTATGTATAAACGATTAGTAGAAAGTAACTCATAAACCATAAGTGTATGAATACTATAGTAAGTGATGAATTGGGTATCTTTAGGAGGTATTTTGATGAATCGCTTTAGGTGCTATTGGTATCAATGGATGATAGAGCAGGATGCGAATTTTGTTCATAAAAGAAAGGTGACTCCTGCAAGTAGGTTAGTCATTACAGCGTTACTCGGTTCATTTGCTGCTATTTTTCAATCTGCGGGGAACTTAATCCCTGGAATTGGGTTATTTATTAGTCCTTTCGCGACGCTACCGATTTTTCTGGCTATTTGTTATTCTATTCGTGAGGGAGTACTTTCTTATATTCTTACTATTTTCCTATTATTCATTATTGAGCCAAGTGAACTAATTGTCTTTCCCTTTACTACAGGATTATTAGGTATAGCGTTAGGAGTATCCTTTTTACAATTCAAGAGGAGGATTTGGGTAATTTCCTTTTCAGCGATATGTCTACTTATAGGAATTATGATCATTCTCGATATCTTCCGTTTTCCTGTACTTGGTCCTACTATTCATACAACTATGGATATGAAAATTATTACATTAATATTTATACTGAGTTTTCTATACTGCTGGATCTATGCAGAGCTGTGTAGAATAATAATGAATAGAGTATATAAAGTATGGTCTTAACAATTGTATAAAATCTTTTTGAATGAATACACTTTCTCATATATTTTCAAAGATTGGAGATTTAAATCATGTATAACGTTGAAATTAGAAGGCCGAATTCGGATGATATTGATGAACTAAATTTATTTTTCCGTCTAGTTATTACGAATACTTATAAAAACGAAGGGTTATCACAATTATTAGATGACATAGAAAATGAAATTAACTCGAAAAAACAATATTTGAAAAATGATTTTGATAGTAATGGAGAAAGTCGTTACTTTTTATTAGCAATAGATACAAATAACGATAAAATCATTGGAACGATTGAAATCGGTCCAGCAAGTACATTAATTAATAGTTGTACAGATGGTGTACTTAAGGATTTGTATGAAATAGGAACTGTATTTATACTTCCGGAGTATCAAAGAAAAGGTATAGGGAGTTTGCTGTTAAATGCAATGTTTCTTACTTTACTAGGTAAAGGAATAACAGAATTTTGTTTGGATAGTGGATATAAAAACGCACAAAAAATATGGAAGAAGAAATTCGGAGAGCCTATTTATGTACTGAAGGATTATTGGGGCGAATCAAGTGATCATATGATTTGGAAAAAAAGTTTACATGATATACCTATAATATTTGAATTATAAAATGAAATATGTCTCTGAACATAGCTTTTCTTACCTACTTATGCTATTATTTATCTTTATAATAAAAGAGGACGTGAATGAACTTGATTAAAATTAATATTCCTGAAGCTGATGTTTCAATTACTGAACGTAACCAAGTTATTAAAGGAGACGAGCCATTAATTACTCCAATTAACGGTTTTATCGATTTCCACTTGTTCCCTAGAGATAAAGGCGGCATTTTTATGTTTTACAATATTAATGACGAACTTCTTT
This sequence comes from Bacillus altaicus, assembly GCF_042136375.2. Taxonomy (NCBI): domain Bacteria; kingdom Bacillati; phylum Bacillota; class Bacilli; order Caryophanales; family Bacillaceae; genus Bacillus; species Bacillus altaicus. The sequence goes on along the minus strand of NZ_CM143394.1, from coordinate 2,937,040 downwards.
TCGTAGGTAAAGCTCGTAAAATTAGACAACGTATTAAAAAGCATTTTGAAGATAATGTTTCACCAATCAAAAATAATCGTGATGAAGTATACCGTATCGATGCATGTATCGTAGAAGATCCAACAGAAAGAGAAATTTACGAAACTTACATCATTAATGAATACAAAGCGAAATATAACGTTGATAAAGTGTTTTATAAATAAACAACATTAGCGAAATGAAACAATCCTAGTACATACACTAGGATTGTTTTTATTTATATAGCTTTGTAATTTTTATCCGTAATGATTTCCTTCGCATTTGTTCCTCCTTATAAGGGAATATATTATTTAATCGACAGAATTTTTTCGTATTTTAAAGTAATGAGCGGCAATTAAAGAAATTACCCCGATTAATAACATAATAATTCCAAGAGTTTTATGCTTTCCTTCGAAGAAAGGTATGTCTGTAATTACATTTGTCATACATAATCCTAAGAACACAAGAATAGGTCCAATCCAAAGTAATATGTTGCCTAACTTTGTGTGTTTCTCCATGTAAACCCTCCTTTGTTTTAACATATATATCCATCGTCATTGCAATCCATAACTTCTAAATAAAGGTTAAAGTAAATCCCCAAGAGAAATATACTTTTTTTCATAACAAAAAATAAAGCATCATATATTGGTACAAGCAAATGAGAAAGGAGATCATCATGAATTGGCTAGAAGCTTTTATTTTAGGAATTATTCAAGGGCTGACAGAGTTTTTACCTATAAGCAGTACAGGTCACCTATATTTAGGGAGGCATATTTTTCAGTTAGATGAGGCAGGTTTGTTTTTAGATACGATGCTGCATATCGGAACTTTGCTTGCAGTGTTTATTTATTATAGAAAAGAATTCATTTATTTAATAAAAAATCCGTTTTCAAAGCTTATGTTTTTACTTATTGTCGGGACGATCCCTGCGGTTGTAATCGGCTTATTATTTAAAGACTTTTTTGAAGATATTTCAAAAACAGGTATAACAATAGGTTGGGAGTTTTTAGTGACGGGTTTATTTCTTTATATGGCCGATAAACAAAAGAACGGTCGTAAAAAAATGAATGATATTACATATAAAGATGCATTCATAATTGGTTCATTTCAAGCAGTAGCTATATTTCCAGCAATTTCTCGTTCTGGAATGACAATTGTCGCTGCATTATGGAGAAAGTTAGACCGCGAAACAGCGGCGTACTTTTCATTTTTATTATCAACACCGGCTATTGTCGGAGCTATCATCTTGCAATTTACAGATGTTTTTCAAGGGAAAGCAGAATCTATTTCTAGTACATCATTAATTGTCGGAACGTTATCAGCAGCGTTCTTTGGTTACATAGCAGTTTCATGGATGATTCAATATTTAAAACGTCATTCTTTAAAAGTATTCGCGTATTACGTATGGGGATTAGGTATTTTAATTTTAACGTTGCAATTCACACAGGTGTTTTAAATATAATTATCAAGAAATTAATTAGTTAAGATCCTGTTTCATTCATACACGACAGGATCTCTTTTCATTAAGGGGGAAAAAATGTTTACTAGGGCTATCGTTATCGGTGGAAGTATAGCAGGGAAACTCGCCGCAAAGGCTTTATCAAATACTTTTGAAGAAGTACTCATTTTAGAAGCCGGAGAAAGATGGGATGGGAAAGGTCCGCGAAAAAGAGTTCCGCAAAGTAATCATCCGCATGTGTTATTAAAAGGCGGCGAAGAAGCACTTGAGGAGTTGTTTCCTAACATTACTAATGAATTAATTGAAGCAGGTAGCATCGTAAATAACTTTACTCGAGATTTAAAATGGCATCAGTTCGGCCTATGGAAGCAGCCTTTCAAGGGCGAAATAAATATGATTCAGCAAAGTCGTCTTCTGTTAGAATCCCATATTCAAAAACGAATTGAACAAGTTTCAAATTTTACTACGAAGTATGAAATGTTGGTTGAAGGATTACTAGTAGATAACAAACTTAATAAAGTCTATGGAATAAGAGCTAAATGTTTGAAAACAGGAATGAAAGAAGAATTTCATGCAGATCTTGTTGTTGATGCAAGTGGATTTGGTTCAAAAAGTATAGATTGGTTACAAGAATACAATTTTGAAGTACAAGAAGAGAAAGTAAGAATTGATTTGTTTTACGCAACTAGAGTGTTTAGGCTCAAAGAAAAAGAGAAATTAGACTGCTGTAATATGCTTATGTCTCCAAGTTTTCCTGAGAATCCGTATGGTGTTTTAATTCAAACGATTGAAGATGATCGTTATTTTGTTACTTTTAGTGGATATGCAAATGAAAAAGCACCGCAAACAGATGAAGAATTTTATGATTTTGCTGAAAATCTATCAACCCCTAATGTTACAGAGTTTCTAAACAAATCTGAGGCGATTACCGATATAAAAACGTACAAAATTCCATATCAAGTACGCAGGCGATTTGATCTAGTTAATAATTTACCTGAAGGATTGTTAGTAGTTGGAGATGCGCATTGTCGTTTTGATCCAGTTTTCGGACAAGGTGTTTCAGTTGCAGCTATGGAAGCTCACCAATTGCAATTAATTCTTCAAGGGAGAAAAAGGCTTGATAAAACATTAACTCGAGAGTTTTATATGAAGTCTGCTATGATTATCAAAACACCTTGGGAAATGACCACAACGGAGATAGCACGTCATCCTAAGTTACAGAAAGAATTAACTACGAAACAAAAATTTCAGCAATGGTATACGAAACAAATATATCAACTTTCTGCAAGAGATTCTGATATTTATATTCGGTTAGTCAGAGTTATGAACTTAATTCGTAGTCCATTTCATCTTTTTCACCCTAGAGTATTACTTACTGTATTACTCAGACGAAAGAAATAGCAGGAAAATTATCGTTTGAAAAAGAATGTATAACAGTTAGTAAATCAAGAAGGGATAAACGGGATGGAAATATACATAGAACAATTAAAGAATCAAGACGCTGAAGATTTATTTAATTTTGAACTCACGAACAAATCATTTTTTGAAACAATGGTACCAAGTCGTGGCTCTAATTATTACGTGTATGAATACTTTCAAAAGCAACTTGACGAACTATTAAAAGAACAAACTGAGGGGATTTCTTATTTTCATCTCATACGTAATACAGAAAAAGAAATTGTAGGACGTATCAATTTAGTTGATGTAGATAAGGAAAAACGAATTGGGTCGTTAGGCTACCGAGTTGGAGAGAAGTTTACAAAAAAAGGAGTTGCAGCAGCATCTGTAAAATTGATTTTGGCTCAAGCAAGAGTCTATGAAATTAATGAAATACATGCTATGACAACAACAAATAACATAGCTTCACAAATTGTATTAGAAAAGAGCGGATTTTCTCGTGAAAAGGAAGCAGATACAACTACTGTAGATTTAAACGGAGAAAACGCAAATATCGTACATTATATTTGGAGGGCTACTAAGGATTAAAAATAATAGGGGGGGACATGTACATGAAGGATTTACGTTATCCAATAGGTCAATTTACTTATGTAGGCACTATTACAGAAGAAATAATTGATAAATGGATTCAAGAAATAGAGGATTTACCTAATGAACTAGCAAGAGCGATAAAAGATTTAGATCAGAAGCAGTTAGATACACCGTACCGCGTTGGTGGATGGACTGTTCGTCAAGTCGTTCACCATGTTGTTGATAGTCATATGAATAGCTACATACGCTTTAAATTAGCACTGACAGAAAAGAATCCAACTATTAAACCGTACAAAGAAGAAAAATGGGCAGAGCTACCTGACTCAAAATTACCAGTAGATGTTTCACTTGTCATGCTAGATTCATTACATAAAAGGTGGGTTAACTTATTATATTCTTTAGAACCAGCAGATTTAGAAAAGACATTTAATCATCCTGAATCAGGAGAAACAAAACTTGCTGCTGCAATTGGACTATATGCATGGCACGGTCGGCATCATACAGCTCATATTACTTCTTTAAGAGAGCGTTTAAATTGGTAACATTAGAGAAGGCGACAGAAATTGATGCAGAGATTATATTTCAAATGCAAGTAGAATCATTTAGCTCATTACTAGAAAAGTATAAGGACTATGAAACAAGTCCGGCAAATGAACTTATTGAAAGAACGATTTCAAGAATAAATAATCCGGACGGTGGATTTTATAAAATTTTCGTAAATACGAATCTTGTCGGAGCAATATGTATATCACGTAAAGAAGAGGTATCCAAATTTGGGATAAGCCCGATGTTTATTATTCCAAACTATCAAGGAAACGGAATTGCTCAAAAAGTATTAATTTTAATTGAGGAGATGTTTCCGGAAATAACGACTTGGGAGCTTGCTACAATTTTAGAGGAAAAACGAAATTGTTTTCTATATGAAAAGATGGGATATATAAGAGCGGAATTTAAAAAGAAATTAAATGATAAAGCAACTTTAATTTATTATAAAAAAGAAAGGTAAAGCACATTTTAAATGCTTTACCTTTTTGTATCACTTTAGATTAAATATACAAATTTTATGTATATTCTTCCAAAAAGTTCGGGTTAGTAATTTTAAATTCGAATAAATATACAAAAATGAACTATTTTGTCGTATATGTTACTAACGCTTTTTGAATACTTAATATGCTATCATCGCCTTTAAATTCTTTCGTAATTGGCGCGCTCAAACTAGATACCCATATTTTAAGTTCTGCATCTAAATCAAAATGCCCAGCTGTTTCAATACTAAATTGTGTAATACTTTTATAAGGGATAGAATGGTATTCTGTTTTTTTACCAGTTACTCCTTGTTTGTCTACTAAAATAAGACGGCGATTTGTAAATACGATTAAATCACGAATTAATTTATAAGCATGCTCAACTTTCTCATCATCTAGCATAATCTTTTCTAAATCACGTTCAACGTTTTCTGTACTCGCACTTGATGCATTTCCTAAAATACCACTAAATAAACCCATATGAAATTCCTCCTTTATAATATGTGGAATGAGTTTCTTATATTGTACCATGCTATTGGATAAGACATTATGACATAAGTTCAATAGTTTTTCGTTATTGTTGCAATTAATTTATATAACCTCATCCTAAAATCTTGTGCTAACATGTAATTAAGAAAATAGAAGCAGAGGGATTAAGCATGAAGAGTATCGGTTTAGTATTAGAAGGCGGCGGAATGAAAGGGTTATATACTGCAGGAGTACTCGAATATTTTATGGAAAGGGACTTATTCTTTCCGTATGTAGTCGGTGTATCCGCTGGAGCGTGTATGGGAGCAACATATTTGTCACGTCAAAAAGGAAGAAATAAGCAAGTAAACACAGAGCTAGTAGCAGATCACAGGTATATATCTTATCGAAACTTAATTCGAAAACGTGAATTATTTGGAATGGACTTTTTATTTGATGAAGTACCAAACAAAATTGTACCGTTTGATTTTCAAACATTTCTAAATTCAAATGAACAGTTTGTAATCGGAACGACTGATTGCGAATCAGGACAGGCAGTTTATTATAATAAAACAGAACATGGAAATGATATTTTGAAAATTATTCGTGCATCAAGCTCTGTGCCGTTTATAGCACCTGCTGTAGAATATGATAATCGAAAATTATTAGATGGAGGGATTATAGATCCTATACCAGTTTTTAAAGCTCAAAATGATGGTTATCAAAAGAATGTTGTTATTATGACAAAGCCAGAGGGATACGAGAAGCAGCGTAATAAATTTTCTGGACTAGCTAAGATTTTGTATAGAAGATATCCAAAAATCGCAGAGCATTTAGTAGAACATTATCGTTTTTATAATGAAACTGTATCTTATATGAATCACAACGAACAAAAAGATAATTTTTATGTAATTCAGCCAAGCTCACAGCTTCCTATAAGTGGAATAGAAAGAAATAAAGAAAAGCTCGTTAATTTATATAACCTTGGCTATAAGGATGCTCATAATCATTATGAAAACTTATTGAATTGGATGGAGAAATAAAGGGGTGGAAAGTTGATATTAGGAAAAGAAGTTATTTTTAATGAATTGCAGAAAATGCATAGTCCTCTATATAAACCATTTCCGAATTGTGACATTCGAAAAATACGGAAAGATTATAAAAATATGTTTACAGAAGATGACTGTATTAATGCCGATTTAAATTATTATTGGATGCATACAGCAGGAACTTTAAGTTATGTACTGAATAAAAACGAAGAGGAGATTTCGTTTGAGCAAATAAAATGGTTACGAATATCGTTTTTTGAATGGTTTCCGCAATATCATTTTCTTGAAACAGAAATTGTACAGTATCCCATTTTACATAGAGACTTCATGAATTATGAGAAGACTCGGAAACTGTTACTTTACTACCTTACTGAATAAAGACGAAAACGCACAGGTTAAATAGCTTGTGCGTTTTTTGGTTCATAAAATATACAATATTTCCAACTTGTTTATATAGGAATTCTAATGAGAAGAAAGAAGTACTTATAAAATACTGCAGAGGAGGGAAGAGGATTTTAGTTTTGCGGTCGTTTTCCTTTAAATCATTATTCATCATGTAAATATTAAGTGCCAAAAAAGGTTTTTAATTCTTATTGGACTATCAGGCAGGTTAGTTAACTTGTGTTCAACAATTGTGTCGGATTCTTGAGAATTACTTTCAAATATTGTTAGTTATTTATGTTAAAATATTCCGAGTGAAATCAGGTTCTTATCGATGTTATAAAGTATCAAGCAAAATAATTCAGAAACGAAGAAGGGACAGCACTAAAATGGAAAACGTATCAAATGTAGATAAATTGGAATCAATAAAATCTTTACAATCAACAATCAATAAACTAGAAAATGCTTTGTCGCAGATGACTCAAAAAGGCGCAAATACTACTTTAGTAAAGAAACGACTGAAAGCTGTTTGCATCGGCTTAGCAATGCTAGAAAACGTTTGGAATCAAAGAACCCATCATTACACCCTGGAAGAGTTAGCAGAAGCTCGTAATGTCATTACTGGTTTGTTGCCATCAATCAAGAAATTTTATGATAAGTCAAAGGCTGGTAGTCCCCAAAGAACACTTTTAGAAAGAAGAATAAAAGCGTTGGAACAAGCTATTCAAGCAATTGATAATTTTTCTAATAAATAACCGATTTAAAAGGATGCGTTAGTGCAATAAGAATTAAACAAATTTAAAGAGCCTTATTACAAATAAAATGTAGCTAGGCTCTTATATTCTTCATATCAAAATTAAATAGCTATCACTTTACAGCAAGCTTAAACATATTCTTTCTATAGTTCAATTTTAAATAATACACGTAAGATTCATCTTTATACACCACATGATTATTCTCGCACTTCACACCTTCAAGAAATTCTTATTACATCGGCTAACCAGTATACATTTCATCTTCAATTTCATACGAAATCAGGAAAACTTGAAAATGAACCTCTTTTAACGGTGAATAGACGTCTCTATAAAGATTTAAAAGAAAAAAGATACAAAACCATTTATGAAGAGTTTAAAGGCGGTCACGATGGCATTTGGTGGCGTAAAAAGCTACCTGGTGGATTGAGGACATTAAAGTATTCAAAAACAACACTATAAAATGAAAAGAGGAATGAATCTATGAATCAAGATGAGTTAGATAAAAAGCTAAAAAAACAAGAAATTCTAGTGAAAGATGAGAAAGTTTGGTCATTCACGTATGAGGATCATATTAGTTCTATTGTTAAACAGGCAGAAAAGAAAGGAGCTTTTAATGATTTACCTGGTAAAGGGAAACCTCTTAATCTTGATAAAGACCTTTCGTACAATCCTGAAAAGCAACTGTATAGAACTTTGGCAAATAATCATGTTTTACCTAGGTGGATTGAGCTTTCAAAAGAAATTGACGATTTAAAAGAAAGACTAAAAGAAAATACAAATACAGCAGAAGCAGCGGATTTAATTCGAACTATAAATAAAAAAGTTATAGAACATAATTTACTTTGTCCGCCAAGTGCGCAAAAAATGAGAGTGAAAACGGATTTTTAACAATTTTCAATCAAGCTATCTCTTGCTATATAATTAAGTTAGGTGTTTTCAATTCGTTACTAAAGGGAGGTAAAAGCTGTGAAAAATACGTATCACCTTCAAATTCCGAAAGAACTAGAACAGTATCGTAGTATTTTAGAAGAAAGTGTGAAACCGTATATTAAAGTGTCTGGAACGCAAGCAGAGACAACCCTTTTTGAAAGTAAGTTTGGTGGATATCCGTATTTACCTATAAATCAGGAACATCCTAAAGACTCTAATGGCCAACCTATGATGTTACTTGCGCAGTTAAACCTTGAAGAAATTCCACATATTGAATATATGCCTCAAAAGGGCATGTTACAATTTTTCGTAAGTGCTGATGATGAGCTTTTTGGAGCAGATTTTGATCATCCAACAAGCCAAAAAGACTTTCGAATTATTTCTCATTCTACAATTACAGAAGATTTAACTAAGGTTATTACGGATTTTAGTTACTTAAACACATTAGAATTAGAGGATTTTATCATACCCGAAGCAGCGAAACTAAAGTTTGAATTGGATTATCAACCAGTAACATCAAGAGATTATCGATTCGAAAAGATTTTTAATGATAACATTGATTGGGAAGAAATTGTTGATAAAGAAAACAATACAGAATTAGGCGAACTGTATGATGATTTATGCGAAGATCAAGGACATAAAATTGGTGGTTATCCATTTTTTACACAGACAGATCCGAGGGAATGGGAAGAAAAATACCAACAACACGATATATTATTGATGCAAATTGATACAGACAATTCATTAAATATTATGTGGGGAGATTCTGGTGTTGCTAATTTCTTTATACGCAAGGAAGATTTATTAAACCTAGATTTTTCCAATGTTATTTACAATTGGGATTGCTATTAAAATAACAATTTAGAGCATTACTTATGTTTAAATAGGGAAAAGGACCCGATTTATTGGTGTATATATGTTTAAGTGCTAAAAAATCATCCTAACAGTTAGGATGATTTTTGTTTTGATAATATTTAATTATGTTAACTAAATTAAAAGATAGCAATCATAATAAAAGTCAAGCGATGATATGAAATAAATAAAAATAATGTAACATGTAGCAAATCATATATGTAGCTAAAAATGATAAATCAATCAGTGGGAAATTTATTAGTAATAAAAACACTTTAATCGATTTTAAATTTTTGTTTTAAATATATTGTTACGTAAAATTTTTTTGTGTTTGTAAATAGAACGACTCATGAATTTTAAGTTCGGATTTGCTATGAACGGATTAAATATAAATTAAGTGATAAAAACGTAAAAAAGCATTTAAGTTCGATTTAGTATAAATCTCATTAAAAATCTCCCTTTCATCTCATTAAGTATAGTTTACTTGGTTTTTGATACAGAGAAACACTCACTCTATACAACTTTGTATAATATATATTATGTTAACTAGAAAAAAGTAATAAACTTATCATATGTTAATTATGATTGTTAGGCTCCCCTTTTTAATTGGGTTAATAATGTGTTATAGATTGTGTGGTTATTTGTTATTTTAAGTTGTTCATGTTGTGTTATTGATAAGAATGTTTCCGTGTATAATTTATATTTTAGTTAATAAAAAACGCAATTCTTTTAAAGTGAACGAATTGCGTTGATATGATTAAGAATAAGTTTTTTAAAATTAGTTTGCTACAGCGATTGCTTCGATTTCGATTAATAATTTATCGTTAATCAATTTGTTAACTTCTATAGCTGAACTTGCTGGTGGATTGTTTGTGTTGATGTATTGATCTCGAATATCTCTAACAATGGCCATTTGAGAAATATCCGTCAAGAAAAATATTAATTTTACTACATCATTAAAATTTAATTCTGAAGCTTCTAATGCTACTTTAATATTTTCAAATACTTGGCGCGTTTGTATACCTAAATCTCCATTCCCGACTATATGACCATCAGCATTAATCGCTACTTGTCCAGATATGTAAATTGTTCGTTTAGCGTTACTAACTTCGACTACATGTGAGCAACCGAAAGTTGCTGGCATAGTTTCCGGATTGATAAATTTCTTTTGCAATGTACTTCTCTCTCTTTTTAATATCGTATTTTCTTTATATATTAATTCTAATTATTTTCTGAACTATTATCTGTTCACAAATGATCTATTTTGTTGTATTCACTTATTTTCCATTGTTCTTGATGGTAATAGATGCTACTGATACAAGCAGTAAAAAGTTTTGTTTTTCCTGAGCCTATTTCATTATTGGATATAAGAGCGAGAATTGTGTTTATGACAGCGCTATGAGTAACTAAAATAATTTTACTATTTGGGTGTTGTTTCTGTATTATATTCAAACCGGTTATAATTCTTGTTTTTAGAAATCTTCTTGGTTCTTGATTTATATAATTACGATTTGGAAACATTTGCGCTCGCTCTTCTGTCGTTAATCCTGAAGCCATACCATAATCGCGTTCTATAAAATTCTCCATTTCAATAAGGTTTACTGGTATTAACATGTATGTATTTATGATTTCAGCTGTTTGCTTTGCTCTTGATAAAGGACTAGAAATAATAATGTCCCATTGTGTTTCACGTAAATATAGACCGCATTTTTCAGCTTGTTGTTTACCATGTTTATTTAGCTTAATGTTCTCGCGACCTTGGAGCTTTCCAATAGCATTCCACTCCGTTTCCCCGTGCCTAACTAAGCATATAACAGCCATACACGTATCCTCCTGCTACAATGTGAAGTTAAATTCTATACATACAGTTTAAAGAGTTATATATGTTTGATTCCCTCGAGAGCTGCTTTTAATTACGTCTTGTTTTATTAATTCATCAGTTACTTTTGTATAGAAAAAGTGATACCACCATATAAAAAATTCTTCATAGGTTATTTCCATTGAGTATCTGCTGCTTACGTAATATTCTTTAAGAGGTTGATCATTTTCCTTTAACAATAAGATTAATTCTTCACTAATTGTGTTAGCGATTTCGCTAAGAATAGATAAGTCGGTTGTTTTAAAAACTGGAATAATAGGCTGTGCATTTTGATTTAAGCCTAGTTTTTCGTAAAATACATTTAAATTTAAGTCTATTTGACTATCTACTGCTACAAAATTTTTTACTAATTGCTTTTTCGCGTAATTAATATCAGTAATAGCATCGTGAAAATGTTCTTCAAGTATTTCCTTATTCGCTGTTATTAAATTTAAGGTTGAATATCGCGTATTTCCATAAAGGCCAATTTGAATTTCTCCTAAATCAAAATACGTATTACCATACATCCCGAATGCCCCTATGTCTGTTTGTGCCTGTTCTTGGATCGCATAATAATATATTTTCTCATTTCTCAAAGGTCGTTCCGTTTCTAAATAGTTTTCTTCAATATTATCTATTTGTCCAAAATCTAGTAACACACCACTATAAAGTAATAGACTATACGATTCTTTAGGTAAATGATTAAATGTTTCAATTCTTTTAGAAATAATATCAATTTGATTAGAATATTTCTCAATCATTTTAAGTGTAGGCTTAATTAGAGGTTTACATAGGTTATACAATTTATCCCCTTCATAAGCTGTTATAACCATACACGTCGGATAGTAGCCTTCTCCTGTCCTTTTCAATAAGCCTTCTAATTCTAATAAATAAATGTGCTTTTCAAATTCTTCATTAGTCCAATTTAGTACTGTCTTTATAGTATTTGATTCAATTCTAAGATGAAGCATAACAAGTAAATATTGACGATTTGTTTCACTTATTTTTATAGTTGGAGAATTATCTCCAGATGAAATCATTTTAGTCTCATAAGCTGTTTGTAGTATTTTCTCTGGGGTATTATTAGCAAGCATCATTACAGCCCTTCTTTTTAAATAAGTTAATTGTAAAATCTATGTATTTACTATGTTCTATAAATAAAAATAAGTACCCTTTAATAATCTCAAATTAAAAACCTTAGTATGCTCCTTTTGGATAATTAGTTACCTACCTGCTTCTATAACATATAACGAAACGTACGTTCTTTGTTGTGTATGAGAACAAATTTACTTAAATAAAACAATTTACAAATACATAATATTAGTTTTAGCTGCTGCTAAATGAATTCTATTTTATATATATAAATAATAAATTTGAAGAATTTATGAAATGTATTGTATTAAAGATGAAAGGTAAAACGATATAGTTTACACTAATAACAGCTAGAATAACAACATACGTATATTGTTAAACGTAAAAAGGAGAACTAATGAAAAAGAAATATATAAATCAAATTCATACTGATGTAAGTTTTAAACCAAAAGATATTATAGGTTTAATGACTGATTACTTTAAAATAAAAACAAAGTTGCGACCTATAAAGAATTTACCTATTGTTTTATCGAATAAAGATAATGAGTCTTTAGAGAGTGTTACATGGTTTGGACATTCTGCTGCTCTTTTAAAAATAGAAGGTAAAAAGCTGTTATTAGATCCTATGTTTGGCGATGCCTCTTCCCCGTTTCCTATTTTTAATAGTAAACGTTATAGTGGTGCTTTTTCTTTAGAACGTGAAGACCTTCAGGAAATTGATGCGATTATCATTTCGCATAATCACTATGACCATTTAAATTACAAAAGTATTATGCAGTTAAAAGATCGTGCAAAGCACTTTTATGTTCCGACTGGAGTTGCGCGTTATCTTATTAAATGGGGTGTTTCACCTAGTAAAATTAGTGAGCATAATTGGTGGGATGAAATTACGTTTGATAATATTAAATTAGTTTGTACACCTGCAAGGCATTTTTCTGGACGAAGTATGACAGATAGAGATAGTTCGTTATGGTGTTCATGGGTTATCCTTGGTCAAGAAACGAAAGCCTTCTTTAGTGGTGATAGTGGATATGCTCCGCACTTTAAGGAAATTGGTAATAAATACGGTCCATTCGATCTTACTTTAATGGAATGCGGGCAATACGATACGAGATGGTCTGCAATTCATATGTTGCCAGAAGAAACAGTACAAGCTCATATTGACGTTAAAGGAGAATTGCTTGTTCCTATTCATTGGGGTGCTTTTACATTATCATTACATGAATGGAGTGATCCAATTGAGCGAGTTACGAAAGAAGCAAATCGTTTAGGGGTTAATATTGCAACGCCGCAAATAGGTGAATCTATTACGTTGAAAGCTAAAGATTATCCTACTTCAGATTGGTGGCGAGAAGTATAATCATAACAAAAAGCGAACTATATTAAATAGGTTCGCTTTTTGTTAATTCACTTATTTTGGAGTTCTCTTATATCTACTGGAATTGCATTTTCTAACGGTGTTTCTCCTTTTTCTATCTTCCCTCCTACACCGTTCCATAATCCTTTTACAGGATCATATTCTCTATTTAGCATAAGTAGTTCTTCATTTCTTTTTATAAAACATAAAGTGTGCTTGTACATAATTTAATTCCTTACTTTGTTCTTAATAAGTTCTAACAGGTGATATTAAATATATTGCTGCAGATTGTTCACCTGCTTCAATTAATATCGGTCTCATGGAACCACCAAAACTTAAAGTAACTCTATCTTCTTTTATTGCTTTTAAAGTATCGACCATATACCGTCCATCAAAAGATATATTTAATTGCTTTTCACCGTGAATAGCATCTAGTTGTTGTGTCTCGGATATTTTACCAATTTGAGAAGCGTTGGAAGAGATTTGTATTGTGAATTCGTCGATGATTTCTAAGTTAACGTTGTTATTTGCCCATTCACTAGCTAATAAACTTGACCGATCTACACCTTGTAAAATCTTTTTTCTATCTATATTAATAACCGTTTGGGATTCATTTGGAATTAGGCCGGATATATTAGGATATTTCCCTTCAATAAGCCTTGAATACAACGTAATTGTACCGAATTTAAAAATAATGTGACTCTCTGAAAGATATATGTATACTAAATTTGAATTACTGTTCATTAATTTTAGTAGTTCACTAATAGTGGAACTTGGTACAATGCAATTCAATTTCGCATGTGAAGAAATGGTTATTTCACGTAAAGCCAGTCTGTGCGAATCAGTAGCAGCACAAATTAATTTGTTATGATCAATAACGAAATGTACGCCAGTAAGAACTGGTCTAGATTCATTTTTAGCTGCTGCAAAGACAGTTTGTTTAAAGACTTCAATTAATTGTTCCGTCTCTACTTGTATTTCTGCATGTTCGTCTATAAATGGTACATTTGGAAATTCGTTCGCCGAGAATCCATTTAAGTTTAAAGTAATTTCATCGGATTGAATTGTAATCAATTGCTCATTCATACTTTGTATTAAAATATCACTTGGCATTTTCTTAATAATTTCAATGAAATATTTTGCTGGTACAACAATACTTCCTGCTTTTAAAATAGTTGCAATTTGTTCGTCTTCAATTGAAATAGGTATAAATTTTTCAATGAAAATATTCGAATTACTTGCGATTAAAGTAATTCCAGATTGATCTGCTGTTATTTTTATTCCGGATAATATAGGAATTAAAGTTTTTGTTGAGATAGCTTTACTTACTTCTGAAAGAGCTTGTGTAAATTGTTTGTGATTAACGATAAACTCCATTTTTCCCCCGCCTTAAATAAAATAATATCTTTATGAAGATTGATGAATAATAGTTCCATTAAAAATATAAGGAACTGTTTCTTTCTTTTGTAAAAGGCTTTTTAAGTGTTCTGGTATACGTAAATAAGGTTCTGCTGAATCTAATTCCATCCAGGTAATCTCTTCAATCTCTTTTGGCCATGATATACAGATTTCCCCTCCGATTATTTCTCCTAAAAAATTAAAGAAGATTGCATGATGTCCTCTCTCCTCAAAAAAGGCTTCACTAATGGAACAAACCCCTTTTACGGATATATCTAGCCCTGTTTCTTCTTTTACTTCACGAATTGCTGCCTCTTCTAACGTTTCCCCGAATTTAACTGCTCCACCTGGTAAAGTGTAATAAGAACCATTTTTTCCTTTGTTTTTAACCATTAATAGCTTTTCATGAGTTTCATCATATAGAATTGCGTATGTAACATTTACTTTTTTCATATGTAACTCCCTTGAATGGTAAGAATTTTCTGTCTTTGTTTTATTCTATCATTAAATTGTTTGGATTCATAAAAAGTAATTTGAGTAAATAACTAATACGAAACGATATCGTGTTCATAGACACACAAAAGAAAAGAGCATATTTTGAAAAAGATTAATCATAATACACTCTTTAATGATTCATTTATAACCTTTTTTCTAAATAGTAATGATTATGTCCTTTAGGATGATCTTCACTTACCCCTATCACTTTATACCCATGCTTCTTATAAAAATTAGGGGCTTGGAAACTAAAAGTATCTAATTTGATTAGCCTACATTCTTTTTTAATTGCAAATTCTTCAATAAGATTCATTAAATTGCTTCCGTAACCTTCGTGCCTGTATTCTTCAGAAACCCATAGAAAGTCAACATGTACATGGTGCCAAAATGTGATTGCCGTTATCCCTCCTACTATTTCTTCTTTTTCATTTTTCACTATAAAACTAATCTTTTCTGAAGGTGTTTTTTCTTCATTTGAAAGTTGTTTTTGGTTATATTCAATTACTTTTTCTCTTATGTAATCACTATCTTCTTGTACCCATTGCCTTACTATTTGCATTTTAACTATCACGCCCCTTTACATTATTTATTCAATTTAATAATCGGAATGTCCTATCTTCTTTAATGTTAGATTATGAAATAAGTACAAGGATAAAATTAGATTTTTTGAATGTCATCCATTATTTATACATTTTTTTGTAAAGCAAAAGAGCCCTAGTATAAGGACTCTTTCTTAGCATTAAGCTATTTTTCGATTTAACGATTTGATTTCCTTCTCCTTTTCTGCATTTGGAGGGCGGATTACTATAGAGATAACGAAAGATATAACACATAGAACACCGATTGTAATGAAGGTTGGTTGAAATCCACCAAGTAGTGCCCCAATGAATGATCCTGCAAGTGCACCAAATCCGAAACCTTGGTAAACAATCCCGTAGTTTGTACTATGGTTTTTTAATCCGAAGAAGTCTCCCACAATTGCTGGGAAGATGGTGATGTTACCACCAAAGCAAAAGGCAACACTTGCTACACAAGCAAAATAAATCCCGTAATTTAGTGGAATGAAACTTAAAGTGAAGACGGACAATCCAATAATAATAAATGTAGCAGAGACGATTTTTAATCGACCTATTTTATCTGATAACGTTCCAAGAATAATTCTACCTATTGTATTAAAGATTGCAATCATTGCGACGGCATTAGCGGCAGTCGCTGCACTAAGACCAACGAGCTGCACCCCAATGTCTTTTACCATACCGATTAAATATAAACCACCCATACAGGAAGTAAATAGCATGAAAAACAAGAAATATACTTGTTTAGTTCGCATCATTTCACGCGGAGTATAGTCATTGTGTAATGTTTCAGTTGCGGTGTTACTTACAATTGCTTCACGTAAGAAGAACGATCCGATTAATACTAAAAGTAAGACGATAATACCCCAATATAAAAATGCTTGTGATACACCAAGACTATCGATAAGATTTCCGTTTACATATCTAAAAATTAAGCTACCCATTCCATATGCTGAAACAGATATACCAGAAATAAGCCCTTTACGGTTTGGAAACCATTTAATTAAATTAGATAGTGATGTAATATATGCTGTTCCATCAGCATATCCAACGACAACACCGGCTAATAAATAAAGTAATGGTAATGAGGAAACTTGTGAACTAAGTATTAAACCGAGTCCTAAAACAATTCCAGCTGTAGCGATAAGTTTACGAAGTCCAAATTTTTGTTGTAGCTTTCCTGCAAATAGAGTTGAGAATGATAAAGAAAAACTCGTAATTGAGAAAGTAATCGCGACTGAATTGAGGTTCCATCCAAACTTACTTACAAGGGGTTGATTAAATAAACTCCATGTGTAAATTGTTCCTAGGCCAATTTGAACAATGATTGTACCTAGAACAATTAACAACGGATTTATAGATGTTTGTTTCATACTAACTGTCCCCTTCTTTTATCATGACATGAATTTTCACAGTTAGTATATCCATGATAAATTGCAAGATACTGTACGGAAAATGGAAATTAAGTTAGCCTACACAAAAAGACACTTCATCAAGAAGTGTCTTTTTGTAGGTTATATACAGCATTTAAAGAAAGCTTTGTTAAGATAAGACATTTTCGAATGCTTATGTACATATGTTATCAAATAATTTGCTGAAAGTGATGAGACTTAAGACGTATTTTTCTTTCATAAATAAGTCGGAGAGAAAATTAATATTCAATTTCCTCAAAGTCTTTCGGCTGCGGTACAGTTTGCATATTAGCTGCATCTTTCGGATCGCTATAAATCGCGTTTTGTTCTGTGTTTACATCCTTTATATTTTGCTTTTTATTTTTATTCACTTCATTTTTCATTAAAGTTCACTCCTTTTTATTATAGGAGTAGTTATGCCCTAACCATATTATTTTTACTGCTACTAAATGTATCAGCGACTAAATTGCTAAATTCACGTAAATAATATAAATAATTATCCCCACCATAGTTGTATCTTTTATTGTACATTTTAGCAACGACGACATTATATTCTGGAATGACTAATATCGTTGGTCCTGTAATTCCTAATATTTGATAGGAACCTTTAGGAACTCGCTCACCAAGTTCACTAAATAAAGCAGGTTCATTTTGAACGAACCAAAACAACCCGTTTTGAGGTAGTTCTTTATTTGTATACTCTGGACTTTGTAAGCTCGTAGCAAGTGCTATAACTTCTTTTGGGACAATTTGTTTACCATTTAAAAACCCGGTATTTAAATGCAGGTTCCCCCAGTATGCAAATTCTCTCGCAGAGACAAACAAATTTTTCTCGGAGCCGTCATCTACTGTACCAACACTATTTATGGCATCTTCATTTGGATTTACAACAACCTTAACTACATTATCATCTTGCTTTATTCTCCATCCAGTTTCTTTGAAATCAGCAGGTATGAATACACGCTCCTTTAATAGTTCAGGAAAACTCTTATTATACAGCTGATAAATAAGCTGCGTGACCATTCTTACATTAATATCTCTGTACGCCCAAGCTTGTCCCGGCTCAAACTCACGAAAAACTGTCCCATCATTAGTTTCATTTAAACCGTGTGAATGAGTTACTAAATGTCTTATCGTTGTTTTACCGAGTAATGAAGGATCAGGTTTTTCAAAATAATTTACTGCCTCGTCATCAAGTGATTTTATTTTCCCCTCATAAACTGCATAAGCTACCATTAATCCTAAATAGCTTTTTCTTGCGGAAGCGACATTGAACTGTGAAGATATGTTTACTTTTTTACTAGTAGAAATATTTGAATGCGTTCCACTATAATGCTCGAGCACAATCTTATTATCTTTAATAATACAAAGTGCTGCCGCAGAACTTTGATTTGTCTCTTTAATGTTTTCTACCCATGAAATTAATTTTTCATATTTGTACAAATAAATATCCCCCTAAAACATATAAAAATGACAGCATGAAAGAAAAGTTTCAATACATTATAACTTTGCATCGGCACTTTTCTTTCATGTGAAATATTATTGATCTATAGTACTTAAATAATCCACCAGCTCCAGCAATTAGAACAGCTGAAACAACCAACGCAGCCTACACAACCTACACAACCGCCGCAACGTCCGCCGCCACAACCACCACAGCGACCACCACAACCGCCACAACGTCCGCCGCCACCGCATCCGCCACAACGACGTGCATCGTCTTGAATGTAGTAATATGGATATTGATTTTGTTGCTGATCCCAATAAACAACATTACCAGGTTGATAAGCATTAAGGTTTAATGCTTGTAGTTCTTGTTGAAAATCATTCATTATGAAACCCTCCATTTATAAATGTAAATTCCGTCCATATCTTTAAGTTTATTTACTTTTAAAAATAAAGTAGAAATAAGGCTATAGACTAAATGCGTACATCAACAAAATATGACTTTACACTAGGTGATGTACCTTGTTTATGAGCCTATTTTCTTTATATTCTTTTAGTGGACGTAATTAATATAAATAAAGACAATTAAAAGTTACTAATCCAGCAAGTTAATAGTTCATCACTTAATTTTCTTTCTAGTAATTCTTTTACGGAAGGTGTTGGCATTATTGTATAGGAGTTTATATTTTCTTTATTAAAATCAATCCAGTGAAATGCTAAATGGGACTCTTTAGATATTGGAGTAAAATCTGATTTTAACTCATTTGAATCTATTTAAAAAATGTGGTTAATTTCATGGTGAAGGGTTTCTTTGGCTTGCCATTTATTTTCTATGACGCCTAAAAATTGTTTTATACTGCAAGTAACTCCAAGTTCTTCTCGTAACTCTCTTATTAGTGCATTTTCTGCTGATTCCCCAATTTCAACATGGCCACCAGGTAAAAAATAGTGATGTCCTATGTATTCAGCAACTAGTAATTTTTCATCTTTTATCATGATAGCTCGTACAATATGATGGAATTTACTTTTCATTTTGTATTCCTCCTAATCATTCACTTTATACTTGCTCGAAAATTGTCATTTAAAAGCGAGATAATATAAATCATAGGTGTTTCATATGGATGAACATTATTAATAACTGCAAGAGAACATTTTACATGTTTTCGTTTACAATTTAATTAAAACTAATAATTTTGATAAATGATTCTAAAAAAGAGTATGTTTATGAAAAAAATTATCAAAACATACTCTTAATATTTTTAGTTGATTCATTCTTTTACAATAAGGTTTGATTAGCCCTATTCTTTGCGGCCTCAAAATCGAAGCCGTAGCTAAAGTATGCAATCACTACTTTTCCCTAAGCAAATCTATTCTCTATTTCAAATTTACCTGCCTGTACAAATTTTAGACTCTTAACGAACCACGAAAGCCTCTTGCGGCATAGTAAGATTCTGCCCCATTGTGATACACAAAGACGTGTCCAAAGCGATAATCGCAAAAAAGGGCACCGCCAAGTTCTCTAATGTCAGAAGGTGTTTGCACCCAACTCGATGTCTTCAAATCGAAATTTCCGAGATTTTGCAACGTGCGATATTCTTCTTCCGTTAATAGTTCAATGCCCATAGCAGTTGCCATATCAATAGCGTTATTTTCTGGTTTATGTTTCTTTCTTGATTCTAGCGCTTCAAGGTCATAACAAACACTTCTACGACCTTTAGGACTTTCTGCTGAACAATCATAAAAAATGTATTCGCCTTTTTCTTTATCAAAATCAACAACATCAGGTTCGCCACCAGTTCTTTCCATTTCATTGAGTGACCACAATTTTTCAGTATTAGCATCCAGCTTTTCTTGAACATTAGTCCATTCTAGGTCGTTATGGCGGTTCATATGATTCTCAAAACGATCTTTCAATGTTTGTAGTAATTCTTCGCGTTGCTCTAGTGACAACTCCTTTTTATTACTTTCTTTCATATTAGTTCCTCCCATGATGTTTTTATTAATGATAGTTTAAGTATATATAAATACTGTTTTATAATAAAATGTTTAAATAATTGTGTGAATTCTGCTTGCAATAATTTATATAACTTAGTAACACCACTTCTCCGCAATTTGGATCTAAAACAGAACAACTTATTGTTTCTAAGCAGTTTCTTAATCGATCTTTCAATTCTAGATGTTCTTTTCTTTTTCACCATAAATACAAGATATAACTCTATTCAAAACAGTACATCTTTATTTCAACAACAATAAGCGATATATTTCCTCACCGTCGTATACATTTCCTAATGGTTTAAAACCATAATATTTATATAGTTTTTTTGCAGAAATATTATCTTTATGGACAGTTAATCTAATTTCCTCACACTCTTTAAAGTTATTTTTAATTAAGTTAATGATTTCCTTTAATGCTGCTTTTCCATATCCTTTTCCTTGCTCTTTTTCATCAACGATAAATCCGTTAATCCAATACATATCTGTTGATTCTCGTACATAAGCGTGCATAATAAAACCAACTATAAGGTCGCCATCATATATAGCGAATGGAACATATTCGACATTTTCACCATCTGGTTTTATGTATACTTTAGCAAGTGATACTGCCACTGCCGGAACAAATTGCATTTGATTTTCTTTAACTTGTAATTTCAATGCGTCTTCCCAATTTTCTCTCGTAACAATTTTTAATTGGACGTTCACTATTTTAAGCTCCTTTAAAAAAGAATTTATCTTTTATATTCAACGGAGTGAAATGATTCCCTTTTTCGACAGCACCTTATAGCATTATTTTTATAAAGTCTCGAATAAATTCTTTTTCATCTAATTCTAATGCTATTTATTATAGATATTTTCCGCTCTCGATTTGTTTATAATTATCTTTTTTAAATGTTAAATGAGTAATTATAACCCCTAATATAGTAATTACCCCTCCAACTATCGAAACAAAAGTTGGCACCTCACCTAACCATATCCAAGCGATAATACATGCAGCTACTGGTGTTAAATATAAAGAACTTGTTGCTTCAGAAGCACTGGAATGAGATGTAATATATGCTAATGTAATATATGGAAGTACTGTCGGGAACACACCTAAATATATAATACTCAAAGTAACTTCTATATGACTATGGATCAAGTTCTTTATCTCAAAGAGTTGCTGCAGAATGGTTAATCAAAGGTTTTTATGAGGAGCACGTAGCAAACGTAAGGATTCACCTAAAAGAGCGAAGACGAATAATGATACAAGCCTTAAATAAGTATTGTGCAGATATTGCCACGTGGGATATTCTTAGCGGCGGATTTTTTATATGGCTAAGGGTGATACCTAACATTCCGATGAAAAAACTGTTTTCAGAAGCATTATCAAAGGGAATTCTTTTAAATCCGGGACGAATTTATGAAGAGAAATCAGATCAGTACATTCGTTTATCGTATGGCTATGCTTCCCCTGAACAATTTACTCAAGGTATTTATATATTAAGTGAATTGATTAGTGAGTTGATGGAATAACAAAAATCCTCTTTAATGTAAAGAGGATTTTTGTTATATCTTATTTACCACAATCTCATCTCGTGTCCTAATAAAATGAGTTCTTTATAAGAATCACCGTCAATCTTTAGCGCTTGCACAAAAGATACCCTTATTTCAATATATTAAGTCGAACTAACAATGTTATTCAACTTTTCTCCTATACTGCAATACTATAAAAATAAAAAGGAGGAATTATTATGAGCATTTTCAATATTCTTTTGACCATTCACATATTATTTGGAACCATATGTTTAATTACGGGAATTGTAGCTATGCTTGCTCAAAAGAAGAAAGGAAAGCATACAGAATGGGGCGAAATATATCATGCATCCTATGTTGTAATAACTCTTACTGCAATTATATTGTCCATTATAAACTGGGATAAAATCGCATATTTATTTTATGTAGCAATTTTCTCTTATTCATTTGCGATTTATGGCTATCTTGCAGGAAAAAAGCGTTGGAAAAATTGGATTCATCACCATATTAGAGGTATGTTAGGCTCCTATATCGGTGCCGTTACCGCACTTTTAGTAAACATCGGAATTCATATTCCCATTATTAATTTACTGCCGCCTATATGGTTTTGGTTTTTACCGACGTTAATCGGTATTCCTCTCGTAGTCAGTGTATCAAAAAAATATAAAAAACAAAGGAAAAATTAATTGCATTTTGGTTAATTTCTAATTTATTTTGATATTATATGTAGTGAATTGAATATTTTGTTTTTGCACTAAGGACATGGAATGGAAGAAAAATAAAAGGAATCCAAGCTTTTGGATTCCTTTTATTTCTGTTTCTTTAAGGCATAAGTGTATCCAAACGATCTGGATAATTAGTAAACATCCCGTCGACGCCCCAAGAAATTAACTTTTTCATATCTTTTTCATTATCTACTGTAAATGGATGAACTTCTAATCCATAATTCTTTATTTTTTTTACGTAGGCTGCATCAATATATTTGTAATTCATACCAAGACCTATGCAGTATGTTTTATACTTTTCTATTTCTGATTCTGTTAATTGAACTGCTTTTTTATATGATAATAATTGTACTAGCGGTATATTGGCATTTAAATTATGAATCTTTCGCAGACTTTCTTCACTAAATGATTGAATAATAACTTTATCATTTATTTGGTAGTGATTAATAATTTCTAATAGTTTTTCTTCCATTCTAGGATATTCATCTGGCGATTTTGTTTCGATATAATAGTTAGCATTATGTCCAAACGTTTCAATAATTTCTTCTAGTGTTGGAACTTTAGCACCTTCAAATTCTTCCTTTGCTAAATTGGAATTCTTTTTATTGAAAAAAGATCCTGCATTTAGTTTCTTTATTTCTTCTAATGTATGTTCTTTAACTAATCCCATACCGTTTGTTGTACGGTTTAATGTTTCATCATGCATAGCTATTAAATGTCCATCTTTTGTCATTTGGAGATCTACTTCTATATAGTCACCTTTTAATTGTTGTCCTAATGTATAAGCCACTATTGTATGTTCTGGTGCATATGCAGAAGCACCTCTATGCGCAATGTTTTTTATATGATTTGATTGATTAGTAGCTTTTATATAATTATGTTCATTTACTTGTTGAAAAACAAAGATGCTTATTACTGTGAAGAAACAAATGATTGTAATTATAGATGTTTTTTTCATAACGGTATGTTAACTCCTATATTTAAAACAATTTGACTTGGATGATTTACTCAAATAAATGCCGATTTTCAAAAACAGTCATTTGTCCTACAACTTGAAAGCCGGATTTTTTATAAATATTTATTCCATCAGGTGAAGCTTGTAATACGCAATACGTATTTTTTAGTTGTTTAGCTTCTTGCAGTAAGAAATTAAACATAGTAGAGCCGAATCCTTGTCCTCTCATTTCTTCTTTAGTCGCAATATCATAAATACCGACACTATCTTTCGTACATACTAAAGAGCCAACAGATACTACCTCACCTTTATAAAGACCTAAGTATAGTTTCATGTCATCGCTATTCCATAAATCTAAAGAAGAAATTTGATTATAGTATGATCGAACATTAGAGCCTTCCGCTGATGTACCGAATAAAGCCGCTAATGTTTCGCCAAATTTTTGTATTTGTACCGGCGAAGTTGCTTTTTGTATTGTAAAACCTGCTGGTATGTCTATTGTAGGAAGAATTGTTTGTAAATCTGCAACCATTGCAATATTATTTTCTGCTTCTATTAATCTAAGTTTTAGTAACTCGTTCTTAAGTGTATTCTCTCGCTTTGCATCCCAACACCAAACACTCATGGGGAACCCTTTTTGATTAAAGTATTCTATCTCCGCACATAATTCCTCGTTTCCTTCCGTTAAGTTGTTGTTTAATAAAGTAATAATATTAAATGTATCTGTAGGTAAACCACAGTTAACGGCAATATAATCCTTCGTTTTCTTTACACTCATTCCTTGCACATGTCGAGCAACATACGTAGTTTTATATGTAAAATTATCTATAAGTAACTTTTGATAATTCATCAATCGTGCTCCTTTCATAGAAAGTAATAATTTAATAACTCCTATATTAAATATAACATATAAGAAATTTCACTTAATCAATGATATCCCCCTTTTTAACCCCTTTATATCACACGATGTAGCATAATAAGAATTAAAAATGATATAACATTGTCGGAATGAAAAAAGTGGTATATAATAAATATTAACATTACTAGTAATTATTTTAGGTATTCCTAGAATAAAGGAGCGATACATATGAAAATTACTATTTATTTCGGAAGTCATGAAGATCAAGATGTTCGTACTATGGACTGTCATTTAGATGTAGAAGATACAGAAGAGATTGTTTCTGTATCATAATATAAATAATCGGGATGAACCTATTCCCTACAGCGTTTAAGACACCTTTTATAGGTGTCTTTTTTATTGTTTTTTCATCAAAAACCCTTTACTTTAGAGCGTTTTAATAGTAAAATATAAATATACGAACAAACGTTCTTTTTGATTTATTTGTACATGAAGGGATGATTTTAACAATGGCTCAAGCAAAGCGCAGAGGAAGAAAAAAGCAAACACCTATTATTTCAAATACAGGCTTTATCGGCTCTGTCTTTATTGATACATTGGAGTTACAAAAGAAATCCTATTATTTCGCTCGTAAAAAACTTCAAATTGTTCATCACGTACTAGATGGTCTATCTGGGGCAACGAGTGCATTATTTAAAGAACATAATATCTCCGCATACATGTCATGTGTGTATTTACATAAACAAAAGAAAATCGGCTTTGTTCTTTCAACAAAACCGTTTGAACAAAGTGATGGGTTTGCTTACTTTATAAATTATTTAATCGAAAAGAATTTTTACGGTAACGAAGAAGTAGAATATCAAGAAGTATTTAATACAGGTTTTATTGGTGTAGTATTCGCGGATTTATCTAGTATAGATCGCTTTAATTTTGAGTTTGAAATGGGTATGTTAACGAAATTAATGAAAGATATGATTATTCCGGTTAAAGAGCTCTTTTTACGCCACAATGTACCGGCTTACATCTCCACTTCTCATTTAGAGGAGCAAAATAAATTAGGTTTCGTTCTATCTGTAAAACCATATGATGAACGTGCAGAAGCAGATTTATACTTCGAAACATATTTAAAAGAGCGCGGGTTATTTATTGGTGATGAAGAAGATGATATTGATAAGATTGTTATTAGAAAGACAGCTGAATTACGATAGAAAAGCACAGGATAATGATCCTGTGCTTTTTAAACATTTAACAATATCATTTAGTTACGTTAAACACTATAATCTGTTGAATGAATTTCTAAATTCAACTTATTTGAGTAAGCCTTATTCAAAATAAGAAATACTATCCCTCCTGCAATTGGAAGCATGTAGGCTGGAATATAATTTAATAATAGACCTGATAATGCCAGTGCTATTGGCTGCATCATTTTACCTATACTTAATCCAATACTGAGCACTCTTCCCCTATATTCATCGGGAATCTCTTTTTGCATGAAATAAGTTAAAGGAATATCAATTAGTGCTATCATTAGTCCTAAAAAGAACATAATAATGCAATACATAGTAACGTATACAAAATTATCTACTTCAATACTGTTGAATAAAACTGGAATCCCTGAAATTATCATAAAAATTGCCAACATAAAACTTGATTTTTTCAAAAGATAGGAATAAGAAAAACAATCAGTTATCTTTTTTACTAATATTGCACCAACTATCATTCCTACTGGAAAAGTCCCATGAATTATGCCAAATTGCTTCGAACTAAGATTGAGAACTGTGTTTATTATGTACGGTAATGGAACGATTACAGCAAAACCTAGGAAGAAATTAAGTGAAGTTAAAATACGAAACGTATTTTTTAAGCTTTCCCTTTCAATTAAGTAAGAAAACCCCTCTTTTATATCTTTAATAAAATTAATTTCTCTTTTTGAACATTCCTCATTTATGTTGTACTCGAACAATTTAAAGTGAATAAACAATATGGATATGCCCGAAAGAATAAATGAAATACCATTTGTAATTATAAAAGTTTTTATATCTAATACAGCAAAAACGATGCCCCCTAACATAGGACCGAGAATTAAAGATACAGAATCGATAATTTTACTTATAGAGTTAATACTCATTAATCTCTCTTTAGACACGATATTTGGTTTTGCTGCTTCTAACCCTATTCCAAAGAATGTTGTAAATACCGACATAAGAAAGGTAATAGCATAAATAATGAATAAGTTTAATCCATAATTGCTGCTTACTATATAAGTAACAATTAATAAACTTCCACTTAGTAAATCCATGCAAACGACCAGTTTCTTTTTATCAACTTTATCTGCAATTACACCGGCAAATGGATTCATAACAATCATTGGAATCGTTCCTAAAATGAGTGTAATTGCGAAATTTAATGCTGATCCGGTTATTTGTAAAACATATAATCCTAATGCGAAACTATAAATAGAGCTACCAAATATTGATATTGTTTTCCCAATTACATAGAGACAAATATTTTTTAGTTCTTGGTTGCTTTTTTCATTTTGTAACTGTATTCGTAAACTCTCCATAACTTTTCCCTCCCGCTTAACTTTGTATTACGTACAGTGTAAGTTCTCGGGTCAACCCAATATCAATATGCTAGTATTAAAAACTTTTAAAAGAAAAATTAAAAAAGATGGGGTTAACCCCATCTTTTTCCGAAAAATGAATATGTATAAATTTCTTCTCCTTGAACAAAGAAATCCTCGTATTTTCCTCCTCGTTCTATATATTCTGAAGTTCTTTCATCTATGGAATTAAACTGTAGCTTTTGGATTTCTCTCTTCACTTTTGAAGACGTAAAATTATCTCGAAATCTAGTTGTAATTTGGCTATTTATGCTGAAATTTTTAAATAAAATAAATGAACTTAATAAATAACAATCAGGTTTTAAAAGGGAATTTAATTCATGCAGCAAAAAGATTTCATTCTCAAAACTGTAATTACTTGTACCAGACTGATCAATTACAATATCAACAGAATGGTTCTGAATAGGTATACTTAAAAAATCAGCGCAAATAAAAAGAATGTTTCTTGTGGAGTTTCTTCTTTCAATTACATCTTTTAAAAATAGAAGTTTATTCAAATCTCGATCAACAGCAATATATAAGCAATCTTCTGGCAGCTCTTCATAAATATTTCGTAAAAAGAATCCAAAACCCGATCCTATATCAAGCAGTACCTTGTCATTTAAATCTAGTTGTTTTAATTTCTTTTTCGCCCATTCTCCTGCTCTATGTATATTCTCCAAATAAGAAGAATCAGTTTCATGGATATAATCTGAAATAGGATCTTCAAAAGAAGCCCTGTCAGACGTTTCAAACGATTTACCTGCTATTAAAATCCCTGAAGTAATAACATACTCTTCGCCGCAATTACAAGTTAATTTCCCCTCCATAATTTGATTGCTATTAATAATTCCATCTTGAAGAATTAAATTTCCGCTACACTTAAAACATGTAAGAAAATTAAGTACCCTTAAATCTATCCCTAAAATTGAATTAGAAATCTCCGTTGTTATAGATAAATCATTTAACGCTGCCTTCAATTTATCTCTTCTTTCCTTTAAAATTTTTATTTCATGTTCCATCTTTTCATATTTCAATTTAAATAAAGATTGGTAAAAAGTATCTTTTTCGTAATTCATAGATTTTGCTAAACTTTTATAAAGAAAAAGTTCTTTAATTTCATTCAAACTAAATCCTAGCCATTTGTACTCTAATATAAGCTCTATATCTTTTTGACAATACTCATCAAAAAAATAATGGCCCCCCTTCTTTTCGGGGATAATTAGCCCGAGATCCATATAATGTCTAATCGTATCTATACTTAAATTATTTTTTTCTCCAAATTTACCGATTTTCATAATATCACTACCATTTTAATATTTGTTTATAAATACTTCTTTTCTAATCATAGAAAATCCTTTTATCTATCTATATATAATTATCTTTAGTATGGGGTAGATTCAATGAATACTTTATATTTGTTATAGAAAAAAATAAAAAACCCGCGAATTATTCACGGGTTTTACTCTTAATAACTAATTGCTATTGTTCCTTCACCTGCATGTACAGCAAATGAAATTGGCAATGGATAAAGCTTGAAATCCATTTCAGGGAATGCTTGTTTAATATCTGAAATCCATTCTTCAGCTCCATCTTTATCGTTAGCATAGAACATATGAAGTACTTTTGGTAATTCTTTTTCAAGCTCATTTTTAATGTAGTCTCTACATTTTTGGATTTTACGCACTTTCTTTTCAAGTAAAAGTTCTCCGCCTTTTACTTCTAAGATTAAGTTGACACTTAATAAACTTCCAAGTAAAAATTGAACTCCCTTTACACGACCACTTGCATATAAACCTTTTAAGCTTTTTGGAAATACATAAAAGGGCCTTCTTTTTTCATCTACTAATGTTTTATGTATATCTTGTAAAGTCATACCATCATTGTATAACGTTTTAGCTTTTCTCAAAAGTTCATCCATTGGATAACTTGTCGTTTCACTATCTAATACAGTTAAAGGGAAACCTGCCATATCAGCAGCTAGCTTCATATTTTGATAAGTCCCACTTACTTTTCCGCTAATAGCAACTGCAAAGCCTTCTTCATATTCTTCTTTGCATTTAGTAAATAATTCTACCATTTCCCCTATGTTAGGTTGCGAAGTAGTAACTGTTCTTCCATCATTTAACGCTTCATAAAGACGTTTATGAACTCCTTCTTCACAATCCTTATAAGACACTCCATCAATAATAACTTCAATTGGGATAACAAAGTTATCACCATCTGTTGTAAAACTCGCAGTTGTACTATCAGTAAACCAAGCAACACGCTTCATGTTGTTCCTCCCTTATTCTGTTCCTCTTTTCTGACTTTTCTATATATTTATCTTACGAAAAGAGAATATCCCCTGTAATAGTAACAGGACTTTATTATTTTGGCTATAGTAGATGGATAATAAATGTGAATGTTTTTTGTCTATTTATCAAAAAAAAAAAGAAAACCACAAAATTTCCCGGTCTTCTTTTAACATTACATTACTTAAATGTTTCGTTATCTAAAATAACAACATAATCATTCGTCATTCGCCCCGCTTCTTTCGTATAACTGACAAGCCGCTGGATGTTATCACAGCAAATTTTTGCTCCCCATACGAGTAACGGTACACCAATAAAATCAATATGAAATCTTCTAGAAAACAAACCGCCTAAAGTCATTGGCAATGGAACTGTTGGTGATGTATTAGAAAAAATAATCTTATCATTGTTTTGATAATGTTTTTGCAGAATCTCTCCTAAATGCTTCATGGCAGGTACAACGACCTTTGATGCCCCGCAGCCAATTGTATATACAGGATTCCCATATTCATCTTTTCCATGAAAAATAATTTTCCCCATATCTTCTGTTTTCAATTTATTAAAGTACTCTACATTTAAAATTTCTTCTTTCGTTAACTTCCGATCAGTTGGTAATTTATTTAAATGATAAGCTGCAGCTAGCGAGGTTGTATGCGTTCCGCCGAAATCCGTGTAAATGAATATCATATTATCATCCCTTGTTGTAAAAGTTCAATATTATTTAGTATTACCGTTCACAGCGTTGTTAAACAAGGGACGAATGTATTTACGCTGTTTGTGTTAATTCATTATATTTTTTCCAAATATAATAGCGTCTACTAATTACGGTACCTAATGTGATACATAAAAAGGCATTCGTTACAACCATTAATGTGTGGTGAGTACTGCCAGGAAACATACTTTGCTTAATCAAAACCTTTGCACCTAAAATAACAAGGAGAATAATTGTACTTAACCAATTTCCTTTTCGTAATACATGACCTGTTTCACTATCTAATCGAAATGTTAAAGCTTTTCCTCTAATAACTCCAAGACCCAATCCAATTCCGAGCATTGCAACGAATAATAGTACGTGCAATATATTTAATTGTCCCATATGAATAATGGACTGGATTGTTACAAAGCACAGCAAAGCCGGAATGAGCCAAATACGATTAATATTCACTTTGTATTCCTTACCTTGCATTAATACAATTATAAGAATAACAAGTAGAATAACAAATAGAATATCCATTTAGAGTCCTCCTATATACTTGTTTACCTTTGAAAATTATATTCGCCTCTGTTCATACCATACTTGAAATACGATAGCTACTTTAATTTGTAAAATACGGAATGTGATTTCCCATCAGCCTTAAGCATTATTTATAAAAGTAAAAAGACGTACTTTCTACTCGTACGTCTTTAGTAGCTTTATTAGTACATTCCTAAACTGGTTTAAACTTTTATTTATCAATAAATTCTACACCTTTAGAGTTAGTTTTATCTAATACTTGAATGTTAAATGTAGCAGCTAATTTTAAAGTGATTTTATAAATGGAATATCCAATTATAGAACCTAGAACGTTACAGATTACATCATCAATATCGGTAATACGTCCCCATCCACTAACTAATGACTCGATTAATTGTAACAATTCTATACTAACCGATATGATAAAACCTAATAAAATAGTATTTTTAACTTTTTTGAATTTATTCCATATAAGTGGTGCTAAAAACCCTAAAGGCATTAATAATAAAACATTCCCGCCTACATTTCTTACGATTAGACCAATCATAAATAGGACATCACCATCATAAGCACTCCCTATTTGACCGATATTTTTAATAATTGATGCAAAAGGAATAATATTGACTGACCGATTAAGATTTTCAACACTAGAAGGAAACCTGATTGGTAAAGGGAATAAGGTTACTGCAACAACCATACAAATGTATACTGCAAATAGAAAACTAATTAATTCTTTCCACCAATTCACATGCTTTTTATTTTTGAACCCAATTAATATACTTCGGACAAATAAATAACAGATAACCCCAAAAATAATAAATAAACTACCGTTAATCATATGCAAATCGCTAACACATCCCTTTATCTTAATTATTCTATAGGACTTTTCGCAGGATGGTTTTGTCATACGGAATAATGCATCTTTATATTATTGTAAATTCATTAAAGAGAAACCTTCATTTGCGGGATTTTCATATTTTTCTTTCCCTCTAAGTACATTGTCATAATATGCTGTATCTAAAAAAGATAACGAACGGCAACGTACCCAGCCTATTTCGTCTTCTTTTTTATATGCTCTAATTTTTATATCCATGTAATTAAAAAACTCCTTCTATTTCTACCATGAATTTTTCGGGTCCTGTCCCTTTATTTGATGGAATAACTAATGTAATTCCTAAGTCCGGGTATACGGCCGAGCGGAAACTCACGCCTGGATCATATCCCATTACATGATATTTAAAAATATTTCCTTGTCTTTTCTCAATCCATATTCCATAGCCGTAAGACTGGCTATTATTCACCAAAATATGAGGAGTTAAAAGTAACTTCGTATATTCGTGGCTTAATATTTCGTTGTTAAATAGAGCTTCCCAAAATTTCACCATGTCTGGTGCAGTAATATAAGCACCACCATCAGAACCTCCTTTTATGGGTATAGAGTATGCATTTGTTCTCCATTTTTGACTATTTACATCCTTTATATATCCGAGAGCTGTATGTTTTGGTAAATTATCTAAAGAAAAATAGCCTGAATCATTCATGCCAACTGGAACAAATATGTTTCTTTCTATATATTCCGTAAATTCAAGTCCTGTCTGCTGTTCTATAATTAATCCAAGTATAATAAAACCTGCATTGTTATAGTAAAACTTATTTCCTGGTGTAAACATCATATTACTGTTTTGGAATAATGGTAAAAAGTCTTTTAAACTTTTTAAAAGATACATAGGGGTTTGTTTCCAAAGATCTTCAAAGTTATCCATGATACTTTCATCAAAATAATCTGGAATACCCGAACTATGCGTTAAAAGTTGATGTACTGTAATATCTTCATTAAAGTTTGGGAATTTAATATGTAGACAATCTTTTAACTTTGTATGAAAAGTAATTACACCTCTTTCAACAAGTTGACAGATACTGATAGCAGTGAATAATTTACATCCTGAGGCAATTCCAAATCTTGTTTGTAGTGTATTGTTTATACATTCACTTCGGTTAGCATATCCAAATGAATTTTCATAGATAATATCGTCATCTTTTTTTATTAAGACTACCCCAGAAAAATCTATATTCTGATGTATTTCTTTTACAATTTTCTCTATTTGATCTTTTGTTTTTATCATAATAACCACCCTTGTTTATCAGTATTGTTCTTTCCCCTTATTATTTTTCCATATATAGGGGAAAGAAACCTCCTATTCACCCCCCTTAAGTTTTAAATAAAAACCAAGGGAACTATTTCGATTTTATTGATTCAGCGGAATATACCTTAGACTGCGATGGTAATAAAGTAAACACGCATAATAGGATAGTAATAAGTAGCATTACCAATACTCCTACAATGACTGCAATTTGTATAGAAGTGAATTGAGTTGCAATGCCGAACAGAATCGTTATAAAAATTGTTAAAACAGCTATAACGAGCCCGTATATACTCCCGATTCGTCCCATCATATGAACCGGAACGTTATTTTGATAAAATGTGTAAAATCCTGTATTTGCATATGCCATAGAGAAAGATAGAATAAAGAATCCGATAGCAGCTATTAAAAACTCACTTGAAAAAGCATAAATCAAATATCCGATTGCAATGAATAATGATCCTATCCCAATTAGAAATGAAGGTGCTAATTTTTTTGATAAAATTGTATTTGTTATGGCTCCTACAATAAAACCCGCTCCAGCGATACTAACTAGGAAGCCATACTCACTATCTGTTAACAATAAAACTTCTTTTGCAAACGATAGTTCAAGCGAATCAATAGCGGTAGCTAAGACCATCATCCCTTGAAATAAGAAGTAAACACAAACAATATACATAGATTTTTTACTAAAATTTAAAACTATGTTCCAATCTTTCTTTAATACAGTTAGTGACAATTTATCATTGGATGTATTAGAATCGTCTTTCTTATCAAGATTAGGTAAAAATAATGTAATGAACCCTGATAGCAGAAATGCTATAGCATTCATATATATTGCAAACTCTGGTGTGCCAATTATTAATAATATCCCCGCTACCGCTGGACCAATTAAAAATACACCAGATCCTATTAAACTACGTAGTGAGTTGAAACGTTGTCTTTGCTCTACTGGAATTAATTTCGTCATATATGTCATAGCAGTTGGCTCATAAATCGCACTAGCCATGTTAATAAAGAATACTAAAAGATAGATAATCCAAAGAGATGGAAGCAAAGGTAAAATGACGATAAATACTGCGCGGTATATATCAAGGTGAATCATTAACTTCCGTTTGTTTAAACGATCTATCATACTTCCCGACCAAGCGTTTGTAAATAAAGCAGCTAATGGTTTAATCACATATAAAGCAGCAACCGCTAAAGCTGAGCCGCCCATATTATAGACAAGTACATTAAGTGCTATTAAGTAAATCCATGCACCTAAATTTGCAATACCGACTCCGGACAGTAGTAATAAAGGATATTCCCAATCTTTAAGTGATTTTTTCACTTTAGACACCCGCTTTCTAAATTGTTTTAAACCAATAAAAAAAATCCCACCCCCAAGACTTAAAGTCTTAGGGACGAGATTTATCATCGCGGTGCCACCCTAGTTTATTAATATGTCGCCATATTAAACTTATCAAGTACTGCATTTAAAAATGCTTATACCTTAGCTCTATAACGGGAGCTCCCGTCACACCACCCCCTTATTAAAGGTTCCGATGTGCTGCTCAGAGGCTTGATTCAATAAAGAATTTTTGCTCCTTTTCAGCTAAATAGAGCTCTCTGTGAAAAATTCATTTTATTTACTCTTCTCATCATCGCATGTAATTTTATCCATATTATCATATAGGTTGTATATTGTAAATAATTAAAAAGAATAATCAGTTTTTTTAAGAAAGTGAACATCCTTTATAATTTTGTAACTTGATTTTTTATTTATTAAAAGAATACGGTGCGTGAAATTGCTTGTAACTCTAACAAAAAGAGCCTATTATACTATAGGCTCTTACAAAATTCGATATTAATTTGTACTCGCTTCTGCTAATGGTTCTAGAGGCGGTTCCAAATCTAGTTTTAAAGTATCACCTTCTTGTATATATTGTCCCTTTTCAATGCTTTGACTCGTTACATACCCTGTACCTGTTGTTTTTACATCTAATTTCAGCAACTTAGAGAAATACATAACATCACGCATTGACCAACCTTTTAGGTTAGGCATTTTCACATTACTTCCTAATAGAAATATGCGATCTCCTTCACTCATTACCTCGCCAGTTTGTGGATATTGTTTTATTATCTTTCCTTCTCCTAATAATACCGGCTGAAATTTCTCTTTTTCTGCAATGTTTTTTACAGTATCCATCGTTTGATTTACATAATTTTGTACTTTTATTTCAGATTGCTTTGTTGCATCTGCCATTTGTTTTTCTGTATATGGTTTCACTTTTAAATATTCTAGACTATTTTTCATAACTGGTTTAAAAATTTCAGCAAGAGGCTGAGCACCGTATTCATTCCCCTTTAATTTAGGTTGCTTAATGGCTAAATATACGACTAATTGCGGATCATCAATTGGAGCCATTCCCAAGAATGAAAAAATATAATTATCTTTCCCTTCCATATATCGTCCATTTTCAGGATTCGGAATTTGCGCTGTCCCTGTTTTACCACCAATCGGATAACCATCAATTTTATACATCGTTCCCGTTCCTTTTGATGAAGTAATAACCCGCTCCATTAAGTTCCTTACCTTATCTGCAGTTTCTTTTTTAATCGGATTCCCTATTTCTTTAGGTTGATTTTCCATAATAACTTGTTTATTTGTTGGATTTACAACCTTATCAACAATATAAGGTTGCATCATTTTCCCATCATTTGCTATAGCTGTGGCCGCTTGTACGATTTGAATAGGAGTTACAGTTGAGCCTTGGCCGAAAGAAGTAGTAACTTGTTGAATTTGAGTATTTAACAATAATGTATTTTTACTTTCTCCAGGCAAATCTATCCCTGTTTTTTGATTGAAACCAAATTTATTCATATATTGCTTGAATTTATTTGGTTTCAGTAACTGGTCTTCTAAAATAGAAAAAGCAACGTTAGATGACCGTTCAAACCCTTCATCAAATGTAATTGAGCCCCATCCATATCCGCCATTATGATCTTTAATTTCTGCTGAACCAACTGTGTATTTTCCTGATTGGAAATATTCTTTCCCGTTATATATACCTTCATTAATTGCAGCAGCTAATGTAAAAACTTTCATTGTAGACCCTGGTTCGAATGCGTTCGCAATTGGATCATTTAAAAAATATTCAATGTCTCCCTTATTAGGATTATAACTAGGCTTACTAGACATTGCTAAAACTTTACCTGTTTTTGGATCTGCAATGATTCCTACTAACATAGAAGGATCATAGTGTTGCTCCGCTTTGTTCATCGCATCTTCTAAAAAACTATTAATTTGTTTATCAAGCGTAAGATATACGTTATTTCCATTTTTAGCAGGTTCTATTTTTCCTATATCATTTGTAAGTGGGATACCTCTTCGTGAACCTACATATTCTACATTTCCGTTTGTAGAGCGTAAATATTTATCCAAACTTTCTTCAAGCCCAAACTTCCCCTCCGCATTACCTTTATCATCTGGTCTTGCAAAACCAAGTATATACGAGGCGAAGTCTTCATTTGGGTATACTCTAGCTTTTTCTGTTGTAAACGATACACCTGGTATTTTCAAATTATTAATTTCTTCCTTCGCTTCTCTAGATAAGTTACGTCCAATTTTACCAATTTCAACTTGTGTACGTCCTTCATGAAAATTTTTCATGATCTCCTCTTTATCAACTTCAAGCGCATCTGCTAAACGTTGTGCAGTATCTTCTTTATCTTTTAATTTATCTTTTCCTTTTAAGTTTACAACGATGCGATATGTCGTTGAGTCTTGGACTAATACTTTCCCGTTTTGATCATAAATTGTCCCGCGATTTGCCTCTAAAACTCCATTTTTATTTTGTTGTTCCTTCGCAAGATCTTTTACATTAACATTATGCACGACTCCTACTGCTTGAATATAAAATATACGTAAAAGCATAGTAAGAAACAAAACAATAAAAGCAATCATCATATATCGAGCGCCTTTATTCGTTTGAAGTTTATGCATACTTATCTCCTTTCTTTTCCAATGTATTAATGCAAAGATGCGCTACTAAATATGTTCTTTAATATAGTAGATACTATATTTTTCGAAGTTTTTTTACTAATTCCTCTATAACAATAAGAAAACCAGTTCTGTTGCTATTTGTTTTTTATTAATTTTGTATTTTTAATATAAAATACGGTAAGTGAAATTTAAGAATATTCAAAAAAGAACCTACTTTTTGTAAGTTCTTAAGATTAAGCTATATGGTTATATTTCGCTAAAAAAGGAACTCGTTTTGCTACTAGTGCATACATTTTGAAAATAAATTTTGCTAACGGCTCAAATATACGTGCACTTTGCATTACTAATCCACTTGTAATAAATGTTAAGAACGCAGCACCAAGTATATCTAGAGGATAATGAACGCCTACGTACATGCGTGATACACCGACTAATATTGCCCATATTAACGCGATATATTTAAGTTTTTCTCCTCTTAGAATAAATACGAAAGCAATCGAAAATACGAGTACAGAATGATCACTTACAAATGATGAATCTGCTGCATGCGGTACTAATTGATTTACATGATGTGTTATAAAAGGACGCGGATGGTAATATACCGCATGTATAAGAACATTTACTAATAATGCAATACTAACTGAAAGTGTCGTATATAACACTGTATATTGTTTTCTAATTGCATTCTCTTTCTTTCCATTATTGAACCATAGGATAAGCATAAATAGAATAGCTACATATGCAGCACTATTTGTAATAGCGATCATTAGCGTATCTAATAGCTTGGATGATCCAGCAAAGTTATTAATCCATTGAAATACTGTGTAATTCATATTACTCTCTTCTTATTATTACTCATTGTACTTTAAATAAAGATACAAGTGTTCTTGATTTACACAGTATACAACATCAATATGAAAATGGGCTTAAACTTTTCTCATCTAATTCTCATTTTATTACTATTCATTTGACAATCGTGTAACTATTTACAAGAGCTAAGTATGTATAAAGGTTGTAAAACATTTTAAATAGTATGGTAAACACTCTATGCATGAATATAATACTTAACATGTTCATTTAAATATAATTTCTCTGAAATCATATTTTCATTCCATACGAAGGGCAATATTACCGAATTGTTCTCCTTGCTGCATTCGATTTAAAGCTTGAATTGCTTCTTCTAATGGATATACTTTATCAATGATTGGTTTAATATTATGTTCCTCTATAAAATGAATCATCGCATTAAACTCTTCACTGCTCCCCATTGATGTTCCCATAATATCAATTTGATTATAAAATAATGCTCGTAACGGTAATTCAATTTTATCTCCTGAACTTGCACCAAAGTTAACGATTCTTCCATTTGGTTTTAATATATCAAAATATTTTAAGAAAGTCGCCGGACCTATACTATCTATAATTAAATCCACTTTTTCTCCATTTAGGCACTCTTCCCAATTACCAGAACTATTAAAAGAAAAGTCTGCACCATATTTTTCAGCAGCCTTTCTTTTGCCCTCTATCCTTGAAGTAACACTCACCTTTGCTCCAATTGCTTTAGCAAATAACATAGCATAAGTAGCTACACCACCGCCGATTCCCGGAATTAGGACATGTTCTTCAGGTTTTAATCTACCTTTTGTAAAAAGCGCTCTATATGCAGTTAATGCCGATAAAGATAAAACGCCAGCTTCTTCCCACGTAAGATAGGATGGCTTTTTCACTACATTTTCAGCCGGCACAATAACATATTCGGCAAACGTTCCATCTGCTGGTCCACCTAGCACTTCAGGTAACTCTGGTATTTCATGAGTATTATTCCATCCAATACTAGGGTTAATAATAACCTCGGTATGTAGTGAAATATTTGAAACTCCTTCTCCTAGTTCTATAACAATACCTGCACCATCAGACCCTAAAACTAATGGTAGTTCCATTT
This sequence comes from Bacillus altaicus, assembly GCF_042136375.2. NCBI lineage: Bacteria > Bacillati > Bacillota > Bacilli > Caryophanales > Bacillaceae > Bacillus > Bacillus altaicus. The sequence continues at coordinate 2,898,231 of NZ_CM143394.1, read as the reverse complement.
CTTTTCTATTATTCATTATAAATAAATCACGATGATTTAAACCTGCTGCTTTTAATTTCACTTTAACCTCTCCAATGTTAGGAGTTATCTCAGGTGATAATTTATATTCTAAACCTTCTAATCCTTTTTTATGTTGATGTACAATAGCTTTCATTAATAATCCCCCTTAATAATTTTAATGTACTAAAAATATCGAAATAAATAAAATAATCTGATTGTAACAACTGGAAAATAATAAAAATCATTATGATGAAAAAACAAAATCCTCCCCACACTTTTTTTGTAGGAAGGACTTTAATTGATACTACTTATACTTTGTTAATACTCTTTTTGGCCAATGTTAATATATTTTGAATAAACGGTGCTTTTGCATTTGTATATGAAACACGATCAAAAGGATAGGTAGCAGCAAGCATCTCTTTTAATTTTCTATATTCTTCACGTGCCCACTCATGATTTATTAGAAAGTCTCGAAATAAAAGGTTGTTCCTCCATTCCTCGCTATTATAAATATAAACATGTAAATGGTGGGTACCAGCTCTCCATTTACCTTTTCTAAAAAAACGCCAATTAGGTGTTTTTTTAGGAACATATTCATAGCCAATTTCTTCTAGGGCTTCCCTCCAATTTCCGGTAATTTGTAAATTTGTTACGCCGATCATCATATCAATAAGAGGTTTAGCCCCTAACCCTTCTACAGCTGTGCTTCCGATATGTTCAATAGCAATAATTTCTTCATGGAGTAAAGGCACAATTTTATTTTTTTCATTTAAAAACTCTGTATGCCAATATTGTTGGTACGGTTTAATTATGATTTTTCCATCCATTTGATTTCCTCCTTATAACTGTACATTATTATATTTATAAAATTTAAGTTTATAAATATAGGGATTTCACAAAATATGTCGAATACTGTAATGGACAACTTAATTATATTAAATTTGAGGTGAATTATGAAAGATATTCCAGTTAAAATTCAGTTAGATACTATAACATTCCAACTAAAAAAACATCATAATTTTGATTGGCTTACAAAACTAGGTACAGTATTTGCGGTTTTTGACCAACAAGATTCCGGTAATATAAGTTTTGGTGTTGAAAAGAATGAGAAAAAGAACTTTATAAAATATGCAGGGGCACAAACACTCGCATATAATGCTTCTACAAATGAAGCTATACAAAGATTAAAAAGCTCAGTTACTATATACAATGAATTAAAACACGTTTCTCTTATAAATTTAATTGATCACTACCCTGTACAGCATGGATATGTTTTAATTTTCGATTGGTTTGACGGTGAATGTCTTCACTCGCACTGGAGTTTCCCACCCCCAGCAAAATACAATGATCCTAACTCACCATTTTATAAATATAAGAAATTATCCGTTAAAAATAGGCTAATTTCATTAAATTCTATTTTAAATTTCCATACTTACGTTGAACACAAAAACTATGTAGCTATTGATTTTTATGACGGTAGTATTTTATACAACTTTAAAACTAATGAAACAAAAATTTGTGATATTGATTTATATAGTGAAACACCGTATGTAAATAAGATGGGCCGACTGTGGGGATCATCTCGTTTTATGTCACCGGAGGAGCTTCAACTTAACTCTATAATAGACGGAAAAACAAACGTATTTAATATGGGGGCTATAGCTTTTGCACTTTTAGGTGGTGGGCAAGATCGTTCCTTTATAAAATGGGAAGCTAGCGAAGGATTATATGAAGTAGCATACCGTGCTGTAAATGAAATTCGTAGTGAGCGCTATGCGTCAATGGAAGAGTTTAATAATGCATGGTTAAAAGTCTATAACACTGAAAAGCTATAAAAACTACATACATTGTAAAAGTACATGTAAAACTTGTACTTTTATAATGTATAATACATATGGGATTGAAATTCAGGATAACGGGGCATGTATTATGAACTTTGTTTATATTAATCAAAATGTTTTAAATAATCTTCTTTATATTTTAAGCAGTATATTTGTTTTTTATTTTATTTATGATAGTGGGTACTTCGGGAAGAAATATAAGAAACTACTTATCATTCTTTGTACGAGTATCCCACTAATTTTATGTATGCGGTATCCCATCTATATGGATGAAAATTATATTCATGATTTAAGACAAATCCCCTTTTTAATTGGTACACTTTATGGTGGATTTCCTGTCGGTATTGCATTACTCATGATTTTATTAATAATACGTTTTATGTTTTATGGTTTTAGCCTGTTAACAATCATTGTTTATGGAACGATGTTAATAATTACAGCATTCGCAGCATCAAAATTTAATACATACAATAGGAAAATGAAAGTAGCTTCATCTATGTTTTTAACTTTTTTCCTTGCAATATTTACAACAGTACTTGTTTTAACTCTATCAGATTTTGAAGTGAATAATTTGTACATTATTTATTTCATTCTATTACCAACTATTTTAATATTATTTATGGTCTATTTTAATGAGGTCTTAAAAGATGCAATATTCATGCGATCAAAATTAATAAAAGTTGAAAAAATGGAGATTGTCAGCCAACTCGCTGCAAGTATTTCACATGAAGTAAGGAATCCATTGACTGTTGTAAAAGGATTTACACAACTTTTAAAAACACCCAATATAACTCAACAATCCAAAGATGAGTATATTGAACATATTCTTGAAGAGTTAAATCGAGCACAAGCAATTATTGATGATTACTTAACTTTTGCCAAACCGGCTTCAGAAAGACTAGATCATATTTCAGTGGAGCACGAGTTAAATCGAGTTATTAATATGATGTTGCCTTTTTGTAACATGAATAATATTAATATTACAAAAGAGTTCTCAGAGGGAACAATTATTGGTAATACACAGCACTTCCATCAATGTTTTTTAAACTTAATTAAAAACAGTATTGAAGCAATGCCGAATGGCGGTGATCTTATTATTTCTGCATCTGTTAGTAATAATAAAGTTATAATACGGATTCAAGATAGTGGAGTTGGAATGTCGCAAGAGCAAATTAATCGATTTGGCGAACCATATTTTAGTACAAAAACGAAAGGTACTGGTTTAGGAACGATGGTTGCTGTAAAAATTATCGAAACGATGCGAGGCACATTGAAAATCCGAAGTGTTATAAATAAAGGAACTACTTTAACTATCACATTACCTAAATACAGTAATGAGGAGATTTCGTATAATAAATGAAAAAGGAGCTATTAAGCTCCTTTTTCATTTATTTCGATACAAAAAGTATCTGCTATGTTTTTTAAAGTTTACATTTTGGAGAGACTAATTAGAAATTAGTACCCTTAGCTCCAACAGCTACATCCAACAATAATTAATAAAATAAATAACACAACTAATAATGCGAAACCTCCACCAAAACCACAAGAACCGCCGAAACTCATATTTTTTCCTCCTTTTGGTTTGAAAACTAATAGGTAGTTGATTATTTTAACTGGTTCGTATTATACAGTATGTGTATCTCCCTTTTTTGAGCATGTCTTCATAAAATTAGTAAAAGCACTCCATTGAGAGTACCTTAAAATGGATACCAGAAACTTTGGAATACATTCAGCTTTAAGTAAACTGCAATAATCAAAATGATAATACCAACAAAAAGTGTGATGTAATCCTCCTTTTGTACGTCCTTTGCATAGTACCACGTTCGTTTATCCTTTTTTCCAAACCCTCTTAAATCCATTGCATTTGAAACAGTATCAATCCTTTCTAATGAATGAATAATAAGTGGCCAAAAAATTAAAACACGGTTTTTCATACGAATCCACAAGCTCGCTTCTCCTTTTTCAAAAGGTACGCCTCTTGCTTCTTGCGCGTGTCTAATGATGATATATTCAGATTGAATGCTTGGTATATAACGTAGTGCAATATTTATTGCATATGTAATTTTATAAGGAACAGCAAATTTATTTAAGCTGCTCACAAATTCACTTGGATGAGTTGTATAAATAAAAAGAAGTGTAAATGGTAATAACGTAAAATATTTCACTGAAAGTGTAGCTGCATAAAATAAAGTTTCATATGTAATTGTTGCATAACCTATATAAAAAAAAGAGGTATACAATCCCGTTAATTCCGATCCATGGGTGGGCGTAATGAAAAGAATCATAGCGGAATTTAATAAACTAAATGTAAATATAACGCTGAAAATAACTATAATTTTACGCAATTGAATTTTTGCAATTAAGAGGCCGATACATCCAACAATAAATAAAATTAGCAATATACGAAAATCAAAAAATAAAAAAGTAAGTGTCATACAAAATATAAATAAAGATAATTTAACTGCACCATCCATACGATAAAAATACGTATTATGCATATTCCTCCCTCCTATTAGCCTCAATATAAAGTTTCACAAACGTTTCTGGAGTTGGAATTTCGCTTAATTTAGCTAGTTTTATTAATGAAATCTCCCGTAGATTAGCTCTTTGTAGCGTTCCTTGATCCCCTAAAACAGCAGATACAGTATTGTCCGCAATAATTTTCCCTTCATGCAGAACTACCGCCCGATCTGTATATTCAAAAGCAAGATTCATATCGTGTGTGATAATAATAAAGGATATGCCCCTTTCAGCCAGTTTTCTAATAAACGACATAAACTGTTTGTAATGGTAATAATCTTGTCCAGCTGTCGGCTCATCTAAAATAATAAGTTTTGGGTTTGTTATAAGTACAGATGCAATAGTAAGCCTCTTTTTTTGTCCATAGCTTAATGCCTGAATTGGCCAGTTACGAAATGGGTATAATCCACAAATTCTTAAAGCTTTTTCGATTCTTGTCTCAATCTCATCTTTAGAAACCTTTTTTAATTTTAATGAATATGAAACCTCTTCTAAAACAGTAGGCTGTGTAATCATTTGATTTGGGTTTTGCATAACGTAAGAAATAACTTCCCCGCGTTTACGAATAGACCAAGAATTTATATTTTCTCCATCGAATGTTATTCTCCCATTCTTTGTTTTATTTATTCCTATAAGAGTATGAGCTAATGTCGATTTCCCTGCTCCATTATGACCCAATAACGCTACTATTTCTCCCTCTCCTATTGAAAGGTTGATATCTTCTAAGGCTGTATGTTTGTTATTGTACGTAAATGATAAATTTTCTATCTTCCATAAAGCTTTTTTAATATATGTGTTTTTTGATGAAACTTGCTTCTGCATCCAGTTCTTTAATAAGCTATGAACGCCTGCATTACGAAGATTTTCAATTGGAAATACCCTAACATTATTACTGTCAAAATTTAATTTCTTTAGCGCCTCTATATAAATAGGTTCTCTTAGTCCGATATTTGGTAATATATTAGAATTTAAAATACTATCCGGTGAACCAATGGCAATAACTTCTCCCTCATCTATTAAAATAATTTTATCTAAATCAAGGTTTAAAATTTCTTCTATTCGATGTTCAATAATTACAATTGTTTTATTATATTTCTCATGTATATTTTTAATGAGTTCTATTGTATTCAAGCTACATGCAGGATCTAAATTAGCTAACGGTTCATCAAATAATAATATATCTGCATTTATCGTTAGCAGACCTGCAAGAGAGACTGTCTGTTTTTGACCTCCTGATAATTCATGTGGACTTTGTGTATGAAAGTCCTGCATGTTTACCTTTTTTAAAGAATCCGTAACAAGCTTTTTCATTTTTATTTGATTTACACAATCATTTTCTAATGCAAATGCTACATCCTCTTCGACAGTAAGGCCTATAAATTGTGAATCTTGATCTTGTAATATTGTCCCTACGTGTTTACTCTGTTCAAAAACACTACCTTTTCTCGGATCCTTTCCAGCTATTAAAATGTTACCGGTACTTATCCCTTCGTAAGAAAATGGGATTAGCCCATTTATACAATGAGCTAATGTTGACTTACCTGAACCACTTCGTCCAGCGATAAGTACCTTTTCCCCAGGATATATTTGAAATGTAATATCTTTTAAAGTAGGCTGCGTGGCATGCCTATATTGAAAGGTAAATTGTTCAAAAGAAATAATTGGTTGCATGTATTCATCCCTACTTTTCAATTTTTAAATGTGTATGTTTCTTATTTGATTTCGCTAGACCGATCGTGATTGGTAAGCCAAGAACTAAAAATACGATAACGTCTGCAATTGTTGCGCCTAGTACCTGTATAACTATTTTGTCAAACGGTTCTCCCATCACAATAATATCGAATGCTCCAGCAAATATAATAGCAATGACAATACCAATTAACCCTGCAATTGCAAAACAAGAAATATCACGGTTATTATACGTTCCATGTTTTACACTAAAACCAACTCTTTTTTGTATGAGTCCCATTGCAAAACCAATAATACCTGAACTAATAACCCATCCCCACCAAATACCCCAACCAGCGATCGTATCTGTAACGGTATGACCGATGAGTCCTATTAAAAGTCCTGCTACCGGACCAAATAACGCTCCAAAAACTGTTAAAATAGCCAATGCGGGTTTAATAAATGTATTCGGTGCGATTGAAAATCCCCAAAGCCCTAATACCCCGTATAAAGCTGCTCCAATTCCAATAGCTACTACTAGCTTTGTCGTTAATTTGTTCATTACAATTCCCCTCTCGTATTATTCAACTTTTAATACTCTATATTTATTTTGAAAATGAATTATGCATCGACACTTCCTTTCTATACAACAAAAAATGACCTCTTAAATAAGAGGTCATTTTCTTTCACGTACAAGAATCCCCTTATCTTTCAAAAGACACATAGTGTCCTCTGCGGAATTAGCACCTTCCTATGTGATTACATAGGGGTTGCTGAGGTTTCATAGGGCCGTTCCCTCTACCTCTCTGGATAAGTATGTATTTGTAATCTGTATTATGGCACTAACAATAAATAATTTCAATACTTTTCTTACTATTTTTATTTTTCGATAAATAGTTCATTTAAATCATTGTATTCTTATCGGAATTATGAAATAATAAATTCAAAATTGTTACGGGAGGAATGCATGATGAAAGTAATTGGCTTAATTGGCGGACTAAGTTGGGAATCAACATCGTTGTACTATAAACACATTAATACACTTACTCTCTCTAAATATGATCAAAATGCGAAGCTTGTTTTATATAGCATGGACTTTGGGGAGGTAACTACATTATTGCAAAACCATCAATATGAAGAAGTGAAAAATGAATTAGTCACAGTAGCAAAAAAGGTGGAAGGCTCTGGAGCTGAATGTTTACTGATGTGTTCCAATACTGTACATCTATTTGCTGAAGAAGTAGAAAAGGCAATATCAATACCGCTCCTCCATATTGGAGATGTAAGTGCTAAAAAAGTAATAGAATATAATATTAATTGTATCGGACTTTTAGGAACAAAACAAACGATGGAACAAGACTTCTATAAATCAAGACTAGCAAATTACAACATTGAGACAATTATCCCAAATGAAGAAGATAGAACTTTCATCCATCATGTCATTTTACAAGAACTCAGTAGAGGGATTATTTTAGAAACATCAAAAGAAAGGCTATTACAAATCACAAATAAATTAATAAAAAACGGCGCTGAAGGAATACTACTTGGCTGTACAGAAATTCCTTTGCTCATTTCACAAAGAGATCTATCGGTTCCTGTTTTTGATACTGCTTATATACATGCGAATACAGCTGTACAATTTGCGGATAACAATTTAAAAGTGAAACTTTAATCAGCCCTCACCAATCGGATTTTCACGAGCAGTTGATCTCCCACCTAACTTCTTTGCTTTACAGCTGAATTTTGAGGCGGGAGTTTTACTGCCCCAAATAGCGGGATAAATAATTATCAAGCATCAAAATAAAAAAAGGCATCTACAAAAGTAGATGCCTAGCTGTGATAAGGAGTGTTCAGTGAGGTAAGGTACAAGCTTTTTTGCTTGTCCTATGCTATCAATATATGCATTTATATATAAAAGGTGAATACTTAATAGAATACTCTTGAACTAAATTACTTTATTCTTTTTATTTGATCAAATGGATAATAAACTATTTCTACTTTACCATTCATCCATAAGTTCGGGGTGTATTTAAAAACGTCTCTATTCCATTTAAATACTAGAGATGTTTCATGTGTTTTAACCCTCTGTTGAATTATCTACTATTGTAGCCTCACCATTTAATCGCTTATTTTTCAATTCGAAATAGGCATCTAAAACATCTTTTCCAATATCAGAGTTAATACCCGACTTATCATTTATAACCCATGGCACAACAACTGAAAATGCTACTTCTGGATCATCATATGGCGCATATCCTGCTAATGTTAAATTATAGCATTCTCTACGATCACCTTTTTCATTTCTCCCAATATCACTTTCTCCACCGTATACGGTCTGTGCAGTTCCAGTTTTGCCAGCTGGTTTATATGGTGCTTTTTGGAACGCCCTTACCCCCGTTCCATCACCTTCTTGGAATACTCTTCTAAATCCTTCTTTTACTTGATTGATATATTCTTCTTTCATATCAATTCTATTTAAAACAACGGGTTCTATGGCATGCACCACTTTACCGATTTCATCCTTTTGAACGGTTTGTTCTCTAATCTCTTGAACAATTTGTGGTTTCATTCGATAACCGCCGTTTGCGATAGTCGAAATATACTGTACAAGCTGAAGTGGTGTATACGTATCATACTGACCAATCGAATAGTCTAGTAAGAAACCAGGTTGATTATCTTTTTTACCAATTTGTCCAGCTGTTTCATTCGGTAAATCGATGCCTGTTGGAACACCTAATCCAAATTGCCTGAAATAATACCTCATTTTATCAAAGTATTCCTGTTTAATATTTAATGAACTATTTTTCACATAATCCACACCTGCAATTTTTAATGCTGTATTAAACATATAAACGTTAGAAGAAACTTGTAAAGCTCTTAGATCATCAATATTCCCGAAATCTTTCCAAGACTTTTTCTCCTTAGTTCCTTTAAACTTCATAGGCGCATCATAAAAGTAAGTACCTGGTGTTATAGCTTTCGTTTCAAAACCAGTTAATACTGTTGCACCTTTAACAGTTGATCCAAGCTCATATGAACTTGTCATCGTACCTAAAGCGTAATCTTCAACTTCTGTTTTCCCGTCTTTTTCTACTAACTTTTTCCCTGCCATTGATAATACTTGACCGTTTTTCGGATTTATCATTACAACGAAAGCACGGTCCAACATCGGTTCTGAACCTTTATAGGCCTTTAATATTTTTTCTATGCTCTCTTCAACTTTTTTTTGTAATTCCATATCTATTGTTAAAGTTAAATTCTTGCCGCTTTTCCCTTCCGAAACTGTTTCCGTTCTCATTGTATTGCCTTGTTTATCAGCGATGCTTCTTACTTCTTTTTTTGTACCATGAAGTGCATCCTCGTATTGCTGTTCAATGTAACTTTTGCCGATTCTATCATTTCGACTATAATCACGCACTAAATAATAATCTAATCGTTCACGTGGCAATCCTTCATCAGCATTTGAAACATTACCAAGGACAGAGCGGAATAGGCCATCATTTACATAAATTCTCTCCCAATCAACTGATGCATCTACCCCTGGAAGATTTGCTAAATTTTCACTAATCACCGTATATTCCTTTTCACTAACATCTTTTTTAATAATTTGAGGTGCCATTTGATAACCAGAAGTCATTTTACTTTTAATAGCCAACACTTTTATATCTTTATCTGTTAATTCTTGAAGATTTTTATCTGTAATTCGTTTTCTTTTTAACTCTTCTATTTTTTTATCTAGCTTCTTTCCGCTAATATCCTTCTCTCTAAATGTATTTATTTCTTTTTTAGATACTAGGTTTTCGGTAAGTTTTGGATTTAATTGCATCCAAAAATCTTTCTTATCCGTCTCAGTTAATTTATCTATATCTTCTTGTGGCATTTCAATTATTTCTGCAAGTTGTCTTGCAGTTTTTAGTATATCTTCTGATTTTACGCCTTTCATCTTTGTATACGTAATCGTGCGTAAAGACTTATTATCAACAACTGGATTCCCTTCCCGATCAAATATTTTCCCACGCGGAACGGAAAGACTTACAGTTGCATTTTCTCTCTTCTCTACTTCATTTTTATACGTCTCTCCATCGACAATTTGCACTTTACCTAACTGTATAATCATGGCAGAAAACAATAAAAATACACAAAAGAATAAAATATTTAACCGCATCGGTATTGCTCTACCACTTTTTCCCTCTTTCTTTTTCACCTTGTCATAATCTCCTCCTTACAACATTTTAAAAGATTTTTAACTTTCTATATTAAAAGTAATGTACAACTTCCACACATTACTTTGTACACATATTAATATAACGTTTAAAACTTAATAGAAATTAAAACAAACATAAAGAAAAGGTAAAGTTTAATAAATTAAATATAAAAATACCCAATAACAAAAGCTTAACTTTGTTATTGGGTATTACGTATTTTAGGAGTTAGTATTAGAACGTATTGAAATACATCTATCATCACAATTTGATAAAGATTGTTTAATCTGATTTTTCGGCAAATAAATAGTTACAGTTGTCCCGACGCCAACCTCACTCATTATACTTATTGTTCCTTGATGACTTTCAATAATTTTATAACTTAACATCAATCCAATACCAGTACCTTTTTCTTTCGTACTATAAAAAGGTTCACCTAATCTTTTAATTCTTTCTTCAGGTATTCCTATTCCTTCATCTATTACACTAATAATGACACCATTTTCATGTATTTCTTTTATGTGGATTGAAATTCTCCCACCATCGGGCATTGCTTCAATTGAATTTTGCAAAATATTAATAAATACTTGTTTCAATTGATTTTCTGAGCATTCAATAATGATCTCTTCGGAATCTGTAAATAGTTCAACTTGAATATTTGTCATAATTGCTTTTGTATTAATTAGCGATACAACACTTTTAAAAATTTGATAAATATTTTTCTTTTCTGTATTTATTTCATCTGTTTTAGCGATCGACAAAAACTCTTGGAGGATTGCTTCTATTCTTTCTATTTCGGAAAGCATAAGGTCAAAATATTTTTCTTGATCTTCTTTATTAATTTGGAATAACTGTATAAACCCTTTAATTACAGTTAATGGGTTTCTAACCTCATGAGCTACACCAGCTGCTAATTGACCAATTGCTGCAAGTGTATCTGATTTATTTAGCAATTCTTCTGCCTTTTTTCGCTCTGTAATATCGCGTACAATGATCATAATTTTATCTTGTAATAATGGTAAACATCTAGCTTCAAAGAAATCGATGCTTCCATTAAGTGTTAGAGGATATTCTACAATTACATTCTTTCCTTCTTCTTTCAATTGGCGAATTGCTTCTTGAAATTGCTGTGCTACTGGAGACGGTAATATTTCGTAAAACTTTTTCCCCATAAAAACTTCTGCGGGTACGTAAAATTTTGTAGGGGACCCTGCTTTATAATCTATAATTGTCCCGTCATCTTCTGTTAAAAAACATAAATCTGGTAAAGCTTTAAAAATTAATTCTAATTCAGAGGTTTGTTGTTTCAATTGCTCTTCTATCGCTTTTAAATGTGTAATATCTACACCAACAGCCCAGTAACTAAATCCTGTTACAGGAAACTGCTCTGATATATTGGACCACATTATCGTTTTAATTTCACCATTTTTACATGTTAAACGCATTTCCCAATCTCTAAAATTTTTTCCATGAGTCAAAAATTTATTTTGTATTTGATAGCGATAATTATGGTCAGGATACAGTAATCGAAGTGCGTTTGGATTCCCAATTATTTCTTCAGCAGTATAACCTGTTACAATCTCGCATTCTCGATTCCACAAAACAAAATCTCCATTATAGTCAAGCGCATCAACCATAACAGGCATGTTTTGTAAGATTGTATGCAGTTCTTCCTCTTTTCGAGAAAGTAACGATGTATTTTTACTTTGAACTACTTTTTTCACCCCATCTATAATGAGGTTAGAAAGCATTTCAAAATATTTCTGGCAATTTAAGATTTCGCTTCTTTTGGACCATACAACAAAAGATCCTAAATATTGATTGTATAAGAAAAGGGGGATTTCAATTTTTGGAAGTTTACATACTTTCATTTCATTAATTCCAAATGAAAATATACATTCGTTTTCAGCATCAAGAAGTTGATGTGATATGTTGGTTAATTTATAAAATTGTTCTGCCATGGTTTCTATTGTACTCACATCAATAAGTTCCATTAGCCGCGCATTCATTCCTTTTTCACCTCGATATGTAAAATTTATACAAATTCAAAATTCATACTTCTTCATTATACGAAGAAAGTGCCCCTAGGTATATAGCTGTAGAATAATTATTCAAACAAATTCTATTTTTCAATTAAAAACAGAAAATAATATGGGATTGTTACGCGCTGCTAGTAGCAGTATAAAAATACAATAACCGTAAAATTCACAAAAGCTTCACAACTTCCATGAAAAATATAAACATTTATTCCAATATATTCTATATAATGAGTTGTAATAAGGCTTCTATGAATCTCATAGAATACCTTACCCCTAATAAAAAGAAAAAAAGAATCTATTTGGATTCTTTTTTTCTTTTTATTACATTACATATTTATATAAAGCATGTGCGACACCATGTGCTTCATTTGTTAACGTTTCGTATTGACACATCGCTTTTATTTCTTCAACTGCATTTCCCATTGCAATTGATATATTTGCTTTCTCCATCATAGAAACATCGTTTAAGCCATCGCCTATTGCTACAGTGTTTTCAACTGGAATATTAAGATGTTTTGCTAAAGTATATAATCCATTTCCTTTTTGAGCATCTCGATGATTAATCTCTAAATTATGCCAATAGGAAGATGTAATAGCTAAATCTGTATTATGCAGAAACGTTTCTTTTAATTTTTTTAATTTCTCTATGTCATAAGAAAACGGTAAAAGTTTATGCACATGTATATCCATTTCTACAATTGGTTTACAACTTTCTGTACTATGAAATGCTGTATGCTCAAGGTATAATGCAGCAATCGTTTCTAACTCTTTCAAATCGAAATTTTCTTTTGCATTCTTCACATACTCGATTTCATTACGTACACTCTCTACTCCGTAATCCGGTACATACACACCTTTATTAGTATACAGCTGATAATACAAGCCATTCTCTTCAAGATATTCTACAATCTCAAGTGCCTGCATATTTTGAATTGGATATCTTTTCATCATTTTCTTATCTTTATAAATAAGGGCACCATTTTCCGCAATAATTGGACACTCTAAATTAACTTCTAACAATAATCGTTCAATATCAACGATAGAACGCCCTGTACAAATAGCTACAACATGGCCTGCTTCCTGACATTTTCGAATTGCTTCTGCATTTTCTTTACTTATCATTTTATTACCGGAAAGAAGGGTTCCATCTAAGTCAATTGCGATTAATTTCATTATTTCTTCACCACTTTCTATAAATACACGAGTTTTTATGAAATATAAGGTATCGTTTTCATACGAATCTCGTGAAGTACTCCTTATTTATAATTTATGAAAAGCGTTTCAGGTCAAGAAATAATTAAAAATAAAATCCAAAGCTGTTCTTTTTAAAGAAAAGCTTTGGATTTTAAGCTATGAATTATAACTAATATATTTTGTCTCACACATGTATACATTTTTTTCTTCTGTTGGGATATATACTTTAAACTTTTCTAAACGTTTTCCGTATATATGAATAGTGATTGCGCTTTCATTTTCAGCTATTTCAAGAATATGACAATCAGCTGGTGGAATTACTTTATCGGTTTCGCCTTCTCCCAAATAAAGATTTCCTATGTGTGTTAAATAAGAAAGTGAATTTCCAAGCTGCTTCGTTTGTACAAAGTTCTGCACCATTATCCTTCCTGAAAAAACGCCTTCTACTCCCCATGTGCCATCATGATCATGTAATGGTGTAGATTGTCCATCTTTCCATACGAGAGCTAATACTTCAAAACGTTTTAACGGATCTTCATACAGTAAGTGTCGTGCATATTGAGCCGAATTCGCCTTCTGTTTATCTAACGGAAGCCATGTTTTCTTTTCTAAAAGTTCTTCTAGTAATGTTTCAATTTCACACACGATTTGTTCTTCTAATAAATCACCATCTATTAAATCAGTTACAGCTTTAATAAACGTTTGAAACGTTTTACTCCCATTGCACGTTAACATAAGCATCCTCCTCTACTCTTTTTCTACACACTTCCATACTATAAAACACACTAAAATTTTACAATTGAGAAATAAAAAACAAGGTACAGTAATTTTGTACCTTGCTGAACAGTTTATTGAGTTTTTAAGCGAATAGGTAAGAATTTCAAAGTTTGTTCATTTTCCAATATACATTTTTCTAAATTGAAAGATGAAGATAGCTCTATTTTTTCAAAAGCATTTATAAAGGTAGTTAATGCAATCTCGGCTTCTAAACGTGCAAGTGGTGCCCCTAAGCAAAAATGAGGACCTTTACCAAAGGTTAAATGCTTTTCATTTCCTATTCGGTGTATATTAAATTTAGAGGCTTGTGAAAACTTTTTCTCATCTAAATTTGCTGCACTTGCCCATGCAACAATCATTTGATCCTTTTTCATAAAAGGTCCAAATATATTTGTGTCCTCTGTAATCCTCCTAGCTAATGTAACGGGAAAGCGATAGCGTAAAACTTCCTCAATCGCTTTTGAAATTAATGTAGGTTCTTTTCTTAACTCTTCATAAATTCCAGGGGAATCCACTAAAAAGCAATAAAAGCTATTAATAATTAAATTTGTAGTAGTTTCATTACCTGCCGCTAATAACCCTAAAGAAAAAGTTACAATTTCTTCATCGGTTAATCTTTCGCCTTCATATTCAGCTCGTATTAAATCTGAAATAATATCGTCGGTTAAATGATATCTTTTATCTTGAACAATTGGAAGAAGGTATGCTTTAAATTCATTTAACGCAATTCCTTTTTCTACATCCAAATCGTTAAATTTATCTTTACTATACGGCATAAATAAAATATCAGACCATTCTTTAATTTTTTTACGGTCAGTTGTTGGTACTCCTAATAAATCGGATATGACGGTAACAGGTAAAGGTGCAGCAAACTCTTCAACGATATTAACCTCACTATATTTTCCAATATGTTGTACAAGTTCGTTTGCGATAGCCTGTATTCGGGGTTTCCATTGCTCTAAACTTCTTGGAGTAAATGCTTTAGAAACAATAGAACGTACATTGCGATGTTCTGGTGGATCAGTAGAATTTATATTTATTCTAGTTTCTAAAGGAGGGATTGCGAATTGTCTTCGCTCCCTTCTACTTGAAAACAAGCGATAATCCGATAAAACTCGATTTACATCATCGTATAAAAAAACATTCCATACATCCTGCTCCTCATCATAATGAACCGGATGATTCTCCCTCATAAATTGATACCACTCATACGGATTCCACAATTCTTCTTTTGTTTTCAGCTTTGAAATTTCATGAACTAAAATCACATTTTCAGGCGAAGCCATAGTTCTTTCCTCCCTTTTCTTTTACAATAAAAGTGTTAGGTCGGTAGTTCAAAGTTGTATAATCTAACATATGTTATTTTAACATATGTTAAAGGAGATTTTTCATTGGAGAACTTGAGAAATATATAAGGGGGATTTTTATGTACGTTGACATTTTATTACTAGCAGAATTAACGACTGGACCAAAACATGGATATGAAATAAAGAAAAATGTTCAAAATCGGTTAGGTGAGAATTTCGAATTAAATCATAATACACTTTATCCCGCTCTTCGGCGCTTCGAAAATATGGGGGCTATAACGAAAGAAATACATAAACAAGTCGGAAAGCCAAACCGAAATATGTACGACATAACTGAAACAGGTGAAGAAATTTTTTCTGAAATGTTAAGAGAGTTTCCCGAAAAAATTGCGACAAATAACGCTGAGTTCCTTGTACGTATCGCGCTATTTGAGAAACTTGATTACGAAGCTAGAAAAGAAATTTTAACAATACGCCAAGACGTACTACATAAACAGCATACTGCTATTCAATCTTTAGATGTTAGCTCATCTTTTATTACAGAAGTCATTGAATTTAGTAAATCACGTATTGAACATGAATTGCTCTGGATTACATCACTTATGAAGAAAATATGAAAAAATAAAAAGAAAAGTTAAAAACAATGAATGAAAATGAGATTTATTATCAATACTATAATTAATAAAAGGGCAACCACGATTTGGCTACCCTTCAAAAATTTATACTTCTGGATCAAAAGTTTTGCAATCTGTTTCTTCAGTTGTAGATGCATGTTTACCTTTATGACTTACTACATAAATTGCATCTGCACTACATTTATTGCCGTTAGCCCAAAATTTACAGTTGTTTACTTCACATAAAACGTCTTGTGCCATAGTATCACACCTCCTTGTTCTATTATCATTAACAAAATTCGGAGGTATGATACTCTTTGTCATGCATTTTTTATTACCTTTTTAACTTTCTTAATGGTTCAATATCTCCTTGTACAATAGCATCTATATTTTCGGTTATTTTTTCAATGTCAAAATGCCACCATTGAATTTGCAATAATTCTTCTATTATTGTATTTGTGAATCGTTCCTTTATTTTATTTGCAGGGTTTCCGCCAACAATTGTATATGGTACGACATCTCTAGTCACAACAGATTTAGCTGCAATGATTGCACCATCCCCTATTTTTATTCCTGGCATAATAGTTGTATCCATACCAATCCAAACGTCATTTCCTATAACTGTATCACCTTTGTAAGGTAAATCAGACAAACTAGGTGTATACTTCTCCCACCCATTTCCAAATATATTAAATGGATATGCCGAAAATCCATCCATCCGGTGATTCGCTCCGTTCATAATAAAGGTAACTCCATTTGCAATACAACAAAACTTTCCAATGGTAAGCCGATCTCCAATAAATTCATAATGATATAATACTCGATCTTCAAATGTTTCTCCATCTTTCGCATCATAATAAGAATAGTCACCAACAAATATATTAGATTTCGTTATTGTATTTTTTATAAAATGAACGTTTTGATTTCCTTCAATAGGGTATTTAACATTTGGATTAGGATTCATGTTGCACAGCACTTCCTTTACCATTCATTTCACTTTCTACTGCTATTACTGGCTTTAAATTGTATATAGGCAAAATAAACAATAATCCAATAACAAATAGTAGAGCCGTCCCCTCATACATCGTACCTAATGAAAACATCTCCTTTAATGAACCAGCTATACTCATCGTTACTACCATTGAACCGGTGAATAGTGGACTTAAAATGCCATTTACTCTACCAATAAAATCCGTATCACTATTTTGTATAATAAGTGTATTTATCCCTATTTGAATACAAGGTAGGGCTAAACCACTGAAAAGTTGTGCTGTAAGTGTCACCCATAAATTTGTAGAGTAGCCTATAATAGCAATTCCAATTGCCTGACCAAGCATACCTACAATTAACATTTTTTGCGGAGCAACGTTTTTCGCAAATACCATCGCTAGAGCTCCGCCAACAATCATCCCCGCACCATTTACTGTTAGTAACCATTGTAAACTCTCTTTTGATAACCCTAACTGCTCAGTCACAATAAAGATGCCTAGTGGCTGAATTAAACCTATACCTAGTCCTGCTGCCATAAAACAAAACCCTAGCAAAGTTAATGCTTTTTTCTTTTTTACATATTTAATACCATCCAGCATTTCCTGTAACAGCGTAATTTCTTTCTTCTCATTATCATTCTCAAGATCTTTCGGAAGAAATAACAACACAGCTGCTGCAAGTAAAAAAGCGATCCCTGTTATGATGATTGAAATATAAATGCCAAAACTATGAAAAATAAATGTTCCAAGAATCGGTCCTAACACCATAAAAATCGCAAATATTGTTTGATATATAGACATCGCTAATTGAATTTGTTCCGTTGATAAATGCTGTTTAAACAACTTCATACCAGATGGTTGAGAAAACTGCGAAAGGATTGCAGAAATAAGCGTCACAAAAAACACGATTTTCCACGTTCCAAACATAAGAGTAATTAATACAGCGAATACGGAAATAGAACTTAACGTCTCACACCATATCATTGTCTTCTTTGGCTTCCACCTATCAGCAAAAGTTCCACCAATGAATGAGAAAATAAAAATGGGAGCAAATTCAGCAACCGAAATCATTGAAATAGCAAAAGCATCACCTTTCGTCATTTCCATTACATACAGTAATACCGCAAAGTTTCGAACCCATATTCCAATTTGTAAAAATAATGCTGATGCTAGAATCCCTTGCACAAATCGATTTTTTAATACTTGTGATACCCCATGATTTTGTTTCGTTTCTGCAGTCGTCGACATAAAAAAGCCTCCTATTTCGTGTTCTGAACAGGAGGCAGCACAAATCATATGAAAAGACTATATATTCGCAGTGCGAAACACATCCCTTTTCTATACATGCACATACTAATCCTATTCAGAAGAATATTTCGTTTTTTAACGAAGATCTCTTACAAATAGAATTAGTTGATCATTGGGATGTTTTCACCCTTCCGTTTCGAATTTAAATAACACATACATACTCTATGTAAATCATTTTCTATGTATGCATGTCTAAAAATAAATATTCTAGAATGTTAATGGTAATTCCTCTAAAGAACGCATTAAATAATTACCTTGCCATTTAATGTCTTGACGATTGCCTTTTATTTGTAGTTCAGGCATGCGTTTTAACAGCGTAGTAATAGCTATCTTTGCTTCTAACCTAGCAAGTGGAGCGCCTAAGCAGAAATGGCTACCATGCCCAAAGGCAATATGACGATTATTCTCCCGAGTAATATCAAATACTTCTGGGTTTTCAAATACTGTTTCATCGCGGTTTGCCGAAGCTAATGCAATGACAATCATATCCCCTTTTTGGATTGTTTGTTCGTGAATTTGAAAAGGCTCAGCTGCCCATCTTGCAGTTGTAACCTCAACTGGAGAATAATAACGCAATCCTTCTTCAATTGCAGAATCAATTAATTTTGGATTATCTTTTAATAACTGTAATTGATTTGGATTTTCAAGAAGTGCTAATACCGTATTCGTAATTAAATTCACTGTTGTCTCATGTCCTGCTACGATTAGTAACATTATCATTGAATATAGCTCTGGAGCACTAAGTTTATGCCCTTCATTTTCCGCAAGGATTAGCGCACTAACCAAATCTTCTTTTGGATCTTTTCGTTTTACATCAACTATATATTGAAGATATGTAATAAACTCAGATAGTTGTTTTTCGGTTTCTTTTATTTCTTCATGTGTTTCTGGCGATGCAATGACAGCATGAGACCAAATTCTAAATTTTGCTTGATCCTCTTTTGGAATGCCAAGCATATCACTTATTACAATGATTGGTAATGGGAATGAATAATCATCCACAAGATTTAATGTACCTTTTCGCTCTATCTCACTTATTAAATCATCCGCTATTCTCTGAATTCTTCCGTCTAATTGTGTAATCATCTTCGGTGTAAAAGCTTTTTGAACTAAAGATCGTAAACGACTGTGATTAGGTGGATCTGAATTTAACATGTGCGTTGTTAAATGATCACTATTGTCAACAGAAAGATACATGTTCTTTGTATCTTGAGAAAACACATTTGCCATATCTTTTTTTAAACGATTATCTTTTAAAAGTGGCAGAGCATCTTCATATCTTGTAATGAGCCATTCTTTACCGATTTCAACTTCATTTACAAATAATATAGGTTGCATTTTTCGTGACTCTTTATAAATTTCATATGCATCTTCTTTAAACTGAGCAGAAGCTAAATTAATGCCATCTTCTATTTTTCGGCCAACCTTATTTTTAATTGACATTACATTCCCTCACTCTCAATTATTTTTAAAAATCAACCCAATATTTGAATTATACTTCAATAAGAACTGGAAAATTGTAAATTTTCAATTAAAATCTTACTTCTAATATTGAAAAATAAAAAAGTGAGAGAGTAAAATCATTCTACCCTCTCACTTCCCATTATGCAAAGCACATAAAATTACTAATTTGTTGATATCGATAACTTACTTTACGGCGGCGACCAGCTTGCCAAGTGTAGCCGGATACCCCACTTCTTCTTACTTCTGTCGGAAAAAACCATAAGTCTCTTCCGAAAGGTCCAGGACGATGCAAACGTAAATAGCCCCATCTTCCTAGACAGTTACACATCCATGATTTCATATTCCCTGCTTGTGCTGGAGAAGCAAATGTGGATGGTAAAGACGGAGCTTGTGACGGTGGTGGTGACGTTGGAGCATCTTCCGCATCATCTGGTCTATAATCTTCTAGTTCAACCTCTCTAACTTCGATATCAGGTTCATATCCGTATTGTTGTGGATTATAATACATCGTTTGATCATATGGATAATTTTGTTCGTTATACATATTAACAAATCACCTTCTTTTCATTCATTACCTTTAACATTCATATGTGATATGACACCTATCGGAAGCTTATGTATAGCCCAAATTAAACTAAAAAAATAAAGCTCGTATCTTTTTTTCAAAAATACGAGCTTTTTTATAAACGGAATATATTATTATTTTTTCAACTTCACACTATAAAAACGCATTTCTTCTAATAAACCTTCAAATTCAAATACCTCTTGTTTAATTAATACTTTCAAGCGATACTCTAAGAAAGTATCCCCAACTAATTGCTCTACAAGGCCAAGCGCTTCACCAATTACTCTCGGAGCTTTAAGGAAGTCTTTATCAGCACCTACTTTTTTCGCACACTCAATAATGAATTGGTCAAAATATTCTTCTTGTACAGAATGCACTTCATTGTCTTTCCAAACTCTTAAAAATTCCATGCTATTCGATAAACTATCCCACTCGTGTTCAAGATTCACTCTGCTTTTTTTAGTTAAAAACGGTGATTCTGCAAAACTATTTTGGAAAGTAGCTAAACTTTCGGGCGATAATTCTCCCGTTCCACGTATATCATACTCTTGGTTTAATATTTCTCTACTCATTTCAGATGTATTAATGATTCGAATATTTTTCTTACCTTTTAATTGCGCCATTACAAAACAAAGGCCTACATGTTCATGTGCGTTATCTGCCTTCCAAATGGTAATCGGTGTTTCATTAGGAATAGAATGTAGCTCTTCTAAAGTTTCCATAAATTTTGGTAAATATTCTTCTTCAAAATAACTATCATAAGAAGTTAAGTTGTTTAATAACCATTGCTGTCTTGCGAGTTGCCCTTTATTCGTATGTAATTGATTAATCGGTCCAATTGAAAAGAATTCAGAGAATGCAACAACACTCTCCTCAAATAGTTCTTCTTGACTTAACATATATTTTAAACATCCGCCTGTTGATTCATCAAAAGTGATATGAATATGTGTACTTTCTTTTACATTCTTTTTATAAGATGTATTACTCGTTAGTTGCTTAGGTATACTTATCAAGTGTTTAATCGTATCTTCACTATAGTTCTCTTCTAATAAATCTAATTGTATAAGAATGCTTTGCAGTAAATGTTTTGCTTCATCTTCGTACATATCCTCTACAACATTTTTGATTTTATCTATCATGTACATCCCTCTATTCATTACTAAAATAACGTAGATTATAGTGTATCATATATGTTCACTTTATTATTACTAATAGGAATGTGAGAGTTAAAAAAAGACAAAGGGGAATATATAAAATAGTATCCATTCTAGCAAAATGAGTATCTTTTTTTCGTTTAAAGATACCAAAATAATAAAACTCACCAATTACCCTTATGAAAAACACAATCATACAAATCCAGGAACCCGTTTGAATAATTAAATGAGGAACTGCAAAATGAACAATATTTGCTTGTTGTAATAAAATTATTGCTGCCATACTTAATAGTAACGCAATGAATAATGTCATTCCTCCCCGAGGCGTAAACACTTTTTTTCCAGATTTAGTTGGAATAACACTATCTGTCCCCCACTTACCTCCAAAAGCCCAATAAACATGTAAAAAGCTAACTAAGAATAATATACAAGTAGATGTATATATAATAATAAGCATTTTATCCTCCCATTATTTTATTGAAGTCCCCACCTTTAACATATGCTATGAATCCTTCATTAGCAATCTAAATTTAATTACATAAAAAACCTCTTAATGATTAATCATTAAGAGGTTACTACATTTCATTCTGCATTATACCTACTTCTTCGGCGTTCCATCCTTGTTTGCCCTTGAACAGTGCCTTCATTGTATTGATCTATTTGCTCTGTCATTTCATATTTTGCAACTGGTTCTTCGTAATTATGCTCATGGACTCTTTCTGGTGTTTTATGTTCAGATGCTTTTCCACGAAACTTGAATAATTTCATTTTAAGTTTCGGTAATCTTGGAAGGCGAATCTTAAAGGATAGCCTTTTACGTTTCTTTTTTTGTTTAAATAAATTAGTATTTTCTTTATCAGTGTCTTTCTCTTTACGGTGTAATAACATCGCAAGTAATCCACCTAATATAAGTCCTCCAACTAAAAGGAGAATATATAAGTAATGGCTTGTCATTAAACTAGTCATACGCTCAAGTATGACTAACGACTGTACTTCTTTTATATCCCATAGTAAAGCGGCCCATAATGAGAATAAGCCCAAAGTAAGCCCGTATGTACGAAACCGGAATAAACACGGAATTAACGCAATGCAAGCGGCGATTTTCGCGTTCGCAATTATTGAACTTGTTGAAATATCCTGATTCCAAATGACTAACAGTAATGTTATAAATGGCGCATATGCTATCCAGCTACATATACGTGAATATAGCTTTTTCGCAAAGTAACTACCGAAACTAGTAAAAAATAAAAGTCCTCCAATAAATAAAGATTGTTCTAGAGGTATTTGCTTCATAATACCCGCAACTGGAAAGAGGCCGCTCAGTACCATTAATAGCACATCTAATTTCTTCACAATTCCCCATTCCTTTCAAATTCTTTTTTCAGTTTCACAAAATATACATTTCATATTAATTGAAAAATCTTTGTGATGTAGTTGTGATATTTCTAAAAAACATCTTAATCCCAAAAGTAAATAAAGTAAATATGAAAACGAAAATATACATGACAAATCATATCTATATTTACAATGAAAAATGACAAATCCCGCTCATTATGACTAGCAGGATTTGTATACTATTATTTATATTAATATCAATGCATCTTCTTTTTCTAAAATTATTACATCTTCATCTAATTCGTCACTGAATTCTTTAAACTCCCTTGAATCAATATCTGTAGTATAATTTTTAATTAATTTAACCATATGCATTACATGCGTATTATGAATATTTTGTTCCGAGAGCAAGGTTGATTTACAGCACATGTAATGTATCATTTTGGCGATTTCTTCTCTTTCCTCAGATTTTACACCAAACGGGATAACTTCGAGTATGTGCTGCTGTACTATCTCATTGCAATTTAATTCGTATGCAGCCGTGCTATAGTAAATTCCCATGTGATCTACAAATAATCTCGTTTCATCCATAACATATTCTTGGTCTCTAATAATATAGTTCGGTACATCTGAGTTAGTATTAATTCTAATTATGTTTATATCCTCTTTAAAATTTGGGATTATTCCAGGTGAAACCTCGATATTAACGCTTTCATTTCGCAATTCCTCTATCCAATATTTCCTCATATTTGCATCTACAATAAAATAAACTTCTTTATTTTGTTTATGTGCATCTTGTGAAATTTCAACTAATGTTTCTGACATAAATTGTTTAAAACTGACTCCTATATCATTCCTTTTTGATGGTTGTGGTAAAAACACTTTATTATTACCTATATTTAATAAAGTATGATCAATTGTGCCCCATTCTTCTTGACCATATAATTTATATAATATTTCTCTCCCATTTATTTTTGAAAAAATAGGTAAGAAATCATATTTAGACATTTTCTCAATTGATAAATTCACAATTATTCCCGGTAATTTTATCTTATTCCAACTACGCTTTAAGAACCCCTTTTGTTCTAACAAACTAAGAATGGCATTAATAATTTCTTTTTTAGATACACTTTGTCCAATAAATAAATTAATAAATGCTGAAATACGTTCCGTTCGAGCAAATCCTTCCCGAATGATTTGCTTTGGATTAATTTTTTCGCGACCATCACAATTTTTCATTGCAATTAATGCTAATTTCATTTCATTTTGCTCACCTGCCGTAACATGTACAGCTTTTACGACATCGTCTACAAGTTTCTTTTTATTTTTATGGCTATATTGCATTCTATATGGATTTTGTAATAATTTTTCAATGTTGTATCTTTCAATTTTTAACAACACCGGATTATCTGCATTTAATACATAGGATGAATCTTCATTTTGAGCTAAAACTATTTTGCTATCTAATAACGCTTGTTCTATCTCTATTATTATATCATCTGACCATACTTCTAACGTAATTGCGTCTAATCCCTTTGGAGCAAATAAAGGTAATAACTCATTCTCATTATTAGTTAATACTTTTTCACATTCTGGAAGTGATGTGAAATATGGGAATATTCGTTGGAATTCATTAAAAAGCTCCTCTTTTTCTCTTACTTTTATACCAAATTTTATTTTTGTTCCTTGAACTTTATATATATTTTCGTTATATGGAAGAAGCACCCTTACATTAGTTCCTCTAATATACTCTTTCGGACATTGGAGAATGTCCTCTAATTTAACTTCTCCACCTATCCTATACTCATCTTTTAAATTTCTAAAACGTTTAATCCATTTTATTCCTTTTTCAGCTTGTTGCACTTTTAACTTTATAAACCTTTGCTTTTTCTTATTTAATTCAAATTCAGGAGTTGAGATCAGTATTTGGCTCCGTTTTCGCCCTGAAAGTATAGAAATATCTTTATGATTATATTGTTGATAAAACCGCCTAATCCCTACGGATACTTTTAATAGCGGAATATTCTCACCTCCACGAGTTACGTATTCAAACCGATATACATAAGCGAAATAATCATGTGTTTCTTCATCTTTAATTGGCTCAGACATCGCTTCAAAAACATCTTGTGATCGCAGTGGCGAAAAATATATTTCTTCCTCATTTTTATTTTCCATACGTAAAGGCTGTTCGCAAAAGATATGAGTAATTAAAGCTGGTACCCATTTAGAAAACGTTTTTTTATCATGTAATACTGGTAAATTACTAATTAAATCATACTGCCATTCTAAATGTGGTGGATCTAGTAATTTATTCGGTTTCCAATCATGAATAACCTCATACCAGCTTTGGAAAATATAGTCTAACTGTTCTTGTCTCATTGGTTCTTTTGCTACAATCCAAGGTGTCTCTTCCTTTAGTACATATGGATCATGCTGAATGAACAATATATCAGAAAACATATCATACAATCTTTCATTTACAAGTTTTAATTTGCTCATTAATAAAAATGTTCTATAATGTATCTCTACAATCTCAAGCCATTCAATAGGAAAGTAAATATACGATACTTTCTCATTATAGAGGGGTTCTACTATATTTTTAAATGTTAATAACCGTAATTTTTCCATATTATTAATACTTCCTCTCTTAATATATATTGATCATAAATAATACTAGAAAAGATACCAATTTTTTTAAGCATAAACGAATCAAATTTAAACCAAGCACATTAAAGGAAATAGTTAAATCTAATTTGAATATATGAATAATATATTATTAAAACCAAATTAATAAAAAGTTACTATTAACATATAACTACCTCCTTATGTCACTCTCAATATCATAAAATCATTATAATGCATTATTTTATTTTTTATCTATGATTTACAAAAAAATTACAGAAACTAAATATAATAAAAGGTATCACCTCTTTATATAGCGATACCTTTTATATACTCTTTATTAAATAACACCTTTAACTTCTGCATTCACCGGCCATTTTTCTAATGTATATGCCATTTCCCAAAATGAATATTCATATTGACTACTAAAAATAAAATGTTGTCTCATACGATTACGGTCTGCCTCTGTTACTTTTTCAGCAATCGTATCTAATCGTGTGATTTGCTCTTCTACTAGAGTGCGGAACCAATCCGAACCATATGCAGAAATCCATTCTTGATAAATTGGTTCTTCTGGTTGACATTCTTTTAATCGTTCACCGATTTCATAATATAACCAATAACAAGGTAAAATAGCCGCAATAATATCTCCTAAATGCCCTTCATAAGCTGCACGATACATATGAGATGTATATGCATATGCAGTTGGCGCAGGAATAAAATTATCTTTTTCTTCTTTCGTAATCCCTAATTTCTTTGCGAAATTCTCATGTAAAGACAACTCAGCTTCATACGTATTTTGTGCATGATGCGCCATACGAGCCGTCGTTTCTAATTCAAGAGCCTTTGCAGCACCTAACGTTTGTACTCTAGCAAAATGACTTAAATAATATGAATCTTGAAGCACATAATAACGGAAACTAGCTAAATCTAACGTTCCTTCGCCAAGCTTTTTTAAAAAAGGATGATTGAAACTCGCTTCCCAAATTGAATCTACTTCTTTACGTAATGATTGTGAAAAAGTCATTTAAATCCCTCCAATAATTTATAAAATATAAGTATTTATCCCCTTTATTAAAGCTGTAAAATAAAAAAACTTTCTTTACAGGCGTAAAGAAAGTGAAATAGACAATATTAATTTATGCATTAAATACCATGTCTTCCCCACTTTCCTACGCTGGCATTAACCAGATCAGGTACTAAGAGTCTCAAAATTACATTTGATCTCAGCCTATAAAAGGCCCCTCTAGTGGATAAATATTTAGTTGTCGTATTGTAATTATCATAGCATACTTCGTGGAACTATCAAAAGTTTTAATTGTACAATTATCTTAAAAACCTTCTTCTTTCCTTACTTTTAATGAAGTTTCAATGATCATATCTAATAGCTTACTATAGCTAATTCCCGCTGCATCTGCACTTTTCGGCAGTAAACTTGATTGTGTCATCCCTGGTAATGTATTAACCTCCATTACATATGGAATTCCGTCCTTCACCATCATATCAACCCTTGCATAAACACTACATTTTAATGCTTTATAACAAGCCATTGACGCTTTATTTACACGTTCCTTAATTTCAGTTGGAAGTTCAATAACTTCTTCAATTGTACTAACATCATCGTATTTTGCATTGTAGTCAAAAAACTCAGCTGCATGTCGAATCGAAATGATAGGTAACTGTTGGCCATCAAAAATTGAACATGTAATCTCGTCACCTTTTATATACTTCTCAATTACTACTTCAGAATCCCATTCGAATACAGTTTCCAGCATTGAGATTAATTCGTTTTTATCATTAACGATCTTTACTCCAACACTTGAGCCACCAGAGTTAGGTTTTACCACTAACGGAAATCCTATCTTATCTAACTCTTCAAGCTTTAGATCATCCATTTTTGTAAGTTCAATCCATTCTGGTGTTTCTACTCCTTCATAACGCAAAATCTTTTTCGAAATATTTTTATCCATACATATACCGCTAGATAACATATTGCTACCGCTATAAGGAATACCTAAACTCTCAAGCGTCCCTTGAACTGTACCATCTTCTCCGTATTTTCCGTGTAATGCTAGCAAAGCAAAATCAATGTCTTTCGCTTTTTCAATTAAATCCATTTTTTCATTTAACGTAATTGGAACTATTTCATACTTACTCTTATCTAAATGTGCAATCATTTCATTCCCAGTCATAATTGATACTTGTTTTTCAGAGGATACTCCTCCCATAATAACGCCAATTCTCATTTTCTCAACTCCAAGTTTCATTTTTTAATGTTTCACCAATTATTTGAATCCCGCTAACTATTTCCTTTTCTTTCAAACGCGAAAATCCTAATCGGAAAGTGTTCGCTCCTCCTCCATCAGAGTAAAAAACATCTCCAGGAGAAAACGTAACGCCTTTCTCATAACACTTTTGTAAAAGTATGCGGGCTTGAATTTCTTCTTCCAACTCTATAAACAAATGAAGTCCACCATCTCCAGTCATTCTTTTAAACGGAATGTACTGATTACACGCCCCAACAGCTAACTCATATTTTTTCTTATAAACAGATCTTGCTTTTTTTAAATATTTTTCAAAATATCCTTCATGTAAATATTGAAACAGAACAGCTTGATCTAACGTAGAAGTGTGAATCGTTCTTGCTCTTTTAACACTTTCTAAATAATGTATCAGTTCTTTATCTGCAATGATCCAACCTACACGTAAACCGGGGAAAAGTACCTTTGAAAAACTACTAATATAAATCACATTATTACCGGCCCCAGAAAAAGTTAATAAGGGGGCTAAATGTGAACCTGAATAACGTAATTCTTCATTAAAACCATCTTCTATAATAGGAATCTTATATTTTGAAAATAATCCCATCAATTCCGTTCTTTTCTCCGAACTCGTAACAATACCAGTTGGATTATGATAAGAAGGGATTAAATACGCGAAATCAAAATCCTTTTCACGCAAACTTTTTTCTACTTCAATCGTATCAATACCATCATCATTCATATTAATTCCATGAACTTCAAGTCCATGTAAACGAAAAAGCTTCAATGCAGCATGATGAGTTGGGTTCTCACAAATAACACGTCCTGATTTCTTCGATAAAGAAGATAATACAATATCTAATCCTTCTGTAAATCCATTTGTAATTAGAATATCTTTGTTCGAAATATCTACACCTTTCATTTCCATGTAATGAAGTAAATAATTCATTAACGGTTTATAACCTTTTGCATATCCGTAGTTCAATACGATATCCCCTTCAATGGACATGCGAGTAAGAAAAGCTCTTTTGAAATTTTCAACATCAAATAGCTTTTCATCCGGGGCTATACTATTAAAAACAATCATTCCTTTTTCCCAGCGAACACCATGTTTCATTAAATCTAATTCATCCGCTAATGCGGTAACTGTATTGAGTTTATTTTTCCAATCTATTTCAACAGACGAAGTGTTAGAAATATCCACCTTCGCAACAAAATTTCCTTTTCCTTTAACTGCATAAATTAATCCTTCTTGTTCTAAATCCGCATATGCAGAGAGCACTGTATTTCTACTCACAGATAGTAATTCACTCAGTTCCCTTGTTGATGGGATTTTTTGATTCCCTAACAAATGCCCTTTCATAATCATCTTTTTCAAATAATCCTTTAATTGAATATAAACGGGACGATCTTTTACAACTTTAAAATCTTTAAACAATGCCTTACCCCCTGCAATTATTTTTGCATATTTATTTCATTCTCAAAAGGTCCACTACATATGTGTTTTTTATGAATAGCGGTACGGTTATAAAGCCTATAAATCCTTTCGATATAAATTGATTACATCTTTTAAAGCAGCGGCCGCTGCCCCTTGTGGATTAGAAGCTCCACCAATTGTAGTAACTTGCCCCATTGTATCTGTAAAGAACGTGATTCCTTTTTCCGTGCCATTTATATTTGCTAACGGGTGCGCTCTCTCTATATCACATGGTTGTACTTGTAAGTTTATCTTTCTATCATCATCTTTATATGCTAATGCAATTAATTTAATAGATTTATTTTGTTCCTTTGCATTTTGAATTTGTTGCGTTGTAACATGCTCTATTCCGTTTATTTGTATATCTTTAAGTGAATAATCTGTTCCCATTAAACTATTCGTCAAAAGTAATAATTTACAAGCGCTATCCATCCCGCTTATATCTAATAACGGGTTAGTCTCCGCAATTCCTTTATTTTGCGCTTCTTGCAATGCTTCTTCAAACGTCTTATCTTCTTCATACATCTTTGTAAGAATATAATTTGTTGTCCCGTTCAATATTCCTTCTATTTTTTCAATATGACAACCTGCTAAACTTAGTTGTCCAATGTCTAATGTTGGTAACGCAGCCGCAGTTGCGCCGCTATACCGAATACGTGAGCCTGAAATACGTGCTGCCTCATTTAGTTCACTCCAAGCTGTAACAAGTGCACCTTTTGAAATAGCTACTATATCCATTTGATTTTCAATAGCTTGTTTCATATACTGTTTCCCTGGATTTCCATTTTTAAGATTTGTAGCAGTTGATTCAACCAATACAGTACCATTTATATTAATCGTTCCGTGGTCCTCTGGATAATGTTCGATATATTTTTCAATTGCCGCAGAACCATCACCATACGTCAATAAATCATTAATCTGCAAACCTTTCCCGTTATGTATTGCAATATTTCTTCCTATCACTCCACTAACAACTAACTCAATTCCATATGTTTCATTTATATATAAATATTTTTCGTTTAATAATTTAATAAATTCTTTACCAACTGTCCCATACCCTGATAATACCACTTGAATTTTCATAATATCCCCCCATATTTTTCTACCAAATCCCTCTTTCAATATAATATAAAGCGCCCTCGAATTCCATCGAGAGCGCTTTATTATTATCTATTTCGGTAACCGTGATAATTTTTCTGCAATTGTTCTATAAAACTCTTGAATGTTAGAAAAACCTAACGTGTCTGAAACACTAAGCCCTACCATATCAAGATGATCCCAATTTGCTTTCGTTTCGATATGATTCCATTTTCCAACCTGTAATGACTCATTATTATTTACAGCAGCATTAGAAGATGGTGCAATCATAGAATTTGTATTTACTACACCGTCATTTTGCCACCAAGAAGTATCTATTAATGGTCGATTTTCTTCATATCTTGCATAAGAACCTAAGAAGAATGCATTCCCCATTAGCACTTTATTCATCGTTATATGAGGTAGATGTAAGCCTGTTATAGGTGCCACTTGCGATGCATGTCCACTATACGATAAGTAATACACATCTGATTGCGTCTTTACCCAATTATTTAACTCCTTTGCTCCATCAGTACTTAGATCCCATTGACTTATATCTTTTGTATTTTCCCAAATTGAACTATTTAAAATACGATCAGTATATTGGAAAAAGGACTCTCCAGCATTCTTTTTTATATCCCATTGATCCAATTTAAAATCATATAATGATAAATTATTGTTTCCACCTAAACTTGCAGCTGTAATGAGTAAATCTTTAACGAACGGCAACAGGAGACTTCCATCCGCGAGTGTTGTACCGTTGTGAGGAGTTGCTAATGTTGTAACACTATGAACATACGATTTACCACCTTCAAATAGTGGTGATATATTTGTGCTCGGATGTTTTTTTTCATAATTTTTTTCTTCATAACTTCCTTCTTTTAATAGCTGCACTAATGTTCTTGTCGTTTGTCCACCCATGCTATGTCCGACTAAATGGACTTTATTTGTTTCACTCCAGTCCGGTGCAAAACCACTATAAGTTCTACCAAAACGATTATGTCCATGTTTCTCAGCATGCGCCGCACCATAATCTACTGTTCCACCGTTAATTTGCGCATATAATTCACACGCACGGTCCCAATTACTAGAAACAGGTCCAACAGCTGCAGTATGTACTGTATAACCATTTCTTTTTAAATCTTCCTGTATATCATGAACACCACCCCAATATTTTACCCCTAGCATTTCCTCTCTACCCCATCCAGCAAATCCATTCACTAAAATGATAGGATAATTGTTTTCTTGTCGCTCTTCAGCGTAAGTTGTTTTCGCTGCGAATGAACAAACACTTACTAATGCGAAAAAACATACTTTTAAAAATAATTTCCCCATACTTTCTCCCCCTCAATAAAACGTTTACATTTATCTTTTAAAAAAAAACACAAAATTAGTTTGCAACTTAAACATAATGTAAAGTATTTTATATACGTTGTATATATTGAAAACATATACAAATGTTGATAAATATTAATTCTAGTAAGCATTTACTTTTTATAACACAACTTGTAAATCTGGTTATTTGAATTTATGATTGAATATAGTTTCTTCATGTTAAATAGATTTAAAAATCATAAGAAAACTAATTTCATTGCTTGAAAAGGAGGAAAAAAGCATGCAAATCGGATTAAACATTCATACATTATCTCAACCTTCTAAAATAACCCCATCTAATCTTGAGCATAATACTATTTCTTCTACTAAGCTTGAAGATACGAAATCAAATGATCCAATCAAATTTGATATTCGTTCATCTGAAAAAAAAATGAAACAACCTGAGCATAAATTTAACGAATTAGATTTATGGAAGATGTTGAAAGATAAAGGTGTTCCTTTATGGATGATTTTAGAAATGTTGCAGAAATTTCGTAAAGAAAAGGAATCTCAAAATAGTTCGGTTCAACATTTAAATGTGGTTGAAGGAGCGAGCGAGACTCGATTAAATGAAGTAATGTAAATGGCATATAAACAAAAAGAGTTCAAGATTGATAAAATTTCTATCAACCTTGAACTCTTTTTAAGATTTTTCTCCCATCGTTACAAATTGAATTGATACTTCTCCCTCAAAACCTTTAATTAGCTTTCTTACTTTTACATTTTCGTTAACCAACGTATTATCTGTCGACATTTTAGGTTTTTCATCACCTAAAGATTTTTTCAGATAAAGAAGCTGCATTTTCGTTTCATTTGCATTTATTTCTTTATACACACTATTTTTTGCTACTATCACATACCATTGTGTTGGATAAATACGAGTGTTACCTATCCAAGCGTCACTATCGTATTTAACAGGAATCTCTCTTCCTTCTAATTCAATACTTTTCATAGTCTTTTCGTCTTCATGTGTAAACAATAGTGAGCCTTCTTCTGGGAAATTCGGTAAAGTATCTATAGGTCTAGAAGGTCCATTATCTCGTTTACGAAAAACCTTTGCTTTAATCAATGCTTGTGCTGTAGATTCATTTAAAATTAATACCTGGCCTTTTCCAAATTTACCTTTTTTCACAGAAAACACTTCATTTTCTTTCGTAATTTCCTGATAACGATCAATAATTGGTGAAGTATTATTTTCATCTCCAATGATTAATACACCGTTTGCTGGAAATCTGTTTTCATTTTTAGAGCATGCACTAAAGCTTATTAAAAGTATTATAGTTAACATAAAAATAGTTAAAGTTCTTTTCATCACGGTTCCTTTCATAATTCAATTCATTTTTTATATACTTTTGTGTAATCTTACTAGCTGATATACTCTATTGCTCCATAGTTTTATAAAGCTTTTGTAGGTAACGCCAACGGGTTATAAAGAAGTATAAAACTTGTATACATATAAATGAAATTAAAATAACGATAGAGCTATTTATAATAGAAAAATCGACTAATTGTTGTAATGCCGTATAAGCGACTACAGTATGAATCACTGCAACGACAATCGGTAAGAAGAACATTAATAATAACTGTCTCGTTACAACTTTTTTTAACTCTCGTTTACTTAATCCCATTTTCGAAATCATTTTATATTGCTGTTGATCGCGGTCCAAATCAGTATATAATCGAAAATAAATAAAACTAGCAGCAAATGTGAAGAAGACGATTCCGACTAAAACACTTGCCATAAGTAATAATCCATTCGTTTGCTTTGCACTTAACAAATCTAATGTTAAAGCTTGAAAGTAGAAATTATCTTTGCTAACATCTTTTTCAAATATACTATTTAATTGGTTTGAAATCTCTTTCGTTTTCATCCAATCATCTACAACAAATCCGTAAGTACGATTTTGATCATCTATATCATCTTGGTCAGGAGAAAAAGGAATTCCATCATACACATGATCTTGAACAGCAATATAAATACTTCTAGTATCATGCGGTAAAACTAAATTTTCTACAGCTTTTTTCACACGAAATGTCTTTGTCCAATCTCCTTGAATGACTTCAACATTCTTTTTATAGTCACCATTTTTAAATTCTTGTTTTTGGGATACGATTCCAGGAATTAGTAAAATTTCATCTTCTTTTTCAATCGTTTCTTGTTGATACCCGAGTGCTCTCGCAAGTTCGTTATATTCACTTAACTTCATTACATATACGTTACTTTCTGTATATTTATTTGAAGACGAAGCCATTCGATAAGGAATATTAGCATCAGCAAGATGTTTTTTTATAGTAGAGAGATTTTTATCTACCTCTTTGTCTTTTTCAAAACTTACATACAGAAATGTATACGGATTTGTCATTCTTACCAAATCCCTATTACCGAGAGCAGCTGTCGTACCAATTGCTGTAAATGCAACTGCTGAAATAATAGATACTATAAAAAACATGGTTGCATTATCTTTCATACGGTAAATCAATTCTGAAAATGTTAATATATTTGTTCTCTTTAAAAAGAAAGATTCACTCCTTTTCGCAAGATGCAATATATAAACGCTACATTGTGTATATAAAAAGTACGTTCCTATAATTACAAGGATTACACCCATTCCAAGCATAATAAAACTGTGATTTGAGATAAATCGAAATACTGAAATATATCCACACCCTATACTAATTAAAGAAAGTAGCGATAATAAAATTGAAGATTTCGGTTCAGGCTTTGGTTTTTCTTCTGCTTGAATGAGTTCTACAAGTTCTGTTACTTTTACCATTTTAAAAGTAACAAGCGAAACAATTAAAAATAAGAAAAAAAACGTGATGACTGTTAATAGTACCGCCTGCACTGGTATATAGAAGGGCAAACCATTATTGATCATTAATACACTTGCACTTATCAATAAAACTAATTTAGAAAATATGAGACCAATGATAATTCCAATACAAATTGATCCAATTCCAATTAACATATTTTCAATCAACAATAATTTCTTAAGTTGCCTCATTGACATACCTTGCATCATTAAAATGCCAAATTCTTTCTTACGTGTTTTTAAAAACGAACTAACTGAATATAGAATAAAGAAAAATGAAAATACGAATATCAAACCTTGCGAAATTCTAAATCCCATTGTACCGAATGCACTTATAGTTGCACTTGTCGATTTTAACTCACCTTGTAAATCAGGATGAAATAATAAAAGAGCATACGTAAAGAAAATCATAATAGAAAATGCACTACTTAAAAAATGAGCAGCATATGTACGCTTATTACGAAAAATATTATTAAATGCGAACTGACGAAAATTCATGCCTTTTCCCTCCTAACAAAGAAAGGACATCCATAATCTTTTGATAAAATGCTTGCCTGCTTTCACCACAATAAATTTCGTTATATAGTTGACCATCTTTAATAAATATGACTCTGCTGCAAAAACTCGCTGCATACGGATCATGTGTAACTAACATCATCGTTGCCTTTTCTTCCCTATTAAGAGTATCTAGCATCTCCATTACATCATTTGAAGATTTAGAGTCTAAGTTCCCTGTTGGTTCATCTGCAAGTAATAATTGCGGCTTATGAACGATAGCACGAGCGATTGCTGTTCTTTGAGCTTGCCCCCCTGAAATTTCAAACGTTCTTTTACTCAATATATCTGTAATATTTAATTTCTCTGCAATTTCCTCCACTCGTTTGTTCATTTCTTGTACAGAAACACCATCTAATGTCATCGGCAATACGATATTTTCCTTTACTGTTAGTGTGCTAAGTAGATTAAATGATTGAAAAACAAATCCTAATTGTTTCCTACGGAATAGAGCTAAATTATCTGATGTTAACTGGAAAGGATTTGTGCCATTTATTAATATTTCTCCTGATGTTGGAGAATCGATAGTAGATACCATATTTAATAACGTTGTTTTCCCACTTCCTGACGGCCCCATAATCCCTATAAATTCACCTTCTTGAATTGATAAATCAATATCTACCAATGCTTTAAAAGGTATTTTCCCTTTATATACTTTACTAATACTTTTTGCATGTAAAATTTCCATTTATATTCTCCCTTCATTTGCACTTCTCACTATAAAGTGTAAATGAATTTTCTTATAGCTCATATTGATTCATCTTTCATTTATCTTACACGCTTGTAAGATTTCTAAAAAAACTGATAACGATTCTAGTTTCAAACTATAACCGACGTATATCCATCTTATAATATTTGCATAGTGGTATGAAATACAATGCTATTTATTTCTAATCTTTATTATATTAATGAAAAAAGACCGATTGCTTTATCGGTCTTTTTTCATTAATATAATATATTTTTAACTAATGCCTTTAGTTGAAGCATTTTTGGGTTACCCTTGTTATACTATTTCACTTTAAAATAACCTCTACAAAAAACTGAGTCCTTCGGTTTAATGGCAATTAAAAATGAATTGTAGATATCTGAGGAGGAAATTATTGCGTTTATCCAACATACAAATAATATGATTGACTTGATATTTCCTGATACATAGAACGACATAACAGCAGGGATTACCGATAATACAATAATGGGCAAGCTCATAAAGATCCAAAATCTCGTTTTGGATAGGATTGCATTTGTGTTTAGCCAAAAAAATATTCCACTACATGTTAAGCTAATATCACCTTTGTTATTTATGACAAAAATGTGTAGACATTCATGAATGATGAAAACAAAAATACCTATTATGATGAGATACAATATATTAATATGAGTGAAACCTACTCCAAAGTAATTTGGTATCAGAAAAATGATTATTTGAAGTAGATATACAAACTTCATATAATGTTTTCGATGCCAATTATTCTGTATAAAAGGAGTCCATTCTGAAAAATCCATACTTATCTGTGGCAAGTGGCGAAACCAAATTATGATATGCGTTCCCCTCCCTCATTTAAACTATTTCATAGCTTAAAACATTTAATCCACTAACACTCAACCGTTAGTTTTATATACAAACCTTCGCTCGCCTTCACTTTTCCCGTGTGTTCTTCTACTTGAGTTTGAAGTGATTCAATTGTAGGGTTATTCGAGTGAGAAAGTGGTGTTTTTATAGATAAATGCATTCGACAAAATCATCCAAATTCCTTTATATATATGATTTTTATAAAGGGGGTTCTCGCATGCGCAGCTTGATGCCCTGTTTTTGGTGAAAAGTAAATTCATCAAGCAACCATCCCAATTGTCGCTTTGATATGGTAAGTGGTACACTTGAATGTAAAAAAGCTCAGAGTTTTAGCTCTAAGCTTTTTTGTAATCATTTCATTATAGCTCCTTTTAAAGAGCTATATTTTTTATCCATTCTGATTTACTCAATAGATAATGATTATATAGTTGGTTTTCTATCGTTTGTTGACTCAGATAAGTAAACCCACAATTTTTAATTACTTTATTTGATGGTATGTTGTTGATTAAAGCAATTGCATTTAGGACATCTAAAGTTGTATTTTTGAACAAATAGTCAATCAACCCTTTAGTCGCTTTCTTAGCGTAACCATTATTTTGATACTCACTGGAAATAGCATACATAATTTCTCTGTTCGGTGAAGAGAGTTCTTCTTTAATGCCTGTACAGCACCATCCAATAAATTCATTTGTGGCTTTCTTAAATATTCCTAGCTTTAATATATAATCATCTATGTTAGACGTATTTGTCACTGCATCAAGAAATGCTTTGTTTGCTGGTATTTCATAATTTGCAACCCAATCACCCCTTTGTTCTTTCGTTGATTTCCAGTCGGGCAAAAACTTTTCTATTTCCGGTTGCTTTGCTATTTTATAAATACTCTCTGCATCTTTGATGGTAAACTCTTGTAGGTATATATCTCCACAATCTATTCTAAATAACTTAGTCGAACTCTCTTCTCCCATGTTAATCCCCCCTTACTTACGTTAAAGCGCCTTAATCTGCTTCGTAAGTTCTATAAATCGTTCGTCAAGTTCTTTATATCCTTTATCCTTAGAAGTTAAAAAGCTTAATTTACCTAATACTTCTTGTCTCTCTGTTTCTAACGTTAAACGTAGCTCTTCAATAGCATCTCTTGTTTTAGTAGGTTCTTCTAACTGCTTTTGTATCGTATTATTTGAAAACACGAGTTTCGTGTTAGTTGTTTGCTCTAGGAAATATCGATCGTGAGAAACTATAACTAATGTTCCATTATATTCAGCCAATGTATTTTCAAGCTGTTCCCTTGAAGGTAAGTCTAGATGATTTGTCGGCTCATCTAAAATAAGTACATCTTTTTCCTCTAAAATATACGTCATTAGCTTACACTTCACTCGTTCTCCCATGCTCATTTGCTCAATCGGCTCTTTCCATTGAGAAGCTTGGAACCCTAAATGTTTCATTAAATTTTGGACTTTTCCTCTTTCTTCAAATGTCTCTTTAAAAAATAAATCTTCTGGTGTTTTATCAAGTGGTAAATCAAATACTTCTTGTTTTAAATAACCGATGTTTGCAGATGGTGAAATCCATACTTCTCCTTGAACAGTCTCCGTGCCCATAATCATCTTCAGTAATGTTGTTTTCCCGCTTCCGTTTGGTCCAATAATTGCAACCTTCTCACCGTGTTGGATTGTAAAATTAACGTTTTCGAATAATGTTCGTCCATCAAATTCTTTCCTCAATTGTTTCACTTCTAAAAAGCGTTTTCCTACTTTTTTATTCGCTTGAATAGAGAACTCAACTAAATACTCTTCTTTAACACGTTCTACTTTCGTTTTCTCAAGCTCTTTTTCGAGACGTTTCCGTTTCGACTTCACTTGCGCATCCATTCGCTTCGCTTTCACACGATAAAATTCTTTAACGCCTTCTTGTTTTGTAGACTGTGCATGTGCCTTTTGTGACCATGAACTTAATTCGTTCATTTGTGATTCTACTTGTTCTATCTTTTTTTGCTGTTTTTCATATTCACGCTGCTGCGTCATTCTTTTTTGCTCACGTACTTTCATATAACTCGTATAATTACCGCTATGGTCAATTAATTTCTTATCCTCAATTGACCATATTTTTGTTGCGACAACATCTAAAAAATATCGATCATGCGATACGACGATAGTTGTACCTCTCATATTTTTTATTTGTTTAATAAGAAATTCCGTACTCGTCTCATCTAAATGGTTTGTCGGTTCGTCTAATATTAATAAATTAGGATTTTCGGCAAATCCTTTTGCTAGTCGAACTTTCAGCTTTTCACCACCACTTAAAGTAAGAAAATCGTTCGTTGGCACGCCCCATTTCGCAAGAATTTCTGCTTCTTTTGCAATCACATCATTACTAATAAAGGATTCTGTTTCTTGTTCAACATATGCCATTGTCACATTCATTTGCTGCCATTCAACAGTACCTTTTGATGGCTCAATCTTCCCATTTATTAATTGAAGTAACGTTGATTTACCAGCACCATTTTTACCAATTAATCCGATAACATCCCCTTGTTTTACTGTAACATTCATTTTCTCTAATAAAGTATTTTCCATTATTTCAACATAAACATCATTTAATTTTAAAAGTTCTTTCATATTACCGATCCCTTTCATTAAGGGAGAACAAAAAAATCCTCCCAAATTAATTTGGCAGGATTAGTCATTAAAATATTTATACCCAAATAAGCTATTAAGCAAAATAAATAGCAATACTATTGTATGGAAATCGGGCAGACTAATCCTATTTTTTATAAATTGAAATTTATTTAATTTCAACATTTAAAAATAAGATTAGTTAATCATCGTCCACCCATCATTCCTTTCCGTCGTTAGTAACCAAATTGTACCATAGTAGTACTGTATGAGTAAATGTAATTATATGTGCTACTGCTTTAGATTTTACTATTATGTAAACTTCTACGCGCTCCCACTTATATATTTTTTATATAAATCTTCAATAAATTATATATTATACATATTAAATTTCAGTTCTTATAATGAAGATATCATTTTAAAAGGAGGATACTACAATGGAGTTTAGCAAACTAGGAAACAGTGGATTAACAGTAAGTAAGATTGCATACGGGAACTGGATTAACCATGGCGGAAAGGTAAATGAAGATACTGCAAATAATTGTGTGAAAGCCGCACTAGATGTCGGAATTACAACGTTCGATACTGCCGATGTTTATTCAGACACTATAGCCGAGGAAGTACTTGGCCGCTCTTTGCAAGGTATACGCCGAGAAAGTATAGAACTATGTACAAAAGTATGCCATCCGACTGGACCTGGAAAAAATGATAGAGGCTTATCACGAAAACATATTTTAGAAAATTGTAATGCATCTTTACGCAGGTTACAGACAGACTACATTGATGTCTATTATGCACATAGATTTGATACAACAACTCCCCTTGAGGAAACGATGTTAGCTTTTGCTGATCTTGTAAGACAAGGTAAAGTCCTTTACTTAGGCGTAAGTGAATGGACATCAGAACAAATTACCCGCGGTGCAGCACTTGCACGAGAATTGAACATTCCACTTATCGCTAGCCAACCTCAATATTCGATGTTGTGGCGAGTTATTGAAACTGATGTAATACCAACATGTCAACGTGAGGGACTTGGTCAAGTTGTATGGTCTCCCCTCGCACAAGGCATTCTCACTGGAAAATATCAACCAGGTAAACCAATACCGACTCAATCACGTGCTAATTCAGATGCTGGCAAACCATTTTTCCACAAACTCGTGCAACGTTGGATGAGTGATGATGTACTCACTGCAATTCAGAAACTCAATCCCATCGCACAAGAAACTAATCTTACCCTATCTCAACTCGCAGTCGCTTGGGTACTACAAAATCCAGCTGTTTCCTCTGCAATTATCGGTGCTTCAAATCCGGAGCAAATAAGAGAAAACGTAATTGCTTCTAGTGTTAAATTGCAACCTGAAATTATGGATCAGATTGATAATGTACTAAAAGGTTTCGCTGAGTACGATCCGAGTAAAACAGGTTGAATCTTCAGTGACTTTAAAATAAAAATAGAAGTTTTCCTATCCAACTTTCCCACTGCCCATCCCATCAAGATGGGCCTTTACTTTTCAAATTCAAATTGTGAAGTCGCATAAAGTGAAACTTTAATCAGTGGGGGTTTTGTTCACCCCCCACTGATTATCAGCCCGCACCAATCGGGCGTTTACGGGCAGTTGATCTCCCACCTAACTTCTTTGCTCCAGCTGAATTTTGAGTTGGGAGTTTTACTGACCGTTAATGCGGGATAAACCTCTCTAACAACTGTTAAGAAGTTCTCTAATACGACAGACTTTTCATCTTGTCTCCATCCAACATACAAATTGATTTTCGGTGTATTTTCTTGAATGTCTTTATACATGACACCCGATTTTTTATAACTTTCCACCGATGATGGAACAACAGAAATCCCCATCCCTGCTGCAACTAAATTCACAATCGTTTGCATTTGAATCGCTTCTTGAACAATATTTAAACTTACTCCATGTTCCCAAAAGTAACTAATAATTAAATCGTAAAAGTTTGTACCAAAATGACGAGGAAATAAAATGAATGGTTCATCAACTAATAATTTGATTGAAATGTTAGGTAACGAAACTAAAGGATGATTTTCATGCAAAACCAATTTTAAACATTCCTCAGAACAAACTTCGGAAGATAATATTTCATTATTTTGCTTGGAACGAATAAATCCAATATGAATTTGTTTTTCATAGAGCGCTTTTATTTGCTGGTCTGTTGTCATCTCGCGTAATATGAGCTGTATTTTAGGAAACCGTTCTCGAAATGTTTTTAATATGCCAATAACGGTTTCTGTAGAATCGACAAAACCAATTATTAAATGTCCTATCTTCCCTTCATCCGCAAGCTGTGTTTCTTTAATGGTTCTATCTACTTGAAGCAACGTTTGCCGTGCACCTTCTAAAAATATTTTCCCAGCATCGGTAAGTTCAACCATTCTTTTTGTTCGATGAAAAAGTTGAACCCCTAATTCTTCTTCTAATTTACGAATTTCTTGGCTTAAAGGAGGTTGCGCCATCATAAGACGTTCTGCTGCACGACTAAAG
This sequence comes from Bacillus altaicus, assembly GCF_042136375.2. Lineage (NCBI taxonomy): Bacteria > Bacillati > Bacillota > Bacilli > Caryophanales > Bacillaceae > Bacillus > Bacillus altaicus. The sequence goes on along the minus strand of NZ_CM143394.1, from coordinate 2,856,386 downwards.
TTTAATTCTTCTGCCACTGTTATAAAATATCTCATTTTTCGAATATCCATTTCATGCCTCCTATCATTTACAACTAAAAAAGATCTCTCTTTTATTACTTAAAAACGTTTATAAGTCTACTATTTCGTTTAACTTTATTAGGTTCTTTTTAATTCTCTTAGGTAAATAATCTTTTATTTTCAAATGGTACAAAATAAGGCTAAAAAACTTATCTCCAAAGTTCTTTAGCCTAGATTACTTTTTTTACACATTAAAAAATTTAATTCGTACAACTGCACCTTTACCAACTTCTGAATGAATCTCTACATTATGTCCTAATTGTTTCGTAATTTCATAAACAAGATATAGTCCCATTCCTGTTGATTCTTTAAAATCTCTACCGTTTTCTCCTGTAAAGAAAGGTTTAAATACTCTTGGTAAATCTTGCTTCGGTATCCCTACGCCACTATCGATAATTTCAAGTACAACTGTATTACCTTCCTTACATGCTTTCACTTTAATCTTTTCTCTACTACCTGATGAATATTTAATCGCATTCGATATAATTTGTCCAATTAAAAATTGTAACCATTTCGTATCACTTTCTACAGTAATACCCTTATCAATTTCAAGCTCTGGATATACAAAATTCCGGATAAAAAAGCGTTTATGTTCATGCACGGAATCATTCACTATTTTATGTAGTTGTACTCTTTCTACATAAAAATCTTGTGTAAATGCTTCTAAACGCGCGACATACAAAGCCATCTCTAATCCCTTTTTCAACCTATCTGTTTCCTCATTAATACTTTCAAAACGTGAATCCACTTCATCCTGTGTAATTAATTCTATTACAGATAAAGGTGTTTTCATTTGATGAATCCACTGATTCATAAAGGTTAAATGATCATTATTTTTCCTCTCTTGTAATTGGAGCTGATTTTGATAATGGCGATATTGCACTTCGAGCAAATCTTGAAGTGCAGTAGATAAAACTGCAAAATCAGATTTTTGAACAGATTCATCCAAAGATTGCAACGGATTTGCTAAACGCTCATAAAAAGAACGATGTGTAAAATAACGAAATACTAAATAACTTACCATAAAAAAAGCACCTAAAAACATTGCATATAATGCCGTTGAAATATGATTATGCCCATCAAACCAATAAACTAGGAATATGGCTAGTAGTTGGATCGCTGTAAAACAAATAAGTGGTATATGATCACGTATAAACAGCCTTATCATTTTTCCATACCATTATCCCAAGTAATATGTAATCTATATCCAACACTACGAATTGTTTCAATTGCTCCTTCAATATGTAACGTTTTTAACTTTTTACGCACACGCGTTGTATTTACACTTAATGTATTGTCATCAACATAGGATTCACTATCCCATAATTTATTTAATAACACTTCTCTGCTTACAACACGCGGATAGTTTTTCATTAACATCTCTAATAAAATGGCTTCGTTTCTCGTAATATCAATCTCTTGGTTCCTAAGTTTTAATACAAGTCTTTCGGGATATAAACAAAGACCTTGTTGCTCAACCATTCGTTCTTCTAGTTTCGGTGCATAATCTCCATAAGCACGTCTTAAATGGCTACGAATTTTCGCCATTACAACTTCATAGTGAAAAGGCTTCGGAATAAAATCATCGCCACCATTTTCTAATGCCATAACTTGATCCATCGTACCTTCGCGGGCCGAAATAAATAAAATCGGACATGTAGAAACCCCGCGAATTTGACGACACCAATAGTAACCATCAAAACTTGGTAAATTAATATCTAATAAAACTAACTCTGGTTGTTCCTCCAAAAATAAATCTAATACATTTTGGAAATCCGATACAATAATTCCTTGATATCCGTATTTTGAAACATAAGTTGATAATAGTTCCGCAATTTTCATATCATCTTCAACAATCATAATTTTAACCATTGTTTTACTCCTTTTCGATCCACAATCTAATATACTTATACAAAATAAATACTACCTCTTTTCACTATATACGTAAATTAAAAAAGAACACTTTTATACAAAAGTATCCTTTTTCGATCTTTATCTATTTAATATGAAATTCACTCAGAGTAAATCCTAGCTTCTCCACATAATCCATCCCTAGTTCCATCCGCGCCGTTTTCAGTGGATCCACAACTTGACAAATTTTCAAATTACCTGCTGCTGATAATAAAAGAGTTGCATCAGCTTTAGACATTTCTAATTCTTCATGTAAAAATGTCACCATATTATGTACAGCACGATTCGCAGCATCATCTAACAATTTCTCTGAAGCAATAGTCATCATTTTTTCTTTTTGGATAGCCATCGGTAATGGCCATTGCTTTCCTTTTATAGTTTGAACTGTTACAGTTACTTCCCCAGCGACTTCTACTCCACTAACACCAATTTCACCGTCACCCATCGCAGCGTGTAAATCACCTAACGCTAATAGTGCCCCAGGGACATTGACTGGTAATAGTAATGTTGTTCCTTCTTTTATCTCTTTACAATCCATATTCCCGCCATGATCATGCGGCGTACCACATGAAATACTGTCTTCTTTAGGGGCGGTGCCAATGACACCAATCATCGGATTAATTGGTATTTGGAGTTCATCCGAAAATATTACATACTCATTTTGGATTGGAACAATTTTCACTGTATTTTCATTTAGCTCATTACCCATTACACCAAGATTCGCTCCTGTAGTTAAAACACCCTGCTCGGCAATTTTAATCTTTTCAATCGTTACTACTAAAATATCGCCAGGTTCTGCGCCTTTAATATATACAGGTCCAGTCGCTGGATTAATTCGATTCCAATCTAACTCTTGAAACACAACATCTTCAGAATCAATTTGATTTTCAAAGCAATCATATGTTTCAAATACAAGACGGCTCCCAATTTCTACTTCAATACATGGATTATTTTCTGGTGACATTGCGTAAATGATATGTTCTTTATGAATACGATGCATAGTACCTCTCCTTTTTCGTTTTTTATCTTCTATATAATAATTAGCTTTTTTCCGTATAAGCTCCTTTTTAAAATTAGTAGTTATTTTCAAGAAAAATGCACTTAGCTCATTTTGAAACATACACTCTTTACTATAACAGGTAAAGAAAGGTGGTATTACAATGCCCCTTATTCCATACAACGAAAGTGACGTTGATTTACTAGCACGTTTAATCCGTGCTGAAGCTGAGGGCGAAGGACGACAAGGTGAACAACTTGTTGGCTGTGTCGTAGTAAATCGTGTATTTTGTGATTGCTTAGATTTTAAACAACTTCGATCTGTGCGTGATGCAGTATATCAAAGCCCTGGCGGATTCGAAGCGGTTCAATACGGATACTTTTATCAACGTGCCCGTGAATCTGAAAAAGAAATCGCAAGAAAAGTGTTACAAGGTGAATGGCGCTGGCCAGCCAGATGGGCTCTTTGGTATTTTCGTCCAGTTGGAGCTTGTCCACCCGAATGGTATAATCAGCCGTTTGCAGGACAATTTAAAAGTCATTGCTTTTACGAACCAAGTGGTGATGAATGTCCAAAAATGTATTCAAGATAGTAAAAATTAAGTAAGCAACGCACGTACTTATTCTATTGAGTACTTGCGTTGCTTTTAACTGTATTTTAGAAATCTAATAACGTGATGAACCTTCTGGTACCTACCACATGTATTAATAACGGTATACGTGGACCACTTGATTGATTCATAATGAGCCTATATATAATGGTAAATAATTGTTTTTGATTTTCTTTCATTTTTTTTTATTTTCATGATGACAAATCGTATACAATTGCTCCATTAGTTTAGAATGATCGTTATTAGAACGAAGTATTGTACAAACTTCTACTAGCCATTTTTTTTGCCTTTCATCTAATGTGTTATAAAACTCCGTATTTTTCTCTTGATTTACCGCAATTAATTTTTCAGATTGAAAGTTTCTTATCCAATACTCTGCACGATTACTTATCGCCTTCATTTCAGATAATGCATAGCTCCTATCTATTTTTTCTAGTATCTCTTGTAAAATAGATGAATCAAAATTTAATAACGGTAAAGTTCCTGCTACTTGATTAAATTTTGGATACTCTTTAAATTGGCTATCAAGTCTAGAAAGTTTAATTGCATCAAATAAATCTTCATTCTTGAGTGTTTTATTTTCATAACTGTCCTTCAATCTCTCATACTCTGTATAATTGCGAATCACATCTTCATCCAGTCCAATATGAAAAGCTGCATCAGGCTTATATTTTGCAAACGTAAAAAGAATTACTTCTGGTAAATACACTTTTAATACGTCGCTAGGTGTAATACTATTCCCTGAAGAACTGGACATTTTTTCATGATTCCCTTTAATTCCAATGAAATCATAAGCGACGTAATGAGGAGCTTCACGATTGAATATTTCCCTTGCAATTTCTTTTGATACATTGTAACTACCCGTTTCCGATGAATGATCTCTTCCGCCCGGTTCGAAAATAACATCCTCTATCATCCATCTCATCGGCCAATCAATTTTCCAATTCAGTTTCATTTTATTTGTATTTAATACGGATAACTCATTTTCATTTCCACATTCACAGTCATACCGAACCGTTTTTAATACTTCATCAAAATGTGTAATAGTTGTTGCATCTTTCCCGCAGCTCTCACAATATAACGTAACTGGATAAAAGTTATCTCTATCTTCTTCTCGGTGTACCCCTGTTTTAAAATCCATTAAAATATCATATATTTCTTTTCTTTTATACAAAGACTCTAATATGTTTTCGTTATACCTTCCGCTTCTATATTCAGCATGTTGATAAATAAATTCTACTTCAATTCCAAATGCTTGGAGCGATTTCTCAAACTCTTTTTCAAAATGCTCTGCGTACGAGTTATGAAACCCATACGGATCAGGAATATCACAGTATGGCATACCAATATATTTCGCAAAAGAAGGATCAATATTTTTGGGAACTTTTCTAAACCTGTCATAATCATCCCATGAAAATATAAAACGAGTCTTTTTCCCTAAATCTTGAAGCGCCCTTACAACGAAATAAGTCGTTATTATTTCACGAAAGTTTCCAATGTGAACAGAACCAGATGGACTTATTCCAGATGCGCAAACAAAAGTTTCTTTGTTTGGATGTTTTCTAATTAATTCATGTGCTACTTCATACGCCCAATGCATATGTTACTCACCTCAATTGTATTTTTGTTTTCACATTTTCAGTTTTATGCAATAAAAAAACTCCCACCCCCAAGATTATTCATCTTGAGGACGAGAGTTATTAGCTTCGCGGTACCACCTCAGTTTGTTAATACGTCACCATATTAACCTCTTTAGGTACGGCAAAATATGCTTATACCCTATCTCTATAACGGGAGAACCCGTCGCACCATCCCTAAACAAATTAGTTCCTTGCGCAGCTCCAAGTCTTTTTTCATTAAGATGTATACCGCTCTTTCTCAGCTACCAGAGCTCTCTGTATGTATTCATTCTTAACTACTCTTCTCTTCAATGCCAATTTATATTAGTTTTTTACATATGATAATTTATAACGTATATATTGTCAAATTTTTCTGAACAGAAATTAATAACACATATTTTCCCTATCTAAAAAATGTATTCATTCAAGTTGAATGTTGTGACTACACCATCACAACATTATGTCACTTTCGGTTTCTCTTTAAATCGCTTATACTTTGCACTCCTTTTATATACTCGGAATACATTTTCACATGAAACATCCTATACTTCTTCCTCCTCATAGTTATATGCTATTTTCGAGCAATGTGAGAAGGCTTTCGTTTTTCCACAGTACATCTTTTTCATTCCAATCCAGCAAAAGGTTTACCTACATTTTTATCGAACTTTATATGTATCTTTAATGAATTGAGGTCAAACACTATGAACAGAATCGATTACATAAGACAAGAAGAGAAAAAGTATCACGATCTTTGCTATGAACAATATAAATTATTCGAAGCGGGATCTTGGCTTTATAAACCTGTTAAAACAGTTATGGACATGCTGAACTATTTTGAAGGACAGAAAGACCTACAAATACTTGACCTTGGCTCTGGTGTCGGTAGAAACAGTATTCCGATTGCACAAAAAATTATGAATAGTGGTGGCACTGTTACTTGTGTTGATCTACTTGATTCGGCTTTAACGAAGTTACAAGTTTATAGTAAAGAACATGGTGTATTTGAATTCATAAAAACGGAACAATCAGCAATTGAAGACTACTATATTCCCTCTAATACTTATAATTACATCATTGCAGTTTCAAGTTTAGAGCATGTCAAATCGATAGAAGATTTTAAAAAAGTGCTTCACTCTATGAAAAACGGAACAAAGAGTAACGGTATCAACTGTTTAATAGTCAACTCTAACATTCAAGAAATTGACTTGGAAACGAATCAAGAATTAGATACTTTAATTGAAATTAACATTTCTATGGAAGAAATGATACGTATACTAAAAGACGTTTATTCCGAATGGCAAGAAGTAAAAGTTGAAATGAAAAATTTAACGTATGATATTGTACGAAACGGTACACACATTCAATTAAATACGAATGCAATTACTTTTGTCGTGCAAAAATTATAGTTTATATGAGTGGTGACAATTTTTATTTTTTATAGTCACCACTCGTATATTTATGTAAATAGCATTCCATCGTAATTACAATTTTCCCTCTAGTATGCTGACTTTCACTCAAAATATGAGCTTCTCTAACTCCTTTTTCATTAAACGGAACAATTTTACTAATGATTGGTTTAATTTTTTCAGCTTGGATCAAACTAGTTAATTCGTCCAATTGCTTTCCGCTTGGTTTCAACCATAAAAAACCTGATTTTATACCCTTTACTTCATGAAGTGGTTCATGAACGATAGAAACTAGAACACCACCAGATTTAATAACTTGAAAACTTTTTTCTTGTACTTCTCCGCCGATTGTATCTAACACAATATCATAATCTGATAGTAGCCCTTCAAATTTATCTTTTTTATAATCAATAACAAGGTCAGCTCCTAAACACTTTAAAAACTCTTCATTTTTACTACTTGCAGTTGTTGCGACAAAGGCCCCAAATGATTTTGCGATTTGAATTGCAAAACTCCCTACTCCGCCCGCTCCAGCATGAATTAATACTCGGTCATTTTCTTTTATTTGTGCATAATCGACAAGACTTTGCCAAGCTGTAAGCCCTGCAAGAGGTATAGATGCTGCTTCTTCAAAATTAAGATTCTTAGGCATTTGCGCTACTAAATTTGATTTCACTGTAATGTATTCAGCATAAGAACCTTTCCCTATATTTTCAGGTTTCGTAAACACTTTATCTCCTATTTTAAAATGATTCACATCTTCTCCAACTTCTTCAACTATTCCAGCAACATCTAAACCTAATGTAATTGGAAATGAAAATTGCAGCTTTTCTTGTAAGTCTCCCTTTCTTATTTTCCAATCAACAGGATTGACAGATGTTGCGTGTATACGTATTAATACTTCATTACATTTAACAACCGGCTTTGGAACTTGTCTTTCTTGTAATTCTTCAACACTACCATATTGATTAATAACAATTGCTTTCATTTCCTCTCCTCCTTGTTGTTTATTTTAATAAATTATAATTTTTTTCAAAATATTTTGTTTTAAATAAAAATAAATATATTTGGAGGTGATATTTATGCTACTCTACTAATTAAGCATCTTGAGTGCAAAAAACATTTATCTTACTTTATCTAGTATAAGTTTAAGAAACACCCAAAGTTATATTTCTCTTTATTTGTTAATGACCTTTAAATGAAACGGAGAGTGTACTATGAGTGAACAAGTTTTCAAAGTAAACGGTATTGATATATGTACAGAAAGCTTTGGCAATCCTAACAATCCAGCAATTTTATTAATTATGGGAGCTACGTGTTCAATGGTTTATTGGGATGAAGAATTTTGTGAAAGGTTGGCTAGCACAGGAAGATTTGTCATTCGCTATGATAATCGTGATGTTGGGCGCTCTGTTACATATGAGCCTGGGACTTCCAATTACACTGTAGCAGACATGGCTGAAGATGCAATCGGGGTATTCGATGCGTATCATATTGACAAGGCACATCTTCTGGGCATGTCATTAGGAGGTATGATTGCTCAAATTGCTGCAGTAAAGCACCCAGAAAGAATTTTGACCTTAACATTACTAGCAACAAGCGTTATTGGATCTGATAACAATACTCGGGATTTGCCTCCAATGGATGAAAGAATTTTGACACATCATGCTAATGGTGCGAATTTAGATTGGACAAATAAAGATACTATAGCGAAATATTTAGTTACAGGATCACGTCTACTCTGTGGATCAAAGCGTATATTTGATGAAGCAAGAACTTTGAAACAAGTAAAGCAAGAAATAGAACGTGCTAACAATCTATTAAGCATGTTTAATCACGCCCTCCTTACAGGTGATGATTCTTATGAAGGTATACTAAAGTCGTTACTAGTACCTACTTTAGTAATTCATGGTACGGACGATACAGCTCTTCCACTTGAACATGGACTCGCACTTATTGATGAAATTCCGAACTCAAAGCTATTAGCCCTTGAAGGTACAGGACACGAGAATCATCCCGATGACTGGGATAAAATTATTAAAGCAGTTTCAGAACATATATCCCATATAAGATAAGAACAACTATTAGAAGGGGCACAAATTGTTTTGTCCCTTCTATTATCCCGCTATTTGTGGGCAGTAAAACTCCCACCTCAAAATTCAGCTGAAGCAAAGAAGTTAGGTGGGAGGTAAACTGCCCGTAAAAGCCCGATTGGTGCGGGCTGATTATCAGTTTCACTTTATAAAGATGACGATACAATAATAAAAACCCATCACTGTATTCGTATGTATAGTGATGGGCTCTACCTATATTTTTCTATGCTCAAAAGAATGGACAATCTAACTGATCAACAGATTCCCACGATTTTTTTTTTACATTTTCGGTGGATTTACTATTTTCTAGTGGTACATTTTTAAATGGATTCACTTCAACTTTTAGTAGAGATGGCGGTTCTACATATAAAGAAAAAACATGACTACTTGGCAAGGCTTTCGATACATCAATATCTCCTACTTGTTTAAATAATTGCTGCGCTGCAAAGAAAAAGAAATTAGTTGGATTAGTTTGTTTATTAAGCCATGCAATCATTTCAGGTGATACCGATTTATTAATATTTATTTTCACTCGATCACCACGTTTAAATCGCCTAGATCGCATACTTCCACCAACTAACTTATCGTTAAGTTTGTGAATCCTAACTCTTTTTGCTTATGCTCTCTATATTTTGGCGAACATGTATATACTAAAAGACCACGAGCATTGGTGAATAACGGGTTATCTACAAAAATTACATTTTTCAAGCGTCCTTTTTGTTTCAAAATCATTTTTAAGCTATTTTTAATAATAACTGCGCCCCCACCATAAATAAATACGTATGGATCGTCTTTCATATCATCAATTTTGTTAATAATATCCGTTGCGACACGTGCTGCTAAACCTAAAAACGCTGGTTGCGATTCCTCAACTAACAATGCATTTCTTGGGTGCTTTTCATTTAAATAAATTTGGTTAAATTCTGTAATACTATCAATTGTTTTCGTAGGATATTTCCGATTCCACCTCGTAATAATTTGTAATAACGTTTCTTTTACACCGTACGATAATCCTTTACTTAATTGCGGGCGGAAATTTACCCCTAATGAAACAACTTCTTCCGTTGTCCCCGCGCCAATATCAAAAGACAATAAAGTTTTATCTACAAAATCAATTTCTGAAACTTGATTTTGTTCACATTCTATTTTATGTTTCACAACATTTCCGTCCTCATCATATACAATCCCCCACGTCCCAGAAGCGCCTTCAGGTAGACATTTACAAAACTCAATAGAAACATTAATCGTAACATCGCGTCCATTTGGATAATGGAATATGACCTTGTGATTACCCATATACCGTTTCGAATTTTCAGCAGCGATTTCCTGTGTAATAAGTTGCATTGGAAGAGCAACAGATAAATCATAACGAATATTAATATGACTTGAAGTTGGACTTTGACGCATAGCACTTATCGCTAAACCTGAAAGGATTGTAATAACCATTAACTCATCAGTAGATTTATTTGATTTCTTCTCCACTTCTGTACCTTTTAATTGATCTTGAATCACTTTTTCTCCAACGATGTATCGTACATTATTTAACATTAGCGATGGAGAACTAATGGTCACATCAATGTGATTCTCTAATTCTGACGATGAAACTTCACCCTCATCTAACAACCCCGTAGGCTCACCTATATATAAGGAATAAATACTCGGAATAAAAATGGGTTCCTGCCCTTTCACCATTAACTTCAAACCATTATTTCCTGCATCTGCACCAGCTTTTAAAAGAATAGACATAACTACCCCCTAATTTAATCTGACATCCCTTCCAAATATATGCGAGCCCATTCTTTTACATTCAAATGTAATTTAATTTTTTATTTATCTCAAAAACAAAATATCGTAAACATTTACTTCTTATGTAAAAAACGTTTGACATAAAACTTTTCCAATTTTATACTATGGATGTAAAGAGTTTTTTACAAAGATGGAGGTGCAATTATATATTGAATACTAAAAAAATTATTTTTATAATCATAACTTTATCTTTAATCGCTATACTTGTACATGGCACATACAAATACATAACTGAAGGTTCAATTTTGGGCGGGACTATTTTCGCTGCCTCTTTAATACTTAGTAATTTAATTAATCATATTACATGGGGAGATCCAAACGGAGTATCGGAAGAAAGTCAAGATGAGATGGGACAACAAATTACCTATAAAAGCTTTAAAATTTCTTATTTTGTACTTATGTGTGTGATGTTTCTTATTTTAATATTTTCTGAAGGATTTTCATCCCTATTACTCGATGAAATAAAGAACCTACCTTTATTTATGGCACTTTGTTCTTCATTCTTTATTTATCCTATCGTTGAACTCATTATCGCCAAACAATATAAATAAAAAAAGTGGTTTTCTGTAAATAGAAAACCACTTTTTTATTTAAATCTCTTCTGCTATTGCTTTCAGCTTATTCACAGTCCGCCAGTTCCTTACTGTAGCTGGCGTATGTAATTTTTGAAACTGGTTCATTAGTTTAGAATTCCGAATGCTTTTTTTGAAAAATAAATACACTACTCTTCCTTCGATATGACAATCTTCTATGTCACTATTAAGCCTAAGTAACTGATTGCACTCCCCTTCAGAAAGGGTATTAGCCAAAAAGGCCACATGTACACTTTCTCCTTCTAACAATGAATTGGTCTCGTAAGGACATTTTTTAATAATATTAATAAATTCATCATTTGTTCTTAACATGACCGGAACATCGAAATCAAAAACATTCTTAATTTCACATTCAATTCGTTCCTTTAAAAAACTTATCTCTTCTTCTGACTCAAACACTACATTTCCACTTTGAATATATGTTTTCACTTTTTTTAACCCTATTGATTCAAAGACTTTTTTCAAATCCGCCATTTTGATTACTTTATGCCCACCTACATTTATTCCCCGTAGTAATGCAATATAAATTGTCATATGATTACCCCTCGCGTATTTACATGCTTAGCAATCGAATTGTTTTGCACCTTCATACTTCTCGAATACTTACTTTAATGCCTCTAACATATCATGTTTGGAAAATATCTCAAATGAAAAAACTTACTACATGATTTTTTTCAAGAGTAAGCTTTATTATCTTATTATCTCGTTATAGGTAAATGTAATATGAATTGTTGTCCAATTGGTCCCATTCTTCTAAATCCTCTATCTTGAAATCCAACTTTCTCATATAACTGTTGTGCCGGAATATTTTTTTCATTTACAGCAAGAATTACTTCATTTTTTATTGGATAATAATATTTTACAAAGTCTTGTAATAACGCCAATGATTTTTTAGCATATCCTTTTCCTTGTTTATTATGATTAACAGAAAAAGAAGTTAAAAGTATGGCATCCTTATTTTCTGTAAACTCCTGTACTCTATCACCTGTTTGTAATATAAATACACCGACAGGTACTCCGTTATAGTCTAAAATAACAACTACATTTTTCGTTCGATCATTTTTCGCTTTCTCCAGTAATTCACCTGGATTCGCCGTAAATTGAACTTGTTCACTTGGTAAAGTAAATGATTGTATTATCTCTTTATACTGCTCCTTATACGGAACTAATTGTATTTCCCCTGTATGTATGTTCATGCTTAACTCTCCCACTCCTTCAAGTTATTAACTTAAACCTTGCTGTGTTTTAGAATGCACTTTTCCATCCAAAAATGTAATTTCAGCAAATGATTTTGGATCGTTGCCTTTCCAAGCAAAAATTTGTTTAATTCGTGTAGAATGTTCTTCCCCTTCTTCTATGAGTAAATCCCCTTCAAAACCGATTAAATCTTTCACTTCTAAATATGTCATTCCCTCATTAATATTTGAGAAATGATTTACATTAATGGATTTTTGATTTTTATTTTCCGTTATAGTAGAAGATGTAGCAGTTTTCTTCTTCACTTCTTTCTTCTGGTCACACGCTGTCATACTAAAACCTATGCATAAACTACACAATATGAGTGTGCTTTTTTTTATCATAACGGTTGTCCCTCCCCTCACTATTAAACCATATTTTCCCTTAAAAATAAACTGAATATTTAATTTTAAAACAAAACCCCGTACAATTTAGTACGGGATTTTCACTATTTTTTCAAATGATTATTGGACTGATCATCTTGTTCTTTTCGAAGTTCTTGTTCTTCATCTTTTGGTAATTGTTTATCATTATCTTTAATCGGGTTTGTTTCTCTATTTTCAATCATATCATTTGGAACTTGCGGCATTACACGGCCAACAATTGCTGCTAATTCATCAAGTATACCTTCACCCGTTTTACCATTCTTAATTTGCTTACCTATTTGTTTTAATCTTTCATACGTATCAACATCTGCTACAACGACTGCATTCGCACCATTTGGGTCATTCTTCAAACTTTCTGCAACAGAATACTTAATTGACTCAACGCGAGTTCGATCAAGTTTCGCTTTTACATCAATACCTACCACAGCATATTTCCCAACTACTACTGCTGTCGCATCGTTTACACCAGGTATACTTGCAGCTAAAGATGCCAGATGATCAGCTGCCTTTTCATTTGGTTTATTTGATTTATTTGTATACGTAACATTTTTCATCGAGACATTTTTTTGTTCTGGCTTTTCATTAGGATTGTCTTTTTTTCCAATACTACATCCAGTAATAACGAAACAAAACATTAACATATATATAATGATTTTCATTATTTTCACCACTTTATCATTGATGTTTAATCATAAATTTTTTCAACCGCTTGCATCTTCTTCACTTTTTCTTCTGCCCCGCTATTTGCGTTAATGAAAATTTGGTACGTATCTTTCCCTAAAGTACCAATATATTCATAACAAAGTACTTCATTATGCAAGTCATTTACTACTACAGCTTTACGTTCTTCCATAACTTTTACATCGGGATTAATTTTCTTTCTCGCCTCAGCAGCAGTTAGCTTCGCACTCGGAATTGTTCGTTTTTGATGCGATGCTAAATATTCTTTCGCAGAAAAACCAACAATCGATCCATCATCTAAAGCAATTTTCATTTGAATTGCTTCTGGATAAATACGCACTCCATTTTCATTTACAACGTACGTAAACACACCGATATTATCATATTGAGAACTATCAAATAGCTCCATATTTGTAAACTTGTGATCCTTTAAAAACGTTAATCCTTTACTTCCTGCATCATTTAAACTAATTTTTTGTTCTTTAATTTCTCGATTATTCATTACCCAAATTGGGTATCCACCTTTTCCGGTAATATCCATGTAATATTCGTTGTTTGTTGCTGGATCTTTAATTTTCACACTGTAGAAAGATTCTTTTGCGCCTTTTCCGCTTTTCTCAACTTCTACTTTTTCATTTCCTTTTAAATTTAAAAATGATTTTGCGATCTTTGCAGCCTCATCTTTAGAAATCGCTTTACCCTCTGCTTCAAATCCGCCCTTTTTATTTTTTTGTGCGCTTGTAAAAGTAGGTCCGAAATTAGTAGACGAGTACGACGTTACATTCTTTTCAACTGTTTTTAATCCATCAATAATTGTGTTATCTGCTGGATCTCGGTTTGATGCAAGTGCCATTTCAACGTCCATCCAGCGTAAGTTGTTTTTCAACACAAGGTGTTGCACTTTTCTTAGTTCATCTTGTATATTTCCTGCATTTGAATATAACGTTTGCAATGTTTTATATTCTTGCTCATTTAATGGTTCTTTTTCTAAATCACGAATTGCTGCACGATAGCTAAAATCACCGATATTTGCTAAAAACTCTTCCGTTTTATTAAACGGCATTAATGTTAATGGTAGTTGACCTACATCAGAACGAGCTTCAGATGTTAAACGCCAAACATCTGCTAATGCAGGTGATAAAGATGTGCGTGAATTCATAGCAAGCGTTGTGCCAATTTTATCGTGTAACAAATCAACCTCGTATGCTAAATCATGGAATGCTCGTTGATAACTATTTTCCGCTCGAATTAAAACCGCATTTTTCTCTTGGTGTTCTTTATAGCCCCAATATCCTGTTCCAACTACACCGATTGTTAATAACACAATGATAATACCTCTTAACATAATTCCACCTCCGCTCTATTTACAGAAAATATGTTTACCGATTTTTTTAATTTGTGGACGAGTCCAAATCCATTTGCTTGTCGCAGTATCTGGATTGAAATAATATAGTGCATTCCCTGTTGGATCCCATCCATTGATTGCATCTAATACGGCTTTTTTCGCATTTTCATTTGGCGTTAAATATATTTGTCCATCTGCTACTGCTGTAAAGGCTCTCGGTTCAAAGATTACACCTGAAACGGTATTTGGAAACGATGCACTTGTGACACGATTTAAAATTACCGCAGCCACTGCAACTTGTCCTAAATAAGGCTCACCACGTGACTCTCCATATACAGCGTTTGCCATTAGCTGAATGTCATTTTGAGAATAACCATTTGGAACATTTGTCCCTTTACTTTGTGGTGGTTTATTTTCTTGCGCAGTACCACCGCTGTTCCCTTTATTAGTTGTTGTACCTTTATTAGCGGTCGACTTATCATACTTTGTTGCCTTTACAAGCATTTGCTTCGTTTTAGCACCCGCTAAACCATCAACCGGCAATCCAAATTTTTGCTGAAAGTTTCGAAGAGCCCAATATGTACCCCATCCGAAAACACCATCGACTTTCCCCGTATAAAATCCGTTATATTTCAAACGAGTTTGCAGTTCAATGACATCTTCTCCAGATGCCCCTCTTTGAATCACTTGATTAGAAAAGGCTTCTACATTTTTGGTTTGTATACTACTTACCATTAAAGATAGCCCGATAAAGACAAGCAAGATCGCTATCTTAAAAACAGCTTTTTGACGCATGTATTTCCCTCCTTAATTACGGAAATGATTTCATGGTTATGTTTTGTAAAACCCTCGCTTTTATGTAAAGAAGACAAAAAAATCCAAACTTATATGCTTGAAGAAATATGTAAACAATATACAAAAAGAATAAAAGGAGCTTATTATGAAGCGATTCTTCGTACGTACAGCATTTATATTTTTTTTAATAACAACATGTTCAAATATACATACCGACCCATCTATTGTTCACGCACAGCCGCCCTATGCAAAATGGGGTAAACTAGCCGTTGAAAAAACGAAAGAACAATATCCGAAAGCTGAGATTATCGATTACCTTCATATAGGTAGACAACCAAAAACTGTTCAAATAACAGTTGAAAAGTTTAAATTATGGCTACGTGAGGGTGGAAAAGAGTATGGTGTTTTTGTGGATGTAGAGTTTGATACGAAAACAGAGGAATTTTTAAAGATGTCCTTTCAGAAGACAAGTCGGTAAAATAAAAAAACCTCCGTCTTTACATACAGACAGAGGTTTCTTTATGTACTTCTTCCTTAATAAGGAGGATTATTTTTTATATGTTCTATAAATAACTTTAATGGTACGAGGCCACGTTTTGGCATGTGACTACTAATTACAGCTACGAGCTCTAACTGCGGAATGATAATAATATATTGCCCTCCGTATCCCATAGCAAAATACATACAATACGGTATGTGAAATCTTTCGTTATTTAATACCCACCAGTGATATCCATATGCCCCGACATGTTCATACGTTTCAAATAGAGTCTCACCTGATTCTTCTAACCATTTTGATGATACAATTTCATTACCCTTCCAATATCCATTGTGCAAACATACTTTTCCTAAATTTAATAAATCTATAGATTTCATTTTCATACCAAATCCGCCAACATATATACCTTGTGGGTCTTGTTGCCACTCATACTCCGTAATGTTTAACGGCTCAAATAAATACTTTTTCGCGAACTGTTCTGTCGACATTTCAGTTGCTTCTTGAATGATGTAACTAAGTAAATGAGAAGAACCTGAGTTATAATTCATTTTCGTACCCATTTCTTCAATGAGCGTCTTTTCTAAAATGTATTGCACCCAATTGTCTGATTCCACAAAATCATTTGGGAAAACAACCCCATTTCCGAACTCTTGCCAATCTTCTCCTGTTGTCATCGTTAATAAATGATACAGCGTTAATTCCCTCTTATTCTCCGGTACATTTGGAATCCATGTTGTGATTTGTGTATGTATATTATTTATAAATCCTTTATCAATTGCGATACCAATTAATATAGATACGATACTTTTTGTAATCGAATTAATTTTAAATAAGTCATTTGCACAGTCTATCGTTTTATAGTACTCAGTCGTTAATTCCCCCTTTTGATAAACAAGAAATGTATTAACTTTTTTCTTTTCAAATTTATTTTGTAATTGCTCGAAATTCAAGAAATCTTCCTCCATCTAAATGTTTATGTAATATTTGTTGTTCATCTCGTTCTCTCTATTAAATCATATTTGTTTTTAAAACAAAAAAATAAACTTGCCAGCATTTATTAGCTGACAAGTTTATTTTTATAATTTCGTTCGAACGTTCCAAAGCTCTGGGAAGAAGCATTGATCAAGCACTCGCTTTAAATAAGATACGCCAGACGAGCCACCTGTTCCCATTTTATGACCAATAATTCGTTCTACCGTTTTCATATGACGGAAACGCCATTGTTGTAGCCAGTCTTCAATATCGATTAATTTCTCTGCAAGCTGATATAAATCCCAATATTTCTGCACGTCCGCATATACTTCTATCCAAGCCGCTTCTACAGTTGCATCCTCTTCGTAAGGCTGCGTAATATCACGGTTTAACACATCTTCATGAATTGGGAATCCTTCTTTAACAAGCGCTTGTATCGCCACATCATACAAACTTGGTGCATGAAGTGCTTTATGAAGACGAGCATGTAATTCTGGGTCCTTTTCATAAATCTTTAATGCATGTGGTGTTTTATAACCAAGTGCATACTCAATCATTCGATATTGATACGATTGAAAACCGGAAGCCTGACCAAGTGAATCACGGAACTCAATATATTCTGATGGCGTTAATGTCGCAAGAATATCCCAAGATTGAATAATTTGCGACTGAATTTTTGATACACGTGCTAACATTTTAAAAGCTGGTGGTAATTTATCTTGTTTAATAGATTCAATTGCTGCATTCAGTTCGTGTAAAATTAGTTTCATCCAAAGCTCACTTGCTTGGTGAATAACGATAAATAACATTTCATCATGATGATCTGATAATCTTTGTTGACTAGATAATAAGCTATCTAGCTGTAAATACTCTCCGTACGTCATATTCTCCTTAAAATCAGTGTGAATCCCTTTTTCCATAATTACCTTTTCGTTTTCTTTCATATTAATCAAACGCCCCTTTTAACATTTCTATTTATATTGGTCTAATAACAGCGCGAACTGGGCTCCCATCTGCATCTGTTAATGCAAGTGGTAAGGCAATAAGTTCGTAATCGCCGTCTGCTACGTGATCGAGTACGACATTTTCTAAAATGTGAATTCCGTGTTTAAATAATTGATGATGTGCTGCTAGTTCTTTATCATCTAAAGGATCAACAGAAGGTACATCTACCCCAATTAAACGAATGCCCTTACTTGATAGAAAACCTGCAATATCAGCACGTAAATACGGGATTTCTTCTGGGAATTCTTGCGCTTTACCATGTGAAGATGTACGTAATAATAATCGCTCTACACCTTCTAATTTAAAACATTCTAATTCCTTTTTACCGATACTCTCCAGCCCTGACACATCGATAACTCGTGCTGCGCCTACATATACGTGTATATCTAAATCTAACACCTTCTTACCATCATTATCGAAATGAAATGGTGCATCAATATGAGTACCTGTATGGATACTCATCGTTAACTTTCCGACATTTACTGAACCACTGTCTTTTTTTGTCCATGAAACTTCATACGAGAACGGTGTATCCCCTGGCCACGTTGCGATATCATTATTTAGCGGTTGTGAAATATCAATCCACTGCGATGTTTTCATGCTTACGCCACAACCTCTCGCTTATTTTCAAAGCTTTTATATTCTTCATTTTTCATAATTTCCTTTAAGATTTGTACAGAGTTCCATACTTCCTCATACGTATTGTATAAAGCAACTGGCGCAAGTCTAACTCCATTTGGAGCTCTAAAGTCTGGAATCACTCCATTTGCTTTTAACGCTTTACATATACGTGCCGCCTCAGCATGTTCTAAATAAATATGTCCGCCTCGTTTTTCATCCTCTAGCGGATTTCCGATTGTAAATCCCATATCATTTAACTCCAATTGAATTAAATCGAGCATATATCTTGTTATATGTAATGACTTTTCACGTAATCTCTCAATACGGGCATCTTTAAAAATTTCAAGAGAACCGATTAATGGTGCAATACTTAATACGTGAGGTGTCCCTATTTGATAGGCTCCAGCATGATCAGCCGCAGTTAATGAATGTTCCATATCAAACTGCTTATCCTTTCTAGAGCTAAACCAACCAGATAATCCTGGAAGTCTATCTAAATGTTTTTTATTCACATATAAACCTGCAACACCACCAGGACCTGCATTTAAATATTTATAATTACACCATACAGCGAAATCTACATCCCATTCGTTAAAATGATGCGGAATAGAACCGATTGAATGACATAAGTCAAAACCGATATGAATACCACGTTTATGAGCTTCAGCTGTTAATCGCTTCATATCAAGAATTTGGCCGCTTCTATATAGTACAGAAGGTAATAAAATTAAAGCGATATCATCTGTCATTGCCTGAATAATATCATCTTCAGAAAGTGTTCTTCCATCTCGGCTCTTCACTCGTACTAAATGCTCATCTGGATCTAAGCCTTTTAAACGAATTTGACTTTGAAGCGCATAAATATCTGACGGAAATGTTAATTCATCCGCAAGAATTTTTGTACGTATTCCTTTCGGCTCATAAAACGTCGCAATAACTTGATGTATATTCGCAGTGGTGGAACCGGTTACAATTGTTTCTTCCGGCAAAGCTCCAATAAGAGGTGCTGTCAATTCACCTAATTTCTCCGAAAGGAAAAACCACGGATGCTCACCTTCAGTCCATCCATCAATTCCAAACTCTTTCCATGAATCTAGCAAAGTAAGTAACGATTTCTCTGCTCTTTTTGAAAGCAAACCTAAAGAGTTACCATCTAAATATATTGTTCCTTCTTTTTTATAAAATTCAGTTTGAAAATCTTTCAGTTCATCATGTTTATCACATTCAAGCGCATACTCATAAGTTGGTTGAAATGGTTCTTTATACATGGTGTCACCTTCTTTTAATTTTCTTTTTATTCTAACTAATTGAAATATATCACTTAAATTGATATGACGTCAATGATATTATGTCAGTTGACTTTATATACGAACTTCTTTTACAATACAATTATATTTTCAGATATTTCAGTATAAAGAGGTGATTCTTTGAAAAACTCTACTCTTTCAACAAGAAAACACCGCTCCTTAGAAACGAAAAAGAAACTATTACATTCCGGTTATACTATTTTTATAAAAAACGGATTTCAGAAAACTACAATCACGCAAATTATTAAACATGCAGAAACTGGCTATGGAACAGCATATGTATACTTTAAAAACAAAGATGCTCTCCTCGTCGTTTTGATGGAAGGTGTGATGAATCGCTTTTATGATATTGCTGATCGCTCTTTTTCCCCTCAAACAAAGGTCGAAGCACGAGATATGATTCAGAATCAAGTGCGCGCTTTTTTACAGTTAGCACAAGAAGAAAGAGCTATATTACAAGTTGTTGAAGAAGCAATAAGAACCTCAAAAGAAATACGTCAAAAATGGGATGAGATTCGCGAACGCTTTGTAACACGGATTATACAAGACATTACTCATTCCCTGGAAAATGAATTAGTACGAACTGAGTTAAATAAGGAGATTGTCGCATGCGGCTGGTTCTCTATGAATGAAATGTTCCTTTGGACAATCGTTCAAAATGATAAAAAAATTGATGTAGAAGAAATAGTGTATACATTGACGGAAATGTATACGACGGGGTTATATAAATAGCACATTATAACCTCAAAAAACCGTTACTCAATATGCTTAGTAACGGTTTATTTAAAATATTTTATTAACGATACAATGATACAAAATAGCGATGTAAGTAAAAGCAACAACCCCATATTCTTATTCTCTTTTTCATCCTTCTTAACGTTTTGTATCCCCATACCGGCAAGCATAAAACCTAAAAGTAATTGTAAAAGGAGCATACTTTGCTTCGAATCATCATTCCAACTGTAAATAGAATAGCCCATTATAATAAAAGCGAGTATGAATGTGATAATTCTAATCATAAAAACACCCCCTGTTTGATTCTATTGTTTTAACCTACTCACCATTCCAACAATAAACTTATACTCAGCTCTACTTTTTCTTACTTTCTTAAAGCCCTCTTTCGTATCAAAAATAAAACACGTTTTCCGAAACCAAATCCGTACATATAAAGACTCAAAATAAATAGGTTTAATAATTCCTCGTTCCTCGAATTCAGTTCCATCTTTATTTTCGGTTTCCGTTCGAATGAACCACCTATTCCCGATTCCAATTTCAATATACTTCACATGCTAACCCCCTTCAGGAAATCTTCTTTCTAATTATTCTATTATTTCCCTGGCAAGCGCACATTCCGACAGAACATGAGCCCATAAAGAAAAAGTAGATTACAAAAATCTACTTTTATAGCCTAAATTTTTGCATTCGTTTATAAAACGTACTGCGCGGCACAGCTAATAAAACATTTCCATTCGTCTTTTACAACGCTTCAATCATGCTATCGCGCTGTACTTTTTCACGGGCATTTAGCTTATGTTTTTCTTTATTTCCATTTTGCAACTCAATTTGTTTTTGATTTCCCATCACCGTCTGTAATAGAATCAGATTTATGTTTCGCATATTTCCCGTCCATTTATATTTTGAAAATTGATTACAAATAACAACTTGTCCATCACTATCAATTACATCTAAAAAACGGTGAATGAAATGTAGTTCGTTTTGATGTATTTGAATGCTACATTCACGTTCAATCACATGAGCAATTGAAGTTAACATACCGAGCATATACCGATGTGAAAACTCAATCGAACAGGAAAAATAGCGTTTTCAACACAATTAGAAAGGCGACACAAATATGTTGAAAATTTGAATATTTTAATGCGCTTCTTTATTCTTTTTTAGTAGCACTATATTTTGTATAATGGATCCAAAAAAAATACATAACCAAAACCACTTTTGCGGATTGTTATTTATAAAGAAAACTATCATCGCTATTGCGAATAAAATAGTGGATGCTAAGCTAATATATAATTTCGTTCTAATCTCCATTAGGCTTCACTCCCTATCATTTTACAGTACATAGTAACTCTTCATTTTTCATCTCTATTATGTACTCTCGTAAAACATATTCTTTCCCGCCATGCTTTTCATACCAATCATGTATTCTTCTAACATGCATCTTATCACTTCTAACTTTAGTTTCAATTTCTTCATAATCTTCATAACTATCATATTCCCATATTGCAAATACTTCAGTTGTACCATCATTATTATCTTTCATCCAGCGTCCTATTAAACGCGAACCATGTTTTAATTGATTAGGTAAATTAGTATCATTGAAATGCTCATTAAATATTTTTATGAATTCATTTTTTACTACATAGTACTTCCTTCTGTAAAACATACTTCTTCACCTCTTTTATGAAAAGTACTATTCACCCTACCCATTACAAACGTATTGTAATACTTACCGTCCGACAGCCTCTTATCATTTTTCAGAACGCCTTCTACTTCGAAGCCTAATCTTTTATAAAGCTGAATTGCTTTTGCATTTGTTTCTAACACTTGTAACGATATCTTTTTCACTTCATTTGCATCAGCCCAATTAATAGATTGTTGTAATAGGCTCTTACCCATTCCATATCCCCAAAACTCTTTTAAAATACAAATGCCAAGTTCTACTTTATGAGACAATCTCTTTAAGTCCGATCCTTCACATCTCGAAAATCCAACGATACGGTTATGAACTTCCGCAACTAAAAAGAGATTTCTTGTTTTTTTACTATCCGTTTTTATTATTTCCTGGAATCCTTTCGTATCTATAAATCCCTCTCCAACTTCTCTATCCATATTTTCAGTTTCCCCATCGATTTGTACTCTTATTTTCGATAGCTGCTCTGCATCTGTCTCAGCTGCAGAACGAATTGTATAAGTTAATCCATTTATATGAAACTCTTGTCCTTTTATAATCATTTCAAACTCCTTTTAAATGCAGTCTATTGGCGCTATTACTATTTGTTTACCTTGTTTCTCAAATCCTTGAATAGTTTCTTTACTAGCCTCTTCATCTGTTATTATAAGGTCAATTTCTTTTAAGGACTCTCCTTTAATAAAGCAATCTATTCCGAGTTTATTATGGGGAGCTAAACAAATATTTTTTCTAGCAATTTCACTTACCCTTTTGCTAAAATAAGCAACTTCAGGTGTTGCAGTACTTATACCGTGTAATGAAATACCACCACCTGTAGAAAAATAAAGATCAATAGTAAAACTACTAATCGATTCAGAGGCAAGTGTATCCGTCATATTTCCTGATGGTTTCACCTTGCCACCAATTAAGTACGTATCAATGTTCTCATATTCCCGTAACTTACTAGCTATTTCTATAGAATTCGTAATAACTGTAAATGATGTTTCAGGTAAATATTTTAACATTGCATAATGAATAGAAGCGCCCCCAATAAAAATTGAATAACCTTCTTGTATGTAAGAAGCTGCGATTTTTGCAATTGCATCCTCATATTTAGAGCCATTACTATAACGTTTAGATGGATCTGCGGCTAAGTTCCTCACCCGGGCAAACTCTATTGCACCTCCATGAGTTCTTTTTAAAAAACCATCCTTTTCCATAATAGATAGATCTCTTCTTATAGAATCAATAGACATATCAAATATTTCTGCAAGATCTTTTGCGATTACTCTTCCGTCTTTTTTTAGTAGCTCTAAAATTTTCTCTCTACGCTCTTCAGTAAACATGTTATCACCACCATTATTGAAGATTCTGAAATTTAAACTTCATGTTAATTATATGCACGTTTCTTCCGTTTTACAATATTTTCAATTCTTATTTCCCCAGCTTTATGCGGGTTCTTTCTCTCTTTCTATTTCATTAATTTTAATACCAAATACATGCATATTTGCATATTCCACAAAAAAACTTCCATTTATTTTCCTTCTGATGTAAAATTATTCCTATGTTTCACTTTTCAATACAGAAAGGAATTACTATGAAATCTTTAATTAAGGTAACTTGTACAGCATTAATATTTACAGGAATCATGGCAGGATGTAATAGCAGTGCTACACCAAAACAAGAAAAGAGCGCTCTCGAAAAGAATGCAATGCATTATGGGGAAATATTTAAAAACGGATACTATAGAGCAACAGTTGAAAATGCAAAATTTGAAAAAATAGACAAAGAGTGGCGTCTTACAGCTCGTGTTACAATTAATAATGCTCGTGCTGACGGACAAACAATAGATCTTACAGAAATAAAATATTTCATAAAAGATGAAAAAACTGGTGAAAAATATGAAGGTGAATTTATACAAAATGAGAATGCTGAAAAGGTTCCATCTGATTTCTCTTTAACTACTGACATTGTATTTAATATGAAAAATTCACCAAAAGATTTAAATAATATGTATTTGTACATAGATAGTAAAGTTGCTCCATTAATAAATACATATTGGAAGCTTGATAATCTAGTATCTAAATAAAAAGACCAGTCTTAAATGACTGGTCTTTTTACATTCAAGTATTCAACTTCCAATAACATTTATATTGATTTTCTAATAACAACTTGAATAACATGAGCTAAGCCAGTATGTCCTTTCCCTTCAATTCGCTCTTGTTCTCCATTAAAGAAATGAATAACCTCATGCCCTTCACACCAAGTAAGAATATCAATTGGATCATACAGCATATCAATATCTTTTGGCCCACCAGTACCATAATTTAATTGTTTTTTCGAATAAACTTCAAACATTATTAATCCACCAGGCCTAATCGTATAAATCATTTTATTCAATACCATTTTTTGATTGTCAGCATGAAAATGTCCAAATACCATAATTGCCGCATCGAATTCATTATCTGGCAAACTATCAGTTAATAAATCTACCTTTTTTGTATGCACGTTTACGTCATACTTCTCGGCTAACTTTTTTGTTTTTTCTAATCCACTCTCAGAGTAGTCAATAGCAGTCACTTCGTGGCCTTTTCTTGCTAGAAAAACAGCATTTCTACCTTCTCCCTCTGCGAAAGCTATTACTTTATTATAATTTGCCAAACGAAATGCTTGTTCTTGAATAAACGTATTAGGTTCTTCCCCATAATAATATTCATCCGATTTAAATTGATCATCCCACATGTTATTCATCTTCTTCTCCTCCTTCTAAATGCTAGTTAGAACCGCTCATCTGTAATATCACTATTAATAGCAATCGCCGCTTTATTTCCCTGTGATGCAGCAATAATTAATGACG
This sequence comes from Bacillus altaicus, assembly GCF_042136375.2. Lineage (NCBI taxonomy): Bacteria > Bacillati > Bacillota > Bacilli > Caryophanales > Bacillaceae > Bacillus > Bacillus altaicus. Next base: position 2,831,181 of record NZ_CM143394.1, on the reverse strand, counting down.
ATGGCCCTTGAGTCGTTGTTTCTCCTGCTACGTAAATATTTTTTTCTGAAGTACGACCAAAATCATCTATTACAAAAGTTTCATTACTTTGCAGTTCACAACTAAGTTGTTCTAAAAGTTGATTTGGCCTAAAAAAAGTAGGTACTATAAATCCACCGGCTCTTTCAATGTGCAAACCTGAATGAAACTCTACTCGCTTTAAATAACCCTCTTCACCTTGTAGTGAACGAATAGGCTCTGTAATAACTCTTATATTTTTATTACACAGTTCATCCATGAAAGGCTTACTTAACTCATTACCATTTGTTGCGATTACTAAATCCGTAGACCAGTTATAAACTAATTTTGTCATATGCAACGTATAATCTTCGTTTTCAGAAATAATAATAAGAGGTTGGTCTTTTAATTCCCATCCATCACAATACGGACAACTAAATAAACTTTTTCCATAGAATTCCCGTACTTCAGGAATGGATGGAAATTCTTCCTGTATACCCGTTGCTAATAAAACTCTTTCCGCCAAATATTTTGTATGATCCGATGTCACAATCTCAAATAAACCAGTGGATTGCTTCGTTATCGTTAAAACTGTTTTTTCATAATAATGAATCGATGAATACTTCTTCAAATCATTTAATCCTAATTCCTTAAACTCTTCTGGTTTAATCCCGTCACGTGTAATAAATCCGTGAGACTTTTGCGTTACACGATTCCTATTCGTTTTATTATCAAATAACGCTATTTGTTTACGAGCTCTCCCTAAAACTAAACTTGCATTAAGCCCTGCTGGACCAGCACCTATAACAGCACAATCAATAAATTTCATAAATAAAAACCCTCCAATAATTAACATTTATATTAAAGGTATTAAAGAGCTCTATTATCTTTAATGCCTTTAAAAAATAAAAGCAGATCAAAAATCCACCGTTATTTTCTTCGTAAGATCTGCTATTTTTTGATTTTTTAGCTCTTCTTCCATTTTCCCCTCTGCTTCAAGCATTACTTCATTTATTACACATCCAGGTTCATGATGCAAACAACATTCAAATAATGATGTTTTCCCTTCAATAGCATGTATAATATCTAAAAAAGAGATATCTTCCCAATTACTGCTAAGTGAATAACCACCTTTAGGTCCTGAGGATGAATGAATCATGCCTTCCTTAGTCAACTTTGTTAATATTTTTGACAAGTACGTAGGTGAAACTTTTTGCATTTCTGCTAATTGATGAACACTAACGAGTTTATTTGGTGTAGCCTTTGCAAGAAAAAGCATTGTATGAAGAGCATAATTTGTAGCTTTAGAATATTTCATATTGTAGACTCCTATTGTAGACTTCGTGTATCTACAATAACTTTATTTTTTTATCGTGTCAAACATTTGTGATGCACCTACAGGGTTATCCCTTTTCGATTTGTACATCCTCTGCACAAATTATCACCTCTTTAAATGGACAATCAAATAAAACACCCAATTCAAAACCATCTTCAGTAAGCTCTATTTCATGATAAAGCCACCAAGCACCTTCAAAATTCTCCGGCATAGAACATTTCGTCACACCTGTAAAAGTTACTTGAAGTTTATCGAAATCACTAAAAGTACCACTACAATCCAAAAATATAGTTAGTGTATCTTTTGATGTTCTCTCTGTTGAGAGAACCACACTATCATGTAGAGAGAACTCATGAAGTTGAATGACATTTGACGGAAGATTTTTCTTAATAAAATTAAAGTGTTCTATATAGGATTGATCTAAATGAGTTATTCTTTTCTCGTAATCCTCGTTCCACTCCAGCAAAAATTTCTTTAATTTATCGGGCGGACATTCTGAATTAATTGTGTTGTTATGAATATACGGATGCAGTGACTCAGGAAGAAACTTTAATAATTCTTCTTTCCTTTCTTCCACCTCTTCTTTCAAACTTTGTTTATACTCTTTCTCCATCTCTTCCCATTCTTCTATCGACTCTATGAATTTTACAAATCCTGAAATTTGCATTTCTTTATACCAATCTCTTGTGAAATATTTCAATGACATCTCTCCTAAAATATTTTAACATCCAAGAAAAGCAATATATTTATTTATTATATCATTCCAATAACCATTTTTTCTAAAGAAAAAATGTAAAACTGCAAATATTCCGCCTATTATTTCTAAAACTTCAGAATATTTACAAAACTATAAAACTAGATTAAATTTTACTTGTACAAGATTTTCCTGTACAAAAATCTAAACAAAAAAAGGGATGGTTATATGTTGAAGAAATTAGTAGCAGGGACATTAGTAGCAGGTTTTGCATTAACTGGAGGATTAGGAGTAGTAAGTGCTGCAGAAAAAGATAATACAATTAAATCATTTGATTATTTAAAAGTTGATGAAAAGAATGTTAGTTCATTTGCAAAATTAAGCGATCAATCAAAAAAAGACATCCAAATTACAATGGTACTACCTAAGCAAAATGAAAATGGAGATTGGTTAGCTTATGGCTTTACTAGCAGAGAAACATTGAATGCTTTTATTGAAAAGGATAAAAAGGCACTTAAAAATCAAATTAACCCTTTAGGTAGTGGTGCTGGTAGTACCGATTTCTATGAGCATCAAAATAAAGGTGGACAGTATATTTATTGGAGCAGCGGCTTTAAAAACCTACCTTCTAGCTGGAACGACAGAATTTCTTCTGTAAGTACAGCTTCACCTTCTGCAAGTTATTCAACAACGCTATGGGAACATTCTTCAACTCAAGGATATGGAAAAGGTGTCTCCTTTAGACACTCTGATTGGTATGGTCAAACTGCTAATTTAGCTGCGGATTGGAACGATATTACTTCAGCAATTGAAATCAAATAGTAACAGGGCATTTCAATTGAATAGTTGGAACTACATTTTTATATAGTTTCACACAAATTGCTACTTAAATATTATTAGATAGTAGAAAGACCAGTCATTTTAGACTGGTCTTTCTACCTTCAAGCGTGCACAGCATGTCTTACGGCCTACAATAATGCTTCATGAATTGCTTCAGATAAATTAGAGAACCATTACACTATTCACTATCAAAACTCTTCTGTAATTTCCGAATGTAAATAATTTGACCAATATGATACGCATTATGAGTTGTTACATTAGCTAATACTTCCCACCACTTCGCAGATACAGGAAATCCAATTACATCACTTTCAACCTTGTCTTCATTTATGAGATTTTGCCATTGTAACAGTTTCTCTAATAGTTTTTCTCTTAACTCTTCAAATGTTTGATTATCTGATAGCATAAAACTTTTGTTATTATCACCAATAGCGGGCACGGCATTAACATTTGATTCTTTATACCTTGTTTGCCACGTCGAGTTCCAATACAGTAAATGTTGTACAATTTCAGCTATACTATTACTCTCTTCATTCGGTTTCCAGAAAGCTTCTCTCTCAGATAAATCCTTAACTGCATCTGAAAACGGAATATACCAACTAGGATCATTCGCATTTGCTAATAACTGATCTGCTAAAACATCTTTAACATGGAACATTTTACTTCCCCCCGTTAAAAAGATTCATTTCAAGACAATACTCACTTCTCTATATACGCTGAGTTTGCAAAATCCCCTCTTTTTAGCCTCAATCCCAAACATATGCACATAAAGAAACCGAAAGCACCTAATCCATAAGCTGTTGTATAACCACTTTCCCCGATAATCCATCCTGCAAGTCCTGGTCCAATCATTTGACCAACTGCATAGAAAACGGATATAAAACTAATTGCCATTGAGACATATTTCGGAGATACTTGCTTTGAGGCAGCAACTTGAATTAATAAAAGGATACCTCCGAGGCTGGAACCCCAAATAATTGCCGACATGATAAAGCCAATGATATGTCCAAATATAATTGGAATCATATCACCTATTACAGCTAATAAAAGTGAAATACATAACGTCTTCTTTATACCAATCCGATCCGAAATCAATCCCCAGACAGGAGCTCCTACGATTGAAAACATACCTGCAATCGCATAAACAGTTCCCGAAATTGATGCCGAAATACCATTATCAATCATAAAACTAGTTTGATATAAATTTGGAATTAAATAAACAACTCCAACAATAAAATACATCCATGCAATGATGTATAGCTCTTTCGTTTTCCATAAAAACGACTTATTATTCCTTTCCCCCTCATCTTCAGTAACTTCTGGATTTTTCAAAACAATTGAGGAAACGAATACAACAATACATGTAATAACGCCAAACAAAAGCCATGAACCACGCCAACTATACTCTGGAAATGTACGTACTATATAAGGAACAATTATTCCACTAAATAGCATGCCTATGCCAGCACCGCTTAATAACAGCCCCATTGCAGTTCCTCTTTTTTCTGGAAACCATCCTACTGTTATTGACATGAGTGGTGTATATACAAGAGCACTTCCAGCTCCAGCACATAGCATAAAAATAGCAGCTATCCAAACTGAAGGAACAAATGCTAATCCTATTAAACTTACAACGACGAGCCAACTCCCTATTAATAAAACTGATTTTGCTCCAAAATGAATGGTGAGTATTCCAGATGTTCCGACTGTTAATAAATAGCCTAAAAAGAGTATCGTTCCTAGCATACCTGATTGAGCTGTAGATAAATGGAGTCCTTCTTGCATAAACGGCAATATAATTCCATATGCCATACGTGCAAAACCCGTCGTTGTTATAATAAGAAACATTCCTGTTAATACAAATATCCAAAAATGACGCTCCTTCTGCTCTTTCATTTAAATCCCTCCATAAAAAGTTATTTCCAATTGGATGTTGATTGTAATTATAATGACCATTACAAAAAACAACTACCAAATGACGGAGGAGTTTACGGTATAGCGGATTATTCCTGGTTTACGTTAATAAATACGTAAAAATTTTGATGGATTCATTCCATACTTTTTACGAAATAACTCTGAAAAATGACTGACATTATTGTATCCAACTGCAAATGCCGTTTCGGTCACATTACTATTTCCCGAACGCAGTAAATCTATCGCATGTTCCATACGTTTTTCTCGTAAATATGCAAATGTGGACATCCCAAATAATTCTTTAAACCCAATTTTTAATTTATAATCATTTAATTCTACTATTTTAGCCAATTCTAATAATGATGGGGGTGATTCCATTCGTTGAAGTAAAATTTCTTCAGCTTGTTTTATTTTATTCAAATCCTTTTTTGATAATTGACTCCTTTTATTGGCGTCACAATCATTAAGCAACACTCTCCCAAAATGTATAGAAAGCAATTCGAGCGCTTTACTTTCTATTTCTAGTTGATTAATACGATCCTTTTGGGGATGCTCTATCATTCTCTTAATAATATTAGATGTTATAGAATCAATTGGATTTTGAAACTTTTTAAAAGGTTGATTTCCTAATATAGAATGAAAATCAAGACTTTTTTCAATAGCATTATTCGTCATGAAATGATTAAACAATTGTACAGGAATACCAATCGCTAATGAATATAGAGTCGTTTCTTTTTCATATTCAAATAATACATCAAAATCATTCATAAAATATAAATAGCTATTTCCAGTCATTAATTCATACGAGGAATGACCAACTTGCACTTCTCCGAACCCTTGTAAACAAAAATTAAGCTCCACCATTGCTGCATCAGATGCAAACTGGATGCGATGATTTTTATGAAATTGATAATTTGATAACACAATTTCCATTCCTGAAAACGAAGTCCATCTTCGTATTTCACCCTTACCTATTGTTTTGGGCATATTCATATGTCTTTCCTCTGCAACTTGTAAACCATGAAAATATTTATGAAAAATATCATGAAAACCGTTAGTCTCCATGAGATCCACCCTCCTTTTATGTAAAAACTAAAATTAATTGATAATCATTTTCAATTATAACAAATATCTTTATACAATAAATAGATTTTATCCCCATAACTCGTTATGATAAAAGAAAAAGAAAGCGAGCGACCAATGAATAAAAAAATCGCGGTTATTACAGGGGCATCAAGTGGATTCGGACTATTAACGACACTTGAACTTGCGAAAAAAGACTATTTAGTCATTGCTACAATGCGAAATCTTGAAAAACAAGTAGACTTAATATCTCAAGCTACTAAACTCAACTTACAGCAAAACATAAAAGTTCAACAATTAGATGTAACAGATCAAAGTTCTATACATAACTTTCAATTATTTTTAAAAGACATGAATAGAGTAGACCTTCTCATTAATAATGCAGGATATGCAACTGGAGGCTTTGTAGAAGAAATTCCAGTAGAGGAATACCGTAAACAATTTGAAACGAACCTTTTTGGAGCTATTTCAATCACTCAACTTGTCTTACCATATATGAGAAAGCAGAAAAGTGGAAAAATCATTAATATAAGCAGTATTAGTGGCCAAGTTGGATTTCCTGGTTTATCCCCTTATGTATCTTCAAAATATGCATTAGAAGGCTGGAGTGAATCGCTTCGCTTAGAAGTAAAACCTTTCGGAATAGACGTTGCCTTACTTGAACCTGGTTCTTATAACACGAACATATGGGAAGTTGGTAAACAATTAGCTGAAAACCAATCTGATACAACCTCTCCTTACAAAGAATATATGGATAAAATACAAAAACATATTAATAGCGGCAGCAATACATTTGGTAATCCGATAGATGTTGCCAATAAAATCGTTGAAATTGCTGAAGCAAAACGTACTACATTACGATATCCGATTGGAAAAGGTGTTAAATTTATGATCTTTGCGAAGAAAATTCTTCCATGGAGATTGTGGGAGTTTCTTGTTTTGAGGAGTTTTAAGAAAATGTAAGTAACTTTATTGAAAAAATATGTAAGGGGTGCTAATTAAATGCTAGGTTTACCCTATGGTAAAGTGTTTTTAGTTCTGTGGTCCGAAGAGTGGGAATTTGAGTTTTCAAAAGAAAAACAATTAATTGAGGAACAAATTGGAACATATATTTTAGCGATACACCATATTGGAAGTACTTCCATCCCGCATTTAAGCGCAAAACCTATTATTGATATTGCGATTGAATTAAGAGATTTCAAAAGTGGTCTAAAATGTATTACAAACCTAGAACAATTAAATTATAAATATAGAAAAAATGTATTACCCGAAAGGTATTATTTCAATAAAGGTGAGCCAAGAACTCATCAAATTCATATGTATGAACAAGGGAATAAATATTTAATGGAACAATTAAAATTCAGAGATTACTTAATAGACAATAAAACCTCTCGTATTCAGTATGAACAGTTAAAGATTCAATTTTCAAAAGCTAACCCAAATGATAAGCATAAATATGCAGAGGATAAAACAAATTTCATTAAATCCATCTTGACTAAAATAAATGATTAAATTGCGAAGACCGAACTTCGTACACATAATAAGAAACCATTCATGTATAGATAAATGGTTTCTTATTAATTAGTTATTTCATTATTTATACCTTCAATAATCATTTTATTATGCAGCAGATGGAAAGAAGTAAAATAGTATTGAAGTCATAAAAATAAACGTAAATATCCCAATTATCGAAAATATATATTCTTTCGATTCTCTATCATACTTCCATTCCATCAATGCTCTTAAGATTATCGTCCCCCCTAAATAAGTAAAAATGACATAAGCAATATTTACACTTTCGAATTTAAAGATAAATATAAAGCTAGTTATTAAATAAATAAAAAGTAGTCCTATTTCCAATTTTTTATGTAAACTATTTACATGTTTCTTATATCCCCAAAAACCAACCTTGGGCATATTCAATTTTTTTCTTAAAAACTTATCAAAGAAATAGACAGCTATACAAAAAACAATAGTTATAATCCAAAAAGTAGAAGTTCCCATTTTCATCCCTCCTATTACTTCATTTAATTATTTGAAATAAATTGGACTATATTACGGTTATCCTCTTCTAAGTAACTTATGATCCCTTCAGGATATGTTGGTTTCTTCTTTAATTCCTCTAGACTTTTCCAAATTAATATAATATCCTCATGTTCTTTATGCCTTAATTCATTTATAACTACCTCTTGAGCAGTCCCCCAATGTATCAATGTACAATGATGACCTTTTTCGTTGTCCCACTCAAAAATGTGTTCATTTACAATTGCTAACTCTTGAACATCAACTTTCAAATCGTATTCTTCTATTAACTCTCGAATTATTGCTTCTTTTGACGTTTCACCAAATTCAATAGAGCCACCTGGAAAACGATAAAATGATTCGTTCTCATCACATTGTACTAGTACTTTTGAATGTTCGTCGTTTACAATCATTACTTCTGCCCGTAAACGTGGTCTTATCATTTTCTCACCCTTTATTTGTATGACCATTCATCACCAATACGTATTATAGAATACATTCAAAATAATACCTGTAATTATTAATAACGGAACAACTCCAAACGAAATAATATATTCTTTTGTTTGCCTATCATATTTCCACTGCATATACCCTTGGAAAATGTACAATGTTATAAAAAAGAAAATTGGTATATAAGTCATGTATATTGGATTCAAAATTGAAACTATCATCATAAGTACTACATAAGAAATAATGATAATCCAGTGCCCCCATTTATGTGATTGACTGACATATTTACTATTCCATCCTGTTTGTCTCGGTATATTTAACTTTTTTCTCACGATTTTTTCTAAAAAAATTAAAATTATAATCCATAACAATAAGACAATTAGTTTCAAGAAAAACAGAAAGGCCTCCTCCTTTACCTTTTCTCCGGCTGATCACTCGGATACGTAGCATTCCTTTTATTTTCAACATCCCAACTAATAATTGTTGCACTATCTCGTCCCAATTGAAGATGCACGTGTTCTAAAACATTGTGAACATTTTCTTTAAGCTCTATATTATTTTCATTCATATCGTTATATAGATTTAATGGTGTTTCATAACGGCGTTCCCCACATTCTAATACCCCATCTGTCACCATCACAATTCGATTCTTTCCAGTACGTAGTTCACGAATCCCTGAAGAATAGCAAGGTACAGGTAATTCAAATGTATTTACATTACCAATCCATTCGTAAAAGTGGCGTTGATTCAATGCATATTGTCCTAATTTATGTAACTCTTCATGAAATACATAAACTAGGCAATCGCCAATAGATAGCCACCATATGTAATTTTCTTTTCTTACGCATATTAAGCAAGCAGTTTCACCTTTTATTTTTTCGCACTTTTCTTTAAATGAGAGGGATTGAAAAATCGTAAGTATATAATTTTCAACAGATCGAAATATGGTTTCAATTGATTCTTTCATAATCGCTTTTATATTTTCATATTCTTTTTGGATTGTATTTACTACTAAATCAACGCTTTCTGCACTATGATGTCCGTCTAATATAACGGTGAATTCCCAATCACCATTCGACCAAACTAATGCACCGTCTTCATTCTTTTTTGCTCCGGCACTTATATTCCCGCCGTATTTACCAAGTAAGATATCACCATATTGCTTTACTGAAACTTCGTCTAAACACATTTCCCTACTTCCAACCCATGAATATTGTGTATTATTTGTTGTATGCATACTCATTTACCATATACTTTCGTATTCTTTCGCATAGTTTTTTAATTTTCTCTGAATCTCCATAGGGTGCACCAGTCCAATTTGCTACTTCAGTCGGTGACCAAAACTCTTTTGGTGTATTTGGATAACGCGGAATAATGTGCATATGCAAATGTGGTACACCATTACCAGAAACGAAACTGTAAATATGTTCTGCACCTTCGCTTTCTTTAAGCGCTTTACTTACTCTACTTGTTATCAGTCCGAATGCCTTTGCCTCATCTTCAGTTAATTCAGCGAGACCAGGTACATGTCTCTTTATATCAATCATTACATAACCAAGATATGTTTCTTCTGCATCCCAATGGACATGTCCAACGTAAATGAGTTCATCTTCGTAAATAGCTCCACCTGGAACTGTAATGTTCCCTTTATGTTTTTCACAAATGAAGCAGTTTTGTTCTGCTTGATTGTTTATTGGCATATCCATCACCATCCTTTCCATATATAATATCATAAAAAAAGGAAAAACAGGATTTGCATTCCGAAAATTCAATCTATTGAAATGAGAATTTTCACATTAAAATAATTTACAACTCATTATTTCTTCAAAAGCGTAATCCCCATTCCAACTGCAATCCCAATCGCTATTCCGATTGCTATATTATCAGTAAATACACCAGGAATTACACCGATTACAACACCTATAGCGACACCAATTGTCATAGCATCATTTCTTTTTTTATGTTTAGACAAAATTGCATCTCCTCTCATCATTTCTCCCTATATAATATCTATTTACATGAACGTTGCTGTTTCCTAATATATTTACTATTCCGCTTGAAAATTTCCAAAAAATGTACTTTATTACTTTTCCATTCCCCCTACATAATCCTCTTCGTTTGAAAGAATTTTTAAGTCACCATTACATATACATAGGCATTTACTATAAGAAAGATCAGTAATTTATTGAAGGAGGAACGATTCAAATGTATCCTCATTGGAATCCAAATATAAATCAACAATATGCTTACTCCCCCCATCCAGTAAGGAATACACTGCATTATGATTGGCAATACATGATGCAGCGCATCGCAAGCCTTGAAAGCCAATTAGCTAAATTAATCTCATTAATCGAAGAAAATAATCAATTAATAAAATCAATGGAACAACAGCAAAACCAAGTTTGTGCACCAGCTGGAGGTTCTGTTATTGTTCGGATGTAATTCGAATTCAAAAAAACACACTTTGTTGTATAAAGTGTGTTTTTTGAATTATTTTCTTTTTGTATGAAACCCTTGCGTAATTCGGTCTAATATAATCGCAATCACGACGATAGCTAGTCCCGCTTCAAATCCCATTCCGATATTTACTTGTGTTACAGAGCGATATACATCAACGCCGAGACCTGGCGCTCCTACAAGTGAAGCTGTTACAACCATCGATAACGAAAGCATAATACTTTGATTCACTCCAGCCATGATCGTTCCGGTTGCGAGTGGTAATTGGACTTTAAATAATTTTTGTGATGTGGTAGAGCCAAACGCATTCGCAGCCTCAATTAAATCTTCTGGAACTTGTCTAATTCCTAAGTCTGTAAATCTGATTGTCGGTGGCATAGCAAAAATAACGGAAGCAATAATGCCTGGCACGACGCCTACTCCAAAAAATGTTATCGCGGGAATGAGATATACGAATGCGGGCATTGTTTGCATAAAATCTAATGTCGGTTTTAAAAATTTTGAGAAACGTTCATTTTGCGATGCTAATATACCAATTGGAATTCCGACAATGATTGAAATAATAACGGAAGTAAGTACGAGTGCTAATGTTTGCATCGTTTGTGCCCAGTAGTTAATATTTAAAATAAATAATAATCCGATGAGCGTAAAAATGACTAAAGATAATTTTCTCGTTGTGTACCAAATGAGGAAACATAGGATAATAATCATCAATATAGCTGGTATTATTATTAAAAAATTAGTGAGTAAATCAACGAATCCACCGATAATATAAGAAAATCCTCGGAACAAGCCTTCAAAGTTCTCATATAAACTCGCAACAAATGAATCGACCCATTCACCTAACGGAATGCGCGGAATATTATTCATCGTCTTTCACCTCTTCCTCGATGTTTCCTGCAAGAGCTTGAATGACACTTTCACGTTTAATAATTCCTCTTAACCTTTTCTTTTCATCAATTACGGGTAATGGATATTTCATCTCCGCCATTTTTGCATACGTTTCTTCCAGTAATGTATCTAAATATACGTGCGGAATATCGTTAAGTAATAAATCAGCAATTGGCCACTGTTTTTGTACTGCTTTACTTGCATCATCCGCAGTTAATATACCTAAAAACTCATACTTTTTGTTTACAACATATACGGTAGAAACACCTGCATTCCTCATAATTTGAAGTGCTACACGTGGTCCACGATCAATTAATAAAGTCTCCGGTCGTTTTAATATAGATTCCGCCGTAATTACTTTTCCTAAATTCACGTCCGCCACGAATTTCTCTACAAATTCATTGGCAGGACTCATCATAATTTCTTCCGGCGTTCCAATTTGAACGATTTCTCCATCTTTCATTAATGCGATACGATCTCCAATGCGAAGCGCTTCATCTAAATCGTGTGTAATAAATATAATTGTTTTTTCCATTTTATCTTGTAACTCTAACAATTCATCTTGCATTTCTTTTCGAATTAGTGGATCTAATGCACTAAATGACTCGTCCATTAGTAATACATCTGGATTATTCGTTAGTGCCCTTGCGATTCCAACACGCTGCTGCATACCACCACTAAGTTGACTTGGGTAATTATCTTTATGATGATCTAGCCCTACTAACTGTAGCGATTCTAACGCCTTATTTTCTCTTTCCTCTACTGGAACTCCTTGAATTTCTAACCCGTACGCAACGTTTTGTATCACTGTACGGTGCGGAAATAAAGCGAACTTTTGAAACACCATGCTCATCTTCGTTCTTCTTACTCTTCGCAACTCTTCTTTTCCCATCGTTGCGATATCTTCACCATCTATGTATATATGCCCCGCTGTCGGTTTAATTAATTGATTTAGCATTCGAACCAATGTAGATTTCCCACTACCAGATAAACCCATAATAACGAAAATTTCTCCAGTGTATACTTCAAACGTTGCCTTTTTCACACCAACGTTCATTCCTGTCTCCTTTAAAATTTCGGATTTGCTTTTTCCTTCTTTTAATAAGGTAAGCGCTCGTTGCGGATGTTTCCCAAATACTTTTGTTACATTTTCAACACGTACCTTTGTATTATCCATGTCACTACTCCTTTTCTGCCCATCTATTTACATAGTGTTGCGATTTTGCAAAGAAATATTACATAAAAATGACATTCATAAGCTTTCTTTAAAATTCTCGTTTCCGTTCATAATAAGAATGCTTACTTATACATTTATTTAAAAAGGCAAACGTTTCTTAGGAGGGTTTCGATGAAAAAGAAAATATGGCTTATATGCCTTGCATTATTTATTACTATGATTTTCACTTCATGTAATGCAACAAATGCAAATTCGAAAGGGAAAATTAAAATAGGTGTAACAAGTTGGAAAGAAAATATTGCAACTGCAAACATGTGGAAAGTTTTATTAGAAGAAAAAGGCTACAAAGTTGAGCTCATGTATTTAGAAAAAGCTGCGATTTGGACTGGAGTCGCACGTGGTGATGTCGATGCAAATTTAGAAGTATGGCTTCCAGTTACTGATCAACCATTAAATGATCGTTATAAAGATGACATTGTCTTAAAATCAAAATGGTATGAAGGCACTGGACTTGGTTTAGTCGTCCCTTCTTATGTGAAAAACATAAACAGCATCGAAGATTTAAACGCTCATAAAGATGAGCTAGATAATAAAATCGTCGGGATTGAACCTGGCAGTAGCCTTATGAATTTAACGAATAAAGCAATGAAAGAATATGATATAAAACTCAAACTTGTCCAATCTTCAGAAGCTGCGATGATGAGCGAACTAAAGAAGGCATATACGAAAAAGAAACCAATCGCTGTTACGCTTTGGAATCCGCATTGGGGCTTTTCAGAATTTGACTTAAAATATTTAAAAGACCCTAAGAAAGTATATGGTGAAAAAGATGACATTTATTACTCAGTTCGCAAAGGTTTTGAAAAAGATCATCCGGATATTGTGAAATACTTTGATCAATGGAAAATGAATGATGAACAGCTTGGTACGTTAATGGTCATGTTAAATAAAACGAAAGATCCAGAAGAAGCTGCTCGAAAATGGATAAAAAAGAATCAATCGTTAGTCGATGAATGGATAAAAGATTAAAAAAGTAGGCTAGAGAATAAAATATAATCTCTAGCCTACTTTATGTTATTTTTTCGTAACAACATCATCTACAATCCCATATTCCTTCGCTTCTTCTGCAGTCATAAAATAATCTCTTTCTGTATCATGAGCTACCTTTTCTACTGGTTGCCCTGTTCGATCAGATATGATTTTGTTAATATCATGTTTTAACTTTAATATTCTTTTTGCTGTAATTTCAATCTCCGTTGCTTGCCCTTTTACACCACCGAGCGGTTGATGAATCATGATTTCACTGTTAGGGAGCGCAAATCTTTTTCCCTTTGCGCCAGCTAATAGTAAAAGCGCACCAAATGATGCCGCAAAGCCCATACAAAGTGTTTGCACATCTGGTTTAATAAGGTTCATCGTATCTAATATTGCAAATCCCGCTGTCGTTGAACCGCCCGGACTATTGATATACAGGAATATATCTTTTTCTGCATCTTCCGCTTCTAAAAATAATAATTGTGCTACTACACTGCTTGCAACTTGATCGTTAATTTCTGAACCAATCATAATAATTCGGTCTTTTAATAATCTTGAATATATATCATAGGAGCGTTCTCCTAATTTCGTTTGTTCTACTACGTAAGGAATTGCATTCATATTAAATCCCTCCATCTATTTTATGCCGCACTAAGCATACAACTGTAAGAAGAAGGTTTTTTCATACTGAAGAATAACACCGGTTGTATTGATGGTAACTTAGTGAAATCTATTGTTGGGAGAAGTTTCGTCAACAATTCAGGTCTTTCTTCACGAATAGAAGTTACAACGATTTCAACATCATCCGTGTACTCCACTATTTCAATCCCTTCTTCATTTACCGTTTTCAGCCTATTTCTACTCCTAAATAACGATGCTTTCACTGCACCTTCTGATACCGAACATACTTTAGCAATATCCGCGATACTATATTGAAAAACATCCTTTAATAATAAAATTACGGATTGTTGCACATTTAACGAAGATAATACTTTCCCTACCATTTCATGCAAATCTGCAATTTTTTCATGTGGTTCTTCAAATGTAATTTGTTCCTCTATTTTCTCTTGAACTGATTTTGACTTCATTTGGTCTAGCCACCGGTTTCTTGCTATTTTATATAGTAGCGTCATACAAATATCTTTTTCACTATATTTTTGAAGAACTTTACATACTGTTTCTTGGGTGAGATCTTCCCCATCCCATTTATTTTTCGTTAAAAATGTACAGTACCTTTTTAACTCCGCATAATGTTCAATTAATAAATTTATATTTGAACGATTCATATCGATATGATTCTTTAAAACCTGAGTTACTTTTGTGCACAAAATAACCACTCCTTTTCAGCGCTTACTTATTAAACGATTGAACAAATAAAAAAGTTACGGGGCTTATAATAAATTTTATGTTTATGTTCATGAATACGGGTCATAAATATGTTATATAGCATTTTACATGAGGAGGAATCAATTTGCCAAAATTAACAGTTGAAGGTACCGGAACTTTTGATGTTGAGGAAGGAACGAAATTAGTATTAGCACTTGAAGATAACGGTGTACACATTCTTCATCGTTGCGGTGGCAAAGCAAGATGTACAACTTGCCGAGTTGAAGTCATTGCAGGTGATTTTTGTGAGGCTACAAATGATGAAAAACAAGCTATTACGGAAAAAGGAATTGAAGACCACTTACGATTATCGTGCCAAATGCGTGTACATAAAGATATTACTGTTCGCCCTATACTTACAGTTGAAAATTCCGGTTTAGATGCTGGACCACGTCCGGCGGAGTAAAATGATGAATTTAAAACAGCTAGCCGGTGAATATGCTGCTGGCTTTGTAAAAGATGGTATGAAGGTTGGACTTGGTACGGGTTCAACTGTATATTGGACAATACAAAAGTTAGGTCAACATGTAAAAGAAGGGTTATCTATTCAAGCTGTACCGACATCAAAAGAAACTGAAGTATTAGCAAAGCAACTATCTATTCCGTTAATCTCTTTAAATGAAGCCGATATACTCGATCTCACAATCGATGGAGCAGATGAAATCAATAATGATTTACAATTAATAAAAGGTGGCGGTGGTGCATTACTTCGCGAAAAAATTGTTGCCACCTCCTCTAAAGAACTTATTATTATTGCAGATGAATCCAAACTCGTTTCACACTTAGGTTCCTTTCCACTTCCTATTGAAATCATCCCCTTCTCTTGGAAGCAAACTGAAAAGAGAGTTCAATCTTTAGGATGTGAAACACGTTTACGTATGAAAGATGGCGGACCATTTATAACTGATAACGACAATTTAATTATTGATTGTATTTTTCCAAACAAAATACTGAATCCAAATGACACACATACAGAGTTAAAGATGATTACCGGTGTAGTTGAAACAGGATTATTTATCAATATGACGAACAAAGCGATCATCGGAACAAAAAACGGGATAAAAGAATATTAACCATTTTAAAGGCTGACTTTTGCAAGTCAGTTTTTTATTTTTCATAGTATAACATTACAGTATGATATACTATGAAAACACATTCATATCACACTGGAAAGGGCTGAACAAATTGCAATCCAAACTCATAACAGAACTTACTGATTTAGAAACTGCCTTTTACATTCGAAAAGAAGTATTCGTAAAAGAGCAAGGTGTCCCTCTTGAGGATGAATTCGATACATATGACCAAATTGGCGAGACATGCAAACATATATTAGTTTATTATAATGAACTTCCTGTAGGAACTGGCCGTATACGATTCATTGACGGAATGGGTAAACTAGAACGAATTTGTATTTTAAAAGACTATCGCAAATACGGATTAGGAAAAGTAATAATCCAGGCACTAGAAGAGATTGCTCGTAACAAAGAAGCAAATAAAGTGAAACTACACGGTCAAACACAAGCTGAAGGATTTTATGAAAAATTAGGCTATCAAACTTCTTCTGATGTATTTATGGAAGATGGAATTCCGCACGTTCTTATGACGAAAGTATTAGCGTAATAAAGTGAAACTTTAATCAGCGGGGGTTTTACGGGCAGTTGATCTCCGCTTTAACAGCCGATTTTTGAAGTTGGAGTCTTACTGCCCGCAAATAGCGGGATAAAAAGGGTATTATATGAACCCATACTGCAGGTTCATATAATACCCTTTTGTGTCCTATTCGTTTGTTTCATGAAACTTATCATATTCTTCACTGTAATGGATTTTTAATTTCCCTATTAAATTTGCATCAATTTTTAAATTATTGTCTTTCAAATTGTTGTTTAATAGCTCTTTGATAATACTCATGATTACTTAATAACTCATCATGAGTTCCAAAACCTGTAATTCTACCACCTTCTAATACAATAATTTGATCAGCATTTATAATGGTAGACAACCTATGTGCTATTACAAAAGTTGTTTGTTTATGAATTAATGTATTTATTGCCTTTTGTACTTGTTTTTCTGAATCAGAATCGAGATTTGCTGTAGCCTCATCTAATAATAGAAAATCTGTACCACGCATTAAGGCTCTAGCTAATGCAATACGTTGTTTTTGTCCACCTGAAAGTTGATTACCTCTTTCTCCTACTTGCGTATTATAACCATCCGATAAACCGCCAATAAATTCATGTGCATTTGCAAATGTTGCAATTTCTATCAATTTATCATCTGTAACCTTTTCATTTTGTCCATATAAAATGTTATCTCTAATTGTACCTGAAAAAATTGGAGTATCTTGCGAAACATAACTGAATTTCTGTCTCCATTCTTCTACATGTATATTTTTATAAGATACATCATCTAATAAAATATCTCCGTTAGTTGGATCATAAAATCTTTCTATTAACGAAAATACCGTACTTTTTCCAGAACCACTTGGTCCAACTAGTGCTGTTAACGTTCCTTTTTTAATTTTAAAAGAAATGTCTTCAATAACATTCTCTTTTTCATCATATTTAAAAGAAACATTTTTAAACTCTAATTGTGTTGGAGATCCAATACCTATTTTAGTAACAACTTGAACTTCCTCTTCTTCTTCTAAAATTTCAAATAATCTTTTCATAGATCCTTTTGCTTCTTGAAAACTCGTTAAAAAATGATTCATTTGTATAAAAGGAGACATAATTTGAAACAAATACAATAAAAATGCTACTAACTCACCAGAACTAATTAGACCTTGATCTACCCTCCAGGCACCAAAACCTATTACACCAATTAAAACAATAGTAGTAAATGTCCCTAAAACTGGAGTTAATATAGAATTAATTTTAGCCCTCTTTATTCCATTCATATAAAGAAAATCGAAATGTTTTTTTCCATTTTCCGCTTCTTTCAATTCAGTATTATAAGATTTTACAAGCTTAATTTCAGAAAGAGTCTGTGATAAATAAGCTGTCAACTGAGACATTTTATTTTGTTCTTGAAAAGAAAGATCATATACCTTCTCTCCCAAAGGAATTACAACAAAAAGAGTTATCGGTACTACTAAAATCAAAACCAATGTCATTGGAATATCTAAAGTAAATAATATAATTAAAGAGAGTACTAATGTTATACAACTAGTGATTAAATCAACAATTTCAGATGAAATAATATTTACTATTGCTGTTGTATCACTAGTTATTCTACTTACCATTTCACCAGATTTATTATCATTGTAATATTTTACAGGTAATTTTAATAACTTATCCCAGAGTTTGTCACGCAAGTTTTTCACTATTTCTTCCCCAACTTTAGATAATAAATAAAGAGAAAAAGCTGAAAAAATTATTTCCAAAATTAACAAAATAGAAATTTGACTTATTAAACTAAAAGATATGCCTTTTGAAAGTTCATCCATTATATCTTTTATTAATAAAGGTATTATCAATGAAATTGCACTTGAAACAATAGATAATACTAATCCTGAGATAAAATGAATTTTAGAAGGGTTAGTTATCTTCCACATTTTCTTAATTGAAAAATTATTTTTCTCTTCCATATTCTAATTACTCCTTTATATCGATTAATTTAAATAACTTTTTAATAGGGTGATACGATTTAAATAACCACAAAATACCATTTTATCATTATAAAGCGAAATATGGAACAAACACAAAAAATTAACTTCATATATTAATATTAGGGACATTCGTTTTATGTTTTTAAAAAGGGGTAATATAAATGGATAGCACCACCCACCCATCAACTTAAGGATGGGTGGAATTCCCCACTTTATATGACACGAAACTGTTAATATGTATACTAACAAAAAAAGCCTATATCATGTAATATAGACGCTTTTTTATACAACTAGGTTTTTAATTAGATGTTGTATTGACTTTTATTTTTAAAAATCTCATCAACAGCTTTCTCATACCCACCTGATTTTCGGAAAGACTCCTTCATATTCAAAGCGGTTTCTTTGAATGAAGAGTTATTTAATAATAGATCTACACTTTCACGTAGTTGATCCTCAGTTAATTCTTTCATATGTAACTTAATTCCTGCCCCAAGATTCTCCACTTGCTTTGCGATTACTGGCTGATCCTCACTTTGCGGAATTACAATTAGTGGCACTCCATTATAAAGTCCTTCATGCGTACTGTTCATCCCGCCGTGTGTAATAAATAGTTTCGTATATGTAAGAAGTTCAGTTTGTGGTACATAGTTTTTCACAATGAAGTTTTTAGGAATATCACCTAAATCACTTATTTTAGTCTTTTCACCGATAGACATAACAATAGTATAATTGGTATTCTCAAACGCTTTAAAACAAAGTTTATAGAAAGTAATGGACTCGTTAAAAACCGTACCTAGTGAAATATAAATGAGACTTTTCCCTTCGATTGTAGTAAAATCGAAGTTTTCTTTTCTTAATTGTGTAGAAATAGATGGTCCTACAAATTTATATGATTCATCAAAAGTGTCTCCAAAAGGTTGGAACTCCCTCGTTGTATAAACAATTGTAAGTGGTGCAGGATTACAGAAAACTTCATAAGGTGATTTAATTTCAACACCATATTTTTCTTTAATTCCTATTGTTAAGTTTTGATAATCATTTTTAATTTTTTCAATAGATTCATCTCGGATATTTTTCGAAAGATGTTCTAACATTATTGTGAATGATTTTTCATCCTGCGCAAAAGATGTACATGAATTAATTGCTGGCAGCTTAAGAATTTGAGCAATTAGATGTCCACAGCCAAACATAGAATCGTGAATGATGTAATCAAAATGTTCTCCTTCAATTTGTTCAAGAACACTCGGTATAATAACATCTGCTGTATGTAAAAGACCATTTATTCTTTCTGGTAAATAATTTCGACCACCGGAAAGAAAAGCTTTTATAAACTTTTGGTCGTCAATTGTTCGTACAGTAGCCCCTGTTTTTTCAATACGCTCCTTGTAAGCTTCTATTGAAAAATAAACTACCTCTTCCCCGCGCGAAATAAGTTCTTCTACAACTTTAATGGTTGGATTAATATGACCTTCTGATCCAGCATTAATGAATAAAATACGTGCCACTTTAAACACTCCTTAAGTTAAATGATTTCTATGTTGTCATTAGGAGTACAGACACTTCCCGTACTCCTATCTTTTATTCTCCTTCTAAATGGACCTAGCGAGCCTAAATCCAAGATCATCTATATGAAATGTAGGATGGCTACGGCGGCGACAAGTAGCACCGCATCCTCTCGCTCCTTCAGCCCAGCTACCACCCCGGAAAATTCGGTACGATCCATACACCTTTTCATCATACAAATCATAACACCATTCCCAAACGTTCCCTAACATATCATATAATCCCCATGCATTCGGTTCTTTTTTACCGACCTCATGAATATGTCCATCTGAATTTTCATTATACCAAGCAATCTCTTTAAGCTCTCCATATATGTATCCAGTAGTTCCTGCCTTACACGCATATTGCCACTCTGCTTCAGAAGGTAATCGGTAGCCATTTGAATCTAAATTACAACTAACAATTTGACCGCTATCACTAATAGAATAATACTCTTTTAATCCCGCTTTTTTTGAAATTAAATTACAAAACACAATCGCATCATTCCATGAGATACTTACAACTGGTTTATTATTATCTTTGAATATATTTGGTGTATTATTCGTAATAGCATCATATAATTCCATCGTTACAGCATATTTCGCAAGAAGAAACGGTTTAACTTGAATTTTCCATTCTTTTTTTATTCGATCATCTCTTAATACTACCTCTCCTGTTGGAACTTTTACCATATAAGAATCAGTCGAGCGAATGATTTCATTCAATATTACCCCTCCATTCAAAATGGAACATAATTTAATTCTTTTAATGCACCAATTTATACTTACCGTACTTCCTTTAAGAATCGTTGAACCTCACTTGGTGTTTTTAAAATAATAACTCTTTTATCCTTATTTAATTGATCGAGTCTTTTTACAATTGCAGGTCTTTTCGTCTTAGGATATTCCCATATCCATTTAAAAAATTGCAAGTCAAACCTTTCTTCACATCCAGTGCCCATATCCGGTCTTGTTTTATTCCGATATTGCACAATTCTTTTAAAAGCACGATAAACACATATCGTTCTATGAATATCAAGAAAGATAATTGTGTCAGCTGCATTCAGTCTTATATCCATTGTCCCGCCATAATTCCCATCAATAATCCACTTCTCATCTTGAATTAAGTTATTTTGAACTGTTATTTGTTCCTCTCTCGGAACCCCTACCCAATTCGGTTTCCAAAATAACGCATCAAGATGATACACCTGTATTTTTAGTTTATTTCCTAACTGCTTTGCTAATGTAGATTTTCCTGAACCACCAGAACCAATCAATATTATTTTTTTCATATTAGTATGACTCTTTCTATAGATTCTTCAATAGCTTCTTTATTAGCAAAAATCCATAAAAACATCTCTTCATTTAACTTTAGTAAATCTTTTAACTGAACAAAATAAGTAATAAAAATAATTTGTATAGAAAGCATAACATACCATATAGACTGTATTTCCTCTCTTGTTAAAGGATTTTGCTTATTATATCCTTCAAAGATCTTTCCAACTATACGTAGCCATTCCCCTCTTAATATTTCATCAGTATATAACTCACTCAAAATGCTCGTACAACAATAGCATAAATCGAATACTCTAACGTTTTCTTCTAAAAGTTCAAAATCTATAAACCCTTGAAATTCATTCCCTTTAAAGATTACATTCGATAAGTGCATATCGCGATGAATAATTTGTTTTGGTAATGAGTGAACCGTTTCCTTGAAAGCTGTATGTATTTGACCCATTTTTTGAATTACATTCCGATGAACATGCTCATTCTTTTCTAAAATTGGTAAAGCCCATCTGTATACTACTTTATACAAATCTCTTTTTATTAACCCGCTTGTACTGTTCACTGAATCTAGTGCTTGATGTAGATTCGCTATTTCATCTCCAATAGTGCTCCCTAGCTTTATCAGCTTTTCTGTATCTTTTATTTCTAGCACACTTCCAGTAACATATTCGTACAAACAATAATACTTCTCTTTATAAAATACGTACCTTTCATCATTTCTCGTTTTTACTAATTTTTGTACTTTAATACCTTTCTCATCAAGCTGTTCTAATACATTTAATTCATTTAGAAGCTGCTTCATCGATCCCTTTCCCTTTAAAATATACACTTTATTATTACAATGAATTTTCGTTACGTTTGGTTGAATTTCAGTAGCTGCAACATCTTTATATTGAAACCAAAACTTTGCAATTTCTAATATATCCTCCATATACAAATACCCCTTTTAAAATTCACTTATTTCTTCCGTAGCATAAACTCACCAAGCATTCCTACTCCAACACCAATTGTGTAAGCCACTAAATCACTCCATAAAAATCCGTACCCTAATACGAGTCCACCTAAAGTCGTTGCGCGAATGCTATCTATCCAAGTCTCATGGTACAATTGGCTAATTTCAATCCCGTAGCAAAATATCAAACTAATAAAAGCTAATTTCCTCGTTTCTATTTTAGGAAACAAAAATCCAAATCCAGTGAAAATCATTAATGCCCATAATGCATCACCTAAGTAGTCATTTAATAGATCTGGCAATACAAAAGCAAACTTTCTGGAACTAAGACCTAAAATAACAACAACTATAGTAAACAGTGCATATAGTAATCTGTTTCGTTTCGTATTCATTTCAAAATCTCCTAATATATAATCTAAAACTGCAAATAGCTAGTAAAATATAATCATTTTACTAGCTATTTATGGTCGACTTCACTTTGTATTTAATCCAATAACTCTTGCTGCTTTTTCTTTGAAAATGATTGTAGTACTAAATCATACGACCAATCAATCATTTTATTAATTTGTTCTTGTTCTACACCCTTATGTATATAAACTGTATTCCAATGTTTTTTATTCATATGATATCCAGGAATAATTGTTTCCGGATAATCTTCTCTTATTCGCAAGGCAAGTTCTGGATCACATTTTAATGTAATCGCAGCTTTTTCACCTTCTTCATGATTCACTATCGCAAATATTTTATTATTGATCCTCATACATGTTGCACTCCAGCCATCTGGAGAATCTGCTGTCGCTTTTCTTTTCGATAAACAATATGCTCTTGTTGCATTCATTCTAATTGGCACCTCTTATTCTTTCACTATTTGATTACGATGCATCACAATTTGCTTCGTCGCTTGAAACTGCTGTTCACCATAAAACTTTATTAGTTTCTCTCCGCAAAATAGACTAACAATATCAATATGAGATATCTCTTTCAGTAACATTGTTAGCATCTTCTCACCAATACCTTTATTTCTTACACTTTCATGTACGACAACATCTTCAATATACGCCCGAAAAACACCGTCAGTAACAACTCTAGCAAATCCAATTAATTCGTTTTCTTCCCATACTCCAATTGCTATACTATTCTTTAACATTTTTTCAATATCAATTACTTTTCTTTCTGGCCACCAGCCAACAGAATCGTAAAGTTTCTTTATTTTTTCTACACAGATTGGTTGTTCATGTTGTAATTTATACGTGTACATTTTTTTCTCCCATCAACTAGTATACATAATATTATTATAATCTCTTTTCTAAAAAGTGTTGACTATGCCCTTTAGGATGATTTTCAACAACACCATATTCTCGGTATCCGTGCTTTTTATAAAATTCTGGTGCTTGGAAACTAAATGAATCTAGTAAAATGAGTCTACATCCTTTTTCCTTCGCAATTTCTTCTATTGTATGTAACAATTGACTACCATAACCATCATGGCGAACTGATTCATCAACCCATAAAAAATCGATGTGTAGATGATAAAAATACATCATTCCTGTTACCCCACCAAAGATTTTCCCTTCCTCATCTTTCACTACGAAACTTACTTGTTCCATTGGCTGTTTTACTTCATCTGACAGCGCAGACATGTTATATTGAATTAATTTATTTTTAATGTATTCTCCTTCAGTGCGTGTACCGTTCTCTATACGTTTCATATATATTTCATCCTTTCAATTCTTATAATATTTACATATTTTTATTGCATCATTTCAATAGACTAATCAATACAAATCTACCATATGTAACAAAACATGAAAAACCAATTAATCCCGGCATTGATACATGCCCTGTTCTTGCATAACTTATGACGATAAAACTAGTAATTAATAATAAAATAGATGGCCAAAAAATAAGTGCTGTTTGGAGTAAAGCCATGTTCCTTATATATTATAGAATAGGTTTATATCTGTGACATAAGGGCATATGCTTATTTTTATTTTTAAAGGCTTTTTCCTTATACTTGCGTGTTAGCTAGTTCATACACTATAAAGTGTAAGTGGGTGAATGATAAGGATGGTGTAAAAATGAGTAAATTTAAAAAGAAATTTCATATTCCATGCGAATGTTTTGGTCCCCCTTTACCTCCACCTGAAATTGGTCCAACGGGCCCAACAGGTCCAACGGGTCCAACGGGCCCAACAGGTCCAACAGGTCCAACAAGTCCAACAGGTCCAACAAGTCCAACTGGCCCAACAGGTCCAACAGGCGTAACTGGCCCAACGGGTCCAACAGCAGTAGGATGTTGTCCATGTAATAATATTCTTGACAACCCTGGATTTGACGAGCCGGCAGTAGTAGGAGATCCAGTTCCAGGTTGGAATCAAGCAGGTTCCGTTTCAGAAGTAGGGTTTCCAAACGTTCATAGTGGCCGGTTTCTGTCAAATGGTTCATTTAGTCTCTTAGCTGCATCAATTAATCCAGGTGGAAGTATTAATCAAACAGTTGATGTTGACGCAGGTTGTTGTTATACGTTTTCTTTTGCTGCAGATGTAAGGGATGGTGCATTTCTTATAGCTTCAGTATCTTTCCCAGAACTTGGGCAAGCATGTCCTCCTGCCCCTGTAACTCTTGGTCCATTAAACATTCCACATATTGTACCAGTTATGAATCAACCACAATCTCTTTTCCAACATTATATTCTTGTTGTGTGTATACCTGCTACTGTAACTACAGCATGTATTTCTTTCCAAAATACTGCTACAGGGGGAGAAGGCGCAACAGCTTTTGTTGACAATGTTGTATTTCAGCCGACTGGTGGACCTTGTACTTCATGTTCACAAAATTTCTAATGTATTGAAGTACTTGAATCTTTTCGTTTTGCTGGCGAATCACAAAACCATTAAGGAGAGCCTTTGTGCTCTCTTTTTATGTTAGAAATCACCAGACACTCCCATATGCTGAGCGCATTCCTTTATAGTCCCGATACATATGAGCGATTCACTTTTGTAAACGGTATACTCCTTTAGGTGCACTATTCCCCTCCCTGCTATTAAAATAACGTTTTCATTCAATTATCGGTTACAACGTTTGTTTGACTTGTCATCTTATATTCTTTATATAAGCACTTCAAAGCTTCTAGAATTGTTTCATCAACCTCTTTATTATCAAATCGATTAGGTAAATCTCTTCCCCCAATTACATAAAGAAACGGAAATTCATGAAACATCCCTATTATACCAATATTTATTGTAGCGGTGGATAAACCACCTGTCACATGCGCTAAATGATAATACGGTATCCCTTCATAATTACCTTGTTGCCTTACCATTCCACTAATAATGGGTTCCCATAATTCTGGTTCTGCTTTATACCCTTGAAAAATATGTACTAAAAGTGAAAGAACTTGATTTAACTCTCCAACATTTTGCTCATCTCTAGGGTTTTCCTGTATATGAATCTTTGAAAAGTACGTTAAAACATTTTCTCTGACAGTTTCCCATCCTCCGTAGTGCATTACAACCGAGTGAGCAATATAACTGTCGTGGCAAGCTATCATTACTTCAACCGCTTTACTAAGTGTTAATGTAGTTCTTCCTTGTAAATGAGGATATAACTGCACACTATCCTCATTTGGATTAAACTTAATGTGATGAAGTGTATCATTCCAATTAATTTGTTTGTCCTTTACCATCCTCGCTACTGCAAATCCAATTGCCACTTTTGCTGCTGATGCTAATGGAATATAAAGATTATTATTATAGGAGGCAACTATATTTTCATATTTTGAAGAGTAAACAGCTACTCCAACTTGACCAGATTGTATTTCTTTTATTTTTCGTATGACAGTTTCCATATTCATCCCTCTTTTTATATTGTTATATCACCCTCTGAAAATTCGATATAAAATGTCAAAACCCTCCTTTGTTAAATTATATTGGTGAATACAAAAAAGATAGCATGAGATTTCTTCATACTATCTTTTGAAATATACACAATTTCTTTTTAAAATTATTTTTACAGTAATAGATACAGCTATTCTTCAGTAGGATTTTTAGGACCATTAAGCTCCAATTGATAAAAAGCTAAATCTAGCCATCGATTGAACTTATAACCGGCTTTTTTTATTGTCCCTGCATGAACAAATCCATAGTTTTGATGCAGGGCAATACTCTTTTCATTTTCCGCATCAATTCCAGCAATTAACGTCACATATTCTCTGTCCTGTGCAATAGCTATTAGTTCTTTCATTAAAGACGTCCCAATTCCATTTTTTCTATATTCCTTATCAACATATATCGAATGTTCAACTGAATATTTATAAGCAGGCCATGCCCTAAATGGACCGAATGTTGCAAATCCCACTACTTTATTATCTAGTTCGTATACTAAAATTGGATAACCGTCAGTCTTTTTTTGTTCATACCAATCTATTCTATTTTCAAGGGTTACAGGTTTATAAGCATATACAGCTGTTGTATAAACTATCGCATCATTATAAATATCTAAAATACATGCTAAATCTTTTTTCGTTGCTTCCCTTATCATTGTTTTCTTCCTTTCATAATGGTTATCTTCTAAATGGTTTCATATTATCGGAATTTCTGATTCATTTCCACATACGAATACTAGCTTTTCGGAAACCATCAAATATATTTATTGCAGCAGACAGCGTGTAAATAAAAATTCCACCGCCGATTAACCACGTTTTAAATTCCTCTGGGGAAATAGTAAACACATTTGCCACATACGTAATAAATCCTTCGTTAAATAAATGCGGATTTACTACAATTACAATGAATACTATTGTTCCAGCTACTTGAAGAATAGCATTCCCAATTGCCAATCTTTGCGTCCATTGTCCTTGTACTAATTTATAAAGTGATATACCTATTTCGAAAACGATCATAATTACAACGATTGGCCAGTACTGGAGTAAAACATCTTGATTAAAAGTTGGCGCGACAAACTTCAGTCCATTTGCTGTGCCATTATATACGCCAACAAGATGATTCGCATAAAAGTAAAGTGTAGCCCAAACTGCTGTCCACATCAAACCTCCAAAAACTTCAAACTTTGAGATCGACTTTTTCTTTGGAACATACGAGATATTTTTCAAATCATCAGGAGTCCATTTTTTTAAACTTGTCGTCAACGGTTGGGTACCTTTGTCTTTATCTGTTCTTTCTAAAATAGCAAATACAAGTGTCAACCAGAAAAATACATGGAGGCCTACTTCGACAATTTCCCCAATGCCTTCACCTATCATTTTTAAAATTACATTTAATACCGCCTGATCACCACTATAGCCAATAAAATTTTCTGCAACCATTGAAATAAGCGCAATAACAACCGCAATCGGTATAATCATTTTTAATAAAGTCATATACACATCAAAATAACGTGGTCCAATTAAATGCATCGGTCTATCCAAGTACCCATTAGCCAATGAGACTGGACTCCCTAATTTTTCAAGAACACTTTTTTCATCGTCTTCATTATAATCATCAGGTAACATATCCTCGATTGTTGACCGTAGTTCAAGTATAATATCTTCACGATTTTTTTCAGGTAATCTCTTCGCAACTTCCTCGACGTAGATATCAATCAAACTCATTCTTGTCCTCCTCCTTTAATAAGTTATAAAGTTCTTTCGAATCCTTTATCCATTCCTTTTTCAACTGCAAAAATATATCTAACCCATATTCACTTAAAACATAATACTTACGAGGTCTACTCTCAGTTTTATCCCAACTACTCGTCACTAGCTCCTGCTTTTCTAATCGGCGAAGTAGTGGATATAAAGTACTTTGATCTATCATGATTCCTGATTGCTCCAATAATTGGACAAGCGAATATCCATACTGCGGCGTTCTTAATTGACTTAACACCGCTAATGTCAATGTCCCTCTCCTTAGCTCAGTAATTAATGAATTTAATAAAGTATCCATTCATCCACCTCATTTCCATTACTATATGTCATACAGTATGTGTTTTATACTATGTATCGTACAGTATTAGTGTGACAAAAACAATGATTTTTCAAAAAAATATACAATAAAAAGCACAAACGATATGATTTGTGCTTTTCTAGCTAACTTAAATGCCTATATAACACGCTTAACTTTGTACCTCTGGTAATATAAACTCTCCTTTTTCTTTTGGAAATGGGACAACATCTACAATTGCATCTACGTTGATTACTCCGTATACATGCGGATATTTTTGACCGTTAGAAGCAGGTTCATATTTTATTTCTGCTTTTACTAAGGATGGATCAATTGTGAGTAATAAAACATCTTCTTCATGACTGAAATGTGTTTCCGCAACTTTTAAAGCTTGGTCTAATAATGAACAATGAATGAACCCCTCTTCTTTAAGTGAGGCTTCATTAATCTCTCTAGTTGTTTTTGCGATTTCCCAATTTCTTTTTGTTATTACTTTTGTAATCATAGTTACTCTCCTTTTTTAATATATGTAATGATATAATAATACTAAAATTTTCAACACATGATTAATAGATTGGAGACTTTTAATGGATAAAAAATTAGAAGAGATCATTGTAAAATCATTTTTTACTAAGCGACTTCAAGATAGAGTCCTGTTTGAGCTTTCTTCTACTAAGAAACGTAAAGATGCGATCGGTCGACTTTGCCATAATTACAGAACTACGTTACGTGAAGAATATATGATTGAAATTCCTAAACCTAATTCCTGTCCAATTGCTATAGATCGTCTGCTAAAAGAACATGGGGCCGGCGATTCTTGCTACGCCATATCATGGGACACAAAAATTGATGGGAAAACACTCCCCTTGCTGGATGCATTAGAGGCTGCTGTTGGAATGGGAATGCCTTCTATTCTATACTCAATTACAAAACAAGTTGCGTATTTTGAAGCAGAACAAGAAACACTTCCATCACCAAGATTTATACTTAAACGCACATATTAAATCATATAACTCCAGTGAATTTTTTCTATATGCTTACGTTATTCAATTAAAATAGCATTTTATCGGGATGGAGATACATAACTAATGAGTAAAAATCACACTGCATTATAAACCATTATTATACATATGAGTACAAATGAGAACTGGCATGATTTCATTTCTTACTGCCAGCAGCTCGAAGCAGGACTTCGAAAAATAGCTTTTAAACATTTAGATACATTTATTACAAATGCAAAGAAATGGGAATCCAAAGATTAACAAGAGTTTGCTATTATGCTTTTTACTATTTTAGATACATCCAACGAGAAAAATGAGGTATTAACTTTCCCGTTAAATTGTTTTCTAATAGACATTCTATATCAATGGTTAGAAAAGGATCCATCTGATTCAAGACCTTTTAGATGGATGGGACTTTATATGGGTTCCGGAAATACTGATGAGGATTTGGAACAACTTCTCCAAAAAGCCATTGAATTAGGTGGCGATACCGAACAAGAGGCAATGATACGTCTTGTTTCTTACTATATTGATTGCTTAGAGTTTGGGACACATGAATTCCCATCAGGGTATTGCGGAGATTTAAACGAATGTATTGAAAAACTTCCCTATATGGTTCAATTAATTGATAGAATTTGGGATGATAACATAAAAGAACAAAAAATTGGGCAAATACAAGAACAACTAGAATTAGTTCTAGATTGGCTAAAGCATACACAAAATCCGGTAGATGCTATTCGTCTATGGGAAAAAGAACAAATTAAGGAATTAGAGAATATGATATTACATTATTTAAACAACAGCCTAGGTCGTTAATTCATATACCTTTTAAATATAAAAAAGAGGATTTTTATGCACTACTAAAAAATCCTCTTTTTACGTTTATTTTAATTCCTTAATTAAAGGTGACGCTTCCCCACTATGGAAAATCCATAAATCATGAAGCGATCTCGTACATCCGACATACAATAATTTCGCATCATGTTTTGTATTTTTGTAATGTTCCTCATCAACGTCGATTAGAAGTACGGCATCAAATTCTAATCCTTTCGCCAAATATACAGGTACTACCGAAATACCACCTTCATATTTGCTTTGATCTGCTTCAATGACATTAACATTCAACCCTGCATTTGTTAACTTCTCATATATATCACGGCATTCATCGTCTGTTCTTCCAATTACCGCGATTGTTTTCACATCTTCAGTTTGCAAATACTGTAATGTCTTTAAAACTTCAGTAAATTGGTCCTCTGCCCGGATTACTTTCACGTCTTCACCGCTACGGAAAACTGGTTTTGCGAGTCCTACTGGAATCTCTGCATTTTTAATTATTTCATTCGCGAATTCAATAATTTCTTTTGTAGAACGATAACTTCTCGTCAGTTCATAATAACCTGTTTCTTGGAAAACTTCCTTAAAAGCACCCCAGTCTTCAATTCCTTGATAATCATAAATCGCTTGAGATAAATCACCTAATATAGTGAAAGAATTACCAAGTGTAATTTCTTTTAATACATAAACTTGGAAAGGAGAGAAATCTTGCGCTTCATCAATAACGACGTGATGGAACTTCTGTCCGATTTCAATTCCTGTTATGCGATGATGTATGTAAATTAAAGCTGGTAAGTCTTCTACATACACTTCTTTTTTACGACTATTCTTTTCTGTTTCTTGAACAAGCTCTTCAGGTAATAATTCGAGTATTTCTTTACTCTTCAACATTGAACTATACAGTGAAAGCGGGCTCATTTTTGGCCAAAAATTCATATATGTGTTCAATCTCTTTGTCGCTTCTTTTTTTAGTAACTTTTTCTCGTTTGTTTCTCCAAACTTTTTAAGTTCAATTTCAATCCAGCGCTTCATTCGGCCAACTAAACGTTCTCTTCTTTTCTTTAATGGATAATGTTTATATTCAACTTGCATCCACTTTTTAACGTCTTCCACTGGAATAACTGCTTTATCCCATGCCTCAAAATCTTTTGTTGGCACTAACTCTTTTTCAAATTGAATCATTCTTTCTTCAATAAACGACTTAAATTCCAGCGTGCCTTTTAATTTACCGAGCATAACCTTTTTTTCGTCGCGATTAATTGAAAAAGCTTCTTTCAATTTTTCTTCTGTTTGCTTTAGTTTCACCGAACCATCTAACGTACGTAATGCCCAATCTGAAAACGTTGTTTGACTAATATTTCCTACCCCTAACTCAGGAAGTACACTCGAAATATAGTCTAAAAACAAACTATTTGGAGCGAATACGATCATTCTCTCCGCTTCAAGTTGTTCACGATACTCATAAATTAAAAAAGCAAGGCGATGTAAAGCGATCGTTGTTTTTCCACTCCCTGCAACCCCTTGAATTAATAATGGTAAGTTTCTTTCCGCACGTATAATATCATTTTGCTCCGATTGTATAGTCGAAACGATATCTTTTAATTTATTATCTTTATTCTCACCTAATCGATATAGAAGAAAATCATCAGCATGCGAGACATCTTCATTTCCTTTCACATATGTATCAACAACACGTTCTAGTTCTCTTTTTCGAATGGAAATGTTTCGCTTTAAATAAACATCGCCTTCTACTAATCCGTCTGGTGAATGATAAAATGCTAATTCTTCACCACCGGTAAATGAATAAAACATACTTGCGACAGGTGCACGCCAATCAATTACAATTGGTTTCATCGTATCTTTATCTGAAACACCTACTTTACCAATGTAAATCGGCATAACTTCTTCCTTGCCATCCTCCTGAAAGTCTAATCTTCCAAAATACGGCTCATGTACACCAATACGTAAGCTTTGTCTATTAGACTCCCTCATACTTTCAAGAATTTGCTCTTTAAAATCTTCTCCATAATAAACCGGAATTTTTTCAAGCTGTTCTAATTGATCATCCATCGTACTTAAAGTATCTTTCATTTTTTTTAACTCTTCTTCAAAAGTGTTGTTCATTTGATGATTCCCTCCTGTCCGTTCCAATTTTTTTAGTCAAGACATAATTGTATTAAAAATCCATTCATAAAGTCAATAGCTAGATTTATAATTTTCTGAAATATAGAAAAGCATGCCTCTTTATCTAAGATTTTGAAGTATCCTTAGAACAAAATTTTCTCTCTCTTTATTTTTTTCACTTCATAGGTTGCTTACAAAAAATCTAGATGGCACTGTATGTGAAAATAATCATTCTAGTTATCCGAAGCATTCCACTGACGACTTATTTCTAGGCCATAATCCATATCGTAAACTTCTTTTATAGCTTTAACTTTTTCAAGACTTGCATCGCTAAATACAGGTTTATTTTCAAAAGAATGTAGAACGATTCTTTCAAGAAGAACGCCTAGCGAAATATCATGATATTCTGCCATCGCTTTCAAAACTTTTACCATTCTTTTTTCCATCCTAATACCAGTTTGCACACGTTCAACTTTAATTTTTGTATTTTTTTCATTTATTTGTTTCATAATTTCACATCCTTAATGTAAAAAACGATATTTTGTTACCTTGATAACAATGTATCATTATAACACCGATGTATGTTTTGTCAATTGTGTCATTTTATTATTGGTTAAACATAATAGATTCTCGCCCTATTACTATTATCAAGATAATGTAAATTTGTATCCGTATAACGAAAAAAACGCTATTCTTTTTATAGAAATATACAAAAAGGATGGCGTTTTTAATATGAATTCATCGAAATAATAAGAATTTTAAAAGTATAAATTCAAAAAGCAGATAATGGATTATTCCACTATCTGCTTTCACATCATTCTATAGCTGCTTTTATTTTTCTTTTTGATACTCCACCCAATCACCAGAAATGATAACTTTCTTTAACATTTCTCTATCTTGAGCAACATACACATATGCATGTATTTCTATATCCCCAAAATAAATAGTTTGAGTAATCCGGTCATATAAATCCCTCTCTGCATTACCTGTATATTCTTCAAGTTCATCTAATTTTTGCAGAACATCACTATTTACTTCATAAACTTCCCCATATACTTTTTCCTCGATTGAACAAATCATTGCAGGATACCCTTCGTTTGTATCAAATAATTTGCCATATGTCCATGCTCCGTCTGCGATGCATGTTGCACCTTGCATATAATGAGCATTCGTTTGCTCTTTTCTTAACGTGCCATACACGAAAACATGATGCATATGTCCCTATCCCCTTTTTATTGCTCTCTACTTTCTAATTTGTAAATATGCACGAATCATAAAGTAACTCACTTCACCTGGAAGCTGTTCTTTAATAGATTTCAAACCACCTTCTGCATTTTGTACGGCAGTTTCAATAAGAGCTTCATACTCTGTTGGAACAAAGCTTTGCCACTCTACTTCCATACCATCTTCAAAAGAGCGGATTAAATGGTTTTCAATTGTTTGTCTTGATAGACCTCTATCTTTCGCAATCTCATTTAAATCAATGCCTTGTTTATACATTTCATATGTTTCTATATGAGAATTCGCTGACGCTTTTCCTGATTTTTTACTCTCTGAAACAACTTCAGTCTTAATTGATTCAGCATAGTTTGGATTATCTTCAATAAAGTGCTGAACTGCTTGTAAGAAGTGAGACCCGTACTTCACAAGTTTGTGTTCTCCGATTCCTTTTACAGTTAGGAGTTCGGAGTCACTTTGTGGCATTTTCGCACACATATCTTTTAACGTTTGGTCAGAGAAAATAACGAACGGCGGTACACCTTCTCCTTGCGCAATTTCTTTACGCACTTCACGAAGCACTTCAAATAAAGGATGGTCTTGAACAATTTGTCTCGTTTCTACTCGTTCTTTGCGTAAAACATTCTCTTTACCAAGTAATATTTCTTTTCCTTTTTCCGTTACTTTTAATGTCGGATACGTACCATGTTCAACTGCGATTAACTCTTCTGAAATTAAAAACTCAATAAACTCACTGACTTCTTTCACACTACGGTTTGATAAAAGTCCGTACGTTGGTAAAGTATGAAAATTAAATTCAATGACTTTCTTATTTTTAGATCCAGTTAATACTTGTGCAATCATTTGCTTTCCGAATCGTTGGTTCGTCCTAATCATACAAGATAGTACCATTTGTGATTCTCTCGTCACATCGATACTTTCACGGTCGTCCGTACAATTACCGCAGCGGCCACAATCTTCTTTCGGCTCTTCTCCGAAGTATTGCAAAATAAATGATTGTAAACATTGTTCTGTATGACAGTAATCGGTCATATTTTGGAGTTTTTCAAGTTCGTTTGAAAAACGTGATTCTCCAGTTGATTGATCGATTAAAAAGCGTTGTACTTGCACATCTTGAGAAGAATATAACAAAATACATTCACTATCTAATCCGTCACGACCAGCACGCCCTGCTTCTTGATAGTAACTTTCCATATTTTTTGGAAGTTGATAATGAATAACGTAACGAATATTCGATTTATCAATCCCCATTCCAAACGCTGATGTCGCTACCATAACGCTGATTTCATCTCGTAAAAAGAGTTCTTGCTGTTCATTTCGATCGTGATCACTCATACCAGCATGATATTTTGATACCGAAACTCCTGCTTTCCCTAAATCTTCATATAACTGATCGACTACTTTTCTTGTAGCTGCATAAATAATCCCAGATTCTTTCTGATTTTGACGAATATAATCTGCTAAATACGCATTACGATCCTGTCCTTTAATTACTGAAAACGATAAGTTCTCGCGCTCGAACGTTGTCATAATTGTATTTTCTTGATTAATTTCAAGCGTATTGCAAATATCATCACGTACTTGTGGTGTTGCTGTTGCTGTTAATGCTAAAACGAGCGGTTTTTCTGGAAGATAATCTAATATGCGATGTATATGTAAATAACTAGGACGAAAATCATGACCCCACTGTGAAATACAGTGTGCCTCATCAATTGCTATCATCGGGATTTTCATATCGATAAGTTGATCAACAAACTCCATAGAATCAAGACGCTCAGGCGCCACGTAAAGCAACTTGTAATGCCCTTGTTTCGCCAATTGAATTCGTTGATTCGCTTCTGTAATAGAAATAGAACTATTAATATATGTAGCGGAAATACCGTTTTGTATTAATGTATCTACTTGATCTTTCATAAGTGAAATCAAAGGTGAGATAACTAATGTCGTTCCTTCGAATACTAATGCGGGAATTTGATAACAAATTGACTTACCACCGCCCGTAGGCATAATACAAACTGTATCTTTCCCATCTAATACATTTTTAATTGTTTCATCTTGTCCTCTTCGGAATGACGAATAACCGAAATAAGACGCTAAAAGTTCTTGTGCTTTTGTAAACAAAAAAGAGTCACCTGCTTTTCTATATCTTTCATCTATTCCTATTATATCATCACTTATGCATCATGAAAGTACTGATTCACGCCATCCTTTTGCATTATTCTAAGTTTCTCTTCGTGTTGGATATTAATTAGTATCAGTGTTTTAGTTGTTTTCTACGTTTTACAACATGTAAAACACAAATCTAAGTATACAAGAAGAAAAAATTTCAACATAAATATTCATTTTATTCGCCTTCCTAGAATACTACTAATCGTATACATGTGAATTTGAGGAGGTTAAATTATGAAACGTAGTTACAATAGTTCTATCAAGCCTAAAGAGTCAAATAAACAACTCCAATTCTCTAATAATGATGCGTGGAAATATGAATCATTTTATAAGTATCAGCCCTTATTTTCTTATAGCAAGCTTATGAATTTCCTTTTTCAACTTTTTAAACGTTAATACATGTGCCAAATATATATTATTCAAACAAATTTTCTCAACATATAAGTTATAGACTTACTACAATACAGTTGTTACCATATATAATAATCTGTTAGATAAACCCCTTATGTTGACCTGCTTAAATTAGCAGGTCTTTTTTATACTTACATATTGCAATGTATCGTAGCCTGGCTGAAAAGTCTCTTCTCCATTTTAGAACCCTATTCCACTCTCCACAAATGATTATAATTCCAAAAAGCAAAATATAAATCTGCTACATTCATACAAGCAATTCATTTTTTCTCAATACACAAAGTGAATTTCATTTGTTACTATGAAGGTACTCTAGATGAGTTTTTGCTCATCAACATTATCTAGTTAAGGGGATCTGCTGCGGGAAGCAGATCCCTTTAACTTTATTAAAAATTATCCTTTTCATTTGGACGCATTTACCAGGTTATTTTTTAAAATTTTTATGCTAATATTACGTAGTCGAGTCCGACATCTCGGCAATACCCTTTTGAGGTCCTGCAATTTCCCTTGCAGGACCTCTATTATTTTAAAATTCTTTTGATTCGTATATATCATAAGTATGTTTTTATTCCCTTTCAACTTTCTCCTTTTCCAACTCTCAAAAAAACTCTTGGACACGTAACTTAAAAATAACGTTTATCATATTGTGAGATATACATGTTCAAAGGAGTGTAACTATTTATGTATACTTATTGGCAATCGTATTACTCCCCTTATCATATCACTAATGGAAACTTCGATTCATTTGTACGAAATTACCGAGTTAGTAAAAACGAAAACTTTTTAAAAGGATATATGCGTTCTTTATGGGAACAACACGTCACTTGGACGCGATTAGCCATTATAGGCATCATCTTTAACTTGCCAGACGTAAACGTTACTGTTGGACGTCTTCTACAAAATGCAACACACATGGGCCTATCACTTGAACCATTCTACGGTGAAGATGCAGTAAAAAAATATAGTGCATTAATTAAAGACCACTTAACAATCGCTGCTGATCTTGTTAAAGCCGCAAAAGCTGGTGATCAAAACGCAGCGGCCGCTATAGAAAAGAAGTGGTACGCTAATGGAGATGAAATTGTTGAGTTTCTAACCAGTATCAACCCCTATATAGAAAAAGAAGCATTTAGAAAAATGTTTTATGAGCATTTAGCGTTAACGAAAGCGGAAGCACTCGCCTTCCTAAATAAGGATTATGATGCCAGTGTAAAACTATACGATAAAATTGAAAAAGAAGCATTAGAAATGGCCGACATGATAACAGATGCAATCGTAAAACAATTTCCGCAAGTATTTCAATAAAAATAAGCCGATTTGAAAAAACAAATCGGCTTATTTAGTTTTCTATCAATGATATTTCCCCACTCCTCTTTACATTTAACGTATATCGATATATTTTATTAATATCCGTTTTTTATAGGAGGACATAGTTTGATTAACGCAATTGGTCTCGTATTTATCCTTACAAATAAGCACGAGAAAAAGAAGAAAGTTTATCTGAATGAAAAATTCGCATTAATAGACATTATTGATTCTAAAGAAGTATTTGATGATGAAGGTAACTCATTAGTAGAACTAACATGTAAATACAGCATATACTTAGATGAAAAGTACTACTGTAAATCTCTCGATGATTACACTGGACAAGTATTCCCCTTCTTAAGCGCTAAAATAGGAAAAGGACTTCTTAGAAACTTGAATTATTTCTTTTCTTACGTTGATGCCTATGATAAAAAACCACCTGTTAAGGAAATAAGACCTCTTATGAAACAAGTAACTAACAGATAGCGCTAATTGCCAAAAAGAAAGTATCTAACTTCGGATGCTTTCTTTTTTGAATCACTTGATCGCTAACTTTCATCCTCTTCTAAATATATGTATCCAAGCATACTTTAAAATAAAAACATTGGAGGATTAAGCTGAATGAAATATTCAGAAACAATCGTAAGTAAACGGCTTCGAAAACTTAAAACAGCTGGTATGTTTTTTATACTATTTTTAATCGCATGGCTTGGATATACAAAATTCCTTTATGGAAATGGTTTTCTTTTAGAAAAGAAAAATTCAGTTGAAGTAATGAATATTAACGTTACTGGAGAAATAGAAAAGAATTTCGATGTAAACTTACAAGGTTTTCGTAAAACGAACCTTGATACTCTAATAAATGCTAGTAAAACTGATCCGAGTGAATTATCATTAATTGAAATTATTAACACATCTTGTTCTAAAGATTGCATTGGCGAACCTTTAACTTACGTTAAATCAAACCACGGATATATCTTTTATAAGGAATCTAATGGTACTAATGTAGCTTTAAAGATTATAAAACAAGATTCATGGGAAATTGAAAAAAAATCTGTTCAAGATGGAATTTAAAAGGTTTATACACAAAAAGAGTACTTACTTCAAAGTACTCTTTTTAAAATATTACCACTTACGACATTTATCATCATCGTCGTCACGTTTACGATTGCGACGGCAATCATCACAATCACAGTCACGTTTACGTCTACAACCACAATCATCACAATCTCTGCGTCTACATCTTCCAAACATTAAATCATCCCAAAATCTATTACAATCTCTGCGTCTACAACCACAATTATTACACATGAATATGACTCTCCCCTCAATAGCGTTCATCATATTCTATGTTTAAAAACGAAAAAGGCTTGTTTACTAGTCTATTTTAAATGTATTAATTTGGTATAATTTGAATCTATATTACTAATTTATTTCTATACTTCCTTTTGCGCCTCCACTGCCCCTTTCAACCTCTGCAACATATACCCAATCCCTTTACACCCTTCTAACGGATATGTAATGATTTCTTCTGGATATAATTTTGTCACTACTTTCTTATGCTTCTTCCCTGCAAGTAAGACTATTTCATCAAACTGAAGTAAGCCTTTATCAATCATCTGTTGTTTTAATTGTTCAATGCTGATAATCTCATCACTCTTTGAATCAAATGCAAGATCATAGTTTTCTTTTACAATATCATTTGG
Source organism: Bacillus altaicus (assembly GCF_042136375.2). Classification (NCBI taxonomy): domain Bacteria; kingdom Bacillati; phylum Bacillota; class Bacilli; order Caryophanales; family Bacillaceae; genus Bacillus; species Bacillus altaicus. The sequence continues at coordinate 2,791,784 of NZ_CM143394.1, read as the reverse complement.
TCTTAAAAATCCATGCTTCGCTGATAATATAACCCAGTTCTCGAAAAACTCAGTTGCATATGCCTGACATGCTTTTCCGAATGGACTAATATATACATCTTTTGCCTCTGCCTCTCCGTAATCTGGGTACTTATCCCAAATTTTCTTTTTTCCGCATGGAATTATACATAACCTTTTCATCGTTATTTCTTACCTCACTTCTAACTTTCTTATAAAATATAAATTTTTCAGTACATTTTTTTACAGAATACTATATAATAATCTCGAAAGATAAAATTACATTATTTTCTATAAATGGTTTGATTTATTTTAGAACATTCAATTAAACCATTTATATTATTACATAAACACACCGTACTAAAGTCACTTTCATACAGCATGCATACCCCTCACTCTTTAGTGGATTTGTGAAGATTTCGTAAAATCAAGTATACTTAATCGCCTAATCACTATTCAATAATATAATATGTAAATATAGTATGAAAAGGAGGTGAACAACTATGAAAAATATACTCCCAGCATTATTAGCTTATATTATTGTTTGTATCATCGCGATTATCATTCCAGCATCTGAGGGTTATAATACTGTAGGTTGGAAATTCTTTGTTGGGCAAGCGTACGCAATACCTATTTTCATTATTACTGCTATTATTACATTTTATATAAATAAGAAACGATCTTATGAATGAACGATAAGAAGGATAGCAACTGCTATCCTTTTTTATTTCCCATCTGTAATTTTATAATAAAAAAAGACAAGCAGCCAATCCGACTACTTGTCCTTTCTGTTTATCCATACTCAATAATATTAAGCTTGGAATGTTTCTGTTAATACAGGAACGATTTGTTTTTTACGAGATACAACACCTTTTAAAGTAGCTGTGTTGTTTTGTAATGTTACGTTGTATGCTTTCTCAACAACGTCTGTTGCTTTACCGATCGCAAGACCAACAGAATCGTTAGTTAAGATGTCAGTTACAACGAATAAGAATAGGTCTAAACCTTTTTCTTCCACTACTGCAGAGATAACTTTTTCAAGTTCCGCTTGGTGTACAAGAACGTCGTTTGTATCAACAGCGTTTACTTGTGCAATTTCAACTTTCGCGTTACCCATTTGGAATTCTTTAGCGTCAAGGGAGATTAATTGCTCCATTGTTTTTCCGCTTAAGTCAGCACCAGCTTTTAACATTTCTAAGCCGTAGCTATCTGCATCTACACCAGCGATTTCCGCTAATTCACGAGCTGCTGCTACGTCTTGTTCTGTGCAAGTTGGAGATTTGAACAGTAAAGAATCTGAAATAATTGCAGATAACATTAAACCTGCAACTTCTTTACGAATTGCAACACCATTTTCTTTGTACATTTTGTTTAAGATTGTAGCTGTACAACCAACTGGCTCACAACGGTAGTATATAGGATCGCTTGTCTCAAAGTTAGCAATACGGTGATGGTCAATAACTTCTAACACACGAACAGATTCGATATCGTTAGCACTTTGTTGGCGTTCGTTATGGTCAACTAAAATAACATTGTCCACTTCGTTTGCTACTGTCTCAACAAAACGCGGTCCTTCTACTTTAAAAGAGTCTAACGCAAATTGAGTTTCACCACTGATTTCACCTAAACGTACAGGCTCAGCATTCATTCCTAATTCTTTTTTCAATTCTGCATAAGCAATCGCAGAACAAATTGCATCTGTATCTGGGTTTTTATGCCCGAAAACTAGTACTTTTTCCATGTTTTCCACCTCTTCATGAAAAGGATATCTTAAAGAAGCAAATATGACAATATTTAAAGCGTATTTTTTTATAAATTATTGCAGTTTCTTCTATATTTTTCATCGTTTTCACAAAAAAAGACCATCTAAAATATTTTAGGTGGTCAAAGGTTATCTTTTCGTTAAAATAAAGATGGAACTTGCACTACGTTATTAACTGCGAAATTGGCAAAGGCAGTCTAATTATCGAATAGCCCTCTTCCTCTCAGATTTGCGGAAACAGGCTCCTTTCCTATTTCACGTGCCCATATAGATAACTGGCCGATATGGTGGATTTCGTGGACAATGACATGACGTATTATCTCTCCGTGTGTACATTCAATGACTCGGCGCCTAATTGGTGCGTCTCTAGAGCTAATCGGTTCTTCATTGAAATCAGTTTCTGAAAGTTTTCGAGAATTCATTTCATTTGTCCAAGATGTCACAAATTGCTTCACTTTCTCATGGTATTGAGCTGAAAGATTTTTCACTTTTTGCAAGCTGGCATACTCTTCAAACAACGGCTCCTCAAGCACTGGTTCACCTCGCAAACCTAAGATCCACATATATTCCACATCTACAATGTGAAATAAGGTATATAGGATACTGTCGAACCCACCGACCCGTTTCTTTAATAGTTCTTCATCCGGCATGTCTTCGCACAATGTAAACCAATCATCACGAACTTGCCAATTATATTGAAACAGTTTCAACATCACAGCAACCTCCATCTTTTAGATTAACATTTAATATTCACCAAAAGACTTCAAAATCCCTATTTAAATAATAACTCTAAAAAACCTATTAAAACCCTCTGCAAACTGGCTCTTTAATTGAACATTCCAGATGAAGTTACAGGGGTTTATCAAACATTGTTTTAAATTATCAATCTTTTTTATAAATCCACACACAGACATAATAACAAATATGTCGTTTGAAATTATCTCCCTTTCAAATAAAAAACTAAATCACTTTATAATAAATTACCGTTGCATCTAACTCACCATTCGGAGAAATTGCATATTCCGGTATTTTTCCAACTTCTTGATAGTCTAATGATTTGTACAATCTATTCGAAGGATCTCCTTCTCTAGTATCTAACACTAAAAGAGACCTGTTTTCTTGCTTTGCTCGTTCCTCTGCTTTTTGCATAAGTGAACGTCCAATACCGTTACGTCTAAAGTTTGGATGAGTCATTAACTTGCAAATTTCTACTCTATGTATCCCGTTAGGCTTTGTAACTAGATGTAATTGAACACTGCCTGCCACTTCATTGTTTATTTTGGCAACATATAATATCACTTCTGGTGCTAATACCGTTTGCCAATACTTCGCTGCTTCTTTTCCTTCTAGTGGAGGTAAAAAACCTATTGACGCTCCATCATCTACTACAGTTTTCAACAGTTCAGAAAGCACTTCAATATCTTCATCAAGTCGGTTAATTTCTTCTATTACTATACTTTGCATTCCTTTTCCCCCTTTTGTTTCATTGTAACAACTTTTAAAGAAGGAATAATGAAATTCTAAGATGAAATTATTTAAAATACGATTTTTTAGAGAAAGGATAACTATATGAAATATATTTTAGACAGGACATACGCAAAAGAATTACTCGAGTGGGCATATGAACAAAACCCAGGTCCGTGGTTCGAACATTCACGTAATGTTGCCCTTGCAACTGAAAAGATAGTTGTAGAACTTATTAATAATGGGTACGACCTAGATGCTGACATAGCATACAATGCTGCCCTCCTGCATGATATAGGAAGATACAAAGGTTTTACTAAATCTGTTATTCATTCCTATGATGGTTATATGTATATGAATGATTTAGGGTATACAGGGAACGCCATTATTTGTGTGACGCATTCATTTCCTTGCAAAAATGAGCATATAGATATCGCAGCGGAGTGGAGCCTTGTTCCCGATTATATGGAAAGCCGGTTAATTGAAATATTGAATAGAAATAGTGACTACGACTTATACAATAAGGTCATTACCCTCTGTGACGCACTTGCTGATGCGGAAGGCTTTACTACTCTTGAAAAAAGATTGATTTCAGTTGGTTTACGACACGGAACAACCTCTCATACCGCTTTACATTGGAAGGGATTCTACACAATTAAGAATGAATTAGAATCTTTAATCGGTAAGAGTATATACACACTTCTCCCTGATGTAGAGAAATCGATTTACGGAAATATAGAATATTAAAATAGGTACATATTAAAAACAATATAATTTGACTGTATGATTCTACAAAACTTTTTCAAAAGTGGAGGGATAAATTATTAGTAAAATGGAATTTGACTTGATAGAACATAAAGATAACTTTGATTTTGGATATGAAGATATTGTAGGTATATCTCGGAGATGTAAATTTTCTAACTGTTCGCATACAAATGAACCACACTGTGCAGTTAAAAAGGCTGTCTCTGACGGAATTCTTTCTGAAGAAATATTTAATAATTATTATAGAGATATAAACGAGGCACAATATGTTTCTACACAAAGGAATAAAACAAAAGCTATCGATTATATGAAACAATTGAAACTCTTTCAAAAAAATTAGGCTAAACTAGAAAGTCCCCCTTAAAAGAATATTTTAAGGAGGGCTTTTTCTTGTTTAATGACTTTGATGTTTCAATTCCACCAGACACTCTTGTACTAAGGTTACTGCCTGACTCATTGCAGCTCCCCCAGCAAATGCTGCTGAAACACCACACGCTTCTAAAATTTCTTTATCAGAACATCCTTGGTCAATACAGCCCTTCGTATGATAAATCGTACAATATTCGTCTTGTGTTGCTAAACTAATCCCTAATGCAATGAGCTGCTTTTCTCTTTTAGTTAATGTACCCTCCTGAAAACATGCTTGTGTAAAAGCGTTATATGTTTCTGCAATTTCAGGGATTTGTTGCGTAAAATTCCCTATACCTTCTTTGTAATCAAGTAATACATCATTTATAGAGCCATATTGTTGATTTTCCATCGTATATCCTCCATTCATTTTATTCACACTTACTTTAGTATGAGATAAAATGAAGGACATATACAAATATTTACTTTAAAAATATAATGAATTTTCAGTTTATTTTACTTTTAAATTTGCACGTCTACAGTTTCAGCCCATTATCTACTGACACTTTTTCTTTTGAACTTTTCCTTTCAACCTCTTTACTCCGCTCTTCCCAAATCGTTAAACCTTCAATTCCTACTTTTTTAGGATCGAAAACCGGATCTTTCCCTTCTTTTTTCTGCGTTTCATAGTCTTTTAACACTTTTAATGCAGTTTTGCTTAACAATAGGATTGCTATAAGGTTTAACCATGCCATACTACCAATTCCTAAATCTCCAAGGTTCCATAAGAACGAAGCTGATTCTACACTACCGATGTATACCATAATTAAAAATCCAATTTTTAATACTGGTTTTAACCAACTATATTTGAGCCCACCATCTAAATAAGTAAGCGTCGTTTCAGCGATATAGTAGTAAGCGAGTAAAGTTGTAAATGCGAAGAAGAAGATTGCGATTGAAATAAATATCGGACCAAATCCAGTCATAACAGTTTCAACTGCTTGTTGTGTATAAATTGGACCTGCTTCCACATTTCCTATATTCTGTACAATAGCGCTTTTCCCTTCAGGTATAACATTATACATACCTGTTATTAAAATCATGAGAGCTGTCGCTGTACATACTACAATTGTATCGATATATACAGAAAACGCTTGAACTAACCCTTGTTTTGCAGGATGCGATACTTCAGCAGCTGCAGAACTATATGTTGCTTCTCCTACACCCGCAACGTTTGAAAATACTGCACGCTTTACTCCCCATGCAATAGCTGCCCCAACGATTCCTCCAAACATTTCATTTACACCAAATGCACTTGAGAAAATTAAAGCAAACATACTTGGAATTTCCGTTACATTCGCAATTAATACGATACATGTAACAATTACATACCCAATTGCCATAAATGGAACTAACATTTGTGAAACGCCTGCAATTCTCTTTACTCCACCAAAAATAATCGCTGCCAATAATACAACTAAAAATATACCAGTTATATATTTACTAATGCCAGAAGAGTTTTCAAATCCAACCGCGATACTACTTGATTGAATCCCTGGTAATAAAACGCCATATGAAAGTGTTACAACCACTGCTACAACGACCGCAAACCATTTCATTTTCAAACCTTTTTCAATGAAATATGGTGTACCACCGCGGTATTCATTTCCTACTTTACTTTTATATACTTGTGCTAATGTTGATTCAACAAATGCACTAGCCGCTCCTAATAGAGCCATCATCCACATCCAAAATACAGCTCCAGGTCCGCCAAAAGCGATAGCTGTCGCGACCCCTGCGATATTCCCTATTCCAACCCTACCTGATAACGCCAAACAAAATGCTTGAAAGGATGATATCCCAGTCTCTGAGCTCTTTCCTTCAAATAATAGTTTAATCATCTCTTTAAAATAACGAATTTGTAAAAAACGAGTTGCAATTGTAAAATACACTCCTGCTCCTAATGCAAAAACAACTAAACCAATACTCCATACTTGCCCTACTAACCATTCTACTAATTTCTCCATCCAAATCCCCCTTATAATTCTTTTGAAAAAGCAATTTTATATATAAGAAAAAGGACAACCTTTATCCTACCTACCAGTTGTCCGCATCTCTTACTATATTTCATCATTCTTTTATCCCGCTATTTGTGGGTAGTATGATTCCCACCTCATGCGTTGAACACAAAGGAAGTAAGGTGGAAAATCACCTACCCGTAAATGCCTGATTGGTTCAACTACTATTCAGCAGGGATGAAAAGACTCCCGACTGAATAGAGTATCACTTAATATTTACCCAAACACTTTTCACTTCTGTATAGTTATCAAGGGCGTATGAACCTAATTCCCGTCCAACACCAGATTGCTTATATCCACCAAATGGTGCAGCAGCATTTTCTAAGTTATAATCATTAATCCACACTGTTCCTGCCTTTAATTTATTGGCAACTTGATGTCCTGTTTTAATATTTTGTGTCCATACACCCGCAGCAAGCCCATATGAAGAGCGATTCGCTCTTTCAATTACTTCTTCTGTCGAGTCAAATGGAAGTACAACGACAACTGGTCCAAAGATTTCTTCCTTAACAATTGTCATATCATCAGTAACATTTGTGAATACGGTTGGCTGTACAAAATAACCTTTTTCAAATGCACGTTCACCGCCAGCTGCAACAGTAGCACCTTCAGCTTTTCCTTGTTCAATGTAATTTAGCACACGCTCTTGTTGTTTTTTAGATACGAGCGGTCCCATTTCAGTTTCCGCCTCCATACCTGCCCCAAGCTTCACTTCATTTGCCATTTTTACAAGTTCATTTACGACTGTTTCATAGTGCTTTCGATGAACGAAAACTCGAGATCCTGCGCTACAATTTTGACCATGATTATACATAATTCCTTGGAACGCACCGTTAATCGCTTCTTCTAAGTCAGCATCTTCTAAAATGATGTTTGGTGACTTACCACCAAGTTCTAGTGTTACATGTTTAATTGTTTCTGCAGATTGAAGCATAATATATTTCCCTGTAACTGTTGAACCTGTGAAAGCTACTTTATCAATATCATGATGGTTTACAATTGCAGCTCCTGCTTCTTGGCCGAAACCTGGTACAAAGTTTACAACACCGTTTGGAAAACCAGCTTCTTTAAAAAGCTTCGCTGTATATAGTAAAGATAAAGGTGTTTGCTCTGCTGGTTTTAATACAATCGTACAACCTGTCGCAAGAGCGGCTCCCATTTTCCAAGAAGACATAACGAGCGGAAAATTCCATGGAATAATTTGACCTACAACACCAACCGGTTCATGGCGTGTGTAATTTAAATAATCTTTTGAAATCGGAATTGTTTGCCCGATAATTTTTGTAGCCCATCCGGCGTAATAACGATAATTTTCTACAGTTGCTGAAATATCATCATCCAGTGCTACTTGATATGGTTTTCCATTGTCTAAAGCTTCTAGCTGTGCTAATTCTTCTCTATGCTCTTCAATTAAATCTGCTAATTTATAAATAAGATGTGCTCTTTCAGCAGTAGTCATCTCTGCCCACGGGCCTGATTCAAAAGCAAATCTCGCCGCTTTTACTGCGATATCAATATCTTCTTCTTGTGCTTCACATACGACGGCTAGCACATCTTCTGTCGCTGGATTGTATGTTTCAAATGTCTTTCCACTAATAGAAGGAACAAATTCGCCATTAATAAACATTTTAATTTCTTCATTTAAAAACGCTTTCACTTTTGGTTTCAACTCAATGTTTGTCGTTAACATATATGCTCTCCTCCTTGTTTAAACAGCTGCATGAGCTGCAATTTTTGATAAAATCGTTTGAAGCTTTTGATCTTCCTCTTCAGTTAATCCGAGTCTCGGATAACGAGAAGGTCCGCCAACTTGCCCGTGTAGTTCCATTGAACGTTTAACGATTTGTACATATTTCCCTGATCCTTCAAGAAACTCGCAAAGTGGTAAAATAGCATCGTTCATTTCCCACGCTTTTTCTAATTCACCATTTTGAAAATGCTCATACATTTTCGTAACGAGACCTGGAACGATATTTCCTGCTACCGAAACCCATCCCGAGGCACCAACTAAATAAGATTCCATAACTAAATCTTCAGACCCACAGAAGACTTGAAAAGCACCTTCGCCTTGTCTTACTAAATCTCTCGCTTTTCGAATATCTCCGCTAGATTCTTTAATATGTGTAACATTTTCACATTCTTTTCCAATACGGAGCATTAGCTCTGTACTCATATCAACACCAGAAGTAAATGGGTTATTATATAGCATAATTGGTATATTTACAGCGTTTGAGATTTCTTTAAAATGAAAATAGATTTCCTCTTCTTTCGGTTTACAATAATACGAGTTTATAATTAATGCACAATCTGCTCCGTGCGCTTCTGCATGTTTCGTATATTCAATCGTTTCTTTCGTCGTCTCCGCAGCAGTTCCAACAATAACTGGAATACGGCCATCAACTTCTTTTAATACTGTTTCTACCATGTTAAATCGTTCTTCTTTTGATAAACTAACAAATTCCCCCGTACTTCCATTAATAATAATTCCAGCTACCTTTTGCTCAATAAAGTAGTTTACGTTTTGTTTTACGCCTTTCCAATCAATCTCTTGAAATTCATCCATCGGTGTTATTAATACTGGAAATGCCCCTTTAATTTTTTGCATCTTTATCTCTCCCTTTAACATATTATTTTAATAAGAAACCTGTTGGAAACGGATCAGTAGGATCTAATATAAATATTTGCATACCTGTAATAAACCCTCTACTTTCAAATCGAAAAATGTATCCGAGTTCTTCTTTCTTCACTTTTTCTACTGTTATAAAGCTATTAAAAATACTTTCATTTCTAAAAGGTTTATCCGCTATATAATCATTTTTAAATAATGTATGAACATAAGACACAATAGTAGAAACAAAACCCGGCGAACGTACTATAAAGTTATCTTCATGAAATGTAATCGACTTTATATGGTTCTTTTCTTTTTGCATAGAATCTACTAAAATAAGTCTTTTTATTAATGACTGTTTTTGTATAGATTGAAGTGTAGCTTCACCCCATTTTTTTAATTTAGAGATGTTTTCAATACTGATTTCTGGCGAATACGTATCCTTTTCTACAACTGCATATACTTTATCTGCCTGTATGAGAGAGTAACTTATATTACCAACCTTTAAATTTTTCTCAATCATATAACATAGTTTGCTTTCAAACGAAACAGATACAACTTCATCATTCTCTACATATGCATCCACTGAAAATATTCCAGATAGCGTTTCGATTTTGTATTGATTAGACTCTCTCTTTTTTAAATACCCGCTTTCTAGTAACATCGTTATTACTGCGACAATACCTCCGTAATGAAGAGGAATAGATCCTTCATGATTAAAAAACAATACAGCTGCATCCACTTCATTATGAATAGAAGGAACGACAATACATCCATTTAAACCGATAAAACCACGTGGTTCATTTAATAAAAGTTTCATTTCTTCTGCTAATTCACCTGAAAATTGTTCGTTTAATTGCTCCAAACTGTAGTAGTATTTGCATGGTACGTCTTTCATTACACGAAATGCCTCGCCATTTACGTGTACGTCTACTGCTGTATACATTTTTTGAATGTTCATTTTACATCCTCCGTTTCATGTTCCATCGGCGGAATTAGCAAAAATCCTTCTTTAAGTGGATCCTTTTCATTGTAAAAAAATCTATGCATACCCATAAGCCAAGCGGATCCCGTAATTTTCGTTACTACAGCTTCAATATTTTCGACATATGTTGTATTCATGACACACCCTTTAAATAGAGAACCTACAATACTCTCATGAACGAATTCTTCATCAATGTCGATTTTTTTATGAGCGTATAATACAGCTAACTTCGCTGATGTTCCTGTACCACATGGAGATCGATCAATTCCCCCTGGTGGAACAACAACTGTATTTTTCACATGCGCACTTTCATGAGTAGGATCTGTGTAAAATTCAATATGTGTTAATCCTCTTATAAACGAATACTCTGGATGAATGATTTCAAACTTCTCATTAATTGTATTTCTAATATGAATCGCCTTATCAATGATTGTAGATGCGTTTTCTGGTACTAACTCTAGACCTACTGACTTCGCATCGATAATGGCATAAAAATTCCCTCCATACGCAATATCAGCCTCTACAGTTCCAACTTCTTCGACGTGTACAGAAATATTTTTCAGTAAAAAAGCTGGTATGTTACAGAAGGAGACTTCTTTCGCTTTCCCATCTTGAACAGAAATATCTACTTCAACTAAGCCAGCTGGCGTGTCTAACTTTAAAGAAGTGACCGGTTCAACTACCGGAATTAAACCTGATTCAACTAAAGCTGTACATACACCAATTGTATCGTGGCCACACATCGGCAAGTATCCACCTGTCTCTATGTATATAACACCTATATCAGCTTCAGGATGACACGGATCTGTTAATAGCGCTCCTGACATTACATCATGACCACGTGGCTCATTCATTAACAATTTCCGAATCCAGTCATACTCCTTTTTCATATGTAACATCTTCTCTGCCATCGTCTCTCCAATTAACTTAGGAAGTCCGCTAATTAATGTCCTCGTTGGATTCCCGCCCGTATGTGTATCAATCGTCGTAAAGACTCTTTGTGACCTCATCCGTTTAACACCCTTTCTGTAAAACGACTCAAACGAAGTTGTTCAATAGGAATGATTGTTTCTTTGTCATTTAATAACTCTTCAATTACTTTCCCGGTTACTGCTGCAAGACTAATCCCATCACCTTCATGTCCTGCTGCAATAAAATAATTCGGAATATGTTCCACTCGTGAAATGATTGGCAAATGATCTTCTGTCCACGGGCGTAATCCAGCATATGAGCGAATCACCATCATATCTGCCATTTTCGGATAAAAACGAATCGCTCTGTTCGCAATACATTTAATAACCTCGTTATTTATCCTCGTATGAAAGCCTACAAACTCTCTACTACTACCAATTAAAAAATTTTGGCTTTCTGTCGGTTCAAATACAAGTGCCACCCCGTACTTTTCAGTTAAAGCATCCACTTTTCGTTTTCCACCAAATTTAGAAATCAAATAACCAAATTCCATTACTTTACGGTAACCTACGTGTTGTTGCCTTGAAGCTACAATAATATGCCCTTTTCTCGGTTCGATTGGTATATTCACATCTAACATCTGTCCGATTTTAGGAGCCCACACACCGGCTGCGTTCACAACTTGTTTCGCAGTAAACGTTCCATTTGTCGTTTCTACAATAAAGGAACCGTCTATATCTCTTTTTATTTCTTTCACTTCTGTATGATTAAAAGCTTTTGTACCAAATTTCTTCGATTCTGCAAGAAGTGAAAAAGCAAGAAGATATGGATTTACAGTCGAATCAGTTGCGCATTCTAAACCACCCAATAAATCATCTGCAAAAAATGGTGATTCTTCTTTTATATCTTGCCTATCAAGCATTCGAAACGGTAATCCAGCTTCTTTTTGACGATTTACCCATTGCTGTGCTGCCTCCATTTCTTCGTCTGATTCACAAACGAGAATGCTTCCTGGCGCCCTATATTCAAATGAGTGCTCCAACTCTTCACTTAGTTCTGTTACTAATTTTTGACTTACTAACGACATTTGGCTATCAAACCCTGGGTCTTTATCAATCGCTAAAATATTCCCGTCACACCGTGAAGACGTTCCACTGACAAATTCTCCTTTTTCAATGATCGTTACGTCTCTTCCGTATTTTGAAGTGTAATAAGCGATAGAACATCCTATAATTCCACCGCCTATTATTAAAACGTCACAGTGCCTCATATATAGCACTCCTCCTTTCTCCTAAATCTCTCACTTTTTATTTATGCAATTGGTGTGCCAACTCTACATACAGAACTATTTATATGAAATAATTTTTATTTGTAAAAATATTTTAAATTTATCGTAAATAGGTGTATTATTTCTTTATCACTGTCTAAATTTTTATACATACCAGGAGGACGCTATGACATTTTCATTTCCAACAATAAAAGAGTTTATAAAAATTTTATCAATTGATCGTACAAGCACCATTCAGCACATGAAACAGGAAGGTAAAAATTTTTATTACCTTCCTTCATCTACTGAAGAATGTAGTTGCGCAGTTATTTATGAAGAGGACTCTTTCACTACGTTAATCGAAGCTTTTTCTAACAATTCGGCAGTTGTAATTGTGAACGAAAATCTAGATCCTATATGCTGTGTAACTGCTCAACAAATGATTCCATTTCTTTATAAGTCTTACAATGATCTGCTAGCTTTTTATAACACTGTCATTCAAACGACTGATTCTTCTGTTACCGTCATTGATGAGAAAGAATGCGTTCGTACGTGGACAGATGGCGCTGAAAAAATCTTTTCAGTCAAACATAACGAAATTATCGGACAACCGATTACACATTTTTTTGATTATAAAGATTTGGAAATTTTACAATCATTACATGACGGAAAAAGCATAATCGCCCAGTTCCATCAGCCTCGTCCGGATTTGTTCGTATTAATTAATTCAAATCCAGTTTATTGTAACAATGAAATTATAGGAGCAGTCGTTTCTGAAACTGATGTTACAAATCAAGTCGCTTTGAATGAAAAACTATTTAATATGTCGCATGAAATGCACCGATTAGAACAAGAAGTAGCAAAATATAAAGATACATCCGATCCTTTCCTTGCGATGAATGGAAAAAGCCCTGTTATACAACGAACGATTCAATTAGCTAGAAAGGTTTGTTCAGTGAAATCCACGGTTTTAATACTCGGCGAAAGCGGAGTTGGAAAAGAAGTGTTTGCGAAAGCAATTCATGAAGCAAGTGAGACAGCGAATGCCCCGTTTATTTCAATTAACTGCGGTGCAATTCCTGAAGCGTTATTTGAAAGTGAATTATTTGGTTACGAACGTGGAGCCTTTTCTGGTGCAAATAGTAAAGGGAAGAAAGGGAAAATAGAGCTCGCGCAAGGCGGTACTTTATTCCTTGATGAGATTGGAGAAATGCCTCTCGATATGCAAGTGAAACTTTTGCGTGTACTGCAAGAACGAAAGTATTACCGAGTTGGTGGAGAAAAAGAAATTAATATCGATTTCCGCATTATCGCTGCTACAAATCGTGATTTACAAGAAGAAATGAGAAAAGGAACTTTCCGGGAAGATTTATACTATCGCTTAAATGTAGTTAGCTTGCACATTCCGCCACTGCGCGAAAGACGAGAGGATATTATCGAATTAACCTACTCCTTCTTAAACGATTTTTCAATAAACTATAACAGGCCTATTCGTGACTTACCTTCAAGCATTATGCATGAACTGCTTCATTACAATTGGCCCGGTAATATTCGCGAGCTCCGCAACGTAGTTGAAAGACTCGTCGTATTTGCGACAGACGGCATTATAAAACAAGAATATTTACCGTTTCATACAAATGATACTTTAGAGAACAAAACATCTCATTCCCTATTACTCAGCAATAATAATATGATTCTTTCTTTACAAGAAGAAATGGATGAGCACGAGAAAAAGGTAATTGAAAGAGCTTTACGCATTTTAGATGGTAATAAATTAGAATGTGCGAAACAACTCGGGGTAACGAGGGCCACTTTATATAACCGCTTAAAAAGACTGGGGTTACAATAAAGTGAAACTTTAATCAGTGGGGGTTTTGTTCATCCCCACTTGATTATCAGCCCTCACCAATCGGGCTTTTACGGGCAGCCCCTTCTCCTCCTCTATGTTGGCATAGTTATTGCATAATAATTTGTGTAAACCGAACTAGAGGAGGAATACATATGACGAATAAAGAGAATTTAATTGTTTGTCGTTGTGAAGAAGTTACATATGGACAACTTCAATCGACAATTGCTGAATATAATTGCTCAGCTCGTGAGTTAAAACTAAGAACACGTGCTGGTATGGGTTTTTGCGGCGGCAGAACATGTAGAATGACGATAGAACGAATGGTAGAAAATGCGAATCCTAACATATCCCAAAATGAAATTCCATTAAAATATCAACCACCAGTGCGTGCAGTTACTTTTGGGGCGGTAGGTGAAAATAAATGAATAGAATTATAAATCACCCTATTTTAGGTAGTTTAAATAGTAGTCAGCGTATCAATTTTCAATTTAATGGTCAACAATATGAAGCCTATGAACATGAAACGATAGCGGCCGCTCTACTTGCAAACAGAATAAGAACGTTAAGAGTGCATGAAGATAGCGGGACGCCGCGAGGTATTTATTGTAATATCGGGCATTGTTCTGAATGCCGCGTGACTGTAAACAATCAAACGAACGTACGAGCTTGCTTAACTGTAGTGGAAAACAATATGGTTGTTGAAAGCGGCAAACAGCATCCAAATATCGTGAGAGAGATGGTGAAAAAGCGATGATCGATGTAATTATTATTGGTGCAGGACCAGCAGGATTATCAGCTTCCATCTCTTGTGCACGTTTTGGACTTAACGTACTTGTTATTGATGAATTTATGAAGCCCGGCGGGAGATTGTTAGGACAGTTGCATCAAGAGCCTACTGGGGAATGGTGGAACGGAATAGAAGAATCCAAACGCCTTCACGAAGAAGCAAAATCCCTTTCAGTCGATATTCGGTGCGGTGTTTCCGTCTATAATTTAGATAAAGATGAAAGTTCTTGGTTCGTGCATACAAATATCGGTACGTTAGAAGCACCGTTCGTACTAATTGCTACTGGGGCTGCTGAGTATTCTATTCCCCTTCCTGGCTGGACACTTCCAGGAGTTATGTCAATTGGAGCAGCTCAAGTTATGACAAATGTTCACCGGGTTCAAGTTGGGAAAAAAGGAATCATTATTGGCGCTAATATTTTGTCTTTCGCCATTTTAAATGAACTGCAATTAGCTGGAATTACAGTGGATCATATTGTACTCCCTGAAAAAAGTGAGTTAAGCCAAAGAGCTGGTGAACCAGAAGAAGTTTTGAACTCACTATTAAATGCGGCTCACCTCGCTCCTTCTGCTTTTTTGCGTATAGGTAGCCGTTTTATGAAATATGATTGGATTCGAAAAGCTGGATTAACCTTCTATCCAAATAGCGGAATGAAAATAAACGGGACGCCGCTTCATCTTCGTAAAGCTGCGCTTGAAATTATCGGAACGGATCAAGTTGAAGGTGTCCGTGTGGCTAATATTGATTCTAAAGGAAATATTATTAATGGATCAGAAAAGATATATGAGGCTGACTTCGTTTGTATTGCCGGAGGTTTATACCCTCTTGCTGAGCTTGCCGCTGTAGCTGGTTGTCCGTTCCATTACATTCCTGAACTTGGCGGGCATGTCCCGCTTCATTCAGAAGAAATGGAAACCCCTCTTCCAGGTTTATTTGTAGCTGGAAATATTACTGGAATTGAAAGCGGAAAAATCGCAATGGCGCAAGGAGCTGTCGCGGGTCTATCTATTGCTAAACATGCAAGTGAGAAACGTGACGTAGTCGACCAACAATTACAACAAGCAATGCAAAACGTTCACTCTGTTCGTCAAAAAGCAGCGATTCAATTTAATCCAATGATTGATGTTGGTAGACGGAAGATGAATGAACTTTGGTATGATTATTCTTCTACATATGCACATACTAAAAAGAGCTGCTGAGATTACTCTCAACAGCTCTTTTCACTACTCATCTGAGTTATTAAATTTCGCTAATGCGTAAATACCTTCTTCATCATCTAATTCAAGTTGCAATCTTGCTGCAAATGAATTGACGTTGTATTCTCGATCAAGTAGTAAGCGTAGTGCTTCGATTAAGTTCGCTTGAATTAATATTTGCTGGCGACCATTTACCTCTACTTCTGCAGAGAAACCGTAGTCATCATCATACATTAGTTCAACTGAAACTTCTTCTGGACCAACTTGTCTTTTTTCAGCGATATATATACAAAGCGCATTTATAAGCTCTTGTTCAGAAATTTTTATTGTTTCCATGCTACTTCATCTGCCTTTTTCTTACGTTGATCCTTGAAGTATTTAAATGCACGAACTGCTAACATTACAATACCAGCCATTACTAACATATTTACCATAAACGCTAATACAGAACCAAGAGCTCCCATATTTGCAAATAAGCTACCCATTAGTAAACCACCAAGACCACCTAGTAATAAGCCTTTCATAAAGCCACCTTTATTACTTTTTGGTGCTGTGTTTGTTGCTTTTGTTTTTGAATCTGTTGTCGTTTTTTGTGAATTTACATTAGAATCTTTTTTGTTTAAATCAACTTTTGAATTTTGACCAGAACTTGGTGTATATGATTTTTTACCAGATTTGTAACTTTTCGCTTCCGCGTGATTTACGAACATAAAGCTACTAGCCCCAAAGATAACCATGAATGCTGTCATTACTGCTACAAGTTTTTTCAACATATTATATCCATTCTCCTTTTATATAGATATATGTGAAATCTACCTTTCTTTTAAAACAAGAATGATAGATTTATTTTAAAACCTTTTTAAAGGTTCTTATGAACTTATTATATGAACTTTTGTCGAAATATGCAAGTATTATTTACTTACGACAATAATTCCATAACAAAGGAAAAATTAAGAAAAACGGAATTGACTTTAAATGAAACAAAACATATTATAAGTTCATAAGAACTTTTTATAATTTTGGAGGTGAAAAGATGGAAACATTTCATCTCACACGAAACGAAATGGCAACGCTCCTTCTATCACTTAGAGGATGGAATCCGAAAAAGCCTCTTAGCATTTTACAAGAAGCTTGGGCAAAGTCACATAAAAAAGATATTGAAAGCGGACAAAGCGTTACAGCTTTTATTACAACCGCACTTTCACCTATTTTTGAAAAATTAATTAAAATCGATGATACGGATGTCGGTTTTTCTTTAAATGAAATAGTTGCGCTTGGTAATCAGATTGAAAACACAAGTTTCTCTGTAACTGCAATGCAAAACTGGGTGAAACGAGATATAAAAGAAATGATTGGCTCCCCTCAAAAAGGGAAGAAATACTCAATCGAACAAGCAGCATTACTATTCATTGTCGAAGATTTAAAAACAGCGCTTGATTTTGAATCCATTCGCAAACTATTACGACTCATCGTAAATGACCCGGCCGATCGAAGTGATGATTTAATTAACCCTGTTCATTTATATGTAGCTTATTCTTCTTTATTTGAAGAACTGAATCAAGGGAACTGCTTACAACTAAATGCAACAGATACCATTCATACGATCGAAAATATTGTAAAAGAAAAAGCTGATAAAATCGCAAGCAAGTTTGATCAAATCAATAACGAACAACGCGAAGCAATTCGTAACGCTATTATTATCGCTACCCTATCTGTTCATACCGCATATGTACAAATGTTAGCGAAGCGCTACGTTTCAGCAACGTTATTTTTACAAAATTTAGATGTGAAGCCGTAAAAAATAGAAGCAGAATTGCTTCTATTTTTTTATAACAAAAAGGTATTTAATTTTAAAGACGAAAACAAGCATAACCCTGTCGTATATTGAGAACAGGGTTATGCTTGTTTTCCCTCGATGTAAGATACTTAACAATTTAACAAGAAAGTCGTTTTTAGAGTGCTAGTATCAGTATGTCCAAATTTGATAGACCATTTTCATATACTTCATAGTTTTTGCACCAGAACCGCCAAGGCAAATAATTATTTGCTGGACAGCACAGGAAATATTAATGCATAGCTTCTGCCGAAATCGTCTCACACCCATTGAATAACGCGAACTTTCGGAAACAACTGTTCAAGGCTGTTCGCAATTGTATTGTTTGCTTCACACCGTCCTCGTACCAGATGTTTTTAATAACGAGCGTTCCAGTTTTTCGCTCCGCGATTATCTCGGCTCGTCCAATGAAGTTCTCTCCATATAGTAGAGGCAGTACGTAATAGCCAAATTTTCGTTTGTTTGCAGGCGTGTAAATCTCCCAGGTGTAATCGAAGTCAAACAATTCGCTTATAAGTTTTCTATCCCATATGAAATTATCAAGAGGGGCAATAAGTTCACAACGTAATTTCGGATCTTGATTTTGCAGAACTGCTTCAATAAGCGGTAAATCCTCTGTGAGGCAGTACAACTTATCCTTCGTTTGTTCAACAGCGACAGCAACAATGCGAGATTCGTACAATAGCTGGCGGAAAGCTTCGTTTCGCTGTGTTGCTTTCAACCCCCATATGTTCAACCATGCATCTGATGCACGATTCCATAAGAGACCTACAGAACCAATTCGACGCAGTATCCGCCACTTAAGGTGCTCAAGCTCGTCATCCAGCGGATCTGGTGCATTCAGCAAATCTGGCTGGATGTACCTTTTGGCGATATCGTAATATTTACGCGTTCCTTTTTTATGATGGATAATTAACTCACCCGTTGAATACATCTGTTCCAATACCGAACGAGATGTATTGTTTCCGCCGCTCCAATGGATGGCCGATTGCCAAGAGAAGTCTCCATTCAATTTTAAATCACTTGAACTTAGCACACCGTGATTTTGGATATGATCCCGTACATGCGTTGTCAATACTTCCATTTCGGGATAGTGTTCGGCATGCTGACGGGCGGCTTTCCTGTATCGCTCAAAATACGGCCAATCCTCGACAGGGATAATGGCTAGGTTTTTGTCGGGATAATCTACAAGGCTTCTATCATCATACAACAACTCAGCAAGCATGCCCTTAGTAAATCCCTTGATTCGCGATTGTAGCACTAATTCGGCGTTTTTTCCGCAAACATCGATGGGATCGTATTGAATACAGCTAGCCTGCCGAACAAAGTCCAATACGCCCTGCTTCCCGCTAAATTTATAGTCACCTAAAAGTCCATGTTTTAACAAAAGAAATTGTCGTGCCTGGCGGTTTGTTAATTGAATCATGTGCGTACCTACCTCTAGTTTAGTTTTTTTATTATAGTACAGTGGAAGATGAAGGGGAAAAGCAAAGGAGCAAGAGAAGTTTGTGTACGTCCTCGATGGGGGACTTGGACTTTTTGTTGGTTGGTTTGAGCTCAGTACAATACCGAACTCAACCCAACCAAGCAGTCCCATAATAAAAGTCTAACTTTAAATAATACTACCACCAGGAGAGAACCCTGCCATTATTATATTTCTTTTGTTGGATCCATTACAGGCGGTACTGATAAGCCGGCTTGACGTAATAGTAACATCATCTGGCCGCGGTGATGTGTTTGGTGATCAATTAAGAAACGTAGTACTGCGCCTTTTGTTGGGAGACTCGCAATACCTGTTTCTGTTAGCAAGTCCTCATCTGATAGCTTGGCTACCTCTTGCTTGACTGCCTCTGCTACTTTTTCGTAAGCTACTGTAATTTCTCTTGCTGTCGCTGGAACTGGTTCATTATGATCAATCATTGGTACAGTTAAGCCAGCTAAATGACTAAAATAACCTGCTGTTTCTACCAAATGCCAGCCTAACCAGCCAAGTGCACTATGTCCCTCCACAATACTTTGTCCTAATTTTTCATCTGTTACGGCCTGCAATACTTTAACTGTCCCTTTTACAGATACTGTCCATTCTTTTAAAAAATCCTCCACTTGTCG
Organism: Bacillus altaicus; assembly: GCF_042136375.2. NCBI lineage: Bacteria > Bacillati > Bacillota > Bacilli > Caryophanales > Bacillaceae > Bacillus > Bacillus altaicus. The sequence goes on along the minus strand of NZ_CM143394.1, from coordinate 2,771,823 downwards.
ATACATCCAAACGCCTCCTCTAAAAATCACTTCTTTTTTTAGCATACAAAATATTCATTTTAAAAACAAGAACTAACGTTCTTGTTTTTGTAATCTATCATTTATTCGCACCAGAACCAAAAATATGTATGTCCTTGTTGTTTAATATAGGCCAACCTTCGAAATGCTTTAGTATCGATCAATCGTATGATATCTCTATTGTGAATAGTAATTGGTCCGTAAATAGGATCTGTAAAACGCATAACTTCTCCCCCTTTGTAAATTCAACACTTACATAATTACACAAAATTTTCAGTCTTCTAGTCCTTTCCTTCTCTTTAAATATGAGAAATTTTTAATACTCCTTTCATTCTCTCTTCATGAAAACTCAATTTATATCGTTTACTATAAATACTAGGAAAACTAATACAAGACATACAAAGTATTAAAATGGAAATACATTCATTAAATAAGGTATAATTTGCATATAGTGAACTTTTTATGTTGTTAAATAAAAAGAACTTTTACTTGAAAAAACTTATGAACTAGAAGGTGCAACAATGTTAAGTAGTTTTATTCATTCCGTATTAACATTTTTTGAAGGATTAGGTTATTGGGGCATAATGCTTGGACTTATGATTGAGATTATCCCGAGTGAGATTGTCCTAGCTTATGCAGGTTACTTAGTATCAAATGGAAGTATCTCATTTGTAGGCGCAGTTATATTTGGTACAATTGGCGGCGTTATTGCCCAAGTTTTTGTTTATTGGATTGGGCGATATGGTGGTCGCCCTGTATTAGAACGTTACGGAAAGTATATTTTCATTCATAAAAAACAAATTGATGCTGCTGAAGATTGGTTTAGTCGTTACGGAACTGGCGTAATTTTCACTGCACGTTTCATTCCTGTCGTTCGTCATGCGATATCAATTCCTGCCGGGATTACAAAAATGCCAATTTCACGTTTCATTACATTAACAGGACTTGCGATTATTCCTTGGTCTATCATTTTCATTTATTTAGGTGAAAAACTAGGTGAAAACTGGGAGAATATTAATGAAATTGCTGGACCGTATGTGCAATCTTTCGCTATTAGCGGGGTTGTTCTTATTATTTTATATTTCGTAATAAAAAAGCGGGCAAAAAAACGTAAAAAGCTTGCTTAAATTTTTAATAAAACCGCTATAAATTCATTTAGAATTATAGCGGTTTTTATTAATTCATTCATATTAATGACTTCTAGACATTTTATTAAAACCCTCCAGTTTAAGATTTACATGGATAAATTACAATTCATTTGTAAATTCGTATAGTAACTCAAAAGGAGTGTTTCCCCTATGCATTGGCAGCAAAAAGTACCATACTTAATCGGATACCCTGTTGGTGTTTCTCTCATAAATGGACAAGGAACTTCCGGCGTTTTATGCGGTGTACAAAATAATCAATTATTTGTTTACGAATACCTTTACCAAGCTCAATTTGCAATGAAACATTATGATTTTAGACAAATTCAAGATATACACGCCTTTCCAAATTGCCCGCACCAAAATCCTCTATACTAAAAAACAGACTGTCACATACGTGAAGTCTGTTTTTCCTCTTTCTTTACTTTTGTATGTCTACCCATTTCAAGCTTGTTCCTGGGCCAAATTGATGTACGTATAAATCTTTCACGTATGGTTTTTGTAAGTAAGATAATCCACGCTGGAATACTGGTGCGATTACTGCATCATCAAGGAGCATTTTTTCCGCATCTTGCAATGCCTTCCAACGAGCTTTTTCATCATTACCTAATTCTGTTTTAATCTTTTTAATTAACGCATCATATTCTGGATTTGCATATCCTGTATTATTGACAGTACTTCCCGAAAGGAATACTTCTAAGTAAGTCATTGGATCTGGATAATCAGGTAACCAGCGTGATAACGACATTTCATATTCTTTTTTCTTCTCTAGCGCTAGTTTTTGAGTATGGGGTTGTAATTTCACATTTACTTTTAGCCCTGGTAAGTTTTTCTCAAGCTCTTCTTTAATATACTCTCCTACTTTTTTAAAGTTTTCTAAGTCATAGTTTAAGAATTCTAACGTTACTTCATTTGTTCCCGTCTCTTGCTTTGCTTTTTCCCAATATTCCTTCGCCTGTTTTACGTTCGTCTTATTAAACTCTCCAGCCGTATCTCTAAAATCTTTCTTATCTGGGCCCTTTAAAAATCCTTTCGGAACGTAGTAGTTCGCAGCTACCGATCCATCATTTAAAAACGAAGTCGCAAGTCCCTTCTTATCAAAAACTGTGCTAAGTGCAAGACGTGCGTTTTTATTTTTAAGAATCGGTACATTTTCATTGAAACGGAAGAAATACATAACTGGATCTGTATATTGTTTCAGTTCTTTATTATTTTTATATTTATCTACGAATTCTGTAGAAATGACAGCTCTATCTACTTTATCTGTTTCATATAAATTTACCGCTGTTGAAATTTCTTTAACAATTTGATAGTTTACTTCATCTAACTTCACTTCTTTTTTATCCCAATATTTATCGTTTTTCTTCATTGTAAAACTTGCTTCGTGCTTCCACTCTGATAGTGTAAACGGCCCATTATACACCGCTTTATTTGCCTCTAAACCGTATTTATCACCTTGCTCTTTCGCAAAATTTTCATTAATTGGATAGAACGACGGTAAAATAAGTAGTTTTGTAAAATACGGTACTGGATGTTCTAATTCCACAACAAACGTTTTATCATCTTTTGCTTTCACACCTAATTCTTCTAATCCTAATTGTTTCTTATTTATCTTTTCCGCATTTTTCACATCGTACGCAATATATGCATATTGAGAGGCAGTATCTGGATTAATAAGTTGCTTCCAAGCATATACGTAATCATGAGCTGTTACTGGATCGCCGTTAGACCATTTCGCATCACGTAAGTGGAATGTATAAGTCTTTCCGTCTTTACTCACTTCATATTTCTGTGCCCCAGCCTGGATCACTTCATCATTTTTCGATAAACGGAATAACCCTTCCATTACGTTATTCAAAACGTTAAACGATACGGCGTCTGTTACTTTCCCTGAATTTAATGATGGAATTTCACCCGTTTCTAGTAGCTGTAATACTTTCTTCTCATCTTTCGGCTTTGTAGTTGTTTTTTCTTTTGCACAGCCAACTAAAAATGAAGAAACTAATAGAGTACTAACTAATGAATAGCGAACTACCTTTTCCATTTCAAAACCCCCTCTATTTTTTAAGGTAAGTAACGACGAGAACCAGCGTATTCTTCTATATATCCTGGTGTATTTAGCGGTATAATTTCTACCGATCTTTCAGCTTTTGGAGAGTGAATCATATTTCCATCACCAATATACATTCCAACGTGATGAACACTACCTTTTCCTTGATTATGTGCAAAGAATATTAAATCGCCCTTTTGTAGGTTTTCTTTATCAACCGCAATTCCTGCTTTTGATTGTGGCCCAGAATCCCGCGGTATGGTAATGCCATGTGATTTATAAATCGTATGTGTAAATCCAGAGCAATCAAATCCAAAACCACTTGTACCAGCCCATATATATGGTAATCCTAAAAACATTTTTCCGGTGTTTATTAAATCATCAGCGGTTGGAGTCGGAATATCATTTTGAGAATGGTAAACAGTTCCATCATTTTTCCGTAGCCACGCCTTCTGACCATTTGGCAACAATACGCGGTATGAGATCGTATCTTCACTTAATAGCGGTAAACGCGTATTATAGCTGACTTCAAGCGATTTATGTTTTTCAGAAGGGTTAATATATACAATTGCTGTCGGTTTCGTTACTAATACAAAAGGTTCGTTTGTTTTATCTGCAAATTCCTGATTATACGTTAATTGTTTTTCGGGCATCCACCCCGGGTAACCTACTTCGTTTCGTGGTGTTGGCTGACCATGGACTAACACTTTCACCCAGTCACCTTTCTTATCAACAACCGTTACTTCTTGACCGAGTAGCGCTTGTGTTTCTAATTTATTTGCGTTTGTTAACCAAAGCTTCTCATCAAGCGTCATTGATTTCGTCCACTTCCACAAATCAACTGGATTTGTGGCGCTCGGTGCATCAATTGGTCGTAATGAATCAGGCGCAGTCCAAAGCGTTGCTGCAGATACATCTATAAATGCTTTATTATCCTTCATCTCTTCAGCATTTGCCGATGTAAACGATGAAAAAATAAATAAAGTTGTTAAAAATGCAGTTCCTACTTTTTTCATATATATCCCCCTTAAAAGATAGTTTACTAGGTACTACTTCTAAGATTGTATATTCACTACAGAATGCAGGTTTACCTTTGGGCCAGTGTAAGTCATTCCTTCTGGCTCTTCTACTAACCATAACGGTGCATCAAGATCAAAGTAATGAATGTTCGGATGAGCCGCAGCTAAATGTGCAACAGCACTAACTGAAAGTGAAGATTCCATCATACTTCCAACCATACATTTCACACCTGCTGCTTCTGCTATATCTGCAATACGCCAGGCTTCTCGAATACCACCGCATTTCATTAACTTAATATTAAGTAGGTCTGCATATCCTCCTTGGACAATCTTTAATGCGTCGCTTGCCGAAAACATACTTTCATCTGCCATAATAGGCGTTTGTACATTGTCCTTCACGTACTTTAATCCTTCCCAATCTTTCGCATGAACTGGTTGTTCTACAAATTCTATATTTAAATTTCTATTCTCCATTTCTCTAATAATAGAAACAGCCTCTTTCGGTTTCCATCCTTGATTTGCATCTAAACGTAACGTCGTATTCTTTGGCACTACATTTCGAATTGCCTCTATGCGTTCCAAATCTAAATGTGCCTCTTTACCCACCTTAATTTTTAATGTTTGGAATCCCTTTTCAATATGCTTTTTCGCTTCTTTTGCCATTAATAAAGGTTCATCCACACTTACTGTAATATCAGTATAAATCTCTTTCTTTCCACCTAGTAATGCGTATAACGGTATGTTGTGAAATTGACAATACACATCGTATAAAGCCATATCTACCGCCGCTTTTGCACTTGTATTTCCTATACAACTCATTTGAATGTGTAACAATAACGTTTGAAATTGCAGTACATCTTTTTCAACTAATACAGAACGAATTGGTCCTAATATTGCTTCCTCCATCCCGTTGGCAAAATCACCTGTAATAACCGGCGTTGCTGCAGCAGCTCCTCTTCCAACAATTCCTTCATCTGTATGAATAAACACATCTATACTTTCGATTTCCGTTACAGTACGAAGCGCTGTTTTAAACGGTGTATGAAGCTTTACATGTCGGCGGTTTACCTTCACATCGGTAATTTTCATTTTGTTCATCCTTTCGTTGTTTATAGAGTGATACTTTAATACACGGGAGACTTTATTCTGCCCGTTAATGCGAAACAAAAAAATCCAGCCATAAGAAGATTCTTACGGCTGGATTTTGTCTATGAATGGGTAGACAAAGCAGCAATCTGATTATATTTTTTCTGTGCATCCTTTAGCGCTACAAGTAGCGCCTTTTGAGACGAACCGAAGTATCGATTTTTTATTTCTGTTACTAATGCTGGGTCATTAATATTTTTATGTAGAAACAAATATTTAACAAATTGAGATGTTAATGCAATTGTCGCTGAGCAATCTGCATCTACAATTTCCCCTGTATCCTTCTCAAGTACAAATGCTACAAAATAACTTTTGAACTTTTCGGTAATGGGATTATTTTGAGGTGCTTTCGCATCCCCTACGACGTAAATTGTATTTGAAGCGTACACAGCTATCTTCCTTTCTTATACGAGGATAACGGTTTTCTTAACAGACGTATAAGCTGTTAACTCAACGTTGATCAAAAAATGTATCCGCTTACCTTGTATTATATACAATTGACAGAATTTTAACAATATTTATTTTGACATATATTCCATAATTATGGAAATCTCTTAAAACAATTAAAAATGGCTCAAACTTCTCATTTTTACAATATGTCATTGCTCCTTGTACCATGACATTCACACTACAAACACCTTTTCCCTCATACATCAAAAAACAGTTAGCTATCGCTAACTGTTCCACCACTTCACTTTGGCAATACGAATATTGTTTCGTTTGACTTAGAAAATTGATACTCTTTTCTCGCAAACTTTAAAATTTCTTCTTCATTATCGGCTAAATTCTCAATGTTAGTCTTTAAAGAACCTTGATCTTTCTTTAAAGAAACTAATTGTTTCTTTTGATTTGTTATTGTATTTTTTTTGCCATTAATTACTTCTTGTTGTTTCGTTAAAATATATTGAACGTACAAAGTAGTTACAGCAATAAAAATGAACATGAAAATAAAACGCCTTAACTTCTTCTTATTTATAGTTCGATTGTCGTTAGGCTGTGATAGTTGCTCTGGTATATTAGGAACATTGATTCTTTTGAGTTTCCTCATTTTCAAATCCCCCTAACCCATATTTTTTCACTACCATCGGCACGATCTCTTACTAACATAAATTCTATTTCTATAAAATAAGCTCCTTCACAAAAAAATCTCACAAATTAACCAATTAGAGATAGCGTTCGACGACATCTCTGTATTTAAAATGAGAATTTTTATTTATGCTGCTATAAAATAGTAGTTTATGTTATTATTTTCCCCCAATTGTAGAAAACATTTTTACACATATAAATTCTAGTTTTGCATACCGATGTTATAACATGCTTACAAGGAGGAAAAATGATGCACTACCGCACATTGGGTAAAACTGGAATTACTGTTTCTGAAATTGGCTTTGGAGCGTGGGCGATTGGCGGCGATGAATGGGGTCCTGTTAACGACAAACAATCTATAACCGCTATGAAGAAAGCAATTGAATGCGGCGTAAACTTTATTGATACTGCTGATGTATACGGATTAGGACATAGTGAAAGGTTAGTAACTCAAGCGATAAGAGAGCACCGTAATAATATCGTTTTATCAACGAAAGGTGGTTTAATTGGACATCACTATGATCCAAGTGGAAAGCCTGTTTATAATACTGCCGAAAAAGTGATCGCAGTATTTGAAACTAGCTTACTGCGCCTAGAAACAGATTATATTGATGTTTATTTCTGTCACATTTGGTGGGATAAACAAGAAGAAACAGAAGCATTTTTACGCGCATTTGAAATATTAAAACGGGACGGAAAAGTAAGAGCTGTTGGTGTTTCAACTCACGACCTACAATATATAAAACACTTCAATAAAAACGATGAAATTGATGTTGTGCAACTTGATTACAACATATTAAACCGAAAACCAGAAAACGACATACTGCCCTACCTACAAGAGAACAATTTAGGAGCTGTTATACGCGGACCTTTAAAAATGGGGATATTAACTGGAAAGTTTACAAATAAAACAACTTTTCCTGATGGAGATTTACGCAAAGAATGGCCAAAAGAAAAGTGGTTTCAAGAAGATTTACAAAAAGTAGAAAAATTAAGGTTACTCTCAAATAAAAATCAGACATTAGGACAACTTGCACTTCGCTACGTCCTCTCCCATCCAGCAGTATCGGTCGCAATTCCTGGCGCAAAAACAGAAACACAAGCGAAAGAAAATGCAGATGCAACTACCCGTCCGATCCTTACAGATGAGGAATTAGCGTATATTCAGTCAATATAAAACAAGACCAGCAGTTGGATTTTTCCAACTGCTGGTCTTGTTTTACTTTTAATATTGTAAATCAATATCATATTCCATTCTCTTCGCTGTTTCTTCAGCAACCCGAGCACCTAACAAATTTTTCACAATATGAAATGACATATTAATTCCGGCTGAAATTCCACCAGACGTAATAATATGCCCCTCATCTACAAACTTTACATTTTCTAATACTTCAATATTCGGAAAATCATTTCTAAAACTTTCAATACTTGCCCAATGTGTTGTCGCTTTGAAGCCATCGAGTAATCCAGCTTTCGCAAGTAAAAGCGCACCGGTACAAACAGAAGTCATTAACTTTACTTCTTTCATTTGCTCGCGGATCCAATTTGTTATTATTTCATTTTTCATTTCGTTTTCTCTAACACCTAACCCACCAGGAATAATTAAAATATCAACTGGAGGCAAGTTTTCGATACTATAGTCCGGTTGTACCTTTAATCCATTTCTCGCTGTAATCATTTCTCCATCTTGACTAACAGTATGAACTGTAAATGGTTGACCTTCACTTGTTGCTGTAACGGAAAAGACTTCAAATGGGCCCGCAAAATCTAACACTTCCACTTCCTTAAAAAGAAAAATCCCTACATTCCAGTGGCTAATCAAAAGCTCACTTCCTCTTGCAAATGATGTAATAGGGATTCATGCCCTTTTTCTAAAGCAATATCATATGCGGTTTTCCCATCATTTTTCTTAATCATTTTATTAGCACCATTTTCAAGAAGTAATATAATGATTTCTTCATCTCCTAATAACGCTGCTTCATGAAGTCCTGTCCAGCCACCACTTTGCACAGCATTCACATCTGATCCCTTTTCAATTAAGAAAGCTACAAGCTCGCTTTGCTTATTCGCAATTGCTGCTTGAAGAGGTGTATTTTCATTTTCGTTTTTTGCTCTAATATGTATTTCTGCTCCCTGTTCTAAAAAGAAACTTGCAATTTCTTTCTGTCCAAAATAAGCAGCTAAGTGAAGCGGTGTCCATCCATCTTCACTAAATGAGTTAACAACACTTGGATCCGTATTAATGATTTCTACTACCTTTTCTTTTTCCCCGCTTATGACCGCTTGTAATATTGATATGATTTGTTCCATAATGAACCTCCATGTATACAAATATTAAATACCCCTTAATAAATTCCATTAATAATCATATGTTCCTTTCTAAATAATCAAGTTTACATAATAATATTATTTTTATAATTCGTTATTCTAATAAAAAAACAACCCACTCTTGAGTAGATTGTTTTTGAATTTCATTTTTATAATTGTTTTAAAAAATTATCATTTTCACTTGCAACTAATTAACATTAATAAAAATGAAATGAAATTATATATTTAGCAGCCATGAACTCTTAACATATCGAAACCGGCTATTTACTTAAATCAATAGTTTTTTATCATTTGAAAACCAAAATGAATTTTATCCTTACATTTGAAAAATACATATGTAGCAAGCGTCTATAACGGTACTCTTATCATACTAATCTATAACAATTCTGCCTTCTTCCCTTACCTGTATCCTTTAAAACATAAGACTTTAAAACGAGTGCTGTTAGTGAATCTGTTAATGTTTTATATGATAAATTTGAAAGAGCTAATAGATCGTTCGTATATAACATTCTATGCTTCTCTAATAATAATAGTACTAATCGTTCTGACGGTTTTAATGTTTCATCACTTTCTAGTATAAAATCTATATTTTTCATATTCCCTACTTCTTACTCCTTATATAAAAAAATGATTTTAGTAGTTGTTTAATATAAAAATACTACATAACAAATTTGAAGATATATCGAAATAACATAACGCCCAAACGCTTTTATACTATAACATAAAAAAGACATTTCCCCAAATTGAAAATGCCTTTTTATATCTACTTCTCTTTTTTATATAATTGATATGATTGTTCTAGCCCTTTATTATATTTCGTATTATTATCTGTCCATTCTCCCCCCAAGTTTCCTGGCCACCCTGATGTATTAGCAACATATTTAAGCAACTCCCAATCCTGCAGTCCTTTTTTCACACCACGCTCATACGATTTGACCATACTTGAAATTGCTATCGTTGTATTTATACGTGAATCTACTAAACTCTCTTCCGATAATTGTGCTGGTGCTAATCCACCACGATGTAATTGGAATAATCCGAAAGATGTTCCGTTATCTCCTATTGCTTTTCGGTTAAATTTTGTTTCATGATCCGCAATTGATAATGGTATCCAATCTGGAATATCATACCTCTTTGCAACTTCACTAATTACTTGTTTATTATTTTTAATTTCTTTCTGCTTTTCATAGTTGGTATGAATTACATAACTTAAGGTAAATAACGTAAGTAATATAAATATATATTGTAACGCTTTTTTCATCATTTCATCTCCTGATTTGTGTATGTTTCACTTTCTATATACACTATAAGACTTTTATGTGACATTCATTTGACAAAATGATATTAATGATACATAAGCTGTTACAATTTTAACTATCAATCTAAAAACTACAATTCTTCTAAAAGACTCCTTCAACACATAAAAACAATCAGTCTTTCATGTATAGTACATGAAAGGCTGATTGTTTTTCACTACACTTTTTTATGTATACAGTATATCCCTGCTATAATAAAACAAATTGAAATTACCGATAAAATTGTACCCTGGATTTCATAAAATGCAGTAAAGAATTTTCCGCTTGGTCTATCCCAAATTTCTAATGAACCGGCGTAAATTGCGGAAGTTATATATGTAAGACCGAATAGGAGAACTCCCGAAAGAACATAGGTTACTCCACTATTTTTCATTATTAGCTCACCTCCATTAATTTTATTTGTGAATAAAACAAAAAAGACCTTTATACGTTAAAGATCTTTTCATCTTATTTTTGTTACAAAAAACGCCAGAATCTAAAACAAAAACTTACTTTATGATAGATATTTCTATATATAAATTAAAGACTACAAGCATCTTCTCGATTAACATTTTTCACATTAAATATCTCTTGCAATATGAGGTTTACTATAATGGCTTGTTCCACCACCGCCTACTATTACTTTACCGCCTTTTTCAAAGATTAATAATTTTCTTGAACCATCAGAAAGTAAAACTACTACTTCCGCATTGTCACTTGTAGCCGTATATATTACATATCCACTTTTCGAAATACAAGTTGCCCAATTCTCATCAAATTCCGATCTTAATACTCGATTAGAATACACTTGATTTTCAATTCTTCCTGGCTGTTCGTTTTCCAAATTCTTCTTACCTTCCTTCTGAAGTTGTCATTTATATATAAATGACGGTTTCTCAATAAATTAGTGACCGTCCTTAATATAAATAGTATATGTGTTTATTAAGAAAAAGCTTGGACAATGAAAACGTAACAGCATTTAAGTATTTTATAATCGAAATTTCTCCTTAATCATTACAGCTACTTCTTTAGCACTCAAATGAGTATTATTAATTTTTATGTACTCTTCTTTTTCGATTTCACCATGAAGAGAGTTTAATCTATGTTTTTTCATCGTTTCTTTTAAATTTTTTTCGGACCATTTAATATCTCTTTTTTTCGGTTTATGTTCTAATCTATGGGGACTTTTATTACGCTCTAATCTTTCAGCAATTTCTGCTTCAAGTTCTACAAAATATACTGCTGCGCCTTTTGATTCAAAAATGCTTACTACATGATTTATATACTCCCAATCAGATTGAAGGTCAAATGCCCATACATATGTAAAAATCATTCCGTATAAATCACTTTTAGACACTTCTTCAAGTATTTCATTACGAAACAAACTTACTAATCTTTTTGCTTCCTTTGTACTGTAATCAAAAAATGGACTTATTAAATCAATGGTCATGTGATTATGAAAAATTTTCAAATCTGTTAGTTTCGCTAATTCTTGTCCAACTGTCATTTTCCCGACTGCTTGTGGGCCAAATATTAAGATGAATTTCATTTGTTTTCCTCCGATCTTTCTCTATAAACAATTAAATAAAACATATCCTAAAATTGAAAATAAGGCAGTCGATGTTGTGTCGATTGCCTTATTTTCATGAATAGTTCCTATATTATTCTTTTCGTACAGCTTCAAAAGTAATAATTTGGTCTGCATTTGACGGTTGCTTTTCATAAACATAGTCAGCAGAGCAAGTAATGTCAGTGAAACCTATACTTTCTAAAAGAAGTTTAAACTCTTCTATTCCATACCACCGCATTGCAAAACGTTGTAGTTCAGTTTGTACTAACTTTCCTTTACTCCATTTTTCATATTTTAAATATGATACAGTTACTTGGTTAAGCCAATCTATTTCAATTGATTTATTTTCTAATGTAATCCCGTCTCCGCTTGGTAAGGAAAAAGTCGATGTATGAATCTCACCTGTCTTCCAATCATACGGAAGCCCAAGGTCTACAATTAAACGCCCACCTGGATTAAGATGTTCATAAAAACATTTCAAAGCGTTTATAGAATCATCACGATTTTCAATTAAACAAAAGGATCCAGTAGGAATGATAATTGCCTCATATTTATGCGGCAGTGAAAATTGTTGTAAGCTTCCTTCATATAAATTAGGATGTATGCCTCTCTCTTTACACCGCTTTCGGCAAGAATCTAGCATTTCAGGCGAATAATCTATCCCATCAACTTTAAAACCAGCTTCAAGAAATGGAATAATGACACGTCCCGATCCTACTGCTGCTTCGAGAATTCTTCCTTTACAACTCTTTAAACGATCTTGATAATATTCAATATCACCATTCAAAGAATAACCGACAGGTTTTGTGTAATCATAAAGTTCTGTACAAAGTGTACTATAAAAACTAAACATTTATTTTCTCCTCCGTTTTATGTGTACGGAAGATTCTAATTTACTTAATCTTTCCGTACCTCAAATTTTAATAAAAATTCGAAAGAGCTGACTGTCATAATATATCACTCGCTTTCCATAGAATATAATCATATTGTATAATATTCTCTTCAAAATTAATATATAAATTAAAAATTCAGACTAATTTCAAAAGGAGGATATGATGAATTCATTAATTGGAGTTCTTTTTCTCCTTATCGCTATTAATGTTCTAATTTTCTTTATAGCAAAAAATTATAAACGAATATGGAAAATAGCCAGTGGTATTTTCATTCTTTCTTCCCCCATTGTTTTCTTTGCCACTATGCACGTAATTGGAGAAAAAGTAGGAGATGGATTAGCTGGAGGTTTTGCCGCTTTTACCTTTAGTGGACTTTTAATCATTAATGCAATTTTTTTATTTGTTGTAAGCATTTTTATATCTACCAATAGAACTTCATAATAAACTCCCCATATTTGTAGGCATTTATATTTCAAAATTTAAAGAGCTTACTATAGTAAGCTCTTCATCAAAAACCATTTATTTCACAATCGGCAATGTTACATCACTTAATTTTACCTTAAGCTTCGTACCCGCTTTCGGTCTAATTGTATAATCGTAGTCACTTGCGATTAATACCACTCCAATTTGATGCCCTGCTTTAAATACGTAATCATCCGGCTGCATGTCCCATGTAAATGTATAATCTTTACCAGGTTGAATCGCTGTTGAATTTTCTATACTATTTAAGTTTTGCGGATCCATCCAACCTCTCGTTACAATTTCAGGCTTCGCTCCGCCGTAATCAACGAGTAAAGCTGTTAAATTTGAAACAGACCGATCAATATTTCCTATTATTGAAATCTTAGGCGTACCACTTATTCGCATATCTTTTTGCAATACAGGCATTGTATATACTAATCGATTCGCTATTTCTAACTCAGGGTTTTCTACTAGTTGATTTGACTTTATTTTAGCATCATCTACTAAGGAGAAAACATTGTTTACTGATCCCATACTTAATGGTAGATTGACTGCTTTATTACTTAAATACATACGGACTTTTGATGGTACAGCCGCTGGATCTGGCCAATTTTTTATTTTTTGCCACGATTTATTTTCACGTTGTACATCTACCATCGGTTCAGCCATAATTCCATTTTCAATTCCATATAACCAATAATCGAACCATTTATTTTGCGTTTGTTGCCAGTTATTACTTGATGTTCCGCCGTGTCCACCTTGATGTAACCACATTTTACGAGGAACATTATTTTCGCCAAGAGCTTCCCACCACTGTGAAAACTGCTTCGTTTTTACATTCCAATCATTTAGCCCATGAACAACAAACACACTAGCCTTCACATTCTTAACATTTTTTACATAGTTACGCTTATCCCAAAAGTCGTTATAATCACCTGTTTTACGATCTTGTCCAGCTGTTAGTTCTTTAATGATCTGACCGCAAACTTCTGGGTTCTTTCTTGTTAGTACTGCTTCAGCCATATTATCTGTATCTTCTCCTTGATAACCACCCGGCGCAATAACCGCCCCATTTGCACGATAATAATCATACCAACTACTAATCGCTGCGATTGGAATAATTGTTTTTAACCCTTCCACTCCAGTCGTTGCGACAGCATTTGGTAACGTACCATTATAAGAAACTCCTGTCATTCCTACATTTCCCGTAGACCAATTTGCATTTACTTCCTTACCATCCTCTGTATATGCTTTTGCACGACCATTCACCCAATCAATGACAGACTTCGTCCCAAGTATTTCTTGCTCATCTCCAGTTGTCGGACATCCATCTGATTTTCCAGTTCCGATACTTTCACCTAAAATAACTGCATATCCTCTCGGAACATAATAATTACCATACGATCCAAGATTAGCTGCCCCATACGGTTTTCCTTCATACGCATACAATTCTTCATCAACATTATACACAGGAACATCTTTTAAACCCGATCGATATGGACTCATTTCATAAATAACAGGAACTTTCACATCTGGATTCGTTTTTGGACGCATAACCTTTACTGATACACGATCTTTTTTACCATCTCGATCACTATCAACTTCTGTCTCTACAAATAGATTTTCTACAATGGCTTCATCAAGTGAATAGATTGGTTTCGTCATCCCATTTTCTAATTCAATTTTCGTGTTTGACATTAAAGCTTCTGAAACTTGACCATTTAACTTAACATTATTCTCCTTTGCGGAGATCCCTTCCTTATTTTCTGCATGTGCAGTCATACTAGAAACTCCTGAAGTAATTGTTAAAGATAATATAGTCGATAATGTAATTGCTAATTTCTTTTTCTTCATGCCCTTCCCCTCCCCATATGTTCCTTCTCTTACTATACATCAAAAATGCAGAAAATTCAGTTTATATTTTATAAAAAGTTGAGAAATTTGTAGAACTATCAAATCTTTTTATATAAAAGAAAAGGAACTAATAACAATTAGTTCCTTTCTATATACATATAAAATTGTATTTCCCCATCTACTACCGAAACCCCGTATTCAAATCCATGTCTTTCTAAAATACTTTTTACAATCGCTAGTCCTAATCCAGTACCTGATTTTTCTTTACTACGAGAAGATTCTAATACGTAAAAAGGTTCCCAAATTTCATCTATCTCTTTACTGCCCTCAGCAGCACTACCATTTTGAATTTGAAAATACACAACGTCATTTTTCTCTTCTAATGTGATTTTTATATTTTGATTCGTTGTATATTTTATCGCATTAGAGATTAAATTTTGAAAGACCATTCTCATTTTATTTAAATCAGCATAAACAATCGCGTCACCAGCATTATAGTTTACTTGCAACTTGATTTCTTTCGAATCCAGTTCAATTTTATGCTTATCTATTATACTTTGTACTAGTGATTCAATAGGGAATTCTTCTTTTTGTAAAATATCTCTTTCTAATTTAGAAAATCGTAATAACTCTTCAATTAAATTTGAAATTTGATCTGTTTGTCTAATGATTGTATCAACATATGTACCGTCATCTAAACCATCTTTTATTCCTATAGAATATGCTTTTACTAATGCGATTGGTGTTTTTAATTCATGAGTTACATCGCCCATAAATCGTTTTAAGTGGTCATTTCGATCTGTTAAATCTTGATGTGCTTCATGTAATTTATCACTCATGATGTTAATACTATTTGCTAAACCACCTATTTCATCATTCGTTTTAACTTTCGTCCGTTTAAATTTCAGACGTGAAATATCTTCTGCGACATCACTCAATTCTTTCAGTGGAGTAGTGATTGTTTTTGAAAGAATCCAAACAAGCACGATAATAAGAAATAGTGAGAATCCCAAAATGTATAAATAAAATGAGTTAAGCGTTTTAATTACTTCATTGGAATGTGCGATAGAAACCCCTACTAAAATCAACATATCATCTTTCGCAATGTATTTCGCAAAAAAACTAGATTTTATCTTTTCTTGATCATATATTTTATTCGATTGTCCGAGGTTCTTCACTTTCGTAATTTCTTCTTTTGTAATCCAAAGTTTATTCAATGCAACTCTCTTTTTTGTAAGTTGCATGCGTAATTCTTCATTAATAGCATCTTCTGAATTATTTATTGATGTATATGCAATCGTAACATTACCTTCATTTTCAATGCGATTTATAGCATCATCCAGTTCTTCACGCGGTATCGACTGTATTTCCGCTGTAATGCCTTCTAAGCTTTCACGTGTTTTGTGCACATTATATTTTGGTAAAAAATAGTTAATTAATAATAAAGAGATGACAAAAATAAGGATGACTGTTAAAGAAATGCTGAAAAATAACTTTTTACCGAGCTTATTCACACTCTTCCTCCAAACTGTATCCTAAACCACGATGTGTCTTTATAATATTTTCTCCTATTTTTTTACGTAATCTTCTTACATGCGTATCAACCGTTCGCTCTTCCCCAAAATAATCAAATCCCCAGACGATATCTAACAACTTTTTCCGTGTTAAAATCGTGCCTTTATGATTTAAAAAGCACTTTATTAATTGTAATTCTGTCTTTGTAATGTCTAATTCTTTCTCATTTTTATATACTTTATTTTTGGTGAAATCTATTTTTAAATCTTGAACTTGAATAACATCTTCATGCTGCACAAGCTTTTTCGCTCGCGTAATTAGTACTCCTGGATGGAATGGTTTTTTCACGTACTCATCTGCCCCACTTTGAAGTGCTGCTAATTCATCTTCACTTTCACTTTTCGCAGTAAGCATTAACACTTTCACACTTGAATTCTTTTTTATTTCCTGACAGACAGTAATACCACTATTCTTCGGCATCATCCAATCTAAAATAGCTAAGTCAATTTTCTCATCGTAAAATATTTGAAGTGCTTCCTCTCCATCCTTCGCTAATAAAACTTCGAAGCCTTCTTTTTCAAAATATGCTTTTAAAATTTTCAGCATATCTTGTTCATCATCTGCGATTAATACTTTCATTACATTTCCTCCATAACCTATAAACAAATATCAATTTTATCATACAACTTCTTTGTTACATGAATGTGACAGAAAAATATTTACAACATTTGAGGGTATAGTAAGTGTGAGGTGTTGTTTTATGTTTAAAAAAATAGGAGTCATTACTCTGCTTTTCTTTTTATTATCAACAAATGCGTTCGCAAATACAAATAAACAAATTGAAGTATTTGATTGCAAAAAAGAAATGGTAATCCAAAAACAATCTTTAGATGCGGCTATTCAAAAAGAAGCAGTTCAATTTGCAAAATCAATTACTGGTCCATTTAAAAACTTAAATGTCGTTCCGAAAGATGGACATATGATAAAAATCCCTTTATCTAAACCTGTTTCTATTACAAATCAATGGTTACATACAACAATTGATGAAGTACTCATCCTTCTTCCACTTAATGAAAAACCTTATATTATGCTTTACGATGATGAGAATAATCCGCATTTTTATTATGTAAAAGGTGATCCGAAGGTTTTATTGAAACAAATGAATGTTAAAATTAATTAAAGAAAGATCCCACAAGTATCATTTGTGGAATCTTTCTTTATCAGTTAACAAGTTGATTTTTTAATATGATTTTCGTTTAAAAAATTCAAAATCTGCTTTTTGTGATGGTTATCGTGATCTACGAATTCCTTAATAATATATATAAGAGAATACGGCGTTCCAGTATGAGGACAATACGATACTCCATTGGCAGTTAAATGTTCCCTTAGCTTTCCAATAGACATTCGATGCAGCTCTTGAACAAGTAAATTTCTTTTTTCTTTTGCTTCTTCAAGAAGCTTTATCTTAGATATACCTGATTTTGCATAATTAGAGGCTAGTTTATTATATGTATCAAAGTCAGGGAACTCCATTCCCTGTCCATCTCTCACTGATGATAATGTCTCACGTAAAAGATAGTCATCCCAGTTCATAATATGAGATACGATCTCACCAACAGTCCATTTCCCCTCTGATATTGGTGTCGTCCACAATTCTTCTTTCATATCTTTCAATGCATTTATCCAAATTGAATATTCATTGAAATCATTAATAATTTTATTTTCTCCCATCATCTAATTCCCCATTCTAATAATAGATTTAGATAATTTATACCATAAATCTACATACAAAAGAACAAACGTTCTTATCAAAGAATAAATAATAATTCACTGCATCCTTTTATCTAAGTTTAGATAATGGCTCGTTCCTACATACATTGCCCCTTTCAAAAATCCATTCGAAGTATAAAATTGGTTCCCCTGTTCTGTATCTGTGTGTAAGACAACGATAGTAAAATAGATTTTTGCATCGCCTAAGATTCTCCCTAACAGTAACTTTCCTAATCCTTTTCGCCGGTAATCTTTTGCAATATAAAATCTCCTTAACCTACCAATCTTATTGTCTTCTGTATACAGATTTTCATTTATACCTCCAATCCCAATTAGCCTTTCCCCTTGAAAAATGCCATATAACACATCCATCAACTTAAGAAAAGTAAACACCCCAAAAACAAAAAAATGAGCTGATTTCTCAAAATAACTAACTGTAGAGAAAGAAAAATTTCATTTAGTGGGTACTTCAAAACCTTAGCTTGATGGCGATGGGGTCACCATATCAAAAAAAGAAAATTGTTCGTTTAGACATATTTTTCAACCGCTTCCTGTACGTTAAGGGACTCGTTATTTTTTTTACAGTTTTTTATTATGAAATTCTAAATAGCTAATTATAATAGGTGAAAAAAAAGATCAATAGTTGGGGTACGGAAAGGATTTTGATTTACATTATTTCTCAATACATATTATGGATAAATAATGTAAAATATGGGTTGGGTTTATGTCTCATGTTGTGTTAATCCTAACAATAACTAAGGATACATAATATGCTTTCATACCTTTGAATAATTTTGTTATAGAAGGGATGGAGATTTAAATGGCTCAAATTGTTGGTATTGATAGATACCTTTGTACTGGGGCTTTAATCTATATGAGTGAGGGCCTTTCCCTAAGTCTTGTCAGGAAGTAAGGAACAGTAAGCAAACACTTATACAATATGAATAGAGGAGAGAAATGCCTTATGAAAATACGTAGTCAAATTACATGTGCAAGTCTGGCCCTTTTAATAGCTGGAAGTTCCCTGTTATATACAACGCCAGCCTCAATTGTAAAAGCAGAGCCCACTCAAAATGTATCTAGTTCGTTACAAACAAGCACTCAACGAGATCGTAATTCCGTCAAGCAAGCAATGCGGGATACATTGCAACTTGGATACCCGGGGATACTTGCTAAAACTTCCGAGGGTGGAAAAACGTGGGGTTATGCCGCTGGGGTAGCGAATCTGAGCACCAAGCAACCAATGAAAACAGATTATCGCTTTCGCATTGGAAGCGTGACGAAAACGTTCACCGCAACGGTTGTACTTCAATTAGCTGGAGAAAACCGCTTGAATCTAGACGACTACATCGAAAAATGGTTGCCTGGTGTCATTCAAGGAAACGGATATGATGGTAACCAGATTACTATCCGACAGATATTGAACCATACAAGTGGTATCGCTGAATACTCAAGGTCAAAAGACGCTGATTTTATGGATACAAAAAAATCGTATACGGCTGAAGAGTTAGTGAAGATGGGGATTTCTCTGCCCCCAGACTTTGCCCCAGGAAAGGGTTGGTCTTATTCAAACACAGGATACGTATTACTGGGTATTCTTATTGAAAAAGTAACCGAAAACAGCTATGCGGAAGAGATTGAAAATCGGATTATTGAACCGCTTGAATTATCGAATACATTCCTACCTGGCAATTCAAGCGTTATTCCAGGCACCAAGCATGCCCGTGGATATGTCCAACCAGACGGAACAAGTGAGCTAAAAGACGTTACTTATTATAATCCAAGTGTAGCTAGCTCAGCTGGAGATATGATTTCTACTGCTGACGACTTAAATAAATTCTTCTCTTACTTGCTCGGTGGCAAATTACTGAAAGAACAGCAACTAAAACAAATGCTTACTACAGTTCCTACAGGAAAAGAAGGAATCGATGGATATGGTCTTGGAATCTATGAAACTAAGCTTCCAAGCGGTGTCTCGATATGGGGACACACAGGTGGCATTCTAGGGTTTACTACTCTTGTTGGAGGTAAACTTGGAGGCAATCATACGTTGGTCGTCAATTGGAATAGTTTGGGTAGAACTGACAGTCCTAATCCCTTTAAAAATATTTTACTTGCTGAATTTAGCAAGTAGGAAAAAAGGAAAAATTTATCGTAGTTTTCATAGTTAAAAATATACTTTTCTGGTTCAAAAGCCCCAACTTATTTTCAAGAAAAATTTGGGGCTTTTTTTGTTTTGGTGGCGTTTATTCTTCTTAAGTTGATGTGTGAGTGTGCTATGTTGGTTAAAATTAGTATCCGAAACACCTCGGATAATTCCTACATCGTATAGGGCTTGTACATCATAATGCCGGCTGCGAACGTATTTACACCGAGAAGATGAGTGGGGCAAAAGATGATTGCCCAGAACTGGTATGCTAGCTGTTCTTGCAGAGTTTGAGCGTGATATTATTCGTGGAAAGCCTCTTCATAAAGATCATACGTAAATACAAACAAAACCAGCAAAACACCTCTTCTGTGTCGTACTGGTTTTGTTGAAGTCCATCTAGAATTGTAGCTAGTTCAACGTGATTGCAAATTCCGAGTTCGGCGCGCCAGCAAATACAACCGTTCCGTTCTTCGGCAGTTTTACTTTGTTATTACCGCTCACAACGGTAAAATTGACACATACTCCCTTCTCATCATACACCGCGAACGAACTCTTCGATGGCAACGCCACGGTCATCGTTTTCCCCGCTGCCGCTTGTGGGATCGTAAACCATTTCGCATACCCATTTGCTTGCAGCGTAACTTTGGATGATTGGCCTGCATCAAGCGGTTTTACGCTGGATCCACTTACGTATAACAATCCGGCCATCTCCATATATTCACTGCCGCCTTCTGTATAGAAATGAGTTTCCGTCGTATCACGGCCATTCATCACGGGGATCTGGAGCTGATGCGCCGCGGTGTTCGGACCTGTAATTTTTCTGCCGTCCCAATAGCCCGCCAGGCCTTCCTTGCGAGTAATTTCTGTGGTAATAAGTTTCGGTTGAACGAGATATTCAATAGAACTAAATTTCTCGTTCACGAGATAGAACTTGACGCCTTCCCGCTTCGCCCATGCGGCAGCGGTTTTCTTCGATAGCACGTTGTCTTCTAGTTTCTCGGCTAAATAGTGAGTCATCACATTTTGCCCTAAGCCTGGCGTCGATTTATATGTGCTCTCCTTCAAATAAGTTCTTCCATTCTTCTCAGTGACGAAGTTGAGCTTGGAAGTACCCTTCTCATTAATAAAGCTTCCATTCGCAGTATATACATATTTTTCTTCTCGATTAGATGGTAAGAACAGTTCTCCATTCTTCGTAATTTCTATTTTGAAATGACTGTCGCTATTGCCGTAAAAGCCCGCTTTCTTCGCCACGTCTTGAGGCATCTTGGCCTTGACCGGCTTGCCAAAGGATTTGTTTGGCTTAATTTCCTTAATTGTGCCCTTCTCTTTAAGCGCGGCGAGCAGTAATTCAGTTGCCAGTAGTTGATTTGTAGAGCTTTGCCCGCCGGATGACAACACAGCCACTGCCATCTTCTGTTCCGGAAGCACGACCAGTATAGCATGTTGCAGTGACGTGTCGCCGCCCTTAGCCAAGCCTTTTATCCCATATTCACTGAATGGGTATAGTTTCACACTATCCCAGCCAAGACCATAGTTGAAAATATTATCTCCATCCCCCGGCCACATTCCTTTTTTATATTCCTCTTGCTCCATCGCCTTGACTGCCTTATCAGAGAGGATCCCTTTTCCCTGTCCCATAAATAATTGTGAGAATCGTACCATATCTTCTGCCGTGGAAGAGATCCCTCCCGAACCAATCACATTCACCGATTCAATGGGAAGTTGCCCTTGGTACGCCGGAAAATAAAGTTCAGCCCGCTTTTCGCCTTCCCATTTGTCCTGCGGCGTTTTCGTATGATTCAGCTTTAAGGGTTCTGTAAACCGTTGATGTAGAAATTCGGTAAAGCTCATACCGCTGACTCTTTCCACCAAAATCTCAGCCAGCGTAAAGCCGTCGTTGCAGTATACCGAGAGCGCGCCAGGATCCGCCTTCAAGCTTTGGTTGGACAATTGCCGCAACAAGACATCATGGGCATAGGTATCATTATCGTTAAATAAAAATGCATTACTTAACGTGGAACCTTGCAAGCCGGAGGAGTGGTTTAACAGCATACGCGGCGTAATGCGTTTGTACCGCTCGTCTTTCATCTTGAAATCAGGAACATAGTGGACGACAGGAGCATCCAAATCGACTTTTCCTTCGTCGACCAATTTCATTACAGCCGTTGCTGCATACATTTTACTGACTGAACCAATCCCGTATAGAGTATCTTTAGTCAGCGACTGTTTCCTTTTCATATCGTTCTTGTCTGTCTGACCCGACAAAATAAGTTTGCCATTATCAATCAGCGCATACTGCACGCTAGTCGTCCCATGGGACTTCGTGAGTAGGGCAGCCTTATCTGCCGCAATCTTCTCCAGTTCTTGGCTAGCAACTTCTTGGCTAGCTACAACCGGAGTCTTACTGCTAGAAGACGCCATCGCGCCTGTTGGTAGGGTCATCGTTAGCGCCAATGTAGTGGCTAATACCCCAGATAGTTTATTTTTCATGAGAGAATTGCCTCCTTAGATAAGTGATCGATTTAATCACTTATTTGTTTAACTATAAAAAATATGACAAAATCTATCCGTTTTTCCTCTTTGCCTACTTGCTAAATTCAGCAAGTAAAATATTTTTATAAAAATCAGGACTGTCAGATTTACCCAAGCCGTTCAAATTGACGGCTAACGTATGCTTACCTCCAAGTGTTCCTCCAGCAAAAGTAAGAAACCCTGGAATGGCGTCTCCGTGTCCCCCATATCGAGACACCGTTTGGAAGCTTAATTTCATAGATTGCAAGACTCTACCCATCGATCCCTTTTCTTCCTGTAGGAACTGTAGTAAGCATTTGTTTTAGTTGCTGTTCCTTCAGTCATTTGCCACTGAATAAGTAAGAGAAGAATTTGTTTAAGTCGTCAGCAGTAGAAATCATATATCTGTTCCGCCTTTCATGCTTATTTATATTTTGATCATACACAATGAAAATCTCTTTTTCCTTACCTATTCCTTACAAATCCCTTACGTTCAAAATAGCTTCTATAATAGGGGTCACCATACATGCCCATAAACTTAAGAGATTTTAATACTCTTAGGTACTAAAAAACGTTATTCTTTCTAAACAAGCTAGATTAGAAAGGATGACGTTTTCTTATGAATCTCTCGATTCAAGATGAACTACAACCTGGAGGAACATTGGAATTAAAAAATGCTTATATTGGTGATAAACAACAACTGTTCGCACGTGTAATTTTTAATCGATTAACAGAAAAACAACTTCAAAAACGACGAGCGAAAATTTCGGAAAAAGAAAAATCCCAAAATAGATCGTACTCGGAGAAAAGTAAAATGGTAGCGGGATTAAACGTGTACGTGACGAATACACCTTGGGAATGGGTTCCGATGGAACAGGTACATGAGTTATATACTTTGCGTTGGCAAATAGAGATTGTCTTTAAAACGTGGAAATCACTCTTCAAAATAGACCATTATCGTAATGTAAAACAGGAACGATTAGAGTGCCAACTATATGGAAAGCTAATCGCTATTTTCCTTTGCTCCTCTACTATGTTTAAAATGCGCCAACTTCTTTTGCAAAAGAAGAAAAGAGAATTAAGCGAATATAAAGCGATAGGAATGATCCAAGATTATCTATATCTTTTGTATCAAGCTATACAGAAAGACACCCAAGAAATAACAAAGATTCTAATCCGTCTATTCCACCTATTACAGAAAAATGGGCGGAAATCTCATCGATATGAGAAGAAAACAGTTTTTGATATTATGGGTGTTGTCTATGAGTATAGTGGACTTAGAAAACAAAAGAAAGCTGCATAATCTTTAAAAATGATACCTACCTAGGTTTATTTGGCATGCTCATCTTTAAGAATAAAAAGTGTTTTAAGAGTGTTGTAGTTTATTTGAACGAAAGTTCATTTTGTTTCCGTTCTTAAGTTGATGGGTATGATGCCATATAAACATTCACTAGTTTTATTAAATGTGTTTATTTTATTTTCATATTCACTTATTAGTTTTATTAGGAAATTAAATCCTTCTTCTTTGCTTTCTTGAACAAGATAATCGTGTTCGTATATCATTAAATCTTCAATTTGTTAAATATGTATATCTTTCAAGTAAATTCCTCCTTAATATGAAAATACATAAAAATGCTCAAGAATCATTTATTCTGAGCATTTTTATGATTGTTACTTTATTCAATTCGTAGTATGCGTATTCTTCACTTCAGATGTAAATCGATAATATAATTGTTTAATTTCTATACATTTAAAGGTATGTGTACTCAAAAATCATTAATAAAGTTGTTTAATTCTTATTGAACTAAAGCACTTGTTTGTTTAAGTGAATACATTCACATTTATAATGTCTCTCAAGTATAATATCAGTTTATATATTCACCATTCTTCTCTAACAGGTTCAAGAAAAATTGTAATTTGTTAATCGATATGTTTGTGTAACCACTGTCCAAATATCTTTAACTGTTTTTCAATATGAAAGTAATGTTCACCTGTCTCCATGACCTCTAATTCACAACGATGTTTTTTTGTAAAATAGTTAATAGTTTCAAATTCGCACAGTTCATCCTTGGCTCCGTACATAATATATGTATCTGTATTCCATGTATTAATAGGATGTTCTTTTACATAGCATAAATAATCCCAATATAACTTTTGACCAATAGGTGTCTCTATAGTCATTTCTTTTTGCAAAAGCTCTGGTGTTACATTAAACCATTTCATCATATTTTCGATAATTCGTTCCATATTAACTACTGGTGATAAAAATAATGCCTTTTCTATCACATCATTTTGAAAGGCTAAAAGGCTAAAATAAGCTCCCATATTACATGCAAACACGCTTACTTCTTTCCAATGTTGTTTTGCGTAATTCATAATTATAGATAATTCACTAACACAAAACTGTACTTTGCAAGGAGTATTATCATTTTTTCTTTCTCCATGCTCAGGTAAATCAAAGCTTAATACTTGATAACCTTTTTGATTGGCTTCTTCAGCTAATATTTGAATAACTGCATCTTCCTTATTTGATATATTTCCATGTACTGCAATAAAAATTTTTTCACTCTTATTTCCCCATAAAACCGTGGGAATATTACTAATTTTAAAATTATCTTTAAGCATATTCCCTCCGTGGAATAAGACATATAGGAATTGGCAAAAAACTGCACACACTTTATAACCCTCTACTCAGTTTTAAAACAAATCAAACTATTACTAATTCATCACAAATGAATTATAATCTCTCTACCTCTATATAACAGAGGCTATTTTGAATTTAAAATCTTTCTTTTTTTCCATTTCTTCAGAAGCTACAAGTTCTTATTTTGATTCCTTATTGAGTTAATCTACTCCGTTAGTAGAAGAAGGATTTTTAAACAATTATATTATTTTTTAAATGACTTTATTATAAATTAAACACCTTTATTATCTCTGCACAGCAGGCAATATTCCCTTTAACTCCATTAAATCATCTATTACTATATCTGCATGAGCAAGCTCATCTTCTTGTGCAAAATCAAAATTACATCCAACCGCAATCAAACCATTCTCTTTAGCTGCATTTATATCAGATAAACGATCACCAACTACCGCTGCCTCTTTTATATCATATTTCATCAAAATGCTTTTTACTAAGTCACTTTTATTAAGCGATTGTATTTGCTCAATACTAAACGTTTCCGTAACCCATTGGTCTAAATCATAATAAGATACGATCGCTTGTAAATATTCCGTTAAACCGTTACTAGCTATGTAAATGGAACAGTTATTTTTTTTTATAAAACTAAAAATTCCCTTTACATTCGGATATAAAGCACCTTTCCCACTCTTTATGTTTTCAATTAATCTTTCTAAAAAATAAGCATCTGTTTGCTTTCTTACTTCATTTGAATGATCAGGTAACAGCGCTTCCCAAACTTTAGGTAAAGGAACACCCATAATTTCACGGTATTTATCAATAGGTGTTTCCGCATCCCATAATTGTAGTGAACGTAAATGATTAAATGTATCATCTAGTGATAATTCTAAAATTTTGTCTGTTTGAAATAAAGTTCCATCCATATCAAAAATTAGTGCTTGTAACATGACGTTCTCTCCTATTCTCTACATTTAAACTATAAAACAGTTTTATAAGATTTATTTTTAAGCATCTCAACAATAATTTTTGAAGAATAATTCGCTGCGGTTTTCGCAAAGTCATCATATGAAACTTGTGCTGAATCATCTGCACTGTCAGAAATGCATCTCAAAACGAGAAACGGTATGTCATTTATATGAGCAACATGTCCAATTGCCGCTCCTTCCATTTCTGTACAATGAGGTGCATATTCAGTGACTAATTGCTCCTTTAATTTTGAATCCTCGACGAAGCATTCTCCGCTGACGATTCTTCCTTCATGAACAGTAATATTTAAACTACTACTATTAACAGCTTTTCGGGCTAAAGCTCTTAATTCCTCGCTTGCATGAAACTCTTCTTGAAACGGAAATAGATTCTTCATTTGATTTTTATTAACATCATGATGCGTAACATTTGTAGAAATAACTAGATCGCCAACTTTCACATCCGAATGTAATCCACCCGCAACACCTGTATTAATGATAGAGTCTACATCAAACTTACTAATTAATATTTGTGTACATGCAGCTGCATTTACCTTCCCTACACCACAGCGAGTAATAATAACTTCTGTATCCATGAAATTCCCTTTATAAAAAGGCATTCCTGCAATAGTTTGTTCCTCATCTATATGTAGTTTTTCTAAAAGTAAGTCTATTTCAATTTGCATTGCTCCGATAATACCGATTCTGTTCATAATGTATTCCCCTTTATCTATTTGTGTGCCCCCTACATAAGCTCCAAATGTTCATCAATATCTTTATTTATTTGTATAAAAGCTTTATTCCAAAACTCATAATTTGTTAAATCAATTTCAAAATGTATTTTCATAAGTTCTTCAACTGGAGCTTTTCCCGTTTCTCGCAAAAATTCTTTATACCTGAAGTGAAATTCACTTTTATTTTCTTTCGCTAATTCTAATAAACTAAAACTTACTAAATAACCAAATGTGTATGGATAATTATAAAAAGGAACATCTGCTATATAAAACTGAACGTATTTCATCCAAACAAACGGCTGATATTCTGTTAGTGCATTTCCGTATGCCTTTTCTTGCGCGGCTATAGATAATTTCTCAATTTCATCAGCACTTATAGGACCTTCTTTACTTTTTTCATAAAAACTCTTTTCGAACTGAAACGATGCACGAATTGCCATAACATAATTAAAGCTATTTCTAATTTTCCAGCTAAGCAATGACTTTTTCATTTCTGTACATTCTGCTGTTTTTATTAAGTGATCTACAAGTACCATTTCAAAGAAAATAGACGCTGATTCAGCTGTACTCATTGGCAAATAATCATCTAAAAATGAAGTGGATTGTTCAAAACTCATAACATAAAAATGCCAAGCATGTCCTAATTCATGAGCAAGTACTCTTACACTATCAATACTCCCGTCATAACGCATTGAAATACGGGATTCTTTTTCACTGAAAAAAGGAGCACAAAATCCCCCCGGCGGTTTATTATCTCTCGGTTCAGCATCGATCCACCCATTCGCTAGCGCATTACGTGCAAATTCTGCTAATTCTTCATCTATATTTTTAAATGCATCATATATGTTTTGTACTCCTACTGAAAAATGAATAACGGTCTCATTACTTTCTTTTAATGTCATAAGTTCATGCCATGTAATCGAGTTCTTTTCCCTTTTAAAAGCGTTTAAAGCACTTACTAGCTTATCAAGTTTTGTTTCTGTTACATCCCACATTTGTGATAATACAGTTTCAGAGATGCCATTCATTTGAAGGGATTGAGTTAAAACTTCTCTCCTTTCTAATTCATTACTCCGCGTATTACGTAATCTTCCTATTTGATTCAATACAGTAGCAAAGATTTCTTTTTCCTTATTCAAAGTATTTGTAAGAGAATCGAATACTTTTGACCTTTCATTATGATCATCACTATTCATCGCAATGTAATTTGCTTGTCCAAAGGATAAAGTCTCTTTATCGTGTATTACTTCTATCTTATTCCGTAATTATATGTACATATCTTCCCAAGCTTTTAATTCATCTTCTATTAGCTTAATACTTGAATTATTACCATTAATATTTTGTTCCTTACTAGATTCTATTAAAAGTTGAGCTTCTTTCTTTAATTGATTTATTTTTACACTTAGTAAAGTATTTTCAGGGTGTGCATCATCTTCAATAGATCGGCAATATAAATAGTACTCTGCTTTTTCGATAGCCTGTATAAGTTGTGAAAGGATTGCTTTATCTTTTGTTGCTTTATATTCAATTTTTAATCTTTCTATCGTTTCTATAGAAAACTTGAAGTTTTGTTCTCGAGGATATAGCCTGTCCAAATCCCATTGAGATTGGGCTTGTATTATTTTATTCATTTTGCACCCTCCCTTTTTTACAAATAGTTACAAAAAACCACTATCTTCACTATTATATATGAATCATCTAAATTTTAACATCTTGAAATATTCGAAGTTATATGAATATAATTTGATACTTCATTTTCTATTTCTTCCTATTTATACAAGTTGTAAGTATTACTACTTCTTCTAGGAAATTTCTAGGTTCGTATAGACTACTCTGTTTATTTACTCTTTCTTTTGTTTGAAGTTTATAACTTTTACTCCACTTAGATTAATGTTATAAGTAATTGTTACAACATGATTTGGTGGGTTATGGGCGTTTGTATAAGTTCGATACTTTGCTATAACAATGAAGTTAAAAGTGTATTTCGGGGATCGGTCAATTTTTATAACCTTCGCATCAGTTAAACTATACTGATGATACGGTCCAAGTTTGCTTTGAATCGTTCGACTTGCATACGGAGCCAATAAAGTGTTATAGGAATCATAAAAATCTTTATCAGATATGTTAGCTGCGTTTCCTTCTTTCGGAGATGCAAATATGACCATTATTAAAATCCCGTAAATTATTAGGGATAGTTTACTCTTTAGCATGAGATTCACTCCAGGCTTATTAGATGATAAACTTTAGGATGCTCTAAAAAATAATGACTATTCTCTTTATGTTATTCTTAGCTTATTAAGCATCAAATAAATCAGAGCTTTTACTTGCGAGTCAATATTTTTAATAACATTTATGCTAGCTCGAATGACTGGAACTGATTTTTAAATATATTTCAATCAGTTCGAAAAAAATACCACCCTAACGATCTAAAGATGCTGGCTTTTACTGAGTATATATAGAATTTAAACATAGTAGAAAGTGAGAGAATAACTTATGACAACTAATATTGTGCAATCAACCGACTATAATCAAGCATCTGATACATTACGACGCGAAATTGCTGTAATGCTACAGCGGGTTTGGCCAGATTTCGATTCCACGCCTAAGGAAACTATTTCAGAAACTCACCTTAAAGAATTTAATGTACGCTCATTTTATTCCTACATGGATGGAAAATTAGTCAGCTATGCAGGTGTAGTGCGCAAAACGATCAAGCATAATGGACAACCATTTAATATAGCCGGACTGAGTTGTGTAGCGACTGATCCAGATTATCATGGTCAAGGTTTAGGTTTACATACAGTTACTGCCGCTACTGAATGGATTGAAAAACAAAGCGATATAGATTTCGGTATATTTACATGTAAACCGTCTTTAGCTCCCTTTTATAATCGTGCTGGTTCTTGGCCTGTTATACCGGATGTAGTACTTATTGGTAGAAAAGATGAAAATGCTTTATCTAGTGAATCATTAGAATTTGTTGTTTTAATGCGTTTGTTTTCTAAGAAAGCGAAATCTCATAAATCACTGTTTCGCCACACCACTATTAATCTTGATTTTCCAGTAGGCCAGTTTCTATAATATAAATAAACAAAAGCCAATTTCTATACGATAAGGACATTGGCTTTTGTTTTTTATTTTGCTTAACATACGCAATTCACATTAGCGGTTCTTCCCATACAGAATCGCTAATGCGGGATTAAAAAAGGGTCTCCCTAAGAGCGTTAAAACACGTACTCTTTAGGATAACCTCTAATAATTTATAAACTAAGAAAACATATTACTGAAACCCTGTTTTAATCCATTTTATTTTCAGCTGATATTTTAAAATACTTCGCAGATAATTTATATGAACGATTCTCATAATAATAATCCCCAAATTTAAAAGCTAATTCAGCTACCAAGCTATATTGCTGCTTTTCTATCCCCATCTCAATTGCTTGTTTCATATTCTTCTCATATCCATTATAATCTGCCCATATTTTATACTTTTCTGCTTTAAACCCATAAAGTTGAACATGTGCATAAGGTACATCGAAAATTGATAAAATTTCAAATGCCTCATCTATAAATTTAGTTACTTTTTTCCAATCTTTTAATTCCATATAAATCTCTATTAAATTCCGGATTGTATATACTTTATCTACTTTTTTTGGTAAATACTCACAAATAATCAAGTTTTCTTCGTAACATTTTATTGCATTTTTATAATCTTTTAATGCTTGATAAATTTTTCCGTAATTATATTTTACATAACATAAGTTTAATGAATCATTTTCCACCTTTGATTCATTTTCTACTCGTTTCAAAGTTTCAAATGCTTGTTCATACTGTTTATCTTTGTTATATTGCATCACAAGAAGTATTAACGCATAAATTTTATGTTGCTCTATATTAAACTTTTTATACAATTCATATGCTTTTTTTGCGTATATGCGACTGACACTTAGGTCTTTATTAAGATGCTGACCAACCATACTTATATTGTAATACGTATCCGCATGCAACTCGGTCTCTTCTGGTTCCAGCATATTTTCTATCTTTTTGTAAACTCCATATGCTGTGAAATATTCCCCTTTATTAGAAAAATAAAGACCTCGAGCTCTTAAGTAATAAATATAATCCTCATTATCTTGTATTTCGACCTGACTTGGTATCATTTGCAAAGCTTGATCTACTAACGGCTTCACATATAATAAGTTTTTTTGTCGGGCATGATAGTATATAAGTACACCATATACCTTTAGTAATAAAGGTATTGAATCTACTTCACGAACATATAATTCTAACAAAGATAAATCAGCGCTGTATACTTTAATTACGATAAACTTAATAAAAAGGATTTTAATCAAATGTAAACTATCATTCTTAATTTGGATAGTATGGTTGGTTAAACTTGCCTAGTATATAGAAGGCACCGATTGTAAACCGAAAATAAATTAAATAAACTTAATAGATGAATTATAAATACCATATCCTATAAGTTAGTTTATCGAATATTTTACAAAAAAAGAAAGGATGATAACCATGATTGTAAGACTTAAAAATGATTCAGCACGAAAAATAGTAAGATATGTTGGAGGAGCCGTTTTACTTTTAATAATCGCATCTTTCCTGTATCAATGGAAAAATGACCTTGTAATTGATCATACTGAAAGAGTCAGCTTTGCACTAGCTAGCACTACTTTTCTATCTACCTTCTTACCTTTTAAAGAGAAAGTTAATGAATAGACTCAATAGGTGAATTATCTATATCACATCCTATAAGTTAGTTTATCGAATTATTTAGTAAATATGAAAGGGCAATAAATATGATTGTAAAACCTAAAAACGATTCAACACGAAAAATAGTAAGATATGTTGGAGGATTCGCTACTCTTTTAATACTAGCATCCTTCCTTTATCAGTGGAACAATGGTTTAGTAGTTGATGATACTGAAACATTTGGTTTCATGCTAGCCTTCACCGGTGTCCTATCTACCTTCTTACCTATTAAAAAGAAAGCTACTAACTAATAAAACATTACATATTTTTCATTCGCATAAAACAATTATATTAGAATTAAAAAAGGATTGATCAAAAGATCAATCCTTTACTCTACTTCATTTAAGAAGAACAACGTTAACGCACCAGGTCCTGTATGCGCTCCGATTGCTGCTCCAATTGTATTTACGATAAATACTTCACAACCAAATCTTTCAGTAATTAATGCTTTTAATGCTTCGGCAGTTTCTAAATCATCACCGTGAGTCATACCGATTGTTTGACCTTTAAGGTCTTTCCCGCGCTCTTCCATAATATCAACAATGCGGCTTAATACTTTCTTTTTCCCTCGTACCTTTTCAAGTGGTACAAGTTTTCCTTCATCCACATTTAAGATTGGCTTAATGTTTAGCAAACCACCGATGAAACCAGCTACTTTACTTAAACGGCCACCTCTTACAAGGTACTGTAAATCAGCTACAGTGAATATATGCTCCATATGCTCCATTAGAAAAGCGACACGGTTTAAGATTTCTTCTTTTGACGCGCCCTCTTTTGCCATTTTGGCAGCTTCTAATACGACAATACCTTGACCGAGTGAGGCACATTTTGTATCAATAATTTCTAAATCTAAATCCGTGTATGTTTCTTTCACTTCTTCTTTAATGAGAACTGACGATTGATATGTACCAGACAATTCAGATGAAAAGGCTAAATATATACAAGGGTTACCTTCTTTTGCATAGGAAACAAATTTTTCTTGGAATGTTTCAAGTGAAGGCAATGACGTTTTATAAACTGCGCCTTCTCTCATTTTTTGCAGTAATATAACTGATTTTAATGTAACCCCATCTAAATACTCTGTTTCTGCTTCATCATATACACGGAGTGGAATTAAATCTATATCATATGCTTGCAGCAATTCTACCGGTAAATCCGCCGCACTATCCGTAATGATTTTAACACTCATTTTTAAACCTCTATTCTGTTATAAATATATAAGAAAATAAAATAAAAAATATTACTTTTAAATTATATACGTAAAACAAGAATGAAGAAAGGGAAAGTACTTTATATTGTATGCACTCTTCCTCAAAACTTGAACTGTTAAGAAAAATGATTTTGATTTATCCTTTTTTCACTAGTTATTGAGCTATATATAATGAGAATATTAATACTTTTCTAAAGGAGGTTACTTATGAGTATACAACTAGCTACTTCTAAAGATTTAGAATGGGTTAATAATCAATACGAATCAATAGGATTTGTACCAAGTGATTTAAAGCGGGATAAAGTTGCGATTATTACATACAACGGCGAGTATGCAGGTGTAGGTCATTTAGTTCAAATTGATAAAGATACTATTGAAATGGGTGGTATTTTCATACTTCCTCAATTTAGAGGATTACAATTAGCGGGAGAACTCGTTTTATTTTTAGTACAAACAGCGAAGGAATTACATATTCAAAATGTATTTTGTCTCCCTTTCGAGGAATTAAAAAACTTTTATAAAAAATACGGTTTTATTGAAGTCGATACTACGCAAGAGGTTGTCCATCCAATTATTCTAAAAAAATATAATTGGTGTTTAAAAACTTATGATAAACATGTATTACTATTTAAGTTGTGAATTTTCTATAATTAGAGGGGATACACATTTTATTACACCTCATGTTTTAACAAAGATTTATCCGTTTCATCTATCTTAATAACTGGTATTTTCAATCTACCCATCAGTTATAGTTCACATCTTTTCCCACCCCTTATTAGCTAACTCGTTTGCAAATTTGCTAGCACTATTTTTAAGTTTCTCTATTACATACTCCTGAAAAAAATTTCAGCTGATTGATGGAGATATGATCATTTATGTAATCCGCACACGAACTTCCTGTTCTTGTAATAATTGAATAGTCAATTCCAATACAATATTTTGCACTAACTGATAGAGCTTATCATGAGATGTACTTTGTTCTGAAATAAATTCAATACATTGAAATATATAGCCCTCTACAAGTAAGCTCCCTTTTTCAATTATAGATGGATTATGTCCTTTCTTTATTATTTTTGGCAATAAGAATTCTTTTTTGGTCAAAATAATTTCCTGTGATACCTCTTTTATTCCTATAACTTTTTCTTTAAATACCACCTTTTCTTGTAAACTAATTTCACCTTTATATCTCCCTATTTCTATTGGTAGTTTCCCAGTTATATAATTATTTACGTCTGCTTCATCTTCCTTCTCTAATATTATACCGTGGATAGGAATCCATGAAGATGTGTCTACCCAATTCTCTTCCATATTCCCTTTTACTTTTTGATTAGATAATTCTAAAAGCACTCTCTTTTCATGAAGGTTTGAAGAAACTAAATTACAATTAACTTCTCCATGATAGTGTTGCACTGTAGTTAATAACTTAGCATCTAGTTCACGACCCCTAGCATCTTTTTCATTACGAAATACAAATGCTTCTTGTTTTTTTACATTAATATTAGGAAATTTTATAAAACTAGTCACATCCGAAATAATAGAAAATGGAGTTTTCAGTACTATTGAACGCACTGAAGTCTCTACTTTTGATCCTGAATCTATACTTTCTTTCTTTGATTCATTTGCTATATCTTCTTTTTCTAATTCAGTTTCTACTTCTTCTTTCTCTGATTCAATTGCTACATCTTCTTTCTCTAATTCAATTACTACATCTTCTTTCTCTGATTCAATTGCTACTTCTTCTTTCTCTGATTCAATTGCTATACCTGCTTTCTTTGATTCAATTGCTATACCTGCTTTCTCTGATTCAATTGCTACTTCTTCTTTCTCTAATTCAATTACTACATCTTCTTTCTCTAATTCAATTGCTACTTCTTCTTTCTCTAATTCAATTGCTACTTCTTCTTTCTCTAATTCAATTGCTACATTTTCTTTCTCTGATTCAATTACTACATTTTCTTTCTCTAATTCAATTACTACATCTTCTTTCTCTAATTCAATTACTACATCTTCTTTCTCTAATTCAATTGCTACATTTTCTTTCTCTAATTCAATTGCTACATTTTCTTTCTCTGATTCAATTGCTATACTTTCTTTCTCTGATTCAGTTTCTAGGCTTTCCTTTTTTTCTCTTATTTCGCGCGAATCATCTTGAACATTCAGCATTTTCCATTTGTAAACTTTGTTCCATATTTCCTTACCAACCCATGGCTTATTCATCACCATCCCCCCATCTGATGAAATTCATAAAAATATGCTTTTTGTACGCGACCATTCCATCATTATATATGTTTTATAATAATAAAAAAGACATTGTCTTTTTATTAAAGACAATGCTTTTTTAGTTTTATACTTGTACTTGTTGTACTTGTAAAACTTTTAAAGTAAGATCTAGTACAATTTTTTCACGAAGAGTATCAAATGGTTCGTTTAGGTCTGTTGGACAAGGTGAAAAGTCTAATTCGAAAAATTGAGCGCTTACTAATTCACAATATGGTTGTTCATTATAAAAAACTGTATTTTCGAAGAAGTATTTGTCTAAACGTGGTAAATCACCATTTTTAGGATTAATAAAGTGAGATGTAGTATCTGAGGAAGAAGCTATTATAGCTTGTGATAGAAAATCTGCTGCTGTTAAATCTGCAAAACCAGAAAATGGAACATTTGCAATACGATCATATAGCACTCCATTACACTCATCATTTGCATATTCAATATTTTTACGAATATATCCTTGTACAAATAATTTTGCTCTTGTAACTCGGCGGTAATTTGTACCTGGTACTGGAGTAAATGCTACAGGAACTAATTTACATTGTGTTAAAAATACATTTTTTAAGATACGTTTAATTTCAACTGCTGGAGGATCTAATGAAATATCAGATTCTACAACAATTTGAATTGTTCTTTCTGCTAATACAACTGGTATTTTTACAATCGGTGCTCCTGGAGTAAGAATTGGTGTTGCAGCTGCATCACTTAATGGTGTTTGAGTTTGTCCTTCTACCTGACATGGTACATTAATCGGGCATTGTTCACTCATATTTTATAATCTCCTTTATACAAGATTTTAGAGTTTTTTTAACTCTCTATACTGTATATGTATCTCTTCTATTAATGCGTGGGTTTGTATCATAGTCACTTTTATCATTTACAAAAAAATAGAAATTTTTTTGCTAGTTAAACAAATACAACTAAATATATTGAGCCTTTATGTTTATCTACCTATATAAAAAGAGAATTTCTGAACCCTCATCGTGGAAGTAGGAACTGATGTATTAATTGTATTCAATAGTAATAGAAGCAAAATCAAATTTATTGAGACAGATAAATTTGATTTTTTCATTTAATACTATCCATACAACAGCAAATCAATATTGATAGCACCCTATTGTTGAAAAAAATGAAAATCAATCTAAGCGTCACCCCTCCTAAATGTAATTAATTAACATGTTCAATACCTTTAGCCTCGGTAAAATTATCTTCGGATAGTTGATGTTTGTAATTATAGAAAATACAACTAATAAACGTTGATTTAATAGAGTTAGTTAGCCGTAAGACGTTGTATACTTTGTAAGCGTTCTCTTTCATTCATCTATTATTTATAAAATAAGTATCATACGCCTTATCAAAAACATATCCTAGCTTTTCTGCTAGTTTAGCAGAAGTACTATTCGCTGCGTCCCAGTTTGGATACTTCCCCTTTTCTAAACAATCCAATATTAAGCCCGCACAAACTACAGTTGCCAATCCCTTTCTTCTATGATCAAGATCAGTAGCAACTTCAATTTCAATACCATTATCATAAATACTATAGGATGATGCACCACATACGACTTTTCCATT
Organism: Bacillus altaicus; assembly: GCF_042136375.2. NCBI lineage: Bacteria > Bacillati > Bacillota > Bacilli > Caryophanales > Bacillaceae > Bacillus > Bacillus altaicus. The sequence continues at coordinate 2,734,852 of NZ_CM143394.1, read as the reverse complement.
ATACAAAATACAATAACCTATACCTCGATTTACATAATCATCTATTGAACGGAATTGGCTTATAAAATCTTCAGAAACCTTGTGTAATGATGGGTTATTCGCGATATGCTCATCTATCTTTCTTAATTCATATCCTTTTGGAAGTGCCGATATAAAAGATTGTAATTTTGTATGATTAAACAATTCTGGATTCCGTTTGAATTTATATCGTAAAAACTTATCTATTTTTATTTCGTGGAATGTTTCTAAACGCTTTTTCCATTCATCACTATTTACGATTACTAAAATTCTTTCAGGGATGTTACGTAATAACGCTTCTGTCTCTTTCGCATTTGGATCCCCAGCGTAAAATGTAAAAATTCCTACCGTAATTTGTACTACTGTCGGATTTTCAAGATCGTTCACCCAAGCAGTTCCCATATGTCCTTGCAAATAAGAAAGAAGAACAACATTATTAAAATCCTCAAACATAGAAACTAGCTTTTTTCTTGTATGCATATTTGCTTCATATATCATTTACATTCCCGCTTTCTTTAAAATCAACTAGGCTTAACATTTTCATGAGTTAACTTTTATTAGTATTCTTATACACACTTATTTATTATCTAAGTAAATGTCTATGAAACTCAACCTTCAAATATCAAATAATTATAAATTATACGTAAATGCAAATTTATTATAACATCTAATTACATTGAAATGATTTACCAATCAAGAATTGCTATTTTCAGATTCATTTTAATCCTCATATCTCATTTCCTATTTACAGGTAAAAACATTACTATTCACTCAATAAATAAATACATTGTTCACCAAAACGAAAAATTTGTAATTCCTCAACATAAAATAAAAGCATCTTAATATTCTAATGAAACCTATTTATTGATAAATTTTTGCATGTATACAAAATCAAGATAAATAACTGTAAGATTGATTTGTAAATAAGCTTATTAAGGGGGATTATTAAATGTCTGATTTGTATTCTCGTCTTTCAAAAAGTGATGCCGCCGTTCTTCTAGTGGATCATCAAACAGGTCTTATTTCCAGTCTAGTGCGCGACTATGGTGTTGATGAATTCAAAAACAATGTTTTAGCTCTTGCTAATACCGCTAAGTTTTTTGATTTACCAGTTATTTTAACAACAAGCTTTGAAGACGGCCCTAATGGCCCACTCATGCAGGAGTTAATTGAACTATTTCCGAATGCACCTAGAATAGCTCGGCCTGGACAAATTAACGCATGGGACAATGAAGAATTCGTTAAAGCCATTGAGGCAACAGGTAATAAACAACTAATTATCGCAGGGGTAGTCACTGATGTTTGTGTTGCGTTCCCAGCACTATCCGCTGTAAACGCAGGATATGAGGTTTTTGTTGTAACCGATGCATCAGGAACTGTTAGTAAACAAGTAGCAGATGCTGCTCTTTTGCGTATGGCTCATGGAGGGGTCCAACTAATGAATTGGTTTAGCGTTGCAGCAGAATTACAGCGTGACTGGCGAAATGATATTGAAGGCTTTGGAACTTTACTTGCTAAACATCTTCCAAGTTATCAAAATATCATTGGTAGCTATATGGGAGCCCAAAGAGAGCTTAGCAAGTAAAATCTTAATAAAAAATCAAGTCTGTCTAAAATCAGAATTGGTATTGTATTTTCGTTAACTTGATGGCGATGTATGGTAACTATGATGACTAATTATCCCTAATAAAATTCACTCCATAAAAAAATAACAGCAGGTATTTACATAATTAAAAAAAGGGCTGTCGTAGCAGCCCTTTTTAAATTATTTTACTACTATTGTATAAGCTCCTACTCCACCGCTACATTTATTTACACTTAAATAAAAATCCCGCTGCAATTGATTTCTTTCATATTTTGTTGTGCATAATTGAAAATACGAACCAGCTTATTACACGCTACTACGGCATATCCAGTATAGAAAACAATAATAACCTTTACTTTCATTAATGTATATAAAGGAAAAAGAAATACTTTCCGCTTCCACATAATAAACAGCCAAATATTAATGTAGCAATATTTTATTTAATCATTTAAAAACCCTCATTATAATGTACGAGGGATAATTGTAATAGATACGTTATATCTCATTCTTAGAAATATAAGATTCTGTTTCACCATTTTTAAATATTTTAGTTACCTTAATAATTGACTTGTACGTATTATTATCATTGATTATTATTTTTTTCATCTCTTCTATTTCGGCATTTCCAGTTCCACTCTCTATTTTTAAACAGTTTGAAATGTTGAGGTATCCACTTGATGCGAAAAGAATGATAAATGTAATATCAGGAAAATTAATAAACAGTAATCCAAATTTCAATGGATTTCCAGTTATATCCGATAAGATTAATCGAAAATCTAACAGTTCAGGTACCGGAACGAAATCTTTAGAAACAATCGCTTCACCTACTATAGTAATTTGCTTTACTACATTCCCAAGCTCATCTACAAATTCAATACATCTAGGTGGATCAATCGTTGTTGCCTGTAAAGATAAACTTAATTCAGGATTATTAAAATCGAAGAATAGTGTACTTCCCTCAGTTAAACAATGTGGACAAACATTTCCAAGTAAACTGAATTCCTCTTCAATAAATTTAACTTTCGTTTTACAACTACAAACTTTCCCTATTCGAATCGCATCAATTCTTGAACAATCTACAAATATTACCTCACTGTCTTCTTGTGCAAACGACACTATTCCTTTTATCTCATTAAATGAAATAAAATAGGATACAACTATTTCGTTTCCGTCTATTACGATACTCTCAACCCTAGAATAAGGATCTAAGCTTTTCAAAAATTCACATATACTATTTTGACAACATTGACAATCACGTTTCGGCTCACAATCCACTGATTCTCCATTCCTTTCCTATATGTTTTACCTAATAAATATAATATGAAAGGTATGTAAGAAAAGCTTGGACAATATAACTCTAATATTAGTCTAGATAAGTATACAGACATATGCCTGTCAAATTAAAAAACTAATCGTTCCTCAAATAAGTAATAAAATATATTTTTCACTATAAATGCATATAACAATTTCATCTTTCAACAAAAAAGCGTTATAATAAAGTGAAACTTCTATTAGGGGGGAACTTTATCTCCTACTAATGGTTAGCCCTCACCAATCGGGCTCTTACGGGCAGTTATCTTCCGCCGTCCTCATCATTTGCTTCTTCATCTTGAGGTGGGAGTCTACTGCTCGTTATTGCGGGATGAATTGCAGCCTCTACGATTACGTTATAAAGGAGATTAAAACAATGACTAAAATTAAAGTATATCAAGTAAAAGAAGAAAATATGGAAGCAGTAAAAACCATTATTGATGTTGAGGAACAAAACCCAACTGCTGAAAACTTACAAAATCTATATACATGTGTATTAGATACTGAAGATATGGCATTGCCTGAATCATACATTGAAGAAGATATCTTAATTGATTCGATGGAAGTTATGGTTAACGCTTCTCAAAGCAAGCTAAGAGACTTAGGTACATATGATGTAATCGAAGTTCAAAACAAAGGTAAGAAAACACAAGTTTTATTATTAGCAGACGAAGAATACGAAATTATTGAAGGCTAATCTAAATTTGCACATCAGAAAAAACTCCTTTCAAAATTGAAAGGAGTTTTTTCTTTACGTTTTTGATGTTTCACTTTTCACCTTGTTTTGTTCTTTCTTATATACCATGCGCTCATTTCCCATAAAGAAAATGAATATGAACGCTAAACTTGCTGGGACTAACGCCCACATAAATGTCTGAACGATTGAACTAGAGAGAGCTTCAATGATTTTATCTAATATTTGCGGCGGAATTTGAGATCTTGCCGATTCTGATAGAATAGCTCTTGAATCTCCTAAAGCGTTTGTATTCATTCCCCCGCTCATACCTTTAAACGCTTCTTCTAATTGATCCTGGAAACCAGTTCTTTGAATCATTCCGAAGATTGTAATACCAAGTGTCATACCTAATGAACGAATGAAGTTACTCGTTGAAGTCGCAGAACCGCGTTGCTCCATACCGAAGTTATGAATAGCAGCCATACTTAGTACAGAGAATGAGAAACCAACTCCAAAACCGATAATAGTCATATAAATTGTTAATAATATACGACTTGTTTCTGGCGTTAATGTACTTAATAAGAATAATCCGATTAGCATAATTACAGCAGAAATAATCATAATGTTTCGGTAGCTAAGTTTCGATGTTAAAAATCCACCTAATTGCGCTGTAACTACTGATCCTAACATCATTGGTAATAACAATAATCCTGAGTTTGTTGCCGTACCACCGTATACACCTTGAATAAATAACGGAATGTACACAGTTGCTGACATAAATGCCGCCCCGTAACATAAGGCAATAATTGTACTCATTCCAAACAGACGTTGTTTAAACATCTCAAATGAAATGATTGGCTCTTCTACTTTTCGTTCAATAACAATAAAAGCAATTACTAAAATAGCGAACCCAGCAAATAAACTTAAAATAAAGCTAGAATCCCAGTCATACTTTTGTCCGCCTAATTCTAAGGCGAACATTAAACAAACTACTGCACCAACTAAAGTAATTGCCCCAAACCAATCAATCTTTTGTTCTCTATGAACTCGTGACTCTTTATAAAATAATGTAATAAAAATAAGTGCTAAAATGCCAAGTGGTAAGTTAATATAAAACACCCAGTGCCAGCTAATATAATCCGTAATATATGCGCCAAGTAATGGCCCAAAAATACTTGATAAACCAAATACTGCTCCGAATAAACCACCCATTTTCCCGCGCTTTTCTGGAGGGAAAATATCAAAAACGATAGTAAATGCGATCGGCACTAGTGCCCCGCCGCCAATACCTTGAATGGCACGATAAATACCTAACTGTGTAATATTTTCAGCAGTCCCACAAAGTGCCGAACCAATCATAAAGACGATTAAACCGAAAATAAAAAATCTCTTTCTACCATACATATCTGATAGCTTACCGAAAATCGGCATACCTGCCATTTCTGCGACCATATAGGCAGAAACAACCCATACAAAGTTTTCAAGACCTCCTAAGTCACCAACAATCGTTCCCATTGCTGTAACGACAATGGTATTATCCATTGATGCCATTAAAATCCCTAGCAATAAACCGGCAACAACGAAGCCGAGTTTATTATTCTTCTCAACCATATTTCTTGCTCTCCCTCATACTACTTATATTTGTTTATGTTCTTTTACGACTGAATCGCCTTTCTGATTAAAACTAGTATGATATTCTACAATACTAATTTCACAACCAGGGCCAATTATAACATGATTTCCTCTTACTACGTCTGCTATTGTATACTCTAAATAAATATCATCCCCCTCAATAATTGATGTTTGAAGGCTTCCTGCATGACTTGTAAAAGGAATAAATCTCGCTTTTTTACGTACTGTAATCTTTTTCCCACCGATTTCTCTCACTTTACTTCCTTCATAACGAAGTGAGATTTCAATATTTTCAGCATTAAGCAAACCATCACTTTCAAGACCACCAGTTAGTAATAATTCCTCTACTTCTATATCTCCCTTCACATTTAAAGCGCCTTTCACATCTACAAAATCACCGGATAGCTTCCCTTTAAATTCTATCATACCTCTAACTTTTGTTTTATGAATGTGTCCATCGCCTTGTACTTGGGCATTACCGTATATTTTTACATATTCCGCCTCCATATTCCCTTGTACTTCACTATCTCCATACACGACATAATTTTTCGCTTTCATATTGCCACGTACTTCACTCGTACCATACGTTTTAAAATCATTACAACTCATATGATTAGAGATTGTTCCTTCGCCGCGAATCTTCACTTTATTATAATCTCCACCTGCCGAGCTACCTGATCCATTTACAGTAAGACTATGTTGATTTTCCATATCGATTGCTCCCTTCCTTTAAACCTGCTTAATTTCTTTCACACTTGCGTTTTTATCAACATTAAGTACACCTGTATATTCAATAAGATCAATCTCACAGTTCGGTCCTACTGTAACATTGTTTCCTCTTACCGTTTTAATGTGAGCATAATCAATATCAACATTGTCACCTTCTAACAATTCAGCCTCTAACTGCAGGCCAAATACTGTTTTAAAAAGTTTACTAAAAGTACTCAATCTATGTCTTACTTTAATCGTTTGTCCACCAATTTCTTTCGCTCTACATGTACCGTGAATATTAATATTAATTTCATCTGCGCTTAATAACCCACCAACTGTAAATTGTCCTTCAGAAGAAAAAACATCAACCTCACAATTACCATCAATCGTCGCTTGACCATTGATTTTAAATTCTTCACCGGTGACATTTCCACCTATCGTACCTTTTCCTGCAATTTTTAAACTGTTCGCCTTTACATCTTGTGTAATTGTCGCTTTTCCATCGATTCGCATCTTTTCTGTGATAACTGTACCATCAACTTTACCCGATCCGCTAATTCTTGCATTACTACTTTTCAAATCACCAGTAACTGCACCGTAACCATTACATTCAAATTGCTCACATTCAACGTTTCCATTAACAGTTCCTTTTCCGTTTAGCTGCACTTTATGAAACTCACCACCATTCGATGAACCGTAACCATTTATAATTAAATTTTCTGTACGCATGACTTCTCCTCCACTACAACAGTTTAGTTTTTAATGCTTCGGTATATTTCGTAATTGCTTCACGTAACACAATTTTTGTTCCCTTTTCAAAAATTAAATCGTCCACATTTGATACTAAGAAACATGTAGAAATCCCTAACTTCCGAACGATAACTAAGTCACAATTTTTATGCTTAATCGCTTCGTAATTTTCACTTAATACTTGTAAGACCATTTTCCCCTCTTCTAAACTAACGTCTCCTGATTGAAGAAGTTCTTCTAACATATACACGTAAAGAATATCTGCAAATTGAAACTCTGCCGTTTTATTCGTTTGTTCTATAAAGAATTGTAAAACTGGTTCTGATGCAATACCCTTACGTAACAAATCATCCTTTGTTAAAAGAATTTCTGTCACGCTCGGTGAAAACATATTTGCTAATTCATCAAGTGATAAATCCTCTTTCATCGTTTGGATTTTATCAATACGTTCTAATATCTTTTCTTTCGGAAAAAATGTTTCCTGGCCTGTGAACGTTGACTTCCGTACAAACCAATCTTCCGGTATTAAATTTTTTCTCTTCCACCTATATAACTGTCCGTATGAAATACCAGTTAGTTCTAATAAATCTTTTTTTGAAATTAAATCTGTACTCAACTGTATAACACTCCTTCCTGATAATAATGTAACATAACACTGTTACGCTGTAAATGGACTTTTATAATAAGTAGCGTAACAACGCGTAAAACAAACCTCCCTTTTATACGAAAAAAGGTTCTTACACATTTCATTAAAATGCATAAGAACCTTTATATATCAAGCTTTAAACCATATATCATAATAATCAATCCAGCCTTGTGAATTAATCATTATATTTTGTATTTTTTCGTGTGAACTTACTCGCTGTTTATTACGATATAAAGGAATGATATGTATTTCACGTAACAGTGTGTCCTCAATATCGCGCAACAGTGTCACCCGTTTCTCTAATTGATTTTCTGTAAAATAAGGCTGCAATACTTCGTTAAAATTTATATTGCTATGCTGATGAATAAAGCTGTTTTTTGTAAGAAACATATATAGTAAACTATCTTCTATCCGTTCGCTAATTGTCGCACTATCGTGCATTATATCAGCCTTTTGTATCGTACTCATTTGTAATAACTCTTCTTGTTCAAGAAACTCAATATCAATTTTAATTCCGTATTTTGCACATTCTTTTTGTATCCAATTCGCATCTTCAACGTGATCTTCTCCTGTAAATGTATATAGTCGCAGTGTTTCATTACGGTAAGAGCTGCATTTAATAAGTGTATGTATATCCCTGTTAATTTGAATTGTACCGTTCTTTGTGAGTACTAATTCATCCGCTACTTCTCCGCGCTCTCCCTGTAATTCTTCAACAATTTTATTACCATAAATAATTTTATATAAAGCTCTCCGAAACATCACATTTTGCATAGGTCCTTCTTTTGCAGCATTTAACGTAATGTAAGTTACATTCGACTCCAGTCTAGATACTTCTTTATGTTGCTTTTCTATATTTTTATAACGTGCTTTCGCTAATATATCGCACGTTTGAACTCTGTGCTCTACATTCCATAATTCAATTCGGTCGAGAAAAGGTCGTTCGCGAAAATATAAATCATTTGCTTCTAATACGAATACATCCTCATTCTTTTCACATAACCGAAACGGTCCAGTACCGATTAACTTCCCGTCTTCATCTTCATTTACAATAGAACATTGTTCTGTACTTAAAGCATGCAAAAACAGCTTATTATCTGTAGATAAGCGAATCTGCACAATGTAGTCATCAAGAATATGTAAACTTTCAACGTGCTGTAACATCCAAGCATGCGGATTCTTTTTCGCTTTCATAAATCGTTTAAATGTCTGTTCAACATCATAAGCGGTTAGTTCTTTTCTATTATGAAAGTGAACACCTTTTCGTAAGTAGAATGTCCATATATATTTCTGGTCATCATATTCCCAATAAAACGCAAGTCTTGGCTCTACACTGTTTGTATTTCCGTCTACATACACTAATGTGTCGTATATATGTTTTACCATATGACATTCCGAACGCATCGTAGCGTAAACAGGATCTACTGCAATATCTAGATTCATTTGGACTTGCAAACGAAGCACATCTTTTCTTCCTTGAGACGTCCTTTCGACTTGATACCCGAATATCGAATCTATCCAAGTTTGAAATTGAGTTTGAAGCGATGGAAAATATGAGCTATACCTTTCAATAAATGCACTTCCGCTTTTTACATCCCCTCGTTTCGTTATTTCTTTTCCTCTTTCTAAAATTAAAGAAAGTGGATATTTTTGAAATAACAATTTTGAACGATTCCCTCTCCCTCGGCCCGGAAACCACATAATCCAATTTAATTCTTCTAATTTTTTTATGATTAATTTACTATTTCGCTCTGTACAAAATAATGTTTCGGATATATTTTGTATAGTTATTTCTAATTGTTCTCCCTCTGATCTCCCTTTTCCATACTGGAGCCACAGGTGCATATATTGCTCCAAAATAGTCATAAAACGCCCCCTAAAAGATGAAAAATCTTCCTCTTTCATTCTACCCTTTTTCATTTCTAGCTTCCATCTTATCATTTCAATATAGAAAGGAGGAATTAAAAATGAATCACCTTTTAAAACGTTATAATAAGCCCATCCTCATTCGGTTGTTCGGTGAATTGTTAGTCCGAACGACTGAAGCGATGTTAGCTATCATTTTTATTGTTCATGTTAATAAAGCTTTAAATGGGAATATCATAGTTACAATGCTTCTTTTCGGATTACAGCCGCTCGCTGATATTTTATTTACATTAATCGCTGGAGGTGTAACAGATAGATACGGCCGAAAGAAAATCATGTTAATCGGATTACTTTTACAAGCTTTTGCCGTAAGCGGATTCGTTTTTGCTGAAACGGTCGCCTTTTTCGCCTTATTGTATGTGGTTAATGGTATTGGCCGCTCTTTATATATTCCGGCACAGCGCGCTCAAATCGCTGACTTAACAAGGGCAGAACAACAGGCAGAAATATTTGCTGTTCTGCATACTACGGGAGCGATTGGCTCTGTAATCGGACCATTAATTGGTGCTTTTTTCTATACTAGTCACCCTGAATATTTATTTATTTTGCAAGGTGTAGCCCTTACGCTATATGCTATTCTCGTTTGGACGCAGCTTCCTGAAACGGTCCCACCCAGACAAAGCGTTAATAAAACTAAAGAAGTATATTCGCCAAAACAATTTATTTCAAAGCATTATGCTGTGTTTGGACTTATGGTTTCTACGCTACCTATTAGTTTTTTCTACGCTCAAACCGAATCGAATTATCGTATATTCGCCGAAAGTGTATTTCCAAATTTTTTATTCATACTCGTATTTATCTCAACTTGCAAAGCAGTCATGGAAGTTATTCTCCAAATTTTCCTTGTGAAATGGTCTGAACGATTTTCTATGCCTAAAATCATTGTTATTTCCTATACTTGCTATACGTTAGCTGCGATTGGCTACGGCTATTCCACAACAATATGGTCATTATTCTTCACCTTGCTCTTTTTAGTAATTGGGGAAAGTATCGCTTTGAATCACTTACTACGATTCGTTTCACAAATAGCTCCAAGTCATAGACGCGGATTATATTTTTCTATATATGGTATACATTGGGATATTTCAAGAACTTGCGGGCCTTTTGTAGGAGCATTGTTATTAAGCAAATTAAGCGGTAGTACTCTATTTTATATTTGTGCATTCTTATTAATAATTGGCGGTATTATTCAAGCTTTTGTTGTTCAATCGTTAGAAAAAAACAAAGTAAAAGAGCTGTCCCTATAGGAACAGCTCTTTTATTTAACCTGCCATTTTATTAATACTATCCTCCGGTGAGAACACAGAAATATGATGTACTTTACCGGTCGATTTCGGAATTATAAATTTCAATTCAAATTGTTCATTTACTTTATAAACATAAATTTTATCATTACCATTTACTTTAACTGACGCTGGTTTTCCTAAAGCCTTTTCGATTTCTTGTAACGTAATCGATTTGAGTTCTGAATGATATGAGCGAACGTCAAAGACTTGAGATCCTTTGTTAAAGCCAAATGCTACATTTTTACTTGTAAAAGTTGCATACGTCCCGTTGCCTGCTTGATCAGTTTTATCTGCTTTTCCCCACGCCTTTTCTATTTCCTCGATGTCACCTGTATGTGCTGCATATGGTACGTTAGGTACTTTACCTTCTTTCGCTTGCTCAAATAAATCTTTTACATGGTTAATTGATTTTTGATTAAGCACTGTATTTTTCGTATTAGACTCCGTTGAAGGTTTTACCGAATCTTGACCTTTTGGTTTTTCCACAGACTCTTTCTCTGTTTTTTGAGCGGTGTCCTCATTCTTTTTACCCGTTTCTGGCGTATCGCTCTTTTTTTCTGTACTATTTTCTGACGTTGAATTAGTTTGTTTCTTTTCCTCAGCGTTATTACACGCGGTTAAAGCCGCTACACACGTTAAAGTTAGGAATACTATAAGCACTTTCATATATACTTTCATCATTTTCAGCCTCCCTCTTCAACATATTCACTTTTGCAACCATTCCATAACACTGTCCCTTAAATTATTTTTGGTCCATAAAGGAAGTACTTCGGTTTACGAAAGTTTTAAAAAGCTTGGAATTGTATTATTAATCCTCTTATTGTTCTCCTTGTATACACTTTCTCACCTTAATTGTTATATCCTTCTTTTATTACTTGACATGCGCTGTCACAAAAGCTCATTTCAAGTAATAAAACGACAGTTAGTGGTGTTGCAACTGAAACATAGCAGGAATAAACAGCCCCCCCGTAACGATTGAATTTCCACTCTCAACTTGTTTAACCTATAAGGCTTGAGGGAATGGCACTTGAAATAATATCTTAATAAAATTAAAAAAGCTGCCCTATTAAAGGACAGCTTCAAATATGTATTTTTACACTTCGATTGATTTACCATCTTCAACAATATGGTAAAGTAAGTGCGCTAAATGATGAATTGGACCATTTTCTTCCTCTTCTTCATTTGTCTCACCTTGGAATTCAAGATCATTTAAGTATAGTGCTAAAAATTGATAGAACAATTTCAAATCAAATCCGTAGCAAGCACTTGGTTCTTCATGATCTCCTTCATATTGTAACATTAAGTATTGCTCGTTTTCTTCTGCATCTTCAGCATCAAAGAATACGAAGAAACCAACGTTTGTATCTAAATCAAATAGATGACGAGTACCTTTTTCTGTTGCTTTCTCGAAGTCCTCTTCACTTAATTTATGTACTGTTGTTGCCTTTGCATTATCCTCTTGATGAAAATTTACTGTAAATGATTTCAATGCTGACACCTCCTGATTGTATAAAAGTAGCATAACAGATTAAACAACATAATACAAAGGGACTGCTCACAAATGTAAACAGTCCCTTTGTATTTATTTCCGTATAGCTCGTAATAAGAAGCTCACGATGAAAATTAATATGACCGCACCTATTAAAGCTGGAATAATTGCAAATCCGCCAATAACAGGACCGAATTTACCAAGTAACAACGAACCAAGCCAAGAACCGATAATACCAGCAATAATATTACCAATTACACCGCCCGGTACATCCTTTCCAGTGATCAGACTTGCAAACCATCCTAAAATACCACCGACGATTAAATACCAAATCATATATTTACCTCCTTTATTTTTGAACAATAAAATTATAATCAGAAACAATTGCTTACCATTAGTTATGTTACATTTTTCGTAAGTTATTCGTCTTATTAAAATCATTCAAATCTGCTCAACATATTAAGGACAATCTGGCTTCAATATTGTTCTCATAAATTCGTCTTTAAACGCTTGATAATTAAATTCAACGGCAATTCTTTGTATAGGACGATTATCAAACGTCGTTGGCTCAGCTATTTTTCTAAAATCTGCAACACTTTGACCTCTCGTTACATCATTTGTCGTACTTATCCAAACTGCTGATTTTTTATATTCAAAAATATCATCATTTATAAATGAAATGAACGGGAGTAAATCGTGAATCGGACTCCCAGCAATATCTGGATATTCTTTTTTGTAAAAGTTTTCGTAATAAAAATCGATCATTGGCTTAATAAGTTTCGCCTGCCCTGTTCCTTCTTTATCAATAATATCGACCATTTCAGGAGTAATAAGTGCTTCTTGCGTTACATTTAACGGGTATATAGTAGCATTTTGCGCATATTTCATAACGATATTCGCGGCAATTGGATCGCCGTAAAAATTAGCTTCTGATACAGGTGTAACATTACCCGGAAATAGAAAAGCACCGCCCATTATATAATAAGAACATACTCGATTCATTAAATTGGGGTACAATAAAAATAATGTTGCAAGTGTTGTTAATCGTCCCGTCGCCACTATAATAATATCTTCTGGACAAGGCTCAATTAATTTGATCAATTCACAAAAATTTTCTCTTTCACAAATTCTCATTTTCGGTGGAATAATTGGACCTAAACCGTGATCCCCATGAATTTCAGGAAAAAATAAAGGTTCTTCAGCTGTCATCGGTCTACTGGCACCTTCAATAATTTTCACTTTTGTAGCATAGTATCTTTCTAAAAAACAAACATTTTCCGTTACAATTTCTCTTGATACATTTCCATACTCTGCAACGATACCTATAATATCTAATTTGCATGTTTTATTCGCATAAATTAACGTTACTGCATCATCAATACCAAAATCTCCGAAAAAGATTATTTTTTTATTAACTTTTCTCACCCCTCTCCAGCATAATCTACTATCATTATTATGCGAAAAAGACAAGGCGGTGAAACGGAGATAATTAAAAAAGCCGCCTATTTATTGGCGACTTCAATTTTCTTATAAGATAAATATGCTAGTACACTTTTGCTTGAATCATATTTCGGATTATTCCCTTTTCTCGGTTCTCTCATATGTGTTTTTTCAAACCCAGGAATGTCAGGCATTTCCTCTAAAAATTCAAGCATCTCTTCCTCAGTTCCCTCAATACGTACACGAATCATTATTGCTATTCCTCAATTCTCATTTTCTCTGTACTAAGTATATCGTACATCAGAAAGACTGCAAGAAATTTATCTTTTTAATGTTGAACTTTTTTTACATACGAACAGTGCCATTTCAGTATAGAACGATTCAATTTTATTGTTTTCAAATTGAATTTTGAAAAACCCCTGCATTTCATTTGATGTTTTCATCATACACTCTGTTAACTTTACACGTTTTTGCATAGGTACATCCATCATATCGCACCACCAATCAAAATCGAACTTCTTGTCAAAAGTATGACATGACTGCATTTGCAAACCTTGTTTTTCTAATAAAGTAATCCATTCTGTTTTTTTCAAAGCTCGTTCATGGCTTGGATCTCGCTTCTTTTCGATAAAGTTATAAAATGTATCAAATTCATTATTTTCTGGTGAAACATTATCAATTAATATAAATAATCCATTATCTTCTAACGTTCGATGTACTTCAGAAATAAATTGCAAAGGATCAACAAAGTGATGTGCTGCAATTCGGCATGTAATTGTATCAAAGGATTCTTCAGCAAATGGTAAATTTTCTGCATTTCCTGCTACAAATGATACATTTTCATGCCCGTTCCCTTCTATAAAACCTTTTGCTTTTTCTAACATTTTTTCTGTTAAATCAAGAGCGACTACCTCTTTAAACATTGGGGCTAACAAATTTGCAACATGTCCACCACCAGTAGCAATATCAAGAAGACGAGTATTATGACGAGTTTCAACTTGCTGAACTACATATTGTAAATCCGGTCCATTTGCATGAATTTTACTTTTCACATACTTCTCTGCATTACTACCAAATTGTTGTTTCACAAGTTCTTCTTTACTCATTTTTATCATCTTCTTTCTATAAAGTATTATATTTAATTTATAAGTTCTCTTTATATAATTTCAAATCCTCTTTTAGGCTTATCTCTTGTATTAGAGTCTTTCTATCAAAATCATTTAACTCTTTTATTTTTAAGTATAAAACAAAAAAGGTTATGGGAACTTATCCCACAACCTCACAAAGTATCTCTTATATTTGAGGATCTTCTTACACGTCTAAATAACTTAATCCCCCTGTAACTTCACAAAAACTTCTACTTCGCTATTAGTAGCCTCTCTTGCATGGAATCCATATTGATCCATGCCAATCCATATCCACCCAGGACTATCATAAAGAATATCTATGTTGAAATGCTCCAACTTAGTAAGTTCTGACCTAATAAATTTATTCCTACTAGCGATTTGCTTATCAAGCAAACCATATTCTTTCCCATTTTCAAATAGCGCTATAATCTTTCCTGCAAGTGGATGTATACGAACAATAAAGTGATATTCCTTTTCATTTATATTCGCCACAATCTTACTAGACTCAGGCATATTCATATCAATCAGCTCCTTTATTGGTTTCATTAACATCATAACAGGTGAATATTTAAATATTATTAATATAATGTAAAAAATATAAAAGCTGACTTCCCTTTAGAAATCAGCTTTTATACATTGTTTATCTTTAAACTTTTTACAAATTTTATAACGTTTCTTTCTCTTCCTCATTTCCGGAAACTAAATCTCCTAAAACATCCACCGTAACTTCAACTACAAATTCACAAATCCCTGCTACAACTTCTCCAATTACTTCCTCCATCTTTCTACCCCCTTGTTTTATGAAACTTATTTTCAGTATAGAAGATACTGGTTAATTTTAACTATCGGAAAAGATGACATTAAGCTTACAAATTTGTAAGCTATTTCATTGTATTCTTAAATATGTACTCCTATCCTTTGAAACTTTAAGTATTATTAACAGTCAGATCGGCCATCATAATATAAGGTACGTCATAATCCAAAATTTGAGGAGGCGTGTAAAATATACTACGTAAAACTAATTAAAGGTCAATCTTTCTATGCTTTTGATCATCGTTTCTTAATATCCGAGGAAAAAGAGGTTTCAGAGAAAATTTTTAATTACTTACGCCGGAATGAATTCTTTGAAGTACGTAAAGAGGAGTTTTCTGCCTAATGTACTAACAGCATCAAGAAACAACTCACAGTATTGTGACTCTTTCTTGATGCTTTTATGTTATCGCCCTATATTCAGGCTTATTCTCAATTCTATTAACATCTTCTAGTATATGTCCAAACTAATTCATCGTTACTTTCATATTTTAGTGAGGTGACGAACATGACTCATATCATCGATTACCAAGCTACTCAACCAATAAATAAAACGGGTGAAACAACTTTTGCAATTCCCCATTCCCCAAATAAAGCAATTCTAGCAAATATTAAATTGAAAATTTCAAGAAGCGATTCACGTAATAATCGAGTAGAATTAATCGCTACAGTTGGAGTTAAAGGTATAACTGATATATCCCAAATATTATTTAGAATTTTCCATGATAACACTGAAATTTTCAACACACAAGTAGGTATTGAATCTACAGATTCAGAGCAATTCTACGCACAAACATTTCAAGCTATAGATCAAAATGTTAGCTGCGGGACTCACGAATATTCTTTAACTGTGGAAAACCTTACAAGTGCTGCTAGTGCAGACGTTGTTGGTCCTCTGTCTTTTAGCGGTTTAGCTATTGGACAAGATCATAAGTGTTGCTAAAGGAATCTATTGTTTTATTTTGCATTTGAGAAAAGTGAGACGTAGTACCTACGTTCTTGCTTTTTTTATTTTCTCCTTGTTTTTCATTACTTTAAATTTGTATTTAATCATACGTTTTTTCATTTTGAATTACTTATTTCATCACTTAATAAATCAAATTTTCCACAAATCAAAAAGATTGAAATCCACTAATGAAACACGTAATATAGACTCTGACTCTAAAAAAATCACGTTAAAAAATAATGAATAAATTAGGAGGTTTTATATACGAGTTGTTAATTTTAAAAGACTGAGAGGTTTAAATTATGTGGCGTAATAAAAATGTTTGGATCGTATTAATTGGGGAGTTTATTGCTGGTCTTGGGTTATGGCTTGGTATTCTTGGTAACCTTGAATTTATGCAAAAATACGTCCCTTCTGATTTTATGAAATCCGTTATATTATTTATCGGACTGTTAGCTGGTGTTCTAGTTGGTCCAATGGCTGGTCGTGTCATTGACCAGTATGAAAAAAAGAAAGTTCTTCTTTACGCTGGATTTGGTCGTGTTATTAGTGTTATTTTCATGTTTTTCGCTATTCAATATGAAAGTATCGCTTTCATGATTGCATTTATGATTGCACTTCAAATTTCAGCAGCATTTTATTTCCCTGCATTACAATCTGTAATTCCACTCATCGTTCGTGAACATGAACTATTACAGTTGAACGGTGTACATATGAATGTTGGTACAATCGCTCGTATTGCAGGTACTTCGCTAGGTGGAATTCTTTTAGTTGTAATGAGTTTACAGTATATGTATGCCTTCTCAATGGCAGCATACGCTTTATTATTCCTCTCAACTTTCTTCCTACAATTTGAAGATAAAAAATCAGCTACATTAAGTAAACAATCCGCTAAAGATAATAGTTTTATGGAAGTATTTCGTATTTTAAAAGGAATCCCTATTGCTTTTAAAGCACTTATATTAAGTATTATCCCTCTTTTATTTATAGCTGGATTCAATTTAATGGTTATTAACATTAGCGAAATACAACATGACCCAACAATTAAAGGATTCATATATACAATTGAAGGTGTAGCGTTTATGTTAGGTGCATTCGTTATTAAACGTTTATCTGATCATTTCAAACCTGAAAAGTTACTATACTTCTTCGCATTTTGTACCGCTTTTGCACACCTTTCGTTGTTCTTTAGCGATATTAAATGGATGGCACTTGCCTCATTTGGTTTGTTTGGATTTAGTGTTGGCTGCTTCTTCCCTATTATGTCGACAATTTTCCAAACGAAAGTCGAAAAAAGCTATCACGGACGTCTCTTCTCATTCCGTAATATGTTTGAAAGAGTTATGTTCCAAATTGTCTTACTCGGCACAGGCTTCTTCTTAGATACGATTGGATTACAGTATATGGTTCTAATTTTCGGAGTCATTTCATTGTTGATTATATTTATTTCCCTATCTAAGCAGAAACAATTTGAAAAACAAACGTCGCAATCTACTAATTTATAAAGTTCAACTAATACTTCTTAAGAATGGATCCAGTATTTTACTTGATCCATTCTTTTTCAATTTCTAAGATTAAACTTTATATCCTTTGTATAGTCCAAATATTTAAAGGTGTATCGCCTACTGTTTTCGAATACAATAAACAATAGATTTTTCAAAAAGGAGCTGTGGAAATGTCTGTTGATATGCAATTATTAATTACCCTTCTTTTTTCATTCATTATGTTTGGCGTCCTTAATTTTTTAGCCATTTCCCTATCTCAAAATAACTTTAAAAGAAGGATTGTTGCAGGTTTCTTATTTTTACTGTTAACTCCCATTATCTTTTTGACTATTACAGCATTTGCTTCTATATTCGATAAAGGTGGTTTTGGAGCAGCTAACCTAGCCTTTGTTATTGTAAATGTATATATTGTAAATGGAATTGTCATTCTTCTTTCCGCTTCATTTATCCTCAAAAAACATAACATAAGATAGAGCACTAGGCATGAATCTGGCATTACACTAGATTCATGCCTTTTTATTTTGAAATCCCACCCTTCTCCAAATTTTTATGTGAAATTTATTAATTCTTTATAAAAATTTAAACTTTATTCATTACAATATTCTTATTGTATTCGCACGTTTATAAAAAATAAGAAGAAAGGAGTACACAATGAAAAAGCTTCTACTTATTTTCCCTATATTAATCGTTCTACTTAGTGGATGTAGCAATAATGATATATACGGCTCTTGGGAAATCATTGATAATAAAAAAGGTGAATGCCCTGTGTATTATAAATTTGAAACAGTTGTAAAAGAAGAAAAGAAAGAAAAGATTGTTCACAATTTAGTGGAAATGCAAACGACAAATAAAAAAGAGGATTTATTTAAAGGATCATTTGTTAAAAATTCTAACGTGTATCGTATTGATTATGGTAACTCGTTTACATCGGATCAATCTTTAAAAGTTGTCGATAATAAATTAAATGTATACTTTTTTACAACTGAAAAAACATGTACATATAAAAAAACAAATAATTAATCTTCATTTATAACGTAGAAAATATTTTCTGCGTTATTTTTATATTTCTCCTGATTATCCTCCCTCTAAATTTGTCAATCGTTTTAATTTTCATAAAAAAATGATAAAATGTAAACATGTGTTTTCAGAATAATTAAAAATACAGAAAGAAAACACTGTTTTTAGGAGGGGTTTTGATGACTTACACTTTAGCAACTAGAATGAAAGCATTCCAATCTTCTATATTTAGTGAATTAGGGGCCTATAAAAAAGAGAAAATTGCAGCAGGTCATAAAATGATCGATTTAAGTATCGGGAATCCTGATATGCCTCCTGCTGATTTTGTAAGAGAAGAAATGGTACATACAGCAAGTGCAAAAGAAAGTTACGGATATACGTTATCTGGTATTCAAGAATTTCACGAAGCTGTAACTGAATATTACAACAACACTCATAATGTTATATTAAATGCTGAAAAAGAAGTTTTATTATTAATGGGTTCACAAGACGGACTCGTTCATTTACCTATGGTTTTTGCAAATCCGGGAGATATAATACTAGTTCCTGATCCAGGATATACTGCTTATGAAACAGGAATTCAAATGGCCGGTGCAACATCTTACTACATGCCATTAAAGAAAGAAAATGATTTCTTACCTAACTTAGAAGTTATCCCTGAAGAAATTGCCGATAAAGCGAAGATGATGATTTTGAACTTCCCAGGGAATCCAGTTCCAGCAATGGCTCATGAAGATTTCTTTAAAGAGGTAATTGCATTCGCGAAAAAGCATAATATTATCGTTGTCCATGATTTTGCTTATGCTGAATTTTATTTTGATGGTCAAAAGCCAATTAGCTTCTTATCTGTACCTGGTGCAAAAGAAGTTGGCGTTGAAATTAATTCTTTATCTAAAAGTTATAGTTTAGCTGGTAGCCGTATTGGTTATATGATTGGTAATAAAGAAATTGTCGGTGCGCTTACGCAATTTAAGTCTAATACAGATTACGGCGTGTTTTTACCAATTCAAAAAGCTGCATCCGCTGCATTACGACACGGCGCTGCATTTTGCGAGAAAAACCGTGGAATTTACCAAGAACGTAGAGATACTTTAGTGGACGGATTCCGCAAATTCGGTTGGAATGTCGATAAACCCGCTGGAAGTATGTTCGTTTGGGCTGAAATTCCGAAAGGATGGACTTCGCTAGAGTTCGCTTATGCACTTATGGATCGTGCAAATGTCGTTGTCACACCAGGCCATGCATTTGGTCCTCACGGCGAAGGCTTTGTGCGTATTGCACTTGTTCAAGATAAAGTAGTATTACAAGAAGCAGTTGAAAACATTAAAAATAGCGGTATTTTCTCTATTGAAAAAGTAGTGGAATTAGTTGAAAATTAATAATAACTCCCCTGCTTAACTTTAGCAGGGGTATTATTATTCCTGGAGGTACGATATGAATATTAAAGATACTCTTCCCCATCGCTATCCATTTTTAATGATCGATAAAATTACAAACGTTAAAGAATCTCAATCAGCTACAGGTTACAAACTGATCACAAATAATGAGTGGTTTATTAATAACAATCAAAACTATATGCCTCATATACTAATTGTAGAAGCACTTGCTCAACTTAGTGCTTTTGTAAGTACAGGTGAATCTGAAGAACTTGGTTTCCTCTCCTCTTTAGATGGGGTGGAATTTCATGAAAATGCGTATCCCGGTGATAAACTTGACTTACATTATGAATTAACACGTAACAGACGAGGTTTTATTCTTGGGAAAGGAATTGCCTCTGTAAACGGTCAATCAATCGTTACCATTGAAAAGCTATTAATATATCAAGCTGATTAAACAGATTACATAGTAAGGAGTAGAAAAATGCGGAATGTTGTTGGTATTGATGCTGGGGGAACATTAACAAAGATTGCTTACTTTAACCTAGAGAAAAAATTATGTTTCGAAAAATTTTATTCATATGAACAAGAAAGAATTAAAGAATGCCTTTATGATAATAATTCAATTACACAATTATGTATTACAGGTGGTAAAGCTAAACAGTTAGAACAACTACTTTCAGGTTCATATAAAATAGTAGAGTTAAACGAGTTTGAAGCTACTTTAGCAGGAGTACGATACATACTAAAAGAAGAGAAACGTGCTATAAACAACTTTGTATTAACAAATATCGGTACAGGTACTTCCATTCACTACGTTCACGACAAGCAATATGTTCGCGCTGGTGGAACTGGAGTTGGCGGTGGTACTATTATGGGTCTTTCAAAACTATTAACAAATATAGATCATTTTGAAGATGTGATTCCGCTTACGAAAATTGGTTCAAGAAACAGTCTAGACATTACAGTTGGAGATATTTATGGCGGGATTCTCTCCCCTATTGATAACAACTTAACTGCTAGCAATTTCGGAAAAGCGACCATTACAGATTCAAATTATAATAGTTCAGATATACTTGCTACTGTGCAAGGACTTGTCGGTGAAGTCGTCACAGCATTAAGCCTTCAATTCGCCGAAGCGAAAAATATTGACCATATCATTTACATCGGTTCTACTCTATGTAATAACGCACATCTTCAAAGTATTATAAGTAGCTATACAGAATATCAAAATAAAATACCAGTCTTTTTACAAGACGGCGGTTATAGTGGTGCGATTGGTGCTTTACTTCATGGTACGAAATAAAAAAGCTGACTTTTGTCAGCTTTTTTGCAATGGTACTTCAAATTCAATAATGGATTCTCCATTCTCTCCAATACGTTCCACACTAATTCTATCAATTACACAATTTAACTTCTCATGAAAACTAGGAATATCCTTTACTACTTTAGCTGCTAACTCTGTGCTATATTTTCTCCCCACTGTTACATGTGGTATGTATGGAATATCCGTTCTAAAAAATTGTAGTAAAGGACCTGTATACAATCTATCGTGCCATTCTTCTATTTTTTCTTTCCCTCTTTCCACTTCCAAAAATAAATACTCTCCCTCGCTGCTTATCCGCCTAGCAAACTTAATTTCAATTTCCCCTACCCCTTTTGACAAATTTAAAATATGGGATTTTAATTCATCATTTGAAATATTGCTCTCAAATGGAAATATAATTGTTATATGCGGTGGAATTAATCCAAATAAAGGATCGTGTTTTTGTCTAATGTTCTCTATTTTATCAATGGACATGTTATGTAAAAACAGTAGAATTGTACGCACTTTTATATCACCTACTTCCCCTCAATTTTTTTATATTTATCACATTGTATGGTAGCGTGAACCTCAACAATTTTTTTGCTTGCATATAGCATGGTTATTATTTTCTCGCCAAACTTTCCTAAATTTTATATAACAAGCAATTCTCCACGGAATAATATACGATACTGCAACGACGTAAAATAATAAACCAATTGTTTGTTGATCTAAATCAACAATATATTGTCTTGAACCATATCTTAAAATAACAATTCCAATAAAGGTAATTAAAAAGGCTGCACTTTTTTTCGTATAAATGTTCCCATCTTCTCTTCGCTCATAATTTGTTAGAAATATAAGTGGTACGGCGAAAAGACCCCCAATGAATACTGCTATAGTCACTTGTAATATAGCTGGGTGTACTGGACCAAAAAACAATATAATACCTGGTGTTAAAAATAGTAATGGCCACAAAATACGTTTTCCCTTTCCCTTTATCGGCTTATACATAGAACGATATCGTCGCCAAAAAATCAGTAGTGCTACGCATAAAAAGACGGTTATTAGTGAAGAAGTATCTCCCATACAGTCTTCCTTCTCTCTTAAAGTAATTGTGCTTAAATCGTATCCTCAAAAGAAACTTTACGAATAAATAGAGCGCTAATTATAAAGTATATTAAAATAAGCACTATCGAAATTGATATAAAATTAGGTATATCAAGTAACGATTTACTATCAATAAATACCAATTCTTTCAAACCTACCTTACCATAAATTGTACTCGTCAACCCCAAGAAAAAAATCACACTAAAAGCAAAGCCTATCCAATTAAATCTTTTCTGAAAAATAGTTGTTAATTGAAATAAGCTAGCTAATAAAAGATAGAACACGAACTGTGCAAAGAATTGTTCGATTGTATGTGCTCCTAAATTTATATGTTTCGTTTCATAAAATGTACCTTGTAAAAGTAAAACCTGAAGAAATGAAAAAATTACTGATTGTAATATGATAAAACATACTGAACCAATAAAGAATTGTAATCTAGTAACGCCAAATGAGACAACTGTACGAAATATGTCATCTTGAACAAGAAAAACACTTGCCACAATAAATATTGCAATTGCAATAGATGAATTATTGAAGATATCATGTAAAAATGCTACCTTTAGTCCCTTTATATCAGTTGCAGTTGTTGTCCATTTTATAAGTAATGCCACACACCAAAAGATAAGAACAGCCTTATAATGAAATTTCATATGTAACTTTAATTGTTTTAAAAGCATTTTCATTTCACCTCATTATCTGTTAGATAAATAAATAGTTTTTGCAGTGTTACTCTGTCTATTTCTAACCCTTCAGTTTCTAACAGCTCATAATCTCTAGCAGAAAGATCTTCCCATATCGCAGAAATCTCTTTATTCCCATACAACTCTTGTTTTACAACATTTTTCCCCATTAAAAAATTTGTCACTTTATCTTTATGTCCTGATATTATGTGTCCTTTTTCTAAAAAATCTTCCACAGAGGATTGAACAGCTAATGATCCTTCTTTTAATATGATTACATTTTCTATAACATGGGACACTTCCTCAACTAAATGTGTTGATAAGATGATTGTTCGTGGATATTCACTATAATCTTCCAATAGTAATTCGTAAAACAACTCTCGATGTGCTGCATCTAAACCGGTAGTCGGCTCATCAAAAATAGTAATTGGTGCTCTACTAGCTAAACCTTTAATAATACCAACAATTGTTTGCATACCATGGGATAAATCATAATATTTTTCTTTTGCATTCAATTGAAATTTTTTAATAAGTTCCTCAGCATATTCTTGATCCCAATTTTCATAAAACATGTTACACAAATAAAAAACATCTTTTACCTTACTACTTAAATTAATGTTTTCTTTCACCTTTACGAAACAAATATTTCGCATCGCTTTACTATTTTCAAAAATATTTTCGCCAAATATAGATACACTTCCACTACTTGAAATAATTTGTCCAGCAAGAAGGTTTAATAATGTTGTTTTCCCCGCTCCGTTTCTTCCAAGCAAACCATATATTTTATGTTCTTCCAATGAAATTGTTACTTCATTTACAGCTAGTGTCTTTTTATATTTTTTCGTTAAATCTTTCGTTTCAAGTGCAAACATTACTCTTTCCCCTCCTTCGTAATTTTTTGTATCATGTCCATCAATTCGTCTTTTGATATTTCTAGTACTTTTGCTTCTTCCCACACTTTAGGTAAATACTCGGTCATAAAAGTGTTTTGTCTTTTTTTTAGTACGACTTCTTTTGCTCCCTTTGCAACAAACATCCCGATCCCTCTCTTTTTATATAAAATCCCCTCATCCACTAGTAGATTTACTCCTTTTGCAGCTGTAGCCGGATTAATTTGTAACATCTTCGCAAATTGATTTGTCGATGGAACTTGTTCTTCTTCCAGCAATATGTCTTTTAAAATATCAGATTCAATGGTTTCTGCAATTTGTATGTATATTAACTTATTTTGTTCTAGAGTAGGTTTCACGATTTCACCACCTTAGGTTCCTAGGTTCATTACTTATGTAATTAACCATAGCACATCGTTTT
The DNA here is from genome assembly GCF_042136375.2 of Bacillus altaicus. Classification (NCBI taxonomy): domain Bacteria; kingdom Bacillati; phylum Bacillota; class Bacilli; order Caryophanales; family Bacillaceae; genus Bacillus; species Bacillus altaicus. The sequence continues at coordinate 2,710,197 of NZ_CM143394.1, read as the reverse complement.
AATTTTTTCCATAATTTTCAACAAAAAAAGAGTCATTCGATAATGAATGACTCCCTTTAAAAAATGTTCGTATTTTCAATCGTGAAATAACCCCATCTTCCTCCATATCACTTAGAGTCCCGCACAGGATGTCCATCAAAAAATTGCTTTCGAAAATCTTTATTATTAACTAGCTTTTCTATTTTTTCTTGATTACCGTAAAAGAAGTTCATTACGATTCCCTTATTCCATATAAGATCATCCTTTGGCAAATCATTAAATTCTTTATAAATTATGGGTAAAAGTTCTTCTCTTTTCAATGCAAAACTTTGATTTTTAACCTGAAACTCATACCCTTTCGCATTTGGTACTAAAATTGCAAGATAAATAGCATTAAAGAGAAAGTTCTTTTTCATCGTATCCTTTTCGTCAAACCAATACGTCTCAATGATATCTTCTGTTAAGTTACCGTTCTTTTTCTCACCGTATTTCACCGCGATCTTCTCATTTTTCAAACTTATACTTTGAACTGTTTCACCACCAGGTAAATTTTTAACAATCGCAAGCACATCGGAATTATTTCCAACATATGTCCCCGTATATTTTTTAAAAGCCCCAGGTTCAATATGTGATATTTCTTTTATTTGTTCCCCATTAGAACAAGCAGTAACAAATAAAAAAATTGTTAGCATAACACCTGCTATTCTATTCATATACTTCATTAGACACCCCCAAGTTCTATTTATTATCGAATCTATACAATGTATCCATTAAAAACCCTTTAAAATATACGCATTTTAATCAAAATTAAAAATTTTCAATTTTTATGTTTACAATTATCCATTAATTGTATATACTTACTAACGTAAGAAAAATATTCTAAAAGGAGGTCGAATGAAATGATGAAATTACAATTTGATACTTTATCATTAGCGTTAGCTGCACCTGTATCTTTTTCACAATTTAATAGAAGTTCGACCACCCTAATGGAGAATTAAAATCGTACTTTATTTCTTTTAATTCATAAATTCGCCACAGGAGGTCGTATAATTTCCTGTGGCTTTTTCACGCCCAGCCATAGGAGAACGATATCTTCCTGTGGCTTTTTTGTGCGATTTTTTAGTCTCATACATTATTTTTTAAAGAAAGGAGCAACATTCGATGACTATTAGCGTATTGTTTTTAAGTATTACGATTCAAAGAAATACACTTTCCAAAGCTGAAATTCTTCATAATGAGCAAATTACAAAAGCTATGAATGATGTTAAGGAGCGCCAAGTGCTTTATTGTGATCACCTGTAATTCCTTTTCGAAAGGAGGAATTCGTCTATGACTTTTCATATTTTCTTTTTTACGACAGCACTTCAGAAAAAAACGTTATCTGAAGCTGAAATCTTTCGTAAACAACAATTAAAACAAACTATGGATAAAATAACGGACATTAAAAGTTCGTATTATACACAAATGTATTAAAAATATTTTTTAAAGGGGTAATAATCTAATGAAATTTAAAGCTTTCTTTTTAACGATTACCATTCAAAAACGCAAACTTTCAAAAGATGAAATTTCTCGTGAACAACAAATTAAAAATATTATGGATGATGTGAAAGAGCGCCAGTCCTCTTATTACAATCGTCTTTACTAAATAAATTATAAAGGGGTAAAAATCCTAATGAAATTCAAAGCTTTCTTTTTAACGATTACCATTCAAAAACGCAAACTCTCAAAAGATGAAATTTCTCGTGAACAACAAATTAAAAATATTATGGACGGAGTAAAAGAGCGCCAGTCCTCTTATTACAATCGTCTTTACTAAATAAATTATAAATGGGTAATATCCTAATGAAATTCAAAGCTTTCTTTTTAACGATTACCATTCAAAAACGCAAACTCTCAAAAGATGAAATTTCTCGTGAACAACAAATTAAAAATATTATGGACGGAGTAAAAGAGCGTCAGTCCTCTTATTACAATCGTCTTTACTAAATAAATTATAAAGGGGTAATATCCAATGAAATTCAGAGTATTATTTTTAACGATTACCATTCAAAAAAACAAACTGTCTGAGTCTGATATGCTTCATGACCGACAAATTGAGCAGGCTATGTACAACGTAAAAGAACGACAAAGTCATTATTGTAGTCACCTGTAATTCCTATTCGAAAGGAGGAATTCATGTATGAAGTTTCACCTTTTCTTTTTAACCATTACGATTCAAAAAGAAACTATATCTGCAAATGAAGCAAAACAAGAGAAACAGTATAAAAAGATTATAGATGAAATTCGTGATCGTAGAAGCAAGTACTACACTCACCTATAATTGTTTGAACTTATATTAGAAATGAAAGGAGTCGATTATAATGTTAATGACGCGGTGTAAAGAAATGATTTGGATAGTTCAGAGGGATTCCACATAGTTTATTTAACAAAAAATTTCCGCCTGATTTGATGTGTAAAAAATATATAATAATAAGTATTTCATACACTCTAAAAAAATAAAAGATACACCACTTTGCGGTGTATCTTTCTCAACATATTCTATTTCCGTTTACTTCGTTTCGTCTTAAACAGTCTCACTAAGTTCGAAACAACTGTTTTCGTTACCGCATAAGCAGGCACTGCTAAAATCATTCCGATAATTCCCGCGAAATTACCTACCCCTAAAATAAGGATGATAATTGTTAACGGATGGATGTTTAATTTTGAACTCATAATACGTGGCGATATAATGTTACTTTCAAACTGTTGTACGATTGTTACTATAATAATTACGTACAAAGCTTGCATCGGAGATACGAACAGACCTATAATGACAGCTGGTGCTGCTCCGATAAATGGACCTAAGTTCGGAATTATATTTGTAAATGCTGCGATAATTCCTAAAACGAAAGCATACGGTAAACCGATAATTAAATAACCAGTAAATGTAAAGGCACCTATAAATAAACAAACGAGCGCTTGACCTTGAATATATGCAGATAATGTTTCGTTCGTTTCCTTTATGATACGAAGTCCTTCTTCACGGTAAGACTCTGGTAATACACTAACAGCTTTTCCTGGAAATGCATGTCCATCTTTAAACATATAAAATAAAATGAACGGTACTGTAAAGATAACTAACGCCACGTTCGTGATAATACCAAATAAAGCCGTTGCACTCGACGTAATTGTGTTTGGTATACCCTTTAAGTATTCAATCGCATTTTTCTCAATTGTTTCAATGGAAACGTAGTTTTGTGTAGATAACCATTCAAATAACCTATGATGGGATAGATCTTGTATGTATACTTTTCCCTCTTTGATATAAGTCGGCATATTTTTCACTAAATCCATTAGCTGTTGTGAGATGGTTGGAACAACTACTCCAATAGCAACTCCAGTTAATGTGATGATAAAAAGATACAGTAGTAAAATCGCTAAACCTCTAGGTACTTTTTTATTCTCCAAAAAGACTAACAATGGGTTAAATATGAAGTATAAAAATAACGCGATTAAAATTGGGAAAAATAATGTTGATATGAAGATACCAATCGGTTGAAATAGAAACGATATTTTTGTGCAAATAAATATAATTCCTACAACCATCAGCACTTCTAATGTCCAAAAGTGCACTTTCGATTTCAAAAAAACGTCCTCCTTTAAACTAGCACTCCTCTTCATTGTACCAAATTAAACTTAGATTTCACATAATATTTTCCTTTACAATATTCCAAAATCCCATTAAATACACTACAATGAGATTACAGACAAATTTGCAGGTAAAGGTGATAAATATGACACAATGCATCATTTGCAGAAAAGATACGAAAGAACTTAGTGAACAATATGTCATTCCAGAGATATTATGTGGATATTATTTCACAAACTCAATTTGTGATTCCTGTCATGAACATATGACAACAAATATTGACCGTCCTTTAATTAGACATAAATTAAGTCAATATAAGATTGAGCAAATGAAAAAACAAATCGACTCCCCTCTCTATACGAATGAACATGGTGAGGAGCTGGCGGCCGCTGAAACGGATGTTGTCGAAGTAAGTGATGAGATACTTTATTCCAATGCATTAATTATGAAACTATGTAAAAAGCACGATATTTCATTACATAATGAAATTTGGAAAGAAGAACGCGTAACAAAAGTAGCTAGTTCTATTCAACGTGAATTGCTTTTAGATAACCGTAAATATAAGATGAGTGTATTAAAAATGGCTTATACTTTTGCTGTACAAACAATTGATGGCTACTTTGACGATCCAGATGCGATTGATATTTCTACCATTCTATTAAATGCCGATTTCATGGAATTAAAGGAAAAGAGTATCGTTCGTGACTTAAGAAAAAGTTCTTTATGGAATACATTAAATACAACGAGTGAAAACCATTACTTTATTTTACTTAGTGATAAAGACGGTCTGTTCTGCTTCGTTCGCCTATTTGATATTTTTGATGTTGTTGTTCATTTATCAGAAAAAAGATACAATCTTCCATCACCAATTGTCGGCGTAAATAATGTAGACAAAAAAGGATTTTTTGTGGAAAGTTTAAAACAGTATATGGATGGGCTATTTAAAGAAACTACACGTTCTATTTAATCCACATAAGAACATACGGTCTCCTTTCTTCATGAAAAGACACTGTGTTATAATGAGTGTGAAAAGAACAATACAATCACATAAATCAATTAACAACTGTATATAAATAAAAAAGACTAGTGTGCGGCTACACACTAGTCCACGTAACTTAGCAGATTGGATTGTTCATTTATCCTATTTGTTTCGTACAAACACAACAACCCACATTCTATAGGCATAGGTGGGTTGTTATTTTTTGAGCTTGTCAATTAAGACGACAATAAACGTTAACAATGCAATGAGAAACAGTCCACCTTGCAGTAACAACGCAATTTCACTCACTTATTATCACCCCCCTCCTATTCGGAGAAGTGATAATTGAACAACCAACCGTACCATAAGTTACCTTTTAATTTTATCATATTTTTTAATTGTTTACGACGAAAACCCGCAAGCTATTAAGTTGCGAGTTTTTTATTTTTCACTATTTTTACTCCTATTTCAACTTCTCCATAACCGCATCATAAAATTTCCGTTCATCGTCTACATTTAAGTGAACACAACTTACTGTTTTAGAAAATCCATATAACAACTGCGCTTTAATTGGCTCTTTTAACGTTATTTCAAAAGTTGCAGGTTCCTTTATAAATTCCATAACAGTTGCATCAAGAACCGCTTTCTCTTCTTCTTTCGTTAAAGATTCGCCTTTATAAAACGCAATGTTATCAATTTGTGTAAATGGTATAACGATTTTCTTTCCTAATCCAATTTGAATGATCACTTTTTCTTCCGTAACGATAATTGGATTTTTACGCATCGCTTGTATTTCTGCTAAAAAATAAAACATCGCATATATGTTTAAGATGAGTAAAATCCAAGCTATTACTGGATTCCATTGATGAAGTAAATAATGAAAACCGATACTTTCAATTAATGTTGCATGAATAATCATGATATAAACACCTATTGCACCGGTTTTTTTATGATATGAGTATGTGGATTCACTTTCTAATACTTTTTCACGCCACGATAAAAAAGCATAATAGAGTAATTTACACTCTGTTAGAATGATATTTACTGTCTTACTTCTCTTCATATTAGCATCAAATGCTGCATCAATCGCATAAGAAAATGAAGAATACTCACTTCTATATTCTTTATATCGTTTTATTATTTTAGGAAGTACTCTTATAATTTTATATATAAGAAACAGTTCAAAACATACGAACGCAATTTCTCCAGCAACTATTACATACGAAACAAATGAAAAAGCTTGTAAATAATCACTAGGAATTATAAACCTTGCGAACACGTATCCAGCTATAACTACAGGAAAGATATACGTTAACGAATATCTTTTCCGTATAATAAAGAAATATGTGATGACTGGAATTACAAACATAAAATCTAATAATGAGCCGAGGACTACTTCTTTCGGGGCAGCTGGCACTATTGGAAGGGTATACAATAAATAGTTTGATAACATAATTAAAGATACGAGTCCAACCCAAATGCCTTTTCTCCTTCGTGAAATTGATGGATTCATTCCTTCTCTCCTCTATTCAAAAACCTCATTTAAATGGTCTTTATAAAATGAAATAGCGCGTTCAAATTCTTTTACTTCCTCTACTTTTACGACCGTTTCAAGTAGTAATTTCATCGCGGATTCATGTTCGTTTACGTTATATTTCGCTAATGATAAAAACACTTTCATCACGTCATTTTCTGGGAACTTCTTTATCCCTGCTTCTAATACAGTAATCGCTTTATCATATTCCCCTATACAACGATACGTACTGCCAAGACCGATATACGCACCGCGAAGTGATTCACCATCAAGTCCGTTCGCAATCGCCTGTTCATAATACGGAACCGCCTCCGTTTCAAGACCCATTACATCATGTATCCAAGCGCATTGATATAGCACTTCTGCATCCCGCGTAAAGTTTGTTAATCCTATAAGTATCTCTCTAGACTGCGCATATTTCTTTTCATTTCTAAGTTTAATAGCTTGCTTTAATAAATGTTCCATACAATCCGCTCCTCACAAAATGTTCATTATGCATATATCATGTATTACACATTTACGAGCAGCTAATGGCCTATTCAATTTAATAATTAGTGAGGGATACGTTCCCCCACTAATTTAATATTAACTCCATTATATACTATGCGACTACAGCTCTTTCTAAAAGCTTAAATTTCCATCGCAGTAGTACGATTGCATAAATGCTCTAACATATTGACAATTTCTTTTGCAGTTTCATCTTTCCCATTACATAACTTCACATTACCATCTTGTCCAATGACGTGATGCACGGCGCCGCGAGAATATAAAGAATGCGGTGAGTTCGCTACCATTATACTCGCTTTTGCATCTTCCATCCTTTTGCTTGCTCTTTCAATAAGTTCTGCTTCATTTACGTCACTTTCCAGTTTAAAACCAACGAGTATCGTTTCTGGATCCCAACTCTTTATTTGTTTTAATACTTTTGGCGCTTTTTGAAAATGAATAATTGGTGCGATATCACTTGAAATCTTTCCGTTCATATTAAGAACAGTTCCATCTTGGTCACAAATCTTTTCGACAACCCAATCTGAGCCAGCAGCAGCCATAATAACTGCATCTACTTTTTCATGTGTAATAATACTTTTCATCTTATCTTGTAAATCAATAATCCCCTCAAATGGGTGCAATTCTAATTGGTTATTTACATCCATTGGCTTCTCAGCAAAGTAGCCATGCAAATATATTACATTTGCTCCTTTTGTCATTAGCTCTTCTGCAATGATTCTTCCAATCGTACCTTTTGCTAAATTTGTATGTCCACGTACTTGATCCCATTTTTCTAGGCAACCGCCGCTCGTAATTAATACTTTTTTCCCCTGCATAATAACCATCCCTTACTGATTTTTCGCACGAAACCACTCTGTTCCAAAGTCAACTGCATCACGTTGCCTCATAAAACGGCACGTCGCATTCCCTATCTTCCCACGCGTAACTGTTCCTTTACGCTCATATTCAACTCCGATTTCTACAAACGTGTCAGAATCGTAATCCATTTCAACGAATTCTTTCCATACTCTTACACCTTCTTCTATAATAGGCGCTCCTACCTTTATTAACTCGCGTGCACCTGTACGTACCTCAGATAAATGTATGGACGTATTGGAATCATAACCGACACCAAGTAATAATATGTATCCATCTAAATCGTATATTTTTCGTAATGGCGATTCTTCACCAAAACTTATAGAAAGTGAATGATTCGCTGTAATTTCTTCTGCGTGTTTCCCCCATGCTGCAAAACTACTGAGTGGATGATTACTGCGCAATACATTCGGATATGTACGAAAACATTCAACTACTTCTCCCATTGCCCTTGTTGGTGTTATACGTGGGTCAAATGCTGGGACGTTATCCCGAATAATTTGCCACCAGTCTTCTGGTACAGGTGGTCTTGACCAATGTTTTGGGTCGGATAAATCTGAAGATTGAGTTGGCATAATTATCGTTCCTTCTTCTGTAACAACTTTCATTAACGCTTCTACTACGGCAACTGCACCGCCTGATATCCAACCAATCGAACTTAATGAAGAATGAACAATAACTGTCATTCCTTTTTCTATCCCTAATGCTTTTAAATCATTTGTAATTGTTTCGATTGTATTTGGAAATTGTGTATTCGCCACTATGTCATTCATTTTCACGATTGTTCCCCCATTTTGCTTTAAACTAATACATACATATATTATCATATTTTTCTTAATTTTTAACATAATCATTTTCAAACAAATCATAAAAATAGCTGTTCCAATTCTTTCTCTGCCAACAGTTCCTTTTTCCTTGCAAATTAAATTTATCTTAATGTTTAATCCTTTGTGAAATTTCATACGTCGTATGTAAATTTATTTATTTTCATATTCTAATTTTATAAGAATGATGATAAGATTACTTCGACTTATCTTACTACTTTAAGGAGGTATTTTTATGAAAAAAATTGTCGGGTTGTCTCTAGCTTTTGTTTCTGTCATATCTATTACCATTCCTTCTTCGACATTTGCAGCAAATCATTATGACACATTCGGAGGAAAGTTAACGGGTGGTGTAGGAGATTGGGGGAAGTCCACACAATATTATTGGATTGATAGTTCAGCTTCTGGAGAATCCTCTAGAATTAATAGTTCTATGAGCGCTTGGGTTCACACAGGTAAAATTGTATCGACGCCTATTTCTTTTAGAAATACTTCAAACAAGCCTTCTAGTTTAATAGATATTTACAAAGGCAATTATTATCCACGTTCAAGTGGTATTCTTGGTGAAACAAAATTTTATAGAAGTGGTAGTCAAATTGATCCGTCTTCTAACTATTCTTGGACAAAAATTCAACTCAATTCATCATCATTCGATTCTCTAAATACTTATCATAAGTCAGGAACCATTGCTCATGAAATGGGACATGCATTTGGCCTTGCTCATAACAATTATGAAGGTGACTCTATTATGTGTCAGCTTGGCTCAGGTAGAACTGTAAATACACCAGATACAGGTTCACTTTACGGAATTAACTCATTGTATTAATTAGTATTCTATATTAGGAATGGAGTGAAGTATATGAAAAAGAAATTTATTGCGAGTGGACTTATATGTATCATATTAACTTCAAGTGTTGCATTTTATATTTATAGTGATTCACAAGAAGTAGAAATGAAGCAAAGCTCTCCCGTATCTTTGCTAAAAGTATCATCAAAAAAATCTGTTTTCAAAACAAACGATATTACACAAGTAATTCATAAGGCCGACTTTGAAAAAACATATAATGATGTAAAAGAATTAGCTTTAAATGCTGATATTATAGTAGAGGGGACAATTATTGAATCTCAGTATTTTGATTTTAATACAAATACATTTACGCGTTCAAAAATTCAAGTTTCAAAAAGCTTTAACAATGCAGTTAACCCCGGTGATATAATTCAATTTATTGAAATTGGTGGTGTCACAACAAAAGGTAAATTACAAGAGTATGATCCAGAAAAAATTAAAATACAAAAAAATGAATTAAACGAACCGATTGAAGTTTTACTAGATGGTGCTCCAACTTCTAAAAAGAATGAAAATGTTCTTCTATTTGCCAAAGAAGATATGGAGGATTTTTTTAAACTTAAAGAAAAATTGTTCATTTCTTTAAATTCTTATCAAGGTAAATTTACAATTGATAAGAATAATAAAGTAAAACGGTATACTGAAAAGTCTGATCACAAACTAAACAAACCTGCTTCTCATTCTACTAATAAATATAATTCAGGCGAAGCAAATTTATTAAATGATACTTCCTTAGAAACTACATTACCTGATATGGAAAATCAAATTACTAGTAGTTTGAAAAATAATTAAGAACATAATAGTGTTTTCATAAGATATGTAAAAATAAAAAAGAAGCCGTCCAAAAGTATTCTGGGACGGCTTTTTTTAGTAATAGGTTTTGTCACATTTTGTCGTTAAGTCGATATAATTTCATTTACTATCGCTATCTTAACAAAAAGATTAAATTTTGGGACAGCCCCTTTTTACGCTACGCCGTTATTTTTTCTTCTTTTTTCACGACTACAGCTACATAACTATGAAGTATCATTCCGACAATTACAAGGCTCATTCCAATCCAAGATAAAGAAGACGGAATTGGAGCCGATAGCCAAATGAGCTCTCCTACTAGCGCGAATAAAACTTCGCCTGACTGTGTCGCTTCGACTGTTGCTAATTTTTGCGGATTATCTTTTACAAGATCTGTCGCATAGAAGAATAATACTGTTGCAATTAAACCTGAACTAATCGCAACGATAAAACATTGAAAAACTTGGTTACTTGACGGTAATCCGCTTGTAGATACTTCATAACCAGAAAGTAAAAACCAAAATGGTAAACTTGCTAATGTCATACCGAGAACTCGTTGGAAGACATCTAATTCGCCCTTACATACTTGCATCATTTTTCTATTTCCAAGTGGATACGCAAACGCTGCAATGAGTACAGGAACTACACATAAAACAGTTTCACGAATCCCTAAAGAAGAAGCGTGTTCTACTTGCATGAGAACAACACCGAATAAAATAATACCTGACATTACTAATTCCTTTATCGGAAGTTTTTTATGTAATGGGTCTACCGCGAAAAATGGTGTTAATAAAATCCCTGCGACTATCGTAATTTGCCAAGTTGAAGCAACGAGCCACCCCGGTCCAAACGCACCCGCGAAACTAAGCGGTGCATAAAAGAGACCAAATCCAACGATACTCCATAACAACCATTCTTTTGGATTATTTTTCATATATTGAAAGAGTTGTTTTAAGTTCCCTCTATACATGACAATAAGTAATAGCATTGGAACCATAAAGTAATACCGTAATGATGCACTCCAAATCCAACTTCCACCTTCTAAGTCCATCGACCGGTTTAACACAAAGGTAAAGGCAAAGAAAAACGATGCCAATATCCCTATTGCAATAGCTTTCATCGTAAAACCCCTTATATAATTTTTCTTCTACTATATAACGTAATGAATATAATTAAAATTCTTAATTTTCGTTATACATGTAATCTTTAAAGAAACAACACCATATATTCGTCATCACTATATACACCATTCATCTTTAAAGCTCTTTTTTCAATTCCATAAGTTTTAAAGCCCATTGATCCGTATAATTTTTTTGCTGGTTCGTTTGTGGATACAACACCTAAGTTCAATTGCTCTAGTTCTATTTCTCTCGCTCTTTGAGTTGCATTTGCAATTAACTCACGTGCCAGTCCGTTACGTCTATTTTGTGCATCTACATACATCGCAACGATATGACCTTTATGCTTATACGCCTCTTTCTCTTCTGTTAGTAAAGTGACAACTCCAATTAATTGATTTTTCTCATTAAAAGCACCGAATGTACAACTAGTAGTAGCTGTTAGATTACTTTCCACTCGCTTAATAGGATTTTCCTGGCGAATCGCCTCTTCATAAGTTGTTACAAATGCCTCTGGATTTACTTGTAAGGCTTGTAAACGTAAGTTCCAATATTGCTCCGCATCTTCTTTCGTAAGTAATCGAATCATTTTCCTCATCCCCTTTAAGTTTACATAATATTTTTATAGACTATTGAATAAAGATTGATATTCTTCTTTTAACATACTATAACGATGGCGATGAATGAACTTACCTTGACGTAATCGATCATTTCTCATTATTCCTTCACAAACAAATCCAGCTTTTTCATAACTCTTTCTAGCCTGTAAATTATCTTCATCTACTCGTAGCCAAACTTTTTCTAATTTGAATTCAGAAAAGCCGATTTGTAACATACTGTATAGAGCTGCCATTCCATACCCTTTACCCCAATATTCTTTATTTCCAATTGCAATCCCTAGTTCAGCATTTTTATTTGTATTATCAAAGTTTTTTAGGTCTACCCATCCAATGTGTATACCTTCCTTTGTAACGATAGCTCGTTGTTCATAACCATTCTCTCGACTTATGCATGCTTCAATCCACCTTCTCGTATCGTCACGAGTGAACGGTGGATATTGATCTGGTACAACTAAATGTTTTGTTACTTCTGTATCTAATGACCATTGATATCGATCTTCTACATCGTCTTGTGTCAATTCTCTTAATTGAACGAATGGTACATTCATTTTGCTATCCCCTTTTTATTTCCCGATAGAAAACCCTTCAAAAACTCTTCCTCCATACTGCTCTAACGTATTTTCTATAAAACTAATTAATTCATTTTTCTCCTCTGTTTTATAAAAATGGTCAAAAGCCGCTACAAAATGTTCTGCATATTGCTCGTCATACCTTCTTAACACTCTAATAAACCATTTTGAATTTCCAAGCCACTGACCATTTGCCCTTAAAACATATTCATGTACTAAATCAGCTAATAAATTGGCGATGAACAATTCTTCTTCTCTTTTTGATGCACCAATAAAATCATCCAAAGTATCCGTAATAAAATACCGCTTCTGCTTCATCATTTCTTCAGTCCATTTAGCTGGTCCTTTATTTAGTAAATCATTTGCTTCTCTTTTTAATTTCTCAACAATTTCATTTTCCCCTTTTAATACAATACCCTCTGAAACTAATTGTGGTAACGAAGGTCTCCCGCGATCACAATCACTTTTGAAAAAGGTTTTATACGTTTCAAAATTATGTACGAATACTTCAACAGGCCAACCATTACTATAGAAAGATTCTCTATAACAAGATGACAAACTTTGGTCAAATATTACAATATCAAGGTCAGATGTTTTCGTAGCCTCTCCCCTAGCAACACTTCCCCCTAGTAAAGCAACATCACAATTCGAAAATTGTGATGTAATAATACTTCGTGCTGCTTCAATTGGTTTCATAGCCTTTCTCCTTCTCTTATTTTACTTTCTTCTTTTCAGCTCTTTCTCGCGTCTTTTTAATATAGGATTCTGCATCTGGTGTTTTGCATGACGTTTCACCGTGATCAACTTCTACTTTTCCAATTTCACGTGAGATTTCAATTGCTTGTTGCTCTAAAGCTTCATTTCGAACTCCTATCGCAATTAAAGCTCTATTCATCGCTTCTCTTTTACGATTTTTTTCATTATGTATATGAACTTTAATCTCTTCTAAATACGGTAAGAAAAAGTCATCGTCTAACGTTTTATTTTTCATTGCGATATTTGCTAATAATGACCAACCAGCTCTTCCAATCCATTCATCATCAGACTTCGTCCATTCTTCCATTCTTTCTATCGCGATTGGCGACGTACATATAGCCGTCATAAGAACGTCCATTAAACAATAATACTCAACATCCTGAACCCATCTATTTAGTTGTTCTGACGTTAGTTTCTTCGGATCTAAAACCATCGTCGCTAAAGTCATTGCATCCATATTTTTCGTTTCCCATAATGAGATTGCTAAATCATGATCTTTTTTTATCTTCTTTTTTAACAATTTTAAATTTGCAAAACTAACTCCAAATAACGGCTCTTTCGCCCCATGATTTTTAAAGGTTTTACGGTTTTGTTCTGTTCCATATTCTTCTAGTTGCTGCATTACTTCTTCAAGTAACATAGGTCCACCTCTTTTATATATTTTGTTGACTTCACATATGCATGTACGATATATTCTACATTACTTTTTGGTTTTCCTATATTTATTTTTTAAATACGGTATGTGAAATTTTAAAATTGGCCTCAAAAAATCTTTTCATCTATTTTAGCCCCTAACCATTTCCCTTCCTAAGCAATGCAGTATAAGTTGGCCCAATCTATATCGTTGGACCGATGAATACAATAAAATCTATTAATAAGAATGGCCTTTCTAAAGGAATGTTTAAAACGTATAAAAGCCACTTTCCTTAAATGAAGAGAAAAGGGCTTTTATAATTTAAAGTTACTTACTTCTATTTTTCATTTTTATGCTGTAAATTTTACTAATCCGCAATTACTCATTTTCTTTTTTCTCTTTTCTTTCTTCGGAAGGTTCTTCAGTTGGATCTGGCTCCTGTTCATCCTTTTTATTTAACTCATTATTTTTTTCTTTAGAAGGATCTTGCTGTTTATTCTTATCTTGTTGTCTTTGCTCAGAAGGTTCCTCCGTTGGATCTGGTTCCTGTTCATCCTTTTTAGCTGTATTACACCCAAATAGCAGTCCTAATGTAAATATGCTTGTCATACATATAGAAAGTATTTTTTTATACTTCAATTAAAGCCCCTCCTAAAATTAATATCCCTTGTAGTGTTTCCTATTAAAGATTAAGATTATCCATTTTTTTATCCCATTTATTCAAAACGCAATTATTATAAAATCTTGCATACTTTTGGACAAACTTTTTTGCGCTTGTAAAAAAGTTTTTTTGCATTTCCCCCTCTAAAATTGCTAATATAGTAGAGTAGAACTTTTATAGAGAGTAGGAAAATTATGCACAATGGAATTCGGATGACAACTTTAGTGAAAAGGGCTCTGTTGATTTGCGCTGGGGTATTATTTACATACGAAGCTGCTTACGGATCAACACATATCGCTCTAGCAAGTACAGAGGATGACGCTAAATCTGTTCAACTTGTAAGTGAAATTCAAACATCCCTTGCTCCGAAAGAAGCTCCAAAGCACTATAATGGGCAAGTTAGAAAAGTCGCTTACTTAACATTTGACGACGGTCCTGGAAAATACACAGCTGAGCTTTTAGATATGTTAAAGAGCGAAAATGCAAAAGCAACATTCTTCCTAATTGGTTCAAACGTGAAAGCTTTCCCTGATCTTGTAAAACGTGAAGATGCTGAAGGCCACTATGTTGGGATGCACAGTATGACTCATAACTACAAGAAACTGTATACAGAAGGTCACTACGTTGATGAAATGAAGGAAGACCAAGGCTTAATCGCTGGAGTTCTAGGCAAATCACCAGTATTAACTCGTCCATCTTACGGCTCAATGCCAGGATTAAATGAAGCTCTTCGCAATAAAGTTGTTGAGAATGGTTTAAAAGTATGGGATTGGACAATTGATTCATTAGACTGGAAATACAACAAAATGCCAGTTGACGCTGCATCTGCTAAAATCGTAGAAAACGTTCTAGCTGGTGCTACAAATCCAACAGAAGTTATTCTTATGCACGATATTCATCCACAATCCGTTAAAGCAGTACCTGGAATTATTAAAGGGCTGAAAGAAAGAGGATATGAATTAGAAAGCTATCATGAGAACGAACACTTCCCATTAAACTTCTGGCATGATAATCGTATTTAATGAAAAAGACTTGATTTCCTCTAGTAGGTTATCAAGTCTTTTTATTATCGTTTTGGGAATTTCCTTTGTTGCTCTTCAATAGAACGAATAATATTCTCTCTATCATCTTGAGTAATACCGATAGAAAATTCGTACTCCTCTTCCTTACACCATGAAGGATTAAGTTCCTGTGATAAGCGAATAACAAGGTGAAACTCCCCTTCTTTTTCTCCCATAAATTCAAACTCTAAATTTGGTTCCATGAAAGCTAGTTCGTTATATGTAGGGTTTGGTAATGCTTGAAACCATTTTATCATGTACTGTAAGTCGGAAGTTTGTAAAAAAGGATCCATCGTTTCAAAAACTTTACTTTCTTCTAATAGTTTCGCTTTTACCGTTAGCCAATTTCTATCACACTCGTCTTTTGCATCTTTATATTGGTATTTCACAACCTCTAAATGTAATGCTACTTTTTCATTTTTAAAATTCATGAATATCCCCCTTCTATCTCTGGATCTTTTGTTTTATAAATTTTTATTAATCCCGATACTTTAAATTATACTAGGTTATTCTAATCGTTTTTTAATACGAATAAATTGTTTAAATTTATTATCCTTTATACATAAAATAAATTTGATTTGCAATATAATCTGAACTAAAGTGAAGTCCATTCCTTATCCACCACATGATAATACCTACCAATGAAGCTGTTTTAATATCAACCGCAACATAATCATCAGGCAGATCCTTTTTCGTATTCTCTCTTCTCGTTTCTATTAACTCTTTTAAAAATAAAAATAGTTGCTCCTCAAATTGATTCATTTTAAATAATATAAATAAATAATTTCGGTGGATATATAAATAATCAAGCAATTGTGTTAGCTTTTGTTTTTCTGATAAATCTTTTGCATGTATCAAATCAACAATTTTATCAGAAAGCTCATTTAAAATCTCATTCGTGATTTGGTCTAGTAAATCTTGAATATCTTGATAATGTAAGTAAAAGGTTGTTCGATTTAATCCTGCCGTTGTTGCTACTTTCTGAACCGTTAAGCTTGAAATACTAGGATTCTCACATAGGAGAGAAAAAACAGCATTTTTAAACATTTCTCTTGAACGAACTGTACGTGGATCTTCTTTTTTAGGTGTAGACATTTTGAAACTCCTTTATAGATTTTCTCTTTACTTACTCGACAGTTCATACCTTCTATGTCGAGTAGTGAACATTTTCAACAAAACTGTTCATGGTCAAAGAAAATTTATTTTGTTACCATTAATTTTATCGACACATTGTCGATAAATCAAGAAAACAATGAAGGAGTTTACCAATGCAAAAGGAATTATCAGAAAGAAATAAAAAAATTATATTAGTTGTGCTCATTGCCGGCTGTTTTTTATCAACATTAAATCAGACACTATTAAATGTAGCGATGAGTAATTTAATGGAAGTATTTGATGTTACGGCTGCTACAGTGCAATGGCTATCAACAGGCTTTATGCTCATAAATGGCGTTCTAGTTCCAATTACTGCATTTTTAATGAAACGATTTACTACAAGGCAGCTATTTATTAGCTCGATGCTCTCTTTGTTTATTGGTACTGTTCTCTGTGCATGTGCCATGAATTTTGGCACTTTGTTAACAGGAAGAATGATTCAAGCAGTTGGCGCAGGAATTATTATGCCACTAATGATGACCGTTATTTTATATTTATACCCTAGTGAAAAGCGTGGCAGTATTATGGGAACCATCGGTTTCGCCATAATTTTTGCGCCAGCCATCGCTCCAACATTATCTGGCTTTATTATTGAATATGTATCATGGAGATGGTTATTTATTGGATTGGCTCCCTTTGTATTAATCGTTATTATTCTCGCACTAAAATATTTAATGAATGTTGCTGAGACAACAAAAGCAAAATTGGACATCGTAAGTGTCATTTTATCAACGATTGGCTTTGGTTGTATTATATTCGGATTTAGTAGTGCAGGAAGCAAAGGATGGGATCATCCAGTTGTTATTACTACAATTATCATCGGAATAATCGTTACAACTCTATTCTGTTTACGTCAAATAAAGTCTAGCGATCCACTATTAAATTTATCCGTATTTAAATATAAAATTTTCACTCTTACATCAGTCATTAACATACTCATTACGATGATTATGTATGCTGATTTAATTCTTTTACCGATTTACTTGCAAAATGGACGAGGTTTTACTGCTTTTGAATCAGGTTTACTTCTATTACCTGGCGCTGTAATTAATGCCTTCTTATCACCTATCACAGGTAAAATGTTTGATAAATACGGGGCAAAACCACTCTTTATTACAGGTTTAATATGTATCATTATATCAATGTGGGGTGTAATTGATTTGACCGAATCCACCACTTATATGTATTTAATGGTTCGTACCATTATTCTACGCATTGGACTAAGTTTCATTTCGATGCCTTTAAATACAGCAGGTTTAAACGCTTTACCAAGAGAACTTGGTTCACATGGTTCCGCAGTGAATAATACCGTACGACAATTAGCAGGTGCTATTGGAACAGCAGTTATTATCACTGTGTATACGATTCAATCCACTTCACATACTTCACAGTTATCTAGTGAGAATGGAAGCATATCAGCTATGCAAGTAACGAAATTAGCTTCTATCTTCAGCTCAAGTGATGCCTACGTATTTATGTTAGTCTTATCCTTTGTAGCTTTGATTATTGCATGTTTTATGCCTAAAAAAGTAGCACTCCAAAAATCCGAAAGTAAATCTTAAAACAAAAAATCCTACTCGTTTTCTATACGAGTAGGATTTTTTATTATTTATTTCGTTTCCCCGTCTTCAGTCGTCTTCACCTTCGTTTTATCTTTATCACGATTGTTATAGTTATATTTAGAAGGTTCTACCGGTGTAAATCCTTCTGGTGTGTAGAATCGTAATAAGTCACCGTTAACAACTTGGTCGGAGTATTTTAGTGATTTTTGAACCATTTGTTCATTTTGTTTTATTTCATCTGTAAATTCTACAGGTTTCCCAGTCGTTGTATCATAATATTTGCCATTAAGTGCAGTAACTGTTGGACTTACGTAGTTACCGTTACGGAACGGAACGACTTGTTTATGCTCTGGTGATAATAAATCTGATCCGAATTGGACATAATTTTTCGTATCTGTACCTAGTAAGTGTAATAAAGTTGGTAGAACGTCAATTTCTCCGCCGTATTGATGTTGTACGCCGCCTTCCATTCCTGGTACGCGAATGATTAATGGTACACGTTGTAATTGAGCATTTTCAAATGAGTTCATTTCTTTACCCATTATTTGAGACATTGCTGCACTATGATTATCTGAAATACCGTAATGGTCACCGTACATAACGATAATTGAGTTATCGTATAAACCAGATTGTTTCAAGTAATCAATGAATCCTTTTACAGATTCATCTAAATAGCGTGCTGTTTGGAAGTACGTATCTACTGATGAATCACCTGTTTTCGCTGGTTCAATCGTTGCTTCTGCCTTATCGATAGGATAAGGGAAATGGTTCGATAACGTAATGAACTTCGAATAGAACGGTTGTTTTAACGTTTGTAATAACGGAATTGATTCATTAAAGAACGGTTTATCTTTTAAGCCATAGTTTACTACATCTTTTTCGTTCATATCATAGTATGACGCATCAAAGAATTTATTAAAACCAAATGATTTATAAATTTCATCACGGTTCCAGAACGTTTTATAGTTACCGTGGAACACTGCTGATGTGTATCCTTGTTGACCTAAAATAGCTGGTGCTGATTGATACGTGTTATGAGCTTTATTTGTAAAAACAGATCCTTGTGGTAATCCAAACATTGAATTCTCTAACATGAACTCCGCATCAGATGTTTTACCCTGTCCTGTTTGATGGAAGAAGTTATCAAAGTATAACGTATTCGCATCTTTTGTAAATGAGTTTAAGAATGGTGTAACTTCTTGGCCATTTAGCTTGTAGTTTAGTAAAAAGTTTTGGAATGACTCTAAATGAATATAAATTACGTTCATTCCTTTTCCTTTACCGAAATACTCAGGATTTGGACTTGCATAAGTTGATGTAAGATAGTTTCTAACTTCTGTCATATTATCTCCATCCGCTAATGCTCGTTCTGTTGATGCTTTCGCACTTTGAATACCATCATAAATCGTAAAGTTGTAGGCCCCTAAATATTTCACGATATAATTGCGGTCAAATGTTCTTGTTAACAATTCAGGACGGTCAGATTCTGCCAGACCTAAGTTAACGCTAAAGAATAAAATACCTGCTACAAATACTAGAGATAATTTATGCTTCGCAACACGGATTGGTTTAGGATTTACAAATTTCGTTGCGACTAAAACAATTAAAATGATTGTATCTAAGAAATATAGTGGATCATATAAGTGTAGCAATGCAAAAATACTACCACCTAAATCTCCAAAGTTATTCGATTGTGTTAATGTCGGGAACGTAATAAAGTCACTGAAAAAGCGATAATATACTACGTTTGCGTATAAAAGTATAGACATTAGCAAATTAATAATAATTAACCAAATGTAAGCTCGTTTCCCTTTTGCGAATAATGCGAGTCCTAAAAATAGAACTGCTGAGCTTAACGGGTTGAAAAACAGTAAGAACTTTTGGATTGTGTTCGATATCCCTAAATTAAATTCTGTCACATATGCTGCATATGTTTTTAACCAAAGTAAAATAACCGCAAATACGAAAAATCCAAAATGATTACTTAATACTCGTTTACTCTTTAATAAAAATTGTTGCATCTCTCCACCTCTTTTGATCATCCAAGGCTTATTTTATATAAGTCTGTCTCTCTATTTGATTTTTCTTCTTCAGATAGATTTTATTTGTTTAACTATATGAAGAATATTAGTAATTATAATTTGTAGCTTTTATTTATTCAACTATTTCTTTTTAAACATTTTGACCTTGGTTTCTATTTAACAAAATACATTTGTAACATTTCCTGTTTTTTCCCAAGGCTCATCCACTAATTATGACTCCACAAACTATAATCCTTTAGTTCCTCATTTGCAAACTAATCTATCTCCAATTTTGGTACATATTTCACATAAGAAAAAGAGTAGTTTGAAGTAATTTCTCAAACTACTCTTTTCCTACAATCTATCCTTTGTAACTAACTTCCCCAGTTTCAACTAATTCCTTTAACCCGATAAACATTAAATTCCAACCATGCTCAGACCCGTCATGATGCTCTTTAAGCGCTTTTTCAATATGAAGTTCTGTCCAATCTTCTTCATGAGGAACGATAATATTTTGTGAAAATATCATTTCAGATCCTTGTTGACGATCTTTTATCTCAACTGTAATTATATCTTCTAATTCGCTAAATTGTGGCATTTTGAAAGTAAACACCAATTTTTTAGGTTGGTCAATTTCAATGTATTCTCCTATAGCTCGATAATCATTCCCATCGCGATGGTCAACAATTTCCCAACTTCCTCCTACTTCAAGCGTATTTTTCGCTACTTTATTTGTTCCTTCCAATGTAAAAAACCATTTCTTCATCATTTCAGGGTTTATCCATGCTTCAAAAATTTCTTCAGGAGCAACATCAAAATCCCTTACCATCGTTAATATTATTTTTGAATAATTATTCATTTGCATACTCCCCACTTCAAATAAAAATGAAGATTTTTTTATTTGAAGTAAAATACACAAAACCCTCGCTCTCATAAAAGAAAGCGAGGGTTTTAATCATTTATTATTGACCTTTGTACATTGCATCGACTTGTTTTTGAAGTTCTCCACTTTCTAAGAACTCATCATACGTTGCTACCTTATCAACTACACCGTTTGGCGTTACTTCGATAATACGGTTTGCAATTGTTTGTACGAACTGATGGTCATGAGAAGTGAATAGTAATGTTCCTTTAAATGTGATTAAACCGTTGTTTAATGCTGTAATAGACTCAAGGTCTAAATGGTTCGTCGGATCATCAAGTGTTAATACGTTTGCACCGCTTAACATCATTTTAGATAACATACAGCGAACTTTTTCTCCTCCAGATAAAACAGAAACGTTTTTCTTTACTTCTTCACCAGAGAATAGCATACGGCCTAAGAAACCACGTAAGAAACTTTCTGATTCATCTTGTGGAGAGAACTGACGTAACCAATCAATTAAAGTGTAATCACTGTTCTCGAAGTACTCAGAGTTATCTCTTGGGAAATGAGCTTGAGATGTTGTTACACCCCATTTGAATGAACCGCTATCTGGCTCCATTTCACCCATAAGAATTTTAAATAATGTTGTCATCGCAATATCGTTACGTCCGATAAATGCAACTTTATCACCTTTATTTAAAGTGAAGTTCACATTATCTAATATTTTTTCGCCATCAATCGTTTTCGAAATACCTTCAACTGTTAATAGGTCATTTCCTACTTCACGTTCTGGTGTGAAACCAACGAACGGATAACGACGTGATGATGGTCTAATATCATCTAATGTAATTTTATCTAACAATTTTTTACGAGAAGTTGCCTGTTTCGCTTTAGATGCATTTGAGCTAAAGCGTGCAATAAAGTTTTGTAACTCTTTTACTTTCTCTTCTTTTTTCTTGTTAGAATCTTGCGTTAGTTTTAATGCTAATTGGCTTGACTCATACCAAAAGTCATAGTTACCAACGTATAATTGAATTTTACCGAAATCAAGGTCAGCCATGTGCGTACATACTTTATTTAAGAAGTGACGGTCATGGGATACAACGATAACTGTATTTTCAAAGTTCATTAAGAAGTTTTCTAACCATTGAATCGCTTTTAAGTCCAAATGGTTGGTAGGCTCATCTAGTAATAGAATGTCAGGTTGACCGAATAAAGCTTGAGCAAGTAATACTTTTACTTTCTCTGCCCCAGTTAATTCAGACATCTTTTTATCATGAACATCTTCGCCGATACCTAATCCTTTTAGAAGGATTGCTGCTTCAGACTCTGCTTCCCAACCGTTTAGCTCAGCGAACTCACCTTCAAGTTCTGCAGCACGCATGCCATCTTCATCACTAAAGTCTTCTTTCATGTAAATTGCATTTTTCTCTTGCATTACTTTATAAAGACGTGTGTGACCCATCATTACTGTTTCTAGTGCCGGGAACTCTTCATATTCGAAGTGATTCTGTTTTAATACAGCTAGACGCTCACCTGGCGTAATATGTATGTCACCTGTTGATTGGTCAATTTCTCCAGATAAAATCTTTAGAAATGTTGATTTACCAGCACCGTTTGCTCCGATTAAACCGTAGCAATTACCTGGCGTGAATTTTATGTTAACATCTTCAAATAATTTGCGATCTGCGAAACGCAAACTAACGTTACTTACTGTAATCATTTGTGTCCTCCTACTAATACCGCTTATTTCAGCGTTTTCTCACCGATTGTCCTAAAAAATCGCATATTACGACTCAATTATTGTAGACTATAGCTATTATATAGTAGAAGCTGGATGAATAGCAACGATTGATTACTTTTATAGTGTGGTTATTATATTGATTTACTAGCTAATACAGCGTTTTAAAGAAATGGTATTTACCTAATACTAGTTAAATTCCATACACAGTGAATAAAAATTGGTGCTAGTAATGAATTTTTTTCGGTATACATAACTAGTAACAATACTCGAAACAAACGGAAACACACGATATTCCATTAGGATATTATGTATTTAAAAAAAGAGAATATAAATGAATCGGTCATTTCGTTATACAAATTAATATCAAAAAGATATTCACACAACCTCAAGAATATAATTGCCCCAACAAAACTTAAAATACCATACAATAAACGAATGATCTGGTTGTTACCCATAAACCCCTCCTACTGCAAAAAAAGAGCGTGGATATTTTCCGCATCTCCCTAACTATATTTCACCATATATTAGAAAGTGTTTTTCCGTTTATTCGCAAACGTTCTTCACTCTGTTTTTTTATTACTTCGTATCAATTATTTTCTTTTTATAACTTTGTATTTTACTCGTTAACCCTATTAAAGCTGGTAATAAAATTGGCATAACAATTAAAGCTAGTAGTATAAGGGCAATGCCAACAACTAATGCCACTTGTATTAGCGTTAATACACCTGAAGGAATTAACGCTGCAAATGTCCCGCCTAAAATAAGTGCCGCTGATAATACGACTCCTCCTATGTGACGAGATGCATTTACAATTTTCGTTACTGAATCCCCTTCTAGCTCATTGTATCGCATCATTACGAAAATGCTATAATCCACGCCTAAAGCGACAATCATTATAAAGCTAAAGAATGGAACATTCCAGCTTAATGACTCTACGTTTAATAAGTGTGCACTAATTTGTTCACTTATACCAAGTGAAGCAAAGTAAGCTAATAGTAATGATCCAATAATAAAGATTGAATGTAAAAATGAACGTGTAATAACGAGTAATACAATCGCAATTCCAATTAACATTATTGTCGCAGTACGTAAGAAATCTTGCCCGGTTACTTCTTTTAAATCAACGTTTCTAGCTGTTGTCCCGCCAATCGCTTTTTTCACCGATTTTAATTCTGTACCATTTAACGTACCATCTATCGTTTTATTAATCTCTTGTATGATTGGCATCGCTTCTTTTGAATACGGATTTACGTCTAAAATAATTGTCATTTTAGCAATTTTTCTATCATGTGACATGTACGTATTCAATGCTTTTTGGAAATCTTCTCCCGCTAAAACTTCTTTTGGAATATAAAATTTCTCAGAGCTTTTTGATTCATTAAGCTCGCCTAAATATTTCTGAGCATCCCCTAGGCCGTTACTTACCTTTCCAAGCCCTTCTGTACTTTTAGATAAGCCTGATTGTAATTGTCCCATCTTTTCTTGCAGTTCTTTCAGTCCAGTTAATAACTGTCCTTGCCCATCGTTTATTTTCGTTAATCCGGATTGTAACTCAGTTGATTTGTTCGCAATTTGTTTTGAACCTGTAGCCCCTTCGCTCAATCCTTTGTTCAGCTCAGCAGCTCCTTTTTGTAACTTGGTAACTCCATTGTTCATTTCTTTTAAACCGTTATCTACTTTCAGTAACGATTGATTCGCTTCTTTAAATGAATTCATCGCTGCTTTATGCTGCACCGCCAATTGATTTAATTCTTTTGAAAGTCCAGTTAATTGTTTTTGGGCTTCTTTAGCAATTCCTAATGTTTGCTGTATGTTCGGGTCATTTGCTAATTCTGGTTTCGTTTGAATGAAATTGGTCATTAACGTTTCAATTTGTTCGTATCCTTTCTTCGCACCATCAATCGCTTGATTAATATTTCCGAAGTATTGATCGTAAGAACTTAAACCTTTTTCTAGCTGTGCATAGCCAGCATGAAGCTGTGAAGTTGCATTGGATAACACATTAACATTTTCGTTTAATGAAACTAACCCACTCTCAATTTGTTGCGCGCCTTGCGCTCCATCATTTATCCCATTCGATAATTGATTTAAGGCCGTTCCTAATGCTGATACTCCATTTTTCGCCTCGTTCGTTCCATCAATTAACTTTTGAACATTTGCGAGACTATTTGAGTCATTACTACCCATTTTGTCTTTCGCATCAGTTAATCCTTCATTAATTTCCTTTATACCACCATTGGCATCACCTAAGCCTGTATTTAACTCTCCCGCTTGTTTATTTAAATACAATTCTTTTATCTTATCACCAGTTGGACGCGTCGGTGAATATACTTCTGAAACTCCTTTAACTTTTGAAATTTTATCAGTTAGTTCATCTAAAGTTTGAAGAGAAGTCGCCTCATCTAATTTATTATCCGATTGAATGACTAACGTACTTGGTGAAGAAAAACCAGGTGGAAAATGTTCTTCTATTACGTTAATTCCCATCTTTGATTCATATTTATTATCCACTTCAAATAAATCATTGTAATTCAGCGTGTTAGAGTATTTTAATACAAAGGGAATCGATATCACAAATACAATGATTAAAGCTATAAATGGTCTTGCTACTGAGTTTTTCGCAAAGAACCCCCATAAACGACTATCCTCATGACCTTTAAATGTTTTTACTGGATAAAACATTCCTTTTCCTAATAACACCATGAAAAATGGATTTAAAGTGATTAATACGAGTAGTAATACTGCGACGCCAATCGCTACTGCTGAAGTAGATTGATATAAATTAAAACTCGCTAAAGCAAGTGATGCAAAACCAATGAGCACTGCTATCCCGCTATATAAAATGGTTTTCCCTGCCGATTTAAATGTCTCTTTCGTAGCTAAATATGCATTTTCTTGTTGACTTAATTCTTCTTTAAATCTCGTATATAATAAAATATTATAGTCTGTTCCCACCCCAAACAGTACGACAACTACAAATACTTGCGTAAAGTTAGAAAACGGAAAATTAAATTGATCTACAAGATGAGAAATAATCCCCATTGAGACTAAATACGATACACCAACTGTAAGAAGAGAAACAATCGGAACAACTGGTGAACGGAATACAATGATTAATACTACAAGAATGAAAATGATTGAAATAACTTCTGTCTTTTTCACTCCCTCTTGAGAGGATGTAAGAAAATCACCCGCTATTAAATCACTTCCTGTTAAGTACGTTTTAACTCCTTTCGGTTTAATTTTATTATGAAGTACATTTGCAACTTTTGATATTTCACCATGTTTTTTGTCTACCGATATTTGCGTTAAAATAGTCGTATTATCTTGAGAAACTAATTGTTTCTCAAGATCTTTATTATCTAAATGTGAAACTACTTCCTTAATTCCCAATTGCTCTTTTTCATTTTGTAAAGCGTTGATTGTTTTTGTTATTTCCTCTTTTTGTTCCTTCGTTAAAGCGTTTTTATCTCCACTATTAAAAACGGCTATAATTTCATACTTTTGAGCCCCTTCTTTATCCATCTCTTTTATCATTTTGTCAGCAATACTGCTTTGTTCTGTATTAGGAATCGTAATTCGCCCTTTTTCTTTCACTAATTTATCCATATTAGGCATCGTTACGACCATTGTAATAGTAATAACTATCCATAATAGAAAAGATAAACTTCTCCAATTTTTTAACTTACTCATATTAATCATCTCCCACTTTTAGAGGTTTATGTTTCCTTCGGAATGAATATTCATTCCTATTATTTGAAAACTATCATTTTGGAATGAACGTTCATTCCTATTAAATTATTTTATAAACGCTATTAAACTACTCTTACCAGAATGAATATTCATTCCTTTAGCTATACAAACATATCATCTCCTATTTTCATATCCATTTAGGAATGAATGTTCATTCCTATCCTTATAAAGCTATAGAATCAAATGATTCTAATAGCATTCCAAGAGCTTTCTTCCAATTCTTTTACTAATTCTTTTGAGTATTCTAATTGCCCTGTCGCCATTACTTTTGTTAATTTTTCAAGCGGCTGATATACAATAATAATTAAAGCAACTGGAGGTAATGGACGAAGAAGGCCTTTTTCAATCCCACCCTCTATAATATTCATAAAGAATCCTATAAAGTCGTCAAATATTTTCTTACTCTGTTCATCAAGAAAATAACTATCACAGTGAGAATTTGTAAAAAGAAAAGCATCCACATTGTTTCTCGCAAATTCAAATAAACGATTATACGTATGACTAAATTGTTCACGAATATTTGCTTCAACAGGAAAATCTGTTTTTATTGTTTCAGATAGTTGTAACATACTTTCTGAAAATAATGAGTTAACGAGTGCCTCTTTATTTTCAAAATAGCGATAAATAGTACCAGCGCCGACATTAGCTTTTTCAGCGATCATCGGAATCGTCGTACCATCGTAACCTCGCTCTGCGAAAAGTTGCATCGCAGCATCAAAAATATCCTCTTGTTTATTTTTAGCCACTTTTCCCACCTCAATTTCCAGGAATGAAAATTCATTCCGTTTTTAATTATAAATTACATGGGTTAAAAGTCAAGTGTGCGACAAAGTAATGTAGCATTTTTATATCCCATGATTGTGAATACAATTATATCAGCGATTTTCAAGATATATCGACTCACCGACAAAAACTGACAACGATTAGAGAAAGCTGTACCAAAATTTCTTTTGGAGACAGCTCGATTTCATATTTCCAAATTAAAAGAAATCATATATAAATGCTTCACGCACCGGTACTACATTTTCAAATACTCGTATCTCCTCTTCGCTTCCACTAATTAATTCCAGTTCATTTAGTTCTAATGGGCGCTTGTAGCCAAACATTATTGTAGATAGCGCATTAATATCCAGCCTAATTCCTTTATCTATTGTTTCTTCTTTCATAATTGTTATTTCATGATTTGCAAGTCTCACTGATACGTTATTCCACGGAGCAAATGAATCTGTAATATGTAAAATCACTTCTTGCTCTTCGTTGTTCCTATTCCATTCATATTGTTTGAAGAACTGTTCTACATCTACAATTCTTCCCATGAAATATGGAGTTACTTCTGCTTTTACTCGTGGTTCTTGTAATGTGTAAAGAAGTGGCTCTGTTTCACTTAGTATCATTTCAAGATCTTTTATCATAGAATCATGTTGGCAAATGAAATTCCAAAGGCCATTTCTCGCTTCATTATGCAGTGGAACAAATTCTTCTACTGTCATTTTAGAGTTCTCAATTTTATATAAAATGTAACCCGCCGCATTTTTATTTTCATCATAGTAAACAGCCAATGTTAATTCATGATATACCGCTTGTAGCCACCATTTAGACCCTCGAACTAACATACCAGAAAAACGTTCTGCAAATGTTTCATAGATCTTCTCGACCTCTTCTGGGTGATTTTCTTTATTAAATCGTTTCACAGTACCATTCACTTGTTTTTTCATAACTAAATCGCTCTTCGTCATATGACATGTAAGGCGATTCGCACAAAGTTCCCAGCCGTATTTGCGGTAAAATGAAACGGCAAATGGATGTAACATCGATACACTATATCCATCTTTTTTCATCGTTAGAAGTGAGTGCTGAAGCAACTCTTTTACATATCCGCTTCTTCTAAATTCTGGATACGTCGCTACCCCTGCAACACCGCCCATTTTAAACTTTTCTTTTCCTATGTAAATATGAAACGGAATGAGATGTAATTTAGCTGCTAATTCTTCCCCCTCCATAATGCCGTATATTTGATGACTTTCCTTCATTCGTGTAATTTTCTGCTCTACCGATTCTTCATTTACTTTATATTGAAAAGCATATTCTGATAAACGTAATGCTTCTCGGAACTTATCTTCTTTTAATTGTATAACGTTCATATATTTCTCCTCCATTCCTTGTTTGAATTGTACCATAATTCTTAATATTTCAGTGCGGTGAATGAAATTATATAGACGCTTCGACAAAGAATATCGACCTATCTTATATAAAAAAGCAGATACATTACGCATCTGCTTCTCATCAATTTATTTAGCTAACGTTTGAAGCTCTTCAAAAAATGTAGGATACGATACACCTACTGCTTCTGCATCTTCAATTGTTGTTTCTCCTTCAGCAATGCAGCCAGCAATCGCAAGCATCATTCCAATGCGGTGATCACCGTGACTATGTACTGTAGTTCCTTTTAGCTTACATTTACCGTAAATAATCATTCCATCGTCGGTCGCTTCTATGCGAGCTCCTAGTTTCGTTAGTTCAGCAACGACTGTATCGATACGATTCGTTTCTTTCACTTTTAGCTCGTGTGCATCTTTAATGACTGTAATTCCGTCTGCTTGTGTTGCTGCTAAAGCGATAATTGGAATTTCATCGATTAGTCTCGGAATAATATCCCCGCCGATTTCGATTCCTTTCAGTGACGATGTTTCAATTGTAATGTTTGCAGCAGGTTCTGATGTACCTTCGTTAATTGGCTCTCCAGTAAACGTAGCCCCCATTTTCTCAAGAACATCAATAATACCTGTACGAGTTGGGTTCATACCTACATTTTGTAATAGTAGTTTACTATTTGGAATAATTGCACCTGCTACTAAGAAAAATGCCGCAGATGATACATCACCCGGAACTTGAACGTCTGTTCCTTTTAGATTTTGTCCACCAGCTAGTTTTACAGTTCTCCCTTCGCGAGTTACTGTAACGCCAAACGCCTCAAGCATTCTTTCTGTATGATCACGCGAAACGTGAGGTTCTGTAACAGTTGTTACACCTTCAGCACGAAGACCTGCAAGTAAAATAGCTGATTTCACCTGCGCGCTTGCGACAGGTGAAGCATATTGGATCGCTTTTAAATCTCCTCCGCGTATTGTTAGCGGCGTAAACGTTCCTTCTTCTCGGCCATCAATTTTTGCGCCCATTTGCTTTAATGGATTTGTTACACGTTTCATTGGTCTTTTTGCAATAGACTCATCGCCCTGTACACAAGAAAAGAATGGTGTGTTTGCAAGTATTCCTGACATTAATCGGATCGTTGTACCAGAATTACCAACATCTAATACAGCTTTTGGTTCTTGCAAACCTTCTAAGCCTTTTCCAATTACCGTAACTTCGTCTTCATTTTGCGTAATCTCTACGCCCATTTCTTTAAAACAAGAAATCGTACTTAAACAATCCGCACCAGGAAGAAATCCTTTAATTGTTGTTTTTCCATCTGCAATTGCGCCAAACATGACAGCGCGATGCGAAATTGATTTATCACCTGGGATTGTAATTGCGCCATTCAATCCGCTAGTTACAGGTTGTATTGTAGTTACTTTCACATTTTCACCCTCTTTTTAAATTGTTTCATACGTTTGGTATTCTTCTTTTCCTAGCGCCAGCTTTGCCTTCATGCGATCTTCTTCTCTTTGGAAGCTAATTCTAAGCACCCCAAGTAATCCTTCGCGTGCTTCTAATATTTGCAGGTTTGTAATGCTAATTTCTTCTTCTGCTAAAATACTCGTAATATGAGCTAATGCCCCTACTTTATCTAAAACATCGACGTATAAGTCGTGATAGGCAGGAATTGCGCCCCTCTTTCGCACTGGTAAAGAATCACGGTATTCTTTTGCATCAGCAAAATAGTTTTGTATTTCACCTGCATCTCCTTTAGAAACCGTCTTATATAACTCTTCCATTTCTGAGATCCATTCTTCTAATAGTTCCAATAAATGTCCGCGATTTTGCTTTACGATATCACTCCACATTTTCGGACTACTTGATGCGATACGCGTTATATCTTTAAATCCGCCTGCCGCTAGTTGGTGAATAAGCGGGTTATCCCCTGCATGTTTCTCAACTTGTTTTACTAATCCTGCTGCGATAAGATGAGGAAAATGACTAACAATGCCTGTTACATAATCGTGTTCTTTAGTATTTAAAACGAGAAAATGTGATCCTGTTCCTTTTAACCATACTTTGAGCTCTTCCACTTGTTCATTTGGCACATGATTCATTGGTGTTAAAATGTAAAATGCATTTTCGAATAAATGTGCCTTTGCACTTTCAACGCCAGTTTTATGAGAACCTGCCATCGGATGTCCGCCGATAAAAGAAACTTCCTTTGAAAATAAAGCTTCCGCTTCATTCATGATTGTCCCTTTCGTACTTCCTACATCGGTAACAATAACATCTTCTCGTAAATGAAATGATGCAAGTTTGTGCAATAACTTTTTCGTTTCTTCAACTGGAGAGGCAAAAACAATTAAATTTGCCTCCTCACATGCACGCTGTAAATCTACTGCTACTTCATCAACTACATGTAATTCTTTTGCCCGCTCTACTTGCTCTTTAAATATGTCATAGCCGGTAATCGTTACATCGTGCTCTTTTTTTATCGCTAATGCAAGTGAGCCTCCTATTAATCCTGTTCCAATTAATACTACCTTTTTACACATTTGCCTCATCTCGAGACTTACCTTTTTTATTTTCAAAGTGTTGTTTTAACACTGAAATCACTCCCTCATTTTGTTCCCTTGTTCCAATTGTAATGCGCACGCCATTTGGAAACGGACGAATAATAAAACCAGCGTGCGCGCAAGATTCATAAATTTCTCCAGCATCATCTACTGGTAAGAAGATAAAGTTCGTTTGCGACGGATAAAACGGGATTTCATTTTCTGTACAAAAACTTTCGTACTGTTGTAATCCCTCTTTATTAACACGTACTATTTCCTCAATAAACGCTTCATCACTAAAGGCAATCGTTGCCGCTTTTTGCGCTAATGAAGATACGTTAAATGGCAAACGGACAACATTTAATTTCTCAATTAACTCTTCCTGTCCAATTGCATATCCGACGCGGAAAGAAGCTAATCCGTACGCTTTAGAAAATGTTCTAAGTACAAGAATGTTTTTATGCTTTTCCAGAAGTGGTAATATCTCTGGAAAATCTTTTGCTGTTACGTATTCATAGTACGCTTCATCAATGACAATTAACGTATTTTCACTAATACCTTCAATAAATTGAGTCAATTTTCGCTCATTAACATATGTGCCTGTCGGATTATTCGGATTACAAATCCAAACGATTTTTGTATGTTCATCAACTGCTGAAGAAATTTCGTCTAGATCATATACACCGTTATTTAAAGCAACTTCTTTCACTTCACAGTCTTCAATAATTGCATGATGACGGTACTGAGGGAATGTCGCGCCAGCAGTTACGATATTATCTCCTTTACAGAGCACTGCACGGCTTATAATTTGAATAACTTCATCGAGCCCGCTACCGCAAAGTATTTGTTCCATTTGCACTTGTAATTTCTCTGCAATCGTTTGACGGAGCGTTGTAGCTCCGCCATCTGGATACAATGCATGTTCCTGCCACGATTTTTGTAATTCTCCTAAAACACGAGGTGAACAGCCAAACGGATTTTCATTCGATGCTAATTTCACAAACGAATGATCTCCATACACTTCTTTCATTTGTTCTGGTGATTTACCTGGCTTATATGGTTGTAATGATGATAATTGATCCTTTACTTGCATGTTAAATCCACCTTTTCATTAAAATTCTTTTGCGTATTTGTTATGTTGCGAAATGTTTTGCTTTAGTAATTCCATGCGATCTTTTCCGAATTGTTCGACTAGTGCATCTGCAAGTTCCCACGCAACAACAGCTTCAGCTACAACACCTGCTGCAGGTACTGCGCAGCTATCAGATCTTTCAATACTCGCTTGGAACGCTTCTTTCGTATCAATATCTACGCTTGCTAACGGTTTATATAATGTAGGAATTGGCTTCATTACACCTCTTACTACAATTGGCATACCTGTTGTCATACCGCCTTCTAAACCGCCCGCATTATTCGTTTTTCTCGTGTATCCTTTTTCTTCATCCCACATAATTTCATCGTGCACTTTACTTCCCGGCTGTCTTGCCGCTTCAAAACCAATTCCGATTTCAGCACCTTTAAACGCATTCACGCTCATAATAGCCCCGGCAAGTTTTGCATCTAATTTACGGTCGTAATGAACATAGCTACCAACTCCAATTGGCATACCTTCTGCAATTACTTCAACAATACCACCGATTGAATCTCCACTACTTTTCGCATCATCAATCGCATCCATCATCTCTTGTTCTACTTCTTTATCTAAACATCGAACAGGTGAGTTTTCAGTAATCGTTTGAATTTCTTCAATTGGTAAGTTTGAAATACGCTTCGCTTGTACCCCACCAATTTCAAGAACATGCCCTGCAATTTCCACGCCTAATTCTTTCAAAATTTGTTTCGCAACTGCACCAGCAGCTACACGAACTGTCGTTTCTCTTGCAGAAGAGCGTTCTAATACGTTTCTTATATCACGATGACCGTATTTAATGGCCCCGTTTAAATCCGCATGTCCTGGACGTGGTTTTGTAATCGTACGCTTCATTTCTTTACTTTCTTGCTCTGAAATTGGATCTGCGCCCATTACTTTCGTCCAATGTTTGAAATCATCATTTTTTACGATTAACGTAATCGGTGAGCCAAGTGTCATCCCGTGACGTACACCACTTACAATTTCAACTGTATCTGTTTCAATTTGCATGCGTCTTCCGCGCCCATGCCCTTTTTGTCTTCTTAATAATTCTTTATTAATATGTTCCGCTGTTAATGTTAAACCTGCTGGTATACCTTCTAAAATAACTGTTAACTGCGGACCATGTGATTCTCCAGCTGTAATGTATCTCATTTCTCTTACCCCTTTATTATTTTTTTGTACAAAAAAGTCCCTACTGAGCGCTCAGTAGGGACGATGTTTATCGCGGTACCACCCTAGTTGTAGACTTCTTTCGTCTACCTCTCTTCTTCTTTAACGATCGTTTGACCGTCCTTCCCTTCAAAAGTTGGCGGGAAAGATGCTCCAAGGCTGTAATTCATGCTTACCTTTGTACTGATTCACACCGACCATCAGCTCTCTTTAACAGTGAGATAAGCACTACTGTTTCCTCTTCAGCGCATATATGATATGGAATTAAGCTAATTTATTTTTGAAACCTTTTAACTCATCCATGAATCTATGGAATTCTGGAATATCCATTTGTTGCGCAGAATCTGATAACGCAACTGCTGGGTCCGGATGTACTTCTGCCATTACTGCATCTGCTCCAATTGCAAGTGCCGCTTTCGCTGTTGGTAATAATAAATCTCTACGTCCTGTTGAATGTGTTACGTCAACGATAACTGGTAAATGTGTTTCTTTCTTTAAAATCGGTACTGCTGAAATGTCTAATGTGTTACGTGTCGCTCTTTCGTATGTGCGAATACCGCGCTCACAAAGAATAATTTGGTCATTTCCTTGTGCAATAATGTATTCCGCTGCGTTAATGAACTCATCAATTGTTGCTGCTAATCCACGTTTTAGTAATACTGGCTTATTAACCTTACCTACAGCTCGTAGTAAATCGAAGTTTTGCATGTTACGTGCTCCAACTTGAATTACATCAACGTATTCTAATGCCATTTCCACATCATTCGGATTTAAAATTTCACTAATAATCGCTAAGTCGAACTCATCTGCTACTTGTCGTAAAATTTGTAAACCTTCTACTCCTAGACCTTGGAAATCGTATGGAGATGTTCTCGGTTTAAAAGCACCACCGC
Source organism: Bacillus altaicus (assembly GCF_042136375.2). Taxonomy (NCBI): domain Bacteria; kingdom Bacillati; phylum Bacillota; class Bacilli; order Caryophanales; family Bacillaceae; genus Bacillus; species Bacillus altaicus. Next base: position 2,675,844 of record NZ_CM143394.1, on the reverse strand, counting down.
GCATTAATTTAAGTCCTTGATCTTTCATTGCTTGCCCTACTTGGCGAACTTGCTCTAAACTTTCTACCGCACAAGGCCCCATAATGAACGTTTGTGTTCCGTTTCCAATCAATTCACCTTTAACATTAACAATTGTATTTTCTTTTTTCTTTTTACGTGAAACTAGTAATGCTTTACGGTTATCATCTTCTTGTAATTCTAAGCTTGCTTTGAAAATCGTTTTGAAAATATGTTGAATCGTTGACGTTTCGAATGGTCCTTCGTTATGCTCTGCGATCATATCAAGCACTTCACGCTCACGTACTGGATCGAAGCGTTTCGTACCTTGTACTTGTTTTTGCTCTCCAATTTTTTGAACGATTTCACCGCGTTTGTTTAAAAGGTGTAATAGTTGTAAGTTAATTTCATCTACCTGTTTACGTAATTGATCTAATTCATGATTTGCCATTTGGAAATCCTCCTCTAATGTTTTAAAAGTATAGTAAGAGAATGAAAAATTCTCTATTTTCTGAACTGGGTAATTATACAAACTTAAAGTGGAATCGATACCTCTTCTTATTTTAAACTAATAATTACCATAAAGACACTATCTACTAGTTAAAAAACCACTTTTTTTGTACAAAAAAGCCCTACTGAATAAATCAGTAGGGACGATATTTATCGCGGTACCACCCTAGTTGTAGACTTCTTTCGTCTACCTCTCTTCATTGTTAACGATCAATATGACCGTCTTTCCCTTCATAAAGACAATACTATCTTTACTACGAAAAAGATGCTCCAGGACTGTAATTCGCTCTTGTTTTTGTACTGGTTCGCACCAACCACCAGCTCTCTGTTACAGGGAAACAACAACTACTGCTTTTCCTTTCAACGCATGACTATTTTATTTTCAAGTTGGACCACTAAAATACAAAAAGTCCCTACTGAATAAATCAGTAGGGACGATATTTATCGCGGTACCACCCTAGTTGTAGACTAACTTTCCGTCTACCTCTCTTCACTGTTAACGATCAATTGACCGCTTTTTCTTCATAAAGACAATACTATCTTTACTATGAAAAAGATGCTCCAAGACTGTAATTCATGATTATCCCTGTACTGGTTCACACCAACCACCAGCTCTCTGTTACAGTAAGACTAACCACTACTGTGATCTCTTCATTGCACTTTGTTTATTCAAATGTTTTTGAAATTGAATAAGTATGATTCGTATTATAGAACGTTTTTCAAAACACTGTCAACAATTTTTTATTTATTTTTTAAAATTCCATTTCTGCCCTATGATTCCTCTTGTAAATTCTCCGTTACGATTCCGATGCGAATTATTTCATTTTCTATTAAATTTAATACATGTCTTTCTACTCCATACTTGGTTAATAGTTCTTTTATTTGTATGATCTCACTTTCAAGTAAATCGGCTTCTTGACACGTCTGAAGTAAAGTGAAAAACACATTTGCATACAATTCTTTATACGCTTTCATACTCTCTTTCTTTTCAAGTATCTCTATAAACAACTGTTTCATTTCTTCTTGATTACATTGTCCTTCCACACCTTGAAATTTACTCGAAATAATATTTAATCCTTTTTCTAAAACCTCATCCATGCATAAAACAATACGTAAAAGCATCATATATTCTCTCGTTGTTATTACGCCCATTTTCGGACGTTCTCTTAAAAATACACTAAGCCACGCTGTCCAAAATTTTTGTTGTTCCTTACCACTTAACGTTTTTACGTAGTAGCATACATACTGCATAAATTTAATTTTATTCTCTTCGTTTTCTTGCATCAAAAGTGGATATAACCAATCTGTTTTTTGCTCCCAATATAATACGCATTTAATAAATACAAAGCTAAGCCATTTTAAAAATGCTTCTCTCGTATATGGATGTAGTGCATCTAAATGTTCTACCGCATACTTAATATATCTCCTTATTTCTGTAAACAAAGGTACATTAATTTGCGTATAACATAATCCCGCCCACGCATATTTCGTAAGCTCACTTTCTTTCTTTAAATCTAAGTAAGGTAATACATTTTTTCGACACCATTGCTTCTCAATATGGTATAAAAACGTAATATCTGCTGTTAAACGAGCAAACATGAAGTTCGTTCTTTCCGAAGTAACCCTTACCTGCTCCTCAAATAAAAATAAATATTCATACACGTTGCGATCGTATAAATGATCATATGCTAACAGTTTTAGTAATACAGCAGTCATCTTCCCAACAGGATGCTGAATAGATTCATTGTAAAACTCTTGTTTTCCAATCTTGAAATCCGATTCCCCTCTCATAACTTGTGGAAGTACAGAAAAAGCAAAGCGTTTTACAATCCGTATACTATTTTCATCTAACTCTTCTAATCGATTACTAATTTCATATAGAAAACTACTAATTAACCAATGAAAAGCAGTATTTCTAACAAACTTCTGCAATAACGGTATAATCTTTTGAATTTGTTCATTCGTCAAATTTCTGTTATTTCGCCACTCTCTAATACAAACAAACCATACTTCATTACTAATTTCGTGCACGCCTACTAGTTGGTAAGCAAACGAAATACTCCACTCTACATTCAATTTACACGCTTTTGATAACATCTCTAAAAAATGGCGTTGCTCAAAAACACCGTCTCTTGAAAATTGCCGAACTTGCTCCATTATTTCATCGTCTTTCAGCTGCAGTAATCCATCAGCTGTTACATTGCATGTAATACGTTGTTCATTTGCCTCTTTCTTCGGAACACTGTATAGATCTGAAGAAAAATGAGGGTGTTTCTGTTTCATTAGCTCGTATCCTTCCGCCGTACACTTATTATTCGAATCACACGTGAATAGTAAGTCTAATACAAGACAAGCATCAAACGCCCTCTCTTCTGCAAGATACTCTAATACATGTTGAATTACTTCTTCTTTAGTTTCCTCTAAAGCATCTGCGTAATAATTCTTTAAAAGTTGAAACACTTCATGTTTACATGTGAAATCTAACAGAACATCTGCATGTAACAACCACTTCAGTTTGTCATCCGCTGTAACGAATACATTATTAATCATTGCTTCAATCGCAATTCGCTTTTGAAGTACACTATCAGTTTCTATCATTTCTGTAATATAATAATTTGCTTTTTTCTCATTGTTTTCACATAAATATGTAAGACACTCTTTTACAATTTGAATTAAAAATGTAAAATCATTTTGCTGTAACTCCTGCTCTGAAATTTCTCTATCTCTTTTTTTCAGTGCATGTTGTCTTAATGACAATAGTTGTATTTTTTCTAACCCCGTAACCATAATCGGATTTGCGTAGTAAGTAATATGTGGTCTCATTTTCTCTTTCCAAATTCGCTCCACATGAGAAAAAACAGGCATCGGTATACGACTCGATTCCTCGAGTTCAATCGACTCTTGCGTATCATTTCCCCATCTTCTTACACGCTTCAGTTTAAGTTTCCCGTCTAAAATAAATGTTAATAGCAACAAGCCAATTTCTTTATGCTCAGGGAAAGAACATTTTTGCAATAAATATGTGATCATTTCAATAGAGCTACTATCTTTCTCTGCTGTTTCTAATAAAAGCAATGTCCATCTTGCAAACAACAAAGGGTCCATCGCTTCTTTCGTTTCGTTTAAGTAAGTACAAATTGTTCGCCACAATAACGGGGATATTTTAGAATGATTTTTAAAAATCAATTGAAATAATTCTTTTTGATGACTAAATAAAAATTGCTCCACTAACCATTCCGCAAGCAATTCATCTACTTCATCATAATTTGCTGTAAGCAGAAATAAATTTCTTAGTTTCCCTTCTGCTTCAAGCCATTCCACCCATTCATAATCACGAGCAAATTCAACGAAGTACCGAACGGTTTCAATTTTTTTTATTGACTGTTTTATATAGGATAATTGCTCCTGCTCTACTGATGGAGGTACGGTTACAATATCACGAATACGCATTCTTTTCGTAATATAATTATCCCCCATTAATTCCGCCCACCGCTTCACCGCTTTCACAAGTGCCTGATGATTATTTGCCTTATTCGGATACACAATCGGTCTTATCCCTAAATGCTCCCAATGATATGTATTATCACCTTGTGCGACGAAAGCATAACGCCTTGTACTCGGTGGTAAGCCTGTTGCTAAATATTTCATTACAGGATCATTATGACTATACCCAACGAATAAAACAGTGTAATTTGAAAATAAATCAACTAAAAATCGTCTCGCCCACCCTTCTGTTAAGTAAGCCCTTCCAAAATCACCATCCGTTAAAATTAAAGCTTCTTTCTCTTGTTCTATATTCCCATGTATGTAAGCCAGCCCTTTAAACGCTCTCCCTGTCGGTAAAGCAGGTGCATAATAAATATTCAGCTCTCTATTCATTTCTGTAATTACAGACGTAAAATGTTGATCAAAGTTTGTCGTTACAATTCGAACATCCGTATCTAACGGAAACAGCCTTGGAATCGCATAGTGTAATGGATTTGGTTTTGATTTTTCTATATTAACGAGGTCTCTTGCAACTTGATGCACATCTTTCGTTTTCGCAATTTTACCGAGATAATAATCGTGGGGTTCTGTCATCTCACGATTTTCGACATATAAAGCTTTCGAAATTTCATCAACTAAATCATCGAAATTCGGTAAGTTTGATTTTCCCTTCATAGAAACTCCTGCTCCAACGAATAATACTAACTTCCCTTGTTCAAGGTGATCGATTAACTCATCTGGAATTTCTACTTCTGAAGTTATCCACATCCCGGATTCCCCCTTACCTAAAAATGTCATACGCTCTCATTTCACTATAACATTTTTTGATTGTTTTTTTAATATTTAGATAAAATTTCAGCGTGATAAAGTTTTATATAAATTAAACCGTTCCAATGTATGAACTCCTGAATTTATTGTAAAACTATGTATAAATGGGAGGTGTAAATATTGAGTGATATTACTGTAATACTTATCAAATTTATATCATGCATCATCGCTTTTAGTATCGGACTAGCTCTATTTTTCCCAGCAACGCTCGTCCAAATCATTTCTTTTAGTCTCTTCGTCACAATCGTTTCTTATATGTTTGTTGATAAAATTATTTTAAATCGAATTGGCAATTCCGCTGCCATTATGACGGATTTCTTACTTACGTATTTAAGCGTTTGGATTTTCGGTAATATTTTATTAGACAACTACATGCAAATTGCATGGGGCAGTATCCTTTCTGCCATCGTCTTTACATTATCAGAAGTAATCGTCCATCGCTTTTCTAATTCCCACACAAGGCACACCAATGATAACATTCGAATTAATCGCCGGTTTGCATATGGTACGGAGTTTGCTGAAGAACAGAATGTGTTTGATAAAGATAAGAAAAAGTAACACGATAATTACTGGTGCAAAAAAGGAGCTGTCTCATCAGTCGAATTTTTGACGATGTGGCGCTCCTTTTTGTTTTTTGTAATATCAATACGGTGAATGAAATTATATTAACGATTTTTGAAATATATCTATCGTAACTCTAATTTTATCAACGATTCGACAAGGAACATCAATTTATCGACAATGTTTGACGGCCTATCCTCAAATAAAAAAGCTGCCCCCCATTAAGAGACAGCAACTTCAATACTTATGCTTCTACTTTTAGATCTTTCAATGCAACAACATCTGCAAATGATCCAAATACAACATTATGATGTTTTACAATATCTTCCGCACGCAATACATCTGTATCAAACGTACTATGCGCATCACTCACTAATGTTACTTTATATCCTTCACTAAACGCTCTGCGCGTTGTCGTATCAACACAGTACTCTGTTTGCATACCTGAAATAATAACATACTCAATCCCTTTTTCTTGTAACACTTCGTTTAAGTTCGTCTTATGGAATGAATCTGGCGTCGTCTTTTCAACGATATTGTCCCCTTCTTGCGGAGCAATCGCCGCATGCACTTTCCAGCCAGCTGTACCTTTTTCTAACGGATGATCTTTTGGCCCGTTATGTTGTACATAAATAACCGGAATATCATTTGTACGACATTCTCCAATAAGCTCTTGTAATGTTTCTAAAAACTTTTCCCCATTATGTACTGGCATTCCTGCTGTATACATACCCGCTTGCACATCAATAACTAGTAATGCTTTTTTCATTTCACACAGCTCCCTTTATTTTTATAAGCCCCTGCATTTTTATTATAATTGTTTATATTCTACCATCCAACAATCTTCTAATTTCCCCTCATGCAGTTCATGTTTCTTTAATATCTTCACCTTTTTAAATCCGCATTTTTCATAACAGCTTATCGCACGTTCATTATTTACTCTAGGATCCATCGCTATCGCTTCTGCTCCTAAACTCTCTATACTGTATGTAATGGCTGCTTGAACGAGATTTGTTCCAATTCCTTTTCCCCAATACGCTGGTTCACCGATAAATTGGTCCATTCCCCATACATTTTTCATTTCTCCATATCCATATAACGCTTTCCATTCAGCATCAACAGGATACATTTGTATGTAACCAATCGGTATTTCATCAAATTCTACTAGGCATCTTTTCTCATTACTGTTTGGATTATGTATAAAATGATCAAGTACCTTTTCTACAGATTGCGGATTATCTCGTCCTTCGTAATACTGTAAAACTTCTGGGTCTGTTAACCATTTTGAAATGATAGGTGCATCGTCTTTTGTTACGTATCTAACTAATAATTGTCCATTTTGGAATAACATAGGTCCCCTCCTTATTAGTTACTCTTATAATAATTTTTCTATATGCAGATAGTAATTTTTTAAAACAGGTTTACTTGCATAATCCCACAATAAGAAATTATTCTGTTCAACTTATACTGAGTATCATAAACTATTATTTAACTAACTAAAAGAATGTTTCCCATAATGAAGTTCTTTTGTAACAGGACCTAAAAAACTAATACAATTTGGAGATGAGACTTTGAAATCAACATTAATCATCCTTCGGGGAAACTCCGCAAGTGGCAAAACAACAATCGCAAAAGAACTGCAAGAGCATTTTGGCCAAGGGACACTTCTAGTCTCTCAAGATGTTGTGCGTAGAGATATGTTAAAAGTTCACGACACAATGGGCAATCTATCTCATGATTTACTATTTGAAATTACGAAGTACGGAAAAGGAAAATGTGAATTTGTTATTTTAGAAGGAATACTAAACAGTCGTAGGTACGGTGAAATGTTAAGAGAATTAATACATTATTTCGAAGGAAACGCTTATACATATTATTTTGACTTATCACTTGAAGAAACGATTAGACGGCATAATACTAGAGAAAAACGACTTGAATTTGGAAAAGATTTATTGAGTAAATGGTATAACCCACACGATACAATTGAGGTTAATAGAGAGACTGTTTTTACAGATGATTTCACGCAAAGAGATATATTTCATGCGATTATTACTGATGTTACGATACAAAAATAAGACTGACTCTTTTTGTCAGTCTTATTTTATTATGTTCCTTGTATTTCAGTTTTCATAACGGAACAATCTTTACATACATAATAATATATATTCATTTCCCCAAACTGGAAATCAACTACTGAAATAAGTTCCCGTTCCTCAAGATTTTGTGTAATTGCAGCAACATATTTCATCTCTTTCGAACAAGTTGGACATCCTAAATCTTCTGGAACATCATCGTATAGGGGCGCTCCTAACAATCTACATACATATTCCGAACCGAATAAGTCAAAAGCTTCCCAGTAACTATCTTCATCAGTAGGTATATCTTCATTTTTCATATTCGTTAGCTTTACATTAGTTTTTGGAAGATTGACCGGTAGCTTATACTCAGCTTCCATAATCCACTCTTCCGTATTGTCTTGTTTTATTATTTGTACCGTTTTGCCCCCATTACTTAATTGAAAATATTGCGGCTCCCACACCATCGCACAATTCAAGCAAGAGATGAATGGTAATACAATCAATTCATCATTTTTAAGTTCAGCAAGTTTCTCATCTTTCAAATCAAAACAAAAAATTTGATGCATTTTCTCACCGCATAACTTACACAATGGTAATTCACAATCTTGACCACCGAAATAATGATTATATGAATCTTTCCCTTCCATTACTCTATACCCTATTCCATCCCAATGTTCGCCATATAATTCCATTGTCATATTCTATCCTCTTCTCGCTTATAAAGGTAATCCTCGATACTAATCTTTTAATAACTTTCGGTACATAAAACATTTTTTATTGTTGCTAATCATCATTTTTCTCATTCTTATCACCGTTATCTTTTTGGTATGAATACGATAATAACAATTTACAAGAAGACTGAGTTCTGTATCCATTCTGACACTATAGGGATTTGGAACGTTATAAACCCTAGTATAAGACTAAATAAAACAATTACTATTTTATGAATATTTTTCTCCTATTTATCTAATTGTATTTTAATAGTGATAGAAGAACAATATGGTTGTCAGAAATACAAATAAGGATTATATAATTCAATAGGGTTACTTTTACTGCTCACGGTACTCAGCAGCAAAAGTAAGGTTTTATTCTTTTACATATCCTTCAAATTTTTTCAATGAATCACATTAAGGTAAAAAATAAAAGCCAGTCTCAATAAAGAGAGCTGACTTCTATTTGGATAACCATTATTATAAAACTTTTACTTTAACAGTTTGTCTTCCCCAGTTCATAGCTTTACTTTTTGAACCCATTAAAACATCAATACGATTTCCTTTAATAGCACTACCAGTATCACCAGCGATTGCTTCTCCATAACCTTCTACCCATACTTTAGATCCTAATGGGATTACCTTCGGATCTACTGCGATAATTCTCATATTAGGATTTGCCGTTAAATCATGACCCATCGCAGTTAAAACGCGTCCACCATATGTACCATTTTCACTTGGATCAGCAGTATATGCTGTCGCTACTACCGTTAATTCACGTTTAGCAGACTGTGTGTTATTTTTAGATACTTCTTGTGTCTTTGTTGCTTCTTTTGCTTTCGCTTCTTCTTTCGCTTTTTCTATTTCTCGTGCTTGCGCTTCTTTCTTAGCCTTTGCTATTTTCTGCGCTTTTGCTTCTTCTTTTGCTTTTTCTATTTCTCGTGCTTTTGCTTCTTCCTTAGCCTTTGCTATTTCTTGTGCTTTTGTTTCTTCCTTAGCCTTTGCTATTTCTTGTGCTTTTATTTCTTCCTTTTCTTTTTCCTTAGCTTTTGCTATTTCTTGTGCTCTTGCTTCTTCCTTTTCTTTTTCCATTTCTCGTACTTTTGCTTCTTCCTTAGCCCTTGCTATTTCTTGCGCTTTCGCTTCTTCTTTTACTTTTTCTATTTCTTGTACTTTTGCTTCTTCCTTGGTCTTTGCTATTTCTTCTGCTTTCATTTCTTCCTTAACTTTTACTCTCTCTGTTACTTTCGCTTCTTCTTTAGGCTTTACTATTTCTTCTGCTTTCGTTTCTTCCTTAACTTTTACTCTCTCTGTTACTTTTGCTTCTTCCTTGGTCTTTGCTATTTCTTCTGCTTTCATTTCTTCCTTAACTTTTACTCTCTCTGTTACTTTCGCTTCTTCTTTAGGCTTTACTATTTCTTCTGCTTTCGTTTCTTCCTTAACTTTTACTCTCTCTGTTACTTTCGCTTCTTCTTTAGGCTTTGCTATTTCTTTTACCTTCACTTCTTTCTGCTCTTTTGTTGTTTCTTTCGCTTTTGCTATTTCTTGTACTTTTGCTTCTTTCTGCGTTTTTACTTCTTCCTTTGCTTTAACTGCTTTTTGTACTTTCGCTACTCGCTTCGTTTTCTCTTCAGCTTTCTTTTCAATTGGTGCTGTACTTGATAGGAAAGAAACATTTGCATAGGCTGTTTTTCCTTTATACTCAAATTGCAGCCATCCATCTTTTACTTGATGTGTTGATTCAATTACATCATCTTGTTTCAGTCTGCCAAGAATTTCTGATTCTGTGTTTGCTTCAGTACGTACATTTAATAGGTTTGCTGTTACATGATAAATATCTTTTGTATACTCCGAACTTACAAACAATTCTTTACCATTTAAATCAATTTTTGACCATCCTTCTTCAGTATGTATGACCTTTAACTTTTGTCCTTCTTTTACTTTTTCGACAACTTTTGATTCCGTAGTTGGCTTTTCACGTACGTTGAGTACATCCGCTGTTACGATAGTTTCTGCGATAGCAGATGTGGTAAAAGCCCCCAATCCAAGAACTGTTGCTGTTGCTGCGCCAATTATTTTTTTCATAATAGCCTCCATTGCGTTTTTTGAGTTCTATCAAATGCTTCCATAAAATCAGGTGATTTCACGGAATATCAAAACATTTGCAACCATATATCGATATTGCTTAATATGATGTTATTAGAACCCTTTACTTCAATAGTATCAAATTCTCATTTATAATTCTATAAATTATAAATCTCCTTACCTTGTATAAACGTTTCCTATCCTTCTTCTTTATACTAAATAGTCGTCGCAATTCCTGCCAGAAATAAACTTACGATTGCTAAAAAAGGAATACCCACTATCGCTCCGCTTAAATGAAACTTATAATCTTTATAGCCCTTCATCCCTTCCGTACTAGGAATAACAACAAATCTCGGAGTAATCCAGCAAAATATAAGCCAATCGATTATTAATAAATCTACTAAATTGAAAATCATTAAAATACTAAAACTATGTAAATAGGCCTCAATATACAATAGTTTTTCATGTTGATGTAGTATATATGTTGAAACGAAAGGAGTACCGAAGAGAATCACATTGTATGCAATACTAAAGTAAATCGTTTGCTTTTTTTCATGAATCGATTTCGGAAAAACTACCTTTTGAATATCTTTCGGATAATCATTTAACGAAAGACGAGGATTATAATATAAAGACCCCAAAATCATTACGGATAGTACAATAGACATGATGACACCAACGTACATCATTTGCTCTAATTGACTCATAAGCCTCATTCCCCCTTTTCTGTAATTCCTATGTAAGTCATTCACTTAATTACATAATTGTATGTACGTAAACAAGCAAAAATTAACAATTACCTTTTTTCACCAAATCAAATTTCTTGCAATGTACATGCAACTTTTATACAGTGGAAGCCTAATTAGTACAGATAGGATTGGTGAAACCTATGAAAATTGAACATATTGCAATTTGGGTAAATGATTTAGATTTAATGCGTGATTTTTATATGAAATACTTTAACGGCAAAGCAAACTCCTTATATCATAATGAAGCAAAACAATTTGAATCTTATTTTATTACGTTCGAATCTGGGGCAAGGCTTGAACTTATGCGTAAAAAAGGTATAGAAAATGAGCCTAACCTTAATATTACTGGTTATGCACATATGGCATTCTCCGTTGGAAGTGAAGAACGTGTGAATGAACTAACAAAAAGGTTAAAAGACTCAGGTTATCCTTTATTAAATGGACCACGTTTCACTGGAGATGGCTATTACGAAAGTGTAATAGGTGATCCAGAAGGCAATCAAATAGAAATCACTATTTAACGATCGTTTATCTTTTCTGAAGAACAAATGAAAATTAGTTTGGAGGAATACTATGCATAAGCTATATTTTAATAAATTTGAAGCGACAGATTTTAATCTATACTTCCAGCTTGTATCGAAAAAAAAAGTCATGGCACAAATTACAGAGCGTGCTATTCCGTTAGAAGAAGCGCAAAACGACTATGAAAAATTGTTAAGGCGCAATGAAAAACATAAACTGTATGGATCTTATAAAGTTTATAACAGTGCAACAAATGAATTTATCGGACTTGGACATATAACAGTAAATGAGGATGATTTTAAAGAAGCTGAACTTGGTTATATGATATTGCCGGAGCACTGGGGAAAAAGATATGGTAGTTGTATTGCAAGAGAATTAATTGAAATAGCGAAGCAGACAGATGTAAACGTACTAAAGGCAATTATCGATCCAAACAATATCCCCTCTCGAAAAATTTTATTAAACGCTGGTTTTACATCAGATATAGTTTGCGAGATTGATGGATTACCTGGGGAGATATTGAGTAAATATATTTAACTATATAAAAAGCAATGCTACATTTGAACTAACAGTAGCATTGCTTTTATCTTTTATTATTATAAAAGTCCATTTTCACTTTAATACGAACTAAATCATTATTTCTTTATCTCGTCTACTACACTTTGAACTAAAGAGATAAGAGCTTTCTTTGTATCCTCATCTGTTATTTTTGCATCATCACTAAATTTAGTTCGCACAGATGGGATTAATAGTGAGCCATTTTGAACGCCAATTGTATCTAGCATACCTAGTGTAAGTAATAAAGATTCATGGGCTTTATCCCCTCCCGCAATTGATGGTGAAGCTGTTATAATAGCCACTGGCTTTTTATAAAGTTCCGCTGATGAAACAAGCCATTCTAAAGCATTCTTCAAAACTCCTGGAATACTTTTTGCGTACTCTGGTGTACAAATAATAAGTGCATGTGCTTCACTTAATGTCTTTCGAAATTCTTCAACAACAACCGGTGCTCCAACTCGATCTACATCCGGATTAAAATGAGGTAGTTCCTCTATCCCATTATAAATAGTGTAATCTATACCTTCTGGAATAAATGCTGCTAAAGTTTTTAATATGTTTGTGTTGGATGATCCTTCCCTAATACTTCCTGAAATCGCTATGATTTTTTTGTGTATACTCATATGATCCCCTCCTACAAACATCATACTTATGCAGCCATAGAAAAATCAAAAATATTGAACTATTTAACAAGCTGTACATTCATCAATTTTGTTTACATAATAATATTATGGTTTATTTTTAACCTTTTATAAAATAGGTAAGGAAACTCCATATTTGTTATCCTATTTGAGAACGGACAAATCATGTTTGTAAATGGTTTTCACGACTATTATGAATGTTGGCCAGCTGGGGTCCAATGTGAGGATTTGCTTGTAGTTGCTGCACCTGTTATCAAAGGTGAAAAATGGGTCGTGACGCAATGGATGAGAAGAAGAGCATTGTTGTAACAATTAAATTTGCCGACTTTATCATTTTAACCGAGAAGACCCCTCCTCTAAACCAAGTGGATAGTTCAATTCCAATCTACAATTGAAGTTTTTTTGTGAAATTCATTGAAAACATACAAACAGCCATCATTTCATGGAATGATGGCTGTTTCTGTTTACCATTATACATAATCTTAACTTGATGACTGCGTTATTTATAACAGCCAAGCAACCTCCCTACTATACAATAGAAAACATCATATACACTCCAACAACGAAGAAAACGGCTAATGTCTTAATTATCGTAATACCAAAAATCTCTTTATAAGCTTCCCGGTGCGTTAATCCTGTAACCGCAAGTAAGGTTATAACTGCCCCGTTATGAGGTAAAGTATCCATACCTCCTGCTGCCATTGCAATTACACGATGCAGCACATCTAACGGAATATCAAAGTTCGCTGCCGCTTCAATATATTTATCTGCCATTAAACCTAATGTAATACTCATTCCACCCGAACCTGATCCCGTCAGACCGCACAAAATATTCGTCATGACCGCTCCGCTAATTAAAGGGTTTGAAAATGTACCTGTCAAAGAATTTTGAATCATGACAAATCCGGGTAAAGCTGCTATAACGGCACCAAATCCATACTCGGCTGCAGTGTTCATGGCAGCTAAGATTGAACCACTTACGCCCACGCTTGTAATAGATTGAAACTGTTCTTTTACCGCTTGGAAGTTTAATAATATAGCAGCAAGTATTCCGATAAGAAGTGCCATTTCCACTGACCAAATACCTACGACTTGTCCCATATCAATCGTTCCGTACTCCTTCAAACCTATAGATGCAAAATCAAATCCCTTTGTATACCAAACCGGGATGAATTCTGTAAAGACTTTATTCATCACTCCGACCAGTACAAGCGGAAGAAAAGCTACCCAATAACTAGCTGGAATAACATCGCTGGAAACAATAGGCGCTTGCACCAATTGTGCGCTAGTTGTGGCAGCCAGTTCAGAAGTGGCACCGCTTTTTCCGAAGTACCCCTCTCCCTTAGCAGCAGCCTTCTTCCTACACCTTTCCAAATACAGCATGCCACATATAAAGATAAACAGTGCTCCGATAATCCCTAATGTAGGAGCTGCATAAATATCTGTTTTAAAGAACGTAGTTGGAATAACATTTTGGATTTGAGGTGATCCAGGAAGTGAATCCATCGAAAACGTGAATGCACTGAATGCAATTGTCGCTGGAATGAGACGTTTCGGAATATCCGCCTCGCGAAATAATTGCGCCGCAAACGGATAAATCGCAAATACTGCGACAAATAAACTGACACCACTGTATGTAAGAATCGCTCCCATTAACACGATGGAAAGAATAGCTCTTTTCACGCCTATAAAATGGATGATAATTTTCGCGATTTTTTCTGCTATTCCAGTGATTTCTACCACTTTACCGAATATCGCTCCAAGCAAAAATACAGGAAAATATAATTTTATGAATCCGACCATCTTCGCCATAAAAACATTAGAAAAGAATGGTAAAACATTCGCCGGTTCCGTTAAAAATACAGCCAACAAAGCACATAACGGAGCGAATAAAATGACTGAGAATCCTCGGTAAGCTACAAATATAAGCAAGCCAAGCGATAGCAATACAATCAATAAATCCATAACCGCATTCCCCCTCAATAAAATAGATTCTCTTAAATTTACTTTACACCCTTTTATATTTATATATATTATTGCAACACCTGCCAGAGGCAGGCATTACTTTTTGTTATTTTATTTATGATGAAAAAGCGGTACCCTCTTTTCTATAAAAGCCTCCACTCCCTCTCTTACATCACTCGTTTGAAATACATGGCCGAAATTCTCAGCTTCTATTTTTAGCCCGTCCTCAAGAGAAGAAGATAATCCCTTATTGATAGATTGCTTCATCAAAGATAAAGCAGGAAGGGAAAATTGAGCCATCTTCGCGGCTAGTTCCTTCGCCTTATTCAGCGCTTCGCCACGCGGAACAACATGATTCACCAAACCAACTCGCCAAGCTACCTCGGCAGTGAACGGTTCACCAGTGAACATCATTTCTTTCGCACTTGCAGTTCCTATTAATCGAGGCAAACGTTGCGTGCCTCCCGCACCTGGAAACAATCCTAACTTCACCTCTGGAAGTCCGATTTGGGCATGTTCTTCTATAATCCGTAAATCACATGATAAGGCTAATTCACACCCGCCCCCAAGCGCTAATCCGTTAATAGCAGCGATTACAGGCTTCGACAATCTTTCTATTTTATTTAATGGATTCTGAAGCCACAATGATTTTCCCTCTGCATATTCATTCCCTTTCCCAATCCAGTCCGGAAATGACTTGATGTCTCCTCCTGCAACGAAGGCCTTTTCTCCAGCGCCAGTTAGAAGTACAGCAATTACTTCATCATCCCGTTCGATTTCATCGACCACCGCCGTCAGTTGCTCAACCACAGCACCGCTCAATACATTCACAGGAGGATTATCAATGATGATTGTCGCGATTCCTTTTTCTTTGGACCATGTAACAACCCGCTTATTTTCCAATTCAATCCCTTCTTTCCAATATGTAATGAGATAAAAAGCAAACTGTTTTACTCCCCTTCAGCACATCAACTCGTTCTTTTAATTACATAGCCGACCTTTTCACTATCCCAAGCAGTACCGATTCCTTCCTCCTTCAGCTTGAACTTCTGAATCCGTTCCGTCGCGGTTTTTGGAAAAGTTTCACTGAACTGAACATATCGCGGCACCATGAAGTAAGCCATACGTTCTTGACACCAATCTATAATCTCTTCATGGGACATCGTTTCTCCTTTCTTTACAATCACATATAATTTGACATCCTCTTCTCCCACTTCCGATGGAACACCGATGGCCGCTGATTCAAGTACTTTCGGGTGATTATTCACTACCTTTTCGATTTCCCAAGAGGAGATATTTTCTCCACGCCTCCGGATACACTGTTTGATTCGATCGCAAAAATATAAGTAACCTTCCTCGTCTAGATAACCACGATCTCCTGTATGGAACCATCCCTCCTTCATCGACTCTTCTGTTTTATCCCGCATTTTATAGTAGCCTTCCATGAATGCTTGTCCCTGTAAGGAACGTATAAAAATCTCTCCAATTTCACCAGTCCGCGCTTCATTTCCATCCTCATTGACAATCTTCGTCTCTACGTAAGAATAAGGCTTTCCAATAGAAGGCGGCTTATTGGCATTCAATGGATTCGTTACACAAAAACCCGTCGTTTCCGTTAATCCGTAACCCTCTACAATCTGGACGCCAAACCTCTCCTCAAACGGCTTCCAAAATTCCTTAGGCGTAGCAGCACAAGCCGTCACCCTTACAAAATTTTCATTATCGTTTTCCTTTTCTGGTTGCTTGCAGAGAATAGGAATCATAGATCCTAAAGAATTAAAAATGGTTGCGCCATGACCACGAATTTCATCCCAAAATCTAGAAGCACTAAACCGCTTGCCAAGAGCAATCGTCGCATTGGAAGAAATAGCACCGAGTACTGTATGGGCCTGGGCGTTAATATGAAATAACGGCAACGCTGTATATAAGATATCTTTCGAACTTGCGCCAACCATATAGGCGGCAAATGACTGCGCAGAATTTACATAGGCTGAATGACTTAACATGACCCCTTTAGGTAATCCAGTCGTTCCAGAGGTATAAAGGATACTGTTAATAGAAGAGGAGGAAACAAATTCAGTTGGAAGGTGATGATTATTTGTATTCAGTACATCTTTCAATTCGATTACGAGCCGTTCTTTACCATCACTCGTAATGACTACGCTTTCATTATTTCTGTAAGCAACAATTTGAATGTCCCTTTGTATAAGAGACAAACAAGAAGCAATTTGAGGAACAAATTCCTTCTCAACGATAATTAGCTTACAATCAGAGTGAGATAAAATATACTGTAGGCCCTCTCCTTTTAAATGCACATTCAGAGGCACTGCAATTGCTCCCATAAAAGATAAAGCAAACCATACATCCAGATATTCAGGAGTGTTATGAAGCATAATACAAACCTTATCCCCTTTTTGAATACCGAGTTCACAAAATCCCGCTGCAGCTTTTGTAATTCGATGATAGAGCTCCTCATACGTAACTCTTTGTTCTTCAAATTGTAAATACACTTTACTTGGTGTTTTTTCAATACTTTGCATAATAAAATGCGGCAAACTGTGATTTTCCAGCATTGAATTCCATCCCTTCTTGCTATAATCTTTTTTATTTATATAGCAAGAAACATGCCAAAAATCGACTCATTCTCTATTCTCTTATTCCTTCAGGGATATACCCCGTTCTCCCTTACATGTCCACCTTCACATGTCGCATTTGCGCTACAAATGATTACGATCATGTCGCATCTATAAGAAAGTGTCGCAAAAAAGAGACAGTATGTATTACTACAAACCAAACAAAAAAAGGGCCTGTTTGCCCTTTTTTTCCCTTCATGATATTCCATATTTTTCTATTTTTCGATATAAGCTAGCCCGATGAATCCCTAAAAGCTTGGCTGCCTCTTTTATATTTCCAGCTGTCTTTTCCAAAGCCCTTGTAATCGCCCGTTTTTCAGCCGATTCCACTTCCCCCTGCAGTGAATAACTCATCTCATTCTTCTCTTGATCCACCGCAAATATTTCATGATATAACTCTTCTTCCAAATCTTTTTTCCGCAAATAGACAGGAAGATGATGCACTTGAATAATTATTCCTTCTATAACATTCATCGCTCGTTCTAACACATTCTCTAGCTCCCTAATATTCCCTGGCCAATCATGCTCCATGAATATATCCCTTACTCTCTCATCCAATGAAAGAACGCTACTACCCAGCTCTCCATTCAATTTCTGAATTAAAAATTCCATTATATGTATCATATCTTCCTTTCTCTCTCGTAACGGAGGAATATCGATCGCAAACACATTCAACCTATAATATAAATCCTCCCTAAATTCCCCTCTTTGCACCATTTCACGAAGATTTCGATGTGTCGCCGCAATGAAACGGACATCAATCTTTTGAATTTTCGTACCACCAATTCTTTCAATCTCTTTCTCTTGCAACACACGCAGCAACTTCACCTGCATGTCCAAAGACATATCACCGATCTCATCTAAAAACAACGTTCCCTTATGGGCCAACTCAATCTTCCCAGGCTTACCACCTTTTTTCGCTCCTGTAAAAGCCCCCTCTTCGTATCCAAATAATTCAGCCTCCAAAAGATCCCTCGGAATCGCTGCACAATTCAAACGAATAAATGAACCCCTAGCACGCGGACTTGCACGATGTACCGCATGCGCAAAGAGCTCCTTCCCTGTACCGCTCTCTCCTCTTATCAAAACGGTAGACCGACTTTTAGAAACCTTCAAGGCCATCGTTTTAACTTCTTTCATTTTCGCACTCTCTCCTATAATACTTTGAAAGGACAACCTACCTTCTTGCAACCGCTGTAATTCAGTTTGATAGTAAGATAACTTTGATTCCATTGCACTAATCTGATCCCCCAAAGCTTTAAACTGCTGTATATCATGAAACATAATTTTACCAATCGCACCAATAACCTCACCGTCCTTAACAATAGGTATGCGAGTTGCGATAATATTCCGATTATTTATACGCTGTATATGCCCAATTTCCACCTGTCCCGTCTTCACGATAATATGCATCCTCGTATTCTCAACAACCTCCGTACAATGCTTACCTATCGCTTCCTTTGGATCATCAATCCCTAAAAATTGTGCATAAGAACCACTTAAAAAATTGACAATCCCTTGTTCATTTACCCCTAGAATACACTCCGACAGTAAATTCAAGGCATTTTCATACCGACTGATGATACTTTCCAAGGACTTTATACTTTTTTCCTTGTTTTCCAAAATGGCAATTGATCCATCTTCTTTCCCGCTCTGATATACACGGGATTCATTCATAATCAATACTTGGTTGCCCACCTTACACTCGTACTTGTACAAACTATCATTTTGATTCACTACTAGCTTTTTACGATCAGGAATAATCGTTGATATATGCTTACCTATTATTTCATTTTCTTTTTTATGTAACATGCTGCAGAATGGTTGGTTGCTGAATGTGATGATTCCATCATGACTTATGACAGCAATTCCGTTATTCATTACCTGAAGAGCCTGGCTTGTTAACTGCAAATTCATTCTTTCATCCATATGCATTTGGAAGCCCCCCTATCAAATTGTGCTCTTTCTCGCATGTATTATATATTCATTTTAAACATTTACTTTCCTTCGGCTCTTCCGTTTGAAATAATAATTTCTTGAACCAGTAATATAGCTGATTAACCGGTAGGTTCTTTTTTGACACCTGTCAGGTTTTAATAATCCAATTTCTTTAAATCCTTAGATGTAAGAAGATGAATCTCATGGGCTATTTACAACTTGTAGGTGAGGAATATTTGACGCTTACCTTAGATACCTAATGAGTTTTATGAAAAGTTAAAAACAGTTGATGGAGTGTCTTCCATCAGCTATTTTTATTACGAATTTTGGTGATGAAACCCATAATTATTAGGTTTACTCTAGCATAAAGTCTTATCCCCCAATCCCCAACTAAACCATCTCCCATGCCCTTCCGTTTCCCCAACAGTTTCACAATATTCGTTTCCGTTAATATAATAATCAATATGAAGGTCCCGGTCCCACATGTTGTTATATAGGTGACATACATCACGATTTGCACCGATTTCTTGAATTCGTTTCTCAAGCGTACGTTTCACATCTTCTGGTATTTGATTCGCTACATGTGTATGGAAAATACAAATAACAGCATCTTCCCTTATTTGCTCTGCAATGGCCGGAAGAAGTACTACACCGTCTCCTTCTATTAATCTTACTGATTTTTCTTTTACAAGTGTTGCTGCTTGATCGAATAGTTCAAGTCTTTCTTTATGTTCTGCCCAAATAAGCGCGCGTAACCATAAATAACCTTCTTCATCATTTAAATCGTTCACATGCAAATCTAATCCGATTCTTTCTACGACAGGTGGACTTTGTTTTAAAAAAGATGGCTTCTTTTTCCCTTTTATTACTGATTGTAAATAAACATTAGACTGTGTGTTTCCAAATACTTCTTCCGTTCCATATGAATAACGATATTGATCCCAAAATAGTTGTAATCCCGCACTTGTACCAATTTCTATTAATGCCAATGGTTTGTTCACTTTATTAAATATGTAACAGAAACTTGGATATAAATAGGCACATCGTCTTACTTCATTCGTTTGAACAAGTTTCGTTTGTAATAAAGAGATAATTTCTTCTCGATATACATGACAAAAATTTTTAAATTGCTGAAAGGCATTCTCAAAATTTGTATCAGCATTTTCAACTAAACTATGATAATACCTTTTTAAAGTATGTTCTTTTCCTTTTAACAATAAATAGTGTACTGCACCTAATAATAAGTTTGGGACTGGTTGACCAGGTTGTGCGTAGGAAGCTAACGTAAGAACTTCCTCATCTTCAGAAATTTTTATTGATAAGTATTCGTATAAAGGACTCGATCCTTTACATTCATTTACAGAAAAATCCCGAAATAAGTTTGCGACTTGTTCTTTTGTAAGCATCGGTATCCCTCCCATTTTATTTCCAGAATAATCTTATCATTTATTCGTTATTTACTCTATTTTTTCAAATTAGATGTTACAAAAATAGAATTTTACTAGTTTTCAAAGATAAAACATAAAAATAGAAGTTTTTTTGGGATAACATCAAAATGGAATTCTTCTCCTAATTCCGCTTTACTACTATGCTTTTTACCCTTATGACAGAAGAATTCTATGAAATAAAACGTTAAATAGTTTAAAATTATCAGATAACACTAGATATTTTAGTCTATTAATTATTATAATAGACTATGAGATGGTTATACAATTGAGACAAAAAAGGTAAGTACCTAGGTGGGGCCTAGGCGGTGTTTTCTTTTTACGGCTTAGATATAAAAACACCTACTCTTTTTTGCCAATATAGGGGATGGAGAGATTATCATGAGCAACATGCAGCAAAAAACAGACGTTATCTTAATTGGCGCTGGAATTATGAGCGCAACGTTAGGATCATTACTTAAAGAATTGGCACCTGAATGGGAAATTAAAGTATTTGAAAAACTCGCTAATGCCGGAGAAGAAAGTTCTAACGAATGGAATAATGCTGGTACAGGACATTCTGCGCTATGTGAGCTTAACTATACATCCGAAAAATCTGACGGGTCTATAGATATTGGTAAAGCTGTAAAAGTAAATGAGCAATTTCAACTTTCAAGACAATTTTGGGCGTATCTTGTAAAGAGAAACTTAATTCGTAATCCACAAGATTTTATTATGCCACTACCTCATATGAGTTTGGTGCAAGGAGAAAAAAATGTGGAGTTTCTAAAAAATCGTTTTGAAGCGCTTTCAAAAAACGCTCTATTCCAAGGAATGGAATTTTCTGATGCTCCTGATACATTAAAAAAATGGCTTCCACTCATTATGGAAGGCCGTACCTCTAATGAACCGGTGGCTGCAACGAAAATTGATTCTGGAACAGATGTTAACTTTGGTGCGTTAACACGCATGTTGTTTGATTACTTAAAAACTAAAAATGTCGAACTAAACTACAAACACAGTGTTGAAAATATTAAACGTGCGAAGAACGGTTTGTGGGAAGTGAAAGTACACGATATGAATAGTGGTAAAATCGAACACCATACTGCAAAGTTCGTCTTTATCGGCGGCGGTGGTGGTAGTCTACCTCTACTTCAGAAGACTGGTATTCCTGAATCAAAACATATTGGAGGATTCCCAGTAAGTGGACTATTTATGGTATGTAAAAACCAAAAAGTTGTAGAGCAGCATCACGCAAAAGTATACGGAAAAGCTAAAGTTGGCGCTCCGCCAATGTCTGTACCTCACCTTGATACAAGATATATAGACAACAAAAAAGCTTTACTGTTTGGACCATTTGCAGGATTCTCACCTAAATTCTTAAAAACTGGCTCAAACCTTGATTTAATTGGATCTGTAAAACCGAATAACGTCTTAACGATGTTAGCAGCCGGTGTAAAAGAAATGGGATTAACAAAATACTTAATCCAACAAGTTATGTTATCACACGAAAAGCGTATGGAAGAATTACGTGAGTTTATTCCGAACGCTAAAAGTGAAGATTGGGATACTGTCGTTGCTGGACAACGTGTGCAAGTAATTAAAGATACTGATGCAGGTGGTAAAGGCACACTTCAATTTGGTACAGAAGTTGTTAGTGCAAATGACGGATCAATCGCTGCGTTACTTGGCGCTTCTCCAGGAGCTTCTACTGCGGTTCACGTTATGCTTGAAGTATTAGAAAAATGCTTCCCAGAACGTATACTAGCATGGGAGCCAAAAATAAAAGAAATGATCCCTTCATATGGTATATCACTTACGGAAAATCCAAGACTGTTCCAAGAACTTCACGCTTCAACAGGACGCACACTTGGGTTAAATGAAAAAGAAGCTGTTCACAATTAATGAATAGATTAAAAGAACGACATAATAAAAACGTCCGATATATTCGGACGTTTTTATTATGTCTGACGAAGAAATATAGTGACTAAAATTATATCTGCGATTCGACAAGAAATGATAAATCCCCGTTAACTCTCAACTAGAAATTATACTTATCGATATTATCCTTCGTAAATACAACTCGTTCAGGAAGTACGATAATACCGTTTCCTTCTGCCTCATAATCATACCCTTGAATTGAGTTTGGCTCGACTTGTTTTGTAGCATTCTATATTTCTTTTTTCATATCTAGAACACTTTTTTCACCGGACTATTTATCCCTTCAACTGGAATAAACAAAATAACGAACACATATGTTTAAGCAGTGGTCAATTGTTGAAAGGGATGAAGAGCATGTCACAGCTGAACTTTGAAGACAATTTGTTAACAAAAGTAGCTTGGTACTATTATAAAGATCAATTAACCCAGCAAGAAATTGCTTCACTTCTTCACATTTCACGCAATAAAGTCGTTCGGTTGTTAGATAAAGCACGGACGGAAGGTGTCGTCACCTTTCACGTAAAAGGTACTGGTTTGCACTGTTTAAGTATTGAACGTGACCTTATGAAAAAGTTCCATCTAAAAGATGCTTTCGTTATTCCAACGCCAACAGAAGATTATGCATCTTCACTCGGAAAAGCTGCCGCACAATATTTAGAAACTCACCTGCAACAAGGCAATTTACTCGGCATTGGCTGGGGAGAGACGATCAGTAACATGTTAGAAAACATCCACTTTGAAAGTTCTATGAATCTTTCAATCGTTACTCTTACAGGCGGTGTTAACCACTATATTCCGAGGAAACAAAACTATTTGAACTACATGCAAGGAGATCTTCACATTATCCCTACCCCTTTTCTAGCATCCACAACCGAAATGGCACAAAGTATTCTATCAGAACCGAGCGTGAAAGATATGCTTCACGTCGCTTCACTTGCTCATACAGCAGTAGTCGGCATTGGAGGTTTATCTCAAGATGCCACAATTGTAAAAGAAGAAAAATTAACGCTACATGAAATGACATATATACGTAGTCAGAACGGAGCCGGAGATATTTTAGGTCAATTTTATAATACTGATGGAAAACAATTAGAGCTTCCCCATCATAACCGTCTCATCGGCACACCACTCTCTGTTCTTCAAAATATGAAACATGTAGTTGGTGTAGCTTGCGGCATGGAAAAGTTAGATGCAATTTACGGCGCCTTAAAAGGAAAATTCATTCATACATTAATTACCGATGAAGAAACTGCTCTCTCCTTATTAAGAAAGGAAGGTGACTCTTAATGTCTACTCTATTAGCTTACGATGCTGGTACAGGAAGTATTCGAGCAGTCCTTTTTGATTTACAAGGAAATCAGCTTGCAGTCAGTCAAAAAGAATGGATTCATAAATCCGATAGTCGTTATCCTGGTTCTATGAATTTTGATGTAAAAGAAAATTGGCAGCTCGTCCAAGAATGTACAAAGGATGTGCTGCAAAAAAGTAATACGTCCCCCTCTTATATTAAAGGCATAAGTGCAACGAGCATGCGCGAAGGCTTTGTTTTATACGATAAAAACGGGCAAGAAATATGGGCTTGTGCAAATGTTGATGGCCGCGCATCAGCGGAAGTTAGTGAACTAAAACAAATACGTTCCGAAATTGAAGAAGATTTATATAGAAAATCCGGTCAAACTTTTTCGTTAGGTGCTTTACCTCGCTTACTTTGGATTAAAAAACATGAACCAGACGTGTACAAAAACATTCATTCCTTTACGATGTTAAACGATTGGATTTTATATAAATTGTGCGGTGTACTGCAAATTGATTCTTCAAATGGATGTACGTCCGGTATATTCGATTTACAAAATAGAGCTTGGGATAACTCCATTGCTGAGCAATGCGGTCTTACTCTAGCCTTTTCTCCAAAAGTAAATGAAGCTGGTACAACTATTGGGAATGTCACAAAACGAAGTGCTGAATTAACAGGATTACATGAAGGAACTCCTGTCGTTGCTGGCGGCGGGGATGCACAAATGGCATCACTCGGAACTGGAGTTGTTAAGCAAAATCAAACATTAATATGCGGGGGTAGCTTTTGGCAGCAAGAAGTTAACATTACTGAACCAATAACGGATCCGCATGCTGCGATTCGCGTAAATTGCCATGTCGTTCCTAACCTTTGGCAATATGAAACGATCGCCTTTTTCCCAGGCCTCGTTATGCGCTGGTTTCGAGATGCTTTTTGCCAAGAAGAAAAGAAACTCGCTGAAAAACTCGGTGTAGATGCATATGAATTGTTAGAAGAACAAGCGAAAGACGTACCTGTCGGCTCACATGGCATTATCCCTACTTTCTCAAACGTCATGAACTATATCTCTTGGCGTCATGCCGCACCTTCTTTTTTAAATTTAAGCTTAGATGCTGACAAATGTGGGAAGAAAGAAATGTTCCGCGCTATTGAAGAAAATGCCGCCTTCGTTACACTTGGAAACTTAAAACGAATTGAAAATCTCACAGGTACATTCCCTTCTGAAGTTGTTTTTGCTGGCGGTGGTGCTAAAGGAAAACTATGGCCTCAAATTCTATCAGACGTACTCGGCATTCCTGTAAAAGTACCCGTTGTGAAAGAAGCAGCTGCTTTAGGAACTGCAATTGCTGCTGGTGTTGGCACTGGAATATATTCATCTATGGAAGAGACTGCCAAACAGTTTGTACAGTGGGAAAACACATTCGAGCCAGTCACTGAAAATCATGAACTCTATAAGGAATTCTATGAAACATGGAAAACCGTATATGACAGTCAGCTCGCTTTAGCCGATAAAGGGCTCACCTCACATATGTGGATTGCGCCAGGTGCGCTGTAACACATTACATAAAGGAGTGATTTCTATGCTTAAAGTGAATGAAGATGATTTCACCTATCGCTTCGGTGATAACGGGCCTAAATATTTAATACAAGGTCCAAATATCGATCTTGGCCTAGTCGTTATTCAGCCTGGGCAAGAGTTTCAAAATCACTATCATACAACGTGCGAAGAAGTCTTCTATGCGTTAGAAGGCGAAATAGATTTCTATGTAAATAACGAAAGAATTCCAATAAAACAAGGAGATGTCTTGCAAGTTCGCCCTCATGAATCTCACTATCTTATTAACCATTCCGATAAGCCTTTTAAAGCTGTTTTTATAAAATCACCAAATTTACCAAATAAAGATACAGTACAAACTGAAAATCCAACATTAACAAAGGAGTGATTCCTAATGACTTGGGGATTTAAAAATCGATTAAACACAATTTTACCTGACGGCAGAGCGGTTATGTTAGCAATTGATCACGGCTACTTTTTAGGACCGATTCACGGACTAGAACAACCGTTAGAAACAGTTAAAAACTTGCTTCCATATACAGACTCCCTCTTTTTAACACGAGGTGTACTCAGCTCGTGCATTCCTGAAGACTGCAGCACGCCGATGGTTATGCGTGTATCAGGCGGAGCAACTGTAGTCGGTAAAGATTTAGCGAATGAAACAATTGTTACACCTGTGAAAGAAGCCGTAAAACAAAATGCAATTGGCGTCGGCGTTTCTGTTTTCGTTGGATCAGACTATGAAACACAAACCGTTTCAAATCTCGCAAACGTAGTCTCTGAAGCTCACGATTATGGCCTGCCAGTACTCGGTATTACCGCCGTTGCGAAAGAGCTACAAAAACGTGAAGCTCGCTTTCTAGCACTCGCCTCCCGCGTATGTGTTGAAATGGGAGCTGACATTATTAAAACTTACTACTGCGAAGGATTCGAAAAAATCACAAGCACATGCCCTGCTCCAGTAGTAATCGCAGGCGGCCCAAAACTAGATTCAATCGAAGACGCATTAAACATTACGTACAATGCGCTGCAAGAAGGCGCAATCGGAGTAGACATGGGTCGAAACATATGGCAATCCGAACATCCAACTGCGATGATTCAAGCGATTCATGGCATTGTAAAAAATAGATTGAATGTGAAAGAGGCGCTGGAACTATATGATGATGTGAAAAATTAATGGGAAAATGACAGACTATTTATTATAACCGGTTCGGTTAAAAGGTGTAAAACTTGTTTTGACAATCAAACTACACAAGGAAAAGGATGGCAAGTGCCATCCTTTTTGACATACATTGAACTTTTACTGTTTTCAAGTTTCCTTCTTCGACTAACGAGCCAAAATTTTAATCAAC
Organism: Bacillus altaicus; assembly: GCF_042136375.2. Lineage (NCBI taxonomy): Bacteria > Bacillati > Bacillota > Bacilli > Caryophanales > Bacillaceae > Bacillus > Bacillus altaicus. Next base: position 2,649,017 of record NZ_CM143394.1, on the reverse strand, counting down.
CTTTAACTTTATAGCTTTTGTAGCAATAAAAGTTTTAATATACTTATCTAATATCCTTGTTCCACCAAAATCATCCTCATAAAAACCCATTATAACAAAACCAGATTCAATTTGACCTTGGATTTGATCTTCTAGAGTATGTGCGTATTCTATTGTTTGATTTAAATTAATGTAATCTTGAACTTCATCCTCTGGTAAATAATCCAATGTTGATGAAGGGATTGAATGTTTAACATCCAAAATACCTTTTTGTTCTTGGTTGTCATCAAAAATCCATAGTAAAGGATTTATAAATCCAGAAATAAGAATACCTTTATTCTTTAAAACCCTTGAAATCTCATTCCATACAAGATGAACATCTTTTACAAACAAATTAGAAACAGGATTTACGACAATATCAAAATATTCATCTTCAAAATTACTAAGGTCTGACATATCTCCTTGTACTGTTTTTAAATTTAATCCATCCCGTTCCGCTACCTTTTCATCTTGTTCCAATTGCTTCTTAGATATATCAGTAACTGTGACATCTGCTCCAGCAGCAGCCAGTACTGGTGCTTGTTGCCCTCCACCTGATGCTAAACAAAGTATCTTTAATCCCTCTAATGACTTTGGAAACCAATCTCTAGGAACTGATTTTTCTGTGGTGACTGTGATTTCCCATTCACCTGATTTACTTTTTTCAATAACCTCACTACTTACAGGTTGAGTGTATCTAGAACCTTCTTCAACCTTCTTATCCCATGCATTACTGTTTTGTTGTGTAGTATCCATTATAATGATTCCTCCTAACTATCTAGTTGCATTTTAATTGTGACATTATTAACTATTTACACCCTTTTTCTATTAACCTGCCGATAGTTAATAAATGGTTTTCTATATTTATTTTAGCACATAAAAACCACACTTTTCGTAATATTTCAATTAGTTTAGTATATTGTAAAAAATGAGAATTGTTTCCGTTATAATAAAATATGAAAACAAAAATAAAGGAAAAGAGGAATGATTATGCAACGAATGTCTTTTGAACGCCCTACTGATCATTACGATGAACGCTTATACTGTATTGATGAAAAAATTTGCGCCCTATTAAAAGAAAGAAAAGAACTTTCGAATGGGAATCCAGGATTTCCGCCTGATGAGGCTATTTCTAATTGGGCAAAGCAGCACGGATTTTATCCAGACTATTTAAATTCATTGTTCTCCACTATGATGGATGAAGAAGAATTTAAACCTCACGTCGAACCGACTAAGTTTAAAAAACATATACCTGTTTTAAAAACCTATGAGCATAAAGGAATAGTGTATACTCTAACCTTTATTCGTCAATATTCTAACGCTAGTGTAATTTACTTATATAAAGAATGGGATTCGAAAAGCAAAAAACTTAATGAGAATAATACACATAGCCTTGTTGAATTATCTATAAATACTACATACGATTGCTGGGCAGAAGGATGGACTGGAACAGATGGACATGTGAGCTACCAATTTGTTGTTTCTCCTGCTCTTCCTAATACTCCGTCTGGAATTAGCTTTTTATTTACAGAACGTAGTATGCCTTTTTCAGACAAGCATGAACGGCTTGAATTTGAAATTAAATTAGATTAGATTAAAATAACGGACATATTATACGGTTAATATGTCCGTTATTTTTTGTTCTCTAGATTCACTAAAGCCCACTCAATCACGATAATTGCTGAATGAATACGTTCCTTCGTATCCCCTAAAAACACATTATTAAGTAAACCATCAAAATTAGTCGGTCTAATAGGTAATGCTTGAATATACCTTAAAGCAGATCCAGCTGGAGGTGTCGGCTTGTTATTAATAGCCCATATCCCCTCTAGCAATGTCCACATTGATGTGTGAACTATATATGAAGCTTTTAACTCATCTTTTGCTTTCAAAGCAGCCTGGATTTTAATAAGCGAACTATTTAACCAATGAGAAATGCCTTTTACTTTATCACTAGAAACAGAATAATTTTCATATTTATGTTGAGCTACTTCCTTTAACCTTTTCAACTCACCGTTACTATCAAATAAAATTTCTCCTTCTAGAAAAGAGTATAATTCCATTGGATTATTTTTAAAGTTTAATTGAATTCTATTAACATCTGCATACTTATATTCAATTAAAATACCTTCTCTCATTTCAGAATGAAAATCTTTCTTTTGTCCATTCTCTAAAAGAACATATAAATCTATATCGGATTCGGGGTATGCGTCACCTCTTGCGATAGATCCGATGAGCATTAACCCACTCACTTCATTCCTAGCGATATATTCATTTAGAATTTTATGTACTAACTCTTTATGGTTTTCATATGTAATAAATGAAAGATTTTCTATCATTTCTATCCTCCAAGTTATTGAGCGCGTAATATACTTCCTATAAGAATATATCGATATTTCTCAGCTTCTAAAATACGCAAACACCTTTTAAACGATATTGAATTATATTTTTTCTCATACATTTCCATTATAAACACTGCTAATTTTTACATACCGAGCTCTATTTTATTTTCACATACTTGTGAAATGCTTAGTCGCATTGCTTTCTATTCATTCTTTGTGCAATTGGGTGATCATCTTTTAGTTGCAGCAGGTCCCATAAATTCCCGTATAAATCCTTAAATACTGCAACAATTCCATATGATTGCTCTTTCGGTTCTCTCACAAATTCTATTCCTCTTGAAATCATTTCATTATAATCTCTCCAAAAATCGTCAGTATTTAAGAAAAGAAATACTCTACCGCCTGATTGGTTACCAATAAAGGGCTCTTGCTCAGGTTTAGATGCCCTAGCTAGTAATATTGTGGTGCCGACTGAACCTGGAGGAGATACCACTACCCAACGTTTGTTTTCTTCTGGCTGATAAATATCTTCAACTAATGTGAAATTTAGTTTCTTTGTATAAAACTCTATTGCCTCATCATAGTCTTTTACTACTAATGCAATATGAACTATCGATTGAATCATTACTGTCCCTCCTAAGCTTACTCACTGATCGAGTTTATATTATAACATTTCTAGTTTTAACCTGTCCGTTAATTCTTCTTACATCACATGCGAATCATTCTCTTTATTCAATATAAATAACCATCTATCAGTATGCAGATAGATGGTTATTTATTCGAAAGAATATAATTAAACAAATGTATTTTTACGACTGTTGATAAGCCGATTTCGATGATTTCACATAATAAACCCCGTGCTCAACCTTAATGATATGATCTGGCTTCGGCTTACCGCGGCCCGCTCTATGTCCAGCTAAGTGCTCTTCACTCGTTTCCCAGTTTTTCCATGCTTCTTCCGATTCCCAGCGAATCATAACTACAACTTCTTCGTCTCCGCGTCTTACTTTTTTCACGAGAACACTTAAGTCGATGAAGCCTTCAAATTTTTCAATAATGCCTTCTCCTGTAAAACGCTCTACAACTATATTAGATGTACCTTCTTTTACTGTAAATGTTTTAGTTTCGATAAACATTTAATCCCACTCCCTTTTTATAATACGAATACTAGTATTCTTCCATTATAATTGATTATGATAATTGTTTTCAATTATAAAGTTTTAAATTATTTGAATTATGCCGATTTCTTTTCAATTGACTCATCCAAAAATTTAAAATACGGAAGCAATATCCCACTTAAAGAAGTGGCACATATAATCGCACCGATGATAAAGTATAATACTCTCACTCCCCACATTTCACTCAGTATTCCCCCTAAAAAGACACCTAATGGCATTGCCGAGCGTATGAAAAATAGTCGCACTGAAAAGACTTTTCCTATCATATTATTTGGGACAGTTTGTTGGCATATCGTCGTGTTATGAACATTGAAAAATGCAATACATATACCGGCAATTACTTCGATTACAATCGCAATAATAATACTATTATTTAAACCTAGTGAAATGTAAGTAAGGCCCCCTACGAATAATCCTCCAAGCATAAGTAGTCGCCTGCTTCTATACTTCACTTTCCCAACTAACATGGAACCAACTACATAGCCAAGCGGGAATCCTGCCATGAAGTAACCGTACTCAGCATATCCTGCTGAAAGTTCGTCTTTTATATAAGGAAGATTTGTAACCATCGTTACCCCTACTCCGAATTGAACGAAAGTAAGAAATACCCCGAGCCAAACGATAACTGGTTTTGTGAAAAAGTATGTAAAGCCGTGAAGAAACTGTTCTAGCCACGTTTTTCGAAGTTCTTGCTTTATCCTCTTTTCTGTAATGAAAAGTAATAATCCTCCACTAATAAATAGACAAACGCACACAAAAAATAGTGTAAGCTTCATTCCAATTAAATGAATTACGATACCACCTAATACTGGCGCTAGAAACATCATAAGGCGAGTCATCCCATCAATATACGCATTTGCGTCTTGAAGCTGTTCTTTACTTACAATGCTTGGTGTAATCGCTTGACTGGCGGGTGTATAAAGCGGCGTAATGAGCCCTACTATAATTTGAACAACATAAACGTGCCACACTTCTACACTGTTAGTAACAAGCATTACTAAAGGCAGTAAGAAAACAGAGGCCCGCATCCACTGCGAAAAAATCATAATCCACTTTCGGCTCCATTTATCAATATATGGCCCGCTTATAAGTTGTAGTATGAGCGACGGGATAAAGTATAGTAACCACATGCTACTTAATGCGGTTTTTGATCCTGTTAATTCATAAACGAGAATTGAATTACATAACGTCCCGAAAGCCCCGCCTAATTCCGAAATCGCACTGCCAATCCACAGAAAAAAGAATGAACGGTTTTTCAATACACTCTTCACTATAACTCACCAACTTTTCTATTAAATTCCTCCCTTTATGTACATTCTCGTTGTATATTATCTATTCAAAAATGCATCTAATTCTTTCGCTAAAGACTGCACTGCTTTCTTTCTCAATACATATTTTCCGTCTTGAATATCAACTAACTTTGCTGAACGTAAAAGTTTCAAATGATGATGTACTGTCGATTTCCCTAGTTGTAATCTTTCCGTTATTTCTTGCAGCGTACGCTCTTGTTCAAATAGTAGTTTTACAATACGCAATCTTGCCTCATCCCCGAGCGCCTTATGTTTATGAACTAAAAAATAACTCGGCTCATACGGATCCTCTGGATGTATACTTTCATTTGCGACCGGATAATGAAAAACTTTCGTATCTTCAATATCAGCTTCTATGTTCCACGGTCTGTATGTAATTTGCGGGATAAGAAGTACGTGATGAACACTTGGCTCTGGCATATATGTAACTCCACCTGTTGCCCACTCTACAAACTCTTCAGGTTGCATCTTTTTATTCATTTCATTTTTCGCTTCATAATCTCGTTGTAGTATAAAAACAATTTCTTCTGCCTCTTTTTTAACAACACTGTCATACCACCCTGTCATAACGGCGATTAAATGCGTTTTTAGTTCACGCACATCAACATGACATACAAACTCTATATACGTAGAAAAAAACTGATGATCATGTGTCAGTTCCTTTAGTTCGTGTATTGCAGATGCTTCCCCGCTTACTGCTAAACGTCTTTTTTCCTCATACACTTCTCCTAAAAACGGTAAACATATATACTTTAAATCTTCTTCTGAAAGTGAATCGATATTTGCAATAAACTGTGATAGATCCTGAAAATCTCCCTCATACAATAACTGAAGCAATGATTTCCATGTATTATTTTCTTCTACAAACTGTAAATGCTCTATCATTTCATGAGGTAATGATTGTCTAACTTCTTCCCATTCACTTTGAGTCTTTTCAAGAGTATCGATTAACCTTTTATGAGTAATTGCCGCAATGCCAAGTGCACATTCGAAAAGTATCGAATACCTCATTTGAACGTTGTATGTTTCCCTCTTTCTACTCGTCACGTGAAAAACTTCCATTTAATCCCCTCCTTATTTGCTATGTATTGAATTCTATATTTATCGAATTATACCTTCTAACTTTTTAGAATTTTAAAACTTTCTGAAACTTTATATTGCTACAAATTTTTAAATTTAAGTTGCACTTGATTTTCTTGTTCAACTATGAGGCAGGTTTCTTGAAGAGAAAGGAGAATTTATTACATTTAGAAAAATGATTTAGAAAGCATAAGTTTATTTCTGCAATTGCTACAACGGCGCCATATTGTTCTTTTAGAAACTTCCAAACATCAATCAGATGATAATTAGGTACGTTTCTATCTACTTTCTATAACACTTATTGTTGGTCTATCTCATAGTTAAGGAGGCTATACGAATGGGTAAAAAAGAAATATTACAAAATGGAGTCAAGCAAGTTTTTTACGAAGAAGAATGGTATCCACCGATATCAGAAGCGTTAAAGAATCTTACTGCTGCACAAGCATGTTGGCACCCAGAAGGAAAGGCCAGTAATTCGATTTGGGAAAATGTAAACCATTTACTAACCTTTAAAGAGCGCTTACTGTCCCGCTTACATCAAGATGACACATTTGTTGCTCCACAAAATAATGATGACACGTTTGTCCAAGGTGGACCTAACGATGATGATGCTTGGCAACAAACAGCGAAGCGAACGATTCAAGTACATGATGCCTTACAATCTTCATTAACATCCCTTCAAGAAGCAGAACTGGATCAACCAAGTCCGTCTCTACCAGTTTGGCAACAATATCTGAATATCCTATTGCACGATGCTTATCATACAGGACAAATTGTACAACTTCGTAAACTCCAAGGTTCATGGCCATCGCATCGTTCATATTTATAAAGTGAAGGCTAATAATCAGTGGGGGTTTACGGACAGTTGATCTCCCACCTAACTACTTTGCTCCACCTGAATTTTGAGGTGGGAGTTTTACTGCCCACAAATAGCGGGATAAGCGATGATAGACAAGCATATGATTCTACATTTAGCAGAATAAGTACAAAAAAAGCAAATGAGATTCTAACTCTCATTTGCCTTTTTGTATGTTGGAGAAACGTCCTACAATGAATTATTAACCCTAATTAAAATTCAACAAAGAATGTTCAATGGATAAAGTAAAACTTTAATTAGGCATTTCCGGGCCATTATCTCCCGCCTCACTTCCTCGTATTCGCCAAGTTTTGAGGTAGGAGTCTTACCGCCCATTAATACAATTCATTTACACTTATTAGTTCATCTGCGCATCGTTCAATAGCCCAATTATTTCACTCAACATTTCTTCTGTAAAAGCACCTGCGCTAAAGTTCACTAATGCTCGTAATGGCATATAGTTCAGCATAGCATCCATCATTTCAGAGACATCACTATCCCCTTCAGCCATACTACCAAACGGACTGTCTTTTAATGCTTTTTCCATAAGCCCTTTTGCGATTGGTGCTAAGATTGGGTCCGCAAATATGTCCCCGAGTAACGTATTACGATGTACTGGCTTTTGAATTATAGTCGTTGATTGAACATACATGCTATCATGTAAAACAATCTCTTTTGAAGACTTTCCTACTAAAATTTCAAATTCACCTGTTTCAACATGCCAGTCCTTTAATTCAACATTATAATAAGCAAATGATCTTTTATTTAAAGTAAAGCTAACCGTTTTTTCTTCTCCCGGCTGCAATTCTACTTTTTCAAATCCTTTTAATTCTTTTTCAGGACGAATCATAGTGCTTTCAACATCTTTTATATAAAGCTGAACAATTTCTTTCCCTGCTGTACTACCAGTATTTTTCACGTTTACACTGATAGAAACAGTATCCTTATCCGTTATCTCTTTCTTATTTATTGAAAGATTACTATACTCAAAATTTGTATAGCTTAATCCAAAACCAAATGGGAACAACGGTTCAATATTTTTCGCATCGTAATAACGGTATCCGACGAACACACCTTCTTTGTATTCCACTTTGTCCCCTTCACCAGGGAAGTTTAAGTAAGAAGGATTATCGCTTAATACTTTCGGGAATGTTTCCGCTAATTTCCCACTTGGATTCGCATCGCCAAATAATAAATCAGCAATTGCTCCGCCTAATGCTTGCCCTCCTAAATAGCCTTCAAGTATTCCTTTTACTTTACCTATCCATGGCATTTCAATTGGAGCACCGTTACTTAAAACTACAACGATATTACTTTGAACTTCAGCGATAGCCTCAATTAATTGCACGTGATTTTCTGGCATCTGTAAATGTTTTCGATCAAATCCTTCAGATTCATAACGATCTGGAAGTCCAACGAAAAGGACCGCTGTATCTGCTCGCTCCGCTATTTTTTTCGCTTCATTAACCATGCTTTCATTTACATCATCACTTGCAATGTCATAGCCTTGGGCAAATAATATGTTAGTTTTTTCACCTGATACCGTTTCAATTTCTTCGAGAATACTTTCAAGATTTGTTGGATTAATATGAGAGCTTCCGCCGCCTTGAAAACGTGGTTGCTTTGCAAATCCTCCGATTACTGCTACCGTTCCCTCTTTTTTCAGCGGAAGAATGGAATCTTCATTTTGTAACATAACCATACTTTCACTTGCAACTTCTCTTGCAAGCTGATGATGCGCGTCCTTACTATATACAGCGTTTTCTAATTGGTTATCATAAGCTTTAAAAATAATGTAAAGAAGACGCTCTGCCGCTTGATCAAGCTTTTCTACGGATAGCTCACCACAATTAACTGCATCAACAATTTTCTTCTCACCAATTCCAAAGCTTGAAGGCATTTCTAACTCCAAACCGTTCGCTAAACTTGCAACACGCTCATTTACTGCACCCCAATCAGAAACGACAAAACCTTCAAATCCCCATTCATCTTTTAAAATATCATTTAATAAATAGTTATTTTCCGAAGCGTATTCACCATTTACCTTGTTGTAAGCGCTCATTACTGTCCAAGGCTGTGCTTCCTTAATGACATCTTCAAAGCTAGCAAGATAGATTTCACGCAATGTTCTTTCATCAACAATTGCATCTACAGACATTCTGCGATGCTCCTGATTATTAGCAGCGAAATGTTTTAATGACGTTCCAACCCCTTGACTTTGTACGCCTTTAACATGGTTTGCAGCCATTTGTGATGATAAATATGGGTCCTCTGAAAAATATTCAAAGTTTCTTCCGCACAGCGGCGAACGTTTTATGTTTGCACCTGGTCCAAGGAGAACTCCTACATTTTCCGCCTGACATTCTTCTCCTAATGCAATTCCTACTTGTTTTATTAATTCTTTATTCCACGTACTCGCTAATCCTACTGCTGAAGGGAAACAAGTCGCTGGAATACTGTTATAAATCCCTAAGTGATCTGCTCCTTCTGCCTGTTTTCTAAGCCCGTGTGGTCCATCAGTTACCATAATTGAAGGAATTTCTAATCGCTCAATCCCTTTTGTATTCCAAAAGTCTAATCCAGAACATAGACTTGCCTTTTCTTCTAATGTCATTTGTGAAATGATTTTCTTAATATCCCTTTTCATGATAGCCCTCCTAAAAATAATTAAGTAAACGCTTTCTTAATATTATTATAGTTATTATTTTTTAGATATTATGGTATATTTTTTAGAATAATTGTAAAAATTTTATCCAATTTTTACAGAATAGAGGTTAAAATAATGAGTTGCTCCAAACTAGAGGATTTATATTATATTTGTAAACTAATCTTTGACGTACATAAAACACCTGTCTATTTTCTTAATAACAAAGGAGATTTAGTATTTGAAATCTCTTCCAATATTCAGCATAACCCTATGTATTCTTCAAAAGAGGCGATACTTAATGAACTATTTAAGGAACAGCCTCACTTTACTTTTCCGTCATTAGAAGAGACAGCCTTTCTTGAAAATTTTTTCGCAATTAATCTACGTTTGAACGACCAAATTAGTGGGAATATCATTGTTGGACCCGTCCTTTATTCCAGGCTATCAGAAACATCAATTAAAGGTATCGTTAATGATCTTCAACTAAAAATAGATAAAGAAGAAATGATTCGATATTATCGTTCTCTATCCATATTAAATAATTTGAGTTTTTTAAATATAAGTTTAGTGCTTTATTACATGCTGTATCAAAAACAGTTGAACATAGCAGATGTTCTGCAAAAAAACATGCTTGTAAAAAAGGTGGAATTTAAAATTGAACAGCCCGAAATACATATATCGGAGCAACGTCAAAGTACATTAACTCATATCGATCCACTAGTTGAAAGGAAAATATTTGAGTGTATTAAGCAAGGGAAAAAGGATGATTTAATTAAAAATCTAAGGAGATTACCTGAATCAGGAGAGCTTGGGGTGTTATCAAAGACAAGTCACCTGCGAAGCCAAAAAAATTCTGCCATTGCAGCTATTACACTTGCAACTAGATCTGCTATAGAAGGAGGACTTTTCCCTGAAATCGCATATACTCTTAGTGATTTATTTATACAAAAACTCGAAGAAATACATAAAAATGAAGCCATTTCCCCTTTTTTGGAGAATGCTTTACTTGAGTTTGCAGAACGTGTCAAAAACGGGACTATAAAAAAACATTCCAAACCTATAAACGAATGCCAAAATTATATATTTACTCATCTTTATGGTGATATTACACTAACTATCCTTGCAGAAATAGTCACATTAAACCCTAGTTATCTATCTTCTCTTTTCAAAAAAGAAGTTGGAATTTCTCTAAATGAATATATTCAGCGTGCCAAAGTAGATGAGTCAAAAAAGTTAATGACTTATACGAGACATTCTATATCCGAAATTTCTACATTATTAAATTTTCACGACCAGAGTCATTTTACAAAGATCTTTAAAAAACATACTGGTATTTCACCTAAACAATATAAAAATAGATGTTTTTAATGTTTATCCTACTATAAAGAGCAGTCTTCCCTCATTCGACCATTAGAATTATTTATTTGCTTTACAAAATCCCCTCGACTTATGTTGAGGGGATTTTACTTATTAATGTAATATACGTTTTTCTTTTTCTTTTAGTTTCTTCTTATATCTCCTAATGTATGAGTAACCTTATTTTCGTCCAGAAAATTCAAATTCAATTTATGAATTGTTTGTCATTCCATATACAAGCCCTGAAATATATGGAATTAACCAAATGAACCACACAATTACACTAAATGTGTGAAACTTTGCAATCATTTTTATATCCTTTTTCTTCAAAACTACAGTAGCCCACACAGCATGAAATAGCATAAGTAAAATTGCTGATAAACCCGTTATGCCATGAAAGCTTAATAGAGAACCTTCTGAAGCCATTTTCTCCATTAATGTAGTACCAATCGTATCGCATGCTAATCCAACCCAAAATATAACCACATGCCAAGGTTTTAATGTCTTTTGAATCTTTTCACTCCAAACCCCAACTGAATAAAAAATAAGTGCTGCCGTAATAAATGTAATAGCTGATGCTAGCACATCAATCACCCCTTTACAAAATTTCTCTTACTATTACAAGATTTATATTATCTAAGAATTATGAACAGAGTATGAATGGGGCATTATCCTTCCAAATATATATCGGATTTTCATTCGTATTTTAAGGTGTATCCTTAGCATTTCTGAAAAAAATGGCTAAACAACAACGCTAAGCAAAAAATACAATAACGACGATATTGTTGCTTACAAAATTACATATAGGGAGTTAGCTGCATCGACAGGCATGCCGAAGAATCATTACCTAACACAAACAGCACACCTGAATGATTGAGTCAGGTTAAAAAAAATAAATTAGGGACAGTCATAACTGCCCCTAATTATTAAATAGAAAAAATCCTATTCGAAGTTTTTATTGCCTATAAAGTTAGCCCGCCATCTACAAGAACAATTGAACCAGACATATAGCTTGCCTTATCTGATGCTAAGTAAGCAACCATTTCAGCGAGTTCTTTCGGATCAGCATAACGCCCCATTCTCATATTGGAAATCTCTTCTGGAACGTATCCACCTTTTGCAAACTGAGCTTCAACACTTGTTGTTAATGCTGTTTTCACACCGCCAGGACAGAGTGCATTAATGCGAATTCCTTTTTTCGTATATTCTAATGCAGCACCCTTGGTTAAGCCTACAACCGCATGTTTGCTTGCAGAATATGCAGCTACACTGTGTTCAGGACGAACCCCTGCAGTAGAAGCAGTATTAATAATTGAGCCACTTCCTTGCTCCTCCATCACTTTTAACACATATTTCATTCCAAGGAAGACCCCTTTTACATTGATAGACATAATGCGGTCAAATTCGGATTCTTCTATTGAAGTGAAAGGTGCGAACTTTTGAATAACACCTGCATTGTTGAAAAATATATCAATACGTCCATATGTTTTGACTGCTTTATTTACATAGTTTTGCACATCTTCAGTTTTCGAGACATCGGCCTGAACAAAGATACCTTCTCCACCTTGGTCTTTCACAAGTTTTAACGTTTCTTCTCCTGTTTCCTGATTGAAATCGACTAATACAACTGTTGCACCGTTGCTAGCAAGTTTCAAACTGCTTGCTCTTCCGATTCCACTTCCTGCACCAGTTATGACAGCAATTTTATTTGATAATTCCATGTTTAATTCCTCCCTACTTATAATTTCTTACATCAATCATTTTATTGCTTGTATAAAAAGAAATATTGTATTATCTTACGAATAATAGTATTTATTTAAGTATTACAAAAATATAACCAATTTCAAAAAAATGAATGGAGTTTATGGAATCGATGGAAATAGTCATAGAAGATTTACAATATATATGTGAGCTTATTTATGAAGCTCATCAAATACCTGTTTATTATGTCAATCAATTTGGTGAGATTGAATACGAATTTTCAAGTAAAGACTTACGGGGACATTCATATTACAGCCAGTTCAAAGAGCAAATCAGTGTCTATACTTATGAAGAGAATCCTAAGGATTTTCCTATTTTCTTTTCGAATTCAAATTTGAACTTTTTCTTTGTCAATCTAAAAAAAACGAACCTATTTTTAGGTACCATTATTTTAGGCCCTACCCTTGATTCACAAATATCTGATGAAAATATTAGTAAGATCCTTGATACTTTTAACGGAAACCTGAATAAAAGGAAACTCATTGAATACTATCGTTCCATCCCCATTATTGATAGTCAACAATTCCTGACGATTAGTCTATTGGTTTATTATTTGATGTACCATAAAAAGCTTGATAAAACGATGGTCATCCAAAACAATAAAGCGTTGACCCTTGATATGATTGAATTAGAGAATCCGGATCTTGAGCTTTCAAAAGGGAGAAGGAATTTCATTTTCCATTCCAATCTTTCATATGAACGAGTTTTGCTTGATTATGTCAAAAAAGGACGGATAAATAAATTAAAGGATATCTTCGATTACTCTATTGTCGGTGAGGCGGAATTAGGGTTATTATCGAAACGAAATCGCCTAAGAAGTGAAAAAAATTTAATGATAACTGGAATTGCTCTTGTTTGCAGAGCGGCCATTGAAGGTGGTTTAAATGATGAAACGGCCTTTACCTTAAATGATTTCTATATTCAACAACTCGAGGAATTAGGAAGCTTAAAAGCAATTTTAAAATTAATGGAAGAAGCCATAATGGATTTTACCAATCGTGTGCACCAATTAAATGAAGAAAAATATTCTGCAACAATTACAGCTTGTCAACATTATATTTATGACCATCTTTATGACAACATCACACTTGATCACCTTGCACAAATGTGTCATTTAAGCCCAAATTACTTATCATCACTTTTTAAAAAAGAGGTTGGTAAACCACTAAGTGAATACATTCAACGGCAACGAGTTGACGAAGCAAAAAAACTATTACTTTTAACAAATTATTCGATTTTAGACATCGGCATGTGGCTGAATTTCAACGACCAAAGTTATTTTATAAAAATCTTTAAAAAATACACTGGTATAACCCCCAGGCAGTTTAGAAATGATCATTTTCCCGATCATACACCGACATAATTATCTATCAATGAAAATTTGAGCAAACTATCAAATAGGGGTACCAGCACATCACTATCAACCTAAGATAAAATTATATCCATAATTCACAGAAAAATGGACGAAAAGACCATCTTGATATTTTAGGTGTCGTTTATCAGTACACTGTATCCAATACCGAGTAGAAAACTGCATAATCTAAAAAATACACCTTATCAAGGTTTATTTGGTATGCGTATTTTTAAAAACAAATAAATAATAATTCAATCATGTAGGTAACAAGGACAGAAGTTTATAGAAAACTCAATCTTGATGGACATGGAGGTACCTCCATCATTTTTGAAAAAACAACGCTAAGCAAAAAATATAATGAGCTGTCCATATGAACAGCTCATTTACACATAATTATCGTTAGCAGAAGTTATTTACTTGCTAATAAATCTTCTGCGTAACATTTAATCATCATATAGCCTGCGGCACCTAGCTGACCGTACGTATCCGCTTCTTCTTGAGTCGCCTGCCTAAGTACCGAGTATCCTTTCATCAACATGCAATTCTCATCATGAACCAGTTGTGAAGTGAAATAATCTTCTTCAATCCCATCTAACTTTAAAGAACGATAGCCACTTATACAACCATCCAATGCTGTTTCATGAATGGTTTTAATGTGAACATTCAGTTGTATTAATGTTTTACACCCTTTTAAATCCTCAGCTATAGGTGGACTATCCCCGACCCAATCCATCAAGCCTGCTAAAAATCCCCTTCTACTATTTGGTTCCATTTCAATTACCCTGCCACAAACAAATTTCCTGTTATCTAAAGGAATAGCCCAAATATGTTTTCGATTTATGAATATTACTCTCTATCCTTTTTACTTTGGGCTTAACCTACCTTGTTAGATTAATAGACCTATTACTCTATAAAGTGAAACTTTAATCAACCCGACTCTCACCTAACTTTCGTGCTCCAGCCGAATTTTGAGGTGGGAGTTTTACTACCCACAAATAGCAGGATACTTTTTTCATCCACGAATCACGTATTTTAGTCCCATTGATCCCCTTACGTGTAGTTTTTGCGTACTGATACCAATTTCTGCTCCGAATCCGAATTCAAATCCATCAGTAAAACGAGTTGATGCATTATGATACAGTGCAGCAGCATCAACAGATGTGAAAAACTTTCAATTCCACCTGCTTGTTTGCTATGTATTAAGTTCTTTTTAGTATTTAAAAATAATATGAATTAATCCCTAACATCATTTACATTCTTCATAACTTATCGTTGTAATCTAAATTAGGAAGAATAGGAGCTTTTTGATATACAAATAATAACTCTCAAGGAGTTGTTGACATGCATTTCATATTAAATATGTTAGGGATTTTCGTTGTAATATTAATCGTTTTCCTATGTTCGCCTAATAAAAGAAAAATAAAATGGAGACCAATCGTTATTCTAATAATATTGGAGCTTTTTATTACGTGGTTTATGTTAGGCACCAAATTGGGCAGTATTATCATTAATAAAATTGCGTCATTTTTCAGTTGGCTACTTTCATGTGCGAATGAAGGTATTCGATTTGCATTTCCTTCAGCTATGGAAAATCAAACAGTTGATTTCTTCTTTAGCGCATTACTACCTATCATTTTTGTTATCACTTTTTTTGATATTCTTTCGTATTTTGGAATCTTAACTTGGATTATTGATAAAGTTGGTGCAATCATTTCAAAGATTTCTCGTTTACCAAAGTTAGAAAGCTTCTTTTCCATTCAAATGATGTTTTTAGGAAATACGGAAGCACTTGCAGTTGTTCGTGATCAATTATCTGTGTTAAAAGAAAATCGTTTGTTGACTTTTGGAATTATGAGTATGAGTAGCGTCAGCGGATCCATTCTTGGTGCTTATCTATCAATGGTTCCAGCGACATATATTTTCAGTGCTATTCCTTTAAACTGTATTAACGCATTAATTTTAGCCAATGTTTTAAATCCTATTGAAGTTACTAAAGAAGAAGATGTTATTTATAAACCTTCAAAAAATGAAAAAAAAGATTTCTTTTCTACTATTTCTAACAGCATGTTTAAATGGTATTTTGAGCTTTTTTGTAGCAGGTTTAACAATTCAAAAAATCTTCTCTATTATCTTTAGTCCCTTCGCTTTTTTACTCGGTTTAACAGGCAAAGATGCTATGTATGTAGCTGAATTAATGGGGATAAAAATAACAACGAATGAATTTGTTGCAATGATGGATTTAAAATCAAACCTAAATTCTTTACAACCACATACAATTGCAGTTGCAACTACATTTCTAGCTTCTTTTGCAAACTTTAGTACAGTAGGTATGATTTATGGAACTTACAATTCATTATTTGGCGGGGAAAAATCATCCATAATCGGTAAGAATGTTTGGAAGCTTCTTGTTAGCGGAATGGCTGTTTCCTTATTAAGTGCTATGCTTGTGGGGCTTTTTGTGTGGTAAATAATCTTTAAAATAAAAGACACTCACTATATGTTAAAGATATATAACTACAATTAAGTATTATAATTAAAAGCCTCTATCAAAAATTACTAAGTAACTTTTGATAGAGGCTCCTTTTATTTAGGTCGCTCTATATTCATCAAAAAAATTGAATACTACTTTACAGGGTTCCGCCAGTATTTCGAAAAAAAACCACGCTTAGAGCATGCAAGATTTTATACAGTTTTTCGGCTAATTCAGTAACAAACGAGCAACCTAAAAACGCGCCATAATAGGAATGTATAAAAAAATGCATAGCTCCATAGAACGAAAAAAGGAGATTCTCTTGTGAAAGTAGGGTTCCTTCTTTTTCCTCTCTACCGATAATGATGCGTTATGTTAACTGAATATACATGATTCCTCGTTAAACAAAAGAGACAGGTTATTTAATAAAAAATGATAGTTTGGAAATACTACCTGTCAGAACATCAAATTAGAATCGAGGTAATAAATTGATAGCTCCATTTCGTTTATTCATTACCTTAATACTTTTAATTAGTTACCCAATGACAATCATTGCTAAAGAAATTAAGTATAATCACAACAGCACTACTATTCCAGAAGTACAGAAAAAAGTTAATTTCACTATTTTATCTCCAAAAAAAATTCCAGATGATTGGACATTAGATACAAAAACATCTCCTTGGATAAGCCTACATTATATGGATAGCAAGGATACAAAGCTAATGGTTGCTATTTCCCTTAATAGAGGAATTCCATTATCCGCTAAAGACTTCCCCCATGCTGAACAAATTGTGATTAACGGAAATAAAGGTTATTTTTCAGCATGGGGAAATAGTGGAACACTGGACAAGAATGGAGAACTCATTACAGGTGGTTTACTCTGTTGGACACAAGCTGGAACATATGTAGAAATGCAAAGTACAAGATTACCAAAGGAAAAAATGCTAGAAATTGCAAGGTCAATGAATTAACGTTATTTACTTATAGAGCGAAAATAAATATTGAATAAATTAAATACGATAACTTCCTATATCGATAATTATGTAAATAAGCTGTCCATATGGGCAGCTTATTGTATTTTTGTCTTAGCTTGTTTTTTCAAAATGCTGCCGATCCCCCTTTACTACGTCTACAATTTTGACAATTTACCAAGTAAAATGGCATAGTCTTTTTTTAATTTTTTGTTTTCTTCATCCACGACCTTTTACTAAGCTAAGCATTCATTTTTTAGGTAAGGTCCTTAAAATAACTTTTATTACCAATCTAAAATTATGCATAAAAAAGGACAGTAGGAACATCGTTCCTTACTATCCTTACTCATATATACAATGTATTTTTAAAACTAATTGAGTGTCTTTTATTTTCGAATCTGTCCATTCCCACGAATCACATATTTTCTGGAAGTTAATGCAGGTAGCCCCATTGGTCCCCTTACGTGTAATTTTTGTGTACTGATGCCAATTTCTGCACCGAATCCGAATTCAGATCCATCTGTAAAACGAGTCGATGCATTATGATAAAGCGCTGCGGCATCAACAGATATGAAAAATTTGCTGACGTTTTCCTCGTTCTCTGTAATAATCGCTTCGGAATGCATGGATCCATACGTATTTATATGATGAATTGCTTCTTCCGTAGTGGAAACCACTTTAACTGCCAGTGTGAGAGATAAAAACTCTGTTTCCCAGTCTTCTTCTGAAGCTAATGCAATAGAAGAATCAATTGCCAATGCTTTACTATCCCCACGTAGCTCCACGCCTCTTTCCTTCAAAGAAGAAAACAGCTCGCTACCAAATTGCTGCGCCCAATTCTCATGAAGTATAATCGTTTCAATTGCATTACATACAGATGGACGCTGCGTTTTTGCATTTGTAATAATATCAATTGCCATTTGTTTACCTGCTGTTTCATCAATGAAAATATGACAATTTCCCGCACCTGTTTCAAGTACTGGAACAGATGCTTCTCTCACTACAGTATCTATTAACTGCTTGCCGCCTCTTGGGATAAGAACATCCAAGTACTCATTCAATGTAAACAACTGCTTTGCACTATCGCGCGTTGTATCTTCTATGAGCTGTACACTTTCTGAAGGCAAGCTTGTTTGTTTGAGCGCCCGGTGAATAACACTAACGATGGCTTTGTTAGAATGAATAGCAGAAGAACTACCACGTAGTATTACTGTGTTCCCTGTTTTTAAGCAAATTGTAGCAGCATCCACTGTCACATTCGGCCTTGCCTCGTAAATCATTCCGACAACACCAAGTGGTACACGCATCTCCTGAATAGATAATCCATTTGGTCTTTCCCATGCACTTACACATTCTCCAACAGGATCACGTAAATCAATTAGTTGCCTAATACCTTCAGTCATATCAATGATACGCTGTTCATTCAGCATAAGGCGATCAAGAAGAGAATCAGAAAATCCTTTAGCCTTACCTTCTTCGATGTCCTGTTTGTTTTCCTCTAAAATATAAGCTGTTTCTAATATCAACTGATCTGCAATCGTAGCAAGTGCTTCGTTTTTTTGATTTGTAGATTTAAGCACAAGTTCTCTAGCAATTTCTTTCGCCTTTTTCCCCTTTGCCAACACTTCATTCATTTTTATTTCCTCCTTTTAAAAAGTTAATAAGTAAAAATTCGAGACCCGTTTATCTCCACCAACTAAGTGTTTCCCGCCTATGGAATTAAAGAATTTGAGCAGTGGACTCTGCCCTCTCTATTCTTAAAATGAAACCCAATGATCCCTATGGATAACTTCATAACTATGCCTTTCCCCTCTTGCTTGAATATCCTGGCTCTGCATACCTTTTAGATCCTTTAGTTCCTGTGCACTATATGTGCATTGGCCTTTCCCTATTACGCGCCCTTGTTGCGTGATTACCTCCACAACCTCACCCACTTGGAAAAATCCTGACACACTAGTAACACCAGCAGGAAGAAGACTCTTTCCATGTTGAATGATGGCAGTGGCTGCCCCCGCATCTACTTCAATTTGTCCGCTAACAAGCGAATGCAAGGCGATCCATTGCTTGTTCATCTTAATCACTTTTTGAGGAGCATTCCCGATATATGTTCCATCACCTTTTCCCTTCATAACATCTAAAAATTTCTCCTGTCCACATCCCGTTCCGATAAATACACTCACTCCAAGAGATAGTGCCGTCTTTGCAGCATCGATTTTTGATTTCATACCACCAGTCCCTAGTTTTGAGCCAGCATCTCCTGCAAGAGAAGCAATTTCTTCCGTTACCTCAGGAAGGAAATGATATTTTTTCGCATCCGCATTTTTCTGAGGATTTTGGTCATATAAACCGTTCACATCTGTAAAAATCATGAGCATATCTGCCGAAACAAGCCCGCTTACTAAAGCTGACAGCATATCATTATCACCGAACGTCAGCTCTTCTAAAGAAATGGAATCATTTTCATTGATTATAGGAAGAGCGGAACGATTTAGTAGCTCTCCTAAAGTAGCGTAAGCGTTACTGTATTGTTCTTTTCTAGAAAAATCACTTCTCGTTAGTAAAAGTTGTGCAGTAACGATACCATATTTACGGAATTCCTCCGTGTACGCCTGCATTAATAAACTTTGCCCGACAGCGGCAGCAGCCTGTTTCCCTTTAATTGTCACAGGTCTGCTAGGATACCCTAGAGCAGAAAAACCTGCAGCGACGGCCCCAGATGTAATCAACAAAACTTCATGCCCTTCCTCTTTCAATCGTGCCAATGCAGCAACGTGATCTGAAAGTTGTTCTTTACAGATGCCTCCATGACTTGCTGCCAAGGAACTGCTCCCAATCTTTACAACAATTCGTTGTTTTTTCACTTTTTTATCCCCCAATTCTAAAATCAAAGTTTTTATGAATTACACTTTTATTTATACAGTTTGCAGCTATGTCTATCCTCATCAATGCTGCACCTATCGTATTAAAGGGCAAAATAAAAATGACCGCTTCGCCCTTAATAAAATAAAAAGGACGAAACGGTCATTGTTCCGCGGTACCACCTTAATTGATATACATAGATATCCACTTGGCGCCTATAACGCAGGCGTACGCCTAAACTTTCATTTAAGACTCAGGGATAGGTTCGATACATTCTATACGAGGAATCTTTCAGCCGGTGAATTCCACTCTCTTTCGCAAGAAGACATATGTACTATTTCCCTTCAACGATTTTCAATTTAATTTTTTATATTATGCTATATATTTCGTTTTTGTGTCAAGAGGTATTTTGCAAAATGAATATGATGACAAGTTTCTTGTATGAGATTATGGACATACTGGATGATAGTGAAAATTGATATAACTATACTCATATTCATAAACATAAAATCTTTAAATATAATGCGTGTACTTACATAATGTCGAATATAATTTATTTTTATCTTTTGTATTGCAAAAAGGCACATACTCTCTTAAAATGTTTCTTTATATTGCATGGAGATATCATTATTATTTTAAAATAACAATATCAGACCGATATAATTTATGATAAAAGGAGCCAGATTGAGTTATTATGGACAAACAAATTGGATTCATCGGATGCGGAAATATGGGAATGGCTATGATTGGCGGGATGATAAACAAAAATATAGTGTCTTCAAATAAAATCATTTGTTCAGATTTAAACACTACGAATTTAAAACATGCTAGTGAAAAATATGGACTAACTATAACAACTGAAAACAATGAAGTAGCTAAAAATGCTGATATTTTGATTTTATCAATTAAACCAGACCTATACGCATCAATAATTAACGAAATAAAAGAAGTAATCAAAAACGATGTTATCGTCGTAACGATCGCTGCAGGAAAAAGCATTAAAAGTACTGAAGATGCTTTTGATAAAAAGTTGAAGGTTGTACGAGTAATGCCTAATACACCTGCTCTTGTTGGAGAAGGAATGTCTGCGCTATGTCCTAATGAAATGGTGACGGAAAAAGATTTAGAAGATGTATTAATCCTTTTCAATAGTTTTGGTCAAACAGAGATCGTAAGCGAAAAATTAATGGATGTTGTAACATCTGTAAGTGGTTCTTCGCCAGCATATGTATATATGATTATAGAAGCGATGGCAGATGCAGCTGTATTAGATGGTATGCCAAGAAATCAAGCATATAAATTCGCAGCTCAAGCTGTGTTAGGCTCTGCAAAAATGGTACTAGAAACAGGAATGCATCCAGGTGAATTGAAAGATATGGTTTGTTCCCCTGGCGGAACAACTATAGAAGCTGTAGCAACATTAGAGGAAAAAGGCTTACGAACAGCCATCATTTCAGCTATGCAGCGTTGTACGCAAAAGTCTGTTGAACTATCCGGTCAAACTAAAAAGTAACAACTGCAAAAAAGACCAGATTAGCTGAATACACAAATCTTTAAACAGCTTTACACTTTATGCACATGTGGTTTACATACTCCCCTGTTTCCACTAAAAGATAAACGGACAAATTCATGAATAATTGAGTTTGTCCGTTTTGTATTTTATTATCTCAAAATAACTTCATGACTCTTATTGTTATTTATTTTGCAGATTAAGATACTCTTGTTATTACGTTAACATCATTTTCATGTCTATTGAAATATTCTCAGGGACTAAGCATAATATCCATTAAAAAAGGTTGTGGTATCAATCGTCTCAAATTATTAACATAATAATTTTATCATCTTCTTATATTAATACCTACTATTTCCTAATCCACCTCCATTACAATTTAAATCATTCAAGTTTTCTCCATATCGTGCATCTACTAGTTAAACAAAAACTCCCCTTAAATCGAAAATGATTAAGGGGAGTCAGTCATATTTGATGAAGTTATAGTTTTGATTTTACTGGAATAGAAACATTGTTTTTCACTAATTTTTTAACGTCTTTAAAGGTAACAAAATTGTTGTTTTGCTCATCCCAAAGACGGAAACGGATTGACCGCAAGCTTGTAGCAAGAGTAATCGTTGGTACATTTTTTAAAGGAAGCGTATTATTGTGTGCCTCTTCTAGTTTATAGTTAGGTACTCTTGGACTTAAATGGTGAACATGATGAAATCCAATATTACCAGTTAGAAATTGCAGGATTTTGGGAAGTTTATAAAACGAACTTCCTTCCACTGCCGCTTTCACATATTCCCAATCTTTATCTTCTTCAAAATAAGAATCCTCGAATGTGTGCTGTACGTAAAACAGCCAAATACCTATTGAACCTGCTATTAAGAATATGGAACCGTGTACTAAAAGAAACGATTGCCATCCGATTGCCCAGCAAAGTAACCCTACTAAAGCAACAATTAAAACATTCGTCAAATAGGTGTTCATGCGTTCCTTCTTTCTAGCACCTTTTCGGTTAAATCTATTTTTAAGTAGGAAAACATAAATCGGACCTAATCCAAACATAACGAATGGGTTGCGATATAAACGATATGCTAAACGGAGTCTAAATGGCGCTGCTAAATATTCGTCCACTGTAAGGGTCCAAATATCTCCTGTACCTCGCTTATCCAAATTACCACTTGTAGCGTGATGAATAGAATGCTCATGCCCCCATTGATCAAACGGGAATAACGTTAACACACCCATACATGTCCCTACTATTCTATTTGCACGTCGACTTTTAAAAAATGAATAATGGGTGCAATCATGAAAAATAATGAAAATTCGTGTCATAAATCCAGCGGCTAACAGAGATGGAACTAACGCTAACCAATAAGAAACGGACAAACTTTTATAAGCAAGGTACCATAAAATAACAAATGGAACTATCGTGTTGATAAGTTGCCAAACGCTTTTTTTAATCGTTGATTTTTCAAAAGGAGCAACTTGTTTTTTTAAATTTTTAGTATTTTGTAAGGTCATTTTTTCTAATTCCTTTCTTGTATGTTGCTAATTCGTATTATAACACATCGTTAGTAGTAGGTGCTATACGTAGGTATAATAAATATTTTATACTATGAAAACCTCTTTTTTCTTACTCATTCCTTACAAATTACTTACGTCCAGAATAGCTTCTATTATAGGATAGAAGGAGCATTTGTGCCGGGAATTTCGAAATTTTTCCCAATAAATATATTAATTAAAAAGAAACACAGAGTTTTTTCACTTCTGTACTGCCCCGTTTCCACAATAAGAAGTGAGCATATCATAAGTCGGTGAACGTAATGTTCACTTGTTGCAACTGATTTTATCGGAACTGGATCTATTTCATGAAACAAATCAAATTACATTTAAAATAAAAAACTAGTCTATTTTGAAAACTTCCTTCACTTTTATTTAACTGTTATTCTATATAAAATATAAAAATTTAATGTCCGTTTATTTAATTTTAAATATATGATATATTCAAAATATTAATCGTACAAAGTTAATAAAATGAAAACAAGGGAAATTTATGAAAAAACGCATTTTATATTCATACTAAAATCACAGAGTTTTTAGTATAGAAAGGAGATTCAAAATTTGAATAAGAATTTAACCAAAATTACATTAATAAGCGGTATCGCTCTTATACTTTATCATTTTTTTAAATGGTATTTAGTTGAATTCCTTACCCCATTTGTTATGCCATTTCTTTCAATAATAGTTCATGGATTGTTTTTCTTAATATTAATTTTCACAATCATACATCTCATCAAATACAAAAATTGGAAACCGTTAATTATTCAACTAATCATAGTAATTACTTGGATATGTATACCATTTAATGAGATTTATATAAATTTAGATTTTATTATCTATAAAGAAGACCGTGAAAAAGTTATAGCACTTATAGAACATAAAGAGTTAACTCCTAATGTTCATTATGATAGTAAACAAATTCATTTACCTAAACAGTTTGCATCCACTTCCAAAAACGGTGGGGATGTAATTATTCAACAAAATAAAAATGGTATTTCTGTTTTCTTTTTTACTTATCGTGGTATATTAGATAATTTTTCAGGATTTATTTACACACCAAATGATACTAGACCAAACAAATACGACTTTAATAATGAATATAAAGAAATCACAAAAATAGAAAAAAGCTGGTATTATGTCACATCATATTAAAGAACACAAAGATTTTCTTTTAATTATATTAAAAACATACCGTATTTATAGAAAGGGAATACTTGTTCTGTACTGTATTCCCTAATTAGACCCGACACGAATTCTTGTCGTATTAGCTCATTCAAGGTGATGCAATTTTTTTACAAGCGATACATCTTTTTTATCATATAGATCGCTTTAACGCCACTCAATATAGAGGTTGCTGTTTCAAATGACTCGAACCCTAACATAGGAGTAGCATCACACATCCATCAACTTAAGAATTTTCTCAGTTTGGATTATTTGTTTTTCTCAGCTTGATTGTGACAGGGCACTACCAACAAAAAGCAATTTTCGTACGCTAAGCGATCTTTTATATAAAAAAGCCGATTTCCTGTAAATTAAAGGATAATCGACTTCTTTATTGTTCATTTAATTGTAGTATTTGAAGACACTTTAAAAATATTCTCACCTTAATTATTATCTAAAAAACAATCCGTTTCTCAGTTTCTGAATCAAAGTAATGAACTTTTTCCATGTTTAATCCGAGCTCTATATTTGATTGACTTTGCACATCTAAAGATGTGTCCACACGTGCTACAAAGGATTGTCCATTAATGTTAGAATATAGATATGTTTCTGCTCCCATTAATTCTGCTACATCAATCGGTACTGTTACTTTTGCGTTATATGGTAAAGCTTCGATTGCTTTTCCATAATAAAAGTCTTCTGGACGTATTCCTATTATGATTGCTTTATTTGTATATCCCTTATTTCGCAAGCCTTTCATCTTCTCTTCTGGTACTTCAATTTTCCACTTATCAATCATAACTGCATTATCTGCTAATACTCCTTTGAAAAAATTCATTCCAGGAGAACCAATGAATCCGCCGACAAATACATTCTCTGGATTATCATACACTTCTTTCGGTGTACCGACTTGCTGTATAATCCCATCTTTTAGTACAACTAAGCGCGTCGCCATCGTCATAGCTTCAATTTGATCATGCGTGACATATACAGATGTCGTTTGTAGCTGTTGATGTAATTTTGTAATCTCAGCACGCATTTGAACGCGCAATTTCGCATCTAAGTTTGATAAAGGCTCGTCCATTAAAAATACTTTTGCATTTCGAACAATCGCTCGTCCTAAGGCAACACGCTGGCGCTGCCCACCTGAAAGTGCTTTTGGCTTTCGGCTTAAATACTGCTCAAGTCCAAGAATTTTTGCTGCATGTTGCACACGTTGGTCAATTTCTTCTTTACTATACTTTCGTAGTTTTAATCCAAATGCCATGTTTTCATACACACTCATATGCGGATAAAGCGCATAGTTTTGAAATACCATTGCAATATCTCTATCTTTCGGTGTAATATCATTTACACGTTTTCCGTCAATATAAAAGTCGCCCTCTGAAATCTCCTCAAGTCCTGCAATCATACGTAATGTTGTAGATTTCCCACACCCTGAAGGGCCAACCAAAACGATAAATTCTCCATCATTTACTTCTAGGTTAAAATCTTTTACGATTGTCACATCATGATCATATTTTTTGTAAATGTTTTTGAATGATAGTTGAGCCATAATATCCTCCTAGAATTCGAGCTATATTTATAGATATTGTTAAAAATTATGATGACATGAATTATAAAATCTTCGAAATATCCTTCATACTGTCTAAAATATAATCCGCTTTTCCTTCTAAATCTTTCTTGCTGCTCGCACCCGATAAGACTCCCACTACTTTAATGTTACTATTTCTCGCAAATGTAACGTCTGTTAATGTATCACCTACCATAAGCACATCTTCTTCAGTTAGTGAAAATTTTTCTTTAAACATATGATAAAAGTCACTTTCAGGTTTTGTTCTATTCACACCATCATCTGCACCTAAAAAATCTACATAATCATATAACTCAGTCATTTTCAGAGAATGAATAGCTGCATCAACATCGTCTGCCGTAACAACCCCAATAATATACTCATTGTCTTTTAAATATCGTAACGTTTCCTTTGCACCTTCCACTTCTGTAAATACAAGATCATCTGCTGTAGAGTACTTTTTGAATAGAAGACATACATTTTGAATGAAATCCTCTTTATCCACATATTGATTTTCTAACAACGAATACCATGCAGCCGCAATAAAGTAATTTGTGCGACAAGCTAGTAAACTCGTACTCTCAAAATCGTTATCATTCATACCAATAATCGTTAAGTAGTCATCTCGTTTACTTTTTTCATTTGGATGCGTTTGAAATATATCATCTAACACACGATGCACAATTTTGTACCAAACTGAATCTAACTGTATTAACGTTCCATCTTTATCAAAAATAATCGCTTTATTCACCTTTTATTCCCCCTATAACTTCATTCCATGTTTTTATATTTTTATTCTGAACTTTATTATGAATAGGATTAATAAACGCTACTAATTCGTCCTCTTCCCATCCCTCAACTCTAGCGTACGCCCCTTCATTTAAGGAGAATGCAAAAGTTGCATCGCTGCCGTATTCTTTTTCAATCGTTCTTCCATTTATAAGTAGTCTCCACTCACACGGTTTATCTGTTTGAACGTTATAAATAATATTTCCTTTAGCCTCATCGCCGACAGCAATCGTTTCACCTTCGTTTTGAATATCTATCGCTAGTTTTCTAAATCGAGAGAAATAAATTCTTCCGTTTTTGATCGCAAATTTCAAGTTTTTAATTGATAAACCGTTACATAATACATATGTTCCTGGATCACCGTAAATGGATGGGTCTTTTGATCCTGGGAATGTTTTAGATGGATGTAAATGAGAATCACTTCCTCCTATTCCCCAGATTTTAAGACCATTTGACCACATTTGATCGAAACAACGCAAAGCTTCTAAAGTAGATGATTTACTTTTTTTATACGTTGGATCACACATAATTTCCATCGTATGAACATTTTCTAAGTTAATATTAACTTGGTTCGCCCAAGGCTTCATAAATGGATGATTCACACTCAATAAATACCCTTTTTCTTTCATGAGTGAAAATAGTACATTCATTTTTTCAGCACTAAATGATTCATCTACATACTCTGTAAAATCAACAAATTCTCTTATACCAAATATGTTGTAATGACCATAAGGAGTTGTGAGTTCCATAGATGGTATAATTAATGTGTTTCCTTTTTCATAAGATGGCATAACAATATTGTGCTCCGTCGCATATAAAAAATCTAATTCTTGTTTTTCACATACTTTCATTCCAAGTTCATCATCTATCTCGCCATCTGTTAAATCTGTATGTTCATGAAAATCCCCTTTGTACCAGCGATGCTCTTCATTTACTACCTTATTAAAACGGTCTTCATCGATAAAAACATTGCCCTTACAAAAATGCTCTCTATTATACTTTCGTTCCAACTGATCATTCACTTCTATATTTACTGTATAGTCAACTTTTCCCCCAGTAAATTTCACTACTTTCTTTGCACAATGAGGGATATATACGACTTCTAATTCCCAATTACCTGACTGTATGTCTCCTCCAATACAACCAGCAGAACAAAACTTTGAATCTTTCGAAACGACTAGTTTTTCATTTACAATTGGAGTTTGATATTGTATACGTACATAACCGTTAGGATCTCTCAAGATTAGTAAAAGCGGAATCTTTCGGTTATCCCCTTGATCAATAGTTAAAGTAAAGTTTGTAATATCAGTTTCATCTATTTGGAAACAATGTTTATTTTTTATGAATGGAGAAAGTGTTATCGTACTTGTTATTTCGATCATAGTTCTCACACCTTTTCAAGTGAATTTTAGAGGCACTTCCTTCGTTCAAAAGCACCTCACGTTCGTACTACAAACAGGTTTATTTCTTCTTTTTCAGAACTTTATCTAATTCTTCTTGCGCAACTTTAGCTGCTTCATCTAATGCTTTTTTGGCTGGAACTCCTTCAATCTCTACTTTATCTTTAGCTACATTTAAAGCGTCATTGATTTTCCCGCCCGTTGGATCTACAAATGTTCCCACTCCATTATTGTTAGCTTGTTCTAACGGAACTAATGCTTGTGGTTGTTTTTTAACAAATTCAGCATATGGACCGTACTCTGTTACATTGTTACGAACAGGAATATAGCCTGTTGCCATTGACCATTCAGCCGTTTTCTCCGTACTTGTCGCAAATTTCATAAAGTCATATGCACCTTTTGCTACTTCTGGATCAATATTTCTCGTTAATGTGAATAAATATGTTTCTAATTTTGGTGCTGGTTTATTATTACCCCAAGCTGGTTGTGGCAATGCGTCAAACGTGTTAAGACGTTCTTCTTCCGTCATTCCTTTACCTAATGATTTGAAAACAAATCCTTGGTCACCAGATGATCCTGTAAACCCTAATGTTCTGCCTTCTACTAAATCAATTACTGTTTTATCCCAATATTCCCATCCAGTACCACCTGAATGTATTTTCATAATTTTATCTTCATGAAGCCATGTGCGGAATTTCTCCCATACCGTAACCCAAGTATCATCGTTAATTAATACTTTTTTACCATCTTCACTTAATACATTGCCACCAGCACTACGGACTGCATCAATTAAGTTTGATGTCCCCCACATTGGCATCCAGCCAGCATATGAAACATTTCCGTTTTCACCACGTTTTGCGACTGTTTTTGCTACCTTTTCTACACCTTCCCACGTCTTTAAATCATCTTTTGTAAAGCCATTTTCTGCTAATGCCTTTTTATTGTAATAAAAGATTTGTGTTGTACCGTAAAAAGGCATTCCATATAACTTCCCGTCAATTGTTGCTTGCTCCATAAAACCTTTTCCGTAATCTTCCTTTTTAAAATCAGTATCATTTTTAACAGATTCATCTAAAGGTACGATTAACTGTTTTTTAACATATTCTTGAATGACGTCTGAACCTAGTAATGCGATTGCTTCTTGGTTATTCGCTGCAAATCCACTTTGTAGCTTTTGATAAGACTCATCGTAGTTACCCGCTTTCGTCGTTTTCACTACATATTTTTCCTGACTTTTATTGTATTCTTCCACGATCTTGTCTACACGATCTGCAAGAGAACCACCCACTCCATTTATGAATGGAACAACAACCTTCTCGCCTTCTTTACTTGCTTTAACCGTACTTCCTTTTCCGCCTGAACAACCCGCAAGTGCACTAACAAACAATGTTAAAACTGTTAGAAGCATGAATAGTTTTTTCATCCCACATATCTCCTTTAATATTTAATTACCCCTTTATTCCTGAATCAGTAACACCAGATAAGAACCATTTTTGTAGAATTAAAAATACGATTAAGAGCGGCACCGTTGCGATTGTACTTGCAACCATAATGTGTGACCAATCTCGTCCTAAAGAACTATTAATGAAATAATCAGCAATTCCATTCGTAATTAGTTTTTGTGTATTATCTTTCAAAATAAGAGCTGGCCAAATGTAATTATTATAGTTACCAATAAATGTGACCAATCCTAGAGTTACAAATGATGATCGTGTCATTGGAAAAATAATCTTCCAAAGAATTCGCCAATCACTCGCTCCGTCAATTTTGGCTGCTTCTACTATTTCAAAACCAACTTTGTGGAACGTTTGTTTCAAATAGAAAATACCGAATACGCTAACAGCCATAGAAATCATGTATCCAAAATGTGAATCAAGCAAACCAAACTTCCCTAACATTACATATACAGGAACATACGATACAGCTCCAGGGATCATATAGGTTGCCATCACAACACTAAACGTAAGATTTTTACCTTTAAACTTATAAAATGCCAACATATAAGCAAAAAGCGCTGACGAAACAAGTACATATATAGTAATGATGAAAGAAGTATAGAAACTATTAAATAAATATGTGCTAAATGGAAGTATATCTAATACTTGCCGATAATTTTCCCAGTGAAATTCCTTAGGCCAAAAACCTCCTTGTAATACTTCACTAGATGTTTTAAACGAACCAAGCACCATCCATATGAATGGAAAAATAAATAGTATACTTGATAACGCTAGAAAGAGATGCTTTACGATTAATGGACCTTTTTTCATATTATTCACCTTAATAGTTCACCCACTTGTCACCTATTATTTTGTTTATAACAGATAGTAGTATTGTAATAATTAGTATGATAAATGCGATTGCTGTTGCAGATCCCATATCAAATTGTTCAAACCCTTGTTGGAAGAATAAATAAAGTAACGTACGCGTCGAACCACTAGGTCCACCTTGTGTTAAAATTTTTATTTGATCGTAAGCCTGCACTGAAGAAATTGTATTGACAACAACTAAGAAGAAAGTTGTTGATGAAACCATTGGCAGTGTTACATATCGAAATTTCTGCCATGAATTTGCTCCATCAATACTCGCTGCTTCATATAAACTATCTGGAACTTTTTCTAATGCGCCAATATAGAAAATCATCGTCCAACCAACTAATTTCCAAACTGTCACAATAATGACTGCTAACATCGCTGTTTGACTACTTTGAAGCCAGTCCAAACCTGGTATCCCGAAAAAGTTTAGAACTTTATTAATAACTCCAAATTGAGGTTCATATAAAAGTGACCACACAATGGATACAGCTATTGTTGGCGTTACCCAAGGTGAAAAGATCATTAATTGGTACAATGCAGAACCTTTGAATTTTTTTCGGAAGAATAATGCGAATCCTAAACCTAATGCAATCGTTGGAATCACTGTTCCAATTCCGAAATAAAACGTATTTAGCAATGCTTGCATAAAAGAATCTTGTGTAAATAAATTGAAATAGTTTTCTAAACCAACAAAGTTAAAATCATTCGTCATAAAATCCCAATCAGTAAAACTAATACCTAAACTAATGAAATTCGGAATAATCCAAAATAATATTAGAGGTATTCCAACTGGTATCAAAAAGAACACAGCTTTTGATAGTTTTATTTGCATTCTTGCCACCTCCTAATTCATATTGTACGAGTATATTATTAACGCAATGTTGTTAATTTGTTAACTAATTGTAAAAGCAACAAATTAACAAAATAAAACAACATATAAACAATAAAAGAAGACTATTTCTCAACTTACTAAGAAATAGTCTTCTTTTTGTTTTTCTATACTGTTATTACTTCTACCCCATTACTTGTTAACACATCTTGCCACGCCTCATCGAGCTTAGCGTTTGTATATAATGCATCTATATCACTAAAATTCCCGCTTTTATAAAACTTTGTTAAATTAAACTTTGACTCATCTACCATCATTACAACTTGTTTGGCATTATGCTTTAACTGCTTATATATTTGTGCATCTTCAATATACGAACATGTTAGTTCTTTTTCTAAAGAAATTCCATCACACGAAGCAAATAACTTATTAACAGTGAAATGGTCAAGATAGTTTAACGTCATCTCCCCAGACAATGCTAATGAATTTGTATTCAATATTCCTCCAATGACTATTAACCTGCAATCAAAGGAATCATATTGTTCTTTAAGCTCAATAATTTTATTTACAGCTGGTATCGAGTTTGTTAAAATCGTCAAATTCTTTTTATCGTGTATGTAATCCAAAATTTGCATTGTGGTTGTCCCAATTTCAATTGCGATAATATCATTATCTTCTACGAGTTTACTTGCTTCCATTGCAATTTTTCGTTTTTCTTCAATATTCTCAGCTCGGCGCTTATCAAAATGAAATTCTAGTGTTTGATCTTTTTTCTTAATTGCGCCACCATGTATTTTCGTAAGCTGCCCTTCCTTGTGCAACATATCTAAATCTCTTCGTATCGTTTCTGTTGTAACATTTAATACCTTCGCCAAATCATTCACCATAACTCGGTTGTACTTTTCTAACTCATCTAGTATGTATTTTCTTCGTTCAAATTGCGTGTACGATTTCATTTCATTAACACCTCTTCAAATTACGAAAAATATTGTTTTTCTAAAAACTCTTATTATTAGAACGACTTAATCGTTACTTTTAACATAACATCATTTACAGAAAGAAGGAACGATTATCTTCACTATATTTCGTCAAAGGAACAATGATATATCACCATACTTTTTTATTACAGGAAGTCTATTTGTTCGGCACCCCTTTTTATAAAGAGCAGCACTTTTTATTTTCATCTAAAATCCAAATTGGTTTAACAATAAAAACAAGATTATAATAAATAAAAATTTATTGTTAAACGATAAATTTCATGTTAGATTAAATAGATAATTAATAAATGAGGTGCTTTATATGAAACAAGGATCAACACTCTTTTTAAAGACAGTTATTATTCTGATTGGAATCCCTGTTCTTGCTTTATGTATATTTTTAGTTCCTAACATAGGGAATTATGCAGCGGAATTGTATCCCGATATTACATATATAAAATATCTTATTTTAATCAATCTGTATGCAACGGTGGTACCTTTTTATTTCGCTCTGTATCAAGCTTTTAAACTTGTAAGCTTCATTGACAAGGGTAACGCTTTCTCGAAATTATCTGTTAGAGCTTTAAAGAAGATAAAAAACTACGCAGTAACAATCAGTATTTTATATGTGGTAGGTATGCCACTCTTCTATCTTGTGGCGGAGAGAGATGATGCACCAGGTATTATTATACTTGGTATGCTCCTAATCTTTGCTTCAATGGTTATCGCAGTCTTTGCTGCCGTTCTCCAAAGACTTTTAAAAGATGCGATAGATATAAAATCAGAAAATGATTTAACGGTCTGAGGTGAATAACATGGCAATAATAATTAATATTGATGTAATGTTAGCTAAACGAAAAATGAGTGTAACTGAACTTTCAGAGAAGGTTGGTATTACAATGGCTAACCTTTCTATATTAAAAAATGGAAAAGCAAAAGCAATTAGAATTACAACTTTAGATGCTATTTGTAAAGCATTAGAATGCCAACCTGGGGATATTTTAGAATATAAACCTGAAATCTCTGATGTAGATCATGAATAAACAGAGTACCCGCCATTAGGTACTCTTCAACAAATAAGTATGGCGCTCCAAGTTCCACCTCATATGATAACTCGTCCCACGAATTCATCATATGTTTGTCTTATTAGAATGTCCACTGGTTTAATGTTTAATTTCTATATAATAAAGAAAACATACTAAACTAAGAGTAGTAGTGCAGACCAAGGCATTGGTTGCACTACTATTTTTATATAGTAGAAGTGAAGAAAAGATTGTGGGTGCTTTGGGATTCTGAATCCGTAAAAAAGCTGATCTTCTTCACTTACCTTATTTGAATCAGTTTTTAGTATGTTGGTCCTCGAGATCGTGAATCGATAAGTGTAACTATACGTCAGGAGAAACCTTATGAGACGCGTAATTGCATTTGATATCATGTATTCTTTTACAATAAGAGTCTTAATCCAAAGAACACTTTTGGAAGAGTGCGCTTTTAGGTTTGAAAGAATAAAAATCTGAATCCCGTATATACTGTGAATACGCCAATCTGTAACATTGATTTTTCCTCCAAAGCGGAGCAGTTAGCTTTTGCTATCTGCTCTTTTGTATTGATCTAATAATAAAATTTTGTTCTTATTTCTTTTTCACACCATATACTTCTAACCTAGACGTTTCGCTCATAGAGTTACCTCCTATCTTAAAGAGCACCGTGAGTAAGTGCTCTTTTTTAGTTTCCCCTTTTCTAAAGAATGAAATTTCTATACCGTTTCCCGAAAAAATATTTAAATATCCAAATTTCCAAACATTACGTATAAATAGTATGTTAGTATTAATACGAAGATATTTACCAACTAATTTTTATGTCCTAGTCTTACACCATACTAGGGCATATTTATTTTTAACGAATTTAATACTCTCTTCTTTTAAAATAAAGTTTTTTTCAAATGATGACCCTATTCATTTGGACACATTTACCAGTTTTTCCACCAAAAAATTCATGATATTTTTAATTAGTCGAGTACGTCATTACTTGACGATTACCCTTAGGAGCCCCGCGGACATACGGGGTTTCTTTTATTTAAATAAGGATTTTGTTTTAAATGTCTTCCCCTTCAACATCCCAGCTACCCTTAATCAATTTACCAACTTAAATTGATTCCTTTTATTCTTAAGCTTTGTTTTCTTTCATAAAAAAAGCTTGTCTCTTTACTCCAAATAAGCTGTTAATAAACGCTTGTCTCAATCTTTTATATATTTTTTTCATATCTTATATCATGTAAATTAATAACTGCCCCTGTAAAGTAGGTGAAATATTTGAGTCGATATAAAAAAGAACCACATATACCTTTTCAATGTTTAATCCCATTACCTGAAAGTGGAACAACTGGAAATACTGGTCTTGAATCGGCATTTAGGGCCATTAAAACTACTGATCAGTCCGTATCCGCAAATGTCCTTTCGATAATTACATTTGAAACCATAGAATTTGATTTAAATAACGAATATGATAGGACGTCTACTTTCTCACCACAACAAGATGGTGTATATTTAATTATTGCTGCTGTAACTTTTGAACCAACAGATATATCAGTAAATTATGTAACTCAAGCATTAATATCCGTTAATAATAGTTTTATAGCTGGTAGCGATAATTTTATGGGTGGAAATTCTGGGTTTCTAAATGCTGTAAACCCCTCTACTATCGTCCAATTGCAAGCTGGCGATGTAGTCAGAATCTCCGCTAGTAGCAGTGTAGCTGGCCAATTCCTTGCCGTTTTATCTCATTTTGAAGCGACTAGATTACCATCTCCAGCATCAAATCCTAGTTCTCCAATTACTATTTCATCCTCAAAAATAAATAAACAAACTTTTGATAAAAAACTCTAGATTTATATGTGAATATTATTACCTTAATAAAATATTGCGAGTATAGATACCAAACTAAGATTGGTATCTTCCAAAACACATCTTGTTTCTCACAGAGAACCTCAAAGTAATTCACACATATAATCACATAAGAAAACGCTGTTGTTAATTCATGATTTATATGGCAAATAGAAGGTATAAAAGGTTCTTATTAGGTTGAATGAATTTCTAGTTTTGCACATACGTTTCCCTTGAAAGAATTAATCCACTATAGTTTTTTGATAAAACATAGAATAAAACCTCTACTTTTCGAGTAAAAAAGTAGAGGTTTATTCAAACTAATTATAATGAAAGCTCTCTATCAATAACCACTTTAAAAAATTCGGAGTAATGCGACAAAGACCACTCCGCTATTACATTGTTACATATTATGTATTATTAAATCCGCCCTCTCCCTCGGCGATTCCTTTTCCAAATAATAATCCTCAGCCTTCCAATACCTATTTTGAAACTTTGAAAGGTTCCTCTGCGTTTCTACACTTTCACGTAAAAACCTTGTCTCTCTTGAACAATCCAAATACACCATATAATGAAAGAAATCTCTCCATTCTTTCCGCTGAAGAAAAACTCCTTCTACAATTATTACACCTACTAAAGGAAGTTGTATTTCTTTCATTTCACATGAGTCTGTTTCAGACTGATAAAAAGGTAATTCTAATTCAATGTCGCTTTGTAACTTTTGAAAAAGGTTTCGCAGCAACCAATCGATATCCCACTGAAGGTTGTAATACTCATGCCACTCTGCAAATCCAGTATTATATCGCTTGTTACGCTCGGTAATGTGATCATCAATATGAAAAATATGAAACGGGATTCCATTGCGTTTCATATTTTCTTCTAATTTTTTAACCAACGTTGTTTTACCCGAACGACTTAGTCCGTCTATACCTAGTATAAATCGCTCATCCTTTTGTTCCTTAATAACTTTCATTATTTCATTTGTGCTCATTACTTTTGCCAATCTTCTTTTAATAATGAATAAACGACCGTGTCATGAGCAACATCATTTTGAATCATATATTTCCGAAGTAATCCTTCTTCTTGAAATCCGATTTTTTTTAATAAATTACGGGAAGCTTCATTTTCTATATATACGACAGCTGCAATTCTTATAAAGTGCAACGTTTCAAATCCGTAAGCTAGCATTGCTTGCAGTGCTTCGGTTGCGTATCCTTGTCCCCAATATGTATCATCTAGCTCATAACCAATTTCAGCTCGTTTATGATGATTGTTAATTAAATGAAACCCGCACGTACCAATTAATTGATCCGTACCTTTCTTCTCTATCCCCCAGCGAAACACACTTCCCTCTTCATTACGCTTTCTAAACGTTTGAATAGTTGTTTTCGCTTGCTCAATATTTTCGAAAGAGTCCATTCCAAAATAACGAATAACGGATTCTTTTGAAAAATAATGGAACATCGTTTCTGCATCTAATAGTGTAAGTTCTCTTAATAGTAAGCGTTCTGTCTCTAATCTTGGAAACCCCATCCTCTTTTTCTCCTTCTATTCTAAAGAACTACAAATTTCAATATAATTACCGTCTGGATCGGCAATGTAAGCAATTGTTTGTCCCCACGGTTTTACGATTGGCTCAACTAGAACTTTAACCCCTTGTTCTTTTAATTTCTCAATCGTTTCCTTTACATCTTCTACAACAAACCCTAATTCAAAATGAGAAGATTGTAGTACACCTTCTGTAAGAGGTAGTCCTGTTAACTCCTTAACATCCTCTCGCGTATTCATCGCTAAAATTGTTGCTCCTGTTTCAAATTCGATATATGTACCGTGCTCTGCTCTTATTGGTAATCTTAAAATTTCTTTATAAAACTGAAGACATTGCTCAAACTTTTCTACATATAAAATAATGTATTTCATTTTTAAGTTCATACTTATTCCCCCTTTACCTTCACCTCTAAAAATTCGACAAATGTTTTTAAAAACCTTGTACCTTATAGAGCCGAGCACAAAAAAATGAGGCCGATTTCTCGGCCCCCCAGCTTATTGGCATAAAACAGGAGATTTGGTTTGGACATAACCAGTTCTTACATTTATTATATTTTATTTTTTCTGAATTTTAAATATAATAAATACCTATTTATGTTGAGAAAGTTTTTTTACTTGCATAAAATCATACCGCTTAAGAAATGCTACAAATGGAGGTGTATACATATGGAACCAATGCTATGTCCAAGTTGTAAAACGAACCGAACTCGCTTTAATATTCTTGAGCAACAAGTAAAACCAGTAAAATTAAATCCGCAAACTGGTCAAGTAGAAGAAGAATACACAAATGAAACGATGAACGCTTTTCATATGGCTTATCAAGGACCTACTTACCGCGTCCAATGTGCTGTATGCGGGCTTGTTGAAAACCCAGAGCAATTTATAAAACCTGCGCAAAATCAGTCTTTCTCTTGAAAAAAAGTTGCTTGTGTTTCAAGCAACTTTTTTTGTAATCTCATTCTGCACTTACTTTAGACTCTCTGTAATATTACTTTTCCTTTCAATAGGAATAGTCGAACAAGCACAAATAAATCGATCAACATGTGTATAAGCATAGATGGATAAATTGATCCTGTTGCAACATATACTCTTCCTAACATGAAACCTAAAATCGTTGTCCCGACTATACCTTTCCAGCCTTGATAAAAATGTGCTAAACCAAAAATGATTGACGAGATAACTAGTACCCCTATTGTCGATAGCGCTGGGAATAGTTGTGATAAGTAATTCATCATGAAAGAACGAAATAATAGTTCTTCTGTTACGCCTGCTGTAATGCAAATAAAAATCCATAGTATTGATTCCCGGTAATTACTGGGGAGCATTTCTGAAACATCACTCATTTGTTTCTCTGTATACCTTTGAAAAACTTTATTTTTCTTTAAAATAATCAACGGCACTATCAAACCAATACATACACCTATCAACCATGATATATTCATATTTCCAAATTGCTTACTTATCGTAGAATTAACATTTGGTAGTTTGAGTCCATATTCCTCAAATGGGATGTCGATTGAGTATGATGTTATTAGCATAATGACAGTTAACCCCCACAGTAAACTCATTGTTCTTATATAAAATGAAACTCGTGCATTTTGGTTTATTTGTATATCTTCTTTCAACCTATTATACAGACGCTTTCCAAGAATCCCTTCGCCTAAGGTCAAATATATAAATAACATAGTCAAAATAATCATTTCAATCCCCCCTTACTTTATTTTTAAAGGATTTCTTTTTTTAATTTCTTTATTTTCCAAAATAACCTTACAAATATATACACATATATACAACCTAAAAATCCTATTAAACCTTTTATAAAAGTTGGAATCCTAACTTCCGAAGAACCTAGGAAACTCGGAGACATGCATAGCATTGCAAGTAAAAAGACAAATAAAAGAAATTTAAATAAGTCCTTAAACTTTTCAATTTTCGTCTCTTTTTCCGAATATATATCTGGCAATTCATTATCATCACCTATGTCTTTGCAAAAGTAGTGCCACTTGGTGAAACTAGTTACATACCTCCAACCAGACATTTCATATATTTCGAAATATTCTTTTTGTTTTTCTATTGAAACTCGGTAATCTAGTTTAAAATCAGCTTTATATACAACATCTCTAGGCTCTGTTTTCTTAAAGGTATACATCATATTATATTTTTGTAATGCCCAGCCTTGTTGATGCATTTTTCTTAAAAAAGTTTCTTCTTTTTCTAAACTCCATGCCGCGAAAAATTTCATTACCCTCTTTATCTCCATCTTCCATTCACTCCCCTAATATACTATTTCCATTCCTTACAGATCTCTGCAACCTGTTATACTCTAGCTCTAACACTTCTCTACCAAGTGGTGTTAACTCATAGCATTTCTTTCTATCGGTAGATGCTACCTCGACAATTAACTTCTCTTTTAATAACTTCGTCGTATTCCCGTATAAAGTACCAGGACCGAGCTTTACTTCCCCATTTGTCATCTCTTCTACCATTTGCATAATTCCATAACCATGCATTGGCTTTACAAGTGACAACAATATGTAATATGTCGCCTCAGTTAATGGAATGTATTTTTGCGCTTTCCCATTCATTATAACTACCTCCGATACATCGCCTTATGATATATCGACTTACGATATATCATATACCGATATTGTATAATCATATTCCAAAATATGCAAGTGCAATTTTAAAATTAAATATCCATCTCTTCGGATTAAAAAATCATATTAATTTTCTGAATAATTTGTTAAAATATAGAAATATCCACTTTTATTTTGAAAGGAATGATACATATATATGATAACTAAATTGAAAGAAAACATAGGATCTGTTTTTGTCGGTAAGGAAAATGTAATTGATTTACTCCTCGTTTCACTGCTTGCTGACGGACATGTACTTCTTGAAGACGTGCCTGGCACTGGAAAAACATTACTAGCAAAAACAATTTCTAAAAGCATTGGTGGTAATTTTTCTCGCGTTCAATTTACCCCTGATGTACTTCCGAGCGATGTAACAGGTATTGAATACTTTAATCCGAAAACTAGTGAATTCGAGTTAAGACTTGGACCAGTCGTGACAAACATATTACTTGCGGATGAAATTAACCGCGCGATGCCGAGAACACAGTCTAGTTTGTTAGAAGCGATGGAAGAACGACAAGTAACGCTTGAAAAGCAGTCTACTCCTCTTCCGAAACCGTTCTTTGTTATTGCGACGCAAAACCCGATTGAATCACAAGGAACTTTCCCGCTTCCAGATGCACAACTTGATCGTTTTTTAATGACGATTTCAATTGGTTATCCGGCTCCTGAAGATGAATTAAAAATGATGCGCCGTTTTCGTAACAATGCACCACTAGAAAGCGTCACATCTGTCATTTCTTTAGAAGACATTTTAGAAGCGCAGAAACAAGTGAAAAAAATTTTCGTATCAGAGGCGCTAGAACACTACATTATTAAACTTGCGCAAGCTACCCGAAATCACGATTACATTGCTAACGGTGTAAGCCCGCGTGCCACATTAGCTTTAGTACGCGCAGTTCAAGCACTAGCTTTTTTACGCGGCCGAGAATATTGCACACCTGAAGATATACAATTTTTAGTTCCTTCCATTTGGAATCACCGTATCGTCTTGTCAATGGAAGGAGCTTTACGTACGACAAAAAATGAATTAATGCAAAGGATTTTAAAAGAAGTTGACGTACCCGTGGAGATTGAGCAAGCATGAATGGACAGCGCGTTGTAACTGTGCCTTTATTTTTTCAAATCCATATTATCCAACTAACTGTACCGGTCGCTTTACTATTTACCGTATTTTTCCCACAACGATTTCTTATGTTTCTCTTTTTCTTCTACTATTTATTTGCGATTTTCATTTATAAATATGTCGCTTACATAGAGAAAAGATTTCAAGTTATAAATGAAAAACAAACAACTCGGCTTTTCCCTGATGAATCCGGACAGTTTTTTATTCATTTAAAAAATGGAGCAAATATACCACTCGTTAATGGTGTTTGTTATTTTCATTTAAATTCTTCCCTTATACCGCATAAAGATCAAGGGATTGAACAAATATCAAAAACGTTATTTTCTTTCCCATTTTCACAACCTGCTCATTCAGCGCAAAAATGGGATTTAACATTAACCGCAACGAAGCGTGGTGTCTTTCAAATTGAACAATTTGAATGTGTTTTAAAAGACCCTTTTCATTTATTAACTGTACATTTACCTGTTTTCGATAAATTAAAGACTGAAATTATTGTATACCCTACTCCTAAAGAAGTAGCCGGTTTACAAGAACTGCAGCAACTATTAACAGGTTCGTATCGAACGAATTTCTCTTTTTACAATGATGAAACATCCATTATCGGTGTTAAACGATATGAACGTGAATCTTTCCGCTCTATTCATTGGAAAGCATCTGCTAAAATGCAGGCGTTACAAGCGAAGCAATATGAACCTGTAAAAAATTATAGTTGGACGATTTGTCTTTCTTTAGCTGCTGATCGCGGATTCGGCTGGAAAGAGAATGTAGAAGACCTTATTTCATTTACAACATACATTTGCCAATACGCAGCGAAGCATCAAATTCCGTTTGAGCTATTTATTAGTGTATTAGCAGAAGGTGGTCCTTTGCTTTTACCTTTAAACGAAGGACAAACACATTACGGGAAGGCTTTAGAGGAATTGGCACGTATTTCAGATGATAGTACGCTTCTTCCGAAACAAGGATTTCTTCACTATGTAACGAGAAAAAGGGAGCGCTCATCTACAATGATATACATTGGTTTGCAGAAAAAGGAGCTCCCTCTTCTATCTCAACCTACGTTCCTCATTAATAATGAAGGGATGGTGGAAAAGCTTGAAAACTTGGCTCTATCACGTTAATGACTTTATTCTGCTCCTCCTTCTTTCATTATTAACGGAAAGAGATGAACTCATTGGTATTGCTATATTTTTAGCGACCGGTTATGTAGGAGTATTTCTTATTCATAAACTAATGAAGAAAAAAACAACAGGATTCGTAATACTGTTAGTTATTCAAATAGTCGGTTTTTCTTTATTTTTACCTTTTTCTCTTTTTGGCACAATTATATTACCGCTATTTTTCTTTATCGTACATGCGGTCGGGCCTGGATATCCAGTTCAAAAATCGTTAGGCGGTATTGTATGGTTTGTCGTCTCAGCTATATTTTACGTCCCCTTTCCACCATTGTGGAAATTGTTACTATTAGCTTTACACATTATGATTACATTTTGGTTAACCGGGGCGAATCGTAAACAACAACTATTACGTTTTGCTTCTATCATTACGATTGGTGTAATGAGTATATTAATTGTTCAAGTGTTCCCTTTTATTCGACTTATGTTTAGTTTTATGACGGAAGTTATCGCGTTAGGAGTCGGCTATGCTTTAATGCCATTAATTAAAGCAGCTGAAATGAAAGATACAGAAGGAGTTTGGGCAAATAAAGGGCATCTCTTAAAACCTCAAATTGAAGACGGTAAAAAACTTCCTGATTTTGACCCCATACTCATAAATAGCGCTACAATAATACTCTGTACAACCATCGCTATTTACGTCGTTTGGAAAATAGTAAAAAAACGAAAACATTTAAGTTTACCAAACATGCCAGTCTTCGAATCTACTATCATTACTGATAAAGAAGGAATCGGCCAAAAACGCTTCAAACGAAATAAACCACCAAATAACGAAATTCGAAAAGAAATTTTCAAACTAGAGAGTAAGCTATCTCCTCCTTTAAACCGAGAACGAGGAGAAACTGTTGAGGCGTGGTTAGAAAGAGTAAATCATGAAGAAGATGTAAATATTAAAAGTCATATTATTATAGATGCTTATAATGCAGTAAGATATTCGAATCGTGAGGATATGATACTACTTCAAGAATTTAAGGAAGAGGTTCATAAGCTTTATGCTTATCAGAAGAGTTTGAAGAAGAAGAGAAAATGATGTATACAAAAAGGCTCCTATTAAACTAGGAGTCTTTTTGTATACAAGTCCACGTTGCTTTTCAAAATTTATGCTTTTTTCCCTGCTTCAATTTCTAAAGATTCTTCATGCCACCAAAGTGTTTCTTCAGGGTCTTCTTTAGCGATTAGATGTGCTTCTTTCTTCGATTCTACGGTAGGATAAGATCCTTTTAATGCACGTCCTGATGTTGTAACAAACAGTACACTAAATGCAACTAATCCAATTACACTTACACCTGTTAAATAAAATGCTGGTGCCAGTGGATTACCAGTAGCATGAACTAAGTATGAACATACAAGCGGCGTTGTACCACCGAATATAGATACAGAAATATTAAAGGAGATAGAAAGTGCACGATAACGTACATCGGTGAAAAAGAGTGCTGGTAATAACGAAGGCAATGTCCCTTCATAAACACTAAGGAAGAAACCTAAAATGAAAATACCCGCAAACATGGCTACAATATGTCCGTTACCAATTAATAAAAATGCTGGAATTGAACATAATGCTAAACCAATTAAACCAATTTGTACTACGCGTTTATTACCAATTTTATCACTTAATTTACCGAAATAAAGTGCCAGTGGAATCATAAGTGCCATCGTAATTGAAATAATTAATAAGCCAGTTGTTTCTTTGACTTTTAGTACTTGTGTTAGATAAGAAGGAATATACGAAAGGATCATATAG
Source organism: Bacillus altaicus (assembly GCF_042136375.2). Lineage (NCBI taxonomy): Bacteria > Bacillati > Bacillota > Bacilli > Caryophanales > Bacillaceae > Bacillus > Bacillus altaicus. Next base: position 2,605,605 of record NZ_CM143394.1, on the reverse strand, counting down.
TTTGTAATGTTAAAGAAGGCAACAATTACTGTGCTTAATAAGAAGTCTTTTTTGTGATATTTTAATATATCCATAAATGAAAATTGTTCGTTGTCTTCAGATTCCTCTTGTGCTTTTTCCATCTCTTGAAAGATTGGAGATTCATCTAAATGACGTCGTAAATATAAACCGACCAAACCAATTGGTGCAGCAATTAAGAAAGGAATACGCCATCCCCAGCTGAGCATTTGCTCATCTGTTAATAATAACGTCAAAATGGTAACAATTACCGAGGCAGCAATGTAACCTGAGAGTGTTCCAATTTCAAGACCACTACCGAGTATACCACGCTTTTTATCTGGAGAAGATTCTGCGATATAAACCATTGCTCCTGAATATTCGCCGCCTGTAGAGAAGCCTTGAATCATTCGAGCAATTAAAAGTAGTATTGGTGCCCATACACCAATTTGTTCATAGGTTGGTAGTAATGCGATGAATAATGTAGAAAGTGCCATTAAAATAATAGTTGTACTTAAAACAATCTTTCGGCCGTATTTATCTCCAATTCTACCAAAGAAAATACCTCCAATTGGTCGAACTAGAAAGGCCGCCGCAAATGTACCAAATGTTAGTACAAGTTGCAAACCACTATTATTCACACCTGAGAAGAATAATTGACTTAAAATTACCGCTAAATACGCGTATAATCCAAAGTCAAACCACTCCATTGCATTCCCAATGCCAGTAGCAACAACTGCTTTCCTCGCTTGTTTAGGATTGACAATATTAACGTCTTGAGGTTCAAAATTTAAATCATTATTTTGTTGCATATAATAAAACAGCTCCTTATTTAATTTAACTTCTTTAAGCACACCTTCTCTTACTAGAATAAATTCAATACGAAGCACTTAAGGAAAAGCAACGTCTCCTTATCTGTTATTATTGTTTCACATAATTAATTATTTGTCCAATGAGATGCTTTCCAGGTTAAGGAAATAAGTGCTTCAAAAGCTGAAAAAGGCGCTGTATGAGCGCCTTTTTCAGCTTTTGAATTTAATTGTATGAGAGAGCATAAATTCATTCATTTCTCCCCTACTTTCTTCCTGTACGAATTACAAATAAGATACTTTTTTTATCAAAATTTTTAAATGCTTGCTATAGCTGCTAAACTATGAATACAGGAAATAAACTCATCAACAAATGCATCAATTTCCTCTTTCGTAATTATATACGGGGGAAGTAAACGGATGATATTCCCTTGTGTAACATCGACTAACATCCCTTTCTCCATTAATTCTAACTGTAATTTCTTTACGTTTTCATTTGTATCATTCATACTAATTCCAAACATCATCCCAGCATGACGTACTTCTTTAATAAAATAAGAATTTTCTTTCTGAATTTCTTGCAGTTTGTCATTGAAATACTGTGACGTTTCATAAGCTTCTTGCATTAAACCATCATCAATTAATGTTTTTAATACCGTTAAACCTAAAGCCGTTCCGATTGATGAATGAGCAAATGTTGTTCCGTGATCTCCTGGTGAAAATACATTACATAACTTTTCACCTACAATGATTCCTCCTAGCGGTATCCCGCCTCCTGCTCCTTTACCAATTTGAATAATATCTGGTGTAATATTGAAATTTTGATAAGCAAATAGTTTTCCAGTTCTACCCATACCACTTTGTACTTCATCGACTATGAGAAGTACATTATACTTTTCACACAGAAGCTGAATCCCTTCTAAATATTCACTTGATAAAGGATAGATTCCACCACTTCCTAAAACAGGCTCTAGCATAATTGCAATGGGATGTTCATTAACAATTGTATCTTCTAATTCCTTTATATTTTCACACTCCACTTCATATACAGGAATGGATGTTTTCGGGAAATTTTGATATACATTTTCTTGTCTCGTAAAATGAAGAGCTCCTAATGTTCTCCCGTGAAAACTACCTTTCAGTACAACGACTCCGTCACGTTCTTCATTCGTAATAAATCTATATTTATCTATTAATTTTAACGTTGTTTCTGTCGCTTCTGTACCAGAATTTGCAAAAAATACTTTTCCATTTTTTAATGAATAATCAACTAATTTCTTTGCAAATTCAATCGCTACTGGATTTAAAAAATGAAAAGGAAGATGCAACGATTTCGTAACTTGCTCCATGGTCGTTTGCACAATTTTAGGGTGATTGTATCCTAATACGTTTACTCCTACACCAGAAAATAAATCTAAATACTCTTTACCATCCACATCATACAGTTTACAACCTTCTCCTCTTTCTATCGCAACCTTCGTACGACAATACGTAGGCATAATATATTCTTTATCTAATTGAAACCAATCCGACACGATAAATTCCTCCTAGTGATTTTCCCCGTTTTTAATGTTCATTATCTATAAAGTCATTTTTAAGATTGAAATTTTAATAGTGGTTTTCTTCCACCTTTTTAATAAAACGTTTTATTTCTCTTTCCGATATTCATTTTTTCATAATTTCTTCTATTTCAACAGGTCCACTGTATGTGCCTTTTTTTCATCTAGCGGTATGTTACTAATTTGAACTTTGTATGTAATACATAATCAAGGCTAAAGAATCATATTTAGTAACAATCGGCGAAAAAATTTTGGAGGCTATATCGATGAATGAAAAACATGATAAACAGAGGCAATCTTTATTAGGAGAAGACTTAAATAGCAATCGAGAACTTAACGAACAAGCTAAACTTCACTCTCAAACTGTTGGTTCACGTGGGCCTGTTTTAAAACAAGATAATGTACTTCACGAAGCGTTACAAGAATTTATTCATGAAAAAATTTTAGAAAGACCTGTTCATGTAAAAGGATTTGGTGCATTCGGTTATTTTCAAACGATATATCCGATGTCTGAACATACAAAACTGAACTTTTTACAAAATTCAAATGAGAAAATTCCTGTTATGGTGCGGTTTTCATTAGCTGTTAGTACGAAAGGAACACCTGATACTTCTAGAAATGTACGCGGTTTTTCTACAAAATTCTATACAAAAGAAGGCGTATTTGATCTTTTATGTAATCACCTTCCTGTCTTTTCTGTTCGTGATCCGATGCGCTTCCCTGAAACTATTAAAGCCTTATTGCCTTCACCTAAAAATAACTTAATAGACCCTGATAGATTTTGGATTTTTGTCGCTAGAGCACCCGAATCCATTCATTTTGTTGTCCGTTTATACTCTAATGCTGGTACGGCAAAAAGTTTTCGCCACATCCCAGGACATAGTGTAAATACATATGTTTGGAGAAATGCTCAAGGTTATCGAAAGTACGTAAAGTATCATTGGTATCCATTTGAAGGTGTACAATCCATTACTAGTGAGGAAGCAAATAAACTAGCTGCCGAAAATCCTGATTATAGCGGGAAAGATTTATACGATGCAATTGAGGCTGGTAAACCAGTGGAATATGGTTTATACGTCCAGCTCATGGATCCAAAAGATGAAGCACATCTTTCTTATGACCCCTTAGATGATACTAAAGTATGGGATGAAAAGGAGTATCCCCTTATGCCAGTAGGCAAAATGGTATTAAATAAAAATCCTGAAAACTATATGGAGCAAGTAGAAAAAGTCTCCTTCTCCCCATCTAATTTACTAGACGGTGCAGAACTATCAGATGATAAAATGCTGCAAGGCCGTGCTAATATTTATAGCGATTCTCAAAGAAGAAGAATTGGACCCGAATTCCGCAAATTAACGATTAACCAACAGCAAGATTGGACACCGGCTAATCAAATAACAAGCGGTGACGGAAGGTACGTTGAAGGTAAACTCGAAAGGACTTCTATAACTAAACAGGATGACTTTAAGCAGGCTGGTGAATTTTATACGAAGTTATCACACATTGAAAAAGAACATCTTGCTGAAAATTTAGCTAATGATTTGAAAGTTATATCCGAAGATATTAGAAAGATAGTTTTGGGGTATTTCAATAAGGTATCAACTGATTTGAAAACAAGCATTGAGACAAAAATGAAAGAGCATTAAGAAGATTAAAACATGCTTTACGAATGAGAATTCAAATCTATATTAATTATTTTCTTGTCAAAATCCAATGAGGTTATTTAATTTAAAAATATAAAGCCAATATACCCCTGTTCTATAATTAGAACAGGGGTATATTGAAGTAGTTTAATGTTTAACATTAACTACTTTACTTAGCTAAAAAATGCAATAAGTAGCCTTTCAAAACAAACTATAGTAAATTATTTTACTTGCACTGTATAATTCCCTGTTCCACCGCCATATTTATATACACTTAAGTAATATTTCCCTGGCTTCGCATTATAATTTCCAAGCAATTTGTTTCCATCACGTTTCGTTGCATAAGTTACATAATTATCTAGATCTGATTCAGAATATAACACCCAGTTCAGTCCAATGTTTTGTTCGTTCGTAACGGTAATTTGTAAATCTTTCGGATCCTTTACATCGATAACAAATCGGTCAACTTGGTCTTGATCACTTAAGTTTCCTCTTAATAACGTGTTCAAAGATAATGGATTTGCTGTATCAAATGAATTATTTGGTTCTTTTTCGACAGCAGTACCTTCTTCCGTATTCACTCCACTAAATACAACATCATATTCAAATTGTCCAGCATCATTGACACGGTAATTTACAAAATAAGCAGTCAATGTTTTGTATCCACTCCACTCTTTTTCTGAGAGATGTTTCAGCATATCATTCGTTGCTTGGTTCATCACTTTCCAGTCTTCAATTTCTCCTTTTGCTGCACTTCCTGTATATGTTCCCTGTAGTGTGAATGTATTAAAGAATTGTGATTTATCCTTTGTTACTTTCACATTTTTCAACTTTGCTTCATTGGTGATATCTGACGCAACATCTGAAAGCGGTTTCGGAGCATGCTGCGCTAGGTACTCATCTGATACTTGTGGAATTGTATACTTATCGCGATTATCAATAAGCATTTGCATATAAGATTGATATTCTTCATTTAATTTATTATCTTTGCTTAATGTAGAACGGTATGCGTCGTAACTTGAAACATCATTTGCACGAATTAAATCATGCACTTTATCGAACATTTCAGGACGGTTATTATACATATATGATTGCAATGCAAACGAATAGTTATAAAAATCCCATGTTCCATATTTCGCATTTAATGTTTGTGATGCTGTATAACGTTTTGCAGGATCATAAGATAATCCACCAATTATACTTTTTCGCGGTACTACACTATCTAATCGCGTTGAACCTGCAAAGAACTCTGCATTCCCTTCTTCAAACCATGTTAAACGTTCATTTTGATACATTTCCCCTTGGCCCCATAATCCCTGAACCTCGTATCTTCCCTGTAAGTAGTGCGTAAATTCATGGCGGAACAACTCTTCCAAACTATAAATACTTTGCTGTGGTGTACGTTCATATGTGAAGAAAGTCCCTGTCCCTTCAATGTACATTCCTCCATTATTCGTTTCATATCCGTACAGTTGACGATTAAATTGATATTCATCTGGACTATTATAAATAACCATTGTTAAAACATCATCAGCATGTCCACTTTCAAGTGGTTTATCACTACCAACTGTACGATAAAATTGAGAACGTACTTCTTTTGCCGCCCAGTATAGACGTTTAATTTTCTCTTCGCTAACTTTATCCCCAGCTTTAAAGACAATTGCTCCATCATCAAACGTATACGTTTTCGGTAAATATTTCTTTTTACCATCTTCTCGAATTTGATCTAAATTTATTGTTTTTCCGTTTGCATCTACTCCGCCGTAATTTGTAGTAATTTGTTCTGCCGCAACAAAATATTGCTCCCCTAAATGTGGATAAATCTTCATCGCTTCGGTAACAACTTGCTGGCCTTTTGTTGGTGTACTATAAAGCTTGCCTAATCGACCAGCATAGTAAATTCCATTATTAATTAACCATCCGTTTTTATTTGTTACTGTACCAATTAGTGCAAAGCGATTTACTTCATTAATAAAGTTATCAATATTTCGATACCACATCGTATCTTTTGGCTCTTTTCCAGTCGTGTACATATCCGTCTGAATATCAAAATCAATTCCCTTCATCAACTCATAAATAGCGTCTCCTTTCGTGGAGTCTTCAATGAAAGTTGCAAGATTATCGTTATATTGTTTAAAAATTTCACCTGCATATAAAACCGTTTCAACATCAGCCGATGCATTTCCAATTAATTTTCCATATGATGAAATAACTTTATTTTGTTCTGATGTACCAAGTTTGAAATTCGGATTTTTTGCAATTATTTTTAAAGCCGGTAAACATTTATCATGGTAACTACGCTCATTTAGTTTGCTTAATTCATCATGGTAAAAGCCTAAATAAAATGCTGCACGTAGAGCTTCTACTAATGTTTCAATCCCTTTTGAATCATCTTTCGTATAAGTTTGACCTTGTTCTGCTAGTTTATCAATGATTGCTTGCATGCGACTATCATCTTGATAGAACTTGAGACTATCACTATTAAACTGAAATAACTCCGGGATTTGATACCATTTAATCGTCACAAGAAGATCAGTTAATTGTTTGTTGCTTAATTGATTTAGTTCGGCCATCGAATACTTTTTTTCTTCAGCTAACGGTTTAATATTATCGGTTGGTGCTAGTGGACGCTGCGATAAATCCGCTAACTTTAACCGTTTTGTAAAAGATGCATTTTCTTGTACTGTTGAAGAGTGCGCCAACTCATCAACGGGTTTCTGTATGCCTACCGGCTCCATTTGTAATACGTTCTTCACATTTTTTTCTTTTGTCTCTGCTTGAATTTGTAAACCATTGCATGATATTGTCACTAGTCCAACACCAAGAATCAACTTAGAAATTTTCGAATATTTAACCATACCATTGCCCCCTAATAATTTTAAAGAAAATTCTGAATTTTAAAATCAGAACATACTTATTTGTATGTACTTACAGTTCCGCTATAAATACAAGTATGATCAATGATGCAATAGTAGCTTGTTTTATACTATTACGAATACAGATTCCTTAAATACAATTCCCCTTCCTTAAATTTAATACAAGCAAAAACTGTGCCAATGCTATTTCTTATGAATAGCCAACATTCTTTTATTAATACTGTAGAATAAAATATACATAGATGTTTCAGCAATGTATAAATTTTTTGACACAAACTCCTATATTTATGAAGACAGGATCCGTTGAATATGATAAGTTCATTAGCCAGTAAGCCATTTTCAACAAACAACATTCCGAATTTTAAAATCCCTCAAAAAAAGGTAAATAAGCATATTACATAAGGCTAATATGTTTACTTACCTTTTCCTATTTTATATAGACAACAAACTATCAGTGGATAAAAACAACATTAATTAGTATTTTGTTACATCATTTTAAATTATGGTACTCATTTCTCTTTTTCAAATAATCTTTTTCACATTGTAACGGCTTGTATTCCACGATTTTCCCTTGCTTCTTTTTCGTTTCGGTAACAATCCATGCCCCTTTTTCAAGCTCGAGATGTTTCATAACATTTGTATCGTCTATTTCTTTATAAAGTAAAAATGCTTCAAGTTCCCTCACAAACAACCTAGGCTCTCCTCTATATCCACCACTATCAAAAATTTTAGTTAGCGAATTATAATATGTATCATCAACCCGCCCACCATACATCAAATGCGCAGCCTCTAAATCGCTTTTACTAACTTCCATAAAACTATTTTCATCAATATTTAAATCAAACGTAGATATAATGTCCTTCATAATGTTTTTCGCATACTTTTCATCACGCATTTTACTTTCTTCCAGACAATCCGAAGATAACCTTGGTGCATTTGACTGAGAATGTACCACATGCTGTATAGATACGCACAAAATAAATACACTTAAAACATACAATAGTTTTTTCATATTTAAGTATCACCTCAAATAATTTAGATACTATATTATTTGAGGCTTACAATATTCTTATACTAATATTACTTTATTAAATTCACCGGTGAAGCAATTACCTTACTACTTTTCACATCATATAAACCTATAGGTGTTACCCGTATAAATGGCAAATGCGTTGCAGAAAAGAATAAAATCGTAAATGCCGGATCGTTATAGGCGTAGCCTCGCTCTTGCAGTAATTTCACCATCATTTTCTCTTTATGTATTAATGCGCTCATTTCTAAGTTTGACATAATACCTAATAAAGGTAATGCAATTTCGTGTAACACTTCATTCTTTTCGGCAATTACCATTCCACCACCGAGCTCTTTTACTCTATGAAAAGCTGTAAGCATATCTTCTTTACTCTTTCCAATAAGAATGATGTCACCTGTACCAGAATAAGAACTTGCAAGACCTCCTAATTCTTTCGCAAAACCTTTCACAACTGTATTAACTCGCCAAGTGCCATCACGAGCAATCATCATAAGGAAACACTCATCATGGTCAAGGGAAAGTTCATCACAGTTTAATTCGATTTCACTAACATATGGCTTTGTTATGACGTCGTTTAATAACTTTATACCCTTTGCATCATTGAAAATCATATCTTCTTTCTGCAAACACCAGTCTAATTGTAAAGGTGCCACTTGGAATTTATCCCACTCTATACTTACTGATTTATTTTTATTTATTCCATCACGCTTCATCCAGTTCCCTTTTGCAATTACACTAATTGGAGTTGGATTTTCTTTACTTTCCAAAATATTAATATTGGCGATTCTACCTGTGGAAATCGCACCATGTAAATGCTCCATATTATAATAACGAGCAATATTATAGCTTGCCATATTATAAGCATCAATTACTGGAACCCCTTGCTTTATCGCTATTTCTATCATCCTATTCGTCATTCCATTTTCATAAAATGACGGATGTGAACCATCTGTTGTGAAAATGAATCTATCAAATTGCTTAACACCTAATTCCATTAGTTCTTTCAGTAAAACTTCTAAATCTGGACGAATTGAAGAGTTTCTAAGAGAAACGGTGTAACCTTGCATAAGACGTGTTAATGCTTCCTGCCCCGTCATCGCTTCATGATCGCAATCCGTACCTAATAATTTTAACTTCGCTAACGTTGTTTCAGACGCACCTGGAAAATGACCTTCTACTTTCTTCTGTAACCACTTTGTTTCCTGTACCCAATTTAACATTTCCTCATCACCATTTAATAATTTGGGCCATGCAGTTAACTCGCCGCCCTGAAGAACATCTTCATGCTTCAGCCACTCCATTATTTCTTCACTATTAAATAAAGATTCCCCATTTTGCAGTTCAGTCTGTCCATCAAAACGACACCACCAATACATACTTGCAGGAATCTTTTTAAATTCATCTAACAAACGAAACGCTACTTCACGTTGTAATGTGAAAAATAAAGTTAAATTATCATTAATGAAAGTTGTTGTCCCAAATTGCATCGCATGATTTGCTAACGTTTCTGGGTTATACAACTGATATGGATGCGCATGTGGTTCTATGTAACTAGGAACCACATACTTCCCATCACAATCAATGATCTCACATTCATGTAATTGCTCTGGTAATTTTTCTCCTACATATACAATTCTGTCATCATAAATCCAAATATTCGCTATCGTCCATTCACGTATGTATGGATTTAAATATGTTGCATTCTTTAATAAAATGTGCGGACTTCTCTTGCCATCTACTACTTCAATATGCTCTCGTAATTGTTCATTACTCCATTTAAAATAATTTTGTCCCAATGTATTCAACTCCAAATCAATTCATGATTATTTTGGTTAAAACGAGAAATAATTAACTAACTAAAGTATTATCTATTCATAACTCCCCTGTATAACCCCTATAACCTTCATTATATGGAAAGATTATAAAAATAACAATTTTCAGAAATAAACACACCTCTTTTTTCTAAAATAAAAAGAATGCCATGCAATAAAATGTACCCTATAGAATAGACACTGAAAAAAAGTCTATTCTATAGGGTATTTCTTGTATAATGAGAGAAAATTGGGATCGGAGAAAGTTCAAAATGACAAAAAAGCTATTTACAGAAAGAGACATTCAAATTCTATCAAATAACCCCTTCATAAAATCTGTAAGTCAGAAAGGTATCACTTATACAGATGAATTTAAGCGTATTTTTATTGAGGAAAATGAGAAAGGAAAACTACCTCGAAATATTTTTGAAGAATGTGGTTTTGATATAGATATGATTGGAATGAAACGAATTATGTCATCAGGAAGTAGGTGGCGTGCTGCTTACAGAAAAAATGGTGTATTTGGTTTGCGAGATACACGCACCCAAAACGCGGGAAGAACTCTTGAGAGAGAGCTTACGTTAGAAGAGAAGTATGCTCGTTTAGAAGCCGAACGGAACTTACTAAAGGCAGAAAATGAATTGTTAAAAAATAAAACTATGGAAGGGAGGATGAGAAGGAAATAACGTTATCACCTAGTCAGAAATATATCCTGATTCGTTCTGTCATCATAAAATATAACTTAAGAAATATGGTGAGTTATTTGTGTAAAGTAGCTGGTGTATCCCGTTCGGGATACTATAATTATTTTTCCATTTCATCTCAAGAACAACGGAAACAAAAGAACAATCAAGATGAAATCGTGAAAAAAATCATATTAAAAGCACTTCGATTTAGAAATCGAAAGAAAGGGGCTCGTCAAATAAAAATGACATTGGTGGGTCATTTTCAAGTTGTCTACAATTTAAAGCGTATCCGTAGAATCATGAAAAAATATGAGATTATCTGTCCGATTCGGAAAGCAAATCCTTATAAAAGAATGCTGAAAGCTTCAAAAGAACATCGAGTAGTGCCGAATCAATTAAATCGAGAATTTAAACAAAACACCCCAGGAAAAACGCTTCTTACAGATATCACTTATTTAGTTTACGGTAAGAATAAAAGAGCTTATTTATCTACAATTTTAGATGGCTCAACCAATGAAATTTTAGCTTACCATGTTTCAGAACAGATGACATTAGACCTCGTAACAACAACTCTTCATAAACTAAAACGGAATAAGAGGATTCGATTGACTGAAGGTGCATATATTCATTCAGATCAAGGAGCCCACTACACAAGCCCTACCTACCAAAAATTAGTCAAAAAGCTAAAGCTCGGACAATCTATGTCAAGAAGAGGGAACTGTTGGGATAACGCTCCACAAGAATCATTTTTTGGTCATCTGAAAGATGAAGCACATATAAAACCTTGCGAGTCTTTTACTGAGTTGAAACAAGAGATTAAGAAATATATGACGTACTATAATCACTATAGATATCAATGGAATTTAAAAAAGATGACTCCTGTTGGATACAGAAATCATCTTCTTGATGTTGCCTAACTTTTTTAAAAATGTCCTTTACAAAGGGTACAGATTACAACTGACATCCTTTTTATTTTTATACTAAGCTATAAGATTAACTTTCACTTTGAAATACACTTGTATCGTATTTACGTTCTACATAAACTTGATGCCATACCATAAATGCTAATACTGTCCATATTTGCAAAATTTAAAAAGCACCTCTTTTATATACAACTAAAGCAGATTCTAATTCATTTTCTTTTTCTATTTATTAAATTCAATTTGCATCATTTTATTAAACTGCGTAATAATATCAATCGCACCTAAAGAGTTATTACTGACCGTCAATGTATGTTTGCCTCCAATTACTCCCCCAGCAAAAGTAGTAAATCCAGGAATTGCCCCTCCGTGACCCCAAATTGAAACACCGTTTGGAAGTTTAGTCTCATAGATTCCAAGACCATATCCGTCACCAACGCCTTCTCCTTCTATAGGAACTGTAGTAAGCATTTCTTTTAGTTGATTTCCCTTCAGTAACTTACCACCGAGTAAAGAAGAAAAGAACTTATTTAAATCGTCCGCATTAGAAATCATATCTCCAGCTGAATTAGCTAAACTCGGATTATAATACGTTATGTCTTTCAACTCGCTTGTTCCGTCAATTTTCATATACCCCCGAGCATGATTCTTTCCTGGTATAACGGCCGAATTCCCTGGTAAAAACGTATTTGACAGGTCCAAAGGTTCAATAATTCGCTTTTCAATTTCTTCCGCATAACTATTTCCAGTTATTTTTTCAATAAGCATTCCCAATATGACGTATCCTGTGTTTGAATACAACCATCCCTTACCTGGCGAAAAATCTGGAGGCAGAGAAAGTCCCATTTTCACTATTTCTTCTGCTGTATACGTTTTTTTTGAATTCATTATGTCAGCGTCTTTTGACTTTAAGTATTCAGCTATACCACTCGTATGATTCAAAAGTTGACGTATCGTAATTTGATTGCCATCATACCCATTTCCTTGAATGAGGCCTGGTAGCCACTTTTCAATTGGATCGTCAAGTTGTACGCGATTTTCTCCTACTAATTGAAGAACAGTCGTAGCAGTAAACGTCTTCGTCACGCTACCAATCCGAAAACGATAATCCGATTTTATCGGTTTCTTTGTACTTAAATCCGCCACGCCAGCAGTATAGCTACTAGTTTTCCCGTTGTTAAACGTCTTAGCTAATACCCCTGGTGTTCCAAGCTGTACTGATTCCTGCATTACTTGTTTCCAACCATTCCGATTCTTTTGATCATGTGATTGTGACGGACTTGATATATTTTGTACTGACTCTGCTTTCACAGTAAAACCTGGTGTGAATAGAGTAGTACCTGCTAATAGAACTGACAAACTTGCTAACTTTATTGAATTACATTTTTTCATAAGGCTCTCTCTCCTCTATTAATATCGTATTGATTCAAGTTATACTCTAATCCTATATGATAAATCTCTCTTTTTTCTTATCCATTCCTTACGAAATACTTACGTTCAAATCTTGATACGATAAGCTGAGAAAGAGTTGTGTATGAAACTAAAAAGGTAAAATAAAAATAAGGACAGTCACTTAACTGCCCTTATTTTCATTCCACCTCGTCTTTATTATTTTTAAGATGATTCATTAATTGTGTTCGCTTCAAAGGTACATATATGTTTGTTTCAATAACATATATTTTATCCTGATTGGATTATCTTATGAATATAATGAGTTCATATTAAGATTAACAATAAAAAAGAACGTGTTTTCATTTTTTATGTAAACACGCTCTCTTAAATATTTAAAACCCTATATCAACTTTTTATTCCATTCTATTCTTTAAACAACTAATCTCTATTCACTTTTACCATCCTGCACTAGCATTCATACCATTTCCAAGAATAGTAAGAAATAGTGGCCACAATACTGGTCCTAAAGTAAGAAATATATTTAGAAGTATAAGTATTCTATATCCCACGGTGAAATTATGATTTTTACGATTTACCAATACTAAAATAACTAATAATATTATGGTCGTTAAAAATAAAAATAGTATTAGCACCCAATACCAAACCATTAAACTGAGACTCCATGGTGTTAATAGCTCGTGTATTATACCAAATGTGATTCCTAATACTCCAAAACTAAAGGTAGTAACTGTTGATTTTATAAGTAATTTATTTAATATTTTTTCGTATGTATTTTTGCAATATAAATCTATTAAAGTGTATAAAGATAAATATACCATTAATACACCTATCCAAGACAATAACCAATCTCCGCCTCCTCTAAATAACATGAGCAGTAGCCAACACATCCCTACTGCAGAAAAAATAAAGGAAAGAAGTATACTTTTCAATATCGGTTTCATTATATTTTCACACCCTTAAAATAAATTATAAGTTTTTACTAAACTCATGTAATTTTTTATTTACATGCTACCCGTTAATCGTTTAGCTTTAATACATCCTTTTTTCATTCTATATTAATAAAACAAAGATATACTCATGAACAATTAAAGAAGCAATACTCTATAAAGAGTTACATATAGCTTGTATATTCTTTTTCCATTGGTAGAGATATTAAAAAATTAACTATACATTAACATGCAATTAAATATAAGTAAATAAAATTATATAAGTAAATTAATTTCATTTACTTATATAATTTTTACATTCAGATTAACCCCGCCACCTTTTTTATCTTGATATAGTACATTCTACTATTCATACCGACCTTTTCCATCCCGTTCTATCCACCGGATAGTCTTCTCTACATCTAACTCCGTATACGTCTTTTCACCATAGCGAACAGACTCATATATCGGAATAATGTCTATCGTTCGACATATTCGTTTTAACCATTGCTGTATCGTTTCATAAGACCTTCTCTGTTCATGAAATGGTAAAGTTCTTTCACATCAAAATATTCGAGACCAATGACATCGCCCGGCAAAGTATCAGCTGTGAATTGAATTCTTTGAAACTTAGCCTCCACACTTTTTGCTAAACTTTTCGCTAAAGTTGTTTTTCCAGTCCCCGGTACATCTTCTAATAAAATATGTCCTCTTGCTATAAGAGCTATAGCTGCTAGTTCAATCGATTCATCTTTCCCTATAATGACCTTTGAAATATTGTCAGTGATTTTCTTTAATATGCTCATATATTTATCTCCCGCCTCTTATTTTTCTGAAAATTAAGGATTATTATTTTCAGAATTATAACACATTGTTTTAAAAGGAAATATAGGAATGACTTATATAAAAACAAAAAAGATGACTTCAGCAATACGCCAAAGTCACCTTCTATAACCATATTATTTTACTAGTTCACCGCTATAAACCTTTATATCAAGCGGAGCAGTTAAAAACTGTGATGCTTTACTAACGAAAGATGTGAAGTGTTCACTCGTATTATGACTCGCAACTGCTGCTTCATCTTTCCATACTTCTACCATCGTATAAACACTTTCTTTTTCAGTATCTTTATATAAATCGTAAGATACATTTCCACTTTCTTCTCTTGAACCATGAAGTAGTGGCTGAATTTCTTCTAAAAATGATTGTTGTTTTGCTGGATCTACTTGAAATATTGCGTGAATAATAATCATGGTGTTTCCCCTCTCATATCTCACTTATTTCTGTTTTTATAAAATTACTTCCACTGGGCAACTTTTTCAATTGGAAGACGTACTGATGGATAACCACTGTCAGCAGCTTTTCCGATTGAAATTAACATAACTGGTACGTGACGATCTTTATCTAATCCGAATGCTTCTGCGATTTGGTCTTTTTCAAATCCACCAATCGGGCAAGTGTCATAACCGTGAGCACGAGCTGCTAGCATAAATTGCATTGCT
This sequence comes from Bacillus altaicus, assembly GCF_042136375.2. Lineage (NCBI taxonomy): Bacteria > Bacillati > Bacillota > Bacilli > Caryophanales > Bacillaceae > Bacillus > Bacillus altaicus. The sequence goes on along the minus strand of NZ_CM143394.1, from coordinate 2,590,430 downwards.
ACAAGACCACCATCAATTAAAACAGTATCTTTCATTACTTCTGGTGTAACCATTGAGAAGTAACCTGAAAGTTTTTGCATTTGATCTTCTTTTACTTCAGCTGGCATTAAACCGCGCTCTACTGCTGTACCGTAAATTTCTTCTGCGTTATCAAAGTTGTTTAAGTCACCAAATACAGCGATCATTGCTGAAGAGGTTTCTACTTGAGATTGATTAAATTTCGCAAGTGGCGCAAGTGTTGCTTTTGCTTCGTCACTTTCAATCACTAAGAATCTCCATGGTTGCATGTTTACTGAAGATGGTGCAAGGGTTGCTTCTGTAAGAATTTCAGTCATTTCTTCTTTACTAATTTTCACTGAAGGATCGTACTTACGAATTGAACGACGTCCTGTTAAAATTTCGTTAAAATCATTTGTTTTTACTGAGTTAGTCATAGTTGTATTCTCCCTTTTTTAAAGTTCTTTTATATTTTCTTGAATGCGGTCTAACATCGTTAAAAGATTGTCGCGTTCTTCTTCACTTAATCCTTTAAATGCTGAAGTAGCGAAACGCTCTTTTTCCTCTTGATACACTTGAATTTTATTTCGCCCCTCTTCTGTAAGAGAAACTAACGTAATTCTGTTATCATCTGGATTTTTACGTCTTGTAATCATTCCGTTTGCTTCCAGCTGTTTTAAATGCCTCGTAATCGCGGCATTATCAATATTCACTTCTTGCTGAAGTGCTTTTTGACTAATTTCATCTACTTCATATAACTGAAGTATGAGTTCTAATCTAGACTGACTCATACCCGTACACCCTTCAAACTTCGAACTTACTTCTTTATTGAGAAAGTGTAATTTATATAAAATTATTGCTTCTTTTGAGCATGAACTTGTCAAATTACCCCTCCTTTACTTTTGGAACAAAAAACATTTGATGCATCAATAGTTGATATGTCAATTAATATAATAGATACCAAGATAAAATGCAAGCATTTTGTTTTTCCTGTTTATTTTTTTAATGTTCACCTATTAATATTTTTCCAAAACAAGGGACTTTATCACGTTACAAAAAATGTAAATTGCATTATAATAGTAATAATTTAAGTGACTGGAGAGTGATCGTAATGCGGCAATACACAAATAGAAATGAGGAAATAAAAATGGAAAATGAAATGAGGATATTTATATATGACAACAATAAATATAGGGATTGTCGCGCACGTAGACGCTGGCAAGACGAGTTTGACTGAGCGTATTCTTTATGAAACGAATGTGATTAAAGAAGTTGGCCGAGTAGATAGTGGCAATACGCAAACTGACTCAATGGAATTAGAAAGACAACGCGGAATTACGATTAAAGCATCTGTCGTTTCTTTCTTTATTGATGATTTAAAAGTAAATGTCATTGATACACCTGGACACGCTGATTTTATCGCTGAAGTGGAACGATCATTCCGCGTTTTAGACGGTGCCATTTTAGTTATCTCTGCCGTTGAAGGTGTGCAAGCACAAACGAAGATTTTAATGCGAACACTACAGAAACTAAACATACCGACTGTTTTATTTGTAAATAAAATAGACCGTAGTGGCGCAAATACTGAAAAAGTTATGAAACAAATAAAAGCAATTCTTTCAAATGATGTATTCCCCTTCTACTCTGTAGAGAACGAAGGAACAAAGGAAGCTCGTATTATTGAATATAAGTCATATGACGATTGTATTGAACGATTAGTGCCATATAAGGAATCATTGCTTGCATCATATGTAAATAACGAAAGAATACCGGACGCACTATTAAGAAAAGAACTCGAAAAGCAAATACAGCAAGCAAATGTGTTCCCTATCTTTTTTGGTTCAGCAATGACAGGTATAGGTGTAACTGAACTACTTGAAAATATTTCAGCCTTAATTCCAGCTACTAAATCGGCACAAGATGAAACATTATCCGGTGTTGTTTTTAAAATTGAACGTGAATCTTCTGGCGAAAAGATTGCTTACGTAAGACTATTTTCTGGTTGTTTACACGTTAGAAAATATGTTGATATTCAGCGTAGTGAGTCTCTATCGCATAAAGAAAAGATTAAAAAAATGTGCATATTTCATAACGGAAATGCAGTTCAAGCCTCTACTGTTCATAGTGGAGAGTTTTGTAAAGTGTGGGGACTTACGAATATCAAAATTGGGGACATTATCGGTGAACGGACGGATTATATAAAAGATATTCACTTTGCCGAACCGCAAATGGAAGCTGCTATTGAAGCAGTGCCAAAAGAACGAATTCATGATTTATACGCTGCTCTTATGGAACTATGCGAAGAAGATCCTCTCATAAAGGTTTGGAAAGACAATGTTCATAATGAACTATACATTCGCCTTTTCGGTGAAGTGCAAAAAGAAGTTATTGAAACAACACTTTATGAAAAATACCGTCTACAAGTTACCTTTTCAAACACGCGAGTTGTATGTATTGAAAAACCAATTCGCATAGGGAATAGCGTTGAAGTAATGGGTGAAAAAGCGAATCCATTTTACGCGACAATCGGTTTCAAAGTGGAACGTGGTGAACTTAACTCTGGCATAACGTATAACTTAGGTGTTGAACTTGGATCACTGCCTTTAGCGTTTCATAAAGCAATTGAAGATACAGTATTTCAAACGTTAAAACAAGGTTTATACGGCTGGGAAGTTACTGACATTATCGTCACGTTAACACATACTGGTTATGCAAGCCCTGTTACAACAGCGAGTGACTTTAGAAACTTAACACCGCTCGTATTAATGGCTGCTTTAAAGCAAGCTGAAACATGTGTATATGAACCATTAAACGAATTTGAATTAACTGTTCCGGAGCAAGCAATTAGTACCGCAATGTATAAACTAGCTGCTATCCCAACAACTTTTGCAGAGCCTACGTTGCATAATGATTCTTACCATTTAACAGGATCATTACCTGTTTCGAAAACAGAGAATTTCAAACGAATGCTCCATTCATTTACTGAAGGAGAAGGAATCTTCACAACAAAGCCAGGTGATTTTACAAAACTTACGGCTCCCTTCCCTACTCGAAAACGCGTTGACTTTAATCCGCTGAATCGAAAGGATTATTTACTTCATGTGTTGAAGGCTTATTAAACAAAAAAGAGGTGCAATTCGCACCTCTTTTTGCATGTATTGAAACTTAAATTAGTTCATCCTAACAACTTCTTTAAGTTTTTCTATTATTTTTGCTATAGCTGTAATTGAATTCTCTGTTTCAAACTCTCCAACATTTAAAGAATGGTTTGCATTTTTGACAATCTCAATCTTTAAATTCGATTGATCTAATTGCTCCATTTGATTTGCATTGTATTGATGATCTTTGTCTCCAATTACTAAAAGCCCGTCGTGATGACTATGTAAGATTGACTCAAAAATCGAATGATACGCTAGTAAAGGTGTAAGTAATAACATCTTTGACTGTAAGTATTCCTCTCTCTTCATTAAATCATTTGCAATTGGGATCGTTCCGAGTGATTTCCCTAAAAACATCGAATTGCTGTATTGCCCGTTTTTCAACACTTCATTTATTACAGGATTAATATCATCCATCATTATTTTCGTTATTTCTTCCATTGGTTTTTCCATTAATTGTCCATCGTAAGAATAATGAATATGTACTACATCAATTTTATTTTCAAGCATTAACATCGTTGCATAATAGAATAATGGTTTATCATAATTGTAACCTGAACCTGAAAACATAAAGCAAACCGTATTAGAACCTTTTTCGATATGTGTGTAACGAATGACTTTATCATCTATATGTATCTCTTTTTTAGTCCCCTTCACCGTTTTCCCCTCCGGACACGTTTACTTTTGTAAAACGATATGTTCTGTATGAACTGATAAATCCTTTACTTTATCTTTTATAAATGCTGGTTGTAAGTTATATGCATCTAACTCTTCTACTGGCACCCACTTAAACATATATGTTCTACCCTCTTCATTCAGAATATATTGATCGGCTCCATTCGCGGGTAATTCATGCAGCTCTACTTCATAGTAAAAGCTAATTTCATGAAACTTTCGCTCAGAAAGTGTAAAGAAATTTTCTACTGACCATATTAATCTCTTCACTTTAATAGGAACACCCACTTCTTCTGCAAGCTCTCGTTTTAACGCATCTTCACTATTTTCTAGCATTTTCACGCGTCCGCCCGGTACATACCAAAAATCTTCACCGTCACCTTGCAAAATAAGTATTTTATTACCCTGTTTGCAAATCGCTCCAACTCGGTAATTAAAACATGTTTTCTCTACTTTAAATGTAAGATCCATCCCTAATGCCCCCTATAAATTAAACATCGAATTATTACAAAACTATTATGTATGTGCTGTACAAATAAGATTACTAAATTTTTCTATTTCATTCAATGATTTTCGAACTTTCCAAAAACTACACTCATCTTTTTGTCATTACAGGTGTTTATACATATGTTACAATCACAAGGCACACTAGAAAAGCAATATGGGGGTACGAATGGAAACGTTATTAATCCAGCAAACTGAGAAATCAAATAAGTTTTGGAAAATCGTTGTGAAAGAAAAAGACTATGTTGTGTTTTACGGAAAAATTGGCACAGCTGGTAGTGTGAAAGCGAAAGAGTTTGAAACAGAAGAAGGATGCATAAAAGAAGCTAACAAACTAATCGCTTCTAAACGTAAAAAGGGATATACAGACCCTATCTTAGGGGAAGATTACATAAAAGAAAAAACGCTAACGGAAAAAGAATTTTGGGAGCTACTCGCTCGTGCGAAAACGAAAGGTGAAGATCAAGAAGAACAACTAGAATGGCTTACTTCTCACCTTGCTAAACGTACAGTACATGAAATTGTAGCTTTTGATACGCATATGCATCGTATTTTGAAAGGTTCCTATACGTCTCACTTATGGGCAGCTGCTTATATTATTATGGGTGGTTGTTCGGATGATTCTTTTGATTACTTCCGCGGATGGTTATTGTTCCAAGGAAAAGAAGTTTATGCAGCGTGTATTGAAGATCCAGAACTGTTAATTCCTGTTTTAGACAATATGAGCGAAGATGACGCCCTAGAATTAGAAGAACTTACTCTATATTTCGGACAAGAAGTATATATGGAGAAAACTGGGGATGAAGATGATACTTACTTCACACTTTATCATGTTTTATCCAATGAAAAATTCGACGAGACAGATTTTGAGTTTGATTGGGATGAAGATGACGAAGAAGGATTGAAAAACATGTTTCCTAAGTTATGGGAAATGTACGGAGAAGAGCCGATTGAGTGGTAGATGAATATTAGGACTCTGTTTAGCCAATAGACAGAGTCCTTTTTTCATAGGATTCTTATTTAAACTCTCTTTATTTCATACCATTTATCTAACAGCACCTTTTCTCTTTCAATTGAAATACCTGCCTTTAATTCCCTATCTTTCGTTTCTTCCATCCACTCATACACGTCTGTAACTGTATCTTCTAAACTTCTAAAAGTAAGACCCTCTTTAACTGCACTCTCTATATTAATAGAGAATCCCCCTTTCCATGGCTCTGTTTCACCTTCTAATGAAAAAGTTTCAGGAAGCCACAATGGCATTTCCGTCCATGGCTGTACTTTATTCTCATGCATAAACGATTCATCAACCCAAACGAATGCAGCATCGCTATTCGTAACCTTTTTACACGTATTTAATAACTCTTCCATCGTCAATTCATCTTTCGGACCCGTTACATTAAATGTACCTACTTTATTGTTTTCTGCCATGTTTAGTCCAAAGCTTGCGACATCTTTTATATCAACGAACTGTACTGGGCGGTCTTTCCTACCAGGAACTAATACATTGCCGCCCTTTGCTACGCGCTGAACCCAGTATGGAAGCCGATCTGTATAATCAAACATTCCCGAAAGAAGTCCTGCTCTTACATGTAAAACACGACCTGGCCAATACTTCTCTGCTTCTTTTTCACATAATACCTTAAGCGCACCGTAATACTCATATGGAGATATTTCACCATTCTCTACAGCTTTTACCTTATCACTTGGTGGTTCAGGTAGTAATTTATAATCTTCTTTTATGTGATACGGGATCCAATCTTTATATACGGAAAGGCTTGAGATGAATGTATAATGCTTTATATTATCTTTAAGTACTTTTCCTACATTCCTAATGTGATGAGGAGAAAATCCACACGTATCTATGACCATATCCCATTTTCGATTTTCTAAACTTGAAACATCATCATTTCTGTCACCGATTAACTGCTCTACTTCAGGAAAAATTTCATTATTTGTTCCGCGATTAAATAATGTAACTTCATGCCCTCTTTTCAAAGCCTCTTCTACGAAAGCTCTTCCTAAAAAACGTGTACCACCTAGAATTAGAATCTTCATGTTTCTCCCCCATTCATGATTAAAAATCATCTCTATTGTTTAACGATTTTTTATAGTGGAAAGTTACGGGGTGATTTATTTTTTCTGAATCAAATGATATTTATGAATATAGAAAATTACTTTAAATTCTTTTTTTATTATTGAGCTTGCTCTTTAAATAATTGAATGTTAACCTTTCATATTGAAGTGCATTTTCAAAAAATTATTAAAGAGAGGTGTTTTATGAACAAACGTGTTTATTTACTGACGATTGTTTCGTTTGTCGTCGGCCTAGTAGAGATGATTTTTGGAGGTATTCTTCCTTTAGTCGCAAATGATCTCGGTATTTCCCTAGGCAAAGCAGGGATGTTAATCTCCGTTTTTTCGTTAACTTTTGCCATATCTGGGCCCCTGCTACTTTCTGCTACATCAAAGATGGCACGAAAACGGCTAATGCTTTTGACTTTATCTGTGGCGTTGTTTGCCAATATGATAACTGTCTTAAGCACAAGTTACACTATGCTTTTAGTTAATAGAATCATCTCTGCAATGTGCGCAGCGCTTTTAATTTCCCTTTGTTTAACAATCGCATCCAATATTAGTTCAGAGATTTACCGTGCTCGTGCGATTAGTTTGGTTTTAATGGGTGTAAGTGCTTCTCTCGTCTTAGGTGTTCCTTTTGGATTGATGCTCGGTAACGCCTTTGGGTGGCGCGCTCCTTTTGTCTTTATTGTCGTTTTAACTGCAATTTCAATTGTATGTATCCAATTATTATTAGAAAAAATGGAACCGAAACGAAGTATATCAATTCATGCACAACTACAAACACTAAAAAACAAAAAAATTATATGCATTCAACTTACATCCGTGTTATTCTTTGGAGGCCATTTAACGCTTTATGCCTACCTGACGCCTTTCTTACAAAGAACACTCGGTCTTGATGGAAACTGGATAAGCGTAATGTATTTGATTGTCGGTATCGCTGCTATCATCGGCGGAGGTGTAGGTGGATTGTTGTCAGATCGTATAGGTCCTAAGAAAACAATTATTACTGTAATTCCCGTATTTGCAGTATCCATTTTCATTCTTCCTTTTACAACATATAACGCAGTACTTTTCCTTATCGTTATGATAGTTTGGAGTATGCTGAGCTGGGCACTTCAACCAGCTATTCAAAGCTATTTAATCGTATCTGCACCTAATACATCGGACATTCAGCAAAGTCTAAACAACTCAGCAGTCCATGTAGGAATGGCGTTTGGCTCGACAATTGGTGGTATTGCAATTGAACATATCGGTATTGAAGCGAATGCTGTAATAGGTGGCATGCTAGTAATAATGGCTTTATTTGCTGGTCTTGCTTCCATGCAAAAGAAAAAACAACAAGTGAATACAAAATCAAAAGTAATATAACCTTATTATGAGGCTTACAGCAGGCATTGGAGTTCAGTTTTGTTATCTCCAGTGGATGTCAATGAGCACAAGAGCAAACTCGTTCTTGTACTGATTAACATTGGCTGTATGAAATGCCTCAATACATTACTATATCCTCTGAAAGTGAATCATTTATATGTGATTCTATATAATCTTGCACTTTATAAATACGTCGTAAATACTCGTTTCTACTTTGAGAACTCTCCATATTCTTTCCTCCTTACAACAAAAAGGCTAACTTCACGCTAGCCTACTTTTACACATTTTTTAAAAATAAAACTCTACTCCCGCCGTTCCCATCGTAATTTGTATGTACGGATACACCATCTACCTCATCATCCCCAGCTTCAATTTCAAAGCCAATTTCTTGATGAAATTGTATCGATTTTTTATTAACTGGTGACGTGATTGCTTTTACAACTTTACGTTTATTTGCACGAGCGACATCCAAGAAATAAGAATATAATGTCGATGCGATTCCTTTTCTTCTATATTTCGGATTTACACCGATAAAATGAACGTACGCTTCATCTTTATGAGTTTGTGAAAAGAAACCACATAGGAAACCTAACGTTTCTCCTTCTTCTTCAATGATAAAACTCGTTTCTTGAAAGTGAACGAAGAACAATTTTGGCAACATACTAGCCATGTCTCTTCCACCCCACCAATCATTTAATACGGAATGAATCTTCACATAATCTTCCCCTTGAATGTTTCTTACTCGCATGTATTTCTCCCTCTCACTCACTTCATTTTCTCATATATTTTAATAACCGTTTCGACTAAAAGAATGAATACCCAAATACCACAAAATACAAGAACAGATTGGAATATCGATCCAATTATCATAACACCAACTGCACCTGTTATCGAAAATGATATTCCACCAAGCCCCGGATCCTGTATAAGTGCTCCAGCAGAAAAAGTGGTTATAATAGATACTATTAAATAAATAACACTCATTATTTTTAATATTTTTATAGAAAGATACGAAGTTTGTTCTTTCTCCACTTGTGATAATTCGATTTCCCCACTCGCAATTCCTTTTTGAAGACAATCTTCGCATAAAAATTCTTCATTAATTTTTTTACCACCATGTATTGTCCCTGTTATTTCTTTACATCTGGAACACTTTCGATTTATCATTTTGTTATCACTCCAATCAACTATGATTATCTTAATATAATTCGACATTTACCTTATTATCCCTTTTATGTATTTTATAGAGAAAGGTCGTGTTTTATGATTTCGAAACTCACATTTGGTTCTAAAAAACCTACTGTTCAGTATGTATTACGGCCGAGCTGTTATGCGGTTATTTTTGATCCAACTACTTCAAACATAGCTATCATTCAAAATGGAGAACGTTACTTTTTACCAGGTGGCGGTATGGAAGGTAATGAAACAAAAGAAGGATGTTTGCATCGTGAATTACTCGAGGAATTAGGATGGACAATTGAAATTGAACAGTATATCGGTAATGCAGCGCGATATTTTTATGCAGAAAATGAAGACACGTATTATTTAAATGATGGGTTCTTTTACATTGCGAACATGGTACATAAGCAAACCGAAAACTATGAGGAGGATCATATTTTAAGTTGGATGTCTCCATCGCTTGCTGTTAAACTTCTAATTCACGATCATCAAAAATGGGCCGTTGAACAAGCGCTTTTATTACAAAAACAAAAAGGATCTCCTTCTATATGAAAGAGATCCTTTTCGCTATTAGCTTACTTTTTTCAAATTTAAAGCTGGCTTTTTTATTCCGCCTTTTTTCACAACATATAAACCGATAAAGATTATAAGCCCGCCAACTAGTTGCATCATGTTTATTTGTTCTCCAATTGTTACAGCCGCAAAGATAACTGCGAACAATGGTACAAGGTACATATAAACCATTACTTTCGTTGAGCCGATTTTACTAATGCCTACATACCACATTGCGAGTCCGAAAATTGTCGCAAAGACAATTGAATATGCTAGTGATCCCCAGCTTGGCATATCTACTGGCCACGTTAACGTATTTACATTGAATAAACAATATACAACGAGTGGTACAATTCCAATTAAAGTAGACCATGATGTGACTCTCATTGCGGAGTATTTTGTAATAAGTGGTTGCGCTAAAATTGGATACCATCCCCACGCAACTGCTGCGACTAATCCAATTACATTTCCGAGCCACGCATACTCATAAGTTGCTCCTCCTGAATGCCCTGTTAATAAAACGAATGCTGCACCAACAAAGGCTACTATTGAACCAATTTGTACTTTCATCGAAAAACGTTCTTGTTTGTGCAATACTGCTAATATCCCTGTGAAAATAGGTGACATCGCAATTAATAATGAGGCGTTCGTTGCTGAAGTATATTTCACAGATAGCATAAACATCGTTTGATACATTGTCGTTCCAACGATACCGACTGCTAGTAATCGTAACCAATCTTTTCTTTCAATACGTAATGAGCGTTCCATAATAAATGTAATAAGTAATAATACCGGTGATGCTACTAAAAATCGTAAACTATTAAATTGAATGGATGACATAAATGCCACGCCATACTTTCCAATTGTATAATTTGCTCCCCATACTAAAGCTACTGATACTAGGAGCCATTCCATTTGCCATCGTTTCATCCGAATCTCCCCTTCCCTATTTAGCATAGTAAAATTGGCTGGATATAACACCGTCCAATTGGCTGTTTTTTTACCCAGCCAATTTGTTATACTTGATGTATATAAGATTTGCGGAGGCGTTTGTATGGAATGGAAGCTAGATAACGACAGTAAAATCCCAATTTATCAGCAAGTTGTTGACTTTATTGAAAGACGTATTACATACGGAGAGCTTCCCCCAGGTAGCTTCCTCCCTTCAGAACGGAAATTAGCTACGCAGTTAAATGTAAACCGAAGTACGGTAACGACTGCTTATAATGAACTTCGCGCAATGGGAATTGTAGAAAGTACGACCGGTAAAGGTACACGTGTGAGTACACATATGTGGGGCGTTTCTCCAACATTAACGCCGAACTGGAGGGGTTTCGTAGAGGGTGGTACTTTTTTACCAAACTTACCGTTACTTCGCCATATTCGCGCAGAAGTACAGCAAAATGAAAACATTATAGATTTCGCAAACGGAGAGCTCGGTTGTAACCTCTATCCTCACGATCAACTACAAACGATTTTACGAGAACAACCGTTAACACAGTCATTAAGTTACGATCATCCGCAAGGGTATCTCCCGCTAAGACAAGCGGTAGTAAAATATATGAAAAAATATTTGAAGGTTGAAGCGACTGAACAATCGATTATGATTACATCTGGCGCGCAGCAAGCACTTCACCTTATCGTGCAATGCTTATTAAACCCAGGTGATGCAGTTGCTTTCGAAAGTCCCTCTCACTGCTACTCATTACCGTTATTCCAATCAGCAGGTATTCGTATTTTCCCATTACCTGTCGATGAGCATGGTATTAATCCGGATGATGTGCAAGAGTTATATAGAAAGCATCGTATTAAAATGATCTTTTTAAATCCAAATTTCCAAAATCCTACGGGAACGATGCTGCATCCAAACCGTAGAAAAAAACTGTTATCACTTTGCGCAGACTTACGTATTGCGATCGTTGAAGATGATCCGTCTAGTTTACTTACGTTAGAAAATAAACAACCTTGCCCTACTTTAAAATCGATTGATGAAAACGGAACTGTCATTTATGTACATTCCTTATCAAAAATGATTGCGCCAGGGTTACGAGTTGGCTGGCTTGTCGCCCCGCAGTCTGTAGTCGAACGATTATCAGATGCGCGTCACCAAATGGAATTAGGAATGAGTATATTCCCGCAATGGCTTATGCAGCAATTTTTCGAAACCGTACCATTTCAGTCGCATATAGTTCCTTTACGAAAACAACTAGCAGAAAAAAGAGACATTATCGTCCGTGCCCTAAACGAAAAACTTCACGATAAAATCTCTTTCTCAAACCCGACCGGCGGTATATACATATGGGGGAAATTAAACGAACCGATAAACGAAAAACAGCTCATTATGCAGAGCTTAAAACAAGAAATCGCCTTTATGCCAGGTAGTATTTTCGGCGCGAAAGATGGTTATATTCGTTTATCTTACGGGAAAGTGAATATTGATCAAATTGAAGAAGGTATTTCTCGTTTGCGTGAGGCAATTTTGGTTTGTGAAAAATAACATAAGGTAAAGAGATCTCGTTTGACAAAAGATAAATCTACCATTATTATCAACACGAACCTATTTATCCCGCTATTTGTGGGCAATAAGACCCCCACCTCAAAATTCAGCAAAAGCAAAGAAGTTAGGTGAGGGATCAACTGCCCGTAAACGCCCGATTGGTTCAACTAATAATCAGTGGTGGATGAACAAAACCCCCACTGATTAAAGTTTCACTTTATAGGAGTGATAAAATGAAAATTTACGTTGATGCAGATGCTTGTCCTGTAAAAGATATTATTATCTTTGAAGCTACGAATGCGGAAATTCCTGTTACCCTCGTTACTAGCTTCTCTCATTATTCTAATGCGGAACAGCCTGCAGGTGTGGAAACAATTTATGTTGATTCCGGAGCAGATGCTGCGGATTACCGGATTATGCAATTAGCAAAAAAAGAAGATTTAATCGTAACGCAAGATTACGGTCTTGCTTCGCTCGCTTTAGCAAAAGGCTGTATCGTTCTACACCATAAAGGCTATAAGTATACGAATGAAAACATCGACCAATTGTTACAAACACGTTATTTAAGTGCAATGGTTCGAAAAAGCGGCAAGCGTACAAAGGGGCCAAAACCATTTACAGCAGAAGATAGAGAGAAATTTAGAGAGCTGTTTAAAAAAGAGATTTCACTCTAGAAATGAACCTTCTATTTGTAGGGAAAACTTAGCAAAGAAAAGAAGAGAATATCCAAATTAACATTCTCTTCTTGAGGTTTACCCGTTTAAAAAGAAGGTAAATTGTCTAAGTTATTTTCTTTCATACCGTCAGGTTCACTACGTATAATATCCCTGCCATACTTATGAAATACATCCACATGAGCTAACTTCCCTGATTTTGCCTCATCAAGAGCAGTAATATAATCTAACTCTCTACCGCTACTTGTTTTAAAAGCAATTAAATCACCTTCATCATTTTTACGAACTGCAACTATTTGTTCTGCTCCTGAATCGACTTCCCTGGCTACTTCCAATTGAGCTTGTTCTTCCCCTTGATGTAAGTAATCATTATAAACTTTTTCAAAGTCTTTTTTCTCCATAAAACTCACCCCCAAAATATTTCATTAGTATGTTTGGAAGTCATTGGTTTTATGTACTTTTCCCATCAAGTTAACAAAAATACACTACCCCAAAGAGATAACCCAAATCATAATTTTTTCAATCTATTACAAATTCATTTTTAAATTTTATAGAGTACCTCTCAATATAAGATAATCAAAACAGATAATATTATAATTTATTATATCGAAAACATTTAAGAAATGGAGCTGTTCAGATGAATATCCAATTGCCTACGCTCTCTGTTTTCAATTAGCTGAGGTCCCTCATTTTAAAGTTCATACAGAAATAGACGTAAATAATGAACCTTGGCTATATAAAGTATGGGTTATTTCATCTGCTAAAACACCATAGCAATTAGTCTACAGTGCTGTTTATTTTAACCTGTATTATAAAAACAGCCGAAATACCGATTCCTTAACGTACAGGGAATCGGTTAATTTTCGTCCAAATTGTGTCTAAACGTACAATTTGGACGAAATGGCATAGTGACCCCATGCCCATCAACGTAAGAATTTTATAGCACCCAAAAATAGAAAAATGTACCTTTTCACCTGGAGATGCCAATTTTCTATTTTTAGGGTATTTGTTTTGCTTAACTCGATTGTGATGGGGCGGAAACCTATTAAAGATATTTCCCCTACTAAAATAGAAGGTACTTGCAATTTTAGTACAAATTTCAGTTGGACTCATGTTACTTAATCGTTCCCATCGCACCAATTTTCACATTTACCTTGACGTTTACATCACCCTTTGCTAATTCATTATTCCATTTATTTTGGACTTTTTTCCATTCTGGATATGTGTAAGTTCTTGCATATCTCCCAAGCCCAATAGGGTCGATTTTGACAGTTTGTATTTTCTTTATTAATTGATTGAAATCAGCTTCCAGCTTAGTTTCAATCGCCTTTTGTAATTTTGCTGCATCCTTTCTTGTATTGAACAAAAAAAGCCGTTCTGTAATGCCGACCCTCATCTTTATATCTGTATTAAATATAAACTTATTATCATATCTTACCTTTGTCTTTACTTTAATATTATATGCAGTAAAACTTATCCAATCTTTATCCTGGCTATTCGACTTTAGTTTAATTGCAATTGTAAATGGAAAATCACCTGTAGTTCTTTGTTGCAGAATGCGTAATAATTTGTTTTCATCGTATTTTAGTGTTAATTTATACCTTCCTTTTTCATCTAACAAAGCTGTACCTGTCACAAATATTTTTTTCGTTTTTTTCATCTCAGTCATATTTGCTGTTAACCCTTTGTCTGCTATTTGTTCATGTAGTTCTTGAAGATTTGTTTTTACTGTGATATTTCTTAAAGAGGCGGTATCAACTAGTTTTGTTAAATATAGAGGAAGACGCGGCTTATCTTTTGGGTTATAAAAGATGACGTCCGAAACAGGTCCATCTACAGCAACAACCCTTGTGGTAACTGTATTTTTGGGATCTCGGTAAAATGGATCGAGATATTTCATCCAATTTTTTTGTTTCAGTAACCGTTTTCCAACTAAAATAACCTGTGTTTTACTTCCCGAGGTAAGTGCCATAACAGTAGCATCAAATTGGTCTCTAGATTTTCGAACCGTAGCAGATTTCACAACAGTAGTTTCTTCTTTTACCTTTGCTTCTTTATTGAAAACAGGGCTTGATATATACACTAATAAATTATCATTACGATCTAAATCGATACCAAGAACAAGAGTAAGAGAAACGTCTTCAACATTTGTTTGATCAAAGCATCCAGTCATCATGAATACCGATAACAAAATACAACATAGTACTTTTCTTTTCAATGTATCCTCCCCTGGCGAAACTTCTCATATAGATAGCAGTACAGCCATAAAATGATAGGTAATATATAGGTTAATCCTAATCCAGCATTCGATAATACCTGTTGCCAAATTTCGGCTTCATTCCAACTAGGATGAGTCCAAAATATGAATCCAATAATGAGCAATAAGAGAATAACTACATGAGAGCTGTGGTCTTGTTTTCCAAGTAATTGGCTTGAACAAAATACAGCGCAATATATGGTGGGAATCCATGCTGTGGAAACAACGGGTAAGTAAAGAGCCAATAAAATCATGTCAAAACGTTCTAAAAAACGAAACTCAATTACTTTAAGTAAATTTAGTACTGGTTGGTTAAATTGCGTAATGCTATCAGGGCTAAAATAGGCAAAGCAAACAAAAGTAGCAAATAAATAAAATAACATCGTTAAAGTATTTGCAATAACCATTCCATGGACTGCATACTGTTTTTTTTGTAAAAAGGGATATAAAAAGAACGCAATATCAAATCCTAAATAAGCAAAAATAGTGGTCGGTACAGCCGTAAATATAGGTTTCCACCCCTCTTTTAAGAGCGGAAAGAATGGCATCCAACTTCCGTTCTCTTTAAGAGGTATCAAAAAAAATAACGGAATCCAAAGCATCATATAAAAAGTAAGTTCGGAGTACCGCCCTATAATACGAGGGCCGTTACGTGCGACAAGAAAGGTAGGAATCGAAAATAAAAAGATAACGAGATAGTCAGGCGTTTTTGGAAGAAGCCATCCCTTAAGATAAAGCATAGCGTTCACAAGAACGACACAAGAATAAAAAGCGAAGTACATCATGTAAATAACAACGAATGCTTTCCCTACTATTTTTCCAAACAATCGTATAAGAATGTCATAAATCGTGTCCTCGGGATATCTTGCAGCAGTTTTCACTATAAATACACCTGATATTGTGGAGAATATCCAACCAATCAATATTGCTATCCATCCATCTGTTCCAGCTTTTTCTGCAAGCACGCGGGGAAGCGATAAAACGCCAGTGGCCACCTGCATTCCATTGATTAAAACAATATACTGCATAAGAGTGATTTCATTATAGGCATACTTTTTCATAATTTCACCTTTTATTATGATTCTTTCCTTGTCGAATAGATTGAATGGCTCTTTTACCCTTAGGACGTCTTCTTATTGCCCATAAAGGAAAGCGTACAAAAGCATCTTTCATATCTGCAAAGCGAAACGGTGCTAATGGCGTTCCGTAAGGGGTACCTAGCGATTCAAGGCTGATTAGATGTCCAATTAATGTCATCCATCCGATAACAAGTCCAACAATTCCAAATAAGGCAGCTGCTAGCATCATCGGAAAACGTAAAAATCTTACTGCCGCTCCCATATCATAATTAGGGATAACAAAAGAAGAGATGGCGGTAACAGCAACAACAATAATCATAATGTTGCTTACAATTCCCGCTTGAACAGCCGCTTGTCCAATAACAATACCACCTACAATTCCAACTGTCTGACCGATCGGAGTAGGTATCCTTAAAGCCCCTTCTCTCATCGTTTCCAATGTTATTTCCATAAGTAATGCTTCCATAACTGGAGAAAAGGGTACGCGCGTTCTTGATTCTGCAATAGATAAATACAGCTCTACAGGAATAACTTCAAAATTAAAGGAAATAAACGCAACATAACTCGCAGGTAAAAATAAAGCAATCATAAAGGCGATAAAACGAAGCACCCGAATAGACGAAGCAACTAACCACCTTGTACCGTAATCATCCACTCCTTGAAAAAAGGAAATAAAATTTGTTGGAGTAATTAACACATTAGGCGAATGATCCATTACAGTTACAAATCTGCCCTGTAGAATGTGAGATACTGCCAAATCAGGTCTTTCAGTTAATATAAATTGCGGAAACGGTGAGTAAGGGTTATCTTCAATGAATTCTATAAGTTCGCCATTACTAGCAACAGCGTCGACTGTAATATTTTGAATTCGTGTTTCTAATTCCTTCAGCACATCTTCAGAAGCTACATCTTTCAAATATAAAATAGAAATTCTGGTTTTGCTTCGTACACCAATTACTATTTCTTTTATCGTTAATTCACGATAAGGAATATACCTTCGAATCATTGCGATATTTTGACTTCCCGTTTCTATGAATGCTTGATGTGCACCTTTTAGAGCTATTTCGTTATGAGCGTCTTCAACACTTCTTTGTGGCCATCCTTTTGTATCCAGTTGATGTGCTGTTGTTCGACTGTGAATTAATAAAACACTATCTCCCCCAAAAATAGCATTTTCAATCTGACTCAATGTATTAATAATCTTAATTTGTCCTAATGGAATTGGAAGTTCTGTATCGGTATCAAAATCACTATGCATCAAAGGACTTAGAACATGATTTTGAATCAATTCTTTATCTGTTAATCCAGATAAATATACTAAAGCTGCTTCTAATCCATCTACTGTTATTTGAAACCGCCGAATTACTAAATCAGGTGCTTGACGAAATATATTCTGAATATCAGCTATGTTTTTGGATAAATCAGCGTCTAAGAGGGAGTTTTCAATATTTTTTTCCTGAAAATGAGTATTTCCTCGTATTGAACATGACTTAGGATTGTCTCTATATTTTAAACGCGTCAAAAATTTAGCCATGATTCCCTCACTTTCTATGTACCTTTTATAGTATGTTTAGTTTGCATATATTAAGAAAAAATATCCTAATAACTAGAGAGGTAACATCAGAATTATTACTATAAAGTTTTTGGTGCATATTTCATAAAAACCACATTGCTATTCTCATTAACATAAGAAAATAACAATGTGGTTTCAACTTCAAGAATAGTCTTTTAATTTGATGGATGCAGCGTCACCATATATCACCATCAAGTTAAGATAAATTTGTATCTATATAGTAAAAAAATCGCTATTATTTTTTTAGAAGTATGCAGAAAGGATGGCATTTTTTATGAATCTTTCAATTCAAGATGAACTCCAATTATTTACTGCGGAATTATATCAATATTTTGCTCCTTCATTTTTAGAAGAACTTGCTAGTCATGAAATGAAATGAGCTACCAGGAATATAGTATTTCTTACGCTTCTTTTTTTCTTTTTTCTCTCCTTTTCTTTAGAAATCTCCTGTAAATCCGTTTTCCATTGTCTTATTAAATCTTTTTTTCGCATCGGACTGTGTTTGAATTAATCACCAAAGAGATATATACACTTTTTTAATCCAATTGTCTATTTTATTCATATTATTATTTATTCTGTAATTTATATATAACAAAGAACAAAGCACCCTTTATGGGCGCTTAACTTTTCTATCGTTAACAAAGTCAACATCATCATCTTCATTAATACTTTAAATAACAACTTCATTCCTACTTTCTATTGAAAGGTTCCGCTTTTGTTTTCTTTTTATTATTTAAAGTTCACCATACTCATTTTCATTAAAATAATTTAACTTTAATAATTAAACATTAACTATAATAATCTTAATTAATCCATATGAACCTCCTACTAAAAAATATTTTCAATATAATATAATGGTACTTTAAATACACTTTTACTTTATTTGGATATGTACAATTACATAAAATTATGTATAATTTCGTCTAAAAAAGTCTTTCCTTGTCGATTCATGTAGATTAAACTTTAAATATAATGGTTTAATGTTTTTGCTTCACCCTCTTCATAGGAGAAATGAAGGGTTTTTGTCATTTTCGTAATAGTAAGCGCTTATAAAATGTCCAATCATTTCGATATGTAATATTTCATAAAACATTGTTGGTTTATTTTTTAAAATATTCAGGGAAAACAGACGAAATTCAACAGAATAATTTATCAGACGGGGAGAAAATGATCGTATGTATCCAAAATTTATTGATAAAATAGCGTTTTCGAAGGCGCATAAAGAGTTATTAATTAAACTGTATAATAAAGAAATTTCAAGAAGCGAGTATAATCAATTGGTAGATGCTTTTTATCGGCCACAACAAAAGTAAATATGAAATACGTGTTTATTGTTTTATGTCTTTTATAGTTTTTATCATTTTTGGGACAAGCTCTTCTGCTAGGTTAATGGGCATGTGGCGGTACCCCTACTTCAAAATGTTATCTCCAACTTTTTGACACATTGTTTTTCATAGAAATCACGCCACTTCAAAAGGTGTACCCTTTGATACGAAAATAATTCACATGAAATTATTGTAATTTTATATAATTTTTTAAAATATAACATTTATTAATGATATTCAATTAATTTTATAGGATCCACAATGGTGATATTCAGTCTTTGTACAATTGGATTATTAAGTAATGTAGTGAAAATAATGAATGGCACAGCGAAAATATATAACTATGTATTATTTGTATTTATCTTATCAGCAATAATTTATAATTTATAAACTTCTTATCAAGAAGGAAGAAAACAAAAAACACTAGCTTAATAAAATGTACCCTATAGAATAGACACTGAAAAAAAGTCTATTCTATAGGGTATTTCTTGTATAATGAGAGAAAATTGGGATCGGAGAAAGTTCAAAATGACAAAAAAGCTATTTACAGAAAGAGACATTCAAATTCTATCAAATAACCCCTTCATAAAATCTGTAAGTCAGAAAGGTATCACTTATACAGATGAATTTAAGCGTATTTTTATTGAGGAAAATGAGAAAGGAAAACTACCTCGAAATATTTTTGAAGAATGTGGTTTTGATATAGATATGATTGGAATGAAACGAATTATGTCATCAGGAAGTAGGTGGCGTGCTGCTTACAGAAAAAATGGTGTATTTGGTTTGCGAGATACACGCACCCAAAACGCGGGAAGAACTCTTGAGAGAGAGCTTACGTTAGAAGAGAAGTATGCTCGTTTAGAAGCCGAACGGAACTTACTAAAGGCAGAAAATGAATTGTTAAAAAAGATCAAACTTATGGAAGGGAGGATGAGAAGGAAATAACGTTATCACCTAGTCAGAAATATATCCTGATTCGTTCTGTCATCATAAAATATAACTTAAGAAATATGGTGAGTTATTTGTGTAAAGTAGCTGGTGTATCCCGTTCGGGATACTATAATTATTTTTCCATTTCATCTCAAGAACAACGGAAACAAAAGAACAATCAAGATGAAATCGTGAAAAAAATCATATTAAAAGCACTTCGATTTAGAAATCGAAAGAAAGGGGCTCGTCAAATAAAAATGACATTGGTGGGTCATTTTCAAGTTGTCTACAATTTAAAGCGTATCCGTAGAATCATGAAAAAATATGAGATTATCTGTCCGATTCGGAAAGCAAATCCTTATAAAAGAATGCTGAAAGCTTCAAAAGAACATCGAGTAGTGCCGAATCAATTAAATCGAGAATTTAAACAAAACACCCCAGGAAAACGCTTCTTACAGATATCACTTATTTAGTTTACGGTAAGAATAAAAGAGCTTATTTATCTACAATTTTAGATGGCTCAACCAATGAAATTTTAGCTTACCATGTTTCAGAACAGATGACATTAGACCTCGTAACAACAACTCTTCATAAACTAAAACGGAATAAGAGGATTCGATTGACTGAAGGTGCATATATTCATTCAGATGAAGGAGCCCACTACACAAGCCCTACCTACCAAAAATTAGTCAAAAAGCTAAAGCTCGGACAATCTATGTCAAGAAGAGGGAACTGTTGGGATAACGCTCCACAAGAATCATTTTTTGGTCATCTGAAAGATGAAGCACATATAAAACCTTGCGAGTCTTTTACTGAGTTGAAACAAGAGATTAAGAAATATATGACGTACTATAATCACTATAGATATCAATGGAATTTAAAAAAGATGACTCCTGTTGGATACAGAAATCATCTTCTTGATGTTGCCTAACTTTTTTAAAAATGTCCTTTACAAAGGGTACAGATTATAATGACAGTGTTTTTTCTTTACTATTTATAGGTCAATGTATTTTATTTGAATAAAAAAGAGGATATTATGATAAAGGAAAAGAGAATAGGTACAATTATACCGATTTTAATACCTGTTTTATTGATTTTATCTATTGTTAATGTTTCATACAAAATTATTTTAACTGAATTTTTTGGAGTTTCTATACTTTTACCTGTATTTCTTTGTCCAATTGGATTTATCTTAGCTATTTTTTCCTATGAAGTAGATAAAAATATCGGAGCGAAAATCGGGATACTATTAAATGTGTTAGTATTTTTGATACCTTTTATTTGGATGTTTGGAAGAATTATGTAGTTGAAATTTAATCCGGACATCTCTCCTATATCACTAAATCTATGAACATATAAAAAAGGAAGAGAATTTTTATTATTCTCTTCCTTTTTTATTTACGAGAAATTTCATGTTCATTTGCTGTTTAGTTCAGTACTTCGAAAAATGCTGTAGAATTTATCTCTATCATTATAACAGTATAAAAGTTGGTTATAAGATGCAATATTACATATCAAAATCTTTATTTGTTCTGTTATAATTTTAAGAGTAAATTATTCATCCATTAATTTACTCTATCCATATCTATAGTTATGGAAACCCTAATTACATATAAAAAGAGAGAAGAACATTGGTGAGTTCTTCTCTTTTTTTATATACTTAATATTACTATTCAGAGTGCTTATTGCAATTCCTTTAAGCTAAATTATAAATTCTGATTTTCATACTTCTTTACGAGTCGATAAAAGGAAAAGAGTATCTGTTCCTTCAAAATTAAGTTATAAAAGAGTTTTGCTTTCCTGTAACACATTATTTATTCTGCTATTCGCGGGCAGTACGCTCCCGCATTGAATAAATTTTCACTCTAAAACCTGTTTGCAATATTTACACGTACCACGCCTCCGATAATAATAAGCAATCGTAGCACCAAACAGAGCCACTCCCCAAATTGGCCATAATAACTCTGGACCTTCCAATGCCCATCCCCTATGATCTAGGCCCCCTTTATTAATAACAACCCCCCCGGATGTACATCAAACCAGCTGAAGTAACCATAATGGAAACCAGTGAAGCAGGAATAATCGCTAATGAAAGAGGTACACGCCTACCAGCAATAAATGGAAACCCGCGCGGATAAATTTCTCCCTAGGGCTGAATAAGCCCTAACGTAAGAATTGCCCCTCCGAGAGCTACGGTAGCCAAGGACGCACCCATTAACCAAATTCCAGGTGAATCACGTTCAAAAGATTCAAGTAATTCTTTGGTAGTTCCCAGTGGAATGCCCATCGCCCAACACCATCTTGTTATGGAATAACAGATAGGAATTGTAATGGCAATGTAAGTGCACCATTTCCCCCAAGATGCTGCTGAGGATTGTGATGTCCATTTAGAGGGATTACTATTTCGGCCACAATACGGACAAGCATTTCGTGTTTGGCGTTGATATACTAAAGCAGTCGCACTCCATAGAAATGCTCCTAGCATACTAATATATTGATTTACAATCGTCCAGTACATCATCTGCTCAAAAAATTTCACTCCATGCGGAAAATCAAATAGTGCTCCAATCAAAAAGATAAATCCATATGCCGCAGACGCCAAAACGCGGTAGTCAATAACTGCAAATAATAGAATCGCTACTAACATATACACAAACATGAGTAATACTATTCGTAAAAGTCCCTTGCCCCAGCCACGAATCATCATGACAGCTACAATGACTCCCATTAATCCAAACCCACTTTTAAGTCCATATTTACTTCTTAAAATAAACAGCACCAAAGTTTTCATTAAACCTCTTACACCAAACAGAAACCGAACCATATGCACTCACATCTATCCCTTGAGGAATTTCGTAGTTTTGGTCTCCTTTATTCCCCTTTAGTTTTCCTAATTCAATATACTGATAGTTTTTCACGTCTTCATTATTTTTCAAACGATTCGTAGGAACTAATACAACTCGCACATCCGGCCCATTAGATGTTTTAAAATCAGAAAGTCGTAAAACACGTTTTCCATCCGCTAATTGATGAATTGTTGCCGTTCCAGTTGTTTCATGAACACCATTTTGAAACTTTCCTTCACTTATTACTCGATCACTTTGTTGCTTTGTTTCATTTGATTGTACTTCTGTTTGTGGCAATGCTTCATTCACTTGCTTATCAATAAATAATTTCTCTGGTCGGAACAATGACCATAAAACCCCCATTACAATTATCAAACCGCCTATAAACCATACATATTTTCTTTTCATAAAGTAAAAAACCTCCTGTAACATACTGTGTAGTAGTATGTTAGCAAGAAGGTCTTTCATTTTTATAACATAAATATTACAAAAGTCTTTCAGCGGTCTTATTTTTTCTGATGCGATGGGAAGCGTAAACCAAAATTCACTACCCTGCTTGCCGTCTGCGCGCTTCCTCTCACCATTTTATCTCTTGTGCATTTCAATCAATGATTTTGCAATAGCTAATCCAAATTCAGGACTTTGCTTGCAAGAGTCTTAGAATTTTTGCATCAGAACCATTAAAAGTATAGTGAGGCCTATTCAGGAAACTTAAAAAGAGCAGTTAGTAAATTTAGTTTTTAACTGTGGCTTTAACTCAATAATCTTCTGAAGAATTAACAGTAGCAAAAATCTTTTGTTTTTCATTGCCAGAGACATGTCTCTCTAATTAAATCTCAGGTGTCGCATATTCTCCTGAGAAACCAATCTTAGTAATGACAACATCCATATTTTTTTCTGTTTTAAAGTGATTAATAGTTGCTTGATTAGCTGTTTCTTTAGTCTTTAGCTAGGCTTCTTTACTATATTCATCTATTATACCGTAATCCATAATTGCATATACATAAGCACCCAGTGTTAGTAACGTAGCACTTCCTAAGACAAATAGGTGTTTCACTAATTTCTTACTCATGTCCATTCATAATTCCATTCTATTGTTTATTTATTTTGTTCATATAAACACTTTGAATTTTAAAGTACCTTATACGCTTTTTCTATTTCATTAGACGAAAATAGCATTATATTTTTATAAATTTCTTTAGAGAATTTTTATAAGGAAATATATTAATTTTGAATGGTACAAATAGGGAGAGTAACTTCAACCGTTGTTCCTTTATTTATTTCACTCTCAATAAATACCTTTCCGTGATGTGTTTCGATAATTTTATAGCAGATCATTAATCCTAAGCCAATCCCCTCTTCCTTAATACTGTAAAAAGGTTCTCCTAGATATGGTATACGTTCTTTTGAAATTCCACACCCTTGATCCATAAAACGAATAATTATTTGATCATTATCAAGTTTATCAATTTGAATCAGAATTTTTCCTCCCGTTGGCATGGATTCAATTGCATTTTTTAAAATATTAACAAATACTTGTTTTAATTGATTTCCTTCGCATGGAATCAATGGAATATCAGGTGTAAAATCGATTCTAATTTGTATATTATTCATCATTGCTTGAGGTTGCAGTAGCGTCAAAACTTGATCCATTAGCACACCAATATCATTAGGTTGTATCTTTACCACCTGTGGTTTAGCTACCGCCATAAATTCATTTGTAATACTTTCTATACGCTCAATCTCTGATGATACTATATTTATATAACCCTGATCATTCTCATTTCCCGTTGATTTTAGTAATTGCATAAACCCTTTCATTGCGGTTAATGGATTATTAATTTCATGAGCCATTGCAGTCGCTAATTGTCCTACGACAGCAAGTTTTTCAGATTTTCGTAGTAATTCTTCTGTTTTTAACCGTTCAGTAATATCACGAGAAATGCTTAGGAAAACTTTTTTACCATTTAAGTTAAAAACACGGACACTAAACTCAGTTGTTATTATTTTTCTTGTTGGAAAAACATATTCATCTTGCAAAGTGAAGGAAGTTTGTCCCTCTCTAATTTTTTCTAGTAACCTTACGATCAATGGAGAATCTTGTGGTACAACATTTGGAAATGGCAACGAGAGCAGTTCTTCTCTACTATACCCAAATCTTTTACACCCAACAGGGTTTACCTCAATAAATCGACTTGGAACATGATCTTCATTCAGCTCTACTACATATACTGCGTCAGTTGCTTGTTCGATTAGTGCACGGTACTTCATTTCACTATCTCTTAATTGTTGGTGTAATCGATGCCTTTCTCTTTCTGCTTGTTTTCTTTCAGAAATATCTCTACATATTGCTGATAAAGCTATCACATTTCCTCTTACATCTAGTATAGGAGAAACTGTCAGACTGACATCAAGAAGACTTCCATCGTTACGTTGTCTAATCGTTTCTAATCTAGTAACTATGGATTCCTCCGTTAGAATCTTCTGAATACTTTCAAGTGATTCATCCATTAAGAAATCTGGTACACAAGGTAATCTCTTACCTATGATTTCTTGTGATGACCACCCAAATATCTTTTCATAAGCTTTATTGGCTTGTAAAATATGCCCTTCTCGATCAGATATGGTAATAGCATCTACATTATGCTTTATAAACGATTCCAGTAATTCTTTGGTAGCTCTTAATTCTGATTCTACCTTTTTCCTTTTGGTTATATCGACTGTAGAACCAACAACTTCAATAACTTGTCCATTTTGTTTAATCGGCCTAAGCGCAATAAGAATAATAGTTTTATCATTTGGCCAGGGTAATTCGAATATAATTTCTTTCCCTTCCCATGCCTGAAGATAATGCTTCATCAATTGTGGAACTAAATGTGGAGGAACAATAGAAGCATCAATAGTGCGTAAGCTTTTTCCTACCACCTGTTCAGAATAAAATCCTTTTTGATAATAAAACTGCCCATCACATAAAGTGTGTATAAAGTGCTTACCCACTTTTTTAAATTTAAAAATCCCGCCTTGAAGTTCATGTACGGTATCTGTGAGTTCTTGCTTCGATTTTATTAATTCTCGATTTATTTTAGATAAATCTTGTGTTAAATAATACAATCTCTGGTAAGCTTCCATAAGAAAGAGCCCGATTAGAAGTCCTAAAGCTATATATAATAAGCCTCCAGTGTAAAGCAATGTAGTATTAAAACATAAACCAACTAACCACTTTATTCCCACAAAAACAGAAAAATATAAAGATGCACTTTTAAAAGGATGAAGGTTTTTAAAATACGTTTTAAAAGTAGCAAATAGGATACTCATACTTAAATATGCAATCACGGGTGGCTCCCAATACCCACCAATGTAAAAGATACGCATTATAATAATGCTAATTAATGTAATCCAACCAGCAATGCGACCAAAGTAAATAAAAGATAAAATAAGAGGAACAACTCTAAGATCGTAGGAAAATCCCATGTACGGAAAAGAAAAGAACATCAAAGTAACTGCGATAATCCCTCCATAGAATTTTTCAAAATATCGCCTGGAATGAATCGTAAACACTTGAATAAATATTGCTGCGCTAACTAATAGAGAAAAAATAGAAAGATTGATGAAATAGTCTTTAATAATCATGTAATGTCCCTCCTTGCATTAAGTATATTCGACAAAAAAGCAGAAAATCCTACAAATAGTATAAACAGTTCAGGTGCAAAACAATTAAAATAGATGTAAATAATCTTTAAATCTTGGACATTCTGAGATCCAAAAATTCTCTAAAGCAAATATTGAATTTACAAAAACTATGCTTTTTTAGACTCATATAATCATATCTACAAAAAGCAACCAGAAATATTTACTTTCATAATGGAAGTGCTCTTTTCTAGTCTAATAAAAGCAATATATCGTTTTATTGCACCAAAACTTGAAGAAAGAAATCTTCTCGAAAAGACAGAAGTACTGCATAAATTCCAAAGCACTCGGCAGAAATCAACATTCCATTTTAACAGCAATCTTATTTAGTCTGAAATTTCAATTTAACTACAAAAACGATCCTTTTTGTAGGAACCTACAGAAAAGATCGTTTTTTTAACTCTTATTCTTTGCTGAAATGCTCATTTATGATGGGATCAAGTGATGGACCAAATATTCCCCTTTTTTAAAACCTACGCGATTTCTTCAAAGTCTCCAATATATCATCTGTAAAAGCAGTATCCCCCTCTGCTTCAGTTAAAAGGTTTTGGTTCCGTAACGACATGATAGGCGTTATTAATAAAACTTAAACTAGAAATTCAAAATGAAATTTATATATTCTTTTGAGTGTTTTCAAATGAAAACATAGTCCCATCACTATTTGATCGTAATGTGTATTTTATATCGAACATCCTTGATATATCTTCAATATTTTTTAATCCTAGCCCCGTTCCTTTACTTTTCATATCAAACCCAATTCCATTATCTCTAAAGGAAACAATATCATTGCCTATGAGGATCTCAAGTTTTTTAGCTTGTGAATGTTTAAGCACATTTTGAAAAATGTTATCAAATAGCCTTTGAATCCATAGCTCATTACTATTCCATACTAAACCTTTATCTTGTGGTTTATACACTAATTCAATTTTACGAATACTATACAAATAGCTCCATTTTTTAACCATGTTTTCTATTAAATTATGTATATTCACTTCATCATTCACAATATAAGTATTCTCTAATGTCTCTGTAGATTGAATATTAAATTCGTTAGTTAAATCACTTATATATTGTATCTGCTCATACAGTGATTCAAGTACTGTTGCTTGTTCCTCGTACTCACCTTCTAAATAATATAATTGTAATCTAACCGCTGTTAAGGGTGTATTAATATCATGCCGTAATTTATTTAATAGTTCCTTTTTTATTTGTTCCTGTTGTTGTAGTTCTAATTCTCGATAAGTCGTTCTTTCTATTAGCAAGTTTACCGACCTAATTAGTTCCCCCATTTCATCATCGCTTTTGACATCTATTATATTAGGGATTTTTTTATCACTTGCTAAATCTCGAATCGTTTGATTTAATACATTAATTTTATTTAATAATGAATTAATCGATTTTGAAAATAAAAAAGCTAACACTAATAATGATAATAAAAATATGATTAACATCGTGGGATATGCAAAGGATTCATGAAATGGAATGTTCTTGTTTTGGGTTTTAAAGGCAACATTATAAATAACTGATATAAGGATACTAATCGATAACAATAACAATGGTACGCTAATAATAGCAGAGAATAGTAGTAACTGATATTTCTTCTTTAAGTTCATTTCTTCATATAGGTATTTAATCTATACCCTTCTCCATATATATTCTGAATAATATCACCTGTTTTATCATTGATTTTGGTCCTAATTTTCTTTATATGTACGTTCATGATATTTTGATTTCTATCTTCGAGTTGCCATAAGTAATCAAAGAAGTGTTCTTTTGTTAGAATTCTATCCCTATTTTCATATAAGTAGAAGAATATTTTACGCTCAATCGCAGTAAACGCAACTTCATCACGCAAACCATTAATGAAAACCCTTTTATATTCTGCATCTATAAATAAATGTTTAATTTGCGTGAAAGTACCATATTGATTATCTAACATTTTCTGAATTCTTAACAGTAATTCTCTAGGATCAAAAGGTTTTATCATGTATTCTTCTCCAATAGTCAAACCTTTTAGTTTACTATCAATATCATTCCGAGCTGATAGAAATATAATTGGGATATTTAATCCTAGATTTTTTATTTTCTTTGTAATTTGATAACCATCTTCACCTGGTAACATAACATCCATTATGACTAAATCTATCTCATGAATTACATCAAGAACATTCTTTCCTTCTTTCTCCCAATACACATTGTACTTTTCGCGCTGCAAAATTTTCTGTAATAAATCCCCTATAATCAAATCGTCTTCAACAATTAATATGTTATATTCTTTCATCATGTAGACCTTCCATCGCTAAAATAACAATAGCTTAGTTCTTCACTACTTTATTATTAATAAAATCCATTGCACGTTTGTATATTTCATCAGGAGCGTATAAATAAATACTATGTGTACCTTCAATTTTTTTTACATCAGCTATCAATAACTTGCTAGCAAACTCCTTATAATCTTTGTTTTTTTGCTTTGTATACTTCGAATCTTTATTTTGCCTAGCAATCGCATCAATAAATAAAATGGGTGTTTCTTTTGGGATTGATAAGGAATTTGATTTTTTACCGTTATTGTAGCTTTGTAAAAGTTCTTGCTTCATATCGTCATTAAAAGCTTGTTTATATGTGAGCGCTTTATAAATATCTTTTTCCTGTTCATTTAAAAAGGATTGCCGAATGACTTCGGGATTATAAGTAATAGAAGGAACTAACCTTTGAAAACCAATTTTCGTTAAACTATTCATCCCTTTTATTCTCAATGAATCCACCACGCCTATTTTATGAGTTACGTACTGGTTAGGTAAGCCAATATCTAATGCAATAATCCCTTTTACTTCACTTGGGTATTTTTGTGCCCAATAAATAGCCTCTATACCCGACAGAGAGTGTGGTACTAAAATATAGGGAGGTTTATTCCCACTTCGAATAAGCGCTTCTCTCGTTTGTTCTAGTATCGTATCAATATCTCTATCATCATGAAAAACATCACTGTATCCATAACCAGCTCTCTCAATTACAGAAATCTTGTTTTCTTTCGAAAATTTACTATATAAGCCTTTCAATTCATAAATAGGAGCGGCAATTCCAGATCCGGCCATAAATACAAACGTATTCTCCCCGCTCCCCTCATTATAAACATTCATGTTTTTATAATTGAAATTAACAAGTTCGCCTTCATTATTAATTAATTTCGATTCCATTCTTAATTGATAGTTATGATATATAAATACAGCGCCTGTTCCAAGAAAAATAATGCTAATACACACAAAAAATATAATCTTTCCTATCTTCAATAATTTTTTCATTTGACACCCCTTTCAACTTATACTGAAAGGGTACAATATAAAAATAAATTTCTAATAAATTTTTGGGAATTAATAGTTTCTCTTTGTTTCTAAGTAGGGACTATTTATAAAATTTCCAATTCAAATGCCTTTTTTAATACCTACGCAATTTCTTCAAAGTCTCCAATATATCATCTGTAAAGGCTGTACTACCCTCTGTCTCTAAAACTCTGAAATATAAACTTCTTAAGAAAGCTCTAATATTTTGTACTAAAATAGCATGCTGAGGATGTCGGATGTCTTCAACAATTGCTATACTATGTAGCCAATTGCTCCACTCTTCTTCAGTTAAAAGATTTTGATTACGTAACGACATAATTGGCGTTACTAATCTCTCATCCTCAAAGTGTATGTATACGTAGTCACTCATACGAACTTTTTGACGAACGGCAGCAAGGATTGCATATGAAAACTCACGATTTCGTATCGTACGCGCTAAAGCATCTAATGCATCAGCTGCATGTGCAGTTGAGTGTGCCCAGCCTTTTCCTTCTACGTAACCCCTTACATCTTCTTCTAAATAGACATATTCCAGCACTTGTTCTGCCACACTGTACAGCTGTTCTTCAGATAACAACGGTTCTCTTTCATGAACAGATAAAATAAGCGGCGGAATTAATACAGAGAACGCACGTTTAAAAACAGAGTCTGTTCCCTTTTCACCAATTTTATAAAATAAATAATCAGGACTAATCGCTTGTAACATTAATCCTCGTAATTCTTTTTGTCTAAATACATCACCTGTAATCCATGTGTGAAGCGTACTATAAATTAGTTCATCACGTAATTCAGCATCAGGTGACCCGATATAATCTAGCATCCACTGTGCATATGGATATGCGTCCACATCTTCTGGTACAGCATAATTATTATTTTTAATTTGTTGTAGTTCTTGTTTTAATTCTTGTACTTCCATCATTATATTTTCTATCCCCTTTTAAAGATTTTTTTATATTTCCCCTTTTGCCTTATCTCCCTGCAATTCAATTCATAAAATTAAGTAGATTTCTAAAATCGTTTTCACTACGTATCTATTCTTCTATGAAATTGACTCAATTATATAAAATTTCTCCTGAGAAATAAAAGGAAATACATTGGAATACCAAAGCTTCTCACTTTGTTTACATGCATTTCATGTAAGTTTAGGTTATAAAATAAATTATGTTTTTTCATTTGTATTCAAACGTAGTTACAATCAAAATTTGAATCATTTTAGAACTTGTTTAATAAATTCTGTTTTAGCTTTTGTATATGCTTCTCTATCTTGGTTAAACTTTTTTGCTAACTCTTGCTTTAGATTTGAATAATCATAAACTAATTGTGGATTTCCTTGTAAGCGGTTACGAAATAAAAGTTGTTGCTCCCATCGCTCAGTTCCTTTAACCATCAAATGCAGATGAGCTACACGCCTATTATTCTTAACTTTCACAAAGAACCTTCTCCAAGGTTTTTCATCTAATTCTGGGCTTACGTAATGCCAATCATATATAGCCAATTTAGCTGAAATATCTAGTACTCTATCAAATGAGTCTGTTTCAGCCATTAGATCAATTATAGGTTTTGCAGGTAAACCAGGTATGGATGTACTTCCTATATGTATTACCTTACTTATACCGAGAGGAGTAAGCAGTTCATGCAGTTGCTGTTCTTCACATCTCCCTTTATCTTGCCAATCAGGATTTGCATTAACTATCTCTACTGACTCATTCGCCCATACAGGCCAATCGTTTGGATTATTTTTTTTATCCATCCAAAACATCTCCTTTCACAAATTATAACACTATTTTTTTGTTTAAAATTTCATGTTTATAGAGATAAAGTATTTCAGTTCATTATTTTGACTCATCCAAAATTACAATGCCTTTTAGTACATCTATATTTGGTAGCGTTTCAAGCATAGATAGCTACACCCTCTCTACCTTATTATTCTGCTATATAAACGATTTTATATTCCTTTAAATACAACTTCCGGATTCTCAAAATCACTATTAGAAAATACAACATCCGCACACTCTTTCAGATTATGCTCTTCAATATACATCTTACAAGCTGCATGATACCTGTTCAAAAACATCTTCTCTGCTTCTTCATAACTTCCAAAAGCTTCAGTCTCTCGCTTTGCACCACGTTTTCTCGCAATCTCAAAATCTGTATCTACAAAAATTTTATAATCAAATAAATGCTTGATTTCTTTTTTCAATAGAAATGTTCCATCTACTATTAATACCATATTTTGAGAGGCCACTAGCGGTGCATTATGTACAGGGATGTCCGTTATTAAGTTATGAGATATCGTTTCATACTGTAAATTCCCATTAGGTCCTAAAGGCTTCAATAACCTTTCTTTAAAAGCTGAATAATCATGTGCATCTTCATAATATCCTCTTGCAGATTCTTTACCTTGCGTATAGCGAATCGCTCTCGGGTTATGAAAATCATCAATGCTTGCACGTGTTACTGGTACTCCGCACTTTTTCATTTCCTCTGCTAGTTCGTTTGCAAATGTTGTCTTTCCGGATGCTGTAATACCACTTACCCCGACTCTTATTGGATGAGTTAAGTTTAACGTTAAAATATGATCAGCAATTTCTTTCATTCGTTGTTTTCGGTTCATGATATTCCCTCCCTACGATTAGTTTACATAACATAATTATCAGAAATAATATATGTCACTATTTGTCGGTAAGTCGATATTCTCTGTCGAATCGTTGATATATTATTATTAGCTTACTTCCCCTTAAACCCTCGATACAAAGCAGTTCGTAATTCCTGCTTATACTCCTCAATCTCTGGCATATCCAGCTCTTCTGCTAATCGAATTGCTAATTCAATATCATACGGTACACGTACGAGTTGAATGGAAAAACTCGCTGCTTCTTTTTCATTGTAAGTTCCTTCAAAGATTAAATAAGACGCTTGTGTTATTTCAAGTGGGTTTCCTACGCTACCAGCATTACATAACGTTTTCCCTCTGAAATTTTGCACATACGCCTGGTGAACGTCACCATAGCAAACGACATCTGGTTTTCTTTCTCCTTCTATATTCTTTGTGAGATCACTATTTTCGAACATACTAACACGCTCTTCTCTTGAAGCGTGTGGTTGAATTCTTTCGTATAAACTTCTCGGTGATGCATGGAACATACGAATGAGTTTGCCGCTCATAAAAAATTCAATTGAAAATGGTAAACTTCTTAAATACTCATTTTGTTCTTCTGACAGTTGTTTTTGATGCCATTTTAACGCTTCGAATTCAGTCGGTTTTGTAATGAAATCATCCCAGTTTCCCATTACGGTTCCTTCACATTCTTTACGAACGATTTCAATTACTTCGCTAGAATGAGGACCTTTTCCTACTAAATCTCCAAGACAAATAATGCGATTGATTCCTCTTAATTTAATATCTTTCAGTACAGAGTCTAATGCCGGAATATTACCGTGAATATCTGAAATTACTGCTATTTTATCCATATGAATTCCTCCATTATTTATTGTTTATTATATCCGCATGATGTGATTGATACCATTTTGGAATATAGGATGAAAAATGATTATGATCTTCTATAATTCTGTTTAATCTCTCTTTCATATCATCTACTAAATGTGGTGTGCTTCGGTTCGTCCACACAATATCCGCCGGGAATGTCATCGCTGCATACAATGAGTACAGTTTCCAAAAATAGAGCGACGGTTCACCTTCGCAATAACCATGAACTTGTCCAACCGCAAATGGTTTACTTATTCTTGTAGTAAAAATCGCTACATTATAAAAATCGTGTATTGGATCGCCAAAATCATATCCACCAAAATCGATAACGATAAACTCTTTATTGTGAATCATACTATTTGCTGGATGGAAGTCATCGTGTAAAAATGTGATTGGACGATTTTTTAATAAATCTTTATGATTTTCTACAAAGGTTGATACTGGCTTCATATCGAGAAAATTCACCTCGTAATCTGCTAATGCCTCTATGTATCTTTCGTATTTATTCCATCTAGATGTTTCCCATTTATTACTTGCTCTTTCTCTTTCTATCGAGTGAATCCTCTTTAATATTTCACCTGCTTTTCTTCCTGCATTATACTGTTCCTCCACCGATAGCTTACCTAAGCCCTCTTCACCATTTACACCTCGGGTCCATTCAAATACTTGAACACATTTATTTAATTCCTCAAGTTTTATGAAATGAATTAACTTCGGCGTTGGAATATGTAATGACTCCAACTGTTTCATATACGTATATTCTTCTTGTTTTCGTTCAAAATTAGCAGAATCACACACTTTGACAAAATACGTTTCTCGATTCTCTAATTCAACTTTATATTTCTCTTCATGTGAAAACCCTTTTGTAATAAGCTGTACATTTCACAATACGAGGCCACTCTATTTTTCTCTCTATCTCTCTTGAAATTTCTTCCACAAAGTTCACCTCTATTCATATATGTACAAACTACCTAGCACTTCACGCTTTCGTTTATTTTCCCCTTTAAACTCCACCGCAAACGGATATTCACCATGCTCCTTCAAGCGTTCTTGCACTAACCCTTCTCCAATCGGTTCACAAAACTGCACACTAATACCACCAAACAATACACTTTGACACTCTGCATTCCACTCTTTATTTCTTATGACCGAGCTTACTGTTAGTCCCATTACTTCTTTCCATTTCTGCACCGTTTCTCGAACATTTTTCACCGCATAATGAATCGTTTCAATTTCTTCTACTTTGTTTTTATGTTCAGCGATCGTTCCTGTTTTACGTAAATCGTTTCTTCTTTCTTCATCTGTTTCATTCCATTGTATAAAGAATGGTATATTCGGTCCGTTCTCTTCCTGCTTTACAAACAACATTTTCCATTCTAAAAGGCGGCCATCTTTTCTTATACGTTTCCCTTCAATTGGCCCTATCGTATGTAAACCATGCTTACTAAACTTAGCTGCTAGTTCTTCAATTTCATCTGTTCGAATTGCGATTTGTAGCATTCCTTCTCCATTTTGTAATTTCACCACTGTTTCCTGTACTAATGGATTTTCTGCTTCTTTCGCTTTTTCTTCATGCTGAACTGCTAAAAATTCTATATATGATAAATCAAAATAACATAAACTATTCCAAGTACCCCAGTTTGTATGCTGTCCGCCTAACGCAGTATGAAATCCACGCTCCTGCATTTGTTTTGCCGCTTCCTCCGGTGTGCCATGAACTGCGTGAACAAGATGATCAAATGCTAACATAGTCTTTCTCCCCTTTCTCTCCATCCTTTTATTGTATATTTTATTTTTATTTCGTTCAATTCAAAAAACTTTAAAACCTAGTTGATTTATAAGATTAATATGCATTATAATAAAACAAATTAATATGTTGCTGATTGGAAAAACCAAAGGCACTTTTCTCATACGGGAAAAGTGCCTTTTTATTTATTATTACAGGGGGATTATTTATGCAGAAATTAATTATCTTTGCTATTATCGGATTTTTCGCTCAATTGATTGATGGAGCACTTGGAATGGCGTATGGGGTAACGTCTTCCTCTTTATTATTAATGTTTGGTATCGCACCGGCTGTTGCATCTGCATCGGTTCATTTAGCTGAAGTCGTTACAACTGCGGCTTCTGGTGCATCTCACATCCGATTTGGAAACGTTGATAAATATACAGTTTCCAGGCTTACATTACCTGGAGCAATTGGTGCATTTGTTGGAGCATGTTTTTTAAGTAATTTACCTGGCGATGTAATTAAACCGTACATTTCCTTATTTTTATTTACTTTAGGCGTTTATATTTTATTACGATTCATCATTCAAAAACAAATTGTTTCTTCAAATAAGCGTATGTCTGCTAAACAACTTGTACCGCTCGGTCTGTTCGCAGGATTCGTTGATTCAACTGGCGGTGGTGGCTGGGGACCTATTACGACACCTGTTCTTCTTGCAAGAGGAAATGATGCTAGAAAAGTTATTGGATCTGTAGATACGAGCGAATTTCCTGTCTCACTCGCTGCAACAATCGGCTTTTTCATCTCACTTGGCTGGGAACAAATAAGCTGGGTTTGGGTATTTGCTCTAATGCTTGGTGGTATTGTTGCCGCACCAATCGCCGCATGGTTAGTGCGCATTGTTCCTTCGCATTTACTTGGCGTACTCGTTGGCGGACTTATTATCTTTACGAATATACGTACATTACTTACATCATTTAAAGTTGATCCAACTATTATTACACTTTCTTATGTTGCAGTTGGTCTTATCGTTGTTATCTCTATTCTCATTTCTGTCCGTAACCATTCAAAGCATTCAACGATTGGCTATCCGGCAGATCAAAAACAAATGCTACCATAATTACGAAAAATACCGCCCGATTTACTTCGAGCGGTATTTTTTATTTTTCAATCTTCCAATTTATCATCGTTTCAGTACTATTTACTCTTTTCATATATAATTTCTCTAATACACGAATAGAGCTATAGTTATCACGGAGTGTCTCCGCTATAATCGTTTCCACTTCTCCTGTTTGAAAAGCCCGTTTCATTAATTCACTAACTGCTTCTGTTGCATACCCTTTATTCCAATATTTCTCAATAAATCCGTAACCAATTTCTACCGTATGTTCCTCGTTCGGTTTCCCTTTAAATCCTATATCACCTAAAACGATGTCATCTTCTTTCCGAATAACATACCACGCGCCCCACGGTAATAAAGCCGCATCTTGTTTCACATTTTCTATATGCCCTAAAATATGCGGGCCACTATTGTATCCTTGATTATTCGCAATTTGAACCCGTTCTTCCGTACACTGGATAATATGTAATCTTTCCGTTTCTAATTTCATAACGATGTCCCCTTTTCAATTAAACAATACTACAATTTTACTATAAAAACATAGAATATTCACTCTTTTATACCTACAAATATATTTATTCTTTGAAACAAAATAACAGCAGAAATCCCCTTTAATAGTTATGTCGAATTATATTTTCTGAATTTTCTTTTAACTTTAAAGGATTTTTCATTATTTTTTGCGAAACTTTTGTATAACAACTTTTTATTTTTTCATTGTTACATAACAGTAGGTTCGGGTGGGGTTTTGCAAGCGTTTCCTATACAATAACCGATATTTTTTGACTTTTCCTAACAAAATTCCTTGCAATATATTCAGAAAATCATTACAATTGCCATATATTAAAAATCTTAGCAATATATAAATCCTCATCAATCCGATGAGGTAGAGGTTGCAACTTTTAAGAGTAGAACGGCCGAGACACAGAGAATGTCACCGACTCCGTTTGAAAGGAAAAGTTGCCGAAGTTTATATTTCTTCTCTGGAAATGTGAGCTGGGGCTGTCTCCGAAAGGAACAGAACTGTCACGTTTACAAAATTACCGTGTAGACGTGGGGTGCTATCTTAACGGAAGGGTATGATGGGGTGGTTATTTGTGAAACGTTCCGCCTAATTCTTTTGGCGGTTTTTTGTATTTTTCTCCCCCGTTCCTTCCTATCTTACAAGAAAAGGAGTGTTGAACATGAATAGCGCAACAAATCAAGCTACCTCTAAAACGCAAACTACACAAGGACAAGGTGAATTAAAACGTGGATTAAAATCTCGTCACCTTACGATGATTTCTCTCGGTGGTACAATCGGTACCGGACTATTTCTTGCCAGCGGTGGTGTTATCCATTCGGCTGGTCCTGGCGGTGCACTAGTCGCATACGCTGCAATTGGAATTATGGTTTATTTCTTAATGACAAGCTTAGCAGAACTCGCAGCTTACATGCCTGTTACTGGATCATTTAGTACTTATGCAACAAAATTTGTTGATCCATCACTTGGCTTTGCACTTGGATGGAACTATTGGTATAACTGGGCGATTACGATCGCTGCTGAACTCGCAGCCGTAACATTAATTATGAAATTTTGGTTCCCAGATACCCCTTCTCTTATTTGGAGTGGACTTTGTTTAGCTATTATTTTTCTCTTAAACTATTTATCTGTTAAAGGTTTTGGTGAATCTGAATATTGGTTCGCACTTATTAAAGTAGTTACTATTATTATCTTTTTAATTGTCGGTTTTATGATGATTTTTGGAATTATGGGCGGCGAATCTGTCGGCTTTAAAAACTTCACTGTTGCAGATGCACCATTTAACGGTGGTATCATGGCAATTATCGGTGTATTTATGGCTGCTGGTTTCTCATTCCAAGGAACTGAATTATTAGGAGTAGCTGCTGGTGAAACTGCTGATCCAGAACGCAATATTCCAAAAGCAATTCGTTCTATCTTTTGGCGCATTTTATTATTCTACATTTTAGCAATTCTCGTTATCGGTTTATTAATTCCTTATACGACTGAAAGCCTTGCAGCGAGTGATGTTACAGTAAGTCCATTTACACTTGTATTTGAAAAAGCGGGCGTTGCCTTCGCTGCTTCTGTTATGAACGCTGTTATTTTAACTGCAGTACTTTCTGCTGGTAACTCTGGAATGTATGCATCAACTCGTATGCTTTGGGATTTAGCTCGCCAAGGAAAAGCACCAAAGTTCTTAGGCAAATTAGATAGCCGCGGTGTACCTGTTAACGCATTAATCGCAACATCAGTAGTTGGTAGCGTCGCTTTCATCGCTTCTTTATTCGGTGACGGTGTTGTATACATTTGGTTATTAAATGCTTCTGGGATGTCAGGATTTATTGCTTGGGTAGGGATTGCTATTAGTCATTACCGTTTCCGTAAAGCTTATATTGCACAAGGGAAAGATTTGAAAGATTTACCATATCAAGCGAAATGGTTCCCGTTCGGTCCAATCTTTGCATTTACACTTTGTGTTATCGTTATTTTAGGTCAAAACTACGGAGCATTTACGGGAGCAGCTATCGATTGGAACGGTGTACTTATTTCTTACATCGGTTTACCACTCTTCTTAGTACTATGGTTAGGTTATAAATTTATTAAGAAAACGAAAGTAATTCCACTTGATAAATGTGAACTGAAATAGAAGAAAGTATAGCAAAACGAGCAAACAAATTTGTTTGCTCGTTTTTTATTACAATTCATCTCCCTTCCCTATTACCACTGTTTTTGCAATAATAGAGGAAATATAAATAAAGGTTGGGATTAAATGAACATTCGTATTACTGATGAAGCAATAGCAGCTATACATAGACTAGAACGTGAAGGCAAAAAGATCATTCGTATTAGAGGAACAATGACGAACTCTTGTAGTATTTTTGTTGATGTTGATTTAATTTGGGATACATATAATGCGGATGATGTTGTATATGACGATGAACAACTTATTGTACAAATGGATTCATTCACGACAGACTACACTGGTGATACATTAAAACTTGATTATAAGACGACTGGTTTTAGCATTACGACGCCTAGTGAGACGTTGGTATATGGATTGTCGATAAAAAAATAACAATTGTTTTTATCTGACCAATGAGGTGAAAAAATGGGTGAATATGTCCCGCTAAAATTTTTATTCAACAAAGAATTAGCAGAAAAAATGGCTGATTCTATTTCTAAACACGTTCCTAATTTCTCTAAAAAAAATTTTGTAGATTCCGTAACATATAAAGTTGAAAATTTAGAGTTAAAGCAACGTGTCGAAGTAATAGCAGATGAATTACACAATGCATTACAAAAAGATTTTAATGAAGCAATACATATATTACTGAAAACATTAGGACCAGAAAATACAACAGAAGTCGGCACATTTACAAACGGATATATGTACATGCCTATTGCAAAATACGTTGAAAAATATGGGCTTAACGATTTTGACTCCTCATTCAACGCAATGTATGAAATAACAAAAAGAAATACTGCTGAATATGCCATTCGTCCTTATCTTGAAAAATACCATGAAGAAACCTTGGATATATTGCAACAGTGGTTACGTGACGAAAACAGCCACATCAGGAGATTAGTTTCAGAAGGTACTAGACCAAGACTTCCTTGGGCAAAAAAAATAGGAGCTCTGAAAGGTGACTTCAGAAATAATTTAAAGCTTCTTGAGCCATTAATGAATGACCCTTCTAAGTATGTTCAAAAATCTGTAGCCAATCACATTAATGATATTACGAAAGAAGATAACGAACTCGTTTTTCAGTGGTTGCAACAATTACTCGATAAAAACCATCCTGTTAATCCTTGGATTATGAAACATGGATTAAGAACGATGATAAAAAATGGAACTTTACCAAAAGATTTTTGTTTTTAAGTATTTTAAACAAAAACATTATCCCCGCCTTAATATATTTTGAAACATTTCTGGCTTACTTTGTTCAAAGCTCTCTATTAGTTCCTTTCCAAATATCGTTATACTCTCCTCCCACGGATGCCCTAAATAGCCCCACTTAAAGTCCTTCTGAATAAAGAAATAATAATCTCCATTTGGAAAAATCGGGATTGTCCACTCATCAAATTCATTTCTATCGAACTTTAAATGTGGATTCACCCAATAACACTCATGTTGCCAATCAAGTGCCATTATATATTCATTCGATACTGTATTTTCTTTAAAAACTTGTACCGCTTTATCTTCCAGATCGTCATATGCATTTAAATCTACCGATTCTCCGAAGTAATGAGATATATCATATGTAACAAAAGGACTTGGCACCTTAAAAGATGGAAATACAGAATCACTTGGCGAAAACTTAAGCTCACTATATATCCTGTCCCAAATTTGGTCGTACTCTTTGTCTGTAAACTCCATCCAATTTTTCATTAAACAACTGCCTTTCCTTATCATTTCGAAGGATTTCCACTCAATTATCCCGAATATATAAATAAACATTCTCGCAAGGAGCGAATTTATATGAATCTATTCGAACACGAAACGTAAAACCGCTTCATCTTTACGAGAGGTCCTCCATTTCTTTTTTCTTACTATATCATTCATTAACGAAATAGGAGGACATAATATGAAACGTGACCCATTATTTTCAGCACTATTAGAAAGTGCAAAGACCAACTTTAGCGGCTGGGATTTTTCTTTCATTTCAGAAACTGGCCGTATGAATAGCGAGCCTTTATCATGGTCGTACGGTAGCACCGCTTTCCAGCTTATGCAACGTGCAAAATCAATGCTAGATATGGGTACTGGCGGCGGAGAGTTTTTATCTATGTTACAACCGTTCACGCCAACTATTTATGCGACTGAGGGCTACTCTCCGAACGTACCAATTGCGCGAAAGAAATTAGAACCTTTAGGGGTTACAGTTGTAGAAGTGACTGATGATACTGCTTTACCATTTCAAGATGGTCAGTTTGATTTAATTATGAATCAACATGAATCCTATTCTGCTTCTGAAGTGAAAAGAATTCTTTCCACCAATGGAACATTTCTTACACAACAAGTCGGTGGTCTTGATTGTGCTGATCTTAATGAGCAGTTTGGCACACCGCTGAATAGCGATTTTTCAAGTTGGTCACTCAAAACGGCATGTAATGAACTAAAGGAGAATGGATTTACTATTTTAGAGGCGAAGGAAGAGTTCCCTCTTCAGCGTTTTTATGATGTCGGTGCTGTTGTCTATTACTTAAAAGCAATTCCGTGGCAAATTCCTGATTTTACTGTAGACAGCTATATCGAGGAATTGTATCATATACATGAAATCATCTTACAAAAAGGTTATTTTGATGTAAAGCAACACCGCTTTATTATAAAAGCGAATTATGTTGAGTAAAACTTGAATTAGCATTCCTTGCAAAAAGCCAAATTCTTTATTGGAATTTGGCTTTTTCTTAGTATTTTAACGCATCTTTTCCTATTGAGAAATGAGATGTTTTTCATATCGTTTTTTCGTATCATCTTCTTTCAAAACAGCAGTTGTGTACTCAATAATATTCCGATTATCATACGTAAATATATGCTCTAAATTGTTTTCTTCTTTTAATACTCTTGGTAAATATCTTTGCAAATTGCTAACCACACCTCTATTATCACCATCTAATATCCAATCAATTGACTTCCATTCTAATATACCTTCATCTGTGCTTACTGGCGTATCAATATGTACTCCATCTGGTAAATCAGCAAGGAATACATACATTCCCTCACTATCCTGAGGCTCTTCTTTATCTTTAAAGATAACATTCCCTTTATAAGTTGCACTTTGAAGCTCTATACCCGTTTCCTCAAACGTTTCTCTAATTATTCCTTCGTATGGAGTCTCATTATCCTCGATTTTCCCTCCAACGCCATTCCACATTCCCATTGTTGGCTTTTTGTTTCTATTTAAAAGGAGTATGTTATCCCCTTTTCTAATGAAACATATTGTGTACTTATACATATCATCATATCCTTTCTATTTCCTAACCGTTAACTTAAATTATCATCCTCTCTATAGGAGCACCTGTAGGTTAAAAGGTCCATCTAATTCATTGATTGTTTTTTGAGGAAAATAAAATAAAAATACTAAACTAGTCTAGTATTTTCATTTTCGAAAAAGGATAATATATAAATTCCACCTTGCCAATAACGTTATCTTCTTCAATATAACCTAAACCATTTCGGCTATCCTTACTATGTTCACGGTTGTCTCCCATTACAAATAACTTATTTGGCGGAATCTTTGTCTTCTGAAAGTTGTAAAACACTTGTGTATTATTATATAAATCTTTATTTATATAAGGTTCCTCTTGCTTTTTGTCATTTACGTATACAGTTCCATTCGTTATGTTAATTACGTCACCAGGAAGTCCTATTACGCGTTTCACATAATATTTCGACTCATCCTCTTCCTTAATAATGACGATTTCTCCGTGCTGTAAGCTAGAAAAATGTACCGCAGCTTTATTTACAAATACGTAGTCTTCTTCCTGTAAAGTTGGCTGCATTGATTTTCCTTCCACTTTACATAAAGTGAAAGACTGGTACGTTACTACTAGGACAAATATAAATAGTATGTACTTTCCCCAACCTCTCTTAATCTCCTCTTTCATATCCATTCCCACCTTATCAAAACACTTTTTAACTCAAAAATATATCACTGCACCTGTTCATTTGCGCAGTGATATACTACAATTTGAATTTTTTACTGTGCCTTACTCGGCTATTGTGTTACTGGGACTGGACTTACACCCGATCTCTGCGTTTTTAAATCAAAATATGCATCCAAAATTTCTTTACCAATTGCAGAATTAATACCTGATTTATCATTATTTACCCATGGCACAACAACAGAAAAAGCAACTTCCGGATCAGCATCATATGGCGCATACCCGGCGAGAGTTAAATTATAACATTTTTTTCGATAGTTGTTTTCATCTCTTCCAATATCACTTTCTCCACCGTACACTGTTTCTGCTGTTCCTGTTTTTCCAGCCGGTTTATAAGGTAATCCTTTAAAAGTTCCAGTACCTGTCCCATCAACCTCCTGGAAAACTCTTCTAAATCCTTCTTTCACATGATTTATATAGGACAGATCCATATCCACTCGATTTAACACGACTGGTTCCATCGAGTGAATGACTTTTCCGACTTCCTCTGGTCTATTTGGTTGCTCTCTAATTTCTTGTACAATTTGTGGTTTCATTCGGTAACCACCATTTGCAATCGTTGACATATATTGCGCAAGTTGCAGCGGCGTATATGTATCATATTGTCCAATGGCATAATCAAGTAAAAAACCTGGTATATTATCGGTTCTACCCATTTGACCTATCGATTCATTCGGTAAAT
Organism: Bacillus altaicus; assembly: GCF_042136375.2. Lineage (NCBI taxonomy): Bacteria > Bacillati > Bacillota > Bacilli > Caryophanales > Bacillaceae > Bacillus > Bacillus altaicus. Next base: position 2,547,021 of record NZ_CM143394.1, on the reverse strand, counting down.
CTATACCGGTTGGCACACCTAAACCAAATTGTCTAAAGTAATAGCGCATTTTATTAAACGCTTCTTGTTTAATATCTAGCGGATTGTTTGGTACATAATCAATCCCCGCAATCTTTAACGCCGTATTAAACATATAGACATTGGATGAAACTTGCAATGCTCTTAAATCATCAATATCTCCAAAGTCTTTCCACGATTTCTTCGGCTTCGAACTTCCTTTAAAGTACATTGGTGCATCGAAAAAATGCGTATATGGCTTAATCGCTTCTGTTTGATATCCCGCTAATACCGTAGCTCCTTTCACCGTTGATCCTAACTCGTAAGAACTTATCATCGTTCCTAAAGCGTAGTCTTCTATTTGTATCCCGCCGTCTTTATTTACAAATTTCTTTCCTGCTAATGATAGAATTTGACCATTTTTCGGATTCATCATAACGACGAATGCACGATCCATCATCGGTTCAGAAGAATGAAATGCCCTTAAATTCCTTTCAAGACTTTCCTCCACTTTTTTCTGCAAATCCATATCAACTGTTAGCATTAAATTATTTCCACTTTTTCCTTTTGTCACTTTTTCAGTTCGAATAATATTTCCAGATTTATCCGTAATATTTTTAGACTGTTCTTTCGTTCCATGTAACATATCTTCGTATTGTTTTTCGATGTAACTCTTACCAATACGATCATTTCGGTTATAATCTCGCACTAAATAATAGTCTAATTGCTCCCTCGGTAATCCCTCATTCTCAGTAGAAACACTACCAAGTACAGAACGTAGTATTTTGTCATTTGGATATTCGCGCTCCCAATCCACAGTCGTATCTACGCCTGGCAAGATCGATAATCTTTCACTCACTACTGCATATTCATTTTGACTGACATCTTTTTTGACGATTTGCGGCGTCATTTTATATCCCGCATTCATTTTGCTTTTAATTGCTAGTACTTCTATATCCTCTTTCGAAAGCTCGTTTAATTCTTCTTGTGTAATTCTTTCTCGTCTCAACTCTTCTACTTTCTTATCTAAGTCTTTCCCTTCTATTTCCTGCTTCCTAAATTTACTCTCATCTTCTTTCGTTACTTTTGTTGCTGCACGCTTTTCATTTAACTGCATCCAAAAATCTTTTTTATCTGTCTCTGTTAACTTGTCCATATCTTCTTGCGGCATTTCAATTAGCTTTGCTAAATTTCTTGCCACTATTAAAACCTCTTTTGAGTCCACTCCTTTCATCTTCGTATATGTAACAGTTCGTAACGGTTTATTATTTACAATAACTTTCCCTTCCCGGTCAAACATCTTCCCTCTCGGAACTGGAGTACTCACCGTTACATCTTCCTTTTTATTCACTTCATTTCGATACGTTTCTCCGTCAATGATTTGTACTTTACCTAATTGAATAATAATAGCTGAAAATAAAAGAAAAACGATAAAAAATAGTACATTTAACCGAAATGGAATATGAGTCTTTTTCTTTTTCGACTGTTTCTGCTTCTCCTTTTTCTGTCTCATTTTGCTCCCTCGCTTCATTCTATTAACATTTCTACGCAAAAATCATTATGTATTAAATTTATTTATATGCTATATATAGAATTTTATATTAATTACAAAAGAAATAAAAGATTTAATTTTCAGTTTTTGTATTTTATACCCTATTTATTACCATTCCCCTTGATAAGCAATAACATGAATATAATTCATACAAAAAACTGAGGTGACATCATTCACCTCAGTTTCTTTACGAAAACAAAAACTTATTTAATCGAAGATAACCCTTTGGCAAATTCGCCAATCTTGTTTTGAAAAACAAAATCAAAATTATATTCTTGTCCTGTTAATTCTTCATTTACTAAAATTGTTGTTGCGCCTACTTCCCTCTTTGCGATTTCCGGGAATGAAGCGACAGGCTGTACTTTGAGTGACGTTCCCATTACGATAAGCACATCTGTTTCATATAAACGTTTAATCGCATTTTGGTATTGCGGCAGTGTATCTCCGTATAAAACAACATCTGGATTTAGTATAAAATTACATTTTTCACAACGCGGCACTTCATGATCAATCATATATTGTAAATCATATCCCGTTTTACACTTCGGACAATGCGCAGTTTGCAGTGTTCCATGTAAATCAATTACATGTTTACTACCACCTACTTGATGCAAACCATCAATATTTTGCGTTAATATCGTTATATCTTTTCCTTGTTCTTCTAGCTCGGCTAAAAAGCGATGCCCACGATTTGGTTTATATTGATGAAACGTATTAATTTGAAAGATTTCTTTATAATGCTTCCAAAACTCTTTCGGATTTCTATTATAATAGCCTCTCGACAAATACATCTCTACATTCGCATCAGCATATAATCCATTTGCTGAACGAAAATCAGGGATTCCACTTTCCGTACTTGCACCAGCCCCTGTTAATACTGTAATTTTCTTCGCTTTTTCTAAAATTGAACGTACTTCTTCAAATTGCTGCACAAAAATCACCTCTATGTATATTCCTATACTTATTATACCAGTTGTTTACAGTAGGTGTTGTACAATCGCAAGAAAATAGAAGGTTAACCGTTCGAGAATGCTTAAGATTAATGAGTGTTCCAGATACATACGTTATTCCGCCTCATATACCATTAAGTCAACAATATACACTTGTTGGTAATGGCGTAGCATTCTTAGTAGCTAAAGCACTCTCACAATCAATTCTGGATTGTTTAGAGGTAGATTCAGTGAAAGGTGTGTCTAATGAGTAAATGACGATTTTTCAATTCATTTAGAAAGCAGCCAGAAGGATGCTTTTCTTCATCGATGGGCTTAGATAGTTATGGACTACTGGGAGCCTCTTAAGTTATACTTGTATAATATCAAAAATTAATAAGGGGTAATATTAACATTATGAAAGAAAAAAACGAACTTGTTCAAAGTATTCCTCAAACAGGATTTTTTGGGCATCCAAAAGGATTATTCTCTTTATTCTTCACTGAGTTTTGGGAAAGGTTTTCTCATTACGGAATGAGAGCTATTTTACTGTATTATATGTACTATTCGGTCGCAAAAGGTGGATTAGGAATTGATCAATCTACCGCAACCTCGATAATGGCAATTTACGGTTCCTTACTGTTCATGTCTAGTATTATCGGTGGATGGATATCGGATCGTTTATTTGGTCCAAGTAAAACCGTATTCTTTGGTGGCGTTTTAATTATGATTGGCCATCTTATTTTAGCTTTACCGGGTAGTAAAAGTGCGTTATTTATCTCTATGGTCTTCTTAGTTCTAGGAACAGGGTTGTTAAAGCCTAACATATCGAACATCGTAGGAAGTTTATACAGTGAAACAGATGCGCGTCGTGACTCAGGGTTCAGTATATTCTACATGGGTATTAACTTAGGTGCCTTACTTGCACCTTTAGTTGTCGGAACATTAGGTCAGCAATATAATTTCCACCTTGGTTTTGGAGTTGCGGCAATTGGTATGGCAATTGGATTAGGGGTATTTGTTGGAACAAAACAGAAAAACCTTGGTCTAGTCGGTACGCAAGTACCTAATCCATTATCAGATTCGGAAAGAAAAAAGACTATTAAGTATTTCAGTGTTGGTCTGGTTGTATTAACATTGCTAGGTGTGGTTACAATTCCAACTGGGTTGTTAACTATAAATCGTTTTACATTCCTGATTAGTATCTTAGGGATTGTTATTCCAGCCTATTATTTCATTTATATGTATCGTAGTCCTAAAACAACAAAAGTAGAGAAATCTCGTCTTCTTGCGTATATACCACTCTTTATTGCAGCTACAATATTTTGGTCTATACAAGAACAAGGTGCTATTATCTTAGCGACATACGCGGATCAACGAACTCAATTACAGTTCAATGGAATTACATTGCATTCCGCTTGGTTCCAATCATTAAGTCCAATCTTTATCGTAACGCTTGCCCCGATTTTTGCATGGGTTTGGATAAAGTTAGGCAAGAAGCAGCCTTCAACGGCAAAAAAATTCGCTATTGGATTGCTATTTGCAGGTTTATCATTCTTAGTTATGATTATTCCGGCTTTAATCAACGGTACTCACTCTTTAGTGAATCCTATGTGGTTAGTCCTTAGCTTCTTTTTAATTGTAATTGGAGAAGTTTGTTTATCTCCTTCAGGGTTATCAATAACGACGAAGCTGGCTCCAGCTGCTTTCTCTTCGCAAACCATGAGCTTATGGTTCTTATCAACTGCGTCTGCGCAAGCAATAAATGCCCAAGTTGTTAAACTGTATAATCCTGCAACAGAAGCAATTTACTTTGGTGTTATTGGTGCTATCTCCATTTTAGTTAGCATCCTGCTGTTTTCATTATCATCAAAAATCCAAAATTTCATGAAGGGACTTCAATAACGGTCTCTTATTGAAATGAACAAATACAAGTTTCTATGTGAAGAGTAGCCAAACGGGTTACTCTTTTTTTGTATAACCATAGCAATCTCCACACAAACGCAATATACTATATGCTGGAGCAATGATATTTCTAGGAAAACAAAACATACCTAATAGACTAATGCAACTTGGTAAGAGAGCTGACTATTTATCTAATTAGATAAATATCGCATTCTTACCGTACTTATATTTAAATTTATCAGTTTTGAAAAATCATAGTACAATTAACAATTCTGATGATTATCTCTTACCCAGTTATACTTTACTAATGGCAAAAATTCACTCTGTTTGTTTTACATAAAAATGGTGTGATATTTTTATCACACCATTTTAAAATCATTACTTTGTATGTCTTTGAGTTTATCAGAACTTAACTTTTTATCCATTCATATAGACGAAAATTCTACATCATTAAGAAACTATTTAAAAAGTTGCCTTTTATTTGGAACAATTCCATATTTGTTAGAATACTCCCATTGCAACCTTTCCCTTTATATTCTATACTGCATCTTCAATTACAAAATACAAACACACAAAGAGGGCCTCATCAGCCCTCTTTAATTAACATGCTTTTTACTTAATGCGTCGCGCCCCCGCACTCTACAATATCTACTTCCACTTCCGTCGCTACCTCAACTGCCAATTCTATTCCTTTACTAATAGTAGAAAGTGACATACTCGGTTGACCTGGATAATTGCTCGCTTGCTCTGGTAAGAACGGAATATGAACAAATCCACCTTTTATTTTCTTATCATGTTTCTCTAGTTCGTGCATGAGACCATAGAATAAATGATTACAAACGAATGTACCTGCAGTTTGTGAAACGGATGACGGTATACCTTCTTCGCGAAGTTTTTTCACGATTGCTTTCATCGGAAGTGTAGACCAATACGCAATAGGTCCTTCTTCTACAACCGGCATATCCACCGGCTTGTTCCCTTCATTATCAGCAATTCTTGCATCATCAATATTAATTGCTACACGCTCTATCGTAATATCTGGTCTGCCCCCAGCTTGTCCAATACATATAATAATTTCAGGCGACAACTCTTCTATATACTCTTTTAATACTCTTATTGATTTATGAAATACGGTTGGAACTTGTTTACTAATAATCTTGTACTCTCCGATTGTTTTTTCATGTAAACTTTTTGCGACTTCCCAAGCTGGGTTGATGCTTTCTCCGCCGAACGGATCAAATCCTGTTAATAATACTGTTTTCATAGTTTCACTCTCCTCATTAGAAACGATATACAAGGCCGTACATTATAAACATATTTATAATGAAAATGGACAGAGCAATTGGTACTTGCGCCTTAATGACAGCATTCTTATCTTTCAATTCTAAAAGCATCGCAGGTACGATATTAAAGTTTGCCGCCATTGGAGTAAGCAGCGTTCCGCAATATCCAGCAAACATACCGAGTGCTGCCATAATAGCTGGATTCCCTCCGTGCATTTGTACAATTAAAGGTAAGCCAATTCCGCCAGTAATTACTGCAAACGCCGCGAAGGCATTCCCCATTACGACTGTAAACAACATCATTCCTAAACAATACGCCATAACAGCAACGAATGGATACTCTGTCGGTAACACTTGTCCGACTAAATCAGAAACAACTTGTCCCACGCCAGACTTCGCGAAAATACCACCAAGTGCTGCTAACATTTGTGGTAAAATAACTGCCCAACCAACCGCTTGTAATAACCTACTTCCTTCTTGAACAGGCGTTGTTATTTTCGCTTTTGTAATACGCATCGCCGCAACGAATGCGAGTAATGCTCCTAACGCTAATGCAACTAATGTTACTTTATCAGGATCAACAAGTGCGACATTTCCCCATTTGATTTTTCCTAACGTTAACGTACCGATAATCGTAAAAATAGGTATTAATAGTGCAGGCATAAAAATTTTATTCTTTAATTTCTCAGCATGCTTCACACGTTCTTGCACTGGTACTTCTTTCTCCTCAGATTTTGTTACTTTATTTAATGAAGCTAAAACGACCATAGCGAGCACAATACAGCCAACGTAAAACGAAGGGATTACATTTCCGAATATGAATGTAACTGCAAACAATGCCCAAAATAAACTAGAACCAAATCGGTTTGGATGTTCACGATCAAATGCAATACGAACAGCGATAAATGCAACGATTATACCTAATACATAATAAATTGTATCCATTGTTATGATGTTCACCTTATATAGCCTCCTTCTCTTGTTTTTCTTCTGCCTTCATTGTTTTCTCTATATACTTATCAAACCTTCTAAACCTAATCCAGCTCACAATAAGTGCCGATATCGCAGTTGGAATACCCCAAAGCGCCATATCCCATACACCGACATGCATACCTACTGAATCGAAGAATCCTTTCATTAATAAAATGGCACCAGTTGCGATAAAAATATCTTCTCCGAAAAACCAAGCTGTGTTTTCCGCAGCTGCTGCGTTTGCTTTAATCTTTTCTCTCAATTTTTCAGGGAGTTTACCATATTTACCTTGTGCAGCTCCTTCTGCCATTGGCGCAACTAGCGGTCTCACTGTTTGCGCATGCCCACCAATATTCAGTCCAAGTGCTGCTGATGATTCTCTTATCGTAAAATATGACATTAATACTCTTCCAGTTGTTGCTCCTTTTGATTTCGTTATAAGTGCTTCTGCTCTTTCTTTTAAACCGTAACGCTCTAAAATTCCGATTACCGGTAAAGTTAATATGATTGGCATAGACATATATCTGTTTTCTATGAAAAATTTACCGAACATGCTGATCACATCATAAAAGCTTAAGCCTGAAACCATACCAGTAACAATACCCGCAACCATAACTACTAACAATGTATTTAGTCTAAATAAAAACCCAACTGCAACAAGTAGTATCCCAATTAATTTAATCATTTCCAGCACTTCCCCTCATTTATTATTTCGGTGCACTTATAGAAACACTATTAAGTTCGAATGTTCTGTATATTTTTTCCGCAAATTGGACTGCTTTCTCTCCATCCCCGTGTAAACATATCGTTTGCGCTTGAACTGCTACTTTTCCTCCATTAACTGCTTCTACATACCCTTCCTTCACCATTTGAAGTACTTGTTTTATTGCTTCATCTTCATTTTTTATAAGAGCATTTTCTTCTGTACGGCTCGTTAAAGTTCCATCCTGCTTATACGTGCGATCAGCAAAAGCTTCTTGTACGAGAGTTATATTATATTTTTCTGTTGCCTTTATAAATGCCTCACTATTCGCTAATCCGTAAAGTAATAATCCAGGGTTAATATGATAAATTGCCTTTGCGATTGCATCCGCAATTTCCGAATCAGTTGCCGCCATATTATATAAGGCACCGTGCGGTTTTACATGTTGCATTTCCCCTCCGGCAGCTCTAACAAATCCTTCTAATGCGCCAATTTGATATAAAACATAATCGTATACTTCACTTGCTGAAACATGCATGTTCCTTCTCCCAAATCCAATTAAATCAGGAAATCCAGGGTGTGCTCCTATTGCTACATTATGTCCCAGAGCTTTTTCAACCGTTTGCCGCATAACGGCCGGATCACCAGCATGAAAACCACAAGCAACGTTTATAGAGGAAACGAACGGAAGAATCTCATCATCATTTCCCATTTTATAAGCTCCAAAACTTTCTCCTAAATCACAGTTTAAATCGATTGTAGTCACGATGTTTTCCTCCTAATCTCAGCTTCGTAAAGCGATGAATTTCTTTAATAGACTCATACTTGTTTCCTGTTCTATATATAATTGTGCAGCTTCTTCCATAGTTATTTTTTCAAAAGTTACATAGTCTCCTGGTTTCAGCTGCGCTAGAAGAGGTAAATCTACTGAAATTACATTTCCAATTCTCGGATAACCACCTGTCGTTTGTCTATCCGCCATTAATATAATAGGCTGTCCACCATTCGGTACTTGAATTGTTCCGAATGTAACTGGGCTCGATAAAATTTCTATCTCTTCAACTCTATTTAAAACATCTCCGTCAAGCCTATATCCCATGCGATCAGCATACTTGGACACTTTATACTCTTTCGAAAAAAACGACTTTATACTTTCTTCTGTAAATTGATCATATTCAAAGTCTGTTATGACGCGAAGAATAGGCTGCTTCTTATATTTTGGTAAAGTATTGTTACAAATTGCCCACTTCGTTTTTATACGCTCTTCTTCTTGTAAATTTCGAATGAAACGACTCCCAACTTCTGCCCCTGTACCAATTTGAAAATAATCTCCTTTTTTCAGCATTCTCCCTTCAATACCGCCAAGAGCAGCACGTATGTAAGTACTTTTACTTCCCATCGTACGATCAATATTTATACCACCCGCAAAAGTCACATACGCCCTGCAACCGCTTTTCGCTTTTCCGAGACAAAGCATGCTTCCTTCTTCAGCTAATACGGGACGCCATAATGGAATGCGTTCTCCATTTAACAACGGTTCCATATCTGCTCCACCAATCGCGAGCAAAGTCGTTTTCTTGATTAACAACTTAGGTCCCATTATTGTAATTTCGAGTCCAGCCTCATTCTCCTCATTACCTACTAACATATTAATCATCCTGAGCGCGTTTTTATCCATAGCCCCGCCAACAGGTACACCGTATTGTTGATAATGAGATCGTCCTAAATCTTGGACTGTTGTAAACATTCCTGCATGCAAAACCTCTACATCCATTCTTTAGCCCCCTCAAGCGATACGTACTCTTCCTTTGTTATTGGTATAAATCGTAAATACATACCACTTTGAATATATGTTGGTGTTTCTTCTTTTGGATTAAATAGAGAAATAGGTGTTCGGCCGATAATATTCCAGCCTCCTGGTGTTTCAAGCGGATAAATACCTGTTTGATTTCCGCCAATACCTACTGAACCAGGAGCAATTTGTAACCGCGGCGTTTCTTTTCTAGGTGTTTCTAGTTCTTTCGGTAATCCGCCTAAATATGGGAACCCAGGTGTAAAACCTAACATATACACGAAATATGTTGTTTCACTATGTATTCGAATAACATCCTCTACTTGTAATCCTTGATAATATGCAACCTCTTCTAAATCAGGTCCATATTCTCCCCCGTAACACACCGGTATAGAAATATGTTTCACATCTCGGTTCACTTCTTCTTTATAAGAATCACACAGCCCCTGTATATACTGGCAAACGTGATCATATGGCCTTTCACTTCTCTCGTTTTGCTTCCATACTTCGTACAAATTGTAGTACACCGCTAATGAAGTAAACGACGGAACGCATTCAACCATTCCTGCAAACGGATGCCGCCTCAGCGCTTGAAATAATCGTTGTACTTTTTCGTATATATCCATCCCAATTTCTTCACCAAATGTAACAATAATTGCTTGATCCCCTAACGCAGAAAATTTCATCCCACTCCCTCTTTCTATGCCCAAAAGCCGAGTTCTTTCGAAATGCGGTATGCTGTTTCTTTCACTTTCGCAGTAAAATATGAAATGTTACTTTCGCTATACTCAATTGCTAATCCCGAAATACTAATGCCAGCTACAACCGTTCCATCACTTGCAAAAATTGGTGCTGCTATAGCCGCTGTATGATTTTCTAATTCAGAGTAGCTAATTGTGTACCCTTCTTTTTTCGCCATATGTAATACTTCTAACAAATTCTCCTTATTCACGATCGTTCCATCCGCAAACTGCTTTAAATCTGTTTCCTCTACGTACTTTCTTTTCTCTTCCTCAGAAAAATACGATAGCAAAATTCTCGGACATGCACCCGCATAAAGCGGTGCCCTTCTTCCAACCGCCGTATAAACACGTACCGGCTGAGCTCCTTCCATTTTTTCAACATAAATTGCATCATTACCATCTTGAATAATTAAATTTACTGCTTGCCCTAAACTATCTCTAAGCTCTTTCATATAAGGTATCGCAATATTTCTTACGGATAACCTTTGTGAAACAAGTTGACCAAATCGTAAAAAAACGACTCCGAGACGATACTTTCCCTTTTCTGTTTTTTGTAAAAAGTCCATTTCTTCTAACGAGCCAATTAAACGATAAACAGATGTTTTCGGCATATTCGTAAGCTGAACCATCTCTGTTAAACTTAGCTCCTCATGCTCATAAAACAACTCCAAAATATCCATTGTCTTAACTGCCGTTTTATTTATACTCATCCTATCTCCTTTAAGTTCCGAATTTCGGAACTTAAATTCCGTTTTTCGAAACAAACCTATAATTTAAAATTATAAAATATTCTTTCAATTCTATCAATATATTTTTCACAAACAAAAAAGTATGGAAGAATATTTCTCCCATACTTTTGCTTTACTTTATAACGCTCTCACTTGTTTCAATGGCCAGAAAACAGCTTGTCCTTTTCCGACAATTTCATCTTCTGAAATAAACCCAAACATACGACCGTCTTTAGATACTTCACGATTATCTCCTAAAACAAACACTTGGCCTTCTGGCACTTTCGTTTTTCCTGTGATTTGTTCTAACGTAAAATCAGGAGTTAATACACGGCCAGCTGCCTTTTCTTTAAATTCTTTTAAATACGGTTCTTCCATCGCTTTTCCGTTTACATATAAAACATCATCTTTATACTCAACTGTATCACCTGGTAAACCAATTACTCGTTTTACTAAATCGTACCCTTCTTTTCCGTGGAAGACGATAACGTCAAAACGGTCTAACCCGCTTATACTATAACCAATCTTATTCACGAGAACTCGCTCATTATTTTCTAAAGTTGGCATCATCGACTCACCTTGTACTAATGACGGCGTAAATAGCACCCCACGAACGATAAAGGCAATCGCAAGGGTAATACCTATCGTTTTAATCCATGAGATCAATTCTTTCTTCGTATTTGTCTTCATCGTCTCTCCTCTTTCTTAAATACTTACTTTATCCCGTATTAACGGGCAGTAAGACTCCCACATCAAAATTTGGCGAATGCGAGGGAGTTAGGTGGGAAATCAACTGCCCGTAAAAACCCGATTGGTGAAGGCTAATAATCAGTGGGGGATGGACAAAACCCCCACTGATTAAAGTTTCACTTTATTACTTCAACTAATTCTTGTACTAACTTTAGGTCAATTTCAGAAAAACATGACTTACCTTCTCTAACCGCTGTACCTACATGCGCCTGCGTAATTCCAGTTTCATCTAGCAATTGTTTTACATTCTCTTTCGTTACTCCGCTTCCGACAACAAGCTGTATATTCCCTTCACTTTCCTTTTGCATCTCTCTGAGCACCGGAATATTATCTACTACATTTCCTTGTCCGCCTGAAGTTAACACGTGAGTAACTTTATTGAATTTCTTCAAAGCTTTCATCGCTTCTACTGGATTTTCTGTATCATCTATCGCACGGTGATACGTTACATTTATTCCATCTACAACAGATAATAAATCTGCTAATTTCTCTTCATCAACTTCATTTTGTTCATTTAACACACCTAATACAACACCAGCAGCTCCAAGATTTTGAGCAACTACAATATCTTCTTTCATCATTTCAATTTCTTCTTCCGTATATGTAAAAGACTTTGCATGCGGACGAATCATAACATGAACTGGTATTTGCACTGCTTCTACTGCTTTTTTTATAAAAGCATAACTCGGTGTTAAACCACCTTCTGTATACGATGAAATGAGTTCAATTCGATTTCCACCAGCATTTTCAATTCGCTTCACATCTTCTAAACAAGTTGCAATAACCTCTAGCATGAGATAACCTCTTTTCGTACTTTTTTCTTATTATACAGTAGGTGAAATAAGAAAAATAGCATTCCACTATAAAACTACAAAAAGAAGAATGAAAAGAAAGATTTATCAAATTTATAATAAATGGAATATATGTTATGTTTTTCTAGTGATTATACATTCTTATATTCTTATAAAGGGAGAAAATATATGATTCTTACAAAAAAGCGGTTCGTTATCTCTAGTTCATTTATTCTCATTGCCTCACTTTGCACGATTACTTTATTAACAAAGCAAAATACAAAACTAGATTCCTCACCTTCAAATATAGAAAAAGAAACTATTACAGAATTTATGATGCGGGAAAGCCCACGCAAGACTTTAGTCCGTCTTTAGACGTGGGATGAAAGCATCGTTTTTGCATAGCAAAACATGGTATACTTTATTTATAGTCATGCAAAAGACTCTAAAACGACTGTTCTCTGAAAACAGAATACATATGAGGTTGGGGTAGCAAATTCTTCTACTCCGTAAAATGTATTAAGTCGTCATGCAAAAGACGTAAAAACATTTGAGAACCAACAATCTGTACGGTATGGTCACAGTACCGTAGCCCACGAACCTATATGGTCTGTTGTGGGAGTGGTGATGGCACACCGCAATCTTGCACGTCAGCGATACCAGAAATGGACTTCGCCTTTGGTAGCAAGAATCCCACTGACGTTAGTCAGCTTGCCCCTTTAGGGGTGGGAGTGTCAATTATTCAATTAAATTCAAAGAAGATCGTTTAGTCAAACACACGTTACAGCCAAATGAAAGTAAATCCTTTACTTTACGTTCACTCATCGCCAATCCTTTACCAGGTGATTATTCGCTATTTGCACATAATCAAGACGGTTCTGAAGGTAGTATGAATCTTGAAGTACAACCACAATAGAACAAATTAAAAAGGCTATCCTCTTATCAAAAGGATAGCCTTTTTAATTTGTAAAACGAGAATTCCCTATTCTTTGAACAATGACATAATACATGGAATTATATCAACGATTTTTCAAATATATCTATCACAACTCTAAATATATCAACGATTCAACATAGAATACTGATTCACCGACAACGAAAAGTCTGTTTCAGAACGGAACAAACTTTATATTTCTTCATTACGACCGAAACGCCGCATCCGCCAGCATAGATAGCGTTGCATCATCCATCGGCGGATTGTGTAGTCCTGCTCTGACGTTTAAATAATAGCGATGAAGCGGATTTTTTTCTGATAAACTTTTCGCCCCTACGATGCGCATTGCTTTATCTACAATAGATATTGCCGCGTTCGTTACAACATATTTCGCAGCTGCTAGTTCGGCTTGCAATGATAATTTATCTTCTGCCTCATCGTATTTTTTCGCAATTTGATATAAAAAGACGCGAGCTTGCATAAGCTCAAGTTCTAATTCTCCAACTAATCTTCTAACATTCGGTAATAAACTAATAGAATGATTTAAACTATTTGGCTTGTATGATCCCGCAAACTGAACTGCATAATTTCTTGCTGATTGTGCAATTCCTAAATAACATGCTGGTATATGAAGTAACCAGCCAATCCCCTTAGCTTTAACCTTTGAACCCTTTATATCAGTGAAAAAGCGATCTGGTATCTCTACATTTTGTAAAACGAGATCATGGCTCGCAGTTCCTCGCATTGCGATACTATCCCACGTTTCTTCAATTGATACGCCTATCGTATTCTTTGGAATGACAAACTCTCCGATTTCTTCCTGGCCTTCAACACTTGCTGAAATGATAAAATAATCAAGTACTGGCGCCATTGTCGTAAACGTTTTTCTTCCATTTATAATCCACTTCTCACCTTTTTTGACAGCTAACGTCTCTGGTTTCCCGCCGCGCGTAGGACTACCTGTATTCGGCTCTGTCGCTGCTCGATTAAAGAGGGCACCATTACGCACTTCTTCACAAAACCAAGTGAACATTTCCTCATCCCAAGAGCGATTTTCAGCTAATTCCTTTACAATGCCAAGGTGCCATCCAATTGATAATGCGGTAGCACCGCATCCTTCTGCTATTTTCTCTTGAAATAAAACGAAGTCATATAAAGAAATCGCATTGCCTCCCAATTCTTTTGGCAACGTTAATTTCGTATATCCGATATCTTTCAAATTATTAATATTTTCATACGGAAATGATCCTAATTCACTTAGTTGATGCTCCCTTTCCATGAACTTCGGAATCAATTTATTTATTTTCTCAATAACTAAAGATTGTTCTTCTGTTTCAACAAATGAGAGTGCCATACATAATCTCCTTTATGTTCGATTCATAAACCGTTCATTTTGTCATTATGATTATATGAAGTTACTTCTCTATTGTTTCACTATTCCGATAAAAATACAATGCTTTTGAACAATAAGAAAAGTTCCTATATGAAAGGATAGATTCTTTTCTTATATTAATCCCCTTTCAATGCCTTTAATGGCAAAGAGGTTACATATCCAATATACGAGCATAATTCTTTAAAAAAGAAAGGGATTTCTGTATCTAACGTTTTATACGCTGACGTTGGAGTTGGTGATGCATACGCTTCAATTTTAAGATGTTTTGCAATTTTCATCGCACGTTTCATATGAAGTGGATCACTCACGATCGTATATGTGTGTATTCCGTTCTCTATTCCAACTTGCTTTGCATTCTTTAAATTCTCTTCTGTGAAAAGAGATTTTGTTTCAATTAAAATATCCTCATCTTTTACACCATGTTTCAGTGCATACACTCTAGCAGTACGCGCTTCCTCAAGCTCTGCCTCAAACTTTGTACCACCTGTGAAAATAATCTTTTTAATATTACCGTTCTTATATAAAGAAATTGCATGATTAATTCTTTCTTTAAATACAGGAGATGGTTTTCCGTTCCATGAAGCTGCTCCCAGCACAATACCAGCATCTGTCTTCACACCATCATCTGTTTTAAAGCGATAACTCCAAATATCGTAAGCTGCATAACTTACATATAAAATAATAGAACAAATCATAAGCAAGAATACTTGCAAGATTCTTCTTTTCTTACTTTTCTTATTTTCTTTCATTTATAACTGCCTCCGTACATCATCCATACTTCTATATAAAAACGTATATATCAAATCATTTTGTTTGAATTTGTTTAAAAGAAGGAATTTTTCTTGTCATATATATTCATTAAAGGGTTTTCATTTAAAATTGAGGATTATCAATTCATTTTTCGTTTGCGGTTTCATTACATTTGTATAATTTATAAGTTTATTACCATACAACTACATTGTAACGAATTTTTTATCATAATGGAATGATGAAACAAAAGAAGTAACTGTTTTGTAAGAAAAAAGGTATATTTTTCATCTTGACGATCAATACACCTTTCTTAATATGAATTATCGTTTTTCTTTATACGACTCTAATTTTTCTAATAACCGTTCTTTTACAGCTGGCCATTCACTTGCAATAATACTGTATACAACTGCATCTCTAACATGTCCACTCGGCAATTTTCTTTCGTTTCTAAGTACACCCTCTTTTACTGCGCCGAGTCTTTCAATTGCTCTTTGTGCTTTTTCATTTCGGGCATCCGTCTTAATTTGTACTCTCCGCATATGCAACTTTTCAAAAGCATATTGTAATAACATATACTTACATTCTGTATTCATACTCGTACGTTGTACACTCGGGTCATACCACGTTTTTCCTAACTCAACAGTCTTATCTTCCACTGAAATGTTATATAAGCGTGTACTTCCTACTATTTCATTCGTCTTTTGATCAACAACAACAAATGGCAAATCTTTACCTGCCCCATAAGCTTTTATCGCCTTTTGAACATATTGCTGCATATCTTGAACAGTATCCATTTTAGAGATTAAATACGCCCAAATATCTCGATTTCCTTCCACGATTGAAAACATTTTTTCGACATCATTGCTATCCATTAACCGTAACTTTGCTCTTTCGTGAATAATTTCCATTTATTACCCCTCCTCTCTTGTAACTATATCATACAAAAATAATAACGTATTATTAATATATAATAAATTAAATAGAGTGAAAAACTCGCTTTTCTTTAAAGCGAGTTCATTCGTTATAGAAGTATGTATGCAATCGGCGTAATAATAAGCAACGTTAAAATCGTTCTTTGCACATATAGAATAATAAGTTCAGATACTTTTAACGGAATATCTGTCGATAATATACAAGGGATTGATGCGGAGAAAAACAAAATAGATGATACCGAAACAACTGCAATGACAAACTTTGTCACAAGTGGTGCACTTACAACTAACAATGATGGTAAAAACATTTCTGCAATACCAACTGATGCAGCTTTAGCAGCTAACTCTGCTTCTGGTAATTGTAAAGCCCACGTAAATGGATAGAAAATGTAACTGATCCAATCAAATATTGGCGTGAACTTTGCTAAGACGATACCAATTAACCCTACTGACATAATCGATGGTAAAATTCCCATCGTCATAATAAACCCGTCTTTTAGGTTCACTGCGATATTTTTCATAACGCCCGGTGCAGATTTTGATACTTCTAACGCATCTTCCCAAGCTCGCTCTAACATTTTCTCTTTATAAACGGGCTCTGGGAATCCTTCTTTCGTAATATATGTATCTGGTTTTCTACTAAGTGGTGGGATTCTTACGGTGATAGCAGTCACGATGAATGTTACAACAAGCGTAGTCCAAAAATAAACATTCCATAAATGCATAATGTCTAGTGTTTTTGCGATGATGATCATAAATGTTGCGGATACTGTTGAAAAGCCTGTTGCGATAATCGCTGCTTCTTTTGTCGTATACTTTCCTTCTTTATACACCCGGTTAGTAATAAGAAGTGCAAGTGAATAACTTCCAACGAAGGAGGCAACCGCATCGATTGCTGATCGTCCTGGCGTATTCCATAACGGTCTCATAATCGGACGGCAAAATGTACCGATAAATTCAAGCAATCCGTACCCGACTAATAACGCTAAAAACGCCGAACCAATTGGAACGAGTAAACTTACTGATATTACTAGTTTCTCATACAAAAACGGGCCAACATCTGGCGCAAAGAACCAAGCTGGTCCTACTTTCAAACAATATAATACGCCAAAAACAACACCTACTACTTTTAAAATAGAAAAACAAATATCTACAATAGATGCATTCCATTTCTTCGTATAAAATGGATAAATCGCACCAATTATCATTACAAGTAGTGCGTAATATGGTACTACAGAAGGAATTGAAGTCCGGATCCACGATACGATATGATCAATCATAATTGACGAAGCACCGTTTATCGTAACTGGTACGAAAAACATAAACACACCTACTAAACTAGCGAGTATAAACTGAAGAATAATCCCCTTCTCTCGCCCTGTCTTAATTACATTACTTTTTAATTCAATTTCACTCAAAATTCGACACCTCCTATTATCTAAATATTCTGTATAATAATGTTAGATTCCTTCTTTTGATTTTGAATATTTAATCATGTAAAAAAGCCTATTTTGAAATATACAATCAAAATAAGCCTTTTTCTATTACCTCTCATAATCATCCACAATTACTTGAATCACACGATAAGATTCTTCTGCCACTCTTTTATTACTATTTTTATTCGCATCATATGTAATTAAAGCCTTCCAAAGCGCCCATCCTCTCGCTCTATTCCACGTTTCTTCATCCATACGTAGTACTTTTTTAAATATCTTTCTACTATTCTTATCAAAAAATGTCCATGCCATCGCTGCATCACAAGCAGGGTCTCCTACTCCTAAAATACCAAAATCAATTACAGCACAAAGCTTTCCATCTTTAACAAGTAAGTTACCCGGCGCTACATCTCCATGAACCCAAACTGGTTTGCGGTTCCATGTTGACCGAAGTGCTAAATCCCAAAGGTGCTTTAATAATGTCTCATCAAAAACATCCTTATTATTTACAATGGCCACTCTCGCTTCTTCATCGTATACAGATATAAGCCCGCCACGGTAAAAATTATGCGCTCCAGCTACTGGTCCGTTACTCGTATCAATTGATTGCAATTCTACTAGAAATGAACCTAAGTCCGTTGCAAACCCTTTTAAGTCACGAACATTTTCTTTCGTAACTGTTTCTCCCTCTATCCACTTATTAATAGACCAGGACCACGGATACTCTTCAGACGGATTTCCTTTTGCAATTGGTGCAGAAATTGGTAAAGAAAGTTCCTTACTTAATATAGGAAGCCACTTGTTTTCTTTCTCTACTTGCGGTGCATATGCTGCAGCGCTTGGTAATCTGACACTCATCTGATCTCCTAAATGAAACGTTCTATTATCATGCCCGCTAAGCTTTACAGGCTTCACTTCTAAATGTGCCCATTCAGGCAACTGTTCCTGTATTAACTTCTCAACTAAACTTACGTTAATTGGATTCATTCACTTTCTCCTTTTCTTTTGAAATTTACTAAGCCCATCCGTACTACCGATATACTCAAAATCACATCGCTTATAAAAATCATTCAACAGTTGGTTATGCCCAACACAATCTAACTTCAAATACTCTTTATCACTTTGTACATTCTCTTCTACCCATTGTAAAATCCATTCTCCTATTCCATTCCCCTTATACTCCCGCTTCACCGCAAATCTATGAATATATAAAGAATCAGAAACTTCCTCTTTACCAAAAATACGTTCATCCCATTCATTTTGTTTAGGAGATACTGTAACCGTACCGACAATTTCATCTTCCTTCGGAACAACATACGTATATTTCTCGCTTATGCCTTCTAATATTTCAGCTGTAGCTTCTCCTCCTAAAAGATACTGCCATTGATTCACTTCTTTATGTTGTAGCCACTGTGCTACTTCTTTTAATAGAGTGATAATGCTATTACTTTCTTCTTCTGTAGCAATTCGAATTGTATATTCTTTAACTGTATTTCTCTCCATATTGCGTTCTCCTTTCATATTACTACCATACTGACAAACGCGTTCTACCGTCATTTTCATCTGTAACGTATTCAACGTAAAAACCTTGATTCAGTGCATTTTCATACATCAACTCAATCGCCTTTTGATTTTTCGCATAAATTTGTATGTAATCACCATCCGCCACTAGCACGACTACTTCGCACTTACTCTCTTTAAATTCTTCATATGTTTCAACCTCTTCTAATACTTCCCCTTTTTGATATGCTTTTAAATCTGCAAAAATGAGATAATATATGTTGTCTTTTATTAATTTTTTCAATTCTAATCCACTCATTACCTTGTTATCTTCTGAAAATAATTCTGGTCCTAATCCATCAGGTAATATGAAATAAGATTCCTCGTTTTCCACTCGCCAATCAAATGACGTAATATCGATCGGCTTTAACACTTTCCAAAGTAGATTATCATATTCATTTGGAATATCTACTGTAATTCCTCTTTTCATTTGTTTGCTCCTAGCTTATTTATTTTCATTTTCGTTCCATACATTATATACCAAATTCAACTACTATATTTTGTCGATACTCTTTGTAACTTGTATTTCATCGCAAAAAAACCGCCCCACTACTAATGAAACGGTTTCCTTCTACTTGTATTTAAGTATTTCACTCAATTACTGCACTACGTTTTAAACTAATTTCTAATATATTCACCACATCAACCATTCATTTTTCATATTCACTTCGCCTTCACAAAATAATATAAAAACCATACCGCATGATTTTGTTCATCTGCAGCTATTCTGCGCAATAAATCTTTCATATGTGCATCCGATGTTTCATCTGAAATTTCTAAATAAAAATCTACTGTCTTTTGTTCATCTTGTATAGCAAATTCTAATCCTTGTAAATACGTATTAGGACATCCTTCATTGATCTGCGGTTTAGGCTGCTGACCAGTTAAATTCGTATAGATTTGTACAAAATTTTGAAAATGCCTTATTTCATCATTACGAATTTCAAGAATTTGATTTCGTTCTGCCTCGTTTGGAGCCATGTTAGCTAATTTAGCATAACAGCTTATAGCGCTATACTCTCCGTTTATAGCTTTTTCAATATCACTTATCAACTTATCATTCTGCCTATAACAATCATGATAATTCGAATTATACATCGTATCCCCTCCATAATTTCGCATAACATTTTATGCACTTTGAAATAGTAGGAGCATGTATACAAAAAAGAACCGCAAATACTAATTCTTCAATCACCTTTAAAATATTGAAAAAGCCTATCTATCGCTGCTTAATTTCCTTATCAATTCATAATGAATTCATCAAAAAAACGCTTCACTACAAGTGAAACGTTCTTTACCTTTTAAGCGCTTAATTCAGTTTTATGTTCCTTTATTGCACTACGCTTGAAAGCCGTTACTAAAACGATAACCATACTTACCACACCAATCCAAACGAGCACAGTAACAGGTGTACTCCAGCTTAACCCTTTTCCAAAGAAGAATATTTCTCTAAGTCCTTCGATCATAAATTTCATTGGTAACCATGAGTAAATCCAATCTTGATAAAACGGAGACAACATTTCAGGCGCTAGCGCCAATAGCGGTGCACCAAAGAAAAGTAACAGTGCAAATATACCTATTCCCTTTAATCCCATTAATGAAAGAACAGCCGAAATCATTAAGAAGAAACTAAATGATGTAATGGATAAAAATAAAGCTGTATCCCTGAAGTTTGAAATATTTAATCCTACCATGCCATCCGCGATCCATGTTAGACCAAATCCAATTACAAGCGCCGCGATAGCTCCAGCTAATATTTGTTTTAGTTTTAATATAAAGTTTTCTTTTCTTGTACCTACCGGCATTTTGCTAATCGCAATAAAGATGATTGCTGCGCTCGCTAAACTTGCGATCCATAACGGTTGGAATAACGAAATTGGCGAGTTACCGTTTGCACTATTTTTGCCAATTTCATTCACATTCGTTACTTTCTTTGTAATCGGTGTTACTAATTTCGAAACTTGATCAGTTGTTAAAGTAGTCCCTTTTGCTTCAAATCCTTCTAGTAACTGCGTACGAACGTTATTGTTAATATTATCAACTACGCCATTTAACATTTGCCCTGCCATAGTTGAAGCCGCCGTATTCATTCCTTGATTTATTAATATTTCTATCTCTGGCGAAGATGGCTGTGGTGTTCGTAGCGATGCTTGTTTTACGCTAAAGTCTTTCGGAATGACTAGTGCTGCGTAATACTCTTGATTATTTAAACCTGTTTGAACAGATTCCTTATTTTTTACTTCTACCCACTTTACCGCAGGTTCTTCATCTGATTTCGATGTTTTTTTAATAGTATCAACGATTGTTTGCCCCATATTCATTTTAGCTTGATTCGGAATTTCCACTCCTTGATCCTCATTTACAATTGCGATTGGCAAGTTTTTCGGCTTAGGTTGAACCGTTGGAAATAATGTTAATGAAAAAATAAAAACAACAAGTAGTGCAACAACTGGTGATAACAATAAAAGTTTATTTTTAAACATATTCTTTTATCCTCCTATAATTTGATTTATAATAACCAACAACGTGTTGTTTATTTGTATTTTGAATTATATGTTTGAGTTAAATCTTATACAATAATCAAAAATCGTGAATGTGTCGGTTAAAAGAAACTTTCTTTAAATGTGTTGGAAAAAATTAAGGAGGGACATGCTTTGCGCGATAGTAATTTAGATTTACGTGTTATTCGTACGAAAACTGCCATACGAAATGCATTGGTGGAGCTAATTGAGGAAAAAGGTTTTGACGCCATTACAGTGAAAGATATTACTACGAAAGCAAACATAAACCGTGGTACTTTTTATGCACACTATCAAGATAAATTTGATTTAATGACAAAATGCCAAGAAGAAATTATGTATGAGTTTTCTAGCATCGCCAAACAGAAATTTCCGGAAGTTATTGCTGACCTTGGATCAAATCCTTCTCCAACAACGCCGTTTGTACTTATCACTTCTATCCTTGAATTTCTAAATGAAAATAGTGATTTTATGAAAGCTGTACTAAGCACAAAAGGAGATTTATCTTTCCAAACAAAATTGAAAGACTTTATGTGGAAAACGCTATTTGAAGATACGAATGGTGCTCTCATTAATAAGAAGAATTTACTTGTCCCAAGCCAATACTTAGCTTCTTATATGGCATCTGCTCATATAGGTGTTATTCAACAATGGTTAAATAATGGACAAAAAGAAACACCGGAGGAAATTGCTCGTATTTTATCAACAATCGCAGTTCATGGTCCTTTCTATGCAGCTGGCTTAAAGAAATAAGCTTGCTTGCATAAAAACATGCTTTAATCAATCTGAACATCAACAAACTTCTAAATAAAATGTATGGCTGAGTAGTTACTATTATTTTTATAAATTGAAATTTATGTTCCTATGAAAAAAGCTGTTGAAAGGAATCCCCTTCAACAGCTTCTCCATTATTAACGATATAAACGAACTGCACCTGCAGTATTATCATCTGCTTGTCCAACTACTTCAAATTTCAATCCAAGCTTCGGTAATTTACGTCCTGCATCTGGGATTAAATCGTTCATATACGATTTAGAATCATCAAACTTCGTTACACCTGGTAACCCTTTGTAATCATATGTTCCGCGTGTTGGAGATACCACTTTCCATGCTGGCGTTTGGTTAAAGGAGAACGCAGCATCTGCGATTTGGTATCGTGTACTATTTTTAACAGTTGGTTTGCCGTTTAGCGTTCCAACAATTGCCTCTGGGTGAGAGTCAACAACCCCTAAGAAACCTTCACCTGGATGCATACCAACCCAATTATCTGTAAAGCTAGAGTCTGCATACCATACAACAAGACCTGTATTATACGGTACACCATTGCTATATTTTAACGCTTGATCAGCACCAGCGTGGTTTCTCCACTCTAAATAGTAGTTATGTTTCTTCTTATCAAAACCGTTTGCTGTAACGAAACCATTTAATTTTAATTTCGCTTCGCCTTCTGCATCATCAGAGAACACAACATTTCCATCTACAGTTAATGCAGCGTTATCAAGAGTAAAACCGTTCGCTGCAAAACCACCATCTGTAATGTATTCAAATACTAGTTTTACTTTTTGACCTTTAAATTGGCTTAAGTCATATGACTTATCTACCCACTTACCATCCGTTGTGTCTAGACCATTTTTTACATTCTTTTCGCCAATTCGATCCACTAACGTTTTCTTACCATCTTCTGTCACTGCATGTACTTCAAGGAAGTCATAACCTGTTTCAATTTCATACAATGATTTGTAATCAAACTTTGCCAGTGTTGCATTTGTTAAATCAAACACTGGTGTTTCTAATGTTGTATGAATATCATCGCCTTTTGTACTATAGTAATATTTCTTACCGAATGCAGGCTGAATACCTTTTGTATCTTTATCTGGTAGGTTAACGCGAATCAGACCAGGACGAGCTGATTTCGTTACACTTTGATCTAAGTACGTCGCAAGACCGATACCGCGATTTAATTTATCATAGTCAACCTCTACAATATTTGCCCAGTTTCCACCCATGTTCTTTTGAAAGAACTCTTTGTTTTGCGGAGAGAAACTTGGTGGCGTTGAACCTGCAATTTTACCAGCCCAGCTGCCGCCGCTCATAACAGACCAAGAATTAATTGGCTCACCTGCTCCTGAGTACTTCGTATCATACTCATCTGGAAGACCTAAATCATGACCAAATTCATGTGCGAATACACCAACTGCTCCGTCTTCTGGCTCAATTGTGTAGTCGTATGCTGCCATTTTACCGCCCCAGTTATCAACCTTTGCTTTTGTTCCTTCAATTGGATATGGTGTTCCAAGGTTCCAGCGATGTGACCAAATTGCGTCATCACCTAGTCTACCACCGCCTCCATCTTGCCCAACTCCAGCGTGAATAACCATTAAGTGATCAATAAGACCATCTGATTCGTTTTTATTGCCATCACCATTATTGTCATATTGATCGTATTGGTCAAATTCTGATAAATCAATACCACTTTCTACAGCTGCATTCAATGCCTCTTTTACAAAATCACGAGGTCCTTTTGGTCCTTTATTATCATGACCGCCATCTCCTGCATCTGCACCATAATCCGCTGCTGTGCCTGGAACTGTCAACCACTTTGTTACTGTCCCATCGACTGTATAACTACCACCAGATTGCTCTTCATAATATTGTTTAAATGTTGGGACTTTTGAACCGTCAAAGAGTGTAAACGGCTCATTACCAAATAACATTTTTTGATAATGTTCTGGATTAAAATCATTTGAATACATATAACCTGGTACTTGATCAATATTGTTATGCTTAAAGTCAGCAAACTCTACTAGCAATACAAGAACTTTATCTTTACGAACATCACCGTTATATTGTTTTTGCTTCGCTGAAGTAGTTGGTACTTTGCCGTTTAATCCCCCTTTAACCGGCTCTTGTCCAGCTACTGGGCCACTAACAGGTTGATTTGCTTTTTCTTTCTCATCTGTTTTTGCATCTTTAACTTTTTTCAAAAAGTCAGAAGCTTCTCTCGTAACACTGTCCCCCGCTGCTGGTTCTTTTCCAGCATTTTCGCCTTTTTTCTTCTCTACGTATTTTTCAACAGCTTTTAATGTGTCTGCTTTCGACGTAGATTCACTAATTACACCGCGTTTCTTGAGCGCATCTGCTAAACGCTCCTCTGGAATTAAATTTTCATCAATTGGACTTAAAGCTCCTACACTAGACGGCGTTGCCGCATAAACAGATTGACTACCAAATCCAAATGTGCAACTAAGCACAGCTGCCGCCGCAAGCGTAGACAGCACTTTAAAAGGCTTTTTCTTCATCCCTATTCCTCCCCAATATTAAATACGTTCTAACGTTTATATAATAAAGAATATTCTAATAATTTGCAATATATTGTCTTAATTTGTAATATTTTTGAAAATATTCTTTGTTTTAGATTGATATACATTCTGATTCATCGATATTTGTAGTTGCAGTAACGTAAGCACTAAACACAATATAAAAGAGTTTCTCCTATCGTCATTTGTGTATGAAATGATTGATACATATGAGAGATTACGTTTATCTAAATTTATCGTGTAATTGTTAATTCTTATGTAATAAAAATAATTATCGTTTACTCCTTAAAATGGTAAAATCATATTTGGAGGTGTAATTATGAAAAAATTCAGTACATTGTCAATAATCTTGATGTTTATAGGGCTATTATTATTCGGATTAAATTGGATAATAGATGGCTATTCTGAACCGATTGTCCTTTTTAGTTTTATTTCTTTTTTAGTTGGAATTGTACTAAATTTTATAGCAGTTGCTAAACGGGAAAAAGGAACATTGAAATTCATATCACTTATTTCTTTCTTCGTTGTGATGTTTTTAATTACTTGGTTTGAACCATTTCAGGTACTTCGAATTATTACTTGGCTAAAAAATGTTTCTTAACAGTGAAAAAGTCGAAAGTATAAAAACGGGAAACCCAAATATAAGGGTTTCCCTCTAATTTACTCGATTATCAACACTAAATTTAACAGAGCAAAAAAAATAAAAGATCATCCACTACATATAGCGAATGATCTTTTTAACTACAGTATTTCGATATACCCTTCTGTTCCATGTACCCGAATTCGTTTCCCGTCTTTTATTAGTTTTGTAGCATTCTCTACTCCGACGACTGCTGGTAATCCATATTCACGTGCAATAACTGCTCCATGTGTCATCAGTCCGCCAACTTCGGTGACTAACCCTTTTATAGACACAAATAACGGTGTCCAGCCAGGATCAGTAAATGCGGTAACTAATATATCTCCATCTTCTAAATTCGCTTCTTCCATGTTTAAAATAACACGTGCTCTCCCCTCAATCACTCCAGAAGAAACAGGCAGGCCTATAATCGCTTCGGCCGGGAGATTTTCTCGTTTATACTTCCCTGTAATGATTTCTCCATCAGACGTAATAACACGCGGAGGCGTTAGTTTTTCATATAATTTGTACTCATTTTTCCGTTTATGAATAATCTCGTAATCCAGTTTATTCGTACGGACAACTTCGTGAAGTTCTTCAAAAGTCAGATAGTATATATCTTCTATTTCATGAATAACGCTATTTTGCACGAGTTGCTCGGCTTCTTTCAATATTGCCTGCTTATATATGAAGTATCGATTAATCATGCCGTATTTTGGATATTCACGATAACCGATAAAATTCCGGATGTTACGAATCATTCGCTTCGTCTCTTCTATTTTTTGTTTACCATCCGGCAAGTGCTGCAATCGCTCTACTAACTCTTCTTCTTTTTTCAAAGCTTCCTGCAGCCCTGCTTCAAATTTACGTTTACCAGCACCAATTTCAAAATCTCTTATGTTATTTAAAATTATCGGGATAATTGTAGTTGGCTTTTCACTCCAGCGCGTTTTTGTGATATCGATTTCTCCGCTACATCTCATTCCGTATTTATTCAGAAAAGCATAGATTGCATCTCGTGCTTTATCCCCGCCTTCAAACTTAACTAGCTCATCTAAAAAACTGTCATCTTCTATATGCTGTAAATACGAGATGACTTCTGGATATGGCCGAATCACATCTGCAACATCCAATAATGCTAGCCCCATTTCTGACGTAATATTATTTTGTACAGATTGTGATAGTGTGTCTGCTACGTTTTTTTCACCTAGCCATTGCTCCATCTTTTCATTGATCCATGATGAAGCATTCATACCTGCCATAAGGACAGCCATACTTTGCGGGTGAAATAATATTTTCTTTAATTGCTGGATATCTTCTAAAATAAAATCAAGTACATCCAGCCCTGATTTCGTTTGAATGTTTTGTTTTAACTCTTCGATCGATGCTTGATTATTCTTTATTAAATCCATAACGATTGCCGGATCGTTTTCGATTTGTGGTTGCGAACTTGCAGGTGGCATACTTTTACCAAGACTCTTTTCTTTTTCATCATCCGGTAACAATTTGATAAAATCATCTCGCTCTATTACAGTCGTTAATGCATCTTTAATAAGCGGCTCCGAGTTCCCTATTGTATTTAATAAAAGTTCTCTACTAGCAGGCGAAGCCAATCTTTGTGCAACATCAACAAACAACCTTCCTCCAGCTTGAAACCTCGGTCCAAAGGATGTTAACTGGAATAAAGACATTCCTAATGGCTTCAAAGGATCCGTCATCATTTGTTGGTGACCAACCGATACATACACATGATTTTCCTGATCATTCGCTTCTGGAATTGGATATAAAGTCGTGATCGGCCTGCTTTGGACAATATAAAATGTATCATCAACTAAACACCATTCAATATCTTGCGGACAACCAAAATAAGCTTCAATCTGTCTTCCAATCTGTGCTAGTTGTAATATTTGTTGTTCAGATAGTGTTTGAATCTTTTGCTGAGTCGGATCAATCTGCCCTGTCTCTGTTCCGCCCTCTTTTAAGGCATAGATAGCCAATTTTTTAGTTGCGATCATCTTCCCGGCGATTTCGCCTTCTTTTACTTTATAATTATCGGCAGAGACCAGTCCTGATACTAATGCCTCACCAAGCCCAAAACTGGCATCGATCGATACCACCTTTCGGTTACAAGTAATCGGGTCAGCAGTAAATAAAATTCCCGAAGCCTGCGGGAAAACCATCCTTTGAACAACAACACATATAGAAACTTGGCTATGTTCAAAATCATTTTGCATGCGGTAAATGACTGCTCGATCTGTAAATAAAGAAGCCCAGCACTTTCTTACATGCTGCAAGATTGATTCTTTTCCGATGATATTTAAATACGTATCTTGTTGACCAGCAAACGAGGCATATGGTAAATCTTCAGCAGTAGCACTAGAACGCACTGCATAAGCATGTTCATCGCCAAAACGAGAGAGATAACGAGCTACCGCTTCCACTACATCAGAAGGAATTTCTACTGCCATAATGGTTTCTCTAATCTTCTTACTGATTTCACCAATTTGAGCCCGGTCTTCAATTTTTAACATTGCTAATTGAGTCAACAAAGCTTGAAACGCTTCATTTTGTTCGATGGCTTTTTCATATCCTATCGTTGTAACACAAAACCCTTCTGGCACTTGTATCCCTTGAATATTTGATAATTCCCCTAAATTCAATCCTTTTCCGCCAACGAGCGAAAGCTGCGTTTTTTCTATTTCTTGAAAATCGAGAACGAAAGAACTCATTCGGCACCTCTCCTTACTGTTCATGTGCTATTGATTGTAGCAGTAGTAAATGAGAATAAACAGTCTATTTTGAACGTTATTTTCATGATATAATTAAGTTAGGAAGAGATAATTATTTTTCTTTCTCCCTCTAATTCACTTCAATTACATCCACAAACTTAAACATTCTTTGATTATGAAAAGCATCCGTACATGCAATCGTCTCATTTAATGGATTTATATCAACTACTGTTATGTAATTTTTATATAGGTAGCCATCTTTATAATATGTAAGTAAAACCTCTTTCTCACCTAAATATGAAATTAACAGCTTATTTTCAATCCTTTCTTTTGCATCTTGCGTTAAGATTGGACGCGGGACTTTTGTTTGCTCCTGTATCATTTCTTTAATTGATAATTTTTAACTATTCTTAAAGCTAAAGATAAGATTAAAATCCATGATCTTATCTTTTTTACTTTTTAAAAATATATACTTAAGTGTGACATAAAGGGTCCCCATTTTAAGGGTTAGCCTAATGATTCTTTTCTTTTTCACTAAAAACTAGTAGTCAACTTTGATTGCATCCTACTTTCTTTTATGCCATCTTTATTATACAAAAAATGCAAGTTGTAGCTTTTGAATAAAGTTTAATTAAATTAACTTAATAAACCTTAATAAAAGAACAAATAGAAAAAGCGTGTTTTGAAAAAAAGTTTGATCAAAACACGCTTTTTCTATATTCAATTGAATCATCCTTTTATAAAAAAGTTTGGTAAATTCGTGATCCTTGCTCAATTAAAGCGCCCTTTAGCTGTAGAAGAAAAATTAGTTTATCACTGATTTTTCTTCTCTAATTCTAATTGATTAACAATGTAAGATACTAATGTATTCAATGGATTAATAATAGTCTTAGATGTTTTATACTCAACTTGCTGAGATGCATCAACCATAGATAATTGAGCAACGGAGATAACTTTCTTTTCATCTTTAATGATTTGATTTAAGAACTTTGCAATTTTTTGGTTGTATTCTTCTTTTAATCCTTGCATTATCAATTCAAAAGTACTTTTTATAACAATAACCTCTAAATCTAAAGATTTTTGATGGCTATTAGCATGATGTTTAAGACGTTTTACTGTACCTTCAACAGTTGCAGGGTTTGTAAAAAGAATTGTCTGAGGTTGCTGTATATTGCAGATATAATTAAAGAAAGGTTCATCAATTTTAATAATGGGCACTGATATTGAGAGTTGGTCTTCCTGTAAAATTGCAATATAGTTTGTGCACGTAATAAGGATAGCATCAACATTACATTGGGCAATCCATTCTATTTGCTCTTTAACTTTAAATTGAGCATCTGATTCTAGGGGATTTTCATTTGATGTAACTCGATACATTAATGCTGGGTCAACAAAATGTATTAATTCAATGTTAAATGGAGAAAGTGCATTTTCTATATATTCTATATTCGAATAATGGACGTGTAAGCAGCCTAACCTTTTTCTCAATTCCATCCCACCTCTATAATCGCGTCCTATTCTAGAATAAGGGAATTTTGGTTATTAGTACAGTGCCAAGAAATTATCATTTTATTTGTGTTTAGAACTAACTGTTTATTTACCATGAAAGCTAAAATTTGATCCGATAACTATAGTAGCATCCAACAACGTATTCAAGAGGTAAACCGTTGGCTCGCATTTCTACCATTTTATCGAGGTCCTCTAGAGTCCTTGCCTCTGAGATAATTAACCGGGTCTCATCTTCTGCGAAAACACAACCGGTACTTCGAAGTCTGTTAATAATATGTTTTTCCGTTTTACAGTCCAAAAAGAAATTAACTTTTTTTCTATCTATCTCACCACTTTTGATAAGTTTATTTTAATTCTGTATTCGTTAAAAATAGGAAATATCCCTTCTTCTACAAAACGGGCCCTAAAAAGGAAAATGAGCGCTTATCCTTGTTCCAGGATAGCGTCCGATTATTGAAGTTCGGTTTTAGACTAATCTACTTCACATACTTACTTTATGAAGCTTCAAGATGAAGACTGCTGCCGCGATAAGAAGAGACACTGTCAGAAAAGTAACTGCGAATGCGCTTTGCCCACTTGCGTACAAAGCTGCGGAAGCAACAATGAACACAACCAGCTTAAGCGTAGTTCGTATGGGGAAGGAGAAGATGGGGAGCGACGCCTTCGGGGAGAGAAACATACCCCATAGAGTGGCTATGACTAGTGGCGTGGCAACCGCGAGTATAATTTTGAACGCTGCCCCTGTCTTGATATGATAACCCCAGTAACTGAACGCAGCCATTGCACCAAGCTCCAGTAGAAAGAATCCGGTGAGGACGCTAACACCTATCCATTTTATTTCCATCTGACTCTTCCTCCCAATAAAAAGAATTAAGAAACTAATGTTAATTTTTTATATACAATATGTTTCGGCCATATTCTAAATCCTGCCCTTTAACTTAATAACAATTATTTTAAAATTCCGTTATTTTAGCGATCGCTTTATTCCAGAAAATGGCCCGATTGTTTAATAGAATGACCCGCATTTTTTAACAACTTTATTATTTTTTTAACGACTTTATTCTAAATTAAGCTACAACAATATAATTAAAAAAGCCTCAAAACATTAGTTTTGAAAACTTAAAAAGATTATACATATAAACGTTTCAATAATTGTAGCGATATTAATACCTCTATCTTTGTACACATATCTTCATACATAATTCTCCTTATAACAGATTTCTATATTTTAAAATTTGATAAGTAATTATTACGTTTCGATATGCTTAGAAAATTCAGGTACATATATAAGTTATTTTTAATACACTGGGATTTTATATGCAAATGAGTACCTTTACAGTAATGTTTAAATACAATGGTATGAGTAGTTACCATTATATTTAAGCGTTCGTTATAACTGCCAGTATGAAATATCATAAATAATGAAGGACAATGTTAAAGAATTGATTGAGTATGGCGAACGGATTCCGCACTATCATAAGGATTTCCCTATAATTTTATTTTGGAGTCACAGAAGCGGTTGCACTTCCCTGACGAATTGGTTTTTCTTCCAAATTGGGTTATATGAGGAAGCAATGAAATATACACCGTTCATTCATTACTATGAATCTGAAATATACAAAAATAAAATTGATGACTACACAAATTTAGAAATGCAACTCTTAAAACTAAGTAAGGATACCATAAAACTTGCGTGCAACCCTTATGCCTCGAAACAATGGGAACAGATTAGAGAATATTTTTATAATGATAAAAATGATTCGAAAGGAATTTCATTTAAGCAATTTTTATATTATGTAAAAGAAATAGGAGCTAAATCCAGTCAGTTAGATCAACATTTTTCACAACAATATATTGAGGGGGAAGAAAAGGTCATCAAACAAAATATAAAACTAAAGAATTTTAATACAATAATTCCGAAGCTGGAGAAAGAATATGGATTACTTTCTTCTGATATATCACTCCTTACAAACTCCACTCATCATAGGGCACATCAAATGGTTTATAAAGGAAACTATGCAAATAGAGATATTACAAATCCACAATTCCCTTCATCACCAATCTATCGAAGTTTTTATGATGAAGAAGCTCTAAAGCTTGTTTCAGAAATATATAATGACGATTTTGAAGCATATGGATATAAAAAGAATGAAATTAATTTTTAACTAATATACCTATAACCCCCACTATGCATAGAGTCTCTTTAAAAACGAAAACCACTATTAAAAGCCAGCGGTATGGAAGGGGAATTACAATGAGTATTTCTATTATAATGATGGGTTTCATCATAGGGGGATTGGTTGGAGTAACAGGGATAGGTGGGGCCGCATTACTAACTCCATTTCTTCTAACATTAGGTATAAGTCCTTCTGTAGCTGTTGGAACTGATCTAGTATATAACTCTATTACTAAAATGTTTGGAATATCCCAACACTGGAAACAGAAGACCATCAATTTTAGACTAGTAAAATATCTAGCTATTGGGAGTATACCTAGTGCAATTATCGCAGTAGTAACGATTCATTTCTTACCGATCTTTCACTATAGTCGAGAAGGAATTATAAAGTATATATTAGGATATGTTCTAATCCTTGCGGCAATTTCTATTTTAATAAAGGCATTTTTCTATAATGAATCTACACAAAATTATTTTCAAAGACAGACTATGGTACAAAAAAAGAGCCTAACAATTCTTATTGGTGCAATACTCGGTTTTATCGTGGGACTTACTTCTGTGGGGTCAGGCTCTTTATTCGCTATTGCAATGATATATTTATATCAACTGAGACCATCCGAGTTAGTAGGCACAGATATTACACATGCTTTTTTATTAGTGACGGTTGCAAGCATACTAAATATGAATTTAGGCAACGTAGATTATCTCTTGTTAATTCATTTACTCATTGGTTCTATCCCAGGTGTCATACTTGGTAGTAAATTCTCCACTAAGATTCCCGTTAAACCCCTTCAAATATTTCTAGCTATCATTATTGGTGTTAGTGGACTAAAGTTAGTTATCGCTTATTAAAAAAAATTTATGCTTTTGCTATATAAGAATGGAGGTTCAAAATGGATCATACAGAACTATATAATTTTATATACAAGCAAGGGCGTGTCCCTCATTTCCATAAAGATTTTCCCCTAATCTTATTTTGGAGCCAAAAAAGCGGTTGTACTTCGCTAGCCCACTGGTTTTTTTATCAAATTAATTTATTTAAAGAAGCGATAAAATACAACCCGTTCATTCACAACTATGAGTATGAAGTATATAAAAACTCTACACATTATTTAGCACAATTAGCTAGTGGATTACAAACTAAAGAGAAGAATACTTACAAACTAGTAAGAAATCCTTATAGAAGAGCAGTAAGTTCTTTTGTTGCTCTGATTCCGCCACCAAATTTTGAGAATCCCGCATGGAAACCCATTCGACAATTTCTTTATGGTGATGAAACCTGCAATAAACCCATTTCCTTTAAACTATTTTTGTATTATTTAAAAGCACACATGACCAAATTAGATCAAGTAGATCCTCACTTTACACAACAATATATACAAGGAGAAGAGGAATTCGTTACGAACTATATTTATCTAGAAAATTTCAACACAGGAATTTCGAAACTAGAAGAAGTATATAAATTAAAAAAATCACCATTAGATCTGTTATCAAAATCTTGGCATTATCAAGGGAGTAAGATGATTTACAAAGGAGTTTATGCAGACGGTGATATCACAACTCCTCTTTTCCCACGATTACCTACTTATGATAGTTTTTATGATGCAGAAACAATTCAGTTGGTTCAAGAGATATTTGCAAAAGATTTTAATATGTATCATTATGATTTAAATTCTTTTCTCTCAAAATAAAAGTGTTCAAAGCCACTGGCTCTATTAAGTGTGTTATCTTAAAACTGATACGACAACATCACATATTTATAAATTTTCATACACTTTTCCTAATTCTTTTTTTAGTTGTGTTTTTAAGTGCTCATTTTCACTTTCTAATAGCTTGTTCTTATGTTTTAAAAGCTACTTTACTCAATAATAAGTTTGGCCCAATACCCATCGTACTTTCAATCCGCGTACGTTCGTATATTTCTCGTTTGAACTTTAATGCGAACTCACACGGATTACTGGCCAACAAATGAATACTTGCAGTCATATCCATGAAAAACTCATCGATACTATATTGATGAAAATCTTCCGGTGCAACATATTGTAAAGCTAAACCTGTTATGTAAGTTGAACACTTCATATACGTATGCATAATTCGATTCACAATAATAATATCTGGTCGCTTCGGTATCTCATACAGCCTTGCCATCTTCTTTATTCCTAACGCTTTTAATGGCGGTGTTGCTGCTAATACTATCGATCCACTCCAATTTACATCTCCTACGACAGCCAATTTTGTATAACGTGGATCGAGTCCTTTTTTAATACATGATACGCTCGCATAAAAGCTACGAAGATCTACACATAAAATAATCCAATTTGGTAAAAGAGAATGATCATACAAGGTTATCACCCCTAAATAAAGAACATTCGTTCTTCATTTAGGTATTTCCATGAAAATTTTGGTTAAAATAACCGTGCTTTAAAAACATGTTTAAGAAAAACTTAAGAAATTCCCCTCTATATTCATAAGAAGTTTTTTCTATACTGAAAAATGTAAATACATAAGAGGAGAAACAATCATGAAGAAATTTTTACTTTGCATAATAGGAATAAGCCTTCCTATATACTTACTACCTTTCATATTACGCGGGGATTTGGACAGATTTAATCCGATTGCTGAAGAAAAAAATGTATACGCCATTGCGAAGGGATATGGCGTTCCAGATTATCATCATAAAGGACGAGCTATGTACTCCCTAAAAGGTGTTGATGAATCAAGGAATGAGAACGAATATAAAGTAGGAACTAGCACCCCTAATGATTTTATAAAAAAAACTTACTTAAAAATGCATGTGAAAGGAAAGTATGTCTATTCTTACGACGTTATTTCTGAAAAGGACATTCCGGAGAAAATAAAGGGGCAATTGGAGATAGAAGATAAAGTGAAACTTTAATCAGTGGGAGTCTTACTGCCTGGAAAATAGCGGGATAAATAAAAGAGCCTACTCGTATGAGCTGGCTCTTGATTACCTCTCCTTTGAGGAAGGAGCATTATTTCGGTAAATTTATTAAATTAGTTATCATTGTTTTAATAACCATTGTTCAATTACTTTAACTGTTTCATCTCGTTGTGCTTTTGATGTAATTAAGCTCGCATTATCACCTTTTTGCTCACCATACATGCCAAAATTAGCATGATTCCCCCCTTTTATCATGTGCATAGTTGTATTTTTTGACATTAACTTTTTACTGTTCTCTATTTTTTCTACAGTTGCTAAAGCATCTACTTCCCCATAAATTGATAACATCGGAAGCGATTTAGTAGAGAAATCATCTGCAGGATAAGAACCTAAGAAAATGATCCCGTCTACCTTTTCTTCATGGTGAAAGGCATACCTAGAAATCATAGCTCCGCCCATTGAATGTCCAGTAACATACCATTTTTGAACTTCAGGATACCTTTCAATTATACTGTCTACTACATTTGTTCCAAGTATCGCTAAGTTTAAAGGTAACTTAGGCATTACTACAAAATGTCCATCTTTTGCAAGAGCTTCCCCCAAGTAACTATAAGACTCGACTTCTACTTTAGCTCCTTGATAAAAAATAATCCCTATTTTAGCCTCTTTCTCTCCAAAAACTATATTATCTTCATCTTTTTTATAATCTACTAACGACAAAGCCTCTTTAGTTGGTTTGTAAGTAAACTGAGACCAAACAAAAAAAGTAATACTTCCCATAATTAAAATACCTAGTAAAGAGTACAAAACAATTTTCATCCATTTCTTCACATATATGCCCTCCCTAAGATTTGTATATTCTATACTTTAATTATTATTAATATAATTGTCGAATAATCTTTTATTGTTATTCAAAAACAAATAAGGTCAGGAGAAATAATAAGAGCCCTAAATGCTATTTTGTAACTGCAACAAAAAATATAGAAGAACATATTTATTTTGAAAAAAGATTAAACAAAACGGGAGCATGGAGTATGCGCTGAAAATTCAATAGGTAAATCTTCACCAATTAAAATTTCATTACGATAATAGTTTGCTAATGGTACTTCCGCTGTTGGAATTAAAGAGTAATCGGTTCCCTCCAATCGCGCTCCCAATCCATTGTAATATAGTATATAAACGAAAGAGCCAACTCACGCGAGTCGGCTCTTTCTTCTTTTATTTTATAAACCTTCAGCAGTTAGATGTTACTTTTGTAACCCATTAATAATTGTATCTGTATTCCATTTCATCATTTTTAAGTAAGTATCTCCATCCTCACCTGATTTACCTAGTGAGTCTGTAAAAATTGTACCTGCAATCGGTACGTTTGTTTCTTTTGAAACAGTTTCCATGCTACGTCGATCTACACTTGTTTCTACAAATAAAGCTGGAACTTTGTTTGTTTGAATTAAACTTACAACATCTCTAATTTGATCTGGAGTACCTTGATTCTCTGAGTTTATTTCCCAAATGTATCCTGTCTTAATGTCATATGCTTTTCCAAAGTATTTAAAAGCACCTTCACTAGAGATTAAGAACCGTTTTTCTTCAGAGATTTGATGAATTCTGTTTACTGTTTCATCATGTAATTTTTGAAGTTCTGCTATATACTTATCGGCATTTTCAGTATAGAACTCTTTGTTTTTAGGGTCTTCTTTAATTAAGGCTTTCTTTACATTTTCAGCATATAAAATACCGTTTTTAATATTCATCCATGCATGTGGATCTGGTTCTTTTTCTAATCCTTTTGTTTCTAAATAAATAGCCTCTACACCTTCACTTACTTTATAAACAGGTGCATCTTTCTCTGATTTATTTGCGGTTTTCAATAGTTTTTTAAACCATGCTCCGCCCTCTTCAAGGTTTAACCCATTGTAAAACACCATATCTGCATCTGTCATTTTCATAACATCTTTAGGAAGCGGATCATACTCATGCGGGTTAGCTCCAATTGGAACAAGGCTATGAATCTCAACTTTATCTCCACCAATTTGCTTCACCATATCATATATAATTGAGTATGTTGTTACAACTTTTAATTTCCCACTACCCTCTTCTTTTCCATTTGTGTTACTAGAACACGCTGTTAATGCAAATACGAAAATACAAAGCATCGAAAACAAAACATTTTTTAATTTCATCTTTATCCTCCAATCAATTATGACAACTCTGCTCTATTTTTTCTAATTTTGATAGCTCTCCAAAACAAACCTTGTGACGGTGAGAAAAAGAATGCCAATCCGAACAAGAATGTTGCGACAAGAACAATGGTTGCACCTGAAGCAAGATTATAAGAGAAACTAAAATATA
Organism: Bacillus altaicus; assembly: GCF_042136375.2. Classification (NCBI taxonomy): domain Bacteria; kingdom Bacillati; phylum Bacillota; class Bacilli; order Caryophanales; family Bacillaceae; genus Bacillus; species Bacillus altaicus. The sequence continues at coordinate 2,509,748 of NZ_CM143394.1, read as the reverse complement.
GCCCTACTACAGATGAAAGTGCACCAATGCCTGCTGCTAAATAAATCATGACCCATAAACGATTTGTTAATAAATACGCTGTAGCCGCTGGTGTAATAAGCATAGCGACAACTAGAATAATCCCTACAGTTTGAAGTGAAGCAACTGTAACCATTGTAAGAAGAATCATTAAGCCATAATGAATCCATTTATTCGGTAATCCGTAACTTTGCGCCATTGTCGGATCAAAAGTAGACACCAGTAGTTCTTTGTAAAATAGAATTACAAGACTAATAATGACCACTCCGATGATAAGTGTCATCCACATATCAGAAGAGCGAACTGATAGAACATTCCCAAATAAAATATGATACAAATCAGAGCTACTCTTCATAAAGGTAATTAAAATAATTCCTACAGCGAAAACAGATGTAAACATAATTCCTATCGCCATATCATGCTTAATTCGACTATTTTGACTTACAAATCCAATTCCAACCGCAGTAATAACACCTGTTAAAACCGCCCCTATAAAATAGTTCATACCAATCATATAAGAAAGGGCTACTCCTGGAAGAACGGCATGTGAAATGGCATCCCCCATTAAAGCCATACCTCGTAAAATAATAAAACATCCAATTACACCGCAAATAACTCCTACCATAACGGAAGTTAATAGCGCCTTCTGCAGAAAACCATACTGCATTAACGCATCTATAAATTCTACAATCTTCATGATGAATGTACCTCCGCTGCATTATTGAAGAATATGCCCTGATTTACATACGCTTTTGACATAACAGTTGGTTCTAATACTTGCCTTACTTCTCCGTAATGAATTAAGCTCTTATTCAATAATAGTAATTTATCAAAATAGGATTCTGCTTTACTTAGATCGTGATGTACAACAACAATTGTTTTCCCTTCTGTACGTAATTCTCTAAGAATCTTAATAATTGTCTCTTCACTTGTTACATCAATTCCAACAAACGGTTCATCTAAAAAGAATATCTCCGCCTTTTGTGCTAACGCTCTCGCTAAAAAAACACGTTGTTATTGTCCGCCTGAAAGCTCACCAATTTGACGATTTTTAAACTCTTCCATTCCAACTTTTTTTAGACATTCAAATGCCCAATCACGATGCTCTTTCTTCGGTCTTTTCATCATGCCTAAAGATGGATACGTTCCAATTAGCACCACATCTACAACTGTTATCGGGAAATCCCAATCTATATCACTTCTTTGTGGTACATACGCAACATGTTTTCTAGCGCTTCGAATATCCTCTCCAAGAATCCGAACATATCCCTTATCATTTGGGATTAAATCTAAAACAGCTTTCATTAAAGTAGATTTTCCCGCTCCATTTGGACCAATAATCCCAACGAGTTTCCCTTTTTCAATATTGAAGGAAACATTTTGAACTACTTGATTCCCTTGATAAGATACAAACAAATCTTTGACAATTATAGCCTCATCCATTTTTTGTGTATTCCCCTTTCTTTTTTTCATCTATGTAATTATTTTGCACCAAGGCAACTTTCGGACAAAAAAATATAATATGAATGTAAATTCATACCTAAGTTTCCCTGAGGAAACTTTTTTATATGAGTCAAATTATATAAGCCTAATACAAATTTGTAAACTACTTTTTACTAACTTATAAATATATAATAAAAATCATTATCACTATGAAACAAAATACATAATCCATTCTATGATCTTTTGGAAAGGATATTACTGTAAAAAATAGTAGTGTATAAAAGAAAGAACCAACTCCTACGAGTAGGCCCTTTTTCTTTAAGGATATGTAATACGCTCTACAGCAAAAAACTATGATTACGGTCGAATTACTTCCAAACAACACCTCGCCTCTCGTATTCCATTCTATATTCAACAGCAGCTGCAATTTTTGGACTTGCAAACCTTTCCGTGATCCAAAGACCTAAATCAATCCCTGAAGTAACTCCTCTTGCAGTAATAATATCGCCTTGATCCACAATTCTGTAAGGAAGAATTTCGGCCCCATATGTACGAATTTCATTCTGCGCCAAACGATGCATTGTTGCCTTTTTATCATTCAATATACCGGATGCAGCTAGTAACATACCTCCAGTACAAACTCCAGCAACAATTGTTCCTTCATTGTGCATCTCTCTAATCATTTTGGTCAAAGTACCACGCTCTGCTTGCTTTCGTGCCCCATGTTCAGCTTTATGATTCCAACCACCACCAGGTACAATTAACAAATCTGGGCGATTATCCATTCGTAAAAAATCATGTAGTTTCACCGTAACTCCAAACAAGGTAGTAACTTCTTGTTTTTGTTCACTAGAAACTAACTCAACCGTAAACGGAGCACCTTCTTCTATCGCTCTTCTCAATACCTCAAAAGGCGCAAAGGAAACAAGCTCTCCGAAGCCGTCAAACAATACAATTTGTATTTTCATTTTTAGAACACCTCATATGCTTTGTTTTATAAATCCCAAAAGAGAAGAAATGTTATCTACAAATTAACAATGAAGACAACCTTTCTCCCCTTACTCTATAAACTTTCAAATGTTCCTCTAATCCTCTCTCCTCATCTAACACACTTAACGTTTTCTTCACAAAATTCCAATTCATACTACCGGATAACCATAATAATGAAGTAAGTCTTTTGTAATCATTTAAGGTTACAATATTATGAGCCTTATACCCTTCTAAAAATGCCCTAGCAACACTGGAACATACTTCATGGGACTGCATTCCTTCTGTTCGGGAATACCACTTTATTAAAAAGGCTAACCCTTCAATGCGGTCAACATAACTAATAGATTCAAAATCTACAATTCCTTTTACCTGTTGACTTGAGCCCCATAAAACATTCAAAGGATTTAAGTCTGTTTGTACAATAAACTCTAATTCACTCGTATATGCGCAGTCTATATGATATTTAGCAAGATCTATATACTCCCGCAATTCCTTACATGCGCTTGTCTTGCTTTCTAACATATTAATAAACTCAACATACCCATCCAAATGAGATTTCTTCTGAAAAATCGCGCTTTGAAATGCACTAGAAATATCATGAACCTTTCTTGCTTCCTTTCCAAATGCTTCTGCGATAGCTTCTGTACAAAGTGTAATATGTTCTCCTTCAATCCAATTAGACAATATAAATCTGTATTGTTCATCATTCCAAGCGACTAATGTAAATGACTCCCCTGACCTATTTTTATTAATTTGCATAAAAAGGATTCTATGCTCGCGTAAATAATACGTAAAACGTACTTGCTCTATCAGTTGTTCGTTTGATAACGCCCCAAAAGCTGGATTGATTGTTCGCTTGCTATTGATAAACCGTGCGGAATATCGCTTTCCATTCACCATAATTTTATAGTGTAAATCTGTATTTCAGCTATTTTTATGTAACTCTTCTTCCACTGCTAGTGAATGAATTTCTTTAAAATAATTTATTAATACGTCTTTTATTATGTGTTTCATCCTTTTTTCCTTTCATGTGAAAAAATTTTTATTACACGCTATTTTTTATAATTACTATCTCGATTACTCTAAAAACCAAAATTTTATTCATTGTTAATTACCAATAGTGTTTTTTTCTATATATAAATTTAATAGAGGCAGACTACCATTCTAACTATATCATTCTTACATAATATTCTGCATTCGTTGAGATAGTTGTTGTAAACCAATGCAGTAGTGACTATGTATAGAAAAAGAGCCAATCCCCTATACAATAGAAGATTGACTCTTTCCTTTATTTATTCACCTGTTTCGGAAAAACGTTTTATACGTCCCCCAATTTCATCGCGAACACGTTGAAATTCAGACCACTCTTTTCCTGCCGGATCATCGAATTCCCAATGAACACGATGAACGTGCGGAGGTGTCGAAGGACAAATAGAATCTGCGTGACTACAAAGAGTAACGACTAAATCGGCATTATTTAAAATATTTGGATCAATCATGTCTGACGTTTGATTTGTTATGTCGATATTTACTTCTTTCATAGCTTTAATAGCATTTGGATTTACTCCGTGTGCTTCGATTCCTGCAGAATATACATTCCACTTATCTCCTAAATATTGTTTGCCCCATGCTTCTGCCATTTGGCTTCGGCATGAATTTCCTGTGCATAAGAAATAGATTGTCTTTTTGTTTTCCATGTTGCTTTCCGCCTTTGTTTTTAAATTATACTGGTTGATCATTAAAATATTTACGCTTAAACCAAAAAGCGACGTTTACAAGTGCAATCATTACAGGTACTTCAACTAACGGCCCGATAACAGCTGCAAATGCCGCGCCTGAATGAATACCAAACACACCAACTGCTACAGCAATTGCTAACTCAAAGTTATTGCTACCTGCTGTAAATGCTAACGTTGTTGTCACCTGATAATTTGCACCAATTTTTCTTCCCATAAAGAAAGAAACAAAGAACATCACAATAAAATAGATTAATAACGGAATCGCTATTCTTACTACATCAAATGGTACGCTAACAATCATTTCTCCCTTTAAAGAGAACATAATGATAATCGTAAATAGCAATGCAATTAATGTAATTGGACTAATTTTAGGTATAAACACCTTTTCATACCACTGTCTTCCTTTTAACTTCACCAAGACAAATCGTGTCAATATACCGGCTATAAAAGGAATTCCCAAATAGATAAATACTGATTTCGCTACTTCTGCCATTGTAATATTAACGATAGCCCCTTCAATTCCTAACCACTCTGGAATTACTGTTACAAACACGTATGCATAAACTGAGAAAAATAACATTTGGAATACCGAATTAAAAGCAACTAAACCGGCTGCATATTCTTTATCCCCATCTGCAAGATCGTTCCAAACAATTACCATTGCAATACAACGTGCTAAACCAATCATAATGAGTCCGACCATGTATTCTGGCTTATCAGGAAGAAAAATAATTGCTAAAACAAACATAAGTACAGGCCCAATAATCCAGTTTTGTACTAAAGATAGAACCAACACTTTTACATCTTTAAATACCCGCCCCATTTCCTCATAGCGAACCTTCGCTAGCGGTGGATACATCATTAAAATCAGGCCAACAGCAAGCGGGACAGACGTCGTTCCAACTTGCAATGTATTAAGTCCGTCTACTACACTAGGAAACACAAACCCTAAACCAATTCCAACAGCCATAGCTAGAAAAATCCATAATGTTAAATATCGATCTAGAAAAGATAAACGCTTCATTTTATTTTCCATCTCCTATTAACAACAAGAATTTTTATCTACTACGTTAGAAGTCGTGCAACAAGATGGATCTTCAACTTTATGAACATCACTATCTGCTTTTGTATAAAAGAATTCCCACTCGTTACCATCGGGATCCGTTACCCAAAACTTATCTTGAACCGCATAGCAACAAGTAGTATCCATCTCATCACGCGCAAAGAAACCTTCTTTTTCTAATCTTTCTTTATGAAATGTAATTTCTTCAGCTGTCTCTACTTGGAAACCAAAATGATTTACCTGATTTCCCTTCACTTCGTCTCGTACATTAAGTGTAAAATTCAGCCCTGGGTTTTCTAATAAAAATTTTGCATAATCCATTTTCACCTTAACTGGTGACACACCAAATACCTTTTCATAAAATTCAATAGACTTCTCTAAATTAGTAACATTTATACCAACATGAACATATCTCATAACTTATTCCTCCTCTTAAAATATTATTAATCAATTTTTTTTGATTGATAGGACAAAATTTTAACAACAGCTTCCTTTTCCTGTTTTTCTAAAGATACAGCATAATTCTTCTGATAATAAATTATTTACTTCTGCATCATTTAAATCATAATAACTCCACGTACCTTTTGTCTCTTTTACAATTAAACCCGCATCTAATAAAATCTTTAAATGATATGATAACTTAGATTGTGTCATTTCAAAAACCTCTGTTAAATCACACACACAAGTTTGTCCTCGCTGACAAAGTTCATACATAATCTCTAAACGCTTCTGATCAGCCAACGCTTTAAACTTTTTTTCATACAACTGAAAATCTTGTGCCACTATCATTCACTCTCCCTTCATCAAGTTTTTTTGATATTTATAGTATATACGCTGATTAGTTCTTTATGCAAGTGATTAATCAAGTTTTTTTGATTAATATAGAACAGCTTCCTCTAATCATACCTATACCACAAGTAAAAAGAACCATAGCCTTTTCAAAAAATGAAAAACTAAGGCTCTTTTAACAACTCAATAGTAAAAATATTTTAGATGATGATGCCTCCATAGCTATTAAAAGATCTTAAGTTGATAATTATGGAGTGGGCTCCCTATAAACAAAACCCTCCCGAAACATCTAAAATTTGACCCGTTACCCAGCGACTATCCGAAGAAGCAAGGAATGCAACTGCATCTGCAATATCTTCAACTTGCCCTATTCGTCCAAAAACAGATGAATTCGTAGCAAAATTTCGTATTTCTGGATTATCTAGCAATTTCGCATTAATATCTGTCTTCGTATATCCGGGCATAATTGTATTAACGGTTATACCTCTTTCTCCAAGATGTTTAGCTAGAGGACGTGTCATCGTATTTAATGCACCTTTACTTAAACCGTATGCAATTGATCCTGTAAAACCAAGTCGTACTTCGGCTGATGAGATGTTAATAATACGCCCTTCTGCACGTAGTAATGGTAATGTTTGCTGAATTAAGAAGAACGGCGCCTTAATATTTACGGCGATAATTTCATCAAAAACTTCTTCTGTCGTATTTTCAATCGTTCCTTGTGTACCTATCCCTGCATTGTTTACTAAAATATCAATCTCTGATGTATTAACTCTCTCTTGCAGTTCCTCCTTTAATTGTTCTACTAGCTTTTTGACACCATCAATTGAATTGAGTTCAGCTTCAATTAAGAAAGCTTTTCCTCCATTAGATTCAATCTCATTAATTGTTTCATCTGCAGCTGTTTTATTTCGGCCGTAGTGAATTGCAACTAATGCCCCATCTTTCGCCAATCTTATTGCAATGGCACGGCCGATGCCGCGACTCGCTCCTGTTACTAACGCTACTTTTCCATCAAGATTCTTCATTTTTTCCATCCTTCCTAAATTTCCGTTTGATAAAACCTATACTTATATTTTCATTCAAATACTACTAATTTTAAATATAGATTTATAGGTAATTTAGTTCGTTAACTTATGATATTATAGTTATAATTTGTGATCTACTTTAGAAAATAAAACGAGGAGGCTACACAATGCAAAACGCAGTAAAATTGGATGAAATTGATCATAAAATTATGAACTTGTTGTATGAAAATGCGAGAATTTCCGTTTCAGAAATAGGACGAATTATATCCATGACGCAGCCTGCTGTAAAAGAACGAATTAACATGCTTGAAGATCAAGGGGTTATAGCTGCTTACCGAACGAAATTTGAGCCTTCCAAAATTAATAAAAACATCCAAGCATTCATTATGTTCAAAACGAGTCAATGCTCTGATTTTATCCAATATTGTAATGCCGCTCCTGAAGTAACAGATTTATATCGAATTAGCGGGGAATTTAATTATATGATGAAAGTCATGAGCGATTCGATGGATTCTCTCGCTGCATTTTTAGACTCTTTAATGCAATTTGGATTATCATCTCCTTTAATTGTTTTAAAGAGTGAATTTGAAGAGAAATTGTCGTTCTGATAAGAGGGTACTAAGGTAGAAATATGAAGTGTATGTGGAAAAATCCTTTTATAATATAATAAAACCAGCCATAGGCTGGTTCTTTTTTCATTCGATTTCCTACTAAAAAATCCCGAGTATAATTCTCCTTCTTCCCTATCCCTGATTCTTCCGCGCCTCTCTAAACTCCTCCTTCACCTTCTCTAACAGCCCTTCTTCTGTAATTAATCGATACGCTGTATTCGCTAGTGCTTTTGCCGATGTAATTAATGCTTTGTCCCCGAGTTCTGAACGAGCTGCTTCTCTAAATTCATTCGTATGAGCAATTAAGTCATCTGGTCCGATTTTAATGTACGGATGAATGGTCGGTACGACTTGGCTTACGTTTCCTGCATCTGTTGAGCCGATTCCTACTCTTTCGTTACGATTTACATCTTCGCCAAGTACTTCTAGTTCTTCGGCTACGACGTCGTTAAATGTTTTTGTTACGAGCAATTCATCGATTTCATTTTGGAATTGATGAATTTTCACTTTCGTACCTGTTGCTAACGCTGCACCCTGTGCGATGTTTCTTACTTTCTCTGTTACTTCCGCACATCTTTTTCTCGTTGCAGCTCGGATGAAGAAGCGTGCCGCAGCATAATCCGGAATAATATTAGGTGCTTTTCCGCCGTCTGTAATAACTCCATGAATTTTCACATCTGATGGAAGTTGTTGGCGAAGTGCATTAATACTGTTATAAAGCTGGATAATCGCATCTAATGCGTTTATTCCTTCTTCTGGTGAAGCTGCTGCGTGAGCTGTTTTTCCGTAAAAATGAAAATCAAGTGGATCAACCGCTAGTGATGGACTCGTAGTCGCTGTTTTTCCGCTCGGATGAATCATAAGCGCCGCATCAACGTTTTTAAATAAACCAGCCTTTACATAACTCGCTTTCGCGCTACCGTTTTGCCCGCCCTCTTCTGCTGGTGTTCCGAACACGACAACTTCTCCGCCGATTTCTTCCAGTATTTCTGATAATGCGATTGCTGCTGCAACGCTAATTGTTCCAATTAAATTGTGACCACACGCATGACCGAGTCCCGGTAAAGCATCATACTCCGCTAAAAATGCGATGACTGGCCCTTGTTTTCCTGAACTTTTTCTTGCGATAAAACCAGTTTCGTGGCCAGCTATATTATGTTGCAACTGGAATCCTGCGCTTCCTAGCAGTAAACTTAACGCTCTTGATGCGTAAAACTCTTGGTTACCAATCTCCGGATTCGCATGAATATCATGACTTGTTCCTATGTACTTTTCCTTATTTCTTTCTATACTCTCTTCAATTGTTTTTCTTTGTGACGTTACTCCTGTCGCTCCCATTTTTCTTCCCCCTTTATTTTTACGTAAAAAAGCCTCTTTCTAAAAGATAGAAAGAGGCTTTGGCATATACAGTCAAAATGAGCTTCTTTCTTATCTTTCAAGTTACCTTGCTGGAATTGGCACAGTATTCATATAGAATCCGCTGCCGAGGTGTCATAGGGCCAGTCCCTCAACCTCTCGTGATAAGAATTTTCATAAAATTATATTAAATTATTTTTATTCTAAGTTTATTCCAAGTAAAAGTCAAGGAATTCCGATCCGAATTTACCGAATATCTAAAAACCCTTTTAATACGCCAATTGTCTCAGGTGCTTGCATTCTTGCACATATGTACGGAAATTCCATACTACCTTCAAACATCATTTGCGATGTGAGCGGTGCCCCTGCCCAAAAGATTTCATCATCGATTACTATAAACGGGAACGCTTTGTTTTGCCTTTGTAATTTTACATTCTTTAATGGAACTGGTCCATCACTATAAACCGTTATTTGCGCATTCGTACGCATTAACGCTTGCCATACTCGTTTATCAACTTGCCTTGTACTTGGAAGGGAAATGATAATTTTTCGTTTTGCCGCTAAAATATCTTTTAATAGCCCTTTCGGCTCTTCAAGATTCATTTCCATAAACCAGCGTAATCGTTTCGAGATTTTCCGCTCCCACACTTGTCTTGATGTCGTGCGATCATACACATCTCCGTGACGTTCTATATGAGCGGTTAATTGCGATAACGCTTGTTTTCTCGACAGATTTTTACGCATGTAGTGGCAATCTGATAATTGAATGAACTTTCCTCTCGCTCTCGTTACTGCTACATTGACGAGACGATGGTTTTTATGATCAAAGAATAACACGCCAGGACGTTCTTGCGGATAACTATCAACCGTATCAAAGATCATCATATCTCTTTCAGACCCTTGAAACTTATGAACTGTCGCCGCTAAAACTGGTATGTTTTGATATTTCGTTCTCTGCAACATTTCTCTAATACACGTTGATAAAAAGCGCGACTGCGCCCTGTAAGGTGTAACTACACCGATAGATTGAACACCGTCTAACAGTCCAATTAAAATCATTTGCATCGCTACTAAACCAGACATAATATTAAAACGCGAACCAGAAGCAGCATCTTTTAACGAAAAGGCTCCCATTAAGCTCGTATCAAATAAAACACTCGCCTCATTTGCGAACGGTTGCAGTTTCGCAAGTTCTTTACGTTCTGAAACAGATGGATGATCGTATACTCTATTTTTATAAATAAATGAATTCGTAAACTTCGATATATCCGCATGCATACGTCTTTGCTCCTGCAACATAAATAGGTTCGGATGTGCTTCTGATTTATTTACAGAATCAACAATCCCTGCATGGTAAAACATATCTTCGCCGAGCCATTTTCGAACGAGTTCATGATTTGCCATCGCAATAGGCGGCAATTGTAAAAAGTCGCCACAAACGACAATACGTTTTCCAAGAGAAGCAGCTAATGCGATTTGCGGAACATATGCCATACTCACTTCATCTACGACAACTAAATCAAATGTGCGCTCATAAATAAGTGAATCAATGGCACATTTTGATAGTGTCGCACCGATTACTTGCGCATTTTCAATATATTCTTTTTCTACTTCTTTAATTTTCGCTTTTTGCTTTCGAAGATCACTTTCAATCTCTTGTATACGCTTCTTATCAGCAGAAGTCGCTTTATATGATAAAATCTTTTCACGAAGATCTTGTCGTGTCTCTTCTAAATAGAGTCTTTCTTCTCCCCAAGATCCGTTCGTCGTTTCAACTAACTTCGATGCAAGTAACGTTTCATGATTTCGTATATGTTCATGTTGGCTAAAACCGTAACGAACAATTTCACCAGGTGTCCATTTCTTCTTCTTCTCAATTTGCTTCGTTACTTCGCTCATTAATACGTCCACTGCCGCGTTACTATGAGCTAACACAAGTACCGATTTTCCTTTTTGATAATGAGCCGAAATAATACGCGATAAATTGTACGACTTCCCTGTTCCAGGTGGTCCCCACACGTACGTTGTCGGATTGTAAAAAGAACGGTAAGCCAATTCATTTTTCGTATTTTTCATCTTTTCAAGGTGTTTCGGACTGCTCGTCCCATCTACAAGACGCTTTATACGATTACGTTTCAGCTTATCTTTATGTGCCTCTTTCAATCTCTCTTGCAGCTGTTCTAAAAGTTGCCACGGTTCACTGTATAAAACAGCTTCTCTTATTTCACCTTGTATATAATCATTTAATTTCAGTTCTATTTCTAATCCATGTACAGATAATACTTCCCCTGTTGCTTCCTCACCATCGAACTCAATTCGAATTGGTGAACCTTCAGGTAAGCTTACTTCCGAAATAAGCTGAAATACGTATACTGTACTTTCATAATCTGTATATAAGAAACGACCGTTAATGATAGAAATTTTACTACCACCTATCGTTTTCCAATGTTTAATTTCATAAGCTAATGCATAATGCCACTCTTTCATCGTTTCCGATAATGAAGGAGTTTGAGTAGTTGTATTCATAAAATAAGCTCCTTCCGTCTCCCCAAACATACTTTCTCACTATAACATATAACGCTCTAAAATTTTCAACAATTATATCTTGCTTATTTTCTTAATTTTCAATATTATTTTATGTATAAAATTTTCAGAAAGAAGGAATCTACATGCCAGTCAGAAGAATCGAACACGTCGGACTTATGGTCGCAAACTTAGAAACATCTATTTCATTTTATGAAAAGGTAGTCGGCTTACAGCTCATTAAACGTATGGGGCATCCAAATCCAGACTTAAAACTCGCTTTTTTAGGTGTGGAAGAATCGAAGGAAACAATACTCGAACTCATTGAAGGCTATAACTCTTCCCTTCCGGCAGAAGGAAAAGTACATCACATTTGCTTTAAAGTGGATTCATTAGAGGATGAAATTGAAAGAATACAGAAACACGGCGTAACCTTTTTACTAGGAGAAGAAATTGAAACATTACCAGATGGAACACGTTACATATTCTTCGCTGGTCCTGATGGAGAGTGGATAGAGTTTTTTGAGACAGAGAGGTCAACTACCCCCACTGAGATGAAGCGTTTCAGTGGGGGCTTGAGTTAGAACGCTAGGTCTTTTCGTCTATCGCTAGACAGTTTGACGCTCTAGAATTCATGCCACCTTACGGTAACACCCCAAGTATGTTTTTGGTTGGTACTGGCAACGAACTATTGTTTTCCCACTTGCACCACCCTTTCGAAAAAGAGCAATTCTTCCTTATGGAAGAAGCCACCACTCAGATGAACCCGGCGTGTGCTACAAGCCCCGACAAGTCGAGTACACATGGATGGTTGACGCACCCACTAAGCTATGCACAAAGCAACAGCCTTACGTTTTTGCACTTTTAATAGAATCGGCGTTTTTACTTTGAGATTGTCATCCAATTCTACAACTTTTGATTTTTGCAATGTATTCAACGCACCATTAATATCAGCGTGAATACATTTTCCTGATTTACTTTGATACATTCCACGAGTGATTCGTTTGCCACTAAAGCGATAATGCGTCCTATCATCCTTAGACCAAACTGGAATCGGATCTTTGTCAAGAAAACTAGCTTTTGAAGTATAGCTTTCTTCTTGTTTTAAAAATCGGATGCCTTCTTTTACACATTTATTCTCAATTGCTGCAATCAGTTTATGAAATGGGATTTGAACAAATTTTTGGTTATTCTTTTTTCCCATATCAGATTTTTGTTTCCAACCAGTGTTATACCCTACGACAACCGTATCTATGCTGCATGCTTTCACTTTTTTGAACAACAAACCTACAGTTTGTGAAATGTAACCATTTATTTGTCGTTCTCGTTTATGCCAAAGTGCAGCCATTTTGTTCGTTACAACTCGTTTAGAAAGTCCATTTTCCACATTTTTCAGTTGGAGATTACGTATCATTTTGTTGAAGTACTGGTTAATGGATTTTAATTTTTTCCCATCAATTAAAAATGCATCACCTGTATTTGTTACGCAACTTAATAATCTATCTACACCTAAATCGCAACTCAAAGCGTTACTAGTAGTCGTGGATTGCTTCTTCATTTGAGAAATGTGCATCTCATATGTGTAATGCACCTCAAAGAACCGACCTTTTTGCTTCGGTACAATCTCAATGTAGGAGATTTTTTTATTTCTTACATTTTTAGGCATACGTATTTTAATGGAACCGAATTTTTTTCTGAATGCAACATTCATCGGAATCATCCAATACCCGTTATCATCCACTTTTGGAACTTGATAGATTTCAATGATTCGTTTGTCCGTTGAACAAGAATAATTCGGAAACTTAGGACGACCTGTGAAGGTTTCAGGTTTTTTCTTCCACTGTTCCCATGCTTTAAAAAAGCTCTTCACTTCTGTAAATAAGGCTCTACGAATCGCTTGAACAGAGTTTGATTGAATGCCCCAGTAGTTCATATCGGCTTGCATGGCAGTGTCCACTTCTTTTACAGTAGCCATCTTGTTATGATTCAAGTAACTTTGTTTAATCGTGTACAATCCAACATTTCGCAATGCTTTTGAACTATGTGACATGCGCTGAAGTAAACGAAATTCTTTAGCTGTGAGACAAGCTCGTCCGATATTTTGTTTTTGAGTGAATCGTTGCATGTTTTCTCTTTTCTTTTGTTTACGTAATACTTTCACTGCTTTCTTTCTAGCCATTACTTTCACCACCTTTCTTAGAGAGTTCATTAAAATTATTTTTGACAAATAAATATTTGGAACGAAACGGAACAAAATGTAAACATGGTCTTCATCGTAATTCCTTTTGGCGCAAGTAACCGAATGATTATTATTATCCAATTTCGTTGTCTTACGATATATTCCCTCCTTATCTACGACAGATTATATCGTAAGACAAAAAGAAACAAACATTCGCCCTCAAAAAATTTTTATAAACGAAACAAAAGTGTTCAGTCTACCTTCTGACGGCAATTCATCTCCACCTGAATTGTTGGGTTTCACCCGTAACACAAATCAGATGGAGTCTTCTTGCCGAAAAGGATAAAGAAAAAATTCAAAAAAGAAGGGATTACCCCCTTCTTTTTACGCTTGCTCCGACTGTTGGATTTACGTGTCCCTTATTATTTACTATAACCATGATTCAGTTTAGTTAACTTTTCATTGATGTGAAAAATTCTTACTCTAATATCTTTAACACCAGATGCTTGAAGTCTGTTCTTGTGCATTTCTCCATATTTTTCAGCATCTTGTTTTTCTTCAAATACATAGATGCCTCCAGCTTCTTTCGTTTCTTGATTCTCCGTCCATATTTTCCAATGGAATCCTTCTTCTTCATTAATACTTTTTGCTAAATCCCAAAATGCTTTTTCCATTTCTTCACCAAAAGGACCTTCAAACGGAAAATCAACTTGTAGTAAATATGCCATTTTCACTCACTCCTATTTTCAATATTTTTCAATGTAAAGTTCACCAGAAATTCCTTTCCATTCTTTTACTGATTATAAATTTTGTAATTCGAATGATGGTAATACCTTAAATAAGTGCTGCTATTATTCCTGCACTCATTTGAAATTTCACCTGCATTTTCACAAAGCCTTTTGTAAAATAATTACAAAATACTAGTCAATTAAACTTAATTAATGAAATACAAGGAAAAACCTTCATCTTATGTATAAAAGGACTTGAAGTAACACGTGGAAAGAGACTTTCTTAAGTATTTAGGGAAATCATTGAAAAAATATCAATAACCCGAAATATTTTAATTAACATAATCTATCACTTACGAGCAATATAAAAGGATCTTTCGATTGAAGATCCTTTTATATTGCTCATTTAACTAAATAAATTAGTTAATTACATAACGCTCTTCTAACTTTCCTTGCGAAACTTAGCGGATCATCAACGTCTTCGATATTAACGTAAATTAAATTTGGATCATCACATAACCACTCATTGTGTATAGACGAAACGATTATTCCTTGTTTAATAATTGTAGCAACAAATTCAGTAACTTCCTTTTGTAAGAGCGCTACCCGGCCTAGACATAATGCCCGTCCAGTTTTATTATCTCTTGATTCGAATGAGAAGGAAGTTGTTACTCTAAAACGTTTTCCTAAGATAGTTGCTTGTATTTCATCCCGATTTATTGTTGCCACGCATTTTCCACCGGCGAACCCTTCTTGGCCACCGATAATTCTTGCAAACTGTTGACAAATTAATTCATCATTAAATGCCATACCTTTAATCATCCCCCCTTTTACTGTTAGGTTATGAATGAATACATCGGTCTGAAACGGTAATGAATCTATTCTATTACAAAAAAGATGATGGTAATCTGCCAAAATCTATTAGCTCAATTATTCTTGATTATTTGAATTGTTACTAGAGTTTAAATGGTGCAGATTTTTTGTTTTATGAGGTGTTTTTCCTTTTATGCTTGATGAGCGTCGGGAACTGAAGGCAAAACACTGTTAAGACATTTTTAAAGAACATAAAAAAGACACCCTAAGGTGCCATCCTCCGACTTGAGAATCATATCTATGTATGGAGAAATTTAGAAAAGATAAATACAAAAGAGAAGCTTCTAACTATAATTTATAGAGCTCTTGTAGCATGAATTACTTACATACATATTTCCTTATTTACCGGAAGAAGAATCCTGTTATATTACTTTCTGATCAGTCTCGTTAAAGCCATCCCAATAAATCCAGCGCCCATTCCTATTAGCCATCCAGCATGAGTATCGCCTAATATAGATCCCACTCCTCCGCCAAGAAACATGCAGCCAACAAATACTAATCCTCCAATTCCCCAATTCGTCCGTTCCATAATGCAATCACATCCTTTCAATAAAACATATGCGATTAGCTACCTCAACTTTCTTCCATAGGATGGTTAATTATTTTGCTTAGGTTTAGCACTATCAGGGAATTCATAAGATGCGAAGATTGAGCCACTTAAATGGATTGCAGAAGGTGAATTTAATTTTTTCATATTATAATAACTTAAGAGTTGTGGAACAAATCCTTCTTCAACTAACCAGTTAATGGAAGTATGGAGATTTCCCACAATTTATGACTCACCCCATCGCTATCAAGCTAAGAAAAGCAAATCCCCCCAAAAACTAAAATTATATGCATCATTGACTACTGTTAATGAGACGTTATGTCATACAATGGAGTTAATATTAGAAAACTGTGAGGATGATTACGTTGATAAAATTTATAATTAGTTATGCTGCAAGTCTGTTTGCTTTTATTTTCGGATGGTTCTTGATTTCATATATTTTTAATCCTAGCTTTATTCACCCGAACATTTTATTTGGATTCATTAAACGGATCGTCATTTATGGTAGTATACCAGCTCTTATAGCTTGTCTAATTGGGGAAGTGTTATACAGGAAAATCAAACGATGTAGGGAGTTTCAATTTGGAATTCCTGTATTTATAGGACTAGCAGTTATCTATACACTTACACCATTTCTTTTTATTTTCACTTTTACTTTTCTGCATTTTTTTTATTTCGTTGCACCTGTAATTATGGGGTCCTTAGCTTTTTATTTAGTACGTAGAAAAATATAATTAACTTCCGTTAACGAGAATTATGTAAATAAGCTGTCCATATGGGCAGCTTATTGTATTTTTTCAAATATGCGATATTTTATTTGTCGATAATTTTTTAATCTTCATTATTGATTTCTATTGTGCCTGTTCTAGCACTAACCTTTAAAATATTTAATAGATTATCAGGTGTCTTGATTTCCAATTCATATTCAAATTTAGATTGTGCTAAGTTGTCATCTTCTAATTCGAATTCTTTTTTCACATTAATAATTTCTCCATTTGTATGAGCTAAAGAAATTTCACGAACTTGTTTCTCTGTGTAGTTTTCATTGTTTTTTGCATAATTGTAACCCATACCATAATATCCACCAACAATAGCAATACCGCTTACTAAAATAGCAATTACACTTATAATTATTTTCTTTTTATGTTTTAACATTTCCATCCACTCCTTAATGATTAATCATCTATTCCAAATCTTGCTTCAAGTGCATTTTCTGCTTGCTCTAACTGATCTTCAAGTATATCGTGTTCTCTTTCTTGTATTTGATATTGTTCAACAGTTATCGTTCCAGCGTGATAATCTGCTTCTAACTGATTTTCAGATAGATCTATCTTGTCATCTAATTGGTCAATTTCTTTTTTTGCTGCTAAGTACGTATTTAAGTTATCTTCTTTTGCTCCGACTGGTTTCGTGTTATTTGCCTTTTCTACAATAGATGTGACTTCGTTTTTGAAATCTTGTGTTTGCTTAGTATCATTCATAGCAGGCCCTGTTTTGTGTGGTTCTTGTTGTAGTTGCGCACCTTCTTTTTGTGATGTATCGTTTTCTACTTTCAGTTGTTGTATTTCTGTATCGTTATCAGCTTGAGTAGAACAAGCTGTTAAGAATAAACAAGAAATTGCTCCAATCATCATCCATTTTCCCATTATGTTCTCCTCCCTTTACATGTGCACCTTATCCATGTCCTTATATTACTGAACAAACATTAAAGGAAGATTAATGTGCAAAAAAATAAAATGATATAATTAAATAGTTTCTAATCTTTCTTTAATGTTTTGGAATTATAGTGATACATATAAATAAGGAAAAAAGGAGAATGTTAATGCGAGTTCTTATTGTCGAAGATGAACAAGACTTACAAAATATATTGGTAAAACGATTAAATGCAGAATATTATAGTGTCGATGCATGTGGGAATGGAGAAGATGCTTTGGATTATATAAGCATGGCTACCTACGATTTGATTGTGCTTGACATTATGATTCCCGGAATAGATGGTTTACAAGTATTACAAAGATTACGTGCGGACAATAATACAACTCCTGTCTTGCTTCTTACAGCTAAAGATACAATTGATGATCGCGTAACAGGACTCGACTTAGGTGCGGACGATTATTTAGTAAAGCCCTTTGCTTTTGATGAGCTGTTAGCAAGAATTCGAGTGTTGATGCGAAGAAAAACAGGAAATACATCTAATGTGTTTGAAATCGCTGACCTAGTGGTGGATTGCAATATGCATAAAGTAACAAGGGGAGACCAGGTTATCACTCTTTCCAGTAAAGAATTTGCTATTTTAGAATATATGATTCGTAATAAAGAAGTTGTGTTGACACGGGATAAAATTGAGCAACATGTGTGGAATTACGACTATGAAGGTGGCTCGAATATTATTGATGTTTATGTCCGCTATCTTCGCAAAAAAATTGATAGCCAGTTTGAAACGAAGTTAATTCATACAGTAAGAGGCACTGGTTACGTATTGCGAGTAGAATCATGAAAAGACTATCAATAAAAATGAGAGTGACCCTGTGGTATACGGGGCTAATTGTAATTATTATGGCACTCGTGTTAGCTTTTATTTTAGCTTCTTCAGATAAAGTTTTGATTTTTAATATGAAAGATCAATTGAAGAGCACAGTAAAAGAAAGCATTGAAGATATCGAATATAAGCATGGACAGTTAAAGATTGACGATGATTTTGAAACCTTAGAAGATGGAGTAAATATCATCATTTATAGTAAACAAGGTGAGCTGCTGGCAGGACATAGTCCAACAGGATTTAATAAAAAGCTCTCGCTTAAATCCGATGAAATACAAACCATTAAAGATGGTAATAAAGAATGGATTGTATATGATTTTCTCCATAATGTAGGCGGCGATGAGCAAGTCTGGGTTCGTGGAATAATGACCATGAATCAATTATCATCAACCATGAATACACTTATTGTGGTAACACTCATCTCATTTCCATTACTTATTCTCATTGCGGCAGTGGGAGGATATTTTATTACGCAAAGAGCGTTTCGACCTGTGCAACAAATGAGTGATTCAGCCAGTAAAATTGGTGATGGTAAAGACCTTTCGAAGAGAATTAATTTACAAGGTTCATCGAAAGACGAAATGTATCATTTAGCACAAACCTTTGACAAAATGTTTGAGCGATTGGAGACATCATTCGAAAGTGAAAAACAATTTACATCTGATGCATCTCATGAATTAAGAACACCAACATCTGTTATTATTTCGCAATGTGAATACGCTTTATCGCAGAGGAATAATCCGAAAGAAATGGAAGAATCGTTAGAAATAATTTTAAGGCAATCACGTAAAATGTCCGCGTTAATCTCACAACTCTTATTATTAGCACGAGTTGACCAAGAAAAGCATAATACTTTTCAATTTGAATGTATCAATATGAGTGAATTAACGGAAATCGTTGTAGAAGAGCTTTCATTAATGGTTCAAGAAGCTTCGATTGATATAACAACTAATATAGAGGAAGACCTGTTTATTAAAGCAGATCAAACATTGATGATGCGTTTATTAATGAATTTACTAACGAATGCGATTGCTTATAGCAAAGCGAACGGCATTGTGAATATACAACTGTTCCGTGATGAAACCAACATAATAGGTAAAGTCTCCGATAATGGCATAGGCATCAGCGAGCAACATATTGCGAAAATATGGGACCGCTTCTATCGAGTTGACGCAGCACGAACATCTTCAAACAATGGAAACACAGGTTTAGGATTGTCGATGGTAAAATGGATTGTCGAACTACACGGAGGAGAAATTACGGTTGAAAGTGAATTAGGAGAAGGCAGTACTTTTACATTTAAACTACCAATTGAAAAACGAGCATAATGTATGCGCGTCTTTAGCTTCAGAATAAAGATTCTTCCATTCTTATATAAAAGTAACTGACACATTTTAAACATCGTTGATGAACAGAGTAAAATACTAATGAGTTGCCCGTACAAATGGTATTCTAGGCGTTCTTTCTTGATTTCTTTGCACTTGTGAATTCGAAAGAAAAATTTCCATGTTTTGAACAAAATTTCAATTTTATCGTTTTGGACAACCTGTTCTGTTAAGTTGATATGTATGTGGAAAAAACTATCGAAATAAAACCCCAGAAATCCAAAGGTCTCTGGGGCTTCATTATATATTTAGCTCTTTTTGCTTTTTGTTTTGTTTATGTCTATACAGCAATTTTCGACTTATGAGAGAAATCAGTAATAAAATTAGTATTAGTACGAAAAGTTGCATAAATGATAAATCAAAATATTTAGCACCTGTAACAATTAAAAGTGTAGAAATCGTACCTTTTACAATGAAAAAAATAACAATCCATAATCCGCCTTTTTTCCAGTTCATTTTTATATTACCCTTTCCTACGTTTAAATTCTTGAATGTGACACCTTAATAGAAATCTATCATATTAATAAAAAAGTAAACTTTTTCACAAAAATCATGTCCAATTACATGTGACGACTTCATAATAAATGAAAATGATATTCAGTGTCAATTTTATTGACTATTTGAATACCTATTTTTCATCTCAATCTCTTTCCAATTTGTTTCTTATAGGCAATGAACTCTTGTCTTCAAACAAAAAACACCTCCATTGAATTTGCACACTTTCACATGCAAATTCAAGAGGTGTTTTTTCATGTACCATCAAGTAAGATTTCCTGCTTTGTTTATTCGTTTAAGTTCTTAATACATAGCTATTAGTAAACGATAACTGGATCATAAGTGTTCAAACTATCATACACAGTTTTTGCAACATTAGGAAGAAGGTTAACACACCCGCCTGATCCCCCTGTTAAATAAGCATTATTTGCCCAGTTTGTTCGCCAGCCAGCATCATGAAATCCTTGACCGCTATTTGTGAATGGAACCCAGTAATCTACTTTAACGGCATAATCAGCTTTACCTACTGCGCTTCCTTTCAACGTGTATGGTGTTCGTTTATATAGAACGTACCACACACCTGGTGATGTATCTTCACTCGTGCTATGTTTACCAGTTACTACATTTGTTGTAACTACTAACTTTCCATCTTTGTAAATCCAAATTTGTTGCTCTGCAATTGAAATTTCCGCATACGTGTCTCCGATACCATTATTCGATGTTGTTTTATAACCGATACCTTCCTTCTCCCAACCATTTCCATGAATATTAGAAGCAGATAGCGATTTTTCACCCTTTTCAAAAGCTTGTTGAACTTGTTTTGTTTCTTTTTCAACATCTAGTGCCCAGCCATAACCTTGTCCTTTTACTTGTATAACCGAACCGGAATGAGTTTTAAATGTGAAATCTTTATTTAATGTTGATTTAGCATTATTAATTTCAGCAAGCTTATTCTTAATGTCGCTCGCATCGATTGTAACTTTCATATCCTTTGACATAGAGGCATTTTGAATTAAATCTTTCGCTTTTAAAGGATACACTTCATTCTGCACTTTATACTCAACGGACTGTTGAAGCAGATTCTGTAGTGCTTTCTCCTCTTTTTTGACAATCGGATCGTCCTCTTTAATAG
Source organism: Bacillus altaicus (assembly GCF_042136375.2). NCBI lineage: Bacteria > Bacillati > Bacillota > Bacilli > Caryophanales > Bacillaceae > Bacillus > Bacillus altaicus. The sequence continues at coordinate 2,488,310 of NZ_CM143394.1, read as the reverse complement.
GCTGTATGTATGTAGACTTCAGATGAATTTCGCTTTTATACTTCTGCTTATCGTAATCTTTCAGTAGACTAGTAACGTCATACTGTTTTCCTTCAACGCTTTTCGAAATAACAACTTTTCCTTGTTCGAGCTTCGCCATAGCATCTTGAGGCGCTTTTAATTTTTCGTTCATAGAGATGAGCTTTTCTTCTACAAGTTTTTTCATCGTTTCACTACGATACTGATCCGCCTTTTCCGGTAGCAATGAATAATTTTTTTCCTTTGAGGAAGGGAAAAATGTCCACTGGCTTTTTAATAGTTTCTTAACTTGAGGCAAATCTTTTTCCGTAAGTTCCGTTTTTGTATCTTTTTCATCTAAAATTTGTTGTTGATCGACATAGACTTTATTTTCTAGTCCAGATGTTTTTAATTTCTGTATTGCCTGATCAGCACTCAAACCACCGACTTTTGTGTCGTTAATCGTAACATTCGAATTGAAGTGAGTTGCCTGATAATAACTCATTCCCCCAATGAGAAGTGCAATTATACCAACACCCGCTGCGATAAGCTTCCAATTTGTAAAACGTTTGCTTGACCTTACTCGCTTTTTATCAACTTCTTCAACTGATTCATTTACTGTATTGTTGTTCATCAATCTTTCCCCCGTATACATTAACATCAATCGATTTTAAACTAAAACCATTGACTAGTGTACCTTATTTTTCCTGAAATTTCATTATTTTTGACCAGACTTTATCGCATTTAATTGATTAAATTTAGACTTTTTAATAGAAAGACACATTGAATAATCCCTTACAAGTAGTGAATCATTACAATAAATCCGAAAAAGTTAAGTACCATATACTTTTATTCAACTAACTTTTCTCCCGTAACAATCTCAAACAAAGTGGCTGCATTTTTCCCTTCTAATTGAGCATACCGATTATCCCCCGACATTATTTCTATTTTATCCTTATTAGGACTTATCCAAATCTGATACAACACAGCTTTCGCCTCTATTTTCGGATTTTTAAATTGAAAAACAAAGTGATAATCAGCTGAACGAGACATTTCCGCTTTTTGATTTTCAAAATGAATAGCATTTAATATTTTCTTTACTTGCAACACCTGATTATTGTCTGTCACTACATTCAAATCCTCATAATCATCACCAACACGTTTTTGCACTTCGATTCTTTGATCTTCATTTCCTAGTATATTTGAACAGCCGGTTACTATGAATATGCATATGGCAATAAAAACTACAGTCAAATTTCTGATTCGCATATTAGTCCCCCTCTTTTTAATAAAAAGCATCTCCAATTGTAAAATAAAAGTAAATGCCTTGCGATTAGACATATAAACACTAATAAGGAAGGAGTGCCCTTCGATGCAACTAAAAACATACACTTGGAAAAGTTATACGTTTCTTATTGTAAGTATATTCGTTACTATTAATCTATTTCTCTTCTCACCTATTTTAGACAGAGTTGGAGTAGAATATGTGGTTCCTTTCGCGTACTTCATATTAGCTTCAGCTGTTATAGCAATTATATTAGCGGTTATCTCTTTTTGTAGTCGTACTGAAAAGAAAATTTTATCTATTATCGGTTTAACCTTTACATTATTTAATACAGCAATTATTTTCCCTTTGGTTCGGTTATCATTTCACGTAAAATATAAATATAATCCGTAACCTAAAAGAAGTATTAGTATTATAGAAATGCTGAGTATCGTGTATATGACCCATCTTAATGTTGTACTCATATAATCACCCCTCTCACGTTTCGATAATTCCATTATATAACAAATGATTCATTGAAAGTTTAGAACATGTTTTAAACCTAAATTAAGCGAAGTAAGGGAAGCCATTTAGCTTCCCTTACTTCGCCTTTAAAGAATAATGAGTAAGCGTGAATAGCTTACTCATCCGGCTTATTAAGTAATCTTTCACTATTTTTTACACAATTGTAATTATAGTGTTTTTTGACATTTGATCATTATAAATTTAAATGGCGGTTTACTTTCCATATTTTTATGCGGCTCCAAAATTTCCGTAGTTTCTATCAGTCCATATTTTCCAAAGTCTTGTTTTACCGAGTCCATATCATAAAAGTACATTTTTACCCCTTCCATTATCTCGAAGTAGTCTTTACCCAGTTGTTTACCCTTCCCAAACATTGGGGCATCTTTTGAAATAGTAGTAAAAATCATATACCCGTTTGGTTTTAGCTGACTATAGCAATCTTTAATAAACTTCTCTCTCTCATCCTTATTCAATAAATGAATAAGTGCATAACAAAATATACCGTCATACAGTTTGTTATCAAAAGGCATATCTGTTACTGAACCATGGAAGAAATCAGCAGTGAGTTCATTTTCCCTCGCCAATTCAATCGCTGTTTTTGAAATTTCAATACCCGTTACATGTATTCCGTTATCAATAAAAACCTTTGCATTTCTACCATATCCAATACCAGGAATCAATATATCCTTCACTTTCTTTTCAAGGAAAAAGTCCTTCGCTAAAATTGCGGAGTCTGAAGGTTCAAATCCCCACATCATTTGATTTTCTATAAAACTTGCTTCCCAAAATTCTGTCATACATCAATCTCCTTTATATATATCGTTGTTTACCGTTGAATGTTGAAAAATCATCGCATATTCACGAAATTGTATCAAATTTCAACATTAATTCAAAACAAAAAGCATTGGATATCCAATGCTTTTTCACACTTACGCAAACAGAGATGTATTCGCATATAAAGCTGGCGAGCCACCTGAATGTACGAATAAAATGTTGTCTTCTTTATTAAATTTACCTTTTCTAATTAAGTCGATTAGTCCCGCTACTGCTTTACCTGTATAAACTGGGTCAAGTAAAATACCTTCAGTTTTCGCAAGTAACTGTACTGCTTCAACCATTTCTGGTGTTGGTAAAGCGTATCCTGGTCCTACATATTCATCAAAGCATGTAACAGCTTCGCGTGAAATAGAGTTTGGGATACCAACGTGAGCTGAAGTTTCATCTACAAGTTTTGCTACTTTCTCTTCTTGCTCTGCTTTTCCTCTACTTACATTTATTCCGATTACAGGAATTTTGCTTTGCGTTCCGGAAAAGCCAGTAATTAAACCAGCATGCATACCAGCGCTACCACTTACACAAACAACTGAACTGAAATCAATTCCTTGCTCAAATGATTGAGCCATAATTTCTTGCGCACAAGCAATATATCCCATTGCGCCAGTAGGGTTCGATCCACCAACTGGAATGACATATGGTGTATTTCCTTTTTCACTTACTTCTTTCGCTACTTTATGCATCTCTTCCATAAGGTCTGTTCCGTTTGGCACAACAATTACGTTTTCAGCACCTAATAAATGATATAAGAAATAGTTTCCGTTAAAGTCTGGCTTTTCTTCTGGCTCAAGCCCTTCTTCTAACACAAGAATACATTTCATTTTTTCTTTTACCGCAGCTGCAAGTGTGAGACGACAATGGTTTGACTGAATACCACCAGCTGTAATTAACGTATCTGCACCTTTTGCCTGTGCATCCGCAACTAGAAACTCTAACTTTCTCGTCTTATTACCGCCAGCTGTTAAACCAAGTAAATCATCTCGTTTAAAATAAATAGTCGGCCCACCAAGTGCTTCAGAAAAATTGTTTAATTTTTCAATTGGTGTATATGATTCTGTATATTTTTTTCTCGGAAATTTAGCTAAATTCATCAATAACGCTCCTTTTATACTCTTTCACTGTAAATGTAACCATACTATTATTACATGGAAAAATGATGAAGTCACCTTTCTGGATTAAAAATGTAGGGAATTTTAATTTCGGTGCGGTAAATGAAATTTATATCGGCGATTTTTCAAATATATCGACTTACCGACAAAAACCGACAAAACAAAAAGAGCTCACGCATTTAAATGCGTGAGCCCTCTCCAATCACTTATTTGCCGAAAAACGAAGAAGCTGTGTTAATCCTGGCTCTAAATTCATTTCTCCTTTGTGACGTACGTATACAATCTTGTCTCCATCAAACTTTTGGGGTTTTGATGGATTATACGTATTCCACTCGTTCGTTCCTTCTATAGAGTACTCCATATATTCTGTTGCGCCAACGATTACGTTTTTACTATCATCAGCCGTTACATCTGGTGCCATTTGCGCGATTTTCGCATCACTAATTGATAATTTCTTTATGCCCTTATCTCGTTTATAATCATAAGCTGTCACAATTACATCGTTACCGTACGCTTTTATTTGTAACCCTTGTTTGAAAGAAGAACCATCTGGGGCTGTCTTCTCTCCGCCATTTGGTCCAGCTGACATCCAGCCTGTTTCAATACCGCCTGTATTTACAACCGTAAATCCTTTTTCATCTCCGCCTGCGATTTTCTTTTTACCAGCCCAGTCTGGTAAGTTTAAATCCCAATGTGTATGGCTCGTGAAGAAAACAACTTGCGGATAGTCTTTTAATATATCGTACAATTTATCAACATTTAAATAGTCTTGTAAATACGGATTTTGTCTTGATCCAGATACCGTATCAGGTAAAACGTGATGAGAGAAAATGAAAATTGGCTTATTCTTATCTTTTTGACTGTAGTCTTCTAAATTTTGTCTGAGCCAACCTAATTGTTCATCACTTAAATACACTTGATCTGACATATTTGAATCATGGTACCTCATATATTTTTCTGTCCCTAAAAATAAAAGTGGATAACCATCTAATTCTTTTTTATGGTACACCTTTTCTTGTCCGCTAAATTTTAAATATCGATTAAATAGTGTTTCTTCCGCTACACCGTTTGGCCATGTACTTTGAGATAACTTTCCATCAGCTGTCCATTTCCCGGCGTAAAACTCATGATTCCCAACAGTTGACCATACATTTTCCGGATGCTTATTCTTGTTTAACACACGCTTCACATCATCATATTGTGACTGCTGTCCAGTTGCCGTTATATCCCCATTCATAATAAGCGCTCTGGAAAGTGGTGTTACTTTATTCATATCTTTTAATACATGATCAAAATCCCCTAAGTCCCCTTGAATGTCACTAATTACATTAAACATCGTCGCTGTTTTTCTTACTCGCTCTTTCTCCTCCGCATGCATTGTAAATGTCGGTAATAATACCGCCATAACAGCTAATGAAGCAACTGCCTTTTTCATACAATTTCTCCCCCTAATAATAGAATGTATAAACTGACATGTTCTGCGTTCTCTTAGGTGCTTGTCCAATTCATATTATAAGGAGGGATTGTAAAGATAGATGGAGTAAAAATTTAAGTGTTTTTTAAGAGATTTTGTCTTTTCATTGCACTCCACAATTCGAGATTCGCGCCAATCCAGCTTTCTAGCCTTTAACATTACATAAATGTAAATTTTGATGTTAAATCTTTTAGTTTCATACGTTGTTTTTTATTACTTCTAACTTTCGGGAAAAATCCACTAATTAATAATGTTATAATCCATGCCATTATTAGAATAAAATTTATTGTATTACCGGAATTCAAACTAAAAACTCTCCACAAATAGGCAGCACAAAAAACGAGAATAGCAGTAATAATAAGTAAAAATACCCTAACCACTAATCTTATGTAAGGTTTCTTCTCGTGCTTAAAAATGAAAGTTCTTCTCCCTTTGTACAATCTAATCACAAATAGCAGCAAATATAAACCAAGTGTGGCTCCGATAACAATTGATGTAATAGAGTTGTTTTTTCTCTGCTCAGCTAGAGAGAAGTAACTTCCAGGTAATTTTCCAGTTTCATATTCCATCCATGCGTGGTAAATATCCTGTCGTAAGTCTATACCACCTTCACCATTTGTAAGGATTACCAATCCATCCTTTGTATTAGGAATGAAACCATAAAAAGAATGCCAGCCTCGATTGTCACCAGAATGATAAAGTAATTTCCATTGATTAGATAGTTTTTTTTCAAATATACCTAAACCATTCTCCCCTAATACTGGCTTTTGCATTTCCGTAACACGTTCACTTTTGATGACACCATTCCCTTTATTATTTGTATCCATACTTGCAAGTATCAATGTCATCATATCCGTAACATTTGTCTTGAGACCTGCAGCAGCCTGTTCGGTAAATTGGTAACTAGGGAGCTCCTCTCCAAAATATCCATAAGCTTTCGAAAGGTTATGATTTTCAGGGCGTTGTAAGAATGAACTAGATTTCATTCCTAAAGGTTTCATAATTTGTTCTTCCATATAACGATCAAAAGGTATTCCGGTAACCTCTTCAATTACAAGTTGTAAAATTGTATATCCGCCACCAGAGTAAATTGTTTCTGAACCTGGTTTATTGGTAACCTCCACTTGTTCATTAAGCCAACCTTTTCCAGACAGAGACTCCTCAATAGAATTAAGATTTTTCCCTGGTGCAACCCCAAGGTATCCTTTATGTGCAGACAGTCCTGCTGTATGGCTTAACAATCTTCTTATTGTGACTTCATTATTATTAAACTCTGAATTAGGTAATTTCCATTTAGTCAGATATTTTCCAACGGGATCATCTAGTGATAAACGACCTTCATCTACAAGATGCAAGATTCCCCACGCTGTAAGATTTTTAGATATGGAACCAGCTTGAAACAATGTATCATCACTCACCGCTTTTTTTGTCTTTTTATCTACATAACCGTAGTTTAGTGTATAAGCAATACGCCCCTCATGTACAATCCCTATTGCAACCCCTGGTACCTCATAATTCCCCTGCCATTTTGGTACCTGTTCATCCAGCTTTTTTTTGAAATCCTCTATACTCCTATCAGTCAACGTGCCCGATTCTGCCCTCACCACATTTGTAAACCATGCTTCATTCGTAATGAATATGCAAATAATTAAACATAAAATACTTTTGCATATTATCGATGCTTTTTGTCTACTCTTCATTTGCCTCACCCTTTTTTTCAGAATATTCTACCCATCAATTAGAGTATCCTATTCTAATATCCCGTTCTATCGATTTTTATTACTTAACCTTACAAAATTGTAATAAAAATCAAAGTGCTACATACTTAAGAGGTTTACTGTTTTTTATCCGAGGACAATGAAATTCATCAACAAGATAGACATGAGGTTATATTTATGGTTTCAGTTAATGCCCCTAAAATACTAGTTTGGTTAATCAATTGGATATATTCCACACTACAAATATTTATTTTATAAAAAGAAGAACCCCACACATTTTGATTAAAATGTGCGGGGTTCTTTTGGCTTCCTTAAGTTTTTATGAAAAAGATTGATTATTTTATGTAGCCTACTTAAATAAACGTAGTTTTTATCTTTTCAAATTTTCTTCATTTAATCCGAACAACTCTTGTAAAATAAAACGTCCATCTTTTCTTATCAGTACATCATCAAACCAAATTTCACCACCACCATACTCTGGCCTTTGAATGTTTACTAAATCCCAGTGTATCGCTGATTTATTCCCGTTGTCTGCACCTTGTAGCGAATCTCCAATTGCTATATGATAACTACAATTTATTTTTTCATCAAATAACGTATTATTCATCGGGTGTAATATATATGGATTAAACGCCAATGCAAATTCTCCTATATATCTTGCTCCCTCATCCGTATCAAGAATTTGATTTATTCGCTCTGTATCGTTTGCATATACCTCTATTATTTTTCCATGCTTAATATGTAACTTTATATTTTGAAACGCATAACCTTGTTGAACAGATACGGTATTAAATGTTATTACTCCATTTACTGAATCTTTGACAGGTGCTGTATATATTTCGCCATCAGGGATATTATCCGTTCCATCTCCTTTTAAAACGCCAATTCCTTCAATTGAAAACTTCAAATCCGTACCTTCTCCAATAATCCTAACTTGCTTTTTCTTTTCCATTAATTCTTTTAACGGATTCATTGCTTTCGACATTTTATTGTAATCTAACGTACATACATCATAATAAAATTTTTCATAGGCCTCAGTGCTCATATTCGCTTCTTGCGCAGACGCCGCATTCGGGATTCTTGTTGTCACCCATCTTGTTTTATACACTGCTTCACTATGAGCTTTTCCAAATATCTTTTGATATAATTTCATTTTTTCTGATGGTACATCTGCTAATTCATATGCATTTCTAGGACTACGGAGATTAATATATACTTGCATCTTACTTAAGCGATAACACTCCCAATCTGCAAATAACTTAAATTGTTCTTCAGACCCTGACAAAATCAATTGCCTCGTAACAGAAACATCGCGCATTGATACATGCGCATATCCCCCTGCTTTTTCCACAGACTTAATAATTTCACGAACTACTGCGGGATCTATTTCAGTAACACTTTGAATTAATACTTGATCACCAGGCTGCACTTTAGTCGAATGATTGACTAGTACATCCGCTAATTTCGATAGTTCTCGCTTCATTACGCTCTCGTCCCTTCACTACCGTTTCAATAGCTTAATAAAAAATAAAAGGCTCTTTTCGTAAAGATTGTTGCTTTTAATTAAAATAAAGGTTAATTTTCTTAATACGGTATAGTATTTACAGCAGATTATTCAGCAAACGGGCAGGATTGTGAAAATATTGAGTTCGAGATATCTTCCTAAAAACCATTACTATAATAAAAGGATGACAAAATTTTTATGGTTAGTATGATAATTTGGAAACAGAAGTCAGCTTAATCTATGAAAACCTTATCAGAGGAGTGATGTAAGTGAAACAAAATATTTACGATAATCCGAATTTCTTCAAAAACTACACAGCATTGCGTGAAAGTGGAATAAACGCTAATGACTTCATAGAACAGCCAGCAATCAAATCATTAATTCTGTGTTTGAAAGGAAAATCGGTATTAGACTTGGGTTGCGGTGATGGTCATTTTTCAAAGTATTGTATAGAAAATGGTGCAAAAAACGTAATAGGTGTAGACATATCCAAAAATATGATTGAACGTGCTAAAAAGTTAAATCAGGATGATAACATAGAATTTATGTGTCTTCCTATGGAGGATATGGGACTAACCAATCAAAAGTTCGACCTGATTATAAGTTCCCTCTCTATACATTACATTGAAGATTACTCGGCAATGATTCAAAAGATTAATGAACTATTAAAAAGCAGTGGTGAACTTATCTTTTCAACCGAACATCCAATAGCAACAGCTCGCAAAGGAAGCAACCATTGGATAAAAACTGAGGATGGTAATAAATCACACTGGGCATTAGATAATTATCAAGAAGAAGGAATCAGAGTACACAACTGGTTTGTTGACGATAGTGTGGTTATTTATCATAGAACTGTTGCCACATTAATAAATACTTTGATTGAACACGGGCTTTCGCTGGATAAAATAATCGAACCACAATCAACTTTGGCAGGGATAGAGAAAATGCCAGATTTAATAAACGAATCGCGAAGTCCATCTTTTATTATAATCAAGTTAAAAAAAACAAAATAATATTTAAAAATATCTACCGCAATCTGGGAGCTTTTATTGAATTACGAAAACAGCCGTTTCACTAAGGAATGGCTGTTTTTTATACTTCACGCAGAAAATTCACAGTGATTTGATTACTGTAAGGATTAAAATAAAGGAAAACTATAGAAAGAATAAAAATGCTTATAGCCGCTGCTACCCCTATATAAACATTTACATTATTTTTCATAATCCTCCTACTCTACTCCCAATAGTAATATACTGACCACTTTCCAATACTATATTTCATTACAATACACGTTACTCATCTTTTAATTAGCCTTAAAATTATAAATCGGCTTAATAATATGTTTAATATCAATTGTTTCTTTTGTATTCTCAACAATTTCATCCAACGGCTTATATACCATTGGGGCTTCGTCTAAAGTACTTTCTGCAACAGATGTAGTCCAAACTGCTGTCATTGTATTTTGAAAATCCTCTAAGTTAAGTACTTCTTTAGCCTTCTTACGACTCATAATGCGCCCCGCTCCATGCGGTCCAGAAAAGTTCCAATCTGGATTTCCTTTACCAAATGCAATAATTGAACCGTCTCTCATGTTAATTGGAATGATTACTCGTTCATCTTTCTGAGCTGAAATAGCACCTTTTCGTAAAATCATATTTTCCATATCGATGTAGTTATGGATTGTAGTGAATTGATCTGTTACTTTCCACTCCATTCTAGTGATGATTTCATCCATCATTGCTTTACGATTTAACTCCGCATATTTTTGAGCGATTTTCATATCATTCATGTAATCTTTAAATCCTTGTCCTTCTAAATAAGCTAACTCTTTGCGAATCGTCGGTTTGTTAATTCCACGTATAGCTTCATGTATTTCTTTTTGTCTGCCTTCTCTTGTTAAACGTTCAATGATTTCCTCTTTAATAGATTTAACGTTGATAAGTTGCTCATAAGCAAGGTTTTGATAATACTCTGCTATTTGTTTACCTAAATTACGAGAACCACTATGAATGACAATGAATACATTCCCTTTATCATCCTCATTCAGTTCGACAAAATGATTTCCACCACCAAGCGTACCAATACTCTTTTGAGCACGTTGTAATGTAAATGGAGCTCTTACACTAGCAAAATCAATCATTTTTGTAAATCGATGTTCCTTATCTCGAATACGAAAACCACTTGGGACAAATTGACGAATCGTTTCGTCTAAGTGGTCGAAGTTGATTTCCTCTTTCTTCTTATTAATCTTAACAACTTCCATGCCACAACCAATATCGTACTTACCTCCCAGTTTCCTGAAAGAGTGGACTATACCTTCTCTACAGTCATCGAGATACGCAGTCTCTACCGTAGGCTCACCGTATTAATTATTCCTCTTCACCTCAAAATGGATGAGGAATAATTCTGTATCTTAGTCTGCTAACCTGATACAAGTCTCTGAACCATTCGATTATGTCACCATAACCACTGGCTGCTGATTGCCCTCGCCTTTTATCGTTAGGGTTCCCAGTCAATTGAGTGAGTAGTTTAAAGTCTGAGCCGATTAGTTAACCCCGACTAAATTAGGAACGATTTTATCTTGAATTGTCATTGTTGTCCCAATAGTGCAACCTGCGCCCGCATGTGTATCTGGCATAATACGAATCTTGCTATCCTTTACGAACTCTTGATTACAAAGATCAATAATTTGACCTGCTGCAGTTTCTTCAACATTAGTAGTAAATACTTTCGCTTCATTGTATTTTCCTTGTAGTTTCAACATCTTTTATTTCCCCTTCCCTTTAGTTTCTAGAAGACAGTGCTTAATATATAATTGAATTATTGGAGCTTTAAGTGGTGACACAAATGACTGATATATTCAGATGAAATATAAATTATTCAACAATATATTTATAATTATATTTTCCATCACTAAATTTAATTTCCTTGTTTTTCATAAAAAAGTCCAATAAATCTACCACTATGCCCTATAGTACTTTCCATGCCTACTATTCGTATCTTCCCTTCCATACAATATTCTCTTTGGATTTATAACAATCATAAAAACTGCTACTACTAAATAAAAAATTGCGTTATACATGATTAAATCAATTAAGTTTCCGTTTATTATGCCAATAAAAAAATTAAAGAATTGGTGGATGATGATTGGGATGATTAAATTTTGATTTAAGTTATAAAATGCTGTCATGACAATTTTAATGGATATGATAGAAATCATAAAAAATAAGATATATTTGAATAAATCAATTCCCATAAATCCTGTAGTAAACCATATAGGTAAATGCCACATCCCCCACCAAAATCCTATGATTATCGAAGCTTTTAATGGTGAATGCTTCTTTTGGAGCTCAATTTGGGCGAAACCTCTCCAACCTATTTCTTCTCCTAGTGGCCCTGCAAGAAAGTTTTTAACAAAGAAATAGATTAGCATTCCCCATGAAGATACAGTAAAAATAGAGTCTACTTCACTGTTTTTAGATATCAGAAACATAATCATTAAAAATATGAAAGCTTGAATCATACTGACAGTAAGAATCACAGATAATTTAAGTTTATTCTTGAATTTATCTTTTACAAATTGGATAAAACTCTGCCCGGGATAGATTTTTTTAAATAGCACTGCAAAAGCAAAGGTCGAGGACCAAGATGATATACAAAATATTACATCAAAGACCCACGCCGGAAATCCCAACATACTTATAGCTCCTACAAGACAAAAAAGTGGTAAAAAAATGATATTGGTTAGTAGAATAAAACTTGCTACTGGTTTTTTTAGTTTCTTTTCTCTATTCATGCGTAATCCCCATTTCAAACTAAGTATTTCGTAAACATAATAGTATTTATATTTACGAATACCTTCAGCTTAAACCTGGAGGTTACTCACAGGTCAATACATGTCTGCATTATTTGATAGGTGCATAAATTTCTAAAAATATACGTTCAAGCCCCTCTTCATACGTGGTAAGTAAAAGATTTATATAAACTAGTCCCAAAAGTTCATACCCTTTTTCTATTGCTACTTTTCTTAAACTAGCTTCCACTTTATGATCAATACTTTTCCCACCAGTTGCCCATCTTCCATCTTCGATAACTGTATAAATACATTTTGGGTGAGATAGAATTTCACCTTCTATTTCGTTATCAAAGTTCTCTACTTTTTTTACAATTATAAATTTATCTTCTATAATAGCTTCTTCATTGAAACTTATAACTCTTCGTAAAGATGTTAGAGTAACTGCCTTTTTTAAGCTGTCTGTATTCTTTTTTAAAGACTCATATTCATCATACGCAGTAAAATGTTCTATCTCTCCTTTTATTTCTAAAGACTTCATTTCTTTTACTATGTATTTCCCTACAAATCGATTGATTTTTTCACAATCTTCTTTTACTATTTGAAGCTTTTTTAAAAGAAGTTTTTTATATTCTATTTCCTCTAACACTTCTTGTTCTTTCTCTTCTAACAACGATTTTAATCCCTCTATACTCTTACTTTTTCTTAATACCTGGATTTTTTTATTTCAATATCCATTTCTCTATAAAAATTTACCGTTGTTATATCATATATATCAAAATGATTATATTTTCTATACCCATTCTCAATATTTTGCTTTGGCTTGACCAAATCCTTTTCCTCATAAAATTTCAAAGTATCCCTAGATACACCTAAAAATTTAGCAACTTGTCCAATTGTGTACATTATGTTCTCCTTTAGCATTGCTATTTAATCTTTTACATTCATACTGCATATTCTTTAAGCTATCGAATTCTCCTTCCAATAGCCGCATACTCAATACTTTCCATCACTAAATCTCATTTCCTTGTTTTTCATAAAAAAGAGACACAGAGATCTCTCCCCATGCCTACTAATTATCTATTTCTTCACCGCATGAGCATCTACTTACTCGAACCATCCTGCATGCAGCCACAACAACCACGTTCGGTCAGAACAATGCTTTTCCCTCTCGTTGAAAAAAGACACACTACTCGTTCTTGCAAACGCCATTCTCGCAAACTGGACCGGCTTCGTCTGAAGTAGTATTCAGCACGGCCAGTGACTGTGATTCAGCCCATGTTTTCTCAAGCGCTTCGAGAAACACATTCGCCGGCTGCGCACCAGAAACAGCATATTTGCGATCGATAACGTAAAACGGTACGCCACTTACACCCAAACGAATGCCCTCGAGATGATCCGCTCGCACTTCATCGGTGAACTGCTCGCTTTTCAGCATCTCCTCTGTAGCTTTCGGATCAAGTCCTACTTCAGCGGCAATCGCAATCAACGTTTCATGACGGCCGATATGCTTACATTCGGTAAAATAAACTTTGAACAACAGCTCAGCTACCTCATTATTTTTGCCATGCTGCGCCGCAAAGTGAAGCAGACGGTGAGCGTCTAACGTATTTGTCATCTGAAGCGTATCAAATCTAAGTTCCAAACCATCTTCTTCAGCCTGTTTGGCAAGCTTCTCGTGTATCTCCTTTGCTGCTTCACGGCTCATTCCAGACCTAGTGGAAAGCGCATCGTACGCATCATATTCCGTATCTTTCTTCGCATTTTCATTCAGTTGAAAGCTTTTATAAACAATTTGCACTTGATCTTTATGAGCAAACTGCTCAAGCCCTGCTTCAATACGACGTTTCCCAATATAACAGAATGGACAAGCAATGTCTGACCACACTTCTACTTTCATTTAAAAACCCCCTTTATACTGCAACCACGTCACAACCTGGTTGACTATATTATGCATAGTACAATAACCCCTTGAATAAAGTCAACTTAGTTGACTTTATTCAAGGGGTTATTATGGATTTTGGTGCGACTAATTAAAAAAAGATATATAAAGACGTGAATTTTTCGTTTCACTATATTTTATATTCTCCATTTTTATCACTCGAACTTTAGCTCTGTAACTGAATATAGAGCTGTTTTTCAACAAAAACCGAAATTCGCCGAAAGCCTACCCTTCGTCCGTTGATAATTGTAAAGTGGACTTTTATCCCCTACTCCATAGCTACAAAAGGTTATTTAATAGTCATAGATTATTATGAAAATGATTCCTCCAAGCATCCAGATGGTATATAATGATATAATAATCTGCTTTTATATGCTCAATTTTACACAATAGAGGTTATTCATAGGAAAGAGGTACAAAAATATGAAAACAAAACAAACAATCGCTGCGTCTACACTAGCTTTAGCAATGATCGCGGGATCTACCCCTACTCATGCAGAAGTAAATGATGCTACTGCTGGGCAAAGCACTGGAGATCGATTAGCTGAGATTAAGCAACATAGACAAGAGTTAGATGCGAAATTGCAGCAGCACAAAGAAAATGTGGATCAAACATTAAATGAACTTAACCAAGTTAAGGAAAATGTTGATACAAAGGTTAATGAACTGCATCAACGTAAACAAGTTGCTGATGAAAAAATCGGCGAGATTAAACAACATAAACAAGAGTTAGATGCAAAGCTTCAGCAAGACAAACAAATTGCCGATGAGAAAATCGCTGAAATTAAAGAGCATAAAAAGCAAGTAGAAGACAAAGTTGCTGAAATTAAAGAGCATAAACAAACTGTTGATGCAAAGGTTAATGAGATTAAGGATCATAAACAAACTGTCGATGAAAAAGTGAATGAAATTAAGCAGCATAAAGAGAACATCGACCAGAAGGTTAATGAACTTAAGGAAGTTAAAAAACATGTAGATGAAACATTAGCTGAGTTAAAGAAAGCGAAACAAACTGCTGAGGATAAACTTGCTGAAATTAAAGAAAATAAGCCGAATACCGGTAACACGTTAGAAGAACTTAAAAAAATTAAACAAAATTTAGATAGCCTTTCCTCTAACTTAGAACTAGCTAAACAAGATGTGAAAAATAAACTAGCTGAGTTACAAGAAGCTAGACAGGACTTAATAAATAAATTGAACGAAATCAAACAAGCGAAACAAACTGTTTCAGACGATTTAACAAAGAAAAAACAAGACTTAGATATTAAAATAAACGATTTTAAACATACTGAGAAAAAAATTGATGACAAATTAGCTGAGGTACATACAACGCAGCAAAATGTAGATAACAAGATTAATGAAGTATCACAACCTCAACAAACGAAAGTGGATAATAACACTACTACTACTGTTCCAGCGAAAAACAATGCTAGAGAACTTCCAAACGCTGGTAGTGAGCAATCAAATAACGTGCCACTCGGAATGTTATCAATTATAGGCGGACTTTTATTAGTTACGCGCAACAAAATTAAAATGTTTTTCTCAAAATAATGCTATTATAACTATCTTAATATATTCTATAAAAAGGACAACCGCACATATGTGTACGGTTGTCTTTTTTCTTTATATTAACTTCCCATCTCTAAGCGTCAATATACGATCACATACATCAAGCATTCTTTCATCATGTGTAATCATAATTGCTGCTTTTTGACTTTCTTTCACTTCACGTTTCATCATTTCAACTACTTCACGAGCACGTTTTGAGTCTAAGCTTGCAGTTGGTTCATCAGCTAATATTAAATCTGGGTTGTTCATGAAAGCACGAGTGATTGCTACCCTTTGTTTTTCCCCGCCCGATAGTTGATTTGGATAATGAGTTTTTCTTTCTCCTAATCCAAATACTGCTAGCAAGTGATCCGCACGCTTTTCAGATTCTTGTTTGTTTTCTTTTTTTAGCTTTGCAATGTAAAGCAATTGTTCTTTTACATTTAAATATGGAATAAGATTTGCGAACTGGAAAATGAAGCCGATTTTTTTCAAACGAATGTCTGTCATTTCCTTTTCTGATAACTTCGTAATATTTTGCTCCCGAATATAAATATCCCCTTTTGACGGTGATAGTAAAGCACCCGCGATTGATAATAACGTACTTTTCCCTGATCCAGAAGGACCGACGATTCCGATAAACTCTCCAGCTTTCACATCAAGCGACATCGGATGAAGGGCTGTTACTTCTGTATTCCCTTCTCCGTACACTTTACTTACTTTGTCTAATTTTAATAATGAAGTCATTACATCCCGCCTCCAATTGCTTCTAACGCATCAACTTTTAATACTTGATATAACGAAATAAGTGTTCCTAAAATACTAATTACGATAAAGATTGCTGCATATTGTGCAATCATTGGTGTTGTTAATAAGAACGGCATACCCGCTGGTAAAATCTGTTCTAATCCTTGTACAAGAACAATACTGATTACCATCGCAACGACTGATAAGAATAACGCCTGCACGACTAAGCTATTTGCTAAATAAGAATTTTTCGTACCAATTGCTTTTAGTACACCTAATTGCTGTGTTTTTTGCAACGTAATTACGTAGAAGAATACACCGATTAGTAACGCAGCGATAACAAGTAAGAACGCAATAATCATCGTTAATGTTCCTTGCTCTTCTTTAAATCCTGGAATACTTTGTAATACTTCTTTTTTGTCGATAACATGTGCATTTTTAATTTCTTTATCTGTATTAAGCGCAATTGCACTATAATCTTTTTGGTTTGGTTGTGAAATAGCACCCCATACGTCTTCATTTACATAAACGACTGGTGTATGGCTAAACATTTGATCTTTCGTAAATCCAACGATTTTAAATTCTTTCTTTGAAACAGGATCAATAATTGTATCCCCAATATCAATTCCTTTTTCTTTAATTGATTCATCAGCAACCATTTCGTTGTTTGCTGTACCTAATTTCTCGCCTTCTACAATTTTCGGTTCTAAAAATGAATCACGTTCACTTGAGAAAATAGCAACATCAACTTTTTTCGAACTATCTTTCTTTTCATACGTTGAAACTTTCACACGAAACGGAACTGCCTCTTTCTCGCCTGCTTGATTTACTACGTTATCTACATCTTCTTTCTTAATTTGTGAACGAAGTAATTTATTTTCCGCATCATCCGCTAGTACAAATTTATTTGCCTCCATATTTTGAATCGATGAAGCATTATCATACGATAATCCATTTGCTAATCCTGAAATTACAAGGACTAAAAATGATAATAACACCATAATAAGTCCGATTAATCCATATCTTAATTTTGATTGTTTTAATTCACGCAGAGCTAAAAACATTTCGCTCGCTCCTTCCTATTACTTTCTATGCACTTATCATAAAAAAGAATTATGAACGGAATATGAACAGAAGATTACAGAGGAAAGATTAAATATTCAGTAATTACCGAAAATAAGATGTATGGGTACAATCGCTATGCCGTTCGGCTCTTTAATTGGCGGATACACCGCAAATGTATTTAGTAGCCAACTCATTTTCGCGCTTGCTAGCATCGGAATTTTATTTATTTCTCTCGTATGGCTGCTTCATCCGAAATTACGTTCATTGCCGAAAGCTGATGAAATTACAGAATTTACGATACGGGAAAGCCCACGCAGGACTTTAGTCCGTCTTTAGACGTGGGATGAAAGCATCGTTTTTGCATAGCAAAACATGGTATACTTTATTCATAGTCATGCAAAAGACTCTAAAACGACTGTTCTCTGAAAACAGAATACATATGAGGTTGGGGTAGCCAATTCTTCTACTCCGTAAAATGTATTAAGTCGTCATGCAAAAGACGTAAAAACATTTGAGAACGAACAATCTGTACGGTATGGTCACAGTACCGTAGCCCACGAACCTATATGGTCTGTTGTGGGAGTGGTGATGGCACACCGCAATCTTGCACGTCAGCGATACCAGAAATGGACTTCGCCTTTGGTAGCAAGAATCCCACTGACGTTAGTCAGCTGGCCCCTTTAGGGGTGGGAGTGTCAAAGCGGATACTTTTGGGCTTCGGTTTAAGAAAGAGTGCGGGAAAGGTGCGGCTTTATAGCAAAAATAAAATATTATCTAATCCGTAATGTGTAGAGATAATAAAGTTATTTAATTTTAAAAGCCCAAACAAGCATAACCCCGTTCTAAATTTAGGACGGGGTTAAAAATATAGTTGCTTAATTTTGTATGTAAGATACTTCACTACACTAAAAATAAAACAATAAAGTCGTTTAAAAATCTAAGTTTTATTCAACAATAACGCCTTTAATGGAATAACTAGAACGTTCAGTCAACGATTTGATGGCCATGCCCCCTGCATTTTCCTTAATTGAATAATTTGGCCTGTATGATAAGCATCATGAAGCATGATGTCCAGTAGTTTACCCTCAAGTGAATTTTGTTCAAGCTCTTTTTCGGAAATTGCACTCAATACCTGTCTTAAATTACATTGAGCATTTTCAGAACGTTCAACGACTTTCTTCCATTCCTTATCACCATTAGATTGATTGGTAAGATAAAAGGTTTCATCACCGTCGAGATTATGTGTCCATTCACGGCCTTCCAAGTTTGCAGCAAGTCTCTCTTTGTAATAAATGAGATGATTAACGTTCTCCCAAATGGTTTTCATTCCCTCTCCAGGTGGTTTCCAGATAGCCTGTTCGGCTGTAAGTCCTTCTATAGCATGTTTAAACGGTGCATACCAACTCTCTTTATTGAATGTTGAATCTAGTACATTTAAAAACAAGTCAACTCGTTTCAAAGTAACTTCCTCCCTAAATAGCTAAAGTTTCAATAAAATTCTTATAACTCTGTAGAGATTCTACATTTTCAAATAAACTTCCTCCTGAACTCACTCCACAAACTCGTCCGATTATGTAATTAAAATGACTCACATTTTTTCACTTTACACGTATACTAGCGACAAAAAAAGAAGAGGCCGTTCCCAAACAGCCTCTTCCATCTATTTAGGAAGCTCAACCCGAACAGTCGTCCCTTCCCCTTTCGTACTATATACTGAAACGGTTCCTTGATGCAGTTCAACAATTTTCTGCACAATCGATAATCCTAAACCACTACCTTCTATGTTTCTTGCCCTTGCTGTGTCTACTTTGTAAAAACGATCAAATATACGATCCATTTCTTCTTTTTCCATGCCGATTCCGCTGTCTGATATAGAGATCATAACGCTAGACTCTAATTCTTCTACAACAAATTCAACGGTTCCACCATCGTTTGAAAACTTAATGCTATTCGTAAAAATATTACTCCATACTTGATGAAGTAAGTTTTCGTCACCTTTTATGACGATGTCTGGCACATCAAATTCGACGGCTATATCTTTTTCACGCCATTTCCACTCGAGCATAAAAATGACGTCTTTAATTTGCTTTTGCAAATGAAACTCTTTAATTTGTAGAACTTTCTCTTCTTTATCTAATGAAGCAAGCGTAAGTAACTGTTTACATAAACTAGACATCCGCTTACTTTCGCCCTCAATAATTTTCAAGTAACGTTTTCGTTCCTCTTCACTCATATTCTCCGATTGTAATGTTTTCGAAAAACCTTGTATCGAAGAAAGTGGAGATTGAAATTCATGCGAAACGTTAGAAACGAACTCTTGTCTCATTTGATCTAATTCTTTAATACTTTTCGTCATCTTTTGAAAATTAGTTGCTAGTGTACCAATTTCATCTTTTCGATTTTCATCTAATTCGATATCATATTCACCACTTGCAATCTTTTGAGTCGCTTTCGTAAATGTTCGAATTGGACGAACGATATACCCTGCTGCAATCGCTATAAAAATGATACTTAATAAAACGATAAACCCAAGTAATACCGCTAGGAAAATTCTCATTTCACCAAATTGTTGCTGAATGTCAGGGCGGATGAATAAAGCGTACTGTTTATCACCATGTTTTAATGGGACACCAACGCTATTAATTAATTCATTATCGAAGAATCCTGTAATAAACAAACGGGTTGGATATGTGGAAACGCCATTAAACGTTTCACCTTGCAATACTTTATGAACTGTATCATCACTAATTGTTATCTTACGAAACGCATTCCCAATACGCTTTCCATGATTTTCGTCATCTACAATATAAATTTCATATCCTAATTTCGCAATAGACTGTAAGTATGCCTCTTTATTTTCTTCACTTTGCTTTTCATATAATGATTTTACTTCCTCAGCATACATTAAAATCTTTTCACTATTATACGGTTTTAACTTCACCTGATAATATACATTTGTTAATAAAAAGCCAATTATACTACTAAGTAGCATAATCCCAACCGTCATAAAAACAAATCTAGAATACAATGATTTCATCTTATTTCAACTCCAACTTATAACCGAGCCCGCGCACTGTCGTAATTTGAAAATCATCTGTTCGCTTTGAAAAACGATCTCTCAGTCGCTTCACATGAACATCGACCGTTCGTTCATCCCCTTCAAAATCCATTCCCCACACTAACTCAATTAATTCTTCTCTTGAAAATGTTCTTCCAGGATAACTAGCAAGTTGTGATAATAATTCAAATTCCTTCAGTGGTAGCAAAATCGTCTGACCGTTACATTTCACTTCAAACCCTTTTCGATCAATTGTCGTCCCGTGCAGCGTAATAATATCAGCACTAAGCATTTGATAACGACGCAATAATGCTTTCATACGGAAAATCACTTCAGCTGGTTCAAATGGTTTCACAATATAATCGTCCGTGCCAGAAATGAACCCTTTTTCTTTATCAACTAACTGATCTTTCGCTGTTAATAATATAACAGGTATATCATGATACTTCCTGATTTCTTCACATAACGTATAGCCATCAATAAACGGCATCATAATATCCACTATCGCAAGATGAATATTTTCTTTCTCTAATATGCCTTGAGCTACCTTTCCATCTTCAGCCTCAAAAACTTTAAACCCCTCTTTTTGTACATGGTAATGTAATAACTCTCTAATATGCTTGTCATCATCAGCTAATAAAATATGTATCATCTTCATTAAACCCTCTCTTGTTCATCCTTCTACATTCTTACATTAAGAAAGAATTGTACTTTTTGCAAGAAAAAGAAAAACAATTCCAGCATTAATTTTTTCATGGTAATTAGCCAAATTTTAAAATCCATTACGTGAAATTATTGAGGTTATCAAAGATACTACGCATTAGAACCGCAATACAGTACAACAGATCGTATGATAATGTAGCTTTGGAATAAAGGTTCATTAATAATACCTACAAGCCAATATTTTACGATAAATAAAAAGAATCCGTTTTGAAATAGATTTTAAATAGACTAAACTAAGAAGAGGATATTACGTTCAATATATGAGCGTATATCCTCTTTTCTTATAAACATTAGATTACTTATACAGATAATAAAAATAAAACTCTATATGTATACTGAATTCGGAAAAGTTTGTATAATTTAGGTAGCTAACGTATCTCATAACGGAAAGCGTTGTGAGGTCTTTAGACTGAGCGTTAATTTTTTTAGGGGTGAAGTGCTATGAGAGTACAAGAGGTTCTCTTAGAGAATAACAACAAAGGATACATATTACTGGATCAAAAAGGATTCCCTGTAATAAATCATTTAGGAGGTGACAATCATTAATGAAACAACAAGAACGTATTATCTTTCGTGAGGTTCAGCGACCACAACAAATTTGGGTATGGATACTCATATTGGGGATCGCAGCACTGATGTGGTATGGATTCATTCAACAAATTATCCTTGATACCCCGTTTGGAGATAAACCAGCTCCCAATGGTGCGTTAATTGCTTTGTGGTTGTTTTTTGGGATTGCCTTTCCTGTATTAATGCTTGGGGTATTGAAACTGATTATAGAAGTCCGTGAAAAAGGTCTTTATGTTCGTTTTGTTCCTTTTCATTTTCAATATAAACAGTACCTTTTCAAAAATATACGTCACTATGAAAGCATTACTTACAGTCCACTAAAAAGATTCGGAGGATGGGGAATTCGTTTTAACCTTAAGGGTGAAACGGCCTATAACATGAATGGAAAGAAAGGTATAGAGTTAAAGTTGAAATATAACACAGTGGTAATCGGCACTCAAAAACCGGACGAATTAAAAAAAGCATTGGACTCGGCACAAAAAGCATAATGAAAATTAATCGTCAACAAACGGGTATCATTGTGGAATAAGAAAGGACATTACATATTAGTCATATAAAATATATAATGTCCTTGAATTTATTTGTTTTTTTAAAATTTAGGTCTTGATAATTAAGTGATCAAAATAGATTCTCATATTTTCGCATTAAGATTATTTCAATAAAAAATATTGCTCATTTTCTGCCTTTTTAAAAACTAATTCTAACTCTTATTAAGCCTTAGAAATATCAACAAACCCTTCCCCAAACACATCACGAACATCGTGTATAGCGATGAAAGCAGCCGGATCCGTAGTTTGAACAATCCGTTTTAACTTTATTACTTCTTGCTTATTGATAACAATGTAAAGAATGTCCTTCGGGGTTTTTGTATAATAACCATGACCTGAGTACACGGTAACCCCTCTGTCCATTAAGGTAGTCACCTTTTTGGCAATTTCATCCGGGTTATCAGAAATAATCGTAATGGCCTTTTTCGGATTCAAACCTTCAATTACAAATTCCATCACTTTCGTTCCTACATATAACATAATAATTGTCAGCATCAGCTTTTCTGCACCAATGATGAAATAAGATGAAAAAGCAACTATTAAATCGAAGAACAATAGACCATAACTAATGCTCCATCCTAAATACTTATGCGTCATTCTTGCTAAGATAGTAGTACCTGCTGTTGTTCCGCCAACACGAATAATTAGACCAATCCCGCATCCTATAAATATCCCTCCGAAAATGGCATTTACGAGCATTTCATCTGAAGTAATATACCAGCCCTCTGTCAAATGAAGAAATAGCGAGTTAGTAACTACAGCAATGATCGTATAAATTGTTGTTATCTTATTCAAAAATTTATAGCCAGCTATTAACAAAAACGCGTTTAGAATTAAGTTGACTAAGCCTGGTGACCATTCAAATAAATAGTAGGTAATAATCGTGATACCCGTTACCCCGCCTTCACCAAACTCGTTCGGGATAACAAACAAATTCACACCTAATGCAAAAAGGAATGCACCAATAATAATAAAAATAATGTCTGTCGTTCTTTTCTTCATACAGTACCTCACTTCTTATGTAAATATTTCTTCAAGTATAAACTCTCACCATTATATCGTGGAATATTCAAATCGAACAGTGGTTTGTTTTTTATTTTAATATAAGATTTTGATCAAACTTTATTCTAAATTTACATGTAAGTAACACGGTACAATAACATTATTTATTATGTACTACACATATGCGTTTTAATTTTACAACTCATTTACGCTTAATATTGTAGATTATCCCTATATTCAGCAACAGTGCTAGATTCTTGAATAGCAGCAGGAGAAGTTGTTGATGAGGGAGAAACTAATATTATGCTACGGTTTGTATAATCGTTTTTTATTAAATGATGTAGGAGCGGGATTAAAATGTTAATGAAACCAAAGAGATTACAGGCAGGAGATATTGTGGCAACAGTAAGTCCTTCTTGGGGAGGAGCAGGTGATTCTGAGCTAAGATGGCGTTATGAGCAAGGAGTAAAAAGATTAGAAAAAGTTTTCGGTCTTAAGGTTGTCCCAATGCCAAATAGTTTAAAAGGTAGCGAATTCATTTATAACAACCCAGAGGCTCGTGCGGAAGATTTAATGACAGCATTTAAAGATACGCGCGTGAAAGCAATCATTGCGAATATTGGCGGAGAAGATAGCATCCGTTTACTTCCCTATATAGATTTTAATGTGATACGGGAAAACCCAAAAATTTTTATGGGGTACTCTGACGTTACCATTTCACACTTGTTTTGTCATAAAGCAGGAATTTCTTCTTTTTACGGTCCAGCAATTTTAACCGATTTTGCCGAAAATGTGGAGATGGATCCATATACAATTGAAATGGTGAATCGAACTCTCTTTTCAAATGAGATTATTGGCGAAATTCAACCAGCTCATGAATGGACGAGTGAGCGTTTAGAATGGATAGAGGTAAATAAGGATCAACGGCGTACGATGCAGCAAAACAATGGATATGAGCTACTTCAAGGCTCTACCACTGTACAAGGGCGTTTAATTGGTGGTTGTATGGAAGTACTGGAGTTTGTAAAAGGAACGGAAATTTGGCCAGAGAAAAAACATTGGGAGAATAGTATCCTTTTCTTTGAAACCTCTGAAGATCATCCAGAACCAAGTTATATAAAGTATTGGTTACGAAATTATGCAGCACAAGGCATTCTGCAAAAAGCAACTGGCATCATTTTTGGTAAACCAAAAGACGAAAAATATTATGAAGAATATAAACACGAAATACTTACAGTTATGAAGGAATATAACTTAGAAGATTTGCCGATTCTTTATAATTTAAATTTTGGCCATACCGAACCGAAGTTTATTTTACCTTACGGTGCGATGGCGGAAATTGATTGTGAAAATGGATCTTTCTATCTTTTAGAAAGTGGAGTGGCATAAAGTGAAACTTTAAATAAGTGGGGATTTTTCCACCCCCACTTATTGATTACATCTTTTTTCATTTGCTTCCTTCGCCTACTACTTAAAGAATAATCCCTGAAAAACTTCCCTTCAATACTTCTTTTTCAAGTTGATTCATACATGTAAACATCGCAATAATCTTTGTACGATTTTTTTCATCAGGTTCAAATTGTTCAATTGTTACGTCACAACGAATCGTATCACCGCTATAAACAGGGCGTAAAAATTCAAAATCCATCTTACGAGCTAATACATTATGATCACCACCAACTTTCGTAGGAAGCGTTGATGTTAAAAGACCTTGTACAACAAATCGTCCTTGTTCATCTGGTGTAACATGATGAATTCCCTCATCCTTAGATACTTCTGTAAATAAAACAACATCTTCTTTTGTAAAAGTTCGCTCAAAGGTGATTTTTTCGCCTACTTGCAATTTCATCGATACCCCTCCTTAAAAACAGTCCACAATTAACTAAACTGATGTTCCATTTGTTACAAAAGAAAAACCGAAACTAAAAATCATTTCGGTTTTTCAATCTAAAGAAGTCTATATTTACTTTAATGAGTGAACAAACAACCCGCTGCGCAGTTTCGGTTCAAACCACGTTGATTTCGGCGGCATTACTTCTCCAGCGTCTGCGATTGTTAATAAATCTTCCATTGATGTCGGATATAATGCGAACGCTGCTTTGTATTCACCGCTATTCACAAGACGTTCTAGTTCTTCTAGCCCGCGGATTCCACCGACGAAATCAATGCGTGAATCAGAGCGCGGATCATGTATTTCAAGCACCTGACTTAATAAATGATCTTGTAAAATAGATACATCTAAACGCCTGACAAGATCATTCGCATCAAATGTTTCCTCTTTCACAGTGAGCTTATACCACTTCTCGTTTACATACATTCCAAATGATTTTGGCTCATTTGGTTTATACGGTGAAACACCTGCTTCTTCCACATAAAAATATTGCGCCACTTGCTTTAAAAATTGCTCTACTGATAAGCCATTTAAATCTTTCACAACCCGGTTATAATCCCAAATTGATAATTCATCATGAGGGAATAAAACAGATAGGAAGAAATTGAATCCCTCTTCTCCTGTGTAATTCGGATATTGCTCTCTTCGCATAACTCCTACTTTTGCAGCTGATGCAGAGCGGTGATGTCCATCTGCAATGTACAAGTTAGGGATATCTTCAAATGCATTTACTAAATTCGTAATTACTTCTTCATCTGCAATCTTCCACGCAACATGCTCGACTCCGTCTTCTGCCGTAAATTTATAAATTGGCGCATGTTCTTCTTTCCAGCTTGCAATTAAACGTTTCACTTCTTCTTTTGTACGATAAGTTAAAAAGATAGGACCCGTATTTGCATCGCACACATCTACGTGACGAATGCGATCTAGTTCTTTTTCATGACGCGTTCTTTCATGTTTTTTAATTGTATCATCTTCATACTCGTCAATCGATGTACAAACGACAAGGCCTGACTGCGTTCTTCCTTGCATCGTCAGTTCATAAATATAAAGCGCTGGCTCTTCATCTTGAACGAACACTTCTTCTTGTATAAATTGCTTTAAATTTTCACCCGCTTTTTCATATACGCGATCATCATACGGTGAAAGTGCTGGATCTAAATCAATTTCTGCTTTATCAACATGTAAGAAAGAATATGGATTCCCTTTTACAACTTCTCTTGCCTCTTCACTATTTAATACATCGTAAGGTAAAGCTGCCACTTGCACAGCTTTTTCTTCTACTGGACGGATGGCCCGAAACGGTCGGATATTTGCCAAGTTCCTCTCTCCTTTACACAATCATTCGAACGGCTACAACACCTGTAATTTTGCTTATATTTTCCACAATATTCTCTTTAATTATATCATCAATACCATTATCAATATCAATCATTGTGTACGCCCAAGAATGTTTACTACGATTAATCATATCCGCAATATTAATATGATGTTCTGCTAAACATCCTGTAATTTGCCCTACCATGTTCGGAACGTTTTGATGCATAATCGTAATTCGTTTTTTTCCAATGTACGGAAGTTCTACGTTTGGATAGTTTACTGAATTACGAATATTTCCTGTCTCTAAATATTCACGTAATTGACGAGCTGCCATTACCGCACAATTTTCTTCAGACTCAGACGTAGATGCACCTAGGTGAGGCGTCGCTGTTACATTTTTCATCTTTATAACATTTTCATTCGGGAAATCTGTTACGTAATGTGTAATAATATCTTCTTCTAACGCTTTTTGAAGAGCTGTTTCATCTACAAGTTCTCCTCTTGAGAAATTGAATAGACGCATTCCTTTTTTCATCGTCTCTATAGCGTGTTCACCAACAATCCCCTTCGTTTGATTCGTAAGAGGAATATGTAACGTAATATAATCACATGTTGCAAAAATTTCATCTAAGCTAAATGCTCTTTGCACTTGCGTAGAAAGACGCCATGCTGTTTCAACAGATATATATGGGTCGTATCCGACAACGTCCATTCCTAAAGCTAACGCATCGTTCGCAACTAAAGCACCGATTGCACCAAGACCGATAACACCTAGACGTTTCCCTGCTATCTCTGATCCAACGAATTGCTTCTTCCCAGCTTCAACAAGCTGTGGTACTTCTTCTCCATCCAACTCTTTCGTCCAGCTCACTCCATTTATAATATTACGGGAAGACATAATAAGACTTGCGATAATAAGTTCCTTCACTGCATTCGCATTAGCCCCTGGCGTATTAAATACTACAATCCCTTTTTCCGTACAACGCTCAACAGGAATATTATTTACACCGGCACCAGCTCTTGCAATCGCCTTTAAATCTTCTGAAAATTCTTCTTGATGTAAAGAATAGCTGCGAAGTAAAATACCATCTGGATGACCTACTTTGTCTCCAATTTCATAGCGATTCCCATCAAAAATTTGCAAACCCTTTTCCGCAATTTGATTTAACGTCTGAACACGAAACATATCCCCATCTCCCTATCTATTCTCAAGCTCGAATTCCTTCATATAGTCTACTAATTCTTGTACACCTTGGGTTGGCATCGCATTGTAAATGCTAGCGCGCATACCACCTACTGAGCGATGTCCCTTTAGCGTAACGAAACCGCGTTCTTTCGCTTTTTGTAAAAACTGATTGTTAAGCTCTTCTGACGGTGTTGTAAACGGAATATTCATAAGTGATCGATACGTAGGGTCAACTGGTGAAGTAAACAATTTAGATTCATCTAAAAAATTGTAAAGAAGTGAAGATTTCATTCTATTTTGTTCTTCAATCGCAGATACCCCGCCTTGTTCTTTCAACCACTCTAGTACAAGTTTCGTCACATAAATACTAAAGGATGGCGGTGTATTATATAGGGAGTTATTTTTACTGTAAGTTTCATAGTTTAGCATCGTAGGACAAGCACTACTTGCACTGCCAATTAAATCTCTTTTTATAATTACAATCGTTAAACCCGCTGGCCCTAAATTCTTTTGCGCACCCGCATATATGAGACCAAACTTCGTAACATCATATTGTTCTGATAAAATATTTGAGGACATATCCGCAACAAGCGGCACTCTTTCTACATGTGGAATATCCACATATTTTGTCCCCTCAATTGTATTATTCGTTGTAATATGTATATAATCTAGTTCTTCATCATTTGGTAAATCATCCATTTTAGGAATCGTAGTAAATTTCTCTTTTTCAGAAGAAGCAATCACTTGCACTTCCCCTACTTTTCCGGCTTCTTGCTGCGCCTTTTTAGACCATGAACCTGTCAGTACGTACCCAGCTTTTTTATACGTACTCATTAAATTTAACGGTATCATAGAAAATTGTAATGACGCACCGCCTTGTAAAAATAAAACTTCATAATCATCAGGAATGTTCATTAATTCACGAAGTAAGCTGCTGGCTTCATCAATAATACTTTGGAAATAAGAAGATCTATGGCTCATTTCCATAACAGACATGCCTGTCCCGTTATAATTTACAAGCTCCTTTTGCACTTTCTCTAAAACCGGCAAAGGGAGTATAGATGGTCCTGCTGAAAAATTATACACTCTCTCCATCACCCAGATAACCTCCCTATTTCTCATTTTTGTTATTTTTTAAACTTTCTGAATTATAACCTATATACAATACACGGTCAATTTGTTTTCCGTTATTACGGCGTAAGACGCGATGGAATCGCTTGCATATACATTTCATTATTTCATAAACATACAAAAAAGTGTTAAGTACATAATCGTACTTAACACTCTAGTAATAAAGTATAATAGCTATTTACTCGTAAAGAACCGATCAAAAATTTGATAAATAGCTGAAAGACCAAAGAGCCAATAAATAGTATCCACAAGCGCCGGCATAGAACCAAACCATTTCTCAACTACATTATAATCTAACGCTACAAACAACCAATTCAAACCGCCAAGAATCACCAAAATTACTGTAAGGTATGACAAAAATTTCATTATGATTGCCCCCTAGGTGATAAGATGGTGAAAGGCCTTTCACTAAAATATATGTAATGGATTCTAAAACTTACCTACTTTATAAAAATTATTTTTTATACCAGCCATTAATAACTGTCTCTGCTTCTTTACTATGTATTTGATAGGAATGATTACTATCATTAGATCCGATAAACCAAATTGAAAAACCTTTAAAATACGGCTTCGGTTCTAATACATCTCGGTAAACACGCCACCCGTTAAGTTGTACATCTTTTGAAAACACATTCGTAACATCTGGGTTCCACGGGTTTTGTAGTCCAAGTTCACGTGCTGGCACGTTAAATCCGCCAAAATAAATTGGCTTTCCTGTTGCTTTATGTAATTGTTCCAGTTGCTGAACGACATTTTGTCCACGATTATATACTGTCGTCGCAAATAAACTTTGTTTTACTTCTTCGTATGATGGATTTCTTTTTCCTGAAACTTCAAACCAACTATCAATACTTACGATATCCACCTTTTTTAAATACGGGCGATTTATTTTCTCTTTAAATTTCGCCTCAAAAGAAGGATCCCAACTTGCAGTTAACCACCAGTTCATTTGATACAAAACATTTCCTTTATACTGCTGGCGAACAAAATTAATCGTATCATTCCAATATCCTTCTGCATATTCCATATTCACGAAATTAGAAGCGATCTTCAGCCCATAAATATTGTACTTATTTGTAATGGAATTAAAAATATCTTGTAAAACAACCGTTTTCCAATTCCAGAAGAAATCATTAATATTACTCGGGTTCCACTCTGTTTCTCCAATATTTCCTTGCTGAATAAACGGGAATGGTTCCACTATAACTTGTATATTACGCTTTAGTAATTCTTGAATTAAAATAATAGCTTGTTTCTTTTGCGCCTGATTAATTACCATATTAGCCGAATTCACATCCGAAATATCTACTTGAATCGGTACATTCACCGTATTCAAATTCAAGCGCTCTACATCAGCTAACACTTTCGCTACATTTCCTACTTCCCATACCGTTACGTTTCCTGATTTTATTTTTCCAGATTGAACAGTATTTACATCCGCCTGTACATTTCCTTGAAAACAAAAAGAAAACAACATAATAAACACTCCTAAAAAACTTATTAAACTCTTACTTTTCTTCACAACTTTCCCCCTATAATTTTTGGCTTTCTTGCTTATTTTATACAACATTACACATATATTCCATAAGAAAAATAATTCAAAAAAAGAGCGATTCTCCCGCTCCTTTACAAACCATTCCATCTCAAAATATCTACACATTATTTAGGGACTAAATTTAACACTTTTCCTTCTATCCCATCTGTATTAAGTGTAGTCGTATGATACTCACCATTCACCCAATCATCTATTTGATCATGATACCAATCACTTCTGAAATGTCCCGATTGTCCTGGTCCTACGATATGATAACCGTTTGACATATCTTTCGTATCAATCACGAATCGCCAAGAAGCTCCGTGATTGACAATACCGTTATCTCCGTAACTCGCTGCTTGAACGGTAACTTGGCTTCCGCCAATTGGAACTGGTTTCTCACGATTAAATGCAAGTAGTGCTAGCATACTAGATGATTTTGAAATTGGATGTGTAAAAGCAAGTTGATGGTAATCGCCCCACTTCCACTCCGCAACATTTGGTCCATATTCCTTCTGTAGTTTCTTCATTACATTTTCGTACGATGTATGCACAACTTCTGTGAAGCCTCCGTACTTCGTAAACCAAGCGCTATTTTCTCCTGCTACTTCTTTTCGAATCAATTCATCAACTACTTGTGACTTCCCTTCAAATAACTCCATCACATCTTTCGGTATTTCTTTTGAAAATAGCGTATTCGAAATCTCTTTCATTAACAAATGGAATATTAATGGTGACGCTTCATCTTTACTATCGTAAAAATCCCACTTTGTTAATTGTTTTACGCCTTCTTTCTCTACTTCATTTAAAGATGCTTTATTTAACTCTTTTAACAATATAGGAGTAAACTCTTTCCCATATAAATTTTTTTGATCCATCTGTAAATCTTCTAAATCTTTCACCGTATACTTTTCCTTCTCTTTTAAAAACTCTTGAATACGCATTTGCCTATATGGCTGCGCCCACGTATTACTAATATGGTACGGATAATTATCATCAACGATTTTATTATTTGCAGTTGAAATAAACCCTTGTTTTGGATTTATTACTTTTGGAAGTTGATCAAACGGAATATACCCTTCCCATTCATATTCATCTGTCCATCCAGGTACAGGCAAACTACCATCACCTTTTTTACGCACTGGTATATTTCCGTTCGCTTTATAAGCAATTGTGCCGTCATTTGATGCAAACAAAAAGTTTTGAGTCGGTGTGTGAAAATCTTGAAGAGCTGTCTCAAACTCATTCCAATCTTTCGCTTTATTCATATTTAATACAGCCTTTAATTCAGCGGAAGGCTCCAAAGCAGTCCATTTCAAAGCGAATACTGTTTTCGTTTTCATTTTCTCTTTCCCCTTATCCGCAAACTCTGAAATGACTGGACCATGCCTCGTAACCGTAACGTTATACGGAATTGTTTTCCCGCCTTTTACTTTAATAGATTCATCAACAACCGTAGCCTTTTCCCATTTATCGTTATACAAAAATTCATTTTCATTATTAGGATTTCTCTTTTCAATATACAAATCTTGCACATCGGGACCTGTATTCGTAACGCCCCAGGCAATCTCTTTATTATGCCCTAACATAACACCAGGAACACCCGCAAAAATAACTCCACTCACATTTACATCTTTCGTTTCTAACGTAGTTTGATACCATATAGAAGGTGTCGCAAGAGATAAATGAGGATCATCCGCTAAAATCGGCTTACCAGATACACTCTTTTCACCACTCACAACCCAGTTATTACTACCGTTAAACTCTGGTGGAATAACTGTCTTTGAAAAACTTTGTGCTACATTCACATTTGTATTTTTCAGTTCAGCTAGCAATCTAGGTGCATCTTTCGGATATGTAGGAAATAGCTCATTTGCTTGCTCTTTCGGTAAATTTTTCAGCGCCCAATATCGAAATGCCTGTCCGTGCCAATGTCCGCCTAAATCAAACGCCATATACTTTCCAATCGTTAAAGAATCCACGATTGACCATTCAGCAGGTTCATAGCCTAATAAAGTAAACTCAACCGGCAATTTCTTTTCCTCTTTTGCCTCACGTATAAAAGCGTTCACCCCATCAGCAAATGACTGCAGGGCATATTTCGCTTCCCCATCATATTGACTAACAGATGCTTCTGCCGCTCGCCGTAAACCGAGCGTTCGAAACAATTTATCTCGATCAACAGCTGCTTCCCCTACAACTTCACTTAACATACCAGAAGCTTGTCTTCTACTTAAATCCATTTGAAACAAACGATCTTGCGCTTGTACATACCCTTGCGAGAAATATAAATCATGCGCATTTTCCGCTTTAATATGTGGTACACCTTTACTATCTCGTTTCACCGCAACAGCATGTTGTAAATCCTCAAGTTTTATCGTTCCATCTATCTTTGGCATAGAACTCAACGTATATATGTTCAAAAAAATCATAGCGCAAATAAACAAAAAAAGAACGATACTACTAGACCAAATAAAAATTCTTTTTCCCCTATTTCGTTTCTTTTTTATGACGACTTCCATACAATCCCTCCTCTCTCAATCTATTCGCTTCTATTGTGAAAGAACCTTTTAGAAAAATTGAAAAACCCCCTTCATTTTCCTATCAATGAAGGGGGTTTTTCTTATCGTCCGCTACGCCAGCTTTCATTATGACCAAGATTTGAATCGGTCGCTAATTGCACATCATATAACATTTCACTAAAGAAGCGCTTATCTACTTGTTTTGGTACAATGCGTCTCTCATCATCAATTTCGTCGTATTCATATGAACCGCGGTTCACTTTGCCTGCCTTATAAAATTGAATTTCAAATACACATACATCTTCTTCACCTTCATATCCAATTGGCGCTCCGCTAAATGAAAGTTCCGCTCCTACTCCAGTTCTAGTGTCTTCTTTATAAAACGTATAATAAACACCGCCATCTTGAACCGATCCGCGAGTCCATCCAAGTGTCGTCATCTTACCGAATAACGAGCGACCATTTAGTAAAATACCGCCAAATCTCTCAACATCAATCTTATCATTTTCCTCTACTACAAACACTGGCCGTTCAATTTGTAGGAATGGCTGAACAATTCCGGAATTTGTCAGTTGCTCTTTCCACACTTCCTTTTCCACCTCGGATAATTCTAACGGATGAATTAAACCAATAACAGTTCCAGGTGAAAGCTCATGATGCTCTCCTATCATTGAATAAAACATATCATCCTCCACACAACGGAACGTTCTCAGCAACTTTCCTTCCGTATATTCACCCCAAACAAGTGAAATGGCAAATTGCTTCATAATTGGATTTTCCATAAATACCGGCTTCCACGTATCTTATGACCAATAGCGCTTTAGTGATAGAGCAGTTTCCAAACGTTGTTTCTGCATGGAAAGAGCACTTCGAAGCTCTTTCTTTAAAGCGGCTAACTCTTTCTTAGCTTCTTCAGCTTTTTCTACATCATCTTTTGCATTTGGCTTTGGAAGTGACTTCATACGTTTTCCTTCTTCTGTCGCTAATTCAATTTTTGACTCTGAAGTTAAAATAGCAGTAAAACATCTATTTCCAAAATCAATCTTCTTTTCACAACGTATATTGAAACCAAGGTTTGGTACCAATCGATCTTCCAGCTCTTCTTCCGTTATACCACGTGTTTTCGCAGCAAGACTTAGTGCTTCTTTTGCCGCATTACGCACTAACTTATGCTTATATTTAAATGCCATCGCATGAATAGACACAAGTGCAAGCTTAGATGAGGACAACCCCAGAGCGCGAACAGCATCCGCTGCAATCTTTCCTCTCATATGAAGGACCCATTCATCAATTTGCTTTTTAAGTATGCCTACCATTTTGTCATCACTAAACATTCCATATAATGAAAGGATTCCCCGTTTCTTCACATCTGCATCTTGAGAAATCCATATTTGATATATTACTTGTACATACTCTTTCAAGTCTTGTTCATTTAAAGTACTACCAATTACTTCAGCTGCCTCTTTCTTCTCAATAACAGAATCTGAAATATACTGCTGTATATAAGCTAACGGAACTGTTGCGTCTGCTATTTCATTTGAATGACGAAGACGGATTTGTGGTTCGTCCCCAATCAATTGCAGAAGTGCATTTCTTTTTTGTTCCGTTACTATACGACTACAAAGTTCTTCTATATTTTCTGAGTTTCTCCCCACTTCAAGTAACGGAGCAAACTTCTCAATAAAAGAGGCGTTCTTCTTTTCTTGTAAAGCTTCCTGTACAAGTTGCATATATTTTTCAATCTTATAATCTATAAGTATTTCCATCACATGTTCACGGACAATTTTCTTTTTATTATTAAGTTCAACTGCTACATCTTCTGCCGCTTCTACATCTTTTGAAAGAAGTTTAACTACAGACTCACGCATTTTTTTAGATGAAGCGCCTAAGCTTTTGATTAAAATTGGACGCATTTTAACCATGTTATCCCTTGCTAACTCTTCTAAAATATATGCTTTTGCCACAGCAGAATACTCATCAAATCGTTCAATTATGTATGCTTGTTCTTTTACAATGACATGAACGAGCGCTTCCTTCGCCTTATTTCTCTCTTCACTGTAGCATGCAGCTTGTTCAACTGCATAAGCGATAAGCTTTTCCTTACTCAACCCATACGAAAGAAGATCTTCTAATACTTGTTTCGGTTCTATCCCTCTGACAGAACATTCGTAAAGAAGTTCATATAAATTCACACTATAATCATCTCCGAATTGTAGTGTAAGTACAGCTTCCCTCTTCGCTACATCATCTAGATCCCAAAGAAGTGCAACCTCTAACACTGGCATACCCCAATACATACTTCTATATTTCGGATTTTTAAGTATTTGCTTCATATCCTCAAATGACACTTTCCCTATTAAATAATCACGATATGTATCCCGCACTGTAGACAATTTAATTTGCAAAGCAGCCACAAAAAATTCTTCTCGCATTTTCCCTCTATTTAGCTCATGTCCTTTTTCAGCTAACATTCGTGCGATGATGAGATAATTAATTTTACTTAAATAATGCAAAGTACGTTGAACAAATTCAGGATTTTCTTTCGCCATGAAGCATAGCAATTCATATTCATACGTCTTACAAAATTCTTCATTATTTAAATCATGTTGCCTCAGACGGTGCGCAAAAAATCTTTCCTCAGAAATCCAAAACTGTTTACAAAAACTTTGAATTTCATCATATGTTTTCTTATTTACACTACCTGTTCTTTTGTAGTTTTGAAGCTGACCGAGAGCTTGACACATGTAACGCGTAGCATGGTTCATAAAACCCCAAACGTTTCTCTTCGCTAATATTTCAACATATCGCCTCGCAACATTTGAATACTTATGAATACTAAATAATAGCCGCCAAATATATTCTGGTAAAGCCCCACCTACAAATAATTCCCTATCACTTTCACCCTTTATATACCGTTCAACAGCTTCAACCTTTTCCTTTTCTCCATTCAAATTCAATATAAATTCAGCATGTTCTTCTAATCTCTCGTCCAATAAAGAGCTATATGTACGGAATCTCTCATAATCTACTTCAAACATTACAAGAAGTAGCGATAATTGCTGCTTTATTGATAAAGCTGACAACTGCTCTTCTATATAGTTCGGATTCTCGCTTATTAATTCTCTAAGAAAAACATACGCTTCATTCACATAACTTGAAATATTGGATAAATATTTGCATGCACTTGCTACAAGTTTCTCCAAAGGAAGTTCACTTTTTTCTAAATAAACCTTCATATTAGAAAAATTCACATATTTAAACCTTATTATAAGAACATTTAACAATTGCTCCCCTAGCAAATAATAAAATAACCGAAAGAAATCCGGATCTTGTTTATATACTTTTCTAAAATCATTTATAAATCGCTCGGCAAAATCGCCTCTTTTTTGATCTCTAATTGTCGTTAGTTGAATATTATTTAAAATCTCTTCTTCTCTCGTTTCTAAATAACGTGATGATAATTGTTCCTGTTCTTCTGTCATATGAATATATTGAAACAACTGAGATGTATTAGTAGTCAAACTTTGTTCCCCCGCATCTTTTTATCTATTATAAAAATACCCTTATTTAATTGTAGTATAGCATACAACCCACCGTATACGAACGTATATTCTGCATTAAATTTATGTAAATTAAAAAACACTACTCAAAACACTTCTCCTTCTCTCTAAACTTCCCATTACACACTTTTCTCCACTATATTCGCTACACCAATTCCTCAAGATACCCTTTACATAAGCAAGTGTCCCCTTATTATGTTCAAACGCAATTTTAAGTGCCTCTAGTACTTTATCTCCTGAAACTCTTTGCATCCATTCCTTTAATTCCTTCGCGATATATGGAGATAGACTACTAATGTTTTGTTCGTAAAATTTATAAACTTCACTATGCGGAGTGGCATCCTCTACTCTTTCTACCTCTTCCTTCTCTTCCTTCTCTTGAATAATTGCTTGTTGTGAATTACTACTAACCTCTTCCTCTGGCATACCAAAATACTGAAGTAATAATGGAATCTTGCATTCTTCTTCAAGACATTTACGTAAAAACTTATGTAGGAACTCTTTACTTTTCACCATTTTCAGCTCACGTAATACACATTTCTCTATGTTCGTATTAAAAATAGGATTATAGTGTAACCAATTTATAATGAATAACTCTTTCGTTTCCGCATCATATAAAATCTTCCCGTATTCCACAAACCTGTTCAATAACTTCTCAACAGTCTCCATACTGTAACCAGTTTCAAGCTCTGCCAAACGCTTTGGTAATATGTAAATACCACATTGCTTCGTTTTCGTACCAGTTAACAAATATATGTAAAAATAACGCTCTTCTGGCGTTAAATCTAATATGAATTCATCTTGCCAAAAGTTCACCTGCACATTACGGTACACCGCCATATGTTTCCCACCTCCTTTTATTCATAAAAATGCAAATTTCAATCCTTCAATATACATATAGGAATGAGGGCTTTGTTTTTGCATTTGAATTCCAAATTTTTTTAACTACTACAACGACGGTTTTATTTTTTCGCGCTTTTTTGTTCTTGTAGTTGTTTTTGTTTTTGTTTTTGTTTTTTCTTTTTCTTTTTCTTAGTGATTTATTACTTGGTAGGTGCTTATAAGGGGCTTTGAAGGGGCTTATATAGTGTTTTCATTCCTCTCTTATCCGATGCCTAATTACAAATGTCTCCAACAATCTTCATATATTGCAGACAACCATTATGATTCACCTGCTCATATTTACACGAAAATAAAAAGCACTTGTTGCCTTCGTAGACAATTCAGTGCTTAAAGTTAAAAGCTTATAAATAAAAGTGTCTATAATCGACATAGTTGATTGAAATACAATTCTGTTACATTTATTTTAGTAACGATAATATGATACATACCGAATTATCTACAACTGAACGTTCTGGGCGAGATTTCATTAACACCGTTAATCCAATTAATGAAGTGACTAGCGTTTGTGCCAATGCTTTAGCATTCACATCACTTTGCAGTTCTCCAGACTGAATTCCTTTAGTAATTAATTCTTGAAATATAACTGAAAGATACATTTGATGTTCTCTAGTCAGCACTTCAAATTTTTCATTATG
Organism: Bacillus altaicus; assembly: GCF_042136375.2. Classification (NCBI taxonomy): domain Bacteria; kingdom Bacillati; phylum Bacillota; class Bacilli; order Caryophanales; family Bacillaceae; genus Bacillus; species Bacillus altaicus. Next base: position 2,450,207 of record NZ_CM143394.1, on the reverse strand, counting down.
AGGAGCAAGTTCCACCATTGTGTTAATACAAAAACAGCCTTTATTTGATTCTTTTTTATATTCCTCTTCCACCATATTTTCAAAAAATATACGAATGGCCTCTTTTACAGATTGTTCTTTTTGAAGTTTTGTTCGAATGCTAGCTGCATGTATATTCGTGTATCTCCGTAATGCAGCTTCAAATAGCCCTTCTTTATCACCAAATGCCGCATATAAACTTGGTCTTTGTATTTCCATTTTAGCAGTTAGATCACTTAATGAAGTAGCAGCGTATCCTTTCTCCCAAAAAAGTTGCATAGCAGCATCCAAAGCTTTTTCTTTATCAAATTCACGTAGTCGAGCCATTTAATCCCTCCTCTTTTTTCACCTGTTTTCTAAATTATAAATCACGTTTTTATGTACTAATCAGTATATTATATATCGTATTAAATTATAAATGATATGTCAAAAGAAACTGAATTTAATTTACAATTCACTTGACATAGTAACTTATCCCTGATTATATTTGACTTACGAAATAACATACCGTTCGGTACATTATTTTAAAAACAAAAGGAGATGATATTATGGATGCTAAAGAAAAAATGACAACTGCTCTTACACAGAATAATGATCAGTTCCAATCACCTATCAATACAATCATGCCCCGCTATATAACTCTATTATTTTCAATAGCTTGCGGGATGGCTGTGGCGAATATATACTTCGCCCATCCTCTACTTGATTCTTTATCAAATGCGTTTAAGATCAACCATTCAACTATTGGTGTCGTTATTACGATTACTCAAGTTTGTTATGCACTCGGATTACTTTTATTAGTTCCACTTGGTGATTTGTTAAACCAAAAAAGACTTATCATTGTTCAAATGCTTTTATCCGTTTTCGCTTTAATTGTGGTCGGAGTCGCTCCTTCCAGTACCGTACTTTTTATAGGTATGGCCTTAGTCGGAATTCTTGCGACTGTTACGCAGACACTCGTCGCATACGCATCCATTTTAGCTAACCCAAAAGACCGTGGGCGAATAGTAGGTTTCGTCACGAGTGGTGTCGTAATAGGAATTCTACTTGCACGTACATTTGCTGGAACATTAACAGATTTAGCGGGATGGCGTTCCGTTTATCTTACCTCCGCTGTACTTATGCTCTTCGTAATTGGTTTGTTATATCGTAATTTACCTAATCTTGAACATAAAAAAACAGCTATGACCTATCGTAAATTATTACGTTCTGTTCTCTTATTATTTGTAGAAGAAAGGATCTTACGTATTCGCGGAATATTAGCATTGCTTATTTTTACTTCCTTCAGTATTTTATGGACTTCATTAGTTTTACCTCTAAGTGTTGCACCATATAATCTATCACATACAGCTATCGGAGCATTTGGTCTTGCTGGAGTTGCTGGTGCATTAGCTGCCACTAAAGCCGGACAACTTGCTGATCGCGGATTCGGAGAGAGAACTACTGGCATAGCCTTATCCTTATTATTACTTTCATGGCTCCTAATTAAATTAATGAACCATTCTCTATTCCTACTAGTTATCGGTGTTATCCTTTTAGATTTAGCTGTGCAAGCTGTACATGTCACCAATCAAAGCATACTTTTCACAGTGCGTCCTGAAGCGAGAAGTCGGCTCACTGCTAGTTATATGATGTTCTATTCTATCGGCAGTGCAACAGGTGCAATTCTTTCAACCAACATTTATGCAAGCTACGGATGGAACGGAGTTTGTATATTAGGTGCATCCGTTAGTGCTTGTGCTCTTTTATTCTGGGCAATGACCTTACGACGATCATCATAAATAAAGGCTGTTTTCTCAAAGATTGTTACTGCTAAAACTAAAAGGCAGATTTAATCTACAAAACGTGTAGAATACTTTGCTATAATCAACCCAGGATATATAATTATGGTTAATCGAAAGGAGGGATAATAATGAAACAAGTGGCTCTCCATCAATTGCACAAAGAGCATAATAAACGAATAGCAGAATTTCATAAAAAACACGAAATTGAAATTCAACGTGGTGAAAATGGGAACGGTTTGTTAGCTAAATGGGAAAGATTTTTTTATAACAAGGTAATTTTCCCTCTAAAGAATGTGAAATAATACCTACCTATTAAATGAATTGTCATTCTTGTACAGTTCATTTTTGTATCGCATTTTAAGTCAAATACGCATTAATCTTTTTTCTTATTCAACTAAACTACTCCGTTAGTTAAATAACAATAAACCACTGAATCTATCTAAAAAGCATCTGATTAATGATGCTTTTTATCTTTTCTTAATGCTTCAACTGTGAAATTGTCAGATTTTTGACAAGCTGACATAAGCATTTGCCCTACCCGATTTTCAAATGCTAAGTTTGTATGTAACTCAAGCCAACGATACCAGTAGAGGTAACTATCCAAATAATACGTACAAACGCCTTGAAATCGTTCCATCCATCCTTTCAAGCGGCGATGGAAGTTATTAACGTGTTGTATGTGGAATATCCCTTTTTTTACTCGTTGATAGAGAAAGACTCGGTTTCAAACGTAAACATGTAAGATATTAAAACACAGCAAAAAAGGGTATCAATCTTTCTTGATTGATACCCTTTTTACTTTGGTTACTGAACTAGCTCCTTAGAAATCATTCATTTATCTCTGTACAACTTATATTTCTTCTTTCATTTTATATACCCTATCTCTTTTCTCATCACTTTTGATAAAAATAATCTGCCCTTCCGTAACAAAACCTTCTAATATTAAGCATACTTTTCCATATGCTTTAGGCTTATTCGTAGTGAATCTTTCATCTGGTATTTTACCAGCTCGTATTAATTGTTCGCACAGCTCCAGTGCACTTATTTCTTCAGAATTAAATAATCCCAATATATCTTGTTGCAATGGCGATAAAGGTACTGGTATCTCAGCTACCTCCACCTTTTCTTTTTCTTCTTCAAATAAATCTTCAAATGAAATTTGATTCATTACATCTTTTCCTTTCTGACAATGGATTTGTATAACATGAACTGAATCCTATATGTACTAGAACTTTTAAATTTAGTTATTGTCATGTAGTCCTTACCTTATTACATGAATTTCATACATTATGTACAGCGTTTCAAGTAGTATGTTTCGATTATACCAAATATACGTTCTGTTATCTATTGTAGAATTCGTTATAGCAGGACTGAAAGCAATAGTGAGCATCATCTGATTTGTTAGTTGCACAAAACATGTAACAAATCTATACTCATCTTTTAGTTTGTCAGCCACTTCTATAAAAGTAAGACTAGAGCCACCTAACCCATGTAAACAAAAGATAACCGGATTTTTCTTATTACCCCATTCTGTGATGTGTACTCCCTTATTTCAATTATTAAAAAAATGTAATATTCTACCAAATAAACAACACTACCAATCGCAGTGTTTGGGCTACCTCCACATGTCTATCAAGCTAAGAAAAGCGAACATCCAAAACAAAAAAGATGGCGAGGTTAATATTGTAGCATCTGGAAAGCTGGCAGTCTCTAAAGCCTAGTTAAGCAGATACAGTAAGCAAGTATTCTATGTTACGAATGAAAAAGAATCTGATATGAATATCAGATCCTTTTTCACTGCTTCTTTTATAAATTTAAGTTCTTGATACATACATCGCTTCACACGAGGTTGCTATTTACTAGTACACGATAACCGGTTCATACGTGCTTACATTATCATACACAGTTTTCGCAATACTAGGAGGAAGATTAACACATCCTCCAGATCCGCCTTTTCCCGTAGCAATGCATAATTTATTTCCTTTAAGGAAAGGAAATATGTCCACTGGCTTTTTAATAGAATCAAAGTGTATTTTTATTTGTCGGACTTAATCTTTTCGCAATACTCTTCTAAAGTTAACCCATTTTCTTTTAGATAAATAGCAACTTCTTTTCCTACATAACGATAATGCCATGGCTCATACTTAATACCAGTAATATTCTCTTTATCTTTTGGATAGCGGAGAATAAACCCATACTCTGCAGCATTCTTATCTAACCATTTGAATGCATCAGTCGTTTCAAATTTTGCATTTAAATCTTCTACCGTATTCTGCCATTCAACTGAAATAATGTCTAACGCTAATCCAGTATGGTGTTCACTTGCACCAGGATACTGAAGATATTCCAATGCCTTAGCACTAGCCTCTTTATCCGACAAACCTTGAGATTTATAGCTTTTAACTGAAGCATCATAATAAGTTTGTTGTAATTTTATAGCTCGATAACCTGATCTTAAATAAAGGTTGATTCCCTCTTTTTTTGCAGCTGTTACCATATCCTGATAGGAAGTTGCAATTCTGCTATCGATTTTCATATTTGGCTTAGCATTTTGAGTGATACTTGTTAATTCAATTCCTAGTTCCTTTGATAACATATGCTCTCTATTTACAAGGATAATTCTCCAATCATTAAGATCAGAGATAGGTAAAACATCTTTTTTATTCGCATTTATCTCATTTTTATTTTTATCGTTATTATTAGTAGTTTCCTGAGATGTTTGCTTTCCACTACAAGCAGCAAGGCTCCATCCCATTGCCAATACCAATGCTAAAATTATAAATTTTTTAATTGTATCTCATTCCCTTTTTTGTTTATTAGTCTTTATACCAATTTCCCAACACATCTCTAGGAATCTCCTTGAAATCCTTCAAAGAAACGGGGCCGACAAATTTTTTAATCCCATGATTTTTAGAATCTTCATCCGAATAATCTTTTAAAAATTGAATTTTAAATTGTTTCTTACCATCAGCATAGTCGGTTACTGTCGGTACGAGTGCCGCTTGTCGTATACCAAAAGTTTTATCTTCATACTTGACGAATTGTATATAAGATAGTCCTCCAACCAATGTTTCTAATTTTTCTTGAGCAGAAATAAGATTTCCAAGAGAATAATAGATTAGCGTTTCATGTCCATCTTTATTTTGTTTCCACTCAATTGGTTGAATTACATGTGGATGATTTCCAATTACTACATCTACACCTAAATCTGTTAAATATTGAGCAACTTCTTTTTGTTGCTTTGAAGGTGTAGTGGTATATTCTACTCCCCAATGCACCATAACAATCACCATATCAGAGCTATTCTTTGCCTTTTCCACATCATTTTGGATCGCCTTTTTATCAATTAAATTTAATGCCCAAGACTTATCAGCTGCAACTTTAATTCCATTCGTACCGTATGTATAATTAAGTAGCGCAAAACGAATACCATTTTTTGTAATCGTTTTTATTTCATTGCGTTCATTTTGACTCTCATTAATGCCTAACGGGATAACATCCGGATATTTCTTCCAGTATTCTCTTGTATTCATAACACCGTTAATACCCATATCCATAGCATGATTTGTCGCTTGAGTCACTATATTGAATCCAGTGTCCACTAAAGATTGACCTACTTCTTCAGGTGTATTGAAAGTAGGATATCCCTGTACTTTTAGATTATTTCCTGCAATTGGAGTCTCCTGATTCACTATAGCAAGATCACTTGATTGAACAGCTTTTTTTATATTTTCATAAATATAGTGATAATCATATGAACCGTCTTTTTGTTTGCCATCTTTAATTACTGCATCATGATATAAATTATCACCCGTTGCTATTAAATTCACAGCCGATTTCACTTTTTTATCTTCAATAAAATTAGGAGATTGTTGAATAGGACTTTTATCTACCCAATTTGGTGCTTTTAATGATTTATCTATATTTGATTGAGCCGGTGGTAATGAAGCTTTAGATGTCTTAACATCCGTATTACCACAAGCGGTTAAAAGCACTAAAAAAATAAGACATAATAAAAAAATTCTTTTACTTCTCTGTAAATTATGTAACATGTGATCCTCTTTTCTGTTTTATTACTTATAACCAGTTCTAACAAATAACTTTTTAAAACAGCGTATTTTGGTTTTACACTTAATTATGGAAGGGTTACATCTGCTTCGGAATATGCGGATAATCATTTTCCACTTTCTAACAATCTATCGATTCCATCAGAATTGATAGATTGCTAGAAAAACATTATCCACCAGGGTGTCGACCAGATTCTAATCAGCATCCTCCAGATATTGAATTTGATATACTTGTTCCAATTGTAGTAGCTGGTTAATCTAAATAAGAAAGGAGAATAGTTCATATAGCCTCCTCTCTTGCTTTACGTTTGTGAGTGGCTCCAAAAAGAGGGAATCATTGCCGGACCCCCTTTAGATATTGCGAAATCTTTGTAACTAATTTCTTTAAGTTGAGCGACAATCATTCTACTGATAACAACAAGTAAGACCCAAGAACTTATTTTACCAATATACGAAAAAAGTATCAATATTTTCTGCGATCCGTATAAAGAAGCCAATTAGGAGAAATGAAAAAGGAAGTGGCATTTTATATGTGTTGTTTCGCACTGTGAATTGTACATAAGTTTTAGCAAAAATAATAAATAAAGGCTCTATTGCAAAGTTTTCTACATGAAGCTACACTTTAGAAAACAGGATCTAGGAGAATTGGGCATGTCTTTTCGTTCTTCCCAGAAAATATATTTTCCTTCACTGATCAATTGTAAAAAAACAAGCCATCCAATTCATAGAGGATGAATTGGATGGCTTGTTCTGTATCAAAAAGAAAATCTGTTATTTGATTACTTCAATTTCCCCTCAAAAACAATTTTTCTACCACACGGTTCAACTTCTGTTTTCCCGTCTTTCTTCACTTCATGAAAGATTGGCTCTTCCATGCGACGAGACGGTGCATATCCTTCTTGTTCCATACGTGCTAAACAGTCTGTAATTGTTTCGTTTTCTAGTACTTCAAATTTCTTTTTATTAGGTTGTTTTGTCATGCCCTAACCTACTTTCTATTTTTCTTGATGCGAATTGATTCTTCATGTAAATAATATATAACATTGCGAGAATACCCATTATAATCATAACCGCAATAAAAAAGCTTGTATACTGTATTTTTTCTATAAATACGCCTCCTAATACAGGGCCCATAATACTTCCTATACTAAAGGCGATTCCGGATAATATATTACCTGCTGGTAGTAAGTGCCTCGGTAATAAATCTGTCATAAATCCAAGACCTAATGAGAAGCACGAGCCAATGACCATACCAGCTAAAAGCATACAGGCAAAGACGATCCAGTAATATTGATCAAATACTGCTGCAAGCAAGAAAATGCCAGTACTTACACTGAACGTCCACGTTAAAATACGATCTCTTCCGTATTTATCACTTAATATACCGAGCGGGATTTGTGTAATAATGCCTCCAACTGCGAATGCTGGTAATAAGAAGGAAACTTCCGATACAGACCATCCTTTGCGAAGTGCGTATACTGGTAAGTTACTATTTAACATCGCTTCTAGTACGCCGTATGCGAGCGGACCAATAAGTGCAATCCAAGCTAATCCAACGACTTGTTTATAACGAGAAAAGGATGATTCACTTTCAGTTTTCGCCTCATCTTGTGCTGGAAATGCATTTTTCGTTGGTAGTAGCAAAAGCCATCCTATTAAGCAAAGTATAGTAGATACGATAAATGGTGTTGCAAGACCGTACTGAACAGTGCTTGCTAAATACGGACCAACTGCGAAACCAATTCCGAAGAATACACCGTATATCGATACTTGTCTACCTATTTTACTAGGATCTGACGTTGTCGTAATCCACGTTTGCGTTCCAACATGGAGCATATGATCTCCAACACCAACTAGGAATCTAAGAATAAACCATACCCAGAATGAAAATGTTTGTGTAAAAAAGAATAATGAAATAATAACGAGAAACCCACCAATTACGATAATTGGTTTCATTCCAAACTTTTGCATCGGTTTTTCAAGAAACGGTGAAATAAATAATATCCCGATGTATAATGCCGTCGCATGAATACCGTTAATACTTGAACTAACCCCTTCTTGTTCAAAAATCATTGCAATGGTCGGTAAGAGCATACCTTGTGATAAACCTGAGATTGCCACAATCCCAACCATAATCCAAAAAGTAAAACGCATCGACATCCTATTCCCTCTCTTTCTCACGCTTTCCAACTTTCATTATAAACTGTTTCTTTACATGCGTGTACGAATATTGGCCATAAAAAAAGAAGCTAAAAGAATGAACCTTTTAGCTTCTTATCCTTCCCAAACTTGTGCTTTCACATGGTAATGAAAATGTTTAAAATATGGATTTTCATAAAATGAAGGCCCATATAAGTATTGATGTGCATGAGCTATTGGTGGCTGCACTTGCAAAGGAACTACAGCTGGTGAAACTTGCATATACATCGGATCAATAATATTTTTTACATATTGGTGATCATTATATGGAGAATGATATATTAAAAATGGATTATGCATTGCCTCTCTCCCCTTATACATACAAATGCTATAGTATATGCAAGTTTTATATTTTGGGAATTATTTATTGTCTAACCAATCCTCTACATGCTGTATAAACACATCTAAACAATCAATAAACGGTGAATGCCCGCAATCTTCTAACACCTTCAACTCCGCATTTGGCAAATGTTTCGCTAATTCCTCGCCAACTACTTGTGGTACGACATAATCGCGGTCACCTTGTATGACAAGTGTTGGGGCTTGAATACGGTGAATATGTCCATTCCCTCGTACAACACCATTATGTTCATCTGAAATGTTAAATGTAACTAATGAATAGTTCACATCAACGAAATTGCGCTGCGTTAACATATCATCTAAATACTTTTCATAACGATCCGGCTCAGGTTGATTATGTGTATATATTAATAGATTCCATACTGTACGGTAATATACTTTATTCATATTTTTTATTGCATCTAGTACGGGGGCAATTTGCACTGGGTCTAGCGCAATTTCTTCTTTCGTTTTTAATAAACTCGATACGATTGGTTGCCCGTTACTATCTTTTTTAAATATCGGGTACCCTTTCATCCCTACCGATTCTACTAATATTAGTTTTTCTACAAAAGTTGGGTGGCTCGCTGTAAACTCCATCGCAACACCGCCGCCCATTGACCATCCCATTAATGAAAATTTCTTTACATTTAATTTATCTATAAAAAGTTTCACATCTTCTGCAAAGTCTTGCAAAGAATCTATCGGCTTATTATACGTTGATTGGCCAAATCCTCTTAAATCAATTGCGTAAATATGATATTGATTTTGTAGTTTCTCAATAACTAAATCAAAGTGTTGTGACGACGTCATATTCCCATGAATGAGTACGAGCATTTCTTCATTTTGCCTTCCGACTTCTTGATATGCAATCGTTTCTCCGTTCGATAATGAAACAAACTCCATTGTTGCAGGCTTAATCATCACAAGTTCCCCCATTCTTTTAATAGAAAGAAAATTCTTTACTTAATTAAAGAATACCATGTAGAATGTACGTTCTCAATACAAAATCTATACGAAATTTCCACATAAAACAACATGTCTATTACTAGACAATTAAAATAAAAAGGTATATAGTTAGCTAGGTAACTAATTTGAAAGGATCAAAATATATGGACGAAAAACAACATTTTTTCCACCTTGTCAGTCAAACTTCTCGTAAGTTTACAAAGAAATTTAATGAACGTGTATCTCCAACAGGATTATTTAGTGCGCAATGGGCTGTTATTTTCCGCATTAATCAAACTGGATCTTGTACCCAAACAGAATTATGTCAGTATTTAAATGTTGAATCACCAACGATGACTCGTACGTTAACACGTATGGAAACGATGGGCTGGATTATTCGTACTGAAGGAAAAGATCGCCGTGAAAAGTTGATTTCATTATCTGATACTGCACTAAAAATGATTCCAGTATGGCAAGAAGAAGTTGATTCCTTTGAAGAAAAGACGCTAGAAGGTATTAAAGAAGAAGACTTACATGAAGCTTTTCAATTGTTACAACAAATTATCAAAAATTTAGATCATTAATATGGAGGGATGACGATGCAAAGTGAAAAACTTTGGACGAAGGATTTCCTCGGAACTTGTTTTAGTAGTCTGTTTCTCTTTTTAACGTTTTACATGCTTATGACTACTCTGCCTGTCTATGTTATAGACAGCCTAAAAGGAAAACCTGAGGAAATTGGTTTAGTTGCAACTGTTTTTCTTATTTCATCTGTTTTATGTAGACCATTCACAGGAAAATGGCTCGATGATTTAGGGAGAAAGAAAATATTATTTATTTCACTTTCACTATTTTTAGCCGCTACTGTTATGTATTTCGGTACGCAAAGTTTATTTTTATTACTTGCCCTTCGCTTCTTACATGGTATTGGATTCGGAATGGCAACAACAGCAACTGGAACAATTGTAACTGATGTAGCACCAGCTCATAGACGCGGTGAAGCACTTGCTTATTACGGCGTATTTATGAGTCTACCGATGGTAATTGGTCCTTTTTTAGGTTTAACAATTATTTCTCATTTTTCATTTACTGTACTATTTATCGTTTGTTCAGTATTTTCATTACTCGCATTTTTATTAGGATTACTAGTCAATATTCCGCATGAAGCACCAGTAAACAAACAAAAACGAGAAAAAATGAAATGGAAAGACTTAATCGAACCATCTTCTATTCCGATCGCTCTGACAGGATTTGTTTTAGCCTTTTCTTACAGTGGCATTTTATCCTTTATTCCTATTTATGCGAAAGAGCTCGGTTTAAGCGAAATTGCAAGTTACTTCTTTATTTTATACGCACTTGTTGTGGTCATTTCTCGTCCATTTACAGGAAAAATATTTGATCGTTTCGGTGAAAATGTACTTATTTATCCAGCTATCATTATTTTCACAATTGGGATGTTCATTTTAAGCCAAGCACAAACTTCATTTTGGTTCCTTGGCTCAGGTATGTTAATCGGTTTAGGATACGGAACATTAATTCCAAGTTTCCAAACGATTGCAATTTCTGCCGCTCCAAACCATCGACGTGGTTCTGCGACAGCTACTTACTTCTCGTTCTTTGATAGCGGCATTGGCTTTGGTTCTTTCATTTTAGGTATAGTCGCTGCCAAATCAAGTTATCATAATATGTATTTTATCGCAGCTATTATCGTTGCGTTCACCTTACTTCTTTATTATGGATTACACGGACGAAAACAAAAATTCAAGAAACAAAGTACAGACGGACAAATATCTGCTTAACGTTCATAAGGAAAGTAAACTTACCCGTTTACTTTCCTTATTTTGTATTTATTTTAAGACGAGCGTATACTTATAGTAGAAATTAAAGGAGTGACCTATATGAAATTAAAAAAATCCCCCCTACTCTTACTTATGCTAACAGTGCTATTTGTAATTACAGGGCTTGGTTTTACATACTTCAAACATAATAAAACGACCCCATCGAAAAATAACGTGACGAAGGAAAACTGGTTAGACGATCCTTACTTACGCTGGTCGTATACACATATGAAAGAATTTACTTTAATTAATGAAGTAAAAAACAATCCTGACCAAGTTGCTCCCTTCCCTACCGCGTTACAAAACTTAGACGATTTTGCTGTGGAGCGTAGATTTGGAAATACAACTCCTCTAAAAAAACTTTTAGACGAAAACAAAACAGACGCTTTTGTCATTGTACATAATGGTCAACTTGTTTATGAACGATATTTCAATGGATATAACGAGAGTAATCCTCATGGAATGGCATCATTAGCAAAGGTGTTTACTGGTGCAATCATACAATCTCTCGCTGAAGAAAATCTTATTGATGTAGAAAAAACAGCTGACACTTACATAAAAGAATTAAAAAATACACCGTTCGGAAAAGCAACACTTCAGCAATTACTGGACATGCAAGTTTCCGCTGAATACCCGACTCACGGATATATGCAGCTAGGGCTAGAAAATCAAGATGCACAACTATATTTAGCTAGTAATATTTTGCCCCGAGGTAAAAATTACGAGGGGCCTATGAAAATTTATGATATGTTACTAGAGGCCGAAGAAACTGCACCGCCTGGTTCTGCTTTTTCTTACAATAACGGCTCAAGTGAAACACTCGCTTGGATTATCCGAACAATCACAGGAAAATCATTAGCTGAAAATGTAAGCGAGCGAATTTGGTCTCAAATTGGTATGGAAGAAGACGCTTATTACGTTACAGATGAAACAAAAGTAGAACAAGCAAGCGCCGGTTTAAATGCAACTGCTAGAGATATGGCGAGATTCGGGCAATTACTTTTAAATAATGGTCAATATAACGGAAAACAAATCGTCCCTTCCTCTATTACAGAGAATGTAAAAAATGTAGAAGAAGGTGAACTCGCAATTGGCAACGGCGCTTCAATTTCTTATCATAATCAATGGTGGATTCCGCATAATGAACAAGGCGCTTTCGAAGTGTTAGGTAGTTACGGACAAACACTTTACATCGATCCGAAAGCAAACATGGTAATCGTCCACTTCTCTTCTAACGCAGCACCTAGTAATGAAATACATTCGACGTACTCAAATATGTATGTTGATATTGCACATCATTTGGAGAAGCTTCCACGGTAGTGGAGGCTTTTTTTATTTATCCCGCATTAACGGGCAGTAAAACTCCCACCTCAAAATTCAGGTGGAGCAAAGAAGTTAGGTGGGAGATCAACTGCCCGTAAACGCCCGATTGGTGAAGGCTAATAATCAGTGGGGGATGCCCCCCCACTGATTAAAGTTTCACTTTACACAAATCCTATTCCAGTTATCACTTGGTTAGTAGGAGTTTCCGAAAGAATTACTATTTGAACCACGCCTAAACCCCATTTATATTGATAATATTTTAGTAATTTGAAAACACTAGTGCTTAGGAAAGGAGGGATTGCGAATGTCTGTGAAAAAACAATTAACTGGATTAATCATTTCACTTGCGATGATTTTAGTTATGACTACTTTAGGATCACTCCGCGTATTGGCCGAATCCGACGTTGTGAGACAGCCTATTGAGGTTGAATTGAATGATGATTACTTTAATCCGAATGTCATCACTGTTCCGGTCGGGAAAACGACAACGTTGCTATTGAAAAACAAAGGAAATAGAGATCACACCTTTACGGTGAAAAAGCTCGGAATTGACGCCGAAGTCCCGTCAGGAAAAGAAAAAACAATTACCGTAAAACCTGAAACTCCTGGTACATATGAACTAATATGTCGGTTCCACTACCTGAAAGGCATGGATGGAAAAGTAATCGTCAAATAACGAGCGGTACCGACCGATATTTGCTTTTTTATAAAGTGAAACTTAAATTCGCGGGGGTGTCCCTCCCCCACGGATTATGAGCTCTCACTAATCAATTTTTTAAGTGTAGCATAAAATCGTTACATTTTCATAGCGTATGAAATTTGTATTTTGTTGGTACTACCCCATGGCTATCAAGCTAAGCTTATGCAAAGTCAATTTTAAGCGAGATTGTTTCTTTTTTCTAAAGGGCAAGTGTAGATGATTGAAAGATTTGCATACGAAATAAACCCTAATGGGTTTCACTTTTTTGAATTAAGCGGCTTGATTATCAGACATGGTACAATTGTAAACGACACCTAATATATCAAAGACCGTTTTTTTCTCATATCGATGAGATTTCCGCCCGTTTTGCTGTAGGAGATTGAACAGGCGAAGTAACACCTTTGATAGCTCCTGGGTGTTTTTTTGTATAGTTTGGAATAAAAGAAGAAAATAGTCTTTAATCATATATATGGCTTTATACTCACTAAGCTCTCGTTTTTTCTTCATGAGGAGCAATTGGCGCATTTGAAACATGATAGAGGAACAGAGTAGAATGGCAATCAACTGACCATATAAATGGCACTCCAATCGTTCTGGTTTTATCTTTTTACAATGATGAATTTGAAAGAATGACTTCCACGTTTTAAATAAAATTTCGATTTACCAACGCAAAGAATACCAGTCATGTACCTGTCCCATCGGGACAATATCTGTAGGGGTGTTTGTCATATATACATTGATACCACTGAGTCTTTTACTACGAGAAGAATACTTCATTCCTTTCTTTTTTTCTCTTACAGCTTGATCTTGTAATCGTTTTTGTTGCTGTTGTTTTGTTAATCGATGAACAATTACACGAGCTGGCACTTTATCAATCATTCCTACATAAGCATCAGCTATTTCACATGTTTGTTCTGGTTGAAGGGAGTTCATTAACGTCTCCATATCTATCTGGATATACTCTGTACCTTTCTTGATTCTGCCATCTTGAAAATAATCAGGGTTAGGATTTTTTTGATAAATACGTGTATTCGATTTGATACGTGAGATATAATAAGCCTTTTTATCTTGTATATGTTGAAGATCTTTCAAATGAAAATAACCTAAATCTCGGATACATAAATCATTCGCTGTTACAGTTGGGACACACAGGGAACCGTAGGTTAGATCATGTTGTTTACCTGGACCTGTATGAATATGAAGGAACTGTCCACTTAATAAATCATACTCAAGCTGAATCTTTACTCCCGCTGTATGGCTGCATCCTCCTGCACCTGGATAAACCGATGAAAATACATCCGGGAGTTGAAATGCAGTTGAATCTAAAATACGAATACGCTTGAAAACAGAAGTATATGGAGAAGAAATCGGCATAGATGAGATCAGTTTTTGGTTTAGTAGTTCAGCTAGTATGTGTTGTAAAAGTTGGACGGCCGCCTTATTAAATCGTTGATTCAGTCCTTCAGGACTGATAAGTACTGCTGTTGATGCTTCTAAACAGCTAGATAACTGAGTTAAAGAAGTCATAGCTACATTTTGGCTCACCCATACACATAAAGCGACTAAATCTTTTGCTTGGTACTTACTGGTTCGTTGTACAAAACCAACATCTCTAGCAAGATCCCGTAAGGTATTTGGAGATAAAAAACTTTGAATCTCTTGAGCAAATAGTTGTAATTCGTCAGACACAGAAACAGACATGAAAAACGCCATCCTTTCCTATGATTCTACAGAAAGAATAGCGCATTTTTTCATTTTAGGGGCATTTCTTTTTATTAACTCGATAGCGATGTGGCGCTTTGTGACGCTGACAAATAAAAAAAGACCGGATCGCGAAACCCCCGGACTAATTCAGTATCAAACCACGATCTTAATCTTCGGTCTAACGTTGATTGCAATCAATCTTTGCGCTATCGTGTCCCGTTAGAGCAATACCTTTGTAATATGTTCCACCACGTTGTTTGTAACTAAGTTAACGCCTCTCATTCGAACGATTCAGCGATTTCATGCACGTTACCAAACGGATCAACGAAAGCAGCATATCGCTCTTGAGTAGGTTTATCATGCAAAAATTGAATACCCTTTTCCTTCATTTCCTTATAAGTTTGCTCAACAGATACGACCTCAAACACCAAAACTGTTCTAGCCTCGTTTGAATAATCTCCAATTTCTTTGGTCTTTTCACACTTAAAAGCTATAAGCTGACAGCCGTCAATGGCAAATACAAGCTTATTTTCTTGCTCTAACAATGTTTGCAAACCCAGTAATTCAGAATAAAACCATCTCGCCTTTGTCATGTCATTGACGAAAATCATTATATGTCCTAGTTTCATAAGGCTATGCTGCCCCTTCACTTTTTTAAGGATACCATTTTTTATGGTTCATGCAGAATCTTTGCTAATGATTATTTGAAGTATTCGCGAATTGATTAGCATATCCTGCCCCTTAATTTAATAAATGGCGAAAAGGGAACGATTTTATCATAACGGGGTACAGCCCATCACCATCAAGCTAAGAAATGCAAATACCTCAAAACGAAAAAATGAGCATTTTGTTACAAGTTAGTACAAAATTTCGTTCTGGGGGTACTATAAAATTTTAGCTTGATGGGCATGTGGTACTACCCCTTACAAGACGGAATTATCAATCACTGAGTATTAATATTCTATAATTGAGTAACAGCTCCAAAACTGATTTTCAATAGAAAAAAAGGGTTACAAATTCAATTGTAGCCCTTTTTCCAAGTGTTTTTGTTTTATGCGATTCCTATAATGATTATAAGAGTGAAGTATGGTTCGAAATAGCGCTGATTATATGAACCCAATCGTCGCAATGAATCTCGTGCCCCGATCCTTCTAGGGTTAGTAATATAGCATGGGGAATTTCATTAACAAGAGCAAGACCATGCTCGTATGGAAGCACTGTATCTTCTGTACCGTGGATAACCAAAGTAGGTATATTAATTTCTTTTAACTTCCCCTCATAAGAATCATCGCCTTTAAGAAGTGAGTGATTAAACATACTGAGTAGGTTATTTGCTCGTTTTATTTCTTTTTCTACCTGCTTATAAGCCCTCTTCTCATCGAACTTATGCTTTGAACCACAGAATAACACTGATCCTGTAACCAAGTAATTTGCAACAGATTCTTCATCCGACCAATTTAGTTTGGCCCCATTAGCATGGTAAGTGAGTATCTTCTCATCGATCGGAGGCAAATTCCGTTTGTTGTCTTCAGAGCCAAAAATACTTGATGCAATCAAAGTTATACTTAGAACTCTCTGAGGGTTCCTCAAGGCTACAATTTGAGCAATCATTCCACCCATTAGAAAAAGCAGGAAAATAATATTAAATTGGCTTCCATTCGCAGGAGTTTAGGCCTTGCATTTATGACTATTTGGTTGAGCAATCGATATGTTGTGCTGAAACGTCAATATATTTAAAAAAGGATCTCTCTTGATAAAGAGAGATCCTTTTCTTATTTCTTCTTCTTTTCTGTCGGTTGGCTTTGTTTAGCGAAATTAGATGAATCATCGAAATTCGGTTGCTTTTTACCAGCATTATTACTTCTACCTTTTCCCATATGTAATGCACCTCCCCTCACCCTTACTATTCCCAAATAAAAAATCCTCTTACATCCAAGAGGATTTTTTATTTGGCTCTTATTAATAATGCCAAACTGTTCTCGTAGTACTTCCAACACTTCCCGTCCTGCCATACCTTTTAACCATGGTGTTGATGGTGGCCATCATGCGTATAATTGTCTTGGAGTTTTCCTTTAAACAATACCTAAGTTCGGTTTCAGTCTTCGATTGCTTGGTAGACCGTGGTCCAGAAGTCTTGGATAAGATGCGATGGGGCCGGAGTGGACATCCCAACCTGGGTGAACAGAATTCCAATAAACTGTTTGTCTGGATCAGCGTAAGCTGTAGTGCCAGTTCCGCCATCCCAAAGCCCCAGCCACCTTGTATCCCTTGTCCAAACGACAAATGGACGTTGTTTTTGGCCAAATCGTCTCGGTATACTTGTTGTTCAGGAGTAAGACGGTTGGTGGTCATCAGCTGGACTGCGGGCCTAGACAGAATCCGTTTGGTTCCGTGCATCCCTTTGTTCAACAACATCTGCAAATACGCGTGATAATCGTCGATGGTTGCGAGCAGCCCACCACCGCCTGCTTGAAATGCTGGAGGTTTGCTGTAACGTCCGCCTGCACCCTCATCCCAAACGATGAACTCACCTGTCTGCGGATTGGGGTTGAAGGCAGGTGGAAGCCGGTCAATCTTGAGCTCAGGCACGTAGAAACCAGTGTCCTTCATTCCCAGTGGATCGAATATGCGTTCGCGCAGGAACGACTCGAATGTCTGACCCGTGACCCTGGCAACAAGAATGCCGAGCACTTCAATACTGATATGATACTGCCACCGCTCTCCGGGCTGGTAGCTTAGCGGAAGTGCACCTAGGCGACACATAAACTCATCTGGATCGGGCATATCCTGCCCTGGCGTGTCGAATATCCCACTCTCGAAGAACGCGTTCATGATCGGAGAACCCATCAACGTGAGATCCACTCCGAGCCCGAATGTGGAGGTCAACAGGTCTCGTACAGTGATAGGACGCCGTGCTGGGACGGTCTCTTCCAGTGGACCATCGGGCTGTTTCAACACCTGCCGGTCAGCGAGTTCAGGCAGCCATTTGTCTACTGGGTCGTCTAAATGCAGTTTGCACTCGTCGAGCAGAACCATTACTGGTGAAACTGCGATCGGCTTGCTAGTGGACGCCAATCGAAAGATCGTGTCCCGACGCATTGGTGCGCCACCATCATGCCTCATTGTTCCAAGCGCTTCGACGTGCGTCTCGCCGTTTCGACTGACTAAGGCGACGAGCCCAGGAATCTTTCCAGAATCGACATGCTGCGCCAGTACATTGCGCATTTTGCGCAATCCTGTTTCAGAAAAGCCTTTATTGTTTTGTCCCATTTTGTTCTCCTTTAGTTTAGATTGAGATTTCTAATACATATTGACAATCAATTATTAGTTCTTCAAATAGAAAAATTACCCTTTTTAATAATTTCGACAAAATGTATTTATGTATATGGAGGCATCATACATCACTATCAACCTAAGATAAATTTATATCCATACTTCACAGAGAACGTTATTCTTTTTGTAGAAATATACAGAAAGGATGGCGATGTGTTGCTATCCCATTGTAGATTAAGTAGGAAGAGGCACTTTGAGGATAATGCCTTTTCTTTATAAAAAATCCAAATGCTGATACATAATAAATTAATAAAGATAGACTAATTTAAATTTATAGAGATTTAATAATAAGGAATGAAATCATTGAAAACATTCATGCAGCCATTAAAAAATATGATTATAAGATTTGCGAATTGATTATGATATATTTGAAAAAACGCCGATATACTTTCAACTAAGTAAAAAAGCGCCCTGTAAACAGGGCGCTTCGGACGTATACGTTACCTTTAATTATGATTAATATTAGCAGTTGGGTATAATGTTGTTCCTCCAATTGAAACCTTTATTTCATTTGTTAACGGAACATTTTGTTCATTAATAATTGTTCTCCACCATTCCCATGCAAGACCTGTACATTCTCTCGCTACGACTTTTACATTTTTTGAATTCGGTGGAAGTGGTATGACTGTAGAGAAATGAGCAGTTTTGTCTCTACCGCTTCCTTCCCAAGTTTTATGTGTTAGTACTTCTTTCCCATTTTGATCATATGAGAATTCATCCCAAGATACATCAAATTGAGCAACATATGCACCGTAATGATCAATCGTCATTTTAGCACTTGAATATTCTGTAGTTGTAGTCTCAATATAATCTGTATTGTTATGAACAGCCGCAGTTGAATTATCTTTTAAGAAAGTGCTTGTATATGAAATTGGGTATGCTGGATTTTTAAGACTTAATTCTGCATTATCTTTAATGATATTTCGTATTTCATTAAAATCTTTTGTAACAACCTTGTTATGCTCTTTTGAATCTCCACCTAATACTACAGCGGTAAAAGTACTTTCTTCAAAAATATCTTTGTACTGTCCACTCGTTTCGACGCTGTTATTCTTAAGTAAGGCTTTAAAGGCAGCTTGTACATCTTTGCTCTTAGATGTTGTTTCTAACTTCACATAAATTGTTCTGCCATAAGCTACATTTGACACCATAACAGGGGGAGCCGCATTACTTATCCCTTTACGAGTTAACTCACTAAAAGTAACACTATTATCAAAAAAATCTGATGGATTGTTAGGTAGTTCAGCACTTACTGTATAAAATATTTGCTTATATGCCGCAACCATCACTTTTTTCTCTCCATTTGCAATCGCATTAAAGTCAATGTTCAGCCCATTATCAAGATATTTAGCGTTAACATTAAGAGCACTTGCTATTTGTGATTTACTATAAACCATAGATTCTGCATACTGCATTCTTGCAGGTAACGTATGTGTTGTTGAATACTTTTCATTCCAAGTAGATACTAAATCATCTACTGCTCCAGACACATTACCATATGTTGGATTTGGAACAGCTATTGTATTTTCTTTTCTCATGCCAGGTAAGTCTATACTAATATTCAAAGGTTTTCTCTTAGCCACTAATAAACTAGGTTGATTATCTGCAAAAGCTTTATTTGCAAGTTGTACGGCTCCTGGATAAGTACGATTAGCCACAGAATCAATAATCGAAATATCGACTGGTGAAGTTGTAAGTGATTTTTTCTCACGTTCAACTACTACAAATTTACCATTTGAATTGATACTTTCTTTCGGAACAAAACTCTCTACTCTATCACCATTTACTGCTAAAATATCTCTACTATCATACTTTAAATTTGCTATGCCAGTATCAATGCCACTAGCATTTTTTGTTGCATCATTTGCATTACCTGTTTGTGTTTCCGCGAAGGAAATAGATGAATAATTAATAGTGCATAAACTAACTAATAAACATGTTAGAAATTTTATTCCTTTGTTATTTTTCTTAATTTTCAAAAAAACATCCCCTTCTGTTTTTCGTATTAAGGTATGATAATTATTTATAAATAATTGCCGAATAATAAACTTACATAAATACTTTTAAAAGTTCTTGAACTAATGGAATTACTCCACCTAAAAATTTCAAAACTGCCATTGCGATTTCCATATTATTTCCTCCTCTTTTGTTGTTACTAAGATGTAATTTATCTTTATGTTTCTATTATAGTAAGCGCTTCCATTCTCATCAACACATTCTTATATGCAATATTACATATAGGAGTCACCATACATATCTATCAATTTAAGAAGAATAAACGCCACCAAAACAAAAAAAGCCCCAAATTTTTTTGAAAATAAGTTGGGGCTTTTGAACTAGAAAAGTATATTTTTAACTATGAAAACTATGAAAAAAATTTTTCCTTTTTACCTACTTACCAAATTCAGCAAGTAAAATATTTTTAAAAGGATCAGGACTGTTAGCTCTACCCATACTGTTCAAACTGACGGCCAACGTATGCTTACCTCCAAGTATACCTCCAGCAAAAGTACTAAATCCCGGAATACCACCTGTGTGTCCCCATATCGGGACACCGTTTGGAAGCTTAGTTTCATAGATTCCAAGACCGTATCTCCCGATTTCAGCTCTTCCTGTAGGAACTGTAGTAAGCATTTGTTTTAGTTGCTGTTCTTTCATTAATTTTCCACCGAGCAAGTAAGAAAAGAATTTGTTTAAGTCGTCAGCAGTAGAAATCATATCTCCAGCCGAGCTACCTATACTTGGATTAAAATAAGTAACGTCTTTTAGCTCACTTGCTCCGTCTGGTTGGACATATCCACGGGCATGCTTAGTGCCTGGAATAACGCTTGAATTGCCAGGTAGGAATGTATTCGACAATTCCAGCGGTTCAATAATCCGATTTTCAATCTCTTCCGCATAACTGTTTCCGGTTACTTTTTCAATAAGGATACCCAGTAATACGTATCCTGTGTTTGAATAAGACCAGCCCTTTCCTGGGGCAAAGTCTGGGGGCATCGAAAGTCCAATCTTCACTAGCTCTTCAGCGGTATACAATCTTTTTGTATGCGTAAAATCAGCTTCTTTTGACCTTGAGTATTCAGCGATACCACTTGTATGATTCAACATCTGACGGATAGTAATCTGTTTAGCATCATATCCATTTCCTTGAATGACACCAGGCAACCATTTTTCGATGGAGTCGTCTAGATTCAGGCGGTTCTCTCCAGCTAATTGAAGTAAAACCGTTGCGATGAACGTCTTCGTCACACTGCCAATGCGAAAGCGAAAATCTGTTTTCATTGGTTGCTTGCTGCTCAGATCCGCTACCCCAGCGGCATAACCCCAAGTTTTTCCACCCTCGGAAGTTTTAGCAAGTATCCCCGGGTATCCAAGTTGCAATGTATCCCGCATTGCTTGCTTGACGGAATTACGATCTCGTTGAGTATTTGTTTGTAACGAACTAGATACATTTTGAGTGGGCTCTGCTTTTACAATTGAGGTTGGCGTTGTGTATAACAGGGAACTTCCAGCTATTAAAAGAGCCAGACTTGCAAATGTAATTTGACTACGTGTTTTCATAAGGCATTCCTCTCCTCTATTCATATTGTATAGGTGGTTGCTTGATATTTCATACTCACCACACAGCTATCATCTCTACCGATGACAAAAAGTCAACATTGAATTCGTAATCATCTTCATAATGATTATTTTTACAAGCTCCATTCTGTCCTAATAAACGGTAAATCCCTCTTTTTGCATGTATGTTAACCTCAGAAATTATTTCTTTTCCATGAAACACTCTTATTAACTGGTTTGTTTTTCATATATAAGTTATATCTGTTCCTCCTTTCATGCTTCTTTATATTTTCATCATACACAATGAAAATCTCTTTTTCCTTACCTATTCCTTACAAATCCCTTACGTTCAAAATAGCTTCTGTGTCTCAAATGTGCCAATTAATTCTCATCAAGAAGAAACGAGAATTAAGCGAATATAAAGCGATTTATATCATAAAAGATTATTTTCTACTTATTTATGAATCTCTACAAAAAGACACCAAAGAATTAACAAAGATATTGTTTCGTCTGTTTGATATCTTACAGAAAAACGGACGAAAATCCCATAGGTATGAGAAGAAAACCGTCTTTGATATCTTAGGCGTCGTATATAACCTTTCTATGCCTCACAAGCATGTAGCGTAATCCAAAAAATTAAAACCCAATAGGGTTTATCTGGTATGAAAATATTTAAAGAACTTACACTGGATCTTTAGAAAAAAGAAAAAAGCCCATCAAGCTAAGGTTTTGAAGTACCCCCTAAATGAAAATTTTCTTTCTCTACAGTTAATTATTTTGAGAAGTCAGCTCATTTTTTTGTTTGTGGGGTGTTAACTTTTCTTAAGTTGATAGGAATGTGGTGCTACCCCATTATGCAAAAGACAAAAGTTGGAATCTGATAGATGAAAAATAATAATTCCTTATTCAACTAACGCATGCATTAGTTGAACAACCTAAGGCTGCTTCGGTAGCCATTTTTTGTACCAACTGGCAGTTTAGTTTTCAATATGTGAAAAGGGATTTCTAAGTGATTAATTGAATATATATTTATTGTTTACTAATTTTGGGGAGGTCCCTTTATGGGAGACAAGCTTTGCTGTATATCAAGTTCTTAATGAAGAAAGACTAGGAGCTTCGCACGGTTCTATAATAACTTATAGTGATGCTTTGACGGGATCTCCTGTTAGTGAGATAGGGTATTTTTTAATTTATTTATTATAGTAACGTAACCTTAGTTTGTTGATATGGTGACATATCAACAAACTAAGGTGGTACCACGAAATTGCAACTCTCGTCCTCAAGAATTATTTCTTTTGGGTGAAAGTTTTTTTATTATATAAGTTTCATTCTGTCATAATTTAAAGTTTTCGAGAGGAGAAATGATATGCATCCTATTTTATTAGATGTTCCTTTACAAATAGAAACAGACAGACTAATTCTTCGAGCACCACTTCCAGCTGGTGACGGGAATGTAGTATACCAAGCTATTAAGGATTCAATTAATGAGTTAAAACAATGGTTGCTTTTATTCCAGTCAATTCCTACTGTTGAAGAAACGGAAATTCTCCTGAGAAATGCCCATATAGATTTTTTGAAAAGAGAAAGCTTTCGCTATCTTATCTATCATAGGGATACTAATGATTTTATTGGAACTGCTAGCCTTCACGGAATTAATTGGAAAATTTCTAAATGTGAAATTGGATACTGGATTAACACGCAATTTAGTGGCAATGGATATATGACAGAAGTAGTAAGTGAGTTAACAAACCTTGGATTTCAGTTACTCAAATTTAGAAGGATTGAAATACGATGTGAATCTAATAACACTAAAAGTCATAAGATCCCTGAAAAACTAGGTTTTGAGCTTGAAGGGATATTACGTAATGAAGATCTTTCAGCTGACAGTAAAAAACTAACTGATACCTGCATCTATGCAAAGGTAAATTAGATTGAAATTTTAATACTCAATTGAGTCTGTGTACATAGTTTATTCCCCTTCTAATCCGTTATTGTGATTTGTTTAGAACTATAGTACATCAATATGTTTAAAATGAAATGTACTGAAATGGGTATATTCTATTAAAACAAGAAGATTTACTTCTCATAATAATATCAGTATTATATACAAATGTTACAATCATTTTATAAATAAATTACTTCATGAAGTTATAAAATTAGGACCGTACATATTAGACATATCTAAAATGTACGGTCCTTTTATTTACTAGTGGTTCACTTATCTAACCTAAAGATAAGTATGTGGTCCTTTTACAATTTGAATTTCTTTTTAAGCTTCTTATATTTTCTATATGAACGTCTAACAATGTTTAACATGAAATACGGTATTTTAACAGGGAAAGGCAATTTATAAATGAAAGGCAAGTAAAATGTAAAATATGCCTTTTCTAAGTCTCTCCACTTACTATCTTCTTTTGTTTTTAAGAAATCAGATACATCGACTACATATCCCCTTCCGTTTTCCATCATCACATTTTTCCCGTGAACATCACAAGGAGTTAATCCTTGCTCCCTTGCATACTCTATAGCTTCATTGATATCAAGGATTACCTGCTTCGGAATTTTAATCCCCTTATGAATAGCATCGTATAAGGTAATTTCTTTTAAACGTTTCAATACTATGAAATTTCCCCCTTTATATATAAGCTTCGAATAAGAAGGATGATTTCCGATTCTTCGGTATACTTCTGACTCTTTTTCAATTCCTTCTCCTTCTCGCACGTAAACTTTCACTACCCAATCTTTGTATTCTTTATGCATAAATACTGCGGCATAATTACCTGTCCCTAAACACTTCCAAAGTCTAGGAATATCTTTAACTACTACAGGCTCGAATTCATCCTCACTTCTTATGCTTACCTCTTTTAATAATTCGTCCTTTATCAATCCCACAAAACTATTTATACTCATCATTCCCACTCCGGTTTTGCTAAAAGGGGTCCCCCCCATACCCATCAAGTTAAAAAGTACCTTCTTCCCTAATACGAAAAAAATGAGCAGACTTCACTAAGTAACTAACTTTAGCGAAATAAAATTTTCATTTAGGGGGGACTTCAAAACCTTAAAATGGATATTCTACGCAAATATATACTATTGATACAATAAGTCATGTTAACTTCACATGATTATATTATACAAAAACTCAGCAAATACCGTTACGAAAAGTTTACAAGTCATATCTACTCTCTCTAAATAGTTTATTGCGAATCTACTTTAAGAAGATAAGTAAATGGCATATTATGTAGGCTTAAATATATTTGTTGCCCAAAATACTAATAGTAGTACTGATAGACTTGCTCAAATGTTTATAGGAGCTCAAGACTATTGGAGTCAATATGGAATAACTCTAAATTTCCGTTGGCATTTTTTCCTAGAGGCTAATCCTCAAAACTATTGGTTTGCCTATACCAATGAAGAGTATTCCGCAGATAAAATTGACTGTTTTAATCCAGATACTTTAAATAATTTACTCCCATATACGCAAGGAGTTAACGAATGGATTGGATTATTTTTTGCCTGAGGAAATAGATTAGCAGATGGAGAAAGCACTGGGTGCACTTCGTATGTACCGATTGTTCAGAATGGTGAAATAACGAGCGGTACCGACCCTTACTTTTTTATAAAGTGAAACTTAAATTCGCGGGGGTGTTCATCTCCCGCAGATTATGAGCTCTCACTAACCAGTTTTTACGTGCAGCATAAAGTCATTACATTTTCGTAGCGTACGAAATTTGTGTTTTGTTGGTACTACCCCATCGCCATCAAGCTAAAAGAACGAGTTACCCCAAACAATAAATACGAGCAACATGCTCAAAATTTTCGTTATGGGGGATTAAGATGTTAACAAACAAGTACTTAGACGATTTATTCGAAGAATTAAAAATAGAAGGTGAAACTTACTTTTACTATTTCTACTCCTATGTAACACCATCAGCATCAGAGTATTTTAAATACGGTCTTGGAGCATTGGCAGACCTTGAGCATTTAATCATATGTTTTACCGATAAAAGACTTATGGTATTAGAAATATCAATGAGTGGTAAGTTCACTGGTAATATAAAGTGTATAGACATGAAGGATATAGAAAGTGTGAAAGTTAAGAAAGGTTTGTTTAGGACTAAGATAACTGTCACTTCAACAGGTAACAGGGGTGATATTGTAATTAAAGCAAATAGTTTTACAATAGGCTTATCGAATCAGAAGAAAAACCTAATAAAATTAGAAAAGAAGTATAGTTAAAGATAAGAGACAAATAGATTTTTATTTGAAGAAGGCTTACGCCTACTGATATTCATCTCCCACCTAAAATTGGTGTTTCACACCTTTATATTTTTGAGGAAGGAGTCTTCTGTCAGAAACCGAAAAAAATGAGATACTCCCATTTTTTTCGGTTTTGGAGTATTTCGTTTTCATTAGCTTGATAGTGATGTTTCCGTACCCCCTAAAAATAGAAAAAGAAGATTGAGACATCTCATCTTCTTTTCAGGCAGAGTTAGAGAAAGCATTTTATTGGATAAAATGCTTTCTCTAACTCTGCAAAAATCGCTGTATTTCTATTTCTGGTAATCCTGTAAGCTTTGCAATATCTTCTACAGACACACCATTTTTATGCATGCCTCGAATGAGTTGCATCTTTCCTTGCTCAATTCTCTTTTTAATTCCTTGTTGTTCTGCATGAGCAAATTTTGCTGCCTCATCCATTAAGGCCTTTTCTCTTGCTTCATATGCTTGACGGAAAGAAGAATCTTGACTCATACGTTCCCATTTATTCATTGCTTTTTGTAAAATCGGATCTCGGTTCATGGCAATATCCTCCAATGTTTGTGTGAGATGTTCATCTTCATTCGCAGGTAATAATAATAACCAACGAACAAACGAATCTTCCCACGGATTGACTTTCTCTTCGCGCCATTGCTGCATCAACTTTGGAATCTCTACTATATGAACTTCTATATCATCACTTAATAGCTTTTGTTGTTCCTGATTCCAAAGGATGCCTGTTGTATGAAATGCTTCATATTCAGGAAACATCACAAAGTTTAACAGGTTAATTGTAATCGTTTTATGAAGTGAACTATATGGCATGCCCTTTTGTAATTGAGAAGTGTACAACCTTCCCCAATAATACAAACTGCGTTTAATCATATCATGATTGTTATTCAGCTGTATTTCTACATTTACCTTTGTTCCTATATCTAATGTAGCCGAAATATCTAAAATCGATAATTTATCTTCTTCATGTTCTCGATGTAAATGTGGACCTTCTAACTGTAGGGAAACCTTAGTTTACTTTCACCATCTATCAGTTTATTTCAACATAACATTCCGAGTTTCTAAAAAAAGAGAAGCTAATATTCTTTTACGAATGGCTTCTCTGAAAAAAATGTTACTCATTTCTTTTTTAAACGAAGTTACACCCACCACATCTGTGAAGGATTTTCTTCAATTAAAATAGATTGAAGATTTTTTGTGGCACGTTTAAATCCTTCTTGAATAGACATGAGTGGATCTTCGTGTTCAATACTTACAACATAATCATATCCATATGTACGAAGTGCACTCATCATTTGTGACCATTCTTCTAAGCTATGGCCACAACCAACAGAACGGAACGTCCAAGCTCTTGTTTTCACTTTACCGTAGGGCTGCATGTCTGTTAAACCATACATATTTACATTCTCTTGATCGATGTAAGTGTCTTTTGCATGAAAGTGATAAATTGCATTTTCTTTCATTAATAACTTAATAGCAGCGACAGGGTCAATTCCTTGCCACCATAAATGACTAGGGTCTAAGTTAGCACCTATCGCATTGCATGTCTCTTCACGTAGTTTTAGTAATGTATATGGAGTATGTACTAAGAAACCACCGTGAAGTTCTAAACCAATTTTTACACCATGTTCTTTTGCAAATTCACCAACTTGTTTCCAATAAGGAATGAGCTTTTCTTCCCATTGCCATTTTAAAATATCATTGTATTCATTTGGCCATGGTGCAACAGGCCAATTCGGGTATTTTGCGCTTTCATGGTCACCTGCTACACCTGAAAAACAATTCACAACAGGTACGTCTAGTAGTGAAGCTAGTTGAATGGTTTTTAACAATGTTTCATGAGATTCTGTTGCAAAAGCAGCATCTGGGGATAACGGATTCCCGTGACAACTAAAAGCGCTAATGATTAAGTCTCTTTTTTGTACATGTTCTATATATGCGCTTCTGGCCTGTTCACTTTCTAATAATACATCTAAGTTACAGTGCGAACCTCCAGGATAACAACCTGTACCAATTTCTACTGCATGCAAACCGGCTGCTTGTACATAATCTAACATTTCTTCAAATTCCATGTGAGAGAAAAGTGTTGTAAATACTCCTAATTTCATTTATCTTCCCGTCCCTTCTTCGTGTGTGTTACTACTTTCGTAAATTGCATCAATAATTTGCGATACTTGCAGCGATTCCTCAGACTTTACAATTAATTCTTCATCGTATAAGCAAGCTTTTACAAAGTTTTCTGCTTGCAAAATTCCAGGATCGCCGTTATTTGCTATCCAAACAGGTTCACTATTTAATATCATATTATGTTTTGTTGTATATAATTCAATTGGAAAAACATTTATTCCACCCTTTACTCCGGAGATACTCAAATATTCTTCATCATTTTTAATATTTGCTGCCCAAGAAGTTTCAAATAACAATGATGCCCCATTTTCAAACTTTATGTATGCGGTAACATGATCATCAACTTGAAATGTTTTATAATCATATTTCCCCCACATGTTTACTTGATTTGGTAGCTTACTAACGGCATTATAGACACTACCAATGACTTCCGTTTGTTTTGGATTTCCAATTAACCAAAGTGCTAAATCAAGAAGATGACAACCGTAATCTATTAAACTTCCTCCGCCTTGTAATTCTTTATTTGTGAAAACGCCCCAGCCTGGTACTTTTCGGCGACGGAGTGCTTTTACACGAACAACAAGAGGTGTGCCAATCTCACCTATCATCATTTGTTTTGCAACTTGCGACTCTTTCATATAACGATAATGATAAGCGATAGTAAGTTTTTTGCCGTTGTTTTTTGCAGATTCTATCATTTTTTCGCATTCTGCCGCTGTTAAAGCCATCGGTTTTTCGCATAATACATGTTTCCCTGCTTGTAATGCTGCGATAGAAATCTCAGCATGAAACTTATTCGGTATACAAATACAAACAGCATCAACTTCTTTAAAGACTTCTTCATACGTTTCAAATACATAAGGAATGTTATATGTTTCAGCGATTTGTTTTGCGCGTTCTATGTTTCTATCATGTATAGCCGTAATCGTACAATATTCATGTAACTTTACAAATGCAGGGATATGGCGACCTTGTGCAATTCCTCCGGCCCCTATTATTCCAATGCGTAGTTTCTTCATGTCTTCACCTTTTCTCATAATGGAATTGTAACAATTTGTTTTGTTTCACTAGATTGTATGGCTGCTAAAATGACTTCTAGCGATTTCATTCCTTCTACACCATTAATTAACGGCTCTTTATCAGAAAGGATAGACTCTACAAACTGCTCAATCACATGTGAATTACTTTGACCAACTGCAGCATTCGAATGAATTTTATCAAGCTCATATTTTACAACTTCACCATTTTTATATTGAAGAATGAGTGAGTAAGTTGGATCATCTTCTAAGCGAAGAGTGGCCTTTTCACCATAAATAATTGTTGAATTATCTTCTTTGCTAACGTAAGACCAACTTGCTGCAAGTGATCCGATAATGCCACTTTCGGTTTTCAACATACATACTGCACAATCATCTACATTCGAAAATGTTTTTGCACTCGTCTCAACAAAGGCACCAACTTCCGTAATTTCTTCATTAAGAATATACCGAATTAAATCCGCCTTATGTACACCCAAATCACCCATTGCACCAAGAAACGCTTCATCTTTTTTAAAGAACCAGCTCTCTTTTCCATCTACACTCCAATTTTCAGGACCACTATGACCAAATGCTGTACGGAAGCTATATATTTTTCCGATTTCTCCATTTTCAATCAATTGTTTTGCCTTTTGGTGAGAAGCAACAAAACGCTGGTTATGACCAATCATTAAATTTTTACCACTTTTTTCAGCAGCTTCAATCATCATTTCTGCATCTTTTTTTGACGTCGCCATTGGCTTTTCACATAGTACATGGATACCTGATTGTAAAACAACGATAGAAATTGATGCATGTAAATTATTTGGTGTACAGACACTAACTGCATCTAACTCTTCACAATTGATAAGCTCGTTATAGTCAGTGTACATATTTACACCATACTTATTGGCAATTTCCTTTGCGCGTTTTTTATTACTGTCACAAACAGCTACAATCTGTACATATGGGTTTGCTTCATATTCTGGTAAATGACGATACTGCGCGATGCTTCCACAGCCAATAACACCTACTTTTAAAATATTCACTATCATATCCTCCTTTTGCTCGATTTGAAATTATTATAGAAATTTTTTCACTAAAAAAATATGCTATATATCGTTATGTTTTTATCAAAAGTTGCCTTTTTCTATAAGAAATAAGGAAACTTACTTATCGCATTTTAATAAAGGTGTTATATTGCTAATAAGGAGGTGTAAACGTCTATGACGGAAGGAATTTGTAATAAGCTTGCTAAAGCAATTGAAGAAAAGGTTATTTATCAAAATCCATTACTATTTTTAAAGGTATGGGACATTGTTATGGAAACTTCTTATTGTGATCAAATTAAGAGTGCCCCTTGGCATTATCATGAAGAGATTGAGTTTCTAGCAATTATAGAAGGATATTTAGGTATACAAAATAAGGATAAGTATATTGTTCTTGGCCCTGGAGATGTTTTTATTTTAGGGAAATCTGAGTTACATCGGTCACATAAACCTTCTGCAGGTTCGTTACACTACGTTGTGTTTCAAGTAAATTTAAAACAACACTTTGACCGAAGCATTATACAATATTTACATTGCTTTTCAGAACAAACAAAATCCTTAAATGAGTTAAACTATATTTTTGAACAAAATGAAGTTGTGAAACATGAGGCTTATGCTCTTATTATAGAAATCTTTACAGAATCAAAAATGAAAATGAACGGATATGAAATCGCAATTAGTGCTGCCATTAAGAAATTACTTTTATTACTAGTAAGAAACGACACACATAACATATTAACTTATAGTGAACAAGACGACTTCGCTCGTTTAAAACCAGTACTTGATTATGTAGAAGATCATTTAGGAGAAAAGATAACCGTAACAAAAGCATGTGCATTAATAAATTTAAGCTATCATTATTTCATAAAATACTTTAAAAGAATTATGGGTATTTCCTTTTTAGATTATGTGAATTATAAGCGTATCAAACAAGCTGAAAGTTTATTAATAACAAGTGACCTTAGTATTACAGATGTCGGATGCGAAGTTGGAATTGCAAACATGTCACAGTTTTATAAGTTGTTTAAAAAAGAAAATAATTGTTTACCGAAAGAGTTTAAACAGCGAATACAAAGCAATAAAGAGTGAGGTAAGAACATGAAATATACATGTTCTTGCTATAGATATAAAATATTAGATGAAAAACCACCAGGTACATATGGAATTTGTGACATTTTTTTTGGGGAAGATGACAAAATTTAATTTCACAATCCTAACTTTGAAGGTGGAGCAAATGAAGAATCTTTAAGACAATGCCAAAATCATTTTCGCTAAGACTTTCCAATCTGTAAAAAGTATATTCCGTAACAATCGCTTCACGGGCATAAATAGGTGTATCATGATTAGGCGTCTCCTGTATTACATATTCAGTAGGTAGTAGTTTATCTTTTTTATATGAACAAAGTATTTATCATTTGAAGCTGGTGACCATAAGAACCACACCACATTCGCACCTGCTAACACTATACAGACCTTTTTTATAAAACGTTTGTCTACCTCTTGCCTTATTAGAAATTGATATGACAGAATGGGAAAGTGAAAACATCCACTACAGCAACCCACTTATTCATTACAATATCATTTACCCAAAAAACTACTCCAACAAAGCTTATAATAGCGTTTACAAATATGAGAATAGAGGTTTCATTTGATACATCTGTACACTCTCATTATGATAATTATCCGATGCATTTACTTTTGTCCCTATTATGTAATAAGTAAAAAAGTACCCATACAATTGTGATACATATAATAATTGTATGGGTACTTTTTTACACATTCTTTATTCTGTTCTTATTGACATACACGAGATTTATACATTTCGTGGTGATACATACTGTAGTACCAAATCAAATAATTGAAAAATATTACTACGTAATTGATCTCGTTTCTCTAACTTTTTCTCTATAAATATTTCTAATTCACCATTTTCCCCCTCTACTTCGGTTAGTTTTCTCTCAGTATTAACTAAATGCTCTTTTGTAGTAACTAATTCATTTGTAATCTCTTGTAATTTTTGAACCAATACCTGATTGAATTGATTTTGTAATTGATGATTTTCCAATACTTCATCCAATTTCTTTTCTAATTCTAATTTTTCTTCTTTAGAAACAAATAAATCAAGTTCTCCATTTCGGTATGCGTCTATTATACAACAAACGTACATTCGATAGGTAGTGAAGTAACAGTTTATATATGTCGAACAATTAAGATGGCTTCCTGCCATCCCTTATTCGAAGCCAATTCATCCCCCACCTACTCACTTCGCGTTCCTTGAGGAAGGAGTCTTCTTGGCTAAAATGATAAAAAGGCGAAAGAAATTAATCTACTAACCTCCTTTCACCTTCTCTCTAACTCTCTAACGATACCCAATTCTGGTTCAAAAATAAGCCCAAAGAATTAAATAATTCTTTGGGCTTATTTTTAAAGTTAGGAAGCTACATTCTTTCTTCCTATTAATAATTTCACTGAACATGACCATCGACATGTATAGCGACAGACACTTTTCCAAATCCACAGGATTTCAAAGCCTACGTCATGACTCACGTATAGTAACAGGCATCGAAACCATTCATTATTGATGACTGCAAAAAATTTGTCTTTCTCAACCATAAATCTTTTATATTTCAATTAACTTTGCAACAGAAGTTTATAAAGCATATCGAATTATTGATTCACAGCTTTGACTACAAGTGCTGCGTATGCTTCTGCACCTAATTTGGTTAAATGCACACCATCAGGTGCAAAGTAGTCTCTCTTCCCAGCACTTGCTGCATACCAATCAACTAGAGTTATATTCGGATATTCAGCTGCTGTCACTTTCAATCTCTCATTCACGATTGATTCCCAAGGGCGCGGTACCCTTGTATTAATAAATATCATTTTACGTTCATTTCCAATTAATTTTATTAATGAAACAAGTTGCTCCGTAGTAAAGGCTCCATTTGTACCTAACCCAATAATGACATAGTTTCCTAAATTCCCTTCATTCTTTAACTGTTCAACTACAGGAATCGCTTTTAACAGCTGGCGACCAATTTGTGCATCAATCCTAATATCAGGAAAAGCATTTTTTAAATATGGAGCAATATCAATCATAACGGAATCGCCTATCGCTGTAACGTTGGGAGAACTTTTAGGTTGCACAGAATTTACTTCTTTTGATTCTTCTTGATTTTTGGGCGTCTCTTGAGCTGGATTTTCCCGAATTGCAACTGGATGTTTCGCTGGTTGTGTTTGTACTGCTTCCACCTTATCTAGTTGAGGATTCTCCTTAGCCTTACTAACTTTTGATAACCCAAAAACGGCTATCGACGAAACGAATACTGCACAAATTAAAGCTAACTTAACACTTAAAGCGACATTTTGAAGCCTTAAATTCTTAAACTGAATATTTCGGAGCGCACCTTGTCGGATTGGTTTTTCAATATACTTCCATGAAATTTGCGCAATCATTATAATTAGAAGAAATTGAAGTATTGCTCTTATTAGTGAAAAATCTCCAGCATTTACTTTTGGAGTCGTCAATGTAAGAATTGGATAATGCCAAAGATATATGCCATACGACCTTATTCCTATCCAACGTAAAGGTCTAAATCGTAAAAATTGAGCGATACGGCTCGCTGGATGAGCAAGATTTGCCACTAACAATGCTGTTGCAATTGATAAGAGAACCATTCCTCCATTGTATAGAAACGGATCATATTGATTCGTCTTCCAAAACATAAGCAAAATAATAATAAGAGCAGTTCCTCCCACTACATCCAGAATGAGACGCGCCTTTGGAATAATTTTATTTGCAAGCCTATTGCTTGGCCAAATTAAGGCAAGTGCCGCTCCAATAAGTAAAGAAAAGGCCCTCGTATCTGTGCCATAATAAATTCTACTCGGATCAGCTCCAGGTTCATACAAAATTGCCATCGCTAAAGCTGAAGCAACAGCTCCCAGACAAATCAATAAAATCATACGGGATTGTTTTTTTATGTGGTAAAGTCCTAAACTAATGATAAACGGCCAGACAACATAGAATTGTTCCTCAACTGCTAACGACCAAAAATGATTCAATGGAGAAAGCTGGTTAAAATTATCAAAGTACGATAATTTATGATAAATATACCACCAGTTACTAACATAAAATAACGCCGCTAATGAATCTCCACGCATTTTTTCAAGTAAAGAGCTATGAAAAATCGTAATCCATGCCAACGTTATAACGAGCATAACAAGCATTCCAGGAAGTAATCTCCTTGCCCTACTAAGCCAGAATTTTTTTAAATCAATTCTCTTATTTCTCTTCCACTCCATCGCTAGAATATCTGTAATTAAATAACCTGAAAGTACAAAAAATACAGTAACTCCCAAAAACCCTCCAGGCATCCAATTAAAATTAATATGATACAAAATAACACCTAGTATAGCTAGGCCCCTTAGACTGTCCAATCCAACCATATAACGACTATTTTTTTCAAAAGGTTTAGTCACCCAACAATCACCTCTATTTCTTAGAAATTAGGTTACTAATAGCGGTATAAAATGCTATTAATTTCCTAAAATCGTATAAGCTAAGCTATAAAAAACACCATTAGGGAAGGCTCTTTTATTATCATTACATACACAGTAACTAATACTTTATCACGTTATCTGTTTCTGTTGTAAAAATTTTTAAACTAGTTGTTTTTGCTTATTCCCCCGAAAAAGAGACATATGCTTAATTAATTAAAAAGTACACTTTTTGATACGTTTTTACATATTTCTCTTTTTGATTGAATGTATGGTTCTGGTGTAAAAAATGATAAGTAAAAAAGAATTCAGGATTCCTAACGGATTCACCTGTTAAGCAATTAATCCAAACAGCCGGTTGATAAAAATATTCTTATTTTGGACAGACTGGTCCTGCAAATCAATTTATTCTTTTTTGAGCATATGCATGGCTTCAACACCACTCAATATAGAAGCTGATGTTTTGTATGATTTAAATCCCAACATAGAGCGTATACGTTTTTTAATAAAACGAGGCTCTTGTTCTACTATGTTATTTAAATATTTTATCCTTCGGATTTTGGTGCCCATTGGTATCCTTTTTTCTTCCTTCAACTGTTCGATAGCAATTGGATAAGCAGGATCCTTATCGACTGTTATAATACGAGGCTTTGAAACATGAAAAGACTGCAAAGCTTTCTTGAAAAAGCGCTTTGCAGCCTTATAATTCCTAGATTTACTCAAATAAAAGTCAATCGTGTTTCCTTCAGAATCAACGGTACGATATAAATACATCCATCGTCCTTTTATTTTTATGTATGTTTGGTCCACTCTCCATGAGTTATTCATTTGTTTGAGATGACGCCGGATTCATGCTATCGGTAAAATGATGTATGTCGTCAAGAACAAGACGCTAAAACATCTGAACACGAACCTATACGGTCTGTCGTGAGAGTGGTGATGGCACACCGCAACCTTGCACGTCAACGATACCAGAAATGGACTTCGCCTTTGGTAGCAAGAATCCTACTGATGTTAGTCAGCTTTCCCCTTTAGGGGTGGGGAGTGTCAACTCAAATATCATATAGAACCAAGTTTATCTTATCTAAACTATAATAGCTTAGTCGCTCACAACAAGAGATGATAGCAATTACATTTTTCTTATTTATTTTACTACTTGAACAGATACTGGTTTCCAGCCCTGATTCTCTACCCAATCAATATCAACCTTATATTTTTTATTACTTTGCTTATCTCGTACATTACCGTAGGCTTTATTTTCACCATTATTTCCAATAAAATCAAAAATCAATTGACCCTCTGGAACATCAACAGCATAAGAAATTGCTTTTTTCATCTCATTCCAATCTACTGTTCCTTCTTTAAATTTCATTGCAGGTTTTGCTCCTTGCTCTGTACCAATTGCCTTCCAAGAAGAATTAGTTTGAGAACCCTTTTCTTGAGATATCGTTTTTTCTCCCTCTTTATTTTCATTTCCGTTCGTTTTTACAGGCTCTTCTACTTTTTGTTTCTCTTCTAAATGTGCTGTTTCTTTATCTTTGTTTTTCTTTTCTTCTATCTTTGCTGTTTCTTGATCTTCTTTTTTCTTTTCTTCTATCATTGCTGCTTCTTTATCTTTGTTTTTCTTTTCTTCTATCTTTGCCGCTTCTTTATCTTTGTTTTTCTTTTCTTCTATCTTTACTGCTTCTTTATCTTCGTTCTTCTTCTCTTCTATCTTTGTTGCTTTCTTTTCTTGAGCAATTGCTTTCTTTGATGTATCAGAAGTGAAAAACAACTGATACGTCACTATGCCAACTGTTACTAATACCACACTAAATGCGATATTAAATATCCCCTTATTACGACGATTTTGTTGTTTTGCTTGAAACCTGCTTCCTTGTCCCATTTTTCAAACCTCCGTGTTTATTTTCGCCACTAATCTTTACGTATTGTTCTTGAGAATCTTAATATTTTTATTAAATAATGAAAATATTAAGGTTTGTGCGTTTTCAAGTATCTGACATATGTTATTCAAAAATAGTTTAATAAATTAAAGATTAATAAGTTTCTGTACTTAAGTATACTTATTAACAAATAAGCCTCTTCTTCACCGATTTATAATTTTTAAAATCAACTGTCCTCTTTAGTTTGCGCTTTCTAATGGATATGCCGTGAAACCAAAAAAAGATTTCACCTTCTTTTCAGAATAACTTTCGTCACTAGGGAATTCTATTATTCCTAATCTAACCTTTAATTCGCTCTCGTGACAAAATGAATCTTTATGAAGTCCCCTTATCTTTTGTATAAAGCGCTTTTATTTTTTTCAATATAGAGCAATATTTCTTTGTTTATAACCTTCTTAAAAGCTTCTTCTCTACTGTAAAAGTCATTTAAACTATACAATCCATATCATTTAATATGTAACGTTTCTATTAATTCCACCTCATTTTCCAGACAATACTACCATTTCTGAATATTACATTTACTACGAATACACATTCCGGCTTGCTTGAATTATAAATTGCGCTTATCTATAATACATTTTATTATTAATAACTTCAATACTACATATGTAGTATTGAATGGATGCAAAAAAAACATGGAAATTTAATTCAAGCCCTATCAAAATGAAAATAAAAAACATCTGTGATATACACAAAGTGCTTTTCT
The DNA here is from genome assembly GCF_042136375.2 of Bacillus altaicus. Classification (NCBI taxonomy): domain Bacteria; kingdom Bacillati; phylum Bacillota; class Bacilli; order Caryophanales; family Bacillaceae; genus Bacillus; species Bacillus altaicus. The sequence goes on along the minus strand of NZ_CM143394.1, from coordinate 2,412,783 downwards.
CTTGTCAATTTATCTATTTTCTTTTTATAACTCAACTCCTTCGAATCGTACTTTTCTAGAGTTTGCTGCAATTCATTTTGTTCATATGGAATATGTTTATCTGTCTGTACATCTTCAACATTTTCTCCACCTGCTAATAATCTCCTGTACTTAAATGAGTGCCCTGTTAATAATGGTGTAATCATTTTGTATGGCCCTCCTTTTGTTTGATTACTTGTATCATAAAACAAGTATCTGAAGTTGATATGTAGTCTACTTTACTGATAAAACTAACAAATAAAAAAGGAAACCTGCATGTTCGTTATAGTGATTTTTAAGTTATATATATTTATATAACTTTATTAATATGTAATATTACATATTAGGATTTTCCTGTATCTTCATGATATTGATGTATTTATAATACTTATATCTTCATATTTAGAAAGGAATAAAAAATGAAAAAAATCACATCAACACTATGTATAGCTGGCATGACTTTAACTATTTTAGGAGTAGCTCCTCAAAGTAGTTATGCTCATCTCGATCAAATTGATTTAACTGAGAATGATCCTATTACCGCTCGATGGTCTGCAGAAGCTCCGTATCATTCTGATAAAAGTACACATTTATGGATTGCAAAACAAGCCATTGAAATTATGAAAACAGAATCTAATGTTGAAGCAAATAAGCAGGCTGTGGACTTTTTAAATTATCCGCAATATAAAGATCTATTTTCTAAAGGATTATATGATGCAGATTATAATGCAGAGTTTAACGATGGCGGAACAGGAATAGGCGGTGTTTTTAAAGGCGGATGGAAATCTCATTTTTATGATCCTGATACTAAAGAAAATTATAGAGGAGAAACAAATCCAACGGCTCTTACACAAGGCAAGAAATACTTTTATGAATCTGGAGAACATTTACGAAATAAAGACTATGAAAAAGCTTTCTATTACTTAGGAGTAGCCACGCACTACTTTACAGATGCTACCCAACCTATGCATGCAGCAAATTTTACCGCAATTGATACGAGAGCTATAAAATATCATAGCTACTTTGAAAATTATGTTACAACCATTCAAAATCAATTTGCAGTCAATACTGGAGGGAATTATAACGACTCTCTATCCACACCTGAAGAATGGATTGATTATGCAGCCCGAGTAGCTAAACCTGAAATCCAAAATATTACTAATGATAAAACATTTAAGTATTATAATAGTGGTAAGGCGCAATTGTGGCAAGAAATGGTTACCCCAGCTGTGCAGCGAAGCTTAGGAGAAGCTCAGCGTAACACAGCAGGTTTCTTAAATCTTTGGTTTAAAACTTTTACTGAAAATGTGAAAGCTCCAAGTATAGAGACTGCATTAATCTATGATATAGAAGGAAACGTCATAGAAGCAGGGAAAAACTATTATATCGTACCAAGTGAATCTCCTTATCAAGGTCTAACATTTGAATGGTATGTAGCAAACCGTTACGATTATGTCTCACTTGCAAATAATAAGAACAATGCTTTATCTGGTACACCTATAGAATTTGAATTCTACAAAGAAAATGATGCAAAGCTACACCACGGGGAGAGTATATATCTTCGCATGAAGCACTCAAATTACGATCAATTTCAATATTTAAATTGGTCTAATTATTCTAGTTGGATTCACCTTGCTCAAAAATCTGATAGTTTAGCTGACTTTAAAATTCAAATTAACCCGGATAAACCTACAGAATATAATATTTTTACAGATGACTATCCATTAAATTATAAGAATATAAATGCAGAGAAAAGTTGGATTGTACTAGGGGGAAAAACACAAAAACCTAGCTCATGGAAGTTTGTACCTTTCAGATAACCTAAACACACTCGTTCCTAATCAGAACGAGTGTGTTTTTTGTTTTGAGGTATTTGCTTTTCTTAAGTTGATGGATGTGGAATCACCATACATGTCCATCAACTTAAGAACGGAAACAGTTTGATCAACTTAGAGGGAACAACCTTGTTCAATCAAATGGTAAGACTATATAGATATTAAAGGGTAGGTTCTGTTGCAAAGTTTGAAAAAAGCATAAACTGGTTGGTAAATCAGGAACAAGGTTGAAGAATTAGCTAGTAATTGTTGAAGTTCATTGTACATTGAAAAGGCGGAGTCTCTTTGAAGACTTCGCCTTTGTTTATATAGGGCATAAATGGTCTCGATACCTTTTATCGTACGTGAAGCATGACGAAGATTTTGAACTCCTGCAGATTTGGCAAAACGTCTCTTTACATGCCTATAATCCTGTTCAATAAGATGGCTTAAATTTTTGATGCTACAATGGATTGTAGTTTGATAAACCGAGAGACCCTTTAGAATAGAAATCACTTTTGACACAAAACAATGATTTTATATGGTGTAGTTTGAGCTGGTATACTCATTGTTGTAAAACCATAAATAGCTATTAAATTACGATTTACAAGATTACCTGTGAAGATTTGACCATTTGTTAATAAAATTTGAGTAGAAGGAGAAATATTTAATTTTAATTTTCCATCACTACTCTCCAACTGTTCATTAAAATAGTCTACTTTTACATTTTGATGAGGTGTATATTTTGCCATAACAATCGCTTGAAATTGTGGTGGGAAAATGAGAGGAGCAGGAGCGTTGGCATCGTAAAACCCGGTTACTTTATCTCCTACTACTACCGTTGCATAGTCGATAAAATACGTATTTGGTTTCACTACAAAATTTATTAGATTCCCATAACCATTATCTACGGACATTAATTTATTACATCCTATATCTTCGTTTGATCCTGTTACAAAATCGTTAATCATAGTTATTGTACCATCAAATGATTGAAATTTTTTCATTCAAATACCTCTTTTGTTTATATAATTAAACCTCTATCGTTACTCTATAATTTTTAAAAACATGTAAATGAAATAATCCTTCTCGTATCAATTCCAAAAATAACCCAAAACCTACCGTTCCATCTAAAACCAGCAACAGACCTTGGTCCTACAAAAATTGGGAAATACCAAAACTGTTCACCATTACTAAGCCATATATAAGTATTTCGAAATAAACATAATGAAATTGCTCCTGGATCAACAGCAAATGGTGAAGCTGTTGATTGTTGAGGAATAAATGATGGGGGAGGAGATGTTGGAGCTTGTGAACTTTGCTGTCCTGGAAAACTTGGTACACCCGGAAAACCTGGCATTCCAGGTATACCTGGAATCTGAGGACCAGGGAATTGACGATCGAAGTATTGATCATAATTTATATAAGGATAATATACTGACTCATAATACATTTAAAAACCACCTCTTTATTTTTAAAACCTTCTAAATTATTAATATGTAATGTGGTTCGTATAGGATGCTTATTCGCTTCCTATACGAACAATATTTTTAACAAAACAAATATCAAATAGGAAAGTATACCCATACCCTTTGTTTTCCGGTATGAGGTAAAGGCTGGGGTAATGATATAAAGTTTTCGTTTTGGGGATACTTCAAAATATTAGCTTGATGGGCATGTGGTACTACCCCATCGCCATCAACCTAAGAAAAGTAAATATCCCCAGAACGAAATTTTTTGCTAACTTGTAGCAAAAAAACTCATTTTTTCGTTCTGGGGTAATTCTGAATGCTTAAGTTGATGGGCATGTGTAAAGAAGGCCATTTTGATTAATCTTTATTCGAGATGCCTTCTTTTTGTTTGTAAAGAATCCCTTCATAAATTGTTTTTATTTTCATATAGTGAAAATAAGTTTTGTAAAAGTATGAAAATAACAAATTAATAAAAATCATTTTTATTTCATTGTAAATACGAAAGTAAACTTTTAAATAAAAATTTACCTTCAATGTCATATAAGAAGCATCCGTTACTTTAGAAACACTCCTATGAGATATAATTATTGATGGTTCTTTTTAGGTGATATACTGGAGGTAGATTACTCATCTAATGATGAAGGGAGGTTTACGCGTATGGAAGTAACATTTACAGTAAGTAAATGGGATGAAAAGCCAGTCAATGACACTAGAAAAGATTTCCCTATTAATATTGCCCATGTCGAATATGATATTGACGGTGAATTAAAAGGAAAAGCTTTTGTTGAATATTTATTATATTATTTAGAATCAACTATAGATGATGGTCACTTGGCTACCGCTAAAATTTCCGGATTTTTACATTTCGGAGGAATTTATAAAGGAAAACGAGGGACATTTACAGCTATAGAGCAAGGGATATTTGATAAAGGAAATCTAGATTCCCCTGCAACAATCATCAAAGCTACTGGTGAATTAGAAAGCCTGAAAGGGTCCTATAATTATAAGTTTACAGGTCAAACCAGTAAAATGATTCTAGACTTTGAATTCTAATAAAATATCTTATAATTTAGCAAAAAGGGCATCCACTGTAATACCAGAAATGTCCTTTTTCAAACTAAATTATACCGAAAAACAAGACTCAAAATTTTCAATGGGAGGAAATGATATGAGGATCACGATACAAGAATATGTGGTCAATGAAATAGATTCAGGACCATATGGAATAACCGTAGGAAAAGACGGAGCATTGTGGTTTACGGAACAGAAAGGGAATCGAATTGGTAGAATAAATGCTACTGGTGAAATAAATTCTTTTCCCATTCCGACAGCAAATGCAGGAGCTATGTCAATTATCTCGGACCAGAACGGTGACTTATGGTTTACGGAATATAACTCCAGCAAGATCGGGAAAATGTCTATGAACGGTCTTTTTGAAGAATATGTACTCCCTACAACGAACGCTGCACCTTTTGGCATAACGGAAGGACCAGATGGAGCAATATGGTTTACAGAAATGAATAATGGTAGGATCGGAAGAATAACAAAGTCAGGGGAAATCACCGAGTTTGAATTGCCTAACTCCAAATCATTTCCCTCTTTTATTACTCTGGGATCAGACGGTGCATTATGGTTTACACAGAATCAGAACAATAGGATTGGGAGAATAACCACTAAAGGTGAGGTCAAAGAATATCCAATCCCAACACCCAACTCCGGGCCAATTGGAATTGCGAGCGGACCAGATGGAGCAATATGGTTTGGGCAAATCATGGGCAATAAAATTGGTAGAATTACGTTCGAAGGTGAGGTCAAAGAATTTGTTATACCGACGCCGAACGCTCGTCCTCATGCCATAATACCCGGGAAGAACAGAGATCTTTGGTTCACAGAATGGGGAGGTAACCAAATCAGCCGTATTACAGTTGAAGGAGTTATTACGGAATATACGATACCTACAAATAATGCAGAGCCACATGGTATCACGATTTGTCCGGATGGCGATCTTTGGTTCGCTGAAGAGTGTAATCAAATTGGACGTCTAACAATCATTACGTAATAGGGATATCGTCCATCGCTATCAAGGTAAAATGACATCATATTTCAAAAATAAAAAAGACCAATTACGGTCCTTTTTTCTATCTCTCTTATACAAACACTATAACTGTGTAACTTTATTAGAAACAAGTAATTTTTCAATACATATAGGTAACATATCTAATAGCGTTTCAAATGCGTAATTTACGTCCAGACGCTCCGTCCATTGATGTGCATCTTTTCCTACTGGCCCCATATTTAATACTGGAACGTCAAACTCTTCTAATTCCTGAAGTGGAATCGAATAACCTTTATCCCATAATGGCATATTGTCTACAAGAGAACTCATTGAATCCAATGGGTTTTGTAAGCCCACATAGCTTAAATCTGAAATTCCTCCAAAATAATTTTGATTTTCAAATGTAATGCTATGATTATAGTGGGCATACTTTTCCATTTCTACAACTACCTCTTTAATTAAAGGATTGTTGCGTGAACTCACAGCTGGATAGTATGGCGGAGCAAAGAAAAGTACAATCATCGGAGCCTTTTCTTTACATAAGATAGATAATTTGTCTACTAAATCAATAGTTACCGCACGATCATCTTTATCTTCTCTATTTTTTATAATATTAGATTGAATTTCATCTATTTTTTCTCTTCCATGTTGTTCAATTGCATAAGTGATAAGCTCTTCATACGTTAATACATTTACTTTGAGATTAGGCGGTATGAACGGATTATGCTTAGAAAAATGATACGCTCGCTCCTCATACGATTCTTCGATTTTCTCTGCTACTTTCGTTACTTTTTGGCGTAACAATGAAACTACATCTGTCATCGTTTTTTCTAGTAAAAACAAATTAAATAATGTGACAGCACGATGAGGAATTTGTACAGAATAATCCTCCTTTAAGTCTCTTTGAAGCAAGTTAGTTGGTGGAGGACTCGCTTCACCATCTACAATATCACAAAGGTCAGTATTCAACTCTAATTCCGCTGTTAATAATGCCGCCATATAGCTCCCATTTAATCCTGCAAAAGGTTCGCCTACATGTGTCTCTTTTCCATAGCAAAGGAAACCAGGTAACACCTTACCAATAGAACCAGTATAAATATACTTATTTTGATCACCAGGATGCCTTGAAAACATAGGCTCTGAATTTAGAACCGTTTTATACTCTAAGTCATGTTCTCTTGCTAAATCTAGTAATCTCGGAACAGCAGCCCTCATCCCTACAGAGTTCACTTCTTCATCTGGAACAGCCAATAAAAGAACATTCCCATCAAATCTTCCTTCACAAGCTTGCTCAACCATTGCCATTTGTAAAGCTAGACCACATTTCATATCCATTGTTCCTCTACCAAATAGCCAATCTCCTTGTTCTATATCTTCACGTACATGATCTGGTAGCTCATCTTTATGAGAATAAAACATAGATGTTAACTTTTTAGGGTTAAATGCATCTTCTTTCCACACTCCGTAATCTTGTACATCTACAACATCAAAGTGGCTAACAAGAATTACGGTATTTTTCGTACTATCACTTTTCTTTACTAGGGCTGTAACAAAATATCTTCCATCCCCCGTCGGATTTTTTTGCAAATGATGCGGATTTTGTTTGAAATACTGTAATTCAGATAATTGTTCTACAACAAAGTCTGGTAATATAACTTCAGCTTCTGAACCTGTAATACTAGGAATTTCAACAAGATTGCTTAATAATTGCACCAATTGTTCTTTTGATTGCCACTTTGACATATAAATCCCCCTATTTTTCCGCATTATGAAAATGAATTCCAACATATGAATAAAAAATGACGACAGCTATCAAAATTATAATTCTGATGTACTGCCGATTTTTATTGATATTTCATGAGCTGCTTGTTTTACCTTACTAATAAGAAAAGATAGTCGATCATCATTAATGCGATGACTAATTAACCCAACACTTAATGCTCCTACTACTTTATGATTAAATCCGATAATAGGTGCAGCTACTGAAGCTGTCCCTTCTGTTTTTTCACCATAACTGACAGCATATCCTTCATTGCTTATTTGCTTTATTTGATCAAGAAGAATTTGCTTTTGTTCTGGTAAAGAAGAAAGTAAATCTTCTACAATGTATTCCATTTCATTCGTTTTCATATTAGCAAGCATCGTTTTATTTGCGGCGCCAATCGAAAGTGGAATTTGCTCCCCTAAGTTATCGATAACTCGAATTGTTAAAGGGCTATCAATTCTTTCAATGATAATAGAATGTGTTCCATTTGGAATGTTCAAATAAACACTTTCTTCAACTTCAGAGGCCAAACGCTTCATCACTTCTCTTGCAACAGATCTGTAGTCTACCTTCTCCAATTGACGTAATCCTATTTCCATCCACATTGGTCCAATCTTGTACTGTTTTGTTTCTGAAATTTGCGTAACTAATCCATGCTCCATTAAAGAGTTCAATAACCTATGTACTGTACTAACCGGGAGATGTGTTCTATCAGCTATATCAGAAATAGCCCAATACTCTTTTTCATTTGTAGAATTCAGTAGCTTAATAATACCTATCGCTCGATCAATAGACTGTACCATAACTCGCCTCAACTTTACTTGTAGTATGTTTATCCTAATTAACTATCAATTTAACAAAAATTCAAACTGAAATCAATTAATTTATTTAATTTTCTAACAATAAAGATATAACACTATCAAAAAATGAAAACGCAAACAAAAAAATATTGACTTTTCTTTTTAATTATCTGAAAATTAGAACAAGATTTCACATCACGGAATACATTCCATAATACGGAAAAACATCAATTATCATACTACCAATTATGAAAGTGAGGAAAACAATGACGCAAGTAAACGACACAAACAATGAATTAAAGCGCACGATGAAAGGTAGACATTTATTCATGATTGCACTCGGTGGTGTGATTGGAACGGGGTTATTTAACGGATCTGGTTTTATTATAAGTCAAGCTGGACCTGGTGGATCCGTACTTGCCTTTATGGCCGGTGGATTATTAATGTATCTCGTTATGCTATGTCTTGGTGAGCTTGCTGTAGCAATGCCAGTTTCAGGTTCCTTCCAGGAATATGCGACTAAGTTCATCAATCCCGCAACTGGGTTTACTATCGGATGGTTGTATTGGCTAAGCTGGGCGAATACGACTGGTCTTGAATTTACAACTGCTGGTATTACAATGCAGCGATGGTTTCCTGATATTCCTGTCTGGGTTTGGTGTTTAATATTTGGTGTTACAATATTCACTATTAACGCATTATCCGCTCGTAGTTATGCAGAAACAGAATTTTGGTTTTCAAGTATAAAAGTATCTGCCATTATTGCTTTCATTATTCTTGGCGGCGCTGCTATGTTCGGTTTTATTGATTTAAAAGGAAACGAACCCGCTCCGCTTCTTTCAAATTTCGTAAATCATGGTGGTTTATTCCCAAATGGACTTGCCGCTATCTTATTAACAATGGTTACAGTCAATTATTCCTTCCAAGGTACAGAACTTGTTGGAATCGCAGCAGGTGAAAGTGAAGATCCAGCAAAGACTTTACCTCGTTCTATTAGAAATATAATATGGCGCACGATGTTTTTCTTCGTCTTAGCAATCTTTGTTCTCGTGGCTTTAATTCCTTGGGAAGAGGCAGGATTAACAAAGAGTCCGTTTGTTGCTGTATTTGATAATATAGGTATTCCATATGCAGCTGATATTATGAACTTTGTTATTCTTACTGCTGTTCTTTCTGTCGCAAACTCAGGACTGTACGCCGCAACTCGAATGCTTTGGTCATTATCAAAAAATGATATGGCTCCAGCCTTTTTAAAGAAATTATCATCACGAGGGATACCTCTAAACGCTTTACTCTTGACGATAGCTATTTCTGCCTTTTCTCTTTTGACAAGCGTTGTAGCTGCTGAAACGGTTTACTTATGGCTGATTTCAATTTCTGGAGTCATTACAATTATTGTTTGGATGTCAATTTGTGTTTCTCAATTCTTTTTCCGTAAACATTATTTAGCCGAAGGTGGAAAATTAGAAGACTTAAAATTTAAAACTCCACTTTATCCACTTGTACCAATTCTTGGTTTTGGATTGTATGGCATTATATTAATAAGTCTTATCTTTATCCCAAGTCAAAGACTAGGAATCTATTGCACTGTACCATTTATCATCTTTTGCTACACCTACTATCACTTTAAGATTAAGAAAAAAATTGCTACTAACACTCATACAGAAACTAAAATTAGCGAAACTTCGTAATACTGTACGATATTTAAAAGATCGCACATGGCTTTTACTTTGTGATAAGAACCATAATTTTGCCAAAACGGCTAGCTTATGGTTCTTTTTGTTTGCGGCAAACATATGCTTCCAGGATTTGAAGAATATTTTTAATATCGCTTTTAAATAAAGTCACGGTGTTTATAAAAAAGACGCGATGTTTTGTCCCTTTGGATCTGTTTATCTAAAGAGATGTTTTTATAGTGAAAAGAAGATCTGAACTGAAGGGCGGATTAAGGAACTGCTGAGTAGTAATAAAGTTACTCCACTAAAGGGCCAGATTGTTGAGGAACGTTTTCAGGCAATTAGATTATTCAAGTTTGAATAGATCATTAAGATTATGAAGGTTTTCACTTAAACTGATGGGGCAGTAATACTCAATTAAAAATAATGGTAAAGTTAGTGAAAAGAAGAAGGATTGAAAATCGTATAGATTCATTCATTTTAAGTTTTTGTGTGGCGAGGTATTTGAGAAGTAAGAATGATTTCATCAAAAAAACCATTGGAGCTCCAACCGGTTTTTATATGACTATTTTTCCAGACCCAATTTAACATCATAACAAATTATAAATAAACAATCTATACTTTTGGTTAGATTTTTTATATAGTTTGATTGACAGCAAAACCTAAAAAAAGGGGTGTTATTCATTGAGAATCATTTGTCACCTTGATCAATCTGATTTACAGGAGTATATGCAAAAAGTCTTTGGTACCAGTTATTTGGTTTCTAGTGTAACGAAAATGCATGGCGGTGCACAAAAGGTAGTCTATAAGATTGACTGCAGCAATGGATTTTCCTGCGTTCTGTATGTTTGGGATCTTACCATGAATTATTTTCAAGAAGAAATAGCGAACGGAGATATACATGAGCAATCCTATAGTAGTGATTTATTTGAATTAAATAACAAGTATTTAATCCAACAAGGAATTCAAACTCCCCTTCTATATGATCTGAATAAGGAAAGAAACCGTTATCCTTATGATTATGCTCTCGTTGAATATGTAAGTGGACAAAAGGCAGAAGTTTATTTTCAACATTCCGATTCATATGTTAAAGATAAAGTGTTTCAGCGGATAGGAGATATGCTGGCAGACATGCATGCCAACGAGAGACTTACTCATGGGAGAGCGAATCAAAGTGGGATCAACACGGAAAAATGTCATCACTTGCAAATGAAGAATGCAAAAAAAGATTTAGATTACGCATGCCAACATATTGACAGCATCCGGGCTAGTCATAGCAATCTACTCGATACATTGTACGAGCTTGAATCAAAAATCGAACCAAGAAGTCGTTATGGATTTATACATGGGGAACTCGGCCCTGATCATGTATTAATTAATGACAAACTAGAACCTTATTTGATTGATATCGAAGGAGCCGAGTTCTTTGATATTGAGCATGAGCACAGTTTTTTGCAGTTTCGATTTGGGGATTATTATCGATATTTAAAGAATGATACTCTCGACCCCAACAGGATGTTATTCTATCGATTCCATCATCATATATCCTTAACTTCAGGCGGGTTGAGATTGCTTCACAGAGGATTTCCGAATCAACAATTTGCAAAAGATCTAACCGATCACCATTCCCGTTGTGCACTGCGTTTTATTGAAGGTTGAACTTATGTCATTAAAAATTTAAAGATAGATAGGAGTTAAATACAATGATAAAAGGTTTCGGAGGAATATTTTGGAGAACTAAGAATCTTGATGTTATAAAAAAATGGTACAGTGAGGTGTTGAAGATTGAAATAGAAAATTGGAATGGGACTGTGATTAAACCCGAATTAGGAACTGAGACTATCTTTTCTTTCTTTGCCGAGAATGACAGTTATTTTCCTACAGAACAACAAGTGATGTTAAATTTCCAAGTACATAATCTAAACGAGACTATTCAGCATCTTGAACAAATTGGTGTACCTCTTGAAAAGAAAGAAGAGATTAGTGAATTTGGAAAGTTTATTTGGATTAAAGATCCTGAAGGTCGATTGATCGAACTTTGGGAGAAATAGCCCGTTGTAATCATTTGCTATTAAGCTAACGAGTGCTTTAGTTCAATAAAAAAAGTTGCCTCCTTTGAAGTGCACCTCCGATTATTAGACACAGTCTAACAATCGGAGGTGCACTTTTTTAATCTATCCAACTTAGTATAAGCCTATCCATTTATTAATAATATCGATCTATCAATAAATTACGACAACCACTCTTTGTTATCTGAATTTTCTATATATTAAAGGATATTACTCAAACAACCTCGAATATTGTAATAAACATACATAAGGAGGTTGATTTATTTTGTTTCGTTCATTTACAAATGGATGTGTTGCCTTAGTACAACGCTTCTTACCAGAACCGTTTATTTTATCATGCTTATTAACTGTTTTCGTTATCTTCTTCGGCATGTTTGCAACGCACCAAACACCCGTTGAAATGATTACGCATTGGGGCAATGGCATTTGGGGACTTCTTGCCTTTTCTATGCAAATGGCTCTTGTACTCGTGACAGGATCTGCATTAGCAAACGCTCCTCTTATTAAAAAAGGATTAACGAAAGCAGCGAAACTACCGAAAACAAATGGACAAGGTATTATTGCAATTTCAATCGTAAGTTTACTAGGAGCATACGTAAACTGGGGATTTGGTATTGTTGTATCTGTTTTATATGCAAAAGAAGTCGCAAGACAGTTAGAAGGATTAGATTATAGGTTAGCAATTGCTTCTTCTTACTCCGGATTTCTCATTTGGCATGCCGGTCTCTCTGCTTCTATCCCTCTTACATTAGCAACAGGCGGCGAAACGTTAATCAAAACGACAGCTGGAAGTATTAAAGAAGCGATTCCAATAACAGAAACGTTATTCTCACCATACGCTCTCGTTCCAGTTCTTATCTTTCTCGTTACGATGCCTCTTATTAACCGAGCAATGCATCCAGATGAAAAACATACAATTACTGTAGACCCTAGCGTGTTCCATGAAGAGGCTGCCGCTCAAGAAGTAGAGCAAAAAACATTCGCTGAAAAAATGGAAAATAGTATGTTTATTACACTTTGCATCGGATTATTAGGTCTTATTTATATTTTTAACTATTTTAGTACGAAAGGCTTTAACCTTACACTTGATATCGTTATTTTTATGTTATTAATTGCCGGTCTTATTTTCCACCGTACTCCGATTCAATATATTCGCGCTTTCTCTGACTCAACTAAGAGTGCTTCAGGCATTTTACTTCAGTTTCCGTTCTATGCTGGAATTATGGGGATGATGATTGGAGTAAATAGTGAAGGGCTTTCGCTTGGAGGAGCTATTTCTACTTTCTTTATTAGTATTTCAAATGAAACCACATTCCCGCTCTTTACATTTTTAAGTGCTGGCATTGTAAATATTTTCGTTCCATCTGGAGGCGGTCAATGGGCAGTGCAAGCACCAATTATGATTCCAGCTGGCGCTGAACTTGGTGTACCTGCTGCGAAAACAGCGATGGCAATTGCATGGGGCGATGCTTGGACAAATTTAATTCAACCTTTCTGGGCACTACCCGCATTAGCGATAGCTGGTTTAAGCGCTCGTGATATTATGGGATTTTGTGTTGTTAACTTACTATATGCAGGATTTATCATTAGTCTATGTTTCTTATTTATTTAAACGAAAAGCTAGTTTTATACTAGCTTTTTTATATAATAAATCATTCGTTATCTATACAGCTTATTACCTTTCTCCACTCTATCTCGGCATGATTTAATGCTTCATATGTAAACAAATCTTCACACACTTTTTCAATCATATGAGGATTGTTCTTAAGGAAATTCCACTGCAATACTTTAGGAAGAAAATATGTTTCATATTCTTTACTTCCCCTAATCACCTCATCAACTTCTCTTTCACAAATCCCTCTTATTAAATAATCATTTCTTAATTGTATTTGAATTTGTTTTAACGTTTCACTACACTTCTTCAATTGGACTAAACACTTAATATACGTACGAAAAAGTTCGTCATCATAATTGCAACACTTTATAATACGATCGATTTCATTCATAATGTACGAGCCTTTTCTTCTATTTGTAATAGCCATTTTTCACGCTTCTCTAGTTTACTCGTTTTCACAGATTGAAAAACTGACCGTTTTATATCGCGAATACCACAAAAACGTAAAACCCCTCGTTTCATCATAATCCAATCTGCTGATCGATATAATAGGGCCACGTACCATAACGGTGAGTCTAACGTATTAATAACCCACGCCTTCTTTCCTTTCAATAAGCCTTTCGGTAATGATCCCTCATATTTATAAGCAAATCCAGCTACAAAAATACGATCGATAAATCCTTTTAAAATAGCAGGCATGCCCCACCACCATATCGGATATATGAAAAGAAGAATATCCGCCTTCTGCACTAATTCTCTATATCGCTCCGTCTCTTCTTCATGTAATAAATCACGTCTTTTTTTCTCTTCATTAAATACAAGCACTGGATCAAATTGTTCTCTATACAAATCAAGTATTGTAACAGAATGATTTGTTTCCCCAAGTCCTTTTTGCACATGCTCTAAAATCGCCCCGTTTAAGCTTGAAGGATTAGGATGAGCGTATATAATTAGTACGTTCACTACAAAACAACTCCTTCTTTAGTTAAAGTTTCCCCTTCTTTAACATCTTCTCTACAATTCGCACATTTTTCGAACTTTGTAACAAACGATTTAATACTGTTAGTAACTCTTCTTTTTCTAAACCGTTCAGTTTCTCTTTAACCGTACTCTCACCAGCACCTTGAATATCATACACAACTGCCGCCATATGTTTACAATAATTTTCATAAGGACACTCGCAGCTACTTTCTGTAAAATCTTCAAGATCAATAATCACTTCATAGTTTCCTGCATTTCCAGTAACGAAAGCAAATACTTTCTTGTCGTGTATTTCAACATCTTCTACATGTCCCTCTTCATAATATTCATATCCTCTATCTATAATGTACTTTGGAATCGATTTCGTTATATCTTTTAATAAGTACGCATACATCACAACACCTCTTCCTTTAATTCCCTTTTGACTTCCAAAATACTGCATGTTATTCTAATAACTGTCAAGTAGCGAGTCTACGTGACAAAACGACTGACACCTATTCGGCGAAGGTGTCTCTTTTCATTTGCAGCCGATATGAAGTGCCTCTTTCAGGCACATTCAATCTTTGACACTACACACTCAACACCCATTCCCTTGTATCAGGCTGCTTTAGCAGTCTTTTACTCTACATACTTCGTTATTTCAAGACAAAAAGAGAGCCTAGCTCCCTTTTCCCGCTTTATAAAATACCCCTTTTTCAGCATAGCGATATTCATCATCAGCTAAAGTAATTTTCCCATCCAGTTTGAGTTCATCTAATAGTCTTGATAAATAAAATTGATGTAACATTTTTTTAGTGAATTTTCCTTCATGATGCGAAACGATATGTTCTTGAATATCTAACAATGATATTGGCTTATCTTGCTCTATCATATATTCATAAACTGTACTACGCAGTTTTACGTATTTTTCGAGTGTCACAGTACTTCGCAACCCCTTTCTTCTTATTATATGTTTTCGTAATCGGTTTTTTTGCAACAAAAAAACCTCTCCGATAAGAAGAAGTTACGTATATCTTCGTCTTATCTCCCAGAACAAATATGTTCTGCTGGAATTAGCACCTGCATCGCGGTTGCTGGGTTTCATCGGGCCAGTCCCTCCACCTCTCTGGATAAGAAAATATTCACTTTAAATTTAACTATACGTAATTTTATTATAATTGTCAAATAAATATAAAAATTATATTTTCTTCTTTATTGTTCATACTACAAAAAGATGTACAAAAGGAGGCTACTACGTTGAAAAAGAATGCTCGTGGATACGTACAAGATTCTTTTCAATCATTACAAGAAGCGAAACATTGTTTAGAAGATGCATTACAAACTGTTGAAGAAGATTTTAATCGTGCACGTATTGAACAATCCCTTTACGCTGTAGAACAAGCATTACAAAGATGCGATTATACCGTTCATATTTTAGAACAAGAATGAAAACTTCCCATCAAAAGATGGGAAGTTTTTCTAAATGGCATACTTCATCATTATTACCGTTATTATTAAAAAATATACAGAATTAACAATTTCTAAAATCCCTACTTTTAATATAGAAATCTTTTTGCCATACAACATAATGGCCCGAATTACACTTGGTACAAATATGAGTGAACACCATGGATTTATAGCAAATACAATTACCGTCAATACAATATGATATCCCCAACATATAAAACGATACTTCGAATTGTTTTTTTCACGAATCATCGTTTTCACATAAAACGTACTTCCTAAAAAATATAGAAATGAAATAAGCGCAATGAATAATGCTGTTCTATCAATAAATTTCATTGAGAAATAATAACTTATTAAACCACCCATACAGAACACTATAATCGCGCAAATGTCATTTAGTAATGCTCGTTCATTTTTTTGACGAGCGTAATACATATTTACAATAAACAATGGAATCATTAATACTGCGAATAAAAGAATTCGCCATTCATATAATAAAGAAATCATCCCAAATACGAATGCAATGCTAAAATAAACAATTGCAGCGTGTAGAAATTCTTTTTTTCGTCTTTGCCTTATGTACATAAGAAATGGATAAGTAGCTAGATAGATAAAGAACCAGGCTAAAAACAGTGGAATATGATAAAAAGTAGGTTTACCAAGTAATACACTTAATAGAAATGGTATGACAAGCATCGCCCATGCTCCATGTTGCTTCGGAATAACTAACGTCATTAACTATACACCTCCCTCTTGAAAATAGTTCTCACCTACTATTATACAAATAATTTCATATAATAACGGATATATATTGAATCTATTTTTTGACAATAAAAAATGCTCCTTACAATATGTAAGAAGCATGAAAGAGGCAAACGAATATGTAAGTCGCGACCCTACCTTATATGAGTATGCTTTTCTATGTCACGTTATGCTCATCTAATATACCGTATTTCTTTTTAAATCTTGTGAGGATCGTAATCCATGACGTGCTAAATAACAGAAGGAAAATAACATTCGATATCGCGTGACTAAGATCGAATGAAAAACTTGCGACATAGTAAGCAATAACTGTTTCCCACGTTGCTTCCTGTATAAAGCCAAGAAGTCCCCAAAAGTTCATAATCCAGCCAAATAGAAATCCAACGACAAATCCATATATGAGTCGTCCCCATAGTTTTTTCATCAAAAATGTATTTCGGAGTAATCCTGCTATAAACCCGATCATGCCCCAAGAGAACATTTGCCACGGAGTCCACGGACCTTGTCCTAAAAAAATGTTAGATACAATAGCCGCCGTTGCCCCAATCATAAAGCCAGTTTCACTCCCAAAAACAATTGCAGAAACGATAATGACAAAAGAAGTCGGTTGTACACTCGGTAAAATAGAAAATGGTACCCGGCTAACCGCTGCAATCGCCGCTAACACAGCAACGATAACAATTTCACGTGAAACAAACGCCTTCCTTTCAAAACGGACATAGAAAGGTAACATAATGATAGCTAATAAAAACAAACTACTTACCATGTAATACCCGTCCATAATAAGAGTCGTAAAGAGTAGTGTACATATTACAACGGCAAAAACAAATATTATAAATGCAACATATCGTTTGGACACGCTTCGTACACATCCTCCCACGTTAATGCAAATGGCAACTCTCTACGGATGAATCGGTTAATAGATGTTGTATAAAAGAAGTTACCACTAAAGAACTCTTTCGGTGCATCATTCATAATAACTTTCCCGTCAAATAACATCATACATTGATCAACGTATTTCGCTGCAAACTCAATATCATGCGTTGCCATTACAATTGTTGTACCTTCTTTTTGCAACTGTTTAAATAGCTCTCCTATTCTTTCCTTTTTCCATGGATCGAGTCCCTTTGTCGGCTCATCCAGTAATAATAAAGTTGGCTTTGATAATAACGTTGTACATAATGCGAGTAATTGTTGCTCTCCGCCGCTACAATCATGTGGATGGCGCTCTTTAAGTGAATCTAACCAGAACTTTTTCAACATTTCTTCTGCTATTACTTTTCCCTCTTCGCCATATAATTCATGGGCACGCTCATAAACCTCTTCCCATACTGTATCAAATGTAAAATGATAGTACGGATGTTGCGATACGTACCCTATACTTTTAAATCGTTCTTTCGAATCAATTTTATGTATCACTTTTCCATTCCACTTTACCTTACCTCTTCTAGCTTTTTGTAATCCTGCTAAAATCGTTAACAGTGTAGACTTCCCAGTTCCGTTTTTCCCAACTAGAGCTGTCCATTTTCCCTTTTCGATGTTCACTGTTAAATCTCGTAAAATAAGTGGACTATTTTTTTCATATTGAAAAGATATATGTTCTGCACTTAAAACTACTTCTTGCTTTTCACATTGTTCTACTTGCCCATTCCTATATGATATCGCTGAAAAATCATTCATTTTCATTTGCGCTTCGCGCACTGTAAATGGAATATCTTCTACATTCCACTCTAAAAACAATCTTGGAATTTGCGGAATGAATGGACGGAACTTTTCTACTTCCCACATGTTCGCTATCACACTTTTAGGAATATCATCGTAAACAATTTTCCCGTTATTCATACAAACGACACGAGTCGCTAGCGACATCACTTCATCTAAACGATGTTCACTTAAAACTATCGTAATTCCAAGTTCTTCATTAATACGTTTTAACAATCCTAAAAACTCTTTCGCAGCAATCGGATCTAGCTGCGCTGTCGGTTCATCCAGTAATAGTAGCTTCGGCTGCATGACTAATACTGCTGCTAAATTTACTAGTTGTTTTTGACCACCAGATAAAGTATGAACAGATTGATGTAACAAATCTTGAAATCCTAAAAAGCTAATAAGTTCCGCTATTCTTTTTTGAATAATATGTGATGGTAGCCCGATATTTTCTAACGAGAATGCTAATTCTTGAATAACTGTATCCATTACGAGCTGATTTTCTGGATTTTGAAATACCATCCCAATTTCTTGTGCAGATAATAAATCTGGTACATCTTCTAATAAAGCACCATCATAATATGTATGCCCAGAACGCGTGCCAATTGGAAGTAACTCCTTTTTGAAATGCTTCAATAAAGTTGTCTTCCCAGAGCCGGAACCACCAGCAAGTACTATAAATTCTCCTTTTTGAACAGAAAGAGAAATATGCTGTAACGCTTCTTCATTTTCATCAGCATATATAAATGATAAATTCTTTATTTCTGCATGCGCCACCATATCCATTCCCTTCCTTCCATCATAATTGGTAAACTAATAAACATCATAAATAGGAAAAACATCATTCCATCGTATTGCTGGAACAGTATTGATTCCACTTTCGGATAAATAATCAATTTCCCTCCGCCATAATAACTAAATATGAATGAAGCTATAAATAGAATACTTAAATAACTTAGTGTGTACAAATCACGTCTTTCCATTCTATATCGAATATATGTCGTACGCTTCGTTACACCAAATCCACGAGCTTGCATAGAATCTGCTGTTTGTAGTGCATCTTCTAACGAACAAACTAATAACACTTGCAGTAATTTCATTCCATTTTTTATACGCTCAATGAGTGAACCTGAATCTAATTGTACACCTTTCGTTTTTTGGACGAGTGTAATTTTCTTTAACCGCCTAATAAACAAAGGAACAAATCGCACTGTAATCATCGTTAACAATGCAACTTTCGGTGAAATTCTTGAAAACAAATATAAAAATTTATGACTCGAAATAATATCGTTATAAGAAGCAAATGTAAACATAATTGCAACTAATAATAATCCCATAACAAGTCCATACATACAAGCCTCAAGCTTAATCCGGCTATCTCCTAACCAAAATAACGTAGTCGCCCCTCTATGTGTTAATAAAGAATTAAATAAAATTACCATTAGAAAGAATACGATAGTACTCGGCAGCATGTTTCTTATTTTCTCGCCATTTCCTTGTACTATATTTAAGATTACTATTAGTATAATCGCTCCAATTAAAAAAAGAGGATGAAGACACATCATACATAGTATCATCACCCCAATATAATAGAAAAAATTCACAAAAGGATGTAAAGAAGAAAAGCTTATTTTCATAGTCCTTTACCGAAGATCCTTTCTTAATTTAGTATACATACACCCACTCGACTTTATCTCCAGGCTTAACTGTAACTACACCTGCGCTACGGTTCGGAAATGCACCGTTCACACGATATTTCCATCCACTATTATCATTTACATCTTTTTCATATAAGTTTTCAATACCTTTTACGTAAACATCTCCTTTAGAACCCATTGCATCAACATCTAATCCTGTGCCCTTTAACACACTATACACTGTGTCGCCTTCTTGTACATTAACCTTTTTTGCACCTAATAAGTACCCTTCATTTCCTTTTACTGAGATAGTAACTTGTTTTTCTTGCGGTTTTGGTACTGGTACTGGATCTGGTTTTGGCTTTGGTTCTGGATTTGGTTCTGGATTTGACTGTGGTGGAGCCGGCACAGTTACCTGTTGTTGCCCTTTATTCGGGTCTTCCTTTTGCTCCTGCTTCGGTGTTTCTTTCGGCTGATTAACAACCTTTGCTTCTTCTTTTACTTCTGGTGCTTTCGGTTGCTGAGGTTTCTCTTCTTGTACTTTTTGTTGTTCCGGTTGTTTATTTACAGCAGGCTGTTCCTTTGGTTTCTCTTCTTTCTTTACTTCAGGTTGTTCCTGCGCTTTTTCTTCTTTCGGTTTCTCTTCTACTTTTTGTTCTTGTTTATCTTTCTGCTCTTCTTGTGGTTTCTGTTCCGGTTCAGCTTGTTTCTCTTCCGGTTTCGGTACATCTTTTTGTGCTTCCTGTTTCGCTACTTCTTTTTGCTCTTCTTGCTTAGGTTCGGCCTTCTTCTCAGGTTTTACAGCCGTTTCTTCACATCCGGCTAATAATCCCAATGAAAGAACTAAAGAAATGAACCATTTCATCTTACTCATGCTGTCCCTCACCTTTCATAATAAAGTGAAACTTTAATGAGTGGAGATTTTGTTCATCTCCACTCATTATTAGCCCTCACCTTTTATAATAAAATTAGGAGCAAATGATTGCTCCTAATTTTTGTTAAGCTGCTTTACGTCTCCATAATACATATGCAGAAGCGATACATAATACACCCATACCTACTTCTGTAGCTGCACTATGAGAAGATGCTCCTGTTTGTGGTAATTGATTCTTATTCTTATTTGTTTCTTTATTAACTCGTTCGTTATCTACAACAACTTTTAGATTTTCATCTTTTGGTTGTTTTTGTAACTCTTCTTGTTGTTTCGGTTGTTCTACAACCTCTTTTTCTTCTACAGTTGGTTCTGGTTCCACAATTGGCTCTGGTTCTACAATTGGTTTCGTATCGATTTCATTCTCTACTACATTTGACCAATCATAAATCGATTTTCCAAGATCTTTAAACTGAAGTAAAGCTAAAAATGCTTGCTCTGTAGCCAGTCCGCTACCTTTTTGATCACTTGGTAACCATTTGAACTCACCATTTGGAAGCTGATATGACATTAAATTTTGTACTGCTTTATTAAGACGATTGTGATCTACATCTTTAACTAACGATAGTCCAATAACTGCTTGTGCAGTACTATTAGAATTCTCTTGTCCATCAGCGGCAAAACCACCATTACCTAACTGCTGCTTGTATAAGTAATCCACAGCTTTTTGAATAGCTGGCTTAACGTCTTGTTGTTCTTGATAAGGAGCTAATGCTGCTAATACCATACTTGTTACATCAACGTTACTAGCACTTTCTTTACTACTTGAACTATCATACGTCCAGCCACCGTCTGTATGCTGTGACTGTAAAAGTGCTTGTACTAAAGCAGCTCGATTCCATTTTGCTTCGGCCGGAACCTCATATTTCTTTGTATCTAATGCAAGTAATGTAAATGCGTATCCTGTAACGGAATTCACTTTATCTGATTCAAATAAATTTTGTACTAAATTTTGTCCCTCTACCTTTGTAGGATCTACATTCATTGCATTCATCATAATAATCGTTCTAGCTAAATCTGTTGCTGAAAAACGATTTAAACGCTTCTTAACTTTTTCAGCTACTGGCTTAACATAGTTTATTTTCGTTTCAAGTGGAACATTTACACCTGAACGAGCAAGTCCAATCGCAACCCAATCACTACCAATTCCATCTTGTAACATCTTTTCTGACGTTTTAGAAATCGCTTCGTTTAATTGTGCGGCTGGAATTTCGACTTTCTCTTGCTTTGGTTGTTCTGTTGTTTTATCTTCTAGTTTTGGTTCTTCTGGTTTACCATCTGGCTTTTCTGTTTTTGGCTCTTCTGGTTTTGGTTCCTCTGGTTTACCATCTGGTTTTTCTGGTTTCGGTTCTTCTGGTTTCGGTTCCTCTACCTTTGGCTCTTCTACAGTTTTACAAGTGCCAAATTTATCTAACGTTTGTTGCAATGTTTCTTGACTCATATTGCTCCAGTCTGCGACGTAACGAAATGCAACAACATCCCCAGACTCTAATTTATAACTATCCGCCCCAACTTCTGCAGATTTGTCATTTACATCATACAACCAACCGCTCGTTGCTCCGGCCATTAATCCATCGATGCCCTTTATATACGTTCCAAATGACATACTTTCAGATGTTACTTTGTCACCCATGACTTTTTGTAGCAAACTAAAAGCTGTTTCTCCATCTTCAATGGAAACTTCTTTCGGACATAACATAATTCCTTTTTGTGATTCACCAATAATTGCAAGTTTCGCTGTCTTTCCTTCAGCAAACGTAATATGTACTGTATTCGCAAAAGAAACAAATACAAGTGCCACTGCCATTAATGATGTAAGCAGCCATTTCTTTAACATTGCCATCCCAAAATCCCCTCCCTTTACTAACATTTACACAAAAAAAGACCCTTTAAGGGTATGCGGTTGACACTCTCTTTTTGTAAGTGTCGAACAAAAATGTACAACACCTCCTACCCGCATTAACGAGCAGTAAGACCCCCACCTCAAATTCAACGAAAGCAAAGAAGTTAGGTGGGGATCAACTGCCCGTAAATGCCCGATTGGTGAAGGCTAATAATCAGTGGGGATGAACAAAATCCCCACTGATTAAAGTTTCACTTTATCGTAAAACGATAAACCTATACATTCTGCAAATTTTGATTTTCTGTATTATTTTACTATTGACAAAGAATTTTGTCCATGCTTTATCGGATTTATTTTCTAAGAATAATAGCTTAATAGCCTTCCATTAATAGAAGTCATCCCTCACTATGTAAGCTTTTATCACTAACAATAATTCCATCTTCATCTACATAAACATATTCATTCGGTTTCCATTCAACTTCACCAAATTGCAATGGAATATTTCTTTCTCCTTTTCCTTCTTTTACACTTCTATTTGGCATCGTCCCTAACGCTAAAATACCAATATTAATATTTTTTAGCTCCATAGAATCACGAACATATCCATTTACAATAATTCCTGCTAAGTTTCTTTCTTCCGCAATAGCTGCTAAATTATCACCAAGTAACGCACAATTTTTAGAAGCTCCACCATCAACAACTAATACTGTTCCTTCTGGCAGTGTTTGTAACCCCTCTTTTACTAGTACATTATCATCCTTCACTTTTACTGTTGCGATTTTCCCATAGAATTGTTCTTTCTTCCCATAAGATTGAAAAGACTGGCGACATATTTGTAATTCCTGTTCAAATTCATCACATAGATCCGTAGTTTTCCACATCTCTTTCCCTCTTTTCTTTTCCTTTTATATTACATATTCTTGGATTTTTTTCGTTTCCCTGTCTAATGTTGCAATAATTTGCATGTGCGGTGAACGCTATATACAAATGAAGGAAAATAAAGCTTACCACTTGAAACTATTGCTTTAAGTAAAAAGCTTTATTATAATCTATTCCACTCCTATGAAAACCATTTATTCTAGCATAAATATAAGAAGGGATTGATCATAATGATCCATCCCTTCTGTCAAAGTATAATGCCACTAAAAATTCTTTAAAAATCTTAGTTCCAAATTTTATTTACCCATTCAGGATGATCAATAAAAGGATTGCGATTATGTTGATATTTTGTAAAAATCACTTCATTACGCTTTCGCTCTAAATCATCGACAGGGTCTTGTTCATTCCATTTTAGTAAAACAGATAGTTTCCCCATGTATGGATCTTTGTTGTTATTCACCTTTTCATTTAGTTCTAAGTCTATTTCGCCGTTGTCTCCTTCGTAACGAACAGCCATGTAAAACAGCATTCTAGCGATATCTCCTTTTACACTATCACGAGGTTCCCAAGAATCACTATCATATTTACATTCTGTCGCTTCCGAATGATTCATACCACCATTATCAAAATCCAGATTTCCACGTGAACTATTTACAGATACATCTGTCGCTCTTAAATGATGCAGATCTGTTCCTGGTCCTGCAGCCGTTCCAAAATCACCGTGTGATTTTGCCCAAACATGCTCTCGGTTCCAGTTATCAACTCCTGAACCATTCGTAAATTTCCCTTGCGAACGCCCCGTATATAAGAGCAACACATTATTTTTATTATTTGGATCTTCATCAGTATCTCTTAGCGCTTCCCAAACCGCACTGTATGATATCTTTGTATGATTATCAATAACATTATGAAGTTCCTTCTTTAATTCTAAACCCGTTTTTCCTATAGCGTTATTATAATATGTATCGTCATAGTTTTTTACAGTAATCTCTTGTGCTGAAAACGTATCTACTTGTGGAGATGCAGAAACTACTTCACCATGTATGATCTCTATGAATGATAGAGATGCAGAAACTAAAATAAAAAATGAAGATAGTGTAACCATAGCAAGTTTTGTGTTTCGGAACTTCATATACCCATTTCCCCTTTAAAATATAATTTGAAGTCATTCACTAAAAATGTTCTCCCTAAAACTACGAAAACGTTTAAAACTCCATTCCCCTTCTCTTTTTATTTAATACAAAACCCTATTCAGTCTGTATCATTTCCACACTTTTGGTTTATCTACTTTTCAAAAAAATTCACTTTTCACAAGGAATATCCTTCTCTAGTAAAGATTATTAAACTATTCTTTACAATTAAAAAGTAGTTTAATGTTAACTTATAAATTTCGATTTTTTTATGCAATTATGCATATTTAATAAATTGTTCAAAAAACATTTTGAATAAAAATCATTCAAAGAAAACCGTGCAACAAAACAGATAGAGTCTAGGACAGAAATAGTACAAATCAAGATAATAGCTCGACTTTTCCTTTTTCCATAACTGTCTTTATTTTTTGTGTAAAACTCTTCTTCCTCTGAAGAATAAGTACAAAAATAGATTGGATACCATGTAGGCACCAATCTATTTTAATTAAAGAAACTGTGTTAATTCTGCATTCACAACACGTTGTGCAGTAATAATAACACTTTCAGCTGTTATTCCATAAACACTATATAGTCCACCAGGTTGATTAGGAACAATTTGAACTTCATATTCAAATGCTTGTCCAAAAGCAGGATGAACTAAACTTAGAGTTTCAATAGTAGAAGCATTAGAATTCACATTGAAATTCACCTGTTCAATTAATACTATTGAACCGTCAAGTCTAAAAACTCTAGCTACTCCAGTAAGTGGGCCAGCAGTACGGTTAAGGATTTTCACCCTAACTCTATTTGCATTAGCAGGTTGATTTCCCAAGTTTTCAATAGGACCTGTAGTAAAAGCCATATTACATTCACCTCCATTAT
The DNA here is from genome assembly GCF_042136375.2 of Bacillus altaicus. Taxonomy (NCBI): domain Bacteria; kingdom Bacillati; phylum Bacillota; class Bacilli; order Caryophanales; family Bacillaceae; genus Bacillus; species Bacillus altaicus. Next base: position 2,387,300 of record NZ_CM143394.1, on the reverse strand, counting down.
ATTATTACAATATTCAATGTTATACATTAATGCTATAAACTAATTACTCAATTTATTTTAAATAAAAAAGCTCATTTCTTATCTTTTCAAATAAGAAACAAGCTTTTCTTTTCCAACTACTAATCCTAATATAGGTCTATCTGTCTCGAAAACTTTTGGAGTTACTTGACGTTTATGATAAGAATAGTACTATCTTTATTTATTTGGCACCGAATCTATATACTTTTTAACTACTTCATATACATATTCTTGATTTGCCGCTGCGGTATTTGGGTTGTATTTTCCGCCGTTTGTTTTATTGTTAGATAATACTCGAATTCCTAAGAATGGTACGTCATAAGCTTTCGCGATTTGGGCTGCGGCAGCACCTTCCATTTCTTCTACAGATGTACCGTATTTTGTATGGAACCACTTAATTCTATCAACTTCATTATTCCAAACGTCTGCTGAACCTATAGTACCTTCTACCACTTTACCTTTTGTATACTTGTCTTTTACTGCATTAGCTGCTGCAAGTAAATCCTTATCTCCCTCGTAGTATCGGATTTTCTCAGCATTTGGATCTTCTCCTGCACTTCCTTCAGAAGCCATCAGGTCCATAGATATCCATTTTGCCGGCTCAATCCCTTGGTTCTCATTCATATTTGTTGTTTTTAATGAACCTATATTCGCGACTTTTTTTCCTAAAACAATATCAAATACGTTTAAATTAGGATCATGTCCACCTGATGTTCCTTGGTTAATAATCGCTATAGGCTTATATTTTTCAATAGCCACTGCTGTAGCGGCTGCTGTATTTTCCATTCCTTTACCTGTTTTCGCAACGATTACAGGATAATTGTCTACAGTTCCTTTATAAAATACAAAACTCCCAGACTTTTCTTCTTTCACATTTTTTAACCTTTTTGCAAATTTTTCAGCTTCTATTGGCATTGGGCCTTGAATTAAGATAGGATTTTGAGTACTTTTCGCCTCTGCTGCTTGTTTTGGACTAGCATTACATCCTGCAAGTATTGAGAATGATAATGCGATAGTAGTTGCTAGAGCACCATATTTTTTCAACAGGTTTTTCTTCATAAATAATCTCTCCTCTTTCTCTTGTTGTTTTCTATACTCGATGTTTTGGTCCAAAGAAAAAAGCTCTAGAAATTGTAGAAGAATCTCTACTTTCTAGAACTACGGTAGTCAAAGTTAATTAAGCAAAAGATGAGGCCATTGCTAAATTATAGATCGGTAGCGGCTCAATACACCGAACGACCGAATACTTTAACCCGTAGTCCAGTTCTTTCATTGGGAACTAGGTAGAAACGCTCGGACCATATTACCGAGTATATACGAGTGATGTTATTTAAAATTATTATATTGCTAATATAACAAACTATTTGTGAATATACAACAAAAATATGAACGTTTTTATATAAATGTATTAAAATGTTCGTTTTTTTAAAGCATAATAGATGAAATATATTGTTTTTAAATGGATTGACCCGTTAAAACCCAAAATCCATATACTGAACTAGAATTAGTTCAGTATATGGATTTCAATGAGTTCTCTTTGAAGTTATATAAAGGTATATTTATCTTTTCCCTTCAGTACACGTTACTTTAAAAATAATGAAGTTGTTCAATTTTAGAGGTTCAAGTAGAAAAATCCCACAACATATTATAAATATGCTGTGGGATTGATATTAAAGTATTCTTTAGAAATTAAGCCTTAATAAAGATTGTATTTCAAATTCACTGGTTTACTAGCAATTTTGTTTTCAAATATGTAAGGATCCTATATCCCTTTAAATTTCACTATTTATTTCGTTACTTCTCCAAATTGCGCTCTCGTCACTTTCATCAAATCTTCAACTTTAAGCTCAATTTGCACGCCAATTTTCCCGCCACTTACAATGATCGTTTCGAGCGATTGGGCGCTTTCATCAATACATGTAGAAAATAACTTCTTCATCCCTACTGGTGAACAACCGCCGCGAATATATCCTGAAACTTTCGTAATATCTTTAACAGGAATCATTTCTATCTTTTTTTCACCTACTGCTTTTGCAGCTGCTTTTAAATTTAATTCCTCATCTACTGGGATAATAAACACATGATAATCCTTACTATTCCCTTGAGCGATAAGTGTTTTATATACTTCTCTCACTTCTCGTCCAATCTTCTCCGCTACTGATACGCCATCAATTTTCCCGTCATTTGGATCGTATGACATCATGGAATATTCAATTTTTTCTTTATCTAATATTCGCATCGCATTTGTTTTATCTTTTTTCATAATGTTCTCCTTAAAAGGTTATTTCATATCATTAAGTTTTCTTTTATTATACACTCTTTTCCATTTCTCCTACATCACTTCACGCTTTTTTCAAAACTGAAAACATTGATTTTTCAAAATTCATCTGATATAATTTTGAAAAACTTATGTTAAGGAGAGATTTGTAATGCGAAATTTTAATACTTCTTTCCAACTTCATCATCATACGTAACGCCGTGTATCCGAAGAAAAATTTTTCTTCGTGGGTACAGGGCTTTTCCTGTTGACCCACGAAGCGTTTATACAGCTATGTGGGTATTTTTATACCCGCATAGCTTTTTTTAATTTAAAAGAGGAGTGATTATGGTGGAAATGAAAAATGTAAAAGGGACAAAAGACTATTTACCAGAGGAGCAAGTGCTGCGGAATAAAATTAAAAGAACGTGTGAAGATACATTTGAACGCTATGGGTGTAAACCTTTAGAAACTCCAACGTTAAATATGTATGAACTTATGTCATACAAGTACGGCGGTGGTGATGAGATTTTAAAAGAAATATACACACTTCAGGATCAAGGAAAACGCGACCTTGCCTTACGTTACGATTTAACAATTCCCTTCGCAAAAGTTGTCGCGATGAATCCGAACATCCGCCTTCCTTTTAAACGATATGAAATTGGTAAAGTATTTCGAGATGGTCCGATTAAACAAGGGAGATTTCGTGAATTCATTCAATGTGATGTTGATATAGTTGGTGTAGAGTCTGTCATGGCAGAAGCTGAACTCATGAGCATGGCATTTGAACTATTCCGAACGTTAAACTTAGAAGTAACGATTCAATATAATAATCGAAAATTATTAAACGGTATTCTCCAGTCTATTAACATCCCTACCGAATTAACGAGTGACGTAATTTTATCATTGGATAAAATCGAAAAGATTGGGATTGATGGTGTACGAAAAGATGTATTAGAGCGCGGGATTACTGTAGAAATGGCCGACACGATATGTAATACCGTTGTATCTTGCCTAAAACTTACTATTGCCGACTTTAAAGAAACTTTCAATAATCCACTCGTTGCCGATGGAGTAAACGAATTGCAACAATTACAGCAATACTTACTCGCTCTCGGAATAAATGAAAATACGATATTCAATCCGTTTTTAGCAAGGGGACTCACAATGTATACAGGCACTGTGTATGAAATCTTTCTAAAAGATGGCATGATTACATCTAGCATCGGTAGCGGTGGTCGTTACGATAATATTATCGGCGCCTTCCGTGGTGATAATATGAGCTATCCAACTGTAGGGATTTCATTCGGTTTAGATGTTATTTATACCGCGCTTCAAAAACAAGAAACAATAGCATCTATAGCGGATCTTTTTATCATTCCACTCGGGACTGAATTACAATGTTTACAAATTGCCCAGCAATTACGCACTACTACTTCATTAAAAGTCGAACTTGAACTAGCAGGGCGTAAATTGAAACGTGCCCTTAATTATGCAAATAAAGAAAATATCCCTTATGTGCTTATAATTGGTGAAGAGGAAATTACTACAGAAACAGTTGTGCTGCGAAATATGAAAGAAGGTAGTGAAGTAAAGGTTCCCCTTTCTTCCTTAGAAAATAACACATTTAATAACTATATATAATAAGGGCCACCCTCATTTGGGTGGTTTTTCTAGTGAAGAAATAAAAAACCACTTAGTTTACATAATATGATTATTGATTACTAAAAATGTAATTTTCAACCATATACAAAAAAAGAGGGCAGATATGCATCTCCCTCTTTTGTCTAACTCTTTTTATTATTATTCTTGTTCTTGCTCGTCCATAATCTTCTCGAACGCCGCAGATACTTTTTCAAATTCCTCGTCATTCTCTATGTATGAGAATTCATTATCTTCTTCTACTTTTAAAAAGAAGATATCAATGTCTTCCTCTGTTTCTGTTTGAATGTCTTCTACAAAGGCAACCGCAATGTATTCTGCTCCTTCGACATCCATCGCTCCAAGTACTTCAACTTCCTGTTCTTCATTATTCTCATCACTAAGACTAAAAACTTCGCCTACTTCAATTGCTTCCATATTCATTCTCCTCCTATCATACTCTAAAAAGTAAAACGTTCAAATTGCACACTTACTAACATATCTTTCCATAAAAAAGTTGAATTCATACAGAAAGAACAACAAATTCTTGCTGATTCAGCAAAAGTATTCAACTATAAGGATATCATTTATGAATAGGAATGAACATATTTTAAATGAGATAATTGGATTAATTAATTTTAAATCCTCCATGTTCCATAATGATTCTTTCATATAGGTAGCAGATATGTCACCTTTCAATCTGTAAGTAACTACTAAAATGGTACCTCATACCCTGATTCGTTTCCGTACGTTTTTAGGATGAGAGATAAATCCTTCTATATAAAGTGAAAATTTAATCAATGGGGTGTTTACGTGCAGCCCGACTCCCACCTAACTTCTTTGCACCAGCCGAATTTTGAGGTGGGAGTTTTACTGCCCACAAATAGCGGGATAAACTAAAGAGACTTATGCAGCAATTCTAGTACATCTTTCATCGCAAAAGGACCGTCTTTTTTTACATGCTCAGCGAATTCAGAAACGAGACGTAATGTTTTCACACTTTCGATTGGATGATCCCCTGACGCACTTTCAGCAGAAAGCATAACAGCATTCGTTCCGTCCAATACAGCCTGAAATACATCAGTCACCTCAGCTCTTGTAGGAATAGAGTGATCTACCATAGATTGAAGCATTTGTGTCGCTGTAATTACATATGTATTCGTTCGATTGCACTCACGAATCATCATTTTTTGTAAAAGCGGAATAAATTGATACGGCAGTTCCACACCTAAATCTCCCCTTGCGATCATAATGCCATCCGCTTCTTTGCATATGTCTTGAAAATTCTCGATTGCTTCCATCGTTTCTATTTTTGCAATTAAATTTGGGGAAGTTTCTTTATGCTCTTGTATAAAATCTCGTATTTCCTTTATATGACTAGGTTTTCGCACAAAGGAACACGCAATAAAATCAACATTCTCTTCTAAAAGAAACTGAATGTCTTTTTTATCTTTCTCTGTAATAGCTGGTAAACTAACAATTGCACCTGGTAAGTTTACCCCTTTATGAGAGGCAATATTTCCACCTATTTTTATCCTCGTTTCTATTTTGTCCGCACTTACCTTTTCAACGATTAACTCAACTTCTCCATCATTTATAAGAATCCTACTTCCAACTTTCACGTCATTCGCAATCCCTACATAATCAACACTTGCTTCTTCTTTATTCCCTTGAACTGGATTGGTATGTAAAATAAATAACTCCCCTGCTTCAAGTGTAATTTGTTCCTCTTTCATTTCACCCAATCTTATTTTAGGACCTTGTACATCCCCTAGAATTTTAATAGAATCGTCTAACGATTTTACTAAACGAATGATATCTTTATGACTTTCATGCGTGCCATGTGATAAATTTAACCGAACAATTTTCATACCATTGTTTATTAACTGCGCTAATGTTTCTTTATTATTACTTGCTGGCCCAATTGTGCAAACTCGATCAATTGTCATTTTCCCACCATCCTTTTTTAAATGTTTCCCCTAAAATAAAGAGAAGATTCTTTTTATAAGAAAGACCGTGCAACAAAGAGATTTTATATGAGGAGAATATTTTGCTGAAGAAGTAGCTTAAATTTAATTTTTTGGCTCAATCGTTATTGTTAGTTTCATGACAATAGGGAACTACTAACAATATTAAAACATCAAAACCTTGTTTACATACGAATGTTAGATTGGGATATCAAAAACAACCTATGGAGGAACCACAATGACTACCCTTCGTAAAAAGATAATGAGACTAACATTAGTAGGAACGGTAGCACTAGGGTCATTAGCAGCAGGAAGCATAATGAACGATAACGAGGTAAAAGCTGAGGTAAAAAAAGTAGGAAAGCAACCTAAAAATGTGATTTTTATGGTTATAGATGGGACAAGCTCTTCTGCTACAACATTAGCCCGGTGGTATAAAGGTTCACCTCTTGCACTAGATCAAATTGTATCCGGAGGTGTTCGTACGTATTCAGCAGAATCAGCTATTACGGATTCTGCACCAGCAGCCACAGCTTTAGCAACAGGAAATAAATCAAATTCAGGCTACGTGGGCGTATTACCTTCTGTTGTGAATTCACCTGGCTTAGAACCAGTGAAAGAAGAATGCAAGTTTCGTCCAGTTGCCAACGTCTTAGAAGGCGCAAAACGTTCCGGCCGCGCGACAGGAATCATTGCTACATCAGAAATTCAGCATGCTACTCCGGCTAGTTTCTCTGCCCACCATGCTAACCGCAAGAATTTTGAAGTAATTGGTGAACAGCAAGTTTATCAAAATATAGAAGTTATATTAGGTGGTGGCAAGGCGGCACTTCAGCCTACGACAAGCAACGGAATTCGTAAAGACAACGAAGATTTAGTAAAAGTGATTCAAGGAAAAGGGTACGACTTTGTCGAAACAAAAGATGCGTTATTAAACTCCAAATCAAATAAAATCTGGGGTTCTTTCTCTAATACTGCCCTTGCATTCGATATGGATCGTGAGGCAAATCATCCTGAGCAGCCAACTCTTTCCCAGATGACGAGAAAAGCAATTCAAACATTATCAAAAGATAAAGATGGTTTCTTCTTATTCGTAGAAGGCAGTAAGGCAGATTGGGCAGCACATGTAAATGACCCAATCGGAATGATTAGCGATGTATTGGCGTTTGATGATGCGGTTACAGAAGCATTAACATTTGCGAAGAAAGATGGTAACACTATGGTCATTGCTTTAGCGGATCATGGGAATAGCGGTATTTCCATTGGTAACAGCAATACCACAAAAGGCTATGATACCACACCAGTATCAGCTTACATTGACCCACTGAAAAAGGCAAAAATGACACTTGAAGGTGCTACAAATAAACTAAAAGATGATTTATCTAATATAAAAGAAGTCGCTGCTCTTTACGGTTTAGACAACCTAACTGATGATGAAAGAGAAAAGTTAAAAGCTGTACAAAAGAAAACTGATGTAGGTCCAATCCTTACTAAATTATTGGCCAACCGGGCGAACATCGGTTTTACAACTGGTGGTCATACGGGTGAAGATGTATTCTTATACTCTTACGGTCCTCAAAAGCCATACGGTTTAGTCCAAAATACAGACATTGCAAAAATAATGGCTAAAGCAATGGGCTTTCAATTAGGAGAAATAACCAACAAATTATTCTTAGATGCTGAAACAGCCTTTAAACAAACTGGTGCAATTGTAACGATTGACAAAAAAGATGCACGAAACCCGGTGCTTGTAGTAAAACGCGATAATACGGAGGCCAAATTATTTGTTAATAAAAACATTATCTGTATCGGTGGAAAAGATTATGAATTAGGAAGTGTTGTTGTAGAAAGCAACGGGAAATTCTATGTACCTGAAAAAGCAATTCAACTATTCACTAAGTATTCTTGCTAAAATAAAAAAGAATCCAAAGGACCTGCTACATGCTCGTTCGCTGTACAAACCCAATATCTTTAGCGATATGGGACAAAAGACATTGAATTTCCTGTGCAAATAATTGTAACTCGTCAGATTTAAAAACAGACATAAAAAAACGCCATCCTTTCTATAGAAAGGATGGCGTTTTTTTCGTTATATAGATACAAATTTATCTTATTGAATCCATTCAACAATAGTATCCATAGTTTGTCTTGTTTTATTAAATTTTGGTTCTCCTTTACGGTATCCGAATGCAACCATAACTGATACCTCAAGATTATCATCTTTTAAAATTCCTTCTTGACGAAGTAAAGAATCTACTTTTTCTTTATCGAATCCTTCCATTGGACAAGAATCAATACCGATTTGAGCTGCACTAGTCATCATATTAGCTAAAGCAATATAAGATTGCTTTGATGACCAATCAAATACAGCACGTTCGGAGTCTAACAATTTAAAATCCGATTCTTGGAATTTTTTGAAGAATTCATATCTCATCTGTTGAGCTTCTTCAGGCAATCCAATAATATCTTTCATCATGTGCTGAATATACTCTGCATCATAGTGCATATCTTTGATGGTTCTTGAAAGAACAATGACAAAATGACTTGCTGTTGAAAGCTGCCCACCTGCTCCCCATGAATATGGTAATAGTTTTTCTCTTAATTCTTTATTTTGAACCACAATAAATTTCCAAGGCTCATATCCAAAAGAAGAAGGAGATAATCTTCCTGTTTCTAAAATAAACTCAAAATCATCTTCTGAAATTTTCTTCATAGGATCAAACTCTTTACACGCATGTCTAAAGTTAAAAGCTTCCATAATTTTTTGTTTTGTGTTAGTCATAAAAGTTCCTCTTTTCATTAATTTATTACTTAACTAAATTATATTTTTTAAGTAACAATGTTACAAGTACGCACATTTTTGTGCTATAGTATCAAAAAAGATACTATTGTTAAGGGAGAGTCTTTTTATGATTAGTTCAAAAGAAGATGATGTAAATTATCCATTTTTAAATAAATATTCTTGTCCAGTAGAAGCTATCGTCGAGGTTATTGGCGGGAAATGGAAAGGTGTTATTCTTTATCATTTGTTAGATGGTAAAAAACGATTTAATGAATTAAAAAGATTAAAACCTAATATCACCCAAAGAATGTTAACACTTCAACTTAGAGAACTTGAAGCAGATGGCATCGTACATCGGGAGGTATATCGTGAAGTGCCCCCTAAAGTAGAATATTCGTTAACTGAACTTGGTGAGTCATTACGTCCAATTATCCTTTTAATGATGGAATGGGCAACTAATAATATGGAGCAGGTTTTGGAAAGTAGAAATAACACTAAATAATATTTAAAACCTGTACTTAACCATTACAAACAACTCAAAAAAAATTGCCTCTTAGTATACAGGCAATCTTTTTTGAGTAAAGGGATTATTTTGTTTAAATCTTCCTTAAATCGCACTCCTATTCGTTAACCTCAAAGTAACTTCCTGTATAATACAATTAAGTAATTAATAGGAGTGTTATTCATGTCAGATATATTAAGACTCGTTATCTTCATTATTGTTGCAATTGGTGCAATCATTAACTTATATCTAGAGTTTAAAAAACCTAAAAAAAGTATATTCTCAATAATTTTTCTATCGATACTCCTTATTGGGGCCTCAGGTTTAATTAAAGATATTTTATCTCGACTTTTATAGAAGAATGAATAAAATCCGATATTCCGTCAATAATGTAGACAACATTATATTTTCTCCATTCCCCCTTGGAGATGAGCAGTTAGCTTTTGCTAGCTGCTCTTTTGATTTGCACCCCAACCATGAATGCAATAATTATATAACTTCCCATCAATATGATCTGTACACTCATCATATTTAGCTTTTGTCCCACAAACTTCATTCACTTCTAGGACACTGCTTCTTGCTGTAAAAATAACGTCTGAGCTTGTTAGGTAAATATAGAAGTGTCCTAATCCTACATTCCGGACCATCGCCTTCCCTTTGCAATCTTACTTCAATTTATTTCTTAATGTTTCAATACACATTTATCTCACCACTTTTCTACAAAATGAAATTTTCGTTAAAAATAATGAAATTTAAAAACTTCTAAATTGCAAATGAACTCTTTATTTCTTAAACTCTAAACAATAAATAACAAGATTTAGATAGTATAATTCGAGCCCACATACTACCTCATCAAACTAAAAAGGCCTACTCATACGAGTAGGCTTTTGAAACTATGAAAGCTTCGTTAATAATTGATTTAAATCTTTTTTCGTTTTCGTCGTTAATGACTTCATTTTATTAACATCTATCTTTTCTTTCTCCGCTCCTACAATTAACGGATACATACTTTGGCCGATTGTTTTGTACTCAGTCGGATGCGATGCTTCTAACTCTTTTTCAATTACATCCCATTTCTCATTAATTTGTTTTCCAAGTTTATTAACTGTTTCTAATTTAGGGTTTGCAGCTAATTGCTTATCTAGACTTTCAATTAATGTAACGACTTCTTTTACATTTGTTTTCACAGCTACGCTTTTCTTCGGATCTTTAGTAGTCTTTCCACTTGTCGTTTGGTCTGTCGTCTTTCCGCTAGTTGATTGATCTGTTGTTTTTCCGCTAGTAGTTTGATCATTCGTTTTTCCTGTCGTTTCTTTTTCTTTCGTTGTTTTGCCGTTACTTTCTGTTCCTGATGATTCCTTTGTATTTTTTGCATCCTTATCTGTTTTTTCATTCGAAGAAGTATTTGTGTCTTTTTCAGTATCTTTCGTTGTTTTTGACGCTTCATCTGCACTCGTCGTTTTTGATTGCTCTTCATTTTGTGTAGTTTCTGGATCCTTCTTCGCTTCATCTTTATCTGTGAAGGTACTACAAGCTGCCATTGAAAGCATTGTACCAATTGCTACTGATGCGATAGCGACCTTTTTCATTTTCATATAAATCCCCCTATGTTTATATAATTTATCCTCCTCTTTACGATTCTATTTCCCCTTAAAAAATCCCTTTTCACACGAATCACCATCTTTCCGACAGTAATCTTCATAATAATACGTACAAAAAACGATAAATTTATTTTAATATTCGAGTTTCTTCTACTTCATTTTTCTCCTCTGTAGCAAAAGAAAAAGAGTATGTTGTCACATGAAGATTTTCAATCTACAAATGACAACATACCCTCCTATCAATTTTTTATCTTTCTTGACATTTTATTCACACAAAAAAACAAAATAATTCCTAATTTTTTTGTTTCTCAACATTTGTTAACATAATATTTTTATGAATAACCACCGTTCGAATGAATGACTTGCCCAGTAACCCACTTCGCCTCTTCACTTACTAAAAAAGCAATTAAACGTGCAGCATCCACCGGTTCTCCCACTCTACCTTGCGGGAATTTCCATACTAAATGATGCTGTAATTCCTCTGTAATCCATCCTGTATTCGTTGGTCCTGGATCAACAGCATTGACTGTAATCCCCTTCTCCATAGCAACTGGTGCAACTGACTTTGTAAATGCTTCTATTGCTCCCTTTGTTGCTGCGTATGCCAGTTCATCTGGCATTGGTCCTAATGACTGCCCAGAAGTAAGATTGATAATACTTCCACTCGTTTTAAGTGAAAAATGTTTCATAAATAATGAACTTAATAACATAGGAGCACGAACATTGACCGTATAATGTTTATCTAACCGTTCTACATCTAACTCTTCAATTTTCGTATGAGTAGAATACGCCGCATTATTAATAAGAATAGATGGCTCACCTAACCGTTCTGATACCATATACAATACACGATTAGGCGAATAAGACTGCGATAAGTTGATTTCTGCCATTTCACATCGAACGCCGTAACTTTCAATTTCCTTTTTCAACAAAAAGGGTTCTTGATCATTCATTCCCCGCCGCATTGCTTTATCATACCGAGGCCAGTACGTGAAAAAGACATCTATCCCCTTTTGAGCAAGCACCTTGCATACAGCTGCACCAATTCCATTCAGACGAGTTGCCCCTGTTACAATTGCTATTTTCCTCACCTTTTCTCCTCCATCTATAGATATATCCTCTGCACGAATACAGAGGATATATCTTCTTATTGAATATTTGACAATATACGCTCTGCACCTAATTTTAAAATTCTAATTAAAATTAGGTTGGCAATGGTAAACAGTATAAATAAAATAATAAACATAACCCACAGTCCTACCTGAAGGACAAAGTATAATACACTTACTCCCGCTACAATAATTAAAGCTATTAAAATATTAGCTAAAAAATTCCACAAAGTTGTGTATCGACTCTTAAATAATTTTTGTTCTGTATCCCAATGTATATCTGCAGTTTGTGCATCCCAGCGCGTACCGATTAAATTAATTAAAAGCAACCCGTTCGCACTTAGTAAAAACCACAGTATCATGAAGACTGGAGAAACTTTTGCTACAACTGCCATCGTAATACCGAATACTGCTAAAATGACCACATTAATTAACCAAGCAGTTATTGCTTTCGCAAAAAAGATATCCGAAGCCTTTACTGGTAAGTAACGATTCACAAACCATGAACTTCCATCTCGAGAAAATGAAGTTGTCGCAATAACGTTACTCCCCATTAAAAATATGGATGCACAAAGGCCAACACCAATTGCGAAGCCTGCAGATTCTGGATTATCAATATATTCCGTAATCCATTTTAAATTTCCATCTTGTACAAATAAAACAAAGAACAACATAATTGGCATAACGAAAGTTTGTACAATACAATTTAAGAAAAATTGTGGCGTGCGGAATAACGTTTTAAATTCTTTTTTCACATATGCTTTTAAATGTGAACTTTGTACCGTTGATTTCTGTAGGCCTTCTGCTGAAATTACCTCTTTCTTTGCTGTACTCGTTGAAAGACCAATAACCCCTTTTAAATATGTACGCTCTGCAATGTAGTAAAATAGCCCGAAAAATACGATTGAAATAAGAATGTATATTAGTACGTATACTATTCCCTTCCACGATGCACTTTCTACTAATCCCATTGCACCAAAATATGTAGTCGGAAAATAATTTGTCATTTGTATGAAAAGGGAGGATTGATTATTTGCAAGATAATTCACAACTGAATCTCCAGCTCCAGATACTGCACTTTTATTTCTCCACTGCATAAATACATTGATTCCGACGATAAATAGTATACTTACGATTCCAATAAATATATTTCCTCGATCTTTATTTTTCGCTATATTCGTATATCTCATAATAATTGTCATAATTAACGAAGCTAGCACTAACGGAACGATCGGGAAGAATAAGTAAATGACAATCATATATAGGTAGTATGTAATAAACGCACCACTCTTTAAACCGTAAGTAATAAAGATAGGCCATAAAATAAACGAACTCATTACGTATTGTGTAATTAACACTGTAAAGAACTTTGCCGAAATAATTTGCGCTGGTTTTAACGGTAACGGTAGTAACATTTCAACATCATTACTATAGTAAAACACTGTTAAAATGTTCATAATACCCATCAAAAATACCCATATACTCGCAACCGCTAGTCCCATTGCGATAATAATTCCTGGCTCCTGACCAATATGTTTCATACCTTCATACATTCCATGCGTCATCGAACCAAATATTAAAAAGCCAACAAATAAAATCGCTGCAAAGGAAAATAAATATGCCCATCGTTTCTTTTTATCAGTTATAAAATCTGCATAATTTAATTTCAATAATACTTTCGTTAACGTCCAAATTTTACTCATTACCCGTCATCTCCAAGAACATTTTTTCAAGTGATTCATTGGATTTAAAATGATCTCTCATTTCATTTAGATTTCCATTAAACTGCAAATTACCCTTATTAATAATAGCGACACGGTCACATATTTTTTCCGCCACTTCTAATACGTGTGTAGAGAAAAATACAATCTTCCCTTTATCTGCATGTTCTCTCATCATTTCTTTTAAAATATATGCAGATTTCGGATCAAGCCCTGTTAACGGTTCATCTAAAATCCATACATCCGGCTCATGTATAAGCACACCAATAATAACAATCTTTTGTCTCATACCGTGTGAATAACTTTGAATTTGATCAGATAAAGCATTATAAAGATCAAACTTCTTCGCTAAAGACTCTATTCGTTCTTGCCTTACTTCCTTCGGTACTTCATACATATCAGCCATAAAGTTTAAATATTCAATCCCTTTTAATCGTAAAAACATATCCGGGCTATCTGGAACATAGCCAAATGTTTTCTTCGCTTCCATCGGGTTTTTCATAATATCTTTACCATTGATTGTAATGGTCCCTTTGTCCACCCCATGAATACCAGTAATCATCTTAATTGTCGTTGATTTACCTGCACCATTCGGTCCTAAAAACCCGAATATTTCTCCGCTAGGTACAGATAAACTTAAATCTTTTACTGCGTAGTTAGATCCATTATAACTTTTTGACACATTCATAATTTCAATCATTACATCCAATCCTTTCCTTAATTACCAATTAACTATATTAATATTATAGCATACTTATATTTTTAGATTTTTACATTTTTCAGTTTTTTCAACCTTTAAAATAAATATAAACTCCTAATCCAACGATTAAAACAACGGCTAGTATAATATAAATCATCGTAAGTCGTTTAATATTTCCTTTTGTCGCTTTACTATAATTCGCATCACCATTTCGCCCAATTAACACCGTTCCAATTACAGTAATCACTACAAGTAATATAACGATCATTATCCCAGTTAACATTTCTTCCTCCCCCTCCTTACAAACATTTTACGATATTTCCCTTTTCATTTTACAGAATATTTAACCTTTTTTACTATTATTATGAAATAAATCGTAAAACTATTATTACCACTAATTTCTATATGTGATATATTTATAACATATAGTGATTTATTTCTAACATCGAAAGGAGAATCTATCGTGAAAACAACTTGGATTAAATATTTAGGATTTCTCGGCTTCTTTGGGTTTCTCGGATTTTTTTACGAAAAAGGACTGTTTACTATGTTCTGTTTCTTCTCCTTTTTCACGACGTATAGAAAAGTTCGTCACGATGAGCTTTTTGAACAAATCGTCAATAAATCGTGCCGCAATGCTTTTATCGTTACGTTATTAACAACCGCTATCATTATGTTTATTGAAATGTTATTTCCAAACCCTACACTACAAGAAATTGATATCGCTCTTATTTTCGGCACACTTATTCTTACGTTCGGATTCTCTATCTTCTTTTACGATAAACCTGTTGATGAAATGGAAGATGCACCATGGCGTTCGTAACGAAGATAAAAGAATACCGCGCCAAAGTGCATATGACGCAGGAAGATTTAGCGAAAAAGGTTGGGGTGCGCCGTGAAACGATTAGCCATCTTGAAAAAGGAAAATATAATCCTTCCTTACAGCTTGCTCACGATATTGCGAAGGCACTTCATAGTACGATTGATGAGGTTTTTATTTTTGAGGATTAATAAAGGGCACAAAATCATCAGAATCACATAAAAAATACCGGCATTCTTCCCATAAAGAATACCGGTACTTCTCATTTATCTCTCTATTTACGGGCAGTAAGACTCCCACTGATTAAAGTTTCACTTTATCACCCATACAAAACCGCATGAAATACACCTAACAGTAAGTATTGATCCTCTATATAATCCTCATCATATACATTCATCTCGATGTAATACATATCTTCCTCAAGACGAATATTCCAATCTGCTATTACATAGCCCTTTCGTAATACCTTTCCAATCCCAAGTGAATTTTTGTGAACAACATATTCTTCTGTCTTATATATAAAGGTAAATAAGAAATTTGCATCCAATAACTTTCCGTCACATACAATTATTTCATGCTCTGCACCATTATTATCGATGTACGTTACTAAAATCTTTCTTTGGCGCCGCCTACTTGCATCCTTTGCAATGACGCGAATATTGTCCTTACTATCCTTTATTTCATAATTGATATTACTACCAACTTTCGGAATGAAGTCTAGCACTTTCATCAACGTATTTTTATAATAGCCCCGTACTACGCCTACTTGCTTGCTTCCATTGTAAACCTCTATCGGCGTCGTATCTTCTTTACTATCACACAGTCGTTTGTAAGAAAGCTGCATAATCCGCTCTCCTCTTAAGTACTGATCAAACGTCACAGGATATTCTATCGCGCGCAGTTCCTTATTTAGCTCATATAAATAGCGTTGAACGCTCTCTACTAATGTTGCAGTAGATATACGCTCCTGAAGTTCAAATTCTTGCCAACCGGAAGAAACTCTCCACTGATTGTCCTCTTCATAGAAAAAACAAAGAATTAACTCATCATCTTCAATCGTTTCATAATTCATATGTATGTTCTGCCCGTGTTGAACTTGTTCCATCCACTGTCCTAAATAAATGCCCAGCTCTGCGACCTTCATGCATGACTTTTGAAAAAGTACTCTATCACCCACACAAATCGTTAAATCCCCTTCGATAAAGCCATTTGTATAAGCAACATACCGTGGCTCATCCTTCTGTGGAATAGCCTTGTCTAACTCAAATAAAAACGTTAACATCCTTCACTCACCTCTAGTTGTTACACAGCTCATACTTGACATCGCATTACTCTGAGAAACTATGTATTATATACACATATTTAACTAATACCTTATAACACGTGAATGACATTAGTATAGTAGCGCTATTTTTTCTTTGCGAATTCCCTCAAAACAACATACTCCCAATATATCGACCACAACTCAAATTATATCAGCGATTTTTTCAATATATCGATTTACCGACACCCATCGACAATAGGAAAATCTTATGAGAAGGAAACTACTTTTCCTTCTACAATTTCCATAATACGAAGCAGACTCTCCACTTCATAGGTCGGCTTAACACTTGTCTTGTTTTCTTTCAGACTCGGGTTATACCAACACGTATCAATACCGTAATCTTCTCCGCCTTTCATATCAGAAGTTAAGGAATCTCCAACCATTAGTACACTTGATTTATCAGTAATCCCAAGCTTTTCAAATGCATAATCAAAAATCTCACGTGCTGGTTTTTGATGGCCTACCTCTTCAGAAATAATGATATGATCAAAGAAGTTACATAAAGGCGAATTTCCAATTCTAGATTGTTGCACCTTAGTGTATCCATTCGTAATAATACCTAACTTACAATCTTGAAG
Source organism: Bacillus altaicus (assembly GCF_042136375.2). Lineage (NCBI taxonomy): Bacteria > Bacillati > Bacillota > Bacilli > Caryophanales > Bacillaceae > Bacillus > Bacillus altaicus. The sequence goes on along the minus strand of NZ_CM143394.1, from coordinate 2,370,280 downwards.
GTTCTCACATAGTTTCACTGCACCTTCTATAAGATGTACTTCTTTCCCTACGTTTTCAAGGTATACGTCACTAAATTGCTGCGCATCTACTTCTATATTATGAAGTGCAAATAATTGTCTAAATCGATCTACCGCTAATTCACTTAGCGTAATCATTTTATTTTCTAAATCTCTCCATAATCCATTACTAATCTCTTTATAACTTGCAAGATAATCATTATACCCTGTAGGCATGCCAAATTGTACAAACGCGTTATGTAATGCGTTTCTTTCTGTTTCAGGGAAATCTAATAATGTATCGTCTACGTCAAATAGTATTACTTTGTATCTCATGTTGTTCTCCTCAATTCCTATATTCTCATAGCTTAATTATAGCAACAATAAGAAAAGGAGGCTAATCCAAACCAGCCTCCCTTCTCATTATTTATCTTCCAGCAATAATTCTTTCATTTCCTCTAACGATTCTTTCGTAAATCCAAGAGCTTTTTCAGCGTATGCTTCAACTGATCCATACTGCTTTTTAATTTCATCAATCGCAGCTTGTAAATACTCAGCACGAGCTTCAAACATCGCACCTAATATTGCTCTACTTTCATCGTTTTGTAATTTTGCACCTAAAAATGCCATCATTTTTTCGTTTAACTTCTCACGGAAACCGTTACTTAATAAATAGTCTTGCATTACCGTTTCTTCTGATACACCTAATAGAAGTAATAATAATGCGGAACCAAATCCAGTACGGTCTTTTCCAGCTGTACAGTGGTTTACTAACGGTAAGTTTTCCGGGTTTTGCGCCAGTTTTAAGAAGCTCACGAATGCTTCATTACCACTTACGAAATCTTGATTCATTTTCACAAGATACTCGCCTGGTTTCCCTAACATAGAAAGGTCACCAACTTGGAAAAACTCATTTATATTTAAATCTTTCGCTAAGTCTTGCATAACTGGTAAGCATACTTGGCGAGCACCTGTAATGCCAGGGTTCGGCTTATGCTTTACTTCAAAATCTGTACGGTAATCACAAATTAACTTTAAGCCCGACTTCTGTAAATACTCAATATCCCATTCTGTTAATCCTGCTAATTCTTCAGAACGATACAATTTACCCCATTTTACTTTACGGCCTTCAGTCGTTTCATATCCTCCCATATCACGGAAGTTAAACGCACCTTGTAATGGTAATCTGCGCTCCGCGACTGTAACTGCTTGTCCATTACTTCCTACTAACCTAAAATAGGGACGCTCATTTTCACTCGGATTTGCAATTGTAGTAAATGACTCTCCATTTACCGTCACAAGTAATTCACCATTTTCTTCAATATGATTTGGTGAAGTACTCCAATAAATTTTAACTTCTTCTATATTATTTTCCCACTCTATATGTAACGTGTTATCTTCATTTCGTTCTACAGTTGCTTGTAACCAATTTATTTGTTGCTTCATACTTCCACCAACGCTTTCTTCGTATAGTATAATCCTTCTCTATTGTATTATAGGAAAGCTTACTTTGTCGTTCCGATTTTTCTTTTTATCTTACAAACATGCAAAAAGTTCTTTTACTTGTTCATAAGTTGTACATGGGTTCCCGCGAAATGAGTTCGCGAGAGTACGTCATTCATCCTTCTAAACTCTTTTCGCATATCGCTCACTACAACTCAGCTGCTGACATCCATTCTTTTCAAAAACATCATTCATCCACTCATCTTGTGCATTTGCCTCACCGATATAATAAGATGCGCCTATTTCCTTTAAGACAAACATCGCCCCTGTAAATAATGCTGCTTCATACTCTTTATTTCGCATATTTGGAACAAGCGCGAAACACACAAGTCTTCCTTCTTCTAACGTTCCTTTCTCAATATGCGGGATTACAATTCCTATCGGCTCTTCATTTGCAACAGCTGTTAAACAATGTTCTTTCCATTGCCCACCAATTTCTTGTAGCATCATATTTACAAATTGATCATACGCTATTTCTTCTTCCATCAGCTCATTCCAAAGAGAATAAAAAGCATCTTCTCCAACCTCTTCAATAAGCTTAAAATCAATATCACTTTCTATATCGTCCACTTCATATATATCTTTAAATACTATTATATTTTCAGCAATATGTTCAAATGAATACTTTCCAAAGCATTTCTTATATACATCATAATTGGGACTTTTCGAAGAAACTTCAAATTGTAGATTTTCTAATCTACCTTTTTTCGCCTCAGTAACAAAATATTGCATCATTTCTTCAATTTGCTCTTCTGTAAAAACCTCTGCATTATTTTCTTTTATCATTATAGAAGAAGCACTTCTTCTTATTTTAAAATGTTTTTCTAATTGTTTTATAATCGTCATACTCTTCCCTCATCTATGTAATACTTGAATTTTAGTTTGGTCTCCTTGCATGAGCAGGATTGTCCTTGAATATATAGAATACAAGAAAAGATCGCATCTTTAAAGTGCGGAGGAGGTTCTCCATTGGATATTACAGCGTTGCAACAACAGTTAGAGCTTATACAACAAAATGATTATTCGCAAATGCAACATATAAATATAGATGAGTTAACAACAAATATGCTTAAGCACATTGGAACTACTGACAGTTACATTCGCTATCAGCTGATTTATAATTGTTTTTCTCACTTTATTCAATATGAGCTTCTACTCGATGATCAACTTAAATTACTTTTACATACTTGTTTAAGCGATGAATACTTATATTTTGATATTCATTCCCCATATACAGATGGGGTTTTCACACGCTCTTATACTGTTTCATTAATTGCTTTAATCCTCCAATTTTCCAACTCCCACTACTTTCTAACTGAGGAGGATGTTACAGAAATAAAACAAAAGCTCATAACATATACAAATCTAGAGACTGATTTCCGCGGATATATTGAAGATAAAGGCTGGGCTCATTGTATTGCACACGTTTCTGATGCATTTAATGAAATTATCCAAAATTCCTATATTACCTTTGAATGCTATGAAGAAATGATACATTGTTTATTAAATAAAATCTTCACTTCGGCAGATATTTATCATAATAATGAAGATGAAAGAGTTGTCACTCCGTTAGTATCGATGGTGTATCATGACTTTGCACAAGAAGATTTGATTTCCATTATTCATAAAAAAGTACAGAGACTTCCTCAAATTAGAAAACGCCTTTCTCTCAATGAATATTGCATTTTATGCGCCAACATTAAAACATTTTTACGTACATTATTCTTTAGAACAAAAAATGATCACAACTTAGCTTTCACCGCACATAAGACGGAAAAAATGTTAAAAGAACTGCCCAACTATTATTAAGTACAAGGAGAAAAAATATGGGTTATATTGAAGATATGAGACAACGAGTAGGAAATCATCCACTCATTTTAATAGGATCACACGCAATTATATTAAATGAAAATAATGAAATATTACTGCAGCTCCGTACAGATTTTAACCGCTGGGGGATTATTGGGGGTGCATTAGAATATAACGAAACACTGGAAGACGCTTTAAAACGCGAAGTATTTGAAGAAACTGGACTTACCGTAAAAAATGTAGAACTGTTCCGTACATATTCTGGACCAGATTTTTTTCAAATCTATCCAAACGGTGTCCAGGTACACGGTGTACTTGTTATTTATATTTGCCGTGAATTCCAAGGTGAGCTTATATGCGACCAAACTGAATCAAAAGAATTACGCTTCTTTCCGCTTGATGAGTTGCCTAGCAATCTTCCTCCAGTTATTGAGGGGATTATTGCAGATTTCCAACAAAAACAAGGGAACGCTTAACGTTCCCTCTCAAATCCAATTCGTTTTTTTATTTCCGCTAAATTTACCTTCGCAATAGCTCGTGCCTTCTCAGCACCTTTTTCTAACGCCTCATATAGTAAATGCGGCTCATTCATATACTTAACGTATTTTTCGCGAGAATCTGCTAACTCACGGTCTACAACGCGGAATAAGTCTTTTTTCACATCACCCCAACCAATACCGGTCTCATACTTTTCACGCATCGACTGAATTTCATCCTCTGCCGCAAACTCTTTATAAATCATAAATAACGTTTCCAGTTCTTTCGGTTCATTTGGAAGTGAAGAATCTGTTTTTATTTTTAAAATGAGCTTTCGGAGTTTTTCTTTCTCTGTAAATAACGGGATAACATTTCCATAACTTTTACTCATCTTTCTTCCATCAAGACCAGGTAAAATTGCTCCGTCTTCTTGTATCACATACTCTGGAAGCGTAAATGTCATGCCAAATGTATGATTAAAGTACGCCGCAATATCACGCGCAATTTCAATATGCTGGATTTGATCCTTTCCAACAGGTACATGAGTGGCTTGAAATAATAAAATATCCGCCGCCATTAAAATCGGATACGTATATAATCCCATATTAACTCCAGCATCTATCTCTAATCCCGCTTCTTTATTTTGCTCTACCTTCGCCTTATATGCATGAGCACGGTTCATAAGACCTTTCGGAGTTAGGCAAGATAGTATCCACGTTAATTCTAAAATCTCCGGTATTTCTGTTTGTCGATAAAAAATAATGTCTTCGCTAAGTCCAAGTGATAACCAAGTAGCTGCTACCTCTTTCGTATAACTACTGAACTTCGCCGGATCATGCACAGCATTTAACGCATGATAGTCTGCTATGAAATATAACGCTTTTCCTTCTTTGTTTTTTGACATTTGTAATGCAGGCTTAATCGCTCCAATATAATTGCCTAAATGCGGGTAGCCTGTTGGTTTAATTCCTGTTAACATAATTTTCTCGCTCATCCCAACTCCTCCTTTCTCAAAATAAAAAGAGCCCCTCATCCTTAAAAAAGGACGAGAGACTCCCGCGGTACCACCTTAATTAGCTATATTATAGCTCACTTCAAGCTTCTATAACGGGAAGTAACCGTCTTCGCCTACTCATTTCAGCTAGAAGCTCCAGAGCCCATTCCATATTCATCCCTTACTGATTCGCACCAAATATCAGCTCTCTGAAAAGTTTTGAATATGTACTCTTCTCTTTCATTGCTTTTTAGTTGTTTTTTACAGTTTATCACATTTCCTTTCCAATTAAACCCTAATTTTCTGTTTTATATAGCAGGAATTTCCACCTTAATTGTCTAATAATATATAGGTTTGCAGAAATACTCGAAACAACTTTGGAGGTTTTTTCATGGTAAAATATATATCCATTTTAGGTTCAACAGGATCCATTGGCACATCTGCATTAGATGTCGTTTCCGCTCATCCTGAACATTTTAAAATCGTCGGTTTAACCGCAAATTATAATATCGATCTTCTCGAAAAACAAATCGAATCTTTTCAGCCTCGTATTGTAAGCGTAGCGACAAAAGAATTAGCGGACACATTACGTTCTCGTATTTCAACAAATACAAAAATTACATATGGAACTGATGGTTTACTTGAAGTATCTACCCATCCTGATACAAATCTTGTATTAAGTTCAGTTGTCGGTGTTTCAGGTTTACTCCCAACAATTGAAGCATTAAAGGCGAAGAAAGATATCGCTATCGCTAACAAAGAAACTTTAGTTGCAGCTGGACATATCGTCACCGAACTAGCGAAACAAAACGGATGCCGCCTAATTCCAGTTGATAGTGAACATTCAGCCATTTTCCAATGTTTAAATGGGGAAAATAATAAGGAAATCGAAAAATTAATTGTTACAGCTTCTGGCGGCGCTTTTCGTGATAAAACACGTGAAGAAATGAAAACATTACAAGCGAAGGATGCTTTAAAACACCCAAACTGGTTAATGGGCGCAAAACTAACGATAGATTCTGCCACGTTAATGAATAAAGGGTTTGAAGTGATGGAAGCTAAGTGGCTATTCGATATTCCTTATGAAAAAATTGATGTTATGATTCATAAAGAAAGTATCATTCACTCTTTAGTGGAATTTATTGATGGATCAGTCATGGCACAGCTCGGTGCTCCTGATATGAGAATGCCGATTCAATATGCGTTTCACTACCCTACTCGACTACCTTCATCCTATGAAAAATTAAATTTATTAGAAATTGGTAGTTTGCATTTTGAAAAACCAAATTTAGAGAAGTTCCCCTGTCTACAATATGCATTTGAATGTGGAAAAATTGGCGGTACAACTCCAGCCGTATTAAATGCAGCGAACGAAATTGCAAATGCACTATTTCTTAAAAATGAAATTGCATTTTTCGATATCGAAAAAACAATTTACAATACAGTTGAAGCTCATCATAACGTAAAAGATCCTTCACTCGATGATATATTAGAAGCTGATCAATGGGCACGCCAATACGCAAATCAATTGTTAATGAAAAAGAGCTAAAACAGGTTTCTCTGTTTTAGCTCTTTTTTCACGTATTCAGCTTCACAAATCTATAACCGTGCGTAACTAAAACTTTTAATATCGCATACCCTGGAATTGCTAAAATAATCCCCATAATTCCAAATAAATTTCCCGCAGTTAAAATGATAAATATAATAGTAATCGGGTGAATATCTAACTTTTTCCCCATGACTTGCGGAGAAATAAATTTACCCTCTGCTAATTGTACAATCATCATAACGATAATTACTTTTAACACCATTGATGGCGAGTCGATAAATGCGATAATTAAAGCTGGTGTAATTGCAATGATTGGTCCTACGTACGGAACGATATTTACAATCATCGCTAAAATAGCAAGTAGTACCGCATATTTAATACCAATAATAAGATAACCGATTAATAGCATAATACCGATAAATAAACTAACAATAATTTGTCCTCTAATATACGAACTAATCGCATAATGCATATCATCTAGTATTCTCTTCGCAGCTGGTTGTCTTTGCTCAGATATAAACTTTAAAAAATGATTCGGTAATTGCTCACCATCTTTTAAAAGATAGAACAAAATAAACGGAACCATTACAAATGTTAAAACAACTTCAGTAATTGTACTTAAAAATCCAGTTACATTTCCTGTTACTGATGATAATGACTTTGTAAAATTCATTGTAGAATCTTTTACGATATTAGCAAAATCAATATTTAAACTTTCCTGCATTCTACCAATTACATTACTTTCTCCAAATTTACGTGCTGCCCTTTCGATTTCATGCCCGAAATATGGCAAGTTATCTATTAAAGCATTTACTTGATCTTTAATAATTGGAATAACCGTGACCGCAAGAAAAACAAATAATCCAAGAACAATTATATATATCGAGGCAATTGACACAATTCTCGACACACCTTTTCTTTCTAAAAGAGAAACGAATGGATGCAATATATAAAATAGTACTCCCGCTAATAATACTGGGAAAAAGATTGTTTTTAAAAATACGACGAACGGTGTAAAGACGAATGATATTTTTGTAAGTAATAATATATTTACAAACAGCAACGCGAATCCAAGTAGTACAGCTAAATAATTTTGTTCTTTAAAAAACTTTTTCAACTTATCTCTTTTTCTTATATTTACTTTCTCCAAGTGTACCACCTCTCTAATTAGGAAAAGCCCTAAAAGGGCGTTATAAAACAATCAGTAATAGCCTTTATTTTCTTGCAGCTTTTACTACAAATGATACAATAAGAATTAACACAATTGCACCTAATAATGCTGGTACGACATGAATCCCACCAAACGATGGCCCAAAAGATCCAAATAATCTACTACCTAACCAAGCTCCTAGTAAACCAGCAATTATATTTCCAAACATACCAGCTGGAAAATTTTTACCCGTTATAGAACTAGCAATTATACCTATAATAGCACCAACTATTAATGTAATAATCCATCCCATTTTTAGTCCCTCATTTCTATTATAGTTTGTATTATCAAATACAAGAGTAGCTAAACTCTTATATAAGATTACGTATTTATCTACGCTAACCATATCCTACTATAGAAATATACCTACGGACATTTTATGTATGGAGATACATATATTATATGCAAAAAAGAAAAAAATTGTCAAACTTACCCACAAATCAATTATATTAATATATCATATTTAAAGGAGGCGTTATTATCTATGATTCATAAATTACTTCCCACTTCTTATGAAGTAGCATCATCCATTTTAAATGTTCAAATTCCAGCTTATAAAATTGAAGCAGACTTTTTAAACAGTACTGCAATACCTCGTTTATATGATACTGTAAACGATATTCAAAATTGTGATGAAACATTCTATGGATATTTCTCTGAAAATAAACTCGTCGGCTTTATTTCTTTTATACAAGAAGAAGAACTAATCGATATCCACAGATTAGTTGTATCGCCCGATTTTTTTCAAAAAGGAATCGCAACGAAACTGCTACTTTATATATTTAACATGTTCTCGTCTTCAATGACATACATTGTACAAACAGGTAAAGCCAATACTCCAGCTCTCGCATTATATAAAAAACACAGCTTCATTGAAGTAACAGATACAACACTACCTGATGGCATGATTCTTACGCAACTCAAAAGACAGAAAACACAAAATAGTTTGACTTAATTATTTATTTATGTTATTTTTTACTTTATACAACCTTTTGCTGAGTCCAAATTTTGGAGCGGGGGAACCATTTTTGTAGCTATGCTACTTGGGGCGAATCTTTTTCAAGTAGGGAAACTCTCACTTCCCGAGTCCGACAGCTAACCTCGTAAGCGTAATGGGAGAGGAAGGTGCTTTTTGCCTATGTTACACACTTTGCCTCCTTAGTTATAAATATGGAATCGATATCAATCAGAAAACTATATTTATAGAAAAGGAGACTGGTACAATGTTACGTTTATCAGATCACGCAATAAAAATGATGGAGCAAAGACTTCGACTCGAACAACACCGCACATATCAAGCAAATAAAGTTGTAGATAACTTACATCACAAATACTTCTTTCAGCATATTTTTCAACCGAAAAGATAAAGAAAATGTTTATTTAATATTAAAAAACACAAGGTGTGTCTGTAAAGACATTCCTTGTGTTTTTTATATTCCCTATACTTTTTATAATATCCTCACCACATTTAAACTTGCCGTAATTGTTCCTGCAATAGTGGTCACATGCCCAACACCTAATGGACCATTTTGTAATATTAACGTTGAATTTGCACTCGCTACATTCACAAGAAGTGTATTTTATTACACCTGTTATTCCCTGAGTTCCACTTATCCCTTGAGAACCTTGCATCCCCGTAAATCCTGTTGGGCCTGCTATACCTTGTATTCCTTGTGAGCCTTGGGGACCTTCCTCTCCAGTAACTCCTTGGATTCCTTCGGGACCTTCCTCTCCCTGCATACCAGTAGCGCCTTGCTCCCCCTGTATTCCTTGAACACCTTGAAGACCTTGAGGGCCAGTTACACCCGAGATTCCAGTTTCACCTATCTCCCCCTTGCATTCCTTGTGCTCCTGTTTGTCCTCGTTCTCCTATTTCTCCTTGTATTCCTTGCGGGCCTTGTATACCTTGAGGACCTTGTGGACCCGTTGCTCCTCTAGGGCCGGTGATTCCTTGAGGACCGACTGGACCTTCGTGCCCTCCAGTTGGACCGGTTGGGCCACTGTTACCAGCAGGGCCAGTTGCTCCTATAAGCGGAAGAGGCAGTGCCACTCCAAATTTTTTGCAATTTCTATGATGACGCACAACAATCCCCCTTCCCAAAAATAATTACACTTTTTATATGAAATGCACTGTTATAAAAAAAGTACACATTCAACTACATTTTTTATAAAATAAAGAAGCCTACCATTTCATGTATTTGAAATGATAGGCTTCTTTTCTAGCAAATTACTTCCTCGCTTTAATAATAAAAGTAGTTGGCACCATTCTAGCTTTATATAAAGAATCATATTTCGTAGAAGGCTTAGTTAGTTCTTCATCAAATGAGCTAGATGGTTCAAATTCTTCTATTCTCTCAATCGTAAATCCCACTTTATTTAACTCATTTCTCTCTTATATACTATCGCTTGTACATCTTCTCCTTTAAATACTTCAAACGTAATAGGTATTACACATTATAACCCGATCTTCCTTTTCTCTTCGCTCGGTAATTTTTCACTTTTGCAATTGTACCGCACGCTCTTCCGCCTTCTTCCCCAGCATACATACCGCACCATCTTTTACTTCCATTACGCGAATGATCATAAAATACCCAGCGACAATCTGGACAGGCTTTTAACCTTCCCCACGACTTTTCTTGAATCGCCATTAAAACAATACTCAATACTTTTGTATACACATTCTCTTCTTGCACCGGTTCATATGTAACACTTTTCATATCTCCCTTTATATGTACATGAAATGGGTATTTTTTTAACCATTTTTGCAACGATCCTTCGCCTTCAATTGTTAACCGAATGTCTTCTCGAAAACTTTTTAATTCATCTATTGTATGAAATGAAAACTCTTCATGAAAATATTTTTTCATAAATTGCTTTATATCACCTTCTGTTTGTAGCAAATCAATTGGCTCTCTCGTATCGTTTGGTATTTTCCATGTATTTAAAAATTCCCGAATATATTCTAATTCATGTGGTGCATTCTGATTCAATTCCATTCACCTTCTTCTTAAAATTTACTTTTTTCTGACTTTATGTATAATTATAATATAAAATAGTTAACCATCAATTAATTTTACTGGTTACAAAATTAGGAGGAGTTCTATGAAAAATTTCTCAATACCGATACGTTTCATGCTTATTTCTTCATTTTTTATGTCTTTTGGTTATTTTGCGGTATTTGCATTTTTAGCTATTTATCTATTAAATTTTCTCCACTTTTCAGCCATGCAAGTCGGAACAGTTTTGACGGTTATGACAATCACATCAAGAGTTATCCCTTTATTCTCAGGATTAATCGCGGACAAAATAGGCTATATCATTATGATGATAGCTGGATTATTTTTAAGAGGAATTGGGTTTATTGCTTTAGGAATATACTCTGATTTCTATACAATTTCTATTTCTTCCGCACTTATTGGCTTTGGAACTGCATTTTACGAACCTGCTGCTCGCGCCATATTCGGCTCACAACCAGTTCATATGAGAAAAAATTTATTTACATACTTAAACCTTAGTTTTAATTGTGGTGCGATAATCGGACCAATTGCAGGAAGTTTCTTACTCCTATTAGATCCGATATATGCCTTCTCTTTAACAGGATTTCTTATGCTGTTATTCGCTTTAATCTTTTACTTACTTAAAAATCACTTCCAAGTCTCTACTGAAAACACGTCTATTGCTTTAGGAATACAGGCAATCTTACAAAATAAAACCTTTCTTTTGTTTTCATTTATTATGATTTTCTTCTACATTATGTTTACTCAGCTTACTGTCGCACTTCCACTTCATATGAAAAACATTAGTCATAGTGACCAGCTCGCTACACTAGTTATTACGATAAATGCAATAACAGGTGTCATATTTATGGTATTATTCCGGAAACTCTTTCATAAATACAACACACTTTCTATTATTAAATACGGTGTTTTATTAATGGGTATTTCCTTTTTACTCATTCCTTTATTCCAACATCCATATTGGCTATTTATTTGTGTAATATTATTTACAATTGGCGAAACACTCGTATTACCTAACGCTGATATCGCTATTGCGAATTACAGTAACGAATCGTATACTGCTACTTACTTCGGATTTTATCAATTATCACTCGCATTTGGTTTTATCATTGGTAATTATACCGGTACATGGTTTACATCAAACTTAAACGGAATGTATACACCATGGCTTATTTTCGGCGGAATAGGACTTATTGGTTTTATTTCACTACATATTTTAAATATTAAAAAAGGATTCCCTAAAGAAGATATATACCTATGTAATAATACGAAACACCTTTAACACATTACAATTGAGATGGTACCTTTAGAAAAGCGACCTATAATGACAAAAAATCGACCATCATGTTTGACAGTCGAATCATTTTATTTTTCATATTCAAGATGATTATGTCTTTTACAACCAAACAAATAGCAAGCCCCTATATTATAAGTTTCAAAGTCTAATTGAGGAACATATCCAGATGTGATACGTTCTATCATTTTTTTATAACAATTATTCTCTTCTATGTATTCCTCAATTAACTCTTTCTTATCGTTTTCTGTCCAGTTCTCTTCTACTTCTTCTTTCTTAACATCTTCTATTTCTGCTTCCTTCTCTTCAATAGATTCCCGTATAACTTCATTTATACGCGAGAAATTATTAGCTTTAAATAGAGCATAAACAAATCTACCAATCCAATTGGAACTTTTCCAGTATTCTTTGTACCCCTTTTCAAACCATTCAATTGCTTCTTTATAGCAATTCAACTCAACATATAAACCTGCTACATTAATTTCTCCTACAAAATCATCAGATTTCCTGTTAAAAGCATCCAACTTCTCTTTCGCTTCTGTTTTTCGCCCTAAATCAATTAAACACTTTACATAGTTATACATTATATTGTCCGAATCCCCTGCAACTCGCAAGAAAAATCCCGAAGCCTCTTCCAACTCTCCAAGATTATAATAAGCTACAGCTACATTGTGATATGCTTCATCGGATGGCTGAATCGAAATAGATTTTTGTAATGCTTCTTTAGCTCCTTTCCACTTTTCTTGTCTAATGTAAATTTCCCCTAGAATGTTATAAGGAAAGTATGAGGAAGGATTCAACTTAACAGCTTCTTTTATTAATTCAAGGGCTTTATCATCATTCTCTTCCTCAAAAAAGTACATCCAAGCAAGATTATTGAGAGATTGTACATCTCTAGATTCATGTACTGCTTGTTGAAACAATTCCATTGCTTCCTCATATTCATTTTGTTCAAACATTTCAATTGCCTTTTGATTAATGTTCAAGTAACTACCTCCGAAGTAAATAAATTCAACTATTCCATATTATAATTTTAAAATGTAAAAATTGTAATTTCCATAAAAAATAAGTTCGCTTCGTATTAAGTTCTTTCTCCTGTCTAAATTTAATCATATATTTGGATATCCAATTCGCAATGAATTTAGCATAGGTTTTTACAACACCACATAAATTTACGCGCTGTCTCCAATCTGTTTCCTTATTTATAATTAGTACAGTAAATCCATTAAAGTTCTGCTATAACAACAAAAGAGGGATACCAATTCATATGTGAATTGGTATCCCAAATTAATCTGTTTTTAATATCTCCCCACCGTCAACAAAACCGGTTATGATGCATGATCATCTTGCTTCTTCTTCATTAACGCTCTTTTCTTCATCGCTTTCGTCAAGTATCCACCTTTAAACGAACGGATTTCATAAGAAGACATAAATGCTTTCGGTGCAATTTCATTAATAATTTCTAACAGTTCTTTCTCTCTTGAACGCTTCGCAACGATATCTAAGCGATAACGTATAGAATTTATTCCTTCACCTTCAAATACTGTAACGCCAAATCCAAAGTGGCGTAATTCATTTACTAATTCATTACAACGGTCTAGTAAACTAACTTGATACGTAATATATCCAATTGCTAATTTATTCTCTATATAACCGCCTAATAATAGTCCCGCACTAAAGCCGATGACATAGGCAACAATGTTCATCCAATTTGATAAATCTTGAAATACAATACCTAAACTGACAATGTAAATTGCTCCTTCTAACAATCCTACACCTGCAGCGGATCTTGTTTGATTCTTTACAAGCAAAATCGTACGGATTGTTAAAGTTGGAACGTAAATAATTTGAAGCACAAAAATAAGTAAAGCTTGTAACATTGGTATCCACCTCTTTCGCAAATTCTTTTGTCATGATAACATACATAAGCTTTAGAAATCGATGGGTTTTTAAATTTTTTTTAAATTTTTTTCATACTATTGAAATGCCTCAAAAATAAGCGTATTATGTTTGGCGTAAATCCGATAAATACCAGTAAATCATTCGTATTATATCATTTATTTTTAAACGCAAAAAAGGAACCTGATTAGGTCCCTTTCCTCATAACTCTATGTTTTTCAAAGCATGTTCTCTTTGTTTCTCTTCTTCTTTTACTAGCTGCATATTTGCATAGGCTAAATTTGCAATCATTAAAAAGTGCCCACCTAATATTCCAGTACCAAATGCCCACATTTCCATTTCATGCTCAATTTCAAACATAATGATAGCCCCTAATATTGCGGCCGCAAATCGGTTTAAAACTCCTAATCCAGGAGCCTTTTCTTTCATCACAATACTTCTTCCTAATTTCTCAACTCTGCGAGCTAATAACCAAAGACAGTATGCACTTACAGCTAATCCAATACCGAATCCTGTCACTTGTTTTCCAAACGGAGTAACCGCCCACATTAGTAGTAAACCACTAAAGATCGTATACAATTGTAATCGATATACACGTAAGGCTACTTGAATCAAAATATCCGCTCCTAATTTCACATTTTATTATGTGTCAGAAGAAAAGCAGCAACTTACACAGTTGCTGCTTTCTCTTGTTCTTGTTCATGATCCATTTTTTGAATTTCAACACGTTTAATTTGATAAGCATCTTTTTCTAACACCTTAAATTCATAGCCTTCTGCTTCAACGTATTGTCCTTCTTCGATTTCATGATTTTGCATCATAATCCATCCACCGATTGTATCCACATCGTCTTCTTCAATGTGTAATCCAAACAAATCTTTTACTTCTGTGATAAGCACTTTCCCATCAACAATTTTATGATACTCGTTCACATGTTGAATTGGCGGTGCTTCATCTTCATCATATTCATCACGAATTTCGCCGACGATTTCCTCCAATATATCTTCAAGCGTTACAATTCCAGCTGTTCCTCCGTACTCATCATATAAAACAGCCATTGGAATTCGCTTCTTCTGCATTTGCAGTAATAAATCATGAATTGGAGTCGTTTCCATAACTTCAATAATCGGACGCATATACGTGCGAATCGATGATAAATCTTCTTGATCGTTGTTCATATATCGAATAAAGAAATCTTTTACATTGACCATACCGATAATATCATCTTTATCTTCTCCAAAAATCGGATAACGTGTGTATCGTTCATTTTGGATTACTTTCATGTGTTCTTCTACTGAATCTTCAAGATAGAAACCAACGATTTCTGTACGCGGTACCATGATTTCTTTCGCAATGCGATTATCAAATTCAAAGATATTATTTACATACTTGTATTCAGCTTGATTAATTTCTCCACTTTCGTAGCTCTCTGAAAGAATAAGACGTAACTCTTCTTCTGTATGAGCTACTTCATGTTCAGAAGCTGGCTTCAAACCGAATAAACCAGTTACAACACGAGCAGAACCATTCAATACCCAAATAAATGGATACATAACTTTATAGAATATCATTAACGGACCTGCTAATAACAATGTCACTTTTTCAGCTTTTTGAATTGCCATCGTTTTCGGAGCTAATTCCCCGACTACAACGTGCAAGTACGTCATCGTCATAAATGCAAGACCAAATGTTACTACTGATGAGATAGAAGGATTTAAGTTCCATTTCTCAAATAACGGGTGTAATAATTTTTCTATCGTCGGTTCACCTAGCCAACCAAGTCCCATCGCTGTAACTGTAATACCTAATTGACAAGCAGATAAATATTCATCTAAATTTGTTGTTACCTTTTTCGCTGCTAACGCACCGCGTTTCCCTTCCGCAACAAGCTGATCAATGCGACTTGAACGTATCTTAACAATCGCAAACTCTGCTGCTACGAAAAATCCAGTAAATGCGATTAAAATCGCAACCATGACTAAATTAAATATTTCCAATGAATCCCCTTAGTTAAAAAACTAAGGTGTCCACCTCCTGTATACTATAATGTTTTCTTATTTGTTCGTTAGAAAACATAGCCCGATACAAAAATTAAAGAGGTCGGATTTCACTTATTCTATAATAATAGAATAAGTGTCTGTATTAAAGCTGTCGTTTGACCTGATAAAGATTTCGATATTTTTTCACGTTGTGAATCAGTCAATTCATCTAAAAGAGGCTTTAACTCCGTTAGCTCTACTTCTAATCTATGAATATGGTCTGTCACTTCATTCACTTGTTTCGAAACGTGTTCATTGATACCGAGCAGCTTTTTCTTCTCCTCGATTCTCTCTTTAATCTCACAAAGCGGCATATGCATTTCTTTGCACTTCTCAATAAATTGTAATGTCTCAAATGCTGTTTCGTCGTAATAACGATAATTAGATTGAGATCGCTCCGCTTTTAAGATTCCTAGATTCGTATAATAATCAATCGTTCGTTTCGACACGTGAGCCATGAGAGCCAACTGTCCGATTCGATACACCTTCCCAACGATCTTCCCCCCTTGTTTATATTACTATTATCATACAATACATAAACTGTACAGTCAAACGTGATGGTTATCATTCACAAATTATACAAATTTCTAAATTTCATCCTTTATTAATAAAAACAATTAATCTATAACTATACAGCTTTTTCCTTTCAACCTTTCTTATTTAACAGCATACCTTACTAATAACGATTGCTTGTATAGGAGGAGATTAATATTAAAAAAACTATCATTTCTCATTTTTATAATGAAGAATACCTACTTCCATGGTGGCTTATGCATCATACAAAAATATTTGATCACGGCATATTAATTAATAGAGGTTCTACTGATCGTTCCGTAGAGATTTGTAAATTATTCGCACCCCACTGGGAAGTGCGAGATTCCAGATTTCTTGAGTTTGATCCAACAAATACTGATATTGAAGTGATGGGAATTGAAAGAGAAATTTCAGGTTGGAAAATCGTTTTAAATACTACTGAATTCTTTTGTTGTAATAATACAGAAGAGTTTTTCTCATCTCTTCATGCACTAGGACAAAATATGTATGCGATTAGAATGATTTTAATGATAGATAGCCATAAGTACAATTATTCAAAGCCAAGATACTCTATCCCATTAGTAGAACAACGATACCACGGCGTCTTCCCTTATAACCCAAAACTCGGATGTGCCTGGAGATTTATTCACAATCATCTAGATGGTGCATATTTACCTGGTAGACATTATTCGCGGCACGGGAATATAGTTTATGACTATCCTTCATTTATTTTAAAATTTTATTTTAGCCCTTGGAATGAACAGTCAAAGGCAAGAAAATTACAAATTACACCTACCCTTTCAAAAATAGGTGTTCAAATGGGACTCCAAACACATTACGGTCAATCTCCTGAAGAACTGGAAACACGTTTTTTAGAGCTTAGTAACGTAACTCAAGACCTCCGTAATAATCCTGAATATCAAGAATTATTTCCAAAGTTTAAACCATAATGTTTTTTGCATGGTCATCACCTCACACCATTTCATCCGCTTAATCAAAAACAATCTCATTTGCATAAAATATGAATACTGTATATATTATAAATTTTTATTTTAGGAGGAAAAAATGAAAGCTGTTATTCTTGCTGGTGGATACGGTACAAGAATTGGGGAAGAAACACATTTAAAACCAAAACCTATGATTGAGATTGGAACAAAACCTATTCTATGGCACATTATGAATTTGTTTAGCCATTATGGGATCACTGAGTTTATTATTTGCTTAGGCTATAAAGGATATGCAATTAAAGAGTTTTTTCTAAATTACAACTTACACATGTCAGATTTCACAATACATTTAAGCGATAACACAATTACTAGCCATTCTCATCCTATAGAACCATGGAAAGTTACATTAATTGATACTGGTCTAAATACCGAAACAGGTGGACGAGTTAAAAAGATAAAAAATTATGTTGGAGACGAACCTTTCTGTCTCACTTATGGTGATGGATTAAGTAATGTAAATATAAAAGAACTTATTGCATTTCATAAAAAACACGGAAAAATGGCTACTGTTACAGCCGTACAACCTCCTGGTAGATTTGGTTCTCTCGTTTTAGATAAACAATCTGTCACATCCTTTCAAGAAAAACCACTAGGTGATGGTGGATGGGTTAACGGTGGATTTTTTGTTTTAAATCATGATATTTTCAATTACATTAGTGGAGATAAGTCTGTTTTTGAAACCGAAACTTTAGTTCAGTTAGTAAACAAAAATGAACTGGCAGCATTTCAGCATACTGGTTTTTGGCATCCGATGGATACATTGCGCGATAAAAATAAATTAGTCGAGCTATGGGAAAATAATGACGCTCCATGGAAGGTCTGGTAATATGACTTCATCATCTTTTTGGAATAAGAAAAAAGTATTTATTACAGGACATACTGGCTTTAAAGGCTCATGGCTCACCCTTTTTTTAACTTCTTTAGGCGTAGAAGTAATCGGCTACTCTTCTCACCCTCCCTCAACTCCTAACCTTTTTGAACAATGTAACGCAGCAAAAGAGTGCATTACAATTGAAGGAGACATTACAGATTACGATTCTTTATTCCATGCCATAAAACAGCACAAACCTGATATGATATTTCATTTAGCAGCTCAACCAATCGTCACCACTTCATACAAAGATCCTATTGATACATTTAAAACAAACGTCTTAGGCACTGTTCACGTACTAGAAGCAGCAAAGTACGTCGAAAGCGTACGTCTCATTATTAATGTTACGAGTGATAAATGTTATGCGAATGATGGGAGCGGTAATCGAGCATTTGTAGAATCCGACCGTTTAGGGGGCTATGATCCATACAGTGCTAGTAAAGCTTGCGCTGAATTAGTTGCAACATCATATCAAAAATCTTTTTTTCACACGAACACCCTTTCACTCGCCTCAGTAAGAGCAGGCAATGTCATCGGTGGTGGTGATTGGGCAGAAAATCGCTTATTCCCAGATATCATTCGTGCATATTTACAAGAACGTCCTTTAAGTATTCGAAACAAAAATGCTATCCGACCGTGGCAACACGTATTAGATCCTTTACATGGTTATATCCTTCTAGCTGAGAAACTTTGGCATCACACGGAGTATGCAGAAGGATGGAATTTCGGACCAATTAATGAACCTAACAGAAGCGTTCATTATGTCATCCAATCTGTAATAAAATTATGGAATAAACCACTAACAATCCTTTCTCCCACTACAAATACTCCTTATGAATCACCTATTTTAACACTCGATAGTACAAAGGCTATAAGTAAACTCGGTTGGACTCCTAAGCTATCCACAGAAAACTCTATTTCTTGGACTGTTGAATGGTACAAAAAATATGCAGCAGGCGAAAACATAGAATCCTTCACAAGAGAACAAATCGATGCATTCAAAAATTTATAAAGGGGCTATAAAATGGAACAAAAAACATGCCGTTTTTGCGACTCATTGCTAAAGGATACTTTTTTAGATTTAGGCGTTTCCCCTCTCGCTAACTCATTTGTAGCTCCAGAAAAATCATATAAAATGGAACCTTTTTATCCGCTGCACACATTTGTTTGTAACTCTTGTTTACTTGTACAGTTAGATGAATTTGAATCTCCTCACAATATTTTTCACGACTATTTATACTTCAGTTCTTACTCCTCAAGTTGGCTACAGCATGCCAAACAATACGTAGAAATGGCAATTGAGCGATTCCGTTTAACGAAACATTCGCAGGTAATTGAAATCGCAAGTAACGATGGGTATTTATTGCAATACTTTCAAAAAGAAAATATCAATACGTTAGGAATTGAGCCAGCAAAAAACGTAGCGGAAATCGCTATCCAAAAAGGAATTCCTACGAATGTAAACTTTTTCAGAAACGACTTAGCAAAAGAGCTTCCACAAGCGGATTTAATCATCGCAAATAACGTTTTAGCACATGTTCCAAACTTACATGATTTTGTCGCCGGTTTAAAAACATTATTAAAACGAGATGGCACGATAACAATTGAATTCCCTCACCTATTAAACCTCATATCTTTTAAACAGTTTGACACAATCTATCATGAGCACTTCTCTTACTTCTCACTTATAAGTCTTCAAAAAATTTTAGCTCATCATCATTTACAAATTGTCGATGTGGAAGAACTTTCAACGCACGGTGGTTCATTGCGTATTTTTATAAATCATCTAAGCGCCCAATCAACTATCCATTCCAATGTTACAAATTTAATAAAAAAAGAAGTGGATCACGGGCTAGACACATTAGATTGCTATCTCCTTTTTTCTAAACGCGTAGAACAATTGAAAATAAATATTTTAAAGTTTTTGATTGAAGCAAAAGCTTTAAACAAACAAATTATCGGTTACGGTGCTCCGGCTAAAGGAAACACCCTTTTAAATTATTGCGGGATAGGAAAAGAATTTCTAGCTTATACAGTAGATAAAAACCCTCACAAACAAAACCTCCTTCTACCAGGAACCCGTATTCCAATAAAATCTCCAGAAGAAATTAAACGTACAAAACCTGATTACATTCTCATACTTCCTTGGAATTTGAAAGATGAAATTATGAAAGAATGCTCTTTCATTCGTGAATGGGGTGGGAAATTTTTAGTGACGATTCCGGAAGTTGAGGTGATTGAGCCATGAAGAAGATCCTTGTAACAGGTGGTAGTGGATGGATCGGTAAATATATTTTACATTCCCTTATACAAAAGGGCTATGAAGTGCACGCCACCTACAATAAAAATAAACCTTCTCACCTTTCCTGCCATTGGCATAAAGTAAACTTACTTTGCGATGAAGAAGTAAAAAAACTCATTTACGACATGAAGCCTAGTCATCTCATTCATTTAGCTTGGGAAGCAGTGCCGCCAGCATGTTATATATCTATTAATAATTACTATTGGCTTCAGTCTAGCATCTCATTGATTCAACACTTCACAACATGTGGTGGAAAGCGGGTCGTTGTTGCAGGTACAGGTGCAGAGTATGAGTGGTTTAACGGTGTATTATTTGAAGGTTCACCGCTTCTTTCCTATAAAACCCCGTATTCATTATGTAAAAACGCACTGCACTCCTGGCTACAATCATACGCTGGGCAAACCAGCCTCAGCGTATGTTGGGGACGAATTTTTCATATGTATGGCCCTCACGAACGTGGCAATCGACTCGTTTCTAACATTATCACTTCCTTATTAAAAAACGAGGAAGCACTATGTACACATGGAAAACAATCAAGAGATTTCCTCCATGTGGGTGACGTCGCTGACGCTCTTGTAACATTATTATGCTGTAACGTTACAGGCACAATAAATATAGCTTCTGGTCAATCTGTGCAAATTAAAGAACTAGCTTCTATCATTGCTAAAAAAATAGGAAAAGAAAATTTAATTAAACTAGGTGCTATCCCTTTTTCTACAGATGAACCTTTATTTGTAGGTGTTAATGTGGAACGTTTAAAAACTGAAGTAAACTGGAAACCAAAATACGATCTACACACTGGAATTGAAGAAACAATTTTATGGTGGGAATCATTTATAAAAAAGCATAACGATATGCCGTACTAAAGCGTAAATCCTTTGTACCTCCCGCTAATGCTCTATACCACGCTTCTAATCCTTCAGGTGTAATGATATGATGTGTCCCCATCCCTGCATGTATACTACCTTCAGAAAGAGTCGGACCAATTTGCAATTTTCTCTTTCTCATCGCATCGTTCCAAGGACTAAATCCGCACCATACGATACATGCAAGAGGTGGATAATTCATAGATTCATGCATAGTTAAATGTCTTCCAACAGTGTAATTGCCATGATCATGATTATGAATGAACCTCCCTCTTCTCCACATCTGCCATTCTTCCGGTAAATAGCCATGAAATCGCTGTTTCATTAATGAAACTCCATATCGTAGTTTCGGGTAATTATAGTTTAAATCTTCAACCATGATAAGCCCTTCTATCCAGTACATCCTCCCTCCAATGTTTTGTAACGATTTCCAAAACTGCTCTTTATCTTGTACACATAGAAACTCCGTCGTATTCAAAACCATTTTCCATCCTTCTATTTCTTGTTCAACTGCCATTACTTCTCGATCTGTCGCTAGTGCATCAAATTCTGGATGTGCAGAATCTCGTACTTCCCAATGCGGTGCAAGTTTTTTACAAATTTCAACGGAGCGATCTGTAGAACCTTTATTAATTAATATGCCATGATCAAATAGTCTCGTATGATGCATAAGCCACCATGGTAATAAATACTCTTCATTATAAAAATGAGAGATAACGGTTGTAGTGATGTAAATCTCCTCCTCTTTCTCTATTAATCTACTTTTTCATCCTACTCTTAATATACTTATCAGTTATGTAATTGGTTTCTTTTATTTTAAAAATATGTTTTTCTACCATATACTATGCTTTCTTAGACAACCACCATTTTCTAAAGAATCAACTCCGTACAATAACCCTCCTAACAAACTGAAAATTAAGTTATAATATCATTATAAAATTATGAAGGAGGAATGCACTCATGTACTACAACACTTCATTCGAAAACGATCAACCTATAGGCCGTCTATAAACTAAGACGGGCATTCATATAATAAAGTGAAACTTTAATCAGTGGGGGGCTTTATTCCCCACTGATTATTAGTTGAACCAATCGGGCATATACGGGCAGTTGATCCCCCGCCTAACTTCTTTGCTTTCGCTGAACTTTGAGGTAGGGGTCTTACTGCCCGTTAATGCGGGACAAATGCACTATGCCTCGTCTTAGGGAATAAATCATAACCCTAAAAATAGACGGAGGTACTTCAAATGAAACAAACCATTTTAGGAGCTATATGTTTATCACTAGCAGCAAGTATATGGGGCGGTATGTATGTTGTTAGTAAATACGTACTCGACTTTATCCCGCCACTTACACTCGTTTGGCTACGCTTTATTATCGCTTTCGTTGTTCTATATTTCATTTTGAAAATAGCTGAAAAAAAGCAAAAGAAAAAAGTAACCATTCGCAAAAAAGATTGGCTATTATTCGCTTGGATTGGATTTATCGGATATTTCATTTCGATCACATGTCAATTTATCGGTACAAAATTATCCGACGCTCATACAGGCTCCTTAGTAACGTCAGCTACACCTGCATTTATGGTTATATTTGCAGCGTTCATTTTAAAAGAGAAACTAACTACTCGTAGGCTTTTATCAACTATAATAGCGACAATCGGTGTCATTATCGTTATCGGATGGGATATTGAAATCGGCTCCTATTTTATCGGTACAATCATTTTAGTTGGGGCCGCTATTACATGGGCTTTACTGTCCATTTATGTAAAAATCGCTTCAGCTCGATTTTCATCTTTAGTTATTACAACGTACGCAATATTCTTTTCACTCTTTTTCATTACACCTTTTATGGTATGGGAATTCCAATCAAGTCCTATTGCACATATAAACATGTACGTATTATTAGGCGTACTCTATTTAGGAATCGTCTCAACCGCAGGTGCATTTTTTCTTTGGAATAAAGGGTTAGAATTAATGGATGCTAGCATCGGTTCATTATTTTTCTTCTTCCAACCTATCGTCGGTTCGCTACTGGGCTGGCTCCTATTAAATGAAACGTTAAGCAGTAACTTTTTCATTGGCGGTATCCTTATTATATGCAGTGTTCTAATTACTACTTTTGAAAAGCAAAAATAGTATAAAAAAACAGGCAGAGACTTAGTCTCTGCCTGTTCGCATAATTGGGTCTTGATCATGGAATCCTATACAAATTGGTATACTACTTTGTACTCCACTACATGCACTTATAAAACTACACACTGTTCTTGCGATTAAATATAAAGTAATACCTATAGCCTTTTTATCTAAATCAAAGCCATTTTCACCATAAATATCAGCTAACTCTCCTAAAGACGGTCCTTCTATTTCATCCGTCCAATCACTGGCCCAATCCTCATCATCTTCTTCAAGAAACATGTAATTGTCACAAATGTAGAACTGACTATCCCACTCATTATCAAGATCATACTCAAAATAAATCGCCTTTGCTTCTTCACTTTCAGCAATTTCTAACGCTTCTTTCAAACCTATTCTCATACTTTCCTTGTATGAATCTAATGGAATCAATTTAATGCGCTCCGCATGCTCACTTGATGCTAACGTGCTACAAACATCATAATACTTCGATTCTATTTGAGATACTGATAACGAAAATACGTCTTCCTGCATTTCCTCTAAATACTGAAAAATCCCCAAACTATTTCACTCCATACTCTTTACGCAAACCAATGTGCTGGGCGAGACAACACTTTCGGTAATTTCGTATGTTTGTCCCCTTTCGCCGCATTAATTTGAACTTGCGTAAGAAAAATACTATTGGTAAAATCTGTCCCGCGAATATCTGCATCTCGTAAATCTGCTCCGATAAGATCCGCTCCCCTTAAATTTGCATCTCGTAAATTAGCCGCAATAAGATAAGCTCCTCTTAAATTCGCTCCTTGTAAATCCCTCTTTTTAAGGTTAGCTCCCATAAGATCTGCTCCGCGGTGACTAATTCTTTTCTTATTTGAAGCATTCATTTCCTTCCAAACTAATTCACTCGTTTCTAAAAGTAAAATATTCACTTCTGCACGGTGTAATGGAATATTTATTTTCATTAACTCATCCGGACTTAAATTCGATAGGCGTTCTGTCTCTTCAATTGCTTCCTTCAACTCTTTATGAATTGTCTGCGTCGACTTTAATAGAATAGCCTCATTCAAATACCACAGCATTTCATGAAGCTGGTGCATAACTGGAAAAGCATCATACATTTTTCTAGCATGACTAGAATCTTTCCGCCAATCCATTCCTTTAAACGTAACTTGAGAAATCTTTTGTCCAGCACCGAAACATTCAAATACTGTACAACCTTTATAACCTTTTCCTCTTAGCTCTTTATGTATACTACATTTATAATTTGATTGTAAGTTGGAACAAGGTTTACCACCATCTTTATTTACCGCAAAATCTACTGAAGCCGCGAACGGTAATGCCACACAACATAAACCAAAACATTTTTCACAATCTGCTTTTAAACTATTGTGATTTACATCCTCTTCTACATGAAAATAATCGTTATGATCAGTCAAAATATATACCCCCTGTTGTCTTTTGACTATTTCATAATATTCCAACTCCACTAAATAATCAATTTAAAAACAAATGGACCTATTTCATTTCAAACAACAACATAATCCTTTTATTTCTTTTCATTTAAAAAGGACTTCCACTACAATATTAATTATAATTAAATTAAGAACTTTCAAATAATAAGGAGCGATACTATGGCATTAGAAATGAAAACAAACTGTCAAATTTGTGACCATTCCCTTCAGCCCGATTCTGAAGCATACATTTGCGTGTATGAATGTACATTTTGTGCACCATGTACAGAGGAAAGACAAAACGTTTGCCCAAATTGCGGTGGAGAGTTAGTACGTAGACCGAAAAAGAAATAATAAAAAGGCAAAAACGAACAGGAATATGTTCATTTTTGCCTTTTTATTTAACCTTTAAAATTACTTCTATTATTGATTTAAATGATTTTTAACTGCTCTTATAACCAATTCATGATCTACTTCTGGTGGTAATCCTGAGACTGTTATCATTCCAATAACCCCTACATTTTTTATTTGAATAGGAAAGGATCCACCAAACGCAGCATATTCCGAGCCATCTAAACGGTATTTTTCATGATATGGAATTCCGCTTATTTCACTTTCTATCTGCATATAATACGAGCTATGATTATGCAGGGAAACGACCCGTTTTTTACGCTCAATCCATTTCGTATTTTCCTCAGTTGTCCCCGTCATCTTGAAATGAAATAATTGCACACCATTTTTGGTTATATCAACAGCAATCAATTTCCCCTCTCGCTTTGCTGTTTCAACGATAAATAAACCTAATTGCAAGGCATCTTCATTTGTAAAAGAGGAAAATTGAAGTGTTTCCTCCTCTATTAAAATTTGCTTACTTATCTCACTCATATTTGAAGTACTCATATTTTTAACCTCCCTAATTGTTTTATAAACCATAGGCATTTTTGGGAATCACCAGGCTCTATAGTACCGTAAAGCTTGTTTTCTTCTTATTGGTGCTATTATGAATTATATTTAACACAGTAAAAATGTATGTTCTTTAAAGTGCTATAGGTACTAAACATTTAGTACAGGAATTTTCTACTTCTGTGATTCAGCTAATTCATTATAAGAAATACAAAAAAGCAAAGCGCCCACGCTTTGCTTCTTACAGAATCCCTTTTAATTTTTCATAAATTAACTTCGCTAAATACGCATAGCCTTCTGCTCCAAAGTGTAATCCATCTTTTTCTTCATCTTCTACGAATATTTTATAATTTTCTTCTTGAATCATCTCAGCATATAAATTAAGAAAATGGCTCCCTGTTTTTCTTGCTACTTCCTCTACCGCCGCCGCATACTGAACGAGTATTTCATTTGTTCTATGATGTTGTCTTTCTTCATCAACTGGTGCTGGGCTAATAAGCAATACTTTTTCTGGTGAAATACGGCTCACCATCTTCTCTAAGTTTTCTTTATATGCTTGTAATGGGACTTGAGCAAAAGAAACTGCATCATTCGTGCCAAGAAAAACTGTTACAAAGTCTGGTTCATGTGATAATACACCCTCTTCAATCCTTTGTAGTGCATCGAACGTATTATCACCCGGAACACCTGCATTAACCACTTTCCAATTTGGAAACATCTCTTGCAAACGTGGTGTTAACCTTGGCGTTCCACCAAAAAATATTTCATCAGCTGTAATACTATCTCCGAAGCATACTAACGTTTTCATAAAGCTAACTCTCCTTTTACGTATGAAACAACTTTCCTTCTATCGCTTTCATATATCTTTCAGCAGAACGTTCAACTGCCTCATTTGCATTTTCTTTTACTACTCGGTGAAAAGCATTATATAAACGATTAAACTGTAACGGTTTCACTCGATTCGCCATTTCCTCAACTTTTCTCGCCGGTAATGGAATTAAGTTTGGATAGCTATACATGAAGCTTACCCACTGCTGATCCGCTACAACTTGAATGATATCACCTGTTAATAAAATACCTTTTCCATCATTTCCTTCTTCCCAATGTAATACAGAACCACCACTAAAATGTCCTCCGAGACGATGCACTGTTACTCCGTCTGCTAATTGTAAAGACTCGCCAGTCCAATAAATAATACGACTACTAGGACGCATTACCCACTCTTTATCGTCTTCGTGTATATAAATTGGTACATCGAATGTTTCTGCCCATTCTACTTGTGTTGAATAATAATGCGGATGAGATAATGCAATCGCATCTAATCCACCCCACTCTTTTATCTTCTCAATTGTCGTTTCATCTAAATAAGTAATACAATCCCATAGCAAACGATATGACTCTGTTTTTACTACAAATGCCGTTTGACCAATCGCAAATTCTGGTTTTGTCGTAATACTATAAAGCCCATTTTCTTCTTCTATAATTTCATTTTTATACGTATCACTCGTTTGTAAGTTTTCTAAGGTCGTCCAAGACTGCCCTTTCGGATTAACATATTGTCTCTCCTCATCACAAATAAGACAACTTACCGGTTCTTCTACACTCGCTGCATACTGCACGCCACACGTTGTACAAACGAAATTATTCATAGTTATTCCCCTATCCCTTTAATTTTTTATTAAGCTGATATTTGTTGATCGTTTTCTGCTTTTTTATTTTCAAGTGATACGCTTATAAGAGTAATAAAGTAGACAACTGTAACCGCCATAGGAATTACAATAAATCCTTTTTTCGCAAAAAGAATCCCACATACTGACGTTACTAATACAGTTCCTACTGATAAAAAACCATAACTTTTACTTTCATAAATCCATACATATGGTAAAAAATGAACACCTATTAACATCGCTACTACAAAAGGTAACCACTCCGGAAATTGAAAATATGCAAGTAATACAAACGGAATATTCAATACATTTATCCCACCAATTACTCCAGCTAAAGTCCCTAGCGGATTTCCTTTCGCAAACATGTCAATTTTTAATATAGCAGCTATCATTAAGCCGAAAGGAAACACACAGCCCATACCAATTAAATATACCCACACAACTTGCTTTTCTGGAAGAATAACACCAGTTATGCTCGCTACAATCCAAAATAAAAGACCAGCTATTATAACAGGAAATCCCTTCTTCGTTTTTTGTGCTAAATCTCTTTTTGCTTCTGAAATGTTCATTTCTATATCTCCCCCAAAATATAAGTGCTATAATGTCGTCTTATTTTCGCTATCGAACATAATCTCATTCATCCAATAACGCCAAACTACTAAGTAATCTTCTAAATCTTTTGGGTGGTGTCTTATACACGTATCTATACGTAAATATAAGCCTATGACTATTTCCTCATATAAATCTCGTTCTTTTTTATGAAATACACATTGTTTTATCACATAATCAATCGTTTCTTTTGTTACATCTTCTGGAGTTGAACAGAACGCGTAAATTAAATCATATATAGGATCTCCTAGTACTGGTAATGGATCAATTACTCCATACAGCTCATTCTCTTGAAATATAAAATTATGAAATCCGAAATCACCATGTAATAAAAATGGCTGATTTATTCCAGTCCCCCTATTTGGACTATTCGCTAGTTTAAGAACAATTCTATACTCTTCCTCACTTATGTAACGTCTTACATTTTCATAAGCTTCCTTCACATTTGCCGTTAAAAATTCATTCCAAGATTGAACCAGACTTTCTTTCCATCCCCAGCCATCTGCACCTGGAACAATTTGATACTTATTGATAACTTCTTTTACAAGTGTAATAAGCGTACTTCGTTTATGTCCTTGTTCGCACGAAGTACTACCTTCAAGGAAAGAATACACGAAATATGTATGTAAAGGTTCTTTATACAAAAGCTTTGAAAATAACGCATTCCCTTCATAAAAAGAAAGAAAATTAGCTTCTTCACGTATTACTTTCGCTTCATTCGATTTCACAACATATCTTCCATCCAACAAATATACAGTACTTGTCGTTCCTCCGCTCAACACTTTCATGCTAGTTGGATAATGTGAAATAACCTTCTCATTAACTAGTTGTTTAGCGATTACTGAAATGTCCATTCACTCACCCTTACATCTGAAGATTCCCTCAATTCAAAAGACAACTTTACTATTATTTGACAAACCAATTAAAAATCCCTTTCGATATCTTAATATAACAGAAATTAATTTTTATTTTATTAAAACAGCTTCCTTCAAGATTTCATCATATAATTCATTCCATTTATAATGATACGCTGCACTCTCTTCTACTCTAACAAACATCCTTTTATCGGATTCATACTCACCGTCAAACTTATGCACTTCATTAATCTCCATCCGGTAGAATGGCTGATACCCTACTTTTGGATACGGACTATTTTCATTCCAATTTGGATTATCACTATGGTCAACGATAATATATCCAAATAAAGTACATTCTCCTTTTACATAACCTTCTTCCCACGCCGCTCATGGTCTATTAGTAAAACCTTATTATTATGAAAACAAAAACCGTGAACACTCGTGATTCTTTCGTATTCTGGCAATATACAATCTTTTTACCACGTTAACTTCACTTTTGATTCCCCATAATTTGCGGATATAGTTACCATTTCCCTCACTCCAAATGATCTTCATTTAATCTAGTAATTTCTATTGAATTATCTCTTTCTTTTAACTTACGAGCCAAACTTTCTACACCAAATACTTCTGTAAATGTGTGGCTTCCTACAATCAAATTGATGCCTTTAAATTTCGCATGTTGCACTGTATATAATGTTTTTTCTCCCGTTATGTACGTATCACAACCTTTTTCTAGCGCACGCTCAATAAGGTTTGTATTGTTTCCTGCACCTGTTAATATCGCAATCCGTTTTACTGGCCTGTCATGATTTTTCCAGCTCTTCACTTTCTCTTCCATTCTCTCTTCAAGTTTTTCAACTAAATTTGAAAAGGGAATCGCTTCTTTATATTCTCCTATTCCCGGTAGCTCTTCTTCCTCATACGTTGAATATTCCAGTATTGTATCTATCCCAATTTCATTAAATAACGACGTACACGTGCCAAACTTTACGAAATCTAACGGCAAATGAATCCAAAAATGATTCATTTCATATTCTTTTAATTTCTCAATACAAGCCTCTTCCATACCGAATAAAAAACTCCACGGTGCATGATGTGTAACTATCATATCTACCCCATTTTGATATGCTTCTTCAATTGTCTCTAGCGTCAAATTTGTCGTGTAACCTATTTTGTGAAATTCCTCTTTACTAATGTGAGTGAAGCCATACTCGTCATCACCGTATTTATTAAGGTGCTCTTCAAAAAGTGATGTAATATGTTCTTTAAACTGCGTTATATTCATTTTCATTTCTCCTTTCATTTACTTTTATATTTCAAAAATAAGGAAATACTATTTAACGATGTTACATACATATAGGAGGACAATATGAAACCTGAATTTTTAAAAGCTATACATGAAGCGATTGGAAATGTTGAGCATATTCATATAGAAGAAAGTGGTGCAGATAGTTTACTCATTCATCACGATGATGCACAGCAATTAAAACAAGTTGCTGAAACGTTAGAACACAAT
Source organism: Bacillus altaicus (assembly GCF_042136375.2). Lineage (NCBI taxonomy): Bacteria > Bacillati > Bacillota > Bacilli > Caryophanales > Bacillaceae > Bacillus > Bacillus altaicus. The sequence goes on along the minus strand of NZ_CM143394.1, from coordinate 2,339,777 downwards.
AATTTCCGCTCTACTATTAGAACAGCTGGAGATGCTTCGTATATTGAAGTGTTGAACAGATAAAGAGAAGTCCCAGCTTTGTGCTGGGCTTTATTCTTTTATATTGAAATTTCAAACTCTTTCACATATACCGCTGTTCCCGCAATATCTATTTGTAACTTCTCATTTTCTACATCTTTCGTTACATAAACCGTTACACGACCATCTTTATTTATTTCCTGTCCTTGCTCAACGATTAACTCCAGTTCATGGTCAAAATCTTTCTCCAAATACGTCGCATAGTACGCTCCCATTACACCTGAAGCTGTTCCTGTCACAGGATCTTCAATCGTTCCAGCATAAGGTGATGAGAAATGACGCCCGTGCATTTGCACCTGTTCATCATAAGTTTCTAGACAAACTGGATGGATAGAATTCTTAGGTATTTCTTTTAATACCGATGGAAACGCCTCATTTTTAGGTTTCATTCTTTCACATGCATCTAGATTTTTAATCGGTACAATTACAGTCCAATTCCCCGTACTTCCATATACAATCGGTACACTTGCATCTAAATCCGTTACTTCCAAACCGATACTATGAGCTAATTCTTCTTTTGAACCTGTAAAATCTTTAAACTGAGGTGCTGCCTGCCTCACTTTAATAAAGGTTTCTCCATTTTCATTTGCACCTATTTGTATTGGTAAAATACCTGCCTTCGTTTCAATCGTAAGGTTTATTTTCTCTTCTAATAAACCTCTTTCACGCAAGGCATATATAGTGCCAACTGTCCCATGACCACATAAATCCATTTCAAACCCTGGTGTAAAATAGCGCATTCTTATATCTGCTACTTCTGAAGAAAGAACGAAAGCTGTTTCGTTAAATCCAACCTTTTCAGCAATACGCTGCATTTCCTCTTCCGTTAATCCATCCGCCTCTAGTACAACACCTGCTGGATTTCCCATATTTGGTTTATTCGTAAATGCGTCGTAATGAAATACGTTTATGTTCTTCATTTACCTATCTCCTAACCCTTTTTAAATAATTTATAATAACTCTCTATCTCCGTTTTCACCGAACAATTATTTCTCCAAAATATCCTCTGCATCTTTTCATTTGAAGTATGTGTGCTTCCGATGTAATAAGTAGCCCCCATTTCCTTTAACATATGTAAAGATTGAAGATGCAGTTGGGAAGCAATTCCTTTCCCGCGATAATAAGGCATTACCCCAAAGTAAAATAAACGTCCTTCACTTTCTGTTCCAGGCTCTATATGCGGTATGGACAAACCAATCGGCTCATTTTTATCATAAAAAACAATGCATGACTTTTCCCAACCTTTACCTAACTCTGTTTGCACTGAATGCAGATGTTCATCGACATTCAGAATTGACGGTCGATTTCCTGATTCCAACATACATTGCTCCCAAATGCATGTGAATTCTCTTTCCGATAATGTCCCTTCTTCTATCGAGCGATATGTATATTGTTTTTCAAGCGCCTCTATATTGTTCAACTCTCTACACACTTCTATCTTTGCCGCGTACAAATCAAAGCCCTCATCAAGTAACACTTTTACACTTGCGTTATAACTACTAAACCTTTTGTTTAATACAATACTCGCTCTTTTTAACTCCCAATTAAAACAAACTTCTTCAAATCTACTTACCTTTTCTTTGTAAGTTTGTGCGCTATAAAAAACATCTTCTTCTATTTCTTCAATCGTTACTGCATTTGGTAAACCATTTAATACTTTTCTCGAAGGACCAAATAAATTTTGAACAACTGTAAGATCGTACTTCACCACTTTATTTCACCTACACCCGGCTCAATAAACTTCCCTGAAACCTTCTCATTTGAATCTATTACCCAATCATATATATTTTGTGCTCCTTCAGCCGGAGTCATATTCGCATCAAAGGCACCAATGTCAGTCTTTAATTTTCCAGGGTGAATTGCGGTTACACGAATTCCTTTATTCTCAAACTCTTGTTGTAAGCAGAGCGTTAACATATTTTGTGCGGCTTTTGCGATCCGATATGAATATGAGAACTTACCTTGTGGAAACTCTTTGTTCGCCATTTTATGCAATGAACCTAAACGAGAGGATACATTTATTATTCTTGGTTGATTCGACTTAGTTAAAGCCACATATGTACCTTTTACAGCTCGAATAACTCCTAAGCAATGAACATTAAATAGTTCCATTAACTCTTCAGAATTTGTACGTAAAATCTCGGTTTCCTTACCAGTAATTCCAGCGTTATTTATAACTAGATCAATATACTTTGTATATTCCTCCAGCTGGTTCTTAATTTGCTCCGTACTCTCATCAATCGATAAGTCTGCTAATATAGGAAAACATCTAGAACTAAACATTTTCTTCAATTGCGTTACCGCAACCTCAGTTCTAACTAGCGGATAAACAATATGTCCATTTTCATGAAACACTTTCACTAGCTGTAACCCTAATCCACGATTTCCACCTGTAATAAGTACCCTCATATATCCATCTCCTTATTTTTATAATAAATAAGAAAATCTGCCCACTTACCATTCCCCATAGAAAATGCCTCTCTCGTACATTCAAATGAAAAACCAGCTCTTTCTGCAAGACGAATGGATGGCTTATTATCGATATGTATATGTAATTCGATTCTATGAAATTGAAGGCCATTAAAAAATAACGGCAGCGCAGCTTTTACACTTTCTACTCCGTATCCATTTTTCCAATGTTGATTATGAATAGAGTAACCCATCATTGCCCATTGATAGTCCATACGTAAAATTTTTATAAGTTCTAGCTTTCCAATATTGGCGCCATCTTCTTTCTGAAAAATACCTAACACATACATTTCATCCCGTCGTGCCGCCTCATCAAATCCTCTTATCCATTCCGTAAACCATTCTTTCGTTGAAGACGACATGTCATGATAGCCATCATCGTATTTATATTGAGATGGTAACCTCTTATTGAATCCATCTAACCAACTTTCATAATCCTCTTTTTGAAATGGACGGATAATCAGTCTCTCTGTCTCTACTTGTAATAGTGGCAGCTTCATTTATATCTCTTCCTTTAATTATTAATTGAATATTCTTTATTATCTTACACAAAATACAAAATCTAGTAAATTATTATGTTTTTTATAAACAAAAATCCAGTTATGCTTTTTACATAACTGGATTCTTCATTATTTAATAACCTTTTATTTTACAAGAAAAACATCCCTTAATTCCCTCTTCAACACTTTCCCTAAAGCGTTTTTCGGTAATTCGTCCATAAATACAACTTCTGGTATTTTATAGCTTGCTAGTTTTTCTTTACAATGCTGAATAATCTCTTCTTCTGTTAAAGACGTTTGAATGTCCTTTACAATGTAAGCTGTTGGAATCTCTCCCCAAAAATCATTTGGAACTCCAACTACTGCAACTTCTAAAACACCTTTTATTTCATGAATAACATCTTCTACTTGATCTGGATATACGTTGTCACCACCGCGTACGATAACGTCTTTATATCTTCCCATAATATGTAGGAATCCATCGTCATCTATCATGCCAGCATCACCCATGTTAAACCAATTATCTTTTACTACCTTCTTTGTCGCCATTTCATTATTCCAATATCCTTTAAACATGTACGGACTTCTTACGTGGATCTCTCCAACTTCATTTGTTGTTAGTTCATCACCTGTTTCTGGATGAACAATTTTCAACTCAACATGCTTAAGTGTTTTCCCTACAGAAGACATTTTTTCTTTTCCCATATTTGGATGCCAAGAAGTTACTACCCAACCTTCTGTACTACCATAACCTTGCACCATATAAATGCCTTTTTCCATATATTTTTGAATGAGTGTTTCTGGCACCTTTGTACCACCACTTTGCGCTACTTTAAAGGCCGAAATGTTGCGCTCTTTTTTATCTAATTCATCAAGCATGTAACTATAAACAGCTGGGAACGCAAGCATCGTAGTAATTTTCTCTTCTTCAATCTTATCCCAAATAAGAGTAGGATTCGAATCAGCTAAAAAGACCATCGTAACGCCATGATAAATACAATTTAAAATAGAAAGCACGCCACTCATATGAAACAATGGGTGCACTGATAAAAAGCGTTCACCTGCTGGAATTTCTCTTTGCCCCGCAATTTCAGTAAAATAATGGTGTAAGTTTTTATGACCAATTACACATGCTTTTGCCTGTCCAGTCGTTCCTGAAGTAAATAAGTAAATGGCATCATCATCTTCATGAACTTCCACATTCGGCTCTGTTATTGGCTGTTCCTTTAATTTTAATTCAAATGAGCCAAATCCTTCTTTTGTCGTCTCAATTACATAAGGAATTTCTTTAACTCCATTAATCTTTAATACAACTTCACTAAATTCATCATCAATAACTAATACTTTTAATCTCGCTTCTTTTACAATCGATTCTAATTCATAAGCAGTAAGCTGATGATTAAGCGGAATAAATACCGCTCCAATTTTTAAGCTTGCCATCATAACGCTTGGAAACGGATGATTATTTTTGCATAGAATTCCTATACGATCCCCTCTTTTCACACCGGTATGTAACAAATAATATGCAAGCTGATTTACTCGTTCATTATACTGCTGAAACGAATACCTTTTCTCTCCACCGATAAGCGCTTCCAAATTTGGTGACTGCATTGCTCTTTTTTGTAATAATTGTCGCATCGTTCTCAAGTAAAACTCCCCTTTATATATGTTAGGTTTTTTATTTTACCAGATTAATTATTAATTTACTAAAGATTACACTTAGTAAATATAAAACCAATAAAGTGAAACTTTAATCAGCCCTCACCAATCGGGCTTTTACGGGCGGCCCGACTCCCACCTAACTCCCTCGTATTCACTGAATTTTGAGGTGGGAGTCCTACTGCCCGCAAATAGCGGGATAAAAAAATAGCCATCTACTTAAGCAAGTAAATGGCCATTTCTCCTTATATATTAGAATACTTCTTATTCATCACATATTGCACATACTCAGGTGCACTTTTATTAATCTCTTCATCACTCAGCTTATATTCTGCACCATATAAATAAAACGAAGGTATAAATTCCATTCCCGTGTATAAGCTTGTAGCGTGAAATGGTTTCGTCAACTCAGCCATTGTAATCCCGCTATTTTCATAGTCTTTTTCTAATCCACCTATAGAAATAGCTACACCAAACTCTTTTCCCTTCACTTTATCCCCTTTAGATCCGTAAGCAAATCCATACGTTAACACATCATCAAACCACTTCTTTAATAAAGGCGGTGAGCTATACCAATAAAATGGAAATTGAAATATATATCGGTCGTGTTCTACTAACAGCTTTTGTTCCTCTTCAACATTAAACTCCCAATTTGGTGCCGCTTTATATAGTTCATGCACCGTAACTTCATCGGAATGTTTCTCAAGTTCTTCTATCCATCTTTTATTAATTCGAGACTTTTCAATATCAGGATGTGCTACAATTACAAGTGTTTTCATATAGTTTCTTCCCCCTTATAAATAATTCAAACCCTTTAGTATTAGTATGAATGAGTCACATATAATTGAAAAGTACGTACTTTCAGGTACTATAGGAACCTTGAGGTACCTTTGGAGGTGTTATATGAATCAAAATAATGACTGCCCAATTGCAACAACACTCGATGTAATCGGCGGAAAATGGAAAGTTTATATTTTATGTGTTTTGATGGATGGAAAAATGCGAACAAATGAAATCAAACGAGAAATTCCAAACCTTACACAAAAAGTTCTTACACAACAACTTCGGCAACTTGAAGCTGATGGGATTATTCATCGTACCGTATATCAAGAAGTACCACCAAAGGTTGAGTACACAATAAGTGAACACGGAAAATCTTTAATGCAAATTATGAATGAACTATTTGAATGGGGAAAAGATCATCAGATGAAAAGATTAAATGATTAAAAGAACCCTACCTACTTTGTTACATCTTCTATGCAAAGAATTCTTTTGAAATTTTGTAATAGGAGTATCGTCACATAACTATTAAGTTAAGAAAATAGATTACCCCAAAAATGAACTTCTTTGCTATAAAAGACAAAAAGTTTCTGTTTTGGGGGCACTATAAAATTTAAACTTGATACCGATGTGTTACTACCTCAATTTGATATAGGCTTCGTGAATTTCGTGTGTTTGTCCTCGTTGTAGCTGGAATGGATTTGGCAATTGTTACAGAAAAAAGAACCAACATTCTTACAAATCTGAAAAAACGAAAATGGCTGTTTATGAAACTTTCTATATTTATACTTAAAGTTGGTGCTACTTCTTTATTGCATTAGATAGTAATGTAATTTATAATACGTTTAAATGATTAAATTCTTAAACGGAAGGTAATGTTAGCGAAATGAACTGTAATGATAAAGTAATGCATATTTTAGAAAATTTAAGACCATGTTTTCAAGGGTTGGGAGATCCAACTCGTCAGCAAATTGTATCACTTTTAATTGATAAAGATAGCTTGAATGTGACACAAATTGCGGAGCATATTCCCATGTCAAGACCTACTGTATCTCATCATTTGAAAATATTGAAACAATCAGGGTTACTTCAAGTTCAGAAAAAAGGCACTGAAATGTATTATTGTCTTGAATTTAATGAAACAATAAATCTTTTAAAAGAACTTGTTTCTTTAGTTGAAGATGAATGTAAGAATTAGGTACTCATTTATAGTTTAGGGACACCTTTTGTCCCTTTTTTTTAGCGATATTACGTTAAAAGGTTTAAACTTTTAATCATTTAAACTTATAATCTCACACTAATTAAAATGGAGGTTTCAGATGAATAAGAAAACAGTATTAATTGTTGGTGGGTATGGAGTTGTTGGTAGTCAAATTGCTCAAATTTTACATGATCGACATCCTGATTTGGAAATTAGATTAGGGGGAAGAACCTTAGGGAAAGCGTTACCTTTTGAATCAGAGAGAGTAAAAATAGTCAAGGTAGACAACACAACAGATGATCCTTTAAGAAATTTGGATGATAATTTCACATTAGTTGTTAATGCGGTTAATGACCCGCAAGATAGACTACTTCTATCTGCAGTTCGAAAAAAAATTCCATTGGTTGACATTACTCGTTGGACTGAACGCTTTAAGAGTTCTATTGATCGATTAAAAAATGTTGAGGTCCAATCCCCTGTTGTATTAGCTTCAGGGTGGATGGGGGGGACAGCAGCCCTTTTTTCTAAAATTTATTCAAAAGATCTTCAAGAGGTTACGGTTGATATCAACGCACTATATTCTCTTCAAGACAAAGCAGGACCAAATTCAACAGCATATATGGACCGGTTAACTATTCCATTTGAAGTCAAAGCTCGAGAGGGAATGCGACAGGCTTATCCAATGACTAATCCAATCAAAGTCCGCTTTCCCAACGGTTATATAACCAAATGTTATCGTTTGGATACTCCTGATCACGTAACCCTGCCAGAATCAATTCATGCTGTTTCGGCTAACTTTCGTATTGCTTTTGATAGTAAAATATCTACATATGGACTGGTTTCTCTGGTGAATACAGGGATTTGGAAAATGATTAGCGGAGAAAAATTTACCGATTTACGGAAAAATATTCTCTATAAACCCGGAAAGGGAAGTGCACATAACATAGTTATTCACCTTAAAGGTTATGATGCTACTGGTGTATTGCATAGACGATGTGTGAACATATCAGATCCGTTAGGACAGACACATCTTACTGCTTTAGGAGCAGCTGTCCAAGCAGAGAACATTTTGCTAACATCTGATATTGTGGTTCCGGATTCTGAAATTTACTTTCCGGAAAATCTATTAGATTTGGGTGTGAATGCATCTACAATTTTAGATTTTTATAGGGAATATGGGGTTAATATTACGAAAGAAAATATATAAAAGATACCGTTCTATTCGTGGTAGTACACATAGGGCTATCAAGCTAAGAAATACAAACATCTCCAAAACGAGAGAATGTGCATCTTCATGTGAAAATGTACATTCTCTCGTTTTGCGGTGTTATAAAATTCTTAAGTTGATGGGCATGTGGCTGAACCCCATCGCTATCAACCTAAGAAATCAATCACCCCATCGCTATCAACTTAAGAAAACAAGTTACCCCCAAAAAGAGAAAAATAAACTTCGATGCTATAAAAACACAAAATTTCCATTTAGGGGGTACTTTAAAATCTTAGCTTGATGGGCATGGGAAGTACCCCCCAAAACGAAAAAATTCATTTGGCGGAATTTGCTTTTGTTAGCTTCATAGCGATTCGGTATCGTCACATCACTATTAAGCTAACAAAACGCTGACTTCTCAAAAGAACTAACTGTAGGGAAAGAAAATTTCATATTCTTATCAATATAGCTCTTGTATAAAAGTCTTAAAAATTATAGCCACAGAATTACTTTCCTATCCTCTTCTTAATTTTGAAGTCTAGAAAGTCAGCATTTAAACTAAACTTGCTAATATCGCTTTTGTACGATTGTCCGTTACCTCATAATAGATTTCTAATCCTTTTCGAGTACCAGTTACGATTTTAGCAGCTTTTAATTTAGATAGATGTTGACTAATTGTACTTTGAGGCATTTGTAAATTCCCATACATTGTTGTTACATTCGTAGGGCCTTTTGCAAGCATTATTTTTACTAAGGATAAACGGACAGGATGTGCCAATACCTTTAATACTTCAGCGATTTCTTCATACATTTCTTTTGTTTTTTTCATATTTTTTCTCCCCTTTTATATAAATATTAATGATATCCATATATATAATTCGAAAGGATATACGATTTTGTGTCCGTCATTTAAAAAATTAAAATAATAAGAATTTCTTTAGTTTGAAACTAGAGAGATTTATTAACATGAAACGAATTCCCATCTTCAATATTCTATGGATTCTTCTTTTCATTCCCTTGATGTTATTTGGCAGGAAGGTCTTTGTCCTCATTTTTAGGTCCGTTATTTTCGTTTATATTACCTTTATTTCCTTGTTTTTATCCCCCATCGTTGTTTTCTTGCTAGTGTCCATTATTTCCTTGCTGAGATCCTCTACCGTTGTTCCCTTGTTGATTTCCATTATTCCCTTGCGATCCTCTACCGTTGTTCCCTTGTTGATTTCCATTATTCCCTTGCGATTCTCTACCGTTATTCTCTTGCTGATGCCCATTATTCCCTTGTGATCCTCTACCGTTGTTTTCTTGCTGGTGTCCATTATTTTCTTTTTGAGATCCTCTACCATTATTCTCTTGCTGATGTCCATTATTTTCTTTTTGTGGACCTCTATCGTTGTTTTCTTGTTGATCTCCATTATTTCCTTGCTGAGATCCTCTACCGTTATTCTCTTGCTGATGTCCATTATTTTCTTTTTGAGGTCCTCTACCGTTATTCTCTTGCTGATGTCCATTATTTCCTTTTTGAGGTCCTCTACCGTTGTTTTCTTGTTGATCCCCATTATTTCCTTGCTGAGATCCTCTACCGTTATTCTCTTGCTGGTGTCCATTATTTTCTTTTATTTGCTTCGGTTGCTGTTCCTTGGATTGCTTTAGTTCTATATGCTCCTGCTTCTCGTATCTTTCTTCTTTTGCAGGAGACGAATCCGATGATACATCAGGAGATGACTTTGGTTGTGAATGTATCTCCTCATCGCGCTCCTCTTGATTAGACGGCGGTGCAGGTGGAGTAAGCGATTTCTGCTTCTCTTTCTCTTGCTTTATATAAACACCTGTGCCAACTCCTGCTTTATTGGCATTCTCTCGTATTTGCATCGTACTGCTTTGATATACGACTGTAACATGTTTTATCTCATACTCTTTCTTTAATTCTTGCATAGCCTTTTCCAACTGAGGTTCTAACGACTTGTCCTTTGTAACAGCTGTTAGCATAACTTGCTTATCATTCGTTAAGTACTTATCCTTTTGACTCTGCTTTATAATAGTACGTATTACGTCTTGCAGGTGTTTATTTTCCCATCGTTTCATTTCTTTTAAAATACGCCTTCCATCATCATTACAAGCTCGCAAATCTATAACACGAAGATCCTTTGTTACGCTCACCTCTAAACTTGGATTTATATCAACTGAGACATAAGCAAATACTTTTTCTTCCGGTTGGTTGTAGAAAAGCAACACACATAGAAAACAAGTAACAAGTAATGATACAGGCTTTAAGAAAGAAGGGATTGAAAAACGCGGTGCTCTTTGCTCTTGTTCGTTAAACGAGATTTCCTCTCCAATCATGTAAGAGTGTACTTTTCTTTTAAACGTAATAAACTCTCCATTTGGAGTTAAAACAACTACGCTATGTTTTTTTATATCCATCACAATTCCTTTATTCATCATGCTTCTCCCCTCTTATATAATCAAGAATATATGTATAGTTGTTTGCAAAGATAATACACATCGCAATAATGTATTTTCGATGTCGCTCCAACGTTTTACGACTTACCCTAACACGTGGTTCAATATGTTTCAGCGGTAATTTTTTCTTTCTGAACAGCTCTTCCATCATTTTCTCGTCTTTTATAATAATCTTTACAATTTCTATTAAGTGCTCACGCGTATCACGATGCTTAGGAGATTCCTTAGCAAGCTCTGAAAATGTGATTTCAAACTCAGCTAGCACACTTTGAAAATGAAGAATTTCCTCCTTACGGTTACTATTTTCCATCTCTTTCATATACTCCGTAAGCGATACTTGTATTTCTAATATTTCCTCTTGCTTATCTTCTTTTAAAAAGACAAGATTATACTTAGACTCCTTGCGTATATAGTCAATTACATCTCTTTTTATAAGAAGATCAGCAAACGCTAGAAAAGATTTTCCTTTTTTATATGAATACTGTTCAATTGCTTCGTTAAACGCAAACAATCCAATACTATATTCATCATCCTGTTCTGTAATGTACCTGCGGCAGACAGACGAGATCGATTTTCTAATAAACGGCTGATACTGTACGATAAAAGCTTCCTTATCTCCTCCGTTGTTTTGTATGTTAAATACAATATCTTCTATTTTCGTTTTTTTTAAGATTTTCATTACTAAACTCAACACTAGTAATCTCCCTGCCTCCTTCTGCTTCAAATAGCAAAATGGCCACTAAACAAGTGACCATTTAACCACATTTTCTTAGTACTTTTCTTTGGGCTTGTCTTCTTGCTGTTGCTCATATTTTTCGAGGCCGACTATTTTATATGACTATTTTTTCCACTTGTACTAAAGTGAAGTCTGTATTTTGTACTACTTTCTTGTTTTCTTTTGCAATACCACTTGCTCTTTTCTATTTTAGCTGCAATCTTTGAATAACTCTTCGCTATATTTTTGGTAATTTTAGCTTTTTCTTTCATTTATTTTCTTCTACTTATATATATTCGAAGGAATAAATAATTTTATGGGGGTCAAAAAAATATTTTTTATAAAATAGTTATTTTTTCAAAAATAAAAACCATCAATTGGAAGAAACTCGTTATAACTCCTCCTTATGGTAATTCCTTTGTAAACCTTTTTATTTAAATGTATAATTGTATTAAAAGTCTAAAATTTCAGGATCAGAGGGCAGCGTCATGAAAAGTTTTGGTACGTTAGTAATCTCTACCGTCATTTCAGCAGGCTTAGTGTATTATAATATCGATTCCTTTTATAATAAATTTACATCCGGGAATACATATTACTGGGTAAACGGTATCCTAGCTGCTGGATTCCTTATATCCTTAATTATCAACATAAAAGATATCATCAAGAAAAACTACACAACTTCTGAATCAAATTAAGGAGCCTATTATGGTTCCTTTTTCTATGCAAAATAAAAAAGCAGCTGTTAAGCTACTTTGAATTCTTCTTATCCCCAAATGAAATGATATATATATTCTCCCGTTACACGTTCATTAATTCCAGCGATCCTAGCGAATCTCATTAAGTCCGCCCCTTGAAGAAAATACACCGAGATCGTAACTGGTACTTGTGACCACATGAATTGATAAAGCTCATTCACTCTCTGATTCGTCGAAACGATTAAATCATTTACAGGTCCATGATTCCATGCAGAGGTTTGAACTGAAGTGAACGGAAGGTCTTTCCCATTAACCACTATTCTTACCACACTTTGAGTTATGTCCACAACAATCCCCTCCACCATTACAAAATTTAAGCCTGTTTCTATACTCATATTCTTGATTAATAATAAATGTTTAAGGCAAACCCCTATTTTCATTTTTACTCAAAAACAATTTATTTGATAAAATAAAAAAGCAGCGGATTCGCTACTTTAAAATCTACATAACTCCCTTTTCTTTTGCTCTCTCATAAAGAACCGTGCGGCTTACACCTGTAACTTCACATATCTTCTTTACTGTAAACTTGTTTTCCTTTCGGTTTGCAAGCAGATCTAAAGCATGTTCCATATTAGGATTATCATCATCGTACTTCTTAGGGCGCCCTTTATAAACACCACGCTCTTTAGCTAGTTCAATACCTTCTCGTTGCCGCATTCGAATTAGGTCACGTTCTAACTGATTAACACCAGCCATTACAGTGAGTAGGAAAGTGCTGTATGGATTATCGCTTGTAGTATCAAGCCAATTGTCTTTTAACGACTTAATAGAAGCGCCTTTTTCTTTAATTGTTTCTATAAGTTTAAATAAGTCTTGTGTACTTCTGGTAATACGTGCTAATTCAGTTACTACAATTACATCACCTTCACGCAGATTGTCTAACATACGTAATAACTCAGGTCTGTCTGTTGTAGCCCCGCTAACTTTTTCTTCAAACACATAATCAAATCCATAATCACTCAATTGTTTGAGTTGCCTTGCTAAGTTCTGATCTTGTGTCGATACACGAGCATATCCAAGAATCATTCTATTTCTCCCCTTTGTCCGTAAATTAACTATAGCTTAATAACAGCATTTAATTTCCGTACATGTAAACCGAACATGAAGAGAGTTGTAAAATAAGTATTTTAAATATGTCTAAATTATGAACGTATGCAATTCTAAATAAGTACACCCATAGCGGACGTTTCATTCTTTATTTTCATTCGCTGTGTTCATTTGTTTTGTTATCTTTCCTTAACAAGAAATCAGACCAGAAAATCCATGTACCAAAAAAGAGCGCTTTTCTTCAAAGCACTCTCCAATAGGAATTTACCATTCTCGACGCTTATCACAATCACAGTCACGATCATGATTACGTTTACGACGACATTCATCACAATCACAGTCGCGGTCACGTCTACAACGACGGTCATCACAATCTCTGCGTCTGCAGAACATTAAATCATCCCAAAATCTATCACAATCTCGGGAACGTCTGAAATTACAATTACATCCCATAAATATAATTACCTCCTCTTAACTCTAGGATTCATCATATTCTATGCTAAAAAACAAAAACAGCTTGTTTACTAGTCTACTTTCTGCATTTTAAAGTAATAATGTTATTATCTAATCTTTAAGTTTCAAATCTATTTTACCCCTTATCTTTCCTTAACAGCAAACAAGACGCTACCCAGATCACGGCAGCGCCTACGAAAATTGCTATACACTTAATCAAACTCATTTATCCTCACATTATTTATTTCTTTGCTTCCATACCCCATTCTCTTTACGATAAGTATTCTTTCCATTCATGAAGTCAGCTGTATTACCAGGAATACTATATTTCTTATTCTTAGCCTTCTTCTCCAGTCTTTTTTCTTCTTGAATAGCTTGCAAATCCGCCTTCCATTGTTTCAACAAATCCTTTTCACGTCGCATCGAATTTGTACCCCTTGGATTAAAATGTGAACCAAATAATTAGATTCTTCCTATTTTAACAATAGGAACTTTTTTTGCTGGCATTATAGGATTTTCTAAGATGAATAATTGGATTGCGATGCTTAGGAGTGTAGCAACAGTCTTACTAACATTGTTATTATCAGTGTTTTTAACACTAACTTTGATTGTGGGTTATGCATTAAGTTAAACGTAGTTTTTTATGAGTAAAACTCAATATTCCGTCAATAATATAGATGACATTAGATTTTTCTCCTTGTTCCCCCTTGGAGATGAGCAGTTAGTTTTTGCTAACTGCTCTTTTATTTATAACAAAGATAAGATTCTTTAGAATGATTCTTCTTTATTTCTCAATATAAGGAGCCTTGGATTTTCATTAAAACTCCTGTAGTATATGAACAAAGAGTAAGGTAAGAGTTACTCTTTGCCATTTTAGGAGAGGTTCTGTTGGAGACAACAGGACCTTTTTTCGTAAAGAGATGGTTTTGTTTAATTTCTCACCACTAACCACAAAAAAATATCTTATAATCGTTATATACTAAACTAAATTAAAAGATTAGGAGTAGATCAAATGCCAGTTACACTAGAACTTATTCTTTTCATTCTTATAGCAATTAGTGCTGTTGGCTATTTAGTAAAAGAATTTCAAAAAACTAGGAAAAGAACACTTGGAATTTCACTAGAATTCTTGGTTCTTTTCTGGTCAATATGGAAAATATCGACTATCATAATCTGATTTGTAAAACATGAATTCCTTCGAATAAAAATCAATATTATGTCCATAATGTTGATAGGCTGTATGCCAAAATCCATTTAGTTTTCTCTGTATCTCCTTGTATTGAGCAGTTAGTTTTTGCTAGCTGCTCTTTTATTTATGAAAAAAGATAAATTTTTTTATAATGATTCTTCTTTATTTCTCAATATAAGGAGTCCTGGATTTTCGTTAACAATCTTATAGTATATAAACAAAGAGTAAGGTAAGAGTTACTCTTTGCCACTTTAGGAAAGGTTCTGTTGGAAACAGCGGAACCTTTTTTCGTGATTTAAAGGTACTAAGACAAAATGAAATATTTACCATGAAGGTAATTGTTAAATATTTTACGCTTATACAGTATAATGGGATAGTTATTGTGTATTGGCATTAAGAGGAGCGTCCTGATTAAGCGCTTCTCTTTTTTTATAAAATAGCTCCAAATTACTTGGACACATTTACCAGTTTATTCAACACAAATATCATGTTAAAATCCCTTGTGAATACGACATAACTCAACTTGGTGAAGCCCTGTAATATTTCCTATAGGGCTTCTTTTTTTACAAGCAGTTATTTCATTACGCTGACTACCTTGTTGTGCAAAATAACGATTTTGTTCACTTTTTTGATACATTTATAAAACATTCATATGTTATCTTCAGTAAGTTCTATTTCCTTTATAATATTGTGTGAAGTATACCAACGAACGAAGCCTAAAAAACTCTAATGAAGTGATGAAAAAAACCTAATTTCTCTACAAAACATTGAGAAATTAGGCTTTTTAATAGAAAAAGTAGCATTCATAAACAATGAATACAGTTTAACTCTTCAATTCTATTTTCACAGATTCATATATTCTTCTAAAGTCAGTTTTTCCTTATATATATTTTCAGCAATATCTCCTACATAGCGAATATGCCAAGGTTCATATGCATAACCCGTAATACTTTCCTTCCCCTTAGGATAACGAATGATAAACCCTGCACGATGCGCGTTTTCTTTCAGCCATTTTCCTTCCTTCGTATTCGCAAAGGATAGCTCTAGTTCATTGTTCGCACTTTTAGAAGAAACATCCATCGTTAACCCTGTTTGATGTTCGCTATGCCCTGGCTTTGCAGAGAAGCGATCCGTATGCTCTTGCCCTTTCTTTTTAACATTGTTGGCATACAGACCTTTTTGATACTCATAGGAACGAAATCCTGAAACAGCATTCAACTGGATCCCATCTTGCTTAGCTAAAAGGAATAGTTTTTCTAACGCTTCCGCTGCTTCTTTACGAAGATGACTCTTTTCTACCGTTCCACTAAATGAGAACGGTACATTTGGTACAACTAAATCCTCTGGCATATAGTCTTCGGGTAAACCATATTCCTTATTTACTACAGCCTGTATACTAGCAAAGGAACTTGCTATCTTATTTGAGGTCCCATTTTGCTTACTATTTTTTTCTTTATTTATGGAGTTTTCACTAGTTTCATGGTTTGTCTTATATGGTTCTTTACCAATAGATATATTGGTGTAAATGATAAAGATACCTAACATTACTACTATACAAGTTAAGGTTCCTACTAATTTAAGTCTCATCATTCATTTCCTTCCTGCAACTCCTACTGTTACTCATTCATCATACTTCAACCATATCAAATCCATATTAATTCCCTGTGAACTTTTCTTCATAACGTATTCCTTAATAGATTGATAGTATATCTTCCCTTTCTTTTGGCACCCTTAAAATATCAGCTCTATTCATACATGTAGAAAAATAATCTAAAAATTTGTATAATAAGATAAGAAGTGTAGCATTCTATTATAGAAAGGTCTTGGTATAATGCTAGGTATTGATGTCAAAAAAACAAAAGAAGAGTTAATTATTTCATGGCAATTTGCGGAGGTCACGATTCCATTACGTGATGTGATTGAGGTTACCGAAGATGCTACCTATGCGGGTGTTGAAGAACCAAGTGCAATCCGTATCGGAACAGCATATGGGACAACTGATCGTATATTAATTAGAACTGTAAAACAAAATTATGTATTATTTACTACAAACAAAGTGTCGATTTTAAAAGCTATTCTTGCTTAAATATGGTCATATAAATAGACTCAAACAAAGTTCGAATAAAGCAAAGGAGAGAAGTCATAGAATAGACTCCTCTCCTTTGTTTAATCGAAATAAATTTTATAATCCATACTCACTTCAGTATAGCTTTTACAACATAAGTACGTCTTACTGTTTTGATTCTAATATTACTAATCTTATTAAGACCAAATCCACACATCATCATTATTTTGAGTGTTATTGTTTACCTCATGCACTTTTTCGATATGATCAACTGTGTTGTAATTAATAGAAATGCCGCCCCAACCTACATACTTCATATCAATTTTAACTTTCTCACCTGTTTTAAATACTTGTCCCTTTGTTAAGAACACGTCAATAATGTCTTTCTCCCCATTTAGTGATGGATACTCAACAACGACATATTTAGTAGCACTGTCTTCCATCGTACCTACTTCTGATACTTCACCAATCACATAATCAGGTGAGCCATTTTCTTTCAAATGCATACCTAATTTGTTTGTAGTATTTTCAACTTCTGTTGCAACCATATATTCCGTAAAATTACGCATCATAGATCCAGTCGCTTTTACTTCGTCTCCTACTTTCACATTCGAAAGATTTTCTATATACACACTAACAGGTTCTTCGTATTGTTTAGATTTCACAACAATCACACCATGATCCACTTCTACAACGTGTCCTTCTAATGTCGAGAAATTCGTTTCAATAGAAGCTGCACTCGCTTTTGTTGCTTCTAATCCTGGTAGATTCGTTCCTGATAATGCTGCGAACCCTAAAGCACCTGCTAAAATTAATTTTTTCATACCCATTCTATAACATCTCCATTCATGATGATTGTATTTGTTTGATTGGTATCGACCAACCTGTAACCATTATAGTTACAGGTTGGTCGGAATTGCAACCATTTTATTCATGCAATCCTGCATACTACATTTTCGCAATATATCTATGTAATTTTCTTATGCCTGTTTCTAACTAACAAAAAATAACTTGATAAGGTAATTAAAAGACCTACTATTTATAATGTAATCCTCGTTAGAACACAAAAATGCAAACAAAAATTAAAAGGCTAATACTTTCTTTTTTTGGTAAAATTATCTTCATTGAGATAACAGGAAAGGATTTGTTGCTTTATCACGGCAGAAAAAACACAGTTTGTAAAAAAAGAGCATTATATCCCCCATTTCTCTATGAGACCTTTTGAAATAGCTAAGGGATTTTGTCTCACAGTGAATTTAGAAGCTGACACTTTGGAAGCTAAGGAAAAGAAAACAGGGAATTATTACAACAACTCAAAAATAAGCAAATAGATTAAAATACTGTAAATAGGACTAAATTATTAACATAAAAAATAAGCACATCTTGTAAAAAAACAGATGTGCTTATTTTTAAATTTTTATGCATTTTTACGTTTTAGGAAAATCACTCCACCAACAATTAACAATAATGCACCTGCAGCCATAGAGATCCAACTTGTAAGGTCAGCGCCTGTTTGCGGTAACCATCCAATTTTAGATTGAATTTCTTTCTTAGGTTGTGGTTGCTCTTTTACTTGCTCTTTAGGTTGCTCTGATGTTGGAGTATTTTTATCTTGATTCGGCTGTTCCGGTTTTACCTCTTTGAATTTCACTGTTTGTCCCTTATCTTCAAATTCAGCGTGAATAGCTACTAAGATATTATCTTGATACAGTTCTTCAAATACTACTACTTCTTTACCTTGTAATGCAGAAGCATTAAATGTGAAATCTACTGTGATAGAACCATTTTTTTCTTTTGCAGTAAACTTAGATTCTACTGTTACTTCTTTATCATCAACTAATAATGGTTTTTTTGTTGCTTTATCCATTAGTTTGCCTTTTACAACGTACTCTTTACCCACGATTAAGTCTTTGTATTCCACTTTATCTTGGATTGTTACAGATTTAGAAGCGTCTAACTCTTTAGAACCATCAGCTTTGTTTGTAGCTGTCGTTTTAATAGAAGGCTCTACAAATCGAACTGTTTGACCTACATCGTTAATGTCAGTGTGAGTTGCAATTACTTGACCTTCATGCAATAAGTCTTCAAACACAACTACTTCTCTTCCTTGCTGTTCAGCACCAACGAAAGTAAAGTCTAATGTTACAAAACCATTCTTTTCTTTTGCAATGAACTTAGTCTCTGCTGTTATTTCTTTACCATCAATTAATAATGGTTTGTTAATAGCTTTGTTCATTAATTTACCTTTTACAGTGTACTCTTTACCAACAACTAAGTTAGTATACTCTACTTTATCTTGAATAGTGATAGAATCCTTTGAATGAATCTCTTTTCCACCATCAGCTTTGTTTGTAGCAGTTGTTTTTACTGATGGCTTAACGAACTTAACTGTTTGACCTTTATCATTGATATCAGCATGTGTAGTAACAACTTTTCCGTCTTTCAGTAACTCTTCGAATACTACTACTTCTTTTTCTTCTAAACCAGTTGCATCAAAAGTGAAATCTAGTGTAATAGAACCGTTTGCTTCTTTTGGTGTAAACTTAGTTTCAGCAGTTACTTCTTTACCATTTACAACTAATGGTTTATTAGTCTCTTTATCCATTAATTTACCTTTTAAAGTGTACTCTTTACCTACTTGTAGGTCTTTGTATTCCACTTTATCTTGGATTGTTACAGACTTAGAAGTGTGCATTTCTTTTGTACCATCTGTTTTATCAGTAGCTGTTGTTTTTATTGAAGGAATCTTTTCATCTTTGACAATGTGTTTAATGATTTGACCATTCTCTTTGATTTCAAAAGAAAACGTTTCTTCATTCAATACATAACCTTTTGGTGCAATAGTTTCTTTATATGTGTATTTTCCAAATGGTAACTTTTCAAACTTCGCGATACCTTTATCGTCTGTTTTTCCTTTTACTACTTCTTTTCCTGCTTCGTTATAAATAGTAAACTCTGCATTTGGAAGTTTGTTGTTTCCATCAGCTACATCAACTTTTGTAATTTCTAGATCACCTTTGATAAGATGATTAACTGCTAATAGCTCAATAATTTTTCCGTGTTCCTTTATTTCGAACACAATTGGTTCTGTAATAAGAACGTAACCATTTGGAGAAGCCTTTTCTACAAATGAATATTTACCATACGCTAAATCTTTGACGTTAACTTCACCATTTTTATCTGTCTTATATTCCCCAATTACTTTCCCGCTTGCATCTTTTAGCTCGAATACTGCACCTTCTAATTTTTTACTGATATCTTCATTATCTACTTTTAGTAATTTCACACTACCTTTTACTTCGGTATTTTCCACTGTAAAAGAAAGTGTTTTATTGTGTTCTTTAATTTCAAAAGGATACTTTGTTTTATTTCCAATATATCCATTAGGTGTTTTTGTCTCTAAGAAATAATACTTACCATACGTAAGACCTTCAACGTTTGCAATTCCATTTTCTTTTGTTACTACTTTTTCCACTTCTTTTCCATCTTCAGTGAAGACTGTGAATTCAACATTTGGTAAAACTTTTCCTGAATCACTAAGTTTTTTAATTTCGATGTTTCCTTTTACTTTGTTATTTATTACTTGAACAGCTCCTGTTTCCCCTGTCTTAACTTCTATAGTTTGTGGTTTATCACCTGAAACATAACCTGTTGGCGCTTTAATTTCTTTTAGTGTGTAAGTACCAATTGGTAGGTTATTTAATTCTGCAGTACCATTAGCACCAGTCGTGATTTTTCCAACTGATTCATTATTAGCATTAAAGACTTCAAATACTGCACCAGCTAAAACTTCCCCATTTTCTCCAACCTTTTTAATTTTTAAAGAACCAGCAGCTTCCCAATTTACTGCAAGGTCACTACTAAGCTTCTCCTCATTTCTTTCTAGTAGTACTGTAGCATTCTGGACAGTATCAGTACCGCGGTAAGCAATTGCTTGAACTTTTGTTAAGTTAGCAGCAACACTTAGATTAAATTCGCCTGTTTTTGTATCTTTAGGAATCTGGATACGGAATTTTTCCCCAACTGAAAGTTGATCTCTCACTTCTCCATTTTCACTAACAATTTTAACTCCATTAGGTGCATTTTTCGCTACTACTTTATAAGAACCACTCTTAGCATTTGTTTGTACTGTGTATAGGTTTGTTTCAAAAAACTCACCCTTTAATTCTGCCTTTTGCTTTTCAGTAGGAATCACATTCATAAAAATATCTTGAGTATCTTCACTTGTATTTGCAGCATTAATAATTGTCTTAGCCGCTTTTTCAACATTTTTATTTTCATGCTTTAATTCATTTACATCAAGTTGACCTAATGCATTCCAAACCGCAAGCTGAGTTGCATAATGTGCTTCATTCTTATTAGCTACTCCCAGTTGTTCTATACTTTTTTGTGGGAAACCATTTAATAGAACCCTATATACTACATTATCTGTTTTCCCCATTTCAGGAAGATCTTCACCATTTGGTGATTTTAAGCCAAGAGTTAAACAATAAGCAATTTGACCGCTTGAATTTTTAATAATTTCAGTTCGAATGTACTTACCTAAACTGTTGCTATAACTCCAGTTCATTGAATACTTTTCATGCGTCATAACCTCCGCATTTGCCTTCGGTAGAAACACATTAAAGAATAATGCTAGTACTGATAATAATGCAAAAACTCTTTTAACAACTCTTCTCCCCAATTTTAAAACCTCCCTAGATAAAATGAATCCGATGTATTATTCAAATATTTAAAATAATCACAACGAAGATATTTCATATTATAAGACATAAAGTTACAAATATTATATTATTTTTACAAATTATTTATTTTCTCAACAACTACTATAAATTATAATATTAAAACATTTCATTTCACAAAAGTAACAATATTAGGATACCTTAACAAAATAAGAAACTTGGTAAAATACTAGAATAACGGTAGTTGGAGTACGGAAACGATTCTTGGCATGAAGGACCACTACAAAGATATTTTAATATGTAAACAGATATTTTCAGATTGAATATATGTATTAATAATGAAATTTTATTGCATTTACACCTGCAATGTTTATATAAAAGATAGTAAATTATGTTTTTATAGGATTTTTTCTATTAGTTTACTGGAAATTTGCATTATTATGTGACAATAAATATCATTGTATTTAATATAAAATGATATAAAAAAAGGGGTACGTAGATAATTATTAGAACTTTCAATCAATTAATTCATTCTACTAAAATTAGTATTAAGAATATTAGTAAAAAAGTAACAACGTTATTACTAAGTTCGAATATTGGTCTAAGTACCCTAGCATCTCAATGGTAACCTCTTGAATACTTTTACGTTTTTAAATAAATTAAAATAACAAAAAAATAATAATTTTTAATTTTTTTCTTTGTAATTTAATAAGTTACATGTTAATATGGCGAAGGTTATAAAATGGATTTCGCCATACACAATGTTTTTTCGGAATATTCACTCCAGAGAAACGTAACTATTTCAGTAATTTTCTTCATCTTTTACCTATACAAGGGCTACTTTCAATTTTTTTGTTCATAAGTAAAAGTAACTTTTTATTTCTATCTTCCTCATCGATTTTAATATAAATGGTAAAAAAGCACTTTTTCAAGTGCCCTTCCTTTTCTTTTTTAAAGATAGAAAATCTAATAAAATCAAACACCTAGATTAAACACATACATAATCCTACTTACAAACTCTCAGAGAGGTATAAACTATGGGAATTCCTACACTATTATTAAATACATTTATTATTATTATTTGTATCCTTAGTTACCAAGTATTTTGGCTAGAACATAAAGAAAAAATGGCATGTAATAATATATTAATTTCTGTACTTTCCTCCATTGCAATTATTTTTTGTACGACTTTTCCTTTTCATTTACACGCTGGGTTCATTTATGATTTACGTTTTATTCCCATTATATTAGTTTTTCTATATGGAAATACAAAGAGCATTATTTGTATTGGAGTTTTATATCTTTCTTATAGATTTTACTTAGGTGGAAGCGGAGTTTTCCCATCATTTATTATCTTTACTATTATTTCTGTTATTACAATCATGTTTCGTTACTTGTCACCTACTTATTTCAAGGAAAAGAAGATATTATTAAGTATTCTACTTATTTTGATATGTACAACTTCCCTTTCTATCTGCGGTATTGTAACGCAAATAAATACAGGTGGTAAAATTGACTCTACTCTCATTGAATTTTTATTCAATTATATAATCATAAATATTTTCACAGTATTATTATCAGTTTATTTAATAGAAAGAATGATCGAGAAATATAAAATAAAAGAAAGAATGCAAAGAGCAGAAAAATTTTATATAGCTAGCGAACTAGCTGCATCGATCGCGCATGAAATTCATAATCCACTGACCACGGTACGTGGATTCACTCAATTACTAAATGAAGATGAGAGTGCTAAGATGTCTCAAGATAAGTACTTAGAAATTATGTTACTTGAAATGCAGCAAATACAATCTACTATTAATAACTATTTATCTTTAACCAAACCACAAAACATTATAAAAGAGGAACTAGATATTAATTACATATTAAATCAAGTGAAAGATAATATTTCACCACTCGCTCTTTCATATAATGTTGAAATAAAACAGCATATTACAACAGATTCCCTTTACATAAATGCTAATACTGAAAAATTAAAAATATGTCTAACCAACATCATACAAAATGGAATTGAGGCTATGAAAAATGGTGGCGTATTACAAATAAATATACAAAAAATAAAAGATAATATTGTAATTGATATTATTGATACAGGAATAGGAATGTCTTCCCAACAAATAAAACGTATTGCCTTGCCATTTTATTCAACAACAGAAAAAGGTACTGGGCTTGGTACTATGATTGCGTACAGTATTATTAAAGAATTAAACGGAGATATAGAGATAGAAAGTGAACTAGGAAAAGGAACACACTTTTCTATCACTATCCCCTGCTAATATAATAGAAGATTTATTTAAATGATATTATTTTGTAGCTAATATAACCATATAAAAAGAAGACGTAACTATTCGTCCTCTTTTTATATGGTTCTGGTGCAAAAATGTTAGTTAGAAACATAGAGTAGCAATTTCACAATTTATTCACAAGTACCGTTAAGCGCAAGTTTACGTTAAGTATGCTATTTGCATAATAATGTTTTCAAGAAAAAAGTAGCTGTACTTTTGTGCAGCTACTTTTTTATGCAATAAATGCCCCTTTTATACTTTGAAATGTAATTTGCAAACTACAATTTGACATAATTCTAATAGTATGGGATGTATATTTCTCCATAAAAGCAACTTATTTTTATCTCTTTTAAACAATTTATCATATTATTTTCATCTAATTAGGCACAGAAACGTTTTGCAAAATCTTACTACTTTTAGGAAAAACGTTTTTAGGGTACATTTTAAAATAGCTCTTTTTCTTTGAAATGTTTCTGTGCTTAATATTTAAAATATCTTATGTCAAAATTTTCCGCAACAAATATGTTAAATGATTCATAATTATATATAATATGGAATATTAAAGTTAAATATTCCTTATTATACTCTATTAAATATAGCGTATTTAATTTATTAGTAATTAATTTATTAGTCTAAGTATGAATTATAAAGTATGTTCGTTTAAAATTTTCACAATATAATTTTATATTCGACGTTTTTAATTACTCGTGAAACATTTGCAAATGTTTTAACCGTTATGTATAAGGTAAATATCCCCTCTAAATATAAGATTTACTTAATTTAGATTCTTTCTCTCATAGTCGTAATGTCGAAAAAAGTCGAATTTTTATATTTTTTCTTTATTTTCTAGTTGTAAACGTTTTATTTTCATGTTACCATCTTAATCAAACATTAGATGGTAATAAAACTTAAAGTATTTCTTTCCCTTAGAGACATATAAACGTTCGGTAATACCATGAAAATAAGGCCAAAGAAATATGAGTTACCTGATAAAAGATTTAATAGGATTTTTACCAATTTAATTTTCTGTTAATTCAGAATGTAACACTTTAACATTTTGTCCCTAAACAAAATTTAAATTTTAGTGTGGTAAACTCAAAAAGCTAAATCACCCACCCAAATTAATAAATGATATATCCTGTTATATCTAGCGATCAGTCATGAGAAATAGATTTCTTCCTAAGAAAACTTAGCCCATTAATAAAAAGTGTCTAAATTTCTATCTTTATTACCCTCTATTGTTGATAACATATTTACCAACTATAAAAAAGAACCTATTGAAGGTTCTTTTTTATTATAATCATTAGCACTTCAATTATTGATAATCATTGGTGTTGAATCTTTATTCCCTCACCTTATATAGTTTTCTTTTATTAACACTTGAAGACTTATTGAGGTACGGTTCTGATTTTAATTTTTTTTTTATTTTTAAGCGACTAATTTCCGAATGATGGGCCATCCACAGTTTTATATCTAATAAAGAAAGAATTATGTCTGTTTCAAGTGACATTTTGCTTACCTCCTTCTCTCTTATGGGTTATGTAGATAATATATCTCTTGAATCTGGAGCCTTTAGAACACATAATGGATACCCTAAAAAATGGACTTTATTTTATCTTTATCTTATCTTTACCTTATCTTTAAATTTTTCTATTAAACTTAGCATTTAGAAAAAAATTTCCGAGTCTAAAAAAGCTGGGAAATAGAGAATTATTGAATTTTTTTAATAACCAGCCACCATTGAAAATAGGGTTTCTTGTAAAAGGAGGAGTAATATTTGAAGAATAAGAGAAAAGTACAAACTATTATATTATTCTTTATTAGTATTTTAGGGTTAGGAACAATAATCGGGATACTATATTTTAATGACAAAACCAATACTCAAAAAAATAAAGCGTTTGCTACCGAGGAACGTTTATTGCAATATGAGCCCATCATGAAAAAAGAATTAGAAAAATATAATTTGGGAGAAAAAACAGCAATTTTACTAGGAATTATGTACCACGAGAGTAGGGGTGAGGGCAACGACCCTATGCAATCTTCCGAATCACTTGGATTAAAGCCAAATGAAATCCAAGAGATAAACTTGAGCATTAAACAAGGGGTAAAGCACTTTGTTCAAATGTATAGATATGGAGAAGAAAAAGGTGTTAGCATGGATACAATTATTCAAAGCTATAATATGGGGCCAGGCTATATTGATTTTATTGCCAATCAAGAAGCTAAACAACACTCGGAAGATACAGCTAAACAGTTTTCTAAGTTGAAAGTTGATCAGAATCCAGCTACATACACTTGTGGTGGAAATAAACAAAATTTTAGATATCCATATTGTTACGGTGATTTCACATATACAACAAAAGTGAATGAAAAAGCAAAACTTATTGAAGAACGCCTCCAAAAAAATTAAAATTGTATATATTTGTTTGAAGGAGTTTTCCATTTACTTTTATATGGTTTTTCATCAACTTTTATCCCCTCTTACCATCTAAATGTATACATACAACTATCGTATCATATTTCAATTTAAATACGGCTCTAGTTACATATTTCGCAAGAAATCTATCCAGAATATAAATGAAATCACCATTTCACATGAAATAGTATCCACTTAGCGAATTCATTAGGCATAAAAATAAATGTAGATTCAATAAAAAGAGAGTACCCTCGCTATTGGTGCTCTCAATGTGAATTTGGGTTTATCCTGAGCATTGAATAGGACACGAAGAACTCGTCCTGTTACATAATATTATGCTTGTCCATATTATAAATGTGCAATAAAAAAAGCACCCTCGCCCAGGCGCCAAGAGATACATATACGTTGAGGTAACTAACACGTTAGAAAAGGCCCTTCCATATCATTGTATGATTATCAATTATCTTTATACCTAGCAGACTCATTAAATACGTTTAATGTATCATTTCTATTAGTTTAACCATGCCTAATGCCATCCAATTCATGGTTAGTATTCTAAATAGACCAACGATGTATTATAATCCTTTATATACCCAAGGAGGTTTACCATGCTTAATTTTCATAAAACATTCCCCATCTTAGGATTCTTTTGGTTTTTATATAGTTTTATCGGCATCATCTTTTTATTACTATTCCTTAGCGTGTAGTAACAACGCGTATAAATATATGTTTAATGTGTGATTTCTATTATCGGCTTTGTTAACTAACACTTAAATTATTTTAACAGCCTTTTGTTTAATTCCCTCAAAGCTGTTTTGTTACTATCCCATTTTAAAAGCGTTACGGCTTCCTCAAAGCACAACCATTTATACTTGAAGTGTTCTTTAGATAATTTAATATTTTTTGTAGGAACTTTAACTCCAAAAGAAAATTCTTTTATTACATAAACATCTTCTCCCCAAAGAAATTCACCAACTACATCCTATACTGGTAGTGAAGACACAGAATCTAGTTTTATATATGGACATTCTCTTATAATACCAGCCTCTTCAAACGCTTCCCGTTTTGCTGATTCAATAGGAGTCTCACCATCTTCTCCACCACCAGCTATTCCTTGCCAATAACCATAATCACTTCGATTAAAAATGCCATATTGAATGGAATCATCAGTTTTTATATAAGGAAATATCAATACTTGATACGGCGCTCTCATTGCTTAACCTCCTCTCGAAAAAATATGAACAATTTATTCACTAACTTGCTATTTTAGTAAATAAAGAGCCAACATCAAAATTCTACATTAATAATGCAGGTTTATGGTATCGGCTCTCCATTTTTTAAGAATTTTATTTTTCATAAATAGGTTTACTCTTAACGTGATAAAAACCTGCTTATTTCTTATTTAATTTGCTTAGCGTGTTTTTTTTCGAAATGCTGGCGGTATCACATGTTGACTAACCAGTCCAAATAGTCCCTAAAACGGTCGTTTAAGGAACTTTATTTATATCTATCAAAACTGACTGAAATATGTTTAAAATTCAGTTCAAAAACTCATTACCAAAAACAAAGTTTTATATCAAACATCAAATACCGTTTATGGAACACTCTTAATGTACGGAAAACCAAGTTTTTTAAATAAAAAGTTCCTTAGCGTACGAAATTCGCGTTATGTTGGCGGGACCCCATCGCCATCAAGTTAAGGTTTTGAAGTACCCCCTAAACGAAAAAATTCTTTCTCTATAGGGGCACCATATCAAAAAAGAAAATTGTAAGTTTAGACACATTTTAGATACAAAATAACCGATTCCTTATACGTTAAGGGACCGGTTATTTATTTCCCTACTTTTTTAGGGAGGTTTTTCTCGTAATGGTCTTAAATGATTGATTTAAGGTTATAAACTTAAATCATAAATAAAAGATAGAGTAAAAACTATATAAGAAATAAATGTAATGAAAACAAGAAAACATATAAACTGAGCATTAGATACATATTGTTCTATTCTTTTTTTCATTTTAATTAGTATTATTTTTCAGATGTGAAGTATCAATTTGAATTTCACCTTTCCAAGATCCAATTACTTTTCCAATTCTATTTATATTTACATCTAAAGTAAGGGGCTGTTTAAAATCGTCTTTTCCCTCAGAAACTATAACAAATGTAGCAACACCTTCGGGTTTATCATTATCACGAATGCCTACATCATTTAATTTTTTACCTGCTGCCATAAGTTCAAAAGGAAGACGGTCATCTGAATCATGGATAAATGATAGTCTCCCTTCATGTTTAATCTCAGGGTTTTCCTCTTGTTGCCCATTAATTTTACCATCACTTTCGAGCTCTAATCCTGATGTATCAAATTCAAATGGTACTAAATTTCCGTCAGCTTTTTCCATTCTATAATGAACTGATATACGTGAATCTGCGATATATAATTCTTTGAAATGTACAGTAATACCTTGATCTGTAATTTTTTCATCAATAGGAATATATTTACCATTCTTCATCATATCTTGTGTGACACCATTTTCATCTTGTATTCCTTCATTTACAATTTTATCATTTGTAATTGCATCAGAAAAATATGAGGCAACATTTGTAGCCGCTACTTGTACTTGTGGAATCATTGCTGTTGTGAAAAGTGCTGCTGCAGCTACTGCTGTATACATGAAACGTTTTGATTTTTTACTCATGTTTGTAAAGAGTCCCTTCTTCTGTTGTTTTTTGTGATTTATATTAGAAACATTGTCTAGCTTGGAACGACTTTCAAATGTTTTCCATGCTTGTTCTATATCAATTTTGATTTCTTGTGGTGAATTTGCAGATTCTTCATCTAGCATTACGTTTTCCCATTGATTTAATTTGCTGATTTCTACTAATAAATCTTGCAGTAGTTTTCTATTAATGGGGTACCGCCACATCGCTATCAAGCTAATAAAAAGAAATGCCCCCTAGAATGAAAAAAACGCCATCCTTTCCTATGATTCTACAGAAAGAATACCGTATTTTTTCATTTTAGGGGAACAATTAATCTCTTAAGTTGATGAGCATGCAGCAAGCCCCTTTAAAGGTAATATTGTGGTACCAGGCTGCCCTCTATACTGAAAAGGTAATATCACAACTCAAACTGCTATATTTATTTCCTGTCGAATACACTCTTTTTTATTAGCACGTTTCCATAAATATATGGTGTAGAAGAATAAAATTGCAATAATAATATATGCAAAAAGCGACGAGGCTTGAACATTCCCCATAAAATTAAAGAAATTATTAAAAGCGTGGAAAGTAATGGTGATAATAATTGATTGCTTATTTACGATAAGTAAGGACAGAACAAGTCCAACTAAAAATGCATATATGATTTGTAAAATGGTATCTTCAATAGACTGCCCACCAATTAGTTGTAATAAATGGGTGATACCAAACAAAAAACTTGAAATCAAAACTGATTTTTTTATCCCCTTTGAAAACAACATTTTGAGCATAAATCCACGAAAAAAGATTTCCTCAATAAATGCAACAACAAAAAATTGCATGATAAACATAAAAAATAAGTCAGATACCGATGTTGTGTTTAATCCTTTATTACCAAGTAGTATTACTAATAGAACAAGCACTAATGGGGAATTTAATAAAATGGTATTCTTCATTGAATTATTTAACTTAATATCAAAGAAATAGAATTTCCACTTGTTCTTTATTGTTAAATATATTAAAATCCCCACTGCTAAAGGAACAAGTCCAATAAATTGTAATACTGGACTGGATGGCTTAGTAATAATTTGATAGGCCCCGTTAAGCGTGTAAAAAATCATTAATAAAAATTCTAACCCAATAATTTTTAAAACAATATTCTGATTTACCTTCATCTAGAATCCTCCCCTATTTATCGATTTGAGCATTTTTCTTTTGGATTACTGCACTGTTACTATTTATAGATTAATAGTAACTTATTAATTCATCAAATAATTTACTGATTTTTCAAAAAAATATAGTATAAAACACTTTATTGTCCTCATGATAAGGTAAACAAATACCTCAAACGAGAAAATTGATCTCTTCAAATTGAAAATATATAAAATTCCTTTTTGGGGGTTTTATATATTTTTTTAGTTGATGGCGATGTGGTGAGACCCCATAAAGAAAAGACACCCTAAGGTGCCTTCCTCCGACTTGAACCACTTTAATTTAATAATATGTATTGGACATTAAGTAAACACGTCCTATAAAACAGAATCATTTATTTTCAACAGATTGTTAGTGTACAAATACAAGAGAATCGAGATCGTTTGTTTGGCTAGATTAAAGCAACGCCACACCACACCTATATGGTTGAGATGTGTTACGCCTTCTAATCGGAGAATCAGCTTTATAGAACGTGTCCACAATTTATATTTTACTACATGTAATATTTATTTTATGTAATTTTTACAAATATGTATAATTACATAAAATTTACGAGAAAAAGAGAGTATACTTTGATATTGTGTAATAAAGATAAGGCCCACCTACGGAAATAGGTGGGTTTTTTGTTAGGCATTACTATCTCATTGCACAAAAGGGAATTTGCATTAAAATAATATCATATTCTTAGAGTTCTTATATTGAGAAAAAAGACACTCTTATGAGTGCCCCTTTTTTTAGTAACCGAATCCGCCGCTACCGCCGCCCCAACAACTACATCCTATAATGATTAACAGGATGAATAGAACGATCAGTAAAGCAAATCCGCCACCTAACTGTCTACGCTTAAAGACTAAAGTTACCTTTAGCCCTCCAAGACTCGGGCTAGTTCTTACTCGACGGGAATCCCACCCGTTATATGATACGACCTAGGCTCGGCCGCACACCTGCCTCGTTAGTTAATATGAAAATGAAACCCAATGTCTTTCAGGCGAAAGTATAATCTTGGTTTGGAAATATACAACTGTTTGGACATAAAAAAGACCATCGAAATGATGGTCTTGCAGACTGTAGACAAATGCATAAAATAACGGATGAACCTTTCTCTGAACACTTACTTTACTTCTTTCATAAATAGTCTAACGTTTTCAGCGATTTCTTTGAATTTGGTATGGTGTAAATAATGTGATCCATCCATGGTTACTACTTTTCCATGTACCGAGTCTTTGATCTGCCCTTCATGCAGAGGTATCCATCCTGCTACACCTTCATTATTCGCTTGTACAAAGAGAAGAAGTGGAAGATATTTAGGGAAGATTAAACCTTGAGCCCCTTTAAAATTAGACGAAATATGGTCCATCTCATTCAAGGTTGTGTCATTATACATGTTTTTATTCGAAATCATTTTCATTTGCTCTACGGTTTTTTCATCAAATGCCAGTCCAGCATAGGGGTCAGCACTGATTTTCATAGCCAATCTTAAGAGACCTGATTTTTTGAGATATGCAAACGTTTTTAATGGGAAATTGATATCCATACCCGGTTGTGTTGCAACACTGCTATCGATTCCGACAAATGCAGTCACCTCGTTTGGATATTTGTTCACATAATCAATTCCATAAATGCCTGTAATGGAGTGGCCCATGAGCATGTATCTGTTAATATTAAGCTGCTGTAGAGCTTCATGAACTTCACTTACCATATTCTCCGTGGTTCGCTCTTTTACAGTTTCATCACTTAATCCATAACCGAAAGGCTCTACCGCAACAACTTTGTAAAATGGAGATAATTCATCGATAAGAAGCTTAAAATCAAGCCCTGGAGTAGCTGTTCCATAACCAGGCAGGAGCACGATCGTTTCCTCGCCCTCGCCTTGAATTAACACATTCATGTTTCTCCCGTCTACAGATACGTGCTGCCCGTAGGGCACTATTCGTTTTTGCTCCGAATGACTACTCATCACATTTACGATATAAACAATACCTAAAAAAAGTACAATGGCTAGAACGATTGCTCCTATGATTTTAAGTAAGATGTTTCGCACTTTCTTTATTTTCATTCCCCTCAGCGTTTTCTTTTCCTCTTGTTGTGTCACTGTCATCTTCTCCTGTCCTGATCTGTTTGCCTTCCTTCATGTGCCTGTAATGAAAACTTAACCAATGAAGATGTACTCACCATGACGACAATATGAACTGAATATGAACTGCCAAAAAAAATGCTACGGCTCTATATGCAAGTAAGCTTGCATATGAGTCGTAGCATAGAGAATGAATCTAACTAATCTGTTGGTGTAGTGATTGGCAAGGTGACAATGAAGGTCGTTCCTTGACCAGGTTCACTTTTCACTCGGATCTCACCTTGATGAATCGACACGATCTGTTTAACGATAGCGAGTCCCATACCACTTCCGTCATACTTACGACTGTGGGAACGATCGGCCTTAAAAAAACGCTCGAATATACGCTTCTGGTCGTCAAGGTGAATACCAATACCAGTGTCGGATATTAGGATTGTCACGTTTTTGATATCTTGTTTGATGCTTACGTTAATCACGCCGGCATCCTCGGAAAATTTGATGCTATTTCTGAGGATATTCGTCCATACCTGATTTAACAGGTCATGATCAGCCGTTACTTTAACTGTCTGTAAATCAAGCTCGAAATGTATATCGCGAGCAGACCATTGTGGCTGGAGCGCCACGATTATCCGTCGGATTTGTTCATCGAGGCTGAGCGTGACGAGCCGCAGTTGCTTTGACTGCGATTCAAGAAAACTCAGCTTTAGCAGGTTATCGCTCATTTTGGACATCCTTTTCGCTTCAGCGATGATAATATCAAGATAACGGCTTCGTTCGTATTCTGAAAGGTCAACTTGCTTAAGCACTAGAGCATAACCGGATATCGAAGTGAGCGGAGACTGAACTTCGTGCGACACGTTCGTTACGAATTCCCTGCGCATCTGCTCAAGTTGCTGCAGATCGTGCATCATTTCTTCGAAGCTTCGAGCCAAAGTACCCAGCTCACTCGTTTGCTTAATATTCAACTTGACGTCGAAATCTCCAGATGCTATCCGCTTGGTCGCTTTTGTCAGCTTTTTTATCGGTCTTACCAGGAATACAGAGGCAACTAGAATCAATAAGCTTCCTGCAATCAACGAACATGTTGCAAAGACCAATGCCCACTTTGTGACAAAAGAGGCTGAAGGAGGGGCGAGCGCTTCCAAAAATATCGCTTTCGTTCCCATTTCCGTTTTCAACGGCAACCCTAAGAGGACCGTGGCAATACCATTAGGAGTGTCCTGAACAACACCTCCATCTAATACTTTCTTTAGTTGCTCCATCGTCACAGGCGCAGGTTTGTGTCCGTGAAGTTTACCGTAAGACTTGAACTGACCCGTTGCTTCGTAAATTCGAATATAATAAGAATCGAGCTGCTTCATTTCACTTACGAACAAGTCCGCTTCACGTAACGGAAGGGTCTTGTAAATCCGGACGATGTCTTGGCCAAAGTTACGTAAGTTGATTTGAGCGTTTTCGTTCAATTTATCTTCGAATATCCAAGTTGACACCAAAAAAGAAGTGATCGTGCCCCCGATGATGGAGACTAAAAATGTCAGGACAACACGTATATATAAGGATCTGATCATTCATAAACCTCAAGCCGATACCCAAGCCCGCGCACCGTTTCGATCCGAAAATCGGGTGTTGTTGCGAACCGTTCACGCAGCCGTTTAATATGTACGTCTACCGTTCGATCATCTCCGGCGTAATCGATACCCCAAATCTGATCGATCAACTGCACGCGCGTATAGACTTGTCCGGGTGTTCCAGCGAGCTTATACAGCAATTCGAACTCCTTTAGCGGCAACGTAAGCGACTCCGTCCCTTTCATCACCTTATAGGTCTGTCGATCAAGGATGACGTTCCCGAAATGGATCTTCTGCGTGGAGCCAATCTTGTATCGTTTGAGTAGTGCCCTAACACGAACCGTCAACTCTAACGGATCGAATGGTTTGGTTAAATAATCGTCCGTCCCAAGTTCGAAACCTTTCACTTTCTCCCATGTTTCTCCTCTCGCAGTCAGCATAAGTAAAGGTAGATCAGGATTGGCTCTTCGGAGCTCCTTGCTTAACGTCCAACCATCCATAATCGGCATCATAATGTCAAGTACGACAAGATCGACATTCGTTGAGATGTAGACGGCCAGTGCTTCCTTGCCGTCCGCTGCTTCAGCTGTTGCGAATCCGTCGTTGCGTAGAAATAAACAGACGAGTTCGCGAATGTTCGCATCGTCGTCAGCAACTAGTATAGTAGGCATCGGTTCCCTCTTTTCCCTGTTTTCCACCGCATTATTTCAAGTAATCATTATACTATAAATTAACACGTATGCTGATTAACCAAAGTAATACAGTTTCTTGATTTATCGACCCGTAGAATTCAAGTGTTTCTTTCAAACTAATTTGCCACTCAATTGACAAGGCTTCACAAAGAAACAGGCTTGTGAAACCTGCAAATGACAAGCGTTTATTTTGTCTTTTGGCCTTGTGCACGAAGAAATTTCAGCAAAGCATAGGCAATTATAGCTGTGAATAACTGATTGAACAACGCATTGGATGTTGTGCCAAACAATACGGGAACGTTCAAATTCAGCTAAATCCAGCGGAAAAATGATTCAATTGCCCAGCGCTATTTGTACATGGCGGCGATTCCTTCGGACAGATAGCTTGATAGAACACATATTCCCCAAACTACTCCAGTAATTACACCATCTGAAATAACACGTCCCATACCCACTAATTATTTTTCATCAAATGCGTAAATGGCGTATCAACTTTGATTGCACATTCGTTCCAAATCATTACTTGTTAATTTAAGTGAATTCCATCATAAAGATTCATATAGGTTTAGTAATTAGTCAAAGTTATTAGGGTGTTCTGTCATATAATTTATATATTACCATATAATTACCTCCTGATTTTTGCATATTATATTTCTACATCGACACATAATATATAACTTTTTCTCATTGCTTATTGAACTAATCTGCTCCGTTCAAGAAGAACCCTATCAGTTTAAATAACTCAGATTTTGGCAAAATTAAATTGATTCAAATGATACCCACCTTTTAGTAATCTCAGAAAATTTCTTAGTCGCGAGTGAGGTTGGTTTTCTTATAGCTAATCCAATAGTTCGATAGCTATCACTTTCAAGTGGAATGGCTGCAAAAGAATTTTTTGATGTCGGTATAATCATTTCTGGCAATATACTAATTCCTAGATTATTCTCCACCATGGAGATCACTGAGTATTCATTCATATTTTCGAATCGAATATTGGGGCTAACTTTATTCTCCCTAAATATTTTTTGAATATCATCATAACACTGATATGTTGGCATAATAAAAGGTACATTTTCTATTTGTTGCATTGATACTTGGTTTTCCTTACATAATGGGGATTGGTTAGATACAACACATAAAAGTCGATCCCTCTTCAATTGTACGATTTCAAAGGATTTTTCAAATGATTCAAAGTAAGTATCATTATTAATAAATCCACAATCTAATCTCCCGTTTTGTAACCAATTCTCAACCTCAGCATAGTTTCCTTCCAATAATTCGATTTCAATATTTGGAAACTTTTCCTCCATTTTTTTAAGAATACCAGGAATCCAGTTTTTAGAAATACTAGAAAAAACCCCCACTCTTACTGTTCCTTTTTGGAACCCATTGATAGCGGCTACTTCCTGCTTCAGCATGTTGTTATAGTATAAAATTTTCCGAACGGTAATTAAAAGCTCCTCTGCATTTTTGGTCAATGTTAAAGTAGAGTGATTACGAATAAATAAAGGAAAGGAAAACTCTTTTTCCAAACTGCTAATTGCATGACTTACAGCAGATTGGGTGAAACCTAACACTTCTGCAGCTTTTGTAAAACTATTGAGTTCTGCCACTTTGTTAAATATTTCATATTTTGTTAAAGTCACTATGGTCCTCCTCATGAATTTTATTCATGTCTCCATTATATTTCTTCGTTTTATTTAATGCCATTACCAACATACAATAAGTGCATGCTCTATTATATGACCCTTGACAAGGGATGTATTTTTTATGGAAGGATGAAGTGAAATGCAAAAAATTTTAGTTACAGGTGCTGCAGGTAAGATTGGCCAAGATGTTACAAGATTCCTAGATAAGCAAGGGAATTACCAGTTACGGCTAGCAGATATTAACTTATCTGCTTTAGAAACTTTTAAAGATACAAATCATGAAGTCATATATTTAGATGTTTCTGATTTAGCTGCTTGTCAAGAATTTACGAAAGGTATAGATATAGTTATACACTTGGCAGGTAATCCTTCGCCAAATGCTGATTTTTATGGCTCCTTATTAGAAAATCATATAAAGGGAACCTATAATATTTTTAGAGCTGCTAGTGATAATAATGTATCCAAAGTGATAGTTGCTTCCAGTGCTCAAACAATTGAAGGCTATCCTTTGGATTATCAACCACATGCTTATTCACCCACGAGACCCAAAAATATGTACGGGGTAAGTAAGTGTTTTGCAGAGGCTGTTGCTTCTTATTTTGCTTATGAAGAAGGGTTACAAAGTCTTGCTATTCGTATAGGTGCATATGATGATTATAATCCATATGGTAAACCACTAACAGCTAGAGATATGAGTGCATACTTAAGCCCAGAAGATTTTATGGACCTTCTCTTAAAGTCGATGACGGCAAAGAACTTACCTCCATTTTCAATTTTACATGGTGTATCTAACAACAGGTTTAAACGAATTGATATTGAAGGAACAAGAAAGTTAGTTGGTTATAGCCCAAGTTCTGATGCTTTTGTACTAAGTGGTATTAAGTTCTTTGATTCTTGATAAAGGCATATCTAGAAAAGAGATTATATTATAGTAATTATCGTAGGCGCTACCATGATCTGGTTGGCGTCTTGTTTGTTGTTAAGGAAAGATAACAAAACAAAATTTCCTTAAAATGAAAAAACACGCCCTGCACCTGCCCACTTGACTGCTTCATAGACAGCGGGAACAGCAAGGAAAAGAGCTGTAAGCCCGAACATTGTTGCGATTATATAAACTATGAAGCCAAGCATGATACCCAAAAGAGAAATGAGATAAATCATATTTGGACCAGGTGAACACACCATGCTAAGTGAAACAATTGCAAAAACTAGTAAAGTACTAAAACTGACCATGAATCTTCCACTCCCTTACAGTAATTTCCTTTTGTTTCATTTTATAAGAACGTAGCGTGTAGCAGACTATGAATATTATACTTATGTAAAAAAGGCTAACAATTCAAGATTGTTAGCCCTCACCTTCCGTAATCACGCCTTTTAAAATACAACAAACGACTGCTTCTTCAACTTGCACTATATTCTCCTTTAATTACAAAAAACGAACCTCGAATTGTTCCAGCAAGTTTAGACTTCTGCCTAGCAAACTTAAATTTCTCTTCTAACTCCTTTGGTATCTCCATTCCCTCAGAAAGCTTAAATCCAACAGCCCGCTTCTTCGGGTTATCCAACGTATACATGACGTTGACTGCAAGACCATCCTCATAGAAGACATAGGCAAATTTAATATTTTCCACTTGAAAACACGATGTTTCTAAAGGTTTTGCCGCAAACTCAATATCACGTTCTTCTTTCAAAACGCGGTTCACATAATCTAGAGTGTCCTCGCTTTCACTAGCTGATACCACCGTAAATTCATGCTTGTATTTGTTCATAAAGTAACGTGCTTCATGGGCACGTAAACCAGCAAGCGCTTCTGCTATAGATGAAGACGCTAAGCCAGCTGTAGTTACATTTTTAAAATCAACGATATAGGACAATTCCATCTCTCCTTTACTCTCTTTACTTCCTAACAACTGGAATCCACATTTCACCAAATACTAAGCCGTTTCGCTGCCCCATCTCAACCGTCGCATTTGGCCCACCAACATAGGCAAAATCCTTAACTTCAGGTAAGACTTGACCAAAGGCAATGCCAGTAAGCTTATTACTTAGCTCCTCAGCCGTCTTGCCTTCCCCTTTAACTACTAAGTATTCCACCATAGGAAACTGAATAGCTCTAGATTCTTCTTGTATTTGTACCTCTGTCATAACACCAGCATAATACATCATCTTGTTATTCACCGCTTCGCTCACAGAAAAAATGTAATCATTTGTGGCTAAATCCTTTAAAGTGTCAAGCCTTCCATCTTCTTTAACGGCCCACCAAAAGTCTTCCTTTTCTTTATTTATTCCAGCAAAGTCTGTGTATTCGCTCTTAAGTTCAGTTCCAATACCTAACACGATAAAGCTATCTTTTTCTTCTAAAGTATAATTTTTCATATTCAAAACCTTCCTCTTTTTAAATTAATCAAATGATTTATCTTTTCATCTGATGAGTTTATAATATCCTTAAATCATGTCAAAAAATGATACTGTTTAGGAGACCAACATGAAAAAAGTTGAACGGATTAATACGATCATGCGGTACATCAACAACCGCTCCCACTTTACAATTTCTGAAATCATACGAGAATTTAACATCTCACGATCGACAGCTATTAGAGACATTAGAGAAATTGAAGAAATGGGGATGCCGCTCGTCGCTGAAGTTGGAAGGGATGGGGGCTATTTTGTCATGCATAACTCTATCCTGCCCGTTGTTCGCTTTACTGATAATGAGGTCAAAGCTCTTTTTATTGCCTTTATGGCCACAAGAAATCAACAACTTCCCTATTTAAAGAGTCGTCAGTCTTTAGCCGAAAAACTACTAGGACTCATCTCAGAAATCCAGCAAGATGACCTTGTTCTTTTAAATCAAATCTTGCTTTTTGAAGGGACTAACCCCCATAATCCCGACCTACTTGAGCTTTCTGACCTCCCCCATCCTATGTTAGAAAAACTCATCCAAATTCTTCTTTTGGATAGTCATTTATTGATTACCGTAAAAGAAGAGGAGGAAATCAAGTCTTATCCAATTTATCTACTACACCTTTATCAAGAAAAAAGCCATTGGATAATTGAAGGCTTTGACATAAAAGAAGAAAAAAAGAAGATGTTTCTTGTCGATCATCTCATTAATGCCGAACCCTATACGACGAAAAATAGATTAAGCAAGAAAAAGATTTTAGAAAAACTAAGTAAGAAGGACGAAGCAATCAACCTGGTACTTGAACTTGGTCCAAAAGCGATTGCCCAGTTCAAAAAATACCATCCTTTAAAAATTTCTATTTCCTATACAAATCCTTACCAATCCACAGCCATTCTAAAGACTTTTATCAATGTTAACGATCTCGATGAATTAACAGAGATAACAAATTGGCTACTTTTCCTAGGTAAAGATATCAAAATTAGGGAAGTTCCTGAAGAAGTGTTAGAAGGTTTAAAAGAGAGATTATGTTTATACTGCCCATAAGCAGTGGCCAGTTAAACCCAAAATAATATTGAGTTTGACTAGATGCCAGTTACCTCTATTTAAATACCTAGTAAAAACATTTTATTCGTTACCCCTACTTTAAAAGCTCTTCTAAGAATAACGCCAACACAAAAAAAGACATGAACTAATCTTTGTTCATGTCTTTTTATATTAGAGTTTAATCCTCATTAAATTGCTTGTTTAAAATTCGAATGCGGATTTATCTTATCCATATTCTCTTTCGTTCTTTTTTCATATTCACTATTTTAGCACTTGAACTAACAATAGCGAATTATAATAATGACTTAATACTTGCTAGGACAGTAAGTATACCTACAATAATGACAAACACATTGCTCATTTTCCCTCTGTATTTAGCCAGTACTGGTACTTTACGAATCGCATACATTGGTAATAGACATAAGATCGCAGCAACTAACGGACCGCTAAGGGCATCAATGATTCCAAGAATACTTGGATTTGCATAAGCAACATACCAACATGTTAATACGACAAAAGCAAGGATCATTGTCTTAACTGTTTTTTCTTCGATAGCTTTTCCGCGTGTTTTACCAAACTTCATAATCATGTCACGCATTACCTCATATGCTCCTATATAATGGCCAAGGAAAGACTTTGTTATAGCCACAAAAGCAATGATAGGAGCTACAATAGTGATTACAGGTGAATTAAGCTCATTAGCAAGATATGATAGGATTGATAAGTTTTGTTCTTTAGCCATCATAAGATCTTTTGGAGTTAAACTCAGTGCACTGCTCCAAACAAAGAACATAACAACGACGAATGTCATAATATAACAAACTTTTTGTATTTGAGCACATTTGGCATCAGTAGCTTCTATTCCATAGGTAGCTCTCTGTTTTATAACAAATGACGAAATCAGAGGAGAATGATTAAATGAGAATACTATGATTGGTAGTATCATCAATATCACTCCAAAATACCCTGTTCCTGTTGAAGCAGTAGAAACACTTGAAAAACTAAGCATTGACGTATTCCATTGTGGAATTAAAGATATTGAGATAAAAAGTAAAGAAGCTATGAAAGGATATACTAGCATGCTCATTACCTTTACAATGATATCTTGACCAAAGTTTAGTATAGCGATAAGACCGAGCACTAATACAAGAGATAAAATGGCCCTTGGAGGCTCCGGCATGTGCAATTGATGCACGATAAAACTACTTGCAGTATTTGTAAGTGCAACCGAATACATCAGTACAATCGTATAAATTGAGACGAAATATACTATGTTAAAAATTATACTTGCCTTATTGCCGAAATACTCTCTTATTGTGCCTGTAATCCCCTCATCAGCAGAATTAGAAGCGTATATCATTTTAGCAAGCGCCCTATGTGAGTAATACATAACAGGAAATGCAAGTATCGTAATTAACAGTAATGATAATAAACCACCTGAACCTGCATTAATAGGTAAAAAGAGTACTCCTGCTCCAATTGCTGTTCCAAAAAGGCTCAATGCCCAGGTAGTATCTTGTTTATGCCACTTTTTAGGATCTAGATATTTCTCATTTTTCACTGCAGTATTTTCAGCTTGAAATTCTATTTTTTTTGCAGTATTCCCATTCATATAATAAATCCCCCTTGTATCCTATTCTTACGTCTCTTTTTAGGCTTAAGAATGTAGACCATTCTTAAAAATGAATCGCTTACTTGATGCACCATATTGTAAACGATTCCACCTAAAGCTGTCTCTCTTAATGTGCGAGGCATTTATCCTCCAACCCTATACTTCGTCAGCATTGATGATATTGTTTACACCAGCTAATCCGATGTCCGCTGCTACTAAACTATTTTGAAGAAATTCCCCTTCTGGTCACACACCTTTCTGCAATTAATCGTTTTAGTCTGTCCAACTTTAAAATGTTTGATATTTTCTTCGTAGGTAATCGGTTACCTCTCGACGCCCTCATTATAACGTTTATATTTGCGAGTCTAATTTTTTTTTATTTTTAGAAAGACAGAATAAACAGAATTATGAATAGATAATAAATTACAATTGGTATGTAGCGATTGTGTCTATTTTTTGAAGCTGTATTAGTTAGCAAAAAGGAGAAAATAATACAGATATCCTTTTTATTAACACGTTGACTATATTGGGAACTCATTATAAAGATAGTTATATTCCCCTTTGCTGAAATATCTTATTTTAGACGTGAAAACTGTTACAATAAATAATCATTGTAGATATAAAGGAATAAATTAAGAAAACATAAAATCATCTAAATGAATAATTATAAACAATATAGAATCAACATTCATTTTTCAGAAAAAAGGAACTTCTCTCACTTAGTGCCATCACACCTTCTATTATGTTTGACACGTTACGCCTGTTAAAAGAATAACACCACAAGTTTCCATTTACTATATGTAATATTTATTAAGTGTAGTTTTTTCTAAAAATGCATAATTGCATATTTAGAAAAAGAGAGTATATTTTCGTACTGTGTAATAAAGATATAGCCCACCTACGGAAATAGGTGGGCTTTTCATGTATAAAAATTGCATTTATTATATGGCAATTATAATTGAGTTCAAAATATTATCTCTTCCCCTTTAACTCTCTCAGTCTGCTTTTTCTCAACGTCTGAACCCACTTACGTACCAACCGCATAACCAGTAAGAATACTAACAATTATAGAAATAACTAAGATCAATATGATTTAAATCCACTTTCCCATATATATATTATTCCAGAAGATTTAGTTGCCATAGTACACCGAACTGGTGGTGTTACCCTAACTGACTTTTAAATGCTTTACCGGCGAAGAAGTAAGCGATAACCATGATGCCAACGCACCAAGCAAGTGCGATCCAAATATCGTTGCCAACAGTCCCTTCATATAAGAGGGCACGAATCGCATTCACGATTGAAGTCACAGGCTGGTTCTCAGCGAAAGCACGAACAATTTTTGGCATCGTTTCGGTAGGAACAAAGGCCGAACTAATAAAGGGCAGAAAAATTAGTGGGTATGAGTAGGCTGTCGCCCCTTCCATAGACTTCGCTGTCAACCCAGGAATGATAGCCAGCCATGTCAGCGCCAGCGTAAACATCCCAAGTATTCCAGCTACCGCGAGCCAATCCAGAATATTAGCACTGGAACGGAAGCCCATTAAGAGCGCAACAAGGATAACCACCACGATAGTAAGCACATTAGCAACAAGTGAGGTTAATACGTGAGCCCATAATACCGATGAACGCTTAATAGGCATAGTAATGAAACGTGCCATCAGCCCACTCTTCACATCCGTAAACAACCGCACGGATGTGTACGCGACACCAGATGCGATAGCCATCAGCAAAATTCCCGGCAATAAATAATTGACGTAGTTATCCGTTCCTGTCTTTATGGCACCGCCAAATACGTAGACAAACAACAGCATCATCATAATCGGTGTAATCGCTACCGTAATAATTGTATCCGGACTGCGCATAATGTTGCGCATTAAACGCCCTAACAATACCCCTGTTTTGCTCTTCATTTACATCTCCTCCTTTTTGCCGATGATCGCAAGGAAAATTTCTTCCAATGTCGGCTGCTTCTCGATATACTCCACTTTTGCTGGTGGGAACATCTCTTTAAGTTCAGTAAGAGTACCAGTCTTAATAATTTTTCCGCCATGCAAGATAGCGATACGGTCCGCCAGTTGTTCCGCTTCCTCCAAGTACTGGGTTGTCAGCAAGATCGTTGTGCCGCCGCCGGCAAGTTCCTTGACGGTATCCCACACTTCAATCCTCGCTTCGGGATCAAGCCCTGTCGTCGGTTCGTCGAGAAAAATGACTGCTGGCGTTCCGATCAAACTCATCGCGATGTCCAGCCGGCGCTTCATCCCACCTGAATACTGATCTGCCCTCTGGTTGGCTGCATCGGTCAGGCTAAATCTTGCAAGCAAATTGTCAGCGACTTGAGCGGGACTAGAAACTCCACGCAACTTGGCGATCATTATTAAGTTTTCTCTCCCCGTGAGCATACCGTCTAATGCTGCGAACTGCCCTGTCAGACTGATGCTTTGACGAACATGATCCGATTGACGCTGGACGTCAAAACCGCAAACACCTACTTCGCCGCCATCTTGCTTCATCAGCGTCGAAAGGATATTGACTATCGTCGTCTTACCCGCTCCATTTGAGCCCAGCAGTGCGAAAATTTCGCCACGCTGCACTTCAAAATCCACCCCTTTTAACACTTCCTTATCTTTAAAGGATTTTTTTAACCCTTTTACAGAAATCGCTGTATTGCTCATGATTTTTTCCTCCTTAAAAAATGTTTTGTAAAGCTAGACTGCCTACACCCCTCTATTTAGTATTACTGATAATCTGTATTACTTAGTACTGATTTAAAAATATAACTGAATAGCGATGGTGGCAATTCACATTTGTAACCAGCTAATCAGTCGGTATTACCTATTGCATTTATTTTTTTCTCAATTGCTTCATGATACTTTCATTCAAATCTTCACGATACTTGGAGACATAAGTTTTAGCGTTCGCCACTAGTTCGTCAGCAAAAGACGCCACGTCCTCCCCAGTGATTTCCAGCACTTGTCTGCCTTCCGCCGCACCGGCTTCAAACAAATCGATTAATTCATACTGTATGTGTAGCATATCCATCCCGTTGCCCGCTGAAAAATTCCACATGTAGTTTTGAATTTTCTTAAATACAAACTGGTAGTCCTCTGGCAGAGCCC
This sequence comes from Bacillus altaicus, assembly GCF_042136375.2. NCBI lineage: Bacteria > Bacillati > Bacillota > Bacilli > Caryophanales > Bacillaceae > Bacillus > Bacillus altaicus. The sequence continues at coordinate 2,295,732 of NZ_CM143394.1, read as the reverse complement.
CAACCCGTGCCATCATCATTTTGTACTCTTTTTTATCACCAATTAATTTTTTGAACATTTCCAACATATTATTTTTCCTCCTTTTTTATAAAGCAGAACAAGAAACTCCCAAAATATCGGCCGAATGTTTTATCTTATGAGGCTAGTTTGACTTCAAGACGTTAATTTTTGATGATACAAAATCCCATTTTCTCCAAAACAATTCAAGCTCCTGACGGCCATCCTCATTTAGTGAATAAAACTTTCGAGGTGGCCCCATATCTGACGGTTTCTTTTCAATATTCACAAGTTTTTTCTTCTCTAATCGCACAAGGATGGTATAGACCGTTCCTTCCACGACTTCAGTAAACCCAAGATCATTCAGGTGGCGGGTAATCTCATAGCCATACGTTTCACGGCGGCTGATTATCTCTAGCACACAACCTTCCAGCGAACCCTTCAGCATTTCAGTTAAATTTTCCATATTCTGATCCTCCTCTCCCCCCTATTCTGTCTGACTTATATTCAGTATCACAGAGTACTAAGGCTAATTTTTACTGAATAGCTTTTGAGAAGCCTCACTATTCAGTACTACTTATTACTTCTACATTGTATGACTAAGTAGATGTAATGTCAACTCGATTTTTAAATTTTTTCTTAAATCCGCTTTTGCCTATTGGCTACTGAATATATTTTTAAAAACTACGCTATTCAGTATTACTCATTACCACTACATTGTATGACTGTGTAGATGGAATGTCAACTCGATTTTTAAATTTTTTCTTAAATCCGCTATTATCTATTGGATACTGCCTATTTTCTTCTTAAGAAATCTCACCACATACCTATCCAGCTAAGAAAAGGAAATACCCCAAAACAAAAATTCCGCATTTTCGTTTTGGGCGTTATAATATTCCGAAGTTAATGAATGTGGCTAGCTCTCCTTATTAAGAAGACAGATTATTTTTTTGTTCTTCTACTAATGCACCTGTGCATCTAATACATGAGCTTGCGAATACATACAAATTCTGTATAAAGCCAACTCTACATATAGGACATCCTTTTTGTTACGATAACATCATTTTCATATCTTCTGCGGCAGTTGTAATCAGTTTTAAAGCAAATGTTTCTTGTAATACATCAAGCACGCCAGGTGAAATAAATTCAGGTGCCTTTGGACCAATACGAATATCTTGAATACCAAGACTAAATAGCCCAAGTAAAATGGCAACCGCTTTTTGTTCAAACCATGATAGGACAATACTCACTGGCAATTCATTTACTTCACATTGAAAAGCATCTGCTAAAGCGGCCGCTATTTTCACTGTAGAAATTGAGTTATTACATTGCCCTAAGTCAATGTAACGCGGAATCTCCGTACCAGGCACAACACCATAACTTACATCATTAAAGCGGAATTTCCCACAAGAAGTTGTTAAAATAACCGTTTCTGGCGGAAGTGACGTTGCTAATTCACGATAGTATTCCCCGCCTTTTCCTGGTGCATCACAACCTGCGATAACAAAGAAACGCTTTATTTTCCCTTCCTTTACTGCCTCAATAATTTCTGGAGCTAATGATAATACCGTATTATGGTGAAACCCTGTTACTAACTGTTCATCCGACTCCATATGTACTTCTGGAAGTTCTAGCGCTTTTTGAATCAATGGTGCAAAATCATCATTTTCAATTTTCCGTACACCTTCTAGACCTGCAATATCATACGAAAAGAAGCGATCAGAGTATGATCCTTTAATTGGCATAACACAGTTCGTTGTAGCTAATATAGCACCAGTAAATTTTTCGAAAAGGCGTCGTTGATCGTACCATGCCTTACCAATGTTTCCTTTTAAATGTTTATATTTTTTCAACTTTGGATATCCGTGTGCTGGTAACATTTCAGAATGCGTATAAATATTAATTTCTTTTCCTTCTGTTTGCTTTAATAATTCCTCTAATGCAAATAAATTATGACCAGTAACTACAATTGCCTTACCTTCTACATGATTTTGTGTAATTTGGACAGGCTCGGGAACACCAAAATGATTCGTATGTGCCTCATCTAATAACTCCATCACTCGTAAAGCTGATTTCCCGACTTTCATAGCCATATCAATATGTTCTTGTTCATTAAAATTAGAATTTGTTAATGTCATATATAACGCTTCTTGAGTTGTAGCATCTACAAATGCATCTGTATACCCTAGCTGAGCAGCATGAGTACGATAAGCAGCAATTCCTTTTAATCCAAACACAATCGTATCTTGTAAACTTGCAATGGTTTCATTCTTACCGCAAACACCCATCACTTTACATCCACCTGTTGGCGTTTGTTCACATTGATAACAAAACATATCATCCCACCCTCTCCCAATCATTCCTTACAAACTAAGCATAATACCCATTGAGAAAAAGGGATGTGATGTGAATCACAATAATATATGAAAATTTGTGACAGTTCATATTGTTGACATAATATTTTTATTGACACCAAAAAAACATTACATAATCATGTTGTTAATGTTTTCAAATAGCTAGACTATTGCTGAATTAAATATTTTACTTACTAGTTCATAGTACGAAATGAAGATTTCGTACTATATTTTAAATCTCTTAAGCAAACATAAATAGGCATACAAAAACGCTATTCTTTCTATCATTCAACAGAAAGAATAGCGTTTTTTCATTTTGAAAAACTATCAATTTTTTGATTAAAGATTATATGAGAAATCACTTTTTTAACAATACATTTACATTATCTTAACATTGTTTACATTATTTATATGATATATTTATATAGAAACTACTTAAGAAATTTCATGTAAATTGTTATCTTTATAATCTCTTAACTGTTTGATAAGAGATTATGTTATATTTTCATACCAGGGGTGAATTAGGATGACTGAAACTTTAAAGACACTTATAATGCTTGATGTTACTTACGTTGTTATAGCAATTATGACGGTACTGGTATTTGTATACTTGGAATTAAAATCTCAGTAACATATGCAGGCGTAATTGATAGCTCCGCATTTAAATATAGCTAGAAGAAAGCGAGGAGGAAATTGTTTCTCCTCGCTTTTATATTCCCTCAGTTTCTTATTTCAACAAATCAAGTGTATGTAAAAGCAATCCTTTGCCACCTACATCACCATGACCAGGTACTACTGAATTTATATTTCCATATCGGTTCAACACATTTCCAATCGATATGGGCCATTCATTTACATACGCATCAGCAACGTTTCCTAAATCTTTTGCTTCCGCAGATTTCACTAAACAGCCTCCAGCTAAAATTTTGTATTGCGGTAACCATACGACAATATTATCTTCTGTATGTCCTTTCCCTGGATAGAACGTTTCTACTTTTATATTTCCAAATTTCATATTCGTAAGTTTTTGTAAGTCTCCAAGCGGCTCCTCATATCCATTTTTCTTTGCTAGTTCCGCAGTTAATGCTGTACTATGCGCTTTAATGCCTCTTTCTTTCAACGTTTTAATTCCGCCAATTCGATCAGCGTGCGCATGTGTAATAATGACATCAGTTACGCACTTCTGAAATTTCTTTTCTACCATCTCTATTAGTTCCTTCGTTAACTTATCATCCCAAGAAGAATCGATAAGTACTAACCCTTTAGAAGTATTTAGAACTAGACCGTTCGAAGGAACTGCTTCCCCGTTAAAATAACCTAACTCCGTATGAACCCATACATTTTTATTTAACTGAGAAATTGAAATGGTTCCTGTCTCATTCTTAATTACTTTTTGCTCTACCTTTTGTTCTGCTTGTACAGAAGAAATTGTACTAACAAATTGAATTGCTCCTAGTAAACTTACACATAACCCTAATTTTAATAGCGTATTCTTTTTCATTTTTATCAATCCTTTCTTTCAAACTAAATAGTTATTACCTATAATAGACAATTCATCTCAAAAGTTTGTTCCATCTTTTTTTACATATTTTTCATGCAATTAATAAAAAAGCATACAAAATTCTGTACGCCTTAAAACTTAAAATTACAATTGCATTTTGTTAAATTATTACATTCATATTATAATTTATTTATAGTTTATTAATGGAGGTGTTTTCAATGACTCTCTTCGCTTCTCCATCATTATTTATACTAGCCATCATTTCATTTGCACTGGCTTATTTTATTGGGGTAAGACAGTACACTTGGCTCTTATCAGGATTCAATGAACGACGTGTGTCTGATAAAATAAAGTTATCAAAAATTGTTGGCCTTTATAATTTAAGTGCTGGTGTTATCGCCACAATTGGTAGTGTCTTCACTACTCCTAATGTCAAAATCGTTATTCCTATCATTGTAATTGGACACGTCATAATAGCCGCATATGTAAATACACGTATGGTTCAGTAAAAAAGATCATCCAAATGGATGATCTTTTTCATAATTTATCGACATATTGCTTTGCTTCTAACAATGAAAATCCAAAAGCCTCTCTTACTCTCTTAACTGCTGTAATCGTTTTTCCATCTTCCACAAGCTGACGCAATTCTTTATTAATCTCAGGTTCTCTATCTACAATTCCCATTTCATTCGTAATTGATTGTAATCTATCTTCAATCCGCTTTAAACGCGCATCCGTTTTCTTTTCGATTTTATTTATTTTTTCAGCAATATAAATAAACCCGAAGACCGCTATCGGTATGATCATCCAAAATTCCATGACTATTCCTCCTCATTAGCTTTCATTTGTTTTATTTCACAAACTTATGTAAATTTTACCACCAAACACATTTAATGTATAATAGTAATATACAACACTGTTGATAAAACCTTTTATTTTAGGGGGACACTTTATGAAAAGATTTTTTAAGACGTTACTACAATTTGTAGTTCTTTCATTTGCACTACATTTATTATTTGATATCGTTGGCTGGCTTGCTTTCAATGCGCCAATTAAAAACAAACAAAGTATTATTTCCTTACTAACAGCCTCATGGCTTATGTACATGTACCGAGATAAATTTTTTAAAGCATTCACTTCGAATTAACTTAAAATACGAAACACTTCATCGGCAAAAGATGAAGTGTTTTCTTTTACTCTCCTTCTATCTATTTACTAATGTATAATAAAATTAATATTCTGTTTTTAAAGAAAGGAGGCACTATGAACTTAAAAAGTGAAAATATATACGAGAAAATGAACCAATATTCCGTTGCAGGGTTAAGCCTTGCCGTTATACGTGATGGCAAACTAGACGAAGTGACTGCCTTCGGAACACTTGAATTTGGAACAACTAAAACTGTCACTACGAATTCCATATTCAATTCTTGTTCAATTAGTAAATTCATCACTACAATGCTCGTACTAACGTTATCAGATCAAGAAATCGTACATTTAGATGAAGACGTAAATGATAAACTCACATCTTGGAACATACCTACCAATCTATTTACCTCACATAAAAAAGTCACATTGCGAAATTTATTAAGTCACCAATCTGGAATCATTGATCCTCCTAATAGTTTTGAACATTATAAGCTAGCGCAAGGAATGCCTAAAATCCCTGAACTCCTTGCTGGTAAAACATCATATTGCCCAGTACCTATAGAAGTGAATTATGAACCAGAAAGTGAATTTCACTACTCTGACGCAAACTTTTGTATAATCGAACAACTACTAGAAGATATTACAGGGAAATCATTTAGTCGGTTACTAGAAGAACTTATCTTCCAGCCACTACAAATGAAAAATAGTATACTCTTCTCTCCCGAAGACATAGATAAAACCGGCACTTTTGCTTGCGGGCATAATAAAGATGGAACTTTAACAAATGAGAAGTATCCATTTTATCCATTCGCAGCTGCTTCAGGCATTTGGACAACACCAACTGACTTATCTACTTTAATTATTGAAATCATTCATTCCTTACAGGGAAATGGCACACTAGAACTTTCTCAAAAAACAGTACAAGATATGATTTCTCCTCAAGGATGCTCAAAATGGACTGGGTTAGGTGTTTTTCTAGAGTATTCTAATGAAGAATTACAAATTTACTCACTTGGATGGGGTGTTGGATTTCAATGTATGATGGTATGTAATCCATACCGAGGTAATGGCGCTGTTATTATGACGAACTCGGATTTAGGTGTTCATCAAAAGGAAGGGATTATTGGTGAGATTTTAAAAATGTTATCCTTATAATTAACGCAGTAAAACAAAGAAAGAAGCTGATTCTCCCAGCTTCTTTCTTTATATAACATTTTTCACCACAATTTTAATATGTTCCGGTGCGATAATTTCCGTTATACTTTCTTGGAAATCTTCATGCAGCAGTTCTTCAATATGCTCTAACTGCACTTCGACATGTGTGCATTCTAAATTATGTATGTTTAATAGTGCATAATGATCTTTCTTCTTAATTACTAAATATTGATTTTCTTCTGTTATGAGTACAGAACCTAATCGTATTCCTAGTAGACGTTGATCATCAAACTTCACAATCTGTTCCCCTTCCCAACTGTGAATGTAATTACTATACAAAAAACCTAATTTAAGGAAATGAATCTTATATAGACTATATCATACTTTACTAAAATATAAAGTGAAACTTTAATCAGAGGGGCTTTTACGGGCAGCCCGACTCCCACCTAACTTCCTCCCATGTGCCGAATTTTGAGATGGGGGGTCTTACTGCCCGTTAATGCGGGATAAATATCATATTTTCTTTCAATGAAAGTCCCCATTTTTTTATATATTTCGATACAAAAAACTTTCTCAACAAAAAAATGAGAATTTTCAGTTTTTTATTTCGTGAAAATCTATTATAATAAAGCTAATAAACGTTTGAAATGTTTGACCTCTCCTAATTCATGTACATATGGATGATCAGTAGCTGTTGCTGTTGCTACTGATCTATTTTTTGCTACACAATATATCTCCAAAATATAAAAGAGTAGTTCTTTATTTTATTCGCCACGTCCTTAACTCAACTTTCCAATCTAATAAAGGATTTTTTAGTACTTCTAATCCTAAACCCGTTCCTCATAAAATATTATTCTATTTAAAAATGGATCAATCACAGTTAATTCAATTGTATCCCAAGGTGTTCTCTCTATATCAGGTTTTGAATAAGCATATTCTTTACTTGATAAAATAGCATAATAACTTTTTAAATCCTCTATTTTCACACGAATTGCACCGCCTGGTGAAGCATCCCCATGATGTTCAGATAAATGTATCACAGCACCCTTTAACGAAATTTGCATATATAATGGCATATTTTCCTCATACCTATGCTCCCAATCCAGTTTAAATCCTAAAAAATTAAAGTAAAACAACTGAGCCTTTTCAATATCAAAAATTCTAAATATAGGTGTAATCATTTATAATACCCTCCTATTTATAAACATCCGCCGCCAATTCCCGCAAAACATCTACATTCATCACTTCAAAGCAACCATTATTTTTCTTTATAATCTCTTTATCACAAAAAACATTTAATGTGCGTAATAGATGCCGATAACTCGTCCCTAACAATTCAGCTATTTCCGTTAAATTCCCACTAAACACAATTCTATTTCCGTGCTGAACCGCCCGTTCCCCTGCTGCTAACATGTAACTCGCAAGTCGATTTTCAAGCGGATACAGTAAATTAATTGTACTATTTTTTGAAAGTCGATTTAATTTATGGGCTAAAGAACCGCAAATGCATCTTAAAAATTTCGCATCATGAAATAATTGGTTTCTCACTTTCCCTAAAGGTAGGCCAACACAATATGAGTCTGCCATAACTTGTACGTTTGAAGTGATTCTTTGAGAGTGAATTAACTCTACATCTCCTAGCAACTGCAAACTGTCATAAAAACATAATAATACAGATTTCCCGTTACTTAATGTGTTAAACGCTTTCGCTTTTCCTTCAACAAAGAAATATAAATAATCTATCTCTTCGTTTTCTCTGCAAATGAACTCATTCTTTTTAAAAAATATAAGTTCCATATATGGTTTCATATCACTACTAAAAAATGAATCAATATTATTTTGTTTCATATACTCTGCTAATTTATTAGAATTACATACTTTCTTCATAGTCCCCCACCTTTACAACTCATCCCAATTGTAAACAAAATTTTCTTCTTTCACTATGACATATGTCATAGTAATACACAATTTCAGCATGATACAGTCATTACAAATATGAAATATAAAAAGGGGATATTACATTGTATAACTTTCTTTCTGTCTTTATTGGTGTGCTTATTGCCATTATGCTCCCATTGAATGGGATTTTATCTGAAATAATCGGTAATTATACAGCGAGTGTTGTCATTCATCTTGTCGGTTTAATAGCAGTTATTTTCGTTTTAATCCTTAACAAAAATAAAATCCATTTTGATAAAGGTATTCCACTTTTTTTATATAGCGCTGGAGCGATTGGGGTATTCACTGTTCTTTTTAATAATATAAGCTTCTCCGCCCTTGGTGCCTCTATTACGATTGCATTAAGCTTACTTGGTCAATCCATCGCTTCCATAGTTATTGATCATTTCGGTTTATTAGGAATGAAAGTTTCAAAGTTTGATAAGAAAAAATTAATTGGATTATTATTCATCTCTTCTGGAATTATAGTCATGACAATTTATTAATGGAGGTAAGAAAATGTTATATATTTGTATCGCTATTTTAGCTGGTGTTTCTATCGTTGTTGCTAGAATTATTAACGCGAATTTAGCAAAGGAAATTGGAAATTGGGAAGGCACATTTTTCAATTATATTACTGGATTATTTTTCTCCATGTTATTTTTAATTTTCAGTTCAGATTCGTTGTATATTTCTAGTCATACGTTACAATCCATACCTATCGCTGTATACTTAGGCGGATTAGTAGGCGTTATCGTCATCTCATTATCAAACTATATTACTCCTAAAATATCAGCATTTTATTTAACGTTACTCATCTTTATCGGACAATTGTTTACGGGGACTATCATCGATTTCTTCCTGTCACACGAACTATCAACCGGAAAAATTATCGGTGGAATTCTCGTATTAATAGGGCTTACTTACAATTTACTCGTTGATCGCCCTATAAAAACCGTGAAGCATAACCACGTTCAACTATAATACTTTACGCTTACCTATCATATATTAATAGAAAAGCTCTTCACATGAAGCCATAGAGAGGAGAATATTCTATTAAGAAAATCATTTTACTGCTAGGTAGCGCATTGATTGTTTTTGGAACCGTATGGTTTTTAAACTCTGGAAAATCTATTCAAGATCTCTATACAGCAAGTAAACCAAAGAAGAAAGCTACTATTATTTCAACTCAAAGAGACCCAGATGCACCTCCTGTTTTTTTAGGAAAACAGGAAATAAAAGATATACATGTAGAGTCGCTTAAGACAAAAAAATCTATCTTCCTTACAAAAACAGATGAATTAAAAACATTCATTAACAGTATGGATACAGCAAAAAAAGGCGATTTAACGCTAGATGAAGAAGGTTCTGATTTAGTAGATTGTAACATGTGGATTACTTTCCAAGATGGAACTTATAAACAATATTTAATTTGGATAGTAGATAACAACAGTAGTGAAGTTATGATTGCCCATCAAAACACTCCTGATGACGTAGACCTTACTTATTATCAATTAAATGAAGGTAATTCGAAAAAAGTATATAACTTATTTAAAAAGGTTATTTAATAGAAAAAGTCATGAGCTACTAGGCCCATGACTTTTTCTATTTATATATATTCAGGGAACACTTTACAGCTCTTTTCCTGCTCTATATCATGTCCAAAGAAAACAATTGGGTTCTCTTTCCTAACAACTTCTTTTAAACGTTTAATTGAAGATAAAGCTAATTCCGAATCAAATCCAGCGAACGGCACTTCATCTTCAAAATTTTCTTTCGTATACGATGCATCGATCGTTAATAACACTGGGCCAGAGTTCTCTGTCTCAATGAATAGTGACTGATGCCCCGGAGTATGTCCTGGTGTATACAATAATTGAACTCCTGGTACGACTTCATAATCCCCTTCAATGATCTTGTATTTCAAATTTGGCAAGATACATTCTTTCATATATTCTTCACTATGTTGTGCCGCCTCGTATTCAGCACGCTGCACAATAATCGGTGTATTTCTAAAAGCACCATTTCCTCCTGCATGATCAAAATGTAAGTGAGAACTAATAATATAAAGAAGGTCTTCCGGCTCATAACCAACACGTTTTAAAATATTCACGATTCTATCTTCTTCAGTCATTTTCGGTAAAATCTGTCCTTCAACAAATGTACCGTTAAAAAGGCCTTCATTATTAATCGCACTTTCTGGCATACCTGTATCTACTAAAATAGGTCCTTCTTCAGTCTCCAAAAGATAACACCAAACCGGTAAGTCTAATAATTTTCCTGGTGTTAATGTACTGTTAACAGACGAATGATCCAACATACAACGACCTGCTGGGACGAAATAAAGCTTCTTTACTGTCATTATGTATCCACCTTTACAAATAATTTAGGATAAAACAATACTATATTTCGCTTATGAGAAATAAACTCCTTCTCACCTTTCATTATTTCAACTATTATCTTTTCAATTGTTCACAACTTTTCATTCCAAATCCAGTGATACTGGAAAGCCTATGCAGAAATCCAATCCTCCTTTAAGTATATAAGATAAAAGTATCACTTTTTCTTATAATAACACTACCGTTCTCTGAAAACAGAATACATTTGATATTTTCAGAGAAATGATTGAGTCGTCGAAACCAAGACGTTAAAACGAATTTTGGACATAAAATAACCGACTACCTACATGTTTTAAAAAAGGAGTCGGCTATTTTGCTTATTTATTATTGATTTGCATGCTCTTTATATGTGATGAGCGAAAATTTTCAAGAGTAATATGCTACTTTAGTTTCCATGCTTTTTCACTGAAATACTTCCGTTATGTGTGTTTAATTTAATTTGATTTTCTCCCTTCCCAATAACGGTATTTCCATTATATTTATTCAGGATATTCGCTTTTCCATTGTCGACAGAGACATTAAATTGAACATTAGTTGGTTCTTTTTCAGTTTCAATATTAATCTTGCCATTGTGAGTCGTAAAATTGAGATTTCGATCAAGTTCATTTGTTTTAAGAGAAAGACTTCCGTTTTTAGATTGCCCTTCTAGTTCACCTTCAACATGATCTAGCATTATTCGTCCATTATTCGATTTCACATGAATATTTTGCGCCGTTATATCTTTAAAGTCCATACTTCCATTATTTGTTTCCGCATTAATTTTTTGCGAATTGATCTCTCTTAATTCAACACGCCCATTGCTTGTATTGATATCAAAATGCGTTGTATTTTGTTGTTTTGCAGAAACGTAACCATTGTTATTGGAAATTTTTAATGAATCATATTGTTTTTCAGGCAGATAGACATTTAATGTTAATGGGACCAATACTTCAGAAATGTTGAAGTTGAACCAACTCTGTTGTTTTTCTTTGTAAGAAATGAGAAGCGTTGAATCTTTTTCATCCGTAGCTAATGTTCTTTTTATGTTAGGATTTACTTCCCCATCTAATGTTACTTTCATGTTACTTTCTTTTGTAGGATTGATGTTAACACGCACGTTATTCGTATCGATAATGACGCTTGACACATTATTATTGTTAATGACCTTTTCTTCTGAAATTGGTACTGTGGCAATTGAACGATAAGTGAATAGACTTCCTACAATCCCAATAATGAAAATAATACCTGCAATGATTGAAAGTTTCTTTTTATTTATCATGCTTAAAACCACCTTTTACTAGTGCTATATTGAACTTTAAATAACGAACAAATCCATTCTTTGCTAGCTTCGTTAAAGATAACATAGCGATTACAATGAAATATCCAAGTCCACAAAGTGCTAAAGAAACGAAAAGGTTAAAAAGTAAGAATGTATTTGGATGCACAATGGTATCAACAATAACAAGCAGTGGTAAACACAAAAATGAGATTCCTAGAGCCCACCCCGAAAAAATCAATGCGGCTACTGCAATTGCAGGTCCAAGCACGATTACTAAATTGAAAAATCCTAATCCAATTACTGCCCAAATTGCCCGAAAAACATTTCCTGTTGTTGCACTCGCTGTTACTTTCTCAATATGATAACCTGCTAATAACTCTTTGGCGATTTGAGCGGGAGAACCTAATGAAGCTGTAATTTCTTCTTCGGTTTTTCCTTCCTCTAACCCGAAAGTAAAATGTTCTTCATAATCTTTTAAAATATCTGCACGTTCTTTTTCAGATAATCTTTTTAGAGATACGTTTAATTGTTGTAAAAATTTATCTTTCGTCATTACGTACACCTTCTTTAATTAATTGATTGACACCCTGTGAGAACTCATTCCATTCATCCAAAAGTTGGTACAAATACGTTCTACCTTTATCTGTCAGTTTATAATACTTCCTTGAAGGCCCTTCTGAAGACTCCTGTAAATACGTTGTAAAATATTCTTCTTTGGTTAATCTACGAAGTAGAGGATAAACAGACCCTTCTGATATTTCAATTTGATTGGAAATACTTCGAACTAATTCATAACCATAACGGTCTTGCTTATCAAGTAAGACAAGAACACAAAGTTCTAAAACTCCTTTTTTAAATTGTACATTCAATGTTCATTCACCCTATTCTAATTGGCATCTACTACTATTTATTGTTTAGTACTGTTTTATACTAAGTAACTACAAGTATAATATAACACTTGGTATTGTTCATTGCAAGGTACACTAGAAAAATAAGGATAATTTTCATCCGATGCTTATAAAATCAAAACGATGGCTCCTCTCCAGTTACAAAGTTCTAAATGAGGCTGAAACAAGCCTTTAACAAAATGGAAAGGACTCAACTTTTTTACATAATGACACTTTACCTACTATAATAAAAGAGAAAAAGACTCTTACTTTAATGGAGGGAATAAAAATGAAAGCAATTGGTTTACATGAATACTTACCTATTGAAGAAGAAAACAGTTTAATTGATATTGAAGTTGAAAGACCTGTTGCCACAGGAAGAGATATACTTGTTAAAATTAACGCTATTTCCGTTAATCCAGTTGATACAAAAGTTCGCTCTCCGAAAGATAAAAAAGAAGATGTAGCGAAAATACTTGGCTGGGATGCTTGTGGTGTTGTCATACAAACTGGCGAAGGTTGTACGTTATTTAAAGAAGGCGATGAAGTGTTTTACGCTGGAAGCATTACGAGACAAGGTACATATAGTGAATACCATCTAGTTGATGAAAGGATTGTCGGTAAAAAACCAAAAACGTTGAGTGATGCTGAATCTGCAGCACTTCCTTTAACAGCCATTACAGCGTGGGAAGGTTTGTTTGAACGTTTAGGGATTGATTATAATAAGAAAGATGAAAATTCATTTAAAAACATTTTAATTATCGGCGGAGCTGGTGGTGTTGGCTCGATTGCTATTCAGTTAGCTAAATGGGCTGGACTAAACGTAATCGCAACCGCATCCCGCAACGAAACCATACACTGGGTTGAAAAATTCGGTGCCGATTATATAGTTAATCATCACCAACCTTTAAAAGATCAAATGTTAGAATTTGGGCTAAAAAATGTAGATTATATCTTCTGCTTAAACAATACTGATCAGCATTGGCACGCGATGAGTGACATCATTAAACCACAAGGGAAAATTTGCTCTATCGTAGAAAATGAACACCCTCTTGAGATGGGGATTTTAAAAAGTAAAAGTGCTACATTCGTTTGGGAGTTTATGTTCACAAAAGCGATGTATGAAACTGGTGATATGAGTACACAGCACGAACTATTAAATAAAGTAAGCGAGCTATTAGATGAAGGTATTCTTCAAACTACTTTAAATGATACGTTAACACCAATTAATGCAGAAAATCTTAAAAAGGCACATGCATTGCTTGAGAGTGGACGTACAATTGGAAAGATTGTAGTAGAAAAGTTTTAATAACAAAAGTCCGATTTCTAAATAAGAAATCGGACTTTTTTATTACCTTTATTTACTTGAAATCCCTTGATCATTTTGAACGTCTAACGGAGCTCGCTTCCCTATTCCGAAAGCATAGAAACTAATTGTTACGATAGCTAAGAAAACAATACCTACAATTAGTGAAATACGAGTATCATCGTTAAACCACATACCGATTAATACCATAATTAAAAAGGCAATCGTTAAATAGTTTGTAACAGGAGCAAATGGCATTTTGAATGGATGATCTTTCATCTCTGCTCCCTTTTCTTTTCTAAAACGAATTTGACTAATTAAAATGACAAACCATGGCACCATACCAGGAAGTACACTCGCACTATATACATATACGAATAAGTTTTTCGGTGCAATATAACTTAAAACAACACCAACCGCTAAACCGATAATTACACCAACTGTACCGAATAAAGGTACACCGTTACTAGAAATCTTCGCAAAGTATTTCGGTGCTTGCCCATTTACACCTAATGTATAAAGCATACGTCCAGCACTATAAATACCACTGTTACAACCAGACATTGCTGCTGTAATAACAACGAAGTTAATAAGTCCCGCAGCTGCCGTAATACCAACTTTCGCAAAAGTTGCTACGAACGGACTACCAATTGAACTTAATTGATCCCAAGGATAAACAGTTACAATAACGAAAATAGCACCAATATAGAAAATTAGAATACGCCAAATTGTACTTTGAATTGCTCTCGTAAGTGTCTTCTTCGGATTTTTCGCTTCACCAGCAGTAATCCCGATTAATTCCACACCTTGATATGCCCCAACTACAAGTGATAGCGCAAAGAAGAATCCTGAAAAACCACCTGTGAAGAAACCGCCGTTTGCCCAAAGATTAGATATGCCGATTGCTTCTCCTCCGTTCCCAATTCCGAAGAAAATGAGACCGAATCCGGCAATAATCATTAATAAAATCGTAACGATTTTAATCATTGCAAACCAAAATTCAAATTCACCAAATGACTTAACCGAAATTAAGTTAGCAGCACCAAGAATGACCATTGCGATAACACCTGGTATCCAAGCTGGTAAATCCGGGAACCAATATTTCATATACGCTCCAACTGCGATAATCTCTGACATCCCAACGATAACCCACTGGAACCAGTTACTCCACGCTGTCATATAACCAGCTAGCGGATGAATATACTTGTGGCCAAATGTCGCAAATGAACCTGTGCTTGGCTCCATATACAACATTTCTCCCATGGCACGCATAATGAAGAAGATGAAAATACCTGCGATTGCATATGCAAGCATTACTGACGGACCTGTCCATTTAATCGTGCTGGCTGACCCCATAAACAAACCAACACCAATTGTTCCGCCTAAAGCAATCATTTGAATATGACGTGCTTCTAAACCTCGTTTCAATTCTTTGTTTGCCACTTCACTTCCCCCTCTTAGATGATTCATTGCCGTGATTTCAAGCTATACCCTAATTCTTTTCAGGTATGAAAATGATGAAGCAAGTATTATGTTGAAACAAACTTAAAAATTGTTTTGCATCTCTTATTAAGTCGTTTAACCCTCTTCATCTTCCTCACCTTGTGCAATTGTAAAATTGCTTATTTTATAATAATTCATTTATCTGAAAAATACAATTACTTTTTCTGGTAGATCGTTATATGCTAATCGAATACAACCCATTACTATACTAATAACTTTATTCCTGTACGTTGTTTTTCTTTAATCATTTCTCAAAGGACCTACTCATTCATCATTAAAAATGCATAAAGTAATGTAAACCCGTTAAAACAAAAGAGTGACACAATGTTTTCCCCTCTTACGTAAAGGAGGAAGTATTATGGGATATGGTGGTAGTTACGGTGGAGGCTGTGGTTTTGGTGGCGGATTCGCCTTACTAGTTGTGCTCTTTATCTTATTAATCATAGTTGGAGCTAGCTGTAGCGGATTTGGCTGCTAAAAAAGACACTCTTAAGAGTGTCTTTTTTTATGAATTCATTTTAAATTGTAATAACACTCCTATTTTTTTAGGTATTACTGTCCTGGGTTTCGCTACATATCCATCAGGCTAACAAATAACCCAATACGAAATGAACTGTACCCCATAAAATGGATAGTTTAATAAAAAGGCCTTTGTATAACAAGAACGATATAAACTATTCCTTTTAGTTATTATTGATTTATTAAAATAAAAATTGAGACCCAAAAGACAAGAAAGGTTGGCATTTTGCCAGCCTTTCTTGTTTACTACTTAATTCATTTTACAAATGAAAATTTTATTTTGGGATACTTAAAAATCCTCGCTTAATGAGCATGGAGTCAGGTTGAAAAAATATAGAATACCGTATAAAATTCAGAATTTTATACGGTATTCATGCAAGACTTTTGTAACATTTATGAAAGAAATTTGAAAGGTGTTTATACTAAGATAAACTTCGGAACGTTAAATGCAGTTTAACAAATAGAAAAAATAAGGTAGCACAAAGTGAGGAGCACAATTATGAATGGAAATGCAAAAAAAAGTATGCGAAAAGTCCTTCCTGTAGGGATTGCAATGGGGATTTTATTCAGCGCCAGCCCCGTAACAGAATATAAAGTGAAAGCAGATGTTGATACATTCGCAACGATTGTTACAACATTTGGAAATGTATATGACACGTTTCTTAAAGAGCCATTTGGGAAATGGTTAGAAGAACAAGATGCAAAAAACAGTTATGCATCTCGTTTAGAAAATGTTGCTTATAAAGCTCCTACTTTTAACAAAGGGGAATTTGGTATTAGTGTGTTTGATTATTATAAAGATCAGAATTTTAGCAAGAAAATTAAAATTGCTTATACCAATGGGAAAGTTGAATATAAAACAATCAAGCATGGAGAACAAATTCGTATTAAGGGCGCTGGTACAATAGTAGACTTAACTCCTGATGAACCAGAACTATCTAAACATGATATTTTGTATATTACACAAAAACAATTAGATGAAGGAAATACGGGTGTTTCACTTACGAATTTCAAAACCTATTATCTAAAAAGTGAAAATAGCGGTGGTAAAAATGTTTTAGCAGCTGAATTTGAACGTCAAGAATTCCCAGGATATTTTCTTACTAATGGCTCTGGTTTACGTGATATTCGTTATGTTAATGAAGATCTTTTTAGTAAACTACCAGAAGGAAAACGAATATTAGCAACAATTACTTCACAGCCAGTAGGCAAAGATGTTCTTTCTAATTATGTTACGAATAACTCCGAAGCTCTTGCAGATTTTAATAATCGGTTACCTGATATATTGGCAGATCGTACTAGCATCCTAGAGACACCTATCGCACTACCATTTACTACACTAAATGATGGTAAACCTTATCAAATTATCCCCTATAAAAAAGGGACGAATAAAGTATTGGTAAAAACAGGTTCAAAATATCTTTCAGGGAAAGAAGGAAATGCACTTCAATATTCCGATTCAATTGGTGATGATGAAGTGTTTGAACTTGTCCAGATTGATCAAAAATCTTTTTACAATAATGTTCAGTTCCATTTGAAAAACAAGAATGGAGTAAGTTTGGCTGGTAATCAAAACATTCATGGATTCGCTACTGATTGGAGTTTCAAATCCGAAATTCGTTTCACTGCAAAAAGCAACAATGAAATTCATAACTGGCTAAGAGAGTGGTATCCAGGTAAAGAAAATGAGAAACAGAAGTATGACGGAATACAGATAATAGCTGATGAAAAGGATCCTACTAAACAGATTGCAAAAGATTCTTCTGGAACCGTAATAAAGAACAGTTGGGTAAACCGAGATGGCAATCAGTATTATGCAGGCTCTGATGGAATTCTCTTGATAGGTTGGCATGAAGTTGAGGGAAAGACATATTATTTTGGCTTGTATGAAGGATTAATCAATACAAATGGATTCGAGAATGATGGGAAGTACTACAACTTCAATGACGATGGTTCTGTGCTACGATCAGCATGGAAGGAAGATCAAAATGGTCTACACTATTCTGATGCTTCTGGAGCAATTATTAAAGAAGGTTTGCGGGAAATTGATGGTAAAATTTATTATTTCCAAAATTACAAGGCAACTACAAATGAAATACGTGTAGAAGATGAAAATAGAATTCTTCACTTTTCTGACAAAGGCGTACTTGAGAGAGCTTCTAAGTTCAATGGAGAAGCGCTAGATAATAATTGGGAGACTGTTATTTTTAATGACAAAGTGTTAGTATTCGGAAAAGATGGTTCTATTAGAAAAAATGAGGTTTCTAAAATTTCTTTACCTGGATGGGATGGAAAAGAGAAGCCTACACTGGTATATTACAGCTTAGAAGAAGGGCCTAACTATACTGGTTGGAAGGAAGTTAATGGTAAAAAATATCATTTCGAAGATGGTAAAAACAGTAATTTAGATAGTTATAAAACCATTGAGGAAAAAAGATATTATTTTAATCATGACGGAGAAGCTAAACTAACAGGATTTGATAAAGTTGATGGTAAGATATACTATTATAACGATAAAGGCGAAATGCAAAAGGGTTGGCAACAAATCGATGGTAAATGGTATTATTTCGATGATTCTGGAGCAGCTAAGATAGGATGGTTCCAAGGTCCTTACGAAACCACTACCCATGGTTATGGATACTTTTCATATTATGCTAAAGCGGACGGTTCAATTTATCAAGACGTCACTGTTGAAATTAATGGCAGGAGTTATAAATTTGACAGTCATGGACACAAACGATAAATGATACAAAAAGTCTATTTTTTATAAATTATAGACGAGTGTCGTTCACGACTATAACAACAACTAAAAAATGATTGAGAAAAATTCAACATATACATAATAAGCGGAGGCAAATATAGTGGCTTTAAAAGTAGTACTTATCGTTATTGGTGTAGCATTAATTTTATCGGGTGTATATAAAATGAAGAAGTATGATGCATTCGTAGGAAAAACTCAAACCAGAAAAAATCTTTTCAACTTGTTAATTAATGGACAGAGTTCTGGAATAGGACAATTATTAAGTGGGATTGTGTGTATCGTTTTAGCGATCGTAGCCTTTATAATTAAATAATTTGCCAATAAGGGAGCTAAGATATAGAACTTAGCTCCTTTTATGATGATAAAGTCTTTAGGCAAAACAAAGATTTTTTCTAAAAATGTACATAGTCTATAGAAGTATAGATGGCACTCGTTATGAATAATTTTCTTAATAACCATTTCGCTTTAATATGCGATAGATAGTGGTTCTATCAGCATTTAAAAGATACATGGTTGGATTTTCTTCAGATAAATCCAACCATGTATCTTTTAATGAGTTTAAGTTAGCTTTTTTATTTTTTGTAATCAACTAATTCAAATAAATCCCTCGTGCTACGAGTAATCCGAGTTAAATCTGTTACATAAATTGTATCGCCTTCCCTAAAATCATTTAACCTGTTTTGAAGTTCAGCTCTGTCTTGGATAGCACCTGACACCTTTCTTCCTATTAAATATAGCCAGGGGGAATATTTAATAGGAATAGAAATACTTATTTTATCACTTGAAGTAAACAAATAATTGTAACAAGGGAAACCCCCCTCATTTTTTGAGGGGGGTTCCATCACTTCGCTTTTCTTGTCCACTTACTGTTGACATATATCGCAATATGTCTCCTAATTAATTTTGTGATCTTGGTAATGTTTGCGTAGGGTCTTTTACAATCCAAGGAGCTGAAACAGCTGAACCGTCTGTTCTCTTCAACGTATATTTTGTTACCAGTTGATATTCTGTAAACCCTGTGTCTTTACCATCTTTACTTATAGCATTCTTTTCAATTATTTTTTCCTCTGATTTCGTATCAGTTGTACTAATTTCTGTTTGTAATGTTTTTGAAATACTCGATTTAAGTGCTAGAGATTAGTCTCCAAATTTTAATCCTAAGTCTACTCCAAAGCTCATACCAACCGTTTCAGTCATCTTTTGTTGATCTGTACTACTTACATCTGTTTTAAGTGTATACTTACGACTGCCACCAGCATGAATAATGTCTGAATATGCTTTCTCCCAATATTCTTCTTTTACTAAAGTATAATATGGTGAATTGTGTATTTTTGTTTTATCACTCGCACTATTATCCTTTACCATAATAGATGGTATTAAAGATGCCCCAACAACAACAGACTCTGAAGTTTGAGGTAATTGTTTATCAATAGGATCACTTTCCTTATAATTTGGAGCATTTGGTCTAGTTCCTACAGCTGGTAAGTTTGGTAATGAAAAAGTACTGAGAGCAGCTGGAATGTGAAATAGCCTATCATTATCAGAAGGATTCGAATCATCCAAATCTACATAATCCCGAGAATGTGCCCCACTTATCCCATTCCACGCCCAAGATGCGACTTTCCCATTTCCTTGGTTCACAATTTCATAATTATTATTTCCCTTGTCTCGTAAATACCATTGTTCAGAAGCGGCACCAGTCCAAGTAGTTTGTCGCAATCCCTGATCATTGCCAGAAAAAGCATCACGAACACCATCAATCCAAATGTAAGCATTACCAAGTCCTACAGGTTTTCCAGTATTGTTGTTTACAATTGCATATGCTCCTCCATCAAGTGGGAAAAATACAAATTGTTCATTTTCACCACGGTCTCCATTATATAGAATAACCACTTGGGGTCCTGTCGCATGCCCAGCAACCTAATAAATAAAATTTCTTATACTCCAAATAAATTAATGACAAACGAAAAATTATGGTTCTGCTGTAAAAACTTTGAAGTATATGAAAATGGTCTATCAAACTTGGACATATTGATAGTACTACTCTATAAAAGGTGTGTGATCAGTATGGAAAAGGAGAATATATTTAAGTGGAAACATTATCAACCAATTGTTTGGATTAACTGCTTAACAGGTGATTCTGTTAGGAATCCTTGATTCTTTTTTATTTATCATCTTTTTGCACCAGAACTGATATTTTTATAGCAAAAAAAGAACCAAGAAAAATTTAAACAAGAGGTTGTAGATGCTATTGGAAACCTCAGCTTAGGTTTTTTAAAATTTCAACACATTCATTTTATGTATACACTTCTTTAGGTCGTTAGCCGAAAGAAGCGAAAATAAAAACACAGGATATTATCTCTGTGTTTCTTCAAATTTTCTTTTTTGAATATATGCTTGAGCATGAATAATTTCTTCTTGAAGCTCTTTTAATTCTTTCATAGATTCTGATTCAATCGCCATGTAAGTAGTAACTAAACTGATCATCATATCCATCTTCTCTACTATATTTTGAATGACCTGTTTAGATTGCTCTTTTTTAGGGTGCTGTATTGCTGTTAATACATCGTCCATATAATTGTTCTTTCTTTGCCGGATATCATAAATAAACTGCTTTGTGTTTGAGTCCATTTGTCTTTCCTCCGTTTTAGATATATTACTATTCTATCATACCCAAATAGGAAATATTGGATTCCACTGAATTTACACATGTCTCGCGCATCTCCTCAAATGAGAAAATTGTTACTACAGAAAAAGTAAAAAAAAATTAAGCGAATATAGAGCTGTTTACATGATTCAAGATCATCTGTATTTGGCGTACGAAGCTCTACAAAAAGGAAAAAGAAATTTTCTATGCTTGCTCCCTGTTTTACTTTGCTACCTGATAAATTGTAAATCTGACAGGTGACAAAAATAAAAGGAACACTACTTTTATTTTAAAGTTGTGTTCCTTTTATTTATAAACTATTTAATTATAAAAGATAAAATCCCTATAATTATACATGCAATTCCGCTTAAGAATTGTCCTAGTCCCGCTGCTTCTCCTAAAATAAAGAAATTAAAAATATTTTTTCTTGTTTGTGTTTTCCCTATAAATGCTTTATCCGTTTTCATTCTATATATACCCCATAATACTAAGACTACGCCAAAAAATATAAATAATAATTTTAAAACCATCGTATAGTTACCTCTGTTCAATATATTTTTTATGTATGTGATTCCATTTTTTTATTCTATAAAGACAGTTAAAAAAATAAGGTTCCTTTTTCCACACCTCTTTATTTTTCTAGTACACCTGAACGAACTAGTTTTTAATCATCTGTTTTAATTACACCTGTTGAAATTGAACCTTTCTTCTGGCACCTGTCCATTTTTAATATTTAATGACGAGTTTTCTTTTTCAACAGAAGTGATTGAACTAGAAGATTAAGATATTGGATTTACTAGAACCAGCAAATGCTATAGCTGCGGGATTTACTCTCCTCATTTGATCCATTTTATTTCTTCCTCTCTTTCATCATATCTACAAGATTACAAAAGATGAAATTATACTTATACTATTCACTTCAGGTTAAAATATAATCACCTTCGACACAGTAATCTTATTATATATATCTTTCATTTTACTTTCGTAAATGTTACAAAAGTCTTTCAACCGACTCATTTTTTTCTGATGTAACAGGAAGAGTAAACCAAAATTCACATCCCTGTTTCCCATCTTGGCGGTCCCGAACACCAATTTGTCCTTTATGCAGTTCAACTAGCGATTTTGCAATAGCTAAACCAAGCCCAGAACCTCCAGATTGTGAACTTCTTGATGGATCCGTTCTAAAAAAACGGTCAAATATACGCAATTGATCATCTGGAGAAATCCCTTCTCCTTCATCACACAAAGTGAATTGAACTTGCTGCTTCTGTTTATTTTCCTCTACAATTAATTCGATTGTTCCACATGTAGGAGAATGCCGAATCGCGTTATGCAACAAATTATTGATAACTCGTGCTATTTTACATGGCATAATCCAAATTCGTGGTAATGTCTCAGAAACATGCAATTGCAAATCAATCTCTTTATCTTGCAATAAGATATCATGTGAATCTATTACTTTTAATAGAATGCTATCTACATGTATTAAACTTGGATGAAAAACTTCTTGTCCAAGTTCTAACTTAGAAAGGTCAAATAAATCATTAATTAATCCACTTAATCGTTGTATATCATTTAGGATTGTCTTTAAATATTGTTGTTTCATATCAGAGTCTTCAATTAATCCATCTTGTAACGCTTCTACCATCAATTGTATGCTAGCCATGGGTGTTCGTAAGTCGTGGGAAATATTCGCAATCAGCTCTGTACGTGCTTTTTCTCCTTTTTCTAACTTAGCAAAGCTTTCGTTTAGTTTTTTGGCCATTTCTTGAAAAGCTTCCGCTAATTCTTTAAACTCTTCTGGTTCTTTCCCTATTATGTACATCGTTCCAAATTGTCTATCACTAAATTGTTTGGTTAAGGCAATTAAATTTTGAATAGACCTCATTATAGGACGTGTCATTAACCAATAAATGATCGTAGAAATAATCATAGCTACAATTACTATTACTATTAATAATCGTGTCTGTTCTGGTCTAAGTAACATTTGCCTTTCACTGTACCATATAGAAATTACCATGATACCCGTGCTTAATAGATTCATCAATAACAGTTGATTTCGTAACTTCATTTATCGTTTCCTCCATCTGGTTCAAAACAATAACCGATGCCCCAAACCGTATGAACCCAACGATTCTTTGTTGTATGTTTCTCCAATTTCTCACGTAAACGACTCATTAATACAGTTACTGCATTTGTGCAGCCTTCATACTCAAATCCCCAAATTTGTTCAAGAAGTTGAGACCGTGAAAACACCTGTTTAGGATGTTTTGCCATGAGATAAAGCACTTCAAACTCTTTCACTGTTAGCTCTATTTCATATTGACAAACAAATACACTTCTTTTCGTTGGATCAATTTTCAAATCTAGAAACTCTATCATTCCTGATTCAGGCTCTATTCCTTGAAGTGTTACTTGATTTCCTCTTCTTAGTATAATTTGTACCCTTAATACTAATTCACGAGGCGAAAAGGGTTTTGTTACATAATCATCCGCCCCCATTGTTAGTCCTAAAATCCGCTCTCTTTCTTCTCCCCTCGCGGTTAACATGATGATCGGTACATTGGAATGTTGGCGAATTTCCTCACATAGTTCCCAACCATCTTTTTCTGGCATCATCAAATCTAAAATAATTAGATCCGGTTGAAATTGTTGAAATACATTCCATCCTTCTGCTCCGTTCACTGCAGTGTATACCTCATATCCTTCCCTTTCTAAGTACCGTTTACATATCTCCCGTATACTATCTTCATCTTCTATAATTGCAATTCTTGTTTTCATACATTAAATCTCCTCTGTTCCTCCATCAATGGCGAATGATATAAAATCAATATTCGTAAGTTCATATTAATTTATATACATTACATTTTCCTTTCAAAAATATAACAAAACCCTTTCACAAATATCATAAAAAATTATCACTCAAGTAAAAAAAAATCTTTTTCTATAGTTGAGAAAAAGAAACTTTTCACTTTAAAGATATACATGCGACTTAGCCTAAATGGTATTTAGAGCACCCTTCTTTTCCCTATTTTTTTATCTCCCGTTACATTATGAATCTAACTTTTTAATTGAATTTTGAAAGGAGCCTCTTACTTCTATGCATAAAATATAACGTCTACTGAAACTAGGAGTTGTACTTCAAATTCAAGTTACATTATCTCTATTAAATCCATTTTTCTTTTCCTAATCAACTCACTTCAGACCACCTATATTTCTACAAGATAATAGTTTGATTTTCATTTCCAGAGATTTATTTGCTAGTTATGATTACATGCTATTTGGACTAACATCACCAACTAAGTCACCGTTATAAATTGGGAAAAACAGAGTAACAGTAGTTCCTTTCCCGACCTGGCTTTTTATACTTATTTTCCCACCATGACTTTCAATAATTCGATAACTCATCATGAGCCCAACACCCGTCCCTTTTTCTTTTGTACTATAAAAAGGTTCACCTAGTCTTTTAATTCTTTCAGAAGGAATACCTACTCCTTTATCTAAAATACAAATCTTAACCTCGGTACTATTATGTTTTTTCACATTAATGATGATTTCTTGACCATTTTGTATAGCCTCAATAGAATTTTGTAAAATACTATAGAAAACTTGTTTTAATTGAATTTCGCAACACTCAATCAATAAGTTTTCAACATCCATATTCAATGCAATACGAATATTCTTCATAATTGCTTGAGTACTTATTAAATCGACTACATTATCTAATATAGTACAAAGGTTTTTCGGTTCAAATACTGCAGCATTCGGTTTTGCAATAGATAAAAATTCTTGAAGAACTGTTTCAATACTGCTGATTTCAGAAAGTATTAGGCTTAAATATTCTTTATCCTCCCCTACTTCCTGCTGCAATAATTGCATGAACCCTTTAATTACTGTTAATGGGTTACGAACTTTATGAGCGACCCCAGCTGCCAATTGCCCTACTGCTTTAAGAGTGTCTGATTTTTTTAATAATTCCGTCGTTATTGTACGTTCTGTAATATCACGCACAATAATCATAATTTTATCGTCAAAAAGCGGTAAAAGTCTTGCTTCAAAATAATAAATTTCATCATCTAGTTGTAGAGAATAATCTATTAATACAGGAGCGGATGAAGTTTTTATTTGATTAATAGCCTTCTCAAATTGCTTTATGATAGGAACTGGTAATATCTCTTGGAATTTCTTCCCTATAAATTCTTCAATTGGAACATAAAATTTGGATACAGAATTAACTTTACAATCCTTAATGGTCCCATCAAGTTCTGACAAAAAATACAAATCAGGAATTGCTTTAAAAATTAATTCTAGTTCAGTCGAGGTTTGTTTAAGTTTCTCTTCCATCCTCTTACGCTTAGTTATATCAATTCCAATTGCTCCGACACTCCGTCCTAAAGTCGGAATAATATGTAAAATAGTGGACCGCATAATAGTTTTTATCTCACCATTTTTACATGTGATATCCATCTCCGAATCTCTAAAATCGTGACCATTTTGCAACAAATCGTTACGATTAGGTCTATGAGGATGTAGCAATTCCATCGCTTTTGGATTGTTAATTATTTCATCTGCATTATATCCAGTTACTAATTCACATTCCCGATTCCACATAATAATATTTCCTTTTTCATCAATTGCATTAATCATAATCGGCATATTTTGTAATATACTATCTAAACAATTTTCTTCATAATTTGTTATCGTATTGATTTGGGAATCTTTTTCATGAATTTTTTTAAGGTGTAATTGTTGTGTTGCCATCTCTTCAATTAGATTTGCAATGCACTTAAAATGTGTTATGTGAGAATCCGCAATAACCTCTTTATTACTACTTGTTCCTACAACAAAGGTTGCTATATGTTCCTGCTCAATAATGATGGGAATATGCATTTCTTGGGACAATTGGATTTTTTGATTACGAAAAAAAGGGTCACCTTTGGAAAATATAACATTTTGATTATTATCAAGGAGACAGAATGGAACTTTAGTTAAATTATAAAATTGCTCTGTTATATTCTTAAACTTGTTTACATTTATAAGATCTTTAAGTGTGTATTTCATTATTTAACCCATCTCCTTTATATTTACCGTATCTTTAAGACTCCCAATATAAATTTTCAAACTAGAAACAATTAACAATTACCTATTACAATGATAATCTTGTTCTGAATTACCATAGGATTAACCGCATACTTGTATAGAGTAATAAAACAAGGGTTTAAAACATAAAAGACCGCAAAGCTTTCTTAAAAAACGCTCTGCGGCCTTATACTTTCTTGTTTCACCTAAATAAAAATCAATTGTATTTCTTTCTGTATCAACGGTACGCTATAAGTAAATCTATTATCTTCTTACTTTTATATAAACTATTTAATTCTAAATCATACTGATAAACCTAGTTTATAATCATTGTACAAACAAAAAATAATCTATATTTCCCTATTATCTTTACTAATTTTAATATTTACAAACTAAGCAATTACAACGTTTCATCATCCCTATCAAATCTCGAAATCTTATGTTGTATCATATCTGCCATCTTAAAATGAGCATAATTTTTTGATTAATAATGTTTTCATTTAAATGCTATTGGTTTATTCATACTATTTCCCTTTATGTTTAGATTCATAACATGAGTATGTCCAAGTTTGATAATACATTTTTATTCACCAAAATTTTTTGTCCCCTCCTAAAGACATTTTTTCATGCTCTCCTCCGTAATATAAGTCTATTTTGATAACAAAAATAGCTTTTGTAACTTTTGTAACTGATTTTGTAATTAATGAAACCAAACATAAACCAAACGAAAACGAAACATAAACCAAATATAAACCAAATATAAACCAAACGTAGAACAAACACAGGCCAATACCAGGTTTTAGATAAAATCTTATATCCCCCCACATGGCAACTATATTCACAATTTATTGTAGATGATAAAAAACAGTTGCTAAAAAATCTCTTGTTTAATAAATAAAATTTGTAAAATTGTAGTACTAAAAATTATCAGCACGAATGATAATTTTTATAAAAAAGAGAGTCTCATTTTTCAATGAGACTCTCTTTTTTATATATTTAAACAGAATTTTCAGCTCTATCATTCAAAATAAATACTCGAGTGAAAACCACCATAATTACTACAATAACTAAAAAATATAGGGGCATGACTATTAAGGAACCTGTATGAAGCTGGCTCATTCCCCAAATCGTTATCGTCACTATTATATAATAGCCTAGGCTAAATAAGGCACCCGCAGTACCAATGACATTTTGAAAATCTACTAATGCTAGACTGAGACAGTTAGGTAACGCCACCCCAATTCCTAATAGCAATATAAACATCGCTACTAAAAATCCAATCATATATATTATGTTTGGATTTGATCCAAATGAAGTAATAACAGTTAAGAGGATAGCTCCCCCTGTCATTACAAGACAACCGATATATATAATTTTCTCTGGTTTATAAATAGCAAGTAACCGCTTTGAAACTTTCGCTCCAATAATAGAAGCGGAAGCAACAACAATTCCTAGAAACCCGTACATACTAGGTGATAACTGAAAGTATTCGATAAAGATAAACGGCGCTTCTGCATAATAGCTGAATAAAACACCATTTGCTCCTCCAATTAATAACCCATATGTTACTACTTTCGGATTTGTAATTAACCTTTTCAATACTGAAAACACACTTATTTTATCCGTTACTGCGTCCGTTTTTGTTTCCGGAAGAGAAACAAACGTATACAGCAAAATCCCGACACTCATAACAACTAAACTTAAAAACACTATTTTAAATCCAAACATTTGATCAAGAAATCCCCCGATTAACGGGCCTATCGCTGGCGTAAAGGCAATGACTGCCGAAATTTGAGCAAACATAACGTGACGTTTATGCCCATCTACACTTTCACGAAGAATCGTTTGTGTAACAACTGATCCTGCACTCGCTCCAAACGCTTGAATAAAACGACTTACCAATAAAATTTCAATGGAATTTGCAATATAACATAAGAAACTTCCTACACCATATACTACAATTCCAAATAACATTGCTGGGCGACGACCAATTATATCTGATAACCATCCAATAAAAAATACACCTAAAGCAAATCCAGCAAAATACACACTTAGCGTTAACTGTACTTCATTATTACTTACATGTAACACCTTTGAAATGTCTGGTAAAGACGGTGTGTAAATCGTTTCACTAATTTGCGGAAATGCCACAAGAATGATCATTAACCAAAGTGATGGTACTGAGACTTTTTTCACTTTTAATACCCTCCTATAACTTTGAAAATCTCAGAAGTAAAAAGACTTTCTTAACTATGGAACAGGAGGGGACATTATAGAAATCCGATCATAAAACAACAAAGAAAACACCTCAATTACGCATGTTAATATTTATAGGAGGGTAATATCAACATTGATTTTAAAATATAGTCTTTCAATTATATGATAGGTTGTGTTCGTTTTCTAGTGTTCATAATCTGAATATTTGTTAGTACACGAATGTCCTTTCAATTCTCTCGGAAAATTAATACGATTTAAAAAGCACAACTAAACAACTGAAACGCCCCTTCAATTGTTAAAATCAGTCTCACAATTGGAGGGGGAGTTTTTTATGGCTAAATTTTCACTGATTGTTCTTTTTGATAGACAATTTCACCATCAATAATAGTTGTTTCTACTTTTAAATCTTTAATTTGGTTTGGATTGACACTTAAAATGCTGTCATTTAATATAACTAAATCCGCCAACTTTCCGGCCTCTATGCTTCCTTTTATCTCTTCTTCAAAACTCGCATAAGCGCCATTCCATGTGTATAGTTTAATAGCTTCCATTACGCTTATAGATTGATTAGCACCAACCTCCATCCCAGACTTAGTTTTTCTATTGACAGCAACATGAATTCCTAATAAAGGATTATAGTCAGTAACTGGTGCATCCGAACCACCTGCTGCAATGATGCCACGATCAATAAAATCACGAGCAGCGTACATGTGATTGACACGATCACCATAGTGCTCTACATATATCTCTCCGAATTCATATGGAAATGGAGGGTTAGGAATTGGAATCATCTCGAGTTTTTTCATTCTCTCTTGTAAATCTGGTGAAGAAATTCCCGCGTGCTCGATTCGATGACGGTGATTTTTTCTTGGTGATTCCTCTAGCGCCCTTTCTACACAATTTAAATACATTTCAATAGCTTTATCGCCTTGTGCATGTACAGTGATTTGATAACCTTTTTTATGCGCTTCACCTAAAACCCGGTAAATTTCTTCCTCACTATAATAAAGAATGCCATGATTGTTAGGGTCACTGGAGTACGACTCACGGGTTGCAATTGTAGGCCCAGTGCTACTTCCATCTGTAAACAATTTAGCTGGTCCAACTTTGAATCTCTCATCTCCAGTACCAGTTACCACACCGGCTTCGACCATTTTATTAACAAATTCATGAGAGTTATTTATTTGACATATCATTGCATATATTCGGACACGAATATCCCTACTCTTCACAGCTTGTTGTAGTAAACGATAACTCTCAGGTCCATCTCCACCTGCGTCATGTATACTTGTTATGCCCGCTGCAACGAAATGATCCGATGCAATCTTCACAGCCTTCATCATTTCACTTTCTGTATAACTTGCAACTTCGCTCATCCTCATATTTGCTGCTTCAATTAACTTTCCTGTAAGCCTTCCTGCCTGATTCTTTTCAATAATCCCCCCACTCGTGTTCGGTGTGTTCTCGTTAATTTGCGCAATTTCTAATGCTTTGCTGTTCACCACGCTTATGTGGTGGCAAGTACGGGTTACAATAATAGGGTGTTCAACTGAAATTTCATCCAGCTCAGTAATTGTTGGATAACGCTTTTCCTTCACAGCGGTTTCATTAAAGCCCCAAGCACGTATCCATTCACCTTTTGACGTTTCTAATGCCTTCTTTTTCAGATCATCTAACAAAGCATCGATAGAATCAATATGTTCAGCTTTACAACTGACAGCCAACTGATTTAGTCCATGAGAAATGATGTGAAGATGGGAATCAATGAATCCAGGAAGAAGCGTTTTTCCTTGCAGGTCAATTACATCCGTTTTTTCTCCTATAAAACTCTTAACCTCCTGATTTGAGCCAACAACTACGATGCAATTATCTTTTATTGCTACAGCTTCGACTACTGTATTCTTTTGGTCTACTGTAATAACTTCTCCATTTATCAATACAACATCAGCTTTCATAAACTCAACCCTTTCGGAATTACTCTTTTCGAGTAACTCATTCAGTATTTAAAGTTATATCTCCTAATAGGCTCATCCGCTTTTCAACAAGATTTATCAATAATTAATTAAAGTTGAGCTAAGCATTCTTTCATTGTTTTAACGATAAAAGTAAAGTCTTCCTCTGTGATGCTTAATGGAGGCGCAAGCTGCAAAATATTATTGTAACCTGCAACAGTGTCACCATTTTTACCAATAATTAGACCTTTTTCTTTACAAGAATTGATGACTTTGTTCATCTTTTCAATGGAAGCCGGTTCTTTTGTTTGCTTATCTTCCACTAGTTCAATACCTAAAAGAAGACCTTTTCCGCGGACATCTCCTACGTTTGGATGCTCTTTTACATCCTCTAGTTCATATAACAGTCGTTCACCCAATTCTTTGGAACGTTCAATGAGTTTCTCATTCTCCATAATTTCTAAATTCTTCAAAGCTAAGGCGCAAGCTGCAGGATTTCCTCCGAACGTATTTACATGGCGGAAGCGATCATAATCATCACTGCCTACGAATGCCTCATAAACCTCTCGTCTAACTGCTGTTGCTGACAAAGGAAGATACGCACTTGTAATGCCTTTTGCCATTGTAATGATATCTGGTTTGACGCCATAGTTCATAAATCCAAACGGCTTCCCTGTCCGGCCAAATCCACATATAACTTCATCACAAATGAGCAACGCACCGTGCTTCTCGCAAATTTCTTTTACTTTTTCCATATATCCATCAGGAGGCATCAAAATGCCGCCCCCGGTAATAATTGGCTCCATAATCACACCGGCTACTGTTTGGCTTAACTCCCATGTCATGACACGATCGATTTCATTAGCACTTGCCAGTGTATGAACATCATCTGGGTTTCGATACGTATCCGGCGGTGCTACATGCAAGAATCCTTGCCCCAATGGTTCATATTTATACTTTCGCTGTGCTTGACCTGTTGCTGCAAGAGCCCCCATTGTGTTACCGTGGTAAGCACGATAGCGTGAAATAAACTTATAGCGTCCATGATCACCTTTTTGTTGATGATATTGACGAGCAATTTTAAACGCTGTTTCATTCGCTTCCGATCCACTGTTAGAAAAGAAAATGACGTATTCATCACCAAGCCATTCATTCAATTTTTCTGCTAATTTAATAGCAGGAACATGACTTTGTGTCAGAGGGAAATATGGCATTTCTTCAAGCTGTTCAAACGCCGCTCTTGCAAGCTCTTTTCGCCCATACCCAACATTCACGCACCAAAGACCGGACATACCGTCTAAATAACGGTTTCCATCAATATCCGTCACCCATGCCCCTTCTGCTTTTGTGATAATTAAATTTGTTGGACTAGGGGCTGCTCCTCTCATTGCATGCCAAAGGTACTTTTCATCTGCTGTTTTCAAACTTTGTGTTTTCTCTGTCGCTTGCACAATCACCAACTCCATTCTATCTTTTTATGATTTCATATCATTCTTTCAATAACGAGCCGTAAGCATTTTCTTGCGAGTATAGAATTCTACGCCATCTTTTCCATTTGCATGGAGATCACCATAGAAGGATCTCTTATAACCTGAGAATGGGAAGAATGCCATTGGAGCTGGAACTCCAAGATTAACCCCAAGCATACCTGCATCAATTTCTTCACGGAATTCACGAATAGCTTTAGCGCTATTGGTGTACAGGCATGCACCATTTGCGAATGGTGATGCATTAGCAACATGAATCGCTTCCATCAAGTCTTTTACGCGTACAATAGAAAGAACTGGTGCGAAGATTTCATCTTGCCAAATTTTCATTTCCTGTGTCACATTATCAAAAATCGTTGGGCCAACAAAATAACCTTGGCTGTTTGCTGCATCGTCTTCACGTCCGTCACGAATAAGTGTCGCTCCCTGCTCTACACCGGATTGAATGTATCCGAGTGTACGCTCTTTATGTCCGTCACGAATAACAGGACCAAGGAAAACACCTTCTTCTAGGCCATTACCAATCATAATTGCATTAGCCTCTTGAAGCAGTCTATTAACGAGCTCATCTGCAACGTCTTCTTCCACGACAACAACAGCCGCAGCCATGCATCGTTCACCAGCTGAACCGAAAGCAGCACTTATAATTTCTTTCACTGTAGAACTAATGTCGGCATCTTTTAATACGATCGAATGATTTTTTGCCCCTGCAAGAGCTTGTACACGTTTGCCGTTAGCTGCTGCTGTTTTATATATATACTCAGCCACAGGTTGAGAACCAACGAAAGATACAGCCTTCACATCCTCATTGTCAAGAATGCCGTTAACGACGTCATGTGCACCATGCACAATATTTAGTACTCCATCTGGAAGACCTGCTTCTTTAAACAGTTCAGCTATGCGATTAGCCAATAGCGGTGTTCTTTCAGATGGTTTTAATACAAACGTATTTCCGCATGCAATCGCGAGTGGAAACATCCAGCATGGAACCATCATCGGAAAGTTAAATGGCGTTATTCCTGCGATTACTCCGATCGGGTAACGATACATCCCTGATTCAACACCAGTAGCAATATCAGGAAGTTGCTCTCCCATCATTAAAGTTGGTGCACCTGCGGCAAATTCAACACATTCAATCCCCCGCTGTACTTCACCGTATGCTTCTTTATAACTTTTTCCGTTTTCCAAGGTTACGAGTCTAGCTAACTCTTCCCAGTTTTTAATTAATAGCTGTTGATAGCGAAATAGAATCCGAGCACGCCGAGGTACTGCAACCTTTCTCCATGTTTTGAATGCTTCTTTAGCAGTTGCTACAGCTCTATCTACATCTTCTTTAGTCGAAAGAGGCACACGAGCAATAATCTCTCCTGTTGCTGGATTTGGTACATCTTCAACTTGTTTACTTGTGGATTCTATCCATTGTCCACCAATATAATTTTTCAACGTTTGTACATTTTTCATTACTACCATGGTGAAGCCTCCTATTTTAAAATAACCATCCTATGTTATTGCACTCCCAAAAGAAAGCGCATTCATTTGACGGTATGTAAACTTATTTGCATACATTTCTTCAACATTACTAATCTTAATCTTATCCATTGAATACACAGGAGCAGTCATCTGCTTAGCATTTGTCCACTCCCCAGCTCACATTATTTTAGATTAATCTCATGGTTCATCTTATAATTCTTTTTCAGAAATACTGGGCAATCCCATTCACAAACAAGGTCCTTAGCCAAGGAAACAATCCAGTCTTTTGTAATATGATACTTTTCCCCATCAACAGTAATAAACACTTCACCATCTGTCACATAGAAAACTTCCTGCTCTTCTACATGCCACGTTCCTTTATTCGGTTCGCCTACCCATGGTTCCCATGCGTTGGCACCTAGTTTTTCTGCTTCTTCTGCTGTAAGTTTTTTCGCAAAAAACATGACAATCCTCTCTCTTTCTTATTGGTAATTTTGAAGGAATAAGTCTATAAATCTACTGTCTTAACATTTGTATTTTTTAAACGTTTAAACTCTTTTTTCATAAAGTATATGGCAATGAGAACACCTGGAATTTCTGCAGCAGGAGCAGCGTACCATACACCTTCTACACCCCAGAATTTCGGGAAAATAAATAGAAACGGTAACATGAACAACAATATTTTGCTTACGCTAATAAACGTTGCGGACCAGTTTCTCTCTTGTGATTCAAAATAACCAGAGATAAGCAAACTAGCTGCACTAAGCGTAAACAAACAATTGAATATAACTGTCGTCCAAATGCCAAGTTTCTGCAATTCAGGATTACCACCGGAAAAAAATGACACAATTGGATCTGCAAAAATGATTAGTATGGCTGTCACGATCACAAAGAAGGAAACTGTAAAAATGAGTCCCATCTTAATTGCTTGTTTCACACGATCAAGGTTGCCCGCACCGTAATTATAACTAATAATCGGTTGAAGTCCTGTCATCCCGCCAAGCGCTGCTAAGGCGAGGAGGTTTGTAATGTAACCGTTTTGAATCGTGAAAGCTGCAACGTGTAGACCACCACCGTAGCTTTGCAGTAAGTTGTTGGTGAAAATAATTGCAATAAACATCATGAACTGACTCGAGAAAGATGCAAATCCCGTCCAAACCACTTCACCAATCTTCTTGAGATTAATCATCATATCTTTCATTTTCGGCTTAAGTTTTGTTTTACCAAACCAGAAATAAAAGATTAGGAGAACAGGAATCGATTGCGAAATCGTATTAGCCCATGAAGAACCCATCATCCCCATGTCATACTTCACTACCATAATCCATTCTGCAGTCCCAGCAACAGCTGCTGCGACTAACCAACTGTTCATTGATAATATAGGTTTTTCATCGATATTAGCTAAAATACTTAATACAACGGCCAATATCGTTAATGGCAACGAAATCCATAGCAGTCGGCTATATTGCACCGCATATGGAAGCGCTTCATCACTTGCTCCGAATAAAATCATAATATCATTTTCAAAGACCAATCCAAGTATAGCTAACAAAGAAGAAAGGAAAAGCGTAAACCATAAAGTTTGTCCCATAATACCTCTAGCTTCTTCTATCTTCCCTTTCCCCAGTCGAAGTGAAATGACCGCTCCGGCTCCCACACCTAACAGAACACCAATCATACGGGTAATAACCATGACCGTAAATCCAATTCCGATCCCTTCGACTTCCAGCTCCTGAAAGCCACTGACGAAATAGCCATCGACAACCGATACAACTCCTAGAATTACGTTAGCCATAATTCCCGCCAAAGCAAACCGTAAATATAGTAACGGAATACTTTTGGTTCCTAGCACTGAATCATCCACCGGCTTATTCATTACTTCTGGTTGCTCTATTTTTGATGACGGACCGTTGTCCACTATTTTCATGAGCATATCCCCTTATAAATAATTTATATAGCAAGTTCAGCTCAATTAATTCGCATACCAACCTACAGGATTGGCATGCTGGTGGATATTGATTTGCTTCGTTTCCATAAAATGCTCCAGCCCAACAGTACCTAACGCCCTGCCGATTCCACTTTGCTTATATCCGCCCCAAGGGCCTTCAACATAAGCGAGATGATAACTATTAATCCAAGTAATTCCCGCACGCAATTTACTAATAACACGTTTTGCTCGGTCCATATCTTCCGTAAATACAGCACCGGCTAATCCATAAATGGAATCATTCGCTTTTCGGATGGCATCTTCCTCATCTTTAAATTTCTGTACAACAAGGACTGGACCAAAAATCTCTTCCTTCACAATACACATATTCTCATTTACATCAGCAAAGATTGTTGGTGCAATGAAAAACCCTCGATCAAGCCCATTTTCTGTTAAGCGCTTACCACCACAAACTAATTTTGCACCTTCTTCGATCCCTCTCTGAATATAATGTAAAACTTCATTCATATGAGACTCGTTTGTGAGAGCTCCCATTTCAATGTTCTCACTTTCTCCGTTTCCAACTACAATTTTGCTCGCACGCTCGGCCAATCTTTCAACAAACTTATCGTAAATGGTCTCTTGTACAAGCAAACGGGATGCAGCTGAACAAACTTGCCCAGCATTGTGGAAAATACCAAACATCGCATTATCGACTGCGGTTTCAAAATCCACATCGTCAAACACAATAAGTGGAGATTTACCACCTAGTTCAAGTGTGATTTTTTTCATATTGCCCGCAGCTGCGCGCATAATACTTTGACCTGTTTTTGTTCCACCGGTAAAGGCAACTTTGTCAACATCATGGCTCTCTGCAAGCTCATTCCCAACCTTTGAGCCAGGTCCCAATACCAAGTTTGCCACTCCGCCTGGAAGTCCAACCTCTTCGATAATTTCAAACAATTTGTATACGCTTACAGGAGTGACGTCAGCAGGCTTAATTACAATTGTATTCCCTGCGGCAAGTGCAGGAGCGATCTGCCAAACAGCTAACATAAGCGGAAAGTTCCAAGGTACAATAATTCCACAAACACCAATCGGTTCATGGATAATAATTGTTTCCGAAGCATCCTCGCGAGTGTAAGATTCCTTTTTCATACCTTTGATCAAGTCAGCATAATAGCGGAAACATTGAATCGATACAGGAATATCTACATGGGTTGTTGCACGAATAACCTTACCGTTATTTGCAGTTTCCAAACGGGCAATTTCAGCTGTCTTCTCTTCAAGACGATCTGCAATCTTATATAGATAGTCAGCTCTTTCATCAGCCGATAAATCCGACCAGATTCCGCTGTCAAACGCTTTACGAGCCGCTTTGATTGCTATCTTCGCATCATCTGCTGATCCATGAGCAGACGTTGCGATAACCTCTCCGGTTGCAGGATTGATAATGTTTCGTCTAGTACCCGATAATGCTTCTACCCATTTCCCGTCAATGAACATGTTAATTTCCATAAACACCTCTCCTTTACGCGATAATATCTACCAGTTTGAAACCAATATGTGCTATATTGACCAGCATCGTTTTCTGATTATAGAATGGGAATGATTTGAGGCGTTCCTTTTCAAATCGGTATCCACCTGCACTCCCCGTAACGATCCATTGTGCTAATAACTTACCAAACAATGTCGAGAGAGACGCGCCGTGGCCCGTATAACCCGTTGCGAAATATGCGCCTTCTTTGGATCTACCGATAACCGGGAACGTATCAATTGTAACCCCGATAAATCCACCCCACCTGTAATCAATCTTGCTTCCTTCTAGTTTTGGCATCATTTTAACCATGGCATCGTAAACATTTTGATAAACAGCATCACCTAAGTTTGGACGAATATCGCCACCGCCAAATATGATCCGATTATCTGGTGTGCGCCTGAAATAGTAAAGGAAACTGCTTGTATCAAAAACCATGCGATCTTTAGGAATGACGGCATTCACCAGTGATTCTGGAAGCTGTTCAGTAGCAATAATACGTGCCGAAATTGGCAGTACGCCTTTATTCAGTTCAGTCATGATTTTTCCAGAGTAACCATCTGTAGCCACAATAATGTCTTTCGCAGTAACAGCACCTTTTTCTGTTACAACTTTCACACTATTTCGGCCGTACTCAATAGATAGTGCTTTCGAATGCTCAAAGATTTTTGCACCGATCGATTTAGCTGCTTCTCCCAAACCAATTGCATAGTTCAGTGGTTGGAATGAGTAACTCGAGTTGTCGACTAAACAGCCATAATAATGCGGGGAATCAATTTCTTGATGCAACTGACTTCGATTAAGCACGCTACACTCATACCCAAAATTTTTGTTTAAGTATTCACTTTCATGTTTCAATCCTTCAAAATGCTTGGCTTTGTAAGCCGCCACAATGTGACCTGTCTTTCTAAAATTACAGTTAATTTGATGCTCGTCGATGATGTTTTTAACTAATTCAACACTAAGTAGCGAAAGATCGTTTAGCTGTCTCGCCTCTTCGTCACCATACTTCTTGGCAAGCTCCTGCATCGTTGACTTATAACCCGGCAATACCATCCCGCCGTTGCGACCGCTTGCGCCATATCCGATTGTTTCCTGCTCAAGGACAATGACACTCTTCCCTAACTTTTGCAAATGATATGCAGAAGAAAGACCTGTGAAACCTGCGCCAATAATGACAACATCCGCCTCTTCATTTCCTTCAAGAGGTTTTCCTTTGTCATAGCTGTTTGCAGTCGCTGTCCATAGTGAGAGAGTATCCATATGATCCATCTTATCCATAGCTAATCCTTCTCCTTTCGTGACATGTATGTTACAATACAGTCAAAAATATTCAAAATATTCACTTTTATTAAATTAATAATATGACTTGGAGTTTCCTCCAAGTCAATAGCCATTTGAGAGTTTTTTGAAGTCATTTTGCGAAAAAAATGGAGTAACTCCACTTTTTTCATTGGGGGGACATCTATGAAAATTGGTACATTTGCGAAGCTTTTTCATGTTACGACTGATACCGTTCGTTATTACATTGAACTAGGATTATTAATACCAGACAAAAAAAACACCCAGTATCAAATGAACCAATTGTGTTTCGACGACATGGCTTTTATTACTGAGCTGAAAAAATTTCATTTTTCATTGATAGAAATCCAACGAATTTTATCATATCGACGTGTCACAAACTTCTCAGACCATGAGGATATCGACTACTACAACAACTTGCTCATTGATAAAAAGGACGAGCTAACCAAGAAAAAAGAAGACATATCAAAAGCTATCCAATTGATTGAAAAAGCGGTTCAAACTAGCTCGCTTTCATCCAAAGAAGAGAGTATTACAGGAATCCCCCTTGATTTTGTAAATTTGCTCTATTGTCCGAAATGCCACATTCCACTTGAAATGAAAGATGTAACGATTAAAAAAGTCTACATTCACACGGGGAGTTTAACTTGTAGCTGTGGATACGAAGCAGCTATCGAGGAAGGTATTATCATTACCGCGAACTTGTACGAGACGTCTCCTTATCCATCTTATTTTTACGATAAAGAAACGATTAAAGAGATCAATCCCAAAATGATTAACTTATTTGAAAAAATTAATTTTCAGTTTCAAAAAGTTCTACAAAATATAGATTTGAAAAACAAATTAATTGTGGAAACAAACGTCGACGCTTTTGTGTCACTACCCAAATATATCGATGTTCTTGAAACGAGCGCGTCCTATGTATTCAGTGGCTATTCGCTTGCAATGCTCAAGAAGGTTAGAAACAGAATTGAGCGTATGAATCCGAAGCCACGCGTCCTTTATATTTTGAATTCCGATTTAAATCTACCATTGAAACCGCTTAGCATCGATGTTTTTGTGGATAGTTTTTCAGTAACTGATTTTTCACTGCTTAATCCGCAGTTCCCAATTCACGTTCTAAAAAACTATTTACATAACAGTTCAACAATTGTCGGCGGATACTCATATTATGATAGTTCGGCCAAATCCTTGAAAAACATTTCAGCCTTATATCCAAATTCTCACGAACATATTTTACATCCAAAATACTTAGAAGAAAATTTATCAGGCCACGAATTTCAAATCACGCAAAGTGAAAATATCGGTTACTGTACAGATCCAGGACCTTATTTTGATTATCATGTAAGAGATGAAAAATTCCACATGCTCATGTATTTAGCTAGTACGAAACAATAGCACAAAAAAGCGCCATCACACAAGTGACGGCGCTTTTTATATGTAAGAGCTACTAGAAGATATCCTTCTAGCCTACTCCCATTTATAAGTCCAAAATTGTTCAAGTTGCAGCCATTTCAATGTTGCTGCATCTTTGTTTTTTATTTTTGCATGCGTTTCTTCAAGCATTGCTTCTGTTTGTGAACGATGCGCGCCTAGTGCAGCTAATTTATGTTCAAATACTTCACTAATATTATTTACAACATCCGGCTCACCGAGTACTGCTTCGCGATTTCTCGTAATCGCAACCGCATGAATAACTGGACGCTCTTCTTTTAGCATACGTGATACAGCGCGAACTACAGCACGGCCAAATGCATCATGATCTGGATGTACGCCGTGTTCTGGATAAAATGTAATAATTCGAGATGGATTTACTTCTTGAATAATCGCTTCGATTTTATCTGCAACAAAATCAACATCTTCAAACTCTAACGTTTTATCATGGAAACCGAGCATTCTTAAATCTTGAATCCCCATCGCTTCACACGCATCTTTTAATTCTTTTTCACGGATATTTGGAATCGTTTCACGGTTAGCGAATACATTTTTCCCCATGTTACGTCCCATTTGTCCAAGAGTACCACATGCATACGTTACAGGTACTCCTTGATCTGTTAATAAGCGAATTGTTCCTCCCGCAGCAAATGCTTCATCATCTGGATGCGGAAATACAACAAGTACATGTCTCTCCATAAGTTTCCCTCCTTCTTACTTAAATGGCGTTAAGCTTAACTCAAGCGCAACTGCTAAGCGGCCTTGATTATCATGACCTGCTAGTAATAAACGCTCTTTATCGTCTACTTCCCAGTGCGTAATGCCTTCTGCATATACCCAGCCATGATCCATTTTCAAACCAACTCGGTATGGGTTGGTTCCAGTTATTTTCCCGCATTCAAAACGGATAATTGCATTTCGGATGAATGCTCCAACTGTCATCAACTTTTCATTAAAGTGTGACGCATACGCTCCGTTTGTTGTTTCTAAATGAATATATACATCTTTATTTACAAAACGTTCAATTTCATTTTGAATAAGAGAACTATCTTTTACTATTTCCATCGGAATTCACCTCTTTAAACCATTTTACGC
Organism: Bacillus altaicus; assembly: GCF_042136375.2. Lineage (NCBI taxonomy): Bacteria > Bacillati > Bacillota > Bacilli > Caryophanales > Bacillaceae > Bacillus > Bacillus altaicus. Next base: position 2,254,861 of record NZ_CM143394.1, on the reverse strand, counting down.
AAAAATAATGTAAATTGCTATCTCTATATTAGAGGACAACGCTCACTTTTCCTAATAATTTGCACTGTGTTTCTTCATTTTTTTATATCATATGTAAAATCATCATTTTTTCCTTCACTTTGTTAAATAGTTTTCTTTCTTTTTTGAATTTGCTACAATATAAATTACGCAGAGGGATGCATTTTTACAATTGAATACATACTTTAAAGAAGGTGACACGCTTGGAACAATCAGCACATGAAGTAGCAAATTGGCAATATTATTTTGCAATTGCCGTATTTTTAGTCACGTACGGTTTTATTATTTCTGAAAAATTGAATCGTGCTGTAATCGCACTATTCGGTGCTGCTATTATGATTATTTTTGGAATTGTAGATTTACATACTGCTTTCACATCACATATTCAATGGGAAACGATCACCCTTTTAATTGGGATGATGATTCTCGTACATATTACGAGTCAATCAGGCGTATTTGAATTTGTAGCCATTAAAGCAGCAAAAGCAGCTGGCGGAAAACCAATCCGCATTTTATTATTACTATCCCTATTAACCGCTGTCGGTTCTGCATTTTTGGACAACGTAACAACCGTATTATTAATCGTACCTGTTACACTATCCATTACACGTATTTTAAAAGTAAATCCTGTTCCTTATTTAATTTCAGAAGTACTATTTTCAAATATAGGCGGAACAGCAACACTAATCGGTGACCCGCCGAACATTATGATTGGATCGGCTAATAAGCATTTAGACTTTAATGCCTTTTTACTTAACTTAGCTCCAATTGTACTTATCATCGCTATCGTTACACTTGGCATTATTTACTTCATGTATCGTAACAAACTAAAAACAACAACTGAGCAAATTAAAATACTAATGGCATTAAATGAAAAAGATTATATTAAAGATCAAAGCCTCCTTTTAAAATCCATTACGATTTTAGGACTAACTATTTTAGGCTTTGTACTGCATTCTATTATTCATGTAGATGCTGCCGTTATTGCGATGACAGGTGCTACACTTCTCATGTTAATTGGCGTGAAAGAACATGAGATTGAAGATGTATTTGCCCACGTTGAATGGGTAACCATTTTCTTCTTCGCTGGACTATTCGTTCTCGTTGGCGGGTTAATTGATATCGGACTTATCTCTTCACTCGCAAAAGAAGTACTCGACGTAACAAATGGCGATATCGGTTTCGCTGCTATACTTATCTTATGGGTATCTGGCATCGCATCTGCAACAATTGACAACATCCCATTTGTTGCAACGATGATTCCACTTATTCAAGATTTAGCTACAGGTCTCGGACTATCTGTCGATTCCCCGCAAATTGAAGTACTATGGTGGGCATTATCACTTGGAGCTTGCTTAGGAGGAAACGGAACGTTAATCGGAGCATCAGCAAACGTAGTCGTTGCTGGCATTGCAAAACGTGAAGGACATGGATTCTCTTATATGGACTTCTTAAAAATCGGTTTCCCATTAACGATCATTGCGCTATTGTTATCACATGCTTACATTTATTTACGTTATTTAATGTAAAAGTTTTAGTGCGTGAAATTATATCGACGATTTTTAAAATATATCGATCGTTTCTTCGAATATATCAACGATTTTCTAAATATATCGACGATTCGACAACGAATATCGACTTACCGACAAATAACGACAGTAAAAAAAGTATGCAGCACTACGCCGCATACTTTTTTCATCACCAAAATATACCTATAATTGCTAATCCACCTAAAATCATACCACCAATTTGTCCGATGATTGTTGGTGATAATTGAACACCTTTTCTCACTTCAACAACTGGTCTTTCGTGCCTTAGTTGCTGCACTTCACTTTGAAGTTGATGTACACTTCCGTGTAGTTCTTTAATTAGTTCTTTTAATTCAGCGACCTCTTCGTTTACTGGCTTACTTTTTTCTAAGTTCATCTCGCATAACCCCTTATAAATTCAATCAGCGCACTGTAAAATTTCGTCAATTACCGCTATATCTCCTGCATACTACATATATAATATGGAATGTACTTTTAATCTTGCAGCTCTATCCATTCATCCCGCAATATCCCCATAATCATACGATCAAAAATCTTTCCATCTCTTTGAACTGCTTCTCTCATACATCCTTCCATCTGAAAACCCATCTTTTTATACAACGAAATGGCAGCTTTATTATAGGAAATAACATCGAGGCCAACGCGGTGTAAATTCATTTCATAGAAAGCATACTTTAGAATAAGATGTATTGCTTCTCTTCCATATCCTTTTCCTCTATCATTTGCATCGCCTATACCAATTGCTAATAAACCTGTTCTGTTATTCCACTCTATACCGTGAATTGCAACAAAACCAATTAAGCGATCATCTTGAACTGTTCTTAACATGAAAGAAACACTATTGGATCTCCGTCCCTTTAATAGCCCATCACTCGCTATCTCATGTAATGATTGCGGGAATGCCAAATCTGTATCTACATTTCTTAAATATTCACTATCCTCTTGCCACATAGCCATTACTTCAGCATCTGCTTCTCTAATAGCTGATAATTTAATAGTTTTATTTTGAAAAAGATTCATCGTCATTTCAAACTCCCCTTTTTTTAAAATAGCGGGGACAATTATTCTAGCCTAGTTATCCCCTTGTCCTTTGAACTGTTGTATAAACGGGATACTTACAATAAGCGCTGACATTGGCACATCTCCCTTGCATTAAATTAACTTCATTTTACATTTTTTTGTTTTTTTAAACAAATCAATTCTAGTTTTCTATTATTTAGAACTATAGTATACTTAATTATTCTTCAGATTATTCAATTAAAATAAGAACTTACAGAAGGTGAAACGATGTTTTATATAAAACAACTACTCTATTTCACTTACGAACAAGCATTATCTTGTTTGTTCCCAGTCATTATTTTTTTAACACTAGCCCTTTCAAAAATCATTTCTATCCCAGGGTTATATCGCTATGATTTCATACTCATTGTATGTCTTCTTATGCAATATATAATGTATAAAACGGGACTTGAAACGAAAGACGAACTAAAAGTAATTACTGTCTTCCACCTCATCGGCCTTTTACTAGAAATATATAAAGTACATTTCGGTTCATGGAGTTATCCTGAAGAGGCGTATTCAAAAGTTTTCGGAGTTCCGCTTTACAGCGGTTTTATGTATGCGAGTGTCGCAAGTTACATATGCCAAGCGTGGAGAAGATTGCATTTACAAATGCATCATTGGCCGAAAGCTATTTTTGCAATACCTCTAGGAGCAATGATTTACTTTAATTTTTTTACACATCATTTTCTATATGACTTTAGATGGGTATTAACTTTAATTTTATTCATTGTTTTCTTTCGCACATTTGTGGAATTTTCATTACGAGGCGTTACATATAAAATGCCGCTCGTACTCTCATTTTTCCTTATCGGATTCTTTATTTGGATTGCAGAAAACATCGCTACCTTCTTCGGAGCATGGCAATATCCAAATCAACGGGAAACATGGAGCCTCGTTCACTTAAGCAAAATTAGCTCATGGTTTTTACTCGTTGTTATTAGCATTATGATTGTTACACAACTCAAACATTTGAAGCAGTCGAAAAGATAATGCTGATTATGTAAAAACAGTTTAAAAACAGTTAGCCCATCACTCATTAGAGAGTGATGGGCCTTTTTTAATAATATTTTTTAAACCATCCTCATCAAAGGAGTTATAGATTACAAGAGCATAAGCAGTTGCACATTATGAACTAGTACTAGCAGAAGAGGTTGCTGCAGATGAAGCGGCAATCGTTGCTATCATAGCTGCCTGTTGTGCTTGTATGAGGACTTCTATCATTGTTTGTAAACCTGTGTTGGTAGCTTTACTTTCCTCACCTTTCTGACTTACGAACAGTTGAATAGCAATAAGAATATTCGTATCTGTATGCCAACGGAATAATTTCTCCCCCTGCAATTTTTCAATCAATGCTCGAATAGAATGAATATCTTTTTCTCCATCCTCAAGTAACGCTAGTAGCCCAATAGCTGGGTAATGCATCTGTTTCACTTTTACCTTTTCTTGCTTTAACAAATTCCATATGTTTGTGCATTTTGCAACTAATATTTCTTCACGGACATCCTTCTTTAGTGAAAGAATATGACTTAAAAATTGAAGATCATTCCCTTTACGCAAACCAGCTTTCGCTAGTTTCTGATAAAGACGTTCTACTCGGTCCATAAGTGTTTCTACATTCTCTGATTGTCCTGCTAGTAAAACCGCGAGCGGATAATCATTTGTACCTGTAAGAAAGAGATGATCCTTTTTCATGCGTTTATATACTTGTATCGAACGCTGAATGTGCGTACCTTGCTGTCCACGTTCTTCTGTTAAAAGCACAGCTGCTGCGAGATAAGTAAATATACTCCGGCTAAAGCCACCAGCGACCAATTGTTCATATAAATCTAAAAACCTCCGAAAAGCTTCCTTGTAATCTGTAAAGTGAATATCTAATGTTGCGGCCACCACAAAGCGATGATAAGACTTTAAGTATGAAAACATCCCTACCTGATTCTTAATATAACTACTAATTTCTAAAAAACGTCCGAGATCAAACAGTTTATCACTACCTGCATACATAGCAGCAATCATCATACCTGTTCGAGAATCACTTGTTTTCCATTTTAGTTCTCCCTTTAACTGTGCATATGTATGTGTGTATTGCTCCAACTTTTGTTCCAATGTAATCATAGTATTCCCCCATTTTCTAGTTCCTCTCTTTTATTATACGTATATTCCATATTTAGGAATACCCTATTTCATACAGATTTTGCAACCTTATACTTTCTTCTGTATTATTTTCAATATTTTTCTATTAAGTAATACAAAAAAAATAATAACTACCATAAAATTTAGGATGTTTCTTTATCCTAATTGGTTGGTTTTCTTTCCTTTTTCATCAACATCACGATGATTAGCGTTCATAATCCTTAATCCTTCAAGAAGTTCAACAACAAAAAAGGATAGATAATAAATTATCTATCCTTTTTTGTCTATATATTATTTAACATTACCAAAAACTACAGAGCCTTAATAATACGTTCCATCGCCTTCATTTGCCCAATATGGTCTGCTTCATGATAAAGCATCATACCGTAAAGCTCTCCAACTGTTTCCAACCCTAAAAATGGCTCTGGAAGTTTATTTTCAAATGCTTCTGCTGGAATTTCTTGAATGCGCTTCGCTTGTTCTTTTAATTGAACCGTTAACACTTCTAATGATGGCCCTTCTGTTTTCCATTTAGATGGTCTTGAACCATATCCAAACATACCTGGATATTCAGTTGGTAATTGTTTAAATTCTCTTCCAAACATGAAAGTTTCTGCCGCCGTTAACACGTGACCGATATGCCAGCGAATTGTATTGTTAAAGCCCTCCGGCTGCGTATCCGCAGTTTTGTCATCTAACGTTTCCATAAATTTAAGTAATGCCCCACGCGTTATTTCAAATTGTTTTAAACCAATTATTCTATTCATTTTATCGTCCCCTTTTTTATGTATAATTTATTATGAACTAAGGATGTTAAACTTATTAAAGTTTCACCTTGTTTAATCTATCAGAAACAATTAAGAAAAACATCTAATATGCTTAGTAAAAATAATAAAAAGGTTCACCCCTCGTAAATATAGAATTACTTACTACACAAATAGTTTAGTAAATAAAAGAGGAGTGTAATGGCATGTTACATGTTTTAAAACAACAATATGATCTTATTCGTTCTACAAGAGAAAATCTATTTACATTTTTAGAAGAAATTCCACGAGAAAAATTGCACAGCACAGTTCCTAATTTCGGAAGTGGCAGCATTTTAAAAAACCATATTCATGTAGCTGATTGCTACCGATACTGGCTTGGATCATTCGCATTCAAGCAAAAACGAGCAGATTTTTCATTCGCTAGTGATTATGAAATTGAGCATGCAGATGTCGAGAAAGTTCGTGCTAGATTTAAGTTAGTCGATGAGGTTGTAATGCGTTTTTTAGATGAATACAATGACCGTTGGCTCGAAAATATAGCAAATGAAGTGAAATGGCAAAAAGAACCTTGGAGCACAACTCCGCTATGGCTTTTAACTCATGCGGAAACACATGAATTCCATCATAAAGGTCAAATTGTATCAATGGCTCGTCACCTCGGATACACTCCTCCTGACACAGACCTTAGTTAGTTAATTACTGCAACTGAACTTAATAAAGTGAAACTGAACTTAATAAAGTGAAACTTTAATCAGTGGGGGCTTTGTTCGTCCTCCACTGATTATTAGCCTTCACCAATCGGGCGTTTACGGGCAGCCCGACTCCCATCTAACTTCTTTGCTCCAGCCAAATTTTAAGGTGGGAGTCTTACTGCCCACAAATAGCGGGATAAGCACAAAAAAGAAAGAGTACGTTTTGATTAATCTATTTCAAAACATGCTCTTTCTTTCCTTAAATAAGTTAATCGTTTATTATATTACTTCCTCACTTATAACACACGTTAATTAAAAGACTCCCTCGTTACATCAATGAATTGCTGCAGTGGCGCTGTCATCCATTTATCTTTATGCCAAGCAATTTGTGTATAGATCGGAGTGATTGTATTCTTTAAAACTAATTCCTTTATCGTTCCCTCTCGTATATCCTTTTCTACTACTATCGCAGGTAAAACCGCTATACCTAAATCTGCAATAACACATTGTTTAATTGCCTCTACACTAACAAACTCAATCTTATTTGCCGGATACACATCTTCTGTGCGAAATAGCTCTTCAAATAAAGTCCGATACGAGCAACCGAGTTCTGTTAGTAAAAGTGTTTCACTTTCTAAATCTTTTGTGGAAACGGAAGGTTGTTCAAGTAAACGATGTCCCGGAGCAGCTACTACTTTTAATTCTTCTTTCATAAGTGGCTCCACATGTAAAATATCTTCTTTTTTACATTCGTCTAAAATAAATACAAGGTCTACTTTCCCCTCCATCAATTGTTCCTTTGCATCTTTATTTGAATGTGCAGGTTTAAATATAAGCTTTATTTGAGGAAATTGTGCTTTAAACCTCTTTAATATGGAAGGGAGCCTGTATGTACATTGACTTTCTTGCGCACCAATTATTAACGTACCTGCTATTTCCTCATCATCTTTCACAGCCATTTTCGCTTCATTACTAAGCGCAATCATCTTATCGGCATATAGTTGAAACTTCTTTCCTGCTTCAGTTAAGAAAAGGCGTTTCCCTAATCTTTCAAATAACGGCGTACCGAGCTCAGCCTCTAACGTTTTAATTTGCGCTGTCACACTCGACTGAGCAAAATTTAATTTCTTCGCAGTTTGTGTAAAATTTAAGCTTTCTGCTGCTACTTTAAATGTAATTAATTGTTTTATCTCCATTTAACATCCCTCTTTTCAATCGGTATTTACGATTGATTTCATCGAAATAATCTTCTTTTTCTATTGATAGTTGTATTGTATGATAAAGAATATCTACAAACAATATAAATGGAGGTATTCCATATGAAAGCACTTTATTTCGAAACATTCGGAGACGCTGATGTACTACAATATAAAGAAATAGCTGATCCCATCATAAATCCAAATGAAATTCTCGTTCGTACGAAAGCAATTGGTTTAAATTTCGCTGATATTTATAGACGCCGCGGCGATTATCATCTCGCTGGCAATCCACCTTATATATTAGGTTATGAAGGGGCTGGTATTGTTGAAAAAGTAGGAACTGACGTTACTACTATCAATCCCGGAGACCGCATTGCATTTGCTGACGTTCCATTCTCAAATGCAGAATTAGTTGCTGTTCCATCAGAAAAAGCAATTCCACTTCCAGATTCTATTTCTTTTGAGATAGCCTCTTCAGTATTATTACAAGGACTAACAGCACATTATTTAACGAAAGATAGCTACCAAATAAAACAAGGTGATATAGCTTTAGTACATGCCGCAGCTGGTGGTGTTGGGCAACTTCTCGTTCAAATAATTAAACTACAGGGCGGAACAGTAATCGGTCTTACGTCATCAAAAGAAAAAGAAAAGGTAGCTACGTTAGCTGGTGCCGATCACGTATTTTTATATACTGACGCATGGCAGACGAAAGTACTTGAAATAACTAACGGTACTGGAGTAAATGTTGTATATGAATCAGTAGGTTCTACACTCGCGGAAAGTTTTAAAGCGACTAAAGTTGGTGGTACTGTCGTGTTTTACGGAATGGCCGGTGGTAATCCTGCGCCAGTTGATCCACGTATGCTTATGGATACTTCAAAAACTTTAACTGGCGGAGACCTTTGGAACGTTCTTACTACGTATGAAGAACGCAAACAACGCTCTACTCAATTATTTGATTGGATCACTACTGGAAAATTAAACATTGCGAGTCCTACTACATTCTCTTTACAAGATGGTGCCCGTGCCCATGAATTATTAGAGAGCAGAAAAAGTACAGGGAAGATTTTATTAATTCCATAATTAATCTAACTAAAAAAGGAAGCTAGATTTTCTAGCCTCCTTTTCTTATCTCTATTTGAGATTTAATTATATTTCCACACTTTCTTTCCCTTTTGCAACATAGCTCATATCCCCAACCGATTCGACTGTATATGTTCCATCTTGATATACAATCTTCGTCACACTTGCATTTTCCACTCCAAGTTTTGTTTTGGTACTGTCTAACATTTCTATTAAGGCAGTAATCAAAAGCCCATGAACGACAACTAAAACGTTGCCACCTCCATTTTTAGCAGCTTCTTCACTAATTTTATCAATCTCTGTTGTTATACGCGTAGAAAATAATTCCCAATCTTCCGCTTGTTTCGTAGGGTCTGCTGCTCTAATAAGATTAATCACTTCTTGAATAGAAAACTTCATGAGTTCTTCTGGTGATGCAACGCCCGCAGCTTTTCCAACTACATCCCACATATTTTCAAGTTTTTCACCTTCAAAAATACCAAAATTTAATTCTCGTAAATTTTTTCTTTTCTCAAGTTTCAATTTTGATTGCTCACTATGTTTTAATACTAAATTAGCAGTTTCAATCGCTCGACCACTATCACTACTATACACTTTAGTAAAATGAATATCTTTTAATCCCGTTCCTAAATTAGAGGCAACTTCCACGCCTTTTTCCACTAACGGCGAATCTGCCCAACCTTGCGCGCGATGATTCGCATTTAATATTGTTTTACCGTGTCTTGTAACATATAACGTAACTACATCCTCATTGCTATCTGTTTCTCGCGTCTTCATCATATTCTCTCCCTTTACATTTCTATATCAATCTTATCATCTCAATTATCCATCGCGCAAAATATACGTAAGTAGATCTGCTTACTAAAAAAACGCTATCTTTCTGTACATCCCTACAAAAAGATAGCATTTTTTATGATTACATTTCTTAATCGGTACTTTTATCCAGAAAAAGCACTCGAATACTGAACAACCCCTTCAACACCTTGAAGAGCATTCTCTCTAAGTTCCATCACCATAAACACTTCATCTGGTACTTCAAATGGTGCTTTTATATTCCACTCACTTGCTTTCTTAAATCCAAACTTTGGATAATACTCTTGATGCCCTAACACAACAACTGATCCGTATCCAAGTTCTTCCGCCTTTTCTAAAGCAGAAGCGATTAGTTTTCCGCCGATTCCTTTTTTCTGATGGCTTGGAGAAACTGATACTGGCGCAAGCGCTAATGAATCTACAGAAGCCCCATCTTGTTCTATTGTAATTTTCGATAACATAATGTGACCAACGATTTCCTCATCTACCGCAACAATTGATAACTCTGGAATAAATGCGTCACATTCTCTAATACGTTTTACAAGTTCATGTTCCTTTTTATCGCTAAATTCTTCATTTAAAAATGCTTGTTGTACAACTTCTTCTGTTTTTCTATAATCGTTTTTTTGTTCTTGTCTAATTGTTACCATTTTAACTTATCCTCTATTCTTTCTTATTTCTTTTTCAATTTTACGAAGCGCTTTTTTCGATCCGCGCTCTATATCGTGCTGCATTTTTCTTTCTTTATAATCGACAAATAGTGTATTTAAATCGTATCCATCTGGATATAATTCCTTTGCTGCCACGTCTAAAGTAATACGTTTTACATTCACTTCAGTGAATTCACCGTTATAATATACAACGACATTATAGAAATTATCTTTTTCCTTATATACGATTCCGAAATCGTTATGATCTAATAATTTCACACGGTCGCCAATCTTATATTCATAGTGATTTTCTCTTTTTTCTTGTACGAATTTCGGTTTTCTAATTTTACTTTCATTCACTTTTTCTAGGGCGTATTCTTTATTTCCCATATACGCTTTCGCTCTTTGCAGTACATGTTCTTTTACATTCATTTTATTTGCAATCCAAAGTGCATTGCTTTCACCTGATTTACCAATCACTAATTTATAAAGTGGCTCTAGTGTTTCACTATTAAATTGCATTGCTGCGTTCATAAAATCATCGTGCATTTCTGAAAAGCGTTTAATTTCACCGTAATGCGTACTCGCAATTGTAATACATCCCGCAAGGTAAAATTCTTCTAAAATAGATATCGCAAGCGCCGCACCTTCATTCGGTTCTGTACCGCTTCCTATTTCGTCAAATAACAGTAACGTATTATTATTTGACATCCTCATGATTTCAGAAAGATTTTTCATATGAGATGAAAATGTACTTAGTGCATTTTCGATACTTTGGTTATCACCAATGTCTACAAATATATTTTCGAAAATAGCAATTTCCGTTTCTTTATCTCCAGCGATGTGCAGGCCTGACATTGTCGCTAATGTTAACAATCCGATTGTTTTTAACACAATCGTTTTTCCGCCCGCATTCGGTCCTGTAATAATTAAACTACGGTATTCTTGACCGATTTCAAAGTTTAATGGCACTACTTTTCCAATTAAAAGCGGATGCTTACAATTTACTAAATGAATGTAGCCATGATCGTTTAATTTCGGCTCTATTCCATCGATTGATTTACTAAACTTCGCTTTCGCAAATACCATATCATATTGGCTAATTAGTTCCATATTAATTTTTATATGATAAATATTTTCTAATACCATTCCTGATAAAGTCGCTAAAATTTGATACTCTTCCATCGCTTCTTCTGCTTTCCAACTTGCGAGTTCCGTATTTAACTTTGTAACCGTATGCGGTTCTATAAATACAGTTGAACCTTTAGCGGAAGCTTCAACTATACTTCCCGCAACTTGATTTTTATAAGAAGATTTAATTGGAATCGTATACCTATCGTCCTTCTTACTAATAAAGAATTCCTGAATATATTTCTTATTTGCACTACTATTTAAAAACTTCGTTAAACGTTCTTTTATTTTTCCGTCTACAGAATCAATGTTATTTCGAATTCGTTTTAACTCTTTACTCGCAGCTGCATCAATACTATTACCTTTAATGGAAAAGTTGATTTCCTCTTCAATACTTTTATATTCAGTCATTGAATTTGCATAAGAAGCTAATACTGGCGCAAAAAATTCTTTATCCAGCATAAACTTTTTAATCTTTCTACATCCACGTAAAAAGTCTGAAACGCTCACTAACTCTGCTGGATCTAAAATCATCCCTTTTTCTAATTTTTGAATTGTACTAGCGATATTGGATATTCCGAAAAAAGGCACATGCCCTTCTGCATCTACTATAGCTCGTGCTTCTGTCGTTTCATTTAAGCGATTTCTCACTACTTTTATACTCGTATTCGGCTCTAATTTATTTAATAATTCCTTACCTAATCCACTTACACAATAAGATTTCACTATTTCCATTAATTCGTTATATTGTAACTTTTCAAAAGTCATCGTATTCATTTTGTTTCTCCTCACTATGATTGGTTTTTATCATCAATGAAGATACCTACTCATTAGATTCCAATGAGTTCTACATTATTCATTTTCCATTTTTATACATTAAAAATATATACAAAAAAGCTGCGGGGATACCGCAGCTTTTACATTTACAAGGCATGTGTAATAACATATGAGGAAATAAGCCATAAAAACAGATGGCAATCCCCTTATTACACGCTTTATAAAGTATTGTAGGTATCTTCATAGGTTTCGAAATAAATCCATGACAAAATTAGGGGTATGATGTACATAAAAATCCCCTGGTCTTATCCGATTTATTTCATTAAATTTTTCCTATTTAGTACCTACCGCACTCACAAAAAGCACCTCTCATTAATTTATATTTTAGTCATTGAAATCTAATTTATTGAAATCATCATACTATATGTGTTGCAAGAAGTAAAGGTGTCAGACTATTTCTTTTCACACCTTAGGAAGATCAATTTTTTCTGATAATGCTTTTTCACCTTGTAGACTGTAAAACTTTCATATAATCAGCCTTTTTCTCAAGGGTCTTTTTCGCATCTTCAGCCGTTAATATATAGTCTACCGCAATATTTTTTAATACATCCTTATTAACGTCTGGCAACTGAATCGTTATATCTTCCACGCTACTCTTACTATTTTCAATAGTTTTATTAAATTCCTGAATACTTCTAGCAGCCTCCGCTAATGTTTCCATATGTACAGGATTGTTTACATCTAAAACAGTATTACTTCTAAAAACTGCCGTATAATACTGCTTCAAATTTTTCTTCGCTATTTCTTTCTCAGCATTCTTATCAGAAACATTATCCCCAGTCTGCATTTGATCAAAAGTAAGTATAGTATTATTCCCTTTCTCTCCATAATATGTATTGAATCTTTCTTGTAAATCATTCGCTTCTTTTTTTATTTTATAGTTATCATTATTTACTTCTGGAGAGATTTGTCCATCGAAATAAAGTTGAAATTCCAAATACGGTTCATCGACTTGCTGCACAAAAGCTATCCGTCCCTTTGGACCAAGGAAATCCTTTCCATTATCCAGTGTTTCAACTTGGTTTAGTTTAACAGAAATACCATACTCCGATTTTGTATAACTTTGTGCTTTTTGTTCAATTTCTTCATTCGATATATCACATGATGTTAATAGGAATAAACTAAACATTATGATATATATCATTTTTGTTCTTTTCATCTTGCGTCTCCTTTTGCTACTACTGCCTATACAGAAATGTCCTTATGGATTTTAAATTACGATTTATATAAAGAACTTCTTCTAATAACCGCTACATCAAATTTTCTTCGCTGACTTGAATAATAAAAACTCATCATCTTGCTTTAGAAAGCCCTAATAACCACAAGTGTAAAAACACCCATTTGTTATCACTTTACACTTATAGTGTAATTTTACAATATAATCATTTTATCGTAAAGCAAATATAACATCTATTAAAATCACGTTAAAAACATACTAATATTTAGTTCTATAGCAATCACAGTACAGTTTTTATTGTATCCAACTTTAAAGTAATAACTTTAATTTCGTTGCGAAAAAATTAAATAAGCGCCTCCGCTATTGCGAATGTCATTTACTTATCCTAATACATTTAATAATTATGACAAGCAATCATAGGAGGTCACTATATGAGCAAAGAAAATATTATTTTACATGGAACTGCTCTTGAACCAAATTTAATTGGCCCCACACTCCCACCATTTACATTCCCAACCGGACCTACTGGTGTTACAGGACTTACTGGAATCGGAATAACTGGTCCTACCGGTGCTACAGGAATCGGAATAACTGGTCTCACTGGAGCAACCGGTTTAGGAATTCTCCCGGTATTTGGAACAATAACTTCTGAAGTAGGTATCGGTTTTTCAGCAGTAGTTAATACAAATGTTAATTTGACAATTCCAGGACCTGTTAGTGGAACTACTCTAACCCCAGTAGACAACTCCATTACAATTGATACCACTGGTGTGTACTCTGTATCCTTTTCAATTGTATTTGTGATACAAGCTATTTCGTCTAGTATATTAAACCTTACAATAAATGATTCCATTCAATTCGCCATTGAAACACGAGTTGGTGGTGGTTCTGGGGTAAGAACTACATCCGCTAGAACTGATCTATTACCTTTAAACCAAGGAGATGTCCTTCGAGTACGAATAAGAGAAGCCACGGGTGACATTATTTATTCCAATGCATCTCTTGTTGTTTCAAAAGTCGACTAGTTCATTTATTAAAATAAAGATTTAGGAATGATAACAATGTAAAAAGAAGAGGAAACTTATATTTCAGTCTACCTCTTCTTTTCATCACCAATTTACTGCTGAACATATATGGAAACTGAGCCTCCACTTACATGGAACTGCCCCCATCCGTCCTTATTAATTGTTACAGTATTTGTTTGATTACCCGTAATATCGTACCATACTTCCCCAGCGTTATTCTTTCCAACATCCATCCACTTTGATCCTCCTGGTCCGTCCGAGAGTAATGTCGCTAAACCAGAATTAGCATGTACACCATCCCCTTCTCTTGTCCAGCCAATCACATCTGGATGGTCTAAATAATCACGCTGCGTACCATATGCAAAGTTTTTTCGTGCCGTCAAAATTGGATCAATTTTATCTGTTAACGCTGGAATTTCATAACTACTATTTCCACTTGTCCCATAGTAATCACCATAGAAAACTGAAGGATAGCCCTCTGCACGAGTTAAAATAAATGCATATGCCAGCGGCTTAAACCACGGACTTACTACAGATTCCAATGACTGCCCAGGCTGAGAATCATGATTCTCAACGAGAGTAACTGCGAGTGCAGGGTGATTTTTCATTACTGTTCCATTTAAAATATTTCTCATATCATAATTCCCATTTCCTGTTGAAGCATAATGAAAATTGTAATGAAGCGGTGCATCAAACACAGATTGATTATAATTGACTTTCGCTAAATAATTGTTTAAAGCCTGAACATCATTTTGCCAATATTCAGCTACTGTAAACATTTCTTTCCCCGTTTGCTGTCTGGCATGATTTACCCAATCGCGTAAATATTCATGATCAATATGTTTAACAGCGTCCAAACGAAAGCCATCTAAATTTAATTCATTCGCATACCATGTTCCCCAATTTTTCATCTCATTCGCAACATCAGGATGATCAAAATCAAGATCTGCATACATCAAATAATCATAATTTCCATTTTCGCTAGACACTTCCCAATCCCACGCTTTATCTATACCCCTAAATTTATAAATTCGATTTAATTTCCTTCCTTCATCCCAATCCGTTCCGTCAAAATGATACCATTTCCATTTGAAATTAGAATAAGCATCTCCGCGCCCTGGAAAATTAAACCCCGTCCATGCACTAATTTGATAATCACCTGATACTTCAATATTTCGATTGTTACGGTCTACCTCAACAGCTGTTACGGTTTCAGTATAATCAGCCCCACCTTTATGATTCATAACTACATCACCGTATACGTCGATGTTTTGCTTATGTAAAGCGTCAATTGCAGATTTCAACTGTGCTTTTGTCCCATATTTCGTCCGCACCGTTCCTTTTTGATTGAACTCCCCCAAATCATATAAATCATAGGCCCCATACCCTACATCATTTTGCGAAGTCCCTTTATATGCAGGTGGTATCCATACAGATGTGATTCCTTTATGAGCTAAACTTTCAGCATCAGAACGCAAACGATTCCAATGATTCCCATCATTCGGAGCGTACCACTCAAAATACTGCATTAATGTTCCATTGTTCACTGTTGCTGCTTCTGCCTTGTTTCCCTCATATATATTAGGAAAAAGCAAAATAAACAATAAACAGACTACCGTAATCCTTTTCAACATATTTACACCATCCCCTTCAAGAAAACGTTTGCATAATTCGTTAAAGTTATTATAATATTCGTTCTACAGTTAGTAAAGTAACAATCTTTTAATCTCTCACATTATTTTTCAAAATATGAATTCAACTATTCCACAAGTACCCCACATAGTTTAAAATTCACATCGGATTCAAAATTGTATACAATTTATCTATAAAAGTATGACGGAGGGATTTCTATGACAGACTTTCAAAAACAATTTTTCGCACGATTAAATATAGAGAATAAAGAAATAGTTTCTTTTAAAGATTTACCTAACTTTATGTATGCAATGTCACAATCTGTCCCTTTTGAAAACTTAAATATTCTTGAAAACAACTTTAAAGAAATATCAAAAGAAAATCTAAAAGAAAAAATTTTAATAAACAACCGTGGTGGCCTTTGTTATGAACTCAATCCGGCTATGTATTACTTCCTTAAAGACTCTAAATTCGATGTCCATCTCGTTTCAGGAACAGTTTATAACGCTGCAAATTCTATATGGGCTGTAGATTCAGGACATATCGCAACTGTTTTACAACATCATAATGAACTTTACTTAATTGAAGTAGGTTTCGGATCATATTTACCCCTTTCCCCTGTTCCTTTCTCAGGTGAGATCGTTCATTCTGTAACAGGCGACTATCGTATTCGTAAAGAAACGACTGAAAAAGGTAATTATATTTTAGAAATGCGTAAAAACAATGCGTTTCTAGATCAATCTCCTACTGATGATTGGACAGTAGGTTATGCATTTTACTTGGAAGAAGTGGATGAAACGAAAGCAAATGCAGCACAAAAAATTATTGTTGAACATGAAGGTTCACCATTTAACAAAGTACCTCTTGTTGTAAAACTTACTCATGACGGGCACGCATCATTAACAAAAGATAGCCTTACAGTAACGAAAGATAGAAATAAAACAAAAGAAACAATTACAAAAGAACAATATACAAACCTTCTTCATTCAACGTTCGGCATTACATTATAACTTTTAAAGCCTTGCCATTTCCGGCAAAGCTTTTTATTTTCCAGCAGGGATTTTTTGCAATTTGTTGTATTTCATAGTTATATAGGAACATAACTACATATTTAGAAAGGAAATGATTATGACAGAACTTAAAGATCGACTACAAGTAGCTGATAAAGAAAAATGGGATTTAACGGACATTTACCATACAATTGAAGATTGGGAAAGCGACTTTCATAAAATTGAAGTATTAACGAATGAACTACACGGGTTTAATGGAAATATTCACGATGGCAATAGTTTATTAGCTTATTTAACAAAGAGTGAAGAAATATCTAGCATAATATCTTTAATGTTCGCTTATGCAAGACTACAATCTGATCTTGATACACGCGATACTGACGCTCAATCCCTTGTCGATAAAGTATCACAATTACACGTGAAAGTAAGTGCAGCTAAATCTTTCTTTTCCCCATTCTTACTTAGCGTAGATGAAAACACATTACATTCTTACATAGAAGAAGCAGAAGGCTTACAATATTATAAAGAAGACTTATTCGAATTATATCGTTATAAAAAACACGTTTTGAATAAAGACCAAGAAGAGATTTTATCACAAATGGGTGAAGCACTCTCCTCCCCGCAGCATACATTTGGCATGTTAAATAATGCAGATATAATTTTTGGTGAAGTGACTACTGATAATGGAGAAAAAGTAAGCTTAACACGCGGAATGTATGCAAAGTTAATAGAAGATGAGAATCGTGAAAAACGTAAAGAAGCTTATAAAGCTTATTACAAGCCATATGTTCAGTTAAAAAACTCTATCGCTTCTACTTTATCGGCAGCTATTAAAAATAATGTTACTGTTTCAAAGCTAAGAAAATATCCATCAGCTTTAGAAAAATCATTATTTGGCGATATGGTTCCGAAAGAAGTATATGAAAATTTAATCGAGACAACGAAAAAAAATATTCAATCATTACATACGTATAATGAACTTAGAAAAGAAAAGTTAGCTGTAGATGAACTAAGACAATACGACTTGAGTGTTGATTTAGTAAAAGGTGTAAAACAAGACATTCCATACAACGAAGCGTTTGATATAATGATCGCGTCACTAGCTCCTTTAGGTGAAGAATATATCGACACATTAAAAACCTTTAAAGATAAACGCTATATAGACGTGAGAGAAACACCAGGAAAACGTTCTGGTGCTTATAACTTTGGTGTATACGGTGTTCATCCTTTCATTCTTTTAAATCATCACGATGATTTAAATAGCCTTTTCACTCTTACTCATGAATGTGGTCACGGAATGCATACGCATTACTCACACGGATACCAGCCAAGAATTTCTGCACACTATACTATCTTTGTTGCAGAAGTCGCTTCTACAGTAAATGAAGTGTTATTAATTCACTATTTATTAAAAGAAGCAAAAGAAACGAACGTACGTAATCATTTAATTAACTACTTTATCGATAGCTTTAAAGGTACTTTCTTTACACAAATCATGTTTGCAGAATTTGAAAAAATCACACATGAAATGGCCGAACAAGGTAAACCATTAAATGCCAAAGTCTTTAGTGAAATTTACGAAAACTTATTTAGAGAATATAATGGTGACTCCCTCGTATTTGACGAAGAAGTAAAATATGGCTGGTCTAGAATCCCTCATTTCTACCGTCCATTTTACGTATACAAATACGCAACTGGATTCGCTTCTGCCATTCAAATCGCCGATAAATTATTAAGTGGTGATCCAAATGCTCAGAAAAACTATATTGAATTCCTTAAAGGCGGAAGTTCTGACTATCCATTAAACCTACTGAAAAAAGCTGGCATTGATTTAACTACACCAGAACCGATTGAAAGTGCATTAAATCGTTTTAATGCACTTGTTGAAGAGTTTTCAGCATTGTAGAAAAAAAGAATGCAGATTTATAAAATGTACCCTATAGAATAGACACTGAAAAAAAGTCTATTCTATAGGGTATTTCTTGTATAATGAGAGAAAATTGGGATCGGAGAAAGTTCAAAATGACAAAAAAGCTATTTACAGAAAGAGACATTCAAATTCTATCAAATAACCCCTACATAAAATCTGTAAGTCAGAAAGGTATCACTTATACAGATGAATTTAAGCGTATTTTTATTGAGGAAAATGAGAAAGGAAAACTACCTCGAAATATTTTTGAAGAATGTGGTTTTGATATAGATATGATTGGAATGAAACGAATTATGTCATCAGGAAGTAGGTGGCGTGCTGCTTACAGAAAAAATGGTGTATTTGGTTTGCGAGATACACGCACCCAAAACGCGGGAAGAACTCTTGAGAGAGAGCTTACGTTAGAAGAGAAGTATGCTCGTTTAGAAGCCGAACGGAACTTACTAAAGGCAGAAAATGAATTGTTAAAAAAATGAAACTTATGGAAGGGAGGATGAGAAGGAAATAACGTTATCACCTAGTCAGAAATATATCCTGATTCGTTCTGTCATCATAAAATATAACTTAAGAAATATGGTGAGTTATTTGTGTAAAGTAGCTGGTGTATCCCGTTCGGGATACTATAATTATTTTTCCATTTCATCTCAAGAACAACGGAAACAAAAGAACAATCAAGATGAAATCGTGAAAAAAATCATATTAAAAGCACTTCGATTTAGAAATCGAAAGAAAGGGGCTCGTCAAATAAAAATGACATTGGTGGGTCATTTTCAAGTTGTCTACAATTTAAAGCGTATCCGTAGAATCATGAAAAAATATGAGATTATCTGTCCGATTCGGAAAGCAAATCCTTATAAAAGAATGCTGAAAGCTTCAAAAGAACATCGAGTAGTGCCGAATCAATTAAATCGAGAATTTAAACAAAACACCCCAGGAAAACGCTTCTTACAGATATCACTTATTTAGTTTACGGTAAGAATAAAAGAGCTTATTTATCTACAATTTTAGATGGCTCAACCAATGAAATTTTAGCTTACCATGTTTCAGAACAGATGACATTAGACCTCGTAACAACAACTCTTCATAAACTAAAACGGAATAAGAGGATTCGATTGACTGAAGGTGCATATATTCATTCAGATCAAGGAGCCCACTACACAAGCCCTACCTACCAAAAATTAGTCAAAAAGCTAAAGCTCGGACAATCTATGTCAAGAAGAGGGAACTGTTGGGATAACGCTCCACAAGAATCATTTTTTGGTCATCTGAAAGATGAAGCACATATAAAACCTTGCGAGTCTTTTACTGAGTTGAAACAAGAGATTAAGAAATATATGACGTACTATAATCACTATAGATATCAATGGAATTTAAAAAAGATGACTCCTGTTGGATACAGAAATCATCTTCTTGATGTTGCCTAACTTTTTTAAAAATGTCCTTTACAAAGGGTACAGATTATTATACTCTGCATTCTTTTTTCATATAAGTAATATCCCAATGTTAAAAATCGAATATTACGTTTATTCCAAGTGTTGCTGCGTCACACAATGAATCATACCACCATACGCATACAGTTCATTTACATAAACACCGACAATTCTTCTTCCTGGAAATTGCCCTTCAATAATTTGAAGCCCTAACTTGTCATGTTCATCACCGTATATAGGAACCAATACAACCTCGTTTCCAATATAAAAATTTAAATACGACCCTTTACAGTCTGCCTCTTTTACCACTTTTCTTGTTACCGGTACTGGGATGAGTTGAAATGGATTTCCATCTATATTTCTCGCTTGTCGCAATTCTTGATAATGCTTTTCATGTGCCTCCAAAAGGTACGACTCTCCTTCCCCAAAAGGATCATATTCATAAAGAATCGTATTTTCATTTACAAAACGTGCTGCCCCATCAATATGGTAATCCGTATCTTCATCATAATTATCCTCACCGCGAATACCAGTTATCCATATGAAATTCGTTACTCCCAAATACTTCGTTAACTCCATTTCAATCTCTTCCTGACTGAGTGTAGGATTTCGATTTTCATTTATAATAGAAGTTTTTGCCGCCATTAAGGTTCCATTTCCGTTTATCTCTATTCCTCCACCTTCTAGACAGACACTAGATTCAACTTTTGGAATGCTATACATTCCACTTATTTTTTCCGGAATAACAGCATCATTTTCATACGGATATTTATCCCCCCAACCATTAAATACCCAGTGTGTTAAACAGAGATTGCCTTCCTTATCTTTTACAAAGATCGGTCCATTATCTCTTATCCAAACATCATCCGTTTCTTCAATTAAAAAATCAATTTTATCCATATCTACATTCGCTTCAATTAACTTCGATTGGACATGTACTTTTTCTTCCTCATCAAATACAACAATATGCACATTCTCTCCGTAATGAAGCTCCTTTGCCATCGTTACCCAAATATCATCTAGCTTAGATCTGTAACCTTCGCCTCTATGAGCCTTATCATGAGGCCATTGGAGCCATGTTCCCTCATGTTTTTCCCACTCAGCAGGCATATAATATAAACTATTTCCCATATTTCCCATATTTCTCATACATGTTCACCCCTTCTTCGAATGTAAGTTCAGTCTAAACTTTGACATCGTGTTAAGGTCAACAGAAATATCTTCATTTACTTGTAACTACTTCATACGCGGATTCTTTATTCTCCCTTGTGATACACTACTTCTCCTTGTAAAACTGTCATTAAAACTTTCGCATTCGGAATCTTATCGGCACTCATTTTAGTAATATCTTCGTTTAATACTACTATATCGGCTGATTTACCTACTTCAATCGATCCAGTAATTTTATCAAGACCTAGTGCTTTGGCTGGCTTAATTGTATAAGCATCAATAGCTGCATGTACATCGGATAAGCCTTTCTCATCAATACTTAATGCATTCGAAATCGTCACAAGTGGATTTAGTTCATTTACATCCCAATCACTACTAAGCGATACATTTGCTCCTGTTTTCCAAATTCGCCCTAACGGCATAATTCGTTTCATCTGTTGATCTGTAAAATACGTACTTGCCCAGCTTTGTGTAGGATCTTCCGCAAAATCATGGCCTACTTGGAAATCAGCGCTAATACCTAACTTAGCAAAACGATTTATATCACTATCTTCTACCATCTCAACATGTGTGAGCGTATAAGGCTGATTTGCACCTTCTTTTTTCGCTGCTTCAATTGCATTTAAACTCTCTCTTCCCCCGCCATCCCCAATCGTATGAATGAGTGCACCGTAACCAAGTTTATTAAGTTCCGTTAACCACCATTTCATTTTTTCTTCTGGAATATAGTTCAAGCCATACGGTGTTCCCTTAAACCACTCAAATTTATATTTTTCTAGTATTTTAGCTGTGCTGTTAATACTAATTCCATCACTATACATTTTCACTTGATTAATAAGCATTCGAGATGATACATCATCACGCTTAATTTTTTTGAAATACTCCATTTGTTCTGCTTCATTTAAGTTCGGATATACCCACGGACGAAGTACTACTCGTGACGTTAACTTTTTCTCATCATATACTTTATTCCAAACATCTAACCAGCCTCGCTTCCAATAGAGACGTCCATCACCGACTGTAGTAATACCATTCTTTGCAACCTCATCTAAACCGTCTAACAAACCTTCATAGTTTTTTTCAAAGAGGTTTGATTGAGAATTCCATGCTTTTTCCATCACAATATCCCCAGCTGTATCATACAGAATTCCAAAAGGTTCTCCTGTCTCTGGATCCCGGATGATTCTTCCACCTTGCGGATCTTTCGTCTCTTTATTTATTCCTGCTGATTCCAATGCCTTTGAGTTAACCCATACAGAATGAGAGGTTCTTTCCATAATTAATGTCGGATTATTAGGAAACAACTCATCCAGAACTTGTAATGGAGTCTGCTGTTCTGATTTTCCGTCCATATCTTTTAACAGCTCTTCCAAACTAAACCCAGTTCCGCTTACCCATTCCCCTGTCTTTACATCTTTTTTACAAGCCTTTAAATACGAGCGTTGTTCTTGCAGCGAAGCATCTGGTGAGACACTACAATTCCCCGCTGCTGGTGATTTTGCTTCAAAAATATGATTATGATTATCCACAAAACCAGGAAGGATAAAACGTCCTTGTAAATCTATCACTTTCGTATCTTTCTTTATTAATTCTTCTACATCCTTATTTGAACCGACAAAAGTGATTTTCCCATCTTTAATCTCTACAGCTTCTGCCATTTCTTGCTTTTCATTAGAAGTATAGATTGTACCATTTTTAAACACTACATTTTTGGGCAACTGACTAGGTAGAGCAGAGCTACCATTCTCACCTTCTCCTACTTCAGGCGTACACGCTGAAATCCATACCATGCTCAAAATCAGACAAATAATCATGATTGTTCTTTTCATATTCTTTCTCCTTTTTATTATGATAAAGTGAAACTTTAATCAGTGGGGGGGTTCTCCATCACCCACTGATTATTAGCCCACACCAATCCGGCTTT
Organism: Bacillus altaicus; assembly: GCF_042136375.2. Lineage (NCBI taxonomy): Bacteria > Bacillati > Bacillota > Bacilli > Caryophanales > Bacillaceae > Bacillus > Bacillus altaicus. Next base: position 2,231,628 of record NZ_CM143394.1, on the reverse strand, counting down.
ACGGGCAGCAGGGCTCCCACCTAACTCCCTCGCATTCGCCGAATTTTGAGGCGGGAGTCTTACTGCCGCAAATAGCGGGATAAATCGCTCTCGTATATAGAATAAGGATTGACATAATGTTAATGTCAATCCTTATTCTTATTCTATTTTCGTAACTAAAAAACAAATTTGTGTCACATACTCCTCTACTAAACAATCACATTCAGGTCCCTTTATGTAGACCTCATATGGTGAATTATTTATTACATAACCATTTCTTTCAATCCATTCTTCTAACGCTATATAAGCGTAACCTATATAGTCGTAACTTCCATAATGTATAGTAGTAACGATTTGACGCTGATTTAGCTTTTTTATTTCGCATTCTTGTAATACGCCTTTATTGTCCTCATACATAACCGGAATTCTTAATTCAATATCACTGTGATTTGGAATATACTCTTTATCATAAAAAACTACGGATGGAGAACCGACTATTTGAAAGCTATTTTTTTGTACATTTTCATATAAGTCATAAAAATAATCATCCATATCATCTATATCTATTTGTAATCTTTGAGCAATTACCGTTATTTCATTTCTCATTCCAATTAATATATCGTAACTTCTATGACGAGCAATATTTAAACCATTATTCATATTTACCATTTCATTCATTTCTGAAATAACCTGTAAATTTTGTTTCACCTCATGAGACAACTCTATAATTTGTGATTGCATATGTTTAATAAATGAATCTTGATCTGATGATTGAAGAATTATTTTGATTTTCGGTAAAGGAAACTTATACTCCCTTAGCTTTTTAATTTTCAGCGCTATTTCAAGCTGCCCTTGCTCATAATATCTATATCCATTTACCGGATTCACATATGCTGGTTTCAATATTTCCTCTTTATCATAATGCCTTAACATTCGTGTACTCATTTTACAAATCCGTGAAAATTCAGTAATTGTATACATATAAATACCCCTTGAATACATTTTCTTATATATAAGCTTATTTATTAAAACCAATCAAATATTTTTCTGATTGAGGACCCTTCATTCTGATCGTTCAGCCTTTTCATTTTTGAAGGTAACAAATGACTAGGACAATACCACGTTAAACAATTCATCGCGCCTCCCATTGTCGATATTTCTCCTACATGACTTTGAATAACTTGTTTCTCAGTATGCTGTTGAATATATCGTAAAACTTCCTCATCTTTAGCTAATCCAAACTTAGGAACGTAAAGCGTATCACATGTTTCTAACATATTTATATATAAACCTTTTGCTGACGCTATCTCTTCATCGTATTGACCCTTCTCTGTATATGACGAAGGAACAACTATAAATTCAGCCTCTGGCATTTGCTCTTGAATAATCTCTTGAACCTTATATCTAAATTCATGATCCCCTAAAAAATCACTAATAAACATTGTATGTTCATCAATAAATTTAACCATCCCGTCTGCGTGTGCAAGTACATCTCCCTCTTCAGCAGGAATAATAATAACCCGACTCACATCTAAATCCCATTCCAGTTGCTCTATAATTTCTTCTTCCGTCCAATCATAATTATCATCAAATATGCGTTCCGTTAATATAACGGTATCTTTTTTATTCCAAATAAGATTTCCACCGTCTAATATCAATGGAGATGTCACATATTCAAAGTCGTTTTTTTTCAACCATTTATTAAATTGTTGATCTAAATATCGTCCTTGATCTTTCGGTAAGTAATTTGGTTGATATTTGAATTTAACTAGATGATTTGTTACAACTGGTGCAACATCTCTTAGCCAAATATCATCATACTCAAAAAAATTTGTATGAAAGTCTTGCTCTTCAACAGATAAAGATATAAGTTGATCGGTAAATGCTTTATTTTCATTTAAGTATTCATTAAAATAAATAATGTCTTCATAAAATGGTCGATAATATTCATTCGATTCATCTGGTATTGCAGTAAAAATAATGCCACTATGTTTTTGTTCCATATTACTTACCTCGCTTTTTAATAATGATTGAATAACTGTTTTCAATAAGCCAACTATTCCCCAATTCATTTCTCTTTTCATTACAATTTTTGAAACGTGCACATTTCATGAATGGATTATAGCACGGGGTAATATTATATATTTATATAAAAAATATAAAGTGAAACTTTAATCAGTGGGGGTTTTGTCCATCCCCACTGATTATTAGTTGAACCAATCGGGCATTTACGGGCAGTTATCTTCCACCTAACTTCCTTGCATCCGCCATGTTTTGAGAGGGGAGTTTTACTGCCCACAAATAGCGGGATAAAGACGTCGTTAAGCCGTAAACTGACTCTTGACAAGATTTTTAAATTTTAATCGTCGTACACAATGAAGGATTAGATGATTTTTTTATCAAGATTCAAATCCACTACTTCTAATAGAGCGTTTTGATTATATAAATTCACTAAATGCGTTTCTACCCCTATACAAATTCCTTCTAACGGGAGATCATTTGGATCCTGACCAAATGGATCCTCAATTTCAACCCCGATTGCTTCAATCCCTATAAATGCAAAACTTATAAACGTAGTTGCAAGTACTGTAAACCATCCAAGGCTATCAACAAGACCAATCGGTAAAGTCCCGCAAAATATGAGCAGTAAAATTTTAATATGAGCAAAATATGCAAAAGGAATAGGCGTTGTTTTGATTCGATCACATCCACCCACAGCCGTAAGCAGAGTATTCAAATCAGCTTCCATATTAATTATTGCATTTGGATGAATTTGACCCGTTTTCAAACCTTTTGATAGTATATTTTTTAACATAAAAACTATACTAATCGGTAAATGAATAGACTCAGCCAACATTTCTTTTTCCTTCTCAGAACAAATATCAAACAATGCTTTTATTTCGGATAAATCTTTTTCGTCTCTCAAATGTCCTTTCGCTATCTTTGGAAAAGCAATTAATAAATGTAAAAATTTTAGTTTTTCCTTATCCGTATTTTCCTCTTCAGACTCCCAATAACATAAAAAACTAACTGCCAAATTTCTAGTACAAGCACCAATCGTGCCAAATAACTTTCTACCTTCCCAATACCTATCATAGGCAGTGTTAGTACGAAAAACTAACAGTAGACCTAAAGCTCCTCCAACAATTACCCAAGGAGTTTGATTAATTTTTATTTCTACATAATAATAATTAATCACAGTTACTATCGTTGAAATACATATATATAATAAAATTTGCGGGAAAATACCTCTTACAACCGTTCCCTTTAATGTAAATATTTGATGTAAACTATTTTGATTATTGTAATGAACCATATTTACAAAAACCTCTTTCCTTATTAACCTTTTATTCTTTTAAATTATGAAAGTATACAATTAAATAGTAGAATCATAAACCCTATTATTATAAAACTGGTTAAGATTATTTCTTTCAATACTGTTACTCCTTTTTACCAAAAGATAAAACATCTTTTTTGATTTAAACAACAAACGTTCACTCTTCTAAATCACGACGCATTATTTTAGAATTTGCAATGAATAAAGCACTAATTAATACAAGAATCGCGCAAGCATATATCAATGAATCCATTGGACTATCATGGTCTATAATAATTAGACGAACAATAGCCGTAATACCTATATATATAAAATAACGTAATGGAAAATGAAAGTTCATTTGAAAATACTTTATAATCATTACGATGAATTCAAAATATAAAAAGAATACGACAATGCTATCAATTAAATGATAACTAGATTCCTCACTATTTAATTTAAGTTCTTGTATAAATTGAATGACTTCTTTCATAAGAAACACACTTAAAACAATTCCCAAACAGATCAAAGCTACATTTATAATGTACTGTAGAACGATAGGGAAAAACGAAAATACTCTTTTTAAATTCTTTAACACAAACATTTTTCTCCTTTTCCATATAAAACAATAATGACAATATACTTTTATTTAATTATCGTTACATTAAAATTATACATTCCGTTCTTGTTACAGATGTTAAAACAAGACAAAATAAGTAAAGATAGCATTTCACCTATTTTGTCTATAAAGCAACATAACGAAACTATAATCGATTACTTCAATTGAATCGGTTGTTGCTGTGTCACACAATGGATCATTCCGCCATTTTTATAAAGCTCTCTCACATCAATTCCCACTACTTTACGATCCGGGTATAATTTCTGAATCGTATCGTTTGCGATTTTGTCATTTGGATCATTATAGTTAGGCACCAATATAACTGTATTCCCAACATAATAATTGATATACGACCCCTTATAATCTAGAGTTTTTCCACCTTCTAAAGTAACTTTATCTTTACTAAGCGGTAAGTATTCGTACTTATATTTCTGTCCTGAAGCATTTTTTGCATCTAACAATTTATCCATATCTTTGTTTGACAAGCCCCATTCAGCCAAGTCATCTTCTGCCATCGTTACGATTGTAGATTTATCATGGAATTTAGCAAATCCATCAATATGAAAATCAGTAATATCTAAATTAGGCACTCCATCTAACCAAATAAAGTTTGTCACCCCAAGGTCACTTATATATTTTTCAATTTCCGCTTCTGATAAATCAGGATTTCTATTTTTATTCGTTACTGCGCTTCGAGTTAATAAAGCAGTCCCATTGCTGTCTAATTCAATTGCGCCACCTTCAAGGACAAATTTCCCCCAATCAATTCTTTCAATCCCTAATTGTTTACTAACATTCTCACGTATACGGGCATCATTTTTATATGGAGTTTTCTTTCCCCAACCATTAAATGCTGGATCTAATATTTTCAGATTTTTATTATTGTCATAAACAAAAATCGGTCCACTATCTCTTGCCCACACATCATCAGTAGGAGCGATAAAGAAATCAACTTTATCCATATTCAGCCCTTTATCTATTAAAAGCTTATTGATTCGCTCTTTCTCTTCCTCATCATATGCAACAATGTGGACTTTTTCACCCTCAGTTAAAGCACTTGCCATCTTAATCCAAATAGGTTCAACTTCTTGTTTATACTCTTGACCATATGTGTATTCATGAGGCCATTGTAGCCATGTACCTTCATGTTTATCTTTTTCATCCGGCATCGTATATTTTCCAGCGTTTTTCTGTACCTCTACTTTTTTATCCTCTTTCTCTTTCCCTTTGGCATTTTCATTATTCCCTTCAAAAGAACATCCACTAATAATCGTTGTAGATAATGTAGCTATTAAACAAAACTTTACTATTTTTTTCATTTTTCAACCTCCTGTTCATGTCTACAATACTGTAAGGCTTAACATAGTGTGAAGCTCAAGCTTTTTCATCAATGTAAAAATTACCAATTATTCTTCCGCATGATAATCACATAATTTCAATACAAATAGATGACATTCACAAAATACACTTCCTATATTTAACATCCATATCATTTAACTTCCTTCATAAATTTATTCTAATACTAATCCCCTCTCATACATGCTTGTTCACTAAATAAAAAAATCGGTATTGATAATTTTATATCAATACCGATTTTTAAATAATTATTTTCCTTCTATTAAATCATTCGCTAATTTCCTAAACTCTTGATTAAATGTATCATTCATACCATTTTGTACGTTAGAGAATAATATTACAAACGTTCTTTTATCCCAGTTAAAATTATTAAAAGTGTTCCAGCCAGCTAATACACCGTGGTTATGATAATAATCTGGGTAAATATAGAAGCTAAATCCATATTTTCTCGCAGGTGATACTGTAAACATATCTGATAAGCTTTGTTTAGAAATCAGCTTTCCATCCATAATAGCCTCATCTAATCTTTTCATATCTTCAACGGTCGTATACATTTCACCACAACCATACAGCCAGTTCATTTTTAAGCGGGGTGCAGCTATTAACTCATTATCTTTTTTCGTGTAACCTTCTGCTAAGAAAATATCTTCAGGGAGAGTTGCACCCATACCAGATTCATTCATTTCAACAGGAGTAAAAATGTTTTCTTTCACATATTCAGCAAGCGGTTTATTCGATATCTTTTCTACAATATACGCAAGTACCATATAATTATAATCTGTATATTTCCATCCTGTCCCTGCAGGAAATTGCAACTTTTGCGCTCCAATCCACGTTACTAACTTTAAACGTGATGCCGCATCAACACTACCTTGTCCCTGATCTGGTAACCCGGACGTATGTGTTAACAAATTTCGTAACGTAATGTTTTTATCTGCTGGAAACGATGGAATATACTTATTTACATTGTCTTCAATATTCAATTTCCCTTTTTCTCTTAGCTGTAATATAGATATTGCAACTACTGTTTTCGTTATGGAACCGATGCGATATTTTGTTCTTGGCGTTGTTAAAACTTTATCTTTTATATTCGCATACCCGTAGCCTTTTCGTAAAACCACATTATTTTTATCCGTTACGAGAACCGTTCCGTTAAATCCTTTATCTTTTAAATATTGATCGAGTTTCGTTGCTGCAATATCATAACGTTTTTGCTGATTCGCATCAACTTTCGGTTGAACATTTCCAACTTTATCCTCAAAATTTGAAAATGCCTTCAAACTGTATTTCTTTTCTTTATTTGCATGTATGAGTGCAGCGACACTCCCACAAAAAATAGCAAAAATAAAAAAAACAATTAACCATTTCTTAAACATATAGGAACCCTCTTTTATCTAATTTCACTTTATAATTTTCCATTCTATTCTATATCTTTTAATTTTCAAACATTTTATAATCTATCTATCATTCATCATATTACACTAGATTCCTTTTTCTCACACTCTAATTTTGACTACTTTCTATTGTAGTTCTTTTTTACAAAATTTCCACCTTACAATCGGATACATCCCACTTAAATTCATTTTTTTATGTAACATTCGTTACACATTAACAAGAATGGAGGCGTTAATTTGAAAAATACCGATAAGCACCACAATCGTTTAGATGATATGATGTTTCATTATCGAGCAACAAAAAATAACAATATAGTTTTAATTGAATATTACGGAAAACAAATTATGATTTTAAAAGGAAATGACGCTGAAAAATTTTTAAACAAAATAAATCGGACAAATAACGAAAAAGAAAAACAACTTATTATGGCTAAAATTACAGGTAATTTTAAAAGAGGAAATGAGCGTTAATGAAAACGAATCTCATTTCTAAATTGATTATACAGCATATTAAAAAAGAAATGTCACTCCCATGACATTTCTTTAGATTTTCTTCATAAAAGATTTACATTTTTAATATTCGTTTACTTTTATATAAACTTGTCGCTAAAATACAAGAGGTGCTTCTTATTTAATTACACAATAAATGCTTCATTACGTCTTCAAGTAATACGTTCGGCTTTAATACCTCGTTTTCCGTACGCCATCCTATAAATCCATCTGGCCTTATTACTACCGCTCCTCCATTTTCTATCCCATATAAATTTCTAAGATTATTACTTTGATCGATGAACTCACCAGTTAAACCCACCTGATACACTTTTATCTTTACTCCTAATCGGGATGAAACAACATTTGCAGCTTCAGTCCAAGCACTAGGCTCTGCTCCAGTAAGTAACACAAAGTTGCTACCAAATAGATCAAGTATAGAAACTTCTTTTCCTTCATAAGTTCCCCAAAAATGTGGCGTACGCGTTCCCGGGCGTCCGTTCAAATCAACTATATCCATTCTATGCGGTGTGTTACATTCGTCTATAATTGCTTCTGAGCAATACTGATAACCAGCAGTGACAGCTAAACTATCCATATTACTCAAATTACCCCCCTCTCTGCCCGCAGCACGAAATAATATACTACTCGCATGGTCCGTCGTTAATTTTGCAACAGGATATCTCTCGTCATGATACGTTTCTAACAATTTGGGATTTGCTTTACTTTTTATAACAGCAGCCAATTTCCAAGCTAAATTATGTGCATCTTGTATTCCTGTATTTGAACCGAATCCTCCTGTTGGCGGCATAATATGTGCTGAGTCACCAACTAAAAAGATGCGATTGTCCTGAAATTTCACCGCTGTACTTTCACTCGCTTCCCACGGCAAAACACTTAATATTTCTGGCTTAATATCCGTACTTCCAATTGCAGTTTGAATAATTTGTTTACAGCGTTCTATAGAGAAATCCTCTGGTCGCTCCCCTTTTACTGGATCATAAGCTACATGATAAATCCATTTACTTTCGTTATTGACTGGAATAAGCGCACCAATTACTTCTGGATGTAATATCATAGTAAAACCGAATGCGTCTCCTTTAATAAATTCACTCAAATCTGCTTCAAAATATATGTTCATATAATAACCACCGATTGTACCACGGCCCTCGGTTAGAATACCTAGCTGTTCACGTATTTTACTTTTCGCTCCATCTGCTGCAATTACATAATCGCAATAAATAGCGCTCTCTTCTTTCGTTTCACGATTTCGAATAGTTGCTATTACTCCGTTCTCATTTTGCTCATAAGAAACCAGTTCATGATTAAAAGATAGATTTCCGCCTAACTTTTGCGCGTATTGTAACATCATCTCTTCTAAAGTAATTTGATAACAAGCAGTTTGTTTTGATGGGCTAATCTCTTCCACTTTACGAACTAACTTTTCATTATTTTCATACTGTGCCGCCCTTATTTGTTCCAACTCTTCATTCTTTACCTCAGCTATTGTTTGAACCGCAATTCTCCCGTGACAATTCTCTAATGCTTTACCAGCTAATCTAATTCCTTTTTCTAGACCTAATTCTCGAAATAATTCCATTGTGCGAAATGTGATTCCACCTGCTTTCGGATGAATCGCAGTAGACGGATGCCTTTCTATAAGCACATAATCAATGTTATGTTTCGCAAGAAATAATGCAGACGATAATCCTGATAAGCCCCCTCCAACAATTAAAACTGGTACATGTTTTGATTTCATATATTTTCCCTCCACATATATTCTTCTGAGCTCAGTGACATAAATATAATCAAAAAACCAACAAAAATATAGACTTATATTTCATTTTGAATTATCATATAGATAGATTACGCCCCAAATTTCTTTTTTCCTTTTATACAGCTACAACTATGAAGACTGTGTATGAATAAAAGGAAAAAAACAAAAAGAGCCTTCGTTATATAACGAAGGCTCTTTTTGTTTTTATGACAGTTAAATGGACACAATGTAATGAAGTCCTTACAATAGATTTCAAGGGGATCATTTACAATAAACGTATAATATTTTTAATTAACCTCACACAGAATACATATCAGTACAAGAAAATAATTAAAAACCCATTACAATTCAAATTTCAAAAACACACAAAAAGGAGGAGATACGATGACTAATAAAAACGAAACTGGTTGGAATTTAGAGAGTAGTTATACTGACCTGCCCAAATCATTTTTCAACGAAATCCCCCCAACTCCTGTACACTCACCGGAGTTAATTAAACTAAATAATTCTTTAGCAATATCTCTTGGCTTTAATCCTGAGGAACTAAAAAAGGACGCTGAAATTGCCATTTTAGCTGGTAATACTATTCCAAAAGGAGCTCATCCACTAGCTCAGGCATATGCTGGACACCAATTTGGTCATTTCAACATGTTAGGAGATGGTCGTGCCCTTTTAATCGGGGAACAAATTACTCCTTCAGGCGAACGCTTTGATATTCAATTGAAAGGTTCTGGCCCTACTCCATATTCACGCCGCGGTGATGGCCGTGCTGCGCTTGGTCCGATGCTACGTGAATATATTATTAGTGAAGCCATGTACGCACTTGATATTCCAACTACTCGCAGTTTAGCAGTAGTCTCAACTGGCGAACCAATCTATCGCGAAACAAAGCTACCTGGGGCTATTTTAACAAGGATTGCAAGCAGTCATATACGCGTTGGAACATTCCAATACGCTGCAGCTCGCGGCTCAATCGAGGATCTCAAAGCTTTAGCTGATTATACGATAAAGAGACATTATTCAGAGATTGAATCTCATGAAAATCCATATGTCGCACTACTACAAGAAGTTATTAAGAAACAAGCAATCCTTATCGCAAAATGGCAACTCGTCGGCTTCATTCACGGCGTAATGAATACTGATAATATAACGATTAGCGGTGAAACGATTGATTACGGTCCTTGTGCCTTTATGGATAGTTATGACCAAGGAACTGTATTTAGTTCTATTGATGTACAAGGCCGCTACGCATATGGAAATCAGCCGTATATGGCTGCATGGGACCTTGCACGATTAGCTGAATCTTTAATGCCGATTCTACACGAAGATGAAGAAGAAGCGCTAAAGATTGCACAAGATGAAATTTCAAAGTTTAACGTGCAGTACGAAAACAATTGGTTCCTCGGAATGAAGAAAAAATTAGGACTATTTAGCAATGAAGAGCAAGATCAATCACTTATTGAGAAACTTTTAAAAACAATGGAAAAATATAAAGCAGATTATACAAATACATTCCGTGCATTAACTGACACTACATTAGAAAATACACCTTTATTTGAAAGTCCTGAATTTAAAGAATGGTACGAGCTATGGCAATCTCGGTTAGAAAAACAAAAAGAATCGAAAGATGATGCATACAAATTAATGAAAAATAACAACCCAGTAATCATCCCTCGAAACCACCGAGTAGAAGAAGCACTAGAAGCTGCTGTTAAAGATGGAGACTATAGGGTAATGGAGAACCTTCTTCAAGCTTTAGCAAATCCTTATGAATATTCTCAAGAACAAGCGGATTACTGCACGCCTCCAGCGCCGTCGAATCGCCCTTATCGTACTTTTTGTGGGACGTGATTTAGAGAACTAAGACTGTTTTTCTGCTCCTAATTGCATTATTTATTAGTGTAATTCCCACTAAATTCAAGTACACGATTCGTTATTTTCCATAAAGGAACATTATAAATAGAAAAGGTGTTTTCGTATAAAAACACCTTTTCTACTTTTTTCTCCATCTTGTGAAAAAAAACGTAATTTAATACTCTAGTTTGCGTTTATTTTATGTATTACATATCATTAGCATATTCTATGTGATTACAGTTGTATATTATCACCTCTATCAATTTCCTCCCCTGCGAAAAAGGTACATACACCAAACAAGCTGTCACGAACAAAGGAGAGCTCTTTACTTCCTACCTATTTCTTTCCTAATGCGTTAACTTGGTAACTGTTCTATTAAAATTCTTCTATTCAATCTTCATTTTTTCTTATTATATCCAGGTACATCGATAAGGAACAACTATTCTCGAATATAAAAATCTAGCTATTGTACAAATGTTGATAAAAAATAAAGGAGAAGAGAATGAATCCATTTTAATATAACTAATGAGAATTTGCATGTTCCAATATCTTCACTATATTCCTCAACAATCTTTTATTAAAATTCATTACAATATTTTAAAATTATGACGGATTACTTTCAACATAATGTGAAGGTAGCTCTAACAACAAAAAACTTGCTTGTAAACCTTTAATGTTTACAAGCAAGTAAATAATATCAACTAAAGCTAGCACTCTTAAAATAATACTTTAGAGTTGTCTTTCCTCTAAGTATACTAACTCAGGTCCCGTTGGAGACCACCCTTCTCCGTGAGTCGATTGTAACTTATTGACGACAGTATTTGCGCTTGCTGTTTGTTGAATCTTTGGAGTAGTATTTATTGTAAAAACTGTAATACCTGTAACAGCTAAACTCATTACCATTAAACTCAGTTTCTTCATTATTTTAACGCCCCTTTAGCTAAATTTGTTTTTCTTGCTTCAAGACTTAAACAAAAATATTCACTAGACGTTTTATAATCACACATCTCATATAATCTAGCTGCCATCACCTCAGCATATTCTTCTACATAATAAGAAAGATTCTCTTCTTTGAAATAAGAAATTCCTGTAACAATTACCCTTTTTAATTCCTCGATAGTCACATTATTATTTAATGTTTTTAAAATATTGAAATGATGTGTATATTCTTCATTCTCTACTTCTGAACAAAGTTCCAATCCTTTTTCAATAAGGATAGAAGATAAATTTGTTTCACCTAACTTAGAATATTCCCTAGCTTGTAAAAAAACAGCTTTGAAATGATTAGGTATTTTCTCTGTTACTTCTGATAAGTGACGGATAGCTAATTCAGAAAGGTTTTGATTTGCGTATAGCCACCCTAAGTTGTGCCGCACGAATGAAATTAATCTTTCTTCATTATTTTTTTGTAATAAATTTAATGCAGAATTTAAATGTTCCTCGGCCTGTTCAAACTGTTTTAGAGATACACAACTCATTCCAATAGTATTTTCGCAAGAAGCAGTATTACTTTCATAACCTTGGTGTTTAAAGAAGATATCTTTTGAAATAGTTGCATAGTGAATAGCTAAAAGTGGTTCATTATTATTATGATAGAATAAGGCTAACTTAGATTGAAATTCAGCTTGTTCAATTTCTTCTGGAACGTCTTTCAAAAAAAACTCTGCTTTTTCATAATATTTTTTCGCTTCTTTATAATCTTTAAGTATAGTAGCATATACCGCTTTACAAAAATGGTAATAATAAGATAAGAAACCATCCATCGGAATTTTAAAAGAATCTATTTCGTCAAAGCTTCTCTTTGTGATACTAAATCTATCAACAAGCGTTTTATAACGAAAATCTAGTAAGAAATAATATAATAAATTTTGTTCTTGCAACATTTTATTTGATTCTTGTTTCAAAACATCAATATTTTTATCAATTTCTTGTTTTAAATTAGTTGCTTTTGACAATTGTTGTTGTAACATTGCTTGATACCATTCATTAAGTTGCTTTGTAACCTGTTCGCTTCCCTTCACTGGAATGTTCATAAGATCCCCCTTTTTTGAATATTCTCACATAAATAATAACAAATAGATATTAAGATATAAATATCTCATTAATATTTCTCAACATTTATTTAATATTAAATCCATTAAATTAATCACATGCTGTAAATTTTTTAAAACACTAAAGAAAATTGCCTCCCCCTAAATACAGCGTCTAAATTACTATAAAAATCTATAAATACAATATATTAACACTTTATAAGTGTGTATTCACACTCCACCATTATTTTAAACACCCTTCTTCATCAACCCTGCAATCCCCCTGCTCCCCTCACTCTCAACTTTCTCAAGTTCTTCTACAACTAACTTTCTTCTTTCCACAGAATGATTTTGACTTAACTTCGCTTTTCCTTCTATTTTATTTATCTTTATTCTAAACCCAACTATTCCCCTACTTAATCCTTCCATATAATTCGGATCTACATCATTCAGTGAGTACGTGCTCTTTGGATTTTCATATTTATGTACTAAATCTTGAAGAGAATCTATTAATTCCTGTTCATCTTCAACAATTTCTAACTCTCCATATACATGGACCGCAACATAGTTCCATGTTGGTACTGCTTTATTTGTTTCATACCATGACGGAGAGATGTAACTATGTGGTCCTTGAAAAACAGCTAACACTTGTTGATTTCCACTATCTTTCCATTGCTCATTTGGACGTGCAAAATGACCATATAAAGTAAGTGTTTCCTTATTTAACAATAACGGCAAATGTGTTGCGTACGGTGCTCCGTTATGTTGAGAAAATAAAGTTGCAAAGCTATTTTGTTCAATCATTTCGTACTTCGTCTCTTCATCTTGTATAGTGAAATGTTTTGGTATGTACATAAGCTCCCTCTTTTCTTATCTTCTTATTTCCCATTATATTTACGAGATTTATTATTGGGCAGGGACAGATGATAATTGTTTTATAAGGTCAGTGCATATAGTAAAACCTTTGTTTCAAAAATAATAGGTGGCATTATATGATTTCTGCCACCTTAGTCAATTTTTTTATTTATACAAACTCCCTTATTCAACAATCCTTCATAGCTTTTTCTAATACATATTCAATAAATTTCGTTTTACCTAAGCTATAATTTAAGCGATTTTCCGCCGTTTCTGCTAATTCTTTCTTTAGCTTTCCATATTCAATAACAACGTTTGGATTTCCACGAAGATACTCACGAAACGCTACATGTCTTCTTAACTCTTCACTATTCTTATCGCATACATATAAATGATGTTCCATCCAAATTGTATTCTTCCCGTCCCTCGGAACATATTTACCCTTTCTCCCAAAAGCCTCTCTCCCCTTAAAACTCCACTCTTCTTGATGAAAATAACCTACCTGTTCAAGTCTCTTTATTACTTTTGGAAAAACATCATAATCTTCTATTACAACATCGACATCTAATATCGGTTTAGAAGCAAGGCCTTTAACAGATGTACTCCCAACGTGCTCTATAGAAAAAATGAGTTCTCCCATTACGTTATTAATCAACGTCTGTAATTTACAAAATTCACTTTCCCATTGTGTATTATATTTCTCAACAGTAATAAATTGTTTCAATTGACCACCCTTTTCAAATCACTTTTATAACCTCTGAATATGCGTATCCTTAAAATCAGTTTCATACTTCAATCCATACCCAAGCATTCGATCCATTCCAATATGTGCTGTCCATATTAAACCAATCATTAAAATCGTATCCATCTTTAAATAGACCCCTATTAAAACAAGTAATATTGATATGATATATGTGTGAAATAGATTATAAATTTGTGCACCAACACGTTTGTTAATAGAGTACGCCACCATTGCTAAATCAGGTGCAAAAAGTAATACGATAAATAATAACCAACTAAATCCACATAATGCATATATATAAATCGCAGCTAATAAGACGACCAATCCTTCAAAGTGTATAATTCGTTTCTCCAAAATTCATCATTCCTTATCTGTTAGCTTGAAAATTTTATTCGGATTTAAAATATTTTGCGGATCAAGAGCTTTCTTTATTTTCTCCATTACCAATAATGCCGCACCATGTTCTTCTTCTTGATACTTCTGCTTTCCTATTCCAACGCCATGCTCTCCTGTACAAGTTCCGCCACGCTTAAGAGCATACAGTACAATACTTTCATTTATTTCGTCCGCTTTTTTCACTTCATCTTTATCATTTGGATCAATCATTAAGAGCACGTGAAAATTCCCGTCTCCTACATGGCCAAGAATACCACCAACAAGGCCCACCTTATCTAACGTCTCTTTCGCATTTTGAATCGCGCCAGCTAACTCTGAAATTGGCACACATACATCTGTACTCATTAGCTTTTTACCAGGGTAACTATGAACGTAAGAATAAGCTAAGTTATGTCTTGCATCCCATAATTTATTTCTTGCCGCAGTTTCAGTTTCAAAAGCAACTTCTTTACATTTATGATCAAAAACAATTTCCTTCGTAAACTCGATATCTTGCGTTAGCCCTGCTTCATTTCCATGAAACTCTAAAAACAGTGTTGGTTCTTCTCTGTAATTTGTTTCATTGTAATGATTTACTTGTTTCATAGATAATTCATCAACAAGTTCTATTCTCGCAATTGGAATGCCAGCTTGCAGTATATTAATAACAGCTTCTACTGCATCATTTATAGTTGGAAACGATGCTCTCGCAGCCATAACATGTTCTGGTATGCCGTATACTTTTAATGTTAGCTCTGTAAAGCATCCAAGCGTGCCCTCTGACCCTACGAAAATACCATTTAAATGATAACCTGATGATGACTTCGCCGCTAAATTTCCAGTATGTATCACTTGTCCATCAGCAAGTACCACCTCTAAATCACGAACTTGATCACGCATAACTCCATATCTCACCGCTGTCGTTCCGCTCGCATTCGTAGCAGCCATGCCTCCTAACGTTGCATCTGCACCTGGATCTACACTAAAAAACAAACCGTACTTTTTCAATTCTTTATTGAGCTGAGAACGAGTCACTCCTGGTTGTACTTTCACAAGAAAATCTTTCTCTCTTATTTCAAGTATTTTGTTCATTAATGAAAAATCAACTGTAATCCCCTTTTCATAAGGAATTATATGACCTTCTAAACTAGAACCTACTCCAAATGGAATGACAGGTTTTTTATGCTCACTCGCTACTTTCATTATTGCTCTAACCTCTTCCATCGTTTTTGGAAAAACAACTACATCAGGTAAACTACTATTATGGTAAGATTCATCTTTACTATGTAACTCTCTTACTGTCTTATTAACCACTACTTGATCTTCAGGAAGTACATCCTTTAATTCATTTACTAAACGCTCAATTGTTATTTCCATTACATACTCTCCTTTTATATTATTTACTCTACATTAATTATACCATTTTTATACAAAATAATCAGAATAGTTAAATTTATTAAATTTTATATACAAAAAAGAACTTGCAGTATTCCCTACAAGTTCTTTTTTAAAACTATATTTTAGACGATTTTTTCAATAAAATCATAAACCAAACTAAAGTAAATGCCATCAGAGAATGAGAGAATCCTACAATATAAGTTAACCCTTTAAAGTCCGCTCCATTTAGTTGAAGAAGTCCTCTCGCTGCTAGCGAACCTAACATTAAAGTTAATGCGATATTATGTAAAATAAACCAGTTATTAAATCCTTTCACTTCATGAAAAGCGAATACTTTTGCTAACCCTAAAGCAATTAAAAAGAAGAAAAAGCCAAGTACTAACGTATGCGTATGCAAAAGATTTAATAAAGTAGAGCCTAAAATCCCTTTATATTTCCCATACTCCCTAGCAAATATTCCTGACAATAAACCGATAATCAAATAAGTAAACGATGCATTATATAATTTCTTCATTATGTACCTCCTTGAGTAGAATGTGTAGTGTGTCATATTTAGTAATAATGATAGTTATATAGTAAAAACTCCTAGTTTCCTAGGAGTCATTATATAAGTATCTCACTCTTTACAATCAATCCTAATTATAAAATATCCTTTTATACAAAACAATCGAACTTTATGTGAACAGTAACTCTCAATTAAAATAACTTGCACTTTTATTTCGCACAATCCATACTAATTGTTATAACTTTTAAAGGGGGTGCATTAGATTGATAGTTCTTGAAACTGAAAGACTCACTCTTCGCTGGCTCGATGTAAAAGATGCTCCGTTTATTCTTGAATTAGTAAATGATCCTGCATGGATTCAATTTATTGGTGATAAAGGCATTAAAAACTTAGAAGATGCAAAAAAATACATCTTAAACGGACCCGTCGATATGTACAATAAAATGGGCTTTGGTCTTTACTTAGTTGAACGAAAAGAAGATCTCACTCCACTTGGTATGTGCGGCCTTATTAAAAGAGATTCATTAGAAGATGTTGATATCGGCTTTGCTTTTTTAGAAAAATTCCGTTCAAAAGGGTACGGCTATGAATCAGCTGCTGCAGTAATCGAATACGGTGTACAAAAGCTCGGACTGAAACGAATTGTAGCAATTACTTCTATAGATAATGCTGCTTCAGGCACGCTGTTAGAAAAAGTAGGATTGCGATTCGAAAAAACAATTTCAGACTCAGGAGAAGATCTAAAATTATTCGGGTATAACGCATAACAAAAAAGGGTCGCCATGAATGGCGACCCTTTTTTTCACTTCACTTCTACCGTATAATTCCCTGTTCCACCACCATACTGGTATACATGTAAATAGTACTTCCCTGGATACGTATAGTAACTACCTACTAATTTATTTCCTTGTTGCTGTGCATACGTAACATAATTATTTAAATCTGCTTCTGAATAAAGAACCCAGTTTACTCCGATATTATTTTCCTTCGTTACATTAATTTGAAGGTTTTTCGCAGTTTCTACATTTATTTCAAAGAAATCACTTGTATCCCCGTTTCCTAAACTTGCACGTAAAACTTGATTTAACTGCAGTTTATTTGCCGTTTGGAATGAATTATTTGGCTCTTTTTCTACACTGTTACCTTCTTTCTTTTGAACCGTTACACTTGTTGTAGCAGTATTAGTTAATCCTTTATCGTCTGTTACTGTTAATTTCGCCGTATACGTTCCTTCTTTTGTATAAACGTGAGTTGGGTTTTGTTCATTACTTACAGTACCATCACCAAGCTCCCATTTATAAGAAATAATTTTCCCATCTTCATCTTTTGATCCATCGCTTTTAAACGAGATTGCTTCATTCGTATGTCCGCTATACGGACCATTTATAACCGCGACCGGCGCTTTATTCACAGCACCTTCTTCTGTATTAATAACGTGGAACACAACATCATATTCAAATTGCCCTGATGCATTTACACGGTAATTCACGAAGTAAGCTGTTACTGTTTTATAGCCTGTCCATTCTTTTGCACTTAAACGTTTTAACGTATTATTTACATTTTTCGTAATTGTTTTCCAGTCTTCATATTCTCCTTTTGCAGAAGTTCCTGTATATGTCCCTTGCAGTGTAAATGTATTAAAGAATTGTGATTTATTTTTCTTTACTGATACATTACTTAATTTTGCTTCCGCTGTAATTTCTGCGGCAATATCTGAAACTGGTTTCGGTGCATGAGTTGCTAAATAATCATCTGACACTAACGGAACATTATATTTCTCACGGTTGTCTACTAACATTTGCATATAGTCTTGATACTCTTTATTTAAATTCGCATCTTTACTTAAAGCAGAGCGATATGCATCATATGCTGTTACATCATTTTTCCTAATAAGATCATGAACTTTATCAAACATATCGTATCTCTTATTGTACATATACGATTGTAAAGCAAAGGAATAATTATAGAAATCCCACGTTCCATACTTTGCATTTAACGTTCGCTCTGCGGTATAACGTTCTGCTGGATTCGAAGATAGTCCTCCTATAATACTCTTTCTTGGAACGACGTTGTCCGTTCTCGTTGCACCTGCAAAAAACTCAGCATTCCCTTCTTCAAACCAAGATAATCTCTCATTCTCATACATCTTACCTTGTCCCCAAAGTCCTGGCACTTCATATCTACCTTGTAAATAATGCGTGAATTCATGTCGGAACAATTCTTCTAAACTATAAATACTTTCTTCTGGCGTACGTTCATAAGTAAAGAACGTACCTGTTCCTTCTATATAAAGACCGCCGTTATTCGTTTCATACCCGTACAATTGACGATTAAATTGATATTCAGCCGGGCTATTATAAATAACCATCGTTAATACATCATCTGGATTTCCTTTTTCTAACGGTTGGTCACTTTCAACCGTACGATGGAATTGTGCCTTCACTTCTTTTGCTGCCCAATATAAACGTTTAACTTTCTCCTCAGTCACTTTATCTCCCGCTTTTAAAACAATTGCACCATCATCAAACGTATACGTTTTCGGCAAATACTTTTTCTTCCCATCTTCTCGTATTTGATCTAAATTAACAACGTTACCGTTTGCATCTTTCCCGCCATAATTCGTCGTAATTTGCTCAGCTGCTACGAAATATTGCTCACCTAAATAAGGATAGATTTTCATCGCATCTGTTACAACTTGTAATCCTTTTGTCCCTGTACTATGGAATGTGCCAAGTCTACCTGTATAATAAATGCCATTATTAATAAGCCATCCGTTTTTCTCTGTAATCGTTCCCATTAACGCGAATCTACTTAATTCATTAATATAGCTATCTATTTTTTGGTACCATACTGTATCTTTCGGTGCTTTTCTCGTATCGTACAAATACGATTGAATATCGTAATCAACACCTTGCATAATATCGTAAATCGCATTTCCAACTGAAAGATTATCTACCAATGTAGAAAAATTATCATTATATTGCTTAAAAATCTTTGCAGCCGATGTTACCGTTTCCACATCACTCGAAGCATTTCCTATTAATTTCCCATATGATGATACAACTTTATTTTGTTCTAACGTACCGAGTTTGAAATTTGGATTGTTCGCAATCGTTTTTAATGCAGGTAAGCACTTGTCATGATAGCTACGTTCATTTAGTTTACTTAATTCTGTATTATAAAACCCTAAATAAAACCCTGATCGCAAAACTTCCACTAATGTCTCAATCCCTTTTGAATCTTCTTGCGTATAAGCCTGTCCTTGCTGCTTCAATTTATCAATAATTGCCTGCATCCTACTATCATCTTGATAGAATGCAAGACTGTCCTTATTAAACTGAAATAGCCCCGTAATTTGCTCCCAATCGATTGTTACAAGTAAATCTACTAATTGTTGATTGCTTAATTGATTTAATTCAGCAATTGTATAAGTTTTCGCTACAGCTAATTGCTTACTTTCCTTTTTTACTTCAGGCGGTCTTTGTGATAAATCTGCTAATTGTAGCCTTTTCTCAAAAGACTTGCTTTCTAACACTTTAGATGAGTGTGCTAACTCTTGCATTGGCAACTGTACACCAACCGGCTCCATTTTGAGCACATTCCGATAAGAAACTTGCTCTCCCTTAGTATCCTCCGCCAATATGTTCCCTGGAAAACTACTTAACATTAAACTAGCAAAACTTACCCCTACTAACACTTTTTTTGAATAACCTTTCATGTTCTCCCCTACCTTACATTTTTTTAATGTCTCACATCGTTATTTTACTATTCTGACTATTTATTATGTATTGAGAAAGATATAGAAAACGCTTACAAAATTAGCTATTCAAAGAAAATTTCATTATTGACTTCCTGTGCGATTTATGTCAAAAAATGATAAAAAATAGCGAAATTTACACTATTTTTTATCCCTCTTTTTCACTATTGTGATTGTAGCTTTATAAACGTAACTTCCGGTAACGGTTGTATATGTTGAATGATGGTATTTTTTCTTTTTCTAATATATTTTTTAGTTGTATTCCTACTTCATAGATTACTCTTTCCTCCTTTGAACGAATTTCTCTTTCAATACCGATCATTGCTCCTAATAAACCAGCAAATCCGATTCGTATAATAAGATTAACATGTAAGCTCACGGGCACTTCACCCTTTCATTCGTTCTAGATAGATAAACAAAAAATTATCACATGCATCTATCCATCAAAATAAAAGCATTTTATTAAAATACATTTAATATCTCAATTAATTTATGTTAATATTTTAAATATTAACATAAATAAAACAACCTACTTTTCATACGAAAATCTTCAAAGTTCAACGTGTAACTTACTTTCAGCTGAAAATGGCATATGAAATGAGGTTGAGAAAGTTATAAATCACTTGCTTTTTATACTGAAATTTTGTTGAAATAAAACATAAATAAAAGGAGCTTACAAACAATGAATGTATCTTTAATTACACCTACTACCGATTTACAAGAAGAATACTTAGATTTTTATAACGAATGGACAGATAGCGGTGAAACGATGGTTCCGTGGGTTATCTCAAAAGTTCCTTCTAATTTCACGGCAATGATTCAAGAATTACACGATGCACATAACGGAATAAATATACCTAAAACATGGGTACCAGATTCGACTTATTGGCTCGTTACAAATGAAAATAAAATTTTGGGAGCAGTTAATATCCGTCATAGTTTGACGGAGCATTTATTTAATGCTGGCGGCCATATCGGTTATGGCATTCGCCCTTCTGAAAGAAGAAAAGGATATGCTACGAAGCTACTCGAGTTGTCATTAGAGAAAACGAAGGAATTAAGCATTACGAAAGCACTTGTCGTTTGCGATGAAGTGAATACAGCTTCAGAGAAAACGATTTTACATAACGGCGGTCTCCGTGATGAAGATTTCACTGAAGAAGATGGTAATGTTGTGAGAAGGTATTGGATTGAGCTCTAAATAATCAAAAACAAGCCAGAAAGTGATTACACACTTTCTGGCTTGTTTTATCCCGCTATTCGCCGGGCAGTACAACTCCCACCTCAAAATTCAGCTGGAACAAAGAAGTTAGGTGGGAGATTAACTGCCCATAAACGCCCGATTGGTGAAGGCTAATAATCAGTGGGGGATGAACAAAACCCCCACCGATTAAAGTTTCACTTTATAGTGCTTCTATTTCAAACTGCACTGTAATACCACTTGGGTCTACTACATTAAATCCATTTGAAATTTCATTTATTTCATGTTGTTTTTCTATTAATCTTTCTTTCACTTCATCTAACGCTTCTTTATGCGGTAGTACTATCGTATACACTTTTAGTCCCGTTGCATGTGCTGGTGGATGTGGGTTATTTACCCCATTCCACGTATTCGCACCAATATGGTGATGATAGCCTCCTGCCGAAATAAATAAGCAATCATCTTCACGCTGTTGTACTTCAAAACCTACTGTATCTACATAAAACTCATGTGACTTCTCCACATCAGCTATTCGTAAATGTACGTGTCCAATGACGGTGTCAGCAGGTAAACCATCAACCTCATAATCAACGAGCGTTGCTAGTTCTTTTAAATCAAGTGGCGTACTTCCTCCTGGCCCTTCTCCCCACTGATCTCGAGGACGATCCGCATAAATCTCGATACCGTTCCCCTCTAAATCTTGTAAATAAAATGCTTCACTATACGTATGATCACTTGCGCTATTAAACCTTGAAATTGGTAAAATTTCATTTGAATATGTATAACGCCCTTCTTGCTCAGCTGGACTATCTATTACGTTCTTATTACGAAGCACACCAAATAATGCCGAAGCAAAAGCCTCACGAGTCGGAACCAAAAAGGCAACGTGATATATACCCGTCGTGCGCTGTTCTTGCAGCGCTGCATCTTCCAACTGCTCAAGAACAAGTAACGTATTCTTGCCACCCTTTCCAGCTAAGTGTGCTTTATTCTCCTCTTGTTTAATTACTTCTAATCCTACTACATTCTCATAAAAAGCAATTTGACGCCCTAAATCTTTAACTTTAAATTCCACATGACCAATATGTGTTTTCGGATGAATTTGTACCATGAATAACTTCCTCTCCAGTTCCCTTTAGTTTTTTATGTAAGTTGATAGGCAATAGGCCTATTCAACGAATACACCTTAATTTTGTTTTTTTGTAGCATCAACTTTTAGCCACTTTTTCGATATATCGCTTAATGTTCCATCTTGTTCTAATTCTTTTAACGCTTTATTTATATCTTCTAACTTTTCACTCTTTTTTGCAAATGGAAATGCAATCTCTCCCCATTCAAGTGGACCAAATCCAACTTTGACATTATCTAGTTTCGCCTTTGTTATTGTTGTTTCCACTTGAACTTTATCATTATAATAAGCATCGACGCGTCCAAATCCTACTTCATTCAATTCCGCTGTCGGATCCTCTGAGTACGTTTTAATCGTAAAAGCATTATTTTTATTTAAAGCTTTTAACTCTTGCTCTCCTGCTGTACCAAGTCCAACACCTACAGTCTTTCCTTTTAGATCCTCTAGC
Organism: Bacillus altaicus; assembly: GCF_042136375.2. Classification (NCBI taxonomy): domain Bacteria; kingdom Bacillati; phylum Bacillota; class Bacilli; order Caryophanales; family Bacillaceae; genus Bacillus; species Bacillus altaicus. Next base: position 2,208,404 of record NZ_CM143394.1, on the reverse strand, counting down.
GATTTAATTGTATTATTATTTTTCTTCACCGCAAAAACAGAACCTGAATACACATATGGGATCGAAAAATCATATTTCTTTTTTCTTTCCGGAGAAACGGATAGTTCATTTGCAATCGTATCAATACGGCCTGAATCTAATAAACCGAATAATCCTTCAAAATCAGAAACATTCCATTCTACTTTATATCCAGCTTTTTTAGCAGCCGCTTCAATAATTTCAGCATCAAAACCTTTTACTTTCTCACCCTCTTTAAATATAAATGGGCTACGACCTGCAGAAGTCCCAACTTTCACTACTTTTTCATCTGTCTTTTTACTTGCTGCATTAGAACCACATGCAGACAAAGCCCCCACTGATAGTGTTAATGCTAATGTTAGTAATAATGACGATTTTCTCATAACTCTTCCTCCTAAATAACGAAATGATTGCCTTCTTCAGAAGCATTTAATTGCCTTAAAAACTTTTTCGTACGTTCATTTTGTGGGTTTTGGAAAATCTCTTCTGGTTTTCCCTGCTCTACGATAATTCCATCAGCCATAAATATAATGCGATCCGCCACCTCTTTTGCAAAATGCATTTCATGTGTAACAATAACCATCGTTATATGCTGTCTTGCCAAATCCTTAATAACTAGCAATACCTCATTAACTAATTCTGGATCAAGCGCTGAAGTCGGTTCATCAAACAATAATACAGCTGGATTTAAAGCCATTGCCCTAGCAATCCCTATCCTTTGCTGTTGCCCCCCTGATAACATTGTCGGATAAAATTTTTCTTTATCAGCTAAGCCTACTTGTTTTAATATTTCTCTCGCTATTCTCTTTGCCTCTTCGTCACTCTTTTTCTGCACAACCGTTAATGGCGTTGTAATATTTTGCAATGCTGTTTTATTTTTAAATAAATTATAATTTTGAAAAACCATTGCTGTTTTTTTGCGTAATTTTATTATTTCTTTTTGATAAAGTTTTTTCGTATGAATCTCTAAATCTTCAATTCTAATACTGCCATCATCCGGTTGTTCTAATAAATTTAAACATCGTAGTAATGTCGATTTCCCTGAACCAGAAGGTCCAATAATTACTACCACTTCCCCTTTTTTGACAGTAAGTGAGATTCCTTTCAGCACTTCATTATGTTTGTAAGATTTATACAAATCTTTTAGCTCAATCACATATATCACCTCATTTCTCTTATAAATACGGTGCATCAAGTTTCTTCTCCAACTTTTTCTGTCCCCAGTTAATTACGATTGTAATAATCCAATACACAATCGCTACCGCTAAATAACTTTCCATATAACGATACGATTGCGCAGCTAGCATTTTCGCTTGTGCTAATATTTCAGCCACTCCAAGTGCAAAAGATAACGAAGATTCTTTTAACAATCCAACAAAATTATTTCCAAGTGACGGCACTGCTACACGAATAGCCTGCGGAAAGATAATTTGTCGCATCGCTTGTGCTTTTGTCATTCCAACTGATAAACAAGCATCCATTTGCCCAGTTTCTACAGCATTTAATGAACCTCGAATGATTTCTGACAAATAAGCAGCATTATTTAAACTGAGGCCAATTAAAGTTGCTTGCATAGCTGTAAGCACTGTAAAAGTTGGGAAAATTTGCGGCAATCCGAAATACAACACAAACAATTGAACTAATAATGGCGTTCCTCTAAAGAAAGAAATATACACCCTGACAATTGGATATAAAAATTTCGTTTTATTTTTTGTAATGATCGCCAAGCCCACTCCTATAACGAAAGAAATAATCATTGAAACAACAGTAATCCCTAAAGTTATGTATACATATTTAAATAATTGCGGAAAACTTTCTAAAAAATACGTTACATCAAATTTCACCCTATCCCCCCTCTCTAAACAAAAAACTCTTCTTACACATATAAGAAGAGTTGAATGTTAATCCATTTCCCTTCATCTTCCAAACGCCTTTTACGTTTGCTGGAATTAGCACAGTGCTTTTTTAGCCTGTTGCTGAGATTTCACCGGGCCAGTCCCTCCATCTCTCTTGATAAGAAAACTAATAAATTTTTCCATTTATTTAGTTGTTATTATGAAGAATACAGCCAAATTAAAACAATGTCAATAGGAAAACTAAGAATTAAATCCCGCTCTTTTTCGGACATACTAGTAATACATCCATTTACTATTCTTAATAAACTGTACATAAAAAGCCATCTCCTCTAAAATTCAGAAGAGATGGCTTCAATTATAGAAACTATAAATCTTTTACTTTATTATCCTTTAACTACATATTTATTTCATCTTATGTACTTCAGCAACTAACTTTCCACCTTGTATACCCATATAAAGCTTAACAGGAGCATCATTCGTGTTTTCAAATACTAAGTCTAAATATGGATACGCAATTGTAGCATCTCTTCCCTGCGGGACATAACCGACTGTTTTAGAATGTGTAGTTCTCTCTACCATTTTTAAACCAGCTTGATCTGCTGCATTGTATAGAGTTGATGATGTTTGACAAACGCCACCACCATAACCATCTACTAATTTACCATCTACAATTTCTTTACCTAATTGATATCCTTTATCTGGCGTTGTATCACCGATTAATGCATTAAAAGAGAAACTGTCTCCTTTTGCTAATACAACCCCATTTATGCTCGCTGCTGACAAACGAATATTTTCAATACGGCCACCTGCTGAGCCACCTAAATTCGTTTCATATCTACCAATTACCGTGCCACTTCCTTGCGCATCACTTAATGTTGCGGTAGGCTTTTTCTCAACAATTGGTAACTGATAAGAAGAATCCCACATACCTACATTTAATAATTTGTCTACTAATTCTTTTTCCATTAATTCATAAGAAGGCTTTCCTTCTTGCCATGATCCATCAGGCGCTATACGTGAAGGGACCATCTTTTTATCAACGCTTTTCCCGACTTCACCTGCAACCTTCGTTACCGATTTTTTGAATTTCGCCTCATCTTCAAAATAACCTAAACTCGATAAGTCTATTTTTTTCACTTCAGTACCAGTACGCCCATCCACTAAGCTAATTGAATCCTGTACATCAGCCTTAGCCTCTACAACGTTCCCACCAAAATCACTTACTAATGCCACATCACTTACTTTTGTACCACAACCACTTACTACAGCTACACATAGCACCCCTACTAATATACCCTTTATTTTTCGGAACAATATACTCTCTCCTTTTCCCCAACATTATTTCATTTTTATGTATGTTTTGTTACAATCATTTTACAATATATTTAGAAAATGTTACAAGTTGTTTTTTACTCTATTTAAATTACTCTTTTCTTTTGTAAATGTCTATACATATTTATATAAATTTTCGAGTTTGATAAGATTGTAACTTTTATGTAACCTATCTCTATCCAGTATATACCATTAAACAGATGAAATACAAATGTAAAACTCCTTCATTTCACCTCTCTACTCACCTGCATATTTCAAAAACCGTAATACCGATTTCTCATATGTGATCCTTATTAAACAACTTAAACCGAGCTTTTATAGGTAAAAACAATCATTCACTTCAGCGTATATAGGTATTTGCCGTGCCACTACTCCGCTTTCACACATACATTATGATGAATTCAACCCACCTTTAAGAAATGGAGGAGTTTTTATGTATCCCTACAATCCTTATGATCCATATAACCAATATGGTTACCAACCTCAGTATGATTTACAAGCACAATACCAACAATATATAGATCAAGCAGAGCAAATTAATCCATATGATCCAAATCGCCAATTTCAACTTCCAATCTCTTTCCCTGGCACTGGAAACCGTCAACTAGAAAGACGAGTAAATGAGCTTGAGCAAAGAGTACGTCAACTAGAAAACACAGTTGAGCGTCATACGCGTAGATTAAACCGCTTAAATCAGCGTTTACGTACAGTAGAAAATAGACTAAACATTCCATTTTCAGCATTAGAAGACGGATTTTAATTTCGAAAATAACAAATATATAAGGAAGGGACTCCCCCTTCCTTATATAAATTGACGAAAGTTTTTTCCATCTCTATACTGATAAGAGTTAATGAAATGAAACAAGGTGATAAATATGGATTTTGAAATAAATTTTCTTTCCTTTTATGTAGTACAAGTAGAAGGTAAAGGTGAAGCAGTTGATAAACGCTATAAACATTTTCAAACATTAGACGCTGAAGAGTATGAAGATAGCTCTTTAAAAGAATTTTTGAATGGTGAATTATTAAAAATTTCAAAGCGAAAAGTAGAACGTCACGCAAAAACAGAACAAGCCCCAACAAAGATTGGTCGCTTTATTGTAGAAGAAGGGCACGAACTCGATTCAAACCCTCATTACAACTTATTTAATCGTATTCGTTTTGCAGAAACAAAAGAAAACTTCAAAGACATGAGCGAACCTCTCGTTTATACATACCTTGACACAAGCGCTGTACGTGGTGGTGTATTTTTAATCGCTCAAGCAAAACTACGCAAATACTTTGATGATCCATTCGTATTCGTAATGAAATGTGACTTCGAACCAAAGGTTGCTTCCATTTCTGATGAATCAACACTTATTCGTAACGTTGAAATGGCCATCACAACAAAGAATATGAAATCTATCCAATACCCATACATGCCTGAAGAAGGTATGGTGGAGCCTGGCGAACTAAAAATACACCAAGCATCACACGCCCGCTACTTTGAAGACTTCTTAAAATTCGTCGAATACGAGCGCTCTATGCCTGAAATTATGAAAACACAAGTAATGGACATGGTATACGACCAAATTGAAGATGTATTTGAAGAAGGTACAGAAGAACGCGAACAGTTCGACCAAGCGATGGAAGTATGGGCTGCCAGTCCAAAACGTGAAATTATGGAACAGTTTTCAACAGAAGAAGTAATGGAAGCTACTGCTCAAATCGTCGAGCACGCCCCTGAAGTAGAATTAAAGCTAAAAGCAGATCATATCTCTGTGAAGGCGTTGCTTGCTGATTTCGGAGACCTAATACATATTGCAAAGGTAAACGACCGATATGTATTAATGATTGAAGCAGACACACTTACGTTTGAGAAAGGCTTCTCTCCAATTGAGTTTCTGAAGCCAGATGAACTGCAAGATGTGATTGAGCGGATTGAGAAGAAGCAGCAGTATAGTTATGGTTCAGGAGAAATCGAATAGAATAATGTAAAAAGGCAACTAAAATAACAATTATGTGTCTACACGTGTGACGATACAGTACTTAAATTTTCGGTTCTATCACTGAATAAATGCTTCCATATAACTATTTTTAACTGAGCGCTGTTAACAAGCGCTCTTTTATTTTGGTCACATTTACGTGTCTATTTTGTGGTCACTAAAAGGATATGGATACTAAAACCACTTATTTTATGACATTTCACATTACTGACCACTTTCTTCTTTTTATAGATTTAATTTTACCATTAACTACTTTCCTCCCCTCTAAAACAATATACATAAGATGCTATATCTATTTGGGAGGTGCAGGGTTGTGTTCTTAAATCAAAATCCAAAGCTTGCTTCGTATGAAATAGGAGCTTGGTCATATGGTGACCTTAATGTTCGTACTTGGGGGGAAGGGGCTTCGCTTAAATTAGGTAAGTTCTGTTCCATAGCCGACCATGTAACAGTCTTTTTAGGTGGCGAACACAGAACAGATTGGATTAGTACCTATCCATTTAATGTGATAGTTCCCGAGGGTGCGGGGTTTAGCGGTCATCCGAAAACTAAGAGAGATGTAATCATTGGTCATGACGTTTGGATAGGCAGTGGCGCTATGATTATGTCTGGAGTCAAAGTCGGAAACGGAGCTGTTATTGGCGCAAGAAGCGTTGTAACACGAGATATCCCACCATATGGAATAGTAGCAGGTAATCCAGCAAAGTTGGTTCGGTATCGTTTCTCACCAGAAGTGATTGAAGAACTTCAACAAATTCCCTGGTGGGACTGGGATATATCTACTATCACGGCGTCTTTACATTTTCTTCTTTCAGATAATGTAAGTGAGTTTATTCGAGAGTATAAGGAATGATCAACTCACTTAAAAAGTAAATACTAAAAAACTCCTATATCTATAAATGGAATAGGAGTTTTTACATTGCGCACTAATAAATTCTCCTCATAACAAGGACTAGCCTTAGCTACCTTAATACATTTACGTTACCTTTCCCTCTTCCTGCACCTTCTTCATCTCAGCCAAATACCTAAGCTGCCGCTCCGCCTTTCTCACCGCAGTAGGAAAGTGTTTTTTCAGAAGTTCTACTGCTGATTCACTTATATAATATCTTTCCGTTATACTTTCCCACGTGTCACTACTTTCAAATGCACTCCATACAAAAGGACGCTCTGTATTTTTTCTCAGTTCTTTAAACACCCATTTTCGCATCCTTTTTTTCGCTTTTTCTGTTAGTTTTCCGTTCTTTACAAGTTCAAGCTCACCATGTCTCTTGTATCGCTTGTTAATATCTCTCTCACCATATACTTTCAGAAAGATATTTGCTGTATTCTCAGCATCTGCGAAAGCACGGTGCTGCCTACCTTCCCATGTTAAACCGAGCTGCTCCACTGCAAATTGTAAACTTGGTGTATGCTCAAATAATTCTTCATATGCCTGGAAAACAAATTTTTGCACATCAAATCTGCTCTCTTTGTCCATACATGGGCATTCTACACCGTGTAATGTACAATCGTGAGATAGAAAACGATAATCTTCTTTTCCCCATGAAATAAATATAGAATCTTCTCCGATGAACTGATTAAATTTCTCTATAATTTGAGGGAATTTCTCTACACCAATTAAATCTTTCTTTGTAATTCCAGTTAATTTTGTTGTATGACGAGTTAATGGGGCACTTGGTTTTACTAACTCTGAAAATTCTCCAATAACCTTCATTGTACTCACATCTATTTTTACAGCTCCAATATCAACTATTTCTGACGGATCTTCTGATTTATACGGCCTAAAATTCCTTTCAATATCAAACACAATGAAATGTGTAGCCTTTTTCAATTTGTATACCTCTTTCTAATTCCTATTAATATGAAAAGCCTAATTAACAGCTTCACTTTATTTTCAGTATCTATTTATACATGCAGTTTATACATTTGAATATAAATCGAAAATTCAGTCTTATTATCACATATAAATAGGAGGACCTTCAATAAAAACGCAAAAAAAAGAAGGGCAAGCCCTTCTTTTTTCATAATTACTTCTTGTTTACGTTTGTAGCTTGAGGTCCACGGTTACCTTGTTCTACTTCGAAAGTAACTTCTTGACCTTCTTCTAAAGATTTGAAGCCGTCGCCTTGGATAGCTGAGAAATGAACGAATACGTCTTCTCCGCCTTCAACCTCGATGAAACCGAAACCTTTTTCTGCGTTAAACCATTTTACTTTACCGTTTTGCATTTAAAAAATCCTCCTACAATGTACCTATATGTACATATTAATTTTCAACCACTTTACAATAATACATCATATATTAAAAAACTGCAACCCCTGAGGAGATTTAATATTGCTATCCTCCTCGGAAGTTACAGCTCATTTAAATCTCTATATTATTAAAAGTAAAATGGTTTAAAGTAACTATATCATATCAATATAATAAAAGTAAAGTTTTTTTAAGCTATACAGCTTTTTTCTTCCATTTCATCTCTTTTAATTCACCTGATCCAGCTACAACATAGCCTTCTTTTTCATTAACAATGCGCCAACCATGCCCTTTAACCGAATCACATACTGTAACAATTCCTTCTTCAAGAAGCACACGGCAAACGGTACTAATTCCCGCCTTATTTTGCGTTGACGTTGTATATAACACATGTTGATCCACACTTAAATCTAAATAACTACTCGCCTTTTGTTCACTTTGACATGTATGCCAACCTATTTTATCACTTTCGATACTCTCATCTATTTTGCAAAAAGAAATATTTCCGCTAATTCCCTTGCACGATCCACTTGCCGCTACTAAATAGGAATTTTGTATAGTCAACGCAGAAATCATCTGATTCATCGCTATTTTAATCCTTTTTAATTTACGTGTCTCTAAATCAAAAAGCCAAACACCACCATATTTAGTATGTATTTTCGTACCGATAAATAAGTAATGTTTATATAAAAATAATGATCGAATAGATGGTGCCTCACTACCGTAATTAAGAAATGGCTGAATAGTCTCCCATGTGGAACCAAAATTATTAGAATGATACAATGTTTTATCTCCATGAGCAATTACTGTTCCATTCTCATTACTACATACATTCCAGCTCGTTGCTTTCGTTGGAAAGCGCTGGATCGTCCACGTTGCTCCACCATTCATACTACGAATAAAAACTCCTTCGTCTCCTACTCCGTAAACTACGTTACCTTCACTATGTAAATCTCGAATTCGTTTTTGGAAACCAGTTAAAACCTGTTTCCATTCTCCATCTTTTTCAATGAATAAACCATTATATGTAGTAGCTAACAAAAGCTTTCCATCTCTTAACTTTGTAATAGCAGTTGCACTTAACATTGTTTCCACGTTGACACTCCCATTCCTAGAACTTCTCGGCAAAAGCAATTGCAAAATCACTGCATTTTTCAACGTCTTCTTTATCTTCTGGAGCTAATTCAATTTTCAATCCTTCTTGTACAAGTTCTGCCCCGCATTTTACAAGACGTTCTTCAAATATCGTTACCGCTTCACAAAACAGTTCATACGCCGTATCACCTGATCCAAAAACAGCCACTTTTTTACCCGTTAAATCTATATTTTCTAACTCATCATGGAAATCTTCCGCTTCAAATGGTAATTCACCATCACCCCACGTATAAGATCCTAAAATGATTCCATCATAAGCTAATAATTCTTCAGCATCCATACCTTCCATCTCTTGCAATACTACTTCATGATCAAAGGCATCTAAACTTACTTTAATTAAATCAGCAATACTCTCTGTATTTCCTGACATACTTGCATACGCTATTAAAATTTTTGCCACTTTAACATCCCCCTCTTACAATAAATGATTCTCATTCTCATTATATTAATAATGAGAATCAATTTCAATTATATTTTTTGTTATTTTATTTAATTCCATAAAAAAAGAACAGATGACTATACAATCATCCGTTCTTTTTTATTACTTTTTAAAAATACCAAATGGTTTTCCAACTGGTAATACAACTTTTTCGAAGTGTGTATTTAACACAGCTGCTGCTGAACCATAGAAAGATAATAATGAAATACATAGTTCAGAATACGCTGCTAAATTATGCATTGCGTGCGGCATAACACCTAAAGTACTTAATGAAAGACCGATAAATAAGAAATCAATAAGGACGAAAATCATAAATAATACTTTATGTGTTTCCATTGCACCAATTGTCATAAAGATCGTGAAAATCAAGTATCCGATAAAGGCTACACCAAGCTGTTTTGAATCTGCAGTTTGGGCTAATTTTTCGCCAAATACTCCAAGTTGAATTAACCAAGTCATTCCAACACCTAACCAAAATAGGCCGTACGCACCAAATGCTGTTGTACCGAACGTATTATTATGCTTTGCATCGTGAATGCTTGCAAAGATTTGTGCAAATCCTCCTAAAAAGATTGCCCATGGTAATACAAGTGAAACGCCATCTGTTAAGCCTAACTTTTGAGATGATGCTACAAGTGTTACCATCGCTAATCCAAATAGACCGATTCCAGATGGATCTGCTGTTGTCATTTTCACATGATGTGTAGTAGTTTGATTGCTCATATAAACCTCCTGATTATAAACATACTCGAATACAATACTTAAATCAGAAGGCTATGTCAATGGTTTTTTTTGTATGTTGTCAGACCTTATTCCCTATAATAATCGAATACATTTTTTGCCACATCATACGGTTTTATATTTACATTTAGCAAATCATTTATCGGCATCCATAAAGGAATATAACTTCCTCTATCTTTCAACTCGAACTCCTCGCCTTTACCACTTCCGAAAACTCCGTCTGTAATATGGGCATTATAATAATACTCCGTACCTTTATACTCCACCTTTGCAATCAGATGCTCCACTTGTATATGTACCCCTAATTCTTCATAAAGTGAAACTTTAATCAGTGGGAGTTTTGTTCATCCCCCACTGATTATTAGTTGAACCAATCGGGCGTTTACGGGCAGTTGATCTCCCACCTAACTTCTTTGCTCCAACTGAATTTTGAGGTGGGGGTCTTACTGCCCGTTAATGCGGGATAAACCTCTCGCTTCGTTGCTTCTTCAGGTGTTTCTCCTTCTTCAATCCCCCCGCCTGGAAAAACAAAATACAACTCACCTTCTCGAACACGTTTTATAAGAGCGATTTTACCGTCCTGTACAATAATAGCTGCACCGCGATTTCTTCTCACTTTATTACCTCAACACCAATCGCAACTGTTCTCCACTCTTTTTCTTGTTCTTTCGTATAGATTTCGTATGTACTTTCTAACATTTCTTCTATATTAAGTTCTTCACAATCAAATAATTTTTTATCAATTTGTTTGTACATCTCTTTAAAACTCTCGTATCGCTTTATCTCTGTTACCTTTACAATAATTGTTTCTGCCGTCGTAAGGTTGGTAAATACAATTTCATCACCATATTTTACTTGTTGACGCTTTTTATCATACAATCTAACTTCAAATACTTTTTCACCCGAATAAATAGATTGAAAAGGTTCATTATATAGTCCCATTTTATGTCTCATATTTCCCACTCCCTGTCGTTAGTTTAACATGAATAAGTTATTATACTATTTTCTTCCTTCACAAGAACTTGTATATTTGTGTTTCATACAGGGATATTCATCTTCCTTCCCCCTTGCATATAATGTTCCATATCCATTACTTACTTGAGAAAGAATGCTAAATAATCATGTTATGTTTAAATCAAAAACCTGAATACGCCCAATATGATATTGGTGATTATACTTATAGTAAAGTAGGCTCTACTATTTTTTCGTGGAATGATGAAACGAAATTAAAAATAGGTAAATTTTGTTCATTATCTACTGTCCAACAAGATCAATGATTTTTTGATCCTCCCGAAAAAGAATCTTCATGAACAATAAAGTGAAACTTTAATCAGCAGGGGTCCATCCCCCACTGATTATTAGCTCACACCAATTTAGCTTTTACGGACATCCCGACTCCCACCTAACTTCTTTTCTTTACAGCCGCATTTTTGGGTGGAAATCTTACTGCCCGTAAATAGTGAGATAAACATAAAAAGAGCATCCTATTCTTTCTTGCAGGATGCTCTTTTGGTATTTATTTTTTATTTATCCGAAAGTGATTACATGGAGAACATTTAAAAGGAAATTTTTCTAAACAATTAAAGTTTGTTGCGCAAATTTGTTCTATCGTTGGAACGAATGGAATAACAACCATGTTACTTTCTATTATTTGTGTAACAGGTGGTAACACTGTACCTATTTGATATTCAAAACGAATATTTGCGGTATTAATATAATTACCTGAACCAATTGGTGCTTGCTCGACTGCTACTTGAAATGAAACGGTGCGTGCTTCACCAGGATTTAAATTACCTATAATGAATCCTATTGCAGGACTTACATTTTGCACTGGCGAACTATCAACCGTCACACTTTCAGGTATAAATCGAACACTACTATCTAACATATCTTGAAAACGAATATTTTGTATCGTTGTATCCCCTGTATTTGTTATAACTGTCGTAAACGTAATAACATCTCCTATCGTTGCTGTTTGAAGATCCGCTCTTTTTACAACTGTCGTTGAGACATTTGGCGTAATAAACGGGATAACGACTGTATTGCTATCACTTTCAACTAATACAGGCGGCTGGTTCGGATTTACAGTTGCGAGTCCATTCACTGTAGCAGTATTTGTGACTAAATTATTTATTTGCCCTCCTGTTATTACAACTTGGAAATTAATAATTGCCGCATCACTCGGCTGAAAATCACCTAATGGGATACCAGCATTCGGATTTGCAAATGGAAGAGGTACATCATTTACCGTTACCGTTCCATTTATAAATAACGTATTAGGATCAATAATATCCGTTAAAACAATATTCGTCACAGGTACTGTACTATCATTTATAACAGCAATTCCGTAAGTGACAACATCTCCTACCATCGCTACTTCAAAGTTTGCTCCTTTTGCAACAAATAAGATTGCAGTATTTACCGTTACAATAACTGTATTACTCGTGTCCATCACTGTAACTGGCGGCTCTCCTGGTACTAAAATATATTCTGCCGATGCCCCAGCAACGTTCACTATTGTACCACCATCTGGAAAACTTGTAATCGTAGCTTCATATGTTACAATCGCCGTCTCACCGACTGGAATGTCCAGTATCGTAAATCCAACCTGTGGATTCACTCCTGGACGCGCTACTCCATTCACCGTTACACTATTTGGTACAAAAACAGCTTCCGGAGATAAAACATCGATAAATTGAACATTCCTTGCATCAGCCGTGCCAGTATTTAATATGCGAACACTGTATGTTACCGTATCTCCTACTCCAACAATTGAATTGTCTACTTCTTTCAGCATATCTAAACTGCCTCTATTTACTGGTGTGACTGTCGTATTACTTGAATTCGTAATTGTAAACGGAGGTTCTCCTGGAATCAATTCGAAATCACCAGTTATTCTCGCTGTATTCATAATGCTACTAGAAGGCAGAATTGCGATTACATTTACTTCAAATGTAATTAATACGCTATCTCCTACCGCAAGATCTGGTAATGAAAAGCCTACGAAAGGATCTAAACCTACTTGTGGAATCCCATTTATCTGTACACTTCCAGGAACAAATTCTAAACTAGCGGATGGAACATCGATAAACTGAACATTCGTCGCCAGTACCGTTCCTGTATTCGTAACTTGCACACTATAAGTTAACGTATCTCCTAATCGTGTTGCTTGTTTATTTACTGATTTAATAACATTAAATCTACCTCTATTTACCCTTGTTATTGTCGTATTACTCGGTTCAGTTACTATAACTGGTGGCTCTCCTGGCACTAAAGTAAAGCTTCCTGTTATATTTGCAACGTTCGTAATTGTTCCTGATGACGGGATGGTTGTAACTGTCGCTTGAAACGTCACTATAACGGTTTCACCAACGAGTATATCTCCAACTCCAAATCCAGTAATCGGATTTAAGTTTGGTTGCGAAACTCCATTTACCGTTACACTATTGGGTACAAATGACGCTCCTGCTGAAATCGTATCAACAAACTGAACATCGTTAGCCGTTACTGTTCCTGTATTCGTTATTTGCACTGTATACGTTAATACATCTCCAACTAAGGTAGCAGCTCTATTGACTTGTTTAATAACATTAAAGCGTCCTCTATTTACAGTTGTGAGCGTTGTGTTACTTGGCTGATTTACTATAACTGGTGGTTCTCCTGGTACTAATATAAAGCTTCCAGTAACATTTGCCGTATTGGCAATTGTTCCGTTTGATGGAACACTAACAACGGTTACTTGGAATGTGACTTCTACACTTCCCCCTGAATTTATATCTGGAAGTGGGAATCCATTATTAGGATTGAACCCAGGTTGTATCACACCACCTATCGTTACACTATTCGGCACGAATGCTATAGAGGAAGGTAATACATCACTATATTGAATATTCGTCGCTGTCACTGTCCCTGTATTTTGAACTACTGTCGTATATGTGATTGTATCGCCTACTGCAACAATTGGCTCACTTACTGATTTTAAAACATTCAAACCAGGTTCATTTATTTCGGTTAATGTCGTGTTACTTGTCGTTGTTTCAGTAATAGGCGGCTCTGTTTCACTTACAGCAAATGTAGCCGTAACATCTACAAAGTTAACAACTGTTCCACCTTCTGGTATGCTCGTTACCATCTCTTGATATGTGACAAGTACAAAATCATCTACAGGTATATCTGGAACTGTAAAACCGATAAAAGGATCTAATCCTGGTGCTGGTACCCCGTTTATGCTCACACTTCCTGGTACAAATGCTACACCCGCGGAAGTAGTATCTATAAATTGAACATTCGTCGCTGCCACTGTTCCAAAATTAAAAATCAATACATCATACGTTAAAATTTCTCCTACAGTCGCTACTTCTTTATCTACTAGTTTTAACGGAAAAATAAACGCTATATTAATTGTCGTAACGACTAAATTTGTTAATATCGTTTCCGTAATCGGTGGTTCCTGCGGATTTGGTTGTGAAGTAAATGTAACGTCTGCATCATTTAATATGACTTCATTATCTGGAATTTCTGTAATCGTCACTCGGAACGTTACCTCAATACTTCCACCATTAATTAATAATGGAGTAACTGTAAATCCTATTTCTGGATTTAAACCAAGTTGCTGCACCCCACCTATCGTTACACTATCTTCTACAAATGTCGTTCCTTCTGGTATGACATCTTGGAAGAACACATCTGTAACAGGTATAATTCCTACGTTTGAAATTAGCACGGTATACGTTAATACATCCCCAACCGCTCCAGTTGCAACGTCAACTGTTTTGGTTGCTGTTACTTCACCAGGAGGAGGTAACGGTATCGTAACTACTGTCGTATTACTTGAATTTGTCGTTGTTACAGGGGGCTGTAAAGGATTTAATAAAAAAGTGGCTGTAGCAGCTGCCGTGTTTAGTACGGCTCCACGCGTGGATGGCGCAACTACTGTTACTTGGAACGTTACAGTCAATGATGTGCCAGCAGCTATATTAGGAAGCGTAAAACCTATATTTGGATCAAATCCAGGTTGAGGAGTTCCATTTATCGTTACACTATTTGCTACAAATGTTGTTTCTGGAGCAATTGGATCAATGAAAGAGACATTCGTTGCTGTTACCGTTCCATTATTTCTAATGACAACAGAATACGTGTAAATTTCTCCAAGTGCCGCTTGTTGTACAGATGAAGATTTTTGTATATTTAACTGTGCTGTGTTTACTTGCGTCACGACGAAATTGCTATTCGTAACAGTCGTTATTGGAGGATTAGCTGGATTTATAAGAAAACTTGCAGTAACGTTTGATTGGTTTCTAATATTTCCACCACTCGGGACACTCGTCACTATAACTTGAAACGTAACTGTAACGGTTTGCCCAACTGGAATATTCGGAACTGGAAAACCTACCACAGGGTCTGCACCTTGCTGAACAACTCCATTTATCGTGACACTATTCGCTACAAACGCAGTTCCAACAGGAATCGGATCTTGAAAAATAATATTTGTTGCAGGAACAGTTCCTGTATTTTGAATAAGAATCGTATACGTTAACGTATCTCCTACACCTGCTTGCGGTGTGTTTACACTCTTTATTACATTAATTGATCCTACATTCACTCGCGTCACAACAATATTACTAATTGTTACAATTGTAATTGGTGGCTGCAAAGGACTTACTTGAAAATCAGCAGTCACATTTGCATTATTCGGAAGAACTCTATTTGGTGGTACACTCGTGATTGTCACCTGAAAAGCAGCTGTTACCATCCCTCCTACTGGAATATTGGCAAGCGGAAATCCAGTCGTTGGGTTTAAACCTGGCTGAGGTGTTCCGTTTATTGTTACACTATTTGCTACAAACGTTGTTCCAGATGGAATAGGATCGAGGAATGATACATTTGTTGCTGCTACTGTTCCACTATTTTGTATACGAACTGTATACGTTAACGTATCTCCTACACCTGCTTCAGTAGCGCTTACACTTTTCATTACATTTAACCCTGAAGAATTCACGACTGTCATAACAGTATTACTTGGTACTGTTACAGTAATCGGTGGCTCTGTTGGATTTACCAGGAAATCTCCAGTTACATTCGCATTATTTACGACATTATTTCCTTGGGGAATTTCATCAATTAATACTTCAAACGTAACAATTACACTCGCGCCAGTAGGCAAATTATTTAATGGGAATCCAAGTTCTGGATCTGCCCCTTCTTGTAAAACACCATTAACAAATACACTGTTTTCAATAAATAATGTCCCTTGTGGAATTGAATCTTGGAAAAATACATTTGTAGCTGGTACACTACCTGCATTTATGACTTCGATTGTATATACTAAAACATCCCCTACCGTTGCAACATCCGTATTCACTGCTTTCACAACTTCAAAATTCCCTGATTGTACAGTTGTATTCACAATGTTACTAGGAACATTGATTGTTACTGGCGGTTCGCTCGGATTCACTTGAAAACTTGCTGTTACATTTGCTTGATTTAAAATATCTTCATTTTCTGGATCCTGTACAATTAATACGTCAAATGTGACTACAACGGTTTGAGCCGCAGGAATATTTGGAAGAGAAAATCCTGTATTCGGATTCAATCCACTTTGCGGTACTCCATTAATCGTTACAGTATTTGCAACAAATGAAACAGCGGAAGAAATAGTGTCTTGGAAAAACACATTTGTTAACGGAACATTTCCCGTATTTTGGACAGCAATTGTGTATATTAAAGTGTCTCCTACTGCCGCTTGAGTTGTGTTCACTTCTTTTATTACATTTAAACCACCTGTATTAACTTGTGTCACAACAGTATTCGTTTGTCTATTAATCGTTACTGGAGGTTGATTCGGTTTAACGACGAAATTAGCGGATACATTTCCACGATTCGCAATCGTACCTCCTGACGGCGTAGATGTGACTCGTACTTGAAAAGTCACTGTCCTACTTCCGCCGGGAGATATATTCGCTACTGTAAATCCAGTCGCAGGATTTGCCCCAGGTTGTGAAACACCATCTACTGTCACACTATTTGGGATAAAAGTCGTTCCAATTGGGATTGGATCTTGAAAAATAACATTCGTCGCAAGTACATTTCCGATATTCTCAATTGTAACGGTGTACGTAAGAACGTCATTAACTGTCGCAAAAGCTCTATCCACTGTTTTTCTCGTTCTTATATCAGCTATATTAATAGTAGTAAATACAGTATTACTTGTCGCTTGACCTGAAATTGGTTGTTGGCCAGGCACTGGAGTAAAGTTAAATGTTACACTTGCACGGTTCGGAATTGGATTTACAAGAGGATTAGATGTTACTCGAACTTGAAAGCGCACTACAGTCGTTTGCGAAGCATTAATACTTCCAAGATTAATACTACTTGCTGGATTCGCTCCTGGACGCGCTACTCCATTTACCGTAACACTATTTGATACAAACGTTGTTCCAGCAGGTATACTATCAACAAAAATAACATTGTTTGCAGCAATATTACCATTATTTGTAACATTAATCGTGTACGTTAATACATCATTAATTGTTGCCGTCTGTAGATCTACAGATTTTTGCAAACTTACATTTGCGCGATTTACCGTCGTCTGTACTGTATTTGAAGAAGCTGTACTTGTGATAGGAGGACTTCCAACAAACGGACGGAATTGGTATGACACCATCGCACGATTTGAAATTGGATTCGGATTCGGGAATGACGTTACTCTCACTTGAAATGTAACGATTCTTTGAGCATTATTAGGTATTGTCCCTAAATTAATTCCACTGGCTGGATTTGCACTCGGCTGGGTTACCCCACCTACTGTGACACTACCAGCAATAAAGGTCGTTCCATTCGGAATACTGTCTTGTAATACAACGTTATCCGCACTTCCCGTCCCTGTATTCGGAACTGTAATCGTATAAGTTAAGGTGTCTCCTACTGCTGCAACTGTTTTATCAACCGATTTAACAGGATTTATAATTGGCCCCGTCGCATCTATTTGAACACCAAAACCAGCTGCAGCATATCCATCTCCATTTGTAACGAAGCGAACAGTCGCTGACGTTTGATTATTTACTAATGATGACGAAGCATCTACATTCGTAATATCCCATCCTTGTCTTCGGACGGCTAAAGCTATCCCTAACGGCTGATTCAAATCCCCAAAGGTGCCAGTTGTATCTAAATTCCCACTGTCATTACAGATTTGTGACTGAAAGAAATTATTTGCGGGATTTCTCGGTCCGAATAAAGCAACTGTAGCATTCGCATTCGGTCCAAAGCGAAGTTGGTCTCCTACAATGTTAGAATCACCTTCTTGAGCAGTTACAAGTACTCTTCCTGTAACAGAACCTGTAGATGGTGTTGCAAAACCCGAAATAGTAGCATCAACTGGTGGTGATGAAGCATCGATAATTTCTTGACCTGCATACACTGACAAATTCCGAAGTGGTAAACTTGCATTTTGATAAACTACCTCAAGCGTCCAACCAGCTGAACGACTAACTGTTGGATCAGCAGAAGTTCTTGTAGCCGGTACAGCACCCGTTGTATACGTTCCTGCTCCTCTTGCGTTAACAAGATTCGTTACGTTAGCAGAGCGTACGTAATAAAACTGGTTCCCTACTGAGCCTTGTTGTGCAGTTGCAGGATCTGGTGTAACAGAAAATGTTCCTGCTGGTGTTGTAAATGAAATATTATCATTTAAAAATGCTGTCACATCTTCAGTATCGGTCCGGTATGTGCCAGCCCACACTAGTTCTGCGTATAAAACACTACTCCCTGCTGGAAGGTTCAAAATTGCATTTGAAGAATTTAATGGCCAGTCATTCGTTGTTCCTGCTGGGAATCCAGGCACTTGAAGCGATGTATTTACCGTTGTAAACACATCAATCGTACCGAAGTTATTGTTTGGTGCAGGTGATGTAGGACTTAGTCCCAACGTATTCCCAGTGAACGTGACGGCACCAGTTACTGTTGTTGTAAAACGATTCATAAAAGGCACACAATCATCTCATTTCATTTATAGTAAAAAGTGCTCTATACTATTAAATGTAGACAAACTATACAATGCACGTTGTCCAACAAAATTCCGCACATACGAGAGGAGATTTTGAAACTATGCGCTACGTTATCGTAACAGGAACTTCACAAGGTTTAGGTGAGGCAATTGCTGCACAATTATTAGAAGAAAATACGAGCATCATCTCTATTTCTAGACGAGAGAATAAAGAGCTTACAAAACTCGCAGAGCAAAAAAACAGCACTTGTATTTTCTATTCCGTAGATCTTCAAGATGTACATAATTTAGAAACTCGTTTTAGCGAAGTCTTTTCATCTATAGAAGAAGACAAAGTTTCATCTATTCATTTAATTAATAATGCGGGCACGGTTGCACCAATGAACCCCATTGAAAAAGCAGAAAGTGAACTATTGATTATGAACGTTCAAATTAATTTAATCGCACCAATGATTCTTACTTCTACTTTCATGAAACAGACGAAAGACTGGAAAGTAGATAAACGTGTTATAAACATTTCATCTGGTGCAGGAAAAAATCCTTCCTTTGGATGGGGAGCTTACTGTACAACGAAAGCCGGTGTAAATATGTTTACACAATGCGTAGCTACTGAAGAGGTGGAGAAAGAATATCCTGTAAAAACTGTCGCTTTCGCACCAGGTGTTGTTGATACAAATATGCAAGCACAAATTCGTGAAACAAATAAGGAAGACTTTATTAACTTAGAACGCTTCATCGCATTAAAAGAAGAAGGAAAACTACTGTCACCTGAATATGTTGCGAAAGCTATTCGTAACTTACTAGAAACTGAGAATTTCCCGCAAGGTGAGGTTATTCGAATTGATGAATAGTAAAAAGGCACGCTCATAGCGCGCCTTTTTACTATTCAATAAATATAAGTATAGACTCCACAATTTTCTCATAACCAATTTCCTGATAAATTTTATTAGATGTTGGATTTGCTAGATCAGTATATAGTGTAGTTGTTTTGTAGCCTTCATCTAACATACGTTGACTGAGTGCCGCCACACAATTAGATGCGTACCCTTTTTTTCGTGCTTCTTTCGGCGTATAAACGAAATTAACTGTTATATTATTTATAGTTGGTCTCGTTTTTGCAGCTACAGAAACGAGTTTACCATCCACTTCTAGACCAAACAGACGATTATTAGTGATTAATGTATGTGCGGTTTGTTTCGCTTCTTCTTTCGTAGTTGGGAGCTTCACGTCTTCGCAAAATTGATATATCCATTTTTCTATTAATGGTAGCTCATCACTATTTATTTCTCGAAAAATCCCCTCCTCGTTCCACTTCTTCTTAACTTGTTGTAATGCATACACACCTTGTTCCATTACAACATTAGTTTTCTTATTTTCTAACACCGCAATCTCTTCCACTAATTTCTGTACGATTTTCTTATTACCGATCAATCCAGGAATATCCGGATATACTTTCGTTAACTCTTTTGCAAGTTCCGCTATATCCTCTTCCGAAATTTCAGAAGTTGCAACAATCATTTGTATCTTCTCTTCTGTTTGAAGAAATACAACTGTAATTTCCTCTCCTTGTTTCGATACCCCCATAAATATCGGTTCTTGAACAACTTGTAATACGCCTAATATTAAATTATTTTCCTGCTCATTCTTTTCTAAAAATGATATAACATCCTTTTTGAAATGAAGAACATCTTCATATACATGCAATTGAATCATCGACAATCTCTTCCCTCGATTTATATTTTAATTAAGTATTGGCGATTAATTCATTAAATCCTTCTTTTACGATTCGATAATATTTGAAACTAATGTGTTCAAATCATTTTCAGCATGCAAAACTCTCTTCTTTTCCTTCTCAAATAGCTCTTCTTCTTTTCGAAACGATTCTTTACGTTTATTAGTCATACGCTCCATCTCTTTTTTACTCGGTCCACCATATACATTTCTTTTTTGAATAAAAGCTTCTGGTGATATAATTTCTTTCCACTCTTCTTCTAATAAATTTACTTTCAAATTTTCTTGTAAGTATACATTTATGTCTTTGAAATTTAATTCATGTAACTCCTTTTTCTGCTGCAATGACATATTCGCAATCGCACTTGCTGCATGATGTGCATGCCGAAATGGTATTTCATAGTTTTTTGTTAAAACATCTGCGAAATCTGTAATCGTAATCGCGTGTTTATATGAACGATTTTTTAACGTTTCCTCTTCTACTTTCATCGTTCGAATAACTGCGTTCATAATACAAAAAACACGAATCGCCTTTTCGATTCCTTTATATAAATACGGCTGCAAGTCATCCTCCGTATCGACAATATCGCCAAATGGTGTATTATGAATCATTTGAAATACAGTAAATGCTTCCCCTAAAGCACTACTCGTAATAGCACGGGCATGTTCAATTGAAACAGGATTTCGTTTTTGCGGCATAATACTACTTATTTGTACATATGGCTTCGCTACAGTAATCCCATCATATTCTTTCGTCGCTAATAGTAAAAAATCATGAATCCACCTACTCGTGTTCGTCATAATAATCATTAGTAACGAGCTAACTTCTAATAAATAATCCGCTCCAGCAACAGCATCATATGAGTTCTCAATTACATTTGTAAACCCAAGTAACTGTGCAACTCGTTCTCTCTTAATAGGAAAACTTGTTGTAGAAAGGGCAGCTGCCCCCATTGGAGAATGATTTACAAGATGATACGCTTTTTTCATTCTTTCTAAATCTCGTTGCATCGTATCGTAAATTGCCAAAACATAATGACCAAATGTTGTCGGCTGCGCCGGTTGTGTATGTGTATAAGCGGGCATAATTGTTTCCATATGTTCACCCGCAAGCTCCAGCATACTTTCTTGCAGCAATAAATGATGTTCCATTAACCGCAATACAAATTGCCGCAAACTCATGCGATACATCGTTACACCCATATCATTTCTACTTCTACCGATATGCATATTACTTACAAATTCACACTTTGCTTCTTGAGAAAGTAAATGTTCAACTAAGAAAAAAAGATCTTCATGTTGCTCTATATATAGCAACTGCTCCTTCGGAATTGCCCCTACCTTTTTAAGTGCGGTTAATATAACTTTCGCTTCTTCTCTTTTCATTAACTTTTCTTCAGTTAACATAATAATATGCGCCCTATGCACTTGAAACATATCTTTTAATAAATAATTACGCTGAAAATTAAATACGTGCTGTAATACACAATCTACATATGTTTTCCCAGGGAAATCAGCGCCTTCCTTCTTAATAAACTCTTCTTTACTCTGTTTCATCACCTTTTCCCCTTTCGCCTAAGTGTTACTACCCATCATACCCAGGGATGGTGAAAAAGTGCTTGTGCATAAAAATAAACTCGGCGCTCATAGCACCGAGTTTATTTAATAAAAGTCGCATCATACTTATCACTTTGCAACACTTGGAAGTGTAGATTTGCTAAATGTTTACGTATTTCAGCACTGTCATCTTCATTTAAATTATTTGCCAAGAAAACAATTTCTGTACAGTTTCCCCGTTTATCCATTGCATAAACTGCTTTTGTTACCGTCCATGGTGTATAACCATTCTTTTGCCCGGCATGCCTGAATGTTTTACGATATTTCTTTGCACTCATATCTGTTTCAACGATATTCGCCCACACTTTTTCTTCCGCTTCTGTAAGACCACCTGGATGATTTGCCTTTTGAAGCAGTACCATATAATCGTTAGCGGAAGCAGCTGGTAATCTATCCGACCAAATTTTGTCGTAACGTTCCTCTAAATATAGGGGAATTTCCTTCTGTAATAATGGTCCCTTCTTTTTTAAGCGTTCATGAATAATCATAGCATATTCACGATATTGCGCTTGAGACATTTCTTTTAACTTTTTCTCTATTTTATATTTTGGAACATGTAATTCTTTATGCAAATATCCCGGAATGTATAAAGATGAAACGATCGGAAATAGCGGTTGATGTGCAGGAAGCGCTAAACTTTGTAAATTCCGATTAATATTGTCTAATCCTAATACCTCCATTAAATATTCAGTATTTGCATTAGAACTAAACTTAACCATTCCTTTTGCAACTTCTTCTAAAGAAACCGCTCCTTCAGTTATCTTTTCTTTTTTTTGTAAATAATTTTGCCATCTATCTTGTGCACCACCATCTGTATTCGGCACATAATAACGATTCACATCATTAATTGAAACGAAACTAGACGGATCGATTTTCCCCTCTGTAACTTGTTTCGTATATTCAAGCGCCACAATTAACTTCATCGTACTAGCAACTGGCAATACAACATCTGGATTTACAGAATACACAACTTTATCATTTCTCTTTACTAGAAGAGCGCTATTTTTTTCATTTTTATGCTCTTCAATAAAGGATGCGATGTACTGCGCATCATCATTATTTGAACTCCACACCTTTTTCACTAAAAAGTTACCCGATATCAGCAAAACAAAAATACCCACAATCACTGCGCATACTATAGTTTTTTTCAAGTAAAATTCCTCTCCTATTGTGTAACTCTTCTCTATTTATCTCTTAAAAACAAAATAATGGAGATGATTATTTAAATAATCATCTCCATTATTTTAACTTGTATGTTCCTATTATGTCTACGTCATAATTTTCACAAAATCCTCAAGAAACTTTTTATAATGTAATGACCAACCAATTTTCACCCAATTTTTCAACGCTTTCGAATCAGGCTGAGGACGAAAATCAGCGATACTTTCTCCTTTTGCAACTCCAACTGTATCTACATCCACACGGCGATAAACATAATCTAAAAGAGATGGATTTGCCGCTACCATCATCGTTACTACATCATGCACTGGGCTCCCTGTTATTTTAGGATTCAGATTTTTATAAGCTTTATAATAATAATTGAAAATCGGTTCTATTAATTTCTTAAAATTCGTTTTAGAATGTTTCGTAATATATTTCACCATCTCCGGTGTAATAATCGCTTCTGATGTAACGTTAAGCGGTATTAATGTCACATTTTTTGCATTTTGCATAACTAATTGTGATGCAATTGGGTCTCCATGAAAATTGGCCTCCGCGACTGGCGTAACGTTTCCAGGCATTAAAAAAGCACCGCCCATTATATAATATTCCTTCACATACTTCATCATCGGTTTCTCCAAAATAAATGCCGTCGCTAACGTTGTTGATCGGCCGGCATCAACAATAATTAGTTCCCCTTTATATTTTTCAATAATATCGAAAAATGCACAAAAAGATTTAATATTGGGAGAAAAAGTTTTTGGAGGCTTAATAGGTCCCAAACCATCTGCCCCATGAATTTCCGGATAATATGTTGTAACGTCCCCTGATAAAGGAATTTTCGCTCCATTAATAACAGGTATATCCTCACGGCCTGCTATTTGCAATAAATACGCCGCATTACTCGTCGCCTTTTCCTGCGTTACATTCCCATATCCCGTTACTACTCCAACAATATCAATATCAGGATGCAACAATCCATACATAATTGCTAAAGAGTCATCAATTCCTGGGTCTCCTAAAAATAATATTTTTTTCATAGACCTCAACTCCATCCCATCAATTGTTATTACTTTATGAATGTATGGTGGAATACAGACTGAAAAAGAAATTTTTTGTTATATACATAAAAAAACGTAGAAACCTCATATTTAGAAGTCCCTACGTTTTTCTATTTTATTATGCTACTTTTTTCATTTTAACCATACTACCAATTATATAAGCAATAAATGCAAAGCAAATCGGGAAAACAACTGTATGTATACCGAATGGATTAGGATAGCAAAGGTGAATAAACATATAGGAACCTACTCCGACTAAAATAGATGCGAGAGCTCCAGTTGCATTTCCTTTTTTCCAATATAAACCTAACACAATCGGCCAAATGAACGCTGCTTCTAAACCACCGAAAGAAAATAAATTTAACCAAATTAAAAAGTCTGGCGGCTTAATAGCGGCAGCATATACGAGTAATCCTACGACACCAGTAATCAATAGGCTACCTTTCCTTATCGTACTATCCGCGGCATCTTCATTTATGTAGTTCACATATATATCCTTAATGATTGACGAACTTACAAGTAATAATAATGAGTTTACAGTAGACATTATCGCTGCCATTGGTGCAGCTAAGAAAACTCCAGCTAACCAAGGTGGCAACACTTCCATCGCGAGTAGCGGCATTACTTTATCTGGTACCGTTATGCCTGGAAGGACTACTCTTGCAAACACACCTGTTAAATGCATACCAATCATAATTGTACCGACGACAACCGTTCCAATAATTAATGCTTGGTGCATAGCCTTTGAATTTTTATAAGACATAGCACGCACACTAATTTGCGGTAATCCAACGACACCAATTCCAATTAAAATCCAAAATGATGTGACATATGATTTCGTTAAACTTCCATCCGCTCCGAACGGTGTTATTAAATTCGGATTAATTTGAATAAGTTCCTGCATAATCTTTTCAACTCCGCCACCAGCAATGATAGTAGCAATTAAAATGATTGTTGTTCCGACTAACATAATGATTCCTAATAACGTATCTGATAAAGCGACTGCACGAAATCCACCAATTAACACATACACAAGTACAGAAAATGTAAATAAAAATAGTGCCGTTGTGTAGGAAAGTCCTGTTAGCGACTCAATTAATCGTCCGCCGCCAACCCACTGGGCTACTGTTGCTGAGAACAAAAAGATTATAATACATAACGCAGAAAGAACAACTACCGCTTTATTATTGTATCTGCCCTTTAAATAATCAATAAGCGTAATTGCTTCCATCTTCCTAGCGATAATAGCAAACTTTTTACCAATAACCGTTAAAACGATATATCCTGTTACAACTTGAATCGCTGATAACAGCACCCATCCAAGACCCATATTGTAAGCAATACCAGGCCCGCCGATAAAGCTACTTGCACTACCGTACGTAGCAATCATCGTCATAGCTAATAATAAGCCACCAAGTTCACGCCCACCAAGAAAATATTCTTGTAAAAATTTATTATTAGCGGTTGCTTGTACACGTCTTGATGCATATACACCAATTAAAAACACAACGATAAAAGAAATTATCATTGGGATTATTACATACCAATTCATCTATCATTCCTCACTTTTTTCTTCCTCATCGAGTGGAATATCTTGAAATAAAAAACGAACAACTAAAATAAGTAAAATAACCATTACGATAAATCCAACGATACAGCTATAAAAAAACCATGCTGGAAAACCTAATACATATGTATATTCACTCGGATCCTTACTTCCAAGCCCATAAGCAAATCCATACCATATTATAAAATTAATAATAGCTAATCCAAGACCAATTAACGCTTCTCTATGGGCAACTCGAAAGCGCGGATCATCATGATAATTCTTCATTTTCCCCCTCCTCTCACGATGTATAATTGTACCACTGTTTTTCTAGTTTTTCCTACTAGAAAACAAAAACGCGCAGGATTTTTTGTAATTATATAGAATACAATGTTTCATTACATATTTTTTACAATTGTAATGAAAATGAAATTTGAATTTTCAGCATTTGTTATTTATGATTTTAAGTAGAGGCTTTTCATCTAGTTCCCACATCCTTGATTTCGGAATAAGCGCCGTCTCGTACTGCGTTTAAATTATATTTTCAAGGGGGTTATACAATGAGTCAACTAGCTGTAAATCTTCATGAAAAGGTAGAAAAATTTCTTCAAGGCACAAAGAAACTATATGTGAACGGAGCGTTCATTGAAAGCGCTTCTGGAAAAACGTTTAAAACTCCTAACCCAGCAACTGGTGAAACACTCGCTATCGTTGCTGAAGCTGGTCGCGAAGACATTCATAAAGCTGTCGTAGCTGCTCGAATGGCTTTCGATGAAGGTCCTTGGTCACGCATGAGCACTGCTGAACGAAGCCGTCTTATGTACAAGCTCGCTGATTTAATGGAAGAGCATAAAGAAGAGCTGGCACAGCTCGAAACTTTAGATAACGGAAAACCAATCCGCGAAACTTTAGCAGCAGACGTTCCTCTTGCAATTGAACATATGCGCTATTATGCTGGCTGGGCTACAAAAATCGTTGGACAAACAATCCCTGTTTCTGGTGAATATTTTAACTATACACGCCATGAAGCTGTTGGTGTTGTCGGTCAAATTATCCCATGGAACTTCCCACTTCTTATGGCAATGTGGAAAATGGGCGCAGCCCTTGCAACAGGATGTACAATCGTTTTAAAACCTGCAGAACAAACTCCACTATCCGCTCTATACTTAGCTGAACTAATTGAAGAAGCTGGATTCCCGAAAGGCGTTGTTAACATCGTTCCTGGATTCGGTGAAACAGCTGGACAAGCTCTCGTTAATCACCCACTCGTAGATAAAATTGCATTTACAGGTTCTACTCCTGTCGGCAAACAAATTATGAGACAAGCATCTGCATCGTTAAAACGCGTTACATTAGAGCTTGGTGGTAAGTCGCCAAACATTATTTTACCAGACGCTGACTTATCTCAAGCGATTCCAGCTGCGCTTTCTGGTGTTATGTTTAACCAAGGACAAGTGTGCTGTGCTGGTTCACGCTTATTTATTCCGAAGAAAATGTACGATAATGTCATGGCTGATCTCGTTCTATATTCAAAAAAATTAAATCAAGGCGCTGGTCTAAATCCAGAAACTACAATCGGACCTCTCGTTTCTGAAGAACAACAAAAACGTGTAATGGGTTATATTGAAAAAGGAATTGCAGAAGGTGCTGAAGTACTTTGCGGAGGAAACAAACCATTCGATCAAGGTTACTTCGTTTCTCCTACAGTATTCGCTGATGTAAATGATGAGATGACAATCGCTAAAGAAGAAATTTTCGGTCCAGTTATTTCCGCATTACCGTTTAACGATATTGATGAAGTAATTGATCGTGCGAACAAATCACAATTCGGCTTAGCGGCTGGTGTATGGACAGAAAACGTAAAAACGGCACATTATATTGCAAGCAAAGTACGTGCAGGTACAGTATGGGTAAACTGTTATAACGTCTTTGATGCAGCATCTCCATTTGGAGGGTTTAAACAATCTGGTCTTGGCCGCGAAATGGGATCTTACGCGCTGAACAACTATACAGAAGTGAAGAGCGTTTGGATTAACTTAAATTAACGAGAAAGAACCTGACCTACTCGGTCAGGTTCTTTTCATTATGTATTCATTTACACTTGCAACCCACCGCTCACATTTAATACCTCTCCTGTAATGTAAGACGCATACTCTGATGCTAAAAAGGCAGCTGCGTTTGCAATATCTTCTGGTGTTCCGATTCTCCCAACTGGAATCGCTCCAACCATTTTCTCTTTTACTTTATCCGGTATTGTTTTTGTCATATCAGTATCCATAAATCCTGGACAAATCGCATTACACGTAATACCAAAACTTCCAACCTCTTTCGCTGCTGTTTTTGTTAAGCCTACAACCCCTGCTTTTGTAGCCGCATAATTTGCTTGTCCAATATTTCCTTCCCTACTAATAGAAGAAATATTAATAATCCGTCCATACTGTTGTTGTCTCATATAAAGAAGTGCTGGCTGCATACAATAAAAAACGCCAGTTAAGTTCACTTGTAATACTTGTTCCCAAGCAGACTTCTCCATCTTATGTAACATTGCATCTTTTGTAATCCCAGCGTTATTCACTAAAATATGTAATGTACCAAATTTTTGCACCGCATATTCAATTAACGACTTCGCTTCATTTTGATTACTCACATCACATCGATATAAGCTCACATCATACCCTTCATCTAATAATTCACGTGTCGTTTCTTGTAGCTTCTCTTCATTTACATCACTAATTAATACTTTAGCCCCTAGTTTTGCAAAAACTCGTGCGATTTCTTTTCCAATCCCCTGCGCAGCACCCGTTACAACAGCTGTTTTCCCATTCAACAAGTCCATCCCTATCCCCCATTTCTATTAGTTATATTGTATATTTCGGCTCTATGCTTTCCAAATCCTCTTTGTATAAAAAAGTCTATTTGTGTCAAACTAACTTTGCAACGCCGCATAAAACACAAGGAGATTGTGTCGAATGAAAAAAAAGAATGTAAATCGAAACAAAGCTGCCGATGGCATTGATGTTGAGTTCGCTCGCGAACTCGCTGACCACAATGACTTAGAAGCAAACGCACGTGCAAATGCCGCTGATGCACGTCAAGAACGCCAATCGACAGAAAAATAAGGCACTACAACGTTCCTTATTCTTTTCAACAGGGACCTACTACCCATCAAAATAAACCGAGAGTATCTCTCGGTTTATTTTCTATATTTCTTTACGTAATGTGCTAAAGCAAGTAACGGATATATATGCCCATAACTATGGTAGCGAATATAAAAGCCACCCGGTAACCCTGTACCAGTAGGATATTTTTCATTCATAGTAGACTGCGCGAGCAAATATGAAATTCCTTTTCGAATAATCGATGTTTCTTGATCGTAGTAAGAAATGAGTGCATCAAGTGCCCACGCTGTTTGTGACGGCGTGCTAAAGGGTAAAGAAATAAATTTTTTCTCTACACTACTTTGACAGGATTCTCCCCACCCTCCGTCTTCATGCTGCAAATGCTCGAGCCATGAAGCTGCTTTTTTCAACGATAGATGAGTAGAAGGCACTCCTAATGCACGTAAGCCTGTCATCGTTGCCCATGTACCATATATATAACATATCCCCCATTTTCCATACCATGATCCATTCTGTTCCTGTACATCCATTAACCATTTGATAGCTTTCTTTTTTCGCTCTTCAGATAATTCATTCGGTGCATACGTTCCGAATAATTCTAACACCCTACCTGTAATATCTGGTGTGGACGGATCAGTTATCATATCACTCGCATTTTCAATCGGCAAATTCGCTAATAACTGGCTCGTTACCCCTCGTTCAAAAGCTCCCCAGCCTCCATCATTGTTTTGCAATCCTTTTACCCATTCCACGCCTCTTCCCCACGCCTTATCTACTCTATCATTCCCTCTACTTCGCGCTAACGCTCTAAGAGCAGCTGTAGTATCGTCTATATCAGGGATCGTCGTATTAACATCTGAAAATCCCCAACCGCCAGCTACAAGTGATGATGCATGTATACTCCAATCTACCTTTTTAGTTTGTTGTTTTTGCAATAAATACTCTGTCACCCTTTGAATCATCTTATCTTCATTTGTAACTTTAGCTTCTTGCAATGAATAGCTAAGTAAAGCGGTATCCCATACGGTAGAAGGAGAATTTTGCAAATGACTTCCTCTGTCCATCTTCCATATATAGGATTTTAATCCTGTCACAGCTTTCTCAATAATTGGAGACTGAATAGAGTGCCCTAATGCAAGAAAAGCATAAATCATATAAAACGTAGCACTCGCGTAACTATATAATGTTCCATTTTCATCTATACGCTCCTTCATAAAGCGCTCTATTTCTTCATATCCTTTATGATGTAACGATAATGGATACGTTATTACCTTTTTCACATCACCTACAAACGATTGAAACAGCGGAGACCGCTCCTCTCGAAACCATTGCCCACCCCCGCCTGCAATATGATTTAAATTTGGCAATAACTTTTTCTCTACACAGAATCTCTTATTCATACAAATCATCATCGGAATTAAATGTATACGCGCTGAGCTGCTTAGCCCAAATATGCTGAGGGGGGAGTCATCTTGTAAAAATAAGATTGGCGTTGGAAAGTGAAAAAGCGCAGGAAATTCATATTCTCCATGAATCGCTAATAAAAATTTCGTCATAAAATGAGCACGAGAAACTCCCCCGTGTTCCTTAATAAACATTTCAGCTCGCCTCATATTCATATCTTCTTTCGAATATTTTTCCGAAGCAAGTAAAGCAGCATATGCTTGAATCGTCGCGGATAAATTCCCTTCCTTTTCATCTTCATATAATTTCCAAGTTCCTTCATTTGTTTGAAGAGATGCTAACCTTTTCACAAACGGTTCTATTTCGTCATTGCGCCCTAATAATTTGAGTAAAAAAATCATGTGACAATCCGTTAGCAAAGCTCCTTCAAAACAAAATGACCACGTTCCGTCTTGCCTTTGCATCGTTTGAAGTGCAGTCGTTCTCCGCTCTATCTCCTCACGTACTTTGTCATATAGTAGCACACCGCTCACCCACCCTTTCTAAGTCCGTATACGATATTCGAAAACTTAGCTAAATATGTATGAAAACAAAGAAAAGCAGAACGTGTATTACACACATTCTGCTTACAAACAATACCCAACCCCGACAACAATTCCTAATAGTGCACCAACAACAACTTGGTACGGTGTATGTCCAACGAGCTCATTTAACTTTTTATATTCTGTTTGTCTACCATGAAAAAAATCATTCAATATTTTCGCTTGCTTACTTACCGCAAGCCTTACTCCTGAAGCATCGTACATAACAATAATGGCAAAAATAGCGGCAACCGCAAATATTGGACTCTCCACACCTTCCACCACTCCGACACCTGTAGCAAGTGCAGTAACAGTCGAAGCATGCGAACTTGGCATTCCACCTGAAGCAAAGAACTTAGCAAAATCAAACTCGCCTGTTTTTATTAATTTAAAAACGACTTTCGTTAACTGTGCTAAAAACCAAGAAATTACAGCTGCTATAAGTGGGTCATTATGTAAAATTGTTTCCATGTTTTTCAGCTCCTCACTGACTATAATGGAATTTCTATATAATATAAGTATAAAGAAAAATGCGTAGAAAATACTACGCATTATGATACTTTTGCTGATTTATTTTTAATAAATTTTGGTTGTTTCTGTAGTAGAAACTTTGTTTTCGCCATTGAAAAGACAAATAAAGCAATCCATATACAGAAAAACGCAATCATATGAGTAGATGTGAACTGTTCACCAAAAACGAACACACCTAAAATTAAACTAATAGTTGGCGCGATGTATTGTAAAAATCCCATCATATAGAGCGGAATAAGTTGTGCTCCTTTAGCAAAATAAAAGAGTGGTAATGCTGTAACAATACCCGCCCCTATTAAAAGAAACGTTGATATTGCCGAAATAGAACCGAACGAACCGAAACCATGCACTCCTGTCATAAACAAATATATAAGTGCAAATGGCGTCACTAACATCGTTTCCATCGTAAGCCCAATTGTTGCGTCGTAATTTAATAATTTTTTCGTTAATCCATATAATCCAAATGAAAAAGCAAGTGAAAGAGAAACCCATGGAATTGATCCGAAACGTATCGTTAAAATAACAACGCCTAATCCAGCTAAACCAACCGCAACATATTGCCAAAAATTAAGCTTCTCTTTTAAAACAACTGTACCAAGTAAAATACTTATAAGTGGATTAATATAATACCCAAGACTTGCTTCGATTACATGGTTATGATTTACGGCCCATATGTATACAAACCAGTTTCCACTAATAAGTACCGAAGCAATTGTTAATGACATTAATAATTTAGGTCGTTTAAAAAGGGACACTAACTCCCCACCAAATTGACGAAACCTCTTCGTTACTCCTAAAACTAACAACATAAAAACAAATGCCCAAACGATGCGGTGTGCTAATATTTCATCTGCCGGTACTTCCTCCACCCATTTCCAATAAATCGGAAGAACTCCCCACATCGTATACGCACCTGCTGCATATATAATCCCCTGCTTTTGCTGTGCTGTTTGACTCCCCATCTTTCTTTTTCTCCTCTTCTCTT
Organism: Bacillus altaicus; assembly: GCF_042136375.2. Classification (NCBI taxonomy): domain Bacteria; kingdom Bacillati; phylum Bacillota; class Bacilli; order Caryophanales; family Bacillaceae; genus Bacillus; species Bacillus altaicus. The sequence goes on along the minus strand of NZ_CM143394.1, from coordinate 2,175,888 downwards.
TTTTTCTTCATTATAAAGTCTCACATGCTTACTTTACCAATATTCAATCTGCATTTCTTTCGACATTCCTCTTGCAAATCCCTTATATGTACAAAAACACTCCTACTGTTATAATAACGAGCACTGGAATACCGAAGACAAATTTACTTTTATGTGTCTTATGATGAAACATATACATACCAATCCAAGCTCCCACCGCCCCTCCAGCTGCAGCTGATAAAAACAACGTACTTTCTGGCGTTCTCCACTGCTTTTTCTTTGCTTTTCGCTTATCAAGCCCCATCATACTAAATGCTATAACGTTGATAATAATAAAATAAATCCATTTCATCTCTTTCTCTCCCTTAAAAAATTCGCTTTATGTTAACACGAAAATAAGGTGCGCACAAATAAAAATGGCTATAGGTAAAAAAACTTTAGCCTACAGCCATAATTGTAATACCTTATACTCTATTTCTAATCTTACTATGTTTTTTCGCGTATATAAAATAAATAAAAATACCTACAATAACCCAAATTGCAAAACTGATTAAAGTGGTTTTAGAAAGATTTAATGCTAAATATAAACAACTTACTATCGCAAGTATAGGTAAGAATGGAACTAACGGAGCACGGAACGGTCTTTTCAAATTAGGATGTGTCTTCCTTAATACAATTACAGCTATAGATACAAATATGAAAGCTGTTATCGTTCCCACATTCACTAAATTTGCCAACAAATTCAAGTCCAATAAACCTGCTAATACAGCCGCAAGAATACCCGTAATCCATGTATTAAAAAATGGTGTTTGATAACGTTTATGAACACTCGAAAATCTTTTTGGTAACAATCCATCTCGGCTCATCGAGTATGATACTCGAACAAATGCGAACATAGCAACTAACAGAACTGTTGTTAAACCAGCTATCGCTCCAACTGATAATAGACCAGCAATTCTATCCTCTCCTACAATACGCAGTGCATATGCAACTGGATCAGCTACATTCAGATCCGTAAATGGAACCATTCCAGTTAACACGAATGAAACACCAACATAAAGAATTGTACAAATGCATAAAGAGACAAGTAATCCAATTGGAACGTTACGTTGGGGGCGTTTCACTTCCTCTGCTGCTGTTGCAACTGCATCGAAACCTAAAAAGGCAAAAAATACAGTAGCAGCTCCTCCAATAACACCATGGTATCCAAAAGGAAGAAACGGCTGCCAATTCTCTGGCTTTACATAGTTTGCTCCTACAATAATAAATACTAAAATAACAGCCAGTTTAATAATAACCATTATATTATTTATACGTGCACTTTCTTTCACACCACGACTTAGTAAAAATGTAACAACTAAAATAATAATAACCGCTGGCAAGTCGATAATCCCGCCATTCCCCATCCCTGGTGCAGAAGCAACGATTGCCGGAATATGAATATTAAACCCTAGTAGCAATGACTGAAAATAGGCTGACCATCCCGCCGCCACCGCAGAAGTAGCTAATAAGTACTCTAACATGACACACCAGCCAACTATAAAAGCAAAAATCTCACCTAATGTCATATACGTATACGAATACACACTTCCTGAGACCGGGACTGTAGATGCAAATTCAGCATAACAAAAGGCTACACAAGCACATACAATTGCAGCTAACATAAAAGATAATACAATTGCTGGACCAGCATGTTTCGCCGCTACAATACCTGTTAATACGAAAATACCTGTACCAATAATTGCTCCAATTCCTAAAAGTGTTAAATCAATTGCTCCTAAAGTTTGCTGTAACACTTTTTTCTTTTCTTCATTCATTGCTTTCTTTATAAATAAACTCATTCGTAGAAACCTCTTTTTCAAAATTATCCCTTACAGAATTTATGATGCGGGAAAGCCCACGCAGGACTTTAGTCCGTCTTTAGACGTGGGATGAAAGCATCGTTTTTGCATAGCAAAACATGGTATACTTTATTTATAGTCATGCAAAAGACTCTAAAACGACTGTTCTCTGAAAACAGAATACATATGAGGTTGGGGTAGCAAATTCTTCTACTCCGTAAAATGTATTAAGTCGTCATGCAAAAGACGTAAAAACATTTGAGAACCAACAATCTGTACGGTATGGTCACAGTACCGTAGCCCACGAACCTATATGGTCTGTTGTGGGAGTGGTGATGGCACACCGCAATCTTGCACGTCAGCGATACCAGAAATGGACTTCGCCTTTGGTAGCAAGAATCCCACTGACGTTAGTCAGCTGGCCCCTTTAGGGGTGGGAGTGTCAATCATTACAATCTTTATTACTGTTGCTATTACACATTAATAATATTCATACTTTACTTTCACTCCCTATATAAACTCCACAAATTACATGCCTAAAAATCAGAAAAATCAATCTTCTAAAAATACGCTTGTTAACAAGCATGTTTTTAGAAGATTGATTGAATTTATCACACGATTAATTATATTGTCAACAATATAATTAATTCACCCACATCGAATAATTATAAACAAAATAGTATTCCAAAATATACGATACCACTTGAAAATACTGTTAATTCCCATTTCAATACATTTTATATTATTTCGGAATTCATTTTTATACATCGTACTCAATGAAATCCCCATATACAAACACGATAAAACCAGCCGATTCGTTATATAGAAATAATTACTCATCTTGTTAGACCGATTAACTTTCCTGCAAATTACAAACAGTATTTTCACTTAAGACAATAAAAAAAGCGCAGATATTCATCTGCGCTTTATTCTTCCGCTTCAATTTCTGTACTATTATTATCGATATGTTCCTTTTGAGCTTCTTCTTGCAGCTCTGCTGAAATCATCGCATGATAAATTTCTGGATATAATCCAAATATTTGATATACACTTCCTAAAAACGGCATCGGAATCCCTCATTTCTAAAGTTGTATTGCCATTCTTAAGGATTCCCTTTTCACTCATTATACATTCGTTTTTGGCACGTCTTCTTCATCGGGAACATGTAATACATTTTGCCATTTTTTATAAGGCGCACTATTTGGATCCACATACCCTTTCGCATACGAACGATCCCACAATTGTTTCATAAACATCTCTTTCTCTTTCTTTGCAACCATGTCTGCACCTGTTCCGTAATAGTTTTGGAAATACAGCTCAATTTCATCAAGGAATAGCCTTAACAAATCGTCAGATGTTTCTTCTAACGTCGGGTCATATTTTGCCTCACGATCATACATTAAAATCATATCTAAAATATTATGGACATGCTCTTTACGAAGCCATCTAATATCTTGAGCACCTAATACAAATGCATGTGTATATAAATGTCCACCTTGTATCATTGCCTTTTCTTGCTCTTCTTCAAACCTGGACAAGATATTTTCATAAATAAACGGATTATGAAGCAATGCTCTGTGCAACTTATAACTTTCGCTTGAAATATTTTTCCCCATCGACTGGATTAAAAAGCTACGGCCGACACCGTTATATTGATACACGAACTGTCCATCTACAGCCACTAGGCTAATCCAGCGATACATGTACGCGTACAGAAGAGCACGATTACATTTATCGTAATCTAACTTCGTTTGCGTTGCATTCAAGTCTGGCATAAAGGCTGGTAAGTGCCAATATTTATCTAAATGCGGCGTCAAACTAGATTTTTTACTATTTAATTTGTTCACGCGGCGATAATACGATTGAAAATAATCACCTTTATCGTTCATAAAACCATTTGCAATATGCCCAGATGAAAGCTTAGGAAAATCTTGTAGCGATAATCCGTAATGAGCACGATAACAAATCACTTCAAATGGTGAAAACGCCTCGTTTACCGTATCTTTTTCTTTAAACATTTCTTGCAATAACTCTTCTTGCAATTCTTGTTTTAAAGATGGATGTACGCCCCAATATTGTAACTCTCTATGATGAGAAACTTTCGGAACGAACGGACTTGCTAAATGGAAAAGATCTTCAATTTTTTCACGAACATATTCATCACGATCACGTTTCTTGAAATCTGCTTCTTTTCGCAATGCTTCAACGATATTAAGCTCTAGTTTGTCACGATAGCGCACTTGAAGTTCGTCATAACAATAACTCAATATATGTTCACGGTAGAAGTCTTCCACCTTTTTCGACTGAATTTCTTCGGCTTTCGCATCACGACAATATTCCCCGTACAAGCTCATATAAATTTCGGCCGATATATCTTTCGGTAATACACCTAAATTCAAATGTTGCTGCATATCTTGCCAAATTTTTTCTTGCAATTTCTCTTCAGCTAATACGTATACATTCGTCGGGTTCGTTTTCCCCTCAAATTCCTTGCTTCGCTTTTGGATTTCAAACAATAAATTTTCACGTGTTTCGTGTAAATTATCAAAGAATCTTTCCCAATATTGGATCATTTTATCAACTGCTTGGTATAGCGATTGATACACGAGTTCTAATAACATTTCTTTACGATACTCACTTAATTTGTGGACATATTGCGTTACGATATCTTCAAATTCTTTTTTGAACAAACGTTGCTGATTATAAAACATTTTCCCGACCCAGCCTTGTTGCTGGGCAATTTCAACGCGGCGAACAGCCGTTACCGTTCCATCAATATTACTCACATTAAATTTCTTATCGTAGTTTTGAATTAAATTACGCTTTTGTTCATTATTTTCATGCAATCGATTCATCTTCTCTACTAACTGCTTTCGAATTTCATACAGCATAAAACGTGCTGCGACAGGATGAACCGGATCCGTTTTCTTTAAAAACCATGTATTTAATTGATAAGACTGTCCTTCTGAGCCACTCGGTATAAAGCGGTCTGATTCGACCATGTCATATAAAAGTGTAGTCACATGCTCATGTACACGGCTCGGAATCGCATAAGCATATAAACGAACCGCATGATCAACTCTCGCTACTTCACCTTTCATTTGTTCCATCATTTTCAGTTTCGCAGCCGATATTTTACACTCATGCTGCAAGCGGTTTAATTCTTCATCTTTTTGCACTGTACGGTGTACGTAACTCTCTACAGCATCTACAAACAATTTTGATTTTGCAACACCGACCTTACCGCCCTCTGCCCCTTCGCGCGTCTCATTGAACATTTGTCTATAAAAAATATGGGCCTGCTCTGGACGAGTAGCAAGATGCTCTAAATCTTCTAAATAACTTTTCCCGCGCTCTGGCTTTTCACGCTGCATACCGCGTTTTACATCTTGATCGTATCTTTGCTTCTTCTCTTGAAACAGTTGATCTAAATGAAGCCAAGATTCATCTAAACCTTGCACCGCCCATTTTAAAGCACAGTATTTCAAAACGTGCTCATACGGATAAATGAGCTTCGCCGTTCCTGCTCCGCAATATCTCCCTTTCCCACTCGATTCTGCCAATTGCTGAATTTGATTATCTTCTTGCGCAAAATGATTTGCAGACATTGGACTGAATAACTGTAAATAAATCGTATTTGCCATTTGCTCCATATAATCCGATAAATTGTGCAAATGGTGCCCATGTAAATTTTCATAATCATATAAGAAACAATAATTGTACGGTAAATGATGCTGCTTTATCGTATGATTTGTTCTTCCATCTTCATCCACTTGATCAGGACGATATTCTAATTCAATCGTTACGCCGCCTCGTTTTGATAATTCACCAGTCGACCCGAGCGTAATAGCGTGCAACTCTTTTAACGATGCATAACCATTTGCTTGCACAGTTTCAAACTCTTTCGCACTAACCGTTCTCGTCTTAACTAAAACATCTGGCATTAAAAACGCACCGCGAATTAAAATGTTGTGATGCTGCAATTTTTTCCGGAGCATTTCACGCAAATATAATGCGATTTGTAAAAACATCCCTGAGCCTGTTCCGCCAGCTAGCGACGTTACAATAATGACACGCACACCATATTCCGTCTGATCACTTGTAACTGGAAAAATCTTCTCGATTTCTTGCCAAAACGATGTGAGTTTATCTTCTTTCATCGCTGCACGCAACGCTAAACGGGAAATGACACGTAACTGTCCCGCTCCTTCCGTTAACGGTTTATCAAGTATAGTCGGGTCCATTGGGAACCACTCTGGAATCGTTGGATCTCCCGCAATATACTCTCTCGGTGTTTTACTCGAGCTCGTTTGCGTCTTAAACTTCCGAATATGATCAAATTTACTCAATGTATTCACATCCGTATCAAATACATGCATCGCTACCTTTTTACGACGCTCCTCAGGTAATCTTTCATATATTTGATGTGTGACAGTACTACCGATTCCACCTAAGCCAATTAATATCGTTGGAACTTGTAATGTCATGTGAACCACCTTCCTATTCGTGCTTGTTTGAAAAAAAGGATAAAGAGGGCCACTCTGCCTCCGTCTCCCTTATACCTTATCTATTATTCACATTCATACCGGTAAATCTCCTTACCATATCCTCTATCAATTACTAAAAGTTCATTTGGATACAACGTCTTATGCTCCATTCCTACCTCTTCCTCTGTAATAAACATTCCATCAATAATCATCCCAACTACTTGCGATTCTTTCGCTACAAATATAGATTTCGATCCTTTTTTCGCTATTAATGTTACAGATTGCACAGTCTTTCTTTCTGCTCGGAATGGAATGCCAAAATAGTGCTTCCACCATTTATTTTTAAGTAACTCTGGTTCAGATTGATAAAGCCAATCTTTCGCTACTTCTTGATCCCATTCGTAATATAGTAATGCTTTCCGATGAAATCTCGGACGAACAATCCATCCTAAAATAATAATTCCTACTATTAAAAGTAATAAAGTGATAGGAATTACAAATTTAAAAACGAGCGCATACTTCTCAAAAAACGGCGCATTTTCAATGTGCAGTACAATCTTTTCCTTTACTTCTTGTAATTTTGAATCATTGATCGTGATGGTAGCCTCTACGGTGCCGGTATCTGTAAAATTGAATGTGTCGGAGTAATAAGGTCGAGGATAAACATAAACTTGACTACCATGCTGTTTTAATTCATAGTTGATCGATTGATTCGATGTGACACCAGTAGATTTTAATAATTTCTTTACAGCCTCTTCTGTCATCGGTTTACCATTTAACTGTGGCTGTAAAATAAATGGTTTACTATTTTCTAAATTTGTTACCTTTTCTTCATAATCTTTCGTAACAGCTTGAAGTGTTAATTTTGGTTTTTCAGCTGGTTCAATCTTGAATTCTTTCGTCTGTCTATAAAATCCCTTTATATTCATATGGACTTTCCCGCGTACTAACTCTTTACCAACCTTTGTCTCGTAATAAAACACATGTCTTTTATCATCCCACTTCATCGGATACTGCTTTCCGTCTATTTCTACTTCTGCTTCGAAATAAGAAGTTTGAATTGGTAATTCAGTAGGTTTCGCTTCAATAACAGCTGTCACACCTTCATACATTTTCTCAACATTTTTTCTATCTTTATCATCTTTGTCATACGTAGAAACAGTATAATTAAGCGCTGGTTCAACAAGTACTTGTAATCCCTCTTTCTCAATGTCCTGATCCACTTCTATCGTATATGTCCCTGGCTTAATCACTTCCTGATTCGCTGTACTTACATGCACTATATTTCCGAATAATTTAGCTTCTCCGGGTGCATGTATAGAAAAAGAAGACTGCAATTGTAACGGTTTGGAAAGTTGCATAACTTTATAATTAGACAAAGAAGGTGATTGTCGTACAAGCGTCATACGCTTTAATGGAAACGGTGTTGTAATCTCTACTTTTTTCCCTACTATTTTCGTTTTGACAATCGATTCAACAGAAGAAAATGGATCACGATTTGCAACTAATGCTGCCACTTGATTCACACTTTGTACAATACCATCCTCACCGCTAGACGGCATGACAACTCCATTCATTTCTTTTTTCCAAATCTCTTTAAACGTATTTAACTGCAGCTTCTCTTGCTGCCCTAAATCCTCTTCCATCGTGATTAAGACTGGGTGTAAAGAGATCTTTTTAAAATCCATCTCTTTCTTAAACTGTGCTAACTTCTGTGTAATTTGTTCTTTTCCGCCAATCTTATCTTTCTCCAAATCATTAAATGCCCCGTCAGTTAATACAATAAGCCAAAATTCACGTTTCCCATCTATATCTGCTTCCTTCTTTATAGATTGCATCGCCGTTTCTACTGCGCTAAATGGAGTATTTAAATATGTTTTCCACGCGCCGATTCCATTAATTTCTGTTTGCCTTTGATCCTTTGTTAACGAAATGTTTAACGGATCATTTGGCTTACTCATTGGAACGTAAGAAAATTTATCTTTCTCATCTAATAGCGCAACTAAACTTTGCAAGGCGTAATTGGCATACTTCCAGCGATCGTTATTTCTCATGCTGCCCGAATCATCATATACAAGTGAAACGACCCTTTCCTTTACCTCCTCTCCTTTTGCAAAAGCTGAAAAAGGTAAACATATAAATAGAAACAACATGAACGTGGCACAAATTCGAATTTTCATGATGAGGCTTCGCCACCTTTGTAGACAAATTCCTATGTTTAAATTTATGAGGGGAAACAAGATATATGACTTGTATTTTAGGACAACGAACGCACCATAACTTTATTATGTAAATAGATATATAACTTGGTAATATTCCTTCTAGCATTTTCTATCCAATTATATAGGTAAAAAAGCCTGTTTAAGCTCCATCCTCAAAACAGACTTTTCCTACTTTTAAAACTGAAAACTCTTAACAAAAAGTTTGATTATTAATTAGCACATCACTTCAATTGTATATCCTCCAGGTGCTTCAACATAAAACGTATACGCATGTGCATGTTTAGGAGGTTCGACTGGAAATCCGTCTTCCTTCAATCTTTGATTAATTTTATTAACTTGTTCTTCATTTTCTTGTGGAAATCCTACATGAAATGTTTTTGGATAATGAACTTCTTTTCCCTTCATTAAGGTTAATATAAACCCATCATTATCACGCATAACTGCGAAGCCATTTCCTGTTGTTCCACCACAAGTTAAACCAAAATACTTTTCTAAAAATTCTCTAGCAGCTGTTACATCTGTAACTGTTAAATTAAGATGATTAATTTTCAATTCGCTCACCTTCTTTCTTAATTTTCTAACATTTTATCATATAAATAAAAAACACGCCTTTCACAGCGTGTTTCATTGCTTCACATATACCTCAACAATTGGATTATCTTTATTATCTGCATGTAAACGTATATTCTCTTCACCCGTATTATAAATGCTAGCTACCAGCATAACTGTTAACAAATTAGGTATTTTCGCATCACTCCCATATTTTCGTTCAAGAGCTTCTGTATATTCAAAATCCAAATCTCCTTGCACATATGTATACACTTCAAAACCATCTTTTAAATTACATACGACCGTATCAATAATATCCGCCCCTACTTGTTTCTTTATTTCCCCCCGCAATGCTTCAATAAATTCTTCCCAAGGAACTTCGTACGTCTGAAATTGATCTGTAGATTTCATTTCTCTTCCTCCTCGTTATGTATCCTGTTCGTATATTTCCCCTTTCGTATAACAATTATGATAGATAGGTCATTCGTACAAGCCGCACTTGTCCTGCTTACATATCGTATTACGGTAATAAGGAAGGAGGAAAGAACATGCATAGAAAAAGATGTTATGATACATGCCAACGTTATTTCGGTAAAGTTGTTCGAATTGAAGATCGTGATGGTCGCGTTCACTTAGGCAAAATAATCGATGTAACAAATGATTCTGTTTGGATTGAACCAATGCAGCAGCGCTCATCCTTTGATACAGGGTTCGGATACCATAACGCATATTCAAACGGCGGATGTGATATTTGCGGTGGTATTAGCAGATGTGATAACTGTGGATTTGGATGCGGTGGTGGATTCAGTGGTGGATTTAGTGGCTGTGGGTGCGGTGGTCGTGGGTGTAATAGTTGTGGCGGTGGCGGCTGGGGCCTTGAACTCGGATTTGGCTTTATTTTTGGAATTACTTTGGCTGCATTATTTTTCATCTAACATAGTAAAGAGTTGACTATCTTTAGCCAACTCTTTTTCTCTATTTTTCACATATAAAAATGCGATGTCCTAAAATATGTTGATACACAAGCAGTACTTGTTCGTGTTGCACCCACGCTTCATACAATTCTTCGGGAATAAACGGTGATACATTCCACTCTGGTTCTTCCATATGTCCTGCAACTGTTTCTGCAATAGTTCCGCCACCCGCAATTGTAATTCTTTTAAAATTTGCTGCTTTAAATAAATGAATCCACTCATTCTCAGTTAATAATTCTTTCATACCATATAACCGTCCAATCTTTTCTTCCTCTTTCTTCTCAATATGTTTTTCGGTAATCATTTCAATGACAACAAGCTTTCCATCCTTTTGTAATACACGATAACATTCCGAAATAACCTTTTCTTTATTTGTAAAAGCGAGTATAGATTCTCCAAGTACAAGCTCAAATGAATCATTTAAACACGGTAATCCTTCTACATCGCCTTGAATCAATTGTATATTCAAACCATCAAACAACCATCTATCTTTCGCTTTTTGAATCATAATTTCATTCTTTTCAACCGCTGTCACTTTATAACCCAATTCTTTTTTCATATACGCCGCTGTTTTCCCCGTGCCGCAACCTATCTCAAGGACACTAGCTCCATGTCTAAGTGGCAATTGAGATAATAATTGTTTTGTTAACGTAAAACCACCGGGATGAGCACTCCCTATTCCGTAGTAAGCTAGAAAATCGATGTATGTGTTTCGTTTCATGGGATTCTCCTTCAAGTTTTCTATAATACATATATTCATCCATAAAAAAATAGTGCAAAGAAAAAAAACATTTTCAAGTGCTATAATACCGCAACTTGAAAATGCTTTTTTCTTTTATTATTTCTCTTCTACATACGCCCATTTGAAACTATATTCCGGACTAATATTATGTTTCACAATTCCCTTTACATTTGGTTGCATAACATATGCTTTAGCACTTTGATATAAAGGTACAAGTGCTACATCTTCTTCAAGTAACAATTTCTCTGCCTTCCCTAACTCTGCCCAACGTTTTTTTGCATCAGCCATTAATTCTGTCTTACTTTTATTAATAATGTCATCATATTTTGAATTTGAGTAGCTCATTTGGTTCTGCGAATTTTTTGTTTCAAACATATCAAGATACGTCATCGGATCCGCATAATCTGGATTCCAGCCACCATATGAGAAATCATAATCTTGATCTGATTCTAATTTTAGTTTTTGCTTAAATGGTTGAAGTTTAATATTTACTGTTACACCTTTTAGATTCTTTTCAATTTGATCTTTCACGTACTCCCCAACTTTTTTAGCATTACCAGTATCATAATTTAATAATTCAATTGTCACTTGATCTTTTCCAAGTTCTTTTTTCGCTTCTTCCCAAGCTGCTGCTGCCTTTTTGGAATCTTGTTTTAAACCATTCTTGAATGTTTCCGCGAAATCTTTACCGTCTGGTCCACTTGCTAAACCTTTTGCTACTAAGTAATCAACTGGTTTTGAACCATCATTTAAAATTACATTAGTTAAACCCTTCTTATCAACCGATAATGCAATTGCTTCACGTAATTTTTTGCTCTTTAACGGTGTATCTTTCCCACCACGTTTTTGATTTAGACGTAAGTAAAACGTACTTGTTTCCGAATATGCTCCAAACTCATCTTTTTTATTTCTATACTTATCAACGAATTCTCCTGATAAAAGTGCGAAATCAATTGCACCTGTATCATATAAATTTACCCTTGTAGCTACTTCTTTTACTACACTATAATTAATTTCATCTAGTTTTACGGTCTTTTTATCCCAATACTGGTCATTTTTCTTCAATTTCCATCCTTGCTCATGCTTCCAATCAGTAAGCACAAACGGTCCATTATAAACTGTCGTATCAGATTCTAAACCGTATTTATCTCCTTTTTCTTTTACGAACTTTTCATTTAATGGATAATACGATGCGAATGCCATTAAATTTAAGAAGTATGGAACTGGTCCCTCCAGTTCAACTTCAAGCGTATAATCATCTACTGCTTTTACACCTAATGTAGAAACTTCTGCTTTCCCTTGATTAATTGCTTCAGCATTTTTAATATAATAAGCAATAAATGCATACTCAGCAGCTGTTTTTGGATCTACTAGACGTTGCCATGCAAATACGAAATCTTTCGCTGTTACAGGATCACCGTTTGACCATTTTGCATCTTTACGTAATTTGAATGTATATTTTTTACCATCCTCACTTTTTGTGCTAGATTCTGCTACAGCTGGGATTGGCTTATTATCCTTATCAAGACGATATAAACCTTCCATCGTGTTTCCTAAAATTTGTGAACCAAGTGTATCCGTACTTTTTGAAGTATCCATCGTTGGAATTTCATTTGTTTCTGTGCGATTTAATACTTGTTTTGCTGCGTATTTAATATCGGAGTTTTTCTCTTTCCCACTATTAGACGTTGTAGTAGTCGTCTTCTCCCCACCAGATCCAGAACATGCCGTTAACGCCATGCTCATTGCTAAAACTGGTGCTACAACCGCCGTGAACTTTTTCATCTTTTTCTTCATTCTTGTACCCTCCCCAATTATATGTACGAAACTAACTTTGAGAGATTTTCTGCTAACTTTATTTATCAGAAAATTCTTATTAATTAATATTCTACTATTTTTTGGAGTTTTGTAAAGTATTTTTAAGAATATTCTAAAAGTTTATTTTTTTATGATAGTAACTTGTTATTTTACTATTATATGAATAATCCCCCATCTACTATATGTAAACATACCTCCTCTTATTCTTCTCTATTACTAAGTTCTATATTTTTCTCATCAATATGAAATCTCTGCTATCATTTATCTATCCAATTGTTGAACTCTTTTCTAATTTCCTACAGTAGAATTTTAAAAGTAACCTCAAAATTTCCATGTGCCTTATTCTCCTATTCATACAAAAAAAAGCATTTCAAAAGCATATTAGCCACTTTTGAAATGCTTTCATGTTATTTCTTTCCGCCATCCTCAGTTACATACGCCCACTTAAAGCTATATTCTGGACTGATGTTGTGTTTCACAATTCCTTTTACATTCGGTTTCATTACATATGATCTTCCTGTTTGATATAAAGGTACTAATCCAGCATCTTCTTCAAGGAATAATTTTTCTGCTTTCCCTAACGCTTCCCAACGTTTCTTCGGATCAGACAGTAATTCATTACCTGCTTTTTGTACCATTTCATCGTATTTCGGGTTTGAATAACTCATTTGGTTATATGGGCTCTTCGATTCAAACATATCAATAAATGTCATCGGATCCGCATAGTCTGGACTCCAACCTGCATAAGAGATTTCATAATCTTGCGCTGATTCTAATTTTAATTTTTGTTTGAACGGCTGAATTTTCGTATTAATCGTTACACCTTTTAAATTTTTCTCAATTTGATCTTTAACATAATCAGCAATCTTTTTCGCAGTTCCATCATCATAGCTTAGTAATTCAATTGTAACTTGATCTTTTCCAAGTTCCTTTTTCGCTTCTTCCCATGCAGCTGCTGCTTTTTTCGTATCTTGTTTCAGACCATTTTTAAACGTATCTTGATAATCTTTACCGTCAGGTCCTGTCGCAAGCCCTTTTGGAACCAATTGATCTGTTGCTTTTGATCCATTATTTAAAATAACATTTGCTAAACCTTTTTTATCAACTGATAATGCAATTGCTTCACGAAGTTTTTTACTCTTTAACGGTGTATCTTGTCCGTTACGCTTTTGATTTAAACGTAAGAAGAATGTACTTGATTCTGCATACTCACCGTATTCATCTTTATTCGATTTGTATTTATCTACAAACTCTCCTGATAGTAGTGTGAAATCAATTGATCCTGTATCATATAAATTTACTTTCGTAGCAACTTCTTTTACTACACTATAATTAATTTCTTCTAATTTCACAGTCTTATTATCCCAATATTTATCATTTTTCTTCAACTGCCATCCTTGTTCATGTTTCCATGAAGACATAACGAATGGCCCATTATACACCGTTGTATCTGCTTCTAAACCAAACTTATCTCCTTTTTCTTTTACAAACTTTTCATTTAATGGATAGTATGACGGGAATGCTAATAAATTTAAGAAGTACGGTACCGGTTTTTCTAATTCTACTTCTAGCGTGTAATCATCTACCGCCTTCGCTCCTAATTCAGTTCCAGGTTTTTCACCTTTATTAATCGCTTCTGCATTTTTAATATAGTAGGCAATAAACGCATATTCCGCCGCTGTGTTTTTATCAAGTAAGCGCTGCCATCCGTATACGAAATCTTTCGCTGTTACAGGATCTCCATTTGACCATTTCGCATCTTTACGCAGTTTAAACGTATATTTTTTACCATCTTCGCTTTTCGTACTTGATTCTGCAGCAGCTGGAATAGGCTTATTATCTTTATCAAGACGATATAACCCTTCCATTGTGTTCCCTAAAATTTGTGCCCCTAACGTATCAGTGGATTTAGAAGTGTCCATCGTCGGAATTTCTTGGTTTTCCGTACGATTTAATACTTGCTTCGCTGCATATTTAATATCAGATTTTTTTTCTTCCCCACTATTAGATGTAGTAGTCGTTTTCTTCTCTCCACCTGACCCAGAGCATGCTGTCAATGCAACGCTCATCGCTAAAACTGGTACTACAACTGCTGTTAACTTTTTCATCTTTTTTCTCTTCATTTTTATACCCTCCCCAATTATATGTACAATACCAACCCTTGAGAGACCCCTTGCTAAGGATTTGCTTTTCAGAAAATTATAACTAATATTATTCTACTCTATTTTCCGCGTTTGTAAATAGTTTTATTTTAAATATTCAGATTTTTCCTTCGTAATTTAGTATGATTTATCCCTCATCTACTGTATTTACATACTATACCCCTTATTCTTCTCTATTTAATTACACTAAAAAAAGCATTCCAAAAGTAGATTAGCTACTTTTGGAATGCTTTTTTAAATTCTATTATTTCCCGTCTTTCTCGGTTACATAAGCCCATTTAAAGCTATACTCTGGACTAATATTATGGTGAACAATGCCTTTTATATTTGGTTGTAAAACGTAAGCATCTCCACGCTGGTATATAGGTACAAGCGCTACATCCTCTTCAAGTAATAATTTCTCTGCTTTTCCTAGTTCTTCCCAACGTTTTTTCGCATCATTCGTTAATTCACCGCCCGCTTTTTTGATCATTTCATCATATTTCGGATCAGAGAAGCTCATTTGGTTATGAGAATGCTTAGAATCAAACATATCTAAGAATGTCATTGGATCTGCATAGTCAGGTCCCCAGCCAGCAAACGAAATATCATACTCTTGCTCAGTTTCTAATTTTAGTTTTTGCTTGAATGGCTGAAGTTTAATATTTACTGTTACACCTTTTAAATTTTTCTCAATTTGATCTTTTATATATTCTCCAACTTTTTTCGCATTACCAGTATCGTAGTTTAAAAATTCAATCGTAACTTGATCTTTGCCAAGCTCTTTTTTCGCTTCTTCCCATGCTGCAGCTGCCTTTTTGGAGTCTTGTTTCAGACCATTTTTAAATGTCTCTTGGAAATCTTTACCGTCCGGTCCAGTTGCTAAACCTTTTGGTACTAAGAAATCAGCAGGTTGTGAGCCATCATTTAAAATAACAGTTGCTAAATTCTTTTTATCAATTGATAACGCAATTGCTTCACGTAATTTTTTGCTCTTTAACGGTGTATCTTGTCCACCACGTTTTTGATTCAGACGGATGAAATACGTACTCACTTGTGAATATGTTCCAAACTCATCTTTCTTATTTCTATATTTATCGACAAACTCACCATTTAATAAAGCAAAGTCAACTTGACCGCTATCATATAAATTCACACGAGTTGCTTGCTCTTTTACAACGCTATAGTTAATTTCATCTAATTTTACAGTCTTTTTATCCCAATATTGATCATTTTTCTTCAACTTCCAACCTTGCTCATGTTTCCAGTCAGTAAGAACGAACGGTCCATTATAAACTACTGTATCAGATTCTAAACCGTATTTATCCCCTTTTTCTTTTACAAATTTTTCATTTAGTGGATAATACGATGGAAATGCTACTAAGTTTAAGAAGTACGGTACCGCTTGCTCTAATTCAACTTCAAGCGTATAATCATCCAACGCTTTCGCTCCTAATTCAGTTACAGGTTTTTCTCCTTTATTAACCGCTTCTGCATTTTTTAGTGGGAATGCGATAAACGCATACTCAGCAGCTGTTTTCGGATCTAATAGACGTTGCCATGCATATACGAAATCTTTCGCAGTTACTGGATCACCATTTGACCATTTTGCATCTTTACGTAGTTTAAATGTATATTTTTTACCATCTTCACTTTTCGTACTAGATTCCGCGGCAGCTGGAGTTGGCTTATTATCTTTATCTAGGCGATACAAACCTTCCATTGTATTTCCTAAAATTTGCGAACCAAGTGTATCCGTATTTTTCGAAGTATCCATCGTTGGAATTTCATTTGTTTCTGTTCGATTTAACACTTGTTTTGCCGCTAATTTCCCCTCTGACTTGCTATCTCCACTTGAGTTTGTGCTTGTCTTTTTATCTCCGCCTGATGTAGAACATGCTGTTAGTGCCATGCTCATTGCTAAAACCGGTACTACAACTGCTGTTAGTTTTTTCATTTTTTTCTTTTTCATTTTCTGTACCCTCCCTAATTCTAAACGATATCTATTTAAGAATTTTCTGATAATTCTGTTTTTCTTTATATATTTATCAGACGATTCTTACTACTTCTTATTCTACTAATTTTTTTAAATTTGTAAAGTGTTATTATTGAAAATTTTTAAAAAATTATTTTTTTACAGTAATATTCATAAAAATTCTATATAGTTTTTTAACATCATTTTTCATCGTTACATATACACTATTTTAATAGCGTTAATTATGTTTTCTAATAAACAGACTGTAGATTGTCGTTAATAAATAATGTATATTCTAGAAATCTCTTTCCTACAAAAACAAAAAAAGCCCACTTTCTCAGTGGACTTTCTACTTTACAACGGTAAATCCCTCTTCCTAAACACTACAATTGCTAGTATGAAGATACAAAGCGCTCCAGCGGTTAAACCTATACTTACTGGCCATATATTATATGTGCCTTCAGCAATTTCTTTCGGACGAAACAATGTAAACAGGGATAGACTTCTCATCCACTCTAACTTATCACTTAATTTCCCTACCATATCTAATACGAAAAATAAGATTGTTAAACTTGCTGAATAGCTAAGCGCCTTTCTTTCATCATTACATATACAAGAAAAGAAAAATGAATAGGCACTAACTACTAAAAATATAAGCCCTCCGAATACATTTATTTTCAAAAATAATTCTTTATTTAAGTTATTATCTTTTAAAAACCAATCTGCACCTAATATACCAGCTACATAAGTAACAATTACAATTATTAGTAGCCCCAATATGAGAACAGTAGCTTGTGTAATTGCAATTTGCACTCTGGATACAGGTGTTGCTAATAAATATGCCATCGCCCCTTTATCTACATGACGAGCAATTAAATGCGTTGCAACCGTGACACAAAAAATTGTTAAAATGATAATAAACAATAGGCTATAATACTCCCCAGCTAAAAAATCCATTACATTTTGAATTGGACTTTCCATACCAACGATTTTTTTTACACTATCAGGCATGGCACTTATTAATTCATTTAACCCTTTCGCTGAAACCATCGATGGGAATATCCAAATTAATAACCATAAATAAAGAGCTGCACCAGTAGCATAGCTCAATATACTTTTTTGAGTTTCTTTCAAACTAGCTAAAAATAATTGTTTATTCATGCTTTATCCCTTCTTTCTTCTCGTAATAATGCATAAATAAATGTTCTAAATCCGTCGCTCTCGTTTGAAGTGCCGTTACATTATAGTTTGAAAGTATTTGTAAAACAGTTTGGTAGTTTCCTTGCACAATAATTGATGCCTCTCTACCTTTCACCCCTTCAAATTGCAAATCACATTGTTTAAGAGACTCGATTTCTTCTTGAGATGATACTGTTACATCTATCACCTGTCTTCTCATGCCTTGTAAATCATGAATGTTTTCAACTGTTACAAGGCAACCATCTTTAATAATAGCTACTCTGTCACAAGTTCTCTCAATTTCAGTGAAAATATGTGATGACATAAGGATTGTTTTTCCTCTTTGCTTTTCCTCTAATATTAAATCTATAAATACTTGTTGCATAAGTGGATCGAGTCCTGATGTCGGTTCATCTAAAATTAGCACTTCTGGATCATGCATAAATGCCGCAACTATACCTACTTTTTGTTTCATTCCTTTAGACATTTTTCGAATTGGTGTTTTCACATCGAATTGCAAACGTTCTATCAATTCATCTCGTCTTTTTATATCTTTTAACCCACGCATACCTTGCATCAAATTTAAAAACTCTAATCCATTCATTCCTTCAATAAAAGAAATTTCTCCTGGTAAATAGCCAACTTCTCTTTGAATTTTCGAAGCATCTTCCCAACAATCTAATCCAAAAATCGTTGCTTTACCAGCTGCTGGTTTTATAAACCCCATTAAATTACGAATCGTTGTTGATTTTCCAGCTCCATTTGGTCCTAAGTAGCCAAAAACTTCCCCTTCTTTCAATTCAAATGTAATATCAAACAAGCCTTTCCCATTTGAAAACTGTTTTGTGACATTTTGAACTGAAATCATAAGTCCACCTCATTTTTTGAAATATTTAACGTGTTATATTTCAAAATTATTGTACTCCTCATCTTTCATATTCGCAACAACTTTTTGAAATATTTATATGTCCATATTTCAAAAATATTGTTTTCAATTATTTTTTCTTGTATATTTTAAATGAGGTGATTGTATTGAACGGCTTTGAAAAAGTGAAAGAAAAGAAAAAACGTGCCATTAAAGAGGCAGCCTTCGTATTATTTTCAGAACGTGGATTTAATGAAGTGAAAATAGAACATATTGCAAAAAAAGCAAACGTTTCTCAAGTTACAATTTATAATCATTTTGGAAGTAAAGATGCATTATTTAGGGAACTTATACAAGAATTTATAATATCTGAATTTCAATATTATAAAGATCTTACAGAAGAAAAATTACCTTTTCATGATATGATGCAAAAAATGATTGTAAGAAAAATGAATACGGGCGGATTATTTCAGCCTGATATGCTACTACAAATGATGCAAAGAGACGAAGAGCTCCGAGAATTTATTTATAGTTATCAAAACGAAAAAATCCTGCCTTGGTATTTAGAAATATTAGAACAAGCACAGCGCAAAAATGAAATTAATCCTCATCTTTCAAAAGAAATGATGTTACTGTACATTCAAATGTTCACTAAATTAGGTGATAATTTCGGGGCACAGCTTCTTGAAGGAGACCGAGAAAAACATATACAAAATATAGTTACGATGTTCTTTTACGGACTTTCTGTTCCGCAAAAATAAAAAAGACACAGAATCGTGTCTTTTTTATTTTACCGAAATGACTCTACCAGTTTCACTACTTTCAATTGCCAATTGAATAAGTCTAATAACTTCCAAGCCTTCTTCTGCTGTTACAGGTGGTTTCTCACCATTTACAATACTATCTCTTACACCTTTATAATACATGTCATAACAGCCGACTTCTGTTGGAATACGTACTAACGCTTCTTCTGTTTCTAAAGTAGCAAAATTCTCTTCAGGGTCTGCTCCATAACCATTATCCCCTGGCTTCATTCCAGTCTTTAATTGTTCTTCCTGTGAATCCATACCATACTTCACAATAGAACCTTTATCTCCATGCAGTGTAAAATGTGGTCCAGCTTGTTTCACATAACTGCTACTATGTAAAATGACACGCTTTACTCCGTAGTGAAGTACAACATGGAAATAATCATCAATTTCTGCACCTGGTCGTTGTTTTATTACATCTGCATTTATAGCATCTGGCTTTCCAAATAAAGCTAATGCTTGGTCCATTAAATGCGATCCTAAATCATATAAAATTCCTGAACCTGGTAAATTCTTTTCTCTCCAGCGATCACGTACATGTGGACGGAAACGATCGAAATGCGCTTCATATGCGTATACATTCCCTATTCTATTTTCTTGTAATAATTTCTTTATCGTTAAGAAATCATTATCAAGACGACGGTTGTGATACACACTTAAAACGACATTATGTTGCTTCGCTAATGAAATAAGTTCTTCTCCCTCTTCAATTGAAACAACGAATGGTTTCTCCACAACAACATGCTTACCGTGTACAATCGCTTCTTTTACATATGGAAAATGAGTTGTATTCGGTGAAGTAATGACCACTAAGTCAATATCAGCTCGGTTTACTAATTCATCAATTGTACCAACAACTTCAGCATTTGGTAATGCTTGTTTCACTAATTCTTCTTTGGATGATAAAATAGCACGAATATCATACTCTTCTATCGTTTGTAATAACGGGATGTGAAATGTTGTACTAGAAAATCCAAATCCTACAATCCCTACACCTATTTTTTTCATGTTGCCCCTCCATTTGTCCCGCTTTAACGGGCAGTAAGATTCCTACCTCAAAATTCAGCGAAAGCAAAGAAATTAGGTGAGGAATCAACTGCTCGTAAAAGCCCGATTGGTTCAACTAATAATCAGTGGGGATAAAGAAAATCCCCACTGATTAAAGTTTCACTTTATGAGAACGATTTCATTCCATTATTATAACAAGATTATTTTTATATACATAATGATTTGCTTAGAAAAAAGCATCTTGCTATCATTCATAGCAAGATGCTCCCTTTATTCCGTTCTTTTCTTCGTCCACGTTTCAATTACTTCACCAGTATCATTAACATCTAGTACTAAACTACCATTACTATACCGGTCTTTATTTCGAAATGCTTTCGGATCAATTTCTTCTACAATGTGTTTCTCTGTCTTCATGTAAACTAATTCATCATCTCGAACAATTTCAATACCGACAATGCGGTACGGATTACGTTTTAACTCTTTAAAAATTACGAGGCCTCGCTTCGCCCTCGTTGATTTCTCAATTTCCGATGCCTTTATACGTTTCACAGCACCGCGCTGCGTAACGAGAATAAGTTGATCTTTTTCACCATTTAACGGTTTACCAGAAGCAACGTAGTCATCCTCTTTTAAGTTAATTGCTTTCACACCAGCTGCTCTTACACCAACTGGGCTTACTTCTTCTTCATTGAATACAAGTGCATATGCACCATGTGTTGCAAGAACAATATCACTTGTCCCATCTGTCGCAAATATATCAATAACTTCATCATCTTTTTTCAAGTTTACAGCAACGAACGCCCGTGAATAACGCTGCACTTTATATTGGTTTAATTCTGTTTTCTTAATCATACCGTTCCGTGTAACAAATACGATAAATCGTTTTTCTTCTTCAAAATTCGGTACGACTGTTGCCCAAATTAACGATTCATCTCGCTCGAGTGAAACAAGATTCGCAACGTGTTGACCTAAATCTTTCCAACGAATTTCTGGCATTTCATACACAGGAAGATAAATATAATTTCCTTTGTTCGTAAATAAAAGAACGGTTTCTGTCGTGTTTGTATCGAAACGCTCAAGTAAGATGTCACCCTCTTTCATACCGAAGTATTTCCCGTTCGATGCATTATGCGAACGCCAACCTGTTCGTTTCACATATCCTTCTTTCGTTACAGTAACGATGACATCTTCTTGCGGAATCATAACTTCCACATCAATTTTAATTTCTTCAATTTCCTCTTCAATTATCGCCCGGCGATTATCACTATATGTTTTCTTTACTCTCTTCAAATCTGTTTTAATAACTTGAAAAAGTCTGTTTTCACTTTGTAGAATCGACTGTAACTCTATAATTTTCTTACTGAGTTCAGCTGCTTCTTGCTCTAGTGCTGTAATATCTGTATTCGTTAAACGATATAATTGCAGTGAAACAATTGCTTCTGACTGCGCCTCTGTAAATCCAAATTTCGCACTTAAATTATCTTTCGCATTACGCTTATCTTTAGACCCACGGATCGTTTCAATCACTTCATCTAAAATTGATAATGCTTTCTTTAAACCTTCTACAATATGTTGACGATTTTCTGCTTTTCGTAATTCATATTGTGAGCGTCTCGTAACAACTTCTTTCTGATGCCCAATATATGCATCCAAAATCTTAGGTAATGTCATAAGTGTCGGACGACGATTATTTATCGCTACCATATTAAAGTTGTATGGAATTTGTAAATCTGTATTTTTATATAAATAATTTAAAATACCTTCAGCATTCGCTTCTTTTTTTAATTCTACAACGATACGAAGACCTGTACGATCTGTCTCATCACGTACTTCAGCAATTCCATCTAGCTTTTTATCTATACGTAATTCATCCATTTTCTTAACAAGATTCGCTTTATTTACTTCATACGGAATTTCTGTAATAACGATTTGTTGCTTCCCGCCACGAATCGTTTCAATCTCTGCTTTTCCGCGAATAATAATTTTACCTTTACCTGTTTCATACGCTTTTTTAATGCCATCTATCCCTTGTATAATACCACCTGTAGGGAAATCTGGTCCTTTAATAACTGTTAACAAGTCCTCCACAGAACTATTTGGCTGATCAATACGCATCATTGTAGCATCAATTACTTCTCCAAGATGATGCGGTGGAATTTCTGTTGCATAACCAGCGGAAATCCCTGTAGATCCGTTCACTAATAAGTTCGGGAACATTGCCGGTAATACAACAGGCTCTTCACTCGTATCATCAAAGTTTGACACGAATTCTACTGTTTCTTTATCAAGATCACGTAATAACTCAGATGCGATTGGTGATAAACGTGCTTCCGTATAACGCATTGCCGCTGCTGGATCCCCATCAACACTACCGTTATTTCCGTGCATTTCAACTAAAACATTACGTACTTTCCAAGTTTGACTTAAACGGACCATCGCCTCATATACAGAGGAATCACCATGTGGATGATAATTACCGATAACATTACCTACTGTTTTAGCTGATTTACGAAACGCTTTATCATGTACGTTTCCTTCTACATACATAGAATATAAAATACGTCTTTGTACCGGTTTTAAACCATCACGCGCATCTGGAAGCGCGCGGTCTTGAATAATATATTTACTATAACGTGCAAAGCGGTCACCTAACACGTCTTCAAGCGGGAGGTCATGAAACTTCTCTGCCTGCATGTTATTCCACCTCCGTCTCCATAATCATTTCATTTTCTAAAATATTTCCTTCTTCTTGCATACCAAATTGTACATTACGCTCAATCCATTTACGACGAGGTTCTACTTTATCCCCCATCAATGTCGTAACTCGGCGCTCAGCTCTTGATGCATCATCAATTTTCACACGAATTAATGTACGTGTTTCAGGGTTCATCGTTGTTTCCCATAATTGATCGGCATTCATTTCGCCAAGTCCTTTATAGCGCTGCAACATATAGCCTTTACCGACCTTTTTCGTTACACCACCTAATTCTTCATCAGACCATGCATATTCAATTACTTCACTTTTCCCTTTTCCTTTACTTACTTTATATAAAGGTGGAAGTGCAATAAATACTTTACCAGCTTCAATAAGTGGTTTCATATAACGGTAGAAGAATGTCAGTAGTAACACTTGAATATGTGCTCCATCCGTATCTGCATCGGTCATAATAACAACTTTATCGTAGTTAATATCTTCAACAGCGAACTCATTCCCTACGCCGCCGCCAATTGCGTAAATAATCGTATTGATCTCTTCATTCTTAAAAATATCAGCAAGCTTTGCTTTTTCCGTGTTAATTACTTTACCACGTAATGGTAGCACCGCTTGGAAACGGCGATCTCGCCCTTGCTTTGCTGAACCACCAGCCGAGTCACCCTCTACTAAATACAATTCGTTTTTCTGAGGATTACGTGATTGTGCAGGTGTTAACTTCCCGCTTAAAGTACCTTCTGATTTTTTCTTCTTCTTACCAGTACGCGCTTCTTCTCTCGCTTTACGAGCAGCCTCACGTGCTTGCGCTGCTTTAATCGCCTTTCTCACAAGAAGTGTAGCTACATCTGGGTTTTCTTCTAAAAAGTAAGCTAAATGCTCAGATACAATTGCATCAATTGAAGAACGAGCTTCACTTGTACCTAGTTTCCCTTTCGTTTGCCCTTCAAACTGGAGTACGTCTTCTGGTACACGTACAGAAACAATCGAAGCTAATCCTTCACGAATATCTGTACCCTCTAAATTTTTGTCTTTTTCTTTTAATAAAGAAACTTTACGAGCATACTCATTGAACACACGTGTCATTGCTGTTTTAAATCCAGCTTCGTGTGTACCACCGTCTTTTGTACGTACATTATTTACAAATGAAAGAATGTTTTCTGAGTAACCATCATTAAACTGAAACGCTAACTCTGCTTCAATTCCATTTTGCTCACCCGAGAAATATACAACTGGATGAATTGAATCTTTCTCTTCGTTTAAGTATGAAACGAAAGCCTCAATTCCTGTTTCATAATGAAACACATCTTCTAAATCATTACGTTCATCTTTTATCGAGATTTTCATTCCTTTTAATAAGAATGCAGATTCACGTAATCTCTCACATAATGTTTCATAATTATAATTTGTTGTGCTGAAAATAGTTGTATCTGGTTTGAAGTGCATCGTTGTACCAGACTCTTTCGTTTTCCCGATTTTCTCTAACGTCGTTGCAGGAGTACCACCATTTTCAAAGCGTTGTTCATAAATGCTACCATCACGCTTAATCGTTACTACTAGCCATTCTGACAAGGCGTTTACAACTGATGCCCCAACACCGTGTAAACCTCCACTCGTTTTATAGCCTCCTTGGCCAAACTTACCACCAGCATGAAGTACAGTTAAAATAACTTCAGGTGTCGGTTTTCCAAGCTTATGCATTCCCGTAGGCATTCCTCGCCCTTTATCAATTACGCTAATACTATTATCTTTATGTATTACGACAGAAATTTCGTCGCCAAATCCCGCTAATGCTTCATCAACGGAGTTATCTACTACTTCATATACTAAATGATGCAATCCACGGCTATCCGTACTCCCGATATACATACCCGGGCGTTTTCGAACGGCTTCAAGTCCTTCTAACACTTGAATTGCATCTTCATTGTATTGGAACTGATGCTTCGCCAAACTCCTTGCCCCTTTCCTAATCAAATAAGAACATATGTTTCTATTATAGAATAACGCCTCGACTATAGTTTTGGCAAGTTATCTTATCTCTTTTATATACTATTTTCAATAGAAAAATCCTTGTTTTTTTCACAAGGATTCCTCTAGGCTACTATTTCAGAAAAATAATCGTTTGTCAACGAGAAATGGATATGCATTCCAATATTATACATTCCAGACCTTTTTCATGATCCAAATGATCAATATCCAAAACGGGATAACAAGTAACAATCCCCAAAAACAGCCTTTAAAAAATCTCATGATGAACACCTCGTTCATCCGCCCTACTTATGTAAAAAGCGAGGGCTGAATCAATCTTTCTATCTTTAAAGTCTATACTATTTTGTCATTACATGCTCTACTTTAATACAACGATCCATTATTACTGTATAGCCTTTTTCTTGTAAAAGTTTATATGTATCTTCATCTTGTACTCCTAGTTGTGCCCAGAAAACATCTGCATCAATCTCTACAAACTCTTTCGCAACATCCTTTAAAAATTCTGAGCGACGAAATACATTTACGATATCCACATGTTCTTTAATATCCGTCAGTGAAGAAACCGCCTTTTCTCCGAGTACTTCATCTACTGTTGGATTTACTGGAATAATGCGATACCCAGCATCTTGCATTGCTTTTGAAACCATATATGATGTGCGTTCTGGCTTATCTGATAATCCAACAACTGCAATCGTTTTACTTTTCTTCAATACTTCACCAATTTCCGTACGAGTTGGGTTTTCAATTGTCATAATTAATCCCTCCTATACCTTTATTATATCCGATAAAGAAAGTCTCTTTCAACATGAAAGAGACTTTCTTTTATTCCGATTGATGTACGCTAATAAGCAGAAGGAAGAGAACTCTCCACTGATTAAAGTTTATATTTATTGATTCTTTGTAGCTGAATTATCTGCTAACGTAGCTGATTTCGTCATTTTTTGGCCATTGCGATAGAATGTAACCTCTACTTTCTCGCCTACTTTTTTCTTTTCATATAAATATTTACGGAATTGAAGAGCATTCTCTACCTTTTGATTATCTAATGCTACTACAACATCATATTGCTCTAAACCAGCTTTTTCTGCCGGTGATATTGGATAAATTTTACCTAGTACAACGCCATTTGTTACTTCTTTAGGTACCTTTAATTGGTTTACTGCAGCCTGCACATCTTCTAATGAAACGACACCTACTCCAAGAGCTGGACGTTTCACTACTCCATCTTTTTCAAGCGATTCGATGACTGGTTTTGCAATATTAATCGGAATTGCAAATCCGATTCCTTCAACTTCTTGCTGCGCAATTTTACTTGAGTTAATACCGATTACTTCACCGTTTTGGTTAAATAATGCACCACCACTATTACCAGGGTTAATCGCTGCATCTGTTTGAATAACTTGTGCTTGCCAATCTGGGCGTTTGTCCCCATCAATATCAACTGGAATTTCGCGTTCTTTACTACTGATTATACCTTCCGTTACACTGCCGTCAAATCCAAGTGGGTTACCGATTGCGATCGCTTTTTCACCAGCACGAAGTTTACTGGAGTCACCTAGACTTGCAACTTTATTTACATTAGATCCGTCAATTTCAACAACAGCTAAGTCTAACCAAGGATCCTTACCAACTAATTTTGCATCAACTTGCTTTCCATCACTTAGTTTCACAGCAAGTTTATTCGCTCCATCTACTACGTGGTTGTTCGTTACGATATATGCTTTATTTCCTGCTTTTTTATAAATAACACCTGATCCTGAACCAGCTTGTTGTTCTTGACCTGTCGGTTGCATTGCAAACGGATCAATACTTTGTTGCATATTAATTACACCAACAACAACATCCTTTGCACCTTCAACCATACCTGGCAAATCAGTTTCGTTTTTTGATTTATTGACAACAGGAACTACAGTACCTTCTACTTGTTTATTAGAATTGAATGATGAAACTGCAGCTCCATTATTTTGCACCCATGGCATATAAGGTGCTGCAAAACTAATCGAAACCGCCCCGACTACAGCTCCCACTAAACCTGTGAAGAAATAACCTTTTTTACTGCCTGATTTTCTCACTTCTCTCGTTTCACTATGCTCTTCATTCAAATTTGGTCCGTCGTAATATCCCATTTTTTATTTCCCCTCTCTGGTGAATTCGTACTTTCAGTATAGTCACAGTTTGTGTCCTTCTTGTGAACTCATCGTGAAATCCAATTTAAAAAATACTCCTATCTATCATTGTAGATAAGAAAAGTATTTTTTGTACATTTCACCTACAAAGGAGAGTGTAAATTTGCTATATCGCAAAGCCGGGATGCATAGTAACTTAAAGGTTATTCTTCAAATTTGTAACCTACTCGAATAACAGTGCCGATATGCTTCGCCTTATCTCCTAGCTTATTTCGCAGTTTTTTAATATGTGTATCAACCGTTCGGTCATCACCGTAGTAATCATATCCCCATAACTGATCTAATAGATGTTGGCGTGACAACACAATTCCTTTGTTCTCCATTAAATAAACGAGAAGCTCAAACTCCTTATGTGTCAATATAATTTCTTCTCCATCTACTAAAACTGTTCTAGATAGTCGATTCACTTCTATTCCAGCTAATGACATAGTATTTTCTTCTGATACTCCTATCGCTCCATCCGCACGTTTCAATAACGTCTTTGCACGAGCTACTAACACTTTCGGACTAAAAGGTTTTGTTACATACTCATCTGCACCTAGTTCAAAGCCTAGTAATGTATCATCCTCATCAGAACGTGCTGTCAGCATAATAATTGGTACCGCTGACTCTTTTCTAATTCGTCTACAAACAGACCAACCATCTATTTCTGGTAACATAATATCTAACATAATTAAATCAATTGTATGTTCAGCAAATAATTCTAGCGCTTTTTTTCCATCTTCCGCTTCGATTACTTCAAAGCCTTCATTACGAAAATAATCACTAACAATTTCACGTAATCTTCTTTCATCTTCAACAAGTAATACTGTTTTATTCATATAACCTATCCCGCCTTTTTACTCATTCAATCGAATAATACGTTGATTGGAGCTTCCGCGAAATGGAAGTGTTAAATCTTTTTTATCAAGTTCAAATCTTCCATCGACCAAAACATCCCCATAATGTAACAATTCTATCATATCATTATTTTGAGCACTCTGTATCTCTTCTAACGTGTAACCTGTATAAATCCATAGATTTTTTCTCAAATCCTTCACTGCTTTTGCTACTTTTTTCACTTCAGCAGCTTGAAAAAATGGATCTCCACCTGAAAATGTTACATCGGTTAATGAATTTTTTTCAATCTCTTTCACAATTTCTTCTACCGTCATTTCAGTTCCATTGCAAACATTCCATGATTTCGGATTATGGCAACCGATACAACGATGCGGACAGCCCGCAAAAAACACGACTGTCCGCAACCCTTCTCCATCTACTACACTATCATGAATGATATTCATAACTTTCATTTATGCTTCACCCGATCCATCTCTTCACTACGTTTCGCGCTATTCCACTTTGACATATCTCCTACAAGATATCCTGTTATGCGGCGAATTCTTTCTATTTCATTCTCATCTTCATTTCCGCAGCTCGGACATTCATTCCCGATAATGCCATGATAACTACAACACTTACAACGATCGACAGGATGGTTAATTGAGCCGTATCCTACTCCGTACTGCGCCATCGCTAGTACAATTTGCTTTAACGCCTTTTGATTATGCACAGCTGCACCATCTAGTTCAATGTACGTAATATGTCCGCCATTACAAAGAGCGTGAAACGGTCCTTCTAATCGGATTTTATCTATAGCTTGAATATTGTAATACACCGGTACATGGAACGAATTTGTATAATAATTATGATTTGTCACACCGCTAATTACACCAAATTCTTCTCTATCTTTCTTCACAAACTTTCCTGATAACCCTTCTGCTGGCGTTGCAATTACAGAGAAATTGAGTTGATGTTTTTCCGTAGCCTTATCCATTCTCTTCCTCATAAAGGAAATGATTTCATATCCAAGCTTCCACGATTCTTCATTTTCTCCATGGTGCTTTCCTGTTAACGCTACTAAACATTCTGCAAGACCGATAAAGCCAAGACTTAACGTCCCTTGTTTTAAAATCGGCGCCACAGCATCTTCAGGTTGTAACGTTTCTCCACCACGCCATACACCTTGTGAATATAAGAACTGAAAATCTCTTGCTCTCTTTGTACATTGATAAGCAAATCTCTCTAATAATTGCTTAACGCCTAAATCTAAATAATAACTTAGCGCTTCAAAAAATGCTTCTTTTGAACCACTAATTAGCGCTAATTTCACTAAATTAATAGAAGTAAACGATAAATTCCCTCTTCCAATTGCTGTTTCTTCCCCATGTATATTAGACATAACACGAGTACGACACCCCATATAACATACTTCACTTTCAGGTCGACCATCATAATACACAGCATTAAACGGGGCATCTAAAAACGAAAAGTTAGGGAATAATCGCTCAACTGTCGTTTCTAACGCTAATTCAAATAAATCATAGTTCGGATCACACTCTTCAAAGTTCACGCCTTTTTTCATTTTGAAAATTTGAATAGGAAAAATCGGTGTTTCCCCTTTACCAAGTCCAGCTTGCGTCGCTTTTAAAAGTTGCTTAATTAAAAGCCGTCCCTCTTTCGATGTATCTGTTCCGTAGTTAATAGAAATAAACGGTACTTGTCCCCCCCCCCTACTATGCATACTATTTGAATTATGAACGAAAGCCTCACACGCCTGATACGTATCATTTTCTGTTTCTTTCCATGCAAATCCCTCTATTTGTTCTTTCGTAAGCGGATATGACTGCAATCGTTTTTTATGTCTCTCTACTGTTTTTCTCACATATGGAGCTAGATCAATATCAAAGAGTGCAAACGATTGACCACCGTGCTGCATATTTTGATTCGCCTGAAAAATAATTGAAGAAAGCGCCAACGCACTTTTAATATCTTGCGGTTGTCTCATATGTCCATGTCCAGTATGAAAACCGTTAGCAAGCATTTGCGCTAACGGAATTTGCGAACAAGTCGTCGTTCCTGTTGCATAAAAATCTAAATCATGTGGATATAATATATTTTGATCTATCGCTTTTTTCACTTGATCTGATAATAATTTTTCTACTGCATAATACTTTGCGCTCTCAGATGCGAACGTTCCCATTACTCCCATTGGAGATCGGCCATCTACATTTGCATTTTCCTGCATTAAATCTTGTTCATTACCGTGAATAATTGTCTCAAATACTTTCATTAATTCTTCTCCACGTACATTTTGTTTCAACATTCATAACCCTCCACCAACATGTTGTTGTCTTTTGATTAAAATCATACAACATATAGTTCTTCTGTTCCTGTGAAAAATGTAACATTCCTGTGAAAGTTTTTTTAAAAATTAATGACTTTTTCATTTATAAAAAAGAAATGTGCTCTTTACAAATATATGGTACAATATACGGGAAAAACTCTTTTTACCCTTTATCAACACATTTGTATAAAGGAGACTGAACTCATGATTATTACATATCTTTTATTTATCGTTGCCTACTTGCTCGGTTCGATTCCATTTGCATTAGTCGTTGGAAAAATCGGTTATGGAATCGACATTCGTGAGCATGGAAGCGGTAATCTAGGCGGAACTAATACATTCCGTACATTAGGGAAAAAAGCAGGTTTTATCGTAACAATTGCTGACATTTTAAAAGGTACATTAGCAACAGCTCTACCGATTATTTTCGGGGCAGATATTCACCCACTATGGTTTGGATTAGCCGCTGTTCTTGGACATGTCTATCCGATCTTCGCAAAATTCCGCGGGGGGAAAGCAGTTGCAACTTCTGCCGGGGTATTATTATGCTATTCACCAGTTGTTTTTGCAATATTAGCTGTTGTCTTTTTCAGCCTTTTATTTACAACAAGATACGTATCACTTTCTTCTATGATAACAGCTATCGTTGCTGTTATTGCATCCATTGTTAGCGGGGATAGAATCTTCATTATTGCGATGTGTTTATTAGCAGGTATGGTTATTTATAAACACCGTGCAAATATCGGACGAATTATAAATAAAACTGAACCAAAAGCAAATTTTTCAAAAAAGCAAAAATAAGATTGTAACCCACATAACGCAAAAAGAAAACGTGAAGCATATTAATAGCGTCTTTTTGCGTTATTTTTTATACTAAAGAAAAAGCAACATAATTTGGAGGAACTATACATGAATCTTTCCGTAACAAAAGAAGCAGCACAATGGTATAAAAACGAATTACACTTACAATCAGGTGAAACAATACGCTTTTTCGTACAATACGGTGGTTGCAGTACTGTGCAAAAAGGACTTTCTTTAGGTATTCGTAAAGATGATCCTGCGCACCCTGCTGTTCAAATGCAAGAAGAAGGTATTAACTTCTTTATTGAAGGCGATGATGAGTGGTTCTTCGATGGACATAATTTATTAGTTACACTTAACGACGGTGATGATTTCCCTCAATTTAATTATGAAAAATAAAAAAAACGTGGCTTCTGCCACGCTTTTTTTTATTTCTTTTTAATTTCCTCATATTTCGCATACCACTCAGGATATAATTTTTTAAATGATACAGGGCGGAACCCTTCTTTTTTCGCACAAATATTCGTTGTACTTGCAGTAATACAAAGCTCGCCATCACCGTTATAAATTTCATAACCATATACAACACGAAGCGGGCTCAAAGTATCAATCCACGTTTTCACAATTGCTTTTTCACCGTAACGCATCGCTTTACGATATGAAATTTGCAAGTCTAATACAGGAGAGATAATTCCCTCTTTCTCCATTTCAACATACGAAAATCCTAATTCTTGTATAAGTTTCGTGCGCCCAAGTTCCAGCCACACTAAATAGTTTGAATGGTAAACAACACCCATCTGGTCTGTTTCCGCATAGCGGATTTCAACTTCATGTTCTGCTACAAACATTTCTATTCGCCTTCTTTCACTTCTGCTACCTTGCATACATTTAATCATAATACAGTGGAATCAAAAATAAAATAAAAACAGTGAATCTTTTACTGAAAGGGGCAAACACATGATTCAAATTGTAACTGTTCGTAGCGGTGATAGTGTTTATAGTTTAGCATCAAAATATGGATCTACACCTGAAGAAATTGTAAAAGACAATGGACTAAACCCAGCCGAAACACTCGTTGTTGGTCAGGCACTTATCGTTAATACAAAAGGCAATAACTATTATGTACAGCCTGGTGACAGCCTTTATCGAATTTCTCAAACATATAGCGTTCCTCTCGCCAGTTTAGCTAAAGTTAATAACCTTTCATTAAAATCTATTCTTCATGTCGGACAACAATTATATATACCGAAAGGAACAAAACGAGCAGTAGAATCCATCGCTTATTTACAACCTTCAACAATACCGATCAAAGAAAGTTTAGTAAATGCTACACGTGCTATTAATCCATTTTTAACATATTTAGCCTACTTCAGCTTCGAAGCAAAACGAGACGGCACTTTAAAAGAACCAACAGAAACAGCTAAAATCGCTAATATTGCAACGCAAGGGAAAACCATCCCTATGCTCGTTATTACAAATATTGAAAATGGAAATTTCAGTACCGAACTGGCATCTGTTTTTTTACGCGACGCAACGATTCAAAACAAATTTATTACGAACATTTTGCAAACAGCTGAAAAATACGGCATGCGAGATATTCATTTTGATTTCGAGAATGTAGCACCTGAAGATCGCGAAGCATATAATCGTTTTTTACGAAATATAAAAACGCGCTTACCTAGCGGGTACACATTAAGTACAACGCTTGTACCGAAAACAAGTTCCAATCAAAAAGGGAAATTTTTTGAAGCTCATGATTATAAAGCACAAGGACAAATTGTTGATTTTGTCGTCATTATGACATACGACTGGGGTTGGCAAGGCGGGCCACCGATGGCGATTTCTCCTATTGGTCCTGTGAAAGAGGTACTTCAATATGCAAAATCTCAAATGCCACCACAAAAAATTATGATGGGTCAAAATTTATACGGTTTCGATTGGAAACTGCCGTTCAAACAAGGAAATCCACCTGCAAAAGCAATTAGCTCTGTTGCAGCTGTTGCACTAGCTCGTAAATACAATGTTCCTATCCGCTATGATTTCACGGCTCAAGCTCCTCATTTCAATTACTTTGACGAAAACGGCGTACAACACGAAGTTTGGTTTGAAGATTCACGGTCCGTTCAAAGTAAATTTAATTTAATGAAAGAACAAGGAATAGGCGGCATTAGCTATTGGAAGATTGGTCTACCATTCCCACAAAATTGGCGTTTACTCGTGGAAAACTTTACAATCACGAAAAAAGGCTGACGAAAGTCAGCCCTTTTTTCATATTCCTGTTAAAAATATATCTTTAATTCCCTCACAAAAAAGAAGAATGATAACATTCTCCTTTTTTAACCGTTATCAACAATCGGTTGCTTACCAGTTTGGTCTTGCATTTGCTTTCCTTTATTCCCACCAGCTTTTTTCGATTGTGTTCCAATTTGATTTGGTGCAAAGTCTTTTGAATTCTTTTTCGGATTACCCATTACTATCGCCTCCTTAACACTAGTATCGTACTAGTGTTAAGAATTATTCAGCCTGCTTAAAAAGTTTCATTGCATAACGTTTTTCAATACGTTTTTCAATTCGATCCATTGCATCACGATCACTTAATAATTGTTGTTTATTTTCATTTACAAGTTCTTCAAACGATCTACGGCGACTTCTTCTCATGCTGCTCACCCTTTCTTCTACGTTTTCTTATTACATAGTATGAGCAAATGAAAAACTCTTTAATCAGATTTGCAAGAAAATTTTATGTTTTAACAAAAAAACCATACGCAAATATTACGCATGGGATTTTTTCACATCATTATATTTAAATATTTTTTAATTTCTTCATCAGCATCTTCTTCATTCACTCTATATTCATGCAGTGCTCGCAATACAGAATCGTATTCTTCTAAAATGTAGCTCTCTAGCTTGAAAATGTCCTCTACAATGTCAATCATAATTCTCGTGTTGCCAATCTCACTTTTCAATGCTGCCTCACACGTTAAGCTCGTACAAATACCAATTACATCGTCTTCCATTTTTTCTGTTAACACATATTTCTTTCGCCCGTTTACCTTCATCCTAATAATTGGGTAAAAAGCTTTTATATCTAAATAGCTCCCGACATTCATACAGCGAATCCATTCGATATCACGTTTATTTCGCATAAGAATTTCTTTTACTGCTTCGTATGCTACCGTTTCATCAAGCACTTCTTTCTGCACTTTTCTTTTTCCTTCTTCCTCAATAGATGCACATCTTTGATAAACTGCCGCACACGTAATACAATCATCAAATGCATTATGAGAACTTAAGCGAATTCCAAGCATTCGCTTTAACGTTTCAAGTTTATGATTAGGCGCGTGCTTCATATATTTCTTTGCTAAAAACACAGTGTCAATCACTTTATTTTTAGGCTCCGGTAGCCCAAGCATATTTACATTACTTTTCAAAAAACGCATATCAAAAGATGCATTATGAGCGACAATTACATTTGTATGTAAAAATGCTAAAAATAAAGGTAATACTTCTTCAATCGTCGGTGCATCTGAAACACGATAATTTGTAATACCTGTTAAACTCGTTATTCGGTCCGGAATTGAACGCTCCGGATTCACATAGGAAACAAACTGATCTACTAGTTCATGATTACGATATTTCACTGCTGCTACTTGAATAATTTTATCATTATAAGGGTTAAATCCTGTTGTTTCAAAATCAATTACAACATAATCTAACGGTAAGGATACATTCCCCACTCCATACACTCCTTTATCTCTAAACGTTTATATTTCTTTTATCATAACATGCTGCTATCACTACGCGAAAAAGAAAAGGCAGAAATGATAACTTTCCACCTCTACCTTTTCACCATTATTTTAATTTAGCAATCCTTTTTTCCATCTCTTTTTGTGTCATTGGTCCAATAAACTTATCTTGAATGACCCCTTTTGTGTCTATAAAATAAGAGGTTGGGATCGTAATCACTTTATATGCTGTTGTCACGTCAATGTTCTTGTCCAATAAAATAGGAAAAGTAATTCCTTTTTCCTTCGCAAAGTTGCTTACCTTTTCTTCTCCCCCCCCTTTTTCTGAAGGAGTATAGTTAATAGCTAAAATTTCTACATTTTCCTTATGCTCTTTATAAAAGGCCTCCATATCGGGCATTTCTTGCTGACATGGGCCACACCACGTTGCCCAAAAGTTTAAAATCACTTTCTTTCCTTTTAAATCTGATAACTTTACATTTGTTCCATCTAACTTCGTTAATTCAAAATCAGGTGCACTCTTCCCTATTTCAATACCGTTCCTTGCAATCATCTCTTTCATAACAGCTTCACTTTTTTCTTGCTTCCCTTGTACCGCTTGATTTTTTTTACCAAACTGATCATAAGCTGCATATCCCGCTAAACAAAGTAACACTACAATAATCGTAAGCTTCCGCCACATTTTATATCACCCTAACGTGTTTATCTTCTTATAACATAATCATCAAAATACTATATACCTTATTTTAGCTTATACGGACAAGCTTGGAAATATTCACATTCAAAATAGTCGGAATATTTTTAACTAAGATGAAATATTTTCCTTTTTATCATATAATTAGAAATATATATAAAAATTGCGAGGTGATATGTATTTTACAATTACTTATCAACCCTTTCACTTTTGTTTTCTTCACTTTACCATTACTATGTGTTTGTTTTAGCGGCTTGCTATACAAATTCAAATAGGCTGCAATTATTATTTCTTTTACTGTTCCACTTATATTTTTCATTATCGTCTCTGGATTTGATATACACCTAGCTTTACAAAACTCAGACGCTTGGATTGTTTATAGTGCTGTTTATTCTGTACTTTCCTACATAACAGCAGCGCTAATACGAAGAAAACTGCACATGTAGAGCTTTCAAAAAGGGGGATTTTTATGAATTTATTTGAAAAAATACTATTATATATTCTTAGTTTTATATTTTCCCCAATCGGGATTATCACTTGGATCATCTCGCTCTTCAGTAAAGATCCTGAAAAAAAGCGAGTTGGACGTATTTGTCTCTATATCGCTTTAATCTCATTTATCCTTTTAGCTGGTCTCGGTATTGTTAGTTTCTTTACAATGACTATCACCACCACTTCTATACAATAGTTACAGAAAGGATGATTATTTTGGGAGAACATCCTATAAGTAAAGAACTTCGCTATATACGAATATGTTTAGTTATTTTAGTAATCGTCCTCTTATTTTTCAACGGTGGAAGAGTCGTTGAAATTTCTACAAATCATGATTCCATAGAAAATGTTTCCACCAGTAATATGACACAGATTGCTGAAAATACATTTGCTATTCAAGAATATAATCCATCACTAAGTAGCGAACATACGGTCAAAATCTTCAAATATAATCCGGATACAAATGAACTTACTCTAGTCAAAGAGTTTAGTACTAGCGATACTGAATCATATACGTACCAACTTAATAAGAGTGAATAAAGATAAGAGCGCTATATAGCTCTTATCTTTTTATTAGCATCTCTTTAAACAATGACTTACAATTTAATAGTTCTCTAGGATTCCCACATTCCACAATAATTCCATTCTTCATGACAACAACCCGATCCGCTATCATCGCCCTCTCGATATCATGTGTCGTCACAATTCTCGTTACATTCCCCCCTAGCCCTTTAAGCATATTCCAAACCACTTCTTGATTGCTCGGATCTAATCCCGCAGTCGATTCATCTAAAATAATGAGATTCGGATTTGATACAATCGCTCGCAATAACGCAAGACGCTTTCTCTCTCCTCCCGAAAATTCTTCACCGCTTTTATGTAGTACAGTCTGAATACCTTCAGATAAACTCCTAATAATCGGCTTCGCATTTACAAGTTCAATATTTTTTTCTAACTGTTTTTCTAAGACCTTTCCCCCAAAATACATATTCTCTTTTACTGTCGTTCGAAAAAATCGAGGTTCCTGCCACATAGTAGTCATGCTAGCTTTATTTCCGTAATAAGCAATACCACCATTAGATGGTTTATATAAACCCGTAATTAATTTTAAAAGCGTCGTTTTACCTGCACCACTTTCCCCCACAATGATAACGAGTTCGCCAGGATTAATTTGCAAATGAATATTTTTAATTCTACCTCTCTCTTCACCGTTCTCTTGAAATGAAACATTTGTTAATTTCATTCCCATCGCTCTCTCTACATTTCTGTATTCAGCCGGTATATCTAAAAAGCCAAAAACTCGACTGGCCGAAGCGATAGCAACTTGTGTCATCATCAATAAATCACTT
This sequence comes from Bacillus altaicus, assembly GCF_042136375.2. Taxonomy (NCBI): domain Bacteria; kingdom Bacillati; phylum Bacillota; class Bacilli; order Caryophanales; family Bacillaceae; genus Bacillus; species Bacillus altaicus. The sequence goes on along the minus strand of NZ_CM143394.1, from coordinate 2,138,166 downwards.
GCATAACGAACAGGGTAAAATAACATCTCAATTGTAGCTAATACCGCCACAAGCGAACCGACTTCCATTTCCCCCTTCATTATTTTTTGTGCACCTATAATAAGAACGACTACATATGCGCCTGTTTCTATTACCGTTCCAACTATCCCAATACACTGTTGCAACATCGTCTTCTTTACTTCTGTTTTATAAGATTTTACTGTCACTCCTTTAAATAAGCTAATTGCCCAGCTCTCTTTTTGTAAACTACGCAAATCTTGTATACCTTTTACAAACTGTGACATCATCTCTACAACACTTGAATGATTCTTTTGAGCAATACTCGCAATATTTCTTACTTTTTTCCCCATAAGCATTGGAACAATTGCACTTAAAAATAAAAACGGAGTTACCCACCATATGAATTGTATATCTATATGTTGTAGCGCTATAAACGCACCAATAAATTGCGCAAGTGCATGAATATATTCAATTAATATAGATCCATATAACCTTACCCAATTTGGAATATCAGAAACGACTAATGTTTCTAGCTCTCCTTGTTTTACCTTCTCACTTTCTTCAAACGGTAATGAAAAAAAGTGACGTAATAAGTCTATACGCTTCTCTCGTAATATTCGCTGACTTGCTTTTGAGCTTACATAATCAAATAAAAGATTGTTCACCCACATCAAAAAGCGGCTCCCTGCAAACAAAGCAATATATACATACGCACCTTTTAACTCCCGCTGAATAAGGTTATCTACAATTAGCCCCATAAATAGCGGACGGGATAAGTTTAAAATGGCAGCTACTATCCCGCTACAAATCGCACTAATTAACAATAGCTTTTCTTGTAGTAGCGGCAACATTATTCTTCTATACTCATTCATTGTCATTCCTCCAATTTTGCATAATAAAAGGAAAGGGATGAAACCAAATTGGTTTCATCCCTTTCCTCTGTACATAAAGTAAGGAAGCTAACAAATGTTAGCTTCCTTATCATTCATTTCAATTATTTAGTTTGACACTTTAGACTCTTCGATTTTCGAACGAAGAACCATTTGCAAGATACCACCGTGACGGTAGTAGTCAATTTCAACTTCACTATCGAAACGAGCTACTACTTCAAATTGCTTCTCTTTTCCTTCTGAATCGATTACAACTACTTTTACAAGATCGCGTGGTCTAACTGTTTTGTCAATTTGAATTTCAAATGACTCGTTACCAACAAGACCTAACGTTTCAGCGCTTTCGCCATCTTTAAATTGTAGTGGTAATACACCCATTAACACTAAGTTACTGCGGTGAATACGCTCGAAGCTCTCTGCGATTACTGCTTTAATACCTAATAAGTTTGTTCCTTTCGCAGCCCAGTCACGAGAACTTCCCATACCGTAGTCTTTACCAGCAACAACTAGAAGGCCTGTGCCATCTTCTTTATATTTCATCGCAGCATCATAGATAGATGTTACTTCACCAGTTGGCCAATATGTTGTATATCCGCCTTCTGTTCCTGGTGCGATTTGGTTTTTAATACGGATGTTTGCGAATGTACCACGCATCATAACTTCATGGTTACCACGACGAGAACCGTAAGAGTTAAAGTCAACTGGTTGTACGCCGTTTTCTAGTAAATAACGTCCAGCTGGCGTGTGCTTACCAATTGAACCTGCTGGTGAAATATGGTCTGTTGTTACAGAATCTCCAAATTTACCAACTATGCGTAAACCTGATAACGTTTCAACTTCACCTGGCTCTTTAGATAATCCTTCGAAGAACGGTGGGTTTTGAATGTATGTTGAATCATTATCCCAAGTATATAAAGCTTCATTTGAAGTTTGGATTTCATTCCAGCGCTCATTGCTGTTAAATACTTGTGCATATTCTTTTTTGAACAATTCAGATGTAACAACACTTTGAACTACATCTTCAATTTCTTTAGCTGATGGCCAAATATCATTAAAGTAAACAGCATTACCATTTACATCTTTACCGATTTCATCATTTTTCAGGTCAATATCAACAGTACCTGCAAGTGCATATGCCACAACAAGTGGTGGTGATGCTAAGTAGTTTGCTTTTACAAGTGGATGAATACGACCTTCAAAGTTACGGTTACCAGATAAAACAGATGTTACTAATAAATCGTTTGCTGCGATTGCTTCTTCTAATTCCTCTGCTAATGGACCAGAGTTACCAATACAAGTCGTACAGCCGTAACCAACTGTTTGGAAACCTAATTGATCTAAATACGTTGTTAAACCAGACTTATCTAAGTACTCTGTAACAACTTTAGATCCTGGTGCTAATGATGTTTTTACGTAACCAGGTACTTTAAGTCCTTTTTCAATCGCTTTCTTCGCAACTAATCCCGCTCCAATTAATACGTATGGATTTGACGTATTTGTACAGCTTGTAATCGCAGCGATTGCAATTCCGCCTGTTTTCATCGTTACTTCTTGATCTTTTAATGTAACTTTCACTTCTTTATCAAACTCTTGCTCATTGAATCCAAGTCCTTGTGTTCCAACTGGTGCTAAAACAGCTTTATGGAACTCTTCTTTCATATTTGAAAGCGGAATTAAATCTTGCGGACGTTTCGGTCCAGAAAGGTTAGATTCGATTACATTTAAATCAATTTCAACAAGATCAGTATAGATTGGATCTTTACTATCTGCTGTATAGAATAAACCGTTTGCTTTACAATATTCTTCAACAACGCGAATTTGCTCTTCATCTCTACCTGTTAAACGTAAGTATTCTAATGAAATGTCGTCGATTGGGAAGAATCCACAAGTTGCACCGTATTCTGGTGCCATATTTGAAATTGTTGCACGGTCAGCTAAAGGCATGCTCTTCAGTCCACTACCGAAGAACTCAACAAATTTACCAACTACACCTTTTTGACGTAATACTTGTGTTACTTTTAATGCAACATCAGTTGCTGTTGTACCACTTGGAAGTGTACCAGTTAATTTCACACCGATTACTTCAGGCACTGGGAAATATGAAGGCTGTCCAAGCATTCCTGCTTCTGCTTCAATACCACCAACGCCCCATCCAAGAACACCGATACCATTAATCATTGTTGTATGTGAGTCTGTTCCAACTAATGAATCTGGGTATGCAACTAAGTCACCTTCAGCATTTTTCACCGCATGAACAACCGGTGCTAAATATTCAAGATTTACTTGGTGTACAATACCTGTTGCTGGTGGAACTGCACGGTAGTTATCAAATGATTTCTGTGCCCAGCTTAAAAATTTATAACGTTCTTCATTACGTTTAAACTCTAAGTCCATGTTGAATGCAAGCGAGTCTGCCGTACCCGCTCTATCAACCTGTACAGAGTGATCAATTACAAGGTCTACAGTAATTTCTGGATTAATTTTATCAGGATCCCCGCCCATATCTGCCATTGCTTTACGAAGCGAAGCCAAATCTACAACAGCTGGAACACCTGTGAAGTCTTGTAAGATTACACGAGATGGTTTAAATGGAACATCGATATCTTGAACATCTTTCGTTCCCCATTTCGCTAAATTTGTAACATGTTCTTCTGTAATTACGCGTCCATCTACTTGACGAAGTACAGATTCAAGTAAAACTTTCACGGAATATGGTAATTGAGATACGTTGCCAACCCCTGCGTTTTCAAGCGCTTTCAATTGATAATAATGATACGTCTTTCCATCTAGTTCAAAAGTTGCACGTGATTGAAATGGATTATGTTTGACCATTATGTTTCCCCCCTGTTAAACGTGGCTAAGTTGTCTGAATATAAAATGTAGACAAACTTTTCAATACCTTACGATAATATTTTATTACAACTTTCTAAATAAGTAAATAATAAGAAACTTATGGATTATAATAAGTTTTCTTTATCTTTCTAAATTTGAATAGTGTCCATGCTCCTTATAAATACTATTATTGTAAAGTAAAGCACTCTACTTTACGTTCATATATGTTATGAACAATTCATGATTCATCTTTAAAAAACATTATAGAGGTGAGAAACAATGGGTAAACGAAAAGCAAATCATACTATTTCAGGAATGAATACTGCATCCGCACAAGGGCAAGGAACTGGCTATAATGAAGAGTTCGCAAATGAACCTTTAACTCCAGCAGAGCGACAAAATAATAAGAAACGAAAAAAGAATCAGTAACGAAAAATCCCAAAAGGTATACCTTTTGGGATTTTCTCTAATGTTTATAACGTAACAACTCCGAAACTGTTACAAATCGATAACCCTGCTTTTTCAGCTCAGGTAAAATTTTCGCTAATGCCGCCACTGTTTGACTACGATCACTTCCTCCATCATGCAACAGTACAATATCTCCACTTTTAGCATTTTTCACAACATGATTTACTATGGATTCAGTACCTGGATTCGCCCAATCACGAGGATCTTGATGCCATGACCATAGAACAATTTGATACCCAGCTTTTTTTGCCGTAGTAAATACAGCATCATTAATATATCCACCTGGTGGACGGAACAATAAAGGTTCTTTCGCCCATTTTTCAAAATATTTCTTTCCATTTAAAATATCATGTTCTAATTTTTCATCTGATGAATTGCTCGCATATAAATGATTCATCGTATGATTTCCAACTTCATGTCCTTCTTTCAACACTTGCTTTACTAAATATGGATTACGCTGAACTCGAAATCCAATCATAAAAAAAGTCGCTTCTGCCTGATATTGATGTAATAAATCTAGAATTTGCGGCGTATATGTTGGATCTGGTCCATCATCAAATGTGATTGCAATAACCTTTTCATTATTTGGCACTTCCCACGTTACATAGCCAGTTGGCTCTAACTCTTTTCGTAACAACATTTTAGCTTCCACTTTATCCACTTGAAATATATGTACTGCACAAATTAAAGAAAAAATTAATAGAATAATTTTTTGTTTCTGCATATTAGCGCTAAAAGTTTTGAGGTTGTTGAATTCACAACAACCTTCTTTCACTTTTCTAATTCATCAACGTTTTGCATTATATTTTGGAGATTACTTTCATATTGCTCAAGTTGTGGACGCTGCGTTTCTGATGCTACTTCAAGTGCATTTTGAATCTGTTCGTACGCCTCTTGAACTTCTTGGCGTAACTCTTTTAAGTCATGGCCGTAATTCGGGTCATTTTTCACAATATTATTGAATATATTTTCCGCTTGAACAACCCCTTGCTGCGCGGCCTGAAAAGCCTGTTGCTTATCTTTATGATATGGCATAACACTTTCCCCTTCCTATATGAGTTAGTCCTATTTATCTTTACCCATTTTCCAAAAAACATTCTCGTATAAATTCTCAAACTTCTCTCATTCTAAATAGGAAGAGGAGGTGTAAAATACAATGGATAAAAACAATAATCAATCTAATCGTCAAAACGAGAAAAAAGGGCAATCTTCTGGACAGCCCGAACCTTTAAGTGGATCTCATAAAGTTAAAAATCGTAATCATTCACGTCAAAAAAATCATGCACATCATGATATGTAAAGCAAAAGCATTCACACACACTGTATCTTTCACATAAAATGTTTATATTTTTCTATTTGTTCTTCACCTCTATTTCATTCATGCATAACATAGTATGAATTGAGATTTTACGGAGGGTGTCTTACATGGGCAAGAAAAAGAAGGATTGTCTTTTTCATGTTGATGGTTTCGAAGAATGGATGGATCAATTTTGTTCTGATTCGTATAGTAACTTTAGTTTTCCAAATCAAATTCATATTGACCTTTGTGAAACAGAACAAGAATACATTTTGGAAACAGATGTACCAAATGCAACTGCACAAAATGTACTCATTAAAAAGATGGAGACAGGCCTAAACATTTGTATACTTTATAAAAACACTTCTTTACAGCGGATTGTTCCTTTACCTACTAATATCATTTATAACAAGATGCTAGCCTGTTTAGAGAATGGATATTTAGCCATTCATATTTCCAAAAACGAAGTTGCCAATGAGCATGAAAAGAAAGTTCTTTTTTCAAATTAAGGATTACTGTAAATTCAAATATAAGCCCCAGTCGCTTACTGGGGCTTATGTTATTTCGCACGTATTTCAATATTAGAATCTCTATCATATCTTTTGTTCAATAAACCTTTTGTAACTAAAAGTACAGGAAATGCTACAGTTGAAAATATAGCTAGCGCTGCAAATACTACAAATCCATTTTGATACCCGTAATAATCGAGAAGTACTCCCCCAAACCAAGGACCAATTACTCCTCCAATTCCTGAAAATCCCATCGCTCCGAAGTATGTTCCTTTCAGATTGGAATCAGCGATCTCATCAATAAATACATCTGTCATTGAAAACATTAATACTTCTCCGAATGTAAAAATAATTGTACATATAGCAGCCCCTAACATGGATTCTACTAGCCCAAACCCAAACAATCCCCCGCTCACAAATAACGTTCCAACCATAATAGACGCTAACGGCGTATACTTTTTACACATTTGAATAACAGGGTATTGAATAACTACTACCGTAATTGCATTTAAAGCTAGCATATATGAGAACAACTTCACTCCATCCTGAAATATATGTGCATTTGCAAAATATTGAGATACTGTCGTCGTTAAATGTGAAAAACCACTATTACTCAAAATAATCCCGACTAAAGCAACTAAAAATACTACATCCTTTCGCAAAATGCGAATTGCATTTAACATTGTAACAGGCTTATCTGTATTTACTTTCTTTTGTTCAAGTGGGTACTTCTTAAATTGGAACGCTAATATAGCTGTATATAGAATGTATACTCCAGCTGCTACTAAAAAAGGGATTGTTGATTTTGCACTTCCGATCTGTAATCCGACAAGTGGGCCAATCGCTACCCCAACATTTATTGCACCGTAACGCAAATTATATACGAGTAAACGATACTCTGGTTTCGTTAAATCTGATAATAAAGCTCTTGATGTCGGTTCAAAAAAAGAACGACATAATCCATTCAAAGCGTTTAATAGAAAGAAACTCAAAACATGCTCTGCAACTGAAAATCCTATAAATACAAACACCCAAACAATCATGGACCATATTATAATCATCTTTCGACCAAATCGATCCGATAAATTGCCCCCAATAAAACTAGCAAACACTCCAACAAGCGCACTCGTTCCAATAATAGCACCGGTCATGCCAGCCGATACGTCTTTAACAGTCGTTAAATAAATCGCTAAAAAAGGAATGCTCATTGAAGTTGCAAACCTAGCAAATAATGTCCCTATAATGATACTCATTCCAAGTGGATGAATATTTTGTAACTTCCCCTTCATCTTTAAACCTACTCTCCCTTTTCTTACATAAAAAAAGAAAGCAAAGGATCTGCTTTCTTTTTCCTTTTTCTATACTTGAGATGTTTATACCCGAGCTGTCCTCGTTATTTCCATATCAATTCCATATGTAAACTGTAGTTCTTTACAAACATCTTTAATCAAAATATCTACATTATACTTTTCATTAAATTCTAAAACAATGCTTTCTACCTCTTCATATGTATACTTATATTCGCCAGTAATTACACTTTTTAAATCAAAGCATTCATTAATACAAAGCTGGACGAGTAATTGTTCATACTTCTCTATGACATCTTCTTTTTTCCAAAGTAACTCCTTTACATATAACCGATCAAATTTCACACTTTCTCGATTACATTCCGTTAAAATCCGGGTCATCTCATTTAATTCTCGATATAATTCGGAAATATTTCTGCTTAAACTAAGCAACTTATCTACGCCGTTTTCATATGGCATTTTCATTCCACCCCCGCATTTTCTTCTTATTATAGCAAGAAAATTTCAAAAATAGTTTCTTTCTTCTGAAATATTAGGAAACTAATTTCAATTGCTTTACAATGAAACTAGCTAACACGAAAGGGGAAAGAAAATTGGAGAAAAAATTATATTACAACGACGCTTATCAGCAAACTTTTACAACTAAAGTTATAAAACAAGAGCATGATACAGAAGGAAACTTATATGTTGTCTTAAATGAAACTGCATTTTATCCAACAGGCGGCGGACAACCACATGACACTGGAACTTTAAATGGTATTCCGGTAATTAACGTTGAAGAAGTAGATGGAGAAATTCGCCATTTTATAGTAGAACAATTACATACGGAAGAAGTAGAGGGTAAAATAGATTGGGAGCGCCGTTTTGATCATATGCAGCAACATACAGCTCAGCACATTTTATCTGCTGCTTTTTGGGATTATTTTAACATACCCACTATCGGATTCCATCTTGGAAAAGAAACGATAACAATTGATTTAGAAACGACAAACCTTTCTATCGAAACTGTTGAGAAGGCCGTGCAAATTGCTAATCAAATTGTTTTTGAAAACCACCCTATTCGTATTGAATGGATGAACTTAGAAGAAGCGAAAAAATTACCTCTTCGCAAAGAACCAACTATGACAGAAAATATACGCGTTGTTATAATCGAAAACTTCGATTATAACGGCTGTGGCGGAACACATCCGAAACATACAGGTGAAGTAGGGCCTATTCAAGTACTAGGATGGGAGCGTAATAAAGGTGGTATACGCTTAACATTTATCGCTGGCTGGCGCACACTTAAATTAATGGGGCAACAACAACAAGTTATGAAAGATGTTTCTAAACAATTGAACAGTAGCGAAACTGACATTCCAGTAAAAGTAGCACAACTTCTTACTTCTCAAAAAGAAAACGAAAAAGCAATACAAAAAATGAATGAAAAATTATTATTTGCAGAGGCAAATGCACTATCACAACAACCTGCAGAAATACATGCTGGAACACTTATCTCTAAAGTATTTATAAATCGCTCTATGCAAGAAATCGCAAAGCTTTCCGCTATTATTACAGAACAACAAGAGCATGCAATTACATATTTCGTTATTGAAAATGAAGACAAATTACAATGTATTCTTGCTTGTGGTAAAGCAGTGATACTCGATATGAATGCTCTTTTAAAAGATGCCCTTCCTTCTATTGAAGGAAAAGGTGGCGGAAATAAAAAAAGTGCTCGCGGCGGTGGGAAAGCGATTATGACTGGGGACGAGTTTTTAAATCAACTTATTTCTTCTTTACAGGCGGCGGTGTAGATTATTTTATGAAGTGGATGTCATTGAACTGTGTGACATCCACTTCTCTTTTCTTCTTCGTGCACAGTAGTACAGTAAATGAAATTATATGAACGATTCTATAAGAAATATCGATTTAATCCTTCCACAAAAAGAACATATGTTTTATAATTAAAGAAAATTATGGAAGAAAGAAGTTGTTATATGCATGCGCCCACCTTTAACAAAGTCTATATCTCTTGAAGATTTCCAAAACTATTATTGGTTAAAAACAGAACTGCAAACATTTTGTCGTGAGCATGATTTACCAGCTGGTGGCTCTAAAATCGAAATAACCGAGCGTATCTCACACTATTTAACTACAGGTAAAATATTAAAAAACAGTTCTCATCAAAAAAAGAATAAAACAGCCGTTTCCCATAAAGAACTTTCTTTACAAACGATCATTACCGAAAATCACTGCTGTAGTGAAGATGTTCGTGCTTTTTTCAAAGAAAAAATTGGAGTAAACTTCCGCTTTACAGTAGCCCTTCAAAAGTTTTTTAAAAAGAATATCGGAAAAACGTATGAAGACGCTATAACGTTTTGGTATGAAGAAAACGAACGTAAAAAAGATCCCGCGTATAAAACAACTATCAGCGCACAGTTTGAATACAATCGTTTTACTCGTTCTTTTTTCGAAGATCCATGCAACAAAGGAAAATCAAAAACAGATGCTATCGCTGCTTGGAACGAAATAAAAGCAAAACCTGGTAGCAACGCCTATATTCCTGAAAAAGTAGAAAACTAGTTAGCTTGCTAGTCTTCTACTTTTTCAAATAAAAGAGCAAGTCCAATTCCCCCACCAATTCCTAATGTCGCAATTCCATATTTCATATGCTCTCTTTTAGCCTGATAAAACAAACGTGTTACAAGCATAGCTCCAGACGCACCGTACGGATGACCAAGTGCTATTGCACCACCATTTACATTTAACTTTTCATACGGAATTTGTAACGTTTGCGCACATGCAACAACTTTAGCGGCGAACGCTTCATTCATCTCAATACAATCAATATCTTCTATCACTAAATTCATTTCTCTAAGTAGTTTTTGTACGGCAAATATCGGACCAGTTCCTGGAAGGTTTGGATCCACTCCAACTACAGCACTACGAACGAAACGAAGAACAGGCTTATATCCTAATTTCCGGGCCTGCCCCTCTTCCATTACAAGAACAGCACATGCCCCGTCATTTACACCACACGAATTCCCTGCTGTTACCGTTCCATTTTGTAAAAATACAGGTTTCGTTCTCTTAATCATTCTTTCATAATTCATTTTTTGCTTTACTGCTTCATCTAATAATCCATTAAAATAATGAGGTAATATCTCTTCTTGTATATATCCTTTTTCTAATGCTTGCAGCGTTCTTTTATAGCTAAGACAAGCATATTCATCTTGCATCTCTTTTGTTATGTTATACTGCTCTGCAACATACTCAGCGGCTAATCCCATATCTGGATCCCCAATTGTTTCAGGCGAAAACCGCGCTCTATTTTGAAAAGGTGACGTACTTGTACTCTCTACTCCCCCAGCGATATAGCAATTACCTGCCCCGCCCCCGATAAAATGACACGCAGTACGAATTGCTTCTAAGCCAGCGCCGCATTGCCGATCAATCGTTAAACCAGGAATATGATAACCGAGCCCTGCTTCTAAAGCAGATAATCTTGCAACATTACCTCCTGGTCCAACAACATTCCCTAATATAACATCATCTATTTCTCTCTCAATTCCTTTACTTAGAAACGTAAGAAGCGGCGCTAGTAATTGCTGAACTTCATAATCTTTCAACATCCCATTTTTCTTACCAATGGGTGTCCTTTTCGCTTCTACAATAACCGCTCTATTCATATATCTTCTCCTGATTTTCAATGATACTTTTTGCTGCATTACGAGCTATTTTCCCGCTACTTGTATAAGGGATGTCATCTACAAAATGCCATTCTTTCGGTATTTTAAAAGATGATAATCGTTGTAGGCAAAAACTCTTTAATTGTTGCTTCGTAGCACTTCCTTTTACGATAGCGACAGGTTTTTCACCCCAATAACTATCTTTTATACCGACAACAACAATTTCTTCAACAGCTGGATGCGTATATAACACACTTTCTATCTCTTCTGGGTAGATATTGATTCCTCCAAATAAAATCATATTCTTCTCTCTACCAACAATATATATAAAGCCTTCTTCATCTTGGTAGCCCACATCCTGCACTGTCATCCAGCCACCTTCGGACAATTGCGGGATTATAGCTCCATCCGATACATAGCCCATAAAAAACTGATTACTTTTTACATAAACAGTTCCTACCTCGCCTACCTGTACTTCTTCTCCTACTTCATTACATATTCGAACTTGTACATTATGACAAGGTTTCCCTACTGAATTCGGTTTTCTTTCACTCTCTTCATCGACCAATGCCGTTACAAAGCTTAGCTCAGACGCACCATAAAACTCATATCTTTTTGCATAAGGAAACACATTCTTCATCTTTTCTTTTGCTTCAGCTTCCCATTTCGCTCCTGACGAAATAATTTTCATTTCACTTTCAATTACTTTATTTTCTTTATACAAAGACTCAAGCATTGTAGGAACTGTATACATTACAGAAATATTCTCTATCTTTATACTAGATAGCACTTGAACTGGTACAAACTTTCTCATTATGTGTACCGTTTGCCCTAAAAACAATGCACTTATTGCTCCATATAAGAATAAAGAATGAACAAGCGTCCCAGCTATTAAAATAGAATCTGTATTTTTCATATAAAAATCATGTACATTGCAATCAAAACTATGTACCCATGACTGTTGAGCACGTAAAAACGCTTTTGCTTTTCCAGTCGATCCTGATGTAAATCCCATATAAAAAGGAGCGTTTTGTACATTTTCTACAGGATTATATGCAGGAGGATAGTTCTCAATCATTTCTTTCCATTCTTCAATCTCAATAATCCTTCCTTCTTCGCACGATATATCACTAAGCCTATACTGCTCCGCCACAATAATATCCGGTTTACTAATCGTTATTCTTTCTTTAAGTTCATCTCGTTTCCATTTTATATCTAGCGGCACACAAACCCATCCAGCCATTGCGGAACCCGCAAATATTTGTAAAAACTCAGTACAATTTTCTAATACAATTGCTACTGTTTTATTCTTCGATTCTTTTTCATTCAACCAGTTTGCTACTTTACAAACTGACTCGAACCAATCTTTATATGTTAACACTCTATCATTTTCTTTAATCGCTATTTTATTCGGTTGTAAAGAGGCATACTTTTTGTATTCTTTTGTAATCCCCATATGTGACGTCCTTTCTTTACAAAATAATAAAGAGAAACACGCAAGTAACGTGTTTCTCCTTTTTCTTATCCTGCATTTGTAATTTTTTTATTCTTCAAAGCAGGCGTAATAATATGTTTCAATGAGCGATGTAATCTTGTCACAAGAATTGCTGCTATAATCGCTTTTATGCAATCCCCTGGTAAAAATACGACACTTACTTTCATCGTTTCCCATATGGAAATATCCATTACGAAAGCTTGGACAATGATACCAAATACATAAACTACGAAAATACCACCAATTATATTAATGCATAATACTTTTATAATAGAAACTTCACGTAAACGTTCAATTAAATAACCAATTACAAATGCTCCTGCAATGTAACCAAGTAAATATCCCGCACTTGGCCCAACAAATACGCCTGGACCCCCGCGTCCACCAGCAAGTAATGGTGCTCCAACTCCAACTATAAGTAAGAAAATAAGCTGACTTAATGCACCGAGACGTGATCCTAACAGTCCACCAGCAAGCATAACACCAAGTGATTGTAATGTAATCGGAACTGGTGTAATAGCAAGAGCAATTGGAGGTATTAACCCTAACACTCCCATAATCGAACTAAATAAAGCGACGAAAACTAAGTTTTTTGTATTCATATTTGCTTCTCCTATTTGTAAACTTGAAATCTATTTTAGATAACATATTATAGGAGTTATATTATCTTTCTATTCACCTTTTGTCAACTTCAATTTAATTCAAGTTAACAAATATAAGTTCAATTATTTCTCTTTATGCAAATGCTCAAGTTCTTTCCGAAGCGCCTGTTTTAAAAACTTCCCAACAGACGTTTTCGGAATTTCCTCCATAAATACAATATCGTCGGGTAACCACCATTTCGCAAACTGTGGCTTTAAAAACTCATATAATTCTTCTTTTGTAACAGTGCTATTTTTCTTTTGTACAACGCAAGCAACTGGACGCTCTTGCCACTGGGGATGAGGAACTGCAACGACAGCCGCTTCAAATATAGCATCATGTGCCATTAGAGCATTTTCAAGGTCAACTGAGGAAATCCATTCTCCACCGCTTTTAATAACATCCTTCGTACGATCAACAATCTTTACGCATCCTTCCTCGTCAACCGTAACGACATCTCCTGTATATAACCAACCATCACGAAAACCTTCGACAGTACGCTCATCGTTATAATAGCTTGCAGCGATCCATGGCGCTCGTAAACATAGTTCTCCCATCTCCGTACCATCCCACCCCACTTCACCATTTGTACCGACTACTTTCATCTCTACACCAGGGACAAGATATCCTTGCTTTGATCTTATCTCAAGTTGTTCTTCATACGCCAAATCTGTTTCATAGCTTTTTAGACGTGCAAGCGTTACGAGTGGACTCGTTTCAGTCATGCCATATGCATGTACGAAAGGAACATTATATTTTTGCTCAAATGCTTTAATAACACTTTTCGGTGCAGCTGCGCCTCCGCATAGTAATCTCGTTATACTAGATAAATCGTAACTATTATTTTCTAACTCCTGTAAAACACCGAGCCAAATTGTCGGCACACCCGCAGCTATCGTTACTTTTTCAGTTTGAATCATTTCTAATAAAATTTTCGGAGTAAACATCGGCCCCGGAAGAACTTGTTTTGTCCCAAACCAAGTAGCGGCAAAAGGAAGTCCCCAAGCTTTCACATGAAACATTGGCACAATAGCCATTGCTGCATCACTTTCCGATAAAGCTGTCGTATCCGCTAATCCGAGTGCCATACAGTGCAACACTGTACTACGATGTGTATAAACAACACCTTTCGGATTTCCTGTAGTCGCTGACGTATAACACATACCAGCAGGTGTATTTTCATCGATATCTTTAACAAATTGGAAATTTGGGTCGCCTTCTTCTAAAAGTTTCTCATAATGATATACAGGCTGAAGTGTAGTTTTTGGGAGCTCATCTTTATCAGTCATAATAATGTATGCTTGTACAGTCGATAATTCCGACTGGATATTCTCAATGAGTGGTACAAGATCTTCATCAATAAGTAAAATACGATCTTCTGCATGTTGAATAATGTATGAAATATGTTGAGGAGATAAACGAATATTAATTGTGTGTAAAACGGAAGCAATACCTGGAATAGCAAAATATGCCTCCACATGTCGATGATGATTCCACGCTAACGTTCCTATACGCTCGCCTTCTTTAATTCCAAGCTTTTTCAACGCACTTGAAAGTCTTCTTGTCCTTTCCCCTAGCTGCTTATACGTTAGTGTTGTAACTGTATCATGTGTCCGTGAAATGATTTCTTTCTTTGGGAATAGTTTTTCTGCCCTTTCCATCATAGAACTAATTGTTAGAGGTACATTCATCATCATATTGTTTACATCCTCCCTTTAAAGCGTTTTCATTTTGTTCATTATAACAGACTTCTACAAATAATTACGAAATTTTTCTGTATTTTCTGAATTATTTCTTTGGAAATAATTCAGAAAATACTAGGAGAAAATATACTAAAATTCTTTCTTACGATATATAAATACCGAAATAAAAAAAGAAAAGATATATAGGGTAACGCCAAATATTGTATATAGAATTGAAACGTATACAGATGAATTTAAATTTGATATTGGAAATTGTTCTATTAGATAGCCAATTACACTTTGTAATCCAAAATAAGTAACAAGTCCCCCACATGCGCCTCCAATTGTAATAGCATCAGATTTTTCTGCTCCAAAAACATAGAGGAGTGGATAGGCTATTGCTCCGGCATTAAGAATGATGAAAGTCCCTAAAGAAACACTCTTAAATATACCATCATCAATTGGTGTATCTGAAACTAAACCATATACATAAAATATGCCATAAGATAATAAGGTACCAATAATTACAACTAAAAAATAGAAAAAGTAATGGCTTTGCACAATATTACTTCTAGTAACTGGTAAAGTAAGTACATATTTTTCATAACCCGACTTACTCTCATATTTAATAACTTCAAGTGCAGGAATCGCAGCAAATAAGATAATGAACGTAGCAATTAAACGGTACATTGAAGCATCACCAAAATAAAAAACGAATCCCGCTCCCAATATCGCTATTCCCATGAACGTAAAGAAAGTTCGATACACTAGGTAATAGTTTGTCAATAATAAACCTCTCATTTATTTTTCACTCCTCGTTAATAAAACACTCATTTCTTCTATCGAGATTGTTCTATGAGCAATCCCACTTGGTAATTTATGTACATCTGATACGAGTACATTGAAATAAGAACCATGGTTCCTCTTTGCCACAACTATATCTTTGTTGATTAAAGTTAGTTGTTCCACGTCAACATCTACAATGGCGTAACTGCCCAAAACATTATCTTTTTCTTCATTCAATAAAATTTCTCCATCTTTTATAATGATAAGGTGGCTAGCTATTTTTTCTACATCACTCATAATATGAGAAGAAAGTAATATACCACCATTACTTTTACTCACAAAACTTTTTAATTCCTCTAACACACCCTCCCTAGATGAAGGATCAAGACCTCCCGTCGCTTCATCTAGGATTAATAATTTTGCATTATGCGACAGCGCAATAGCTATAGAGAGTTTCATTGACATCCCACGTGAGAATCCACCTACTTTTTCATTGGTAGATAAAGAGAAAGTATTAACTAATCGATAAAAATTTTCCCTATCCCAAGATTCAAACATCTTTTCAAAAACCTTATTTAGTTGTTTTATTGTAAGATGAGCTGGTAGATTCATTGCATCAAATACGACGCCTATCTTTTCCTTAATCTTGGCATATTTACTTATATTTTCTTCACCAAATATTTTTACTGTACCGCTATCTTTAGAAATTAATTCTAGTACTGTTTTAAAGGTTGTTGATTTCCCAGCCCCATTATCACCAATAAATCCAACAATTGATCCAGGCGGCACATTGAAGGAAACATCTCTTAAAACAACTTTGTTTCCAAATGATTTACTCAAATTTTTAATTTCTAGAAGGTTTGACATCATTCCACTCCTATCTTAACTTTTAATAAAAAACGAATAAAAATATGTTTTTTCCTATTAAAAATTGTCTACTTTTTCTCTCACTTTCTTTTTCAGTTTAAAAATGAAACGATTACTATATTCTTTATTTTCTACTAAAATCCGATACGTCTCTAACACTCCTAAAACACGAACAAAAAGATAAAACCCGATAGCAATAAGTACAACACAATAAGGATAATACTGCACGAGCTCTCCTGAAGTAATTCGTTTTTTCTCAAATAAAAATGGTATCGCTCCTGCTGCTATGAAACAAAGCCCAACGATTACTACTGCAGCATACTTCTTTTTAATAGTCGCATATCTTTTTGTCAATTCTTTTAAAAAGTTTGGATCAAATAGTAATTCTTC
The DNA here is from genome assembly GCF_042136375.2 of Bacillus altaicus. Taxonomy (NCBI): domain Bacteria; kingdom Bacillati; phylum Bacillota; class Bacilli; order Caryophanales; family Bacillaceae; genus Bacillus; species Bacillus altaicus. The sequence continues at coordinate 2,121,330 of NZ_CM143394.1, read as the reverse complement.
TTTTTTTAATACATTGTATCGACTCTCTTCTATCGTTACAGGTACCATCATCGCTCCAATGCCAAGGACAGCAATAATAATTACAAGGAATGTAGACATTGTTACATCTTCTTTAAATAATAAATACGGTATTGTAGATAAAATAAGCAAACTAAACCCTAATGCGATATATTTAGAAATTTTTTGCCCATATACGATATACCCTTCTGCCATTTCTTTACTTACATAATATCCATGCTCCTTTTCATTACTTTGCTCAGCAGTTTCTTTTAATAAGTAATCAAGAGATATTTCAAATACATTTCCAATCATTATTAGTTTCTCAGTTTCAGGAAAACCTTGACCGTTTTCCCATTTACTAACTGCTTGCCTTGTCGTGTTTAATTTTTCAGCTAATACTTCTTGCGAAAGGCCCTTTTCCTTTCTTAATTTAAATAACTTTTCACCAAATCCCATGTGTGTGTCCCCCTTTGTTTTCTTAACTAAATTGTATGTAAACATTGCTCTTATCTCTATCTTCCTGCGGTTGCACTTTGTCAACTTACGGTTGCGATTATGTTATATAGCGGTTTTGTATACGATTTAGCTGTTTTTTCTATGATTATTACGTTAATAAAATAATACCTCTCAATAACCAATTATAACAATTAAAGGTGATTATTGTTAAAAAAAACAAAGAAACTCCTTTATTCATTTAAAGGAGTTTTCGTTATGAACCATTCTAAGATGACTACTTTTTCTTCTATATATTTTTCCGTGTATGTAATGAATGATGAGCATCTCATACAGTATATGTTTTTATCTCTTTTTTTAAGACGTACTCATATATATGTAAAATGTCACTTATATTAACTTAATGTAAGATGTTTCGTATACGACGTTTTATATTACCACTTCTCAATAATCATAACGGCTTTTGTTTAAACTTTTCATAATTTCGTACTTTTAATGAGAGAATATGGCCACAATCCGTACAAATATAAGCATCTACTGGAGATGATGTAAACATCGTTTCCTTTTTCCGTATTTGTGCATATCCGACAAACTCACCTTCTCCTATGTTTTGAGAACCACAATTAGAGCATGTCTGCACGTCTTTCTGTTTCATGAGAGCACCACCTTTAATCTGTTTTCACTCCCTTCGACAGTTCACTTCCATTTCCCTTCCAAAAACCTCCTTATTCTCTTACATTTCAACAGGAATCTTAGAATATAAATCGTATATATACTATGAAATATATTTATTGACGGAGGAATTTTAAATGAGTACTATTATGACAATCGATACAGCAAGTGAAATTGAAAACGCAGAAATAGATATGCTATCTTCTAGATTAAAGGCATTACAAGCGATAGCTGGAAATCCAATGCAAGTACAAATGAAAAAGTTCGGGAGTGCCACTGCCTTTTCATCAAAAGTAATTGCTGGTCCTGCTTTTAACACAGTAAAGGGTATTGCATTCACAAGTACAGATGAGATAGATGAAATCATCTCTTATTATCAATCACTACACATCCCTTGTCGTTTTGAAATTACACCGGCTCAAGGCACAACTGAACTATTTCAATACTTATCTCAAAAAGGCTTTTACCAATCTAGCTTCCATACCGCTTTATATAGTATACCGGGACAAGATTTTTCGCTCCCCCCTTCTAACATTTCAGTACGCAAACTGAAAGAAAATGAGTTTCATACTTTTGCAGATATTTATGTTCAGGGCTTTAACATGCCTTCATTTACAAAAGATGGCGTTCGTCGAAATAATGAAATTCTCTACAATCAGCCTGGGTGGCATTTTTTCATAGCCGAAGTTCAAAATACTCCAGCTAGTATAGGGGTACTCTATATAAAGTGAAACTTTAATCAGTGGGGGTTTTGTTCATCCCCCACTGATTATTAGTTGAACCAATCGGGCGTTTACGGGCAGTTGATCTCCCACCTAACTTCTTTGCTCCACCTGAATTTTGAGGTGGGAGTTTTACTGCCCGTTAATGCGGGATAAATAAAGGTGTCGCCTCATTAGCTACTTCTGCTACTTTGCCAGAATTTCAACGTAAAGGTTGTCATACTGCATTAATTCAAAAACGAATTGAGACCGCTGTTGAATCCAATTGCAATTTAATAGTTGGACAAGCAAGGTTCGGTAGCGGCAGTCAAAATAATATGGAACGTGCCCATATGAAAATTGCTTATACAAAATCAATATGGACTGCGAAAGACATCTAATTAACTTTCTTTTTCTTTCCATTACGAATGTATACATTTTATGACAATTCCTTTTCTATCCTGTTACTCATTTGAATATTCAAACTAGATTTGTTACGCTATTACTAGATACATCATTCAACTTGCAATATGAAAAGAGAATTCTAATCAAACTACAAGGAGGAAAAATGTATGACAAATCATGATCATGGTTTAAAAGAAAAAGTAGAAGGTGCCATTGATAAGGTAAAGGGTGAAGTAAAGGAAGTTGTCGGGAAAGTAACTGACAATAAGAAATTACAAGCCGAGGGAAAATGGGATAAAGTGAAAGGCACTGCTAAAGATACTGTCGGTAATGTAAAAGAAAAAGTACATGAATATAAAGAACATAAGAAAGAAAAATAAAAAAAGAGCCATCTGGCTCTTTTTTATTTACCCTCATTCTTCTCTAACACATACAAATCTTCTTCAATATTCGTTAATTTCTCACTTACAAGTTTTCTTGCATCTCCAATTGCTTGATTGTATGCAAATGGTCCTACTAATTTAATCATTTCTTCTATTAAACGTTCTGCTTGGAAACGTCCAATTTCATCTAAATCTTCTTCAACGAAAAATTGCTGAATTTGTGCTACAAGCTCTTCTTTTTTATCAGTTGGTATTTTTATGTTCATCATCATTCGTTACTCCTCTATATTTAAGATAATACTTTTCTTAACTCTACCATAGAAAAGCGATTTCCTGGACAAGTTTTTGTAACCCCTTCTAACTCCCTATGGCCGAGTATATTTCCTTTCTCTATGGCAAACTGCTTCATAAACATTTTACATAAAGAATATAATGAATTCATTTGTGCAGTAGTTGGATCATATTTATCAAAGTTCCCCGTCATACATATTCCAATTGTATCACTATTATTATCTTTCGCATGTGCTCCAATATGTAAACCTCGCCCTTCGACTACAGTTCCATCTTCTTCAATAAAATAATTGTAACCAATCCCGCTCCATCCTCTTACCTTTTGATGAAATTCGTGAGTTTTATACACATCCCATCCATCTTCTGACGTATGGTGGATAATCAGTTTATTTACTTTTTCTAAAGGAACTAACTCATTTTGAAATGTTAAATTTGCACATTTAATTTCCATATGAACATCCTCCTCTTACAAATCGATCATAATAACTGTTTTATCATCTGGTCTTATTCTATTTTCTTCTTCTAGCTCTTCAATGATTGCTACATATTCTTTTATACTATTCTTTCTTATATATATCACAATTTGTTCTAACGACCACTCTGGATGGAACAATCCGTCCGAACAAATAAAGATTCCACTTACTTCAGCTACATGTAATTCACCATATTGTAAATAATCCATAGCTTCTTTCATCCCATTTGCAACTGAGTAGCCATTTGGCATATTTGCAAGATACCGATTGTATTTTAACTGCTCCCGAACATCTTGAAAAACGTGTTCTTCAGGTACAGGTAACCCCTTTTCTCTATCTTCCTCTCTCTTCTTTTTTGCACGTTTACTAATTCCTCGAACCGTATCTTTCGTTAATACTCTCATCGCTCCATCCTGAAGTATTGCAACGATCATACAATCACCTAACTGTGCATATTCGAGTTTCTCGCCTTCTATTTGAACTGCTGCAATACATGTACACCACAGATGGTCTTTTTTTCTCGTATCAACCTTGTACTCTAGCATCTTGTTTTGCACTAGTTCATTCGCCTTTGCAACTTCACCTTGTAAACTATTAATCTCCCGTAACGAAGTAAAATGACTTGCAAATAAATGCGAAGCGATGTATGCTCCATTATGTCCTTCTTCATCACAAAACGGGACGAGCGGTGTTGCTCCATCACATACACCGTACATCATTTTATCTTCATTACAAAAAAATGAATCCTCACACTCTTGTTTTAAAGGACTCTTCTGTTGGTACGTTGTTATCTTCATATTTGTATCCCCTCCCAAATTATTAAACACTTAAACTATTTAGATTAATCTAATTTTCCGAAATAAACTGTTTTTCCCTAAAACTTTCAATTTCATATATAATCTTGAAATAATATGATTATTTAGTGAAGGACGGGAAAGAGATGGTCAGATTTCTTGGTGTTATTTTTGGTTCTATTATTATTGCAATTGCCTTTAATCTTTTCCTTATCCCACATAAAATTTTAAGTAGTGGAATTGGCGGAATTGCTATTATTTTAGGAATTGCAACCCCTGTGAACACAGGCATTATTAACTTTGTATTGAATTTACCTATCCTTATTTTAGGATACATAGGTCTTGGAAAAAAAGTAATTTTTAACACAGTTGTCTCTGTAATTGTATTATCTGTTGCACTATACTATGTTCCTATAAAAGTCGTAGCAACAGACCCACTTTTATCTTCTGTATTTGGCGGTGTCATCGCCGGCGCTGGTATTGGCCTTGTCTTTAACTGCCATGGTTCAACTGGTGGATTTGATATTATCGGTATGTTGTTATCTCGTAAGCGAGATATTAAACTTGGTGGGTTTCTTATTGGATTAAATACAGTTGTTGTTGTCATTGCAGGATTTTTCTTCACTTGGGATGTTGCCCTTACAAGCTTACTTTCAATTTATGTAACTGGTAAAGTAATTGATGCCGTTCATACAAAACATCGTAAAGTTACACTTATGATTGTAACAAATCAAGCGGAAGAAATGAAAAAAAAGCTTCTTTCAACTGTAGTACGCGGAATTACGTTACTTGATGGTGAAGGTGCTTATTCAAACGAGAAAAAACGTGTACTTATGACAGTCGTTTCTCGTGAAGAGTTAGCAAGTATGAAACTAACGATTTCCGAAATTGATCCTCATGCATTCGTTAATATTACAGAAACTGTTGAAGTGTTAGGATTGTTTAGAAAAGCATAAAAAACTAGGTGGACCTTCACCTAGTTTTTATTTTGCATAAATTCAATTCGATTTCCAAACGGATCTGATACGTAAAATCTAATCACGTCTGGTCGTGCATTATCATCTATTACTTCAACACCTTGCTTTATTAACTCTTGTTTAAATTCATCAATTTTCAAAACATAAAAAGCTGGATGTGCTTTTTTAGCTGGATTAAAGTTTTGCTCGACTCCAATATGAATCTCTTGATTTCCACACTTAAACCAACATCCGCCACGCTTCTTTAACCCTTCTGGTTTCGGAATTTCCTTCATACCAATTTTATTACCATAAAATTCTCGTGCTACTTCTTCACATCCTACAGGTGCCGCCACTTGTACATGATCGATCCCTTGAATATAGCTTTTCATTTTTCTCCCCCTCTTCTAGTCTAATGTTATAACGAAAATACATTGATGTAACTTACAAAAAATTAATAAAACAATATAAGATTCTCTTATTACTACCTTTTATACCTTCCACTAAAAATAAAAAAGAAAATTCACTATGTAATTTCCATTTTTTATAGAAATACACATCACACCTATATTATAGTTATTAATAGATCCATCTTTTTTAGATGCCAGTTGTACGGAGGAAATATTATGAGTCGTAAAAAATATTCATCTACTCAAAAAAAGCGTCAACCAAACGTATCTGGACGCCTGCGAAACCATATACAAAATCGTTCCTTAGCAGAAATGTATGCATCTCTTTTTGAACATAACCCTGATAGTATTATTTCATTGAATTTAGAAGGATTTATTTTACATATTAACCCCTCTGCTGAAAGAATATTAGGTTATACTTCTAACGAATTGGAGCGAAAAACAATCACTTCTATTTTAGAAGCACATATTTCTGATCAAGTGCTACAATACATAAAAAACACTTCAGCTGACAATCAAAAAGAGTATATCGTCTCTATTTATCATAAAGACGGATATTTACTAGATGTTGTAACAAAATTAGTTCCTATTTTTGTTAAAAATCGTTTAACAGGTGTATACGCCATTATGAAACCCCTTGAAAAATCAGAAAGAATTGAGAAAGTATTACAAGAGAGTGAGAAACGATTACGCACATTAATGAATTCAATGCCTGCATTTGTTATTTTTAAGGATCATGAAGGACGCTGGCTTGAGGCGAATGACTATGCGCTTTCTTGTTTCAATTTCCATAACGTACCTTATCATGGAAAAAGAGATAATGAACTCATTCAATATAACGAAGCGTACCGAGAATCTTTTTTGCATTGTGAAGAAGTCGATGAACTAACATGGCAAAAAGGACAAATTCTTCACGGAGAGGAATTTATTATACATAGAGATGATTTCGACCTAGTTTTAAGTATTTCAAAAGTTCCACTCTTCCACTCTGATGGCTCACGCAAAGGTCTTATAGTGATGGGAAGGGACGTTACCGAACTAAAAGAAACTGAAAAATTATTACGGAAATCCGAAAAACTTGCAGTAGTAGGACAACTGACAGCTGGAATTGCACATGAAATTAGAAACCCACTCACTTCATTAAAAGGATTTTTAACATTATTACATCCAGAAATAAATGAGGAAAATAAATGGTATGTGGACGTTATGCTGAGTGAGATTTCACAAATGGAATCTATAACAAGCCAATTTATGGCAATGTCTAAACCACAAGTGTTATCTATTCATTCATGCAACATACAAACATTAATTGAAGAAGTTGTAACTTTTATTTTACCAACAGCAATTATGCATAGCGTTCATATCATCATGGACCATTTCGATTATATTTCTGACATTCAATGTGACAGTAATCAATTAAAACAAGTTTTTATTAACATAGTAAAAAATGCGATCGAGGCGATGCCTGATGGTGGTAACATATTCATTCAAACAACTTCATTAGAACATGATTTTGTTTCAATACGCATTATCGATGAAGGTTGTGGGATTCCTGAAGAGCGCATGGCTCGTCTTGGCGAACCTTTTTATAGCTTGAAAGAAAAAGGAACTGGCCTTGGCTTAATGATGTGCTATAAAATCATTCAAGAGCATCACGGAAAATTATTCATTTCAAGTGAATTAAACATAGGAACAACTGTCGATATCCAATTACCAATTGCTACATCTCAGCCTGTAACAAACTCGTAACTATACATCTACAAGATATTATAAGTAGTTCAGTTATTATGGAAAACATCTACACTAAAAAGCTCAAAGTCCCTATATGACTCTGAGCTTTATTTTGTATAAAACACATTTCATTAAATCCACTCTATTCCATGTTCACGAATAAACTGAATATCATTCTCGTAATGTTCAAGGTGTCCTTCATCTATCATCTTTTGGAAGTTTATATCGCCTTCTTTAGCTTTTCTTTTCATATATTTACATAACCCTTCTAATCGTAGCAATACCATCTCAAGACAATCTTCTTCCATACCCCCACCGTAAGCTTCAAAAAACAATTTAACCCTTTGCTTTATACACTCCGCATGCTGTAATGAATTATAATAAACTGCCTCACCTGTTTCCGTATAATAAACTCTACTTAATGGGACACAAGTGTAAAGAGTATAGGCTATGTCCCAAAGTCTTGGTCCAGGACCAGCAACATCAAAATCAATAATACCTACTGGTTTTTCGTTATTAAAAATAATGTTATATATTGCAAAATCATTGTGGCATACAACCTCTATTTTATTTGGAGTATTATCCATTGGTTTCCAATCATCTGCTAAAGGAAAATCACTCACAGCATCATGATACAGACGGAGTATCTTCGCTATTTCTTTTAAAACATCATTAGACCTCATGTACTCTTTTAAAGGATAATTACCAGCTTTCCCTTCAATAAATGATAATATCTCTCTATCTTTATCATCAATACCTAAAAACTTTGGTGCATAACTAAAACCTTTGTTTTCCAAATGATTTAATAGCTTATGAATTTTGGTACTGCCTTGCTTTAATTCTCGTCGAACTGTATCTTCCGAACGATATACGTTTGAGACATTGCCTCCCGTTAGCATTTCTTCATTTTCGTAGTTTGCCATCTAATAGTTTCCCCCATTATTAGAATAATCGACACTCCCGCTCATTAACACAACAGGAATCCCTTTGCTTTTCTTTATATTTTAACATAACTTTCCTATTCCCTTTTAATCCCTTAAATTGCAACAAAAAAACCGAGTATAAAATCTTTATGATTTTACACTCGATTTAGTCTACTATTTATGCATGTGAAAACATTTTTTCATACCATTCTGTTGCCTTCTCTACTTCATTCATCGTTAATTGATGTCCTCTATTTTCCCAATGCATTGTTACATTAGCATTTGCATTTTCTAATAGCACCTTCAATTCCTCTGACTCAGAAGGTGAACAAATTGGATCATTTGTTCCAGCAGCAATAAACACTGCTTTCTCTACTAAATTAGGAAGCTCTATCCCTCTTCTTGGGACCATTGGATGATGAAGAATGGCACCTTTTAATGCATTTTCATAATGGAATAATAAACTCGCTGCAATATTTGCTCCATTTGAATACCCAACAGCTACGATATTATCTCTATCAAATTCATATGTTTTTGCTGCTTCATTTAAAAATTCATTTAATTCCTTCGTACGGAAAACAAGATCCTCTTCATCAAAAATACCTTCTGCTAATCGGCGGAAGAAACGAGGCATCCCATTTTCTAATACATTTCCACGAACACTTAATACAGAAGCTTTTGAATCAATTCTTTCTGCAAGCGGTAGTAAATCTAATTCATTTCCTCCCGTACCATGAAGCAATAATAGCGTTGGTTTTGACTCATCTTTTCCTTTTTGAAAAACATGTTTCATCATTTTTCTCCCCTTTCAATTCCTTATATAATTAGACTAATTCTCTTACTTCAATTGATAATAACCCTTGTTCAATCTGTTTTTTATGCTGATCATATCGCTCTGATAATTTTAATTCCTCACCCATCGTCTTCTCCACGCCCTTTTTTGTTTCATTACAAAAAACGTTTATTTGCTAAAATTCATTATTCATTTTGTCCATATGATAAATTTCAATCCGCAATGCTACTTCATCTTATTTTCGAGATATTCCTCTAAAAACTAACACACTTCATCTCGCTCAGAAATTATCTCGAATTCGAGATAATTAACAAAAAAACTACAGTTCTTATGATTATATTTAAAATATTGATTTTATGATTTTGACTATCCTTCAAAAATGTCTTGAATTCGAGATTTATTATAGTCTAATTAGTTTTTATTGTCAATGCGTATATCGTTTCATTTTTTCATCAAAAAGAATATTCCGACAACTAATCTCCATCAAATAATTTTTTTTAAAAAGAGCAACAGACAAGCGGGAACATACATGTAATAAACTTCTAATTTTTCCATAATCAAAAAAGCCATACAGATGTATGACTTTTTACTCATATTTTTTGTTCAGCTACATATTTACTTCCCAATTACGGAAGGAAACAATTCCGAAAGTGGAACTACTCTCCCCATCTCATCTTTAAACACAATATGCTCTCTCGTTAAATGGCGCGGGCTCTTTACCCCCGCCGCTGCCGCTAATGAAAACAAACTATATCTCATGCTAATAATGTAGTTCATTACTCTCCATTTCTTCTCATATGGATCTAACGCTTTTTGGTAGTGCGGATTCGTAGTTGCAACCCCCGATGGGCATTGCCCTGAATTACATTGAAGCGCCATAATACAGCCACTTGCCATCATGAAGCCGCGTGCTGAATTTACGGCATCTGCACCGATAGCTAAAGCAATCGCTACTTTATCTGGTGTGATTAATTTCCCTGAGGCAAACACCTTTAATTTATCCCGAACACCGTAATGATTCGCCGTATCAATAAATGTAAGTAATGCCGGTATAAGCGGAAGCCCCATACTATCTGCCATCGATTTATATGTTGCACCTGATCCACCTTCTGAACCGTCGATTGTAATAAAATCTGGATAGATGTTTAATTCTTTCATTGCTTTTAATAAATCTTCCAAAGGCTTCTGTTGACCAATTACAATTTTCATGCCCACTGGTTTACCACCTTTTTCTTGCAAATCTTGAATAAAATATAAAGCCTCTGCCGCACTATTAATAAATGAAAATCGATTTGGCGAATTAATCGTTTCACCTTCTCGTACTTTCCGAACGGAAGCGATTTTCTCATTTACCTTCTGTCCTTCTAAATGACCACCACGTATTTTTGCTCCTTGCCCAAATTTCAATTCAAACGCTTTAATATTACTTTCTTTCGCCTTCTCCATAAATTCCTTCATCGAAAAATTCCCGTCCTCGTCACGGTATCCGAATAATCCCGGACCAATTTGCGCAACGATATTCGCACCCGTATGTAGATGTTCTGGAATTACGCCTCCTTCCCCAGTATTAATCCACGAACCACCTGCCATTTTTGCACCAAAACCAGCTGATAAAATATAATTTTCTCCAATCGCACCGTAAGATGTCGCTGACGCTCCAAACATCCCATACAGTTTCCATGGATATTTACGATTTTCGCCGACTATAATTGCATCATCTTCTTCATACAACCAAAGGTTTGTTGTATCCGCTGTCAATTTTTCTCTTCTTGAAAATAACCCTTCTTTATGAATCATATACTTTTTCCCCTCACGTTCTTGCGTGAGATTCACACTTAATTCATCTGTTAATGTGGGGAATAATGTATTAGCAATATAATAGCCAGATGCCTCAAAATCCCGTTTTGATCCAAAACCAAGTATTTCAGAACGGTATTTTGCTAGAAACATAACACTTTGAAAATCGTAGCGCGAAAAAGGCTTTCCGTCAGTATCATGATCAAACCAATATTGCCGAAATTCTGGACCTATTTTTTCGAGTAAATAGCGCATTCTACCTAAGTATGGATGCAGTTTTAATATAGAATGATGCGTCCGTTTTTTAATAAAAAATGTAATGATAAAAAAGACAATTAAAAGTAGCATCAAAAAGAGCAATATACTAATAATAACGAGTAGCGCTTCACTCATTCCGCTTCCCCCTATATATATAAAATTCCATAATAAAAAGAGAACACTCGATGTGTTCTCTTTTTATCCTTATTCACACTAGCGTAGCAAGATGCTCTTTCGCGTCATATTCAACTAAACTTTCAGCATTTTTAATTCGCTGAACAAAATCTGGGTTAGCGATTAATGGTCTTCCGAACGCCGCTACATCAATTGTTCCCTCTTGCAATGCTTCTTCTGCCTCTTTCGGATTCAAATTGCCCACCCCAACAATAGTACCATCCCAATATTTTCTTACTAATTGATGAAAATTCTTTCCGTCAGCAATAACTGCCGTATAATTCATCGTTGAAGGGTGAATCATCGTTAATCCAACTTCTTTGAACATGTTTACAAAAATTTCAATCGCAAGTTCCGGGTTTTCCCACATATAAGCAGGATTATCACCTTTAAAGGCAGAGAAACGAAGAAGTGTTTTAGTAGCTCCAACTGCCTCTATTACAGCCTCTGTTACTTCTTTCATAAATGTTAATCTTTGCTTTAAGTCCCCGCCATATTTATCTGTGCGCTTATTTGCACATTCATAAGTAAATTGATCAATTAAATATCCGTGTGCACCGTGAATTTCTACTCCATCAAATCCAGCTTCGATTGCGTTTTTTGCAGCTTGTGCATATTGACCAATAACTTCTTTTATTTCTTCTATTGTCATTGCTTCTGGTGTATCAAACGGTTTACGAAAACGCGGAACATTACCCTCCGCAGCAATAGCAGACGGTGCTTGCGGCATTTGACCACCCATTATTTCGTGATGACTCATACGTCCAACATGCCATATTTGAGCAATAATCGTCCCGCCTTCTTTATGTACTGCCTCTGTAACAGGTTTCCAAGAATCAATTTGCGCTTGTGTATAAATACCCGGTACTCCCGGATTCCCTTTTGCTCTCGGGCTAATGACAATTCCTTCTGTAATAATTAATCCAATCCCATCAGCAGCACGTTTTTGGTAATACTCTACTACATCAGTACCAACTACCCCAGTCTCATTATTTGCAAAACATCTCGTCATCGGTGCCATCGCTATGCGATTACGAAGAGACCAAGATCCAATTTGAATCGGATTAAACACCTTTGTTTCATCAATGTTTTCAAAAGACCCCCAAGCGTTTATATTTGTTCCTGCATAAATATTTGCTACTTTATTGTTTGAGCTTGTCATTTTTCTTCCCCCTTATAAAAAACTTACTATAATCGCATCATACTTACTTTTAAATAGTAACGTCAATTTATACGTCTTTACCATTAAAAATTCGAATATTAAACAAATAGAATGATATAAACAAAAATTAAAGAGGTTTCCTAATTAGGAAACCTCTTTTAGTTGACCATATAAGGCTAACAATTCTTTTATCTCTTTTACATAAAGAAAATAAACAATTATTATCTCCTCACATATGAAAAATTCCGTAACAATAGAAATGAGAGCGGCTCAGTATTCTTCTAAAAATAAAAACTTATATACCTAAAACAATGAAAGCCCTACCTCTCTTTCATCCTTACGGCTCCTTGTCCGTGCCAGTGTGAATCAGGATTGCAAAAATTAAGTAACTATTTTATCGAAGTATTTAATTAAACTTCGAACATTCGTAAAAGAAATTTAAAAATAAAAATGGATTAAATTGTAGTAATAACAAAAGGGGTTAATGCTCTAAAAGTGGTTTGAAAAAGTTGAATGTCTTTGAAATGATTGATTCTCTATAATTATGTTCCCAAAAAATTCAAGATCTTTTTTGGGATATAATACATTATCTACAATGAATCTTAACAAAAGCTTTTTATTTGATTTTCTGTGATACCTTCAATTAATCCCAGTTCACTAATCAAAAATTCATGTGCATTATCTAACATTTTCTTTTCGCTTGCATTAAGTGCTTTTTCTTTCTGCATACGCAATAAATCACGTACAACTTCAGCACCTTCTTGTATTTTACCCGTCTTTATTTTGTCCGCGTTCGCTTTATACCTTTGTTTCCACGTAAGTAATCTATCGGATTCCCCATGCTGAAAAATATCTATTATGTGTGTTAATGCCTTTATATCTGTGACTGGTCGTATATTTGAAGTCAATACTTTCCCAATAGGAATCATCACTTCCATATTACTAGCCGACATTTTTATAACATAATACTGTTTTTTTTCTCCTGAGATTTCCTTTTCTTCTATGGCTTTAATTATACCTGCTCCGTGCATTGGATAAACTATGTTATCGCCAATTTGAAACAAATAATCCACCTCCATATATGGTAACCTTCTCAATCTTAACACACATTTATTTTTTTAGCAAAATTTTTATAATATCACAAAATTATTTTCTATGTCAATTTATTTACACATAAAAATTCAAGCTGTACAGAAACACTAAAAAACCCGCAATTTTGTTACCTTTTCACACCCATTTCCTTCAATTTTATATACCTTCTAAAACAAAAAAATACATCACTACATATAAGTAGCGATGTATTTTTATATAATGTGCAACATGAAAGACAAAAATGGTTACTTCAAAACTTCACACACGATTCTTCGCTTATATACTAACCTGTTTACTAATCGTTTCGCGCGCTAAAAGAAAACTCATAATCACTTGCGCAGCTACTCTACTCGTCATATCCCTAAAATCAAGAGTTGGATCAATTTCTACTATATCCATCCCTTGAACGAGTGGCTCTTTACCAAGGAATTCAATTGCATCAAGTAAAGTTGTACTATCCATTCCACCAGGACCGATTGCTGGACAGCCTGGCGCAAACGCTTGGTCTAATACGTCCATATCAAGAGAAATATAAATAGAAGTCACACCTTGTTTTCTTAATACTTCAATACTTTCTGAAATAAGGTCTTTTATTTCTCGCTCTCTTACATCTTTCATTGTATACACTGTCACGCCATGCTCTTTTGCATATTCATGGTACGCTCGTGCATTTGAAAAATTACGAATCCCAATTTGAACGAGTTGTTTTCCTGTAATCACATCGTTTTCTAGTAAACTACGGAACGGTGTACCATTTGATGGACCACCATCATCTAAATTACGTAAATCATGATGGGCATCAAATTGAATAATACCGACCTTTCCTTTACTATTTGCAAAACCAGTTATACTCGGAAAACTAATCGAGTGGTCACCACCAAGAACGATTGGTATCATTTTCGGATTTACTTTCGTCAAGTGACCAACTGTTTTCACAATTCGGTTATGACTCTCTTTTATATCTGTCACATGCATCGTAATATCACCGCAATCATGAAGAACACTTTCTTTCATATCGTGTTCTTCTGTAATTGCGTACGTGCTATATGCATCTAACATTGAACGAATTGTTTTTGGCGCAAAACATGCTCCCGAATGACTAATAGATGGTTTAGAAAGGGGTGCTCCAATTAAGGCCGCACCGAATATTTCCTCCCCTTCCTCCCAATCTTTAATCATCTCGCTCCATTTCGTCACTTCACGATCGATAAACTTTGCATTTTTCTTTAAATAGTGGCCGTGCTCCACGATTGTTCACCTCTTGTATATGCTATATTACCATTCTTCCATACTGTATTTACATGACTTACGCCGTAATGGTACGGTACGTAAGCGTAATTATAAGCATCCCATAAAACTAAATCCGCCTTACGACCAACTCTAATTTTCCCAGCTACATCGCCTCGATTAATGGCATAAGATGAGTTAACTGTTACGGCATTCCAGACTTCTTCTGGTGTCATTTTCAGTTTCAGCATTGCAATACTCATAATAAGCTGAATGTTTTCAGTTGGACAGCTTCCTGGGTTAAAGTCTGTAGCTAAAGCAACAGCAACACCTTCATCGATCATTTTGCGGCCGCGTGCGAAACTTTCTTTATTTAAATAGAAAGTTGTTCCTGGTAATAAAGTCGCTACTGTATTAGAATTCGCAAGCATTTCAATTCCTTTATCAGAAGCGCCAACTAAATGGTCTGCTGACGCTGCACCGATTTCAGCGGCTGCTTCCGCACCACCAAGAGGGTCGATTTCATCTGCATGAATTTTCACATCAAAGCCCAGCTCTTTCGCTTTTAATAAAAATTCTTTTGATTCTTCTACAGAGAACACACCTGTTTCACAGAAAATATCAACGAACTCAGCTAATTGCTTCTCTTTCATCTCTGGTAATAGATCTAGCATCCATTGTAAAAATTCTTTCGATCTTCCTTTATACTCTTTCGGAACTGCATGAGCACCTAAAAATGTTGAAACTAAATCAATTGAATGCTCTTTTTGTAATTGTGCAGTTACCTCTAATTGTTTCCATTCTGTCTCATCATCTAATCCGTAACCACTCTTCGCTTCTACGGTTGTTACACCGAAAGATAGCATACGGTCTAAATGAAATTTCGCTTTTTGAACAAGTTCTTCTTTCGATGCTTGTTTCGTTGCATTTACAGTTGCAAGAATACCTCCGCCTTGTTCTAAAATTTCTAGGTACGGAACTCCTTGTAATTTCAGCGCGATTTCATTTTCACGAGATCCACCAAATACAAGATGAGTATGCGGATCTACAAGACCAGGAGAAACCATTTTCCCGCCGCAATCAATAACCTCTTTCGCTTGTAATCCTTTAGCCTCTTCCGCTGTTCCAACGAAAGTAATCACGCCATTTTCAATTCCGACAGCACCGTTTTCAATAACAGGAAGCGTGTTCATCGCTTCCCGTCTTAACAAGCCATCTTCTTGATCCATTGTTAGTAATTGACCGATATTTATTAGTAAAGTGTCCAGCATGTTTCTTCCTCCTTATTTCATCATTGGAATGTTAACGCCTTTTTCTTTCGCAGTTTGAACCGCTAAGTCATAGCCAGCATCAACGTGACGAACAACACCCATACCAGGGTCAGAAGTTAATACGCGTTCAATACGTTTTGCCGCTGCTTCTGTTCCATCTGCAACGATAACCATTCCAGCGTGAAGTGAATAACCCATACCAACGCCACCACCGTGATGAACAGACACCCAGCTTGCACCGTTTACACTGTTAATTAATGCATTTAAAATTGGCCAGTCTGCTACTGCATCACTACCGTCTTTCATAGATTCTGTTTCACGGTTTGGAGATGCTACTGATCCACAATCTAAATGGTCACGGCCGATAACGATCGGTGCTGATAATTCACCATTAGCCACCATTTCATTAATAATGCGGCCAAATTTTGCACGCTCGCCATAACCAAGCCAACAAATACGTGATGGAAGACCTTGGAACTCAACTTGCTGACGTGCCATACGAATCCAATTACATAAATGCTCGTTATCAGCAAACTCGCGTAAAATCACTTCGTCTGTTTTATAAATATCTTCTGGATCACCAGAAAGTGCTACCCAGCGGAATGGTCCTTTTCCTTCACAGAATAACGGACGAATAAATGCTGGAACGAATCCTGGGAAATCAAAGGCATTTTTCAAACCTTCATCGAAAGCAACTTGGCGAATGTTATTTCCGTAATCAAATGTAATCGCACCTTTTTCTTGCATTGCAAGCATTGCTTCCACATGTTTTGTCATACTTTCTTTCGATAATTGTACGTAACGTTCTGGATCTTCTTCACGAAGTTTCGCTGCTTCTTCTACTGTGTAACCTACTGGAATATAACCGTTTAATGGATCATGTGCAGAAGTTTGATCCGTAACTAAGTCAGGGATAATATTACGGTTTACTAACTCAGGTAAAATTTCTGCTGCATTACCTAATAATCCAATTGAAATGGGCTCTTTCTTCTCTTTATACTCGTTTGCAATAGCCAGTGCTTCTTCTAATGATTCTGTATACTTATCACAATATCTCTTTTCAATACGACGATCGATACTACGCTTATCTACATCAATAGCAATTACAACACCGCCGTTCATCGTTACAGCAAGCGGTTGTGCCCCGCCCATGCCACCTAAACCAGCAGTAATCGTTACAGTACCTTTTAATGAACCATCGAAATGTTGACGTGCCGCTTCTCCAAATGTTTCATATGTTCCTTGTAAAATCCCTTGTGTTCCAATGTAAATCCAGCTACCCGCTGTCATTTGTCCGTACATCATTAGGCCTTTTTTCTCTAGTTCACGGAAGTGATCCCAGTTCGCCCATTTTGGTACTAAGTTTGAGTTCGCTAAAAGAACACGAGGCGCATCTTCATGCGATTTAAAAATTGCAACTGGTTTTCCTGATTGAACAAGTAACGTTTCGTCGCTTTCTAATGTTTTTAATGAATCAACAATTGCATAGTAGCTTTCCCAATTACGAGCTGCACGGCCAATTCCTCCGTATACAACTAATTCTTCTGGTTTTTCAGCTACTTCAGGATCTAAATTGTTCATTAACATTCGAAGTGCAGCTTCTTGAACCCATCCTTTCGTTTGTAACTCAGTACCTCTTGCCGCACGAATTGTTTGTTGTACTTTTTCCATTTCAATCTCTCCCTTTTCTCGTTTTATAGTGCTGCATTTACATCCAATCTTTCCTTTATTGAATAGTTCGTTTTTAACCAATGCGTGATATTTTCGATATCCGTTGAGAATATACGGTCATTTTTAATAGAAGGCACTTGCTGACGACCTTGATGATAGAACGTTTTTGTAACTGTACTCATGTTTTCAATCCCGCGATATTCTGCTGCTTGCATCGCACAGATCATCTCAATTGCAAGAACGCGTCTTGCATTTTGAATAATTTGATGCGCATGACGTGAAGCAATTGTTCCCATACTTACGTGATCTTCTTGGTTAGCTGACGACGGAATTGAATCTACACTCGCTGGATGAGCTAACGTTTTATTTTCTGAAACGAGTGAAGCCGCTGCATATTGCATAATCATGGCACCTGATTGAAGTCCTGGTTCTGGACTTAAAAATGGTGGTAAGTCATTTAATTGCGGATTTACTAGGCGTTCAATACGGCGCTCTGAAATATTTGCAAGCTCCGCCATCCCTACTTTTAAGAAGTCCATTGCAAATGCAATTGGTTGTCCGTGGAAATTACCACCAGAGATTACTTTTTCCCCGCCATCAAAAATAAGTGGATTATCTGTTGCTGCATTCATTTCAATTTCTAATTTTTCTTTCACATAATTTAAAACTTGCCAAGAAGCACCGTGAACTTGCGGGATACAACGAAGTGAATATGCATCTTGTACACGAAGTTCTCCTTGTTTTGTAATAAGTTTACTATCATGAAGAATGTCACGAACTCTGCTTGCTACTTCCACTTGCTCTTTATAACCACGCGCTTTATGAACATTTTCATCGAATGCATCAATAATGCCGCGTAATCCTTCCATTGTCATAGAAGCAATTAATTCAGATTGATAAGCCGTTGCTTCAGCTTCTATATAAGAAAGAACCCCTTGCGCTGTCATCGCCTGTGTACCATTGATTAACGCAAGACCTTCTTTTGCTTCAAGTTCAATAGGCTCAAGTCCTTCTTCTGTAAGAGCAACCATCGCATGAACTCGTTTTCCTTTGTAGAACACTTCACCTTCACCTAATAAAACGAGAGCAAGATGAGATAAAGGTGCTAAATCACCGCTCGCTCCTAGTGATCCTTGTTGAGGAACGACCGGATGAATTTTACGATTTACAAACTCAAGAAGCATATTTACAACAAGTGGTCTAACACCCGATACTCCTTTAAGCATCGTGTTCGCTCGTAAAATTAACATACCGCGTGATACTTCTTCCGGGAATGGATCGCCTATTCCGCACGCATGTGACTGAATTAAATTATGCTGAAGTGCCTTTACATCATCTTTTTGAATAAGCACATCACTAAACTTTCCAAATCCAGTTGTAATACCGTAAACGACTTTTCCATCCTCTACGATTTTCTCAACTACTTCGCGGCACTCCGCTACCTTTTGCATACTATTTGGACAAGCTGTTACACCTTCACCTTCAAGTAACAACCTCTTCATTTCTTCAACTGTCAATGTATGTCCTGTTAACGTAATCATTCTTTTTCCTCCTTATAAAGGCAAAAGGGGACCTTATCTTTTTAAGACAGACTTCTGTCCTAAAAAATAAGGCCCCCTTCTAACTAATAGACTATGGGCAAATCATATGTGATTAATTCCTAAACCAATCGCCTCATGCTCAGATCCTTTTACAGGTGCACCAATCGTTCCATAAAGTGCAACAGCAACCCATTCGCCTTCTTTTTTTCCGTCGTATGGTGTACCGCGCACAATTGCAAAGCGAAGTCCTACTGTACGAAGAACGTCTGCTAACTGAATTTGACCTCTCGTCACTCCGTACAAAGCTTCCATAATTGCATGATAAAGTGCATGTGTTTCTCTGTAAACATCTGTTTCAATAACTCGGTTGCTCTTAGCCGCTGTTTCCATTGCTGCTACTACTTTTTGCGAATTCATAGAACCAACTTTCCCAGTACAATATTTCCAACCTTTTGGAATAGATAATACGGGACTTTCATTCTCATCCGCAAGTGCCAACAGCATAGCCATACGACCAATTCGATGTGTTCCTTGAAGAAGCATGTGACTCTCTCATTTCTTTTGAATTATTTGAATATTACTTAATTTAAGAATATATGAAAACGGTTAAATCGTCAATAGTTTAAAATATTATTCAAGAAATTTTTTATCCCTCTCATACTTGTGTACACAATTTATTTACAGATTTTTTTCAGACGTGCTATAGTCTCACTAACAGATACAAAGGGGCGAGATTTCAGTGGCGAAGCGAAAAGATATTCATTTTCGAATTGAAGAAAAATTACTTGCAAGGTTTGAATCGGCACTCCATTACGAAGCTTTAAAGAAAACAGACGTATTAACACATGCAATCCAACAATTTTGCATAAAGGTGGACTGTGAAAAAATGAATGATGTAAAACGCCAATACAACGTAAGTAGCCATTTACAAACACGTATCGATACGCATAAACATTTCGAAGAGAAACGAGTGAATGTAGATGAAGTCGTCATTGAACATTTACAACTCCAAGGGGAGGAAAAAATATTAGAGGTCGGGTGCGCTAACGGAAAATTCCTTTCCCTTTTGCAAACGAATGGTCATAAAGGACATCTAACCGGTTTTGATCAATCAGAAACTATGCTTTCTGAAGCCGCTATAACGAATAATATGATTGAATGGAAACTCGGTGATGCCAGTAAACTTCCTTTCGAAGCTAATTGTTATGATTGGGTAATCGCAAGGCATATGTTATACCACATGAAAGATGTCGAAAAAACTATTCAAGGATTCCATAAAATAATTCGTCCTGGCGGCGCCCTTTTAGCTACAACAAATTCTAAAGTTTCATTGCCTCGTATAGATGAAATGTGTAACAAAATGTTAGTCGCATTTGATTTACCAAAAACATCACCGTCAGCAGCTCCATTTTGTTTAGAAAATGGTAAAGAGCTATTACAATCTGTTTTTCCAACTGTTGAAGAAACAATTATTCATAATGCACTTGTTTTTCATCATGCCACTCCAATCGTAAACTATATTTCTAGCATGTTTCCGTCACTGAATATACCTGATAATATGTCTCTTCACACCGAAATGAAGGACTGGCTGAAAAAAGAAATAGAAAATGAATTAACAATTCATGACGGTATATGGAGCGATCCGAAAACGTTAGTGATTTATCGATGTAAAAAGGAAATAAGCTAGCATTTGCTAGCTTTTACACGTTTTCTGGTAACAGATTCTCCATCATCATATTGCCCTTTCCACTATAAAAATTTGTATTATGTTCATTCACTACTCCAAAATAGGAGGCAATCGCTAGTCCAAATGGCACAAATGCATGTCCTTGTGCTGTAATAATATTTGCGTGCTGTACAACTTCTGTATACACAAAATTTTCTACTGGAAAACAATCTAATTTTTGATAATCTATGGTCACTGTATAAGAGATTTCTTTTAGTAAACCTGCTCTTGCTAACGCATACGGTCCAGCACAAATCGCTGCCACTAATTTTCCTTGCTCAGAAAATTGACGAATAACTGAAAAAAGCAATTTCGCCTCTTTCATATGTATTTCATCTCCGCCCGGAATGATAATCCCCTCATATTCTTCTACACGCACTTCACTTAATTCTATATGCGGCTGTACTTGTAAGCCTGTTTCACTTATAATCATTTCTTTTGTTAAACCCGCTGTAATGATTTCATATTTCTTTTTCAGCAATGCTGTTGCTACCGTTATTTCAAACTCTGCAAATGTCGGGTATACGAATAATAATATTTTTTTCATAGCCTTTTCTCCCTTAGCCACCCTATAAAATATGCCTCTAATTCGTCCACTGATAATATATTAGTGTCCACATAAGTTACGGGAAATTGTTTATACCATTCTTTTTCAACTTCTACTACTTTAAATTGTTCCTCAAATGTACTTCGATTTCTTGTCCTATCATTATTTCTCCTATCATACAAACTCTCTTTCGAAACATCTAAATAAAAAATTGCATCCGAACGGCATTCTCTTAATTTATACAATTCATCTTTTAATTCTGTTTCTATACCCCACTCTTTCCCTATCACTTTCGGATAAAAGAGTGTATAAAATTCAATATCTTCTGGCCCACGATCAAAAATCACGACTGAACTTTTCACATTTTGAAACTCTTTTATTTTTGCTTCAATAAACATTTTTTGATTTGTAATAAACCCCTCTTTTGTACACATATCCAAATTTAATTTTTTTCGCTTTTCTACAATTGGATAAGGATTTTCATATATAACTGAAAGCCCACATCGCTCTAAGCTTTTGGCCAATGTTGTTTTTCCACTTGCCATCGGTCCTTGAAGTGAAATTACGTATACCATCCCTCTCATTCCCTTTTCTTATAATACATTGATAATATACAGAATTTTGAAAACTATCAACAAGATATATATCATCTTGTTTCTTATTCTTATCTAACTTATAATAAAAAATAGAGGTTATGACGGACGCATCAATAATGTAAGCTTGGAAATCCAAGCTTACATTATTTTTTGCTTTCCCTTTTCTTATAAAAAGAGTATACTAGATTAGAACGTATGTTCTTAATAATTACATACAGTAAGGAGATAGAACAATGGTATACGACACAAAAGCAATTTCTTGGAATGAATCTTTAAAACAACTTCAACGCCGCTATACAAACAAACAAGTTGACCGAAAAGAATTTGAAGATATTGAACTGATGGAATTCTTCCGCGATAACGACTACATTCCTTTACCTACACATATAAGCGGCCTATCAACAACACGTTTTACTTCTTACTCTATTTTCACAACTGAAGATAAAGATCGTAAAGTTGGCACACTCATCATTGAATATGTAGAAAATGACAATGATATTTTATGTGTTGAACAACTATACTTCGTTTAAATCACAACGCTTGGTCAAAATGATCAAGCGTTCTTGCTTTCTATGAATCTCATTGCTTATAATATAAATAAAATACAAAATATTGCTTTCGTTAAAGGAGGGCATACAATTGCTTGAAGGATGGTTTAGTTGGTTTATAGTCGTTTGGACTGTTGTATTATTAGGGCTTATGTCCATTGGTGGATATTTCATGTTCAGAAAATTCCTAAAACGGTTACCAAAAGAAGACGGTATGTCCATTTTGGATTGGGAAGATCACTATATTAATAAAACGAGACACTTATGGGCTGACGAACAAAAACAATTGTTAGAAGAACTAGTAAGTCCCGTTCCGGAATTATTTCGCGATGTTGCTAAATCAAAAATTGCTGGGAAAATTGGGGAACTTGCACTACAAGACAATGCCTCTCAAATAACACAAGATTTAATTATTAAAGGATATATTATTGCCACACCAAAGCGTGATCATAAATTTTTAGTTAAAAAATTGCAAGAAAAAAAGATTGATTATTCGAATTATAAAACTTTACTTGCAAAATAATCTTCATTTTTTTCCTATTTTCAACAAGTTAACATCAATGGTAAACGTTTTATACGTCGTGGTTGGGACAGAAGGTGCTAACAATACCAATAAAAAATACAGCGTCAAAGACGCTGTATTTTTTATTTTATCCATATACAATTTTCACGTTAATTTCATATCTTTTTCATTATAAAAACCGTCTTCTTTTTCCATTTCCTTCTGTAATTTTGTAAAGGAACGGTACATTGCAATTCTCCATGAAACAATCATTGCAAACGCAAGTAAGAAGAACATACCGCTAAGTTGTCCTAAATCAAGAGATTGACTTAAGTATGTTTTAAACACGATACGCACTACAAGTAATCCAATTAAAATAAATACAAATGCTTTTGAACGCTTCAAATAAATCTCTTGTCCGCGTATTTCAAATTTAGATGTTTTAATAAGAAAAATAGAAAAAAATAAACCGACACCAATCGCTTCTAACATTTCTGCTGGAGTTAATCGAAACTCTGGAAAAACATACATCAATGCTCCCGTGCTCATAAAAAACGGTGGGAGTATAATTTTTTTCAATGTTGCAGGTTTCTTAGCTGCTTTTAAACGAATAAACATCGCACCGACAGCCATACAAACAGCAACGATACTTGATAACAGAACTATGTTCATATTTTCTCATCCTTTTTTGTGGCTATATGAAAAATATAATTTCATTATATGCTTTTCCGTTAGTATTTCCAACATTTTCACAGAATAATACTAAAAACCGGTAAATCCACCAAATAAACTTGAGAAATATACGATGATTTTCGTCATCCAATTAAAGTATAGGAAGATTCCCATGACAATCATAATGTATCCTCCGACTTTCATGAACGCCATACTATTTCTTTTAATCCAAGACATTTTCGTAATAAAGAATGAAAGTACGAAAAAGGGAATCGCAAATCCAAGTATGTAAGCAATCATATAAATCATTGCCGATTCTGGATTTGTTGCCGCTAATCCAATTACAGACACTAATATAGGCCCAGTACAAGGTGTCCATCCAGCAGCAAATGCCAATCCAATTAAAACTGAACCAAAATAACCACTCGGACGGTTTTTAAAAGCAAATTTACGATCTTGCATTAAAAACTTCGGCTTAAATACACCGACAATAATAAGACCGAATACGATGATAAATATACCACCTAACTGTCTAATTAAATCTTTATAATCCGTAAAAACTCCTCCGATAAAACTTGTACCAAATCCAATTGCGATAAATATAATAGAAAACCCAAGTAAGAAAAACGCTGTATGTATCATACTTCTTTTGCGAAGCATTGCATTTTCTTCTTTCAATTCAGAAACCGACATACCTGTTATGTATGATAAAAATGCCGGATAAAGCGGTAAGCAACATGGGGATATAAATGATAAGAACCCAGCTCCAAACGCTAAAAAAATACTAATATCTTGCATTATTCCACTGCTACTAAAAATATAGACAAATGTACATTCTTAGAGTATTCCTGCTTCTGCGTGTCCTGTCTCGCCACTAATTCGCTACTACAGTTTGCTGTAACACTCCACAGGCGTAAATTCCGATGTAGCCCACCGTACATATATACAATCTATTTACGTTAGTATTGTATATTTTTTTGCTTGTAAAAGGTTGATTGACGCGTTCAAATCTCTATCTATTACATTTCCACAGTCACATTCGTATACTCGGTCGGACAGCTTTAAGTCTACTTTCTTTTGACCGCAACATGAGCATAACTTTGACGAGGGATAGAATGTATCTACTTGACGTAGTTCGATTCCATATTCCTCACATTTCGTCAATAACCATGTTTTAAATGTATAAAAGCACTGCTTAGCAACTGCTTTAGATAGATGTTTGTTCTTCATCATACCTTTCACATTCAAATCCTCCACTGTAATAAACGTTGGCTTGGTTTTCACCACATCATTTACAATAGACTTTACATACGCTAATCGAATATTTGCGAGCCGGGCATGTAGTTTTTGCACCCTAAGAATGTTTTTCTCTATATTCGCTCTTTTGTTAGTAACAGATTGTTCACCTCTCTTTTTTATATTTTCAAATTTACGTGATAAAGAACGTTGCTCACGTCTTAACCGTTTTTCTATCTTTTTTACTTGTATTGTTTTGTTGATGTTTTCATGAACGATACCATCGCTACGTATAGCGAA
Source organism: Bacillus altaicus (assembly GCF_042136375.2). Lineage (NCBI taxonomy): Bacteria > Bacillati > Bacillota > Bacilli > Caryophanales > Bacillaceae > Bacillus > Bacillus altaicus. Next base: position 2,096,025 of record NZ_CM143394.1, on the reverse strand, counting down.
ATCCTTCACCCCTAAATCAATACCTAAACCTGTTTGATTGAGTATTGGCTTCGTTTCTGCTTCTTTCCATTCGCAAAGCACAGATACAAAATATCTTCCTGCTCTTTTACCTATCGTTCCACTTTTTACAATCGCATTTTTGGGGATATACCCATATTCTTTTAACCTCATCCAACCAATCGTTGGAACTTTTACTCTATGTCTTTCTACTGTCCAATCTGTTTTGTTATTTTTCGGAAAATAGCACTTCACATCTTGCTTCTTCTTTTTCTTATATCGTGGAAACTTAGATAAACCCTTAAAAAACCGCTTAAAAGCTTTATCTCCATTCATAATGGCTTGTTTTACAGCTTTACTCGACACTTCTTTTATCCACTGGTCACATTCTTTTGTATAGACATTGTTCAACCATTTTGAAAAGTCATACCCACCTAGAAACTTTCCTTCGGCTTCATACAACTCTTTGTTTTTAGAGATATACATGTTGTAAACATATCTACACACACCAATAGTCTGATTTATTCGGGTTATTTGTTCTTTTGTTGGATGGATTTCTATTAGATATGCTTTTTTCATAGCTCTTCATCCTCCGACATTTTCTTTTGTATTTCCTCAATCCATATACCCTACAACTACATACATGAATGATAGATATCAAATACTGAGCAAGTTCTTCTTGTGGAGACAACTTTTCATTAGTAACAATGATAACTTTGACTCCCATCTTATGAAGAAATCCCTCAAACCAGTCATAACCAAAACGAACAAACCTATCTTTGTGTGTGATGACGATGGTTGAAACATTTCTCTCCATGCAGTCATCAAGCTTATGTTTTACTACGTATGTCCACGTTTACCTATGTTTTCACTTACCGTTGTTTCCTCCTCTCCCTAAATATTGTAGCAAAAACATATAAAAATACTATGAACAATTCGTGAAATCACTTTAGCAACGTGACAATAAGAAAAACTACCCTTTCAAACAGTTTCTAAAATAACGTTTTCATTTCCTTCTATTATATAGAAAAATCTCAATTAGACTACAAAACCTCTCTAATGTTATTAACATAACAAAGATAACATAGTTTCTCAAATGATTAGCATATTACTAGTACGTCTATTTACATATTGCTTAAAAAATATTTTTTTCAAATGCTGCCTTTATACAATACAAAGCTGATTTTACAATACTTCTATTATTACTAATTTCAAGATTATGCATAAATATCATACTTTTATTATTATTCTATAAAATTTTGCACTTTTCTTTCATTTGACCCTTCATTTTTAATTTTGTATACTCCCTCTAGTTATATATGTCCGTTACGGAACAATTTCATATAGATGGGAGGAATTTTTCATGCTTCGTTATTCTCTTTTAGTTTTATTAGGAGCGTGTAGTTATGGGGTTTTAGCTATTTTTGTTAAACTTGCATATGCAGAAGGATTTTCACTTGGAGAGGTAATTGGTAGCCAGTATTTGTTCGGTTGGATTATTTTACTTGCTATTACACTTCTATTTTCTAGACATCGTGTTCCACTAAAACAAATGTTAATTTTATTCGTCGCAGGAACGTCTGCAAGTTTTACCGGAATTTTTTACTACGCTTCTTTAAAAACTGTACCAGCTTCTATTGCAATTATACTTTTATTCCAGTTCGTTTGGGTTGGGATTATCATTGAAGCAATTACAACGAAAACATTACCTTCAAGAGAAAAAGTTATTTCAGTAATTTTCTTACTTGCAGGTACATTTTTATCAAGTGGGTTATTAGAAACATCAGCTGGTGATTTCGATACGACTGGAATCATTTTAGGCTTATTATCTGCTGTTACATTTGCAACATACATTTTCGTAAGTGGTAAAGTTGCCGTTGAAGTACCTTCTTTACAACGCGGTGTCCTTTTAATGGCTGGCGCTTTAACTTTAGTCATGATCGTATTCCCGCCAACATTTATTTTTAACGGAGTGATTTCTCAAGGCCTTTGGAAATACGGCTTAGGATTAGGAATATTTAGTATCGTTATTCCGTCCATTGCCTTTACAATCGGTATTCCAAAAATCGGGTCTGGCTTAGCAACCATTCTTGGCGCAGCAGAACTGCCAGTTACAACAATTATGTCTGTATTCGTTTTAAAAGAAGCTGTACTATCTTCACAATGGGTCGGTGTATCACTTATTTTAATCGGTATTGCAATCCCGCAAATTGCATATGCAATGCGTGGACGTTATAAAAAACAGCATACTCATAAAAAAGTTGCAGCATAAAGTGAAACTTTAATCAGTGGGGGTTTTGTTCATCCCCACTGATTATTAGCCTTCACCAATCGGGCATTTATGGGCAGTTGATCTCCCACTTAACTTCTTTGCTTCAGCCGAATTTTGAGGTGGGAGTTTTACTGCCCGTTAATGCGGGATAAACGAGAGAGGATTTTCATTTGAAAATCCTCTCTTTTATTATTGTGTTATATAATGAATACAAATACTTCACTTAAGAAAGAGGGGGATAATAAGTGGCATCCATTCCAAATCAATTAACAGAAAAACTTATTTCCATTCGTCGGCATTTACACGAATATCCAGAACTATCGTACGAAGAATTTGAAACGACAAAAGCAATAAAAAATTGGTTAGAAGAAGCTAATATTACTATTATTGATTCCAATTTAGAAACAGGAGTTATCGCTGAAATTTCTGGTAATAAAAACGGACCGGTTGTAGCGCTTCGTGCTGATATCGATGCCCTTCCTATCCAGGAAGAAACAGACCTTCCATACACTTCAAAAATACAAGGTAAAATGCATGCTTGTGGGCATGATTTTCATACAGCTGCTATATTGGGTGCGGCTTACTTATTAAAAGAAAAAGAAGCTTCTCTTAACGGAACTGTTCGCTTTATATTCCAAGCTGCTGAAGAAAGTGGAAACGGAGCATATAAAGTTGTTGAAGCTGGACATTTAAAGAATGTGCAAGCCGTGTTTGGTATGCATAATAAGCCCGATTTACCAGTAGGTACAATCGGTATTAAAGACGGTCCACTAATGGCTGGAGTAGATCGATTTGAAATTGAAATTCATGGTGTTGGGACACATGCAGCTGTGCCTGATGCCGGCGTCGATCCTATCGTTGCATCATCTCAAATCGTTATGGCACTTCAAACAATTGTAAGCCGAAATATTAGTTCTTCTCATAACGCTGTCGTAAGTGTAACAAACATTCATTCAGGGAATACATGGAACGTTATTCCTGAAAAAGCTACATTAGAAGGAACTGTTCGTACATTCCAAGCTGAAACACGTGAAAAGATTCCGGCATTAATGGAACGTATCATTAAAGGCGTTTCTGATGCACTAGGTGTAAAAACAGAATTTCGATTTTACCCAGGTCCTCCTGCTGTTCAAAACGATAAAGTACTCACTGATCTTTCTATTCAGATTGCAGAGAAAATGAATCTAAACGTTATCTCTCCTACACCATCAATGGCAGGAGAAGATTTTTCTTTTTACCAACAAGAAATACCAGGTTCATTCGTCTTTATGGGAACAAGTGGTACACATGAATGGCATCATCCAGCTTTTACAGTAGATGAAAAAGCATTGCCTATTAGCGCGGAGTATTTCACCTTATTAGCCGAAGGAGCTATTCATCAATTTATTGCAAACAAAAAGCCGTTAAGTTACCCTTAACGGCTTTGCTTATGCTGTTAAATCTCGTTTTATAAATACAGTATAGGAAACCCCTAAAAATACAGCTAAGTATAGAAGAAGCATACAAGAAGCAAATGGGAATGTTACTCCCTCAATAAAGCTTCCACCCTTTAAAAGCCCATATAAATCTGTATTCGCTGGTAATAAATATTTCGCCCATTCATATCTTGCTGCTGGAATTAGCGCTATTCCTCCTGATAAAGCAAGAAATAAAGAAATACCAATTGCACCTCCGCTCGATCTCGTTAAAACAGAAATCATAAAAGCAAATGCAGCATATACAAGAGTTGGTAACCAAGATAAAATATAATATTTACTTGCTTCTACGAAAATATTTTGTTTTATTATATTTCCATTTTGAACGACAAATTCAGTCCAAGCTGGTTGTTGGAATTTATAAATAATCAACCCGCATAATACGGAAAAAATCATATTAAATATAAATAATAATGCCGCAAATATAACGATGGCCAAAAATTTCGATGTTAAAATTTTAAATCTGCTCGCTGGACGAATCGTTAAAAATTTATATGTTCCCCAGCTATATTCATTCGCAAAAATTGTACTCGCATATACGAGAATAAACGGAAGTAAAATAGGAAAAACAATAAAACCAGTATCTCTCATGAAAGAAAGTGGAGAACTACTTGCTGGCGCTGTATTCGTATCTAAATGCTTCATTTTAAGCTGGTATTCCTTTACAAGCTCGTCCCCTGACTTTTCTGTTAAAATATCCTCTTTTTTCATGCCGAGCTTTTTCTCAATTTCTACAGTGCGTTCTGTATAATCCGCTTTCCACCCTTTTGTTTCTGGCTCTAAATACTTTACCGTAACCCATCCTAACCCAATAATTAATACCGCAATAACTGCAAAAGGAATAATCGTTCGCTTTCGCTTAAATATTTTATACAGCTCGTTATAAACTAAATTAAACAATATCTTTTCCCCCTGTTAATTCTAAAAACTGCTCTTCTAGCGTTTTTCTTTCTTCATATACACGATAAACTTGAATGTTTTTCTCCATCAATGTACGAAGAATTTTTGGGATTTCTTCCTCTTTCACGTTTATAATTAATTCGTTTTCTTTTACTAAAACATCGTATTCTAAAACCTCTGCCGCTTTATTCGCATCATCTACACGTATATGTATTTCTTCTGTTTCTTCCTTTTTATCACTTTGAATATTTTGTGTTGCGACATATTCTCCATGCTGAATAATAATAACCCTGTCACACATTAATTCAACTTCTGAGAGTAAGTGACTAGAGACAAGAACAGCTTTTCCTTGTTCATGCGCAATTTTCTTTATGTACATCCGCATTTCATGTATACCACTAGGATCTAATCCGTTCGTTGGTTCGTCTAGTATTAATACATCTGGATTATGTATAAGTGCCTGAGCAATTCCTAAACGCTGTCTCATGCCGAGTGAATATGCTTTTACTTTACGGTCAATTACTTGTCCCATTCCTAATAGTTGCACTACTTCATCGATACGCTCTTCAGTCACATTCCCATTCATTCGTCCGAAATATGTTAAATTTTCATAGCCGCTTAAGAAAGGATAAAATTCTGGTGTCTCAATTACAGCACCAATTTTCGCAGCAGTTTTTTCAAATTGCTGTTTTACAGATTGACCATCAATCCATACTTCTCCTTCTGTCATGCGAATCATTCCGACCATCATTCGCATTAATGTCGTTTTTCCAGCACCATTTGGTCCTAATAAGCCAACTACTTCACCTTTTTTCACTTCAAAACTAATATTTTCTACTAACGTCTTTGAACCAATTCGTTTTGTTAATCGATCAACTTTTACGATCGCTTGCTCGTTTATCATTCCATACAACCTTTCTTCTTAACTCTTTTTTTCAGTTCTTCCCACTGTATCATGATTAATAACATGTGTAAAATGAAGAAAAAGCCATGATTTCTCATGCCTTTCTCCTTGTTTCATATGACTTTTCACCCTTTAACCTTTGTGTAAACCTACAACATTGCCACATTGATATTATAATGACGGTTATCATAACAACTGCTGTTTCCATTACCGCGTACGTCGTAATCGGTACATTTGTTACTCCTTGGATTCCTACTGCTTTCATAAAAATAATAATAAATAATTTCAAAAATAACATACCATGAATTAGCCCGAAAACGAGTGCTCCTCCGCAAATTAATAATTGCTCCTGACATAATAAACATAACATTTCTTTTCTTGTCATATGCATCACTTCATTCGATGTAAACTCCTCTTTTCTTATCTGTAAAAGAGAAGCTGTCATTTTATATGTAATGAAAATACACACGAAAACTACAAATAGAAACATAGCATAAAACCACTTTGCAAATATAGGTGTATATTCCGCTTTACTTATTACAACTTCATTGAATCGGAATGATATCATAAAAAAACAAAGCATTGTATTCATAGCAATCCACATAAATTGTTTCAACCTTTTGGCAGCAAATGTTTGTATATTTTTTCTCGCTAACCGAAATAAAGACATAATTTCCCCCTACCTTGCTTCATAACATACGCATTCTATACTACTAGTGTATAAAAATATGACATTTTAAACATCGCACTACAATCGGAATCTTCACTAAGTCTTTAGTCCTAGAAACCAAGCATATTTACCTCTTTAGCATTGAACAAAAAAACAAAAAACGGAAATGCACTTTAGTTACATTTCCGTTTTTTGTTTAACGAGGTGAATCTTTATATAACTTAATTATCATGACTGCCTTGTAACTTCATCAACTATTCAACCTTCGCATCTTCCACTTCAATCCTTTTCTTCTCTCTTGCAATTTTCAAAAACTCTAACAACTCTGGATTGTTATTCATTTTTTTATAAGCCACTGACATTTCTGCAACAAAATTAGAATCACATAACTCTTTATATACAACTTCTGTTTTATACAATTTATTTGCGGATACAGGTATTACTGTAATTCCAATACCTGCTGCTACAAGCCCCATGACAGTTTGATACTCCGTTGCTTCTTGTACAATGTGCGGACTAAAACCGACATCGCGGCATAGCGATAAAATTGTATCGTATAACGCTGGCCATACTGGTCTCGTAATAAATACGAACGGTTCATCCCTTAAATCTTCGATATGTATTTCGTCCTTTTCAGCAAGTGGATGCGCCTTCGGTAAACATAACGTACACGAAAGTTTTTGAATTGGTTCTAACTCAAGTAATTGCGTTGGGATTGGCGGACGTAAAAATCCAATATCAATTCGATTATCATGAAGTGCATGCACCTGATCCGGTGTTGACAATTCATGTAATGCAACAGACACTCTTGGAAATTTCTTTCTATACTCCCTGACGATTGACGGTAAAATATCATATATCGCCGCACCTACAAAACCAATTGAAAGTGATCCAACTTCTCCCCTTTGAGCACTTTGTGCAACTTCTACTGCTTTTTCAATTTGTTCAAACGCTTTTTTTACTTCTTTTAAAAACATTTCTCCTGCTTCTGTTAATTCAACCTTTCTCTTCGTTCTTGAAAATAACATAACTCCCATTTCTTTTTCTAATTGCTGAATTTGTTGACTAAGCGGTGGTTGTGTCATTTGTAGACGAGCAGCCGCTCGTCCAAAGTGCAATTCCTCTGCCACTACAACAAAATATTGCAAATGCCGTAATTCCATTTTGGACACCCTTTTCATTTTCGATTAATACATCTAATATATTAATAACATATAATTTATATATTAGACAAATATTTCGAATGAACGTATAGTAGAAATTGTGAATTATTTTTTACAATTTTTATAAAAAAAACAAAGAGGTGGTTACTGTATGAAATGGTGGAAGTTAAGCGGACAAATTTTATTATTATTTTGTTTCGCTTGGACAGGTGAATGGATTGCAAAACAGGCACACCTCCCAGTTCCAGGAAGTATAATCGGTATTTTTTTATTATTAATCTCATTAAAATTTAACATAGTGAAAAAAGAATGGATACAAGACGGTGCAGACTTTTTATTAAAAGAACTTATTTTATTTTTCATCCCTTCTGCAGTCGCTGTCATTCGTTACAAAGATACACTATCACAATATGGAATCGATCTCATTTTGATTATCGTGATTAGTACACTTTGTGTCACTCTCGTAACAGGACTTTTAACAGAATTGCTATTAAAGCGGAAAGGATCAACACAATGATTGGCTTTCTTTGTTTACTATTAACACTATTCACATATTGGGTATCTAAAAAAATGTATCAACGCTGGAATTGGAGCTTACTTTCTCCCCTTCTTGTATGCCCAATCATTTTAATTGCTTTATTACTCGGATTAGATACACCATACGAAACCTACGAATCTGGTAGTCATTGGCTAACAGAATTATTAAAACCTGCTACAGTTGCTTTCGCATGGCCAATCTATAAACACTTTAATTTATTAAAAAAACATGGAACGGCCATTTTAATTAATGTCATTGTTGGTTCATTTCTATCGGTTATTACTTCCGCACTATTAGCTGATTTTTTTCAAATTGACTCTACAATAGAACAAAGCTTAGCACCGCACATTGTAACAACACCTATTGCAATGGCTATTTCAGAAATGATTGGCGGCATGTCACAATTAACAGCCGTTTTCGTCGTATTAACTGCCTTAACTGGAGCATTACTCGGTCCTACGCTCATACGCATATGCCGTATTAAAACAGCGCTCGCAAAAGGGATAATGCTAGGTACTAGTGCGAATGGAACCGGAACATCAAAAGCATTTGAAATCGGTCCTGTAGAAGGTACAATTGCAAGTTTATCAATGCTTTTAACAGCTGGAGCTAGTTTAGTTATCGTTCCGCTTTTCTTATCTTGGATACAATAAAAAAGAAAGTGTTTAAACACTTTCTTTTTTATTTGTATATTTATATAACAGATCATAATCTTCCGGAAACGATAAAGATAATTTTTTCACTTCATCTATTTCATGTATTAACTCATCAGGGTCTTGTATTTTCATGTTACCGCCTATTAACTTTACCATATAGTAATGCACATGAACTGGTATCTATATATTATCTCCTTTTTTTACATAAATTGTCTATAACTTCCATTTTATAACCCGTTTCTTCCCACATACTTCACGAACACAACACTCTTCAAGCTCTTCTTGTCCTCCGCTCGGCACAGACCATCGCTTCTCTTCATTTACTTTTCCTTGTAATACCATTAGAAATTCATTCTTTTCATTCATTCATACATATAGCTGCTGTACCAATCCATCTTTTCATCCTATCTCCCCCATACTAAATTTCTATCTTTTTTATATTTATCCTTGAAAAAAGAGGAAAAAAGTAAAAAGATGACGAAAGTTTACATCAACTTCATGAGCAGTCCCTTCTTAGAAATTCAATATGGAAGGATGAAATTATGATTTCTAAATATGTTGTGGAGTGTGTCTTTTGTGAAGAAAACCGAAAACCTCGGCAAGCCATTGTCACAGTGCCTGCTACTTCTCAGCTACTAGCCATTCAAAAAGTACGGGCTGAATGCAAACGCCGCTTTGGAAAAACTTTATTATTGCAAACAGAAATTAAAGAAGAATTACTCTTTGAACAAAAAGAAAGCTGACCATAAATTGGTCAGCTTTCTTATCCGATCATATTTTCACATGAAGATTAGGGGCATCCTCTTTAAGGATCGGGATTTACCCATTATGTGCGTTCCATAATGGTCATCGAACAATATATTTCTATACAATAAACTATTGAATAGAATAGGGCAAAACTTGTTCGCATTTTTAGAAAAGGGATAGGGATATAATTCAAGTAATACTTCGAATACTCGAACTTTACACTCATTATATTAAAGCAAATCTTTTTATATGTGAAATATGAATTACTTACATAATTCATTCGTAAAATATATTAATAGTTTTCTTTACTCTACTAACAACATACATTCAGCTAGTATCGGTGTCATAATAATTGCCACATATTCCCCTCTCCAATATTCCAATTATCTATCATATGCGCACTTCTATACAAACAAAAAGCACCCTAAACGGATGCTCTTTCTACTTTTCTATATTGATACTATGTACTTACTCTTGATTAATCAAAATAACAGCTGGACCAGAAACAACTACTCCGGCCACTTCTATCTTTTCAAATTCCATCACTGTAATAGATATAACCCCTTCTCTTTCCATCAATTCCTTACTCAGGACATCAGTCGGTATCGCTTTCACCGCCCTACCTCCTTTTCATTTTATACAAAATTATAAAAAACTACCCAATGCCTCTAAATATATGCATCACCTCCGCTTTCATTCCTTATTCCAGTCAAAATTCACATCCCCTTTCTATAACATATTGAAAAATAAAAAAGGCACTCGCCAAAGCGAATGCCTTTCCATTATTTACTCTCTAGTACTTTTAACATTCTATTAATAAATGCTGCCGATTCCCCACGTGTTGCAAAACCTTTTGGCATAAACTCATTATTCTCATTCCCTTTTACGATACCTAACCCATAAACACGTTGAACCGCCTGTTTATCATACGCTAAATTTTGATCCGTAAATGGTAATGGAACTAAATTACCTTTAATATTTTTGTATTGCAATGCACGATCAATCATAATGACAGCTTCATCACGTTTAATCGTATCATTCGGAGCAAATATATCATTTCCTCGTCCACTTATAATCCCAGCACTAGCTGCACGATTAATACCATCTACTAACGATGGATGGGCTGTACTTAAATCTTTGAAATTCGATTTCCCCTCTGGTAATTGCAATGATCTTGAAACTAAATTCGCAAATTCACCACGTGTTACAAGACGTTCTGGCCAGTAAGAACCCTTTCCGTCTCCAACCATAATACCTCTTTTATCTAATTCACGAATATCTGCTTCATACCAACCGCCAGTTATATCATCTTTATGATTCGCATCATAATAAGCTTTCGTTCCCTGTAAAAATGGCTCCCACGCATTATTCTTTATCATAATGGCCGGACAATTCTTTCCGCTCCAAAATTGATGTTTTTTCACATTTTCTAAAGGAATATTTAATTCCCCCATTAAATAGGCTGCTAGTTTGCGAGCATTTTCCACAGCTTTATTATAATCACCATCTTGGTTGACAGCAATTTCAATTGCAATTGATTCTCTATTACCAGTTCCATCTGCTCCATCTCCAGCATGCCAACCATTTTCATTTAATGGTAGATGTTGATAAATTTCTTTATCATCTACTGTAAAATGCCAAGATGCTGAACGATCAGTCGTTCCCGTTGCCTGATCATATAAATATAGTGCATGGTTTCTAGCATTTGCTCCAACACTATAATTGTCTGTCTCATGAATCGTAATATATTTTGGCTTCATAGCATAGCCTGGGCGAATACTTTCATTTCCTGTCGGTACAATCATTTCCTTTAATGTTACACCATAAATATCCGCTGTTTTCTCTTCTATTGGTGCAGCATACATAACGGCTGCACGTTTTGTACGTGTTGGCGTTGTGTCTTGAATAAGCGAGGCCTTTGTCCCTTCAAATTTTGATGAAGGTGAATAAATCCATTTCACCTCATTATCTATTTGGACTTGGAACCACTCTCCAACTTGTCCAATTGCAATAATTGTTTGCGGCTGTAATACTTTCTCTTCTTTATAGGAATTAAATGGTGCGGAATATGTAGCTGTCTCTTCATTAATTACTAACTTTTCATTTGATAAGTGATAAACTTCCTTAACCTCTACATTTCCTTCACTACTTTGTATCCACCCAGATCCAGATGATGTTTCAACATAGTAAGCGTTTCCTTTTCGTTTTTCAGCTTTCACTACTTGATTAGAAAGCTGAACACCTGTCGCTTTTTGTAAATCAGCAGAATCATATAAAGATGCTGAACTTATTATATGTACAAGAAAATCTCCTTGCGTTTCATTTGTTATCCCTTTGTTCTCTCCACGCCCATCTTCATCTTTCATATGGTTTTCAATACTTTTTAAAGCTTGCTCTTCAGTTGAAATGGTTACGGTCTTTTCTACTGTGTCAGCATAGGAAAAACTTGGAATCGTTACCATACTAAATACAATTGATGCAGCTAAAACATTATAAAATCCTTTTTTCATACTAATTATTTAACACGCTTATATCTTAATTCGTGTTAACTTCCCTCCCTAATCTAAAAATTTTAAGGCTATCTAGCAAACTTCTAAACTAAATAACCCTTTACAATATAACAAACTCTATCTCATTCGTATAGATAGGAATGACTACTATTTTCCTACTTTTTCTATATTGGAATATAGAAAAGAAGCTATAAAAGATATAGCTTCTCCTCTCACTATTTCAATCTCGTTGTACCTTATACTCTATAACTCTATCATCTTTATCAAATTGCAAAACAAGACATTCACTATCTATAGAAATAAAACCACGTTCATTCCCAAGATAGTACAAAGTGGTAATTCCCTCTTCCCAATTTCTTGTTTCCATAGGGGGCCCTAATAATTTTGTGATTTCTTCGCTTGATTTCCCTATCAATTTATGCTGCTGTAATAGGTCATCTACCATATGTACTCGTTTTTCTTCATAATTTAACCACCGATCCTGATTAAAGTTTGAAGTATATTTATTTATACTTAATTGTACAGTGCATACTATCAATGGAATGAGACCCACGATCATTATAGTGAACAGTTGTTTCTTACCTTTATTACTTCTTGCCGAAACATGTAATATAAACTTTTGAATAATAACTAATAAAATAAAAGGCATTACTACCACAAACATACTCATTACACTCAATGGCACATGAATCATATCAATAACGAAAATAAACGCAATGTACATTAATATATACAAACAAAAATAAATGTACAACATTCCCCACAATATAGCGCTTTTACCTTTCTCCATCCAAATAACACCTTCTTTATCCCACTATTTGCGGGCAGTTAGACTCCCACCTCAAAATTCGGCTGTACAGGGTAGGAGCCGGGTTGCCCATAAAACCCTACTGATTAAAATTTTACTTTATTTTCACTTGGCAACATAATTCATCTGGCCAATCATATCTCTAATCTTTTGTAGTTCTCGTGCTGTATATATTACTTTACTTGTTAAAACTTCATTTCTGAAAAACGTTACAATTTCCTCTCTATCTTTAAATCTCAGCAATTCTTCATTAGAAAGATCAATAACTTCTTTTCCGCTTTCATTTTCAAAATATACAATCGGTTTTACTTTTTCTTTTACAATATCTACTTGCATTTCTTCCAAACAATTATATAAAGTTTGAGATAGTATTTTCGCTTTATACGCTGGATTCCCTTCATTTCTTACTTGCATAGTTAATGAAGTTCCCTCCGTAATAAATTCAAATGTCTCTTCTTTTTCAATTTCATGTTGATACTTACCAATTTCCTCCATCATAAATGAATATACACCAGCATTTTCTCTCGTTAAACCATGAATTAATGTCCCCGTCCATTCTTTCGTCTCAAGTAGATAAATGCCAGTTTTACATAAGATGAGGTGATGGATTCGATTATCATTTATGTCACGTTTATCTCTATATTTATTACTTCTCATAAAAACGTTCGGTATAATATGAAACTCTTCTTCTAGTAATATTCCTTGCTCAACGAAACCTCGCTTCATATAATGTAATGTTTCATGCACATTCACTTCAGCACCATTTTTGGTATATTCTCGTAAATCCGCAATTAAATTTTGAAACATATGTATTTCACTACTATGCTTATCTTGCATTTCACTACGTTCTTTACTATGTTGAACAGCCAATTGATTTTTCATCATACGCATATTTTCAAGTTCTCTAGCTGTATTCACTTGTAAATCATTATATTTTTTCTGTTCCATATTCTTTAAAGTATCCTGTTGTTCTTTATACCCTGTAATCGTAGCTGCAATCTCATTTTCATACGTTTCAATCGCTTGTTTCTTTTCAAACTCTACTTGCTGACTCTCTGATTCTAACTGTTTATTTTTATAAAACAGTACAAACACTACAGCTAATAATATTAAAATCCCACCTATTAGCACATACTCCATATTATTACTCCTCTATTTCATTTCCGATTATTTTTAAACATATACCAATTACATTATACTATGTTATCAATATATATTTTTAATAAAGTGAAACTTTAATTGGTGGGGGTTTTTTCCATCCCCCACTGATTATTAGTTGAACCAATCGGGCTTTTACCGGCATTTGATCTCCCACCTAACTTCCTCACATTCGCCGGATTTCGAGGTGGGAGTCTTACTGCCCGCAAATAGCGGGATAAAAGGCACCTCAGTCGAGATACCCTTTAATTTCACTTTATTGTTCACCATACTGAATATAACTTGAATCATAGTATACCCATTGATTTGCCCCTAAGCAAAGCCATCCATCTTGCCTACTCCATACTCGATATGATTCACCATGATGTAACTGTCTTATAACATTCCCGTTTAATGATGGGGCGTCTCGTAGATTCACATTATCACCAGAAATAATTGCCACATAATGTTTATACTGAATATAACTAGGATCATTATATACCCATTGATTCGTCCCTATGCAAAGCCATCCATCTTGTTCACCCCAAATTTCATATGATTCACCACGATTTAGCTGGCGAATCACACTAGATTGTAAAGTTGGCCCACTTCGCAAATTTACATTATCACCATTAATTACAGCAACTCCGTATACTGGGGTTGCATTATTAGGCGTGGAAACATTACCTCCACCACTTGCTCCATTTCCTTGTAAAGCTTCTAATGAAACAGCTGCTGATACATCACAATTTCCTACACCTGAAATTTGCCCAGAATCTGTGTACTGCCATGCTGTCCACTCTGTCCATCCACCAGCATCAGCAGGCGGTGTACTAGAATATCTGGAAATCCAAAGTGGAATGTCACTTAACCCGTTAATTCCAAATTCATTAATATACCAAACTCCTGTATATAACATTACATCTTTCCCTGTAGCTTGTTTCACATAATTTACGAAACTTCTTGCCCAATTCGATATAGTCGCACCCGTTAAACTACTATTGCTAGTATCCGTTGGCGATTCTAAATCTAAAACAGGAATTAAGTCCGTCTGATTACTCTGTAATATACTCACAAAATATTTCGCTTCTGAAATTGCATCATTTTGTTTTGGGTGCGCAAAATGATATGCACCGATTAATACATTCGCACTTTTCGCAGCTTGTACATTTTGAACGAAAGTAGGGTCAATATAGTTCACACCTTCCGTCGCTTTTGCGTACGCCGCTGGAATGCCAGATGACTTCACAGCATTCCAATTAATGTTTCCTTCCCAATGAGACACATCGATAAACGTAATATTTGAACTGGATCTATTTTGCATATAAAAGCTCCTATCAAATTTTGTTATTCTGTATACAATATGTACAACTCTAGTTAAAGGACACGACAAACCTCTCACATATTTTAAAAATTTTATTATATGCTTTTAATACTTGAGAGAATAGAAAAAAGACCTTGTAATTCTACAAGGCCTGTTGCAAACTCCCTTTATTTTGTAGTAAGTACATATTGTAGTAAAGTCCTTGTTCACTAAGTAGCTCTTGATGTGTTCCTCTTTCTATGATTTCCCCTTCATGCATAACAAATATTTGATCCGCATCTTGGATTGTAGACAATCTGTGTGCAATCGCTATCGTTGTTCTACCTTTTCGCATTTGCTGCAATGCCGTTTGGATAGCCTCCTCTGTTTCTGTATCAATATTTGCCGTCGCTTCATCTAACACTAATACTTTCGGATTAGTTGCTATCGTTCTAGCAAAAGCAATTAATTGCCTTTGACCACTAGAAAATGCAGCTCCTCTCTCGACAACTTCTGTATCATACTGCTCCGATAATTTTTCAATAAACGTATTCGCTTGCACAAATCGCGCTGCTTCTTCTATCTCTTCATCCGTTATCTCTTCATTATACATACGAATGTTTTGCTTTACATTTCCCGCAAATAAAAATGCATCTTGCAGCACAAGACCAATTTTTTTTCGAATTTCTTGTTCTTCAAACTTCTCTAAACCCACTCCGTCTATTACAATATTACCTGATCTAATATTGTAAAATCTCATTAATAAATTCATAATTGTACTCTTACCACTACCAGTGTGTCCGACAAAAGCAACCGTTTGCCCTGGTTTTACGTGAAAAGATACATTTTTTAAAACGTCACGCTTTCCATCATATGAAAAAGTAACATCTTTAAACTGAATTTCCCCGTTAACTACTCGTGGATTTTCACTCCCCATTTGAACAGGAGCTAAATCTTTATCATCCATTAAATGAAATACACGCGATGATGAAACGAGCGCTTGTTGGAAGAAAGATAGTTTCATCATCATCTCGTTTACCGGCTGGAAGAAGCGATGAATATAGTTAACGAAAGCATATAAAACCCCTACTTCAACAGGACTCTTTAAAGCGTCAATTCCAAATAAACCAAGAACTAACGCAATTGCTACAATATGAACAAGATCTGTCGCTGGACGTAAAAGTAATGCATCTAATTTCAATGTACGACGTCCAGCACTATAATGCTTATTGTTCACTTCTTCAAACTCTTTTCTCATCCGCTTTTCTTGCCGGAACACTTGAACAATATTCATCCCTTGAATGGACTCATTTAACTTTGCATTTAATACACTTAGTTGATTACGTACCTCTAAATAAAAAGCTGCACTTTTCCGGCGATACAGTACCATAATCGCAAACATAATTGGAATTAATATGAGAGAAAATAGCGCTAATTTTACATCTAGTAAAAACATCGCTACTAAAATCCCCACTAAAAAGACTACATTTTTCACGAATGTTGATAGTACACTAACATAAAAATCCTTAATCGCTTCCGTATCATTCGTTATACGAGATACGAGCGTACCAATCGGCGTACGATCAAAGAAGCTTAATGATAACTTTTGAACATGTTCATACACTTCAACTCGCATATCTTGAACAATCTTAAAAGCGATATTTTGAAAGTACAATAAGTCTAAATACGTAAATAATACTTTTAATAAGTGAGCAATAATATACACTACAAATAGAGTAACAAGTGCTGATTGTTCAAAGTTACGTGGTACTAAGTGTTCATCAAGAAATTGTTTAATTAAAAAAGGACCCATCATTTCAGCTACAGTTGCACCAACTAGAAATAAAAAAGCTAACGCTAATAACCCTTTATATGGTCTCATATAAGAAAGCAATCTCCTTAAATCACTCTGCTTTTTCTCAGCCATCATACGCCTCCTTTCTCTACCAGTTCCTCTAACTGCTGGCTTTCATACATTTCTTTATACCAACCATTTTCGTTCATTAGTTGTTCATGTGTTCCTCGCTGCATAATCTTACCCTCATCAATAACAAGAATAAGATTTGCATGCTGAATCGCACTTAAACGATGTGCAGTAATAATCGTCGTTTTTTCTGCTCTTTCTCGTTTCAATGCAGTTAATATAGTTTCCTCTGTTTTTGCATCTACAGCTGATAAACAATCATCTAAAATTAAAATTTCAGCATTCGTTAATAACGCACGTGCAATTGAAATCCGCTGTTTTTGGCCTCCTGATAGCGAAACTCCTCTTTCACCTACTACCGTGTCATATCCTTCCGGAAATTGAGTAATATCATTATGAATACAAGCAATCTCAGCAGCCCTGCTAATTTCTTTATATGTGGCATCGGCCTTTCCAAAAGCAATGTTCTCCCCAATACTCGCTGAAAATAAAAAATGATCTTGCGGTACGTATGAAATTGCAGAGCGTACACCGTGAAGTGTTAAATCTCGAATATCCCGCTCACCAACTTTTAATTCACCATTAAAGTGGTCATACTCGCGAATTAAACATTTTAATAACGTCGTCTTCCCTGCACCGGTACGCCCTACAATTCCTAACGTTTCACCTTTTCTTAAGTTAAAGTAAATATCTTTTAAGTTTAATAGTTCATTCTTTTTATAAGAAAACGAATCAACTGCAAACGAAAGATCACCACTTGCTATAGCATGTATAGCATTTTCCTTATTCACTACATCCGAAGTTTGTGAAAGTATTTTCTCCACACGATCATACGAAGCACGTCCACGCTCCATAATATTAAATAGCCATCCAAAAGCTAACATTGGCCATACAAGAGTCCCTAAGTATGTTGTAAATGTTACTAATTCTCCTACAGTTAATTCGCCCCGTACAACTAATAATGATCCGTAACAAATTGCGATTAAAAATGAAAATCCGACAATTAGAGCAATCGTTGGATCAAATAACGAGTCAATACGTGCGACTAACATATTTTTATGTACGACATCTTCCGATTTCTTCCGAAACGATTGTAGATCCTCTTTCTCTTGTCCAAGTGAGCGAATTACCTTCATCCCACTCATACTTTCTTGTACTTTATCATTGATTTCAGAAAACGATTGCTGTGCTTTATGAAATCTTCTATGCAATAAAGTTCCATAATAATTTGTAGAAATAGCTACAATTGGCATCGGAATTAAACTTAATAACGTTAACTTCCAGCTAATTGTAAACCCCATCGCTACGAGTACACATCCTCCAACAGCTAATGAATCAACGAGTGTTAACACACCTGACCCAGCAGTTTGCTGAATCGCCTGAATGTCATTTGTCGCATGCGCCATCAAATCGCCCGTACGACGTGATTGATAAAAAGATGGGCTCATCTTTGTAAAATGTTCATATAAATTCTTTCGCAGTTGACGAGCTAGTTTTAAAGAAGATCCAAAAATCATAATACGCCATAAGTAACGTAATATATACATCATCATTCCTACAACTACTAATAAAATAACCCAGTTCAACAATTTTTCAGACGTTAATGTTCCATTATTAATTTCATCTACTACAATTCCTAGTACCCTTGGCGCTACAAGTTCAAGAAGCGCGACACCAAATAACATAATAATTCCAATTATGTACGCTCGTTTTTCTTGTTTAAAAAACCAAGCTAAATTTAAAAATACTTTCATATTTATCCTCCTCTCTTAAAATGAGCGATATTTTCAGTTTATCAAAAATGCAGAATTTTTAAAAGTTTTAAATACCTTTTATATCCAAAAGAAAAGGGCACTCGGTAAGAGTGCCCTTTTGCGCTTATTTTGTTTGTTGCTTGTTCATCGCGCTCATCATTTGATTGATTTTCTTTTGGGAAGGTTTTTGTCCCATTTGCATCATCATCATTTTTAACATTTGTTCGTTAATTGGTGGATTTTTTTGTAAGTAATTCATCATATATTTGCGGGCAATGAAAAATCCTAACGCCACGCCTGCTACTAGTGCTACTACGCCCACTAGAATACCTAACCACATTGGCATATCTTTTCCTCCTTCATGTTGTCTACCTTACAGTGTACTAAAACCTTTTCAATAAGACAAGATACTATTCGACATTTTTTACACATATGTTCGTACTTGTTTGAGAGGATTTAACCATCCGTACTTTTTATTTTCATAATCCATCGCTAAAAATGTTAACTCACACTTTCTAAGCACCTCAAAGAAAGTTGTTTCCATGGATACATTTCCAGAAGTATTCATTCGAATATATTGTGGTTTCACCATTATTTCGCCATATTCGGCTCCTGTATAGAGCGTATGAGTATGATGTGTTCTTTCATATTTGCCAAGAACATGCAAAGCTTGTTCTAATTTATGATGAAGTTTCATTACTTGTAACGGCATCGTAATATACGTCATTTGTTTATATAATACTTTCTTCTCCGAAAGGGACCCAGATTCTGAAAATCGAGCAAATAAATCAAAAAACAAATATTCACGACCAAAGTAAGCTTTCGCAATATCCTCTTGAATTAAATACAATTCATACGTTTTCATTTTTTCCCTCCCGATCTGGACAACCTTTTCCCTACATTATATAAGAGAAAATTTGCAATGATTGTCTGACTACGGAGAGAGAAAAAACTTTTCCTGTCGAAAAAACTCAATTACATAGAAAAATCTCCCCATGCTGGAGAGATTTTTCTAAAATCATTAAAGTATTTCTTTTACTTTACGAACAACGTTCTCTACAGTAAATCCATACTCTTCCATAATTTTCTCACCAGGAGCAGAAGCACCGAATGTGTCGATACCTAGTACATCTCCATCAAGACCTACGTAACGGTGCCATCCCATTGTAGCACCCATTTCAATTGCGAAACGTTTCGTTACTGCTTTTGGTAGTACAGATTCTTTGTACTCAGCAGTTTGAGCTTCAAAGCGATCCATAGATGGCATGCTAACAACAGCTGCATCAACGCCGTCTGCTGCTAAAGCTTTTTGCGCTTCGATTGCTAAGCTTACTTCAGATCCAGTTGCAAGTAGGATTACATCAGCCGTTTCTTTCTTGCTTGTAGAAACTACATATGCACCTTTTGCTACTTTTTCATAAGTATCGTCTTTTGCACCTTCTAATGTTGGAAGATCTTGACGAGTTAACACTAATGCAGTTGGTGTTTTTGTAGATTCTAAAGCTAATCTCCAAGCTGCAACAGATTCGTTACCGTCAGCTGGACGAAGAACAGAAACGTTTGGCATTGCACGAAGTGCCGCTAATTGTTCAACCGGCTCATGCGTTGGACCATCTTCACCAACAGCGATACTATCATGTGTGAATACATACGTTACAGGCAATTGCATTAATGCTGCAAGGCGAATTGCTGGACGTAAGTAGTCAGAGAATACGAAGAACGTACCACCGTAAGTTTTTAAACCGCCATGTAGTGCAATACCGTTCATTGCTGCACCCATCGCAAACTCACGAACACCGTACCAAATGTTTTTACCGCTGTAATCAGCTCTTGTGAAGTCTTTTTCGTTATTCATGTATGTTTTGTTAGAACCAGCAAGGTCAGCTGATCCACCAAAGAATGATGGTACAGACTCTGCAATAGCATTAATTACAGCACCTGAAGAATTACGTGTTGCTGCTTTTGATCCTAATTCATAAGTTGGTAAACTTTGTTCCCAACCTTCTGGAAGAAGACCATTCATTGCTGTTTGCAGCTCGTTTGCTAATTCTGGATATGCTTGTGCATATTCACCAAGCATCGTGTTCCATGCAGCTTGTGCAGTCTCGCCAGCATCTTGTACCGTTTTACGGAAGTTGTCATATACTTCTTCTGCTACATGGAAATCTTGTTGAGCAGTCCAAGCATATGCTTCTTTCGTTAATTTTGTTTCGTCTACACCAAGCGGAGAACCATGTGAAGCTGATTTTCCTGATTTGTTTGGAGAACCGAAACCAATTGTCGTTCTTACTTCAATTAGCGTTGGGCGTTTTTCGTCAGCTTTCGCTTCTTCAATTGCTTTTGCAATTGCTTCAATATCATTTCCATCCTCAACACGGATAACTTGCCAGCCGTATGCTGTATAACGATCTTCTACACTTTCAGAGAATGAACGATTTAAATCGCCATCTAAAGAAATGTCATTAGAATCGTATAACACTACAAGACGACCTAATTGTAAATGAGCAGCTAATGAAGATGCTTCAGCAGAAACGCCTTCCATTAAATCGCCATCACCACAAATAGCGTATGTATGATGATCTACTACATTGTACGCATCACGGTTATACTTTGCTGCTAAATGTCTTTCAGCCATCGCCATACCAACAGCTGTTGCAATACCTTGTCCAAGTGGACCAGTTGTTGCATCTACACCTGCTGTGTGACCATACTCAGGATGTCCTGGAGTTTTGCTTCCCCATTGACGGAAGTTCTTTAAATCATCCATTGTTAAGTCATAACCAGATAGATGAAGTAGGCTGTATAGTAACATTGAGCCATGACCTGCAGATAATACGAAACGATCGCGGTTAAACCACGTTGGGTTATTTGGATTGTGTTTCATAAATTGAGTCCATAATGTATAAGCCATTGGTGCTGCACCCATTGGCATTCCTGGGTGACCAGAGTTTGCTTTTTCAATCGCATCAATGGATAATGTGCGAATCGTGTTGATAGAAAGTTGTTCGATTGAATGTGACATGCTATTCTTCCCTTCGCGTATGTTAGTAAACGTTTTATACATTTATATGATAGCTTCCCACGCAAAATTATACAACATGTATCGACAAATATGTTGATGTTTTTTTGATTTTTTATAAAAAAAACAGTGATTCAGGGAATGTATGGGCATTCAATATGACATACTTTTTAATTGTTTTTATTTTAAAAATAAAGATAATTATCTGTATATTTATACAAATATACTATTTTCTGATATATCTCCTTTTTGATAACCTTTAAAAATACAAAAAGCATCTGAATTAGATGCTTTTAAAATTCGTTAAACAATCCGTTTTCGAATCGAACTTGAAATAAAATCAATTATAATTACCATTAAAATGATGCCTAATAAAATAATTCCCACGCGGGACCAATTCCGTGAACTCAGTGCAAAAATTAATGGAGTACCAATACCACCTGCTCCAATAACACCTAAAATCGCAGCGGATCGTACATTAATTTCGAATCTGTATAACGTATACGATAGAAAATCCGGGAACACTTGTGGTAATACTGCATACCAAAGTATTTGAAACCGATTTGCACCTGTTGCGATTAACGCTTCCGTCGGTCCCTTGTCTATATTCTCAATTCCTTCCGAATATAGTTTCCCTAACATTCCGATAGAGTGTAATCCTAAAGCTAAAACTCCGGCGAAAGAGCCTGGACCGACAGCTTTTATAAATAAAAGGGCCATAACTAATTCAGGAAATGTACGAACAAAACTAAGTACAAATTTCCCAGTTACTGAAGTTAATTTTCCACTACTCATATTCGTTGCCGCCCAAAAAGCAAATGGAACAGATAAAAAGGCAGAAATAAATGTACCTAATATCGCAATTGCCAACGTATCAATTAAACCATGTAATAAATCTTCACCATCTGGTAAAGATACATAGGACCAATCTGGGTTCAGTACGCCTGTCATAATTGCTTTTGTAATTTCTCCCGCTGTATCCTTTATTCCCTCTAGCGGGACTCCTGAAAAGGCCCATACATATATAACTGTAAGTGCTATAAAAATAATCCAGCGATATACACTCGGTTTCTTCGGTTTCGGTACGATTATCGTCGTTTTACTCATTATAATTTCTCCCGCAACAATGTACTTACATAATCAATTAGCAATACAACAACAAGAGTATAAATAATAATAGAAGCAGTTTGTTGATATTGTAAAAATCCAAGTGTACGATCGTAATATAATCCAATACCACCCGCTCCTACTAAGCCTAGAACAGCTGCTGCACGCACATTCACCTCAAATGTATAAAGGACATAGGAGACAAAGTGCGCTTTTACTTGCGGAATTACCCCATAAACAATCCATTGCACCTTATTTGCTCCTACCGCTGTCATCGCTTCTAATGGACCTGGATCAATTGATTCAATTGACTCATACAACAATTTCGCCACGAGTCCAATTGAGAAAAAAGTAAGCGCTAAAATACCTGGAAGTGGTCCTATTCCAAAAATAGCTACGAAAATTGCCGCTAATAATAAATCTGGTATTGTCCGGATAAAATTTAAAATCAATCGAGCTGGACTGTACAAAAACGCGCTAGTAAACACATTACTTGCCGCAAATAGTGCAATTGGAATAGCTAAAATCGCTCCTAAAGTCGTCCCAATAATTGCCATGCGTATTGTATCTAACATTGCTGTTGTAATAACTTGAAAATAGCTCCAATCTGGCGGCACCATCTCTTTCAGCAAATCCATCATATTAGGAAAACCAACTACTAGTTTTGCAAATGATGCGTCGACCTGCACACTACTTCCCCACAAAAGTAAAATAACTAGAATAGCTGTTAACATATGTTTCAATTTACTCGGCGGCTTCGGTATCGATTTCGAATATATCGTCACGTCATTCATTTAGCTGCCACCTCTAATAATTCGCTTTTCTGAGCTACGTCCCCATAAATTTCAGCAAATTTTTCATCCGTTGCCTCTTCTACTGAACCATCAAAAACAATTTCACCTGCATGTAATCCAATAATGCGTGTAGCATATTGCCTAGCTAAATCAATAGAATGTAAGTTTACAATTGTCGTAATTCCAAAATCTTCATTGATTTTCTTCAAATCATCTAGCACTTGCTTTGTTGTCAACGGATCTAACGATGCAACAGGTTCATCTGCCAATATGATTTTCGCTTCTTGCGCCAACGCTCTAGCAATCGATACACGTTGCTGTTGTCCTCCTGATAATTCATCAGCCCTCGCATATGCTTTTTCTAAAATATTCACTCTTTTTAACGATTGAAATGCAAGCTCCAAATCCTCTTTTGGAAATAGACCTAACGTTGTACGCAGTGTCGAATGATACCCAACACGGCCAGCTAATACATTCTTCAATACCGTTGACCGCTTTACAAGGTTAAAGCTTTGAAAAATCATACCTATATCCCGGCGCATACGTCGTAACCCTTTTCCTTTTGCAGCAGTAATAGACTCACCTTCTATTATGATTTCACCTTCCGTAATCTCATGAAGGCGATTTACCGATCTGAGAAGTGTAGACTTTCCAGCCCCGGATAACCCTACCATTACAACAAACTCACCTTTTTGAATTTTTAAGTTTATATTATTCAATCCTTTTGTACCATTCGGATACACTTTGGAGACATTTCGAAACTCTATCACACATCTTACCTACCTTCTATGTATTCAAAACGGCAAACTAACTGAAACTACACCCCTTCCAGTTAGCTTCCATTTCCATATGTATTATTGCGTTTTTACTTTCTTTCCGTATTCACGAACGATATCAAATTTACTATCATCAGATTTAACGTATCCTTCATGTGAGTATACTTCTTTAATGATTTTGTGCCCTTCCTCATTCTTTCCTATTTCAATGAAAGCATCCTGTAATTTCTTGCTCCACTCTGCATCTAAATCAGAACGTACAGAAATCGTATCGTTTGGAATTTTCTCCGTAAATTTCACTATTTTCGTTTGATCGAATATATTAGGATAATCTTTTTTTACAATATTACGAGCATCTTGGAATACAACAGCTGCATCTACATCACCATTTAAAAGAGCAATAAGTGACTGATCATGACCTTTTAATGTAACAGGTTTCACATCTTTCAACGGATCAATTCCCTCTTTTAACAATACAGCCGCAGGCCATACATACCCCGCTGACGATGTTACATCTTGATAACCAATTTTTTTACCTTTTAAATCTTTTACACTGTTAATATTAGAATCTTTCTTAACAACAAACTCAGATTTATAAAAGTCTACTAAATCTTTTGTAGGAGCGCCTGTCTCATCATCTACACCAAAACGTTGTGCCTGTAAAATTACATTTGCAGCCTTTTTCTCATGCGCTAACACATACGCTGTTGGAGGTAAAAAGCCTACATCTACTTGCTTAGATGCCATCGCTTCTACAATTGTATTGTAATTCGTTGAAATACTAACTTTTACCGGCATATTTAATTTATCACTTAATAGCTTTTCCAACGGTTTTGCCTTCGCCTCTAACGTATCTGCATTTTGAGAAGGAACAAATTGAACATTTAAAGTCTTCGGTACATAACCTTTTTTCGTATCTTCATTTTTACTTGCACTTGATTCCTTCGTTCCACAGCCACTTAATAATCCCGCTGCTAGTACAACTGTTGTACTCATTACAAAAACTTTTTTCAACATATTAATGCCTCCATTTTTGTTTTTATAAAATAACCTTCCGTAAACATGAAGAAATATATCACACATTTTCACGAATAATCCCCTATTTACAGAATCTTTACACATTCTATACATTCACATTAAATTTCCCTTCATATATTTGATATGCTTAATTAGTAGATAACAATAGAAAAGGTGAATGATATTGAATCAAAATCAAATTGTAACTTTAAACATCTTATTAACAAGCGATATACATGGTACTGTTTATCCAATTCACTACCAAGATAACTCCCAAGCAGACATTGGTTTAGCTAAGATTTCCACTCTTATAAAAAAAGAACGTTCTCAAAACACAAACGTTCTTTTAATTGATAACGGGGACTTCATTCAAGGAACACCATTTACTTATCATTACGCTACATACGAAAAAGATATGGAAAACCCAATGTCCTTATTAGCCAACTACTTAGAGTATGACATTGCAATTATCGGAAATCATGAATTTAATTATGGAATGGATATATTAAATAATGCTGTGGCTACTGCAAATTCCCCTTATCTATCAGCAAACATTTTAGATAAAAACAGAAAAGAACCTTATTTCGGGAAACCATATATAATAAAACATATTGAATCAAATATAAAAATTGCTATTTTAGGGGTGACAACGCATTACATCCCCCATTGGGAACAAGCACATCATATTAAAGATTTACAATTTGAAGATGCATTTGAAACAACAAAAAAATGGGTTTCTTACATCCGTAAACATGAAAAACCAGATTTACTAGTCGTAGCCTATCACGGGGGATTTGAACGCGATTTACAAACCGGAGTACCGACTGAAGTTTTAACAGGTGAAAACCAAGGATATGCAATGTGCCATGAAATTGAAGGCATAGATATTTTACTAACAGGCCACCAACACCGAGAAATCGCTCACACCGTGATGAATGGTGTAACAATTTTACAGACCGGATGCAATGGACACTCAGTTGGAAAAGTAACAGTAACATTCGAAAAAGCAGAACAAAAATGGGTGAAAAAAGAGAGTTATTCAGAGTTATTGCCCGTACAAGGAATTGCGGCAGACCAAGATGTTCTTTCCTTGGTTGACGATTATGAAGAGAAAACACAAAATTGGCTTGATAAACCTATTGGACTAATCTATGGGGACATGCAAATTTCAGATGCTATGCAAACTCGTTTGCAAGACCACCCTTTTATTGAATTCATAAATAAAATACAGATGGATATAGCTAATGTTTCAATTTCTTGCACAAGTTTGTTCCATAATACATCTCCAGGTTTCCCGAAACATGTAACAATGCGTGACATCGTTTCTAATTATATTTATCCAAATACATTAAAAGTAATTAGAATAACCGGAGCGGATATAAAAGATGCTCTCGAACTCTCTGCTTCTTATTTCACATTAAAAGCAGATGGATCCATCATCGTAACCCCTACCTACATAGAACCAAAGCCGCAACACTATAATTACGATATGTGGGAAGGGATTTCGTACGTATTAAACATTTCAAAACCAATTGGTGAGAGAGTAGAGTCTTTGCAGTATAAAGGCACTCCTCTTAATATGAATGAAGAATATGACGTTGTTATGAATAATTATCGTGCAAGTGGCGGCGGGAATTTCTTTATGTTTCAAAATAAACTAGTAGTAAAAGACATACCAACAGATATGTCTGAACTTATCGCTAACTATATATTGAAGCATAAAAGGATAGAAGCAACGAAAAATGAAAACTGGAAAGTTATTAAATAACAATTTTAAAAAATAAAAAAAGATGGGCTGCGCCCATCTTTTAATTTAATTTTGCATTATCTTGCTTTTTTAAAGCTTTTAATTTCGCCGGTGTAACATCCGTTCCTTCTTCGTTAACGACTTTAATTCCTTTTAATTCGTTTAACATATTTTGACGAAATCCTTTTAAATATTGTTCACGTAGCGATTGGCGCTCACGTTGTTCTTCTTCAGTTAAGCCTTCAGCTTTTGCTTTTTTCGCTAAGAAGTTAATGCGTTCAATGAGTTCTTGACTTGGCATCTCGAATCCCCCTTCTACTCAAAACTGATTATTATCATACAATAGTTAGTCCTCTTTATCAAGCAATTGCTTTGTATACTCTACATACCTTCGATGTACAGTTGCTTTTGAAACATCATGACCAAAACCACGAAGTGTTGCTGCAATTTCTTCAAAAGTTAATTCATTCCGGCGCAAACGTACAATTTCCTCAATTGGCACTTCTTTTTTCTCACGTCCTACGCTTAAATGACGATTTTTCAAATTATTCTCTGGACGAAATCCTTTCTCCACTGCTCTTTGCATGCCACGTTTAATTTTTAAATTGTGGATCTTTCTTTGATACTCTTCAACGATCCCAATTATATTTAGCACCATCGAATCAGAATCTGAAAGCTGTAATTCACCACTATGCGTGTGCGTATAAACTTTTATCCCCTCTTTATGTAAACAATGCATTAACGCAATCTTTGCATTTCCTCTACCAAGACGCGTTTCATCTTGTATAAGTAGTACATCAACTTGTTCATCTCGAATTGTATCTAGCACTTCTAATATGCCATTACGTTCAATTGTATAACCGCTAGCCTGCTCTTCAATTACCTTTGTAACATCCATTTGATAGCGCTCAGCTAAATGCAATAATTCATCTTTTTGACGCAATAATGATGTTTCCTGTTCTTCTTTTGTTGTGCTCACACGTGCATAAATAATTGCATTCATTTTGAACCCTTCTTTCTCACTATATTTTCCTTATAGTGTATCATAAATTCGCCTTTCGTTCGAACTTATGTTTGTAGAATGTTTTTTCGCATGTTATACTTAATAATAAGAAAAATGAAAGAAAACGAGGTGTTAGAAAACATGGAAAAGTTAACGAAACGCCAGCAAGACATTCTCGACTTTATTAAGCTAAAAGTACAAGAAAAAGGATATCCACCTTCCGTACGTGAAATCGGTCAAGCAGTCGGCCTCGCTTCTAGTTCTACAGTGCACGGACATTTATCACGACTAGAAGAAAAAGGATATATCCGACGCGATCCAACAAAACCACGCGCAATTGAAATTTTAGGTGACAACCGAACGGAAACACAATCTGTTATTCAAGTTCCAATCGTCGGAAAAGTTACTGCCGGTTTACCGATTACAGCAGTCGAAAGTGTAGAAGATCACTTCCCACTTCCAGCTAGTATCGTTGCTGGAGCAGATCAAGTGTTTATGTTACGTATTTCTGGAGATAGCATGATTGAAGCTGGTATCTTTGATGGTGATTTAGTTGTTGTTCGCCAACAACAGTCTGCAAACAACGGTGAAATTGTAGTTGCTTTAACAGAAGATAACGAAGCAACTGTTAAACGTTTCTATAAAGAAAAAGATCATTTCCGTCTACAACCGGAAAACTCTTCACTAGAACCTATTATTTTAAAACAAGTGTCAGTTATTGGAAAAGTAATTGGCGTATATCGTGATTTACATTAAAAATAATAAAAAGAAGATAATTCCCTTATTTATATAGGGCATTATCTTCTTTTTATATTTTGATAGATTTCCGTTCATTCAAAAGAATTCATTTCATTAATTATTAACGCGTTTCAATAGTAACATCTCCAGCAGCGGTTTTACCGCTAATCTTTTTACTACCATTACCAATCGTTATATTTTTATTGTCCTCTTTAAAAATTGTCACGTCTCCAGCAGCGGTTTGCCCAGTGATAACTGCATCTTGTGGTTTTTCCAATAAAGTAATATCTACATCTCCAGCAGTTGAACTTGCCTCTAAATCATATTTAGAATCATGATCAATAATATCTATATCCCCACTAGCCGTTTTTGCTGTTACTTTCCCTATTACTTTTTTAAAATTCACCTTACCAGCTTTTGTAGACCCCTCTACACTCTTTGCTGTTACATGTTTCAAATCCACTTCTCCGGCGAGTGTTTCAACACTTACGCGGTCACTTTTCACATTACTTATTTCTATTTGTCCAGCGGATGAATTTACTTTTATCTCTTGATAAGAACGTTCAGGTACTAATATAGTCAATCTAGGCGTTTGAAATCCAAAATTGTAAAATGAAAAATCAAATGAAACACCTTTTTCTATTTCCCCTATGACTTTTAACGTATCACCATCTTCAGCAATACGAATCTCCTGTTTACTTACGTCTCCTGTTTGCTTTACATAAAAAGAGGAATCAGGAGATTTTTGGACAACAATATCTCCTGCATCTAACTTAACTTCTACATTTTTTAGCGTTTCGTTTTTAATTACGTCCTCTTTATCTCCTTTTTCTGCAGTTTGTACTGCTTTTTCATATGTTTGTGAAATCCCTATTACTCCAATAATGATACAAGCGATAGCTACTAATAATATCTTTTTCATCATCTACTCCCCTTTTATCATTTTGAAGTTCCAGACTACATAGCGTACACATAATCTTTTAAACCACCTCGTACTATAATAAGCTACAATACATAACAACAAACCTACTCCAACAAACGTTATACTAACGAAAAGATCCAACCATATAAAAGTGCCCATAAATACTTTTACAATAACGAAAAATGGTGTCACTACACTAGCAATCCCACCGACCCAAAAAGAAAATATAAAACCGATAATTGCAACTAACGGGCCTAACACAATAATAAAATTAAACAAGCTAAGTCCAACCGCCGCCATGACAGCTCTTGTTATATTCGAAGTCGATGGATCCTTTTTCATCTCATCAAAGCGATACAAAGCAAGCAAGTCTTTCGCAATTACCTTTGGAGAGCCAAGTCCCTTTATTATTTCTGATTCAGTTTTCCCCTCTTCCATCCCAAACTGAAAGTGCTCTTCATAATCAAATAAAATATCTTGTCGCTCTTCTTCTGGTAACTTTCTAAGATGACTTGATAATTCTTTAAGAAACTGTTCTTTACTCATCCCATTCCACCCCTTCAATAATTTCTTGAACACCTTTAGCAAAATCACGCCACTCTGTTACTAATAACGTAAGTTGCATCTCTCCTTGCTCTGTTAGTTGATAATATTTACGGGGCGGTCCTTCCGTGGATTCTTTTAAATACGTTTGAAAATATCCCTCTTTCGTTAAACGACGTAATAACGGATATACAGAACCTTCCGATATTAAAAATTTATTAGAGATTTGCTGAACAAGTTCATAACCATAACAATCCTTACGTTTTACAAGTGCCAATACACACAGTTCTAACACACCTTTTTTAAACTGAACGTTCAAGGACAATCCCCCTTTCTCATTTTAGTACTGTTCAATACACGGTACCTGCTTTACCCATAATATACCACTCAGTACTATTTATTGCAAGGTACTAAATTATATTTATTCCCTAAATTTACAAAATACAAATATAAAAGCCCGAATAAGATCTGTTATAACTGACCATTATCCGGGCTATCATTCAACTCTAATTACAATAATACAAAATTTCATTCAATCTTTCTCCTCTATGAACCCACTTCCATTTGTGACCCTAATAAATTTCGAAACACACCTTTTCTCTCTTTAGCCAATTGATTAAATTCACCCTTTTGAACAATTTCACCTTTTCCTAAAACAATAACTTGATCTGCATTACGGATCGTAGATAACCGATGCGCAATAACAACAATAGTCATCGTTCCTTTCAATCTTTCTATTGCTGATTGGATCTTTACTTCATTTTCAGTATCTAATGCACTCGTAGCTTCATCTAATACTAAAATGGATGGTTGTCTTAAAATAGCTCGAGCTAGTACAAGTCGTTGACGTTCACCACCTGAAAGTCTCACTCCACGATCTCCAATGAGAGTATCAAGCCCTTTTGGAAGCATTCGTACAAATTCAGCTGCCGCCGCAAAATCTAATGCAGTCCAAATTTGTTCTTCACTCGCATTCGGCTCAATCATCAATAAATTTTCTCTTATGCTTGCATTAAATAAAAAAGGATCTTGTGGCACATAACTAATAGCCCGTCTCAATGACAATAAATTTTCACTTGTAAGAGGAGTTCCATCTATTAATACTTGACCTTTCTCTGGTTGAATCAATCCCATTAAAACATCGATTAATGTACTCTTCCCAGCTCCCGAATGTCCCACAATAGCCGTCATACTATTGATTGGTATTTTCACATTAATATTTTGAAGTGCATACAAATGCTCCTTCTTATTATACCGAAAATAAATATCCTTACATTCAATACCCTGTTCTATACAAATCGGCTTTATATGTTTTTGCTGATGTATATCCTGCATTTCAATCGCTTCAATACATTCCCCTTGTAATTCCCATAATGACTTAAAAGCAGGAATGCTTGCAGCAAGCTGTTCTAAATTTGACTGAATTGTCATAAATCGTGGCCATATCCTCGAAAAGATGAGTATGATTAATAGTAATTGGGCCGGTTGAGCTTTAAATATACTTACTGATAATAATATAAAAAATGCAATTAAAATAGCCATTGAAACTTTATAAAACAATTGAGAGTTCGATCTTATTCTCATATACTCCATTTGTTCGTTACTCATCTTTCCTGTTATAGATTGTAACCAATCTAAACGTGATGCTTCCAAAGTATTACTCTTTATATCTTTAATTCCATTAAAATGATCTGTTATACCAGAAAGATAGCCTTGTGCCAATTTTGAGGTCTTACCGCCTAGTATTCGTGCTTTTTTTATAAAAACACGAGAAGCTACCAAGAATAATAAGCCAAAGACCAAAACAAATATAGTTATTTGGGGTGATAATAAAAACGCAATCCCCACCTGTATGAATGTAAACAGAATAGCAGCTAACAATTGTAAAATTAAATTAACCCCATAACTTACGCGAGCTAATTCTGTAGTTAATATATTTATTAGATTTGTTTTCCTTTTCTCTAAAAAAAAACTCCACTTCGCTTTTAAAATCATACTATATGTTTCTATTCTTAATTCTCGTACAAAAGCTTGTTGCGTTCTCGCATCCCTTAGCGTTATGTTTCTTTGTAGTAGATTTTGACCTAACACTATTAGTATATATATACCTAAAATAGAAATTAAACTTGTTGTTTTAGGGAAATTCTGTAAAAACCTATAGACAGGTGCAATAAAAGCAGTCTCCTCACCTACATTGATTATTCCAGTCATACTTATCATAGGAATTAATAAAATAATACCTATCCCTTCAAGTAAACTTATTAAAACCATACCAAACAAATTCACATACAGAATTTTCCCTGCAGAAGAATATAATTTCTTCATAAAATATATAATATGATTCATCGATGTTCCCCCTATAACAAAGCAAGCTCCTTTGTTTTCCTCCAAAGACATAGAAACGGACGTAAAGGAAAATATAAAAAATGAAGAGATTTAGGTAACGGTAATGTTTTTGCATCAATTGGATAAGGATAAAGTTGGCTCAAAATAAATATAATTTTTTGCTGATTAGACATCAGTGAAAATAAATGTCTACTATGATAAGCAAGTACTTCTTCAGGAACAGGTTCAGAATGCAAGTTGATCATTTTCTTGAAATAAAACAGTGCTTCTTGTGCTAGCTGCTTCGAATGTTTTTTAGCTACTAATCCCGTCATTCTTTCATTTAGTCGTGTACCTAGCAATTGTGATGCCAAAATTAATGCTTGTCCTCCCAAATGAAGTATTTGGTATTTTCTCATTAATTTATGAATCTCATTCCAGTTAAGATCTTGATCGACAATTTTTTTTATGTCTACTAACCAACGTAACCTGGACCAACCATGTCTGGCACCATGAGATACAAGAAATAAAAATAAGTCTTCCTTTCCTAACATATATACCGAATTACTCGTAAGTGTACTTTTTCTCTTTCGCTTCCAAAGTTCTTCAAACCCAGGTTCCTTACCCGGTCCGGGATTTAACCTCCAATGAATTTCAAGTTTGATTCGCCTTGTTGGATGGAAAAATGTTATATGGTGATGCCTCCATTTCCAATCACTTAATATCGTTTGAATATAATCATCTTTCACATATCCTTGCTCTAAAAGTAGTTTTTCTACTTTTTCTAAATTTTGAATAGGAATGAGAACGTCCAAATCGCAGGATGTTCGCAAAGAAATATCTCCATATAAATCCTGAGATAGTACAGGCCCTTTTAGAAACATCGTACGAATCTCATTTTCATTAAAAAGTTTATTTATTCGTTCCATTTCAGCACTTAAATAAAGCATTTGAAATGTATTATTTTTATATTTTCTATTTAAAGTTTGTACAACATGTGAAGGAATTCGTTCCTCATCTACCTGTTTAAGTTTTTTATAAATCACCGGATAAACACGATGATGCATAGCTTGCTCAAGAAAAACCTCCCAATCAATATCTGCAAACCATTCACTACTGTAAGTTTGCAATGTTTCGTCATCTTGTAACTTCAAAATTGCAAAAAGAAATTTCAATTCCTTAGACATGAACTCTACATCAAGACCAAAATCATTCCTCATTTTACTCTCCTTTAATAGTGTCCTCACTTAACCTCTTTGCAAATGATCCAACGACAGTAAACTTCTCCATCCCCTCTGATCCAGTAACATAAAAAGAACCGCTACGTAACCATGCGTGTGCAATTAATTCTCCATTATTATCCTTAGCGGTTCCTAAATAAAGAGTACTATCAATATGACGTTTTTCGAGCATTTTCATCCCAGCTATAGCTTTAACAAGGCACTGACTTTCCCAAAAAGTATAAAGACTCATAATAGAAATTGCTTCGGACACCTTTTTTAGCGTATCTCCGTGCGGTTGAATATGAGTACTTGACGTTTCACTCATGTAATCTCCTAAAGAAGGTGCAACTTTGGAAAATGTAATATTTTTTAGTACACGTGCCCATCCTAAAAAAATAAAAGCCTCTAAAAATAAGAGCTTTGTTTTCATGTTCAGTGATAAAAACATCCTTAACCTTTTCACAATATTTATTAATCCCTTCCTAACAGTTCTTTTGAAATTACGAATCTATCTATTAGGCTGATCTTTTATTTGAATTAACCCTTCTTGAAACAAACACTCTAAAAAGGAAAGAACTTGCTCTTCACAATCTTTTCGTTCAATATCATAGTTAGATACTAGCATAGTAACAAGCTGATTAATTATTATTGGCTTTTCAATAAGCTCCCATATTTCTCCGCCTATTTCACCTAAGTTATAGTAATTTCCTTTCTGGACATTTAACATAACTTTTTCTCCATCCATATCGCTTACTATATTACCCTTACTTTGGACAACGTTATGTTCTAATGATATTTTTCTCGAGTGGACAACCATCAACCATACTCCCTTTCTGTATAGCACTTAAAATAACTTCCACAAGCTCATGAGCTGTAAATCTTGAGGCCGGGCGGCTTACTTGAAACATTTCCATTCCACTTGCAATATTAGTTGAAGTTTCAAAATGCCATTCCATCAATCCTAATTTAGAAATCAAAGAACTCCTAAAAGTATGACGGTATAATTTATACAAGCGTGCGAGCCCTTCTATACGGGTCATCTCAATATCTTCTCCCTGTGTTTTTACTAATTCAATAACACCAGCAAGAGGTAATGGATCAGGAAAGAATTGAGAATTCACAGGAACAGCATACTTCGTTTCTCTTTCAAACAAAGAGCTATATTGCGTTATTCCCATTCCAAACTCATCTAAACTTTCTTTCCATAATTTTTGTTGTGGATAAGATGGATGGACTATTGGGGTATTCTTACATAAAAGAGACACAGCGACTATATCATCACTTAAAAACTGGTATCCTTTACTTAAAAAAGCCGAGGCTAAAGTTGATTTTCCGGCTCCTGAATCACCAATTAGAGCATATGCTTTCCCTTCTATAGCAATTACGCTTCCATGCAACGGAAGTACTTTGCGTTGCATTAAAAGTGCACCCATACAAGTCCCCAGAATATATAGTCGGATTTTATTTTCTTCCGCCCCTGGCATAGGTGAAAAAATAATTCTCTCGCCCGCTTGGACAGAAAATATTGCAGTCTGAGGAACATGAAACATCACTACATCATCTTCCACTACAATTATTTTTTTCTGTTCTTCGCTATATTTATCCCATTGTTCAGATAAATCCGTTATTTCAATTTGAACATCCGCCATTTCTTTCTTTTCATTCAGCTCAGACAATTCGGGTAATGGGATTTCACTTACTATTTTTAACCCGAAGGCTTTGTATAACACATTCTCCATAGAATTGATCATCCTATTCACCCCACATTGTCAATTTTTTGAAAGCTCTTATATAACAAAGTTATATAAGAGCTTATTTTCCAGTGACTTAACTATACTTCACTGGATCATCTGGATCAGGTTGAATCGAGTCAGGATATTTATGTCCAGGCCCCGCCATAGTCATATTAATATTAAGTACTTCTAATACAGGTTGTTTCCATTCCTTTTTCATACGTATCACCTCCTTTCATATTGATTTTTTTATAAATCGATAGAAGATTAAGCTGCGCATTAAAACTCTAAAATCTAGATCAAATGCATACTCTGGTCGAGGTTCTTTACAGAGTTTCGAGATAGCTTTCTTAATTACCTCTACATTTAGAAATTCAGAGATTATTGGATCTACACTAAGTTCTTCAACTTCCTCAATGAATTCATTCCAAAAAGGAGCCATACGGTAAACACCATCTGCACCTTGAACACCCCGAACCCGTTGATTTAATCGTACTTTATCAGGAAGTAAATTTTTTGTAGCTCTCCGAATAAGAGATCGATCTACACCATTTTGAACATACTGTTCTTCCGGGACTGACAAACAAAATTGAACAATCCGTAAGTCATTTGTAGGATCGCGATCCCATAAAGCATAACGTAACGATAATTTCGTTTCATACGTTCCATTTATGCTCCAATAATATGTTTTTTCAAACTGTTCTCTTTTCATGTCATATGCATTTGAGATAGAGGTACCTGTTATATCAATATCCTGTTCTTTGAGTCTATCAAAAACATTCATTTTTTTTGCAAATTCCGGATTGATTATCCTAGGAAAAACATCTTGTTCCTCTGAAGAAAGTAACTGATGTAAAAATGGAAATGCCTTTCTTTTTACCACTTCAAAAACACGTGATTTTTTCACGCCTAGATTTCTACTATATAAATATAGTTCACGATAAAAACGCATCCAATGTAGCTTTTTTAACAACATTGCCTGATAATCTAAAATAGGCCCCCACGATACTGTCCAATTACCTCTTTGGCCACTAAGGAGTACCCCTATTCCATGCTGAGATGCTTTTTCATAAACTCCACTCAACCAAAAAGTATTCTCAAAAAATTTATATGGCATCTCCATTGTTTCCAGCCAATCATCAATTTCCGATAGTGGGCTTCTCTCCGGCAGTTCTAAATAATAATCCTGTATATTCCCTACATGCTTTACAGTTGATTGAATAAATGGTCTTTCGTCGGCTATCCTACCTTTGTGTGTCCAATCTACAAATCCTTCTACTGGGACATAGCTAAACGTATGTAATTTTTTATTTTCAGCACGTAAATCTTTTGCAGCAAAGCTAACGACAGAACCAGAGTCTAGCCCTCCGCTCAAATGAGCTCCTACTTTGTGATGTGTTCTTAAACGTGCCTTCACCGCACTTTGATACACATCTCGAAATGCCTCTTCATACTCTTCATTTGATTTTAAATTAAGCATTTTCCCAGTAGTTGGTGTATAGTATCGCGAAAAATTAACTTTGCCATTCTTTACCGAAATAGTGTGTGATGGAGGCACCTGTTCTATATATTTATAAACTGTTTGCTGTGAATCTACTGATTCGAAATTTACAGGTATAGCTAAAAATTCAGCAAGCCACTGCTCATTCAATTTTTTCTCAACATATGGTAGAGTAAATAACGGATTTATAATAGTGCAAAAAGCAAACTTTTCCTCACCACGATAAAAATAAAGGGTTCGGCTTCCCGAAAAATCTCTTGCTCCAAAAAGGGTTTGTTTTTTCTCATCCCAAATCATAAAGGCAAAATCGCCTACCAAATATTTTGGAGCCGCTTCCCCCCATTTCTGATAAGAGAGTAAAATCAACTCACTATCTGTCATGTTTTTTCTATCTGCATAATCCACTTGTAATTTTTCAAATAACTCATTACGATTATCAATAATAGCATCTGCTGTAATTGCCAGTTGCTTTTCGTAATTATAAAAGGGTAATTGTTCACCAACAGATTCTGGTGTGATCCACTGTGCGTGACATCCCAGAAAAACATTTTCTTTATGCCATATTTGAATATCATCAGCAGGGTACTTTTGTAAATAACTCATTAACTGTGTGCCATGCTGAATCGATATAGTTTCTTCATTAAAATGAATAATACCTGTTATAGCACTCATTTTCCCCACCCCTTATACAACAAGTTACCGCAAAGGTTCTTTTTTATTTAATACAACTTTTCCCCTTGACTTAATTCTTTTTAAAGAACTAAAATATACATTTTAACTCCCAATCAACCATACATCCTAATTCACCTATAAACCTAGGTATAGATACATTTAAATTATCATTATATTACTTTCACGTCAATATAATAATGGAAATATACACCAAATAAACAACGTTAATGTTCATTATAATGAACATTAATATGTACTTGTTTCTCTGTGAATTATCCCATGTTATATAATATTTATAATCGCCTGAACAACTCTCCACTGATCCTCATCCATCATATTGGACCCAGAAGGAAGACAAATCCCCTTTTCAAATAACCTTGCGGATACATCATTATCTTTCTGATGAGAATAATACTTACTTTCTTTAAAAAGTGACTGCATATGTAGTGGCTTCCACGTAGGACGTGCTTCAATATTCTCTTCTGCTAAAGTTGTCAATAATTTTCCAATAGAGATACCCGATTCCTTTTCATCAATCATCATAGTTGTAAGCCAACGATTCGAGCGAGTATTTTCTAATTCCGGCATAAAATAAAATCCAGGTATGTGAGATAATTCTTCATAATACCGATTAAATATACGCCTTCTCGCCCTCACTCTATCTTCTAACACTTCTAATTGCCCTCTCCCAACACCAGCTAAAATATTACTCATTCGATAATTATATCCTATCTCACTATGTTCATAATGTGGTGCTGGATCCTTTGCTTGCGTCGCTAAAAATTTCGCTTTCACTAATGCTTCCGTATCATCAGATACAAGCATTCCACCACCCGAAGTTGTAATAATTTTATTTCCGTTAAATGAATAAACCCCAAACCTCCCAAATGTACCGCTTGCTTTCCCTTTATATGTAGAACCTAGAGATTCTGCTGCATCCTCAATGATAGGAACATCATATTGATTACAAAGCGAAAGAATTTCATCTAATTTAGCACTCTGTCCATATAAATGAACAAGAATAACGGCCTTCGGTAATTTCCCCGCCTTATTAGCATCATATAATGCATGTTCTAGCGCTTGTGGTGACATATTCCATGTTTCCGATTCTGAGTCAACAAACACTGGTTCAGCACCTAAATAAACAATCGGATTCGCACTCGCTACAAAGGTGAAACTTGAACAAAACACTGTATCTCCCTCTTGAACATCTAATAACCGTAAAGCTAAATGAATGGCAGCCGTACCTGAACTAACTGCAGTCCCACCTTTAACTCCTACAAAAGATGCAAGTTCTCTTTCAAATTCATCTACATTTGGGCCAAGAGGGGCAATCCAGTTTGAGTCAAATGCATCTTGAATATATTTTTGTTCATTTCCGCCCATGTGCGGTGAAGAGAGATAGATTCGTTTTTTATGCTGAACTGTTTGCATGTAAACACACCCTTTATACATATTTTAAATATTATGTATCTAAAAACATATGCTTTAATACAGGGATCTCTGGAAGTCTTCTTAAACTATTAATTGTATAATGCGCTTTATAATCTTGCTCAACTATAAGATTACGGTAAATCCCATCTTCTCTATTAATATGAATTGTTATCCAATTTAGTTTCTTAGCAGTTATAAAATCCTTACTTAAATTATCTCCTATATAAACACACTGCTGATGAGGAACCTGTAGTTCCTTACTTATTTTTTCATAAGGAATTTGGCTCGGTTTCCAATATTCTTTTCCAAGCTTATCAGTGAGAATTATCGAATGAAATC
Source organism: Bacillus altaicus (assembly GCF_042136375.2). Classification (NCBI taxonomy): domain Bacteria; kingdom Bacillati; phylum Bacillota; class Bacilli; order Caryophanales; family Bacillaceae; genus Bacillus; species Bacillus altaicus. The sequence continues at coordinate 2,056,374 of NZ_CM143394.1, read as the reverse complement.
TCCCTTTTAACTTTAATGCATTAATCTTCTTTTCTTGGGTAACTAAATATCCGTCTGAAATAAGTCCTATTTTAACGGTATTAACTAAATTATTTAGTACCCACTCCGCTTCATCCAACAATTGAATATCTGGTTTATGAAACCTATACTGTTCTATCAAATTACTAATCAAATTTTCATCGTAAGGAATGTTTAACTTTTCAAGCGTTTTATTAAACACAAACCTTCTTTCCCCAAAATCGAATAATTGAATTGCAGCATTATAAAATCCAGTTTTCTTGTAGTTCTCTTCAATCCACTCATCCACTGCTTTAAAACCACTTACGATATAATCCTTTTCTTTATATAAAGTATCATCCATATCAAAAACAATTGCTTTAATCACCATGTTAAGTACTCTCCGTAAAAACCGCTTCATCATATCTAAGCATCGTTAAGTTTTCTCTCCAATTGAAATCTCGCTCCGTAAACATTTCCCCTTGACACATTTCAATTGTCCATAGTGGAAAATTTGCTCCCGCTTCAATCGATAACGGAATCCCTCCACCAAAACGAGGATTTATTTCAATAAACGTAATTTGCCCATCTTCCTTTTTAAAACATTGTAAAGTAATACATCCAACAGGATTAGGAAGAGCTTTTATTACACTTTCTGCAGCTTTGATAATTTCATTATCCTTCTTGGTCATCCCTTTACTTACCTCACCTGCTCGTGTCTCTATACGTAACCTAGGAACAATCGTTTTTATATTTCCATAAAAATCTACCATTATATCTATAGTATATTCTTCCCCTGAAACATACTCTTGTATCATCGCGTTAGGTATATACTCCTTAAAAAATTCCAATTCCTTTTCATTCATTATTTTTGTTACACCTTTACTAGAACTTCCATCATAAGGCTTAATCAATAATGGAAATTGATATTCTTTTCTTTCAATTTCTTCATCACTATATACTCTGGGCGTTGGTATATTATTAGAAACAAAGAAGTTATACGTGTATTTTTTGTTATTGGCTATTTTATTTAATTCCATACTAGAAACAAGTACTTTTACACCAATACTTTCAAAAACCTTCGCATTATTAGCCAAAAGAATCAATTCTGTATCAATTAACGGAATTATTAGTTTTATGCCTTCAGATCTACATATCTTCAATAACTCATCTATATACCCTTTTTCATTTACACGTGGAACAACAAAATGCTTATCGCTAAAGTAAATAGTAGGAGCAGTTTCTTTTAAATCTGCAGTAATGATGTTCCCGTTCATTTTTTCTTGCTCAAAAACTTCCTTAAATTTTTTTATTAAAGCTACTCTCCTACCAGAACTAGTAAACAAGATATTCATATTATTTTTCATCATGTTTTATACTCCCTTTAAAAATTGGCATAGTTGCGTGGCTACCATTTTGTATGCCTTCTGATTTTAAGACTTTACTAAAAGTTAAATATAAAATTTTTAAATCTAGAAGAAAACTTTGATTCTCAACATACCATACATCCAGTTTAAATTTTTCATCCCATGAAATGCTATTTCTCCCATTTACTTGTGCCCATCCAGTGATTCCAGGTTTTACATGATGTCTTTTAGCTTGTTCATTAGAATATAAAGGCAAGTATCCCATTAATAATGGCCGCGGTCCTACTAAACTTATATTACCTTTTACAACATTTATAAGCTGCGGCAATTCATCTAAACTATATTTTCTAAGAAATTTCCCAAATGAGGTTAACCTAATTTGATCAGGTAAGAGCTCACCATTATTATCCCTTGCATCGGTCATTGTACGAAATTTGTAAAGGTGGAATGTTTTTTCATATAACCCTGGACGTTGCTGCTTAAATATGATCGGAGAGCCTAGCTTAATTCTAACTAAAATAGCTACTATAAGAATAGGCAATGAGAGAATTAATAACAATGAAAAAGAAACTAACAAATCAAAAAGTCTCTTCATATATAATTATACTCCTCACTCAAATTTTTTAGAGCGTCTTCCTAAACCATATCAATATAATAAATAAAAAGAAGGAAGGGCTACTGATTCCCTTCCTTTCACTCTTGAGTCTATTAAAAACAAATCATTTTTTATTAGACTCATAGACAATAATATAAAAAATCCGTACTAACAAATACAATTAGGATTATATGAGGATGATAGGACAAAAAATTGAAAAGAAACTTAACTCGATTAGTTTTACATAAGCCAGATATAATTCATTTTAGTCATTACTACTAATAATTGTTCCTAAAATTCTAAGCAAAAAAAGAAAAGCTACTATGCTTATTAAAAGAACATAGTAGATTTTCTTTTTTCTATATTAATAACTAAAAGTGAATAAACACATTATGCGTTTATAAATCCGAATGTTTTGAATACTGCTAATGACCCAATTTCCTTCCATATAATATTATTATCAGTAACTGCACTACCGGAAACTGATGAAAAGGTAGGCATAGTGGTATATGACGTACCATCATTTAATGCTTCATATACATGATTACCCGAATTAATTCTACTACCTTTCGAATAATATTTAGATGCTACCCATGTTTGATTATTTGCATATCCGCCTGTAGTACAAATCCATCCAACATATCCCGCGACAGTCGGGTTTGAATTTTTCACTTCTTGTCCTAATCCATAATAACCTGATGTTGGGATACTTGACATTCGGTAGTATGGATCAATCACACCGTAAATAATATTTCCTTGCAGAAATTCTTTCCCTGTAATCATCATTGTTGCATTATTTAACACATTGTTTTTCATTACAAGTTGAAGAGTATTACTTGCTGTTCTATTATCAATTCCTACTTGTGCTAAGTTCGTAGCAGTTACATTATTATTTTGAATTACTGCTTGTTTCCCTGCAAAAGCTACATCTAAAATAATAATAGCTCTTGGAAGAGTATCATTTGTAATTTTTATAACATTCCCACTTAACATGATATCATCAGACACATTTTGAATATTTAAGACTGTTCCATTTGTTTTTTCAATGTAACAATTAATTATTTTGAATGATTTGAAATTATTTACTGTAAGTAACGTATTATTTATATCCGTACTAATGATCTTACAATCTCTTAATTCTAACGAATTTGCTGTACTTGATTGTGTGCCTAAAAACACAATGTCTTTAAAGAAACAATTTGTATACGTTCCCGCAAATAAAGTTGGATTTTTCACATTTTTAAATATTGTATTTTCAAAAATCCAGCCTGGTTTAAATGTTCCTGCTGTTGAATAATTTAAATATAATACATCTTGTCCTTCAAATACGCAATTCGATATCGTTTGTGGTTCATTTTTCACTTCTAGAGTCCACTGATACAACGATGACAAAGAGTTAAGTTTATCCACGTCATTAAAAAAACGACAAGAATCAACCCTAACTACATATGGGAATGGTGTATCAATAATCATTTTACTGTTACAAAAAACATTATCAAATATATTAATAGATCTGTTTCCATATACACCTTGAGCATTTATTTGTGCTCCATACACATAATTATTAGAGAAAATAACATCTCCTGCTAAAAAGACCTTTGCTAGTCGGATATTATTCCCTGTTACAATTACTCTATCTGCGCCACCATTAATTGATACCCCAACATAAGCATTTGAAATGGTATTCATGATAGAATTGTTTACTATATAAATAAATTTCCCATTTACAACAATAATGTTATATTTTTGATTGTCATGAAAATTATTTCTTTCAATATAGATATATTGGTTCAAATCATATCCATCTTCAATATCAATTCCACTTTGTGGATCAGTACCTGCGATATGATGAATGTCATTATCACGAATGTACACATTCTTTGCGCCACCTACAGTAATCCCTTGTCTACGACAATGATGTAAGTTGCATTTCTCAATATAAGTATATTGAGAAAAAGAAGGGACCCGAACATTTATTAAACAATTTGTGGGAGCAGGAACAGTACTTTGATGAAGAACGATTTTAGCATAACTTGCTCCATTAGGAACTTCCACTTCATCAAAAAATTGCACATTAATTTTAGCGGATATAAATGCGTTACTTAAATTATAAAAAATAACATCATAATAATCGGATGTTATATCGGTACCCAACCCGCCAAATCCATTCCCATAAAGACCGAAATAACCATACTTTACAATAGCAGCTTGCTTCATATCAATTTGTAATTTGGAGCGTATCTTTGTCGTACTACTTACTAACGAACCATCTGTTGTACTGATTGAGCCTTGTTCAAATGAACTAGCTAATGATGTTGGAAAAGGCGAAATCTGACCAAAAGTACTGTTAAGTGTAATGGCATCTCCTGTACAATTCAAAATATCTAGATTATCTAAAGATACAAATCTTGTATTATTCCCTCCATCGGCAGTCGGAGTAAAACTCCCCACTGCAACGCCGTATCCTCCCTCATGTGTTCCTCCGCTAGAGTAATCATGCGTATCTTTATCTCCCTGGATAATACCATTTGTAACCCTAGAGTAGACTTGATTTTTACAGAAACTCACAATCGCATATCCCGTCAAGTTATTTGTTTCCATTTTTAAAGTTGCACCATTCAAATTTAGCGTTAGGTAACTTTGTGGTTCAATTGGTTTATTTTTATCAATCAAGTACGTTCCTTTTGGTAATACAACTTCTGTATATCCTTGTTGAGATGCCCACTTTAAAGCATTATTAATACCTTGAGAAGTGTTAACGGCATCAGTTCCATCATTTTTAGCATTCCATCTATTTAATTCAAGCACATATGTGTTTGAATTAAATGTATCTTCTGGGGATTTTGGAACCCATTTTGATTTTGTACTATCATAAGTCAAAATATCATTATTCGAAGGCATCTTGCTTGTTAAATCTACGTCACTAAGATCTCCCAGATTAGCCAAATCAATTTACACCTCTTTCTTGTTTTTCTATATATTATGTTTAGCGAGGTAAATTGATTGGATATTAATAATAGAGAAAAGAATAAAAGCGGCTGAACATAAAGTGACTTTATATCTCAAATTTTTACCGTTAGACAGTAGAAACGTTGAAAGAACATGAACAGAGACGTATAGTATGATAGCCGATTTAAATGCTACATTTTTATTCTACTTGCAAAATACTCTATTACTGATTTATCAAAGTTTTGATCAAATTTCCTTGCAAAATATTGATCTGAGCTTTCTATTGAATTGATATCTTCCAAGGTGAAGGTAATCGGATGATTTCGGGTTTTAAAAGTCTGGCCCCACCTCAAGTATATTAAATTATTATTTACAACTTGAGATTTGTACTCCGAATTCATTATTATTGTCTGAAAAAACCATTCATCTGGACATAAAGCATTTTTAAAAGCATCATAGTACCATTCATTTCTTTCTAAAAAATCTATAATATATCTTGCAATATCCAAAGGGATACAAAACCACGATGAACCGTGATAAAGTGAGAACTCTTCAGGCAACTTATATGGGTTGGGAAACATGTTAAATCCCCAACCATATAAACGCATAATTATTCTTCTAAAAACTCTAAAAGGATGAAATACATTGTATTGTTTCCTTGCTACCTTTGGCCAACTGATATTCTGAAAAGAAACATCTGAATTACTCCTTTCAATATGAGTTGCTGTCATAAATATTTTGTTTTTATTATTTAATAGAAAATCTTTAAATCCGTTTTTCACCAATAAATCTTGACCACTTCTAAGGCACACAAAATCGTAACTTTTTTGTGTATCTATTACTTTTTTTAGCAACAAAATCGTAGCATCTATCTGGCTTATATCACCCCATTTTACGTCTATATTCTCATGCAAAACTTCCACATTAGGATTTCTTAATATTTTCCTACATAATTCATTGTGTGTTTTTTTATCAATATGAACAAATACATCGGCTTGTTCTTCTGAGATAATTTGGTTAATAAACCCATTTACTTGATCTGGATTTTTGTGGATTTGTAAGATATATGCTGTACGCGGAACTGTAGTATTCTCAATACGGTTCTTTGAAAGTAATTCAGAAAATTCAGTTAAATTAGGTACCATACCTTTACAGTCGTTCATAATTTCCTCCACTAAAATAAATTGACTAAATTCACACGTTCATTATATAAAACCATGAGAACTAATTTAAGTTAGATATTTTTTGCTTATTCATTTACATTTTCTATACCAGAAAGCTATTATTCCTCATATTGCTCTTCAACTATTTTTAATATTTCTGAAATAAGTTTTTTTTTGTTAATAACTTAGATAGAATTTTGTTAACAATTTGTCTTACTATATCCCGTAAATATTTAAACTCTTCATGTTTTCTAAACGTAATTAAAAAAATTACATTGGGAATAATAAGACACAAAATACTGCGTATTACCATATTTATAAATATATCGGTATAAAAGATATTGCCAAGAGTATCTGTTATGATTACAGAAACAAAAACTAGAAATCCAAACAAACTATATCTAACAAAATATAATTTTACCGATCTTTTGAAAACAAATTTAAATATAACATACGGATCGTACCAAAAATAGGTACACAATCTGCTGATAACAGTACCCAAAAATACACCTGCAATTCCTATTTGCTTCGCGAGAATTATAGAAACTACAATATTTATAACAGCCGCTATAATAGGTCTATATTTTCCTTTTTTAAATAAGCCAGTGGTTTCTCTAAAAGTTGTGGCCGCATTTTGCATTCCAGCAGTAAAAAAATTTAGTATTATGGCAAATATTATGTATTTATTAAACACATAATTCTCACCTAACCATAGAGTTATAAATGGATTCATTAAATTCCAAAGACAAACCGTACAAAATCCATATATCCAAAAATTAGCGAAATTTATCACACGAAAAATAAAATATTTTTTTTCCGCATCTTCTTTAACATTTAAATTCCCGACACTGGCAGTAATAGAATAAAAAAAATACCCTAACAAGGTATTTAATGTGTTTAAAATCAACAAATAGTTCGAATACATACCAACCCAAATAATTCCAATAAATTTAGAGATAACAATATTATCAGTTCCGTTAATTACTACACCACTAATTTTGTATAATAATAAAGCATACAAATTTTCAAAGAATAGCTTTCTATCTTTTTTGGATAGTTTTGCATTATTTTTCCCTTGTAAATATGGATATAATTTATTTGCCTTATTTGCAATATATATATTTTCAATCACTCTCAATGCTAATTGAACTATTAGTACCAAAATATAATTACTTGTAGCTATCAATAAAAAAACTTGTAACGAGTGGGATATGATTGTGAATATACTATGTATTTTAGAAATAACATGATTACGTTGATCAGCAATAATAATTGATTGCTTATACACAAAATAATATGATGAAACTGAACTTACTAAAAATAAGAGATAGATCATGTTAATATTTTCAATTATAGTATGTGCATTCGTTATATAAGGAAGAAATGGTAACAGTGATAACCCTAGTAACAAAACTATTAATCCTATTAATCTGTATGCTTTTTGATATAAGTTCATTAATGCCTGTATTTTATAAATATCATTTTCAGCTAAAGGCCTGTATAAACTATAAATTATAGCAGTATCAAAACCCAAATTAGCTAGTGAAAACATAATTAATATACTTGTAAAAAGTCCATCCACACCTAAATATTCTATGCCGAGTGTATAAATAAAAGCCGTTCTAACAATGAACCCCATACCAATACTGATTATTTGTCCAGACAAACCAAATAATATATTTTTCAGGGAATTTTGTATTCTCATAATAATACCCTCTATTTTTAATTGTTTTGTTTAAGTATTGCATTTACTTTAATACTAATCTTTCTCTTTAAAATAGGAAAAAATTTTGTTATTCTGTATTTTAATAATGCTTTTCTTCGCTGCGCTTTAAAATCATAATCTAAAAACCAATCTAGTAAATCTTTATCTAATATATAAGTGTAGTTTTGCTTCATCCGAACTTGAATTAGATTCCAATACATAACAATAAACGTATTTGTAAAAAACTTAACCTCATTATTTAAAGATTTTTTGACGTACTGAAAAAGATTATTTGGGATATTGAATCCATACTCCCGAGGATCTTTTCCTTCAGCAACAATTCCCATAATAGTTCTTAAACATTTTTCACATTTACAACAATTTTCTTCATTTTTAAAACATACCCTGATGTTAACCGATTCCTTATTAATTGAATAATGGTCCACAACCACTTTAACTTTATCCTGCCTAGTAAGTTCGTATCCATCGTGAAAAACTTCACCCGATGCATATTTTATTTCATTGTCCACTGTTGGGTCAGATGCACAAGTAACTTGATATAAAGGGGAATTAGAACTTGCAATATATATGCATTTTATCTTAAGTTTGAAAGCTATAGGAATAGCTGCAGATATTATTGCTAATCCATGGTGTAATCCATGCCACCATGTATCTTCTAATTTGTCTCTAAAGTCATGATCAACATTCCCAGCGATTATAAAAGTACCATAATTAGATTGTATAAGAATGTTTTCTAATCCATTATCTTTTGCAAAATTTATAACATTTTCTTTATCTGCATCCCACACATTACTGCTCTCTATATCATCTTCATGCCATCCATATTCAGTAACCAATAACGGCTTTTTATCCTTTATTCTTATAAAAGTAGTAAGTGCATCAAGGCCTCCACTAAATAGAGATGATGCCTCTAGTCTAGGAATATAAGTATTGTCAACAATTTTATCTACAACAATAGAACCCATAAATTTGACATTAGGAAACATGTTTTGATATGCATTCTTTATATTATTTAGACAGACATAAAAGGATTTATCTAATTCTTTTATCACTATTGTTGAATCAGTAATCCATATAAGAGGGACTACATTCGCAACAAATGGAATAGCTAAAATGCTATTTGGAATATCAGATAAATCATAGTTGTATTCAAGAAACATATGATTACTTGTTTTAAAATACTTTTGTAAATCCCCCTTGATACTAAAAAAGTAATCCACCCTGTTATTTTTTATTATAATTTTATCAAGAATTATACTATTCATTTTTTCCTCCTAATAAACCACCTATTTTGCCGCATTATTCTAATTAATTAGAGAATTGTCTTAACCATAGATTTACCACATCAAAATCTACCTTAACATCTGTTATTATTTCTGAATTAATCATTTTTTCAAGATTATTAAAATCAGCTCTATCGATTAAATTTAAATTGTATGTCTCGCCCATCCCCTGGGCTCTTTCATCTATTGAAATAATTATTGTACGTTTTTTATGTCGCATTGCAAATATACCGCCATGTAAACGCGTTCCGATATAATCCACCTCTGTATTAAGTATTTTTTCGTATTCTTCTATAGTAGGTGGCACAATTTTTATTTCTTGTATATCTTTTAATTCTTTAAAATATTCAAGATCTCCCGCGTCTTGTATCCAAAAATAAACATTTTTATAATTTTTATTAAGTACATCTATCAATAATTGATCCTTTACACAATTCTTAGAATGATGAGTAAGTGTAAAAACAACTGATTCTGATTTTTTTGTCGGAATTTCCTTACAAAATTCAGGTGTAAGGGACCACAATGTTGCACAACCTGTATTTAAAGCTTTAAACCCCATTTCTTCTAAAAATCTTTTTGTCCTTTCGTCTCTAACACTATGTACATATTCATGTGATAGAACTTTTTTATATAACAACTTTGTATATGCATTTATCTTATTACCTTTCCCTGCACCAACACCAACTAAAATACTCCCTTTTAAAGGAGCACAATTAAACATATTAATATTCCATTGAGGAAAATGAGTAAGCATGTCCATCACTAGCAAGTTTGAACCACCTACAAACTTATATTTAGCACTACTATAAATCTGTACTCGATGTGAATTTCTTGCTACTTGATACCAATGAAATGGTGAAACATGAGTGGGTAATGTTAAAACATATGCATTTTTAGTTATATCAGATAGCTGGTACTTTACACACTTCATTATTATGTCATCGCCCTTGTTAAGAGAACCTACCGACGTATCTAATACTAAAACATTTTCCATGAAAGCAATTCCTCCAAGTATCTTTTATAAACAACAAAAGATTTTTTAATTTTATAACTTAATCTATTATCATTCAATTAATCTATATACCTTTTCCACTTCTGCTTCATTACCATAATTCCGTTGACTAGTATTATTCACAATTTTATTTCTGAATTCGACATTATCAACCATTTTTTTTATTCCCCCTACAATCCCCTCAACACCCATTGGACAAATCCATCCATCTACACCATTCTCTAACTGGCTTTTTGCAGTTGGAAAATTAGTTATAAGTACTGGTTTTTTAAGAATTTGCGCCTCACGTACCGTCACAGCCTTTCCTTCATATCTGGATGGTTGCACATATATATCACATGCTTTTATATACGGATACGGATTGGTCTTCTTGCCTAGCAGAAAGAATCTATCTTGAAGCTCTAGTTTATCTATCAATATTTTAAGTTCAGTTTCTTGAGGTCCATATCCAACAATGTACCACTCAATATCATATCCTTGATCCAATAGTTTCCGAAAGGCATGTATAGCATCATCAATTCCCTTAGCGTGTGAAAGTCTACCTACAGTAACTAGTTTTATCCGTCCAAGATTAGCTGGTATTTCATGAGTAATATCTTGATTAGATTGCTCACGTATAAACTCAGGAGATATTATATTTTCAATAACTTGTACTTTTTTATTAATATAAGGAATGCTACTAAGAAATGTATCTCTACAACTTTCAGAAACAGCCACGATATCATCTACTTCTTTCCACATTTTATATTCCATACTTTTATTAAGTTGTATGTTGGAATAATCTGTATGGATCCACCCGATTTTTCTTTTCGCTCGAACTTTATTACCTATGAAATAATGTGGCCACAAAAAACTAATCGCAACATCGTACTCTTCTTCCAACCTTGGAAGAAATGGAAGAGACATTCTCCAGCCATATTGAATGACAAAGTATCCTGGCTCTTCACTCTTCACACACCCCCCATGCACAGTACCCATAACTTTCCCTATCAATCTTGTTATCCCAATAGAGATATGCCCCTCTTGTACTATTTGTTTAATTGATTTCCTAAAAGTAGTATATTTTTTTAATTCTTGTAACAAATTCGGTTCTTTAGGTAATAAAGAAAAAAACTCTCCCTCATGTTTAAATAACATTAAATCTATATCGTATCTACTGTAATCAATTGTATTTAACAAACCAATCAAGCTTCTTTCTACTCCACCAATTGCTAAATCAAAAGATGTAATCAATATTTTTTTCTTTTTCATCATCGAATACCTCACAAAATCTATTGTGGACTTCTATTTTCCCATATGGTAATTCGCTTTCTCCACCCAACAAATCACCATATAGCTCAAATATACAAATTGGTAATAAGTCAGATTACCTTATGGCTTCCTTACACTCTATTCCATATAACGTTAACCAATCAAGAATGTTATTATTGATATCAAAACCTAATCTTGAAATGTTGTTAATTATAACTCCCCTTTCAGGTCTTTCTTTTAATAGAGCTTTATAAATTTCTGTGGACCATATTTCAATTTTTTCATCTAAGCCCACAAACGAAATTATACCTAATCCCATATCAGTATTTTTAGGTATTGTATCCGCTACAACACAAGGTACGCCTGCACATTGTGCTTCCAATGTCACAATACCAAACCCCTCGAATAAAGAAGGGAATATTAAAACATCAATAACATTCATAATTATCGGAATATCTTTTCTCACTCCCAAAAATCTAATATTTTCATAAATACCTAGTTCTTTTGCTTTCAATTCAATAGAAGTTTTTAACGGACCATCCCCTGCTAAAATTGCGATAAAATTTGTATCTCTCTTTAAAATCTCCTTTAAAACATGTAAGATGAAAATATGATTCTTTGATTCTGAAAAACGACCTATATGCCCAATTAATTTCGCAGCATCCGGTATACAAAGTTCCTTTCTTACACTGGCAATATCCCCTATATTCACATCAATAAATTGATTAATATCTAATCCATTTTTAATCAATTCAACCTTATTATTGTGAAACATCCTTTCACCAAATAAAAAACGTGCAGCTTCAGCACTACACGCACAATAATCTGTTCCAGCATATTTAATAATAGATTGCAGAACCTTCAGGGTAATTCTTGCTGTGACTCCAGATCCTTGTGGCCAATTATTACTATGAGAATGACAAATTCTCTTTTTTATACCAGCCATTTTTGCAGCCAAAGCTACAAAACCACCTTGATAATCCGTATGTGCATGTACAGCTATATATTGACCATTAGACATTATCTTTATAAGTTCTTTAATATATAACAGAGGCCCTACTTGTCCTAAACTTGGTATTCCATATAATCTCCCACCTAATGCTGCTATTTCATCTTCATAATCACATTTCCCACTTCCATGAGATACAAAATCAAATTGAAGCTGCTTTCTATCTATTTTCCTATATATATTCATCAATAAAGTTTCAGCGCCACCCCTATTCATAGCACTGACAATGTGCAAAACCCTTTTGTTTTCTTTAGCCTTAACCATTGAAATCTACCCCAATCTTACAACCAATCCATATATTTAACACTTTATTATCCAAGCAAATTGCTCCTATAGACAATTCTCAAAGTAATTACATGTTCATATACAAAATAAATAAAATAACATACTAGAACTGCATAATAAATAAGCTTTTGATCTTTATCAGTAAATAACTTTACAACCCAAGAAATTAATATTAATTGATACAATCCAAAATAAATCGAAAACCTTGCAAAAATCCAATTTTGAGTTGAAATAATCATGAAAACTAAACCTAATAATGCCATGTTTACGATATAATCACTTTGTGGAAAAAGTGCTCTTAGTTTGTGCCTCCCAATAAAAGCAAGGATGAGCGGAGTTGCTTCCACAACAACCCGAAGAATATTAGCTCCACCTTCTTGAAAATCCTTATAGTGACCATATTGTGTATCCCCTATAGTTGCAAAGAAAACTTCTGCAAATTGATTAAATCCTATTACAATAAGTACTGCAATAAAGAGTAGTATAAATGTTATTGTCGACCAAGCTTTCCTTCGAACTAAAAAATAAATAGGAATTAATACAAGAGCGCTTTGGTGAAAAGTTGATGCAAACAAAACTATCAAAAAATATTTTTTCCAATTCCCATCTAAAATATATTTTGTAGCGGTAAAAATAATTGCTGCTGCTAAATACTGTCTCAATCCATTCATTGAAACTAAATACATACCCGATGCTATATATACATATAAACTTAACTCAATCATTCTTGAATATTTATATAGAACTGCTACTATTAATATATTTGTTATTAAAGCCGTTATAAAAATCAGAACTTGAGGATCATTCGTATACATTTTTAAAATCATTTGCAAAATACTAAACCCGATATTCTTGCTATCTTGAACATTCTCCCAGTTAAAATCAGTAACTTTAAAAGCGTGCATATAAAAATATGTGTCGCCAATATTATTTCTAAAACCAGATACTACTACAAGAGAGAGAGTCGCCATTAAAATCAATAATCGATTCGGCTTTAACATCACAATTCCTGTAGTTACCGGCATAGCAAAATACCTTGCAAAAAATGCGAGTATGAATACGATAAAAAGATTTATCCAAAGTATAGTCATTATTATGTCCTCTCATTTACTTACTAAGTAAATCCCTATATATTTACTTCCATTCTTGTTTTCATTGTAATGTAACTATAAAGAATAATCCCAAATGGTAATGCGCAAATCGTCAGACCTTTGCATGGCGACTCTTGTATAAATCTTTTATTTCTCGCCATGAAGCTGCTTGATACATAATGTACAGCTTGCCTATACTTGAATACTCGATTAGTAAATGGTAATTTCATAAGTTCCTTACGATAAAAAGCAAAACCTCTTGGGTTTTTACGATATTGATTTAGCATATTCATTGATGATCCATCATCCATGTATTCCACATAGCAAAGAGGTTCATTCAACATTAACATTTCATATTGTCGATCAAGCATATAATACTTATATGCTAGTCCTACATATTTTTCATTTTTAAAAATTGGGTATGGATATTTCTTAGTCAATTCTGTGCGATAGACCAATTTTTTATCACCTGTAACACCATGTTTGTTGTAAAGATCAAAAAGCGTGGAGTATTTAAGGTCCTCTGGTAACTTTGAGCCAATTATTTGCCCATTTATATACAAGTCCAGTCCAATTATTCCACTAACTTCATCATTCCCATAACTATTCCAAAAAGAAAGGATTTTTTCTACAGCATCATCTGGCATGTAATCATCAGAATCAATACAAACGTTTAACTCCGTATCAATCATTTCATAGGCTGTATTATGAGCACCATGCATCCCTTGATTTTGTTGCCAATGATACATAATTTTGATATATTTTTCAGCAATCCAGCTATCCACCAATTCTTTTGTGTTATCACTAGATCCATCATCTATTATTAACCATACAAAATCCTTACATGTTTGACGTTTTAAACTCTCATAACAATTTTGAAGACAATACGCTCTATTATAAGTAGGGGTGAAAATCGTTAAATTCTCCAAATTACTCACCTCGAAAGTACGGAATAAAAATCTTGGGTTAATTCTGCCGTATGCTTAATATCGTATCCTTTTTCTAATAATAATTGAGCTGATATATTCCTCGAGAAATTACTAGTTTCTAATTTTTTCATTTTTTCTATCCAAGCCACTTTATCCGTTAGAGGCAAATGTTCAACTAAATTCATTCCCAAGTCCACTTCTTTCGTAATAGTATCCGATATGATACAAGGTAAACCAACCCCTTGCGCTTCTACAAGTGTGACTGGTAATCCCTCATGAATAGATGGAAAAACAAATGCATCAAATGCTTGAAGTATACGTTCTACATCACCTCGTACCCCAAGAAATCTTATATTCTTCTCTATATTCAAATCTTTTACTTTTTTTTCAATTTCCATGCGAAGCGGCCCTTCACCAGCTAATAACAGTATTGAATTTGGCCGGAATTGAGTTAACTGAGCAAATAAATCTATAAGATAGGTATGATTTTTTTGATAAGCGAATCTTCCGACATGACCTATAACAAAAGCTTCCTGTTCAATTTGTAATTCCTTTCTTACTTGTTTTCTTATTTCAGGACGGAACAAAAATCTATCACAATCAATTCCATTTTTTAAGATTTTGGCTGTATCAGCTTTATCTGCAAATAACCATCTCGCAGCTGCATTTGAACATGCTAACAAATGTGTTGCACATGTAGATATAGATTTTCCTGCATGCCATTTATAGATTTTCGCCGCAGTTCCTCCCTCACTACTAGTATTATGACTGTGAGCAATCCTAACCGGTATTCCCGCCTTCTTAGCAGAACGAAGTACAAATCCGCTCATTTTATCCATGTGTGAATGTACAATTCTATATTCTTGATGAGAGGTAAAGAAAGTATCCAGTGCTTTTATATATCCTCTATGTCCAACGTTTGTGATATATGGAATTCTATGAATTTCCCCGCCTAACTTTACTATTTCTTCATCAAACACTCCTTCTTTACATGTTAAAAAATCAAATTGAACTTTGGAACGATCTATATTGCGATATAAATTCATAATTAGCGTTTCGGCGCCGCCTCTATTCATATTTACGACTACATGTAATACTCTTAATGGAGTGCCCAATTTAAATCCTCCATTTCATCCATATATGTTGTATAAATTTCTTGTTTCTCTTTTAACACTTCATTAACTGAATATTCACTTGTAATAATAGTACGTCCACACTGTCCAAACTGAGCTTGTAATTTAGTATTTTTAGAAATAAAATTTATTCTTTCAGACATCGTCTTTATATCATCACGATCTACAATCCAACCATTTTTATTATTAATAATTAATTCCCTATGTCCCCGGTTATCAGTAGCTACAACCGGAAGTCCACAAGCCATGGCTTCCATAATATTAACTGGCAAACCCTCCCTGTAACTGGATGCAACGGCTAGGTCACACATCTGCAGCAAAGAGGCTATATCATTTCTATAACCAAGAAAGTGCACCATACTACTCACGCCTAGTTGCATCGCTATTTTTTTACACTCTTCTATTAACGGACCTTCTCCAGCAAGTAAAAGCTTCGCATGTGGCATTTCATTTTTCAATTGTGCTAATACACGGATTAAAAAGCTTTGATTTTTATTCTTATTAAATTCAGCAGCATAAAACATTAAAAAATCTTGTGATTTATAGCCACATTGTAGCTTTAATTCTCGTTTCTCAAGTTCAGTTACAAGAGTAAACCGTTGTACATCTATTCCTACACCGTGAACTAGCTTAGTATCTTTCACTGGAAAGCGATGTTTAACTGCTAAATCATAATCTTCTTGGTTAATTGTTATTAGACAATCCGTATGAGTAGCTAGAATTCTTTCAATCGGATAATAAAGCAACCAATTCATATACGGTGATCCTTTACAAAAGTGAAATCCATGTGCTGTATATACGACTTTCGTTCCTTGCCGCCTGGCTTTCTGAGCAGCTAAACGAGCAATTACTCCTCCCATAGGCGTATGACAATGAATGATATGATATTTATTTTGATCAATAATTGATTTTAGTTTTTTATATGCGTGGAGGTTTTGTATACTAAGAGGTGACCTTTGAATAGGAATATTATATTTTCGAGTTACGTACGGAAGATGTATATTCCCATTCGCTGCAACATGTACTTCCCATCCTTGTTCTGAAAACCATTTCAAATACGGTAAATGAAAAGCCTTAAAATGATAATCTACAGTTGCACAAAACAGAACTTTTTTAGACACCATCCCACGCACCCGTCTTATATAAATTTTTTCTATTAACCTGATACAGGTATTAACAGTTTTAAAGTTTTACGCTGATTTACTAACTTTAACAATCGTTTTCTTAATTCTACTTCGTTTAAATCTGTATAACTTGAAATAAACTCTTCAATTTCTTCTATACGAACATTCATTTCTTGTCCTACGTAAATCCTCGGATGAATTTGCTTTTCATTCATTTCATCTTCTTTTAGTAATTCTTCAAAAAGTTTCTCCCCTGGGCGTATACCAGTAAATTCTATTCCTATTTCATCCACAGAATTTCCTGATAATCGAATAAGATTTTTGGCAAGGTCGACTATTTTCACTGGTTCTCCCATATCCAATACAAAAATCTCCCCACCTTTAGCTAAAGAACCAGCTTGCACTACGAGTCTTGATGCTTCCGGAATTGTCATAAAATACCGAACCATATCAGGATGAGTAACTGTAACTGGTCCACCATTTTGAATTTGCTTCTTAAATAAAGGTATAACACTCCCTCTACTTCCTAAGACATTCCCAAAGCGTACAGTAACAAACTTTGTATGACTTATTTTATCTTTATGTTGAATTACCATCTCAGCTAATTTCTTTGTTGCTCCCATAACACTCGTCGGGTTCACAGCTTTATCAGAGGAAATCATAACAAACGTTCCTACTCCATGTGCTCTCGCTGCCTCTGATACATTCATAGTTCCAATCAAATTATTTTTAACAGCCTCTTCAGGATTATTCTCCATTAGTGGTACATGTTTATGTGCAGCTGCATGATATACAACATTTGGAAGATGTTTATTCATTATTAAATTCATCTTTTTTTCATCTTGTATATCTGCGATTTCAGGAATAAACGTGCCTTTCATATCTCCATATTTTCTGTTTAATTCCATTTCTATAGAATAAATACTGTTCTCCCCATGCCCTAGTAAAATCAACCTTTTCGGCCTGAATTTTGCAATTTGTCTACAAATTTCCGAACCAATTGAACCTCCTGCACCAGTAACTAAAATAACTTTGTTAGTTATATAATCTGAAATAACATCCACATCAAGTTCTACAAGATCGCGCCCTAATAAATCTTCTACTTGAACATCTCTGAATTCGTTCACCGATACTTTACCCGTTACTAAGTCTTCTAACATCGGAAGAATTTGAGTTTTCACTTCTGTTTTTAAACATCTTTTCAAAATAACATTTTGCTCTCTTTTGTTTAATGAAGGAATTGCTAAAATTATTATTTCAATATTCAGTTTTTTAACAACATACTCAATTTGATTCTTACCACCAATTACTGGAATACCCCAAATATCAAGGTTATGTTTTTTTACATTATCATCAATAAATGCGACTGGCATTAATTCGGCAGCACTATTCTTTAACAACTGCCTTGCAACCATGGTCCCAGCAGATCCCGCACCAACAATTAACGTTCTTTTTTTATCACCCTTTTTTACATAATAAATATCTCTGTACATTCTCCATATAAAACGTGAACCACCAATTAATAAAATATGAATCATCCAAGTTACAACTAACAGCCGAAAATACATTTTTTGCATGATTAGTTGCTGCACAACTGCTGTAGCAATTATAGAAAATGTAACAACTTTGCATATAATGAGTAATTCTCCTATACTTGCATATTCCCAAGCTTTATTATACAACTTATATATTAAAGCAAATAAATGATGACTGACTAATAGAGTGATAGAGCTAATAATTGATGATAAAGTGATAACACTAAAGCTAGCATTTACAAAGAAATAACTAAAGAAAATAGCACTTAACACAATCATTGAATCCATTAAAAGCAATAACGATATCCTCCGCCGATACGTCATGTAACTTCCTCCTTTAATCAATTCCATACTTAACTCTTTCAAATTTAAAGTTTCTAACTATATTCTCTTTATTAAAAGCACATAGTTAGAAACTTTAATAAAACATGGGCATCTAACCCGGCCTCACATTACACTCTTGATGACTCGCATCTAAGGTTGTTTTCACAACCCACAGCATAATCGAGTGCCTCCGTTGATAGCGGTAAGGAGACATCACCACATCGTAGCTCTTTAAAAAATTCTTTATAAAGAACATCTTAATATAAGGATATTAAATTCTTTTTTTAAAAGTACATTTATGTTATTTATACTTTTCCATTCAAAATCGCACCTAATATCCTACTTTTCGTAAAACTTAACGCCCTTTTCGTTTCAAGCGCATCTTCATTCACAGTATGATTATAACGTATCACCAATAATACACCTTCACACTTATCAGCCAATACACTTGTATCTGTTACTTCTAGTACAGGAGAAGAATCAAATAATATAATATCATATCGTTCCATTGCCTTTTGAACTAACATATCCATTGCACTCGAACTAAGTACTTCGGATGGATTGAATGGTACCGGTCCGCTAGTTAATACATCCAGACTTTCCATCTCTGTTTTTTTCACGGCGCCCTCTAAAGTTGTTTTTCCGTTCAATATATCAATTAATCCAATTGTATTTTCTACTCCAAACATTTCATGAATCGTTGGTGTTCGTAAATTTGCATCTATTACCAATACTTTTTCACCTTTTTGTGCTATTGAGACTGCTAAATTAACTGTAATCGTTGATTTCCCTTCACCATACCTCGGAGAAGTAATAACTATAGTTCTGCTTTTATGAATAGATGAAGATAATTGAAGGTTTGTTCGAAGCGAACGATACTGCTCCGAAATTTTCGATCTTGGAGCGGTATGTACAATTATACTTTCTCCTTTAACTTTATTTGTTTTTCGTCTATTTTTGTAAGCCACTCCGTTCCCTCCCCCAATAATACCGTATTTTTTTTACTGAATTTGTCTTTCACATTTTTTCTATTCATTTTAGATATTCCGCCCAAAACAGGGACATCTAACAATTGTTCAATTCGCCGTTCCGATTTGATTCTCTCATCAAGTGAATCCAATAAAAAAATGAATCCAATACTGAGCACCATACCTATAGAGAATGCAATTAGTATCGTCTTAAAGTGATTTATATTTATAGGCATAGAATTTTTTTGAACTGGGTCTTCTGGTAATATACTCACATTATTAAAATTCAGTATATTCGCTACTTCTTTCTTATAAACAGCGGCTGTAGTATTTGCAATTTTATGAGCAAGCACAGGATCTATATCCACTACATTTATTCTCATAATCTGGGACCCTTGCACACTTTCTGTACTTATTTGTCCACTTAATGCACCTGCAGATCTGTTAATATTCAATTCAGCAGCCACTTTTTCTAATATTACAGGCTCATTTACCATCGCTTTCAATGTATTCATCGTTTCAGCATTAGCTTGAACAATAACCCTTGCTGAAGAGGCATATAATGGTGTTTTTACATATATAGTATACATCGCTCCTGCTACTGTAGTGAGAGTTGTAAATAATAGAAGTATCCAAATTCTTTTTCGTATAATAGTAAATAGATTTTTCAAATTTATTTCCTTATCCATAACTTCCCTCCTCATTTAAAACCAATGAGCTTCAACTTGAAATTGGCATCGAAAACTTAAGAAAAAAAACAATATTTTTATTCTTTTTAATATACAAACATTTCTAGTTAATGCCATTTTAGTTCTTTATACAGAACGAGTCAACACAAATTATTTTCACTAAATTACTTCCTGATGACACTAAAAAAAATGCGACAACATTCGAGTTTTTTCACTGTAGATAAATGACGAAAAAGCCCTAATACCGTAGTATTAGGGCTTTTTTCTCTCTTAGTATAGAGACATATATTGATCGCGTTCCCATTGGTGAACTTGCGTGCGGAAAATATCCCACTCAATTTCTTTTGCTTCAATGAAGTGCTCAAGTAAATGATCACCTAATGCGCCACATACGATTTCATTAGATTGTAAAGTAACTAATGCTTGCGCTAATGTTGCTGGTAAGTCAACGATACCTGCTTCCTCGCGCTCTTCTTTTGTCATTACATAGATGTTACGGTCTACTGCAGCTGGTGGAGTTAATTTGTTTTTAATTCCATCAAGACCTGCTGCTAATAATGTAGCCATTACTAAATACGGGTTTGCAGCTGGGTCAACACTACGTACTTCTACGCGTGTACTAATACCACGAGATGCAGGGATACGCACTAATGGACTACGGTTTTGTGCAGACCATGCTACGTAACATGGAGCTTCATATCCAGGTACTAAACGTTTGTAAGAGTTTACAGTTGGGTTTGCTACCGCTGTAAATGCTGGCGCATGTTTTAAAATACCTGCGATGAAGTGACGAGCATCATCACTTAGTTGTAATTCACCGTTTTGATCGAAGAATACGTTCTCACCATTTTTAAATAATGATAAGTTACAGTGCATACCTGAACCATTTACACCGTATAATGGTTTCGGCATAAATGTTGCATGTAAACCATGTTTACGAGCAATCGTTCTTACAACAAGCTTGAATGTTTGAATATCATCGCATGAGCGAATTGCATTTGCATATTTAAAGTCAATTTCATGTTGACCTGGTGCAACCTCATGGTGAGATGCTTCAATTTCAAAGCCCATTTCTTCAAGTTCAAGAACGATATCACGACGACAGTTTTCCCCTAAATCCATCGGCGCAAGGTCGAAGTATCCACCGTTATCGTTTAATTCTAATGTTGGATTTCCTTTTTCATCAACTTTAAATAGGAAGAATTCTGGCTCTGGTCCAAGATTGAAATCTGAGAATCCTAATGCTTCCATTTCTTTTAACACACGCTTTAAGTTGTTACGTGGGTCGCCATCAAATGGAGTACCATCAGCATTGTAAATATCACAGATTAAACGAGCTACTTTACCTTTTTCAGCTGTCCAAGGGAAAATTACCCAAGTATCTAAATCCGGATATAAATACATATCAGATTCTTCAATACGTACGAAACCTTCAATAGAAGATCCATCAAACATCATTTTGTTATCAAGAGCTTTTGTTAATTGGCTCACTGGAATTTCTACGTTTTTAATTACCCCTAAAAGGTCCGTAAATTGCAGACGGATATACTTTACATTCTCTTCTTTCGCCAAACGGAAAATATCTTCTTTTGTGTACCTAGCCATTAAAAATTCCTCCTTAGTCCCTCTAAACACCTTCAGAATCAGTTATCTTTAGTGAAAAAACCTTGAAATGTCACCTTGTCGCAATGAAGTCCGATTAAATCTACCTGTATGTTGTAGTTCATCTCGAAGAATTTTGCGAAGATCGGATTTTGAAATTTCTTTCGTTTCTTCTTTTACTTTCACTGCTTCTGTTTGATTTTCTTTCATTTGCAATACTTGTTTAATTCCGGCCATATTTAAGCCTTGATCTAACAAATCTTTAATTTCCAACAATTTATCTACATCGTTAAATGAAAATAATCTGCGATTCCCTTTTGTACGGGTTGGAAAAATAAGATTATGCTCTTCATAGTAGCGAATTTGACGTGCAGATAATTGTGTTAAATCCATTACAATACCAATAGGAAACAGCGGAGCAGAACGTCTATCTTCTTTCATCATTTCAGTTCCTCCTTCGCCTTAACTGCTTCTCATTTTATACCACGTTATGTTTAGTGTCAATAGATGTTAGCTTTTCTTACATGGTTTTTTATAAATTTTTTCATTCTTTTTTCTAATGGCACAAATCATTACTTTCACACGAAAAAAAGCTGTCGAAATCGACAGCTTCCCTTTAAGAAATTGTTAATAGATTTTTTTCAATTAACGCATCAATTGCAGAACAAATCGCAATTTTCACATGAGAATAAGTCAATCCACCTTGTACGTATGCAACATACGGAGGACGAATCGGACCATCCGCAGATAATTCGATACTTGCACCTTGAATAAATGTCCCAGCAGCCATAATTACATCATCTTCATATCCCGGCATATAGTTTGCATACGGAGTGAAATGAGAATTAATTGGAGATGCATATTGAATCGCTTGACAGAATGCAATCATACGATCTTTATCGTCAAATTGAACAGATTGAATTAAATCCGTTCTTGGTGCATTCCATGCCGGTGATGTATTCAGCCCTAATTTCTCTAAAAATGCCGCCGTAAAAATTGCACCTTTCAGCGCTTGACCCGCCACATGCGGCGCTAAGAAGAAACCTTGATACATTTCTTGCAGACTGTATAAAGATGCCCCTGCTTCCGCACCAATCCCTGGAGATGTTAAACGATATGCACACGCTTCAACATACTGTTCTTTACCGACAATGTAACCACCCGTTTTAACAATTCCCCCGCCAGGATTCTTAATAAGAGAACCTGCCATTAAGTCCGCACCAACATGACATGGCTCGTTTTCTTCAATAAATTCGCCATAGCAATTATCTACAAATACAATAACATCAGGTTTAATCTCTTTAACAAACGCAATCATCTCTTTAATTTGTGAAACTGTAAACGACGGACGAGTAGCATATCCTTTTGAACGTTGAATACCAATCATCTTCGTGTTACTACGGATCGCAGCTGCAACAGCTTCAAAGTCCACAAATCCCTCTTCAGTTAACGGAACTGCGTTATAACCAATATTATATTCTTTAAATGAGCCTACACCTTTTCCGCGCACACCAACGATTTCTTCTAACGTATCATACGGTTTCCCCGTTATGTATAATAACTCATCTCCCGGACGTAAAATACCAAATAAAGCTGTTGAAATTGCGTGAGTACCTGAAATAATTTGAGGACGAACAAGACCGGATTCTGCCCCAAATACATCCGCATACACTTTTTCTAATGTGTCACGACCAATATCATCATAACCATAACCTGTCGTCGGAATAAAATGCGAATCACTAATTTTATGTTTACGAAAACTTTCTAGCACACGAAATTGATTACTCTCAATTACTTCATCCACACGTTTATGCACTTCTATAATTTGACTTTCTACTTCTTTTACGATTGGAGCAATTTTTTCTCCATTTTTCAAACGATCAAACATTATTATTTTCTCCTTCTCCCACTAAAAATCTCTTTAATTGCCCATTAAGCGATGAATGAGCAAATATATATCCTGTACAATCATATACAAATTTATCTTCTAGAAACTCCATTTTAGTTAATAACGTTTCCGTCTTTAAAAGCGTTAACAACCTACCTTCACTCGGAGGAATTTCCACTTGATAATCATCCATTTCTTCCTTCATCTTCATTTCTATCGCTTCTTTTATACGCAGTAAATCACTTTCTTCAAAAGCACTAGTCATTAAGAAATCCCTTTTCGGAAATGGAATGAAGTTTTGATGCAATTTATCTTTTTTATTATATAACGTAATAATAGGAATATGATTAATTTCAAGGTCTGACAATAATTGTTTTACTGTCTGCTCATGCCCTACATAATTAGGATCTGCTGAATCAACAACATGTAAAATAACATCCGCTTCCCCAGCTTCTTCTAACGTAGATCGAAAAGCAGCAATTAGTGACGTAGGTAAATCTTGTATAAAACCAACCGTATCAGTCAAAAGCACTGTATAACCAGAAGGTAACGGCATCTTTCTTGTCGTCGGATCTAGCGTTGCAAACAATAAGTTTTCTTCAAACGTATCAGCTTCCGTTAATCTATTAAACAACGTAGATTTCCCTGCATTTGTATACCCAATTAACGCAACTTGAAACACTTTATTATCTTTCCTTCTCTCACGATATCTTTTTCGATGTTCTACAACAATCGCAAGTTGCTTCTTTATTTCATCAATACGTGATCGAATATGACGACGGTCCGTTTCGAGCTTCGTCTCTCCCGGCCCTCTCGTACCAATCCCACCACCAAGACGTGATAAAGACAAACCTTGCCCCATAAGGCGCGGCATTGTATATTGCAACTGAGCTAACTCTACTTGAAGCTTACCCTCTCTCGATTTCGCACGTTGCGCAAAAATATCTAGTATTAACTGTGTTCGGTCAATCACTCTCGCATCTAATACTGAAGATAAATTCCGAATTTGACTTGGTGTTAACTCATTATTAAAAACAATAACAGCCGGCTCTAACTCTTCCGTCATCGCAGCAAGCTCTTCTAGTTTACCTTTTCCTATATAAGTTGCAGGATGAAACTTCGGACGCTTTTGCGTCGTTGATACTAACACTTCCGCTCGCGCAGTCTTTGCTAGCGATGCAAGTTCTTTCATGGAATGCATAAATTTTTCATCATCATCTTGCGACAATTGACAGCCAACTAATATGACTTTTTCTTTTTCTTCCATCAAATATGTTCACTCATCCTTTTCGAAATTTAAACCTTCTAATATAATAGCAGAGGAAGCATATTTCATCTAGTTAGCGGGGGAGAAAATTCATGGCATGGGAGATTTTTAGCATCATAGGCACAATCGCCTTCGCACTAAGCGGAGCCATTGTTGCAATGGAAGAAGATTATGATATTTTCGGGGTATATATTTTAGGAATGGCAACCGCATTTGGGGGAGGTGCCCTTCGTAATTTATTAATCGGTTATCCAATCGTCGCATTTTGGCAACAAGACATGTTATTCCAAATCGCACTATTATCAATGACGATTATTTTTCTTTTTCCAAATAAATTAATTAGACATTGGAAAAAGTGGGAAAACATCACGGACGCCATCGGTTTATCAGCATTCGCTGTACAAGGAGCACTATATGCTCAAAAACTAGATTTACCAATTAGCGCTACAATCGTAGCTGCTGTTTTAACAGGCATCGGCGGCGGTATTATTCGCGACCTTTTAGCTCGCAGAAAACCTCTTGTCCTCCGAGCTGACGTATATGCGTTTTGGACGATTTTAGCAGGTTTCTTAATTGGCGCTAAAATTATCGTTAGCGATTGGGCTCTATACACCTTATTCATTTTAATTGTTTGCTTCCGCATGATTTCTATTCATTACAAATGGCATTTACCGCATAGACGTATTGATACAAAGGAACGTTCAATGCATAAATAGCACTCTAACCTCTTTACATATCGTAAAGAGGTTTTTCTTTTCTAACGAGTTTTTCTTTACATAATGTTAATACTAATTTTTAAAGCGAGGTGAATACAAATGACAAACCATGTTAATAAAGGTGCTCAAAAAAGCTCAGTAGACCAAATTACACACGATCCTAATTCAGCACACGAAAAAAGCGCTAAAATGGAACGCTTCCATAAATCTTACCAAGAAAAAGCGAAAAAAGAGTAACGTACTTATACATCAAAAAATAGACGCACAGTTTACGTACTGTGCGTCTCCTCTTCAAGCATCAAATCCATACTTGATATCCCAATTAAATCATATTTATCATACGTATCCTCTTGTAACAATCGCATAGCTTGTGTGCGAATTGATTTTTCAACAATATTCCGTACGTATCGCCCATTACTAAACGATGTAATTTGTGACGAATACTTTGCCGCGTGTAAATGATCTCGAAATTTCCACTCTGCTTCTTTCGACAACTGATATTCACGTTCTTCATACATTCTCTTTCCAATTTCCAACAACTGATTTACCGAGTAATCCGCAAATTCAATAATAAACGGAAAACGAGATTGTAATCCTGGGTTTAATGAAAGAAAATGGTTCATCTCTCTTGAATATCCAGCTAAAATTAATACAAAACCGTGTTGCTTATCTTCCATATGCTTCACAAGTGTATCAATAGCTTCCTTCCCAAAATCCTTCTCTCCACCCCGCGCTAATGAATACGCCTCATCAATAAATAAAATCCCTCCCATAGCCTTCTTTATTAAATCCCTTGTCTTTTGTGCTGTATGTCCGATATACTCACCTACAAGATCAGCACGTTCAGCTTCAACTAAATGCCCCTTCGATAAAATATTCATCTCAAACAACAATTTCCCTATCATTCTAGCAACGGTTGTCTTCCCAGTACCGGGATTCCCCCTAAATAACATGTGAAGCACTTGCTTCTCAGACTTCAACCCCACCTCTTGCCTTTTTTTATTTACATAAATCCAAGCATAAATTTCTTTTATTATCTTTTTTATATCATCCATCCCAACAAGTTTTCCCATCTCTTCTTCAATTCTCTGCAACATCTCATGTTTAGTAGTGGTTTCACTTGAAATTACCGTTTTATTTTCTGATGCCGGTAACGAAATTTTCTTTCGATGGTTTAATACAATATTAATTTGATTGTTATTTTTCTTACGCATCGATTGTTCCATACAATCACCTCATTTTATCCACTCACCAAATATTATTATTCCAGTCCCTCTTGCAAATGCCTATTTTCAGAAAAGTTTGCTATAATATAAGAAATAATCAAGGTGGTGGGACTATGGAAACAACGGAATTCCATGATACAATACAAGCCTTTTCTATTTTTTTATTGAATAAAGGCCGAAAGTCTTCAACCATTAAACGTTATGTTTATGACATTGAAGATTTTGGACATTGGTTAGAAAAAAACAAAAAGCTCCCTTCCAGTAATATATGGGCAACACTTTGTACAAAAGACTATGAAGATTACTTTTCAGACTTAAAAAAGAATCGACACTACTCTGAGAAAACAATGCATCGTGTATTTATTGTATTAAATAGAATGCATCATTTTCTTAACATTCCAAATCCATTAAAGAATATGGAAATTACTATTCAACCAAACCGTGCATTGCGTAATGAAGATTTCATTTCATCCGATGAAGAAAAAAGATTAAAGCATATAGTCACTTCATTAGAAGGACTTTCAGAAAAACAACGTCCTGTTCGTCCGTTATTAATGGATCGTAATATCGTCATTTTAAGTCTATTAATCGACTACGGACTATCCTTACAAGAGCTTACAGCATTAACTATGCATCACGTTCATTTTGAAACTAATACACTTTCTATTCCAGCAACCGCAGGAGTAGAAAGAACAATCCCATTAGCAGTCGAAGACAAAAAACAACTGTACACATATTATAAAAGTATTCCAGAACCAGTTCGTCCTAAATACCATAGTAATGACCCATTGTTTGTTGCATTCGATTTTAACCGTGGAACATACAGATGGGTATATGAAAACGACGCACCAAAAGCACTAACAGAAATCGCTATTCAAAAAATGATCCGACTTGAAGTAGCAAGAGCGAATTTACGTAAAGGCATTTCTGGACAACATTTCCGGAACACATTTATTTTACGCCTAATAAAAAAACAAACCCCAGAGCCAGAGATCATAAAATTAATTGGCTTCAAATCAAAAATTTCACTAAAACGGTATTATCAATATGCTGAAAATAAAAAAAACGCCCTATAATAAGGCGTTTTTTTATTTTTTTCTCGAAACAATTAATTTCACTATGACCATTTAACTACTCCCTGCATCTACTATGATGAGTTTCGTTCACATTCTTATTAGAAAGGAGAGATTTAATGTCTCGCTTTAACGACAATCAAAATAAATACTCCAATCCATGCTTTCCAACTAGCGCTGGACGCATTCCAACTACCCCAACGATTCCAATTACTAAAGCGCAAATTAGAACATTCCGCGCAATCATTAACGATTTAATAAAAATAATCCCTAAACTTTTCGCCAATCCATCTCCCAAAAACATAGAGGATCTAATAGATACATTGCACCTACTAAGCAAATTCATCTGTTCACTAGACACTACTTCCGCTCTGAAAGCACAAGGATTAGCCATCATTAAAAACTTAATAACTATATTAAGAAATCCAACCTTTGTAGCAAGTGCTGTATTTATTGAACTTCAAATTTTAATTAATTATTTACTTTACATTACAAAGTTATTCCGAATTGATCCTTGTACACTCCAAGAACTCCTTAAATTAATTGCAGAGTTACAAACTACTCTAGTTAATTCAGCTTCGTTCGGCAGAGGACCTACTGGACCTACTGGACCTCAAGGTAATACGGGCGCTACTGGTGCCACTGGTCCTAGAGGTAACACAGGCGCTACTGGTGCTACCGGACCTAGAGGTAACACAGGCGCTACTGGTGCTACCGGACCTAGAGGTAACACAGGCGCTACTGGTGCTACCGGACCTAGAGGTAACACAGGCGCTACTGGTGCTACCGGACCTAGAGGTAACACAGGCGCTACTGGTGCTACCGGACCTAGAGGTAACACAGGCGCTACTGGTTCCACTGGACCTAGAGGTAACACGGGTGCTACCGGTGCCACTGGACCTCAAGGTGCTCAAGGTAACACAGGTGCTACTGGTGCTACCGGACCTAGAGGTAACACAGGTGCTACTGGTGCTACCGGACCTAGAGGTAACACAGGCGCTACTGGTGCTACCGGACCTAGAGGTAACACAGGCGCTACTGGTGCTACCGGACCTAGAGGTAACACAGGCGCTACTGGTGCTACCGGACCTCAAGGTAACACAGGCGCTACTGGTGCTACCGGACCTAGAGGTAACACAGGCGCTACTGGTGCTACCGGACCTAGAGGTAACACAGGCGCTACTGGTGCTACCGGACCTAGAGGTAACACAGGCGCTACTGGTTCCACTGGACCTCAAGGTGCTCAAGGTAACACGGGTGCTACCGGACCTCAAGGTGCTCAAGGTAACACGGGTGCTACCGGTGCCACTGGACCTCAAGGTGTTCAAGGTAACACAGGTGCTACTGGTTCCACTGGACCTCAAGGTGTTCAAGGTAACACGGGTGCTACCGGTGCCACTGGACCTCAAGGTGTTCAAGGTAACACGGGTGCTACTGGTTCCACTGGACCTCAAGGTGTTCAAGGTAACACGGGTGCTACTGGTTCCACTGGACCTCAAGGTGTTCAAGGTAACACGGGTGCTACCGGTGCCACTGGACCTCAAGGTGTTCAAGGTAACACGGGTGCTACCGGACCTCAAGGTGTTCAAGGTAACACAGGTGCTACTGGTTCCACTGGACCTCAAGGTGTTCAAGGTAACACAGGTGCTACTGGTTCCACTGGACCTCAAGGTGTTCAAGGTAACACGGGTGCTACCGGACCTCAAGGTGTTCAAGGTAACACGGGTGCTACCGGACCTCAAGGTGCTCAAGGTAACACGGGTGCTACCGGTGCCACTGGACCTCAAGGTGTTCAAGGTAACACGGGCGCTACTGGACCTCAAGGTGCTCAAGGTAACACGGGTGCTACCGGACCTCAAGGTGTTCAAGGTAACACGGGTGCTACCGGACCTCAAGGTGTTCAAGGTGACACGGGTGCTACCGGACCTCAAGGTGTTCAAGGTAACACGGGCGCTACTGGACCTCAAGGTGTTCAAGGTAACACGGGCGCTACTGGACCTCAAGGTAACACAGGTGCTACTGGTATAGGAGTTACCGGACCTTCTGGACCTTCTGGTGGGCCTCCTGGACCTACTGGGCCTCAAGGTGCTCAAGGTGGCACGGGTGCTACCGGACCTCAAGGTATTCAAGGTAACACGGGTGCTACCGGTGCCACTGGACCTCAAGGTGTTCAAGGTGACACAGGTGCTACCGGACCTCAAGGTGTTCAAGGTGGCACAGGTGCTACCGGACCTCAAGGTGTTCAAGGTAACACGGGTGCTACTGGTTCCACTGGACCTCAAGGTGCTCAAGGTAACACAGGTGCTACTGGTTCCACTGGACCTCAAGGTGTTCAAGGTAACACGGGTGCTACCGGACCTCAAGGTGCTCAAGGTAACACGGGTGCTACCGGACCTCAAGGTGTTCAAGGTAACACGGGTGCTACCGGACCTCAAGGTGTTCAAGGTAACACGGGTGCTACCGGACCTCAAGGTGTTCAAGGTAACACGGGCGCTACTGGACCTCAAGGTGCTCAAGGTAACACGGGTGCTACCGGACCTCAAGGTGTTCAAGGTAACACGGGTGCTACCGGACCTCAAGGTGTTCAAGGTAACACGGGCGCTACTGGACCTCAAGGTGTTCAAGGTAACACGGGCGCTACTGGACCTCAAGGTAACACAGGTGCTACTGGTATAGGAGTTACCGGACCTTCTGGACCTTCTGGTGGGCCTCCTGGACCTACTGGGCCTCAAGGTGCTCAAGGTAACACGGGTGCTACCGGACCTCAAGGTATTCAAGGTAACACGGGTGCTACCGGTGCCACTGGACCTCAAGGTGTTCAAGGTAACACAGGTGCTACCGGACCTCAAGGTGTTCAAGGTAACACAGGTGCTACCGGACCTCAAGGTGTTCAAGGTAACACGGGTGCTACTGGTTCCACTGGACCTCAAGGTGCTCAAGGTAACACAGGTGCTACTGGTTCCACTGGACCTCAAGGTGTTCAAGGTAACACGGGTGCTACCGGACCTCAAGGTGCTCAAGGTAACACGGGTGCTACCGGACCTCAAGGTGTTCAAGGTAACACGGGTGCTACCGGACCTCAAGGTGTTCAAGGTAACACGGGTGCTACCGGACCTCAAGGTGTTCAAGGTAACACGGGCGCTACTGGACCTCAAGGTGTTCAAGGTAACACGGGCGCTACTGGACCTCAAGGTAACACGGGTGCTACCGGACCTCAAGGTGTTCAAGGTAACACGGGCGCTACTGGACCTCAAGGTGTTCAAGGTAACACGGGTGCCACTGGACCTCAAGGTATTCAAGGTAACACGGGTGCTACCGGACCTCAAGGTGTTCAAGGTAACACGGGTGCCACTGGACCTCAAGGTATTCAAGGTAACACGGGTGCTACCGGTGCCACTGGTATAGGAGTTACCGGACCTACTGGGCCTAGCTTCCCAGTAGCGACAATCGTTGTAACAAACAACATCCAACAAACCGTACTCCAATTTAATAACTTTATTTTTAGTACTGCAATTAACGTAAACAATATTATCTTTAACGGCACAAATACAGTTACTGTTATTAACGCTGGTATTTATGTAATTAGCGTATCTATTTCTACAACTGCGCCAGGATGCGCTCCACTTGGAGTAGGAATTTCAATTAATGGAGCTGTTGCTACTGACAACTTCTCTTCAAATCTAATAGGCGACTCACTTTCATTTACTACAATCGAAACATTAGCTGCTGGAGCAAACATTTCTGTCCAATCTACTCTTAACGAGATTACGATCCCTGCAACAGGAAACACTAACATTCGTCTTACTGTATTTAGAATCGCTTAAATTTCACTATTTATTGTTTATGGCAAATAAAAAAAGAGCGAGAAACTCGCTCTTTTTTGTTATGTACAATAATTCATTACTACTCTAATTCAATTGAAACATTTTTTTGTGGTACAAATGTAGAAATTGCATGTTTATAAATAAGCTGTTGCTTACCTTCTGTTTCCAGTAGGACTGTAAAGTTATCAAAACCTTTAATTAATCCACGAAGCTGGAAACCATTTAATAAGTACAGCGTAACGAACGTATTCTCTTTACGGAGTTGATTTAAAAACTGATCTTGAATATTGATTGATTGCTTCATGTCGAATCCTCCTCTTTTTCTCTACTTAACTATTATTCGACTTTAGTTGTAGCTTTCCTTCTATGTATCGTAAAATTTCTGACGTTTTTTCACCATCAGTAACATCGAACCACGCGACATCCATCTTATTACGGAACCACGTTAATTGACGTTTTGCATAACGGCGTGAATTCGTCTTTAATTGTGATACCGCTTCTTCTAAAGATACACGATTCTCAAAATAATCATATATCTCTTTATAACCAATCGCTTGAATAGATTGACAATCTCGCACTCCTCTTTCATGTAAACCTTTTACTTCTTCTAATAAACCTTGTTCAATCATTAGGTTAACACGTAAGTTAATGCGATCGTATAGCATTTCTCGATCCATTGTCAAGCCAATTAATGAAACATCGTACAGTAACTCATTTTCTTGTTTTTCGAGCTGGTTACTCATTTTTTCACCCGTCGTGTGAAAAATTTCTAACGCCCGAATAACACGCCTTACATTATTGGCATGAATACGCTCCGCACTTTCTGGATCTACTTCTTGCAACTTTTTATGTATATATTCCACACCGCGTTCTAATGCTAATTTTTCCATCTGTTCTCGGTATGTAGCGTCCCCAGCCTCATCTGTAAACTGGTAATCGAATAGAACAGATTGTATATAGAGACCGGTTCCACCAACAATAATTGGTAATTTCCCGCGCTCAGTAATTTCTCGAATGCACTTACGGACACGTTCTTGAAATTCCGCCACAGAAAATGAATCTTCCGGATCTTTTATATCAATCATATAATGCGGAATTCCGTCCATCTCATCTGTCGTCACCTTTGCAGTCCCGATATCCATCGTACGATAAATTTGCATGGAATCACCACTAATAATCTCACCATTCAACGCTTTTGCAAGATCGATACTTAATTTCGTCTTCCCGACAGCAGTTGGCCCAATGATGACAGCAACTTTTTCACGTTGCACTTCTCCCATATCATTCAACTCTCTTTATGTAATATACTCCATCTATTGATTATACCCAATCTTACCAATTTTAACGGCATGATTGCAAGTTCTTTGAATCTAGTACATGAAATTATACATAAAAAAAGAGCATAGCTTGTCCAATTCTGCATATACATGATAAAAAATAGCTCGGAGAGGGTGCAATGACTATGAAACAAGCGACTATCGATTTTCCATTATTAATAAAGGACCTTATTTTAGCGACCGCTACAAAAGAACAAAATTGTTCACAAGAAGAATTATACTTCGCACTAAATTGTTTACTACGTTCCTTTCATTCTACTCTTCAAGAAACAGCATTACATCCAGAAAATAAAAATACAGAGTATATGCAAACTCAATTTTGCACCGCGTATAAAATTATTACAGGTAAAACAATTTACCCTTTTCAATAATTCTTATATAAAAAAAGCGGCCGCTTAGACATTTTCAAGCAGCCGTTTTTTATTTCAATACCTTATTTTATAACTTTCACTTTAACGGATTTACGACCCCAACTATCAGCAGTGCTATCTGAACCAACTAAAACGTCAATACGGTTTCCTTTAATCGCACCACCAGTATCTCCAGCAATTGCTTCTCCATATCCTTCCACCCACACTTTTGATCCAAGAGGAATTACTTTCGGATCAACAGCAATAACTTTCATATTTGGATTCGCTGTTAAATCATGCCCCATCGCAGTTAACACACGACCACCATATGTGCCATTTTCACTCGGATTAGCTGTGTAAGCTGTCGCTTCTACTGTTATTTCACGACCAGCAGGTGCACTTGTTTCAGTAGATTTCGCCACTGGCTTAGCTGCTGGCTTAGCTGCCGGCTTCGCTTGTGCTACTGGTTTACTTGATGCCCCACTTTTAACAGATTCTTTTCCGTTAACTGCCGTATCATTTTTAGCCGGAGTTTTCTCCTTAACTGATGTATCATTTTTAACCGCCGTTTTCTCCTTAGTTGGCGCTTCATCTTGAGCTGGAACTTCTTTTCTTTCAATAACAGGTGCTGTACCTGTTAAAAATGGTACGTGAACATACGCCGCTTTCCCGCCATATTCGAATTGTAACCATTCGTTTTGTACTTGATTTGTCGTTTCAATCAAGTCATCTTTTTTAAGCGTGCCAAGAATTTCTGAATCAGTATTCGCTCCAGCACGAACGTTTAATACGTTTGCTGTTACATAATAAGAACTTTTCGTAAACTCAGCACTTACAAACGCTTCTTTGCCATCTAATTTAATTTTGGACCATCCGTTTTCTGTATTTATAACATCTAATTTATTTCCACTTAACATTTTACCTACAAGCTTTGATTCTACAGTCGGGTTTTCTCTAACGTTTAATACATCTGTTGTTACAATCGTTTCCGCTTTAGCAGAACCTGCAAAAATCCCAAGACCAAAAACTGCTGCTGTTGCTATACCTAATAATTTTTTCATGAATAGCCTCCATTTGCTTTGTTTTCGTGTTCTCATTATAGCAACAGTTTTTTGGGGAATTTCGAAAATCACACAATTACAAAGCACTCGTAATAAACGATTAATGATTTGTAACATAAATTTCCATATTAAAGAATTGTATTCCCATCAAAATTAGCAATAGTTTTCATATATTTCTCACACATTAGCATAAGAATTTTTTTCCAGAAAAAATTACAGTATTACTTTTTTGTTACAAAAAAATCACTTTTCATTACATCTTTTACCAAAATCCATCATAATCCAATTATTAAATTACTTTTTGTAACAAAAAAGGAACAACTCCTATTAGCTGTCCCTTTTTATCTTTTATTTAACTTTCTTCTTCCAAACACCTATCATAATAGCTGAAACAATCGTCCCAATTAATATAGAGAAAATATATAGCAACGGTTTATTCACTAATGCGATAACAAACAATCCACCATGCGGTGCCGGCAATGTAATTTGGAATAACATAGATAAGGCACCCGCGATACTTGAACCAGCAACACAACTTACAATTACACGTACCGGATCGGCAGCGGCAAATGGAATAGCACCTTCTGTAATAAACGACGCTCCCATAATATAATTTGTTAAACCAGATTTACGTTCCGCTTCTGTAAATTTTGTTTTAAAGAATGTAGTTGCTAATGCAATCGCAAGTGGCGGTACCATACCACCAGCCATAACAGCAGAGTGCACTCCAAAATTCTTTGCTTCTATTGCAGCAATACCAAATGTAAATGCAGCTTTATTAATTGGACCACCCATATCAATTGCCATCATACCACCTAAAATAAGTCCTAATAATATAGCATTCGTACCACTCAAACCATTTAACCATCCTGTTAACATTTCATTTAATGCTACTACAGGCGGGTTTACTACTTTTTGCATAACAACTCCTGTAATCAACAATCCAAAGACTGGATATAACAAAACAGGTTTAATTCCTTCTAACTGTACTGGTAATCCTGAAAATAATCTTTTCAATCCTAAAACAACATATCCAGCTAAGAAACCAGCAATTAATCCACCTAAAAATCCCGCATTCGCTTGTGCTGCTAAAAACCCACCTACAACACCAGGCATAAAACCAGGTCGATCAGCAATAGAGCTTGCAATAAATCCAGCTAAAATTGGTACAAGGAATAAGAAGGCTCCTTTTTCTCCACCGCCAATAGCCATTAATATTTCAGCAATAGGACCTTTTGCCTTAATTCCACCGAACATAAACGCTAGCGCGATTAAAATCCCGCCACCAACGACGAATGGAAGCATATTACTTACACCGCTCATTAAATGCTTATAAATTCCCAACCCTTTTTCTTTCTCTACACTTTCTGCCTTCCCATCCTGTTTTACACCCTTAAAGATTGGTGCATCTTGTTTTACAGCTCGATTAAGAAGGATTTCAGTTTTTCTAATACCATCAGCAACCGGCACTTGAATGACATGTTTTCCAGCAAAACGATTCATTTCTACTTGTTTATCTGCCGCAACGATAATCGCTGTTGCACGTTCAATATCTTCTTTCGTTAAACCATTCTTTATACCTGTTGATCCGTTCGTTTCAACTTTAATGGCTATACCTAACTCTACTGCTTTTGCTTTTAAACTATCCGCAGCCATATATGTGTGAGCGATACCAGTTGGACAAGCTGTAACAGCTAATACGTATGGTTCATTCCCTTCTGGCTTTGCTACTTCAACTTCTTCTTTTTCTTCTTCTTTTTCATTCTCTTTTTCATCAAATAAACGAAGAAGTTCCTCTTCATCCTTTGCTTCTAATAATTGTTTACGAAAACCTTCATCCATTAATAATGTAGATAGACGAGACAACGTTTCTAAATGAGTATTATTCGCCCCTTCACTTGCAGCAATCATAAAGAATAAATGAGAAGGCTGTCCATCAAGCGACTCATAGTTGATACCGCTTACACTTCTACCAAAACAAATCGATGGTTGTTTAACGGCATTCGTCTTCGCATGAGGTATAGCAATACCTTCACCAATTCCTGTTGTACTTTGTGACTCTCGCTTTAAAATAGCTTCTTTAAATTCAGCTTTATTATTTAAACAATTCGCACCATTTAATTTCTCAACTAATTCATCTATGACAGCTTCTTTATTTGAAGCTGTCATATT
This sequence comes from Bacillus altaicus, assembly GCF_042136375.2. Classification (NCBI taxonomy): domain Bacteria; kingdom Bacillati; phylum Bacillota; class Bacilli; order Caryophanales; family Bacillaceae; genus Bacillus; species Bacillus altaicus. The sequence continues at coordinate 2,019,428 of NZ_CM143394.1, read as the reverse complement.
CATAATGACTGTATCCCTTTTTAATAGTTCTGTAATTTTCATATGTTGCTTCCCCCCTATCGCTTAACTACAACTACTTGCGACAACAATTCTTCTACTTTTTCCTTTGTACATAAATCTGCTGAAAATGCTGTTGCACTCCCCGTTGCAACACCATATTGAAATGCTTTTTCAATATCTTTTGTCTGTTCATATTTACCTACAAATCCTGCAACAAGGGAATCTCCCGCCCCAACTGAATTAATTACAACACCTTTTGGAACAGTTGCTTCATATATACCTTCTGCCGTAAATAATAAAGCTCCATCTCCTGCCATTGATACGATAACGTGCTCTACACCTTGTTCGATTAATTTTCTTCCATACGGTAAAATGTCTTCTACTGTTGAAAGCTCCACTCCGAATAACTCACCAAGTTCATGATGATTTGGCTTTATTAAAAATGGCTTATTTTTAGTTACATGCTGCAGTGCACTTCCACTTGCATCTACTACTACACGAATACCTTTTTCGGCTCCAAACGCTGCGATTGATTCATAAAAGGTAGTTGGAATAGAGGAAGGTACACTTCCGGCTAGTACAACACAATCTCCAGATTGCATACTTTCGATTTTTTTCATCAATTGTTCAAATTGCTCATTTGTCACACTAGGACCTTGTCCATTTAGCTCTGTTTCTTCTTGCCCTTTTATTTTCACATTAATTCGGGAATCTCCGTCTACTTGAACGAAGTTTGTTGTTACACCTTCCGCATGTAATACATCTTTAATAAATTTACCGGTAAATCCACCGGTAAATCCAAGCGCTACATTTTCAACATCTAAACGATGAAGAACGCGAGAAACATTAATGCCTTTCCCTCCTGGAAATTTCATATCTTTCTCTGCTCGGTTTACTGTTCCTAAATCGAAAGAATTAACTTGTACTACATAATCAATAGATGGGTTTAAAGTAACTGTATAGATCATTGTTTATCAGCCTCAATTACATTGGTTTGTCTTTTATATTTTTCTAAATCAATTTCTAAATGATTTGTAATAATGCTTGCATCTTCAACATTTGCAATTTTTGCAAACGCAACTTCTGAAAATTTACTTTCATCAATTAAGAAATACCCTTCGTTCGCTAATGTTAATGCCATTTGTTTCAAGAGTGCTTCTTCTGGATCTGGCGTTGTATACCCTAACTGTTCATGTACACCATTAGCTCCTAAAAAACATTTATCAAAGCGATACTTCTGCATACTTTCCTGTGCCATAGCACCAATTAAAGCTTTCGTCCTACTCTTCATCATCCCGCCTAGTAAATACGCACGAATATTATTTTCAACTAAAGCTTCAATGTGCATAAGTCCATTCGTTACGACAGTAACATCTTTATTTATTAAAAATGGAATCATTTCAAATGTTGTACTTCCTGCATCTAAATAAACGCAATCCCCTTGTTCAACAATACTAGCCGCATGCTTGGCAATTTGTTGTTTTATTTGAATGTTTTTGGATGATTTTTCAATCATCGTTGGCTCCTGTCCTTTTCCTGTTAAAACAGAGGCACCACCATGAACTCTTTTTAATAACCTTTGTTTTTCCAATTGTGCTAAATCACGACGAATTGTCGATTCAGAGCTTTCTGTTCTTTCCACTAATTGCTGTAATTTAACCACTTTTTTTTCTTTCACAAGTTGTAGTATCATTTGATGACGTTCAGGAGTTAACATCTTCTTCACCTCTTCTTTGATTACAGTATAATGAAAGTGATCACAAAAATCAACCATAAACAGTCATAAATAATCACTAACAATCACAATCGGTTATAAACAACAAAAAAGAAACCTATTTGATACAACAATCAAATAGGTTTCTTCTCTCGCTTCACTTATAAAGAAGCTTTATAAATTGCAAGAACATCATCTTTATTTAATTTTTTAAAGTTACCGAATTCACCATAAGCCATCGCTTTATCCGCCATCAAGTCAATTTCACTTTCTCTAATAGCGTAATCAGCTAATGTTACTGGCGCTTCAATCGAAGTCCAAAATTGACGTAACACCTCAATTCCCTTTAATGCAATCTCTTTATCGGTCTTCCCATCTGTTTCTACATCGAATACACGAATAGCGAACTGTTTAAAACGACTAATATTTTCATCTACAACATGCTTCATCCAGTTCGGGAATAAAATCGCAAGGCCACCCCCATGTGGTATATCATGAACAGCAGAAACTGCATGCTCAATATTATGGGTTGCCCAATCTCCTCTTACTCCCATTGCTAAAATACCGTTTAAAGCCATCGTTCCGCAATATAAAATCGTTTCCCTATGCTCATAATTTTCTAAATCATTTAAAAGCTTAGGAGCTGTTTCAATTACTGTTTTTAAAATAGACTCACAATAACGATCTTGTAATTCTGTATTCATGCCGTGATGGAAATATTGCTCTAATACGTGCGACATAATATCGACCATACCATAAATTGTTTGGTCTCTCGGCACAGACGCAGTATGTACTGGATCTAAAATTGAAAACTGAGGGAATGTAACCGGACTGCCCCAGCCGTACTTTTCATTCGTTTCCCAGTTTGTAATTACAGAGCCTGCATTCATTTCAGAACCTGTTGCCGCAAGAGTGAGTACAGTACCGAACGGTAACGCCTCGCTAGCAAATGATTTTTTCGTTACAATATCCCATACATCTCCATCATATTTACTACCAGCAGCAATCGCTTTCGTACAGTCGATTACACTTCCTCCGCCAACCGCTAAAATAAATTCGACTCCATTGTCTTTACAAATTTGAATCCCTTTCTTTACTGTTGATAAACGAGGATTCGGTTCAACACCCGTCAACTCAAACACTTCCGCATTTATATCCTTTAAAATAGAAATTACATTATCATAAATACCGTTTCTTTTAATACTTCCTCCTCCATATACGAGAAGAACTTTTTTACCGAACTGTGGAATTTCAGTTTTTAACTGCTCTAATTGTCCTTTACCAAAAATAAGTTTTGTTGGATTACGAAATACAAAATTTTGCATATATCTTTACCATCCCTTCCATATGAAAAGCAACTATACTTTTGTATACCACACTTTTTTAATTTCACAAACAAATTTGCTTAACAAAAAAACCCCAGCCTTAAAGGCTGAGATTTTTTATTGATAATAAGGCGAGATCATTAAGTAAACAATAACACCAGATAAACTTACATATAACCAAATCGGCATCGTCCAACGTACAATTTTACGGTGACGTGTTAATTGATTCGTAAAACCAAATACTAGTGCGAACAATGCAAGTGGTACAATAATCGCCGCAAGGATAATATGTGTAATTAAAATGATGAAATACACATATTTAATGAATCCTTCTCCACCGAAATGTGTTGCTGGTGCCAAGTAATGATACGATAAATATGACACACAAAATAATAAAGTCGTTGTAAATGCTGCAAGAATAAAGCCACGATGCATTTTCACATTCTTTTTAATAATAGAGAATAAAGCTGCTAATAAAAATACAAACGTAAAACTATTAAAAATTGCATTTAACATTGGTAAGATAGTTACATCAAAATGTACTTCTCCTTCATATCCCACGGGTCCAAAGAACAAAAATAAAATAATCGCATTTACAATTACAGAAAGCGTTATCACAATAGGAGCATAGCTTTTCTGATTAGTTGATTGATTCACCAATATGGTCACTCCTCTTCCTTCAAATATGTATACGTAACCTCACTATTTTAACATATTATTCACAGTGTAAATGTGACAATAGTTTGACACAGTAAGACTACACAAAGAAAAAATCCTTCTTAATAAAACTTCTTAAGAAGGATTTTATCGCTTTATTATTTAAATAGCAATGCAATTAGTTTTTATTAAAAAACGTATTGCTATACGCTTGATATATTTCAGACACTTGATATCCCATTAATGAAATTGCTGTTAATGAAAAGAAACCAATCATAAGAAATCGAAACCACATATAAATCTCCTCCTTGTATTTAGCTTAAAAAGCGTTGGCTACATAACAAGTTGGATGGCATTCTTCTTCATCACTTTCCTTCTTCTTCACAATCGCCGTTATAAAACGAATCATAAAGAATATAACAAAAGGAATTTGTTTATCATTTATATTGGCATAGTTTAGCAACGGTTCTCGTTGTAAATCGAACGGGGATGAGAAGGAATAGAACATACCTTGCTCTTCCATATATACGATTACAATTTTCATACAAAATACTATCCCGAGAAACGAAACAATATCTTGCCATTCTGTCGTATATAACAGATTATATAGTTCTAATACGTACTCTTCCATCATCATCCCCCCTTCCTTTTTTACCATTTTGCTCTCCTTCATATAAAAAGTCAAGAAAAAAGTTTATATTCACTATGACAATAGTAATTACTCTTTTCTTTACTTATATATGAAGCTTTTCTAGCAATGATTGGATATACCATTCTTCGAAAACAAGATATCATAGGAAGTTCGATAGCCGAATTCATGCTATCGGTAAAATAATATGTGACGTCAAGAACAGGACGCTAAAACATCGGAATACGAATCTGTACGGTATAGTGATAGTACCTAGCTCACGAACCTATATGGTCTGTCGTGAGAGTGGTGATGGCACACCGCACTCTTGCACGTCAGCGATACCAGAAATGGACTTCGCCTTTGGTAGCAAGAATCCCACTGACATTAGTCAGCTTGCCCCTTTAAGGGTGGGAGTGTCAAATAACCTATTGTTGTTTTTTATTTATGTAAATTACTTTGTCGTATTCACATCTAAAGTTTTAAGAGATTCTTTTCCATCTCTCAAATAACTATTTATGAGACTTAAAAGTAACTTCCCACCAACCAACATCGCACGTTCATCAAAATCAAATTGAGGATGATGATGTGGATATGTTGCTCCTATTTCTTCATTACCCGCACCTGTGAAGAAAAATGCTCCTGGAACATGTTCTAAGTAATACGCAAAATCTTCTCCACCCATAATCGGTGGTACTTCAATGACTCTGTCTCTTCCAAGATCACGTTTCGCAATCTCCATAAAATGACTCGTTTCATCTAAATGATTTATTAATATTGGATAACCGCGTTTATATTGAATATTAACTTCAGCATGAAGAGACTGACAAATCCCCTCAACAACTCGTTTAAATTCCTTCTCCATAAATTCTCTCACTTCAGTATCTAACGTCCGAATTGTCCCTGTAAATGTAGCAGTATCCGCAATAATATTATCTGCTTGACCAGCATGGAATGTACCAACTGATAATACAGCAGATTGCAACGGATCTACTTTTCTACTAACTAAAAGTTGCAATTGATTAATAACTTGTGTTGCAACGATAATGGCATCTACAGTATGATGCGGCATACCGCCGTGACCACCTCTCCCTTGAATCTTCACTTCAAAAGTATCAGCTGCAGCCATCATTGCTCCAGCTTTCGCCCCAACAATTCCTACAGGCATTTGAGAAGATAAATGTGTGCCAAAAACAACATCTACTCCTTCTAAACAACCATCCTCAATCATGGCAATTGCCCCACCAGGTTCTTTCTCTTCTGCATGTTGATGAATAAGGATTATTTTTCCTGAAAGTTGGTCTCTGTTATCACTTAATATTTTTGCAACACCTAAAAGTGTTGCTGTATGTCCATCATGGCCACAAGCGTGCATTACGCCAGGAACCTTTGATCTATATGAAACTTGCTTTTCATCTTGAATCGGCAGTGCATCAAAATCAGCACGCAACGCGATCGTCTTCCCAGGTATTCCACCTTCAATTACGCCGATTACCCCTCTTCCCCCGACATCTATTTTCACATCAATATGAAAACTTTTTAAGATTCCAGCTATTTTTTTCGGTGTTTCTATTTCTTGAAACGATAGCTCTGGGTATTGATGAAAATCTCTTCGCCACGAAACCATTTGATTATATAAACTTTCCAATTCTTTATGCCATGTTTCTATCATAAAAATTCTCCTTTCTTTTTAACACTTTACATAAAAGTACATAATATTCTGCATTTAATCAATAAAAAAGAGAACTTTCTTTAAAAGTACTCTTAATTCTCCAAAATATGAAACATTCTATTCTAATTATTATTTTGCTTTAATACAAAAACTGAAAGTTCAGGTACACTCCAAAACCTGACAGGCATTCGAGTCGTTCCAATACCTCGATTTACATATAAATGTAACGGCTTACTCTTACCTTCTAATTCATACATACCTTCAACATAGCTCTCAGCTAATTTTGTAGTAATTAATGGACCTACAAAAGGAATCTGAACTTGTCCTCCGTGACTATGTCCTGACATTTGAAAATCAACTGGATAACGAGCTACTTTGTCTACAACATCAGGCTCATGTATTAATAGCATATTGAAATCTTGTTGTCTTAAGTTTTTTAAAGTCGAATCTATTTGTGGTTTCCCTAATAAAAAATCATCCAAACCTGATATTGTAATATACTTGCCATTTTCCGATTTAATTTTCTGTACTTCATTTACTAAAACAGAAAAACCAGCTTCCTCCATATACTTTTTGTAAAATAAACTACCACCTCCACCTCTATCATGATTCCCAAACACAGCATATTTTCCTAGGGGAGCATGAATTTTCTGCAAAATGACTTTCGCTTCTTCTCTTTCCTCATTATAAGATCCAAACTTATCTATTAAATCTCCTGTAAAAACTACTATATCTGGATGTAACTCATTCATCTTCTCCACCAAATTTTCTAATTGTTTCAGTGTAAACTCTGGCCCTAAATGCACATCTGAGAATTGCAATATCCTTTTATTATTAAACTCTTTAGGAATCGTCGAAGCTTCTATTTCATTCCACGTGACTGTTACTAGTTTTCGTTCTATTTCTGTCGCATAAAAATACAAGCTTACTGAAATCATTACTATACTTATTAAACCAGTAATGATAATTTTTTTAAAGTTTGATATGTTTTGTTCTTTCTTCACACGATGAGTATTCATGTTTTCACCTCTAGAAGTACTTTAAAGCCTTATTGTTACATTAATGTGACAACATGAACAATGTTAGTTATATCCAATTTCATCCCGCTCACTTCCACAAGTTTATACAGAAGTCACAACATATTTTTATACTACCTTATTTCATATCTTATAATTAAGAAACTACCTTCTAATAAAGAGCAACCTAAAATAAAGAACAAATCTGTATCCGCTTAAATTGAATGTTTATAAAGTGGTCCTAAAAAATATTACAAATATCATTTTTTTTTGCGAATGTATGTACGTACACTTGTTCTCGGATGTTTTATACGTTATAATAACAACTTAAATAGCATTATTTACATATGAGGTGAAAAACATGAATAAAACAGAATTAATTAAAAGCGTAGCACAAAATGCTGAGATTTCTCAAAAGGAAGCTACTGTAGTTTTACAAACTGTAGTAGAATCAATCACTAACACTTTAGCTGCTGGTGAAAAAGTACAACTTATCGGATTCGGTACATTCGAAGTTCGTGAAAGAGCTGCTCGTACAGGCCGTAACCCACAAACTGGTGAAGAAATGCAAATCGCAGCTTCTAAAGTACCTGCTTTCAAAGCTGGTAAAGAACTAAAAGAAGCTGTAAAATAATAAAAAATGGCCTTCTCGTTTATGAGAAGGCTATTTTTTTCATGACATAATTAATAAAAATCTGACCATTGTGCTGTTTCTTTTGTTCCTTTATACAAATAAAACCTTTACTTTCAAAGAAAGGTTTTGCTGTAATACTCGCCTCTGTATATATATCCCTATGCTGCAAGTTCACTGCTTCTTTTTCTAACTTCTGTAATATGTATGAAGCTATCCTTTTCCCTTGATACTCTTTATGCGTAAATAAGCGATCTACGTAATGATCATCATTATAATCCCCAAATCCTACTATCACACCTTTATAATCAGCAACGTAACAAATATTCTTTTCTAAAGACTGTAGCCATCTCTCTCTATCTAGTCGCTCTGGGGCCCACGCCTGTAGCTGTAACTCGGTATAATCTTTTGCATTAACCGTATGGACCGTTTCATAGAACAATTGTAATACTTGCTCTAAATCCTCCTTCTGGAATGTTCTAATTATAATATTTTTTAACATATATGAGTCTCCTTCTTAAACTAACACTTAGCTTTTCTACTATCTAAGATTCAATATTTCTGCTATATTATATCTTTTTTCTTTCTATACGAACAAAAAACAATACTTAATTCAAAGTATTGTTTTTTGTATAAAAGCATCTTCAATTATTCTATAAATTTTATTATTTTAATTTCACTCTTTGTAATCTTAATGCATTTAATACGACTGATACAGAACTGAACGCCATCGCTGCACCTGCAACCCAAGGTGCTAAGAAACCGAGCGCTGCAATCGGGATTCCTAAACCGTTATAAGCTAATGCCCAGAATAAATTTTGCTTAATATTTCTTATCGTCATCTTACTCATAAAGATTGCATCAGCAATACTATTTAAATCACCACGGATTAACGTAATATCTGCCGCTTCCATCGCTACATCCGTTCCTGTTCCAATTGCCATACCGATATCCGCCGTAGCAAGAGCAGGAGCATCATTTATTCCATCTCCAACCATTGCTACTTTCTTACCTTGCGCTTGAAGTTTTTTCACTTCTTCTGCTTTTCCTTCTGGTAATACTTCTGCAATTACATGATCAATGCCAACTTGCTTAGCAATTGCCTGAGCAGTTTGTGTATTATCTCCTGTAATCATAACAACGTCTAGACCCATTTTCTTAAGTCTTGCGATAGCTGCTTTTGAAGTATCTTTTACAGTATCTGCAACAGCAACTATACCAGCATATTCTTTATTGATCGCAATAAGCATTGCTGTTTTTCCTTCTCGCTCTAGTTCTTCCATCGCTTTAGAAACTTCTTCAATATCAATATTAAACTTCTTCATTAATCGGCGTGTACCAATTAATAATTGTTGCCCTTCGACAACAGATTCAATACCAAATCCCGGAATCGCTTCAAACGTTTCTGAACTTGGGATATCAATTTTCTTTTCTTTAATTCCTTCTACAATTGCTTCTGCAAGTGGATGCTCAGAATTTCTTTCTGCCGCACCTACTAAACGTAGTATTTCTTCTTCATGGAATCCATCTGCTACAATTACATCTGTTAACACAGGCTTCCCATTTGTCACAGTACCTGTTTTATCTAGAATAACTGTATCTAATCGGTGCGTTGCTTCTAAATGTTCTCCACCTTTAAATAAAATGCCATACTCAGCTGATCTGCCTGATCCAGCCATAATAGATGTTGGTGTTGCAAGACCTAATGCACATGGACAAGCGATAACAAGTACTGCTATCATTTTTTCAAGTGCTCCGCCAAAATCACCAGGTGTAACAAATATCATCCATACCGCAAATGTGATTATAGCAATCACAACTACAACAGGTACGAAAATACCTGAAATTTGATCAGCTACCCTTTGAATAGGAGCTTTCGAACCTTGAGCCTCTTCCACTACTTTAATAATTTGAGCTAATGCAGTGTCTCTTCCTACCTTAGTTGCCTTAACTTTTAAAAATCCATTTTTATTCATTGTAGAACCGATTACTACATCCCCAATTGTTTTATCAACTGGAATACTCTCGCCTGTTAACATCGATTCATCTATCGCTGATTTTCCTTCTACAATTTCTCCATCTACTGGGATTTTTTCACCCGGTTTAACATAGACAACATCACCAGCTACCACTTCTTCGATTAAAATTTTCATTTCTGTTCCATCTCGCACAACTGTAGCAGTTTTCGCCTGTAATCCCATTAATTTTTTAATTGCTTCTGATGAACGTCCTTTTGCTTTCGCCTCAAATAATTTACCTAAAATAATTAATGTAATAAGTACTGCACTCGTTTCAAAATATAAATCTGTCATATGTTCTGAAGAACCAATTGATTGAATACTTAAATAAACACTATAGAAATAAGCTGCGGACGTTCCAAGTGCCACAAGAACATCCATGTTTGCACTTTTATTGCGTAGCGCTTTATAAGCACCAATATAAAACTGGCCTCCAATTATAAACTGTACTGGAGTTGCAAGAGCTAGCTGCACCCATGGGTTCATAAGCATATCAGGTAAATAAATAAAAGATGTAAATGAAAAATGACTCACCATTGCCCACAATAACGGAAATGATAAAATAAACGAAAAAATAAACTTCTTCTTTTGTCGCTCAATTTCTTTTAAGCGGTGATCTGTTGATGAATCTTGCTCATCTGATTTTACTTCTAATTTATATCCTAACTTTGTAATCGCGCTCTTCATTTCATTTACATTAATTTCATCAGGATTAAAGTCAACTGTAGCCGATTCTAAAGCAAAATTTACTGTTGCTTTATTCACACCTTCTAGCTTATTCAAACGTTTTTCTACTCTATTCGCACATGCTGCACATGTCATTCCCGAAACAGTAAACTCAGCTTTATCACTTACAATTCCATATCCTAACGATTCAACTTTTTCTTTAAATTGTTGCGGATTAGTTTTAGTTGGATCGTATATAATTTTTGTTTTTTCAAGTGCAAAATTTACATTTGCATCTTGAACACCTTCTACTTTTTTAAGACCTTTTTCAATTCTATTTGCACATGCTGCACATGTCATTCCTGATATTTGAAGATTGGCCTCTTTTTGTTCATTCATGTCTCTCACCTCTATATACCCTTATAAGGTATAATTTTTAGCAAAATAAATCGTACTTCGTTTAAAGTACGATTTATTTCCGTATCTAAAAATAATTATTGAACATCGTATCCTTGATCTTCAATTACAGCAACGATATCTTTTAACGTTACAACTGATGAGTCGATAGTAACTTCAACAGTTCCTTCTGATAATTGAACTTTCACTTGTTCAACACCGTTTAGTTCTTTCACGCTGCCTTCGATAGAATTTACACAATGTCCACAAGACATACCTTCAACTTGTAATGTTAACTGTTCCATTTAAAATCCTCCTCTTGTTTCTTCATTGTTTGTTAATCACAACTACATCTTACCATACCCCCCTAAGGTAATCAATGGTTTTGTATCATGATTTTAATTCTTTTCTAAAATCTTTATTTTTTTTCTCCAATTATGAATTTATATATCTTCTCCTATATAAATAAAAGCCAAGCTAGTCAAATACTAGCTTGGCTTTTATGCTTTTGAAAAACGTTCAAATACTGTCATTAATTCTTCAATTGCTTCGTCACCATTACCATTTTTAATAGCTCCTGAAACACAATGACTCGTATGATTTTTTAAGACACCCATTCCTACTTTTTTCATCGCTGCATTAATCGCAGAAATTTGAACTAAAATATCCACGCAATAACGATCATTTTCAATCATATTTTGAATACCACGGACTTGGCCTTCAATTCTCTTTAATCTATTTATAATTTGTTCTTTTTCTTTTTCTGATCTATGTGTTACTGATTCATGGTCCTTATGATCCATATTATCACCTTCTTAAAGTTTCTCTTCATCCAATAAAACAATTACTTTTATGAGTATACCAATTATATCATCAAATATCTATGTAGGATACCCCATATGAGTATATTTTCGCTTTATGATTATTCTTAACACATCATTAGCTTCTCAGTCTCAATTAATATGATACCCTTTCTTTTTTTCAAAAAAACAATAATAAGCAGGGATTGTCCATCCCCGCTTATTATTCATCCACAAATATAAAAGTCTCAATTTTCACACGTGTAAATCGAGGCTTTTTTCTTCCTATATATAATTATTGCTGGTCACATACTTTTGTATCATTCACTACTGAAGTTCCTTCAACGGTTACCGTATGAAAACAGTCATTTACACGAACTGTCACAACATTATCTTGCCGATCAATGATATGATATTCATTAAAATTTTTATTCAGAGCACTGCGAATTTGTTCTCCTTCATAAATTGGAATGCCATGTGATAAAACCCAAATAAGCCCAGCGATAGCAAGAATAGTTTTCATACGATCTACCTCCTTGAGAATATAGTGAACTTTAAATCCGCGCTTTTTCAGCTTTACTAATCATAAATTGAATTAACCAAGCCCTTTTGGAAGTAAGTTCATTTCGTCTATTTTATGTTTATGCTAATTGTGACCGAATTGTGACAACTTTTTGTCTGTTTAGACGAAAAGTTGAAACAAAACTTTCAAAAAGGACAATTCTACTTATAAAAAAGGTTATGGAATGTTTCATCCATAACCTTTTTTCAGCCCTATTCTACAACTCATCCACCGTACTTCATGTGATTTTTGTAGACTTATTTTATTTTTATTCATCAACATCAAAACAAAATCTTGAAAAAACCTCCCACACGAGTTTATTTCTACTACTTACCCCAGTCTTTTCAAAAATGGATTTTAAATGATCTTGTACCGTGTATATAGATATACAAAGTTCATGGGCTAATTCCTTTGTCGACATACCTGTAAGAATTTTACGTATTACTTGCTTCTCACGTGTTGTAAAACTATACGCTTCCGTAATAAGCGGAAAGATTTCTTCCGGTCTTGCTCTTTCGAATAGAACAACATAACCACCCTGAAAACTACTTGTACGTTCTAACTTACTGGCCCGAATGATTAAAAAATGTCCATAGGCTAAAGGTATACAAACTTTTTCTTCTCTATTCATACAACCTACATTATATTCGTTAGCCTTTACTTTCGAACAAACCGCACGTATTGGCCTTGGTATTTCTTTTATATTTAACTGTTCATACTTTCTAAGATTTGAGAGCCAATCGCTGCCATCTTGATTCCAATATAATAAATTAAAATCCTCACTTAATATAATCGTGCCTGTCCCTATTACCTTCTCTTCTGAAAAAGGTTTAGGAAATGCCTTTTTTAAAGCCTCTCCAGCAATCGGGACTACCGTTTCCAAATACTTACAATCATCTATATGAAAAGCGGGACTTGTACTCCCTCGAAATAAACTAAGATGCCCAAAACAGTTCCCCTTACTCATACAAACGCCCCTTAATTCATCTCCAAAACTTGCTGGTTTTAAAATATTTCGGTATCTAGAGCTTTTCTTTTGTTCACCATTTGTCACCATACTAAGAGAAGCAACATGAGGATAGTGTTCTGATAAATATTTAAATTTATTAAAATCATCTTCTAGAAATTCATTCATAAACAATTGTGGATGAATCTTTTCAACACTTTCATCCGTAAATGCCCCAGTAGATAAAAAAGAAATTGGGTCTATAGCTGTAAAACAAGCGGCGTCAAAATCAATGACTTTACGTATTAAGTGGAGAAATGACTCTTGAAATGTCCTTATAGAACTTATACGATTCGCTACCATTGTAATTTCTTTCGTTATTTTTTCATACATCCTCTTCCCCCCAGATTTACGGGATTGTTTCCCTTCATAATTTCATTCCATAATAAACCTATAATACACATACTTAGGAGGTTAAAAATGAATTGGAATGATACTACCGTAAATTCATATGAACAAAGAATTCCATGTAAAATCCCAGGCTACTACAACCTATATGAAATGATGAATCATTTCTTGTTTACTACACTCCCTAAAGAAAATATGAATCCAAATTTACTAGTTATAGGTGCTGGTGGCGGACAAGAAATTCTCTCAATAGGCAAACAAAATAGCAACTTATCTTTTACAGGTGTTGATCCATCTGAAAGCATGCTACAGCTAGCTAAAAAAAGAATTGAAAGCGAAGGCATACAAAATCAAATTCACTTTGTACATGGAACTGTCCATTCATTATTAACCAATCCATTATTTGACGCTGCTACTTGTATGCTTGTTCTTCATTTCATCCCAACTATTAAGGAGAAAAAAGAGCTTCTTAATGAAATTAGTAGTCGCTTAAAACCTGGTGCTCCATTCTTTCTCTCTACAATAAATGGTGTACCCCATACAAGTATGTTTTCTGCACAATTGAATGCTTGGCGCAACCACATGATGCAAAATCAAATTCCATTAGAAGATTGGAACCGATTTGAAAATTCTTTTGAAACAGAAATATTTCCTATTTCCGAAACGAATCTACTAGCTATCATGGAGGAATGTGGATTTACTCAAATCAATCGCTTTTTCACAAGCTTTTTAATTGATGGATACGTAGCAATAAAACAATAATGAAAAAAGGTAAGCAATTGCTTACCTTTTTTCATATACATCTTCTACACTTGACTAATAAATCTCAATCCTTTACTTAAAGAAGTCGGCACAACAGATGCATGATTCTCCCCTTCAGCTTCATAAAACATAAATCTAAACTGATCGTGTTTTACTTGGAGAAGGCGCTCTGATAATTCGTTTGCACCTACAACCATATGCTCTCGTTCCAATGACCCAACTGTAAGGAATACTCCCGTTTCAACTTTAGCATTGTTTAATTCATTTATAAGATTCTTTTCTTTTTCAAGCACGGATTGGTTATTCCACCAAATAGATGGACTACTTATAAAATAATTTTGAAAGGCATTTACGTTTGTGAATAGTATATGTAAAGCAAATAGACCACCTAAAGAATGTCCAAATAACGTTTGCTTTCCTTTATCAATCTCAAATTTTTTTTCAATTTGTGGTTTCAATTCTTCTTCAATAAAAGTAAAGAAATTATGTGCTCCCCCTGTTTTAGGCCACGCTTTACCGTCCGGTTTTAACGGGGCATCTTTTGAAATTACGACAGGTGTAAGATCATAACATCTTTCTTCTCCTGAAAATGCGCCTTCAATTTGATAACCAATACCTACTATAATTGCTGGTGACACACCTGTTTTTTCTGCTCTTACCGATTGTATTTTAATAGCTTCATGGAACGTTTGGAAAAAGGCGTTCCCATCTAATACATATATAATAGGATAACCAGAATCCGGTGCTGGCTGCTTCGGTTTTGAAATATGAATTTGATACTCACGATTCTCTAATGTCGAATACATTTTCCACTGTTCGGTATTAGATACAATAATTTGTTGTTTTTCAATAGCAGTATTCATTATGCACATCCCCCCTTAACTCGTTACATACATCTCTACTTTTTCCTCTTGAAATACACTATCATAACCGAAGCAAACGGGAGCTCCGTTATATGGATCTATCATGACACGCGCATCGATATGAAATACCTCTTTTAGCACCTCGTTTGTAATAATTTCTATAGGACTACCAGTTGTAATAATGTTTCCTTCTTTCATTGCGATAATTTCATCTGAAAATCTAGCTGCGTGGTTAATATCATGTAATACCATTACGACCGTACAATTATGTTCTTTATTCAGTTTCTCAACGATTTGCAGTACATCTAATTGGTGTGACATATCAAGGTATGTCGTTGGCTCATCTAATAATAAAACTTCCGTCTCTTGCGCTAAGGCCATTGCTAGCCATACTTTTTGTCTTTGTCCACCTGATAAATTCGCAATTTGTCTCGTTCGAAACGCTGATGTTTTGGTAATATCTAATGCCCAATCAATCATTTCTTTATCTTTTGAAGTTAACTTATTCACGTTATTACGATGTGGATAACGCCCATAAGAAACCAACTCTTCTACCTTAATCTCTCCCGGGGCAATCGGATTTTGCGGAAGCAAAGCTAACTGTTTCGCGATTTCTTTCGTTGAAATCGTATTTAAATCTTGTCCTTGTAAATATACTTTACCGCTTTTTTGTTTTAAAATTCTTCCCATCGTTTTTAATAATGTCGATTTTCCGCATCCATTTGGACCTATAATTGTCGTTACTTTTCCCTTTTGTATTTCCACATTTAAATCGCGAAACACTGTAAGTTTTTCATAATTTGCTTCCAAGTTTTTTGCACTTAAAATATTCACTTGTGTTTCCTCCTCTTACGCTTTCGCCTTATAAAGTAAATATAAGAAATACGGTACACCGACAATAGCAATAACAATCCCTACAGGCAATTCTGCAGGCATAAAAATTGTTTTTGCGATAAAATCTGAAGCAATTACAAGTAGCATCCCAATTACTCCGCATGTAGGAATTACATATTTATGTTGAATGCCAACAAGTCTTTTGGCTATATGTGGCGCCATTAGACCAATAAATCCAATACTTCCTGAAACAGCAACACATGCACTTACAAGTCCAATACTGCTTAATAATAGAATAGACTTCTCTCTTTCTACTGAAACACCTAGACTTGTAATACTCGTTTCTTCCAATTGAAATAAATCTAGCAAATAAGCTTTCTTTTTTATAATTGGAATTAATATAATAAGCCATGGCAACATTGCAATAATGTATTTCCAGTTTGCATTATATATGCTACCTGAAACCCAGACAGCTGCCATTTCAAAGTCAGTTGCTTTCATTTTCAATGATAAATACATAGAAAACGCTCCGAAACCTGACCCTATTGCGATCCCTGTTAGTAACAGACGCTGTGAATCTAACTTTCCATTTCGCCAAGAAAATATATAAATTAATATAGCCGCGCCTAACCCTCCAACTAAGCCAAACATCGGCATCATCATTATAGAAATCCAATCCGTACTCTTTATTTGTCCTTGGAAAAAGAACATAAAAATTACGATTGCAGTTCCTGCACCAGCATTTACTCCTAAAATACCCGGATCTGCTAAACCATTTCTCGTAATCCCTTGAATAACAGCGCCAGCTATCCCTAGACCTAATCCTACTAGGCCAGCAATTATGATTCGCGGCAGTCTAAAATCAAATATAACTAAATCATGTTCTGGGACTGGATCAATCCGAAAAATTGTTCGAAAGACGTCCATAATTGTAATATCAAATGTACCATTCGTTAAGCTAATATAAATGGTACATAAAATTAAAAGTATAATAGTCCCCATAGTCATTACAAAACGCTGACTTGAGCCTTTAAGCATGTCTCTCTCCCCCTCTTGTACGAATTAAATAAAGGAAGAAAGGAATTCCAATTAGAGACGTAACAACGCCTATTGGTGTTTCAAATGGATAGTTTACAAATCTGCTTAACACATCACATAAAGCAAGAAACACACCACCAATTACTCCAGCACAAGGCACAATCCATTTATAATCTACACCGATTAAAAAGCGAGTAATATGAGGAATAATTAGTCCTACAAAACCTATTTTCCCTACTAAAGCAACTGCTGTACCAGTCAGAAATACAACAGATAAAATTGCAGTCACTTTTATAATTTTCGTACGCTGCCCTAAATTAATAGACACTTCTTCTCCCAGTGAAAGGATTGTAATAGATTTTGAAATGAGAAGTGCTAAAATAATACCAACTATACCAAAAGGAATTGCTAATTTAAGTATATTGGGATCTACTTGATCTAATTTCGCGTTGTACCAAAAACTAATATTTTGAGAGACTTGAAAATAAGAAGCAATTGCGGCAGAAAGACTACTTAAGAATGTCCCTATCACGGTTCCTATAATTGCTAATCTTACAGGTGACAATCCGTTTCTAAGCAGTGAACCAAATCCAAAAACAATTCCCGCACCTAATGCTGAACCCAGCATAGAACATAAAATCATGTTGACTGAAGACATTCCCGGAAGGAATACCATACACATTGTAATAACAAAAGCAGAACCATCCGTCACACCCATAATAGAAGGGGATGCAAGATAATTCCTTGTCATCCCCTGCATAAGTGCTCCTGATATGGCTAGAAAAGCTCCAACTAAAAGAGCTCCAATTACCCTTGGTAAACGAGATGTAACAATAATATTATGATTTACATTACTCGAATCAAAATGAAACAATGCATTCCACGTCGTTTCAAAATCGATATTTTTTGTCCCATATAAGATAGATAAAATAACAGTAAGTAAAATACATATGGGTGCTAAGCATAAAATTATCATTGGAAGTGAATTTATTTTCCGCATATCATTCAACGCACCTTACTAATTTTATTATTTAGTCAAATTTTTCACTGCTTCTTTTAAAAATACTGTTTTACTCCAAGCAGTACCACCTTGTGCAATAGGATCTACAGTATTTACAAATACTTTCTTCTCTTTTACAGCATTTACACTTTGCCAAATTGGATTACTTTCTATTTCTTCTAGTACTTTTGGTTTATTATTTTCACTTGCTTCATATTGTAAAAATACGTAATCTGGATTTATTTGAGCCAGTTGTTCTAAAGAGAGTTTCTCTTGCGCTTTTACATTTTTAAGTTGTTCTGGAGCAGTTAATCCAAGGTCTTTATAAATTACAGGGTTGAAGTATACTCCTTCTGGATAAACGAATAATGTATTCGCTCTTAATCTTATTACAAGTACCTTTTTATCTTTTAACTTATCTCCAATTTTTGCTTTCGCTTTTTCAGCGTCTGCTTTATAATCCTTAATAATTTTTTCTGCTTTGTCTTTTTTACCAGATAGTTCTCCCATTAATTTCAAATTTTCTTCCCAATCTGTAGAAACATGTGATATTGGGATTGTTGGAGCTACCTTCGTAAATTTCTCAGCCGCTTCTGCTGGGAATTTCGTACTTGATGTAATAACATCAGGTTTTAATTGAAGTAATGTTTCAAAGTTGGGTTCCATTTTCTCACCGACAGATTTCGCACCTTCTAAATCTTTTGCAACGTTCCCTGGTAATTTCCCACCAACCGTAATTGCACCTACCGGTTTAATTCCAAGTACTGCCGCATCTTCCATTGACTCTAAACTAGCTGTCGCAATTTTATCTACTTTTGCTGGTACTGTATATTCTTTACCTAAATATGTAATCTTTCGCTTTTCGTCTTTTTTCGTTTCCGTAGCCTTTGTCTGTTGTTTTTGTTCCCCAGAAGTTTTGTCTGCACTATTACATGCTGCTAAACCAACACTTAAAACTGTAACCATCCCTAATGTAAATAACTTCTTGTTCATCTTTATATATCTCCTCTCGAAATCTTCAAATATATTATTTCAACAATGAAACTTAATTATATGAAACATAATCCTCATCTATATTTCACATCATTAATAAATCTACGTAAAATGGAGAGCCATTCTCGTTCACTTCCCCTAGTATTAAATTCTTTACAACCCTCATCCCACGATAATCACTATCGATGATAATGATTATCGTTATTAAGTATATATTTAATATCAGATTATTTCAAGAATGATTTGAAAAATTTTAACAAACTGAACAAAAAAGAAGTATCTCCTTTTTTCAGGAAGATACTTCTTTTTTTTAGAAATCTATATGTAATTCAACTGGACAATGGTCCGATCCCATCACTTCACTATTAATTTTCGCATCGGTAATTTTATGTTTTAGCCTTTCAGAAATCACAAAGTAGTCTAAACGCCAACCGATATTTTTCGCTCTTGCACCCATACGGTATGACCACCATGAGTACGCTCCTTCTTGATCAGGATAAAGATAGCGATACGTATCAATGAATCCCGCCTCTAAAACACATGTGAATTTCTCTCTTTCTTCATCCGAAAAACCAGGATTTTTCCGATTACTTTTCGGATTTTTTAAATCTACTTCTTTATGGGCAACATTTAAATCTCCACAAAAAATAACTGGTTTCTTTTCATCTAATCGCTTAATATAGGCCCTGAAATCATCTTCCCATTCCATTCTGTAATCTAAACGTTCTAATCCTCGTTTAGAATTTGGTGTATACAGCGTTATCATATAAAAATCATCAAATTCTAACGTAATAACTCGTCCTTCTTGATCATGCTCTTCAATCCCTAAACCATATGTAACAGAAATCGGTTCTTTTTTCGTGAAAATAGCCGTTCCTGAGTAGCCTTTTTTCACAGCATAATTCCAATATGTATAATATCCCTCGGGATTTAAATCAATTTGTCCACTTTGTAATTTAATTTCCTGTAAACAAAATATATCTGCATTAGATTCTTCTAGATATTCTAGAAATCCACCTTTTGCAATAACTGCTCGCAAACCATTTACATTCCATGAAATCAACTTCATCTATGTTCCTCCTCTTGATGTGCATTTTCAATTTTCATGCTAACACAAAATAGATACCCTATCATAGTTTCATCTTTGTAATCTTGCTCTTACATTCGTAAATACGTACATACGTACTTTATTCAGGTTATACTAATGCCAGAGGTGATGTTCTGTGCATAATGAAGAGTTCACAGTAACAAATGAGTATTGGCAAGCAATTATTCATAATGACTCCACATATGATGACAAATTCTTTTACGCTGTAAAATCAACCGGTATTTTTTGCCGACCATCATGTAAATCGAGAATACCGAATAAAAACAATGTACGTATTTTTCTTAAGGCAGAGCAAGCATTACATGAAAATTTTCGTCCGTGTAAACGTTGTAAACCAAACGGACTAACTTTACCTAATGAAGAATGGGTAGAGCAAATTAAAGAATATATCCAAAAACATTATTGTGACGTGTTAACCCTCGACTTACTCGCAGAAATATGCCATGGTAGCCCTTATCATCTACAACGTACTTTCAAGAAAATTGTAGGGATTAGTCCAATAGAATATATACAGCAATTCAGAATTAAAAAAGCGACAGAATACCTTTCACATACAAATCAATCCATTATGGAAATTAGTACTGATGTCGGGATAGAAAATCCGGAGTATTTCGCGACTTTATTTAAAAAGAAGACAGGATTTACCCCTACTGAATATCGAAAAAAGAACGGAATAAAAGAGGTATGAAATAATGAAACCATATGAAAATAAAACTATATATTGGACATTGCTTATTCATAAACATTGGCGTATGCATATTGCAGCTACTTCAAATGGATTATGCTTCATCGGATCGCAAAATGAAACTTTTGAAGAACTAAATACGTGGGCTAGCAAAAAACTGCCACAACATACATTCATCCAAAATCCAGATTATCTGCAAACATATACAAAAGAACTTATCGAGTATTTGGAAACCAAACTAGAAACCTTTACAATTCCTATCGATGTTTACGGAACTGCATTTCAATTAGCTGTTTGGAATACGGTACGTGAAATTCCTTATGGGGAGGCACATTCTTATTCAGAGATTGCGGAAAGAATTCAAAAACCTAACGCTGTACGTGCAGTTGGGACTGCCGTTGGGGCAAATCCTCTGCTTATCACTATTCCTTGTCACCGCGTTATTGGGAAAAATGGTAAACTTACCGGTTTTAGAGGTGGTTTAGAAATGAAAAAAGAATTGCTCAAATTAGAAGCGCTTCGGGAGGAGTAAATATGACAGAGGATTGTAATGAAATATTGTCTTTAGTCGTTCCAAAAGAATTTAGTTTTCAAGAAAACTTACGCTATCTATCGCGTTCTAAAAATGAATGTATGTTCCATATTGAAAACAATAAAATCTATAAAGTCATTCCTGTTCAAAACATAAATCCATTAGTTGAAATTGGTTTGAATGCCGATAGTAATATTCAAATACGTTTTTTAGGAGAATCATATGTCTCTGAAAAATGGGCACACGATGCCGTATCTAACTATGTAAAAGAGTGGTTTGATTTAACTACTGATTTAGCTCCCTTCTATAAATTAGCTAAACACGACCCACTCCTTCAAAAACCCATTAAAGAATTTTACGGTCTTCGTACTTTGGGAATTCCGGATTTATTTGAAGCACTATGCTGGGGGATTATCGGTCAACAAATTAACCTCACATACGCCTATACTTTAAAGAGAAGATTAGTCGAACAATTTGGAGACCATGTAGAATGGAAAGACCGAAAACATTGGATATTCCCATCACCTGAAGTAATAGCAAATCTAAGTGTAGAAGATCTCGCATTATTAAAAATGACTACAAGAAAGTGCGAATACTTAATTGACGTCGCGCAGCTCATTACAGAAGGTAAATTATCAAAAGAATCTCTATTACAAATACAAGATGTGAAGCAAGCTGAAAAACAATTAACTAGCATTCGCGGTATAGGGCCATGGACAGCTCACTATGTTTTGATGCGTTGTTTACGATTCCCTTCAGCTTTTCCAATTGATGATGTTGGTTTGCATAATGCAATTAAATTTATAACAGGTTCCGAAAAGAAACCGACTAAAAATGAAATAAAAGAATTTGCATCAAATTGGACAAATTGGGAGTCTTACGCGACTTTTTATTTGTGGCGGGTGCTATATTAAAATTTCCTAATAAAAAATAGATAGGGAAACCTATCTATTTTTTCACATGTAAAAACTTCACACATACTGGCTCTGGAACATTGACGTCCGTCTGTACAAGCGTTAGCTCACCTGTCATTTCATCCCTAGCAAATAAAGTCAAAGTATTAGATCTTTCATTCGCTGCAATTAAAAATTTTTCATCCGGATCTAAAGAAAAATCACGTGGCCAATCCCCTTCTGTCGATACTGTTTCAATAAAAGCGAGCTCTCCATTGTGCTCATTCACTCGGAAAACCGCGATACTATTATGTCCCCTATTTGCTGCGTAAACAAACTTGCCATCAGAAGAAATGTGAATTGCACTTCCGTAACTATCTTTTCTAAAATCTCCAGGTAATGTAGAAATGTATTGTTTTTCTTTAAAACTGCCACTCTTTGCATCATATTGAAGTACAATAATCTCTGAACTTAATTCTGTCATAACATAGGCATACTGCGCACTTGGATGAAATATAAGATGCCTTGGACCACTACCATGTTTTACAGATAACCGTGTAACTTCTATTAGTTCTCCATCACTTTCTTTATATGTAATCACCTTGTCTATTCCTAAATCAACTGCTACTACATATTTTTCATCAGGAGTAAAATCCATATAATGAGCATGTGCCTTTTCTTGCCTTTCCTTATTTGGTCCTGACCCTTTATGTTCTACAATTACCTTAGCAGCATTTAAACTTCCGTTATCCTTTTTCACTAAATAGGACTCAACTGCCCCTTTATGATAATTAGCTGCTACTACTATACTATTCTCCCGATTCACACTTACATAACACGGCGATGCTCCTTCTAAAACTTGCATATTAATCGAATTTAGATTACCGGATTTATTATGAATGGAAAAACTAGCAATTCCACCTAATCCATTATCTTTCGCAACAGAATAAAGGTACTCGTTGTTGTGACTAATCGTTACATATGTCGGACTTCCTATATGAGCTGCTAATTCAATCCCTTTAATCTTTCCAATGTTCGTATCAAGTATAAATTTATAAATCCCTTTACTATCCGCCTTTGTATATGTCCCTACATAACCATGATATTGATTTTCACTCATAATATTTCCCCCTTTTACACATGTCTTGTAAACAAGTTTCACCTTATATTTTTTACTATAGAAAAGAACCAAGTAGTACTTCATTACTACTTGGTTCTCTTTTTAAGCTTGCTCTTCAAAGCGTCTTGCGATTTCTACAATAACTTGAACAGCTTTTTCCATAGTATCTACCGAAACATATTCAAATTTACCGTGATAGTTTTCACCGCCAGTAAAAATGTTTGGTGTCGGTAATCCCATATATGATAATTGTGATCCATCTGTTCCACCGCGAATTGGATGAATATTCGGTTCAATATTTAAACTTTTCATTGCCTCATACGCAATATCAACAATTTCTCTCACCGGTTCAATTTTTTCAAGCATATTATAATATTGATCGTTCATCTCTAAAACAATTGCATCTTCGCCGTACTTTCCTTGCATATTTTTCACAATATCTTGGATGTTATTTTTACGCGCTTCAAAATGATTACGATCAAAATCTCTAATAATATAGTAAGCTTTACTTTGCTCAACATCACCATTTAAAGAAAGTAAATGATAAAACCCTTCATATCCCTCTGTATATTCTGGCGCTTCTTCTACTGGCAAGTATCTATCAAATTCCATAGCGAGTTTACTTGCGTTGCGCATTTTGTTTTTCGCTGTTCCAGGATGTGTATTTGTCCCTTTAAAAGTTAACTTAGCCCTTGCAGCGTTAAAACTTTCATATTCTAAACCGCCTAATGGACCTCCGTCCATCGTATAGGCAAAGGATGCACCAAACGCTTCTACATCAAAATGCGATGGTCCACGGCCAATCTCTTCATCTGGTGTGAATGCTACTCTTATTTTCCCGTGTTTAATTTGAGGATTATGTATTAAATAATTCATTGCCACCATAATTTCTGTAAGACCAGCTTTATCATCTGCCCCAAGAAGTGTTGTACCATCAGTTGTAATAATTGTATGTCCTTTATATGATGGTAGTTCTGGGAACTGTTCTGGCGTTAATACAACGTTTAACTCTTCATTTAACGTAATTGCTTTCCCATCAAAATTTTCATAAATTTGTGGTTTTACGTTTTTCCCTGTAAAGTCTGTCGCTGTGTCTAAATGTGCTAAAAAGCCGATTACAGGAACATCTTTATCTGTATTTGCAGGAAGTGTTGCCATTACATAACCATTACCATCCATCGTCACTTCTGATAATCCAATTTCTTTTAACTCTTCTACTAATAACTTACCAAATTCAATCTGTCCTGGTGTTGTTGGCACCGTATGACTTTCTTCATTTGATTGTGTATCAATCTTCACATATCTCGTAAATCTTTCAATAAGTTCTTGTTTCAAATTCGTTCACTCCTTTTTATATTTCTTTCTCTATTATAATCCTTAAAACGAAATATTTTAACTTTTTTGACTGTGAAGATGTATATTTCATGTACATTGTTAACACTTTAAAAAAAACATAAAAGACATAATATTTGTACATTAAAATTCTAACATGTAATATACATAATTATATAATGGGAGGTTTAAAAAATGAGACTAACTCTCTTTCGCTATTTTCTTTTTTTCTTAGGATTAATTTTCTTTGGGCTCGGAAACGCTCTTGCAGTCAAAGTTAAATTCCTCGGGTTACATCCTTGGGAAGTTTTAAATATGGCTCTCTATGAACGATTCGGATGGACACTTGGTACTTGGAGTGTTATATGCGGGTTATGCCTCGTACTTATTTCTTTACTAGTAGATCCAAAATATATAAACGTAGGCACATTTTTAAATGCATTGCTTATCGGCCCTATTATGGACTTTTTCTTACAATCAAACATCCTTCCAAACGCTACTGATTATTTATGGATAAATTTATTCATTTTGTTTTCTGGTATTGTAATTACAGGTATTGGGGGCGGTATATACGTTGCGGCTGGAATTGGTGCTGGACCTCGTGACGGATTCATGCTTACTATTTCTGACAAAACTGGACTGTCTATTAGTCGGGCTCGAATCATTGTAGAATGCGTTGTACTAGTTATTGGATATATGCTAGGAGGTCCTGTCTTCATCGTAACTTTTCTATACACTTTTATTCAAAGTCCAATCTTTCAGCAATCATTTAAGATATTTCAAACACTCTTACATACTTTACATAACAAAAACAAAGAGAAAATTAATGAAAATATATAAAACATAACTTAATACCAATTACTCTTTTCATTAACTTTCTTACAAATAATTCACCCTATTTACGATTCCCACCGCAAATAGGGTGTTTCTTTTTTCATCCGATAATATATATTTAATTAAACATCAAGAGCATATACTACTCATTCACAATAAAAGTATATACATCATTATAAATACAACCATTGACCCTAATAACATACTTCCCAGGCTCACTAAAACTAATTGTGTATTTGTTTAACTGAATTGCCTCCTTATTTCCAGAAAGAACGTCGATGCTTCTACCACTCAATAAATAAGATTCACTTTGATTCATCGCTACATTAATAGCATTGAACTTCTCCTCTTTCACTTGCGTTGTTTCTGCAGCGCTTACACTTGGTTCTAAAAAAAGTAATCCACTTAATCCAATTGAACCCGCCAGAGCTACTCCTGCAAATTTTTTCATTTTTTTCATCACAATGGCCTCCTTATAATTTTAGTGTAAAGGCGATGTCCCCCCTACACCACAAAGCCTATATGTTAGGAAATGAAAAGTAAACGTGTACAGTAAGACAAAATTCTACATTTTTCTCTCCTATGGAATATAAATCCAGCGTTTGGAGTTTTGTCACATTTAAAATTGTTTCCCTAAACCAATTTTTCAATAAATTATTCAAAAGCTGAATAATTACTTATTTGATTTAACATTCTAAAAATAGTTGATAAAAACTATTTCTCTTCAAAAAAGAGTGTGTTTTAAAAGTAGTTTTTAAAACACACTCCATATAATCCATTTCATTTCTCTCTCCATAATCTCTCTACATTTATTAATTGCTCGTCTTTAAATTCTAGCTTATATACGTCTGGCTTTGATGTATTCATTAAAAATTCAAGCCCATACTGGTTATCAAAATGGTTCATCATCAATGTCATTACAAGCCCATGTGTACCAACTACAATTTTATGTCCTTGAAAATCTATTAATATTTCTTTTAATATTTTCACGACTCTTCTCTGACAATCCACATACGACTCTCCTCCAATTAGTGTGAAATCTGGATTAGAGAACATCTTCTTTACGAGTGGATACACTTCCTTATCTGATATAATCTTATCCTCACTTAAAAACCTACACTCTTTGAGATTTTCATATACTACTATTCCTTTTTCATGGAAATTAGCTGACTTTTCTATCGTTAACATAGCCCTCTTATACGGGCTTGAAATGAAAGTATCAATCCCCTCTGTTTTTAATATCTCAGTTACTTTATGAGCATCTAAAGTTCCCTTCTCAGTTAATCCACGTGTTCTTTCATCCCCTTCTAATTTTGGTGATTCACCATGCCTAACCATATAGATATATGTATTCATACGTCCTCCTTGAAAATATTTATAAGTTAATTACTTATTTTAATCTCTGCCGTCTCAAAACTTGAGTACAATCAAAATATTAATTAATTCTTCTTTTAAACTATTTTATGAACTTTGCTAAACTGTTCGTCTAATCCATTCCCAAACTAAACTCTCAAATAGATCCGGCTGTTCAATTTGCAAATTATGTCCCGCCATATCTAACACCGCTAATGTTGCTCTTGGGTAATCTTCAATAATTCGTACAATATCTTGATAACCTACTGATATATCTTGTCTCCCAGCTAACAATAGAACTGGTTTCTCATATTTCTTACGATGAAAGTCTAAAGTAAGAGAATAATTCTTTTGTAATCTTTCAATAAATTCATTATTAGCAACATCTAGCCCCGACTTAATCTCTTCTTTGAATCGCTTATATGTATATTCATTCGCTACCACTGCTAATTCGCAAAATTCTTCCCTTTCGGTTGAAGTGAGCGTTTTTAAAAATTCCTCATCTCTTACAATTATCTGTTTATCTGGTAGAAGTCTTTTTCCTGGTTGTGCTACAACAACAGGACATACTAATAATAATCCATTAACCCTCCCAAACATCTTTGAAAGTATCCCTCTAGCTAAATATCCCCCCTATGATTCTCCTACCAATAAAAGTTCTTCAGCAGAAATGATTTCCTCAATAAATGTGATAAGCACTTCTACTATACGATCTGAACTATTTATCCAATCTGGAGCATTCGATTTTCCCATGCCAGGTAAATCAATATAAATTCTTTGATAACCTTCATATTTCTGAAATACTGATTCCATACACCTCTTCATTAACCTATGGTCAGGAGCACAACCATGTATGATAATGACTGGTTTACCTTCTCCCACAATTTCATAGTATATTTCTGCGTCCTTAATCCGGCATATCATAAAAAAACCTCCCTAGTTTTATATTTATCTTTAAAGACAACTGTCTCAAATCAACAGGAATATACGTTCTTATTTTATATCTTTTCACAATATTTTTTCAAATTTTAATTTTCAGACTCAAAAACCAAAAAGCTTCCTCCTAGTTTTATTTCTTAGAAGGAAGCCAATATATTTTTACCTTATCGAAATTCGAAACCTTATTCTTATTTGTTTCATTACCCTTTATTCTTCTATTTTCATTAACACAATTCTCCAACCATCCGGATCCTCTATCGTTATCCCCTTATCTTTCCAATATGGATTTTCTGGTTCTACTTCATCGTATCCCATTGCATGCAGCCTTTTGCTCACTTTTTTCATTTCACTATCTTCACGCATGTAAAATACAAGTAAATTGTCTTTTGTTGGAGCCGGACAAGGGCTTCCATCTATATGTCTTGTAAATTCTAAATGATACTCTTCATCTGGTAGACCGAACATGATCCCATCATAACCATCATGATCGTAGAATTCACCTATACGTTTTAAACCTAATCCTTTTTCATAGAATGCTATAACCTCTTCAAATTTATCAGTTGGACGTGCTATTCTAAACTTCACCCATTTCATCATGATTTTCCCTCCATATTAAAAATTAATTACTGTATTACATATTATTGTATATAATCAACACGTTTCTTTAATCCCTCATTAGTATGAGAATAGCTACATACAAAGGTCTTACTTAATACTCTATAATAGCGAAAAACTCACCTCATCTAGAGAGAAGTTCCCATCATTTTATCCCGCTATTTGCGGGCAAATTCGGCGAACGCGAGGGAGTTATGTGGGAGTCGGGCTGCCTGTAAAAGCCCGATTGGTGAGGGCTAAAAATCAGTGGGGATGGACAAAACCCCAACTGATTAAAGTTTCACTTTATATGCAATTTTGCATCTTCACTTGCAAATTACTAAAAAATCTTTAAAATTTACAGGATGACTAAATATACAAATTTCATCTACATTCCTTATAACCTAAAAATTATTAACTACAACATTTTTTCAATTTTAAGAAGTATTATACTCTTCATTTTTTTCTTATAAGCATGCTTTTTATAAGGAAATCTGATACAATCCTTAAGTAATATTATTATGTATAGATATTACGAATATAGTGCATACTTAAAGAAGGTGATTTTATTGAAATTAAATAAAAATTTACAACTGTGTATATTAATTACAACATTAATATGCTATTCAATCTATTTTATGTTTTTCTTTCTGTTCCCTACTCATTTTTCAAATTTCAATGTACGCTTCGCTTCACTCATCGTTGAAGTCATTACATTTATATCGCTAATTTACTCTATACATTCTAAAAAAGTTAGTTCAAATCCTTTTTGGATATGTATTACAATTGCAATTGGTAGTTTTTTATTAGGAAAAGTAGTATATACGTATCAAGATACCTTTTTCGAACTTCCAATACATCATTTTACTATTTCTGATGTATTTTACATGTTTTTTCTATTCTTCTGTCTTATCGCTTTCTGCTATAAGATCTTAAAAGAATGCAATAAATGGGAAAAAGCTTTCTTTATTTGTGATATATGTATAGTACTTACTTCCATATTCACATTAGAATGGTATTTATTTAATCAGCCAAATTTAAATATATTCTCACTTTCACTCGGAGATATTTTCCTTTCATTTCTATATCCAATTGCAGATCTATTATTTCTTCTACTAGGTGTTAGTCTCTTTTTCCGCCCAACAATTTTTAAGTCCAAGCGGAAAATTTATATCTTTATTTTTGTATTAATTAGTTCTGCAACTTTTAACTATATTTATTTTTACTTAAATACCCATTTATCAACTGACACTATAACATTTTTACGTCTTTTATATAGAATACCTATATTGCTTATCGCAATAGCTGGGTCTATTTCAGAAGATGATAATAGCCATAAAAATTATTTCATTGTAAACCCTATACTAGGAAAGAAAGTTTTAGTCGTATTTCCCTATCTTGCTGTTGCAATACTAATCGGGTTTACGTTAAAAGAACAAACATCATCCTCAACTCTCATTACAGGGAATTGTATCGCTTTTGTTTTCGTACTTATTCGCCATTCTATTGTGCGTATGCAAAACGACACCCTAACAAAACGTTTACAAGTATTTAATGCTCAACTAGAAGAAAAAGTTACTTTAAGAACTTCTGATTTAGTCCATAAATCAGAGGCCCTATCTCAGAAACAACAAAAATTCAAATCATTATATGAATATCATCCTGATCCCATTTTTACGATTGATTTAAATGGAATATTCTTAAATGTAAATAAAGCAGGAAGTGTGCTACTCGGAGCACCAACGAACGAGTTACTTGGTGAGACATGTTTTTCTATCATTTTAGATGCAGATAAACATAAACTGATATCTGCATTAGAAAAAATTAAACAACAAGAATCAGCATCCTTACAACTTAGTTCTCAATATAAAGATGGCTTTACTTATTTTTTATACGTTACCATCGTTCCTATTATGATAGATGGACAAATTTCAGGAAGCTATATTATGGTAAAGGATATTACCGCACTAAAAAAACAACAAGAAGAAATAAAATATTTAGCATTCCACGATACTGTAACGAAAATTGGGAACCGATCCTTTTTCCATAGGAAGTTAAGAAAATTTATAAAAAATGCTCAAACAACACAAAGTGAGTTTGCATTATTATATTTAGATTTAGATCGCTTTAAAGTAATTAACGATACACTTGGACATTCGTCAGGTGATTACATATTAGAAGAAGTAGCAAAACGTTTCCAATCATGTCTTCCATCACATACTCATCTGTCAAGAATCGGTGGCGATGAATTTACAATTTTAATCGAAAACTATACGGACCATGATTCCTTATTCAAGTTATGTAACCAATTATTTGAAGGCATGAAAAAACCGTTTGTCCTACATGAGCATAAATTAACTTTATCACTTA
Organism: Bacillus altaicus; assembly: GCF_042136375.2. Lineage (NCBI taxonomy): Bacteria > Bacillati > Bacillota > Bacilli > Caryophanales > Bacillaceae > Bacillus > Bacillus altaicus. The sequence continues at coordinate 1,988,739 of NZ_CM143394.1, read as the reverse complement.
GTATCGGCATCGCTATATATCCATCTGGTGGAATCGATACCGCTACACTCTTAAAAAACGCTAATGTTGCAATGTATGATGCTAAGGAAAAAGAGCCTAACTCTGTCTCTATTTATGACGATGTAATCGCTAAAAAAATCGAAAGACGATTACGATTAGAGAAAGATTTACCAAATGCAATTCAAAATGAAGAATTGTTCCTTTTATATCAACCTCAAGTTGATAGCAAATCAAATAAAATTATCGGTGCCGAAGCTTTAATCAGATGGAACCATCCCGAATTAGGTGTTATTTCTCCATATGAATTTATCCCTATCGCCGAAGAAACACTACAAATTATTCCAATAGGAAAATGGACATTACAGCAAGCCTGTCAGGAAATGAAACGTTGGCACACACTCGGATATTCTCATTTGAAAATAGGAGTAAATTTATCTGCTAAAGAGTTTGAACAAGAAGATTTTGTAAAGTCTATTTCTTCTACTTTAGCAACTACAGGTTTACCAGCAAGTTCTCTCGACCTTGAATTAACAGAACGAATTGCAATGATGGATGAGAGAGAAACATTGATAAAACTGCGTACACTAAAAAGTTTAGGGATTCACATTTCAATCGACGACTTTGGTACAGGCTATTCTTCCCTAGCCTACTTACCTTTATATCCAATCGATACGTTAAAAATCCCAAGAGAATTTCTTACAATGTCTGAAACGTGTGAAGATGGAATGGAAATCATTAAAACGATCATCACATTAGCAAATACATTAGGAATGTCTGTCATTGCTGAAGGTGTAGAAACGAAAGAACACGTAAATTTCCTTCAAAAAAATAAATGTCATTTTATTCAAGGTTACTATTACAGTAAACCTATTCATACTAATGCATTTACTGAGCTATTAGAAATCGGTATTCACCAATAGTACATAGCTAATCGGTATAAGTAATAATGAATTTGAGCAACTATAGTAAAAAGGAAAGAAGATACCTTCTTTCCTTTTGTTTTTCTATTACTTCACCACTTCATTTATTATATCTATTAATTGATGAATCCCCTCATCATTTGTTTTCTTATATCCATTCATGTTTTGAATATAGCTCTCCTTATTTGTATACAACTTATTTACTGCATGTGTAAATGTACTACTGTTTACTCTATCTTGAAGTAAAACTTCCGCATATCCTTGTCGTGCAAAATGGTCAGCATTTAAAACTTGATCCCCTCTACTGGAACCATTAGTTAACGGAATAAGCAACATCGGTTTCTTCAAAAATAACAATTCAGAAATAGCAGTAGAACCCGCTCTGGAAACTACAACACTTGCCATATTCAGTATATGTGGTAACTCTTCCCCTATATATTCAAATTGCATATAACCTTCCATTCCAATAGCTGGGTCCACCTTCCCTTTACCACACATATGAACAATATTAAAATTTAATAATAATGTATCTAAACTTTTCCTTACCATATCATTTATCCATTGTGCACCTTGACTCCCACCCATTATTAACAATACCGGTTTATCTTGCTGAAATTTACAATAGCTTCTTCCTCGTAATACGTTACCTCTCTCAATTTCTTCCCTTACAATTGGCCCTACATAAACCTTCTTCTCAGTACTTACATTACCCCCTGTTTGAGGAAATGTTGTGCATAGTTTTTTAGAAAAAGGTAATGCTATTTTATTTGCCAATCCTAACGTACTATCTGGTTCACGTATTATTATAGGTACACGATTTAACCATGCCCCTATAACTACAGGAACTGAAACAAATCCTCCTGCCGAAAAGATAACGTCAGGTTTTATTTTCTTAATTAATTTATAACTTTGTAAGCAGCCTTTTATAATTTTAAAAGGATCTTTAAAGTTCTCCCAATCCCAATATCTCCGGAGCTTCCCCGTTGAAATACTATTGTACTTAACATTTTGAACTAATAATTTTTCAATTCCATTTTGAGATCCAATATACTCAACTCCCCATCCTTTTTCCATAAATTTAGGAATCAATACCATATTAATCATTACGTGTCCGGCTGTACCGCCCCCAGTAAAGAGAATCTTTTTATTCATAACTTATATCCACCTTTATCATTAAAAATCTAGCTTTATATTAATCTTTAACTCAAGTCCTATATCTTGTAAAAGATCTTTGATGAGTTCATAAAAATCATTTCCATACTCACTACACTCATACTGAGCAAAAACTTGAATCACATGCCTAGTTCTAGTCTCTAGTGCTGGCTTTATTCGATCAACCTTTTTTTCTTCCACATACGCTCGATATTGATTTATTGCCTCATAGAGGTGCAACACATGCGCTTCTTCATCTTTCCAATCCAACGTATCAACAATCGAAAGAAATAGCGTACTTTGATTATCTATCGCTTCATAACAATTCATATATTTGTTACATCCTTTTATATTTTTATTGAATGCAGATTTCACTACACTTCGCATATTCAAGTACATCTTTTAATGATTGCTGAAATTGAATTTCTGGGATCCATCCTAATTTTTTTATATCCTCTAATAATAAATTTTCATTTGAGCTGCTCCCACTATTCTCTTTTTCTTTTATAGTAAAATTCAGCTGTGTTAATCCTTTAAATTGCTCCAATACATCTAATAAAGAGCGTTTTACTCCTGATCCAATATTATATTGTTTTCCATTTATACCATCACGTAATAACACATGATACGCTTTAACTGCATCACGTACATCTAGAAAGTCTCTACTATCTTTCAAACTGTTTACTTCAATAATCGCTTTACTTCTACCCGATTCTATATCTATCATTTTTTTTGCGAGAATTGAACAAACACCATTCGATACTCCTGGACCAATTAAATTTGAGGGCTTTGCAATGATAATATTTGAATCCATTAATCCGCCCCAAGCCTCCGCAATAATGACTTGCATAGTTTTACTTAAACTATATGGATTTGAAACTTTTATGTTTTTCATACTATCTGCTTGCAATGCAGATCCTATAACTAATGTTTTACAATGCGAGGCTTCCTGCTTAATGGCTTCTAATAAATATAAAGTCCCTATTACGTTAATCTCTATATATTCCAGAGAAGCTGTCCAAGACTCATTAACTGAGTTTCTTCCTGCTAAATGCAATACATAGTCTGGTTTTATTTGTTTAATTACCTTCATTACTTCACTCTTATTTGTTAAATCACAAGTAATACCATTTTCGATTTTTTCTCTATGTGAACGATTTTGAAACATAGGAATTACATGAAAGCCCTGCTCTAAAAAATATTGGCAAGCATGACGTCCTGTGAAGCCATTTGCACCAGTTATTAAAAGGCTCGCATTTCTTTTCATCGTAAAAACCCTCCTTTTTCTAACATTTGTTTCACCTCATGTTTTGTAAGTAAGTCTTGTTGAGAACTAAAACTCTTCACATCCACAAGCGGATAACTAGCATAATATTCTTGAAGTCCTTCTATAGGAATAGTCGGTAGTACCACAAAATAATTTTGATCAAAACTAATACTTGTTTTACTCTCTACCTCAGATAAAAGCATTTCACTTAATTTTTCACCAGGTCTTATCCCTACCTCTTTTATCTTCACGTTTTCTTTTTTTGAATCTTCAATCAATATTCTTGCTAAATCCGTTATTTTACATGCTGGCATTTTCATAACAAAGATTTCTCCTCCTCTTCCTTCAGATGCTGCTTTAAATAACAATCCAACAGCATCTTCAATGGTTAAGAAAAATCTAGTCATATTTGCATCGGTAATCCCTACCTGTGAAGACTTTTTAATTTGCTTTTTAAAAAGCGGTACCACACTTCCACTCGTCCCTAAAACATTTCCACCACGAACACAAATGAATTTTGTTTTCTTCGTTTGCACATTCGCATGAACCATTAACTTTTCACCAATTGCTTTTGTCATCCCATACGTATTTGATGGGTCGGCCGCTTTATCAGTTGAAACATATATAACTTTCTCAACTTGCTTCTGGATTGATGCTTCAATTACATTTTGCGTACCATGTATATTTGTTTTTATAGCTTCATAAGGATAATACTCACATACTGGAACATGTTTTAAAGCTGCAAGATGGAATACATAATGTACACCTTGGCAAGCATAGACTAGTTGGTCTTTATCACGAATATCTCCAATAATAAATTTTAATCTATCGTCATTTATAAACTGTTGCTGCATTTCAAACTGAACCGTTTCATTCCTTGAAAAAACCCTAATTTCTTTCGGTGATTTTTCTAATAGTTGTTTTATAAGTTCATGTCCCCACGAACCTGTACCACCAGTAATTAAGATTATTTTATTAAGCATTCCTTTTCCTCCTACCATACATTTCAATAAAAATTGTACTTATCAAAGCTATTGAATTATTTTCAATTGATTCAAATCATAATCGTAGTTTGTTACATTTAATTGACAAAATAAAAAAACAGAAACTATTAAAAAATAGTTTCTGTTTTTCATTTCACCTCTTAACAGTAAGATTTTTTCAGACTGTTTGCATGATAACTATATTCCTTGTAGAAAAACACCGTTCATTTATTTCTTATACTCGTAATAAAATAAATAGAATGATTCATAGCCAATGCCATGTTTACATTCATGAAAAAGGGAGGTAATGGAATGTACCGAAGCAATTCAAGCAACACAAATAACGAACCTTCCAAAGTACTCCCTCTCTCCCTATTCGACGTGAAAAATGAGTTAATACAAAAAAGCAACCTCATCCATTCTGATACAATGTGTAAATTAACGAAAGAAGAGCAACTCATCATCGACAACATAAAAGCACAAACAAAACAACTAAATAAAAATAATGTAACAAGAACACGTGCATACTACCAATTTTACATTCAATATCCAGAAATACATTGGGCACTACTTGGGCATATGGTATCACGTAACGGTGGTTGGAATATGACCGATTTAAAGGGAGATTTATATACGAGAATTTTATCAGAGAAAGATCAAATTACATTTTTTTCTTTTTTAGAAAGGGGAAATTGGCTTATTTTCCAAGATGTATATCCTCAATTTTTGCTATATGAACAAAGTGTAAAAAGATCGCAAAGGCTATTTCACCTTCTCCCTCACCTAAATGTTTCGACATTTATGGAAACGATGTGGAACGACTTTTGGAAAACCGGTAACAAAAAAACATTAGCGATTGCAACTATTATTAATGAACAAAACTACTTAGAAAAAAGAGTTATTCAAAATGTACACTTTAAAAAGACTGTACTAAATAGTATTGGATTTAAACTCTTTGATTTCTTTCAGTTTAATCACATCCTTTTCCCATTCTACGAAAATGATAAGAAACAAAAAGTATTACTATTTGGTGATACAATGAAACATTTTACGTCCTTGCATGAACGAATCTTAATTGGAAAAAGGTTGTATTCACTATTATTTCGGGATACACATATTTTATCTCAAATAATAAGTTGGGCCGAGCATCATCCACACACAGGCTCAAGGAAAGATTACTGGCCTCATTTATTTTCAAGTGTAAATGAATCTTTTTCCCGTGAGTTTTATAAACGCCGAATAAAGAAATGCCAGTTGCGTAGTGGTGCATATCGTATATACAGCCCTGCACTCATCTATGCATGGCGCGATATGAAACATGAAGAAGATGAAAGTAAAGATTGGTTTACTGATTGGCAAGTTGTAAATTACTTAGTTGATAAGGAGGAAAGTATAAGTGGACAAATTTCAGAAGACTACTGCAAAACACTCGAAAAAATTGAACTTGCAATTCTCGCAAAGAAAAATGTCCTCCTCCGAGAGGATGAATGACTTTCTAGCTTTAATAATTACAGTTTTTCTCTCTGCTATTATTGGAACTTGTTTAGATGCTTTCTTTGTTAATAAACAAATATATTCTTTTCCAGTTAGACCCTTCTCATCCACATTTTCAGTTAACATAGCTTTCACATTACTCGTACTACCGATTTTAACAGCCTCTTTTATACAAATTTCAAAAACATTATCTACAGTTTCTAGAACTCTATTTATTATTTCAATAGGCGTTTGCGCTAGCATTTTTGAGCAAGTTGCTGAGAGGCTAGGTTTATTTGTACATAATGAGCATTGGCATCATACTTATTCTTTGTTTGGGTATATGATTTTTCTTGCTTTTATTTGGAAAGTATATCGTTGGCTACCAAAATAAAGAGACCGTTTGTATAACGGCCTCTCCCCTTAAGCATAATCTTCAATTCTTACTACTGAACGACTTTGAAGGCTTTTTGATCGCAAACGATATGCAACTACTTTCTTCTTATATTGCTTTATTACATCAATGTGTTCCTCGTAGCTGTATATAGAAAATCTAATCTCTCTTTTTCCTTTCTTCGTCTCCATGACTATCGGTGTTCCATTCCCTTGCGGCGGAAAATAATGCTTATCCAAAAATAAAGCCTCATTAAATTCATGAATAACTTGAAGTTTCATTTCTCCTTCTATACTTTCCCCATCTACTGTTACAATAGTATTTTCCTCATCCAATTTTTGATGTAACTCAAATCTACTAATAATTGATTCTACAACAGAAGTTGGCATACTAGAAACTAATACTTTAAGAGCACCAAAAATAAATAATGTAACTATAAACCATGTTGTCATTTTAATCATCTCCATTACGCTCTAAAATGAGTAGTGTTATACTCCTTATTACGATTCATTAATCTTCAAAATAATAATTTCATTCCATAAGGTACTAATATACTAATAAGTATCCCTGTTACAATCATCGTCACCGAACCGATAGTTGCCTCTTTCTCTCCTTCTTTCACTAGACGACTCACACCAATGATATGTGATGCGCAGCCCATCCCAACTCCTTTTCCAATTGTACTTGTTATCCGGAAAAACTTAAGTACTGTCGGTCCTATGATAGCACCTGTTATTCCCGCAACAACTACAAAACTAGCAGTCATAGATGGAATGCCCCCAATTTGCTCGGCTAATGAAATTGCAATAGGCATCGTCGCTAATTGCGGTATAGTTGTTAATATAAGTTCCTTATCTATATTCAACATTTCCCCAATCACTACATTCAAACTGATTAAAGCCACTATACCGATTACTACTCCGACAAGTATCGATAAGAAGTTTTTCATAAGTATTTTTCTTTCCTTAAATAGCGGTATTGCTAAAGCTACAATCGCAGGGCTCAAGAAACTGGAAAGAACATCTCCTCCATTTTCCTTATAATCTTGATGAGAGATCCCGAAGATAAGAAATATACAAATCATAATCGTCGTAACTGTTAACACCGGTAAAGTAAATGGAAACGTAAATTTTTTATATAGCTTTGTCGCCAATAAATAAATCACTACAGTAATAAAAATTAAGACCATTTGAATAGCGCACCTTGTCAATTTTATTTTTTAGATGTTATTAATAACTGACTTACATAACCTGAAATAATTAACGTTACTAAAGTACTTACAACAACTAGAAAGAACATAATACTACCCTTACTTAAAAGAAATGATCCGTATTCCATTAGCCCAGTCGTCGAAGGAATTAAAAATAAAGGTAAAAATACTATTAGCTTTTCTGCACCTATCTCAAACCATTTTAATGGCAAAATGCGAGTGGAAAGAAGCAGAAAAAGAATTAACATTCCTATTAAACTTCCTGGCATAGATAGATGAAATACTTCCTGAATCCATACACCAACCAAACTAAACATATATAGCACTCCTACTTGAAGTAAAAGCGTCAAAAACTTCAATTGCTACTCCCCATTTCAATACCAAATTCCCACAATTTATTATTGAATCTCGTTTAATGTCTCTGCAAATCTTGTAATTCCAAGCTGAATTTGTTCTACATTCGCTCTGCCAAAAGTAAATCGTATATATTCACTTTTTGAACCTAGGACGCTTCCTGGGACAAATGCTACACCATTGCGTATAGATTCACCTAATAAATGATATTCATCAAACGTTCCTTGCACTTTGCACCATAAATGTATTCCACCCTCTGGAACAAAAAATTCAACCTGGTCCCCTAATATTTCTTCAAGCTTTCTAATTAACTCATCTCTTCTTTGCTTCAGTTGTCCACGAAGCATCGTAATATGCGTATGAAAATCCTCAGATTCTAAAAATTGGTTCGCTACCCACTGTGTAAATACACTATGACCGAAATCAACTTGCTGCTTCGCATCTGCCAATCGCTCAATTACGCGCGTGGGGCCAATTACCCAACCAATACGTAATCCTGATGCAACAATTTTTGATAATGAGCTTACATAAAGAACATTCCCATTTTGATCCATCGATTTCAATGTTGGATTCACTTCTCCATTAAAAGAAGTCAAACTATACGGATCATCTTCTACAATCGGTATACCAAATTCAGAAGATAGTTCTAAAATCTTTTTACGTCTTGCCAACGAAAGTACCGTTCCAGTTGGATTTTGATAATCCGGATTTAAGAACACCATACGAATGCGATGCTTTTTGTGCAAATCGATTAAGTCATCGGGATTCATTCCATGCTCATCAACTGGTAAACGGAATATGTTTAAACCTGCTGATTTAAACATCGGAAGTGAATAACAATAGGAAGGATCCTCAATTGCAATCGCATCGCCAGGCTTTAACAAACATTGAACGATAAGATTAAGTGCCTGCTGAGCTCCAGATGTAATAAGAATAGAGCTTGAATCTGCTTCTATTTGTTTATATTGCTCGACATGTGCCGCAATTGTTTTTCGCAACATTTCATTTCCAAGTGGATGGTCATAACCGAGATTTCCCATAAATGTTTTCTCCGACAAAATTGTTCGAAATCTATCACTCGGAATTAATTCTGGTGACAATTCACCACTCGCTAAATTGATTAAATCATCTTTTTGTGTTTCCGTTCGAATTTGTTGAACAAGTGGTACATTAGGTAAGAACGATCCATCCTCAACGTACCTACCCCAGTTCGGTATTCGTTTATGTGACACACCCCATATGTCTGTATTCACCCGGGTGCCGCTTCCTTTTTGCCGGTCTACTACCCCAAGTGATTTTAATTCCTCATAAGCAGCTACTACTGTACTCCGGTTCACTTGTAACCTCTGTGCTAACATACGCTCAGAAGGTAATTTTCTATCAGAAGGGAATTCACCGGTAGAAATGCCTCTTTCAATGTAATCAGCAATTTGTTTATAAACTGGTATTTTATCTTCACGATTCGGTTGCCATTCCATTTAGTTCCCTCCTCTCCAAGCTGGTGTCCTGAATTCATTAATAATAGTATTCACTGTGAAAATGGTATTAATCAAGCACATGATTTAAAAATGCCTCAACTGTCACATTAAAACTAGTAGGCTGTTCTAAATAAGGCAAGTGCCCACTATTTTTCAACTCAACAAATGTCGAGTTTCTCAAGTGTTTTTCAAATTCTCTCACATACTTTTCCGGAACAAAATAATCATTCTCTCCTCGTATAATTAAAGTAGGACATGTAATGTTAGAGAGGTATGGTCTTTGATCGTAATCAACTAATTCAGCGAATAGCCTTTGAATATGCATCAGATTAATAGTTTGTAGGGATTGATGAAACCCGCGGACAATTGCATCATTATCTTCTACTCCCATTGCTCTCAATAACGTACCGGCCCAAGTTTTCCCGTTATCATTCAAGCTAAGTAAATCATATACTTCAAGTCGTTCTTGACGATCTTCTGGTTCTAAATAGGGAAATGCATTTACAACAATTAAGCTAGAAACAAAACGTGGATATTGAATAGTAAAATCGATACCGACTCTAGCTCCTTTTGAAAGACCGCAAATTGTTACTGATTTTAGCTTTAAATGACTACATAACTCATATAAAACATTTGAATATTCTTTAAAACTAATTTCCATCCCTTCGGATTTCCCATGCCCAGGTAAATCGAGTGAGATCACGGTCCATTTCTTCTTGAAGTATTTTCTTTGATATAACCAATTATTCGAATTTCCTCCAAGACCGTGTAAAAACAATATGACAGGACCCGATCCTTCTATATTGTAATAAACCTTTTGATTTTTATATATAAAATACATATAAATCCCCTTCAGTTATAGCACTACATTTTCTTATTCTTTAATGGATATATCCAAAACGGCTCTCTTTCTAACCACTCAACTGTTTCCGGAACACCTTCTTCATACTCTCTTTCCAGCTCATCCACTTTAGTTGTAAATTGTGATGCATGTGCTCGTAATGCCTCTAATTTTCTTGGAACATATTCTTTCACTTCATTTTTAAAATCCGGAGGCCCAATTTCAGCTTCATGATTTTTCGAAAAAGCTACAGCATAAAAGGCCGGTCGTTTACTTTCCGAAATATTAGCTAATGCCTCTACTACCGCTTCCCCTGTTGCATCGTGATCTGGATGAACTGCATACCCAGGATAGAAAGAAATAACTATAGAAGGATTCAATTCTTCAATACAGTTTTGAATCAGACTTCTTAATTTTCCAGGCTCTTCAAATTCAAGAGTTTTATCACGATATCCCATCATACGTAAATCTTCAATCCCTAAAATATTTGTAGCTCGCTTTAATTCTTTCTCTCTAATAGCATATAAAGACTCACGTGTTGCAAAAGGTGGATTTCCCATTGCTCTCCCCATTTCACCAAGTGTTAAGCAAACATAAGTAAGAGGGACTTTCTGCTCAGTATAAGCCAAAATTGTGCCAGCCACGCAATACGACTCATCATCTGGATGCGGGAAAACAACTAAAACGTGGCGCTCATTTTTCATCAATATATTAACTCCTTTATCATATACACACTCTATAAAATAACGACCGCATACCAAGTAACTCCTACGAGAAGCACTAAAAGAAGAATGATATAAATAGCAGATAAGTTTTTTACATTCCTCTTTGTAGACTTACCGTAATTCTCCTCCACATTTCGTGCAACTAGCACGGTCCCAAACAGTGATACAACTACAATAATAACAACTAGTGAAATCGCAAAACTCATTGTCTTTTCACCTCTCTTAGGCCAGTCTATTTAAACAAAGAAGATACATATAAAATGTCCTTCTTAAGGTATCAATAAAATACTACCTTTCTTCTCTTATCATAATAGAAGTTTGCGAAAAACGGACCAACCACTTTTAGGTTTTTTTGCTCATCCACTTCAAAATAAAAAGCAACTGATCTCCTAGAATCAGTTGCTTTTTTACGAGGCTAATTATATTCATTTTCACTTAAAATTAATCCGATTTAAAAGTTTGGTCTTTTCATAATGAAACATCGATTGAGATAACTCAAAAATGGTTCCATTTACAAGATGAACTGTATTTTCAATAAGAAGTGCCGGATCACCTTCATTTAGTTCTAAAAGCTGTGCATTTTCTTTATTTACTTTTTCACAACTAATAACTTTATCGGCAAAGCCAATATTTAATCGTAAATCTTCAATGAAATAACTGTATACAGAGCTTAATGCTATTTCTTCATTCAAATAAGGAATGATATCCTTTTTGAAATAACTTACTTCAATAGAGAATGGTTTCCCATCTACAATTCTTAAGCGCTTCAAAAAATATAACCTAGTTCCAACTTCACATTGCATCTGCTTTGCTATCTCTTCGTCCGCATCTATTACTTCAAGCTCTAACACTTTCGTTTCAATATTTTGTGAAACAAGGTTTTTCGTTAATCCACGCAAACTGCCTAAATTAATGTAATCTGTTACAGAAGTTTCGCGTAAAAACATGCCACTACCTTGCACTTGAAAAATATAGCCTCTATTCACAAGCTGACTAATTACTTTACGTATCGTATTACGGCTTACTTCAAATCGGTTCATCAACGCTTCTTCTGTAGGTAGTTTTTTCGTTTCATTAAAAAGCCCATCTCGAATGTCTTGCTCTAAAACATCAGCAATTTGTTTATACTTTGCACTCATACACTTTCTCCTAAAATACTCTTTTATCTGTTATAACTCTTCTCCTCTCGTTTCGATCACATGCTTATACCAATGAAACGAAAGTTTCTTCTTACGTTTTAAGTTATCATTATGATCGACAAAAATAAAGCCATATTGCTTTTTATATCCATTTAGCCAACTTAATAAATCGATAACAGACCATGCATAATAACCTTTTAAATTAATTCCCTCTTGAATTGCACGCTTCATTACTTTTAAATGCTCTTCAATAAATTTAATTCTCGGAATATCTACAATTTCTCCGTCAATGATTGGATCTTCATCACCAAGTCCATTTTCCGTTACATACATCTTTATGTCACCGTAGCGTGCTTTCAACATATACAATCCATCTAAGAAACCTTCGGGAGATATTTCCCATCCCCATTTTGTATATGTTTTATCATCCATTTTAACTGTTCGATAAAAACCATCAAAAGAAGGACTACCTGGAGCAAGTGTTGAGTTTTCTCGAGAATGTTCCTCATTCTTTATATCCATATCGTATCTTTCCACTCGTATCGGTTGATAATAATTCAAGCCAATAAAATCATTTTTTTCGGCATTTTGTTTAATAATTTCTAATTCTTCAACCGTCCAATTAGGAGTCCATCCTTTTTCATTTAATTGTTGTACAACATAAGATGGATACTCACCTTTTAAAACTGGATCATAGTACCAATACGTTTCATATTCATTCGCATGATTTGCTGCTAGTATATTTTCTTTTTGATCATCCACACTATAAGCAGGTAAGAAAACATGCGTGATACCAATCTCTCCATATTGTTTCAACTGCTTGTACACTGCAACTGTTTTTGCATGTGCATAAAATACATAATGAGTCGCTTGAAAATACTTTGGAACATCATTTTGTATTCCAGGTGGATGTGCACCTTTTAAGTACCCTAATCCACAAAACATCACTGTTTCATTAAAAGTAATCCAATGTTTAACTCTATCACCAAATGCCTTAAAGCAAATCTCTGCGTACTTTACGAAAGCTTCTGCTGTTCGTTTATTCGTCCATCCACCGTCTTTTTCTAAAGTTAACGGTAGATCCCAATGATATAAAGTTACAAACGGTACAATCCCGTATTTTAAACATTCATCAATTAAGTTGTTATAAAATGCTATTCCTTTTTCATTTACCTCTCCATCTCCAGTCGGCAAAATTCTCGCCCAAGAAATAGAAAAACGATACGATTCTAATCCCATCTCAGCCATTAAGCGAACATCTTCCTTATATCGATGATAATGCTCAACAGCTACATCACCATTTGTCCCATTGTATGTTTTGCCAGGAATTTTTGAAAACTCATCCCAATTCGTAACACCTTTTCCATCTTCATTCCATGCACCTTCTACTTGATAAGAAGCTGAAGCAGCCCCGAATAAAAAATCATGTGGAAACTTCATAGTATATACTTCCGTTTCATTAGAATAAATGAAATTCATCATTACATATAAAATTTATAGGTACAAATTTTATATGTGTAATTATAGCGTAAGTTTCGATTTTTTTCTATCATGAACGCACGCTATGTAAAACTATATTTGATGTTAATTTTCGGAAAATAAAAAAGAAGCGATGTATTTCATCGCTTCTTACAATCAACATCTTTACTCTTTTATAAGTGACTTATTCGCTCTTATAACTTCTTGATAAAGTATTGGTGACCATTTTTCATTTATATAATCTTGAATTATCCAGCCCACTCTCGTAGGATTCTTTTGCTTCATATAGTTTGCAATTTCAGGATTTATGTAGGACGCATAATAATATGGACTATTCCATGCTGTACCACCAGAAGACAAGCTTGTAAAATTAATATACAGATGATCAAAATCTTCACTATTGTTAATCGTTTCATTTATCGTATCTTTAATAGATTTTACTTTCTCATCATAACTCACTTTATATTTATCTTGTACTGTTACATTTACATTTTGATTTACAGTTGTGGTAAACGTCTCGTTATCTGGCCAATAAAAATTATTATATCCTCCAGACTCATTACTGCCACTATATCTTTTTAATAATACAATTTTCCCACGAGCATCTCCAAGGTTTATATTCCCTTCTGTTTTTAAAAAGATAGGATCAAAAAAATATTTTTTTTCAAACGTACTACTAAATGAATCTTCTGCCCCTTTCATATCCTCATACTCTTTTTTTAAAGACATAATAATCGTTTCACTTGGATTATCTTTTAAAAATTGTTTCGCCTCGTTTATAAATTCGTACAATGTTACATAAAGATATAATGGCCCATGATGAAGAACTATCGTATTATCATCTGTTAAACGCCCTCTTATATCAAAAATTCTAGCTCCGTGATCCATTTGGTAACGAAAATCATATTCTTGCGTCATTCCCCATACTTGCTTTATCGGATTTTGCAACTTGAACGTTCCACTATCATGTGTTCCTGGAATTGAAATTCGTGCTAACGGTATGTTATCGGGTATAGGTTGCATCCATCTTGACCAATTTTCAAGTTCATTAATAGAGCTAGCTGCAACTACTTGCTTATCATTTAAAGCAAATACAAATGTACTAAATATAGTACTACATATGAATAATTTCAAAAAAAGTTTCTTATTGCTCATTATTATTCCTCTCTTTTTCTGTTTTTATATCAAACTTATTGAATGTAATATAGGGTAGTTAATAAAAAACCATTCACATATTCTCAATGCATTAGAAAAATTTAAAGTCCCTTTCTACTAGATAAATTATAGTAATCAACAACATAAACTTCAATGGGCTTTCATATGCAATATTTCATATTTGGGTCCTACATGATATAAATAAAAAACTTATGATGATTATTTATTCTGCACGTGCTAATATACTTATATTAAAATATAAATACATACCTTATATACTCTGAACTACATTATTCAACAGTTAAAACTTAATTTTTTATTGGGAGGATTTACAATGAAATTATTAAAAATAAAACATATAATTCCTTTGTCTGCAGCAGCAATTACATTCATATGTAATCAAGGTGCAGCTGAGGCTTCCACCATTCATACAGTAAAAAAGAATGATACACTTTGGGGTATCAGTAAACAATATGGAGTTTCAATACAATCTATTAAACAAGCGAATAATAAAGGAAACGATCAAACTTTTATTGGTGAACAGTTAAATATTCCAGGATCCATGAAATCAAATGAGGTCACTGTTCATCAAAACGACAAACCTAAGAACATCTCTGGACAAATTATTTATCAAGTACAGCCTGGAGATTCATTAGAAACTATAGCAAAGCGTTACAATGTTACCGTTCAATCTATAAAACAAATTAACAATACAGTCGGAAACAAGCTTTATACAGGACAACATTTAAAAATTAATTCAAGTATTTCAGAAAAAGAAAAAGACTTAATGGCAAGCTTAGTTACTGCTGAAGCAGGTGGCGAATCATATAAAGGAAAAGTAGCAGTAGCAAAAGTTATATTAAATCGTGTAAATGCAAAAGGTTTTCCTAATACAATAACAGGAGTTATTTATGAACCTATTAAACACGGATATGCATTTACCCCTGTTACAGATGGAAGAATTAATCAGCCTGCAAGCGCAGAAGCAAAAATGGCAGTAGAAGAGGCTATCTCCACAAATGGAATACATTCTGATTGGCTTTATTTCTATAATCCGAAAACATCAACAAGCAAATGGATTACTACACGTCAAACAGTAGCAGTAATCGGTAACCACGTCTTCGCTAAATAAAACTGTAATTTTCTTCAGATTTATTCACTTAACAACTATTTCAAATGATTAACAGACCTCTTTACTTAAAAGGTCTGTTCTTTTTATATCTAAGCTTTTTATTAACCATATGATAAAATGATTGTTTAAAAGTATCTCTCTTTTCAAATAAAAAACTGTTGTATCTCATTCATCATTTAGAGTAATTGAGAAAGTATCAAATCCACAACTATGACTTTATTAATACAAGCTATTTCTTAACTTTATAAAATTGTTATACACTAGGAAAATAGCTAACAAACTATTCGGTAGCAGGTGAAAAAAATGTATGATATTACAATTATCGGTGCTGGAGTGAGTAGCATTTTTATGGCTTATACATTAGCCAAAAGCAACAAAAAGGTTTTAATTCTTGATAAAGGTAAACCGTTAGAACATCGAAATTGCTCTTTAAAACAAGGGGAAATATGTAACTGTACTGCATGTGATAAATATTTCGGATTTGGTGGTTTAGGAAAGTCTGAAGGGAAATTTAATTATACAAACGGATTTGGAGGCGAACTCGAGCAAAAAGTAGGTAAAGAAGGATTTATGCAACTCATGGCGGAAGTAGATGAAATTCTATGTCAGTTTGGTGGAAGTTCAGTTTCAAAATATTCTACAGAAAATCCAACTCTCACTAAGAAGGCTGAGACATGTGGTTTACAAATGCTAACAACAGAAGTAAGGCATTTGGGTACTACACTTTCAAGTAACATTTTTCAGCAGCTCTATGAATTTTTACTTACCAAAATAGATATCCAATTTCATATAGATGTACAAAATATCGTTAAGCAGAAAGACCATTTTAAAATATATACAAATCAAGAAACTGTCCATTCTAAGAAATTAGTATTTGCAACCGGTCGTTCCGGGGCGGATTGGTTAAAAGAAATGTGCACTTCTCTAAATATTTCTCAGGAGCAAACCCGTGTAGATTTAGGTATTAGGGTAGAGATGAAAGAACATCAATTACGTTCTATATTAAAAGATACATTTGAGACGAAACTTTCTTATGAGCATGAACATTTCACAGCTACTACTTACTGTATGAATCCAAAAGGACGTATTATTCGAAAGTACGAAGAAGGTTTAGTTATGCCTGACGGTCAAAATTTTCGAGAGCAAGGAACTGGCACTTCTAACTTAAATTTCACTTTATTTATCCCGCGCTATTTTCCAACTCTCAAAGAAGCAAATGTATACGCAAGTTCAATTATTAAAAGCATTAACCAAGGACGAGATCGGATTGTTATACAGCGTTTAGAGGACTTAATAAAGAAACAACCTACAACGGAGAACAACATGAAACATAATCGTATACAGCCTACACTACACGGAGATTATGGAGATTTGAATAAAGAAATTCCTCAATTATATATTGAAGGACTCAAAAAATTTTTATTACGTTTAGAACAATTTATCCAAGAACCTATCGATAAAGATACTTTATTATATGGAATTGATGGAAAGTTCTATGCCCCTACGATAAAAATCAATAACCATTTTGAAACAAGTATGAATGGGCTATTTTTAATTGGAGATTGTTCAGGCATCACTCATTCATTATCTCAAGCAGCTGCAAGTGGTCTGTATGTTGGAAAATATTTATCAGACATTTAATTACTCTAATCAAATGGAAAGGGAGCAACTAATTGCTATTGCTCCCTTTTCCCTATTACTTCTCTTATAACACATGATGCAATCTGCTATTAAAAAGAACGTACATATTATACAGATGTAAACAAAAAACAACTCCAAAATCAACTTTTATTGTATATTTTGGAGTTACTTTACGTTTATTCTATGATTGTTTCTAAAGGTAAATCTGTATAGGAATTATCCTCACCTATATTCAAGATTACTTCACATTGACGTAATCTCAATTCAAAGAGCGTTATAGGATCACGATAAACTTCAGGGTTTGATTTCATTTTATGCAGTTTATCTTGTTTTTCTTTTATTTCTAAATGAGTGTTTTTTACAGCTTGTTCCAACGCGCCAAATGGATTTCTAAAGAACATATTAATATCCCGCTCTTGTGTGTTTTCAAACAGCTCAAATTGCAAGAAAAACTTCTTCATAATAGAAGCCGTTACATCTGTATAATCTTCATTTTCTAAATACTGTTTATATTTGTTATATAGCATAGCTTTATTTTTAGGAAGAACTCCAAATAATTTACCGGCACTTTTCAGTAAAAATTGTGCTGGCGTAAATCGGCGTAAAATATTTACTTCTTCCATTTGTATTCTAGTTGTCATTCTATCAGTATCTCTGCGCCAGTCATCAATTACTTTAAAGTCACATTCTAACTGTATTCGATTTTCTCCAAATAAAGAATTAAGTCCTTCACTGGTTTCTTCTAAGTACAATTGACTTTGAAGGAGCTCGTTATTAGAAGTCGCAATCCAATTTTGCATAGAGCGAGCAAGATTAGGTAATACAGTTTGTTCTAGATATTGTTGCACTCTTTCATTCATCGCTGTGTTTAGTTCAATATCAATGTGACCAAAATCGCTTTCTTCACTAATTAAATCGGAACAACTCTGCAATAGTTTCGGAATATGTTCTGTAAGATCATTAGTAATTTCGTTTTTCATTGTACGATATGATTCTGTAATTAAATGAATTTTGTCCTTCTCAAAAGCAGTAAGGTTATTAATACAAGCATTTAGTTTAACTAACATATCTTCATTCCAATTAATAGAATCCACTAGATTATTTTCCCTCTCGACGCGTTTATCCAAAAGATATGTAATTGTTTTTCGAATGAAAAACAATAGCTTTTCAGTACGTTCTGCATCGATATTTTTATGGTTAAAGTTAAAATGAATAAACTCAGTTAAATCGTTTAGTTGTTTACTATTTGTATATAACGAAGAATAAGGGAAAACTCTTGCATTAGGGAAATATGTATTTATTCTCACTTGCGTATCTTGTATAACTCTTTTTGCTTCTGCTTCATTGTAAATGTTATCGATTTTATTTAATAAGAAATGAACTTGTAGATTTGGTGTATGTTCTTGAATACTTAATAGAATGTCACGTTCTTTGTCAGTAAAAGGTGAATCCGTATTCAATACGAATAATAATTCATCTACAGAGTTTAAATATTCAAACACCTCATCTCTCGCGTCATTGTTCCTATTAAAGCTAGGTGTAACAACGAATGTAAGTTTATTTTCACTTAAAAACCTGCATGGTAATTTAAATTCAACACATGCTCTATCTCTATATGTTTGAAGGTGCACTGCCATCATGTTATGGAAATCAGAGAAATTCTCAGTTGTTGTAATTTCCGAATCTGTTATAGCGTTAATTTCTGTATAAGCGTCATTTTTAAAAACAACAACATTTGAGATTGAGTTTTCTAATATATTTTCTCCTAAAATAGAGTTAATAAATGACGCTTTTCCGTTTCCTGAAGTTCCAGTTACTAATAGGCGATTTGTTTTTAAATCTGCAAGCTCGCCTACTAACCAGCTAAATCGGTGACCCATTTCTAAATCATGTTCTTGTGCCCACCCTGTAATAGATTCAAAAAGATGTAAACTATACTCTAAGCCATTCACATGATTAATAGAATATGACAGTAGGTTTTCCGCATATTTTATATCCGCTGAATCTATTTTGGAAGGAAAAATCTCATCCCATGCCAATACTGCTGCAGCTGGAAATACAGCATGAGAGGGATTGACTACCTTTAACCAATTTGTTAACAGATTTGGAATAATATCGTGTAATTGTCTAAGCATATATTGACCTTGAATTAATTCAAAGTATGTTTCTTCGTAAAGAGAAGAAATTTCGTCCCATATATCGGACGAATGCATTTCGATATGTATGAAAAATTCATTTATTGTGTTAAGCCATAATAAGTAATTTTGTTCATCTTTATAGCTGTGCCAAAGTGATGAAACCATTTGCGTAAATTGCACTTGATCTACATTATTTAATGTAACTAATACTTTATAAAAATAATCTGGTGAAATATTTTTAGTAAACCCTTTATCGATATATTCTTTTAGAACCTCAAACCACGGATAAGATTCTGTTCGAATTAACTCGTTCACAGCAAGCTCTACTGCACTATCAAAATCTTGCTGTTCTTCATAAAAGGAACGTGCAATTGTTGTGACGCTTGGATAATCGGGATTTAAAGAAACCGCTTCTTTTATAACAGCGAAAGCTGAATCAAAATTATTTTGCTCGATGTAAAGAGACAGTAATTGCAGTACAATTTCGGTCATAAGTATTTTGTTATCAGTAGTAATGGAAGTATACACGTTTTCAGCAACTGATAATTGGTTAAGTTCGAAGTAAGCATCCGCAATATTTTTTTGTGCCCATGGCGCTAATTCATTACTAATTTTCTCCCATTTAAAAATAGCTGCTTCAAAATCTTGATGGTGATAATAAAATTCACCTTGCGCAAAACGAATATAAGATCCATCAGAAATCTCATTTTTTTCTTCGTTTACATAAGCTTCTCCAAGTACTTGAAGAGGTGGGTGTGTTTCATTCTCCATTAGGAATGTTTCATAATACATCTTTTTTATTAATTGTTTTTCTAATCTCATCTTTTCCCCCACTATATCTCGAAAATACATTTTTCGAGATATGTCAATACTTTTTTGTATGTATGCTTTTTATCTTAACAAAGAATTCCTTTTGGAAAATTTCATTTTCCTTTCATTTTTCAAGTAAGATTGAATTTTTATGAGAAAAGTTTCAGTTCTTTTTCAATTCCCTTTCAATTGTGAAACAACATTAAATGTTCCTAATAGCTTAATACGAGTATAATATCCACATTAAATTATTAGGAATATAACATATATAATACATTATAAAAACAATCTATATTGAATATATATGCGACATTTCCTTCGTTGATAAATGAAAGAGACTACCAAATAATGGTTGTTAGATGAACCAAGATGCCACGTCCCTTTAAAATTTCAGCTACATCACGATAACTTAAAAAACAGCAATAGTAGTTAGCGGCTATCAATACAATATCTTTCTCGAATTGTTTTTCTTTAAAATATTTCAGTATTTATGTAATTTAATTCCATTAACCTATATAAATAACTAGTCCAAAAAAATATATATGCATATCATGTTATAGTAAAGAATTTAGGAAATCCTAAAAAGGAGGCAATCTCATGTTTGAAGATAAATCTAAAATAAATTACCCATATGAATTTACAGAAACTACAACAGTTCCTCTAAAGAACCCCATTGATAAAAAATTCAAGAACGGCACAGATACACATAATTTCCCAATTAAAAAACACTACAAAGAACAGGTGCTATATACTGAAAAAATTAATAATAATAATAAAAATAAATAATTGTATAGATCCTTATAACAATTAACCAAATAAAAATCAATATTTAGCCATGCATAGTTACGTTTTTAACAATGTGTAAATCTTCATTATACAATTCACGCACCTTTTAAAAAGTGCTGATATACAGCGCTTTTTTATACATAGATATATTAAAGCTGTCTTATCCTAGAAATAAACTATCTTACAACCTTAAGTATGTTTGCTCAAATTTGAATAAACTGTAAAATCACTCCACCCTATTCTCGTTTAACAATTAATTCTACATATTAAAAGGGAGCAACATTAATATGTTGCTCCCCTCTTACATCTAATTTTATTATCCCTACATAACCCTCTTAAACATCTTCTCCAACTCATACGTAGAATGATGCACAAGAATCGGTCTTCCGTGCGGGCATGTATATGGATTTGTTGTTGTACGCAGCTCTTCGAGTAAAGCAAATATTTGATCGTTCGTTAAATATTGATTTGCTTTAATCGACGCTTTACAGCTCATCATGATGGCAGCTTCTTCTCGTAGTTTTTTAATATCCACTTTTTTTAGTTTAACAACTTGCTCCATCATTTCGTCGATAATTTCTGTTTCCTGTCCTTTCGGGAACCACGTTGGATGCGAGCGGACGATAAAGGATTGATGGCCGAATTGCTCTAAAAATAGACCAACTTTTTTCAGTTCTTCTAGCTGCTCTTCAACACGTAAAAATTCAGTAAGAGATAAATCAATACGGTACGGTACAAGTAGTTCTTGTACTTCTTGCGTTACTCTTCCTACTTTATCACGGAAATATTCATAGTTGATACGTTCCTGCGCTGCATGCTGATCAATCATATATAATCCATTATCATTTTGAGCGAAAATATATGTTCCATGCATTTGTCCAATTGGATAAAGCGGTGGTAAGTCATTACCGTTCATTTCAATCTCTTTTATTTCTCCGACTTCTTCTTCCAATTCCTCTAATTCAAAGTCGTCATCGTTACTGTTCCACGATTTCTCTTCTCGGATCGGTTCTTCGATTATCGGTTTAGAGGATGGCTGCCAACTTTGCTCTTCTCTTACTAATGACTGTGGTGGTTGCCATTCTTGCTTCGGCGGTTGCCAAAGTTGTGCCGGCTGTTTCACAGTCGTTGGTTCTTCTTGTTTCTCATCCATTCCTGTCGGTAAAACAATATTAGGCATAGATGGTTCTTTCAGCTTCGTATGCTCAAACTGGAATTGCCCTTGCACACTTTCGTCTTTTTCTTTTTTCTTCGTTGTTACTCCAGCATCAGGGATAAGCTGTATTTTTTTGAATGCAGCTTGCAATGTTTCTTCGATAAGCTTTAGCAATTCTTGTTCTTTACTAAAGCGAACTTCTAATTTTGCTGGATGTACGTTGACATCAACAAGCATTGGATCCATTTCAATTGATAAGAAACCGATTGGGTATCGTCCGATTGGCAGTAACGTATGATATCCTTGCTGAATTGCCTTCATTAATACGAAATTTCGAACGTAACGGCCATTTACAATCGTTGACATATAGTTACGAGACGCTCTCGTTACTTCTGGTAATGTTACATAACCTTTAATGGTAAAGTCTAAAGACTCAGCTTCAATCGGAATCAGCTTCTTCGCAACTTGAATGCTGTAAATCGATGCAAGCACTTGTCTTACATCACCGTTTCCTGATGTATGAAGCAATTTCTTTTCATTATGAAACAGTTTTAACGATACTTCTGGATGAGACATTGCAATACGATACACGATATCTGTAATGTTCCCAAGCTCTGTATGAATAGTTTTCATATATTTAAGGCGCGCTGGTGTATTAAAGAATAAGTTTTGTACTGTAATATCTGTTCCTTTTCGGCTCGCCGTTTTCTCTTGTCTTATAATGTCCCCACCTTTAATAATAAGGTGTATACCAGGCGCATCACCTGTGCTTGTGATTAATTCTAATTCACTAACTGAGGCAATACTCGGCAATGCCTCACCACGGAAACCGAGCGTTCTTATACGAAATAGATCATTTTCATCTTTAATTTTGCTCGTTGCGTGGCGTTCAAACGCAACGATACAATCTTCTTCTGCAATGCCATCTCCATTATCAATAATACGAATTTTTGATAAACCAGCTTCTTCTAAGTGGATTTCAATAGATGTACTATTCGCATCGATAGAATTTTCCACAAGTTCTTTTACGACTGAGGCAGGGCGCTCTACTACTTCCCCTGCCGCAATTAAGTTAGAGAGTTGGTCATCGAGTTTGCGAATTTTCCCCATCTACTTACTCATCCTTTCTTTAACTTTTTCTGCAAGCGATAGAGTTCATTCATCGCTTCTAAAGGTGTCATATCGAGTAAATCAATTTTTTTAATTTGCGCAAGTACTGCTGCTTCTTTTTGATCTAACACTGACTTGTCTTGTTTTTTCGAAGACTGTTCTGCACTAAAGAAAGATAGTTGTGATTCTTCTTCAGTCTCTACTTTTGTTTCTTGTATTTCGGCTTGTTCTTCTTTTACAACAACTGGTTCTGGAGAAACTTCTTGCACTTTCACTTCTACTCGTTTCGGAATAATAATTTCTTCCTGTCCTTCTAGTTGTGCTAACACTTCTTTCGCGCGAGCGATTAAGCTATCTGGAAGCTCAGCAAGTTGAGCAACGTGAATTCCGTAACTTTTATCAGCCGCTCCATCTTGAATTTTATGAAGGAAAACTACTTTTCCATTCTCTTCAATAGCTGAAACATGTACATTCTTTAGTTGGTCTAAACTTTCTTCTAACACTGTTAATTCATGATAATGTGTAGAGAATAATGTTTTCGCACCAATTTGGTCATGAATATGTTCAATGATTGCTTGTGCAAGTGCCATACCATCATACGTAGATGTACCGCGTCCAATTTCATCGAATAAAATTAAACTTCTTTCCGATGCATTTGCAATTGCATTTTTCGCTTCTAACATTTCAACCATAAATGTACTTTGACCTGATATTAAATCATCCGCTGCACCAATTCTCGTAAAGATTTGATCGAAGACAGGTAATACTGCTTCTGTCGCTGGTACAAAGCAACCAATTTGTGACATAACAGTAACAAGTGCTAATTGTCTCATATACGTACTTTTACCAGACATGTTCGGTCCTGTAATTAAAAAGACATCCATCTTCTCCGGCATAATACAATTATTCGGTACATACAATTTCCCGTTCAATACTTTTTCAACGACAGGATGACGACCATCTTTAATAAAGATTTCGCGCTTAGTTGTTAAAACAGGTTTTACAAACTGCTCTTCTTCACTAACTGTCGCAAAGCTTTGCAGTACGTCTAGTTCACTAATTACTTTCGCTAAATGTTGTAATTTCGGAATAAATACTTTTACTTCTTCGCGAAGTGCTGTAAATAAATCGTATTCTAATTGTACAATTTTCTCTTCTGCTTCTAAGATTAATGTTTCTTTTTCTTTTAGTTCATCTGTTATGAAACGCTCTGCATTTGCAAGTGTTTGTTTACGCTCATAGCGCCCTTCTGGAAGTGCTGCAAGATTCGCCTTCGTCACTTCAATGTAGTAGCCAAAAATACGGTTGTACCCAATTTTTAATGATTTAATCCCTGTAATATCACGCTCTCGTTTTTCAAGCTCCGCGATCCACGTTTTTCCGTTTTTACTAACGTAACGATATTGATCAAGCTTGTCATTATAACCATCTTTAATAATATCTCCATCTTTAATAGAAAGCGGTGGGTTTTCTTGAATACTTCTTCCTAGTAATTCAGTTAAGGTCTCACATGGATCCGCACCTTGAATTAATCTTGCTGCATAAGCATTATCTAAAAGACTAATCGCTTCTAAAATAGCTGGTACTTGCAGTAAAGAACGTCTTAACTGTAATAAGTCCCGTGCATTTACATTACCAAATGCAACTTTCCCTGCTAAACGCTCTAAATCATATACTTCTTTTAACTTTTCTTTTAAATCTTCACGTAAAAAGTAATCATTTACAAACGTTTCAACCATTTCTAAACGCTCTTCAACTTTTTCTTTCTGGATAAGTGGACGTTCCATCCACTGTTTTAACATACGCCCACCCATAGCCGTTTTTGTTTTGTCTAATAGCCATAATAATGAGCCTGTCTTTTCCTTCGTACGAAGAGTCTCTGTTAACTCTAAATTGCGTTTTGAATGCACATCAATTTTCATAAATTGGTTCGTGTAATAAATTTCTACTGGTTGCAAGTGATCTAACGAACGTTTTTGTGTTCTTATCACATAGTTAAATAAGCGTCCAATTGCTTTAATTAATTTTGCTTGTGAAACATTTTTCACAAGATGTTCTAATCCTTCTGGAATAGTTGTTGCATCTTCATACGAAATCGTCATTTTTAATGTTTCAGTTAATTTATTTAATTCATCTTTTGAAAATGTAGAATCTACAACAATTTCTTTTGAACCAGTCGCATAAACTTCTAATAAAATATCTTCTACTGAACCAGTTAATAACGTCACTGTATTTTGTCCAGTCGTTAAGTCATTACAAGCTAGCGCATAAGATCCATCTTCGAAATGTGTTAATGCTGCTAAGAAGTTATTCTCCTTCTCGTCTATTGTACGCCCTTCCATCATCGTTCCTGGCGTAATTAGTTGTACTACTTCACGACGTACTACACCTTTAGCTGTTTTTGGATCTTCCACTTGCTCACAAACAGCTACTTTATATCCTTTTTCAACAAGTTGTTCAATATAATTTTTAGCTGCATGATGTGGTACACCACACATCGGTATACGTTCACTACTACCACCATCTCGGCTCGTTAATGTAATTTCAAGTTCATGAGCTGCTTTAACCGCATCTTCAAAGAACATTTCATAAAAATCACCTAATCGGAAAAATAAAAAGGCATCTTGATAGTCTGCCTTAACCTTTAAGTATTGCTGTATCATAGGCGTATATTGCGTCATGTCTTTCCTCCATAATTCTTGCATAATAATCTATATTCATATATGTCACACTTCACGGACACCCTATCTCCTATTCCAGGAGTCTTTCCTCATTATAGCACATTTCATAAGGAATCATGTTCATTCAGCACTACTTATGTATTGTAAAAAGCTAGGAAGAACTTCTCCCTAGCTTTCTCTTACTCTTCTTCTGCATCGACGATAAAGTTCGGATCTAATTCTTCAAACTCATCATCATCGACTTGGAAATCCTCGTCTGATTCTACGCAACCTTCAGGATTTACACTTACACAAATTTTCGTTTCCCCAACTACTTCTGTTACAAATTCACGTTCTACCGTCACAACAATTTTATTACCATTTGGCGATACAAGAGCTTCTAAACAATTTGGCGGCTGAATTACACGAGCGATAATTTCTAAATCGTCACCAGAGAAGTTTTTATCACGATACCCAATGCTTACTTCATCAGTGTAGTTAACACGTTCTGTTACAACTTCAGTCTTTGTGTTTCCATCAAATGAATACCAAGTGTTTACATCATAGAAACCTTCAATTTCCACATGTTTCCCATTCTTTCTCGCTTCGTACGAATGGTTAATTACCCAGCACCCTAAAATACTTGTTGGCTCATTATTCGATTCACATGTATGCGTTGACTTTGTATACTTACGTCCTTTTCCAACCACTGCTTTTGTAATAATCTCTCTAAATTCGGACATTCGTAACCCTCCTCAATCACTATTCACTTAATCATATGCGTGACAATAGCGGAATGTGTCATTCTTTTTTTTGAGAAGAATTTCCGATATAACCCACTAAAAAAAAGAGATGTCAATAAGACACCTCTTTAACAACCACAATTTCCTTTTTTACTTTCTACCGCCGCACCAGTTTCACCCTTCAACACATCGCCACCAGTTGAAACTAATATTTCATCTGTTACATTGTTAGAAATGGTACTAGCAACTAGCTGTAGTAAGTCATTTACATATGTTTGTGAAGATTTAAACTCCTGTACAACTGGGATATTATCTAACTTATCTTGAAGCGCATCAATTTCAGCTTCTACTTTTTTCAAAGCTT
Organism: Bacillus altaicus; assembly: GCF_042136375.2. Classification (NCBI taxonomy): domain Bacteria; kingdom Bacillati; phylum Bacillota; class Bacilli; order Caryophanales; family Bacillaceae; genus Bacillus; species Bacillus altaicus. The sequence continues at coordinate 1,961,629 of NZ_CM143394.1, read as the reverse complement.
CCCATTTCCCATAATGTTGCAAGTTTACTGCTTGTTTTTGCAAAGCTTTTATTTCATCAATTGCTCGCTTTACATTTTCATTTTTATTAATTTGTGCTTCTGCTCGCTTAAAGAAATCGACTTCTTCTGTTTCAGAGATCATTTTCGCTAATTCTTTCGCTTGCTCAACAATTTCATCTTTCGTATATACTTTCATCTATTATTTCACCTCAATCGGTTCCTTAACCAATTCCCCGTTAAGAGACCAAGTTTTTGCTTCCGTTACTTTTACTTTCACAAGCTGACCAATTAAAGATTTTGAAGCAACAAAGTTTACAAGTTTATTCGTACGCGTGTATCCGGCAAGTACTTCAGGGTTATTCTTACTTTCTCCATCAACTAATACTTCTACAATTTGTCCTATATAACGCTTGTTTTTATTAACTGCATATTCATTCACTAGTGTATTTAAGCGTTGTAATCGCTCTTTCTTCACTTCCATCGGAACATTATCTTGCATTTTTGCAGCTGGTGTACCTTCACGCGGAGAATAAATAAATGTAAATGCCGTATCAAATCCTACTTCACGATATAACGACATCGTCTCTTCAAACTGTTCGTCCGTTTCATTTGGGAAACCAACGATAATATCAGTCGTTAGTACTGCATTTGGAATTGTTTCTTTAATTTTTCGTACAAGCTCTAAATAGTGTTCTCGCGAATATTTACGCGCCATAATTTTAAGCATATCTGTACTACCAGATTGAACTGGTAAGTGGATATGTTCTACTAGGTTACCACCTTTTCCAAGAACATCAATTAAATGATCATCAAAATCACGTGGATGACTTGTTGTAAAACGAATACGTGCGATATCGATTTTACGAAGTTCATCCATTAAATCGCCAAGACCATATTGTATATCTTCAAAGTCTTTACCGTATGCGTTTACGTTTTGACCAAGTAACGTAATTTCTCTATAACCGTTCGCAGCTAAATGGCGAATTTCTTTAATAATATCTTCTGGACGTCTGCTACGCTCTTTTCCGCGTGTATACGGTACAATACAATATGTACAGAACTTATCACAGCCATACATAATATTTACCCAAGCTTTAATATCACCACGACGTACTTTCGGAAGGTTTTCAATTACATCCCCTTCTTTTGACCAAACTTCAACTACCGTCTCTTTTGAGAACATTGCGTCCTTTAAGATATACGGTAATCTATGAATATTATGTGTACCGAACACCATATCTACATGCTGATTTTTTTGCATAATTTTATTTACAACAGATTCCTCTTGAGACATACAACCACATACACCAATTAAAAGATCCGGATTTCTTCGCTTTAATGATTTTAAATGACCAAGTTCACCGAACACTTTATTTTCAGCGTTTTCACGAATTGCACAAGTATTTAATAAAATCACATCTGCCTCTTCAGTTGAAAAAGTTGGCTCATATCCAAGTGTTGTAAAAATCCCAGCCATTACTTCTGTATCATGCTCATTCATTTGACAGCCATATGTACGAATGTAAAACTTTCTTCCTGCGCCAAAATTACGGAACTCTTCAGGTAAGCCAAAATCTCGTTCAATTTTAACTTCTTCTTTCCCACGCTTTTTCGCCAATTTCAAGGAAGGTGGTTGGTATACACTTTCAAAGTATTTACTATAATCTTTCTCTTCTTTTTTCGTAGAGGAATTTGCTTGTCGACTTGCTAATCGTTGTTGCTCGTTCATCGGTAATCTCCTTTCACCCTTAACTATACACACACTCTGTAGTCCATTTAAATGCGCTTAGACCCATCTCAATGATGTTAGATAGCTTGAGAGATAACTTGCCCTTTGAAACTTGAGTAATCGATCTAATCATCCGTAAGAATGAAGTCTTCCCCACACAAATAGACATTCCCTTTTTATTATTTCATCTTGTCCTATTGAAAAGCATATTGCTTTATCCCTATACACATTATCATAGTATAGAACGTTTAGCCAATTTTAAAGAAGAAGAAGCCTTATCCTATATTACATTTCACAGTTAATGAACATGCTATTTTTATACAACGATTTATATATTATTTTATCATTCTGAATTTTCTAAGTAAACAAATCTATTAATTATTTTTATTCACTCAAAAAGAAGGTTGCCAAGTGGCAACCTTCTCTCCGATCATTACATAAATTCAGCAACAAGCTCATCAAACATTTTCTGATCCATATTTAAATCAGCTTGCACTAAAGGCTTTTCACTATAGTCTTTTACAAGCTCTTGGTAAGAAGGCTGCTTTGTATTTTGATAAATTAAACCTGTTACTAACCCGTTCTTTTCCATTAATGTTTGCATAGCCATCATGCGGTTAGATGGATCGTATCCTTCTACTGTACTTAGTTTCGTTAAATTCTCTTTAAACCAATCATAAGTATTTACTTTATTGTAAGTAACACATGGACTAAATACATTAATTAATGAAAAGCCTTTATGGTTAATACCAGCTTCAATAATTTGCGTTAATTCTTTTAAATCACTTGAAAAGCTTTGCGCCACAAATGTCGCACCAGCTGTTAATGCCATTTCCATAACATTTAGTGATGGTTCAATTGAACCTTGTGGTGTACTTTTCGTTTTAAATCCAGCTTCACTACGTGGTGAAGTTTGACCTTTTGTTAATCCGTAAATTTGGTTATCCATTACGATATACGTAATATCAATGTTACGACGAATAGAATGGATTGTATGTCCCATACCAATCGCAAAACCATCACCGTCACCACCGGATGCAATAACTGTTAAATCACGATTTGCCATTTTCACACCTTGTGCAATCGGAAGAGCACGTCCGTGAATACTATGCAAACCATATGAATTAATATACCCTGAAATACGACCTGAACAGCCGATACCAGAAATAACAGCTAGCTCATCTGGATTTAAACCAACGTTAGCTGCCGCACGCTGAATCGCAGCCTGCACCGAGAAGTCTCCGCAACCTGGGCACCAGTTTGGTTTTACACTGTTACGAAAGTCCTTAAATGTTGCCATTTAATACAACCCCTTTTTTACATTCGTTGTAAATCTCTTTCGGCAAGAATGGATTTCCATCGTATTTTAAAAGACTAGAAATTTTCTCACCATTGCCAAGATTCATTTTCATAATGTTAGCAAGCTGACCAGTTGCATTGTTTTCTACTACTACAACACGCTTCGCTTTTTTCACAAGTGGATCGATTTCAGCTGTTGGGAACGGATGAATTAAACGTACATGGGCATGGTTTACTTTCATTCCTTCTTGTTCCAAACGCTGCATTGCCTCTTCGATCGCACCACGAGTTGAGTTAAAGCCAACTAACAATACGTCTGCGTCATCATGCTTAGCATTTTTGTAAATAGGGGTATTAAACTGCAAGTTCGCCATTTTACGGAAACGTTTGTCCATTTGATCTTTACGATTTAACGCTGATTCAGATGGTTTACCCGTTTCATCATGTTCTACACCTGTAACATGGTGAATACCATTTTTCATACCAGGTAAAACACGTGGTGAAACTCCATCTTCTGTTACTTCATAACGCTTGAAGTATGCTTTATTTTCACGTTCTGGTAATTCTACTTCTAAATCAAGCTTACCGCGACGAATTTCAACTTTATCTAACTTAAGTGGTTCTACTGTTTGCTTTCCTAAAGAAAGCTGTAGATCTGTTAAGAAAATAACAGGTACTTGATACTCTTCTGCTAAGTTAAACGCTTCTACAATATCATAGAAAGCTTCTTCAACTGTACTTGGCGCCATTACGATTTTTGGAATTTCACCATGCGTTCCGTAAATCATAGCCATTAAGTCAGACTGCTCTTGTTTTGTTGGTAAGCCCGTACTTGGACCACCACGTTGTGTATCAATGATAACTAGTGGTGTTTCAGTAATACCTGCCAAACCAATTGCTTCCATCATTAATGAAAGACCAGGACCAGCAGATGCTGTTAATGTACGAACACCAGCGTAGTTTGCACCAATCGCCATTGTACAAGCTGCGATTTCATCCTCGGTTTGGATTACTGTTCCGCCGACTTTCGGTAACTTTTTAATTAAATATTCCATAATTTCAGATGCAGGTGTGATTGGATATGCGGACATAAAGCGAGCACCACCAGCTACCGCACCAAATGCGATTGCGTCGTTTCCAATCATAAACATGCGTTTCTTACCATCAGCTTTTTCAAGCTGCATCATGTTTACTTTCTCACCAAGCAATTCTTTCATATATTGAGAGCCGCGTTTAATTGCTTCCATATTCTTTTGAACGACTTGCTCCCCTTTACGACCAAAGATTTCTTCAACAACCTCTAAATAAGCTGTTTCGTCTAACCCTAATACCGAACTAGATGCCCCAACAGCAACCATATTTTTCATTAATGATGTGCCTAACTCTGAAGCGATATCTGTAAACGGTATCACATATAGATTTACATCTGTATTATCAGGTATTGTTGGATTAAATTTCGCATCTGCAACTACAATTCCGCCCGGACGTAGTTCGTGGAAGTTAAAATCAATTGTTTCTTGATCAAAAGCAATTAAAATATCTAAATCATCTGAGATCGCGCGTACTTCTGTTGTACTTACACGAATTTTATTATTTGTATGGCCGCCTTTAATACGTGATGAGAAGTGGCGGTAACCGTATAGGTAATATCCTAATCGGTTTAATGCAATACAGAAGATTTCCCCTGTACTTTCAATTCCTTCACCTTGTTGGCCTCCAACTTTCCATGAAAGTTGACTAATCATCTCCTACACCCCTTTTGGCTGCATTCATTGTAGTGTATTTTTTTACAGTATTAGTTTAGCATTTTTTATGCAAATAAACTACAATGGACGCAAATTATGCCTCTTCTGTTTTCCCTGAATCTTTAGTATAATGCTATTTTGTTCACCATTCTAGTATTAGGTCTTAAAAAAATCAATAAATTACCGCGAGTAAAATTTATTTTTTTCTGGATTTTTAAAAATAAATAATTAGAAAGTAATACGATCAATAAAATTTTCATACAAAAATCGCTCTACAGTTGATTCACTATACTTTTTACAAAGTTGATTAATTATATTTTCATAATCCCTATATGCTTCTACACCTACAACAGTTTCTAAAATCCCATCAAAATCAGAACCAAACCCTATATTTTTTTCTCCACCTAATGAACAAATATATTCCACATGCCTTAATATATCTGCTATATTCGCTTGTCTTTCATTCGTTAAAAACTGTGGTACGAAAGTAATACCAATAATGCTATTTTTCGTTATAAGAGCTCTTATTTGTTCATCGGTTAGATTGCGTGGATGCCCACAAAGTTGATAACAGTTTGAGTGAGATGCAATTGGGTTTTTAGCAATTTCTATAACATCCCAAAAGCTTCTTTCATTTAAGTGAGACACATCAGTCCATAAATGTAACGTATTAAGTTCTTGTACAACTTGTCTACCAAATGTAGTTAAACCTGCCCCACGTGCCTCTAGCGCTCCATCAGCTAACAGATTGGCATAGTTCCATGTCAATCCAAAGGAACGTACACCTAAGCGATAAAACAAACGTAATTTCATCGCTTCTGTTCCAATTGCTTCGCATCCTTCTAATGTTAATAATGCTCCAATCTCGTCCTGTTTTAGCATGTTAATATCGTTTTTTGTCTGAATAAACTTCATTCCTGGTAGTGATAGAATTTCATTATGAAAAATATCTATCATTTGCAGCGCAACTTCAAAACGATTTTCATACGCTACTGTTTCTGGTACATATATAGCAAAGCATTGTATACTTCCTTTTCTTTTCTTTAATTGTTCAAATGTAATATGTAATTGTGAATCGTTTTGAAAGTCTTTTTTCCCCTTTGCACTCCATAACTGAAAGAGTACATCGCAATGCGCATCAAAAATTTTCATTTTCATTCCTCCATTACAAAAACAACCTGTTTGCATACATGCAAACAGGTTGTTTCAACTTAACGAGGTTCTACAATTAATTTTATTGCTGTACGCTCTTCACCATCAATCATAATATCTGTAAACGCTGGGATACAAATCAAGTCCAAACCACTAGGCGCTACAAATCCTCTTGCAATTGCTACTGCCTTTACCGCTTGGTTCAATGCACCTGCACCAATAGCTTGAATTTCTGCTGTTCCGCGTTCGCGAATAACACCTGCAAGTGCACCAGCTACAGAATTAGGGACCGACGTTGCTTTAACTTTTAATATTTCCATTCCGCGTTTCCTCCTCGTTTCTATAAAAAGTAATAGCAATTATTTCACTTTAACTTATATTCACGAGGAATGGCACGTATTCCTGCTAAATTCCTGTAATTTTTCTAAAAAATTAAAATATGAAAAATTCTCTAACTTTTCGTTAAAAATCAATCAAAAAACGGCTGGTCATCATTAATTAAAATACGCTCAATTTTCTTCGCTTTCCCTGTATTAGGATCCACATCAATTAACACTGCACTTAATTGCGTTCTACCATTCGTCACTTCAAAACGTACTGGTAAGTTCGTTAAAAACTTCTTCAATACCGCTTCGCGATCCATACCTAAAATCCCATCATATGGGCCTGTCATACCAACATCTGTAATATAAGCTGTTCCGCTTGGTAAAATACGATTATCAGCTGTAGGAACATGTGTATGTGTACCTACTACCGCTGTAGCACGACCGTCTACATACCAACCTAACGCCTGCTTCTCACTTGTTGTTTCAGCATGAAAATCAACAAAGATAATGTTTGTACGTTTTTTTGCAATGCTGATCAACTCATCCACTTTACGGAATGGACAATCGATTGGAGGAAGGAAAGTACGTCCTTGTAAGTTAATAACTGCAACTTCTGTTCCATTACAATTTACAAAGATAAGCCCTTTTCCCGGCGTCCCTTCTGGGAAGTTAGCTGGTCTTGCAAGATATTTTGCATCATCAATAAACTCAAATACTTCACGGTTATCCCAAGCATGGTTTCCAAGCGTAACCGCTTGTGCCCCGCACTCTAAAAAGTTTCGATATATTTTTTCCGTAATTCCACGTCCACCCGCAGCATTTTCTCCATTAATAATTGTTACTGTAGGTGTATATTTTTTCTTTAAAGCCGGTACGTACTGTTGAATCATGTCTCTACCAGGAGATCCTACTACATCCCCAACAAATAATATTCTCATATGTCTTACCCTTTCTATGTACTACATTTTTTATTATCATACTATAACGTGAAGCTATTTTCTTACAACAGTTACAATTTATCTATTATAAGTTTCTTTCACTTGCATACTGCTCATAAAGTGAAACTATAATCAGTGGGGGGGGTGTTCATCCCCACTGATTATTAACCTTCACCAATCGGACGTTTTCGGGCAGTTTATCCCCCACCTAATTTCTTTGCTCAAGCCGAATTTTGAGGTGGGAGTTTTACTGCCCGTTAACGCGGGATAAATAGTTTTTTTATTTTACCCAATTCCAACACAAAAAAATAAAGTGGTGTTTCACCACTTTATTTTGCGTATTCCACTGCACGTGTTTCACGAATAACAGTTACTTTAATATGTCCTGGATAATCCAGTTCACTTTCAATACGTTTTCGAATATCACGAGCTAAACGATGAGCTTCTAAATCATCAATTGTATCTGGTTTTACCAGAATACGAACTTCACGTCCTGCTTGAATTGCGAAAGATTTTTCTACACCTTCATAAGACTCTGAAATCTCTTCCAACTTCTCAAGACGACGAATGTAGTTCTCAAGCGTTTCACTACGAGCTCCCGGTCTTGCAGCTGATAATGCATCTGCTGCAGCAACTAGAACTGCAATGATAGAAGTTGGTTCTGTGTCACCATGGTGAGATGCGATACTGTTTATTACAACAGGATGCTCTTTATATTTCGTTGCGAGTTCAACACCAATTTCAACGTGACTACCTTCTACTTCATGATCGATTGCTTTTCCGATATCATGTAACAGACCAGCACGTCTTGCTAGTTTTTCATCCTCACCAAGCTCCGCTGCCATAAGTCCAGTTAAGTATGCAACTTCCATAGAGTGTTTTAAGACGTTTTGTCCATAACTTGTACGGTATTTTAAACGACCTAAAATTTTAATTAAATCTGGATGTAAGCCATGAACACCCACTTCAAACGTTGTTTGCTCTCCGACTTCACGAATATACTCGTCCACTTCACGTCTTGATTTTTCGACCATCTCTTCAATACGCGCTGGATGAATACGTCCGTCCTGTACTAGTTTATCAAGAGCGATACGAGCTGTTTCACGACGAATCGGGTCAAATCCAGATAGAATTACCGCTTCTGGTGTATCATCGATAATAAGGTCAATACCTGTTAACGTTTCTAACGTACGAATATTACGACCCTCACGTCCGATAATACGTCCCTTCATTTCGTCATTTGGAAGATTTACAACCGAAACGGTTGTTTCAGCAACATGATCAGCTGCACATCTTTGCATTGCAAGAGATAAAATCTCTTTTGCCTTCTTATCCGCTTCTTCTTTCGCGCGAACTTCACTTTCTTTTACCATAACGGCAATTTCATGAGAAACTTCACTTTCCACTTTACCAAGAATAATTGCTTTCGCTTGTTCGCGGGTCAGATTGGAAATGCGCTCTAATTCTGTTTGTTGCTTTTGAACTAACTCTCCCACTTTGCTTTCCAACTCTTCAATCTGTTGTTGTTTCGCTACAAAAGATTCCTCTTTCTTTTCCAACTGTTGCTCGCGCTTATCGAGCGTTTCGTCTTTACGATCAAGGTTCTCTTCTTTTTGCATTAAACGATTTTCTTGTTTTTGTAATTCGCTTCTACGGTCACGAATTTCTAATTCAGCTTCTGTACGAAGTGTATGAATTTCATCCTTTGCTTCTAAAAGCGCTTCTTTCTTAAGTGCTTCAGCATCACGATTCGCTTCGTCTAGAATACGTTTTGCTTCATTAGCTGCACCATTAATCTTCGCTTCAGCAATAGACTTTCGAACAAAAAAGCCAACAACTGCACCGACTGTTGCAAGCAAAATGGAGATGAGTATCCAAACTGTACTACTCATGATTTCACCTCCCCTTGCTATGAATGAAAAAAGACTGTCGGCATGTACATTGAATTACAACGTACAGCAAAGACCGTCGTCCCGCTTTTTTAAGGGACTTTCTTCATTTCACAATTAAAATGTCATATTATTATTTCGGCAAGATTTAAGTCTTACTCCGAATATTACTTCTCTTCTTGAGAAGAGTGTATCGTATATAAGAAAAAATATACATTCTCATTGTATCTATCGCAATTTTCATTGTCAAGCGTTGTCTACTTTTACTTTCTTTACCTTCAGCCCTGAATCTTATATGGATTAAAAAAACAGACGGCATATTATCCTGGAAAACCTTAGAAAATCCCAATTCATTCACTTAAAATATATGAATATTCCCCTTTACACATAGCCTTTTGGATAGAATAAATATTTTATCTCCAGCTATATACAACGCTTTCATAGTGGATTAAAAAATAAAAGACACGGGACCGTGTCTTTTATTTTTTAATCTTGACGAGTTGAATCTTCCGTGTCTTCAACACCAGAGTTTTCACCAATTCCGTGATGTTCACGAACAAAGAAGGCAATTTCCTCTCTTAAATCCGTATTCTCTTTTAAGAATTGCTTCGAATTTTCACGACCTTGTCCTAAGCGTTCTTCATTATAAGAGTACCAAGCACCGCTCTTTTGAACGATATCAAGTTCAGAAGCCATATCTAAGATTTCACCTTCTCTTGAAATACCTTCTCCGTACATAATATCAACTTCAGCAACACGGAATGGCGGTGCTACTTTATTTTTAACTACTTTTATTTTCGTTTTATTACCAACAATGTCGTTACCTTGCTTTAATTGCTCAGCACGACGTACTTCAAGACGGACAGTTGAATAGAATTTCAACGCACGACCACCTGGAGTTGTTTCTGGGTTCCCGAACATAACCCCAACTTTTTCACGAATTTGGTTGATAAAGATTGCGATTGTTTTTGATTTGTTGATTGCACCTGAAAGTTTACGAAGTGCTTGTGACATTAAACGTGCTTGTAAACCAACGTGAGAGTCACCCATGTCCCCTTCGATCTCAGCTTTCGGTACAAGAGCTGCTACAGAGTCAATTACGATAATATCAACCGCGCCACTTCGTACAAGTGCTTCTGCGATTTCTAGTCCTTGCTCCCCTGTATCAGGCTGTGATAATAGTAATTCATCTATGTTAACACCTAATTTTTGTGCATATACAGGATCCATTGCATGCTCCGCATCAATGAACGCTGCTTGTCCACCTTGACGCTGTACTTCCGCGATTGCGTGTAATGAAACTGTTGTTTTACCTGAACTTTCAGGTCCATAAATTTCAATAACACGGCCACGTGGGTATCCGCCTACCCCTAGTGCCACATCAAGTGCTAAAGAACCACTTGAAATTGTAGAAATTCTATGCTCCGCTTGTTCTCCTAATTTCATAATTGAACCTTTACCGAATTGCTTCTCTATTTGTTTTAACGCCATATCTAATGCCGCTTGACGATCGCTCATTCAAAATTCCTCCTTAACTAAATTGCTAATCTTATTATACCTATTTTCAATTCAATTTGCCAACAAAAATCGAACATTTATTCGTTTTTTTATTTTAGATCGAATAAAACTAGGTTTTCCAACAAAAAAAACTAGAAGAAATTTATATCTCTTCTAGTTTTTTAAATAAATGATAAAATCCATATTTTGTAGAGCGTTCTCTAATTTGTTGACGACTTCCACTTAAATTAAGCGAGAAGACTACAGCTGGTTCATCTTTAATCACCAATCCAATAAATACGGTTCCTGGTTCTTTATGCTCTGAAGCATCCGGTCCTGCCACCCCAGTGAAACTAATCCCGATATCTGCTTTTAACAGTTTCTTTACATTTTCAGCAAGATAACGAGCACACTGTTTACTAACTGCGCCGTCAGTGCGTAACACTTCTTCAGGTACGTGTAAAATTTGTTGCTTCACATCATTTTGATAACAAATGACACCGCCTTTAAATACAGACGAGACGCCAGCATTTTCTGATACTTGATTTCCAAAAAGACCACCTGTTAAACTTTCTGCACATGCTAAAGTTAACCCTTTTTCCTTCAATAGCCTTATTGCCTTGTAATGAAGGAAATCTTGGTCATATCCGTAGAAAAATTCTCCTACTCTTTCTAAAATCAAATCTTCCACATGCTGAATCAGTTTGTCCGCCTCATCAGCATTTTGATGTTTGGCAGTTAAACGTAATGTCACTTCTCCATCATTTGCGAGTGGTGCAATGGTTGGGTTCGTTTGTCCATCAATTAAATCTTGAACTTTCACCTCTAATTGAGATTCCCCAATACCGAAAAAACGAAGAACACGAGAATAAATATTTTCCCCCGTTGTAAACTTACATAAAAAAGGCTCTACGTAACTTATATACATCGGCTTCATTTCTTTTGGTGGTCCTGGTAATAAAATATAAACTTTTCCGTTCTTATTTACCCCCATACCAGGCGCCATACCGTGATCATTCGCAAATACAGTCGATCCATTTAAAACGAGCGCCTGCTTTTTATTATTCTCCGTAAATTCACGGCCTGTACGCTTAAAATAATCGCTTATCGATGTTAATGCCTCTTCATCATACACAAGCTCTTCATCTAAACTAGACGCTATTGTTTCTTTCGTTAAATCATCTTTTGTCGGTCCTAATCCACCTGTAAAAATGAGCATATCAGCTCGTTCTTCAGCCAATTCAATTGCCTTCTGTAATCGCTTGTTATTATCCCCAACGACAGTATGGTAGTACACGTTAATTCCGATTGAAGCTAATTTTTCAGATAAAAACTGGGCATTTGTATTTGCAATTTGTCCAAGTAATAATTCCGTTCCAACCGCAATAATTTCAGCATTCATCCCAATTCCCCCATAAACTTCTATTTTGAATTTACAAGAGCATCTTTATTTTTCCAGAAATAATCCAATCCTGAAATAACGGTAAAGATTAATGCAATCCATATGAAAATATCTGCAACTGGAATATGAAGTAAATTTAACGGTACATCATGTAATAAGTATGCTGCAATCGCAATAATTTGTGTCCATGTCTTAATTTTCCCTAGCTGATTTGCTGCAACTACTTCCCCTGTCCCAGCAAGTACAAGGCGTAAACCTGTTACTGCAAACTCACGACTTATAATTACAATAACGATCCAAGCAGGTACATATTGCATCTCTACCAACGTGATAAGTGCTGCAGAAACAAGTAATTTATCTGCTAACGGGTCAAGGAATTTCCCTAAATTCGTTACAAGATTATATTTTCTTGCATAATGTCCATCAATCCAATCTGTAGCTGAAGCAATTATAAAAATCAGCGCTCCTACTAAATGTTGAATTGGTAAATTGACATCACCAATTGTATATGAGCCCCAATTAAAGGGCGCTAGCATAATTACCATAAAAATTGGAATTAAGCAGATTCTAGATATTGTAATTTTATTTGGTAAATTCACAGCTATTCCTCCATCATGTCAAAAACATTTGTTCATTGAAAAAAGTCATCGAAGCGATGACTGTTATTGCGCAGGTTGCCCTATCCCTTGGTTTTTTATCACCAATCTTTGGTGATATTCTTTTTCTGGATCTAATGGGAAAGTAACCACTTGGCCATTCAGTTTAATTTCAACATTCGGTGCACTTCCAATATTAAGCCGCACTTCTTTTACTGTTGATAAATCACGTTTTTCTGTTTGACCACTTTGTACTGTAGTGTTTAGAATTTCGTTACCCGCATCATCTTTAACATCTACATAGCTTGCACCCTTCGCTGAAATTTCCAGTTCTAATGTTTTATTATTATGAATTTCCAAAGTAGATACCTTACCACTCGTTCCAACTACCTTCACTTCTTGTTGTCCAGTTGGTTGCACTGGTTGTTCCTCTTTCTTTGGCTCTTCTTTTTTTGGTTCTTCCGCTTTCACTTCATCTTTCTTCGTATCTAGCGGAGAATCTTTTGCTTTTTGAACTTCAATTTTCTCACTTTGAGCATTCGGAACTTGCCTATCATCTTTTCCACTTAACGCTTGAATAACAAACCAGACTACCACTCCAAATGCGATTACTAACAACACAATCAAAATTTTTGGCATATGATCTGCAATTGGCCATGACGAAGATTTTTGCATTGTTTCTTGTGTTTTTTGTCCAGTTGATACTTGTGGAACTTCACGATTTTCAGATTGTGGTATCGTACTCTGATATTCTACAAGCAGTTCCTCTCCATTTAATCCAACAGCATCTGCATATTGCTTAATGAATGCACGCGCATAAAAAGCTCCTGGCAACACACCATAATTGCCTTCTTCAATCGCTACTAAATGGCGTTTTTGAATTTTTGTAATCTCATGCAGCTGATCAATAGATAAGCCTTTCGCTTCTCTTGCTTCTGTCAGCTTTTGTCCTAATTCCGTCACTACTAACACCTCAATATTTCTTTAAAAGTCGAACATAGAGAAATTGTTTTTCGTACCTTGCTCAATTTCATCTACTAAATTATATTGAATTTCTTCATCATAATCGTTACGCAATTCGATAATATAATCAAAATCATCCAATGTGTATTCTGACTGACTCACAAACACATCCGGATGTTCCACAACTTTCGTTGCAGGCAATCTCATGATTTCACGAACGAGCTGCCAGTGTCTTTCATTGGCACGCTTTGTCGACACAATTCCATCTAGTATGAAAATATTATCGTCGCTATACTCATCTTCAATCAATTGGCTACGAACAGTTTGCTTAATGAGAGTAGATGATACGAATAACCATCTCTTATTTGCACAAACACTTGCGGCAACAATAGATTCTGTTTTTCCGACACGAGGCATTCCTCGTATCCCAATTAATTTATGACCTTCTTTTTTCATTATCTCCGCCATAAAGTCTACAAGCAATCCTAATTCATCACGCACAAATCGAAATGTTTTCTTATCATCTGCATCTCGTTGTATGTACCTACCATGTCTAACTGCTAGCTTATCTCTAAGCTTTGGCGGACGATATTTCGTTACCGTTATATTATCCATCGTATTTAAAATTGATTCAAGTCTAGAGATTTGTTCTTGATTATCACACATAAGCAAAAGTCCACGTCGTGCATTATCTACACCATTAATTGTGACAATATTGATGCCAAGCATACCGATTAACGAAGAAACGTCACCAAGTAAGCCAGGTCGGTTTTTATGTATTTCATATTCAAAATACCATTCAATCATCCAAAATCACTCCCCTACGCTTACTTTACACCTACGTACTATATTATATGATTTCATCTTAATAGGGAAGCTAAATGTATAATCTATTCCTCCTAATTATTATACAAAAAAAGTAGAGAGGAGCTTCTCCTCTCTACTTTTACTTATGTTGTACAAACTTCACCATTAAATTTGCGATTGTATGTTGCTCTTGTTCATCAGCAACTTTCCAAAGCTCAGACAATAATTTTTCTTGATCGTTGCGCGCTTCTACTTCATTAGCTAAATAATCCCCAACACGAAATGCCATATCTGATACGGCACCACCATCAAGCCCTTTTCCCCCCGCTTGTTCTAAACGTTCTCCTAAAAAGCTCTTCCACTGATCAAAATTATCTAACACTGACATGTTTAAGCACCTCACTATTGAGTAATAGAATCATGCTTAATTTGTGCATTTTTTTATTTTTTATGTAAGAAATTTTTAACAATGCCAACCGCCATTGACTCCAATAATTTGCCCTGTAATATAGGAAGCTCCTGGCGAAACGAGGAAGGAGATTGTTTTTGCTACCTCTTCGGGTAGTCCTATTCTACCTAATGGAATATCTTCAGCAATTTCATTTTTATCATCTTCTGAAAATACATTTAACATCTCTGTTTCGATTGCACCTGGCGCTACCGCATTAACGCGCAATCCACTTAAAGAAACTTCTTTCGCTAAAGCCTTCACATATGAATTTTGTGCACCTTTCACCATTGAGTACAGCACCTCACAAGACGCTCCTATTTGCCCCCAAATGGATGAAATAATGACAACATTACCACTTCTCCGCCCGATCATCGGTGGAAGCGCCAGCGATAGAAGTCTATATACACTCTTTACTTGAAGCTCCACCATATAATCTAATTCTTCATTCGTAACATCTGTTACTAATCCAAAGATACTCTTTCCAGCTGCGTATACAATAACATCAATAGGATGTTCGATTTGCCCCCACAATTTCTCCGCTCCATCGATAGAAGCTAAATTTGCTTGCACAGGAATCACTACATCAAATTCCTTTTGTAACTCCTTTACCTTCTCTTCGCTTTTATTGTAATGAATATAGACTGTGTAACCATCCTCAATTAACTGCTTCGAAATAGCAGAGCCAATCCCTCCGCTTCCTCCAGTTACTAATGCATACTTTTCCATAAATTCCCTCTCTCATCTTTTATGTATAAATAAATAATACCCTCATCTTACCATTTGGCAATAACCAAACGTTAGATGAGGGATATAGATACTGCGTTTTTTATTCACATATTACTTCACTTTTTTGGTAAAACTTGGCATACACTCATTTTCTCTTCAATTAATAATGTTTTTGCTGCTTGTTGTAGGTCTTGAACAGTTAATCCTTCTAACACTGTAAGAGCATCAAATAAACTAGATTCATTAAACGCATATCGTGTAAACTGATTTGCAATATATTCAGGTGAATTCAACGATCGTAAAAATCCGCCAATTTTCTTTTTCTTCACCCGTTCCAGCGTAGTCTCATCTAACTGATCATAATTCGTTTGTAGTAAAATACCTTTTAATCGCTCTGCCAATTCATCAGGTTGCTTCGTATCTCCACCAACCATTGCAAAACCAAAGTTATTTTCTTCTGTATAGTCATACGAGAACGAATCATCAATAAGACCTTCATTATATAAAGATTCGTAATGAACTGACCCTTTTCCAAATAAATAATCTAAAAGTAATGTAAGCGCAATTTCTTGTTTTAAAAGGGCTTGCCCTTTTTCTTTTAAATTCGTTGCCTTAATACCAACTAAACATTTTGGAGTTTGGACAGGCATTGAAATAATCTTTTTCTTTTCATTTACTTCTTCTGGTTCCTCTTCAAAAGAGCGAACGATTTCCGGTTGATTTTCGTAATCTTTTTTCGCTTGATTTTCACGAACTAAATCCATTGTTTTTTCAGGATCAATCGCTCCAACAACAAATAATAACATGTTGCTCGGATGGTAAAAAGTCTCATAACATTCATACAGTAGATCTTTTGTAATTTTACTAATAGACTCAATCGTCCCTGCAATATCAATTTTAATTGGATGTTTCACAAACAAACTATCGATTAATCCAAAGTATAAACGCCAGTCTGGGTTATCTTGGTACATTTGAATTTCTTGACCGATAATACCTTTTTCTTTTTCAACCGTTTTTTCAGAGAAATACGGTTCTTGTACAAAGTCTAACAACGTATTTAAATTTCTCTCTACATTTGATGTACAGGAAAAGAGATAAGCGGTTCTTGTAAAAGATGTAAAAGCGTTCGCTGAAGCACCTTGTTTACTAAACAATTGAAACGCGTCATGATCCTCTTTTTCAAACAATTTATGCTCAAGGAAATGAGCAATTCCATCTGGCACACGAGTCATGTCTTCTTTTCCAAGCGGAACAAATGTATTATCAACAGAACCGTACTTCGTCGTAAATGTTGCAAATGTTTTGTTGAAGCCTTGTTTCGGTAAGATATATACGTCTAATCCATTCGGAAGTTTTTCATAATATAGCGTCTCTTTTAATTGCTCATACACAATTTTCTCCATTTATTCTCCCTCCGTTCCATGTAAAAAGTAAATTGTATCTAGTTCAATATTATTAGCAACTTTCACAATTTCTTCTTTCGTCACGCTTTCTATGCCCGTTAGCCATTCTTCAACTGGACGCGTACGCTCTGAGATTACCCCATGATAAAGCATTTCAACAAAACCACGTGGTGTATCAATTGCCTCTAAGATTTGATTTTGAATTACACTTTTCGTTTGCTGAATCTCTTCCTCTGAAAAATCACCGCTTTGCATTGCTTTCATCTGTTCTTTAATAATTTCAACAGCTTTTTCAAAGTTCTTCGCTTCAATCCCAGACATAACGAAGAGCAAACCTTTATGACTTTCAAATCTCGATGCTGCATAGTACGCTAAACTATTTTTTTCACGGACATTTACGAATAACTTCGAATGAGAAAACCCTCCAAATAATCCGTTAAACAATTGTAATGCAAAATAATCTTCATCTTTATACGTAATGAATGTGCGATAGCCGATATTTAATTTACTTTGCTTTAGTTCTTGTTTTTCAACAATTTCTTTTTCTTCATTATTTCGTTTATGAAGAAGTACATTTCTTTCTTTCACAACACGAGGTGAAATCGAAAAATACTTATTTACAAGCTCCACAGCATCTTCTGAAATGTCACCAATGATATATAAATCCATTTCATCTTCAGCTAACACTTTTTGATAATATTGATACAAACTTTCATTTGTAATAGAAGCAACACTCTCTTTTTTCCCATTTGCACTTAAGCGATATGGTTCTACTTTGCACATTTCTTCGATTAAACGCTCGTTTGCATAACGCATTTTATCATCATAAGTAGCTTCAATTCGTTGCAAGAGTGCTCGTTTCTCACTTTCTACAATAGAAGATAGAAAACCGTCCCCTTCTGTTGCTGGATGTAAAACAATATCAGATAACATAGAAAGCGCTTTTTCAAATAACGGTGGTGCATCGCGTAAATATGTTTCATTTGCAATGTCTACATAAATAGAGATGATATGGTCTTCCCCTTTTTTACTTACATCTACCGCTAAAGAAGATCCATATAATTCTTCTAAATATTGACGAAGACGAATTACAGAAGGCAGTTTTTCTGTCGCACTTTGCAATACGTACGGCAATAAGGCACGCTCTGTCACCGTCTCCTCATTTAAAGGTGCTTTAAAACGAAATACAAAGGTATTTGTTTTAAATTTATCAGTCGGAATAATATGTACTCGCAAGCCACCTAATTCATGCAGTTGCTGTTCCATTAGTTTCATTAATAGCCCTCCTTTACGTATGTAGGAATATTCCTCTTCAATATACAGTTTTTAGAAATAAAAAATCAACTTTTCTTCCTTATTATGCTTACATTTGAGTCTTTCTAAAAACTTTAATATGTAAGGAACATAGTAAAATTCCGTATTAAATATATTCTATGTAAAAAAGCCCGCACTAATGTGCGAGCTTTTCTTATACTTTCTAAATACTCATCGTTTTCCTTTTTCATAAGGCGTTCCTAATGCTTTCGGAGCTTCAGATCGGCCTACAAAACCAACGAGTGCTAATATTGTAAATACATACGGTAATATCGTTAAGAATACACTTGGAATTTCTTTTAATACAGGAATTGTACCACCTGTTATCCCAAGTGATTGAGCAAATCCGAAGAACAGCGCTGCTCCAAGAGCACCAAGTGGATTCCATTTACCAAAGATCATAGCTGCTAGTGCCAAGAAACCTTGTCCAGTAATTGTAGCACCTGAGAAGTTACCAGAAATCGACATTGCGAAGACCGCACCCCCCACTCCTGCAAACATTCCAGATATACAAACTGCAATATAACGCATTTTATATACATTAATCCCCATCGTATCTGCTGCCATTGGATGTTCACCAACAGCACGAAGACGAAGACCGAACGGCGTTTTATAAATAATGTACCAGACAACAAATGCTAAAATAATGGCAATATACGACGTTAACGGTACATTTGAAAAAAAGATTTTCCCGATTACCGGAATATCCGAAAGTCCTGGAACATCGATTTTTTCAATTCGGTATTGAATAAAATCAGTCTGTCCTTTACCAAAGATTTTCTTAATCGCAAATACTGTTAAACCGAGAGCCAAAAAGTTAATCGCTACCCCGCTTACTACTTGATCCGCGCGGAATGTAATGGATGCTACTGCGTGAAGAAGTGCAAATAACCCACTACCAATAGCTGCAAATAATAGTGCAATCCAAGGAGTCATTGCTCCCCATGTATCACCCATTAATAACGTTGTAACAATACCAGTAAATGCACCAAATAACATTAAACCTTCTAATGCTATATTTACAACTCCAGAACGTTCACTGAACACTCCACCTAACGCCGTAAAAATAAGTGGCGCTGCCGTATATAACGTACCAGTCACAAGAATGGCTAAAACATCTAAAAAGCTCATTTATTTTCCCTCCTTGCTCATGCGTGTAAGTGCCCAGCGTAAAACATAACTGCAAGCAACAAAGAAAATAATACATGCGATAATAACATTAATTAACTCAGAAGGTACATCTGCTTCAAAATTCATTTGTGGGGCTGCACTTTTCAAACCACCGAACAGTAAAGCCGATAATAATATACCAAATGGATTATTCCCTCCAAGAAGAGCTACCGCAATCCCATCAAATCCAATACCTGTAAACGAAGACATCGCTGTCATGTTTTGGAATGTACCAAGCCCTTCCATAGCACCACCAATTCCTGCAAACGCACCCGCAATCGTCATAGATAGCACAACATTTCGAGAAACTTTCATCCCCGCATACTGAGAAGCATGTTGATTAAATCCAACAGATTTCAATTCGTATCCCAATGTAGTTCTATCCAATAAGAACCACATAATAATCGCAATTAAAATCGCTACGATAATTCCCCAGTGCAAACGAGAACCATCCGTTAAAGAAGATAACCATTCAGAAGATAAAGAAGCACTAGATTTTATGTCATACGATTTCTCATTCGCCTCATGTAAAAAGCGCTTAATTAAATCATACGTCACATAAAGTGCAATATAATTCATCATGATCGTTACGATTACTTCATTTACTTTAAATTTCCCTTTCAAATATCCCGGGATAAATCCCCATAAACCACCAGCTATCGCCGCTACTAAAATTGACAACGGAATATGTAAAATCGCCGGTAATGATACTGCATACCCAAACCAAACAGCAGCAAGCCAACCAACTAATAATTGTCCTTCTACTCCGATGTTAAAAAGACCTGTACGGAATGCAAATGCCACAGAAAGTCCTGCTAACACAAGCGGAATCATCGTACGTAATGTTTCACCAATTGCTTGCGGATTTCCAGCCATTCCTTCCCAAAGCGCTGCATACCCGACAATTGGATCATATCCACTAACTAACATTACAATGGCACCAACAAGTAAACCAAAAATAACGGATAATACAGGAACTAAAATGTTAATTGTTCGCTCCGTTAAAAATTTTTTAGCCATTTGTATTCACCTTCTCTTTCTCCGTTCCGCCAGCCATCAACAAACCAAGCTGTTGTTCATTTGTTTCTTTCGCATCGACAATTGCTACAATTTTCCCTTCATATATAACAGCAACTCGATCACTTACATTTAAAATTTCATCCAGTTCTAGCGATAAAAGTAATACCGCTTTCCCGTTATCTCTCTGCTCGATTAATTTTTTATGAATAAATTCAATCGCACCTACATCTAAACCACGTGTTGGCTGTGCTGCAATTAATAAATCCGGATTACGATCCACTTCACGTGCGATAATTGCCTTTTGCTGGTTTCCACCAGATAGTGCACGAGTTAAGGTTTGTTCACTAGGTGTGCGTATATCAAACTGTTCAATAAGCGCTTTTGCTTTTTGTGTGATTTTACTAAAGTTTAAAATCCCTTTCTTTGAGAATGGATTTTTATAGTACGTTTGCAAAACTATATTATCTCTAACAGAAAAATCAAGCACAAGCCCGTGTTTATGACGGTCTTCTGGAATATGACCAATTCCTTCCTCTGTAATTCTTCGAACAGGCCAATTCGTTATTTCTTTTCCTTTAATTGCAATAGAACCTGACTCAACTTTTCGTAAACCAGTAATTGCCTCTATTAATTCACTTTGTCCATTTCCATCAATCCCTGCAATACCAACGATTTCTCCTGCACGAACAGTTAAGTCAAGGCCTTTTACAGCAGGTAATTGGCGTGCATCATAAACGATAAGATTCGCAACAGACAGAACCTCATCTTTCGGTTTGGCCCCTATTTTTTCTGTTTTAAAATTCACTTGACGTCCGACCATTAATTCTGCAAGTTTATGTTCATCCATTTTCGCTACGTCAACTGTACCAATTCCTTTACCTTTACGAATAATTGTGCAACGATTGCAAACTTCCATAATTTCTTTTAATTTATGTGTAATAAGAATGATAGATTTTCCTTCTTGCACAAGCTTTTTCATAATTTGAATCAACTCATGAATTTCTTGAGGAGTTAACACTGCAGTCGGTTCATCGAATATTAAAATCTCCGCACCACGATAAAGCGTCTTTAATATTTCAACCCTTTGCTGCATCCCCACCGAAATATCTTCAATCTTTGCATTTGGATCAACAGCTAAACCGTACTGTTCAGATAATTGTTTAATTTCTTTTGCAGCCTCTTCAACAGCTATTTTCCCTTTTCTCTTCGGCTCATTTCCAAGAATGATATTCTCTGTAACTGTAAAATTATGAACAAGCATAAAGTGCTGATGGACCATCCCAATTCCAAGGTCATTTGCTATATTCGGATTTGTAATTTTCACAGGGTTTCCTTTAATTTTAATTTCGCCCTGTTCTGGTTGATACAAACCGAACAGTACATTCATCAACGTTGATTTCCCTGCACCATTTTCTCCAAGTAAAGCGTGTATCTCTCCCTGTTTTACTTGCAGCGTAATATCATCATTCGCTACAATGCCTGGGAATACTTTTGTAATATTGTTCATCTCAATTACGTATTCCATTTTGTTCCTCCTTCTAGCAGGGAACACTCCCCAATTACACTCTATTAAAAGTATTTTTATATATACAAAGGTTAGTTCTAAGAACTAACCTTTGCTATTGCTCTATCATCATTTCTTTAGAGCAGCTTCGTATGCTTTATATTCATCATCAGTCGCAGGTACTTTAATTTCACCAGCAGTGATTTTCTTCTCAAATTCTTCTACTTTTGTTAAAATTTCTGGGTTTACTTTTTTCACATTATCAGTTGATTTTGAGATACCAACACCATCATCTTTTAAGCCAAACTCTTCTACTTTACCGCCTTTTAACTTACCATCTTTCGCTTCTTGTGCTACTTTTGCAACTGCAATATCAACACGTTTCACCATAGAAGTTAAAGTTACGTTTTCAGGCATACCTTCTTGATTTTGGTCACGGTCAACACCGATTACCCAAACATTTTCACCTTTTTTCTTACGGTTTTTCGCTTCTGTGAATACACCGTTACCAGTTGCACCTGAAGCATGGTAAATTACGTCAACGCCTTGACCGTACATTGCTGAAGCTAATACAGATCCTTTTTCTGGCTTATCAAATGCATCTGCATATTGCGCTACAATTTCGATATTTGGATTTACCGCTTTCGCTCCAGCTTTAAAACCTGATTCGAATTTTGTAATTAATGGACTCTTCACACCACCAACAAAACCAACTTTATTTGATTTTGTTGTCATTGCTGCTACAGCACCAACTAGGAATGAACCTTCATGATCTTTAAATGTAATACTTGTTACATTCGGTTCTTTCACAACAGTATCTACAATTGCAAATTGCTCTTTCGGATATTGTTTTGCAACCTTTTCAATCGAGTCTTGCATTAAAAATCCAATACCAAACGTTGTATTATAATGATCTTTCGCAAATTTCGTTAAATTCGGAATGTAATCAGCATCTTTACTTGATTGAAGGTAACGATATCCTTCATTTTTCTTTAAATCGTTGTCTTTACCAAATTTCGTTAAACCTTCCCAAGCTGATTGGTTGAATGATTTGTCATCAACGCCCCCAACATCTGTAACCATACCAACCTTAAACTCTTTATCCCCTTTTTTGTCACTATCCGCTTTATCCGAGTTACCACATGCACCTAACACTGTACTTGCTGCTAATGTTAACGATAATAAAAGACCTGTTTTTTTCTTCATACTAGAAACCCCTCCTGAAATGTTTTGTCTAATGATTCATACGCTGCTGTCCCTTACTTCTTGCTGTCACCTCCCTAAAAAGGAACTTCCCTACATACGTTTTCTTAATACGTGGAAGCTAAACTTATCAGCTCTAAAGTAATTAATAGAATATAAGATTGGCTCATCATTTTGATCATAGTGCATTTGTTTTAAAACTAGCAGTGCCGTTTCAGGTTCACATTCTAAAATCGGTGAAATTTTCGGGTGATAACCAATCGGTTCAATGTGAGCAACTGCGTATGTGATACGCTTGTGCGTATTATTATGTATTACTGTAAGCAGCGATTCCTCATTGTATCCCGATAAATCTGGTAATATTTCTTTTGCCAGTTTATCAATGCAATATACAACTGGTTCCCCATCCGCTGTACGAACACGTTCAATCATTACTGCGCTAAAACCATCTTCACAATTAAATTTCTCTTTTTCTTCTTCTGTTAAAGTTGTTGTAGATGATGATAAAAAGATTGTTCCTGGTGTTTTCCCCACACTAGAAATCATATCTGTAATACTAGAAAGTTGCTCTATTCCAGAAGAAAATAACGGCTTCGCATTTACAAATGTCCCTACACCATGTCTACGAATAACAACATTTTCTTCTTCTAAAATACGTAGTGCTTCCCTTAAAGTTGCCCTACTTACACCAAGTTCTTTCGCTAGATCAAACTCTGAAGGTAACTTTTGTTTTTCTTTGTAAGCCCCATCTTTAATTTTTCCTTTGATGTGATCAATCACTCGCAAATATAGGTGACGACTATCGGATTTTACTGACATAAGACTCCCCCGCATTTCAATTATTCGACCTCTGATGTAAGACTTCTTTTCTCTTTTTTCAACTTACAACATAGTATAAATTACTAAATACTAAAAATAAGCGTAATAGTCTAATAAATATTAATAATTTTTCAAGATGAAATTTTCACACTTTATTCCATAAAAAAAACTTTGCACCACAAACATTCCTCATATCGAGAAAAAGTTCGGCACAAAGATTCCTTACATCCTTTGTTACACACTTTTCCCCTCATAGTCTAGCAATTCATGGTTGCCAGGTAGAAACTTATGGACCTTATCTCCAAGATTATATGAGGCAGTGGTTCTTTTCGAAGTAATCTTACCACTTGCTCCCATATGTGTCAACAGAATTCAACATTTTTCTACATTAAATATCGAACGTTTCGAAAACCAAAACGATAAGCATTCGTATTCTAAAGAGCTCCCTATTATGTAAGCACTTTCTTTTCTGTTGAATATAGTATATAACAAAAACAGCATATAAAAAAGCCTAATTGTAAAAACAATTAGGCTTTTTTTAAGAACTTTTTTCTTGCACATCTTTAATGAGTACTCCCCTTGGTTTACTACCTTCATAAGGACCTACTACACCATTCATTTCCATGGCATCAATTAAACGAGCTGCTCGCGTATATCCTACTCTAAATCTACGTTGTAACATAGAAACAGATGCTGTTTGCATTTCTACTACAAGCTGAACCGCTTCATCGTATAATTCATCTTCTACTTCCTGCTTTGTTTCAGGAACATCTTGTGGAATCATATCCTCTTGATATTGCGCTTTTTGCTGCGCAATAACAGATTCTACGACTCTCTCAACTTCATCATCTGATAAAAACGCCCCTTGTACACGAACAGGTTTCGATGCACCAATTGGTATGAACAACATATCTCCACGACCTAGCAACTTCTCTGCACCACCACCGTCAAGAATCGTTCGAGAATCTATTTGGGAAGATACAGCAAATGCAATACGCGATGGAATATTCGCTTTAATAACACCCGTGATAACATCAACTGACGGGCGCTGAGTCGCAATAATTAAATGAATACCAGCAGCACGTGCCATTTGTGCTAAACGCATAATCGCATCTTCTACATCCGAAGAAGCAACCATCATTAAATCAGCTAACTCGTCCACAATTACCACAATATATGGTAATTCAGGTTGTTTCGCTTCCGATTGGCTATTATGTTCTTTAATATAATCGTTATACCCTTCCATGTTACGCGTACCGCTATGCGCAAATAATTCATAACGACGCTCCATTTCACTCACAACTTTCTTCAAAGCCTGTGACGCTTTTTTCGGATCAGTTACAACTGGTGTTAATAAGTGTGGAACACCGTTATATACATTTAACTCTACCATTTTCGGATCAATCATCATTAATTTTACTTCATGCGGTTTCGCACGCATTAAAATACTTACAATAATTCCATTAATACATACACTCTTTCCACTACCAGTCGCACCAGCTACTAATAAATGGGGCATTTTATTTAAACGTGCCAATACAGCCTCTCCTGTAACATCACGTCCAAGACCAATTAATAACTTCTCTTCTGGGTGGTTATTCGCCTTTGAATCAAGAACTTCTCTCAGCGTTACCATAGAAACTTCTGAATTCGGAACCTCAATCCCTACAGCTGATTTCCCGGGAATAGGTGCTTCAATACGAATGTCTTTCGCTGCTAAAGCAAGCGCTAAATCATCACTTAAACTAACAATTTTACTTACCTTTACTCCCATATCAGGATACACTTCATACTTCGTAACTGCAGGACCTCTATGTACTTTTGTTACTTTCGCTTTCACACCAAAACTTTGGAATGTACGTTCCAATTTACGAGCATTTTCATAAATTTCCGCATTTTCATTTGTAACTTGCTTATTTTGGGGAAACTTTAATATATCAAGCGAAGGAAGCTTATAATCTTTATTTTCCACATTAGAAAATTGCATAGGAGGTGCTTTCGTTTCACCTTCTAGCGATTCAACGATTTTTTCTCCTCGTTTCTTTTGAGATTGTTCTTCTGGTGTAGGTGGAACTGCCTCTTCAATAAACGGAGGATTGATTAAATCATTTTCTTCTATCTGCTTTTCCGTCTCTTCACTTACTGGATAATTCTCAGTAAAATTCGAAATAATTGGTGGACCAATTTCTATTTCTTCTACTGGCTCAATAGCTTCTTCTTGTTCAGCAACACGTTCACGTCTCTTGCTTCTTGTTGTTTTTTTCTTTTCAGTTTGCTCGGCGACCCTTTGAGATTTCCAATCTTTATAATCCCCTTGCATTACTTGAAATTGACTTCTAAGAATTCTCCCTACCGGAGCAAGTACTTCTCCAATATGCTTATTTGTTATACAAAGTATTCCAAGAATAACTAAAATAATTCCAATGATATATGCCCCTACTTCGTCAAATAAGAAGTAGCACGTTGCGAACATCAGTGCACCGAACATACCACCACCTAAATGAACACTATCCGGGCCCTTTTTCATTTCAAGGAAGAAGTAATCTTTTGTACTAACAATTACAGAAGTATTTTGCACAGCTCCATCTTTCGTAAGAAGGTTAAATAATGTAATATGACTAAACATTAATATTGCTAGTACAATTAAATAAACACCTATTAGCCGTTTATTTAAAAGGTTTGGCCATCCCCGCTTTATTACAAACGCAACAGATAAAGCTATTACACCTAATACACCAATTATGTACCACTCACCAAAGAAGAAGCGAAAAAACAACACAAACGATTTCCCTACAACACCTAGCTGTAAAATCGTAATAATCGAAAGCGCAAAAAGAGTCAACCCGACGATTTCATAATACAAAGTTGGCTTTATCGTACGTCTTGCCTTAGCCTTCGTCCCTCTTTGCTTTTGTTTTGCCATTTCTTCACCTCGTGTTCTAAAAATTAAGTACAACTTTCTTATAAAAAAAGCTCTACTTATATGTCTTTCTCTCTATTTTTCAGGTCTTTATATCTTCTATTTTTACACTTCTTGTAAAATGTTAAATAAACAGAAGAAAGCAGCCTACTCATGGCTGCTCGACCGTCTTGTTTTTTATATTATACCATAGCTCCTAAACAAAATCCTTCTTTTTGCTAAAAGGTAATTTTCTGTCCAGGCTCAAACTCTAGGTAGTGAGACGGATCCGTACTTAATACACGTACAATAGAGTAACATTGATTATCCTCCTCAGAAACCACTAATTCCACGCCATTTATATTCACAACTTTTTGGCTTTCGCATTGTGAATAATCGGCCGGATACACAAGTTGCTCTGGCATAATTGTATATAAAATCATTGTAGCATTGTCCCTTCTGCACTATTATCCATGTGTTCATCAATTAATTCGTTTAATTTTCGAAGTGCGCTACCAATACCACCGACACCATCTATAAGACCATACTTCACTGCATCTCCACCTATTACATTCGTCCCAATATCTCGCGTCAAATTCCCTTTTGCAAACATAAGCTCTTTAAAACGATCTTCCGTTACTTTCGAATGCTTTGTCACAAATCGAATGACTCTTTCTTGCATTTTATCCAAATACTCAAATGTTTGCGGCACACCTATAACAAGGCCTGTTAAACGAATCGGATGAATTGTCATCGTCGCTGTTTCGGCAATAAATGAATAATCAGTTGAGACCGCAATCGGTACACCGATTGAATGCCCTCCTCCTAAAACAAGAGATACAGTTGGTTTTGAAAGCGAAGCCACCATTTCAGAAATCGCTAACCCAGCTTCAACGTCACCTCCAACTGTATTTAATATTAACAGTAAACCTTCAATTTTCGGATTTTGTTCAATCGCGACAATTTGCGGAATGATGTGTTCATATTTTGTTGTTTTATTTTGTGGTGGCAACTGAATATGACCTTCCACCTGCCCAACAATTGTTAAGCAATGAATACGCGATTCATTCATTTGTGGTACATTCGTCTGTCCAAGTTGCTGAATTTTCTCCACTATAGAAGCCTCTTTTGAAACTTCTTTCGGCTCAGCTTCTTTTTCTGCATTTGTATAACGATCACGTTCTGTCATATCGCATCCCCTTTCACTCGTATATAACTATTATTTCTTAAGTTATGAATTTCATTCGATAGGGTTAAAAAAGAAAAAGATCACCTGTAAAGGTGACCTTCTTTATACTTCCATAATAATCGGTAAAATCATTGGCTTTCTCTTCGTTTCTTCGTACAAGAACTGCCCTAATAATTCACGAATATTTTGTTTCAACATAGACCATTCAATTGTATACTCTTTAATTGATTGTTCAACAATCATACGTACAATATCTGTGGATCGTTCGATTAATGCTTCTGATTCACGAACATATACAAAGCCGCGTGAAATAATTTCTGGACCAGAGATTATTTTCTTTTCATCCTTACCTAGTGTTACAACAACAACTAAAATTCCATCTTGAGATAACATCTTTCTATCTCGAAGAACGATGTTACCGACGTCACCTACACCTAATCCATCAATTAAAACATTACCAGCTTGCACTTTACCAGCTATTTTTGCTTCATCGTCACCAAAAGCAATTACATCACCTTTTTCTACGATAAAGATATTCTCTCTCTTAATACCTACATCTTCCGCTAAATATGCATGTGCTTTTTGCATACGGAACTCACCATGTACGGGTACAAAATACTTCGGCTTCATTAAATTTATCATCAGCTTTAATTCTTCTTGGCTACCGTGACCTGAAACGTGAACTTTTCTTTCACCGTAATAAATAACCTCAGCCCCAGATCTAAATAACAAGTCAATAATTTTTGATACAGATATTTCATTTCCTGGAATTGGAGAAGCTGCAATAATAACAGTATCACCTTTACGAATTGAAATTTGTTTATGAGCTTGCTTCGCCATTCTAGAAAGGGCTGCCATCGGTTCCCCTTGACTACCAGTCGTTAAAATAGCTACCTTTTTTTCCGGGAAATTGTCTATTTCTTGTAATGAAATAACCATACCTTCTGGAACATCTAAATAACCAAGACGTCTTGCAATATCTACCACTTTTACCATACTACGTCCTACTACGGCTACTTTCCTTCCAGTTTCAGCAGCTGCATCAAACACTTGTTGAATACGATGTACATTGGAGGCAAATGAAGCAACAATAATACGTCCTTCTGAACTATAGAATACTTTAGAAATCTCTATACCAACTTCTTTTTCCGAACCTGTATAACCAGGACGTTCAGCGTTTGTACTATCAGATAACAAGCAAAGTACGCCTTCATTTCCAATTTGCGCCATTTTTCCAAGATCTGCTCCATTATTTCCGATTGGAGTTTGATCAAATTTAAAGTCTCCTGTATATACTACAGCACCTTTTGATGTATGGAAACAAACACCCACAGAATCCGGAATACTATGTGTCGTTCCGAAGAATGACACAGTTGTTGAATTAAACTCTACTGTTGAATTCGAGTCAATTGTTTTTAAGTCTACACGGCCTAACATTCCTGCTTCGCCAAGCTTTTCTTGTATAAGTCCTACCGTTAATTTCGTCGCATATACTGGAATAGATAATTTACGAAGCACATAAACAATTCCACCAATATGATCTTCATGACCATGGGTAATAAATAGACCTTTTACTCGCTCTTGATTTTCTACTAAATATGTAATGTCAGGAATAACAATATCAATCCCAAACATTTCATCTCCCGGGAACATCAATCCTGCATCTACAATAAAGATTTCAGAATCAATTTCAACACAGTACATGTTTTTTCCGATTTCACCTACTCCGCCAAGAGCAAATACTTTAACAGACTCATTCTCTTTTCTCTTCATGTTGTTGCCTGGTTTAAAAATCTTGCAAACACTGATTTCACTAAAATTGCAGAGACACCAGGGGAAACTCTACAACCACCATATATTCACCGTCCAAGACGAATGTCCTTACCGTTATGCGATATCATGTCCTTGTTAATTTTTTAAACCAGGTTTCACCTCTCTTTCATTATATAAATCAAATATCTTATTCGATATGATATGAAAATTTCATTGAATCGTAATTTTTACTAATTTTGCTAAGCATACCCGTACTAAGCTACTTAGCCATATTATACCTGATACAAGAAATAGAACACAAGTTAAATTATACGAAAGACAAGAGAAGACGCTAAAGCGAGGCTGTAATTTTCGGGGGGGGATTTTCATATCATACTCACTATTTTTCCTACGTAATAGGAGTTTAATGGAAAAATATTCATGTAAGTTCTTTACATAAACATGAAACGATATTCACTAAAAAAATCTTATCTCTGTAATCAGTTTCTTACTAATCCTACCCCTGCCATCCCCTTCTTATTACAGCCTATTAACTATAGCTAATTTTCACCACTTACATATAGTTAGTCAAAATAAAAATGACCTAGTTTCACACTAGGTCATTTTTATTAACGAGGAATAGATTGCATTACAGATTGTAACGTTACTCTTTCTTCTTCCGTTAATGGAAGAAGTGGCAAACGTACAGAACCTACATCTAATCCCACCATTTGTAATGCTGTTTTTACTGGTGTTGGGCTTGGCGCCATAAATAGTGCATCCGTTACTTTTACTAGTAATTGATGTAATTTCTGCGCTTTTTTGAACTCTCCAGCTTGGAATGCAGCAATCATTTCTTGCATTTCATTCCCGATAACATGAGATGCTACAGAAACAATACCTTTTGCTCCAATTGCCATAGCTGGTAATGTTAAACCATCATCACCGCTGTATACTGCAAAGTCGTCCGCTGTTTTTTCAATGATTTCTGTCATTGTTAACACATCGCCGCCTGCATCTTTAATCGCAACAATGTTTTCTATTTCTGATAAACGAACAACTGTATCAACGGAGATTTGTACAATAGATCGCCCTGGAACATTATATAGCATTACCGGAAGCGGAGTACTTTCAGCGATTGTTTTAAAGTGCTGGTACATTCCTTCTTGACTCGGTTTGTTATAATACGGTGCCACTAGCATAACTGCATCAACACCAACTTCAGTTGCCTTTTTTGTTAAATCAACAGAAGCATGCGTATTATTGCTACCTGTTCCAGCGATTACGGGCACCCTTTTATCGACAACAGATACGACATGGCGATATAACGCTACTTTTTCTTCTGATGTTAATGTAGGAGATTCTCCAGTCGTTCCTCCTACCACGATTGCTGTTGTACCGTTATCAATTAAATAATTTACCAATTTCGTTGTCTTTGCAAAATCGATATTACCGTTTTTATCAAACGGTGTTACCATCGCGGTTGCAATTATCCCAAAATCTGTCATGATCTCACTCCTTATTGTTCCAGTTGCTTTTCTTTTGAAAGCTCAAATGCACTATGTAATGCATTCACAGCCTCCACTAAATCGGCTTCTTTTACAAGAACCCAAATTGTCGTATGACTATCTGCTGATTGCAGAATTTGAATACCTTTTTCCGCTAAAGCTGTGACAATTTTCGCTGTAACCCCTGGAATACCTGCCATTCCAGCACCAACGATAGAAACCTTTGCACAATGCTCTGTCACAACTGGATCATATCCAAGTTGCTTTAAAACCTCAACTGCACGCGCTGATACACTATCCTTTACTGTGTAAGCTACACCGGTAGGAGAAATGTTAATTAAGTCCACACTAATCCCTTCATTAGCCATTTCTTTAAACACGTGTTGTTGTAAATCATATGCAGTTTCTTTTGCAAGCACTTTAATTTGCGTTACATTTGACACATGGGCAATCCCTGTAACAGGACGTTCTTCTACATCCTGCCCTTTTGTAGCACCATCATATGCCGCAATAAGCGTACCTTCACTATCAGAATACGTAGAACGTACACGAAGTGGTACTTTTGCATGCATCGCAATTTCAACCGCACGCGGATGAACAACTTTCGCACCTTGATAAGCCATGTTACAAATCTCGTTATATGTTACAGTTTGAAGATGACGCGCATCTTTTACGATACGAGGATCCGCAGTCATAACACCTTCAACATCTGTGAATATATCGATATATTCAGCATGAAGCGCAACACCTAATGCTGAAGCTGAAGTATCACTACCTCCGCGGCCAAGTGTTGTCGTATCTCCATTTTTCGTTTGACCTTGGAATCCAGTAACAACGATAACATCTACATTTTCTAACTCTTCATGTATACGATCGCAATTCATTTCAATAATCTTAGCATTCGTAAAGTCATTATTCGTTACAAAACCAGCTTGTGCACCATTTAATGCTGCTGCTTTTATACCATTCTCATTCAACATGTTAGAGAAAACAATTGCTGAGATTAATTCTCCACATGATAATAATAAATCTTGCTCACGTTTAGAAATATTAGATTCCTCTTGATTTACAAGACTTAATAACGTATCAGTTGCATACGGTTCACCTTTACGGCCCATTGCTGATACGACAGTAACTACTTTATAACCAGCAGCTAACGATTTTTTTATATGGTGAAGCGCATGCTTACGCCCATTGTCATCACGTACTGATGTTCCACCAAATTTTTGAACAATAATTTTCATATTTTGCACCTTCTCTTAGCCGTTTACACTAATTGTAATTTTACTAAGCGCTCTGCAATTTGAACAGAATTCCATGCAGCGCCTTTTAATAAGTTATCAGATACGACCCAAAGATGGAATCCTTTATCATTATTTAAATCTTTACGGATTCTTCCAACGAATACTTCGTTTTTACCTACTGCAGTAGCTGGCATTGGATATAACTGCTCTGCTGGATTATCTTGCAGTACAATACCTTCTGCATTTGCAAGTAAGTTTTTCATTTCTTCTACTGTTACGCCTTCTTTATCCACTTCAATGTACACAGACTCGGAATGACCCGATACAACTGGTAAACGTACACATGTCGCAGCTACTTCTAATTCAGGCATATGCATAATTTTTTTCGTTTCATTAATCATTTTCATTTCTTCAAATGTAAATCCATTATCTTGGAATTTATCAATCTGTGGAATAGCATTAAAAGCGATTTGGAAATGCTTTTCGTCACCTGATACAGGTAAAACATTCGCCTTTACTTCTTCGCCATTTAAGATTGCTTGTGATTGTTCATGAAGTTCTTCAATAGCTGCCGCACCAGCACCTGATACAGCTTGATATGTGGAAACGATTACTCGTTTTAAACCATATTGCTGGCGAACTGGCTCAAGAGCTACTACCATTTGAATTGTAGAACAGTTTGGATTTGCAATAATACCATTATGTTCTTTTAAATCATTTTCATTTACTTCAGGTACAACAAGTGGCACGTTTTCTGTCATACGGAATGCACTTGTATTATCAACAACAATTGCACCGCGCTTTGCTGCTTCTGGCGCTAATTGTTTCGATACAGATCCACCTGCACTAAATAGTGCAATATCTACTCCTTCAAAACTTTCAGGAGTTGCCTCTTGAACTGTAAATTCTTCGCCTTTAAATACAAGTTTCTTACCTGCAGATCGTTTAGATGAAAGTAACGTTAACTTCCCAATTGGAAATTCTCGTTTCTCTAAAGTATTTAACATTTGTTCACCAACTGCGCCGGTTGCTCCAACTACAGCGACATGAAAAGTTTTTTGCTTTTCCATCACTATGCCCCTTTCTAGATACCAATCCTTCTATAACTTAGAATTAGAAGGAGCTTACAATGCCCCTTCTAATCTTAATAACGTTAATTTTATCATATTCTACAGTAAGAATGATGGTTTCAACAAAAATTGTACGTTTTTTTCGTTTTTTAATTCATATATCTGAATTTTTCTACAACAACAGGTTGTAATTGTTTTCCTTGTAACGCTTCTAATACTGTATCTTCAAGTAACTCCATACGAGCTACCATTGAGTTCGGTTTTTTCTCTGGTGCATCTTGGCCGAATGGTACGAAGTAGATGTCTTTTGTAGCCATTAGGCGCATGAGGTTTACACCAACATGATGACACCAATGAAAATATGCAGTTTTTTTATTATCTTCTATTATATATGTAAACAACATGAGAAATTAAATTTGTTTAATTCTCTAAATTATATACATAAATCATTAGCATCAATTTATTACTTTCCCATTAGTGTACTTGCGTGCGGAATATATCCTCTGAATTCATCGTATTTTAAGCTGTAGCGAAAACGTTGATTTATCAAAGTTTTATAAAAGTGATGTTTCATTGTGATTCATCACTCTTTTTATTTTTGTGGTGAATTGTGGGTGTTTTTGTGGGGGATACATAAGTAAACGAATAATTAAATTAGACCATTATCTAATTTTTTATATATAAACATTTAAATAATTACACTCATTATTCTTTTCACTTGGTTTTAAAAAAATATATTCGAAACATGTTTTTTATAAAAAAAACCTAGCCCAATTGCTAGGTTTTTACATAATGTTTTTTCAAACATAAAAATTTAGAAATGAGTAAATATCTTTTATTCATCAAGCTTTCTTCATGGCTGGGTGGTCTGTAATAAAATGAGAAAAGTTAGTACCTGTTTTTAATTCTTTAACTTTCGCTTCTAAAATTTCTAAAAAACTTACTCCATCAGCGATTTTATTAAAATCATTAACATTAAACTCAATAATATAAGTCCTATCTTCTAGCTTCTCCTTTGTCAGAAAAAGTTTTTTAATTAAACCAGCTGCTGCATTCCATCCAGTTCCAGTCAGACCATTATAAGAAAATAGAACTCCTAATTTACAAGCTTGTACACTTAGCAACGAATAAAACTTGCCCGGCCAAGTTACCCCAATTTTCCCCTGATAATTTTTGCATTCACTTAAAAAATATTCTCCTCTGACATCTAAATAACCAGCGTTTTGGAATGCCTTACCTGTACTATTAAGTAATACCAATTGATCAACTTCGTTACTAGAGGTATGTATATTTTCCTTCACTTCAAAAACCGAAGATTTTTTCAATATGAAACTGACTATGTCCTCTAATGCTTTTCCAATATCTTGGTTAGAGTACGCTTTTCTATTCTTATTTACTTCTTTTAAATTACTAAGGAGTTCACTATATGTTTCTTTTTCTGCAGTACTTAACCTTGTTATTTCTTTAAATACTTTTTCTCTATCTTGAAGGATTTGTAAATAATATTCTTTTGCATTTATTTCTCTATTACTTGCCATCATTAATCACCTTATAAATAACAATCGAGTTTACTAATGGTATTAATTCTGCCTCACATCCCTCACCCTCACAACTTAAGTCGTTTGGCATTTGCGAAAAAGTTTCATATATAGTCCCTTCAAAGGTATTACATCTGTGACAATATAATTCATAATTAACTTCCAGAATTCCAATATCCTTCAAAATATCCAGTAACTTATACGCTTTAGAAGATGGTATATCTAATTTTCTAATTAAAACGCCCGGATATAACCATTCCCCCTTTTTATAACGCTTTAGTAACACCAAAAACCTATCTAGTTGATCACCAGACAACAATGACGTACCTTTAAGTTTTTCTTCAATTTTCAATAAGATATTTGGTAACATAATTCATTCTCTCCACCTGTGTTTGACTTCCAAGATACTGAAGTAAGCTATAATCTGCTCCCATATAAAGGTGTTGGAATTTCACGATAATTTCTTTCGCTTTCACATCATTCGTCCAGCGCAAGGCTATCCACGGTAAATCTGCAGTTTCTTCTGTATCATTAATAAAATCTTCTAGCAATTCTTTTATTTTTTCATTTTTATCAAATAAGATTTTATTTCGTTTCATTAATTCTTTAAGTTCACCTAGTATTGGGAGTAAATTATCAGCGTTACCTCCTACTTCTAATGTTGCTTTACCACCTGTTCTTAAACTCATACATTGAGAATGCACCACAACATTATTTGTCTTATCCTTACATATAGCTTCTATTTTTGTCTCAAGATTGACATTTGAAATATTTAATTTTAATACATTTCTTAACCAATGATGTATCATACTAATATTGTCTACATAGAGTGTATCTTTATCCTTGTAGGCATTTTTAATTGTGTCAAACCTGATTTCAAAAACATTCAGTTCCTTAAAAAATACAACCAAAATTGGATATTTAAACTTAGCTATACGCCCCTCCTGAAAAGAGTTGAACTGATATTTAATATTAAATTTTAGAAAAAGAAATTCATCTGTTTCATACTTAGTAGGTATAACAGATTCGGCAAATTCCATTTCTCCAAATCCATTTCTCTTAGTTGATACTAATTCATCAAATGTATCATTAGAAGTAGTAAAATTTAAAACTTCTCCTTTTAATACAGCACTATCAAGATTTCCCTGCTCGAATTCATCGTAATTAAAAATAACAGAATACTTATAGTGCTTATTAAATTCCCATTCTTCTAGAAATTTAGCGACTTTTTCACTTTGTTGTATACTTATTACAAGTTTTTCCTCTTCTGGAATTTCCGACAAATCAAAACTCGCATCATCCAATGACAAATTACCATCATCTTTAACAATTTCGTTTTTTTCTAATCCCTTTAATATATGATTCTGAATATATTTCGGGTATACTTCATTTGTGGTTTCCACCAATAATTGTATATATTCCTCCGATAACATGTTTTCCTCACAGCCTTCATTTTAAGATATTCTAGGAAATTCATCTTAAATCCTTCCTTTTATAAAATACATCATATGGTAAAATTTGAATAGGTATTTTATCCAAATATTTTCTCCATCTAACAAAAACATACTATCTCCTATTGGAAGATTTTTTTTATTTCCATTTGATTTATAAAATAGCAAAGCCCTTTCATTCGAGAAGGGCTTTTTTATTACTTATTTTTTAGTATGTCTATATCATTTCAATTTGTATTAAAAGAATTTGGTATAATAAACTTAATTTAAGGGAGGGAGATAGTTTGAAGGTTGTCAAATCTATATTTAGGGGATTTCGTTTAATAGGTAGAATTATAAATCCTATATTAAAAGCATTATCTAAAAGTAAATTTTAAATATCATAGCAATAAAAAGGAGCCAACTCATAAAGAAGTGTCCTTGATTCTTATGGACGAAGACGGATATAAGAGAGTAACTAATTAAAGTAAGGAATAACGTATATGAAAATTAAAGTATTACTAGCAAGCCTAATCGGACTGATACTCGTAGGGTGTCTATCATCTAAGGATACTATAGAAGACGGGTTCACACATCAATTAGACTTTGAAAACAAGTTAAAAGAGTACTCAAATGGCACAATTGAAATTAAAGATTCAAGTATAGAGTATCGTGAAAAGGAAAACGACAGGGTTTATTCCGCAAACTGGAATGGATTCACGATTTATTCAAAGATGGGTAAGAGTGATTGGGTATCAAACTCCGTTTCAGTTGCAACAAACAAACGAGTATTTGAAGATAAGACAGCATATGAACAGTATCATAAGCTAATGGAGTGTTTGATTCGTATCGCAGACTCAAAACTATCTATAGAAGAGATAGATAAGCTAATCGCTAAAGGGGTAGGAGCAAACGAGTCACCAAACGATTATGATTTTTCATATGAACGATATGTAGGTCAAGACCGAACAAGCAACATTAGATTTACAATAACGGATAGAAAGTGATAAGACCATAGTGATTGGTCTTATTTTTTTGTCTCCTTTTAACCAATAGCATTTTGAAAAAAACACGCTAAGCAACAAATAAAAAAAGCCGCCCAATTAAGGACGGCCCTTGTTTTCACTTCACATACACATAGGCTTCATTTGCTGTTACATAGTATGTTTTGCCTTTGCTATTGTGTACTTTATATTGTGACGATCCATTGACAGTTACTTTCACATCAATTGTGAATCCTAACCCTGCATCTACAGAGCCAGCAACATCTTTATCCTGCCAAGATGGAGCATCATAGAAACGTAGATTGTTAACTTTTGAAACAACACGCTTCCCAACAATAGAAGAATCTACTGTGCTTTTCTTACTAAACTTCACATAAGATGGATCGTTTTTAATCCATTGCTCACCGCCAAGATTTAACCAACCATCCTTTTCGCCCCACACAATATATGATTCTGGTTTATTTAACTGACGAATTTTAGAATAGCTTGTACCTGGTCCTTTACGTAAGTTAACATTGTACCCTTCAATATAAGCGATACCATCTGTTACAGCTGTTGGTACTTCTGCTGGTTTAGATGGCTTTTCAGGAACAGAAACTTCCACATTAGAATTATTGTATGCACGTTGTACATCCGTACGAAATTGAGCTTCTGAAACGCCATGACTACGTAAATAATCAAGTGGATCTTCATGATCTGTTCCACCAAGATATTTCGTCACATCGTAGTGAGTCCATAATCCTTTTTCTACAGATAACCCACGGTCACGGAGAATTTTAGCTAGTAACTTAACGTATTTATCATAGCTGCGCTTAAATTTTGTATAGTCTGCGGTTTCACATAACTCTACATGTACAAATCGTTTATTAGCGCCAGGTCCGCCCCCATAAGCAATATACTTTGTATCCGCAATTTGAATTGTTTCGTTCCAATCGACTGCATAGTGAACGAATGCATTGCGCCATGTACGAGACTCATATTTTTGAATATTAATAGCAGGCGCTTCTGGTGTTGCCGTTGAATGAGCTACAACGCCTTCATAAGCACCTACACCATAACGGTATGGTTGTTTTGGTAAATCAGGAATAATAAGCGTTCTATCAGCAAAAGCACTTGTTGCAAAAGAGCCAGCAAGTACTAGAATCATAAGAAATGAGGTAATATGTTTCATTGTCTTTTTCATTTAGCATCAACATCCTTTTTCATAATTTTTGTGTGGTCAAATAATCCACTTGCTGATAGTCCAATGATGATTCCTTGAAATACATTTGTTTTGATATCTCCGCCAAAAAATAAAACGCCTAGCACAATGCCAAGCGTTAAATTCAATAACGGAACATATTTTGTTTGTAATCCAATTGTTTTTGCAATCTGTGAAAGACCAATTACAATTCCAATCATTACAGTAATTTCAAACATTACATACCACCTCCCTTCAATAGTAAGCCGATAAGTGCTGTTGCGATTGCACCAATAATGATGCGGAGAATCCAGGTAGTATTGGCGCTAATCTTCTCAAGCTGTTTGTTTATATTCACAATGTCCTTTTCATTGACAGTGGTACGTGTTTCTATGTTTCGGATGTCTCGTTGCATATCTTTTTGATCTAACTTTATCTGTTGGATCTCTTGCTTTAAATCTTGAATTTCTTGCATTGGTTCAGCTCCTTTCAAAATAAAAAGAGAGAGACGATTGCTCGTCCCTCTTTGGAATAAATGCCGTATTTTATTCAAAATAAAAAAGACCAGCTATTGCTGCTCCGGTTGCGTTGTATTTTCAGTTGTTTTTACCATTTCTTGCGATGGATTTTTACCTGTCAGTTTGAAATAATCATCTGCACAAATATTTTTTTTCGCAAATCCCATATCTAACTCATAAAGTCTTGCACCACGTCCACACAATTCACATCTTGTTGCAATTCTGAAACAGATTGTTCCGTCGGACATTTCTCTCCACACTTCGACCTTACTAGTGCTATCAGGAATGCCCGCATTATTTAACATATCAGCAGGTATTTGGACAGAAATTCCTGTATCAGTTCTTTTTGCATCTACCAGCCTCCCCATAAAAGGAAAGCTTTCATCTGCTTGAAGTGGCATCATTTGAATATCATACTTATTCATCTATATCTCTCCTTTTTATCCAAGGGCATTGAATTTCCAACCATTCGCACTGCTCACATAAAAACCTGGGCCAAGATTACCATCTGTAAAGCGAATATGCCCCCAGCCTTGAAATGCATTCCCGCCAAGATTTACACCTTGTACAGCTCGTATATTACTAAAAAACTTAACATCTTTTTCTGTTGATATATCAAACGTTTGTCCATCAGGTGCTGGACCTATGTTGTTGTTTACACTACCTACAGCAATCGAATTAAACGGTTGAAGACCAGCGGCTCTTTCTGCTGCCGCTCGATCCCAATTATACATAGATGCATATTTACCACTGTACAGCGTGACACCTGATACGCAAATTGCTGCTCCTGCACTTATTTGCCCATTTGCAGAACACACTTTAATAATTAATGCATGCTCTTGTGGCTTATAGTTTGTTGGTACTTTGAAAGTATATGAATATCTCCTAATCTCTCCGTAAAATGTAGATGGCTCAGGAAAGTCCATTTTTTGCTCATTCCAGATGTCATAAGACACATTATCTCTAAATTTTACACAACATACATGTAATCGTGGTTTTGCTGTTTTACGTACACCATTTATCATAGATGTTCTAAAGTGCGCAGATACAGTATATTCATTTCCAGGATGTATTCCATTGTTAACTACTGCTTCTGGATAGTTATACATGTCTACCCTTGCTGCATTAACCATTTGTTCGTAATCAAATACAGATGTATTTTTTTCTATAACTACATTGCCCTGCGACTTCCAAGAAAGACCATATCCACCTTCAAACCCATAGTAATCTGCATGTCCAATGTTTTTCTTTCCAACACTAGAAAAATCGGGATCTGCTATTAAGTTTCGTCTTGATACTGCTGTTGTTTTTGTTCCCCATTCGTCTTGGAATAGGAAGTCTAGCATTTTAACGGTTACACCATTTTTATCAATGGTAATTTTATCACCATTAACGTTAATGACATTCGTATCAATACCTTTTGCTGTTAGCCATTTCACCATTGTATCTGCATTGATATTTACCTTTGCAACATCAATTACTAATTTTTCCGATGATAAATTAATAGCTGCAATGATATTTCCATTTTTAACTTCCGCAAGAATTCCTTTGTCAAGAACTTCAAGCTTAGATCCGGTTTCTTTGACATAAGCATTAAAAGTCTCATTTATAAAAGTTTCTTGACTTTTGGATATAATTGAAACACCTTTTTCATTTGCACTTATGCTTCTTTCTAACTCTGTTACTTTTTTGTTGTAATCCTCAGTTGCTATTCTATCAGCGATATCTGCTATCATTTTGTCAACATCAGTTTGATCTTTTGGATGTAACCAAAACTCTGTCGCTACAGTACCGCGTTGTAACATAGGTGCGGCACACCACAAACGCCCATTTCTTGTAACGTAATAACGCCATCTTACAAACGATGCATTAGCAGGTGCTTTGTCTGTACATACAGCACGAACCCACGTATTATTTACAACCTTGACATTAGTTCTAGCTGTTTTAATACGAGTTTTTTTGTCAGAAGACCACCATTCAATTTCAATACATGCACCGCCACTATCAATAGGTGTTTTCCCGTCATTATTGAAATAACCTGATGCAACAAATTCCTCGTTAACTTGACACTCAATGAATTGACTTGTTAGACCCCACCAACGATCTTGAGTCTGTCCAGTAACGGTAATTGAGAATGTATTCATACCTTTGTATTTTAAATTTGTATCAACAGAACCAGCAGCCCCATTACCACTATTCCAAATCCAATATTTCTGTCCTAACTTAAAATCAGCATCACGCAACTCGTTTACAGTACCTAAACCGCCAACATAGTCCTCAACATCTTTCTTTTTCATTGTTAGATTCAATGCCTCAGAGTGTTGTTCTATCGTTGTAGCAGCTTCGGTTAATTGTTTTCCTTGCTGCGTTTGTGTTTCTTGTAATTTTTTAACGGTTGCGGTCGTTCCTTCTGCGTTCTTTTCTACAGTGTTAACACGTTCACTGAATTTGTCTTGTGTTTTTTCGACTGTTTTAATGCTTTCTGTAATACCTTCCACACTTTTTGTAATTTCAGTTGCCTTCTTGGTAAATTCATCAATTGAAGTAAGATCATATCTAGAACGTGACCATGCAGTAGGTGTATTGGCTTTTTCCAACTTAACTTTCTTAAAGCGAATGTTTTTATTGTTAGAAGCTGCTACACGTGGAAATCTAATCCGGATAAACCAACCCTTTGCATTTGCGTCTAGTTTGAATGTATATGAAAAACGTTTCCACCCGGCAGTTGCATCAATTTTCTTAATTAGCATTGTTTCATTCCATGCATTATTGATAAATTGGAAAATAATTAAATCAACGCCGTTCATATCATTCTGCATATCAAGGCTTAAAGTTATGTCAGTATTAACCTCAAAATCACGTAAAGAATTATTTATAGAGTTACCGATTTGGTAAAACGAATCTGTATAATCAGAGCATGTTATTCCCAGGTAATCCGTACCAGGCCATGAAGTTGCTTTATTAATTATTACACCTTTATCATCGTACATTGCAGGACGCTCATTTTTTGCGGATGAATTGATGATGTAGTTTTCGCCATCGATTGTTGTATTATCAACTTTCGCTTCTACGCTCTCTAACTTCTCACTAATCGTTCCTGCTTTCTCCGTGATTTCAGTTGTTACTTTTTTAAATTCTGAAGCGGATACTTGATCTTCTGGTGCTGGTTGCCATGGAATATACACATTGCCTTCATTGAATTGTGGATGATGAATTACAAGAGTACCTGTAAAGTCTCGTAAGACAACATTTCCATAAACGGACTTAACATCTTTATCTTTAAATTTTATCGCTGAAAAGAATACTTCGTTTTTATAATCTGTATTTAACTTTATGATATTAGCGATATTACTGTTACCAGATAACCACTCTTTCGAACCATCGACATACTCTATCGCTATTTCTATTCCTATCCATTTATTTGCGCCTAGAGCAGTCACTTTCCCATCAACTTGAAACGATACAATGTATTCTTTGTTTCGATATTTCACATCAGCTGTATCTAATTTATTCATTACTCCGCCAGTTCCAGGGGTGGTTGCTGTATGTTTAAGATCACTCGTTTTAAGAAAAACGTTTCGGACACCAATTTTTTGATTATCTACTTTATACTGCACTTCTGAAATTATCTTTTTCGTACCTTCGGCAGTCTCTACCACTGTATTTAATTTTTCAGTGATTTCACCGTTTTTTTTCGTTAACGCTTCAATATTTTTAGTAAAACCTTCGTTTGTCTGCTGCATACTAGTAACTTTTTTATCTATTTCACCCTGTTCATTTTTCAAAGTAGAAATAGTTCTCGTGACTTCTTGAAGGTTCTCCGTTACTTTGTTATATTGCCCTGATACTTCTTTTTGAGCATCTTCCACTTTTTGATTTAATTCTTTTTTTGTGGCTGCAATATCTTTATTTACTTGATCCAGGGTATCTTTTTTAACGGCTTCTACATCAGGAATAAGAAGCTCCCATCCGTTACCATTCCACACTTTTAAAATACCAGGCTTACCATTACTAATATCACGCCATATGGTTTTACCAACTTTAAGGTTATCAGTTGGTGGATTAGCAGCTTCGATGATGTTAACTGTATTGTTTTTTAGGTTTTCTTGAACTCTCTCGGCTAACTCTTTGGCTGCTTGAGATTCTTTACGTATTGTTTCAATTGTTTTTCCATTCTCTTTCACCAATTTGTCTAGCTGATCTAACATTTCTTGTTTATTGCCTAATGAACTAAGAATTCGATTGTAAATCTTCCTTAATTCTTCGTTCGGATCAACAATCTCTCGATAATTCCCATACACATATTTATCTTGCGTAGGATTCTTATATGATTCATCTCCAGCAATTGCTCTCGCCTCTAAATAAAGCTTGGGTGTAAACCCTGTATCTTTAATCCGGATTGTGTCGCCTTCATTAATCAATTCATGCGCTAAACCAAATACCCGTCCTATAGATGCGGCTTCTACTTCGTAGGAAACAGAAGCATATACACGTTTCTTCATTTCTATTTCCATTAAAGTTTTCAGGCGTTCAGGAAACATATTTTGTTCTTCTGTTTCTGGTGTGTAAAATCCGAATTTATGTTGTCCTTTTTCGTTCCAACGTTGAAAAGCGTCAGAATCTGTAATATACGGAAGTCCATTATTAATCTTCTCTATCGTAATTACGTTATCGCCTTCACCCTTTACAAACCCAATTAAGGCTGTACAAATATTTTGTGAGTTTTCAATTCGATTAATTCCAATTAAATCTTTGCCAAGTTCAATTGTCTTCCCGATATCTTGTCCACGTTTTTTTACCATATCAACGTAACGTTCAATTTGATTCCCTACAACTTCAATTCGATATTGAATTTCTAATTCAAATAAAGAAGCAATCTTCTTTAGAAAACTCAACGGATCAATAAATTCATCAATGGTCATGGAACGGAAACTTTCATAAGGGATATTCCCTTTTTTCCACTTCGTTCCTAAAAGAGCTATATCTACATACTCAGCTACTGTTTTTCCTTCAAACTTTTGCGGGTCAATATAATTTGCTTTTCCAAGTAAAATCCATTCACCAGATGCATAGGTTGTAAGTGATCTATTAGTAGAGTCTTTTTCTGTTTCAGTGATTGTATAAGGAACAATGCGACCATCACGCACTTCTTTTAATACTAAATTTTGCTGTGTAAGAATTGTGGCTTCTTTTGTACCGTCAAAAACGGTGAAATCTAGCTTATCAACATTATTTTTAATTTCCCAATGTCGGTTATCATTCCAA
The DNA here is from genome assembly GCF_042136375.2 of Bacillus altaicus. Lineage (NCBI taxonomy): Bacteria > Bacillati > Bacillota > Bacilli > Caryophanales > Bacillaceae > Bacillus > Bacillus altaicus. The sequence continues at coordinate 1,917,079 of NZ_CM143394.1, read as the reverse complement.
TAATCTTTTGGTTGAATAGCTCCTATGATTTGATCCGTTTGTGAATCGACAACATGTAATATTCCGCTTGGTGCCCTCATCTAAATCTCTCCCTAAACGATACAGTTGCTTTCACATCTGGTGGCATAATATCAATTCGATTTTCACCACGTATCACTTTAGGGAAATCACTTAACAGGTCTTTTAAGTTAATTGCATCTTTCCCATTGATTGTGACAAGACTTCTTTCTGTATCAATAATAACTTTATCGCCCACATCGACTATAAATGGTTTCGTATTAGATGGTACTTTGTTGAGTTTCCAAATTTTCAAATCATCTATTTGCATGGTATAAACAGGTGTATTCCTATCCCATCGACAAATCGCAATCATGACCTGAGCAACTTTTCGATTCGTCATCGGATTTTGATTATTACCCGCACCTGTATCAACCCAACGTTCAACTAATAAAGCATCATCTATTTCCGTACCATCTCTGAAACGAGCTACATAAACAGACCATTCATTCCCTCGTCTTGCAATACGCAATTTTCCATTAAAATTATTAAATGTATTAGGATGTGCTCCACTTGTATCAACTAATGTACGAGAGCTACTAGGTGTACCTTGATTTCCAATTCGCATATGCGCTTTCGTAATTTCGGCATCCCAATATAAATCATTCATGTTGATACGAGTTACAACATTACTAGATTCGTCCAAAAGAAGAACCTCCACACGCCCCATTTGATCTATATTTTTAGATTGTAAATGTACTCGTGCTTCTAACTCGAAATCCTGCAAAGGTCCTCCTGGAATGCTTTTCTTTGAAATTCCTCCGTGAAATCCCTTTGTCCCTTCCTCACCATAATAGGGACAGTACAAGGCTGTTCCATCTTTTACTTTTAGTTCTCCTGTCCCTTGCATTTCCTCTACAAATCCCTTAACAGGAGTCCACCCTATAGTAGTAGACATATCATCCCACAGTACACGTTCTCGTTCTTGTATAGTTGCTTCTTGTACGGTTAATGGATAACCAAGTCGAAAGTAATTTCTTTCATGTGGGTATGGACCAAACCATACATCTAAAAAAGTACTTGGTTTTGTTACATCTATTTCAATTAATGCAGGAGCTTCCACGCTGCCCTTATTTATAAAATTAGAAGTAATCTCTGTAGACCAATTTTGTACAAATGGATGAGTTTGTAATTTCCCTAATTTATACGGCATTGGACAAACGAATTTCAAAGTACCTTTACCTAAGGTAACAAACTCCTCAGGATCAAACTCTTCATCAATAACAGCCATATATGTTCGATCAGGAGTTACGTCAAAGACTAATTCAACAGGTTTTTCTGTAATTAACCACTCCGCTATTTCTTCTTTTAATGTTTCTAAATTCGCTCCATCCGGAACAATAATTCCTACAGGCACAGGCAAAACACGCATTTCAGTCTCTGTACTTAATAACCTTGCACCCGGATAACCAGGAACACTTAAAAAATTCCGTTTTAACGGAGCCCATGCAGGTCTTTTCCATCCCTTTTCTATTTGAATAAAATCTTTACGTATATTATTAAAAATAAAAGAGCTCACGTTGACACCTCATTTCATTTAAAAATAAAAGAGACCCAAACTTAAAAGTCTGAATCTCTCTTTTCTTCTCTCTCCTGGTATTCAGTTGTGTATCTATAAGTACCGCGTGCTACTTCTCGACCATCTAAGTTTACAGGTACTTCAATTGCCAAACCGCCACCTTGCATTGGAATTACTCCGTTACCGCTAGGTGATCCTGACGAATAATTAAACACTTGATTTGCAACACTAGCTGTCATTGCTTGCCTGCTGTTTGACATACTTCCGTATACACCACTCATAACGCTCTTTAAGCCTGATAACTGACTCATAGAATTAGCCATCATACGGCTCATATCGCCCATTAATTGATTCATAGTTCCAGTGATACCAAGCGATCTCTCTTTCGAAGATAACGGAGTAACTGTAATTGAATTACCTCTTTTCGTAAACATCTCAGGTCCTTTTTCTCCAGTAATAAATGAGCCATCCCCTACAGGTTTTCCACCTTTAGCAAGCATTGGAACATGCGGAATAGTCGGAGCACTAACACCTGGTATATTATTTAATAATTCTGCTGGTGTGTTAAAGCCATCTATAAATTTATTAATAATACGAATGATTCCATTGATAGCTGTACGAATACCACTTTTAATACCATCCCAAACACCTAATACTGCTGATTTCATGCCCTCAAAAGCTCCACTAACAGCATTTGTTACCCAGCGAACAGGAGTCATAATAGCTTCTTTTAGTCCATCCCAAACTGAAGATGCTGTTGACTTTATACCTTCCCAAATGTTTGAGAGTGTAGATTTAATACCATTCCAGATACTACTGCTTGTGCTACTAATCATATTCCAAACAGTTGAAATAGCTTCTTTGATACTATTGAATATAGAACTTGCTGTGGAAACAATTGAATTCCATAAGCTAGAAAGGTATCCTTTAATCGCATTCCATACCGCACTTGTAGTGGAACTAATCGTATTCCAGGCATTCACAATCCAGTTTTTTATTGCATCAAAAATTGGTGTTACAATAGCGACTAATCCATTCCAACATGCTTGTAAGAAATTCTTCACTGCATTCCACACAGCCATTGTTGCTGAACTGATTGTATCCCAAACTGTTGTAATTGTATTTTTAATCCAATCAAATACAGTTGTCGCAATTGAAACTATTCCATTCCAACAAGTCATTAAGAAATTTGTAAGTGCATCCCACACCGCTATAGCTTTTTCTTTAATTGATTCCCATACCGAAGCTAAAAACTCTCGTATAGACTCGAAAATTGGAGTAGCGAAATATAAAATAGCTGTCCAAATCGCCTGTAAGTATTGTGTAATGAAATTCCATACCGTTTGAATCACTGTTGAAATGCCATTCCAAATCATTGCAAAGAAATCAGCTATCCCTTGTAAAATCGGTGTGATAAAAGCAACTAACCCATTCCAGGTACTAATGAAAAACTCACTAATCGCTGTCCACACTTCGGAAGTGGTTTGGCTGATACTGTTCCAAACTTCTGATAACGTCTCAACTACCCCATCCCAAACTCCAGTCAAATATTCAACTATAGAATTCCATGTTTCCGTAGTAATTTCAACAATCGAATTCCATGTTTCAGATAAAGACTCCATTATTCCATTCCATAGTTCTGCTAAAAACTCTTTAATTGAGTTCCAAGCAGAAGCAGTAGATTCACTAATACTTTCCCATGTTTCTGTTGCCCATTGTACAATACCGTCCCAGATTCCTATTAGGAATTCTGTAATTGAATTCCATACCTCGATGGTCCATTTTTGAATATCGTCCCAATTTTTATAAATTGCAATTCCTATAGCTGCTATAGCGGCTATAATAAGAGGAACAACAGCAACAAACGTGGCTGCTAGTCCTGCCCCGATACCAAACAGACCCATGACCGCCATAACGATAGGAGCAAGTGCCATAACCGCACCAGAAATCACCCCGATAGCTACTGCGATAGCCGCTAAAGTTGCTGCTAATTCCGGATTGTCAGAAACCCATTCTGCAAATTTAGAAACAAGATCTGCTACCACTAATAACACTGGTTCAAGAGCCATTTTTAAATCTTCCATGGCTTTTTGAAACTTAACAGCTGGACTTGCATCTATTTTAGAAGTTGCTCCATGTAAATCTTCTACTCCTTTTTTCAAATCAACTTGCTTACCTTCTGCCTTTAGAATCGTATCGATAATTTTCTTTCCTTGGTCTTCCCAAAGGGTACCGAACATCTTCGTGCCAAGCGCATTTCTGTCTGTCGCATTTTCAACACCAGCTAGAGCTTTGGTTGCTTCAAGCATAGCCTTTTGTCCACCCTCGCCACCTTTGGCGATAGCCTGACCCCAGTTTTCAAACTGATCTGCCGAAATCTTTGTTTTATCTAAAACCTCTTGCATAGATTTATCAACACCGGCACCAAATTCAGCCATTTTAATACGACCTTCTTTAACGCCATCCAATAGGTTGTCTATATTCCAGCTTTTCGTGTCTACACCAGCTGACATAATTCCTTGAACTTCTTTAGCTGTAAAGCCAGCTTGAACCATTTGGTCACCGTATTCAGCAATAATGTCTAATTGTTCAGGTGGAAAACCTGTTTTTAATAACGTGTTAACTAATCCTAAAGCCTCTTCATTAGTAATTCCTAATGTTGCACCAATTTCATTGGTTTCCTGTATAAGTTCGTTAAAATCAATACCAGCATAACTTGCCGCAATCGTTGCCGCTCCTTTAACTACAGCAGCATTCGTTTCATCAGAAGCATCCTTATTCAATGCCCATTGTTTTCGAACACCCTCTAAGGCTTCTTCTGCATCCACACCATAAGTAGTTACGCCCCTTACAGCTTCTTCTACTGATTTTTTCGAAGACTCCGGAACATCAAAAGTGATATCAATCTTTGTTTTTAATTTAGACATGTCCATAGCCTGCTCAACTGCACTCGCAATACCGCCACCAGCTGCCATACCACCTATGACGTTTTCTAATCCTACTTGTAATCCTTCAAACTTTTTCTCAGTCCTGTCAGCTTCTTGTTGTAAATCTCTTAACTCATTTCGTACTTGTTGTATGGAGTTTCCAGCATCCACAGAGAGAAGCGCACGTTGTAATTTTTCTATATCTGTTTCTGCTCCTAAAGCTTCACGACCAATAAGACCAATTGCCTGTTCTAACTGGCGACTTGTAGCCGATCCACTTTTAATTGCATTTACAAGACGATTACCTAATGCTCCTGCAAAGTCATCAACACTTTTTCCTGTAGCACTAAATAAGGTTTCTAATTGCCTGGTGGAGCTTGCTACACTTTCTTGCTCAGCTTTCATGTTTCCAAGCTTATTTTTCAACCCGTCAAGTGATCCTTGTGTAAATTCAATTTCACGCCTAAACGAACGGTACTGTTCTTCTGAAATTTTCCCATTTTGAAATTGCTCTTGAACTTGCTGTTCCGCTGCCTTCAATTTATCTAACTTTTGTGTTGTGTTATCAATTTGTTGAGTAAGTAACTGTTGCTTTTGGGCTAATGCTTCAATATTGCCTGGATCGAACTTCAACAACCGTTCAACATCTTTCAATTCCTTTGTTAAATCATTACTACGTTTATTAACATCTTTCAAAGCATTTTGAAGACCTGTAGTTTCTCCGTCAATAGAGATAGTAATCCCTTTAATTCTTCCTCCTGCCATACGTTCACCACTCTTCCTTAGAAAGCATTAAAGTCTTTTTGAGTTGCTTTTCTTACTTTTTCTTTCTTTGGATTTTCCATTTCAGCGAATTCAGCAATATAATCAAAACAATCACCAATAGTCATTTCTTCTAAATCACCATGTGATAATTTCGCTTTATAACAAAGAGCAAGGAAAGTATCAGTGGATAATTCTTCATCACTGAAATTCCCTTGCTCTTCATTATTTTTCTTTATTTTTTTTTTGCTCCCATCGTACTTTGAATCATATCCATGATTTCTGGAATAATTTCAGAAATAGGGAATTCATCAAATCCATCTAACCATGTAATCGGATCAGCGATTTCTGGGTTTGCTGTTTTTGCATATAACCAAACTAAATCATAAATAACTTCAAAATCTACTTTACTTAAATCAGCATTTGCTAAATCAATAGTAGGTTGTGAACCATCTTGAGGTGTGATTGGTGAAATGATTCCTAATCCAAACATATCCGCAAATAAATCACGTCTAAATTGTGCCTTGTACTTTTTAACTGTTGCCGCTGTGCTTTTTAATCGAACTTGTTTTCCATCTATAGTAATTGTCTTTTCCATTTATAATTACGCTCCTTTTGGTGCTGCCGGTGTTTTTACATATACTTTTTTGTACCAGTCGTTATAAATTACTTGTGTTGTTTTAGCAGTCGTTTTCGTTTTAACCATTGGTCTTCCACCAGGTACTAAAACAATTGGGCTAGAAACAAACTTCAATTCATTTGTATTTGGTTCAGCAGAACTTGTTTTTGTTTTAGATGCAAGTGTCGGACGACTTGCTGAACAGTTATACATAACATGTCGAGTTGCATTGACATCACCATCAAACTCAAATAATAATGCGAATGGTTTTCCTTTTGCATCAGCCAATTCATTTAATACGCCATCCGTTTCGTCTAATTCCTCACCGAGTGCATCAATAGCAAACTTTTCTGGGATAGTAGCAATACTTAATGTTCCATCGTAACCTTGGTTATTACTTGCCGCGTAATAAAGCATGTCATCTGCATAGAATTCAATTAAATCACCGCGTGGCTCAAAAGTTAGTTCGACTCCACCAGGTAATGGAATTGGCGTCCCGAATGTAACTAAAAAATCCTTAGTATCTAATGGTACATAATGTACATTTTTCAAACCGAATGTTACCTTGTTTTCATTCATTTACATCAACCTCGTTTCATATATTTTTTGATACATTTTTTCAGATTCAATAAAAGTCCCATACGATTCATAAGGAATATCATGATCGTCTAGGACTTGTTCTAATTTGGCTTCGGCAACTAAATCTTTTTTAATTGTATAAAGCTCAATATTTAAATCATTTATCTTGTGATACACCTTATTATCAGCCATGAGATTCGCTGAACCGTCCACAAGAAAACAAATATACGGTGGCGCTGGAACCAGATTAGTTGGTGTTGCTGTAAAATGCGAATAAGCCACAGGATAGCCTGTAGCTTCAAGAATTTTTATTAATTCTCCTAATGTTAATGTCATGATTCAATTGCCCTTTCAATACGTCTTGGCAATTCATCAATTACATACTCTTCAACTGGACGAATATGCACTTTCTCCGGTACTCGGCCACCACCAGCTTTCGCATGACCATTTTCTAAAAGGTGCGTTAATTGCCCCTTTGTATTATGGATAACAACGGAGTTCCCATCTTTTTTCTTACGCCAACCTTTACGATAACCACCTGTTTTTTTAGGACTATTTTGTTTTAACTTACCTACAGCAATATCAGCTACATCTTCTTGTGCAGTTGTTAATTCTTCTTCCACAACATTCGCATATCTTTGTAATTCTCTAGCAATCTCACTCGCAAAATCATTCATATTAAACATGCTCCTTTGCGATAATAGTCAATGTTTGATACATTTCATCATCATTCATTGGCGGTTCGATAATGTCAAAGATACGGCCTTTCATATTAATTCGCATTAATTCTGTAATACCTGTTGTATAAGGAATCACAAACCGATAAATTCGTGTAGACTGTGAAGCCGAAGCTTCAATGTACTCCGAACCTTTTACCGTTTTTATCATTGCCCATGCTTTTTTAACTTCTTGCCAATCACCTGTTTCAACTTCTTGATTCAATTCATCTTTTATTACTTCAGGTTGTTCAATAATAATTCGATTCCTAAAATCACCTGTATTTAAAGGTTTTTTGTACTGAAAAGGACGCATATTAATCACCGTCCAGTTTAATTTCTTCTAATGCTTTATCAATACTTAGACTATTAATCTGACTTAAAAAATTCTTATCAAAATACTCTAAAGCATCGTTGTAAACATAACGAGAGCGTTCAAAGACTAATTCCTTGAACACCTCGTCTTTATTAAGATCATAATCACCACAAACTCTGACTAAATCTTTATTGGATGCAAAAAGGATACGTTTTAGGTTGTCATCTTCATCATCACCTAATCGCATCCTATCTTTGAATTGCTGTAATATTGCAGTTGAAATTACTGTTTCCATTCACATCACCCTTGAGCTGGTGGAGTTGGTGCTTCTTCAAGTTTTAATGTGTAAACTTGAGATGTATATTTGTCCTTCGGCTTACCTGTAGCGTATTGTTTAGCGATGTAAAGTGTCGCATCCTCTAAAGCTAATGTTTCTTCATATTTTTTAATTGGTTCAGTTCCGCCCATCGCTGCAATATACTCTCCTTTAACAAAAAACAGGACCTTTCCTTGAGGGACAAACACTGATTCTGTAGGAGTTGGATTGAAAGGTAAGCTTGTCACATATACTCCAGCCGCATTTTGAATTGTTGCATTTGCTTGGATATCAAAAGTATCAAACGGATTTGTTACCATAACGACTTTCCCAGCAATATTTTTGGGTCTGTCTGCATCAGTTTTACCATCAGGATTTAGTTTTTTAGCCAGTAATTTAACAACGCCTTTTAATTCGTTGATTGTTTTGCGACCTGGTTCAAACGTTAAAGTCCCTGCTGTTTTTTTATCTGGATATACTCCTCCAACAACACTTCCACTTGGATCTTTTAACAATCCGATAGGCTCATCTTTACCTGTACCAATTACAAATCCACGTTCTAAACCTACAGACATAGCTTCTGAAATCATTGTACGAACATATCGTTCCACCCATACCGGACCAAGTTTAAGCATGTCATTTGCCAATGGGATAAATGCCGTTAATTTAAGTTGAGAGATAGACTCTTTTCGGAATGTAGCATTTAGTTGTCCTTTAATATCACCGAATAATGGTCCCCATACAGCTGCACCTTCTGGATCTCCATAGATAAATTCTGTCACAGCACCTAAGTTTTCTAATCCGATATGTTCTAACAACGGATGACCTTGAACTAAATCATCAAAAATTCGTTCTTGTGTTGTCTTAGGTAATGTTTCAGTATCTTTAAATCCACCATCTTGAACGACTGCATTAAAGAATTTCATTTCCTCACTCGTTAATACGTTAAAACCACGAGACTGCATAATAGAACGGTCTACAATAGATTCATTGACTTGATTCAAGATATCCGAACGTACATCTGTAGCAAGTGCTTCAATCATGGAATTTAAAGCCACTGTTTGTTCTTCTGGCGTTCCTTCCTGCGTTGCTTTCGCAAAAGCTAGTTTTTTCTCTTCAAAGTTATTAAATTTAATTACCATAATTTATTTTCCTCCTAAATTTAAAAAGAGCGTACCCAGATTCTGTTTCGTATTAACAGGCTCTTGAATAAGCTCTTTTGGTTTTTGATTATTTGGCTGTTTCGTATACTTAGCTACTAAATCTTCTTTAAAATTTTCTACTACTTCCTCTTCTTCCTCTTCTTGCGTATCATCTATTTCGATTTCATCAGCAATTTCATCAGCTAAACCAAGAGCAATTGCTTCCTCTGCTGTTAGCCAAGTTTCATCTTTCAAAAGTTGTTTTAATTCTTCGTCTGTTCCAACAAAACGTTTCTTATAAGATGCCGCTAAAGCTGAATCAATCTTTCGTAAATCTCGTGCGGTTTTTTCAAAAAGGTCTGCATTTCCATATTCAAAGGTACTCGCTTGATGAATCATCATCATAGTATTACTAGGCATAATGATTTTATCACCTGCCATTGCAATTACAGATGCGGCACTAGCTGCCCAACCATCAATATGAACTATAATTTCTGCATCATGCTGCTTTAACTGATTACAAATTGCTACACCATCAAATGCGGAACCTCCACCCGAATTAATATGAACGTGGATTTTTTCTGCTTTAACATCTTGAATTTTTCTTCTTACAGCTTCAGCATTATTTTCACTAAACCATCCACCGATTGACCCATAAACAGTTAATTTATACTCATTCTCACCTTTAGCTTCAAAGCGAATATCTCGTTTTAAATTTAAAAGCTTATTCATGTTCAAATGTTCCATCATTTCTCACCTCCTTCAGATTCATTTAGTTTCGTATAGTTTTTCGTAATATGATGGATATTTAAGTTTGGATCATCAGAACCTTCATAATCTACTTCTGAACGAATCTCATTTCCTGTAAATGCACTTGAAGAAATGAGTTTATCAATACTTGTTGCAAGGTCAAATATACTCTGATAAGCAACAGCCTTAACTTCAATCTTTTGTCCTGAAAGATATTCATTCATTTCAAAGAATTTAACATTCGCTTCATCAGATAGCTTTTTTAATAATGGTCTTACTGTGAAAAGCATATAATTTTTCGTTTGCTTCTCTACATCAGCCATTTCCCCATATAATAAAGCTGTCGGAATACCGATGGCCATTGCTACTTGATTTAAAAACCCATTTGTTACTTTATTGATTTCTTCCACACTTGGGCCATTCGCAACACCATTATATATTTCGTTATAATTAATACCCTTTTGTTGCGGAACAATAGCTATATCTTTTGAACCAATCGACTTATACATGTTGTCTATAAACTCTTGTAACTTCGCTATTTGTTCTTCTGTTTTGGCACTAATCATATCCATATCAACCGTGCCACGAACTTGATTTTTACGCTTCTGTGAGTTTACTATCCTACCAAATAAATCTCCGTAATCCGCAAATAATCCATCGATAAGTGGAGATAATTTATCGTTCCGATACTTTAAGTGAATTACTTCACTTTGTTTAAAACTTCTCTTAAACGTGTAATCTTTTACTATTACATCAGTAAAAGTATCTTCAAACACAGCATACTCATTATGTCGAAATCCATCGGCAATAAGTAAATCACCATCATCAGCTTGTATGACTAAACATTCATTATCATAAATAAGTTTACGAATAAATCTTTCCCAGAAAGTGCTGGCCGTCATGTTTTTGTTCGGTCTAACGTTTAATCGATAATAAAGCTCATTCTTTTCAAATGCTTTACCTTCTCTTACTCTGAATTCAGATTGACTAATCGTTCTTCCTAGAAAAGATACGCATGTATCAAGTGCTAATCGTTTCATATGAACCCTGTTTGCTGTATCAGCAATTAAATCCAGATCGACCATAAATTCTAGTTCTTTATTTCTTTTGAATACTGAACCTAACCATCCAATGGTTACCACCCCCTTTATTAGAATTTAATATCACTTAATATGAAATCTGCTGCTTCTCGTATTTCATCTGCTCGATAAAGAGCATGAACAAAACTTTGGAATCCGTCAGTTTTTCTTCGCACCGGTTCTTTCTTTTCATATATTTTATTTCCGTCACCCTTAATCACAACCAATACATTCTGTGTATACCAACGCATAAGAGGATTATCACCGAAAACAATCTGCTCATTTGCAAATGCCATTTCAATCCGTGGCGCTAATAAACTATGAATTGCCTTAGGGTTTCTTATAACTTCTATTTCAAATCCTTCTGCTACTAATAAAGGTCTTATCGCTTCCATTCGGAAATTATCAGCTATAATTTTCTTAATACCATATTGTTCACGCATTTTTACAAACCAGTCAACAATGTGTTGAGGATTGATAGTTGGTTCGTCCACAACAGTTAGTAAGCCTTGTTCTTCCCATTCTTTTATTGGCGCAAACTTCTGTTTTTTGAACTCACCTGCTTTTTTAGAATATCCATAATAGATATCAACAAATTCTTTTCGCACAAAGGAATGAGTTTTAAAGATATACTCACCAGTTTGTCTAAATAAAAGACCGCATGCCGCGAAATCTCGAATACTTGCAAAGTCTAACGATCCAATACATTCTTGACCATGTAAATCTGGTAACGGTCGATCTGTAGCAAGAATTTCTGACCATTTTGCAACAGAGCGTTCTAAATTAGTAACAGGTAAGTTCATACGCTTTGTCATGAACTCTTCTCGGTTGCTTGGATCATCCTCTAAATCTTCATATTCTTCCTTTATCGTTTCAAGTAATCCCTCAGCATACTCACTTAAAGGCTTAGATAACATGGGATTCGCAAGCTCCCAATTACCAAGATCATCTACTTCAGTTTCGTCATTCAGTTTACAAATAAAAGGAAAGACAGCATTCGGACGTGCTTCGCCGTTTAGTACCTTCATTGCCTTTTCTTTTTGCTTATCTAAGAAACCGTCACGAACATATCCATCTGTACCAATGTAAAATTCACGTGGGTTTTTCTTTTTCCCTAAACCACTGATATGAACACGGACATCTTTATTGCTTTCGTATTGATGTATTTCATCAAATACAACCGCACCATCACGCAAACCATCTTTTGTATCTCCATTTGAAGTCCTAAACTTCAGTACACTTTCAGTAGCCTTTGAAACTGTTTGAGTTAACGTCGTTTTAAAGGCTCTTTTCAAGACCTCATTCTTCTTCACACATTTATGAACTTCGTCAGGGCTTGTTTTTGCTTGTTCTTCACTATTCGCTACAACTGAAATGTTATACTCTGGAATGCCATGCAATTCACTAATTAAAAAGTGAATAATAACAGAAATCAGACCGTTTTTACCGCCGCCACGTCCTAACATCCACAGGAATTTACGATAAAATACACGTCCATTTTTCTTATAAAATAAAAAGACGAATGCTATTAAGAATTTTTGAAATGACTGCAATGGAAAATACCACTTCTCACCGAAGTTTATACAATCCTCAATCATTTCATCATCAAAATACAAATCGTCTCTGTTTAAAACATGTTTTTCTAGATATTCAATTAACAGATCTCTTTCTTTATTGAACTTTACTTTCCCACTTCGATAAAGTTCAATATATTCTTCCACATACTTTTGCTTAATCATGTAAGATCACTTTTGCTATAACCTGTATTAGGGATAGTATTCTTAACAACAAACTTTATATCTCTCCCTAATGCAATTAAAGAACTGTTAATTTTATTCCTCTCACTTATAAGAGGGTGGGCCTTAACGAAAACTTGAGTTCCATTTTTAATTGTTACGGATTCCCCTTCTTTAGTTATCGTTTTATTAATTTTTCGAAATGCTTTAACTAGATCAATATAGCGTTCTACCTTTTCAACTTCAACTAAATCTGTCGTATCAATACTATTCATAAGCTGTTCCTTTAACCTTACAATACTAACAGCCATCTACCCACCCCCCCCTTACGTGCGTATTTTCGAAAAAAACCTGACAGTTAACCCCCTCCTCCGGTGCCCCTTATACGAAAAATTGATGAAATATTTTAAGGGGGGGTATTGTTTCTGAATCATTTTTACCACATTTCATCGTGTTCCCATTTATTCTGTTTCTTTTTGAATGTCCTACCGTGTTCTTTATTGTGGCAATCCACACAGACTGTTTCAAGATTATCTATTTCTAATGCAAGTTCTGGATGATGTTCTAGTTCTTTGATATGATGGACAACTAACTGTATCTTCTTACGCTTCGCACTCTCACTGTACTCATTGGTATCTGTTTGAACACGACCATTGCGTTTACACTCTTGGCACTCATAGTTGTCACGCTTCTTTACTTGCTCTCGTATACTCTTCCACTCACCACTGTCATAGAACTTACGCTTCTGTTGTTTGGTTTTGTATTCATTCACTATCCTTTACCTCAATCACACCTGTATCAATACGCTTCTCTCGGTGTTGAATATCAAGGCACTTCTCACAGTAGAAAGTAGCTGATACATCTACACCATAACGATTAGCATCAGAATAAAAAGAAGTAGTCTCACTATCTAACACTTGATACTTATGCTCACACATCTATATCACTCCTTACACTTAAATCCTTTCTCCATCTATCTCTTTCCAGTAATTCTTTTATTGATGTTTGTTTCAGGTATTTCACGGAATAAAACATAGGTTTCTCTCCATACAGCTTGTAATACTTAACATCTATTCCGGCTTTTTTGTGTGCTTTTTCAAGAGGCTTAAGGTATTTGATATATGCTTTCTTATCAATAGGCATAAGACCAAGTGCAGCAATCTTACCGTTTAAAACGCTGTCCATCTATCCTCACTCCTAATTCTTAATAAATTCATCCATTGTTTTATCGAGCAAACTAATCATTGCTTCTCTCTTTTGCTTTGGTGTTGTATTATCTTCCAACTCATTAAAGATTGGAATTGCACCCTTTAGTTTTTGTTTATCGATATGTTCATTTACAAGGTCTTGTCCTAACATTGAAATGAATGTACCAATCGCAACCGCTTGTTCTTGTTTAGTAAGTTTCATTTATCTCACTCCCTTGATCTCATTCGCTGATATCTTGATAGAATCAGATGTACGTTTAACTAAGGATCGCGCTAATAATTTACCATCATGATATAATTCAACTGTGTCTGTTTGCCCCGTAAACTTACCTATAACCTGTTCTAACTTCGATAATGCAGCCGCACACTCATCAGTAGCCTTCGTTAGTTCTTTAATATTTTCTTGCGCTTCTTTCGTATCGATAATGATTTGAGCCGATGCTACATTTTTGTTTTCCATCATTCATCCTCCATTAATTCATATTCTCTTATTCTTACAAGCGCGTCCTCAAGAGTACCTAAGATATTATCCACGCTATCAATTGCACTTACCTGTCTACTTAACATATCGAATTTATCTTTTAAGCCCTCCACAGTTTGCTCTAATGATATTACCGATTCCTTTAACTCTTGATTTTCTTTAGCTAAATTTGATAGGTATTCGAGTTTCTTTTTCAATTTGATGTTTTCTAACATTTCATCCATTACTTACACCACCTATGTAATTTTCGCATAATAAAAAGCACTCCATAAGGAATGCTCAACTTATTATTTACTGACTTTTTATACTTTTTCTTAAGAAGTAACTTACATATTATTTATAAAACTAATAGCCATAATATATTACCTTCATTAATTTATTAGTTATTGGATTTTTTTTCATAATATGTATACATTCTATTACCGATAATTTTATTTTCTTTCTCAAAGTTTGCTTCTCTCACAACATCTGCAAAAATCGGATCCATAAAATGATCTGGTGGAATATTCCCATGCTCATCTAGGTATTTTCTATAAATCTCTTTTTTGGTTAATGGCTTTTCCGATGCAATGATAATATCTGAAAGCCTTTCGAAAACCAATGGTGTAAGTTTGTAAAGCAAATATTTTTCATGGTCATTCATTAAATTTTCATTAACTATATTTCTGTTAACTTCTTGTGTTAAATTCTCCATTTGTTGTGCAATCATTATTTTAATTTCTTCAGTTGTTAAGCCCTTCTCCCCAGCGGTATCAATTATTTCTGTAATATCCTCTGCCTTTAATTTCAATAAAGATATTACATGGCTTGGGTCCATCTTATCTACTTTTTGATCCATATTATCGAGCTTCGATTCCACTTTTATTAATGTTTCGTGCATTTGATTCGTTAATCTTTGGTTATCGCTATCTTGTTTAAGCGCAATAAAAATCGCTACAAGAGCTAAAGCTATAGATACCGCGCTAGATATTATAGAAAAATTCGCTTCTATTTTGTCATTATTATAAAGCACAGATATAAAATAGATATTTGATATTCCCAAAATTCCTACTATCCATATCCAATCACGATTTCTCCATTTATTATTATCCATTAATTATCGCCCCCAAAAACATTATGCGACAATATGGAATTTTTATCTATATATTTTCATATTAATTTAACAAAATAAGAGCAACCATACACCAGTTGCCCTTTCATCAAAATCTTATGTTATTACTATAAATACGGTAAATGAAGTTTTATTCTTTTTCCAACCACCTAATGTTGTTACATTTTTCTGCACCAATATTATTAAGTAGCTGGAAGAAGAGCAAAAGCTCTCCCCAATAACGGTATCATTCAATCACTACCATCTGCTGGTTACGGATTTTATGTGCCCTCATTATGAATCGTTTAGACAAAATATAAAGGAATCTTTATGAGTTGTGTTTTCCGCCACTTCTCACAATACAAATATAACACGATAATTCCAAAACAACCGGCACATTTACTGCCAAAAAACGGTCACGACTCTGCCACTTATTTTATTCCCGTTATCCTTACTTATAATAGTCCGATTCCACTCAATTGAACATAGTTACTATTAGCCTTCACTTTTTTAACTTCAGCAATGCCCTTAACGTCAGTTACATAAATTGTAGAGAATGTAAACTCCACTTCGTTACCATAGTATGCTGCCATTATAAAAAAATCTTTTGGTCCTGGATATTCAATGTCTATTGTCCATTTACAATTCTTTTCTCTATGTATCTTAAAATAAACTTGATCATAATTAATTTCCTCTCCTAGCCCTTCTATAAAAAGTTTCTTTACAATATATTCCCTCATCTTCTCAACTCCTTACTATTTTAAATTCTAACAGACAGCACCAATCTTGTAACAGCACTTAGTTACCCATATCTTATATTTTGTGTAACTGTCCCTATCGTTGAACCCCTTGATATTCATAGCTTCATAACACTTTCTCTTTTGAATTACACAACACATAAAAAATGGGTAACTATAAAACACAAAAAAAATAAAAAGGATGTTGCTATATTTTAAATTTAATCATAGCTTTATCCATTGCATCTTGGTTGACACCTATGTATCTTAACGTAACTCTTTCGGATGAATGATTAAATATCTCCATAAGTAAGGCTATATTCTTTGTTTGCATATACATGTGATATCCAAATGTCTTACGTAATGTATGTGTACCTATCTCATCTAATCCAAACTCTGATGCCGTACTTCTAAGTATCTTATATGCCATGCTGCGTCCAATCGGTTTATTCTTTCCTTCGCGACTCTTAATTAAATACTCATTGTCATCTCTTTCTTCAATGTACCAACGTAGTTCTCTTTTTAATGATGGAGTTAATTGAATACGTTTCTGTTTCCCTGTCTTCTTTTCTCTCATTGAGATGTGGCTTCCTTTTAAATCACTAACTCTTAGTTTTAAAATATCACTGATCCGCAAACCTGTATTAATCCCCATTACAAACAAAATATAATTGCGCTCATTGTTTTCCCTCAGATATTCTTTAATCTGTTGTATTTGCTCTGGATCACGTATTGGCTGAACAAAATTCATCGGTCATCCCCTCCGTAATGCTCTTCTGCCTCATATACTTCTAATCTAAGAGCAAATGCTAGTTTATAAAAAGCATTAGATTTATTGCGTCTGTATGTACGTTCACTCATTCCAACCTCGTTATAAATCATGTAATCAAAGACTTCTTCATCTTCTAAATATCGCTTTACAATGATGTCTCTTTGATTCTTGCTAAAGCGACTTAATGCCTTATCAATTTGAAAGGATAAGCGTTGTAGTTTCACTTCTCTTTCACTCATTGCAATATTTTTCAACGCAACATCTTCAGCTGGCTTGCCTACCATATTTGTTGAGCCGTGGTATCTTACCTCGCAAGAAGCTGTGACCTTCATCTCATTTCTAATCATCCCAAATTGTCTATAAATACGAACATTTTCAAGAACCTCTTCTAAACGAACTTGTGTTGCTTTACGATCAATTTTAGGTAAGAAAGTTAATTGCGTCATGTATAAAAACACTCCTTGTCTATTTTATTAATAAAAAAACAAAAAGCGGACATCAAACCAAAGGGCAATATTGCTAATGCTCTTTATGGTTTGATGTCCGCTGGTTCTTCCAGTAGGACTAAATATTTAATTTTTATTTATTATACCATTTTCACACAATTAATCTATTTTTCTATTCAAAGAATTATTTTTAAAAATATTAACTAGCAAAATAGTTAGTATTACTAAGCTATTACTCCAATCGTTCTATTTAATTTATACATATATTAATAGTAAACCGAGGAAAGGAGGTTTTTTTATGGGTGAGCATACAAAATGTGTTTGCGAACAATTAGAAAGATTACAGTTAGGTACAGAAGTAGATGTTTTCCTTACAGGAACAACACTAGAGGATCTTATTTTCACTAACTTTAATCCAGATAATTTTTGTGTAACATTTGTGGATAACACAACAGAACCTGGCTCTATTATTGTTTTGGACTGTCGTGATATTCAAGCGCTTAGAATTGAAGCTGAGTAGAGTAAAGATGGGGCTTTGAAAAAAGCCCTATCTCACAATTCCATAAGCGTATTTCAATATAAACTATAAAAAAGAGGAGCCGGAAAAATGTCAGTTTTCATAAACTATGCTATTACTCCCAAAGTATTTAATCCTAATCTAACATCTCTTCCAAATAACCAATCTTCTTTTATCCCACCCCCAAAAGAGAGTTCCAAAGATATTTGCTATCTTTTAGAAACATTTTACTTAGGAAAGAAAATAAAACAACTTTTAGTTAACGGCACAATATTAACAGCTTCTATATTTGTAGGTTTCCATAATAAATCATCCCTTGCTACATTTATAGATGAAAACGGAGATATCACTGTAGTTAACTGCGAGCGCATTGATGCGATTCTGCTCTAATTGTGAATTTACATTTGAATAAATAATCATTATTTTCAAGATACACGTTAGTTCTCACACATAATACCAATAACTGTTACCATAAAAAACTTGGTCCAAAGTGCACTTATATACAGTCTCTTTTTTGTCTGACCGAATAAGTCTCCAGATTCCGTCAATACTGTAGACAACCCATTCTCCAATTCCTCTGGAGCCGAGCAGTTAGCTTTTGCTAGCTGTTCTTTTGTTTTCACCATTTAAGCAGGGTTTGAATATATTAAATTCTACCTCTCTTTATAACGTGAGCTGGCCACTTACGCTATTTTTACAAAGGGCACTAATTGATAGTGCTCTTTTTGGTTTTTTCTACAAAATGAATTTTTTATTAAGCTCCCTTCATTCTGCATAATATTTCCAAACCCGTTTATACTAAAACTGTAACTTTAAGTTACAGTTCATGAAACATTGCTTGTATGGCCTAGTTTCTTTTGTACAACTAGTAGTTAGCTAATTGAGCTAGCTGCTTTGTTGTGCCAAATGTAGTTTTTATTAGGTATTTGCACCTTAATGAATAAATCACATATATTATCATGTGTGCCACACTACTCTCTGAGGGCCTAACTTACTGAGAGCACTACTTGAAGGTGCTCTTTGTAGTTTTGTCTGAATAAATCTCCAATTTCTGTACATACTTTGAATATGCCAATCTGTAACAATTAATTTTCCTCCAAAACAGGGCAGTTAGCTTTTGCTAGCTGCTTTTTTTGAGTTTATTCGAATAAAATTCTAAATTCTGTCCAATACTATAAATGGGCTGATACAGCTTGAATTCACAGTGACCTCTGTAATGTTCTTTTCCCCCTTTCTCTGAGGGCTTAGCAGTTAGCTTTTGCTAACTGCTATTTATATGGATTTTATTAAGTAATTCCATGTTTCATTTCCTCGAATAAAATCTAATTTTCTGGTAACACTAAATACAAGCTGCTTTTTCCCCAAAGTAGTTCCTTTTAGCAGTGCTTGTGAGGGCAGTTAGCTTTTTGTTAACTGCTCTTTTATATTGAACTAATAATAAAATTTTGTTCTTATTTCTTTTTTACATCATATACTTCTAACCTAGACGTATCGCTCATAGAGTTACCTCCTATCTTAAAGAACACTTATGCATGGTGCTCTTTTTTAGTTTCTTTTTTCTACAAAATGAAATTTTTATTAGCTTGTTACTTATTGTAATATGTCATAATAAAATAATTTACACATATAATGAATGGATGAACGAAACTCATTAGATCTCCCCAAAAGGGCTTCCGACCAGTAGACGGAGCTCTTTTGGACTTTTAAAGGTTCATACCAAATAGCTTTTTGGTTAAAAAGCCTTTCACACTTAAACTAGACAAGCATATGTTATTGTATGGAGACCCTCCAAGCATAGTAATCTACCTTTCAAAGAGCATACTTATTAGTGTGCTCTTTTCATTTGCCACTAAATAAATATTTTGTTCACATTGTCCCGATCCATGCATATACTGTTGTATACGATAGCATTTAGACGGCCCTCTTATAGGGCTTTTTAAAATCTGTTTTTATGATGTGAAGAGCATCAGTGATTTCTTGTGTGTCTAAAAACTCATCGCTCCAGTCACCGCAATCCGGGCCATTACATAAGTAACGGTTTTCTTTATTTTTAGCTTTAAATACAATTGTTGGTATTTTCATTCTTCATTCCCCCTTTGTTCATATTTTTGTAACACCTGTACAAGAATTTGTGTGTTAAACTAAGCTCATTCGAAGAAGTCATTCGTTATTGACCCGAAAATTCTTGATACCCTATCCCCTGCCCTAGCTCCCCTTGCTAGGGCTTTATTATTTTCCATTCAAATAACTATTTTGTTAAAGTTTTATTGGTTCATTTAATTTAACTGGAGCTGTATGATAAATAACTTCCTCGCATTCACCTAAAGTGTTCATAACTACATTTCTTACATACTTGATTTCCGAATCACAACATCTACATTCTGTAGTACCTTCATTTCCTTCTAATTCAAATGCATCATGATCAACATACTGACAATACGGACATTCTAACCCGTCTTCGCTTCTTACATTACTTTCTGGATTATTGTTTAACTGAATTTCTTCAACTGCAAGGATTCCTTCTTTAGGAGAACCAGCACATACTCTATATGTCTTTCCATTAATAAGTAGGTTGTAATCAAACAAATCATCTTTTGTTGATTCGATTTCCTTTATAAGCTTGTACTCACTCATATTCCCAAAAGGATTTTCAGAATCATATTCCACGATCTTTTTATACATCTCTCATTCCCCTTTACGAATAGTCTTTTTTTGTATTACACATACTACCTCTAAGCCGACTTCTCCCCGGCTTCACTCTTTCAAAACGGAAAGCGCTCCTCCGTGCAGTGCAAGAGCATAGCGGGCAACTTAGTCAGTTGCCTGCTGTTTTTGTGTATAATCGTAAAGATTCTTGTACATACTGTTTAGAGAAAACATCTTAAGCCATTGGTGTCAAACTCCAGCACAAGGCATTCGTAAGGCCGTTCCGATAAATGGATCGGTCTTATTTTATCTTTGCGTTCCCCTTTTCGACAAAGTAACGCTTTTATTTCTTTCTAGTAAACATTTCAAAATTATGATTTACCATTTCCGCCGTTATCGTAAATACTGTGCCTACTTCGTAGTAATCCGCATAGAACCAAAATTCTTTTGTAACTTCAACAACATCGCCCTCTTTTAATATTTGCAATCTCATCTTTCTCCCTCATTTCTTAATAAAATTCAAATTCTATTAAATCAACTGTGTTTTCCGCTCATCCATACGAGTTACTTTTCCGCTTTTATATACAAAGGACTGTTCACCATGACCGCTTGTTGGCGGCTCAATCGGATGAACTTGTCCGTCTTTTACGACATAAATCATATTTTCAACTAACGAAATTTCTGCCTTCATTTCTGCAATATCTTCTTTAAGAATCGCCACATTCACCACTCCCATGATATAATTACTTTGTCGAAGTTGGTCGGGAGTATTCTCGGCTTTTTTTATTTTTCTACAAATATTGCACAACATTTTCTGGAACGAATGCTTGTTCAAGTGATAAATGAAGCCGTATCGGAACCGGCTCTTTATTATCCCTTGCCTGTTTACATATCTTTTCCGCTTCTTCCCAATCAAATTGTTTATCCTCTGCGCGTTTAAAACGCCAAATGCCAATCGTATAATCTTCAAATAACTCATAACAATCATCAGGTGCTGTTGTTGGTTTTAGCTCGTCAGTTGCTTTTGCCTGCCGCGGTATTTGGACCACAACATCAGCAAAACGTAATCGCGAATTCAAACGATGAATGTGCGCTTTCTTAGGATCAAATGACACAACAGGTTCAACATCAAAGATTGTTAACTGCTTTGGCATCGTTCGCTCCCTCCAATACCTGCAAACTTGCTATTAAAATGCCTTCAAGCTGCGTTAACGTTAGTTGATCTAATGTTTGCCCGTTAATTTCCGCTATCCCTAAACCTAATAATTTGCGAATGATAAACAACTTTCTACGTTCTACCTCTTGACGTAATAACATTATTGAGCCCCCTGTTGTCCATTGAATCTACGTTCTAAGTTAACAAACTTACTAAACTCCTTAACAAATGCTAGTTCAACAACACCTACAGGTCCGTTCCTTTGTTTAGCTAAAATGATTTCGGTTATGTTTTTGTTTTCCGTTTCTGCATCGTAATAATCTTCACGATATAAGAATGCAATCAAGTCTGCATCTTGCTCAATTTGACCATTCTCACGTAAGTCAGATAACAACGGCCTTTTATCTTGCCTGCTTTCAACAGCACGGCTTAATTGTGATAAAGCGACTACACATACATTTAATTCTCTGGCCATCAGTTTCAACTTACGGCTAATCTCTCCAATTTCTTGCATTCGATTGCCTCTATGTTTTGGATCCCCTACGATAAGCTGTAAATAATCAATCGCTATTAACACTTTTTTGTCAGGGTATATACGTTTTAGCTTTCTAGTCTTTGCATAAATTTCTTGCATCGTCACATTTGCTTTATCGTATATTTCTAACGGCAAATCATTTATCAATCCCATTGCCTGACTAATCTTTTCCCAATCTTTAAGATTGCATAACTTTTTAGGATTCTTTAATTTCGTAGCATCTACATTACCGGTACTTGAAATCATACGCTTGAGCAATTGCTCTTCTCCCATCTCAAGTGAGAAAACTCCCGTCGCTGCATTAGAGCTCGCTGCGTGATATGCGATGTTTAATACAAATGCTGTTTTCCCCATCGAAGGCCGTGCACCAACGATGATTAAATCGCCTTCTTGCAATCCTGAAGTCATCCTATTCAAATCATCGTAACCAGTGTTTATACCTGTTAAATCACCAACATCAATTTGCATTTTTTTATATAAATCTACGAGTGTTTCTTTCAAGTTAAAATCATCTGAATAACCTGTTTCTTCAATCGCACTTAGCTCATCAATTGATTTACTAATTACACTCATGTCCTTATCTTGCTGAAGGCCATTATATAAATTACCAGCAACTTCTTGAGCATGTCGCATCTTCCAGGCTTCGATTACTAAACTTTCGTGATAGGAAAAGTTCTTTGTTGCTGAAATAATCTCTGTTAAGTTTACAAAGAACGTAATACCACCGATTTGATTCATAAAGCTGTCTTCAAATTTTCCGACTAAAGCTACAAGATCTATTGGACTTTCAGCATCCTCTAGCTCTCTCATCGCTTTAAAAATCATTTGATGTGTTGGAACAGAAAATTGTTTCGGTTTTAGCTGGCAATCTTTTATCAAATCACCTTCTACGATGATGCTACCTAAAACGCTTTGTTCGGCTTCTACATTACGAATGATTTCGTTACTCATTGCATCATCCATCCATTCTGTTGATTAAGTACTGCAAGTTCTTCTTCCGTAGGGGTGTTTTGTTCCCATGATTCTTGTTGCTGTAATACGTTTTTAGTAGATTCAGATAGGCCCTTCTGTTGGTAAGGAGATTGTTTTTGTGTTTGTACCGTTCGTTGAGCACGAAATACTTTATCAGCCGATTCAACATCTGCTACTGTTTTTAAGCCTTTAAGATGCCAATCTTTTAAAATCGTATTTACGTAAGACATGTTTCTAGTATTTTTTTCTAAAGCAATCTCCATAGCTTTAACAACTAATTCTGCATTTAAATCGTCTACCCAAGCATGAATGCCATCTGCAATAAAAGGTGTAATGAATCCGAAGTTTTGTTCGTAAAAAGAAATTGGATTAACTTCAACAACTTCTTCCGCGCCTGCACGTTCTTCTTGTTGTTGTTTTTCTTTTTCTTTTTCTTTTTCTTTTTGCCCACTTATCGTTGACGTATCGTGGCACGTATCGTTAACAGCAAGAAATTCTTCAAAAATAGCACGAATTTTGTCATTCTTAACTTTTGGAGTAACTAGATGAATCAAACTAATATCAGATACCCCTTCAAGTTCTTTACGAACACAATCCTCTATAGGCTTCCCACCTCTATTAAGGTTGTATTTCCCCCAATTAACGATAGCTAATTCGCGTGTTTCTGGATTGTACACAACCAATTTATGATGGTTTTCGAAACGATCTAAGAGCGCATTAACACTTTCCATGGAATAACCTAAATCAAAAGCCATTTGCTTTTTCGTGATTTGATACACTCCAATTTGTGTAGTGCATGGGTTTGTAAGAAGATACAAATTAAATAGTTTATCTTCAGGAGTCATCTCCTCAATAACTTTTGCATCCTGCCAAAATGAAACTTGAACTGGTCTATAAACCGCCATATTATTCATCCTCCCGTTTACATATCGCAAATCTGTCCTCTACACGTAATAAGCGATAATTCTTGTATCCTATTTTGAGATATTGGTTTACTAAGTAAATTAGGTGTTGCTCTGATGTCGCTTGCTGAAGTATCTTAGGATTCAGCAACACTCTATGTAATGATTTGTCTAAAAGCATGCAACACACTCCGTTGTTATACGAATGCTAATTTGATATAATTAATTCAAATATTTTTTCCAAAGCTATTTATCTATCACTCTGCCAAGTGGTAGATTTTTTATTTTCTACGTGTTACTAAAGAGGCATTAACTCCTCTTGCTCTTAAATCTTTAATCACTACACGATAACTCATCGATGCCTCATGTTCTTCTTTTGTATCACGAAGCATTTTAAATTCTTTCATACATCGCTCCAGTTCTTCTTCCCAGCGATTTGATTCTTCAGCTGATTCTGCATTAAACATGTTATGAATACATGCAACCATACAGTTATGAAGTTTATTCGCTAATGAAAAGTCTCCTGGAAGAACTAGATCATAAAGACGATCGTATTTATTTGTCATGAATTACACCTCCTTTCTATTTGGGTTGATGCTGTACGCATCGTTACAACCAGAAAGGAGTTTTGTAGGGGTATGGGAGGAACAATACCCTTTCTGGTCATAACGACAAGCACAGTGGCTTGTCCAAATAATGAATAAAATGTTATAATTGCTTTGTTAAATGTATTGCGAGCTACTGTTGTCTAGGCGGTAGCTTTTTCTTTTGCCCATTTATGTTTTAAAATGAATGATGCTTCGATAATTTTGATTCGAATCCCCACTAACTTCTTCTCTTGCTTTAACTCAACTGACTTTGAATCCTCACCAAGTGTTTTCGCTATTTTAATTTCACCAGTTAGTTTTGCATCATAGCGAATTAGTTCCTTATATTCTCTTAAACTAGGTTTCTTATAATCTACTGTCATTTTTCTTCCTCCCTTACAGCACTTTTGTTATAGTCATTAAGCTATCCACCGATTGAATAATAACGTTTTCCGCCAGAGCCTTTTGCAACCAACTTCTTTGTGTTTGCTCTATAATGCCAAAATGTACTTGTTCCAAAGCTTGTACTACACATTGAGTTGCTTGGATTGTATCGAAGATTTCCTTTGCATGAACTGCATATTCATGTTTCTTTTTTTCATCGAGTTGCCATGATCTTGTTGTAACTTGTAAATTCATAATTTTCTTGGCTGCTACAATTCCTTCTTCAGCTTGTTTAATGTAGTTCATCAATTGTAAATTCACATCTTGAGTTAAACGTGGATCTGTAGGTGGTAAGCCAACACCATAAATATGTTTAATCGCTTGTTGATTTAACTTTGCTCCTGTTGCATGACACCAATCCATCGCAAGCTCAAATTCTGGTTTAGAAAGTCCAGATTCAATACGAGTTAAGCGTTCATGTGTAATGCCAAGGTACTTAGATAGTCCTTTCTTCGTTTTCAGCTGAACATTATCACAACATTCTCTAGCGTTCTGTAATAATTCCCCTATTGCTGAATTGCAGTATATGCTTGTTCCCATATCTGTTCGCCTCCATATTTAGTTTTCAAATGGTTATAATGAATTTAGTACATACGTAACTTGTCTATTATTCATGTAAAAAGAGAGGAACTATTCCTCAAGGTTTTCTTTCACTTGCATTTCTTTGATGATGGCCCAACCAGCCTTGTAATATGCTTGAAGGATTTTATCAATATCCTTTTGCGATTTTGGTTCAGGAGCCACAACACGGACTTTCGTTTTTCCAAATTCATAAGTCGCTGCATATTCTTCTTGTTGGCTCATGGTGTCACCTCTTGAAGTGCTTTTTATATGTTTATGCTGTTGATCTATTGGTACTGCCATGTTAGTTGCTGTCATTTTTTCACCCACTTCCCACCCATTATGTATAAGATTCTTGTACTTATATACATCAAATTAAATCTTTTACATCACACCCAAGAATGGCAGCCAATCTTATAGCTTTTTCAAGATTTGGATTACTATAACCATTTTCCCAATTACTTATTGTGGATTTTGTAACTTGCATTCTACCTGCAAGTTCTTGTTGCGTTAACTTACTTTTTTTTCTAGCTCTAATTAACTTGATATTTTTGTTCACTGTCTCGCTCCTTGTATAAGTAATTTGTACTTTAATTATAAGTATAAGATTCTTGTACGTCAACACATTTGTACAAATATCTTGTACAAAGTTTAATGTTTCATTTGTATAAGGTACAATATCTTTGTACTTTTTATTAACGGGAGGTGCTAAAAATGTTGAAACAAAGGTTAAAAGAAACACGTAAAATACGTAAACTTACTCAACAAGAATTAGCCAATAAAGTAAATACCACTAAAGGAACCATTAGTAACTATGAGAACGGACATAGCACTCCCTCAAACGAAATGCTAAAAGATTTAGCAAACGTTTTAGGAGTAACAACAGACTATTTATTAGGAAGAGAAGATGAATCAAGAATATCCAATACACTTCCTGACTTAACAAAAAAAGATAGTCGTGATATCGCTCGTGATTTAGAGAAAACTCTAGAACAATTAGAAAACAGTGATGAAGCGTTAATGTTTGACGGAGAACCAATAGACGAACATACAAAAGAAATGATTCGCATCTCTCTGGAGAACTCAATGCGCATGGCAAAACAATTAGCAAAACAAAAATTCACTCCAAACAAGTATAAAAAAGATTGAACGGAGGGAGAAATGAACATTAAAGAATACGCAATCAAAATCGCAGAAAAACATGAAACAACAAATCCATTTAAAATTGCTAGACGAAAAAATATTATAGTGTTGTTTGAAGACCTTGGGAATACTCTTGGTTTTTACAACACATATAAACGCTTCAAATTTATCCATATTAATAATCAAATTAACGAAACACTCCAACGTTTTGTTTGCGCTCATGAATTAGGACATGCCTTACTTCATCCTAAGGCAAATACTCCCTTCTTGCGCAATCAAACATTTTTTTCAGTAGATCGTTTTGAAATTGAAGCAAATACATTTGCTGTAGAGCTGTTACTTACTGACGAGATAATTTCTACATACGAGGATACACATTTGTCAATTCAAGAAGTTGCGGAAATTCATGGAGTTCCAGAAGGATTTGCACGTCTAAAAACGTACGCTCCCACTCAAGAGTATTACAAAAATTAATCTTTACCGAAATTAGAGTAAGATGGGACTTTAAAGATATGTGGTGGGCAGTAAATATCAAAGGAGAGAAGCTTAGTGCTTTCAAATTTAATAAATGACGGTATATTAAAAAACATTGCTGCTATCGTA
Source organism: Bacillus altaicus (assembly GCF_042136375.2). Taxonomy (NCBI): domain Bacteria; kingdom Bacillati; phylum Bacillota; class Bacilli; order Caryophanales; family Bacillaceae; genus Bacillus; species Bacillus altaicus. The sequence continues at coordinate 1,889,761 of NZ_CM143394.1, read as the reverse complement.
ACTATAGTATCTGCTGTGGGAATAATATTAAAAAACTTTATTATTCTCACCACTACAAGTGATTTTGATAAACTTTTCTTTACTAAAGTTTCACGAGCCATTCTAAATATTTTTGATTTCACCCTAGGAACAATTTTAATTTATTGTGTTGGATTTATATGGCCATCTATTTTTATCTTTGATTATATATCTAATTTGTTTATTAATCTTACTCCAAAGGAATTTTTAATATTTAAATTAATCAGTGGTCTTTTATGGTTTTTTTTAATGGTTCCAATCATTTATTTTATTAAAAGTGCCAAAAGTAAGAAACGTTTCCGTATTCTTAAATGGCTTATAATTTCACATATAATTTTTAGTATTCCTTTTTATAGTATTTTATTTAAGAAACTTATTGAGTGGAATAACATTGAGCAAAGCTTATTAAATATATGTACACCTTTGCTGGTGAGCGCTTTTTATTTTATAGCTATGTTTCAATATAGAAATTTTAATCAACCTGAATTTGTTATCACTATTCTATCAGATGAAGATTTACAGAATCGAAAAATTATACATAAGTATACACTCGATGAAAACAGAACTGTATGTTCCTTTGATGATGAATCAATGGAGAACGTATCTTATGTATTTAACTTCTCGTCTGAAGTATATCTAAAATATGAAAAGATAAAAAAACGTACACACCATAAATGATAAGAATCCTCAAGCTCCTTCTTAGGAGTTTTTCTTTTTACTTCTTCTATTTATTTACTTTCCGTATAATAAACTAATAACAAGGAGGTCTAACTATGAAAACCGCAATCTACCTAAGAAAATCCCGCGCCGATCTCGAAGCCGAAGCACGCGGTGAAGGCGAAACTTTAGCAAAGCACCGCTCTACCCTGTTGAAAATTGCCAAGGAAATGAACTTAAATATTTTAGCTGTCCGTGAGGAAATTGTTTCTGGTGAGAGCTTAGTGAAACGCCCTGAAATGTTGGCGCTACTTGAAGAAATTGAAGATAACAAATATGATGCTGTTCTTTGCATGGATATGGACCGTTTAGGTCGTGGTGGTATGAAAGAGCAAGGAATCATTTTAGAGACGTTTAAACGCTCGAATACGAAGATTATGACACCAAGGAAGACTTATGACCTTAATGATGAGTGGGATGAAGAATACAGCGAATTTGAAGCATTTATGGCACGTAAGGAGTTAAAGATTATTACACGCCGTATGCAACGAGGTCGTATTGCTAGTGTAGAGGCTGGGAATTACCTTGGTACACATGCACCATTCGGATATGATATACACCGTTTAAATAAGCGAGAGCGTACTTTAACAATTAATTCAGAAGAAGCTTCTGTTGTAAGAATGATATTTGATTGGTATGCGAATGAGGATATGGGTGCGAGTGCAATTAGGAACAAGTTAAACGATCTTGGCTATAAGAGTAAGTTAGGGAATGAATGGAATCCTTATAGCATCTTGGATATATTAAAAAACAATGTGTACATCGGAAAAGTAACGTGGCAAAAACGAAAAGAAGTAAAACTTCCTGACGCTGTGAAACGTAGCTGTGCAAGACAAGATAAATCAGATTGGATTATTGCTGATGGAAAACATGAACCTATCATACCCGAAAGCTTGTTTGAGCAAGTGCAAGAAAAATTAAACTCAAGGTATCACATTCCATATAATACGAACGGGATAAAGAATCCATTGGCTGGTATTATTAAATGCGCTAAATGTGGTTACAGTATGGTCCAACGTTATCCAAAGAACCGAAAAGAAACTATGGATTGTAAACACCGTGGCTGTGAAAACAAATCAAGCTATACTGAATTAATCGAGAAGCGTTTACTCGAGGCTTTAAAAGAATGGTATATCGATTATAAAGCTGATTTTGAAAAACATAAGCAAGATGACAAATTGAAAGAAACGCAAGTTATTCAAATGAATGAAGTTGCATTACGTAAGCTTGAAAAAGAATTAGTGGATGTCCAAAAACAAAAAAATAATTTACATGATTTATTAGAGCGTGGTGTTTACACTGTCGATATGTTTTTAGAACGTTCGAATGTGGTTTCTGATCGCATTAATGAGATTACCGAAACAATGGAGAAGTTAAAGAAAGAAATTAAAACAGAAATCAAAAAAGAAAAAGTGAAGAAAGATACAATTCCTCAAGTGGAGCATGTTCTTGATCTGTACTCCAAAACAGATGATCCAAAAAAGAAAAACAGCCTCCTAAAGTCAGTTTTAGAAAAGGCTGTTTATAAGAAAGAAAAATGGCAAAGGCTCGATGATTTCGAACTTGTGCTTTACCCTAAGCTCCCTCAAGATGTCGACATATAAGCGTTCGCGCTTTGTCGTCACCTTGTTGGTGTAATTAGATTTACCCCATTAAGCCCTAAAGCATCATTCGTCGAAACAGCTAACACAACAGGCTTTCCATTTCTAAGCGTCGCTTTTGCTGCCATTAATACTGGAGAATCTGTCATCGCATTCGCAAATTTACTCATCGAATTTCCAGTTAAAGGAGCAATCACCATACAATCTAGCGGGATTTTTGGTCCGAGTGGTTCTGCTCCGACAATTGAATTAATTGCTTTAAACCCTGTTATTTCTTCGATCTTTTTAATCCATTCTTCCCCTTCGCCAAATCTAGTATTTGTTGATTGGACAGTATAAGAAACAACGGGACGTACTTCTGCACCTTCTGCAATTAACTTCTCTAAATGCGGCATAACTTCTTCATACGTACAATGTGAGCCTGTAAATCCGAAACCAATTCGTTTCCCCTTCAAACTCATTTCTCATCCTCCTCCTTTGCGATTGCATCTGCTATTAATAACTGAGAAAGAACATTCGCTAATATTTGTCCTGCTGTTTTCGGTGCAACAATCCCAGGAAGACCAGGTGCTAATAGTGCCTTCACTCCACGCTTCTCCGCATAGCGAAAGTCCGTTCCACCTGGCTTAGAAGCTAAATCAATAACTAGCGTATGAGCTGGCATTTTTGAAAGAACATTCGCTGTCACAACGAGATGTGGAATTGTGTTAATAACAATATCGATATTACCTACTTCTTTCTCTATGTCTTGCATATGAAAAGGAGAAAACATCATTTCTGTAATACGAGCAATATGTTCCGAACGTCTCGCTCCAACTTTGACATGTGCTCCTAATGATTGAAAGGCTCTTGCAACACTCATACCAGTTCTACCAAATCCTAAAACCATTACATTCGATCCATGAATTGTGTAATCAGTATGTTGAATAACCATCATTAGTGTACCTTCTACGGTAGGAATAGAGTTATAGATTGCAACATCATCACGATCAAATAATTTTACAAGTTTGCGATTTGTAGTAGATACGAGATTTTCCAAGTAAGGTGTACCAATACCTGAATATATAGTAAAGTTTTCTGGCGTCTTTTCAATTTGTTCTTTCGTTATGGAAACTTTTTCATTTGAAAAAATAGTATCTACTTCTCCTTTGGCATTCGTCCCTGCAACCGGCAAAATAATCGCATCTAAAGAAGTGAAATTTAAATCTTGTATACTTTCTTTTGCTGCCCCTGTGAAGCCATGGTCTAACTGTTCAAACCCTATTAATGAAAGTTTTGCGTCCAGTTCGACTAGCTTGCGAATTACTTCTAGCTGCCGTGCATCTCCTCCTATGACAGCAATATGCATCTCAGTCAACATTCCCTAATTCACCTTCTTTTTCTTTCATTTATAAGAAAAATGCCTACTTTTTCTTTTTCCTCCACATCATATGTAATGTACGGGTTTGAGGTGATTGAAAAACAAAAAGCACACGTGATTTAACTTCTTTATCCCGCTATTTGTGAGGAGTAAGACTGCCTCCTCAAAATTCGGCTGAAACAAAGAAGTTAGGAGGCAGTCACAGGCTACTCGTAAAAGCCTTCACTTTATATAAAAATAAAAAAAGACAACCAAAATGGTCATCTTTCACTCCGATCTTGAATGGTTCGTAAGATCACAAAGTATCATATCATTTCCCACCTTCTTAATTTTGCTCCACTCTACTCTCACTTCTTGCTGTTCTCTTTTAAAACCTCCCCATTTCCCAGTAGGTATAATAAGCGCTTGTATTTGTCCATCTCTCTCATCAATTTCTAAATCTGCATGACCTAAAACTCCCATTTTTTCTGCTCTTTCTAAATCCACAATCTCTTTGCCACTTAATTCACTTAAACGCATTAAATCTCCCCCTATCCTACTTTTCATGAAGGTTATCCTATAATAAGTACCTATTCTGCATATATAAAAAAAATAACCGTATCTCCTATAAAAGAGATACGGTTATTTCCGAAAGCGAATGCATTACAAAATCGATTAAAGTTTCATCCCTTTTGGCAGTTTTCCATCTGGACTAATAAGTGCCGCAGAGAATTCATCGGTAAACATATTGCGAATTAACTCGTCTACATTTTGCTTTGTTACAGTGTTTACACTTTCAATAATCTCATCAAGAGAACGATGTTTACGAAGAAGCAATTCGTTTTTACCATTACGGCTCATACGACTATTCGTACTTTCTAAACTTAACATTAAGTTTCCTTTTAATTGTTCTTTACTGTTAACAAGCTCTTTTTCTGTAATACCCGTATTTTTCAACGTATTTAACGTTTCTTGCATTGTTTCATACAGTGTATCTAATTGTTTACTACCTGTTCCACCGTAAAGTGTTAACATTCCTGTATCTTCATAAGAAGAGTGATAAGAGAATACTGAGTACGCCAATCCACGTTGCTCACGTACTTCTTGGAATAAACGGCTACTCATACTACCGCCTAAAACATTATTTAATACAATTAAGTTATAAATATCTTCGTGGCCCATTTGCAAGCCTTTATATCCTAAACATAAATGAGCTTGTTCTGTTTCTTTCTTACGCGCTACTTTATTGAAATAGAAGATTGGGCTATGTACTTGTTCACGATTTGTTGTTCCTTCGTAATTACCGAAATATTGCTCTACAGTTTGTAAAAATGCTTCATCAATATTTCCTGCAATTGATACAACAACATTTTCAGGTGTGTAATGATCTTTCATATATTGACGTAACGTATCACCTTTAAATGTTTCAAGCGTTTCTTCTGTTCCTAAAATAGGATATCCAAGCGGATGCGTTTCATATGTTGCTTTCGTTAACATATCATGCACAATATCATCTGGCGCATCTTCGTACATTTTTATTTCTTCACATACAACATTCTTCTCTTTTTTCAGTTCTTCCTCATCAAATGTTGAATTAAAGAACATATCTGCTAAAACATCTAACGCGTATTTAGCATGCTCATCTAGCACTTTCGCATAGTAACATGTATATTCTTTTGAAGTAAAAGCATTTACTTGTCCACCAATGCTATCAAATGATTCTGCAATCTCTCTTGCACTTCGCGTTTCTGTTCCTTTAAAGAACATATGTTCCAAAAAGTGCGAAACCCCATTATTTTTTTCATTTTCATTTCTTGAACCTGCGTGGATCCATATACCAATCGCAACCGAGCGTACAGTTGGTATATTCTCCATAACAATTCTTACACCATTTTTACAAGTATATTTTTTAATCAAAAACTTTCCTCCTAATGCCAGTTTCTCTAAATAATTGCTATTATTTAATGATAACAAGTTTAGAGATGAATGTCATGCAAATGTATTTAATCCACACGTTTTTCATCTAGTAATTCTGTAATATTCCCCACTTTATATCCTTGTTCCTTTAAATTTTTAATCATAGTATCTAGCGCTTCTGTTGTAGATGAAGTAGGATGCATTAGCACAATAGCACCTGGATGTATTTTTCGCATTACTCTCTGCAATAACACACCCGGTTCTGGCCGCTTCCAATCAATTGTATCTACAGTCCACATAATCGTCCCCATTTGGAAATCATCCGCTATTTTTACTACCTCATCCCGAAAGCTTCCGCTTGGCGGAGCAAACCATCTCACTTTCTGATTTGTAGCTGCTTCTATCATTCGATTCGTTTTTTGTAATTGATCTCGTATTTCATCTGTAGACAGCGTTTTCATATCAGGGTGTGTGTAAGAATGATTTCCTACTTCTTGATTTGCATCGACAATCATTTTGGCAAATCGTAAATTTTCTTTCACCCAGCGTCCTTCTAAAAAGAAAGTCGCCTTCACATCATGTTTTTTCAATACCTCTAATATACGTGGCAAATACTCATTACCCCAGGCCACATTAATTGTTAATCCCACCATTTTTTTATTTGGATGTCCTCGATAAATGGGAGCTGGTGGTAAATCTTCTAAGTGAACACTCGGTGATACTTCCTTAAATTCAAGTTGTTTTTGATCAAACTTCTTGATTTTCTTCATATTATTATAGGACGCTTCTATATCCACTTGTTTTCCATTATACCCAGGCGTCGCCTTCCAAATCTTATCAATCATCGCATTTTGCGGCATAATCTCGTACTGTTTTACATGTTTTTGAATCTCTTCATGCAAGTTATCCTGCGCAAAAACGGAATAAGAGCCAAAACCCACATATAAAGAAAATATAAATATGTACGCTAATATACGAGCTTTCATATAAACCCTCCCATTAACTATAAAAAAGAAACCATTTTCTTCTTATCTTTGTTAATTTGAGCGTTATGATGAAAACTATACCTATACTCACATAAAAATCTAAATGAATCACATTTTTTACATAACAAAAAAAGCCAGCTAAACTGGCTTTCACTTATTGTTGCTCTTGTGCGTTTTCTTCTTTAGCTGCTTCTTCTTTAGCTGCTTCTTTTTCTTGCTCTTCTTTTAGCAATACTTTTCTAGATAAGTTTACACGACCTTGTTTGTCAATCTCGATAACTTTAACTGAAATCTCATCACCGATTTTCACAACGTCTTCTACCTTACCTACACGCTCAAGTGCAAGTTCAGAAATGTGAACAAGTCCATCTTTACCGCTAAATAATTCAACGAACGCACCGAATTTTTCAACACGTTTAACTTTTCCTAAGTAGATTTCGCCTACTTGTACTTCGCGAACGATATCTTCGATAATTTTCTTCGCTTTTTCATTCATCTCTTGATTAATTGATGAAATGAATACTGTACCATCTTGCTCGATGTCAATTTTAACGCCAGTTTCTTCAATGATTTTATTAATCTGTTTACCACTTGGTCCAATAACATCACGAATTTTATCTGGGTTAATTGCCATTGTAATAATCTTCGGAGCATACGCAGATAACTCAATGCGAGGTTCAGCGATAACAGATAACATGTGATCTAGAATGTGCATACGACCAACTTTTGCTTGTTGTAATGCTTCTTCTAAAATCTCACGAGATAAACCATCGATTTTAATGTCCATTTGTAGTGCAGTTACACCTTTTGCAGTACCTGCTACTTTAAAGTCCATATCACCTAAATGATCTTCCATTCCTTGAATATCTGTTAAAATTGTGTAATGCTCACCAGATTTCACTAGCCCCATTGCAATACCAGCAACTGGCGCTTTAAGTGGTACACCCGCATCCATCATCGCTAATGTACTACCGCAAATACTTGCTTGTGAAGTTGAACCATTTGATTCTAATACTTCAGATACAAGACGAACTGTATACGGGAAATCCTTTTCAGATGGAAGTACAGGTTCAAGAGCACGTTCTCCTAGTGCACCATGACCAATTTCACGACGACCTGGTCCACGCATTGGTCTTGTTTCACCAACACTAAATGAAGGGAAATTATAATGGTGCATAAAGCGTTTTGACTCTTCTACACCTAGACCATCTAAAATTTGCACATCGCCTAATGCACCTAATGTACAAATACTTAATGCTTGCGTTTGTCCACGTGTGAATAGACCAGAACCATGTGTACGAGATAAAATGCCAACCTCTGATGCTAGAGGACGAATTTCGTCACCTTTACGACCATCTGGGCGGATTTTTTCAACTGTAATAAGACGACGTACTTCTTCTTTTACAATTTTATATAAAATCTCACTTACTTGTCCTAATGTATCAGCATCCGCTTCCTCAGCTTCGTAATGCTCAATTACACGCTTTTTCACTACGCTAATTGCATCTTCACGTGCATGTTTTTCGTGCACTTGAATTGCAGAATGCATATCTGTCTCAGCCATTTCACGTACAGCTTGGTTCAAATCAGCATCCACTTCATAAAGTTTCACTGCTGTTTTCTCTTTACCGACAGCTTGTACAATCTCTTCTTGGAATGCAATTAGACGTTTAATTTCATCGTGTCCAAACATAATTGCTTCTAACATTGTTTCTTCAGGTACTTGATCCGCTCCTGCTTCAACCATGTTAATTGCATCTTTCGTACCAGCTACAACAAGGTGAATATCACTTTGTTCTTGCTGTTCTACTGTTGGATTAATAACGAACTCGCCATTAATACGACCAACTGTCGCACCTGCGATTGGACCTTCAAATGGAATATCTGAAATAGATAATGCTAATGAAGAACCAAGCATAGCTGCCATCTCAGAAGAACAGTCTTGATCAACACTCATTACGATGCTGACAACTTGTACTTCATTACGGAAACCATCTGCGAAAAGTGGACGGAGTGGACGGTCAATTAAACGACTTGCTAAAATTGCTTTTTCACTTGGACGGCCTTCGCGCTTAATAAAACCGCCTGGGATTTTTCCGACTGCATATAAACGCTCTTCATAGTTTACTGTAAGCGGGAAGAAATCTACATTTTTCGGCTCTTTTGATGCAGTTGCTGTAGATAGAACTGCTGTGTCGCCATATCTTACTAATACTGCTCCGTTTGCTTGTTTTGCAAGCTGACTTGTTTCAATTGTTAGCTGACGACCAGCTAAATCTATCGAGAAGACTTGCTTTTCCTGACTCATTTAAGTACCCCTCTCAATTTAAAATATTCAATTCTTCTATGTAAATGGATAGTATATCACAATATTCTTTCCTCTAGTATTGCCGAAAATTAAGTAAGCTATAAAGAGTAGAAGATATATTTTTACCTAACAAAAAAGCGGGAATATTCCCGCTTCTTTGACTATCGACGTAAGCCAAGCTTTGTGATTAATTCACGGTAACGTGTGATATCGCTATTACGAAGGTAAGTAAGTAAGTTACGACGTTTACCAACCATCTTTAATAGACCACGACGTGAATGATGATCCTTCTTGTGAGTACGTAAGTGCTCGTTTAGAGTGTTAATTTGCTCCGTTAGGACAGCAATTTGAACCTCTGGAGAACCAGTATCAGTCTCATGAGTTCTAAATTGTGCAATGATTTCATTTTTACGCTCTTGTGTTAAAGCCATCCTATTTCACCTCCTAATAATTAAACCCCCAGTTACCTAGCAAGCATCGGTGAGTCGCAATGCCAAGTAATGGTTGTCATAAAGTACATAACATAGAATACTACTTTTCATTTGAAAAAGCAAGTATATTCTTTACGCTCGCAAAATATTCTTGGGCAACCTTTTTATCTTGAGCGATTTGCGCAACTAACTCATCAATTCCATTAAACTTTTTTTCTTCTCTTATACGCATGTGCCACTCCACTGTAACACTTTGATCGTATATGTCTTTATTAAATTCAAATAGATGCACTTCAATAGATAATTGACGCTCATTCTCTTTGAAAGTTGGTTTATATCCGATATTACATACACCATCATGCCATTCATCATGAACCTTCAACCTTACCGCATATACACCTACAGGTGGCAACAGATATTCATCACTTAAACCTATATTTGCAGTTGGAAAACCAATTTGACGTCCACGCTTATCACCGTGTACAACTGTTCCTTCTACCGTGTAAGCTCTCCCTAAAATAGATGGAATTTGTTCCATTTCACCGTTTCGAATTAACTTTCGTAATGAAGTAGAACTTACTTTTTCTTCTTGATATTCAACTTTTTCGATCACGGTTTGTGTAAACTCCCCTCTTGCATGAAATGGTAAAGTCTCCATCTTCCCTTTTCCTAAACGTCCATATGAATAATCAAAGCCTGCTACTACATGCTTTACATTTAAACCGATAATATACTCATCGACAAACTGTTGTGGCAATAATCCAGCAAATGGCTCATCGAATTTCACCACATATAAGATATCAATTCCTAAACTTGCGATGATTTCTTCTTTAAGACGCATCGGTGTAATATACTCCACATGCGCTTCTTTTTTCCCTAATACAACAGATGGGTGTGGATGGAACGTCATGACAGCACTTTTACATCCTCTTTCATCCGCTATTTTTTTCGCTGTTCGAATCACACGTTGATGTCCTAAATGAATGCCATCAAAATATCCTAATGCCATTACAGTAGGTGGTAATTCTATTTTATTTTGTTCATGTGGATGAGTTAAATGAATAAGTTTCACGCTTGAATTCACCTTTTTCTGTAATAATCCTTCCAATAATTCATTATAGCTTTAGTTCTTGATTATTCACAAGTACTTTCATTGGCTTTAGCATGCCAGGGTGTTTTGGGTGATGCTCATAAATTGCTAAGCAACGATCATTTTTATCAAATACTGTAATAAATGGTGCTGTTGTTTCTAATTCATTCTTTAAGAACATACCGTTCTTTATTTTTTCAGCTTGCTTTTCATCTACAACCATTTTTGGAAACTTACTTAGCGCCTCATCGATTGAGATGAAAATAGACTCTACTGTTCCATTTTGCACGCTTTCTTCAATTTCTTCAAATGATATGCAATCTTCTAGTAAAAATTCACCAGATGCTGTTCTTACAAGGTGAGACATATGTGATGGAAATCCAAGTTTTTCACCAATCATTACTGCTAGTGTTCTTACATATGTTCCTTTACTACACGTTACACGGAAACGAAATGAAATGTTTTCTCCTTCAAAAACTTCACGTTCATCAAGTAATACAAATTCATGAATTGTAATTGTACGAACTGGACGTTCAACTTCTTGTCCTGCCCTTGCATATTCGTATAGTTTTTTTCCGTTAACTTTTACAGCTGAGAACATCGGTGGCATTTGTTCAATTGTCCCTGTTAGTTCCGCTAGTACCTCTTCTACTTCTTTACGTGTAAGGACACGATTTACATCTTGTTTCTCCACAACTTCACCAGAAGCATCTTCTGTTGTTGTTGAAAACCCTAATGTCACTTCACCTTCGTATGTCTTTGTTTCACTTGTTAAAAATTGCGCAATTTTTGTTGCACGCCCAACGCAAATAGGTAATACTCCTGTTACATCTGGATCCAGCGTCCCTGTATGACCAATTCGTTTCTCACGCAATATCTTTCTTAATTTGAACACACAATCATGTGATGTCATTCCCTTTGGCTTATGTAATAATACTACACCTTCCATATATTCACCTCATCGTTATTCTTTTGTAGTAATTGCAATTATGCAAAACTTATTTTACATTGAAAAAATGGATAGACAAATGTCTATCCATTATTCTTCACGTTTATCGTCTTTATTAATTTGATGTAAAAGTGTATCAATTCGATGACCATATCCGATAGACTCATCAAACTCAAAGGAAATTTCCGGTGTTTTACGAAGACGAATACGTTGGCCAATTTCTGAACGAATAAAGCCTTTTGCCTTCGCTAAACCTTTTAATGTATTTTCTTTCTGTTCTTCGTCACCTAAAACAGAAATATATACTTTAGCAATTTGTAAATCTCCACTTACTTGTACATCTGTTACTGTAACAAATCCAATACGTGGGTCTTTAATTTTACGACTGATAATGTCGCCTAATTCTTTTTTCATTTGCTCGCCCACACGGTTCGCACGTAATTTCATAACTCTTCACCTCATTCAATACCATTCCAAATGTGTTATCGTACGTTCAATTTCAGGAAATGAATCGATATACTCAAGTACACGATTCATTTCTTTTTCACAGACAACACGATTTGAGGATACGGAAACAATTGCAATTTCTGTACGTTGCCATACATCTTGATGCCCAACTTCAGAAACAGCTACATTATAGCGCTGTTTCACACGAGTTAACACACGTTGCAAAATTGCTCGTTTCTCTTTTAAAGAATGCACATCGTAAATCATACACTCGAATGAGAGTGAAGCGACAATCATCGCTTCACTTCTTCCATAACGTATGCTTCAATGATGTCCCCTTCTTTAAGATCATTATATCTCTCAATTGTAATACCACACTCATAGTTTTGTGCAACTTCTTTTACGTCGTCTTTGAAACGTTTTAACGTATCAAGTTTTCCTTCGAAGACTACTACGCCATCACGGATAATACGAACGCCACTATCACGTGTAATTTTACCGTCTATTACGTAACAACCTGCGATTGTTCCAACTTTTGTTACTTTGAATGTTTGACGAACTTCCGCTTGACCGATTACTTTTTCTTCGAATTCTGGATCCAGCATACCTTGCATTGCTGATTCAATTTCTTCGATTACTTTATAGATAATACGGTGTAAACGAACATCAACTTTCTCTAATTCAGCTGTACGCTTCGCATTCACATCAGGGCGTACGTTAAATCCAATTACAATTGCATTAGATGCAGAAGCTAAAATAACATCAGATTCTGTAATCGCACCTACGCCTGTATGGATAATTTTCACTTTTACGCCTTCAACATCAATTTTACGAAGTGATGCTGCCATTGCTTCTACAGAACCTTGTACGTCTGCTTTCACAATTAAGTTAATTTCTTTTACATCGCCCTCTTGGATTTGTTGGAATAAATCTTCCAGGCTGAATTTAGATTTCTCACCACGTTGTGCAACTAACGCTTCTTGTGCACGTGATTCACCGATTTGACGAGCTTTCTTCTCATCAGCGAATGCCATGAAACGATCTCCCGCTTGTGGCACTTCATTTAAACCTGTAATTTCAACAGGAGTTGATGGACCAGCAACTTTTACACGACGACCAATATCACTTACCATTGCACGAACACGACCGAATGATGTTCCAACAACAATTGGATCTCCAACTCGAAGTGTACCATTTTGAACAAGTAATGTTGCGATAGTTCCTTTACCTTTATCAAGCTGTGCTTCAATTACAGTACCAGCTGCATAGCGATTTGGATTTGCTTTATATTCTTCTACTTCACTCACAAGAAGGATCATTTCTAGTAAGTTGTCAATTCCCTCGCCTTGAATCGCAGAAATTGGTACGAAAATCGTGTCTCCGCCCCAAGCTTCTGGAACTAATTCATATTCTGTTAATTCTTGCATTACACGATCAGGATTTGCCGCTGGTTTATCCATTTTATTCACAGCAACAATAATTGGTACTCCAGCTGCTTTCGCATGGCTAATCGCTTCAACTGTTTGTGGCATAACACCGTCATCAGCTGCAACAACAAGAATTGTAATATCTGTTACTTGTGCACCACGAGCACGCATTGTTGTAAATGCCGCGTGACCTGGTGTATCTAAGAACGTAATTTTCTTATCATTTACATCAACTTGGTATGCACCGATATGCTGAGTAATTCCACCAGCTTCGCCAGCAGTTACTTTTGAATTACGGATAGAGTCAAGCAATGTTGTTTTACCATGGTCAACGTGTCCCATAATTGTAACAACAGCTGGACGTTCTTTTAAGTTTTCTTCATCATCTTGCTCATCGATGAATGTTTCAAATTCAGTTTCACTTACAACTACTTCTTCTTCTACTTCAATACCGTAATCAGTAGCAATTAACTCAATTGTATCTTTATCTAAGTCTTGGTTAATTGTCGCCATAATTCCTAGCATGAAGAGCTTTTTAATAATTTCAGATGGCTCTTTGCTTAACTTTTTAGCAAGGTCACCTACTGTAAGGCTTCCAGAGAAAGTGATTTTATCTGGTGTTTCTACTATTGGTGTTTGTTGTCTTCCAGCAAAGTTATCTTGACGTTTGTCTTCATTTGCTTTGCCTTTTTTCTTATTCTTATTGCTGTTCTTTTTACTGCGAACAACTTTCTCTTCTACTTCAAACTCATCTGCAACAGAAGGTTTTTCCGCTCCAGCGCTATATTGATTATCTAATTTGTTTACTACTTCATCTTCTAACATTGTCATATGATTCGAAACCTCGATATTCATCTCTTTTAGTTTTGTCATAAGATCTTTACTTGAGATATTATTTTTTTTTGCATATTCATGTACTCGAATTTTACTCATACCTTCACCCCCGGTAATTTGTATCGAGCATGCTACGTAGCTTTTTCGCAAAGCCTTCATCTAACACAGCTACAACGACTCGCTCGTCTCTCCCAATCGCATGCCCTAATTGTTGTCGATTTTCGACTTTTCTCATTGGTATGTTGTAGTACGTGGTTTTATCAATGATACGTTTTGTAGTGTTCGCTGACGCATCTTCAGAAAGCAATACTAGCTTTGCTTTGCCACTTCGTACTTCTTTTAAAACGAGTTCTTCACCCGAAATAATTTTTCGAGCGCGGTTTGCTAGTCCCAAAAATGATTTCCAATCAGACACTTATTTCGACTCCTTCTCAACAAGCTCAAGAAGCTCTTCGTACAGAGAACTGTCGATTTTCGCTTTTAGATGATGTTCCAAAATATTTTTCTTTTGGGCTTGAATAATGCTTTCTTTATCTTTTGATAAATATGCACCTCGTCCTGATTTTTTTCCTGATAAATCAATAGACACTTCGCCCTCTTTGGAACGAACAATGCGAACTAGCTCTCGTTTTGATTTCATCTCTTGCGTCGCAATACATTTTCGTAACGGAACTTTTCGATTGCTCATACTCATCACCTCTATTCGATTTCGTCTTCAACTGAATCGAATCCAAATGCGATTACGTTATCTTCTTCTGTCACAATACCAAGTTGTTTCGCATCAGACTCACTTTTAATATCAATTTTCCAGCCTGTTAATTTAGCTGCAAGACGCGCATTTTGACCACGCTTACCAATCGCTAATGAAAGCTGGTGGTCTGGAACAACAACAGTTGTTGCTTTCTCTGCTTCATCTACAAGTACTTTAACAACCTGTGATGGACTTAAAGCATTTGCAACATATTCAACTGGGTCATTCGACCAGCGAACGATGTCAATCTTTTCACCTTTTAGTTCATCTACAACGCGTTGTACACGTTGTCCTTTCGGTCCTACACAAGAACCTACTGGATCAACATCGATATTCTCTGCATATACAGAAATTTTAGAACGGTCGCCTGCTTCACGTGCTATAGAGCGAATTTCTACAGTTCCATCATAAATTTCTGGAACTTCCATTTCGAATAAACGTTTTAAAAGACCAGGATGTGTACGTGATACGTAAATTTGTGGTCCTTTTGTTGTCTTTTCTACTTTTGTAATAAATACGCGAATACGATCATGTGGTTTATATTGCTCATTTGGCATTTGCTCACTTACAGGTAATAAAGCTTCTACTTTACCTAAGCTTACATAGATGAAACGAGCATCTTGGCGCTGTACAATACCAACCATAATGTCTTCTTCACGATCACTAAATTCTGAATAAATAACACCACGTTCCGCCTCACGAACTCGTTGTGTTACAACTTGTTTTGCAGTTTGCGCTGCAATACGACCAAAATCTTTTGGCGTTACTTCAATTTCTAGTACATCGCCATCTTGGTAGTTTGGATTAATTTGTCTTGCCTCTTCTACAGAGATTTCAAGACGTGGATCAAATACATTATCCACAACGTCCTTACGTGCTAAAACTTGAATTGTTCCCACTTCTGGGTTAAAGCTCACACGAACGTTTTGTGCTTGGTTGAAATTGCGTTTATAAGCAGAGATTAATGCTGCTTCAATCGCATCAATAATAATATCTTTACTAATACCTTTTTCTGACTCTAATACGAGCAAAGCATCTAACAACTCAGTGCTCATGAAGATCCCCCTTCTTACTAAAACATAACAGCAAGTCGCGCATTTGCAACTTTATCCATTGGAATTTGGATTTCTTTTTTACGTGTTTTAATTGTTAATAGTAGTGTAATTGTAGTACCGTCGTAGGAAAGTAGCTTTCCTTCAAACATCTTCTCACCATCAATCGGCTCATATGTTTTAATTGCCACTTGTTTTCCTACCGCTTGCTGGAAGTCTTTCTCTTTCTTTAATGGGCGTTCCGCTCCAGGAGATGATACATCCAAAAAGTAAAGATGAGGAATTGGATCCTCTTTATCTAAAGCTTCGCTTAAACGTTCACTTACCGCACCGCATTCTTCAATGTCGACTCCCTTTTCAGAATCGATGAATACGCGTAAGAACCAGTCTTGTCCTTCTTGCACATACTCTACATCTACAAGTTCAAGATTTAACTCTTCAACGATTGGCTGCGCAAATGCTTCTACAACTTCTGTGACTTTCTTATCCATAAACAGCCTCCTTCCTGCCGCCATGTACCATTTACAAGAAAAGATCCCGTTCATAAAGACGGTCTATCTTATTCTTTCTCGTTAGCTAACAAAAGCCCCTGCCGTTAAGCAGGGAATATCTGTCTTAGTATTACCAAATTAAAGAAGTAAAACTTGTAACAAAATATGTATATACGACAGAAATATCTTTACTATCTACATAAACAAAATGTAGATAGTAACACGAAAGAGTGGGTTTCCCCACTCTCTTTTTCACAAAATATACATGACATGGTTATCTCGGTTTATAGTATACCATAGCAAATGTTGATTTGCAAAGACTTTTCCTACCTATTAGAACAGTGACAATTGGTTTTGATCCGGTAAATCTCCTAGACAACCTTGACCATCTAAATACTCAATAATTGTTTTAGAAACCTTACTGCGCTGCTGTAAGTCTTCTTTTGATAAGAAATCACCATTTTTACGAGCTTCAACAATACTGAAAGCTGCGTTTGTACCAAGACCAGGCACTGCATTAAATGGAGGAATTAAAGTATCCCCATCAATTATAAATTCGGTTGCATGCGAGCGGTATAAATCAACCTTTTGGAATGAATAACCACGCTCACACATTTCAAGTGTCATTTCTAGTACCGTTAATAAACTCTTCTCTTTCGGTGCTGCATCCAATCCTTTTTGTGCAATTTCATCAATTTTTACACGTATGGATGCGGAACCTTTCGCCATCGCCTCTACATCAAAGTCATCTGCACGAACTGTAAAATATGCCGCATAGAATAAAAGTGCAAAATGTACTTTAAAGTATGCGATACGTACAGCCATAAGTACGTAAGCAGCCGCATGGGCTTTAGGGAACATGTACTTAATCTTCTTACATGAATCAATATACCAACCCGGTACATTGTTATTTCTCATTTCCTCTTCCCATTCTGCTGGTACACCTTTACCTTTACGCACCGACTCCATGATTTTGAAGGCTAATGATGGATCCAAGCCTTGATAAATTAAATATACCATGATGTCATCACGACAACCAATAACTTCACTCAGTGTACACGTACCGTTATAAATTAATTCATTCGCATTACCTAACCATACATCTGTACCATGGGACAGTCCAGAAATTTGGACAAGCTCTGAAAACGTCGTTGGTTTCGTTTCTTCTAACATTTGTCTTACGAATTTCGTACCAAACTCTGGTATACCAAGTGTACCTGTTTTACAGTTAATTTGTTCTTCCGTTACCCCTAAAGATTCTGGATCAGAGAAAATTTTCATTACTTCTGGATCATCCGTTGGGATTGTTTTCGGGTCAATACCACTTAAATCTTGAAGCATACGAATAACAGTCGGATCATCGTGTCCTAATATATCAAGTTTCAATAAATTATCATGAATTGAGTGGAAGTCAAAGTGCGTTGTTCTCCACTCAGCACCTATTGAATCAGCCGGAAACTGAATTGGTGAAAAGTCAAAAATATCCATGTAATCTGGTACAACGATAATACCACCTGGATGCTGTCCGGTCGTACGCTTTACACCTGTACATCCCGCAACTAAGCGATCAATCTCTGCATTTCGAATTGTTAAGTTATGATCATTCGCATAACCTTTCACATACCCATAAGCGGTTTTTTCCGCAACCGTACCAATTGTTCCTGCGCGGTATACATAATCTTCACCGAACAGTAATTTCGTATAGTTATGGGCGCGTGGTTGGTATTCTCCGGAGAAATATAGTGATAGGTAAGCATTTGATATTATCTCTAGCTTTTCCCCCACTCCACACCGTGCGTGAGGCTTTCACACTCACACGGCGTTCCATCGTTAACTTTGTCGAAGTTTATAAGCTCAGTTTTGGATTTCCTACTTCCGTTCTCAGCTTATTTAATTTGTTTAAAGCTTTCGTTTCAATCTTGACTAACATTTTTTTGTAATCTTTATTTGCAATAGGACCTTTATTGTGAATTAACATATGATATTTCTTATTGATAATAATTAAGTTACCATATTCATCACTACCGCCCTGCGCTGTTGAATTGATGTGGTGACATATAGCATTATGAGGAGTCAATCGTTCCCCTGTTATTCCACAACATCCTTTTTGCCCAACATATTTACTTAAACGGTTGTTTTCATACAGAACACTTTTTGCTTTATATATTCCTTTACGAAACATTTCGATTTCCCGCACAGACACACGTTTTATCTCTTTATGAATTGATGCCCTATCCTTTTCATTATAAATGGAGAAGTTAGGATTTCTTTGACCTCGTATATCATGTCGAATTGCTTCAATCGGATAGACCAGTAATCCATTACTTTTAAACCTTGGACAATTGTAATCTCCATAGAATTTATCAATAATGTTATTCGTTTCCTTTGTATATACAAAGATATTTCTGAACATCAATGATTTTATATTCGGATGAATTTTATGTCTCAGCTCATTAAAATCTTGAGAAATTCTGGTCGCAATTTTGTAGTAGTTATGCAATCCAAGAATGTTCGAATTAAAATTCATCACTTTTTCTGGAGTGGGACTTTTCCTCATCTTAACGAGTTGGTAGCGGATAACCCCTAACACTTTCTCTTTTGCTTTCGGTTCCATCTTTGAGTTTACGATATAGCCTGTTTTTGCATTTCCTTTTTGAACGGCTCTAAAGCGGATCCCTAAAAAGTCTGTACCATTTTTCCGCAAGTTTGTCAGTTTACTTTTTTCTTCACTTATCTCAAGACCCAATCTTTCCTTGAGCCATGTTTCAACAGCTATTTTAATCTTTCTAGCGTTTTCGTAGGAATTTGTGAAGATTTTAAAGTCATCCACATACCTTACTAAATACATTGGTTTTAACCTTGTCTTTTTAAGTGCATCCGTTTTATTACGTTTCAATTTGTAAGGTACCCTCGTCGGTTTTGTTTCCCATTGGTTTGACACCCACCAATCAAGTTCATTTAATACAACATTGGCTAGCAATGGAGATAAAATACCACCTTGAGGAGTCCCTTTAACAGGAATACCTTCGCCTGTAATTTCCGCCTTCAGCATTTTTTTGATGATGGATAAAACGCTTTTGTCCCGTATTCCAATTGTCCATAGCTGCCTCATTAACTTTTTGTGATTAACGTTATCAAAGAAACCTTTAATATCTATGTCCACTACAAAATGTTGGTGACTGTGATTGACCATATGATAACACCTAGCTAAAGCGTCATGAGTGCTTCGTTTCGGTCGAAAACCATAGCTTTGCGGATGAAACTTCCCTTCAACAATCGGTTCCAAAATTTGCAGGAACATTTGCTGAATTAATCGGTCTTCAATCGTTGGAATCCCTAAAGGTCTCATTTTTCCATTTGGCTTTGATATAAACACACGTCTTACTGTATGTGGCATATAGTTTTCCAATCTCTTCTTCGTTAATCTGATTAACTTGTCGGCATCTATTTTATTAAGATGTTTTATTGTGTGTCCATTTGTACCTTTCGTTTTACTACCCGTGTTGCTTTTTAAATTACGAAAGGCTAATCGAATGTTTTCTTCAGAAATAATCAGCTCATAAATATTTTTGAAATATCGACCCTTTTTTCTTTCTTCATAAAGATTATCAAAAGTTGATTGTAAGCCAAAATATTCATTGTTTCTTAATTTTTGTATCATTAAGTCAGCCAACTAATCACTTCCTTATGAAGTTTTCGTTTCTCTTTTGTCATACACGAATCTGACTTTTGTAGGTTTTGTTTCGACGTTAACGACTTGTGCCCTTCCCTCTGAAATGTTTTTATCCTCCGACTTGTTGGTTATTCAGTCATCTTTGGCATTTCATTAAGCGGTACTACGGCACTACTGCCACTTCCGTAAAATGTGTTATAGCATTTGCCTTTCCACATACCATCGTCATCGAAGTGCAATCTTCTCTTATGTCGAAAGCTTCACACGTTCCACTATTCTTATCTGTACATAATTCCCTTAGGTTCCCCCTAAATTCCGCCAAGCTTGACTGTGCCTGTAACACAGTATGGATTTTCATAACCAGACGCTTACTCATCCACACTTGGAAGTCCTCTTTGGACCCCGTTACACTTCTGTAACGTGACATTCACGAAAAGTCAGTCGAGGGTTCGTCCCAGTGATTCTACTGATTCTAACCATAGGAATTTTATAGACACCAGACCTATCATTCACAGAAGATTTATATCTCCCTTTCCCCGTCTTTTACGTTAGGGTGAACTTCAGCCTACTTTAACGAGCTTCAAACGATGTTGATGTTTGCAATATCTCTATCGCTTGCCGTAGCTTCAGTGAGTATGTTTCAGGACGTTACTCCATCATTCCATACTTCGGAATAGCAGTTCTACTAGCAGATACTAGTGCTTAACCTTTTCAGTTAAGAACGTGTCGCACTCAAATCGATATCCGGCACCTTATCTCCTTTAAATCCAAGGAACGTTTCGAAAGGAATATCATGCCCATCTTTCACATATGGAACATTACATGTTGGGCATTCTTTATCTGGCAAATCAAAACCAGAACCTACAGAACCGTCATTAAAGAACTCTGATTGTTTACAATTTGGACATACATAGTGTGGTGGTAATGGATTTACTTCTGTAATTTCCATCATCGTTGCAACAAATGATGAACCTACCGAGCCACGCGAACCTACTAGATAACCGTCTACTAACGATTTTTTCACAAGCTTATGTGAAATTAAATAAATAACGGCGAATCCATGTCCAATAATACTTTTCAATTCTTTTTCCAAACGAGCTTCTACAATTTCCGGTAGTTCATCTCCATAGATACTTCTTGCCATTATATAGCTCATATCACGTGTTTCATCATCAGCACCTTCAATTTTCGGTGTGTATAAATCATCTTTTACTGGATGAACATCACCAATTAATGATGCGATCTTGTGTGTATTTGTCACAACAATTTCTTTTGCTTTGTCTTCACCTAAGAATGAAAAACAATCTAGCATTTCATTTGTTGTACGGAAATGTACAGGCGGTAATGAATGGCGATTTAACGGATTAGCTCCGCCCTGCGAACTGACTAAAATTTTCCGATATATCGCGTCCTCTGGATCTAAATAATGCACATTCCCAGTAGCAACAACTGGCTTATCTAACGTCTCACCTAGTTTTACTAGGTTAGAAATTATTGTTTTTAACTGTCCTTCATCTCGAACGAGTTCACGTTCTACTAAATGACGTAACACTTCTGGAGGCATGACCTCAATATAATCGTAGAACTGCGCAATTTCTTCTACTTCTTCAGGCGCTTTTTGCATCATAGCTTCAAACACTTCACCTTTGTCACAAGCTGTTCCTACTATAATGCCTTCACGATATTTTTTTAATAGTGATCGTGGTACACGTGGTACACGATAAAAGTAATTCAAGTGAGAATATGAAACAAGTTTATATAAATTTTTCAGCCCAACATCTGATGTGGCAAGTAATGTCATATGACTTGGACGCCCACGTTTATATGCATCCCCTTGTCCCATACTATCGTTTAGTTGATCGTGATATTCAAATCCCTTTTCAATTACATCTTTTAACATCTTCACAAGTAAATATCCCGTTGCTTCTGTATCATAAATCGCACGGTGATGTTGCGTTAATTCAATATCAAGCTTTTTACACATCGTATTTAATCGATGATTTTTCATTTCCGGGAATAAGAACCGTGCAAGTTCTAACGTATCAAGAACTGGATTTTTCGTTTTTTCTATCCCAGCCTTTTTAAAACCTACGTTAATAAAGCCCATATCGAAGCTCGCGTTATGAGCAACAAGTGTATGGTCACCCATCCATTCCTCAAACTTTTTAAACACTTCGTCCACTTCTGGTGCATCAGTTAACATATCATCTGTAATACCTGTTAATTCAATAATCGTCGCCGATAATGGTTGATGAGGATTTGCGAAAGATTCAAAGCGATCAATAATTTCGCCACCTTTTACCTTTACAGCAGCTAACTCAATAACTGTATCATATACAGCAGATAACCCTGTTGTCTCAACGTCAAAGACAACATATGTTTCTTCTGCAAGTAGACGATGTGCTTCGTTATACGCTATCGGCACACCATCATTAACTAAATTTGCTTCTACACCATATAGAACTTTAACTCCAGCCTTTTTACCAGCAGAATATGCTTCTGGGAATGACTGTGCAACAGCATGGTCTGTAACTGCAATAGCCTCATGTCCCCATTTTCCTGCTTGGGCAACGAGCTTAGAAACAGAAGTAACAGCATCCATTTGACTCATTGGAGTATGAAGATGAAGTTCTACTCTTTTTTCCCCTTCTTTTGCTTTATCTTTACGAGAAGGTCCCGTTATTTCATTTATATCATTTGCGATCATAACTAAATCACGCACGAATGTATCATTTTGAACTGAACCACGCGCTTTTACCCACGTTCCTTTTTTCAAGGATTGTAACATCGGGATATCTTCTTTATCACGTGAGAACATCTTAATCATAATAGAGTCCGTATAGTCCGTTATCTTTAAAGTTAATAACGTACGTCCACTACGAAGTTCTTTCGTCTCTACATGGAAAACATACCCTTGAACGGTTTTTCTTCTTTCTTCATCTTGAATTTCACGCAGCGGCGTAATCTCTTCATCTGGCTTAATAAGGTAACCAAGCACAACTGGTCCTTCATGAACAACATCACTTTCTTCAGCTTGCTTTTTAGCCATCTCTTCCATAGCCTGTATAACTCGTTGACGATCTTCTTCCTGTGTTTGCTCACGAAACTTTTGCATTTCTTCTGTATTTTGCTTTATATGCGTGTCTAACTGAAAACGTGGGAATCCAAAAGCTTCGTATTGATCACCTACTGGTTTCGCAACGTTTTTCTTTAAAGTAGTAGATTCCAGCTCATTATTCACATTTACTAGCAACTTCACGCCATTGACCTGGGGAAGTTGCTTCTTTAAGTACGCAAACATAGGTGAAAATGTAATTCGTTCTGTACAAAGCGGCCAATATGCCTTCACTTCTTCTTCTGTAAATTGTTTATTCTCTGCTTCTAATGCAAATGTTGTTCTTGCAATATGAGAAAATGATTGCTTAAGCTTTGTTTCTAGCAACTCATATAATTCTGTCGGCAAAATACGTGGCACTTGTAAGTCAAAATGCCAACTTTTATTCGCTTTATCAATAACTAGCTTTTCAATTCCACCGCCATGTAAATATTGATTTATAAGGTCTTCTGGTATTTGCAACTGTTGGAGCAAAATTTGAAATCGCTCTTGTTGTTCATTTGTTAATGACATAAGCACTCTCCTTCCATTTGCTATTATAAATTGAAACGTACTACAAAGAAAGATTTCTCCCTTCTTCTTTTACAAAATACGTTTACAAAGAAAGAGAAGGTACCTCATTACGAGGTACCTCTTCTTATTTTAAAATATTAGCAATATATGTTTGAAGTTCTTCTACTTTCACTTCTTCAGACTCGCCTGTAGCACGTACTTTCACTTCTACAATACCTTCATCTGCTTTTTTACCAACTGTAACACGAACTGGAAGACCGAATAAATCTGCATCTGCAAATTTAACACCTGCACGTTCTGCACGATCATCTAGTAATACTTCGTATCCTTGCTCTTGTAATGAGTTGTAGATATTTCCACCCATTTCACGTTGTGCATCAGATTTCATATTTACTGGAATTACATGCACATGGAACGGTGCAACAGCTTTTGGCCAAACTAAACCATTCTCATCATTAAACTGCTCTGCAATTGCTGCCACTGTACGAGATACACCGATACCGTAACAACCCATAATAAGTGGTTTTGTTTTTCCGTTTTCATCTAGGAACGTTGCGTTCATTGCTTCACTATAACGAGTTCCTAATTTGAATACATGACCAACTTCAATTCCACGTGCGAAAAGAATTGTTCCATTTCCATCTGGAGATTGGTCTCCTTCTTGGATGAAGCGTAAATCTGTATATTGACTTACTTTAAAGTCACGTTCTGGATTTACATTTACATAATGGAATCCTTCTTCGTTCGCTCCTGAACATCCATTGACAATTGATGCTACAGCATGGTCAGCGATAATTTCGATATCCCCTGTAACACCAATCGGTCCTAAAGAACCCACTTCACAGTTTAATAACTCTTTTATGTCTTCATGTGAAGCAAGCTCAACGACTGAAGCTCCGTATACATTCTTCACTTTTACATCGTTGACTTCATGATCGCCACGAACAAGTACTACTACTAATTTCTCATCTACTTTAAACACCATAGATTTAATGCATTTTTCCGCTGCAATATTTAAGAATGTAGATACTTCTTCAATAGCTTTTTGATCTGGAGTTGCTACTTTTTCAAGTGCTTTTTCGGCTTCATCACTCTTCGTATACGTAGCAACAACAGGAGCCATTTCAATATTTGCCGCATAATCAGATGTATTAGAATACGCAATTGTATCTTCACCTACATCAGATAACACCATAAATTCGTGTGTATCTTTTCCGCCCATTGCTCCAGAATCAGCGATAACTGCACGGAAATTCAAACCACAACGAGCAAAGATATTAGAATACGCTTTGTATAAACCGCTATATACTTCATCCAAACTTTCTTGTGTTGCATGGAAAGAATACGCATCTTTCATTAAAAATTCTCTTCCGCGTAATAAACCGAAACGTGGTCTTTGCTCATCACGAAATTTTGTTTGAATTTGATATAATGTTAATGGTAGTTTTTTGTATGATTTAATTTCATCACGTACAAGATCTGTAATTACTTCCTCATGAGTTGCCCCTAGCGCAAACTCGCGTGCATTACGATCTTTCATACGCATTAATTCTGATCCGTAAGAATACCAACGGCCTGATTCTTGCCATAATTCAGAAGCTTGCATAGCTGGCATTAATAGTTCTACTGCCCCTGCGTGCTCCATTTCTTCACGAACAATACGTTCTACTTTGTGTAACACTTTTAAACCAAATGGTAGAAAACTATAAATACCAGAAGCATTTTGACGCATAAACCCTGCGCGAAGTAATAATTGATGACTCTTAATTTCAGCATCTGCTGGAACTTCACGTAATGTAGGACTGAATACCATACTTTGTTTCATTTATTCGCACCTCTTCATTTTACTCTTACACGCAATAAAATCCCTCACCTCGAGTTAGGTGAGGGATTTTATTCTACGAGCTCTATTTCATTATAAACTTCTTCTTATTTTACAAGAAAAACTTACGGATGTCATTCCATGTTACAACTAACATAAGCAACATTAATAATGCAAACCCAATAAAGTGAACCATTCCTTCTTTTTGACGATCAATTGGTTTTCCTCGTAACGCTTCAATTAAGAAGAAGAACAAACGTCCACCGTCTAAAGCTGGGACTGGTAATAAATTAAATAAACCAAGGTTAATACTTAAAACTGCCGCTAAACTTAGTACACGCGTAAATCCATAATCTACAACTTGATCTGTTAGATTATAAATTCCTACTGGACCTGACAACTCATTAATAGAAAATTGACCCGTTACTAATTTCACAAGAGAATCAAAAATTAGTTTCGTCCATTCGTATGTTTGTTCAAATCCTGATTTAATAGAACCCATCACTGTTTTCTCTACAGGAGAATAAACACCAATTCTACCAACTTCGTCTTTTCCTTCTTTATCAAGCGTTGGTGTTACTTTCACATTAAATTGCTCACTATCACGCTTTACATGTAACGTAATTTCTTTATTTGGGTTTTCACGTACAATCGTTACAACATCTTTCCATGTACTAGTGTTCTTCCCATTGATTGCTTGAATTGTATCGTTTTCTTTTAATCCAGCTTGTTCTGCAGCACTATTCCCCATTACTTTTCCGACCATCGGTTTATCAACAGGAACTCCTTGTATAAATCCAAGAATCACAAAAATAACAAATGCTAGAATAAAGTTCATTGCAGGACCTGCAAAGATTGTTAAAGCGCGTTGGCCCAATTTTTTAGAGCCAAATTGTCTATTGTACGGAGCGATTTGAATTTCTTCTCCCGCAGAAATGATACGAGCTTTTTCATTCACTCGGAATGTTTGCAGCTCTTCCTCGTACTCTTCATAACCCGAAATTGTAAGATTATGCTCTAAATCAGCTTGTTCGACTTCAATGACACGAACATTTGGATATTTTTCATGTCCGTCAAAAACTAATTTCACAACTTCTTCTTTTTCATTTAATACAAGCCCAACCTTTTTTCCAGGTTTTAACTCAACTGTGTCCGCATCCTCGCCAGCCATTCTTACATAGCCACCAAGGGGCAGTAATCGAATCGTATACACCGTTTCATTCTTTTCAAATGAGAATATTTTCGGACCAAAACCAATCGCAAACTCGCGGCACAAAATACCTGCTCTTTTTGCGAAATATAGATGCCCTAGCTCATGGAAAAATACGAGTGCACCGAAAATTAATATAAAGGCAATCGCTGTATTCAATTCCATAACCACCTTTGCTAAATTTGTTCCATCACAAACCGTCTTGTGGCTGCGTCAATTTCCTGAATTTCCTCTAAGCTCGGACGTGCAATGACAGTGTGATGGTGCATTGCTTTTTCAATGAGGTCTTCCACTGTTAAGAAACCAATTCTCTTTTGTAAAAAAGCTTCAACAGCTACTTCATTTGCCGCGTTCATTACAGCCGGCATACTTCCACCTGTCTTTCCAGCTTCATACGCAAAACGTAGACAACGGAAACGCTCTTGATTCATTTTCTCAAAATGCAATGTTCCCATTTCCCATAAATTTAACTGTTTCGTGTCCGAAAGAGGTAATCTATCAGGATATGTAAGCGCGTATTGAATCGGTACTCGCATATCAGGTGAGCCAAGCTGTGCCATTACACTACGATCTTCAAATTCAACCATAGAATGAATAATACTTTCTTTATGTAGAACAACATCGATTTGCTCATAAGGGATACCAAAAAGCCAGTGTGCTTCAATTACTTCTAGCCCCTTATTCATCATTGTAGCAGAATCAATTGTAATTTTCGAACCCATTGACCAGTTTGGATGACGAAGTGCATCTTCTACGGTCACTTGATGCAATTCATCTCTCGTTTTATCACGAAAACTTCCGCCTGAAGCAGTTATAATTAAGCGAGAGATTCTTTTTTCATTTTCACCATTCAAGCATTGAAAAATAGCTGAATGTTCACTGTCTACTGGAAGTAACGATACATTATGTTTTCGTGCTGCTTCCATTACAAGATGCCCTGCAGTTACTAACGTTTCTTTATTTGCAATTCCAATTGTTTTTTTCGCCTCAATTGCGCGGAGTGTCGGTAACAACCCTACGCTACCTACAACAGCATTCACTACAATTTCTGTATCTGGGTGCAGCGCTACTTCTAATAAGCCTTCGCTACCATATACTACTTTTGTATTACCAGAAACAGCTTGTAATTTTAAAACATCTTCCTCTCTTTGCACAGAGACAATTTGCGGAGAAAATTCTTGAATTACCTTTACTGCATAATCAACATTTTTCCCTACAGAAAAAGCAACGAGACGGAATTGGTCTGGGTGCGAGCGTAACACAGCTAATGTTTGTGTACCGATTGATCCGCTTGCACCTAGTAAACTAATGTTTTTCATGACTCCAACCCCTCGTTCATTTATTAATTGTATTGTAATAAGAAGTATAGAATTGGTAACACAAATAACCAACTATCTGTTCGATCTAAAATACCACCATGTCCAGGTAAGATTGTACCGGAATCCTTTACACCATAATGGCGTTTAAAGGCAGATTGCACTAAATCACCAATTTGTCCAAAAATAGAAATGATAATCGTCAGAACGATTAAAATTCCTACATTCGCTTCAACTGGGAAGAACATGTTATAAACAAGTGCAACAACAATTCCACAAACAATACCGCCTAATGAACCTTCAATCGTTTTATTCGGACTAATTTCTGGCCACAATTTTCTTTTTCCAAATGCTTTTCCTATGAAATAGGCACCTGAATCAGTTGCCCATATGACAAATAGTGCACAGAACACATATTTGATTCCTAATATTCTCGTTTCATTTAAATATAAGAATCCCATTCCAACATATGTCGTTGCCATAAGTAAAAATGAAGCATTGTCAAAAGTAAATGTATTCTTCGAAAGGACTGTATATGATAAAAGTAATAAAACAATCACAAATGTGATTTCTAATTTACCTAATCCAATCCACGTAAACAGTTCTGATGCACTACTCGGAATTAAAATAATCCACAATAATACTGCAGCTAAAACTGTTGGTACCGAAATAAGCGTAAGCTTGTTCATACGAATTAATTCATATAAACCTATAGAAGCAAGTGCATACACTAAAACTGTAAAAGGCACGCCACCGTAAATTACGATGGGAATGAATAGCGCGGCAGCAATCACTCCAGTAATAATTCTCTGTTTCACTACCAAACCCTCTCTTTCTACACGCCTCCGAATCTGCGCCCTCTATGTTGAAAGTCTGTAATCGCATTTAGCAAATGTTCCTCGGTAAAATCTGGCCAATACACATCTGTAAACCAAAATTCCGAATAAGCAATTTGCCATAACATGAAATTACTAATACGTAGCTCTCCGCTTGTACGGATTAACAGCTCTGGATCAGGTAAAGAACTCGTCATTAAGTAAGAAGAAATCATTTCTTCACTTATTTCTTCCGAACGAATTTTTCCTTCCTCACTATCTTTCATCATATGTTGCACAGCAGAAACGATTTCATCTCGACTTCCATAGTTTAACGCGAAATTAAGAATTAATCCCGTATTCTCTTTCGTATCTTCCATGGCTTTTTCCATCGCTCTGCGCGTATGCGTAGGAAGACGATCTTTTTGCCCTATTACTCGGACTTGTACATTTTCTTCAATCAACTCTGGTAAAAATGCACCTAAAAATTCTTCTGGAAGCTTCATCAAATAATCAACTTCTTTTTTCGGTCTTTTCCAGTTCTCAGTCGAAAAAGCATAAAGAGTTAATACTTTCACATCAAGCTTACTTGCAAATTTTGTGATTTTCTTCACAACTTGCATACCTTCATGATGACCAGCAATGCGAGGCATGGCTCTTCTCTTTGCCCATCTTCCATTACCATCCATAATAATAGCAATATGTTCTGGGATATATCCTTTTTTCACTTTTTCAATGAGATGATCAAACGATGTGACCTTTTTACTTTTAAAAAAAGGAAACTTTTTAAACATCATTCATACCCTCCAACAAGCAGACGTATGCCTAAAAGTGTAAAAAGACCCCCTTAAGAAGAGGGTCATATTTGCGAAATTATCGCTATTACACTTCCATAATTTCTTTTTCTTTGTTTTTTGCGATTTCGTCAACTTTTGCAATATATTTATCTGTTTCTTTTTGGATATCTTCAGTATATCCTCTTAAATCATCTTCTGTAATGCCGCCAGCTTTTTCAAGCTTCTTAAGGTCATCATTACTGTCACGACGTACGTTACGAACAGCAACTTTTGCTTCCTCAGCATATTTTTTCACAACTTTTACAAGATCACGACGACGCTCTTCTGTTAATGCAGGGAATGCAATACGAATTACAGTTCCATCATTAGAAGGGTTTAAGCCTAAATCTGCTTTTAAAATTGCTTTTTCAATATCACCGATAGAAGTTTTATCATAAGGTTGAATTACAAGCAAGCGTGCTTCTGGAACTGTAATGTTCGCTAATTGCACAACTGGTGTTGGTGCACCATAGTAATCAACTTGTACCTTATCTAATACAGACGAGCTTGCACGACCAGCGCGAACTGTTGCTAATTCACGAGAATAAGCAGCAACTGCTTTTTCCATTTTTTCATTTGAAGACTTCAATACTTGTTGTCCCATAATTTATTTCCCCCTTACAACTGTTCCAATATTTTCGCCTAAAACGGCACGTTTAATGTTACCTTTTTCCATAACCGAGAATACAATTAATGGAATATCATTATCCATACATAAAGAAGAAGCTGTAGAATCCATTACACCTAAACCTGCTTTTAATACATCTAAGTAAGTAAGTGTTTCGTATTTCGTAGCTGTTGGGTCAATAGATGGATCTGCACTATATACGCCATCCACATTATTTTTCGCCATTAAAATAACGTCCGCTTCGATTTCAGCTGCACGTAATGCTGCTGTTGTATCTGTAGAGAAGTATGGGTTACCAGTACCTGCAGCAAAGATAACAACACGTTTTTTCTCTAAGTGACGAATTGCTTTACGACGAATGTAAGGCTCTGCCACTTGACGCATCTCAATTGAAGTTTGTACGCGAGTTTGAATTCCAATATTCTCTAAGCTATCTTGAAGAGCTAATGAATTCATAACTGTTGCCAACATGCCCATGTAATCTGCTCCTGCACGATCCATGCCCATTTCACTTCCAATTTTCCCACGCCAAATGTTACCGCCACCAACAACAACAGCAACCTCTACATCAAGTTCTGCAATTTCTTTCACTTGTTCCGCAACTGACTTAATAACAGCTGGGTTAATTCCAAATCCTTGCTCGCCAGCTAAAGCTTCTCCGCTTAGCTTTAAAACGACACGATCATATTTCGGTTTACTCATAATGAACCTCCAATTGCTTACATCTTTATTTTAAAAAAGGGAACACAATGTGTTCCCTAATCTGTATTAGTTGTTACCTTTTACTTGGTTCATTACTTCTTCAGCAAAGTTGTCTTCGCGTTTTTCGATACCTTCACCAACAGCGTAGCGAACGAATCCTTTTAATGTTCCGCCTTTAGACTCAACGAATTGACGAACTTTCATATCAGGGTTCTTAACGAATGTTTGGTCAAGTAAGCAAATCTCTTCAAAGAATTTGCCAAGACGGCCTTCTACCATTTTCGCAACGATTTTTTCAGGCTTGCCTTCGTTTAAAGCTTGTTGTGTTAATACTTGACGCTCATGCTCAACTTCTTCAGCTGTTACAGCATCGCGGTCGATGTATTTAGGGTTAACTGCTGCAATGTGCATTGCTACATCTTTAGCAGCTGCTTCATCAGTAGAACCTTCAAGAACTGTTAATACACCAATACGTCCACCCATGTGTAGGTAAGCGCCGAATGCATCTGCATCAGTTTTTGATACGATTTCGAAACGACGAAGTGTAAGTTTTTCACCAATTTTAGCGATTGCTTCATTGATGTACTCTTCTACTGTTTTGCCGCCTTCAATTGTTTGAGCCATAGCTTCTTCAACGTTAGCAGGTTTGTTAGCTAATAAGTGAGCAGCTAATTCTTTAATTAATGCTTGGAAACCTTCGTTTTTCGCAACGAAATCAGTTTCAGAGTTTAATTCTAAGATTAAACCTTCGTTACCGTTTGTTTCGATGAAAGTTAAACCTTCAGCAGCGATGCGGTCTGCTTTTTTAGCAGCTTTCGCAATACCTTTTTCACGTAAGAAGTCAATTGCTTTCTCCATGTCGCCATTAGTTTCAGTTAAAGCTTTTTTGCAGTCCATCATACCTGCGCCAGTTTTTCCGCGAAGTTCTTTTACCATTTGTGCAGTGATTGCCATATTTTTCATCCTCCTAAAATATGTATTTATACCTTTTATAAAGGTGTTTATACCTTAAAAAAGGTGATAAAAGGCCGAACCCCTTATCACCTTTCCAAATTTGTTACGCAGTAACAGTTTCTTCACCTTGTTTTGTTTCAAGGATCGCGTCTGCCATTTTAGATGTAAGAAGTTTTACAGCACGAATTGCATCATCGTTTGCTGGAATAACGTGATCGATTTCGTCCGGATCACAGTTTGTATCAACGATACCGATGATTGGAATGTGTAATTTGCGTGCTTCAGCAACTGCAATACGCTCTTTACGAGGGTCTACTATGAATAATGCACTTGGAAGACCTTTCATATCTTTAATACCGCCTAAGAATTTCTCAAGACGCTCTAACTCTTTTTTAAGTTGAACAACTTCTTTCTTAGGAAGTACTTCGAAAGTACCATCTTCTTGCATTCTTTCGATATCTTTAAGACGCTTGATACGCTTTTGGATTGTTTGGAAGTTTGTTAAAGTTCCACCTAACCAACGTTGGTTAACGAAGTACATACCAGCACGAGTTGCTTCTTCTTTAATAGCTTCTTGTGCTTGTTTTTTAGTACCTACGAATAAAATGTCTCCACCTTCAGCAGCGATGTCACGCATCGTGCGGTAAGCTTCCTCAACTTTTTTCACAGTTTTTTGTAAGTCGATGATG
The DNA here is from genome assembly GCF_042136375.2 of Bacillus altaicus. Classification (NCBI taxonomy): domain Bacteria; kingdom Bacillati; phylum Bacillota; class Bacilli; order Caryophanales; family Bacillaceae; genus Bacillus; species Bacillus altaicus. Next base: position 1,857,130 of record NZ_CM143394.1, on the reverse strand, counting down.
TAGATACCGTTACGCTCTGTGAAGATGTAACGCTTCATTTTTGGGTTCCAACGACGAGTTTGATGTCCGAAATGAACACCAGCTTCAAGCAATTGTTTCATAGAAATTACTGACATAATTTAGTTCCTCCTAAATGGTTTTTGATATCCTCCATTTACTTCATCTCTAAGCGAAACTACGAACGTAGCACCAACACTTAAATCAGTAAACGTGTGTACTTTGTACTGACACCACTGCTTATTATATCATACTGAAATATTACAATCAAGTCGAAAATGCGAACAATGTAAAACTTTCTTTTTTTCACGCTCAAATTCTAGTATTACCAACCTTCAATTCCTTTAAGCAAGGAATTGAAGGTTAATTAATAGTTTTCTAATGAACGTTGTCATGACGCCTTACGTAAGCAAAATCATTCTCTTAAAAAAACAAAAAACTCTCCTCAACCGAGGAGAGTTTTTTTATAAATTAGTTTGTTTTCAATTTAGCAAGTTCCTGTAGAAACTTGTCGTTTAGCACTTTAATGTATGTTCCTTTCATACCTAAAGAGCGAGACTCAATAACACCAGCACTTTCTAATTTACGTAGTGCATTTACGATTACAGAACGAGTAATTCCTACGCGATCAGCAATTTTACTTGCAACAAGTAAACCTTCTGTTCCGTTTAATTCTTCGAAGATATGCTCGATTGCTTCTAACTCACTGTAAGATAATGAGCTAATCGCCATTTGAACAACAGCTTTACTACGTGCTTCCTCTTCGATTGCTTCTGCTTTTTCACGTAAGATTTCCATACCTACTACAGTTGAGCTGTATTCAGCAAGAATTAAATCATCGTCTAAGAACTCTTGACCAAGACGAGCTAATACTAGTGTACCTAGACGCTCACCGCCACCAACGATTGGTACGATTGTAGTTAAACCTTGACCGAATAATTCTCTATTTTCTACTGGGAATGCTGTGTAGTCACTATCCACACCTAAATTTGAAGATGTTTCTGTAACATGGAATAAGCTTTGCGTATACTCTTCTGGGAATTGACGCTCTGCAAGCATGTGCTGCATACGTTCGTTCTCGATTTGTTGGTGAATCGCATATCCTAATAATTTACCGCGACGACTTACAACGAACACGTTCGCTTCAATTACTTCACACATTGTGTCAGACATCTCTCTAAAGTTTACAGGCTTTCCTGCTGCGCTCTGTAATAACGCATTTAATTTTCTCGTTTTTGCTAATAATTCCATTTCAAAAGTTCCTCCTACATGTTACTTACATATTTTTTCATCACTTGGAAACTAGGGCGAGTCACCTGATGACACTATTACAAAATAAACTGGCTCACATCTTTATTTTTAGCTATTGTCGCTAATTTTTCCTCAACATATTGAGGTGTTATCGTTATTTTCTCTAACGTAATTTCAGATGCCTCAAACGATAAATCTTCAAGGAGCTTCTCCATAACAGTATGAAGTCTTCTCGCTCCAATATTATCTGTATCCTGATTAACTTGATAAGCAATCTCAGCAATCTTACGAATAGCTTCGTCTGAAAATTCAATTTCTATACCTTCAGTCGCTAATAACGCCATGTACTGTTTAATTAACGCATTGTCAGGCTCGATTAATATTTTAACAAAATCATCCGCCGATAATTTTGTTAATTCTACTCGAATCGGAAATCTCCCTTGCAATTCCGGAATTAAATCCGACGGTTTAGACATATGGAACGCTCCAGCTGCAACAAATAAAATATAATCGGTTTTTACTGACCCGTATTTTGTTGCTACATTCGATCCTTCTACAATCGGTAAAATGTCACGTTGCACACCTTCACGCGATACATCTACGCTATTCGACTGCTTACCAGCAATTTTGTCAATTTCATCGATAAAAATAATCCCGAGCTGTTCAGCACGATAAACAGCCTCTTGTGTAACTTCATCCATATCAATTAAGCGCTGTGCCTCTTCATTTGTCAAGAGTTTTCTTGCTTCTTTTACAGAAAGTTTACGTTTTTTCGTTTTTTTCGGCATGATACTTCCTAGTGCATCTTGGAAATTCATTCCCATTTGCTCCATGCCAGTTCCTTGCAACATATCAAACATAGAAGACTGTTGTTCCGTCACTTCGATCGATATCACTTCATCTTCAAGAAGGCCTGCCGCAAGCTTTCTTTCCACATCTTGACGTTTCTTTTCGATTTCATCATCTTCCTGTGCATCAGATGTTTGGTTTGAATTTTGATTACCACCAAAAAGCATTTCTAATGGATTTTTAAATCCAGATTGTTTCTCCGGACTCGGCACTAAAATTTCAACAAGACGTTGATTCGCTTGCTCTTCTGCTTTATCTTGAACTTTAACTACCATTTCCTCTTTCACAATACGAACAGATGTTTCGACAAGATCGCGGACCATCGACTCTACATCTCGACCCACATATCCAACTTCTGTAAATTTCGTCGCTTCAACCTTAATAAAAGGTGCTCCAACGAGTTTCGCCATTCGCCGTGCTACCTCTGTTTTACCAACACCTGTCGGTCCAATCATTAAAATGTTTTTAGGTGCAATTTCATCACGTAAATTTTCAACTAATTTACTGCGACGGTATCGATTTCGTAGAGCTACAGCAACCGCTTTCTTTGCATCTTTTTGACCGATGATGTATTGATCTAATTTTTCCACAATTTGACGCGGAGTAAAATGTAAATGCATATAAAATGCCTCCCTTACGATTCTACAATTCTTCAACAATTATGTTGTGGTTCGTATAAACACAAATATCGCCTGCAATTTCTAAACTGGCCTTCGCAATTTGTTTCGCTGTTAAATGTTCACTTGCATGTTGCTTTAAAGCACGACCAGCAGCAAGTGCATAATGTCCGCCTGAACCAATTGCTAAAATACCATCATCTGGTTCAATCACTTCTCCTGTACCTGAAACAAGGAGCATCGTTGTTTTATCCATGACAATGAGCATTGCTTCTAGCTGACGTAGCATTTTATCACCACGCCATTGTTTCGCCATCTCAACTGCAGCGCGCTGCAAGTTGCCATTATACTCTTCTAATTTTCCTTCAAACATTTCAAAAAGAGTAAATGCATCAGCAACTGATCCTGCAAAACCCGCTAAAACTTTCCCTTGGAAAAGTTTGCGAACTTTGCGAGCTGTATGTTTCATTACAACAGCATTCCCCATCGTTACCTGACCATCTCCAGCCATTGCACATTCTCCATTATGATGAACTGCAAATATCGTTGTAGCGTGGAAATTTCCCATAGAAAAAACTCCTTTATATGTTTTTATAGCCTTAAAAGCAATTTATGCCCGCGGGTGATGCTTCATGTACACAGAACGCAATCTTTCTTTAGAGACATGCGTATAAATTTGTGTCGTTGACAAACTCTCATGACCTAATAGCTCCTGCACAGTACGTAAATCCGCTCCTTCATCCAACATATGTGTAGCAAATGTATGCCTTAACATATGGGGACTTATCCGCATTGTAAGTGAAGCTTTCTTAATGAGTTCGTTCAAAACATAACGTACACCCTGATCTGTTAACGGCTTACCTTTCGCATTTAAAAATACCATATGAGATTGTTCTTCAGTCTTTTGAGCTAACTGTTTTCTCCCGTTCTCTATATAAGTAATTAAAGCATCTTGTGCATAGCTTCCGAACGGAATATATCTTTGTTTTTTCCCTTTTCCCATCACTAAAATTGTTCCCACTGCAAAGTCAATGTCCGTAAGTTGCAAATTAACGCATTCGCTTACACGAATCCCAGTTGCATACATCAACTCTAATAAAGCTTGATTCCTTTGACCTAATGGCGCCCCTGTATCAGAAACTTCAAACAATTCCTCTAACTCTTCAGCATATAAAAACTTTGGGATTGATAATTCTTTCTTGGGAAGTGATGCAAGTGCAAACGGATTATCTTTTTGATAACCTTCACGCATCAAAAAACGATATAAACTTCGTAAGCTTGATACTTTCCTTGCGACAGATTTACGGGCTAACTTCTGATCGTGCAACGTCGTCAAGTATAAACGAACATCCGCGTATGTAACATCTAAAAAAGAGGATATGCCTTCTCGCTCCATAAATTGCACAAAATGTTCTAAATCATTTTGATAACTTGCAATTGTATATTTTGAATAATTTCTTTCAATTTGTAAATATCCAACGAATAATTGTAACAATTTCTTCACATTCACATCCATATAACTCACCTCAATAAAGGCTACTAAATCGTATCACAACTTAGTAGCCTTTGCAAGAAATTTAATTAAATATTTACAAAATTTTGAATTGTTTCCAAAGCGCGTGTAGCATATGCTTCATTTCGCTCTTGTTTCTTTTTAATTTTCTTCTCTAACGGTGTAAATAAACCGAAGTTTGCATTCATTGGCTGGAAGTTTTTCGCATTTGTCGCAGTAATATAATTTGCCATACTTCCCATTGCAGTTACAGGTGGTAATACAACTGGCTCTTCACCTTGTACAAGTCGAGCAGCGTTAATACCCGCTAATAATCCTGATGCTGCTGATTCAACATAACCCTCTACCCCAGTCATTTGACCAGCGAAGAATAAATCATCACGTTGTTTATATTGATATGTTGGACGAAGCAAATTAGGCGAATTAATAAACGTATTACGATGCATTACACCATAACGTACAATCTCTGCGTTTTCTAGTCCTGGAATTAGCTGTAACACTTCTTTTTGTGGCCCCCACTTTAAATGTGTTTGGAAGCCCACAATATTGTATAATGTTCCTGCTGCATCATCTTGACGTAACTGAACAACCGCATACGGTGTTTTCCCTGTTTTCGGATCTTCTAACCCAACAGGCTTCATCGGTCCAAATACTAACGTCTGTCTTCCTCTACTTGCCATAACTTCTACTGGCATACAACCTTCAAAGAAAATTTCTTTTTCAAATTCTTTTAAAGGCACTGTCTCAGCAGCAATTAAAGCCTCATAAAAGCGATCAAACTCTTCTTCTGTCATTGGACAGTTTAAATATGCCGCTTCACCTTTATCATAACGAGATTTTAAATATACTTTATTCATGTCAATGCTGTCTTTCTCAACGATTGGCGCTGCAGCATCATAGAAATAAAAATAATCTTCACCTGTTAGTTTTTTTAATTGTGCAGAAAGACCCGGAGACGTAAGTGGACCTGTCGCAATAACAGTTGGTCCCTCTGGAATTTCAGTAATTTCCTCATTCATTACAGTTACGTTCGGATGATTTTTCACATATTCAGTCACTTTCGCCGCGAATTCATGACGGTCTACAGCTAAAGCACCTCCTGCTGGTACAGAGCACTCATCAGCTGCACGAATAATGACAGAATCCATTAGGCGCATTTCTTCTTTAATAACACCGACAGCATTTGTTAATGTGTTTGCGCGAAGTGAGTTACTACATACTAATTCAGCAAATTTATCTGTATGATGAGCTGGTGTTTGCCTTACTGGTCTCATTTCATATAATTTTACTTGGACACCACGCTTTGCAATTTGGTAAGCTGCTTCGCTTCCTGCAAGACCTGCGCCAATGACGTTTACTACCTGTGTTGTCATATATATATCACCTTTCCTTTTCTTCCCGAAAAAAATGTGAGCAGTTACGCTCACATTTGTTGTTCTTCTTCATAATCACACGAAACACATTGTACTTGCACGCCTTTTTTCAACTTTTTCTCTACGAGCATACCTTCACACTTCGGACATTTACGACCAATCGGCTTATCCCAAGATACAAAGTCACATTCTGGATACGTACCGCATCCGTAGAAAAGACGTTTCTTTTTATTACTACGGCGTTCAATAATTTGCCCTTTATCACACTTCGGACAAGTAACACCGATTTCTTTTACAATCGGTTTTGTATTACGACATTCCGGGAAATTCGAACAAGCCATAAACTTCCCATATTTACCCATTTTAAAGACCATCGGGTGACTACATAATTCACAGTCTTCCCCAGCTGGTTCATCTTTAATTTCCACTTCACGCATTTCTTTTTCCGCTTTTTCTAAGCGCGGTTCAAATCCTACGTAGAAATCATCAACAATTTTCACCCAATTTGCATTTCCTTCTTCTACTTCATCAAGGCTTTGCTCCATATTGGCAGTAAATTCAATGTTAATAATTTCTGGGAAAAACTCTAAAATAAGTTCGATTACTATTCCACCAAGCTCAGTCGGAACGAAGCGTTTATTATCTAAAGCAACGTATCCTCTTTTTTGGATTGTTTCAAGTGTCGGTACATAAGTAGACGGCCTCCCAATTCCAAGCTCTTCCAGTGTTCTTACTAGACGAGCCTCTGTATAACGCGGCGGAGGCTGTGTGTAATGTTGCTTCGGTTCTATATCTTTTGAAAATACAGTTTCACCTACTTCTAACGGTGGCAACATCTTATCCTTTTCTTCCGCACCATCATCTTTCGACTCTACGTACACTTTCATAAATCCTGGGAACTTTACAACTGATCCACTTGCACGGAACTGAACATTGTTATTAATGAGTTTCGCTGTAACAGTATCCATTATAGCAGATGCCATTTGACTTGCAACAAATCGCTCCCAAATCAGTTTATACAAACGGAGTTGATCACGACTTAAGAAACTTTTTAGTTCCTCTGGCTTTCTCATTACCGAAGTAGGACGAATCGCCTCATGCGCATCTTGTGCTTTCGACTTTTTCGTTTCCTTCTTCTTCTCTGTTCCTATGTATTCCGCACCAAACGCCTCAGTAATGTAATCACGAGCCTCTGTTTGAGCTGTTTCTGAGATACGTGTTGAATCAGTTCTCATATACGTAATAAGACCTACAGTCCCTTGTTTTCCAAGATCCATCCCTTCATACAGCTGCTGTGCAAGCATCATTGTTTTCTTTGCTCGCATATTTAACTTACGCGCAGCCTCTTGTTGCAAGGAAGATGTTGTAAACGGTAATGCAGGGTTACGCTTTCGCTCTTTTCGCGTTACATTTTCAACCGAAAACGCATTGTCTTTCATCTTTTCGATTATTTCGTTCACTTGTGCTTCGTTCGTTAATTGAACTTTTTCACCATCTACGCCGTAAAAGCTTGCTTCAAATGTGTCTTTCCCTTTCACAAATTCTGTTTTAATTGTCCAGAATTCTTCAGGTTCAAAACTTTGAATTTCTTTTTCACGTTCGATGATTAAACGAACTGCTACAGATTGTACGCGTCCTGCACTTAATCCTTTTTTTACTTTCTTCCATAATAAAGGACTAATATTGTAGCCAACAAGACGATCGAGTATACGCCTTGCCTGTTGTGCATCTACTAAATCCATATTAATTGCACGAGGATATTTAAATGATTCTTTTATTGCATCTTTTGTAATCTCATTAAATACAACTCGGCAATCTGATTCAACGTCCACATTTAACGTATTTGCTAAATGCCAAGCAATTGCTTCTCCTTCACGATCCGGATCGGCCGCGAGATAGACTTTCTTTGCTTTTTTTGCCGCTGATTTTAAATCTTTTAAAACGGGACCCTTACCACGAATGGTAATATACTTCGGGGTGAAGTTATTCTTTACTTCTATCCCCATTTGGCTTTTAGGTAAATCGCGGACATGTCCCATGGACGCGACGACTTTGTATTTTTTCCCTAAATATTTTTCAATGGTCTTCGCCTTAGAAGGCGACTCCACGATTACGAGGTAATCTGACATGCTAGTGCCTCCTTAAGAGGTGGATTCAAGTCTTCATCAATCTTATTGATTTCTCTTGTTTTTGTCAATCAAGAATGAATATACCATACAGCGACAATCTACCATTTGTCAATAATTGTTTAATAAAAACATAAAAATATATGGTTAATTTAAAATTTCTTCAAGGATATCCTCCGCATTTCTTACTAGCTTTGCGCCTTGTTGAATTAGATGATTCGTTCCCGCTACACTCTCTATAAATATAGGTCCAGGAAGCGCAAACACCTCTCTATTTTGTTCTAACGCAAGGTCTGCAGTAATAAGGGATCCACTTCTCGTTTTTGCTTCTACAACTAAAACACCTTTACTTATACCGCTAATAATTCGATTTCTTTTTGGGAAATACCATTTTTTCGGCACATAATGAGGCGGATACTCTGTCAATAACAATATATAATCTTTCCACGTGTCATATAAACCTCTATGTGTCATATAAACCTCTATTCTCCTTTGGATACATATAAGATAATCCGTGTCCTAATATTGCAATAGTCGGGCAATGCTGCCTTACTGTAACTTCATGAGCAATTGTATCTATCCCTCTTGCAAACCCACTAACAATAAGCCATTCTTTTTCAAGTAAAGGTTGTAAAATAAACTTCATACTCTCCTTTCCATATAAAGACGGTTCTCTCGTTCCAACAATCGCTAATTTATTTATCTTGCTAAGAAAATCTCTCTCTCCTTTTCCGTATAAAACAAAAGGGGGATCTTGTATTTCCTGTAATAGTTGCGGATACTCCTCATCCCATATGGTTATATAAAATATTCCATTTTTTTCTAAATAGGATACATATTGCTTTAGATTTGAAGTCTGAAGGAAATTTACTAGTTCTGAAGATTTTTTCGGGGATATTCCAGCGTAATATTCAAATTGTTTCGGACTAAAAGTGTATATTCTCTTCAGTTCCGGATCAACATATAGTAGTCTCTCCATCGCCTTCCAATGATCCGCCAACATGTAATGAAGGTGCAATAAACGTTCTCTTTTCATCTCAATTCTCCTTACCCATAATTTTTATTATGTAAACAAAAAATGTGTAAAAAGACACCCTCTAATAAGAAGGTGTCTTTCAAAAAGATTAGTAGTTTTTACAAGTCTCAAATAATCCCTTTTCTTTTAAAACAGAGATTAATGTTTCACCCATAACAGCTGGTGTTTCCGCTACTTTAATACCACAAGCTTCCATTGTTTTAATCTTTTCAGCAGCAGTTCCTTTGCCGCCAGAAATGATCGCCCCAGCATGACCCATACGTTTGCCTTCAGGCGCAGTTTGACCGCCAATGAAGCCTACAACTGGTTTTGTCATATTAGCTTGTACCCACTCAGCTGCCTCTTCTTCTGCCGTACCGCCGATTTCACCAATCATAATTACAGCATGCGTTTCTTCATCTTCATTAAATGCTTTTAACGCATCAATAAAGTCCGTACCGTTAACAGGGTCTCCGCCGATACCTACAGCAGTAGATTGGCCAATACCTTCTTGTGTTAACTGATGTACAGCTTCATACGTTAATGTACCAGAGCGAGATACGATACCAACATGACCTTTTTTGTGAATATATCCTGGCATAATACCAATTTTACATTCGTCAGGTGTAATAACACCAGGACAGTTTGGTCCAAGTAAACGTGTATGTTTACCCGCCATATATCTCTTAACATTTACCATATCTAATACAGGGATTCCTTCAGTAATACATACTACTAAATCAATCTTTGCATCAACAGCTTCCATAATTGCATCAGCCGCAAAAGCGGGTGGAACGTATACAACTGAAGCGTTTGCGCCTGTTGCTTTCACAGCATCTTCTACTGTATCAAATACTGGTACGCCTTCAATATCAGTGCCACCTTTACCTGGTGTTACACCACCTACAATTTTCGTACCGTATTCAATCATTTGCTTTGTATGGAATAACCCTTGAGAACCTGTAATACCTTGAACAATAACTTTTGTATCTTTATTAACTAATACGCTCATTTTTCTCCCCCGCTTTCTATTAGCCCACTAGTGAAACAATTTTTTGTGCACCGTCTGCCATAGATTCTGCTGCAACAATATTTAAACCAGACTCATTTAAAATTTTCTTTCCTAACTCTACGTTTGTACCTTCAAGACGTACAACTAAAGGCAACTCAAGACCTACCTGCTTCGTTGCTTCAATAACACCTTCTGCGATAACATCACACTTCATAATGCCACCAAAAATGTTAACGAAGATACCTTTTACATTTTTGTCAGAAAGGATAATTTTGAATGCTTCTGTAACTTTTTCAGCTGTTGCGCCGCCACCAACATCTAAGAAGTTAGCTGGGTCACCATGGTAATGTTTAATGATATCCATTGTAGCCATTGCTAAACCTGCACCATTAACCATACAACCGATATTTCCATCTAAAGGAATGTAGTTTAAGTCATATTTAGAAGCTTCAATTTCTTTTGAATCTTCTTCTTCAAGGTCACGAAGTTCTAAAATATCTTTATTGCGATATAACGCATTAGAATCAAAGTTTAATTTTGCATCTAACGCCATTACTTTACCGTCACCTGTTGTAACAAGTGGATTAATCTCAGCGATAGAGCAATCTTTTTCGATAAACGCACTGTATAAGCCCATCATAAACTTCACAGCTTGTCCTACAAGTTCTTTTGGAATATTGATGTTAAACGCGATTCGACGCGCTTGGAAACCTTGTAAACCTACTGCTGGATCAATATATTCTTTAAATATTTTTTCAGGCGTTTTTTCTGCTACTTCTTCAATTTCTGTTCCACCTTCTTCAGATGCCATTAAAACAACTTGAGAAGTTGCACGATCTAATACAAGACCTACATAATATTCTTTTTTAATATCGCAACCTTCTTCGATAAGTAAGCGTTTTACTTCCTTACCTTCAGGACCTGTTTGATGCGTCACAAGTGTCGTTCCTAAAATGCTTTCTGCATATGTACGAACTTCTTCTAAATTTTTCGCAACTTTTACACCGCCAGCTTTGCCGCGTCCACCAGCGTGAATTTGCGCTTTAACTACACATACTTCCGTTCCTAATTCTTTCGCTGCTTCTACAGCTTCTTCTACTGTAAATGCAACCTTCCCGTTCGGAACGCTAACCCCATAGCTTCTAAGGACTGCCTTACCTTGGTACTCATGGATATTCATAGTCCCATCCTCCCCTGTTTTCCTGTTTTACTCAAAAAGTTTTTTAATGTTTAAAAAACATTACATTGCCATTGTATAAGATGATTGGCACGCTGTCTACAATAAAGTGTCAGAAAACTGAAATCGCTTTATTCTTTTTCGAAAATAATAATGTTTATATACCAAAATAAAAAATAAGCTGTGAATATACAGCTTATTTTTGAATCATATCTTTAATTGGCGCAAATGATTTTCGATGTTCCTCTAATACTCCATGTGCTTCAATCGCTTCTAAATGCTGTTTCGTCCCATATCCCATATGTTGTTCAAATCCATATGCAGGATACTTCCCTCCTAACTCTTTCATCATGCGATCTCTCGTGACTTTCGCAATAATAGATGCAGCTGAGATAGAGACACTTTTCGCATCACCTTTAATGATTGATGTTTGTGGAATTGATGTAGGAAGCTTCATCGCATCGATTAATAAATATTCTGGTGTACATGATAAATTAGCAACGGCATCTAACATCGCTTGCTTCGTCGCTTGATAAATATTTATTTCATCAATAACTTGTGGTGATACAATTCCAACTCCAATCGCAATTGCATGCTCTTTAATTTCATCATAAAAACGCTCACGTTTCGCTTCACTTAATTTTTTCGAGTCATTTAATCCTGGAATATAAAAATCTTCTGGAAGGACGACAGCCGCGGTCACAACAGGTCCTGCTAACGGCCCACGGCCCACTTCATCAATGCCAGCAATGTACGTGAGCCCTTTTTCACGTAACTCATTTTCGTACTTTGACATTTCTAGAAATTTCCCTCTTTCTTTTTGAGCTAATTCTTTTTGTTTATACCACTTCAAAATTAGTTTTTGAACACCTTTTCTCTCATCTTTCACTAACATTTGAAAACGCTCGTCTTCTTCACTCATAATTTCTTGCAGCAAACATCCCGCTTCTTGAATAGTCATTTTTTGCATTCATTTACACTCCTTTTAAACGTAACCAAAAAGAAAAGACGTACAAACGCACGTCTTATACTTCTTCTACTTTTTCTACATCTTCCACCTGCTCCGCAAACTCTTCTGGTGTTTCAAATGTCATTTTCCCAAATCTTCCACCACGAAGCTCACGAAGTATAAGCTCAGATGTTTTATCATAATCAATCATTCCGCCGCCCATTAAGCAACCTCTGTTTTTTCCAATTGCATCAAATAACTCCACAATTTCTTCTGGAATGTCATTTAACTTATATCGCTCTTTTAAACGTTCTGGATAATGTTTTTCCATAAAACGTAATGCATAAATAGCTACATCCTGTAGATTTAATATAGAATCTTTAATTGCACCCGTCGTCGCTAAACGAAGACCAACTAATTCATCTTCAAATTTAGGCCACAAAATACCTGGTGTATCTAATAATTCCATTTCTTTCCCAACTTTAATCCACTGCTGAGCCGTTGTCACACCAGGACGATCTCCTGTTTTTGCTATATTTTTCTTCGCTAATTTATTAATCAGTGTAGATTTACCAACGTTTGGAATACCTACAATTAAAGCACGAATTGCTCTTGGTCTAATGCCTTTAGCAACCATTTTATCGAATTTTTCTTTGACAAGCACTTTACAAGCTGCTGCAATTTCTTTCATACCTTGTCCAGCTTGTGCATTAATTGAAATTGCCTTTTGACCTCTTTCATCAAAATATGCAATCCACTGCTTTGTAAGACGATCATCCGCCATATCCGCTTTATTTAAAACAACAAGCCTTGGTTTATGCGTAATAATTTCATCAATCATTGGATTACGAGAAGATAAAGGTAATCGAGCATCTACAAGCTCAATTACAACATCAATTAACTTTAATTTTTCTGTTACTTGGCGTCTAGCCTTTGCCATATGTCCCGGGAACCATTGGATTACCATGTTGCCACCTTCTTTTTCTTTTATTTCACAATACGTGCATCTTTTAACGGCCAATATAGCATATTTGCTTTACCAATCACTTGGTCCATTGAAATTGTACCAATCGAACGGCTATCTTTACTAAAACGACGATTATCGCCTAAAACAAATAATTGACCTTCTGGAACAGTTTTCTTTCCTGTCATTTCTTCAAGAGTAAAATCATATGTAAGCGGTCCGTCAGCAAGTTGTTTTTTCTGCTTATCTAAATACGGCTCCTCATAAGGTTTCCCGTTAACATATAGTTTATCATTACGGTATTCGATTTCGTCGCCTGGCAGGCCAATAATACGCTTAATGTAATCTTTTTCTTCCGTCGCTCGGAATACAATAATATCAAAGCGTTTCGGATCACCTATGTGATAGCCAATTTTATTAACAATCATTCGATCACGGTCATGTAAAGTCGGCGACATGGATACACCATCTACGAGAATTGGGGCAAAGAAAAACTGTCTAATTACGCCCGCTAATACAACAGCAATCAAAATTGCTTTGATCCATTCCCAAAGTGAGCTCTTCTCTTTCTTCATGCTTTCCCCTCCACAGTTATGTAAGCTGCTCGTATTATACCAAAATTTCATATAGATTGGAAAAAGGGAGCTTGTGTATTTACAAGCTCCCATACATGTCTTATCGAATTTCTTTAATACGTGCTTTTTTACCGCGAAGGTTACGTAAGTAGTATAACTTAGCACGACGTACTTTACCACGGCGAAGTACTTCGATGTTCGCGATTCTTGGCGTGTGAACTGGGAATGTACGCTCAACACCTACACCGTAAGAAATCTTACGAACTGTGAATGTTTCACTGATTCCGCCACCACGACGTTTAATTACAACACCTTCGAAAAGCTGAATTCTTTCACGAGTTCCCTCAACTACTTTTACGTGTACACGTAAAGTGTCTCCAGGACGGAATGAAGGAAGGTCAGTTTTCAATTGGCCTTTTGTGATTTCTGTGATCAATTGTTGCATATTAAATTCTCTCCTTTAAACAGATGCTCTTATAAAGTCTTATTAAATTACAGCGGAACATCGTTAATACGGCTACTGATTTCAGTAGCACAAATGTTATAATAGCATATTGCTAGGACTGTTGCAATAGAAAATATATCAAGCCCTTATCGGTCTTCTTTAATCTGTTCCAGCCATTTCTCTTCTTGCTTAGATAATTCTCGTTCTTCCAGTAAATCCGGTCTACGTGTGTACGTACGACGTAGTGACTCTTTATGGCGCCATTCATCAATGTTTTTATGATTTCCTGACATTAGTACATCCGGTACCTTCATACCACGAAAATCAGCAGGACGTGTATAATGTGGGTGCTCTAACAAACCTGTGCTAAAAGAGTCTTCCACTTGTGATGTTTGATTCCCCAGCACTCCTGGCAAAAGACGTACAACACTGTCAGTGACTACCATAGAAGCCAATTCTCCACCCGTTAATACGTAATCCCCAATAGAAATCTCATCTGTTACAAGATGCTCACGAATTCGTTCATCGTATCCTTCATAATGGCCACATACAAAAATAACATGCTCTTCTCCAGCAAGCTCTTCTGCCTTCTTCTGCGTGAAACGCTCTCCTTGTGGACACATTAAGACGATTCTCGGCTTACGGTCTGTTTCCTTAGTTAACTCTTCTACTGCATCAAAGATAGGCTGCGGGGTTAATACCATACCAGCGCCCCCACCATACGGATAATCATCTACACTATTATGCTTACTAGTTGTATACTCACGGAAATTGACAACACGAAGCTCTACCGCTTCTTTTTCTTGTGCTTTCTTTAAAATTGAAGACCCAAATACACCCGTAAACATATCTGGAAACAATGTTAAAATGTCAATTTTCATTATAGTAGCCCTTCCATTACATGAATGGTTACTAATTTATTTTCAATGTTAACTTGAAGTACAACGTCATCAATATAAGGAATTAACAGATCTTGACCTTTTGGACGTTTAATCACCCAAACGTCATTCGCACCAGGAGATAGAATCTCTTTGATTGTCCCTAACGCTTCTCCTTCTTCCGTTACAACGTTGCAACCAATAATTTCATGGTAGTAGTATTCACCTTCAGCTAGTTCGCCTAACTGCTCTTCTGGTACTTTTATTAAAGAACCTTTAAACTTCTCTGCTTCATCTACATTGTTGTATCCTTCAAATGTTAATAAATCAAATGTCTTATGTTGACGATGAGCAGTTACCTTCACTGTAAGATAGTCTGTACCTTTCTCATCCCATATGTATAACGTGTTCCCTACTTTATATCGCTCTTCTGGAAAATCAGTACGAGAAATAACACGAATTTCTCCTTTTACGCCATGAGTATTTACAATTTTCCCTACGTTAAACCATTTTGTCATAAATAGTATGTCACCCCTGGTTTCTATATAAATTAAGCATTTCCATTTCATATATGGAACATGCAATTTCTCTTTAAATGTTAAAAAAGGGAGAGGAAATAACTCCTCGCCCTTTTTACGTTTATTGAATTTCCAGTGTGACGTTCTCATCATTATGATGTCCCACTGAATACAAGAGCATTCGAATCGCTTTCGCAACTTTCCCTTGCTTTCCAATGACTTTTCCAACATCCTCAGGATGTACAGTTAATCGATACTTTATTTCTCCGTTGCAAAGTTCCTGTGTAACTTTTACATCTCCAGGATGATCCACAAGAGGTTTAACAATTGTCTCGACTAACATTTTCATTGTCATTGCCTCAATTACTTACCTTGTTTAGATAAGTGGAATTTCTCCATGATACCTTGGTTAGAGAAAAGGTTACGAACTGTATCAGATGGTTTAGCACCATTTCCTAACCATTTTAATGCTGCTTCTTCGTTGATCTTAACTTCCGCTGGTTGAGCAACCGGATTGTAAGTACCGATTTCCTCAATGAAACGTCCGTCACGAGGAGAACGAGAATCTGCAACAACTACACGATAGAAAGGAGTTTTTTTAGCTCCCATACGTTTTAAACGAATTTTAACTGCCATTTATAAAGCACCTCCGAATTTATTTCACACAGATAATTATATTAGCAAAAAGACTATTGCTTTGTAAAGTATTTTTTCTTAACAGAGCTATCTTTTTTCCTTACATGAATGGAAACTTCAATCCACCTAGTCCTTTTTTCTTACCTTTTTGCATTCCCGTCATCGTCTTCATCATTTTTTTCATATCATCAAATTGCTTGATTAGACGATTGATTTCTTGTACCGTTGTACCGCTACCTTTGGCAATGCGCTTTTTACGACTAGCATTGATTATTTCCGGTTGTTCTCGTTCTACTTTAGTCATAGAACGAATAATTGCCTCAATATGCCCAATTTGTTTTTCATCAACTTGTGCATTTTTCAGCCCTTTAATTTTATTTGCACCGGGAAGCATTCCTAACAATTCGTCAAGCGGTCCAAGTTGACGCACTTGTCCAAGTTGTTCTAGGAAATCGTCAAGCGTAAACGAAAGCGTACGCATTTTTTGCTCAAGTTCTTTTGCTTTCTCTTCATCAACTGTAGCTTGCGCTTTTTCAATTAATGTTAAGACGTCACCCATCCCTAAAATACGGGATGCCATACGTTCTGGATGGAACGCTTCAATTGCATCTAGTTTTTCACCCATACCAGCAAATTTAATTGGTGTATTTGTTACAGCCTTAATAGATAATGCCGCACCACCGCGCGTATCACCATCTAATTTCGTTAATACAACACCTGTTAATCCTAACTGTTCATGGAAACTTTGTGCTACATTTACCGCGTCTTGTCCTGTCATCGCATCGACAACAAGGAAAATTTCATCCGGTTTCGCAACTTCTTTGACTTTCGCTAATTCATCCATTAGTTCTTCATCAATATGCAGGCGACCCGCTGTATCGATTAAAACATAATCGTGATGATCTTCTTTTGCTTTCGCAATCGCTTGTTTCGCAATTTCAACCGGACTTACTTGATCTCCTAAGGAGAAAACAGGCATGTCCAATTGCTTCCCTAATGTTTCAAGCTGTTGAATTGCTGCTGGACGGTAAATATCCGCTGCAACAAGCATCGGTTTACGATTATGCTTTTTACGAAGCAAATTCGCAAGCTTACCTGTCGTCGTTGTTTTACCCGCACCTTGCAGACCAACCATCATTATAACAGTAGGTGGCTTATTAGCAACAGCAATTTTGCTTTGCTCTCCGCCCATAAGTTCTGTAAGTTCTTCCTGTACGATTTTAATTACTTGTTGTCCAGGTGTCAAACTTTTCATTACATCTTGTCCGACAGCACGCTCAGACACACGCTTTATAAAATCTTTTACTACTTTAAAGTTAACATCCGCTTCTAAAAGAGCTAGACGAACTTCTCTCATCATTTCTTTCACATCGGCTTCAGAAACTTTTCCTTTGCCGCGGATTTTTTGCATTGTCTGTTGAAGTCGGTCGGCTAATCCTTCAAATGCCATATTGCCGCCCTCCTAATCTAATTTTTCGATAGCTTCAACAACTTGTTTCATTTCTTCATACACATGCTCTTCTTCGCTGATTAGCTGTTTTAGCTTTGCAACAAGTCGCTGTCGCTCTTGAAACTTTTGAAGTAATACTAATTTATCTTCATATTCTTCAAGCATCGCTTCAGTCCGTTTAATGTTATCATACACGGCTTGGCGACTTACATCAAATTCTTCCGCAATTTCACCAAGAGATAAATCATCTAGATAATAAAGCGACATATAACTTCTTTGTTTTTGCGTTAACAACGATTGATAAAAATCAAATAAATAATTCATTCTCGTTGTTTTCTCGAGCATGTTGGATCATCCTTTGTTAAGTGATTTCCCTTTACATGATTTAGTTTACATGGAGTACAAAAGAGTGTCAAGTTTTTTTCTTAACATCACATATTTTTATAGAAAAAGAAGCGGAAACACCGCTTCTTTCACTTACACTTCTTCTGTTTCTACTAAGTTCGCAAACAAACCATAAACATATTGTTCTGGATCAAACTGCTGCAGATCATCCATTTGCTCTCCTAGCCCAACAAATTTCACCGGAACATCCATTTCGTTACGAATCGCTAAGACGATACCACCTTTAGCAGTTCCATCTAACTTCGTTAAAACAATACCAGTAACATTTGTTGCTTCACGGAATGTTTTCGCTTGGCTTAAGCCATTTTGTCCTGTTGTTGCATCAATAACTAGTAATACTTCATGAGGAGCCCCTGGTACTTCACGCTCAATTACGCGCTTCACTTTCTCTAACTCTTTCATTAAGTTTACTTTATTTTGTAAGCGTCCTGCTGTATCACATAGTAATACATCCACTTTACGGGCCTTTGCCGCTTGTACAGCATCATACATAACCGCCGCTGGGTCAGATCCTGATCCTTGTTTAATTACTTCTACACCAACACGATCGCCCCATACTTCTAATTGTTCAATCGCCCCAGCACGGAATGTATCTCCTGCCGCCAATAGGACAGACTTACCTTCTGATTTAAATTTATGTGCAAGCTTACCAATCGTCGTCGTTTTCCCCACACCATTAACACCAACAAATAAAACTACCGTTAATTGATCCTCTTGTATATTAACTTCATTACTAAAGTCGCTGTCACCTTTGTAAATTCCCACTAGCTTTTCAGAAATAACAGCCTGTACTTCTTTCGGATCTTGAATGTTACGACGTTGCACTTCTTCTTTCAACTGATCAATTAATTCCATCACTGTCGAAACTCCGACATCCGCACTAATTAAAATTTCTTCTAATTCCTCAAAGAAATCTTCGTCTATTTTACGGTAACGGTACACTAAGTCATTTACTTTATCAGCAAATGAATTTCTCGTTTTTTCTAATCCTTGTTTAAACTTCTCTGTTACCGTATCCGTTTGTTTTGAAATTTTTTCTTTTAATTTTTTTAAAAAACTCATACTTCCCATCCTTCCTATCTACTTGCAACAAGTTCTTCGCCATCATCTAAACGAACAGAAACAAGCTTCGATACCCCTGATTCTTGCATTGTGACACCGTACAATACATCAGACTCTTCCATTGTACCTTTTCGGTGTGTAATTACAATAAACTGTGTTTCATCACTAAATTTCTTTAAATACTGCGCAAAACGAGCAACGTTTGCCTCATCAAGAGCTGCTTCTACTTCATCTAGTACACAGAATGGGACTGGGCGTACTTTTAAAATACCAAATAAGAGCGCAATTGCCGTTAAAGCACGCTCTCCCCCTGAAAGTAAACCTAAGTTTTGTAGTTTCTTTCCTGGTGGTTGCGCTACAATGTCAATACCAGTATTTAGTAAATCTTCTGGATTTGTCATTACTAAATCCGCTCTTCCACCTCCGAATAGTTCAGAGAATACATATTGAAACTCTGTTCGAATCCCTTCGAACGTAGTAGAAAAGCGTTTTTTCATCTCTTCATCCATTTCCATAATAAGTTGATGCAATGTCGATTTCGCTTCTTCTAGGTCATCTCTTTGCTCTAATAAAAATGTATGGCGCTCTGCTACACGTTCATATTCATCAATTGCCCCTAAATTTACTGCGCCTAACTCTTCGATGGATAGTTTAATTAGTTTCACCTTTTTACGTGCATCTTCTGCGGGCATCATCATTGTATACTTAAGTTTTGCTGCTTCAAATGAAATAGTATATGTTTCACGTAAATGTTGCAATCTATTTTCCAGCTCTACATCAAGTCGGTTAATTTTCACTTCTTGATCTTTCAGCATCTCAAGAATATATTTATGTTTACCTATTGTTTCTTTCGCACCGCGCTCTAAATGCTCTACTCTTTCTTGCAATGATACGCGTTGGTCACGACGAGAACGAATTAACTCCGAAGTTTGATTACGATCATACGCTTTCTTCTCAATCATATTCGTAATTTGTTCTTCGCCACTTGAATTAGATGTCATCTCTTGCTTTAAGAACGCTAAATCTTCCTTCGTTTTTACAAGCGTCGCATCAGTCTCTTCTTTTTCCTTCGTCAATCGTTCGACTTTTTCTTTTTGATTTGACAAACGTTGTTGTTGTTCAGCAGCTTGTACTTTTAGCTCCGTCATTTCCTTCTGAACTTTTTCTTTTGAAGAATGTTGTTCACTTTTTTGTTTCGTTAAAACGACGATTTTGCTATCTAATTCCACAATCTCCGCTTGAAGAGTCGCTAAAATCTTTTCTAACTCTTCTTTACGCCCTTGCATTTTTACTTGATCTTGTAAAAATCCTTCAATCTCTAAATCGTAAATCGATAAACGATCATTAATACGATGTTCATCTAATTCTAAACGATTAATTTCTTCTCTTAGCTTCTGTTCATCTACACGTTCGGTCTCTACACCTTGGCGTAGCTCTCGTATTTGTACTTCTTTTTCTTGAATCTCTTGCTTTACTGCTTTAACAAAGTTTTCTAGCTTCGTTGTTTTTTCTTCCATGTCAGTTAGTTTTTTAGTCCACTCTTCAAGTTCACGTTGACGTCCCAATAAAGAGGATTTCGCCTGTTTTACAGCTCCACCCGTCATAGAACCACCCGGATTCACTACGTCACCTTCGAGTGTTACAATACGATAGCGGTATTGCAGTTGTTTCGCTAACTCATTTGCTCCGCGTAAATCTTTCGCAACAACAACAGTACCTAATAAACTGGAAACTACATTCTCATATTTATTATTGTACTGCACAAGTTCTGCCGCTACACCGACAAACGATGGATGCTGGTTCACAATGCGTAATTGATCAAATGATAGCGATCGGCTTTTAATAACAGCTTGAGGTAAAAACGTTGCACGGCCATGTTTATTTTGCTTTAAAAATGCAATTGCATTACGAGCATGTTCTTCTGTTTGTACTACGATATGTTGCATCGCTGCCCCAAGGGCGATTTCCATTGCGATTTCATATTCTTTCGGCACAGTCAGAAGTTCTGCAACAGCTCCCTCAATACCTTGTAGCCTATTTTCTCTAGCCTTTAATACTTCACGTACCCCTTGATAGAAGCCAGAATAGTCCTCTTGCATCTCTTCTAACATTTCTTTCCGAGAGCGCGCCTGTTGCACAAATTGATACGCTTGATACAGTTTCGTTTCATTTTCACTATACTGTGACTTACATTTCCCAAGTGCCGTTTCTGTCTTCTGTATGTTAGAAATAATGCCAGCTATTTTCTCTCTCGCTTGCTCATAACTTTCTACAAGTTTCGCCTTTTTCGCTGTAATTCCCACACGCATCTGTACATACTTTTCATTTTCTTCATCAAGTCGTTCGTTTTTAGAGTTTTGCTGTTTTGATTGTTCTTCAATCATAGATAATTCATTACGAAGACTTGCTTGTTGATTTAAAAGTTCAATATAGTCACCTTTTAAATTCTCAATTTGTTCCTCTAAATTCTCAGCAAAAGTCGCAAGTAATTGCTCGTTATCATACAATTTCTTCTCCAATTCTTTTACTTGATTCACAAATTGCATTAACGCTTCTGTACTTGTTTCAATTTCGTCATCATAACTTGTAGCTTTCTCTGTTAACTCAACAATTAGCTTTTCAAGCTGCGCACAATGCGTCGTTGCATTTTGCTTTCTTTCCTTTAACAGCTCGCGTTGCCCTTCTAGTTTTTCTAGTTCTTTACTAGACAGAAGGAGAACTTCTTGTAAGGAATTTACAGATTCATCAACAGCTTGTAATTGCCCGCGTAATTCCTCAAGCTCTTCTTCATTTTTTTGTAAGTTCGCCGACATTTTAGCTTCTTCATCTTTATTATGCCCAAATTGATTTCGAAGCGCTTCCCACTTTTCATGTAATTCTTCGATTTCATGTACAATAAGCGCAGCTTCTACTTTCTCTAATTCTTCTTTTTTCTCAAGATAATCTTTCGCAATAGAAGCTTGTCTTTCTAGTGGTTCTACTTGACTACTTAATTCGTGAATAATATCTTGTACACGATTTAAGTTTTCTTGTGTTTCCGCCAATTTCCCTTCAGCTTTCTTTTTACGAAGTTTGTATTTCAGCACACCCGCCGCTTCTTCAAATACACCACGACGTTCTTCTGATTTACTACTCAAAATCTCTTCGACTTTCCCCTGGCTAATAATTGAAAAAGCTTCTCTTCCCATACCAGAGTCCATAAATAAATCAATAATATCTTTCAATCTACAAGATTGTTTATTAATATAAAAATCACTATCACCCGAACGAGATACACGACGCGTTACACACACCTCGTTATATTCAATCGGTAAGCGTTGGTCTTCATTATTTAAAGTTAATGTAACTTCAGCAACATTAACCGCTCTTCTCGTATCACTGCCGGCAAAAATAATATCCTCCATCTTTGCACCGCGTAATGACTTTGCAGATTGTTCACCAAGTACCCAGCGAATTGCATCAGTAATATTACTTTTCCCGCTCCCGTTAGGTCCTACTACAGAAGTTACACCTGGAACAAAATCGACAGATACACGCTCAGCAAAAGATTTAAATCCTGCTATTTCTAATCTTTTTAAAAACACGAAAGGCCTTCCTCCTATTCTCCGTTGTTGTAAACGTTGTCTATACGAAAACAAGCTACTATACGGATTTCCCACTCCTTTTATTTATAAATAAAAGGAAAGTTTCATTCTATGCATAAGGAATCCCCCTCATTCAAAGGGGGATTCCTTATGATTGTTCTTTTAATTTTTTCAATGCTTCTGCAGCAGCTTGTTGCTCTGCCTCTTTTTTTGACTTACCACTTCCAAGACCTAATGCCTCATTATTTAAAGTTACACGGGACACAAATTCTCGGTTGTGGGCCGGTCCTTTTTCTTGCAAAATTTGATACTCAATATTGCCACTACCATCACGCTGAATCAATTCTTGCAATTGACTCTTATAATCCATCACATGAGAAAAAGCACCTTCATTAATTTTTGGATATACAACTTCTTTTAAGTATCCCCAAACTGTTTCTAGCCCTTGATCAAGATAAAGGGCACCAATAAACGCTTCAAAGACATCCGCTAATAAAGCTGGTCGTTCACGTCCACCCGTCATTTCCTCACCTTTTCCTAATAAAACAAGGCTACCAAATGACATTTCGTTTGCAAAACGAACAAGAGATGGCTCACATACAATAGCTGCACGTAGTTTTGTTAACTCTCCTTCGCTCATTGTCGGATATTTTTGAAACAGATACTGTGATACAGTGAGTTCCAATACAGCATCGCCAAGAAATTCAAGACGCTCATTGTCCTCATGCGGTTTTTTTCGATGCTCATTCACATACGATGAATGCGTAAATGCTTGAATCAATAATTTTTCATCTGTAAACGTAATACCTATCTTTTCTTGAAATATTTTAAAAGCTTCACGATATTTTGTTTCGTATTTTTTTTCTCTATGTTTTCGGTACGGCATAGGTCCCTCCAGATATAAGCCGAGAAGCCCCGTTAAAAAACGGGACTTCACTTAAGCATTATAGATGACTCTCTATGTAAGTCACAGCATCGCCAACAGTAGCAATCTTTTCAGCATCTTCATCAGAAATTTCCATTTCGAATTCATCTTCTAATTGCATTACAAGTTCTACTACATCTAGGGAGTCTGCGCCTAAATCTTCTTTGAAGCTTGCAGCTGGTACTACTTCAGTTTCTTCTACTCCTAAACGATCAACGACAATTTTTGTTACACGCTCTAAAACATCTGCCATTTTATTCACCTCCCCTCAAATATTATATAAAATATTGTCCAAAAAAACTAGGTGAAATCGATTCTTTTATTACATTACCATACCGCCGTCAACATTTAACGTTTGACCTGTAACATATTTGCTTTGATCAGAAGCGAAAAACGTTACAGTATTTGCGATATCTTGTGCTTCTCCAAACTGAGCCGCAGGAATTAATTTTAACATTTCTGCTTTTATATTTTCATCTAATACATCCGTCATATCAGTCGCAATAAACCCTGGAGCAATTGCATTTACAGTAATATTTCGGCTCGCTAATTCTTTTGCTGATGTTTTTGTTAATCCAATTACACCAGCTTTAGCAGCTACATAATTTGCTTGTCCTGGGTTTCCTGTTACACCAACAACAGAAGCGATATTAATAATACGTCCATGACGTTGACGCATCATATAGCGCGATACTGCTTTCGTACATAAGAAAACACCTTTTAAGTTTGTATTAATAACTGTATCCCATTCTTCTTCTTTCATACGCATTAATAAATTATCTTTTGTTACACCAGCGTTATTTACAAGAATATCAACTTGTCCAAACGTATCTACAGTTTGTTTCACCATACTTGTAACATCATCAGCATTTGCAACATCCGCTCTTACTGCAATGGCATCTGAACCTAATTTCTTTATTTCATCAACTACTTCATTCGCCTTTTGCTCATTACCAGCATAATTTACTACAACATTTGCCCCTTGTTTCGCTAAATCAATGGCAATCGCACGACCAATCCCACGTGAAGCACCAGTTACTAATGCTACTTTCCCTTTTAACATCAGCTTTCTCCTCTCAAATTTGAAATGGTATCTTTTAATGTCTCTTCATCGTATATCGCATATGCTTTCACTGAAGAATCAATCGACTTCATAAGACCAGCAAGTACTTTTCCAGGTCCGATTTCAATAAATGTATCTACCCCTTGATTCACCATATACTCAATAGATGGGTACCATAATACAGGCGAATAGAGCTGTTCAATTAGCTTTTCTTGAATATCTGTACCACGTGTAATAACATCCGCCGTAACATTTGCAATAATAGGAATATTCGTGTCTTGAATTGTAATTTCATTTAAAACACTTTGGAATTTCTCAGCAGCTGGTTTCATAAGCGAGGAATGAAACGGTCCACTTACTTTGAGCGGAATTGCTCTTTTAGCGCCATTTTCTTTCGCTCTTTGAGAAGCAAGTTCTACTCCTTGCTTTGTTCCAGAAATAACAATTTGCTTCGTACTATTCATATTAGCAATTTGTACTGCGTATCCTTCACTTGTTACTTCTTCTGTAACTCGTTTCAGCATATCCGGATCCGCACCTAAAATAGCTGCCATTGCACCTTCCCCGCCTGGAACAGCTTCTTCCATATATTCCCCGCGTTTCCTTACAGCATATACAGCGTCTTCGAATGTTAATGCACCAGCAGCTACAAGAGCGCTATATTCACCTAAACTATGTCCTGCGACAAAATCAGGTATAATATCATACTCCTTCAAAGCTGTTAAAATTGCAAAGCTCGTTGTTAATAGTGCCGGCTGCGCATTTGTCGTTAATGTTAACTTTTCCTGCGGTCCTTCAAAAATTACTTCTGAAAGAGAATCATGCAAAACCTCATCCGCTTTTGCAAACACTTTCGCAACCTCTTTATTATTCTCCGCTAACTGTCTACCCATTCCAACTGCCTGTGAACCTTGGCCCGGAAAAAGAAATGCTATTTTTCCCATTTCAAATCCTCCTCTTATTGAAGCGGCTCCTTCTCCATTACACTTGAAATTGTAGGAATTACTTCTTTCGCTACCATTTCTCTCGTTTGACGAATCGCACTAAATATCGATTGGTCATTAGAAGAACCGTGAGCCTTAATGACAGGAGCTTTCAATCCAAACAACGCCGCTCCGCCATACTCCGAATAATCCATTTTATCTTTCAATACCATAAGTTTTGGTTTTAATACCGCTGCTGCTAATTTGCTCGTAAACGAACTCATTAATTGTTCTTTTAACATAGAGAATAACGCAAGTGCTGTTCCTTCTAATGATTTTAGCGCTACATTACCCGTAAAACCATCACATACAACAACGTCTGCTACACCTTGCAATAAATCTCTTGATTCCACGTTTCCAACGAAATTAATTGGTGCATCTTTGAGCATACCAAAGACCTGTTTTGAAAGCTCGTTTCCTTTACCATCCTCTGTTCCAACGTTTAAAAGTCCAACGCGTGGATTTTTAATTCCTCTTACCTTCTCGGCGTAAACAGAGCCCATTACTGCATATTGATATAAATGAATTGGTTTTGCATCAACGTTGGCTCCAACATCTAACATAACAAAACCTTCTCCATCAACAGTTGGCATTGTAGGTGATAAAGCTGGTCGTTCAATTCCTTCCATACGACCAACAACAAACAATCCAGCTGCCATCAAAGCTCCTGTACTACCTGCTGATATACAAGCATCCGCTACACCGTCTTTTACTTGCTGCGCCGCTAGTACCATTGAAGCTTGTTTTTTTCGACGAACCGCTCTTACTGGTTCGTCTGTCGATTCGATTTTTTCGTCCGTATGAAGTATAGTAATTCGCTCTTCACTCGTTAAATATTGACGAATTCTCTCTTCTTTCCCTACTAACGTAATATGTAAATCTGAGTATTCCTTAATAGCTTTCATTGCTCCTAATACTACAGCCTTTGGTGCATGATCGCCGCCCATTGCATCTATTGCGATTTTCATAAGTTGTTACCTTCCTCACTATAATTACTAGATCGATACATTTCAAAAGTGCCTGTAAAGACAAGTTCTTCTCCAACAAAGCTACGCACTTTGACAACCGTCCGTCCTTTATCATTCTCTACATCTTCAACACGTACTTTTGCAACAACACGCTCTCCTAATTTTACAGGACGAATATATCGAATGGTGGACTTTGCAGTTAAAGCTAATTCTTCATCAATAACCGCAACAGCTAGTGAGTTTGCTTGCGCAAACAAATGATGCCCACGAGCAATTTGATTTCTTTTAAATACATGTTCTACCTTTACTTCAAAGATAGAAATCGCATGTCTATCTAATTCTATATCGATAATTTCTCCGACAACCTCTTCTAACGGTAAAGATTTCACGTCTTCTTCATGTTGTTTTGTAGCCACATGCTTAATTCGTTCTCTTAATTCAGGAATAGATAATTCCATACGATCAAGACGAACAGTTTGTATGCTCACTTGAAATTTTTCCGCTAAATCTTCATCCGTTATAAAAGGATTCGTTTCTATTGTTTGTTGTAATAATTCTTGTCTTTCTTTTTTACTTCTTCTTTTTTTCATACCGCACCATCCATTTTTATGACTAGGTACTAAAAGTAGTATATAATCATTAAAAGTAGAATGCAACAAAAACTTTTGCAGACTACTTTTAATCGAGCTTCTCTCCCTGGAACACACCTGTCCCATCAAGATAAGTACGCAGCGAAGCATACTGATCATTATGCCAAAACGCTTCTGAATCAACTAGTATCGCCGCATCTTGTCTTGCTGTTTCTAACGCCCGATAATCATGCACCATATCAGCAACCTTAAATTCTGGTAGACCACTTTGCTTACTTCCAAAGAAATCCCCAGGACCTCGTAACTCTAAATCTTTTTCTGACAATACAAATCCATCATTTGTTTCAGTCATAATGCGCATTCTTTCTTTTCCCGTTTCTGATTTTGGGTCCGCAATTAATAAACAATATGATTGTTCACTACCACGCCCAACACGCCCCCTCAGCTGATGGAGCTGTGATAAACCGAAACGTTCCGCATCATAAATAACCATAACAGTCGCATTTGGTACATTCACACCTACTTCAACAACTGTTGTCGACACAAGAATTTGCACTTTATTTTCACTAAACTGTCCCATTATCTCTTCTTTTTCTTGGGATGATAGTCTCCCATGCATTAATCCAACTTGGCATTTCCCTTGATAATGATGAGTCAGCATACTATGTAAGTCGATAGTATTTTGTACATCAAGCTTCTCAGACTCTTCAATAAGAGGGCAAATAACATATGCCTGTCTTCCTTTTTTTATCTCTTTCTCCACAAAGCCGAGAACACGATCTAACATATCATGTTTTGCCCAGTACGTTTCGATTACCTTTCTACCAGCTGGCATTTCATCGATAATAGAAACGTCCATCTCTCCAAATGCAGTGATAGCTAACGTACGCGGGATTGGGGTCGCCGTCATAAACAACACATCTGGACTTTCACCTTTCTCACGTAAAACCCGGCGCTGCGCCACACCAAATCGATGCTGTTCATCGGTAATAACGAGACCTAACCTATGAAATATAACTTCGTCTTGAATTAAAGCGTGCGTCCCAACAAGGATGTCTACTTCTCCTTGTTCTAATCTCGACAAAATTTCTCGACGTCTCGCACCTTTAACAGAACTTGTTAGCAATTCAACCTTCATACCAAAATGTGAAAACGTCTCCGCGAGCGACTGATAATGTTGTTCGGCTAAAATTTCTGTAGGAACCATCAAAGCACCTTGATAATGAGCCAATTTCGCCGCATAAAGAGCAATCGCAGCAACAACTGTTTTCCCAGAACCTACATCCCCTTGCAATAATCGATTCATTCGGTACGGAGATGTCATATCTTTCATTATTTCATCTACAACCCGGCGTTGTGCACCAGTTAACGGAAACGGAAGTGCATCAGTAAACTCTTGCAATTCTACTAATGAAATTTCTTTTTTCGTCCCTTTCGAGTTTTCCCTTTCCATTTTCCGTAATGTTTGCATTTTCAACTGAAACAAGAAAAACTCCTCATATACAAAACGGCGACGCGCTTGCTTTAAGTCTTCCTGTCCCACTGGAAAATGTAACCCTCTGAGCGCTTCATAGCGTGATAATAATTTATATCGACTTAACAAACCATCTGGTAACACTTCGACTATAGAATCTCCATACTCCTTAAATGCTTGTGCAACAAAACGGCGCATCTGTTTTACTGTCAGTTTTCCTTTCACTGAATATACAGGTTCTACTTCTTGTTGTCGTACAACCAGTCCAAAATTCAGTTCTGATACAGCAATTGTTTGGCGATGCTGATCCCATTTACCAGTAATCGTTACCGTTTCATCTAAATTTAACTTTTGTTTATAGTATGGTCTATTAAAACATACAGCTGTAATTAAATAACGACCGACGAGAACACGAACTGTAAGACGTGACTTCTTCTTCCCATAATATTGCAGTAAAGGAGCACTATGAACTTTCCCCTCAACTGTTACACGCTCGTCATGCTTTACTTCAGCAAGATCTTTCATCGCATAGTCTTCATAGCGGTACGGAAAATGTTCTAATAGATGAGAAACTGTATAAATTCCCATCTCGTGTAACAACTCAGATGTTTCTCCTCCGATTCCCTTTACATCCGTAACAGGAACTTGTACAACTTCATTCAAGATTCTCACGCTCCGTCACATTATTTTCTTTGATTCATTCTATTGATTATCCATTAATATCATTGACATCTGTAATCGCTCTCTTTCACCTTATATATTCTATCATAGGCATTCTAAGAGAAACTACTCTAATCCCTCTGTATAAAGTGAAACTATAATCAGTGGGGGTTTTGTTCATCCCCCACTGATTATTAGCCTTCACCAATCGGGCGTTTACGGGCAGTTTATCTCCCACCTAACTTCTTTGCTCCAGCCGAATTTAGGGGTGGGAGTTTTACTGCCCACAAATAGCGGGATAAAGCAAAGTTGTACAATACGTAAGAAAAGAGCCTCACTATTAGCAGCAAGGCTCTTTTCTATCATCAATATGCTAGCCTTTTGAATAAAAACTAGTAATAAATTTCATATCACTATTTCTTATCCATTAGCAAGTAAGTAACCCATTTATTTTCAAATCGAATCTTTTCTTATTCTACAGAGAAGATGAAAGAATACACCGGTTGGTTCCCTGCATGTACTTCTACTTCTGCATCTTCAAAGTTCTCTTCTACAAACGCAACTAATTCAGCCACTTCTTCATCTGTTGCATCTTCACCTTGTAGGATCGTTACGATTTCAGAATCCTCATCAATTAGCGCTTCTAGTAATTGCTTTGCAGCTCCTACTTTCTCAGCATTTGTAGATACAATTTTCCCATCTGCAAGACACATGAAATCATCTTTTTGAATCGCTACACCGTCAATTTCCGTATCACGAACAGCATACGTAATCTGACCTGTTTTCACATGAGCTAAAGCTTCTTTCATGTTTTCTTCATTCTCTTCTAGCGTTCCAACTGGATTAAATGCTAACATTGCAGCCATACCTTGAGGAACTGTTTTTGAACGAATAACAATAACTTCTTGTTCTACAACTGACGCTGCTTGTTCTGCTGCCATCACGATATTCCCGTTATTTGGTAAGATGATGATTTTTTCAGCATTCGCCTCTTCAATCGCCTTCACAATATCCTCCGTACTCGGATTCATCGTTTGGCCACCTTCGATAACTTTCGTTGCGCCAATGCTCTCAAATAAAGTTTTAATACCCGATCCCATAGCTACAGTTACAATACCATACGGTTGTTTCTCTATTGGCTGATTCGTTTGTTCCGGCACCATGGTAGGTTCATCTAATAAAGCAGTATGCTGTTCACGCATATTTTCTACTTTGATCTTAATTAGACTACCGTAACGTTGTCCATAGTTCATAGGTTCTCCAGGATGTTCCGCATGGATATGAACCTTTACAACCTCATCATCCGATACAACAAGTAGTGAATCTCCGTACACACTAATATCTTCACGGAATTTTTGTTCAGAGAAATTATGTTCCTTCATTTTTTTAGGCTCTAATTTCACCATGAATTCCGTACAATATCCATACTTAATATCTTCTGTACTCAATTGGCTTTGTACACTACGGTGATGTTCTGCGCGTACCATGTCATTCATAGATGGTTGGGCAGGCACATTAGAAGAAATCGTTTCTCCTTTTAAGTCAGCTAAAAATCCTTCATATACAACAACAAGACCTTTACCACCGCTATCTACAACGCCAACTTGTTTTAATACAGGTAATAAATCTGGCGTACGATTTAACGATGCGTTTGCTTCTTTTACAACGTCTTCCATAAACAAAACAAAGTCGCGCTGTTTTTTCGCAACTGTCACTGCATATTTACCCGTTTCTCTTGCAACCGTTAAAATCGTTCCTTCAATTGGTTTCATAACCGCTTTGTAAGCTGCCTCTACTCCAGCTTCTAAAGCTGCAGCAAAATCAACTGTCGTTAATTCTTCTTTTTGTTCAATGGATTTAGAGAAACCACGGAATAACTGAGATAAAATAACCCCAGAGTTACCACGAGCCCCCATTAATAATCCTTTGGCTAAACTTACGCCGACTTTACCAGCATGCTGTGAAAGATTTGCTTTCACTTCACGTGCGCCTGAAGTCATTGATAAGTTCATGTTTGTACCGGTATCGCCATCTGGAACTGGGAATACGTTTAATGCATCAACAAGCTGAACATTATTTGTTAAATTATTGGCTCCTTGAATGATCATTTGTGATAAACGTTTTCCATCAATTTTTTGAATTGACACAGATTTTCCTCCTTAATGCACATTACAAGTTTATTACTTTAACTCCTTGTACGTAGATGTTTACAGAATCTACTGCTAGTCCTACAGTTTGATCTAATGTATATTTCACTTTAGTCTGCACGTTATGTGCTACTTCTGAAATTTTCGTACCATAGCTCACAATAATATACATATCAATATGTACTTCATCTTCATCTTTACGAACAATAACGCCTCTAGTGAAGTTTTCTTTTCGTAAAATGTCTGTTAATCCATCTTTTAACTGATTTTTTGATGCCATACCTACGATACCGTAGCAATCTACTGCGGCACCTCCAGCAATTGTTGCAATTACATCTGTACTAATATCAATTTGACCGTACTTCGTTTTAATTTCAATTGACATCTCGTTTCCCCCTTCATAAATGGTGAAAGTGAGCTAGACTACTTTAGTTACTATCATATAATCTTTTTAAAGAAAATTCCATCGTTCTTTCTTTTTCACTCTCATATTTTATGTTTTAAATTACATTTTTTTATGATGAGCAAAATAGTCCATTGTTATTATACAACATGTACCACTATAATATGTCAAGCAATTTTTCTTGATTTCACCTTTTCTCCATTGACATATGGTGTCAAGTATTTTTTCTTGATTTCTTTTTCCTACGGTGTTGCATTCTCTTTTTAGTTGTGTTAAATTATAGTAGTGTTTTTAGCATCGCATAAAAGGCTAACATTGAAAAATTACGTATGTTACGGTAGTTAAGGGAGGGAAATATAAATGGCTCGTGTTTGTGCTATCACTGGAAGAAAAGCTCGTTCTGGTAACTCTCGTTCTCACGCAATGAACGCTACAAAACGTAAATGGGGCGCTAACCTTCAAAAAGTTCGCGTACGCATCGACGGAAAAGTTCAACGTGTTTACGTTTCTGCTAGAGCGTTAAAATCTGGCAAAATCGAACGTGTTTAATAATAAAAAAAAGAGCCGCTAGGCTCTTTTTTTATTATACCAATGGAAAAAGCACCGGTAATAGGTGCTTTTTTTAGTCTTTTTTGAAGGTATTTAACATCGCACGAACAATTCCACCAAGAAATTTAGGTAACTTAATTGTATAAAATCTCATGGTTTCCCTCCTAATCCCCATTACTCCACTTGTTCACTATATGATGCAAGGAGCAAAATTGTTTCTTCAATCAGTGCTTCTTATCATCATTAATATGCCAGAAGTAAATGAAAAATTACCTTTTTCCTCAATGAGTTCATTACTAATACAAAGTGTCGATCCCCACTCTATTGTTTTATTAGTAAGAGGGTACTTAAAACCGTGAAGTGTAATACCTTCTACCCTTTCAGTAACTGGTACAAATGATACGTATGGAAAATGTTCGTTTCCTTCAATTATATACATACCAAAATTTTTCACCATTATTTCATTTTTATTGTCCACAATACACATTTCTATATTTACTTCTAATCCCTTTAAAAGCATCTGAATATTTGCTAAACCATGATCAAGTCTTCCACCAGTAGCACCAAAAATACGAATTAACTTTGGTTTCTGTTCTAAAGCCCAGCTAATGGCAATTTCTAAATCTGTTTGATCTTTTTCTCGCGGGACAATATGTAATTCATTTGTCTGCTGTCCCATCCATGCTAATTCCTCATCAGTAACTGAATCATAATCCCCAAACGCAACAGCCGGAGTGATTCCCCTTTTCAACAAACGGTACACTCCTCTATCAACGGCCGCCCAAACTACTTCTTCATTTTCATACCGAGAAAAATCTGCGCAGTATTCTGCAGGTCCTCCCGCTAAAATATGAATAATCATTTTTCCTTCCCCTTCTATTGTAAAAAGGCAATCTGCCATTCGGTAGATTGCCTTTCTTCTTATTTTCCACTCTAACATGTATAAATAGTGAAGTCTTACTGAACTAGAAGCTTCACTAGGATAACGGTGCATTCTTTATCCGCGAATTACACGAATTGCTTCACCGCGGTCTTTTTGATTGTATACCGCTGATCCTGCTACAAGAACATTCGCTCCTGCTTCAATACAAAGTCTTGCCGTTTCAGTGTTGACACCACCATCAACTTCAATTTCCACTTGTAGATTTCGCTCTTTAACCATTTCTGCAACTTGTTTGATTTTCGGTAATACAGAATGAATAAATTTCTGTCCGCCAAATCCAGGATTTACTGTCATAAGTAATACCATGTCTATATCTTCTAATACATGCTCAATCGTTGAAACTGGAGTATGTGGATTTAATACAACTCCCGCTTTAATGTCATGAGATTTAATTAACTGAATTGTACGATGTAGATGTGGACAAGCTTCTACATGGACAGTAATAATATCAGCTCCTGCTTTTGCGAAAGTTGGGATATAGTTATCAGGATTTTCAATCATTAAATGTACATCTAACGGTAATGATGTAATCGGACGGATTGCTTCTACAATTAATGGTCCAATCGTAATATTTGGTACGAAATGTCCATCCATTACATCGACGTGAATGTAGTCAGCTCCACCTTTTTCTACATCTTTAATCTCTTCCCCTAATCTTGAAAAATCTGCTGATAAAATCGATGGTGCAATTTTAATCATTACTAATACCTCGGCTTTCTCTCTCTAATTTCTTCTACGAATTGTTTGTAATTCTTATAACGATATTCGGTAATCTTTCCTTCTTCAACCGCAGCTTTCACCGCGCATTTCGGTTCAGCAATGTGTGTACACCCTCTAAATTTACAGTATTGGCTCTCTTCTTTCAACTCTGGAAAACAATATGTAAGATCTTCTACCTCTATATCTATGAAGTCAAGCGAACTAAAACCAGGTGTATCCGCAACAAGTCCACTTCCAACTGTAATTAATTCCACGTGTCTTGTCGTATGCTTTCCACGTCCTAAATGTGAAGAAATATCATTAGTTTTCAATTCTAAATCTGGACGTAATACGTTTAGCATTGAAGATTTCCCAACACCAGATTGGCCTGCAACGACGGAAATACAACCTTCTAAAAATGGTTTCAGAATATCAATACTTTCCGATGTATTTATAGAAGTAAACAACACATCATAACCCATTTCACGATAATCATTTGCATAAGATTCAACAGTTTCTCTCATTTTTTCATCTACTAAATCCATCTTACTAATACAAATAATCGGTTTAATGTTATGATATTCAATCAATACTAAAAATCGATCTAACAGTCCTGGATTAAAATCAGGTTCTACTGCAGAGAAAACAAGAATAGCTTGATCAACATTAGCAATAGGAGGTCTAACAAGTTCATTTTTTCGATCAAATACTTCTAACACATAACCTTCATTCGGATTATCCGCTTGAAAAACAACTTGGTCTCCTACAAGTGGTGTAATTTTATTCTTTCTAAATACACCACGCCCGCGACATTGTGTAATCCCTTCCTCATTCTGCACGTAATAAAACCCACTTAGGGCTTTTACAATTTTTCCTTCTGGCATATAATTCTCCTTTATTTTGTATAAGATGAAACTGCAATTAAATATGAATAGACTAGAGTTCTTTAAACAATTATTTCAAAACCCACCAAATATATACCCAGGTTCATATATTTAATCTACCATCAAATTTGAAATATTATTTACAACAGTATCACTTTTACAGCTTTTTGAATCATATATTTTTGCCTGTTATACAGTCCACGATGTAGACAGCATAACAGGCAAGAGTAATGAATTCCATCTTCTATATAAGGACGATGGAATTCACTATTATTGAGCTGGATATGGTACTTCCTTGTCCATAATCGTTACTCCATCTCGGACAATCTTATAGTGTCCCTTTGCACCTTCTTGAATTACAAATTCTAAAGAAATAATCGCTGACTCAGTAATTGTTCTCGTTTCAACTGGTTTATCCATTTTTTGCTGCATATCTTCTTTATAAATTTCTATTGTTTGCGGCTTTTTATCACCTGTTGCAGAAGCTTCATATGGGATAGAAATGTTATCCACTTTTACCGTTTTCGTCACTTTAGGCTTCGGACCATCGGAGATAACAATCGATACTTTATCTCCTTCTTTTAAAGGTGTCCCAGGCTTTGGTAACTGTGAAATAACAAGGCCTTTATCAACCGTATCTGAATACTCTCTTTTTATATCAGAAACGAGCTTTCTTTCATTTAAATAACCTTTTACACTATTTTCAGTCCACCCTGAAAAATCACCTGGTCTTATTTGATAAGGTCCTTTACTTACCCAAACTTTCAGTTCTTGTTCAGCTTCTATAACCATTTGATCAGGCGTTGGTATTTGCTCTACAATTTCACCTTTCGGCTTATCATTTTCAATATAATTTATTGTAACTTGTTTATATTTTTCTTCTAAATCAGCTCTTATACTCTCGAAATCTTTTCCTGTCAAATCACGCATCTTACTTTTCTTTTTCCCACCTGATTGATAGATAGTAATTTTAGAGTTTTCTTTCACTACTCTTCCTGCTATAGGATCTGTTTTTATCACTTTTCCGGCTTCAACATCATCTGTATATACAAGATTAGGTTCAGTAACTTCAAACCCTTTTTCAACTAATGTATTTACAGCTGTCGTATATTTCATACCAGCCACATCAGGAACCTTCACATCTTTCGGAATAAAGAAGCCTGGAATAACAGTAAGTGCTAAGGTTGTCCCTATTGCTAACAGTAAAAATGTTGTAATTAAAACTTTCAGCCATTTATTACTTCGTTTTTTCTTCTTACCTGATTCAGTCTCTTCTTTTCTTACTTGTTCATCCACTTTACTTCCTTTTAATACAATCGTTTCATCACTTACATTTTGAAATAGTTGTTCTTGTTGAATAATTGGAATCGCTTTCGTCGCTTCCATATCTTCTGGTATGTAAAATGGTTGTTCATTTATTCGTTCTGGGTATAGTGCTGTTTCAATATCTCGTTTCATCGCGTTAGCAGATTGATATCGATGAAATGGATCTTTCGCAGTCGCCTTTAATATAATATTTTCAACACTTTGTGGAATATTTTCATTCCATCTTTTTGGAGATGGCATTTCATTTTGTAAATGTTTTAACGCAATTGCAACAGCAGATTCCCCAGAAAACGGTTGTCTTCCTGTTAACAATTCAAACATAACAATCCCAAGTGAATAAATATCTGATTGTTTATTCGCTATACCGCCGCGCGCTTGTTCTGGTGATAAATAATGCACCGAACCGAGCACCGAATTTGTATGTGTAATCGTTGCTGCACTTGTAGCTGTCGCAATTCCAAAGTCTGTTACTTTTATCACTCCGTCATCTCGAATCAAAATATTGTGCGGTTTAATATCGCGATGTACAATCTCAAAATGATGGGCGTGTGCCATAGCGGACGTTAACTGCTCCATTATATCAAGAGCTTCTCCTATCGGTAACATCCCTCGATCGATTATGTATTGCTTCAATGTTCGTCCAGGTACATATTCCATTACAAGATAATATATACCATCCTCTTCCCCAACATCATACATATTCACAATATTTGGATGCGACAACGTTGTAACAGATTGCGCTTCTCGATGGAAACGTTTAATAAACTCTTCGTTATTTGAATAGTCGAGTCTTAATATTTTTACCGCTACATCGCGGCCAAGTATATCATCATGAGCTAAATATACATTGGCCATTCCTCCACCGCCAATCATTTTCAGCAGCTTATAACGGTCATTTAAGCGTTTTCCAATCAGCACGTTGCACTTCACCTACTTTCGTTTGTCGAATCCGCATAATCAATAATAACGAGGGTGATATTATCTTCTCCACCACGATCATTTGCTAATTGAATGAGATGCTCTCCCTTCGCCTCGAGCTGTTCATTCAATTGTAAAATTTGTTGCATATCAGCCATAGGGACTTTGTTAGACAATCCATCAGAGCAAAGAAGCAATTGATCGTCTTCTTCGAGCACCAATGTTTTAACATCTAGTCCGACTTTTTCTTCTGTTCCTAACGCTCTTAACAGAACATTCTTTTTCGGGTGATATTCTGCATCTTCTTTTGAAATTTCACCGTGCCTAACAAGTTCATTTACAAGTGAGTGATCTTCCGTTACAAGCGATATTTCTCCCTCTGATACCATATAACAACGACTATCTCCTATATGACCTATTGTTACAAAACTAGGTGTACAAATCGCCATGATAACCGTTGTTCCCATGCCATTACATTCTACATGCTGCTGAGAGTAAGCATATATGCGCTCATTAATAATTCCAACGTTAGTATGTAACCACTTTTCTACCTTTTTAGGCTCATTCATATTATGCGTTTGCTTCCAATAATCATGGAATAATTGAATAGCCATCGAGCTAGCTACATCGCCAGCTCGATGACCTCCCATTCCATCTGCTACTACCGCTAAAATATTTCCATCTAAATTGCGAAAAACTCCTGCACTATCTTCATTATGTTGACGAACTTTCCCTTTATCCGATAGAAACACGGCTTTCATCTCGTCACCTCGTCTCTTCTTTGCGCTCCTTTGCACGCAACTGACCGCAGGCTGCATCAATATCATGACCTTGTTCACGGCGAATTGTTACATTCACTCCACGATCTTTTAACGTCTTTTCAAATAAGAAAATTTGCTCTCGTGGCGTACGTACATAATCACGTTCTGGCACGTAGTTTACCGGAATTAAGTTTACATGACATTTTACACCTTTTAAGAGCGTAGC
Source organism: Bacillus altaicus (assembly GCF_042136375.2). Taxonomy (NCBI): domain Bacteria; kingdom Bacillati; phylum Bacillota; class Bacilli; order Caryophanales; family Bacillaceae; genus Bacillus; species Bacillus altaicus. The sequence goes on along the minus strand of NZ_CM143394.1, from coordinate 1,819,215 downwards.
AAGTTCTTCAGCGTGCTCAACTTGGTCATTTTCTCCTCCAAATAAGCCATATTCAAATGTAATACGACGCCCTGTTCTATTTACATAGTATTTAACAGCTTCCATTAAATCAGGTAGCTTATAAGCACGGTTAATCGGCATTAATTTTGAACGTATCTCTGTATTTGCAGCATGCAATGAAATCGCAAAATTGATTTGCATATCTTCTTCAGCGAACTTATAAATTTTTGGAACAATTCCACTTGTTGAAACTGTCATATGTCTTGCACCAATATGAATTCCTTTTTCATGATTTACAATGCGTAAGAATGACATTAAGTTATCATAATTATCAAACGGTTCTCCAATTCCCATAACAACAAGAGAACTTACACGTTCTTCTGTTTCATCAAGCGCACGCTGAACTTCTACTACTTGCGCTACAATTTCTCCAGCCTCTAAGTTTCGTTTTAACCCACCAAGTGTAGATGCACAGAACGTACAGCCAATGCGGCAACCCACCTGTGTTGTTACACAAATAGAATTTCCATACTCATGTCGCATTAGTACAGTTTCAATAGAGTACCCATCATATAACTGGAATAGGAATTTAATCGTTCCATCCGAAGACGTTTGTTTTACTAAAGTGTTTAAAGTAGTAATATCAAAGGAATTCGACAATTTATCGCGCAATCCTTTAGCAAGGTTTGACATATCCTCATAATTTTTTACACGTTTTTTATATAGCCAATCAAAAATTTGTCCTGCACGGAACTTAGGTTCTCCTTGTTCCTTTAACCAATCTTGCATTTCATGAAGTTGTAAAGAATAAATTGATGGTTTCTTTGTCTCTAGATTTTTCTTTTGTTTTTTTACAGTCGTTTCCATGATGCTACACCTTCTTTCTTAAACAAGCAATATAAAAGCCATCTGTTGCAAAATAATGCGGTAAAATTCGTACTTGACCTTCATCAATATACGGATTTAACTTTTCTGGCATACGATCTTTTATCGTAGTATCCCATTCAAATTCAGGATGCTCTTGTAAAAATTGCTTTATTACTTGTTCATTTTCTATTTTTTCAATTGTGCACGTACTATAAACAAGGCGACCACCTTGTTTTAACAATGGTGCTATTTTTTCTAGTATCGCAAGTTGAATCGTTGATAACCTTTCACTATCGCCCTTATCTTTACCTAACTTAATATCAGGTTTACGTCTAATAACACCAAATCCAGAACATGGCGCATCTACTAATATTTTGTCAAAAGATTCATTTGCAAAATGCTCTTGAACTTTTCTAGCATCTAAAGACATCGTTTCTACATTTTCTAAACCAAGTCTCTTCGCCTGTTGTTCAATTAAACGTACTTTATGTGCGTGTAAATCAAGCGCCATTACCTTACCAGTTCCGTCCAAACGCTCTGCAATATGAGTTGTTTTTCCGCCAGGAGCAGCACAACTATCTAGAACTGCATCTCCTTTATTCGGTTCTAAAGCACGTGCTACAAGCATTGAGCTTTCATCTTGAATAGAAAGGAAACCTTTTTTGAACGCTTCTGTATGTGCGACATTTCCTCTTTCAATTTGAATTGCATCCTCTGACAATTCGCCACGTTTTGCTTCTATACCCTCATCAGCTAATAACGCAACCGCTTCTTCTACCGTTACTTTATCAACATTTACACGTGCTGTTGGTACAGGTGGCAACATATTTACTTCACACATTTTCTCTGCTGTCTCTAAACCATATTCGGATGCCCATTCTTGTACAAGCCACATTGGATGACTCGTTGCAATTGCAAGACGTTCTACTGGATTTTCGATTTCTTCTAACGAAGGTACACCTTCTCGCTGAATTGAACGCAATACTCCGTTCACCATACCTGAAATCCCTTTATGCCCACGACGCTTTGCAATCTCAACAGCTTCATGAATAGCCGCTCTTTCGGGAACTCGGTCTAAATATAACATTTGATATAAAGATAGGCGAAGCAACACTCTTACCCACGCTTCAACCTTTTTTCTTAAAAATGGTTGTAAATAATAATCTAGTGTGTCACGACGTTGAATTGTTCCATATACCATTTCAGTTAATAAACCAATATCTTTTCTGTCAATTGTATTTTTTTCGATCAGATTATTTAAAAGTAAGTTGCTATATGCACCACTTTTTTCTACTTGAATTAAGCCATCCAGAGCTAACTCACGAACATTTTGTCTCATGCATTTTCTCCTAACTTCGTACCAATTTCAGGTTTTGTTCCACGTAAAAATTGTGAACAACTCATACGCTTTTTACCAGACGGTTGCAATTCAGTGATTTTAACACCTGTCTCATTCCCTGTTGCAACAACAAATCCATCTTCTTCAAGAGCTACTATTGTACCTGGTTCAGCTTTCTCTGTAATAGAGATCTTCTCTCCCCACCATACTTTAATAACTTGTCCTGCCAAAGTCGTATAAGCAACTGGCCATGGATTCAATCCGCGAATGTGATTGTATACTTCTTCACCTGTTTTTGTCCAATCAATTATCTCTTGCTCACGTTTAATATTATATGCAAACGTCACTTCAGCTTCACTTTGTTTAATTGGTTCTAGTTTACCCTGAATTAGTAAAGGAACCGTTTTAGATAAAAGGTGTGCTCCTGCTTCGCTTAACTTATCAAATAATGAACCTGTTGTTTCACGCTCTTCAATTTCTACTTCTACTTGTGTTAATATATCGCCAGCATCTAATTTTTCTACCATATACATAATTGTAATACCTGTTTTCTCTTTACCTTCCATGATCGCATAATGAATTGGTGCACCACCGCGAAGTTCTGGAAGTAATGACGCGTGGACATTAATACATCTATACTTTGGCGCTTCTAAAATTTCATTCGGTACGATTTGTCCAAATGCCGCTGTTACAATTAAGTCTGGCTCTAGTGCTAATACTTTTTCATATTCGTCTTTTTCACGAATTTTTAACGGTTGTAATACTGGAATACCATGTTTCTCCGCTTCTACTTTAACAGGAGTAGGTGTTAAAACCTTTTTTCTACCAACTGGACGATCCGGTTGCGTTACAACACCAACTACGTCATATCCGTCCTCGATAAGACGACGAAGCACCGGCACAGAAAAGTCCGGTGTCCCCATAAATACTACTTTCATCATTCAAAAACCGCTCCTTTTAAACCTATTCTAATTCGCCTGCTTCATAATATCTTTTCACTTTAGATGTAAATAAAACACCGTGTAAATGATCGATTTCATGCTGAATTGCACGCGCTAAGAAGTCATCCGCTTCTACTAAAAATATTTTACCGCGACGATTTTGCGCACGTACTTTAATGTAATCTGCACGCTCCACTTCACCATAAAGTCCCGGAAAGCTTAAGCAGCCTTCGGGACCTACTTGTTCACCACGTTTTTCTAAAATAACAGGATTAATTAATTCAATTTTACCTGTATCATCACCTATATCAACAACAGCAACTTGTAAGCTTACACCTACTTGTGGCGCAGCTAGACCAACTCCGTCTGCAATTAACATTGTTTCATGCATATCTTTTAACAATTTCACTAACTTTTTATCAAAGTTAATTACTCTTTCGCATGATGTTTCTAACACTTCATTTGGATGCTTTACAATTTCTAAAACTGCCATATTTCCCTCCGCTACATTAACATTGTTGGATTAAAATCAATTGAGATTTGTAGCTCTTTTTGCATTTCTGCTTGATAATGTTCATTTACCATTTTGAGCACGTTCTTTAAGTTTGGTTCCCGTTTGTATTTTATCATGCATTGGTAACGATATCTATCTTTTATCCTTGGAATTGCTGAAGCAACCGGCCCTAACACCATTGTTTGCCTTGAACAATGCGTTCGTAAATGACCGACAATTTTTTCCGTCACTTGGACTGCCTTTAATAATTCCGGATGAGATACAGTTACAAGTACAACGTAGTAATATGGCGGATATTGTCTCATTTGCCTCATTTGCATTTCGTGCTCATAAAATACATCATATTGTTGATTCTTTGCTAATTCTACACTGTAATGTTCCGGCGTATACGTTTGAATTACAACTTCCCCTGGCAATTCATGTCTTCCTGCACGTCCACTCACTTGTGTCAATAGCTGATACGTCTTTTCACTCGCCCGAAAATCAGGTAGATGAAGCATCGTATCCGCCGTTAAAACGCCAACAAGCGTCACCTTCGGAAAATCAAGCCCTTTTGCAATCATTTGTGTTCCAAGTAATATATCTGCTTTCTCTTCACCAAACGCCTTTAATAATTTTTCATGCATTCCTTTACGGCTTGTTGTATCCACATCCATTCGAATGACCCGCGCCTCAGGGAATAGTTTTGTGATTTCTTCTTCAACCTTTTGCGTCCCTGTACCAAAGAAACGAATATACGTACTATTACAAGCAGGACACTCCGTTGGCATATTTTCCTCATGACTACAATAATGACATTTTAAACGATGGTTCATTTTGTGATATGTCAACGAAATATCACAATGCGGACATTGTACGACATACCCACAATCACGGCACATCACAAACGTAGAATGACCCCTTCTATTTAAAAAGAGAACCATTTGTTCTTTCTTTTCTAATCGATCTGCTATTTTTTCATGCAGTGCCTTTGAAAACATTGAGCGATTTCCATCACGAAGCTCTTCACGCATATCAACAATTTCTACAGTCGGCAAAGCTTGTTTGTTCATACGTTTTTCCATTGTAAGCAACCCATAGACACCTTTTTTCGCTCTAGCAAACGATTCAAGTGTCGGCGTTGCACTTCCGAGAACGATTGGACACTTATGGTATTGTCCTCTCCACACTGCTACATCTCTCGCATGATACTTCGGGTTATCTTCTTGCTTATAACTCGATTCATGTTCCTCATCAATAATAATGATTCCTAAATTTTCAAAGGGAGCAAAAATAGCTGAACGCGCACCAACTACCACTTTCACTTCTTTTCTTAAAATTTTGCGCCATTCATCATACTTTTCTCCAACAGAAAGCGCACTGTGAAGAACTGCAACTTGCGAACCGAACCTACCTTTAAAGCGATCTACCATCTGGGGCGTTAGCGCAATTTCAGGAACAAGCACAATTGCTTCTTTTCCTTTCTCGAGTACCGCTGCTATAGATTGTAAATACACTTCAGTCTTACCACTTCCTGTAACACCATATAGTAAAAATGGATTGTAAGTTTCATTTGTAATTGATGACAAAATCGGTGTAATTACTTGTTTTTGTTCCTCAGTAAGCGGAAATGGTTTCGTTTGTTCAAAATCATCATCGTCATACGGATTCCGGTATACTTCTACATACTTTTCTGAGATTAGACCCTTTTTAACAAGTGATTTTATTGGAGCATCTGTTATTTGTAATTCTTCTGTTAAATTTTTTAACGGTACACTTTTGTAGTTTTCTACAAAATAATAGAGTACGTCTTGTTGTTTTTTACTTTTCAGTTCAAATGCTGCTAATTCCAATTTATCTGCCGGTAACTCCGGTTGAACTACTCTTTGTTTCTTCTTCTGCACTTTATCCTTTACTTGATAAACCACTTCAGTCGTACCATTTTTAATTTCTTGTTGAATAGTACGATATAGGTGCGGCTGCGCTTCGATAGCTTCCCAATCTATCGTTTCCTTCCCTTGAAATAAAGAAAGAATTTCTGGCGCAACTTCTTCTTGGTTACGAAGTTGCAGACGCTTTTTATATGTTGCTTTTATCGCCGTTGGAAGCATCACCTGAAAAGCTGAAATCATATAACATAACGTTTCACTTGTAAGCCAATACCCAAGCTTTAATAATTCATCATTTAAAACCGGAGTGACATCTAATATTTCATACAACGCTTTTAACTTTTTACTTTCTAGATCAACCGAATCCTTTATGCCAATAATAAAACCTTGCAATTTCCTCGGACCGAATGGGACTACTACACGCATTCCTGTTTGCACGATATCTTCCCATTTTTTAGGGATAATATAATCAAACGGTCGATCTGTTTGACGTGCAGGTACATCAACAATCACACTTGCAAACTTCATACACGATCATCTTCTAACATCATTTCTATTTGCTTTAATATTTCACGAGCCACTTCTTTCTTCGTTAAAAGTGGCAACTCAATAATTTCTCCATCTTTTCTATACATTGTCACAATATTTGTATCTGTACCAAACCCAGCTCCTTGCGCTTTCACGTCATTCGCAACAATCATATTTGCATTTTTCTCACGTAATTTTCTCGTTGCGTATTCCTCTATGTTTGTCGTTTCAGCTGCAAAACCGATAAGTAACTGTTGGTCCTTCTTCTCACCTAACGTTTTTAAAATATCCACTGTTCTTTCTAATTCAATTACAGCATCGCCATTTTTCTTTTTCATTTTATTATCATGCACATATTTTGGGCGGTAATCTGCAACTGCTGCTGTTTTGATGACAACATCCACATTCTGATAATGTTGAAGGACTGCCTCTAACATATCTTGTGCAGATTCTACTTGTATTCTTGTTACATGTAATGGTGACTCTAATGCTGTCGGTCCTGACACAAGTATGACATCAGCACCTAAGCCTGCTGCAACTTCTGCGATCGCATACCCCATCTTTCCAGAAGAAAAATTCGTCATAAAACGAACCGGATCAATCTTTTCACGTGTCGGTCCAGCTGTTATTAATATTCGCTTTCCTTGCAATGGTTTTTGTTCTGAGAAAGCCTCTTCTAGCCGTCCAATAATCGCTTCAGGTTCTTCCAGTCTTCCTTTTGCTACATAACCACATGCTAAAAAACCTTCCCCAGGCTCAATAAATGTATATCCTAATGTTTTTAACGTCATCATGTTTTTTTGAACAATTTTATTTTCATACATATGCACATTCATAGCCGGTGCAATCCACACTGGAGCTGTAGTAGCTAACAAAGTAGTTGTAATCATATCATCAGCAATACCGCCAGCTAACTTTCCAATGCAATTAGCTGTAGCCGGTGCAACAAGTACAACATCTGCCCAATCCGCTAAATCAATATGAGCGATAACAGCCGAGTCTCTCTCATCAAACGTATCCGTATATACATCATGGCGAGAAAGTGCTTGAAATGTAAGAGGCGTAACAAACTTCATTGCCGACTCACTCATCATTACTTTTACAAGAGCGCCAGCTTGTGTCAATTTACTTGTTAACGCAGCCGCTTTAAAAACTGCAATGCCTCCTGTTACACATAGAAGTATCTTTTTCCCTTTTAGCATATGACTCGTCCTCTTTCTTTTTCAAACTTATTCTACTGAAATAGAATTTCCAGCTCGTCAGTACCAGTATTTCGTTCCGTCTTTTTCAATTCCTTTTCATCCCTATCGTAAAAAAATAACAACCTACTTGTAAATAGGTTGTTACCGTTACATAGAAAATTATAAAGTCTATGTTTTAATTTGTCGAAAAGAATGTCTTAATCGATTATTTTGTCATCGCATGGTATATATTTTAATACTTCTAAATCGATTTCTTCTAATGCTTTACCTACGCATTTATAAGAAACAGGCTTTTCAATAACACAATTGTCAGCAATTTGCATTTCACGTGCACGCTTTGCAGCTACTGTTACAAGTGTATATTTAGAATCGATTTTTGTTAATAATGAGTCAATTGATGGATTTAACATAATTATAGACCCTCCGTCATTTCTTTATAGTATTTTGCCACTCTTTCGCGGCGGCAATGTTCACCAACCACAATTGCTTTAATTCGGTCGCAAGCTAATTCAACTTGATCGTTTTCTACAACATAGTCATAAGCGTCCATCATTTCGATTTCTTCTTTCGCTACAGTTAAACGATTTTCAATAACATCTTCAGTTTCTGTACCACGACCGACAATTCGGTTCTTTAGTTCAGATAAACTTGGAGGTGCTAAGAAAATAAATACACCTTCAGGGAAGGCTTTCTTAACTTGAATTGCTCCTTGCACTTCAATTTCTAAGAACACATCTTTTCCTTCTTGTAACGTTTTTTCAACATAATCAATCGGTGTTCCGTAATAATTACCAACGAACTCAGCCCATTCAAGTAACCTTTCATTACGAATCATTTCTTCAAATTCTTCTCTCTCTTTAAAGAAATAATCCACACCATCTACTTCACCTTCACGCGGTTTACGTGTCGTTACTGAAATAGAGTACTGAAAACGTGTGTCTTCATGGCTAAACAGCTCTTTTCGAACCGTTCCTTTCCCGACACCAGAAGGTCCCGAAAGAACGATGAGCAATCCTCTTCTACTTCTCATAAATATGTAAAACCTACCCTTCCTCACTTAAATCTTCTTTATTATTCAAACGATGTGCAATCGTCTCTGGCTGAATTGGACTTAATACTACATGCCCATCATCCATAACAATAACCGCCCTTGTTTTTCTCCCATACGTAGCATCAAGCAAAGCATTATGTTCACGCGCTTCCTGTACTGTTCGTTTAATAGGAGCTGACTCCGGACTTACAATAGCAATAATTCGATGAGCAGATACAATATTTCCGTATCCAATATTTAAAAACCGCATGGCCATAGTTTGCGCCTCCTAGTAAGTCTATCCGATTTCTCCACCACGTATAACTTTATATATTTTTTGAAAGCTACTCAATATTTTGTACTTGTTCACGAATTTTTTCAAGGTTATTTTTCATTTCTACGACATATTTTGAAATTGTTAAGTCATTTGCCTTAGAACCTATCGTATTTACTTCCCTATGCATCTCTTGCACAATGAAGTCCATTTTCCTTCCAACAGGCTCTGTAATTTGCAGTGCTTCACGAAATTGATCTAAATGACTCTGTAATCGAACTAATTCTTCGTGAATATCTGAACGCTCTGCAAATATTGCTATTTCTGTCAACAATCGTTGTTCATCTAAATCTTGATTATGTAATTCTTTTAAGCGATTTTCTAATCGTTCACGATATTTTTGTGTGACAATTGGTGCATGTGGAATAATTGCATTTACACAATTATGAATCTCTTGCAAACGATATGCTATATCTTTATGTAATCGTTCTCCTTCGCCATCTCTCATCGTTTTCAACATATGAGCAGCTTGGCGAACAGCCTCATATAAACCGGTTTCAAATTGTTCATTTACATTTTCTATTTCTTCAACTGCCGTTACTTCTGGCATTCTCATTAGCTGCCCGAGTGTAATAGAATCTTGTAATTGAAATTTCCCTTTTATATTTTCCATAATGGATTGGTACTGTTCAAGAAGTTCCCAATTCACAGTTAATTTTCTTTCAACAAGCCCTTCACCTGTTATACTAATAGACACTTCAATACGTCCACGGCGAACTTGCTTTGCAATTATTTTACGAATCTTGTCTTCAAACACCATCATTTGCTTCGGAAGCCGAATACTCATTTCTAAAAAACGATGGTTCACCGACTTCATTTCTACTGTTATTTGAAAAGTATCGTTTTCTACCTTCGACCTTCCAAATCCTGTCATACTACAAATCATCTTTATCACATCCAAGCCATGAAATAACTCAATGAAAAAGGCAATAGAGACAAGGCTCTACTACCTTCTGTAAATTATATCATATTTTCATATCATTGACTATTTCAAGTTTAATCCCTTCTTATATAACAGTGGCTTTTTCTTTTTTTCCTTTTTTCTTGTTAATAAGGATCCTACTAATAAGAAGGTAGGAATAGATGATAATCCCCCAATTAACAACCAATCTCGTGCTTGTATCGGCATTGTGCTAAAAATCGGCTGTAATGGTGGATAATATATAACTACAAGCATTAACAGTAAAGAAATAATAACCGCCCCTACTAAATATATATTTCCAAACGGGTTGCGGTGAAATATAGAATGTTCACTACGACAATCAAATACATGAATAAGCTGAGCCAGTACTAATGTTGCGAAGGCTACCGTTTGTGCATACTTCAATTCATTCGGATGCTGGTTAAATGCAATAATAAACGCTACTAATGTCACTGCTCCGATTAGAAAACCACGACTTATAATTTTCCATGCAAGCCCTCTAGCGAACACCCCTTCTTTCGGATGGCGTGGTGTTCTCTTCATCACATCTCCTTCAGCCTTATCCAAACCTAATGCCATCGCTGGTAAACCGTCAGTAACTAAGTTCACCCATAAAATTTGAATTGGAACCATCGGCAATGGCAGTGCCAGTAACATCGCAAATAACATAACTAAAATTTCACCAACGTTAGATGCTAACAAATACCGAATAAACTTCCGAATATTTTCATATATGTTTCTACCTTCTTTAATCGCCGATTTAATCGTAGCAAAGTTATCATCTAACAACACAAGTGAAGAAGCTTCTTTTGCAACATCTGTCCCTGTAATTCCCATCGCAATCCCTATATCAGCTGTTTTAATAGCTGGAGCATCGTTCACTCCATCACCTGTCATAGCTACTATATGCCCCTTATTTTGCAGCGCCTTAACGATTTTCAATTTATGCTCAGGAGACACACGAGCGAATACATACGTATCTTCTACAATATCTTCTAATGCCTCTACATCCATATTCGCAAGTTCTACACCTTCAACAACGCGTCCACCCGCTGGTAAAACCCCTAACTGTTCCGCAATTGCCATTGCTGTCACTTTATGATCTCCCGTAATCATTACCGTTCTAATACCAGCTTCCTTACACTCTTTCACCGCTTGTGCCACTTCTGGTCTTGGCGGATCTATCATTCCTTGTATTCCAACAAGCATAAAATCATGCTCGACTTCTCTTTCGTGTTCAATTGAATCTGTAGCTTTTAACGGTTTAAATGCCACCGCAATCGTTCGTAACGCCTGACTTCCTAAACTATGAATCGCTGCCTGCACTTCTTTTCGATACATTTCACTTAAAGGCTGCTGCTTATTTCCCCACAAAATTGTTTGACTCATTTGCAAAAGAACATCTGGTGCTCCTTTTGTAATAACAAATTTTTTACCTTCACGATCACGAACAATAACGCTCATCATTTTTCTAGTTGAATCAAAAGGAAATTCACGAATGACTTCAAACTTTCCTTTAAGAGCTTCACGTGATATTCCCGCCTTCATTGCAGCCGCAACGAGAGCTCCTTCTGTTGGATCTCCATCTAACACATACGTCTTTTTCTTTTGAATAACATTCGCATTATTACATAAACAGCCAAATGTAAGTAGTTGATACAATGATTTCGTCTTAGTAGGGTCAATTACTTCTTCAGCTTTCATAAACGAACCTGCCGGCTCATAGCCTTGACCTGTTACTTTCCACAATTCTCCGCCTGACCACATATGCGTTACCATCATTTTATTTTGTGTCATTGTTCCTGTTTTATCTGAGCAAATAACAGAAGCACAGCCTAACGTTTCTACAGCTGGTAACTTTCGCACAATTGCCCTCTTTTTAATCATACGCTGTACACCAAGTGATAGCGCAACCGTAACGATAGCTGGTAATCCTTCTGGAATAGCTGCAACAGCAAGCGAAACCCCAGCCAAAAACATGTGATACACTTCATTCCCTTGATATACACCAGCTAATACAACAAGAGCCGTCAAAATAAGAGCAACAATAATCAAAATTTTCCCAAGCTGTTCTAATCTTCTTTGTAATGGCGTTTCCATTTGCACAGCATTTTGCAACATATTTGCAATTTGCCCCATAGCTGTATTCATTCCAGTCGCTACGACTACTCCTGTTCCAGCACCTCTCGTTATCATCGTCCCCATAAATGCCATGTTTTTTTGATCACCAATTGAAACATCTTGGCCTTGTAACGCCTCTACCTTCTTTTGTACAGGCAATGACTCTCCTGTAAGAGCCGATTCTTCAATATATAAACTTGAAGATTCCACAAGGCGAACATCCGCGCCAATACGGTCACCACTAGAAAACTTAATAATATCACCTAGTACAAGTGCTTTTGACGGCGCTTTGATCCACTTTCCATTTCTTAGTACAGTAACTTGAGGGGCTGCCAATTCTTTTAAAGCTTCCAACGATTTTTCAGCTTTCCTCTCTTGAAAGAAACCGAGGACACCATTGATAATAACAATTGCAACGATTGCAATCGAATCAATATACTCTCCTAAAAAAGCTGAAATAATTGTAGCACCAAATAAAACAAGTACCATAAAATCTTTAAATTGCGCTAAAAACACCATAAGCGCAGAAGGCCGCTTTGCTTCTTGCAATTCATTTGTACCAAATTTCTTTAATCGGCCCTCCGCTTCTTGCTCTGTAAGACCTACCTCCACATTCGTATTCGTTCTTTCCTCCACTTCATGTGCTCGCATTTCATACCAATTCATCCTGCCATCGACCTCCTGATTCCAGACATACTCTAATGAAAGCTTATTCAGCCTCGTCCAAAAAAATGCTATAATTAACTTTTAGTTAGAAAGGAGTGTTCATTCATGGCATTCGATGGATTATTTACAAGAGCAATTACACATGAAATTGCAAATTCTCTTCAAACAGGAAGAATTTCAAAAATATATCAACCCTCAAAATATGAAGTTTTATTACATATTCGAGCAAACGGAAAAAATCAAAAGCTGATTCTTTCATCTCACCCTACATATGCGCGTATGCACTTAACAAATCAAAGCTACGATTCACCAGCGCTACCGCCGATGTTTTGTATGCTTCTTCGCAAACATTTAGAAGGTGGATTTATTGAACAAATTGAACAAATTGACTTAGAACGTATTATTCAAATTACAGTCCGCAGTCGTAATGAAATCGGTGACGAATCAGTAAAAACATTAGTAATCGAAATAATGGGACGACACAGTAATATTATCTTAGTAGATACGAAAACAAATGTTATTTTAGATAGCTTAAAACACGTTTCTTTAGCGGTAAACCGACATCGTACTGTATATGCTGGAGCTGAATATGTTGCCCCACCAGCACAACATAAAGTTAATCCGCTTCTTATCGAAACAGAAGATGATTTCATTAAACCGCTCGACTTTTTATCTGGCAACATGGACAAACAACTTGTCGGAGCATTCATGGGAATTTCCCCATTATTTGCAAAAGAAGTTGTAAAAAAAGCAGGTATGGCAAATGAAAAAGCATTATCTGAAGCTTTCTTCAGCTTGCAAAAACCTTTGCTAACACATCAGTATGTGCCAGCAATGATAACAGCAAATGGAAAAGAGTTCTTTTACCTATTCCCTCTTTCTCACTTACAAGGAAATGAAAAAACATTTTCATCTGTTAGTGTATTATTAGATCGTTTCTTCTTTGGTAAAGCAGAGCGCGATCGTGTAAAACAACAAGCTCACGATTTAGAACGATTTATGCAAAATGAGAAGTCAAAAAATGAAAAGAAACTAATTAAACTGGAAAAAACATTACAAGATGCCGGAAAAGCAGATAAATATCAACTATTTGGAGAGCTACTTACAGCCAATATGTACGCTTTGAAAAAAGGTGATAAAGAGATTGAAGTCGTTAACTATTACGACGAAAATGGTGGGACTGTAAAAATCACATTAAATCCTTTAAAAACACCATCTGAAAATGCACAACGCTATTTCCAAAAGTACCAAAAAGCGAAAAATTCAGTTGCTATTGTAGAAGACCAAATCGTAAAAACAAATGAAGAAATTCTTTATTTTGATAGCTTACTTCAACAAATGGAGGCTGCTTCTTCAAAAGATATTGAAGAGATTCGTGAAGAACTGGCCGAAGAAGGTTATGTGCGCAATCGTAAGAAGAAAAATGCAAAGAAAAAACCGACAAAACCAGTATTGGACAAATATTTAGCTAGTGATGGTACAGAAATTTTCGTCGGTAAAAACAATAAGCAAAATGATTATTTAACAACGAAATTCTCCCGTCGCGATGAAATTTGGTTACATACGAAAGACATACCTGGGTCCCACGTTGTCATTCGTTCTCTTGAACCTACGGAAGAGACTTTACATGAGGCCGCTAAAATCGCTGCTTATTACAGTAAAGCAAAAGATTCTAGCTCTGTTCCTGTAGATTTCACAAAGGTACGCCACGTCAAAAAACCGAGCGGTGCAAAACTTGGATTTGTTACATATGACAATCAACAAACATTATATGTAACACCAGATGCTGATACAGTAATGAAATTAAAAGCGTAAATACTTAAAAATGCGTTGCTAGCAAGCAGCGCATTTTTCTATGTTTTCAGCTTAGTTCATAACATCTTTCTTTTGTCATCTTATATTTTTCATCTGCAGCTTTGATATATCTCATCGTTCCATTATTTTCATCTGTAGCAATTGCTTTAACTTTACTTTCCTAATTTCAATATTGTCAAAAAATTTGACAGCGCTATTTCATATTTGTATAAATTTTTTGACAGTGTGTAAAGAAAGTGAATCTTGAGTTGATGTTTTTTTCATTCTCCCAACTGCTAATTGAAGTAATCTGTATTTCACGAGCAGCCCACCCCCCACAAATAATGGGCTAAATTTCTTATCTTCTCTAAAACATATGTAATTCCCACTATCTTTTCTCTAAAGATATTTTTTGGCACGCTATTTGCTTTATTCAATACTGTGAATAGGGGGAATTAACATGACTTTAAAAATTAATAAAATCCAAAATCAACTACAAAACTATGAAATTGACGGATTACTGATTACAAAAAAAGAAAATCGCCAATATGCAACAGGCTTTACAGGTAGCGCTGGCGTCGTCTTAATCTCTGCGGATAAAGCTGTTTTTATAACTGATTTTCGCTATGTAGATCAAGCGAAATCACAAATAAAAGATGCTGAAATTATTATGCATAAAGGAAATTTAGAAAAAGAAATTGCACATCAAGTATCGAAATTAAACATTCAAAAACTTGGAATTGAAGAAAATAACATGACATTGCAACAATATAAAAACTTACAAAAATACGTACATGCGGAAATGGTTCAAGTGTGCGAAATCATCGAAAATATTCGTATTATTAAAGACATGCCTGAAATAGAAACAATGAAAATCGCTGCTAATATTGCTGATGAAGCTTTTCACCACATCCTTACGTTTCTAAAACCAGGAATAAGTGAAAATGATGTCCGAGATGAGTTAGAATTTTTCATGCGAAAAAAAGGGGCTACATCTTCTTCATTCCAAATCATTGTAGCTTCTGGCGTTCGTTCTTCCCTTCCTCATGGAGTTGCATCAAATAAAATAATCGAACGAGGCGACGTCGTTACATTAGATTTCGGTGCACTTTACGATGGATATTGTTCTGATTTAACACGGACTGTAGCCATCGGAGAGCCATCGGAAGAGTTCAAAAAAATATATAACGTTGTATTAGAAGCATTAAAGCGTGGAACGGAAGCAATTAAACCTGGGGAAACTGCGAAAAGTATCGATGATATAACGAGAGATTACATTACTGATCATGGATACGGTCAATATTTTGGACACTCTACTGGTCATGGTCTTGGGTTAGAAATTCATGAACCTCTCCGCTTATCCCAAGAAAGTAAAGCTACTTTAGAAGAAGGTATGGTTGTTACAGTGGAACCAGGCATTTATATACCAGACTGGGGCGGTTGTAGAATTGAAGATGATATTGTCATCACAAAAGATGGCTATGAGGTTATTACAAAGGCAAATCGGGAACTAATTGTTATTCCTTGTTAAAATCATGACCTTTTTAAAAGGAGTTTTTCTCTGCACATAGAATTCCTTCTCTGGAGTAATCGTTTAAAGAGGGGGAATTTTAATTGAACTTTGTAATCGATAAGATAGATGGTTTACATGTAGAATTTTCAAAACTTGTTTCCATGATGAATTACGCTCGCTATACAACAATGCAGGCTGCCCAAGGCTTAACAATTGAAGAACTTGATTATTTATATGATGATGAGGCAAACTCAATTGGTACGCTTTTGTACCATATGGCTGCTGTTGAATTTTACTACCAAATTCATACCTTTGAAGATCGTGAACCAACAGATGCTGAATTAGAACCTTGGTTACCTGCTATTGAGTTAGGAAATCTTGGACGTGAGAAAATAAAAGGAAACTCAATAGAATTTTACATAAATACGTTACAAGAAGTACGCTCTAAAACTATTGAAACTTTTCAATAGTTACCTGATGAATGGCTATTTAAAACGACAGACTTTTGGCATGACAAACCAGCAAATAACTACTTTAAATGGTTTCACGTATTTGAAGATGAAATCAATCATCGCGGACAAATTCGTTTAATTAAAAAGATGCAAAAAGCTCATTCAGTACAATAGGAAAATGCCACCAAATAAGGTGGAATTTTCTTTTATTCATTAGCGAATAGCTTTTCGTTTACTTTTTTAGCGACCACCGCTACCGCTATTAAAATGCATATTAAATATAGCAATTTCGCGATGAATAACCACCCTTGAAAAATTACAATTCCATCTATTATCTCATTTCCTTTCAGTAACAAAAACGGAATCGTGCTAATTACAAATACAAACTCGATACTAAGAACAATTTTCTTTTTTCGACTATATGCTTTCCATTCACTCCAGCGGTACAAAGGAGCAAAAAACAGTACGCCTATACATAAGATAACGCCTATCCATTCACTTTTAAGAAATTGTCCTGAAATGATAGATAATATTAAACAAGCAAGTACAACATAATACCCTATTTTTTCTCTCACTCGTACTACCTCCAATCTATTTCTCCTTCAATTCCATTTTTAGGATTAATTGTATTGTAACATCCATATTTTATTCTTACCATTACAGTACATGAAATTTCATTTTTTCTTTTTCCTATACTCACATACTTTCTCTGCTTTCATACAATAAACTACACGAACGCCTAAAGGATGTGGATGTTATGGGAGTTGAATTAACGCTTTTACATGCTCTCTATGTTCTTTGTTTACTCACTATTATTACCTTCTTTATTTTTAGAAAAGATACGACGATTATTTGTATCGTTTTTATCTTTTTATTAGCATTAACCGCAACTAGTTCTATCCCTCTTGCCATTAGTGGTATCTTTCAAAGTTTCATTTACGCCATTACCGAACTATTACCAACTATATTAATCATCTCCATTATCGTATCGATGAGCAATCTACTTGTTCATACCGGTATAAATGATACGATGATTTCACCATTTACAAAGATGATTCGTACACCTGCACATGCCTACTGGATTATCGGTCTTTTAATGATGACTATTTCCTTTTTCTTTTGGCCCTCTCCAGCTGTCGCTTTAATGGGAGCTATTTTATTACCTGTCGCTGTACGCGTCGGCCTTCCGCCAATTGGAGTCGCAATCGCTATGAACTTATTCGGACACGGCATTGCCTTATCAGGTGACTTCGTTATTCAAGGTGCACCAAAATTAACCGCGGATGCTGCTGGACTTCCTGTTTCTAGCGTTGTTTCTGCCAGTGTTCCCCTCGTTATCGTTATGGGCATTGTGACAACTTCTGTCGCATTTTTCTTCTTACGAAAAGAATTTCATACAGGCTTATCTATACAAGAATCTATCCCATCAACCGAGCCTTCTAAAACGCTCACTTCATTATCTCCTCGGGCAAAGAAATGGCTTGCCATATGTATCCCTATCGTATATATCATTGATATCCTTTGCATGATTCAGTTTAAACTACAAGGAAGCGACGCAACAGCACTTATCGGCGGGACGACTGTTATTATGATTATCATCATTTCTCTCATCGCCTACAAAGGAAATGGCCTGAATAAAACGACCGATTATTTTATAGAAGGACTCCAATTCGGATTTAAAATTTTTGGTCCAGTTATTCCAATTGCTGCACTTTTTTATTTAGGAGATAGCGGCTTTGTGAAAATTATTGGAGACTATTTACCGAACGGTTCACATGGAATTATTAACGACTTAGGAATCGCCTTATCTCAAACGGTTCCTTTAAATCAATATGTATCGGCTGGGACATTAACTATCGTTGGTGTCATTACCGGGTTAGACGGATCTGGTTTTTCTGGTATTTCGCTTGCTGGTTCGATTGCAAACCTTTTCGGAACAGCACTTGGGCATGGAACCGCTACATTAACAGCACTCGGACAAATTGCAGCCATATGGACCGGGGGCGGGACTTTAATTCCTTGGGCGCTTATTCCTGCCGCTGCCATTTGTAAAGTAGATCCATTTGAACTCGCACGCCGAAACTTTTTACCTGTTATTATCGGCTTAATCGTCACCACTATCGTTGCGATGTTTATTCTGTAACGTAAGCAAGGCAATACTTGCTTACGTTTTTTTAGGTTAAGTATTGAAACATCCTGACCTTCAAAAGGGATTATGTATATGTTAGCGAAATTATATTAAGAGAGTAATTATTTCAAAACGTTTACAAGAAACATATTACTTCTACTAGAAAAGGGGACATAACTATGAATGAATTGATTTTCGTCTTATTTCTTTGTCCATTACTTATTTTTATCGTTTCTATTATTGGAACACGTAGAACGAAAACGTATTACGTAATGCCGATTGTAACGTTTGCTAGTTTTTTAATAATAGGTGTTATCGCCTTCACTCCAAAATTTTTCTTTTGGGTTGGTATGTATAGCATCTTCTCATTTATCGTTTCTTATATGACTCTATTGTTTGTGAGAGGATATGAAGTTGCGGAAAATGCTAAGTAGTTATTAGTAAGGAGATTTAAATATGATTTTCTTTGATATCGATGGACCTTTGCATGAAATTTTAGCAATGATATAAAAATACGACCGCGTTCCCCCGCAGTCGTCTTTTTATATATGAGTATTACGCTGTAACCCAAGCCTCGTCAGCTGGATTTTTACGCCACTCTTGTAATTTTTTCGTTTCAGCTTGTCCGATCATACCTTTTTCTGCTGCAACTTCAGTTAATGCACTGTAATCACTTAAAGAATATGATGCTACGTTTGCTGCTTCTAGTTTCTCTTTTCCTGACTCAAGCTCGTACGTGAAGATTGATACGATTCCTAATACTTCACAGCCAGCTTCGCGAAGTGCTTCTACACATGTAATTGCACTACCGCCAGTTGAAATTAAGTCTTCTACTACTACTACTTTTTGACCTTTTTCAGCTTTTCCTTCGATTTGGTTCCCTTTACCGTGACCTTTTGCTTTACTACGTACGTAGCACATTGGTAAATCCATACGATCGCTTACCCATGCAGCGTGCGCAATACCAGCAGTTGCTGTTCCTGCAATAACTTCTACAGTTGGGAAGTGCTCTTTAATTAACTCTTCTAATCCAGCTGCAATCGCTTGTCGTACTTTTGGATAAGATAAAGTTAAACGATTATCACAATAAATTGGTGATTTTATACCAGAAGACCAAGTGAATGGATCATTCGGTTGTAAAAATACTGCTCCAATTTCTAATAAATGCGATGCGATTTCTTTTTTCATACTGTTACACCTTCCCACTGTTGTTTTACTGTTTTATACGCTTCAAGCGGATTTTCTGCTTTTGTAATACTACGTCCAACTACGATGTAGCTTGAACCAAGTTCCCTCGCACGTTTCGGTGTTGCAACGCGCACTTGGTCATTCACATCATCACTTGCAAGACGAATCCCCGGTGTTACTGTTACAAATTCATTTCCGCATACTTCACGTAATTTTGGTACTTCAAGTGTTGAACAAACAACGCCATCAAGTCCACTTTCTTTCGTTAATTTTGCATAATGAGCAACCGCTTCTTCTAACGTTTTCTCAATACCAATCTCTTTTTTCATCATAGCTTCCGAAGTGCTTGTTAGTTGTGTAACTGCAATACAAATCGGTCTCTCTTTTCCTTCTTGCTTACCTTCCTCTAATCCCTCAATCGCAGCTTTCATCATACTACTTCCCCCAGCAGCATGAACATTTACCATATCTACATCTAGACTAGCTAGGCTACGCATAGCGCTTTTTACCGTATTCGGAATATCATGAAGTTTTAAATCTAGAAAAATCTTATGCCCTTTTTCTTTTAAGTACGTAATAATTGCAGGACCCTCTTTGTAAAATAACTCCATACCCACTTTGACAAATAACTCTTCCCCTTCAAAGTGATGTAAGAATTGTTCTACCTCTTGTTTCCCTGGAAAATCTAGTGCAACAATTAGCGACTGTGACATACTTACTTCCAGCTCCTTCCTTGACATTCCGAAATATGATCAAATCCTAATTCATCTAGTAATGCTGGTAATTCTTCAATAATTGTCGGACATACGAACGGATCAATAAAGTTCGCCGTTCCAACTGCAACCGCGCTTGCGCCAGCATAGAAGAATTCAATTACATCTTCCGCTGTTTCAATACCACCCATTCCGATAATCGGAATGTTAACCGCTTGACTTACTTCATGTACCATACGAATTGCTACTGGCTTAATCGCAGGCCCTGATAGTCCGCCCGTACGGTTTGCTAAAATTGGTTTTGCAGTTTTTAAATCTAGACGCATACCAAGCAATGTATTAATCATCGTTAAACCATCTGCACCCGCATTTTCAATTGCTTTTGCAATTTCCACAATGTTTGCCACGTTCGGTGACAATTTCACATATACCGGTACTTCAGAAACCTCTTTTACTCGCTTCGTTAAATCAGCAGCAATTTCAGGATTTGTACCAAAAGCGATACCACCCGTTTTTACGTTTGGACAAGAAATATTTAATTCTAGCGCATGAACATTAGGTGCCTTTGAAATTGCCTTCGCAACCGCTACGTAATCCTCAGCTTGTGAACCCGCAACGTTTGCAATAATCGGAAGATCAAATTGCTCGAGAAAAGGTAATTCAGAATTCATTACCTTTTCTAATCCAGGATTTTGAAGCCCGATTGCATTTAGCATTCCGCCTGGTGTTTCCGCAACACGAGGCGTTGGGTTTCCATAACGAGGTTGTTCTGTTGTCGCTTTAATCATAATTGATCCAAGTACACTTAAATCATAGAACTGTGCATACTCACGACCAAATCCGAAGCAACCAGATGCTGGGATGATTGGATTTTTTAATGATAACCCTGGTAATTCAACTTGCAATCTGTTCATAGTACAACCTCCCCGATTGGAAATACTGGTCCGTCGCTACACACCTTCTTGTAAGAATGTCCACTCGGATCTGCTTGTAAATGGCATACACACGCGAAACATGCTCCGATGCCACAGCCCATACGTTCTTCTAATGAAATGTAGGCTTTTCTCTCCTTATAGCGTCCTTCTAATGCACGAAGCATCGCTAAAGGTCCACATGAGTAGAGAATGTCAAAGTCAATTCCATAGCTATCAATTACATCTGTTACAAACCCTTTTGTACCATGTGTACCATCAACTGTTGCAACATACGTATCACCAAGCTCTGCGAATTTCTCTTCATAGAAGACAACATCTTTCGTTTGGAAACCTAAGATGTGAATAACGCGTACTCCTTTTGCTACAAGACGCTGTGACAATTCATATAGTGGTGGTACACCAATCCCCCCACCAACTAATAGAGCCGTTTGTCCAGATTGCGCTTCTTCTACAGGAAATCCATGACCAAGTGGTCCTAACACATCTACAAGTTCACCTTGTTTTCTTTTCGCTAATGTTTTTGTTCCTTGTCCTTCCGCACGATATAGCATTGTAAATTCGTTCTTGTCTTGATCAACATTACAAATACTAATTGGGCGGCGCAGAAGGGGCGTAATGCCCTCTGCTACCTTAATGTGTACAAACTGCCCTGGATCGTTCATTTGCTGCACTAAATCCCCTTGAAGCACTAATTCGTAAATGTTTTTTGCGATTTCTTTTTGGTTAACGACGATCATATTTTGCTTTTGCATCATGCATGTACCACCTCGTGACGCTTCGTTTGCGTAATTTCTTTCATTGAATGAGCTGAGAATGTCATAGATTCTAATACTCTCAAGATTGCTCTCGTTGTATCAAGTGATGTTAAGCAAGCCACACCATTTTCTACTGATTCACGGCGAATGCGGAAACCATCACGCGCTGGTTGTTTTCCTTTTGTTAATGTATTGATTACAAACTGCGCTTTCCCTTGACGGATAATATCAAGTAAGTTGTAGTCTTCAGAATCAATTTTGTTTACAACTTGCACCGGAATGTTTTGTTCTGTTAGCGATTGTGCTGTTCCTGCTGTTGCTAATAAGTTATAGCCGATTTCATGGAAGCGTTTTGCAATTTCCAGCGCTTCTTCTTTATCTTTATCCGCTACAGTGATGATTACTGATCCGTGCGTTGGAATGTTAATTCCTGAAGCAACAAGTCCTTTATATAATGCTTTTTCAAGCGTTAAATCTTTACCCATTACTTCCCCTGTTGATTTCATTTCAGGCCCTAATGTTGTATCAACTGAGCGTAGTTTCGCAAATGAGAATACCGGTGCTTTTACATACACTTCCTTCTCTTCTGGGTGATAGCCAGTTCCATATCCTTGTTCTACAAGATTTTGACCTAAAATAACTTTCGTTGCGATATTTGCCATCGGTACGCCTGTAATTTTACTTAAGAATGGTACTGTACGGCTCGCACGTGGATTTACTTCAATTACATACACTTCATCTTTGAATACTACAAACTGAATGTTTAGTAATCCAACAATGTTTAAACCTTTTCCAAGCGCAATTGTATGTTCAATAATTTGTTCTTTTAGTTTTTCAGATAAGCTCTGTGGTGGATATACTCCAATTGAATCCCCAGAGTGAACTCCAGCGCGTTCGATATGTTCCATAATACCTGGAATGAATACATTCTCACCGTCTGAAATTGCATCTACTTCAATTTCTTTACCAACCATATAACGGTCGATTAATACTGGGTGATCTGCGTGAACTTTAACCGCATTTTTCATGTAGTGCAGTAATTCTTCTTGACGATATACGATTTCCATCGCACGTCCACCTAGTACGTAAGATGGTCTTACTAATACTGGGTAACCAATTTTGTCAGCAATCGCTACCGCTTGCTCTACAGTCGTTGCTGTTTTACCAACTGGTTGCGGGATACCAAGCTTTGTTAAAGCTGCTTCAAACTTATCACGATCTTCTGCACGGTCTAAATCTTCAAGTGATGTTCCTAAGATTTTCACACCATGTGCTTCTAATTTAGCTGCTAAGTTAATTGCCGTTTGTCCACCGAATTGGACGATAACACCTTCTGGCTTTTCTAAATCGATAATGTGCATTACATCTTCGATTGTTAATGGTTCAAAGTATAATTTGTCAGAAATACTGAAGTCTGTTGAAACTGTTTCTGGGTTGTTATTAACAATGATTGCCTCATATCCAGCTTCTTTTATTGCCCATACAGAGTGAACTGTTGCATAATCAAACTCAACACCTTGACCAATACGGATTGGACCAGATCCTAGTACAACTACACTCTTACGATCTGTTACAATCGATTCATTCTCGTCACCATATGTGCTGTAGTAGTATGGTGTTGCAGATTCAAACTCTGCCGCACAAGTATCTACCATCTTATAAACAGGAGTCATATTGCTTTCTTTACGCATATCGTAAATTTCACGCTCTGTTTTGTTCCAAGCATTGGCGATGAAATGGTCACTGAATCCCATTTCTTTCGCAGATTGTAACACTTCCATATTTCCTACATTCGCTTTTATTTCGCGTTCCATGTTTACGATATTTTCAACTTTTTGTAAGAAGAAGAAGTCCATTTCACACCATTCGTTGATTTCTTCTTTCGTTACACCTTGACGGATCGCTTCTGCTACAACGAACAGACGCTCGTCATCAGCTTTTATAATACGCTTTTTCATCGTTTCTTTATCAAGCTCTTTTAAGTGGTCTAACTCTAGGTGATAAACGCCAAGCTCTAAAGAACGGATCGCTTTTAATAATGATTGTTCTAAGTTACGTCCGATTGACATAACTTCACCAGTTGCCTTCATTTGTGTACCAAGTGTTCTGTTTGCTGATTCAAACTTATCAAATGGCCAACGTGGAATTTTTGAAACAACATAGTCTAATGCTGGCTCGAAGCAAGCGTATGTTTTTTGTGTTACTGGGTTTACAATTTCATCTAATGTTAAACCGACTGCAATTTTCGCCGCTAGCTTCGCAATTGGATATCCAGTTGCTTTAGATGCTAGTGCAGACGAACGACTCACACGCGGGTTTACTTCGATTACATAGTATTGGAAGCTATGTGGATCAAGTGCAAGCTGAACGTTACATCCACCTTCAATTCCTAATGCGCGAATAATTCGTAATGAAGTGTTTCGTAACATTTGATACTCACGGTCACTTAATGTTTGGCTCGGTGCTACAACGATAGAATCACCTGTGTGAACCCCAACCGGATCAATATTTTCCATGTTACATACTACAATCGCGTTATCATTCGAATCGCGCATTACTTCATATTCAATTTCCTTACAACCGGCAATACTCTTTTCTAATAAACATTGTGTTACTGGACTATGTTTTAATCCACCTGATACGATTTCAATTAGTTCTTCTACATTACTACAGATTCCGCCACCTGTTCCCCCCATTGTAAATGCTGGGCGAACAATAACTGGATAACCAATTTCTTTTACAAACTCATGTGCTTCTTCCAGCGTATGAATAATCGTGCTAGATGGAATTGGTTCATTTAATTCCTGCATTAATGTACGGAATAAATCACGATCCTCGGCTTGCTCGATTGCTGATAATTTTGTTCCTAAAATTTCAACTCCGCACTCTTCAAGTATGCCTGATTTCGCAAGTTCAACCGCCATATTCAGGCCTGTTTGACCACCTAATGTTGGTAGGAGTGCATCTGGACGTTCTTTACGAATGATACGGCTTACGAATTCTAATGTTAATGGTTCTATATATACTTTATCTGCTGTTGCAGTATCTGTCATAATTGTTGCTGGGTTAGAGTTAACAAGGATTACTTTGTAACCTTCTTCTCTAAGAGATTGACAAGCTTGTGTTCCAGAATAATCAAACTCTGCTGCTTGCCCAATTACAATTGGTCCTGATCCGATTACTAAAATTGTGTTAATGTCTAGGCGTTTTGGCATAACTCTTCCCCTTCTTTCTTGAAGTTTTCAATCATTGCTAAGAAATCTTCGAATAAATCATTTGCATCTTCTGGTCCTGCAGAAGCTTCTGGATGGTATTGTACTGTAAATGCTGGGAACTTCGTATGACGAAGGCCTTCTACTGTTCCGTCGTTTAACGCAACATGCGTAATTTCAAGATCTATATTTTCAACTGACTCTTCTTCTACTGCGTAACCATGGTTTTGAGAAGTGATTGCTACTTTTCCAGTTGCAAGATTTTTTACTGGATGATTTAAACCACGGTGACCGAATTTTAACTTACTTGTATTTGCACCAGATGCTAGCGCGAACAATTGATGTCCTAGGCAAATCCCGAATAAAGGAACTTTACCAATAATGTTTTTTAACATTTCAATTGCTTCTGGTACATCTTTTGGGTCCCCAGGTCCATTACTTAACATAATTCCATCTGGGCTAAGACGTAAAATTTCTTCTGCTGTTGTATTGTAAGGTACAACAATTACATCACAGTCACGCTTATTTAATTCTCGTAAAATACCATGTTTCATTCCGAAGTCTACAAGTACAACGCGATGACCACGGCCTGGACTTGGGTATGGGTCTTTTGTTGATACGCGTTTCACATGATCTGTAAAGACAGTTGCTTTCAATTGACTCACGATGTCCTCTACATCCACATCCATATTGCAAAGACGTCCGCGTAAAGTTCCATATTCACGAATTTTTCTTGTTAATTTTCTCGTATCAATTCCTGCTAATCCTGGGATATTTCTTTCTTTCAAGTAATCATTTAACGAAATTTCATTACGGAAGTTTGATGGGTGATCACAAATTTCGTTTACGATTAAACCATTTACAGATGGGTGAATTGATTCAAAATCATCACGGTTAATGCCGTAGTTTCCGATTAATGGATACGTAAATGTTACGATTTGACCGCAGTATGATGGATCAGATAAAGTTTCTTGATATCCAGTCATCCCAGTTGTAAATACAACCTCACCTGACTTTTCGATTTCTCCTCCGAAACCTTTTCCAATTAATACCGTTCCATCTTCTAAGATAAGTTGTCTTTTCATACTAATGCACTCTCCTTTTGCCATGCGATCTTACCACCAACGATTGTCATAACCGGCCAACCTTGGCATTTCCAACCTGCGAATGGTGTATTTTTTCCTTTTGATAAGAATGTTGTTGGATCAATTTCTTCTTCTTGTTCTAAATCGATAATTGTAATATCAGCTGTTCTACCTTCTGTTAGGCGCCCTGCTTCTAAACCGAATGTGTCAGCTGGTTTTTCTGTTAAGAATTGAATTAGTTGCTCTAATGTAATGATTCCTTTTTTCACAAGGTTCGTATATAAAAGCGGGAATGCTGTTTCAAAACCAGTAATTCCGAACGGTGCTCTTTCAATCCCTTGCGCTTTCTCTTCTGCAGTATGCGGTGCATGGTCAGTTGCGATCATATCAATTGTTCCATCTAATAGTCCTTCAATTAACGCTGCATGATCTTCTTTTCCTCGAAGCGGTGGATTCATTTTAAAGTTAGGATCAGCCGATGGGATATCATCTTCACATAATACTAAGTGATGCGGTGTTACTTCTGCTGTCACCTTAATTCCAGCACGTTTCGCATCACGGATTACACGTACAGATCCTTTTGTACTTACGTGACATACGTGGTAGTGACAATTTGCAGCTTCCGCAAGTAAGATGTCCCGGGCAATATGTACGGATTCACATACTGATGGGATACCGTTTAATCCGTGTTTCTCAGAAAACTTCCCTTCATGTACACATCCTTTATTAATAAGTGTGTTCTCTTCACAATGTGCAACAACTGCCATATTTAATTTCGATGCACGCTTCATTGCAGCTAACATCATGCTTGCATCTTGCACGCCTACGCCATCATCAGTGAAAGCAAACGCTCCAAGTTCTTTTAACGTTTCAAAATCAGTCATTTCAGAACCTGCTTGACGTACTGTAATGGCTCCATATGGTAATACATTTACATGTGCTTTTTCTTTAATACGCTTTTGCAGGTCTTCCATATGTTCTTTACAATCTGGTACTGGGCGTGTGTTTGGCATTGCGCAAATTGTAGTAAATCCACCTTTTGCTGCTGCAAGTGTTCCTGTTTCAATTGTTTCTTTATGTTCACCACCTGGTTCACGAAGATGAACGTGTACATCTACTAATCCAGGTGCGATTAACTTTCCATTTACATCGATTACTTCAGCATTATCTGCCGTAATATTTTCTGCCACCTTCGCAATTTTACCGTCTTGTACGAGAAGATCTGTTGCTACAATTGTTCCTTCTTCATTCATATAACGACCGTTTTTAAACAAATAATTCATGTTTCATTCCTCCTAATACATTTGGTAATGCGCGTTTTAGTACAGCCATTCTTACGTAGACCCCGTTTTCCATTTGCTTAAATATGCGTGAGCGTTCACACTCGACAAGTTCACTCGCAATTTCAACATCACGGTTTACAGGGGCTGGATGCATAATAATGCTTCCTTCTTTCATACGTTTTTCTCTTTCAACTGTTAACCCATGTTGCTCGTGATACTCTTTCATAATGTCTGTTTCATAATGGTCATGACGCTCATGTTGTACACGAAGTAACATCATCACATCCACTTCTGGAACAAGTTCATCTAAACTCTTGTACGTTCCAAATGTGTTCTCTTCATCTTTCCACTCTTCTGGGCTTGCAAAGTAAATTGTCGCGCCCAGTTTCGTTAATGCTTCTGCATTAGAACGTGCTACTCGGCTATGACGAACATCCCCAACTATTGCAATCTTCAAACCTTCAAATCTTCCAAACTCTTGTTTAATTGTTAGAAGATCGAGTAGACATTGCGTTGGATGATTTCCACATCCATCTCCAGCGTTCAAGATTGGGATATTCACCTGATCTTTTAATTCATCGAAGTAACGATCTTGCTCATGGCGGATGACTACCGCTTTTGTTCCGATTGATTCTAGTGTTCTTATCGTATCGTATAAAGTTTCTCCTTTTTGTACGCTAGATGCATCTGCGGAAAAGTCTAACACTTCAAGTCCTAATCTCTTCTCAGCAACTTCAAAGCTAAATCTCGTCCTCGTACTATTCTCAAAGAACAAGTTCGCAACAAATGTTTGCTCTGTCGTTTTTCTCTCTTTTCCATTCGCAAAATCTTCCGCGTCTTTTAGGATTTCTGAAATTTCTTGTTCCGATAATTCACTCATCGTTAACAAATGGCTCATCGTCATCCCTCATCTTTCTGTTTTTTATGATAACACCATTGAATTTATATAACAATAACTGTATAAAAATACCCTAGCCTTTGAGACTAGGGTGCGTTAAAGTAGCCACCCTTTTCTATCTCACAGGACTGAATTAAAAGGTTATTTTTATGAAGCAATCTGCTTAGATTGTTTTGTTTTGTTGGTTTGTTTCGTCTCTGGTAGTAGTAGATTTAATAGTACACCTACAATTGCTGCTAGTGCCATTCCTTCTACTTGGAACGATCCACCTACGTGTAGTACCGCCCCGCCAATACCGATTACTAGTATAACTGATGCAATCATTAAGTTTCGTTTGTCGCCTAAGTCTGTTTTATCGTCTACCATCATACGTAAACCACTTGATGCGATTACACCGAAGAGTAAGATTGATACACCACCCATAACCGGTGTTGGAATCGAATGAATCAGTGCTGAAATCTTCCCGATAAATCCAAACATGATTGCAAACACTGCTGAACCGATGAATAAGTATACACTGTATGCTCTCGTAATTGCTAGCACACCGATGTTTTCACCGTACGTTGTATTCGGTGGTCCTCCTATTAGTGATGCGATTAATGTTGCTACCCCATCACCGAAGATTGAACGATGTAAACCTGGTTTTTCAATTAAATCTCTTTTAATAACATTTCCAAGTACAATTTGATGTCCGATATGTTCTGAAATTGTTACAAGTGCAACTGGTACCATTAAGAGTACAATTTTCCATGAAAACTCTGGAGTGTATGTTACAAACGGTACTGTGAAGTCTGGTATGACAAACCATTTCGCCTCAGCTACTGGCTTTAAATCTACTAGCCCTTGGAAGTAAGCGAATATATACCCGCCGATGATTCCAAGTAGCACTGGTATGATACTGAAAAACCCTCTCCCGAATATGGAGCAAATGATTGTAATTGCTAATGTTACTAATGCTACTGAAAAGTGTGTAATGCTATACTTACCATCCGTACCGTTCATCGCCATGTTCACTGCTGTATGTGCTAAAGATAAACCGATTACCATTACGACTGGTCCAACTACGATTGGCGGAAGTAATTTCATAATCCATTCTGACCCCGATTTTTTAATTCCGAGTGAGATTAAGATGTACACAAGTCCTGCTAGTAAACCTCCAAGCATCGCTGCTCCAGGTCCACCTGCTGTTTTCGCTGTAATAATTGGTGCAATAAAGGCGAATGATGATCCTAAATATGCTGGTACTTGACCTTTCGTTATTAGAAGAAACGCTAGCGTTCCTAATCCACTTGATATTAAAGCTACTGATGGATTCAGTCCTGTTAAAAACGGAACAAGCACTGTTGATCCAAACATCGCGAACAAATGTTGTATACTTAATAATAACCATTTTCCCGGTTTCGGTACTTCATGAATGTCTAACACTGGCTTTTGTTCCATTGTTACATCCTCCTTCAGTTTTAATTTTTGCAATAAAAAAACTCTTTGTGCCTGTGCACAAAGAGTCCTACACTTTCGTATGTCAAATTTGACATATGAAAGCCAAGACCCTTTGGCAGCCTCACAGGACTACATTTAAAAGGGCTTTACTTATCGTATATGCTTACTCGATCTTGTTGATCTGTCTCTTGCAAATCAACTTCGATACGCTCTTCACTAGATGTTGGAATGTTCTTTCCTACATAATCAGCGCGAATTGGTAATTCACGGTGACCTCTATCAACAAGAACAGCCAATTGGATTTGTGATGGTCTACCTAAATCCATAAGAGCATCCATTGCTGCTCGAACTGTTCTTCCTGTATATAACACATCATCCACAAGGATAACTTTTTTCTTCGTAATATCTACAGGAATATCAGAACCTTTTACAAGTGGTTCTTTATGTTTCGATTGTAGTGTTAAATCATCACGATATAACGTAATATCTAACTCTCCTACTTCCATCTCTTTTCCTTCAATTTGACCAATTCGTTCTGCCAAACGTTGTGCAATAAAAATTCCACGTGTTTTTATTCCGACAAGAACACAATTATCGACACCTTTATTTCGTTCCACGATTTCATGACTAATTCGTGTTAAAGCGCGGCGAATCATTTGGTCATCTAAAACGACAGCTTTCTCTTGCATGCTCTACACCTCCAAGTTTTTTTTTTCTTGCGTGAGAGTAATGGTATAAAAAAAAGTCCTCTCAGCGTGTGCGAGAGGACTTTTGAAAAAAGGGTACAGCAATACCCTAAGTATTTCAAACCGTTACCTTCTCAACCTCACGGGGCTGTGTTAAAGGATCATTATTTAACTGTTGTCAGTATCTCAGTTTTCTTATGATTTGTCAATACTATTTCCGTAAAATATTTAGCGCTTCTTCAAACACTTCTGGAATCGGTGCCTCAAACTCAATATATTCACCAGTACGAGGGTGATCGAAACCTAAAATCCCTGCATGAAGTGCTTGTCCATTCATATCTAATGTTTTCTTCGGACCATACTTTGGATCCCCTGCAAGTGGATAACCAATATATCTCATATGAACACGAATTTGATGTGTACGTCCCGTTTCTAAGCGACATTCTACAAATGTGAAATCCTTAAATCGCTCTAACACTTGGAAATGCGTAACTGCATTCTTACCATTTTCATCAACAGTCATACTTTGACGTTCTTTTTTATCACGACCAATTGGAGCATCAATTGTTCCTTTATCATGTGGAATTACACCATGTACAATCGCTTTATAGCGTCTTGTTACCGTTTTTGCTACAAGTTGATTTACAAGTGATTCGTGCGCCATATCATTTTTAGCAACCATTAATAATCCAGATGTATCCTTATCAATACGGTGTACTATACCAGGACGCATTACACCGTTAATACCTGATAGGTCTGTACAGTGATGCATAAGTCCGTTTACAAGCGTACCCTTCGTATGCCCTGGTGCTGGATGTACTACCATGCCACGCGGCTTATTTACAACTAGTACATCGGCATCTTCATAATAAACTTCTAAATTCATATCTTCCGGTTGAATATCTAACTCTTCTGGCTCGGGAATTGTTACTGTAATTTCATCATTTCCTTTTACTTTATAATTCACTTTAACTGATTTCCCATTTACTGTCACAACAGCATCTTTAATCCATTGCTGCACTTGTGAACGTGACCATTCACTGTTTATTTCTGCAACGAATTTATCAATTCGCTCGCTTTTTTGTTCTTCTGCAACTGTTACTTGTACTACTTCACTCATTCAATTACTCCTTCGTTTTCTTTCCTTCTAATACTGTTTGAATAATAATTAATACAACTCCAATACATAATGCTGAGTCAGCTATATTGAATACTGGATAGTTGTACGAGAAAATATACACGTGAATGAAATCCACTACTTCTTGTCTAAATACACGATCAATAAAATTGCCAATTGCTCCGCCTAAAATTAGACCTAATGAAATACCTAGAAGCTTGTCCGTTTTCGCATATTTTTTCATATAAAATACGATAAATACTACGAAAATGACTGTAATAATGTAGAAAAACCACATTTTATTTTCTAAAATACCCCAGGCAGCTCCTCTATTTCGATGTGATGTTATGTATAATACATTATCGATAATCGGAATGCTCGTACCCAATTCCATGTTCTTTACAATTAGCCACTTCGATATTTGATCGATGGCAATGACAAATAACGCTATTACATAATATATCATTTTCATTTCCCCCATAAAGACAGTGTACCTCAAAATTTTAGCATAGCTGCTGCCTTTTCACAATGAACCTTTATAGAAGAATAAAATAAATTAAAAAAAGGTAACATAATATCGTTGTGCGTATTCATACATTTACCTTTTCATAGAAAAATTCATGAATAGTACGAGCAGTCGGCATTGTTTTCATTTGTTTTGTAGAAATCGCTCTCCCAGTTTCTTCACAAATACCGTACATGTCTATTTCCATTTTAAACAATGCACGTTCTACATCTTTTAAATCCTCTTTTATATCATGTAATAGCAATTTTTTCTTTGTCTCTTGCTTTATTTCATATCCAAGTTCTTGCCCAAATTCCATATAGTATGTGTGCATTACTTCTTTAGCCAGTCTATCTTGCAACTCTTTTCTCATCAATTGCAATTCTTCTTTTATTTCCATATAAATTTCATTCACGTGTACATTCCTCCCAGCTGCAATGTACAATTAGTGTGTCCGAAATTTCCACGCTTACCTCACACACATTTTTCCTTCATAGGAAAGAGAGTGAAAGTTATTTTGATATATCATCAACGAAAAACTGACTGCTATTATGAGCAGTCAGCTTTTTTCATTATTTTACATAATTTTCTTTAACAACCGTTGCACAACGCTCACATAATGTTTCATGTTCCGCATCTTTACCAATTGTTTCTGAAACAACCCAACAACGTTCACATGTGTCACCCGTTGCCTGAGCTACAATAACCGCTGTATGCTCATACTTAGGCGCATCTGCTGGCGCTTCTTCTATCATACCACCAAGTTTATACTCAGAAACGATAAATAGTTGCTTTAAGTCTTCACTAATAGACTCTAACATAGCTTTCATTTCTGCAGTCGGATATAGTGTAATGCTTGCATTTAATGACTTACCAATTACTTTTTCATTACGAGCGACTTCTAAAGCTTTTAATACGTCATCACGTAACGTCATAAATGCATCCCATTTTGTTTTTAAGGCTTCAGCACCATCTACTTCTACAACTTCTGGCATATTAGTTAACTGTACGCTTTCTTCTTCTGCACCAGGAACATACGGCCATACTTCATCAGCTGTATGAGGTAAGATTGGTGTTACAAGTTTTGTTAATGCAACAAGAACATCATATAATACTGTTTGAATTGCGCGGCGATCTTGGTGATTTGCACCTTCAATGTATAAAATGTCTTTCGCAAAGTCTAAATAGAATGAACTTAAATCAATTGTACAGAAGTTATGGATTGCATGATATACTGCTGCAAAGTCATATGCTTCATATGCTTCTTTTACTTTTGTAATTAAGTCATTTAATTTTACTAACATGTAACGGTCCACTTCACGAAGCTCAGCTGCCGCCACTTTATTTTCACTTGGATTAAAGTCATCTAAGTTTCCTAATAAGAAACGGAATGTATTACGGATTTTACGATATACTTCCGCTACTTGTTTTAAAATATCATCTGAAATACGTACATCAGATTGATAGTCAACAGAAGAAACCCATAAGCGTAAAATATCTCCGCCTAATTGATCCATAATTTTCTTCGGTACGACGATGTTTCCAATCGACTTACTCATTTTACGTCCGTCACCATCTAGTACGAAACCGTGGCTTAGAACACCTTTATACGGTGCTTTACCTGTTACAGCAACTGCTGTTGACAATGAAGAGTTAAACCAACCACGATATTGGTCAGATCCTTCTAAATATAAATCTGCTGGACGTTGTAAATCATCACGCTCTTCTAATACCGCTTGGTGAGAAGAACCTGAATCAAACCATACATCCATAATGTCTGTTTCTTTACGGAATTCACCATTTGGGCTACCTGGATGTGTAAATCCTTCTGGTAATAGATCTTTCGCTTCACGCTCGAACCATACGTTAGAACCGTGTTCACGGAATAAATCTGCTACATTGCTAATTGTTTCATCTGTAATAATTGGGTCTCCATTTTCCGCATAAAATACTGGAATTGGTACACCCCATGCACGTTGACGAGAAATACACCAATCACCACGGTCACGAACCATATTATGAAGACGAGTCTCACCCCATGCTGGCACCCATTTCGTTTCTTCAACAGCTTGTAATAATTCTTTACGGAATGCTTCAATAGATGCAAACCACTGTGCTGTTGCACGGAAAATAATTGGTTTTTTCGTTCTCCAATCATGTGGGTATGAATGCGTAATAAATGTTAATTTTAGTAACGCACCTACTTCTTCTAATTTTTCCGTAATTGGTTTATTAGCTTTATCGTAGAATAAGCCTTCAAATCCAGGTGCTTCATTTGTTAACACACCTTTGTCATCAACTGGACAAAGAACTTCTAAACCATATTTCTTACCAACAAGGAAATCATCTTCCCCGTGCCCTGGTGCTGTATGAACACAACCTGTACCAGCATCTGTTGTAACGTGGTCACCTAGCATAACTAAAGAATCCCGATCGTAGAATGGGTGTTTTGCAACTGTATACTCAAGTTCGCTACCTTTTACTGTTTTCACAACTTCAGTATTTTCCCATTCTAACGTTTTTGCAACTGTCTCAAATAGTTCAGAAGCAATAATATATTTCTCATCATTTACTTTCACAATAGCATATTCAAGTTCTGGATGAACCGAAATACCTAGGTTAGCAGGTAACGTCCAAGGTGTTGTTGTCCAAATAATGAACTTCTCATCACCTTCTAATACGTTCTTTCCGTCTTTTACAGGGAATGCTACGTAAATAGATGCTGATTTTTTATCTTGATATTCAATTTCAGCTTCTGCTAAAGCTGATTCACTCGTTGGAGACCAGTAAACTGGTTTCTGTCCTTTATAGATATAACCTTTTTTCGCCATGTCACCAAACACTTTAATTTGTTGTGCTTCATAAGCTGGCTCTAAAGTAATATATGGATTATCCCAATCTGCACGTACACCTAAACGCTTAAATTGTTCACGTTGACGTTCTACTTGCTCATATGCATACTCTGCGCATAATTTACGGAACTCAGCAACTGTCATTTCTTTACGCTTTACACCTTTATTCGTTAAAGCTTGTTCAATTGGTAAACCGTGCGTATCCCAACCTGGCACATATGGTGCACAGTATCCTGTCATTGATTTAAAACGAACAATAAAGTCTTTTAACACTTTATTTAGTGCGTGTCCCATATGGATGTCACCATTTGCATATGGAGGTCCATCATGTAGTACAAATAAAGGACGACCTTTCGTATGTTCTTGTACCTTTTCATAAATATTCACTTCAGCCCATTTTTCTTGCATTGCAGGCTCACGTTTCGGTAAATTCCCACGCATCGGGAATTCTGTTTTTGGCATTAGTAATGTATTTTTGTACTCCATGCTCAATTCCTCCTTAAATATATAAACGACAGACCTTAAAAAAGGGAATAAAAAAGAGACCTCTCATCCCCAAAAAGGGACGAGAAAGTCTCCCGCGGTACCACCCTAGTAGACCATATACAAATGCATAAGGTCCTCTTTATATTCTTAACGCGAATATACGCCTACGCTTACTAAATTTGTTCAGCGCGGAACTCCAGGGTGATATTCCCATTATCTCCTTATCCTGAGCTTACACTATCCTCAGTTCGCTATATAAGGTATGAAAAAGGTACTTATCCCTATCTTCGTTTTTCTTAATAAATATGCTGTTTAAAATTATATGTAATAATGAGAAAAACGTCAAGCTTACACTGTTTCTTCTTTTTTCAACAGTTCGTCCACTTCGTCTTCTAACTCAATTAATTTGTCCCAATCATCGTTGCTTAACATTTCAAGCTGTGTTTCTAACAACATACGGAAACGAGTGCGGAATACTTTCGCTTGTTTCTTTAACTCTTCAATATCAAATGCAACTTTTCTTGATTTCACTAACGCTTCATTAATGATACGATCTGCATTTTTTTCTGCTTCACGTACAATTAATTTCGCTTCTTTTTGTGCATTACGCTTCACTTCTTCAGCAGCTTCTTGTGCGACAATGATAGATTTGTTCAGCGTATCTTCAATATTAGAAAAATGATCTAACTTTCCTTCTAATTGTGCAACCTTTTCTTCTAAAGCTTTTTTCTCACGAATGACTAATTCATAATCTTTGATGATCTGATCAAGAAACTCATTTACTTGATCTTCATCGTAGCCACGAAATCCGCGACCAAATTCTTTGTTATGAATATCTAATGGTGTTAACGGCACAACGCCACCTCCAAGTAGTTATCTAAATTTCCTCTTTCAATTATATCTTTTCTTCGACAAAATAAGAGAATTTCCTTCTAAAAAACCAATCATTTTAGTATACCATACAAAACTCTCCATTTGTCGCGCTTCGTTTTACCTTCTACAGAAAATAATTTACTTCGTCCATACCCTCTAACCGAGAAAACATCACCCGGAAAACATTCATACGAAGTTTGCTCTACTGTTTTCCAATTGACTTTTACTAGGCCACCTTTTATAAGAGGCTGTACTTTCTGCCTAGATATATGCAGCATTTCAGCTAATAAAACATCTAGACGAAGTGACGAAACTGTTCCAGATTTTTCTCCCCACTTTTCACCTACACGCAAAACTTTCTCTACTTGTATAGGAGAGAGTGTGACTTTCATTTTACCTATTGAT
This sequence comes from Bacillus altaicus, assembly GCF_042136375.2. NCBI lineage: Bacteria > Bacillati > Bacillota > Bacilli > Caryophanales > Bacillaceae > Bacillus > Bacillus altaicus. The sequence continues at coordinate 1,782,563 of NZ_CM143394.1, read as the reverse complement.
TGTAAGTTCATTTCAATATAGGATACAACTTCTTTCGCAACTGCAATTTGGGCACGATCTTCTTGAAGCAAAATATCACCACATTTTTCCCTTGTTAAACCAAGTGACATGAATGCACCTAATATTTGCCTATGTTCTAGCGTGAAAAACTTGGAAGGATAGTCAATTTCTAATACTTCTACTTGAAATTCCTCTTCATTTAATTCTAGATAATCTGGATAAATTAGTGCTCTTTTCCGTTCGGCTTCAGGCATCGCACCATCAAACCGTACAGCTACATCTCCTTGCCCTATTACCATAGAAACAATTTGTTGCTGTCTTGGATCAAGAAAATCTGTTAACTTGACTTGATGGTACTCAGCAGCCTGTTTCCACTCTAATACTTTATCCACAAAGACCTGTTCATCAGGTCTAAAATGCTCGTAGATGCTCATGTATTTAACCTCACACTATAAAAAATAGTTGAATAAACTCACTAAACCACCTCTAGCAAGTTTCAAGGCAATAATAGCAACAAGTGGAGAAATATCAATCATACCAAATGGTGGAATAAACCTCCTAAACGGCTCTAAATACGGTTCACAAATACGCGCAAGAATATCTCCAAAAGCTGATTCCTTTGCGCCAGGAAACCATGATAGGAGAATGTAAATAATTAGTGCCCACGAGTAAATCTCGATAGCAGTAAGTAACACTGTTAAAACTGTTGTCATGGCGTATTACCACCTCTTTATATTTGTCTCTTCTTCTTCACCGAATAACTCTGAAATCGCACCAACGATATCAACATTTTCAGGTGTACACATAAATGTTTTCGGGCCTATTTTTTGAATATCCCCGCCTATAGCGTATACAGTACCACTTAAAAAGTCAACGATACGTACAGCTTGATCTGTAGACATTCTTTGCAAATTAATTACAACAGCTCGTCTACCTTTTAAGTGATCCGAAATGCCTTGTGCTTCCGAATATGTACGTGGTTCTAGTAAAACAACTTTTGAAGATTGCTTCGCTGTTTCAATACTCACTACATTTTGCTTCGGTTGCACTTTCGCAAACGGAACATCTTGTTGTTCTGGGGGATCTTGTTGCTTTTTCATGTCTGTTTGCTCCTTTTCATAACTATATTGAGCTGCTTCTTTTTCTTCCGGTGTGTCAAAAAAGAAGTATTTTACTTTTGACCAACTCATAATAACTTTCTCCTTCCTCTTACGCTTTCCCTACTAAAACCGTTCCCAAACGAATATATGTAGCGCCTTCCTCAATTGCAATCGTGTAATCATTTGACATTCCCATTGATAATTCTTTACATGGTGCATGTAATAATTCTAGCTCCTGCACCTCTGTTTGTAGCATGCGCAATTCCTTAAAGCAGCGACGAATCTCTTCCTCTTCTCCTGTAAACGGAGCCATTGTCATTAATCCTACCACTTCAATCTTATCCAATTCTTGCAAACTTTGAATAAAAGAAATTGTTTCTTCTATCGCCAATCCTTGCTTTGATTCTTCAGATGATGTTTTCACTTGAATAAAGCATTTAACTTTCTTATCAGCACGTTTTTGAATTTCTTTTGCAAGCGAAAGACGATCTAATGAATGTAAATAATCAATCTCATTAATGATTTCTTTTACTTTTCTCGTTTGCAATGATCCAATAAAATGCCAATTCACTTTTGAACCGAAATGCTCGTATTTTTGTAAGAAACCTTCATTTCTATTTTCACCTAAATCAATAATTCCTGCGTCAATTACTTCGCTTGTTTTTTCAATTCCTACAGTTTTTGTAACTGCAACGAGCTTAATATCTTTCATCGAACGTCCAGCTCGTACACAAGATTCTTTAATTGCTTCGTTTACATCTGCTAAATTCCCTTGCACTGTCACTTACTTCACTCCTCCTTAAAACCTATGAAACTCAACATTCTCCCCGTCTTACCTTGATCACGACGATGAGAGAAAAATAATTGTTCTTCACAGCTTGTACAAAGAGATGACATTACAATATGTTCTTCTTTTATGCCTGCTTGTACACATAATATACGATTAACTTCTTTTAAATTAATTGCATACTGACCATCAGAAATTACTTTATAGGGAACAGATCCGTTTACTACTTGCTGCGCTGCTGTTAATACACGATCATCAACAACATAACAACATGATCCGATTGCAGGACCAATTGCAACATGAATTTCATCACTTGAAACACCTTCTGCATTCCACTTTTGAATCATTTCTTTCGCAATCTCTGTTACAGTCCCTTTCCACCCAGCATGCGCAAGTCCTATCATATCATGTGATGGTGCATAAAAATAGAGCGGAACACAATCAGCGTAACAAGATGTTAAGAGAACATCTTTGTTAGTCGTATAAATGCCATCCGTTTTTGGAATACCGTCTTCATATGAATAAACGCCTTTCCCTTTTTCTTGCAGTCCTACTTTCTCAACATGATGGTCATGAACTTGTTCAGAGCAAATCCATTTTTCTAATGGTTTTTGTAACTTATTCGCTAAAATGCGTCTGTTTTCATGAACATTCTCCACGATATCATTCACATGTAATCCTAAATTCATCGCATGAAAGGAGCCTGTACTTACTCCACCATCTTTTGTCGTAAATCCAACAGTAATGTTTCCAAGTTCTTTCCACGCTTGTAAATACAGTATACCGTCCACATATTTAAATGGTTCTCTCATAAAGCGGCTCCTTTTAATTAAAATAACAGAAAAAAGCATGGTACTTCCTGTCTATTTTACCATACTTTTATTTTTTCATAATGACAACTGAAAAAAAAGGGGAATTTGTAATATTCTTTATGAAATTGTCGGTGTTTGTATTGATTCTGTTACAGAATTAATATTATCTACTCTGACAAGTATGACATCTTCCCCAATTTTCATAATTTGCTCCCAAGGAATCACAAATTCTACTTCCTTTCCAAAGAGTCCTAGCATACGTGTCTGCTTGGAAATAATAACCGCCCTAATCTTCCCTGTGTCTATATCAAAATCAATATCTCCAATATTTCCAAGCCTTTTTCCATCTAAAATATTTACAACATCCTTCATTTGAAACTCCGAAATTCGTATCATATTCATCCTCTCCCTTATATCATGAATCGTAAGTACGCTCTCAAATAAAGCGAAGCCTTAATCAGTGGGATTTTCCCCATCCCTACTGATTATTAGCCCATGCTAATCGGACTTTTTCGGGTAGCTCCGCTTCCATCTAACTTCTTACTTCAGCCGAATTTTGAAGCGGGTAAACAGTATATAACCGCTACTAATAGAACATCCATTTTATTTTCATTATATGAACCTACCCACTCTACTATGAGAGCAAAATATTATATATAAAAAAGGCCTCACCATAACTGGTGAGGACCTTATCCTTGAATCGTCTTATTCATTTGCTTAATAGCAGACTTCTCCAAACGTGATACTTGTGCTTGAGAAATCCCAATTTCTTCGGCAACTTCCATCTGTGTCTTTCCTTGGAAGAACCGTTTTCGAATAATCATTTTTTCACGATCATTTAAACGCTTCATTCCTTCTTTCAACGCCAGTTCTTCAACCCACTGCTCGTCCTTTTGTTTTTCATCCTTTAATTGATCCATAACAAAGATAGGATCTCCTCCATCATTATAAATCGGTTCAAATAATGAAACTGGATCTTGAATAGCGTCTAACGCAAAGACAATTTCTTCATGTGTCACTTCAAGAACTTTGGCAATATCCATCGCTGTTGGTTCTTTCGAATTTTCAGCAATCAATTTTTCTCTTACTTGCAACGCTTTATACGCAATATCTCGTAATGAGCGAGATACGCGAATTGGATTGTTATCACGCAAATATCTGCGTATTTCCCCAATAATCATCGGCACAGCATACGTTGAAAATTTTACATTTTGGCCTAAATCAAAGTTATCAATGGATTTCATAAGTCCAATGCAACCAACTTGAAATAAATCATCAACATATTCTCCTCTGTTATTAAATCTTTGGATGACGCTCAGTACAAGACGTAAGTTTCCATTCACTAATTTCTCTCTGGCGCTTATCTCTCCACTTTGCATTTCACGAAATAATTTACGCATCTCTTCATTTTTTAGTACTGGAAGTTTAGCTGTATCAACACCGCAAATTTCTACTTTGTTTCTCGTCAAAGTGTTCCCTCCTATCGGGAGTTGCTGTACAGTGTAAAGTATTTCCTTTGAAGGGGATTTTATGCATACGGTTTTCCCATCGTTTTTCACAAACATCATATTTCCTAATGCAAAAAAAAAGAATAAGGCCAGTCTAGATACCGACTGGTCTTATTCTTCACACCATTTTATTAAATTCTTTTCGTAATCTTTTTATAATTCTTTTTTCCAAACGAGAAATATACGACTGTGAAATTCCAAGCATATCAGCCACATCTTTTTGTGTCTTCTCTTCGCCACCAGCGAGTCCAAACCGAAGCTCCATAATTTGTTTTTCACGATCATTTAATTGATGCAATGCTTTCATTAAAAGATGACGATCTACAGTAGCCTCTAAATCTTTTGTAATAATGTCATCATCTGTACCTAACACATCTGATAATAACAGTTCATTTCCGTCCCAATCAATGTTAAGCGGTTCATCAAAAGAAACTTCCGAACGATTTTTATTATTTCGACGCAAATGCATTAAAATTTCATTTTCTATACAACGAGATGCATATGTTGCTAATTTAATTTTCTTTTCTGGATTAAATGTATTCACTGCCTTAATAAGACCAATTGTTCCTATACTAATCAAATCCTCAATATTTATCCCTGTATTTTCAAATTTTCTTGCTATATATACAACAAGCCGTAGATTACGTTCAATAAGCATCGATCTGGCAGCTTGATCTCCATTTGGTAATTTATTCAAAAGAACTGCCTCTTCGTCTTTCGTTAACGGCGGTGGCAATGCTTCACTTCCGCCGATATAATAAATTTCATCGGTCTTAATTCCTAATTTCAGCAATACTTTATACCAAAGGTATACCAAATAAAATTTAAATTTCACCATATTATCCCGCCTCTCATAATTAAGCAATTACCATCTTTTGCGAAATCAACATTTTCGGATGTACAATGCATTGATACTCTCCATTGGTAGATAATTGTTGTGTATTTAATCCAATCAGTACTTTGTTTACAACAACCAAACCTTCATGATAAACTTGCACACAATCTGGCTTAATTGCCCATAAAAATTGATTCTCTACTCCTACTGCTCGGAAAGGAATTAAACGTAGTTTCGTCGCCCACCCAGAATCATTTTCTGGTATTTGAGGAATTTCTGTTTTGGAATAAATTTGTTCTGTTAACCAAGCTGGCAAACAATGTTCTAATGATGAAATATGCATAATCATAACGGGTGTTTTTGTTAACGGGTCATAAAGTTGGTTCCCACTATCAATTAGACCTGCTAGTTCTAGTTCCTCTCCAGCTAATTGAATTTTCACTTTCACGATTTGATCATAGTGTATCTTTGTGACCTCTACGCTTTCTATACGCTTTTTAGAAAAATAATAAATTACTGGAAAACCAAAAATAACAAACAACCAACTAATTGGATCACCGTAAGAAACTGATTTAGATTGAACTAACCCATTTACCATTTCGTTCGTTTGCAAAAAGTAATGCGTTCCAATTAATCCTCCACCAACCATAAAGGTTACAAAATAGAAAGTAAAAACAGTTTGTGCATAATTTCTAAATGTTGAAAACCCAAATGCTGTATACACAATAAGTAACGAGTACAATAGTTTCATAATTGGATGTGTCATCATAGAAGCAAAAGGCGTAAAGGCGAAAATAACAATAGTTGAACCTATAAATGCCCCTAACACAAGCCTCCATCTTTTGATTCTCTTTTTTAACACGGTGGCTGTTAATAAAAGTAAAAGAAAATCAATGCAGGCGTTTAACAACCAAACAATGTCGGCGTAAACAACCAAACAATTCACCTCTTTTTTTAAGTTGAGACTAGTATAATGCATATCCAATAGGAAAGTGTGTCAATTGGTGGAGGGTTTTTTTTGTTATTTTGTGATTTCTAGACATAATCTGTCGGTAAAAAATAAAAGTGTATTTTTCATAGAATAATATAAATTTCTTACTTGTATACATAATAATTGAATTATATATACAAAGTTTATCTTGCTATTTGCGGGCAGTAACACCCCTTCCTCAAAATTCAGCTACAAAAAAGTATAGAAGTGAAGCGGGAGTCGGGCTAACAATCATTTTGGATGAACAACCCCTACTAATTAAAGTTTCACTTTATTTATCACAGCTTATAGCTCCAAAATAGGACTTCTCCATATGCAAAATAATAAAAAAAGATCTGCTTAGCAGATCTTTTCCATTTAGACAACAAAAAAAAGGAGCATGAAAGCTCCTTTTCTTTTATCGTCTACGACGGTTACGTAAGAATGCTGGAATATCGATGTCATCTGAATCTGTATGACGATCATGCATAACCGGCTCTTCACGTTTCATTTCACGCTTAACTTCACGTTGTTTTGAAGGTTGAGCTACTGGTTGTTGTTGCTGTTGCGTGTGATTCGCAGTCGGACGGATAATTGGTTTTGGTGGTTGCGTCGAAGCACTATCATCAAAACCAGTTGCAATTACAGTGACAACGATATCATCTTTTAATCCTTCATTAATAACAGAACCGAAGATCATATTTACTTCTGGATCCGAAGCTGAAGCTACAATGTCTGCTGCTTCTTGTACTTCATATAAACTTAAGTTTGCGCCGCCCGTAATATTCATAATAACACCTTGAGCTCCATCAATAGATGTTTCTAGTAATGGACTAGAAATCGCTTTTTTCGCAGCTTCAGCAGCACGATTTTCACCATTACCAGAACCGATACCCATTAAAGCAGAACCTCTATTAGACATAATTGTTTTTACGTCTGCAAAGTCTAAGTTGATTAGACCTGGTGTAGCAATTAAATCAGAAATACCTTGAACACCTTGACGTAATACGTTATCTGCTTCACGGAACGCTTCTAACATTGGCGTATTTTTATCAACAATCTCTAATAAGCGATCATTTGGAATTACAATAAGTGTATCTACATTTTCTTTAAATGACGCAATACCAGATGCAGCTTGAGTTGCACGTTTACGTCCTTCAAATGTAAATGGACGTGTTACAACACCAACTGTTAACGCACCTAGTTCTTTTGCAACTTGAGCAACAACTGGAGCTGCACCAGTTCCAGTTCCGCCACCCATACCAGCAGTTACGAAGACCATATCCGCACCACGAAGCGCTTCTTGAATCTGTTCTTTACTTTCTTCTGCAGCTTTTTTCCCTACTTCAGGGTTTGCGCCTGCACCAAGTCCACGCGTTAATTTTCCACCAATTTGCATTTTCGTTTCAGCTTTTGATAGATTTAATGCTTGTGCATCAGTATTCACAGCGATAAAGTCTACACCTTGTACACCGTGTTCAATCATACGGTTTACAGCATTGTTTCCGCCACCGCCGACACCGATAACTTTTATATTTGCTAATTGATCTTGAGTAGTATCAAACTCTAACATGTCGAAATCCCCCTAGAACCTCATTTTTCGTGTCCAATTTTAATCCCATAAATAACGGAATACACGTTTTACTTTTGACATCATGCGGTCATCATTTTGATTAGTATTATTTTGATTACGATTTTTCTGTTTCGCAGGTTGCTGTTGTACCGGCATTGGTGCTGGTACTGGTTCAAAATGTTCTTGCTTTTCCTGCACATTTTTCCCACGTAATTTAGCTTTTTGATAAGAATGTTTAATTAATCCAACTCCACTTGTATATTGGGGCTCACGAACACCAATATAATCAGGAGTTGCTATACGAACATTTTCATGTAAAATATCGTATGCAAGATCAAGAACACCTGGCATAGAAGCTATCCCACCAGTTAGTACATATCCAGAAGCAGCTTGCTTTACTCCTAACTTATGCACTTCATCTTGAACAAACATTAAAATTTCCTCTACACGAGCCTCTATTATATCCGATAATTCCAACTGAGAATATTGTTCTGTTTGATCGCTTCCCATAATAGGAACCGTAAACATCTCTTCTTCAGATGCTGTATCATAAAAAGCATGTCCATATTTCAGCTTAATTTGATCTGCATTTTCTGTTGAAGTTTTCAGCCCAATCGCTATATCCTTCGTTATATGATCTCCACCTAATGGCAATACGCTCGTTGCTTGCAACTCTCCATCTTTAAAAATAGATAAGGTTGTAGATCCTCCACCCATATCAACAAGGGCTACCCCTCTATTTCTTTCATCCGAAGATAACGCAACTGTCGCTGCCGCTAAAGGTTGCAGACAAATATCAACAATTTCAAGACCTGCTTTTTCTACACAACGAAGTAGGTTATGTAGTAAAGTTCTCGAGCCTGTAATAAGTGTCCCTTCCATTTCTAATCTTACACCGATCATCCCGCGTGGATCGTTAATCTCGTCAAGACCGTCTACAATGAACTGTCGAGGTACCACATCAATAAATTCACGTTCAGGAGCAATTGACACAACTTGCGCTGCATCTAGAACGCGTAAGACATCTTCATTCCCGATTTCACGATCTTCATTTGAAACAGCAACTACTCCGTGACACGGGAGCAACTGTACCTGGTTTGCATTGACACCTACTACAACTTGCTCAATGTGGATACCCACCATGCGCTCAGCCTGTTCAATTGCTTTTTTAATTGATCGAACAGTTTCATCTATATCAACTATCGATCCCTTCTTCAAACCATTTGATTTTACGTTTCCAACACCAATAATGTTTAAGCTATCATTAACCATTTCACCAATGATGACTTTAACATTGGATGTACCGATGTCAAGACTAACATATATTTCATTGCTGTTCATTCTTTGGCACCTCCTTCTTTATTTATACCATACAACTCAATATATGGAACAACAATCGCAACTTTACTATTTATAAGAAAAATATTCAACGTCTTTATACGTTTCCCTTTTTTAACCCTATATTTTTCTTATTTTTATTTAACATTCATTTAAGAATATCGCAGTAACCTGTGAATAACTGCTCTATCTTGAAATAATTATATTTCAAGTGTAAAGATTACCGCCAAGTATAAGTCTACACTAAGATGTACTTGTAGAAAAGTGAAACTTGTACCAATCCTAGCATGAATCTAAGAAAATTTACATTTTCTTCATCAAATTAAGCATTCTTGCAAATTAGCATCCATATAAAAGAACATTCGTTTCATTTCATACGTAATAACGCAATAAAAACTATCATTCTATTCTTTCTTTTCTTCAGCACCTAGTTCCTTCGTATATGCACCCACTTCTAAGTCAATTAAAACCTTCTTACCAGGTTCAATTGTTTTTAAAATAAGTGGATAAGCTTCCATTCGCTTTGCGAAATTTTGAATAGTGGTGCTCACTTCATATCCTTCATTCATATATAAAGTAAGATGATCTTCATTTGCGTTCGTTGGTGTATAACGAATTTCAGAAATAGACCTTAAAATAGTTGGCGTTAATTTTTCTAGTTCTGCAATTAATTCCTTCATTTTTTCCTCTTTAAATGGTTCAAAAATTGGTGCCGCAACTGGAAGCTTTCCGTTCGGAAGTACATCGAGTGTTTTCCCATTTTCTAATAACGGTTGTAATTTCCCATCTTTGTTTATATAGCCAATTGTTAAATATTCTTCGATATGAACATCAATTTTGTTTGGGAAACGTTTTTTTACATTTACCGCTTTAATTTCTTTTCGTTTCGTTAAGTTTTCTTCTGCTTTATGTGCTGTTACTCGGAAATAACTCGTATCATATGTCACACCTGATTCCTTCATAACTTGTTCATCTGTCATATAATGATTTCCAAACACACTTATCTTTTTTATATTACTAAGCGGAGACCGAAAATAAATTAAAAAGAGTACTAATAAAAATAAAATCGATATGTATAAAATTAACCGATGATTAACAGGTTTCTTATTTTTTTTCTTTTGATTCTTTAATTTTGGTACACGATCTTGTAGTTTAATCACTTTACTATTTTTCATGTACGATCCCCCTATGTAACATAAAGAACGGCATGTTCCTCATGCCGTTCTTATCTTCTTATTATAACATAAATGATAATGAGCGGAACGAACAACCGTTATCTTCCAATTATTTCTACTTCTGTATGCATATCAACACCAAATTTATCCTTAATTGTACGCTTTATCAATGCGATCAAGTCTAATACATCTTGTGCTGAAGCCACACCAGTATTAACAATAAAATTTCCATGCATTTCAGAAATTTGAGCTCCACCTATTTTATGGCCACGAAGCCCTGCTTTTTCTATTAAATCTCCTGCAAAATATGGGACTGGATTTCGAAATATACTTCCTGCACAAGGGTGATTCCAAGGCTGCGTTTCACGGCGATACTCTTTATTCTTTTGCATGCTTCTTACAATTCCCTCGCGTTCGCCTACCTCCAATTGGAATTCAGCTTCTAAAATAATACCAGGGCGTTTCATTTGCAATACAGATGTGCGATAAGAAAAGCCCATTTCGGTATTCGTCAACCAATTAATTGTTCCATTGTCAAACAAAATACGAGCTCTCGTTAATACACTCGATATGTCGGACTTATGAGCGCCTGCATTCATATACACTGCACCGCCAACACTTCCTGGAATACCACTTGCAAATTCCAAGCCAGCTAATCCCTGTCGACTAAGTAAAGTTGACAATTTAATAAGGGGGTATCCAGCACCAACTCTTACTCTATGTTTTTCGACTTCTAAGTGATCTAATCCTTCTCCTAAACGAATAACCACACCTTCTATACCTTGATCAGATACGAGAAGATTTGAACCACGACCAATTGCAGTCCACCCTGTCTTGTACTTCTTTACTAACTCTAGCGTCTTCTCAATACCAGCAACATGCTTTGGCACAATTAAAATATCAGCTGGTCCGCCTATTTTCATAGTCGTGTAACGCGCTAACGGTTCATTAACTAACACGCGACCAACATTTGCTTCTAAAAGCTCTTTTACTAATTGTTCCATAGACAATCTCCCCCATATTAAGTCTCCTTATTACAGTAATATGCAGGGCGTTCACCTAATGTTATTTTTTAATAAGCTTGTTCATTACTTCATATAGCTTATTTGCTGCATCTGGAATACCAAGTTGCTTAGTAGCCAGTTTCATATTTTGTAATGTTTGTGTATCCAATAAAATCTCATCAATGTCACGAATAAGCGTTTCAGATGTTAAATCTTTTTCAAGTAGCATTTTAGCTGCTCCTTTATCAACAACTGATCGTGCATTTTTTTCTTGATGGTTATTTGTTACGTACGGACTTGGAATTAATACACTTGGCTTTCCTAACGCTGTTAATTCTGCAAGCGTTGTAGCCCCTGCTCTTGAAACAACAAGATCTACACCAGTCAGTACCTCTGGCATATTATGAATAAAAGGTTTAATAATAACATTATTCGGATTCCCTTTTTGTTTCACGGCTTCCATAACTTTATCATAATGTACTTCGCCTGTTACATATAATACTTCGTAACTTTTATTCCCAAATTGTTCAATCGCTTCTACAAAAGCATCGTTAATCGGTCTAGCCCCGCGACTCCCACCAAAAATAAGCACGGATTTTTTAGAAAGGGATAGTCCTACCGACCGTTTTCCTTTCATCCCATTTTGGTCCATTACTTCTGATGCACGTGGGTTACCTGTCATAACTACTTTTGACTGCGGAAAATGTTCTGCAGCTGCTTCAAAGCAAACCGCAACTTTATCGACATAACGACTTAAAAATTTATTCGTTACACCAGGTACACTATTTTGTTCATGTACAATAGTCGGAATACCTAATTTAGCCGCAGCATATACAACTGGCCCACATACGTATCCACCCGTACCAATCACAATATCAGGGTTAAAACGACGAATATATCGTTTACTATCTTGAACACCTTTTAGGAAACGCATCACTGTTTTCACATTATCAAGAGATATTTTTCGTTTAAATCCACTTATGACAATAGATTGGAACGGAATACCCGCTTTCGGTACGATGGTACTCTCTAATCCATTCTCTGTACCAATGTATAAAAACCTTGCTTCTGGATTTAGTTTTTTTATTTCTCTAATTAAAGCAAGAGCTGGATAAATATGTCCTCCAGTACCCCCACCACTTACTAATACTCGCACTACTGATTCCTCCACTTCCCTGTTCTTATTCAATCGTATTTTTTCTATATACATATTGTATTTTCACACACACACGAAAAACCCTGTCTTTTAAACAGGGTTTAATAGCGAGAATGGCGACTTATATTCAATAATACACCTACTGCCATTAACATTAAGGTCAAACTTGATCCACCATAACTAAAAAACGGCAAAGTAATACCCGTAACAGGCATCAGTCCTGTTACAACACCAACATTAATCATTACTTGAATCGCAATCATCGCCACAATACCTACTGCTAAAAACGTACCATATAAATCTGGCGCTCCTAATGCTATACGAATCCCACGCCATAATAATAGACTAAATAATAATAACACAAATGAACCACCAATAAAACCTAATTCCTCGGATAAGATTGCAAATATAAAGTCTGTTTGTGGTTCAGGTAAATAAAGAAATTTTTGTCTACTTTGTCCAAGTCCAAGCCCAAATAAACCACCAGGTCCAATTGCGAGTAACGATTGGATAATTTGAAATCCACTTCCGAGCGGATCCGACCACGGATCTAAATATGATGTAATGCGTTTCATTCGATATGGCGCTGATGCAATTAACCCTACAAATCCCGCTGCACCAAGCAAACCAAACATTGCAAAGTGAAAGACCCTTGCTCCCGAAATAAATATCATAATAATACATGTCCCAACCATTACCGTTCCCGTACCAAGATCTGGCTGTAACATAATTATCCCAAAAGCAAGAAATACAAAACTAAGAGCCGGTAGTAAACCTCGTTTAAAAGATGTAATTAATTTTTGTCGTTCCGCTAAAAATTTTGCTAAGAAAATAATCATCGCGAATTTCATAAACTCTGACGGTTGGATAGAAAATGCCCCGATTCCAATCCAACTTCGCGCCCCCCCACGAACGAGACCTACTCCAGGAATAAGAACGAGAATAAGAAGAACGAAACAAACTAGTAAAATTACTTTTGAATACGTACGCCACACCCAATAATCAATTTTCATTAGAAAAAACATAGCTACTACCCCAAGACTTGCAAACAACAATTGTCTTTTTGCAAAAAAGAATGAATCCCCCATTTTATAAGAGGCCCAAACCGCACTCGCACTATAAACCATAATCATTCCGATTGTTAACAGCGCAAGTGTAACGATGATGAGAATAAAATCAGGCGTTTTCTTCATTACCCATGAACACCACCTCTTTGGGCAGAACCTTTTGCCCTATGTAACAAAACATCAGTAGGTGTTAGCCTACTGATGTTTTGATTTACTTTATATAAGTTTATGCACAGCTTGTATAAAAATGTCTCCTCTTTCTTCAAATGTTTTAAATTGATCCCAGCTTGCACATGCTGGTGAAAGAAGAATAACATCACCATCGGTAGAATGCGCATAAGCTTTCACTACTGCATCATCTAAAGTATCGACACTTTCAATTACATCTAATCCTGCTTTTTCTGCCGCTCTTACTAATTTTGGTGCAGTTTGTCCAAATGTTACAATCGCTTTGACATGTTTAAAGTATGGAATTAAATCATCAAATTCATTACCACGATCAAGTCCACCAGCCAATAATACAATCGGTTGTGTAAATGCAGATAATGCTTTTTCTGTCGCTAGCATATTCGTCGCTTTTGAATCATTATAAAATTTACGATTATTAATCGTTGTTACATATTCTAAGCGATGTTTTACACCTGTAAAACTTTTTAACACAGCAGTAATTGCTTCATTAGAAACACCTAGTAATTTAGCAATACTCATTGCTGCTAAAATATTTTCTAAATTGTGCTTACCAGGTAAAACAATATCACTTACTTTAACTACTTTTTCGCCTTTAAAATAAAGAGCATTATCTTTTATATACGCACCATCTTCAATTTCTTTCGTCGTCGAAAATAATACTTTCTGTCCTTTACTATATGCCGATAACGCCATGACATCTGCATCATCTGCGTTAATTACACTATAATCTGTTTCAGTTTGGTTTTTGAAAATATTCGCTTTCGCCAAACCATACTCTTTCTTCGTTCCGTGATAATCTAAATGCGCTTCAAATAAATTTAAAAAGGCTGCAATTTTTGGTTGGAACGATTCCACTCCCATCAATTGAAACGATGAAAGTTCCGTAACGACAACTTCATTTTCTTTCGCCAATTGTGCAACTTCACAAGCTACAGTACCTATATTCCCCGCAATAACTGGGTACTTTTGTCCTTCTTTTAACATTTCAAACGTTAACATTGTCGTTGTTGTTTTGCCGTTAGATCCCGTAATCCCCACAAACGGTGCTGCTGAAATGCGATATGCTAATTCAACCTCAGTTACAATTGGAATTTGCTTTTCCTTCGCCGCCACTAAGAGTAGATTAGAATATGGAATTCCTGGGTTTTTTACGACAAGTGAAATGTTTCTCTCCAGCAATTCTAACGGATGCCCACCACATACAACATCCATTCCTTCCGCTTGTAACTCAGCAGCAAGCACATTACCCACTAATGGTTTCCCATCATTTACAATGACGTTTGCCCCTAATTTTTTTAATAAAGTAGCTGCTGCATAACCACTTTTAGCAATACCTAATACAAGAACATTTTTATTTTGATATTCAGTTACAGTTTTCAATTACATCCACACCCCGATATAAATTCCTAGCACAGCTAATAAAAATCCTACAGACCAAAACGTTACAACAACGCGCCACTCTGACCAACCACATAATTCATAATGATGATGTAATGGACTCATTTTAAAGACACGCTTTCCTGTTGTTTTGAACGAAATAACTTGGATAATAACAGATAAAGTTTCCGCTACGAATACACCGCCAATAATAACGAGTAACAATTCTTGTTTTAACAAAATCGCTACAGCTGCGATAGCACCACCTAAAGCTAGAGAACCTGTATCCCCCATAAATACTTTCGCTGGATTCGCATTGAATACTAAAAAGCCAAGTACGGCTCCTACAACTGCCATACAGAAAATCGCTACCCCAAATTGTTCTTGAGCTACAGCAATAATACTAAATGCTCCGAATGCAATAGCAGCTGTTCCTGATAATAAACCATCTAAACCATCTGTTAAATTAACCGCATTTGATCCACCAATAAGCATAAATAATACAAGAACAAAATATGCCCAGCCTAATTCAAATTTAACATCAGTTCCCGGAATCATGATATAAGTGTGAAATGCTTGCCCTTTTCCAATTAAAAAGAACGCAATAGCAATTACAAGCTGACCAATCAATTTTTGTTTTGATGTTAAACCAAGATTTCTTTTCTTTACTACTTTTATGTAGTCATCTAAAAATCCGATTAATCCGTACCCAAATGTAACTAATAATAGCAATGATACTTCTGCACCTAAATTGTTAAATTTAATCGCCATAATAAGCGTAGTCACCATCATAGATACATATATGACAATACCACCCATCGTTGGTGTCCCTGATTTCTTTTGGTGTGACTTCGGTCCTTCGTCACGAATACTCTGTCCGAACTTTAACTTTCTTAAAAATGGAATAAATAATGGCGAAAGGGCAACAGAAATTAAGAATGCTACCCCAGCCGTTACTAATAAGCCTTGTTCAAGCACATGTAGTCCTCCTCTCATGCTGTTACACTTCGTTGTTTAAACGCTCCGTGATTGCTTCTTTAGCAACTTCACGATCGTCAAAATGATGAACTTCTTTACCAATAATTTGATACGTTTCATGCCCTTTACCAGCAATAATAATAATATCTTCTGCTTTCACTTTCGAGATAGCGGAACGTATCGCTTCTTTTCGATCGACAATTACTTCATAATTATCCCTATTCACATCATTTACCATATCATCTAAAATAGCCTTCGGATCTTCACTTCTTGGATTATCTGATGTATAAATTGCATGAGTTGCATATTTAGTTGCAACACTTGCCATTATTGGTCTTTTCGTTCTATCTCTATCACCACCGCAACCAACGATACAATATACATCACCTTTTGCAAACTGTTTTGCTGTTTTTAATACGTTCTCTAAGCTATCAGGTGTATGTGCATAGTCAACAATAACTGTGTAATTTTGTCCTCCATCAACAACTTCAAAACGTCCAGGGACGCCAGCAAGCTCTTTAATTACATCAATAATTGTTTGTAAGCTCACTCCTGAAACAAGACCTGCTGCCGTAGCAGCTAACACGTTGTATACATTAAACTTACCAATTAATTTCATCGTAACATTTACAGTTTCATACGGTGTTACAAGTGTAAATGTTGTACCGCCACTCGTCATTACGATATCTCGTGCCATAATGTCGCTTGCAACATCTATACCGTATGTTACAACAGTAGCTGCTGTACTTCTCATATACTCTTCTGCTACTGGGTCATCACTGTTTAATATAGCGTATTTTTCACGATTATGATGATAACTATTGCCAAGCTGTGCAAAAAGCAACCCTTTCGCATGTTTATATTCTTCCATCGTTTTATGATAGTCTAAATGATCTTGTGTTAAATTCGTAAATACTGCAACATCATAATCGCACCCGTGTACACGGCCAAGATCTAAAGCATGAGACGAAACTTCCATTACTGTGCTATCCACACCTTGTTCAACCATTTTTGAAAATGTCTGTTGAAGTGTTAGTGCATCTGGTGTTGTATTTTTCACCTCAAATGTTTCATCACCGATTTTCATATTAATCGTTCCAATTAGCCCCGTTTTATGACCATGTGCGCGCATAATTTCATCCATAATATGCGATGTTGTTGTCTTTCCATTTGTACCTGTAATACCGATTAAATGTAACTTGTGTGTTGGTTGGCCATAAAAATAATCAGCTAAAACCGCTAGCGAACGAAAAGTATTTTTCACAAGTACAACTGGAACGTCAACATCAACTGGTCTTTCCGCAACAATAGCAGCCGCTCCTTGTGCGGCTGCTTGCTTAGCAAAGTCATGGCTATCAACCGTATATCCTTTCATACATATAAATAAGCTTCCCTCTTTCACTTTACGTGAATCCGCTTCAATAGATGTTATTTCTGGATTTTCTGTTGGAACAACTGGAAAATCATGCAAACATGATACAAGTGTATGCAACTTCATTTCACTAAACCCTCTCTACATTGTTTATTTATCTCTTATTTTAGCAAGTAACACGTTACCTCCTAATTATATAAAAATAGGAGGTAAGTGCTACTATAGTCTAATCAATAGATTTATTTATTAATGAGACACTTATCGTCTCAAATAAAGCAATTTTTCTATAAAGAACTCACTTCCACCAATTGTACCATAAAACACAATCAGTTACCTTTAATTCCCGAAGTAAATTCTAACTTTTGAACCCTCTTTTACTTTAGCTCCTGCTTCTGGTGATTGTTTAATTACTTTCCCACCATCACCACTTATATCAAGCTTCAAGTCTACAAGTTGCGTTTGTAAATCTTTCTTTTTCATACCGATTAAATTTGGAACTTCCACAGTTGGTGTATCGCCCCATTTATATTCTTTCTCAACTTGCTCTTTTCTCGGTTCCACTCCCATTACAGGAAGTGCGTCACGAAGAATATTCCCAACAATAGGTGCTGCTACAACTCCACCAAATTGAGTGACTCCTTTTGGGTTATCCACTGCTACATAAACAACAATTTGCGGATCGTCGGCTGGAGCAAAACCGATAAATGATACAATATAGTTATTATCTAAATATTTCCCATCTTTCACCTTTTGAGCAGTTCCAGTTTTTCCACCTACACGATATCCATCAATATAAGCCCCTTTACCAGAACCTTTCGCTACAACATTCTCTAATGCGTAACGAACTTTCTCTGAAGTTTCCTTGGAAATAACTTCCCTTTTCGCAACAGGTGTCTTTTTGCTGACAATTTGATTATTCTTTGGATCAATAAATTCCTTCGCTATATATGGCTGATACAAAGTTCCACCATTTACAGCGGCCGCTACAGCTGCTACTTGTTGAATCGGTGTAACAGAAACACCTTGCCCAAATGAAGTCGTCGCTTGCTCGACTGGACCAACTTTATCTAAATTAAATAAAATCCCGCTACCTTCACCTTGTAAGTCAATTCCGGTCTTCTGTCCAAACCCGAAATTACGAATGTATTTAAACAATCGATCTTTACCAAGACGATCACCGAGTTCAATAAATCCTGGGTTACAAGAGTTTTGAACTACCTCTAAAAACGTTTGGCTACCATGGCCTCCAGCTTTCCAACACCGCAATCTAGCTCCACCAACTTCAGCTGCCCCATCATCATAAAATGTATCTTTCTCTAAGTCTACCAAATTTTCATTCAAGGCTGCAGCTAATGTAATAATCTTAAATGTTGACCCCGGCTCATACGTACTCCATACAGGTAAGTTTCTGTTATATACTTCCGGAGAAACACTTTGAAAATCTGCTGGATCAAAACTTGGTCGACTTGACATACCTAAAATTTCACCATTTTTCGGATTCATTGCAATTGCTATCATACCGTCAGGATTATACGTTGATTCCGCAATATTCATTTCTCTTTCCATAATCCTCGTAATGCGTGAATCAATTGTTAATCCTAAATTCAAGCCGGCTTCTGGTTTTTTGAAATCATCTCCAACGTTAGGCATTCTCTGTCCCTTCGCGTCTGCAAAAAATCGCACATGACCTTTATCACCATTTAGCTCTTTATCATAATATTTCTCTAGTCCCATAAGCCCTTGATTATCACTACCCGCAAATCCTAATACGTGTGATAAAAAATTACCGAATGGATAGTACCGGATAGAATCCTCTGCGATGTACACACCCTTTAAACTTAATCCGCGTACTTCTTTCGCTTTGTCATGCGATATTTTCCTTCCGCCTTTATCAAGCCTTACAATCGATTCTTTTTTTGTAATCCGCTTATAAACATCATCTTTTTCCACACCTAATACTGCAGCTAACTTCTCTGCAGTCTCTGCTGGTTTTTCAATTTGCCTCGGCACAACAAAGACGGTCGGTGCACTTTTATTCGTAGCAAGCTCCACACCATTTCGATCTAAAATTTTCCCTCGCTCTGGTTCAAAAGTAATATTACGACTCCATGAATCCTTCGCACGATCCGTTAACATATTTCCAAGAAAAAATTGCACATATCCAAGACGAATATCGATAATGGTGAAAATGAGTATACCCGATATAAGTATAAAAATAAGTCGTTTTCTAACCGTTACATTTGATACACGCATATTGGAACAAGCCTCCCTTACGCCTAGCTTGTTCCAATATATGCTTGTACTTATTTAATTAGAACTTCTTCCCTATTACCATTATGGCTTTTCTGCTTCTTGCTGCGGCTCAAGTGGTGGTACGAGTGTTACACCTAATTCTGTACCAGGTTGCAACACTGTTCCTTCTGCCACACTTTGTTCCGTTACATACCCTGTACCAGAAGGTTTTAAGTTAAGCTTTAATGTTTTTGCTAAATTCATAACATCACGCAGTGCCCACCCCTGTATATTTGGCATTGTAGGTTTATCTCCTACTAAGAAGACTCGATCACCCTTTAATGTTTGTTCAGTTGCTTTTGGCACTTGCTGCTGCACTTTACCTTCACCTAATACGATTGGACGAAGTTTTGCTTTATCAATTGTTTTTTTCGCTTCTTCCATCGTTTTTCCGGTTACATCTGGAACGACAGTTTGTTGTTCTTTCACATATTTTTTCGGGTCTTTTACTTCATTTGGCTTAATCTTTAAGTACTCTAAGCTATTTTTCGTTACATATTTAAAGATATCCGCTAAAGGTTTAGCCCCGTTTTCATCATCTTTTAATTTTGGTTGTTTAACGGCCACATACACAACAAGTTGCGGATCGTCCATCGGTGCCATACCTAAGAATGAGAATATATAATTCTCTCTTCCCGTCATATAGCCACCTTTCCCGTCAGGAATTTGTGCTGTACCTGTTTTACCCCCGACTGAGTATCCATCAATTTTATATGCAGTCCCTGTTCCTTTCGGTGATGTAACAACACGTTCTAGTAATTGCCTTACTTGCGCTGCTGTCTCTTTGGAAACAGGTTTCCCTACTTCTTCTGGTTTATGCTCTAGCTGTACTTTACCTGTTATTGGATCCACAATTTTATCAATTGTATAAGGTTTCATCATTTTCCCATCATTTGCAATCGCTGTTGCAGCTTGTACAAGTTGAATCGGTGTAACTGTAGAACCTTGTCCAAATGCTGTTGTTACTTGTTGTATTTGTTGATCAAATAAAATTGTATTTGACCCTTCACCAGGTAAATCAATGTTTGTTTTTTCATCTAATCCAAAATTATGAATATATTTTCGGAAACGATCTGGACCAAGTTTTTGATCACCTAAAATTGCAAACGCTACGTTTGAAGAGCGCTCTACCCCTTCATCAAAAGTAATAGAACCCCATCCAGCGCCGCCGTTATGATCTTTTATTTTGCGATTACCAACTTGATATGTACCAGACTGATAAAAGTCTTGTCCATTGTATACACCTTCGTTAATCGCCGCTGCTAATGTGAAAATCTTCATTGTTGATCCCGGTTCAAATGCATTTGCAATTGCGTCGTTAAAGAAATATTTAATTTGACGATCATTAGGGTCATAACTAGGTTTACTAGACATCGCTAATATTTTTCCCGTCTTTGGATCCGCTACAATTCCAATTAAATTTTCTGGCTCATAATGTTTACTCGCTTCTTTCATTGCGTCTTCTAAATAACTTTGAATACGTTGGTCAAGCGTTAAATACACGTTATCTCCATTTTTAGGTGCCTTTACATTCACTTTCCCGCCGTCAAGAGATACTCCTTTACGGTCCCCTGTATAAGCTACCTCACCATTAGAAGCACCTAAATACTTATCTAAACTCTTTTCTAAGCCAAATTGACCTACTGCGATTCCGTTTTCATCAGGGCTGGCATGACCTATGACGTAAGATGCGAAATCACCGTTTGGATACACTCTCGCATTTTCGATGATAAAAGAGATTCCCGGCAATTTCAATGCTTCTATTTGTTCTTTCTTTTCTTTCGTCAAGTCCTTACCTAATGTTCCAAATTCCACTTGACTTCTGTCTTCTTTATTTAAAGTAGCTAAAATTTTATCTTCATCTTTTCCGAGTACTCCTGCAATTTTCTTTGCAGTATCCTCTTTATCCTTAACGGCGTTAGCTCCTTTTAACTCGGCTACAAGTTTATAAGAATTTGCATCTTGCGCTAGGACATGACCATTTTGGTCATAAATTGTTCCTCGATTCGCTTCGAGAACTCCCTTTTTACTATGTTTCTGCTCAGCAAGTTTCTTTAAATCATGATTGTCCACTGTTCCTGTTACTTGTATGTAAAAAAATCGGGCTAATAACAGCAAAAAGAGCAGGAGGAAAAATATCATAAAATAACCTGCTCCCTTATTGGTATGAAATTTGGTCATATTTCTCTTCATCTTTTCTTCACACCTATTTGCCTTACTTTAGGCCTTTCACATTATTCGCATTAATTTCTAGCCCGTGTTTTTTTGCAACTTCAGCGATACGTTCATAACGACTTAACTTCTCTACTTCAGCCTGCAATTCTTGATTTTCCTTTTGTTTTTTCACAATTTCTTCTTCTATCGTCGCTGCTTCTACATTAACTTGATATAGACCCGCTTTATTCCCAATAAAAGCTACACAAGCATATAATAAAAATCCAATAAACGTTACGTACAACAGTTTTTCAATTCTTGTAATTTTCGTTTTTACTTTTGGCTTAACCATCTGCTGTGGCGGCGCTTGAATTTGTACCTCTTCTTGCGCCTGTTGTTTATACTTTACAGCTAAATTAGTCATACCTCTCTCTCCTTTTTATCGTTTTTCAGCGATTCTCAACTTCGCAGAACGCGCTCGATTATTTTCTTCTAATTCAATGTCAGAAGGTGAAATCGGTTTCCTTGTAATAAGCTTTAATTTCGGCTTAAATTCATCCGGAATAATCGGTAGTCCTTTTGGTAATTGCGGCGTTGTGCTATTTCGCTTAAACGTCGTTTTACAAATACGATCTTCTAAAGAATGGAATGTTATCACACTAACTCTTCCACCAGGCTTGACCATACCAATTGCAGATTCCAACGCTTCTTCAAATACTTTTAATTCATCATTTACAGCAATACGAATCGCTTGGAATACTCGCTTCGCAGGATGTCCACCTGTTCTACGTGCCGGAGCTGGAATACCTTCTTTAATTAATTCCACTAATTCTCCTGTCGTTTCAATAGCCTTATTCTCGCGATACGCTTCAATTTTCCTTGTTATTTGCTTTGAAAATTTTTCTTCTCCGTATTGGAAGAAAATTCTTACGAGTTGTTCATATGACCAGCTGTTCACAACATCATATGCTGTTAATGGGGCATCTTGATCCATCCGCATATCTAACGGTGCATCATGATGATAACTAAAGCCACGCTCTGGTGTATCTAATTGTGGGGATGAAACACCTAAATCGAATAAAATCCCGTCTACTTCTGTGATACCTAATTCATGTAGTTTTTCAGATAAATAACGGAAGTTGCTCTTCACTGTTACAAATTGTTCACCATACGAAGAAAATTTTTCCTTCGCATTTTGAATCGCTATTTCATCTTGATCAAATGCTATTAATTTTCCACCATCTGTTAGCTGCGATAATAAATAAGAACTATGTCCTCCTCCACCCAGTGTACAATCTACATATGTACCACTCGGCTTTATATCTAAGCCATCTACTGTTTCTTTCAAAAGTACTGTTACGTGTTTGAACATTGCTGCACCTACTCTTTTTCCAATTAATTATGTTAAATACATTTCTCACTCTACAAACATAATTTACTACTAGAGGATGAAATGCTACTAAAGAACGACTCATTTAACTTCCAACAAGGTAGTACGCTATACAAATCGCTATTTTATTTTATTATATACTAAATTTAATCATTTTTTGCGGGAATTTAAACAAAAACCTGTCGAAAAAGATAATAATCCGTTTACATTTTGTGCTATTTTGTCATATATATATACCTGATACATAGCGATTCATTACAATAACATAAGATGGATAATTCAGAAATATTTCACTTCACAGTTAATTCAACAGAATAAAAATAAAATCCTGCTCAAAAGAGCAAGATTTTATAGTTTTATTACATGATGTTTTCCGTCCCATGAAAAAGATTGTTCCATTACCCGGTCAACAAAATCAAGGCCGAACTGATTTAAATAATAACACATATTCCACACACGTTCTTGCGGTGCTCCTAATGGACGAAGTGCAAATTGTAAACGGCGGAATTTATTCAGTTGAACCTCATGTTTCTTCTCAACATTTCTTTTCAACATTCTTTCTAACAGTTCAATTTGCTCATTAATTTTCAGTTCATTTTTCCCAGCAAACTCATTTAACCCTGGATCTATTTTTTTCACGAATTGTTGTAATGATGTATGGATATCCATTATTTCTTTTTTCGCTTCTATAAATCGCTCATCTATCGGTTCCTCTATTTGATTAGAAAGCCAATTGTCACGCAGATTATCTATATTATTTAGAAATGGATCAATTTCTTGCAAATCTAAATCATATAAATCTGTCGCTATATCTCGCTCCATATAAGTAATTGTAATGCGTGGAACAACAGGTGGCATTTGGAAACCAGCCGTATGAAACACTTGTTGCAATTCACTCCAATAAGCTAACTCCCCTGGACCGCCAATAAACGCTAACGTAGGAAACACATATTCTTGCATAAGAGGGCGCGTTACAACATTATTACTAAAGCGTTCTGGACTTCTTTCCATCTCTTCCATCAATTCTTCATACGAAAATGAATGCACTCCATCTTTTCCAATAAACTTCCCTTGATGCTCTTCAAGCAATACTCGCTCATTATCAATTTCCATAAATATATGCACTGCATTTGTCTTCGTTTCAATAATCGGTTTAAATCCTAATTCCTTAATTACTTCCTGTTGATTATGAAGTGCTACTTGAATTTCTTTATATTTACTTATAATTTGTTGTAAAAACGGCACTTCTAATTTTCTTAATGCAGGATGATGTGAATCTACAAGAATTAAACCAGAATTTGCGAACATTTTCGTAATAAGGCGCGCAAAGAAATCTACATATGTATGTGATTGACCTAAAGCATCCTCAACAAATTGTAATACATCCTTTGTAAAATTCGTTTCCGGATATGTTTTAAAAATCTCTTCGACCCATTTTCTACAGTCTTCAATAGAAAGTTCAGACTCAGAAGCACTCGCCTTTTTCGGATAACGATCATGAAAAATGGTCTTTTTTATTTTTTTATTTTTCGTTACAAATGTATGATTAATTTCATCCATATCATGGTCTTCACCAGCAATCCAAAAGACAGGAACAACCCGAACCCCTAAGCTCTCTTCTTTTTCTTTTGCAAGCTGTAAAATTGAAATGATCTTATGCACTGTATAAAGCGGACCTGTTAATAACCCAGCTTGTTGTCCAGCTATAACTACATATGTATTTTCATCTTCAAGCGCTTTTATATTTTGAATTGTAAATTCTCCCGCTTGCAATTGTGTATTATATTCTAATAAATGTGTTACTAAATCTTGACGGAAAAACTCTCTCTCACGTAAATCATGTAATCGCTGTTTAAAAGCATCCTCTGTTAACAGATAATCAAAACATGACTGTATCTCTTTTTTACCGTTCATATAGTCCGCTACAACACCTTGTAGTGGAACAGAGATCTCTTTTATCTCCATATAATTCTTCCTTTCGTATCCTGTTCTCTCACCAACCCACATTGTAGTCAATGTTTCACGTAAAAGCAAAGAAAAACACTTATAATTCCATTCCTTTTATTACATTGAACAAAAATTGAAGTGTCGGAACAGATTGTTGTTGTTCCTTAGCTTCTTCTAGTACATATCCAACAATCGCATTAACTTCCGTTTGTCTATTCGCTCTTACGTCCGCTAACATAGATGAAATATTATGAGATGTTTTTTCACATACTTGGCATACCATTTGCCATACCATTTCCTTATCTTCTTCTTTAACAAGAAATGCAACTTCCTGAAATACTTGCTCCATCATTTGATAAAAAAACGGATTTGAAATTAACTCTCCGTTCTCAACCCGCAATAATGCCGTCAATGGATTAATACATACATTGACTACTAATTTATTGCGCATAATCCCCTTCCAATCATCTTCTATTTGAATCGGAAAATAATCAAAAGGAAAACAATTAAATACCTTTTTAAAACAACTAGATTGACCACGCACTACACCAAACTTTGTAACACCTATTCCAGTATGATGAACTGTATGTCCATCCTCTTTTTTTGCACCATGCTCCACAATCCCGACTGCTATACGTTCATTTCCTATTTTTTGCATAACTTGAAGATGTGACATTCCATTTTGCAAAAAGATTAATGACGATTCTCCCTGCACAAAAGGTAATATATCAGTTATATGATATTGCTTTACAGCAATAAATGTATAATCTAACTGTTTATCCAGCATACTTTCTATCGGTAAAATAGATGGAAATACTGTTTCACGTTCTCCATTCCTAATACAAGTTACACCCGTTAAGTTTAATTCTTCTGCTTGCTCAGCGTTTCTTGTAAACAACGTAACATCTTGATTGCTTTTTTGTAAATAAAATGTATATAGGAGACCAATAGCTCCCGGTCCAACAATTCCAATTTTCATCTTCACACAAAGAACTCATATTAACAAGTGATATAAGTCCCCTTGCCCTTCCCCCTTTACATCTTATTAAATTACAATTACATAGTTGAGGATTCAATTATCTTGTAACAAATGCAACCTCTTCTTTCACTATGTATATACTACCTATATACATAGTTCTATTCTTAGTTTAGCAAATCCTCAAAAAAATAATGAAAGAAATATTCTATCTTCTTCATAAAAATTAAAAAATGAGTTATAATATTATTATAAATATTTTAACTTTTCTGTATTCAACAAGATAAGAAAAGGATGTGATGTAATGGGATTCCCAAAAGTTGAACGCTTGCTCATCAATTATAAAACATTAGATGAATTTAAAAAATTTAAAGGGTGCGGAGCTCAAGAACTATCCATGTTGGAAGAATTACAAGCAAACATTATTGAAAATGATAGTGAGTCTCCATTTTACGGTATTTATTATGGAGGATCGCTAATCGCACGTATGAGTCTATACATGAAAAGGAACGGTGGAGAACCATTTGAAATTACAGGTACTTACCTAGAACTTTATAAACTTGAAGTGTTGCCGACTTTTCAAAAACAAGGATTCGGACAAATGCTTGTTAATTATGCGCAACAACTACAATTCCCAATTAAAACGATAGCACGTATCCAGTCAGCTGGTTTTTGGGATAAATTAAGTTTCCAGCCAGTATCAGTAACTAATGGTGATTTTTATATTTGGCAACCAGAAACAAATTCGAATGCGATTACAAACGAAGAATCTGCATAAGAAATAAAAAAAACAGCTGTTACGCAGCTGTTTTTATTTCTTTAATTTTTCTAATTCTCCATTCGAGCGAGCGCCATTTCTTTCTGCTACCATTACACTTCTTTTTTGATCAATATAATCAAGTAATGTTCTATATTCTTCCTCATATACTGATAATCGCTCCAGAAGACGTTCTTTCTCTGTTTGTAACGATTCAATTTGTTGTTGTAACACCATTAAAGAGCTTTCATCTTTATAATTTCGCAAGAATTCAATAACATCATTCAATGTAATAGATTTTGGCTCTAATACCGTTGTCTCTTTCACTTCATAATTTTCTACCTTACGAAGTTGCTTTGCTTCTTCAATACGTTCTTTATACTGCTTTCTAACGTAAGAATTCCACCTAAATCCACAAGCTGCAGGTGTACGAGACAAATGCCTCCCCACTTCTTTAAAAGCGGAAAGTTGCGTTCCACCTTCACGAATATGCCGGAGTACTACTTCTGCCAGAAGCAAATCTTCATCATCAGTCCAAGCATCTTGTCTTGTTGTCGCCATCTCTCTAGTCCTCCCTATGCATTTTTTATTAAGCATATGCAGTTACTAGAAAAGATAGAATACAACAAATAAAGAATAAGACAAAAAAAATAAACGTAGAAGATATCTTCTACGTTTATTTTTCGCAATTACTTGCTGATTACTTCTTTACCTTTGTAAGTACCGCATGCTTTACATACACGGTGAGCTAATTTCGCTTCACCACAGCTTGGGCACTCTACCATACCAGGTACTGATAATTTGAAATGCGTACGACGCTTTCTTTTTACTGTTTTAGAAGTTCTTCTAAAAGGTACAGCCATTCTTCCCACCTCCTTAAAAGAAATAATTATTTTCATATGAAGGCCTAAACCAGTCTTCCGATTATTTGTCAAAAAACTTTGCAAGTCCTGCTAATCTTGGATCAACAGTCTTTTCTTTGTTTTCTTCCGAAATCACTTGCCAGTCTTGACCTTGCATCGGTGCTCCACCAGAAACATCATCACTGAAAATTTGCATTGGAATCTCCAAAAGTATATTTTCCTTGATTACGGGCAGTAAGTCAAGTACTTCTCCTTCTAAACAATGAATTTCAGCTTCTGTTTCAAATTCTTCTTCTGAAGTTTGGAACACCTCAGTTGTTTTAATGTCAAATGGTAATGTCACATCTACTAAAGAGCGAGAACATGGTAAAACCATGCTTCCAGTTATATGTAGATGAAACGTAAACTTACCGGAGCCAAAATCAACTCTTCCTGTTACATGAACAGGATTAATTTCACGAATATCTTTCTCGACCTCTTTTAGCTCACTTACATCTACCATTTCATTTAATGTCAATCCTTTATTTCTCAATTTATTCAATTGATGGATGGACCATTTCATATCATATCACCTCAAGGCAACAAACAAAATTATAGCTAGCCATTTTATATTTGTCAATGTTTTTTCTTTACACTATAATGAAGTCATCATAGGAAATAATATATACATTATCACGTTTTCCAAAAAGATGCTACATCGAAAGGAGAGATTACCATAAAATCCAGTGGTATTGTTGTCGAATATAACCCTTTTCATAACGGTCATGCTTATCATGTGCAAGAAACAAAAAAGTTAACACAGTCTGATATTATTATCGCCGTTATGAGTGGTCCTTTTTTGCAGCGTGGTGAGCCCGCACTCATCTCCAAATGGTATCGTACTAAAATGGCCTTAACAAACGGCGTAGACCTTGTTGTAGAGCTTCCTTATGCATTCGCAACACAAAAGGCCGAAACTTTCGCAAATGGCGCAATTTCGATTTTAAACGCCCTTGGTGTTTCCGAAATTTGTTTTGGTAGTGAAGATGGACAAACTGAAAATTTCTACACTACCATCGCTATACAAAAAAATGAAGAAAAGACTTTTAATCGTCTTGTGAAGCAATTTATGAATGCAGGTAATAGTTATGCAAAAGCTACATCTGAAGCCTTTCTACACATCTTACCACCCGAAAAAAACGTAGATATGTCACAACCAAATAACATTTTAGGCTTACAGTATATTAAAGCCATTCTCTTACAAAATAGTTCCATGCAAGCACAAACTATAAAAAGATTCGCCTCTCATTATCATGATGAAACATTTCACGATCAACATATTGCAAGTGCAACAAGTATTCGCAAACAGCTATTTAATGAAAACAGTTCCTCTACAACTATTGAGCCTTTTATCCCGAAAATGACTGCTTCTCTTTTAGAAAACTACAAGCAAAACTACGGGACGTTACATAACTGGGAAAAATACTTTTCATTTTTTAAATACAAACTTATGACGATGTCTTCAGAGGACTTACAACATATATATGAAATGGAAGAAGGTTTAGAGCATCGTATTTTATCAAAAATACAAAACAGTTCATCTTTCTATTCATTCATGGAAGCATTAAAAACAAAACGTTATACATGGACTAGATTACAAAGAGCTTGTACACATATTTTAACAAATACAACGAAGGAAGAAATACACAAAGCAAATATAGAGCAACATGCGCCGTATATCCGTCTTCTCGGAATGTCACAAAAGGGACAAACTTATCTTTCTAAAAATAAGAAAAAAATAGAACTCCCAATCCTTACTCATACAAAAACATTCGAACATCCGACTTTAGAAATAGAACGAAAATCAAATGCTGTATATTTCTCCATAATGCAAGAACCTTTGCGGACACAACTGCTAAAACAAGACGCAACGCATCATCCAATTCGCTATGATGAAATAACGAAAAAATTCCTATAAGAAAAACCTCTCTTCTTCAGAGAGGTTCACTTTGTTCTATCCATTTTTTCCAAATACGTTAATGCATCATCCAGTGTGTCCACCGGTACAATTTTCATCTTTGTTTTAATATCTTTCGCAGCTTCAAGAGCATCTTTATAATTCGATTTCTCTACACCTTTTTCATTTGGTGCAAAAAACACTTCAGCTCCTGCATCACTAGCAGCCACTACTTTTTGCTGAATACCACCAATTGGACCAATTTCTCCTTTATCATTGATTGTACCTGTTCCAGCTATTTCATGTCCGTTTGTTAAATCTTCTTCAACGAGCTGATTATAAATTTCTAGTGTAAACATTAACCCTGCTGACGGGCCTCCTATTTCATGGGAATCAATTTTCACTTTCGGATCTACTACTAACTCTCTTTCCGTAACGATAGAGACCCCTATACCGACGCGTCCATTCCCATTAGGGATTGTCTTTACATTTAAATTTTCTTTAAACTTTTTTCCGCCCCGATTGTATTCAATATTTACTGTATCCCCTTCTTTTTTCCCTGTCATATACTCAATAAATTGTTCCGTCTTATCGAATGTTTTTCCATCGACAGCTACTATAACATCTCCAAGCTTAAGCTTTCCTTCTGACGGCATACCCTTTGCTACACCAGCCACTAGTACACCTTTATTTTCAAAAGAAACAGAGCGATTTGCACGTTTATATGCATTATAAATTGCAGCGTTTTGTGAATCTTTCATCGCATAATCTTGACGAAATTGATATTCTTCATCACTCTCACCTTTTTGCAATATTTCTTCCGCCTTCGAAACGTGTGTATATTTATTAAATTGCGCGGCTATTAAGTTCACAACATTTGCAGGCCCCATTGAGACAGTGACAAGCATAAAATCACCAGACTCTTTAGTACCACCATCAACTTGCACGTACGGCGCTAATTTTGCGGCCATACCTGGTTTTGTCACAAAGTATGGCAAACGTACATAAACAAGTAGCATCGCCAATATAACCCCTATTAAAATTGCATATATAAACCGAAAACGCTTAAACATTATGTTTCTCCTTCCACTGCTCAATTAGTAAATAAATGTTTGAAATGTGTTTTTCTGCTTCCACTTCTCCGACCCGAATGATGTCTTCAATATGTGTAAAAGCACGCGAACTAAATTGTTCTACTGCTGGCCGCATCATTAAATCTGATGCTATTTGCCGATTCATCACAAGTTCATGTTGCATAATTTCAATACTTTGCATAATTACATCATAAATCGATGTAACCTCTCCATTCACCTTAATTGGAGATACATCTACAGCAATAACAATATCAGCCCCTAAATCTTTTACAACCGATACGGGAATACGGTCAATTACCCCTCCATCCACTAATAAGCGGCCATCTATTTTCTCTGGAACAAACACCCCTGGCACAGATATACTAGCTCGAACCGCCTCCGCAATCGGACCGCTTGTAAAAACAACTTTTTCCCCCTTCAAAATGTCAGTAGCCACAACAGCCGTCGGGATATCTAACTCTTCTAAATTTTTATTATATGTAAACATTTTAATCATATCTTTGATACGTTTTCCAGCAATAAATCCCATTTTAGGAACTGTAAAATCCAAATAATATTTCCTTTTAAAAACAGCTGCCAATTTATACAGTCTTTCAACGTCACAACTCGCTGCATAGAATGTACCAATTAACGCTCCTATACTACTGCCTGCTATCATATGAATAGGGATACCAGCTTCCCTTAATACTTTTATTACCCCTATGTGAGCAAAACCTTTTGCACCTCCGGATCCAAGCGCTAAACCGATTTTCGGTTCCTTCATTTTTCTCACCCTTTAATTTTTTTCATTCCTTTTTCATACTTATGGTCTAAATTCACCACATATCCACGTATACTGAAATGAACGTTTTTGGGACAAAGGGGGATTTTCTTACATGTACGAAAAATGGAAAACTGCTTTTCTTACCATATCAATGTTATTTTTAACCTTTTCTCTTGTACTTCACCCCCAAGCTGCTTTGCAAGCTTCAATTCGCGGGTTAAATATATGGTGGGAAGTTGTATTCCCTTCACTACTACCGTTTTTCATCATTGCGGAACTTCTAATCAGTATTGGTATTGTAAAATTTATCGGTGTTATATTAGAACCACTAATGCGTCCACTGTTTCGTGTTCCAGGGGTAGGTGGGTTTGTTTGGGCAATGGGAATGGCTTCAGGATTCCCTGCTGGCGCCAAATTAAGCGCTAGACTACGCAAGAGCAATCAACTAACACAAATCGAAGCGGAACGACTCGTATCTTTCACAAATTCTTCTAATCCACTTTTTATTTTCGGAGCGGTTTCTATTGGTTTTTTCAATAATCCGAAATTAGGGCTCGTATTAGCAGCAGCACATTATATAAGTAACTTTATCGTCGGATTACTTATGCGCTTTTATGGTAATAACGATACTTACATAAAAGACAAACATACGAATCAAAAGCGTGCCTTTCAAAACCCTTTTTCCATCCTCCACCAAACACGTATGCAAGAAAAAAGACCGATTGGAAAACTACTCGGTGACGCTATCGTTTCTTCTATTCAAACATTGCTCATGATTGGTGGGTTTATTATTTTATTCTCTGTTTTAAATAAAATGATTACTGTTTTCGAAATTACAGAAGCGCTTTCTTTTATTATGCAACATATTTTATCATTCTTCCAACTTACATCCCAATTTAGTATTCCGATATTATCCGGTATTTTTGAAATGACGCTTGGAAGCCAAATGATTAGTCAAATTAATGAATCAACACTTCTTCAACAAGCGATGGTAACAAGCTTCATTTTAGCATTTAGCGGCCTTTCTATTCAGGCACAAGTAGCAAGCATATTAGCGGAGACAGATATCCGCTTTAAACCATATTTTTTAGCTCGAATTATCCAAAGTATTCTCGCTCCTATTTTCACTTTTATATTTTGGGGGCCATTTTATGAAAAAGTTCATTCTTTCTCGCCTACGCAAGAAGATCTTCCCGTATTTTTATTGAATCATTCTTACACACTAACTGATATTTGGACATCATTTATACACTACGGACCAATCTTCACCTTATTTTGTTTATATTTATATGTTATCTTATTGTTTTTACGCATTCATAAAGAAAAACCCCGTTCACTTTAACGGGGTTTGAAACTTTTCTTTTAAAGCACGCTCTACAATCGGAGGAACAAGGTCTACTACACTTCCCCCATATCTCGCAACTTCTTTCACAATACTTGAACTTAAAAATGAATATTGATTATTTGTCATAATGAAGAAGGTTTCGATATTTTCGTCTAATTTTCGATTCATTGAAGTAATTTGCATCTCATATTCAAAATCAGAAACCGCTCGCAAACCACGTAATATTGCATTTGCATTACGCATTTTTGCATATTCCACCAATAATCCACTATGTGAATCAACTTTTACATTTGGTATATCCTTTGTCGCCTCTCGAATTAACTCTAGGCGTTCTTCTACCGAAAAGAATGGTTTTTTTGATGAATTGTTTAAAACAACTACATATACTTCATCAAATACTTTTGCTCCCCTTTTAATAATATCCAAATGTCCAAGGGTAATTGGATCAAAACTCCCTGAAGAAATAGCTATACTTGTCATTCTGTCCCCTCACCTTCATACTTATAAATCGAAATTGCTGTAATCCCATAGTTTTCTGCCCGTACTTTTACAAGTTCTCCGATTGAATCAGGTAAAACCACGTCATCCCCATGCTCTGCCATAATGATGCCATCTTTATTTAACAATCCATGTTGATCGATCACACTAATTAAAGACACAATTTTTTGACCTTTATATGGAGGGTCTATTAGTATAAGATCGAATGATATTTCACGCTTTATAAGCGCCTTTACCGCACGTTCCGCATCATTTCGATACACTTCAGCTTGTTCTTGTATTCTACAGCTTTCTAAATTTTGATGAATGACTTTTATCGCTTTACTATCTCGGTCAACAAAAATCGCTTTATCAATCCCTCTACTTACGGCCTCAATTCCAAGACCACCACTACCACCAAATAAGTCAAGTGCGATACCACCATCATAATAAGGACCTATCATATTAAAAATAGATTCTTTCACTTTATCTGTCGTTGGACGTGTTGTATTACCAGGTACCGCTTTAAGTGGGTGCCCTTTACATTTTCCTGAAACTACTCTCATCTGTTGTCACTACCTTTATTTCAATCTATCGAGCGATTACAGTAAATACATCTCAAGTCAGTAACCGCTACCAAACCATACAATTCTTCACTAATTCGTTACTTAACCTATAGAGAACTTTAGTTAAAATAACCGTTCGCTATTTCTTGCATATTCATCTCACTATTTGCGAACAAAGACCCTTTATGTACATCAGTTCCACTTTACCTTTTTTATCCTATCATAAAATAAAAAAAAGAAAAATAAAAAGCCTAACATAAATTTTAATTTCATTATGTATATCTTCATTCAGATTGGACATAAATAAATATAACAACATCATCTTCGATGTTGTTGCCAACCGCGGAGAAGACTTACGTTTCCCCATAAGTTCTTCCTCCGGTTTCTCCTCTCCCTTTGCCTTCTTACTAGTAGTACATACTAGTATTAGAAGGGCCCTGCTTTGCAGGGTTTTTTTATTTGTCTACTTTTCATTTAAAAAGTGAGATGGTACAGTAAAAGAAAGAGGAGGAAAAAATATGATTCAACGCTTTATAGAACTCGGAGAAGGCTACTCTGACTTATATGAATTACTTGAAATTGCCAAAACAAACCAAGAACGTGTAACACATATGTTACAATTCGAAACTGTAAAAAACGAAAAAAAAATGTGTTCACTTGTTGTAATACTAAAACCGACAACTACTGGTGATTTCCAAC
The DNA here is from genome assembly GCF_042136375.2 of Bacillus altaicus. Taxonomy (NCBI): domain Bacteria; kingdom Bacillati; phylum Bacillota; class Bacilli; order Caryophanales; family Bacillaceae; genus Bacillus; species Bacillus altaicus. Next base: position 1,748,063 of record NZ_CM143394.1, on the reverse strand, counting down.
CATTATACATATGTCGTGAAGGCATTCCTTTACTTGAAAATAAGAAAAGTAAACGTGTCGTTTTATTTGAAGAAATGGCGGAACAAATAGGGAAAAAAGTTACTCCCTTTACTGTAAAACCATCAACAACTTTCCCTGAAAAAGAACTATTTTTTAATCATCTAATTGGTATTTTACGAATGAACAATTTCATTCCTCCAATGAAATAACACGTTATTTCAAATAAAAAAATCCCCTGCTAAATTTAGCAGGGGATTTTTTCACTTAGCTATAATCGTATTCTTTTGCCCGATCAGGACGCGAATTTTCGAATTCTGTTTTTAAAAATGGGCGATACGACTGTTCTACTTTTTTCACAAAAGGAAGTTTATTTAATTTTTGCATCATATGCTCAATTTGTTCCATATCACAATATACAACGGCGTATTTCAAACGTTTTGATATGTAATGAATATTACCATATTTCCTTAAAATCTTGGCATGTTTCAATGAATGTAAATAAACAATCATACTTTGTCGTTGCCCGAACATAATCTTCTCCATCTTCTCCTTTTAAAAACTTATATTCTTATATTTTATGAAAACCAATCAAAAATTTATGACATTAAAGGACAAACTCTGTATACGTTTTCTTCTATATTCTAAAAAACAGGGTAAATTACCCCGTTTTTTTACAACCACAACCGCCTCCGGTACCACAACCACCGCCACAGCCACCCGCATCAAAAAATGGATTTCCTGTTGGGACTTTAACGGAAGGTGATACCTCAGAACCTATTGCTACACTAACTTCATCTAATAACTTTTGTAAAGCAGTTTCTGCTTTTTTAAAGGCTGCAACCTTATCATGCATATCTACAGAACGCTTTAATTCCCTCATTTTCGTCGAAACGAAAGTATAATCAGGATGATATTTACCAAAACGTTGCACTTCTTCGTATCGCTCTTTCATCACTGTAAATTGCTGAATTAGCGTCTGAACTTCTATATCTTCTTGTAAATCTTTATAATACTTACGATAATCTTCTGCTATATCTGAACAGATAATCGCTTTTGCAAGCTGCTCTGCCTTATCTAAAATCAATACGCTTTCCAGCGTCGCTACAATCATGAGAGACACCTCCGAGTATTCATCATAACACATTTGGAACAGAACTACTAATTGAAGTGTCTCACCTAAAAGAAAGATATGATTCTAACTACTTTTCATACCATCCCCTTGCACTCTTATACACTAATATGCTCCGCAATATTATATTTAAGAACATCCCATTTCCCGCTATTCTCTTTCACGTAGCTAATACATGCGTTTTTTAACGGCGTTTTAAATGTAATTTCATCTGGTGCAATTGCGTGTAAAATAGCTTTTATTGCATGTGAATGCGCAACAATGATAATACGTTTATCTCCATGTGCTGCTGCAACCTCTTGTAAAGCCGTAAAACAGCGCTCTACAATTTCTTTATCCTGCTCCATTCCTTCTACATTACCTTCTGCAATTAACTCTCTAACGGCCGCAACTGATTTCCCAGAAGCTTCCCCAAAATTACGTTCCATAAATCGCTCATCTAATAAAATAGATGGTAATCCAATAGCCCCAGCAATTTCCTTAGCTGTTTCTTGCGCTCTAATTAACGGACTACTTATAATTATATCCCACGATTCCGCTTGCAAGGCTGCTGCACTTTGACTCGCTTGCTTCTTCCCAACTTCGTTAAGTGGAATATCTTCGCGCCCTTGAATAATCTCTTGAAAGTTCCAATCAGTTTGTCCATGTCGTACTAAACAAATTTCCGTCATGCTGCAACTCCTTTTTTAAATAATGCGATTCTATTGTAACAAAAGTTTTGCATAACGGACATAGTTTTCCCTTCCAATTATGTCGTATTTTGCTGCTTCATATACTGGAACATATCAATCATAATTGAAGCAACCGCCAATTGATTTTGAAATTTTTCCACTTTATCTGGTATCGTTTTTTTGAAATGCTGCATGGCAGCTAACTCAAAAGCTTCTTTTTCTTCTGGGTTACGCGTCAATTTCCGGTACCAGTATGGCTGTTCCCGAATATAGCGAGCTAAATCCTCATCAGCTTTTATAAACTCCATAAGCTCTGCTCTCATCCTCTTTCCCCCTAATCCTTTTGAAAGAAAAAAGGATTATTTTCAGAAGTACTTTGTTCTTGCTGCGCACGGTTCCCTTGAAATTGTTGGATAACTTGTTGCACGCTACCAATCGCACTCGTTACATTCGCTAAATGATGTTGCATTTGTTCTACGTCTAACTTTTTAAAGAAAGAAAGCATTTGCCCCATCACATCAGCAGTTTTTTCCTCTTCTGTTCGACTTTCTTTTTCTTCTTTCTTTTCTTTTACCGAAGAAAAAGCAGGTGCTCCATCAGGTCTATACGCTGTCCATATTTGATCTTCTTCACCAAGTAAGTACCATTCTTCATAAAATTGCTGCCAAGTTTTTTGACCACTTCTAACCTCATGAACCATTTTAGGGTGATGGTTTACAAACTCTTTAAACTGTTGAACCGATGGATGTAACGGCCCTTTTGTTGTTGGCATAATCCTCACCTCTTCATGTATATCTACTATATTGTAAGAAAAAAAAGGCACATGGTTCGCCTATTTTTAGACGATTCATGCACCTTTTTATCTCCCTATTTGTGGACAGTAAGACTCCCACTGATTAAAGTTTCATTTTATTTTCGGATAAAGTTTTGAGTGTAAAATTTATCATATACCCCAACACCTAATCCAGTAAATTGTTCATTTAATAAATTCTTTCTATGCCCCTCACTATTTAACCAACCTTGTACCGCCGCAATTCCATCACTATGTTGCGCCGCTATATTCTCACCAGCAAGTTGAAAAGCCACTTGCCCACGTTGCAAACGATCTCCTAACGTACCAAAAGTAGGTGAATCGTGTGAAAAATAATTATTATCCTTCATATCTTTACTATGGCCAAATGCAACATCTGCAGTTTGTTGGTCCGATGTTAACAACGGTAATTGATGACGACTTCGAATAACATTTGTTAAATCGAGAATTTGTTGCATATTCCCATTTTCAACTTGCTTCATTTTTTCTGGCGTCAGCGGCTGTTCCGCTATTAATTCACCTGAATAAACAAGTTGATATGGTCTTTGTCGTAATAACGTTTCATCATCCATATAACGAAGACCAACAAGCTCATGTGTAAAGTGATCAAAGTATAATTGTGCCCATCCATCTTCTACAGGTACTAGCGGTTGTTCCATTACTTCCGTATCAGATAACTCAAATTGATAACTATTCTTTCCTCTTTTTAATGAAATCTCATGTGAAAGTGGATTCTTTTTATATACCTCTTCATACTTTTCATTTATATAATAGGGAGCCACCTTAACTTGCTCACCAGCAACATACGCCGTTACAACTTTACGTTCAGCAACTCCAAATTGAACATACTGAGCTAAATCTTGGTTATACACCCACCATTCATATCCATAAGCAGACGGCTCTATTCGAGACGGTTCGCCCCACTTCGCTAATAAATTCTCAGAATCCCCACCAATCATACTTAAAACAGTATCTGTGGATTCTTCATTTACTTGCTTCTTCTTTTTCACAATTTTATTTTCTTGCTTAGAGTGAGATGGGGTTAATATATATTGTGATACGAGTAACTTCCCGTATAAATCAACAGCTAAAATTAAAAATGTAATCATTACGATACGCAATAATTTCTTCAAACGATATACCTCCTGAACAAAGCATAAAATCGAGATATACACAAATCCTTTTCTTTCCTTTTTTGTGTGTACCGTACTCTTTTCACTATATCATATTTTCACGAAAAAAGTCTGGAATATCCCTTTTCTCGCAATATGAATTGCACTTTCTTATTATTCATACTATTATAAAAATAATGCACTAACATTAAAAGAAGGAGGTATTCTATGCAATTTACAAATACAAACTTTAATGATGCAGTCGTTGATTTAACTCTTTTAACTGAGATTATGGAAAACAATCATTTTGTACTTGCTGGACAATGGGATTACGAACGCGTTACATATGATTATAAATTTGAAATATTAAAGGATATTTATTATTTACGTGTACAAGGATTTGCTGTTGAAGGTGACATCGGTGGCAGACACGCTCAAGTAAAACTATTGCCACCCTTATTAGGAAAACATTATTATCCTCATGGCGTTGAATATGGAGATGATGAGATTTTCCCAACGAATGTACTTCAAAAAAGCGAACAACTCCTACAAAATATTGAAAAAGAGTTAAAAGAATTTCAAATTATTGAATAACAAAAAAACTAGCGCATTAACACGATGCGCTAGTTTTTATTTCGTCTGCAAATAAGGAGGTAACTCTTGCAGCTGCTCTTTATCCTTTTCACGCTCTCTACGTGCCCAATTAAAGAACACATAACCGATAATCGTACCGTACACTATTTCCTGGACAATTTTCATAATGATACCACCTGTTTGCTGGTCTTGTACTACCGGCATCCAATGTAAAAATTCTGGTCCAGTTATATTTAAATCTGATAAAGTACCCGCCGGTACACAGAGTTCCATTGCCTTCATCCAAGCGGCCGGATCTGTATATGTTGCAAATAATGGTGCAGTCGCAAAAATTATTAACGCACAAGCTGGCGTTAATAACATACCATTAGCAAACATATAACCAAGCTTCTTAATATCACTTAAAGTTTGATATTCTGGCAGTGGATTTAACATCGGCCACCACATCATCATTGCTGCAAAAAACAATATAGCAAGGCAAATTGGATGCGCTATTTGACTTTGTTTTACTGCATCAAAAACAATTGGCAAATGATAAAAGGAAAACAGACCATTAAATACAAACAACGCAATAAGCGGCTTAGCAAAAAACTTTATCACAATTTGAACGAACTTAAAAGAAGTAATATAACGATATAACCAAACAGGTATACCAAGCAGTAATAACGGAGGCACCGCAATATACATTACTGCCATCTCAAACATATGTGCACTAAATATAATATGACCAATTAAATCAATAGGTCCTCCCTTTACAAAATACAAAAGAACAATCCCGGTCGTAAAATAAAAAATTTGCTTCTTACTTACCTTCGTCGCATTTTCAAATCGCGTTCTATATGGTCCAATAATTAAAAAATAACTAATAAGAATCGAGATCATAAATAATAAAAAAATCGGACTCCATAAAGCTTGAAAACCAAATACCCATAAGTTTTTCATTTCCACACCTACCTTTTCAAAATCCTTATATTTCATATAAAAAGAGGGCTATGATAAATCAGAGCCCCCTACTATCACTGTTTAAATCCACACAATTGTCATAAAGGCTAATATTGTTAATAAACCAATTAACAATCCAGAGTACAAGAAGAAACTCGCCGCTTCATGCCCTTTATGACTCATATGCATGAAATAATATAACTGAAATATAACTTGAATGACCGCTAACAATAATATAAATGGAACCGAAAAAATCGGGCTAAATGTTTTCGGATATGCCACCGCTGCAAATGCAACTAATGTTAAAAAAATCATTAGTGAAAATGTAACAACTTGGTGCTTCATTTCCTCTGCACTTTTTCTCTTCCGATAAACAAGATCCACCTTAGGATTATTCGTTTGCTTAACCGCCATTGTTTATCCCACCATTCCCATCAAATATACTACAGTGAAAATAAACACCCAAACTACGTCAATAAAGTGCCAATAAATTGATGCAACATAAAACTTTGGTGCGTTGTATAAATTTAAACCTCTCTTCGCGTTTCTAAAGATTAATGTTAAAATCCAACATAATCCAAACAACACGTGGAGCCCGTGTGTACCAACAAGAGCATAAAATGCAGAACCAAATGCACTACTTCTCATAGTATGCTTAAATTCATGCGTATAATGATAAAACTCATATATTTCAAACCCCAAAAATCCTAACCCAAGCAACACTGTTACAAGTAACCAAAGTTGCATTTTCTTAAAGTTAAAATTTTTCATATGATACATTGCGTATACACTCGTTAAACTACTTGTTAACAAAAGCATCGTCATAATGAAAACGAGCGGCATTTGAAACATCTCTTGAGATGTTGGTCCACCATTTGTAGAGTTCTTTAATGCTAAATATGTGCCAAATAAGGAAGCGAACAACACTGTTTCGCCTCCAAGAAATAACCAAAAACCAACAAACTTATTTTTTCCCTCAAGGGTTGCTTTTTCAGGCTCTGCTGGAAATGTTTCATTCGTTAATTTCTCATCTACATGCATTACGCCTTGCCCCCCTTATCATCTAAATCTTCCTTATGAATATGATATCCATGATCATCAATTACTGAACGAAGGAACATTGTACCAAACGTAATGATTAAACCGATAATCGCTACTAATAACCAAAATTTATCTTTGCCACCCTGCATATACATCGCACCAAAAGCAGCTATAAATAGACCTAGAGAAATAATAAACGGTGAAAATGAAGAATTTGGCATATGAATATCACCGACCGGTTCCGCTGCTGTCATCTCTTTATTACCCTCACGTTTTTCAATCCAAAACGGATCTAATCCACGAACAAATGGTAACTGTTTGAAATTATATTCCGGTGTAGGTGCTGGCATTGTCCACTCTAACGTACGCGCATCCCACGGATCACGACCAGCCTTCTCTTTTGATACCGTTGTTTTTATTACATTGAATAAAAGAACAATCGTTCCAAGAGCCATAAACACCGCTCCAATAGAACTAATCATATTCCCCATTTCCAATCCTTGCCCCTCTAGATATGTGTAGTAACGACGCGGCATACCGATTAGACCCAGGAAATGCTGAATAAAGAACGTTAAATGGAAACCAATAAAGAATAACCAAAATGTTATCTTTCCTAACGTTTCATTTAATACTTTATTAAACATAAGTGGCCAATAATAATGCGCACCTGCAAGTAAACCAAATACAACACCACCAACAATTACATAATGAAAGTGTGCTACTACGAAATAATTATCATGAAACTGATAATCAGCTGGTGCAGAAGCAAGCATAACTCCTGTAACTCCACCCATAACGAAGGATGGAATAAAAGCTACCGCCCACATCATTGGTGTTGTAAACCGAATACTTCCACCCCACATTGTAAAGAGCCAGTTAAATATTTTAATCCCCGTCGGAACTGCAATTGCCATTGTTGCAACCGAGAAGATAGCATTTGCAACAGGCCCAAGACCAACAGTAAACATATGATGCGCCCATACCATAAATCCTAAAAATCCTATTAATACTGTCGCGAACACCATCGAGGAATAACCGAATAATCGTTTTTTCGAAAATGTGGCGAAGATTTCTGAGAATATTCCGAAAGCTGGGAGTATAAGAATGTATACTTCCGGATGACCAAAGATCCAGAATAAATGCTCCCATATAATCGTGTTCCCACCTAGTGCCGGATTAAAGAAACTTGTGCCAAATAAACGATCTAACATTAAAAGTCCTAATCCTACAGTTAATGGTGGAAATGCAAATAAAATAAGTGAAGATGTTACAAATGTTGTCCATGTAAACATCGGCATGCGCATGTAAGTCATCCCTGGCGCGCGCATATTAATAATTGTAACAAGGAAGTTAATACCTCCAATTAATGTACCAATACCTGATATTTGCAAGCCGAGTACATAAAAATCAACACCATGTCCTTTAGAGGCTAAAGCTAAAGATGCATACGATGTCCACCCTGCATCAGGCGCTCCTCCTAAAAACCAACTTAAATTTAAAAATAATCCACCAAAGAAAAATAACCAAAATCCGAGCGAATTCAAAAACGGGAACGCCACATCACGTGCTCCAATTTGAAGTGGTACAGCGGCGTTCATAAATGCAAACACGAGTGGCATAGCTGCGAGGAAAATCATTGTTGTACCGTGCATCGTTAATACTTGATTATAAGCATCCCCAACAAGAAAAGCATTGTTAGGAATCGCTAACTGCAGGCGAATAAATAGTGCTTCTATTCCACCTATTACAAAAAACAATCCACCTGCAATTAAATAGAGAATGGCAATCTTTTTATGGTCTACTGTCGTTAAATAATCCCATATGACAGCACCCATCCCCTGTTTTTTTGCTACAGAACTCACGTTTTCAACCTCCCCTTCGCAAATGATCCCTCTTTACTTTTCAATCTTTAACGTTTGTAAATATGCATTTAATGCATTAATTTGATCATCCGTTAAGTTGCCATATTTACCAGTCATTTTATTACCTGGTTTCATATTTTCAGGATCTTTGAGCCATTTTTTTAAGTTCTCTTCATTATTTTCGGCAATACCAGCAACCATATCGCGATCTGCAAAGTTTGCTAAGTTCGGTGCGATACGAGCAGAAGGTGGTCTACTATCATTTGATCCAACTGCATGACAACCAATGCAGCTTTTATTAAATATTTCTTGACCTTCTTGCGCCTTTGTAGAAGCTACTTCTTTTTTCCCATCAATCTTCTTCATGTCAGCAAGCCATTTTTTGTACTCGCTTTCATCCAGAGCTTTCACTTTGAACTGCATTAAAGAATGTGAGGGGCCACAAAATTCTGTGCAAAAACCATTATAAGTGCCCGATTTATCTGCCTTTAACCACATTTTGTTTACATTATCTGTATTTGTATCCATTTTCCCAGCTAAAGATGGAACCCAAAACGAATGTTTAATATCGGCACCCTTCAAATTCAAATACACTTTCTTACCTGTGGGGATAACTAAATCTTGAGAAGTTACTATTTTTTCTGATTTGTAAGAAAATTCCCACCAATAAAGATTCGCTGTTACATCAACAACGATAGTATCTTTATCAATATTCTTTTTCTCCATCGCACTTACATCCGCAAGCTTGAATGTATATGTAACAGTCGGAACAGCCAAGATTAACAAAAGAATAATCGGAATAACTGTCCATATAATTTCTAGTTTGTGATTTCCTTCAACTTGCTCTGGAATATAATCTTCCTCACCCTTTTTTTGTCGGAAACGCACAATTACATATAAGAAAATAATAGTAACTACAAGTACTACTCCTACCATGATTGCACTCGCTAGCAAGAGCAAATCATATTGCATTTTTGCTACTTCCCCTTGCGGAATTAAAGTAGACTGAAAAGCTTTACCGCATCCCCCTAACAGTAAAGCCAGCAGTGAAACGAACGAAAGCAGTCGCCACTGTTTCTTCATACAAACAACCCCCACTTTCTTTGTGAATTAGATTGTACTTTATAGTTAAGTAAAGTAAATCTCAACGTAAAGAAATCCAATTATGTCGTTGTCTTAGAAGAATGTAACTACAATCATTGACACAAATAAGATTGTTAAGTAATTCAGGGAATAAACAAACATTTTTACGGACCATTTGATGTCATCTTGCTTACGGAAGCCATAAAACCCTAATGCGATCCATCCGATGTTAAGCAATGTTGCAATTACCATGAATGTTATTCCAAGCCCACTCATATAAAATGGTAGTGGTAATAAACATACTGTCCAAATCATAATCTGACGTTTCGTAATATCAAATCCCTGTACAACAGGAAGCATTGGGATTCCTGCATTTCGATATTCATCAACACGCTTCATCGCTAATGCGAGGAAATGTGGGATTTGCCAAATAAACATAATTAAAAATAACATCCAAGCAATTGGATGATTTAAAGACGGATCAATTGCCGCCCATCCAATTAAAGGTGGAACTGCACCTGATATACTACCTACAACAGTATTTAACGTATATTTTCTCTTCGTCCATAACGTATATAAAACAACATATGTGAAGGCACCAATAAATGAGATTAACACTGCCATCGGTGTAGTAAGTAATAAAAATGCAAAGCCAAGAAGTAAAATTACAAGTCCAAATGCAAGTGCAAAGCCAGGTTTATATTTACCTGTTACCGTTGGACGGTTTTTTGTTCTTTCCATTAATGGATCGATATCTCGGTCAATGTAGTTATTTAAACAACATACCCCAGCCATAATTAATGCAGAACCAACGATTGTGAAAAATAGCTTATCTAGATTGTCCATAACACTCAATCCATTAAAATGCAAAGCCAACCAAAATCCTGTAAATACAGTAAGTGTATTTGAGTTTACAATTCCCATTTTAACGAGCGCTGATAAATCTTGTAACCGAGTTGTTTCCGGTACACTTGAAACAGCTGACTCATCATGCAGCTCACTTGTTGCATGGTTCATCACTTTAACCCCCTCTTAAACCTATCATCTTTCTAAGCACATATTTCATGTGAAATATTTCGCTTCTATACAGCAATATTATTACAGTAGAAATATTGTTAACCCATTCTACTACTAATCTACGCCCATACTCCAATATATTAAATCACATTTCCCGAACATTTTGTGAAGAAAACATGAACTTTTTGTGTCGAACATTAAAAAACTTCATTCTAATTTATCCTTATCATAACATGATGTTATCTTCTATAATAAACTATTTTGTCATATTTAGCATGTATTCTCCCCATTTCTTTTCAAAACAGCCTGAATTTCTCCTAAAATATGTATTTAAAATCCCATTTTTTTCTTTATACTACGTACGTTGTCCTCGCCCTCCATTTCTTTGCTATTTTATTATTTTTTATATATCATAGGACTGTAGCACGTTTTATTCTATACATAATGGAATGAAAATATTTCGCAATAACTTCATAGCAGAAAGATGGTGAAAGAGATTGCAACGCTTTATTAAATGGTTAGCAGTCATTACAAGTCTCGATTTATTAGTAGTTTTACTAGGAGGCGCTTTAGTTACAAAAACGGGTTCAGGCCAAGGATGCGGCAAATCATGGCCTCTTTGTAACGGTGAATTTGTTCCATCTAATTTATCAATGGAAACTATTATTGAGCTAAGTCACCGCTTAACATCTGGATCAGCAGGAATCCTTGTTACTCTTCTTTGTATCTTGTCCTGGAAATATTATAAACATGTGCGCGAAACAAAGACGTTAGCAATTTTATCCTTCGTATTTTTAGTTGCACAAGCATTAATGGGGGCGGCGGCGGTTGTTTGGGGGCAAATGCCTGCTGTATTAGCTATTCATTTCGGTATTTCCTTAATTTCATTTGCTTCTGTCATCTTGTTAACGTGTCTTATTTTTGAAATTGATCAGAAATTTGATGCACGTTCACTTATTATGGACAAAAAAATGAAATTTCATATTTATGGTGTAACAATTTACAGTTATATCGTTGTCTACACAGGAGCTTTAGTACGTCACGAACGAGCTACCTTAGCCTGTCCAGACTTCCCTTTATGCAGTAAAAATAGACCTATGCCAACTCAACTACATGAGTGGGTCCAAATGGGGCATAGAGTTGCAGCTATGTTAATATTCGTTTGGATACTATACGCAATGTTTATAGCTATTCGTCATTACAAGCAGCAGCGTGTAGTATACTGGGGATGGATTATTTCATTTATCCTTGTTACACTTCAAGCTATAGTAGGGATTTTAGTCGTATTTACAAATGCTAGTTTAGCAATGGCATTATTACATTCACTCTTCATTTCTTGCCTGTTTGCTGTACTATGCTATTTAGTTATGATAGGTACAAGAAGTACAGTCAACGCAAAAGAAACTGAATCAACTTCTAAGCAAAACAAAATAAAGTAAACCTTTAATACCTTGCCAATTCGGCAAGGTATTATTTACACACAAAAAAGAGCTGCTTTCGCACAGCTCTTTTTCTTTATTTTAATGATCTAATTCAATGAGTAAATCTCCCGTTTGAATTGCATCCCCATCATTTACATATACTTTTTTCACTTTACCACTGAATGGCGCTTGAACCGTCGTTTCCATTTTCATCGCTTCTGTAATTGCCATGGAATCACCTTTTTTCACTTCATCGCCTTCTTTTACAACTACTTTAATAGCAGTTCCCGGCATCGTTGCGCTAATATGATTTGGATTTTCACGATTCCCCTTCACACGCTGTGCAACAGTTGATTTCACGCTTTCATCTTTCACTACGATTTCACGCGGTTGTCCATTAAATTCCAAGTAAAGCACACGATTTCCATCTGGCTGCGGTTCTCCAATGGAAACTAGTTTAACCATCAATGTTTTACCTTGTTCGATTTCTACATCAATTTCTTCACCAAGTCTCATTCCATAGAAGAAAGTAGGTGTATCAAGCACAGATACATTTCCATAAAGCCCAACAACTTTTTCGTAGTCCATAAACACTTTTGGATACAATGCATATGCGACTACATCAAAAATTGTTACTTCGCGTCCAAGTTTGTGGAATAACTCTTCTTTTAAAGCGTCAAAATCTACTGGCTCTAATAATTCACCTGGTCTTACTGTCAACGGCTCTTTCCCTTTTAAAATAATATTTTGTAATTCTTTCGGGAAACCACCATATGGTTGACCTAAATCTCCAGAGAACATTTCAACAACAGATCCTGGGAAGTCCATAGAATCTCCACGCTCTAAAATATCTTGTTCTGTCAGATGGTTTTGAACCATAAATAATGCCATATCACCGACAACTTTAGATGATGGTGTTACTTTTACAATATCTCCAAACATATCATTAACACGACGGTACATCACTTTAACTTCATCAAAGCGATCTCCTAAACCAACCGCCTTCGCTTGTTGTTGAAGATTACTATATTGTCCACCTGGCATTTCGTGCATATATACCTCTGTGTGAGGAGCGTTCATACCACTTTCAAATGGTGCATAATATTTACGTACATCTTCCCAATAATGAGATAGTTTTTCTAATGAGTCTATATTAACATCTGGTTGTCTTTCGTTTCCGCCTAATGCATAGTATAGTGTATTCGCACTCGGTTGTGACGTTTGACCAGCCATAGAACTCACCGCTACATCGACAATATCAACGCCTGCTTCAATTGCCTTCGTATACGTTAAAATACCATTTCCGCTCGTATCATGTGTATGTAGGTGAATTGGAATCGACACCGTCTCTTTTAGTGCTGAAACTAAATCATATGCTGCGTTTGGCTTTAATAAGCCCGCCATATCTTTAATTCCTAAAATATGAGCTCCTGATGCTTCCAACTCTTTTGCTAAATTTTTATAATAATTTAAATCATATTTACTGCGTAACGGATCATGAATGTCTCCTGTGTAACACATTGTTGCTTCTGCAATTTTACCAGTATCTCGTACAGCATCAATTGCAACTCTCATACCTTCTACCCAGTTTAAGCTATCAAAAATACGGAACACATCAATTCCAGCTTGCGCGGAACATTCTACAAATTTTCGAATTAAATTATCTGGATAGTTTTTGTATCCAACTGCGTTTGAAGAACGAAGTAACATTTGGAATAAAACATTCGGCATTTTTTCACGAAGATCTAGTAATCGTTCCCACGGATCTTCTTTTAAGAAGCGATACGCAACATCAAACGTTGCACCGCCCCACATTTCCGCTGAGAATAAGTTTGGTAACATTCTCGCTGTCGGTTCTGCAATTTGATGTAAATCTTTTGTACGAATACGTGTTGCAAGTAAAGATTGATGCCCATCACGGAATGTTGTATCCGTTAAAAGTACACGTTTTTGATCTTGAACCCACTTTACTAATCCATCTGCTCCACGTTCATCTAAAATTTGTTTCGTTCCGTTTTGAATCGTTTCTGAATGTTTCACACTTGGTATACGAGCATCTGAGAAAATTGGCTTCTCTTGTTTCCCTACTCCTGGGAAGCCGTTTACTGTTACTGTACCAATATAATTTAACATTTTCGTTCCACGGTCTTTACGTTTTGGGAACAGGAATAATTCAGGTGACGCGTCAATAAATGAAGTATCATATTCTCCTGATAAGAAGTTTCTATGTTTTACTACATTCTCTAAGAATGGAATATTTGTTTTAATACCACGAATACGGAATTCTTTTAAGTTACGTTCCATTTTTGCAGCAGCTTGTTCGAAAGTAAGCGCCCAAGTTGTAACTTTTACAAGTAAAGAGTCGTAGTACGGTGTAATAACTGCACCTTGGAAACTATTACCTGTGTCAAGACGCACACCAAAACCACCGCCTGATCGATACGCCATAATCTTCCCTGTATCAGGCATAAAGTTATTAAGTGGGTCTTCTGTCGTTACACGAGATTGAATTGCATAACCATGCACAATAATCTCTTCTTGTTTCGGTACACTTACCATCTTGCTATGTAAAGCATGTCCATCTGCAATTAAAATTTGTGATTGAACAATATCGATTCCTGTAATCATTTCTGTAATTGTATGCTCTACTTGAACACGTGGGTTTACTTCAATAAAGTAAAATTCATCATCTTTCACTAGGAATTCAACTGTTCCAGCATTTAAATAATTTACATTTTTCGTTAACTTTACTGCAGCATCACAAATACGCTGACGCAAATCATCTGAAAGCGACACGCTCGGTGCAATTTCAACTACTTTTTGATGGCGTCGTTGTACAGAGCAATCACGCTCATATAAATGTACAACATTACCTTCTTCATCTGCTAAAATTTGTACTTCTATATGTTTAGGTTTTTCAACGAATTTTTCAACGTACACTTCATCATTACCAAAGGCTGCTTTTGCTTCTGATTTCGCGCGATTATACGATTCTCTTAATTCTTCACTAGCACGTACAATACGCATACCGCGACCGCCGCCACCAAGGGATGCTTTAATAATAATCGGGTAATCATACTTTTCAGCAAATTCTTTAACTTCTTCTATTGAATCTACTGGACCATCACTACCAGGAATAATTGGAATTTGTGCTAGCTGCGCTTGTGCTCTTGCTTTAACTTTATCTCCAAACATGTCTAAATGCTTACTTTTTGGACCGATAAAGATAATCCCTTCTTCTTCACAACGTTTTGCAAATTGAATATTTTCTGACAAGAAACCATATCCAGGGTGGATTGCATCTACATGATTACTTTTCGCAATCTCAATAATGCCTTCAATATCTAGATAAGCATCAATTGGCTTTTTCCCTTCCCCAACTAAATAGGACTCATCGGCTTTATAGCGATGATAAGAACCGCTATCCTCTTTAGAATAGATCGCAACTGTGTTTAATCCAAGTTCTGAACATGCTCGGAACACACGAATTGCTATCTCTCCACGGTTAGCTACCAATACTTTTTGAATACGTTGCAGCTTTGTCATGATTTTCCCCCTCTATTTTCTTACCACTCTAGAGATAAAATACATACACACTCTAAAGAGCGTGAAGTTCTTCACTTTCTACATTATATTATACTTAGAAAGCTTCACTTTATTTTTATCCATCATACCTTATTTTTCAACAAATGATAAGTTTTCTGATCAATTTGTTTCACAAAAATAGTATAGCATACCTCTTCCTTTTCAAACAACTTAATTGTATATCACATTAACTTAAATGTGATATATTTTTAAAATAAAAAACCAAAATGATATATCACATTCAGATTTTCTTTAAATCAAAAAACACATTGCGCTCTACAGCACAATGTGTTTTTATTTTACAACTACAAGATGTGGTCCACCTTGTTCTATTTCTTTAGTCATTTCATTTTGTTGCTTCTCTTGTCGCTTTACATAACTAGCAATATTTAACAGTATACCCATTGCAAGTAAATTAGCCAATAAAGAACTACCACCATAACTTACAAACGGTAATGGTACCCCTGTAAGCGGTATTAACCCAGACATACCACCGACATTTATAAAAGTTTGAACTCCAAACAAACTTGCGATTCCAATTGCTATTAAACTTCCAAACGGATCTTTGCACTTTTGTGCAACCCTAAATGCCCGAATAATAATAAGTAGTAAACAGATTAAAATGACAGCTACGCCTATAAATCCGAGCTCTTCAGATATAATTGCCATAATAAAATCTGTTTGCGGTTCTGGTAAGTATCCATATTTTTGCACACTGTTCCCTAACCCTCGACCATTTGGCCCTCCTGAAGCAATTCCAATAAAAGAATTTATTAATTGGAACCCATCATTTTGAGGATCGTTAAATGGATCAAGAAAAACTGAAAACCGTGCTTTTTGGTACGAACTTAACTTATAGTTCCCAATAAAATATAACGCTGGAATCCATACTATAGAAGTTAAGAGGAATCGCTTTATACTTAAATTAACATTAACTCCTGAACAAAAGAACATAATCAGTACAGTTCCACCTATTAGTATATCGGTCCCTAAGTCATTTTGAAGTAAAATTAATCCCATCGCTCCACCGACAACAGCTAGAGGAGGAATTATCCCTTGTACAAAAGCTGTTTGCGTTTCTTGTTTCTTAGCAAAAAAGTTTGCTAACGTAATAATAACCGTTATTTTCACAAACTCAGCTGGTTGTATACCTAATATCCATCCTTTTGCACCATTTACGTCCTTACCGAAAATCAAGGCTGCTGCTAATAGACCAATACTCCCTATTCCCATTGCGATCAAAATTATTCGCTTTCTCCAAAGTGTATAAGGAATAGCAACGATAATCGCTAACATTATCGTTCCAATAGTTAGAGCAATTAATTGTTTTTTAAAAAAGTAATTTGCTGGCCAGTTATGCCTCGAAATCGCAACAATGGAACTAGAACTATATACCATTATAACTCCCAACACACATAAGATAACAAGAGGAAGTAATAATGAATAATCCATCGATTTCCATACTTTTTTCATTTCATTTCCTCTTTCTGTTTCAATTTAATTATTGTTGTATTCCCTATGTATATAGGTTCTTCCTTCTTTATTATACAAATAAAAAGCCCAAACTATTTCAGTTTGAGCCCCCTTATTTGAACCCGTTATTGTTGTTTGTTTGTAAATGCTTCATGAAGTGCAGACAACTCACGTTCGAGCTCTCCTAACATTGCTTTCCCTTGTTCTTCTGCAATAAGACCAAGGCGAACCGCAAAATCGACCTCGCGGGATAGTCCAAACATTTGTGTGTCTAATACTTCTTCATATAATGGACATTGCGGCATTGTAAGATTGTCCATTTGTACCTTAATAAGTCTTAAAATCTTCTCTGCATCCGCTTGTAGAAGGGCTAGTGCCTTTTCCTGATGATTTGATACTGTCTCAGACGCCAAATTGATTCCCTCCGTTTCCGTCCTACTCTCTCATATCTATTAATATTAGCGATAGTTTTAATAAATTGCAATAGAAACATTTTTTGTGACAACAGTGTCTAATACTATTATACTGAAAAGTGGGAGTATAACACAAATGGGGGAACAACAATGAGCGAAATTTTATTTATTAATGGAAAAGTTCGTTTTCCAATCACTATCGATCCAACTGTATGGATTTTCGATGATCGAAAAATAGATTTGACAACTTACTTTGATGAAACTAGAGAAGAATCATCCGAATTAGAAACATACTTAAAACATACTTCAGAGCATTGGGATCGCGAAATCCGTGATGGTGCTGCCTTCCCGCCAATACAACAAAGTGTAAAGAAATATAAAAAAGAACAGCTTATTAACGGGACATTTGGCATACCACTTCATCCATTTCTTAAAAATGCTGAAATTTTAGAAGATGCTACTCAAGTCGAAATTGAAACCACAGACAATTCAATTACACTTCCGTTAGAAACAGCGCATAAAGCTATTCTCGGTTTTTCAAAAGAGGGTAAACCATTACGAGAAGACGGACCTGTTCATCTATATTTCCATGATGGATCTAATAGACAAAATCCGATTCGTAACATCCGTAAATTTACAATCATTTAAATTGTATAATTAAAAGGAAAAAAAGGAGTGAGCTTAGGCTCACTCCTTTTTATAATAAATCCGCTGCTAGTTGTGCTAAATTAGAACGCTCTCCTTTAACAAACTTTACATGACCACTAATACGTTGTTCTTTAAACTTCTCTACAACGTATGTTAAACCATTATTATATTCATCTAAATACGGGTGATCAATTTGCTGAGGATCCCCCATTAATACAATCTTACTTTTTTCGCCTACCCTTGTTAATATCGTCTTCACTTCATGCTTCGTTAAATTTTGTGCCTCGTCAATAATAATAAACTGGTCTGGAATACTTCTCCCGCGTATATAGGTAAGCGCTTCTACTTCAATCGAACCCATTCCAGCTAAAATAGCATCTAGCTCCCCAGGCTTTTTCGTATTGAATAAATACTCTAGATTATCAAAAATCGGCTGCATCCACGGTCTTAATTTTTCCTCTTTCTCTCCTGGTAAATAGCCTATATCTTTTCCTACCGGTACAATTGGTCTCGCGACAAGTAGTTTTTTATATAACCCTAAATCTTCCGTTTGCATTAGTCCCGAAGCTAATGCAAGTAACGTTTTTCCTGTACCGGCTTTCCCTGTTAACGTTACAAGTGGAATATCTTCCCGAAGTAGCAATTCTAATCCCATAATTTGCTGCACGTTTCGTGGGCGTATCCCCCACACTTGCTCATTGTGAAAAATAAGTTTTTTCACCTTCTTACCTAAATGATCCACAATCCCAAGTGCAGAACTAGAACCCCCTAGTGCATCTTTCATTACAACAAACTGATTTGGATAAAAAGGATGATTTGCGATTTCAGATAAAGGTAGTTCACCTTTTTCATAAAAATAATCTAACTGTTCTTTTGATATATACCCTTCTAAAAATCCTGAATATATATTTTCCACTTCGATTACTCGGTCACTTAAATAATCTTCGGCCTGCAATCCGATTGCATCAGCTTTTACCCTTACGAGTACATCTTTACTTACTAAAATAACTGATTTCCCGTCCTCTTTTTCTTGTTCTTCTAAAGAGAGGTTTTTCGCTACCGCTAAAATTCGATTATCATTTGTTTTTTCTACAAAAATATCTTGCAGTTGAACAAATGAGCGATGATTTAATTCAATACGAAATGTACCGCCGTTTTCTAACGGAATACTTTCATGCAGCTTTCCTATTTCGCGAAATTTGTCGATTAACTTAGATACATAGCGAGCATTTCGTCCTACTTCATCCATATAACGTTTTTTCGAATCAACCTCTTCTAATACAACTGCTGGAATCACTACTTCATTTGTTGCAAATGAAAAAATAGATAAAGGATCCTGCAAAAGTACATTCGTATCTAACACATAAATTTTATCCAACCTGTTACCCCCTGACTCCACTTTTAAATTTGTAGAACAAGGGTTTCATCCATAAAATATGGACGAACCATTGTTATAATTATATGTACCGTAAAAACGAGGTAGAATCGAAATTCATAGAAATTAAACCTTTTCTTTATTTTTTATTCATTTCTATTCAATATATTACTTTTTATTATAATTTTTCACATTAAATCACAATACTCACTTGTAAAAGTTTATGAACGATGTTCCTATTCATCTTCTTTATAATTCTTTCATTCCCACTAATACTTGATTATCAAGCTTTTTAGCAGCTCGAAGATCATATGTTTTTTCATATGTTGGTTCAGTAGCAAGTTTCGCACCATAAAACATAACATCACGAACTTCTTGTACATTCACTTCTACTACCGTTAATTTTAGAGGAATCCCTTCCATTCTATCTGTTAAAATTTTACTTTCACCACTTATGGAAAATACGGATTCATTCGCCATTATAGTCAATACAACCCCTGCACTATGCCGTATATTTCCCACAATACGTGAGCGTTGATCTACCGCAAATCGAATACTAGTTTCACTCACTGCATATACCCAAGAAATAGCACTTACGTTAGGGATTTGTTTTTCGAAATCTGTTGTTGCTATCATAACGATACACTCTTTACGCAAAGATTGTACTAAGTCACCTGTTAATGTAGGCTCAACTACATTCGCCATATTTCCACCTCCAAATATTCTTTATATATCCTTATCATAACCTATTTTTCGAATTGCGAAAATATTATTTTTTCCCGCTATTATTCAAAAACATTATACTTCCATGATATACTTATACTGATAGAATTCGTATTGAGGTGACGAAATGAGAGTCAAATGTATGATTTGTGATAAAAAAGATATGTTAGATGACGAAAATCCTATGGCAAAAAGACTGCGTAATCGCCCTATTCATACATATATGTGCATGGAATGTACGGAACGAATTGCAGATCGTACTATGGAACGCCATGCGAGTGGTAAATTCCGATTATATCGTGATAAAAAAGTAGAAGACGATTGGTAAACCGGAAATAAGTCCTTAATCATATAGATAAGGACTTATTTGTATTTTTCTGGGTCACGATTCATCTGATCCAAAAAACAATCAATGGCTTCTACCGGAAATCTTGCATACCTTATTTCTCCATCAATTTCATATGTAATCAAATACATTTCCTCGTTCTTTTCAACTTCTACATTTCGTAATTTATGCTCTTCATATATCATATTTTGAAATAATACATACGTTTCTTGTGCAGCGCTATCATCTGGACGTGCTTCCGCAACCGTTTTAATTGTTAACCAATTATATAGTGCATCTTGTGCTGAGCGCATGAAATCCCCTCCTTTTTTCACCCTGTTTTTTGTTGTTTAGCTTGACGTAAACGCAGTCTATAAATTCCAAGTACAATTGCCGCTACAACGAGCCCCTCTCCAACGGGTAAAAAAACCGCAAAAAAAGTTAATACCGTGCATCCAATTGCTAAAGATGTATATATCACTATATTTTTTAGTACCGATAGCTTCCTTGCAAATCCTAAATTATATACAAGTGCACTTAATAAAATTATTGTTCCATAAAGCAACCACATCCCTAACTCTGGATTTTCATCAACTTTGCAAAGTTTCGCGAAAAATGACATTCTTTCTAACACTATCTTTCACCTCTTCTCATGAAACAAATTCTCTTTATGTACTTAATACAAGAGTAACTCGCAAAAAAAATACTGTCCACAAAAAAGAGTAAATATTCTAAAAAAATAAACATAAAACAAAAAAACAGCTACCTTTATAAAAGGTAGCTGTTCTATTATTTTATGCTTCAACAGATTTCTTTTTCTTAGCAGCTCTTTCGCGCTCACTCTTATCAAGAATCTTTTTACGTAGACGAATTGATTCTGGAGTTACTTCACAGAACTCGTCATCGTTTAAGTACTCTAATGACTCTTCTAAAGTCATTAAGCGTGGTTTTTTCATTGATGAAGTTTGATCCTTCGTCGCAGAACGAATGTTAGTTTGTTGTTTCATTTTTACAACGTTAACTGTTAAATCATTCTCACGTGTATGTTCTCCAACGATCATACCAGCATATACTTCTGTACCTGGTTCAACGAAGATTACACCGCGATCTTCAACTTGCATAATACCATATTGTGATGCTTTTCCTGCGTCAAGTGAAACTAGAACACCTTGGCGACGTCCACCCACTTGTCCAGCATGTACTGGTTGGTAGCAATCAAATGTATGGTTTAAAATACCGTAACCACGAGTTAATGTTAGGAATTCTGTTGTGTAACCAATTAAACCACGTGCCGGAACCATGAAAGTAAGGCGAACTTGACCATTTCCGTTATTCACCATATCTAACATTTCACCTTTACGTGCACCCATTGATTCCATAATAGAACCAGTGTATTCTTCAGGCACATCGATTTGTACGCGCTCTACAGGCTCAGATCTTACGCCATCAACATCTTTAATAATTACTTCTGGCTTAGATACTTGTAGTTCATAACCTTCACGACGCATGTTTTCAATTAAGATAGATAAATGTAACTCTCCGCGTCCAGATACGATCCATGCATCAGGAGAATCTGTATTATCTACACGTAAACTTACATCTGTCTCTAATTGTGAACGAAGACGCTCTTCAATTTTACGAGAAGTAATGAATTTACCTTCACGACCTGCAAATGGGCTGTTATTTACAAGGAATGTCATTTGTAATGTTGGCTCATCAATACGTAATAATGGTAAAGCCTCTTCATGCTCAACCGGACATACCGTTTCACCTACGTTAATGTCTTCCATACCTGAAACAGCTACTAAATCTCCAGCTTTTGCTTCTTCAATTTCTTGACGTTTTAATCCAATGTAACCAAATAATTTAGTTACACGGAATTGTTTTACACTTCCGTCAACTTTCATTAATGCAACTTGTTGTCCTACTTTCATTGTACCGCGGAATATGCGTCCAACCCCAATACGACCAACATAGTCATTGTAATCAAGAAGTGCTACTTGGAATTGAAGTGGCTCTTCGCTGTTATCAATTGGTGCTGGAATATGTTCAATGATTGTATCAAACAATGATTTCATATTCTCTTCTTGATTTGCTGGATTTGAATCTAAGCTTGCTGTTCCGTTCATTGCTGATGCAAATACAACTGGGAACTCTAATTGATCTTCGTTTGCACCAAGTTCGATGAATAAGTCGACTACTTCATCAACTACTTCATCAGGGCGAGCGAAGTCACGGTCAATTTTGTTTACAACAACGATTGGAGTTAAGTTTTGCTCAAGAGCTTTCTTTAAAACAAATCGTGTTTGTGGCATACAACCTTCATATGCATCAACTACAAGTAGAACACCATCAACCATTTTCATGATACGTTCTACTTCTCCACCGAAGTCAGCGTGACCAGGTGTATCTAAAATGTTAATTCTTTTATCTTCATAGTGAATCGCAGTATTCTTCGCTAAAATTGTAATACCACGTTCTCTTTCTAGATCATTTGAGTCCATTGCGCGTTCTTCAATATGTTCATTCGCACGGAACGTCCCCGCTTGACGTAATAACTGGTCAACAAGTGTTGTTTTACCATGGTCAACGTGGGCAATAATTGCTATATTTCGTAAATCTTGTCGTTTTTTCAACATGTCCAACTCCTAATGTCTTTTTAATCCTTCTCTATTATAAGAGCGAAGGGGATACAATGGCAATCAAAATAAAATCAAGAATGAAAATATAGTTGTATTCTTACTTTTGTGAAAGTAAAATGAGATTGGAGGGTGAAGAAATGGAACACATTCAATATCGCTTTTTATTAACAGCAATTATCGGTGTTATCTTCTTAATTGGTATCGGAATTATGATTGCTGAAAATAGTCCCATCGGCATTATTATTTGCATTATCGGCACATTTGTTACAGTCGGATACGGTTTTGTAACAAAAAGAAAAATGCGTAAATCGCAATAACATTAAAAAGTAAGAAGCTTCTTTATGCCTCTTACTTTTTTTTATTATTGCGATACAAATGGTAATAATTCTTCGTATACTCCTGGTTTTGCAACTAACACACTGCTTTTGTCTACAATAGAAAGAGGCGTTCCCGAGAACGTTGTCACTTTACCGCCAACTTCTTCTACAATAATCTGTCCCCCGCCAAAGTCCCATGGCGATAAGCGTGGTGTTACATATGCATCTAATCTTCCCGTTGCAACATATACCATTTCTAACGCTGCACAACCATATGACCTCGTACCTCTCGCCTTCTTAACGAGCATCATCATTTTTTCCATATTAAGCAATGGATTATCAGTAAGCCATATCGCATTCAAAGCTATAATTCCATGCTCTACCGTTCCTTTTTCCAACATGGGAATAGCTAAATCATTGCAAAAAGCCCCTTCCCCCTTTACCGCATGATATAGTTCGTCATGAACTGGATCATAAATAAGACCAATCTTTCCGATACCGTTCTCATAAATCCCGATTGAGATTGCGAAATTCCTTTTTTGATGAACAAAGTTCATCGTGCCGTCAATTGGATCAATTAACCAAACAACCCCATTAGAAGAGGTAATCTCATCTCCGTAGCCTTCTTCTCCTAAAATATTATGAGCCGGGAATGTTTCTTTAATTTTCCCAATTAAAAACTGCTCCGTTTCTCGGTCCATGTTTGTTACTAGATCAGCTGCATTTGACTTTGTTTCTATAATAAGTGTTTTTTTCAGTGATGCCATTAAATGTTCTCCGGCTTCTCGAATCCACTGTTTCGCGTGTGTATCGATGTCTTTCCATACTTCTTGCATGTTTAAACACTCCGATCTATACTGTTCACAGAAAAAACGAACCCTTTATAAGGTTCGCACCAACTAATTATTTATACATATACTATTATTACGCTTCTAAACGGATCATTTCAAGTCTTAACACTTCTAATTTTTGTACGCAATCTTCTTTTTTCTGTTTGTCGTTATCCATCATCGCATCATATAAAGTTGCTAATTCATAATCTAGCTCCAAACGTAGCACCGGAATTCTCTTTTCAGCATCTGTTCTCTTTAACGCATTAATCACCTGTCTCATTTTTTTGCCTCCTCCCAATATTCGTCTGCCCTCGGACTAGAATTGATTCAATTTTCTGATTTTTTGTTTTATACTATACTATGTTGGATAAATCATCTATGCAACACAATTATATTTTTTTATTTAAATTTTTTTGTGCTGTTTTTTTTATGAATAGTACAAGCTATGCTAAAATTAAAACAAAATAGGAGTTGGAGGAACAATCATGACACTACAAACATTCACATCAACTGATTTTGAAGTCTTTACTGTTGATGGTCTTGAAGAACGAATGAGCGCAATTAAAACGAATATTCATCCTAAGCTAGAAGCTTTAGGGGAACAGTTTGCAGACTATTTATCACAACAAACCGATGAAAACTTTTTCTACCATGTAGCAAAACATGCACGCCGCAAAGTCAATCCACCAAACGATACTTGGGTTGCTTTTTCAACAAATAAACGTGGATATAAAATGTTACCACACTTCCAAATTGGTTTATGGGGTACTCATGCCTTCATATACTTTGGTTTAATCTATGAGTGTCCACAAAAAGTGGAGACGGCTCACGCCTTCTTAGAACATTTAAATGATTTAAAAACAAACATTCCAAATGACTTCGTTTGGTCCATTGACCATACTAAACCAGGTGTAAAATTACATAAAACGCTTGAAACGGAAGACTTACAAAAGATGATTGAACGTTTAGCTACTGTGAAAAAAGCAGAATTATTAGTCGGTATTCATATATCACCAGAGGAGTTTTCAGCAATGACCAACGAACAATTCCTTGCTAAGATTGAATCTACGATGCAATCACTCCTTCCTTTATATGCGATTTCTAATCGATAAATCGATAGTAGAAAACGGACAATTTATATTGTCCGTTTTTAGTTGTTATCACATTATAGCACTTTGTATTTTATTTTTCAAAATATTTTTACATTTTAACAATCTTTTTTTCCGCTACTTCTTTTGCTCTTTGAATCGTACGATATATAGAATATCCACTTACTTCTTGAAATTCTTTATCAATTGTTTTCTCCGCTGCCTTCGATGGCACAATCTCTTTAAAACGACGATATAATTCCATCAAATCTTCTCTCAAAACTCCTTTTTCATATACCTTTTCAATCGCTTCATAAAACTTTACAACTGCTACCATTTCTTCATTTGACCAATCGTAATCAAGTGGATATTGATATTCCATTTTTGCACCTCATTCAGTATTCTTTCTTTTTCCATTATGCTACCTTTAAGAGAACCTTTTATTCTTCACTATAGCCACTCTGCATTATACACCATTTATCCATTTCAATGGAATTGTCTTCCTTTTTGTATTATTTAAAATATAACTATTAAACATACTCACCTTGAAAATGAGATTTTTCTATACATCTATAATTATTGGTGATATAATGCTTTTGTTTTATAGAGAATAAAGTGAGACTACCATCCCCAAAAAGACGCTTGCGAATGGCAGAAAAACAAGTCAAGTTCTAAAAGTTTGTCATCTTAATTTCCTTTTAGAATGAGATGAAATCATATAAAACAAACTCTAATAAATATTACGAAGAAGAAGGGGTGTATAGATTGTCCCAATACGAAACACCATTGTTTACCACTTTAGTTGAGCACAGTAAGCGAAATCCAGTTCAATTCCATATTCCTGGTCATAAAAAAGGACAGGGCATGGATCCTACATTTCGCGAATTTATTGGGCATAATGCATTAGCAATTGATTTAATTAATATTGCGCCGCTCGATGATTTACATCATCCAAAAGGTATGATTAAAGAAGCACAGGATTTAGCAGCCGCTGCTTTCGGTGCAGATCATACGTTCTTTTCTATTCAAGGTACAAGTGGTGCAATTATGACAATGGTGATGAGCGTGTGCGGTCCTGGGGATAAAATCCTCGTGCCACGGAATGTGCATAAATCAGTAATGTCAGCTATTATTTTCTCAGGTGCAAAACCAATTTTCATGCATCCTGAGATTGATCCGAAGCTCGGTATTTCACATGGGATCACAATTCAATCTGTCAAAAAAGCTCTTGAAGAGCACTCAGATGCGAAAGGCTTACTTGTTATAAATCCAACATATTTTGGATTTGCTGCAGATTTAGAGCAGATTGTAGAATTAGCTCATTCTTACGATATTCCTGTACTTGTTGATGAAGCTCACGGTGTTCATATCCATTTTCATGATGAACTGCCGATGTCAGCTATGCAAGCAGGTGCAGATATGGCAGCAACAAGTGTTCACAAATTAGGAGGGTCTTTAACCCAAAGCTCTATTCTTAATGTAAAAGAGGGTCTTGTTAACGTAAAACATGTTCGATCCATTATTAGCATGCTTACAACTACATCAACTTCTTACATTTTGTTAGCATCTCTTGATGTTGCCAGAAAACGTCTTGCTACAGAAGGAACAGCTCTCATAGAACAAACAATACAATTAGCTGAACATGTTCGTGATGCTATAAATGTTATTGAGCATCTTTATTGTCCTGGAAAAGAGATGCTAGGTACAGATGCTACTTTTAACTATGATCCTACAAAGATAATTGTATCTGTAAAAGATTTAGGTATTACAGGCCATCAGGCTGAAGTATGGCTTAGAGAGCATTACAACATTGAAGTAGAACTCTCTGATTTATATAACATACTTTGTCTTATCACATTTGGAGATACAGAAAGTGAAACAGATACACTTATTACAGCATTACAAGATTTAGCAGCAACATACAGAAATAGAGCAGATAAAGGTGTTCAGGTACAAGTAGAAATACCAGAAATACCTGTGCTAGCACTTTCTCCTAGAGATGCTTTTTATTCAGAAACAGAAGTCATTCCATTTGAAAACGCAGCAGGTCGTATTATAGCTGATTTTGTTATGGTTTATCCGCCAGGGATTCCAATCTTTACTCCGGGGGAAATTATTACACAAGATAACTTAGAGTATATTCGTAAAAATTTAGAAGCTGGGTTACCTGTACAAGGTCCCGAAGATATGACATTACAAACATTACGTGTTATTAAAGAGTACAAGCCTATCAGTTGATAGGCTTTTCTTTCACCTTTTTTCTCTTTTTTTCATACGATACTAAAGAATTTGACATTCCCACCCCTAATGGGGCCAGCTGACTAACGTCAGTGGGACTCTTGCTATGAAAGGCGAAGTCCATTTCTGGTATCGCTGACGTACAAGATTACGGTGTGCCATCACCACACTCTCACAACAGACCGTATAGGTTCGTGAGCTACGGTACTATACCGTACAGATTCGTGTTCAGGTGTTTTAGCGCTTTGTTCTTGACGACACATATCATGCTTGAATTCGGCTATCAAACTCCATATGATATCTTTTATTCAAGGAACACATTGGCGTTTTAAAGACTTGTACTTGTCTATAGTTAACGTATACCAAAATATAAAGTGAAACTTTAATCAGTGGGGGTTTTGTTCCTCCCCCACTGATTATTAGTTGAACCAATCGGGCGTTTACGGGCAGCCCGACTCCCACCTAACTTCTTCGCTCCAGCCAAATTTCGAGGTGGGAGTCTTACTGCCCGTTAATGCGGGATAAATGTTTTTCTATGAAAAAGCGATACTTTCATCCTATGCTTAAAGGCGGACTAAAGTCCAATATGGGATTTCCCGTATCGCGAAATCTGTAACGTATAGGTGGGGATACCATTATGATTGTGATAGGCCGTTCTATTGTACACCCTTATATCACAAATGAATATGAGCCATTTGCAGCTGAAAAACAACAGATTTTATCCATAATGGCTGGAAATCAAGAAGTTCATTCCTTCCGAACAGCCGATGAACTCAGCTTTGATCTTAATTTACGAGTTAATATTATTACTTCCGCGCTAGAACTTTTTCAAAGTGGCTTTCAGTTTCGTACATTTCAACAATCTTTTTGCAACCCTCAGTTTTGGGAAAGAACATCACTTGGCGGATTTCAACTACTCCCAAACGTACCATCCTCTATTGCCATCCAAGATATTTTTAAAAACGGAAAACTATATGGAACTGAATGTGCCACCGCAATGATTATCATTTTTTACAAAGCATTACTATCATTATATGAGGAAAAAACTTTCAACCGTCTATTCGCAAACCTCTTACTTTATACATGGGACTACGATCGCGACTTAAAGCTCATAACAAAAACGAGTGGCGATATCGTTCCAGGTGACCTCGTTTACTTTAAAAACCCACAAGTTAATCCAGCTACGATTGAGTGGCAAGGAGAAAATACAATCTATCTAGGAAACTTCTTTTTTTACGGACATGGCGTAGGCGTAAAAACGAAAGAGGAAATTATTTATTCATTGAATGAAAGAAGGATTCCTTATGCTTTTATTTCAGCTTATTTAACCGATTTTATTACTCGTATTGATAGCCGTATGATGAGTCAATATGCCGCTCCTAACACGCCACAAACATCAATAGGATTTATTCCTATTAGAGATGATGCAATCGTTGCAACAGTCGGACATACAACTACAATCTATTAAAAAAACGCCTACATGTGTAGGCGTTTTTTCTTAATCATTAAGCTTTTGTATGTTCTGTATGGTCACATTCGCAATTCGATCCACATTTCCCATAAAGTACTGTTGATTTTTCATCTTCAAAATGTCCGATTGTTCCTTCACAAACTTGGCATACGATTGTTCCCATTTTCATTTCCCCCCTGGGTTTTAAGAATAATCTACTTATATATGATTAAGCTTTCGCATTGTCTCTACTAGCACAGTCACAATTCGAACCACATTTTCCATAAAGTACTGTCGTTTTCTCATCTTCAAAATGTCCGATTGTTCCTTCACAAACTTGGCATACGATTGTTCCCATTTTCATTTCCCCCCTGGGTTTTAAGAATAATCTACTTATATATGATTAAGCTTTCGCATTGTCTCTACTAGCACAGTCACAATTCGAACCACATTTTCCATAAAGTACTGTCGTTTTCTCATCTTCAAAATGTCCGATTGTTCCTTCACAAACTTGGCATACGATTGTTCCCATTTTTCATTTCCCCCTAAGTTTATGGTCCTAAAAACTTTTAGTTGTCCATTTCCTATCAATTATTGGGCTTTTGTATGTTCTGTGTGCTCACATCCGCAAGATCCACATTTCCCGTAAAGTACCGTTACTTTCTCATCCTCGAAGTGTGCAATTGTACTTTCACAATCTTGACATACGATTGTTCCCATTTTTCATTTCCCCCTAAGTTTATAATCCCAAAAACTTTTGTAACCGCTTAACTTTCTATCTTTATTTTAATATGTTATACTTTTTACGTCAATAGGTTTTTAGTATAACACATTAAATATTTAAAAATTAAATTAGTATGCGATATTAACACAAAAAAACAGCCGTATTCCATACATACGACTGTTTCTTGTTAATTATTCTTCATACTCCGCATGCAAAGAAGTAGACGGAACAAGAAATTTAAAAAACTGAGCTAATTCCTCCGCCTCCTCTTCCGATCCTAACTTAAAAGTTTCTTGTATATATGAAACATTTTCTACATCATCTCGCCCAAGCAAAGTAGATCTCCCTGTTTGCATACAAACAATAAGTGGCTTTCCAAAAAACATATTTGTATAAATAACTCCAAAATCATAACGTGTATCATGCGTCATAAATCCTAAAAATCGTACCTTCACACTTTCATGCTCATCATACAATTTTTCAAACATGAGTTTCCACCTTTCTAAATAACACTTCCTATTCATAATATATTAAACAAAAAAAGTAATACTCCTTTTAATTGTCAAAAAATTCAGTAGGATGTAGAATGATATTATTCTACTAAACTAGGGGGAAATTTGTATGCAACACGCCTTTATCACACTTGTACCTAAATCTAATCAACAATCTGTTTCAATAGAAGATGTAAAACACCTTTTTCATAACTATAAAACCGTTACTTCCAAGACTGGTGATCAAATTAATTATGCTTATACAAATACAGCTTTTCCTTATGAAATATTAGATACATCAGCAACAACATTAAAACTCCAATCAAGTCACGATCGATATGATTCTATTTATGTGGGGATTGGAATAGAAAAGGAACAATCTTTCATTCAGGTTTCTTTACCTACTACAGCAACATTTGGTGATAAAGGAAAAGCAAATGAATTTAGCCGTTTTCTAGCGAAGAAATTAGAAGGAGAGTTACAACTATTTAATGGAAGAACAATGTATTTCTATAAACGTTAATTTAAAAAAATAGAGAATAGAATTAAAAAGAGTATACAATTCGAACATGTAAGTAATAAAGCCTGCTTCCTTACGTGTAATAGAAAACATGCAATCACATATGCTAAATAAAGAAATACGAAAAAGAGTATTACTTTATAATGAAACTTATCACCATTCGATAATGTTAATACAACGGAAAAACCACTCCATAATAGAAAATGATAAAATATAACATGTAATATTTTCATGGAACCTTCTCCTTTGACATGCTCTATTTTATTAATATATGGGATTAAGTTTGAATCAATTACATATTATACAACGGCATATATTCTAACGATTCATTTAAAGTATTATATATTCATTCGACAAGTACATATAAAGACCTTGCAAGTCATTTTATGAAAATAAAAATAACCCATCTCTTTAAATAAGAGATGGGTTATTTACATTACTTAAATTATTTTACAATGTGAATTGGCATTCCAAGAGCAACTTCAGCTGCTTCCATTGTGATTTCACCTAATGTTGGGTGAGCATGGATTGTTTGAGCGATATCTTCAGCTGTCATTCCAGCTTCGATAGCTAAACCAATCTCAGAGATAATATCAGAAGCACCTGTACCTGCAACTTGTGCACCTACAAGAAGACCATCTTCTTTACGTGTTACAAGTTGTAAGAAACCGTCAGTGCTGTTTAATGATAACGCACGACCGTTTGCAGCGAATGGGAACTTAGATACAGCTACTGTCATTCCTGCTTCTTCAGCTTGTTTCTTAGTGTAACCAACAGATGCTAATTCTGGATCAGTGAAGCATACTGCAGGAATTCCGATGTAATCGATTGCTGATGCATGGCCACTAATTACTTCAACAGCTACTTTACCTTCGTAAGAAGCTTTGTGAGCTAATGGTGGTCCAGGAACGATATCACCGATTGCATAGATATTTGAAATATTTGTGCGGCATTGCTCATCGATTTCGATGATGCCACGGTCAGTCATTTTAATTCCAACTTGCTCAAGACCGATTTCTTGAGTGTTTGGACGACGACCTACAGTTACTAATACGTAATCTGCTTCTACAGTTTGGATTTCACCTTTAACTTCAAAGCTAACTTTTACGCCAGTTTCTGTTTCTTCAACGCCTTTAGCCATAGCTTTTGTATGGATATTTACGTTACCTTTTTTCTGTAGAGCACGTTTAACAACAGAGCTCATAGCTTTTTCGAAACCAGCTAAGATTTCGTCGCCAGCTTCTACTACAGTAACTTCTGTACCGAAGTTAGCATATGCAGTACCTAATTCCATACCGATGTAACCGCCGCCGATTACAACAAGTTTTTTAGGAATTTCAGGTAAGCTTAAAGCGCCTGTAGAGTTGATAACACGTTTAGAGTATTTGAATCCAGGAATTTCGATTGGTGTAGAACCAGTTGCAAGAACAGCATTTTTAAATGTATAAGTTTGTGCTGCATCTTCAGTCATTACGCGTAATGTGTTAGCATCTACGAAGTAAGCTTCACCGCGAATGATTTCAACTTTGTTACCTTTAAGAAGGCCTTCAACACCGCCAGTTAATTTCTTAACTACGCCGTTTTTCCATTCTTGAACTTTTGTAAAGTCAACTTTTACGTTCTCTGCAGTGATACCCATGTCATCAGAATGCATTGCATTCTCATAACGATGACCTGCATTGATTAACGCTTTTGAAGGAATACATCCAACGTTTAAGCATACGCCACCAAGGTTAGCTTTTTCAATAATCGCTACCTTTTGACCTAATTGTGCTGCACGAATTGCCGCAACGTATCCACCAGGACCTGCACCAACAACGACTGTATCTAATTCAATTGGGAAATCTCCTACTACCATTGTTATTACGCCTCCATTACTAATAATTGTGGGTCATTCAATAGACGTTTAATTTGGTTTAATGCTTTTTGAGCAGTTGCGCCGTCAATTAAACGATGGTCAAAGCTTAGAGATAATGCTAATACTGGAGCTGCAACGATTTCACCGTTTTTCACAACTGGTTTCTCAGCGATACGGCCGATACCAAGGATTGCTACTTCTGGGTGATTGATAACTGGAGTGAACCATTGTCCACCTGCAGAACCAATGTTTGTAATTGTGCAAGAAGCACCTTTCATTTCAGTTGGAGCTAAACGACCGTCACGTGCTTTACCAGCAAGTTCATTGATCTCGTTAGAAATAGTAAAGATAGATTTACGATCTGTATCTTTAACAACTGGTACTAATAGACCTTTGTCTGTATCAGCTGCGATACCGATGTTGAAGTAATGTTTATGAACGATTTCTTGAGAAGCATCGTCTAAAGCAGTATTCAACATTGGGAATTCACGTAATGCAGATGTTAAAGCTTTTACAACGTATGGAAGGTAAGTTAATTTAATACCTTTGTCAGCTGCAACAGCTTTGAACTTCTTACGGTGAGCAACAAGTTCTGTTACATCTACTTCGTCCATTAATGTTACGTGAGGAGCTGTATGCTTAGAGTTAACCATTGCTTTCGCAATCGCTTTACGGATACCACTCATTTTCTCACGAGTTTCTGGATATTCACCAGCTGGGATTGGTTGTGCTTTTGGTGCTTCTTCTTTCGCTGCTGCTGGAGTAGCTTCTACTGCTGCTGGAGCCTCAGTTGCTGCTACAGTTTGTCCACCATTTGCAAATGCATCGATGTCAGTTTTCACAACACGGCCGTTCTTACCAGAACCAGCTACTTTATGAATATCTACACCTTTTTCACGAGCATATTTACGAACAGATGGCATAGCAATTACACGCTCATTTACTACTTCTGCAGTTGCTGCTGGAGTAGTTTCCGCTGCTGGAGCTTCTACTGCTACTTCTTCAGCTTTTGGAGCTTCATCATGATCGTCACCTTTAAATTTAAGGTTTTCGTATCCAGGAGCATCAAATTTAATTAATGTATCTCCTACTATTGCAACTGTTCCTTCTTCTACAAGTACTTCAAGTACTTTACCTTTAACAGGAGAAGGGATTTCTACTACTGCTTTATCATTTTGCACTTCAAGAAGTACATCGTCTTCATTTACTTCATCGCCTGGTTTAATAAACCATTTTACGATTTCACCTTCGTGGATACCTTCACCGATATCTGGTAGTTTAAATTCAAATGCCACGGAATTCAGCCCCCTGATTCATTTCATTATTATGGAATATGTACAAAAGAAACCAGCATGTGCTGATTTCTTTTGCACATGAAAAACTAAAAATTAGAAGTTCATTACTTTATTAACAGCTTCAACAATATCTTTATGGTTTGGTAACCATACGCTCTCAGCTTGAGAGAATGGGAATACTGTATCAGCAGCTGCAACACGAACAACTGGTGCTTCTAAGTTTAAGATTGCACGGTCGTTAATTTCCGCTACAACGTTAGCTGCAATACCAGCTTGCTTTTGAGCTTCTTGAACTACAACTACGCGACCTGTTTTTTCAACAGAAGCGATGATTGTTTCGATATCTAATGGTTGAACTGTACGTAAGTCAACAACCTCTAAAGAGATACCTTCTTTTTCAAGTTCTTCAGCAGCTTTTAATGCAGCATGAACCATAGCACCATAAGCGATAACAGATACATCTGTACCTTCACGTTTGATATCAGCTTTACCTAAATCAATTGTGTAATCGCCTTCTGGTACATCTTGACGGAATGAACGGTACAATTTCATATGCTCTAAGTAGATAACTGGATCGTTGTCACGAATCGCAGAGATTAAAAGACCTTTTGCATCGTATGGAGTTGATGGAATAACAACTTTTAGACCAGGTTGTTGAGCCACTAATCCTTCTAAGCTATCAGCATGTAGTTCAGGAGTATGAACACCACCACCGAATGGAGAACGAATTGTTACTGGAGCAGTCCAACGTCCACCAGAACGGTAACGCATACGAGCTAATTGACCAGAAACTGAATCCATTACTTCATAAATGAAGCCGAAGAATTGGATTTCTGGAACTGGACGGAAGCCTTCAAGTGCAAGTCCAACTGCAAGTCCACCAATACCAGACTCTGCAAGTGGAGTATCCATTACACGATCTTCACCGAATTCAGCTTGTAAACCTTCAGTAGCACGGAATACTCCGCCGTTTACACCAACGTCTTCACCAAACACAAGTACGTTAGGATCATTTTTCATTTCAACGCGTAAAGCATCAGTGATTGCTTGAATCATTGTCATTTGAGCCATGGCTTACTTCGACTCCTTTTCTTTGTAAATTTCATATTGTTCAGCTAAGTTGTAAGGCATTTTTTCGTACATGATTTCCATTAAATCAGTAACTTTTTGTTTTGGAGCTTGGTCAGCCTTAGCAATTGCTTGTTTGATATCTTCTTTTGCTTCTTCGATTACTTTCTCTTCAACTTCTTGAGACCATAGGCCTTTGTTTTCTAAGAATGCACGGAAGCGTACGATTGGATCTTTTTGTTCCCATTCGTTTTCGATATCTTTTGTACGGTAACGAGTTGGGTCATCACCAGCCATTGTATGTGGACCATAACGGAATGTTAAAGTCTCAATTAAAGTAGGGCCTTCACCGTTTACTGCGCGCTCACGAGCGAATGCAGTTGCTGCGTATACAGCTAATGGATCCATACCGTCTACTTGAATTCCGTAAATACCTGCTGCTACTGCTTTTTGTGCTACAGTTTTAGCTGCAGATTGCTTTTCTACTGGAGTAGAGATTGCATAACGGTTATTTTGTACAACGAAGATTGCTGGAGCTTTGAATGCACCCGCAAAGTTCATACCTTCGTAGAAGTCACCTTGTGAAGCACCACCGTCACCAGTGTAAGTAATTGCAACAGATTTTTTACCACGTAATTTCATACCTAACGCAACACCAGCAGTTTGGATGATTTGCGCACCGATAATGATTTGTGGAGCAAGTGCATTTACATTCTCAGGCATTTGGTTACCCATGAAATGTCCACGAGAGAATAAGAATGCTTGATATAATGGTAGGCCGTGCCACACTAATTGTGGAACATCACGATATCCTGGTAAGATGAAATCTTCTGCTTCAAGTGCGAAATGACTTGCTAATTGAGAAGCCTCTTGTCCAGCAGTTGGTGCGTAGAAACCTAAACGTCCTTGACGGTTTAAAGAAATAGAACGTTGATCTAGTACGCGAGTATACACCATACGGCGCATTAGCTCTTTTAATTGATCGTCTGATAATTCAGGCATAGCTGCTTCATTCACAACTTCGCCTTTTTCATTTAAAATTTGTAATGTTTCAAATTGAGCTGCGATAGCTTTCATTTGCTCATCAACATTAAATAGGGTGTTTTTTGTTTTAGTACCCATTCCGTTCACCTCTTCCTCTCTTGAACCATATTCTGAAACGCTTTCACTATCTATTAGCTAGACTGAAAGCGCAACAATGTAAACCAACAAGTTTGTCTGTCGGTTGAGAATAATTTTGTGTACCTAACAATCTGTACTAATGTTTTTTCAAAAACATATTAATACAATCTTGATCACGTTTTTTAGTTTACAACTATTCTAATTACGATGTCAATTACTTTGAATACGTTTTTTTATAAATAATATGCAGGTTTCCTCTACACAAACATGTTTTTATTTTTCACATCTGTATTAGTAAGCAATAACCTACTGTTATATTATTCCCTTTTTAACTTATTTTTTCTCTTAGAATAATATGTAAACGATTTAATTCTCTTTAGTTTTTCTCTCTTCTCAATAAAATTATACAAACACTTCTTCCTTTTATAGGTAAATACCTATACATTTCTAATCATTCCTCCATACATTATAGTAACCGCAGTATTAGCGGGAAATGCTAAAGGAGGTCATCTCATGTACGGATACTCATATTGCTATCCAACAACTTGTTCATATCCTTCCTACGGTTATGGCGGTTCTTGTGGCGAATCTGGACGCGGCTTCGCCTTAATCGTTGTGTTGTTTATCCTTTTAATTATCGTTGGCGCTGCTTGCATTCGCTAATTAATGTAAAATGAAACAACTATGGAAAGAAACAGACGGCTTTGCCGTCTTTTCTTTTATTACATAACTTATCTATAGAAGATTTGTTTCCAAGTAGTTCTTCCTTACTTGCCGATGACTTTTTTTATCTCCTTTGGTAGACTAAAGAAGAAAGGAGAGATTACATATGCTTACAATGAATGAGGTAATTCGTGAAGGAAATCCTCTTTTGCGCGACGTCGCAAAAGAGGTCTCCTTACCTGCTAGTGAGGAAGATACAAATACTCTTAAAGAAATGATTGAATTTGTAATAAATAGCCAGGACACTGAAATGGCTGAAAAATATAATTTACGCCCCGGAATCGGATTAGCGGCTCCGCAAATCGGTATTTCAAAGAAAATGATTGCGGTTCATGTAACTGATACGAACGATACTTTATATAGCTACGCATTATTTAACCCAAAAATCATTAGTCATTCTGTTGAACGTACATATTTACAAAGTGGTGAAGGCTGTCTATCTGTAGACCGTGAAGTACCTGGTTATGTCCCTCGTTACACAAGAATTACAGTAAAGGCAACAACGATTAACGGTGAAGACGTAAAACTGCGATTAAAAGGTTTACCAGCAATTGTATTCCAACATGAAATCGACCATTTAAACGGTGTTATGTTCTATGACCATATTAATAAAGACAATCCATTTGTGGCTCCCGATGATTCAAAACCTCTCGAGCGATAATAGTAAAAAGGCGGAAGTTAACCTTCCGCCTTTTTATTATATGAAATGGGTTCCACACTTACTTATAACAAGCCCGCCCACTTTAATCCGTGATAAATACCGTCTTCATTAACATCTTTTGTCACATAATTAGCAAGTTTTTTCAAATCCTCATGACCATTCCCCATCACAATGCCCGTTCCTACTGCTTCAATCATTTCTAAATCATTTAATCCGTCCCCAAATGCATATACTTGTTCACGATTAAATCCTATTTTCTCAATAAACTTCTCAATCCCTTTTGCCTTAGAACCACCATTAGGAATAATATCCATTGAATATGCATGCCAGCGTATAAAATGAAAATCTGGATAATGATGAATAAACTTTTCTTCTTCGTTTACTTCACAAAAAAGAAGCGTTTGATAAATATCGCGTTTCTCATAAAAATCAGGTTCATATGCCGGATGCTCGAATTGTAAGCTTCCAAAACCTTCTTTTACATAATCATGATATTCCACTGACGCTCTCATTTCTTGATGGTCAAGATATACAAGTGGATATCCTTCTTGTTTTGCAAACTGAGTAAACTTATGTAGAGCATCAGGATGTAATGGATTATTAAATAATACCTCATCCTCAAATACAACATACTGTCCGTTAAAACTAACATAATTATGTATATTGAGTTCCTCACGAATATCTTCAAACATAAATGGCGCACGCCCTGTCGCAATCGCTACATGCACACCTTTTTCTTGTAAATCTCTTACTGCATCTCTTGTAGATTGCGGAATTTTTTTATCATGATTTAATAATGTTCCATCAATATCAAAAAAGACAATTTTATCATTCATTTGTCAAAATCCTTTCTGGCACTCTATATTCCTATTTTGATTATCACTTTTCAAATTTCAAAAAAAAGTATAACATATTAAACATCTGTGAAGAAAGCGTTCACTTTCTGACCTTATTTATGAAATGTGCATATACTATTAGTAAAAAAATGTGGATACTTGTTCGGATGAATTTTCTTTTCTATTCTTTCTCATACTATATCTATAACTAACGGCTACTAATCGTTACTACAGGATAACTTACACTATACTAAAAAGAACAAGATTCACTATTCACTTCTAATCTTCTTTCTTGTATGGGAGACGGAGTTATCATTAGTAATATGCATGTTTAAAATAAGGAAAGGAAGGAGTAATCATGCTGAAGAAGCTGAAGAAAAAGCTCAAGCGTTATTTAAACGATTTAGTCCGTAAGAAGACAATCGCTTAAATTGTGCCCATTTCGGGCTTTTTCTTCATTCCCATTCGAAAAAACATGAAAATCGTGACTGTTTGCTTTATAATAAGTAACAGATAATGCAAAACATAGACAAGGAGAGGTTTCCCCAATGATTTTTAAAGTATTTTATCAAGAAAAATTAACTGAGGTCCCAGTACGTGAAAATACAAAAGTTTTATATTTAGAGGCTACGTCTCAAAAGGATGTTCGTAAAAAATTACAAAAGTTCGCATATAATATCGAGTTCGTTCAGTCTGTTACTGGTGCTCATCTTGAATATGAAAAACAAAACGCTGATTTAATATTAGCGGAGATCGTATAGTCATATGAAATTCCTAAAAAATGATCAAGCTGCCGTTTTTGCCCTCGGTGGTCTTGGTGAAATCGGTAAAAATACATATGCTGTTCAATTTCAAGATGAAATTATTATAATTGACGCTGGAATTAAATTTCCAGAAGACGAACTCCTCGGGATCGATTATGTAATACCAGATTACACTTATTTTGTGCGAAACGAAGATAAAATTAAAGGGTTATTCATTACACATGGTCACGAAGATCATATCGGTGGAATTCCTTATCTATTACGTCAAGTGAACATTCCAATTTACGGCGGAAAATTAGCAATTGCCCTAATAAAAAACAAATTAGAAGAGCACGGATTACTTCGTAAAGCAAAACTTTATGAAATTCAAGAAGATGATGTTATTAAATTTAAAAAGACATCTGTTTCCTTCTTCCGTACAACTCACAGTATTCCGGATTCATACGGAGTTGTTGTGAAAACGCCTCAAGGACAAGTCGTTCATACAGGTGACTTTAAATTTGATTTCACACCAGTCGGCGAACCAGCAGATTTAACAAAAATGGCCGAAATCGGAAAAGACGGTGTACTTTGTCTCTTATCTGATAGTACAAACAGTGAAGTGCCAAACTTTACGATGTCTGAGCGCCGCGTTGGTGATAGTATTCAAGATATATTCCGCAAAGTAGACGGTCGTATTATATTCGCAACCTTTGCATCGAATATCCATCGCTTACAACAAGTTGTTGAGGCTGCTGTTGAAAACAATCGTAAAGTAGCTGTATTCGGTCGAAGTATGGAAGCAGCTATTGAAATCGGACAAAACCTTGGTTATATCCGGTGTCCAAAGGATACATTCATTGACACATCTCAGCTAAACCGCCTACCAGCTAATAAAGTTGTTATGTTATGTACAGGTAGTCAAGGGGAGCCGATGGCAGCACTTTCACGTATTGCCAATGGTACACATCGTCAAATTCAAATTATCCCTGGCGATACAGTTGTTTTCTCTTCTTCACCAATCCCAGGCAATACAATTAGTGTAAGTCGTATAATTAACATGTTGTACCGCGCTGGCGCTGATGTAATCCATGGTAAACTCTCAAATATTCATACGAGTGGACACGGTGGACAAGAAGAACAAAAGTTAATGCTACGTCTTATTAAGCCGAAATATTTCATGCCAATTCATGGTGAATATCGTATGCAACGTATGCATATGAAATTAGCGAATGATTGTGGTATTCCAGAAGAAAATTGTTTCATTATGGATAACGGGGATGTTCTCGCTTTACGTTCTGATGAAGCAAGCGTAGCTGGGAAAATCCCATCTGGCTCTGTCTATATCGATGGAAATGGTATTGGAGATATCGGTAATATCGTATTACGTGATCGTCGCATTCTTTCTGAAGAAGGACTCGTTATTGTAGTTGTAAGCATTGATATGAGAGAATTTAAAGTTGCAGCAGGACCTGATATCATCTCGCGTGGTTTCGTTTATATGCGTGAAAGCAGCGATTTAATCAACGATGCTCAAACATTAATTACAACACATTTAGAAAAAGTAATGGAGCGAAAAACAACACAATGGTCTGAAATTAAAAATGAGATTACAGACACATTGGCACCATTCCTATACGAAAAAACGAAACGTCGTCCAATGATTTTACCAATCATTATGGAAATATAAGAAAAAGGACAATGCCGAGGAGGCATTGTCCTTTTCTCTTATCTTAAAAAATGCTTAAAACGATCTACTTCATCGTCATGACCAATTACAATTAATATATCTCCCGCCTGAATGTTTTCTGTAGCTCGAGGAGATACGATAACTTCTTTCCCACGTTTAATTGCTACAATGTTCAAACCAAACTTCGCACGAATATCTAATTCAATTAAAGAGTGCCCATCAATTTTTTTATTTGCGATAATCTCTACAATACTATGCTCATCTGAAAGCTCTAGGTAATCTAACACATTACTTGATGCGATATTATTAGCAATCCTTTTTCCCATATCTCGTTCTGGATGCACAATATGATCTGCCCCTATTTTACTTAACACTTTTTCATGATAGTCATTTTGAGCTTTTACAGTAATATTTTTCACACCTAATTCTTTCAAAATTAACGTTGTTAAAATACTTGAATTCAAATTATCTCCAATAGCAACGACTACATGATCAAAATTACGAATACCAAGACTTTTTAATACCATCTCATCTGTTGAATCTGCAATTACAGCATGCGAAGCTATATTTGCAAACTCATTAATTTTATCCTCATCTGAGTCAATTGCCATTACTTCCATACCTAATTGAGCTAATTCACGGCAAATACTTCCACCAAAACGGCCAAGCCCAATAACAGCAAATTCTTTCTCTTTTTCGCCCACAGGAATTCCTCCAATAACATCAAGTACTATGTACTTTTATTGTAACATACTTTAAATTCGCTACAAAAACCTGTATATACTTCTTATTTTTGTTTTTGCATATAAAAATACTGTTGTAAATAAAACGCGATACCGAAAATTAACATACCAAATACAAATATATTTCCAAATGAACTAAATGTTTCAAAAACGAACAATAGCGTTTCTTGTCCGAAAAAAGCAAATAAAAGTTGTGTAAATGCGAATAACAGTGCCAATATGTAATGATGTTGATGGAATAAATAATGTGTTGCGCCTAAAAAAGCTACAAGCGAAACAATGAAGATCCACCAACTTTCTAAAAACAATTGCCAATTAGTAAATTGATATCCATTTACTAATATCGCAATAATTCCTATAACTGCCATCGTCGGCACACTCCATAATAATGCACGCCCTCTAAAGAAGCGCGCACCTTTTGCATCTCCTTTTTCATTTGCGATGTATGTTAGCACGACAGTACTTATATACAAAACAGAGAGGATTGTTAAAACAATGATAAGCCAAAAATGTAATTGATAATATTCATGTTCTATATTCGTCACAATTGCAGCTAACATACATGGAATAAACATCCCTGTCCAACCATCTATTTTTCTTTCGTTCCAAAACACCGTATTACCAATCCGAATTCCTAATAGCATAAAAATAATGATACCTAGTACAAATAACGTAGTCTTATTCCCTACTAAACTCGTTGAGAAAGCAATTAATCCAATAAATAAAAAAAGAACAAATCCATTCATAATTTCTAGTACAGGTGACAAATATCTTTTCACCCATTTGTATGTTTCTTCATATTCACTATTATTTGCTAAACGATAGGCGTAAAAACTTATCCCAAAATAAACCGCCGCAATAATAACATATGCATATAAGACGAAACATAAAATCGCACTGCTAATTTGCACGTAATTCCCCACCCTTTTTTCTATGTATCACATTGATTTTACACACTTTTCATACTAAAAGTAAACCTGTCTAAGGTAGTTAAATAATTATCTTACCTATTAGTACTAATTAATAATGAGCAGTGGCTAAAAACCCCTGCTCATTATTAAGACGTCAAATTTAACTCTACTCATTTGTATGAAGGTGTCTAACACTAACAAATACAAAAGATGTTTTCGTCTCGGAACTAAAAAATCCCCACTCTAAACTGTTGCACAATTGGCGAGTAAGTTCACTTTCTATTTCCCTTCCACTTCACATATTGATTTAAAAATACAATCGCTTTCTCAATAACCTCTTCGTCTGGTTTTAATTTCGCATGATGTAAACCATATTCTGAATTTACTCCAAGCCAAAACATAAATCCAGGTATCTCTCGAAGCATATAACCGAAGTCTTCACCTGTCATTGCCTCCGTACATGTAATTACGTCCATATTCGTTTGTTCACGTGTAAATTGCATAAACTCTCTCGTTAACTCTTCATGGTTATACACTTGATGATACATCGCTCCGTAGTCAATAACAGCTTCACATTGAAAGGAAGCTTCTATTCCCGCAACAATTGCCTCAATTCGACTTTTAACACGTTTCATTGATTCCACTGATAGCGTTCGAATTGTTCCTTCTAAACGAGACTTTTCTGCGATAATGTTTTGAACTGTACCACCTGTAATTTTCCCAATTGTAATTACCGCACTGTCAAGAGGATTCACATTACGACTAATAACTGATTGAAGTTGTGTAACGAGATGACTCGCTGCAACAATCATATCATTTGCTGTATGCGGATATGCAGCATGTCCACCTTTTCCTTTTAAATCAACGTATAACTCTGATGTATTCGCAAATAGTAAACCTTCTTTTGTCGCAATTGTTCCCACAGAGTATTCAGGCGCAATATGAAGTCCAAGAATCATATTAGGCTTCCATTCTTTTAACTCATCACTTTCTAACATAGGAAGTGCACCACCTGGACCTTCTTCAGCTGGTTGGAATATAAATACAAGATCATCATCTATTCTTTCGCTTACAGCCGCTGTTAGAAGGCCTAAACCGATTGTTGCATGCAAATCATGTCCACATGCATGCATCA
Organism: Bacillus altaicus; assembly: GCF_042136375.2. NCBI lineage: Bacteria > Bacillati > Bacillota > Bacilli > Caryophanales > Bacillaceae > Bacillus > Bacillus altaicus. The sequence continues at coordinate 1,704,750 of NZ_CM143394.1, read as the reverse complement.
TTCCTTCATGGACAGAAGAGAACTCATATCCAGTTTCCTCTGTAATAGGTAGACCGTCTATATCTGCACGATAACCTATTATTTTTTCAGGATTTTTCCCATTTACTTTAACAATTACACCTGTTTTCCATGTTCTCACTTCCAAATATTCGTTAGGAAGCTTTCCTATATAATCTAAAATATACTGTTGTGTTTTCCACTCTTTAAATCCGATTTCCGGAATTTTATGTAAATCTCTACGAACTTGGACAAATTTGCTTACTGTCATTTTTGCACCTCTATCTATAAAAAGCGTAAGAGCACATTCATGCTCTTACGCTTTTTGTTTTTTATTTCTCTGGGTTTAATTGACGAAGCTCTTGTTTGATTTCAGTTTTTGCTTTTGTCTTCTCATCAATTTCTTTAATTACACGTGCCGGAGTTCCCGCAACAACTGTATATGGAGGCACATCTTCTGTTACAACAGCTCCTGCTGCTACAACTGCACCTTTACCTACTGTAACGCCTTCTAGAACAACTACATTTGCACCAATTACAACATCATCTTCAACGATAACTGGTTTTGCAGAAGGTGGCTCAATAACACCGGCAAGTACAGCACCTGCACCGACGTGACAATTTTTACCAACCGTTGCACGTCCACCAAGCACTGCGTTCATGTCGATCATAGTACCTTCACCAATTACAGCACCAATGTTAATTGTTGCATTCATCATGATAACAGCGTTGTCACCAATTTCTACATGGTCACGAATAATCGCGCCTGGCTCAATACGAGCTTTAATACCTTTTAAATCAAGCATTGGAATTGCAGAATTACGACGGTCGTTCTCAACTACATAGTCAACAATGTGCTTGTTATTTCCATCAAGAATTGTCTTAATTTCAGACCATTCTCCGAATAATACACCAGATTTTTTATTTACAAATGCTTGTACCGTTTCAGGGAATGTTATTTCTTTTAAATCCCCTTTTATGTATACCTTTACAGGAGTTTTCTTTTCACTGTTTTGAATAAACGAAATAATTTCGTTAGCGTCCATCATTTTCATTCTTGTTGCCTCCTAAATCCATTTATAATGTTACTCTACCAAACGATAGAGCGAGTAGCAAGACAATAATCTTATTTTTCCATTTGAATTTCTTCTATAATGTCTAAAAATGCTTGTACTTGCTTCAACTGCCTTGCCGAGTCACTCGTCAATAACCATGTTTCTCTCGTTAATTGAACAGGTGTTTTATACATATTTTCCTGCACTTCTTTTAAAACAGTAGAAGGTAAAAGAGCATAACCTATTCCATTTAAAACAAGCTGTTTGCACGTTTCAATTTGGTCAACTACAATCGTTCGCTTAGGTGGATTTGAAAATAATCCATACCACCAATTTTGTATTTGTCCATAGTAGGTCGAATCACTTTTAAATTGAATAAATGGTCTATTTGTCTCTTTTAACATCGAAATATCTTTTATTTCTTTATCAACTAAGTATAATTCATCTTCAAATAATTGTTGTTTCTGCCCTTTGTATTCTTGTGATCCTCTCAGTATAGCAACATGAACGTCTCCTTCATAAAATTGCTTTTGCACTTCACTACTCCAGCCAGTAAACAGAGATATCTTCACAGAAGGATACTTATGCACAAATTTTTTCAAAACAGGTGGAAGCCAATATTGCCCAATGACTGATGCAACAGCTATTTTTAACGTACCGTATGTTTCCGTTCTAAAAAGAGCCAGTTCACTTTTAATATCCTCTTCCCGTTGTAACATTTCTTTTGCATAATTTGCAACTTTTTCCCCTTCAGGTGTAATTGTTAATCCTTTTTGTGAACGAATAAAAAATTTCATTCCCCATTGTTTCTCCATAGATTGTAATCGTTGACTAAGCGCAGGTTGGGAAACAAATAAACGTTCCGCCGCTTTTCTCATATTTGATTCCTGAGCTAACACAACCATCATTTGAAAATCATCAATTTGCAACTTTCTCCCTCTTTCCTTAGCTTCCATACACCTAATTTTAATAAGCATTTCATCCTTAATTTAATTGCATACTTTTATACATTAGAACGGTTTGTTAGTTCAAACTTTTCTTATGCTTTATATCTTTTTAAATATAATACATACACAACTGATATGCACGAAAAAAAGTGACTTCGCCTTTTCAGTGAAGTCACTTTCCCTACGTTATCGATTATGCTGTCTCACTTTTTTATTCAATAATTTTAAAATAGCCCGGCGTGTTAAAATACCCTCGAAGTAACCTTCTTCATTGACAGCGCAAATAAAAGGATGATCAATTGTCATTTCTAAAGCTTTTGCAAAAGAATCTTCTAACATAAGAATTGGAATCTCTTCCTTCATCACTTGTTCCACTTTCATATTCTCAAGTCTTTCAAACTCAATGTGATCTAATCCTAAAATACCATCTAAAATCATAGCAGTACTAATTAACCCATGTAATTTATACATAGGGTCTAAAACAGGAATCGCCGAATATCCAGATTTCACAAGAACGAGTAAAGCATGTTCTAAACCATTCCCTATTTGGACATGTGCTACTTTTTCTGATGAAATCATTAAATCCTTCACAAGAATTTGTTGAAACTCATCTTTCGGAATACTAATCATGTTACATCCCCCATTTCCCTTGCTTATATTCTCCAATCCTACTCACATTTTATGATAGCGTTTTCATATTATTATTTTGTCCTAACATTCTTCTAATAAAAATAAAGATACACAGCTATTTTAGCATAGAACATAAAAAAAAGACTACCATTCCGGTAGTGCTTAATACCCTTTATTTTTTAATCGGTAAAACAATCTTGTGATTTTTTTATATTGCGTCACATCTGTCTGTTTTAAACCATTCTCAATGTCTGTAAGCTCCACTGCTAAAATTTCGCTCGCGTAATTTTGCTGAAACAGAATATCCAACAATAAATTTTCTTCTTCTCTTGTTAAAACAAATTCCTTTTCCATATGCTCCTCTCCTTGCACTCTCATTATATAAATTTTTCAGCTCATTCAGTAGATGTAATATTCAGTTTTCGTCAAGGATACTTAACGACTGCGAATATATAGACATCATTTCACATTATTTCGTATATCTGTTCGCATAACTAAATGCCGCATAAGCATCTGGTTTAATTTTTGCTGTTAATCCCATTGCTTGAATTTTCATCGTCATATCTAAAATAAATTCTTTTGTTAAACCATCATTCCCGATATCTAAATGAATTTCCATTATGAATCCTGCTCCATCTTGAGCGTATGGGTGCAATAAATCCCATATTGCTTGTATATGATTTGGAGTAAATAGATAGGCGATTTCTTGACTAAACTGTGTTTCTAAATATATTTTCTCTCGCAACGTTGCTGGCTTATTTTTCACTGATTTATGATGCAAACATCCCCATGCTCCTTTTCCAACCCGATGAATATGTATCGCTGTAATAAACCTCGTATCCTTTTGATGTGCTTGTGAGTCTGTCCCAATAGATAATCGATATAAATTTCGTGGATCCTTTTCAATGAAACTACAAATACGGTTAAATACCATATCAAAATTCAAATGTCTCTCTGAAACATTATAAAATGTATGCTCACCGTCCACATAGTCACGTCCTTTCAATTAGACAGACTTTTCGTATTCTCATTGTATGGGACAAAAATAAAAATTATAACTTACTACCCTTTATTCGTTTCAATATTTCGAATTACATAATTACAAAACCTACATGTATAAATTACATTTTGATTAGACTGGGCGGTTAATACATGATTAATTTCAGCATGACTGTGACAATTAGGACAAATAACAATCGGTAAGCGTTCCATCCTTTGCACCTCCTATTAATATTTACTATCATTGTAGGAAAAATAAAAAATTCCTATACATATACATTCAAAACCTTTTATTTAATCGCGACTTAAATTGCAACTTCTACTACCTGTATAGCCCATTAATTAATATAACTAAAAAAGGTACCGCCATTTGGCAGTACCTTTTTTATATGTATCAATTAATGATATCATAAATCTCAATTGCAACCATATCGATGTTATCGAATTGATACACTTGAGGTTTTTCACCTTGTTGATACACTTCTAATTCATACATTTCACTTTTATCGAAAAATTTCACGCTACATTTGCGCTCACCGTTCACTTCAAAATAGCGTTGTGCTACTTCACCGCTTTCAGCTTGTTCTTGTAGACTAACAAGTCGAGTTAAAATTCCTTGGAGTAGAGACATGAAATCTCTCCTTTCTCTGATCTTCCTACCAATAGGTTTTACAGCTATACTCATTCTATCCGTCATAACAGAAAAAACGTTCCACAATCTAGGATAAAGGTTCTTGGCCAGAAACTCAACTAAAATTTGTCGAAATACGAAGTAAAAAGATGAAAGAGCATCTTTTTACTTCTTTATTGCGCTTTTTATACTGGCAGAATATAATAAAAAACAGAAAAAGGGAGGAATTACAATGAAAAAAATTGAGGTTTATACACAACCTGATTGTCCGCCTTGTACCATTGTGAAAGAATTTTTAAAACATAATAACGTTGTATATGAAGAATTTGACGTAAAAAAAGACGCTGCTGCACGCAATCGTCTTTTATATGACTATGAGTCCTATTCAACTCCAACAGTTGTAATTGACGGAGAAGTTGTCGCAGGTTTTCAAATTGAAAAATTACAACAGCTACTCGGTATAGAATAGGAATAGGGGAGACCTATCCCTATTCTCATAATTGTTGTAACCTTTTTATTTCAGTCAACAGTTCCTGACTTTCATGATACCCTGCTAGTTTCCATTTTCCATTATCCTTTTGCAATGTCACAATTTGATATTGTCCACTCTTTGCCCGCTCGTAGACATATAAATTTTTATGTTCTTCATCATAAGACATTTTTGTTTCTGAATTAAAGGAAAACGGAGCTTCTTTTGCTGGAAGTAAATATTCACCACTTTGTTTTTCATTTCTACTGTTTTCATCTGTAAAAACTTGAAGGAAATTATTTGTAAAATATGGTGATAACGTCTCTATCATCTTATTCATAGATATTTGCTTCCCGCGAATTGAAAATTGCGTCTCATAACCTTTTTGTATCGTTGTAAACACTTCTTTCCGATCCACTTTCACTTCTTCTTTTCCTAAAACAGTTGTGACACTATAGCCAACTAGAAAGGCAACACATATAAATAGAACAAACCATATTCCATATTTCTTCATTTTTTCACCTTCCTTTTAAAAGAGCTTGTCTTTGTAGTATTCATTGTAACAATGATTATGCAAAGAAAGGGATGATTTCGTTCGTAAAATCTTTACAACGATAGACAGCATTTTCATCATCATTTTCACTATTACCAATTTATGATAAAAACAAACAAAAAAAATGCACGAATCTCTTCGCGCATTAAAATAAAACATCTTCCTCATATAAATATTCATACGATAAATCTATAAATAAAAAGTTTTCATCATCAATTGGGAATGAAAATGTTCGTACCATTTCACCAGTTTCGATATCAGCATATAAATCTGAAAGTCTTGCCTTATTCTCAAAACGCATTTTCATTATATTTTCTAGAAAATACGGGCGCCAACTCCAGTTCTTCATATAATACTCTGGCATAATGATCCATTCACCATCTTTTTTCATAACATTACCAGATTGTTGGAAACCATCTTCATTACAAATAAATATCCGAAAACTATATTGTGATATGCTTTGGCTAAATTGTAATAACCAATCATTTATATCTTCATTCTTTTTTTGTTTTGACAGAACATCACCAATTCGATCACGTAACATCTCTGTTAAATTATAAATTTTTTGCAACTTCTTCTTCTCATGCAGAATAAATTGATGACATTCATTACCAAGTCGCTCTTTTAAAACATTCGTTTCAATAAAATCAGGTAAACATTCTTTCAAATAATTACCTTGATAATATCTACCACCGTTTTTCCAAGCATATTGTAGTTGATAAAAAGCATCAATTTCTTCATATAACAATGTCGCACCAATTCTTCTAGCAAGTAAAGATAAGGAATATAAAATATCTTGATAAGATTGTAAAAGTGCAGTTTGCCTTAAATTTGTTAAATCTACTTTTAAAATATCCGGTGCTAACACGCTAATACGCTCTAAATTACTTGTACCCGTTCCGACTTTATTAATCGAAATTTGAATACCATATGTACGATAATACATCAGTAAATGATTAAATTGTTCTATATCTTCTTTACATTCATGTTCTGTTATTTCTAGAACAATGCGTTGTAAGTTCAAACCTTGTTCTTCATACATCAGCAAAAGTTGAAGTAAACTTTCATCTTCATCATTCATTAATACATTAGCATTCCGATGTATAAATAATAATAATTTTTGATCCGTTTCTAAATACCTATTTAACGCTTTTTCTACAATGATGTTATCCGCTTCAAGTTGGAACTCACTCGGAATAGAATCATCATGGAAGAAAGATGCTAAACTTTGTATGCCCTCTTCTGTTTGAATACGTCCTACAACTTCATATCCAATTACTGTATGCTCATCAGCACTAAAAATAGCTTGATAATAAGGAAGGACTTTATCCAAGTTACTCATTACATCTAATGCATCTATCAACGTGCTTCCCTCCCTTTACTTTTCAAAAATTATAACACGATATTTACGGAAAAATAATAAAAAATCCCTTCAGTTTTCCTGAAGGGATTAGAGGGGTAAAATGCTAAGGGGAATTAGCAATTCTACTATGAAGAAAAAAGAGGTCTTAAATATAACGTATATATTCCCCTTTGTAAACACATTTCTCTCACATGTCACAACTTCGTCACATTTCACCAAAGAAAAAATAATAAATCATTCATTTTCCATCCCTTTTAAAATGGATATTGGTGCAAATGCTGGCCACCATCCATTGTCATACAAGTTCCATTTATGTATGCAGCTTCATCTGAACATAAATAATAAGCTAGACCCGCAATTTCTTCTGGTGTCCCCAGCCTACCAAGTGGGACACTTTGTATTGTTCGCTTAGCCATTTCTTCTGAAATCCATAATTTATCGGCACCACCTGTACGTTCAATTGGTCCTGGTGCGATAGCGTTAACTCGTATCCCATATTTACGTCCCCACTCAACAGCAAGCGTTTTTGTCATTGCTAATACTCCAGCCTTTGCTGCAGCTGAATGAATGACCCCTGGACCTGCATCCCATGCATATGTTGCCACCATGTTAATGATATTTCCTTTTATACCTTTCTCAATCCAATATTTCCCGACAGCTTGGCTGCAATAGAATGTCCCATTTAATACAATATTAATGACCGAATTCCAGCCATTCACAGACAATTCCTCTGCTGGACAAATAAAGTTTCCGGCTGCATTATTTATTAAAATATCAATTCGTCCAAACTTCTCATCAATATGTTCAATCATTTTTTGAATATCATCAGTATTTCGTACATCCATTTGTACAGGTAATACTTGCCCTGGAAACTGTTCAATTTCTAACTTTGCTTCTTCTAGCTTTTCTTTTGTACGCCCTGTAATAACAACTCGTGCCCCTTCTTTTGCAAAACGAGTCGCCATCCCTTTTCCCATTCCACTTGATCCACCTGTTATAATAACTACCTTCTCTTTCACATACATCCCCTCCAAAAAATGAATACACATTCATTTTATCACTTTATTTGATAGAAATCTTTATATTTTTCAACTTTTCTGATATTTTGATGTAAAGAGGTTTCTTTTCGTTCATTTTTTTCGTAATCTATACTACTTTTTTAGTGTTTAAAATATTTTTAAAAACCTGAAGGGAGATTCAAGTAAACTATATATGAAGAAAATTACAAGAAGAATTTTTTTGAAATCTGGAATACGCACTTGTCTATATTCATTTATAACCGCTAGTATCGGCTATTATTATGCTAAATATATAGAGCCTTATTTGCTTTCTTTTACGCAACACACACTTAAATCACAACTCATACCAAAAGGGTTTCATGGTATGAAGATTCTTCAATTTAGCGATTTACATCTAGGATACTATTTCTCTCTCCAACATTTATCTCAAATCGTTTCCAAGATTAATGCTGAAAAGCCAGATATTGTCCTTTTTACTGGTGATCTCATTGATAATTACCAAACATATACCGAGGCTCCTTTTGTTGCATCCATTTTAAAGAATATACAGGCACCCTTCGGTAAATTTTCTATTTATGGTAACCACGACCATGGTGGATATGGAACTGAATACTATGACCACATCATGCGCGAATCTGGATTTGAACTTTTGCACAATAGCGAAAAGCGAATTCGTTTACTGGATAATAGTGAAATTTCTATTTTCGGTCTCGATGATATGCTACTAGGTAAACCAAAAATAGCGGAAACTTTACAACATGCAAAACAACATATTTATACAATTGTTCTCGTGCACGAACCAGATATCGCGCCACAAATCGCTACCTATCCAATCAATCTTCAACTTTCTGGTCATAGCCATGGCGGACAAGTACAAATCCCTTTTTTAGGTGCTATTATTACCCCGTCGCTTGCAAAAGAATATATTGAAGGTTTCTATAACATTCAAGGTTTGACTCTTTATGTCAATCGAGGTATTGGAAGAACACGTGTCCCATTCCGCTTTATGTCAAAACCTGAAATTACACTCTTCATCCTACAACATTCGTAACAATTCGCCTATTTTCTTACATATCCTTTCTTGTACGCGCTCATCCACGCTTGGTCCACCATATGATAAAAATGAGTCCAGTAAAGGAGGTTTGTTCATGTATCCATATTATCAACCAATCCCAGTTCGTTCAGCACCTATTGGCCCAGCAGGCGACTCACGCTTCTTACCATTTTTCGGTGTTCCATTTCTAGCTGGAATTGCTGGAGGGTTACTCGGTGGAGCATTAGCTTTCGGCCCTAGACCATTTTATCCACCATATCCACCGCCTTTCCCACCACCAGCACCCTTTCCTTGTTACGGGGGGCCTTGTCAACAACCATACTATTATTAATTTAAAACAACGATTCTTCTAATGTTTTTCTATCAACGAACCGATTTATCACACGCCTATAATAAAAAACTATTCTCTCTACTCATTCTTCCATTTATGGAACATATGAGTAGAGAAAAAATAAAACCTCTTAATTTCGATTAAGAGGTTTTTACTTTTTCTCTATTATTCAGCATCTGTATTTTCGTACGCCATCTTAAATAAATTCACTTGGCTATCGATTTCTTCTATACTACTATTAATTATATAATAATAGTCACCATCTTTATTTTGTTCACGTGTTTTCACATTATCAGCTAAAATTAGCTGTAAAATTGCCTTTATTCTCGCTTTCATTTCAATATCTAAAATCGGGAAGGATATTTCTACTCGTTTTTCCATATTTCGCGTCATCAAATCAGCTGAAGATAAATATATTTTTTCATCTCCATTATGATGGAAATAATAAATACGGCTATGTTCTAAATATCTTCCCACAACACTAACTACACGAATATTTTCACTTACATTTGGAATACCAGGTCTTAAACAACATGTCCCTCTAACGATGAGCTCTACCCTTACCCCCGCTTGCGATGCTTCATACATTTTTTTTATTAACGGTTTATCTGTTAACGAATTCATCTTAGCGATAATATATCCATTTCCATATTGTCTATGGTAACGAATTTCCTCATCTATTAACTCCATAAACTGCTCTCTTATATCAAACGGGGCAACAGATAAATGATGAAAATGCGGTTTTTTTGTATAACCACTCAAATAATTAAAGAAATTTGTTGCATCTACACCAAAGTCTTTTCGCGATGTAATATATCCAAAATCGGTATACAACTTCGCTGTTGCATCATTATAATTTCCGGTTCCAAGATGTACAAACCTTTCAATTTTTCCGTTTCTTCTTCTTACAACTAACGTAATTTTACTATGCGTTTTCAAGTGACTTACTCCGTAAATAACGTGACATCCGGCCTGTTCCAATTCTTTAGCCCAATTAACATTATTCTCTTCATCAAACCTCGCCTTTAACTCCACCAATACCGTCACTTGTTTTCCTTTTTCAGCTGCTACCTTCAACGCCTGAATTATTGGAGAATCTCCACTTACACGATATAATGTTTGTTTGATCGCAAGTACATTCGAGTCATCTGCCGCATCACGGACAAAATCAACGACTGGCTGAAACGACTCAAAAGGATGGTGTAATAAAATATCATGTTCTATCGCTTTTTCAAATACATCTTCCTCATCACCTAAATCTTGAGGAGGTTGAGGAATAAGAGCCGGATATACAAGATGTTCATATAAAGGCGCTAATTTTTTATATAAGGAGAATAAACATGTTAAATCTAACGGCCCATCCATCATGTACACATCTTCATCTTTTACTTCCAACACCTCATACAATAACGCTAGCACTCTTTCATCAATGTGTTCTTTACCAACTTCTAAACGGACGGCAGCTCCCCACTTACGCTTTTTCAATTCTTTTTCAATTACTTTTAATAAATCGCGTGCACCTTCTTCATGGATTGTTAAATCCGCATTACGTGTAATACGGAAACGAGTAACAGGTGATACGTTATATCCTGTGAATAATTTATGGGTAAAACCACTAATTACATCTTCTAATAAAATAAATTTATGTTTTTGCCCTTCACTCGGTAAAAATATGAAACGCTCCAGTAAAGAAGGCACTTGGACAATTCCTAACTTCGTTCGATTTTCTTCCTCTGCCTGTTTCTCATCGTATAAAATAGTAGCTAAATTCAAGCTTTTATTTAATAACATAGGAAATGGACGATACGCATCAATAGCTACAGGAGTTAACACTGGAAAGATTTGTTCATCAAAATACTCTTCGATAAATCCCCTCTGCTCTTTCGTCAAATCATGGAATGTTAGACGTTCAATTCCCTCTAGTTCAAGCGCTGGCAATACGTAACCTTTAAACGTATCATACTGTACAGTCATTAAGTCATGAGCTTTTATCGCAATCTTATTTAACTGTTTCTTCGGTGTTAAACCTGCTTTATTTTCTGGCTGATTAAATCCAGCACTTACTTGATCTTTCAAACCTGCTACGCGCACCATAAAAAATTCATCTAAATTTGAACTAAAAATACTAATAAACTTTAATCTTTCTAAAAGTGGATTATTTTCATCTTGCGCTTCTTGTAGTACACGTTCATTAAAAGCTAACCAGCTCAACTCGCGGTTATTATAATACGCTGTATCATTTAAATTTACTAAATTCCCCTTTAGCAATTCCATTCTCTTCACACTTCCCTTTGAAACTTTTTCACTATAATTTAGTTACTTTTATTTTATCAAATTATAATATTCCAAAGTGTTAATTTTTCGTAAAGACATCCGTACAACTTAACATTCTGATTCGAACAATAAGTTAATATTCGTTTTCAATACTCTTTCTAGCTGCTTTTTTTGTTTTTCAGCTTGCACTTTTTCCGCTAATGCCGATTTCTCACATACAATTCTAAATGTTAATCCTTCTTTACTTTCTGTTATAGATATCGTTTCAACAAGCGCTCTTTGTCTCACATTTAAAGCGGCTGAAAATTGCAAAACAGCTCCTAATAACCGGATTTTTTTTTGTTCACTTTTATCAAACCATCCTTCAAATGGGGCTAAATGTTGTTTAAATAACATTTTTGATTTGTATGAAGCAATAAGTGCTAATCTAACTCGATCTTTATGCATCATGCCATCAATTGTTTTATTCGCTAGTAAATAAAACGTATGTAAGCGGCTCGCTTCTTCATCAATGTACTTCCCTATATTAAATACTTTCGCGGCTTGATGGAATATTTCCCAGTCTTTTTCCGACATAGAAATAAGTCCTACTCCTTCAAGTTGTTTACAAATCAATGTTCCTTGTTTAATAAGTTGAATTACACATTCCATATCCATTTCGTATTCATATGATAATAAATATAAACTTTCTTCTACTACGTTCGGATAGTACGAAATCCCCAAATCTTTCGTTAATTCTTCATAAAAAACACCTTCTCTTAATCCCTTTTTACTCAATATAAATGCCGGTGCCTCTATAACGTTAACAAGCATATGAAAGACTTCGACTGCTGGAATAATTGTATCTGCTCGATCTTTTGCTAACCCCTCCATCTTTTGAAGCTCTATGAACGACAATTCTTTTAATTCCTCTTTTACATGTTTAATATCTTCTTCTTTCATTTTGTATAAATGTAATCCAGCTATAGGATAACAAATTAAATTTTGATGGATTTTCACCATATTCCTCGCACTTCCCCCAATTGCGATAAGGGATAATTCTTTATCGATTAACCATGGTAGCGTTCGAAATTGATACCATAAATAGTTTTTTATTTCCTCTAACTCTTCTGTAGTAGGAATATCACCTTGAATAAATTGTTGCTTTAAAGAAAGTGCCCCAAAAGGAAAGCTATGATATTCTAAAATTTCTCTATTTCGAAAGTATGTAACTTCTGTACTCCCCCCACCAATATCAACTGTAATTCCTTCTGAAAATGAAGTGGAATTCATAACTGCTAAATAACCGTAACGTGCTTCTTCATATTCTGATAAAACTCTAAGAGTAAAATCTGTTTGCCCTTCAACAAGTTTTTTAATTTCATCTTGATTCTCAGCCTGTCTAATTGTTGCCGTTGCAACGCAAAGTACATGATCTAACTTATGGAATCGTGTACTTTCTTGAAATTGAAATAATGTTTGTAATAATACTTCTATTCCTTCTTCACTTAATACACCATTTACTAAATAATTTCTTAACCTAGCGACCACTTTCGTATTTTCAATCTCTTTATAAAAACCCCCGCTTTGTTTTTCATAAATAACTAAACGCATTGTATTAGAACCAATGTCTATAATGGCATATTGTAGTTTTAATATTTTTTTCAAACTTCTCACTCTTTCATTATCAAATTTCTGAAACATATTCTATCACTATTATACAAAATAGTTGTTTTTTGTAACAATATTGCTTTAATATTGAAAATATATACAATTACTTTTTGCATATAATAAAAACCCATTTTATTTATGCTATAATAAGGAAAACTTGAAAGGAGATTCAATATGAAACCTTCACAACCCCAATCTCAATTACATAATCAACATTCTATTAATAGACTAGCTCAATCTATTTTCGTTGTGAATCGTCATGCTAAAGCTGCAACTAACCCTAAGTACTTATATTGGTTAAAAAAGACTGCTTTAGAACGCTTAATTACTGAAAAAAAGGCTATCAAAGAAGGATTACATTTTTCTAGAAATCCACGTTTTAGTCAACAACAATCCGATGTTCTTATACGTTTAGGTGATTATTTTTTCCATATCCCTCCTACGAAAGATGATTTTCGCACCCTACCGCATCTTGGTCACCTTGAATCCTCCTATCGAAATCCGAAAACAACCTTATCTTTAACAATAGCAAAAAAAACACTTCAAGATTATATTGGTCCTGAAGCATTAAAACAAGAAAAAAAATTAAGCGAAGCAGTTCCATGGTATAGCCGTACCTATACAAAAAAATAAAACAGTTTGGCCCATATTAGGCCAAACTGTTTTATTTTTTATCTTCCTTAATTTTAATATTCGCTTGTTTATAGAATGCAACTTTTTCTGTATTATATGATTTCGTATATTCATTAAACTTATCTTTTTCTGTCTCAATATCTTTATATGCTTGGTTTACTAACTTTACTTTCTCGCTAATATCTTTTAATTTTGTACCTTTCTCTTGTAGCATTGTATATAAATCTTTTTCTTGCTTTAAAGATTTATTATAGCTATCGTACATCTTTTGGAATGAATCATGTCGTTTCTCATAAGTACTCTTTACTTTATCCGCCTGGTCTTTTAATTTATTATCTTCAATTTTCTTCACATGCTTATCAGCTGACTTCACTTCTTCTTGCGCTTTATTTAACGCCTCTTTTTCTTTAATAATAACTTTTTCTCGTTCAGCTGTATTTTTCACCGCTTGATCAAGCTTATCCTTAACAGCCTGATTATTATCTTTTCCTTCTTGGACAATTTGATTATATAATACTTGTCCCTCTTTCTCTAATGACTCTAATTTTTTCGCATCTTCAAACATTGTTTTTTCTTGCTTGGCAGCATTTTCAAATGCAACATATAGCTCCTCTTCTGGTTTTGGACCGAAACAACCAGCTAGTAAAGTCATTGATAATGCAGTTACAATTGCTAATTTATTATATTTCAACATCTTTTCCTCCTATTAATAAACGACCATCGTGCCAAAAATCCCATGAAAAACATGTAACTTCTTTATCTATTTCACGCTCGCATCTTTTTTACGAAGATCATCAATAATTATTTATACTGCTTGTACAATTTTCGTACTTGAAATTATGTAATGTCTTAAAACATAGAGGTATTTACCTTAATCTTACCTACTGCAAGAAACACTATAATATTTCACCTGATAAAAGATGATCGTTGACCTCTCACGTCTATCATTCCCTTTCTCACTTTCTATCAAATAACCTCTTTGTCCATTTTACATAGTGCAAAGGTAACCTCGCAACTCTTACAAAGATTCTTTTAATTTCTTAAAAAGGAAAAGTGTAGAGCATGCTTTCCTCTACACTTTTAAAATGAAACGCATTGTGCAAAATGCATTGACACATCCACAGACAATTATATGCTGATTTCATATATTTTTAAAGACTTTTGTTACAAAAAAAAGTTTTCTTGTAACAAAAGTCAAAAAAATGTTACAAAAAATTCTTTATATCATACTTCTTCAAATCAAAGTTTCATTCATGACTTTGCAAGTTTCTATAATTATACAATTGATTTTGTGCCTTTCTAAACAAATCTTCAAAAGTTTGCCCTCCTATCGGATAACTTGCAGCCCCAAATAATAGTGTGACACTTAATAAATCATTCGCTATTTCATTTTGAATATTTTTGATTAATCGATTTGTTATTGTTGACTTTTCATAGCCATTATCAACCGCTACAATAACATACTTATTTTCATCCCATTTAGTAACGACATCACCTTTTCGAATTGTCTTTACAATGGTATGTTCCAATTTTTGCACTAACACTTCCAACCTTTTTTCTTGCACTGTGTCTTTTAATCCTTCCCATTCTTTTACAGAAAGAATGTACACTGTAATATGACGAGAATCTCGTTCCGATAAAGCAGCTACTTTCCCAAAAAAATCAACAACAAAATCGTTGCTTGCCATTCCTCCTGCTTCCGTATTCATACGCCCACTCTCTCTTTTATCATACCAATGTCCAAAATAGCAGCTTAGTATCATTTGCAATATATAAATAATAAAGACGGTATAAAATAATCGCGAATCCAGTTTTGTAATTACGTCCTGCAGCGCAATCCATTCTGTAACTGCCACTGTATTCCCAAGTAGTAATCCACTTATTTTCCCTTTATATTTCATACTTTCCCTCCCTTCTATACTAATATATGCTTCTATAACAATAATGTTTTTCTACAAAATAAAAAATGTACATATTCCATGTACATTTCTACTTAAGCTCGTATACCTTTTCTATTTCATTTCATATATATACTATATATCGTTTTTAGAAAGGAGTGACCTATATGCTTCAAAAAGAAAATCTATCAGATATTATGCGCTTACTAGCTGGCTTTTTATTATCATTAAAATTACTATTTAACTCTTTCGGAATAAACTTCATTACAAACGATCAAATTGACGCTCTAGTAAATGTTATTTCATTTCTATTCATTCTATATTTTGGATACAAAAATAACTATGTTGGAAAAAAAGGAGTGGAACAAAAGAAATTACTCAAGAAGCACAATCTTCATTAAAGTAGGAACCTTTCGCACAGGTTCCTTCTTATCATTTTCTGACAACCACTTCATTTGTTTGTAGCGGTCCATATGATACTCCTTTATATTGAAATGTATATGTAGCCTGAAATAATGAATTGGGAGGCGCTTTATCTTTATTTGCTTTTATTTGACAAATTAATTCTACCCTTTCACTCGGCAATAGATTATCGATTCGCCACCTTACAAGCTGAAATAAAAACTCACTTATTCCCTTATCTGCTTTTAAAGAGTTTGGGATATACGCGAAATAATCACGAATCATATGACTTACAACTACTCGCGAAATCATTTCAACGCCTTTGTTTTCAACTTCAAGTCGAATAATTAGTATGTCATTAACATCATAGATCATCTCATATGAAAATTTTTCTTTATACATACTACGGATTTGCAATGTGACTACTACATTAGATGCTTCCGTGTCCTTTTTAGAACCATCAATCCACAAAACCGGCTGTAACGGTATAGAATACCTTCCTTGATCCGAAATTTGTTTCCATATTTTCATAATATATTCACCTCATTCCAAATATATCATCTATACAACTGTATTCTGCCTCTCTATGCAATAAACTACACTAAGAAAAAATATTGAGCTTGTTACAAACTATTTTAAATTTTTCTTTTCCTTTTATCCTATTCGACAATATAAAGAAAAAACCATTTTTAATAGGTTGACACAGGTTATTCTTTAATTAAATATTTTTTTACAATTTCCTTCCGTAACTACATAAAAAAATAAATTCTTACTCTCTCTTTTCGTCAATATAATAAAGTGAAACTTTAATCAGTGGGGGTTTTGTCCATCCCCCACTGATTATTAGCCTTCACCAATCGGGCTTTTACGGGCAGTTGATCTCCCACCTAACTTCCTCACATTCGCCGAATTTTGGGGTGGGAGTCTTACTGCCCGTTAAAGCGGGATAAAATACTTTGGCTTAAGAAAACATTTACCTTTTAGTCAAATTTGACTATAATATAATTTATGCTTTCCATCCTTTATATCATGTCAATGCAATTTTTTATAAATGAAGAGGGAACGATACAAACTGTACATAAAGTTTGTACGCATTGCACTAAAAAACTTAAGTTAGTTTAATTTTCATTAAAGGAGGGCTATATTTGGAAGCACAACTTTCAAAAAAAGATTCAAGTAAAACAAAATTTGTTGTTGCTGGTTTACTACTTGGTATTCTAATGGCAGCAATGGATAACACAATCGTCGCAACTGCGATGGCAACAATTGTCGGAGACTTAGGAGGGTTCGACAAATTCGTTTGGGTCACATCTGCCTACATGGTAGCAACAATGGCCGGAATGCCTATATTCGGTAAGCTTTCTGATATGTACGGGCGGAAACGTTTTTATATTGGCGGACTAATTCTTTTCTTATTCGGTTCTGCACTTTGCGGGACAGCATCAAGTATTGAACAACTAAGTATTTATAGAGCCATTCAAGGAATTGGTGGCGGAGCTCTTATGCCTATCGCATTTACAATTATGTATGATATATTCCCGCCTGAAAAACGCGGAAAAATGACCGGACTATTTGGTGCTGTTTTCGGAACATCTAGTGTTTTCGGACCTTTATTAGGTGCTTACATTACAGATTATATAAGTTGGCACTGGGTCTTCTATATTAATATTCCATTAGGACTTATTTCCTTCTTCTTCATTACTAAATACTATAACGAGTCTCTAGAATATAGAAAACAAAAAATTGACTGGGCTGGTGCCATTACACTTGTCATTAGTATCATTTGCTTAATGTTTGCCCTAGAACTTGGTGGTAAGGAATATGCATGGAACTCTAATGTGATTATTGGTTTATTTTCAACTGTTATTATTATGCTTCTTATTTTCTTCTTCGTAGAAAGAAACGCAACCGATCCTATTATTTCTTTCCATTTATTTAAAAAACCTTTATTTGCAGCTAGCCAAGGTGTTGCCTTTTTCTATGGCGCAGCTTTTATCATCTGTACAGTTTATATTCCAATCTTCGTTCAAGGTGTTCTCGGTGGTTCAGCCTCAAATGCTGGATTAATTTTGACACCTATGATGGTAGGATCTGTAATTGGAAGTCAAACTGGTGGACAGTTAGCTTCACGAACAAGTTATCGTAACATCATGATAGTATCTGGAGTTTTCTTCGTTCTTGGTATTTATTTACTAAGTACTTTAACAATGGAAACACCTCGTACACTCGTAACAATGTTTATGGTGCTTGCTGGACTTGGAGTTGGATTCTCCTTCTCAGTTTTAAGTATGGCATCTATTCACAAACTAGAAATGAGAGATCGCGGTTCTGCTACATCAACAAATTCATTCTTCCGTTCACTCGGTATGACTCTTGGTGTAACAATTTTCGGTACAATTCAAAATCATGTTTTCACTGATAAATTAACAGCAGTCTTCCCTCCTGAACTAGCAAAAATGGCTCCTAAAGGTGGAGACACAAGCTTTTTATTATCACCAAATGCTACTGAAAAGCTACCTCCTGAAGTACTGAGCGGCATTAAGGAGGCTCTTGCAACATCTATTGCTAATACGTTCTTCTGGGCACTTATTCCGGCCGTACTAAGTATTATTTGTATTTTACTTATGGGAAATGAGCGCCTCTTCACAGGACCAAAAACGAAACAAAAACAAAAGAAAGTAAGTTAGTATAGAAAAAAGAAACGGCATATCCCTTTATGAAAAAGGATATGCCGTTTATAATATGAATAAAGTTTCTATATACAGGAGTTGAGACAGCATGAGTATGAAATTAGTCATTCTCGGCTTGCTACTCGAAGGAGATAAACATCCATATGAAGTGCAGCACATTATGAAAGAACGACACATGGATTGTTATATTAAATACGCAAAAGGATCACTGTACTACGCCTTCGAGCAATTAGAAAAGCAAGGCGCAATTCGTATTACAACTATTGTTCGAGATACGAATAGGCCAGATAAAACAATCTTTCATATAACAGAAGAAGGTAAACGGCTATTTCACACGTTACTATTAAAACAGTTCGAAGCAAAAAACCAAATATATAAACCGATCTATTCAGCACTCTCTTTTGCTCATTTTGGTGATGATCGAGAGTTAGTTCCTATTTTAGAAAAAAAGAAAAATGATACCGTTCAATATTTACATAAAATGCAAACTATATACGATTGTAGCAAAGGGAACATTCCACGTGCACAACTATACATTTTACAAAGCGTTATTGAGCATATTACCGTTGAATTACAATGGTTAAACACCCTCCTTACAGATGCAGTGGCAGGACGTCTTTCAGAAATTGATATTGATGAAGGTTAAGTTTCCGAAGAAGATAGCCCTCTTCTTTGGAAACTTAACCACAATTTATTTCAATTCTCACACCTTTTCTCCCCTCGCAAGAATCAGAATATTAAAATAATAATTAATAAAAAACTTTAGAATTTTCTTATTTTAAAACAGTGGACAAAATTCAAAAAATTGTGTTAGAATTTGTTTCAATATCATATCGCTTGTTAAATTCCTTTCAAAAGGAAAATAGGTACACGGAAATTTCGTTTCGTGTTTAAAAGGGAAGCTTGGTGAAACTCCAACACGGTCCCGCCACTGTAAATGCTGAGATTTCTTTTTGGTGCCACTGTGAAAACGGGAAGGTGAAAGAAATTATATAAAGCATAAGTCAGGAGACCTGCCTGTTTTAACAACACTGATAGACTCACGGATGATGATGAGGTGTTAAAAACAAAAAGGAAGGCTTATTTTTCTATGCCTTTATGCTTTTTGTTATAGGTATTTCCGAGTAAACGGAAATGCTTACTTTCAATTAGGGAGGAATTTAAAATGGCAATTCAAACAAGTAACTTAGGTTATCCACGTATCGGACTACAACGAGAGTGGAAAAAAACATTGGAAGCTTTTTGGTCCAATAAAATTGATGAAGAACAATTTTTAACGACAATGAAAGAAATTCGCCTTCAACACGTCAAAGTACAGCAAGAAAAAGGAATCGAATTAATTCCAGTTGGCGATTTTACATATTATGACCACGTTCTGGATACGGCCTACATGTTAGGATTCATCCCGTCACGTTTTTCAGAGTTTACCTCTTACCTTGATGTATATTTTGCAATGGCACGTGGCTCTAAAGATCACGTTGCTTCTGAAATGACAAAATGGTTTAACACAAACTATCATTACATTGTTCCTGAATATGAAGAAGGATTACAAATCTCTTTAAAAGACAATCGCCCTCTTCGTTTATATGAAGAAGCGAAAAACGAGTTAGGCGTTGATGGAAAACCAGTTATTTTAGGACCTTATACATTCCTAAAACTAGCAAAAGGTTATAACGAAGAGCAATTTGCCACTATTTTAAAAGAGCTAGTTGCACCTTATGTACAATTATTCTCTGAATTACACGCAGCTGGAGCACAAATTATTCAAGTTGACGAACCAATCTTCGCATCTTTAACAAAAGATGAAATTAATCAAGCGAAAGAACTTTACGAAGCTATTCATAAAGAAGTTCCGAATGCTAATCTTCTTCTACAAACATATTTTGATAGTGTAGAAGAGAACTATGAAGAAATCATTACATTCCCTGTTTCTGGTATTGGATTAGACTTTGTTCATGGCAAAGAAGGTAATGTAAATGCTATTTCAAAATATGGATTCCCAGCTGATAAAATTTTAGCTATCGGTTGTATAGATGGCCGTAACATTTGGAGAGCTGATCTTGATGATGTACTTTCTTTATTTACAACATTACAAAATCAAATCACAGCAAAAGGTTTAATTGTTCAACCTTCTTGTAGCTTATTGCATACTCCAATTGATAAAACGGGAGAAACGCAATTAGCAACTGAATTATTTGATGCACTTGCATTTGCTAATCAAAAATTAGAAGAACTAGTCCTTATCCATTCTGCTCTTACTAAAGGTGTAGACAGCATAAGTAGCGATTTGACAACATATCGTAATGCACATCATGCAATCCGCTCATCAGCTGCACGTAATCGTGAAGATGTAAAAGTGGCACGTACATCACTTAAAGAAGATGATTTCTCACGTCCTCTTCCATTTGAAAAACGATATGAACTACAGCAAGTAGCTTTACAATTACCGTTGTTACCAACAACAACTATCGGTAGCTTCCCACAAACATCTGAAGTTCGTCAAACACGTAAACAGTGGCGTAACGGCGATATTACAAATGAACAATATAATCAATTCATTGAAAAAGAAACTGCAAAGTGGATTCGTTACCAAGAAGATATTGGTCTTGATGTACTAGTACATGGTGAATTCGAAAGAACTGACATGGTGGAATATTTCGGCGAAAGACTTGCTGGTTTCTCCTTTACTAAAAACGGATGGGTACAATCATACGGTTCCCGCTGCGTAAAACCACCTGTTATTTATGGTGATGTTGCCTTTATAAGTGGAATGACTATTAAAGAAACTGTATATGCACAAAGCTTAACAGAGAAAGTAGTAAAAGGTATGCTCACTGGACCTGTCACTATTTTAAATTGGTCATTCGTTCGAAATGATATTTCAAGAAAAGAAGTTTCATATCAAATTGCATTAGCACTTCGTCATGAAATTGAATTACTTGAATCTTCCGGAATTAGAGTAATCCAAGTCGATGAGCCTGCACTTCGTGAAGGTATGCCGTTAAAAGAGAAAGATTGGGATGCATACATTACATGGGCAGTTCAATCCTTCCTTTTAGCAACATCTTCTGTAGAAAATGAAACACAAATTCATACTCATATGTGTTACAGTAACTTCGAAGATATTGTAGATGCAATTCGTGCGTTAGATGCAGATGTTATTTCTATCGAAACATCAAGAAGTCATGGAGAATTTATTAATACATTAAAACATACAACATATGAAAAAGGAATTGGTCTAGGTGTATATGATATCCATAGCCCACGTGTCCCAAGTAAAGATGAAATGTTCGCAATCTTAGAACAATCTTTACAAGTATGTGATCCTAAATATTTCTGGATTAATCCAGACTGTGGTTTAAAAACACGAAGAACTGAGGAAGTTATACCTGCTTTAGAGCACATGGTTCAGGCAGCAAAAGACGCTCGTTCTCTCCTAAAAACAAACGCATAATAAAAAACGTGTTATCCTCCAAAAAGGATAACACGTTTTTTTATTCTACACTCTCAAAATAGAAGTCGTATTGTACTTTATACAATTCATCGTCTGTTGGCTCTTCAAGAGGAGTTGCCTGCAAGACTATCATATATTCCCCGTTCGGAATAGGAATATGAAATTTATTAGAAAGAATACTTGTTATATATACTTCTTCATTCTTCACTGTGAAAGGAACTGATATCGTTCTAACCACTTCTTCTTTCTCAATATGATTTCCGCAAGTAACTTCTACTTCACAAGTATAGTCAGAGATTGCTTCAAAAATAATAGCTCCATCCACCTCAGCATAGCCTCTTTCAAAATCTTCAGGAGTCCAATCTACATAAGGCTGCTGACCATCATAATTCATTATCATTAATTGCGAATATGAAATTGTTAATTCCATAACTACCCCTCTCCTCCACTATGAAATGTATGCCAATTACTATTTCACTTCAAATTTCACACGCGTACCATCTGGATATTTGTCTAGCTTATTCCCTACCCAAGAACCTGCACCGCGGTTATCTGCTGGACTTATATATTCAATATGGGCTCCTTTTCCGCCTTCCTTACACATCGCCATCGGCCATTCATCACGATCATAACCTTTCTTCGTCGGATATGGCGCTAACGATAATTTCCTTCTATCCGCTGCACCATTACGATCAATTGTGCACATTTCTGAATGCCCTTCTTTTATAGCATCCGTTATATGTTTCCCGGTCTCTGGATATCGTTCTTTCGGGAACTCTAGAATTTGATCATACGTAGTTGTTTTTTTAGTACTTGTCTCCTCTGGCACAAATACTTCATATACCGCTACCAAAAGAGAAAGAATTGCAATAATTGAAATGATAATACCTTTAAATTGCTTCATGTGTACCTCCGTGTTCCTACCAATTTCTTTTCCTCAGTTATTATAACAAACTTCTTCTAGGTATGTTTTCAGACATTATTTTAGCTCTTCCTCTCCATTTCGCCAAAAACATTCATTTTTCCTCATCTTTTCACTAATGCTGTAGAAAACTAATAACCTTCCGACATTCTTTTTCAAAGGAAGTCCTCATAAAAGATTGAAATGATATATACGATACTTTTTGGGGAGGAACTATCATGGAAGCTATTTATAAAACGAAAGATGTTACAAATAAAACAGGTATCCCAAAACATATAGTCCGAAAATATAGCCAACTCTTAGAGGAACACGGTTATATCATTTCCAAAACAGCTGATGCTCGTATTTATAAATTGGATGATTTAAAACTATTGAAATCTATACATGAAAGAGCTGCTACATTACAAGAAGACATTTCAGAAACAATACCTATTATTTTAAAAGAAAGAGAGGCCCCACCTGTACCTGTTATTCAAGATAAACAAGAGATACAACCGAAAGAAGATGGACGTAACTTTGAGGAGTTCATGTTAAAACTTGAAATGCTTGCTCAATTAAATGAAGCAATTATTCACCAAAACTCTACTCTCATTACACAAAATCGTTTAAAAGACGAGAAATTAGATGAACTAATGCAACAAGTTTATGTAAAAGAAGGCTCTCAAGAAAAAATGTTACAAGAGCTAGTTGTTCACGCCGCTCAAACAGATGCACTCCAAAAAGAAAAGATGGACTTATTAATGAATCATATGTATAAGCGAGAATCCAAACAAGAAGAAAAAATGAATAAACTTGTCAATCAAATTTACAATAAAGATAGCAACCGCGATGCACAACTTATGCAAGTTATTCGCGAAATTCAAGAAACAAAAAAATTAGTCGCCGCCTCAAAAGAGCAAAGCTTCTTTCAATCATTTAAAAGTTTATTCGTTCGAACAAAACAAGATAAAATAAATGAATGAAATTTCGTATATTTTTCTAATGCAAGATAAAATAAAAAGTTACCTTCTACCGGTAACTTTTATTCCTTATATCGTACAGCTGGCAATATAATAATAGCTTCAGTTCCTTTTCCGCTTTCACTTTTATATTCCAATGTACCATTATGCGCTTGTAAAATACTAAATGTTACCATAAGACCTAATCCTGTTCCTTTTTCTTTTAAAGAATAATACGGTTGTCCAAGCCTTGCTAACTGTTCTTTTGTCATTCCAACACCACTATCTTTAACTCTTATTATTATCATTTCATCTTTTTGAATAGCTGTTACTTTTAAATACCCTTTGTTTCCTTGAATTGCTTCAATACCGTTTTTAACAACATTCATAATAGCTTGCTTCAATTTCGCCTTATCGCCGATAGTATAAAGGCTCTCAGAAATCTCAACTTGCAAATAAACGCCCTGCATCGCTGCAAATGATGACATAAGAGTTGTCATTTCAATTAATTGTGCTGATAAACAAATATGTTCTTTTTTTTCAATTTGAGGCCTTGCTAAATTTAAATAATCTGAAATAATCTGTTCAGCACGATCCAGTTCAGCTAATACGAGACGCATATAATCTTTGTTTTTTACGTCTTCCGTACTCTCTAGCAATTGAATAAACCCTCGTACAACAGTGAGAGGGTTTCGAACTTCATGTGCAACACTTGCAGCTAACTCACTTATAATATTAAGTTTTTCTGATTTTTGCATTTCTGTACGCAATAATGCATTTTCATTTAAATACTCAGTCAAATACACTTGAAATACCATTGTCATAACCATAATAAGTGATGCAAATATATACCCACTATATAGATTAGATATGTACGGTGTAAAACCTGTTTCTAAAAGGACATTCAACATCCCGACTACTAATGAAACAAGAACATAAAATGATGCAATCATAAAAGCTAATATTAGCTTCTTATCTCTTGAAAAAAGAGACCATTTCTTTGACAAAAACAATGGAATTATCGAAAGAAATATAACTTCTACGATAGGCAACCAACTGAGCCCCTTAAAAATCCATTCATATGCAACAAAAATAATGGCAGGGATGAGCCCAACAATCCCACCATATAAAAAACCACTAACAATTGGGATTGGATGGAAATTGTATCCGCAAACGGTACCAAAACAAATAGAGTATGTCATGGAGAGAACGAGTGTAACGCTAGATAAAAACATAATAAAGTAGCGATTAGGCTTCGGAAGCATTTCTTGATAACGATTTAAACGAATCGCTTCATATAAAAATAGTGGTAAAATAATGATGGCAATTTGGATCATTAAATCACGAATCAGCTCCATAGCCTCTCATCCCCTATATGTATTTTGATATGATTATATCATTTTATAAGTCTATTTGTTTTAAAATTTTGATTTTTCTTAACATTTTTGTTAATTATTTGTTAACAACTAATAATAAATGTTACAAATTTTCGAAATGATTGTAAACCCTGTACCAAATTTCCTTCATGCAGTATACAATGAATACGGATTACAAAGAAAATAAAAAACACTTCACTAGACGGACAACTATTGCAAAATACAGCATATAATCCATACTATCTATGTTTACAATTAAGTGATCATTACTTTAGTAGGAGGAAGATAAATATGGCGGGTACTACGCTTGTTTTAAAAGAGGAAAATTTGGTTGTGCTTGAAAACGTTGAAAAATCAGTATACGAAGAATTGCAACATAAAGCAGGGGACGAAGATTGTACATGTGCTGTAAATGAATCCGTTGTCCATCTTGGCAGAGTATCTTCCGTACTTTGGAACGAAGATGAAATAGATTGGGAATACGGTTATTAAAAAGTCGCTTGCAGCGGCTTTTTTTGTGTTTATGCTTAAACAAATGGAGTGAAACTTTAATTAACTCACACAGCTTATACTCTTATAGACATTTGAATCCTCACATAATTTCTTACTTCCACTGAATTTTAAGATACGATTCTTATCTTTCACAAATAGCGGGGGAAATTTTATAAACAAAGCGTAATAGTTAAAAATATGATAAAATGAACTTAATTTTCAAACGGAAGAAAGGGAGATACAATGGAACAATTCATTAATCCTAGAGTGAAGGACATCCAAATTTCTGGAATCCGTCAGTTCTCTAATATGATTCAAAACTATGATAATCTTATCTCTTTAACAATTGGGCAACCCGATTTCCCTACACCTTCTCTAGTAAAAGAAGCAGCTAAACGGGCCATTACAGAAAATTATACAAGTTATACACATAACGCTGGTTTACTAGAATTACGCGAAGCAGCTTGTAACTTTGTAAAGGATCGCTACGATTTACATTATTCACTTGAAAACGAAACCATTGTTACAATCGGCGCTAGTGAAGCGATTGATGTTGCATTCCGAACTATTTTAGAACCAGGAACGGAAGTAATTTTACCTGCTCCTATTTATCCTGGTTACGAGCCGATTATTCGACTATGCGGTGCAACGCCTATTTTTATAGATGTTCGTGAAACTGGATTTCGTTTAACCGCTGAGGCATTGCAAAATGCAATTACAGAACGAACAAGATGCGTCGTTTTGCCGTATCCTTCTAATCCAACTGGTGTTACCCTATCCAAAGAAGAATTAAAAGATATTGTATCTGTCTTAAAAGATAAAAATATTTTCGTTCTTTCTGATGAAATTTATAGCGAACTAGTATATGAAGGGCAACACACATCTATTGCTCAATTCCCAGAAATGCGTGAGAAGACTATTGTCATTAATGGCTTAGCCAAATCACATTCTATGACAGGATGGCGTATTGGATTTTTATTTGCTCCTAATTATTTGGCAAAGCATATTTTAAAAGTTCATCAATACAATGTGACATGCGCTAATTCAATCGCCCAACATGCTGCAATTGAAGCGTTAACAGCTGCTAAAGATGCACCTAAGATGATGCGTCATCAATATAAAAAGCGCCGTGATTACGTATATAATAGACTCATTCAAATGGACTTAACAGTCGAGAAGCCAACGGGTGCATTTTATTTATTCCCATATGTCGGAAACTTAACATCTTCATCATTTGATTTTGCACTTGATCTTGTAAAAGAAGCTGGGCTGGCCGTCGTTCCTGGAACGGCATTTTCTGAATATGGTGAAGGCTACCTTCGCCTTTCCTATGCTTATAGTATGGAAACTTTAAAAGAAGGCTGCGATCGTTTAGAAGCCTTTCTAAAGCAAAAAGCTAAGAGTTAAACTCTTAGCTTTTTTTACGCATAATGATCACAAGTTTGGCGCTTCAATAATTTATGCGGAATAATAATGCATTTTGAAGTAGACTCAGAATGCTCTACCTTATCAACTAAAGCTTTTGCCGCTTCATACCCTAATTGATAAATATTCACATCAACTGTTGAAAGCGGTGGACTAGCAATTTCTGATAATAAAGCATTGTTAAAACTTACAATAGAAACATCTTTCGGTACAACAAATCCTTTTTTAGAAAGCGCACTTAACACGCCAAGTCCAATTAAATCATCCGTTGCCATAATTGCCGTCGGTGGTTGCTTTAGTCCCATTAATTCCTCAACAGCCTGTTGACCACTCTCTCTTGAAAAATCAAAGTGTAAAATATACTCTTTCGGTAATATAATATCTGCTAGTTTCAAAGCATCACTCATCCCCGCCAAACGATCTCTCGTTACAAGTAAATCTGATCCACCGCCGATGAACGCGATTTGTTTATGGCCTAATGAAATCAAATATTCGGCTACTTCTCTTGCTGCTGTATAATTGTCATTATCTACATATGTAATTTCATCTTTTCGATCATATGGTTTTCCAATTAATACAAACGGGAAATTTTGATTATGCAAATACTGAATAATCCGGTCATTTTCTCTTGAATATAAAAGAATAATTCCACCAATTTGCCGCCCTTGTACCATCTTTACAACACCATTAAAAATTTCTTCTTCCGTTTCACCTGTCGACATATAAAGCGCATACCCTTCCATATGTGCAAATGAGCTAATTCCTCTTATAACTTCTGGAAAGAATGGGTTTTGAAAAGCTTTACTTGCTGAGCTCGGCATAACGAGCCCAAGTGTTTTCGTTGTTTGATTTGCAAGGTTTCTTGCATTTAAATTTGGGTGATAGCCTAGTTCACTCATCACTTTTCGAACACGGCGCTTTGTCTTTTCACTTATACTTGGATTATCAGCAATTACACGGGAAACTGTCGATGGTGCAACATTTGCCTTCTTCGCCACATCTTTAATTGTAACTGTCATAAAAATCCCCCCTCTCACTTCTCTGCCATATTTCATATATTGTTATCCCGCTATTTGCCGGGCAGTAAGACCCCCACTGATTAAAGTTTCACTTTATCTTGCAACCGGTGCAAGTAATAGGAGAAGTCGTAAACTTTCATCTCTTTGTTTTATCTTGCAAAAATCATCTTATTCTCCCTCTCCATGTATTGTAAGGGATATAGCTCTTTTTTCCTATACTATAATATACTATTTATTTCACATTTTTTCACATTTAATGTCAAATCTCTTTTCATCTCCCTACAAATCCTTTTATAGAGAGATGAAAAGAGAAATGGGACGTAATGTCCCATTTTCATCCTTTCGTACCACCAGCTGTTAAACCAGAAATGAAGTATTTTTGTAATGATAGGAATAAAATCGAAATTGGTATTGCAATTAATACTGAACCTGCTGCAAACGTCGTAAATTCATTACCAAATTTCTTCGCTACCATTTCATATAATCCAACTGCTAAAGTGTAATTTTCCGGCGTGCGTAAAATAATACTTGCTAAAATGAAATCTGTAAATGGACCGATGAAAGTGAATAATGCTACAACCGCTACGATTGGCTTTGCAAGCGGCATAATGATTTGCCAAAAAATACGGAAGTGCCCTGCTCCATCCATGCGGGCTGACTCATCCAACTCTTTCGGAATCGTATCAAAATACCCTTTCATAAGCCAAGTATTCATTGGAATTGCTCCGCCCACATAAATTAAAATTAATGCAAGATGTGTATCAATTAATCCTGTTAACTGCGCTAATACGTATAGTGCGATTAACGCTGCAAAGTTCGGAATCATTTGTAGAATTAAAAATGTTAATAAACCATTTTTTCTTCCGACAAAACGATATCTCGAAAATGCATAAGCAGTAAAGCTAATTGCTAACACAGAAAAAATCATCGTCATAACACTAACTTTTAACGTATTTTTATACCAAAGTAAGTAATTACTTGAATCAAGATCAAGTAGCTTACGATAATGATCTAACGTAGCATTTTTCGGAATAATGCTAGAACCAGATAAACTATCTCCTGGATTAAACGATGAACCAATAATCCATAGTAATGGATAGAAAATAATCGCACACATTATGAAGATAACCAAATAACTTAATGAAAGACGTAACATCTTTTGTCGTTTAATATTCATTTACATCATATCCTCTTCTTGGAATGATTTTGTTCTCTTAAATTGCCATAACGCAACTGTAATAACGATTAACGATAAAATCATTGTAAGAGCTGCTGCTTTTCCGTACTGCGCTGAAGTCATCGTTAACTTATAAATCCATGAAATTAAAATATCCGTTCCACCTGCATCTTGCCCCGCTACAGCAGGACCTCCGCCGTTAAATAGATAAATGATACTAAAGTTATTAAAGTTAAACGTATATTGTGTAATTAAAATTGGTGCTGTTGCGTATAAAACAAGTGGCAATGTAATTTTGCGGAACTGTTGCCAAGCAGTTGCTCCATCTACTGTAGCAGCTTCATATAATTCTCCTGGAATCGATTGCAATATACCTGTTGTCATTGCAAAAACGAATGGGAAACCGAGCCACGTTTGGATCATAATTAAAGCAATCTTCGCCCAAAACGGATCTGTCATCCAAGCAATCTTTTCAATCCCGAATAAAGCTAATACTTGATTATTAATTGCTCCAAATGTTTCATTAAACATACCCGAAAAGACAAGAATAGATACGAATGCTGGAACAGCCCACGGTAAAATGAAGATTGTTCGAATAATTGCCTTACCTTTAATACCAGGCTGATTTACGATAATCGCTAAGAAAATACCAAGTGCAACTTGTAATGTTGTTGCAACAAATGTCCAAATGACAGTCCAAGAAAATACACTTAAAAATGTCTCTCTCCACATTGGTAATGTGAAAATATCAATAAAGTTTTTAAAGCCCACCCAATCTACTAATTTAGCTGGAGGAGAGTGATATAAGTCATAGTTCGTAAATCCAATTAAGATTACAAAAATGATTGGAAATACAACTACAAAGATAAGTAATAGAAATCCTGGTGAAACCATTAAATATGGAAAACCTTGATCTAATAAGTTACGGTATTGCTCTTTTACTGAGTTTAATGGTGTTCCTATATCACGTTTCTTCCCATTTTGGTATGCATCATATAAGTTAAATCCATATATTCCAAGTCCGAACACTATGACGATAAGTGCCAAAATCCCTTCTACTAATAGAAAGACAGAATGGTCACGTGGAACTTCTGTACCGAGCGTTACAATTCCCCATAATCCAATATTTAACAAATCAGCAAATGCTACAATAAATGAACCTGTTAATACTAGAAGAATAAGACCTTTTACATATTGTTTATTATATATTTGGCCCATGCCTGGAATAATAGATAACATGGTCGCCATTTTCCTATGTTTCGAACCGTTCATATCTTTCATTGGTTCCATAGATGTTTGCATGTTCCTTCCCCCTTTTTTCTTCCTACTTGGAAGGGAGAGAATTCGTGCCTCTCATATTAGAGGCACGAATTTCACCTTATTTTTGCTTACTATGATTTGCCTCAATATTTCCTTTAATTTGTTTCACTGCACTATCAAGCGCGGCTTTTGGTGCCTCTTTATCTGTAACAACTAACTGCAGAGCGTCTCCAGCTGGTTTCCATACTTCTTGCATTTCTGGAATATTCGGCATTGGAATTCCATTTTCTGATTGAGTTGCAACTGCTTTTGCAGCTTCATTATCTTTAATAATTGGATCTTCCATTACTGATTTTACTGGAGGAATTTCTTTTGTCTTCTCAAATCTAATTTTTGCGTTTTCTTCGTTCGTTACCCACTCAGTGAATTTTGTAGCTAAATCATTTTGTTTAGAGAAGCTTGTTACATGCCATCCTTTTACCCCAACAAATGTTTTCATCGGTTGACCATTTGGTAATTTCGGCATTGGAGCAACACCATAATCAATTCCGTTCTTTTCCATCGCTTGGAACGCCCACGGTCCGTTCATAATAGATGCTGCTTTTCCTTCATTGAATAATCCATCAGCAGCCGGGCCGCCAGACTCACCGATAATACCTTTTGGGAATAACTTTTCTTTGTACCATTTTTGAAGATATTCAGCACCCTGTACTGCTCCGCTATTATTTAATCCAACATCACTTGCATTTGGCTTTCCATCTTTCTCACCAAATACATATCCGCCCATACCTGCCATAAACGCGTTAGCAAAGTAGAAGTTATCTCCTAATGTTAAAAATCCGTACTTGCCATCCTTCGTAAAGTCTTTTGAGAAGTTAAACAGCTCGTCCATCGTTTCTGGTGCTTTTTGCATTAATTTTTTATTGTAAATAAAAATTGGTGTTTCAATTGCTTTTGGTAAACCATATAATTTCCCGTTGTATGTCTGTGCTTTTATTGATAAGTCAGTAAATTTACTCTTCACTGTGTCATCTGCTTTTACTTCAGAAAGTAAGCCTTCTGTTACTGCATTCCCAATTTGATCGTGTGGCAATGTTACAACATCTGGTCCCGTCCCCGCTGGTCCATCAAGACGTAACTTCTTCACTTGATCTGTCATTTGCATTTCAACAACTTTTACTTTTACTTTATATTTTTCCTCAAAGCTTTTCACGGCCGGTTCTAGACCCACACCTTTTTTATCATCTTCCCAAACGAGAAGATCATAGTCTTTCTTCGCTTTACTTTCTTCTTTTTTCCCTGAATCTTTCGGTCCACATGCAGATAACATGCCGATTGACAATGCTGAAATCGTTAATAGTGATAATGCTTTCTTCATCCCAAAAACCTCCCTAAATTGTCTATGTACCTCTTTAATTGAAAACGTTTGCATTTAATAGTTTAATAGAAGCGCAAACAATATCTAAATCTATGAAAACGTTTGCGCTATTTGTCTATCATTATACATCCTTTTATTCATTTTGCAAATATTAATTTTCAAAATAATCTTATCATACTCTTTATTCATTGACTTTACATAAAATGAATACTACTCTTATAAGCAATATTAAAGTTATGTGGAAAGCAATCGTTTGCAACATAATCTTTATTATTTCGTTTACGGGAACAATATGTATAGAGATATTAAAGGGGGATTTTCTATATGCTTAAAGAAGCGATCTATCATAGGCCAAAAGATAATTATGCATACGCTTACGATGAAAAAACAATTCACATCCGAATACACACAAAAAGAGATGATGTTCACAGCGCCGCCCTCATCTACGGTGATCCGTACGAATGGCAAGATGGGAAATGGATTACAGCGAGTACACCGATGAAAAAAACCGGATCTACTGAGTTATTTGATTATTGGTCGGTTTCAATCAAACCAAAATTTAAACGCTTACGTTATGGATTCGAATTAAAAAACGACGTAGAAACTCTTATTTATACAGAACGAGGATTTTTTTCTAACATTCCAAATGATGATGTTGGTAACTTTTTCTGTTTTCCATTTATTCATGCAAACGATGTATTCAAAGCACCGTCCTGGGTTAAAGACACAGTTTGGTATCAAATTTTCCCAGAACGATTCGCTAATGGGGATCGCACACTGAATCCAGAAAACACCCTTCCTTGGGGAAGTACTGAACCAACTCCAACTAATTTTTTCGGCGGAGATTTTGCTGGTATTATTCAAAACCTTGATTACCTTGTTAAACTTGGAATTTCCGGAATATATTTCACTCCTATTTTCAAAGCTCATTCGAATCATAAATATGACACAATCGATTACATGGAAATTGATCCACAATTCGGGACGAAAGAAACTTTCAAAGAACTCATTGCAGCGTGTCATAAACATGGTATAAAAGTAATGCTCGACGCTGTTTTTAATCATAGCGGATACTTCTTTGATAAATTTCAAGACGTGCTAGAAAATGGCGAGCAGTCAGCTTATAAAGAGTGGTTCCACATTCATGAATTTCCGATCATAACTGAGCCACTTCCTAATTACGATACTTTCGCATTTACACCGTATATGCCGAAATTAAATACGGCACATCCAGATGTAAAAGAATATTTACTTGAAGTAGGTCGTTATTGGGTAAGGGAATTCCATATAGATGGTTGGCGCCTTGATGTAGCAAATGAAGTCGATCACAGTTTTTGGAGAGAATTCCGAAGTGAAATAAA
Source organism: Bacillus altaicus (assembly GCF_042136375.2). Classification (NCBI taxonomy): domain Bacteria; kingdom Bacillati; phylum Bacillota; class Bacilli; order Caryophanales; family Bacillaceae; genus Bacillus; species Bacillus altaicus. The sequence goes on along the minus strand of NZ_CM143394.1, from coordinate 1,671,353 downwards.
AGCATTAAATCCTGAAGTATATATTTTAGGCGAAATTTGGCACGATGCACTCCCCTGGCTACAAGGTGACCAATTTGATGCTGTAATGAGCTATCCGGTTACAAACGCTCTACTTTCTTACTTTGCTAACGAGTCCATTAATTCAAGTGAATTTATGAAACAAATTACAGATTCTCTACATTCCTACTCTATGAATGTAAATGAAGCGGCATTTCATTTATTAGACAGCCATGACACACCTAGAACTTTAGCAACATGTAACGGGGATAAAAATAAGTTAAAGTTACTCTATGTATTTCACCTTTCTTTCATCGGTTCTCCTTGTATTTATTACGGCGATGAAATCGGTATGGATGGTGGAATGGACCCTGGCTGTCGCAAATGCATGATATGGGATGAAAAAGAACAAGATACTCTTTTATTTACACATATACAAACATTAATTTCATTACGGAAACAATATAAATCATTTGGAGGACACGGTACTTTTCAATTCATTGAGGCAAATGATGAACATAATTATATTTCTTATACAAAAACATATGAAGATGAAACTATCTTTTTCGTTTTAAATCCTACTAACAGTGAAGTTACAACCTCACTCCCTCTTCGTATTACTGGGAAGAAGATAATTAACATTTATACAAACGAAGAATTTTCAGCGGAAGCAAGTGTATTACAAGTTACACTTCCACCGTACGGATTCTCTATTTTAAAATGGTAATAGAAAAATCCTTATGCCAGGGTGGCATAAGGATTTTTCTTATTTCAATTTAAATACCATTGCTTCATATGGTCGTAACGTAATGTTTTCTATCGATACATTTTCTACGTCATAATTGTATATTAATAACTCTGATTCACTATAAATAATATCCTCAGGCAATTCAAATACACATTCATCTGCAGTGAAGTTTGCAATCACCAGAAGCTTTTCTTCTTCATATGTTCTTACATAAGCAAAAATAGAAGGGTTATTTTCTAGTATTAAATCATATGTTCCATACACAACTATTTCATTGTTTTTGCGTAACTCAATCAATTTTTTATAGTAATAAAAAATTGATTCTTCGTCTTGGATCGCATGTTTCACATTAATCTCTTTGTAGTTAGGGTTTACCGCAATCCAAGGCTCACCCGTTGTGAATCCAGCATGTTCTCTATCATCCCACTGCATCGGAGTTCTAGCATTATCTCGGCCCTTTATATATATAGACTGCATCACTTTATCTATATCTTCGCCGCACTCTATAACTTTTTCTTTATACATATTTAATGTTTCAATATCTCGATATTCATCAATCGATTCAAATCGAACATTGGTCATTCCGATTTCTTCTCCTTGATAAATATATGGTGTCCCTTTCATCATATGAAGTACTGTCGCTAACATTTTTGCTGATTCAGTATGATAAGCTCCATCATTACCAAAACGAGATACAACGCGAGGCTGGTCATGGTTATTCCAATAAAGGCTATTCCAGCCTGTTTGTTCTAATGCTTTTTGCCACTTTGTTAAATTTTGTTTCAAAGTAATAAGTGAGCATGGTTTTACATCCCATTTCCCACCTTCTCCAGAATCTAAATCCATATGTTCAAATTGGAATACCATTTGCAGTTCTTTTCTAGCTTCTCCTGTATACAATTTAGCTTCTTCTGTTGTTACACCAGGCATTTCCCCAACCGTCATAATGTCATACTGAGACAATACGTCTTCATTCATTTCATGCAAATACTTATGAATGTTCGGACCGTTCATAAAATGTTTATGCCCTGAAACATATCCTTCTTCATCCGTTTCAACAGCTGGTAGGCCATCTTCTTTAGAAATAAAATTAATAACATCCATACGGAACCCATCAATTCCTTTTTCTAACCAAAACTTCATCATATCATAAACATCTTGTCTTACCTTTTCATTATCCCAGTTTAAATCTGGCTGTTTTTTAGAAAACAGATGCAAATAATATTCATCTGTCATTTCATCATATTGCCATGCAGAGCCACTAAATGCTGCTCCCCAGTTATTCGGCTCTTTCCCTTCATTTCCAGGACGCCATATATAATAGTCTCTATATTTATTTTCTTTTGATTTACGTGATTCAATAAACCAATTATGTTCATCTGACGTATGATTAACAACTAAGTCCATCATAAGTTTCATATTACGTTTATGCATTTCATGTAATAGTTCATCCCAATCTTCCATTGTTCCGAACTCGTTCATAATTTTACAATAATCACTTATATCGTAACCATTATCATCATTTGGAGATTCATAGACTGGTGATAACCAAATTACATCAATACCTAGTTCTTTTAAGTAATCTAGCTTCGCAAGAATACCACGAAGATCACCTATACCATCACCGTTACTATCCATAAAACTACGAGGATAAATTTGATATACTACACTTTCTTTCCACCATTGTTTTTCCATTATGCTACCCCATTTCATCTATACTATTGATTCTTTTTTCTTTTTTTAAGGCGCAAACGTTTTCATTACTGAATGATAACAGATTCCATCCAAATTTAAAATAGCGCTTACAATATTTATTTTCTTTTTCTGATAAAACATGTGAAACTTATTATATATTCATAGGAATAATGAAAACGTTTTATTTTTTTATAGTGTTTTTATTTCTTTTTTGAATCTATTCGTTTATAATAAATTCAAAGAAAACGTTTGCATAAACTTTCTAGGGGGAAATATCATGGCAGAACTTAAATTAGAAAATATTTATAAAATATATGATAATAACGTAACAGCCGTAACAGATTTTAACTTACACATTCAAGATAAAGAATTTATCGTATTCGTTGGTCCTTCTGGATGCGGAAAATCTACAACACTACGAATGGTAGCTGGACTTGAAGATATTTCAAAAGGAGAATTTTCAATTGATGGTAAGCTAATGAACGATGTTCCTCCAAAAGATCGAGATATCGCAATGGTCTTCCAAAACTACGCTCTTTATCCACATATGAGTGTGTATGATAATATGGCATTTGGATTAAAACTTCGAAAAATACCGAAAGATGAAATCGACCGTCGAGTGAAACATGCAGCTCAAATTTTAGGACTTGAACAATACTTAGATAGAAAGCCGAAAGCTTTATCAGGTGGACAACGCCAACGTGTCGCATTAGGTAGAGCAATTGTTCGAGACGCAAAAGTCTTCTTAATGGATGAACCATTATCAAACTTAGACGCTAAACTACGTGTTGCAATGCGATCAGAAATTTCCAAATTACACCACCGCCTTGGTACAACGACAATTTATGTAACACATGATCAAACTGAGGCAATGACAATGGCTTCACGTCTTGTTGTTATGAAAGACGGAAAAATCCAACAAATTGGAACTCCAAAAGAAGTATATGAAACACCTGAAAATATTTTCGTTGGTGGTTTTATCGGTTCACCCGCAATGAATTTCTTCCGTGGAAAATTAACTGAAACCGATTTCGTTATAGACAGTTCACTAAAGATTAAAGTATCTGAAGGAAAAATGAAGTTATTACGCGAACAAGGCTATGCAAATAAAGAAATTGTTTTAGGTATTCGTCCAGAAGATATTCATGATGAACTATTATTTTTAGAAGCTTCACAATCTACTACTTTCACAACAAAAATTGAAGTTGCAGAGTTGTTAGGGGCTGAATCCATTTTATATATGAAACTTGGAAATCAAGATTTTGCAGCACGTGTTGATGCAAGACATACCTTTTCACCTGGTGACCAAATTAACCTTGCTTTTGATATGAATAAAGCACATTTCTTTGATAGTCAAACTGAACAACGTATTCGCTAAGTATACATGCAAATACAACACCTTCTTTTTTAGGTAGAAAGAGAACCTAGCCATGCATAGAAACGGTCAAATCCTCTTCCTATCCCGTGCCACATTAAAACAAAAAAATAGTGGGTACGAAATCACTTGTATGCTGTATAGTTGCTACTTATACGATAAGAAATTAGAATGGCTGAAAATACACACAAAAAAACCGTCCACATATATACTGGGGGCGGTTTTCCATTATTATACTAGGGCTTCTATTGTATGAAATGATTGTCCTCTCGTGCTAATAATACCGAAAACTGGTAAATCACTGAGCACCACTTCTTCTTGCTGTTTCATAAAAGATGACGTTAATTGTTTTATCTCTATCCAAACGTCATTAATACAAAGTACATTGGAATCGTTCTCTTGTTGGCGAGAAAAAATAGAATCTATTTTATACAGACCCGCATTTTGAAAAAGCATATCAACACGACTATATGCCTCCATAGCAAAACTGATAACACGTTGCCAATCTCCTTGTTTTCCCATATCGTAGGATACAAAAAGTGCCTCTCCGCCTAGATTCGTAATTTCCTCAGCTGTTGCTTGTCCACTTTCTTGATCAATGTCCGTCACAATTACTTTTGCGCCTTGCTTAGCCAACAAAAGAGCTGTACTACGTCCAATACCGATGCCACCACCAGTTACAATGGCAACCTTTCCTGCAAGCTTCATTTTCATTACCCCTTCTATAAGTCTTACCGTCATTCAGTATACTCTTTTATTAGATTAATCCGCAAGCAGGAAAAGTTAACTCGAAAACTTATAAGCGATTACTTGTTTGTTTCTTTTTTTTCTTACTATTATACTGATCGAAGGTTAAACCAATAAAAATAAGAATTCCCCAAAATATTAAGCTACCTCCAGTCATTGCAAATCCCCCTTTGTTATATAACGATATTATTTATGTCTATTATACCATTATCTTAATTTTCAATCTATTAAAACGAAAATAGGGTGTTTGAATTAGCTACCGCTTCTTTAAACATCCTTCAGTAATATGGAAGGTACTATATAGGAGATATCCACCCTATATAATCAAATTTTTTACGAAATTAAAAATAAGACTTTTTATATACAAACAATAAAAAGTCTTATTTCATTAGTAGCACTTATAATTTAAATATTACTTATACAAGACTCATCACTTTCGTCTTTGCAATTAAATCATGGAAGCCACAATTATCTTTGCGGAATAACATCATATATACATTGCATATTAATGGAACTCCAAGTAATAATATGCTTGGTAATAATAATACCAAAAATCGTATTATTAATGTTTGTAACGTTAGTTTTTCACTTGTTAACGAGATTATTTTTGTTCTTGTTACCTTTTTACCAAGTGTAGAACCGTTCCAAAGAAAAGGTAACACAATAAAATTTATAGCCATTAATACGAAAACAAGTGTAAGGTCATATCTATAGTCACCTAAACTTATATTAAAACGATTGAAAATAGCACTATAGTTTCCGGTAATAATAGCTACTACTGCACCGTACGTAACCGAGATTAAAAACATGTCAATAAGGGAAGCACCTATGCGATTCATTACAAGCGCTGGACGATGCATCTTTAACTTCATTTTGTGTCGACTCCTTCATATCCTTCTTTACCCGTTTCATCGTACCACTTCTAAAAAACATTGTAAACTGGCGTTTCGCTTACTTTTCTTGTACAATGTTTTACAACAGCATTGTAAAGGAGGTTCCCATATTGAAAAGATGGATAATCCTATTTGCCGCACTCTTATTAACAGGTTGCACAGGCAATACAAACCATTTAACTTATACAATTAACGATGAATATGAACTCATACATACTTCTGGAGATGCATTTGAACTTTTCCCCTCGCAGGATGCTGTATATGCTACACAATACATCCCTGCAAAGATTACAGAAATTGCTTGGGACGATAAATACATTATCACAAAACAAATTGAGGAAAAATCAGATCCAAATAATCCTGACGCAGCAATTACAAATAAAAAAAGTGAACATTATTGGATTATCGATGTAAAGCATAATAAACGATTTGGTCCTTATAATGAAAAACAATTTAACGAGCAAAAAGATGCTTTTAAAATTACAGTGCCTTTTCAAAGTGTAGATTCATATGTGAAAGAACTAAAAAAACAGTCAGCATAACTTTTTATGCTGACTGTTTTCGTTTAAATACACACCTTACTTAGAAAATGAGATATTGAAAGTTTGTGGCTCTTTAACAGCTTCATGAGTATCTCCCACTGCTAAATCATCTGTTGTAAACTTAATATCCTTTACCTTCTCTTTTCCATCATCGAGTATTAAACCGATAATTCCTTCTCGTGTCTCACCAGGTTTATAATCTTCCCTTGATACACTCTTTGTGCCTACAAGTGTGTCTTCTTCATATAAAAAGTTTTGAGTCGCTACATTAAAATGCTGTTTGTCATTAATAATAACATCATTCATAGAGAAAAATTGCATGTTCTTATTTCCACTATTTTCTACCTTATATGTAATTTCAACATACCGAATCGTATCGCTAATCTCAGTTCCACTTAACGATGCATATAATTCAGCATCTTCTTGACTCACTTTATCTCCCAATCTACGCTTTACTTCTTCAGGAGTTAATGCAGTATACACTTTCAATGTATTTTTTGCATCTTTGCTCATTTGTGATAATGAGATAACTTTAACGTCTTGTACGTGAATTTTCATTGGGGCTACTTCAAATGTCTGATTCACAGAATGAATCTGTTCTAATTCAAAAGTCCCCCATCCCTTTTCTTTCACCTTTTGCCCTACTTTTTTAAGCTCACGCCCACCATACTCTTTTGTTTCAGGAATAAATTCTTTCTTTTTAGGTTCTGCTTTCTTTTCTTCTTGATGGAAGCAACCACTTAACATAAGAAGAAAACTACATAAAACAAAAATACTTTTCCATGCTTTCATCATTTAATTTCTCCTAACACTATCATTCATTAAAATATATTAGTCCCTTGTTTTGTAAACTATAGAAACAATGAAAAGTCCACAAAAAGAACTTGTCAGTCCAGATACCATTATACCTCCTATTTGGAAAATATGAAAATAGGGGTCTAATAACGCATGAACGATAAATATAGTGGCTGCCACAACGATAGATGAAGTCCAATATTTCTTTTTTTCCGAAGTTAAACTAGTATCTTGATCAGTTTCCCTCCTATATTTCCATAGTACATATATTAGTAATAGTAGACCAAAACACGTACTCCCATGCTGTAAAAATTTATAAATTGGAATACTATATACTTCTTGCTGTAACAGCGGCATTTTCATAACAAAATAGCCGGTCTTATGAGTAAAAGCATCCCAAACGACATGCGTTACCATACCGAATAAAGCAGAATAGCAAAATACAAAAATATCTTTCCAAGTATAAAGCCCCCACTTCTCATCTACTACATATTTATAGTAACTAGCAAAAGGCTTAGGTAAATGTGTTATAAATGGTCCTTTTAAAATACAATGATATGCATATGCTAATAAAAAAACGAGTGGTAAATTCAAATATAAGAACCCAGCCCATGTATGGCCAATAATACCGTATGGCCTAAAATGTAAAAAATATTCAAAATCAGGTGCCATACTACCTAATATAAGAGCCGTCACTGAAATATAACTAGAATGTTTCTTAGCAAAAGGGAGAACAGCTGCTGGATGTGCGAATGTAAATGGCATAGTTTAACTCCTTTTCATATTTCCAATAGCATACATATTATCATAACGATATGAACAATCTCTATGCAATGTTTATTTTCACATTGGAATATGATAGTTTAAATGTTATAATCCACATAAAATATTCAGAAAATAAGAGGAGTTCATGCGTCGTTAACACTTGTATTTTTTCTTGTTTTGTTTACCTTGTTTTTAAGTATATACATTGGCTTCTTTCTATGGAAGCACTTGAAAATTATAAAATATGCGCCTACTCTAGTTGGCTTTATGAGCGTTCTTTTCATTTTTATATGGAAGAGAATTACTTTCGGCTGGGAAGGTCTCGGTTTTGGCGCACTTCAATATACAATTTTATTAGCTAGTTTTCTTAAACTTGTATTCGCTGCTTTTTTAGAAACAAAATCCGTTATGAATTGAGGTTTATATATTGATTGACGTACCCTTTTTAAAAAGTGTCACATTAAAAAAAGAAAATATCCCTAGCTTTTCCGCATATCCATACTGCTTACCGGCTATACGAACATTACAATCACTCCTTTTCCATCCGAATGTAACATTCATTATTGGAGAAAACGGAACGGGTAAATCAACATTACTCGAAGCGATTGCAGTTGCTTTAGGTTTTAATGCAGAAGGTGGAACGAAGAATTTCCGTTTTAGCACCAACGATTCACATTCATCTTTACATGAATATCTTCGAATTTCAAAAAGTTTCAATACACCAAACGACGGCTTCTTTCTTCGTGCTGAATCATTTTATAACGTCGCTTCTTATATCGATGAAATAGATGCTATAAAATCTTACGGTGGCGTTTCACTACACAAACAATCACACGGCGAATCATTCTTCTCATTATTTATGAACCGCTTTTCAGGACAAGGTTTATACATTTTAGATGAGCCTGAGGCAGCTTTATCACCGATGAGGCAACTTTCAATGCTCATTCGCATGCACGAGCTAGCTGAACAAGGTTCACAATTTGTTATCGCGACGCATTCTCCCATTTTAATGGCTTATCCTGAATCTACTATATACTCTTTAACTCAAGAAGGGATTCACGAATCGACATTAGAAGAAACAGAGCATTATCAAACGACGAAACTTTTCTTTGAAAATCGCGATCGATTATTTCATCACTTATTTGAGTCATAAAAAAGAGGCAGCAATCGCTGCCTCTTTTTTATAGTGCTTCTATAAATAAAGCTACTCCAATACCGCCTCCAACGCATAGAGAGGCAATACCTTTCTCTAACCCACGTCTTTTTAATTCGTGAATTAAACTTACCGTAATACGAGCACCTGTACAACCAATTGGATGTCCAAGTCCTACACCACTACCGTTTACATTCACTTTCTCACGGTCTAATCCTAACTCTTTCTCTACAGCTAGGTATTGTGCAGCGAAAGCTTCATTAATTTCAAGTAAATCTGCATCTTCTAATGACCAATCTACTTTTTCTAACCCTTTGCGAATTGCTGGTGCTGGTCCAATACCCATAATTTTCGGATCTACACCTGCCACTGAATATCCAACAATTCGAGCTAACGGTTGTAAACCTTTTTCTTTCGCCTTTTCTTCACTCATTAACACTAAAACGGCACTTCCGTCATTAAGACCAGATGAATTCCCTGCAGTTACTGATCCGTCTTTACGGAAAGCTGGTTTTAATCCTGCTAATTTTTCAGCTGTAATATCTGCACGTGGATGTTCATCCTTCGCAAATACAACTTCTTTTCTACGTTCTTTTATTGTAATAGGAACAATTTGATCGTCAAAGTATCCAGACTCCATCGCTTGCAACGCTAATGTATGGCTACGAAGCGCAACTTCATCTTGTTCCTCTCTTGTAATTTCATATTGTTCAACTAAATTTTCCGCTGTTTCACCCATCATAATATGGTGAATCGGATCTTCTAAAACTTCCCACACCGTATCACGAATTTCTCCGTGCTGTAGACGTTGTCCCCAGCGGTGTTGTTTTAATGCATAAGGGCTCGAGCTCATTGCCTCTACTCCACCTGCAACAACAATATCACTTACACCTAATTGAATTTGCATTGCAGCAGACATAATTGCTTGCATACCTGAAGAACATTGACGTTGAATTGTATAACCAGTAACTGTGTCAGGAAATCCTGCCGCTAATGCAGCTGTTCTTGCCGTATTTGCTTCATCAGTTCTTTGAATACAATGACCTAAAATTACTTCATCAACTTCATGTGGCTCTACTCCGCCTCTTTTTACAGCTTCCTGAAGTACAGGAACAGCTAATTCTACTGGTGTTATATTTTTTAGTGCTCCTCCAAAAGTTCCAATTGGTGAACGAACTGCAGCTGTAATGACAACATTATGCATTTTATACTTGCCCCTCTCTTATGTACCCTGGTAAGTTTTTAGGTGAAATTCCATAAGTTGTATGTCTACAATTATCATACTATAAACATACCAAAAAATCAAAATATTTAATATAATAAAAATAGAAGGAATTAACCTTCTATTCTGTCAATGCATATAAGAATTTTTGTAATATCTTCTCTGTCGTTTCATTCAATTTCGGTAACTTGTCTACTGGAAAATATTGAAGTTGTAACCCTTCATGATCGAGCTTTAATTCTCCGCTTACATGATGTGCCTGATACAGATGAATCACATTAAAAATTTCATCTCCATTTGGATAACGGAAATAAACTTCCTTTCCTGAAAGAACACCAAGAAATTGCATTATTTTTGCACTTAGCCCCGTCTCCTCGAATAATTCCCTACGAGCAGTTTCTTCTGTCGTTTCTCCCAGTTCCATTGCCCCGCCAGGCACACCCCAATCATATGTATCTGAACGATATTGAAGCAATACTTCTTGATTATCATTTAATATAATAATTGCTGATCCTACTAAAATAAGTGGTCTCGTACCAACTACTTTGCGTAACTCTTCAATATACCCCAATATGTAAACTCCCCTTTCCTCACCCTTCCTTATCATAACAAAATTCTCTTCCTTTTGTTGCTGTAATTTTCAATAAAAAAAGGAAGCTTCCGCTTCCTTTTTTTACCGTTATTTCTTAAAGCTTTCGTATTTTACAGCTTCAAAAGCTTCTTCAATTTCCTCATTGCTATAATGGACATATGTAAAACGCCCTAATTCTACTAATCTAGCTATTTCTTGTAACGCTTTATGCTGATCATATGTTTCTTCAATTGTAATATTTACATAAAACTTCATTAATGGATGTTCATATAAAGGTTCTCCCACCTCTACATATACATCTTCAACCCCTTGCACAACTCTTACATAGCTCGCAAATTGATACAGAGCTTCTCTGTCTGAAACGATTTTTAATGTATACATATATTCTCCCCCTTTTCTTTACTATATCAAAAAGATGACCATACTACGTTATAGAACTATGAAATTTTTTCGACTTGTAGTCTAGGCGTTTATCCATACATAGGACCTTTTCCCCACATATATTATAGAAAGAATTTTTTCCTTTGAGGTGTTCCTTATGGATTCATACGTTAATATATGTGTTTGCATTACTCCAGGCGCCGATATTTCTGACGACCGTATCGCAAAAGATTTAGCAGTTGCAGAATCAATTTGGCATCCCATTACATTTCAAATTAAAGAAGTAATTGTACTAAACGAGCTTTTCCGTTTTTCTAATCGGGAAATTAGTTATAAAAACTCCATTCAAAGTCAGGAAAAATTATCATCCTTTTTTCAAACTTGTGTTAACGAAGCTCCTGAATGTGACCTTTATATTTGTTATATTGGCAGTGATTATTTCAAAGAAACCGCAGTAATAGCTTGCGCTTACTCTCTAGCGAAACAACAACAACTTACTGGTTACATCGTTCTAACAAACTCAGCTGCTCCAATGAAAAATATATACACCCTCGCTCACGAAATTGGTCATATTTTATTTACAAGACGTGTTCATGGAAAACTTACTCATGCAGATCCTCATTCCCCAACTGGATCGGAGCACCACCCTTCTCCATCAAATCTTATGTACCCTATAGTTCCCCGCCCAGAAAACGTCCATATTCATTCCTTATTAACGAACGAACAAAAGGAGCTCTCTTTACAAAGCTCTTTATTACAAAGAAAAAAACAGTAACGATATTGTTACTGTTTAAAACAACATATTCCAATCAACAAACCAAATACCGGCTGCGAGAAATAAAGTGAAACTATAAGCAGTGGGGGTTTTGTTCATCCCCCACTGCTTATTAGCCTTCACCAATCGGGCGTTTACGGGCAGTTGATCTCCCACCTAACTTCTTTGCTCCATCCGAATTTTGAGATGGGAGTTTTACTGCCCGTTAATGCGGGGTAAAAATAGACAACTAAAAGTAAATGTAATCCCTCTAAAAATCCCAATATAATATTTCTTTGGAAATACTTTTTTGCATATCCAAAGCAGCCCTTTTCCTATTAAACCGAAAAACAAAACATAACCCGATGTGTCATCTAGTAAAGTATTAAAATATTCATCATGTATTTGTGAAAGCAATATAATTAAGTTAACCTTAGAAAACAATTACTCCATATACATATAAATAACTCTTTCTCTTTTTTATTCGTATACTTCTCTTTTTTCTAATTTCGTATGAATTTTTAAAAGCATATAAATAACAATGAAAAGAATTACTTGTTGTACATACATTCCAATAATGCTTGATAAGTCTATCGTTACAAATGCATATTCTAATACAATTGGAACTAGTAAATAAGACAAAGTAAACCAACCACCAAATTTAATATTTACAATAGCTGCAAAAAGAACTACTATGCCAACAAGAGTGAAACTTTCTGTAGCAGTAAATTTAATAAATGTTGTACCATAAAAATTATTTAATAATGCAATACTAAAAATTGATAAAAACCATATTGCACCGGTTATATACATAATTAAAAACTCAGTTCTTTTACGCTTAAAGGCTGCTGTTCTCATCCCCAATATTAATACACTAACCCCTACAAAAGTCATAATTGGATATCCAATTAATTCAACTAAAGAATACGACAAACGATGATCAGCTTCACTAAAGAATACACTCTTCATCATCGTGAATGCTAATAAGTTTACAATAAAGTAAAGCAATAATTTATAATTACCTTTCTTATCTATCTCCATCTCTTTTGCAAGTTGATTAGCATATTCCTTTGGAGCATGACCAAATATATCACTTACACTCTTCCCTCTTTTTTCTCCTTCTACTAAATGAACTTCCGCATCTTCTATAAAAGAAATAATATCTGCTTCTCTAATGCCCTTTATTCGTAAATACCCTTGAGTTTCATCTATAAATTTTTGTGCTTCATTCGATAACACCTTTATCCCTCCCTTATTTAACCGTTTCTCTTCTATTCGCCTTCATCATAATTTCAAGGAAAATTAAAATAAATAAACTTCCATACAAGCATACAATTTGAAATAACATTGGCATAAGATCTTCCGATGTAAATGTTTTAAAAACTAACATAATAGAAAGCGGAATAATTAAATATAAGTTTTTAAACCATCCTTCAAAATATATATTTATAGCTACCGTGAGGATAAAGATCCCTCCAGCTAATATATAACTTTGGACTAGAGTCAACGTAAACATCGTTGTAGGATATATCACATCTAATATCGTAACTGCTCCTAATAAAAACATTGGCGCGATCATGACTAAAAACCACATGGAAAACCACGTTTTTGTAAGACTTGTTACAAATGTCATTTTACGAAGCAGAAAATTAGGACCCATAACAGCTAAAATCAATGTAAAACTATAGCCAATACACTGAATAAGCGAAATCTGTAAAATCCCATTATTAACTATTAAAATAGAAGCAATAATCCAAAACGAAACGATATTCATTACCGTAAACCCAATTTGCTTCCACGTTTCCTGTCTATCCCTTTCCATCACTTTTACAAGTTCATTCGCGTATTCTTTCGGTGAACTTCCGAAAATATCTTCTACACTTTTCCCTTCACCCTGACCTTCTATTAAATGCAACTCTGCATCTTCTAAAAAGCTTTCAATATCGCTTTCTTTCACACTCTTTGCAGTTAAAAATAATCTCATATCCAATAAAAAATTTCGCGCTTCATTTGATAGCATTATTTTTTTCTCCCCTTCCCTTCAAGTAGACGCTCTACACTACTTTGCATCGCTTCCCAGCGATCCATAAATTCATCCAGTGCTTCCTCGCCTTTTTCTGTTAATGTATAATATTTTCGCTTTGGACCAGATGGAGATTCCTTCATCACACTTGTTATTAATCCTTCCTTTTGCATTCGTATTAATAACGGATAAATACTTCCCTCACTCGCCATTGTGAAACCATATTTCGCTAGTTTTTCACTCATTTCATAACCATATATTTCACCTTCAGAAATAATAGCAAGTAAGCAACCTTCTAAAATCCCTTTTAGCATTTGACTTGTCGACATATTTCAAATCCTCCCACTATCTTGTTTTACAAGATAGATAAGCGTAAGTATCTTGCTTTACAAAATAGTATAGCAGAGACTATTTTGTAAAACAAGATAGCTAAATATATTTTTCCAAATGTTTGCAGGGATTTCATTATCACCTCTCTAAATAGAGCAATAAGAGAACTTTTATTATGAAGGAGTGTTTTTCATCATGGTTACAAATCGAGTTGTCTTTTTAACAGGTGCTGCGAGCGGTATTGGTTATGAAATGGGAAGTGCTTTCGCAAAAGAAGGTGCTAAAGTTGTCATTAGTGATCGTCTTGAAGATCGTGCAAAAGAAGCTGCTGAACAATTGCAAAAAGAAGGCTATCAAGCTATCGGTTTAAAATGTGACGTTACAGCTGAAGAAGAAATTGCAGCAGCAATTTCTCAAACAGTTACTCACTTCGGTTCATTAGACGTATTAATTAACAACGCAGGAATGCAACACGTCTCACCAATTGAAGATTTTCCAACGGATAAGTTCGAACTTCTTATTAAAATTATGCAAATTGCTCCATTTATTGCAACCAAGCTTGCCTTTCCTATTATGAAGAAACAACAGTATGGACGAATTATTAATATCGCTTCTATTAACGGCCTTGTCGGATTTGCTGGAAAAGCTGCTTATAATAGTGCGAAACATGGCGTAATCGGATTAACAAAAGTGGCTGCTTTAGAGGGAGCAACTCATGGAATTACTGTAAACGCTCTTTGTCCCGGATATGTTGATACTCCCCTTGTACGAAATCAACTACAAGATTTAGCAACTACACGAAATGTACCACTTGAAAATGTTTTAGAAGATGTTATTTATCCTCTTGTACCGCAGAAGCGCTTGTTGCAAGTACAAGAAATTGCAGATTATGCTATGTTTTTAGCAAGTGAAAAGGCAAAAGGCATAACTGGTCAAGCAGTTGTTATCGATGGTGGATATACTGCTCAATAAAAAATAAAGTTTGCTCACGAAGAGCAAACTTTATTTTACTTTCTATCGCGAGGATCTTCCTACTTTAGTAATTGTTTAGGGAGTTTCTCAATTGCAACAATCACTCCGTCTAATTTACTTTCAATGCGATGTAGTAAATATAGCGTTACAACAATTGGAAACCCCACATTACCTATCATCCTGATCCACTCATCCATCTTTCTCTCCTCCCTTCATTACATAAATAAGAGGAAAGGAAGACTTAAGGCATAAAAAACAAGCTATTTTTTATTATCTTGTTTTTTTAACTACTCAGCCATACATTTCATTTTTCAGCATATAGATTGCTGCCATGAAGATACAAATGTTCCTACACCTTGCTACCTTTCTTTGTTTTAAAACGTTGCGCGTGGTAGGAACAGGCCCTGAACGCTCCTATACATAGCCAGTCCCTCTCGACCATTTAAAAAATGTTTTTCTACCGGTTTTTTTATATAGCGACTGAGCAGTTAGCTTGTTTTTTCAAATAATGATGTAATTTCTTGCTTATAATCTCCACGTAAAATACCTTTCTCAGTGATAATTCCTGTAATTAATTCATGCGGTGTTACGTCAAATGCAGGGTTAAATACAGGCGTTCCAAGTGGCGCCACTTGTTTCCCAAAAATTTTCGTAACTTCTGTTTCATCTCTTTCTTCAATGACAATTTCAGCACCTGTTTGTTTCGTAGTATCAAATGTAGATAACGGTGCTGCAACATAAAATGGGATACCGAAATACTTTGCTAATATAGCTAAATTTAATGTTCCTATTTTATTAGCAGTATCACCGTTTTCAACGATTCGATCTGCTCCTACAATAATCGCATTAATTTCTTTCGTTCGAATTGCATGTGCTGCAGTATTATCCGTAATAAGCGTTACATCAATGTCTGCTTGCTTCAATTCCCATGTCGTTAAACGACCACCTTGTAAAACCGGTCTCGTTTCACACGCATACGCATGTAAACGTACACCCTTCTCTTTCCCAATATAAAATGGGGCTAATGCTGTTCCATATCTAGCAGTTGCAATACTTCCAGCGTTACAAATTGTTAAAATTTTATCACCGTCTTTAAAACATGTTAAAGCATGTTCTCCAATACTTCGGCACACCACTTCATCCTCTTGCTGAATACGAAGTGCTTCCTCTTCTAATATTTTTTGTGCTTCTTTTATTGTAGAAATCCCTCGTATTGCTTCTCTCATGCGATCAATTGCCCAAAATAAATTGACTGCCGTCGGACGTGATGTCCCTAAATAGTTACAATCTCTATTAAACTTCTTTTGAAATTCATCGATATTTGTAGCATCGTATTTCTTTGCCGCAAGCGCCAAACCAAACGCAGCTACAATTCCAATTGCAGGTGCTCCGCGTACTTCTAACATAATGATACTTTTCCATACATCTTCAACATTCGTTAATGTTTTGTATTCAGTGACATGCGGCAACTTTGTTTGGTTTAATACCGCAATGGCATCTCCTTTCCAACTTACAGATCTCGGAATAGTAATGATTGTACTCATGCCTTTACGCCTCCTGAAATTGTATGTTGAAATAATGTTCGGAACAGTTGTATATCTGCGCTCTTTGATTCATATTTTAATAGTTCTTTTCCTAAATAAAGTGCTTGTTTTTTAGCTTGAATTCTTCTTTCTTTATCTGATATTTCATCTAAATCTGCCACGTGTGCTAGACCAATTGTTCTACGAATAAGTTCACATCCAGCAAATCCAACAATATCACTAAAAATATTTTGCAAAATAATTGGTAACCATTGTTTCTCTTTCGTATATACTTCTACACCTTCTCCAATCCATAGCTTTGTAAAAGTTTCTACAAAATAACTCCATGTTTTCTCGATATGGAAAAATAGCACACTTCTTTTTTCCTCTTCACGCGATAACGCATTTAATAATAAATTTGCAATAAATTGGCCAAGATCAAATCCAAATGGACCGTACGTTGCAAATTCCGGATCAATTACTTTCGTTTCAGAAGGCGATGAAAATATACTACCAGTATGTAAATCCCCATGAATGAGCGCTTCTTTTCTCGTTAAAAACTTATACTTATACTGTGCTACTTTTAATTTTAAATTTTTGTCACTCCACAGTTCATCAACCGCTAGTTGTAACTCTGGCTCATAATCATTCGTATCATAATGACCAAACGGATCTGTAAACACTAAATCTTCTGTGATTTTACTAAGATCCGGATTAACAAATTCACTATCTAACACTCTTTTCTCTTCTGAACGTACGCCGAAATCTGAAGTATAAAATAAAACATGTGCTAGAAAGCGACCAATATGCTGGGATAAAAGAGGATACTCTTCTCCGTCTATTAATCCTTTTCTTGTAATCGTTAGCCTTGATAAATCTTCTATTACTGTCACTGCCAACTCCTCATCATGACTGTATACTTTTGGAACGTATTCCGGTACATACTTCGCGAAAATTTGTAGTGCTTTACTTTCAATCGTTGCTCTTTTTATTGACAATGGCCAGCTCTCACCAACTACTTTCGCATATGGAAGTGCTTGTTTTATTATAATTGTCTTCTCTCCATCATCTAATTTAAATACATAATTTAAATTGCCATCTCCAATTTCATGGCAAACTACATTTGCTTTCTTTTCAAAATAGCCATGTTCTTTTGCGTAGTGTACAGCTGTTACTTCTGTTAATGAATAATATCCCATCGTCTTCTCCCCCTTTTAATTCAGAGGTTTTTCTAGCACAGAAAAACCTCTTCCCACAAAGAAAGAGGTTTGAAGTTTATCTTCTCCCCTCTTATCTGCCAGAAAGTTTACTTTCTGCTGGAATTAGCACCGTGCCTTTTGACGTCATAAACGCCCCATTTCACAATGGTATTGCGGTCGGTTGCTGGGCTTCATCGGGCCAAATCCCTCCACCTGCTCTTGATAAGAGTTGTATAATTTTTTTGAATTTTTAACTTTATGATGAAGACTATACCAAGAATAAAAATCACTTGTCAACATTTTATTTGTATAATTCTGGACGGCGATCTGCAAAAACTGGGATTCCTTTGCGAACCTCTTTAATTTTCTCGAATTTCAGCTCTCCAAATAAAATAGATTCCTCTTCATTTGCCTCTACTACAACTTCACCCCAAGGATCGACAATTAAAGAATGACCTGCAAACTCATTGTTCGGATCCTTTCCTGCTCTATTACATGCTACAACATAACACTGGTTTTCAACTGCTCTCGCCTGTAAAAGCAAACGCCAATGTGCTAAACGAACTAATGGCCATTCTGCTACAACAAATAAAACTTTTGCCCCTTTAGCAGTATGAACACGCATCCACTCCGGAAAACGAATATCATAACAAATTATGCCAGCGCACTCTACATCATCTAGCTTAAATTCACCTGTCTCATTGCCAGCTACTAAATATTTATGTTCATCCATAAGCTGAAATAAATGTACTTTACTATATTCATTGACTAGCTTCCCTTCATTGTTTACAACATACATTGTATTTGTAACACCTTGCTCTGTTTGCTTTGCTATGGAACCACCAACAATATGTACACCATATTGTTTCGACCATTCTTTCAACTTTTCTTTCGTTTCCAATCCATCCCTATCTGCAATTTCAGAAAGTCTTGTTAAATCATATCCTGTTGTCCATAATTCTGGTAAGACGATAACATCTGGTCTTTCCTTCATCGCTTCGCTTATTTTATTTTTAGCATTCTCAATATTTTTTTCTACATCTCCAAAGATAATATCCATTTGAATACATGCCACTTTCATTTTGTCCGCTCCATTCTTAATTTTTTCTTTACAAAATACTGGAAAGATTATATCATTTGTCACTAGAATTGTAACAACTTTCAAAAGAGGTGGAAAGTATGAAAAATTTTCAACCTTCCAAAGTAGTAACATCATTGCCGACACAATTTTTCGCTTCACTTGTTGCAAAAGTTAACAAAGTCGTTGCAGCTGGTCACGATGTTATTAATCTAGGTCAAGGTAATCCAGATCAACCAACACCGCAGCATATCGTAAAAGCTTTACAAGATGCGGCTGAAAAGAGCATTCATCATAAATATCCGCCATTTCGCGGACATGAAAGCTTAAAAGAAGCCGTGGCAACATTCTATCAACGCGAATATGATGTAGTAGTAAATCCAAAAACTGAAGTTGCTATTTTGTTTGGCGGAAAGGCTGGATTAGTAGAATTACCAATTTGTTTTACAAACCCTGGTGATACCATTCTCGTTCCAGATCCAGGCTATCCAGATTATTTATCTGGAGTTGCTTTAGCAAAAGCGCACTTTGAAACAATGCCGCTTATTGCAGAAAATAATTTTTTACCGGATTATACAAAAATTGATGACTCTATTGCCAAGCAAGCAAAGTTAATGTTTTTAAACTATCCAAATAACCCTACCGGTGCTACAGCATCAAAAGATTTCTTTGATGAAACCATTCATTTTGCTAATAAACATAGTATATTAGTTGTTCATGATTTTGCTTACGGTGCTATCGGATTTGATGGTCAAAAGCCTGTTAGTTTCTTGCAGGCAGACGGTGCCAAAGATACAGGAATTGAAATTTACACTTTATCGAAAACTTTCAATATGGCTGGATGGCGTATTGCTTTTGCAGTGGGGAATGAAAGTGTCATCGAAACAATTAACCTATTGCAAGATCATATGTATGTTAGTATTTTTGGTGCAGTTCAAGATGCTGCCCGCGAAGCACTATTAGGCTCGCAGTCTTGTGTGGTAGAACTTGTTAATAGTTATGAATCTCGAAGAAATGCTCTTATTAAAGCTTGTCACTCGATTGGTTGGAATGTAAATATTCCAACCGGATCATTCTTTGCATGGCTTCCTGTACCAGAAGGCTATACATCTGAGCAATTTTCTGATATTTTGCTAGAAAAAGCACATGTCGCTGTTGCCCCTGGTATTGGATTTGGTGAGCACGGCGAAGGATATGTTCGTGTTGGTCTCTTACATACAGAAGATCGATTACGAGAAGCAATTAATCGAATTGATAAATTAAATTTTTTCAAAAAGTCATTGACAACATAAAAAAAATCTGACAAAATTCAGTTATCTTAAAAATTTAAACATTTCTAAATACTTCTTATCAAGAGCAGGTGGAGGGACGAGCCCGACGAAACCCGGCAACCGATCTACAATTGTAGACACGGTGCTAATTCTCGCAGCGTTACGCTGACAGATAAGGAGCTGGTTGTAAAAAAACCTCTCCTTAGCTGAGAGGTTTTTTTATTTAACTAGGAGGTTATAACAATGAGCGGAATTATAGCGACATATTTAATCCACGATGATTCTCACAACTTAGAAAAGAAAGCAGAACAAATTGCAATTGGTTTAACAATTGGTTCATGGACTCATTTACCACACTTATTACAAGAACAATTAAAACAACATAAAGGCAATGTCATTCATATTGAAGAGTTAGACGAACAAGAACATATTAACTCCTATCTTGGCAAAAAAGTATTACGTGGAATCATTAAAATTCATTATCCATCGCTGAACTTCAGCCCAGACTTACCAGCCATTTTGACAACAACATTTGGAAAACTTTCGTTAGATGGGGAAATTAAACTAATTGATTTAACATTCTCAGACGAATTAAAGAAACAGTTCCCTGGACCGAAATTTGGAATTGAAGGCATCCGAAACCTTTTACAAGTTCAAGATCGCCCTCTTCTAATGAGTATTTTCAAAGGGATGATAGGACGGAATATTGGATATTTAAAAACTCAACTACGCGATCAGGCAATTGGAGGCGTAGATATTGTAAAAGATGATGAAATTTTATTCGAAAACTCATTAACACCACTTACAAAAAGAATTGAATCTGGGAAAGAAGTTTTACAATCTGTATACGAAACTTACGGACATAAAACTTTATACGCAGTAAATTTAACAGGGCGAACTTATGATTTAAAAGAGAACGCGAAACGTGCGGTGTTAGCTGGAGCAGACATTCTTTTATTTAATGTATTTTCTTATGGATTAGATGTACTGCAATCACTTGTAGAAGACGATGAAATTCCAATTCCTATTATGGCACACCCTGCTGTAAGTGGCGCATATTCGTCATCGAAACTATACGGGTTCTCTTCGCCATTACTACTTGGAAAATTACTACGTTACGCTGGTGCTGATTTCTCTTTATTCCCATCACCATACGGCAACGTTGCATTAGAAAAAGAGGAAGCCCTTCTCATTACAAAAGCATTAACTGAGGAAGACCACTATTTCAAGAAAAGTTTTTCTGTTCCATCTGCTGGAATTCATCCTGGTTTCGTTCCCTTTATTCTACGAGATTTTGGTAAGGATGTTGTTATTAACGCCGGCGGCGGGATTCATGGGCATCCAAATGGAGCTCAAGGCGGTGGCAAAGCTTTCCGTGCTGCAATTGAAGCTACTTTACAAGGTAAACCACTCCATGAAGTGGATGAAATAAATTTGCATAGCGCACTACAAATATGGGGAAATCCTTCTCATGAGGTGAAATTATGAGTATTCAAGTATTTTGTGATTTCGATGGTACGATTACAAATAACGATAATATCATGTCCATTATGGAAAAATTCGCACCACCAGAAGCAGAGGAAATAAAGCAAAAAATTTTATCGCAAGAACTTTCTATTCAAGAAGGTGTTTCTCAATTATTTCGATTAATACCTATTAATCTACACGATGATATTATTCAGTTTTTACAAGAAACTGCTGAAATCCGTACAGGTTTTCATGAATTCATACAATTTATTAATGAAAATAACATTTCCTTTTACGTTATATCAGGTGGAATGGATTTCTTCGTCTATCCACTCTTACAAGAAATAATCCCTAAAGAACAAATTTATTGTAATGCAACTGACTTTTCAGGAGAATTTGTTGAAGTTAAATGGCCGCACCCTTGTGACGAGCAATGTCAGCATAGTTGCGGTCTCTGTAAATCATCATTAATTCGGAAACTAAGCTCTAAAGATGATTTTCATATTGTGATAGGAGATTCCATTACTGATTTACAAGCAGCAAAACAAGCAGATAAAGTATTTGCCCGTGACTTCCTTATTACAAAATGTGAAGAAAATCATATTGCTTATACATCCTTTAATACATTTCACGATATTCAAGTCGAATTACAACATTTGTTGGAGGTGAAATCATGAAACAACTTTTTCGTCAATGGTATGACTTAAGTGAAATAAAAAAAGAATTAACAACTCGGAATTGGTTTCCAGCAACGAGTGGAAATATTTCTATAAAAGTCAGTCATGATCCCCTTACTTTTCTTATTACAGCAAGTGGAAAAGATAAAACAAAAACCACTCCAGATGATTTTCTATTAGTAAATCATCAAGGAGTTCCCGTTTTAGAAACTGAATTACGCCCTTCAGCAGAAACAATATTGCATACACATATTTATAACAGTACGAATGCTGGGTGCGTACTTCATGTTCATACAACTGATAATAATGTCATCACAAATTTGTATAGCGATAAAGTCACCCTTCAAAATCAAGAGATTATTAAAGCTCTTGATATTTGGGAAGAAGGTGCAACGATTAACATTCCTATTATCGAAAATGATGCTCATATCCCAACGCTTGGAGAGAAATTTCGAAAGCATATACAAGGAGATTCAGGAGCAGTATTAATTCGAAACCATGGCATTACCGTATGGGGCCGTGATAGCTTTGATGCAAAAAAAAGATTAGAAGCTTATGAGTTTTTATTCCAATTTCATATAAAATTATTATCAATTCAAGGAGGCGTTTCTAATGGCGCAAATTCGTATTCATGAGGAAAATACTCGTATTGAGAATGAAGTAGAAGTATCAACCTTTCTACAAGGAGAAGATGTTTTATATGAGAAATGGAATATTTCTAAACTTCCTACTCATTTAAAAGAAAATTACTCCTTAACAGATGAAAATAAAGCTGAAATATTAACGTTGTTTTCAAAAGAAATTGCGGATGTTTCAGAGCGCAGAGGTTATAAAGCATATGATGTGATTTCACTTTCAAATAGCACACCTAACCTTGACGAGTTATTAATTAATTTTCAAAAAGAACACCATCATACTGACGATGAAGTTCGCTTTATTGTCAGCGGTCATGGCATCTTCGCTATTGAAGGAAAAGATGGTCGATTCTTTGACGTTGAACTTGAGCCTGGTGATCTTATATCTGTACCTGAAAATGCAAGACACTATTTTACCTTACAAGATGATCGCCAAGTTGTAGCTATTCGTATTTTTGTTACAACAGAAGGTTGGGTTCCAATTTATTAAGGTAGCTAGTTGAATAAAAGAACTTGGAACCCCTTTTCCAACCTTTTATTCACTCTACATATATACATCCTCCTATGGAACAGGCTTATTTCATAACATTGAAGTAAGCCTGATTTTTTATTTACTAAAATGATTTGTCCCTTTCGTTTGTTTAAATCAAATATATCGAATCATAATTCCACTTTATCAAGTGCATTTCGGAATACTTTTTGAACATTTATTGAACTTTTTTTGAATTTTTTCTGAAAATTCTGTTTTGCGTATGATATACTACAACTAATAAGAAGGAAAAGAATATTGCAAACAGAGGGGGATAATCATGAGTTTACTTATCGCACTTATACTAGGAGTTATATGCGGAGCTATTCCTGTCATTTTAGGAGCTATTATGGAAGAATTAGAAGTTGGTGTTTTAGGTTTTGCTGCATCGTGTGTAAGCGCTTTATTTTTCGGTTTATATGGTGCTATTCCTGTTTCTATTCTGTGCGCATTTTATATACTACGCCATGCTCGCGCGAAACAGTTGGGTCCTAATCACATTGCACAAGTTATTCCATTCCCAATTGAAAGATGCCGTCGCGCTTCCAGCCTATAGATTATCCAACTTAAATATTATGCCTGCCTAAATAAATAAAAAGTCCTCAAATGAGGACTTTTTATTTATTTTCTTCTAGAAATTGAAACAATTCTTGCAAATGAAGTGCATCTTCGCTATAGCTAACGGATACATGACATGTCCCTTCAATCTCAGCATGCATATAAAGAGCAATTCCATCCCGATCATATTTCAATGCCAAATAAAACTCCATTTCCTCTAACATCTTTTTCGAGGTTCGGATAACATAATGCCCTTTCTCATCTCTTCCATATTCAAAATCTGGTTCAAAATCGTATTTTTGTTTAAAAGCTTCTTTTTGCTTATCATTAATCTGTACACAAGTTGCTCGCTGCACAGCATCAATCATTTCGTCAAACTTTTGGAGATCCATCTCATTTACCCCCTTATATACTTTTTGTATAATACTTGTGTTCCACTATTCTCTTTTCCATCTGCGATTAGCTCTTCATACAATTCCTTCGCTAGGGTTAGGCCCGGTACTGGTAATTGTAATTTTTCAGCTTCATCTAAAGCAATCTTCATATCTTTCATAAAATGCTTTACATAAAAGCCAGGTTCAAAATCTCCTTTTAACATTCGAGGAGCTAAATTACTTAATGACCAGCTACCTGCTGCTCCTGTCGAAATACTCTCTAATACTTTATCTGCATTAAGTCCAGCCTTTTTCGCATACGCTACCGCTTCACATACTCCTATCATGTTAGAAGCAATTGCAATTTGATTGCACATTTTTGTATGTTGTCCACTCCCAGCAGGGCCTTGCAACTGAATATTTGTTCCTAGTTTTTCAAATAGAGGTAAGCAAATATCATATATTCTGTTCTCTCCACCGACCATAATTGCTAGTCTAGCTTCTTTAGCTCCAACATCCCCTCCAGATACTGGTGCATCTAATGTATATATATTCTTGCTTTTCGCAACTTCATTAATACGTTTTGCCAATGTTGGTGTCGATGTTGTAAAGTCAATTGCTATCGTACCTTCATTTGCATGTTCTAAAATTCCATCTATCCCAAAATACACTTCTTCTACATCATGAGGATAACCAACCATCGTCATAACAACATCAATTTGCTTTACTAACGCTTTCGGTGTATCACACCAAGTCGCACCCTCTTGCACTAAAGAATCCGCCTTTTCCTTCGTTCTATTATATACATATACTTTATAACCACTTTGCATTAAATGGTTAACCATACTTTTTCCCATCACACCAATACCAATGAAACCTATTGATAAATTTTTATTCTCCATCTTCTCATCCCCTTTGTTCTAATAAATCATTTACCATCTTCCTAAATTCCTTATTAAAATCATCATCCAAACTATTTTTCACATTTGAGAATAAAATAACAAACG
This sequence comes from Bacillus altaicus, assembly GCF_042136375.2. Classification (NCBI taxonomy): domain Bacteria; kingdom Bacillati; phylum Bacillota; class Bacilli; order Caryophanales; family Bacillaceae; genus Bacillus; species Bacillus altaicus. The sequence goes on along the minus strand of NZ_CM143394.1, from coordinate 1,646,051 downwards.
TTCCTTTTTCTTTATTGAAATTATTAAACGTATTCCAACCAGATAGTACACCATGGTTATGGAAAAAATCAGGATATATGTAAAAGCTAAATGCATATTTTCTTTCTTGTGAAGGTGTAAACATCGCTTGTATACTTTGTTCTGAAAGAAGCTTTCCATTTATAATCGCTTCATCTAATTTCTTCATATCTCCTACTGTCGTATACATCTCACCAGAACCATATAACCAGTCCATCCCTAATTTTTGCGCTGGTACAAGTTCTTGATCTTTCTTCACATAACCCTTCGTGAAGTTTTTATCTCCAGGTACCATATTTCCCATACCTGATTCATGCATCTCTGCCTTTGTAAATATATTTTCTTTTATATAATCTCCTAAAGGCTTTTTCGTTATATTTTCTATAATATAAGCGAGCACCATATAATTATAATCCGTATACTTCCAACCTGTTCCTGGTGGAAAATCTAACTTTTGACTTCCAATCCAATTTATTAAATTGATACGTGAAGCTACATTAACCTTTCCTTTCCCACTTTCCGGTAAACCAGATGTATGCGTTAACAAGTGATATAACGTGATGTTTTTATCTGCTGGAAATGAAGGAATGTATTTATTTACATTATCTTGGATATTTAACTTCCCTTGTTCTTGTAACTGTAGAATGGATGTAGCAACAACTGTTTTCGTAATAGAACCGATACGATATTTTGTTTGAGGCGTATTTTCTATTTTATTTTGAACATCAGCATATCCATATCCTTTATTCAATATAACATGCTCTTTATCTGTCACCAAAACTGTCCCATTAAATTGCTTTCCTACTAAATATTGATCTAACTTTTGAGATATACTAGCATAATCAATTTTTTGTACTTCTTCTATATTATCTTGTACCTCTGACTCAATAGCAGGAGTTATCTTTGTTGTTAATACTGCTTGTTCCTTTGGATCTGGACTATAGAGAAAATAGTATACTCCGCCGCAAACTACAGCAGACAGTGAAACCATAGCCATTATTTTTTTTATCATATTGTTCCTCCGTCGTTACTTCATTTAAAATGGTCCCCCATATTCTATTATCAGGTAATAAAAAAAAATCGCAACAATTTGTTGCGAAAAATCACATTTTTTCTTTCCTATATATACATACTTGATTTTTCCCATTTTTTTTTGCTTCATATAATGCAATATCCGCTCTTTGCATTAATTCTTCTTTAGTAATCCCATTCTCATGTAACGCAACTCCAAAACTCGCTGTTAACTTTGAAATTCCAGAGAATTGCTTTGTTTCAATAAAAAATCGTAATGACTCCGCAACTTGAAACGCTTCTTTTTCTACCGTATTTGTCACTAATATTATAAATTCCTCTCCTCCCCACCTTGCAAATATATGTTGATTTTCAACTTTAGATTTCATAAGATCTGCTAGTTGTACTAATGCTAAATCGCCAAAATCATGACCATATGTGTCATTTACTGATTTAAAATTATCTATATCAAACAAAATAAGTGCTATTTTTTCATCGTTACGTACTACATTCTCCCACTCTTTCTCCAATATTTGTTGGAATTTCAAACGATTATATATTTCTGTCAATGAATCTATCATTGCAAGCCTTTCTTGCTCTTGATAGATTTCATCTAATTCTGTAATCTCTGTGCATTTTACTATAAATCGCGATAAGTCTTCTGGTAATGGTATCGCACGTAATAGAAAAGTAAATGCTTCTCCTTCATGATTGTACATTTTAATTCTTCTTCCATTTGATAAAGTATCATCCAGCCATGTTATATCGTGAGTCGTCGAATAATATCCGTTCTCTCTAATAAGATGTTCTGCAAACACTAAATGTTGTTCACGATACGTAAATAAGTTATCATATCCGAAGAATTGTAAAAAATTTGTATTACAATCAACAATCTCATCATCTTCTACTATAAATAATAAATCATTTTGAAAATCAAACATCGTTTGAAGCAATTCTTGTTGTAAACCTACTTGCCGCACTAAAGAAAGTTGATATAAACTCTTATTCACTTCCTCTAGTACCACTTGTGGGGTTACTGGTGCTATAACAATATTACGTATTCCTAACATTAGTAAATCTGCAAACTCATTGTTTATCTGTTGATCCCAAATGATAATGAATGTACTCCGTGAATCATATATATTCTTTATATATTTTATTTGATCAACATCTGTTACATACATAATTACAATATGCGGTTTAGTTCTATGAAACAATATTTCTCCTTCTTCAAAACTATTTGCTATAAACATACATTTTGGATGGACATTTTCTATCGTTTGTTGATGTGTACATCCATCTTCTATATAAAGGACATTCAACTGAAGATCTTGTAATACATTTTGGAAAACAGTATTCTCTAATAAAAAATGTAGTATGTTCATCACTAGTCTTCACTCACTTCATATATCTTGTTTTACTGAATTCCTCATAATCATTTTATAAAAGATTGTTCTCAAAAAAAATCCGATTAGTGAGGGATACATATTAACAAGCTAATTGAGAATGTTATCTTCGCTTATCTATTCTAGAAATTCCTTTTTTAGTTTATGATTATATGAATTGTATCGTTTGTATGAATGCCCTCCTTATTACTTAAAACTTGACAATTAAAATAAAGTTATTATATTCTTAAATTCAATAACTTACAAAATGTAAGTAGAATATATTACATGTATTTTAAATTAAGCTGCTATGTAATTTGGAGGATATATAATGACAAACAGTGACTTTTTTAACGTTTTATATGAACGCACATCTACACGTGCATTCAACCCTGAAAAAGAAATTTCATCTACAGAATTACACGAAATTTTAAAAGCAGCTGCTCAAGCACCTTCTGCTTGGAACTTGCAACACTGGAAATTCCTTGTTTTCCAAGGCGAAGACGTACAAAAACGATTACACCCAATTGCTTATAACCAACAACAAATTCTTGATGCTTCTGCCGTAGTCGCTATTTTAGGTGATTTAGAAGCATATAAAAATGTTGAACCTGTTTACGGTCCAATTGTAGAACAAGGATTTATGAAAGAAGAAGCTAAAGAGCGCTTAGCTAAAAACATTGAATCTGCATATACTCGTGAGCAATACCCACGAGATGCTGCCTTTTCAAATGCTGCTTTAGCAGCAATGCAACTTATGCTTGCTGCTAAAGCAACTGGCTGGGATACTTGCGCAATTGGTGGTTTCAACCCTCAAGCACTAATGGAAGAATTTAATGTTTCATCTCGTTACGTACCAATTATGCTTATTACAATTGGTGAATCAACTTTAAAAGGTCATCCTGCACCGCGCATGAGCGTAGAACAAGTGAGTGAATGGGCGGAATAATAAAAAAAACGAAGGTAATTTCATTACCTTCGTTTTTTTATATTCTGTCACACATCCGTAATATTACAATGTATTATTCGACATCTATACATAGAGAAATCGTAATTTTTATGCTATCCCTATAAACAAATATGACGTTTTATGTCGAAATTTGTTAAATCGTTGAAATATAACCGTGTGTTTTTGTTACAATTGTGATACAATGATAACAAATAGATAACAAGAGAGGGATTTTCATTGAGTTCATACGGAAGCTTTATCGCACTTTTAAGTTACATAGTAACTGTACTACTGCTATATTTTATTGGCGATGCTGCAAACATATCAGTGTTACAATTCCCAAAAGAAGAAGCGTTACAATTAGAAGCAGAAAAACATACTGCACGATCCATTGCACCACTACTCTTAGCTCTTCCTGTATATATCATCGTTTTATATAAAAGCAAAAAAGTGTAAAGGCTACCTATTTCATTCATTTCGGTGGTCTTTACATTTTTTTGTGACATTTCCCCTATTTTAAACATCATTCCATACTAATTACCCATCTAGTCATTTAAAATGAGAAAATCCCCTAGAAAAATTTCCATTATCTGTCCAGTCACTAAGTAACGAACTTACATAGATTATAAGTGTGAAGGGGGTGATGAGGATTATGTTTGGATCATTTGGATGCTGTGATAACTTTAGAGACTGTCATCATCATGAAAGAGAGCGCAACCACAACCATCGTGAGAAAGAGAAAGAAGAAATTAGACCACAACGACATGCTGTATGTAACGTGCTTGCACATCTTTCTATAGGCACTGAGATTTCGCTTCTTAAACTAAAAGGAAATGGAACATTCCGCAATTTAGTTTTTGAGGGGTTCTGTAACGGTATTGCTCTATTCTCTGCATTAAGAAAAGATGACGACAAAGACAACAACAACAACAACAAAGATGATAAGAATGGAAACAATCGTAATGACGATAGATTTGAAGGGATTTTACGTGTTTGCCCAGAAGATGTTATCGCAATTGCTCTTTAAGATAAGTTTAAACAATAAAATCACCTAAGGTATATGTAGCAAAAAAACCTGAGATCGATTTCGAATCGACTCAGGTTTTTTACTATTATATGCTTTTAACTAATTCAACAACTTCTTCAGCAGTTGACATTGTTAATGCTTTTTCTGCTAATGTTTCCATTTCTGCTTTTGACAACTTGCTTAGTTGTGTTCTTGCAGGAAGAATAGATGTTGCACTCATACTGAACTCATCTAAACCTAAGCCTAATAATAATGGGATAGCAAGTGAATCTCCCGCCATCTCACCACACATACCAGCCCATTTGCCCTCTTTATGAGCAGCATCGATAACCATTTTTACAAGACGTAAAATAGATGGGTTATATGGTTGGTATAAGTAAGCTACACGCTCGTTCATACGGTCTGCAGCCATTGTGTATTGGATTAAGTCATTTGTTCCGATAGAGAAGAAATCAACTTCTTTTGCGAACTGATCTGCTAATACTGCTGAAGCTGGAATTTCAACCATCATACCAACTTCAATAGAATCAGAAATCGTTGTACCCGCTTGAACAAGTCTTTCTTTCTCTTCTAATAAGATTGCTTTCGCTTGACGGAACTCATCAAGAGTTGCAATCATTGGGAACATAATCTTTAAGTTACCGTATACGCTAGCACGAAGTAATGCACGAAGTTGTGTACGGAACACATCTTGCTCATCAAGACATAAGCGAATTGCACGGTATCCTAAGAATGGGTTCATTTCTTTTGGTAAATGTAAGTATGGAAGCTCTTTATCTCCACCGATGTCAAGTGTACGAACAACGACTGGTTGATCTTCTTTTACACCTTCAAGAACTGCTTTATACGCTTCGAACTGCTCTTCTTCTGTTGGAAGATTGTCACGGCCCATGTATAAGAATTCTGTACGGTATAAACCAACGCCTTCTCCGCCATTATCGATAATACCTTGTACATCATTTGGTGTTCCGATATTAGCAACAAGCTCAACGTGATGTCCATCACTTGTTACAGTTGCTTGGTCTTTTAATTTTGCCCATACAACTTTTTGCTCTTCAAATTTCGCTTTCTTTTCTTCAAAAGAACGAAGAGTTTCTTCAGATGGGTTTACAATTACTTCTCCATCTAAACCGTCAATGATTACGATATCGCCGTTTTGGATTTTCTCCATAACAACCTTCGTACCAACAACAGCTGGAATTTCCATAGAACGAGCCATAATTGCAGAGTGAGATGTACGTCCACCGATATCAGTTGTGAAACCTTTTGCATATTCACGGTTTAGCTGAGCTGTATCAGATGGTGTTAAATCTTCAGCAATGATGATTACTTCTTCAGAAATTGTACCAGGATTTGAGAAATTAATTCCTAGTAAATGTGCAAGAACACGTTTTGTTACGTCGCGAATATCCGCAGCACGTTCTTTCATGTATTCGTTATCCATGTTTTCAAACATAGAAATAAACATTGATGCAACTTCATCCATTGCAAATTCAGCATTTACTTTTTCGCCATTTACTTTATCTTTTACTGGATTTACTAATTCTGGATCATTTAATACTAATAAATGTGCTTCAAAGATAGCAGCTTTATCAGCACCTAGCTCAGCAAAAGCATGGTCCTTAATAGCTTCTAGTTCAGATTTTGCTTTCTCAAGCGCAGCGTCTAAGCGTGCAATTTCAGCAGCTTCGTCTGTAATTGATTTCTTTTCAATGTTAAATTCAGGATTCTCAAGTCTGAAAGCCTTTGCAATAGCAATCCCACTTGATGCAGCGATCCCTTGAATGTTAAGAGTCATTATTCTCCTAATCCTTCGTTTTTCATAGTTTCTTCGATAGCTGCTAGTGCTTGAGCTGCATCATCACCATTTGCAGTGACCTTAATTTCCGCGCCTTGTTGAATTCCTAAAGACATAACACCCATGATTGATTTTAAGTTAACGTTTTTTCCGTTATACTCTAAGTTAATGTCAGAACCAAATTTGCTTGCAGTGTTTACAAGTAGAGTTGCTGGACGAGCATGAATTCCTGAGTCGCTAGTTACTTTAAAGATTTTTTCCATGATAATTTATCTCCTTCAAATACAGTATTTTTTTAGTTGTATAGACGTGAGTACTACATCATCTATTGTATATAATAGGCGATGTTCGGTCAACCACATCGCCTATTATAATTATAAACATTTTGCGTCAAATTCCTACTGAATGTCAATAATAGCGTTTTCGCCCTTCTTAACATTTCCATCTTTTTTCAATTCGACTTGTTGCCCTTGTTGTAAATTCGTAAAGACGATTGGTGTAATAATAGATGGTGCATTTTCTTTTACAAATGCAAGATCTACTTTTAATAATGGTTGTCCTTGCTTCACTTTATCACCTTGTGCTACAAGCGCTTCAAAGCCTTCACCATTTAATTTTACAGTATCAATACCGAAGTGGATTAAAATTTCTTTTCCGCCTTCAGACTGAATACCAATCGCATGTTTTGTAGGGAATACATTTACAATCTCACCATTAACCGGAGAAACTACTGTTCCTTCTGTTGGCTCAATCGCAAATCCATCTCCCATCATTTTCCCTGAGAATACTTGGTCAGGTACTTCTGTAATCGGTAAGATTTTCCCTTCAATTGGTGAAACGATTGTTTCATTTTCATCAACCTGTTGAGGAGCTTCTTCCACTTTTACAGGCGCTTCTTTTTCAACATGAGGTGTACGACCTGACATAATATCATGAATTTGTGATTTTAATGTGTCAGATTTCGGTCCGAAAATAGCTTGAATGTTATTTCCAACTTCAAGTACACCGGCTGCTCCAAGCTCTTTTAAGCGGTCTTTATTTACATTTTTTTGTTCGTTAACTTGAACGCGTAAACGAGTAATACAAGCATCTAACGAAGCAATATTTTCTTTACCACCAAGTGCTACTAATACTTCACGTGGAAGTTCTCCTGCTTCTGTTTTCCCTGCGCCTTCATTAGCAGTTGCCTCTTCACGACCAGGTGTTTTTAAGTTCCATTTACGGATTGCAAAACGGAATCCGAAGTAGTAAATAACTGCTAGTACAAGACCAACAATAATTACCCACCACCATGCCGTACGACCTGGTAGTACACCGAATAATATGAAGTCAATTAAACCACCAGAGAATGTCATACCAATTTTAACACCTAAAATTTGCATTGTCATAAATGATAGACCAGCGAATACTGCATGGATTCCGAATAATACTGGTGCTACGAATAAGAATGAAAATTCAAGCGGTTCTGTAATACCTGTTAAGAAAGATGTTAATGCAGCAGATCCTAAAATACCAGCTGCTAATTTTTTATTTTCTGGACGTGCTTCATGGTACATTGCTAAAGCTGCTGCTGGAAGACCGAACATCATGAACGGATACTTACCAGTTGTAAATGTACCTGCTGTTAATTCTACGCCGTCTTTTAACTGTGCCATAAAGATTTTTTGGTCACCACGGATTAATTCGCCAGCTGCATTTGTATACTGACCGAATTCGAACCAGAACGGTGAATAGAAAATATGATGTAATCCAAATGGAATTAATGAACGTTCAATTAAACCGAATATAAATGCTGCTATCGTTCTATTTGCATCAATCATTTGATGTGAGAACGTATTTAAGCCACCTTGAATGTATGGCCAAATGAAGCACATGATAATACCTACCACTAAAGAGAATGTTGCAGTTGCGATTGGTACGAAACGCTTACCTGCAAAGAAACCTAAGTATGATGGTAATTCAATGTTGAAGTATTTATTATAACAATATGCCGCTACTATCCCGACGATAATACCACCAAACACTCCTGTTTGCAGCGTTGGAATTCCTAATACGTTTGCATATGCTGGATCTGAAAATCCAATTTTTACTGGATCTGTTCCAGTGCTTGTTACTTTCACTAGTTTATCTACTTCTAAGAACACACTCATCGTTTTGTTCATAATTAAGTATCCGACGAACGCTGCTAAACCAGCTACTCCGTCTCCACCAGCTAAACCGATCGCTACCCCAACTGCGAATAATAGCGCAAGGTTAGCGAAAATAATATCGCCAGATTGTTCCATAATTTTTGCAACCATTACGAACCAATCTGCTTTTAAAGCAGGGATAACATTTGTTAGTTGTGGATTTTGAAATGCATTACCAAATCCAAGTAAAATACCTGCTGCCGGTAAAATCGCTACTGGAAGCATAAGCGCTTTTCCGACTTTTTGAAGAACACCAAAGATCTTCTTAAACATGGAAACCCTTCCTCTCTTATCTATATTGATACTTTTCGACAAACGCCAAAAAGGCATGAGGAAAAAAAAGATAGAACGATAGCTATACAAAGGGTAGTATGTCCCTTTCTTTAGCTTACATTCCCAACTTTTCTCCACTCATGCCTGATCGAATCAGTAACACGTGTCAAAAATAGGATTACGTATAAGTTCACTATAATTAAAGCAAACGTTTTCGTTATTTACCTTAATGTGTTTGTCGAATTTTGTATAACTTTGCAATAGTTATTATACATAACTATTGTAAGCGATTCAATCATTTTTTTTAACGTTTTCATTTTAGACAAAAATATATGTCTTTTTACACATGTTCTGCTTTCACTAATCGTTGTAAATGCATCGTTAAATAAATACTCTCCGCTTCATAAACAGGAAGTTGTAATTCGTTCTGCATTACTTTGACTAGCTTCCACGCCAAATTGTAACAAACTGGATATTCTAATTTTAATAAATCAGCAAAACTTTGTGCTTCTTCTACTTTTTCTCCTTTTTTCACCCGTTCAATAGCATATTGTAAATGGCGAATAAGGCGTAAATAATGAATGCTTTCTTGGTCTAAAGTAATTTGTAGGTTTGTCTCAATTAAAGACACAAGTTGTGCAATAAGACGAGAATTTTGATTAACAGAAGATAAATCAGAGTTTGTAAGCGAGCTATAAATATGGAGTGCGATAAAGCCAACTTCTCCTTCTGGCAATGTAATTTGCAAACGAGAATTTAAAAGTTTCACAACTCCTTCAGCAATTTCATATTCCTCTGGATATAGCATTTTCGTTTCAACTAAAAAAGGATTATCTATTGTAAGTCCTTGTTTCAGCCTTTTAATTGCAAAAGAAATATGATCTGTTAAAGCGATATGAATATGTTCATTTAATGGAGACTCCGCTTTTTCTTGAATGTATAACATAATATCATTCATCAATTCAATTAGCTTTTCACTCACATGCGGCACTAAAAGTTTGTATTGTTCTCGATCACGTTCATTTTTTAAAACAAACATTTTCTCAATTTGTTCTTGCTCCAACACATCTTCAGCCTTTTTTCCAAATCCAATTCCTTTACCGATCACTACTACTTCCTCGTGTTCAGGATGGCTAGCAATGATGACATTATTATTTAAAACTTTTTTAATTTCTAGATAATTACTCATATAACACCACCCTCGTACTTAAATAGCCTACTTTTATGTTACAGAACATTCTTCTTTGTCGTCAATGTAAAACATCTACCATTTGATAAAAATTCATTTTTTAGACATGTTTGTATATGATGCGTATAATGTAAGAGCAACTGTACATAGAAAGGAGATAGCAACATGATTAAAATGTTTGTAAGTGATATTGACGGTACAATGATGCAGCATGGAGGTCTGATTGATGAACAGGATGTTGCGGCACTTCGCAGTCTTGCTGAGCAAAATGTTATTCTTTGTTTCGCTTCCGGGCGACTTGATAATGAAATCGCAGACTTAATGAAGGCTGTAAATACAAATTTCCATCGCATTAGTGTGAATGGTGTGTTTGTATACACTAATGAAAATAAGCAACTATTATCCGCAAATTTTGATTCCAGCATTCTTCCTGATTTACTAGCTATGACAAATCAAGACCCTTATTTCCGTTATGTAAGTGATGAGCATAATTACTATATTGAAGAAAAGACACCTTTTATTCATGAACTCGAAAAACAAGTAGCAATGACTTCTGTTGAAGAACCAAATTTATTACAGAAAATCGATGATACAATTTTTCCAAATAAAATTTCTATCGGTGGAACAAAAGAAAACTTACAACTCCTTCAAAAAAAGATCGATGAAAAATTCCATGGAAAAGTTAGTACTTTCATTTCAGCTGAACAATGTTTAGATGTAATGCCACCAAATATTAGTAAAGGTTCTGCTATTTCTGTTTTATTACAAGAGTTTCAAATACAACCAGAGGAGGTTGCGTGCATAGGGGATTCTTACAATGATATTCCAATGTTTTCTTTAACTCCTCATAGTTTTGCTATGTCTCAAGCTGATGATGCGGTAAAAGAGCACGCTCACTATGTAGTAGATGCTGTCAAAGATGCCGTTAACCAAGTACTTGGTTATAATGAAGAAGCAAATAAAAATACGACTCGATCCTTATAAGGATGAGTCGTATTTTTATTTCTTTACATGTTGAAAACATCAAAGTTCACTGTACTTCACAAACTGAAATATATTACTTGTTACGTGCGATGTTCGTAATAAACTTGTAACGATCCCCACGATAAATACATTTCACATACTCTAACGGTAACTCACCTTCTGAATATGACCATTGACGCATTACAAGTACAGGCGCCTTTTTAGGAATATGCAGATGTTCAGCTTCATTATCCGTTGCAATTGAAGCTTCAATTGATTGAGTAGCGCGAACAAGCTTAAAGCCCAGTTTTTTCTCTAAATGTTCATATAAAGATTGTTGCAATATTTCTTCGTTAATATCTTTCACAAGAGTTGGCGACAAATATGTCGTCTCAAATGCAATCGGTTCGTCATCAGCTAAACGCGTACGCCTCACTTCATAAACCGATTCTCCCTCTTGTATTCTTAGCCGGTCTGCTATTTTAGCAGTAGCTGGAACTAGGCGGAAACTTAATAACTGGCTGCTCGGTTTCATACCACGAGAAATCATATCTTCTGTGAACCCCGTCATTCCTTGCAACTTTTGCTCCACTTTCGGAAGTTGGACGAACGTTCCAATCCCACGTTTCCGGTATAAATAACCTTGTTCCACTAAGTTATTAATCGCCTGTCTGATTGTCATACGACTCACTTCGAACTTATCACAAAGTTCATTCTCAGATGGAATTTTATCTCCCGGCTTCCATTCACCTTCCTCAATTAGCTGTTTCACCCACTCTTGAATCTGATAATAGATCGGAAATGGTGAATACTTGTCGATGTTCATCAGCAATCGCCTCACTGCATAAAGATAGAGCTTCTGGATCTGCGATTACGGTTACATTCGGATGACGTTGTAGAACTGTAGCAGGACACGCCTCACTATATTCACCTTGCAATAACTCTTTAATAGCTTCTGCCTTTTTAGATCCCATAGCAACAAGTAGAATTTGTTTTGCTTTCATAATACTTCCAATTCCCATTGTAATCGCATGAGTCGGCACATCTTCTTCATTTTCAAAGAAGCGAAGGTTTGCTTGGCGCGTAGATTCTGTTAATTCTACAATGTTAGTTGGAGAATTAAATGGTGTTCCTGGCTCATTAAATCCGATGTGACCGTTTTCACCGATTCCAAGAATCTGTAAGTCAACTGGGTTAGCTACTAGAATGCCTTCATAACGCTTGCACTCTTCCTCTAAATCACTTGCCATCCCATTCGGTACATAAGTTTGTTTAAATGGAAGATGATCAAACAACTGTTCTTGCATGAAATAGTGATAGCTGTTTTTATCTTCGTGTGGTAAATTTACGTACTCATCTAAGTTTACAGTGGTTGTATGACTTGTATCAAGTTTATTTTTTCGCATTTCTGCATAAATACCTAATGGAGAGCTTCCTGTAGCCATTCCTAAAGTTGGATTTTCTTTTGATTTTACAACCTCTTTAATTAACTTATAACCTGATTCTGCTAATTCTTCTGGAGTTTTTACAACAAGAATATTCATCTTATTACTTCCCTTCCTTCATATGAATTCCTAAACGAACCGTATCATATACATGTAATTCTTCAGTCATAACAACAAAGTCTGCATCTTTACCTGCCGCTAACGCGCCTTTATTATTTAATCCAAATTCTTCTGCTTGATTAACTGATGTCATCAACACAGCATCCTCGATTGAACATCCTGTAAATTCAATTACATTTCGGAAAGCTTGATCCATTTTCAAAATACTACCAGCTAACGTTCCATCTTCTAATCGGGCACTGCCATCTTTTACATGTACTGGCTGTCCGCCAAGTTCATATAATCCTTCTTCAAGACCTTTTGCACGCATTGCATCTGTAATGACACTTACTTTTTTCGGCCCTTTTAATTTATACGCTAATTTCACCATATCAGGGTGAATGTGAATACCATCTGTAATTACTTCAACCATTACATCTGAATTTAATAACACATGACCAACAACTCCTGGTTCACGATGATGTAATCCACGCATTTGGTTATATAAATGTGTTGCATGTGTAATTTTTCTATTTTTCAGTTGTGCATCAATCGCATCTGTATGCCCCATTGTGCCAACAACACCTGTTTCAGCAAGATACTGTTCAAACTCTAACGCACCTTCTTCTTCCGGTGCATATGTTACTAATTTAATTAGATTACCGCTTGCTTCCTGCCATTGTTTAAATTGCTCGATACTCGCAGGAACAATATGTTCAAGTGGTTGTGCACCCGCACGTTTTTTTGAAACATATGGTCCTTCTAAGTGAATATATTCGAAATGTGCTCCTTTATCTTTCGCTTCCTTTGCAGCAAGTAGCGCCGCTTCAATCGCTTCTGGAGCTTGTGTCATTGTTGTTGGGAAGTAAGTTGTAACTCCTTCTTTTAACATTTCTTTACCAAGAGTTACTAATCCATCGCTATTTGCATCCATCGCATCAATATCGTATCCACCATGAATATGAACATCAATCATACCTGGAATCACAATCTTTCCTGCCGCATCTAACACAGTTTCATTTTCTTGTGATACATATTGAGCCATCAAACCAATTTCTTTAACTGTTTCTGTGTAACGAATAAATCCGTTTTCCACTACTTCTTTACCTGTATAAATTTTGGCATTGATGACAACTTGCGTTTTCATTTTCATCGATCCTTTCCCATGAAATACCTACTTATTATTATTACCTTATTCGCCTAATTCCATCTTAATATACACACAAGTAGTTGTCTATACATTCTAATGAAATTTCCTCTTCGTTCAGCGAAAAAAGGAAATTGATTTCTTTTTCATTATAATATATATTATCCATTTTTTCCAAAATGGATAATACCCTCTTATATAATTAGTTACTTAAGTAATGGCATAAGGCCGCTTGCCCCCATAGTAATATGTTCACCATCTGTTTCTATTTCCACAGTTCGCTTGTTTGTTCTGTATATCATTATACCACGCTGTTTTAATCGTCTTACTACACTTTGATGAGGATGCCCATACGGATTTCTACTCCCGTACGAAAGAATAGCGAATTGTGGATCTACTTTTTTTAAGAATGTTTCACTCGTTGAAGTATACGAGCCATGATGCCCAACTTTTAATACATCTGCATGTACATCAAATTGCTTTAATATTTCATTTTCCGTCCGTATATCAGCATCACCCATTAATAAAAAGTCCGCTTTACCATATCGAATCTTTAACACAATTGAGGACTCGTTATTCTCGTCTTTTGATTTACCATTGTTCAATACTTGTATAGAAACATGTGGATCTAGCGGTATGTATTGTCCTTCCTTCACTGAAATGAAAGGAATGCCCCTTTTTTTAATGTTATTCCGATACGTATGATAAGTAAATGAACTATATGTTTTCCCACTATCTAATACGAGTGAAACTGGCATTTGTTCTACAATTGGAATAAGCCCTCCTATATGGTCCATATCAGGATGAGTACTTACAATCACATCTAAATGATTAATTCCTTTTTCAATTAGTTTTTGAATAATAACCTCTCCCGCTTCATAAGGGCCCCCATCTATTAACATCGTTTGACCATTTGGCAATGTAATAAGTGTCGCATCACCTTGTCCAACTTTTAAAAAACTCACTTTCATTTTACCGAAATGTTGCCGATGCATATGTATAGAAGACGCAGTATGAATAGACATCATATATCTTTTAGCCGATGCGCTGTTTAACGAAAAACATAATAAAACAGAAACCAACAATAGAATACTCCGTACACCCTTCATAGCTCGTCTCCTTTTTTCATTTAGTATGGCACGCTCTGTAATTGATATACAAAAAAAGCTTAGCAAAATGCTAAGCTTTTATTTTGATAATTCCTGTAAAGAACCAAAGAATAAATCTGCTTCATTCATTTGTTCATTTTCTTCCGAAAGAGGTGGTAAATCATCTAATGTTTTCAATCCAAACGTATCTAAAAACTCTTTCGTCGTTCCGTATAAAATAGGGCGCCCCGGTCCTTCCGCTCTTCCCGTTTCTTTTATAAGTAAGTGTGAAACTAACGTTTGTAATGCCTTGTCTGTTTTCACTCCTCGAATCTCTTCCATTTCTGTCCTTGTAATCGGTTGACGGTACGCAACGATTGCCAACGTTTCAAGAGCTGCTTGAGACAGTGACGCCGTTGTTGGGGTATCTATTAATTTTTGATAGTATGCAGCATGTTCTTTCTTTGTTGCAAAACGATACATTTTTGCATATTGCACAATTTGCAGACCGCGATTCGATCCCTCACATTCTTTTTGCATTTCCTCTATACTGTTTATTACTTCTTCCACTTCAACTTCCAGAACTTTAGCTATCTGTTCCGGATAAATCCCTTCGTCACCTGCAACAAATAAAATCCCTTCAATAATCGCTTTTTGTTCTTTTCTATCCATTTTACGAACTCCTTCCTCCTATTTCCCATAAAAAATACACATAAAAAAACCGAATCACAGTAAATGCGTTCGGTTCAATATTTCTTCTCTCGTTCCAAACGATACATTAAAACCTAACATAAGATAAAATATTTCTATCCCATCTTCACATACCAACTCTATACGGATTTATTAGAGCTTGATACGAAAATTTCATCAAAATTATGTTCTTGCTCAATTATGATTTGTTGATTTTTCATTAGCTCAAGAACCGCTAAAAATGTTACAACCATTATTTCACGTTCTTCATCAGCAAACAAATCATAAAAACTTTGACGACCGCCTCTTACTTCTAACTGTTGTAGAATATCAGTCATTCGCTGTGCAATTGGTATTTCTTGGCGAGTAATTCGCGTTGTTACGGGAGTCTTTGCTTTTTTACGACGCATTAGCTTTTGAAATGCCGCTAACATATCATATAACGTAACATCAAGAGGTAAGCTTGTCTCCTCTTCTTGTTGAAATGATGTAAAATCAATTGGCGGACGTGTATATAGCTGTGCTCTTTCTTGTTCTCTTTCTTTTAACTCAGTAGCAACTTGCTTATATTTCTTATATTCAATTAACCTCTCCATCAATTCTTGACGGGGGTCATCTATAAAGTCTTCACCGTTATCAGGTACATCTTCTTCTTGTTTCGGTAACAACATTTTACTTTTAATTTGTAATAACGTTGCAGCCATTACTAAATACTCACTGGCAACATCTAATTGTAATTCTTTCATCGTATGGACATAAGATAGATATTGCTCTGTAATTTCCGCTACAGGAATATTATATATATCGATTTCGTAACGATGTATTAAGTGTAACAATAGATCTAAAGGCCCTTCAAAAGCCTCTACTTTAAAATTATACTGCACAAAGCATCCCACCACATTTTTTCTATAACACCATAAGTATAGAGCATACTCATGTTCTATCCAACCTTTTTAAGAAATTTAATTAAAAATAGACCTATGCCCATGTCATAATGCCCACCGCTTCATATGATAACAATGTAGTAAGAACAATGTAGGAGGTCAAAAAACTATGGGGCACGTTGATTGTGGTTTTAGCGGTGGGTTCGCATTACTTGTTGTACTGTTCATTTTACTAATCATTGTAGGAGCAGCTTGCTTCTGCTAATATGAAGCAATAAAGCGACTAGGGATACTTCCCTAGTCGCTTATTGTTAATATTTCTATGATAAACTGTACATATAACCGTTAGACAGGAGCGAAAAAAATGTATCCTACCGAGTACATACAATTTTTAATTCATTTTCACGGAGACTGTGATTATTTTGAATGTCATGAAATATTAGAAGAGTATTGGAAATTAAAACCTAGAGGAGAACGCGACACTTACTTAGTCGGTCTCATTCAAATTGCTGTTTCCTTATACCATCACAGACGATCCAACTGGAATGGTGCAGAGAAGATGATAAAAAGCGCAATAGCACTTTTAGAAAAGAACAGTACATCTTTACATCAATTAGGAATAGATCATAAACAACTTATATTCTTATTAAATGAAAGGTTACAATCTATCCACAAAAAGGAATTTTTCGCGCCGTTATTTTTACCCTTATTAGACGCATCGTTAGAAAAACAATGCATACAGTTATGTAAGAAACAAAACCTCTCTTGGAAAGATGTGAATTTCATTCCTGGTGAATACATCATAAATAAGCACACATTGCGTGATCGAACAGAAGTCATTTCTGAACGACACGAACAACTACAAAAAAGAAAGCAGAGATAATAAACTACTTATCCCTGCTTTCATGAATGTATATTTTGTTCAAGCTCTTTACACTTTTTGCAAAAACTTGCTGTTTGCTCATTTCCGCAAATTGTAAACTCAAGAAATTTACTCTTAAGCTCTTGAACCATCTTCGTCCCAATCCCCATATGACGGTGAGACGGATTCACGCTCAAATGCTGAATTTCCAATACCTGATCTTCTTTTTTTATAATCCCCATTATCCCAACAAAATCTTCATTTTGTTTCCACAAATACAATTGCCAATCCTCTTTCGCTTCATACTCTTTCATTGTCAATTGTAATTTTTTCACATCTTTTTCAGTTGGCATAAATGAAAGAAGCCCCATTGCAATTTTTTCATAACTTTTTTTAAAACGAATTAACATAACCCTTATCCCTTCTTACAAAAGTTACAAACTATTTATCCCATCAATCACTCTTTTCATATCACATTCATTCTACAATATTTTTACCAGAGTGAGAAGAGGCTGAAACAACTTGATAATCATACAAAGCGTTAAGAAGAAAGTCAAATATATGTTTCCACGCTATTTCTTTCTATTACACCGCTCAAAAAAGAGACAATATTGTATAGGAACTAAAAGGAGAATCCCTTTCTCATCACATTTATTGAAGCATATAATTCGTACTCCATCCTATGTATTTTGTTAAAAGTGTGTTCTCATGAACAATATAATTTAACGTTAGTAGCCGTCCTATTTGTGTCATATACTTTAAAATATATACCAATTCCTGTTTATAGGAAATAAAAAAAAGAGAGCAAAATCGCTCTCTTTTTCTCACAACTTATTCTTCCCAAACTTTAACTTCTTTCATTACATCGCCTTGACGCATGTTTAATACCGTTTCAATACCGCTTGTTGCTTTACCGAATACAGTATGTACGCCATCTAAATGCGGTTGTGGCTCATGAACAACAAAAAATTGGCTACCACCTGTATTACGACCAGCATGTGCCATAGAAAGTGATCCAACAAGGTGTCTACGAGGATTTCCATCAGTCTCACATGGAATAGAGTAACCTGGGCCACCTGCACCTGTTCCTGTTGGGTCTCCACCTTGGCTTACGAAGCCAGGAATAACGCGGTGGAATGTCACACCGTCATAAAATCCTTGCTCTGCTAATTTCTTAAAGTTTTCTACTGTTTTTGGTGCCTCTTCTGGGTAAAATTCTAAATCGATTTTTTCGCCATTTTCCATTAATATGTATCCTAAAGTTTTCATATGTATATGTCTCCTTTCAACTATCTCAGCACTATATTACCATATTCATGACGAGAAACAAAAAGAATCCGACAATCTGCATACTTCTTTTTCGAAATGTGGAAAAAGCTAGGTGACAAATTTAAAAAATATACTATAATAACTGTGTTGCCCGAAAATTTCAGAAAGAGAAAGGGAGCGATTTTTCGTGAAAGCGAAATTACTAGCTCTGCTATTAGCTGTAGCCGTATTTATTATGCCAACAGCTTCATTTGCAGACATCATTGAGGGAGAATCAATTGTTACACTAGGAGAAAACTTATCTGAACAACAAAAACAAGAGCTGTTAAAAGAAATGAAAGCACCAAAAGATGCTACAATCATCACTGTGTCTAATGCGGAAGAACATAAATTTCTAGAAGGAATTGTTCCAAAAGCACAAATTGGTACAAGAGCAATTTCCTCTTCTATGATTACATACACAAAACCAGGGTCAGGTCTCATTGTACGCTCAAAAAACATTAATTCGATAACAGATGCAATGTACACAAATGCACTTATTACAGCAGGTGTGAAAGATGCAGAGATTCAAATTACTGCACCATTTAAAGTTTCCGGAACTGCTGCTTTAACAGGTTTAATGAAGGCCTATGAAACAACATCGAACAAAGAGATTCCAGAAGATGTTAAAAAAGTAGCCAATGAAGAAATGGTACAAACAGCAACACTTGGTGATAAAATCGGTGAAGACAAAGCAGTTCAACTTGTTGCAAAAATTAAAGAAGAAATTGCAAAAGAACAGCCAAAAACAACTGAAGATTTACGTTCATTAATTAAAAAAATTGCTGATCAACTTGGCATTACATTAACAGATGAACAGTTGGATAACTTAGTATCGTTATTTGATAAAATGAAAAATCTTAATATCGATTGGAACCAAGTTGGTAGTCAATTAGATAAAGCAAAAGACCATGTGTCTGCCTTCTTAGGATCTGAAGAAGGACAAAGTTTCCTAGATAAAGTAAAAGATTTCTTCTCTAGTATCATTGATTTCGTTAAATCTTTATTCAAGTAAAAAAGAAGCTCGCCAGTGACGAGCTTCTTTTTTATACAAGTAACGGTAATTTCATAATAGCTTCTTCAACCGAACGAACAACATGATTTGCTTTCTCCTTCACATACGGATGAGCATGATGGAGGGTGAAGGAGTGCGGGGTTACTTCAAACATAGAAATATCATTGAAAGAATCTCCAATACATGCAACTTCATTTGCTTCAATTTGTAAATGTTCCATTAATCGCTTCAGAGCGCTTCCTTTACTTACACCTCTTGGCATAATGTCAACATAGCGCTTACCCGATATAAAGACTTCCGCTTCGCTATGAAATGTATCTCGCAACTCTTGATCTAATGCTACAATTTTTTCTTCTTCTCCAAAAACAAATAATTTCGCAGGATGTACAGTCTTCCCAAATTCCTCTTCTAGTTCTTCGATTTCAGCAATATGCACTCCCATATACTCTTCAAAAGTATGATGATGTTCATTCTTCCTTTTTGTATATCGCTGCTCATTTGCACAAACAATATCTGCTAGTCCCTTTTTATGTATATATCGATATATTTCCTGGGCAACCCCATCTTCAAAACTCGATTCATGAAATACTTTTCCATCCGGTAGTATCATTGTCGCTCCATTTAAACTAGTTGTGTAATACGGGAACGAAAACCTTTTTACCGCCTCATCAATTCGGTGAGTAAAACGGCCAGAGGCAAAACAAATATTTGTCCCTTTTTCAGCTAGCCAACAAAGCGCTCGTTCATCTTCTTTTTGCATATGATTCACATTGTAAACGAGCGTATCATCTAAATCACTTACAAATAATTTAATCATGTCCTCTTCCCCTTTCATACACAATATCTACTCTAATTGTACAAAAAAAATGTTTGATTTTTGTTAAAAAAATAATAAATTTTCAATAAAAAATAAGCAGGAGCATAACCCCGCTTATTTTTGTCTTCGCACATTTTGAGGTCTTACAATACTTGGACGAACCTTTAAACTAGACATAGTTGGACGAAGTAAAATTTTCGTTAACGCGCCCCAATCAAACGGTAAAAACGGCCATAAATACGGTGTTTGCAAGCTTTTGATAGATGTTAAAAATAGAATCAATATCGTCATTCCAATGACAAATCCCATTTCATGAAATATGCCTGTTAAAATAATTACAAACAATTTTCCAATCTTATTCCCAAGCCCTAACTCATAACTTGGCGTAGCGTATGCTCCAATCATAGAAACTGCTACATACAAAATAACTTCTGGTACAAACAAACCCACATCAATTGCAATTTGACCAATTAATATAGCTGAAATTAATCCTGCTGCAGACGACAATGATGTCGGTGTATGAATGGCAGCCATCCTTAAAAACTCGAGCCCGATTTCCGCCATCAAAATTTGTAATAAAATCGGTAAATGCGTCATTTTATTCGGTCCAATGAAAGCAAGACTTTCCGGTAAAAGAGTTGGATTAAAAACAAAAACTAACCAAAATGGCAGTAAGAACAGCGAAAATATAACACCTAAAAAACGTACCCAACGTAAAAATGTACCTACAGCTGGATTTTGTCTAAACTCTTCTGCATGCTGTAAATGGTGGAAATATGTTGTTGGAGTGATCATAACACTTGGTGATGTGTCAACGAGTACTAACACATGTCCTTCTAATAGATGATTTGCTGCTACATCTGGTCTTTCTGTGTATCGAATAAGCGGGAATGGATTATAACCTTGTTTAACTACAAATTCTTCTACTGTTTTATCCGCCATCGTAATCCCGTCTACATCAATGTTATTTAATTCTTGTTTTATAATCTTTACTAAATCTGGATTTGCAACATCTTGAACGTATGTAATACAAATATCCGTTTGCGATCTATCTCCGACTCGAATCATTTCATTTCGAAGACGTGGATCGCGTATTCTTCTACGAATTAACGCTGTATTTACAACGATATTTTCAACAAAGCCATCCCTTGCACCGCGCACTACCTTTTCTGTATCTGGTTCTGTCGGCGTCCGGCCCGGATAACTACGAACATCTATTGCGAACGCTTCCGTTTCACCTTCCACAAATATAACAATGAGTCCCGATAATACTTGGAGCATTACATCATCCATCGTTTTCACTTTACTTACTTGTTGATGAATTAAACGATTCTCTAAAAGCTTTACTGTATCTTCTTCTACATCCCTTATTTCATTTGTATCCACCGCTTCTTCTAAAATAGGGATAATATAATTCGTATCACAAAGTCCATTTACAAATAACACACCAATTTCTTTATTTAAAATTTGAAATTTACGAATACCAACATCGTATGTAACACCCAGTCCAACTGTTTGCTTTAAGTAATTTTCATTATCACTTAAAAAAGATGAAATTGGGATATTCACTTTTTTAGGCTTCGTCATAAAACCCACTCCTTTCCAAAATTAATTGAATCGCTTTTCTAGTAATAGGTGATCCTCTCTCCCATTCATCATTTCCACACATCTTACCAATATCACCGACCCCCACAATGACAGGAACATTCAGACCATCTAAACAATAAATCGTATCCCCACTAATCCTGCCAACTTCACCATCTGGGAGTCCAAATTTATCAACGCCGTATTCTGTCAAATTCCCATTCCGATCTACACTTACATCTACACGCGCCCATTCCCAATGATGTGTATTAGATGCTACTGCTAAAATACCCAGTACATCAACTTGTTTATGTGTTGCGACATACTTTAACGCCTTTTCACCAGATCCTTCTCCTATAAATCCGCTGTCATCAAACATGACAAATACAGGGTCATATGGCGTTTGCATAATAAGCTCAACGACTTTCTTCCCTGTCAATTTGGTCGGATTACTTTGCGATGCCGAAATACACCTTCCCCCAAATTCCTTTGTTAACAGCTCAATTGTCCGCTTTGCATATTCATCTCCATCTGTGACCAAAACAACCCTTCGTCTCATTTGATTTATCCTTTCGGTTTACATATAAGTGCAACAAAAAATGAAAATAATATCGCTGCTGAAATCCCCGCAGACGTTAAGCTAAACATACCGATTCCAATTCCTAAATATCCATGTTTTTCTGCCGCATGCATTGCCCCGTGCAATAGTGAGTGTCCAAAACTTGTAATAGGGACCGTTGCCCCTGCACCTGCAAATTTTATAAGCTTATCGTACAATCCGAATCCGTCTAAAATAGCTCCGGCGACTACAAAAGTTGCCATTAAATGTGCCGGTGTTAACTTTGCGAAATCTAGCAACACTTGTCCAATTACACAAATAGCTCCTCCTACAAGAAATGCGTATATAAAATCCACAATTCACTCTCCTTTAACACTTTCAAACACAACACCATGCGCAATCGTTGGAATCGTTTCCTTCTGTTGCATCATCATGGGACTTAATAGAGCTCCAGTTGCAACGACAAAAATTCGTTGTAAATTCCCCTTTTGCATTTCACGCAATAAATGTCCGTATGTTACAACAGCTGAACAAGCACAACCACTGCCCCCTGCAAACACTTCTTCTTGATTTGAATTGTAAATCATTAATCCACAATCGTTGTATACATTCCCCAAATCATATCCTTCCTCAAGTAAAAGTTGTCTCGCAATTGGTGTCCCAACAGCTGATAAATCACCAGTAACAATAAGATCATAATCAGCTGCACTTCTTCTCAAATCTTCAAAATGCTGTTGAATTGTATGAGCAGCAGCTGGTGCCATCGCTGATCCCATATCTAAAGGATTAGCAATTCCTAAATCTTGTACTTTGCCGATTGTTGCTGCTGTTATTTTAATTGCACTCTTCTCATTGCTAATCAATATTGATCCTGCTCCAGTAACAGTTGAGTTTGCTGTCCCTGGCTTTTGTCCTCCGTATTCTGTTGGGGAACGAAACTGTCTTTCAGCCGTCGCATTATGACTACTTACTGTAGCTAAAATACGATTCGCAAATCCACCATCTATAAAAGCTGATCCAATCGCCAAAGTTTCCATTGACGTCGCACAAGCGCTGAACATCCCTAAAAAAGGAATACCATACTCACGAGCAACATAATTTGCTGTCACTGTTTGGTTTAATAAATCTCCCGCTAAAAAGAAATCAATTTGCGATTTTTTTATATTCCCTTTTTGCATCGCTTGTTGAATCGAGTCTGACATTAACCTTCGTTCAGCAAGTTCCCAGTTTTCCTCTCCGCAATGTAAGTCAGAATATGAAATATCAAAATCCTTTCCAAGAGGGCCTTCAGCTTCTTTCGGACCGACAGCAGTACCAGTTGCATTCACGAAGATATCATTTTGAAATACCCACGTTTGTTTTCCTGTCAATCTCATACCCACCCCTCCTTTAAGACATTAAAATTTGAAATGTATATCTTATTAACCCGATAATGTATGCACCGACGACTCCAAATACAATGACACTTCCTGCAAGCTTAAACATGTTAGTAGCGATTCCTAGAACAATCCCTTCACTCCTATGTTCTAGTGCGGCACTCGCCATAGAATTCGCAAATCCAGTAACTGGTACTGCTGATCCCGCTCCAGAAAACTGCCCGATTTTATCATATACACCACACCCTGTTAAAATCGCTGATAGTAAAACAAGAGTTGCAACTGTAGGGTTTCCTGCCTCTTGCTCACTAAAGTGAAAGTAATGTATATAAAATTTCATCAACACTTCTCCCACCGTACAAATGAGTCCACCAACAAGAAATGCCTTCACACAATTTATGAAATAGTTCGGTTTTGGATGGTACTCCTTCACTTTATTTATGTAATCGTCCTTCAATTTTCGCCCTGCCATATATATTGCCTCCTACTTTACGAAATAAATCCAGTGAAACAACGAGCCTATTACTTTCCCAAGTACAAGAGCAACCAGTAAAACAACAATTTTCCCCTCTACCCTTACTCGTTTCGCTAAAATAGGTAAAACGTTTAATACTTCCGTTAACGCCGCAGCGAGCATTCCAATGAATGTGCCACAAAATATCCCTAATATTACGAGCCAATATTGCGACGTTTGAAATGTAATATTTTTCAAACTACACCAAGCCCCTGTTAAAGTACCTGCAATGACCGCCCACTCAAAATATTGAATATGCTTTCCACTTCTCGTTAATTGAGCCAAGCGCGGGATTATACCAAGTACAGCTAAAAACGCGACATATCCGCTACCTACTGCAATCCCTCCAGCTAAACCAATTAATATAACAAATGCACACTCAATCATCAGCAATCTGTTTCATATTATCCTTGTTTTCATGCACAATTACATATTGATCAAGCGACTGCTGATATTGAAACATCTCAACTTCTAACGGGCTCGGCTCTTCATTAATTCTCTTTTGAAATACATGATTAAAAAATAAGACCATACCTAATCCAAGACCTAATGAATAAGGAATTTGAAATAAAAGTGGTTGCGCCTTAAATTCTCCAGTAATCATGTAATATAACCGTTGGTGTACTTGTTGCATACTTACATCTTCATGGAAATAAATGATTGCAAGGGCCGCTCCAATGAAAAGTAACAACCATACAAGTCCGAAGAAAACCGGATGCACTTTCTTTTTTTCGTATATAATTTCAACAAGAGTTTGTCCAGAACCAAGTAAATTAATTTGTATGTGAGCCGCTTTTTGTTGAATAATCTCAATCACTTTCATAACATCAATTACAACATGTGTTTTATCATGCGCTGTTATTTTGTAGACTATCTCATTTTGTAACGACTCAACTACCAAAGAATCTCCGGCAAGTTGAGCAACATCGCTCAGCTTTACTTCATACGTAGGAGACACTTTTAAGCGATTGCGCATTTTAATATAAATCGTTCCTTCCAATTTCCATTCACTCCTTCACTCTTCCTCGTAGTTGTAGTATGGTTATTGGAATTTTTTCTAATACAATTTTTTCATAAAAAAACATCTGTACCATTTCGGTACAGATGTTTTTTAGCTTATGCCTTTTTCTTAAATAAATTTGCAATACTTAATGCAAGTCCTCCCCAAATGACTACCATACCTATAACCATCATCATAATCGCTGATCCGCTCATCATGAAACACCTCGGTCCTTCCATTCTTTTTCAAGCTGGGCAGAGTCTGAATGTATTTGTGCATTCCATTTCTTCAGACTAATGACTATCGCAACTATAAGAAACGCTGCTGCAATCGACCAACCATACGTTACAACAAAAAAAATCGAATAGATGGCTATTCATCTATTCGATCTTTCATCTGTTTTAATATTTTCTTTTCAAGTCTTGAAACTTGTACTTGCGAAATGCCTATGCGCTCCGCTACTTCTGATTGGGTTTGGTCTTTATAATAGCGCAAATACACAATTAGCCGTTCTCGTTCATCCAATTCTCTAATTGCTTCTTTTAAAGCAATTTTATCAAACCATTTCGTTTCCGATTGATCTGCAATTTGATCTAAAATAGTAATTGGATCTCCATCGTTTTCATACACAGTTTCATGTATCGACGCAGGAGCACGACTCGCTTCTTGCGCCAGAACAACTTCTTCCGGCGTTAGTTCAAGAGCCTCTGCTACCTCATTAATCGTTGGAGCCCTTCCAAATTCCTTCGAAAGCTCGTCTCTCATCTTTCGGACTTTGTTTCCTGTTTCTTTTAAAGATCTACTTACTTTCACTGATCCATCGTCACGTAAAAATCGTTGTATTTCACCGATAATCATTGGAACTGCATATGTTGAAAATTTCACGTCGAAAGATAAATCAAATTTATCTACCGATTTTAAGAGTCCAATACATCCAATTTGAAATAAATCGTCTGGTTCGTATCCTCGATTAAGAAATCGCTGCACAACCGACCATACGAGACGCATATTACTTTGAACGATTGTATCTCTCGCTTGTTGATCTCCATCTTGACTCTTTTGAATTAACGCTTTTAGCTCGTGGTCCTTTAACTGAGGTTTCTTCTTCTCATTTCTGACCTCTATGTCCATTGGCTATTCTCCTTAATTGCATAGAGCGTTACTATTTGATAAGTATTTTGTCAAATGGATTGTTGTCCCGAAAGATTCGTTTGAAATAACTTCTACTTCATCCATAAAATTTTCCATGATAGTAAATCCCATTCCGGAACGCTCTAATTCAGGTTTAGTTGTAAAAAGGGGTTGCCTTGCTTCATCTAAGTTAAAGATACCAATCCCTTCATCTCGAATCGTGAGTTTCACCATCGCTTCTTCCAAAATCACTGAAATATAAACAACACCTTCTGCATTTCCTTCATACCCATGAATAATTGCATTTGTAACCGCTTCTGACACAACTGTTTTAATCTCTGTTAGTTCTTCCATCGTCGGGTCTAATTGCGCAATAAAAGCAGCTACCGTAACACGAGCGAATGATTCATTCTGACTTAACGCTGAAAATTGAAGGTTCATTTCATTTCTCATCTATGCCACCCCCAACGTCGCGAGCGCATGCGCTTCACTTTCTTCTAAACGAACAATTTTGAATAGACCTGACATTTCAAATAAACGTTTAACAGGCGGTGAAATTGCACAGACAACCATCTCCCCACCTAATCCCTTTACATGTTTATATCGGCCTAATATAACGCCTAAACCTGAACTATCCATAAATGTTAAGTTCTCTAGGCTCAAAACAATATGATGAACACCATGTGTCTCAATCATATCTGTTACTTTCGTTCGCAACTCTTCAGCAGTATGATGATCTAATTCACCCTCTAGCCTCACACATAAGACGTCACGTTTTACTTCTAAATGCATGGAAAGACTCACACGATTTCCTCCTTATGCTCAAACTTTATTCTTTAACATAAGATTTTCGTGATATAAAACAAGAATCCTTCCTACTGACAAAAGAAGAACTATTTCGCCATAAAGTGAAACCTTTCAGCAATTATCCCCGTAGATACGAACAGAAAAGCGGCAAAATTTTCACCGCTATTTTGATGTTGAAAACATCCCAAAGCTTCGTTTAAATAACTCCCACCAGCTAGCTGCATCAACATCTTCTTTCGCTACAATTGTTTGTTTTAATAAAACATCTTTATCTCTTTTAATAACAAGTGTACCAAGTGCATCACCTTTTTTAATCGGTGCCTTCACTTTCTTTTCAGCAATCACTTCTTGTTTAACTTTGTCCATATTTTCGCCCTTCTTCATAAGAAGAGACACATTGTCTGACGCAACTAAATCTACTTTTTCTTCCTTACCTTTTCCTACTTGTACAGTCTTAATTTTCTCACCACGTGTATACAATTTCTTTGTCATGTATTGTCCAAATGCATAATCAAGCAGCTTCGTTACTTGATTGTTCCGCTCTTTTGATGTAGGTGCTCCCATTACAACTGAAATAACACGCATACCATTTTTCTCAGCCGATGCTGTTAAACAATATTTCGCTTCTGTCGTAAAGCCTGTTTTCACTCCATCTACTCCAGGATAAAAACGTACTAGCTTATTCGTATTAACAAGCCAAAATTTCTTATCCGTATTTTCACGTAAATAGTCTTCATATTTACCTGTGTATTTTCGAATAAGTGGATACTTCATCAACTCTTTCGCCATAATAGCCATATCATTCGCTGTGGAATAATGATCTTTCGCTGGGAGACCTGTCGGATTTTGAAAATGGGTATTTTTCAATCCTAAATCTTTCGCTTTTTTGTTCATCATATTTACGAATCCTTCTTCTGAACCAGCGATATGCTCGGCCACTGCAACAGATGCATCATTTCCAGATGCAATTGCAATGCCCTTTAACATTTCATTTACAGTCATCTCTTCCCCAGGTTCTAGAAAGATTTGTGATCCGCCCATTGAAGCTGCGTGTTCACTCGCTCTCACTTTATCTGTCAGTTTTAATTTTCCTTTTTCAACTTGTTCCATAATTAAAAGCATTGTCATAATCTTTGTCATACTAGCAGGTGGTAACTTTTCATTCGGATTTTTATCAAATAAAACTTTACCTGTATCTTGCTCAATTACGATCGCTGACGACGCTTGTTCCGCTAACTTCGGCGTGGCTTCTTCTGTTTTCTCCTGCTTCGTTTTCTCAGATTGCGCAAAACTAACTGAAGTACCAGAAAGCAATAACATGAAACAAACAAGTATTCCAAAAACTCGCTTCATGACTAACCCTCCATTCTATATCAAACTTATTTTTTCCAATTTATACATTTTTAATACCATATTTTTCTATTATTTTCAGTTGACAAATAAATTCATTGCCTATATTGTATTAAGTGTATTACACGCAGTAGTACACTTAATACTCACCAGGAAGGAGACATTGCTCTTGCATATTCAACTTGATCCAAGAAGCAACACTCCGATATGGGAACAAATTGTTCAAAATATAAAAGAGCTCGTACTAAAAAACATGTTAGCTCCAAGTGATAAGCTTCCTTCTGTACGCGAGCTTGCTTCTTTACTCGTTATAAATCCAAATACAGTAAGTAAAGCTTATCAAGAATTAGAGCGACAAGGGATTATTGAAACATTACGAGGAAAAGGAACATTTGTAGCCCAATCGATTACCCCAACATTAGACGAAAGGAAAATCGCTATGGTTGAAAAGCAATTTCATCAATTATTACTAGAAGCCTCTTATCTTGGGATTACGAAAGATAAAATTCACGATTGGATAGATTCATACTATAAAGAGATTGGAGGAAATACAGATGCTGAAAGTGACAAACTTGAAGAAAACAATTGATAGCCAAACGATTTTAGACGATGTTTCTTTCACATTACAAAAAGGTAGTATCGTCGGATTGCTCGGAAGAAATGGCGCAGGGAAAACAACTTTATTACGAACGATGGTCGGCATTTTAGACCCTGATGAAGGAACTGTTACATATGAGGATACAGATGTTCATAAGCATCCTGAAATTAAACAAAAAGTTGTATACGTTCCAGATTCTACCAACATATTAAACGGATATACAGTGAAGGAAATCGTGAAGTTTTATAAAGCAGTTTATACAGCATTTGATGAACAATATTTTTATGAAATATTAGAACGTTTTAATTTACCAAACAAACGTATTCGTAGTTACTCAAAAGGAATGAAAGCACTGCTTGCGATTATTTTAGCTTTCGCTACAAAAGCAGAATATATCATTTTAGATGAACCGACAAACGGACTTGATCCTATCGTTAAAAGACAGATTCTACAATTTCTCGTTGAAGAAGTAGCAGAAAAAGAAATTACAATTTTCATCTCCACTCACCATTTAGATGAAGTTGAAAAAATTGCCGATACAATCATTATTTTAAAAGGACATACAGTAGATTCTATTACATCACTAGATGATGCAAAATCACAATTTGCTAAAGTCCAAGTTGCTTACGAACGATCACTACCTCAAAAACTAGAAAACTTAAGCAATATTAAAATATTAAATCAAACAGGAAAAGTATATACAATCTTAATTGAGGGAAATGTGGCTACAACACTGGAGAAGTTCTATAAAGAGCAACCAATACTCATTGAAGAATTAGCAATGTCACTTGAAGATGTCTTCGTTACGACACTTGAGGGGGATGAGTATGTTTCATAAGGCGCTGTGGATGTGGAATTGGAAGCGCGGAAAATATGCTGTGTTACTCTTTTTCTTTAGTTCACTTTATCTTTTATCTTTCGGATACTATAGAGCAGCCGATCGACAACTTGCTGAATATCACGATTTGCAAGAAAAGGGAACGTACTATTATTTCTATTATTTTGGATTTGGGGAAAGTAATAGCTTTTGGTTAACTGTTCTTATCATTGCTTTAGCTTGTTTATTGATGGGATGGGAACGTAGTAACCAGTCTAATACTTTACTTATGACGATGCCATTTAAAAGAAAAGATGTTTTTTTATCAAAATGGGCTTTTGGTTCATTTTGTATTGTAGGTTCATTACTTATAAATTGGATCCTTATGTATGTTATTTATAAAACAACAATCCATTTTGATTATCAATCATTCGGACCATTTCATCGATACTTTCTTTATGCAATTGTCTCTTATGTTGCAGTATATACAGCTGCATTATGTATCGGTACTTTTACTGGAAGCGTTGTTTCGCAAGTCGTTTTTTGTATTCCGTGGCTTCTAATGGGGCTTACATTTATTCCATTAGTGTACACTTTTACAATAAACCATTTACATGCTACAGATACTAGAAATAACAACTTGTATGAACAACTTCATGAAATCAATCAAAAAACAAATATAGTTGCACCAATATATAATTATACGATTCGTTACCACTATGATCCAAAATCACGTAAGAAAGAAAACGATCCAACCACTTTAAGAGATCCGGCAAATCATACGTATTATTCAGCTAAGTCAGTGCTAGTTCCTATTTTCTATACGATGTTCTATTTACTACTTGGCACATATTTATATACACGATCGCCAAATGAAAACGCTCAAAAAGTATTTATTTCCCAAAAACATTTACGAATATGGATATGGGGGACAACCATTTATTTTGCATTACTAGGTGGCTATAAAATAAATCAATTTAATTTCTTACTTAACTACTATATCAGTTTGCTTCTCGCTGGAATCATTACTTATGTTGTACTATCACGTCTAACAAATTATAAAGTTTTTTAAAGGAGGGGGCCTATGTTTCAAAAAGCACTATGGCTAAGAACATATCAACAAAGTAAATATGTTGTATGGTTGTTTTGGTTCGTTAGCTTCTATACTTTATCATATAAATACTATATGGCTTCTATTCAACAGCTATACTTTCTAAATGACAATAAAAAGTGGAACTATGTATATCACTACCACTTTGATTTAACACTTATAGACCCTGTCATACTGTTAGGTGGTGTACTTATCGTTCTAGCTTGTACATTAATTGGTTGGGAAAGACAAAATAACTCTAGTGACTTGCTATGGTCTATGCCATTTAAACGTTCACACATCTATATAACAAAGTGGTTGTTTGGGATCTGCAACATTGCAGCAATCATCGTATTAAACTGGGGACTATTCGCCATTATGAAAAAAACAACTTTTCATAATAAATATCAAATATTTTCACCATTTCATACTTATTTTCTATACATGTTAATTGTGTTAATCGCTATTTATACGCTTGCATTATGTATAGGAACAATTACTGGGAATATTCTCTCGCAGGGACTTCTTACTGCAGCCATATTCATGTTTCCATTGTTATTTCCATCCCTTATCTCAGCGGTCATCGCTGTTCACTCGAATACTGACTTTCATGAGGACAATGGCAATATTCATCGTGTTATGGAAAACATACGCATTTCGGGTCCAGCAGAAAATTTTCATATTAGATTTGATTATGATCCACAAAATGCTTATACCGATAATGATGGAGTGCGTCATAATGAACCAAACTTTACAGAAATCCCTTCAGTAAAAACATTGATTGGACCTATTGTAAATATAATTATTCTATTACCACTCGGTATATATTTATATGTTCGTTCAGTCAATGAGCGGAATGGTAGTTTCTTACTATATCCAAAGCTTCAAAAAACATTTATGGTCTGCGCTATTTTCTGTATTGGAATTAGCGGCGGTTTAATAATTGGTGGGACCCATTCGTTGCTTAATTTTTACGTTGGTTTATTCGGAACAAGCATAATTAGCTATTTTCTTCTATCTAAAATATTGAGATTGAAGGTCTCTTGGAATTTCAAATAAAATAACCTCCTCACTAAGAGGAGGTTATTTCACATTCTCTCTCCTATCCCCATATACCATCTCTTCTTTCATCCCAAATCCATCACCGTTTTGCACAATTTGCTCTGTCGGCGCGACTACACTTTCAGCAATTTTCCATTCGCCGTTCTCTTTCATAAATACTTGCAGAAAATAGTTCATGCCATTTAATTGATACGCATTTTCTTTTTTTACATTATAGTGCACCGCAATGTAGTGCACTTGAATATTTTCTTTCCCTGCTTTTGATACGTATTGCGATAATCTTGGAATGTACATTGATGCTTTCTGAAATGGTAATTGCTTCGCTTTAACGAGCGATGAACTTGTTACATTACGCAGAGTGTCCTGATTACGAACATTATCGCTATGATGAAATAATACTGCGTTTTGCATAGAACGCACCCATAATTTCGAATACAAGACGGTATTATCGTTTTCAATGTACTTCACTTCTTTTTGCACCACTTGGATAGGGGTATCGGCGTACATGAATGTATGAAAGCAGAAGAAACTTCCAAGTAAAATGGTAAGTGCAGCAATATATTTCATAATCTTTCCTCCGATCTGTTTAATTAGAGTATCGGAGTTTCAAAATATTTTTATTCAAAAGAAAAAGGATAGGAAAGCTCTCGCTTCCTATCCTCATTTATTATAATACGCGGCCAAATAGTTCTAAAACCATTTCTATCTCTTGGTCGCTCCAACCTTTAAATTTCTCTTTATAATATTCTTTACGCACAGCTTCAAGCTTTTCAGTTACTTCTCGTCCGTTTTCAGTAATTTCTAAGTATACGATACGACGGTCCGAATTTGAACGTTTTCTTTCAACAAACCCTTTTCGCACGAGACGATCTGTTACAGCTGTAATATGACTGGAGGTTACGTTTACTTCACTCGCAATTTGCGAAGCCATCTGTGGACTTTTTAAAAATAACGCACGTAATACAGAGAATTCATTATATGGCATATGCTCTGAAAAACGTGTATTAATATCATTTTGTAATAAACGTATCATCTTTCGAAATGATGCAGATAAATCTAAAATCAGTGTTTCTCTATTTTCGTTCACTAGCCTCGTCCCTTTTTTATCATATTTACACATATTATAATCTATAAATACCTATATTGTATATGCTTTCTTCCCTCAACATTCTCATTTATGTAACTTTTTTCATAAGATTTTCTTTTTTGTTCACACATATACATATAAAAAAGGATGGTGAGCATAAATGCAAAGTGGAATGAATCCGTATTTACATAATATCCGTACGACAAATACTGGTAAAGAAGCTACTATTACTGTACAAGGAGAAGGCATTATAAAGGCAAAACCAAATGTTGTCATATTAACACTGGGCATTCGAACAGATAGTAAAAATGTAAAACAGGCGCAAGAAGAAAATGCAGTGCAATCGAAACAATTGCTTGATGCACTCAAACAGCTAGGTATTGCCGATAAAGATATAGAAACCATTTCTTATACCATTACTCCTCAATACGAATATGTAAATGATAAAGCATTACTACAAGGCTACCGTGTGGAGCATTTGTATGAAATTACCGTTTTAAATGTGCAAAAAGCAGGGGAAGTATATGATATAGCCGTTACAAATGGTGCAAACGTAGCAAAAGGATTACGTTTTCGAATATCTCATCCAAATAAATATTATGAGCAAGCTCTCATTCAAGCTCTGCAACAAGCAGTAGACAAAGCTCGTACAATTGCGAGTACCTACAATTTAAATATTAATCCTGTTCCCCTCTCACTCGTTGAAGAATCTGTCCAATTACCACGGGAGATCGCATCATATGCTACTTTGCATGCGCAAGCAGCTCCGCCCATTCAATCAGGAGAACTAGAAATCATTTCATCTATCCGGGCAATTTTTACGTATTTATAAATAAACTCATTTATAAGTAACCGTTATCATTTTCATTGTTGTAAAAACATGATGTTCTGATATAATAAAGGACGGTGAGCTCTTACATAAGAGATATCACGGGTGGGAGAGGGATATGAAAAAGAAGGTTTAACATGAAAGGAATACTTGAAAGAACATTTAAATTAGACTTACACCAAACATCAACAAAACAAGAAGTTTTAGCTGGAGTCACGTCATTTTTTACAATTGTTTATATTATGATTGTAAATGCGTCAATCTTATCAGATGCCGGCATTCCTCTTGAGGCAGGAATTTTGGCAACTGTTTTTAGTTCATTTGTCGGATGTCTACTTATGGCATTTTGGGCAAATGCACCTGCTATTCTTGTCCCTGGTATGGGTGTAAATGCATTCTTCACGTACACTGCTGTGCATACGCTCGGTTTAACTTGGCAAGAAGCATTGGCAGCTGTTTTTATCGCCGGTATTATTTTTACAATTGCTGCTTTTACACCGATTGCTCGCGTGCTTTCGGTATCGATTCCAAAGGCATTAAAGGAAGCGATCACTGTCGGTATCGGGTTGTTTTTAGCTTTCATCGGCTTGCAAAAAGGTGGTTTAGTCGTTTCGCATCCTAATACTGCTGTTGCAATGGGGAAATTAAGTAGTCCTGTCGTTCTTGCCACACTACTTACTCTTATTGTCGCACTTGTGCTATTTGTGCGTAACGTACGTGGAAGCTTTTTATGGACGATTGCAATTGGCACTGGTATTGCATGGCTGTTTGGTCTTGTTGATACGAGTCAAATGGGAAATAGTTCGTTTTCATTCGCTAATTATGGCGATGTGTTTGGAGCTATGTCATTTGGGAAACTTTCTTCCTTGCCATTTTGGATTGCAACATTCTCCTTAAGCATGGTGCTTATTTTTGAGAACATGGGACTACTGCACGGTTTATTAGAAGATGACCGTAAATTCCCACGTGCTTACCAAGCAAATGCACTTTCAGCCATGACATGTGGTCTATTTGGCACAAGCCCTACCGTTTCAACAGTAGAGAGTGCCGCAGGTATTACTGCAGGCGGAAAAACAGGTCTGACGTCTATCGTTACAGGGTTGTTATTCTTCGCATCACTGTTTGCGCTTCCGTTTGTCAAAATAATTCCTGATAGTGCCATTGCACCAATCTTAATTATTATTGGCGGGCTGATGATTACAAGCATTCAACAAATTCCTCTGAACGACTTTTCAGAAGGGTTTCCAGCGTTTTTAATTATCGTTATGATCCCGCTCACATATAGTATCGCTGATGGCATTGCGTTCGGATTTATTGCTTATCCTATCTTGAAAGTTGCTCTTGGAAAGCGTAAAGAAGTCGCACCGTCCATGTATATCATTACATGCTTATTCTTAGCCATGTTCGTATTACACGCTATTGGCTAAGAAAAAAACACCGAGGTTTCCCTCGGTGTTTTTTTACTTAAACCAACCTTTTTTATAAAACCAAGCCATCATTCCGCCGCCAATTAACGCCATTAAAATTAAGCAAATAAAATAACTATACTTCCCGCCAAGCTCTGGCATATGTGCGAAGTTCATGCCGTATACCCCTGCAATAAATGTTAACGGCATGAAAATAGTTGAGAAAACAGTTAATGTTTTCATAATGTTGTTCATATGGTGGGAATTCAACGAAAAGTAACTATCTCGAATATCTGCTGTTAATTCACGGCTCGCTTCAATCATCTCTGTCAGTTTAAGCAAATGGTCATGTATATCTTTAAAATAAATTTCATGATCGCTTATACCGTAAAAACGTGTTGAATTTAATATACGATACAATAAATCACGCATCGGAATAATCGTACGCCTTAGCTTAGATAAATCCGCACGAATATCAAATACTTCTTCTAGCACACTTCCTGCTGTCTCACCCGTTAAATTGTCATCAATTGCATTTAAATGGTCTTCAATGTAATAAACCGGTGCGAAATAATCATCTACAATTTGGTCAACAATTGTATGTGCTACATGTAAAGGACTCTTCTTAATACGTTTCTCCTCACCGAGCGTTTTCCATACTCTTTCAATCGCATTATTATGAGAGAAATGGAAAGAGACTATATATCGATCACTAACAAATAAATCGATTTCATGCGGTTCTAATCCATCTTCTCCGAATGCATGAAGAACTAAAAAGTTATATCCATCATAAAAATCTACCTTTGGTCTCTGTACATACTCTACACAATCTTCAATTGCAAGGGGATGGAACTTGAAGTGATCTTGTAAAATATATGTATACTCCTCTTTCGTCGGCTTATATAAATCAAGCCAATACCATACGATGTTCTCCTTTTTCGTTTCTTCTAGCGAAACATCATATAAAACTTCATTTTTTTTCGTTATTGCACAAATTCTAATCATAATTTCACCCATTACTATTATAAACAAAAAATAGTAAAAAAAGCCAAGGAGAAATCTCCTCAGCTTTTTTTATTACTTCGTTACAATACCATGCACTAAAGTTGGCGCATCTACGTGGTCTTTAGCGATTTTCATGTTCTCATAAATTTTCGCTTTTACGTCTTCAACATTTTCGCGGTTTGCGTAAATTGTAACAAGAGAGTCACCTTTTTTCACGCTATCGCCTACTTTTTTGCGAAGCATTAGACCAACTGCTAAATCAATTTCAGACTCTTTCGTTGCACGCCCTGCTCCTAAAAGCATTGCTGCTGTTCCGATTTCATCTGCAACGATTTCCGATACGTAACCGTCTTCTTTCGCTTCCACTTCAATTTTAAATTGTGCTTGTGGCAATTTAGAAGGATCATCAACAACAGATGCATCGCCGCCTTGCGCTGATAAGAACGTTTTAAATGATTCTAGCGCTTTACCATTGTTCATTACTTCAATTAACTTTTCACGCGCATCTTCTAAAGATGAAGCTTGTCCAGCAAGGTACACCATCTGACTTCCAAGTGTTAAACATAACTCTTCTAAATCTTTCGGTCCTTTACCTTGTAATGTATCAATTGCTTCTTGTACTTCTAATGCATTACCAATTGCTTCACCAAGTGGCTGACTCATATCAGAAATAACCGCCATCGTATTACGACCAACGTTATTACCGATGCGTACCATTGCTTCTGCTAAACGCTTTGCATCTTCATCCGTTTTCATAAATGCTCCTGCTCCAGTTTTCACATCAAGAACGATTGCATCTGCACCAGCAGCAATTTTCTTACTCATAATGGAGCTTGCAATAAGCGGAATTGAGTTTACTGTTGCCGTGACATCACGAAGTGCATACAATTTTTTATCAGCAGGTGTTAAGTTTCCACTTTGACCGATAACAGCAATTTTATTTTCATTTACAAGACGCATGAATTCATTATTTTCAATTTCAACATGGAATCCTGGTACTGCTTCTAATTTATCGATTGTACCACCCGTATGTCCTAGACCACGTCCAGA
The DNA here is from genome assembly GCF_042136375.2 of Bacillus altaicus. Lineage (NCBI taxonomy): Bacteria > Bacillati > Bacillota > Bacilli > Caryophanales > Bacillaceae > Bacillus > Bacillus altaicus. The sequence goes on along the minus strand of NZ_CM143394.1, from coordinate 1,608,629 downwards.
CATTTTCGCAACTGGTACACCTAAAGCAGCTACTAATGGACCTAATACAAGTGTCGTTGTATCACCAACACCACCTGTTGAATGCTTATCTACTTTTACCCCTTCAATTGCTGATAAATCAATTGTATCGCCGCTGTTTACCATTGCCATCGTTAAATCAGCACGTTCTTGTTCATTCATATCTTGGAAGAAAATTGCCATTGCAAGTGAACTTACTTGATAATCAGGAATATCACCATTTGTATATCCTTCAACAATAAAGTTAATTTCTTCTGTCGTTAATGCATGTCCATCACGTTTTTTTGCAATTAGATCCACCATTCTCATTGTGAGGTCACCCCTTCATTTGTTTTACGATTGCTTTTACTAATGCTAAGAAGTTAGCTTTAACACGTTCTGTCGTTTCAATTACTTCATCGTGGTGAAGTGGTTGATCTAAAATACCAGCTGCCATATTTGAAATACAAGAAATACCAAGTACTTTCATACCCGCATGACGCGCTACAATTACTTCAGGTACAGTTGACATACCAACTGCATCTCCGCCAAGTGTACGAAGCATACGAATTTCAGCAGGTGTTTCATATACAGGACCTGTCATTCCAACATATACACCTTCTTGTACTTTAATATTTAAATCTGCTGCAACTTGTTTCGCCATTTCGCGAAGCTCTGGCGTATATGATGTAGACATATCAGGGAAACGTACACCCATTTCAGAATCATTTGGTCCGATTAATGGGTTCGTACCCATGAAGTTAATGTGGTCTGAAATTAACATAAGATTGCCTGGTTCAAATGATGTATTTACACCACCAGCTGCGTTCGTTACAACAACTGTTTCTACACCTAGTTCTTTCATAACACGAACTGGGAATGTTACTTTTTGCATATCGTATCCTTCGTAGAAATGGAAACGTCCTTGCATTGCTACTACTGTTACACCTTGAAGTGTACCGAATACAAGTTGACCTGCATGTCCTTCTACAGTTGAAACTGGGAATTCAGGGATTTCACTGTATGGTACTGTTACTGCATTCTCGATTTCATCTGCTAATACACCTAGTCCAGATCCAAGGATTAGTCCTACTTGTGGTGTCTCTTGAAATTTCTCTTTTAAGTATGAAGCTGATTTTGTAATTAGTTCACGATTCATCTGTTTATCCCCCTATTTCTTTAGCTCGTTTAAGAAGCTTGTTCCATGTTCTGGCATTTTAACATTAAAGTTTTCTGCTACAGTTGCACCAATATCAGCAAATGTTTGACGAAGTGATAACTCTTGTCCGCCTTCTTTCATGCTTGGACTATATGCTAATAACGGTACATATTCACGTGTATGATCAGTACCGTAGTGAACTGGATCATTACCGTGGTCTGCTGTAATTAATAATAGATCATCTTCTTTTAGTTTTTCGAATACTTCTGGAAGACGTGCGTCATATTCTTGTAGAGCTTCTCCGTACCCTTGTGGGTCACGGCGATGACCAAATAATGCATCAAAGTCAACTAAGTTTAAGAAGCTAATACCTGTAAAGTCCATATTTAATGTATCTACAAGCTTGTCCATTCCATCCATATTTGATTTCGTACGAAGTGATTCAGTTACCCCTTCGCCATCATAAATATCAGCGATTTTACCAATAGCAATTACATCATAATCGCTATCTTTTAGTTCATTCATTACTGTGCGACCAAATGGTTTTAGTGCATAGTCATGACGATTTGGTGTACGTGTGAAGTTTCCTGGCTCTCCAACGAACGGACGAGCGATAACACGTCCTACCATGTACTTCTCATCTAATGTTAATTCACGTGCGATTTTACAAATTTTATATAGCTCTTCAAGTGGTACTACTTCTTCATGAGCTGCGATCTGTAATACACTATCAGCAGAAGTGTAAACAATTAAAGAACCTGTTTCCATTTGTTCTTGACCAAGCTCAACAAGTACCTCAGTTCCAGAGGCTGGTTTATTACCAATAATTTTACGACCTGTCTTTTCTTCTAATTCATCAAGTAATTCTTTCGGGAATCCTTCAGGAAACACTTGGAATGGTGTATCAATGTAAAGGCCCATAATTTCCCAATGACCTGTCATTGTATCTTTGCCTGTAGATTTCTCTTGCATTTTTGTATAATATCCAAGCGGTTTCTCTACTTTAGAGATTCCTTTCATTTCACGAATATTACCAAGGCCTAATTTCACCATGTTTGGCATGTGTAATCCATTCATATGTTCAGCGATATGACCAATTGTATCAGAACCTAAATCACCAAACTGCTCAGCATCCGGTGCTTCACCGATTCCCACAGAGTCCATTACGACTAGGAAAATACGTTTATAGTTATTCATAACTGCAACCTCCTATATGTTCAGTTCTACTTCTTGTAGTATGTTCAAAACGCTATAAAGTGAAACTGTTATCAATGGGAATTATCTTTCGTCCTCATTATTAAACAGTACTGCTTTAAATCATTCTCTAACTTTTTCGTTTTACTTTCAAACGAATCAAAAACATTTCTAGTTTTTTAAGTCAGATGTCAGACATCTGATATTGATATCATAACATGTTTACGCTTTCTTTTTAATACATTTTCGTAGAATTTCTCATTTTCTTTACCCTTCTATTGTAATCCATTCTGCAAAGAAGTGCTAATCATTTCATGACTTATTTCCTAAAATAAAAAGCAGCTCTAAAGAGCTACTTTTTATTTTACTTCTACTGTTTCTTCTTTATGTTCATGTAGTTCACCTTTTCTTACATGAACTTTCACTTTATAAGCACCATTCTCTTTGAAAGTATGTTTACTTTCATATTCCCCTTTATTCCCCTCTTTTGCTGGAATAAATTCGTGTTTTTCAACGCCGTCTTTCCAAATTTCAAGTTGTACTTCAGCACCAGTTAATGCTTCTTCTTTTTGTTTTAAATGAACTTTCATTGTTGACTCAGCATTTGCTTTTATGTCACCAGCCATAAGGTGAATCATTGTGTCACTTTTATGATCGCCATGTCCTGCACTGTGATCGCTATTTTCTTTTTTCGCATCTTCTACTTTCGCATTCCCTACAGCAACTTTGTGTTCTGGCATAACGTGCATATCACGTGCATTTGTATGAGGAATAATATGATATACTCCATCAGTTTCAAATGTTTTCTCTACTGCATAAACACCTTTTCCTTTATGCTTACCATCTAACATCTCGTGTTTCTCGTCGCCATCTTTCCAAATCTCAAACTTTACGTCATCAGCATCCGTTACTCTTTCTTTTCCTTGTGTAACAAGTGCTTGTACTTCTGTTTTTTCACCAGGTTTAATTTCTTTCGGATTCGTTTGAACCGCTACTTTTATACCTTCAAGTTTCTGTCCTTTTTTCGGTTCTTCTTTGTTTGTATTACAGCCAGCCAATGCTAGCATCGCGATAAATAATGTAATAATAAGTTTTTTCATCTTCATTTCCTCCTTCATACTTTCCTTAGTATAGAGGAAATACATTGTAATATTCTAGTCTTCTGCTGAAAACAATGTACGAAATGTTTGTGAAGTTTCTGTGAAATGGTTCACTCTTCTTAATCTATGAAAAAAGAGCATAGTGACTATGCTCTCGGGTGAAACTGTTTATATACATCTTTTAATCTAGTTTTTGAAACGTGCGTATAGATTTGCGTTGTTGAAATATCTGCATGTCCAAGCATTTCTTGTACAGCACGCAAGTCTGCCCCGTTTTCTAATAAATGCGTAGCAAAAGAATGGCGCAACGTATGCGGTGTAAGCTCTTTTTCAATATTTGCTTCTTTCGCTAATCGTTTTAAAATTTTCCAAAATCCTTGTCTCGATAATCGATTACCATGATGGTTTAAAAAGAGTGCATCTACTGCTTTTTTACCCATCAATTCTCTTCTTCCTTTTTCAATATACTTTTGAATCGCTTCTGTCGCTAAGCTTCCTAATGGAATAATTCTTTCTTTATTCCCTTTCCCAATGCAGCGAACAAACCCCATCGTTAAGTGTACATCTTCTAAATTTAATGAAATTAATTCTGAAACACGAAGTCCTGTTGCATACAACAACTCTAACATTGCCTTATCACGAATCCCAAAAGCACTTACCGTTTTCGGTGTTTGAAGCAATGCTTCCACTTCGTCGATTGATAATACTTTTGGTAATTTCCGTTCCCCTTGTGGCGTTTCAATATGTACCGATGGGTCATGCTCCACTGCTCGTTCACGAAGTAAAAATTGATGAAACGAACGAATCGATGCAATATGACGCGCCAATGTTTTTGAAGATTTCCCGTTTTCTTTTAAATACTGCAAAAAGTTAACAATATGCAAGCGTGTCACTTCATGAAACGTCTTCGTTTGTTCTACATTTTGCAAATACTTCACATAGCTTTTCAAATCGCGTTCATAAGATACAACTGTATTTTTCGCTAAACCTTTTTCAACAATCATATAATGAATAAAATCTTTTAATTGATCTTCCAATCTACACTACTCCCCATTTTCATAGAAAAACATCATTCTATTTACGAAAGCATCCTTTTCCGGCCCCTCATTCCCTGATACTTTTTCTACAGTCTCTTCTTTTGGCTTTTCATAACGATGGTAACTTTCATATTCTTCATTTATCCATAGTATAGCGAAATAAAACAAAATCGTACAACTTGTAAATAATAAAAATACTTTCATCCCATCAAAAGTTAATTTTAAAGCTCGGCGCATTGTAAATTCCTCCAAAATATAAGTTATTACAACATATGCCAAGCTTTCACCAATTTATACCTTATTCAAATAAAAAACCTCTTCCTAGTTAAATAGGAAAAGGTTATTTTTCATCCGTTTCATTTTCTTGACAATTTTTACAAATCCCATGGAATGTTAAACGATGATCTTTCACCTTAAAGCTCCAGTCTCGTTCCACTTTATTCTCCACTTCACCAAGTAAATCTTCTTGTATTTCTTGTACAGCACCACATTGTGTACAGATTAAATGATGATGGAAACGCTGTGCACCTTCTTGGCGTAAGTCATAACGCGAAACACCGTCTCCAAAGTTAATCTTATCGACAACTTTCAACTCAGACAATAACTCTAAAGTTCGATAAACGGTTGCTAATCCGATCTCTGGCGACTTTTCTTTTACAAGGAGGTATACATCTTCTGCGCTTAAATGATCTTCTTCATTTTCTAGCAGCACACGAACTGTTGCTTCACGTTGTGGTGTCAATTTATAGCTCGCTGCATGTAATTGCTTCTTAATTCGTTCAATTCTTTCTTCCATTCGGTACTACTCCCTCCTCGCCACTCTTACACCATTATATCAGAAGAAGGGCTCCTGTCAAAAGAAAAACAATAAAAACAAATTGATAATTATTCTCAAAAAGTATTTATTGTTTGTTAATAGCCTCCACAACTTCTTTCATTAAAACTGGTGATGCATACGCTTCGACACTGGAAGCAATAGCTAATACCGCTCCAATCACGAGAAAAAAGCATGTATAGCGAATTAATAACGGTAATAGTGGCTCAGTTATTTTCCGGATAAATTGATGCCTAATCATTCTCAAGGAAAAGCTTGCAGCAATTGTTGTCATTACGAGAAATACAGGAATTATAATTAAATTTTGTGGCAATACAGATACAAATGCTAATAATAGTCCATTCCATCCGTGCTGACTTACTAAAAAACCTACTGTAAATCCAACAACTACTCCTTTTAAAAATAGTAAGATAAAAATGAGCGGCAACCCAATAATTGAAATCCCCAAAATCCAAATAAAGCCGATATATTTTAATTGCGAAAAGTAACTTTCTCGAAACATTTCGCCCGCGACAGCAAATTCTCCTTTAGAAACTTGTCCAAAAAAACGCTGTAAATAAAATGATAAATCTTGCTTTTGGTTTATTTGTAAACTATTCACAAGAATCGCTCCAAATATTACTCCCATCAGTAATAAAACCGCATTAAATATATATAGTGAAGAATTTTCCTGTATGTGAGACATTACACGGTCTTGCCACGTTTTTCGCCACATTTTCCTTCCCTCCGTTCACACTCTTACTAAAAATGTATGAAAGAAAGAAAAAAAGTATGACGAATTAGCATTGAAATTCCGCTCTACTTTGCTAAACTAAAAAGTAGAGAATAGGAGGGATTTCTCTTGAAACCATTATTATTAGATTTTCCAACATTATTTCAAACTGAGCGCTTGCAAGTACGTAAGCCGTTTCCAGGTGATGGCACAGAAGTATATGAAGCAATCCAAGCTTCGCTAGAAGACTTATTACCATGGATGCCAATTACAGCTGAAACAGAAGAACGTGCTGAAGAAATTGTTCGGGAGGCTCACGGACAGTTTTTACTTCGTGAAACACTTGATTTCCACTTATACGATAAAGTATCTGGTACATTCATCGGAGCTATTACGCTCAAGCCTGAAAACTGGGATATTCCAAAGTTTTCACTTCACTTCTGGCTACATAGCGCTTATACAAAACAAGGCTATATGACAGAAGCCATTAAAGGTACGATTCAATTTGCATTTGATAAACTAGGTGCTAGAAGAATTGAAATTCGTACTGATGCAACAAATATAAACGCATGTAACTTAGCAGAGCGTCTAGAATTTATTTTAGAAGGTACAATGGAAAATGATTTCCTAGCACCCGATGGCAGCTTACGCGATGCACGTGTATATGCAAAAATCAACTAAAAACACTCGCCTTAGGCGAGTGTTTATTTTTGTAATTGTAAATATTGTACTGCAAACATCGTCTTAGCATCATGTATGCGAAGGTCTTTCATAAGATCAATCGCTTCTTCTAATGACACTTCCATTAATTCCACAAATTCATCTTCATCTAAAGCTGCTTTATTTTCTTTTTGTTTTAACCCTGTCGCTTTATATACATATAAAATCTCATCTGCAAAACCAGGTGATGTATAGAAAGATGTAATAAGCTCCATATTTTCACATACATATCCTGTTTCTTCTTCTAATTCACGAACTGCTGTTACCTCTGGCTTTTCCCCAGGTTCTAACTTCCCAGCAGGAATTTCCACAATTGCCTTTTCGAGAGCTTTACGATACTGCTCAACGAGTACAATTTTCCCCTCATCAGTAATAGCAATAATAGCAACTGCCCCAGGGTGATTTACGATTTCACGTTTACTCATTTCTCCATTTGGTAATACTACATCATCAACACGAACTTTTATAACTCTACCATCAAAAATCGGTTCAGTTTTTACTGTTCTTTCTGCAAGATTACTCATACTACTTCATCTCCCTGTTCTATTTCCTAATCGTTCTTCATACATTTTACCACATTGAAAGGAGCGTGATAGAAATGAAAGTTTACATTTTACCAAATCGCGTCACTTTAGTCGGCAAAGCATGGCAAATTCGGCATAAGCTAAAACAATATGGCAAAGAGTATACAACTGTACAAGAGTGGATTACAGCAAATAAGGTGAAAATTTAATCAGAGGGGGCAGTTAATCTCCCACCTAACTTCCTCGTATGAGCCGAATTTTGAGGTGGGGGTCTTACCGCCCGTTAAAGCGGGGTAAAAAGTAAACGTTTGTCAACCTCCTTCCCCTTTCGTACAATAAAGATAAGGAGGTTGACCTATGAAAAAACGTCAATTAGGAAATTCAGATTTATATGTTACGGAAATTGGATTTGGCTGTATGTCTCTCGGTACATCTGAGGCTGAAGCTATGCGTATTATCGATGAGGCAATCGATTTAGGAATTAACTTTTTTGATACAGCGGACTTATACGACTATGGATTAAATGAAGAATTTGTTGGAAAAGCTCTGAAAGGAAAACGCGACCAAATTGTTCTTGCAACAAAGGTTGGAAATCGATGGACAGAAGAAAAAAACGGCTGGTCTTGGGATCCTTCTAAAGCTTATATAAAAGCCGAAGCAAAAGAGAGTTTACGTAGACTTCAAACAGATTATATTGATTTATATCAACTGCATGGCGGGACGACTGAAGATCTTATAGATGAAACAATTGAAGCCTTTGAAGAATTGAAAAAAGAAGGTATTATTCGTCATTATGGTATCTCTTCTATACGTCCAAATGTCATTCGTGAGTATGCAAAACGTTCAAATATCATTAGTGTATTAATGGAGTACAGCCTTTTAAATCGTCGTCCTGAAGAATGGTTCCAGGTGCTTAATGAACATCAAATTAGTGTCATCGCACGCGGACCACTTGCGAAAGGCATTTTAACTAACAACAATGCAAGCAAGATAGAAAGAGTAAAGGAAAAAGATTACCTCTCCTATTCTTATGATGAATTAAATACAACACTCGCGAGTGTAAAAGAAATTATAGGAGAAAAATCTTTAACTGGATCAGCCGTTCAATACTGCTTACATAATGAAAATGTTGCATCTGTTATACCTGGCGCAAGCTCTATTCAACAGTTGCAAGCAAATGTACATGCTGGGGAACAAACGTCTTTAACAAAAGAAGAATATAGACAACTTCAGCAAATTGTTAAATTTGATACATATGCTTTACATCGTTAAAAAAACGTTATCGTACAGGTCATAGCCATCAAATTTTAAAAAAGGTGTCCCAAAAGCTCATTAAAAATGACCTTTTGGAGACACCTTCTTTGTATTGATCTTTATATGGATGAAAAGTTGTTTCATGAACTAATTTAACGTTATGTTTATCTACCGAGAATAAACAACTATTATTTCTCTTATTTTGAACTAAAATTAATTGATTTGTAGTGTTCGGGCAACTTTCCCACCACTTTCTATAACCGTACAGATAGCGTTTTTATAACGTATCATATTTATCAGGATTCGTTCCTACATGTAAATTACGATTTAACGTATTAATTTGATCCATCTCTTCTTCAGTTAATGAGAAATCAAAAATAGTAAAGTTCTCTTTAATACGAGATGGCGTAACAGATTTAGGAATAGTCACAATCCCACTTTGAATATCCCACCTTAATATAACTTGTGCAGGTGACTTTTCATATTTTTTAGAAATAGCCTGAATAATTGGCTGCTGGAATACTTCGCCGCCTCTCATTAAAGGACTCCATGCTTCCATTTGAATTTGCTCACCTTGACAGAAATCACGCAATTCAAATTGCGCTAGCATTGGATGAAGTTCAACTTGGTTTACCATCGGCTTCACTTTGCAATTTGGTAATAACAATTCTAAATGATGTTTATGAAAATTAGAAACACCAATGGCACGCACTTTACCTTCTTCATATAGCTTTTCTAGAGCACGGTACGTATCAACATACTTTCCTCTTATCGGCCAATGGATTAAATATAAGTCTACATAGTCCATTTGTAATTTCTTTAAACTTTTTTCAAACGCCTCGAGCGTCTCCTCGTACCCTTGATCGTCGTTCCAAACTTTTGTTGTAATAAACAAGTCTTCTCGCGAGATTCCAGATTCACGAACCGCTTCTCCGACACCGCTTTCATTTTCATATACAGTTGCTGTATCAATCGAACGGTATCCAAATTCTAATGCTGTTTTTACTGCTTGTTTAACTTCGTTGCCTTCTTTCGCTTTATAAACGCCTAGACCAATCATCGGCATTTTCACACCATTATGAAGTGTAGTTGTTGGAATATGCACACTCGTTCTCCCTTTCAATGTTACATTTTTTATAAACCACCACTTTATTTCAACAAGATTCATCCAAAAAGTCAAAACATACGTACAGTTTACATAATACTTTTATACACATTTAAAAAATAACGTGAACTCAGTCATTCACGTTATTTCCTTTCCATTCTTTCGCTTTTTCATCAACATTACGTACAAACTCATTTTTCCCTTCCGTATACATCGTGCCATCATATGTATATTTTTCCGCTAGTTCTTTCTTTAAAGTTGCATACGCCTCTGCTTCTTCACAATGAGCCATCATGTAATCACGAAACGATAAATGCCTTGTAATCTCAGGATTCCCTTTTTCAAATACGTGCAAATGATACGAGCGTTTCTCCTCCGTTCCATGAATAAAAAAACGTCGACCTGAAATACCATTTTCCCCTTTCACGATGTAACCAAGCTCTTTAAATCGTTCATTCCAATGATCTACTCTGTCGATACTTTCTACTTCCATGATCATATCAATAATAGGCTTAGCCGCAAGTCCTGGCACTGATGTACTACCAATATGATGAATTTTTACCGTTTCTGGCATCGCCACTTTTAATCTTTCGGCTTCCATTTGGAATTTCTCACTCCAATGATTTTCATACGGAACGACTACAATTTTCCTCATTCTAACTCCCCTTTTCTTATAAACTCGTCAAAAAAATGATCAGCGGCATTTCACTGATCATCTTTTTATTATTTAAAGTCTTTCCAAGTAAGGCTACTTTCACTTAACAGTTCTTCAAATGATTTATTCTTTTCACGTTCTTTTTGTTCCTTACGCTTTCTTTCTTGTTCTGCTGCCTCTTTTTTCTCTTCTCTCACTTGCAACTCTTTTTTCTTATTCTTTAATTGTTGCATGAGCGAATCATTCAATTGATCACCTAGTGTAAGTGATTCTTTCTCTGGTTGATTCATTTGAGAGTGTCTTTGTGTTTGTGTTTGTCTTTGCTTCTTTTTCTTCATACTATTCACCTTTTACTTTTTTCTCCATTATAGAGGATACACGGCGAAATCGACAATAAAAAAGATACGTGACTCCCCGATTCTCTATTATTCTTTTTTTGTAAATGTGTTAATTTTTCGAAAAAACTAAATTTTTTTGTGGATATAATCCTAGTAATCTATTAAAATTATGTCGTATGATGTCAGATTATAAAAAAAGGAGAAATTAATTATGTGGAAAAAAATTATTCCTGCTGTTGCTGTTTTAAGCACTATTACTTTTTCAAGCGTATTCGCCGCTCCTCCATCTCAGGCTCCTGCCGAACAAAACCGGTTCATAGACGTACAAATGCTTGGTATTAATGATTTCCATGGACAACTAGATACTGTAAAAAAAATTAACAATAAAGAAGCTGGTGGTGCTGATTACTTAGCTACTTATTTAAAAGAACGCAAAAAACAAAACCCTAATACACTTCTTGTACATGCTGGAGATATCGTCGGAGCTAGCCCACCAGTTTCTGCTTTATTACAGGACGAACCAACTATTGAATTTTTAAATGACTTAAAGTTTGATGTTGGTACAATTGGAAATCATGAATTTGATGAAGGCATTGATGAAATGCGACGCCTCATTTATGGTGGATATCATGAAAAAACAGGGAATTTCAAAGGAGCAAACTTCCCTTATGTTGCTGCAAACTTCTATAATAAATCAACTGGCCGCTTATTTTTACCACCATTTACTGTAAAAATGGTAGATGGAGTTCCTGTAGGTTTCATCGGAGTTGTTACAACGGATACACCGAATGTCGTTATGCCAACTATGCTAAAGAATGTACAAATTACTGATGAAGTAGAAGCTATTAATAAATCTACTCAGCAATTAAAGCGTCTCGGTGTTAAATCTATCGTAGTCCTTGCACACGTTGGAGGTACAACTGATGACACTGGTGTAACAAACGGTGACCTTACTCGCATTGCAAATGAAACGGATCCAGAAGTTGATGTTATTTTCGGTGGACATAGTCATACGTATGTAAATGGTACGGTTAATAATAAGCTTATCGTACAAGCGAACTCTTACGGGATGGCTTTCTCTGATGTAGATGTAACGATTGATAGAAAAACAAAAGATATTGTGAAGAAAAAAGCTGAAGTTGTTACAACATATCATGAAGGTGTCGAGCCCGATAAACAAGTAAAACAAAAGTTAGATCAATATAAAGAAAAAATTGCACCGCTTGTAAATGAAGTTGTCGGAAAATCTACAGCACCTATTGACCGTAAACAAAACGATGCTGGTGAATCTACACTTGGAAATTTAGTTGCGGATGCCCAGCGCCAAACTATGCAAACTCAAATCGCACTTATGAATCCTGGCGGCATTCGTAATGACTTAGACGCTGGCGATATTACATGGGGCGAATTGTACGGCATTCAACCTTTTGGAAATCAATTGATTAAAGTAGATTTAACAGGTCAAGACATTCGCGATATTTTAAATCAACAATGGCAAAAAGGTACAACGAGAATGCTTCAAATTTCAGGTATCCACTATACTTGGGATGCAAGCAAACCAAACGGTGAGAAGGTTACGACTATACGCCTAACAAATGGAGAAGAATTATCTCCATCCAAAACGTATAGCGTAGTTGCAAATGCTTTCTTAGCTTCTGGCGGTGATGGATTCGTATCATTTAAAAATGGTAAAAATGCAGAAACTGGTCCAAATGACTTTGAAGCACTAGTCGATTATGTAAAACAAGTAAAAGAGCCAATTCAACCAATTATTGATGGACGTATTCAAAAAATCAACTAAATACTATTCAAACTAGTGCGTGACACTCGAAAGAAGAAGCTCCTTTTTATATGCAAGGAGCTTCTTCTTTTAGAGTCATACGTATTGTCATTCTTCTAGTGCAGTAAAGGATAAGCACATAGCCCCTTGTTTCCTCGTAGTATATAGAAAACTATAATAGGAGGATTTGTATGTATTTCTATCAAACAATGACGATACATTATATCGACAAAACGACAAACTCATTCGTAGTATTGAGAAAGCAATTAACGGAGAATATAGCGCCATTCATTATTATGCTAGATTAGCTAATTTAGCTCCAGACATAAATGAACGAAATCAAATCCTTGAAATTCGGCAAGATGAGCAACGAAAAGTTGATTTTTACTTAGAAATTGCAGACGAAGCGACAAATCAACAAAGGAAAGAAACATTTCGGCGCGCAGCAGCTGATGAACAAAATTATGCCGTTTGATTCCTATATTAATTTTCGAAACAAAAAATAAAATAAGACAAAAAGGATACACGCTCTTATATGGAACATAGTATCCTTTCTTTTATTTCTCTGGATACGTTTCATGATTAACATCATACCGTTGCAAAAATTCCTGTAGTGCTTCTTCTACAATTTTAGACTTTTGAATCCCTTTCGATTCCGATATAACATCTAGTCTTGCTAATACTTCTATATTAATCGAAAAGGTTCGTTTCTTTTTCTCTGTGCTCTCACTTATAATTTGAACACTTACTTCTCCTCTTTTTCTTAACAATTCATAAATGCTTTGTAATTGTTCATAAATTAGTAATTGATAGTCAGTTTTTGCATATTGAAGGGCAGTAGCTTCTTGGATTTGCAAATGACGTGGCTCTTCACCATCACCTATAAAGATACGTTTTTTCTGCTCTCCATCATATTCATATCCAATCACCCTTAATTTCTTTGATAATGTATATGGGCTCATTTCAAGCCGTTTCGCTATAATAGCGATTGATTCGCGTCTATTTAAAGAATCAATAATTTCTCCAATCGTCACATTCTCCCTCCTCTCTTAATCGCCTAAACTTGAAATCAAACCAGTATGTTATGATACAATGATTTTCTAGTAGTATATGCAAAAGAAAGAGCCTGTGCGATTCATACCATTTAAGAAAAGGAGGGTTACATATGCTTTTTCGTAGCCATACCCCTCGGTTTTATAACGAAAAGAAGCAATTAATCCCTAACAGTATCGCTACGATAGAAAGCGTTATGATTAATGACCGGAAACAATCTCTCCTTATACGCGGACAAAACGTGGAACAGCCTATTTTATTATGCTGTCACGGTGGACCTGGTATGGCTCAAATTGGCTTTATTCGCCATTTTCAAAAAGAGTTAGAAAAGCACTTTATCGTTATTAATTGGGATCAGCGAGGGGCAGGTAAATCCTTTTTATGGCGGGATATCCAAACAAATTTTACGATTGATCAATTTTTTTCAGATGCAAAAAAGGTTATTCAATATCTTCTCAAACGCTTTAATAAACAAAAACTATTTCTCGCTGGTCATTCTTGGGGAAGTATTATCGGACTACAAATCGCTAATCAATGTCCCGAATATATAGAAGCATACATCGGCATCGGTCAAATCGTACATATGAAGCAAAATGAAGAATTACTATATCAACATTTAATTAGCTCTGCCAAAAAGCATGACCATAAAAAGGCATTAGCTTCTCTTTTAAAATTAGGGAAACCACCCTTTTTAGATACGAGACGCCTCATTATTCAAAGAAAGTGGCTTGGTACGTTTGGAGGAGCAATACAAAACGGATCTTCCTTTTCTTTCATACGAAAAGGTTTCTTTTCTCCTGAATATACGCTATTAGATTGGTTCAAATTTCTCGCAGGAAATTTAAAATCCGGAGTTTTATGGGAAGAGATGCTGACAATCGATTTCTTTTCGTCTATTTCAGGTTTATCTGTTCCTGTTTATTTTTGTTCTGGTCGCTATGATTATCAAACTCCTTATGCACTCGTTCAACAATATTGCGATACCATTCAAGCTCCTATTAAAAAGATGGTTTGGTTTCCAAACTCGGCACATTCTCCAGATTTAGAAGAGCCTGAACTATTCGCCAAATCTTTACAATCAATTAAACAAGAACTATCTTTTCAACATACATAACGAAAGGCTCTTTTACATTTCATAGAAAACATTTTATAATGATATGTCGCAAGTATATGTCACTACAAACATTTGCTTGCCTTAACAGAATAAAAATTAGGGAGATTACATTTATTATGAACGCTGTACTCATCGCAGTAGCAGTCATGCTACTGCTTAGTTTGTTACGTGTCCAAGTCATTGTCGCCATTATCGTTGGAGCTTTAACAGGCGGACTTATCGGCGGACTCGGTATTTCAGAAACAATTAGTACTTTTACAGCCGGTCTTGGGAACAGTGCTCCTATCGCATTAAGCTACGCAATGCTCGGTGGATTTGCTATTTCCCTTTCAAAAACAGGACTTCCTGATGCAATGATCCAATCAGCTTTAAAATGGATCGGCAACGAACAAGACACGAAAAAACAAGTCTATTCTAAAATACTTATATTATTTATCATTTTAACAATGGCTTGTTTCTCACAAAATATTATCCCTGTTCATATCGCCTTCATCCCAATCTTAATTCCAGCACTTTTAAAAGTATTAAATGAGCTGAGGGTGGATCGTAGGCTTGTAACATGTCTTATTACATTTGGATTAATTACCCCTTACATGTGGGTCCCCGCAGGATTCGGAAAAATTTATCATGACGTATTACAAACAAATGCTGCGCAAAGCGGTCTTACATTTGATGTCGCACTTATTCCAAAAGCGATGACTATTCCAGCAATCGGTATGATTATCGGATTATGTGTAGCGGTTTTCATTACATACCGAAAACCACGTACATATGAAACAGAACAAATTCATGCTGCACAGAATGAAATCGTTCCCTATACGAAAAGAAGCATTACTTTTGGTTTATTATCAATACTCGCTACATTAACTGTGCAATTAGCAACAGAATCAATGATTTTTGGTGCTTTAGCAGGTATTATCGTCTTATCAGTTAGCGGTAGTCTCCCTCTTAAAGAAGCCGATGCTATTTTAACGAGCGGAATGCGTATGATGTCCTTTATCGGATTTGTTATGATTTCTGCCGCTGGATTTGGCGCTGTTCTTCGAAAAACTGGACATGTTGAATCTCTTGTGCAAACGAGTGCGCATATAATCGGAAATAATAAACCGCTTGCTGCATTTCTTATGCTCGTTATTGGACTTCTCGTTACGATGGGAATTGGTTCTTCCTTTTCAACCATCCCAATCTTAACAACAATTTTTGTACCGTTATGCGTCCAGCTCGGATTTAGTCCAATGGCAACAATCGCAATTATTGGTACAGCTGGTGCACTTGGTGATGCAGGTTCTCCAGCATCTGATAGTACACTTGGACCAACGTCCGGTTTAAATGCTGATGGTCAGCACCATCATATATGGGATACATGTGTCCCAACATTTCTACACTATAATATACCGTTACTTATATTCGGCTTTATTGCCGCAATTACACTATAAAAGGTGCGTTTTAAAAACGCACCTTTTACTTTGTTGTTTCTCTCTCAATGCATCTAAATTCTGTTTCCACTTCTTCTTGCTCCACTTGTTTCTTCTTTATTTTTCCTATTAACTGCTGAAAAGCTATTTCCCCATTTTCTTCGATATAACTTCCAATCGTCGTTAATGATGGACTTATCCATTCGCCCTCTACACTCCCGTTAAATCCAATGATTTGCAACTTACCTGGTATATGAATATTAAGAGTTTTCGCCGCCCTGATTAGCTCAATAGCGACCTTATCACTTGAAGCTACAACCCCATCTATGTATGGATGCTTTTGTAACAATTCAAGAAACTGTTGATTCGTATACCCTTGGACAATTTCCTCTCGATAAGAAAGTCCTTCTTTCCAAGCAGTATCTAGAAATCCTGCCACATGCTCTTCCATTTCTTCACTCTCTACTCCCTCACCGATATAAGCAAGAAACCGGCAGCCTTTCTCTTTTAATAAAGAAACAGCTTTCTGTCCACTTTCATAATAGCTCACAAGAGATTGCCGTCCCTCAAGCACAGCGAAAGGAAGTGGGATCTCTCCTATACTTCGAAAAACAGATTTCGTCATTATAACGCCTGCAATGTTATTTTGCTCCAACATATCTATGTATCTATTCTTATTTTCTATATTACAAACTATTACTTGATACCCTTCTTTATATGCTATTTCCTCAACGAAACGGAGTAAAGTGATGTATGATGGATTATGCAAATTATCTACAAGTAATGCAATCATCGTTGAAGGCTGTTTAAATAAAGGCTTTGCTGTAGCATTCGGTCTATAATGTAATTCTTCAATTGCTTTTTTTACTTGTTTCACCGTATCTTCATGGACATATCCTTTTTCGTTAATGACTCTTGAAACGGTTGCGACTGAAACACCGGCCAATTTTGCAACATCACGTATAGTTGCCACATCGTCACCCCTTAATATGGTAATAGATTACAATTTTAAACTAAACCAAAATATAACATTCGTCAAGGTTATTGTTTTATATTTCTGAAAATTGTTACATAACTTCCACTCTACTCAGAAAATATACTCCAGCTGAATTTCATGTGAAATCGCGATATTATCATAACCAATAAACGGAATTTCTTTCTTTATTTTTCGCGCTTCTTTTACCGCATCAATATATAAATTCGTCATTATGAAGTTACGTTTTTGATAAAAACGAAGTGCGTTCATATTATCATTCGTCGTAATGAGCCATACTTTTTTACATTCGTTCTCTTTTGCCACTTGCAGCACACAATCCACCAGTTTTGTACCAATCCCCTTTCCTTCCTCAAAACTATTCACCGATACAATTTCACACATATTTTCTATCACTTCACACGTTATAATTCCCACTATTCTGTTATTTCTAAGTGCAATAAAACCGGGTAATTCTTCTAATTGATGTACGCTGCCACGCGAGACCATCATAGAGCTTCCCCAGTTTTCACACATAAAATCCTGAATTGCTTCTTTCATTTCTGGTGTGATTTTTTGTATATGAACCATATACGATTTCTCCCCTTTTCACATCATTGTGATACAATGTTAGTGTATCATATGTAGAGGTATTTGGAGGATGAGGTAAAGTATGAAACGTTTTTTTACAGCATTGTTTACTATACTAGGTGCACTAACTGCGATTGGGATTTTCTTTACAAATAAAGTTATGTACTTGAAGAAAAAAACAGAGGAAGAAGTTTTAGAACGCGAAACGAAAAAGCATTTTCATTTGGACGATTTTAAGGCTATTCAAAAAGAAGAGGTTCACATCCCTTCTCAATTCGGATACGAACTTCACGGATATTACATGCCAGCTGGTCATTCCAATAAATTTATGATTTTTTGCCACGGTGTGACCGTAAATAAAATCAATTCCGTTAAATATGCAAACTTATTTTTAAATAGAGGATATAACGTATTTATTTATGATCATCGCCGTCATGGTAAAACCGGTGGTAAAACAACAAGTTATGGCTATTATGAAAAACATGATTTAAAGTCAGTAGTTGACTGGCTAAAAGATCGTTTCGGAACGAATATTACACTCGGAATTCATGGTGAATCTATGGGTGCTGCAACTCTTCTTCAATATGCAGGACTTGTTGAAGATGGTGCTGATTTTTATATTGCTGATTGCCCTTTCTCTGATTTTTATGGACAGTTACAGCATCGTTTGAAAGTTGAGTTTCACTTGCCAAAATGGCCTTTATTGCCTTTAGCAAATGCCTTTTTAAAAGTTCGTGATGGCTATACAATTCGTGAAGTTTCACCAATTGATTGTATAAAAAACATTAACAATCCTGTTCTCTTTATTCATAGTAAAGATGATGACTATATTTTATCTGATATGACGAAATCACTTTATGAAGCGAAAGAAAATAATAAACAGCTTTATATTGCAGAACATGGTGCACACGCTTGCTCTTATAATGAAAATAAAGAAGAGTACGAAGATGCCATCGATAAATTTTTAAACACATATGTAAAAGAAACAAAAAACAGGCTTGCATAAGCCTGTTTTTTTACTGCGCTAAAACGTCTGTAACTTGTTCCATATTTTCAGAAATCCACTTTACTGCCTCATCTAGCGTTGGGAATTCCGTCGTTTGAAAAGTCACCTCATCTTGAAGTAACCAAACATCTTTCGGTTCTTGTCCTACACCTGCGATTGACCAATGAAGTAAACTATATGGATGATTATCATTCAAAAATGATGCCCATGTGCGCTCATTTGCAATATTTTGTAGTGTTTGTAATTTTTTATCCATCTTTCGTCACCTTACTCTAGTCAGTTATAAAAACTATTATAACACTCTCTTCTCTCTCAAACAAAGTGCTCTTTTTATCCCACTATTTGCGGGCAGTAAGACTCCCACCTCAAAATTCAACTTAGGCAAAGAAGTAAGGTGGGAGATTAACTGCCCGTAAACGCCCGATTGGTTCAACTAATAATCAGTGGGGATGCCCCCCCCCACTGATTAAAGTTTCACTTTATATTGTCAAGTACTCTCCCTAATTATATGATGAGAGTAAGCGTTTGGAAAGGAGGGATAACGTTGGCAAAAGTACAAATTAAAGTAAATGATAATGGCTCTTTTCGCGTTACAGGGGACGTGGAATTAGTTGACTCGCAAGGGAATGTATTCCCAGCAAAACCAGCATTTTCTTTATGTCGTTGTGGTTTATCAAAAAACATGCCTTATTGCGATGCTTCGCATAAAGGAAAATTCGAGTCTGTTGTTAGAGCACCAGAGGCAGAATAAATATTTAAAGAGCATGCACATTTATTTGTGCATGTTTTTTCTTTTGATCAAAGCCTATACAGCCCTTCTCCTTTCAACATTTCTATTACTTTCGTCCCCATTCAAACCGGCATATATTTTCACATTCGAACATTTTTTACTATGCTTTTTTCTTTTTTGTGCTATACTGTGAGCAAACAACATCCTTCGGGGTCGGGTGAAATTCCCAACCGGCGGTGATGAAGCAAAAGCTTCTAAGTCCGTGACCCGTTTTCAACGCGAAAACGGTGGATCTAGTGAAACTCTAGGGCCGACAGTATAGTCTGGATGGGAGAAGGATATGTTTTCTAGTAATTATATATAGCGAATACACTTTTATTTCAGTATGCATATTTTTAAAGATTCATTTTGACTCTTTATATATGTTTTATTTTGTATACTTATGTTTCTATACTGAAATAAAAAGATACGACTAGCGTTTGAAAAACTCGATATTTTGCTAGGTTTTTTCCTTATGCCAAAATATCAGTCATCGTTAGGTTTCTTCCCTATACTTTCGTATTCGAACTATATTTCTAGAAATCACGTCTCCCAAACCCCAAGGATTCTATATCCTTGGGGTTTTTTGATTTTTTTCAGGAGAGGTGAAGAGAATGACAGATCAAGAATATATGAGGATTGCCTTGCAGTTAGCACAAGGAACATCGGGACAAACAAGCCCAAATCCTATGGTTGGTGCTGTTGTTTTAAAAGATGGCGTCATTGTCGGAATGGGTGCCCACATGCGTGCTGGTGAAGAACATGCTGAAGTTCATGCTCTTCACATGGCTGGAGAAAGAGCAAAAGGCGCTACCGTTTATGTAACACTTGAACCGTGTAGCCATTTTGGAAAAACACCGCCTTGCTGTGAATTACTCATTAAAAAGGGAGTTCAGCGTGTTGTAATTGCCACCCTTGATTGCAATCCACTCGTTTCTGGTAATGGAAAAAGGAGATTAGAAGAAGCTGGAATCGAGGTAACTACCGGTGTTCTTGAAGCGGAAGCAACTTTATTAAATCGATACTTTTTTCACTATATGAAAACGAAACGTCCATTTGTAACAATAAAAACAGCAATGAGCTTAGATGGAAAAACAGCGACTGCAACAGGGGAAAGCAAGTGGATTACAAGTGAAGAAGCGCGAGCTGATGTTCACCAATATCGTCATATGCATGACGCTATCCTTGTCGGTGTGAATACAGTTATAACTGATAATCCACACTTAACAACACGAATTCCAAACGGAGGTAAACATCCTATACGAGTTATTTTAGATACCCACTTACGAACGCCGCCATCTTCTCATGTCATAACAGATGGCTTAGCTCCGACATGGATTATTGTCGGTAAGGATGTAAATAAAGAGAAAATAGCGTCTTATGAATCTAACAATATAGCTGTACTCCAAATGAAAACGAAGCAAATTGAAATACAAGATGTCCTATCCCTACTCGGGGAGAAACAAATTCTTTCTCTGTTCGTTGAAGGTGGTCAAACAGTACATGCAAACTTCTTAAAAATAAATAGTTTTAATGAAATTGTGACCTATATAAGCCCGAAATTAATTGGTGGAAAAAATGCACCCACTTTATTTGGCGGAGCTGGTTTTTCGAAGTTACAAGATGCACTTTCCTTAACAATTCAAGAGATGAAACAAATTGGTAATGATATAAAAATTGTTGCAACCTTAAAAAGCGAGGTGACGGAATGTTTACAGGAATTGTAGAAGAGTTAGGAACGATATCAAGCATGACTCAAAGTGGTGAAGCCATGAAGCTAACTATTAGCGCAAATCAAATTTTATCAGATGTCAAATTAGGTGATAGTATCGCGGTTAACGGCATTTGCTTAACAGTAACTACTTTTACGACTACTTCATTCACTGTTGATGCAATGCCTGAAACAATGAATGCAACATCACTTCGTATGCTAAAGCCAAGTGCCAAAGTGAATTTAGAACGGGCAATGGCTGCGAACGGAAGATTCGGTGGACATTTCGTCACCGGACATATCGACGGCATCGGTACGATTTTAACTAAAAAACAACATTACAATGCCATCTATTACAAAATATCAATTTCTGATGAATTACTACGCTATTGTTTGCATAAAGGATCCGTTGCTGTTGATGGCACTAGTTTAACAATATTTGATATAGACGAATCTTCAATTACAATTTCACTCATCCCCCACACAGTAAGCGAGTCTATAATTGGAGAAAAAAAAGCCGGGGACATCGTAAACATTGAGTGTGACATGATTGGAAAATATATTGAACGCTTTATTGCAAAGCCCGCAAAAAGAACTGATTCAATGACCGCAAGCTTTTTACAAGAAAACGGATTTCTATAAGGGGGAAGCACAATGTTTCATCGTATTGAAGAAGCTCTAGAAGATTTAAAACAAGGAAAAGTCGTTATCGTATGTGATGATGAAAACCGAGAAAATGAAGGCGATTTTATTGCTTTAGCAGAGTACATTACACCAGAAACGATTAATTTTATGATTACACACGGTCGTGGTCTCGTTTGCGTACCGATTACGGAAGGTTACGCAGAGCGTCTACAGTTAGAACCAATGGTTTCTCATAATACGGATTCACATCATACTGCTTTTACAGTAAGCATCGATCACGTTTCTACAACAACAGGCATTAGTGCTCATGAGCGTGCTACAACAATACAGGAATTATTAAATCCCGCATCTAAAGGAACTGATTTTAACCGCCCTGGACATATCTTTCCATTAATTGCGAAAGAAGGTGGCGTCCTTCGCCGCGCAGGTCATACAGAAGCTGCTGTTGATTTAGCAAAACTTTGCGGAACTGAGCCAGCTGGCGTCATTTGCGAGATTATAAATGAAGATGGGACGATGGCACGTGTACCTGATTTAATACAGTGTGCAAAACAATTTGATATAAAAATGATTACAATTGAAGATTTAATTGCTTATCGCCGCCATCACGAAACACTTGTGACGAGAGAAGTGGAAATTACATTACCTACAGATTTCGGTACTTTTCATGCAATTGGCTATTCTAACTCATTAGATATGAAAGAACATATCGCGCTCGTAAAAGGTGATATTTCAACAGGCGAACCTGTACTTGTACGCGTTCATTCAGAATGCTTAACAGGGGATGTATTTGGTTCGTGCCGCTGTGATTGCGGACCACAACTACATGCTGCACTTGCTCAAATTGAGCGTGAAGGAAAAGGTGTTTTTCTCTATATGAGACAAGAAGGACGCGGCATTGGCCTTCTTAATAAGCTTCGCGCTTATAAGTTACAAGAAGAAGGGTTCGATACTGTAGAAGCAAATGAAAAACTTGGGTTCCCAGCTGATCTTCGTGATTACGGTATTGGCGCTCAAATTTTAAAAGATTTAGGCTTACAAAGTTTACGATTATTAACGAATAATCCACGAAAAATTGCTGGCTTACAAGGTTACGATTTAGAAGTAACCGAGCGTGTACCTTTGCAAATGCCAACAAAAGAAGAAAATAAAACGTATTTACAAACGAAAGTAAGCAAATTAGGACATTTACTAAACTTATAATTAAGGGAGAGATACATTATGGTATTCGAAGGTCATTTAGTTGGTACAGGATTAAAAGTTGGGGTTGTTGTTGGGCGTTTTAATGAGTTTATTACAAGTAAGTTACTTGGCGGAGCTTTAGATGGATTAAAGCGTCACGGTGTAGAAGAGAATGATATTGATGTTGCATGGGTTCCTGGTGCATTTGAAATTCCTTTAATCGCTAAAAAGATGGCAAATAGCGGAAAATATGATGCTGTTATTACATTAGGTACAGTAATTCGCGGCGCTACAACACATTACGATTACGTTTGTAATGAAGTAGCAAAAGGTGTTGCGTCTTTATCACTACAAACGGACATTCCAGTTATTTTCGGTGTATTAACGACAGAAACAATTGAACAAGCGATTGAACGTGCAGGTACAAAAGCTGGTAATAAAGGATATGAATCAGCAGTTGCTGCGATCGAAATGGCTCATTTATCAAAACAATGGGCTTAAAAAAAGAGGCTGCGGCCTCTTTTTTTTATTTTTTCACCTTTTTTCGTACATCTTCTATTAATTCATCCATCGTTTTCCCTTCTGTTTTTATACGAAGAGTTTGTGCTGTTCTCCACACATTTTCTCTCTTTTTCGCTTCTTCTATAATAGAAATTTCCTTCCTTACTTCTTTTAAATCTTTTCCTTCTGTTTCAAGTCCAAAATGTTCAGCTTTCGTTCGAAAATGCTGTTCAATTCTTTGTTGCATTTCTTTTTGTTCAGGATTTTCAGCCGCCTTAACTGGATCAGCACTTATCGCTTTTATTAAAATCAGACAAGTCATAATGGCTAATATGTATTTGTACATGTAAAATCCTCCAACCCGATATAAATTACATTTTTACTATGTACAATTAGAGCTTGGAAAATTCGTCCACAAAATTATTTTTCTCGTCCAAAAGCGACTACTATCAAGCGTTAATGGACTTTTATTACATTTTATTTACAAAAAAAAGCAAACCCTTTAAAGAGTTTGCTTTTCATCTATCTTATAGCGCACATTCTTCAATCTCAAATCCTAAATCTTCAATCATACCCCAGTCCGCAGTCGGCTCTTGTCCAGCTGTTGTTAAATAGTCCCCGACAAAGATAGAGTTTGCTGCAAATAAACCAAGTGGCTGTACAGAACGTAAATTAAGTTCTCGACCGCCTGAAATACGAATTTCTTTTGTTGGATTTACAAAACGCATCATCGCCAGCACTTTTAAACATTCTACAGGTGTTAATTCTTTTTGTCCTTCCAGCGGAGTACCCTTTACAGCAACAAGGAAATTACACGGAATAGAATCCGCATCTAAACGTTGTAATTCAAAGGCAATTTCAGCGCGCTGTTCAATCGTTTCTCCCATTCCGAAAATTGCTCCAGAGCATGGAGAAATACCGGCTTGCTTCGCTTTTTGGACTGTATCAACACGATCGTCATACGTATGCGTTGAACAAATGCTATCATAATTGTTGGCATGCGTATTTAAATTGTGGTTATAACGATGCACACCAGCTTCTGCTAACTGACCTGCTTGATCTTCATTTAAAAATCCTAAACAACAGCAAATTTTCAAATCTGTCGTTTCACGAATTTCCTTAACTGCTCCAATAACGTGATTTACTTCTTTATCCGTCGGACGACGACCAGATGCAACAATACAATATGTACCTGCTTTACGACGAATTGCTTCGTGCGCTCCTTCAACAATTTTCTCTTGTGTTAACCATGCATACTTATCAATCGGTGCTTCTGAAATAATAGACTGTGAACAGTACCCGCAATCTTCAGGACATAATCCAGATTTCGTATTTATAATCATGTTCAACTTTACTTTCTTACCAAAATGATGATGGCGAATGATGTAAGCTGCATTCATAATTTCTAAAACCTCTGTATCATCAGCTTCTAATATTGCAATTGCATCTTCTTTCGTAATCATTTTCTCTTCTACTACGTCGTATGCAAGTTTTTTCCAATCCCTTTTTGTTTGTACTTGTTTCATTTCATCTCTTCCCCTCTTTTGTTATATACGTAAATAAAGCATGATATGTTGCTACTATCCCTTCTTTTTCCGTGAAGTCTCTTTCGTATATACGAAGCATCTTACGAAAGAGTGAAGGACTTTGACAATAAGACTCTTCATTACTATTGGTCGCTCCTACTTTTCGAATAGAATGTAGAAACTCCCTAACTTCTGTAAAGTTTTCTATGTAACATGTTTCAGAAACATGTACATCTCCTAATGGATTTTTGCATACGTTCACTAACTGTTCTTTCGAAACGAATCGTTGTCCAATTGAAGTACAATTGTGTATCCCCTTTTCTTTCTTAGCGCGTTGGAAAGACATATGCAATTCTTGGAAAGTCGTATTACCAAACGTTGAAAATAATAACATTCCCTCTTCAGACAAATAGTTAAATAAATTTTTCACTGTCGCTTTTAAATCATTAAGCCATTGAAATGTCGCATTTGAAATAATGACATCATATGAATCTTCTAATTTTAATTGTTCAATATCTTCACATCGAAACATCACATTTTCCACATTATTTCTAGTTTTCGCGACTGCAATCATCTCATTAGCAAAATCAACGGCTGTAATATGCGCTTTCGGAAATAAATTTGATAATTGCTCTGTTACATATCCTGTTCCACATCCAAGTTCTAAAATACGTATCGATGATGTTTCACTATATCGTTCCTTCAATGTAGAAAGTAACGAATGTGCCATCTTTTTTTGTACATTTGCATATTGATCGTAGGATACAGCCGCCCCGTTAAACCGTTTTTGCAGTAACGTTTTGTTGATCATGTCGTATCCCCTCTACAAATTGAATAATTTCATTTGCACAATATTCAAAATTCGTTACACATAATGCATGCCCAGCCTCGCTTACTACTTTTAGCTTAGCATTCCTATTCTCTGTCATACTATGAGCTGCGGATAATGGACATATTACATCCTGCTCTCCATGAAGAAGTAACAACGGAACTTTGACATCCGTTAATTCGTTTCTCATATCTGTTTCTATTAAATAATCTAAGCCTAATTGTAAAGACTGAATCGAGTCTCCTTTAAAATTCAGCGCAATCTCTTCAAAACTCGTATTCTCCTTCAGCTCATTTTTTGTAAACATATTTTCATAGAAACGCTTCAAAGTATCTTCTTTCTTTCTCGTTAAATTCTTTTTCATACGTTCTACATGTAAGGAATTCCATCCACTTGTATAGTCACTTGTATTGGTAAATTTAGTGGTACCACCAATTAGTACCATACCTTTCGCCTTAATCTTTTTATAAGCTTGTACTGCTGCTAATGCTCCTAGTGACCATCCAACTAAAATTACATTTTCATCCTGCGCTACATCTATTATTCGCCCCGTAAATTCACTTTGTTCTTTCACGTTACGCCACTCTACACATTGAACAGAATATCCTTTAAAATACGGCAGAACTAAAGTCCAAACACCTTCTTCCATTCCCCACCCAGGAATAAAAATAATCTTTAGCTCTTTCATACTAAAAACCCCTCTTCTTTACCAATGCGTATAATATGCTGAATAGCCCATTTTAAATCAGCTATTGTATGTTGTGACGTAACTGCAAAACGGACTCGGGAACTGCCAACCGGAACAGTTGGTGGACGAATTGCAATTGCTGCAATACCTACCTCTTGTAATCTTTCACTAAACCGTAAAGCATTTTCATTTGAACCGACTACAATCGGTACAATATGAGTTGAGCTATTCCCAATATCAAAACCAGCTTCTTGTAAATGCGCCCTGAAATATGCACCATTCTCTATAAGTCGCTCTCTTCTTTCGTTATCTTCTTTCACAATTTCAATTGCTTTTCGTATCGCCCCTAATGTTCCTGGTGGTAAAGATGTAGTAAAAATAAAGCTTCTCATCATATTTTGTAAATACTCTATATAAATGGAATCACCCGTTAAATACGCACCATAACACCCTAGAGCCTTACTAAACGTCCCCATATGTATATCAATTTTTTGAGCAATATCTTTTTCTATATGAGATAATCCCGCTCCACCGATTCCATATATTCCACTTGCATGTGCTTCATCAACTATAATGATTGCCCCGTATTTCTCTTTAAGCTGAACTAAACCTCTCAAATATGCAGTATCTCCATCCATACTAAAAACCGTATCTGTTACGATTAATTTCCTCTTTTCTGGTGACGCTATTTTCAACATCTTCTCTAAATGATCCAAATCATTATGACGATATCTTTTATGCTCTGCTCCGCTTAATATAATTCCATCAACGATACTCGCATGATTTAATTTGTCACTAAAAACAATATCGTGGCGACCAACTAACGAAGAAATCGCCCCAACATTCGCGGTATATCCACTATTTACAATCAAGGCTTTTTCAGTGCCTTTCCAATCGCATATACTTCTCTCAACTTCTTCATACAGTGGATAATTTCCTACAACGAGACGAGATGCTGTCGATCCAGTTCCATATTTTCTTGTACAGGCAATAGCAGCTTCTTTCAACCTTTCATCTCCAGCTAATCCTAAATAATTATTCGATGCTAGATTTAGCATCCTTTTCTTACTTCGAATAAGCCATGTCTCTTCGGATCGCTCTGTTATATGTAAATTACGATACTGCCCTTGCTCCTTTAATTGTTCTACTTTAGATTGAAGATGCGCGCGCCACGTTTGATTCATTTTGGATGAGCTCCTCTAATTTTGAAATCATAATATGCTCTTTTGCCGATTCTAATAATTCTTCCTTAGTAAATTCCCCTTCAAGGAATGGTAATAAACCTAAAACTGGCACTCCACTTAACTCCTCAATCATTACTTTATTTTCTTGCACTCTTTCCTTTTCACATTCTTTACAAACAGATAAAATTACACCTGCTACTGTTAAACCATGTGCTTTTGCATAAGAAATTGTTAAAACAGTATGATTAACTGTCCCAAGTGTAGGACGTGCTACTACAATAAGAGGAAGCTCTAATTCTTTTGCAAAATCAATTACTAAAGCATCTTCTGTATACGGGACGGCAAGCCCACCAGCCCCTTCTACAAATAGGCTATTAAACTCTTTTAGTAGTTCATTATAGTGATCAGTAATTTCTTTTAACGTCACTGTCCTTCCAGCTCTTTTCATAGCCAGTCTCGGAGCAAGTGGTTCTTCAATGGAATAAGGACAAATTTTATCTTCTTTTGTCGGTACACCCGATAATGCTTTTAATCTTGCTGCATCTCCCTCAGGATTTGATGCAACATGTCCACTTTGCAACGGTTTATATACACCAACATTATATCCACGCTCTCGAAATATACCTGCCAACGCTCCTGTCACTACCGTTTTTCCAACTTCTGTATCCGTTGCTGTTATAAAGAAACCACTCATTACTCTTCCTCCGTAATATCCGAGATTGCTTTATATAAAATGCGTAACATCTCATCGATTTCAGCCATTGTAGACGCAAGAGGAGGCATAAATACAATGGTGTTACCAAGCGGACGTAAAATCATGCCTAACTCCCTTGAGCGTTTACACACTTGAACACCGACTCTTTCTGTCCATTCAAACGATTCTTTCGTTTCCTTATTTTTCACAAGTTCAATACCAACCATTAGCCCACACTGACGAATATCTCCTACGTGCTTATATTCATTAAGGGCTTCTAATTTTGTTGCTACATATTCTGTTTTATGCGCAACATCTTCTATTAAATTAGTTTTTTCATATAGTTCTAAATTTGCAATTGCTACGGCACACCCTAACGGATTCCCTGTATAACTATGACCATGGAAAAATGTTTTTTGTTCTTCATAGTCTCCTAAAAAGGCATTATAAATTTCATCTGTCGTTACCGTAATTGCCACCGGTAAATAACCACCGGTTAAGCCTTTTCCCCCAGTTAAAATGTCTGGCGTCACATCCTCATGTTCACATGCAAACATTTTCCCAGTACGCCCAAATCCAGTCGCTACCTCATCTGTAATAAATAATACATTGTATTTTGTACATAAATCGCGAAGCCCTTTTAAGTATCCTTTTGGCATTGTAATCATCCCGCCAGCACCTTGCATTAATGGCTCCACAATGATAGCTGCTACTTCTTCATGTTTTTCTTGCAGCAATTCTTCCATTTCTTCTAAATGTTTCTTTACAATTTGTTCCTTATTATCTCCATAAGGAGAACGATATGTATATGGATACGGCATTTTAATTGCCTCAAATAATAGTGAACTATACACTTGGTGAAACAAGTCTATTGCTCCTACTGAAACAGCACCTATTGTATCACCGTGATATGCTTCTTTTAATGTAACAAATCTTTGTTTTCTCGGTTTTCCTTTATGCTGCCAATATTGAAAAGCCATCTTAATTGCAATTTCAACAGCGGTAGAACCAGAGTCTGAATAAAATACTTTCTTCAAGCCTTCTGGTACAACATCAATTATTTTTTCTGCTAATAAAATAGATGGAACGTTAGCAAGTCCTAACATAGTAGAATGAGCAATTTTATTTAATTGCTCACGAATTGCCTCATCCAGTTCCGGTACTTGATGCCCATGAACATTTAACCAAATAGACGAAACACCGTCCCAATATTCATTTCCATTTACGTCGTATAGCTTTCTTCCCTCTCCACGTTCAATAATGACAGGATCTTCTTCTAAATAGTCTTTCATTTGTGTAAATGGGTGCCATACGTAATCTTTAGTCTTCTTCGATAATTCTTCATATGTATAAGACGATTTTTCACTCGTGTTACTATTAACAGCCACAATTGTCACCCCTAATGTCAACTTGTTTATAGATATAGTTAACATTAAAAACAAATGACTGTCAATTATTTTCAAATCAAATAGTTCTTAAAAAAGAACAACTTATCATACGATAAGTTGTCCTACTTTCCATGTTGTATCTTTCCAATTTCTAAAATAATCTCTTCATCTTTTTTTCCTTCTGTATCAATTCCAAGCTGCTTAGCATGCTCAATTAATAAATCATGGCGCTGCTCAAACCTAGCGGTATCTACTTCTTTCGTAATCTCTTCTTTTGTTTTCCCTTCAGTAGAAACCCCTAGTTTTACAGCTGATTTTTCCATCGATTTCTTCTCTTCAGTTTCTTTCACTTTCTTCACTTCTGACTGCTGTATTTGCTTTTGTTTCGACTGCCCTGATTCAGCTGCAAAAGCTGTGTAAATTCCAGCACTTCCGCCAACGACTAGTAAGGTGGTAAAAAGAATTATTTTTTTCTTCACTCTTTCCTCCCCTTTCAAATTCATTATAACGCACATTTTTACAGTATTAAAAACATTTCTCCTTTATTTCCCTAAAAAAATATTAAACATTTTTATTGACATGTATGATGAATATATGATAAAAATTTAACTAACATCATATGAATCGGCGTTGATAGGATTTAGTAGTATTTCGTTTTCTGATTTCAGAGAGCTGGTGGTCGGTGCGAACCAGTACAGAGCGATTTATGAATTACCCCCTGGAGCTTCTTTTACGAAACGTGAGGAGTAGTGAAAGACGGTTTAGACCGTTATGTCTAAAGAGTGGTGAAACGACACTGTTTCACAATTTAGGGTGGTACCGCGAATTTTTCGTCCCTGCATATATTGCAGGGGCGTTTTTATTTTATTAGCGCATATCATATGACCCTTTATTTTGTGATACATTCCTTTCACAAGCTAGGGTGGTACCGCGATTTCTTCGTCCCTGCATAATTATATGCAGGGGCGTTTTTTTATCCAATCATTTCCGTATCATATTGAGATGTTGACAATTACCGGTATTTTGTCAAAAAATTCTAAATTTTAGAAGGAAATATACAATATTGGCGAATTTCATATAAAAAAGGCTATTTTAGATTACTTAGGAGGGGAAAATAATGATTTCAAAAATTGAATCTGTTCTTTTAACAATTTTTATTTTTTTCTGTATTGGCTTTAGCGTTATTCAATTAGAAGTTTCACCACATATCCCAATTTTATTCGGCATCGTTATTTTATTAGCGTTTGGATTTATGAAAAAAATCTCTTGGTCTACTATGGAAAAAGGGATGATAAGTAGTATTTCAGCTGGTATTCCATCTATTTTTATTTTCTTACTTGTAGGAGTATTAATTAGTGTTTGGATCGCAGCTGGAACAATTCCAACTTTAATGGTATACGGATTCCAACTTGTATCTCCAAAAATTTTCGTTCCTACCGTTTTTGTTGTTTGTGCAATTGTTGGAACGAGTATCGGTAGTGCATTTACAACTGCAGCAACAGTAGGGCTTGCCTTTATGGGAATGGGTAGTGCTCTCGGATACGATCCAGCTCTTATTGCTGGTGCAATTATTTCTGGTGCATTCTTTGGGGATAAAATGTCTCCTTTATCTGATACAACAAACTTAGCTCCAGCTGTAACTGGTGTAGATTTATTTGAACATATTCGCAACATGCTTTGGACAACAGTCCCTGCTTTCATTATTGCTTTTATCGCATTTTTCATTTTAGGAAGCGGCACTAGAGGCGACGTTGATTTCACAAACTTTATTAGTACGTTAGAAAAAAATGCAACGATTTCTATCGTTACACTTATTCCGATTTTATTACTGTTCCTATTCGCATTTAAGAAAGTACCCGCAGTTCCAACATTACTTGCAGGAATCGTAGTAGGGATCATCATTCTCTTTATTTTTAAACCTAGTACTTCTTTAGCTGATTTAATGAAAATTATGCAAGACGGTTACGTTTCTAAAACTGGTATAAAAGATATTGATAGCTTATTATCTCGCGGTGGTTTACAAAGTATGATGATGTCAATTGCTCTTATTTTCCTCGCTCTTTGTATGGGTGGTTTACTACAAGGAATGGGCATTATCACGCAGCTGATGAATATCATCTCTAGCTTCGTAAAAAATAGTACACGCTTAATCGTCTCTACCGCTTTCACTGCAATTGGTGTAAACTTCTTACTTGGCGAACAATACTTATCAATCGTTTTAACAGGACAAGCATTCGCTAACAAATACGATGAAGTCGGTTTAGAACGTCGTAATTTATCACGCGTATTAGAAGATGCAGGTACCGTTATTAATCCACTGGTACCATGGGGTGTAAGCGGCGTATTCTTAACAAACGTCCTTAGCGTGCCAACCTTAGATTATGTTCCATACGCAATCTTCTGTTTAGCTTGTCCAGTCTTAACAATTATTGTTGGTTTCACTGGGATTGGTCTTTCATGGAAGAAAGAAAAAACAGTACCAGCTTCATAATATATACGTAAAAAAAGGATTACCGATTACGGTAATCCTTTTTTTACAATACTTTACTATCTATTTGCTTTCTTTCTTCTAAATAACATAAGTAATCCCGCTCCAACAAACGCCAGACCAGCTCCAATTGTAGAAGCAACACTCGCACCTGTTTTCGGTAAATCACGCTCATCTTTTTCAGCTTCTTTATTTTCACTTACAGTTGTTGTTGTTTCTTTTGTATCTTGATTATCCGTTGTAGTTTGTCCAGATCCTGCGTTGTTTCCATCTTGTTTTGGTTCATTTCCATTATTACCTTCATCTGTTGGCGGTGCCGTTGGATTCTCCCCATTATTGCCATCACCTGTTGGTGGTGTCGTTGGATTCTCTCCATTATTGCCATCACCTGTTGGCGGTGTCGTTGGATTCTCTCCACCAGTTTCCTTATCACCGTCGTTCTTCTTCGTTATATCAATTGCATATTTAGCGAATTCATTTTCAGATGGTCCAACATATGATATCTTTCCATCTTTCTTTATATGATTTTGTGCATTTGGTGAAGAATCAAATGTTGTATTTAATTTATCTGCAACAATCGGCTTAAACGTCCAATTTTGATCTGCTGCTGGATCAATAATTGGTGTTTCTTGCATATATTTCACAATGATTTGACGTGTTTCATCTTGTGATTGGTATACAACTTCCCCTTTACTTACACCAGGGAACGTTTGGCTACTTCCACGATAGTTATTTGTAGCTACGATGAACTCTTGATTGTCAGCTACAGGCTTACCTTCATACGTCATATTTACAATACGATTCGTATTTTCATTTACAACTTTACCATCTTTATCGTATTTCGCTGGTTGCGTCACGTCAATTTCGTATTTTAGACCATCTAAAATATCAAAATTATATGTAGGATAACCTATATTTACTAGTGGCTGCTCTTCTGTTTTCGCTGGATCAATTTTATTAAACTGACCAGCAGACATTTCAAGCCATTCTTTTACTTGTGCCCCGTTTACTTTTACAGCATATAACGTATTTGGATATACATATAAATCCGCTACGTTTTTAATTGCTAACGTCCCTGCTGGAATATCCGTATAATATGTAGCACCGTTTCGGCCACCTGCTTTAAATGGTGCTCCTGCAGATAAAACTGGAAGCTTTTTATAGTCATTATATTTTTCATTTTCAGCGAATAGCTTTTCTACATACCATTTTTGTGCATTTGTCACAAGTTGTACAGAAGGATCATCTTGTACTAATGAAAAATAACTATTAATTGGCGCTGTCGTTTTTCCTACAGCTGTATTCACATAATCAATTGTCGCTTGATGATCATCTTTAATTTCATTAACTAATTTTTGATCAGATTCTACTAATGGGGTACCTTTACTATTAGCAATCGGGCGAAGTTGTGGCTTAGATTGATCTTTTTGTACTTCCCATTTTCCGTTTACCTTTTTCAATTGCATATCAATAATACCTAAGTTACTACCAAAAACACCAGGCATTACAACTGGAACACCATTAAATATATCCGTCACTTCAGTATGTGAATGTCCCATTAATACTGCATCTACGCCAGGAACTTTTGTTGCTAAATGATATGATGCATTTTCCATTTTATTCGCTTCTTTATATTCGCTCTTATCGACGCCCGAATGAGCTAATGCAATGATAATATCTACACCCTCATCTTGCATTTTTTTCACCATTATTTTTGCTGTCGCGACGATGTCTTTCGCCTTTACTTTTCCTTCTAAGTTCGCTTTATCCCAGTTCATAATTTGTGGTGGAACAAATCCCATTACACCAATTTTCACTATTTGTTTTTGGCCTGCTTCATCCACTACTTCTTTCTTTAAAATATGATATGGTTTAAAATAATTTTCATCGTTCTCTTCCTTATCATCATGGTCAACTTTATAGACATTCGAGTTAATAACCGGGAATTTCGTTTTTTCAATCACTTTGTTTAAATAATCTAATCCATAGTTAAATTCATGATTCCCAAGAGAGATGACGTCATACTTCATTAAATTCATTACACGATATAATGGATGTGTATAACTAGGATCCACAGGCTTCTTCGGATCATTTATTTTATTCGCTACATAATCTCCAAGCGGTGTCCCTTGTAATGCATCCCCATCATCAAATAGGACAGAGTTCTTCGCTTCTTCACGCGCTTTATTAACAAGTGTTGCAGTTTGCACGAGACCTACTTTATTATCTGTTTTCGTTTGATAATAATCGTAATTCATTAAGTTAACGTGAATATCTGATGTTTCTAGAATTCGCAAGTTAACTGTACTCTCCCCAGTATTCTCATCCGCATGAGCTGTTGTTGGCAGCACTTGTGGCGCTATTACACCAATAGCAAGAGTTGCTCCAGCTAGCATTTTTTTTGACTTTTTCACAAAAAAATCCCCCTTATATAATTACCCCAAAATAATGAAGTGCATCTCTATCAGTCCCTAACCACATACCTTTTTTCTTCTATTAGAGCGATGCTTTTCACTTTATCCCACGTTAACGAACAACAGACTGCTCCCTCAAAGAAATAGGTAAACAAAAAGTTCCACTGCTCTTTAACGCCCGATTGGTTAAGATACATCATTAGTAGGAAATCATGCTCCACTAACAATAATTTCACCTTATCTGACATTATCATATATAAAGTTCTTTCGTATCGTCAATATTTTTTGACAAACTTCAACAAATTTTCTGTAAAGTTTTCATAAACATATAATATGCCCTTACATTGCTTATACTGCTGAATATGATACAATTACCAATTACAAGGAGGATGAATTTATGAAAAAAGTCATCTTAACAATTGTTTGTCTCCTCCTTCTAATCATTTCTTGTTCTAATTTTGAAAAGAACGATGAGACAGAACAAAAAGAAACTGAAGGAAAAGCAGAAACAACATCTGCTCCGAGTTGGATTGATAAGCAAACGAATGACTCTTTTTATCACCTCGTATTAGGTGATTCATTTGCAAAAGGATATGGATCTACACAAGGGGGATTTGCCGAATTAGCTTCTAGACAATTAGAAGGACAAATTCATAAACCAATTACGGTAGAAAACCTCGGTGTAAATGGTCTCACTACAGATCGTCTCGTTAAGAAAGTCCAGTCAGAAGAAGTTCAACAAAAAATTAGGGAAGCAAATATCATTACTATTAGTATTGGAGGAAATAATTTATTCCGCTTAAATCGTGATGTAGGTGTTATAGATGGTATTAAAATGTTAAATAAAGAAAAAGCCCGTTTTGAAACGGATGTAAAAAATATTGTAAAGACCGTTCGAGATCAAAATCCGAATGCTTTACTCATTCTCTCTGAACTCTATAACCCTTTACAACTAGATGACTCCATCGCAAGTTATGCAGATATGTTTTTAGACGGTTGGAATGATTCTATTTATTCTATTTCAAAAGCACATCAACCGTCGATTGTTTTACCAATTCGCAAATTAATATCGAATGATAAAAAAGAGTTACTATTTGACCAAGTACACCCAAATGATAACGGTTATGAGATTATTGCCAATACATTTACAAAGCAAGTGTTACCCTACAAATATTAAGGCTATCATGAAACAATTCTATTTTTATACCTTGTCTTTTTTGTTACAATGATAGTGGAAGGGGGCCATTATATGGAATCACGCGAGTGGGAACGTATTGTTGATCATCTTCTTTCGCTAGTGCCTCTTTTTTATCGCAAATTTATGCTTCCTGGAGAGTTTTCTTCTCAAAGACATATGCCGCCATCACATACGCAAGTGTTACTGCTTTTGCATGAAAATGGTACATTAGCAGTTTCAGAAATTGGCAAGCGGCTAGCGATTTCACGGCCTAACATGACCCCTCTATTAAACAAACTTATTCAAGAAGAACTAATAGAGCGTCATTATAGCGAAAAAGATCGACGGGTCATTTTAATTTCCCTAACAACTGAAGGGAAATTGTTAGTAAGTCAGTATCAGCAATTCATTTTAGACAAACTAAAAGAAAATTTTCAAACATTATCTGAGGAAGAGCGTGAAAAGCTCATTTATTCTCTTAAAACCATTCAAAATTTAATTTTGAAAACAAACGCATAAAGCTGCTTCTAAATAGAAGCAGCTTTATGATTCGTAATAATTACCATAGTATACATTTGAATACGGCCATGTCATTAAATACGGCTTTTGTTCTTGAACAGGTTGCTGCTGAGGCTGTTGCATTTGCTGTATTTGTTGCTGTGGATACACTCCGAATTGCTGCCTCATATCATTTACAGCATAATAATTTGTATACGGATATACTTGAGGTACGTAGTAGTAATAATACATTCATTCTCTCCCCCTTTTTCTTAAACATATTCAAAGGAGAAAATGAATGTGACATTCTTTATATTTGTACAAGTGGTTCTCTCACTTGTTTCTTTCTTTTCTTCAAACGTAACTTACGATTCTTTTCATATAAATAATGTACAACGAAATATGAAATTATCCCAAACACAATTCCTATTATCGTCATACCAATTAATACATATACTTCACTCTGTAATAAGCTCTTTAACATCGTAAAAATATGGCTCGAAAACAAATCTGATATCGTAAATGGTTCATGATGTATTTTCTGTACATGAAATGGATAAATCATTTTCCCTAATGCATAAGCAAACGGAAATAAAAATACTGGGAGAAACGATATTTTCCCAATAATATTACCAATGACTGCGGCTGGAAAAGATCCCTTTGCTAACCTGACAATTGGATAAAATATTAAATATACGAGCGATGCCGTATAAATCACCAACATTTCTAAACCAAATCCAATAGCAAAACCTAACGACACTTTCTTTGCTCCTTCTGGCGATCGAAGCAACTTAAAATATTGAAACTTTAATATTCTCCACATTCGCTGAAAAAACGAATATGTTTTCTTAGTTGTTTTCAAATTCATCATCTCTTTAACTATATTTTTTTATCTAGTATGTCCTTACATGATATGAAAAATAAAATTAGTTTTCTCTTTTTATTATAAATGATATAGAGATAATTAACTAAATATACATCAGACATTTCAACATAAAAAAACCTTCCTTTTAGGAAGGCTCCTCTATATTTTTAAACAAACTCACCAATAACGCTTTTTGCGCGTGCAACCTGTTACCAGCTTGCTCAAAAACGATAGACTGTGGCCCATCTATAATCTCTCCAGTTACTTCTTCTTCACGATGAGCAGGCAAACAGTGCAGGAAACGATATGTTTGCTTTGCATGTATAACAAGCTCTTTATTTACTTGGAAAGGCTGGAATAAAGTATATTTCTCTGCTTCTCCTTCTTGGCCCATACTCATCCAAACGTCAGTATAAATAAAATCCGCTCCACTGACCGCTAATTCAGGATTATGCAAAATCTCAATTTCAGCCCCTGTTTCATCTGCAATCGCTAACGCTTTTTTAACAATTTCTTCATTCGGTTCATACCCTACGGGAGTCGCAACAGTCATATTCATTCCGACTTTTGCACTTGCTAGCAATAGTGAATGACATACATTATTCCCATCACCTACGTAAGCTAATTTAATTCCTTTAAACGTATGAACTTCTTCATATATCGTCATTAAATCTGCCAATGCTTGGCAAGGGTGATGATCATCAGTTAAACCGTTAATAACTGGGATACTGGACTCTTTTGCAAGCTCTTCTACATCAGCATGCGAGAATGTACGTATCATAATTCCATCAATATAATAAGATAGTACTTTCGCAGTATCTGACACCGTTTCTCCTCTGCCAATTTGCATCTCTTTTCCACTTAAAAACATTCCATGTCCTCCGAGCTGTACCATTCCTGCTTCAAAAGAAACGCGAGTACGAGTTGAATGTTTATCAAAAATGAGACCTAATATTTTCCCTTGTAATAAAGGCTCCTGCTTGTTCTTTTTTAAATATATAGCGAACTCAATTAAAGAAATGATTTCTTCTTGCGTCAATTCTTCTAACGTTAAAAGATCTTTCGTATTTAATTTCGGTACTTGTACAGTTGACATGAAATTTCCCCCTTATATTATTGATGCATTTTTTGTACAAACCACTTCTTTTATCATATATACTGCCTGTTCTAGCTCTTCATTCGTTACAATAAGTGGTGGTAATAGTCTTATAACATTAGGCCCTGCTTGTAATACGAGAAGTCCTGCTTTTTCTAATTGTTCTATGAAATTTGCAACCTCATGCTTACATTCGATTCCAATCATAAATCCCTTACCACGAATATTTTGAACACATTCAACGTGTCGTAATTCTTCTTGCAATTTCTTTAATACATACTCACCCTTTTCCTGTACTTCTTTTAAAAACGATTGTTCCTTAATGAATTGCAATACTTCTTTCGCTGCAGTCATAGCGATATAATTCCCACCGAAAGTTGAACCGTGTGACCCTGCATTAAAAGAAGAACCTAGTTCTTTCCGGCCAATCATCGCTCCAACTGGAATACCATTCCCAAGCGCCTTTGCGATGGTAACGATATCAGGACCTATTCCCATTTGTTCATAAGCGAATAGTGTTCCTGTTCTGCCTATTCCAGTTTGTACTTCATCTATAATAAAAAGAGCATTGTACTGATTACATAGTTTTTCAATTTCCTTCAAAAAGGATGGATCCGCTAATATTACTCCTCCTTCTCCTTGAACAACTTCTACCATTACCGCCGCAACTTCTTCATTCATTACTTCCTCTAATGCTTGTATATCGTTAAATGGTGTATGTAAAAAAGACGGAAGTAATGGACCGAATCCTTCTTTCACTTTATCTTGCCCTGTTGCACTCATCGTTCCAAATGTTCTCCCGTGAAAAGATTGTTCACATGTTACGACGAGAGATTTTCCAGTATGCTTACGTGCTAGCTTTAAAGCCGCTTCATTTGCCTCCGCCCCGCTATTACAAAAAAACACATAATCTAATGCTGTATCTTCTGTTAATAACGATGCGACCTCTTCTTGTAAGGAGTTCGTAAACAAATTAGATATATGCCATATGTTTCTAAGTTGCTTTTCTACTGCCTTTACAACAGTAGGATGACAATGTCCTAAGTTACATACGCCAATCCCCGACGTAAAATCTAAGTATTGCGTACCATTTTTATCAATGACTGTTGTTCCATTCCCCTTTACAAACTCAATGGTTCTCCTGCCATACGTTTGAAAAAGATGACTTGTCATATGATACTCACTCCTTTCGTTACCGTGGTTCCAACACACTTTCCTGTGACCTCGGCAAAATCCTTTGTACCATTTACGATACTAACCTTTTTCACTCCCATTTTTAACGATGTAAGTGCCGCCTGTACTTTCGGAATCATCCCGCCTGTAATGACACCTTGTTCTATAAAAGTAAGAATTTCATATTCATCCATTTTCTCTACCAATCTTCCTTCATGTAATACTCCATCTACGTCCGTTATAAAAATGAGTTCTTTTGCGGATAGTGCATATGCAATTCCAGCTGCAGCAGTATCTGCATTAATGTTATAAACTTCATTACCATTTATCCCGATTGGAGCAATAACAGGAATATAATTCATATCTATCAACCCTTTTAATAAGGCTGTTTCTACATAACTTACTTCTCCTACATATCCTATCTCTTCACCAACAGGTTGAACTTGAAGTAAATTACCGTCACATCCTGAAAGCCCCACCGCAAGTAAATTATGTTTTTGTAAATTCATTACGATTTTTTTATTCGTACTTCCGCATAGCACCATTTGAACAACATCCATAACCTCTTTCGGCGTTACTCGTAATCCATCTTTCTTTTCTATCTTGATATTAGAGTCTTCTAACTTGGCATCAATTTCTGGGCCACCGCCATGGACAATAACAACCTTATACTTATTTTGCAATTTCTTTATGCAATCAAAAAACACACTATTTAATCGATTCAACATGCTACCGCCACATTTAACTACAATATAATCACTCATCTTCTCTCTCCTTATGTACGATAACAAGCATTTATTTTCACATATTCATAACTTAAATCACAGCCCCAAGCTGATCCCGTTTCATCTCCTAAATGTAAACACGCATCAATTTTTATTTCATGTTCTTGTAATTTCTTTTTCATTTCCTCTTCGGAAAACATTTGAGGCTCACTATTTTTTAATACGGCGATAGATTGAAGAGTGATATCAATTGTGTTTGGGTTAATAGTTACTTCACTCTGTCCAATACTACTAATAATTCGTCCCCAATTTGGATCCTCACCGTATATCGCTGTTTTCACAAGACTTGAACCGACTATTTGTTTTGCAATTTTCTTTGCTTCTTCATTTGTTCTAGCCCCTAACACGTTTACTTCTATTAACTTCGTAGCACCTTCACCATCTTGTGCAATTTTTTTCGCTAAATCTTCACATACCTTTTGTAAAGCAAATACGAAAGTCTCCCAGTCTTCATGTTCCATATTCATCGTTTTCGTTTTTGATAATCCACTTGCCATAACGATGACCATATCATTTGTAGAAGTATCTCCGTCCACCGTAATTTGATTAAACGTATGATTCGTAATTTGTGATAGTGCTGTTTGCAATACTTCATGCTCTATATTTGCGTCTGTTGTAATAAAACTAAGCATCGTTGCCATATTCGGTTTGATCATCCCTGAACCTTTTGCGACCCCAGCAATTGTCACTGCTTCCCCATCAATTATCATCTCATAGCAAGTTTCTTTCGTTATAAGGTCTGTCGTTAAAATTGCTTCACAAAAAGAATGAGCTTCACTTACTTCCTTTGTTGGCACAAGAGATTCAATTCCCTTTCGAATGATATCCATCGGTAAAGGTACTCCAATTACACCTGTTGAAGCGACTGCGACGTACTTTTCTTTTACTCCAAAGTGTTCCGCTCCTAATGTTCGCATCTCATAAGCATCTTGCAATCCTTTCATGCCCGTACAAGCATTTGCATTTCCGCTATTTACAACAATTGCTTGTAATTTCCCTTCTGCTGCTATGCTATCCTTCGTTACTTGCAACGGTGCTGCTTGTATTTGATTTGTTGTATACACAGCGGCACATGATGCTGGCACCTCACAAACGATTGCACCCACATCCTTTTTCACCTTTTTCAGACCATTTGCAGTACCGATTGCCGAAAAGCCTTTCGGCGTAACAATTGAACCATTTGCTAATTTTGTAATAGACGATGTTTTAATCATAATTTCCCCCTTATGGATAAAGCGGCATATGCTGTAAACCCGTTGTCTCTTCTAGTCCCGCTAATAAATTTGCATTTTGAACTGCTTGCCCTGCTGCGCCTTTCATCATATTGTCTATCACAGAAACTACTGTAATTCTTTCTGTTCTTTCATCGTAAGCCATCCCAATATCACAATAATTTGAGCCTCTTACTTCTTTCGGACTCGGAAATTCCCCTTGAGAACGAATTCGAACGAAAGCTGAGTTGTGATACGTTTCTTCATACAACGTTTGAAGTTGCTGCATTTTGATTTCTTGTTTTACTTTCGCATAGAGTGTAACCATAATCCCTCTTGATATCGGTATTAAATGTGTACTAAATGTGATTGGCTTCGCTTTATCATTCCACTCTACAAGCATTTGCTCAATCTCTGGAACGTGCTGATGCTGATTTACTTTATAAATGTGAAGGTTATCATATAGCTCTGGAAAATGAGTCATTGTTGTTGGAGTTTTTCCTGCTCCAGATACACCTGACTTTGCATCAATGATAATCGAATCTTCTTCAATCATTCCGCTACGTACTAACGGCGCTATCGCTAATAATACGGCTGTTGCAAAACATCCTGGGTTTGCAATTAAATTTGCATTTTGAATCTCAGACCTTTTCCATTCACTTAATCCATATACTGCTTTCCTAAGGATTTTTGCTTCTGCAGCTGGCCGTTTATACCACATTTCATATGACGAAGGATCTATCATACGAAAGTCACCAGATAGGTCAATTACTTTTAAACCTACTGCCAATAATTTTGGTGTTAACTCTGCCGATACTCCCGCTGGGGTTGCTAAAAATACAATTTCAGCTTCCTTCTCTATTTTCTCCGCATCAATTTCTTGTAACGTATGGACAAGAACATTTCGAAAATGCGGGTATACATTTGTTATAAATTCACCAACTTGTGAAAAAGAATGGAGAGATGCTATCGAAAAATATGGATGTTGCTCTAATAACCGAATTAACTCAATACCTCCATATCCAGTTGCTCCAATAATTGCGACTTTCATAAGCTCCTCCTCATATCTATTCTTTAAATTAAGTTTGATTATAATGTTGCATAATTATAAAGTCAATTAAATATTTATAATTTTAAAAAACTTCAAAATATTAATCT
Organism: Bacillus altaicus; assembly: GCF_042136375.2. Lineage (NCBI taxonomy): Bacteria > Bacillati > Bacillota > Bacilli > Caryophanales > Bacillaceae > Bacillus > Bacillus altaicus. Next base: position 1,566,085 of record NZ_CM143394.1, on the reverse strand, counting down.
CACTATAAAAGCAATATATACAAGTGGATTTTTATGCAAAAATAGTGCATAGTAGTATTTTCATTTCACTTCAAGTACAATAAAACAATACATGTATACATACAGGCGGGAAAAAACATGAATGAAAAATTAATTGAGAAAATGATTATAAAAAGTTTTCGGCAATATCAATGTAATCCTGTTTCAAAAGAGGATCAGGAAATGCTAATTAAACATATTCAAATGATAATTCATTTAAATACTGAAATTGATGTATACGAGGCTGTTGAGGATATCGTTTACGATTATGTGACTGGAAAATAAAAAATAGGAGATTTCCATATGGAAATCTCCTATTTTTTACTTAATGATTTGCCTGCAACGCGTTCAAATAAACCTGGGAATAATGCGTAGAGCTTTGGCCCCATTCCCATCCACTTCGGCAAGTTTACTTCACGTTTTTTCGTTTGCATCACCTTTACGATTTGTTCTGCTACATATGTTGGTTTTAACATGTAACGTCCCATATTTTTCACATATGTACCTGATTGATCGGCTATTTCAAAAAAGTTCGTATCTATCGGTCCTGGGTTAATTGCTGTTACATACACATTTGTGTTAGATAACTCCATACGCAAACTATTCGTAAATCCTAATACAGCGTGTTTTGTTGCTGCATAAGCACTCGACTTCGGAGTTGCAATTTTTCCAGCCAATGAAGCAATATTAATAATTTGTCCTTCGTTCCTTTTTACCATATAAGGTAATACCGCTTTCGTACAAGCTACTAATCCAAATACATTTACTTGAAACATATCCTTTACTTCATCCATTGACGCATCTTCAAACGTTTTAAAAATACCAAACCCAGCATTATTTACCAATATATCAATACGTCCTACTTCTTGTAATACCTTTGAAAAAACAGATTGTACTTTCGTTTCTTCACTTACATCTAATACATAGTAATAGCAAGGCGTATTATAAGTTTCTTTAATTTTGTCTGCTAATGCTTGTAGCTTCTCTTCTGTTCGAGCCATTAATACCGGAGTCGCCCCTTGCTCTGCAACCTGCATTGCAACTTGCTCTCCAATTCCACTAGAAGCACCTGTAATGACGATTACTTTTTCTTGTAAACGTCCCGTCATTGCTGTCACCTACTTTGCATAATAAATCAATTGTTGTGAAGATTCATCAATCATCACTTGTTGATTATATGCTAAAAAGTCTAATTGTCCAACAGTTTCTGAGATAGTAAGTGGCAATTGCTCTTTATATAATACCGGAAATAGTTTTACACATACTTCAAATGCTGTCATTGGCTTTTCCTTTAATAGTTCAAGCACTTTAAACGCACGTGTCTCTTGCTTTTGTAATCTTGTTTCAATAAGTTGTTTCATATTCAGAACATCTTCCCCATGCCCTGATAAAATACGTGAAATATTCATTTCACTTAAACGTTTTAACGTTTGATTGTACTGCAATAAAGGACGCGCTCTTTCTGTTTGCCCTTCATATGGTGGTTCTAATATTGGATTTGAAGAAATGTGACTAATGAGAGCATCCCCACCAATTAATATTCCATCAGATTCTCTATATAATGAAATATGAGTGGAAGCATGACCCGGGGTTTCAATCACTGTAAATCCAGGTAACGAATCTATACGATCTCCCTCTCTCACGGTATGTGTTAACGATCTATTACAAGAATATTTAAGTGTCTTCGTCGTCAATAACGCCTCATCATTCAGAAATGCTGCTGGAACGCCGAACTGCAAGGCTGTCTCTTTAAAAAATTCATGATACCTCTTTAAAAATTCAGCATTCTGTGTAATCCAAGGTTCATTCCAAGGATGTCCGATAATCTTTACTTTTTCAGAAAATGTATTTAAAAGTCCGCAATGATCCGCATGGTGATGCGTAATCACTACCGTTTCAATATCTTCTATCTTATACCCTAATGCACCTAATTGACTTTCTAGTGCCTTCTTTGCTTCTTCTGTATTTGTCCCTGTATCAATTAACGTTAATGTTTCTCCCTCAACTAAAAACACATTCACTGTCTCAACTGCAAATGGAACAGGAATCTCCATTCGATGAATCGCCGTCATGCTTAGCCCCCCCTGTCTTTTTCCGGTTCAAAATGAATACCTCTTCAGTTTACAACTTCCCTATAAATTTGTCATTATTTTCAGATAAAAAGAGGTGTTTTCCATAAAAAAACGAATGTATGTACATTTATAAGCATTTCTAACCAAATTCAAAGGAGGCACATCATGTCTATGCAAAACATTTCCTTTCTCGGTGCAGGCTCTATTGCCGAAGCGATTATTGGTGGTTTATTAAACGCAAATGTTGTTAAGGGAGAAAATGTAACTGTAAGTAATCGTTCTAACGAGACAAGATTACAGGAGTTACATAAAAAATACGGTGTCAAAGGTACACATAATAAAAAGGAGTTACTTGCTGATGCAAATATTCTTTTTCTAGCGATGAAGCCAAAAGATGTCGCAGAAGCGATTATTCCTCTTAAAGAATACATAAATAATGACGTGCTTATTATTTCGTTATTAGCAGGTGTTTCTACTCATTCAATTAGAAACCTACTTCAAAAAGACGTTCCGATTATTCGTGCAATGCCAAATACATCTGCGGCCATTTTAAAATCCGCTACTGCTATCTCACCTTCAGAACACACAACGGAGGAACATATTCGCATTGCAACATCGTTATTTGAAACGATTGGTCTCGTCTCTGTTGTAGAAGAAGAAGATATGCATGCTGTCACTGCATTATCCGGCAGTGGACCAGCTTATATTTATTATGTGGTAGAGGCAATGGAAGAGGCAGCAAAAAAAATTGGTTTAAAAGAAGATGTTGCAAAATCACTTATTCTTCAGACGATGATTGGTGCTGCTGAAATGCTAAAAGTAAGCGAAAAACACCCTTCTATTTTGCGAAAAGAAATTACTTCTCCTGGCGGAACTACCGAAGCAGGTATTGAAATATTACAGGAGCATAATTTTCAACAAGCATTAATCTCCTGTATTACACAAGCAACGAAACGATCACACGATCTTGGAAAAACATTAGAAAAAATAGCAGAAGAAAAATAAAAAACGGAGCTCAACTTTATTTGAGCTCCGTTTTTTATTTTAATCATATGATATGCTTTTAGTTATTGCTCTTACCAAAAATCTCTTCTTGCAGACGACGACCTGTTGGTGTTGCTGCAAGTCCACCTTCTGCTGTTTCACGAAGTGCTACTGGCATCGTTTGTCCAATTCTAAACATCGCCTCAATGACTTCATCACATGGAATTGTACTAGTTACACCAGCTAATGATAAATCAGCTGAAATCATGGCATTCGCAGCTCCTGCTGCATTACGTTTTACACAAGGTACTTCTACAAGCCCTGCAACAGGATCACATACTAAACCAAGCATATTCTTTAATGAAATCGCCATAGCTGTAGCTGCTTGATCTTGTGTTCCACCAGCCATCTCAACTGCTGCTGCTGCTGCCATTCCACTTGCTGAACCTACTTCAGCTTGGCAACCTCCTGCCGCGCCCGAAATACAAGCATTATTCGCAACAACCATACCGAAAGCTCCTGCTGTAAATAAAAATTCAATCATTTCTTCGCGTGTCGGCTGTAATTTTTCTTGCAGTGCAAAGAGTACACCTGGCACTGTTCCAGCAGATCCTGCTGTTGGTGTTGCACAAATGATTCCCATCGCCGCGTTTACTTCATTTGTTGCGACAGCTCTACTCACTGCGTCCAAAATTGTATCTCCAGATAAGCCTTTTCCACTCTTTAAATACGCTTGGACTTTCACAGCATCCCCGCCAGTTAAACCAGTCGGTGATTTTACACCACGAATACCTCGTTCTACTGCTTGTTCCATCACGACTAAGTTCTTTTCCATTCCAGCAATTACTTCTTCACGTGAGATACTTCTTGTTTCCATTTCACATTGAATCATAATTTCTGCGATTTTTACATTTTTCTCTTTAGCTTGCGCCACTAGTTCCGCTGCGTTCCGAAACATGGTGTTTCCCCCCTGCAATTAATCCATAATAGTTACTTGACAAATATTTTGTTGCCCATTTATTTCTGCGATTACTTCATCTGCTAATAATTCATCTGTTTCAATGACCATAAGCGCTCTTCTTCCTTTTTCTTTACGAGAAACACTCATTGTACTAATGTTAATCTCATGCTTAGCAAGGATTGAAGCTACAGCTGCGATAGCACCAAAGCGATCGTTATTTACAATAAGTAGTGCTGGACTCGTGCCTGTTAATTGAAGATCGAATCCGTTTAATTCTACTACTTCAATTTTACCGCCACCAATTGAGCAAGCAACAACTTCAATTTCCTCTTCACCTTTATACAGACGAATTTTCGCTGTATTTGGATGCGGAGCATTTGCATCTTCTTCAATGAATTCCACTTCAATCCCGCGTTCTTTTGCAATATCTAACGCACTTGGAATACGTAAATCATCTGTTTCAAATCCTAGTATTCCACCGATTAGCGCTACATCCGTACCGTGACCACGGTATGTTTTTGCAAATGAACCATATAATGAAATGCTAACTCTCTCTGGTTCATGACGAAACAGCTGACGAGCAACTTGCCCCATTCTTGCCGCGCCTGCTGTATGTGAACTTGATGGACCAATCATAACCGGACCAATAATATCAAACACTGAGCGATACTTCATCATAACTCCCCCTAAACCTCTATGAAAAAATTATTTACTATTCTATTAAGCTACCGAATCGGTTGCTGTTCCAGTCGTACCACGAATTTGTTCCGCTGTAAGAATTGGATAGTTTTTGAATAACAGTGAAGCAATATATCCTGAAATAATACCAGTTATAATAATAAATAAGAAACTTAGCATTACCTGCATTTAAAAATAATATAAGATAGTCCACAATAAAGCCTGGTAGCAATCCAAAGTTTAACACAGAACCCCTTACAAGCATAGCATAAACAAGTGAAACTCCCATTGCTTTCATACCTTTTGATATTTTAAAGCTAAAAAGTGAAAAAAGACTTAGTACAAATAATAGTAATATCCTTCCTATTATAATTTCCATGTTGCTCTCTCACGATTTAGTCAACTTCACTTGTTATGACAAATGGCTAAAACGCATGTAGCCTACAATAAAGTGAAACTTTAATCAGTGGGAGTTTTGTCCATCCCCCACTGATTATTAGCCCACACCAATCGGGCTTTTACGGGCAGTTATCTCCCACCTAACTTCCTCGCATTCGCCGAATTCTGAGGTGGGAGTCTTACTGTCCGCAAATAGCGGGATAAATTATAATCTGCCCTCATTATAGCTTGTTTTTAATAAAACGCTTACTTTTAATGAATTTTAAAAGTTCTGAATAAAAATCCATTTTTGCTACTTGTACCACTCGTATGTCGTCTGACTTATATAACAGTTTTTCTAAATAATCGGTATTATGTATTTTCATCCTATATCTTCACATCATTAAAACTTTCTGTGTCATCCTATATAAAAATAAAATGATAACAGTTTTATTTTTAATTTTTTTTAGAAATAAAAAAAATGGCAACCTATCGTCACCATTTTTTCACAACATTATTATCTTTCTACTGGAAATGATTTTAAATCCGTAGCTATTTCTGTATTAGAAAATAGCTCTCTTGCCTCTTTCAATAATTCCTTATATGTATCTCCTTGATAACGAGAACTAATATGAGTCAATATTAAGCGTTTTGCATTTGCCTGAAGTGCAATACTCGCAGCTTGCTTAGATGTGGAATGAAAATAATCATACGCTTGTTGTTCATCTTCTGCCGCAAAAGTCGCTTCATGAACAAGTACGTCAGCATCTTGCGCAAGCTCTCTACTCGCTTCGCAATATCGTGTATCGCCTAAAATTGTAATAACTCTTCCTTTTTGAGGCGGGCCAATAAAATCTTTTCCATTTAACACTGTGCCATTCTCTAATGCAACTACTTCACCATCTTTTAAGCGTTTAAAAACTGGACCAGGTTTCACACCCATTCCCAGTAACTTATCCACTAAAAGAGCTCCCTGTATATCTTTCTCTACAATTCGATATCCGAAGCATTCAATTCCATGTGATAACCTTTTTGTTTCTACACAAAATTCATTATCCTCAAACACAATACCTTCTTCCGTAATCTCAACGATTTCAAGTGGATATTTAACATGTGTCGTACTTACTAATAATGCCACTTCAATAAATTGTTTAATTCCTTTTGGTCCGTACACTGTTAATTTTGTTGTTCCACCTTGAAACGACCGGCTACCCAATAAACCCGGCAATCCAAAAATATGATCGCCATGTAAATGCGTAATAAATATTTTTTCAATGCGGCGTGGACGTACAGACGTATGTAGTATTTGATGTTGTGTCGCCTCGCCACAGTCAAATAACCAAGTCTGTCCTCGTTCTTCTAACAACTGCAAAGCAATTGCTGAAACATTCCTTCCTTTTGAAGGAACACCTGCACCAGTCCCTAAAAATACAAATTCCACTTTCTTTCCTCCAGCTCTTTATATAATCTATCTTTCATCTTACGGAATGTTATTTCAAATGGCAAATTGAATTTGCATAACCAATCATCTAGACAACTATATAACACGAACATTATACTTAAAAAATTTAGATATCGTTCGTATTTTGTGGTAAAATAATTGTACTACATTTTAAGGGAGCGTTTTATTATGAAAGAAGTATTTCGTTTACAAACTGATTTTTCATCTTCATTTGATCGCTGGGTAAGTTCTTTCGTTTCTGATCACCCAGCACAATTAGAATGGACGACTTTAAAAGAATTAATCCATGAATATACAACATCACATACAAATGAGACGTTACCAACATATATTTCTTCAGCTTTAACATATTACGCACAACGCGTTTCAACAACAAATAGCTCAGAGATTGTTATTTTTGAAAATGCTACAATCTCATAATCTATAGTAAAAAGCACTGTAATCAGTGCTTTTTATTTATATTTATTTAAGCATTTATTTCCCCATCATATTTACAATTAAACCCATCTTACTTCATACTATATATCCATCATAAACCTATTTAATTTTTTAAAAAAATAGACAAAAAAGATATTGACACTACAAATTTACAGTGCTAATATTCAACGTGTAATTGAATATGGTCTCTGTTAGGTGAGGCTCCTGTATAGAGAAACGCTGCTGCCCAAAAATGTCGAGAGACGCCAATGGGTCAACAGGAAAGGTCGGAATGAAGGCCTTTCTTAACGTAGCTGGTTTCAGTACCTATGCTATACAGTGCTAAAACTCAACGAGGGAGAGGTGCGTATGTTTTGTCATACACAAAAACTGTTTTTATCTATGTTTAATAACAGTCTTTGTTGTTGACTCTTTTTGACTACGAATTCAGACCTTTACTCGTTTTGAGTAAAGGTCTTTTTTTATGTCTTATGCACCTTACTATGAAACAAACATAGCATATTCAGAAACTACTAATTGTACGGAGGTGAGGAGCAGTGGCGAGTGATGATTCGGCCCAGATACCCATATGTTTTACCCTTATATTTCATCATGTAGGTAGGAAAGAAGCTGTTCCTCCCAATTTTAAATAGTCGAGTAACAGATTGTTTCCTCCTTCATGAAAAAGGAGGAACTACCAATGTTAAATTTACAAAGACAAGAAACAAAGCATGCTTACAATCAAGATAACATGAATACAAATAACGAATTGCTAGTAGAAGTTGCAACACAGGATGTAAACTCTGCGTTAAAACTTCTAGGAACAACAAAAGATGGACTCTCTAAACAAGAAGCGTCTCATAGACTTTCTTTATACGGTCCGAATGAAATTGCTCATAATAAAACACTGCCATGGTATATTCAATTTCTGCTGGCATTTAAAAATCCATTTATTTTTGTTTTGTTAGCTCTTGGAGCACTCTCTTTTTTCACAGATGACATACAAGGAACAATTGTCGTAACTGTAATGGTACTGCTAAGTACAACTATTCGTTTTTTTCAAGAATTTCGTTCTCAAAAAGCTGCAGATAAGTTAAAAGCTATGGTTCGCACAACTGCAAGCGTCTCTAGAATAAATGGATTTATACACGAAACAAAAAGCGTAACGAATTTAAATCGTAATCATACAACGGAAATTCCAATTGAAGAACTTGTACCTGGTGATATCATTTCACTTTCAGCCGGTGATATCGTTCCAGCTGATGTGCGTATCTTATCAGCTAAAGATTTATTTGTTAATCAGTCTTCATTAACAGGCGAGGCACTTCCGGTTGAAAAATACGAAAACTGCTACCATACGGAAAATAAACATATATTACCGAAAAACTTGAAAACAAATTACAATCCGCTCGATATGGAAAACCTTTGCTTCATGGGTACAAATATTGTTAGCGGCAGCGCAAAAGCTGTTGTTGTTTCAACTAGTACGGATACGTATTTCGGCTCTTTAGCAAAAAAAGTGATTGGAAAACGTACAGAAACAAGCTTCGATAAAGGAGTAAACAAAGTAAGCTGGCTCTTAATCACATTCATGCTTATTATGGCACCTATTGTCCTTCTCATTAATGGATTCACAAAAGGCGACTGGCAAGAAGCTTTCTTCTTTGCTATTGCTGTTGCAGTTGGTCTTACACCTGAAATGCTACCAATGATTGTAACTGCTAATTTAGCTAAAGGTGCCGTTAACATGTCTAAACAAAAAGTAATTGTAAAACAGCTAAACTCTATTCAAAACTTAGGTGCTATGAACATTCTTTGCACAGATAAGACTGGAACTTTAACAGAAGATAAAGTTGTCCTAGTTCGTCATTTAGATCCTAACGGAAATGAATGCGATCGTGTATTACACTTTGCCTATTTAAATAGCTTCTATCAAACGGGATTGAAAAATTTAATAGATAAAGCTGTTATTGAACATACAGAGGAGAACCATAAATTTGATCCATCAGCTTTTCAAAAGCTAGATGAAATTCCATTCGATTTCGCGCGGCGTCGTATGTCTGTCATCGTAAAAGATATTTCAGGTGAACATACAATGGTTTGTAAAGGTGCCGTAGAAGAAATTTTATCAATTTGTAATTACACTGAAGTTGATGGGCAAATTGTCCCTCTCACTGAAGAAATGAGAGCAAATGTAAAACATCTTAGCGAAACTTTAAATAGTGAAGGAATGCGTGTCATAGCTGTAGCATACAAGAAAGATAACAAACCCTATCATAAAGCATATACAGTACAAGATGAATCAGCTATGATCCTTACTGGGTATATCGGCTTTTTAGATCCACCTAAACCATCTGCTGCTTCTGCAATTCAAGCATTGCAAAAACACGGCGTACAAGTGAAAATCTTAACTGGTGATAACGAAATTGTTACAAGAAAGGTTTGTAAAGACGTTGGATTAAATATAGGAGAGCCTGTCCTCGGTTACGAAATCGATTCTTTACCAGATAAAGCATTAGCAAAACTGGCAGAAGAAACAACAGTGTTCGCAAAACTAAATCCAATGCAAAAATCTCGTATTATTCACGTATTACAAGGTAATGGTCATACTGTAGGTTACATGGGCGATGGCATTAACGATGCCGTGGCATTACGTGAAGCTGACGTTGGAATATCTGTTGATACCGCTACCGATATCGCAAAAGAATCTTCCGATATTATTTTACTCGAAAAAAGTTTAACTATATTAGAAGCAGGTATTTTAGAGGGACGTACTACGTTCGGCAATATTTTAAAATATATCAAAATGACGGCGAGCTCTAACTTCGGAAATGTATTTAGTGTATTAGTAGCAAGTGCTTTCATTCCATTTTTACCGATGCTTGCAATTCATCTATTAATTCAAAACTTACTTTACGATATTTCACAACTTTCAATTCCATGGGATAAAATGGATAAAGAATTTTTAGAGAAGCCTAGAAAATGGGATACTGCAAACTTACGTAACTTCATTATTTGCATCGGTCCAATTAGCTCTATATTCGACATTATCACATACGTTGTCATGTGGAATGTATTCGGTGCAAATACACCCGGAGAACAATCGTTATTCCAATCTGGTTGGTTTGTCGTTGGGTTACTAACTCAAACATTAATTGTCCATATGATTAGAACACAGAAAATTCCGTTCATTAAAAGTACCGCATCAATACCAGTTCTCTTATTAACCGCTTGTATTATGGCAATTGGAATTTATATTCCGTTCTCACCACTTGGTGCAGCAGTTGGTTTACAAGCGTTACCACTAAGCTACTTCCCGTGGCTCATAGGAATATTATTAGGCTATGCTTTCTTAACACAATTCCTGAAAAAACTTTATATTAAAAAGTTTCATAGCTGGTTGTAAAAATGAGAATGAGTGGGGATTCCCCTCTCATTCTTTAAAAAATATAACATGCACTTATATGTATGGAGGTGACCATGATGGTATGGTATGACATTGTATTAAGATTATTGATCGCAATCATTGTAGGAGCTTGCATCGGAATGGAAAGACAATGGAGACATCGAATGGCTGGTTTGCGGACAAATGCTCTCGTATCACTTGGCGCCTGTATATTTGTTTTATTATCCGTCATGCTTGATCATGATGCTAGTCCATCACGCATCGCCGCTCAAGTTGTTAGTGGTATTGGCTTTTTAGGAGGCGGTGTTATTATTCGTGACGGTTTTAGTATTAGAGGGTTAAATACAGCAGCAACTTTATGGTGCGCAGCTGCTGTTGGTACTCTTACAGGTGCTGGCTTCCTCGTTGCAGCTATGCTAGGGGCAGCTAGCGTTTTACTAGCAAATATACTACTCCGCCCAATCGCTCTATTTATGAATAATAAATCAAAAGAAGATTTCCCTGAACAAACAAACTACTTACTTTCTCTTACCTGTTCGGAAGAAAATGAAGCGCATATTCGTTTTCTTCTCATGCACATGGTAAGTTCAGAAGGTATCGGTTTAAAAGAATTGTACAGTGAAGACGTTGATTCTAACCAAAAAGTATGTATACAGGCTACTTTACATTGCAATACAAATGCAGCTGTCTTAATTGAAAAAATAGTAAGTAGAATGCTTTTAGAATCTGGTGTTACTGCCGCGGGGTGGAAGACTTCTTTAGATTTAGAAGCGAGTTAAATATAAAAGGTAGCATGATATTTACTACTTCATGACACCTTCTACATAAACTTATTTTCTAACTTTTGTTGAAACGATTTTTCTTGTTTACGTAATAACTGGCTACCACGTTGTAAGAGTGGTGTTCCATACTTCTCATTAATTTGATCAATGACAGCAAGTAGCGGCTCTTCTTTCGCATCTTCTTCAAATGAAAACAAATCTAACTGTTTCACCGATTCTGTCTTCCACTCTAATTCAGTAGCTGTAACACCTAACAGACGAACAGAATCACCATCCCAGTGTTGCTTCCATAAACGGGATGCCGCTTGAAAAATAACCCGTTCTTCCCATATTGCATTTTTCAATTGTTTACTCCGTGTTACTGTGCGGCGATCATGGTATTTAATCATAATTTGAATGTTATAACTAACGAGAGTTCGTTTTTGTAGCCTTTTGCTTACTGATTTCGATAATCTTTCTAACATATCAAGTAATTCTTTTTCTTCGTCCATATCCTTTGAGAAAGTCATCGAATTTCCAACGCTTTTATGTTGTCCCATTTGATTCGGGTCAACTTCCCTGTCATCCATACCTTTTGCACGTTTTTGTAAATCAACACCATGCTTTCCAATTTTAGCGCGAATGATATGCTCGTCTCCTTTTGCTAACTGTTCAATTGTATGTATATGAATGTCTTTTAGTTTTTCAGCTGTTTTCTCTCCGATTCCATGCATCTCTGCAACTGATCGTGGCCAAATAATTTCTGGGATATCACGTTTTCGAAGTACTGTAATACCAAGAGGTTTTTTCATATCTGAAGCAGTCTTTGCTAGGAAGAGGTTTGGGGCAATCCCAATGCTACATGGAAGCTGTAACTCTGTTACTAACGCTTGTTGAATCATCTTCGCTATTTCAAGAGGCGAACCGAGCGCATAGCAATCTGTAATATCTAAATACCCTTCATCTATAGAAAACGGTTGTATTTTCTCTGTAAAACGGGAAAGAATTTGAAACATTTGAAATGAAGCTTCTCGATATAATGTAAAATTAGGGTGCCTCACAACTAATTGCGGACATAATCGCTTCGCTTCCCATAGAGGCATCGTCGTACGTATTCCATATTCTCTCGCCTCATAACTACATGTTATGATAATCCCTTTTCTCTCTTTTTCATTCCCTGCAATCGCTAATGGCTTTCCTTGTAATGATGGGTCATGAGCAATTTCAACAGCTGCGAAAAAACAATTCATATCTACATGTAAAATAACACGACCATTTTTCGGATACATTTCTCGCATACTACTCACCCCTTAAAGAACGTTTGTTCCTTCATTATATCAAATTTATTTACAAGTTATAATAATTATTGGCTTTTCTCTATCTATTTTTTGCTATACTGTACGTAACAAATGGATATTATTGTAAAGGAGATGAATCGCTATGAAACAACATAATAAACTCAATTATGTATTTATTATTATTATAGTAATCCTTGCGATTAATTATTTGTTACTTCCCCTTTTTAACATTAACATTTACGCTTTAGGAATCTTCTCTCATTTCATACGTTTTACAGCAACTTATGTACTTCCATGGGTCTTCTTATATTGGCTTATCCGCCTTGTGAAAGCACTTGAATCAAAATAAAAAAAGACGTGTAAACCATAATTGGTTCACACGTCTTTTTTTATTTATTACTTACTTCGCTACTTCTTCGATAATAGCTACAACTAATTCTGCTGTTTTCGCTAATTCTTCAACAGGAATTTTTTCATTTGTTGTATGAATTTCTTCATAACCAACTGCTAAGTTAACTGTTGGGATACCATGTCCTGCGATTACGTTCGCATCACTTCCGCCACCACTTTGGTGAAGAGAAGGCGTACGACCGATGTTTTCAGCTGCACGTTTCGCAACTTCTACAACGTGATCGCCAGCAGCAAACTTAAATCCTGGATACATAACGTTTACTTCAACGTCTGCATGACCACCCATTTCTTTTGCAGTTGTTTCAAATGCTTCTTTCATTTTTGCAACTTGCACTTCCATTTTCTCATTTATTAAAGAGCGAGCTTCTGCAAAGATTTGAACATGATCGCAAACGATATTTGTTTGTGTACCACCTTCAAAACGTCCAATATTTGCAGTTGTTTCAGAATCGATACGACCAAGTGGCATCTTTGCGATTGCTTTTGCTGCTATAGTAATTGCAGATACACCTTTTTCTGGCGCTACGCCAGCGTGAGCTGTTTTCCCACGAATAATCGCATTCACTTTCGCTTGTGTTGGCGCTGCAACTACAATTTCACCAACTTTTCCATCACTATCTAATGCATAACCATATTTTGCTGTAATACGCTCACGGTCTAACGCTTTTGCACCAATAAGACCAGATTCTTCTCCAACTGTAATAATAAATTCAATTTTACCATGAGGAATGTTTTTCTCTTTTAAGACACGAATCGCTTCAAACATAGATGCTAATCCAGCTTTGTCATCGGCTCCTAAAATTGTAGTACCATCTGATACGATATATCCATCTTTAATAGAAGGCTTAATTCCATTACCAGGAACTACTGTATCCATATGAGAAGTGAAATAAATTGTATCAACACCGTCTTTTGTTGCTGGTAAAGTACAAATTAAGTTACCTGCACCATGACCAGTCACACCCATCGTGTCATCCTCAAATACTTCTACACCTAAAGCAGTAAATTTCTCTGTTAACACTTTGCAAATCTCTGCTTCAAATTTTGTTTCAGAATCTACTTGTACTAACTCCATAAATTCATTTACTAAACGTTCTTGATTAATCATAAGACTGCGCCTCCTGCACTACCATTATGTATGTAACAACATTAATTATAACAGAATTTCGCAAAAGTTTCGAAATACAAGACAAAAAACAGATGGTTAACACATCTAGATACCCATCTGCCTTCTATTACTCGTTTAACAATACCCACCGCATATGATCTTCCCAGATGCCATTTACCATTAGCATTTTTCGAGATACACCTTCATATTGAAATCCTATCTTCGTCACTACTTGTATAGATGCTAAATTTCGTGGCATAACTGGTGCTTCTATACGATGTAAATGAAATTCTTCAAAGGTAACTTGAATTGCTTTTCTAAGCGCTTCTGTTGTGTAACCTTTATTCAATTCTTCCTTATCTAATTTATAGCCAAGTACACAAGATTGATAAATTCCGCGAACAATTAGATTAAATGAAATACATCCAATAATTTTTGTATCATCACCCTTTTTAAAAATCCAAAGCCTGATGATCTTACCTTCCGCGAACTCTTTTCTATCCTTTTGTAACTTTTTCTTTTGATAATCTAACGTGAAAAAACCCTCCGGTCTATACTCTTCCCACGCTTTTAAAAATTCACGATTTTTGTCGTAATATTGAAGAACTTTTTCCGCATACGACTCATCAATTTCTCTTAAATGTAAACGATCTGTTTCGTATATTTTCATCATCGTATCTCCATTCTTCATGCTTGCATAACAAAAAACTAGTACTCTATCTTTTAATATATTCTCTACACACACACACATTTCCTGTTCTACTTTACACACACTTCTCGAAATTTGTCATTTCTCTCCCCTTGTCCACAATTTCATTTCTCGTTACAATGAAATTGTACTGATTTGCAAGGAGGTTTAACTATGCATAAAAAAGCTCAAAAAATTATGGTTTATATAATGCTAATTTCTATGCTTGTAACAACATTACTTACTGGCGCAAGTATGTTGTGGTAAAAAGGACGATTCACTCGTCCTTTTTTTACTGCTTACACATACAAAATAGACCATCTCGAAATCGAGATAGTCTATTTTGTATTGAACATTTTATTTTATATATATTACAATTGCTACAATGCTAAAGGAAAAGGCCATTACAAGTGCTATTACAAAACTTGTATATTGTTTCTGCTGAAATGCCCCGATAACAAAAGTAAGATTGAGTAATGCCATAAATACAATCGCTACAACGTAAGAGCATATATTAAAAGTTGCCAATATGAATGTAATAACAAATAGAAAACCAACACAAAACTGCATGTAAGAAATTTTTGGATTTAAATACATATGAGCAACCCCTTTACTCAATTATCTTTATATATTCTCATTAACGCATGGTTATGTACACATGTCAAGACAACTTATAGAAAAGAAAAAAGCCAACCGTTTCGTTGACTTTTCCAAATACTATGGCCCCTTTTTCCTTCGCCAATTGCTGAAATGTTTTTTTCGATTTCACAATCGATACTTTCGTTCCAAGTGGAATACGATCAAACAAATATTCCACATCATGTTTCTTCATTCTTATGCATCCTTGTGAAATATATTTTCCGATTGAACTAGGCTGGTTTGTCCCGTGTATCCCATACTTACTTCCATCGGTTCCTCTTGCATTAAATCCCATCCACCTCGATCCAAGTGGATTTTTTGGAGAGCCCCCAGGAATATCCTTCGCAATATAATATGGATCCTTCGCCTTCAATACAATGTCAAAGGTTCCTTCTGGGGTTAATTCATTTGTTTTCCCTGTCGCTACTGGAAAAACCTTTTGGATCTTTCCATCATCAATGTAAGCTAGTTTATTCGTTGCTTTATTTACAATTATAAAAGGATCTCCAGCACGTGGGTTATCACCAAGAGGCCAGATTGGTGATAGAGAAAGACATAATAATAAAGAAAGAAGATACGGCATATATAATTCCTACCTTCTAAATAAGTTCTTTTATATTATCCTTTCCCTTAAAACGACTTTTAATGAGTAAATATTGCTCCATTTCATACACAAGTTGAACAAGTTTCGCACGTATCTCAAATTCTTCTCGCGAGACTGGTAAAGGCATTTCTCTAAATACTTCTCGCATTTCTTGAAGTTGTCTTAACGAAATGACCCCTGTACTTTCAGGACGAATAGAATTACCTATATTTTCAATTACGTCTGCAATCATATCAGCTTGTTCATACGTCCAAGATAGTGATGCAGCTAATGGTATCATTCGCTCCAAAATTTCAAATTGTTGCATACGCATATTAAAATAACGATAGTAATAGTCATCTTCTCGCATAAATGCATTCTCAAGTTTTTTAAATGATAAATCTTTTGCTTCTTTCAGCATCATTTCTGTTTCAATTAATTCGGCCCCACTCCAATTACTATCTCGATTTCGTAAATAAACGACCATTTCAAACAAAATCGTTCTGAAATGGTCTTCTATTTTCCCTTGATACTCTTTCAGTTTATTCTCACTGCTTGGCATGTACATGTTTACTAATAAAGCGACACTAATTCCAATCGTTAATATAGCAATTTCATTACCAACTATAGACCATGTAATTTGCTTTAATGAATACAGATGCATAACGATAACCGAACTCGTGACAATGCCTTCTTGAATTTTGCACATAACTGCAGTCGGAATAAAGGTAAGCAGTAATATGCTAATCGCAAGTGGTGTATAACCAATCGTTTCAAAAATACAAAACGCAAATACCATCGATAATACACAAGCTAAAAAACGGTGCAACGATACTTGAACGGATTTTCGTTTCGTATTTTGCACGCATAAAATGACTAAAATACCAGCTGAACTATAAAATTCTAATCCTAATAACTGAGCAATAAAAACTGCAGCACCCGTTCCAAGCGCTGTTTTCACTGTTCTATATCCAATTTTAAACATATCATTACTCCTATATGTATAAACGTATTTAAAAATAGTATAAAAAAAGGATGACGCAATGTCATCCTTTTTTACCTATTATTCACGTACCCTTCACATATTACAATATCTTTTGCAAAAATTCTTTTGCACGGTCACTTTTTGGTGCTGTAAAAAACTCTTCCGGATTACTATCTTCTACGAGCTTTCCACCATCTAAAAAGAGAACACGGTCTGCTACTTCTTTTGCAAATCCCATTTCATGTGTAACGATTGCCATCGTCATTCCTGTCGTCACTAATGATTTCATAACTTCTAACACTTCTTTCACCATTTCTGGATCTAGCGCAGAGGTCGGTTCATCAAATAACATAACTTCCGGTTCCATCGCTAACGCTCTTGCAATTGCTACACGTTGCTTTTGTCCACCTGAAAGACGATTGGGATATGCATCTTTCTTATCTAATAACCCCACTTTTTCTAAAAGTTTCTCAGCTTTTTTTTCAGCCTCTTGCTTCGTTACTCCTTTTACATTGATAGGAGCATACGTAATATTTTCTAATACAGTCATATGAGGGAATAAGTGAAAATGTTGAAATACCATTCCGACATTTTCACGAACGTGCATAATATTTGTTTTCGGATTCGTTACTTCTTCCGTTCCAATCCAAATGTGACCAGCTGTCGCTGCTTCTAGTACATTCATACAGCGTAAAAATGTTGACTTTCCAGATCCAGACGGTCCGATAATTGCAACAACTTCTCCTTTTTCAATCGTTGTTGTAATTCCTTTTAATACTTCATTTTTTCCAAATGATTTATGAAGGTTGTCAATTTTAATCACTTTTCTTCATTCTCCCTTCAATTGCCTTCCCGATTAATGTAAGAATAATTACTAATATATAATAAATAAGTCCAACAAATAGTAATGGCTCAAGATATTTAAATGTTTCACCGCCTACAATATAAGCACGGCGCATTAAATCAGTCGCTCCTATTACAGTTACTACAGCCGACTCTTTCGTAAGTGTCGCAAACTCATTCACAAGCGCTGGTAATATATTTTTTAAAGCTTGAGGAAAAATAATATTTCTCATCATTTTACTGTACGGAATACCTAAAGCCATTGCTGCTTCTGTTTGTCCTTTATCGACCGCTTGAATGCCGGCACGAATCACTTCTGACATATATGCACCTGAGTTTAAGCTAAATGCAAGTACAGCTGCTAAAAAGGCTGGTATCTCATATCCAATCATTTGCGGAACACCGAAATAAATAATCATTAATTGCAATACTAGCGGTGTGCCACGAAATATTGACGTATAAATATCTGCTGCAATATTTAATACTCGTATTCTAGCAATTTTGCAAAGTGCTAATAACGTTCCTAAAATAAATCCTACCACAGCTGATGCAGCTACAATTTTCAATGTAACTTCTAATCCCTTTAATATATATGGTATTGAAGGCGTAATTGCCGAAAAATCTAGATTCATCCTTTTCATTCCCCTCACAGAAAAGTGAAAGGCAGCTTATTTTCCGCTGCCAAACCATTTCTTCACTAATTTATCCATTTCTCCATTTTCTTGCATTTTCTTAATTACTTTATTAAACTCTTCTGTTTTATCACTGTTTTTAGAAAGAGCAATTGCTGCACCTACTTCTTCTGGTGCTTCTTGAATTTCAATTCCTTGTAGTTCTTTCATTTTTTCTAAATAATTTTTTGCAACTGTGTCTTCTATAATTGCAGCGTCAAAACGACCAGCTTTAATTTCTTGTACGATTTCTGGTATACGGTCACGTCCCTCAGCTTTGAAATCGACTTGTTTTTTAAATTCTTCTGCTTTTTCTTCTTGGATTGATCCTGTTTGTACCCCTACTTTTTTACCTTTTAAATCTTCTAATGATTTAATATTAGAGCCTTTTTTTGAAACAATCATATTTTTAGCAACAAAATAAATATCTGTGAAATCAGCATTATTTTTACGCTCTGCAGTTGGCGTCATACCTGCCATAACGAAATCAACTTTTCCTGAGCTAAGAGATGCTAATAATCCTCCAAAATCCATATCTTTCACTTTTACTTCATACCCAAGTTCTTTTCCGATATATTTTGCAATATCAACATCAAAACCGATAATTTCATCACTTTTTGATGCTTCTACGTATTCATACGGTTTATAGTCTGCTGAAGTCCCCATAACGAGTACTTTTTTATTCTCACTCTTCGCCTTTTCTTCCCCATTACTACAAGCACTGAACATACTTACAATTAAAATAAGTGCAAATGATATTGATAATAACTTCTTCATCTTTCTTCCCCCTAATAATGTATATTTAAAAGTTAAATAGAATATTTATTTGATGTTTGTATTGTATCAACACTTTCATTTTTATGCAACATTTAAAATAAAAATAAATACAAAAACAATATTAAAGCCATTATGCATGCATAAAAACATGCATAAAACAATAAAATCATTTATGTTTAATTATTTTAAACACTAAATAAAAAAGGCGGTACACCCACTTGATCGTGGACGTACCGCCTTTTCTCTTCCTTATAGTTCTTCGCAATTATCTTCGAAATAAGATTGTAGTTTTGCAATTACTTGCATTGGTTCATGACCTTCAATTTCATGACGTTCTACCATCGTTACAATTTTTCCATCTTTCAATAAAGCAAATGATGGAGATGAAGGTGGATATCCTTCAAAATATTCACGAGCTCTTGCTGTTGCTTCTTTATCTTGACCCGCAAATACCGTTACAAGGTGGTTAGGGCGTTTATCATAATGTACGGAATGTGCAGCAGCAGGACGAGCAATGCCACCTGCACAACCACATACAGAGTTTACCATTACAAGTGTTGTACCATTTCTTTTAAATGCTTCTTCGACTGCTTCTGGTGTCGTCAATTCTGTATATCCCGCAGAGACAATCTCTTCACGCGCTTGACGGACAACATCATTCATAAAAAAGTTAAAGTTAATCAATCTTTTCCCTCCTCTAATTCTACCTATTTGTATCTTACCAGTTAATGTTTAGAGAATACAAGTAAGTTTACTTGTATTTGAGCATAGAAAAGGTGTTAGAGCTCTTGCTCTAACACCTTTTCTTAATGCCCTCGATGTTTTTGCTTTGCCTTTTGTACTTTTATTAAACGTCTTCTTTGCTTTTCAGCTTCTCGTTTCTCTTTAGATTGCACTCGCTTTTCTTGTTTATGCAACTCGTAAGATAAACTAATTGCCTCTTGCGCTTTTGTATAACGTTTTTCATTTACTTCTTTGGCCGCTTGCCGTATGATACGCTTAATATTTTTCGGACGCTGTTTTTCTTTAATCTCCACACCAAATCTTGCAAAGTGCTGGAAATACGCTAACATTGGACCATTTACAAATATAAATACTTCTTCATCTGATGGTTCCGTCCCAAAAATATACCTTGCCCCGTACAATTTCCCTTTTTCTTTGCGCGTAATAATTCCCACAAAAAATTGACCATCATGATATACTGTCAACTCCATTGACAGCCCCTCCTTAAAAAAATTAGAAATACTGGACATCCCGGAGGGGAAGGTTACTGACATAAAATCATGCGTCTGGACTACCAACCAGAGCTGTGTTTTTGTATTTCTTCCACTACTATTATATCTTTTTTTCCATAATTTTCATATATTCCACAATCATTTTTTTATGCGATCCTACAATATAATCAGGTAGCTCTGTTACCGGGAAGAATTTAAGCTGAACCGCTTCTTCTTTATTCATAACAAAACTCCCTTCGTATTCATCGGTATAATAGGCTGTCGTTACGGATTGAAACTCATCACCGTTTGTTAATTTTGTAAAATAGTTCGCTCCAGAAAATACATTGATTAATCGGAGGTTCTTTACTTCTATTCCTGTCTCTTCATATACTTCACGGTAAGCTGTTTCTTCTGGTGATTCACCAAGCTCCATTAGCCCGCCAGGCAACCCCCATTTTCCGTAAGGCTCTGTTCTTTGCTGTAATAATACATATCCACTTTCATTTATAACGAGTACAACAGCACCAACTAAAATTAAAGGGCGATGACCAACTACTTTTCGTAATTCCTCTACATATCCCATGGAAACACCTCCCATTTTTTCGTTGTCCACACTATTGTATCATATGTATGAAACGACAAAATGCGTCTATTTTTCATTTTTTTAACAAAACATTTATTTTATGCGCTTCATCTACTGTAGCTAACATAATGGATTCGATTTCTGCACTCTTCTCTAGAAATTCTCTCGCCCACTCTTCTGTTTTTCCTACTAAAGCTAGAACATCTTGCTGAATCCTCCCATCCTTTACTAATACAAAAGAAACTGGAGATCTTCTTCCCGCCACTTTCAGATCAAGCCGCGAAACTGCTTCATATTCTGGATACTGAAATATAGAAACAACACCATTCGCTTCCCACAATGCTAATTTAATCGTTTGAATATCGCTCACATTTCGCATACGAAGTTCCGAAAATAAATATTCCACCGTAATTCTCGCTTTTTTCAAATTGCTAAAATCAATGGAACCATTGTGTATAAGAATAATAGGTGCTGGCTCTAAAAAGCGTCTCCATCTATCCCATTTCAACATTAAGACTGAGCTTATAATGTGAAGTACAACGAGTATGAACGTTGTAATCATCGAGCCGAGTAACCCCACTTTTTCATCAGATAATGCGTTAGAAATATTCCCACCAAGCAATAATACTAATACGACATCTAAAAACCGAAGTTGTGCGATGGACCTTTGTCCCATCGCTTTCGCAACTAATATTAAAAATATGTATGCTATGATAGCTCGAATAACCCATTCACTATTAGATAGATGCCGTGCCCCTTCAAAAATATGCATATGCATCACTTTGCACTCCTTACCCGTCTCAAACTGCTATTCTGTTTTAGTTTGCAACGTTTAAGAGCATATATGTAAAAAAGCTAGTTCGTTTTTACACGAACTAGCTTTTTTACTTAACTGAAAACATATATTTTTTATACGTTTTCCGTACGGACAATATGAGCCCCATCATAATCATATTCGAGAATAAGGAACTTCCCCCATACGATAAGAAAGGTAATGCAATCCCTTTTACAGGCATTAATCCGACGATCATACCAATATTTTGGAATATTTGAACTGTTAATATACCAATAGACCCAGCACATAATAATGTACCGAATAAATTATCAGCAGAATAACCGATAATAATTGTTCGATATAGCAGTAATAGGAACAAGAACACAACTAACGCGGCTACTATAAATCCACCTTCTTCGGCAATTGTAGCGAAAATAAAGTCAGTGTGTTTCTCCGGGATATAGACGTTCCCTTCACCGAATCCTTTCCCTTCCATACCTCCACTACCTACAGCTAAAATCGATTGCTGTGTTTGATAGCCTTCATTTGCATTCTCAAATGGATTTAGCCAACCTATAATACGTGATTGTTGGTGAGGTTTTAACAAAGTAACTAATTTATTAAAGAAGAAATCTGGATATTTTACAAATATAAATATTAATGTAGACAATATGGTCACCGGAATGACTGTACATAACGCAATTAATTTCTTTTGAATTCCTGACATAAATAAAATACATGCGATAGCTGCTGCATATAAGAACACCATACCTGTATCCGGTTGGCTATATACAACGGCCATAGGTGGAAGAGATACTAATATTATCTTTCCGACTAATTTTAAATCAGTCTGGAATGTCCGGGCCATATATTGAGCATTATGTTTCACTGCTAAACTGGCTATTATGAGAAGCAATGAAATTTTGAAAAACTCAGATGGCTGAATTTGTCCAGCTACTGGAAAAACAAACCATCTTTTTGCACCTAATTTTTCAGGTGTGAAACTGGAAACCGGTAGTATTTTCAAAAGAATAAGTGAACCAAACCCAGCGATATAAAGTGGCCAAGACAATTTTTGCCATTGATCTAAGTCGATGCTTGCAACAAGAAGTAACAATACAACCCCAATTATGTAGTTAACACCTTGTTTCAAAGCAAAGTTTGCATCTCCATACTGTCCGGTTTGCTGACTGCTATATATTGCGGCTATACTCGTAACACATAATGCAAACAAAATTAAAATTAGTTTTACATCTAAACTTTTTAGAAAATCGGTACTTCTTTTCATGACATCCTCCTGAAACATTGTTACGGCAAAATAAAAAAACCAGGAGTCAATACTCTTTATGTTTTGACGACTGATTACACATTATCTATAAAACACTTATATAGAATAACTCTCTTTTTCATACAATACAATATATTATACTACAGTTTCGTCAGTAAGATTTGCCAAAAAAATTATTCTTTTCTTATTTTATATCTATATACCATATATCAGCAATGTATTTTCGCAAATTCCTAATACATGATCATTCATTGTAAGATTACTGGGAAAGGTTTGTACATATAGTAGGATACAAATGAAGAAATGAAATAATAAAAAGCTCGCAAATGCGAGCTTTTTATTAATATACAGATGTATTGTTCTCTGACGTGTTTTCTAAAATTTCTTTTACACGTCCTAAGAATTTACCACAAATTAGGCCATCCAGTACACGATGATCAAGTGATAAACATAAGTTAACCATGTCACGAGCACCGAACATACCATTATCCATAATTACTGGGCGTTTTACAATTGATTCAACTTGTAAAATAGCAGCTTGTGGGTAATTAATAATACCCATAGATTGAACAGAACCGAATGATCCTGTGTTATTAATTGTAAATGTTCCGCCTTGCATTTCATCAGCTTTTAATGATTTCGTGCGTACTTTTCCTGCAAGTTCTGTAATTTCACGAGCGATACCTTTAATTGTTTTCTCGTCCGCGTGCTTAATTACTGGTACAAATAGTTCTTCCTCTGTTGCAACAGCGATAGAAAGATTAATGTCTTTCTTCTGAACGATTTTATCGCCAGCCCACATTGAGTTAATTTGAGGATATTCTTTTAACGCTTGTGCTACTGCTTTTACGAAGAAAGCAAAGAACGTTAAGTTAAAGCCTTCACGCTTTTTGAAATCGCCTTTAATTGAGTTACGGTATGACACAAGGTTTGTCACATCTACTTCAATCATCATCCAAGCATGAGGTGCCTCGTGTTTACTGCGTAACATATTTGCTGCAATTGCTTTACGCACACCTGTTACCGGAATCTCGATATCTCCAGGCATTGTCGGCACAGAAACTGGTTTTGCAGCTTCTACTTTTTGCGCTACCGGTGCTACTGCCGCTGATTTTGGTGCTTCTGGACGCTCTGCTACTGCAACAACTTCCTCTTTCTTCGCGCCTACTTGCGGAATATTTCCAGATTCCACTAGCTTTAAAATATCTTTACGAGTAATACGGCCATTTGCCCCCGTACCTTCTACTAAATCTAAATCAACGTTATGCTCGCCCGCAAGTTTTAAAACTGCTGGTGAAAAACGTGGTTTTCCATCAGTTGGTTGTTTTACTTTCGGTGCTTGTTCAGGCGTAGTTACTTCTGCCTTTGGTTCTTCTTTCGTTTTTTCCTCTACAGTTGTTGCTGCTACTTCATCTGCGCCTTCTACTTGAATGACACAAACAACTTCACCTACGGCTAACGTTTCACCTTCGCCAGCTATTAACTCTTTCACAATACCAGTGAAAGAAGATGGTACTTCGGCATTTACTTTGTCCGTCATTACTTCTGCAAGCGGATCATACTTGTTTACGTGATCGCCAACATTAACGAGCCATTTACTAATTGTACCCTCTGTAACGCTCTCCCCGAGCTGAGGCATTGTGATATTTTCTACAGCCATGTATAGTCCCCCCGATTAAAATTCCGCAAGTTCACGCATTGCTTTTTCAACTTTATCTGGATTTACCATAAAGAATTTTTCCATTGTTGGTGCATATGGCATTGCCGGAACGTCTGGTCCTGCAAGACGTGCGATTGGCGCATCTAAATCAAACAGACAATTTTCAGCAATAATTGCTGCCACTTCACTCATAATACTTCCTTCTTTATTGTCTTCTGTTACAAGAAGAACTTTACCTGTTTTAGAAGCTGCTTCAATAATCGCTTCTTTATCTAACGGATATACTGTTCTTAAATCAAGAATGTGTGCAGAGATTCCATCTTGTGCTAACTTCTCAGCTGCTTGAAGAGCAAAGTGAACACATAATCCGTAAGTGATAACAGTAATATCATCACCTTCGCGTTTCACATCTGCTTTTCCGATTGGTAATACATAGTCATCTTCTGGCACTTCACCTTTAATTAAGCGATATGCACGCTTATGTTCAAAGAATAATACTGGATCTTCATCACGAATTGCAGCTTTTAATAAGCCTTTTGCATCATATGGTGTAGAAGGGATAACAATTTTTAAACCTGGTTGGTTTGCAAACATCGCTTCTACAGATTGTGAATGATACAATGCACCGTGAACACCGCCACCAAATGGCGCACGCACTGTAATTGGACAAGTCCAATCATTATTAGAACGATAACGAATTTTTGCTGCCTCAGAAACAATTTGGTTTACTGCTGGCATGATGAAATCAGCAAACTGCATTTCAGCGATTGGACGCATACCATACATTGCCGCACCAATTGCTACCCCAGCAATTGCAGATTCTGCAAGCGGTGCATCAAGCGCACGATCTTCACCAAATTGATCATACAAACCGTGTGTCGCTTTAAAAACGCCACCTTTTTTACCAACATCTTCTCCTAATACGAATACTTTCTCATCGCGTTCCATTTCTTCGCGCATTGCTAATGTAATAGCTTCAATATAAGACATTACAGCCATGAAACGTTCCCCCCTATTCTGCGTATACGTGCTTCAATGCATCTTCAGGTGCTGCATACGGAGCATTTTCTGCATATTCTGTTGCTTCGTTTACGATATGCATAATTTCATCTAACATTTGTTTTTCAAATTCCTCAGTTAACACGCCAACTTCTTTTAAATAAGCTGCAAATGTTATTATTGAATCTTTTTTCTTCGCTTCTTCTACTTCTTCTTTATCACGGTAAACACGATCATCGTCGTCACTAGAATGTGCTGTTAAACGATATGATACTGCTTCAATTAAAGTCGGGCCTTCACCACGACGGCCACGGTCTGCTGCTTCTTTTACAGCTTTATATACTGCAAGCGGATCGTTTCCGTCTACTGTATATCCTGGCATACCGTAACCAATTGCACGATCTGATACGTTTTTACATGCTAATTGTTTTTCAACCGGAATAGAGATTGCATATTTATTATTTTCACACATGAAAATAACAGGTAGTTTGTGTACACCAGCAAAGTTTGCACCTTCATGGAAATCACCTTGGTTGGAAGAACCTTCTCCGAATGTAACAAACGTTACTAAATCTTTCTTCTCCATTTTTCCAGCTAATGCAATACCAACCGCATGAGGTACTTGTGTTGTTACTGGAGATGAACCTGTAACAATACGATTTTTCTTTTGACCGAAGTGACCAGGCATTTGACGACCACCAGAGTTTGGATCTCCAGCTTTCGCGAAAGCAGATAACATAAGCTCTTTAGCTGTCATACCAAACGCTAATACAACACCCATATCACGGTAGTATGGTAATGCATAATCTTTTTCACGATCAAGAGCGAACGATGCGCCAACTTGTGCAGCCTCTTGTCCTTGACAAGAAATTACGAATGGAATTTTACCTGCACGATTTAGTAACCACATACGTTCGTCGATTTTTCGCGCAAGTAACATCGTACGGTACATTTCTAATACTTGCTCATCACTTAAGCCAAGCTCTTCATGGCGCTTTTCTTTTACTTCTGCCATTTTTCATAACCTCCTAAATCCACATTTTTATGCGTGTAACGCTCTTCCATCTACAGCTAATGCAGCTTCACCAATTGCCTCAGATAATGATGGATGCGGATGAATTGTATGTGCTACTTCCCAAGGTGTTGCATCAAGTACTCTTGCAAGACCAGCTTCAGAAATCATATCTGTTACATGTGGTCCGATCATATGAACACCAAGAATGTCATTTGTTTCTTCATCAACTACAAGTTTTACAAAACCGTCTGATTCTCCGTATACAAGTGCCTTTCCGATTGCACGGAATGAGAATTTACCTACTTTTAACTTATAGCCTTTTTCTTTTGCTTCTCGTTCTGTTAAACCGACAGAAGCAACTTCCGGACTGCTATATACGCATTTCGATACCATAGAATAATCAATTGGTGTAACTTCTTTACCAGCAATATGTTCTACAGCAACAATTCCTTCATGCGAAGCAACGTGAGCAAGTTGTAGGCCACCGATTACATCTCCAATTGCGTAAATATGAGATTCCTTCGTTTGATAAAACTCATTTGTTTGAATGTATCCTTTTTCCACAACAATATCTGTGTTCTCTAAGCCCATATTTTGCGTATTGGCTTGTCTTCCTACAGATACAAGCATTTTTTCTGCTTTAAATGCTTTATTCTCACCGTTATGTTCAGCTTGAATTGTTACTCCATTATCTTTTACCAATGTTTCTGGTAATACTTTTGCACCAGTTACCACTTTAATACCTTTTTTCTTGAATAGACGCTGCATTTCTTTTGAAACGTCATTATCCTCTAGTGGTAATATGTTTTTCGCATACTCTAATACTGTAACTTCTACACCGAAGTCAGCAAGCATAGATGCCCACTCAATACCGATTACACCGCCACCAACGATAATGATCGAACTAGGAAGCGTTTCCATTTTTAGGGCATGGTCCGAAGACATTACATACTCTCCGTCTAACTCTAATCCTGGTAATGAATTTGGACGAGAACCTGTTGCAACAAGTACATTTTTTGGAATTAACATTTCATTCTCTTCTCCACTTGCAAGTTCAACTGAAATTGTACCTGGCATTGGAGAGAAAATAGATGGACCAAGAATACGGCCAATACCTTCAAACACATCAATTTTACCTTGTTTCATTAAATGCTGAACGCCTTTATGAAGCTGCGTTACAATCTTCTCTTTACGCTCTTGTACTTTAGCAAAGTTTAGTTCTACATTACTTGCAATAACTCCGAACTCTTCTCCTTTTTTAGCAGTTGCGTATACTTCCGCACTACGTAAAAGAGCTTTACTAGGAATACATCCTTTGTGTAAACAAGTACCACCAAGATTTTCTTTTTCAACAAGTGCAGTTTTTAACCCTAGTTGTGATGCACGAATAGCAGCAACATATCCGCCAGTACCGCCGCCAACGATGACTAAATCATATTCTCTTGCCATTATCTCAACCCCTAGCTACTGTTTGTTTTTCTCGTACAACATACTCTTTCGGCGCTTCTTCTTCACGTAATACACGAAGTGCTCCTTCTGCTAACGCTTGTAATTCATCTTCTCCTGGATGTACGATAACATCTGCAATCCAGTGAACACGTTCTTTTATTTCATCGACAAGAATTTTACTGTACGCAAGTCCACCAGTTAATACGATTGCATCGATTTTCCCGTGAAGTACAGCACTAGCTCCGCCAATCTCTTTTGCAACTTGATATGCCATTGCTTTATAAATAAGAGTTGCTTCAGGATCACCTTTTTCAACCATTTGTTCTACTTTAATTGCATCGTTTGTACCGATAAGACTTACAAGTCCACCTTGTCCGACAAGTTTTTTAACCATTTCGTCTCGGTAATACTCACCAGAGAAACACATTTCAACTAATTGTCCTACTGGTACCGTACCAGCACGCTCTGGACTAAATGGTCCTTCTCCGTTTAAGCCATTATTAACATCGATAACTTTTCCTTTTTTATGAGCACCAACTGTAATACCGCCGCCCATATGTGTAACTAATAAATTTAAATCCTCATATTTGTGATTTAATTCATCTGCTACTTTACGAGCAACCGCTTTTTGGTTTAATGCATGGAAAATACTTTTACGTTCCATACCAGCAATACCGCTAATACGAGCAATTGGCTCCATTTCATCTACAACGACAGGATCCACAATGAATGCAGGAATATTTAATCCAGAAGCGATTTCATAAGCTAGAATGCCTCCGAGATTTGAAGCGTGATGACCGCTAAATCCGTTTTTTAAATCTTCTAACATTGAATCGTTTACTGTGTACGTGCCACCTTCGATTGGACGAAGTAATCCACCACGCCCACAAACAGCGTTCAATTTTGAAATGTTAATACCATGAGAATGTAGCACTTCTAAAATTGTTTCTTTTCGAAATTCATATTGATCGATAATTCGCTTATATTTTCCAATCTGTTCTTCATCATGACGAATTGTTTCTTCTAAAACGGGTCTTTCATTATCAAAAACACCAATTTTTGTGGATGTACTACCCGGATTAATAACAAGAATTCGATTTAAGGACAATGTTGCTACCTCCACTAATAAATTTAAAAGGAAGTGGAAACCTCATAAGAGGTAACCACACCTTTCGTAAAAGTTGTATATGAATGATTAGCGACGGCTAATAATGTCGTGACCGTTGCGTAAGTATGTGCTACGAGTGTTTTTCAAGCTTGCAATGCGCTCTTCAGCTAGACGATCTGCTGCTACATAAGTTGCTATGCCATCGCGTTTTGAAATTTCGATTACTTTTGCAATTGTGTCATAAATAGACTCAACACGTTTTAATGCACGTTCTCTATTGTATCCATATAATTCGTCTGCTACGTTAATTACGCCACCTGCATTAATAACATAGTCTGGTGCGTATACAATACCCATTTCATGAATGATGTCGCCGTGACGATCTTCTTTTAATTGGTTATTTGCAGAACCTGCGATTACTTTTGCTTTAAGTTGTGGAATAGTTTCATCATTAACTGTTGCGCCTAATGCACATGGTGCGTAAATATCACATTCAACACCGTAAATTTCATTTGGCTCAACTGCTGTTGCACCGAATTCTTCTACTGCACGTTGTACAGCTTCTTTATTAATATCTGTAACGATTAATTTTGCTCCTTCAGCGTGTAAATGTTTGCATAGGTGATATGCTACGTTACCAACACCTTGAATAGAAATTACTCTTCCTTCTAGGTTATCTGTACCGAACGCTTCTTTTGCAGCTGCTTTCATACCACGGTAAACACCGTATGCTGTTACTGGAGATGGGTTACCAGAAGAACCGAATGATGGTGAAATCCCTGTTACAAAATCAGTTTCTTCATGGATAATATCCATATCATCTACTGTTGTACCAACATCTTCAGCTGTAATGTAACGTCCGTTTAGTCCTTGAATGTAGCGTCCTAATGCACGGAACATCGCTTCGCTTTTATCTTTACGTGGATCACCGATAATTACTGTTTTTGCACCACCTAAGTTTAAACCAGCTGCTGCATTTTTGTATGTCATCCCTTTTGCAAGACGCAATGCATCTTCAATCGCCGCTTCTTCAGAATCATATGTCCACATTCTTGTTCCACCAAGAGCTGGTCCAAGTGTTGTATCATGGATTGCAATGATTGCTTTTAAACCAGATTCTTTATCTTGACAAAATACCACTTGCTCATAATCATATTTTTCTAAGTATTCGAAGATTTCTAATGTCATTGTCGTTTCCCCCTAATTGTTTTACCCTATTTGGTTTATTTTGAAGCAGTCGCAACTGCCAATGCTAATGAATATACTTTTGTTTCTGCTGAATCAGCACGTGATGTTAAAACAATCGGTGCTTTAGCGCCAGCAATCATCGCTCCTACCTTTGCATTTGCAAAATAGACGAGTGATTTATATAGCACATTTCCAGCTTCAATCGTTGGGACGAGTAAAATGTCTGCCTTACCTGCTACATCACTTACTATGCCTTTATGTTCTGCTGCAATTTGTGATACTGCATTATCTAAAGCAAGTGGTCCATCAACGACACAATTTTTAATTTGTCCGCGGCGATTCATTTGAGTTAACATCGCTGCATCAATTGTCGCTTGCATCGCAGGATTAACAACCTCTACCGCTGCAATTGGTGCTACCTTTGGCAAATCAATTCCTATTGCCTGGGCAACTTCTACAGTATTTTGTATAATAGCAGCTTTTTGTGTTACATCAGGTGCAATGTTCATCGCTGCGTCTGTAACAAAAATAAGACGATCGTAATTTGGAACTTCAAACGCTGCAACGTGTGAAAGCACGCTGCCCTTACGAAGTCCCCACTCTTTATTTAATACAGCTTTCAAAATATTTGCTGTTGGGATGTTCCCCTTCATTAGTACATCTGCTTCGCCATTGCTTACAGCTTTAACAGAAAGTTCTGCAGCCTCAGCACTTGACGCTGCTGCAATCACTTCAATATGTTCTGAAGTTTGTAACCCATGCTCTTGTAGCATCCCTATTATTTTCTCTTGATTTCCATATAGACGAAATTGAGCTAGCTGTAACTTGATTGCTTTCGCTACAGCTTCAATTACTTCATGATCTTCAGCTACTGCTACAGCCACAGTTTTTTTAGGCTGTCCTGCTGCTTGATCAATTAAGTGTTCTAACTTCATATTTTGTAATCAACCCTTTCCGTCGTCCCTCGTCTATTCATTAAGCAAATACCGTGCCAACTTTTAAAATTGGTCTTACCAATAATGAAAACGCATTCAAAATGCAGTAAAATCAATACTTTGGAAAACAACTAAATATTCTGTCTCGTTTTGTCGCTTTTTGTATACCATGCAATAAATTGCATGGTGCGCAATTTATTGCATGCTATTTTTTGCACAGTCGTGCTTTTCTAGCTTGTAATATAAGTTTCGAACTGAAATTCCTAACGCTTTTGCAGTCTTCGTTTTGTTCCCATCAAATTTCTCTAAATATTCACGGATAATATTCCCCTCAAATTCTGTCACTAGGTGTTCAAGGGCCTTCTCTTCTAATTCAGGTAATAAATTATTTTGTTTCGTCTCTACTTGTTCTTCTTTATGTAAAGGCGGTAAATGATGTACATCAATATATATCTCGTTATAATTCATAAAGATAATAGCTCGTCCTAAAATATTTTCAAGTTCCCTAACATTCCCTGGCCATTCATATGATTGTAAATACGAAATGGCTGAATCGGTGAGTCCTTCTACATTACGACCATAATCTTGATTAATTTTTTGAATTAACCTTTCTGCAATCGCTGGTATGTCTCCTTTACGCTGACGAAGGGAAGGGATTTGAATCGGGATTTTATTTAAACGATAATATAAGTCCTCTCTGAACTTCCCTTCTAAAATAGCTTTTTCTAAATTCACATGCGTCGCAGCAATCACTCGAACATTAATAGGTATCGCTTTCGTTCCCCCTACTTTCACAATTTCTTTTTCTTGTAGTACACGAAGGAGCTTCGCTTGCGTATTTGCAGATAACTCTCCGATTTCATCTAAAAAAACACTTCCATTATTCGCTTCTTCAAAGAATCCTCGTTTCCCGCCTCTTTTCGCTCCAGAAAACGCGCCTTCCTCATAACCGAATAATTCACTTTCTAATAAGGTCTCAGAAATAGCAGCACAGTTTACTCGTACAAACTTATTGTATTTTCGATTACTACCGTTATGAATAGCGTGTGCAAATAACTCTTTCCCCGTACCTGATTCCCCTCTAAGCAATACTGTTGCCGGTGTATTCGCTCCAAGTTTTGCTTGTTCAATAGCTGCCGTCGTTTCATCTGAATCACCAACAATATCATCAAATGAATATTTTGCTTCTAACGTTCGAATGATTTGTCTTGCCCTATTCAATTCATTTGTTAACTTTTGAATTTCTGATACATCGCGAATTACCCCGACGCTCCCTTTCAATATTCCATCAACAATAACCGGTGCTACATTTACAATTACATCTCGCTTTTTTTGCCCAATCTTCATATGTATTCCTCGTACCGCTCGGCGCGTCCGAAGTACTTTCATATGCATACTTTCACCTTCTACAATATCAGTTGTAGCTGGCTTCCCTATAATATCCTCTTCGGTTAAACCCGTTAACTTCGTATAAGCAGGGTTTATAACTAACCCTCTTCCTTTCTCATCAACAACCGAAATCGCTTCCTCAGATGAGTTAATAATCGCCTCAAGTAGCGTTTGAATTTCTTTTAAATCTGTAACTTCTTCCGCTAAATCTACAACTTCTGTAATATCTTTAAAAATCGCAAATGCGCCTTGAACTTCTCCATCTTCTTTTAATATCGGGATACGCGTTGTAATGATCTTATTTTCATTCTCTAACGTCAGTTCATGATTCACTTCTATTTTTTTCGTGCGTATAATACGAAGCAACTTACTCGTTGGAATAACTTCTAAAATATATTTTCCTATCGCCTCTTCTTTCTTATATCCGATAATACGCTCTGCACTTTTATTAAACAGACGAACTTGTCCCTCTTGATCTATAACAATCATACCGTCATGCGTTGAATTTAAAATTAAATTTCCTTGTTGCGTCTGTTCTTCTAGCTTCCCAATTAAGCTTTCCTTCTCATGCGCTAGTTTCGTAACAATTTTTGCAATATCCCCTGGTATAAGAAGGGTGTCTTTATGCTTGCTTCCCAATAAAACTTTATGTAAATCATAATCACCTGTCATATCAAACATTACATCAATATGCATAGAAAGAAACGGAGTTACACTATCACTAATCGGAATCCCATATTCCTTTGCAATTTGTAGTCCCTTCGCCATTGGATTACTATCAATAATCCCTATAATTTGAAATATATTCGAATTTTGTAACAGACCTAGCAGTGTACTTCCACCTTCACCCGCTCCAACAATTAACACCTTTTGTTTCATACATTACACTTCCTCTCGAAGTATCTCTGCAAAATTTTTCACATCCTTATCTTACTCGTTCAGCAATCTCTTGACAAACCCCCTTTTCATATAACATCATTAAAATAAACAAAATAATCTGAAAAGGGGCGTTATGTATGCAGCGTTACCTCGCTCTATCATTAGCACTCATCCCGATTTCATTAGCCGTGCTTGGTATTAAACTAATGAGAGATACTGTATTTGGGATTTTATTCTCCCCAATCCCTATATTATGGTTACAATTTTTAATCGGCGCTCTTTGCTTTGCACTCGGGTTTTATATTTTCGGCGGCTTCGTCTTACACAGAGATCGTAAGAGAAATAAAGTGCAAGCCCGCTTCAGAAGATAGAACAAAGTTTTCACATACCGATAAAAAAATGAGACCATTATATTAGGTCTCATTTTTTATCGGTAATAAAGTTCTTGCTGTTTCAGGATAATCAGTAATAATCGCCGATATGTTCATATCAAAATATTTACGCATAAGCGTTTCTTCATTTATCGTGTAAGGACGAACCTCTACACCACTTTCCATCGTTAATTCAGCGATGGCATCTTGAAGATAACGATAATTCGGATGCACTGCAGTAGCACCCATCTTTTTTGCATATGCCCACGGGCTATGCAAACCTTCACGATACAAAATAGCTGTTTGAATATCAGGAGCCATCATATGGCACCGTTTCATACTATAGTGGTTAAACGAAGAAAATATAACACGATCCTCCAGACTAAACTTACGCACAAGTGTTATAACCTCTTCTTCTAAACCTCTGTATGGAATTTTATCATTTTTAAGTTCAATATTAAGTAGCAATTGCGTTTTTTCAAGCCATTCCAGTACCTCTTCTAAAAGAGGAATTTTACAAAAGCCTACTTTTTCACTAAATTTATAACTTGCATCTAACTTACATAAATCTTCGTATAAATAATTCCGAACAGCACCTTTTCCATTCGTCGTTCGATTCACAGTTTCATCATGAATAACGACAACTTTTCCATCTTTCGTTAATTGAACATCAAGTTCAATTCCGTCTGCCCCGAAAGCCTCTGCTGCTTCAAATGAAATTATTGTATTTTCCGGATACGTTCCCGCCGCACCACGATGCGCAAATATAAGAGTCATCCTCACTCCCCCAATCTTATGCTATACTATACGAAAAAGGAGGTACTTCTATGAGACCATTACAAATTTCTCCAGACACTGCAGTCCGCCTATCAAAAGCGTTAGGTGTTCCACTTGAACAACTTATGCATATGCCTCAGCATATTTTAATACAAAAGTTAGTTGAATTAGAAAAACAAAATAAAGACGAAGAATAATATAGTCCTGTTTTGCAGGGCTTTTTATTATCACCTATTATATCACGGATAACTTACCCACTAAAATTATGAATGCACAGAACAACAAAATAAAAAACCCCTATATAACAAAATAAAAGATCAACGAGTGTTTTAAACTCATTGATCTTTTATAAAAAAATTTATTTTGAATATACTAATCTCAGCTAGCCTTATGTTCAAGTCTCAGCTTATCCGCAACCATTGCGATGAACTCGGAATTCGTAGGTTTTGCTTTTGACATCGATACAGTATAACCAAATAAGGACGAAATAGAATCAATATTCCCACGGCTCCAAGCTACTTCAATTGCGTGACGGATTGCGCGCTCGACACGACTTGCTGTTGTATTATATTTCTTTGCGATATCTGGATATAATACTTTCGTAATAGATCCTAGTAATTCGATATCATTGTACACCATAGAGATTGCTTCTCGTAAGTACATATATCCTTTAATATGAGCGGGTACACCAATTTCATGAATGATACTTGTAATACTCGCATCTAAGTTTTTCGGTTTGCCATCGATCGTTGTTGCTGATCGGAAAGATGGTAATGGACGTCTAATGGTAGCATTTTCCTTACCACTAACTTGACGAATATGACTTGTTAAATTCTCCATATCAAATGGTTTTAATATGAAATATGATGCCCCTAAATCAACCGCTTTTTTCGTCACATCTTCTTGTCCGAATGCTGTCAACATAATAACGTTAGGTTGTCTTAGCCTTTCAATATGTCGCATTTTCTCTAGCACAGCTAGACCATCTAAATGTGGCATAATAATGTCTAAAACGAGTATATCAGGCTGCTTTTCTTTCAATAAGTTTAAACATTCTTGACCATTGTAAGCAATTCCAATCACTTCCATATCATCCTGAGCAGCAACATAGCTCTCTAGCATCGATACCAATTCTTTATTATCATCCACAAGACATACTTTAATTTTCTCCACAGTTTTTCCTCCCTTACCGAATCGATTCTTCCGACATGTGTAAGCTTCTAGGCTACATGAATTGTTCGACAATTGTGTGAAAATTCCCTTTAAAGTTTCTTACTTTCCGATAAAATCACAAAAAAATATGTTTATCGTTCATTTTTTTCCTTTCGCAACACATTCCATCATAGAATTACAGCGAAACGTTCAACCCTTTGCTTATATCTTACAACAAAAAACAGCTCTTGCGGAGCTTTTACAAAATTTCAACGAATTTTTCAAAAGAAAAGCGAGCTAATATGTATTAGCTCGCTTTTTTCTCTTGATCATAAATATTAATTCCAGCCTCATGTAACATCCATTCAATATGAACACCGTATCCTGACGTTGGATCATTTACAAATACATGTGTAACCGCACCAATTACTTTCCCATTTTGTACAATCGGACTTCCACTCATTCCTTGTACAATACCACCCGTTTTTGCTAGTAAACGTTTATCTGTCACTTTTATAACCATACCTTTTGTAGCCGGGAACTTTTGTGGTACTGTACTAACAACTTCAATATCAAACGCTTCCACCTTATCTCGATCAATAACTGTTAATATTTTCGCTGGCCCTTCTTTTACTTGATTGGATAATGCGATAGGCATTGCTTTATCCATTATGCCGTTTGTCATATTTGTATTTAATTTCCCAAAAATACCATACGGGCTATTTATTGTAATATTACCAATCACTTCACGATCCGGTGAAAATCTTGCTAATTTTTCTCCCGGGTTCCCGTGACTTCCTCTTTCAATAGACGTTACTGTCGAACGCATAATTTGTCCATCTTCTACTTGAATTGGCTTTTTTGTATCATTATCGGAAATTACATGACCAAGCGCTCCGTATTTCATAGAATCTGGATGTACAAACGTCATCGTTCCGATACCAGCTGCTGAATCACGAATATACAATCCAATTCGGTAAGAAGATTCACCATTATCTTTTTGTGGTGTTAGCTTAGCACGAATATATTTTCCATCCCTTAATAAAACAAGATTAAGCGGTTCACCTGTTTCTCCACTATTATGAATAAATGGTGCTACATCACTCATTCTTTCAATTGTTTTACCATTGATTTCAGTAATCATATCTCCAATCTGTACACCAGCTGTTTCACCAGGAGATACTTTACCCTTTTCAGTTTGAATTAAATGATGGCCTACAACAAGTACACCTTTTGTGTTCAATTTTACACCAATCGATTGTCCACCTGGAATAACTTTAAAATCTTTTAATACTTTCACATTTACTTTTTTCACTGGAAAACCAGCAAGTTGAAACACCATATCAGCTTCACCATTTTGGTGAGAATTTACCATAAGTTCTTGTTCATTTGAACTTACAGTAAATACATTACGATTTGTAGATGAAGCCTTAAAAACTGGTAATGATGCTATTTCTGATTGTTGTCCTTCAAAAACAACAAGTTGCTTCGGCGATGAAATAAACGTTCGAAGCGGTTTAAAACATCCAATAAAAACTAGAGAAACAAGGAGACAAAGACCTATTATTTTTCGAAATCTTTCTAATTTCAATTTGTTCACTCTCCTCGCTCCTACCCACATTCAGCCTCTTGGCTTCACTTTTTAATCTCTCCTTGCAGTGCTTTATTTATAACCGGAAGAATTAAGAAATCGTCATTTGAGAAAAAAAAGCTATCCATTACTGGATAGCCTCTGCTGTCTGTTTGAAATGATGTGCTTGCGTAAGTAACTCTTTCGCATGCTCTGTCGTTAAATCTGTAATTTCAACACCAGAAATCATTCGAGCAATTTCTGTTACTTTTTCATCCGTACTTAACACAGTAACCGATGTAATCGTCCGATCATTCGCCACTTGTTTTCTAATAAATAAATGCGAGTCCGCCATTGAAGCTACTTGAGGTAAGTGCGTAATACAAAGTACTTGCGAGTTTACTGATACACGATAAATTTTTTCCGCAATAGCCTGCGCAACCCGACCACTCACACCCGTATCCACTTCATCAAAAATAACAGATGCAACACCTTGATGCTTAGAAAAAATGCTTTTTAAAGCTAAAATAATACGAGATAACTCTCCGCCAGAAGCAACCTTTGAAAGTGGCTTTAACGGTTCACCCGGATTCGTTGAAATATAAAATTCCACATGATCGTAGCCATCCGCCGTAAGTTTTACCGGTGTTCCTTCCACGAGAGGTTCTTCTACATTTCCTACCCTCTTCATAATTCTCACTTCAAATTTCGTTTTTTCCATATATAGTTCTTTTAATTCTTGATGAATAGCGCTTGTAAGATGATCCGCAAGCTCATGACGCATAGTACTTAACAACGTTGCTTCTTTTACAATAACACCTTCTAATTTCGTTAACTGCTTTCTCGTCGTTTCAATATGTACGTCTTTATTTTCAATCGTAAAAATTTCTTGTTCAATTTTATCAGCATACGCTAAAATCTCTTCTACAGTATTTCCATACTTTCTCTTTAACATACGGATTTCATTCAAACGTGTTTCAATTTCATCTAGACGTTTCGGATCATATTCCATCATATCTAACTTTTCTCTAAGCTGATATGCAACTTCTTCTAATAAGTAATAACTATTTGCAATGGAATCATGATTTTCTTGATACGCTTCATCTAAGTGCGTAATACTCTCCATTTGTCCCATTGCATTTCTTACGTGATCTAATCCCTGTCCGTCTCCACTTAACGAACGATACGCATCTCCTAATGCTTTATAAATCTTTTCAAAATTGGAGATTTTTAATCGTTCCTCAGTCAATTCATATTCTTCATCCATTTTTAAATCCGCCTTATGAATTTCTTCATGTTGGAATTGAATTAAATCTAGACGGTGGGCCATTTGTTGTTCATTTTCACTTAAAGATTTCAGCTGTTTTTTTAACTTCTCATAGTCTTTATATACATTTTGATATATGGCCAATTGTTTAACAATGCGATTTCCATCAAAATGATCAAGCATAAACATATGACGCTCTTCATTCATTAAATCTTGTGTTTCATGCTGTCCATGAATATCAACTAGCGTTTTTCCAATCTCTTTTAATACGCTGAGTGTAACAAGTTTCCCATTTACACGACAGACACTTTTTCCGTTCGCAGCGATGTCACGCTTCAAAATAATCATGCCATCTTCTATTTCTATATCTAACTCTTCTGCCTTTGCGATACATGGATGCTTGTCATCTTCTACATAGAATAATCCTTCTATCTCAGCCTTTTCTGTTCCATATCGAACAAATTCTGCTGAACCACGGCCACCAACAAGCAAACTAATTGCATCAATAATAATGGATTTTCCAGCTCCTGTTTCACCACTTAAAACGGTTAAACCTTTTTGAAAAGAAATATTTAATGCCTCAATAATAGCAAAGTTTCTGATCGATAATTCCGATAACAATGCCCCATTCACCTCGTTATAAACTAATCCCCTATTAAGGGCTTTTCTCAGTATTCTTCATTCAAATAGTTATACTATATGTTTGTATGTATAAATTACTCTTCTAACCCGCTCCATTGTACCAAACATTCGTTTTACGGGTCAATCCACCTATTTTCTAACTTCATTCAAAAAAAATAATGTATTGTATTTGAAAATCCATATTTTTCGCCAATAAAAATATCTTGTTTACTTTCCACTTTACAGAGGAAAGTAAACAAGATTTTTCTGTTACAGCATATTTAAGAAACGATCAGAGACAACACCTGTATCTTCAGGTGTACGGCAAATAATTAAGCAAGTATCATCACCACAAATGGTTCCGACGATCTCATCCCACTCTAAATGATCAATAAGTGCCCCAAGTGAATGAGCGTTACCAGGCAATGTTTTTAACACCAGCATATGTCCTGCCGTGTCTAATTTTACAAATGAATCCACTAGATTTCGTTTTAATTTTTGCAACGGATTAAATCGTTGATCTGCTGGCAAGCTATATTTATAGCGACCATCATGTAATGGCACCTTCACTAAGTGCAGTTCTTTAATATCGCGCGATACTGTTGCTTGCGTTACATTAAACCCCACATTACGTAAAATATCAACTAGTTCATCTTGTGTTTCAATTTCTTTGTTCGCAATAATTTCCCTGATTTTAATATGGCGCTGACCTTTATTCATACATTTGCACCTCACACTATCTCTTACCATAGTTTAAACATTGGTATACTTCATTTATTTATGTTAACGTATAATCCGTTACTTGTATACAATTGTTTTTACAATAATTATACGATTACAACAAAAAGAGGAACAACATATGTTATTCCCCTTTCCCTTTTTGTTTTAGAACATTATGCGCTTCTGTAACAACTTGTTCAATAGAAACCGGAGAATGATTTTCGCCATTCTCACGCTCACCGTGCCACTTTAGATGAATTAAAAATTCAATATTTCCATCCCCGCCTGTAATTGGTGAGAATGTTAAACCTTCGACATTATAGCCTTCCTTAAGAGCAAAATCGACAATCATTTCCACGACAGCTTCATGTACTTTTCTATCACGAACAATGCCTTTTTTCCCGACTTGTTCTCGTCCAGCTTCAAACTGAGGTTTAATCAATGCAGCTACATCACCATTTGGCGTAAGCATTGTTTTTAAAACCGGCAATATAAGCCTTAATGATATAAATGAAACATCAATACTTGCAAACTGCGGTAAACCACGCTCTAAATCTGCCGGTGTCACGTAACGGAAGTTCGTTCGTTCCATCACAACAACACGCTCATCTTGACGCAATTTCCACGCAAGTTGATTATATCCTACATCTAATGCGTAGGATAACTTCGCACCATTTTGAAGCGCACAGTCTGTAAAACCACCAGTTGATGAACCAATATCTATCATAACTTTATCTTGTAAATCAAGTTGAAATGTTTCTAATGCCTTTTCAAGCTTATAACCACCACGGCTTACATACGGCATAACTTGCCCTTTCACCGTAATCTCCGTATCTTGCGAGATTTTCTCCCCTGGCTTATCGAGTCTCATTTCATTCGCATATACAAGACCTGCCATAACAGCACGTTTAGCCTTCTCACGCGTTTCTATAAGCCCTCGCTCTACTAATAGTACATCTACTCTTTCTTTTTTTATGCTCATTTGTTACGCCCTTTTTTGTTTTGATGGAATCATTGTATGAATACGGTCTACAACAGCATCTGTCGTTAAACCAATTTCTTCTAACAGTTTTGTTA
The DNA here is from genome assembly GCF_042136375.2 of Bacillus altaicus. NCBI lineage: Bacteria > Bacillati > Bacillota > Bacilli > Caryophanales > Bacillaceae > Bacillus > Bacillus altaicus. The sequence continues at coordinate 1,524,905 of NZ_CM143394.1, read as the reverse complement.
CACTACCATGCTCTATGAAGCGATCAGGAATACCCATTCGTTCAATTAAAGCACTATGGTATCCGTTCTCAGAAGCAAATTCAACTACTCCCGTTCCAAAGCCACCGATTAAACAAGCCTCTTCAATCGTTAAAATCGGTATATTTTTCCCTAAAAGCTCATGTAAATATGCCTCATCCATCGGTTTAATAAAGCGAGCATTCACTACTTTCACTGATAATCCAGTTTGTTCAAGACGCTCAGCTGCTTCCATTGCCATCGGGATTGTCGTACCAAACGTTAAAATTGCTGCTTGTGTGCCTTCTTTTAACGTTTCCCATGTACCAATTGGAATCGCCTTTAATTCTTCATCCATTTGAACGCCAAGTCCATTGCCGCGTGCATAACGTAAAGCAATCGGTCCATCTTCGTATTGCATCGCTGTATATACTAAATGTTGTCCTTCATTTTCATCTTTCGGCATCATAAGTACCATATTCGGCAAATGACGTAAAAACGAGATGTCAAATACACCTTGATGCGTTTCACCGTCTGCTCCAACTAATCCAGAACGATCTATTCCAATGAAAACATTTAAATTTTGGCGACAAATATCATGAACAACTTGGTCATATGCCCTTTGTAAAAACGTTGAATAAATTGCTAAGAATGGCTTCATTCCTTGCGTTGCCATACCAGCCGCCATTGTTGTAGCATGCTGCTCTGCAATACCTACATCAATCATACGATTCGGAAATTCTTTTTGGAATTTCTCAAGTTTCGATCCAACAGGCATTGCAGGCGTAATTGCAACGATACGTTCATCCGTTCTCGCTAGCTTAAGCACTGTTTCACTAACAACAGCACTCCATGCTGGTGCAACTTCCTTCGGTTTAACGAAGTCACCTGACTCAATTTTATACGGTCCTGTTCCATGCCAAGTTCCAATAACGTCACTCTCAGCTGGTTTATAACCTTTTCCTTTTTTCGTAATAACATGAACAAGTACTGGGCCTTTTGTTTTCTTTGCATATTGCAACGTTTCGAATAACTTTTCATAATCATGCCCATCGACCGGACCTAAATATGTAAAGCCTAATTCTTCAAAAAAGACGCCTGATACTAGTAAATATTTTAGACTATCTTTTATTTTCTCTGCTGTCGCAGCAACTTTCCCGCCGACTGCTGGGATTTTCTTCAATATATACTCTAGTTCATCTTTTACCCAATGGTACTTCCCTGCGGTACGTAAACGACCAAGTACATTATGAAGTGCACCGACGTTTGGTGCAATTGACATTTCATTGTCATTCAAAATAACAATCATGTCCGTTTTTTCATGTCCAATATGGTTCAATGCCTCTAAAGCCATTCCGCCTGTTAATGCACCATCGCCAATGATTGGTATAACGTATTCTTTCGTTTTCTTTAAATCACGTGCTAGGGCCATTCCCATTGCAGCAGATAACGACGTCGAACTATGGCCAGTTTCCCAAACATCATGCTCACTCTCGCAGCGTTTTGGAAAACCACATAGACCTTGATATTGCCTTAATGTGCCGAATTCTTTCGCACGCCCTGTTAAAATTTTATGTACATAGGATTGATGTCCTACGTCCCATAAAAATTTATCTTTCGGACTATCAAATAATTTATGCAGAGCAATTGTGAGTTCTACTACACCTAAATTAGGTGCAATATGCCCACCTGTTTGAGAGAGCTCTTCAATTAAAAACTTACGAATATCCTCACTCAACCCCTCTAGTTCACTTATAGACATATCTTTCAAAAAACTAGGGTTTTGAATTTGCGTTAGATCCACATGGATCACTCACTTTCATTTCATAATCTGTCAACATGTCAAATATTATAAGAAACATTTACACAACACAAGAAATTCTCTTTTCTATTCTTTTTATCTTGTCCTGCTTTCAGAAAACACTTCCATTTTTTCACTTATCATATTATACATCATATTTCTTTACGTGATGAAAAAAATAGCCGCTAACACGAAGTGATAACGGCAATGTAATCTACATATATTTTTGCCAATAACAAGAAAAGAAAAACCTTTTCCTACATTTATATCATAAAATGATGAATGACTCAACAAATGAAAACGCTGTTATATTAGTTATTACGTTTTGCGATTAAATCACAAATAGATAGTAAATATTCATCTTGTAATTGTAAGGAGCTAATAGAATCTTTTGCTTTTGCAATTTTCTCCTCTAAAATAGATTTTGCTCTATCTACAGTAAATAACGTCGTATATGTGCTCTTTTCGTTGGAAGCATCACTACCAATCGGTTTTCCAATCTCTTCTTCTGTTCCTTCTACATCCAAAATATCATCTCTAATTTGGAAAGCTAGACCGATATATTTCGCAAATGCAAGTAACTTCTCTTCTTGCTCTTCTGTAGCATCAGAAAGTATCGCTCCTGCAAGTACAGCAAACTCAAGCAGTTTACCTGTCTTATGCTTATGGATGTACTCTAATTCATTAATTGTAAGTCGTTTTCCTTCAGCTTCCATATCTGCCACTTGTCCAGCAACCATTCCTTCAGGTCCTGCTGCTTTCGCAAGCTCAAGTACAAGTCTTACTTTTTTTTCAGCAGAGATTTCTTTTGGCCCATATGCCATAATAACTTGAAAAGCATATGTCAACAAACCATCTCCTGCTAAAACTGCCATTGCTTCACCAAATACTTTATGATTGGTAGGCTTTCCTCGTCTTAGATCATCATCATCCATACAAGGTAAATCATCATGAATTAACGAATATGTATGAATCATTTCAAGGGCACAAGCTGCACCCACTCCAAGATTTCTTTCTTTCCCAAACGCTTGTAACGTTGCAAATAAAAGTAACGGGCGGAGACGTTTCCCACCCGCTTCCAAAGAATATGCCATCGCTTCACGAAGCACATTTGGACATTGTAATTCATTTGCATAGCTTACAAGATTTTCTTCTACGAAAGTTTTACTCTCTTTCAAAAAAGCATCAAAAGCTATATGTGTCACTATGCTTCATCTCCTAAAGCAGTAAACGGTTTAAGCTCTCCATCTTCTCCAAGGATAACTGCCATTTGTTCTTGTACATCTTTCAATTTCTCATCACAAAGCTTAGATAATTCCATGCCTTCTTTAAAATAAGAAATTGCTTCCTCTAAAGGTACATCACCTTGTTCAAGCTTAGAAACGAGATGCTCAAGCTGCGAAATTGCTTCTTCAAAGCTTAACTTATTTTCCACTATTCAATTCACGCTCCTCTATGCTTGATACGCTACAATCTAGTATTCCATCTTGTAATTGAACCGAAACAGCATCTCCAAGGCTAACATCTTTCACGCTTTTTAATACTTGTTTCTCTTCATCGTATACAAGCCCGTACCCTCTCATCATTACTTTAAGCGGGCTTAATACTTCAAGCTTTTGAGCCGCTCTCACAAATACGAACTCCTTCGTTTGAAGTAACGTTTGCATTTCACGTTGCAACTGCTTTTGCAACGTTTCAATTGCCGTTTTCGTTTGTATAATTTTTTGAGATGGGTGGTGCTTTTCTAAATAAAATGAAAGTTGCTTTAATTGATTTACTTTTTTATCTATATAACGCTCTTTCGCTAAAACAAGTTGTTCAAGAGCTCTGTCTAACTGCTCTTCTTTTTGCTCGTACACTTGCCTTGGATAACGGAACGCATAAGATTTTTGTAACACTTGCAGTTTTTCTTCTTTTTTATGTACTCTCTCTCTCATTGCTCTTTGCAATCTCAGAGTTCTTTGTAATACCTTTTCTTGTAACTCTATAATGTTAGGTACCGCCAGCTCAGCTGCTGCAGTCGGTGTTGGTGCACGTAAATCCGCGACAAAATCTGCGATTGTAAAATCCGTTTCATGACCTACAGCTGAAATAATCGGAATCTCACTTGTGAAAATTTCTCTTGCAACTACTTCCTCATTAAAGGCCCATAATTCTTCAATAGAGCCTCCACCACGTCCAACAATTAAAACATCAATATCTCCCATTTCATTCGCTGTACGAATTGCTTGTACAATCGAGGGAGCCGCTGACTCCCCTTGTACAAGTACAGGAAACACAATAACATTTCCAATTGGATAACGACGTTTAATTGTTGTTATAATATCGCGAATTGCTGCTCCTGTTGGCGACGTTATAACACCGATTGTTTTTGCATACGCAGGGATTGGACGCTTATAAACTTGAGAAAACAGCCCTTCTTCTTCTAATCGGACTTTTAATTGTTCATAAGCTAAATGAAGATTTCCAACTCCATCAGGCTGCATGTCTTGAATATAAATTTGATAAGAACCACTCGCCTCGTAAACAGAAATCTTTCCTTTTACAAGTACTTTCATTCCATTTTCCGGTCTGAATTTAATATTACGATTATGACCCGCAAACATAACCGCTGCAATTCTTGCATTTTCATCTTTCAATGTAAAATACATATGACCACGACTATGATATTTAAAGTTGGAAATTTCTCCTTTTAACCAAACAGACTGTAAATGCGGATCATACTCTATTTTTGTTTTAATATAGCGTGTTAATGCTGTAACGGTTAAATATTGTTTCTCCATTGCTCTCTCCTCATAGCCGATTCAAATTATTGACAAACAACACCTGCACGCTTTGCAGACTCCACAGTGTTGTGAAGAAGCATTGTAATAGTCATTGGGCCGACTCCTTTTGGCACAGGCGTAATGTAACCTGCAACGTCTAATACATTGTCAAAATCAACATCACCACAAAGTTTGCCTGTTTCTAAACGGTTAACACCAACATCAATTACAACCGCACCTTCTTTAATATAGTCAGCTGTTACCATTTTCGGTCGTCCAACGGCTACGATTAAAATATCAGCTAACTTCGATAATTCTTCTATATTTCGCGTCTTAGAATGACAATATGTGACAGTTGCGTTTTCATTTAAAAACAGTTGCCCCACTGGTTTACCAACAATATTACTTCTTCCAATTACAACAACATGTTTTCCAGAAATATCAAGATTCGTTTCTTTTACTAATTCTAAAATGCCATGCGGTGTACATGGAAGGAATGTGTCTTGTCCCGTCATCATACGTCCTACGCTGATTGGGTGAAATCCATCTACATCCTTTTCCGGTGAAATTCTTTCAATGATAGCTTTTTCTTCAATATGTTTTGGTAAAGGCAATTGTACCAATATGCCATTAATGCGGTCGTTTCCATTTAAGCGATCGATTTCAGCAAGCAAACGCTCCTCAGTAATCGTTTCAGGAAATTCAATTAGCTCTGAATAGATTCCTACTTGCTCACAGCCTTTTTCTTTTCCTTTTACATAAGAACGAGATGCTGGATCTTCTCCAATTAAAATAACTGCTAATCCTGGTACAATCCCTTGCTCTTTTAACTTCACAACTTCTTCTTTTAATTGTGCTCGTTTTTTCTCCGCAACTTCATTTCCTTTGATGATTACTGCTACCATTTTAAGTTTCCCCCTTAAAGAAATTACAGTGTATCTTTTATATTAGATAAAACGCCGTTAATAAAACGACGAGATTCCTCATCCCCAAATGTTTTTGCGATTTCAATTGCTTCGTTAATTGTTACATTGTGCGGAATTTCTTCCATGTATTTCATCTCACACACAGCTACACGTAAAATACTGCGATCAACAATACTAATACGCTCAAGCTTCCACTTTTTTAAATTTTGACGAATTGCTGCGTCAATCTCTTCTTTGTTGTCTACAAATCCTACAACAAGTGATTCTAGAAACTCATTTGTTTCTTCGCCTTCATCTAGCGTATTTTCCACCGCTACTTTCGGTTCTAATTCACCTGTAATATCCATTTGGTATAATGCTTGCATTGCTCTTTCTCTAGCCGTCCTACGTTTCATTGTAACTCTCCTTTATACTTCAAGTCTTTCCTTATGTTTTGTTATATTATTATAATTTATAAGCCGTCAATTCACTTACTCTTGCAGTTTTCATTGATTTTCCAACCTTATAATACAATGATAATAACACAATTTATCGTTTCACACACGGGGTACAAGGCTGAAAAATAATAAAAAGATTAACTTCAAGTTCCATATCTTATCACAATGTACGTTTTTTGGAAAAATGAAACATCTCGTTTCATTTTTCTTATTTTTTAAAATAGTATAATAATTTGAGGGTTTTAATTTGTGAAGAAATGAAACGATAAAAAAGATGCCTATTTTACTAGGCACCTTTTTTCACTCTTACACTGGTTCGATTTCTGTTTTTTGTGTTTCGAATGTTACGCCAACGATGTGAACGTTCACTTCTTTTGGCTCAAGTCCTGTCATTGTAAAGAGTGCTTGGCGAATATTGTCTTGAATTTTTTGTGCAACAACCGGAATTGCTACACCAAAATACATCACAACATAAAGGTCAACAATAATATCTTCGTTTGCTAATTCCACCTTTACACCTTTACCATGATTTTTCTTACCTAACTTCTCAACAACATCTGTAGCAAAATTACCACGCATTGCCGCTACACCTTCTACTTCAGCAGCTGCAATACCTGCAATTACTTCGATTACTTCTGGTGCAATTTCTACTTTTCCAAGAGTTGTATCTTGACCCATATCTAACATATGTTCAGCCATGAAAAAAACCTCCTTTAATGTATCACTGCGTCACAAGTTCATGCTCTTCCAAAAATTTCGTGTTAAACTCACCTTTTACAAAATCAGGATGATCTAGCAATTGCAAATGGAACGGGATTGTTGTATGTACGCCTTCAATGACAAACTCACTGAGCGCTCGCTTCATTTTTGCAATTGCCTCTTCACGTGTTTTTCCGTGAACAATTAATTTAGCAACCATCGAATCATAGAAAGGTGGTATTGAATATCCCGGATATACAGCTGAATCGACGCGAATACCAAATCCGCCTGGTGGTAAGTACATTTCTACTTTACCTGGAGATGGCATAAATTTTTTGGCAGGGTTTTCCGCATTAATTCGACATTCCATTGCCCAACCATTAAATTGTACTTCTTCTTGCTGTAACGATAACTTTTCTCCAGAAGCAACAAGAATTTGTTCTTTAATTAAATCCATCCCTGTTACCATTTCAGTAACTGGATGTTCAACTTGGATTCTCGTATTCATTTCCATGAAATAAAAGCTTTTCGTTTTATATTCATAAATAAACTCAACCGTACCAGCACCTGTATAATCAACCGCTACCGCCGCTTTAACTGCTGCGTCACCCATTTGCTTGCGAATATTCTCATCAAGTGCAGGTGATGGACTTTCTTCTACTAGTTTTTGCAGACGGCGCTGAATTGTACAATCACGCTCTCCTAAATGAATGGCATTTCCATGTGTATCTGCCATTATTTGAATCTCAACATGGCGGAAATCTTCAACGTACTTCTCTAAGTATACACCAGGGTTCCCAAAAGCGGTACTGGCTTCTTGCTGTGTAATTTGAATTCCTTTTACAAGCTCTTCTTCATGGCGCGCAACACGAATACCTTTTCCGCCGCCACCCGCAGTCGCTTTAATAATAACTGGATATCCAATTTGTTTAGCAAGCACAATCGCTTCTTCGGTATTTTTAATAATCCCTTGTGAACCTGGTACAATCGGAACCCCTGCTTCTTTCATTGTATCACGTGCAACGTCTTTTGTGCCCATCTTTGAAATAGCTTCCGGGCTTGGACCGATAAAAATCAAGTTACACTCACGGCATAATTCTGCAAAATCTGCATTCTCTGCTAAAAATCCGTATCCAGGATGAATTGCATCACAACCTGTCAATTTTGCAACGCTAATAATGTTCGTCAAATTTAAATAGCTTTCTTTCGAAATCGTTGGTCCAACACAATACGCTTCATCTGCAATTTGCACATGAAGTGACTCTTTGTCTGCTTCAGAATAAATTGCAACTGTTTCAATATCCATTTCTTTACAAGCGCGAATAATTCGTACAGCAATTTCTCCACGATTGGCTATTAATACTTTTTTTATCATCACAAAGACTCCCTTATTACGCTTTTACAAGAAATAGCGGTTGTCCATACTCAACAAGCTGTCCGTTATTAACAAGAATTTCAACAATTTCGCCCTCTACATCTGCGTCAATTTCATTAAATAATTTCATAGCTTCAACAATACATACGATAGAATCTTTCGATACTCTGTCCCCAACACTTACATATTGAGGTGTATCAGGCGAAGAAGAGGAATAAAATGTCCCTACCATCGGTGATGTGATTTTATGTAGGTTTTCATTTTGAACAGCTTTCTCTTCTTCTTTTTGCACTTCTACTTGCGCTGCCGCTACTGTTGTTTCTACTTCAACAGATGCTGCTGGTTGTACTACCTGTTTCGTTACCGGTGCTTGCACAGCAACAACTTCATTACCACGTTTTTTCATTTTGATTGTTGTACCGTCTTTTTTGTATTCAAATTCATCAATATTAGAGCTATCAATTAATTTAATTAATTCACGAACTTCTTGAATTTTAAACATGTAAAATCCACTCCCATACTCTTGTTTGTCCCGTTTTTACAGATTGGCATCAAATTGATTTACTGTAAAAATACGATGTATTCTATTAGAAAATTTATTCCTATGACATTTACTAATAGAAATATTTACTATTCCCATCTTACGCTAAATTTTTTAAACATTCCAATTTATATTTCTTTATTATAAATCGGAATTCCTGTAAAAATATTATTCCACCAAAAAATTATTACCTAGTAATAATACCAAGTTTCACACAAAATTGGCAAGACCACTTCCTAAAAAACATTCTTTACTTTTTCAAAACTGTACAGTATAAAAACGTAATTCCCTCAGCGTTCTTCATTTTATCTACGGTAAAAAACATATTTTTACCAAATATTATTTTTTTGTTTACGCGCCGTTCATTCTTCCTTCATAAAAGAATAGTATGTTCAAAGTGTAGAAAATTTATTGTAGTGAGGTGTGGACGTATGATATGGCTCATCCTGTTCTTTCCTGCCGTAGTGATTTGGGCATTGGTCCTCTTCATCCACGTCAAATCTGGAGAAAGTAATCACCATCATCATGAACCATTAATCTTTTACTCACAGCGTATTTCCCCGTTTCCAATTGAAAATACTAAAAACAACTGCAAAAAAGATGAAATAGAAAAAGGCTATCGAAAACGATAGCTTTTTTCTATTATTCTTTTATCTAATTTGAAGCAAAAACACCTATTATAATGAATATGCCACTTTATTTTACTGATGGATCAAATTTCACACCTACATCTTTTGAACCACCTTCACTTCTTACGAGCTGAATAATTTTATTCGCTTCTTTTTGTGAATGCTTTGCCGACTTGACTGTTACTTTAATGTCCGTTCCATCAGCTCTTACAAGAGCATCCTTATATCCACCTTGAGATTTAATCACTGTCTCAAGTAATTCTTGCTTCGCTTCCATTGTAGTGATTGCATCAAAGTTATCTTTCGCTTTACTCTTTTCAGTTACTGAAGATTTTGTTGAATTTATTACTTCTTGTAATCTTACTTTCTCTGCACTACGCTGATCTTCCATTTGCATACGTAACGCTGTGAAATTCTCATCGCTTGATTGAACTGTTACGTTAGCATCTTTTTTACTTGTTTCTTTTTTGTCATTCTCTTTTTTGTCTGTTTCTTTATTTGTAGTTTCCTTGCTTGTATTTTCTTTTGTTGTCTCTTTATTTGTAGTTTCTTTCGTTGTTTCTTTTGTAACTGCTTTATCAGCACCTTGCTTTTCTTGTCCCATCTTTTCACTCGTTGCCGGTGTTGCTGTATTCATTTTATCAGGAGTTGTTACATAATAAACAGATAGCACAACCACTAAACTTAACATCGTTAATAACCAAACCGTTTGTTTTTTTAACACTTTATTTCCTCCCTATCAATTTTTCGGTGATACTGAAACGCGATGAGGTGGTACATCTAATAATCGCGTCACAGCTTCTTTTACCATCGCTTTTATTTGTATATTATCCACTCCCTTTGCTACGACAAGGACACCTCGTACTTTTGGTTTCTCTGTTCGCAAAACAATTGGAGTTTCTTTATCACCTTCACGTATAATGACTGTCTTTTCATCAAGAGACTCGTCTTCTACTTCCCTTTTCCCGCCTGTTTTATCAGTTTCACCTGTCGTTTGTGAACGTTTTACTGTATTTTTCTCGAGTATTTTTTCTTCAGATGAATCTAAATTCACTTTAATAGTTACATCTTTTACTCCGGCTATCTCTTCTAAAGCAGCTTTCAATTCTTGCTCATACGCTTTTTCGTATTTTTCTAAATTTGACATATTATCATTGTTTTTTTGTCCGAAAGTTGGTACATCTTTTTCTTGGCTTTGACTTGTCTTTTCTTTAAACACAGGCACTTCTTCTTTTTTAGGTGATAAGAATTTACTAGAAAACATAAGCGCAATCCCAAGTATGAGTAGGACAAGCAAAAACTTAGGTGTTACCTTTTTTCCCTTCTCATTACTTTCTTTTTCATCCCCATTCAATAGGTTTCGAAAAAATGAGAACCTCGAATTTTTATCTTTATTGTCCATTTACGCTACCTGTCCTCCCTTCCATCTGAACTTGGATTTGTTTATCCTCTAGTTGCCACCTGCTTGAAAAGAAATCTTTCATTTCTACATTCGTTTCTTCTATTTTTTTTGGAGGTTCTTTCATATTAATTTCAATTGGCTTTACTGTTTCAATTGCATCATTTTTACTACGTTCTTTTTCTGTCAACGTCACAACCACAGATTGAATATCTTTCGCTGACTTTACTTCTTCTGCATGTTCCACTGCGACTATTTGTATTTCAGAGACTGTCATACCATACTTTTTCTCAAACTCTTTTCCTACTTCTTTCGTCATTTTGGCAGCCATCTCTTCTAAACTATATGCACGTGTTAGAGCTTGTATTTCTTTTTTCTTCGAATCTATCGAATTTTTTACAGATCCTTCTGCTACGTACTTTTCTTCATTGAAATTTGCGATAACTTCATTTACATCTGTTTGTAACAACTTAAATAGAGGCGTTAAAATTAATACGACTAACAATAGACTTACAACGAATTTAACGTATTTTTGCAAATTTGAACTTGGAAGAATAAGATGAAGCATTGTCGCTAAGAGTAAAAAAACGATAATATTTCTAATCCACTCTGTAACAAATTGCACACTCTTCACCTCCTACCGCATCATGAGAGTAATGTTCCCGGCAGCAATAATAATTGTGATACTTAAAAAGAACATAAATGATACGATAGCTAAGCAAGCAAATACGTAAATGATACTTCGTCCAATGATATCTAAACATTGAATAATTGCTCCTCCGCCTACTGGTTGCAATACTGCTGCTGCGAATTTATAAATAAACGCGATACAAAAAATTTGAATCGCTGGGAAAGCGACAATTAAGCATAAAATAACGAGCCCGATAATTCCGACTGTGTTTTTTAATAATCCAGATGCACTAATAACAGTATCCGCCGCCTCAGTAAACATCCTTCCTACTACAGGAATGAAGTTTCCTGTTACAAATTTAGCCGTTTTTACAGCTATACCATCAGCAACGGCTGACGCTGTTCCCTGTACAGATAATACGCCTAAAAAAACCGTCAAAAAGATACCAATAATCCCAACACTAACGTTTTGCAAAAGCTTGGACAATTTCGTAACTTTATATTGATCACTCATCGTGCTTACAATACTTAATATAGTTGCAAGTAATAAAAGTGGTAGAACGATATAGTTCATAAGAAGCCCACTCGTATTCATTAAGAAAATGATGATTGGATGAAAAAATGCTACAGAAACAACACCGCCGCCTGTTGCTATGAGTGCAAGTAAAATTGGTAATAACGCTAGTATGAAATCTACCATTGTTTGTATCGTCTCTCTTGCATATGTCATGACGACATAAAAACTATTTAAAGCGAAAATAATAAGTACCATGTATACGACTGCATCAGCGATTTTACTCACGCTACTCTTTGAAAAAGCAGATTGCAACGATTGCAACAATGCACTGAAAATCGTTAGCATAATGAGCGTTCCAAGTAACTTTCCATTTGCAACAAGCTCGTGAAATAAATATTTTAGTAAACCTATCATCCACTCTTTTATGGAGAACTCTTTTTCTCCCTTTACAAACTCCATAAAGCTTCCTTTTTGACTCTCTGGTAAATAGCCTCCATACTTTGTAACAAGCCCGTCCCAAAATTGCTTCACATCTTCAATTCCGAGCTTATCCAATTGTTGATCAACGACGTTTGTTTCTATAGGAGAAGCTTGTACAACAATCGGTAAAGAAAAGAAAAGGAAGCAAGCAAATAATAGCTTAGCTCCAAACTTCCTCAACATTCACTCCCCCTTATCCCGTAGGTAAAAAACCAAGAATTGTTTCAATTACAACCGTCAAAATAGGAATTGCCATGACGAGAATTAAGATTTTTCCAGCTAATTCAATTTTCGAAGCGATTGCACCTTGACCAGCATCCTTTGTAATTTGTGCACCAAACTCAGCAATATAAGCAATCCCTATAATTTTCAATAACGTTTCTACATATACGTTGCTAACCTTCGCTTCACTCGCCACTCTCTCAATCATTTGTAAAATAGAATGAATTTGATCGATTAAGAGAAGAAACATCATGCTACCAATGAACACAATAAATAACGATGTAATACTAGATTTATGCTGATTTAAAACAGCTGCTAAAAATGTAGCAACGAGGCCTAATCCGACAATTTGTATAATTTCGATTCGAACCGCCTCCTTTACTGGAAGAGAAAGACACTTTTAATCTTGTCGAATAGAGTATTAATTAAAAATGCTACATGAAACAAAATAACGACAAAACCGACAAGGATAACCCAATTCGCAATATCCTCTCGCTTTAATTCTTTTAGTACAGTATGAATGAAAGCTAAAACAATGCCGATTCCGGCGATTTGAAATATTAATCCAACATCAATGGACATCGCCTTTCTCCCCCCTATAGCAGTAAAATTACGATAAGTAGCCCTGCTAGTACCCCTAAACTCTTTATCATTTTTTCATATTGTATTTGTAATGCTTTCGCTTCTCCTTCTTCTCTCTCCAAATGTGTAATACATAAGCGAATATGTTTTTGCTGTGATTCACGATCATGTTGTCCAAGTGTTTCACCAAATTGTTGCAGTATTTCATACTCGGTTTGTTTAAACGCCGTTAACGTCCAGTTCTCCTTCAAACTATCAATCCAAGCTTCTCTAACTGTTTGCTCCCCGCCCTCTAGCCGTTTCGAAAAGCTTTGAAATATCCAATTTAATGGCTTCGGCATTTGTTTGACTAAACGCTCTGCAGCCTCAGATAACGGCGTGTGTCCATACATAATTTCAGCTTCTAATGATTGCAATGCTGCCTTCAATAACCTAAGTTGCCGCGGTCTCTCACTGTACCTTTTAGCGTATGAAAATCCGAAAAAGGTGCTAACAGCAACTATTAATACCGCACCAAATATTTTCACCATACGCCTTGAGCCTTTCTATGAGGTAATACTGATTTTCCATATTTATCTTTCACTTGCATAACCGTTCCTGGCCCTCTCGCTTTTGACAATTCCACAAACCGATCAAATACACCAATTTCCAGCACCGCCTGTAACGATGGACGTTTCACAACATCATCATAAGAAAATCCGTGTGCACTTATAAAAAGCTGAACGCCGGCATGCACCGCCTCCATAATTGCTTCACTATCTTCTTTACGTCCAATTTCATCTACGATTAATATGTCTGGGCTCATAGAACGGATCATCATCATCATTCCTTCAGCTTTTGGACAAGCGTCTAATACATCTACTCGCGTGCCAAAGTCATATTGCGGGATTCCTTTCACACAGCCCGCAATTTCTGATCGTTCATCAACAATTCCCACTTTACATGAAGGGATTTTCGAAGCACTTACACCTTGACTCATACAGCGTGCTACATCTCTTAAAAGTGTTGTTTTCCCCGTTTGCGGTGGGCCTATTACCATCGTGTTTAACCATCGTGATTCATAAAGATATGGCAGAAGCGGCTCAGCAATCCCTATTTTTTGACGGGCAATCCGAATATTAAAAGAAGAGACATCCCGAATCATTTTCACTGCACTTTTTTCTGTAATGACTTTTCCAGCTATGCCAATTCTATGTCCTCCTCGTAGTGTCACATATCCACGTTTCAATTCCTCTTCCATCGTATAGATTGAGAATTGACTTAATTTATTCAATAAATGGATTGCATCTTCCGCTGTAGCGATATAGTCATAGAAAAACACTTCTCCATGTGCGATACACTCTAGTGGCCTTCCAATTCGAACACGAATTTCCTCTAGAACATCGTATTGTTTGCAGCCTTCAACTAACTGTCTCATCGTTTTCGGTAAAACTTCTAATACTTCTTTCATAAGCTTCTCCCCACTATAATCGACTTACTATTTCAACAACGCGATAAAAATGCAGCCAATTCCAAGCGCTAGAAAAAAGAGTTTCAAGAAAGAAATCTCACTTGCTACACTCGCTATGCCAATTGTCATTGTTAAAATTAATACGGTCGGTCCAACAAACGCCAACATACCATTTATAAACAATGCTTTCTTCGCATCATTCACGTAAAGCATAAGCAAAGCGGCGAATATTTCCGCGCTACCTGAAAACAACCGAAGTAACCCCATAACAAGCACGGATGTTTCCATTGCCGCTAGCCACTGTTTCATTCTCCCACCTTCTCCCATAACAGTTACTACTTCCTTATTCTGAAAAAGAATATATTTGTACAACCATATGCAGAGGTTGTCTATTTCAGAAGTAAAAACATAATTTTTCTCTATCGACTTTATTGAAATCTGAATATTCTCATTAATTTATGGTATATTTAATAGAAAAGGAGCATAGATGATGAAGGAAATTACTTTATTACCACTCGATTTACGATATGCAAATGTGATTTTTGAGCTATCAAGTAATCCACATGTAAAAAATGCATTAGGGATAAAAGTAGAATCAGTGGAAGATACAAAGGCATTCATTCTTTTTACAATTGGAGAGGAACGAAAAAAACACTCCTTATCAAGAGTGATTGTAAGTGAGGAAAATGAAATAATTGGCCTCACGACACTTAAACATATTAATTACGAACAAAAGCACTCACATATTGGAAGTTGGCTCGGCTATCAATATTGGGGAAGAGGATATAACGAAGCTGCTAAAAAAGAGATTTTAAAAATCTCTTTTTTAGACTTGCAACTTACATACGTATTTGCCGGTGCTAAAACGATTAACATTCGCTCTTTAAAAGCACAAGAGAAACTACCTTACATTTCATTACATGCGGAAAAACAATTTCCAGACGTACACGCTGCTTTGGAGAAAGAAGTAAAATCACCTTGCGTACTGCATGTTGTATCATACGAAAAATTTTCAAATTGGTTGGAAGTACGAAATGAGGGGGAAAAATATGAAGGGATTGAAAATTAGTTTAACAATTGTAGTAGAGTTAGCTATTATTTATCTTTTTTCCAAAATGGTCGGCTGGTCATTTATGGAGAGCTTTTTCCTTGGCAGTCTAGCAATATTTGCAATTACAGAATTTATGATGCGGGAAAGCCCACGCAGGACTTTAGTCCGTCTTTAGACGTGGGATGAAAGCATCGTTTTTGCATAGCAAAACATGGTATACTTTATTTATAGTCATGCAAAAGACTCTAAAACGACTGTTCTCTGAAAACAGAATACATATGAGGTTGGGGTAGCAAATTCTTCTACTCCGTAAAATGTATTAAGTCGTCATGCAAAAGACGTAAAAACATTTGAGAACCAACAATCTGTACGGTATGGTCACAGTACCGTAGCCCACGAACCTATATGGTCTGTTGTGGGAGTGGTGATGGCACACCGCAATCTTGCACGTCAGCGATACCAGAAATGGACTTCGCCTTTGGTAGCAAGAATCCCACTGACGTTAGTCAGCTTGCCCCTTTAGGGGTGGGAGTGTCAAGTGGTTAATTATTATGAGTAACTTTAAAAATAACAATATGGATCATGCAACGAATAAAACTTTTACCGGTGTTGAAACTGGTGAAATACGACCATTTCAAATTGTTTTGACTCCATATATTATGGGTACCCTTTCACTCGTCACAGTTAGTTTTGTTATAACCACAATTTATTATCTTCCCTATTTCCTATAAAGTGAAACTATAATCAGTGGGGGAGTTGTTCATCCCCCACTGATTATTAGCC
Organism: Bacillus altaicus; assembly: GCF_042136375.2. Classification (NCBI taxonomy): domain Bacteria; kingdom Bacillati; phylum Bacillota; class Bacilli; order Caryophanales; family Bacillaceae; genus Bacillus; species Bacillus altaicus. The sequence continues at coordinate 1,508,621 of NZ_CM143394.1, read as the reverse complement.
CGCAAATAACGGGATAAAAAAAGCACTCGTGATAATCACGAGTGCTTTTCTACTATGCACGAGAAACGTATTTACCTTCACCAGTGTTGATGATAAGCATTTCGCCTTCGTTAATGAAGATTGGTACTTGTACAACAAGACCAGTTTCTAATTTAGCTGGTTTTGTTACGTTAGAAGCTGTGTCACCTTTAATACCAGGCTCTGTTTCTGCCACTGTTAATTCAACTGTGTTCGGAAGTTCAACACCAAGTACTTCATCTTGGTATGTCATAATAGATACTCCCATGTTTTCTTTTAAGAATTTTAATTCGCGCTCGATTTGGTTTTCGCCAAGTTCGATTTGCTCATAAGTTTCGTTATCCATAAATACGTGAGACTCACCGCTCGCGTATAAGTATTGCATACGACGGTTTTCGATGTGTGCTTTTTCTACTTTTTCACCTGCACGGAATGTTTTCTCTTGAACAGATCCTGTGCGAAGGTTACGTAGTTTAGAGCGAACGAATGCAGCACCTTTACCTGGCTTTACGTGTTGGAAATCCATTACTTGCCAAAGGGCATTGTCCACTGAAATTGTTAAACCTGTACGAAAATCGTTTACTGAAATCATGTAAAAAAATCCTCCTGTGTATTACAAAATAATAAGTTCTTTTGGTGATTTCGTTATTACTTCATTACCTTCACTTGTTACAATGATATCATCTTCGATACGTACCCCGCCAACACCTGGAATATAAATACCTGGTTCTACTGTTACAGCCATACCTGGTTCAAGTACTGTATCAGAACGGAACGCTAAACCTGGTGCTTCATGGATTTCAAGACCGATTCCATGACCAGTAGAGTGTCCGAAGTATTCACCATATCCTTTTTCCGTTATGTAATCACGCGTTAATGCATCAGCCTCACGACCCGTTAAACCAGCTTTAATACCGTTCACACCACGTAGTTGTGCTTCTAAAACGATATTATAAATTTCTTTTAATTTATCAGATGGTTCACCGACTGCAATCGTACGAGTAATATCAGAGCAATATCCTTTGTAATAAGCACCGAAGTCTAATGTGACGAAATCTCCTTTTTCTATCACTTTTTCAGATGCCACGCCGTGCGGTAATGCCGAACGAAGACCTGAAGCAACGATAATATCAAACGAAGAAGATGTTGCTCCTTGTTTTCTCATGAAAAATTCAAGTTCATTTGACACTTCAATTTCAGATACTCCCGGGCGAATGAATGATAGAATATGCTCAAAGGCAGCATCTGCAATCTGTGCAGCTTCCTTTAATATCTTAATCTCTGAATCAGTCTTTATCAAGCGTAACTTTTCTACAAGCCCAGAAGTTGGGATGAATTCAGCTTCGATCGCTTCATTATGCGTTACGTAAGAGCTATATGTAAGAGTATCTTGCTCAAATCCTAGCTTTTGAATTCCAAGTTCTTTAACTTGTTTCGCAACTTCATCAAGAATTAATCCTGCATGCTGCACTATTTCGTATCCAACCGCTTGCTTACTAGCTTGCTCTACATAACGGAAATCTGTAATAAATAGAGCACGCTCTTTTGAAATCAGTACAACACCAGCTGTTCCTGTGAAATTCGCCATATATCTACGGCTATGTTCATTCGTTAATACGATACCGTCAATACCAGCCTCATCAAACGCACTTCTTAATCTCTCGATCTTTTCCATTACTTTATGCCTCCCTCAATTTCTCCATTAATGCAAATAGCGCTAGCTTATAGCCATAAAAACCAAATCCAACAATTTGTCCCGCACAAACAGCCGCTGTCACAGATTCATGACGAAACGACTCACGCTGATGAATGTTAGAAATATGTACTTCAATAACTGGAATCGACACACTTGCGATAGCATCCCGAATCGCGTAGCTATAATGCGTAAATGCTCCAGGATTTAAAATGATCCCTTCATATATATCTTCAGCCTCATGAATAATGTCAATAAGAGCACCTTCATGATTCGATTGGAAACATTCTAATTCCACTCCCATTTTTTCTGCTTCTTGTTTCATATCTGCTTCAAGCGTCGCTAACGTTCCTTTTCCGTATACATTTACTTCCCTAACGCCAAGGCGATTTAGGTTCGGACCGTTTACGAGGAGTAACTTTTTCATTTTCTTAAAACTCCTTAATATTAAAGAATGTCTATACGACATTTTAACATAGGAATCACTTGTTTGAATAGTTTGTCTTCTCGAGCCCTTCTCCTCTATTCGTATTATTCGATTCGAATGCTACAGAATACGAAATAAAAACACCATATAATATAAAGATACATATTGTCGTTACAATTGTTTCTTTCGGTAAATGGAGTGCACTTTTAATAACAGGTGCCATTAGCCCCATCCCCAAAAATAATAATGCCCACCAAAACAAACCGTATAGTACGCCAGGTAATACTCCTTCAAACTTTTTAAAAAGAGCTTTATAAAGAAATGCCACTAAAATTGAAAGAAGTCCCATACAAACGATACCTAGTACATTTCCCCAAACCCCTTCTTTCCAATCTCCAAATGCAAACGGTAAAAGTAAATAGTTAGGGCCAGCTTCTGTAAATGAGAATATATGAAGGAAATACCATATACCTCCCCAAAATAAGCCACCAAATAAACCAATTTGTACAAAGTTTCTTATTGTTGATTGTTCTTGATTCACATTGACACCTCCGCTCAATAGTATGCCCGAAACTATTTTGAAGCATGTTTAAATCCTGCAAAATTTGTCTATAAAAAGAATAAGAAATGTCCGACTCTCGTAACATTTTCACTTGTCATCTGCCTGTATTTGCCGATAAAATAAAGGAAACTCGGTGATTGTCTTATTTCAAGATGACAGAACCAAGTATGACAATTGCCTCTTTTTCTACATAAGAGAGAAACAAATACAGGTTGGTGTTAACATGGCAGAAGAGTCAAAACAAATATATGGCGGGCAGGCAGTCATAGAAGGAGTTATGTTTGGCGGTAGAGAATATACTGTTACAGCGGTTCGTCGTAAAGATAAATCGATTGAATTTTATCGTTTACCACGCGTTCGTAATAAAGCATTGTCTCTACTAAAGAAGATTCCATTTTTACGAGGTATTGCCGCTATTGTGGATGCAAGTGCGAATGGAGCGAAACATTTAAACTTTGCTTCAGAACGATTTGATGTCCACCCAGAAGATGATGAACAATTTGCAAATAAAAAAGAAGAACAATCAAAATTAACGATGGTATTAGGAGTTGCAGCAGTTGGCGTTTTATCGTTCATATTCGGTAAAGTAATTTTCACAGCAGTTCCTGCACTTTTAGCTGAATTAACGAGACCGATTTTCCCATCTCATACAGGGCAAATCATTGTCGAAAGTGTCATTAAGCTCATGCTATTATTGAGCTATATATACTTCATTTCTTTAACCCCACTTATTAAGCGGGTATTTCAGTACCACGGTGCGGAACATAAAGTAATCAATGCTTATGAGAATAATCTTCCACTGACTGTAGAAAATGTTCAAAAGCAAACTCGCCTCCATTATCGCTGTGGCAGTAGCTTTATTATATTTACGGTCATTATTGGAATGTTTGTCTATTTCCTCGTCCCTACAGATCCGCTTTGGGCAAGGGTAGTAAACCGAATTTTATTAATTCCAGTTGTTCTCGGTATTTCTTTTGAAGTATTACAATTTACCAATCGATTACGAGATGTCCCTATTTTACGAGTACTTGGATATCCAGGATTATGGCTGCAACTATTAACAACAAAAGAACCAACAGATGATCAAGCGGAAGTTGCAATCGCATCGTTTGAAGAATTATTACGTTTAGAAAACAAACAATAATTATTTAAAAATGGTGTTCAACTCCTTTCCTCATCGTTAATATACTAATTTTAATATATGTTTTTAGGAGGTGTCCCTTATGAACGGTCGTTCGTTTACATTCGCTATATTTGTGCTTATTATCGGATTAGCAATATTCGGCCTTGTTTCATCTGTTATTACAAATCCAATGCTAGTATTGAAAAACATTGGTATCATGTTAGCTGTCGTCGGTATCTTTTACTTACTCTACAAAATGTTTACAAACTCTAGTGGTTCTGCAAATTCGCAAAGCTCATATAAGCGTGCAGCGAAACACTCGAACCGCAAACACGGGAAACAAAATGTAGCACCCCTAAGTAATTCTTTCTTGAAACGAAATGCTTCTGATGACAAGGGGAAAAAGGGTAATTCTCCATCGTTGAAAAGAAAAAGAAAACAATCTCATTTAACTGTCATTGAAGGTAAAAAAAACAAAAAGAAAGACCGTGCTTCCTTTTAGGAAATACGGTCTTTTTTTATCCCGGTTGGTACGGGGCTAATAATCAGTGGAAGATGAGCCTCCCTACTGATTAAAGTTTCACTTTATATGTTGAAGCACTTCTTTCAAACTTTTTTCTTTCATACTTTCGATACGAAGGTGATGGTTTTCAAATTGCAAATTTCTTGTCACATCATTAGGCACGACGATACATTTTAATCCTGCTGCAACCGCTGCTTTCAATCCATTTAATGAATCTTCAAATACAACAGCTTCTGACAGTTCAATTCCTAATTCTTCTATCGTAACTTTATAAAGAGCTGGATCTGGTTTTACCTTCTCTACATCTTCTCGCGTTTTAATCACTTCAAAATAATCTCTAATTTGTAGCTCTTCTAAAAAACGAACGACCCACTCCCTAGATGAACTAGAGGCTAATGCGATTTTCAATCCAAGTTCTTTCGCTTCTTCTAAATATTCTTTTACCCCGTCACGCGCTTTTGGTATTTTCATTTTCTCTTTATGTAAAGTTGTTACTTTTTCCTTTAATGCATGCTCGTTAAATTTTTCTTTTAATTGCTCTTTTAAATATGCATAAAGCACTTCATCTGTCGTTCCAATACATTTTGCAAATTCCTCTAAAGGTAACTCGCCGCCGTATTCACGAACAGCATCTCGGAAAGAGTAAAACCATATTGTTTCTGTGTCCACAATTAATCCATCAAAATCAAAAATAATGGCTTTCATTATTCTCCCGTCCTTTTCGATTGAAATAAAAAAGGAAACGCCACACGTTCCCCTTAATTACTTTTCTCTTCATTTGCTTTTTGAACACCACGAAGTGTTTCTACTCGAACTTCATCTTGTTCAAAGTATTTTACTAAATCACCGATACGGTCAATTGATTCCCAACTTAAATGATGTTCAATTCCTTCTACATCATTATAAATTTTGCTTTCATCCACACCGATAATGCGCATAAACTGTTCTAACAATTCATGACGATATACGAGACGTTCTCCGATTTTTTTACCTTTTGATGTTAATACAAGCCCTCTATATTTTTCATAAATTAGATATTCGTCTTTGTCTAATTTTTGTACCATTTTTGTTACAGAGGATGGATGTACACTAAGCGCTTCAGCAATATCAGATACACGGGCATAACCCTTTTCATCAATCAACAAATAAATTTGTTCAATATAATCTTCCATACTAGGGGTAGGCATCGGTTTCCTCCATCCAATTTCATTTTGCTTATTCCGTACGAAGCAATCAATAAAATGATACACCAGAAAGAATAACGTGACAAGGTGGAAACGAGCCTAAATATATAAAACAAAAAAAGAATACAGATTCCCCTTATGTAAAATATTGAATTTCTGCATCAGGAAAATACTCATATATATAACCTCTTATTGTTTCTTCCAATACTTCTGCATCATCCTTTTGATATACATATTTCCCAATCCCGTATCGTCCCCATTTATATTTACGCTTCTCTTCATCCATTTCAAGCTTTGTATTTGGATAACGCTCTTGAATGACCTTTTTTGCCGGTTTCGTAAAGCGATGCTGAATTAATTCGAACGTTAAATTTGGTATCACCATATCTTTCAACGCATTGTACAATCGCTCAAATAATTCTCGGTATCCTTCTTCCCACCCTTCATGCATATAAATTGGCGCAACTATAAAGCCAAGCGGATAATTAGCCCCCGCTACTTTACGAGCAGCCTCAATTCGCTCTTCAAATAGCGACGTCCCCGGTTCAAAATTTTTAATCACATAACGTGAATTAATGCTAAATCGAAAACGCGTTTTCCCATTATGCTTTGCGTCTAATAAATGATCAACATGCGAATATTTCGTAACGAAACGTAAACGTCCATGTTCACTTTCTCCGATAAACTCTATCGCCCGCTTTAATGCATGTGTTAAATGATCAATTCCAACGATGTCTGATGTACACGCCGCTTCAAATCTTGTTATTTCAGGGGCCCTTTCATCCATATATTGCTTTGCCTTCTCAAATATTTCATCTAGATTCACATACACGCGAACGTAAGGTTTATTCCCAAGCGTCGTTTGCAAATAACAATAATGACAATGTCCCATACACCCTGTTGCAAGCGGAATTGCATATTCAGCTGACGGTTTTGATGTATCAAACTTTAACGTCTTCCTCACCCCAACGACAAGTGTTGCTTTTGCATTACGATACTTTTGCAATTCATTTTCGCCTGGCAAATTTCTAATTTGATTGTGTGATGTCGTTTCACGAATTTCCAATCCCATCTTCGTAAACTTCTCATAAAGCTCTTTTCCAAGCGGATATTCGAGTGCCCTCGGTTCAAAGTAAACGAGTTTTGGCATAAATGGTTTCATGTGCTTCCCTCCTCTCGTTAGTATGGGAAGCACAGAAAAATTAACACAGATTAAAGTTTTCCACTTCAGTAACTTGTAAAGCAAGTTACTCGATGTTATAATTTGGATAACAGCTACCTTGCAAGGCAAGTTACCTGGATAAAAGGTGGTGAAATCATGCACAGCCAAATGTTAAAAGGTGTACTAGAAGGTTGCATTCTATATATCATTTCACAAGAAGAAGTGTACGGATATGAACTGAGTACAAAATTAAATAAACACGGCTTTACATTCGTAAGTGAAGGAAGCATCTATCCTTTATTATTACGCATGCAAAAAGAGAAACTTATTGAAGGTACATTAAAGGCTTCCTCTCTTGGACCGAAGCGAAAATATTATCACGTAACTGATAAGGGATTAGAACAGCTTGAAGAATTTAAAAAAAGTTGGGGAATGGTTTCAACGACGGTAAACAACTTATTACAAGGGGAGTGATAGGGATGAACGCGAAAGACATGATAGAACTAAACAACAGAAAACGCAAACTTCTAATACCTGAAAACGAAGCTGCTTATGGCGATATGCTAGTATATCTTCGATTATCTAACGTACCTGAACATCAAGTAGAGGAACTATTATTAGAAATATTAGATCATCTCATCGAAGCACAAGCAGAGAATAAAAATGCTTACGACATCTTTGGTGATGATTTACAATCTTATTGCGATGAACTTATATCGGCTTTACCAGCTCCAACTAAGTTAGAAAAAATTTCTTTGATCGGCTTTGTTATTAGCTTACTTCTCGCTATACAGTTTGGAATAGATACCGTTGCTTCTCTTTTCATTTTTCTTTTTGAAAAGAATACAGAAAGATTAAGTCCACCTTTAAGTATTCCTGGGACTACTTTGTCTATTTCACTTATCGTACTAGGTATACTTTTCATTTTATATTTATTAAAACGCTATTCTTTTGATCAAACGATGAATTGGAAAAAAAAGATTCTATTTGGATTCGCATTTGCTACTCCATTTTGTTCAGCCATCTTTATAAATATTTATTTTAAAAAACTACCTTATCTCATTTATCATCTTACCTTTTGGCAAAACGCTTTAATCGCTATTCTATTTTATATTTTATATAAACTACTATACAAAAAAACAAATTTTTAACAGCCTTTCAAACGGCTGTTTTTCTTCTGTATAATTTTACAAATTGAAAAATTTCATAAAGAAAATAAGAAAAATGCAAAATAATTAAAGTTAATTGTTGACGTGATGCTTTTATTATCGGTATCATAAATCTTCGTGAGCAATTATTTTTCGTTATACGATTTTTTTATTATTACTGAGTTTTTGAGAGGAGAAATTTGATGTCAGTTAAGAAGAAAACGCAAGTACGCACCGGCAAAATGGTACGTGAACTAATGTTAGCAGACGAAGATGTAAATGCTTCGCTAATTATGGTATATAGTGAAAACGGTGTAAACGTAGAAATTAAAATCGAGGGCTTAACGCCAAAATGTAACGAAGAATTATTTTTGAGCGGAAACGTGGATTGGAACAAGAGTGTTATTTATAAAATTGTTGATTTCACTGGGAACGCGGAAGTTGGTAAAGTTACATTAACAGCGATGAATAAGAACAATGTTTCTCTAGAAATTGAACGCGTTATGTGGAGCAAAGAAAATAAAGAAGCTGCTGAGCAAGAAGAAACAGTTGTAGAAGCTACTCCGAACAAAGAAGTAGTTGTAGAGGCTCCTAAAGCAGTTACACCCGCTCCTAAACCTGTTATGCGTGAAACACCTGTTGTAGCACCTAAGCCTACACCGGTACCAACGCCGAAGTCAGTAAGTGTTGAAGCAGCTGTAGAACTATCTACTCCAGCACCTGTGAAAAAAGCAGTACCTACTCCAGTTACAAAGCAAGAGACAGCACCGGTTACTCCTGTAAAACCGAAGCAACCTGCTTTGACTGAAACAAATACAAAACTACAAGAAAATTATGTTAAACTTGTGAAAAAGACAATTGAAGTTTGTCAAGATTACGAGCTTGGCATCGACATAGATGATTCTATTGAAGGATTAAAAACAGAGCTACAAAGCCAAGGTATTAGCGTTACATTCGACAAAGAAATTATGGACGTTGTAAATCGCCTTCGTTCTTTACAAGATAAAGGAATCAAAGTAGAAAAAGTACTTAATTTACTATAAAAACAAGGAGATGGCGGTCGCCATCTCCTTATTTTTTATAATTCCATTCATTACTTTCATACTTCTCTTTTGCTAAAGTTTGAACTTCATGAAGCTGTTCTTCTGTTAGTTCATACGGCACAAGCTCTATATCTAAACCTTTTTCAAATCCAGTTTCAAACGCTTGAATTAACTGTTCAATCGTAAATGTACGATCTGTTAATTCATTAATCGCTACCGCTTTAGAAGAAAACATGTTTTTCATACGCTCTTTTACACGTTCATTCGGGAATAAAAATAGATCGTATAACTCATCTAAATCTATTTCTAACGGAATAGAACCGTGCTGTAAGATAACACCTTTTTGACGTGTTTGAGCACTACCTGCAATTTTTCTTCCTTCAACTACAATTTCATACCAAGATGGTGCATCAAAACATACTCCTGAACGCGGATTTTTTAAATTCTCACGATCCGCTTCTGTTTTCGGAACCGCATAATACGCTTCTAATCCTAATGCCTTAAAACCGTCTAATAAGCCTTGCGAAATAACGCGGTATGCTTCTGTAACTGTTTTTGGCATATCCGGATGATCTTCAGACACAATAACACTGTACGTTAATTCTTTGTCATGCAGTACACCCCTGCCGCCTGTTTGACGACGAACGAATCCATATTTTTTTTCGTTAACTACATCCATATTTATATCTTTTTCAACACGCTGGAAATACCCGACTGTTAATGTTGGTACTTCCCATTCGTAAAAACGAATTGTTGGTGGCATTTTCTTTTCACTTTGCCAATTTAATAAACATTCATCTAACGCCATATTAAATGCTGGTGAACATTGACCAGAGTTAATATAACACCATTTTTCTTTTCCCATCCTGCACCTCATATAACCAATTATTTTTCACATTCTCTAGTCTACCAAATTCGACAAAATTTGTGAAAGAATACGAAATTTCTTCTTATATACAAATGAATCTGTTGCATAAATACATATGGGCATTATAATATTGAAAGTAGGATAAGAAAAAAGGGAGCGATAGAATCGTGTCAACAAACTTGATTATTATACTAGCCGCAATTGCAGCATTCATCGGCTACACTGTATGGATGTATTTCTATCAGAAAAAATTAATTAAAACACTTTCAGAAGAAGAATTTCGCGCTGGCTACCGTAAAGCACAGCTTATCGATATTCGCGAAGCAGATGAATTTAACGCGGGACATATTTTAGGTGCGCGTAACATTCCATTATCACAAATTCGCCTTCGCCACAAAGAACTTCGCCAAGATCAACCGGTTTATTTATATTGCCAAAGCGGATTCCGTACAGGTCGTGCAGCTCAATACTTAAAAAAACAAGGCTACACAGATTTCTACCAATTAAAAGGTGGATTTAAATCTTGGTCAGGCAAAATTAAAAAGAAATAACATACAAAAACTAGCTGCACGATACAGCTAGTTTTTTATTCCATATTGTTCGCAATGTACAGTAGATTTTGTTTAATCACATCTTCATCTTTCTCATCTACATTACGATATAATAGCTGATATTCAATCCCCTTCTCTTTCCATATAAGCGTAGCAAATTCGTCCCCTCGCTCGTAATCATCCTTATTTTTAAAATAAGCAGGTGCTCCATTATTCAATTTCATTTGTTCTTGAAATCGATTTTCTTCTACGAGGTATGGAAAACTGTAAGAAAAGTTGGCCACTGTTAATTCTATATAATCGTGCCTTCCTTTCTCTTGTTGCTTATATTTAATCGTTAAGACAGCATTCTTCTTTCCCATCGTTCTTACCTCTCCCTGCACATCACTCGTAATGTCATAAGGTAAAAACGTTGGAACTTTAAACTTCGCCGGAAAATATTTTGGAAGTTCCTTTAGCGGAATCGGATCAGTAACACGGTCCTTAGCCCCTCCTGTTGTTCCTACAAATGTTTTTTCTTCTTGCATCGTTTGCTGAAATGAACATGAGCTAAGTATTACACTAGAAAACACGAAACAAATGATTCCTTTTTTCAATTTGTTTCCGCCCTTTCATACCGCTCTCTTAACGAGTGAAGCGTTTATACTCTCTACTATTCGCTTCGTTATCAAACGCCTCCTCCGAAAACTTTCCACGTTATTCTCACACATTCTGACAAAAATTCTTTGCAGACATACAAAAAAGACCCCACTATTCTTACGCCCAAATAAAAAGGTTACGCGAACAACAGAAGTCATGCTTATAACATAGATTGTGAAAAGCTTTTCAGGTCAAGATTTTTTTCATTCTTATTATTTTCCCCTTATAATTAAGGAAAGAGGTGATACATATGGCCAATATAAAACAAATTGCAAAAACTGCTGGTGTATCTATATCAACTGTTTCTCGTGTCCTTAATAATCATCCTTACGTAAAAGAGGAAAAACGTAAGCGTGTTTTAGATGCAGTTGAAGAATTGAACTATGCAAAAAATATTAATGCTATCCATTTAATAAAGGGTAAAACATATACAATTGGCGTTATGCTACCTTTTATTAATCTTCCGTACTTTAGCACGATCATTGAAGGAATCGGAAACGAAGCGTTAGCAGCTGGATATCATATTAATTTATGCCAAACGAATTACGATAGTATTGAAGAAATTCGCGTTCTTGAAATGATGAAAATGAAGCAATTTGACGGGATGATTATTTGCTCTCGCACGAGTTCATGGGAACAAATTGAACCGTTCGCAAAATTTGCCCCTATTATTTCATGTGAAAAAATGAAACATCCCCTCATTTCATCTGTCTATGTAGATCATTACGAAGGATTCCGCCTTGGTACTTCCTATTTACTCAGTAAAGGTCATGAAAAAATCGGCATTTGTTTAGCAAGAAAAATAAGTGCTAATTCAATCGAGCGTGAAAAAGCTTTCGCCGATACTCTTCGTCAAGAAGGAAAAACAGTGCACCCTGATTGGGTTTTTCATCAATGTTATACGATGCAGGACGGGGCACAAGTACTCCATCGCATTTTAAATATGAAAAATCGCCCAACCGCTATTGTTACAGCGAACGATCAAGTTGCTGCTGGTTTATTAACAGAGGCAAAAAAACATGGCATTCGCATACCTGAAGACCTCGCTATCCTGGGATTTGATAACCATGAAATTTCAAAAGCATTAGAAATTACAACTATTGAACATCCCGGTCTCACAATGGGCTCACATGCTTTTTCTTTATTCTATAAACAAATTCAAAGCGAGCAAATTATCGGCAGTGCAGAAGAACTTTCATTCCATTTAATTGAGCGAGAAACAGTCTAAAAAAGAGCGTTAACTATAGCGCTCTTTTTTATCCCTTCACCTATTGACTTTATATTTTTCATCTCATATAATTAACCTAACGAACGGTAGGTAGGGGATGAAAATGACAGCAAACCGCATTAAAGCTGTAGCACTTTCTCATTTCGCACGCTACGGCTATGAAGGAACTTCATTAGCAAATATTGCTCAAGAAGTTGGGATTAAAAAACCATCTATTTACGCACACTTTAAAGGAAAAGAAGAGCTATATTTTACATGCTTGGAATCCGCTCTTCAAAAAGATTTGCAAAGCTTCACAGAAGATATCGAAAATTTTTCAAAATCGTCTACTGAAGAATTGCTCTTAAATTTGTTAAAAGGCTATGCAAAACGATTTGGTGAAAGTGAAGAATCAATGTTTTGGTTACGAACTTCTTATTTTCCGCCGGATGCATTTCGCGAACAAATTATTGATAAAGCGAATGTACACATTGAAAATGTCGGAAAACTTTTATTCCCTGTGTTTAAAAGAGCAAGCGAACAAGATGAACTGCATAACATTGAAGTAAAAGACGCTTTGGAGGCTTTTTTATGCTTACTTGACGGCCTTATGGTTGAACTACTATACGCAGGTTTAAATCGTTTTGAGACACGTTTAGAAGCTTCTTGGAAAGTATTTTGGCGCGGACTTTCAAACTGACGGATTGCTCCTTTGCAATGCGTCGTTTTTAAGCCCTTTACCTAACGACTGGTAGGAAGGAGAAATGACATATGGCATGGATTTATGTAATCATAGCTGGTATTATTGAAATCTTTTGGGTGATTGGACTAAAAAAAGCGGAGGCACCACTTGAGTGGGCTGGTGTTGCTCTATTAATTACAATTAGTTTCGTCTTATTATTTAGAGCTTATAAAGATTTACCTGTTGGTACTGTTTACGCAGTCTTCACTGGAATTGGAGCAGGTGGAATCGTTCTTACCGAGATTTTCATTTTCGGAGAACCATTCTCTATTGTAAAAGTATTATTAATTGGTTTAATCTTCTTCGGAGTAATCGGCTTAAAACGAGTAACAGAAGAAAAAGAATCGAAGGAGGCTGCATAAAATGGCTTGGGTATTTTTAATTCTAGCTGGTATTTGTGAAATTGTTGGTGTACTCTTTATGAAAGTAGCCACTGAAAAGAAAGGCTGGGCACCAAAAGTTATTTTAATCGCTAACTTCGGCGTAAGTTTCTTCTTCTTATCACTTGCGATGAACACATTACCGATGGGAACTGCTTACGCAATTTGGACTGGAATCGGAACTGCTGGAAGTGCACTTCTCGGTATTCTTATTTTCCGCGAGTCAGCGGATTGGCGCCGCCTTGCCTTCTTAAGCTGCATTCTATGCGGTGCTGTTGGCTTAAAACTATTAGGCTAACGTGAGGTGAATGTCATGTGGAAAGAAAAAGGAAAACAAATCTTAACATGGATCACACTTGGGATTATCATTCTATTGCAAATAAGTTTTCATATAATAGAATGGTTGTTTCATAAAGTAATATCCATTCTTACATTCCTTCCTAACATGGCACTTGAAATTGCATCTATCGTTTGGTCAATTACTGCCTCCATTACTATCGTAATTATATGGAGCATCGCCAAGCTTTGGAACAAGTTATTTAAAAAGGACAGTTCTTCTGAAAAGAAGTAACTGTCCTTTTTTATGTCTATTTAGATTTTCTATAGAAATTTGATGCGATAAGACAAAGCAGACCAACTATGACAACACTCATACCAATCCCTTTATGCAAACTAGGAAGTAGCGGTGGTATATCTGAGTAAAAATTTGCTAATATGAGACCGATTGAAACGAAAAGTACCCCTATTCTATATAACCATTTTCTTTTGTTCATCCTTCTCCCTCCTAAATTTTTTCATACACTCTTTCCTGTTGGACATACTACCTAAAAAAGGAGTGAATGATATGCAAAATTCTATACATAAGCAAATCCTATTTTTATTTTTCCTCTTTCTCATTTTCATCATCGTTTTCAGCTTTATATTACATACGCCGAAAGATGTGCCAAGTAGCGTTTCTATTTATAAACTATTGCTCTCGTATTGCCGTTATTGAAGAAGGTGCCTTTTATGAGGCACCTTTTAAAATTCTCTTTTTTCATATACCCTTATTGAAACTAAGGCAGATACTATGAACATGCATATTGAACCCCCGAATAAATACAGTTGTATTTTCGTTTTGCAACTGGATTAAACTAACAGAAAATAGGAAAATCCCACCTAAAGCAACTAAAATACTTACAAATATGTATTTTGCTATGACAATTTCTTTACGCTGCAACGGTAAACTATTTATTATCATTTCACTTTTATTTTTATCCTCATAGCTCATTGACAGCATCATACCAAGAACGGGTATAAACATGCTAAATGTCATTAGAAAACTATCACTACGAAAATCAACAATGACAAGGAAAAACAAACATATAAGATATACAAACCCTAATTTTCTTTGCAACATCATATCTTTTAAGACTAGTTGCTTGATCATGTATTACACCTCCTAGTATGAAAAGAGCCTCTTCTATAACTCTGCCTCCTGAAACATTTTCATTGAGAGAAACATTGATATGACTATACTTACTAACACTCCGATACCAAGAACACTCATTGATAATGTAGCATCTTCAGAGTGAAGTACTTTTAGCATGATTATTTCATCACCAAAAATATTGCACATAAGGCCAATCATACCCATTAAAGGAAAAATCATAATCACATTCAAGACAGTAATAGCTTTATATCCTCCAATGTAATTAGTAGGTATCGTTACTACACAATAAATCAAAGTTGCTACTATTGCTGAAAATATTGCATATCTAGGAATAGCTATGTCTCTGTTCAATAAAATATTTCCTAATATTACGACTATAAAAGTTGTACTCAAACCAGCCATAATAAATAATGAGCTTGAAATATATTTAGCTATAACTATCTCTTTTCTCGTTATAGGCAAACTCACTAATACTTTTTCTGCTTTACTTTTCTCTTCATGATAAAAAGAAATATATATAATCGTACTACATGTTATAAATAATCCTATTGCAATCCCCATTGGTTGGACGGGATTCCTAAAAACAGAGAAAATAGGTATTAAAAAATATAAAGGAAACATCTTCTTATGTAAGAAAAACTCCTTTAAAATCAACTGTTGCATATGAATTCTCCTCTCTACAAATCACGTGCTCCATAAATTTTAATTGTAAGAAACATAGAAGCGATATACATACTAACTAATGTAATGAATCCAATTATAAATACACCAATATGCAGAGGATTCATAATCCACTCAATGAATGAAGGTGCTGTTTCATTCAGCCCATCACTAATAAATATCCAAAGGATTCCCCCCACTCCTATTGATGCTGCTGATACTATACTTCTTACTACCTTCGATTTTGTACCATAATAACTAGGGAAAAACGTGACAACCAAAAATACAGCATAAACAACTCCATTTATTACTTCGTACCATGGAATTTCAATGTATAGATTAGGATGATATGCACCGAGATTACCAATGACCACAATGCCTCTTATAAGAAAAACAACTACCATCGTAGAGATCATGCCACCTACAATGAATATTGCACAGGAAATATATCTAGCAATAATGATATCCTTTCTGCTTAACGGTAAACTATTTATAACAATGTCACTTTTATTCCTTTCATCCATATAGATTAGCGTCATAACGGAAGAAAGGGTTATAAATAGACAACTCATCGAAAATAACAATTCACCCCCGGGCTCAAGTAAAAAGAACATAAGGGGCATAATAAGATTCACTAACCAAGTTACCCGAAAAAAGAACAAATCTTTATATATGAGCTGACGCATAGGCACCTCTCCCCTTCGCAGTGTAAACGATGATATCATCTAAATTAGGCTTTTCTAATACAACCTCATTTCCAAACCAATCGATAATTGCTTGTTTATCCTCTGCTAAACCTTCAAAGCCAAATTGATTTTTTCGTAATCCAACAAATAGTTCTTTTCCTTCTCGATCTAATAAATCATTGTTTCCCTTTACCATTACGTAGTTCTCCATTAAGTCGTCTTTCTCACCAGTAAATATAATTTCTCCATCGTTGATGAACGTAATATAATCTGCGATGCGTTCTAAGTCTGTTGTAATGTGCGTTGAAAATAAGACAGATACTTCATCTTCCATTACAATTTCTTGCAGCATATCAAGTAACTCACTTCGAACAACTGGATCTAATCCTGCTGTTGGTTCATCCATAATAATGAATTCCGCATGGTGTGAAAGTGCGATTGCAATCGCAAATTTCATTTTCATCCCTTTGGATAACTCTTTAATCTTTTTATACGTTGGAACTTGTAATCTCTGCATATACGATTGATACTGCTTTTCGTCCCACTTTTTATATAACGGTGCAATAATCCGTTTCATTTGCTCACACGTTAAATCTTCGTAATAATGATTTTCATCATATACAAAACCAATATTTTGTTTTATTTCCTTTTCAGCTTTCTTATTGTCCTTACCAAAAATTTTTATATCACCACTCTCTTTTCTGATTAAATTCATAATCATTTTGATCGTCGTACTTTTTCCAGCTCCATTCGGTCCGATAAATCCCATAATATATCCACGTGGCAATGTAAAACTTACATTTTTCACTGAGAAATCTTGATAAGTTTTACAAACGTTTTTTAGCTCTAACATCTCTTATTCCCCCTCGTATAAACACGCAATCATCTGTTGCAACTCTTCCAGTGAAAGCTGTAACACTTTACTTTCATTCACAATCTCTTCCACTTTACTTTCCAATAGACGTAGCCGCTGTTCTTTTAATAGTTCATTATTTTTACGTGAAACATAAGTCCCCTTCCCAGCAACAGTTTCTATATATCCTTCTTTTTCAAGCTCCTCGTACGCGCGCTTCGTTGTAATTACACTAATTTGTAATTCCTTCGCTAAGCTACGAATAGACGGTAATTGGTCTCCACCCTTTAAACCACCATTTAAAATAAGCTGGCTCAATTGTTTCCTTATTTGCACATAAATAGGGTCTTGGGAAGAATTCGAAATAATAATATTCATGTTTTCCTCCAGTGTGTATATACTGTATATACCTTATATACACAGTATATACAAAACATCCTATTTTTGGCAAGAAAAAAAGACCAACATTTTCCTGTTGGTCTTTCGTATATGTATCACTTTTCAAAGCGATCTAACATTTCGTCTCTCATTCCGAAACTAACAACCGCAATTCCTACATACATAAAAAGAAGGAATGCTGGATGAACTGTATTGTACCAGCTGCTATCAACAATTAAATAAATCGTTAACGCCACAACAAGAACAAACGCTAAAATAAACATATAAAAGTGTCTTGTATTACCCATGATAAACTCCTCTCTTCTCTCTTCACCATTCAACAGTATATTGTATCTAATAATTCGATATGACTCAAGGTTAACTTTCTGTTATGTAATCAAGTTCTACCTTTACAATGTCCTCACACGCTATTGAAATGATTGTTCCTTGTTTATCAATCGCTGTCACTTCTCTATTATCCATTACACGGTGCGCTACTCTTTCTAACACTTTCCCTTGGTCTCTGTAACAAAATTCTTTTACATCTTTAATTGTTTCTCCATTTTCTAGATGGTATACCATTCTATAACATCGATATCCCACGCTTCCACCCCCGCCTTGCTCGTTTTTTCACATATACATAAAAATGAGTAATTTCTACCTCATCACATCTTCTTAATTTCAATAAAATTCTAACAAAAATAAATACTTTTATCAAACTGACTTTTTCAACAAAATCACCTATAAAACCGCATCTTTACAGCAATATGAAACAAAAAATATAAATTTTCAACATTTTTTCATTCTAGCCGCATCAATGTTGCAAAAAAAAAAGAACCCGCATGTAGCGAGTTCTTTTATTCCAATCACACTTGTACAGGTGCTAGCTTTTCATAACGTAAAACTGGTTTACGAGCAGCTAATGTTTCATCTAAACGCTTTATTACTGTTGTATGTGGTGCTTCTTGTACAACTTCTGGATTTTCTTCTACCTCTTTAGCAATTTGAATCATCTTATCAATGAAACCATCTAATGTTTCTTTTGATTCTGTTTCTGTTGGCTCAATCATAATACATTCTTCCACATTTAATGGGAAGTAAATTGTTGGTGGATGGTAACCGAAATCAAGCAGACGTTTTGCAATATCTAATGTACGTACACCAAGTTTCTTTTGACGACGACCTGACAATACAAATTCATGCTTGCAATGTCTGTCGAATGGAAGATCATAGAATGGTGCTAATCTTCTCATCATATAGTTCGCATTTAATACAGCATACTCAGTTACTGCACGTAGTCCATCTGGACCCATAGAACGAATATACGTGTATGCACGAACGTTAATTCCGAAGTTACCATAGAATGGTTTCACACGCCCAATTGCTTCTGGACGATCATAGTTGAAGTGATAGCCATTTTCCGTTTTCTCTAAAATCGGTTTTGGTAAGTACGGAATTAAATCAGCTTTTACACCTACTGGACCAGAACCTGGGCCACCGCCGCCATGCGGACCTGTAAATGTTTTATGAAGGTTTAAATGCACAACGTCAAATCCCATATCTCCTGGGCGTGCTTGGCTTAATACAGCATTTAAGTTTGCACCATCATAGTATAATTTACCGCCTGCGTTATGGACGATTTCTGCCATTTCTAAAATATTTTCTTCGAATAGGCCTAATGTATTTGGATTTGTTAACATAAGTGCTGCTGTTTCTTCGTTTACAACACGTTTTAAATCATCTAAGTCAACAAGACCATGTTCATTTGATTTCACCGTAATTGTTTCAAAACCAGCTACTGTTGCAGACGCCGGGTTTGTTCCATGAGCAGAGTCAGGAACAATTACTTTCGTACGGTTAAAGTCACCATTTGCTTCATGGTATGCACGAATTAACATTAAACCTGTCCATTCTCCGTGTGCACCAGCTGCTGGTTGTAACGTAACAGTATCCATACCTGTAATTTCAATTAAATGTTCTTGTAAGTCGTACATTAATTCCATTGCACCTTGCACTGTTTTTTCATCTTGAAGTGGATGAATATTTGCAAAGCCTGCGAAACGAGCTACGTTTTCATTAATTTTCGGATTATATTTCATCGTACAAGATCCAAGTGGATAGAATCCAGAATCAACGCCGTGGTTACGGTTTGAAAGCGCTGTGTAATGGCGCATAATATCAAGTTCAGATACTTCTGGAAGCTCTGCATCTTCAACGCGAATATAATCGCTCTCAAATACATCTTCTAATTTCACTTCTTCTACATCTAATTTGGGTAAGCTATATCCTACGCGTCCTTCTTTAGTCACTTCAAAAATAAGTGCTTGGTCTTGGTTCTTCATTGGATAGCCCCCATTTCGTTTACAAGTGTGTCAATTTCCTCTTTTGTACGAAGCTCTGTTACTGCTACAAGCATATGGTTTTCATGCTCTTTATAATCACGGCCTAGGTCGTAACCACCGATAATATTCTTTTGTATTAATACATCATTTATTTCTTTAACTGGACGTTTGCAATCTACAACAAATTCATTAAAGAATGGTCCAGCGAACGTTACAGTGAAGCCTTTCGCTTCGAATTGACGTTTTGCATATTGTGCTTTAGAAATATTTTGACGTGCCATATCTTTCACACCTTGTTTTCCAAGTGCCGTCATTGCAACTGATGCTGCTAATGCATTTAACGCTTGGTTTGAACAAATGTTAGACGTCGCTTTATCACGGCGAATATGCTGTTCACGTGCTTGTAACGTTAATACAAATCCACGTTTACCATCTGAATCCACAGTTTGTCCGACAAGACGTCCTGGAATTTTACGCATAAATGCTTTCGTTGTTGCAAAGTAACCACAATGAGGTCCACCAAACTGCGTTGGGATACCAAATGGCTGTGCATCACCGATTACAATATCAGCACCAAATTTTCCTGGCGGTGTTAATGCGCCTAATGATAATGGATTTGAAGAAACGATAAATAATGATTTTTGTTGATGAACGATTTTTTCGATATCAGCTAACTTTTCAACTTGTCCGAAGAAGTTTGGATATTGAACGATTACACAAGCAACTGTATCATCTACTTCACTTTGTAATGCGTCTAAATCTGTTACACCGTCTTTATGATCAATTTCAACAACTTCAAGATTTTGACCTTTTGCATATGTTTCAAGTACCGCTCTTGATTCTGGATGAACTGCATTAGACACAAGAATTTTCTTTTTGCGAGTATGACCAGCTGCTAACATTGCCGCTTCAGCTAATGCTGTACCTCCGTCATACATAGAAGAGTTCGCTACATCCATTCCTGTTAATTCACAAATCATTGTTTGGAACTCAAAAATTGCTTGTAATTCCCCTTGTGAAATTTCTGGTTGGTATGGTGTGTAAGCTGTATAAAATTCTGAACGAGAAATAACATGATCCACAATTACTGGAGCGTAATGATCGTATACACCTGCTCCTAAGAAAGAAGCGTATTCTTTTAAGTTCGCATTTTTGCTAGCCATTTGAGATAGCTCTTTTAAAAGCTCTGGCTCTGATTTTGCTTCTTTAATTTTTAAATCCCCTTTAAAACGAACACTCTCTGGAATATCAGAGAATAACTCATCAATCGTTTGAACGCCGATTGTTTGTAACATTTCTCTTTTGTCTTCTTCTGTCATTGGAAGATAACGATGCAACATGAAATCTACCCCTCTCCCCGTTACTTTGAACGTTTATAAAATGGTGTTGGAACAACTACTGCTTTGACGCGTTTATTACGAATTTCAATTTCTACTTCTGTATCAACTGTTGCGTATTTCACATCAATTAGTGCTAAACCAATGCTTTTCTTTAACGTTGGAGATTGTGTACCACTCGTTACTTCCCCGATTTTTTCTTCTCCTATAAATACAGGGTAATGCGTACGAGGAATACCGCGTTCGATTACTTCGATGCCGACTAATTTACGAGATGCACCGTTTTCTTTTTGCTCTTTTAACGTTTCTTTTCCAAAGAAATCTGCTTCTTTATTTGGTTTTACCGCAAAGCCAATTCCCGCTTCAATCGGTGTAATATCTTTTGATAACTCTTGTCCGTATAACGGAAGTGTTGCTTCGAAGCGAAGTGTATCACGAGCACCTAAGCCACATGGCTTTAACCCATCTTCTTCTCCAACTTCAAGAAGTTTCACCCAAAGTTTTGCAGCATCTTCACTCTTACAGTAAATTTCGAATCCATCTTCACCTGTATAACCTGTACGAGATACAAGTGCAGGAATTCCATCTACAAGAATATCGTTTTTAAATTTAAAGAACTTAATTTCTTTCAAATCTTCTGACACAACTTTTTGTAAAATGTCTTGTGCTTTTGGTCCTTGAATTGCAAGTTGCGCAACTTCACTAGAAACATTGACTACCTTCGCATCGCCAATTACATGACTTGCTAACCATTCGTAATCTTTCTCGATATTTGATGCATTGATTACTAATAAATAGTCTTCTTCACCACGTTTGTAGATTAATAAATCATCTACTGTGCCGCCATTTTCATAGCACATAGCTGTATATTGTGCGCCTCCTACCTTTAAGGTAGATACGTCATTTGTAACAACACGTTGTAAAAATGCTAAACTATCTACACCCTTTACCTCTACTTCTCCCATATGAGATACATCGAACAAACCTGCTTCTGTACGTACAGCTTCATGCTCTTCTTTAATGCTTGAAAATTGAACTGGTAATTCCCAACCACCGAAGTCGATTGTTTTCCCACCATACTTCGCGTATACATCAAATAACGGTGTACGTTGTAATGTAATCATGCTCTTTCCCCCTTATGCTCTGACAAATCAATAAAAGTTGCTTCCCATATCTAAACATTTTCATTCTGAAAAGATAAGGTTATACGGAATCTCAGTATATTTTTTTATGAAAGCGTAAATAAAAAGTTACTTTCTTGGATAAAATACGAAAGATTCCACACATTTCACACCATTATCCTAACATCATTCGCTATATTTCATCAATATTCTAGCATAAAAAAAAATTTAGAATTTTTTATTCTTAATCATATTAAATACAACTTTCAAGATTTAGTCCTAAATCATTGCCTATTCTTTAACTTTTAGTAATTGTGATAGTGCCTTATTACGAGGCTTATAATAAAGATTTTTAAAATAATCACTTTAGTTTATAAAAGGTGGGAGAGTCTTAATGAATGTCGATATTTCCGTAGATCGAACGTGGCAAAACAATTTTTTAAAAAGAATTGATGAAGATGGTCCTTGGACAAATTGGGATTTATATCATTTAGCTTATAAAACAGAGAAATCATTACTCGTTCCTACTTTTGATGGATTGCAAGCACCGAAACATTTATCACATTTCACGCCGCTTCCGCATCAATTGGAGGTCGCTCAAAATGTCATTGAACAAATGAATGGTAAAGCGATTCTAGCAGATGAAGTTGGACTTGGAAAAACGATTGAAGCTGGACTTATTTTAAAAGAATACATGGTTCGAGGACTTGTAAAAAAGGTACTCATTCTCGTTCCAGCTTCTCTCGTATCTCAGTGGGCATATGAACTTAACACAAAATTTTTTATTCCTGCGGTCGCTCAAAAGAAAAGTTATTCTTGGGAACAAGCTGATGTCATCGTTTCATCAATCGATACTGCGAAACGTTCACCGCATCGCGATATCGTTTTAAACCTAGAGTATGACCTTATTATTATCGATGAAGCACATAAACTAAAAAACAATAAAACAAAAAACTATGCATTTGCACAGCGATTAAAAAAGAAGTTTTGTTTATTACTAACCGCAACTCCTGTTCAAAATAAAATTGATGAAATCTTCAACCTCGTTTCTTTATTAAAACCAGGTCATTTAGGCAATCAATCTAATTTTGAAGAATATTATGCTTCCAAAAATCGTTCCACTGAATCCGATGAAGATTTAAAAGCTCTTATCAATAAAGTAATGGTTCGAAATAGACGCCATAACACTGGCATTGATTGGCCGAAGAGGCATGTACGAACAATCTTCGTTGAATTTAATGAAGAAGAACAAGCTTTGTATAATGAAATTGAAAATTGGCGTGAACAAAATGCCTTTACATCTGCTTTCTCATCCTTAACTTTAAAACGGGAAGCATGTAGTAGTCGTGAAGCTGTTTACTATTCATTAAAAAAACATGTAGAAAAACGGCAGAAAGAAAATGAGCATTACATAAAGGACCCACATATTGATGTGCTGATGGATAAAATTAATCATATTCCGTTCAACTCCAAAGCAAATAAAGCACTAGAGCTCATAAAAGAAGTTAACGATAAAGTCATTATCTTCACTGAATATAGAGCTTCACAAATGTATTTACAATGGTTCTTACAACAACATGGCATTTCCTCTGTCCCATTTCGCGGTGGATTTAAGCGCGGGAAAAAAGATTGGATGAAGGAGCTGTTCCAAACTCATGCCCAAGTATTAATTGCGACCGAAGCTGGTGGTGAAGGAATTAACTTACAATTTTGTAGCCATATGATTAATTACGACTTACCGTGGAATCCAATGCGACTTGAGCAAAGGATTGGACGTATTCACCGCCTTGGACAAAAAAATGATGTTCATATTTATAACTTAGCAACAAAGCATACTGTTGAAGAGCACATTTTAAAACTACTATATGAAAAAATTAATTTATTTGAACGTGTAATCGGTGAACTCGATGAAATTTTAACAAGAATCAACATGAAAAATATTGATGCACATATTCAAGAAATTTTCGCGCAGTCAAAAAGCGAAGGTGAAATTCGAATCAAAATGGAAAATTTAACATCTATTATCGATTTTGCGAAGCGCAATGAAGCAGAGGTGCAGGACTATGCAGCAAAATGAAATTCATAATTACTTATACAACTTTTTTGAGGCGAATAACTGCGAAATTTTAGAACGTTCCCCTCACCTATTAGACGTACAGTTAACAATTGAAATGGATAAATTATTAATGAACCGCCCTTTCTATTGGCACTATCTTGAAAAAACAGGAGGCGTTCCGAACCCGATGCGCCTTACTCTTATTACAAATCCGGAAAACGAAGAAAACGACGGTGAACTTATTCATTACGGTTCACCCCGTTTGCATCAAATATTTGAAACGACAAAAGAACTAGGCTCATACATACGTTTATATGAGGATGTGAAGCATAGCGGGGCAACTCATACCCCCCTTCATCCTTGGCTTGGTGTAAATATAAAAGTATCTTATCAATGTGACCGAAAAAAAGACATACTTCATTCCATCGGTATTCATCTTATTTCTGGGACAATGATTGCAAACTTTCATGACACTTTAGCAGAGATCAAACTCACACCAAAGATACCTGACTTTTGTTTTACCCTCTCACCTATCATTAAGCCACAAAGTGGCTTACAACGCATAGAGGATGCTTTAAAAAGTATAATTGCTGAAGATGACCACACGTGGGCAAAAGAAGCGAGAGTGCGTTGGAATCACGATTTAGACCTTTTAAATCGATTTTACGAAGATAGCGATGAACTTCCAGAAAGCTATGAAATTGAAAAGCAAGCATTACAAGAACAATACGAACCACGTATTACAATACAAATTATAAACGGCGGCCTCTTTTATGTTACCGCAAATCATTTTCTATCTTAAAGAAAGCTCCTTCAACTGTTGAAGGAGCTTTCTTTAAGATGTTTTTTCATCCTATTCTCTATCGTCATTACGCTCTTGTTGTTTTTTCTCTGTCATACGTTTTTGATATGCACGATCCTTCGCGCTTACATGATTTGCATCAGTTGGAAGATTTTCTTTTGAACGACCAATTCCATTGCTCATCTGTTCCCCTCCTTTTTACAAACTTCAAAATGCACCTTTATTTTCAGCTAAAAGCACAATCCTTATACAAAAAAATAAGAGCAGCCAGTAGCTGCTCTTACTCATTCACGTATTTTTGAAACATATCATGGATGCCTTGATTTACGAGGTTCGAGATCTGTTCGTCAGATTTATTCGGATAACGATCACGCAATCTGATAGATGCCTTCACCATTAAATTTTCTAATACAGAACGGCCACCTTCTCCATAAATAATTTCAGCATACTTAACAAGTCTTCCATCCTCTAATGTTGCTGGATTATGATTGAAGAAAAATTTACTCATTGTCTCCACCTCTCCCTTTGATAACGTTTACATTTATATAGATTATTTATGTTATTTATTTCACAATATTGTATGCATGTATATTTAATTAGTTTCATTATAAAGCAACATATCAATAGTAAATATGTGATTTTCCGTCCATTTTGTGAACAAAACAAAAAAAATGAAAGCGTTTCCTTTATTATATACTAAAAAAACTTACCACGCTAGGGACAATTTTTTTAATCTACTAATCATCTACTTTTCTTTTTTTTATTAAACCTTATACAATTTTCAGAAATTATATTATAAAATATATGTATGACTTAAGGAGGATTTGTATGAATCAAAATAAAAAAGCTATATTAGATCTTGTCTTTTATCTCGTATTCCCATTCCTCATTTGGAAATTTGCAAAACCTTATATCGATCCTTATTACGCAATGTTAATTTCCTCTGTTCCGGGAATTATTTATACACTGTATACCTTTAAAAAAGAAAAACAGTTTAACGTTACAGGGTTCTTTATTTTAATTACACTCATTTCTAATACAACGGTAGACTTAATATCTGGATCAGCGGAACGAATGCTATGGAATGATGCATATTATCATATCGTACTTGGCTGCATCGTTATATGTACAATCTTTATAAAAAAACCAATTATGTTATATTTCGCTGCGGACATCGCAGCGCTGCAAGGTCATGACCGCGATAAAAGTCGTGAGCTTTACCGGGATAGTCGCATATATCCAGCACTGCAATATTTAACACTATTTTTCGGTCTTCAATTTATATTAAAAAGTTTCTTGAAAATCTATTTCATCTCTGTTTTCGGTGTAGATGGATATGGTGAAATGAGAGCTATTATGACCGCTGTTGGGTGGGGCATTTCTATTTGTATCGGAATTGGATTTGTATGGGTAAACAATAAAATACATGCGGTTACTGAAGAAAAAGAATCTGTGCAATAAACAAAAATCCCCTAGCATCTTGTTATACTAGGGGATTTTTGTTTTGCTAAACATATTACGAAAAAGTTAGCTTGATTTTTTTCTTTTATTTTTTACATTTCGATAAAACAAAGCAGCGCTCAGTGGCATAACACCAAACCATTTATTTAAGAATGGCTCTTTCTCCGCACGACGTTGTTGTTTCTGTTGTTTTCGATCCTCTTTTGGAGCATCCATATATGACACAAATTGCTGTGTCACAAAGCGTACATAATCATTAGTAGACATATTATCATCACCTCTACTTGATTAGTATGTCCACTTTTTTATTCATTAATCTTTTGCTTTAATTCATTCATAATTTGCTTTACCGACTTATTTGTCGTATCAATATGAATATAAGCCTCTTCATAATAAGCTCGGCGCGATTCAAATTTCGTTACAAATGCATCTATATCTTTCTTCTGAAATAGTGGACGTGTCGTATCTTCACGAAGCCTTTCTGCAATTACATGTGGATCGCAATATAAATACACAACAGTTCCATTTTCCTTCATCCACTTTCGATTTTCCTCTCGTTCAATAATTCCTCCACCAGTTGTAATAATTACATTCTGAACCGGTAGTGAACGTAACATTTCACTTTCATATTCCCGAAAAGCCATTTCGCCTTCTTCTGCAAAAATATGCCGAATCGCTTTCTCTTTCTGCTCTTCGATTTTTTGATCTGTATCTACAACTTCCATATGGAGTTCTTTACTTAACGCTTTTCCAATTGTTGTTTTCCCAGCTCCCATATAGCCGGTTATGTATATAGATTTCATTTTCGTTCCTCTCAATCATCCGTTATTATTTGTTATTATAACGAAAGATACTACTTTATTTAATAAAAAAACGTTTTGTTCTTCTTATGAAGAACAAAACGTAACATACTCGCTATTTTCTCGCAATCAAACAAGCTGGCTCACTTTTACTTATAAGTACCTCTTCTCACCCACTGCGTTGCAACCCATTTCTCGCCTTTCGTTACAGGTGCTCCTCCATGTAACGTAAGCTCATTTAGTGATTGATCTTGATAAAAATACTCAAAGTACACTGCCATTCCCTTTCTAGGGTGTACAGAAAGATTTAATTTCGGAAAGAATGTCTCCCCGCCTTCCTCTACATCATTTAAGTACATCACAAGAGTACTTATACGATTATTAGCAGCTGATCTACTATGTTCCGCAAAATAATCATAGTGCGCTTTATATTCTTGATCCACTTCATAATTTAAAATGTGCAATCCTTCTCCATGTGCTACAGGAACATTCATGATAGATGAAATTCGTTTTTCAATCTTGGAAGTTAGTTCATTCTCTTCCAAAAATGCACCACTACTCGTTCGAATATCATTTACATTACGTGACGAACCAATTTTAGACCGCTCTATTTTATTTTTAGACAATTCGATTAATCCGTCACATTCTTCATCACTTAATACATTTGCTAATACGACAATAAGGGGTTCTTCGAATTTTGAAATAATTTGTATTTCCCTATCTTCTGTCATAATCGTATTTCCTCTATGATCAAAAATAGTTTGTTCCTTATTTTCACCTATTTGATTGTTAGTTGTCATTTCCTTATCTCCCTAGAAAAAATGATTGGATAGCATGAATATATCATATTCTTTCTACCTTTCTCTTTTTTGAGAAAATTTAAACTTTTAACTATCCTTTTTATCCCTTTCCACAAAAAAATTGACTCTCAACACAATGGAAATTAATGCTTCTCCCCCGCGTATTTTACACATTATCCTTCTACCCAATCCAATATTTTATTATCCCTTTTCCTATAGCGAAAGCTCACTTTGTAGAAAACTCTCTTTTTTGTAACACATTGCAATGAAATGTTAATAACATCATTTTCAAAGATGTACTTTCCACTCACTTCTCCTCTTTCATACTGAAATAAAAAAACATCCTCTTTTTCTTTTTGCTGTAAGTCTCTTTTTATATCTGAAATAGCTCGATCAACAAGTTCCTCCATGAAAAAACTTTGTTCTATTTCAGAATAGAATTTTTTATCCGAAAGTAACATATTCGTTTCGTACATCAAAAAAGAAATGAATAAAACAAGAAAAATAATTGTTCCTGGCATTGCAAATCCATCTTGTTTTCTCATGTTTCTATCTCAATTTCACTATAGCGTACAGCCACGCCTTCATATATTTCACCACTTGTATCTTTCACATATATATATAGCAAATGAGGTGTTAATTTGTACGAAATCGCTTCAATCCTTTGCAATATAGATTCCCTTCCGCGCATATTTACTTTTCTTATTAAATTACTATTCACTTTTTCATACGTCACCTCATCACCATTACGAAGTTGGAAACGCAAAATATGTTCATCATTTTCTAGTGCTATCTTCCTCCCACTTAATACTTCACGAAACTCTAATTGCATTTGTCCTAAAAACACATCCCACTCCCAATCGTTTAATCCTTTTGAATGTGTATTTTCTATCCCCATAATCTGAAGACGTGGTAAAAGTAAAAAGAACATTGATAAAAGCAACAAACATGCAATCATTTCTATTAACGTAAATCCCGCTTCCTTTTTACCTTTTCTCTGCATAAAGGCATTGCTCCATCGCTTTTCCTCTCATATCTTTCCACATCGTACAAACTTCATCTCCTCTCCAATATGTGTAATATACAATTCCTTTTATGACTTGCTCTTTTTCTCGCTTTTCCTCATTCTCATACATAAATAAGGCCGCTTCTTTTTTTAATAGTATTAATGCTTTATAGCTCATTTTTATATTTTTTCTTTCTTGCATAATTAATAATGTTTGCGGGAGCAATAACGATACCGCCATCATTATTAAACTTAACGCTACAACCATTTCAACCATTATTGATCCTTTTTGACACTTCACGATACGTAAATCTCCCTCTTCCAAGCTGAAATACAATCTCATATTTATACCCTCGATAGGAAAGTAAAATCGTACCACCTCTATTAATATTCCCGCTTGGATTATATGTCATCGGATTCGGAAAGGTATGCAAATCAATTTGGACATCTTTATCATATTCTCTCTTAACAATTAAAAAGCCCGTCTCCGATTCCGAAATATAATACATATGTTTCCCTTTAAACCAGCGTAACGTATAATGTTTTTGGCGCTTAATCGCCAACTGCTGCATATACAAAATATCATTTGAAAACTGTTTCAAAAATTGCTCGGCTCTTTGTTTTTCATATAATGAAGTAACATTAAAATGCGTAACAACACTCAGTACAGAAATAGCAAATAAGACAAGTAGCATTTCTAAAAGCGTAAAACCTTTTTGTTTCACGATTTCCCGGCTGTTACTTTGCCATCATCAGAAATATGGATTGGTTCACCTTTCGGGCAAGTTTTAGAAGTAATATACTTTTCTGTTTCAAGTTCCTCTATTGATGGAATCTTATTATGTTGCAATTGATATGCTTGTATTTGTGCTTCTATAGATTTCACATAGGCTGTACATCCTTTTCCTTGAACGGATGAGCGCTGTGTAACTACATTTGGAATAATTAATAGTAATAATACAGTTATGACAACCATAACTAATAACATTTCTAAAAGAGTAAAACCTTCCTCATTCTGCATGTAAATCCCCCCTAAATTGAATCCATCATTTGAAACATTGGCATAATCATCGCTAAGTACATCAGAATGACTATAACCCCAAGACATGTAAATAAAATGGGTTGAATCACAAATAACATACGTTTAATTTTTTGTTCTACCTTTTCAATAATGAGCTCACTGTAATCACCAAGCTCATTTGCTAAATTACCGTTTGCTTGTCCATGCGTAATGATATAAGAAAGTTCTTTCTCGTAATAACCGCTTTTATCAATAATAGATTGTAACGGTTCTCCTGCAATTAATTGTCGCTCAATTCGGGCTGCTTCATACTGAAAGAATGGATGATACTTTTGCTTCATCATTATTGTTAATGCTTCGTGCACTGACAATCCACCGTGTAATAAACCACTTAATTGAGCGGAAAAATAATGTGAATGATTTAAAATAGAAAATGTTTTCATAAGGGGAATACGGATCATAATCTTTACCTGTTGAGTAGGCGGAAGTTTTCGGAAATAAAATATATATAAACTAAATCCCGTTATAACGATAAGAAAAATGATATAAATGAAGTAGGGTAATAATTTAATTGCAACTAAAATTTGCTCCGTAAGTGGTGGTGCTGTAGAACGTAAAGAACTATACATCATTTCAAACTGAGGCAATAAAATGAGGTTAAAAACAGAAAGCATAATCATTAAAAAAAATGATAAAAACATAGGATATTGCATTACTTTCATCATATCTTTCCTATATTTATCCTTCTTGTAAAGAAGTACACTCCCTTGTTGCAAAGCAAAAGAAATATCACCGTGTCGCTCTGCATAAAACAAATAACTTAACACCTCCGGATGAAACATTAATTGATGAAAAGAAGCGTGCAAACTTTGTCCATTTTTCAATCCCTCAATCATATGCTGTAACTGTAATTTCTTCCCTAACGGTAGTTGAAACTGCAAAAATTCTAACGCCTGTAAAAGTGAGTAACCTTTCTCTAATAAATCACTTAATCTTTTCCATAATAATACTTGATCACTTAAACTCCATTTTCTCTTAAACATATACATCTTCTTCTAAAAAGCCCAAAGCATACCCTTTTCGCACCGACGATTCCAACGTTTCATAGTGATACGTAACATGTTCTCCACTTGCTTCTTTAATCGCTTGTTTTAATTCATATCCATATAACAGTTCATAAATGCTTGCCTGCCTCACTTGCCTCATTGATTTACATAAAGTTGAACACTTCCCTCTGCAAAACGGACATTTTAATTCAACGAGTCGCTGAGCAGCTACAGCCAATAATGATTGTTCAATTTCTTGCCTTGTAATACCATAATCCATAAATCGTAGTATCGCTCCTTTCGCATCATTTGTATGCAAGGTTGTCATCACTAAATGTCCCGTCAAACTGGCCCTTACAGCTACTTTCGCTGTTTCTTCATCACGAATTTCGCCAACTAAAATAATATCTGGATCGTGACGCAAAATAGCCTTTAATCCCGTTTCATATGTGATACCAGCTTTTTCATTTATTTGAATTTGTAATAAACCGTCTTTTCTTCTCTCAACTGGATCTTCCAGAGTAACAATACGACGTGTTTCTCCTTTTCTAGCTACTTCTAATAACGCGTACATTGTCGTCGTTTTCCCAGAACCAGTCGGCCCAGTAA
This sequence comes from Bacillus altaicus, assembly GCF_042136375.2. Lineage (NCBI taxonomy): Bacteria > Bacillati > Bacillota > Bacilli > Caryophanales > Bacillaceae > Bacillus > Bacillus altaicus. Next base: position 1,476,941 of record NZ_CM143394.1, on the reverse strand, counting down.
ATACGAGTAACCCATGCGAATGCTTTAAAAAAGAGAGTAATTTTTCCGCTGTACTTGGAAATAATGAAAGATGAGACAATGGCTGAACAGATGCTTGTAAATGGAGACGAATAACTAGACTTTCTTGATATACTGTTGGAAGTGTTGAAAGGCGTAAATACACTTCTGATCCATCAATTTGCAAATATAATGAACCATTTTGAGGCTTTCTCCTCTCTCCTATATCCATTGATGCTAAAAACTTAAAGTGCGAAACAAGCTTTTCTCCAAATTCCTTTTCAATACACCGTTTCGTAATTAAATCTTTCCCTATACGTAATTGAATCGCCACATCCTTCTGCCTGGGCACAATATGTAAGTCTGATGCTTGCACCCTACAAGCTTCTTTCATAATCATATTTGCAAAAAGCTCGACACTATTCATCAAGTTTCCCTCCTCACTATGTATATATCATAAAAAAATGCTCAAGAAAAATTAGAGATTTTGTATTTTCACTAAGAGAAAAAGGAAAAATATGTTTGTGAAATTATGAACAATTTCCGAATTATTGTCTGAAATTACCTATATAGCAGTTTATCTGTATTATAATGTTAATATCTTGGATAAAGTGATAAAGGTGGAGATCCTCATGGAACAAGCTTTAAAAATTACAGGTGTATTATCTGACCCTACTCGTTATTACATTTATAAATATATTTCGCAAAAACATAATTACGTAACTGTACAAGAAATTGCAGATGAGTTTGACATTCATCCAAACGTAGCGCGTTTACATTTATCTAAATTAGAAGATGTTAATATGCTCAAATCAGAAACAAAAAAAACTGGGAAAGGCGGCAGACCAAGCAGACTATACGTCTTGTCTCAAGATGTCATCCAATTACAATTCCCATTTCGTGATTATCAATTATTAGCGCAGATAGCATTTAATTCACTGCTAAGCTTAGGTAGCGCTGGTGAAAAAGCGCTATATGAAACAGGGAAACAATTCGGCAAAGAATTAATGCAACAACATATGCATCGCTTAAATGTAAGTGCAGAAGCATTGACGATAGAACAAAAAATGCTAATCGCAAAAGAAGCATTCTCAACAGCTGGTTTATCTCCTGCTTTTGAATTAAGTACAGATGGCACAAAAATTTTCTATGATGTACACAATTGCCCATTTAAAGAAGTTGCTGCGCATCATCCGACTGAAATTTGTAATATGCACGGAGATATGATGAAGGGGATTTTTGAAATCCTATTCCCGAACGTGGAATTAACACGAAACGATAGTCTACTAGATGGATGCAAATCTTGTAACTATAAAGTTCAAATTTAGTTTTTCAATTAAGAAGAAGTCAATATTATAATTGGCTTCTTTCTTTTATATGAATGAATATTTACAATAGTTAGAAAAATAAACTATAATGAAGAGAGGTTTTACTTTTTTTTAGAAAAGGAGGGAGATGGCATGGAGCGCATGTTTCGCGTTCTCGGCTTTTGGACTGGAATTTTCTCGGTTATGTTTTACGTAGGGGATATGCATTCGACCGCACTACTATTTTTAGGACAAACAGGATTCTTCGTACTTTTAAGTTATTTAAAATTAACAGAGCGTATGTATATATACGTATTCGGGGCATATTTAACCGTTTTCTTCATCGGATTTACATGGTACACAACATTTTTACTTGTCCCTGGAGCTGGTCATTAAGAGATGGCAAATTGCCATCTTTTTTTTAATTCCGCAATTCCCTAGTTGACTTATAGGTTTTATTACCTTATATTCTATATAACACATTGGAATTAGGGGGAATTAACATGAATACACTGCTTGTCGGAATTAACATCACAGTCATGCTCATTTTAGTTGGCGTATTGTATTATATGCAACGTAAGCATGTATCTTTTAATAAACGTGTATTTACTGCTTTAGGAGTCGGAATTATCTTCGGTCTTATATTACAATTTATTTATGAGCCTACTTCTAAAGTAATTATCGAATCAAATACCTGGTTTAGTTTAATTGGTAACGGTTATGTGAAATTACTTCAAATGATCGTTATGCCACTTATTTTAGTATCTATTATTTCAGCATTTACAAAATTACAATTAACGAAAAACCTTGGTAAAATCAGTGGTCTTATTATCGGAATTTTAATTCTTACTACAGGAATTGCCGCAGCTGTCGGTATAGCTGCAAGCGCAGGATTTGATGTATCAGCAACAGGATTACAACAAGGTGATGCAGAATCTGCTCGTCTGAAATTAGTAGAAGAAAGATTTACTTCTATTGAAAAGACAACAATTCCAGATAAATTATTAGAATTGTTGCCTACAAATCCGTTTCTTGATTTAACAGGTGCTCGTCCAACATCAACAATTTCTGTTGTAATATTTGCAGCCTTTATCGGGATTGCCTTTATAGGTGTAAAACGAAAATATCCCGAACAAGCAGAGCTATTTAAGAAGATGCTTGATGCTGTGTATGCAATCGTAATGCGTATGGTAACATTAATTTTACGTCTTACTCCATACGGCGTATTAGCTCTTATGGCAAAGACAGTTGCTGGTAGTGATGTGAATGCCATTTTAAAACTTGGTAATTTCGTTTTAGCATCTTACGTAGCACTTATCGTAATGTTTATCATTCACTTATTATTAATCGCGCTATCTGGTTTAAATCCGATTCAATATTTGAAAAAAGTTTTCCCTGTATTAACATTTGCATTCACTTCTCGCTCTAGTGCTGGTGCAATGCCATTAAATATTGAAGCCCAAAAAGAAAAGCTTGGTATTTCTGAAGGAATCGCTAACTTCGCTGCATCCTTTGGGGTATCTATCGGTCAAAACGGTTGCGCAGGTATTTATCCAGCAATGCTTGCTATGATGGTCGCTCCAACTGTAGGAATTGATCCATTACAACCACAATTTATTTTAACTTTAATCGCTGTCGTTGCTATTAGCTCATTCGGTGTTGCCGGCGTTGGTGGCGGTGCAACATTCGCAGCGTTAATCGTACTATCTACAATGAACTTACCAATCGGCATTGTCGCTCTAGTTATCTCAGTTGAACCATTAATCGATATGGGGCGTACAGCTCTTAACGTAAGTGGTTCTATGACAGCAGGTCTTATTTCTAGTAAATGGCTTGGTGAATTAGATCAAGATACGTACAATCAAGACGATGTAAAAACTGGTGAAATTGCTTCATAATAAAAAAGGACGCTAACAGTTGATTATGTTAGCGTCTTTTTTATTATGTTCCATCTCTATACATCTTATCTTGAAAGTTATCACTCCAAGTATTCTTCTAGTTGCTCTTTTAACTCCTCTTCAATCTCATAGTAAGATTCATCAACAAGTTCCCCTATTTTCTTACTCCCCAAAATCCTCGATTGAATTGGCATTCCTAAAAAAATATTTTCGCATTTCCAAATTGGAATATTATAAAATCCAATCATCTCTTTTTCTTCATCTAATATAGCTATGGCAACTGATGAATAATAACCCACCTCAAAAGGATGCTCTTTATCTTTAACAAGTTCCATAGATAGTTCCATGTTTTTCTCTATGTATAAATATGAATACTCTTTAAAAAGTTCCAGTGATATTCGCTCTATTTCATTCTCCATACATTGAATCTTCTCTTTCAACTCCAATGTAAGCTCCTGTGCTTTATATTTCATTTCCGCCTCCTGAAACATAGAAAAAGAGAATACAATAACATATTCTCTTTTCTCAAATATATTTCATTATCTCACAGCCCGTCCTTTTACAAATAACCATTTTGCTCGCACCATGTATGAAATTGTCCTACATCTACTCCAACTAACACGATATCCTTTAGCTCTACAGCAATACTTTGTTCCCCAATTACAATAGCAAAGTGGGTTTCTAATTGTTTTTCATTTTTCTTTACAGTTCCAATTCGGTTCCGATGCGGCCCATCTTTTATATATGCTTTTTGTCCTACAATATCAAAGTTCAAGATTCTCACCTCTTTTACTGCGCTCAAATTGGAAATACAATCTCCACCTCGGAAAATTTCCTTTCATTGCACTATTTCTCTATATATATGACGAAACAATAAAAGAGTCCTTCCTTCTTTACAATTATTTTTTCTTTGTTTCATTTTTATGATTAAAACGTAAAGTTTATAATAAAATACACTTGGAAGCGCTTTCTAAGTAATTTTTTATGTTATAATATAAAAGTAGAACTTCGCAAAGAGGGTTAAAAAATGAATACAAACATGATTAAAAAAGTAATTGAAGCATTAAAAGTATATGGCTTTCAGGATGTATCATTCTGTGAAGAAACGAAGCAATTTTTATTTCATAACGAAACCGATATTATGAGCGGTTATGCAGAAATAACATATAGTAGTCAATTCGAAAAATTTAACGTACAAATTCATCCAATTGAAACGCATCACCAAGCAGAGTTACAAGAGGTTGAAAGACATATACAAGCTTGCATACGAAAAGTAGAGTATTTAAACGCACTTCTTACTGGACAAACAAAGCTAGATGATAAAATTATTATTATGTAAAAAAAAGAACGTGAAGCTATCACGTTCTTTTTTTAAACACCCATCTTTTCTTTTAAATGCAAACCTGTTACAGACTCTAATACATCCATTGTTTCTTCAAGCTTCATATCAAAAATTGTCTTCTCTTCTATATACGGAAACTGTCTAAAACGCTTTTCTAACATTTTCACCGCATCCGATGTGAAATTTGCGCTATCAATGCCAAATTCTGTTTCAAGAAGCACGATCCAATCTAACACATGAAAACCTAATCCATTTACGAATGAAATCAGTTTTTCTTCTGGCTGTGAAGCTAAGAATACGTTGCGCTCCATCTCACTAAAAAGTTCTTCTCCTAAAATTCCTGCTAACTCATCATCATGTTCGCGTTCAATAATCTCTTCATAACCGTAATCATCAACAAGCTCTTCTACTTCTTCACTATCTGCAAAAAGTAATTGACTAAGAATTGCATCTTTCTTAAATTCACTGTTTTGTACAACCTCTAAAAAACTTGTTTCCCATCCATTTTCTAATTTCATATTTATAACTCCTTTATATGCTTTACTTATAATAACTGTGCCCAAAATAGCCTAATGGTAACCTTCACTCTTTTTTTGCAAGAAATATTTCTCGCTACATTCCCACGTCTAACATTCCACTTTATTCAATATATATGAGACAAGCCCCTCAATTTCTCCTTCGAAAATATCAACTTCTCGTAAATGGTAGAATGTAGTTTGCAGCTCATTGCCCTTGTGATATATATAAATTTTCTTTTCTAAAGCAATTGCCATCCCTAATTCTGTATGACTTCCATTCCCACCCTCTAGTATGAGTAAGAAAACATCAGCTTCTCGGATCGCTTTTTGTTCTTCTTCACCAATTTTTTGCAATTGTTCTCTATTGGTTGCTCTTTCATTTTTCGTCCAATCATATGTATGCTGCCATCCCACTTCTTTCAACTGGCTTGATACGAAACGTACAAGATGTTTATTTTGAAATCCTGAAGCAATATAAAATTTCATTTATATCCACTCCTTAAATATGTATGGGAAAACTCCTTTTTAGCGTTAATGGGATTTCCAAAAAAAAATCCCCATCTTTAGAACTTATTTTCGTTTCAATGATGGGGTGCTTCATGGTCTTCTTTTATTTTTTTCTTTTTATAACTTTCATCAGCTAACATTTCTAGTTCAGCTGTTATTTCTGATTTTTCAAGCTCTCGTTCTTGTGAAAATTTCCGTGAAATATAAACAATAACACTACCAACGTACAACACAAAGCATATAATAAGTGCAGTATTTTCATAGAGACTTAGCTCCAACACAGTCACTCCTAATCCATTCGTATTTTCACGCTTAATCAATTGGAATTTCCCTATTAACCATTTGTTACCCCGCATTAACGGGCAGTAAGACCCCCACCTCAAAATTCAGCGAAAACAAAGAAGTTAGGTGTGGGATTAACTGCCCGTAAAAGCCCGATTGGTGAGGGCTAATAATCAGTGGGGATGAACCCCCCACTGATTAAAGTTTCACTTTATTGTAACATAAAAATATCAATTCTTGGAATCTTTCATCCTACTAAAAAAGACATGATTGTTTAATCATGCCTCTGAAATATGTTGAATGATAGTTTTAATCGCTTCTTTTCCATTATATTTTTTTAATGCTGTTTTATACATCTCATTATTATGAGATAGCTCTTCTATATGCTTTATAAGCGAGTTCACCGTTACATCCTCTTCGTATAATACCGATGCATACCCTTGTCTTTCAAAGGATTCAGCATTTAAAATTTGATCTCCACGGCTTGCAAATTTCGATAACGGAATTAAAACCATTGGCTTTTGCATTGTTAAAAATTCAAAAATCGCATTGGATCCCGCACGTGAAATAACAAAATCTGTTGCTGCTAATATATCCGGCAACTCTCCATGTATATATTCAAATTGTCTATATCCTTCTTTATTTTGTAAGGATTCATCAAGATTTCCTTTTCCGCAAAGATGCACAATTTGATAATTTTTCAGAAGATCTGGAAGTGCCGATCGAACCGTTTCATTAATTTTCTTTGCTCCTAAACTTCCTCCCATAACAGTAATAACTGATTTCTTCCGGGAAAACCCTAGAAACTTTAAACCTTTTTCAAGATTTCCTCTTAGTACGTCTTCACGTACAGGTGATCCTGTATATATTACTTTTTCTTTCGGTAAGTGCTTCGCAGCTTCTTCAAATGTAACAAATATTTTCGAGGCAAAACGGAGCGCAATTTTATTTGCTAGTCCAGGTGTCATATCAGATTCATGTAATAAAACTGGCACCCTATTTAGCCATCCTCCAATTACGACTGGTACGGATACGAAACCACCTTTTGAAAAAATAACATCCGGTTTTAGTTTACGAATTGTTACGTACGCATCCATAACACCCTTCATCACGAGAAAAGGATCTTTTATATTTTTTAAATCAAAATAACGACGTAGCTTCCCGCTTGCAATACTATGATACGGAATTCCTTCTTTTTCTATAATCGTTTTCTCAATCCCTTGATGAGAACCAATATAAGAGATATCCCATTTCTGCTTTTGTAAATGTGGAATAATTGCTAAATTAGGCGTTACATGCCCTGCCGAACCGCCACCTGTAAAGACTATTTTTTTCATACGTCTCCCCCTTCTACACTATAGTACACTAAAATACCTTGCCTCAGGGTGAGAAAATACCATAGCCGTTACAGACGCTTCTGGCTCCATCATAAATCCTTCTGTTAATGAAATACCAATTTCTTCTGGATGAATTAAGCGAAATAATTTTTCTTGATCAGCAAGTTCTGGGCATGCTGGATAACCAAATGACACGCGTATTCCTCTATATTTTGTGCGGAATCTCTCTTCCATCGTCAGTTCAGGTGAATCTGGAATTCCCCAACGATCACGAATGAGCATATGTGTTTTTTCAGCAAGTCCTTCTGCTAATTCAAGCGCTAACGACTGAATCGCATGACTGCGTAAATAATCTCCCTTCGCCTTCCATTCCTCTGCAATATCTCGAACCCCTTCTCCAACGGTAACAGATAAGAAAGCGACATAATCCATCTCATCTCCAATCGGTCGTATATAATCTCCTAAAGTACGGTATGGTGCTTTCCCTTGTCTCGGAAATTCAAATCGCTCTATGATACGTGTGTGATCTTCCGGATCGTATATAATTATATTTTGTCCATCACTTTGCGCCGGGAAAAATTGATACACCGCTTTTGGGCGTAACCAAGATTGTCCTTCTTGTAATAATTCATCAATTAAATCATTTAGCTCATGTGCTCTTTTATCCCCTTCTTGCAAGAGTTTTTTTACGTTTCCTTTTAACCCAAGATGGTGTCCAATTAACATTTGTCTATTTAAAAACGGTGCAAGATGAAGGGTAGGAATATCCCGTAATACAACTCGTTTCGTCGAATCTGGTATCATAACAGTTGCTTTTGGCAACGGCTCAATAACTGCGGGAATTTCTATTTTTTTCTCCTCTTGTTTCACAATATGAAGATGGCGTTCCTTTTTATCTTGCTTCATCTTTTCACGTTCTTCTTCTTTTTGTAATTTGTTAATAATATCAAGACCTGTCATCGCATCACTTGCATAACAGACGAGCCCTTTATATGATGGCGAAATACGATTATCTGTAAACTTTCTCGTTAACGCTGCACCACCTACAACAATTGGAATATCAATATTCGCTGCTTTTAAATCTTCGGCAGTCGTTACCATTTGTTGTGCGGATTTTACTAACAAACCAGAAAGACCAATAATATCTGGTTTCTTTTCTTGTACTTCTTGAACAATTCGATCCGAACGAACATTAATTCCTAAATTAATAATTTCATATCCGTTATTTGATAAAATAATTTCAACGAGATTTTTCCCAATATCATGTACGTCACCTTTTACAGTCGCTAATAATACTCTCCCTTTTTTGGCACTATCACTAGATTCCATATGTGGCTCTAAATAACTTACGGCAGCTTTCATACTTTCAGCACTTTGTAATACTTCAGCAACGATAAGCTCATTACCATTAAATAATCGCCCCACCTCATCCATTCCTGTCATAAGCGGCCCGTTAATAATATCCAGAGGTTTTCGTCCTTCTGTAAGCGCGAGACTTAGATCTTCTTGTAGTCCTTGCTTCGTACCTTCTACAATATAGTTTGCCAGTCGTTCATCAAGTGTTAGCGTTTCTTGTATAACGACATCTTTCTTTTTGGCAACACGATAAAAGTTTGTGAATTTTTCTAACGTCTCTTTCGTCGTTTCAAATAATAATGCATCTGCCATACGTTTTTCTTCCTCTGGAATTGACGCATAGCGCTCTAATTTTTCCGTGTTAACAATCGCATAATCTAATCCTGCTTTCGTTGCATGGTATAGAAAGACAGAGTTTAATACTTCACGTCCAGCTGGTGGTAAACCAAAAGATATGTTACTCACACCTAGAATCGTTAAACATTCTGGTAACGCTTCTTTAATAAGACGAATTCCTTCTATAGTCGCTGCCGCTGAACCTATATATTCTTCATCACCTGTTCCTACAGGAAACACCAGCGCATCAAAAATAATATCAGATGGGCGTATACCATACTTCTTCGTTAGTAATTCATAGCTTCTTTTAGCAATCTCTATCTTTCTTTCTGCACTAACTGCCATACCATCTTCATCAATTGTCCCTACAACTATCGCAGCACCGTATTTCCGAAGAAGGGGTGTCACTTTTTCAAAACGTTCTTCTCCATCCTCTAAATTAATAGAATTGATAACACCTTTTCCTTGAATATAAGTAAGAGCTTTCGCCATAACATTTTCATCTGTTGAATCAATCATAATTGGTACTTTTAACACTTTCGTAACTTCTGCCAAGAATCTTTCCATATCTTCTATTTCATCACGGTCAGGGTCTGCCATACAAATATCAATAATATGAGCATTTTTCTTCACTTGCGCTCTTGCCACTTCAGCAGCCTCTTCAAATTTCCCTTCTGCTACTAATCTTTTAAACTTACGCGATCCAATTACGTTCGTCCTTTCTCCAACAAATAGGGGCCTCATAGAATCATCATATTGCAACGCTTCTAGTCCACTAATTCCATGTCCAACCCTTTCATGATGCTCACGAGGATTAATCGAGGCAAGCGCCAATTTCATTGCACTTATATGTTCTGGTGTTGTGCCACAACAACCACCAATAATATTAATCCATCCTTCTTCAGCAAAACGTTTTACTTTTTCAGCAAGTGACGCCGGAGATTCGTGATAATGTCCATCTTCATCAGGAAGACCAGCGTTTGGATAACAAGAAATATAACACTCCGATAAATCAGATAGAGAACGCATATGTTCCCTCATAAATTCTGGACCAGTAGCACAGTTTAACCCAACCGATAATGGCTTCATATGCTCTACCGATAAATAAAAGGCTTCGATCGTTTGACCCGCTAAAGTCGTTCCCATCGGTTCAATTGTTCCAGAAATCATAATAGGTACTATTTTGTTTAGTTCTTCAAACGCCGCTTGAATTCCAAGGTACGCAGCTTTCACATTACGCATATCTTGACTCGTCTCAACGAGCAATACATCAACTTCTCCTCTTAATAGTCCTCTCGCTTGCCTTGTATAGGCTTCGATTAACTCTTCAAAAGTTACACCACCTGTAACACTAATCGCTTTCGTCGTTGGTCCCATCGCTCCCGCAACATATACTTCTTTCCCACTTTCTTTGACTGCTCGCTTCGCCAAAAGCGCTGCCCTTTCGTTTAACTCTTCATCTAAATGAGACAATGCATAATCACTTAATACAATATTTGTTGCACCAAACGTATTCGTTTCAATAATATCTGCACCAGCTTCAATGTAGACTTTATGAATATTTAAAATCACATCCGGTCTTGTTTTTACTAAATATTCATTACAACCTTCGTATTCTTCTCCTCCAAAATCTTCCGCTGTTAAGTCTTCTTGCTGGATCATCGTTCCCATTGCACCATCTAATATTAAAATTTCATGTTGTAATCTCTCTTCTATTCGTTTCATCAATTAATACCCTCTTTCACTTCTTGCTTTTCTCTCACATATTTCACGAGATGTTCTGTAATTTCATATTTTAAAAACGGCGTAATAAGATAAATACCGTTAAAATATTTCATTGCCGCATCAATCAACTCTTGTGAAATACGAATTCCTTCCTCGATAGCAGCCTCTTTCGTTTCATGTCCATCCATTCTTTGTCTTATCTCTTCAGGGAGCGTAATACCCGGTACTTCAAAATGAAGAAAATCTGCATTCCGCTTACTTACTAACGGCATAATTCCAATAAAGATGGGTTGTTCCAAATGCTTTGTCGCTTCATATACTTCTTTAATTAAAGCTACATCATAAATTGGCTGAGTTAAGAAATATTCTGCTCCAGCATCAATTTTTCGTTCCATTCGCTTTACCGCTGCTTTTAAATGCCTTACATGAGGATTGAATGCCCCTCCGACAGAAAATCTTGTTGCCGGACCAATTGATTTCCCTAAAATAGAGCGACCGTCGTTCATCTCTTTAATCATTTTAATTAGCTCTATAGATGACAAATCATATACAGAAGTTGCACCTGGAAAATCACCAACGCGCGCTGGATCACCAGTTAAAGCTAGCACTTCCTCCATACCTAATGCTGATAATCCAAGCAAGTGAGACTGTAGTCCAATGACGTTATGGTCTCTACACGTTAAGTGCGTCAATACTGGAATATCATGCTTCGTTAATAATGCACCCATAGCCATATTCGAAACGCGAGGAGATGCTAATGAATTATCTGCTAGGGTAATAGCATCCGCTCCAGCCCTTTTCAGTGCTCTTGCCCCTTCAAAAAATCGCTGCGTGTCTAACGTTTTCGGTGGATCTAATTCCACTACAACTGTCGTTTGTTTCTTTGCCTTTTCTGCGAGAGTGACATGAGCTCTCGAACGCTTCTCCTGTGTATGGACCACTTTAGGCCTTTGAATCGTCTCCTTTGCTATTACAGGTGCAACATTTGCGATAGCACGTTTCATTCCTTCAATATGTTCCGGGGTAGTACCACAACAACCACCTAATAAACGAATACCTTGTTCAATAAAGTTTGGTGTCATCTCTTCAAAATACGCTGGACTTCCCTCATATACGTAACGCCCTTCCACATAATTCGGGAGACCTGCATTCGGATATGCTGATAAATAGCCATTTTGAGGAATCGATATCATCTTGAAAGCTTCCGTCATATGAAGTGGCCCTAGTTGACAGTTCAATCCAACAACATTGGCACCGTAATCCAAAAGCTGTTTTAATACTTCATTGACATCATTCCCATTTTGAGTCGTACCTGCCTCATGTAACGCTAACTGAGCAACAATCGGAATATTCGTTTGTTTACGCAATACTTTAACGGCATGCAATAATTCAAATTCATCATAAAAAGTTTCTAATAGTAATCCATCAACCTGTTCTTCTAGTAAAGCACCTGCCTGCTCAAGTAACATAAATTCTCGCTCTATATCAGTCGTTGTAACAGCACCAATATGTTTCATACCTCCAATTGTCCCTAAAATTGCATTCCGCTCTGTTACTGATGCTTTCGCAATATTCACTGCCGCTTTATTAATTTGGACAACTTGATTTTCTAGACCATACATGCGGAGTTTCGCTTCATTCGCACCATACGTATTCGTTTGAATAACATCCGCTCCAGCAGCTACATATTGTTTATGGATCGATATAATTAAGTCCGGATCAGACAAATTCAATTCTTCAAAACTACTTTGTAAACCATGTGAATGTAATAACGTTCCAACCGCACCATCACCTATTACAATTCCTTTTGATAATAAATCTAGTAATTTCACGAATCTCCCTCATTTCTATCAATATAAAAACCCCCTCTTCACTTTGAAGAGGGGGACATAATTGTTCCTCCTCTTATTATGCAAAACACACGTTTTGCAGGTTTTAGCACCGTTTCAAACATTTAGTTTGAAGGTTGCTGGGTTTCACAGGGCCTTTCCCTCCACCGCTCTCAATAAGAGTTTGTCTTTATTATTTTATTTATGTAGCTAAAAGGAAATACGTTCCCCTTTTAACAATGTTTGTTAATTTTTTATAAATTTAGCATGCACTAAAATAAAAGTCAATGACACTTGCGGAAAAATAAAAATTATTTAAAATAAAGTTGCAATTCAATTATCTTTTGTTGTAAAGTTAAAAACATAATAAAAATTTCATACGCACATTCTTATCTAGAGAGGTAGAGGGACTGGCCCTATGACGCCTCAGCAACCATTAACATTCATTCGTTAATAAGGTGCTAATTCCAGCAAATTGTTAAAGATTTGACAGATGAGAAGAAGACTCTATTCAATCCGAAAGCCTTCTTCTTAGAAGGCTTTTTTTATTTTCACTTAGTCGTTCACTTTAAAAAGGGGGAATTTTCACATGTCAACAATCGAAACAAAACTAGCACAAATCGGGAACCGTAGCGAAGCTACAACAGGAACTGTTAATCCACCTGTTTATTTCTCAACTGCTTATCGTCACGAAGGAATTGGTAAATCTACTGGCTTTGACTATTCAAGAACTGGAAATCCGACTCGCGGTCTTTTAGAACAGGCAATTGCAGACTTAGAAAGCGGTGAACAAGGGTATGCCTGTAGTTCAGGAATGGCGGCTGTTCTCCTTGTCCTTTCACTATTCCGTTCCGGAGATGAGCTTATCGTATCCGAAGACTTATACGGAGGAACATATCGTCTATTTTCCGAACATGAAGACAAGTGGAATATTCGATGTAGATACGTAGATACACAATCTATTAAACAAATTGAGCAAGCAATCACATCTCAAACGAAGGCTATTTTCATAGAAACACCGACTAATCCATTAATGCAAGTAACTGATATCGTAAGTGTAGCAAGTGTAGCGAAAAGGCACGGACTACTTCTTATTGTAGATAACACGTTCTATACACCTTATATACAGCAACCATTAACAGAAGGTGCAAACATCGTCCTTCATAGCGCAACTAAATATTTAGGCGGACATAACGATGTACTAAGCGGACTTGTCGTTGCGAAAGGGAAATCTCTTTGCGAGGAGCTTGCTCATTATCATAATGCCTCTGGTGCTGTCTTAAGCCCGTTTGATTCATGGCTATTAATTCGAGGGATGAAAACTTTAGCACTCCGCATGAAACAGCATGAAGAAAATGCTCATGCAATTGTTGCTTATTTAAATGATGAAGATGGTGTGACAGATGTATTTTATCCAGGAAGAGGTGGTATGATTTCATTTCGCCTTCAAGATGAAACTTGGATTAATCCTTTCTTACAATCTTTATCCTTAATTACATTTGCTGAAAGTCTTGGCGGCGTCGAAAGTTTAATGACTTATCCAGCAACGCAAACTCATGCCGATATTCCAGAAGATATTCGAACAGCACGCGGTGTGTGTAATCGTCTTCTCCGTTTTTCAGTCGGCATCGAAAATAGCAATGATTTAATTCAAGACTTAAAGCAAGCAATTAAACTTGTAAAAGAAGGTGTAAAAATATGAGCTATTCCATAGATACGCTTTTACTGCATAATCAATACAAGCATGACTCACACACAGGAGCTGTTAACGTTCCCATCTATAACACATCAACATTTCATCAGTTCGATGTAGATGCTTTCGGAAAGTATGACTATAGTAGATCTGGAAATCCAACACGTGAAGCTCTTGAAGATATCATTGCTTTATTAGAAGGCGGGACAAAAGGATTTGCCTTTGCATCAGGCATTGCAGCCATTTCTACTGCATTTCTCCTTCTTTCACAAGGTGACCATGTTCTTATTTCAGAAGATGTATATGGAGGCACTTATCGAATTGTTACTGAAGTTCTCTCCCGTTATGGTGTTTCACATACATTTGTTGATATGACCAATGTGGAAGAAGTAAAAGAAAACATTAAACCAAATACGAAGCTCTTTTATGTAGAAACACCTTCTAACCCACTTTTAAAAGTGACAGATATTCGTGCTGTTTCTAATCTTGCAAAATCTATTGATGCTCTTACTTTTGTTGATAATACATTTTTGACACCACTATTTCAAAAGCCACTTGACCTTGGCGCCGATGTTGTTCTTCATAGTGCAACAAAATTTATTGCTGGTCATAGTGATGTCACCGCCGGATTAGCTGTCGTAAAAGATGAAGAGCTTGCTCAAAAGCTCGGCTTTCTACAAAACGCTTTTGGTGCTATTTTAGGACCGCAAGATTGTTCTCTCGTGCTTCGCGGCATTAAAACACTGCATGTACGTCTCGAACATTCAGCTGCAGGTGCCAACAAAATCGCACATTTTTTACAAGAGCACTCTAAAGTTCAAAATGTCTATTACCCTGGATTACAATCACATCTTGGTTATAGTATTCAACAAAATCAAGCAACATCGGCTGGGGCTGTTTTATCTTTCACCTTACAATCCGAAGATGCACTGCGCCAATTCTTATCAAAAGTTAAACTGCCCGTTTTTGCGGTTAGTCTAGGAGCTGTTGAATCTATTCTTTCATATCCAGCAAAAATGTCACATGCAGCCTTATCACAGGAAGCACGTGATGAAAGAGGTATTTCCAATTCATTACTCCGTTTATCGGTTGGTCTTGAAAATGTTAACGATTTAATATCCGATTTCGAAAATGCTCTTTCTTATGTAGAAGAACCTGTAAATGCATAGAGAGAAAAGAAGATATGAAATTAAGTTTTCATATCTTCTTTTTATGCTGTCTAGCATATTCATTTTAATGTTTTTTCTTTTTGTATCCTTCATTAAAAAATAAAAATATATCATCTATTTCCAAGTAATGGATTAATTGATATATTAAGAAATAAAAAAGGGGTAAAAATAATGGATACTTGTGCAGATATTTTAATCGTTATCGATTTACAAAATGGGGTATGTTATAGCGGAGAGCATTTATTTGATTTACAAAACTTGCTTACAAAAGTAAATAAAAGAATTTCTTCATACAGAAAATCAAATAAACCAATCATTTTTGTTCAACATTGTGATGATGATTTAGTACCCGAAAAAGAACTTTGGGCTATTCATACCGATCTAGATGTTCAAGAACAAGATTTTTTTGTAAGAAAAACACATGCAAATTCATTTTATAAAACAAACTTAAAAGAAATTTTAGATCAATTATCTGTACATCGTATTGAATTTTGCGGTGCCCAAACAGAGTACTGCATGGATACTACGATTAAATTTGCTCATGGATTGGGATACGAAAACTTCATGGTACAAAAAGCAACCTCTACTTTGAATAATTCATTTATGTCTGCACAAGAGACGATTGATTTTTATGAAAATATATGGAACCACAGATTCTTAAAGTTGATAAAAAATGAACTCTAGAATAAATGACTAATGACTTGCTCATTCGAAGATTTATCAGTTACATCCAAACATTTCATTATCATCATAAAGAAGCTGATCATAATCAGCTTCTTTTCTTTTAACCTGTTATATATTCTATATATAACATTATGATTCCTTTGTCATATTATTTTAAAAATTTCGTATATTCATTTGAAAGAATAAGAAAATCATGATAAAATTGTGTTACGAATATATCTATATCTTCCAATTTTTAAAACGCATCAAAATTTTCACCTAAAAATGTCATTTTACAAAACTGTGCTAATTTATCTATTTTATTTACATCAGGGTCTCTTTTCTTACAATTTCTTTACTTTAGGACTTTTTTTCTGCAACAACTGTTTTCTTTTCTTTAATTTTTTGGTATGTATAGTATGGTATAACAGCTCACACGGAGGTGGAAAAGAACATGTTAGAAACCTTTCAAAAAGAAATAGAACTATATGAAAGCAATGCAGAATTATTGAAAGTGCTTGCTCATCCTGTTCGCTTATGTATTGTAAAGGGATTAATTGAACGTGGCCCAAGCAACGTTTCTACAATGTACACAGGCTTAAACATGCCACAATCTACAATTTCACAGCATTTAGCAAAGTTAAAAAGTGCTAAAATCGTTTCTAGTGAAAGAAAAGGATTGGAAATTTACTACAAAGTAGAAAACGAAACAATTATTCAACTCGTTCGCGTATTATTAGGTTAGGGACCTATAGGCAGAGAAAAAGAACGTATTCTATATTTTTCATCTCATATCTTTAATATAAATATATATCATGAGAGGAAATATATAATACTACATAAGTCGTATTAAAAAACAAGACACAGAAAATACTGTGTCTTGTTTTTTTCATATTGTTAAATATTGATTCAAAAGTAAATTCTTCATATCTTTCGTGTGTATAACAACATCAAAGGCACTTCCTAAGCTTCCGTTCAAAATCATAGAACGAACTGCTCGATTTCGTTTTTGAGTTTCAGAAAAAGGGTTGGTATCTTGATGGCTAGCAAGCTGATCTAATATTCCTGCTGCTAACAAAAACTCTGATTGCTTCCTATGCCATATCGTATTCATTCCTTGTAGCTCAAAATTCATCTTCAACTCATCCCAATGAACATGCGTAGTTAGGTCCATTTCTCCTGGATATGCAAGAGGATTACGAATTAACTTGTGCTTATAATATCCTCTTAAACTTCCTTCACGATGTGCAGGATGCATCCATTCTTCTTTTGTATATCCATAATCAACTGTAATACATATACCTTTCTGAAACCATTTCGCAATCTCTTCTATATACTCTTCCATTGCAATAGGCACTTCAAAGCGCTGTCCCTCAGCAATATGAATGTTATATTTCAATAAGTAACGACCGACTCTTTTCTCTATCGGTCTAAATACTTCTGTAAGGTTTCCCTCATCTGTATACGTGATACGTACTTCATACAAAATTCCATTTCTTTTCTCAACTATCTCAACAGGAAACGCATCAAATAATTCATTCGAAAAAATAATTCCTTCGAAAGACTCTCCCATTTCAATATAAGATGTATAATACGACACATTATCAAATAAGCAAAGCCTCTCCTGTTGTAGCCTTCTATGAAAAGGGCTCACTTCAATAATTGAATAGTTTAAATTGATAAAGGTTTCCGGAGATAATTGTTTCCATTCTTGTAAAACATCATAGGCAAACTTTCCTGTTCCCCCACCAATCTCACAAATATTTGGAGAAACTTCTCCCTTTTCAACAAGCCGAATAAAAAACTTAGCAAAAGTCTTCGCAAATACAGAGGATACATTGCTACTCGTAAAAAAATCTCCCTGTCTGCCAATTTTTTCACGTTCTCTCATATAATACCCATGTCCCTCTGCATATAATGCGAGGTTCATATACGTACTATATGAAATCGAATGATCCTTTTCTTTTCCCATCCATTCTCTTAAATTGAGCTCCATCCCCATAATGACCCCTTATTGTAAAAATGGATTATTTTCTTTTTCAAAACCAATGCTTGTTTCTGGACCGTGTCCACATAGCACCGCTGTTTCATCTGGTAATACAAATAATTTCTCTTCAATACTTCCAATTAATTCAGCAAAACTTCCACCAGGTAAATCCGTTCTTCCAATACTCATTTGGAACAATACATCTCCAGAAAATACAGCATTCGCTTCTTTACTGTAATAAGAAATACTTCCTGGAGAATGTCCTGGTGTCTCAAAAATTTCAAAACTAAAAGAACCGATCGTTAATGTACCCTCTTCGTCAATAATATGATCTGCTGGTTTTGCTGTAATACTGCGGTTCATCATAAAAATTTGCGAGCCATTCACAGTTGCATCGCCTAACCAATCCGCTTCTTCTTTATGTACGTATACAGGAATATGAAAAGCGTCTCTCACCGCATCAACAGCACCGATATGATCGAAATGAGCATGTGTTAATAAAACCGCAAGTGGTTTTAACTGTGCTTCTTGTAAATATGTAACAAGTTTCTCTCCTTCATGGCCAGGATCAAAGATAATACACTCATTTTGATCATTCGTTAAAATATAAGCATTTGTTTGTAATGGGCCTAACGGCATTTGTATCCATTTCATATGAAAATCTCCTCCAGTTATTTAATTTACTTTTAATGATACAACATTTCTTTCTCTTAGGAAAAGAAGGGGTGTTATCTCGACAATCATTTTTAAAACATGTACAATATAAAAGAGTAAATATTCTAAAAACTCATCCTAAGGAATGAGGAGACAGAGGAGGATATTGTATGGGCCTTGTTATTATTTTTACGCTAGTCACTCTGTTAGCTGTATTTGCTACGCTTAGAACACTTCGCGAAAAAAACTTATTCGCGGGCGGCTTCGCTATTGCAACTGTACTTGTTTTCGGATGGTTTACAATCATGACTGTTCTATATAATGGGTACCCACCAACAGCTTAATCCATTTACATTTTTATTCTCCAACAAGATCTTGCATAAAAAGAGGAAGGGGGCCCCTTCCTCTTTTCATTATTCACAACTTATATCATCTTCGCCTCGTATTTGTGCTTTTTTACAAGCCACGCTCCTCCAATTACACCTGCATCATTACCAAGTATTGCAATTGCTAACTTTGTGCTCTTTACAGCACGAGAGAAAGCATATTGCTCGAAATAACGTTGAATTGGCTCTAATAGTGCGTCTCCAGCTTTAGATACGCCACCACCAATTACGATTTTCTCTGGGTTCAACGTACTAGCAAGGTTCGCTACAGCTAATCCTAAATAAGAAGCTACTTTTTCCACTACTTCACCTGCTAGTTCGTCACCTTGTCCAAGCGCTTCAAACACATCTTTTGATGTAATAAGCCCTTCTTCTGCTAACATAGAACGTAAAACACTTTCTTTATCTGTCTCTTGTATTTGTTGCATAGCAACACGCACAATACCTGTTGCAGAGGCTACCGTTTCTAAACAACCCGACTTCCCGCAATTACATGGAAAAGCGTTCTCTGTAACAACTGTAATATGTCCAATCTCACCAGCAGCACCGCTTATACCATGTACAATCTCACCATTGGCGATAACACCACCACCAACACCAGTGCCAAGTGTCATACAAATTAAATCTTTTGCTCCTTCACCAGCACCTTTCCACATTTCACCAAGCGCCGCTAAGTTTGCATCATTATCAATAACAACAGGTAATCCCGTTTCTACTTCTAGTAAATCTTTTAACGGATAGTTTTTCCATCCTAAATTAACCGCTTCATAAATCATTCCAGATGCCACATGTACAGGACCAGGAGCTCCCATACCAATACCAATTAGCTTGCTTTTTAATTCACCTAATTCTTCTAACTTTTTATCAATAGCTTTCGCTACATCAAGTGTAATATGTTTTCCTTGTTCATTTGTATTCGTAGGGATTTCCCACTTATGTAAAATTTCACCGTACACATTAATAAATGCTAATTTAATCGTTGTACCACCAAGGTCAACACCAACTAACCATTTCTCTTCCATGTTACGTACCTACCTTTATCTATTTCTTATTTATCTCTTTTTGAATTTCTTGCTTCAATAAAAATAAAGCGGTTTGATAGTCTTGTGGATCGATTAGCTGTGATTGATTTAATTCACGCAATTCATCTTGCATTAATTGTAAATCAGCGATTCGATCACCCGTATAAATAATCGTGCCAAATTTCTTTAGCAATTGCTGAATATCATAAATGGATATCATTTCATCACCCTTTATGCTCACTTACTATAAAAAAATTATAATAAGAAAACGTTCACATATTTTATTATAATCAAGAAGAAAAAGTCTCGTCAATTTTTATTTGTCTATACAAGCCCATTTATAACCATTGTTCCTTTTTCTGTAATAATTTTTTCTACATTTTTATCAAATGGCTCTACCGGAATATGTTTTACAATTTGAAAATCATAAGCTAATGATAGCGTTTTCCCTTTATAGTGCACGAGATAACGATCATAGTAGCCACCGCCATATCCAATCCGTTCTCCTCGCTGTGTATAAGCTACTCCTGGCACGATAAGAAGATCAATTTCACACGCATTCACTTCTTCCGTAAGTGCTGGAATCGGTTCACGTAAATTCATATATACTGTTTCTAATTGATTTAAATTACTAATTTGTCGAAAAGACATCGTTCTTGTCCCTTTATTACACTTCGGAACAACAATTTTCTTTCCTTCTTCCCAAGCTTTTTCGATAATAGGATATGTATTGACTTCTTGCTCCATCGAGAGAGTGATTCCAATTGTTTTAGCTTCAACCCACTCTTTTTGTCCATACACCGAAACTGCAATTTGTTCCGATAAAGTTGTATACTGTTCTTCAGATAAAGAATTCATGTGTTCTATTATTTGTTTGCGTAAACGTATTTTCTCTTCTTTCACACACTTTTCCCCCTTGCAGTGACACTTTACTCTACGAAGATAGTGTATCACTTTTACGTAGGAATCGCATAAAAAAAAGAAACAGTAGGAAAATATTCCTACTGCTTACTTTGTTTCACGGTGTAACGTAGACTTCTTGTCACGCTTGCAATACTTTTTAAGCTCGATACGCTCAGCGTTGTTACGTTTATTTTTCTTTGAGATATAGTTACGATCTCCGCATTCTGTACATGCTAGAGTAATATTCACACGCATTCTTATTTCCCTCCAGTCACTAATAACTTAAATCAGACTATACTATAATACCACTTTTAAAATAAAAATTCTACACCTTTTGATATTGTCTAATTTTTTCTATAAGATTTTTCATGTTTTCCCTTGCTATCACTGGGTTTCTAGCATGTGAATACACCAAAAATTTTGGTTGTTTTGTATCAGAAACGATATAAGACCACTCTTTTTCTGCATATTTGAACTGTATCCCTTCAAATATACCTTCTTCTTTTATTTCCATATCGGCCAATAATTTCCTCATTACTTTCCCTTTTTCCTTCCATGAACATACAACTTCATCATAAAGTAGATACAGTGGAGGTGATTGCTCTGCTATGCTAAGTAATGTTTTTCCTTGCAACGCTATTAATTCAAATAATTTTCCAATTCGATATAAAATATCTCGCTTCCATCTTATTTGAAAAGAGTTTTTTTCATTACGCATATAAAAGAGGAGATAACATCCCCCTAATTTCAAAGACATCGGGTAAACATTATCTGCTGATTCGAGTAATAAATCCGGAATATCTACTTCTTCAAAATCAGTTCCTTGGTAAATATTGCTGTGAGTGTCATATAATTCGAAGCGATTTCCATGTTCAGAAAACATAAGCGCCATATTTGCTTTACTCGATTTCATCAGAGCTTTCACATGATCTTTTTGTTCACTCGCATAAATCCATGTAACTGTGCATCCAAGCCTTTGTAGAAAGAGCATAAGTAAATGTTGTAACATATCATTTCTCTTATTAATAAGGAGATGAAACTTCTGTTTTTGTATCGTTTCAATATCAATACGCTCCAACACAGCTTCTACATAATTATTTACAGAAACGTGAACTAGCTTATTTCGCCCCATTTCTTTCTCACAAGCGTAATAAAACGACTCAGACATATATACTTGTTCTATCGCTTTTTGCTGCTTATACGTTAAAAATGAGCCCTCCTTACCATACAATTGTATAACAATCCCTCTTTCGCTTTCCACTTGAACGAAAACTCCACCTGCACATTGCAGATTGTGAATGGCATACTGAAAAAGCGACTCATTCATTTCTTTACACTCCATCGTATGAATCCCGCTGCCATGAATGGCATGGAGGAATAAATTTTTAAAGGAAGTTGTTTCTATATTTTCCTGACTTCCAATCAATATACTCTCTCCTTTGGCAAAAAGAGATCCATAAGCCATTGCAACTTTCACAATAAATTGAGGAGTAATTTCAACATTACCCCTTCCTACAATCCGGCTTTTTTGTAACCACCCTGCACTCTTTTCACTCTCTTTAACACCGGCAGAACCTACTATCGAATGACTATCTATCTCCTTATATGGCCATATTTTTCCTTTTTGCTTAATTACTGTACTTTTCCCTATATGACAATGGTCCGCTACAATACTTTTTTGAAAAAGTGTAACATCATCTTCGACCATTGTATGATCTCCTATTGTTGTTTCTAGCAACTCACAATTTTTTCCTATATGAGCGTTTGCAAAAATGATGCTTTTTTGCAGATGAGAATAACTTGAAACGATACTATTTTTCCCGATAATAGAGTACGGTTCAATTACAGCCCCCGCACCAATTATTACTCCTTCTCCAATAAAAGAAGGACCATGAATTTTCGTTCCTTTTCCTATCGTTACACCTTCTCCCATCCACACCATTGGTAATACTTCTGTATATGGAATAGGCACCTTCAATTTTTTCGTCAACAAATCGAATTGAGCTTGCCGATATTGATCAAATGTACCAATATCTAGCCAATAGTCTTCTGATAAATATGCAAATAAAGCATTTTTATTAGCCAATAACGGAAACACATCATGACTGAAATCCGAAAATTCCATGGATGGTATGTAAGAAAAGATTTCTGGCTCCATTATATAAATACCTGTATTTACAATATTAGAAACTACCTCATTCCAGCTCGGTTTTTCTATATATCGTATAATTTCTTGTTCTTTATTCATTACAACTAACCCAAATGAGAGTGGGTTTTCTACTTCTTTCGCAAACATCGTTACCATTCTCTTCTTCTGTTCATGAAATGCAATTCCTTCTGATAATTGAAAGTCAGTTAATGCATCCCCACTAATAACAACAAATGTTTCATCTAAAAAACTTTCCGCTTGCTTAATGCTCCCTGCTGTTCCAAGCGGGGGAGAATCTTCAAAATAATACAAGTTAACTCCCCACTTACTACCATCACCAAAGTATTGCTTAATGGCAGTACTCATATATTGAACTGTAATTGCAATTTCACGAATACCATGCTGACGTAATAATTCAATATTATATTCAAGAACTGGTTTTTCTAACAATGGTAACATCGGTTTTGGAGTATTACATGTTAATGGTCTAAGACGTCTCCCTTTTCCTCCAGCTAAAATAACCCCCTTCATATACTTCAGCCTCCACTTATATAATGTTCAAGAACTCCGTATATCATTTATCCCACATTAACTGCAGGAAAAGTCCATTTTGGTATGATCTAACAATCAGTGAGAGACAGCCCCACTAATTAAAGCCTCACTTCATGAATACATGTATCTTTTAACTCCCGATAAAAAAGAAAGCGCTTACCATTAACTTGGTAAAATAATTAATAAAACGTAACTAACACATATGTACTTATTTTTCCATTAATTATGATACATCTTATCATCATAGACTAAAGGAAACAACGAGCTTTTTTTGTCATGTTTTGACTAAAAAAAGCAGGTGATTTCTCATCACCTACTTTTTCCCCTACTCATTCAATAAATAATGCTTTCCTTTTACTAAATAAAATACATTCTCAGCAATATTTGTAACATGGTCTGCTACACGCTCAATATATCTTGCAACAAAGGATAGTTGTGTAATTTGTGTAATCGCTTCTGGTTGTCCAGGGACAGAGGAAATAAATTCACGAATCGCTTTCCCATAAATTTCATCAACTGAATCATCCATTTCAGCAATTTGTTTAGCAAAAGTTAAATTTTCTTGCTCATATGCTTCTAATGCTAAATTTAACATCTTATGAGCAATCTCAAACATTTCCTCAAGATTACGCAAGCTAACGACCACTTCTTTTTCACCAAGACGAATTGTTGATTTCGCAATATTAACAGCATGGTCTGCAATACGTTCTAAATCTGTCGCTGTTTTAATTGCAATGAAAATCCTTCTTAAATCACTTGCTACAGGCTGCTGCTTTGTAATAAGCATAAGCGCAAGGTCATTTATTTCCTCTTCTAAATTATCCATGCGATAATCCCCATCAATGACTTCTAACGCTTTCTCTACATCCCTGTTGTGAAGACCTTCCATAGCAATCAATAAAGCTTCCCTTGCTAACTCACCAAGCTCGATCACCTTTTGCTGTAACGTTTTTAAATCACATTGAAACTGTTCTCTTACCATCGTTTCTTCCCCCTCAATATTATGTGCCATTTTATATAAATCCCCTACCCAGCCTCTTGTATGGTTATTAAGCCTTGAGAAAAGAGAAATATTACTCCCCTATTAGAATGAGGTGAAAGTGAGAAATGCTCTCTGTTAAGAGGGCATTTACTCTTAGCCTTACAACAACATCAACCAAATCGTCCTGTAATGTAGTCTTCTGTACGCTTATCTGTAGGTGTTGTAAATAATTTGTTCGTATCTGTATATTCCACAACTTCTCCACTTAAGAAGAAAGCGGTTTTATCTGAAATACGTGCTGCTTGTTGCATGTTGTGCGTCACGATAACAATACTAAAATCTTTCTTTAACTCCTGAATTAGCTCTTCTACTTTTGATGTTGAAATTGGATCTAGCGCCGATGTTGGTTCATCCATTAAAATTACGTCTGGCTCAATCGCTAAGCAGCGTGCAATACATAGGCGCTGTTGCTGTCCACCTGATAAACCATATGCATTATCATGCAAACGATCTTTTAACTCATCCCAAATCGCTGCTCCGCGCAAGCTCTTTTCAACGATTTCATCAAGTGTTTTTTTGTCACGAACACCATGGATTTTCGGGCCATATGCTACATTTTCATAAATAGATTTTGGGAATGGATTTGGCTTTTGGAACACCATTCCCACATGCGTACGCAATTCTTCAACCGGATATGACTTTTCGAATATGTTTCGTTCTCTATATTCGATAACGCCCGTAGTTCGAACGATAGGCACTAACTCTACCATACGATTTAGTGTTTTTAAGTACGTTGATTTACCACAACCACTTGGACCGATAATCGCTGTTACTTCATTCTCATGAATACTTAAGTTGATATCTTTTAAAGCGTGGTCTTCTCCGTACCATAAATTTAAATTTTTCGTATCAAATACTACTTTTTTTGGTGCTGTCTCAATCTTTTTCTCATTTTTCACCTGTACATTTACTACTGTTGCTACCATTTGAATTCCCCTTTCATCCACTTCCAACTTATTTTCGATTTCGTAACCATAAGACAAATATATTTATAAAGAGCAGCAATCCTAGCAAAACAATCATCCCTGCTGCTGCTACATACTGAAATTCTTCTTGCGGTCTACTCATCCAATTAAAAATTTGAATTGGTAAAACCGTAAATCTATCAAACATACTGAACGGAACATAATTTGCAAAGGCAAGGGCTCCAATGACTAATAATGGTGCTGCCTCACCAATTGCTCTCGATACCGCTAACGTACATCCCGTTACAATCCCTGGTAAAGCTACTGGCAATACAATTTGATACATCGTTTGCCACTTCGTAGCACCTAATCCATAAGAAGCCTCTAGTAATAAGCTCGGTACAGTTCGAATCGCTTCTTGACTAGCTACCACAACAGTTGGTAAGACGAGTAAACTCATCGTCAGTGCCGCTGCAATTATGCTCTCTCCTAAATGGAGAGCGTATACGAAAATAGTTAACCCGAGTAAACCAAACACAACGGAAGGTACCCCTGCTAATGTTTGATTATTTAATTCTATTAACTTTTTAAAAACGGACTCCTTCGCATAATGCTCTAAATAAAGAGCTGTTCCGACTCCAAATATAAAAGAGACCGGTATAACAATGCTCATAAATAGTATTGTTCCTGACAAAGCAGCTACAATCCCAGCTTCTCTCGGATTACGTGAGGCGAAGTTTGTAAAGAAATCTATTGAAAGATAACTTATACCTTTTTCAAAAATTTGAAAAAGCAATATAAAAAGTATTACTACTGAAAACAAAATTGCTATATAAAACAAACACTTGTAAATCCGATCCTTTAAAAAACGCGATGCCATATTTTCTTGTATTTTTTTATGGTTTAACATTCGCATATTATGTCACCCTCCTAAAACGGCGCATAATATATTGCGAAATGATATTCATAATAAAAGTAAACATAAATAACGTTGCACCTACAGCATACATGCTGTAATAAGTAATCGTTCCGTGCGGAGCATCACCTAAACTCACTTGTACAATATAGGCTGTTAATGTTTGAATAGAATGAGTCGGATCTATCGATACATTAGGTGTTGATCCAGCTGCAATAACAACAATCATCGTTTCACCAATTGCCCTGGAAGCTGCTAATATAATCGCTGCCATTATGCCCGTAAAAGCCGATGGAAACACCACTTGTTTTACCATCTCAAAACGAGTCGCTCCTAGCGCTAATGAGGCTTCTTTAATTCCTTTTTCTACAGCCCTCATCGCATCTTCAGAGAGAGACGCAATCGTCGGGATCATCATGAACCCTATAACAATACCCGGACTAATAGCATTAAAAAACTGCAAATCTGGTATAACGCGTTGTAAAAGTGGTGTGACAACTGTTAACGCGAAAAAACCATATACAATTGTCGGGATGCCTGCTAGTAGCTCTAACAACGGTTTTAATATTTTCCGAGCGCCATTCGAAGCGTATTCGCTTAAAAACACGGCACAACCTAAACCAATAGGAATTGCTACGAACATGGCAATTGCTGTTACAAGGATTGTTCCACATATAAGTGGTAATATACCGAATTTCGGATCTTCAAAAAAAGGTAACCATTCTTTCTCTGTCAAAAAAGAATACAAGGATATCTTTTGAAAAAACATGATTGTTTCATTTGCCAACGTAATAATAATTCCAAGTGTCGTTACAATGGACACGCTAGCAATGACTTTTAGTATTAACGGAACAATTCGATTGATTCGCTGCGTTTTTTTTCTTCTATTTGTATTTCTCTCAATCAAATGTTGTACAGAAAGTGTAATTTGACTTTTGTCATTATGAGCCAAAGATGAAAACCCCTTTCCACCCTGACATTACCTTTTTATTTCTGTTAACATTCGCAGCTGTTCATTATATTTTTCTTTTGGTAATTTTACATATCCGACCTCTTCAGCAAGGCTTCCAACATGCTTAATCATAAACTCAACATAATTTGCTACATTAATTTTATTTCTGATAGATGCATGATTCACATACGTAAATAGCGGCCTAGATAATGGCTTATACGTACCCGATTGAATGGTCTCTTTCGTTGGAAATACACCATCCACCTGTATTGCTTTTACCTTATCTCGATTGGCCATATAATAAGCATATCCTACAAAAGCAATGGCATTTTTATCATTCATTACCCCTTGCATAATAACTTGATCGTCTTCAGACAAAGAAATCGTTTTTACAAGGCGATTATTTTGTAAGACAACATTTTGGAAATAATCATAAGTACCAGAGTCTACGCCTGGCGCATAAAATTTAACTTGTTCACGTGGCCATGATGAATGAATTTGTGACCATCGTTTCAATCTTCCATTTTCACTCCATAATAGACATAACTCGTCTATCGTCATATTGTTTACCCACGTATTTTGACGATTCACAACAATCGTTAGACCATCATAAGCAACCTCAAATGGTGTAAATTGAATGGAGTTTTTCTGCATTGCATTTTCTTCTACCGGTTTCATCAATCTCGAAGCATTATTTATATCTACTTCTCCTTTACTGAAACGATTAAATCCTCCTCCTGTCCCAGAAATACTAATAGAAATTTTCACGTTTGGATGGGCCTTTGTATATTCCTCTGCTACTGCCTCTATAATAGGAAAAACCGTTGAGGATCCATCAACTCTCACTTCTCCCATTTCATTTGTAGCGAATGCAGTAGACATATTAAAACAAAGGAAACATGTCGATAATGTCAAAACTTTAATCGATGCGCTCATCCATTTCACGTGTTCTTCCTCCTAGAAGTAACCGGAAATAACAGGATTACAGATATAAGAATACTGCTAAACTATTAATTCGGTTTTAATTGTTTGTAAAAGTTTTGTAAAGTTCCACAAAAACAACTGTATACACAAACTTTATTTTCACTTTTTTACTTTAGATGCAGGGAATTTTCTAATCATCCATAAAACTGCTATCTCCTACCACACAAGACAAACTTAGAGCGTATGCACTCATCTCGTTATGTTCATCGTTTTTGAAACTATATGTTTTTTTCAACATTTTACGCTTGTCCACATTTACTAAACCATATGCATAAAGCATAAAAAAAAGCACACTATCTTTTCAGATAGTGTGCTTTTTTTACAACTTTTTTATTCATCATCTTGTGCATTACTTTTTTTCTCTTTTTCATCTTTTGGAGCTTCACCAGTTAATGCTTGTTTTTTCAAATCAAAGTAAGCGTCCATTATTTCACGACCAATATATCCATTAATCCCTGTTTTGTCATCATGTACCCATGGCACAACAACAGAAAATGCTACTTCTGGGTCTTCAAGTGGCGCATAACCTACTAATGTTAAGTTATATGTTTCAACACGCTCACCTTTTGCATTTCTACCAATCTCTTTATCTCCGCCATATACAGTTTGAGCTGTACCTGTTTTCCCAGCTGCTTTATATGGTGCACCTGCAAAGTACTTTGTAGCTGTACCACCTGAATCGTTAAACACTTGTCTAAATCCTTCTTGAACACGTTTAATTTGTGATTCAGGCATATCAACACGATTTAACACTTTCGGTTCCATGGATTGAACAACTTTTCCAACTTCCTCTGGTTTCGCCGATGGCTGACGGATTTCCTTTACAACTTGGGGTTGCATACGATATCCACCATTTGCAATCGTCGAAATATATTGCGCTAATTGAAGCGGTGTATACGTATCATACTGTCCGATTGATAAATCTAATAAGAAACCTGGTTGATTCCCTTTACCTATTTGACCAGCAGTTTCATTTGGCAAATCAATTCCTGTTTTTACACCAAGCCCAAACTGCCCAAAATAATAACGCATAGTATCAAATGCTTTTTGCGGGATATCTAACGTACCGCCTCGTATGTACGGAACCCCTGCAATATTCATCGCTGTTTTAAACATATAAACGTTAGAAGACATTTTTAACGCTGTAAGGTCATTAATATACCCCATCGTTTTCCAAGATGACTTCGTAGGTGTCCCTTTTAATTTAATTGGTTCATCTAACTGTACAGATCCAGGTTGAATTGCACCAGTTTGATATCCCGTAAGTACTGTCGCACCTTTTACAGTTGAACCCATCGGATAAGAACTCGTCATCGTTCCTAATGCAAAATCTTCTACTTTCGTTTCACCGTCTTTATTCACTAATTGTTTCCCCGCCATAGATAAAACTTCACCATTTTTCGGGTTCATCATTACAACGAATGCACGGTCTAAAAGAGGTTCGCTCCCTTTAAATCTCATTAAGTTTTTCGTAAGAATTTCTTCTACGCGCTTTTGTAATGCCATATCAATTGTTAAATTCAGATCGTTACCTCGTTGTCCTTGTGACACATTAATAGTTTCTAAAATATTACCCTCTTTATCTGTAACATTTCTAACTTCAGCTTTTGTGCCGTGTAAACTATCTTCGTACTGTTGCTCAAGGTAACTTTTTCCTACGCGATCATTACGATTATAATCACGAACAAGATAGTAATCTAACCTTTCTCTCGGTAACCCTTCATCAGAAGAAGTTACACCACCAAGTACACTTCGGAACATATCGTCATACTTATATTTTCGCTCCCAGTCAACATTTGTATCTACACCTGGTAATTTCGCTAAATTTTCACTAATAATCGCGTATTCTTCCGGTGTTGCATTTTTTTTAACGATTTGCGGCGTCATTGCATATCCGCTTTCCATCTTACTTTTGATCGCCAATATTTCTAAATCTTTTGCTGACAGTTGATTAATTTCTTCTTCTGTCACACGATTTCGTTGACGTTCATCCAGTTCTTTATCGTCAATTTTATTTATTTTAAGCTCTTCACGATCTTTTTTTGTGATTTTTGTTTCTGCTTCTTCTTTATGTAAAGCAAGCCAATAATCTTTTTTATCGCGATCTGTTAACTTATCTGTTGGGACTTCAATTAAATCTGCTAACTTTTTCGCCGTTTCTAAGCGATCTGCTGCAGTTGATCCCTTCATTTTTGTAAATGTAATTGTACGAATAGGCTCATTATCTACGACCGCTTCTCCATTACGATCAAATATTTTCCCGCGTGGTACAGGATTACTTATCGTTGAATTTTCTTTTTTCTCAACTTCATTTTTATATTCCTCGCCACGAACAATTTGTACGTATCCAAGCCTTACAATAACTGCGGAGAACATTAAAAACACGCAAAAAAACAACACGTTTAACCGAAAGGGAACGTGGGTTTTTGTCTTTGTCTGGTTCTTTTTCTGCTTCTTACTCATACAAACCCCCTCTACCAACAGCTATGTAATGTGAAAGGGACACCTTCATACAGGTGCCCTCACTGCTGTCTTACATCTTTTTCTATTCTAGCATAAAACAAACGATAAGTTAACCTTCTGGTTCAGTTTGATTCTGCGTGCTTCCTTGCGCTACAACGCTGGTTTTGTTCACATTTCCCTCTTCATATTTGACATTTTTAACTGCAAAATAAATAAGAAAATGTCCAGCTCCTAAAATACATAGTAAGAAAGGTAAACTTTTTTCAGGAGGAAAGAATATGACAGCACATAAAAAACTTAAAATGGAACAAATCCTTCCGGCATTTAACCATAATTCCCTGACAACTACATATTCTACACGCCATTCTCTCGCCTGTTTTGCTCTACCAATTACATCGTATGTCATGGATCCGTACGGAACGAGTAAAATGGGATATGCAACCGCGATACATGCTGCATAAATAAGTAATTTCGTATATGTAACATTGAAAATAACTAAAAATACGACCGCATATAAAATAATGCCACCAATTAAAATTGCTTTTTTTCGCCATTCTTTCTTTAACAGACGAGTAACTAAATAATAGCATACAAATGATACTGCAGAATTCACTAAACTATACTTCCCTAATGCTAACTCGCTACCAGATGCTAAATAGACGTATACCGAAATAACGAAAATAAACGTTCCCTCTCTCAAACCTTGGAAGAAATGAGCACGCGTAATTCTTCCCCAGTTTTCATCAACTTGCCGCTCTTTCAATACTTGCACAATTTCATAGCGTCCTTCACATTCCCTCTTTGATAAAAAAAAGCTTAGAACGACTGCAACCGCAAATAGCAGTAACGAGAGGAAGAAAACGACAGTATAACCACTCCATTTTTCCATACGTGAAATTGTATATCCTGCTGCTATCGGCCCAATCATTCCAGAGAACGATGTAAGAAGTCCTAGAAAACCGTTAAAAAAATCTCTTGTTTCTGGTTCTGTAATCTCAAATGTCAACAAGTTAAAAGCGAGCCAATAAAAACCATAACCAACTCCTAAAAGGGCTCCCATTAGTAAAATATAGTGAGATGCACTTTTTCCCGCTACTAAAACGACGATAAAAAAAACAGCTAACGTGCCTACACCAATTCTCAATAAAATCGAGCGATCAATACGTTTCGCTAATTTCCCGCCCACAAGAAATGTTAGAGGCTGCAATACAACGCTGGCCAAATTATACAAGCCCAGATTTACATAATTTTGTGTTTGCTTCCATAAATAAATGTTTACAAACGTATTCGATAAAGAAATTGCGAGCGTGTATAAACCTCCTATAACGAGCAATAATACTAAATCCCGATTCACTTCAACATCACCAATTACATGTTTCCACTTCATACACAACTCTCCTTTACTTCATGTTCTAGTCTTCCAAAGACAAGCTCAATTATGTAAAAGGAGAGCATAGAAAAAAGCTAGGAGAAAACTCCTAGCTTTTTTCTAGCTTTATTAACTTCAATTATTTTGCTTCTTGGTAAAGTTTTTCAGCAACGTTCCAATCTACAACGTTCCAGAATGCACCGATGTAGTCAGGACGACGGTTTTGGTAATTTAAGTAGTAAGCATGCTCCCAAACATCTAAACCGATAACTGGAGTTTTACCTTCAGTTAGAGGAGAATCTTGGTTTGGAGTGCTTGTTACTTCTAACTCACCATTGTTTACTACTAACCAAGCCCAACCAGAACCGAAGCGAGTTGCGCCAGCTTTTGCGAATTCTGCTTTGAATGCATCGAAGCTACCGAATTTCGCTTCAATCGCAGTTGCAAGTTCGCCTACTGGTTGTCCCCCGCCGTTTGGAGATAGGATTGTCCAGAAGAATGTATGGTTAGCATGTCCGCCACCATTGTTACGTACTGCTGTACGGATTGCTTCAGGTACTTCGTTTAAGTTTGCAACTAATTCTTCAACGCTTTTGTCTGCTAATTCTGCATGACCTTCTAAAGCAGCGTTTAAGTTTGTAATATACGTGTTGTGATGTTTTGTATGATGGATGTTCATTGTTTCTTTATCAAAGTGAGGTTCTAAAGCATCATACGCATAAGGTAAATTTGGTAATTCGTGTTTTGCCATTGTTATATTCCTCCCGGTTTATGTATTGTCACTACATATGTGACCTACAACTTCATTCTACCCTAATTGCCATAGGGTGCAAACAAATAAATCGCTTTGTCTTGCTATCATTAAAGTAGCAAAATTCCCACTTCTTTTCAATTAAAATGCTCATATATTCCGAAAAAAAGCTTCCTTCTACAAGGAAGCTTCCTGCTGACATAATAAACATATGAAATGGATATGGACCCTGTAGGACTCGAACCTACGACCGGACGGTTATGAGCCGTCTGCTCTAACCAACTGAGCTAAGGGTCCACGATTACGTATGTACCATTAAAAACAACTAAATTCCCATCGGATATATCGTTTGAAAAATGTAAGATAAATTTACCATATACAAAAGAAAAGTGTCAATTGTATTTTTCTCTACTAAAAGAAGTAAATTAATAAGAAGGAATTTAGTCCTCTCTACTATATGTAAATATAATATATCTTGAGCTTCTCTAGATTCGTACGTTACAATGATTTTATACATACATAAAGGAAGTGAATCTATGTCCATTTTTACACAGCTAGCAAAAAGCGTATATTCGCCTAAAGATATGGCGCTTTTCCGTTTTCAAAAAATCGGTAAAACCATTTTGTATATTATGCTTCTTTGCCTAATCACTACTATTCCAAGAACTTTCTTGTACGGTAGCGTCATCCAAGATGGTGTTAACATGGTAAATAAAGTAATCGAAAAAGATTTACCTGATTTTAAAATTGAAAATGGCGAGCTAACAGCTGATATTGATCAACCTATCGAAAAAGAAGATGGAAATGCCCTTTTCGTATTTGATCCCAATTCAACAGACTTAGAAAAATATCAAAATAAAACAGGTTTATTTGTTTTAAAAGATAAAGTAGTCTCCATGGGGAATGGTCAAACACAAACATACTCCTATAATGACTTATTAGGCGCATCTCTTGAGAAAAAGGATTTACAAGATTTCATTTCGTTATTTGACAGTATCTATCCAATCTTATTATTCGTTATTGGGTTCTTACTGTACTTGTTCCAATTATTTATTACCTTTGTAGGAGTTACATTGCTTGCCTTCATCGGTTCTGCGATGAGCGGTCAACGCAAATTATCTTATAAACAAGTTTGGACATTAACTGCTTACAGCTACACAATTCCAACAATCTTCTTTATGATTATGGATTTATTCAAAATAAACGTACCTGGTGCAACATTCATTTACATTGCAGTTGTTTTAATCGTTCTATACTTAACAATTAAAGAAGTTCCAAAACCGAAAGAAAAACAAGAACTATAAAAAAATGCCTAAATAGGCATTTTTTTTTTGGACAAGCATATATTCCTAGCAAAGGAGTGAAGGATATGAAGAGATTAGGTGTACTCTTATTCGTGCTTGTCCTCGGTTATATATTTTATTACGACATAAAAATCGGTACTTTACCGATGTTAAGTTCATACAAAAAAACCTCTGCTGCCCAAACGATAAAACAAGAAAATACAGATACAAAACAAAATAAAGAGAAAGAAACAGAAAAAGAAACGGATACAGCTTATAAAGCAATCGAAGTAAAAACTGGCGATACAGTTCTTTCTATTACAGAAGCGATTAATAAGAAAAAAATCCCTTCTATTGAAAAAGTAATTGATGATTTTAAGCAATTAAATAAAAATACATCTGCTACAAAAATCCAAGTTGGAAAGTCTTATAAATTCCCGTTATATCAATAAGCAATCACTTAATCCTTGTCAATTACATAAAGGCGCTGATACAATAGTAAAAGTGAAACCGAGTACTTTGGTTTCTATAGCCCTTTCTCACACATACTATCATTGATGTAAGGGACTAAAATAAGAAACTTCTTTTATAAGGAGAGCGATCAATTCGTGAATGAAATGACTCAACGCACAAAAACACGTCCAGTTAAAGTCGGTAATTTAACAATTGGCGGTAACAATGAATTAATTATACAAAGTATGACGACAACAAAAACACATGATGTTGAGGCTACAGTTGCTGAAATTAAACGTTTAGAAGAAGCTGGCTGTCAAGTTGTTCGTGTTGCTGTTCCAGACGAACGCGCAGCAAATGCTATTGCTGATATTAAAAAACAAATCAACATTCCACTTGTTGCTGATATTCATTTTGATTATCGCCTTGCTTTAAAAGCAATCGAAGGCGGCATTGATAAAGTACGTATCAATCCAGGTAACATTGGACGTCGCCATAAAGTAGAAGCTGTTGTAAATGCAGCGAAAGAGCGTGGCATTCCAATCCGTATCGGTGTAAATGCCGGCTCATTAGAACGTCATATTTTAGAAAAGTATGGATATCCAACTGCTGATGGTATGGTCGAGAGCGCACTGCACCATATTAAAATTTTAGAGGACTTAGATTTCCACGATATTATCGTATCCATGAAAGCCTCTGATGTTAACTTAGCAATTGAAGCGTACGAAAAAGCTGCTCGCGCTTTTGATTATCCATTACATTTAGGTATTACAGAATCAGGAACATTGTTTGCTGGGACTGTAAAAAGCGCCGCCGGTCTTGGAGCAATTTTAAGTAAAGGCATCGGAAATACACTTCGTATTTCTTTAAGTGCTGATCCAGTTGAAGAAGTAAAAGTTGCACGTGAACTATTAAAGTCATTCGGTCTTGCATCTAATGCCGCAACACTTATTTCTTGTCCAACTTGTGGTCGTATTGAAATCGACCTCATTAGCATTGCTAATGAAGTCGAAGAATACATCTCTACACTTAAAGTTCCAATTAAGGTTGCAGTACTCGGTTGCGCCGTAAACGGTCCTGGTGAAGCTCGTGAAGCTGACATCGGTATTGCCGGTGCACGCGGAGAAGGTTTATTATTCCGTAAAGGGCAAGTCGTTCGTAAAGTACCCGAAGAAACAATGGTAGAAGAACTGAAAAAAGAAATTGATGTAATCGCTGCTGAAATGGCTGCCGAACGAGAAAAAGAAAAAGAAAAACAGGAACAAGAACAATAAAAAAAGGTTGCCCACAATTTTTGTGAGCAACCTTTTTTCACATTTAAATTAAAAACTCGTCAGTTATATAACCGACGAGTTCTCTTATTTTGCACATTTTGGACAACGACCATATATTTCGAACTTATGTCCCGTTACCTCATAACCTTTAAAATCTTTATTCATAAAATCCATTGGGCAAGAAGTGATTTCTTTCGTACCACCACAATCTAAACAAATGAAATGATGATGATGTTCCATAATAGAGCACATAAAACGAAAATGTTTTTCACCATTTAATTCCGTTTGCTCTAAAACACCAATTTCAGCAAAAACCGTTAAGTTACGATAAATCGTATCGAAACTAAGTCCTGGATAATCATCCTTCATATGTTCTAAAACATCTTTTGCGGTTAAATAACGATTATGCGCCGCAAATAATCTTAGCATCTCTTCCCTTTTCCCCGTATGTTTATATCCTTTTTCCTTCATTAGGCGTAAAGCTTCTGTTAGATTCATACCTATCCCTACTTTATGCAGTTTTTTTCTTCTTCCATAAAATCGCACCGATTAAAATAAGAACCGCTATCATAACAATTGTACCACCTGGTGCTAGATCAAGTTGATACGAAGCAAACATTCCACCAATTACTGCAATTTCACCAAATAAAATGGAAAAGAAAATTGTTTGTTTAAACCCTTTTGCAATACGAATACTTGCTGCAACTGGTAACGTCATTAAAGATGATACGAGAAGAACACCTACAACACGCATTGATACCGCAATTACAAGAGCAACTAATATAATGAAAATAAAGTGAATCCACTTTGCACTCAAACCGGTTGATACAGCGTATTCCTCATCAAATGATAGTAAAAACAACTCTTTGTATAATAAAACAATCGTTATAATAACTACAATTGCCACTATACCAATAATAATTAAATCTGCACTTGTCACAGCACTTACACTACCAAATAAATAACTAAATAAATCCGTATTGAATCCATTAGCAAGTGAAATGAAGATAACTCCAATCCCCATCCCTGCTGAAAGTATAATCGGAATTGCTAACTCTTGATAATGTTTATATACAGTACGTAATTTTTCAATTAGCAATGCTCCACCGATTGAAAAAAACATTCCCATATATAAAGGGTTTAAAAACCCACCAGTAAAGATTGTCTTTTCAAGTAATAAACTGGCTGCAATTCCTGATAACGTCACATGACTTAATGCATCCGCAATAAGCGACATGCGGCGAATTACAACAAACACGCCGATAAGTGGTCCGACAAGCCCTATTAAAACACCAGCGTATAAAGAATTACGTAAAAAATCATATTGTAAAAAATCCTGTATCATTATATCCTCCCGTGATGCCCATGTTCATGTTCTAAGCGATGAACATGATGTCCATATAAAATCGACATTTCTGCATCTTCTAACTCTCGGAATTTCTCTACATTCCCATGGAAATGTAGATGCTGATTTAAACATGCAACATGCGTCACCTTCTCTGTTACAGCACCCATATCGTGCGTAACAAGAATTAACGTGATTCCTAGCCTTTTGTTTAAATCCTCTAGTATCTCATAGAAGCTTTCCACATTTTTCACATCGATTCCAACAGTAGGTTCGTCCAAAATAAGCAATTCCGGATTACTCACAAGTGCACGAGCAATAAATACACGCTGTTGTTGTCCACCAGAAAGTTCTCCAATGTTGCGACCTTGAAACTCACTCATACCTACATCAGCAATCGCTTTTTCTACTTTCGCATTATCGTCTTTCGTAAAAAAGCGAAAAAGCCCCTTTTTCGAAACGAGCCCCATTGAAACAACTTCAAAAACAGTTGCTGGGAAACCTGAGTTAAAACTACTTGCCTTTTGGGATACATAACCAACTTTATTCCACTCTTTAAATTTCTTACTATCAATGCCAAACAATCTAATACTTCCTTGCTTTGGTTTTAAAACACCCAATAAACATTTAAGTAAAGTCGATTTCCCTGAACCATTTGGTCCAACTAAACCTAAAAAAGCTCCCTTCGGAACTTGCAAATTAATATCTTCTAACACGTTGCGATCTTCATATCGAAACGTTAATCCTTCTATTTCCAATATATTATTCATATCATCTCACCTATTTTAATTCAGAATGATTCCGATTTATCTCTATTTGAATTATAGTACAGCTTATTATAGTTGTAAACCAATCTGCCTAAAATATATTCTTTATTTCAAGAAACCTTATTATTATAACAAAAAGCAGAGAAGAATTCTCTGCTTTCAAAAGATATTACAATTAACTTTTTAATGAATTGCTGATTTAAACTTACCACCATTTGTCTCTTGTGTATTCATAATCGTAACAAATGCGTTTTCATCAATTTCATGCACAATTGATTTTAACTTCGTCACTTCCAGACGTGTTACAACTGCATAAATAACTTCTTTTTCTTTATCTGTATAGCCACCTTTAGCAACAAGTTTTGTTGTTCCACGACCAAGGCGGTGTAAAATTGCATTTGATACTTCCTCATATTGATCGGATACGATTAAAACCGCTTTCGTTTCGTCTAATCCTTGAATTACGGTATCAATTGTTTTGAATGCGATATAGTACGTCATAACAGAATACATCGCTTGTTCAACACCAAAAACAAATGCTGCCCATGCAAAAATGAATAAGTTCACAAACATTACGAATTCACCAACAGAAAACGGTAATTTCTTCGTTAATAGAATTCCCATAATCTCCGTCCCGTCTAACGATCCACCATGACGAATAACAAGTCCTACACCGATCCCTAAAATAAGACCGCCGAAAACTGTTGCTAAAATCGGCTCTGTTGTAAATGGCGGGATAGCATGCAACGTTGATTCAATAAATGCTAAAGCTACAATTCCAAATGCTGAAGATAACATGAATGTTTTTCCAATTTGCTTATACCCGGAGTACATAAAAGGAATGTTGAGGATAACAACTAAAGTAGAGAAACTTAACCACCAAATATTAGGAGTAAGATAATCTAATATAAGAGAAATACCAATAATTCCACCATCAATAATTTTATTTGGCATTAAAAACAGTTCAATCGCTACCGCCGCACACGCTGCCCCAAAGACAATCATAACTAAACGATATACAAGATGAATAACACTTTCTTTTCGATGTTGCTTTTTCTCCATAAGTCCTCCTTATACTCTTTATCTATAGTTTCGTTCTTATATTATAACATAAGCTTCTTTTCCCCATTGAAAAAATGCACCTTGATACGAATATGTACAAGCTATGCTTACATATATTTCGATAGAAGAACGTGTGAAGGAGGACAACACGATGAACCTCATTAAACAAATTGTGAACAAAAAATTAAATCATATTTCTACAAAAGAGTTATTGAAATATAGTAAAGAATATGAAGTTTCAATTACGACTGCGCAAGCTGATCAAATTGTTTTACTTATGAAGGGAAAAAATATTAACATTTATGATAATACCGAGCGACTAGATTTGCTAAAACAAATCGCTACAGTAACTACTCCTGCCACTGCCCAACAAGTAAATACTTTATTTCAGCAGCTATTAAAATAAGGAGGGGAAAATCCCCTCCTTATTGCGCTTTAATTTTTTCAAGAATTCCTTCATCAAAAGTACCATTTTTCAGCATTTCGATTTCTAATTTATATGGTGGCTTCTTATCTTTTTTATCTTCACCTACATACGGTGTTTCAAGAATTTTTGGTACGTTCATTAACTGTGGATGATGCACAATATGATGTAATGCTTTATAGCCAATATGACCGAAACCGATATTTTCATGACGGTCTTTTCCAGCTCCGCGTACATTTTTACTATCATTAATATGAAGTACTTGCAAACGATCTATTCCAACAATTTTATCAAATTCGTTTAACACACCGTCAAAATCATTTACAAGGTCATAACCTGCATCATGCGTATGACACGTATCAAAACATACAGATAGTTTTTCATTATATTTCACACCATCAATAATTTTCGCAATTTCTTCAAAACTACGACCGCATTCTGTTCCCTTTCCTGCCATCGTTTCTAGCGCAATATTAACCGTTTGTTCTGGCGTTATTACTTCATTAAGCCCTTTAATAATTTGTTGAATACCAGCATCTGCTCCTGCACCAACGTGAGCTCCTGGGTGAAGAACAATTTGTCTCGCTACCCCTAATGCTGCCGTTCTTTCAAGTTCCATACGCAGGAAATCCACACCTAATTGGAACGTCTCAGGTTTCGTCGTATTTCCAACATTAATAATATACGGAGCATGGACGATAATTTCCTCAATACCATTTAGTTCCATATGTTTTCTTCCTGCTTCTATATTCAATTCTTCAATTGGTTTTCTTCGTGTATTTTGCGGTGCACCTGTATAAATCATGAACGTTGTTGCACCGTATGAAACAGCCTCTTCACTTGCTGCTAATAACATCTTCTTACCACTCATTGAAACATGAGATCCTATCTTTAACATACAATCACCTCTTCAATATACAATAGATATAATGATAGCATAATTTGTAGAAATATGTAGCGAATTGTTTGTTCACACAAAAGGCACTACATAGATTAAACTGACTATTTAAACAGTCTGCACTCTATACTTAAATTAATCCAATAAAGTGAAACTTTAGTCAACGTTTTTTCTACCCCTCACTAATTATTAGTCTGCAGTAATCGATTTTCTCTCAAGTAGTGAGATAAAAAAAAATAAGGGAAATCCCTTATCTTTTTTTATTGCTATATTTTTTCTTCACTTTGTCACGTTCTGTTGCAAGTTTTCGTTTATAGTTTGGTTTTACTTTTTTCGGCTTTTTAACAACTTTTGTTGCCATAACATCTAGTCCATCATTTGGTTTTTTACGGCTCTTACGACGACGACGGTCACCTAAATCCGCCCATTCATCTCCGCGTAAATCTACATGCTTAAACTCGATATGACGTTGTTTTTCCAAACTATCTAACGCTTCTTCATTTGCTGGATCATAAATCGTCACTGCAATACCTGAATGACCCGCACGTGCAGTTCTTCCAACACGGTGAACGAAGAAATCTAAATCTGGTGGAAGTTCATAGTTAATAACATGGCTAATCCCTTCAATATCAATACCGCGTGCCGCCAAATCTGTTGCGACAATGTATTGGAACTCTAAATCACGAACTTGTTTCATCATTTTTCTACGATCACGTGGTGATAAATCACCGTGTATACGTCCTACTTTTAACCCACGTTCTGCTAATCCATCGGCTACTTCATCAGCCTTCTTCTTTGTGTTTGTAAAGACAATTGCTAAATATGGTTTAAATTGAAGTAGCATATTTTTCACTAATTCAGTTTTATTACGGTGTCTTGAAGGCACAAGGTAATGATCAATATTTCCTGCTGCAACTTGCTTCGGATTAATATGAATATGTTCTGGATTATCCATATATTTCTTCAAAAATGGTTTTAATTTTTGAGGAATTGTTGCAGAGAAAACTAACATTTGCAGGTTTTTAGGCATACGTGCCGCAATTTTATCTACATCTTGAATGAATCCCATATCAAGCATTAAGTCCGCTTCATCGACAATAATAGTATCCGCTTTATAAACAAATAGCGCCTTTTCTTCTACTAAGTCTTTAATACGTCCTGGCGTTCCAACTACAATATGAGGTTGTTTTTTCAACTTTTCAATTGATCGTTGTTTATCAGTTCCACCAATTAAACAGCGTGCTGTAATCATTTGATCTTCTGCACAGAACTTTGTTAGTTTCACAATTTCTTGATAAATTTGTTGTGCTAACTCACGAGTAGGCGCTGTAATAACAAGTTGTACTTCTTCACGACCTGCATCAATTCTGTTTAATGTAGGAAGTAAGTATGCATGTGTTTTCCCAGAACCAGTTTGGGATTGTCCAATTATACTCACACCTTTTTTCACGACCGGGAAAATTTTCTTTTGAATTCCTGTCGGCTCTGAAAAGCGTAGTTCACGAACTGCATCTATTAAAAATGGTTTAAAATCATACTGTGTAAAAGTTTGTAGTGTCATAAGTTACACCTTCTTTCTAAAATTTCTACTGCGCACAAATCAGTCAAGTCTACATTATATCGAAATCTACAAGTAAAATCCATCTTTAGTTTAGGTTTTTATCTCAAAAACTAACCTTCTTTCCTTCCATTGCATATTGTATGTGTATATACCTAACTGAAGAAAGGAGGATTTCCCACATGTTTCCGAAATCCCCTATAAGACAAATGTATCCGAATCGAGGACAACAATCTTACACACCATATCCGATTCCACAACTACCACCGATGGCTCAAAAAAAGAAAGGTTTCCTTGCTAAACTCTTTAAAAAACACGATCCAACCGAACCTTTCATGCAAATGGTCCCTCCTTATCGACAAATGGAAGGGCCACCGATGATGCACCAACAACCGCCGCCCCAATATCAACAGCAACAGCCATACCAACAACAATATACACAACAATATCAACCATACATGCAGCAATATCCTCAACAGATGATACCACCTCAAATGTATGAATCAAATGATACACGTGGTGTTGCGTCAGCTACAACTGCAGCGGCATCTAGCAGCGGCATCGGTAGTTTTTTTTCAAATTTAATTTCGAACCCAACTAATATGATAAATAATATCGAAAAAGTATCTCAAGTCGTGCAATCTGTCGGTCCTGTTGTCGAACAGTACGGTCCCATTATGCGTAGTCTACCAAGCATTGTTAAAATCCTCACCTCTGGAAAAAGTACGGAAGAAAATCAAACTGAAGATGCAACAGAACAGGTTGAGGTAGCAACTCCACCTCCTCCACCTCCAAAAAGGAAACGAAAAAAAATAGTGCTTGAACCGGTAATAGAAAAAGAGGTTCCGAAAGAACCCGTTCAACAATCAGCAACAAAACCAAAACTATATGTGTAACAATCCTTTGTTTTCTATCTCCTCCTCCTTTATAATGTAATGGACTATGCACAAAAGTATCCCTTGTTTAGAAGGAGAGGATTACTCACATGAAGATTGTTAAAATTTCCCCTCGTGGTTATTGCTACGGCGTTGTTGACGCGATGGTTATTGCACGTAACGCCGCATTAGATACATCATTACCGAGACCCATTTATATTTTAGGTATGATTGTTCACAATAAGCATGTAACAGATGCTTTCGAAGAGGATGGCATCATTACATTAGACGGTCCAAGTCGATTAGAAATTTTAGATAAAATCGATTCTGGTACTGTTATTTTTACTGCACACGGTGTTTCTCCAGAAGTTAAACAACGTGCAAAAGCAAAAGGTTTAACGACAATTGATGCAACTTGCCCAGATGTTACAAAAACACATGACCTTATTGAAGCAAAGAAAGCTGAAGGATATCATGTCATTTATATCGGCAAAAAAAATCATCCAGAACCAGAAGGCGCAGTTGGTATTGCACCTGATATCGTTCATCTTATCGAAAGAGCTGACGATTTAAAAACATTAGAAATCCCAACAGATAAAATTTTAGTTACGAATCAAACAACAATGAGTCAATGGGATGTTCAACATTTAATGGAGGACATTCAGAAAAAATTCCCAACAGCAGAATTCCACAAGGAAATTTGTTTAGCAACTCAAGTTCGCCAAGAAGCTGTCGCTAAACAAGCTGATGTTGCAGATTTAACAATTGTTGTCGGCGATCCGAAAAGTAACAACTCAAACCGTTTAGCACAAGTATCACAAGAAATCGCTGGTACGAGAGCATACCGCGTTGCAGACGTAAGTGAAATCCAATTAGAATGGCTACAAGGTATCGAAAATGTTGCAGTTACAGCGGGTGCTTCTACTCCAACACCAATCACAAAAGAAGTTATTGCTTTCTTAGAGCAATATGACCCGATGAATCCAGCTACATGGGACAGAATTCGAAAAGTACCACTTCAAAAGATATTGCCACGTGTAAAAGTAAAAAAACAACAATAACAAAAAACCGTTGCCTACATGAGCAACGGTTTTTATTTTTCTTATACAAATGTGAACGGATCCGTATGTAACTGTGAAGCATGAATTTGTACATTGAAATTCTTTTCATCTACTTTGGCTTGCAATTGTTTTTGTACACCTTGCTTCATTACTTTTTCAACGTTATGCCCTGGATCGACTATATTTAAACCAATCATCATCGCATCGTGAGCAACATGATAATACATATCACCTGTTACATATACATCTGCTCCTTTAAATTTCGCTTGGTTTATATATTTATTACCGTCACCACCAAGTACAGCTACTTTACGCACTTTATCATCTAACTTTCCAACAACTCTTGCACCCTTTACATGTAATGATTGTTTTACATGTGAAGCAAACTGCTCAAGCGTCATTTCTTCTTGTAAATACCCTATTTTACCAAGGCCTAATGTTTCACCTTTATTATCAAGCGGATATACATCATATGCCACTTCTTCATATGGATGGGCTGCCAACATCGCTTTAATAACTTTTCTTTGTAATGAAGCTGGAACAATCGTTTCGACACGCACCTCTTCCACACGTTCTAACTGTCCAGTTTCTCCGATATAAGGGTTTGTACCTTCTTGAGGGATAAACATGCCTACCCCTTCGCTACCGAACGTACAGTGGCTATAATTACCGATATGACCTGCATCCGCATCTCCAAGAGCTTTGCGCACTTCTTCTGCATGGGTTACCGGAACAAATACAACAATTTTTTTCATTGCTTCTGCATATGTAGGAGCTAATACTTCTGTATTTTGTAACCCTAACGCATCAGCAAGTAAATCATTTACCCCGCCCTTAGCAATATCTACATTTGTATGCGCTGCATACACCGCAATATCATTTTTAATACACGTTTCAATAATTCTTCCGTACACCTTATCTGTATGAATCGCTTTTAATGGATTAAAGATTAAAGGATGGTG
Source organism: Bacillus altaicus (assembly GCF_042136375.2). Taxonomy (NCBI): domain Bacteria; kingdom Bacillati; phylum Bacillota; class Bacilli; order Caryophanales; family Bacillaceae; genus Bacillus; species Bacillus altaicus. Next base: position 1,431,985 of record NZ_CM143394.1, on the reverse strand, counting down.
CGCTATAATGATATTCGCTCCTAATTGGATCGCCTCGTCCACAACTTCCTCAGTTACATCTAACGCGATTAATACGTGCTGCACAGGTTTATTAAGCGCTCCAATCTGTAAGCCAACCTTATCCCCTTCCATCGCTAAATGCTTCGGATACATACCTTCAAACAAAGAAATAATTTCATGGCCATTCGGAATTTTACTCATGATAAAACCTCTCCTATCATTTTCATTTTCACATCTATTTCTGCACGCTTCGCTTTTGTCTCTTCAGACTCTGCTGCACGCTCTAACTGTTTTAAAATATTTTGGAAGTTTTTCAATTCTCCTTCCCACTTTTCAACAAAAGCTTCACTTTTTTCTTTTATTAAAAATGGCCCCATAAACAATTCAGCTTGTTTATTTTCAGAGTAAGGTACCGCTATATCTCCACGCTCTCCGACTAAAATTTCGTAAATCTTTCCGTCTTCTATTACAATTTTCTCACGGATAAGCTCCCATCCATTTTCAATAAACCATTCACGAATATGGTGCGCTGCAATATTCGGCTGTAAGATTAAACGTGTTACACCTTCTAATTTTTCTTTACCACTTTCTAAAATGTCACGAATTAACGCTCCACCCATACCAGCAATCGTAATAACATCTACTTCTCCTGGCGCTATAACAGCTAATCCATTCCCTTTACGAACGTCTACTTTATCTTGTAAGCCACTTTCAGCTACAGTTGCTTGTGCAGAGCGAAACGGTCCATCTACAACCTCTCCTGCAACTGCTTTTGTAGCAATATTATTTATAATTGTATAACACGGTAAATACGCATGATCCGATCCAATATCAGCTACTGTAGAGCCTACCGGAATCTCCCTCACAACTTCTTCTAATCGTTTCGAAAGCTTTACTTCATTCATGTATTTCCATTACTCCTTCTCTTGTCAGTCTGTCTCCATGATAATGAATTTATAGTAGTTGTTGCAAGCCCATAACAATACTTCAATTCTCTATTACTAATCGTATTTTAGATAGTATAGAAAAACAAGCCTTTTGCAAAAAGCAAAAGACTTGTTTTTCTATACTTTATTTTTTCTTCGACAACCAATCAGCTACTTTTGCCGCTTGATCAGCTGGAACTATATTTGGCGGCATATTTCCTTTCCCTTTTGAAATAACTTCTTTAATTTCATCTTTCGAAAGTTTCCCACCAATTTTTTGTAAATTAGGTCCTACCGCCCCTTGTAACTGATCACCATGACAGCTCGTACAGCTTTGCTTTACAATATCCTCTGGCTTTGATGCTGTTTGTGCTGGTTTCCCACCATTTTTTGCATCAGCTAACTCTTTAGATTTATTTAGCCCCTGAAATGAAAATACAAACATAACGATAATACCTAATGCTGCAATAAGAGCGAACGGAATCAACGGATTACGTTTCATATCTCTTCTCCCCCCTCTATACCGCTAAATAGTTAGATGATTCAGTCATTTATATTGTACTTGAAAACACTCTAGCAGAAAAGAGCAAACTACTACTTGTTAAAAATATTCCGTAAATTCATTTTATTGATTTTCACTATTATATCGCATATTATTTCGATAATTACTAACGTTTCTCATCATATTTTTTACTTTTCTACATATTATTTTGTATGGAATAAACAAAATTAATCGAAAAATCGAAAAATGAGCATTTGCAAATCAAAAGACAATTCTGTAAAATAAATTACAAGAAATTGTAATCGTTGCCGATAGATAAATTTTAACAAAAATTAACAAAATAAAAAAGTTTACTTCACAAAAGTGAAGTAAACTTAAAGGTAGCCTATTCTAAGAAATCCTTAAGACGCTTACTACGGCTTGGATGTCTTAATTTGCGAAGTGCTTTCGCTTCAATTTGACGAATACGTTCTCTCGTTACGCCGAATACTTTCCCAACTTCTTCAAGCGTACGAGTTCGTCCATCATCTAAACCAAAACGAAGACGCAGAACATTTTCTTCACGATCTGTTAGTGTATCTAACACATCTTCTAATTGTTCTTTTAGCAACTCATACGCTGCATGGTCCGCAGGCGATGTTGCTTCTTGGTCTTCAATAAAGTCACCTAAATGGGAGTCGTCTTCTTCACCAATTGGTGTTTCAAGAGAAACTGGCTCCTGTGCAATCTTTAAGATTTCGCGTACTTTTTCTGGAGCAAGATCCATTTCTTCACCAATCTCTTCAGGAGATGGTTCGCGTCCTAAATCTTGTAATAATTGACGTTGTACACGAATTAACTTATTAATGGTTTCAACCATATGAACTGGAATACGAATTGTTCGCGCTTGGTCTGCAATCGCACGTGTAATAGCTTGGCGAATCCACCAAGTTGCATACGTACTAAATTTAAAACCTTTACGATAGTCGAACTTTTCAACCGCTTTAATTAGACCCATATTTCCTTCTTGGATTAAGTCTAAGAAAAGCATACCGCGGCCAACGTAGCGCTTTGCAATACTTACTACAAGACGTAAGTTTGCTTCTGCAAGACGGCGTTTCGCTTCTTCATCGCCTTCTTCAATACGTGTCGCAAGTCGAATTTCTTCTTCAGCGGACAGTAAGTCAACTCGACCAATTTCTTTTAAGTACATACGAACAGGGTCATTGATTTTCACACCTGGTGGCACACTTAAATCATTGAGGTCGAATTCTTCTTCCGTTTTTGTAATTTGGCGATTATTAGGACCTTCGTCGTTGTCATTGTCACCAACTAAGTCAATCCCTTGTTCACCTAAATATTCATAGTATTCATCCATTTGATCGGATTCAATTTCAAATCCATTCATGCGTTCTGCAATCTCTTCATATGTAAGAACGCCACGTTTTTTTCCAAGCTCAGTGAGTTGTTCTTTCACTTGCTCAAGGGTCATTTCAGTTTCAATTTGTTTAGAACGAGCTGGTTTATCAGCCATCTGTTCCCCTCCTTACGCGAGATACAAACATTCATTATACTAAAATTTTATCAAAAAAGCTATTTTCTTGCTTTTTGACTTTGTAAATATGCCACATAATATTTAGCAGCCTCTACAGGATCTGTTTTTTCCATTTGTTTTACTTTAAAGATAATTTCCATCTTTTCAAGTTTCTCTTTATGGCGTCTTAACGCCTCCAAATGACCTTGTAACGCTTCTTCTGTGTACTCTGGATTAATAAATTCATCCGTCGAAATATCAGTGATAATATTTTTCAACTTTTCATCAGAGAGCCAACTTAAAAATGTTCCGACTGAAGGTTCATTTCCCTTTTCATAATATGCGTATAGTTCATATAAAATCCCTTTATGTTCTTCTGTATAAAAATCTTCTATATGAGGTTCCATACGTACTGTCACTTCTGCACTTTGCAACATATGGTAGATAATTTCTCTTTCTGCCCTTTCAAAACCTGTTAACTTCGGCTTCGTTTGAACAATTTGAGATGGCTTAGAAACCTGCTTTATTTGTTTTTGCTGTACCTTTTGTTCTTTGCGATATTGGTGCAATTGATTCAAAAGTGTTTCCATTGAATACGAAAATTCTTGCGATAATGATTTTAAATATGATTCCGCCTGCATCGCATCCTGTAGCAATGATAACTCTTTTAAAACACTTTTCACATATTCTTCTTTGCCAGACTCATCTTGCAAATTTTTCCCTAAACGCAAATGATTTATTTTGAAACCAACAAAACTTATACTTGATTTCACAAGATTTTCAAAAGCGGTTGTCCCATATTGTTGCACATATTCATCAGGGTCAAGCTTATCTGGCAAGGATGTAACTTTCACTTGGCAACCAACTTGCAATAGTAATTGCCCTGCTTTCATCGTCGCTTCTCGCCCTGCTTTATCACCATCATAGCAAAGAACAACAGTTTCAACGTTACGTCGCAAAAGTTTCGCTTGTTCTTCAGTTAAGGCTGTTCCCATTGTCGCAACAGCTTCTTCCACACCACTTTTCACCGCAGCTAGTACATCGGCATAACCTTCAAAAAGGACAACCTGCCCACGTTTTCTAATAAACGGCCTTGCTTGGTGGAAATTATACAACAGCTTACTTTTGTAAAAAATCGGTGTTTCAGGACTATTTAAATATTTCGGAGTGTCATCTCCTAACGCCCTTCCACTAAACGCTATCACCTTACCTTGTAAAGTATAAATCGGAAACATAACTCTTCCGCGGAAGCGGTCATAATGACTGCCATCCTTCTCACTTCTTACAAGAAGGCCAGCTTGTTCCATACTAGATAGCGACAAACCTCTTTTTTGTAAAATTTTCGTTGCTGCATCCCAAGCTTGTGATGCATAACCAATTTCAAATTTCTCAATCATCTCTTTTGTAATACCACGTTTTAATAAATATGAAAGTGCTTCATTTCCTTCTTCTGTATTTACTAATAAATGATGATAATACTTTTTCAAAAGTTCATGAGCCTGTTGCATGATGACAGTGTCATCAGATATGTCTTCTTGTTGTTGTTGTCCTTGCCCTGATGTATATTCTGCAACTGCAATTCCATTTCTTTCGCCAAGCTTTTGAACAGCCTCGGTGAAAGCAAGTCCTTCCATTTTCATAAGAAAAGAAAATACATTTCCACCTTCTCCACATCCGAAGCAATGAAAAATTTGCTTATCAGATGAAACAGAAAATGAAGGAGAATTCTCACCATGAAATGGACAAAGGCCGAAATAGTTACGTCCCTGCTTTCTAAGTTGAACATACTCACCAATCACTTCTACAATATCAGATGATGTCCGAATCTGTTCAACAACTTCTTCGGGAATTCTGTTCCCCATAAATCCATCTCCGTGTCGTATTTTGTATTCGATATAAATTAAAAGATTCCTTTATAATTCGACAATATTTTTCTAAATTTGTTAGAAAGTACTGTCGATCACATTGTGTAAACGATTTTGGACCTTTCGTATAAGTCCCCAGTCTGCGTGAATTCGCAGATACATACTACTATATAAAATTGTATCCATTTGCTCATCTGTTACAAATGTATCTCTTGGAGACAATACATATACTCCTTTTTCACAAGAAGACTAGCAAGCACTATAACCTGTATGATCATGAGATCTGTAGCTTTTGCATGTTGATAAATATAACAATCAACTTCATCTTGCTCAGAATCTGCATAGACCCAATTGCCTTGCTGTTTTCTTGAACGATGAGCATAGGATGCGACAAACAAAATTTCGACATAAAATTTTGTTCCAACTTGCACAATTACATTCTTCACGGGATACGCATCTGCATCAAATAATATCTTACTGATGTTTTGCATATTTCTGTATTCTACATCCCTTCTGTGAATCCTTCCATAATGTGCGTTTTCTTGTCTAGATTTTGTCGATTTAACGTAAATACATGTCTTTTTCGAAAATCCTATCCCTAGTTTATTCTGAAAAATTAAAGTCTAAACGTAAAATATAGGTTTTTATCACAATTTTTTATTATAATATATTTTCTTCAACTACGCTACATATCCCTTTAATTTTCATCTTACATTTAAAGATAACGAAATCGTTCCTTTAGCATAATAAAAAAAACAGAAGAATATAAGTATAACCATTCCGCTATATTCTATTACTAAGCCGAAAGTTCATGCTCTACTTCGCATCTTCCTCTATCGCCTTCTCACGAGCGAAAAAAGCACATTCACCTTTGGTAAATGTGCTAAAACATTTTTTGGTTTTGCACTGCATTCACAATAATATTTGCTGTTTCTTCAATCGCCTTATTTGATACATCAATCACTTGACAATTTATTTTACTAATTACTTCCTCAAAATGACCAAGTTCTTCTTGAATACGATTAATATTTGCATATGTTGCTCCATCACTTAATCCAAGTGATTTCAATCGTTCTTTTCGAATATGATTTAACTTATCCGGTATAATTTTCAAACCGAAACATTTCTCTTTTGCCACTTGATATAATTCCTCAGGTGGATCCACTTCCGGTACAAGTGGTACATTGGCAACTTTCAAACGTTTGTTATGCGCTAAATATTGTGAAAGTGGTGTTTTTGATGTACGTGAAATTCCAATCAACACGATATCAGCTTTTAAAATACCACGTGCATCTCTACCATCATCATACTTAACTGCAAATTCAATCGCTTCAATTTTTTTAAAGTACTCTTCATCTAATCTTCGAACGACACCTGGCTCATACCTTGGTACTTGCCCTGTAATTCCTTCAATTTGATCGATAAGAGGTCCGATAATATCGTATGCCTCTACTCCTTCTTTTGCCGCTTCTGTCAATAAATATTGACGCATATCAGGCTTTACTAACGTAAAACAAATAAGCGCTTGATTGCTCTTGGCAATCGAGATTACTTCTTTTAATGTCCCCGTATCTTCTACATACGGTACACGTCTAATATCAGGAGCGAATGGGAACTGTCCCATTGCCGCTCTAACAACCAAATCAGCCGTTTCTCCTACAGAGTCAGATACGACATATACGATTTTATTATCCATTACATTACCTCACTTTAAACAAATTACACTTATTCGTTATTTACTAAATTTACAAACGCACGTGTAATATTTGTTTTTGTAATTCGCCCAATCACTTCTAAACCTTGTTTCGTATCCTTCACAACCGGCATCGCATCAATCTGTCTTTCTATTAATTCCATCGCAATATCATATAAAGAATCCTCCCTGCGACACATCGCAATGTTTGGCATCCTTGTCATGATAATATTAACCGGAAGAGAGGTTAAATCCTGCTTTCCTAAGCTAGCTCGTAATAAATCTTTACGAGATACAACGCCAACTAATAAAGTAGCTTGATCTACAACAAATAATGTACCAACGTCCTCTAGAAACATAGCACAGATTGCATCGTATACTGATACATTTTTATCAATTACAGCCGGTCTAGATTGATAATCTTGCACTTTAATTTTCTTAACAGCTTCAGATAATAGCTGTCCCCCAGTTTTACCCGTATAAAAATAACCTACGCGTGGACGTGCTTCTAAATAACCAGCCATCGTTAAAATTGCTAAGTCTGGTCTTAGCGTTGCACGTGTTAAACCCAATTGCCCAGCAATTGACTCCCCTGTAATAGGACCGTGATCTTTTACAATCTGAATGATATGCTCTTGCCGTTTATTCAGCTCTATGATAATCACCACCTTTAATGCACAACGAAAAAAGTTATACTATCTCTTAAATATTATATACTAAATATGCTATTCGAAAAAGAAAGTATGTAAAAAGGACCGTATACGGCCCTTTTTATATTTGAAACTTATCAAGTTGTTCCAAGAAACGCCTTGTTTTCAAATAAATCCCACAATATTCATCATAATATGTATTCAATACTGTACGCATTTGTTTTTTTGTACTATCCTTCACCGATACATTACCGAGCCGGTGTAAATCGAAGTGAAGAAAGAGACGTAATAATTTATGAACAGCCTCTCCCACCGGAATACGATACGGATCTTGTTCCGCATGACGCGAGCACAGAAAACCGCCTTCCCTGACAGAGAAGGCGACAAAATCTGTTTCTTGATGACAAATAGCACATGTATCAAAGTACGGGTGCATCCCTAATACCGGAAGCATTTTCGTTTGATAAATTAATGATAATGCTTCTGGGTCAACACCCTCACACATATAATGCAACGTTTGATATAACATTTCAAATAAATACGGATTATGCTTCTTATCTTCTGTTGCTTTATCAGTTAATTCGATAATAAATGATGCATAAGCAGTTAAAAATATATCCTCGCGAATTTCTTTCATAGATGAAATAATCTCGCCTTGTTGCAAAGTTCCAAGTCCAGATCCAATTTGAATAAGAAAATGACCATGTGTCATAAGTTGCGAAATAGCCGCTAACCGACTCTTCGGTTTTTTCGCCCCTCTTGCCATTGCACTTATCTTACCAAATTCCCGTGAGTATATTGTAACAATCTTATTTGTTTCTCCGTAATCTGTTGTACGGATGACAATGCCCTCAACTTTTTGAAACATGTTCGTCACCATCCAAGGTTTGAACAAAACGGGTCAAGAAATTGGAGAGTCTAGATGCGCTAACTCCTCTTCATGTTGATCCATCTCATCGTTTACGTCTTTTTCCATTTCTTTCAAAAGCAAATACGTTTCAATGCTTCCTGTTTTGGAGAAAAACTTCCAGGTAAAATCTAGCATAAGAATCCACCTTTCTCAATAAGCGTAGCCTATAAAGCAATTTCTTTTGTTGTTATTAAATTGACCCATTTTGTTCATTTTCATGTGAGAAAAATTTTTCCTAATTTATCAAGGTTCATAAAAACCAATAATCAGTGGATGAACAAAACACCCACTGATCACAACTTTACTTCATATTAATACTCGTCTTCACGGAAACCAAGGTCACGAAGCTGTGACATCTTATTACGCCAATCTTTTTGCACTTTCACCCATACTTCTAAAAATACTTTAGAACCAAGAAGTGCTTCAATGTCAAAGCGAGCTCGCTTACCGACTTCTTTTAACATCTTCCCTTGCTTACCTATAATAATTCCTTTTTGTGATGCACGTTCAACAACAATCGTTGCGTTTATATAAACCGCTCCGCCCTCACGCTTTTGAATTGCATCAATAACAACCGCTACAGAATGCGGTACTTCTTCACGTGTTAAATGTAATACTTTTTCACGAATAAGCTCTGAAATAATAAATCGCTCTGGATGATCCGTTACTTGATTATCCGGGTAATATTGCGGTCCTTCTGGTAAATACTTTTTAATTGCTCCGATTAACGCTTCAACGTTATTACCGTCCAATGCAGAAATTGGCACAATCTCCGCGAACTCATATAGTTTACGGTATTGATCAATTAACGCTAATAATTGCTCTGGATGAACTTGGTCAATTTTATTAATTACTAAAAATACCGGTTGTTTCGTTTCTTGTAATTTCTCAATAATAAATTCCTCACCACGACCATATCCTTCAGTTGCATTGACCATAAACAGAACAATATCAACTTCTTTTAATGTCGTTTGAGCCATCTTCACCATGAAATCGCCTAGTTTATGTTTAGGTTTATGTATTCCTGGTGTATCAATGAAAACTACTTGTGAATCATTTTCTGTATATACACCTTGAATTTTATTACGAGTTGTTTGTGGCTTATCGCTCATAATAGCAATTTTTTGGCCAATAATACGATTTAAAAATGTAGATTTCCCAACATTCGGTCTGCCAATAATAGAGACAAAACCTGATTTATAACCTTTTCTATTCATGTAAATCCTCCGCTAAAAATGCTCCTGGTAACAATTCTCCGACTGTTGTCTCTTGAACATCACCATGTAAGTTTGATAGGTATACTTTCGTATCCTGTTTACATAATTCTACCATAACTTGTCGACATGCTCCACAAGGAGGTACTGGACGCTTTGTATCTGCTACGACTGCAATAGCTACAAACTCGTTATCTCCTTCAGAAATCGCCTTAAATAACGCTGTTCTTTCTGCACAGTTACATAAACCATATGATGCATTTTCAACATTACATCCACGATATATTTTTCCATCCTGAGTTAGTAAAGCTGCACCTACTTGAAATTTAGAATATGGTACGTACGCTCGTTTACGCGCTTCGGTTGCTTCTTGAATTAATTGTTTGCTATTCATATTCCCGCATCCTTTCCGTTCACAGATGTGAATAGATACACTCTTTCATTAAAGGCCTTCACGGCGCTCCCAAAGCTTAATAAAAGCTTCGGAATGCAACTATACCATATACGGTAAAAAGATAATAGCACCAATTACAGCAGCTATAATTGCAAACAATAAAACTGCCCCCGCCGCAACATCCTTTGCAATTTTCGCAAACGGATGAATATCGGCGGTTGCTAAGTCTACTGTTTTTTCAATAGCCGTATTCACCATTTCTAAACTCATTACAATCCCTATCACAATAAGTAATACAATCCATTCCGTTGTTGTAATATGGAAATAAAAGCCGCAGCACATAACAATGACTGCGGCTAAAGAATGAATTTTCATATTTCGTTCATGACGAAGACAAAAGTATATACCAGCTATAGCATATCCAAAACTATCTAAAAGTTTTCCTTTTTTCATCGTCCTAATCCAAAGGCCTCTAAAATTTCTTTTTGTCTTCCAAACATTTCTTTTTCATCTTCTTCTGTCATATGATCATAACCAAGCAAATGCAAAAAGCCATGTAGTGCTAAAAACCCAAGTTCTCGATCAAAAGAATGTCCATATTCTTCCGCTTGTTCTTTTGCTCTTGGAATAGAAATAATAAGATCTCCTAACATACGCGGCATCTCCACACCGACAATTTCCATTTCACCTTCTCCCATTTCTTCCATGGCGAAAGAAATAACGTCCGTAGGCTGATCCTTATCTCGGTAATCACGGTTTATTTCACGAATACGTTCATTATCTACAAACGTAACCGATAATTCTGCTCCTTCTTCTATCTTTTCCATTTGGGCTGCTTTCTCTACCAACCCTCGAATCAAGCTTATATACTCGTCTTTCACTTCGTCTGTTTCATCAATAAAATCAATTAATAAACTCATTCTTTCTCCTTTTCTTCCGGCGGTTCCGGATATGTAATACGGGAATGGAAAATACCATTTAACGTTTCACATAACGTTTTTCCAACGATTTGTAGTTCCTTAAATGTCAAATCACATTCACTAAATTGACCATCTTGCAAACGATCTCTAATGATACTTTGCACTAAATTATTGATTTGATCTGGCGTTGGATGATTCATTGAACGTACCGCCGCTTCTACACTATCAGCAATACCAATGATTGCCGACTCTTTAGAAGTTGCTTTTGACCCTGGATAGCGGAACATTTCCTCAGTATATTTCTCTTTATCTTCTTTAATCGCCTTATAGTAAAAATATTTAAGCAACGTTGTACCATGATGCTGTCCAGCGATATCGATAATTTCTTGAGGTATATGGTGTTCTTCTAACATTCTCACCCCATCGGTTACATGAGCAATTATAATATCTTTACTCGTTACAGGGTCTAATCTATCATGCGGGTTTTCAATCCCCATCTGGTTTTCAATAAAAAACTGCGGTTGTACTGTTTTCCCTACATCATGATAATACGCCCCTACACGCGCTAATACTCCGTTTGCTCCAACCGCTTCGCATGCAGCTTCTGAAAGATTGGCTACCATTACACTATGGTGATATGTACCTGGTGCTTCTAATAAAATTTTGCGCAAGAGCGGGTGATTCGGACTTGAAAGTTCCATCAACTTCATACTCGATACAATCCCAAGGCCACTTTCTAAATACGGTAAAATCCCCATAGCTAGAACAGAAGAGATAATCCCTGAAACTGCAGCCATTAATAATTGTATCCCAATTTCAAGAGGCGAAAAGTTCCCATTTCGCAATAATAACAACGCCGCTAATACGACTACATTTAATACAGAAACGAGTATACCAGCTTGTAAAATCATCGTACGACGATTTTTTTCTCTCAAGAAAATACTAACTGATAATGAACTTAATAAAACATAAATCCCCACACTATAATTCAGTGTACTCGTTACACCTTCATTAAACATAATACTTCCGCACACAGAAAAGATCATGCTCGTTAAAAATACAAATCTATCACCAATCATTAATTTTACAAGTATTGTTCCCATCGCAACTGGAACAACATACGCGATTCCTGCATATTCAAGTTTTTGAAACAAACTAATGATTTTCATTAAAACAATCGTGATAGACAAAATTGTGATATATGCTAAAACATACGGTCTATCTTCTCTTTTTCGCTGTAAAAACACTTCAAATTGCTTATGCATAAAGTACAATAACACACAAATAAGTACAGCCAGACCAACATAAGGTTGGAAGGTATTGCCCTTCTCTAACAATCCGGCTAACTTCAACTGCTCATATGCTTCTCGTGAAATCGTATCGCCTTCTTTCACAAGAACTTGCCCTTGAAGGATAAAAACTGATGCAACTGAATCTTCCGCTATTTTTTGACTATCTTTCGTCGCAGCTGAATCATAAAAATAGTTCGCTGTAACCGCATACTTACCTAGTGTATTCACCGCAACTTTTAAATCACTGCTTATATTTACGCTACTCATTTCAGTAACAAATCGTTCTCTTGCAACTTCTTCTTGATCCATCTTAATGTGTTCACTCATAATTTTATTAACCGCTGTTACAGCCGCATCCTTCGCCAATGACAATTGACTTGAATCAGCATTAATAAATTTTAGCAATATCGAATCTGTTAAGCTTTTCGCTAAATCTGTTGGTAATTTCTTCTTTAACTTGTCCAATTTATCCACATCAGAAATTTTTTTATACTCGTCTGGGCCAGTCGATTTAGCCTCTGCCTCTACTTCACTTACCGCATCAAAGACGGAATTTACAATATCCACTTTATTTTGCTTATATTCGCTTTTATATGTATATTTATCCTCAACCTTTTGAGCGGCTTCTTTTTTCTTTTTCGCTGTTGCGGATTTATCTTCAATTTTAACAGGAGAGTGAATTGTTTTTTTAGCAATATCGAGCTCTTTAACATCTAATTGCTCTGGTTTCACATTATTCATAAGTGCAAAAAACAGTACCGCTCCTAATAAAACGTAAGAAATCCAACTTAGTTTTTTCGAATGTTGTAAATTACGAAACCACTTAGAAATTTCTTGAGATCTTGACATGATTTCAATACCTTCTCCTCTCCAGAAATAAAGTGAAACTATTTATAGCTTTCATTTCTTCCAGCCAACGATGCTTTTTAGGACCATATTTTTATAGACCATCACCTATAGTTTATTTCTCTCGTCTTTAATGATAGTAAAAAACATGTCCTTCGCCAACCTTATCATACAAAAAGAAATGATCCTGACAAATAGGATCATTCCATTTTATCATATGCCTCAATAATACGTTGCACTAACCGGTGTCTCACAACGTCCGTTTGTTCCAATGTAATGAACGAAAGACCTGATACACCAGATAAAATATTAGCAGCAATAGAAAGACCTGACTTTACCCCTTTTGGTAAGTCTACCTGTGAGGGATCCCCCGTAATAACCATTTTAGAACTAAAACCTAATCGTGTTAAAAACATTTTCATTTGAACACCAGTTGTATTTTGCGCCTCATCTAATATAACAAATGAATCATCAAGAGTACGCCCTCTCATATAAGCAAGAGGTGCAATTTCAATTACACCACGTTCCATCATACGTTGTGTATATTCTTGTCCAAGAATATCATGTAACGCATCATATAGTGGACGTAAATACGGATCTACTTTTTCTTTCAAATCACCTGGTAAAAACCCTAAACTCTCTCCAGCTTCTACAGCAGGTCTTGTTAAAATAATTTTCTTTACATACCCTTGCTTTAAAGCTCTCACAGCCATCACTACGGCTAAGTATGTTTTTCCTGTCCCAGCAGGCCCTATCCCAAATACAATATCATTCTTTTTCATTGCATGAATATATCGTCTTTGCCCCATCGTTTTCACACGAATGGATTTACCTTTTGCTGTTTTAAAAATTTCCTCTTCATATAACTCTTCGAATTGAGCAATTTTCCCTTGTTGCCCAAGCTGAATCGCATACGCAACATCTCTTTCCGAAATTGATACACCTTTACGGATAACAACAAGTAACTGTTGTAAGATTTTTTCTACGAGTACCACAGTTTCATCTGCCCCAGATACACGAACAGATTCTCCTCTAGTCACAATCGATACACTAAGTTCTCGTTCAATTACTTTTAAATGAGCATCATTTACCCCAAAAAGAGCGATTGCTTCGTTAGGGTTTTCCAATTGTTGGTTCATTTCTACTAATTGTTCTGCCATCACTCAGTCTCCTTGAATATCGAATTCAGATATTGGTTGTGGCTCTGCAATATTTTCAATCACTGTATAATGTAATGTGACCTTTAGGTGATCCGCCTCAACCTCTTTACTCAAAATGTTATCACTTACAATCATAGCATGTTCATCCAATTTTTTCTTCAGTTCTTTTTCTGCCATCTCTTTCGCTACTTTCATTGCTTGTTTTTCGGTATATTCTCGGTTCGCTTCTTCCTCTTCTCGTACAATATCTTTCTCGTATGCAACTGGTAATGTGAATCCAAATAATTTCACATCATGTTTTACACTTTCAGTACGAGAGCGTTTATACTTATCCTGTTGAAATCCCCATATTTTTATTTTAGCACTCCCAAATTTAAGAAAATATTCATTATACGAATTACCAGTATACACTTGAAATTGCGTCTTTAACGGAACATCCACCTCAGATTTGTACCACGTTTCTCCATATACAATCCCTTTAGCCGAAACAATTGTCGGATTCTCCTCATTACCATACATCCCCGAGACGAGAAGTTGCCCCTTTTCTACATGGTCATTTTTCATGACAACAGGCTTCCCAACTTCCACAAATGTTTTTGTAATAATCCCTTCTTTTTTCGCTACTAAGTTTTGCGGCTGTTGTTCACTTTCTTTTTTCGGTTCATTTTTTTCAACAATCTTAAAATGATATGTTGTCCCTCTTATTTCTAATCCCGCCCAAGTAATCGCATTAATATTGTCTGTCAAATGACGTTGAACATCTTCTACACTCGGCATTTGGAACTGTAATTTCCCTTTTTTTATACCCATTTTGTCCAATTCTTTCATCAAGATATATTCCGTTTCAGGTTTTGCTCCTGTAATTTCAATTTTCCACACCATATTTGACAATGCGATCATTCCGAAAAAAAATATTAAAAACCCAATTAAAAATCCACTATTTTTAATTAAACGCTTATTCCAAAACGGAAAACCGTAACGTCCAATAAAATATAATTTACATTCATTTTTTCTATAAATTGGTTTTATCTTTTTCACATCTCGTAATAACATACAAAAAACTAACGTTTCATCGGCTATCTTCTTTACATCCCAAACGAGTAATTTCCTCCGCACACACTCGTTAACAAAGCGTTCCGCTCCTCTACCTTCAATTCGCACCTTTACATACCCAAGCCATTTTATAAACCATTTATTTTTCATCGACTATCTCCACTACCTTTCTAAAAGTAGATACACTACTTTTCAATTCGATTATCAAACTAGCTCGTACTAAATTAGCAGATTCCTTGATCCTCACTAATTATTAACCTTCACGAGCCAGTTTTTTACGTGGAACTCAATTCCCACCTATCCTCTTTGTACGAACCGAATATTGAGGCCAGAACGTTATCGCCTGTTAATACAAGGTAACGAAGAAAAACTTCACAAACGGAAGTTTCTCCTCACTCCTCTTTCGTTTCATTTTCTAAAAACGTCACTTGTTCAATAATCCCTTCAAGCAACAGTTCTTCTGGAAGGATTGTTTTAATAACAAAGGATTGACCTTTAATTAATAATTGACCATGTTTCAATAGCAACCTTACCTCTTTATCTGAAAACACTAATAATCCTCGATGATTTTCTATATAGATATGTACTTGCCCAACAAGCGTGATCCGAGGTAGATCCATTAACACATCCACTGGCAGGTCTATTTGCTTCGTTAACCAATTCTTCATTTGTTCTAATTTCTTCATCTCAAAAGACCCCCTCTCATCCCATGTGTATGAAAAAAGAGCTTGTAATATCACGTCCAAACTGAAAAAAGCATAAAAAAACGTCTCATACGAAATGAGACGCTTTTTTATGCTAATAGCTGGATAACCAGCTTATTCACAAGTGATCCGTCTGTTTTACCTTTTACTTTCGGCATAACAGCAGTCATCACTTTACCCATATCTGCTTTAGATGTAGCACCAACTTCAGAAATAACTTGCTTAATTATATCCGCTAGTTCTTCTTCTGTTAATTGCTCCGGCAAATATGCGCTTAAAATCTGAATTTCACTTTGCAGTTTATCAACAAGGTCTTCACGACCAGCTTTTTTAAATTCAAGGAGGGAGTCCTTATACTGTTTTACTTCACGAGCTAAAACTGTTAATTCCTCTTCTTCAGTAAGAGTATGTTGCAGTTTAATACCTTCATTTTGTAAAGCAGCCTTAACCATACGAATAACGGTTAATTTTTCTTTTTGTTTATTCTTCATCGCTTGTTTCATATCATCGTTTAAACGACCGAGAAGACTCATAACTTACACCCTCTCTTAGAACTTACGCTTTCTTGCCGCTTCAGACTTCTTCTTACGTTTTACACTTGGCTTTTCATAAAACTCGCGCTTTCTTGCTTCAGCAAGTGTACCAGTTTTAGAAACCGACTTTTTAAAACGGCGAAGTGCATCCTCCAAAGACTCGTTTTTACGAACGACTGTTTTTGACATTCTCTTTCCCTCCCTCCGAAACATCACACTTACATACTAACTTCAGCATGCAAAAAGAAACACTTCTTCAGCATGTCTTTTACGATTATAATACATTTTATCACTTCAGGTCAACTATTTGGCAGAATAAAAGAAGAATTGATGCTCTTCTTTTTCAAAAACTATGTTGATAGCCTTTATCTCTTCCCCTAAAAATAAATATTTTTTTATCACTGGATCTTTTTTATACAAGGATACGCTCAAAAATCACTCATTTAACGAACAACCCACTGCATCTTCTTTCAATACTTAACTTCTCCATGAACGAAAAAAGCATGCAAACCCTTGTCGTTTGCATGCTTTTTATCCCGCTATTTGTGGGCAGTAAACGCCCGATTGGTGAAGGCTAATAATCAGTGGGGGATGAACACCCCCCCACTGATTAAAGTTTCACTTTATCATGCGCTTGCTGATTCTTTTTTTACATCATCTTCAAGAACACGAACAAACTGCGCTTCGTTATATGGATAACCAGCTTTTGTAATTTTCACTTTTACTAGCTTACCAATCAATTCTTCAGATCCTTCAAACACAATTTTTAAGTAGTTATCTGTATAACCTACATATAAACCTTCACGGTCACCATCTTTAAATGTCTCTTCCGGAATGATTTCAAGTACTTCACCTTCAAATCCAGAAGCATACTCTTTCGCTAATTGATTTGATAGCTCAATTAGACGATGAACACGATCGTTCTTCACGTCTTCAGGAACTTGATCTTCCATACGTGCTGCTGGAGTACCAGTACGTTTTGAATAAGGGAAAACGTGTAATTCAGAGAAACGATTCTCTTTAATGAAATTGTACGTTTCCATGAATTCTTCTTCTGTTTCCCCTGGGAATCCAACAATTACGTCTGATGTAATCGCAAGACCTGGTAACGCTTCTTTCAAACGATCTAAACGCTCTTGGAAAAATTCCATCGTATACTTACGGCGCATACGTTTCAATACAGTATTAGATCCTGACTGTAATGGAATATGCAAGTGACGTACAACTACTTCTGATTTATCTAACACTTCAATTACTTCATCAGAAATTTGACTCGCCTCAATAGAAGAAATACGAAGGCGTTTCAATCCGCCTACTTTCGCTTCCATATCGCGCAGTAATCCCGCTAAGTTATACTCTTTTATATCTTCACCGTATCCACCTGTATGAATACCTGTTAATACGATTTCTTTATAGCCCGCATCTACTAATTGCTGCGCTTGTTTAATAACTTCTTTTCCATCACGAGAACGCATTAAACCACGCGCCCAAGGAATGATGCAAAATGTACAGAAGTTATTGCAACCTTCTTGTATTTTTAAAGATGCACGTGTACGGTCCGTGAAATATGGTACATCGAGCTCTTCATATACACGTGTTTTCATAATATTGCGGACAGCATTAATTGGTTGACGCTCTTTACGGAATTCTTCGATGTATCCTAACATCTTCTCACGATCTTGCGTACCAACAACAATATCTACACCTGGAATTGCCATAATTTCTGCTGGAGATGTTTGTGCATAACATCCAGTTACACAAATTACCGCATCTGGATTTAGACGTACAGCACGTCTAATTACTTGACGGCTTTTTTTATCTCCAGTATTTGTTACTGTACATGTGTTAATAACATATACATCAGATTTTTTTTCATATTCAGTTCTTTCATAACCACCTTGTTTAAACAATTGCCAAATCGCTTCTGTTTCATAGTGGTTTACTTTACAACCTAACGTGTGGAACGCAACAGTTGCCATTGATTATCACCCCATCAATTCAAAATGATAAGAAGCGGCACTTAACGCATAAAGCGGAGCCGTTTCTGTTCTTAAAATTCTTGGTCCTAAACTACATGGTACAAATTTATGTTCACGAAGTGCGGTTATCTCTTCCTCCGCTAAACCGCCTTCTGGTCCAAATACAATCAGCAGCTTTTGGCCTGGTTTAATCGTCGATAAAGCTTTCGCAAAATTAGATTTCTCACCTTGTTTCGCTTCTTCTTCATACGCAACAAGACAAACATCATACTCGCTACTCATCGACAGCAGTTGTTTAAATGATGAGGGAACGTGTACTTCTGGAATTTCACTTCTATGCGATTGTTCCGCAGCTTCTTTTACAATTTTTTTCAAACGCTCAACTTTTTTATCTGCTTTTTTCGCATCCCACTTTACAATAGATCGAGATGCTTGAAATGGTAAAAATGCAGCTGCCCCAAGCTCAGTTCCTTTTTGAAAAATTAACTCTAGCTTGTCTCCTTTTGGCAGTCCACTTGCAATCGTCACGAACACAGGAAGTTCGCTTGACGCCTCTACCCATTCTACAATAGTGGTATCCACAAATTCACTGGTAATTTCAGCAATTGAACACTCTGCTGTTTTACCATTTACACAGCAATAAATGTGGTCACCAGCTGACATACGCATCACTCTTGCGATGTGATGGACATCATCACCCATTATGCGAATACTTGTCTCATTTACATATTTCTCTTCTACAAAATAACGTTGCATATAATCACCTTAGTAGAGTTTCGTTCCTTTCGTAAGTCAACACTTACGAAAAGAACGAAACGTTATCATTTTCATATAACAAACGGCAAGTCCCTCACCTTATACGGTGAGAGACTCCCCTGTTCTTTATAGACTAAAATCTATATTACGCATTTCGCGCAATAATTGCTACCCAATCTTCCATTCGAAGCACTTCTTCAATTGTAAATCCAGCTTTTTCTAACGCTTCAGAAATTACTTTTTCTTTCGCCCCAATAATACCAGATGTAATAAATAATCCACCTGGCTTCACAACTCTCGCTGCATCTTCAGGGAATAGAAGAATAATTTCCGCTAGTAAATTTGCTACGATTACATCAACTGGACCTTCAATACCTTCTAACAGACTATTCTGTCCAACATTGACAATGTCATCTGTTTTATTTAAGCGCACATTCATTTCTGCACTTTCAACTGCAACTGGGTCTAAATCATATGCTTGAACAGAAACCGCACCTAATTTTGCTGCTGCAATACTAAGTACCCCCGAACCTGTCCCCACATCAATCACAGTATCACCTGGCTGAACCGTTTTTTCTAACGCACGAATACACATCGTTGTTGTTGGATGTGTCCCTGTACCAAATGCCATACCTGGATCTAATTCAATAATTTTTTCATCTGGAGAAGACGGTGTATACTCTTCCCACGTCGGCACAATTGTGAATGTATCAGAAATTTGAACTGGATGATAATACTTCTTCCAAGCAGTAGCCCAATCTTCCTCATCGACTTCATTAATTGTAATAGTTCCTGTACCAATTTCGATGTCGAAAGATGGTAGCGCATCAATAGATGATTTTACACCTGCAACCGTTTCGTGTAAAGAATCCGTTTGTGGGAAATATGCTTTTACCAAAACACCCTCACTTGGATATTCATCTGGGTTAAGTGCATAAATCTCACCGTATTGTTGCTCGCGCTCTTTCGTCAACTCCGCTGGGTCCTCAATCGCAACCCCGCTAGCGCCTGCTTCATGCAAAATATGAGAGACAGCTTCTTCTGCTTCTTCTGTTGTATGAATACTAATTTCTGACCATTTCACAATTTACCAACTCCATTTTTTATTTCCATTATTCCCCTTTAAAAGCACGTTTAAGCTTTCTGAATAAGCTATCATCCTGCTCTTCTTGCCCTGCAAATTCACGCAATAAATCTTTTTGATGTGAAGTTAATTTCGTCGGCACAACAACACGAACAACTACATATTGATCTCCTTGACCATATCCACGTACGTTCGGAGCACCTTTTCCTTTTAAGCGGAATTCTGTTCCTGTTTGTGTTCCTGCTGGAATTTTCAGCTTCACTTTTCCATGAACGGTAGGAACTTCTACTTCCGCACCAAGTGCCATTTGCGCAAATGTTAATGGCATTTCACAAATAATGTGATCCCCTTCGCGCGCAAAGAATTCATGATTTCTCACATGAACAACAACATATAAGTCACCTGCCGGTCCGCCATTTACGCCTGCTTCACCTTTTCCAGATACACGAATTTGTTGACCATTATCGATACCCGCTGGAATTTTAACATTGATTTTTTTGCGTTTACGAACTTTACCAGAACCATGGCATGTCGTACATTTCTCTTTAATCATTTGACCTGTTCCTGAACAATGCCCACAAGCTTGACGGTTTACAATACGCCCAAATGGTGTATTTTGTTCTACACTTACTTGCCCTGATCCTGAACAATGTTTACATGTTTCTTTTGAAGTCCCTGGTTTTGCTCCACTACCCTTACAAGTATCACATGGATCCTCCACTGGAATCTCAACATTTAATTCTTTACCAAAAATAGCTTCTTCAAACTCTAAAGTAACTTGATATTGTAAATCAGCACCTTGACGCGGAGCATTCGGATCACGACGTCTGCCGCCACCGCCACCAAAGAATGAACTGAAGATATCTTCAAATCCGAAGCCACCACCGAAGTCGCCTCCACCGAAACCTTGATTCGGACCCGCGTGACCAAACTGATCATACTGCGCGCGGTTTTGATCGTCACTTAATACTTCGTATGCTTCTTGTACTTCTTTAAACTTTTCAATTGCATTTTCTTCTTTACTTACGTCTGGATGGTACTTTTTAGCCAAACGACGATACGCTTTTTTTATTTCATCTTTAGAAGCACCCTTGCTAAGTCCAAGGACCTCATAATAGTCTCGTTTATTCATAAATTTGCAACCCCCGAATCTTTCACATAAACGTAATTTTAACACCGAAAGAAAGTGCTTTGCAACAAAGTTTCCTCACTTACAGTATGCAAAATAAAAAACTTAAGCTCCTCACACATTTCTTCTTATTCGTGAAAAAAGCCAAAGCCAAGGCACGCTTGACTTTGACTTTTTGTCATCTTACTTATTTTATTTCACTGTATTACTTGTCTTCTTTTACTTCTTCAAACTCAGCGTCTACTACATTATCTTTTTTCGCGCCAGCGTCTTGTGCTCCTTGTGCACCTTCTGCTTGCCCTGCAGCCGCTTGAGCTTGCTCGTATAATTTAACAGTTAATTGTTGTACGATTTCTTGAAGAGCATCTTTTTTCACACGGATTTCTTCAAGTTCGTTTTTCTCGATTGCCGCTTGTAATGCTTCTTTCGCTTCCGTTGCTTTCGCTACTTCAGCTGCATCTACTTTACCTTCTAAGTCTTTTACAACTTTGTCTGTTTGGAATACAAGTTGATCAGCTTCGTTACGAAGTTCAACTTCTTCCTTACGTTTTTGGTCAGCGTCAGCATTTGATTCCGCTTCTTGTACCATACGATCTACTTCTTCATCAGAAAGACCTGAAGAAGATTGGATTGTAATAGTTTGCTCTTTACTTGTTCCTAAGTCTTTTGCACGTACGTTAACGATACCGTTCGCATCAATATCGAACGTTACTTCGATTTGTGGAATTCCACGTGGTGCTGGCGGAAGGTCTGTTAATTGGAAACGACCTAATGTTTTGTTGTCAGCTGACATTGGACGTTCACCTTGTAGTACGTGAATGTCTACCGCTGGTTGGTTATCAGCAGCTGTTGAGAATACTTGTGACTTACTTGTTGGAATTGTAGTGTTACGCTCGATTAATTTCGTGAACACACCACCCATAGTTTCGATACCTAAAGAAAGTGGAGTTACGTCTAATAATAGAACGCCCTCTACATCACCAGTAAGTACGCCACCTTGAACTGCAGCACCTAATGCTACAACTTCATCTGGGTTTACACCTTTGTATGGCTCTTTACCAGTTTCACGTTTAATTGCTTCTTGTACAGCTGGGATACGAGTAGAACCACCAACAAGGATAACTTTATCTAATTCGCTTGGAGAAAAACCAGCATCTTTTAATGCACGACGAGTTGGCTCTAATGTTCTTTCAACAAGACCAGCTGAAATTTCTTCGAATTTAGCTCTTGTTAACGTTAATTCTAAGTGTAATGGACCAGCAGCTCCAGCACTAATGAATGGTAATGAAATTTGTGTTTGTGTTACACCAGAAAGATCTTTCTTCGCTTTTTCAGCTGCATCTTTCAAACGTTGAAGTGCCATTTTATCTTGGCTTAAATCAATGCTATTTTCTTTTTTGAATTCAGCTACTAAATGATCGATGATAACTTGGTCAAAGTCATCTCCACCAAGACGGTTGTCACCAGCAGTTGAAATAACTTCAAATGTTCCATCTGCTAACTCAAGGATAGATACGTCAAACGTACCGCCACCTAAGTCATATACTAGAATTTTTTGTTCTTCATCTTGTTTTTCTAAACCGTAAGCAAGTGCTGCTGCTGTTGGTTCGTTAATGATACGCTCTACTTCTAAACCAGCAATACGACCAGCATCTTTTGTCGCTTGGCGTTCTGCATCGTTGAAGTATGCTGGTACTGTAATAACAGCTTTCGTCACTGTTTCACCTAAGTACGCTTCAGCAGAAGCTTTTAAGTTTTGTAAAATGATTGCAGAAATTTCTTGAGGTGTATAATCTTTACCTTCAACTTCTACTTTATAGTCTGTACCCATATGACGTTTAACAGACATGATTGTATTTGGGTTTGTAATTGCTTGACGTTTCGCAACTTCCCCAACTTGACGCTCTTCATTTTTGAAAGCTACAACAGAAGGTGTTGTACGATTTCCTTCTGGATTTGGGATAACCTTTGGTTCTCCACCTTCCATAACAGCTACACAAGAGTTTGTTGTACCTAAGTCAATACCGATAATTTTACTCATAGCGAATCCTCCTACATTTATGTAAATTATTGATTTACTTTTACCATTGATGGGCGAATCACACGGTCTTTTAGTTTATAACCTTTTTGGAATTCCTCCACAACCGCGTTTGATTCAAACTCACTGTCTTCTACTTGCATAACAGCTTGGTGCTCATGAGGATCGAACTGTTTACCAACAGCTTCAATCGCTTCAACACCTTCTTTAGTCAGCGCTTCTAACAATTGACGATGCACCATTTCCATACCTTGTAATAAGGACTTCATTTGATCATCAGTTGCTTCCACTTGCATTGCTCTTTCAAAATTATCAAGAGCTGGCAGAATATCTGACACAAGACTTTGTGCTCTATATTTTTCAGCAGCCTGTTTATCCATTTGAACGCGGCGCTTATGATTTTCAAAATCAGCTTGTAGACGTAGTGTGCGACCTTCCGTTTCCGTTAGTTTCGCTTGTAACTCATCTACTGTTTCTTGTAAAAGAGCAGCTTCACTTTTTTCTTCTACAGCTTCTTCACTGTTGTCTGTCGTGACAGCTTCTTCAACTTGCGCTTCTTTCACTTCTTCTACCACTTGTTCGTTACGCTCTTCCACAATTTTCACCTCCTTAAAAGGTATTAGGTATCACGCTTAGCACGATTACCTAAGCATTATATATTACACACAGCAATGAAATTTCCATCACTTGAGCGAATGTATTACTCTCATTTATTTTTTAAGTCCATCAGTAAATTGCCTTGTAAATAACTGCAACAAACTAATTACACGAGAGTATTGCATTCTCGTTGGACCTAAAATCGCAATTGTTCCAAGTTGCTCTTCTCCAATCGAATACGTTGCAGAAATTAAACTACAATCTTCCATAGCTATCGAAGAATTTTCCCTGCCAATTTTCACTTGAATACCTACTTGTTTATGACGCAAAATATCATAAAACTCAGCTTCGTTATCAATCATCGTCAGCAAGGATCTTACTTTTTGAATGTCATGGAACTCTGGCTGCGAAAGCATATTTGCTTTTCCTCCAAAGTATATCTTTTCCGATAAAGGAACTTGAAATGTACCATCCAACATTTTTATTGCACTATCGTAATTATGAACATACCCACGCAACACTGTAACAATCTCTTTTAAAATTTTATTATGAAGTTCTGCCATAGGTATACCAGATAGCTTTTCATTTAAAATATTAACCATTTTTTCTAAATCTGATAAATCAACAGATTCCGGAACGGTAATCGTTTTACTTTGCACATGCCCTGTATCTGTTACAATAATAGCGACTGCTGTTTGACGATCAAGCGGTACAATCTGTACATTTTTAAGTTTATTTGTGCTCAATTTCGGACCAAGAACAATGGCCGTATAATTCGTAAGCTCTGATAAAATTTGAGCTGATTGTTGTGCAATTTTTTCTGCTTCAAAAATTCTTTCAGCAAATAAATCTTTAATTTGTACAATTTCATCGGTCGGTAAGTTTTGTGGCGCTAAAAGATGGTCTACATAAAAACGATACCCTTTTTCAGAAGGAACACGCCCAGAAGAACTATGCGTTTTTTCAATAAATCCTAGTTCTTCTAAATCAGCCATTTCATTTCGAATAGTAGCTGAACTAAACGTAATTTCATCTTTCTTCGCCAACGTCCTCGAACCAACTGGTTGCGCTGATCCAATAAAGTCATCAACAATTGTTTGTAAAATTAAGAGCTGACGTTCCGTAAGCATCTCATCATCACCTCTGTTAGCACTCTTTGTCTTCGAGTGCTAAATCTATTAATAACTTACCAAAATTGACATTCAATTGTCAACGGAAACGTCACGAAATAACGAAACTTTTTCACGCTTATGGCACATTTAATTAATCAATCAGAAATGACTGGAATACTTCATTCCCTAATAGTTTCCCTTTCCTCGTTAAACAAACATGTCCATCTCTGTTTTCAAGTAATCCTTGTTCTTGATTACTTTGTAACTGCTTTGCAAAAACATGGTCCATCTCCACATTAAATTTCTTTTGGAATTCTAACTTAGAAACACCTTTTGTTTTTCTAAGCCCTAAGAACAACTCTTCTTCCATTTTTTCTTTCTCCGTCACTGCGTGAACGTCTAAATATGGAAATCCAGTTTCATCAATTTTAGTGAAATAGTGCTTAAGCGGACCTACATTTTGAATTCGTTCTCCGTTCACATAACTATGCGCTCCAGCTCCAAATCCATAATATTCTTCATTATTCCAGTATGTGAGATTATGTCTACTTTCATTATCACCTTTTGAGAAATTGCTAATTTCATACTGGTTATAGCCATGTTTCTCCATTTCATCCATTACCATTTCGTACATTTTCGCTTCATGATCTTCACCTGGTAGTCTTAATTTCCCTTTATTCATTAAGTTATAAAAGACTGTTTTCGGTTCCACAATTAATGAATATGCCGAGAAATGTTGCACACCAAGCGTAAAGGCAATGTCTAATGTTTCCTTTACATCTTCTATCGTCTGTCCTGGCAGAGCATAAATTAAATCTACATTAATATTTGTAAAACCGACTTCCTGCGCTTCTCGAATTGCTACGAATGCATCTTCTCTCGTATGTTGACGTCCAATCTTCTCAAGTAGCTCATCACGAAACGTTTGCACACCAAAACTAATTCGGTTTACTCCACCTTCTAGCAATACGTTCAACTTCTCTTTCGGTAAATCACCTGGATTCGCTTCAAATGTTAATTCACAATTCGGCGCAAATGGACGCAAACGACGGTTAATGATGTCGAGTAGTTTTTTTGTCTGTTCCATATTTAATGCCGTCGGAGTTCCTCCGCCAACAAAAATCGTTTTCATACTTTCAAACGGTACTTTTTGAACCGTATTTATTATTTCTTTCTCTAAATATTGTAAGTATTGATCAACCGGTTGGCGTTCAATAAATACTTTATTAAAATCACAATAGTGACAAATATGCTGACAAAATGGAATATGAATATATGCAGCTTGTACCAAATATAACTCCTACCTTTCTAAAAAGAAAACCTCCGCACTTCGGAGGATTCTTTACTTCTCTACTGTATTACGGATTTGTTCCATTCGCATTTTTCCCCAATCATACATCATTTCAACGATCGGTAAAAGCGACATACCTAATTCCGTCATATAGTACTCAACACGCGGAGGAATTTCCGGGTATACTGTTCGATCAACAATCCCGTCCTCCATTAACTCTTTCAATTGATTTGACAACACTTTATGAGAAATGCTCGGGAACAGACGTTGCAATTCACTAAAACGATGCGGACCTTCCACACCTAAGTGCCACAATATCACAACTTTCCACTTCCCACTAATAATAGAAAGCGTCAGTTCCTTTTCGCAATTAAAATTACCTTTTTGTATTTTCTCTCGAATATCTTTTCGAATATTTTCGGACATTAATAGTCTCCTAACTCTATATCAATCACTAAAAAGCTCTCTCACTATTGTAAATGAGAGATGCTAAGATGTCTAAAAAGTAGCATATAAAAAAGAAGCCGAACGAACGGCTTCTACTTTTATCACGATTGGTGCGGGCTAATAATTAGCGAAGAATAGAAAAATCCCCACTAATTATAGTTCACTCTATTAGTTATCATCCATTTTCAGTACAGCCATGAATGCTTCTTGCGGCACTTCTACAGAACCAACAGACTTCATACGTTTTTTACCTTCTTTTTGCTTATCAAGAAGTTTACGCTTACGAGAAATGTCACCACCGTAACATTTTGCAAGTACGTTTTTACGCATCGCCTTAATTGTAGAACGAGATACAACTTTATTTCCGATAGTCGCCTGAATTGGCACTTCAAACTGTTGTCTTGGAATTAATTTCTTTAATTTCTCTACAATTACTTTACCACGGTCATACGCTGAATCACGATGTACAATAAATGATAAAGCATCCACTTGTTCATTATTTAAAAGAATATCCATTTTCACAAGTTTAGATGGTTTATAACCAATTAACTCGTAGTCAAATGATGCATATCCTTTCGTATTTGATTTCAATTGATCGAAGAAATCATATACGATTTCTGATAACGGGATTTCATATGTCAATGTAACACGTGTTTCATCTAAATATTGCATATCAATAAACGTTCCACGTTTCCCTTGGCAAATTTCCATTACAGCTCCAACATAGTCATTCGGAACCATAATTGCAGCCTTCACAAACGGCTCTTCTACACGATCGATAGCCTGTGGATCTGGCATATTAGATGGATTATCAACAATAAGATCTTCACCGTTTGTTAAATACACTTTATAAATAACGCTTGGCGCTGTTGTAATTAAGTCAATCTTGAATTCACGTTCAATACGTTCTTGAATAATCTCCATGTGAAGCAGCCCTAAGAAACCACAACGGAAACCAAAACCTAAAGCTTGAGATGTTTCAGGCTCAAATTCAAGAGCCGAATCATTCAATTCTAGTTTTTCTAACGCATCACGCAAGTCGTTATAACGTGCAGAATCGATTGGATATAAACCACAGAATACCATTGGATTTAATTTACGATACCCTTTTAACGGCCCTGCAGCCTGACGTTTCGCATGTGTAATCGTATCACCAACACGTGTATCGCCTACATTTTTAATAGATGCTGCTAAGAAACCTACATCACCTACTGTTAACTCGTCACGTTGCGTCGTTTTCGGTGTAAATACACCTACTTCTGTTACTTCAAATTCTTTTCCAGTTGCCATCATACGTACTTTATCGCCAACTTTTACCGTTCCATTTACAACACGGATATATGCAATTACACCGCGGTACGGATCATATAAAGAATCGAAAATCATACATTGTAACGGTTCTTCTGAATCACCTGTTGGAGCTGGTACCTTTTCAACGATTTGTTCTAAAATATCTTCAATACCAATGCCAGCTTTCGCTGAAGCAAGTACAGCTTCCGATGCATCTAAACCAATTACATCTTCTACCTCTTGACGTACGCGTTCTGGGTCTGCACTTGGTAAGTCGATTTTATTAATAACTGGTAAGATTTCTAAATTATTATCAAGCGCTAAATATACGTTCGCTAATGTTTGCGCCTCAATTCCTTGCGCTGCATCCACAACAAGAATTGCACCTTCACAAGCCGCTAAACTACGAGATACTTCGTACGTAAAGTCGACGTGTCCTGGAGTATCGATTAAGTGAAGAATATACTCTTCACCGTCTTTCGCTTTATACGTTAGTTGTACCGCATTTAATTTAATTGTAATACCACGCTCACGCTCCAACTCCATAGAGTCAAGCAATTGCGCCTTCATTTCGCGCTGTGCCAACGCGTTTGTTTTCTCCAAAATACGGTCTGCCAACGTTGATTTCCCGTGGTCAATGTGAGCAATGATGGAGAAGTTACGAATTTTGGACTGTCTTTTTGCTCTTTCTTCTTTATTCATCTATGTTCTCAACTCCTAATAGTCTCGCCAATATACACTAGCACTGATTATATCAATAGAGCAGCAAAGATTCAATGAAAACTCGTGCTGCTTACAATACAAATCACTCTATCTATATCTTATGCGAACAAACCATAAGAGACAAACCTTTTTCAAATTAAAGGACGGCTCTCTTACAAACCAATAAGACAACCGTCTTTCCCGCTACCCTTAACTAAAAATCCCTTTTATTGCCCCAACCACTATATCCGTTCCAAACTTTGTCATATCACGAGCAACACTTGCTATCGCCATACCGATACCTTCTACAACATTAAAACTTCTTAAGCTTTCTAACTGTTTTTGTTTTTCAATAGCCGAAAACGTATCTCTCGAAATTTCTGATTCAGCCCCAGCGCCTTCTGTTCCTGTCATATGAGCAATTTGTTCATATGACAGCTGACGATACCCCTTCATACTTTTCAGACCATGATTAGCGAGTCCCACTCCAGCTATCATCATAAGCAAGCATAAGACTGTACCGCATATACATAACAGCGTAAATCGACTCAAACTATTTCTGGCTCTTTCCATCAATGTGTATAGGCCCCTGTGTTATCTTGATCAATCTGATGATGCAGTGCTGCATTTAAACCACTTGCTATTACATTTGCCATATCCTCAATAAAGGCATCTACTTCTTTTGGGGTTACCATTAAATTATGACCAAGAGGAGATAACACTTCATAAATCAACTTTCTCTTTTCTTCTTCTTCTAACGTACCAATAGCTCCTAAAAACATATTTCGACTCTTTTCATCCGGCATATCTTCTTCTGTTAGTTTTTTCTTTTCTCCAAATGAAAATCCCGCTGGTAATAAAGATCGTGACGGCTTATGTCCCTCTTTCATCTCTCTTCCAAAGTGCTTCAAAATAAAATCAATCGTATCACTCGTAATAGAAACTGCGTCTACTACAGTTGGAACACCAATCGCAATAACAGGAATACCTAATGTTTCTTTACTTAGTTCCTTACGCTTATTCCCAACACCAGATCCTGGATGAATTCCTGTATCAGAAATTTGTATCGTACTATTTACTCGTTCAATAGAACGCGCAGCTAATGCATCAATTGCGATGACAAAGTCTGGTTTTGTCTTCTCAATAATTCCGTAAATGACATCGCTCGTTTCAATCCCTGTAATTCCCATTACCCCTGGACGAATGGCACTAACAGGTCTAAACCCTTCTTCCACACTTTCAGGCTGCAATTTAAACAAATGTCTCGTCACCAGTACGTTCTCTACAACTATCGGTCCGAGTGCATCCGGCGTTACATTCCAATTCCCAAGACCTACGATTAAACAACTCGCTTCTTTTGAAACTCCAACCTCTTCTAAGAAATAAGAAAATTCTTTTGCAAAAATACGCTCTACTTTTTGCTGAAGTTCCGTATCTTGTTGTCGTATACCTTGCACCTCGAGAGTTAAATAACTCCCAGGTTTTTTCCCCATCGACTCAGATGCAATTTCATCAATAGTTACTTTTGTAATTGTAACTCCCTCTTCTTCCCTCTCTTTTACAATAACTCCCTGTATCCCTTTTTGTTCTTCTTGGCGCTCTTGCAGCATTTGGTGCGCCTCTACAGCAAGGTCAGTTCTAACACTATATTTACTTAAATCTAATGGTTCTTTCATCGTATCTCCTCCGTAATTCATAGTAAATATCGTTAGATTTCCCCAAGTTATATTAGGTCATTCTTTCCTTTACGTGAAATTTCATTGATATACTATTGCAATTCTCTTCACCGTTTGATAAAATATCACTTGTTCTATGTAAGAATCGAGTCATTCGATTGCACCAGGGAGGTGAAAAGTATGGCAAACATCAAATCTGCTATCAAACGCGCTAAACTTAGCGAAGAGCGTCGTTCACATAACGCTTCTATCAAGTCTGACATGCGTACTGCTGTTAAAACTGTAGAAACTTTAGTTACTAATAACGATCTTGAAAATGCTAAAGAAGCTTTCAAAACTGCTTCTAAAAAACTTGACAAAGCAGCTCGTAAAGGTCTTATCCACCAAAACGCTGCAGCTCGTCAAAAATCTCGCTTAGCGAAACAAGTAAACGCGTAAGGCGTTTAAAAAACGATCCATTCGGATCGTTTTTTATATACACAAAAAAGTTCACGTACTAAGTACGTGAACTTTTTTGTGTTACTACATATGATTTAACCGCATTAAGAAAAACTCAAGCACAAGTTTCTTATCCATCTTTCCAGTCTTCATACTATAATCAGCTTCCGCTAATTCTATAATAACTTTTTTTAATTCTTCAAAAGAGAAAAACTTCGTTTGATTCATCGCCAACTTTACCCGGTACGGGTGCACACCAATATGGGAAGCAATTTGATTTTGTCCGTAACCACGCTGTTGTAATTCTTTCACTTGATGGAGCAAGCGGAACTGACTTACTAATAACGCGAGCAGTTTAATTGGTTCTTCCTGCTGTGTAAATAATCCGTCTAAAATTTGCATCGCACCAGCAATATCTTTTTTCACCACTTTTTCTGTTAAAGCAAACACATTTTGCTCAACAGATTTCGGCACAAGTTCCGTGACAAGTTTTGGCGTAATTTCTCCGCCCATACCGACGTATAACGTTAACTTGTCCATTTCCTTCGCCAACATTGTTACATTACTTCCCACAAGCTCTAACAACAAACTAACAGCTGCATTATCAATATGCACATGCACCTCATCCGCACGAGAAACAATCCACTTCTGAACATCCTGCACTTGCATCGCATTTGCCTCTATTACATCCGCTGTTTTCTTTAATAGTTTTGTAATTTTTTTTCGTTCGTCTAATTTTTCATAAGGCGCAACAAAAACAAGAATAGAAAAAGGAGATGGCTCCCCAATATATTCTTCTAAAATTTTTATATTTTGTTCTAATTTTTCTTTTTGTGCCGTTAAAAATAATGGTGATTTTATTAATATAACTTTACGCTCTCCAAAAAAAGGAAGCGTATGCGCATCCTCAACTACATCTTCTAAATACGCTTCTTCCAAATCGTATGTCACAACATTAAACTCTCGATCTTCTTCTTCAAGCGCTTCCGTTGTAATAAGCTTTATCGTTTCATTTATAAAATAGGCTTCCGTTCCATACAGTACATACAACGGAGCGAACTGTTTCTTTTTAATCTTCTTATGTATATCACTCATATTTTTTCCTACTCCCTAACTTGGCAATATATATTTATACTAATGCCCTAGCTTTTGTTTTACAAGTACAAAGGGACGGGCTTTATAACCCGCCCCTTTATTTATATAAAACGCCACGCAATAAGCCCCGGATTTCTTATTGGTGTGCGGTAATCACCTTCCCTTTATTATTTACAATAATAATCTTAGTATAAGTGCCAACTGTTAACATGATTGGAAATGAAAAATTCACGCTACTTAACTAACTAGAAAAAGTATACAAATACTCTATTTCGCTTCATATGGAAATTGTAGATTTTTTTCTGACAATATTCTATACTAAAATGGAATGTTGGGGAGGGATTCTAAATGAATGATTTTGAACAAAACGTTCAAAGTAAACGCAATGACGCTATTGATTCAGGGGTAGGATTTATCGTCTCATTTGGTTTTTTCGCAACACTTTTCATTATTGCAACTGTTATTAAATTCATCGGTTCTTAAAGGCTGCTGCTTAACGGCAGTCTTCTTTTTTTCATCTTCTATGTGTTTCATCATATGTGATTTTACTTTGAAAGGTTCCTTTTTCTCCATTAAAAACATAGGAAATAGCACCTTGCTTATCCGTACGCCATATATCAATACCCATCTTCTTAAAACGCTCTATAACTTCCTTATGCGGGTGCCCATACCTATTACGCTCCCCCACAGAAATAATCGCTACAGTAGGCTGTACAAGGCTTAAAAAAGGATCTGTAGACGATGTTTTACTCCCATGGTGGGCAACTTTTAAAATATCAGCCCGCAAATCAGGATATGTCGATACTATAAACTTTTCTCCTTCTTCTTCTAAATCACCCGTAAATAGCCATGTTAGTCCCCCTAGTCTGGCCCATAGTACAATCGAAGAGTCATTTTCTCCCTTTTCTTTCCCCTTTGGAGCTAATACGAAAAATTCCGCTTCATTTACCCTCCAACCTTCCCCTTCTCCTATTACACTTATCTTCATGCTCTTTTCTAACGCCTTTTTCTTCACCACTTTTTCCAATACAGCATCTTGTTCCTTTCTCCCAAATACAACTTCTTTTACAATAATAGATGACAGCAAATCCAGCGCAGCACCTATATGATCCGCATCTCCATGCGTTACAATTAATTTATCAATCGTTTTTATACCTTCTTTTTGTAAGAAAGGAACAAGAATATCATGCCCGACAGAAAATTCATGCTTTTTCTGTTGCCACGCTTCCTTCTTGACGGGAAGGGCTCCTCCTGTATCAATAAGATAAACCCCTTTATCGTACGGAAGACGAATTAATATTGCATCTCCCTGTCCAACATCAAGAAATGTAACACTCCCACTTTCGTGAAAATATGGATATACATAATGACAAGTACTAATAAAAAGAAACACACCCACAACTATGCACAAAATTTTTTTCGTTATTACTCTTTCCCAAATCACAAATATACTAACGATACTAAAACAATATATAGCCACAAGAAATAAAGGAGTTTGACCAAAAGTAAGTCGGATGAAAGGGAAACTTTCACAGTAACTTAGAAAGTCATTAGAAATGGTTAAACATAATGAAAGTACATATGCAATTCCTTTTGCGAAAAATGGAATAACCGGCATACATATAAGAATAATAATGCTACACGGCAATACAATAATGGATAGAAAAGGAACATATATAAGATTGAGGAAAATGCTATAAGGAGAAAAATAACCAAAATGATATAACAAGATGGGGGTACTAGCGAGCTGTGAAATTATAGAAATGTAAATAGAATTTCGAACTACTCCATTACTACGTCCTAATAATATCGGCGCAGATAGTAGTAAAGAAAAACTACCTACAAATGAGAATTGAAATCCAATGTTGAAAATAAGATACGGATCGTATATAAGCATACATATAGCTGTCATACTTAAGGCGTCTAGACTAGATAAGCGAACAGAGCACATGAAAGCTACCAACAATAAAACTCCTGTTATAGAAGCCCTCACAACAGATGGCGACGCCCCCGCTATAATCATATACAGAGGAATGCAAACTATAAGGCATACTGTCGCTGTCTCTTTCGTCACACCACTTCTTAGCAAAACAAAATACATTATAACCATTAATAATACGATATGTGATCCTGAAATTGCTAACAAATGTATAAGACCAAATTGTTGATATTGCTCTTCTACTTCAAACGTCATTTGTTGTCGATCTCCAAATAATAATGCGTTCATAAATGCACCTGATTGTTCCGGGAACATTTCTGTAACTTTCGAGATTGTTTGTTGCCTGAGAAGGAAAATCCATTGCACGAGTGACAATGATGTTTTTTGACATTCAGAAATGTATGTCACATCAAATATAAAATGTATTTTTTGCTGATATAAATAATTACGATAATCAAAAACATGAAAATTCCGGGCAGTTTGCGGTTCTTTCACCTCCCCTTTAAATGTACACGATATACCTGCATGTAATTGTTGCAACTGCTTCTTTTCCGAAGCAGATTTTATTTTATAATTTAACTGCACTAAGTTTTTATTCTGATCCTCAATTTGAAAAGAGAGACGATCTCCATTAATTAGAGGTGTGTTTTGCACGACCCCTCGTGTAACTTCGTAGGGCTCCCCTAGCGGCTTATTTAGACTCTGAACATATATGGTGTACATAGCGCCACTAAAACACGCTATTATACAAAAAATGAAGGTTTTACGCGAAGTACGATATAAACAAAATAAAACATAACAAACGAAACAACAAGCAGTCAACAAATGCGATGTGGAAAAGGTAATTGCAATCCCAATTATAAACGAGATTGCAACATAGCCCCATTGTCCATTCAACTCATACTCACTCCTTATAGCATCATTTTCGCTTTAGTGAATACACGCTGTAATTCTTCCATTGATAAATTATCTTTTTCTAAGGATGAAAATAATTCCTTTAGCTGCAAATGACGCTCTTGTTCCTCTAGCGATGTAATATCATATTCTAGCGGAACGTGCTTTACTGTTACACTCGCTTGTTCAAATAACTCTATGGCATACGGATGATTTTTATAATCCTGTGCATAATAAACTGCTGTAACACCACTTTGAATAATCGCCTTACAGCACTGCAAACAAGGAAAATGTGTGACATAAATTTCCGCTTCCTCTGTTTTTGCACCAAACTTCGCACATTGCAATAAAGCATTCATTTCCGCATGAATTGTACGAACGCAATGATTATCAATGACATAGCAACCATCGTCTATACAATGTACACCACCTTTAATTGAACCGTTATATCCACCAGCAATAATTCGTTTATCACGAACGATTGTCGCTCCTACTGCAAGCCTTGTACATGTACTACGTAAAGATAGTAGATGGCTTTGCGTCATAAAATATTGATCCCATGAAATTCGTTCCATATTTTTCACCTTCTTTTTTGTCTACTTGTAGTGTAGCGAAAAAAGAAAAACTTCGTCAATCTTTTACGGAATAATAATTTGATCTTTTATTTTCTCTAAAGACTTCGCCCCAATCCCATCAATTTCTAATAAATCTTCTATTTTCTGAAACGGACCGTGTTCTTCTCGGTATTTCAAAATACTTTCTGCCTTCCGAGAACCAATGCCTGTAATTTTTTCAAGTTGCTCTTTAGAAGCTGCGTTTATTTGAATCTTTGCCTCGCCCTTTGAAAAAGCGGCCACCTCTTGTACTTGCTCATTTTTATTCGGTACATAAAGGATCATTTGGTCTTGTACAATTTGCGCTAAATTCACCTTCTTCACATCTGCTTCTAGTAAAAAACCACCCGCCTTTTCAACGGCATCCTTCGCTCGGTCCCCCTCTTTCATTTCATACACACCTTCTCTTACAACCGCCCCTTTCACATCAATTATAATTATTTTTTTCTGTCCCTTTGTATCCAATACTTTCGGTTTACTTTTTTTCTCCACATCTTTCGCTTGAACTTCCGTTGTAATGAGCGATTGCTCCGTTTGCTGATTCGTTTTCCAGAAAAAAAGAAAAATTAAAGTGCCAATAATAACCACTAATCCCAACCATTTTTTCGGAAAATCCCACATCATTTTACACCTCTAATCATAAATTTATAACATCATTCATATTGTTTAGGAGAAAGCTGTTACGAAGGAGGGATGAAACATTGAACATAGGAATTATAGGGACAGGGAACATGGGGAATATACTAATCGATGCATTTTTAGAAACCCGTGCTGTCAAACCTTCATGCCTTACTATTATTAATCGGACGCCTGCCAAAGCATATCATATAAAAGAAAAATACCCTTCTGTTCATATAGCCAAAACAATCCAAGAGGTAATCGAACAATCCCAGCTTATTTTCATTTGCGTAAAACCAATAGATATATACCCTATTCTACAAAAATACGCTGACCATTTTTCAGACGAAAATTGCTTAGTTTCTATCACAAGCCCCCTATCTCCATCACAATTAGAAACACTTATACCTTGCCACGTCGCTCGTATCATTCCAAGCATCACAAACCGCGCCTTATCCGGCGCATCACTATTTACATTTGGAAATAACTGCTCTGAAGAATGGCAAAAAAAACTACTTCGTCTATTCAAAAACATTTCTACTCCCCTTGTTATAGAAGAAGATATAACGCGCGTTTCATCTGATATAGCAAGCTGCGGCCCTGCTTTTTTTAGTTATTTATTACAATGTTTCATTAATGCTGCTGTAGATAAAACAAATATTACACATGAAGAAGCCACTACTTTAGTAAGTGAAATGGTCATTGGAATGGGGAAATTACTTGAAAAAGAAATTTTCACATTACCTACTTTACAAGAAAAGGTATGCGTTAAAGGCGGTGTTACAGGAGAAGGTATTCGTATTTTAGAAGAGCACGTTGGAGATATGTTTCATAAATTAATCGAACGGACACATGAGAAATTTGATGAAGATTTAAAATGCGTTGAGCAGCAATTCAATAAACACACATAATAAATACGCCATCGTAATCCCAAACCCTTTTTATTAATACTTATCTTTTTCATGCTACATTTTCACTAAAACTAGCATTTTTACACTTTACACATATCATCTTTTTATTTTTCTAGAACTAAAACTACATCTTTTCTATAAAACAAAAGCAACCTTATCGGTTGCTTTTGTTTTATCCATTCTTCTTCGCCATAAAAAAGATGCGCTCTGTTTGTTCTGTCACTTCAATTCGTTCAAAGTCACCTGTGACGCGAAGTACTGTAAATCCAGCTTCTTCAAGCCATTTTGTTAACACTTCAACCGAATATGCACGCTGCACGTGACATTCGTCAAAACGATGATACACATCTTCTTCTGAATCTTGTACAAAGAATGTCAAATCATGTTCCACACTATCTGATTCTTCTCCAGGGAAGCAGTTCCAAATAAGTGATATTTCTTCGCCGTTCACTGTATATGTTTCATTTTGAAATACGTGATGTATTTTATATAAAGAGTGTACATCGAATAAAAACAAGCCATCCTGACGTAAATGGTGGAAAACTCTTCTAAATGTTTCTTGCACTCCATCTTCTTGCAATACATAATTTAATGAGTCACAAAAGATTGTCACACAATCAAATTCACCAGGAACATCGAGCTCTCTCATGTCTTGTTGGTAAAAAGGAATAAAATAACCTTCTCCCCCCAATTTTTGCTGTGCGACAGTTAACATTTCTTCCGAAAGATCTACACCAATTAAATCATAACCTTTTCGTACAAGCGGAAGTGTTACGTTACCAGTTCCACATGCTACGTCAAGAATTTTTGCCTCTTTCATAGATGCCTGTTGCAAACTTTCCTCTGTGAATTCCACCCATTTATCATAAGGGACATCATTCATCAGTTCGTCATACAGCAAAGCAAATTGTTCGTATTTCATTGATCTAGCTCATCTGCAATATCTTCACGCGGCACATCGCCCCATAGACGCTCTAAATTATAGTGATTACGCTCATCTTTATGGAATACATGAGCAACCACATCACCAAGGTCTACTAAAACCCAACGTGCTTCATCAAAGCCTTCCATACGTTCTACGTTAATTTCGAACTCATGTGCCTTCGCTTTAATTTCACGTGCAATTGCTTGTACTTGCTTGTCTGAATTTCCGTGACAAATAATAAAATAGTCTGCAATCGGTGAAATACCTTGCATATTTAGTACAACCATATCTTCTGCTCTCTTATCATCAGCTGCTTTTGCCGCTAATACTAATAACTCTTTATCTTTCATTTATTAATTTCCTCCTTGATAATTGCATTGTATGTTTGGAATGTTAATGGATAAATCGTTTGATCTTTTTCCATTAAAAATTGAATTGTTCGCTTTAAAGCAAACAGTAAAGCTTGATTTATATCTTTATATGCGAGTTTCCTCGCTTCTTCCACACCAGGAAATTTACGTCCTGGTTCAATGTAATCTGCTACATAAATAACTTTATCTAACATTGTCATTTTTTCATGACCACTTGTATGATATGTAATAGCTTGTAGAATTTCAAGATCAGTAATGCCTACTTCTTTTTCTACTAAGTATGCCCCAACAGGTGCATGCCATAACTCTTTGTTATAGTGCAGTAGATCCTTCGGCAAAGCTTCTCTCTTAATAATCTCTTCCATTTCTGGAATCGCTCTACATTTTGCATAATCGTGAAATATAGCAGCCGTCTCTGCCTTTTTCTCATCTACACCATATAACTGGGCAAGTTCAATCGCTGTTTCCATTACACCAATCGTGTGTATATAACGTTTTTCATGCATTTGTTGTTTGACAATACTAAGTGCTTCCTCACGATTCATACAACCCATTCCTCTCGACATATACATGTACTTTTTCAGGGAGTAAATATTTGCAAGTTTTCTTCGTCATATATCTCTCCCGTAACAGAGAAGAAGAAACTGCAAACTCCGGAATTTCCACTTTTACGATATCATAAGGCGTATGTAATGTATAACCTGGTCTTGCAACTCCAACGAAAGTCACAAGCTTAAGTAACTTTTCAATGTTATACCACTTCGGCAAGTACTCAACCATGTCTCCGCCAATAATAAAGTGAAACTGCACATCCGGATACTTCTCCGTTAATTGTACCATAGTGTCATACGTATAAGATGGGCCTTCTCTGTCTAGCTCTTCTAAACAAATTGAAAAGTATGCTTCTTCCTCAGTCGCTATTTGCAGCATGTTTAATCGACTTTTCACACTCGTAATGTTACGTCCTTGCTTGTGCGGTGGAATTTGATTCGGCAAAAACCATACCTCTTCCAACCCTAAAGCATGATACACTTCATTTGCAATTAACAAATGCCCATTATGAGGTGGATCAAACGTGCCACCAATAATGCCAATTTTTCTCAAAAGAAACGCCCCTTCCTTTTACATACAGCAACTCTCCCCATACATATTCGAAGAGAGCCTACTGTTAATAAAAGTTCAATTGATTTCACTCTCTATCTATCAAGCGTCAATTATGGAAGTAATTTACGTGATTTTTTATCCTACTATTTGCCAACACCTCAAAAGTCACTGACAATAACTAGGTTAGATCGGAAATTAACTGCACACAAAAGCCCAATTGGTGACGGCTAAAAAATACAAATTAAAGTTTCAATTTATCGTGGAAGCTTAATCTGCTTATTTTCTCTTGATTCTTTGTATAAAACAATTGTGCTTCCGATTACTTGAACGATTTCAGCTCGTGCACCTTGTGCAAGCTCTTCTGCAACTTCACGACGATCAAATTCACAGTTTTGTAATACGCTCACTTTAAATAGTTCACGAACTTCTAATGCTTCTCCAATTTGTTTCACCATATTTTCATTCACGCCACCTTTTCCAACTTGAAAAATCGGTGTTAAATGATGTGCCTTTGCACGTAAAAATCTTTTTTGTTTTCCTGTTAACATATAATTAGCCTCCAAGCTCTCTCATTACTACTTGTTTCATTCTATCAATATTCGGCACACACCCTGTCCACATTTCAAATGCAAGTGCACCTTGATAAACGAACATATCGATTCCATTTTGAATTATTGCACCTTGTTCTTTCGCATCGCCTAAAATTTTCGTCTCAAATGGATTATAAATAATATCAGAAACAATCGTTCCTTGTTTCAATGAACGAATTTCCAGTGGCGTATACGCAACATGTGGATGCATACCTATCGTTGTTGTTTGGATGATAATATCATATTCCCCTTGATTTTCTGCTGCACATTCTAACGATAGAGCATGTGAATTAACATTTACCATGCACCCAGCGATAAGATTTTCCGCCTTATCTCTCGTACGATTAGCAATATCAATTTCTTTCACGCCTACATCTGCAAGCGAGAAGTAAATAGCTCGGCTAGCACCACCTGCACCGATTAATAAAATACGTTTCTCTTGAAGTGGATCTTCACTAATTGACTGCAGGGCACGAACAAAACCAATTCCATCTGTATTATACCCAATCAATTTTCCATCTCGATGAACTACTGTATTTACCGCACCGATTTGCCTTGCTAACGGGGCAACCTCATCCAAGTACTCCATAATTGCAACTTTATGTGGAGTCGTTACATTAAATCCTGAAATACCTAATGCTTTCAAACCTTTTACTGCTTCCCCTAGCGCTTCTTCTTCTACAAGAAACGCATGATAATGGGCATCCATATTCAAGTGTTCAAATGCATCGTTATGCATAACGGGTGATAATGAATGTCCAATTGGATTTCCGATTACACCATATAATTGTTTCATAAATCCCTCTCCATATTAAATTAAAGATTTACGTAATGAAACACTTACTCCCTTTGGTACATGAGCAACAATTTTTGCTCCTGATTCATTTACAGTAACCCAGCCTAATCCAGAGAATACAACGTCCGTTTTTGGCTCGCGAATATTAAATTCATATTTCACAAAATCCGGCATATTTTCTAATTCTTCTGGTGTTGGTGGATTCAACATTTCTCCAGCGTGTCTTTCGTACAATTCATCAGCCTTTTCAAGCTTTGTACGATGGATTGTTAAACGGTTTGAGAAATGACAAGTAAATGCACGACGACCTCCACTTACATAATCAAATCGTGCTAATCCACCAAAGAATAATGTTTGTTCTTCATTTAATTGGAATACCATCGGCTTAACCTCTGTAGTCGGTGTAATAAGCTTTAAGCTTTGTTTCCCAACATAATGCGCCATTTGATGATGATTAATAATACCTGGTGTATCGTATAAAGATGATGTTTCGTCTAATGGGATATCAATTAAATCAAGCGTTGTTCCTGGGAAATGTGATGTTGTAATTACATTCTCAGTCTCATCACTAAACTCTTTAATCATACGATTAATAAATGTTGATTTACCAACATTCGTACATCCAACAACATAAACATCTTTACCTTCGCGGTAATGCTCAATTGCATCAGCAAGTTCAGTGATTCCTTGTCCTTTAGCTGCACTAATCAAAAAGACATCTTCTGGTTTTAAACCAAGTTGCTTTGCACTATAGCGCATCCAATGTTTTACTTTATCATTCTTAACTGACTTTGGAATTAAGTCAGCCTTATTCCCTACAAGTAATACTTTATTGTTCCCTACAAAACGATGTAAGCCCGGTAACCAGCTACCATTGAAATCGAAAATATCTACGATTTTAACCACTAGTGCGTCTGATTGTCCAATTCCGTTCAAAATACGAAGGAAATCATCATCTGTTAAAGATACATCTTGAATTTCGTTATAATGTTTCAAACGAAAACAACGTTGGCAAATTACTTGTTCTTTTTCTAAAGATGATACAGGAGCGTATCCTACTTCATTTTTATTTTCTGTTTGAATTTCTACACCGCAACCAATACATTTAATTGTTTCAGTCAAACTTTATTCCTCCCAGTTAATTAAGCCTTTTTTCTTCATGTTTCTCATAATTCTTCGTTCAATTTTTCGATTAAAGCGTGTCACCAATCCGTCCGTTTGCGCTACCGGTACAACTAAAATTGTATGAAGTCCCACACGATTCCCACCGAGCACATCCGTTAGTAACTGATCTCCAATTACTACAACTTCATCTGGCTGTAAATGCATCTCGTGTATCGCACGCTTAAATGCGCGGACAAACGGTTTGCGCGCACTATGAATAAACGGAATACCTAATGGATCAGCGAATTCTTTAACGCGTTGCTCGTTATTATTTGAAACGACCGTTACTTGAATATCATTTTCTTTCATTTTCAAAAACCACTCTTCAAGCTGTGGTGTTGCGTTTGGACGATCCCATTCAATTAAAGTGTTATCTAAATCAGTGATAACTCCTTTAATTCCACGTTTTTTCAAATCTTCTGCTTGAACATGATATACATTTTTCACATATTCATTTGGTAAAAATAACTTCAATTTCTTTCACCTCTTTGAGGATTTTTCATAAAATTTTTCGACAGCATTTTTCGATAACTAACCTGTGGATAAACTTGTACACACTTTCCACGTTAATTTTTCAGTCAATTTGGAATTTACTAACATTCTATACACATTTTATCCACTGAGGTATGTGGATAACCTCGTGTTTGTGACTGTCATATTTTTTTGGTACATTAAATGCAACAACGAATCAATCCTTATATTATTAGGAGGTGACTCACCTTGAAAACAAAACATATGGAACAGCTATCTACTGATTTACTCACTGAGTCTTATTATAAAGCAAAAGAACTAAAATTAAATCCCGACTTCATTTTACTTATAAAACAAGAAATTATTAGACGCTCGTTAGAGGACAAGCTCGTCAAATCTTCTTGAGTACATATAGATTGCTGATTGACCTGTAAAAAGAGCCATCCTGCGATGGCTCTCGAATAAACAAGTACTCCCATCTAGGGGATTTCTTCATCAAGCATCTTTGTCTACATTTCTTAATTAGAGCTTCATAAGTATATTATAAAATCTTTTCTTTACTTATGAGATACTCGGGTTGCAATTTTTTCACCAAGACGCAGCTCTTGCCCACTTGTCAATTCCTGCACTGCTTCAATCATATCTTTTTCAAATAATAAAACAACTGTTGAGCCAAATGTAAAGTATGCCATCTCTTCACCTTTTTGAACAGTACTTCTTTCATGAAGGAGCTCGATACTGTTAACAAACATAGCACCTACTTTTACAAGCGCCATATGTTCGCCTTCACTATTTACTTCTGTAACAGAGCGATAATTTTTTGACAATGGTTCTTTCCCATACTCCATACCCGCTGCATTTACCGGATATGATTTTCTGCCGAGTACAAATCTTTCAGTCACAGAGCCAGAGAGCGGACTATGAATACGATGATAATGACTTGGACTCAAATAAATTACCATATATGTACCGCCTGCATATCGCTTTGCACGCTCTTCATTACCTAGCATATCCACAATTGAATAACGCTTTCCTTTTATATCGAATGTTTTTGTATCCTCAATAGGACCTTGATCAGCAAAAACACCATCAACAGGACTAACGATACTCGATGCATCAGTATCAATACTACGCTTTCCTTCTTTTAGCCTACGTGTAAATAAATCATGCAATGTTCGATATTCCTTCAAACCCTTTTCCATCTCATCTTGATTAATTTGAAAAACTTTCGCATACGATGGAATAATGATAGAGCTCAAACGAGATTGTGCAAATTTACGTAATATATAAGAAGTAAAACGACCATTTGTAAGTTCGATCATAAGTCGATATAATGTCCGTCGCAAATTACGAAACCTCCTAATCAGCCTATAACTTTAGTTTCCCCTTCTTTTCTCTCTATATCATATGTGAAATTGGTTCTTATTCCCACATATAGAATGGAGCCGTCTCGTTATACACGAAGAAAAACTAAGTATAATTTTTATTCTTAAATTGTTTAGCACCTTC
This sequence comes from Bacillus altaicus, assembly GCF_042136375.2. Lineage (NCBI taxonomy): Bacteria > Bacillati > Bacillota > Bacilli > Caryophanales > Bacillaceae > Bacillus > Bacillus altaicus. The sequence continues at coordinate 1,388,270 of NZ_CM143394.1, read as the reverse complement.
TAATATTACAGATAGAACCCGCCATTTTCAACAGTGAACATGTATTTCTTCTGAGAGCAGCTCGTTTTCTTTCCGTTTTCCCGAGAAAAAAGCAGCCACTTTTAAAGTGTAGCTGCCTACAATATACATTATTCTTTTGCTTTTTTCTCTTTCTCAGCCCGCACAAATTCGTGGAACATTTTCATTAAAGCACGCTTTTCAATTCGCGATACGTAGCTTCTTGAAATACCGAGTGCCTTCGCAATCTCCCTCTGTGTTTTCTCTTTATCAAGCCCAAGTCCAAAACGCTTCACAATTACTTCTTTCTCTCGTTCGTCTAAAATATCGATATACTCTTTAATTTTTTCTAACTCCATACTAAGCTGAATCATATCAATTACATCTTCAGATTCTGATTTTAATATATCAATAAGCGATATTTCATTACCCTCTTTATCTTGCCCGATTGGATCATGAAGTGAAACGTCTTTTTTCGTTTTCTTCAGCACACGTAAATGCATCAAAATTTCATTTTCGATACAGCGTGCTGCATATGTTGCAAGCTTAGTTCCTTTCCCTGCTGAATAGCTTTCAATCGCTTTAATAAGCCCAATGGTACCAATTGAAATTAAATCTTCTGCATCTTCACCGGTGTTTTCGAATTTCTTAACAATATGAGCTACAAGCCGTAAATTATGTTCAATTAAAAGATTTCTCGCTTGAGCATCACCTTGCTCCATTAACTCTAAGTACTTTCTCTCATCATCTGATGATAACGGCTGCGGAAACGCATTGTTCTTCACATAAGAAACAAATACAAACACTTCTCGAACCATATATCCAATTGCGGCGAATAGACTCAAACCTTTCACCTCCGCCAAAATAGTGGTCTTTACTATGTGTATGTGGGCATGAGGTTGTTTGTGTCTGTACGATATCATTCCAACATGTTTTTAAGCATGATATTTGTCGCACAAAGCTTCGTTACGTATACTTAAACAAAAGATAGGAGGGGAAAATGTGAAACATTTTATTACCTTCTTGTACCAGAGTAGCTTGTAAGAGATGAACTCCTTGTACGCTCTTGCAAGCTGCTTGTACTACAAGGAGGGATTACAAATATGAAATTTGAAAGAACACGTGCTTATACAAGACACCAACGTCAGCGTACAATGCGCCGAAAGATGAATATTGTAAAACACGCATGGGGATATGCTCCTGAAATTGTCGGTATTTTTGCAAAAGGGAAAGTTCACTGTTCTTGCGGAATGTGTACAACAAAATGGAGAACAGAAGGACCACCTGCTAGTGTACAGAAGCGGTTATACAAAATTCATACATGCGAAGAATAATCGTTCTTTCTAAAAAAGGTCTTCTCTCGAAGACCTTTTTCCCTATTTAAAGACTTATTTACTCCAAATCTTTTCCCCAGTGTGGGCATCAATATAACGAATTTCTCGACTACACTCGAAGGGCTCTTTATGATTTTCATCCGTCGTTTGTTTATACAGTAATTGATATACCGTTTCCTCTGCATCATTATCTATATGCCATTCTAATTTAACTCGGATGGCCTCTTTGTATATTTCTAGCGCTTTTTCTTTTGTCACTTTTGGTGTTGTTTCATATGTGAGCAATTCTTTTATAAAGTTGCTAGCTTCTCCTGAGTAGTGCATCACAGCAACATTTTCTGTATTGATATTGACCCTAAATTGGTTATACTCTGCTGGAATAGCATTCATATATACGGAAAAGGTAAATCTTTCAATCCCATCTTCTGCTTCTTCACGTTCTTCCCAAAGACGAAGATATTGTGTAACATCTGGAAGAACTCGTTCTAAAAATTGAAGTACTTTTTGTAAACATTCCTCTCTAGACAGTATTTGTTTTACTTCTTTATCTTCTGTCAGTTTTATAAAACCAATTAATTCATTGGTTGATTTATCAATCGTAATGCCAACTAAATTATTATATTTTAACATCGGTAAATACTTTTTAAAGAATTCATTCATTATCTTTTGGATCCATCATACCCTCTCTATCATTACAATTTAAGGTAATTATAACAAACAAAACCAAAAGACATTAGCAAAAAGACAAAAAGCTGCAACAATTAGTTCATACGAATTTCACATGAATCTATTACTATAAGAATTGTACATAATGAAATTACTAACAATGACGTTTATTCATATATAATTTCATTTGAAAGGGGTTGAAAATATGAAAACTAAATATCGCTTTATGATCTCATCATTTGCTGCTTGCGCCTACATGATTTGGTGTTTAGTATAATAACAACTTCACTTGTAAATAAGAAAAGGTGTGTATATAAATGGAATATAACCAATCAACCGTTAACTACTGGAAAGCTTTTGTATTACCATATACATTTGCTTTAGAAGAGTTAAAAACTAAATTTGAAATTATGAACCGGGAAGCTCAATTTTTAGAAGACTACAACCCGTTTGAACATATAAAAACAAGACTTAAACAACCCGAAAGTATCATTAGGAAGCTTGAGCGTAAAAACTTATCACCAACAGTTGAAAATGCTCAAACACAATTACAAGATATTATTGGCATCCGTATTACATGTTGCTTTGTAGAAGATATTTACCATTTAAAAGGGGTTATTGAAAATCGTGGAGACATGGAAATTGTAGAAGTAAAAGATTATATTGCCAATCCAAAAGGAAATGGCTATAAAAGTTTGCATATGATTATTAAATATCCATTGTCACTAAATTCTGGTACGAAAGATGTCTTTGCAGAAATTCAATTACGTACACTTGCCATGGACTTTTGGGCAAGTTTAGAACATAAACTTTACTACAAATATGAAGGAAATATACCTGACTATTTGAAAGATGAACTACATGACGCTGCTATGAAAGCTGAAGACCTCGATAATAAGATGGCAACAATCCGTCAAGATATTGATGACATTGAAGCATGTTCAAATCAAATTTTATTACCACTTTAAAAGGTTCTCTCCTATGAGAACCTTTTTTTATCCCGCTATTTGCGGGCAGTAAGACTCCCACCTCAAAATTCTGCGAATGCGAAGGAGTTAGGTGGGCGATCAACTGCCCGTAAAAGCCCGATTGGTTCAACTAATAATCAGTGGGGGATGGACAAAACCCCCACTGATTAAAGTTTTACTTTATTTCTTCTCTATCGTACGAACCTCTTCAATCTTCCACCCTTCGTCTTCTTTTCCAAGTGCATACTGCATTTTCTTTTGAAGAGTACCCCCTCCATCTACTTCTTTTTCCTCCGTTTCTACAATAACAAGCCCACCTTTAAGAGCTTTCATATTCATATGTTCCAATTCTATTTTCTTATTTCCCTTTTGAAATGCCGCTTCCTTTTGTGTTTTTAAGTCTTCAGCACTAGGCATCTTCTTTGAAAATAACTCCATATGCTCAGCAAGATTTTTTTCATTCGTCGTCCGTACAAATGCTGCAATAACATCTTGAATGGATTTCTCTTCTTCTTTCGTTATATGTACTTGTTCTTCCATCTTTTTAACGCCCGTTTCCTTTTCTAAGTGCTCTTCTTTGGATTGACAGCCAACTAGCAATAGTCCGGCTAGTATAACGACTCCTAATTCCCCTGTAAAATTCCTCATCTTTTCACCCTTCCTAAAAAAGAAAAAATGAGGCAAAAATGCCTCACTTTTTATAATTAGCGTCTTCCTTTATTCGGGTCACCGCCGCCAACAATGTCAAAGACACGTTTAGCTATATTTGTATTCTCTTGAACGCCAGAGAATAAGTATTTACCTGGTCCGAATGCATATACGTTCACATCTTCACCTGTATGTCCACCCGTTGTCCAACCTGTAACCGAACGCTTATTAAAGATATCTTCAATTGCATTATCAATTTTTGTTACATCTTTTGATGGAGCTATATCATTTACAGCTTTAATTTCTTCTGGTGTTAATTGTAAATCAATATACTTTTTCAATGTTTCTTCTACATTTGCACCTTTTACAATCTCATTTGCCATAAAGTCTGGCGTACGTTTCGCAGCTTTAATCGGATCTACTTTAAAGTTATACTCACCATTCGCACCTAAAGATAATCCGCCAGTAGCATGGTCTGCCGTTGCAACAACTAATGTGTTCTTATCTTTTTTCGCAAACTCAATTGCTGCTTTAAACGCTTTTTCGAAGTCTTCCATTTCACTCATTGCACCGACAATATCATTATCATGTCCAGCCCAATCAATTTGACTACCTTCGACCATTAAGAAGAAACCATCTTTATTTTTGTTCAAGCGCTCAATCGCGGTATTTGTCATCTCTTCTAATGAAGGTGTTTTGTCAGTACGGTCAATCATTTTGTCTAAACCACCTGGTGCAAATAAGCCAAGAACTTGATCGCTTTTATCATTTAATAATTGATTACGATCTGTTACATAACTATAACCAGACTTCTTAAACTCTTCTGTAAGATTGCGGTCTTTTCTAACAAAGTTATTTACGCCACCGCCAAGCATAACATCTATTTTATGCTTACCTTTAATTTTCTCATCAAAGTAATCATTTGCAATTGCGTCCATATTTTTACGACTAATATCATGTGCACCGAATGCAGCTGGCGTTGCATGCGTAATTTCAGAAGTTGCAACGAGTCCCGTTGACTTCCCTTTTTCTTTCGCTTGCTCAAGCACTGTTTTCACTTCAGCTTTATCATTATCTACTGCAATAGCTGCGTTATATGTTTTTATACCTGCTGACATCGCAGTAGCTGCCGATGCAGAGTCTGTAATATTTTCATGTTCATCTTCTGGATATGTTTTTTGTGTTCCTACAAGATGCTTATCAAATTCTGTAGATTCCATCTCAAATGTTTTTGGATTATCTTTCATATAACGATGAGCTGTCATATATGAAGGCCCCATACCATCCCCAATTAATACAATGACATTTTTAATTTTCGCATTACTTCCGTTCTCATCTGCATTAACCTCACTAGAACGCGTAAAATTCCATGTTGCTACCGAAGTAACTGCTAACGACGCCACAACTGCAAATGGCCATGCTTTTTTTACAAACTTTTTCACTGTCTTGTCCCCCTAATTAGGTTATTCATTTCCCACTATCAAATTTAATAGAAGACTGTTAAGAGAAAATGAGTTATATGTAAATTTTTTGTTAACTTATGTAAATTCCAGTTATAATTTGTATAAGTTTGTCTTTTCGTATCAAGCATACTTCCCTTTACAAAGAAAAATATAAACATGTTGGATTTCTTTTAATACGAACCTATTATTTTACATTTCGTAATATTATTCTTATTTTTTCTAAATTTAAATAGAAATATGGTGAACTTTATGAAAACAGTAAAACTAGACGAATCTTTCATTCCAGCCTTACTCTCTCTTTGCGAATCAGTCGGGTAGTTACAGCATGCGAGTTTTATGAAAGAGCAATTCCATATGTACCTTTCCATTGGCACAATTTTTGGCTATGTACATGAGAATAAACTTATTGCAGCGGGCGGGGTCTTTTCATTTACCCCTGGATTTTCTTCTATCGGTATGTTAATCGTGCATCCTGATTTTCAAAGAAAAGGAATTGGCCGTATTTTGTTAAACAATAGCTTAAAAATAACTCATCCATCGCTCCCTATTATGCTCATTGCAACAAAAGCTGGTGAACCCTTATATGAATCTTATGGATTTCAATCAATAACAACCATTCATCGTTTCGAAAAACAAACGGCTCATATAAGTACAAATTTTTTTCCCATAAAACAAATTCAGCAGACGGATGTTCAATCTCTAATTTCTCTTGATCAAACTGCGACTGGTGCACATCGTTCTAAGCTTTATTTATCACTACTATCGAGAGCAACTTACTCCTTTAAAATAGAGCGGGATAATCAAATAGATGCTTTTGCTTTATGCATACAAAAAGGAGATGTACTATGTATCACTCCGCTTATTTCAAAAAAAGAAAAAGACGCTATTCAATTATTAGAAATGATTTGTAAATCGTGGAATGGGACGATACGCATTGATATTCCGCATTCACAATTCATTTTCCGCCAATTTCTTCAAACAGCAAATTTCCAGGAAACGCTCCTTTCACCTCTTATGATAAAGAATGGTAATCAACTTCCTGGAAATCGTAATATGCTATTTGCTATGATAGATGCAGCGTTATGTTAGAAAGGGGACACCTAATTGAAGCGATTTAGCTATTTTATGGTAGGTTGTCTTACTCTTACACTATTAGTAGGATGTAGTGCAGCAGAAAAGCCAGTAGAACAAGTAAAACAAGTTAAAAATACAATTACATCGAAACTAGCTACTGAGGAAAAAATGGTAGAGATAGATGGTCAAACGATTTACTTTAAAAAGATTGGTGATGAAAAACCACCTTTACTTATGATCCATGGATTTGGAGGATCATCCGATGGTTTTCAAAAGATTTACTCAGATTTAGCAAAAGCTCATACGATCATTTCGGTTGATGCTTTAGGGTTCGGACGTTCCTCTAAGCCAATGGATTTTTATTATTCTTTCCCAACTCATGCAAATTTGTATTATAAGTTAATGAAAAAACTAGGGTATGACTCATTCGCAATACTGGGACATTCGATGGGCGGAGAAATTTCTCTTAATTTAACATATTTATACCCTGAAGCGGTTACCCACCTTATTTTAACTGATGCTACAGGCGGCCCTCATACGCTCGTTAATAAACAAGGTTCACCAAAACCAAAGTTGTCAACTGATTTAAGTGCCGTTTCTTCTATTGCAGATTATGATGAGAGAAAAGTTAAATTTAAGCGTAATGATGAAGAACATTATAATAAAATGAAATTATGGCCTAGACGTCTTCAAATCAATGCAAATGAAATCAAGCAACCAACTTTAATTATATGGGGAAGAAATGATAGTAGCGTTTCTTGGAAAGAAGGAGAAACTTATCATCAATTCTTAAAAAATAGCAATTTCCATATTATTGAAAAAGGTTATCATGCTCCATTTCGTCAAGAACCACAAGAATTTGTGGGATATGTAAAAGATTTCTTCGAGAAAAATCCTATAAGTGCTGAAAAATAAACGGGTATCTCATTTTGAGATACCCGTTTTCATATATTAAGCAGCTTGCTTTTGGCGTTTTTGAGTTTTTGATCCTAGTACTTTTGGAATAACGAAGCCATCAATTCCAAGTTTTCCAGCATTCATACCAGAAACAAGAACGAACATGGATAAGATAACCATTTCAGGGTTTACACCAATTGACCCACTAAACATATAGGAAAAGTTCATTACAAGACTGAAAAAGACCGCTGTTTTTGTTAAACAGCCTACAATTAAACCAATTCCAACTAAAATTTCTCCCCACGTCACAAGTGTATTAAATAAATCAACATTTGGAATTGCAAAATCTTGTAAGAATGATGCCCACCAAGTTTGAACAGCTGGTTGTGCTCCTTTAGATTTTTCAATTGCACCTTGTAAATAACCAGTTGCATCGAAGCCTTTTCCTTGTAGTTTACCGATTCCAGCCATTACCCATGTGTAACCAAGATACACTCGAATTATCGCTAATACAAAAGAAACTGCTTTGTTTTCTCTTAAAAATTGAATAATCATATCTTCCTCCTAAAGTTGTAATTAATTCAGTTACAGACAATATAATAACATTAGTTACTTACTTTTAAAATGTTAATTATGAATAATTTGTGACATGCATAAAAAACATTAAATACTAACGTTTATATAGTAACTTTTATTACCTGTAAAAACTTGAACATATCATACCACAGGTGATAATCATTTTCATTGAAGAAAATGTAAAAAAACTGTGAGTTAAATGTGAAACGCATTCATTCGAATATAAAACAAATGCATTTCATATTGTTTATATACTCGAAATGTACATGTCTCCTCATCGATTAATCTCGCTTCTCGAACAGCTTCTTCTAACGTTTTGTCATGGTTAATACGCCCGTAAAATAAGCGTATTGTAAACATAAGCGCTACATTTCCATCTACATAATCTATCGATCCAACATATGATTTTACACCACTATGTAAAAAGGATTCTACCAGTTTCAACTCCCCAAACTTATACCAACCATTTACAATATGTGTAATATGCAATTTTGCATATTACTTAATTTCCGCTACGCTAAAGTATACTCTCGGCTCATTTAAGTCGTACACATCTTCCCCTAACTCTTCCATTACAAATTTCCTCTCCTATAAGTCCATTTCATATATACCCGTTTCTTTCAAAAAATCAGCTCTAGTTAAAGCGACTTTCTGTAAATATTGCCTATACGCTGTAATTGTTCCATCATGTGCAACGATACAAATTTTTTCTGCTTTTAACTGATAGCACCAGTGCAGAAATTCATCTACTATTTGCTGAAATTCCATCTCCGAGATGATATTGACTCCCTCATTCCATAACAATTCATTTGTACTTTCTTCTAATGAAAAATGCGGAAATAAATTTTTTATTATCTTTCGATCTAACAATTGATCGCACGGTAATGTTTTGGCGGATTCCCGATAAGGAAAAATACGCGGGGATATATATGGATGAACAATTTTTTGACAAGCAACTTCCGCACTCCATATTGTCGCAGTTTGTAAAGTTCGAAGTGTAGGACTAACGATTAATATATCCTTTTCTTGTAATGGTACATCGCACTGAAGCAATTTAGCCTGCTTCTTTCCCACGCCCGTCAATGGCGGATTCACCGCTTGTAAACTTAATGGTAAATCTTTCGTATGCTCACCTTCACCATGCCGAACAAAGACAAGTTTCATTCTCCTCTTCCTCTCACTAGGAAATAGTCTCACATATTTCTTCCCTATTGTTTTCTTTACTCCTGCTATTTTAAAAATCAGAATGTAAAAAGTATTTGACATCTACATTTGGAAAACATTACAATTATATATGTAAAATACTTTTTACAAGAAGAGGAGGATTACAAATATGAAATGGATTATCGCCTTTATCGGAATGGTCATATGGGGATACATAAATGGCTTTTTTAATAGTGATAAAACTGCTAATCCTTGGATTACAGATGATGAACGTGAAACAAAAATGAAGCAAAAAGCAATTATCGCAAGCTGGTCCGGTGTTTTCATGTTTTGTATCATTAACCTCTTAAACAAATGGTTAGGTTTAGAAACAAGCGATACATCACCTTACTTACCATCTTCTGTCGCAACTATTTTAAAAGAAAATGTAGAGTTACAAGTTTTACTTATGTTATTCATTACGTATGGACTATTTTACTTATACTACCGAAGAAAACTAAGCGCTTAACTTTTATCTCATGATTATCCTCCTAAATGGTTATAGTAACTAGGACGCAATGAAAAAAGGAGAGATATAAAAATGAGTAACTCAAATGACTTTATAGATACATTACATGAAAAACAAGCAAAAGATGAACAAAATAGAAAGCGCCAAGGGAACGGAAACCCCGCGAAAAAAAAGCCAAATAAAACACATAAATAACATTGAAAAACCTGCCTAAAAATTATATTTTAGACAGGTTTTTTCACTCGTCTTTAACCGAAACGACATCTTCCCAATTCCATTTCTCATAATACCACTCTGGCACATCTATATTTTCAATCCACTTCTTTTCATGTTTTCCATCGTTATGAGCAAGCCATACATCAGCTTTCTTACGATTTGAACGGAGCCACATTAATTGGTTGCTCTTCTTAATAAAAATAGGGTTATAATCGCCTTGGCTATTTGATGGCTTTGTAATTTGATGTTGTTCATCGTTTATACTATTTACTTCATATAAAGATGGTAGTGGTCTTTTTTCTTGAGGGACAGATAGCTCTGCTTCCTTTGCCCTTGAAACGATAATTACATTATCGTTCTTCCATGTGAAATCCCAATCAACATAGCCTTTTGGAGTAAATGTATTTTGCTGGAGAGCCGGCAATTCTTTTATTTTTAAATGCTTATTCTCTAAAGCAACTCTCCCGCTGCCTTCAATATAGGCTAATATATTTTTTGATGGCGCCCATTTGAACCATTGTGTGTTTAATAACATTTGATCTACTGTTTCAAAACGACTGCCGTCTGCTCGAATTAAACAAAGTGTATTACTATCAGCTGACAAAGAAGCTGTTGGTACTGCCAAAAAAGAAATCCATTTTTGATCTGGCGACCACTTAAATCCACTTCCAACTAATGCTAAAAAGTCATCATGCTCATTCGGTAGTGCATATAAATGTTTCATCTTATGAGGATTCATATTTGCATCCTTTTGTATTTCATATAACTGAGCACCTGTCCATCCTGTTGGGAGCAAGTACGCTTCTGATGATACAAGAAACTTCTTACCATCAGGATACCATGCATAGTCACCTACACCATTGGCTACATTTTCAAAATCTGCTTTCTTTTTTTCAACATCAAATATATTTAATGTACGTGCAAATACAAAGGCAATTATATTCTCTGTTGGTGACCATTGATAATTCGATACTTCTGATTGAGATGGTGTAACTTTCTTTCCATCTTTCAGCCGATACAGTTCAAAATGATTTCGCTTCTTTCCTTTTGCATAGGCAAGCCATTCTCCATTATGTGACCATTTCGGCCCTGCTATGTACTCTCCTTTTGTAATTTGTTTTTCTTTTTCACCGACTTTAATCCATAGATTATGATTACGAATAAAGGCAACTTTCACTCCATTATTTTCTGCGCTAGTAATAGAACTTGAACAGAAAAAAAGGCACAGAATCACGATTCCACTTACAAACCTTTTCATATAAAGCCCCCCCATTTTCCCCTTTAGCATTCCTCATATTTCGCTTACTATATGCAAATTTTATCCATTCGACATAATCCCAAAAAATTTCCCAAGAAATTTTCAATTCAGAGAGGATTGGTATGAATTATGTCGAAATTATAGTTTAGCCAACATTCATTTTTATATTTAACGACAAAAATGCAAGATGATTTTTCGGAATATTGGAACTTTTTATTAGAGGGAATTTCAATGAAAAAAACTACATCTACACTATTAAGTATGGCGCTCGTCTTTTCGAGTTTTGGAGCTTTAAGCGCCCATGCTGAGTCACTGCAAAAAGAGAAGCAATTTAGTCCACAGTTAAAAGCGAATATTGAGCAATGGGGAGAAAATAAAATCGCGCAAAATGTTGAAACAAAAACATCAAAAGAAATTTCAGTCATTGTAGAATTGCAACATGCTCCACTCGCTTCACAAAGTAACATTCAGCATGCTCCAGATTTAAAAAATAGCAATGTGCAATCATACCATGCGCAACTAAAAAAGGCACAAGAGGATACAACAAAGAAAATTAAAGAAAAAGCACCGAAGGCAACGATAAAAGAAACATATAGTACATTATTTTCTGGATTTTCTATTTCTATCCCAGGAGATCAAATTGCTGCTTTAGCTTCTTTACCTGAAGTAAAAGCAATTTATCCGAACTTAACATATAAGTTACATGAAACATCAAAAAGCCCAGCAGATCAAGCAACACCAAACGTTGGGGGCCCTACAGTTGGTGCACCTGAAGCTTGGAAGTTAAAAGATCCAACTGGCAAACCCCTTGATGGAAAAGGAATGAAAGTCGCTATTATCGATTCAGGTGTAGACTATACCCATCCTGATTTACAAGCAAATTATATCGGTGGCTATGATACAGTCGACGAAGATAATGATCCGATGGATGGAAACGTCCACGGTACCCATGTTGCTGGAATTATTGCTGGTAACGGAAAAATAAAGGGAATTGCTCCGAATGCTTCTATACTCGCTTACCGTGTTATGAATGATGGTGGTACTGGTACGACCGATGATATTATTCAAGGTATTGAGCGTGCTATTCAAGATGGTGCCGATGTTTTAAATCTATCTCTTGGTCAAGATTTGAATGTACCTGATCAGCCGGTAACAATGACGCTAGAACGCGCAGCAAAGCTTGGTGTTACTGCGGTCGTCTCAAATGGAAATGATGGACCAAAACCTTGGTCTGTTGACGCTCCTGGTAACGCAAGTAGTGTCATCTCTGTTGGAGCATCTACAGTTTCTATTCCATTTCCAACATTCCAAGTAGCTGGTTCCAATAAATCTTACCAAGGATTACCTTTATCAAAAGCATATTTCCAAGTAGGAAACGACGCTCAGCTTGTATATGTTGGCTACGGTAATCCAAGTGATTACGCTAAACAAGATATGAAAGGAAAGTTCGCCCTTGTTTTACAAGGATCTTCGAGCACGTTAGTAAAAGCAGAACAAGCGAAACAAGCTGGCGCTCTCGGCGTGCTACTAATTTCTAACGAAAAAGAAATTGATATTATGCCCGAATATTTTGGACGTGAAGATGTAGCTCTTCCAGTTATGCAACTATCAAAGACAAATGGTGAAGAGTTGAAAACTTTAATCACAAAACGAAAGAAAAATATAAAGATTGGACAACCAAACAGAACTTATTGGTAACTTTAGTTCAAGAGGACCATCACAAGGAAGTTGGCTCATAAAACCTGATGTTGTTGCACCTGGAGTAAACATTACAAGCACAGTACCAAGAGGTGGATATGAATCTCACAACGGAACAAGTATGGCTGCTCCACAAGTAGCGGGAGCCGTTGCCTTGCTACGTCAAATGCATCCTGATTGGAAGACAGAACAATTGAAAGCAGCTCTTGCCAACACTGCAAAAACATTAAAGGATGTCAATGAAAATACATATCCTGTCATGGCACAAGGATCTGGCTTAATTAATATCCCAAAAGCAGTAAAAGCGGACGCATTAGTTACACCAAACAATGTAAGTTTCGGTCTAATTAAACCTAATAGCGGAAAAGTGAAATTAACACAAAATATTACATTGCAAAATCTTTCTAGCAAAAAGAAAAACTTTTCAACTCGTATTGAACTATTAGATACAAAAACGAAAGTTCAAACTTCTTTCTCTTCTTCTGTTAGCGTAAAACCTAATAGTAACATCGAAAAACCTTTTACAATTACTGTAGATAGCTCCTTACCACAAGGTGTATATACAGGAAATCTATATGTAAAAGAGCAAGGGAAGACTGAAGAAATGCGTATTCCATTTACATTTAGCATTGATCCGAAAGAATACAAACGTATCGATGGCCTTGAAATCGTTAATTCTACTTTCAGTCCAAATAATGACAGAATACTAGATGACAACCTGATTAATTACTATTTAGTTACACCAGTTGAGGATGTAACGTTTCACGCTAATTTAATTACGAAAGAACGTGTAACATATCAAGGCATGATACATCAAGGTAAAAACGAAACACCTGGTTATAAATCTTTCAAATGGAATGGTACAAAAACTGACGGATCTCCTCTACCTGATGGCTTATACCAAATCGAAGCTGTTGCTTCTAACTCTGGTGGAGAAACAAAGCAAACAGGAGCTGTGTTTGTCGATCGCACTGCACCGAAATTATCGTCTGAAGTAGATCAAGAAAACCTCGTAATTAGAGGAAAAGTAGATGATATACTTTTAGATTGGATGACAGAATCCGGATGGGTTGCTCCAGGACATCCAGTAACGATACAGTATGAAATTAACGGAAATGGCGCATGGGAAAGTGCATTCCTAAATCCTTGGGAGAAAAACTTTGAAATTTATTTCGATCGTAGTCAATTACAACAAGGAAAGAATACAATTCATATTGTAGCAACCGATGCAGCTGGAAATACATCTAATTTAAACGTTGATTTAGAAGTGAAATAATAAAATTATTGTTGACAAGCTTTTAAATATAGTTTTATAATACAAAACATAGTTTAGTTGAACGAATTATATATCGGCTTTGAAGGAATACTAGTAGCGACTTATATCCCTGTCTCAGAGAACTGATGGTTGGTGCGAATCAGTACATATACAAGCGTGAATTACAATTCTGGAGCTTCTTTCCCGTAATGCTTTTTATGCATGAAGAGAAAGACGGATCTTTCCGTTATCTTAAAGTAAGTGGTAAACAATTAATTGTTTACAAATAGGGTGGTACCGCGATTTTTATCGTCCCTATCGGATTTTCCGATAGGGGCTTTTTTGCGTCCTTCCCTTTAAATAACTTCATATATACGCGTTGAAAGAATCGCAGTAGTATCTTGTATCCCTGTTTCAGAGAGCTAATGGTCGGTGGAAATTAGCACATATATAAGTACGAATTACAATTCTGGAGCTTCTTTTTCGTAGTGCTTTTATGCATGAAGGAAAAGACGGAGTTTTTCCGTTATCATTAGTTGAGATGTAAGTACCTTTTCACTTACAAATAGGGTGGTACCGCGATTTTTTCGCCCCTATCGGATTTTCCGATAGGGGCTTTTTCTATTTCTCACACAAACAGTTGTTAAATAATTCCGAATCTTATGATAAGATTTTATAAGCGCTTACATTTTTTTGAAAGGGAGGTGATGCAATCTATACGAACCGGTATTCATTTTTATAGAAAAAAGGAGGATGTCTAAATGACAAAGAAAACAGAAATTCCATCACATTTAAAACCATTCGTATCCACACAGCATTATGATCAATACACACCGGTGAATCACGCTGTTTGGCGTTACATTATGAAACAAAACCATAACTTCTTAAAAGATGTTGCTCATCCCGCCTATGTTAATGGACTACAATCATCTGGTATTAATATAGATGCGATTCCAAAAGTAGAAGAAATGAATGACTGTTTAGCACCAAGCGGCTGGGGCGCCGTAACGATTGATGGGCTTATTCCCGGCGTAGCATTCTTTGATTTTCAGGGGCACGGATTACTACCAATCGCAACAGATATTCGTAAAGTAGAAAATATCGAGTATACACCAGCTCCTGATATCGTTCATGAAGCAGCAGGACACGCACCGATTTTACTTGATCGTACATATGCAAACTATGTGAAACGCTTTGGGCAAATTGGAGCGAAAGCTTTCTCCACTAAAGAAGAACATGAAGCTTTTGAAGCTGTTCGTACATTAACGATCGTAAAAGAAAGCCCGACTTCTACACCTGAAGAAGTTGCAGCTGCTGAAAATGCTGTAATCGAAAAACAAAACTTAGTTTCTGGTTTATCAGAAGCAGAACAAATTTCACGTCTATTCTGGTGGACAGTGGAATACGGCTTAATCGGTAATATAGATGACCCCAAAATTTACGGTGCTGGTCTCCTTTCCTCTGTCGGTGAAAGTAAGCATTGTTTAACAGATGCTGTAAAGAAAGTTCCATTCTCAATTGAAGCTTGCACCGGGACAACTTATGACGTAACAAAAATGCAGCCACAGCTATTTGTTTGTGAATCATTTGAAGAGTTGACTGAGGCACTTGAGCAGTTCTCTACAACGATGGCATTTAAAACAGGTGGCACAGAAGGATTAGAAAAAGCAATCCGCTCCGAAAATCATGCTACAACTGAGCTAAGTAGTGGATTACAAATTACGGGTACATTTACAGAGACAATTAAAAATGATACTGGTGAAGTTATTTACACACGAACAAGCTCACCAACTGCATTAGCAATTCATAATAAACAACTAGCAAATCATTCTACATCTGTACACAGCGATGGATTCGGGACACCAATCGGATTACTAGATGGAGATATTGCATTAGAAAATTGTACAGAAGAACAATTACAATCATTAGGCATTACAATTGGAAACAGTGCAGAGTTTACTTTTGAAAGTGGCATTCATGTAAAAGGAACAGTAACAGACATTGTAAGGAATGATAAAAAAATTGCTCTTATCTCCTTTATAAATTGTGCGGTTACTCATAAAGATCGCTTATTATTTGATCCTTCATGGGGAGCATTTGATATGGCTGTCGGCTCACAAATCACTTCTGTATTCCCAGGAGCGGCAGATGCGGCTGCATTTTTCCCGATAGATGAAGAAGTACAAGAAACTCCTGATCCACTTGTACTGAATGAGCTTGAACGTATGTATCAAACAGTTCGAGATATACGTAACGATAGTATTTTACACGATACTCATACTGATCAATTAATAGCTATTCAAGAAGTATTAAATAAATTTCATCCGAAAGAATGGTTGCTTCGTCTTGAAATTTTAGAATTGCTTTTAGAACATAATAAAGGCCATGAAGCATCAGCAGCATTATTACAACAACTTTCTACTTTCACAACTGAAGAATCTGTAACACGTCTTATTAACAATGGTCTTGCGCTACTGCAGGTAAAGGATGTGAAAAATGATGCTACGATTAACTAATGAAGAAGTACAAGAGGAATTAACAAAGCTGGATAAATGGACAGTGAAAGATGAAAAATGGATTGAAAGGAAATATATGTTTTCCGACTACTTAAAAGGAGTCGAATTTGTCTCTGAAGCCGCCAAACTATCAGAAGAACATAATCACCATCCATTTATCCTTATTCAGTATAAAGCAGTCATTATTACATTGTCATCATGGAATGCAAAAGGTTTAACTAAACTAGATTTTGACCTTGCAAAGCAATTTGATGAACTGTTTTTACAAAATGAAAAAGCGATTATAAGAAAGTAAAAAAAGAGAAGCCTTTTTTAGGCTTCTCCTTTCACTTTAAAATGTATACAATGTCCAAACGGATCCTCTGCCTGTAACACTCCATCTTTATACGTAGCAACCACGCCAATATATTTTAAGCTTTCACATACTTGCTCTTTTTGTTTTTCATCTGCTAGTGCAATGGTGAAATATTTCAAGCCAACGGAATTTGGCATTTGTGGTGGTATATCCTCACCTTGCCATGTATTTAGACCGATATGATGATGATAACCACCTGCTGATACGAACAATGCTCCATTACGAGCTGGGATTGTTACATCAAAACCAAGACCATCAACATAGAAACGTTTCGCTTCTTCTAAGTCAGCTACATGTAAATGAATATGCCCCATCACAGTACCAGCCGGGAACCCATTCCATGTACTTCCTTGCTGTAATAATCCTTCGCCGTCTAACGGGTTACTAACAAATGGTAGCTCTCCATTTTCATCATGCCAAACTTCCTTTTGGCGATCATGATAAATTTCAATCCCGTTTCCATCTGGATCAGCTAAATAAAGAGCTTCACTAAAGTAATGGTCAGCCCCACCATGTAAGGGGTGTACTTTCTCAACAAAATGACGAAGAATATTTGCTAAGTCTTGTCTGTTTGGTAATAAAATTGCATAGTGATATAAACCAGTTCGACCTCTTTGCTTCGGAAGAGCGTCTTCCTTTTCTTCTATTATGAGAAGTGGCTCATTTTCCTCATTACCAAACGTAACGATTGTACTTTTTTCTTCCAGTACCTTCATACGCAATACTTCTGTATAAAACTCTAGCGATTTCTTTAAATTTGATACATATAAATGAACAACCTCAAGTGTTGTTTCGGGATGAAGTGGCAAGCCCATTTTGTTATACCCCCATTTTAATTAATTCTTCTTTAACATTTTCTCTTTTAAGAAATTATCTACAAAACCATCAGCTTTCGCAACAAATAAGTATGCACCCATCGCTAATAATGCAAGTTCTAACTCAAACCCAGGATTTTTTCCGTCTCCTAACAAGCCAGCTGACCATTTTACTTTCACAATCGCTCCAACCATAACAAGTGCAAATAATAAGCCAATATATCTTACACCTAAACCTAGAATTAACAATAGACCTCCAACTAATTCAACTGTTGCTACACCGTATGCAAGTCCTCCTGGTAAACCAATGCTTGTAAACCACCCTGCAATATTGTCAATTCCTGATTGGAATTTTGTTAAACCGTGCATAAAGAACGTTACCCCTAACACGATACGAATAATTAAGTTACCAATATGTTGATTCATTTCATTCTCTCCTTTATAGTTTTCTTATACAAAACTTTTATTTACATTACAAAACATACACTAATTATTTTTATTCGTCAATTCATTTTTCATGAGAAAAAATATTTTTTTTTTGCTATGATACAAATAGTTGTTTACAAAAAGGAGCATGATTTTATGAATATCGGTTCTGCGATTCGTGAAATTCGTCAACGTAGAGGAATTACGATTGCCCAAATTTGTGAAGGAACAGGTCTTTCTAAAGGCTTTATGAGTCAGGTTGAAAACAATAAAACCTCACCATCTATCTCAACTTTAGAAATGATTGCTAATTTTTTAAATGTTCCCCTTCCATATTTATTGTTAGAACAAAAAGATCGTTTGAAAATTATAAAAAAAGAAGAGCGTAAATACAGTGTGTATGGAAAAGATGAACAAAGGATTGAGCATGTTGCGGAGCAAGGTGGCCTTCGCCTAAATCTCGTAGAAATTTCTGCCGGATTCCCGAAAGAAAACTCGCCAAATGCTCATGAAGGCGAAGAGTGTCATCTTGTATTACGCGGAAAACTGGAAGTTCAACATGGTGAAGATATTGCAATTGTAGAAGAAGGTGACTCTTTCTCCTGGAATGCATGCGTTCCCCATATTGTTCGTAATATAGGTGAAGAATCTGCATTATTACTTATCTCTAGTCATGCGGAAAATCGAAAACGAGTTTACTAATTAATAAAAAAGAAGCCTGTTTCGTAACAGGCTTCTTTTTTATTCCCTTATAATTCCATAACTTGTCCCAACTAGTACGGTCTTTTCATGTTGATTGCGATAAACTGACTCAATTGAAACTTTTTTATATCCTTCCATTTGCTCAATATTTGTTAATGTTAATTCACAAGTAATCGTATCACCTGTAAAAACTGGTCTAATGAACTCACTTACTAATTCCCTCGCTATGTAATGTAACTCTTCTCCTACTTTCGTACCAATGCTAGCAGTCAATAGACCATGAACCATTAATCGTCCATTCTCATCATATTCCATATGATGTCTACCTTTATCGCCTGTAATATTTGCAAATTCAAAAACTTCTTCCTCAGTAAACCTTCTTTCGTACTTAAATACATCTCCAACTTTTACATTCATTTTTATCCCCCGTTTAATAAACTGAATTTTCTTTAATTTTATCACAAAATAAGTCTCCGTTCAGTTTATATTATTAAAATAGCGATCCTTTTTCTTCACTACCTTATAATTTTATCGATGCCCATCCTTTTTTGCCACTTGATACCCATAATACGCACATGTTCCATTTCTTGATAACTCTCTTACTTCAAAACCACAACTTTTATAAAAATCAAAATTGCTAGCGGATGTATGCGCAAACCAATCACCATGCGGAAGCTTTTGTAAACAAAGGGCTACAAGTTTCTTACCTAATCCTTTTCCCCTATACTCACACTTCACAACTAAATTCACTATGTTAGCGACCATGATTTGATCAGAAATCACTCTAACCATCGCGACCATTTCTTCTTCATCCCAAATTGTGAAAGCCCATGTGGAATTTTCAAATGCTATCGTAAATTTTTCAATTTGCCAAGAAGGGATATTATCATTACTCCAACCGGCATCTTCGAATAAAGTTTTAATTGCATATGCTGGTACACCGTTCGTTCCCTCACGAATAATAAGTCCATTATGGTAAATATACATGTAATCCCCCCTTTATTTTTTATATACCATTCTCCAAAAGACGCAATTCACCTTTTTTCATCCAACCCGCTTAATGGAATAAACGAGAACATCCATCTCATGAAATGAAGTTGTTTTCTCATAACTAAGCCCTGTTTTTCTAGCAACAAATATTGAAGCTGGGTGGTTCGGATTAATAAGTGAAATTAATTTATTCATTTGTAATGCTTGAAAACCATAGTCTCGAAATGCCGCCGCAGCCTCTTTCGCATACCCTTTCCCCCAATACTTGGGAAGTAGCCAATAGCCAATTTCAATTTCCTCTTTTCCATCTACCTTCTGCTTGACAAGCCCTGCATGACCAATTCGTATCCCTGTTTCCTTTTCAATCATTACAAATAAACCGAGACCGTTTTTATAATTTGGAAGTACCCTCTCCTCCAAACTTTTTTTACATTGCATAAATGTTTTTAACGTTCCATTTCCAATATAGCGCATTACCTTCTCATCCCCCCATAAAGAAGCATAAAATGGTAAATCATCCATTGTATATTTGCGAAATTGTAAGCGATCTGTATGGAACACTCTTTTATTCACTCCCATCATTTTGAACCTCATTACATAACAACATATTTCAAACTACGTAAGTGTTGAATAATTCATATCAAGAAAGTTGTCAAAAAGAAAGAAAATTCAATCTTATAAAAGTGTATTATATCAAAAAAAAGCAGTAGACAAAAGAGTGTCTACTGCATTCATATCATAACTAGTATAAAGAAAACTACAATTGAGGGGGTGTAGGATTTTCAAATATACTAGATACTTATCCCGTTCTAACGGGCGGTAAACCTTCCAATCTTTTGAGTGGAAAGTTTACCGCACATAAGAACTTTGCGGTCATTAAGAAAGCACTGTTAAGTACTCAAATACACGCTGAGCTTTTTCTCCACCCATTCGTGCATGTTGAAGAAGAGAGATGCCATGTGGGCCAGATGCACGTAATACTTCGGGTTGTGCTACTAAAATGGCTTGTACGACTTCAAGTTCACCAAGCATAGCCGCTGCAAAAATATCCATCCGAGCTCCCTTTTCCAGTAAATAAAGTGCAATATCTTTACGTCCTACATGGGCCGCTGCTCCTAAGGCACTTTCCCAATCTGAGCCGCCCCAATTATAAGAAGCGTGAAGTAAGCTTGGCGATTCTGCCAATAGTTCCTGTACTTTTTCTAAATCTCCGTGAGCTGCCATAACAAATTCTCTTACTAATTCAGTGGTAATACGCTCTTCTGTTTGCATCGCTCTGCTCCTTTTTTAGAAATTCGTTTCGGTGTAAAAAATGGCTTGTCGCTTCCTTGAAAAATATCTACTTCTATGCCAAATACATGTTGAAACATTTGTTGACATAATACTTCTTCTGGTACACCGTCATACTGAATCTTTCCTCGCTTTAATACGAGTAAACGATCACTATATTGAGCCGCTTGATTAATGTCATGTAAGACCATTATAATTGTCATACCAAACTCCTCGTTTAATCGTTTCACAAGTTCCATTACTTCCAACTGGTGAACGATATCCAAAAAGGTTGTTGGTTCATCTAATAATAAGACATTTGTACGTTGTGCTAGCGTCATCGCAATCCAAGCACGTTGTCTTTCTCCTCCTGACAAAGACTGTAAAAGACGATATTCATACCCTTCAAGATTTGTAACAGACAATGCCCAATCAACAATTTCTTCATCTTCTTTATTTAAGCGACTACTCCATGATTTATGGGGACCTCTTCCGAACTGTATTAGTTCTTTCACTGTTAAATCTAATTGATGATCATGCATTTGTGGTAACATCGCTAATTGCTTCGCTACATCCGCACTCTTCATCGTATGAATATTTGTCCCATCTAAAATGATATTTCCTTCGCTTTGTTTAAGTAGCCGTGCTATTAAACGCAGCAAAGTAGATTTCCCTGATCCATTCGGACCGATTAAACTAACGATTTCTCCAGCTTTAATATGTACATTCATATTTTGCATTTGAAATCTTTCAGAATGTGCGTAAAACACTTTGTTAACGGAAATCACGTTGTTTTCCTCCTCTATGAATTAAATATAAGAAGAACGGACCACCTAAGAAGGACAATAAAATACCAACAGGCAATTCGATTGGATCGAACCAACTTCGAGCTATCGCATCCGCGAAAACAAGTAATATCCCTCCGCCAAGGCATGATAATGGCAGTAAATATTTATAGTCATTTCCAACTAATAAACGTAACATATGCGGTACGACAAGACCTACAAATCCAATTAGACCAGAAACACTAACCGCAATTCCAGCTAACATTGTACTTACTACTATTAAATAAAACCGACTTCTTTCCACGTTATGCCCTAATAATTTCGCCATTTCATCCCCAAGCATTAATACTCGAATGTGTTTAATACCGAAGAAAGCTAATATAATAGCGAATATTGCATAGTAAATAATCATATTTAAATGTGCCCAGCTCACACCACCAATACCCCCAGCTAACCACGGTAACACGGATTGTACTTTGTCACTATGTAATAACATTAATGCTGACGTTGCTGCACCAATTAATGCATTGATTGACACACCTACTAAGACGATTCTTGAAGGCGGTGCCCCTTTTTGCCATGATAAAGCATAAATGACCATCGCTGTTATGAAAGCTCCTAAAAACGCTCCTAGCGGTAAAAAAGCCATGTGCTGAGGAAATAGAATCATAATTACAATTGCTACAAGACCCGCTCCAGATGAAACCCCGATAATTCCAGGGTCTGCAAGAGGGTTTCTCATAACCCCTTGCAGTAATGCTCCAGATGTAGCTAAACACGTTCCTACTATAAACCCAACGAGCACTCTCGGTATGCGAAGATCCCATACAATTCGATGAACTGTCGAACTTTCATCTTGTATCCCTGTTAGAATGTCTCGTAAAGAAAAAGATAAACTTCCTGCGAAAAGACCGTAAAAAAGGCTTAGAAATGTTAATACGACTAAAGTAACTGCTATTATCCATCTTTTTCTCGCAAAAGGATGTTCCTTTTCTCTTACTATTTCACTACTCTCCATACTTATCATTTCCTTACATCTTGTATACTTTTATACATGAATTCCATCGCTTCTGTAACTTTTGTCCCAGGATTTGATCCAAATAAATCTGGTGGCAAAATAACTACACGATTTTGTTTTACTGCATCTAAATTTTTCCATGCTTCATTTTTCATCATTTCCCCTTCAAATGCTTTTTTCACACTATTGGGATCTCCATGTGTAATTAAATAAATCACATCTGGATTTGCTTCAATAATACGTTCTACACTTAGCTGTGCATATTGCGGATATTCTTTCATTTCTGGAAAACCAGCTGCGATATTTTTCCCGCCTGTTTTTTCTAAAATATCCCCTGATAGAGATGTTGGTAATGCTGCTAAATAAGTGCCTGGCGCTCCATAAACTAGCAACGCTTTAATATCACTCTTTTTCTCATATTTCTTCATTTGATCATTAATTTTTTGGTTAAGCTCTTTTGCTTTATCTTCTTTCTTCATTACTGTTCCATACATTTCAATACTCTTTTGAATATCTTTTACAGAGTTTGCTGAAGAAATGATCACTTTTGTTCCTTGCCCTTCAACCGTTGGAATATTTTTTTGGAACCCATTATTAGCAATAAGTACGTCTGGCTTTAAACTAGCAATTTGTTCAAAGTTTGGCTGATGTGCATTTCCAATTACTTGTGTTTTTTGCAAATCTTCTGGAAGGGGAATTTTTGCATCTGGACGCCCGACGATTTTCCCTCCTAAAGCGTGGATAATATTCATATCACCCATACTTAACGTCGCAAAACTTTCAGGAACTTTATTGAATGTTATCTTTCTGTCTGAGAGATCGGTAATTTCGATTTTGTCTGTTCCTTTCTCTGTTTTTGTTGCGGATGCTTTTTCGTTTTCTTTTGCACTGCAACCTATTAATAAGAAAAAAATAGATAAGATCGCTGTGAACAGCGTAATAGATTTTTTCATTCTTTCACCTCTAATTGATAATAATAATCATCGACTACTATTCTACTTTAATTGATAAGGATTATCATTGTCAATATGAAACGCATACATTTTCTACAAAAATGAAAAAACGCTACAAAAAGATTTCTTCTTTTCGTAGCGCCCTATTTAACAATTTTCTTCATATTCGCTCTCCTCTAATTGGTCACGCATCGTTCTAACACGCTTAAAAAGGAAAAAAGCAAGAACTAAAAATACAATAATACTCCCCATCATAACAAAAGACTGCAGCATATCTTTGACTCCACTTGGAATTAATAAACCGATCATTAAAAATGTACTTATAGACAAAAGCACTTGTGCAAACCGGGTATAATCTGCTATTTTTTCTTGTAATTCTTTCATCTGCTTATCACTCCCATCCTCACTTTATCACATTCTATCAAGCTTAAAGACAAGTAAATAGAACCAATCTGGGAGATGTTTTCCAAAGTAAAAAAGAGCCGCTTACTCGCGGCTCTTTTTTATCTATTATACGCCTTTATATGCTTCCATATAGATTTCTTTCAGCTCTGAAATGAGCGGTAATTTTGGATTAGCTGTTGTACATTGATCTTCAAAAGCTCTTTCTGCTAATAATCCAACAACCCCTTCAAATTGGTCTTTAGCAACTCCTTGTCCTGCAATACTCATATTTATATTTAAGCTTTTTCCAAGCTCAATAATTGCTTGGACGAGTGATTCCACACCTTCCGCTGTTGAGCTTGCTGGAAGCCCGAGCATTCTCGCAATATGTGCATAGCGTTCATCAGCCACAAAGTGCTCATATTTTGGGAACAATGCGTGTTTTCTTGGCTTAATAGCATTATAGCGAACTACGTGCGGCATAAGAATTGCATTCGCACGTCCGTGTGGAATATGGAATTCCGGTCCAATTTTATGCGCTAAACTATGATTAATACCTAGGAAAGCATTTGCAAATGCCATCCCTGCGATTGCGGAAGCATTATGCATTTTTTCTCGTGCTTCTTCATCGTTTCCATCTTTATATGCTCTCGGTAAATATTTAAATACGAGATCAATTGCTTTTAATGCTAAACCATCAGTATAGTCATTTGCCAGAACAGACACATACGCTTCAATTGCATGTGTTAATACGTCCATACCAGTATCTGCCGTCACATGAGGTGGTACTGTCATTACAAATTGCGGATCAACAATCGCTACATCTGGTGTTAATTCATAATCCGCAAGCGGGTATTTAATATTATTTTTCTTATCTGTAATAACCGCAAATGGCGTCACTTCTGATCCCGTCCCTGATGTTGTTGGAATGGCAACAAATTGTGCTTTATTTCCCAAGTTCGGATACTTACATGTACGTTTTCTTATATCTAAAAACTTCTGTTTTATTCCATAGAATGTCGTTTCTGGGTGCTCATAGAATAGCCACATCCCTTTTGCTGCATCCATAGCTGAACCGCCACCAAGCGCGATAATTACGTCTGGTTTAAAGCTTTTCATCATGTCCGCACCTTTAAATACAGTTTCATCTGA
The DNA here is from genome assembly GCF_042136375.2 of Bacillus altaicus. NCBI lineage: Bacteria > Bacillati > Bacillota > Bacilli > Caryophanales > Bacillaceae > Bacillus > Bacillus altaicus. Next base: position 1,363,183 of record NZ_CM143394.1, on the reverse strand, counting down.
TGGATCTGGCTCAACTTCAAAGAAAACTTCAACTTTCACATCATTTGCATGCTTACGTAAATAGTGCGTAACTGTATCTACATAACCGTGCTCAACCATCCCTGGATCCGTTACAATAAATGCGCGGGAAATGTTAGGCATGTTTGCTAAATATGCTGTCGCATGTTTTTCAAAATAAATTTTGGGTGGTAATTTGAACCACTGCATATTCTTTTTTCTATTTGCCAACCTTTTTATATTTAATAAATGAGTCGCCGTTACGTTTTGGGAAACTGAGTTTTTCCCGTAGGAGCCACAACCAAGCGTAAGTGATGGAATAAATCCATTATATATATCACCAATTCCACCTTGTGATGAAGGTGCATTTACAATGAGACGGCAGGCTTTCATACGTAACCCAAATTGTTTTTGTACTTCTTTATTTGTAGAATGGATAACCGCTGAATGCCCTAGGCCACCAAGCTCTAACATTTCTTCGCAATATGTAAATCCTTCTTCTAATGAATTTGCTTTTACACAAGCTAACACTGGGCTCAGTTTCTCACGAGATAGTGGATACGCTGCTCCGATGCCTTTAATTTCAGCTACAAGCATTTTTGTATGTTCAGGTACAGTAATTCCTACTAATTCAGCAATATACTGTGCTGATTTCCCAACAATATCACTATTTACTGCACATGTATTTTCATTAATAACAAGCTTTTCTAATTTCTTTCTCTCTTCCTCTGTTACAAAATAACAATTATTTGCAATCATTTCTGCTTTAACATCATTATAGATTTCCTTATCTACAATGATGGCTTGTTCTGACGCACAAATCATACCGTTATCAAATGTTTTCGATAAAATCAAATCATTAACAGCACGTTTTACATGTGCCGATTTCTCTATATAACATGGTACATTACCTGGCCCTACACCTAGCGCGGGTTTACCAGTAGAATAAGCCGATTTCACCATACCAGCCCCTCCAGTTGCTAGAACGAGTGCGACACCATCATGGTTCATTAATTGTTTCGTTGCTTCCACAGAAGGTCTTTCAATCCATTGAATACAATGCTTTGGTGCACCAGCTTTCACTGCTGCATCATATACTGTTTTTGCCGCTGCAACGGAACAGTTTTGTGCAGAAGGATGAAATGCGAAAATAATTGGATTTCTTGTTTTTATCGCGATTAATGCTTTAAACATTGTTGTCGATGTTGGGTTCGTTACTGGCGTTACCCCAGCTACTACACCGACAGGTTCTGCGATTTCTATTATTTCTTCATGAGGATCTTCATGAATAATTCCTACCGTTTTATCTTTCTTTATACTATGCCAAATATATTCAGTGGCAAAAATATTTTTAATGCATTTATCTTCATATACGCCACGGCCCGTTTCTTCAACAGCCAACTTCGCAAGCGGCATATGTTGATCGACACCCGCAAGCGCCATTTCATGAACAATGTTGTCAATTTGCTCTTGTGTAAAACTTTCTAATGCTTGTAAAGCTTTTTGACCGTTATCTACTAACGTATCAATCATCTCTTTTACCTCTTGCATTTCATTTACAACTTTCTCTTTGACTACCATGTAAATTTCCTCCTATTCTGCTATCTTGGACTTTATAAGTCCCTATAGGTCATAAAAAGTCCCGATTAGCGTAAAAAAATAGAGTTACCTTCCTACATGAATCCCATCGCTTGTGAAACATTTCACAAGTTTGTTCGTGAATAACATTTCATGAATTCAATATACATGAAATCATTTCATTTGTGTATGTCTAATTTGTGAAATATTTCACAAATTAATATAATAAAATGCACTGCTCTATATTAGCAGTGCATTTTTATTATGCTAGTGCTTGTGCCAAATCTTCAATTAAATCTTCTCCATCTTCAATACCAACAGAGATTCGAATTAATGTATCTGTAATTCCTAATTCTTTACGGCGATCTGCTGGGATTGATGCATGTGTCATTTGTGATGGAATAGAAATTAAACTTTCTACTGCTCCTAAGCTTTCAGCAAGTGTAAAGTATTGTAACTTCTCAAGTACTCTATTTAATGTTTCTTCACTATCTACATCGAATGAGATGATTGCACCAAATCCGTTCGCCTGTTCTTTTGCTAATTCGTGATTTTGATGTGATTCAAGACCTGGATAATATACTTTATTTACTTTCGGATGGTTATTTAAAAACTCAGCAATTGCGCGTGAATTTATTTCATGCTCTTCCATACGAATTCCTAATGTTTTTAAACCGCGAAGTAGTAAGAAGCTATCTTGTGGTCCCAGAATACCTCCTGTTGAGTTTTGTACGAAATGAAGGTCTTCTGCTAGTTGCGGGCTATTTACAACTACTAGGCCTGCAACTACATCACTATGCCCACCTAAATATTTCGTTGCACTATGAAGTACTATGTCTGCTCCTAAAGAAATTGGCGACTGCCAATATGGCGTCATGAATGTGTTATCAATAATTGTTAATAAATCGTTTTCTTTAGCAAGAGTCGATATTTTCTTAATATCAGTAATTTTCAGTAATGGATTCGTTGGTGTTTCCACATAAATCGCTTTCGTATTTGGGCGAATCGCTTCTACAACTTCCTCTAGGTTTGTTGTATCTACAAATGTATGCTCAATGCCGAAACGGTTTAGTACTTTTGTAAGAACGCGGTACGTCCCGCCGTAAACATCATCTGTTAAAATGACATGATCTCCTTTTGAGAATAGCATAATAGTTGCTGTAATAGCTGCCATCCCTGAACCAAATGCAAATCCTGCATGACCATTTTCTAACACTGCAATCATTTCTTCTAAAGCTGAACGAGTTGGATTACCAGTTCTAGAATATTCATATCCTTGGTGCTTACCAACTGCTTCTTGTTTGTACGTACTCGTTTGATATATCGGCACGTTTACAGATCCAGTTGAAGGTTCTCCTATGCGAATACCATGAATTAACTTTGTCTTTGCTCTCATTTTTTATTCCCATCCTTTATATATATCTTTACTTAAATAACGCTCACTACTATCTGGAAAAATCGTTACAATATTTGTGTCTGGTTTTGCTTTCTCAGCCTCAAGCAAGCTTGCATGGAATGCCGCTCCTGAAGAGCTTCCAACGAGAAGACCTTCCTTTTGCGCCAATTCTTTCACACGTAAAAATGCATTTCGATCAGAAATCGTATGAATTTCATCAAAATAAGATGTTTTTAAAAATGGTGGAATGAATTCAAGACCAATACCTTCTGTTTCATGTGAACCAGCTTTACCGCCATTTAAAATAGATCCTTCTGGTTCTACAATAACCGTTTTAATATCAATGTTTTTCTCTTTTAAATAAGACGCAGTTCCCATAAACGTACCGCCAGTTCCTGCACCCGCAACAAATATGTTAATCTCTCCATTCAATGCGTCCCAAAGTTCAGGACCTAGTGTTTTGAAATAAGCACGAGGGTTTGCTTCATTAGCAAACTGACTTGGAGAGTATGAATTTGGTATTTCCTTTACTAATTCTTTTGCCTTTGCAATTGCGCCGGTCATTCCTTGCTCAGTCGGTGTATGCACGACCTTTGCACCTAGCGCTTTCATTAATTCTTGTTTTTCAATACTAAATTTCTCTGGTACACAAACAATGACACGTAAATCATGTTCTAACGCTGCAAGTGCCAGTCCAATGCCGGTATTTCCAGCCGTCGGTTCAATAATTGTCCCGCCCTCTGCAACAAGCCCTTTTTCTAACGCATCTTCGATTAATTCTCTTCCTAAACGATCCTTAACGCTTCCGCCTGGGTTGTAAAATTCAAGCTTTGCAAATAAACGGACTCCTTTCGGAAGTGAAAAACGAGTAATTTCTACGATTGGTGTATGGCCAATCAACTCATGAACTCCACGATATACATTCATCGTGTTCTCCCCCTTATTTGCCAATAAAGAAAAGGCAACTGTATGTATTTTCTTTATATGAGACAGTTGCCTTTTTGTTACATTACTTTAACTCTTCTAGTACTTTTACGATAAAGTTTGTAGAATGAAGAGCTGCTTGATCTAAAAATTGATCAAATGAAACATTTGATTCTTTACCAGCAATATCAGAAAGTGCACGAATAATAACAAATGGAACTTCATATTGGTGGCATACTTGCGCAACAGCTGCTGCTTCCATTTCTACTGCATAAAGATCTTCAAATTTATCACGAATTGCTGCAACACGGTTCGGATCACTCATAAATGAATCACCTGTTGCAATCATACCTTTTACAACTTGAATATTTTCTTCTGCCTGCATACATTTCTCAGCTAATGCAACTAATGCCTCATCAGCTTTAAATCCAGGTGGCATTCCTGGCACTTGACCATATTCGTAGTTAAATGCTGTTACATCTACGTCATGGTGACGAACTTCTGTTGAAATAACCACATCTCCAACATTTAAAGAATGATGGAATCCACCAGCTGAACCAGTGTTGATTACTTTTTCAGGTTTATATCTTTCTAATAAAATTGTCGTTGACATCGCTGCATTTACTTTACCAATACCAGACTTTAGCAAGATTACTTCATGTCCTGCCAATAGCCCTTTCGTAAATTCAGAACCTGCAACAGTTTCTGTTTCTGCTTGTTCTAGTTTGTCACGTAAAATACGTACTTCTTCTTCCATTGCTCCAATTACAGCAATTCTCAATCTAATCCCTCTTTCTATTGCTTAGTTGCCTCCATTACCCAAACGAAATGATTTAATCTCGTAAACGTTACGTGGAAGCCATTGTTTTCAAAAATAGATTGCATGATCGGAATACGTGTATAGTATTCTGTTTGCAAATCGTTTGCTAACTGATGAAAACCTCTTTGTTTTGCTACTTCGACAGTTTTATCATATGCATCTTGATCTGCAAATATCGTATCAGCAAACACTATTTTACCACCTTTGTTTAGCAATTGACTATACTTCGCAATTGCTACGTCTTTTTCTTCATCTATTAAATGATGAAATGCGTAAGTGCTCACAATAGTATCGATTGAATTTGGGACTTCAAATGAAAGAAAATCACCCTCTGTAATTGAAAATTCTTTTGGTAATTTCTCTTTTGCAATAGTACGCATTTCGCGTGACGGTTCTATACCGTAAACTGTGCGACCAGCAAGTAATAATTTATTTGTTAAATTGCCAGTACCAACACCAAATTCTAATACGTTGCCAAATGACTTGTTAACTACATCCTCTAAAATGTCCTCATAACGGGCGAAAACTTCTTTATATTGTATATCTTCGCCTTGTACAAATGAGTCGTACGTATGAGCCCATTCATCAAATAAACCATTAAATTCTGTCCCCATAAAAATTCCCCTTTTTCTTATCGGTTTTATCAGTATAATATGCCCTCTTTCTAAAAATGTCAATTGAAATGTACGTAGTATTTCCTTCTTTTCTTTGTTACACTATAGGTGATTACATAGGAGAGGGGTCGTCTTCGTGTCATTTACCTTTGAAATGTTAGAAGATAAAGTAGAGTTTTTTGAAGCGGCGGACTTAGCTTCTTTAGAAAGAAAAATTAGTGAGCAAATTGATAATAATAAAGCACTTATGCTCGAAGTACATCACATCTCGCATCAAATGGTTATGGATCCTGAAAGCAAAAGACCTTATTATAGTGCGGTTGTTCATTTTAAATTAAAGAAATTACGCTAACTAAAAAAGAGAAGCTCATAAGAGCCTCTCTTTTTTAGTTTAGAGTTTGAACAAGTACTGGTTTCCAGCCCTCATTGTCTACCCAATCAATATTTACATAATATTTTTTACCTGATTGTTTATCTTGTACGTTACCGTACGCTTTATTCTTACCGTTATTTCCGATTCTATGAATAACTAATTGCTCTACTGGAACGTCAATTGCAGTGGAAATCGCTTGATTCATTTCATTCCAATCTGCTGAACCTTTTTTAAACGTCATCGCAGGTGTTGTACCTTGTTCTGTACCTACTGGCTTCCAAGAGGATTTCGTATACGCATCTGTTGCCTTTGGCTGTGTTTTTTCAGCTGGTTCTTTCTCGTTAGCTTTCGCTTCCTCTTCAGCCTTTTTCTTTTCTTCTTCAGCCTTTAGCTTCTCTTCTTCCTTCTTCTTAGCCTCTGCTGTCTCTTGCTCGTTCTTCTTCGTCTCTTCTTTACCTTTAGCTTTCTCAGCTTTATTCTCTTTTGTTGTTTGCTGAGTTACTTTTTTATCACTAGAAGACGCTTGCTCTTTTCTTTCAGGAACAAACAATTGATATGATACAATAGCTACTAATATTAATACAATTGCAATTGCAATATTTAAAACACCGTTTTGACGACGTTTTTGTTGTTTCTGTTGGAATCTAGATCCTCCTGCCATTCTTCAAACCTCCATGCAGTTTTTCATACTTGCTATTGTAACATTAAATCTAGAAAGGTTGAACATTTACAATAATATTTTCACGAAATGAAAACATTTCATAAATAATTGCAAGATTACTTTTCAACCTCTAATTGATGAATTGCTTCTACCATTTCTGCAAACGCTGGTGCAACTACATTTACGTTATCTGTTTCTATATCAACTACAACTAAAGCATATCTTGGATTTTCATATGGAAAATAACCTGCAAACCAGCGATTTACCTTCTCTCCTTTTCCTGTTTGTGCCGTCCCAGATTTTCCCGCGACAGTTAGTGGCAATGAACGGAATGCGGTTCCCGTTCCTTTTTCCATCGTTACAACGCCTCTTAACAACTGTTGTAATTTTCTCATCGTTTCATAAGAAAGCTGTTTCCCATTTAATTTATGATTTTCAAATGTAAAAAAGTCGGTTCCATTTTTATACACTATTTTTTTCACAGCTTTCACTTCCATCTTCTCTCCACCTCTAGCAATTGTCGCCATCATATTCGCTATAGCTAGAGGTGACACACGTACATCTTTTTGTCCGACCATCGTTTGAGCAATCGCTTTTCTACTATATTTATTTTCTTCGCTCCCCCAAATAATAGCACTCTTTTCTTCTGGCAATTGCTCAAATTCCGATGTATGAAATACCGAACCTTTCCACCCTACCTTCTTACTTGCCCCTAAGGCCTCTAAATACGTTTCTAATACTCCCCTATCCTTTTGCATTACTTCATCACCTAATACGGCAAACGTTCGATTACAGCTTCTAGCAAAGCTTTCCTTAAAGTTTAATGACCCCATCATAATTTGTGGAAGATTTTCACCGTATAAATCCGTATTACAGTTAAATGTACGATTAAACCGTACCAAATTCTCATCAATTACTGCTGCTGCAACTACTGTTTTAAAAACAGACCCCGGAAAATGAGGAGTTAACATTTGATTTTCAAGTGTAGCTTTATATATCCTCTTATCATTCATCTGTAAAGAAGGCCTACTTACCATTGCTAAAACTTCACTATTCTTTATGTCTAGTAATACTAACCCACCTTTTTTTATTCCATTTTCATCTATAATCCTCTCTGCTCGTCGTTGCAACGTTTTATGTATTGTTGTTTGAATAGTAACTGGATAAAATGGATTTCCTGGTGAAGTGTATTTCGCCTGTTTCCCGAAAATCGGTTCTCCTTGTCGATCCACTTGATATAGTACTTTCGCTTCTCCATCAGTCAGTAAAAATTCATCAAATGATTGTTGCAATCCCGAAATACCAATTGGCGTTTGTTTCGAAGTTTTTTTCATTTCTCCATAACGCTTTTGAAATTCCTGTTCATTCTCTCCCACATCACCAATTAAATGATTTGCCTCTCCCGTTTGCCTCAGTCGAACTTCTGCTGCTACAATACCTAAAATATCTAATTGATTTACCTTCTCCATTTGCTCGAGCGTTAATTGAAATGGGATATTCCCCCTTCGTAATATAAATGCTTGATTCTTATTTTTCATTTGCAGTCTTATCTCTTGTCTCGACACACCAATGATATGCGCAATTTTCTCTAACATGTCATTTTTTATTTGTAAAAATGGAAAAACAATTAAGACTGGATATTTCTCTTCTCCAATTTCCTTACCATTTCGATCTGTAAAATGCCCTCTTCCATTATCTACTGTAAGTGATTGGGTTCGTTGCGTAACACTTTTTTCAATCAAATTGATATTTCGATCAGTAAATGATTCCGTATCTATAATCTGTATTTGGATTAAACGACAAAGTAATAAAAAAATCACACCCATAAAACAAATTAAAACAATTATAATTCTCCGTTTCATTTTCATAAAAAACACCTCGTCTATTGTAGTTTAGACGAGGTGTTTCACCTTTTATACAAATAAAAAATCACTCGTTTTAACACGAGTGATTTTTACGTTATTTTACAGAGATAATCTCTACTTGCATTTCTCCACCTGGTGTTTGGATTGCTACCTTCTCACCAATTTGCTTACCTAATAAGCTTTTTGCGATTGGAGAATCGTTAGAAATTCTTCCTTCAAATGGATCAGCTTCTGCGCTACCTACGATTATGTACGCTTCTTCGTCTCCACCTGGTAACTCTTTAAATGTTACTGTTTTACCTAATGTTACAACTGTAGACTCTTCACCATTATCTTGAATGATAACCGCATTACGGATCATGTTTTCAAGTTGTGTAATGCGTCCTTCTACGAATGCTTGCTCATCTTTCGCTGCATCATACTCAGAGTTCTCAGAAAGATCTCCGAAGCTACGTGCGATCTTAATACGCTCTACAACTTCTTTACGTCTTACTGTTTTTAATTGTTCAACTTCGTTCTCTAGTTTTTGCTTACCCTCTTGCGTCATAGGGTATGTTTTTTCTGTTGCCATGTTTTCCACTCCTTTTATATACCAATCCCCCGAAAAAAAGAGGAGTTCCATATGAAAACTCCTCCGCTTATATAGCGGAGGTTTCTAGCACACGTGGCACTAGTGGAGTTGTCACATACAACCCCTTATTCTCCAATTCTTCCTTATATAAAGAAGGTATGTATGGAAAGTTGATATAAATATGCCCTCACCTATTGGTAGGTGAGGTTTCATGTTTCATTGTATTCGATAAGAAGGGAAAAAATCCCTTCCTATCGTATATCTTTTACTATGCTATTACAAATTTACTTTTTGTTCAAGAATTGTTGCAATTTTTGTCACCATAATATCAATTGCAACATGATTTTGTCCACCTTCAGGGATAATAATATCCGCGAATTTCTTAGAAGGCTCAATAAATTGATTATGCATTGGACGTACAACGTTTACGTATTGGTCAATAACTGAATCCATTGTACGACCGCGCTCTTCAATATCGCGCTGCATGCGGCGTAAAATACGAAGGTCTGCATCTGTATCAACAAACAACTTAATATCCATTAACTCACAAAGACGTGGGTCTTCTAAAATAAGAATTCCTTCTAAAATGATTACATCTTTCGGCTCAACTGGAATAATTTTTTCTGAGCGCGTATGCAATGTATAGTCATATATAGGCTTTTCCACTTGCTCATATGCAAGTAACTGATGCAAATGTTCAATTAACAAATCATTATCAAACGCTAACGGATGATCGTAATTCGTTTTTAAACGTTCTTCCATTGGTAAATGGCTTTGATCTTTGTAATAATAATCTTGCTCCAAGATTAAAATGGAATGACCTTTAAAATGGTCAAAAATCGCTTTCGTTACACTTGTTTTTCCTGATCCTGAACCACCAGCGATTCCAATTACAACAGGCTTATTCGTCCCCATTCGACTACCACTCTTTCTTATTGAAGTATGTTTTTGCGCATCATATTATTCACATACACTGGTTGATCCACTTTGAATTTCACGATTTGCAACGGATGTCTCGCTGCATCTAATTCGTTTCCATCCTCATCCCAAATTTTCTCCACCGTTTGCGTAAAGTTTTCTATTTCTGGTCCAAAGAACTCCACTTCATGTCCTGGTTTGAAGTGATTACGTTGCTCAAGCGTTACAATGCCCGTTTCTTCATTATAATCTAACACTAAACCAGCAAAATCATACGTTGTTTTCTTACTATGATTTCCAAACATTTGCTCTTGATGTCCTGGAACCCCTTCAAAGAATGCAGGAGCCGTATCACGATTTGCACATTTATCAAGCTCATCTAACCATTCTTGTTTAAACTCAAAGTTATCCGGATCCGCACAATACGCATCAATTACTTTACGATATACAGTTGCTACAGTCGCTACGTAATGGATAGATTTCATACGTCCTTCAACTTTTAAGCTATCAATTCCAATTTCAATCATTTTCGGAATTGATAAGATTAAATTTAAATCTTTTGGGCTCATCGCAAAGTGAGCATCTTCTTCTTGGAATAGAGGAAGCTCTTTTGCATCTTTATGTTGTGATACCGTTTGAACTAAATCATAATCCCAGCGGCAAGATTGACAACAACCGCCACGATTAGAGTCACGCGCTGTCATATGGTTACTTAATGTACATCTCCCTGAATACGCGATACACATTGCACCATGGACGAATGCTTCAATTTCAATATCAACTTTTTCTTTAATTTCTTTCATTTCTTCATAGCTTGCTTCACGGGCTAATACAAGACGATGTAAACCTTCTTCTTTCCAATACTGTGCTGCTTTCCAGTTGGATAGTGATTGTTGTGTACTTAAATGCACCTCAACAGAAGGCGCTACACGTTTACACGTCTCAATAATAAGCGGATCGGCAACGATAATTCCCGTTACGCCAGCTTTTTCAATCCCTTTTAAATATTCCTCTAGCCCATCCATATTTTCATTATGTGCAAAAATATTTGTTGTTACGTATATTTTCGCTCCATATTTCTTTGCAAATTCAACGCCTTCTGCCATGTCTTCCAGCGTAAAGTTACCTGCATTAGAACGAAGACCAAATTCTTGTCCACCTAAATATACAGCATCTGCCCCATAATGGATAGCTACTTTTAATTTTTCTAAGTTACCCGCGGGGATTAACAGTTCAGGTTTTTTCACAATAACGCGTTTGCCATCGATCACTCGTGAAATTTCTTGTACAGTCATTTCCTACACCCTCCTCGTTTAGTAAACCGTTTCTTTAAAGAAGAATCCTGTATCTAACGGACGATTTACCGGTTGTATTTCTTCTATCTCTTTAAATAAATCATCTTTCACGTCATAATACGCATCACGATCTTCTACACATAAATCAATCGCTTTACGATATTTCTTCGTTACCTCAATAATGTATTCAGAACTTTTTAGGACACCATCAATTTTTAAGCTATCGACTTCAGCATCGATTAGTTCCTCTAACTCATCGATGAAACAAATATCATTCGGACTCATAATGTGAGTACCATTTTCATCTTCATAAATTGGATATTTGTTATTACGTTCTGGGTCGTATAAGAACATATTCTCTTCATACTTTTTCTTTTCGATATCGAGATTACGCCCTTGATACTCAAAGTAGTTTCCTACTAGTGAACGCTTCGATTGGAACATGCAAGTCATACCGTGAATTTGTACTTCAAGTTCCACTTCAGAATTTTCTTTTAATTCAGCAATTTCATCTAAGCTAAGCTCACGAGCTAATACAGCGCGTTTCGCGCCTCTTTGCCCCCAATAGTTACAAGTAAACCAGTTTGTTGCTGTCGTTTCTGTATTCCAGTGCAGTTGCATATTTGGTGCAACTTCACGAACAGCCATTAATACCGCTGGATCTCCGAAAACAATCGCATCTACATTTACCTCATTTAAAAAGGCAACGTAATCCGTTAATTCTTCTACTTTATCATTGTGGAACATCGCATTCATTGCAACGTATACTTTCACACCATTTTCATGTGCAATGTTTACAGCTTGTTTCACATCTTCACGTGAAAACTCTCCTGCCAAACGTAAACCAAACTTTTGTTCACCAACCATTACTGCATCTGCCCCTGCTTTCGCAAGAGGTTCAATATCCGCCACCGCTCTAGGCGTTACTAACAATTCAGGTTTCTTCATACTTTTGTCACCCTCTCTTTTTACTTACAGCCACTCCATCGCCAATTGGGAAAATCGTTGTATCATATCCTTCATGGTTCATAAGCCATTCATTGTACGTCTTAATACGACGAATCAAACCACGCGTACGTCTATTTTCAATTTTCTCTTTTGTCGTCACAAGACCATGGTACATAACGTTATCTGAAATAATAACGCCACCAGGATTTAATAACGGTTCGTATAAGTCAAAAAAGCGACGATACTGCCCTTTCGCTGCATCAATAAAAATAACATCAAATGTTCCATGTTCTTTCACTTGTTCGCCCGTTTCTAAAGCATCACCGTAAATAACAGAAATACGGTCTGTTACTGAGGAACATTCTATATATTCAAGTGCCTTTTCATATCGTTCACGATTGCGCTCTACTGTCACAATGCGAGAGTTCGGAATAGCTTGCATCATACGAATACTAGAATAACCGATTGCTGTTCCAAGTTCTAAAATACTTTCCGGTCCAATTAAACGTAAAAATTGCAGCATAAATTCCATTCCAAGTCGATCCATAATCGGCACATGGTTTTCAGTTGCATACTCTTCCATTTCAAGAATTAATTTATCTTTTGGATCAATAAATGATAATAGGTACTCGTTAACTGTATCCTCCATAATTGGTCCTCCTTATTTATATGGAGAAGTGCCTCTATGACGCGTCAACCTTTGTCTTTTCACACATAGAATGCAATAAAAATACAAGCCAGTTTCATCCTTAGCTTGTACGTCCCGTTTTGATATTAAAAACGATTCTTCTGCCAGTTTTTAACCCGATATATTTTACCACAAAAAAGAGGGATGTGCGACCTTTTTCGCTACCCCTCCCGATTTCATTGTTTTTTCGTAATGTATTTTTGCTTTAATGCATTATGTTCTTCTAATGTTTTCGCATAATACACTTCACCACTTGGTGCAGCTAAGAAATAATAATAATCTGTTTGCGCAGGATCTAACGCTGCTTCCACTGAATGTTTACCAGAGTTTGCAATCGGTCCAACTGGCAACCCTTTCACAACATACGTATTGTACGGTGAGTTTACTTTCAAGTCTTCGTATAATACACGTTGTTTATGCTTTCCAAGCGCGTATAGTACCGTCGGATCCGTTTGAAGCGGCATACCTTTCGCTAAACGATTATAGAAAACACTAGAGATTTTCTGGCGATCTGTAAAGCCAGTGGCCTCTTCTTCAATAAGGGAAGACAACGTGAGCAGTTGATGAACATCCCAGTTCTTCGCTTTCATTTTCGCCTCATTTTGAACAATGATTGCATTCGTTTTCTCAAGCATCGGAATTACGATTTCTTCTAATGTCGTATCTTTCTTATAGAACGAATACGTCGCAGGATATAAATAACCTTCTAATGGATATTTAATATTACTATCAAAAATTTTATCCGTTAATAGCTTCGGATACTTTTGCTGCATTTTTTGAATAAATGCTTTATCGTTTAATTGACGCACAACATCATCTTTATTCCACTTTAATTCTGCCGCAATCACTTCAGCAATTTCAGTTACTTGCGCTCCTTCTTTAATCGTCACTTTATAAAGAGCCGGACGATGTACGTTGCCAGATGACATTTGTTCAATGACATCGTTAGCATTCATCGAAGGATTTAATAAATATGTACCTGCTTGTAAGCTTTTCGACTTAACTTTCGTATAAAAACTAAAAACTGTACCGCTGTTCACAGCACCTTTTTCTTCTAAAATCTCACCGATTTTACTTGTAGATGACCCCTTTGGAATCTCTACTTCAATCTCTTTTTTATTTCCACTATCAACTGGTCCTAATGCAGATGAAATATACGCATAGACTGATCCACAAACTAAAAGCAGTGCGATAATCGAAAATAAAAAAATGCGTCTACGCTTCTTCTTCACTTGATTCTCTACCAAAATTCTTCCTCCTTATTTAATTGTAGACCATATACACTTCCTCTATACAATGCCCTACAAACATAAAGCAAAACCAATCATTTCTAAATAATTGGTGACAGCTACTCATTTAAAGCCTCATTTCATACAACCCGTCTTATTATACTATAAACAATTAAGTAGTTTCGACAAAAAATCTGTCATTTTGCATATGAATACAAAAAAGGCGGACTGTGTACACAGTCCGCCTTTTTATACATTACTACTCTTCGTCTTGCTCATCAGCAAGAGTGTTAAACATTTCTTGTACCATTTCCCACTCTTCTTCAGATTCAATTGTAAGTAATGTTCCGCCCTCTTCTTCACTTTGCTCATATGCCATTGCATCGAAGATTTGGTCTCCATCTTCGTCTACTTCACCGATTGGAGAGAAGACTACGTAAGATTTTTTGCCGAATTTTTCAGCATCAAAAGTGAAAATAATTTCACATAAATGTTCGTTTCCTTTTTCGTCTACAATTGTAATTTGATTTTCTTCCATTTTGGTCACCTCTTATTTACTATCTAGAAATCCTTGTAAGATTACGACTGCAGCCATCTTATCGATTACTTGCTTTCGCTTCTTACGGCTCACATCAGCTGAAATGAGCAGACGTTCCGCTGCAATCGTCGACAAACGCTCGTCCCACATTACAACTTCTAATTGTAACAGATTTCGCAGGTTTTCTGCAAATTGTTGGCACGCTTCACCACGCGGGCCAATTGTACCATTCATATTTTTAGGTAAACCTACTACTATTTTGTCCACATTGTACTGTTTTACCAACTCAGAAATACGGTCAAAACCAAAGTTGCCTCGTTCTTCGTTAATCCTGATTGTTTCCAGTCCTTGTGCTGTCCAGCCCATCTCATCGCTCATTGCAACACCGACTGTTTTAGTACCAACATCTAAACCTAATATCCGCATAAACTACTCCTCACGATGATGTTTCAAGTAAGACTTCACAAGCTCTTCAATTAACTCATCACGTTCAAGCTTGCGAATGATGCTTCGTGCATCTTTATGGCGAGGTATGTATGCTGGATCTCCACTTAATAAATAACCGACGATTTGGTTAATCGGATTATAACCTTTTTCTTGAAGTGCATTATACACAGTTAAAAGTACATCATTTACATGGACACTCTGCTTTTCATCTTGAATGCTAAACTTCATTGTTTTATCAAAACCGTCCATTTCAAGCACCTCACTTGTAAGTAGTAAGTATAGGGAGAAGAACTTCTCCTCTCCCTACCATTGTACACTACTATCTCTTTATTTTGAAACAGATTTAACGTACTCTTGTACAAATGCTAAAGCTTCCTCAACTTGCGCTGGGTTTTTACCACCTGCTTGAGCCATGTCAGGACGGCCACCACCACCGCCTCCACAACGAGAAGCTACTTCTTTCACAAGTTTACCTGCATGGTAACCTTGACTAATTAAATCTTTCGTTACGCCAGCTAAAATATTTACTTTATCGTCATTTACAGACACTAATACAACAACTGCAGACTCTAATTTATTTTTAAGGTCATCCATCATTGTACGTAAATTGTTCATATCTGCAACATTTACTTTCGCCGCTAATACGTTCACACCATCAACTGTCATTACTGAATCAGTTAAGTTTCCAGCTTCGATATTGCTTAATTTCGCAGCAAGAGATTCGTTTTCTTTTTGAAGTTGTTTTACTTCAGCAAATAAACCATCAACTCTTGTTAAAATATCTTTCGGATTTGTTTTCATTTTTCCTGCTGCTTCTTTTAATAAACCTACTTGATCGTTCATTAATTCGTATGCAGATTTACCAGTTACCGCCTCAATACGACGTGTTCCTGCACCGATACCAGATTCAGCAACGATTTTGAAAATACCGATAGAAGCTGTGTTATCAACGTGACAACCACCGCAAAGCTCTAAGCTGTAATCGCCTACTTGTACAACGCGTACAACATCACCGTATTTTTCACCGAATAATGCCATTGCGCCCATTTCTTTCGCTTCTTCGATTGCTTTTTGAGAAATCGCAACATCAATACTTTGCCAAATTTTTTCGTTTACGATACGCTCAATTTTTTCTAATTCGTCAGCTTGCACTTGACCGAAGTGAGAGAAGTCAAAACGTAAACGTTCAGATGTTACAAGAGAACCCGCTTGGTTAACATGCGTTCCAAGTACATCTTTTAATGCTTGGTGCAGTAAGTGAGTTGCTGTATGGTTTTTCACAACGCTACTACGGTTTTTCGTATCGATAAGAGCTTTTACAGCCGCTTCTTTCGTTAATGTACCTTCTTCAACAACAACTTTGTGTAAGTTTTGACCATTTGGTGCTTTTTGTACGTCTTTTACAAGAACTTTCACGCCGTCAGCAAGAAGATAACCACGGTCTGCAATTTGCCCACCGCTCTCAGCGTAGAACGGCGTTACATCAAGCATTAATTGTCCTTCTTCACCTGCTTGTAGGCTATCTGTGTACTCACCATTTTTTACAAGTGCAACAACGTTACTTTCTGTTGCAACTGTACCGTAACCAACGAATTCGCTCGCTACTTTAACTTCACCAAGTACACCGCCTTGAACTTGCATAGAATCAACGTCTTGACGAGCAGCACGTGCACGCTCACGTTGTTTCTCCATTTCATTCTCAAAGCCTGCTTGATCAACTGTCATACCAGCTTCTTCTGCATATTCTTCTGTTAATTCAATCGGGAAACCGTACGTGTCGTATAGACGGAAAGCATCTACGCCAGAAATAACAGTTATTTTTTCTTCCTTCGCTTTTGCAATTACGTCAGCTAAAATTGATTCACCATCATGAAGTGTTTCATGGAAACGCTCTTCTTCATTCTTCACAACTTTTGCGATGAAATCTTTCTTTTCAAGTACTTCTGGATAGAAGTCTTTCATTACTTCTCCAACAACCGGTACTAATTCAAACATGAATGGACGGTTGATATTTAATTTTTTCGAGTAACGAACAGCGCGGCGTAATAAACGACGTAATACATAACCACGGCCTTCGTTAGAAGGAAGTGCTCCATCACCAACCGCAAATGTTACTGTACGAATATGGTCAGCAATTACTTTAAATGCCATATCTTTTTCTAAGTCACCATTACGATACTTCTCGCCAGAAATTGATTCTGTCGCCCCAATCATCGGCATGAATAGGTCTGTATCAAAATTCGTAGGTACATCTTGAACGATAGATGTCATACGCTCTAGACCCATCCCTGTATCGATGTTTTTCTTAGGAAGCGGCGTATATGAACCGTCTGGATTATGATTAAATTGAGAGAATACAAGGTTCCATACTTCTAAGTAACGCTCGTTTTCTCCGCCCGGATATAATTCTGGGTCACTAAAGTCATTACCGTAAGCTTCACCGCGGTCATAGAAAATCTCTGTATTCGGTCCACTTGGTCCTTCACCGATATCCCAGAAGTTTTCTTCTAAACGGATGATGCGTTCTTTTGGAACACCCATTTTCTCATTCCAAATTGTGAATGCTTCTTCATCTTCCGGATGAATTGTAACAGATAGTAATTCTTTATCGAATCCGATCCACTTGTCGCTCGTTAGAAATTCCCAAGCCCAAGTAATTGCTTCTTCTTTGAAGTAATCACCGATTGAGAAGTTCCCTAACATTTCAAAGAATGTATGGTGACGAGCCGTTTTCCCAACGTTTTCAATATCGTTTGTACGAATTGATTTTTGTGCATTTGTAATACGTGGGTTTTGCGGGATTACACGTCCGTCAAAATATTTCTTTAATGTCGCTACACCACTATTAATCCATAGAAGAGATGGATCCTCATGCGGAACTAGTGATGCACTTGGTTCTACTGCATGTCCTTTTTCTTGGAAAAAGTCTAAAAACATTTGACGAATTTGTGCGCCTGTTAGTTGTTTCATTGTATTTTCCTCCTTAAATATAAAAAACTCCCGCCCCTAATAAAAGGGACGAGAGTTAACTCGCGATACCACCCTAATTATGAATTGATTATTATAACAATCAATTCATCACCTCATGGTGCCGTAACGTGGCAAGACGGCAGTGATTAGCTGCTCTCAGGATTAGCTTTCTGTTACCCTTCATTTAAAGCTTCTTTCAGCCATTGGAAGCTTCTCTCTATAAATGGACTGTAACATACTTGTTCCGTCATTGATTTAATGTATTATATGACTAAATATAATAGAATTCTCTTAAGTTTGTCAATGTAGATAATAATAATTATATTGTACTACACACATTTTCGTTAGCTACATAAACATCTACTTTTCATTTTAAATATCTTCTCTTTTCCAAAGAGGCCTCACATGAACGATCACTGTCCGAATGACCGCTAAAATAGGAACCGATATTAGTAATCCTACAATCCCCGCAACTTCTCCCCCTACTAGTAACGCAAACATAATGATCACAGGATGCATACGAAGCGACTTACCAACGATGTAAGGCGATAAAATGTTACTTTCCAAAAATTGCAAAATAGCAATCGTAATCCCCGCCTTAATGAGTAAACTCGTTGATACCGTTGCCGCAATCATCAACGTCGGAATCGCCCCTAAAATAGGACCAAAGTACGGGATTATATCCGTTACCCCAATAATAATACCGAGTAATAACGGATATTTCATACCGATAAACCAAAAAGAAAGAACAGATACTCCCCCTAATACTAAGCAAACAAATAACTGTCCTCGAATATAACTTCCGAGTGACTTATCAATTTCTTTCGCAAGCATTTGACCCGTACTACGCCACTTACTCGGAACTAGTTTCCAAAAAACATGATAAAACTCACCGTAATCTTTTAATATGTAAAATACAATGAACGGAATTAAGAAAATAATGAGCAATGAATCCAGTACACCACGTGCTGTACTCATAACTTTATTTAAAAGCGTTTGTATCTTCATTTCTACACCAACGAAAATTTGCTTTACCTTTTCATGAATAAATGATGGGAAATTCGCTGTTTGTTCTGTAACTCCATCCATCCAAGAATCGTACATTTTTGTAAACTGTGGAAATTGTTCATTAATTTCTTGTAACTGTTTAATAACAACTGGCGTTCCTTTATAAATCCCATAGCCAATTCCGCCAAAGAAAAGAATATAAATGAGCAAAATAGCAAGTGTGCGTGGCATTCCTTCCTTATGGATTTTTTCAATTAAAGGGTGTAATAAATAAGCAATAAAACAAGCAATAAGAAACGGTGTGATCGCCACTTTAAATACAAAAATAATCGGTGCCCATAGTGGCTTGATTTTTAAAAAGACGAGCAAACAAAGAAAAACGAGTAACAATAATCCTAAACGATATATCCAAATGATTTTAAGATTCTTCACACGAAAAACCTCCTCCACCTTTATTTTGAAAATAAATAGGTTAGGTTATGTGCAAAAGTTTTAAAATCTTTTTATACAGACCATACTGTTTTTTAAAGACGTACATATATTTAACATAATAAGGACAACCACCCCTGAAAATACAAAATGTCAAAATATAATCAGGAGGGCTCATAATGATCTTATTTATGCTTGCATTATCCGCACTTTTTATGCTTCTTGAATGGATTTGTATCGGGTTTGGTATTTGGAAAGGCTTCTTTATTCGTTCCTCGCGAAAAGAAAGAGCGAAGCACTTATGGCATTATGGAATGCTTGGCGTTGGATGTTACGGTTTATCTTATCTCTTCTCTGAAATCGGACTTTTATATTTGCATACAAGCGCATAAAAAAACTCCCTTATCATGAAGGGAGTTTTTTACGCCTTATAAATAAGACTTAATCATCTTACGTGCTTTTTTTACATTGCGTTTTGAGAATACATCTTGTTTGCGAGCATATTGATATGCTGCAGCTCCAACACCTAATGCGATTAATGAATTGCGTAGATTCAAAGTAAATCCCCCTTTTCGTTATCCGATCGTTCTTTCATTATCATCAAATAAATCATCAAGAGAGCTTAATGAACCATCTTCCTCTACTTGATGTGTATGGATTTTCCCCTTTGAAACCGATAATTCGATATAACAATTCCAGCAATAAAATTGGTTGACACCTATTTTTCCGATGTCTTTCCCCTTGCAATTTGGACAACTGAACATATGGCTTTCATCTCCTTACAGTCTCCCAGATTCTATTCGCCATTATGTCCAAACTGCATTCATTTATACATTGCTAGAGCCTTTCAACGTTATACGTTTGAAAGTTTCACTATATAATTTCACCTTGTTACATGAAATCATACGGTGAAATGTTTTCCACATCCATTTCTTCACCATTAACCGTCACCATTTGCACTTCGCCTTGTGATTCTTGCAATCGGCCAGCTAAAGTCGTTTGACGCATTGCATCATCAAGGCGATTCACACCGGATTGAAAAGCTGCTTCCTCCCCGCAAATAATAAGGAATTTCTTACTTCTTGTAATACCCGTGTAAATTAAATTACGACGTAACATACGGTTGTAGCTTTTTACAATCGGCATAATAACAATCGGAAATTCACTACCTTGTGATTTATGAATCGAGCAGCAATATGCATGTGTAATTTGATTTAAATCTGGCTTTGTATACGTTACTTCAATCCCATCAAATGAAACAATAATCATATCTTGTTGCTCAACGTTTTCTTTCGCATAAAACACCGAAACGATTTCTCCGATATCACCATTAAATACTTGGCTTTCCGGCTGATTGACGAGTTGCAGTACTTTATCTCCTCTGCGGTATACAACATCACCGTATGCAATTTCTTTACTTTTTTCCCTTTTCGGATTAAACACTTCTTGGAGAGCTTCATTTAACACATTAATACCTGCTGGTCCGCGGTACATAGGTGCCAACACTTGTACATCTCTTGCGCTAAATCCTTTTGTCTTGGCATTTTCACATACTTTTTTTACAACTTCAACGATTTGAGCGCCTGTACAAGAAATAAAGGAACGATCCTTTTTATTTTGTGCTAAATCTGGCGGAAGCGCACCACCTTTTATCGCATGGGCAAGCTGAATAACAGATGACCCTTCCGCTTGACGATAAATTTCTGTAAGCTTGACCGTTGGAACTGCACCTGCATTCAATAAGTCTTTTAGCACTTGTCCAGGTCCTACAGATGGCAACTGATCTTCATCACCTACAACGATAACTTGAATATTTGTCGGAAGCGACTTAAACAGCTGATTTGCAAGCCAAATGTCAACCATTGAAAACTCATCAATAATGAGTAACTTTCCTTGTACTGGATCGGTTTCATTACGCTGGAAAGACCCTTCTGGCGTCCAACCGAGTAGACGATGAATTGTGCACGCCGGAAGCCCCGTCGATTCACTCATTCGCTTCGCTGCCCTTCCAGTTGGAGCCGTTAATAAAATCGGAAATGGATTATCATCACTGTATTCATTCGGATTTAATGATACTCCGTGAAGTGACGCATACATTTCAACAATCCCTTTAATAACTGTTGTTTTCCCCGTTCCTGGTCCACCTGTTAATAACATCATCGGCTTATGAAGTGCAGTTTGAACTGCTTCTTGCTGAAGCGGCGCATACTGCACCTTTAGCTGTTCTTCAATTTCTCCTAATGTTTTTAACACTTCTGCTTCAGGGAATGCAGGGGTTTCTTCTTGATTCATAAGACGACGAATTGACTTTACAACGCCTTTCTCAGAATAGAATAAAGAAGCTAAATACACTCGCTCTTCTTCTATAATGACTTTCCCTTCGCTTTGCATCATTTCAACGCAGCCTACAATATCTTCCTCAGTCACTCTGCCTTCTTGATTATTTAAAAGTGACATCGTTTCTCTTACAAGCTGACCTTTTTCCATATACACGTGACCGAGTTGTAATGAAATATTCTCTAACGTATAAAAACACCCTGCACGTACACGGTCGTCGTGATTGCCCGTTATTCCGATTGCACGCCCTATATCATCTGCTCTTCCAAATCCAATTCCGTTCACTTCTTCAATAAGTTTATACGGATTATTACGAATCACTTCTAATGTCATCTCTTTATATTGCTGATAAATTTTAATAGAAAGTTTTGTTCCAAAACCGTAACCATTTAAAAAACTCATCACTTTCTCGAGCCCTTGATGCTCAATAATCGTCTCATATATTTCCTGCGCTTTTTGCTTGTTTACAACACCACTTAACGCATCCGGATCATCCATAATTTTAGAAATCGCATGCTCACCAAGATGGTCCACGATTTTTTCGGCTGTACGCTTTCCAATCCCTTTAAATAAATCGCTCGCTAAATATTGCACCATACCTGCTTTTGTTTGTGGCAGTTCTTTTTTAAACGTTTCAACTAAATATTGTTTTCCATACTTTGGGTGGTCTTTAAAATGACCTGTTAATGTAAACACTTCATCTTCATGCATACGGGGAAAATGACCGTTTATCATTACCTTTTTTTCGTCGTATGTTTCATTCGTTTCAATGACTTTCATACTGACAACGGAATAGAGGTTTTCTTCGTTGTGGAAAATGGTATGAAGAACTTGCGCTTTTACAAATTTTTTCTCTTCCTCAAACAAATCCATTGCATGTTGATTTCCCATATTTCCTCTCCTTTCCGAGTTCTTTTCACTTTAATGAGCAGTACATCCCCCACCTCTTTCACAATCTTTAGATGAGGGGTAACTGCGCATTAAACTATAATTTCACTTTATTCAGCTTCTTGCTCTAATAAACGAATACCATTACCAGCTAAAAAGTGGTCTGCTTGAATTTCAGTCGCTTTCTTAAATAAAGTAAGAGCTTTCTCGTTATTTTCTTCGAATACGTACGCAACACCTAAATTATAATACGCATCTGCATGCTCTTCATCCATTTCTAATACCTTTTCAAAATAAGGTTTTGCCTCTTGAATATGTTCTAGTCGCGCGAAGCAAAGTCCGCATTGGAAAACAGCTTCTACATCATTTTCATCTAATTCAGTTGCTCTTTGTAAAAATGGCAGCGCAAGACGGTCATTGCCAAGTTGCACATGCGTGATACCTAACATAAATGTTACATCAGCTGATTGTAATCCCGCTTGCATCGCTTGTTCAAATACAGCCTTTGCCTCTGCAAATTGCTCTTGACCGTAATATACATTTCCTAAGCCATAATAAGCAGCCGCAGATTTACCATCTAATTCTACTGCACGTTTATAAAATAAAATTGCTCGCTCACTATCACCTAATACATCTAATAAATTCGCAAAGTTAATGTATCCAAGCGCATCTTTCGGATTTTCTTCGATTGCTTCTGTGAAATTTTCAGCTGCTTCTTCCCAGTTTCCTTCTTGCATATATTTAATACCTGTTTCAAGTTTGTTTGACATATCCTTCACCTCTACAACAAATTATAACAAAGAATGTATTTTCCAAGCGAAAAAAAATTCGCTTTATGTAAAAGAAACCTCTAACCGCTAATCGGCAGAGGCTTCTCGTGTTATCCTAAATAATCTAATTTCTTACCACTATGATATACTTCATCAATTGTAGCGCCGCCTAAGCACTCATCTCCATCATAGAAAACAACTGCTTGGCCTGGCGTAATCGCACGAATTGGCTCATCACAAAGAATACGAACTGTATTTTCATCAACGATTTGAACCGTTACTTTATTGTCTGCTTGACGATAACGGAATTTCGCTGTACACGTAAATTCTTTTTCCTTCGCTTTATTACTTACCCAGCCTACATTCGTAGCAATAACTTCATCACCATATAGAAGTTCGTTATGGAATCCTTGGTCAACATATAAAATGTTTTCTTTCAAGTTTTTCCCAACAGCAAACCATGGATCACCATTACCACCAATACCAAGGCCATGACGTTGTCCAATTGTATAGTACATTAAACCATCATGTTTCCCTTTCACTTCACCAGATAATGTTTGCATCACACCTGGTTGCGCCGGTAAATAGTTACTTAAGAAATCTTTAAAGTTACGCTCACCGATGAAGCAAATACCAGTACTATCTTTCTTCGCCGCTGTCGCTAAACCAGCTTCTGTCGCCATTTCGCGAATTTGTGGTTTCTTTAATTCACCTAATGGGAACATTGTTTTTGATAGTTGCTCTTGGCTTAATTGATTTAAGAAATATGTTTGATCTTTATTGTCATCAACGCCGCGAAGCATTTTATATTCGCCGTCCATATAAGCAACGCGTGCATAATGACCTGTTGCTACATAATCAGCACCAAGTGCAATTGCATGCTCTAAAAATGCTTTAAATTTAATTTCTTTGTTACACATTACATCTGGGTTTGGTGTACGACCAGCTCGGTACTCATCTAAAAAGTACGTAAATACTTTATCCCAGTATTGTTTTTCAAAGTTTACTGCATAATACGGAATGCCGATTTGGTTACACACTTCAATTACATCATTGTAATCTTCTGTTGCTGTGCAGACACCATTTGCATCTGTATCATCCCAGTTTTTCATAAAAATTCCGATTACATCATAACCTTGCTCTTTTAATAAAAGAGCTGCTACAGATGAATCGACGCCACCGGACATCCCGATGACAACGCGTGTTTCGTGAGGTAGTTTGTTCATCATGTCACCTCCCATGCTAATTTTGTGTTAATCGCTTCACGATTTTCACTGTTTCGTACGCCACTTTTTCAATTTGCTCTTTCGTATTTCCAAGACCGAAACTAAAGCGTACGGATGAACGTATTTGATCGGAACCTTTTCCGAACATCGCCACTAATACATGTGATGGGTCAATCGAACCAGCTGTACAAGCAGAACCACTTGATACTGCAATGCCAGCTAAGTCTAAGTTTACAAGAAATGGTTCAATATTCATTCCTGTAAAACTTACATTAAACACATGTGGTAAGCGATATTCCAAGTTTCCGTTTACCTCGAAAGTAATGTCTTCATTCTTGAAGACAGATACCATTATATCTTTAAACTCTTCATATTGGGCATTTTTTTGCTCACGAGTTTTTTCAGCTAGCAAAATTGCTTGCTGAAGTCCAGCAATACTAGGTACATTTTCAGTACCCGCACGGCGTTTTCTTTCTTGCTCTCCGCCTATCAATAACGGTTCAAACTTCACATTTGCACCAGCATATAGGAACCCGACACCTTTTGGTCCGTTAATTTTGTGAGCTGAAATTGATAATAAATCAATTTCAAATTCTTTCACATCAATCGATAATAAACCGTAGGCTTGTACAGCATCTGTGTGGAAATAAGCTTGATGTTCTTTTAACAGCTTACCTATTTCCGCAATTGGTTGCATTGTCCCTACTTCATTATTCCCGAACATAATAGATACAAGAATCGTCTCTTCCGTTAGTGCCTTTTGTATGTCAGAAACTTGAACACGCCCTGTTTCATCAACAGGTAAATACGTCACTTCAAATCCTTCATGCTCTAACAATTCACACGTATGCAAAATCGCATGATGTTCAATTTGCGTTGTAATAATGTGGTTACCTTTGTGACGATTCGCGCGCGCTACACCTATAAGTGCTAAATTATCAGCTTCTGTACCACCGCTCGTGAATATAATTTCATTTGGATTCGCGTGGATGCTACGTGCACACACACGTCTCGCCTCATCTACCGCATGGCGCGTTTGACGCCCATAAAAGTGAATACTAGACGGGTTTCCAAATGTTTCTGTCATATATGGAATCATCTTTTCGACCACTTCTGGGTGAGTCGGAGATGTCGCAGCATGATCTAAGTAAATGCGTTCCATTAAATCTCCTTCTTTCCAAATCGTTTCACAAGGAATTAAATGTAAAACATATAGCCCCCGTGATTTTCTTCCTCATAACGTACTAAATCTTCTAAAGTTGTACTATCTAATACTTCTTGCACCGCATCACGAACACGCATCCATAATTGGCGTTGTGCTGGTTCTTCTTCTTCTATCATTTCTACAACACTAATTGGACCCTCTAGTACACGGATTACATCTCCAGCTGTAATGTTGACTGGCTGATCAGATAATACATATCCGCCATATGCCCCGCGCGTACTCTTTACAAGACGAGCGTTACGAAGTGGTGAAATTAATTGCTCTAAATAATGCTCAGATAGGTCATGTGCCTGCGCAATTGATTTTAATGAAATTGGACCTTCACCAAACTTTTTTGCAAGGTCAATCATAATTGTTAAGCCGTAGCGGCCTTTCGTTGAAATCTTCATCTATTTGCACCTCATTTCAAATTTTCACTTCTATTGGTTATATCTTATTTATCCCGCTATTTGCGGGCAGTAAAACTCCCACCTCACAATTCGGCTGGAGCAAAGAAGTTAGGTGGGGGATGAACAAAACCCCCACTGATTAAAGTTTCACTTTATAAAAGAACACAATTTAAAATCCTATGAAATTATAGCATAATATAGTATTATAAGAAATTTCAACTTGTGTATCAAAATGATAACATAAAATCACATTGAAAAACTCGGAAATTATTACAATTGAAAGAAAAATGAAAATATTAATATTCATTTTTCCCCACAAAACAGCATCCTATTTCAAATTTCATAAAAAAAAATGATACGATAGAATGAGATTATACATTAAGGGAGAGGGTCAAATGAAACAACCACTCGCACATCGAATGCGCCCTACAAATATTCAAGAAATTATCGGACAACAGCATTTAGTTGGTGAAGGCAAGATTTTATGGCGAATGGTCCAAGCAAATCATTTTCAATCAATGATTTTATACGGTCCTCCAGGCACAGGAAAAACATCAATCGCTAGCGCAATTGCAGGAAGTACTGGAACCCTGTTTCGCCTCTTAAACGCTGTTACTCATAATAAAAAAGATATGGAAGTTGTCGTACAAGAAGCGAAGATGCATCGACACCTCGTTTTAATTTTGGATGAAGTTCATAGGCTAGATAAAGCGAAGCAAGACTTTCTATTACCCCATTTAGAAAGCGGACTTCTTACTTTAATTGGTGCAACGACAAGCAATCCGTTCCATGCTATTAATTCTGCTATTCGAAGTCGTTGTCAAATCTTCGAATTACACGCATTAACAGAAGATGATATTTTAATTGGGTTAAAACGAGCGCTTGAAGATAAAGAAAAAGGGCTTGGGGAATATGATGTAACTGTTACGGATGAAGCATTACATCACTTTGCAAATGCGTCAGGCGGAGATATGCGCTCAGCTTATAATGCACTTGAACTAGCTGTTTTATCTAGCTTTACAACTGACGACAAAGCCGCGGAAATTACACTTGAAATCGCAGAAGAATGCTTACAGAAAAAGAGTTTCGTTCACGACAAAGGTGGCGATGCTCACTATGACGTTTTATCTGCTTTTCAAAAATCAGTACGCGGAAGTGATGTGAACGCCGCACTTCATTATTTAGCACGTCTTATTGAAGCTGGTGACTTACAAAGCATCGGTAGACGTCTGCTTATTATGGCATATGAAGATATCGGACTTGCTAGCCCACAAGCTGGACAACGTACACTTGCAGCGATTGAATCAGCTGAACGGGTCGGCTTCCCAGAGGCACGCATACCACTTGCAAATGCTGTTATTGAACTTTGTCTATCACCGAAATCAAATTCGGCCTATAAAGCACTCGATGCCGCACTACACGATTTACGTAATGGCCAAACAGGCGATATTCCAAGTCATTTAAAAGATAGTCATTATAAAGGAGCCGAATCGTTAGGAAGAGGCATCGGATACTTATATCCACACGATCATCCAAACGGGTGGGTACAACAACAATACTTACCTGATAAAATTAAAAACAAGCAATATTATAAACCGAAAACGACAGGGAAATTTGAACAAGCACTTTCTACTGTTTATGAAAGATTACAAAGTTCGCATAAAACGAAGAATAAAGGGTAATATAAGCGAAAACGTCACCATTACGGAGGCTTCGCTTATGAAAACACGTCAAGATGCATGGACAAAAGAAGACGATCTCCTTTTAGCAGAAACTGTTTTACGACATATTCGCAGCGGAAGTACACAAATAAAAGCATTCGATGAAGTTGGTGATACATTAAACCGAACTTCAGCAGCTTGTGGCTTTAGATGGAATGCTGAAGTAAGACCATATTATGAAGATGCGGTGCAAATTGCAAAAAAACAACGTAAAGAATTAAAGCGTTCGGAAGCTAAAATAGAAAAAGAGCAGTTCTCACAAACTCGGCAACTCGTAATCGATGCCGAGTTTTCAGAAGATATTGCCCCAAATAAACAAGATCTTACAATGCAAAATGTCATCTCATTTTTGCAAAACTTGGAACACAATAACCCTTCACTCGCAAAGTTACAAACTGAAAATGACGTATTACAAGATCAGCTCACTTCCCTGAAAAAAACGAATAATGAACTTGAAGCAAAATTAGCTGTTCTCACAAAAAAACAACAAGCAATCGAAGAAGATTATGCAATGCTTGTTAGAATTATGGATCGTGCTCGAAAACTTGTTTCGGTCGAAGAACAAGAAGAGCAAATTGCTCCGATTTTCAAAACCGATCAAAATGGAAATTTAGATATTATATATTCAGCAGAGAATTAAAAAACAGGGATGTCACTTTTTCAACTTAGTGACATCCCTGTTTTTTGCTACGGCAAACATCGCATCGGTAAGTGAAATTATATTAACGATTTTTCAAATATATCTATCACAACTCGAAATATATCAACGATTCGACATAGAATATCGATTTTCCGACAAACATTCACATTAATAATATTTCTTTACAACATACAAAAAGCATATACCCTAGGCGGATATATGCTTCCTTTTTATTCTTGCCCTACACGCTTCACTTCTACGTTTTTAATACGTTCACGTACAACGTGACTTGCCATAATTAAGCCTGCCACAGATGGTACGAATGCATTTGAAGAAGGTGGTAATTTCGCTTTACGAATTTTTGCATTTTCGTCTGGTACGATTTCTTTACGTACTTCTTCACGAATTACGATTGGGTTTTCGTCAGAGAAGACAACTTTTACACCTTTTTTAATACCATCTTTACGAAGCTTCGTACGAATCACTTTCGCAATTGGATCTGTATGTGTTTTTGAAATGTCCGTAATACGGAAACGAGTTGGGTCCATTTTATTTGCCGCACCCATACATGAGATAATTTTAATTTTACGACGTAAACATTGTTTAATTAAATGAATTTTGAACGTAATCGTATCAGATGCATCTACTACGAAATCTAAACCGTGTTTAAAGAACTCTTCATATGTTTCATCTGTATAAAACATCTCTAGTCCAATTACTTCACATTCCGGATTAATGTCCGCAATACGCTCTTTCATTAATTCTACTTTTGAACGTCCTACAGTAGATACTAACGCGTGAATTTGACGGTTTACGTTTGTAATATCTACAACGTCTTTATCAACTAATACAAGACGTCCTACGCCAGAACGTGCTAGCGCTTCTGCCGAAAATGACCCTACGCCGCCAATTCCTAAAATACCGACTGTACTATTTTTTAATATTTCAAGGCCTTCTTTTCCAAAGGCTAATTCATTACGTGAAAATTGATGTAACATTCAGCTCTACACTCCTATTACAAAAATGGTCTATCATGTATTCTAGCGTTTTTCCGACTATTTGTATAGAAAAAGTTATAGAATTCCTAAAAATACATATTCAAAGAGAAAAAATAAAACATAAGACCACTAGCTGAAGACTTTTTAAACAACCTCTATAAAAAAGCCTAGATGGGGTTAGTATAACCATCTAGACTCTATTCTTACTTCTCTTCTTTCACGCTCAATTTTAAGCTTAGCTCTTCAAGCTGAGCTTCTGCAACTGGGCTTGGAGCGTCTGTTAATAAGCAGCTTGCGCTTGCTGTTTTCGGGAATGCAATTGTATCACGAAGGTTCGTACGACCTGCGAGTAACATAACAAGGCGGTCTAAACCTAATGCGATTCCGCCGTGTGGTGGTGTACCGTATTCGAATGCTTCTAATAAGAATCCGAATTGTTCTTGTGCTTCTTCTTGTGAGAATCCAAGTGCTTTGAACATTTTTTCTTGTACGTCACGCTCGTAAATACGAAGTGATCCACCACCAAGCTCATAACCGTTTAATACAAGGTCATATGCTTGTGCACGTGCTTTTTCTGGTGCTGTTTCTAATAGTTCAACATCTTCACGGAATGGCATTGTGAATGGATGATGAGCTGCGAAGTAACGATCTGCATCTTCATCGTACTCAAGAAGTGGCCAATCCGTTACCCATAGGAAGTTAAATTTACTTTCGTCAATTAGCTCAAGTTCTTTACCTAGACGTAAACGAAGTGCACCTAAGCTATCTGCAACAACGCTCTTCTTATCTGCTACGAATAGTAATAAGTCACCAGCATCCGCTTCTAATGTACTCATTAACACGTTTGCATCTTCTTCACCGAAGAATTTCGCAATCGGTCCTTTTAAGCCGTCTTCTTCAACTTTAAGCCAAGCTAGACCTTTTGCACCGTATACTTTTGCGAATTCAGTTAATGCATCGATGTCTTTACGAGAGTATTTGCTCGCTGCACCTTTTGCGTTAATCGCTTTTACTTGTCCGCCGTTTTCTACAGCACTTGTAAATACTTTAAATCCACAACCTACTGCAAATTCAGATAGGTCTTTTAGTTCCATTTCAAAGCGTGTATCCGGCTTATCAGAACCAAAGCGAGCCATTGCATCAGCATATTTCATACGAGGGAATGGTGCACTAACTTCTACACCTTTTGCATCCTTCATGACTTTCGTCATCATACGCTCCATCATTTCTAAAATTTCATCTTGTGTTAAGAATGATGCCTCGATATCAATTTGCGTGAATTCCGGTTGACGGTCCGCACGTAAATCTTCGTCACGGAAACAACGTGCTACTTGATAGTAACGCTCAAATCCACCGACCATAAGAAGCTGTTTAAATAGCTGCGGAGATTGAGGTAATGCATAAAATTCACCATCATGCACACGGCTTGGTACTAAATAGTCGCGAGCTCCTTCTGGCGTGCTCTTCGTTAAAATTGGTGTTTCAACTTCTAAGAACTCTTCTGTATCTAAGAAGTTACGAATTGTTTTCGTTACGTCATGACGCATTTTGAATGTGTTGAACATTGCAGGACGACGTAAGTCTAAGTAACGATATTTTAAACGCACATCTTCTGATGCATCTGTATCATCAGCAATAATGATTGGCGTTGTTTTCGCTGCGTTTAATACGTTTACTTTCGATGCTTGTACTTCAATACGACCAGTTGCCATATTATCATTAATTGCGCCTTCACCACGTTCAACAACTGTACCTTCTACGTGTAATACGTATTCGCTACGAATCGTTTCTGCTACTTCTAACGCTTCTTTTGATGTTTCTGGGTTAAATACAACTTGTACGATACCTGTACGGTCACGTAAGTCGATAAAGATTAATCCACCTAAATCACGGCGTTTTTGTACCCAACCTTTTAATTGAACTGTTTGTCCAACCGCTTCTACTGTTACTTTTCCGCATGCATGTGTTCTTTCAGCCACTTTAAGTTCCCCCTATATTAATTTCTCTGCTACATATGAAGCAAATACATCTAACGCTACTTCTTCTTGTCCGCCTGTTGCCATATCTTTTAAGTTAATGATGCCTTTATCTAGCTCATCTTCCCCTAATACAGCTACGTATTTCGCATTTAAACGATCTGCAGATTTAAATTGTGCTTTCATTTTACGATCTAAATAATCTTTTTCAACTGCTAATCCAGCTTTACGAAGATCAAACGCAATTTTCGCAGCTTGGTCTTTCGCTTTTTCACCAAGTGCTACAACGTAACAATCAATACTATGTTCAATTGGTAACTCAATATTTTCAGCCTTCAGCGCCATAATTAAACGCTCAATACTCATCGCAAAACCGATACCTGGCATTTCCGGTCCACCGATTTCTTGTACAAGTCCGTTATAACGGCCACCGCCACTTAATGTTGTGATAGCACCGAAACCTTCTGCCTCACTCATAATTTCAAAAACAGTGTGTTGGTAGTAGTCTAAACCACGTACTAAATTCGGATCTTTCTCAAATGGAACATCCATCATCGTTAGTAGTTCTTGTACTTTGTCGTAGTATACTGCTGAATCTTCGTTTAAGTATTCCGTAATAGATGGTGCTGTTCCCATTAATTCATGGTTACGGTCCTTCTTACAGTCTAAAATACGAAGAGGGTTCTTTTCTAAGCGAGATTGACAGTCAGAGCAGAATTCACCGATACGTGGCTCAAAATGCGCAATTAATGCATCGCGGTGCGCTTGACGGCTCGCTGCATCACCTAAGCTGTTTAATACAACTTTAATATTTTTTAAGCCCATGCCGCGGTAAAACTCTACAGCAAGTGCAATTACTTCCGCATCAATTGCAGGGTCGTTACTACCGATTGCTTCAATACCGAATTGTACGAATTGACGATAGCGACCTGCTTGTGGTCTTTCATAACGGAACATTTGACCTATATAGTATAATTTCGTTGGTTGTGTTGCATCACCGAACATTTTGTTTTCAACGTAAGAACGTACAACAGGTGCAGTACCTTCTGGACGTAATGTTAAACTACGCTCTCCACGGTCTTGGAATGAATACATTTCTTTTTGTACGATATCTGTCGTATCACCAACACCGCGTAAAAAT
Source organism: Bacillus altaicus (assembly GCF_042136375.2). Taxonomy (NCBI): domain Bacteria; kingdom Bacillati; phylum Bacillota; class Bacilli; order Caryophanales; family Bacillaceae; genus Bacillus; species Bacillus altaicus. The sequence goes on along the minus strand of NZ_CM143394.1, from coordinate 1,330,603 downwards.
AGCTCTGTGTGTTCAAAAATTGGTGTACGAATTTCTTTATAGTTGTAACGACGGCAAATTTCGCGTGCTTGCCCTTCGATATACTGCCATAACTCTACACTACCTGGAAGAATATCTTGCGTTCCGCGTGGGATTTGAATAGACATATTCAGTTCCTCCTCAAATTGTTTTAATCTTAATAAAAATAAAAAAACTCCCGCCTCTACTGTTTGAACAGTAGGGACGAGAGTATTATACCCGTGGTGCCACCCTAATTGAAGCACGTATGCTTCCACTTTTTTAATAACGCTTAAATTTGCGTTCATCTCTACTAAGCGTATAAGCCTTTCAAGTTGAAACCTACAGAGTGTCATTCAATCAGTCATCATGTAGAAATGTTTTCAGCCTAGGACATTTCTTCTCTTTCCATGTGTATCTCATTTACTCTCCTCTATCAACGGCTATATTCATATGTAAATATAAAATTACTATACGTTTGTTGAGTAGGATTGTCAAGTGCTCTAAGAGCGCTCAATTTGCTTCTTTAGGCGCTTTACATCTTGTAGTGAAATTCCAAACTCAGAAGCAAGCTCCATTGAAGTATTGTTTTGTTCTTTTGAAATAAAATCATGTAAATTTACGTTAAACAGTTGATTTGCACCATTTGTAACAGAATGCCCTTTTTCATTCATACGCATACGTATATCCCTCACATTCAATATGGATGTTTTACTTTTTATTGTTCCATATTGATGAGATAGTTATACATAGCCGAAACAGCTATTGATTCCAAATAACTAAACAAAACATACCACAATGTATGAAAAAAGAGAGGATCCTATAATCCTCTCTTCCCCGGCAACACTATTTACTTTCTACAATTAAGGTCACCGGACCATCATTGATTAAAGAAACGTCCATCATTGCTCCGAACTGTCCTGTCTCCACATGTAGTCCTTGTTTACGAACTTCTTCATTAAAGAAATCATATAAACGCTCTGCATAATCAGGTTTCGCAGCATCCATAAAGTTTGGACGTCTTCCTTTACGGCAATCTCCGTATAATGTAAATTGCGAAATAGATAGAACTTGTCCCTTCATATCAAGTACAGAGTGGTTCATCTTTCCGCTCTCATCTTCAAAAATACGTAGGTTTGCAATTTTTTCTGCGATATAAGTTGCATCTTTTTCTGTATCTTCATGCGTAATGCCAACTAGTAATGTTAAACCGAATGGAATTTGTCCTACAATCTCACCATCTACTGTGACAGACGCTTCCTTTGATCGTTGTAAAACAACTCTCATCTTTTCTACACTCCCTATTAATGCATCATGCGTCGTACAGCATAAATTTCTGGAACACGTTTAATGCGCTCTACTACTTTTTTCAAGTGTTGTAAGTTTCGAATAGAAATCGACATGTTAATCGTTGCCATCTTATTACGATCACTTCTACCAGAAACAGCTGAGATATACGTCTTCGTTTCTGTAACAGCTTGTAATACTTCATTCAATAAACCGCGACGATCATAGCCTGAAATTTCAATATCAACATTGTATTCAATTTCTTTTTCAGGACTACCTTCCCAATCTACTTCTAGTAAACGCTCTACCGCTTCTTCTGTATGCACATTGACGCAATCGCAACGGTGAATTGATACGCCTCGACCTTTCGTAATATACCCAACGATATCATCACCTGGAACTGGGTTACAGCATTTTGATAAACGAATTAACAAATTATCTGCACCACTTACCTTTACACCAGAATCCCATTTTCGAATTTTCATCGGTTTACGAACTTCTTTAACTTCAACGATTTCTTCTTCTTCACGTTGTTTACGGAACTTGTCCGTTAGTCGCGTAACAATTTGTGCAGCTGTAATTCCGTTGTATCCAACTGCTGCAAACATATCTTCTTCATTTGCAAAGTTAAACTTCTCAGCAACACGTTTTAAATTATCAAGTGCTAATACTTCTTTCATTTCATACTCTAAGCCACGCACTTCTTTTTCAACAAGTTCACGGCCTTTTTCAATATTTTCATCTCTACGTTGCTTCTTAAAGAATTGACGTATTTTATTTTTCGCATGAGATGTTTGAGCAAGCTTTACCCAATCTTGACTTGGGCCATACGAATGTTTCGATGTTAAAATTTCAATGATGTCACCAGTTTTCAGCTTATAATCAAGTGTCACCATTTTCCCGTTTACTTTTGCACCAATTGTTTTGTTTCCAATTTCCGAATGGACACGATATGAAAAATCAATTGGGACAGAGCCAAGAGGTAATTCCATTACATCGCCTTTCGGTGTAAAGACAAATACCATATCAGAGAACAAATCAATTTTTAATGATTCCATAAACTCTTCTGCATTAGAAGCTTCATTTTGCCATTCTAATATTTGACGGAACCATGTTAGTTTTTTCTCTAATGTACCCGTTGTTTCTGCTGCTTTACCTTCTTTATACGCCCAATGTGCCGCAATCCCGAATTCTGCAATTTCGTGCATTTCTTTCGTACGAATTTGCACTTCAAGTGGATCACCTTTCGGCCCAATTACAGTCGTATGAAGAGATTGATATAGATTTGCTTTTGGCATTGCAATATAATCTTTAAAACGACCCGGCATTGGCTTCCAGCACGTATGAATAATTCCAAGTACCGCATAACAATCTTTAATACTATTTACAACAACACGTACAGCTAATAAATCATAAATTTCATTGAACTGTTTATTTTGCAGTGCCATCTTACGATAAATGCTGTAAATATGCTTTGGTCTTCCAGAAATCTCAGGTTGAATTGCAACTTCTTTTAATTTCTCACGAATGCCAGTCATTACTTCATCTAAATATTCTTCACGCTCTGCACGTTTACGCTTCATTAAGTTCACAATACGGTAATATTGCTGCGGGTTTAAATAGCGAAGTGACGTATCCTCTAGCTCCCATTTAATAGTATTAATTCCGAGTCTATGTGCTAAAGGTGCAAAGATTTCTAACGTTTCATTTGCAATGCGACGCTGCTTCTCTTGAGGCAAATGTTTCAATGTACGCATGTTATGAAGACGATCAGCTAGTTTAATTAAAATAACTCGAATATCTTGAGCCATTGCAATAAACATTTTGCGATGGTTTTCTGCTTGTTGCTGCTCATGGGATTTATATTTAATCTTTCCAAGCTTTGTAACACCATCAACAAGCATAGCGATTTCTTTATTAAATTCTCGTTCAATATCTTCTAATGTAATTTCTGTATCTTCCACTACATCATGCAAGAAACCTGCCGATACTGTAGCCGGATCCATGTGTAAATCAACTAAAATACCTGCAACTTGAATTGGGTGAATAATATATGGTTCACCCGATTTTCTATATTGTTCGCTATGTGCATCACGCGCATATTCATAGGCACGTGCCACTAGCTCAATATCTTCATCCGCTAAATATTGACTTGCTTTCTCGAGTACCTGTTCAGCTGTTAGTACTTGCTCATTTGCCATCGAATCACCTTTTATTGAAAATTGACTTTATCTTTATTGAATAGAATAATTTATATTCTATCATTATAACCCAATGATTGTGAATTGTGAAAAGGAAAAGATTTTACTGACATTTCACCATGTTTTTTTGTGCAATTATACAAAAGTACCCGCTCCTCTCCAAGAGATTCACGGGTACTTTTTTATCACCGTAGTTTCACCTATATAATGATTAGTATTTTTCTAATACTAATACATCGTAACCATCTAACATTTTACGACCATCTAAGTAAGTAAGCTCTACTAAGAATGCAATTCCTGCTACAACTCCGCCAAGTTCTTCAACTAGTTTAATTGTCGCTTCGATTGTTCCACCTGTAGCTAATAGGTCATCTGTAATTAATACACGTTGACCTGGCTTAATTGCATCTTTATGGATTGTTAAAACATCTGTTCCATACTCTTTACCGTAGTCAACTGTAATTACTTCACGTGGTAATTTTCCTAATTTACGAACTGGTGCGAAACCTAATTCTAATGCATAAGAAACTGGGCAACCGATAATAAAACCACGCGCTTCTGGTCCTACTACAACATCAATGTCTCTTTTTTTTGCATACTCAACGATTGCATCTGTTGCTGCTTTATATGCTTTTCCGTCGTTCATTAAAGGTGTAATGTCTTTGAACACAATACCTTCTTTCGGATAGTCTGGTACAATTGCGATATGTTGCTTGAAATCCATATTTCTGAATCCTCCTCAGATATAAAAGGTTTGTAAATACAAATCCTTTACCCTAACTGTTCTACTTATTTATGATTACGAATCGTTTCAAACCATGTATATAGTTGCTGATATGTGCTATAAACCAATTCTTTCTCTAATTGTAAGTGGTTCATTTTCTCACGATATGTGTTCGATTCAATTAAATCACGCTTTTGTTTTTTATCTGCCATAAAAATGACACCGTCTTTTATTGTAACAAATTCTAACTCAAAAAACACCTGTGTCATGAAATTTACTGTATCTTTTGACCACCCTTTATGACGACACAGTTGTTCCCCATATTGCTTTAAAGAAAATGGTGTTTTTTGGCTTAAGAAAGAATAGTACCATTTAAAGTGTTCCCTCGTTGGAACTGTACTAAATAAATGATTGTTCTCTTGATAAAATAGCGTGTAAATTCGAGATGGAAATCCTACTTTAAATAAATCACGCAATTCATCTGTTCCTTTCGGCAAATCGAGTAACACAATATATTGATCATCTAAATGTGTTACCTCTGATGCATGCACAAGCTGTTCTTTATAGCCTTCTAAAGAAAACTTATTCAATACCTCTTCAGAAAAATACACCATGGTTATTTTTTCTTTCGGAAGTTCTGCTAAATTTGCTTCTACATTACGCATACTACGCCAGTCAAATAATTGCCATGCCTCTACAGCAATATCTTGCACCATTAATTGCGGCTTTTTAAAGTTATTCCATTCATTAATGGACGCTTCTCCTACTACAGAAACCTTCGCAACTGGAGAGATTTCTTTCGCATAAGCACCAAATCCAAATCCAATTGTATCCAGTGTTGCTTGTCCCTCACGAAGAGCCATTTTCAAATGAGATCCATCAGATCCAATTGCACGGATACTTTCTAAGTCAGCATCTTTCACCGCAATACGCGGTTTCGGATTTCCTACGCCAAATGGCGCTAACTTTTGCATCTCCTCAATCGCGGCAAGCGTTACATCCTCTACTTTACAAAATGCATCCACTGCTGTAATCGGAATAAAATCTTCTTCTGTTAAAACTGCATCTGCTTGCTCATTTAACCTGCGTCTTAATTCATCCACATCATTCATATTAAGCGTCATTCCCGCCGCCATCGGATGACCTCCGAAATGCGGTAACAATTCACGGCAATCTGAAAGGTTTGCAAACAAATCAAATCCTGCAATACTACGAGCCGATCCCTTTGCTGTTTCTTTATGAGGATCAATGCTTAATACAATCGTCGGACGATAAAAACGTTCAACTAACTTAGAAGCGACAATTCCAATTACGCCTGGATTCCAACCTTCTTTTGCAAGGACTAATACTTTATTTTCTTCCGGCGGGAATTTATTTTCGACTTCAGCGATAGCTTCTTCTGTAATTTGCTTTACAATATCTTTTCGAAGTTTGTTCAGCTCATCAATTTCTTCAGCTAGCTCTTTCGCTCCCTCTGGATCTTCTGATAATAAAAGGTGTACAGCAGGTGTTGCATCCTCCAAACGACCAACTGCATTAATACGAGGTGCGAGTGAGAATCCGATGCTTTCTTCTGTAATTTCACTTTGCGAAACGTTAGCAACTTTAAATAACGCCTTTAAACCGATATTTCGAGTCATTCGCATATGCTTCAGTCCACGCTGTACTAACAATCTATTTTCACCGTGAAGCGATACTAAATCGGCTACCGTACCGATTACTGCAATTTCTAATAAATGCTCTGGTACACGGCCCAAAAGTGCATGTGCAACTTTAAATGCAACACCAACACCCGCTAAATAATGAAACGGATAAACACCGCCTTCTAATTTCGGATGAATAATCGCAAGTGCCTCTGGTAACTCTGGTGGCGGCTCATGATGATCTGTAATAATAAGATCTATCCCAAGTTCCTTCGCTACCTTCGCTTCATGTACCGCTGCGATACCAGTATCGACAGTAATAATTAGTGAGAACCCTGCATTGTGCGCCCAACGAAACGCTTCTTCATTTGGCCCATAGCCTTCAGTAAAACGATTTGGAATATAAAACTCTACTTCTGCACCTAATTCTTTGAGAGCAAGATATAATACAGTCGTACTACTTACTCCGTCCGCATCATAATCACCAAATATTAATATTTGGTCTCCATTTTCAATGGCTTTTTTCACACGTTCTACAGTCCGATCCATTCCTTCAAGTAAAAATGGATCATGAAATTCTTGATCTGCTGTATTTAAAAAGTCTACAATCTTATCTTCTGTATTTAAGCCTCTGCCGAGAAATAATGAAGTCACAAGAGGTGATAGTTGCAATTTATTTGCTAATTCACTCACTAGTTCCTCATTATATTCTTTTTCTTTCCAACGCGTCTTCGGTTGTAACACGAAATCACCCCTTAACCTATCCATTATACAAGACAGATTAAGGGGTGACAATATAATGCAACCTACGATTCGATATCTATATAATTAAATATCCATTATGTTTAATTTGGAGAATACGGATTAATATGTACAAAAACATTTTGTACGTTATCTTGTTTCATAAGCTTTTCTTTTACATGTTTTCCAATGCGGTGACCTTCTTCTACAGTGATATATGGATCTACAGATATTTTAATATCAACAATAACATAGTGGCCATGTTCCCTTGCATATAAAGAGCCGATTTTCTTCACACCTTCCACTTGAAAAACTGCCTCCCTAAGCGGAACAGCATCTTCTTCATGCAGAACATGATCGAGCGTTGCATGAATAGCTTCTGCTCCAATACTCCACGCCATCTTAGCAACGAGAATTGAAACAAATAATCCCGCAATTGGATCGGCATATACAAGCCAATCTATGCCTAACTTACCGCCAATAATAGCTGCACAAATGCCGATTAAAGCTGCAATTGAAGAAAACACATCCGAACGATGTTCATATGCATTTGCAATAATTGCATCACTATTTATCCTCTTCCCTAATCGATATTTATACTGAAACATCCCTTCTTTCACTACAATCGAAAGAATAACTGCAAAAATCGTAATTCCTTTTGGTGGTTCTAAATCTTGTGAAAAAGCTTTTATAGACGAAATCGCTATCTCTATTCCAACAATAAATAATAATACCGCAACAATAATCGCTGAAATCGATTCTGCTTTACCATGACCATACGGATGATCTTCATCAGGCGGTTGCTTTGCTGCTCGTAATCCAAAAAGTACAGCTAACGAGCCAATTACATCTGATCCAGAATGCACCGCATCCGCTAAAAGTGCCTTACTGTTTCCAATATAACCAATTACCGCTTTTACAATCGCTAATATAATATTACCAACGATTCCGACAATAGCACCAAACTCGGCCTGTTTAAAACGTTCATCTTTTTCCATAATTGAAATCCCTTCTTTTCTTAACCTATCGTTTTATCCCGCTTTAACGAGCAGTAAGACTCCCACTGATTAAAGTTTCACTTTATTGTAACAAAAACAAAGATAACATCACCACTTTCTTCCATTTATCTCCCCTTTAAAAAAGGCGCTACTTTATTGTGTCCACAAACGAAAAAGAGATGCCTCATATAGAGACACCATCTTTTTATATGTTTTATCCCGCTATTTGTGGGCAGTAAGACTCCCACCTCAAAATCCGGCGAATGCGAGGAAGTTAGGTGGGAGATAACTGCCCGTAAAAGCCCGATTGGTGAAGGCTAATAATCAGTGGGGGATGAACAAAACCCCCACTGATTAAAGTTTCACTTTATTTTTTATACTTGCGGTTCAGGTACTTCTTTTTCTACTTTTTTATTTCTTTTGCCCTTTTTCAAACGACGGTTTTCAAGCATTAACCAAATTTGAGAAGCCACGAAAATAGAAGAGTACGTACCTACAACTAATCCAATTAATAATGCAAGTGAGAAGTTACGCAGTGATTCACTACCGAAAATAAGTAGTGTGATTACTGGGAATAACACTGTTAACACTGTATTAATTGAACGACCAATTGTTTGACGAATACTTGAGTTTACGATTTCTTCTAAATCTTTTATATCGCGAACTCGTTTTTTCTGGTTGTATAACTCACGGTTTCTATCAAACGTAACGATTGAGTCATTGATAGAGTAACCAATAATCGTTAATACCGCAGCGATAAACGTTAAGTCTACCTCTATCTGGAAAAGACTAAACACAACAATCATAACGAACGCATCATGTAATAATGCGATTACTGCAGATACTGCGTACGTAAGACGGAAACGAATACTTACGTATAAGATGATAACCAATGAAGCTATCAGAACCGCGATGAATGCATTTCGTGCAATCTCTTTACCGATTGTCGGCGAAACTGTACTTACGTTTGGATCTGTACCGTATTTATCGTGGAAGAATGTTTTTGTTTTCGCAATTTCATCTTTCGATAAAACGCCTAACGTACGAACCGCGAAACCTTTATTGTCATCTCCGGTCGGTACAATATCTTCTTCCTTCACATCGATGTTCAATTCTTTCAAATCTTTATGAACATTAGAAACAGTAGTTGCTTGTTTTGATTGCAAGTCGATACGTGTACCACTTGCAAAGTCAATACCAAGATTCATTTTGAAGATCGGTAATATAATTGCCCCAGCAATTACAACTACAATTGAGAATAAGAAGAATTTATGACCGATATTTACGAAATTAATACGATCAAATCTCGTCGGTGGATGTACTACACCTTTTGTTAATGGAATAATATCCTTTTCCTTAACACCAAAGTAAGATAGTTTCTTATCAAAGTAACGGCTCTTTACAAGTAAACCTAGTAAGAAACGAGTACCGAATACGTTCGTAATGAAACCAACTAAAATACTTACGATTAAACTTGTTGCGAAACCTTTTACAGAGCTATTACCATAAGCGAATAAAACACCCGCTGCTGCAATTGTCGTAACGTTCGCATCTAAAATTGTCGATAATGAACGATGGTTACCAGCACGGAATGCTGACATCATCGACTTACCAATTTTCAGCTCTTCCTTCAATCTCTCGTACGTAATGATATTCGCATCAACTGCGATACCAACCCCGAGCACTAATGCCGCAATACCCGGTAACGTAAGAACTGCATGCATCCAGTTAAAGACGAGTAATGTAACGAAAATGTATAAACCTAACATAATAACCGCTACAAGTCCTGGTAAACGGTAGAATACAAGCATGAATAAGAAGATAATAGCAATACCGATCGCACTAGCGAAAATCGTTTGCTCTAATGCTTGTTGACCAAATTTCGCTCCAACAGATGTTGAATACATTTCTTTTAAATCAACAGGAAGTGCACCTGCATTTAATAAAGATGAAAGTTCTTTCGCACTTTCAACTGTAAAGTTTCCACCTACGATAGATACTTCAGCTTGGTTAAATACTTGGCTTACTGTTGCTGCTGATAAAAACTTCGGATTCGGTTTTGCAGATTCTGCTTTATATGAATCTTTTCCTTCTTCAAAATCAAGCCAAATTACCATTAAATTCGTTGGTGGTGGCATTTTTGAAATCTTTTCAGTTACTTCACGGAATTTTTCAGCGCTTTTTAGTGTAAGACCTACGCTCGCACGGCCTTGCTCATCAAATGTTTGCTTCGCTCCGCCGCCTTTTAAATCAGTTCCGTCCATAAGAAGGTTATCATCCACATCACGGAATGTTAGTTTCGCTTGTGTTGATAACATTTCACGTGCTTTTTGCTGATCTTGTACACCAGCAAGCTGTACACGAATTCGATCTTCCCCTTCGATTTGAATGTTCGGCTCACTTACACCAAGAACATTGACACGATTTTCAAGAGCACCTACTGTACTTACAAGTGCATCACGATCGATTTTATCACCTTTTTTGGCTGGTTTTACTTCATACAGAATTTCAAAACCACCGCGAAGGTCTAGTCCTAGACTAATTCCTTTTGCTATGTCTTTTCCTGCCGCACCAATTACTCCACCAATTAATAAAACGATGAGGAAAAAGGCGGCAATTCTTGTACCACGCTTTGCCATATGTACCCTCTTTCTGCTACTAACACTTTCAATAAATCTCTTACGATTCATTTTTGCACGTGTGCATACGCCTAGTTAGTAGACTTACTTTCTATAAAATACATGTATTTCCGCTAGTTCATCACTAGCTGTGTCGGTAAGCTTTTCACAATACCTACACTTCTATTATTTATTTTTTCTCTTCACTACCTCCTTTATATATAATCTTAGACATAATTAATTCCTCTTTATCAATACCTATCATTATACTGCAAAAGGAAGAACAAACCAATTACAGTCAGTTATTTATTTTCATATTCATCAAACGACCAAAGTGGCGCCTGATATGCTTCAACAGTTAAATAATTCATATATTCATTAGTACTTACTCTTAATACATCATTTACTAATGCATACAACCTAACATCACTGTCTATCTTTTTCCACTTTTTCACCTTGAGAAACTTCCAAATATCATTATCTGTCACTCGGTCATAACCAAACATGTGAAACTCTTCTACTTTACTTTCTAAAACGACTTGTAACTGTCCGCGGTATGATTCTACCAAAGCCTCATTATCCAACATATATAACATCTCCTTCTTATTTCAGCACGAAAAGTCGCTTTTAATCCCGCTCTAATGGACAGTAATAACTTCTTTCAAGAGTACCATTCATACTTCACTCTCTTAAATGCTTGTCATTCTTGTCTCATACGTGCATATAAATTATTGTAAATCATTCCATTGATTTTGAGAAGGTAGGAGAAGAGTATGACGAGACAAAGCTTTTTAAAAGGTGCATTTATTTTAATGGTAGCTGGCTTTATTACAAAAATCCTTGGATTTATTAACCGCATTGTAATGGCACGTATTTTAGGCGAAGAAGGCGTTGGCCTTTATATGATGGCTGTCCCCACCTTCATTTTAGCAATTACATTAACCCAAATTGGTCTTCCTGTTGCAATCGCAAAATTTGTAGCAGAAGCGGAAGCAGTGAACGATAAACAAAAAGTAAAAAAAATATTAACTGTCTCGCTAGCCGTTACATCCATTATTAGTATCATTTTAACAATTGGGATTATGCTACTCACACCTATTTTAGCAAAAACATTATTAACAGATGAAAGAACTTACTATCCATTAATGGCTATTTTACCTGTCGTCCCTGTTATTGCAGTTTCTTCCGTTTTACGTGGTTATTTCCAAGGGAAACAAAATATGAAGCCGAGCGCTTATGCTCAAGTCATAGAACAAGTTGTCCGCATTACAATTATCGCTGTATGCATTCGGTTATTTTTACCTTACGGCGTAGAATATGCTGCAGCCGGTGCCATGCTATCAGCTGTTCTTGGCGAAGTTGCATCTTTATTATTTTTACTTACTTTATTCCAACGCGAAAAACATTTATCTATACGCTCTGGATTTTTCACTACTGTAAAGGAGAGCAAAAATACGTTTTATTCCCTTATGGACATTGCTTTACCAACTACAGGAAGCCGTTTAATTGGTTCCGTTTCTTATTTCTTTGAACCTATCGTCGTTATGCAAAGCTTAGCGATCGCCGGCGTTGCTGCTTCTGTCGCAACTCAGCAATACGGTATATTAAACGGATATGCGTTCCCGCTTCTATCACTGCCAGCCTTTATTACATATGCTCTTTCTACAGCACTCGTCCCATCAATTAGCGAGGCAATGGCAAAGAGACAACACAAATTAGTGGAACACCGATTACAACAAGCACTTCGAATTTCCTTAATAACCGGTGGATGGTCAGTCGTTATATTATATGTATTTGCTTCTCCAGTTTTAACTCTCATGTACGGATCAGACAACGCGGCCGCATTCATCCAGCTTCTTGCACCTTGCTTTTTATTTCATTATTTCCAAAGTCCCCTTACGTCTGTCTTGCAAGCTTTAAACTTAGCACGCGCTGCTATGATGAACACCTTTATTGGCGCTATCGTAAAATTAATCGTTATCTTTGCACTCGCTTCACGCCCAGAGTTCCAAATGATGGGGGTTGCCCTCGCCATCGCAGCGAATATAGTAACCGTAACATTCCTTCACTACGCCACTGTTTTAAAGAAAATTGCATTTACCATTTACGCAAAAGATTATATTTTCGGCGGAATTGCTATCGGGATTGCTGGTACCTTCGGTTTTTATCTTCATAAGCATATCGTTTTTTCTCATTCACTTGGCGTACAAACATTATGGGAAATCACCTTAACAACAATCGTTTATATCGTTCTCCTCTTCGTTTTCAAACTCATTCGAAAAGAAGAATTAAGTCGTCTCCCTATCATTCGGAAACTTTCATTTTTGAAGTAAGCGGGCTTGCCATTCAAAATGGTAAGCCTCTAATTTTCTTTCAAATCAACAAAAAATTGTCCATTTTGAAAACTACAATATACAATCTGTTTCACATCTTTATAACCTAAGTTATTCAATTTCTCAACGAGCCACTCATTTGTATGCTCAATCATTTGCAAATGATTGTATTGAATTTCTCCATCTATAATTAGTGGGAGTGTAAAAATTGGTGTATCATTTTTGCTTTTTTTACTTTTTTGTTTTTGAAACACAGATAACTTTCCAGATGGTTCTAAAATAGCGTATTCTACATCACGCACATCTCCGATTCCTTGCTCACGTAGTTGCATCAATAAATCATCTATGTTATATCGCTGCTTCCGCATCTTTTTTTCATCAATTTTACCTGCATTCACAAGAATCGCAGGCTCTCCTTCTATTAAATGCCGAAAACGCTGGAACTTTAAAGAAATGACCGACAAAATGATTTGTATACACATTAGAAAAATCATTGGAACTAATTGATGCCAAAGTGATTTATCTGTATTTTCAATTGCCACTACAGCCATTTCACCAAGCATAATGAATACAACCAAATCTAATACACTTAATTCTCCAATTTCACGTTTACCCATAAGACGAAAAATAATTAAAATGATTGTATACAAAAGCATTGTTCGTCCGATTATTGATACCCATTCCATTTCTACATCCCCTTTTTTTACTTATAGGCTCCCCTACAAAAAAGAAACTAGTCTAACTTAAACAAAATGAAAATATGCTTGTATTAAAAAGGGGGAATGCATAATGGATGGAACGAAAAAATTATCGAGCGCAATCGGCTTCGGTATTATTACCCTATTAATCCTCGCATCTATTACAAGTATGATCATGGCTCTTTTATTAAAATTTACGAATATTAATGAAGGGACATTAGTAATTACTATTTTTATAATAGCCCTTCTATCTATGCTTATGTCTGGATTCATTGCTGGTAAAAAGGCACAAGGAAAAGGTTGGTTAGTAGGTTTCACTACAGGACTCACATTCACTCTTCTCGTCTTTCTCGTTAACTATTTAGGCTTCTCTCAAACTTTATCGAACTCACAGTTACTCTACCAATTAGCATTAATGGGTGCGAGTACACTCGGAGGTATTTTCGGTGTAAATATGTCAAAACAAAATAGTTAAAAAAAGGCCCTGCACATTTCATGCAGGGCCTTCATCATTAGTTTTTCACAACTTCACGAATCGCATTGCGATCGAAAGTTAAGTGTGAACCACCAGATTTAACAACAATTTTCGTTTCATCCACTGATTCGATTGTAGCGTGTAAACCACCGATTGTTACGATAGCATCACCTTTTTTGATTTCATTTTGCATTTGAGCAACTGCTTTTTGACGCTTTTGTTGCGGGCGAATTAATAAGAAATAGAAAATCGCAAACATCGCAACAATCATAACGATATTCATCATACCTGCATTCATCTTGTGTTCCTCCTTTTAAATTATGTATTAGAAGTTTTTAGCATTCGGTTTATTAAAGCCATACTGTTCAAAGAACTCTTCGCGGAAATCGCCAAGACGGTCTTCACGAATAGCTTGTCTCACCTGCTCCATTAAGTTTAACAGAAAATGAAGGTTGTGATAAGACGTTAAACGAATTCCGAACGTTTCATCGCATTTCATTAAGTGACGAATGTACGCACGAGAATAGTTTTTACATGTGTAGCAATCACAGTTCGGATCAAGCGGCCCGAAGTCTCTAGCGAATTTCGCGTTTTTCACAACTAGACGGCCTTCACTTGTCATACATGTACCATTTCGAGCAATACGAGTTGGAAGTACACAGTCAAACATATCAACACCGCGAATCGCACCATCAATTAACGAGTCAGGAGAACCTACACCCATTAAGTAACGTGGTTTATCATCAGGAAGAAGTGGTGTTGTAAACTCAAGAACACGATTCATAATATCCTTCGGTTCACCAACAGATAGACCGCCTATAGCATACCCAGGGAAGTCCATTGAAACAAGATCTTTCGCACTTTGGCGACGAAGTTCTTCAAACTCTCCGCCCTGTACTATACCGAATAAACCTTGATCTTGTGGACGTTCATGCGCCTTTAGACAACGCTCTGCCCAGCGGCTCGTACGCTCTACAGACTTCTTCATGTATTCAAAAGTAGCTGGGAACGGTGGGCACTCATCAAATGCCATCATGATATCTGAACCTAATGCATTTTGAATTTCCATCGCTTTTTCTGGTGATAAGAATAATTTATCTCCATTTAAGTGATTACGGAAATGAACACCTTCCTCTTCAATGCGGCGGAAGTCACTTAAGCTAAATACTTGGAATCCACCTGAATCCGTTAAGATTGCACGATCCCAGTTCATAAACTTATGCAAGCCACCTGCTTCACGAATAATTTCGTGTCCTGGACGTAGCCATAAATGATACGTATTGCTTAAAATAATGCCAGAATCCATTGCTTTTAATTCTTCTGGTGACATCGTTTTAACTGTTGCAAGTGTACCAACTGGCATAAATGTTGGTGTATCAAATGAACCGTGTGGCGTATGTACTCGACCTAAACGCGCACCCGTTTGTTTACAAGTTTTAATAAATTCATAACGAATTGCTGTCATAATTTACTCCTTTTATTTGTTTCTCATTTTAGCGTGAGATGCAACGAACATCGCATCACCGAAGCTAAAGAAACGATATTTTTCTTTTACTGCTTCATTATAAGCATGAAGTACATTATCTCTATTTGCAAATGCACTTACAAGCATAATTAATGTTGATTTCGGCAAATGGAAGTTTGTAATTAAACCATCAATTGCTTTAAATTTATATCCTGGGTACATAAAAATATCTGTCCAGCCAGAAGCGGCGCAGAGCTTACCACTATGATCTGTCGCAATCGTTTCTAACGTACGAGTTGATGTCGTACCTACTGTAATAATACGTCCACCATTCTCTTTTACGCGGTTTAATAACGCAGCTGTCTCTTCAGACATATGGTAATACTCTGCATGCATATGATGCTCTTCAATCGTATCTGCAGAAACTGGTCTAAATGTTCCAAGTCCTACATGGAGTGTAATGAATGCTAATTGAACGCCTTTTTGCTTCAATTTCTCAAGTAACTCTTCTGTAAAGTGAAGGCCAGCCGTCGGTGCTGCTGCTGAACCGATTTCCTTCGCATATACCGTTTGATAACGATCGCGATCTTCTAGCGTCTCTTTAATATACGGAGGAAGAGGCATTTCTCCAAGCTCGTCTAAAATTTCATAAAAGATGCCGTCATATGAAAACTCAAGTTGACGCCCACCTTGGTCTGCTGTTCCAATGCAAGTTGCTTTTAACTTTCCTTCACCAAAAGAGATGACAGTCCCTTCTTTTACACGCTTCGCTGGCTTTATAAGCGTTTCCCACTTATCGCCTTCTTCTTGTTTCAAAAGAAGCACTTCAATGTGTGCACCTGTATCTTCTTTCACACCGTGCAAGCGAGCAGGCATAACTTTCGTTTCATTTAAAACTAAGCAATCCCCCTCATGTAAGTAAGAAAGAATGTCCGTAAAATGTTTATGCTCAATATCTCCTGTTTCACGGTCTAACATCATCAATCTTGATGTTTCACGCTCTTCAAGCGGAATTTGTGCAATGAGTTCTTCTGGTAAATGAAAATCAAACAGATTAATATCCATAACTGTATCCACCTATTTCTTATTTGAATCGATTTATTATATACATAATGAAAGATAATGCAATACTTAACACAATACATGTAATGATAGGAAAATAAAAGGTAACGTTACCTTTTTTCACAAAAATATCGCCTGGAAGCCTTCCTATGAACTTCCAAGCTAATCCAACAACAATGAGCAAAATACCAGCTGTAATAAGCAGCTTTGGCATCTCCGTCATACTTTTGGCATCTCCATTCCGAAATGCTCATATGCGAGCGGTGTTACGATCCGGCCTCTTGGCGTTCTTTGTAAAAAGCCAATTTGTAATAAATACGGCTCATACACATCTTCAATCGTATGCGATTCTTCCCCAATCGTTGCTGAAACAGTTTCTAATCCAACTGGACCACCGCGGAACTTTTCAATAATACCAAGCAGTAATTTATGATCGATATGATCAAGTCCTAATTTATCTACTTGTAATAGTTCTAACGCCATTTGTGTAATTTCCATCGCAATCGTTCCGTCACTGCGAACTTGTGCGAAGTCACGTACACGTCGTAATAGACGATTCGCAATACGAGGTGTACCACGGGCACGTCTTGCAATTTCTAATGCTGCTAACGAATCTATTTCAACTTCAAACACTTCTGCTGTACGTTCTACAATCGCAGAAAGCTGATCTACTGTATAGTACTCTAATCGTGAAAGCACACCAAAACGGTCACGAAGTGGTGCTGATAATGCACCTGCACGCGTCGTTGCCCCAACTAGCGTAAATGGAGGTAAGTCTAGACGTACAGAACGAGCTGACGGTCCTTTCCCAATAACGATATCAAGGCAAAAGTCTTCCATCGCTGGGTATAACACTTCTTCAATAGATCTATGCAAACGATGAATTTCATCAATAAATAATACATCCCCAGGCTGAAGTGCTGTTAATACAGCCGCTAAATCTCCTGGTCTTTCAATTGCGGGACCTGACGTTGTTCGAATGTTAACACCCATTTCATTGGCAATAATATTCGCAAGCGTCGTTTTACCAAGTCCAGGTGGTCCATATAAAAGTACGTGATCTAACGTTTCTTCACGCATTTTCGCCGCTTCAATAAAAACTTCTAAATTATGTTTTGCTTTATCTTGGCCAATATACTGACGGAGCGTCTGTGGCCGTAATGAATACTCTAAATCCGCATCTTCGTATCCAGATTCCCCTGAAAGGAGACGTTCGTCCATTATACTCACCTCTTACCATTTAGTAAAAGACTAAGTGCCTTTTTAATATATTGATCCGTCGTTAGTGATTCTTTTAATAACTCTGGTACAACGCGAGAAACTTCTCTCTCTGCGTAACCAAGTGCTCGTAGTGCTTCAAGCGCCTCATCAAGCTCAGTTGATGAACCTTTCTTCTGATCAAAACTTTCGGCATCCGAGAACAGATCAACAAATGCATCTGGCACGACATCTGCTAGTTTTCCTTTTAAGTCTAAAATCATTTGGCGTGCTGTTTTCTTTCCGACACCTGGGAATTTCACTAAAAACTTCTCATCTTCATGTTCAATCGCTTGCACGACCTGTCCTGTTTGACCAGAAGCTAAAATTGCAAGAGCACCTTTTGGTCCAATCCCCGATACACCTAACAACTTTGTAAATAATAAACGCTCTTCACGTGTTTTAAATCCGTAAAGTGCCATAATATCTTCTCTCACATAATGATATGTATAGACACGAATTTCTTGCTTACTTCTTTGAAATACATACGGATTTGGTGTGAAAATTTGATAACCAATTCCATTATGATCAATTACGACATATTCCGGTCCTACATACTCCACGTAACCTGTAACATATTCAAACAAAATACGATCTCTCCCTCTCAAATCATGTATTCCATTTTAACATATTTAACAATAGAAAAGCGAGACTACCCCAACAAATGTTCCCCGTTTACAATTTCCGTTTTTTTCTATTGACATAAAGACAAAAAGAACATTACTATACAGGAGTCAATAATGATTATCAATATTAATTAAAGGGGTTACATCAGGATGAAACAAAGACTATTTATTTTATTTACTATTATGCTAGTTGTTCTTTCTATTGTTGGCTGTTCTTCTCAAAAAGAAGAATCAAAAGCAAAAGAACAACCAAAAACGAAAGTTGTAAAACATGCTAAAGGGGAAACAACAATTCCAGTTAATCCAAAGAGAATTGTTGACTTATCTGGATCAACAGAGGAATTATTACTCCTTGGACATAAACCTGTTGGCACAGCGAACACATATAAAGATAAAATCCAAAATCACTTAACAGACAAGCTAGACGGAGTAAAAGCAGTCGGCTGGTACTGGGCGCCTAAAGTTGATTTAGAAGCTGTTACTGCTTTAAAACCAGACTTAATTATTTTAAACAATCGTCAATTGAAAATTTATGATCAACTAGAAAAAGTTGCACCGACAGTTGTTCTAGAAACAAATCTAGAAGACTGGCGCGGTAAGTTTAAAGAAGTAGGTAAACTATTTGACGAAGAGAAGAAAGCTGACAAATGGATTGCAGACTACGATAAAAAAGCAGAGTCTTTATCTAAAAAAATTAAAGAAAAAACAAAAGATGAAAACTTTATGTTCGTTGCAGTAACACCACAAAACTTCCGTGTATACGGTAGCTTCGGATATGGTGACATACTCTTTAACGATTTAAAGCTTCCAGCAACAAAAGGTACAGATTTAAAACAAACGATGGCACAAGTATCACTAGAAGGTCTTGTTGCATTCCAGCCTGATCAAATGTTTATTGTAAACTTTGGCGGAGAAGCTGATAAAGTTTATGAAGACTATAAAAACAGTGCCGTTTGGAAAGATAATAAAGCAGTAAAAAACAATCACGTATATGAAGTATCAAATGAAGCCTTCAATACGAAAGCATTCAATCCAATCGGAAAAGATATGCTAATTGATGAAATCGCAAAAGAGATTTTAGCTAAGAATAAATAAGAAAAAAGCAGCTCACCCTGAGCTGCTTTTTTTCTTATTTTGCAATGCGTACTGCTTCATTTTTTCGATTGTCTTTACAAAACCTTCTTTTGATTTTATACGAATACCACGTTTCAATTCCGCCCGTTCATAACTTTCAAGCTTTTTCATATCAATTTGAAAGAAGGAATGGATCGCGTTATCACTTTTCGGTACCCCTTTGAAAATTTGCAATATCCCTTCCTCTGAAACACCAAAATAACCACTCGTTTTCAGTAAAGGAGAAATATCATCAACTTTCTTTTGTAATACGATTTGCACATCATCACGATCAACAAGTTGCCATTCTTTATATTGCTGCAAAAACTTTTCTAAATCCGCTACTTTTTCTGTCAGTATTTCCTCGCTTACTTCTCCATCAACATACATACGCTCTAATAAAATTGTAACTGCAGGTTCTTTTTCTGTTGTTTCTGCCCTCACATCGGATCCATAAGCTAAGCAAAACATCATAACGAAAGCTTGCACTGCAATTAGTATCCATTTCATTTCCGTTCACCTCTTCTAGGCAAAATCATACTTTCATTTGTAGCTTTTCCGGAAATGGGGGTTTTATCCATATAAACAATAGCAGTAAATTTCTAAGAAAAATAAAAAATGCAGATAAGGGTTAATCCTCATCTGCATGTATCATTTACTTTTATATAAAATGAAAGACGCCTGCAAAGCAGGCGTCTTGATGCGTTTACGGCGAGAGACCAGGCGACCACATTCGCGTGTTTAGCACTTAAGCATATCTCTCGGCTTACGTAAATTAGCTCATCGCTTTGCTAATATAACATTAATAAGATAGAAGCGCAACATGTTTCTAAACATATTTGTCTTCCTCTTTTATCAAATTGAAATTTATGTAAATTATAAATTGGTTAATGTAATATATATGTTACAATTAATGCTATAAATATAAACAGGGGATGAATGCTTTGAAAAAAATTAAAGACGAGCGCCTCATACTTCAAACGTTAAAAAACATACGCGTTGCCTTTCTCTTCCAATCAATTGGTATAATCGGCATTTTAGGTTATATCGGATTCACCGAAGGAATTAATCAAATTACGAAATCTCCATTATGGTTATTATTTATTCTTACAAGTATGTTAGTTAGTTATTTACAACTAAGTGTTTCAATCGATGTAGAAAACAGTGAAAAAGAAATGAAATTAACGCCTTATTATAAAATTGTATTACGCTCCCTTGTTGTAGGAATCGTTATGGCTATCATTTATATTATTTTCAGTCCAGAAAGGCCTCTATTTGAAGCTATTCTAACAGGTAGTATTCTCTTCATATGCTTTTTAACTTCTTATTCCATTAGTTATTTCATTAAAAAACGTCGTTTACAAGACGAAGATGAATAAAGAGGAAGGGTTCCCCCTTCCTCTTTTGTTTTACTATCGTACTGTACCAGTCAGACCGTAACGAATATCTCGGAACATATTTGTTATGTCACGATTAAAATCGTTTGTAACTGTACCATTACGTAGACGTGTACTCATTGCATCGACACGAGTAAACATGTCATTTCTTACAGAAACATATACGTTTCTATTTCCAACTTCATTCGCAACAGCTTGACGAATTTCGTTCGCCATCGTTGTTTCATTCGTCGCTGGATTACGTGGTTTTACCGCAATCGCTACATCGTTTCCATATACAACTGTAGAAACTCGATCTACGTTATTCATACGTTTTACACGATTCGTAATTTTCTCTGCAGTTTTACCATCATTATTAATGTATGAATTGTTCATTGTAATATTACGAGTTGGGTGCGGATTAGCAATTTGTCCATTGTAATTTACATCACGGTAATAATTATTATATCCTGTATCGTTACGACCGTTTCTATATGTTACATAATCTGTATAACGATCGTTACGCGCTACATTATCACGATACTGGTGTGTATCATTATAAGATGTACGCTCGTAATTATAGTTACGTCCATCCATCGCATTATTATCTTTCGGTGTACCACATGCAGCTAATGCACTGGTAACTAACAAAGAAGCAGCAATAACTTTTACTTTCGTATTCAATACAAAAACCCCCCTTGTTAGAATGAACTTCTCTTTCGAAAAGCTCCCCCTTATGATGAGTAACAGAGAGGGTTTTTACACTGTTAATATTTCACTAGGAATTTTCTAGCACTTAATGTAAATTCACCATATTCCTGACTATCATGAATACAAAAAAGGTGGGAATAACCCCACCTTTTTTAAACTTCCTCTTCATCCTCTTCTTCTGAAACTGGTTCACCAAATACATTTGGTGGGTCTGGCTGATAGTACATCGTTCCTGGCTGCGGTGCATATGCTGGCTGAGTCGGTTGATAATATAAAGGATTGGCGTATTGTGGTCCACCCGGTTGCGGACTATATAACCTACTCTCTCCTCCGCATCCACAATCTTCTTCCCCTTGTACGAGTGGTGGCATATTATTATCCATTGGCATCATATTTGGATTTGGCATAGAAGTATATTGCGGTGCCATTTGTTGATACGGCATTTGATTGTATGGATTTTGTTGCTGATAATGCGGATATTGCGGCATCATTGGCTGTTGATACGGCATTTGATATGGCATCATATTTGGCGGTTGGTTGTTATCCATTATCGGCATCATGTTCGGCATTTGATTGTTATCCATTATCGGCATCATGTTCGGCATTTGGTTGTTATCCATTATCGGCATCATATTCGGCATTTGATTGTTATCCATTATCGGCATCATATTCGGCATTTGATTGTTATCCATTATCGGCATCATATTCGGCATTTGATTGTTATCCATTATCGGCATCATGTTCGGCATTTGATTGTTATCCATTATCGGCATCATGTTCGGCATTTGATTGTTATCCATTATCGGCATTATATTTGGCATTTGGTTGTTATCCATTATCGGCATCATGTTCGGCATTTGATTGTTATCCATTATCGGCATCATGTTCGGCATTTGGTTGTTATCCATTATCGGCATCATGTTCGGTGGTTGATTGTTATCCATTATTGGCATTATATTCGGTGGTTGATTGTTATCCATTATTGGCATTATGTTCGGCACTTGAATATTAGGCGGTATTACTTGCGGGATAATAACACTTTCTTTTGATACGTTTGGTGACACTATGCTTCCTATATTTTCTTTTTTCACTTGTGGCGACACTATATTCCCTACATTTTCTTTCTTCACTTGTGGTGAGACTATGCTTCCTACATTTTCTTTCTTCACTTGCGGCGACACTATATTCCCTATATTTTCTTTTTTCACTTGCGGCGACACTATATTCCCTACATTTTCTTTTTTCACTTGCGGCGACACTATATTCCCTACATTTTCTTTTTTCACTTGCGGCGACACTATATTCCCTACATTTTCTTTTTTCACTTGCGGCGACACTATATTTCCTACATTTTCTTTCTTCACTTGCGGTGACACTATGTTTCCTATATTGTCTTTTTTCGTTTGCGGAGAAATGACGTTGTTAGGTTTCATTTTATTAATTTGAGGAGCAATTAACTCGCTTCCTTTTTTTATTACATCTGAAATTTTATATTCTTTTTTCGCTTTAATTGGCGGTTGCGGTGGCTGTGGCAATACATTAATGGAAAATTTAGTGTTCTCCTTCGTAGTTGGCTTTTGTTTTTCTATAACAGATGGTTTTTGAATGATTGACGGTTTTTCGACTGGTTTCTCCTTTTGCACTTCTTTTTGTGGCTGCACCTGTACTTCTTTTTGTGGTTTCACTTGCATTTCTTTTTGCGGCTTCACCTGTATTTCTTTTTGCGGTTTTACCTGCATTTCTTTTTGCGTTTGTTGCATAGCTGGCTGCTGTGTAATAGGTGCTGATTGATACGTAATCTCATCTTCATCTTCTATTCCAAGCGGAGTTGGTGTTGATGCAAACTCTTTTTGCTGTACCTCTTTTACATATTGTTTCGGGGGCGCTGAACCCGATCCAGTCTGTTGTTTCACATGAACGCTATTCGATGGCACTTTAATTTTCATCCCTGGCATAATTAGGTCTGGATTGCTAAGCTGTGTATTTGTTTTTTTTAGCGTCTCAAAATCCACTCCGTACTTTTTTGCAATTTTCCAAAGGGTCTCCCCTTTTTGCACGATATGAATTTTCAAATTTTCCCCCTCCTGTATAACTTATCTATAAGTAAAAAACACTTTGAAGTAACACTTTCTAAACAACATTAACTTCTTTTACTTTTATCACTTCTTCTATTTTCAATATGATTCGAAGTGGAATAAGCATAGAAAAATCGCAATGATTTCCTCAACACAATGTATGCCTCTTTCGTTCTTGTTATGATTATATGTACGAAAAAAAGCAACGAAAATTCCGCTGCTTTAAACACGCTCTAACATACGATTTAATGCAAGAACTGCCTCTTCTGTTACTTGTTTCTCCACACGAATAACGTTAATCTGTTCTCCTCTTTCTATGTTCTCAAGTGCCCATAATAGGTGAGGTAAGTCAATTCGGTTCATTGTTAAACAAGGACACATAAACGGATTTAGCGAAATAATTTCTTTATCAGGGTGTTGCTGAATAATTCGGTTCACTAAATTCATCTCTGTACCAATCGCCCACTTACTTCCCGCTGGAGCAGCTTCAATCATATCAATGATATATTTCGTTGATCCTGCATAATCAGAATCGGCAACAACTTCATAACAACATTCAGGGTGAACAATAATATTCATATCCGGATGATTTTTTCGCACATTTTCAATATTTTTCACAGTGAAATTTTGATGAACAGAACAATGGCCTTTCCATAAAATCACTTGAATTTCTTCTATATCTCCATCGTACTCTAACGAATCTGTATGCGGGTTCCACACTGCCATTTTTTCTAACGGAATACCTAAATCATACGCTGTATTTCTTCCTAAATGTTGGTCTGGTAAAAAGACGAGACGTTCTTTTTGTGTAAACGCCCAAGACACCATTTGTTTTGCATTAGAAGAGGTTACTGTTGCCCCTCCATTACGACCGCAAAACGCTTTGATCGCAGCTGTTGAATTTACATATGTTAACGGAATCATCGTATCCCCAAATAATTTCGTGAGCTCTTTCCACGCTCTTTCTGTTTGTTCAATATCTGCCATATCTGCCATAGAACAGCCGGCACGCATATCTGGTAAGATGACAATTTGATCATCTGTCGTTAACATATATGCCGTTTCTGCCATAAAGTGCACACCACAAAACACAATATATTTTGCCTCTTTATTATTCGCTGCAACTTGCGCGAGTTGAAGTGAGTCCCCTGCTGCATCTGAAAATTGCACCACTTCATCTTTTTGATAATGATGTCCTGGAATAAAGAGTAATGCCCCCATTTTTTCTTTAATTTCACGAACACGCTCTTCCATCTCTAATGTAGACATCGTTTGATAACGCTCTGGTAACATTACTTCGATTGGCTGAACTTTCTCTAAAATACCCATTTATGATTCTCCCCCTCTAAACCACTCTCATTAAGCCTCAATATTAAAACTAATATCAAGTGCCTTCACTGAATGTGTTAACACTCCAAGTGAAATATAATCTACCCCGGTTTTTCCGTATTTTGATAAATCTTCAATTGTAATACCACCTGAAGCCTCCGTAACGATGGCACTTGGTACAATTTTTGAAAACTCACGAATCTCTTCTGGCGTACGATTATCGAACATAATAACATCTGCGCCGGCCTCTACTGCTTCTCTTACTTGCGCCTCTGTCTCTGTTTCAACTTCTACTTTCACCATATGTCCCAACCTTTCTTTCACCGATGTAACAGCTTTTGTAATCGAGCCAGCAAAAGCAATATGATTGTCTTTAATCATGACACCATCATATAAACCGAATCTGTGGTTAAATCCGCCCCCGCATACTACCGCATATTTATCAAACATACGTAGTCCTGGCATTGTTTTTCTCGTATCACAAATGCGTGTATGACTGCTATCTAAAGCAAGAACCGCCTTACGTGTCATCGTCGCTATCCCGCTCATACGCTGAATAACGTTTAATATAACGCGCTCTGCCGTTAATAATGATGCGATTGGGCCTTGCACGGTTGCAATTATTTCGCCTTTTTCTACAAGATCCCCATCTTTTTTATGAAGTTCAACTTCAATTCTCTGATCAATTAATTTAAATCCTTCTTCAATTACTAAGCGCCCTGCAAATACCCCTGTATCCTTTACAAGAAACGTTCCTTTCGCAAGTGCATTATCGGGAAAGATAAGCTGAGATGTTACATCTCTTTCTCCTATATCTTCTAGAAAAAATCGATTTAATGCTTCCTTAACTTTTAACGTATTCATAAAACCCCTCTTCCCCTTATTAAACAAGTTGTAGTTTTCTTCTCACTCGGATAATCTCTTTTTTCACGCTATTTCTTTCTGGATAATCAATGCGATAATGACCACCAATACTGTCTTCTCTTTGCAAAGCTGATACTGTTATAAGCTCACAAACTGTTAACATATTAATAAGCGTTATCTCTTCATTTGTAAGTGCATCATATTGTAAGATCATATTTAGCACACCGTACCTACTAAACCATCTCTTAACATATGATAAATTTTTCTCAGTTCGCACAATCCCAACATGCTTCATCATGTATTCTTGTATTTCTTCTTTCAGCGGTAAATCATTAAGAGCTATAAAACTT
The DNA here is from genome assembly GCF_042136375.2 of Bacillus altaicus. NCBI lineage: Bacteria > Bacillati > Bacillota > Bacilli > Caryophanales > Bacillaceae > Bacillus > Bacillus altaicus. The sequence continues at coordinate 1,304,660 of NZ_CM143394.1, read as the reverse complement.
TTCCCTCTCTCTTCCGGCACATTTTTTCTTTCCTCTGCTGGTTTAGCTAAAATGTGTTTTCCTATTCTTCTTCCAAACACAAGACCTTCTAATAATGAATTACTCGCCAATCTATTCGCACCATGAACTCCATTACAAGCCACTTCACCGACCGCATATAAGTTTGAAATGGACGTCTCTCCGTCACAATTCGTCTTCACGCCGCCCATATGAAAATGAGCACCCGGTACGACCGGAATAAGGTTCCCTTTTAAATCAACGCCATTCTTTTTACATAATGATGAGACGGTCGGAAAACGTTGTTCAAAGTTTTGAATGGTTTCGATGTTTAAGTGCACTGTTTCACCCGCAAGAAGTTGTTCATGAATAGCTCTTGCCACTACATCACGCGGTGCGAGATCTTTCCCGGGATGTATACCCATCATAAAACGCTGTCCTTTTTCATTTATAAGGACAGCTCCTTCACCACGAACTGCTTCAGAAACAAGACCACAACATCGCCCGTCCACGTATAACATTGTCGGATGAAATTGTACAAATTCTAAATCAACAAGTTCTCCCCCAGCTCGATATATCATCGCAAGTCCATCGCCTGTAATTGTCTCATCATTCGATGTAAAGGCGTACAAGCCACCAATTCCTCCTGATGCTAACACCGTATTATCAGCATAGTAACGCTTCAGCTTCCCTTCACTATTTCGCGTTAAAGCTCCTACGCATTTATTATTTTCTATAATAAAATCGAGCACCATTTCATGCTCAACGACAGTAACATTCGGAACTACTTCTTGTATTAAATGCTCTAATAGATTTTTACCAGTTGCATCTCCTCCCGCATGTAAAATACGCCGTTTTCGATGCGCTCCTTCTTTACCAAGGTGGAGCCCTTTTTCATCCCCATCAAATTTCATTCCATTTGTAATAAGCTTACTTATTTCTTTCGGCCCCTCTTCAACTAAATAACGAACTGCTTCTTCGTTGTTATAATGGCAACCTGCCACTAATGTATCTTCAAAATGCCCACTCGGATCGTCATATGTAGCAACAGCTGCTGCAATTCCTCCTTGAGCTAAATGTGTATTGTTATTACGTCCTGTTTTTTTTGTGATAATTATCACATTCTTTTCGTGACAAAGCTCTTTCGCAACACGAAGCGCTGCAACGCCACTTCCAATAATCAAGACATCTGCACTTGGCATAATTGTTGCCTCCCACTTTACACTTTCCAACTGTCTTGACACCTATATTTACATAGTTTTAAAATAATGACAAGAGTTTTTTTACAATTCTTATTTTCACTACCATTCTAAAAATGAAAACAAATGTCACTCTTACTGAAGAGAGGAAATTAAATAATGATATATCTAGATTATGCAGCGACAACACCTATGAGCGAAGAATCTTTAGAAACATTTGTAGAAGCGGCAAAAACATATTTCGGAAATGAACAAAGTTTACACGATATCGGCGGAAGCGCATCATCTTTATTACAAGTTTGTAGAGAAACATTTGCAGAAATGATTGGGGGTAAGGAACAAGGTGTATTCTTTACAAGCGGCGGTTCAGAATCTAACTACCTTGCGATTCAATCCCTTCTAAATGCTAGAAATGGAAAGCATATTATTACGACACCTATGGAACACGCATCGATTCGAAGTTATTTTCAATCCTTACAATCGCAAGGTTATACTATTACTGAGATTCCTGTTGATAAAAGTGGGATAATTCATTTAGTAGATTTAGAAGCAGCTATTACAGAAGATACTGCTCTAGCAAGTATACAGCATGGAAACTCTGAAATTGGGACCGTTCAAAACATTGCAGAGATCGGGGCACTTTTAAAAAAATATAATGTTTTATTTCATTCGGATTGTGTTCAAACGTTTGGTAAACTTCCAATAGACGTTACAGCGATGGAGATTGATAGTCTCTCTGTTTCAGCCCATAAAATATACGGACCAAAAGGAGTTGGAGCTTGCTATATAAATCCGCAAGTTCGCTGGGAACAAATATTCCCTGGAACTTCTCATGAAAAAGGCTTTCGCCCTGGTACAGTGAACGTTCCTGGAATCGCTGCTTTTTTAACAGCCGCAGAGCATATATTAAAGAATCAAAAGGAAGAGAGCTTTCGTTTTAAACAATTAAGATCTTATTTTTTAGAGCAATTACAAACACTTCCTCTAGAAATTGAAGTGAAAGGACATTCTACTTCTTGTTTACCACATATTATTGGGGTTACAATAAAAGGAATAGAAGGTCAGTATACAATGTTAGAATGTAACCGTCATGGTATAGCCATTTCAACTGGAAGTGCTTGCCAAGTCGGTAAACAAGACCCTTCAAAAACAATGCTTGCAATTGGAAAAACGTATGAAGAGGCAAAACAATATGTCCGCTTTTCTTTCGGACATCACACAACGAAAGAACAAATTGATACAACTATTCATGCACTACACACAATTGGAAATCAATTTTATAGAGGTGTTAAATCAGAATGAAACAAAATGATCAAAAAAAGATTTTAGGCGAAGAAAGACGACAACTCATCCTCGAGTGGCTTCTTGCTGCAAATGAACCGTTATCGGGGAATGAGCTATCTAAAAAGACAAACGTAAGTAGGCAAGTTATCGTGCAAGACATTTCCTTACTAAAAGCACGAAATGAACCAATTATTGCGACTGCACAAGGGTATTTATATTTAAAACCACAAACAAGACAACAAGCTTTTGAACGCGTAATCGTATGCCAACATAAACCGGCAGAAGTACGTCAAGAACTTACTATGTTAGTTGACCACGGCATTACGATTAAAGACGTAAAAGTTGAGCATCCTGTATACGGCGACTTAACAGCATCGATTATGGTAAGTAATCGCTTTGATGTAGAGCAATATTTACAAAAAATCGAAAACACAAACGCTTCCTATCTTTCGCAACTAACAGATGGTATTCACTTACATACAATTGAAGCAGATTCAAAAGAGAAATTAGACGCAGCTTGTGAGGCACTAGATAAAGCAGGATTTCTCGTTTATTAATGTAAAAGCACAGAGTTTTTTATCATTCTCTGTGCTTTTTTTAATGATATAATATTGTAATCAATTGTAAAGGAGATCAAATATGGGAATTGAACTCGTTCACTTTAGCACCGGTAAACCGAAACAAATGAAATATAACGAAGATAAAGAAATGATAACAGGTATATGTAAGGAGCCTACAGAAGAAGCTTTCCTCTCAAAAGATGGATTCCTTGGTGATGATGTAGCGGATTTAAAACATCACGGTGGACCTGACCGCGCTGTTTGTGTTTATCCATATGAACATTACGCACTATGGGAAGAAGAATTTCAAACAACACTTCCAGCTTCCACATTTGGCGAAAACATTACAGTAACAAATATGTTAGAGCGTGATGTTTGCATCGGAGATACATATCAACTAGGCGAAGCAATCATTCAAGTAACACAAGCTCGCGTACCTTGTAGTACAATTTCAAAACGTCTTGGCATTCCTGGCATTTTGCCACGCATTGTAGCAACTGGATATACTGGCTATTTATGCCGCGTTCTTCAAGAAGGTACTGTACGTAGGGATTCTAAAATTACATTATTGGAGCGTCAACCAAATAAAGTTTCTGCCTTATTTTCTAACGAAATATATTTTCATAGAACGAAAGATAGAGAAGGTATTGAAAAAATCCTTGCCGTTCCAGAACTAGCAGATGTTTGGCGTGAAAAGTTAACAGTACGTCTTGCAAATTTGAAATAATACAAAAGATCCCACCGTATAAAGTGGGATCTTATTCATTAATCGCATTTGCTGCTCTTGCTTCAATAGAATAAACAGCTTGCTCTGCACCAAACCGATGATACGTTTTGATTAACTTCATACGTAACCTTTCTAAAAGTTTACGCGAAGGTGTATTAGCCATTTGTGTTACTGCAATTACTTTTGATAAATGTAATTCATGAAAACCATAACGGAGTACTTCTTGAACTACTTCCGTTGCATAGCCAACTCCCCAAAACATCGGCAATAATTGATAGGATACTTCAATATTCTGATTCACATCATTTGGGTCGAGCGATACTACTCCCAGAAATGCTTTTGTTTTCTTCTCCTTAACAATCCAATACCTACAGTTTTCTTCAGGATGCAACATATCATTCAAAACACCTCTAATCGACTCTTCTTCACGCGGTCCACCAAGATATTTTCTCACTTCCTCATTTAAATATAGCTCTTTTATATTTTCGTAATCTGATTTATGAACTGTATCTAAAAAACAACGTTTCGTTTCAAGCAAGTTTAACAGCCTCCTCACTTCTTACAACCAATAAGAAGAATAACTTCCCAGCACAGTGACAGAAAAACCAAGTGCTTCAAGTTCCATCATTACGCCTGGCAATAATACGTCATCATATGCTTTATCTACGTCGATTAAGAAAAAGTAATTTCCAAGACCTGTTTTCATCGGGCGAGATTCGATTTTTGATAAGTTTAATTTTCTCCATGCGAAAGCTGATAACACTTGATACAGCGCTCCTGCATAATCCGCAGGTAACGTTATCATAAGCGTCGTTTTCTCACCGCGATTTTCTCCGTTGTTTGGGAGTACTGCTTTCTTTTTCTTATGCAGAACAAGGAAACGCGTATGGTTGTTTTTATGCGTATGAATGTCACGCCTTACAATTGTTAATCCGTACTTTTCTGCCGCTGCTTCATTTGCAATGGCGGCAACTTTTTCTGCAGGATGTTCTTTCACATATTGCGCAGCAGCGCTTGTTGATGTCATATCTCGAACTGTTACGCCTTTTAATTCCTCATTTAAAAATTTATGACACTGTGCAATGGCATGCGGATGAGAATGTACAGCGTATACTTCTTTCCACACTTCTTCGTACTGCGGGTGTACGAGTAAATGTTGCTGAATTGGCACTGTAATTTCTCCTACAATGGAAAGTGGCTGCTCATGTACGAGATAATCAACCGTTATATTAACTGAACCTTCTATGGCGTTCTCTAACGGTACGACCGCATAATCTACATTTTCATTTGCTGCTGCATCAATACAATCTGGAATCGTTCGATACGGTACATGCTCTGCTTCCGGAAAAAAACGACTCACCGCCATATTTGTAAAAGTTGCTTCTGGTCCTAAATATCCTACTCGAATCATCGTCTTTTCCCCTCTTTTTCATTTTCTTACTGTTATACCATACTTTTTTATATTCTTCTATGTAAATTTCGAATATTAAAAAAAAGACTAGCATTCGCTAGTCTAAATGTTTCCTATATTCTCTTTGAGCGAGGAAGAAATACATAATGCATGCAGCGATATAAAACAGAATAAACAAGCCTACTTTTCTTAATGAACCGTCCATAAAGACCGTATTATGAAACGTGTATAACGCAACTGCACTATGCATACTTCCTACAATAATCGGCGCAAAAAATAGCATGCATAATTGCCAACGAGAAATCTTCCACACTTCTTCCTTCGTCATTCCAAGTTTAGAGAGCGCACCATACTGTTTACGATCCGATGCAATATTATGAAACCATTTAAAATATACGATACTACATGAAGTAAGAAAGAATAATATACTAATGAATGAGCCTACAAATAGAGTAATATTACCGAACTCTTTCATATTCACATATAACTCCATATTACTTCGAAATGCATCATTTGTATCTTGTTTCATATGTTTCCGTAAATCTGCATTCAAATCTTTCGTATTTTCGATATTTGGTAATGTATAACCTCTATATATCATTTTTTCAGAATCCGGAATTGTATTTGCTATACTGTTAAAATCTTCATCATTCATGACGAAAAACAGAGCATTAATGTATGAAGGGTGATAGTTAAATTGTACCCCTTCTTTCTGAACGTTATATACAAATTGATATGTTTGATTCATTACTTGCAATTGAATCTCTTTTTGATTATATAGATTTGGATAATTGCGTTTATTATAATAAACAAGTGTAACTGTTCCTTTTTTAGGATGATACATTTTCTGTTTTTGTTTTCTCGCCTCTTGATTGTATTCACTTTCCCTTATAAGCGGTGCTGCCTCTGTTTCTCCCTTATTGGACTGAAAGGATGCATACACTCCAACAAAACTCATGTATTGAAAATCATCATATCCATATTGATGTAATAAGTTTTCAATCTTGTCTTTCTCGAAAACTTCATGAGCAGAAGTGCCTTTTTCTATGTATGAAAATGAGTGTACTCCTCCGCCACGCCACATATCTTGCATGCTAGAAAAATATAAGAACACCGTACCTGTCGCCGTAACGACAAACGTTGTTGCCATAGACAACAGAAAGAAAAAGCGACTATTTTCCTTCATTCGATGTGACAATTGATTCACTATAAATAAATACGGATATGTATACATAATCCTTTTATTTCTTTTTATTACTTCTAATATTTGTGTAGCGCCATGTGTAAATGAGAAATACGTCCCAAAAGAAATGAGTATAACAACCGGAAAAAAGTATAATGCTATCGTTGTCATCGTCACTTGTAGCGCTAACGCATATCCCGTCCCTAAACAAGCAAAACCGAATAAACAAAGCCACTTTGATGTTTTCCTCTCTCGTTTATCTGTTCGAAATTCTTTTAATAACCGTATGATTTTTATATTCCATATACGTAAAGCACTTATAAAAGATAACAGAACAAAGACGAGCATATATGTAACAAACGTTACACCAATCGCTCTCATGTCAAATATGACAGGGAGTTCTTTCGGAAGATGAAGTAACATACTAAATACCATAAAAAAGAGTTTCAAAAAAATCATGCCAAGCCCAATACCGAAAATATTAGCGAAAATTCCGATCAATGTTTGCTCGGTCATTATCACTCCTATTACATTAGACTTCGTCGCTCCCATTAACATATATAATCCTAATTCTTTCTTACGTGCTTCTATGAAAATAGAAGTAGAATACAAAATAAATACGACGAAAAAAGAAATAATTATAACGTTACATATGATAAGTCCCCAGCGTACGTTTTGATACCACATCGTCTCTTGCATGTATGGATGTACAATAACAGACATGTATGCGTAAGAAGCAAATATTGCAAAACAACTACTTAAGAAAAACACTTTATAATTACGCCAATTCCCCTTTATATTTTGCAGCGCTAGTTGCCGAATGTTCATCTATCGTCCTCCTGTAACTTACTACATACGTAAAAAGCTAGAGGTTCCCCTAGCTTTTTACGTGTTTTAAATATCCTCTTTGCGCAATCATAAAGTAAATGGCAGAAGCTAAAATGTATGCTCCAATTACAATCGCACCTGATTTCCATAAATCAATATAAAGCATTTTCCCTAACGTATGCAGGGCAAATCCACTATGAATTGTACCGATTAAAATTGGGATAAAGAAGATAACACCCATTTGTCGAATTGCAATTTTACGAATTTCTTTATCTGTCATACCAATTCTTTTCAATGACTTAAATTGAATACGATCTTGTTCTTTATCGTTAAACCATTTAAAGTATGTCATGCTACAAGCAAAGAAGAAGAACAGTACTGCTACGAAGAAACCGATGAACATTGTGATTGCTCCACCTTCTCTTATATCTTTATAAGCAAACACTGCGTTTCTCAATTCCCCTTGCTTTTCTGGTGCAATTTCCTTTTTCAAATCTAGCACAAGGTCTTCCGTACTTTTCCAGTCTTCAATATAATAACCATAATATTTCGTCTTTTCTTCATCTGGTACGAGCTTTTCGTATTTCTCAAAATCTTGATCATTCACAATGAGATATTCGCTATCATTAAAAACAGAATATGACGTTGGCTCATTTAATTGAACAGACTGCCTTTGTCCGTTGATTGTAAATTCATACGGTTTCGTACGATCTATCTTCATAAGTTCATTTGCTGCATCAACCATAACCATCGTCGCACTACCTGGTGCATTATGAACCTCTGTAATTTGCTCTTTCTTTTGTTTACGCACTTCCGCGTTATATTCTTTTTCTGAAATAATCGTCATTGGTACTTCACGTTCACTGTTAAACAACATTATTTTCTGTGTTGCAGGTAGTTTTACGTAAGTTACTTTTCGTGCATCTTCAAACCCATGTTTTTTTACAATCTCTTGTTCTTTTTCTTCATTAATCAGGCTATGCGTATTTAGTCCCTTTTCCTCATATGAAATAGCATGCGGCGTAAGCTCTACCGTTTTCGCACTCATATTTTCAAAATATACATAAAGCGTACCAACCGCTGAAGAAACAACCGCCGTAATAATAGAAATGACAAATAGAAAACGAGCATTATCTTTCATTTTATAAATAAGATTGCTAAGGACAAACATATTCGGATACGTATAAAAAGATTGTTTTCTTTTTTGCAATGCTTTTAATACGACTGTACTACCTTGTGTAAATAATAAATACGTTCCGCCAATTGTCAGTCCTACAATTGGTAATAAATACATAATAAAATTCATAATTGTTACTTGGAAACAAAGTATATACGCCGCAATAATACAGCCTATACCGACTACACCTAACCATGTAAATGCAAAAGGCTCTACTTTTTGTTTTCTTGCCTCTCTTAATAAATCAATAATTTGCAAGCGTCCTACTGTCCAAACACTAAACAATGATAGTATTAAAAAGAGGATAAAGTATATGCCAGCTGTAATAAGAACTGCTTTTCCATTCCACACAAGTGGCAGTGTTTTATCAATTTCTAGTAAGACACTGAGTGCTTGGAAGAAAAGTTTTGAACAAAGCATTCCAATCCCAATACCTACTACAATAGCAATACTACCTAACATCAGTTGCTCTAATATAATCATTCGGCCGAGCTGAGACTTCGTTCCACCTATTAATGTTAATAAACCGAATTCTTTTTTTCTTGCTCGTAAAAACGTTGAATTCGCATATAAAATAAAGAGTGCTGAGAAGATGACTACAATATAATTCATCGATTCTAATCCTTTTGTAATCATCGTCTTCATACTAATATTACCGCTTACGACATCTGGATGATAAATGAAGGAAGCATACATGAAAAATACGACAATCGATAAACAACTACTAATAAGGAACGCTTTATAATTACGCCAATTTCCTTTTACATTGTTAAACGCGAGCTGGCGAAAGTTCATGATATTCCCCCCCTAGCATCGCAAGTACGTCCAGAATTTCTTGGAAAAAGGCTTGTTTCGTTCTTCCTTTATGTATTTCTGAGAAGATCTCTCCATCACGTATGAAGAGGATACGTTCACAATAACTAGCCGCTACCGGATCATGCGTTACCATTGCAATGGTTACTTTCTTTTGCTCATGTAAATCTTGAAGTGCTCCCATTAATGATTTCGCTGACTTAGAATCTAAGTTTCCCGTTGGTTCATCCGCTAAAATTAATGTTGGTTCATGAATAATTGCCCTTGCAGCAGCTGCACGTTGTTGTTGTCCGCCTGATACTTCATATACTTTTTTATTTAAAATTTCTTCGATGTTTAAAAACCTCGCAATTTCAAGTACTTTCGCATCAATTTCTTTTACAGATTTCTTCGCCATTACAAGCGGCAAAATAATATTTTCTTTAATCGATAACGTATCAAGTAAGTTAAAATCTTGGAAAATGAATCCTAAATGTGTACGGCGAAATTCCGCCAATTTTGCAGCGCGCATTTGATTAATTTCTTCACCATTTACAAGCACATGACCTGAAGTTTGCTTATCAATTGTCGCTAATAAATTTAAAAGCGTTGTTTTACCGCTCCCTGAAGGCCCCATAATTCCTACAAATTCGCCTTCTTCAATTTTAAAATTTATATCATTTAAAGCAGTCGTCGCTACTGAACCTTTTGATTGATACACCTTTGTTAACCCTTTTACTTCAAGAACACGCATTTCTAATCCCCCTATGTGTTTTCTTCTTACATTTACTATAAGAAAAATAAGAAAAAGAAACGAGTGATTTTCCTTACAAAACGTTTTGTTATCTTACAGTTTTGTCATTTTTCTCATTAATGTATGATATTCTTCATCTTTTGCAAATTGGAACGTAAAAGTTGTCCCTTCTCCTTCAGCCGATTGAACATAAATTCTATGATGTAAATTATCGCAAATTTCTTTCGTAATATATAAGCCCATTCCAGTCGCTTCCCTCGTTTTACGGCCGTTTACCCCCGTAAAGAATGGGTCAAATATACGCTTTACATCTTGCTCTGGAATACCGATTCCATTGTCCTTAATATGTAATAGCACCTTTTGATCTTTCTCTTCAATTTGAAATTGAATTTCTTTTTTCCCTGCTTCTGAAATTTTTGTATACTTAATTGCATTCACAACAATTTGGCTCATAGCGATACTAAGCCACTTTCTATCAGACGCAATCATACAAGTCTCTTCTTCAAACATCATTTTCGGAAATACAGAAGATTGAATGAACGACTTTCGATTTTCATTAATAATATCTCGAATGACCTCTATAACATTTACTACTTCTACTTTATAATCTTTCGAAAACTGATCTAACCTTGCCATATGTAACGCTAAATCTAACCCATTTAAAATACGGTTATTTTCTTCACGAATACTTTCAATCGTTCCCCTTGCTTCACGGTGTTCCTTACCATATTTCTGTAACAATAATTCAATAACGGATACTGGTGTTTTCATTTGATGGATCCATTGATTCATGAAAATCATTTGCTGTTGCTCTTTTGCATGCTGCTTATGAACTTCATTCATATATTGCTGCCTTAATAGCGTAAACGCTTCAACAACCAGTTCTTGCTCTGACGTATAAGAAGTATCGATAAGTAAAGAGTCATGTAATGTATGTCCACCGGCAATATACTGTTCTATTCTCTTTAAAAACACACTTCGTTTTCGGTAATCGTAAATAAGGTATACACTAAACACAACTGTCCCTAATAACAGTCCGTATAGCCATGTACTCCAGTCCAGCGAACGCTTTTCTAAAAGACTTTGCAACTGCAATACGAGCCCAAATAAACAAAGGCTTATAATGTAAGAAAGGATTAAGGAAAAACGGTCTATGAGGTAGCTTTTAACCTTCATGCCCTTCGCCCCACTCAGTAAGAAGAGCATAACCGTACCCACGCTTTGTGACAATTGCATTTTTAATACCTAACTCCTCAAGTTTCTTCCTTACACGCTTTACATTCACAGTTAATGTATTATCATCAACAAAAGCTACTTCATCCCATAAGGCCTCTAACAGCTCTTCACGTGTCACGTATTGATTCGCTTGTTTCATTAAACATTCTAATAAATAAAATTCATTTTTTGTAAGTTCAGTTTGTTGCCCTTTCCACTCTACTGTGTGCTGTGATGGGAATAATAACAATCCATTAACACCTAAACAATCACTTTCCGCGGCCAAAGCATACTCACCATATCCGCGGCGAAGTGCACTCTTCACCTTTGCCATTACGATATCTAAATGGAATGGCTTTGTAATATAATCATCCCCGCCATTCTCAATCGCCATCACTTGATCCATTTCCCCTGTCCTTGCAGAAACGAAAATAATTGGCGCATTCGATACAATGCGGATTTGGCGGCACCAGTAGAAGCCATCAAAGTATGGTAAATTAATATCAAGTAACACGAGATGAGGACTTACTTTTACAAACTCATCTTTTATATGCCGTAAATCGCTTACTCTGAAAGATTGATATCCATACCTTTCTAAATGCCCCTCTAATATTTCTGCAATTTTTTCATCATCTTCTACAATTAATATTTTATACATGTTCCTTTTCTCCCCATAAAATATTCTTCTAAAATCACTCCTTTTTCTATTATAAATTGAAACTTTAATCAATGGGGATTTTTTCCTATACCGACTTATGGTTCAACTATACGAATCAGATCTTTACTGGACTCAAATAGCGAAAAAAAAAGACCGCCATATTTCGGCAGTCTTAATCGATAAATTCAAATTGATATTCAAGAATTTTTACAATATCTCCGTCTGTTGCACCACGTGCACGAAGGGCTTCATCAATACCCATTCCACGCATTTGACGAGCAAATCGGCGTACAGATTCATCACGTGAGAAGTCTGTCATCTTGAATGTTTTCTCAATGTCATAACCAGAAATAACAAATGTACCATCACTTTCGCGTGTAATTTCAAAATTAGATTCAGATTCAAATTTGTACATTACACTTGCTTCAGATTCTTCTACATCATCGTACATTGGGAATTCTGGTGTTGTTTCTAATAAGTTCGCTACTTCAAATAGTAAGTCACGAACACCTTGTTTCGTTACAGCTGAGATTGGGAAAATTTTCACTTCGTCTCCCAATTTCTCTTTAAATGCTTGTAAGTTTTCTTCTGCATCTGGCATATCCATTTTGTTTGCAACAACAACTTGTGGACGCTCAGTTAAACGCATATTGTATTCTTTTAGTTCATTATTGATTGTGACATAATCTTCATATGGCTCACGTCCTTCTAAACCAGACATATCGATAACGTGCACAATTACACGTGTACGTTCGATATGACGTAAGAATTGGTGTCCAAGTCCAACGCCGGAGTGTGCGCCTTCAATTAGTCCAGGAAGGTCAGCCATAACGAAGCTGCGGTTATCACCAGTTTCAACAACACCAAGATTCGGAACGATTGTTGTAAAGTGATATTCTGCAATTTTCGGACGCGCTGATGATACAACAGATAATAATGTAGATTTACCTACACTTGGGAATCCAACAAGTCCAACATCTGCTAGCACTTTAAGTTCTAGCGTGACATCACGTTCTTGACCTGGTTCCCCGTTCTCAGCGATTTCTGGCGCTGGGTTCGTCGCTGTTGCGAAACGTGAGTTACCACGGCCACCACGGCCACCTCTTGCGATTACAGCTGTTTGTTCATGCGTTACTAAATCGGCAAGAATTTCACCTGTTTTTTCATCTTTCACTATTGTTCCTGGTGGAACCTTTACGATTAAATCTTCAGATTTACGACCGTGCTGACCTTTACTCATTCCGTGCTGACCGCGATCAGCTTTGAAATGACGTTGGTAGCGGAAGTCCATTAATGTACGTAAGCCTTCCTCAACAACAAAAACAACATCTGCACCTTTACCACCGTCGCCACCTGCTGGGCCACCTTTAGGTACATACTTCTCACGACGATACGCAACCATTCCGTTACCACCGTCGCCGCCTTTTACATATATCTTGACCTGATCTACAAACATTATTTCACCACACTTTTTTCGATTAGTTGTAATATAACTGAGACTTCTTCGTCTCGTACTGTATAAGAAATGGAATACCATTTATTGTTTTGGTTCGCAAGCCACGTTTGTAGTTCTTCTACATTCGTTAGCTTTCCACGAAAATCAAAAAAGAAACGAGCATTCTCCGCGTCACATTCAATTGTGATACAAACATAATTTTCAACATATACGTCTAAACTATGCTGAAGCATCGAGAAAAACTGATTCGTCCATGTACATACAGTCTCATCTAGATGAGATAAGTTATGTAATTTCCCTAACACTTCGTACTCCAATAAGCACGGTTGCTGTTTCCAATTATATGTTAAAATCCACTCTGAAAATAAAGGCATTGATAGCCCTATCAGATTGGATTCTTGTCTAGCTTCTTGGACAAAACGATCGATGAGCCCATGAATCTCTTCCACTTTTCCAAGGGAAAGATTTCCTTTAACCATCTGCAAACGATTGAGCCAATCATGTCTTGAATGGCGCAATGCATCTATAATTGTCCATTTTTCATTCATTTAGATACCCCTTAATATAGAAAAACTCTAACCTGCACTCAGGTTAGAGTTTTCCGTGAGTTCTTATGCTTCTTGAGCAACAGGATATACGCTCACTTGTTTGCGGTCACGACCAAGACGCTCAAAGCGTACTACGCCGTCAACTTTCGCGAATAAAGTGTCATCGCCACCACGACCAACGTTAACACCTGGATAAATTTTTGTACCGCGTTGACGGTAAAGAATTGAACCACCTGAAACCGTTTGACCATCTGCGCGTTTAGCACCAAGACGTTTTGACTGAGAGTCACGACCGTTCTTTGTACTACCTACACCTTTCTTAGATGCGAAAAACTGAAGATCTAATCTTAACATACGTTACACCTCCTGCACTTTTTCTATTAAACGGATATACTTTCCGTAATCAAGTTCAATCGTCTTAAGTGAAACAACCAATCCTTCTAAAAGTATTTGTGCTTTTTCTGCTGTATGAACGTCTAAATCATTAGGCAATTCATACGTCAAGAATCCGCCATCACTTCCGAGTTCAATAGTTGCCTGCACATTACAAAGTTCTTCCACTGCATTTATAGAACCAAACACAACCGCTGTAGTTCCAGCACAGACAAGATCTTGTCCATGTGGCGCATAATTGGCATGTCCAGTCATTTTAAATGATTGGATACTTCCTAGTTTCGTGCGACTTATCGTAATTTTAATCATCTTAACCAGAATTAAGCGTTGATAGCTTCAACTACTAGCTTAGTGTAAGGTTGACGATGACCTTGTTTCTTACGATTGTTCTTTTTCGCTTTGTATTTGAAAACGATGATTTTCTTAGCGCGACCTTGTTTTTCAACTTTCGCAGTAACTGTTGCACCTTCTACAACTGGGCTACCAACTTTCACGTTTTCGCCACCAACGAAAAGAACTTTGTCAAAAGTAACAGTTTCACCAGCTTCAACATCTAATTTTTCAATGTAGATTGCTTGACCAGCTTCAACTTTAATTTGTTTTCCACCTGTTTCGATAATTGCGTACATACTTGCACCTCCTCTTAATTACTAAGACTCGCCAAAAACGAGGTAGACATAAAATGTCTTTAGGGAACCTGTCTTGTGCGGTTGTAGCATATAGCAGTTTAGGTGCTATAAACTATAACATAAAAATATTACCATGACTCATTGACTATTGTCAATGAATGTTCTGCTAACTATTTTTTCCGTTCTACAATTTCTTTCTTACTTCCAAAACGGATAATAGCGTACTTTTCGATAATATCATCTTTGAAATAAATTTCAAATGGAATATTTTTTTGTAATTCTTTTTGTGAAAAATGTTTTTGCAAAATTTTTGGTGCAGCGATTAATACTGCTTCATCTTCTATATTGCCATATGTAATTAACTCTCTCTCTAGCTCATATGCAATTGTTTCATAAGACATAACATACCCGGTCGCTTTACAAGGTACACATTCTTCTAATAATACGTCACGTAACGAATGTTTCTTACGTTTTCGCGTCATCTCTAAAATACCTAACTCTGTAAACCCAAGCACTCTTGTATATGTGCGATCATCTTGCATAGCAGCTATGAGGCGTTCTCTTACCTTCTCTTTATCTTCCCGTCTTTTCATATTAATAAAATCAATTAATATCATCCCGCCAATATCACGAAGTCTTAATTGACGAGCAATCTCTTCCGCAGCCATTTCATTTGTGCGAAATACGGTATCTTGTAAATTTTGTTTTCCAGTAAATTTACCTGTATTCACATCAATTACAGTCATCGTCTCCATTTGTTCTACAATTAGATAGGCACCATTTGGTAGCCACACAATTTTTTGAAGTGCTTTCTCGATTTCACGATCTATTCCAAAATGGTTAAACATCGAAGATTTTTCATTATAAAAGGATACTCTTTCTTTCCCTACTTTTTCTTCTAATTCTTTTACTATACTTCTCGTATCTACAACTATTTTTTCAATTGTTTCAATTGGGTTCTCCTGAAATACACGATCTAAAAACGTCGCTGGTTGATGAAGTAGTAAGGGCGCCTTCCCTTGATCTTCTTTTCTTTTTAACTCTTCATATAATTGCTGCAACCCTTGCATTTCAGCTTGTATTTCATCGATCGTTCCTTTTTCAGAAGCAGAACGGAAAATGTATCCACCCGTTCCTTCTACTTCAATTCCCAGTAACTGTTGTCTTCTTGTATTATTTTTTATTTTCCGAGAAACAGCGCGCATATCATCATACGGCATGTAAACGACATATTTTCCGGTAAATTCTATCTTCGCCGTTAATTTTGGCCCCTTCGTATCAATTGCCTCTTTCACAACTTGTACAAGTATTGCCTGCCCTTCATATATGCGATATGAAGATGGTACATCATCAAACGAAAGATATGCATGTTTCTCTAATCCGATATTTACAAAGGCTGCGTTCATTCCAGCAATTGTTCTTACAATACGCCCAACATAAATATGTCCGACAATCTCCTGCTCTTCATTCCGTTTCCATAAAAGCTCTACAATTTTTTGTTTCTCTTCTATCGCAACACGCTTTTCCGAACCAGTGTAGTTAATATATAACGTCTTCAAAATTCTTTCCTCACTTTTCATTTCTTTTCCTTACAATATAAAAGGTTAGTGTCGTCGTCAACACTAACCAATTAATTCTTCAACAGATGAGGTTGTTCGTTTTTCAGCAAAATACGCATACAACAATTCATTTTCGTCCAATGTGTAATGCTCTTTATATTTTCCATGGACGATAATAGAGTGTTTATATCCTCTGCGAAATTTTGTGAAAATCGTATATAAATGATCTTCCGTTTTCACCTCAATAGGTGCTATTTTTTCAATATCTCTTTTATTCCCATAATAACGCTCTAATAAAAAACGCATAAATGCGTACCGTCTTTGTTTCCATTCTTGATATAAAGAAATCGCTAGAAAAACGAGTAATACCCACATCATAATGTTATTACTATTCCAAAGTAACTGCCACCCTAATATTACACTAAAAAAAACACATGACAATTTCATCATCTTTTCATGTGCTTGTAAATAGGGAAAACGATATGATAATACATTAAATAATACTTTTCCGCCATCAAGTGGCCAAATAGGCAATAGATTAAACCCTAAAATAATGACATTATTCCATACAAAGAAATGGTACAAATCATCAGTTACCCAGCCCGCTTGATACAAAATGTAAGCGGCCGCAATCATCCATATATGCTGAATTGGCCCCGCCATAATGACAATTAATTCTTCTTTTAACGATTTATTCCCATGCTCTTCCATCTCAACTACGCCACCAAACGGCAAAAGCTGAATTTGTTTAATACGCCATTTATAATACGCTGCGGCAAAAGCATGCCCAAGTTCATGAATGAGAACGATACAAAATAACAATAGTAACTCTTTAAAACGCGCCGTAAAAATACCAATGACAATAATAACCCAAAACAACGGATGCACGGAAATTTTCGTGAAAACATCCCTATATTTAATCAAATGAAATCACCTGAATTGGATCAATAAATTTTTCATTCTTTTTTATTGCAAAATAAAATTTGCCATTTTTATTATTTTCATCATTACTCACTATTCCAATTTTTTGTTTCTTTGAAACGTAATCATATAATTTTACTGACATATCATTTAAATTTGCATACCATGACTCCGTGCCATCAGCGTGCTGAATTTGAACTGTATTTCCAAGTTCCTCTTTCTTGCCCGCAAAAACAACTAGCCCTTCATTCACTGACTCAACTGTTGCATTTGTAGCTGTTTGGACAAATACACCTTGACCATTTTTTTGAAAGCCTTGCATCACCTTTCCAGAGGCAGGAATTGCATAATCTTTTTGCTGAATCGTTCCTTCCTTTCTTTCATTAGGCGAATAGAATACGAGAGGTTTTCCAAACTGCTTTTCGTACCATTTCGCTACAGTGGCAAACTGAAACTCCTCTTTCATCACTTTTTCTGTAACAGCTTTAGCACCATCGAAAGAAGAAGGAGCATTCTTATATAAAATAGCAACAGAAAGAACTAATATTGCTGATAGCAAAACTTTGAAGAGAAAAACTTCTTTTCGAAATAGAGGATGAATTTCCTTCTCCCCCTCTTCAATAAAGACCGTTTCGCTATCAAAATTTCCTCCCTCAAAATACCGCTCTTCTTCTAGCAATTCTTGCTCTGCTTTCCTTTTCGCAATCCGCTTTTTAATTTCTTCCACTCTTCTATTCTTCATACTGTCTCCTTTCTTTCGTTAGCCTTATTTAACATAGAAACAGTTATATACAGTTTGTACATATGTATGAGTTATAGAAGGAAGATATTCATGCGAAGAAAAAAGAAAGCACTCCGCATTTATGCGAAGTGCTTTTAACGGATTCCAAAGAAATTTTTCATCTTTGTAAATACCGATACTTTTTCTTGTTCAAATGCTTGTAATGGTACATTCTCACCTAATAAGCGTCTTGCAATATTACGATAAGCTATTGCTGCTTTCCCACTAGGTTGCAGTGCTACAGGTTCACCTGTATTCGTAGCACGAATAACTTCATCATCATCCTCGACAACTCCAAGAAGCTCGATTGACAGTGTACGTACGATTTCATCAAC
Source organism: Bacillus altaicus (assembly GCF_042136375.2). Lineage (NCBI taxonomy): Bacteria > Bacillati > Bacillota > Bacilli > Caryophanales > Bacillaceae > Bacillus > Bacillus altaicus. Next base: position 1,286,253 of record NZ_CM143394.1, on the reverse strand, counting down.
ATCTAACATATCCTGTTCATGAAGCATATGGCTACGCACACGGTTAATGACAAGTTTCGGTGGTTCAATATCCTCTTTCTCTAAAAGCCCGATAATACGATCCGCATCACGCATTGAGGATACTTCTGGTGTTGTTACAACGATTGCTTTATCCGCACCTGCTACTGCATTTTTAAATCCCTGCTCAATCCCCGCAGGACAATCAATTAATATGTAATCATAATCTTGACGTAATACTTGTATTAATTCATCCATTTGTTCAGGTGTTACCGCCGATTTATCGCTCGTTTGTGCTGCAGGTAATAAATAAAGATCATCAAAACGCTTATCTTTAATAAGAGCCTGAGGTAAACGACAACGCCCTTCAACGACATCAACAAGATCAAATACAATACGATTTTCTAGCCCCATTACTACGTCTAAATTGCGTAAACCGATATCTGTATCAATTAAACACACTTTTTTCCCAGATAACGCAAGGGCTGTACCAATGTTCGCAGACGTTGTAGTTTTACCTACTCCGCCTTTTCCAGATGTAATTACTATTGCCTCTCCCACAGCTATACAATTCCCCTTTCTAACTTTGTTAAATTAGGTCTAAGATGAGTGAGAAGTTGCAGGCGATCGACAACAATGTGATTGTTCTCATTAATGTACGCACATTCTGCCGCCTCTGCTCCGTCTTCTTTCTCTTCCGGAGCCCGCATTGTCACATCACTAATTCGGAGTTGCATAGGGTTCATACTAGATGCAGCAATAACAGCTTCTGAATCTCCATCATACCCCGCATGTGCAATTCCTCTTAATGATCCCAAGACAAAAATATTCCCCCCAGCGATAACCGTTCCGCCTGGATTAACATCTCCAATTAATAATAAATTGCCTTTTACATGTAACACTTGTCCAGAGCGAACAATTTTGGAAATAGGGACAATTTCTGTTTCTTCTTTCCAAGCTATTGCTTCTGCTTTTGTTATAACATCACTTTCGATTGATTCTACAACAAGGTTCTTCTTATTGCGAATTAACGTACGAATCTCTTCTTGTTGTACTTCTGTTAAATAGCGATTTCCTACTTTAACACGCACTTCAATTAAAGAACGTCCGTCACTCTCATAGTAATGTGTAGAAAGCTTTTCATCCAATTCTTTTAGTAGCTCAGAGAATGAACAGCAATCATCTAAATGAAGTGTTATTCCATCTTTTGTCCCTTTTATCGTTACATTTTGTTGCTTTTTTTCTTCCACTAAAGTTCACCCCACCGATTCAATTCGACATAAAATTAGAAAATCCTTTTTTCCTTTTCTTCTATCGCTTTTGAAAGACGCACTAAATATCGTCTCAGTGGGAAACAAACTATTAACAAGAAAATTCCATTTAGCAATAAAGTAGCAAGGAGACGATCTGTGAAAAAGACAGATGCTGACATGTGAGTACGTCCTAACAAAGTTAAAAACCCATACACATAATACTCTAATGCTGCAATGCCAGCCAGTACGATAGAAGCGACAATAAATAAATTCAATTGTAATACCTTCATCACACTATAAACTAAATAAGCTAAAATCGGATAAGCAAAAATATATATTCCGACCAGTTCTGTGTATACGGTATCAAATAAGAAACCAAATAATAGTCCGTAGTAAATCCCTTGAACCTGACTATAGTACACCGTAATAAAACATAACACAATTATAAAGAAATGCGGTGCTGCTATACTGCCTTTCCAAAAGACGTCTGTTGGAACAACAGTAGAGAACATATTTTCAAATAAAAAAACAAAAAGGAGCAAAAGAGGAAGAGCTGCTCTTTTTAAAATCGTCATCATCTCTTCTTCCCCTCCTATTCTAACGGCGCTGTAGGCGTAGCGCGTTTGGCAACCGTAATATGCTCTACGTCATTTAAATCAGCAGCAGGTTTTACATAAGCTGTTTTTGTTAAACCGTATGGATCTGGCTGAACATCAACGATTGTTCCGATCACAAGCCCTTTCGGGAAAATATCCCCAAGCCCAGACGTTACAACTAATTGATCTTTTGCTACTGGTGCATCAGAGCCAATCTTTGTGAAAAGAAGTAATTGTTTTTCTTTATCATAACCTTCAATCAATCCAAAGATTTTTTCTTGACCTTGTACAATAGCAGAAACACGGTTTGTTCGGCTCATAGAACTTAACAACTCTACTGATGATGTAAACTGCGATACACTTTTCACTCGTCCAACTAAACCTTGTGAAGTGATTACAGCCATATCTTTTTTAATTCCTTGCTGTGCCCCTTTATCAATTCCAATTAAATCGTACCATTTATCTGGATTACGAGAAACAACAGTAGCTGGAATTTCAGTATAATCGCTATTCAACTCTTTTTTACCAGTTAACTCTTGTAATTTCTTTTTATCATCTTCTAATTGCTTTACGTCACTTGATAACTTTGCATAGTTATCTAACTTTGCTTTTAATTCTTTATTCTCTTCATACGTGCGCTTTACATCTTCTACGTTCTCGAAGAATCCGGCAACATAATTCGCTGGCTTTTGGAATACACGTTCTACAACACCGACAGTATCTTTTATAAACTGCTCTGGCCATGATAAACTGTTCCGTTCTTTCAATGAGATTCCAATCAATGCCACGAGAAGAATAATACTAACTAACAAAACAATTAATCTTTTGTTTAAGAAAAACTGTGGCACGTTCACACCCTCTTAATTTCATTGATTTTTATTTTGCAATATTATCGAGCAGCAGTTTTGAAAAGGTCGATATTGTCTAATGCTTTACCCGTTCCAATTGCTACGCAATCTAATGGATCCTCTGCAACAAGAACTGGCATATTTGTTTCTTCACTAATCACTTTATCTAAGTTACGTAGTAATGCCCCACCACCTGTTAATACGATACCACGGTCCATAATATCCGCTGCTAATTCAGGTGGAGTTTTTTCTAACGTATTTTTAACTGATTCTACAATTGCATCTACTGTATCTTTTAATGCATCTGCAATTTCTTCTGGTTGAATTAGTACTGTTTTTGGTAAACCACTTACTAAATCACGACCGCGAATTTCCATAGGCTCGATACCTTCTGGCTCGCCTGCAGAACCGATTTCTAATTTTAGTGCTTCTGCTGTTCTTTCACCGATCATTAAGTTATAGCTCTTCTTAATGTACTGAATGATTGAATCGTCCATATCATCACCAGCAACACGAACTGATTGACTTGTTACAATACCACCTAAAGAAATAATTGCAACTTCTGTTGTACCACCACCGATATCAACAACCATACTACCAGTCGGCTCCCAAACAGGTAAGTTTGCACCAATTGCTGCCGCAAATGGCTCTTCGATTGGATAAGCATCACGAGCACCAGCTTGACGAGTCGCATCGATTACCGCACGTCTTTCTACAGCTGTAATACCAGATGGTACACATACCATTACGTATGGTTTACGTGAGAAGAATCCATTTGATTTTTGAGCTTGTTGAATGTAGTATTTCATCATTATTGCTGTTGTTTCATAATCAGCAATTACACCATCCTTCATAGGGCGAAGTGCCACTACGTTTCCTGGTGTACGACCAATCATTTGTTTTGCATCGCTACCTACCGCAACGATTTGTTTCGTATCAGTTTGTAATGCTACTACTGAAGGTTCACGTAAAACTACACCTTTTCCTTTCACATATACAAGCGTGTTCGCTGTTCCTAAGTCAATTCCAAGATCGCGAGTAAATCCACCAAATCCAAACATATCATTTATCTTCCCTTCTTATTTTCACGGACTCATTTTTCTTACTTTATATTTATAAAAACAGTACGTTTTTTTATATCTGTATCCTTCTTGTAGATAATTTTCTACAAAAAACTCATAAATCACATTATAAAACAAAATAGGTAAAAAGAATAGTCTTAAATATGACCTTTTTCCTTTAAACTCACGAATTTATGGTCACCTATTATGATATGATCAAGCACTTCAATTCCAATAATCCGACCACATTCTACTAGTCGTTTTGTAACTTCAATATCTTCACGGCTCGGCGCCGGATCTCCTGAGGGATGGTTATGAAGACATATAATAGAGGCTGCTGCCCGACGGAACGCTTCTTTAAAAACTTCCCTTGGGTGCACAATCGACGTATTTAAACTTCCAATAAAAATAGTTTGCCTATGTATAACTTGATTTTTCGTATTCAAATATAAACAAACAAAATGCTCCTGTTGCAAAAAACGCATCTCTTCCATCATATAACTCGCACAATCTTCTGGACTTCGAATACTATATCTATTTTGATATTCTAAACGTACCATTCTTCTACCTAATTCAAAAGCAGCCATAAGCTGCGACGCCTTTGCAATCCCAACACCATGAATGCTCATCATCTCTTCTAACGTTGCATCCTTTAACATTCGTAAGCCGTCAAAATGATGTAGAATATTATCTGATAACGTTAACACCGTTTCTTCTTTAGAACCCGTTCTGAGTAAAACTGCAAGAAGTTCTCGATTCGATAAACTTCCTGCTCCTTCTAACAATAAACGCTCCCGTGGCTGTTCTTCTCTCACAACATCACGAATACCGTTCATCTCTCCACCCCTTTTTTTACGATTTCTCCTAAAGAAAACCCCATGCAATTTTACGCATGGGTTACATCGCTATCAAACTGTTTTAATTCACGGACAAGACGCGCAATTGGCAAGCCAACTACACTGTAGTAGTCCCCTTGAATATGTTGAACAAAAATAGACCCTTTACCTTGAATTCCATAGCTTCCTGCTTTATCAAGTGGTTCCTTCGATGCAACGTATACGTCTATTTCCTCTTCTGTTAATTCCCAAAATGTTACTTCTGTACGTTCATAAAAAGTTACCGTTTTTTCTTTCAATATAATTGCAACACCTGTGTATACTTCGTGTGTTTTCCCCGATAATAATCGTAACATTTCTTTCGCCTCAGCCTCATTAGACGGCTTTCCAAGAATACGTGAATCATATGTAACAATTGTATCTGCACCTAATACAACGTGATCACTATGATTTTCTGCCACAGCAGATGCTTTTTGCAAAGCAAGCGACATAACAATATCAGAAGGTGATAAATATGCACCAATCGTCTCTTCTACTTCACTAACAACGATTTCAAATGGCACATCAGCTAATTCAAGCAGTTCCTTCCTCCTAGGTGATCCTGAAGCTAAAATAATTTTCCTCATATTTTCTCCTTCCCTTCTCGCATGAAGCAGAATAATTCAAATCAATCGTATCAAAGGAATAGTTTCCCCACAAATTCTAGAAATATCATTTTCTCTAAACAAAATAATAGTTCTTTTTAAATACGATTATATTCTGCCCATACAGAAAGCACTTTGCTCTAAATTCAAAAGAAAGAAGTATATGTACTTCTTTCTCCTTCATCTTATTATCTTATTATTTTACTTTTTGTGAAACCATTTTTTCGTACGAAAGTAATCCATCAATAATAACTTGATTTAATTTAGCTACAGATTCCTTATCGCCCTTCCCTTCCTTAATCGTTTGCACCGCTATTGACGTATACGTATAAAGCTTCTTCGCATCTTCACGCTTCATACTCTTCGCTTCCTTTTCAATAGCTTTCCACTCTTTTTCAATCGCCTCTATATCTTTTGGATTACTTTTTCCACTAGTTTGTACGCTGGACACATATTTTGTTAAATGAGTATATAATGGCTGCACTTTCGCTAAAAACATTCCTACTTCTTTATCATTTTTGAGCAATGCTTTATCTGTAATATCCCAATTTTTTTTCAAAACTGAAACACCATCTTGCTTATACTGATCTATTAATTGATTAACAGCCTGTTCATCGCTCGTAATACCAACAACTAACGCATACTTATCACCACTCGGTTTCAAAGCAGCCACGCCTCCATTGCCTTTCCACTCTTCAAGAGCGGCCTGTCCCTTTTCTTCGGAAGAATAAATCCCTCCTTGAACAAAAAATAATTTCATCGGGTCTAATGACGTTCCTACCTGCGCTTTTTGTTTTTCCTCTTTTGGTGCCGGTGTTTGCTCTGCCGTTCCACCCACCTTTGATTCTTCATTCCCCGTCTGCTTCGAAGCTGTTACTTCGCTTCCCCCTGTCGTTCCTTGTCCATTAAGTAAATGCAGCATTCCCATTCCAAACGCCGTACCAATAACAATTGCAGTTGCAACGATTGCAATTATTGTATTACTCCACTTCTTTCGTTTTTTTTCCTTAGACACTAATTTCGCTTTTTGAAACGGAACAACGTTTTTTAGTCTTTCACTTTCTACTACCATCCAGTCAAACTCATCCTTCTTTTTTTCCTCATACTTCGCTTCTGTTCCATTTACTTTCACTGAGATCGTTCGTGATTGCTTGTCCATACACTCACACCTCACCTCTTATCGTTGTCCGCATCATATCATATTCACTTCGCAAAAAAACGAGATATTTGTCAGAGAAATTCGCCAAATAACCCTATATATTTATCTTATATGTATGCATTTGACTTCATTTGTAGAACAAAAAACTAGATAGCAAAGACTATCTAGTTTTTCTCGCGAATATATTTTCGAACTTCAGAAATGAAATAAAGAGAACCTGTTATGATAAAGACATCATTTTCTCCAATCATACCAACTTTTGTATCAATTGCCTCTTTCCAATCTTCAAAAACTAATTTTGACTCTGGTTGTGAATACGATGCAAGCTTGTCAGCAGAAATGGCACGATCAAAGGCAAACGTCGTAAATATTATTTCATCAGCAACTTTTTCTAATTGCCCTACCATGTTATGTAACTGTTTGTCACCAAGAGCAGTAAATAAAACTATTACATTCTTCTTTTTATAATGTGCCTCTACTGTTTTTACAAGACTTTCAATACCTTCTGGATTATGAGCACCATCTATTATAATATCTGGATTACTTTGTAACTTTTCAAATCGACCAATCCAGTAGGCTTCTTGTAAGCCAGCTTTCATTTCCTCTTCATTAATTAAAAATGATAAATATGTTTTTAAATACATGACTGCCATAAGCGCTAGCGCTGCATTGCCTGCTTGATGAATACCTTTCATTGAAATCCGAACATTTTCAAACGAGGCAAATGGACAAGCAAAATCAAAATGTTCTCCATCTTCATTAGAATGTTTATGTAGTGTTGTAAACTGTTTTCCAAATTCATATAAGCTTGCATGATTTTCCTTAGCAACCTTTTGAATTACTTGTAATGCTTCTTCATTTTTCACACCAGTAATAACTGGAACACCAGACTTAATAATTCCTGCCTTTTCATATGCAATTTCTCCTAGTGTATTGCCTAAAATATGCATATGATCGTGACCAATATTCGTAATAATCGTGAGAACCGGATGAATAACATTTGTAGAATCAAATCTTCCCCCAAGCCCCGTTTCAAATAAAACAACATCACAGAAATTAACTTTACCGAAATAACAAATTGCCATTACTGTAATGATTTCAAACTCAGTCGCTTCTCCTAATTCCGTCTCATCTAATTTTTCAATGACTGGCTTTACCATATTTACAAGTTCCGCAATCTCTTCATCTGCAATCGGTATTCCGTTTACACTAATACGTTCATTGAATGTTTCTATGTAAGGCGATGTAAACGTTCCTACTTTATATTTCGCGCCTTCTAACATGTAGCGCATATATGTTAAAGTTGAACCTTTTCCATTTGTGCCGGCAAGATGAACACATTTTATATGACGCTCTGGATTTCCGAGTTCTTCTAACATCCATTGCATTCTTTCTAGTCCTGGTTTTATCCCAAATTTCAATCGGCTATGAATCCAGTTTATCGCTTCTTCGTATGTATGTATCACGTTTGCTATTCCCCTTTCAAAAGACAAACTTCTTAATTCTATTATACGCAAAGAAAAGAGACTCACCAATATAGTGAGTCTCTGAAAAACATTTTTATTTTTCAAGATCAGCTAGACGTTGACGAACCGCTTCGCGTTTTTCTAGGTAATCTTGCTCTTTCGCACGCTCTCCGTCAATAACTTCTGCAGGAGCTTTCGCTACGAATCCTTGGTTTGAAAGTTTCTTCTGTACACGTTCTACTTCTTTACCGAACTTCTCAAGTTCTTTTTCAAGACGCGCTTTCTCTTCATCAAGATTGATAAGATCGGCTAACGGTAAGAATAACTCTGCACCTGATACGATTGCAGTCATCGCTTTTTCTGGTGCTTGTAAATCAATCTTAATTGTTAGTTCACTTGGGTTACAGAAACGCTCAATGTAAGAGCTGTTTTTCGTAAGCTGCTCTAGTACTGCCTCGTCTTTTGCTTTAATTTGCATTTGAACTTTTTTGCTCATTGGCGTATTTACTTCCGCACGGATGTTACGAACAGAGCGAATGATATCAACTAGAAGGTGCATTTCTGCTGCCGCTTCTTTATCTTGTAAATCTTCGCGAACTGTTGGCCATGCTGCTACTGTAATAGACTCGCCTTCATGCGGTAAATGCTGCCAAATTTTCTCTGTTACAAATGGCATGAATGGATGTAATAGACGCATTGTTTGGTCTAATACGTAAGCTAAAATAGAACGAGTTGTTTTCTTAGCTGCTTCATCTTCACCGTATAGTGGAAGTTTTGCCATTTCAATGTACCAGTCACAGAAATCATCCCAAATGAAGTTGTATAATGAACGACCAGCTTCACCGAACTCATATTTATCCATGTTACGTGTTACACTTTCGATTGTTTCGTTTAAGCGAGTTAAAATCCACTTATCTGCAACTGATTTTTCACCAGTTAAATCGATTTCTTCATACTTCATGTCATCCATGTTCATTAATACGAAACGTGATGCGTTCCAAATTTTATTAATGAAGTTCCAAGTAGATTCTACTTTTTCCATGCTGAAACGTAAATCTTGACCTGGTGCACTTCCTGTTGATAAGAAGTAACGCATTGCATCTGCACCGTACTTCTCGATAACATCCATTGGGTCGATACCGTTACCAAGAGATTTACTCATTTTACGTCCTTGCTCATCACGAACTAAACCGTGAATTAATACATCTTTAAATGGACGCTCTCCTGTAAACTCTAAACCTTGGAAAATCATACGAGATACCCAGAAGAAGATAATGTCATAACCAGTTACTAAAGCATCTGTTGAATAGAACTTTTTAAAGTCTGCTGCATCTTCATTCGGCCAGCCAAGTGTTGAGAATGGCCATAGTGCTGAACTAAACCATGTATCAAGTACGTCGTTATCTTGATTCCAGTTTTCAATATCCGCTGGCGCTTCCGTGCCTACGTATACTTCACCAGTTTCTCTATGATACCAAGCTGGAATACGGTGTCCCCACCATAATTGACGAGAAATACACCAGTCATGAATGTTTTCCATCCAGCGTAAGTATGTGTTTTCAAAACGCTCTGGTACGAACGTTACTTTTTCTTCTTCTTTTTGTTGAAGTTCAACCGCTTTTTCTGCAAGTGGAGCCATTTTTACGAACCATTGTGTTGATAAGTAAGGCTCAACAATTGCACCGCTACGCTCACTATGACCTACTGAGTGCATATGAGGCTCAATTTCTACTAATACGCCAGCTTCTTGTAAGTCTTTCACTAACTCTTTACGGCATTCGAAACGATCCATACCGTTGTACTTACCAGCTTTTTCGTTCATCGTTCCATCTTCGTTCATTACTAAAATACGTGGTAAGTCATGACGGTTACCTACTTCAAAGTCATTCGGGTCATGAGCTGGTGTGATTTTTACAACGCCTGTTCCGAAGTCTTTTTCTACGTATTCATCAGCAATAATCGGAATCTCACGGCCTACGATTGGAAGTGTAACTGTTTTTCCGATTAAATGTTTGTAACGATCATCTTCTGGATGAACTGCTACTGCTGTATCACCAAGCATTGTTTCTGGACGAGTAGTTGCAAGGCGAATGTGCCCAGAACCGTCTGTTAACGGATAGTTCATATGGTAGAATGCACCTTGAACTTCTTTATGAATTACTTCAATATCAGAAAGAGCTGTGCGTGTTGCTGGATCCCAGTTGATGATATACTCACCGCGGTAAATTAAGCCTTTTTCATATAATTGAACGAATACTTTATTAACAGCGTTAGATAAGCCTTCGTCTAATGTGAAGCGTTCACGAGAATAGTCTAGTCCTAAACCAACTTTCCCCCATTGTTGACGAATGTGAGAAGCGTATTCTTCTTTCCATTCCCAAGCTTTTTCAAGGAATTTCTCACGGCCAAGATCGTAACGTGAAATACCTTCTTCACGAAGTTTCCCTTCTACTTTCGCTTGCGTTGCGATACCAGCATGGTCCATTCCTGGAAGCCATAATACATCATAACCTTGCATACGCTTTGTACGAGTTAAAATATCTTGAAGTGTCGTATCCCAAGCATGACCTAAGTGTAACTTACCAGTTACGTTCGGAGGTGGAATTACAATTGTATATGGTTGTTTCTTCTCATCTCCTGTTGCTTCGAAATATTTGCCTTCAAGCCACCACTTGTAAAGGCCTTCTTCAACGGACATATGATCATATTTAGTTGGTAAATTTTTTTCCGTGTTTGACATTATTTTCCCTCCTTAAAATAAAAAATGCCCCTCATCCAAAAAAGGACGAGGGACATCGCGGTACCACCTTTATTTACAAACAAATTCAGAATTTGCTTATACTCTTAATTTGATAACGGACAAATCCGTCTTTTCCTAATAAGAATCATTCCGTTCAGAAAAGATGCTCCAGGGCTACCTTCTAACATAACTATCTAGAGAACCTCCCAGCCAATGGTTCCCCTCTCTGAAGACGTTTCATGTTATACTCTTCCCCTTCAATGCATTTATGTGATTGTTAATTATTATATACAATAGTGTAAAAAACGAAACCTTATTCGTCAAGATAAATTTGAAACTACGGCTTTTATCTCTTTATGGAACTAATAAAAAAAGATAAGCAGGGTAATCTGTACCCTTTGTAAAGGACATTTTTAAAAAAGTTAGGCAACATCAAGAAGATGATTTCTGTATCCAACAGGAGTCATCTTTTTTAAATTCCATTGATATCTATAGTGATTATAGTACGTCATATATTTCTTAATCTCTTGTTTCAACTCAGTAAAAGACTCGCAAGGTTTTATATGTGCTTCATCTTTCAGATGACCAAAAAATGATTCTTGTGGAGCGTTATCCCAACAGTTCCCTCTTCTTGACATAGATTGTCCGAGCTTTAGCTTTTTGACTAATTTTTGGTAGGTAGGGCTTGTGTAGTGGGCTCCTTGATCTGAATGAATATATGCACCTTCAGTCAATCGAATCCTCTTATTCCGTTTTAGTTTATGAAGAGTTGTTGTTACGAGGTCTAATGTCATCTGTTCTGAAACATGGTAAGCTAAAATTTCATTGGTTGAGCCATCTAAAATTGTAGATAAATAAGCTCTTTTATTCTTACCGTAAACTAAATAAGTGATATCTGTAAGAAGCGTTTTTCCTGGGGTGTTTTGTTTAAATTCTCGATTTAATTGATTCGGCACTACTCGATGTTCTTTTGAAGCTTTCAGCATTCTTTTATAAGGATTTGCTTTCCGAATCGGACAGATAATCTCATATTTTTTCATGATTCTACGGATACGCTTTAAATTGTAGACAACTTGAAAATGACCCACCAATGTCATTTTTATTTGACGAGCCCCTTTCTTTCGATTTCTAAATCGAAGTGCTTTTAATATGATTTTTTTCACGATTTCATCTTGATTGTTCTTTTGTTTCCGTTGTTCTTGAGATGAAATGGAAAAATAATTATAGTATCCGAACGGGATACACCAGCTACTTTACACAAATAACTCACCATATTTCTTAAGTTATATTTTATGATGACAGAACGAATCAGGATATATTTCTGACTAGGTGATAACGTTATTTCCTTCTCATCCTCCCTTCCATAAGTTTGATCTTTTTTAACAATTCATTTTCTGCCTTTAGTAAGTTCCGTTCGGCTTCTAAACGAGCATACTTCTCTTCTAACGTAAGCTCTCTCTCAAGAGTTCTTCCCGCGTTTTGGGTGCGTGTATCTCGCAAACCAAATACACCATTTTTTCTGTAAGCAGCACGCCACCTACTTCCTGATGACATAATTCGTTTCATTCCAATCATATCTATATCAAAACCACATTCTTCAAAAATATTTCGAGGTAGTTTTCCTTTCTCATTTTCCTCAATAAAAATACGCTTAAATTCATCTGTATAAGTGATACCTTTCTGACTTACAGATTTTATGTAGGGGTTATTTGATAGAATTTGAATGTCTCTTTCTGTAAATAGCTTTTTTGTCATTTTGAACTTTCTCCGATCCCAATTTTCTCTCATTATACAAGAAATACCCTATAGAATAGACTTTTTTTCAGTGTCTATTCTATAGGGTACATTTTAGGGTTCTCCCTACTTATCTTTTTTATCCCGCTATTTGCCGGACAGTAAGACCCCCACCTCAAAATTCGGCTTGAGCAAAGAAGTTAGGTGGAAGCCCCGCTGTCCGTAAGCGCCCGATTGGTGAAGGCTAATAATCAGTGGGGGATGAACAAACCCCCCACTGATTAAAGTTTCACTTTATCCGTTCCCTTGCTGGGCAGCTTGTAATTGCGAAAGGAAATATTCTGTATTGCTAATGAGCCAATGCGATTGCTGCAGGCTTTTCACCCCGCGAAGCTCATTTTCTTCATTACGACTCTTTCTTCTTTTCGTATACGACTGAATTTGCCGAATAAAATGCGACGGGTACGTCATATACGCAAACATAAGAATCTGCTCCTCTTTCGTAAATGGAAAATTTTTTTGATACATTTGATACCATTCAAAGCGGTCACTCCGCGCAATTGGATATGTGTTTAAAGACCTTGAATAAAAGCTGACGATATCCTGTACCGGTGTAGCAAACTGAGACTTTTCTAAACTAATAAAATAACCGTTTCGTTCATAATCAAATAAAAAGTGATTAAGCGATACATTTCCATGAACGAAAGTAGTACGTGTCGTTTCCTTTTCTTTCATTGCATCATGCCATTCACTTAATTGTTTCGTTGCGAACTCACGTGCTCTCATAACATGGTGATAATACGTACAATATTGTAATTCAAATGGCGACATATACCACTTCGCTTCAGATTCTACAAGAAACTCTTCTAATATCTCACCATCATTTTCCCAACGTTCGGATATATTTGTATAATGTTTTTCTAAATCTTCTTCTGTATAAGTTTCCTCTTTCACCGTTTTTTGATGCAACGTCCCGAGAGTTTGAAACATCTTATGGTATTGATCATTATCTTCTCCGTTTCCTTCCGCACGTTCTAACCAAGGCATTAAATAATAGCTATACGTCCCATCACTTAAAACATAATTCCCGTCCGTCGCATGATAGATAGGTACATAATTCGAAAAACCTTTCTCCTTCAAATATTGAATATGGTGCAAAAAATTATTCCGCTCTAACTTTCTATCTTGTATTTTCTTTAACGCATACGGACCTTGATTCGTATAAATTTTCATTACACTTCCGTGCTCTTCCATATGCTGAGTGTCCAATCTATATTGCCTCACAATGGGTTCATAGCGATTTCGTAATTCAATATCCATACGAATAACCCTTTCTTATTCAAAACATAGCTTCTAGGAAAAGAAAAGAGGTGAGTGAAAAAACTCACTCACTTATTTCGCTGTTGCTTTTGAAACAGGAATATATATAATTTGCCCTGTAGTTAAATATATATCTTCTGATTGATTTACACGATATAAGCTTTGTACAGTCGTTTCATAACGTTCTGCAACCGATTCAATTGTGTCTCCTTCTTGTACGAAGTACATTCTTAACTTCGTAAATTCTTCTTCTGGTTCTTTCGTAAATAATTTCGTTAAATAAAGTGCATTTTCATCTCGCTGTGAATATGCTTCTTCCTCTGGCTCTTCCTGCTTTTTTGCTTTTTCTTTCTTGAAATTTTTCCGCCCGAACAATTCAAATTGTGGCGTCGTTTCTTGCTCCTCTTCACGCTCCACAAGTTCCTGTTCTTCTAATTCCTCTTCTTCTATTTCTTGCTCTTTTCTTTCTTCTAACTGAAACGGTTCAAATGCATAATCTTCCCATCCATCTGATTCTTTATAGGCTGGTACCTCTTCGTGCGGCGCAGGTCTACTTTCATCTTCTTCAGCTGAATTAGCTTCCAACTCGGCATACGCCGTCTCTTCCTCTTCATCCTCGGTTCTTTCTTCGTCACATAAACCTGTAATAGATATATCCGCTAATAGTTGTAAGCAACCATTTTCCTTTAATTCATAATCAAATTCCTCGATTGATACATATAATTCTTCAATTACTTTCACTCGATTTCTTGGAATTGATATTTCGAGCGGAAAGGAATGGACAAGCTCATTAACCCCGTCTGCCCTTGTTTCTACATAATCAATTGCCTTTGCTGGTGATAGCTCTCTTAATGAATAAGCTGAATCATCTTGCCTTGCAACGTACTCTCCCGTTAAATCTAATTGCCCTCTCACGATAACTTCATGATCGAGCTCCTCTATCTCAACGTCTGGATCTAACGAAATTGACAAAAGTTCTTCGACTTCCTGTCCCTTCTGGAACCAAACAGATTCTTTTAATGAAAATCGTAATGAATGATCTGTTGCCACTTCTTTTCCCCCTCCCAAACTATAGGTCATTACAGATTTATGTTCCCTAAGGCTACTTTATGAATAAAAAAAATCGCTCCCCTAATGGAAAGCGATTTTCTCTAAGAAATTATGCTTTTAATTTTGACATTGCAATTTCGGCCGCCGCAATTGTCGCCTCAATATCTGCATCACTATGTGCTGTCGATAAGAATAAACCTTCAAATTGAGAAGGTGGTAAAAATACACCTTGTTCTACCATTTCACGATAGTAAGCTGCAAAGAATTCTAAGTTTGAAGATTTTGCTGTATCATAATTAATAACTTGCTCATCTGTAAAGAAAATACCAATCATAGAACCTGCACGATTAATGTGATGCGGGATATTATGCTTTTCAGCTGCCTTACGTAGTCCAGCCTCTAACATTTCTGCTTTACGCTCAAATTCCACATATGATTCTGGTGTTAACTGCACTAACGTTTCATAGCCTGCTGTCATTGCAAGTGGATTACCCGATAATGTTCCGGCTTGGTAAATCGGTCCGCTTGGTGCAACTTGACGCATAATCTCTGCCTTCCCACCGTATGCTCCTACCGGCAAGCCACCACCGATTACTTTACCTAAACAAGTTAAGTCAGGAGTTACGCCGTAGTAACCTTGTCCACAATTATAAGCAACACGGAATCCAGTCATTACTTCATCAAAAATAAGTAGTGCACCGTTTTGCTCTGTCACTTCACGAAGTCCTTCTAAAAATCCTGGTTGTGGAGGAACAACACCCATATTCCCTGCCACTGGTTCTACAATTATACAAGCAATGTCATCACCGAATTGTTCGAAAGCATATTTTACACTTTCTAAATCGTTGTACGCTACTGTAATCGTATTTTTCGCTACACCTTCTGGTACACCAGGGCTATCTGGTAAACCTAGCGTCGCCACACCAGAACCTGCTTTAATTAATAAAGAATCACCATGACCATGATAACAACCAATGAATTTCAAAATTTTGTTACGCCCTGTATAACCTCGAGCTAAACGTAGTGCACTCATTGTCGCTTCTGTTCCAGAGTTAACCATACGTACAATCTCAATTGATGGCACGCGCTCAATAACAAGCTGCGCTAATTTATTTTCAATTTCTGTTGGGGCACCAAAGCTTGTTCCTTTTTCAGCAACAGCTTTTAAAGCCTCAACAACACGGTCGTTCGCATGACCATGAATTAAAGGTCCCCACGATAATACGTAATCGATGTATTCATTCCCATCGATATCATATACTTTAGAGCCTTTTCCGCGCTCCATAAACAGCGGATTCATACCAACAGACTTAAAGGCACGAACAGGGCTATTTACGCCTCCAGGCATTAAATTTTGTGCCTCTTCAAACGCCGCAATCGACTTATCGAACTTTTTCATTATTTAGCGCCTCCTTCTTGTAACCATCTTGCTGCATCTTTTGCATGATACGTAATAATCAAGTCTGCTCCTGCGCGTTTCATGCTAATTAATTTCTCAAGTACAACTTCTTTTTCATTAATCCAACCATTTTGCGCTGCTGCTTTAATCATCGAATATTCACCACTTACGTTATAAGCAACGACTGGTAAGTTAAAGCTATTTTTCACATCACGAACGATATCTAAATAAGAAAGAGCTGGCTTTACAATTAAGAAGTCTGCCCCTTCCATTACATCTGATTCTGCTTCACGGAATGCTTCCATACGATTCGCTGGGTCCATTTGATATGTTTTACGGTCACCGAACTGCGGTGCACCATGTGCTGCATCACGGAACGGTCCGTAAAATGCTGATGAATATTTCACAGCGTACGACATAACTGGTACATGCGCGAAACCATTTTCATCTAATGCATGGCGAATTGCTGTTACGAATCCGTCCATCATATTTGATGGTGCAATAATGTCTGCGCCTGCTTTCGCTTGACTTACAGCTGTTTTTGCAAGAACTGCAAGAGACTCATCATTTAAAATAACGCCATCTTCTATAACACCGCAATGACCATGGCTTGTGAATTGACATAAACATGTATCTGCAACTACTACTAGCTCTGGGAACTCATCTTTAATTTGCTTAATTGCACGCTGTACAATTCCATGCTCACAATATGCCGATGATCCAACTTCGTCCTTTTCAGCAGGTAAACCAAATACAATAACAGAACGAATACCTAAATCAACGACCTCTTGCATTTCAGCTTGCAATAAGTCTAAAGACATTTGATATACGCCTGGCATAGAAGGAACTTCATTACGAGTATTTTCTCCTTCTAATACAAAAATAGGGTAAATAAAATCTTCTGTATGTAAAAATGTTTCACGCACAAGTGCACGCATGCCCCCGCTTTGTCTTAGACGACGATGACGATTAAATTGTAAAGAATTCATAGATTTCTATCCCCATTCTTTTATTTTATAGATTCACAAATGCATTGTAGTAATGCTTCTACAGTGTACTCTTTCGGCACAATAACATGTGGAAAATAAAGGAGCGCCTCTTTTTCCGTAATAGGCCCTATACAAGCAATTGTACATTTTTTCGTCCATTCTCTCCAGTTTGTACCCTCAAGTAAATGAACAAAACTATCAACAGTTGAAGGGCTCGTAAATGTAATAATATTTACTTCCCCTAATTTCAATGCTGTTATAAGTTCTTGTTTTTTCTCTACATTCACCTTCGTACCATATACGATTAGCTCATCTAGAAAAACACCAAATTCCCTAAGTTTAACCGGGATTATATCTCTTGCTAAATTCCCTTTCGGAAATAGAATGCACTCGTTTCCACTTAGTTTTCTTACAAACTCTTCTGCAAATACTTCTGCAACAAATGAAGTTGGAACAAAGTCCACTTGATAGCCCCTTTTTTCTAACTCTAATTTTGTTTTCACGCCTACCGCAGCAATTTTAATAGTTAATGGTATTTTCTTTTTCAAACCATCTAGAAAAAAAGCTACACCATTTTTACTCGTAAAAATAACCCAGTCATACAAATGTAGTTGCCTTGTTATACGTTGAATTTGCCTATGAGATGTGCCTTCCATACGCAAAAGCGGAATTTCCAATGGAATTCCGCTCCTTTCTTTCACTGCTACACTCATTTGTTTCGCTTGATGCTGGGCACGTGTAATCAATACTATTTTGCCAGCGAGAGCATCCATATTTATTGTTGCTCCTTATTTGCAGCAAGGATGAGCTCTTTTGCTCCTTGTTTAATTAAACGGTCCGCAGCCTCTAATCCAACTTGCTTCGGATCAGTGCCTACTACTATCTCTTTCAATAAAACAGAACCGTCCATAGAACCGACCAGCGCCGTTAATTCGATTGCATCATTTTCTTTAAGAGTTGCATATCCAGCGATTGGAACTTGGCATCCACCTTCAAGTTTATGAAGAAATACTCGTTCAGTAGCCACTGTTCTTTCTGTTACTGCATCATTAATATGTGCTAACAACTGAAGTAAATCCTTATCATCCTCACGACATTCAATCGCTAATGCGCCTTGTCCTACGGCTGGTACACATAACGTTTCGTCTAAATGTTCTGTAATAACTTCTCCGTCCCAGCCCATTCTCTGTAATCCAGCTGTCGCTAAAATAATTGCATCGTAATCTTCATCTTTTAACTTACGTAAGCGTGTATCGATATTCCCACGAATCCATTTCACTTGTAAATCTGGTCTCGCAGCTAGTAATTGTGCACTACGTCTCAAACTACTCGTCCCTAAGATCGCGCCTTCTGCTAAGTCTTTAAACGATTCTCCGTTTTTAGAAATAAAAGCATCACGAGGGTCAACGCGCTTTGGCGTACAACCAATCGTTAATCCATCTGGAAGTACAGCTGGCATATCTTTCATACTATGTACAGCCATATCAATTTCTTTCGTAAGCAACGCATGTTCAATTTCCTTTACAAATAAACCTTTTCCGCCTACTTTTGAAAGAGTAACATCTAAAATAACATCACCTTTTGTGACGATTTCTTTCACTTCAAATTCATATGGTAAACCAAGCGCTTTTAATTGATCGATAAACCAATTTGTTTGTGTTAATGCTAGTTTACTCTTTCGTGAACCTACAATAATTTTGCGCATAATTCTCTCTCCTCATTATAAATACCAAAAGTGGAAATTAGATAAACTGCTTAATAAAAAAATGTTAACTAGCATTACGAGAAATGCCCCGATATTCCACAGCACAATTTTCTTACCCTGCAACACATCTGCCGCTCGTAAATATAAGCCCACGCAATATACAAATAGAACGACAAAAGACCCGATTACTTTCGTATCATACCAATGGAAATTATCCAATTTTGTATATCCCCATATGCATCCTAATATAATTGCTAATAAGAAAAACGGAACAGAAAATAAATTTAATCCGTAAGACATAGATTCAAGCTTCGGCAAATTCCCTAACCTTCTTAATCTCGCATTCCATTTTTTCTTTTTTAATAGCCGATATTGCAATAAATACATAATAGAAAAAATAAACGATACAGTAAACGTTGCATAAGAAATAATCGCCATACCGACATGCACGTATACAAGTTCTGAAACTAATTGCTCTGCAAGTACTGGCGACATCTTTCCGAGCGGTGTAAAAATAGAAAAAGCGCTTACGCCAAATGCTACAACATTTGTAAAAAAGACTAAAAAGTCAATGCGCATAAATCGATTAATGACTAATGACATCGTAATCAATAACCAAACATAAAAATAAATCCCTGACAATAAAGTTAAAATAGGGTTCGTTTCTGAATCTGTAGCCCTAAGCAACATAAAGATAGACTGCAATACCCATACAATCGAAAGTAACCAAAAAGCAAATCGGTTCGCCTTTCGGTTACTTTGAAAATAATCTATAAAATATAAACTAATGCTACAAGCATATAAAATAATTGCAATATGATAAATAATACTGTTATTTAAAAAACTCATCCGATCATCCTTCCAAGTTATAAAGATGGAACGGATGGTGTCCACGCTCTTTTATGTTCTACTTCTTCCGTATTTCCCGCTTCTTCCACTTCTAAATCAAAAATCTTCGCAAATAAAGCTAATTTTTCGCCAGCTCCCTCTTCAGCAGCTAATTCTTTTGCTACTAAAATTGGGTCTTTTAACAATTGATTAATAATACTTTTCGTATGTTTACTAATTACTTTTTTCTCACGATCACTAAGGTTTGGTATTTTTCGCTCAAGACTTTCCATCGTGTCACTTTGAATTGCTAGCGCTTTATCACGAAGAGCCGATATTAACGGTACAACACCAAGCGTACTTAACCACGTTTTAAATAAAACCATTTCCTCTTCAATCATAAATTGAATTTTCTCTGCTTCTTTTAAACGTTCAGCACGGTTTGCTTCAACTACACCTTGCAGATCATCGATATCATATAAGAAAGAGCCTTCTAATTCATCAATCGCAGGATCAATATCACGTGGTACTGCAATATCAACCATAAATAACGGCCGACCAGAGCGCATTCTCTCTACTTTCGTCATCATCTCTTTCGTAATGACATATTCTGATGCACCCGTTGAACTAATTAAAATATCCGCTTCTAATAATGCACATTGCAATTCACTTAAAGGCTTTGCATGTCCCATATATTTCTCAGCCATCACTTCCGCTTTCGTAAGCGTCCTATTCATAACTGTTACTTTACGAGCACCGCTTCCGTATAAGTTTTGCAGTGCAAGTTCACCCATCTTACCCGCACCAAGAATAAGTACATGACAATCTGTTAAATCCCCAAATATTTTCTTTCCGAGCTCAACAGCAGCATAACTAACAGACATCGCACTTTCACCAATCGTTGTTTCTGAGTGCGCACGTTTTGCTAACGTAACCACTTGCTTAAACAACTCATTAAAAATTGTACCTGTCGCTTTTACTTGTTGCGCTTCTAAAAAGCTATCTTTTATTTGACCTAAAATTTGCGTCTCTCCAACAACCATAGAATCTAAACCGCACGTTACGCGGAATAAATGATCTATTGCGCCATCTTGTTCAAAAATAGACAAGTATGGTGCGACTTCTTCTATTTCAAGCTGAAACCAATCAGCTAAAAACTTCTTAATGTAATACCGTCCCGTGTGTAATTGATCGACAACAGCGTAAATCTCAGTGCGATTACAGGTTGATACAATGACATTTTCTAGTACGCTCTTTTGGTTTTGTAATGTAGTCATTGCTTGCTCTAGCTCTGCTGCCTGAAATGTGAGTTTCTCACGAAATTCTACAGGGGCTGTTCGATAATTTACACTAACAACAAGAATATGCACGCAGCATGTCCCCCTTCACCCGTTTTATCACTTTATCTACTATCATAATACAACTTTCCTCTTATGAATCTGACAATCGTGTGAACAACTGATTATTTTTTCTCCATATGTAATAAAGGAGCTTCAGTAAGATTAATAAAGAACTCTCTACTTTATAATGATTATAAAATAATAACTCTATTTGTACGTTACCAAAAAAAGTCCTCATAATCAAGTGATGGAAACTATTCCATATTAATTATAACATCATCTTTTCTATCTTCTTTCATCATGAAGGAAAATATGTATGATTGTTCCAAAATATAGTACTCACTTTCTCAATGCAATGCAATGCAATGCATTTGACATTGTATTTTTTTTCGTTATATTGATTTTACAAAATTAAATTGTGCACAATTTAAAAATATAAGGAGTTGCTTATGAAAGAAAATCCTTTACATCTAGATAACCAACTTTGTTTTTCTATTTACGCTTGTTCTAAAGAGGTTACTCGTTTTTACCGACCCTATTTAGAAGAAATGGGCATTACGTATCCCCAGTACATTACCTTACTCGTACTCTGGGAACTAGACGGACTAACAGTAAAAGAAATTGGAGAACGTCTATTTTTAGATTCTGGTACTTTAAAACCTATGTTAAAACGGATGGAATCATTAAAACTTGTACAACGTGTTCGTTCAAAAGAAGACGAGCGAAAAGTTTGTATTGAATTAACAGAACAAGGTAAAGATTTAAAAGAAATAGCTTGTTCATTACCGGCAACGATGGCTACAAATTTAGGAATTACAGAGCAAGAATATCATTCTTTATTAATCCAATTAAACACATTAATTGAAACAATGAAAAAAATTAATGATAGAAAAGGGGAATAAACATGGATAAATTATATACTGCTTCAGTAACAGCTACAGGTGGAAGAAACGGTAAGGTAGTTTCAGATGATGGCATATTAAATCTTGATGTAAAAATGCCAAAAGCACTAGGTGGCGCAGGCGGAGAGGCAACAAATCCAGAACAATTATTTGCAGCTGGTTATGCAGCTTGCTTTGATAGCGCATTGCAACTTGTAATTCGTACAAAACGTATGAAAGTGGAAAGTACAGAAGTGACTGCACACGTTTCTATCGGTAAAGATACAGATGGTGGTTTCGGACTATCTGCTGTACTTGACGTACATGTTGCTGGTGTTTCTCATGCCGAAGCACAAGAACTTGTAGAAGCCGCTCACGGTGTATGTCCTTACTCTAAAGCAACAAGAGGAAATATTGAAGTTACATTAAACGTACGCTAAAAGTTTAGTAAATAAAAAAAACGCGCGACATTCGTCACGCGTTTTTTGTTTTTGTCATTCTATGAATTGCTTTCCATGCTTCTTCTTTTCCAAGTCCTGTTTCAGAAGAGAATAGAACGATTTCATCGCCAATTTCAACAGCAAGCGTTTCTTTTACAACTTTTAAATGCTTTTGCCATTTCCCTTTCGGAATTTTATCGGCTTTCGTTGCAATAATAATTGTTGGGATTTCATAATGCTTTAAGAAATCATACATCATAATGTCATCTTTTGTTGGTTGGTGACGTAAATCAACTACTAATACAGCTGCGTCTAATTGCGTACGTGTTGTAAAGTAAGTCTCAATCATTCTGCCCCATGCCGCGCGCTCTGTTTTAGATACTTTCGCATATCCATAACCTGGAACGTCAACAAAATGCATCATTTCATTGATTAAGAAAAAGTTCAGCGTTTGCGTTTTTCCTGGTTTAGAAGAAATACGTACTAACTTTTTACGATTTAAAATTTTATTAATAAAGGAAGACTTCCCGACATTAGAACGACCTGCTAAGGCAATTTCTGGTAAATCACTGTCTGGATATTGTTCCGGTTTAACGGCACTAATTACAATATCTGCTTTTGTTACTTTCATTGTTTCACTCCTACTAATGCGTGCTCCAATACTTCGTCTAAATGAGATGCAAGCACAAACGTAAGGTTTTCTTTTACGCTCTCTGGAATATCATCTAAATCTTTCTCATTTTCCGCCGGTAAAATAATTTTTGTTAATCCCGCGCGGTGAGCACTTAATGTTTTTTCTTTCAAACCACCAATTGGTAATACACGACCACGAAGTGTAATTTCACCTGTCATACCAACTTCTTTACTTACAGGAATACCTGTTAGTGCAGAAATAAGTGCCGTTGCCATCGTAATACCTGCTGACGGTCCATCTTTTGGAACTGCTCCTTCTGGAACATGAATATGAATATCGTTTTTCTCATGGAAATCCGGATCAATATGAAGTTCTTCTGCACGAGAACGAATATAGCTAAACGCGGCTTGTGCGGATTCTTTCATAACATCCCCAAGTTTCCCTGTTAAAATTAATTTCCCTTTTCCTGGCGCTACAGACACTTCAATTGCCAGTGTATCGCCGCCCGCTGCTGTGTATGCTAGACCTGTTGCCATACCAACTTGGTCTGTTTTTTCAGCTTGACCATAACGGAATATATGCTTACCAAGTAAATCAACAATATTTTTCTCTGTTACAACAATGCGCTTGCGTTCTGCTGTAACGATAATTTTTGCTGCTTTACGGCAAACTTTTGCAATTTGACGCTCTAACGTACGAACACCAGCCTCGCGTGTATAATAACGAATAATTTCAAGAAGCGCTTCATCACGCACTTGCAAATTACCTTTTCGCAAACCGTGCTCTTTTAATTGTTTCGGCAATAAATGCTCACGAGCAATGTGCACCTTTTCAAGTTCTGTATAACCAGCAATCGAAATGATTTCCATACGGTCAAGCAATGGGCCAGGAACACTTGCAAGTGTATTAGCAGTTGCAACGAACATAACTTTCGATAAATCATATGGCTCTTCAATGTAATGATCACTGAAGTTATGGTTTTGTTCTGGATCTAACACTTCAAGTAACGCCGCTGATGGGTCTCCCCTGAAATCGTTAGACATTTTATCAATCTCATCTAATAAGAAGACTGGATTAACTGTTTTTGCCTTTTTCATACCTTGAATAATACGTCCTGGCATCGCTCCTACATATGTACGACGGTGACCACGAATTTCAGATTCATCGCGCACACCACCAAGAGAAACACGTACAAAGTTACGATTTAACGATGTTGCAATAGAACGTGCTAACGATGTTTTCCCAACCCCAGGAGGTCCTACTAGACAAAGAATTGGTCCTTTTAATGAATTCGTTAACTTCTGTACAGCTAAATATTCAAGTACTCGCTCTTTCACTTTTTCAAGACCGTAATGATCTTTATTTAAAATTTCTTCCGAATGAGCGAGGTCAATCATATCCTCTGTTGCTGTTGTCCATGGGAGAGCTAATAACCAATCAATATAATTACGAATGACACCACTCTCAGCAGAACTTACAGGTAACTTTTCATAACGATCTAATTCTTTCAGTGCAGCCTGCATTGTTTCTTCAGGCATTCCCGACTGTTCAATTTTCTCACGAAGTTCTTCAACTTCCCCGCCCTTGCCTTCTTTATCACCAAGTTCAGTTTGAATCGCCTTCATTTGCTCACGTAAGAAATATTCTTTTTGCGTGCGCTCCATTGAACGTTTCACTTTTTGTCCAATTTTCTTTTCTAGGCTAAGTAACTCTTGTTCATCTTGAATAATTGAAATAAGTGTATGTAGTCGTTCTTTCACAGATACAATCTCTAAAATCTCTTGTTTCTGCTTCGTTTTAATCGGTAAGTGAGAAGCAATTAAATCAGCTAGTCTTCCGGGTTCTTCTACATCAGCTACCGTTGCAAATGTTTCATTTGAAACTTTTTTCGAAACTTTAATATATTGTTCGAAATGCTCCAGTAACGTACGCATAAGAGCCTTCTCTTCTAAATCATCTTCTACTTCTTCAGCTACTGTTCTAATAGAAACTTGTACCAGATTTTCTTCTTCGATAAACTCTACTACTTCTGCTCTATGTAAACCTTCTACAAGGACACGAAGCGTACCGTTCGGCAATTTTAACATTTGCTTCACTTTCGCCACTGTACCTACACTATATATGTCATCTTCTTTAGGATCGTCGATATTCATTTCTTTTTGCATTGCTAAAAAGATGATATTTTCATCCATTGCCGCCTGCTCTAGTGCTTGTATCGATTTATCACGTCCTACATCAAGATGCAGAACCATCGTTGGATATACGAGAATGCCTCTTAATGGTAGGAGGGGTACAATTCTTTCATTCGTATTCATACTAGACATAGCACCTCCATAATAAATTAAACTCCTGTTCAACTATTTTATATTACAATACATCTAGATGCAATTGCAGAGATTCTTCGCAATTGTAAATCTCCTGTTTTTTTGTGCCTCACGAAAAGAAAAAAGACTTCGCTTAAGCATACAAACTTAAACGAAGTCTGGCAAATTTTTATTATTGTATATTCTCACATTGATTGCGCATCTGTTTCATCCAAAGCAGTATGTGCATCAAGCTCACGATGCATATTTTCCTGCATAAATGTTAATTCAAATACTTCTTTTAATTTGCGAACAGGAATGATCTCAATTCCCTTTATTGTATACAAAAATGGTTGCATGTTTTCAGCCGGAATGATGACTTTCTTAGCTCCCGCTTTTTTCGCAGCTTTTATTTTTGCGTACACACCACCAATAGGCTTCACTTCTCCATGGATACTTATCTCACCTGTCATCGCTACTTCATTATTCACATACGTACGATGCACCGCTGAATAGACACCTGTTGCCATAGCAATACCTGCTGAAGGACCATCAATCGGGATACCACCAGGAAAATTAATATGTATATCATACCCTTCTGGCAACACATCTAGAGAACGAAGTACTGTTAACACATTATCAACAGAACCTTTCGCCATACTTTTACGGCGGATTGATTTCGTTTGACTACCAATACTTTCCTCTTCTACAATTCCAGTGACATTTACTGACCCTTTATCTTTCGCAGGAATAGCTGTTACCTCAATTTCTAATAACGTACCTGTATTCGGCCCATATACAGCAAGCCCGTTCACAAGACCGATTCTCGGAATTGGATAAATACGTTTTTCGTACTTTGGTGTAAGCTGACTAGAATGAACAACCCACTCAATATCTTCATCTTTAATGAAAGGTCGTTCTTCATTTATCGCCATACCAGCAGAAATTTGCACGAGATTAATTGCTTCTCGTCCATTTCTTGCATACATTCCAATCATTTCGATACCGTTCTCACCTACTTGCATTTCCACTTTGTCAGCTGCATTTTTCGCTACTTTTTGAATTTCTTCTGTATCTAACTCACGGAAGAACACTTCTAAACAACGCGACCTAATTGCAGGAGGAATTTCCTCTGGTGAACGCGTCGTTGCACCAACTAAGCGAAAATCTGCAGGTAAACCTTTTTGAAAAATATCATGTATATACGTTGGAATCATCGAATTTTCTTCACTATAGTACGCACTTTCCAAAAATACTTTCCGATCTTCTAACACCTTTAGCATTTTATTCATTTGAATTGGATGTAATTCACCAATCTCATCAATGAACAAAATACCACCATGCGCATCTGTTACAGCCCCTTTTTTCGGTTGCGGGATACCCGCTTGCCCCATTGCACCTGCTCCTTGATAAATCGGGTCATGCACTGAACCAATTAATGGATCCGCAATACCACGCTCATCAAACCTGGCTGTCGTTGCATCAAGTTCGATAAATGTTGCATTTGTACGAAATGGAGATTTCGGATTTCGTTTCGCTTCTTCTAACACAAGGCGTGCTGCCGCTGTCTTTCCGACACCTGGCGGACCGTATATGATCACATGTTGCGGATTAGGACCACAAAGAGCCGCTTTTAACGACTTAATCCCGTCTTCTTGCCCTACAATGTCTACAAAGGATGTAGGACGTACCTTTTCCGCAAGTGGCTCTGTTAAAGAAACCTCACGCATCTTACGAAGCTGCTCTAATTCTTTTTTCGATTCTCGATCAATTGAAACTTTTTGTGTTCGCTGATTTCGAAGTAAATGCCAAAAGTACAATCCGACAATTACGCCAAAAACAAGTTGAACAAGTAAAAATATATTTGTCCAGCTCATAATTCATTTCCTCCCGCTATGTTTTACCTTTTAGTATTTCCTGGGAGGAATAGTGCTAAACATAAAGAAAAACAGCAATTATAAAAATTGCTGTTTCTTCTTCGCATTATGCAGATGTTTTTGTATCAAGTACAGTACCGTCTTGTAACACCAATTTTGGCGGTTCATTATCAACTACTGTTTCTTTCGTAAGAATACACTTCTCGATATCTTTGCGAGATGGCAGTTCGAACATTACATCAAGCATCAAGCCTTCAATAATAGAACGAAGTCCACGAGCACCTGTTTTACGTTCAATTGCTTTTTTCGCAATCTCAACTAGTGCACCTTCTTCAAACTCTAACTCAACATCGTCAAGCTCCAATAGTTTTTGGAATTGCTTAACAAGTGCATTTTTCGGTTTAGTTAAAATATCTACAAGAGCATCTTCATCAAGCGGCTCTAGGTTCGCAATAACTGGAAGACGACCGATAAACTCCGGAATTAAACCGAATCTTAAAAGATCCTCTGGTAAAACGTGAGATAAAACATGCTTCTCATTTACATCAGCATTTTTCTTCTCAGCACCAAATCCAATTACTTTCTCACCAAGGCGACGTTTAATAATAGGCTCGATGCCATCAAACGCTCCACCACAAATGAATAGGATATTCGTTGTATCAATTTGAATAAACTCTTGATGCGGGTGCTTACGACCACCTTGAGGTGGAACGCTTGCTACAGTACCTTCTAAAATTTTCAGAAGTGCCTGCTGTACGCCTTCACCAGATACATCACGTGTAATTGATGGATTTTCGGACTTACGTGCCACTTTATCAATCTCATCAATATAAATGATTCCTTTTTCCGCTTTCTCTACATCATAATCAGCTGATTGGATTAATTTTAGTAAGATGTTTTCTACATCTTCCCCTACATATCCAGCTTCTGTTAAAGATGTTGCGTCCGCGATCGCAAATGGAACATTTAAAATACGCGCTAATGTTTGTGCCAATAATGTTTTACCACTACCAGTTGGCCCAATAAGTGAAATATTACTCTTCGCCAATTCTACATCATCAATTTTGCTGTTAGAATTAATGCGTTTGTAATGGTTATATACCGCTACCGCTAGTGCTTTTTTCGCGTTATCTTGTCCGATGACATACTCATCTAAGATTTCACGAATTTCTACCGGTTTCGGTACATCTTTGAATTCTACTTCTTCGTCCTTCGCAAGCTCCTCTTGTACAATTTCAGTACAAAGCTCAATACACTCGTCACAAATGTAAACACCTGGACCTGCAACTAGCTTTCGAACTTGCGTTTGTGTTTTACCACAGAAAGAACATTTCAATTGACCTTTTTCATCATTAAATTTAAACATATTTTCACACCCCTTACAAAGTGCTAACCTCTTGCCTTCGTATGTACACGATAAATGTATCGTATGTAAATACATATTATGTCACTACGTGGCGAGAAATACAAATAATATGACTAGTTATGTACAAATAAAAAAATTTTAAAACTTTTGAAATATGTATATTCGACTTACAAAGGAACTTTTCCTTCTTCATCGAAAAGTTTTATAAATATATTTCTATATTTATAAAACAAGGCACGATTAAAATCGTGCCTTGTTATTTTATTATGCAGCGTTGTCTACTAAGAAGTCTACAGCTTTACGCACTTTAAGATCTTCAGATAAAGCGTCTACGCTTCCAAGAGCTTGCTTGATAGCGTCTACTGGCATACCGTACATTTCAGCCATTTTTTCAACTTCTGCAGTTACTTCTTCTTCAGTAACTTCGATGTTTTCAGCTTCAATGATAGCTTCAAGAACAAGATTGATTCTTACACGTTTTTGTGCATCCTCTTTCATTTGCTCTTTTAATTTGTCAGCGTCAGTACCTGTGAATTGGTAGTAAAGCTCAAGGTTCATACCTTGTTGGCTTAAACGTTGCTCGAATTCACGAACCATACGATCTAACTCAGTGTCGATCATAGCTTCTGGAATGTCGATTTCAGCGTTAGCAGCAGCTAATTCTACTACTTCGTCACGTACTTTGTGCTCAGCTTCGTGCTTCTTGCCTTCTTCTAAGTTTGTACGAAGTTTTGTTTTTAATTCATCAAGAGTTGTAACTTCTTCGTCAGCATCTTTAGCGAACTCGTCGTTTAACTCAGGAAGTTCTTTTGTTTTGATTTCGTGAATTGTTACGTTGAATTTCGCTGGTTTACCAGCTAATTCAGCAGCATGGTACTCTTCTGGGAATGATACTTCAACTTCTTTAGAATCACCAGATTTAAGACCAATTACTTGCTCTTCGAAACCTGGGATGAAAGTACCAGAACCGATTGCAAGAGAATAGTTTTCGCCTTTTCCGCCTTCAAATGCTTCGCCATCAACGAAACCTTCGAAGTCGATTACAGCTGTATCACCATCTGCAACAGTTCCTTCTTCTTTAACAACTAGTTCAGCTTGACGCTCTTGTAAAGCTTTTACTTCGTTCTCTACATCCTCGTCAGTTACAGTTGTTTCAACTTTTTCTACTGCTAAACCTTTGTAATCACCTAATTTAACTTCAGGTTTTACAGTAACTTTTGCAGTGAAAATTAAGTTTTGGCCTTTTTCGAATTTCTCGATGTCAATCTCAGGATGAGCAACTGGGAAGATACCAGCTTCATCGATTGCTTCACCGTATGCTTTTGGTAAGATGATATCTAAAGCATCTTGGTATAAAGATTCAATACCAAAGCGTTGTTCGAATAATGGACGAGGCATTTTTCCTTTACGGAAACCTGGTACATTAATTGTTTTTACTACTTTTTTGAATGCAGCGTCGATAGAGTTATTTACTTCTTTAGCATCAACTTCGATTGTTAAAACGCCAACGTTACCTTCTGATTTTTCCCATTTCGTAGACATTTATTCTTTCCCTCCAACTATAATAATGTATGCACATACCTCTATAGATTAAGATTTTTATTATCTCTTTTTTGAAATAACAAATGTACAAATAACCCTCTAGCAAAAAGCTTTCAGATACAATGTTCCAATCTACTAATTGTCTAAAAGACAACTACGGTATATTTTGTTCGAGACTAATATGAAACATATTAAGTAAGAGAATTATACTCCTCTTCTCTTACAAACAGGCAGATTTCTGCCTTTTGCAACCCTTACATTATAACATAGAATGTGCTCGTTTCAATAACTGAACGATTCTTTTTCATAATTATACGGGCAAATACCCTTCTCTTTCAATGCGCAGTAACCATTGATAGGCAATATGAAATTCCTCAAACTCAATATTGTATGCTGTCATAAGTTCTTCTTCATCAATAGCCAATCCGAAACGCTTTCTTCCAATTCTCTCTAAGACGGCAGCCCAAATTTCTACTTTATCCATTAATAGAGGGAATGGGAAAATGCTAATTTGTAATTCTTTCCAGTATGTAACCATTGCATCAAATATATCCGGATAATTTTGCTCTAACCGGTTTGAGAATTTATGTATAATTTTATCGGATTGCTCCTCATTATGACCTACAAATGCTGGAATCACCTTTATCGTATTCCCAAACTTCTCTACTTCAATCTCTTCTTCTATTTGATTTTCTACCATTTTATACAAAATAGAAGTTTTTAAATAAGGGTGCTGATCTTCGTCTATTAAAAATTTCTTTAAAGTAGGAAGTGCGAGATCCAGGTCTTTTAACGAAAGTTTCTGGATCACCCTTAGCTTTTGACCAAAGTTTTCTCCAAAAAGCAAATTGGCGAATTCTTCTAATTCAAAATTCGAATCCACTAGCGGTATATCTTCTTCATTCAACATCCCTTGCGCAAACAAAGCAAGCTGTGCCAATTTTTCCTTTTGCTCAGGAATTATATCTTTCGTTTGCAAAACTTCCTCAACAGTTTCGATGACACCTTCATAATCATTTGTTTGAACTAAAATAGTTACATACGTTTCAAGAATATCACCAAATAATACAGCTCCTATTTCAAGCAACTGCTTACATTTTCCTTTCGCTTCTTCCATACGTTTTAATTCTAGCAAACAAATAACTGAAGCTAATTCTGTTTGTTCCGTTTCTGCATTATACTGACGTAATATTTCAAAGCAGCGCAATGCATCTTCGAATTCCCGCTCTTTCAACGCTAAAAAACCTTTATCAATATAGCGTTCTGATAGTTGCGGAAACAATACGACCGTATTTTCTTTTTTATCCATACGTCCGCCTCTTTTTCTAGATTTTAATGATCTTCAAAGTAAATATATCAAATGCGTAATGAGAACACAACATTCCAAAATTATTTATTTGAAATATAGGAATATTCTATTTTCGCAACGAAAAGCAACAAACTTTTAAATGAAATTCATTTTTCACAAACAAAAACCCTCAGCAACAGACGCAGAGGATTCATCATTAACGGAAAGCTTTTATAATTGTGGGGTATATAACAAGGGTAATAATTTGGAGAACAATAATTGCCATAACAATCATGCTAAAATAGAAGATCGGTTTACTTCGCTTCATTAAAAACATAATAATAAGCATCGTACAAGCAAACAAACTTAAAAAGAACAAACTTGTTGTCGAACTAAGTATACCACTCGGGACAAAGAACAATAAAACTACACTACAAGTACCTATAATTCCAAATAACCATTCCATCCATTCACTCATTCCCTTTCCCTCTCATGGCAGTTTTTTCTACGCTACTAAATGTTTTACAACATCAATTACATATGTTAACTTTTCATACGCCACAAACCCAAAAGCTACTGTTAAACCCGTTACGATTAATCCCTTCATCATCTCTTCCTCCTCATGTATCGTTGTTATCTTCATTATATAGGATTAGTAATTTGTTACCATCGAACTTCCTTACACTTACCTTACAGAGTTGTAAGATTTCAAAAATAAGTTTAAAATCATGTTAATATATTTTTGTACAATTAAGAATTTAATTTACAAGGGGGATTATATATGTTCAAAAAAATGGCTGCTGATGTTTTAGGTTTAAGCGATGTAGGTTCTGTCATCACACCGAAAGATTACGATAAGGTCGATGCTGATGATTACGTTATGCATGAAGATGGAGAGAAAATTTATTTTCTTATTAAATCAAAATCGGATGAATATTGTTTCACAAACAAAGGATTAATTCATCTAGATGGTACAAGTGCCACAAGCAAAAAACGTACATTACGCCGCTTTAGCTATAGTAAATATCAAATTAAAAACGTAGCACTCGAAACTGCAGGAACGATTGATTTAGATGTAGAAATTAAATTTCAAATGGGAGATGAGCATTACTCAATTGATGTTCATAAAAAACATATTGAAGAATTAAAAGATTTATATAAGGCTTTACTTAAAATCGAAGAAATCTCATACGACAACGACATTACATTGCAGTATGCACATAAAAGTTTAGATATGGCATCTAACGCTTTCAGCCGTATTTCAAATACACAAGTAAATTTAGCAGAACAGTTTAAAGAAATGAACGATATCGCCTTTAACTGGCTCGTTGATACGAAAAAGCAATATAATGTGAAAGATTACGGTTTTGTCTTTGAAAAGTTTATTAATAACTAATTTAAAACAAACAAAAAACCTTGTTATCAAAAGATAACAAGGTTTTGTTAGCGTCCCAGGAGAGATTCGAACTCCCGACCGTACGCTTAGAAGGCGTATGCTCTATCCGGCTGAGCTACTGGGACATGGAGCGGGTGAAGAGAATCGAACTCTCGACCAGAGCTTGGAAGGCTCTTGTTTTACCACTAAACTACACCCGCATATGTTATTTTATTTTTCTTCGTTAGCGCCGTTGCCCTATCGACAATATTTATTATATTCATAACCACTTATAAAGTCAACACTTTTTTAAAAGAGGATAATTTTCCTTATCCTCTTTTAAAAATTGCTTGTTCCACCAGCTGTCCGTCTAATGTTTCAAAACGAACTTCTATATGATTTTCATCCATTTCTAATAAAGCGAATGTTTTTTCCACACGAGAGCGCGGGAGCAAAATACTTCCTGGATTAATAAATAAAATCCCATCAATTAATTCTGCCCCTAATACATGAGAATGTCCAAAGCATGCTACTTGCGCTCCTACTTCTTCTGCATGATACGCTAACGTTTGTAACGTCATTTTCACATTATGACGATGACCGTGCACAACTAAAAAACGAATTCCATCTACATCAGTTACAATTTCACCTTGAAAGTTAGCATAATCACAATTCCCTTTTACAACATGGAAACCTTGCAGCTCTTCGTGAGCAGGCGTTAGCTCTGAATCACCACAATGAATCATGACATCTACTTTCCCTTCGTAATTCTCTTTTAACTGCTGTAATTCCTTCACAGAGCTATGACTATCGCTTACGATTAAAGCTTTCATCAATCTCTCTCCCTTATTCTTCTAAAAACCATTCCGGGATTTTTTCTTCTAATTTACGAAGAGCACGCCCGCGGTGACTAATCGCATTTTTCTCATCTGAGCTTAGCTCCGCCATCGCCTTTTTATATTCTTCTACATAAAAAATCGGATCGTATCCGAAACCATTTTCCCCGCGGCGCTGTTCTAGAATTTTCCCTTCGCACGTTCCGTTTACAATAACCGGCTCTTTATCAGCTTCAGGGAAAGCAACTGCTAACGCACAGTAAAAACGAGCTGTACGTTTTTCTAAATCGACGTCAGTTAACTCTTGTAACACTTTATCTATATTCGCCTGATCATCTTTCGGCTCTCCAGCAAAACGAGCTGAATATACACCTGGCTTCCCGTTTAAGGCATCTACAATAAGACCAGAGTCATCCGCAATTACGACGGAATTCAATTGTCTACTAAGACTGTCCGCTTTTAAAATTGCGTTTTCTTCAAATGTTTCACCAGTTTCTTCGACTTCTTCAATATGAGGAAAATCGTGTAAAGATTTCACTTCTAAGTCAAATCTCTCAAATAACTCAGCAAACTCACGTACTTTCCCAAGATTTTTCGTCGCTACAACAACTTGCTTCATATTTTCCACCTCTACTCTATATGAGATACGATGTCACCTAATGCTTCTTTTTGCTTTTCAACAAGTTGGAAAATCCCTTGTTCAGCAGCATCAAGTAATTCATTTAATTCAGCTCTGCTAAACGTCGCTTCTTCTCCAGTTCCTTGTACTTCAACAAACTGACCTTTTCCAGTCATAATAACGTTCATATCAACGTCTGCTTTAGAATCTTCAGCATAATTTAAATCTAAAACGACACCTTGTTCTTCAACAACACCTACTGACGTTGCCGCTAAATAATCTTTCACTGGAATTTTAGATACTTTGTCTGCTTGCAATAATTTTTCAAAAGCTAATACCATCGCTACATAAGCACCTGTAATAGAAGCTGTTCTCGTTCCGCCATCCGCTTGAATTACATCACAGTCAATCCAAACCGTTCTTTCACCAAGCGCTTCTAAATCAACAACCGCACGCAATGCTCGTCCAATTAAACGCTGGATCTCCATTGTGCGCCCTGTTACTTTCCCTTTACTTGACTCCCTGATTGTACGTTGCTCTGTCGCACGTGGAATCATTGAGTATTCTGCTGTTACCCATCCTTTTCCTTCTCCACGCATAAACGGCGGTACACGCTCTTCAATTGTCGCTGAACAAATTACCTTTGTATCCCCAACTTCAATTAGTACCGATCCCTCTGGATGTTTTAAATAATTTGTATGAATATGTATATGGCGTAGCTCTGCTTGTCCTCTACCATCTACTCGCATAAAAATAACCCCCTCATAAATACTCTCATTAGTATAGCCAAATTTAAATGTACGATATGTATAACAATAAAAGAAGGGGAACTCAAAAAGCAATTCCCCTTTCTTACATAAGTATATCAAATTATTCCCGATTAAAAACTACCTGTATTTACGTTTTGTGGACGATCGACAGGTTTTATTAACTTTTCACCTTTCTCATCCGTAAGGTTTGCTTTCCCATTCACTTCAATAGAAATATTTTTCACACCTTGTTTTTCCGTTAAAGATAAGACTAACGACTTCAATACGTAATTTGAAATCATACTTTTGTCTTGGTTCACAAATATATTTTCATTAAAGTTTAATGTAATATTTCCGTTCTCCACTTTCGGATTCGTAATAAGCTTAACTCCCGGATTAAAATCATTTAGTAACGAACCGTGAATCGGACCTTTTACAAGCTCATTCACAATTGCCGAGTAATCATTTTCTTTTCCTTCTGCAACGCGTCTTGTTACCGGTACGTAATATTGCTGCTTATTATTATTTTGCGCCATAAAGTAAAGTGTAACCGGTTTTGTATTCGTTACATCTGCTACTTGTTCATCATCAAAGTTAATTCCATTCGCACGACTTACACCTTCACCAAGCGGTGTACCCGCAACAGGCATCTTCGCTAACTTTTCACCATTTATTTGGAACTGCACTTGTTTTATTTCTGTAAATTGAGTCAAAGTCCACGCTACCGATTCAACAATTTGACGTTCTTCTTCTTTTGAATAATTTTTCATTTCTTTAGAGAAATCAATTACTGCTGTCCCGCCTTTTTTCAAATTCAAGGTCATCGTCGTATTCGCTGGAAGGACTGCTCGAAATCCATTCGGCAATAAATTTGTGACTGGTCCATCTTTCACAAGATACTCTAATGTTTGCTGTACAACTTCATTTGCCTTCGGAGTAGGCATTGCAATAGTTTGCGGTACGACATATCCATTTTTATCAACGAGGTATAACTCTCTATTTACTGTTTGCCCTTGTTTATCTTTTTTAGCTGTTTCTTTCTTTTCACCTTCTGTATACGTAACTTTTTTTGGCGGATCAATTTGTTCTGTCGCTTTCTCTTGATTTAACAAGCCACACCCTGATAATAAAATCGCACTCACAGTAGCACCAACAACCCATTTAAAAGTGGATTTAGGCATGCCATTCCCCCCTAAAATCTAAGTTTGTACTATTATGTATACGAGCTGTTTCATATTTTAGAACAAGCTATAGCCACTTACACAGAAAAAACCCCTGATTTCTCAGGAGTTCTCTTATATGAATCTACTATTATTCTGTTTCTAAATTAATATGCTTCACATTTTCAATCGGCTGACCGAACCATTTTGATGCAATTTCTTTAAACAGACCTATTTTACCAGTCGTTAAGAAGAGGTGATCACTTTGTTCTTCTCCCTCATTTAACATCTTACTATGGTATAAAATCGTACTTACCTCACGCGCTGTTTCATCACCCGAACTAATTAATTGTACTTGATCCCCCATTACCTTTTTAATAACAGGACCTAAAATCGGATAATGTGTACACCCTAAAATAAGTGTATCAATGTCAGTACTTTTCAACGGTTGCAACGTTTCTCTTACAACTTCATACGCCATTTCACTTTCGAAATTCCCGCTCTCTACAAGCTCAACGAAAGGTGGACACGCTAAACTTTCTACCATAACACGGTTATTAATAGACTTTAGCGCCTCTTCATAGGCACCACTTTTTACTGTTCCAATCGTTCCAATAATCCCAACATGATACGTATTTGTCACTTTTAAAGCTGTACGTGATCCTGGATGAATAACTCCGACTACTGGAATTGGTAATTGTTTCTGCATTTCTTCTAATACAACCGCCGTTGCTGTATTACACGCAATCACTAACATTTTGATATTTAAATCTAATAAATGCTCCGTCATTTCCCACGTAAATTGACGCACTTCTTCACGAGAACGCGGGCCATAAGGGCAACGTGCTGTATCTCCTAAATATATAATACGCTCTTTCGGCAACTGACGAATTAATTCCTTCGCTACTGTTAAACCGCCCACTCCTGAATCAATAACACCGATCGCTCTATTCAACTTAATCACCCGTTTTCTCATTCATCATCTTTTATGTTTATCAGTATATTTTACACACTTTAAGTTCGCTAACTTAAAGTGCCCCTGTATAAAAATTTTCATTTGTACCTGTATAGTTCAGGACCTTTTTTATTTTGCTCCTTTTTTTCATAATTTGCAAGACAGAAAAATAACCGACCTTCTATATGAAAGTCGGTTTCTTCTATATAAAATGCCCATTCAAAACAAAACTCCCGCTACCTTTATTAATAGCGGGAGTTTTATTTCTATATTTTATTTATCGCGTTCTTTATAGCCTTACCTATTTATATATGAAACATTCTTATCATTCATATGGAGCATGAAACAAACAGAAAAATAGCCGACTCCTTATATAAAAGTCGGCTGCTTTCTTATAGTTCGAGCTCTCCCATACGAAGAAGCTCAACAACTGCTTGTGAACGTCCTTTAACCCCTAGCTTTTGCATTGCGTTTGAGATGTGGTTGCGTACTGTTTTTTCACTTATGAAAAGTTCACCTGCAATTTCCTTCGTCGTTTTATCTTGAACGAGTAATTCAAATACTTCTCTTTCTCTCTTTGTGAGTAACGGTTTAGATTGATACGCTTTTTCCTTCAACTGGTATAACCCTCCTTGCTTAAGCCAGAGCTGTATATGTGTAAGTTGGGTGTTTATTTAGTCAAGATATTGTATGAACGAAATGTGCAGGTGGTGAATGAAAATGGGCTTTATTTCTTATGTTATTTTAGACTTTTATACAGTGCGCACACTCTTTCTATCCACTTATTTTCCAGTACGCCATATTTGTTCCAGCAATATACTTACAACAGTGCCTACAAACAAACCATTTCCGAAGATATATTGCATAACAGATGGCAATGATTGAAGTGCTCCAGACGGTAAAAACATAACACCGCAGCCAAACAACACCGCAACCCCTAAAATAGTTACATTCCGTTCGCTAAGCGGCACTTGTTTTATATTATGAAATCCAATCCCAATAAGTTGCACGAACGAAGCCATTAAAACCGCAGATGCGACCGCAGATGGCAGAGAGGCTAAGTAGCGGATAATACTTGGAAACAGCGACATACCAACTAATAGTACACATGCAAATAAGAATGAACGCATGTACTTTTGATTTGTTAAACGTATGAAACCTGCCGTTGCTGGTAATGGAACGACACCTACAGTTGAAAATAAAGAGGAAATCATATGCGAAATCCCTCCGACCCACGTACCATTTCTCAACTGTTTTTGTTCGATAGTCGCTTTATGAATCGTAGCTTGATTAATCGCTATAATAGCTGCCACTGTATTTGAAACTAAAATACATACCATAACGAAACTTGATACAGCCATACCTGTATTCCATTTTGGAAGTCCCCAAGCAAATATATGTGGAAATTGTACAAAATGAGTTACTTGAGATGGAATCGTCACTTTTCCTGCAATGAGAAAAATAATCCAACCGCTCATCAATCCTATTAAAACCGCATAACTTTTAACAAAACCTTTTCCAAAATTAGAGAGTATGACCACGAACAAAAATATGCAAAAAGCGATCAACGCTGTAAATCCATCAATTTGAGAAACAGTAGTTGTAATTCCTAACATCCCTTTTAAAAACACACCACTTAATTGCAAACATAATAGAAGTAAGAACGTTCCTGTCACGAGTGGCGTAAATAAAAATAAAATACGTCCTATAAAACCAGTTAGCCCTAATCCTATTAAAATAACTCCGGCAACCATCATCCCTAATTCTAAAATTTGCAACGTACTATGTAATTGATCTTGCCCTACAGTTGCATAAGCTAGTACGGTAAATACACCAACCCAAGATCCAGCTGGCCCATCCGCAATCGGAAGCTTATGTCCAAGCCACCCTTGTAAAAAAGAAGATATACCAACTACGAAAAACGTACGCTGCATTAAATAAAATACTTCTTCCGTCGTAAGATGAAATAATCCGCCAACGACAATTGGTAATGCTATTGAGTTCGCTAATAAAAAAATAAACCATTGCAAAGTTCCCATAATATGATTTTGATTATGTTGATTGTCCAAACTTTTCATCCCTTCTAGCTTTCCTATAAGGAAGTATAGCGTTATCCTGTTTCTACTGAATACAAAAGAAGGGTTCTATTTTCACAATTAGAACCCTTCTAAAAACATCTAAACGATTCCCCTATACAAGATTATCAGATTTCACTTGATCTAAATCCCCTATAACAACATTTCCTTTATATACAACTACACGCTTCTCTGTTTGACGAGCTACTGCTTCAGCGGCGCATGTTGCATTCGTTAAAACAAAACTTGCCTCATCCCCTACATTCGGCCATACTCGTTTCCCTTCATTATTTAATGTTTCTTTCCCTCCAGTAATAAAACGAAGAGCTTTCCCTAAAGACCTTTCATCACTCCAACCAAATCGTTCTGCCAATCGATTTGCTTTTTGAAGCATATCTCCCGTTCCGAATGGAGACCAATGATCTGTAATACTATCATTTCCTAATGAAACTTTAACTCCTTTTTTATCTAGTAACGGAATTGGGATTACTTGTTTACCTATTGGAACGGTTGAAGTGATATCAATCTTCAAGGCTGCTAGTCTTTCTGCCACTTCTTCAGCCTCTTTATCAGTAACACCTCCAAGTCCAAGCGCATGACTAATTGTTACACGACCTTGCCATCCTGCTTCTTCCGTTAGGCTTGCCAATCTCTTCATTGTAAATGTTCCAAGATTATTCGCATCGTGCAAATGAACATCAACATCCGCATTAAACTCTACCGCAATGTCCATAATCGTATGTAATGATTTTTCAATATCATTATCTACCGTAGCTGGGTCCACTCCGCCAACTAATTGTGCGCCCATACGCATCGCATCTTTTACAAGTTGCACAGAATTACTGCGCAACAATCCATGTTGCGGAAATGCAACTATTCTAACAGACAACCGATCTTTATATGTTTCTAAAGCCGCTAATGTTGCTTCCAAATTACCCAGCCCAATAATTGGATCAACATTACAATGCGTTCTAATATTCGTTGAGCCATTTCGGAGCAGTAACTCTAACATATTTTCCGCCCTATGTTGGGCAGTTGCTAATTGCTTTGGTAAAATCGTTTTTTCTTCATTAAAACGTGTGAAAATATTTTCTGCTGGCATACAAGCTTTCCAAGGCCCACTATAATATGTTTTATCAATATGAATATGCATCTCTTCAAAAGCTGGTAAAACTAATAAACGATTAGCATCAAAAGTTAATGTTCCTTCCTCGTGAACGATTCCCGATATAATTCTTTTAATTCTTCCATCTTCAATAAGAAGACTGCATATCTCAGTTTCTGTTTGTGAAATTTTCGCTTCTTCATATGTATAACCTGCTTCAAGCTTTACATTAGTCAACCAATACAATGTCATTACTATTTCCCCACCTTATATTAGAAAATACGTCACACCCTCATTTTCATTTTAATATCAACTGAAAATCAAGACAATTAATAAGCTATATTGTCCCTTCATAAAAAAATGTAATATAACCTAATGGTCTTCTCATAAATTTCCATATAGAATAAAAGAATACTGTATCACTCATACATAACGGCGGTGATATGAAAAGGAGAGGATCATTATATGTCGAAGAAATTATGCAAATCCGAAACTGATAAAATGTTATTTGGTGTATGCGGTGGTTTAGGAGAATATTTTGATATTAGCTCTACTCTCATTCGTATTATGTGGGTCATTGCTATTTTATGTTTTGGAACGGGGTTTTTAGTTTATCTCATTTGTTTATTACTCATACCACGTTCTTACTAATATTATCCTGATTAACAATACTCCTTTCACTATACTTAAGCAGAATATACAAATTGAAAACAAAGCCTATAGAATCTTTTTCTATAGGCTTTGTTTCATGAAGAATATTTCATCGTTAAATGTAATACGGCCACTTCATCCTCTTCATTTTTATAACTATGTTTCTTATTCGCTTCAAATTGAATGGAATCAAACTCATTTAGCACGTACACATCGTTCTCCACTTGAATAGAAACTTTCCCTTTCATTACTGTTACAAG
Source organism: Bacillus altaicus (assembly GCF_042136375.2). Taxonomy (NCBI): domain Bacteria; kingdom Bacillati; phylum Bacillota; class Bacilli; order Caryophanales; family Bacillaceae; genus Bacillus; species Bacillus altaicus. The sequence continues at coordinate 1,245,172 of NZ_CM143394.1, read as the reverse complement.
TTCGATTGCCCCTTCATGATGAGCTTCAGGTTCATATATACTATCCGCTCTTAAACAAGCTCGGTGCATTTCCATCCCCGTTTCTTTCGTGTAACGGAACATTGTTTCTAAGTGCCACGCTTGTCCTACATCTACTGCAAAGCCTTCTCCGCAGCGCGCAACAGCTACAGGCTCTCCAACAACCATCAATCTCGATAAAGGAATTGATAACCCTTTCGTAATTTTCCAAATGACAGCTAATGTTGGATTCGTTTCACCTCTTTCAATTTTTCCTAACGTTAATTTACTAACACCTGTCTTTTGGGCTAAATCTTCTAAACTTAATTTTTGTTCATTTCGAATTTGTCTTAATAACTGACCTACTTGCTGAATTACTTCTTTTGTTTGCATATCTTCATTTTCTTTCATATATAAAAACCACCTTAAAATATAAAATAGTTTACTTTTATTCACCTTAAGTATATTATACTATACATAAATACTCAATCACGAAAGGAGTGCCATACTTCATGCGCGCAATATTACTAGGTCTTTTATCATCGGCCTTTTTTTCTGCAACCTTTATTATTAACAGAGCAATGAATGTATCTGGAACAAGCTGGGCTTGGACTGCTTCCTTCCGTTTTCTATTTGCTCTCCCTATTTTATTCCTTATCGTTTTATTTCGCAAAAACTTAGGAGCTTTATGGGAAGAGTTAAAGAAACATCCTTTTGCATGGATCGGGTGGGGATCAGTCGCTGGCATCGGCTTCTATTCTTTATTAAGCTTCGCAGCTGTTTTTTCTCCAGCTTGGCTCGTTGCTGGAACTTGGCAAGTTACGATATTAGCAGGCTTACTACTATCACCATTATTTTTCGTTAAAATAGAAACGAAATCAGGTACAAAACTTGTACGCGGAAAAATTCCACTTCGCAGTTTATATGTAGCATTATTTATTTTACTTGGTGTAATTTGTATGCAAGCGACTGCAGCAGGTCATATTACAATGACTCAGTTCATCTCGGGATTTTTACCTGTCGTTTTAGCAGCTTTCTTATATCCGTTCGGTAACCGAAAAATGATGGAACTTGTTGGCGGGCGCCTTGATACATTCCAACGTGTATTAGGAATGGCAATCGGAAGTCTCCCTATTACAATTCTACTTGCTATATATGGATTTTCCACTACTGGTATTCCATCATCAAGTCAAATGATGCAAGGATTTTTGTTAGCATTATGTTCCGGAGTTATTGCGACGATGACATTTTTCTTTGCTACTGACTTAGCAAAAGACAATCTCGCTTTACTTGGAGCTGTTGAAGCAACACAAGCTGGAACGATGGTCTTTACCGTGCTTGGTGAGATTATTTTCTTAAATGGCTCATTCCCTAGTGGTCTGTCACTGATTGGGATGATGATTATAATGTTAGGAATGGTCGTAAATAGTGTTTTAAACCGTCCTGTTCCAGTCATTAAACAAAAAAAATCAGCATAAAGATAGATAGGGTTCTTCTTCATAGAACCCTATCTATTTTTATTATCTCCCTATTTCGCCTTATCAGAATAGTATTTCATTAGCTGTTTATAATAAAACCTATGTTATAATACGTTTCATGCGCATTATTAGGAGGTAAATTATGTTAAAAAAAGCAATTGCTGAATTTATTGGTACATTTGTACTTGTATTATTCGGAACTGGAGTAGCTGTCATTGGTGGCGGAATTGAAGGAATTGGAACATTAGGTATCGCTATGGCTTTCGGATTATCTATCGTGGCTATGGCATATAGCATTGGAACAATTTCTGGATGTCATATTAACCCCGCGGTATCAATCGCTATGTTCATTAATAAAAGAATGAACGCTATGGAACTTAGCTATTATTTATTAGCTCAAATTTTAGGTGGCTTATTAGGAACTGCAACGTTAGTAACAATTTTACGATCTGCTAAATTACCTTTAGATAATTTAGGACAAAATAGTTTTGGCACTCTTGGTTTATCTGGAGCATTTTTAGTTGAATTCATTTTAACTTTCGTATTTGTTTTAGTTATCGTTGCTGTAACAGGTAAAAAGGGAAGTTCTTCTTTAGCTGGACTAGTAATTGGTTTCACATTAGTATTAATTCACTTATTAGGTATTCCGTTAACTGGAACATCTGTTAACCCAGCTCGTAGTATCGCACCAGCTCTATTCGCTGGCGGAGAAGCAATTTCTCAACTATGGGTGTTCATCGTTGCCCCAATTTTTGGTGGTATCGTAGCAGCTGTTGTAGGAAAGTTTGTTTTAAATACTGAAAAATAGAATTTTCAATATTTCCGAATAAAAAAAGGCGAGCCCTCATCGTGAGGAAGCTCGCTTTTTTATTCTTTAATTTTCGACTTTAAGTTTGTAACTAACTGCTGCACCGTTACATTTGCAAGTACGTTTTCCATCGCTTCTTGCGATTGTATTAAAACAATCTCTAATACCGATTGAATATTAGCTCCTACTGGACATTCAATGTTGGGATTTTCATGGAAAGAAAATAGATGTCCTTCTTCTACAACTTCCACAGCTTTATATACATCAAGTAATGTAATTTCATCTAAATCACGAGCAAGTGTTGTACCACCTTTACCAGCTTGTACATCAACAAGTCCTGCTCTCTTCAACATTCCTGTAATGCGACGAATCACAACTGGATTTGTATTCACACTACCAGCAATCCATTCAGAGGTACAGCGAGAGTTTCGATCTATTGCAAGTAACGTTAACATATGAACACCTACTGTAAAACGACTACTAATTCCCATCTGCACACCCTCCTTTTTATTCATTCTATTAAAAGACAACTCTTATTATTATATACTATTTTTAATTTATACATAAAGAAAAAGCATGATTCCATTAGAAAATCATGCTTTTCTCCTATTAGTGACGCTTTATAAATTTCGCTAAATCTTTAAATTTCACTTTGTCGGAGTAATTCATTACACCGTTTACGTAGATACGGCTTGTAATCGCATTTAATATACCAATCGTCGCCAATAAAACTACTAATGTTATCGCAATCTCTAACATACCTGCTTCACCAGCTACAATCCGCGAGAAGGTAACCATCGGTGTGAAAAACGGAACATACGAACTTACAACAACAATAGTACTATTTGGATCACTTAATGATTTAATACTAATGAAGAATGCAGCCATGATCAAAATCATTATCGGGAAAGATACAGCTTGTAAATCCTCTGTCTTAGACACAACAGCTCCAGCCGCAGCGTACATCATCGCATAAAGTAAATACCCCGTAATGAAATAAACAAGAAACATACTTATAACCTTTGCATCTAATTTTGTAAAGTCAATTGGAACACCAAACAATGAGGCACTTTCTAAATCGACCCAACCTAACAAATAAGGAATAAGATAACCACACGCCAATATTACAAGTTGTAATAACGCCGTTGAAACAACCGCCAAAATTTTCGCATACATCATCGTAAGAGGCTTTACTTTTGGAAGCATTACTTCCATTACACGTGACGCCTTTTCAGATGCAATATTCATTGCGATTGTATTTCCGAAAGCTACAATAAACATATACAAAGCAAATGTAAAGAAATATGCAATTCCGAAAGAAGATGTACGATCTTTTATCGCTTCTTGCTTCACTTGAATTTCTGCTTGTAATTGCTGCGCAATTTCTGGTGAAACATTATTTTTTGCAATCGTCACCTTCGTATATTGTTGTTTTAAATAACCCGCCATAATCGCAGAAGTTGCTTGGCTTGGAAATCCATTATACATATATGTAACTGCTGGAGTCCCATCCTTTTCCGTCACATGGAATAGACCATCTAAATCTCCCTCTTCTACTTGCTTATGCAGTTTATCAAAATCATCTTTTGAACCGACCGTTATTTTTGCTGATGGCAATAGCTTATTTAGCTCTTCTTTTTGTACTTTGTATGTGGAACTCTCTACTACAACTGCAATTTTATCTTTATCCTTATTTTTATCATTACTTGAAGTAAAATGATTAAATGCAAAAATACCAAACACAACTAAAAATAAAATCGCACTCGTAATTAATGATTTTTTAGATAAAAACGCTTCCTTAAAATAAAATGAAAATACATGAGAAAATTTACGCATCTTTATTTCGCCCTCTCTACAAAGATTTCGTTTAACGTCGGCTCTAACATTTTAAATTGTCGTAAGCTAATACCTTGCTCTTGCAACTGTTGCAAAATCTTTAGAGCTTCTGCATCGCCTTGTACTTTTACATAAAGAAGGCCTTGTTGTTTTTCATACGGAACGTGTATAGCTTCTAATCCCTTTTCATTCTCTACTGTATCTTCAATAGTTAAATTACGGAAACCGTATTCTTTCTTAATATCACTTAACTGTCCTTCTACGACCGCTTCGCCTTTTTTCAAAATACATACATGTTGGCAAAAAGCCTCTACTTGCTCCATACGATGACTTGATAAAATAATTGTCTTTCCACTCTGTACTTGTTCTCCAATAATATTAGCTAACATTCCCGCATTAACTGGATCAAGTCCGCTAAATGGTTCATCTAAAATAAGAAGTTCTGGATCATGAAGAAGAGCAGCAATCAATTGAATTTTTTGTTGATTCCCTTTCGAAAGCTCCCCTGCCGTTTTAAATTTATATTCTGGGATTGCTAATCGCTCTAACCAGTGATCAATTGCAAGATCGACTTCTTTCTTCGTCATTCCTTCTAATCTGCCAAAATATCGCAACTGATCTATTACTCTACTTTTTGTATATAATCCTCTTTCTTCTGGTAAATATCCAATTGTTACCCCGCTATCACCAAATGATTTTCCATCCCACGTAATAGAACCTTCATTTGGCGTTAATAAGCCTAGTAACATTTTAATTGTCGTTGTTTTCCCTGCACCATTTCGGCCAAGTAACCCTAACACTTCACCTTTCGGTAACGAGATTTGCAAACCATTAACTGCTTTAGATTCTCCGAATATTTTTGTTAATTTTTGAATTTGTAAACTCAATGTATAAAGCCTCCCCCTTTAGTATCATTCGTACCTTCTGTTAAAGCCTATGATTGTTCAGAATGAAATATAGTACTATATTTCATTCTCTTATATGTATCACTACACCTAACCCATCATTTGTTTCATTTAGTTAAAATTGTAAATAAAAATCCTGTTTTTGTCAATTATAATTGTCATTACGACAATAAAACTTGTCAAAATAATTATTATTATTTAACCCATCTTTCTAATATAGGACAAACTACTACATATACAAAAGACAATATGCAAATGTTCATAAAAAAAAATATAAAAAGCATTATATTTTAATATATAATATTAAATGATTTACTAACATCAAGGAGGATACATATGAAGATGAAGAGGGGTATTACCACTTTATTATCTGTAGCCGTTCTTTCCACATCGCTTGTAGCATGTTCAGGAACAGCTGAGAAAACAGTGGCGAAAGAAGAAAAAGTAAAATTAACAGACCAGCAATTGATGGCTGATTTATGGTATCAAACAGCTGGTGAAACGAAAGCACTATACTACCAAGGATATAATCTTGGTCAATTGAAGCTTGATGCAGCTCTTGCAAAAGGCACAAACAAAAAACCTGCTATCGTACTTGATTTAGATGAAACTGTTTTAGATAACAGTCCCCATCAAGCAATGAGCGTAAAAACAGGAAAAGGCTATCCTTATAAATGGGACGATTGGATTAATAAAGCTGAAGCTGAAGCTCTTCCAGGCGCGATTGATTTCTTAAAATATACAGAGTCTAAAGGTGTAGATATTTACTACATCTCAAATCGCAAAACGAATCAACTAGATGCAACTATTAAAAACCTTGAGCGCGTTGGTGCTCCACAAGCAACAAAAGAGCATATCTTATTACAAGATCCGAAAGAAAAAGGGAAAGAAAAGCGTCGTGAACTTGTTTCTCAAACACATGACATCGTCCTATTCTTCGGTGACAACTTATCTGATTTCACTGGTTTTGATGGAAAATCTGTAAAAGATCGCAATGAAACAGTTGCAGAATCAAAAGCACAATTTGGTGAAAAATTCATCATTTTCCCTAACCCAATGTACGGTGACTGGGAAGGCGCTTTATACGATTATAATTTCAAAAAATCAGATGCAGAAAAAGACAAAATTCGTCATGAAAACTTAAAATCATTTGATGCAAAATAACAAAGAGGATGGCTTGCGCCATCCTCTTTTATTGCATATTTCTTGTTAAAGGCAAGATAAACACTTCAACACGTCTATTTTTCGCTTTTCCTTCTGGCGTATCATTTGGTGCAATTGAACGGTATTCTCCATAACCAACTGCACTAAATTTTTCTGGTTGCAATTCTTTATTTTGAAGTAACACCTGCATAAAATTAACTGCACGCTGCGTACTTAATTCCCAATTCGATGCAAACTGTGCGTTTGAAATAGGAACATTGTCTGTATGGCCCGATACGGTAATTTCACGAGGTGATGCTGAAACAAGTAGGTTAGACATCTCTTTTGCAATCCCTAACGATTCCAATTTCACATCTGCTTTCCCTGAGTCAAATAGTACATTTTCTAATATTGTTACCATTAAACCTTTTTCGGTTAAATCAGTTTTAAAAGAAGAAGATAATTGCTTTTCCTCAATATACTTATCAATACCTTTTTGTACTGCTTTTAATTCATTCATTTCTTGCTTTTTCACTTCAGCTTCAGCATCTTTTTTGATCTTCTCAGATTCCAAACTACTTGCCGATAATTCTTTTTCCTCATTTGGTTTTTGATCACTTAAAAATTCTTTATTTCCTGTTCCACCGGCTAACTCACTTCGAAAAGCAACTGCCATCTGTTTAAACTTCGCAGCATCTATACTACTCATTGCGAATAATACGATGAACAATGCAAATAACAACGTTAACATATCAGAATATGGAATTAACCAGGTTTCATCGATATGCTCATCATGTTTTTTCTTTTTGCCTCTTCTATTTTTCTTACTCCGCATTTTTTTCTGCTCCTTTTTCTAGCTTTTTACGCTCAGTTGCAGAAAGTGCACCTAAAATGCGGTTCTTCATAATAAACGGATATGTACCTTCTTGTAACATTAATAAACAATCAATAATTAAACGCTTTTTCTCGATTTCAGCTGCAGATTTTTGCTTTAACTTATTTGCAAATGGATGCCATAATACGTAACCTGAAAAAATACCAAAAATCGTTGCAATAAACGCACCTGAAATAGCATGTCCTAACTTGTCAATATCAGTTAAATTACCAAGAGCAGCTACAAGACCAATAACAGCACCTAAAACCCCTAATGTAGGTGCATATGTACCAGCTTGTGAGAAAATAGCAGCTCCTTTTGCATGCCTCTCTTCAATTGCTTCTAATTCGGCTTCTAAAATTTGTTCTAAATCTTCCGCAGATACGCCATCAATAACAAATTTCATACCACGCAAAAGAAATTCATCTTGAATTTTATCTAATTGTTGCTCTAAAGACAAAATACCGTATTTTCTACTCTCAGATGTCCAATGAACAAATAATTCTAGCAATTGTTCATAACTTAAATCTTTTTTATTTGAACCAAAAAGAACTTTAAATAATTTTGGAACTCTTTTTAGTTGATTCATCGGAAATGCAATACACACTGCAGCAAATGTACCGACGAAAATAATTAGTGCTGCGGCAGGATTTAGTAAGGCTGTTATGTCAGCACCCTTGACGACCATCCCTACGACTACCGCTAATACTCCTAAAATGATTCCAATAATTGTTGCAAAATCCATTCCCATTCACTCCTAGTCTATACAAGAAGTCTTTTATTCTCGATAATCGCTACATCTTCTTATATACATATATTACATAAAAAATGCACTTCATGAAAGATAAGAAATGAATTATATGAAAAAATACTACATTTTCACACATTTTCTGACATTTTCTGACATTTTATTTGCATTTCTATTACGTTATGACTCTTATATTTCTTTTTCAATAAACTAAACTTATAATAAAAACGATACATATTTTATTAGGAAAGGACAGTGATTACAAGGTATCATGAAAAAGATAATAATTATTTCTGCCACTACTATTGTAATCGGTATCACATCTTTCGCTTACTTTGGTTCTAAATCACCACTGCAAAATGAGGCGAAAGCTGTCGAAAGTCAAAAACATAGTAACCATCCAAAAGAAGAGATTCCTGCTTTTCCAAAAGCTGATCATAATGCAAAGAAACTAGATGATAATTTTTCCGTTGTAACAAATCCAGATTCTGCTCTTGTATTAGTCAATAAACATCGTAAATTACCAAATGGGTACATTCCAGAAGATTTAACGAAACCGAACGTACCATTTACTAGTCCAAAAGATAAAGAGAAAACATTGCTTCGCAAAGATGCTGCAGACGCTCTTGAAAAAATGTTCCAAGCAGCCAAAGAAGAAGGTTTAGAACTTACAGCAGTTTCAGGTTACCGTTCTTACAAACGCCAACAGTCATTACATAATACATATATTAAACGCCAAGGAAAAGCTGAGGCTGATTCGGTAAGTGCAATTCCTGGAACAAGCGAGCATCAAACTGGTCTAGCAATGGATATTAGCTCAAAATCTGCTAAATTCCAATTAGAACCAATCTTCGGAGAGACAGCAGAAGGAAAATGGGTTGCAGAACATGCCCATGAGTTCGGATTTGTCATTCGTTATTTAGAGGATAAAACAGAGACAACAGAGTATTCATACGAACCGTGGCACTTACGCTACGTTGGCAATCCATATGCCGCATACATATATAAGCACCATCTAACATTAGAAGAGGCAACGAAGGACAAAAAATAAGAGAGCGAATCGCTCTCTTATTTTTCTTTTATTCTATTATTGTAATAATTTCTTCCATTCCTCAGGCCACGGTTCGCCTCTTCCAGTTTTTTTCGATGCTTGGACCATCATACCGCGTCCAACTAAACAAACTTCTCCTTCTGCATTTTTGACCATATAGTGTAAATCTAAAGAGGAGTTCCCAACCGCTCCTGCCTTTACATATATTTTCAACTGCTCATCAAAATAAATTTGTTTAATAAAATTGCATTGTAAATCTGCAACAACGATCATCGTTTCTGAAGATTCATGTGTCCATTCTTGCATAAATCCAAGTTCTTTAAACAATGCGATACGAGCTTCTTCAAGATATGTAAAAGCAACGACATTATTTACATGTCCAAACATATCTACTTCACCAAAACGAACTTTGACAGGATTATAAAATGAAAAACCACTTTCCCATTGCTCAAAGTCTTCAATATAAGAAATTCTCTTCATCGTTCCCTCTCCTTTTCGCCTTTAAAATAAACAGAATAAACAGAAATATAAAGTTATAAATATTGCCTCTTCAACATGAAGAGGCAATATTTATTAATAGTTATTGTCGCTACCAAAGAAATCTTTGAACGATTGAATTGTTGTATCACGGTTTAATGCTGCAATTGAAGTTGTTAATGGAATACCTTTCGGACATGATTGCACACAGTTTTGAGAGTTACCACAGTTTGCAAGTCCTCCATCACCCATAATTGCACGCAAGCGATCTGCTTTATGCATTTCACCAGTTGGATGCGAGTTAAATAAACGCGCTTGTGAAAGCGGTGCTGGTCCAATAAAGTCAGACTTACTGTTTACGTTCGGACATGACTCTAAGCAAACACCACATGTCATACATTTCGAAAGTTCATATGCCCATTGACGCTTTTTCTCTGGCATTCTTGGACCTGGTCCTAGGTCGTACGTACCGTCGATTGGAATCCAAGCTTTAACACGTTTTAACGCATTAAACATACGGCTACGGTCAACTTGTAAGTCACGTACAATCGGGAATGTCTTCATCGGCTTTAAGCGAATTGGTTGTTCTAACTGGTCAATAAGAGCTGTACATGATTGACGTGGTTTTCCGTTAATCACCATCGAACAAGCACCACATACTTCTTCTAAACAGTTCATATCCCATGCAATCGGAGTCGTCTGGTTTCCTTTTGAATCAACAGGATTACGACGAATTTCCATCAGTGCCGAAATAATATTCATATTTGGACGATATGGAATTTCAAACTCTTGGTCAAACTCTTGTGCATCTGGTCCATCTTGTCTCGTAATGATGAGGCGGATTGTTTTCTCAGACATGTTGCTTATCCCCCTTCTCTTCATCCTTAGCAGCTACATCATGTTTTGAGGAATAGTCACGTTTACGTGGTTTAATTAATGAAACATCCACTTCTTCGTAATGGAATGCTGGTGCATTTCCTTCTCCCTCAAATTTCGCCATCGTAGTTTTTAAGAAGTTTGCATCATCACGATTTGGGAATTCTGGTTTGTAATGCGCTCCGCGGCTTTCATTACGGTTATATGCGCCAATTGTAATAACACGTGCTAACTCGAACATATTTGCAAGTTGGCGTGTAAATGAAGCACCTTGGTTACTCCATCTCGCTGTATCGTTAATGTTAATGCGTTTGTAACGCGCCATTAACTCTTCAATTTTCGCATCAGTTTCTAGTAACTTTTTATTTTCACGAACTACTGTAACGTTATCTGTCATCCATTCTCCAAGCTCTTTATGAAGAACATATGCATTTTCGTTACCATCAAGCGTTAAAATATTGTTAAATTTCTCTGTTTCGATTAATTCATTTTGCTCATATACAGTAGATGAAACAGCATCAGATGATTTAGAAAGACCTTTCATATACTCAATTGCGTTCGGTCCTGCTACCATACCACCGTAAATTGCTGATAATAATGAGTTTGCACCTAGACGGTTACCACCGTGCATAGAATAATCACACTCACCTGCTGCAAATAAACCTGGAATACTTGTCATTTGCTTATAATCAACCCATAATCCGCCCATTGAATAGTGAACCGCTGGGAAGATTTTCATTGGTAGTTTACGAGGATCATCACCTGTAAATTTCTCATAGATTTCAATAATTCCACCAAGTTTAATATCTAGTTCTTTCGGATCTTTATGAGAAAGATCTAAGTACACCATGTTTTCACCGTTAATACCTAGTTTTTGCTCTACGCAAACATCAAAGATTTCACGCGTTGCAATATCACGAGGTACAAGGTTTCCGTAAGCTGGATATTTTTCTTCTAAGAAGTACCATGGCTTACCATCTTTATACGTCCAAACACGTCCACCTTCACCACGTGCAGATTCACTCATAAGACGTAACTTATCGTCTCCAGGAATTGCCGTTGGATGGATTTGAATGAACTCACCGTTCGCATAATATGCACCTTGTTGATATACAGCAGACGCTGCTGTACCTGTATTAATAATAGAGTTTGTTGATTTTCCAAAGATGATACCAGGGCCCCCTGTTGCCATAATCACGGCATCAGCTTGGAAACTTTTTATCTCCATAGTTTGTAAGTCTTGCGCGACGATTCCTCGGCACACACCTTCATCATCCACAACAGCTCGTAAGAAATCCCAACCTTCATATTTCGTTACAAGTCCTGCTACTTCATGACGACGTACTTGCTCATCTAATGCATATAGTAATTGTTGACCAGTTGTTGCGCCAGCAAATGCTGTACGATGATGTTGTGTTCCACCGAAACGACGGAAATCAAGAAGTCCTTCTTCCGTACGGTTGAACATAACACCCATGCGGTCCATTAAATGAATAATACCAGGTGCTGCATCACACATCGCTTTAACTGGTGGTTGGTTCGCTAAGAAGTCCCCACCATAAATTGTATCGTCAAAGTGGATCCATGGAGAATCCCCTTCACCTTTTGTATTTACGGCACCGTTAATTCCACCTTGGGCACATACAGAATGTGAACGTTTTACTGGTACTAAAGAAAATAGTTCAACATTTACTCCTGCTTCTGCCGCTTTAATCGTTGCCATTAAGCCGGCCAAGCCACCGCCGACTACTATAAGTTTCCCTTTCATGCTCTCCCACTCCTTACTGGTTTGCTAGCTGTGGATCGATGAACGCTAATAATGCACTCACACCTACATAAGATAGACCTAAGAAAATAGCTAATGTTACATAAGTAGAGATTCTTTGTGAACGTGGAGATACTGTAATTCCCCAGCTTATGCAGAATGTCCATAGTCCATTTGCAAAGTGGAAAATTGTTGAAACAACACCAACTAAATAGAAACCAAACATAAATGGGTTGTTTAAAATATCTGCCATCATATCATAGTTTACCTCTTTACCTAACAATGCTTGAATACGAGTTTCCCAGACGTGCCAAGAAATGAAGATCAGCGTAACGATACCTGAAATTCGTTGGAAGACGAACATCCAGTTACGGAAATAGCCGTAAGATACCGCATTGTTCTTAGCTGTAAATGCAATATATAAGCCATATATAGCATGGTACAGTATAGGTAAAAAGATGATAAAGATTTCTAGCGCATACCGGAATGGAAGGAGCTCCATAAAGCCTGCAGCTTTGTTAAAAGCCTCTGCTCCTCTTGTTGCAAAGTTGTTTACAATTAAATGTTGCGTCAAAAAGACACCAACCGGGATGACCCCCATTAATGAGTGCCACTTACGAAACGTATACTCGCGGCCTTTCATGTCCCCATTACCCCCTTGAATGTTTGACTGCTGTTTTCAGATTAATTTACAACAATAATGTTTTTTCACTATTGGCATAAGAAAAACTGAAAAAATTATTCAAAATATTTCAGCATAATTTGATTCCAAGTTCATTTTACCCCTATTTTTGTCGAAGCGTCAAGAAAACGTATACATAATTTGCATATAATTTGCCAATTCTTTTTTTCTTCTTATATATTCAGATTTCCCCTAAGAAAAATCTGTTTTTATAAATGAAAAATGTTATATAATAAGCCCTATAGAAAGAGGGGAATATTGTGAGCAAAAATACAATCGATATAACATCTTTAGAAGATGTTTCATTGAACGCCTTCGCTTATGAATTGCTACGTGAAGAATTACTACCTGATTTAATTGGTAACGATTTAGATGGTATTTTATACTGGGCCGGTAGAAACCTTGCGAGAAAATATCCACTAGAAACAATTGAAGAAGTCATTCAGTTTTTTGAAAAGGCTGGTTGGGGTACTTTAAGCATCATTGAACATAAACGTCGTGAAATGCAATTTCAACTTAAAGGTACACTTATTACTGAGCGTCAAAAACAAAAAAGACATTCATCTTATCAATTAGAAACTGGATTTATCGCCGAGCAAATTCAAAGACAAAGAAACGTCGTTGCAGAGTCCTACGAAGAACAGAAAAAACGTTCAGACTCTATTACATTTCTTGTTAAATGGGATATAAAAGATCTCATTGAAGTGTAGCATCTATTTACAGTCAACTAGACATATAAGTTTAGTTGACTTTTTTGTATATTCATTTAGGTGTGTTTATTTTAAATCTTCAGAAATTATACCAAAAAACAGAAGACGTTGTAAACTACAGCGTCTTCTTATCTGTTAAATAAGTATAAATTGTCTCCGCTACATTTTTCGGCATACCCGCTTCGACAAATTCCGATACGGAAGCTTCTTTCATCTTTTTTAATGAACCAAAATGTTTTAGCAATACCTTTTTTCGTTTATCACCGATTCCCGGAATTTCATCCAACGCGGATTGAATAACAGATTTCCCATGTAATTGACGATGGAATGTAATTGCAAATCGATGCACTTCATCTTGAATGCGCTGTAATAAATAAAACTCTTGGCTATTCCTCGCAAGCATAACAGGCTCAGGCGGATCCCCAATAATTAAATGTGATGTTTTATGTTTTTCATCTTTTACAAGCCCTGCCATTGGAATATATAATCCAAGCTCGTTTTCAAGAACATCACTTGTAGCCCCGAGATGTCCTTTTCCCCCATCGATAATTATTAAATCTGGCAAAGGTAAATTTTCCTTCAATGCTCTCGTATAACGACGTCTCACAACTTCCCTCATAGACTCGTAATCATCTGGCCCTTGGACTGTTTTAATTTTATATTTCCGATATTCTTTCTTCGCTGGTTTCCCATCGATAAAAGCAATCATTGCTGAAACAGGATTTGTCCCTTGAATATTTGAATTATCAAACGCTTCAATACGATAAGGTGTTTCAATACCGAGCTGCTTTCCTAAATGATCTACAGCTTTAATCGTTCGCTCTTCATCACGTTCAATTAAGTGAAATTTCTCTTCTAGTGCAATTTTTGCATTTTTATTTGCTAATTCCACAAGATCCTTTTTCTTCCCACGCTTCGGCTGTGTCGCTTCAACTTCTAAAAAGCGCTCTACTAATTCTGAATCGATACTTCCTGGAACAACAATTTCCTTCGGCTTGAAATGACTACTGTTTTCATAAAATTGACCGATAAAAGTTAAAAAACCCTCTTCAGGTTCATCATATATCGGGAACATGGAAACATCGCGCTCAATTAACTTTCCTTTTCGAACGAAGAAAACTTGAACACACATCCACCCTTTATCAACTGCATATCCAAACACATCACGATCCACTAAGTCACTCATAATCATCTTTTGCTTTTCCATAATTGCATCAATATGAGCAATTTGATCTCGCAACTCTTTCGCCCGTTCAAATTCTAGTTTCTCTGAAGCCTCATACATCTTCGTTTCTAATTCTGAACGAATTTCTTTATGCCCACCGTTTAAGAATTTAATAATTTCATCAACAATTTCTTTATTTTGCTCATCCGTTACTTCTTTCACACAAGGTGCTAAACATTGACCCATATGATAATACAAGCAAACTTTATCTGGCATATTTGAACATTTACGAAGTGGATACATACGATCTAATAATTTCTTTGTTTCATGTGCCGATTGCGCATTTGGATAAGGCCCAAAGTACTTTCCTTTATCCTTTTTTACATTTCGCGTAATGAGTAAGCGCGGCTGTTTTTCAGCTGTAATTTTAATGAAAGGATATGTTTTATCATCTTTTAATTGAATATTATATTTTGGATCATATTTTTTTATTAAATTTAACTCTAAAATAAGAGCCTCCAAATTTGAGGAAGTCACAATATATTCAAAATCAACAATTTCTCCAACAAGCCGGAGTGTTTTCCCATCATGTGAACCAGTAAAGTACGAGCGCACACGATTTTTGAGTACCTTTGCTTTTCCGACGTATATAACCGTTCCCTGCTTATCCTTCATTAAATAACAACCAGGTTGATCGGGCAAAATTGCTAACTTCTCTTTTAAATGCTCGTGCACTCGTCTCCCTCCATTTCTACATGCTTATCATTTTTATTTTTACATAAAAACATACTATGCCAAAACACCCAACATACGTTCCTTTATTGTAACGGAAAGGTTGTAAAAAAGAAAATAAAAAAAGCTACCAAATGGCAGCTTCTTTATTTTAGAAGTGTTTAGAAACTAATTCTACTAACGCTTCTTTCGGTTTATATCCTAACGCTTGATCAACCACTTTACCGTCTTTTAATACGAAAAGAGCTGGAATGCTCATTACTTCGAATTGACGAGCAGTTTCTTGGTTTTCATCAACGTCCACTTTTACTACTTTTACTTTCTCGCCTAACTCTGAATCGATTTCCTCTAATACAGGAGCGATCATTTTACAAGGTCCGCACCAAGGCGCCCAGAAATCTAATAATACAACACCTTCGCTAGTTTCAGCTGCGAAGCTTTGGTCATTTGCATTTATAATTGCCATTTTATTTCCTCCTTCAAGTATATTCTACCAAGAGTATATCATTAACTTTTATACGTGGCGAATATTATGTATCGTTATGTATTGTAACAAAAAAATGTTCCTTTATACTATATAAAAATATGGATGAAATACTAAAAAGATGAGAGACAGGGGATCTCTCACCTTTTTCTATATATAGGGGTACTTCACTTGGAACTCAAGGGTACTCAAATCATGAATGTACTTTTAACTTTTTAAACTCTTCTGTTAAAAGAGGTAATACTTCAAATAGATCACCGACGATACCATAGTCAGCTACTTTGAAGATACTAGCTTCTGGATCTTTATTAATCGCAACAATTATTTTTGAATTAGACATACCAGCTAAATGCTGAATCGCACCAGAAATCCCGCATGCAATGTATAGGTCTGGTGTAACAACTTTACCCGTTTGACCAATTTGTAATGAATAATCACAATACTCAGCATCACAAGCACCACGTGATGCTCCAACTGCGCCGCCGAGTACGTCAGCTAACTCTTTTAATGGTTTAAATCCTTCTTCACTCTTCACACCGCGTCCACCAGCGATAATAACTTTCGCTTCAGAAAGATCAACACCTTCTGCAGTTTTACGGACAACATCTTGAATGATTGTACGTAGATCTTTCACATCAACTGTAATAGAAGACACATCACCGATGCGAGATTCATCTTTTTCAAGAGTTGCGATATTATTTGGGCGCACTGTCGCAAATAATATACCATCTGTTACAATCTTCTTCTCAAATGCTTTACCAGAATAGATTGGACGAGTAAAGATAACATTGCCACCTTCAATTTCTAAAGCAGTTACGTCAGAAATTAAACCAGCTTCGAGCTTCGCTGCTAATTTTGGTGATAAATCTTTACCAAGTGCTGTATGTCCAAATACAATGCCTTCTGGATTTTCTTCAGCATATACAGCTAAAAATGCTTGTGCATAGCCATCAGATGTATATGATTTTAATTTATCATTTTCAACTGTCACAACGCGATCTGCACCGTAATGAATCAATTCATTTGCAAAAGAGGCAACGCTGTCTCCAACTAGAAGACCTACCACTTCACCGCCTTCTGCAATTGTTTTTGCTGCTGCTACCGCTTCAAACGAAACGTTACGTAGCGATCCATCACGAACTTCACCCATTACTAATACTTTACGAGCCATAGATTTTCCCTCCTGCATATATAATTTCGTATTTTATTAGATTACTTTCGCTTCTGTGTGGAGCAACGATACAAGTTCTTTTACTTGATCTTGCAGCTCGCCTTGTAACACTTTTCCTGCATCTTTCTTAGGAGGCAAATAGATTTCAATTGTTTTTGTTTTTGCTTCCACATCTTCTTCTTCTAAATCTAAATCATCTAATTCTACTTCTTCTAATGGCTTCTTCTTCGCTTTCATAATACCTGGAAGTGATGGATAACGCGGTTCATTTAAACCTTGTTGCGCTGTTACTAGAAGAGGTAATGATGATTCAATTACTTCTGTATCCCCTTCAACATCACGCTCAATCTTCACATTTGTACCATCAATTTCAAGCTTCGTAATCGTCGTTACGTATGGGATATTTAACGCTTCAGCTACTCGTGGACCAACTTGTCCAGATGCACCGTCAATCGCAACGTTCCCGCCTAAAATTAAATCAATTTCTTTATCTTTTAAATATTCAGCAAGCACTTTTGCTGTTGTAAATTGGTCACCATTCTCAACATCATCTTCAATGTTAATTAGTACCGCTTTATCGCAGCCCATCGCTAATGCTGTGCGAAGTTCTTTTTCACTATCCTCGCCACCAACTGTTATAACAGTAACTTCTCCACCTTGTGCATCTCTTACTTGAATCGCTTCTTCAATCGCATATTCATCGTAAGGGTTGATGATGAATTCCGCTTCGCCATCGTAAATTGCACCGTTTTTAATTACGATTTTTTCTTCTGTATCAAATGTTCGTTTCATGAGTACGTAGATGTTCATTCCATTTACCCCCTTATTTTTCAGAAAGATTCTATCAATTTTAAAATTCTGTTAATTTTTATTAAAAAAATAATTGGACTACCTACCACTAAATGAAGGCTTACGTTTTTCTAAAAACGCTGCTACACCTTCTCTTCCATCTTCACTCGTAAATACTTCACCAAAAATCTGTGATTCACGCTGTACACCTTCATAATAATGAGACGATTTTGTCGTCTGTAATAACTCTAGCACAGCACGAGTTGTTGCTGGGCTTTTTCCAGCAATCTGTTTTGCAATTTTAAGCGTATCTTCTAAAATGGATTCTTCAGAAAACACTCCATTAACAAGTCCCCATTGCAATGCTTCTGCACCAGTAATTGGTGTGCTTGTTAACATCATTTCACAAGCTTTCGCTTTACCAACATAACGTGGTAAGCGTTGTGTACCTGCAAAACCAGGAATTAATCCCAGTGTTAATTCAGGTAAACCAAGCTTTGTACTTTCAGTTACAAAGCGCATGTGGCAAGACATAGCAAACTCAAGGCCACCGCCAAGTGCCGCTCCATGAATTGCCGCAATAACTGGTTTTGAACATTTTTCAACACGCTCAAACGTAACTTGTCCAAGCTGTGCTAACTCTGTTGCTTGCTTCGCTTCAGTAACAGATGTAAATTCTTTAATATCTGCCCCCGCTGAGAAGAAGCGTCCTTCACCATGTAGAACAACAACACGAATGTTATCATCCTTTTCCACTTGATCGATTAATTCAGTAACGTCATGCATAACTTGTGAAGACATCGCATTAGCTGGAGCATGATTTAACGTCGCCACCGCGATATAATCTTCAACTTTTACAGATAGGAATTTCAACATGATCCCTCCCATTATTGACGATAACCACAAGCTGCAATAAGTAGCCCGTGTACCGTTTTTGAAAGTGCGACCAGATCATACTTATGATCGCTCATTACCCAATTGGTCACAACTTCATCTACTGTTCCAAAGATCATTTGTCTTGCCACGCGAACATTTAAATCCGCCTGAAACTCACCTTGCTTTATACCGGTCTCTAAAATCTCATCCATAACTTGTAAGTAGCCTTTTAATACTTCATTTATTTTAAGGCGCAAGTCTTGATTGGACTGCCTTAGTTCTAATTGCGTAACGATAGCAAGAGGATCATTTTGTGACAACAGCAAGAAGTGCGTTTCTACCAACATGAATAACTTCGCTACAGCGCTTTCAATTCCTGCTATTTTTTGACGAATTGTTTCAACAAATTCTCCCATCTTCTCTTGGAATAAGGATATTAATATATCTTCTTTATTTTTAAAATATAAATAAATCGTGCCATCAGCTACTCCAGCTTGCTTTGCAATTTTAGAAACTTGCGCTTGATGGTATCCATTCTCCGCAATCACAATGACTGCTGCATCAATAATCTGATTGTATTTCGGTCTGTTTTTCTTCACTTTACTGTCCCCTTCAAGAAGATGACTGAATGAATAGTCATTCATATTCTTATAATACTGACTATTTAGAAAAGTGTCAATCCTATTTTTTCAAAAAGAAAGGGCCTTAGCCCGTTTGCTCATCCTCATTCTTTCTCTTCTCTTCATCTATTAGGACACGGCGTAAAATTTTTCCGACTGTCGTCTTCGGCAACTCACTTCTAAACTCATATACCTTCGGAACTTTGTAAGCTGCTAAATATTTACGTGCAAACTGATCTAATTCTTCTTCAGAACACTCAGCGCCTTCTTTCAAAACAACAAACGCTTTTACAGTTTCCCCTCGATACGGATCAGGAACACCGATTGTTACCACTTCTTGCACCTTTTCGTGTTCATATAACACTTCTTCTACTTCACGAGGATATACGTTAAAACCACTAGCAACGATCATATCTTTCTTACGATCTTTCACATAGAAAAAGCCATCCTCATCCATGTATCCTACATCACCTGTATGGAGCCAGCCATCTTGCAGTACAGCTGCCGTTTCTTCTGGCTTATTCCAATACCCTTTCATAATTTGTGGGCCCTTTACAACAATTTCACCAATTTCACCTGGAGGTAATGACTCTCCTGTTTCAAGGGACATGATGATTGCCTCTGTATCCGGCCACGGTACCCCAATACTTCCCGGTACACGCTTTTCCCACAAAAAATTCCCATGTGTAACTGGTGATGACTCTGTTAATCCATAACCTTCTACTAATTTACCACCTGTAACTCTCTCAAACTCCTCCTGCACTTCTACAGGAAGCGGTGCAGAACCACTAATACAAGCCTGAATTGAAGAAATATCATATTCTTTTAAAAGAGGACTATTTAATAGAGCAATATAAATGGTTGGTGCTCCTGGAAATAGTGTAACTTTATGTTTCTTAATTGCTTCAAAAACCATTTTCATATCAAACTTCGGAATAAGCACCATTTTATATCCTTGCATAATACTTAAATTCATTACAGCTGTCATCCCGTACACATGAAAAAATGGAAGAACACCAAGAATTACCTCTTCTCCTTCTTTACAATTATATAACCAATGCGCTCCCATTAAAGTGTTCGAAACGAGGTTTTTATGCGTTAACATAACCCCTTTTGGAAACCCTGTCGTTCCCCCTGTATACTGCAAAAGGGCTAGATCATTTTCAGGATCACATGGAACTTCAACATTAGCACTACTTTCCCTTTCTACCGATTTCCAAAGATGAATCGTTTCGCTTTCCGACACATTCACAACAAGATTTGCCTGCTTTTTTTGTACAAATGGATAAAGTAAATTTTTAGGGAATGGTAAAAAATCTGCAATACGGGTTACGATAATGTGCTCAAGCTTTGTTGCAGTTTGAACGTTAGTAACTCTCGGAAACACTAAATCAAGGCAAAGAATAACTTTTGCCCCTGAGTCATGAAGTTGATACTCAAGCTCTCTTTCTGTATAAAGAGGATTCGTTTGTACGACAATCCCCCCCGCAAGCAAAGTACCATAATAACCAATTACAGATTGTGGACAATTCGGTAACATAATCGCAACTCTATCGCCTTTTTCAATACCAAGCCTTTGAAGGTAATTCGCAAATTTCTTTACCTTGTCATGAAAATCTGAAAATGTAACATCTTTACCTAAAAAGTGAAGCGCTTTCTTTTTTGGATAACGAGCAGCCATTTTCTCTAAATATCTATGAAGTGGCTGAATATCATAAGAAATTGTCCCTGGAATTTCATCTGGATAACTCTGCAGCCAAGGTTTTTCCACTCTCATTCCCCCTTCCAATACTTGTTAAAATAAATGAATGTTCATTCATGATGATTGTTTTCATTATATTACAGTCAGAACAGCGTTACAATCATAATATTCTGACTTATTTATGACTATGCTTTACTTCGTTAACTTCTTATTATATGTAGAAACTCTCTTAATTTTAAAAGAATAAGAGAGTTATCGTTAATTAGCTTAATCTTATAATCGTTAAAACTGCACCAGGTGTAGTCGTTGATAATGTTGCAACAGCTAACAATCCAAACAACTGCAAACTAATTGCACTCCCCGCTGCAAGAGTCGTAATAATTGTTGCACTAAATGATGTCGTTGCTAATGCAGGGGAATTGATAGTCCCCGCAAGCGGTGCACCGTTAATTGTAATTCGCGAACTAACTAATAATGAAGCCGTTATATTAATTGTATATGAAATATAATAATTCCCCGCATTTGCGGCCGTAAATACTGTGTTCCCCCCCGATACTGTAATTCCAGGACCGATATTCTGATTATTTGGAAGTGGGACATTTGTTCCACCAAGAAGCACTGATATTGCCGCTCCTGATGTATTATTCGCAAATGCATACGTCGCAGTTATACTTGTACCTGTTACTCCCGTTGCTCCCGTTTCACCTGTTGCTCCGGTTGCTCCGGTTGCTCCCGTTGCTCCCGTTGCTCCTGTTGCTCCTGTTACTCCTGTTGCTCCCGTTGCCCCTGTTGCTCCCGTTGCTCCCGTTACTCCCGTTACTCCCGTTACTCCGGTTGCTCCGGTTGCTCCCGTTTCACCTGTTGCTCCCGTTGCTCCCGTTGCTCCTGTTGCTCCGGTTGCTCCCGTTGCTCCTGTTGCTCCGGTTGCTCCCGTTGCTCCCGTTTCACCTGTTGCTCCCGTTGCTCCTGTTGCTCCGGTTGCTCCGGTTGCTCCCGTTTCACCTGTTACTCCTGTTGCTCCTGTTGCTCCCGTTTCACCTGTTGCTCCCGTTTCACCTGTTGCTCCTGTTGGACCTGTTGGACCGAGCTTAAGAACTGTCCCATCGCAACTAAAACAGCATGAATCAACATGCACACCATTTTGATTATTACACCCACAATATCCATTTATATTATTACTCCATAAAGACATGTTGACCCCTCCTTCATGTTCAATCTTTTAAGTACAGCCAACGAATTAAAAATATCTTTCTAATAAAGTGAAACTTTAATCAGTGGGGGTTTTGTCCACCCCCCACTGATTATTAGCCTTCACCAATCGGGCTTTTACGGGCAGTTATCTCCCACCTAACTTCCTCGCATTCGCCGAATTTTGAGGTGGGAGTCTTACTGCCCGTTAATGCGGGATAAAAAATCAGTTTTTATTTTCCTTATCAACTACCCGCTCTAGAACAAACCTTTTATAAGCAAAGATTTATTCCTTACATTCTAATAATTATTACATGCAATACGCTCTCCTTTCGCTTGTACTTTCGCCTTCCTTCTTAAACGAATTTCCTCTCCTTCAGTCTTGATACACATCTGCATTTCAATAAAACATTTCAAAATCCATATAAATCGTTATTTTTCGTCAAAATTTTAAAAAAATATTGACAATTAAAATATCCTCATAGTATGATTTGGTTGTTGTAATTGATAACGATTTTCAATGTCGTTCATTGCAAATCAAATAATTTATTTGGGGGCAGAAGATGAAGAAAATTCTTAGCATTTTCATGGTAGTTCTTCTATTCGTTGTCGGATGCGGACAACAGAAAGAAGAGAAAAAAGAAACAAAAGCAGGCAATAAAAATCAAGCTATAACAATTAAACATGCTGAAGGGGAAACAAAGTTAGATAAACCAGCGAAAAAAGTTGTTGTACTTGAGTGGGTATATTCAGAAGACTTATTAGCACTTGGTGTTCAGCCAGTAGGGATGGCAGACATTAAGAATTATAATAAATGGGTAAATACAGAAACAAAACCAAGTAAAGATGTTGTAGATGTAGGAACACGTCAACAACCGAATTTAGAAGAAATTAGCCGTCTAAAACCAGATTTAATTATCACTGCATCATTCCGTAGTAAAGCTATTAAAAATGAATTAGAACAAATTGCACCAACAGTTATGTTTGATCCATCAACAAGCAATAACGATCACTTTGCAGAAATGACAGAAACATTTAAACAAATTGCAAAAGCAGTTGGAAAAGAAGAAGAAGGTAAAAAAGTATTAGCTGATATGGATAAAACATTTGCTGATGCAAAAGCAAAAATTGACAAAGCAGGCTTAAAAGATAAAAATATTGCAATGGCACAAGCATTTACAGCTAAAAATGTGCCAACATTCCGTATTTTAACTGACAATTCTACAGCTTTACAGGTTACAAAAAAATTAGGTTTAACAAATACTTTTGAACCAGGTAAATCTGAGGCAGATGGTTTTAAACAAACAACTGTAGAATCATTACAAAGTGTACAAGATTCAAACTTCATTTACATTGTAGCTGATGAAGATAACATTTTTGATACTCAATTAAAAGGTAACCCTGCTTGGGAAGAGTTAAAGTTCAAAAAAGAAAACAAAATGTATAAATTAAAAGGCGACACTTGGATTTTCGGTGGTCCTGAATCTGCAAAATCATTAGCAAAACAAGTAGCAGATGTAATGACTGCGAAGAAGTGATTGAACGATGAATAGCTTTCAACATACACTTCGAGCAAGTCTTGTATTCGGAGGAGGAGCAGCTCTCTTGCTCCTCCTTTTCTTTATTCATATTGGTCAGGGACAAGCAAATATTTCCTATAGTATGATTATCGACGCTCTTATCTCACCGAACCAATCTCTAGAGCATCAAACTTTAATCATGCTTCGATTACCTAGAGCTGTAATTGCTATTTTAGCTGGAGGGGCTCTTGCTGCATCTGGGGTCATTTTACAAACTTTAACGAAAAATCCACTTGCTGAAGCCAGTACAATGGGAATTCACTCTGGAGCATATTTCTTTTTAGTAACAGCTACTATTTTTTTACCGAAAGGTTTACAAATTAATTCACTTCTTTTCACATTTATCGGTGGCGCAATTACAGCTTTATTTGTATACCGTATTTCTGGCGGAAAAAAAGGCACTCCACTTCGTATGGCTTTAGCTGGTATGGTCGTTACATTAATGCTTTCAGCTTTTACTGGAACGATGCAACTTTTCTATGAAAATGAAACAGCTGGTTTATTTTTATGGGGGGCTGGGTCTCTTATTCAAAATAACTGGAACGGTGTTCAATTCGCATTTCCATTCATTATTTTTTCTTTCCTAGTTTTACTATTCATGTCACGTAAGCTTAATATCCTCTTACTCGGTGATGATGTAGCTGTTTCACTTGGAGAGAAAACCGCAGTAACACGGTTTATTGCATTCATCGCTGCAATCTTTTTAACAGCAGTAATTGTAACTGTTGTTGGACCGATTGGGTTTGTCGGCTTAGTTGCACCACACTTAATGCGCCTTATTGGTTATCGTCAACACTTTACCCTCCTTCTCTCCTCATTCTTATGGGGAGCAATATTATTACTAGGAGCAGATGTTGTTGGTAGATTAATAGATCCAACTGGTGCAGAATTACCTGTCGGGGCAGTTACAGCAATGATTGGATCACCTTGGCTTATTTATTTAGTGTATCGCATGATGAAATCGAAACAATATATGAATGATAATGGAGCTAATGCAGCTGGAGCTAGTTCTCGCTATTATTCTTATAAAAAGGTAATCATTATATCTATCATGCTTTGTATTGTGACGATTTCTCTTGGAGTTGCAATCGGTAGCAACTCTTATATCGAAAGCATTACAAATGTCATAACAGGACAATTAACACAATTTGATAAAAATATGATGATGAATCTTCGTTTACCAAGAATGCTCGTTGCCGCTATTGCTGGAGCATGTCTTGCGATAAGCGGACTTGTTTTCCAAGGCATATTAAGAAATCCACTTGCCGATCCTTCTATTATTGGTATTTCATCGGGAGCAGGTGTTGGTGCTTTAACCATTATGTATGTCTTCCCTGCACTTCCAGGTTTCTTCCTACCAATTGGTGCATTTATTGGTGGACTACTTGCAGTTGGAATTGTCCTTTTCTTCTCATGGAAATCAGGATTTAGTCCAACAGCTCTTGCTTTAATAGGAATTGGCATTTCGGCGCTCGGTTCAGCGATTATTCAAATCTTTATCGTTAGGGCGAATTTAAACGTGGCTGCTGCTTTAACGTGGTTGTCAGGCAGTACTTATGCAAGAGGATGGAATCACTTAGAAAATATCATTCTATACCCATCACTCATTCTCGTACCAATTATATTTTTCTTAATGAAACAACTCGACGTTCTTGTGCTTGGCGATGATTTAGCAACCGGACTCGGGCAGCCTGTAAATAAAACGCGTCTTGCTCTAATTGTTTTAGCGACACTACTTGCATCAGTCAATATCGCTGCTGTCGGTACTATCGCCTTTTTAGGCCTTGTTGCACCGCACTTAGCGCGGATCGTTGTTGGCATGAATCATCAAAGACTATTCGTTTGTTCAGCACTGTTTGGAGCAATCCTTCTTTCCGTTGCTGACTTACTCGGACGAACAATTGCATATCCGAAAGAAATACCTTCTGGGCTTGTTGTTGCTGTACTTGGAGCTCCGTATTTCTTATGGTTAATGAGGAAAAGTGGGAAGAAAGTTAATTAAAAAGGAGGCTTCTTGTATTGGAAGCCTCCTTTTTTTATTATTCATTTTCATAGCCTAACAGGAAACTAACTGTTTTTCACGAATTTAACCCATGAACATAACTAGGAGGGATAACATGTACCAAACAATTGAAGGCTTTTTACAATCATGGAAATACGAGGCTGAGTCTACTCAAAAGATGCTCGATGCATTAACAGATGAATCTTTGTCACAAGAAATTGCACCTGAACACTGGACGTTAGGAAGAGTTGCTTGGCATATCGTTACTGCAATTCCAGTTATACTATCTGGCACAGGACTTAAGTTTGAAGGAGAAACGAAAGATTATCCTGTACCAACTTCAGCAAAAACACTTGCAGATGGGTATCGCAATGTGAATACAGCTTTTGTTGAAGCACTTCAAAGCGAATGGACTGATAAAGACTTAGCTACTATTAATGACTTCTTTGGTCGCCCTATGCCGAATTCTATATTTTTAATGACACTCATTAATCATCAAAATCACCACCGCGGGCAGATGACTGTTTTAATGCGTCAAGCTGGATTAAAAGTCCCTGGCATATATGGTCCTGCAAAAGAAGAATGGGCTGCAGCTGGAATGGAAGCTCCTAAAATGTAATGACAGAAAAAGACAAGGTGTTTACGCACCTTGTCTTTTTCTGTAACTTGTTTCATGTGAAACTATTTTCTACTAAATGGTATTTTATGAGAAAATACGTTAAAATACATTCATATTATTAGGAGGGAACTAAATTGAATACAAAAAATAAAAAAATAACAATAAGAACTCTCTTACTAACTTCTATCATTGGAGTTATCGGTGTATCTATTTACTTCACATGTTATGGTACCCCTTGGGGAAAACAAACAGCAATTACAGAATCAAAAAATTATATTACAAAATACTTTAATCTAGACGCGAAAGTCAAAAATACTTCTTACGATGCTAAAATGGATAGCTATGCAATCGCCTTTGAAACAATTGAAGATGGCGAGTTTACTATCGAATATAAAAGCCCTAATAACTTTAACATTTCTTCAGGAGTTCAGGAATATTTGAGCAAACACTCCAAATTTACAGAGTAGTAACGAAGCATACATATACAAAAAAAGAGTTGGTGTAACGCCAACTCTTTTTTCTTATTCTTGTCATACAGTTACATCTTCCCTCTCTATATTTTTAATTCCGTAATATGCAATCGCAACTCCAATTGCTGCCAATGCTAGTTGAAGGGGAAGAAAAGTTGCTGTAGGAAACGTTGGGTTGCTATTCATTGCAATTGATACAACGATAAGGGATGAAACAATTGTAGTTGGCACTGAACGTTTACGCATTCCGAAATATAATGGGATTAAACTCATTCCCGCAGTTGCAATGGCTAAAGGAACCAGTTTTATCCCTTCTTGCATCAATTGATCTACTGTGAATGAATTAGGAAGAATTGAAAAGTAACTATCTATTCCAAAGAAAAGTCCTACTACTAAAACATTAGATAAAATAACTGTTATAAATGTTACTATTGCTGTAATAGCCAACTTACTGATCATCATTTTCTTTCGGTTAATTGGATAAGAAAACATAAGTAATATTGTTTTATTTTTATATTCATCAATTATTAACTTGGCTATTAGTACACCACCAAAAACAATAAATGTCGCTCTTACTAACGTACTAGCCATCAACAAAATTGTCTGTGGATCTCTTATTTCTGGATCTCCTTCTATTTGAGCAACGAAACTAACAAAGATTAATAATGCTAGTATGGCGATATTTGCAACAATTGCTCCCTTCACATACCATCCAAGCTTAAACTTCTTCATTTCTAGCTTCATAAGACGTAGCATTATAGTACTCCTTCCATTTAAAATTTAATCGATATAAATTGCTCCTGTTTTACTTAAAATCTTCACTTCGTTTTTTGCATCACCAATGGTTCCTTCTTTTATCTTTTCTGTATTTTGATCTTTCTTCAACCCGTTTAAATTCACCATTATGTCAGTCGAATTACTTTTAGCTGTAAATTTCAATGAAGCCGGAACACCTTTATATCTTACGCCAATATCTCCTGATTTTGTTTCTATAAATAATGATTTTCCTTCTTCCATATCTTTCAGTAATACTTCCCCAGATGTTGAAGTAATGTTCATAAATGTGCTATTTACATTTGTTATATAGTTATCGCCAGTCGTAGACTTTATATTTAATTCTTGTACTGAACTATCTTTTACAGTCAATTCTCCACTTTTTGATGTGAACTCACCTTTCTCTGCCGATAGTCCTACAATCCGTTCATCTCCAGACTTGCTTTTTGTAACGATACTTTTTACTACTATATCGCTTATTTTCACATCACCCGATTTATTATTTAATACAATTTTATCTATTTCTTTCTTCGGAATAGATATAGAAATGACATTCTTCTTCCTAAACGTAAAACCATTAACGAATCCGTTCATCTTCTGTTCTTGCTTAATCATCATTTTATTTCCGTCATTTTCTATTTTAACGGGATCTATCTCTTTATCTAATCGTTCACCTTGAGCGGAAATTACTATTTTGTTAGAATCTGTGCTTTTAAATTCAATATCCCAGTTTTCATTGTCTACTTCTATTTCTTTTATATCATTTATCTCAAAAGACTTTTCTTTCTTAAAATCTTTCCCCTGAAATGTCTTAAAACCAAAAACCACACTAGCAATTGTAATAAGTAAAATTGCAATTACTATTATTTTTTTCACTATTCATACCCCAGTTCGTTGTTGTTTTAAGCTTGCTTCACGCCACATCAATCTTGTCGATTTTACGATATGAAAGATAACTAATAAAAATCCCTAATAAACAGAGCACTATTGGGATAGCGATAAAATTAAACATACTTACTTGACCGTTTCCAGAACCAAAGTTACTACTAATTAGCATCCCAATTATTACTGCAGAAGTAATTGTTGTCGGTGTCGATTTCTTTCTCATCCCAAAAAATAAAGGAATTAAACTTATACCAGATATCATAAATGCACTTATAATAGTAGTTGGAACGATAGCTATTAATTCGCCTATCGTAGCAGGCGTTTCAATCAGTCCGATCATTGGACTCACAAAATATACGAGCAAACTAATAATGAAAGTAGCAATAATCGTGCTCACAAAACAAAAACAAAAAACAATTGTTAATTTCGCCCTCATTAGCATTTTCCTTTGTAGCGGGTACATAAACGATAGTTGCATCGTTTTGTTCTTATACTCATCAATTACTAAACGTGATAAAAGGACTGAACTAAAAGTAATGAATGTTATCCTAATAAAAATGTTTATTAAAGCCATTTGTTGTGTGAAGTCAGAGAGTAGCAAATCTACCTCGCCTTTCCCTCCTAACACCATGAGGTTTACTACGGCGAAAATTGCTATAATACAAATTGCTACACTTTTAAAATAACTAGATAATTTATGTTTTCTCCATTCGAGCTTCATTAATTTAAACATATAAACCACGCCTCCATTCCTTATATAACTGTGTCTACGCTACTAACATTCTAATTCCAGCAGTAACTACGCTTAACATTCCTATCACTAGTAGAATTAACAACCATTTCCGCTCTGGTTTTCTATAATATAAAATCCCACTTATGAACATTACGATCAATCCACTTACCAGGTTCAGCAACAATCCACTAGGCATGAATTCCTTCTCCATCCATTACATTTAAGAAATATTCTTCTAGGGAGCTATGTTTCTTATTAATACTTTCAATTTCTATATCGTTCATAATAAGTGCTTTTGAAATGGCTTGTTGCGTCACCGCCAGATCATACACACGAATCATATTTCCGCTCATTATTTTGTAGTTTTTTACACCAAGTTTATCTTCTAAAAGATAAGCCGCACGTTTCACATCTGGAGTCGTAATTTCAATGTACTCGGTTTGTTTTCCGTTAATACTCTTCATTGAAACTTCTTTTACTAATTTTCCATTTTGAATAACACCGATTGTATCTGCCATTTGTTCCATCTCGCCTAAAATATGACTAGAAACTAATAACGTAATGCCATATTCTTTGCAGAGCATTTTAAATAAGTCTCTTAATTCTTTAATACCAATTGGATCTAAACCATTAATCGGTTCATCTAAAATGAGTAATTCTGGCTTTGTCATGATTGCCCTTGCAATACCGAGTCGTTGTTTCATTCCTAATGAAAAATCTTTTACTTTTTTATTATCTATGCCGTGTAGTTTCACTAAATTTAACGCATGGTCAATTGCGTTTTTATCATAATAGCCCATATATTCACAATGTAATTCTAAATTTTCCTTCGCCGTTAATTTATCATAAAAGATTGGATATTCAATAATTGTCCCCATTCTTTTTAATACTTCATAAGATGTGTTTGTTAACTTCTCACCGAAAATTTCAATATCACCACTCGTCGGTTTTATTAAATTTGTAATCATTTTCATAATCGTTGTTTTACCCGCACCGTTTGGTCCTAAAAAACCATAAATCTCTCCTTTTTTCACATGCATGTTAACACTAGAAATAACTTCTTTCCCTTTAAACACTTTCGTTAACTGGTTCGTTTTTAATATATATGTCATGGCACTTTCCCCTTTCGCACTGCTCTATATTTCTATAATAGACAACGGAAATCTCTTTTTTCTTACCCGTTCCTTACAAATTCCTTACGTTCAAAAAAGCTTGTAGAATCTACTTCTCTACAAGCTAAAACTGCATCTTTGTTAATACAACTGTAAAAACCGTTTTTTCATACGGCTTACTAGAAAGATGAATTTCTCCATCCATCGCTTCCACAAGCCTTTTCGTAATCGTTAACCCTAGACCGCTTCCTTGGTACAATCTATTTCTTGAATCTTCAAGTGTGTACATACGCTCAAACACTTTATCAATATGAGATTCATCAATTCCTTTACCTTTATCCCATACGTCTATATACACACTCGTTTCATCATCTCTTAAAGTCATACCAAGTGTCTTTCCATCGTCCCCATATGTAATCGCGTTTGATATTAAATTATTCAATACCCTGCCTAATACTTCTACATTTCCAAGTGCATATATATTTCTTTCTGGTATATCAATATGGACATGAAAACCTTTCGTCGTCACTAAATCATAGAAAGATAAAATCTTCTCGCGGCAAACTTCATTCATATTTACTTTTGTTATCTCAATTGCCTTGTCACCAGATTCTAATTTTGCTAAATCAAAAAACTTATGAATCAGTTCCATAACTTCCAGCGTTTTCGTATGCACCTTTTCAAGCAATATTTGCTGTTCTTCTTCATTTATCGTTTTATCCTTATTTAACATTTCTGTATATCCAAGAATAACTGTTAGTGGTGTTTTTAAATCATGTGAAATATTTGAAAGCATTTTTCGCATCGAAATTTCTACTTTCGCATGATCTGCATTCTTTTTCTGTTTTGCATCTAATAAATGATTAATTGCCACTAATAGTTTTTGCAATTCTGTATCATCCGTCATTATTAATAGCTTCTCGCCAGTTTGTTCTTTTACAATTCGATTTAACTTTTCATACGTGTAGCGTAAATTCATACTACTATTGTTTCTAATTTTATATTGCACGTAAATAACGATAAGCAATATAATAATCACCACTGTTAAAAATATAACCATACTACATCACTTCCAATTTATAGCCAATTCCCCACAGTGTTTTTATATATTCCGGGTTAGATGGGTCCGTTTCAATCTTCTCGCGTAATCTCCTCATATGAACATTAATAACATTATCATCACCATAATATTCTTCATTCCAAACTAGCGTATATATTTGTGCTTTTGTAAATACACGTTTTTGATTCTTCACGAATAGTTTTAAAATCTCAAACTCTTTGAAAGTAAGTTTAAGCTGTTTTCCCTTTTTCTCCACCGTAAAATTAATTGGGTCAATTATTAAGTCCCCAATCTGAATGGTCTCCTCTTTCAGTTCCGTAGCTGAATACTTTGTAGATCTTCGAATTGCAGCTTTGACACGTGCTGCTAATTCAATCATAGAAAATGGTTTACAAATGTAATCATCTGCTCCAAGCCCTAAGCCAATCGCTTTATCAACATCCGTATCTTTTGCTGACATCATTAAAATCGGAACAGCACTCTTCTCACGGATAATTCTTACAACCTCTAATCCATCTAACTTCGGCATCATAATATCAAGAATAATTAAATCAAATGATGATTTTAAAAAGGATAATACGCCTTCTTCACCATCAGATGCGATTGTAATTTGAAAGCCTTCTTTTACCAAGTACTTTTCAACCATCTCTTGAATTGAGATATCATCTTCAACTAATAAAATATGATATGACATATTTCTATCCCCTTTTCACAAACATTAACAATTCAATTGTATCGCAACTGCAAATTAGTTGGTACAATTATGTGAATTTTTAAACCAACTTCCCTTCCTTCCTTAACAATGATATGATGAAATTCACTACTATTGTTCATAATTAACTTTATATAAAGGAGACTTATCATGTCAGAAAACAAAAAAGTAAGCTTAGCTGATTTAATGCGCGAACAACTTGCAAAGAAAAAGCAAGGAAATGGAAACGGCTCAAATAATGGAAGTCAAAGTCAAGAAACGAAAAAATTACAAAACCAACAAACGAAGAAAACAAACAACCAACGTAGACGTACAGGTGTATAAATGAGCGGGCAAAAACGATCTAACGTCGCGCCAGGTCTTGCGGTTGATATTGTGTTAAAACAAGATCAACGTACAGGCAAGCTAACAAGAGGAATTGTAAAAGATATTTTAACTAACTCACCCTCTCATCCGCATGGCATTAAAGTACGATTGCAGGACGGGCAAGTTGGCAGAGTCCAAAATATCATTCAATAAGAAAAGGAGCTCATTTAAACTTGAGCTCCTTTTTCTTTATTAACCTTTAATTTTCTCGATGAAAACCACTTTTAAATAGTCTCCTTCTTTAAATTGATCAATTGTACGGAAATCTTCTGGTAAAGAATGTTCTTCTAATATTTTATATTTACCGTTCATTTCTTTGAATGCTGTATCGATAAAGCCATTAAACTTTTTCATATCGAATGCGCTACAATTTGTAGAAGCTACGATAATACCGTTATTTTCTGTAATCGCAATTGTTTCTTTTAATAAGTTTTTATAATCTTTCGCCGCACTGAACGTATATTTTTTTGAGCGTGCAAAACTTGGAGGGTCAAGTACAACCATATCAAATTTCATCTTTTTCTTAGCAGCATATTTGAAATATAGAAATACATCTTCTACAATAATATCTTGTGCTTCATAATCAATCTCATTTACACTAAACTGCTCAATCGTTTTACTTAAGCTACGATTTGCAAGGTCAACACTTGTTGTTTTACTTGCGCCGCCAAGTGCTGCAAATACAGAGAAAGCTCCAGTATAAGAGAACATATTTAAAACTGTTCTTCCTTTTGCATATTTATCACGAATTTGTTTTCGAACGTTACGTTGATCTAAAAATACACCAACCATCGCCCCGTCATTTAAATATACAGCAAAATTTACACCGTTTTCTTTTACGATAAGTGGGAACTCACCGTGCTCTCCTGTTACGAAATCATCACCTTCAATGTACTTTCCTTTCGTATCAAAACGTTTTTTCTCATAAATCCCTTTGAAGTTTGCTACTTTTTGAAGTGCTGCTACGATTTCATCGCGGAAAGTATAAATACCTTCACTATACCAACTTATTACGTAATAACCGTCATAATAATCGATGATTAACCCACCAAGGCCATCACCCTCACCATTCAGGGCACGAAACGCTGTTGTATCATTTGATTTATAAAAATCTTTTCGTTTATGTAAAGCAGATTTGATTTTACTTTCAAAGAAAGATTGATTCACTTCCTCCTTCTCTTTTCTCGTTAAAATCCATCCATATCCTTTATTTTGTTTTCCATAATAGCCTTTTCCGATGAATTGGTTCTTCTCATCCACTACGTTGATGATTGTCCCTTCTTCACGTACATCATTTAAATTTTGAATCGCATCTTTTAAAATAAGTGGATACCCACTTTTAATTTCTTTTATAAACTTCGGTTTTATTTTTATAGTTACTTCAGATCGCATGTAATGTCTTCCTTTCCATTTAAATGCTTTCTAATTAGTAGGAAGCAATGTAAAAAACGAGGCTGAAAAAACAGCCCCGTTTCACTATACCATATTATCGCTTTGCTAGTACAACCAGCTCATCCTCCCCCATAATCGAAAAAAAACTTATATATTTCATTATTACTATTGACAATGATAATGAATTTCATTATCATTTAATGTATATGAATTCATGAAATTAAAAGTAACTTTATAGGAGGAATAAACATGATTATTGTTGCAAATATAACTAAAATTACGAAAGATAATGGTCATAAATTAATCGAGCGTTTTAATAAAGTTGGAAAAGTTGAAACAATGCCTGGTTTTTTAGGATTAGAAGTTCTTTTAACACAAAATACAGTTGATTACGATGAAGTAACAATTAGCACTCGCTGGAATTCAAAAGAAGATTTTCAAGGTTGGACGAAGAGCTCAGCATTTAAAGATGCTCACTCACATCAAGGTGGGCTACCAGAGTATATTCTCGACAATAAAATCACTTACTATAATGTTGAGGTTGTACGTATGCCAATGGCAGCAGCACAGTAAGCATATTTCTTTTTTAAAGTATAGAATATGAGGAGCGTTATCACTTCTCATATTCTATACTTTTTTTATTTACTGTCTTTTTACTAGTTTCGCATGCACTACTAATCTTCCCGCTTCCGGATCAAGTGCATAGTCACACGTCGAAAGTGTTACGATTTGATCACTTGCTGTCACTTTTGTATCCGTTTTGTACAGCGATTTTTCTTGAATTTTCTCCAAAAATGATGTGTATTCCGTATCACTGCTAAAATCCGTTTCAATGTAATAAAAATCAGTTGTTGTTGTATACACCGAGAACACTTCAAGATCATATCCTTCAAATAATGTATCGTAATATAATTTACGATGCGACATGAAGAAATCTTCATCTAACATTTTTTTTAGACTTGCAAACATAGAACCATCTTTCATACGGTGACCGTATAAAATTGTATTTCGATTTTGCGACTTCACATCATTACGATAGTCCATAAAGATACTGCCTGCTCGCATATCTTCTCCTTTATAATTACGGTATAAATAGTAATCATTATCTTTAGCTTGAACAATTGGATAATTAATTTGTGTATCATCCATCGTAATCCATCCAACTATTTCTTGGTTAATTTTTTGTAAATCTTGAAACTGTTTTCGTATCTCTCCTTCTTTTGCCTTTTCTTCTACCGGGCTCCGCTCATAAATTTCTTGTGCCTCAGCCATTACTTTACGATTTTCATAGTAGTCCATAAAAATGCCGCCTAATTCATACATTGAGTAGAAAAAGATACCTAAAAAAACAACTGTAAGTATTCGTTGAAAAAAAGGATTCTTTTTCCGTTTTTCTGTACTACTCAAATTATCACCTCAAAACGGATTGCGATCAGTGCTTAAATTCCCATCGGTACCATATACAACCCTGTATCTTCATCATGCTTTACAACGACATCTACACCGTATATCGTTTTAATCATACCCTCTGTTACTACATCATTCGGGTTACCTTTCGTAACGATTTCACCATCTTTCATAACAATAATGTGATCACTATATCGAATCGCTTGATTAATATCATGCAGTACCATTACAATCGTCAATCCATATACTTCATTTAATTCTTTCACTAACTCTAATATTTCAAGCTGATAATAAATATCTAAATACGTTGTTGGCTCATCTAAAAAGAGCATCGGTGTTTTTTGTGCTAAAGTCATCGCAATCCATACCCTTTGTCTCTCACCGCCAGATAAAGCATGAATTGGCTTATCTCGCTTACTCTGTAAATTCGTACAAGTAAGTGCCCTTTCAATAGCTTCACTATCTTCCTCATTGTGTGAAGAAAAAACATTTTTATATGGCATACGACCAAAACTCGTTAATTTTTCTACAGTAATATCTGCCGGCGCCTCATTTTGTTGATGAACAACCGCTAATTTTCTAGCAAACTCTTTCGGCTTATACGTACTAATTGCTTTTCCATCAAGTATTACTTCCCCACTACGGGGAGTGTGATTTCTTGACATAACACCAAGTAATGTTGATTTCCCACAACCGTTTGGGCCAATAATGGTTGTGATTTTCCCCATTTCTATTTCACTACTAACAGACTTTAAACGATCTGTTACATTGTCATACGAAAAGGTTACATTTTTAATTTCCATGAACTTTATCACTCTTTCTCAGCAAGAATATTAAGAATGGGCCGCCAATAACCGCCATAATTGTCGCTGCTGGAATTTCATTAGGTGGCACAAGCAATCTTCCAATCGTATCCGCCGTCAAAATTAACAATGCCCCTGCTAGCGCAGAAAATGGAATTAACACTTTGTGATCTGAACCGACAAATTGTCTTGAAATATGAGGAACAAGCAAACCTACGAAAGCAATAACTCCTGCAATGGCGGTTGATACAGCCGCTAGCAACACTGCAATTGCGGAAATAATAAGGCGAACTCTCGTCACATGAAGACCTAAGTTCTTTGCAGTCTTATCTTGTAATGATAATAAGTTACACCACGCTCCTACAAACAGCGCAAGAACAAGTCCAATTGTTCCGTATGTGACGATGATTTCCACATCTCCCCATGTCTTCATTGTTATATTTGAAGTCGTCGTTTGTTTAATACTCTTAATAAAGTATCCGCAGATCGTAATGAACGATTCATTTAATCCAGTAAACATCGCGTTAATGGCAATACCAATTAAAATGATGCGTAACGGACTCAATCCAGATTTCCATGAAAATGAATAAACTAAGTAACACGCAAAAGCTCCGCCTAAAAAGGCAAATACCGGTGTCCAGAAGAAAAACTGTGGAAATAATGTAATAAT
Source organism: Bacillus altaicus (assembly GCF_042136375.2). Taxonomy (NCBI): domain Bacteria; kingdom Bacillati; phylum Bacillota; class Bacilli; order Caryophanales; family Bacillaceae; genus Bacillus; species Bacillus altaicus. Next base: position 1,208,510 of record NZ_CM143394.1, on the reverse strand, counting down.
TACAAGTGTCATAAAACTTGCCCCTGAAGATATCCCAATTACCCCAGCATCCGCAAGTGGATTTTTCATGACAGCTTGGAAGAGCACACCAGAAACAGCAAGTGCCGCCCCAGTGAATAGTGCAATGATAATACGTGGGAAACGTAAATCTTTAATAACTTCAACATCTTCATTTGCCCCTGTAAATATTCCTTGTACAAGGTCAACAATACCTACTTCTAAACTACCTTTCGTCGCTGACAACAAAGTCATAACGATGAGTAATACAGTAACAATAAAGAAACTCCAATATTTTTTATTCATGCTAATCTTCCTTTATATTAAAATGCATCACGGATACATCATTTTTTTCAATCCATCTAAAGCTTCAGTCGCTGCTAAATTTCCTGTCGTTCCAAATACACTTTCTTCTAAATCGTAAACTCGATTATTTTTAACTGCGGCAAAATGTTTCCAAATGTCATTCGTTTTAAATTCTTTATCAAACATTTTTACAACTTCCTCTGGCATACCATGAGCTGCTCGTAAAATAATATCTGGATCAGCTTTCTTTAAATACTCTGTATTAGAAGCTAAATATTCTACCTGTTCACCTTGCACAATATTTTTACCACCTAATTGTTTCACTAAATCTCCAATATAAGAATGTTCTGTTGCTACTAAATAACTTCCCGGCACACCTAATAAAATTAGCACTGTCGGTTCTTTCTTTCCTTTTACTTCTTTTTGAATCTCTGCAACCTTGTTATCTAACTTAGTTACAACTACTTCAGCCTGCTTTTCACGTCCATATTGCTTACCTAAATTACTAATGGAATTTTGCATATTTTTTAAACTTGTTAGATCTAAAAAGTTTGCCTTCATACCTACACCATCAAAAACTGGCTTTAATTCATATTCAAGTGTTGTCACGGATAATACTTCTGACGGCTTTAATGATTTTACCTTTTCCATATCAGGACTCATCGGATTCCCAACTTCAGGTAAACCTTTATATCTCTTTGGTAAATCTTTCGTACTTGTTGGAACACCAACTAAATCTACTTCTAATGCATCCATAATTTCAGTAACAGCAACTGTCGTTGCGACAATCCTCTCTTTACCCTCACTCTTTACCTGCTTCGCCGTTTCTTTTTTGGGCGCCTGGCATCCAGCTATACTCACTAATAAAATGATAGCCATTAGTACACTTGCAATTTTCTTCACTCTTAATCACCACTCCTTTCCAAACAATATGAAACAAGTCTTGATGCATGCAAACATGCATCAAGACTCCAAAAATTACAATCTACCTGCTCTATATTTGCGAACTAGTAAAGCAAGTGAACCGAGCAGTAGCACCATATATAAACCAAGTTGTGCTGTATCTGCAGTTTTTGAGTTTTTCTCTTTTTTCGCATCATTATTTGTAGCTTCGTTTTTCTTCTTACCGTCTGCATTTCGGTTAAAATCAGGATTACCTACCGTTTTTACATTATCTACTTTCGGTGTAATCACTGGATTTTTCGGATCATTTTTCGGATCTTTTTTTGGATCCTCTTTAATAGTTCCTACCGCGCCGATATTATTTGTATCAAATTGAATTTGTACATCGTAGAAGTGGTAGTAGTTCATCTCATCAATGTCTACTTTCACTTTTGCATTTAATTTTTTAAATAAATCTTCTACTTCAAATTGTACTACTCGCGTATTTGCATTTTTATCTTCGCTTACTACTTTTGCATCAGCAAAAAGACTATTGTTTTCAGTTTGGAATTTCGTAATCCACGCACTATTTTTCAGCGTCATCTCAATGTATTTTTTACCATCTTTTACGATTAATTTCGCTGGATTTACAGTATAATCATGCATCTTTGAAAGCTCATTTGTTTTGTCTTTTAGCACTTTAAATGGAATATCATATTGACCATCTACTAAATTTTTCGGATCAATTATTACTTTCGGTTTGTCATTTCCACCTTGGTTATCGTTTCCGCCTTGGTTATCGTTTCCGCCTTGGTTACCTAAAGCTTTAATACTATCTTTATCAAATACAAATTGAACATCGTAGAAATGATGATAATTCATTGCATCGATATCTACTTTCACTTTTGCATTTAATTTTTTAAATAAATCATCTACTTCTAATTCTACTACTTTTGTATTTTTTTCTTTATTCTCGCTTAACACGTTAGCGTTAACGAAAGAACCATTCTTCTCAAACTCAAACTTTGTAATCCATGCACTATTTGTTAATGTGAATGATACATATTTTTTCCCATCCTTCACTTTTAATACTGCTGGACTCTTTGTATATGTGTTCATGATTGAGATTTCTTCTGTTTTATCTTTTAAAACTTTAAAACCTATGCTGTATTCACCATCTTTAAGAGCCTTGGGATCAATTGTTGTGTTATTACCTTGGTTGTCGTTTCCGCCTTGGTTATTGTTTCCGCCTTGGTTGTCGTTTCCGCCTTGGTTGTCGTTTCCGCCTTGGTTGTCGTTTCCACCTTGGTTGTCGTTTCCGCCTTGGTTGTCGTTTCCACCTTGGTTGTCGTTTCCGCCTTGGTTGTCGTTTCCACCTTGGTTATCTAACAGCTTAATGCTATCTTTATCAAATGCAAATTGAATATCATAGAAATGATGATAATTCATTGAATCGATGTCCACTTTTACTTTTGCATTTAATTTTTTCGATAAATCTGCTACTTCTACTTCCACTACGCGTGTGTCAGCTTTCGTATCTTCACTTAATACATTCACATCAGTAAACGAACCATTTTTCTCAACTTCAAACTTTGTAATCCAAGAGCTATTCGTTAATGTAAATGATACATACTTCTTACCATTTTTTACTTTTAACACACCTGGACTTTTCGTATATGTGTTCATCATTGAAAGTTCATCTGTTTGATCTTTTAACGCTTTAAAATTAATGCTGTATTCGCCATCTTTAATTGCTTCAACATTTGGTTTCTTATCACCATCTGGCTTTTCTACTTCTGGCTTCTTATCACCATCTGGTTTCTTTTCTTCGTTCTTAATTGGCTCAAGTTTATCTTGATTAAATAGAAGTTGTACTTCATGCGTTTGTTTATAATTTCTTGATGCCACTTCGATAAATACTTTTGTATTTAGTTTTTTAGATAAATCATTCACTTCAAATTCTACTACTCTTGTATTTTTTTCTGTATCTTCACTCACTACTTTTGCATCAACAAATGCACCATCTTTTTCTGTTTGGAAATTTTTAATTGATGCGCTATCTTTTAACGTTACAACCGCTTTTTTCTTACCGCTTTCTACTTTTAATACTCCTGGATTTACCATGTAAGTATTCATCTTAGATTCTTCATCTGTTTGATCTTTTAACACTTTAAATGGAATGCTGTACTCACCATCTTTAATTGTGTTAGAATTTGGTTGTTGATCTGGGTCAGGCTTTTGGTCGGGCTTCTGACTTGGATCCGGTTTTCCATTTGGATCTGGCTTATTAGCTGGGTCCTCTTTTTCATTTGGTTGGTCTACATGAATCGGTGTAATACTATTTTGATCAAATGCAATACGCACATCATAGTCATGATGATAATTTAAAAAGTCAATGTCTACTTTTACTTTCGCATTTAATACCTTCTCTACATCGTCCACATCAAATTCTACGACTCTTGTATCTTTTTCTTTATCTTCACTAATTACATTTGCCGCAACAAACTGACCACTTTTTTCGGTTTCAAACTTTGTAATCCATGAACTATGTTCTAACGTAAAGGATACTTTCTTTTTCCCATTCTTCACTTTTAAAGTTCCTGGACTTACAGAGTATTGATTCATCATTGATTCTTCATCTGATGTGTCTTTAAGTACTTTGAAACCGATGGAATATTCACCGTCAGCTAGTTGACTAGCAGCTTGAACTGCAAGGGGGTGTAATGTTGATACGAATGTAAATATCATTAGACACATTGCAACAACAATCTTAAGATACTTGTTCAATGAAATAACGCTCCTTTATAAAAATCTAATTATTTAACACTGTTCCCATCAAATACAAAGCGAATATCATATGAAGCATTATAATTAATAATTGGGATATTAATTTTCACCTTGCCGTTTAGTTTTTTTGACAAGTCAGCAACTTCAAATTCTACAACTCTAGTATTATCTTTTTTGTTTTCACTTAACACGGTTGTTTCTACAAATTGACCATCTTTTTCTACTTGGAAACTTTTAATAGAAGAACTATCTTTCACTTTAAATGAAACATATTGTTTTCCATTTTTAACTGTTAATGTTGCTGGGCTTTCAAAATAACTATTCATTCTAGATGATTCATCTTTATCGCCTTTCCATACAGTAAAAGCAATATTATATTTTCCATCAGCTAGTTGTGTAGCAGCTTTTGCATCTTGTAAGCCTAGTGTTGCTATAAACGTAAATAAGACAGCAAATACGGCAATAATCATTTTAAATTGTTTAAACATATATTCATCGCCCTTCCAAAGATTTATTTACTTAACTTCACTTTGCGAACTAAGAAAACACCTGAGATTAAAACTAACATGGCAAATAATCCGATACGTGCTTCATCACCTGTTTTTGGGTTATCTGTTTTTTCAGCTTTCCCACTTTCATTTGTTCCTTTGTTTGCATCTTTGTTTGTTTCTTTGCTCTCTTCTTTCTTCGTTTCTTCTTTTACTTGTGTACCTTTTTTAGTTTGATCTTCATTTTTTGTTACAGTAGCTGCTTTATTCTCTCCACCTACTGCTTTTACATTTGCATCAAACGCAAAGCGAATTGTGTAGTTATGGTCATAATTTACGTTAGGTACAACAACATGAATTTTTGCAGCTGCTGGTTTAGATAAGTCGTCTATTTTAAACTCTACAGTTCTTTTATCTGCAGATTCATCTTTACTAACAACTTTTGCATCAACAAAGTTACCGTTCTCTGATGCTTTGAATTCTGTAATCCAAGCACTATGATTCATAGGAATTTGTACTCTCATCTCACCATTTTTTACAATTAACTTAGCTGGTTTTTCAAAATAATCATTTGCCATTGAAGCTGAATCATTTTCCGCTTTTTGTATTACATAGTTAATATCGTAAGTACCGTCAGCTACATTTGCCGAAGCTTGTCCGAATGGCACTACGAGAAAAGCTAGCATACATACAAACGTCATAATAAAAGCGGGTAATACAGAAAACTTTCTCATATCCCTTACTGCCTCCCTATTTCTCATTTATTTTATATTTTTGAAAATGATAATTATTCTCAATATAAAAGAAAAAATAAACGTTCATCTCTATTTCATGCCGAATAAAAATATGTAGTTCGAGATGAAATGATTATCATTCTCATCATAGTTCAAAAAAAATAATCTATCTTTATAACTCCTTATACAAAGAATTATTTATTGAACAAAGATCGTTCGGAACTATGATGATTATCATTCTCAATTGTGTTCAAAAAAATAAACCTTCCTCTACTCTATTATTTTATCACCTCTTCTAGCAAAATAATATAGTCACAGACAAGCCCTTCTCTTCTTTCCCTCTCTTTCCTTCCAATATTTCCATAACTAAATCAATCTTAGCCTAATGACATTTTTTTTGTCAACTATATTATATGTATTTTTTAAATATCTAAATTTCCATACATAGCAGTTTTTCTACAAAATAAGAGACTTTCTTTGAAAGAAAGCCTCTTATTTTTATTTTTCTACAGCAACTTCTCGTTTCTGGAACACAGAAATTACATATCCAATCGTAATTCCAACTATAGCAGGAACTAACCAACCAATCCCTACACTATATAATGGGATTTTATTTAAAATAGGTGTTAGTGCAGCAATTTGAAGATCTGCATTGTGCAATCCATCAAAGAAGCTAATCGCAAATGATCCTACAATACCACCTATATACATCGCTAATGGAAGACGAACGTAGTTTTCAACGAGGGATAATACGATCAGTACGATACCAATTGGATAAATTGCAATTAAAATTGGCAATGCTAATGCATTTAACTGAGTTAAACCAAGATTTGCTACCATAAATGCTAATACACAGAAAATGAAAACAACTTTTTGATAAGAAAGCTTTGGTAATAACGAAGAGAAATATTCTCCACAAGCTGCAACAATACCGACAGAAGTTGTTAAACATGCTGCTGTAATTGCGATGCCAAGTAATAACATTCCGTAATTGCCAAATAAATGAGTCACGACGTTTGTTAAAATAATTCCGCCGTTTGCACCCATTCCAAGCGAAACACTAGAAGCTCCAAGGTAAGCAAGCGCTAAATAAACAAGAAGTAAACCAAGTGCTGCAATAAATCCTGCAAATATTGTTACTTTCGCAATGCTGTTCTTATTTGTAATGCCTTTTGCTTTTAAAGCATTGATCACAACATTTCCGAAAACAAGTGCTGCTAATCCATCTAAAGTTAAATATCCATCAATAAAACCTTTAAAGAGCGGGGCACTATATGCTTCTGTCGGTGCACCAAACTCTCCCATTGGAGTCATAATTGCTTTCGCTACAATAATTGCTATAACAGCTAATAAAATTGGTGTTAATACTTTACCAATACGCCCTACTAATTTCGAAGGGTTTAAAGCTAAATAGAACGTTACCGCAAAGAAAATAAATGTAAAGATGACAAGTGGATAGGCCTGACCAGCTACCTCACTTGGTAAAAATGGTGCAATGCTCATTTCATAAGCAACAGTTCCTGTACGTGGCACACTAACAAATACGCCTAAACATAAATAAATTGCAGTAATGAAAATTAGCGCGAATACAGGATGTACACGTCCTGCTAATTCATTAATGTCTCCCTTTAGAGCTATAACAATAACTCCTAATAAAGGCAGTCCTACACCTGTTACGATAAAGCCAAATAACGCGATCCATACATCTGTTCCAGCACCTTGTCCTAACGCTGGTGGGAAAATCATATTACCTGCACCGAAAAATAGTGCAAATAACATTAAACTTATTGCAAACATCTCAGAAAACTTTAAAGATGATTTCATTTCTACTAACCTCCTGAATAATTATATAATTAACAAAATATTCTGAATTAAAATCCGTCACATATCCTCTTTCAAGCATACTTCCCTATAAAAGAACGCAAAAAACACCCGTCCCTAACAAAGGGACGAGTGTTGAAATCGTGGTTCCACCCTTATTCTAATAAAATGAATTTATAACGAAATAAGCTCATTTTATAGCTCGTGTAAATTGATAACGGTTTTATCCGCCAAGAATTACAATGCATCACGCAGTTCACTCTTGAAGTTTAGAGGTGGTAAGTTTGTCTTTCCGTATTAGGAAGCTCACAGCCTAAGGCTTCCCTCTCTGAGAATCGTCAAAAACAACTCATGTCCTCATCATTACTTTTATAAAATATTTTGTCGAAACTTGTTGTTTTTTATTATATGGGCTATTTTCTAAAAAATCAATAGTTTTATTTTTTCTGACAAAAAAATATAGGGAGAAAACTTTTCTCCCTATAACTGCCCTATTAATATTTCTAATTCGTCAGCTGTAATGTTTCGCCATTTTCCAGATTCTAGTCCATTCAGCTCTATATTCATAATGCGAACTCGCTTTAGCTTTGTTACAGTAAACCCGAAAGCACGACTCATTCTACGAATTTGCCTATTCATTCCTTGCGTTAAAACGATGCGAAATGTAGACTGATCGACTCTCGTCACTTTACATGGCTTCGTCATTCCATCTTTAATCTTTACACCGCTGGACATCTCATCAATAAACCAATCTGTAAAAGGCTTATCGACAGTGACAACATATTCTTTCTCGTGCTCATGATCACCGTGTAAAATTTGATTGGCAATGGCGCCATCATTCGTTAATAAAATGAGTCCTTCCGATGCTTTATCTAATCGTCCAACAGGAAATATTCGCTCTGGGTAATTGATATAATCAATAATATTATCTTCAATATGATCAGCTGCTGTACAAGTAATGCCAACTGGTTTATGAAAGACAATATACACCTTTTCTTTCTCTTCCTTTGCAATAACCTGTCCATCAATCGTTACAACATCACCATCGCTCACGATTGTACCATGTGTACAAATTTCACCGTTAATCGCGATACGTCCTGCTTTAATAAGACGGTCTGTTTCGCGTCTTGAGCAGGACTTTGCTTCGCTTATGTATTGGTTGATTTTCATGTTTTATTCCTTTTCTTATAGATTAAAAGCGTCAATCCATGGCAATATCATTATGCCAAGATTGACGCTCCTTTACTTCGCAAAAACAACTAAATAAATAACCCCAATTACCAAAAACATTCCGCAACAAGCTAACAATACTTTTGCAAGTTTGTCCATAAACATATAATGGTTTCCCCTTTTGTTTGGTTGTTTGCTATTTTAATTCAACAACTGTTACGCCTAGGCCTCCCTCGCCCATGTCACCGTAGCGGTAGGTTTTCACGCCGCGATGTTTCTTCAAGTAATCTTGTACACCTTGGCGAAGCGCTCCTGTTCCTTTACCGTGAATAATTGACACACGAGGATAGCTTGCAAGCTGTGCATCGTCTAAATATTTTTCAACGCGCATCATTGCATCTTCATAACGTTCACCGCGAAGGTCTAGCTCTAACGACACGTGATAATCTCTACCCTTCACACTTGCGACTGCTTTTTTCTCAGTTTGCTTCGGTGTATTAATGTATTCCATATTGGATTCTTTCACTTTCATCTTCAGAATACCAATTTGTACGCTCCACTCTGTATCACTTACTTTTTCAAGCAATTGACCTTTTTGACCGAACGTTAACACTTTTACTTCATCACCTGGTCGTAATTGTTGTTTCGGTGCTGTATTTTTCACATTTACTTTTTGTTTCTTCACAAGCTCTGGCGCTGCCCCTTCTAGACGGCTCTTCGCTTCAATAAGCTCATGGTCTTTCACATTTACAAGCTGTGCTTTACGCAATTGACGAAGTTCATGAATAATGCCTTCTGCTTCTTTCTTCGCAGCTTCGACTTTTTCTTCCCCTTCTTTTTGCGCTTTTAATAATTTTTCATCGCGCTCATCGTTAAATTCAATAATTTGACGCTGTAATTCACGATGAAGTTTTTCAGATTGCTTGCGATGTTCTTCCGCTTCTTTTCGTTCGCGTTCTGCATTTTTTTGGCTTTCTTCTAGCTTTACAATCATATTTTCGATTTTGTTCGTATCTGTACTAATATGGTTACGAGCGCGATCAATAACGCGATCAGACAAACCAAGACGCTTTGAAATTTCAAAGGCGTTACTACGTCCCGGTACACCGATTAATAATTTGTACGTTGGGCTTAATGTATTCACATCGAACTCAACGCTCGCATTAATAACTTGCTCACGATTGTATCCATATGCTTTTAATTCTGGGTAATGCGTCGTTGCAACAACGCGAGCACCACGGTTACATACTTCATCTAAAATAGAAATCGCTAGTGCAGCCCCTTCTTGCGGATCTGTCCCAGCACCTAATTCATCAAATAGGACTAAACTTTCAAAATCAGCTTTTTCTAAAATATCTACAATATTTACCATATGAGAAGAGAATGTACTTAAATTTTGTTCAATCGATTGCTCATCACCGATATCAGCAAAAATATTTTTAAATACACATATCTCTGATTCATCCATTACCGGAATATGAAGACCAGATTGCGCCATTAAGACACAAATACCGACTGTTTTAAGTGTAACGGTTTTACCACCTGTATTCGGTCCTGTAATAACGATTGTTGTGAAGTCTTTACCAAGCATAATGTTATTTGGCACGATAATTTCCGGATCAATAAGCGGATGGCGTGCTTGTTTTAAATCCATGTAGCGTTCATTATTTACGATTGGCTTCGTCGCTTTAATTCGCTTCGCATAAAGAGCTTTTGCAAAAATGAAATCAAGATTTGCAACTACTTCTACGTTTGATAAAACGATATCAGCTTCCACTGCTACTTCTTCCGTTAACATCATTAAAATGCGTTCTACTTCTTGTTTTTCTTTCACACGTGCTTCTTGAAGTGCGTTATTTAATTCCACGATTACTTGCGGTTCGATAAATAATGTTTGTCCAGAAGCAGATTGATCGTGAACAATACCACCATATACGCCGCGGTATTCTTGTTTTACTGGGATTACGTAACGTTCGTTACGAATCGTTACAATTGCGTCTGATAACATTTTTTGTGCGTTTGAAGAACGCGTCATGTTTTCTAATTTCTCACGAATACGGCTTTCCGCAGTACGAATTTGGTTACGAATACCACGCAATTTGTCACTTGCGCTATCGACTACTTCACCGCCGTCACCAATACAATTTGTAATCTTCTTTTCTAAATCATATAAAGGCACAATTTGCGCGACATGTGTTTCTAAAATTGGAAGCTCAACACCGTTGTCAATCATATCATCAATGAAACGTTTCATTTGGCGACTACCGTACATCGTACTTGCGATTTCAATTAATTCATGAGGACTTAACATACTTCCAATTTTCGCACGCTTAATATTGGAACGAATATCAGAAATCCCTCCAAGTGGTACATGTCCTTTTAAACGGATAACTTTCGCTGCCTCATCCGTTGTTTCTTGCAGTTCCACAATCTCTTCAAAATCTGTGCTTGGAACTAAATTCTTCACTCTATCACGACCAAGTGAAGATGCTGTATGTTCAAGTAATTGTTCTTTTACTTTATTGTATTCTAATACACGCAACGTTCGTTCTAACATGTTGCAGGTCCCCCCTGTATTACTTATTACGTTTAATATAGTCTAATAAACGTTCAATATCCCATGTGTTAATCACGTTATCTTTTTGAATCCAACCTTTACGCGCTGCTGCTACACCTGTTTCCATATCTTCTAACATTTCAAGTGTATGGGCATCCGTATTAATCGCTACTTTTACACCAGCATCTTGTGCTTGTTTTAATAATTTCGCACTTAAATCTAAACGGTTTGGATTTGCATTTAATTCTAAAACTGTATTTGTTTCTTTTGCGAGCTGGATTAATAAATCTGTATCTACATCGTAACCCTCACGGCGCCCAAGAAGACGTCCTGTCGGATGGGCAATCATTGTGACATGCTTATTCTCAAGTGCAGTACGAAGTCGTTTCATAATCGTTTCACGGTCTTGTGAGAAGCTAGAGTGAATAGCTCCAATGACATAATCTAGTTCTGCTAATACTTCATCGTCAAAATCAAGTGTTGCATCTGGTAAAATGTCCATTTCGATTCCGCGCAAAATTGTAATGTCTGGATACTTTTCATTCATACGTTCAATTTCTTTCGCTTGCTCGCGAAGACGCTCTTTCGTTAAACCGTTCGCTACTTTCAAGTATTGCGAGTGATCAGTAATTGCCATAAATTTATATCCACGAGCACGACATGCTTGTACCATTTCCTCAATTGAAAAAGCACCGTCACTCCACGTTGTATGCATATGTAAATCACCCTGTATATGAGAGAACTGAATTAAGTTCGGATACTCTTTAATTAATTCAATTTCTTTTCCATCTTCACGCACTTCTGGTGGGATGAATGGAAGGCCAAAGTGGGCGAAGAATGCTTCTTCTGTTTCGAATGTTTTCACTTCACCTGTCTCTAAGATTTCCACACCGTATTCACTAATTTTCTCGCCTCTATCTTTCGCGATTTGGCGCATTTTCACATTATGATCTTTTGATCCTGTGAAATGGTGAAGAGTTGTAATAAATTCTTCTGGTTTTACTAAGCGGAAGTCAATTGAAATATCATATTCATATTGAAGACGAACAGATACTTTCGTATCTCCACTTGCAATCACTTCAATCATATTATCAAATTGTAGTAAATGTTCACGTACTACTGCTGGATCTGTCGTTGCAATGATGAAATCTAAGTCCTTCACTGTCTCACGAACACGGCGTAAACTACCAGCACGTGAGAAACGGATTATTTCAGCAACATTCGACAATTTCTCCTCTATTTCCCCGGCAATAGGCAATACCATCGCAATTGGTAAACGCTCTGGACGAGAGCCTACTTGATCAATTGCTTCTAATATTTTCTCTTCTGTTTTCTTACCGAATCCAGCTAAAGCTTGTACTTTATTTTCTTCACAAACAGCTTTTAACGTTTCCATATCAACGACACCAAGTTCTTTGTATAACTTGGCCACCTTCTTACCACCAAGGCCTGGTAGTTTTAATAGTGGTAATAAACTGCTTGGCACTTCTTTTTCAAGTTCTTGTAGTACTTCAGATGTTCCCGATTCTATATATTCTTGAATAACTGCTGCCGTTCCTTTTCCGATACCTGGAATCTTTGTGAAATCTTCAATTTCAGAAAGACTACGGTCATCACTTTCTAGCGCTGCCGCCGCTTTACGGAATGCAGATATTTTAAATGGATTTGCGCCCTTTAGTTCCATAAACAGGCCGATTGTCTCTAGTAATTTGATAACTTGTTTTTTATTCACTTTCATCATTGCCCCGCCTTTCTTTCATAGAAAAAAACTTCTCTTTCCGAAAAAAGAGAAGTTACACTCTGCTACCTGTCTGCCATAGTTCCTTCACCTTTTCAGAAAGAATCGGTGTATCGTCTACAATTATTTTGCTAATTGATGATTTTTGTAATGGTGTTTGTATTTGTTCAATTGGAAGAATTGATCCAACAATAATTAAGACAAACAGAATGATATACACTTCTAAAAAGCCAAGAAGTGCCCCAGCAACCGCATTGACTTGCTTTAAAACTGGGATTTCTGCAAACATATTCAGTAAATTACCAAGTAGTGAAAGTGCGATTTTTGTAATAATAAATAATACGATAAACGCAATTGCTTGATAGAAGACACCCTCAATATTATTCGCATCTATCCATTCTGGAACAGAAACATTCTTATCAAATGGATACGGAATAATTTTCGCAAGTGCTGGCGCTAAATCTTTACAATACCAGTATGCAACGAGGTATGCGATAATAAAGCTTGTTAACTTTACAAGTTGCAAAATAAATCCTCTGCGTAAACCGAGGAAGAATCCCATAACAAGCAATAAAATGATAATAATATCAATCATGTTTATTCAATTCCTTTTTGTGTCATACTTTCTTTCAATTTCTCATGTTCTTCTTTTAATTTTATGTAATCGTGTATGACGTTTACCGCCGTCAATACCGCTAGTCTACTCGTATCAAGCGAAGGATTCTTGGCATTGAGTTCGCGCATTTTATCATCCACAATCGCTGCTACCATGCGGATATGACTTGTACTTTCATCGCCAACAACTGAATATTGTTGACCATATATTTCTACATTAATTCGACTTTTATTTCCCTTTTGTTGTGACAACTCACCGGCCTCCAATCACGTACAGAATCCTAAAGTTTATCATACCATGAACCATCATAATATGGAAACAGAAAGAACAATCCGATATCATAAAAATAACAACATAAAAAAGGAGCGACCATTTTGTCAAATTCTATCGTAATACAAACAAGTTCTACAGTAATTGAAGACATGAAACAACAATACAAACAAGCACTTAGCCCCAAAATTCCGCAAGGCGGTATCTTTATGGCAAAGGTTCCATCTTGCACAATTACAGCTTATAAATCAGGGAAAGTGATGTTTCAAGGTGGACGTGCTGAAGCAGAAGCTTCTCGTTGGCAAACCGTCTCTCAAACACCAAAATCAGCTGTAAAAAAATCGGTCAATTCACATCGTTATGCGCCGCCCGCTTCCATCGGCACAATGTCTATTTTAGGATCAGACGAAGTAGGTACTGGTGATTATTTCGGACCGATGACAGTAGTTGCTGTATATGTGGATGCGAAGCAAATTCCACTTTTAAAAGAACTCGGTGTAAAAGACTCCAAAAACTTAAATGATGCTCAAATTGCTGAGATTGCAAAACAACTCCTTCACGTTGTTCCTTACAGCTCCCTCGTTCTTCATAATGAAAAATATAACGAGCTATTTGATAAAGGAAACAACCAAGGTAAACTAAAAGCTTTACTACATAACAAAGCAATTACAAACTTACTAGCGAAAATAGCACCTACCAAACCAGAAGGCATCTTAATCGACCAATTTACACAGCCTGATACATACTATAAATATTTAGCGAAACAAAAACAGGTACAACGTGAAGATGTTTACTTCGCTACAAAAGGAGAAAGTGTCCATTTAGCAGTAGCTGCTGCTTCCATTTTAGCTCGTTACTCATTCGTAAAACAATTTGATGAACTAAGCAAAAAAGCTGGTATGCCACTTCCAAAAGGTGCTGGTAAACAAGTTGATATTGCCGCTGCTAAATTAATTCAAAAAGTCGGTAAAGAAAGACTACCTGAGTTTGTGAAAGTGCATTTTGCTAATACAGAGAAGGCGTTTCGGTTACTGAAAAAATAACTACTTTTTAGTATCGACAGGATATGGATGAACTAAACAAGGCGAAAAGAATTGAATTCTTTTCGCCTTTTATGAATGAAAAATGGATAAATAGGATCTCACACGTTCCTATTTTCGCCGCACTTATTCTGTATATCTGTATATTTAAATTTAGTCTGATATATATTCATTTACTATTCACCTAAAAAAGAGAGTCTCCATGACTCCCTTTTTATGTTTAACTTCGTTTCTGCTTCTTATTTGATGAAGGTACTTTATAAGAACCCGTTTCATGCGTAGTCGTTCCTTGTCCTTCCACTTCCGGAGAACCTAAGCTTGATCTAGAATGGTCTGTTTTCACTTTCTTACTCATTACAATCACCCCCAAGATTACTTTTCACTTAAGAGTAAAAAACTATTCAGCATAACCATCTGAACATATACTGGCTACTCTTTTATCCTCCTGTCTGTTTTTCACTAATGTCCCATAGACGTTTTGCGGCATCCTTATCCAAGGCAGCTTCAGACATTTTTCCTATTTGCTTATCGGCATAGTAATAACCACTATGATCAGTAAATTCAGTTGATTCTGCTAGCCATATTAGAGTTTCAGCACCTTTCTCGGGTGTACGAGAGAAAGGTTTCATTGCTGCCATAGTTAAGCGAGCAACTAGACCATTGTCCTGGTTGAAATTCGTAGCCACTAGCCCTGGATCGAAGCTGTATGCACTAACACCCGTCCCCTCCAACCGCTTTGCCAATTCAGCGGTAAATAAAATATTTGCTAGTTTTGATTGAGCATAACGCATTGTAGGACCACCCATGAATTTCTTAACACCACGATAAAGTTGTTCTGCATCTAAATCACCGAAATCAATTCCCTTTTTAGCCATTTTGTGACCGTGAGATGCGGTGGTGATAACACGAGCAGGAGCACTTTCTTTTAAACGCTCCAACAGCAAATTAGTGATTAGGAATGGACCTAAATGGTTAACCGCCCAAGTCATCTCCAAATCGTCCTCTGTAAGCTGCCTTGTTTGAAATAAAGCACCAGCATTATTCACTAATATATCTATTCTCGGACACCTTTCCAAAATATCAGTAGCTACCCGGCGTATAGATTGTTGGGAAGCCATATCAGCTAAAAATAGATCTATCATCACATCCCCATTCGTTACATCCTTAATTTGAGCAATAGCAGCATTCGCTTTTTCCTCGTTACGTGCAATGATTCCTAGTTTGGCACCGCGCTCTGCAAATGCCTTAGCTGCCGCTAATCCAATACCACTTGTTGCACCAGTAATCACCACATACTTGTCATGCAGTGTCCACTTTGTATGACTTGGAATCTCCCCCATTGTACAAAAACCCCTTCCCTTGCCCATAAATATTTCATTCGTTTTACTATATGTGAGATATGAACGAACCTATGAAAAACATTTTTCCAAACAAAAAAAGCGAGAGCAGTTGCTCTCGCTTTTTTCATCTTAAAACTCTGAAGAACCTGGAGTTCTTGGGAATGGAATTACGTCACGGATGTTAGCCATACCAGTGATGTACATTAGGAAGCGCTCGAAACCTAGACCGAATCCAGCGTGTTTTGTACCGCCGTATTTTCTAAGTTCTAAGTACCACCAGTAGTCCTCTTCGTTCATACCTAATTCTTTAATTCTGTCTACTAAAACGTCCATTCTTTCTTCACGTTGGCTACCGCCGATTAATTCGCCGATGCCAGGAACTAGAAGGTCAGTAGCTGCTACTGTTTTACCATCTTCGTTCATACGCATGTAGAATGCTTTAATGTCTTTCGGATAGTCAGTTACGAATACAGGGCGTTTGAAGATTTCTTCTGATAAGTATCTTTCGTGCTCTGTTTGTAAGTCAATACCCCATTCTACTGGGTATTTGAATTCAGCACCTGATTCTTGAAGTACTTTAATTGCTTCTGTATAAGTGATGCGACCGAAGTCAGAGTTGATTACGTTGTTCATGCGCTCTAGAACTGTTTTATCAACGAAGCTGTTGAAGAAGTCCATTTCTTCTGGTGCATGCTCTAGTACGTATTTCATTGCATATTTCAGCATATCTTCTGTAAGATCCATTACATCGCCTAATTCAGCGAATGCAATCTCAGGCTCAACCATCCAGAACTCCGCTGCATGGCGAGTTGTGTTTGAGTTTTCTGCACGGAATGTAGGTCCGAATGTGTACACATCACGGAACGCTAACGCATAAGCTTCAGCATTCAGCTGTCCACTTACTGTTAAGTTTGTTTCTTTGCCGAAGAAGTCTTTTGATTCGTCAACTTGTCCGTCTTCACCTTTAGGTACGTTATTTAAATCTTGCGTTGTTACGCGGAACATTTCGCCTGCACCTTCTGTATCACTACCAGTGATAATTGGTGTGTGAACATGTACAAATCCACGCTCTTGGAAGAATTGGTGAATTGCAAATGCTGCGATAGAACGCACGCGGAATGTTGCAGAGAATGCATTTGTTCTTGGACGTAAGTGAGCGATTGTACGTAAGTATTCAAACGTGTGACGCTTCTTTTGAAGTGGGTAATCAGAATCTGATAAGCCCTCGATATCAATTTTTTCTGCCTTAATTTCAAATGGTTGCTTCGCTCCAGGTGTTGCAATTACTTTACCTTCTACTTTAACTGAAGAGCTTAGTGGAAGCTTTGCAATTTCTTTGAAGTTCTCTAATTCTGTATCGAAAACGATTTGAACACCTTTGAAGAAGCTACCGTCGTTTAATTCGATGAAACCAAATGCTTTTGAATCACGTAAGTTACGAATCCAACCCGATACTTGTACTGTTTGATCTGCGTATTTATCTGTATCTCTATACAGACTTTTTACTAATGTGTTTTCCATAGTAAAATTCTCCTTTACTCATATATTTAAATACAAAAAAACCTTTCATCCATAAAGGGACGAAAGGTTAAACTTCGCGGTACCACCCAATTTGTCATAAAGACCAACTTTAACTCGTATGTAATACATACTTCCCGGTTTGTAACAGGCCGGATTCCCGTCTAAGTCTACTCTTGAATACAAGTTTCAATTTCGGTTAGCAACTCCAAGGTGTTCTTCACATATACCGCCTCATCAGGCTCTCACCGTCCCTGACTCGCTTTGGATTATAGTATATACTACTTTTCCTTATCATCGTCTTTCGTTTTGTTAAACTAAAATTAATGTACTACATTCGAGGGAAAGATGCAAGATGTCAAAAAATATATCAGCGATTTTTATAATATATCAATCGTAACTCCAAATATATCGGCGATTTTTGTAATATATCGACTTACCGACATTTTCCGACAATCGTGCCATAAAAAAATTGCCGGACTTAATCCGGCAATTTCTCATTACTTACGTAACTCCGCACCAAATTTCTCTTCTACCGCTGTTAATACACGGCTATGTGCTTCTGTTACTTCTTCGTCTGTTAATGTACGTTCTGCATCGAAGTAGTTCATAGAGAATGCAAGTGATTTCTTGCCTTCTTCCATTTTTTCACCTTCGTATAAGTCGAATAGTGTTACTTCTTTTAGAAGTTCTCCGCCAGCTTCAGCAATTACTTGCTTCATTTCACCAGCTTTTGTTTCTGTTGTTACTACAACAGCCATATCACGTGTCATAGATGGGAAACGTGGAATTGCTATGTAGTAAGTTTCCTCAGCGTCTGCACCGAATACTTTTGCAAGAGATAATTCGAATACGAATGTATTTTTCACATCTAATTGTTTTTCTGTTTCCGGGTGCAATTGACCGATGAATCCGATTGCTTCACCATCTAATACGATGTCAGCTGTACGGCCTGGGTGCATACCTTCACGTTTTGCTGGTGCATAAGTGATTTGGTTTGCAACGCCAAGTACGTCGAATAATCCTTCTAACACACCTTTAACAACGAAGAAGTCTACAACTTTCTTCTCACCTTGCCACGCATGGTGAAGAGCAAGACCTGTCATAACACCTGCAAGATGTTGTTCTTCTTTCGGAAGTTCTCCTGCTTCTGTTGGTAAGAAGATAGAACCTACTTCATATAATGCAACGCTGTCGTTTTTACGTGCAACATTGTATGAAACTGCTTCTAACAATTGTGGCACTAAGCTTAAACGAAGTTGGCTACGCTCTTCGCTCATTGGAAGCGCAAGATTGACAGGAGCTTTTTCGTTTGGCTCAACCATATATTGTTTCGCTTTGTCAGCGCTTGTTAATGAATATGTGATTGCTTCATATAAACCAGCACCTTCTAGGAAGCGGCGTACTTTACGACGTTTCGTTTGTGCTGATGTTAATTTACCACGTGTCATTGTTCCAGATGGTAATGTAACTGGAATGTGATCATAACCGTATAGACGGCCCACTTCTTCTACTAGGTCTTCTGAAATTGTAATATCAGGACGACGTGCCGGTACATTCACATGGAATGTTCCTTCTACTTCTGTGAATGGGAATTTTAAGTTTGTGAACATTGTACCCATTTCACTCGCAGAAATATCCGTACCTAATACACGGTTTACTTTTTCAGCAGTAACAGATACTGTACGTTCTTGTACTTGTAAGTTATCAGCTTCTACTACACCTTCAAGTGCTTCTCCGCCAGCGTATTTTGCCATTAAAGCAGCTGCATGTTGAATCGCTTCAAATGTACGTGTTGGATCGATTCCTTTTTCAAACCGTGCACTTGATTCGCTACGAAGACCTAAGTCTTTTGATGTACGGCGCACTGTTTGACCTGCAAAGTATGCAGACTCAATTAGAACGTTTACTGTCTCGCTATCAACTTCAGAATCCGCCCCGCCCATTACACCAGCAACAGCTAAAGCTTTTTCACCATTTGTAATAACAAGGTGGTGGCTTTGTAATTTACGCTCTTGATCATCTAATGTTTGAATCTTTTCGTCTTCTTTAGCTAGACGAACAACGATTTCTTTTGAACCTAATTTATCGTAATCGAATGCATGTAACGGTTGACCGTATTCCATTAAAATGTAGTTTGTAATATCAACTACATTACTAATTGGACGAATGCCAGCTGCCATAAGGCGAGTTTGCATCCACATTGGTGATGGGCCAATCTTTACGTTCTTCACCATTTTTGCAATGTATAACGGGTTTTCTTCTTTCGCTTCTACACTTACAGAAATGTAATCAGCTGTTTTTTCTGCTGATTCTTGTAAGTTGATAACTGGAAGTTTCACTTCACGGCCGTAAATAGCAGCTACTTCATATGCAACACCTAACATGTTTAAGCAATCTGCACGGTTTGGTGTTAAACCAAGCTCAAGCACTTCATCATGTAAGTTTAAAATTTCAAGTGCATCTGCACCAACTTCAGCATCACTTGGGAAGATGAAGATACCGTCTGCATATTCTTTCGCAACGAATTTCCCATCAATACCAAGCTCTTGAAGAGCACAAACCATACCGTGAGAAGCTTCCCCGCGTAGTTTTGCTTTTTTAATTTTGAAGTTACCAGGAAGTACAGCGCCAACTTTTGCAATTGGTACTTTTAAACCTTTTGCAATATTAGCAGCTCCACAAATAATTTGAACTGGCTCTTCTTCACCAATATCGATTAAGCATTTGTTTAATTTATCAGCTTCTGGGTGTTTTTCACATTCTAATACGTGACCAACTACAACACCTTTTACACCTTTATTTAATACTTCAACACCTTCTACTTCAATACCACTTTTCGTGATTTTGTCTGCTAGTTCTTGTGCTGTTACATCTTTAATATCTACATACTCTTGTAACCAACGATATGATACGAACATATTTATCCTCTCCTTCCCTTACGCTCGTTTGAATTGTTGTAAGAAACGTACATCATTTGTATAGAAATGACGAATGTCATCTACGCCGTATTTCAACATTGCGATACGCTCTGCGCCCATACCGAATGCGAAACCTTGATATTCTGTTGAATCATAACCAGCCATTTCAAGTACGTTCGGGTGAACCATACCTGCTCCTAAAATTTCGATCCAGCCAGTCCCTTTACAAGTGCCACAACCTTTACCGTGACACATCATACAAGAAATATCCATCTCTACAGATGGCTCTGTGAATGGGAAGAAACTTGGACGAAGACGGATTTCACGATCTTCACCGAACATCTTTTTCACGAATACTTGCAGTGTACCTTTTAAGTCACTCATGCGAATGTTTTTATCAATTACAAGACCTTCAATTTGCATGAATTGGTGTGAATGCGTCGCATCATCGTCATCGCGGCGATACACTTTACCAGGACAAATAATTTTAATCGGTCCTTTTTCTTTATTCTTTTCCATCGTACGTGCTTGCACAGAAGATGTATGTGTACGTAGTAACGTTTCTTCTGTAATGTAGAATGTATCCTGCATATCACGCGCTGGGTGATCTTTCGGTAAGTTTAATGCTTCGAAGTTGTAGTAGTCTTTTTCTACTTCTGTTCCTTCAGCTACTTCATAACCCATACCGATGAATACATCTTCAATTTGTTCAACAACTGCTGTTAACGGATGGTGACAACCTGTTTCAACAGGACGACCTGGCAGTGTAACATCAATTGTTTCAGTAGCTAATTTCGCTTCAATTACTGCTTTTTCTAAGTTGCCAATTTTGTCTTCTAGACGCGTTTGAATCGCTTCACGTACTTCATTTACTAATGCTCCCATACGTGGACGCTCTTCTGCTGATAATTTTCCCATGCCGCGTAATACTTCTGTAATTGGACCTTTTTTCCCTAAATACGCTATACGTACGTCGTTTAAGCCCTTTAGCTCTTTCGCTTCTTCAATAAGCTCTAACGCTTTTTGCTTTAGCTCTTTTAAACGTGCTTCCATTTGGAACCCTCCTAATTTTAAAAATAAAAAAACCTCGCTCCCAAAAAGGGACGAGGTAAATTCGCGGTACCACCCTAAATTGACAGAACAAGTCTGCCCACTCATTAGTTATAACGATCAATTCTGACCGGAACGCCTTTACATATAAATGGTCCTGGCGCCAACTCCAGAGGTGAATTCACTTCCATCTACCATAAGAATGCTTTCAGTCTACGGCACTCTCTCCCTATATGGCGATTTTGTAAGCTACTCTTCTCTATCAACGTTTTTCGTTATTTAACTTTTATTGTATGTTCATTACGAACATATACTTCAACTTATTATAAGAAGTTTTTTATTTGTTCGCAACTGGGCTTTGTAAATAATACGTTAAAATCCCTGCTGCAACCGCAACATTTAATGATTCTGCCCCGCCGTAAATCGGAATATACAAGTTTTGATCACTTTTCGCAAGAATTTCTTGGCGTACGCCGCTTCCTTCATTTCCTACAATTAATGCAAAACTTCCGGCCGGTGTTACTTCACCAAATGGAACTCCATTTTCAAGAGCTGTTCCATATACAGGGACGTTATTTTCTTTTAACTTGTCTACCCACTCTTCTAAGTTCCCTTTTACAACCGGTAGGTGAAAAATAGAACCTTGTGTAGAGCGTAATGCTTTACTATTATAAACATCAACGCACCCTTCTCCAAGCACAACGGCATGAATACCAGCTGCATCAGCTGTACGAATAATCGTTCCCAAATTACCTGGGTCTTGAAGGCCGTCTAATAAAAGAAATTTCCCATCCGTAAGAGCTACTTCTTTCTCATGTTTCTCACAAACAGCAAATACGCCTTGCGTTGTTTCTGTTTCGCGAAGTACTTTTACAATTGCTTCAGGCACAATATACATTTCAACATCATTAACTGTCCAATCTTTCGGAAGATCTGTCTGATCTGAAACGATAAGTTCTGTTACAACTCCTGCCTTTAACGCTTCCTCTACTAAATGGAATCCTTCTACAAAAAATAACCCTTTGTTATCGCGCTCTTTTTTCGTCTGCAGTTTTTTCCACTGCTTCACACGCGGGTTTTGTACTGAATCAATGTTTTTCATAATATGTATTTCCCTCTCTTCTTGTCTTATCATTATAGCCTATTTTTCATACATATTTACATAAAAAAGAACAAAAACTAACGTCAGTTTCAATTCTGAAGAAGAGGTGAAGATAATGAGTTTTAATTTACGCGGCGCTGTATTAGCGAATGTATCTGGAAATTCACAAGACCAATTACAAGAAACGATTGTCGATGCAATTCAAAGCGGTGAAGAAAAAATGCTTCCAGGTCTTGGCGTTTTATTCGAAGTCATTTGGAAAAATGCTGATGAAAATGAAAAACACGAAATGTTAGGAACACTGGAGCAAGGTTTAAAAAAATAAGCAATAAAAGGTCACCTTAGAAAAAAAACTAAGGTGACCTTTTATGTCTATAGATTTTTTCTTCTCCTAAACATTTCTACTTTACTAACGCTGATTGATGGAGTACAATGTTCAAAATACATTTAAACCGATCGATTTTTCTTCATATACATCATTGGATAAAAGGAGTGAATGTTTTATGCACCGTATTACGCTTGAACAAATTTTTAAACATCACATTACACAAAAATATGTAAACCGTTCTGGAATGGTCCACGCGATTGCTGTCGCTTACCATGCGTTTCACTTAGCCAAAAAGCATCACGCCTCAGTCGATGCTGCGACAAAGGCTGGCTTCCTTCATGATATCGGACATCATACGTGGTACACAAGCGGCGAATGGGACTATGACTTGTATAAAAAGAATGATATACATGCGATTAAAGGGGCAGAAAGATCTCATAAATTGCTTATTAGATTAGGAGAACATCCGAAACTAGCAAAAGAAATTTCCGTTGCAATTCTTCTGCACACTGATTCTTTCCTACTAGAACAAACACTTGAAAGAACACCTCTACAAAACGTTATTAAGTGGGCGGATGAAGCCGATGAAGAGCCAGGCGGCGCACATCATTATAGAACGATTTCTTATGAAAAAGCATTGAAAGCAATTCAGCAATTAGACCGATTGGTAGAGCGTGAATTACAAATAGAGCAAAAGAAATCGAATGACAAGGCAGAACATAGTTATCAATGAGAAAGAGGCATCACTACAGAGTGATACCTCTTTTTATTATTTTATAACAACTTCAAAAGAAGCTAAATGCTTCTGAATAATACTTTTTATAAGTCCGCCGTATTGGTCGATAATAAAATATAATGCTTTTTCGTTCCTTTTCCTTAGCTGATTCGCAACGTTCTCTTCTGTAATTTTCATATGCCCCTCCTCTCTAACATGCTCTACGTCTATTAATTCGTATCGTTACTACTTATTTCTATCAAATTATATATATTTATTAATAATATCCAAAATAAAAAAGCAGGGAATTTAATTCCCTGCTTTTCTATTTCGTTTATTGCTTGATGGTAAGAAGAACGATAACACCCAAGCAATCCCTGCTAATATTGTTGCAATTAAGAAGGCATCATTAATACCATTAATTGCAGATAGCTTTGAAATTTGTCCGAATAATAGTTGCGTGCTCATCGCATCTCCTGCTTGAGCTGATCCAGCAACTGCAGCTAGGCTTTGGCCCATGCCGTGCACTTTATCAACTAAAATTGGGTTTGACGTTGTTAACATATTGCCGTAATCCGCTACGTGAGCAGTAGTTTGTTGCGTCATAAGCGTGATTAATATCGCTGTTCCAATTGAACCAGCTACTTGTCTTGACGTATTTTGCGTTGCTGTACCGTGAGAAATTAATTTCATCGGCAGTGCATTCATACCAGCTGTCATAATTGGCATCATAATGAATGACATACCAATTGAGCGTATAATATAATCCGTCATAATAACGCTATACGGTGTATCCATCGATAACGTTGTAAATTTATATGTCGCAAATGTTGTAATGGCTAATCCGACAATTGCTAACGGACGAATACCATACTTATCAAATAGTTTACCTGCAACTGGTCCCATAATTCCCATAATTAATGATCCTGGAAGTAATAATAAACCTGATTCCATCGGTGTAAAACCGCGAATGTTTTGCAAGTATACTGGAAGTAATAACATACCTCCGAATAAGGCCATCGTTACAATCGCGTTAATTACTAATGTGAAAGTGAACGTCGGATATTTAAATACTTGTAAATCAAGCATTTTATTGTCTGTTGTTAACTCTCTCCAAATAAATACCGCTAAACCAATGACACCAATGATAAGTGTTATAACAACTTCTGCACTAGTCCAACCATTATTTCCAGCTTCACTAAATCCGTACAGTAAGCTACCTAGTCCAATACTTGAACTAATAACACCGAATACATCTAACTTAGTTTTAGACACTGGCTGGGCTAGTGTAAAGAATTTTAAAGATAAGAACGTAATAATTAAACCGATAACAAACATCCCATAGAACATTAAGTTCCAGCTATAGTTTTCAATTACCCAACCTGTTACAGTTGGTCCGATAGCCGGTGCTAAAATCATCGCTACCCCTAGTAATCCCATAGCTGCTCCGCGCTTATGAGGAGGGAATAATGTCATGAAGATATTCATACCAACTGGCATTAAAATACCTGCACCAACCGCTTGAATAACTCGGCCCGTCATCATCATTGTGAAGTTTCCTGATGTAGCACAAATGATAGATCCTACAGTGAAGAATAACATTGCTGCTATGAATAATTTACGATACGTAAACCGTGAAACTAAAAATGCACTAATCGGTACTAAAATTCCGTTTACAAGCATGAAGCCTGTAATTAACCATTGTGCTGTTGAAGTTGATACGTTAAATTCATTCATTAATGGAGGCAGTGCAACATTAATGATCGTTTGGTTTAAAATAGAAACGAACATACCGAGAATTAATACAGCTACAACTGCCTTTACATTCACATTCTCTACCGGCAATTGTCTCTTCAGCATTTCTTTTTCCTGTTTTACTTGCTCTTGCTTCCCTGTTTCTAATTCCACTACGTTAGAAGCTTCTGTTTCTTGTTTTTGTTCAAGTTCTTTCTCTACTGTTTCTGCTTGACTTACTTCTATCTTACTTACGGCTGGGACTTGTTCTTCTCCCACATTCGTTTTTTTCTTTCGTAAAAGACGATTTATAAGGAAGAAGACGATTATACAAAATAGTGCATATCCTACAATTGCAATTGAGGACATCTCATCTCCCCCTTACTTATGAATACGAACTGACACATTCATTCCAGGAACAATATTTACTGATTTACTATGATCTAAAGAAATTTTAACTGGTACAACTTGCTTTACTTTCGTATAGTTCGCTGTTGCGTTACTTGATGGTAACATCGAGAATGTATTCGCTGTTGTTAATCCAACTTGTTCTACTTTTCCTGTCAATGTTGTATCTGGATATGCATCTACATACACATCTACTGTTTGGCCTTTTTGAACATCATCAATATTTGTTTCTTCAATATTTGCTGTTACCCATAAATTGCTCATATCAAATGCATAAGCAATCGGGCTACCTGCTCCAACGAATGCATTAGTTGTTGCATTTGATTGTACAACTGTTGCATTTTGCGGAATTGTTACATCTACTGTTTGCTCACCATTTGCTCCTGCTACAGTAACCGCACCTAATTTATCGTTCTCATTGTAGTTTTTTCCGACTTCAGCTTTCCAGTCCGTTAACTTACCTGCTACTGGTGATACAATTGGGATTACTTTCCCGTCAATCTTTGCATTTTCTGTTTTTAAATAGTTTTCCGCTTGATTGTAATAGTAATAACCGCCAATACCGCCGCCAACTAATACAATTAATGTGATAATGTTGATAATTACCATTCTTCGAAACTGATTCATTGCATTCCTCTCCTTATATCGCATATAATTTTTTTCTAAACTATTTACATCCTTAGTGTTTATATTGTTTAATTGTTAATTATATTAACCTTTAAACAAAAAAAGCACACCTTTTACGACGCAAACTATGTTTTGTCTGCATCCTAGCGGTGCTGATTTCTAAAGGACTATCGTTTATAATTATAAATAATTATCCCAAATCTACAACCAACAATTTAAACATATATGTTGTTTAAACAACATTACACTACGCGTGTGTTGTTTAAGTTAAAAAAATTAAACGAGGTGAAGTAAAAATGTCTATTAAAAATACAAATGATCCACGTGTAAAACGAACGAGACAACTCATACAGGATGCTTTTGTCGCTTTAGTAGGCGAAAAGGGCTTTGAAAATGTAACTGTGCAACATATCGCGGAACGTGCTCCTGTAAATCGTGCTACATTTTATAGCCATTACCATGATAAATATGATTTATTAGAAAAAAGCATAGAAGAAATGTTAGAAAAACTAGCTGAAGTAATTAAACCACAAAAACGAAATAAAGAAGATTTTCAGCTCACATTTGACTCACCACATCCAACCTTTTTAGCTTTATTTGAACATATAGCAGAAAATGTGAACTTCTATAACGTTATGCTTGGTGATAAAGCCGCTGGAAATTACTCTTATAAAATGATGAAAACAGTCCAAACACATTTAACATTAAGCTTATCTATTTCACAGCCTGATGATGAAGAACTCATGGTTCCTCGTGACATTCTTATTAGTTATGTTACAGGGGCTCATATTGGAATGATTATGTCATGGTTAAAAAGAGGCATGATTTATACCCCGCATTTCATGGCAATGCAATTAACTCGCTTAATTATTTTAGGAGCTCATACTGCAGCAGGATTAGAACGACCGTTTTAAAAATGGAAAAAGCGAAGGAAATTACCCTTCGCTTTTTTCTATTAATTAAATGTAATGTTATGTACAGCCTCTTTATCAAGACGTTTAATAACTTCCACAATTAACTTCACTGCGTTTTCATAATCATCACGATGTAACATCGCTGCATGAGAATGAATGTAGCGTGTCGCAATCGTAATTGCCATAGACGGAATACCATTTACAGAAATATGAATTGCTCCTGCATCCGTTCCCCCGCCCGCTACAGAATCATACTGATATGGAATTTGTAATTCATCAGCAACATCAACAACGAAATCACGTAAACCTGTATGACCAATAACAGAAGCATCATATAGAATGATCTGCGGGCCATCACCCATTTTACTTTGTGCTTCTTTTGCTGTTACACCTGGTGTATCCCCAGCAATACCAACATCTACAGCGAATGCGATATCTGGCTTAATATAGTTTGCAGATGTTTTCGCACCACGAAGACCAACTTCTTCTTGTACAGTCCCAACGCCGTATACAACGTTTGGATGCTTTTCATCTTTTAATTGTTTTAATACGTCAATTGCAATTGCACAACCAATTCGGTTATCCCATGCTTTTGCAAGTAACATCTTTTCATTCTTCATCACTTGGAATTCGAAGTACGGTACAACTTGATCTCCTGGTCTTACGCCCCACTCCATCGCTTCTTCTTGGCTAGAAGCACCAATATCGATGAACATATCTTTAATGTCAACTGGTTTTTTACGAGCTTCTGGAGGTAAAATGTGCGGTGGTTTTGAACCAATTACACCTGTTATATCTCCTTTACGCGTTACAATCGTTACACGCTGTGCAAGCATAACTTGCGACCACCAGCCACCAACCGTTTGGAAACGAAGGAAGCCTTTGTCATCAATTTGCGTAATCATAAAGCCAACTTCATCTAAATGACCTGCAACCATAATTTTTGGGCCGTTTTCTTCCCCAACTTTTTTCGCAACTAAACTTCCTAAATTATCAGTAGAAAGTTCATCTGCAAACGGCTCAATATATTTCTTCATTACTTCACGTGGTTCACGCTCGTTACCCGCAATACCACGTGCGTCTGTTAATTCTTTTAGCATTGTCAATGTCTCGTCTAATTTTATCATTGCCAACACCCTCCTTTTTCTTCAGTCACTTTATTATACAAAAGGAAATTGAAATATTCAAAAATTAAATTAGTACCCTTGTGTTTGACGCTGATGATTTACTTCATTTTTATCTAAATATGCTTTTTCAATTTCTTCTTGTTCAAATTCAAGCGCTTGTCCAAGGCGAAGATAGCTTGTAAATAATTCAATATAGTTCGTGATAGAAGGTTGATCTGTAAAACGAATCACTTTCGCATATGTGTCTAAGAAAATTTCCACTTGTGTTTTATTCGTTTGCGCACATTTATAGAATAAGAAGTTTTTATCAATTCCTAAATCGATTCCGATTGATAAAATAAAATGCAAACCATCTACGTATTCTTCTAATATTACTTCACGTTCTGACGCTGGTTTATTGCTCCAATATTTAAAACAACGTGTTTCATTTGCAAGTTCTCCAATTTCTACAAGAAGAGCTAACATTTTTTCTTTTAACAATTTCTTCGGTTGTAAGTCATGCTCTTTCACAATACGGTCATCTAACTCTTTTTGTAATTTAAATAGTTGTAGTAAGTCCATTCTATTGTCCTCCTCCAACATCGCATTTTCCGCAACAATGTTGTTTCATCTCAAAGTTCATTATTATTTTTCGTTTCTTATTAACAAGTCAGCTACCTACATCTTTATAAAGATAGCTTGTCCTTAATTTGCAAATACGTTTCAATCATCACTCATAGATTGTTCACTTGATGAAAGTTCCATATCATCCTTCCATTATAGCAGTGTCGTTTCTGCTAGGAAAGATACACTTCTCACGAATGAGTTCAAATAAAAAAAGTCAGGAGGATTCTCCTGACTTTTTTTATATATTCTTTTATATCGCTATAGATTTTATATTGATTTTGTCATATCGATAACGACACGTCCGTTAATCTTTCCTACTTTCATGTAAAAAACTCCTCGTTATCGTTACAAAAGTTCTTACAAGCACATCTTAATATACTAGAGAGAAATAACTCATTTAATTGTGACGACACTAAGCGGGAAATTTTACAAGTTATTGAATCGTTATAATGAATACAAATAAAAAAACCTTAGAAGAAAGATCTTCTAAGGTTTTAAACAATTAGTTAATGTTGTTTTTTGCAACTGTTGCTAATTCAGCGAAAGCTTTTTCGTCATGAACAGCTAAGTCAGCAAGCATCTTGCGGTTAACTTCGATGCCAGCATTTTTTAAACCGTGCATTAAGCGGCTGTAAGAAAGACCATTCATACGAGCTGCTGCGTTGATACGTGTAATCCATAATTTACGGAAGTCACGTTTCTTTTGACGACGGTCACGGAATGCATACATTAGAGATTTCATAACCTGTTGGTTAGCAACCTTAAATAATGTACTCTTAGAACCGTAGTAACCTTTTGCTAATTTTATAACTTTTTTACGACGTTGACGAGTAACTGTACCACCTTTTACTCTTGGCATAATATTACCTCCTAGTTTGTTCTATATATCAGCCGAACTTATTTTAAGTTGTCAAGCATTTGACGAATGCGTTTGAAGTCACCAGCGCTAACTACACCAGCTTTACGTAGTTTACGTTTAGCTTTTGTAGATTTGTTAGCGAATAAATGGCTTGTGTAAGCGTGAGAACGCTTCAGTTTACCAGATCCAGTCTTTTTGAAACGCTTTGCAGCGCCGCGATGAGTTTTTTGTTTAGGCATAGGTATTTCCTCCTCTATCTATTACTTATCGTTTTTCGGTGCTAAAACTAAGAACATACTACGTCCTTCCATTTTAGGCTTAGATTCAATTGTACTAACTTCAGCACAAGCTTCTGAGAAGCGATCTAAAACACGTTGACCGATTTCTTTATGAGTAATGGCACGTCCTTTAAAGCGAATTGACGCTTTAACCTTGTCGCCTTTCTCTAAAAACTTGACAGCATTACGAAGTTTTGTGTTAAAGTCATGTTCATCAATTGTTGGACTTAAACGAACTTCTTTCATGCTAA
The DNA here is from genome assembly GCF_042136375.2 of Bacillus altaicus. NCBI lineage: Bacteria > Bacillati > Bacillota > Bacilli > Caryophanales > Bacillaceae > Bacillus > Bacillus altaicus. The sequence goes on along the minus strand of NZ_CM143394.1, from coordinate 1,178,326 downwards.
TTACTTTTTGATTTTTGCGCTGTTCTTTTTCTTTCTTCTGTTGCTCAAAGCGGAATTTACCGTAGTCCATAATGCGGCATACTGGCGGTTTCGCATTTGGAGCAACCAATACTAAATCAAGATTAAGACCTGCAGCTAAGTCTAAAGCGTCATTACGAGACTTGATTCCAAGTTGATCGCCGTTTGCGCCAACTAAGCGTACTTCACGTGCACGAATTTGCTCGTTAATCATCATATCCTTGCTAATAGTAAGCCACCTCCAAGGTTTTCTTAGAATACGTTTTGCAATTGTAGAACCCGAACAAAAAAAGTGCGGGCACACGGCACCCACACTTGTAATATCTCTAGTAAGAAATACATTTACCTGCTAACTGCGAATGCGTCCATCAGGTGAGAAGCGGGTGCTTCTACTTGTCAAAACCATATTCTATTATCCTTGATGAGTTTATCATAGGACATGACGTCTGTCAAGAAGACGCGATGTGTTTTACTAACAACAAGAAACATTGTAACAAACAACCAGCATACTTGCAATACTTTTTTATGATAAGTATTGTTTGGTTATTTTTTCTAGATTTTCTTTTTTATAATATATAAAAGAGCCGCGGTATACCGCGGCTCTTTCTTATCGTTTTCCTTCTACTTTAATCATGTCAACAAACGCATCTAATGCGATTGTTTCTGATTTTTGTTCCCCATATTTACGTACGTTAACGCCATTTTCAGTAACTTCATTGTCACCTACTACAAGCATGTACGGAATCTTTTGCATTTGTGCTTCACGGATTTTGTAACCAATTTTCTCTTCACGAGTGTCTACTTCAACACGGATACCAGCACGTCGTAATTCATCTTGTACTTTCTTCGCATAGTCTAAATGTACTTGCGGAGAAACTGGAATTACTTGCGCCTGAACTGGAGCTAACCAAGTTGGGAATGCGCCTTTGTATTCTTCAATTAAGAAGGCTACGAAACGTTCCATAGTTGATACAACACCACGGTGAATTACAACTGGACGATGTTGTTTACCGTCTTCACCAACGTAAGTTAATTCAAAGCGTTCTGGAAGTAAGAAGTCTAATTGTACAGTTGAAAGTGTTTCGTCTTTTCCAAGTGCAGTACGAACTTGAACATCAAGTTTTGGACCATAGAATGCCGCTTCACCTTCAGCTTCATAGTAATCAAGACCCATTTCATCCATAGCTTCTTTTAACATACCTTGTGCTTTTTCCCACATCTCATCATCAGCATAATACTTTTTAGTATCTGCTGGGTCACGATAAGATAGACGGAATGAATAGTTTTCTAAACCGAAATCTTTGTACACTTCTAACGTTAAGTTTACAACACGTTTTAATTCTTCTTTAATTTGATCTGGACGAACGAAAATGTGCGCATCATTTAAAGTCATTCCGCGTACACGTTGTAATCCAGATAATGCTCCAGACATTTCATAGCGGTGCATTGTTCCAAGTTCCGCAATACGGATTGGTAATTCACGGTAGCTGTGAATATCATTTTTATAAACCATCATATGGTGAGGGCAGTTCATTGGACGAAGAACTAACTCTTCATTATCCATTTCCATTGATGGGAACATGCCATCACGGTAATGGTTCCAGTGACCAGAAGTTTCATAAAGCTCTCTACTTCCTAATACTGGAGTGTATACGTGATCATAGCCTAAGCTTGCTTCTTTATCAACGATATAACGCTCGATAATACGGCGAATTGTTGCACCTTTTGGTAACCAAAGTGGTAAACCTTGTCCTACTTTTTGGCTATTAGTAAATAGTTTTAACTCTTTACCTAATTTACGGTGATCGCGCTCTTTCGCTTCTTCAAGCATAAGTAAGTGCTCATCTAATTCTGCTTTCTTAACGAATCCAGTACCGTAAATACGTTGTAACATTTTATTATTGCTATCGCCGCGCCAGTAAGCACCAGCAACACTTAATAATTTAAACACTTTAATTTTCCCTGTAGATGGAAGGTGAACACCACGACAAAGGTCGAAGAATTCGCCTTGCTCATAGATTGAAATAACTGCATCTTCTGGAAGATCGTTAATTAAATCTAATTTTAACTCATCGCCGATTTCTTCAAAGCGACGAAGTGCTTCTGCACGTGGTACTTCATGACGAACGATTTCTAAGTTTTCGTTCACGATTTTTTGCATTTCTTTTTCGATTTTTTTGAAGTCTTCAACTGTAATTGCTTCTTCCATATCAATATCGTAGTAGAAGCCATTTTCGATTACTGGACCAATGCCAAGCTCAAGCTTAACATCTTTATATATACGTTTTAACGCTTGTGCTAAAAGGTGAGCTGTTGAATGGCGTAAAATATATAAGCCATCTTCAGAGTCTAATGTAATAATAGAAACTGCACCATCTTCTTCGATTGGTGTAACAAGGTCGATCATCTCATCGTTTAATTTTCCAGCCACAGCTTTTTTCTTTAAGCCTGGGCTAATAGAAGCTGCGATTTCTTCAGTTGTTACTCCTTTTGGAAACTCCTTCACAGCTCCATCAGGGAAAGTAATTTTAACTACATCTGCCATCACTGGTCACTCCTCTTTTTTTTCAAAATAAAAAACACTCATCCCATAAAAAGGGACGAGTGTTGAATTCGTGGTTCCACCCTTGTTCCAATTAACCTTATTGTTAATTGCTCAAGTTCAACATAACGGTGTTGTCCGTTAGCAATTACTAGAAAAACGTTCACTGCTAAAGTTTAGAGGTGGTAAGTAATAATCCCGTAATAGGAAGCTCGCACCCTAAGGCTTCCCTCTCTGAAAATCGTAGAAAACTACCCATGTCCTCATCATAACATTTCGATATATTTCATTTATGTAGGTAATTATATGCTCAAAAACTTAGAAAATCAAGGGCGTTACCTTTATTTTTTAAATTTTTCACGTTGCGCTCAAATTCATGTAATCCATGTAGTTGCACTCGTTCCTGAAATACATTTCGCAAAGTAATAATCATATTATGATCTTGTTCTTTCGTATATAAATAAATCTTTTTCGGCGAAATAGAAAGAAGTGGTGCAATTACTTTCGTATCAATATATACATCCTGTTTCTTTAATAATTCTTCATCTATATATTGAACCAATTTATCCTGTTTTAAACGTCTACCTTTATCATCATAGAAAATAAAACTTTCATCAAAAATAAGATGCACACAGGACAAACGTGATTTCCGGCTACTTACTTGTTGGCGAAGTGTCTCAATGAACATTTGATATTCCTGCTCCATCTTATACTCATCAATTGCAACTTCAGCAAGCCTAGCTATCATTTCCCTATATGTACGAAGACGAAAACGAACGTATGATGAAAACGAGAATGAGAGCGGATCACAAAGCCAATCATTCAAAGACGACGCAATATAAGATTCAAATTTTTGACGTGTTAAATCACGAGCTACTCCTTTTCTTCTTTCCTTTAAAATCTCATGTGCCATATGCAATATTTGATAGCACTCTTCTTGTTCTTCATAAAAAAACTTTTCCTTTAAAATGGTGTGAATCCATTCATTTTGTTTCACATTCATAATGAAATATAGTAATACTGGCAATAAAATCTTTTCAATATAATTCGATTCACATAATGGTATATGGATAACAACCTTTTGTTCGTTTAAATATACACTTGTTTCCTTATATAAGGATTCCGTTCTTTTCGTTAGTTGTCTGTATACGTGCACAGCATCATTTTTTTCTTCGAAGCAAATTTCAATCACTTTTGTCCCCCCCTTTATCCCCGCTCTAAAGGATTGCATCTATACGTTACAAATCCTATAAGAGTCCGATCTATGGAAGTTCACTCTTAGTAGAAACCTATCTCCCATTGTTAGAACATCCACTCGATATGGCTTGCTAATTTTATATATATTAAGGGAGGGAGAAAAAAATGATACAAGCTACTCTGAAAAAATGATTAAAATAAAAAAGAGCAAGCTTCTCAGCTCGCTCTTTACTTATTACGACGGTTCTTCCCGCCAATTGGGATTGGCTTCGCTAAATATTTAATTCGTTCCATAATACGGGCCGCTTTCATCTCTTCTGCTTCACCGCGCTGTGTATACGTTAAATGATGTTCCAACTGTTTGAAATCAAAGTTAGATGTAAAGAACGTCGGTAAGTTTTCCAACATACGGAACTGTAAGATTGCACCGAGTACATCATCACGTACAAAACTTGACATCGCTTCTGCCCCGATATCATCTAACATTAATACTTGTACACGTTTGACAGCATCAATCTTTCCGCTAATCGAATTATCTTGAATCGAACTTTTGATTTCACGTAAAAATTCAGGGAAGTATACGAGCATCGAACTAATTTTCTTTCGCGCAAGCTCATTTGCAATTGCCCCTAAAAGATACGTTTTCCCTACACCAAATTTACCGTACAAATATAAACCTTGTGCTTTTTTACCTGGTTCGTATGTGTTTAAAAATTCATTCGTTGCACCTATTGCATCAATACGTGCATCTAAATCTGAAGGGTCTAAATTTTCCATAGTTGCCTGCAAAATGTCAACTGGCATATATACACTTTGAACAAGTTTTTCATATTTTTTTCTCTCATCATATGCTACTTTTCTAATACAACGATCGTATTGAATATCAATCATCTTACCTTGGATGACGAGCTTCGGCTCATATCCTTGTAGCATATTTTTACATGACCCTAAATCTGGACAATCCGCACACCCTACACTTTGTCCAATATATTCATATAACTTCACAAGACTTCGTTCAATCATAGAAGTCGTTACTTCACCTTTATGTTCGTCTATAAATTCTTTCACACGAGGGTGCGCCATCACTTCTGCCTTTAAGACTTCATATCTATTTTTAAAGTTTTTATTTTCCATTAATTTCGTAAATGAATTTTGAATATGCTCCATTTTCTCACCTCAAAGAGCGTTCATTTTCTTTTATTAATCACGCTTATATTTTTTCAATACTTCTTCTAATCGTTTCCGTTCATCTTCTAACGTACTTGCATCTTTTTTCGCACTTACGTCATTTTTTACAGGTTCTTTCTCTTCTTCTTTCGACTCTTCTTTAAGCCAATCTGGTACCATTTCTTTTCTCACTGTTTTCTTCGCTGTACGACCTTTTTTCTTCGTCTCAGCCCACTCTTGATATTGACGATTCTCTTCTTTCGCTAGCGCCATCGCCTCGCCTACTGTACCAACCTTTTTTCGCGCCCAATGTCCAGCAATCTTCTCGACATACGTTTTAGCAAGCTTCATATCTGAGCGTAGCATAACGTAATATATAAGTACATTCACAACCCCTGGCGTTAACTTTTGGTTTATCATTACATCCTCAACGATTTGCAAGTCCGCTTTCGTCGCCTCTGCACCGCCTGAAATCTCTTTCAATAGTTGTTTTGGCGAGATTTCCTCTAACTGCTTCATTAGCATCTCTTCTTGCGTAGATGGCTCTTTCTCTTTCATTGTACGAGCAGCATGAGGTTGCACTCTTTCACTTAATACAGGTAACGCTTGACCATTTTCGAATTGATACCAATCGCGTGCTCCCTTCCGAAGCCTTTCGATATCAATTGTTTGTATCTCTGTCACTGCGCCAAGAACGATATTTTGCATCGATAACACATCTACACCGTACACATACGCGAGTGTAATGACACATTCTCTCACTTGATCTGTAATCGCCTTTTTAGGAACAAGCGCTGATAGTCCGTCTACAAATAAAGAGAAATCAAAGAAATCATTCCAAACTTTCGGAGCATCCCCATTCTCGTTACTTGGCATAATTGTCGTTTTCGGAATACGCAATTCTTCTTGCGCATATTCAAACTGACCTGGGTTAAACGAATCAAATATATCGTTGAAGGAGCGCGTAACATTTTCATAAGAAGCAAAATCGAATTCTTCTTCTAAGAAATATTGCTTTACTTGGTTGTATTTTGTCCGACTCAAGCGATTATATAAAAAGATACTTAAAACAATATCATCAAAAAACTGCTTCGGAGATAAAGGTGGTTGCAATTCATATATAAACATTCGAATATCTTTTTCTTTCTTAATATATACATTTAAAAGACCAATCGCTTCTAACTTTACTCGTTCCCCATATATTTCAGGAAGTTGCATTTGCATAGTCACCATAAGGGAGTGATGTGTATTCTCTTTTCCAAACACACGATCTTGCTCTAACTCTCCCCATAGTGTCATGTATAAGCTAAAAGCTCTACTACCTATTAACGGCTGATACAACATCGTTAATACTTTCCGGTCGTAATTATGTAACAACCCTTTCGCACTTACTTTATAACGATCAATCGGCAATAGCTCCATCCATGACTGTTTTTCCATTCTTGCTTTTCCTTTCTCTCATCCAATCTAACCTACATTTCACTCGTTCTATCTTTATTATATAATTTATTAGCGAAAAAGAGCTATTAGCTTCCGCTTCTAGCTCTCTTATCTCGTTTACTTACAATATATAAAGGGATTCCTTCTACTCTCTCTCTTTTTGCAGTATATCTTTTAATTCTTCAATAAATACATTTAAATCTTTAAATTGACGATACACAGAAGCAAAACGTACGTAAGCAACATCATCAATATCACGAAGTTCTTCCATAACAATTTCACCAATCATATCACTTTTCACTTCTGATATACCTAAGTTACGAAGTTCACGCTCCACACTTTGGGTTACTTCCTCTAACTGCCTTAAAGATACAGGTCTTTTTTCACACGCTTTAATTAAACCGCGTAAAATTTTCTCTTTATTAAACTCTTCTCGTGTTCCTTCTTTTTTAACAACGATAAGAGGTGATTCTTCTACTCTTTCAAATGTCGTAAAGCGACTTAAACAACTTTCACACTCTCTTCTTCTTCGAATAGAGCGCCCCTCGTCTACCGGACGCGAATCTAACACTCTTGTGCCATTATGAAAACAGGATGGACAACGCAATTCATTCACTCCTTTACACTATAATCTTTATTCTTTCGCTACTCACCTACATGTGACAATATATATACAATATTATATAACTCATTCTTCTATAATGACCACTCTAAGTTATTACATATCGTGATCCTATTTTATATAAACTAAAAAAGAGGTGCATTATACACCTCTTTACATTTTAAATCAATTATGTTCTTTTTTAAAGAGCTTTTGTTTCTCTCTGCTTAATTTCGAAGCTACCAGTGCCTCGAGGAAGCTCGATGCTCTCACGCGTTTTCGCGTTTAAACCTTCTGCAATATATTCTGCAGCAACATTTGGATCAATACGATCCCCACAAGTATAAACATCAATACTTGCGTAACCGTGCTCCGGAAAGCTATGAATTGTTAAATGTGATTCCGAAATAATTACTACTCCACTTACACCTTGTGGTGCAAATTTATGAAAAGCAACCTCACGTACTTCAGCACCAGCTCTTAGTGCTGCATCCACAAATAATTGTTCAATATACGGCATGTCATTAAGCTTGTCGAAATCGCAATCCCAAAGTTCAGCGATTACGTGACGACCCATCGTATCCATAGTATCCATTCTACAGTTCCCCCTTGTAAATTTATTCTAACTGTTCGAATTGAAAACTAATTTGCAATTTGGCTTGCTCCACTACCACGGGGGAAAGTTAGTCCAGAGAGGTCCTAACCCTTTAAGTAGTGACTACGTACCTCAGCTCTTAAGTTTACGAGTGTTAGTATACTTTGTTTATTTTCATTTTGCAACAACAGTTTTTTCGATTTTCTGTCATAATTTCCTCTTTACTTTTCCCTAAAAAAAATAAACGATTCACAAATACAGTAATCACAACGTTTTTTGGTCTGTCCACTATTTGAAAATATACCCATATAATTTTTTTCTTTTCAGAAAAAAATAAAAAAAGAGAGCAAATATTCACTTGCCCTCCCTCTATTTCACTTAAATATGTTGTACATTTTCTTGTTTTGCTAATTCATCAACAACTAACGTTACAAGATCTACAACACGACGAGAGTAGCCCCACTCGTTATCATACCAAGCAAGTACTTTCACTTTACGCTCACCCATTACCATTGTAGATAAACCATCAATAATAGCTGAGTGTGTATTTGTATTAAAGTCGATAGACACTAAAGGCTCTTCGCTGAATTCTACAATTCCTTTTAACGCACCGTTTGCAACAGTTTTGAATGCTTCATTAATATCTTCAACTGTTACATCACGTTTTACGTCTACTACTAAATCAACAAGAGACACGTTTGGTGTTGGTACACGAAGTGCCATACCATGGAGTTTTCCGTTTAAGTGTGGAAGAACTTTTGCAAGCGCTTTCGCAGCACCCGTCGTTGTCGGAATGATAGACTGTCCGCAAGCACGCGCTCTTCTTAAATCTTTATGTGGGTTATCAATATTATTTTGGTCATTTGTATAAGCGTGAACAGTTGTCATTAAACCGTTTTCAATTCCGAACTGCTCATCTAACACCTTTACAACAGGCGCTAAACAATTTGTTGTACAAGATGCATTTGAAATAACGGTATGTTTTGTAATATCTAATTGGTCTTCGTTCACACCAACTACAATTGTTACATCTTCATTTTTACCAGGAGCTGTTAAAATAACTTTTTTCGCTCCAGCTTCAACATGAAGAATTGCTTTTTCTTTCGAGTTGAATTTACCAGTTGCTTCAATTACAACTTCAACACCCAGATCTTTCCAAGGCAATTCCTTTGGATCGCGGTTGTTTAAAAGGCGAATCATTTTCCCATCAACTAGTAGGTGATCTTCAAATGCTTCCACTGTTCCGTCAAACTTTCCATGAACTGTATCATATTTAATTAAATGTGCTAACGTTTCTGATGGATAGCTTGCATTGATTGCTACAATTTCGAATGCGCTTTCTTTTATTGCTTGACGAAATACCATTCTCCCAATACGTCCAAATCCATTAATTGCCACACGAGTCATAATATGTTGTCCCCCTTGAATGCGTTATACTATTTATCTCCAATCCCAATAATAGTATAACACAAAAAGGAGATATGTCACTAAGCATTTTCATTAATTTCGCAATTTTTTAATCAATAATGTTCCATTCTTTCAAAATAGCCGCTAATTGTGTTTTCGCTTCAATAATTGTGCCATCATTATAAATTACTTCATCTGCCTTCTTTACTTTTTCTTCTAGTGGCATTTGAGATTGAATACGCGCTGTTGCTTCTTCTTCTGAAAAGTTATTTCGTTTCATTAAACGTTCCAATTGCGTATTCGGTGTGACTGCTACAACTACAACACGATCAACAAGATTTGTTAATTTACTTTCAAACAAAAGAGGGATATCTAACACAACCGCTTGCATACCTTCTTTTATGTACATCTCCTTTTGTGCATTCATTTCTTCACGCACTGCAGGGTGAACAATTTTGTTTAACTGCAATCGTTTTTCTTCATTATAGAAAACGACACTTCCAAGCTTCGGACGATCCAGCTCCCCATCTTCTTGTAACACTTCCGTTCCAAACACCTCTACAATTTTGTTATATGCTGGTTTTCCTCGTTCTACAACTTCTCGCGCAATAATATCTGCATCAATAACCGGTATACTCATTTCACGAAACATTTCTGATACCGTACTTTTTCCGCTTGCAATGCCTCCTGTTAATCCAATTATTACTGTCATAATAATCCTCCTCATAATATCAAAGGCGCGAAACTAATGTTCCACGCCCCTACTTACATTTTCCAAATTCCAATAATAATGAGTAATACCCCAGGCAGGAATGTGAATTTTTGTAACCATTTCATATTCGATAAAATCGTACCAAGCTTCATTCCAATAAATAAAAATAAAGAACTCATAACCGCGACTAATACCGCCATCATCGCCGGTGCATAACCTAATAAAGATGCACCAATTCCAGCACCAAACGAATCTACAGAAAGAGCGATGCCGAGAAGTAGCGCTTCTCCTGCAGAGATAGTTCCTGATTTATCAAAATCGGCAACAGTCGGCTTCCGCAAAATTTGAATCACTAACCCTAGAGAAGCAATTTCTAACTTCCAAACCTTCTCTTCTTGCTTCGGTTCTTCTTTTTTATCACTTCGAAAAAATTGGTATAATACCCAAATCCCGATTCCAATAAGAACAAACCCACCGATACGCGTTGCGATAACAGGTGAAAATATTTTCGCAATCATATGTCCAATTCCCATGGAAACGAGCATGACAGCCGCTGAACAGATTCCGATAATTATAATTGATTTTAGTGGAATTCTTACACTTCTTAATCCGTATGTTAGCCCCACACTACAGCTATCTAAGCTTAATGTAAAAGCTAATAAAATAAGAGATAAATAAAGATACATCGGTAAGCTCCTCCCTTATACATAGCTCTGCTCTATGTATATGACAAATGCCTATCCGATGTTATCCCTTTTCTATATTCTAGGCTGACAAATTGGGCAGTAATGCGTTCCCCTTCCGCCAACAACTGTTTTTTCTAATAGCGTACCGCAAGTCACACACGGTTCTCCTTTTTTTCCATATACATTTAGAAGTTCCTGGAACGAACCAATTTGTCCTTGCGAATTAATATACGTTCTAATTGTACTTCCGCCTCGCTTAACCGCTTCGCCCAGCGTTGTAACAATCGCCTCGTAAATTCTTTCTACTTCTTCTTCTGTTAAAGATGCAGCTTCTCGTTCTGGATGAATTTGCGAACGGAATAATACTTCATCTACATATATATTTCCAAGCCCCACTAAAAGACGCTGATCTAATAATACAACTTTTATTTTGCGATTTGTCTTTTGCAATCTTTCTTGTAAGTACTGCGGTGTCAATTCAGCATCAAACGGCTCTGGTCCTAAATCAGCAAGAGGCATTTGAGCAAACTCTTCACCTTTCTTAAAGAGATGCATCGTACCAAACTTTCTCACATCTTTATAATGCAATTCAGTTCCATCTGCAAATAAGAAACGCACGTGTGTATGTTTATCAATTGGCTCATCCTCTTGATGAAGTAAAAACTTACCTTCCATACGCAAATGTGAAACAATTACATAGTTTGTTACATACAAAAGCAAAAACTTACCTCTTCGCTTTATATTCTCGATCATCTCGCCTCTTAGCATGTCTTTAAAGATTTCTGCATCGTCCGGTCGTTTCACTATTTTTGGATAAGTGATAATTACATCTTCAATCACTTTTCCCGTTACAAGATTTTCAAGTGTCCGTCTAACATTTTCAACCTCTGGTAATTCCGGCATTTTATCACTTCCTTATTTCGCGTCGTACCAAGTTGGACCGTAAGAATAATCAACTTTTAACGGAACTGCTAGTTCAATTGCATGCTCCATTACTTCAGGTACAAGCTTCTCTAATTTTTCCACTTCTTCTTTTGGCGCTTCAAAGATCAATTCATCGTGTACTTGCAGAAGCAGGCGAGCTTGTAGGCCTTCTTCTTCTAAGCGATCCGCCATAATAATCATAGCCTTTTTAATAATATCCGCCGCACTACCTTGAATTGGTGTATTCATTGCTGTACGCTCTGCAAAGCTACGTAAATTAAAGTTACGGCTCGTAATTTCTGGAATGTAACGACGGCGATTTAATAACGTTGAAACATATCCTTTTTGCTTCGCATCTTTTACAATGTCAGCCATATATTCTTGTACTCCAGGGAAGCTTTCTAAATACCTTTCAATAAATTCCCCTGCCGCTTTTCTCGTGATTCCTAAGTTTTGTGAAAGGCCGTAATCACTAATACCGTATACAATGCCGAAGTTTACAGCTTTTGCTTGTCGTCTCATATTAGATGTCACTTCATCTTTTCCAACACCGAATACATCCATAGCTGTTTTCGTATGAATATCCATGTCATGTTGGAACGCTTCAACTAAACCTTCATCTTTTGCAATGTGAGCAAGCACACGAAGTTCAATTTGTGAATAATCGGCCGCGAACATAATCCATCCTTCTTCTGAAGGAATAAACGCCTGACGAATCTTCCTTCCCTCTTCTAAGCGAATCGGGATATTTTGCAAGTTTGGTTCCGTTGAACTTAGTCGTCCCGTTTGCGTTAACACTTGGTTAAAGCGAGTATGAATTTTAGATGAATCGTCATGTACAACTTTTAGTAACCCTTCAATATATGTAGAGTTTAGTTTCCCTAATTGACGGTAGTGTAAAATCTTCGGAATGATTGCATGATGATCCATAAGCTTGTCTAGTACATCAGCAGATGTAGAATATCCTGTTTTCGTCTTTTTAATAACAGGTAAATTTAAGTTTTCAAACAGAATAACCCCAAGCTGCTTCGGTGAATTAATATTAAATTCCGTTCCTGCAAGCTCATAAATCTCTTGTTCCATTTCCTTTAATCTACCCGCAAGCTCTTCTCCCATATTACGAAGACGCTTCGTATCAACTGTAACACCTTTCACTTCCATGTCAGCTAATACACGAGCAAGTGGTAATTCTAACTCTGTAAATAGTTCATATTGCTCATTCTTTTCTAACTCTTCTACGAATGTTTGCTGCACATCGAATAATACATGCACTTTACGAGCGACATGCTCAGCTACTACCTCTTGCTCAGGAACAGCACGCTTCGCACCTTTCCCGTAAACTTCTTCGTCAGATTTTACCGCATGTGTTTCTTTCATTTTCGCAACAGCGCGGAAATCTTTATCGGTATCAGCTGGATCAAGTAAATAAGCGGCAATTAATAAATCAAAGTCAATCCCTTGAATATCTACACCTTTCCACTTTAGGGCAACGATAGCACGCTTCGCATCAAATGTATGTTTTCTCATCTCTCCATTTGCAATCCACTCTTTAAAAGCATCTGATTTAAGAGCAACATCGGCCGGAATGAAGTAACAACCATTTTCATTTTGAATACCAAAACCTTGAATATCGGCTTTATGATAGTTATCTTCTTGCACTTCAACAATAAGCGCACTATCTTGCTGAAGCATTTCTTCTGTAACTTCTTCTACAATATCAAATATAATATCATCTAATTCAGCTGGAGCCGTTTCCTCCGGCGTAACACCTAATTTATTTAAAAGGGATGTAAATCCTAAATTCTCGAACATTGGAATCAAATCGCTTGGTTCATACCCTTTATATGCCATATCATCTACATGCACAGTAATCGGTGCGTCTGTAATAATAGTCGCAAGTTCTTTACTCATAAGGGCTTGTTCTTTATTCGCTTCTAACTTTTCTTTTAATTTCTTTCCACTCACTTGATCTAAGTTTTCATATACTGCTTCTACCGTTTCAAATTGCGTTAATAATTTAATGGCTGTCTTCTCACCAACACCTGGTACACCTGGAATGTTATCCGATTGGTCTCCCATTAAACCTTTCATATCAATAATTTGCTTTGGTGATAAGCTATATTTCTCAAATAAAGCTTCTTTCGTATATTCATCTACTTCCGTAATCCCTTTGCGAGGAATACATACGAGTGTATTATCTGAAACAAGTTGCAGTAAGTCTTTATCTCCTGAAATAACTTTTACATGAAACCCTTGCTCACTCGCTTCTTTCGCTAACGTCCCCATAATGTCATCCGCTTCATAGTTTTCTAATTCATAGCGCGGAACATTAAATGCATCAAGTACTTCGCGAATAAATGGGAATTGCTCTGATAGTTCAGGTGGAGTCTTTTGACGTCCTCCCTTATAATCACTATACGTTTTATGACGGAACGTTGTTTTCCCCGCATCAAACGCCACAAGCATATGCGTCGGTTTTTCTTCCTCTAATATTCTCATTAACATCATCGTAAAACCATAAATTGCGTTCGTATGTATACCTTTGTCGTTATTTAAAAGCGGTAGTGCAAAGAAAGCACGATACGCGATATTATTACCATCTACTAATACGACTTTTTTTTCCAAACTACAAACCTCCCCATACAAATTTGAAACGATTTTTCCACAGAAAAAAAACCGTTCCTATCCTCTCTCTATATTAACATGACTAATAGAGAGAAGAAAAATAACGGTTTTTTTCTATCATATATAAACAGACTTACATTGGCATAAAAGGGAAGTGACGAGAATAGCATAACTACTCTCGTCCAAAATTACTCCTTGGATGAAGGGGTTTTCATATATTATATTAACAGAGCTTTATTAATATTTAATTAAGCCATTGTTAATATATTGTAAATATCCTTCATCCTATTTTTCAGTAGCTGATTTTGGTAAAACAACTGTAAATGTTGTACCTTCTCCAACCTCACTATCCACCGTAATCGTACCTTGATGTGCTTCAACTAAATGCTTTACAATTGATAAACCAAGACCCGTTCCACCCGTATTTCTACTTCTCGCTTTATCAACTCGATAAAAACGTTCAAATATACGAGGGATTTCTTCTTTACTAATACCAATTCCAGTATCTGATACTTTTATATAAGCATTATATTTATCTTCTGCTAACTCTACAGAAACAATGCCTCCAGCAGGTGTATATACGATTGCATTATTAATTAAATTAATAAAGATTTGTTTCAAACGACTTGGATCTCCAATGACAGAAACACGTTTTAATACATTCACTTGTAAAGAGATTTCTTTTTCACCCGCTTTATTATCAAGCACCATGTGAATGTCTTCAAGAAGCTCCTTCATATCAACCGTACCCATGTTTAATCTAAAACCTTGCTGCTCGATTTTTGACAAATCTAATAAATCTTCAATTAATCCTTGCATACGCTCACTTTCTTTTAAAATGATATGTAAGAAATGTTCGCAGAATTTTTTATTATCCATCGCTCCGTCCAAGAGTGTTTCTGAAAAACCTTTAATAGAAGTAATCGGTGTCTTCAATTCATGAGAAACATTCGCTAAAAAGTCTTTTCTCATTTGTTCTAATTTCTTTAACTCTGTAATGTCATGGAATACGAGAACAATCCCTTTCCACTCATGGTTTGTCCCAATAATTGGTGCTCCGTATACTTCGAAATGCTTGCGCTCAATACCTAGCGGCAATAACATTTGTTTACGCACTTTCACTTCTGTCATAAAAATTTCTTCCACAAGCTCAATAATTTCCGTATGGTGAAACGATTCATAATATAAACGGTCTAAATATTCTTCATCTGTTACGTGGAAAGTCTCCTTATAAGAACGGTTTACAAGGTTTATATAACCACGGCTATCAATTAAAATCATTCCGCTTCCCATATTTTCAATTAATGTGTGCAAACGATCTTGTTGCATTTCTTGTTCGAGTGTCATCTCTTGTAAATTACGAGCTAAAATATTAATTGCTTTACTCAGCATTCCTGTTTCATCTGAATGACTTTCATATGCACGCGCTTTGTAATTACCCTTCGCTAATTCAATTGCAACTTTCGTAACTGATTCAATCGGCCTAATATATTGTCCTGTAATTTTGACACCTAGGAATACAACTACGAGACAAGCAATGACAAATCCGATAATTAATAATCCCCACGTTTTTTGGTGAACGTCCCTCAAAGTATCAATTGTACTTTTCACCAAAATGTATCCTTGTTTCCCTTCTACATCCTGGACGAACACAGCATGATAAAATTCATTCTTTTGATCTGTTTCTTTCGTAATGACTTTATTTTTTTGTTTTCCTGCTTCAGAAGAAAGTTCTTTAATCATCTCTTGATTAAATGTAGATTGTTTCCCACCGCTATATTGAACTTTCTTTTTTTCATCCACAAATATAATAGAAGCTGGTATTTGTTCTTCTAACTTTTCAAATACATACGGCTTTTTTAAAACAGAATCAAACCCTTGCTCCTCTGCTAATACAGCAACATACTGTGTCTCTTTTATCATTCTCTCTTTAGCATGATCTATATAGTAGTTTTCAAATACAGTTTCTAATAATACACCTAGTCCAACTAAAATAAAAACGATAAGAGAAACAAATGTAAAAAGAAGCCTGGAACGAAACTTATTCATCCACTTTTGGCTCCTCTAATTTATAACCTAAACCACGTATCGTTTTAATGTACGTCGGTTTTTTCGTATTTTGTTCAATTTTATCGCGCAAATGGCTAATATGGACATCAACAATTCTTGTATCACCGGCAAAATCATAATTCCATACAGCACTCAATAATTGGTCACGAGTTAATACACGACTTTTATTTTTCGCAAGATAAACAAGTAACTCAAATTCTTTCGGTGTTAGTTCCAGTTTCCTTCCTTGGAAGTACGCTTCATAAAACTCCGGTAAAATTTTAAGCTCTGCAATTTTGATGCTCTCTTCATCTGGCGATTCTGAAACTTTTTCTTCTTGCTGTAATTTCGTGCGGCGCAAAATCGCTTTCACACGAGCAACAACTTCCCTTGGACTAAATGGCTTCGTCATATAATCGTCAGCCCCAAGCTCAAGACCTAGCACCTTATCAAATTCATCATCTTTTGCTGTTAACATTAAAATCGGCGTCATAACACGCTGCAATCGTAATTCTTTACAAACTTCCATACCATCCATTTTTGGAAGCATTAAATCTAATATAATTAAATCTGGGCGTTCTGTTGTCGCTTTTTGAAGCGCCATTTCTCCATCCATTGCTGTTATAACTTCAAACCCAGCTTGTTGTAAATTAAATTCAATTAAAGTTAAGATAAATTCCTCATCATCAACTACTAAAATACGATTGTTCATTCTTTTCCTCCAAGTTATAGACTTGAAACCTTCTTCATCCTAGTATTTTCCCCGTTATTCTCATCATACTAGAAAATAAGGTCCCTCTCAACATTTGACGATAGGGTTTTGTAAAAGATATTAAACAAAAGAACAAATAATATTTTCATATTTTAAGAAAATATTATAAATGTATCAGAAAAACAATTAATTGGATTTTTATTAGATATAAACCCAACCTCTTTTCATTAAAAAACCTTTCACAAAGATTTAAATACAGCATTTAATACACATTCAATAACCATTTCACTTTTATTCAAAAAATATACAGATTTTAAATAACGGAATCTTCCCTTTAAATGTTTTTTCAGAAAAAACATAAATTTTTCTCTTTCAGAATATTGACACAGTCGACTATACATCCTATAATTGCCATATCCTAAAACCAAGGAGTTGACTCGGAAATGACAAAGGATTTAATTCAACTGATTAATGATCTTAATGAAAACTGGGAACTAATCGGAGACTTTTTCGATAATCCTGAAAAAGTAATAGCTACATATGAACTAAGCGAAATCGAAAGACACGCTTTAATTTCTCGTAATTTAGACGATCTTAATCAATTAGGCATTAATGACCAGCTTGCTGTAGGTGCCCTTTCTGGTGCTCATAGTTCAGGCTGCCACATGTAACTTGAAAGTAATCATTTATTCAATTGTCATATACCAAAACCAAGGATTTGACTTGGAAATGACAAAGGATTTAATTCAACTGATTAATGATCTTAATGAAAACTGGGAACTAATCGGAGACTTTTTCGATAATCCCGAAAAGGTAATAACTACATATGAACTAAGCAAAATCGAAAGACATGCTTTAATTTCTCGTAATTTAGACGATCTTAATCAATTAGGCATTAATGACCAACTTGCTGTAGGTGCCCTTTCTGGTGCTCATAGTTCAGGTTGCCACATGTAACTTGAAAGTAATCATTTATTCAATATCATCCAAAAACGAAAAGGCGGCGAATTTCAAATGTCAGGGAATTTAACAAAGTTAATTAATGATCTTAATGAAAACTGGGAACTAATCGGAGACTTTTTCGATAATCCTGAAAAAGTAATATCTACATATGAACTAAGCGAAATCGAAAGACATGCTTTAATTTCTCGTAATTTAGACGATCTTAATCAATTAGGCATTAATGACCAACTTGCTGTAGGTGCCCTTTCTGGTGCTCATAGTTCAGGTTGCCACATGTAAATTGAAAGTAATCGTTTATTCAATACCATCCAAAACGAAAAGGCGGCGAGTTTCAAATGTCAAGGAATTTAACAAAGTTAATTAATGATCTTAACGAAAACTGGGAACTAATTGGAGACTTTTTCGACAATCCCGAAAAAGTAATAGCTACATATGAACTAAGTGAAATCGAAAGACACGCTTTAATTTCTCGTAATTTAGATGATCTTAACCAATTAGGCATTAATGATCAGCTTGCTGTAGGTGCCCTTTCTGGTGCCCATAGTTCAGGCTGCCACATGTAAATAAAGAGCTACCGTAAAACCGGTAGCTCTTTATTCTAAAAATACAATTCATATTTAGGTGATTCCATGGATTATGTTAATAACGTTCTCTTTTTAAATACTAATTACAGTAAAAATAAATTTATATATGCAACAGAAAATGAAAATGGAAACTTTAATATTTTTATGTTTAAAAAAGGTATGGAAATTTCTTGCTTAATCAAAGATATAAAATCCATTAATAATTTAGGATTTTACAGCAATGATAAGTGGTATATATTAACTAACAGAAAACTAGATTTACGCGATTATAAATCTAACCAAATTTCAAAATTAGACTTACATTTTTTAAAACCCGAACAAAAATTACTAAAAGTTTTTGAAAAAGATAACCATAAAATCATTATAATTTCTGTCAATATCGCTAAAAAACTTTTAATTTTACATGAATTAAATATACATAATGGCAACAATAAAATTATATACACTTTTAGCTACTCAGCAATTTTTACTATTGAAGATTTATTAAAAATCACATCAATTTATCCAATAACAAAAATACATAATTTTATAGTACATTTTTTAACTACTATATTGCTTAAAGATGAAATTCTTTTAGATCAGTATTCAGGTGCAAGATTGACTCTAAAAAACATAAGAGGCAGGAGTATTCTGAATTTAAAAACCGAAAATCACAATCTTAATTTCAATTTCAATTATAGCACTATTAATCGTGCCTTTTTCTTATCTAACAAATTACTTCTTATAAATATATCAACAATAACAAAGCCTTTTTCACTAGCAACCTTTAATATTTTCACAAAGGAGATTACATATTTAAATAGGAGTATTAAAACTACATTAGAATTATTAGGCATACAAGAAAAAAAAATAGGAAGTCATTTATACATTACAGAAGATAAAATTCCAGTTATAAAGTTAAAAGAAAAAAACAAAGTAAAATTATATTAATGCTACACGGCGGTCCTTACTATCATTTTGATTTTTCTTATAATCCTCTAGCCGAAAATTTAATTAATAATGAATTTACAGTTTATATGGTTAATTTTTACGGTAGTACAGGATATGGGGAGAATTACAAGAACAAAATACGATTAAGTGCTGGAGAATCAGATTTGCAACAAGTTATAAAAATAAGAAAACATCTCAATAACCTGTATCCTCAAAAAGAAGTTTACGTTTATGGAGAAAGTTACGGAGCATACTTAAGTACCCTTTTATCTTTTCAAAAATATATTCGGATCAAAAAAATTATAGCTTTTGGCACTTTTACAGATATAAGATACCAGATGTTATTTTCTAATTCCATTCTGTTAATGAGAGAATTATTTACCTTAGCCAACATTACAATAAAAAACCCTATTGATTTAGCTCGTAACACAAGAATTATACACGACATAACCTTTATTCATGGGAAAAATGATCAGCATTGCCCCTATCAACAAATAATCAATTTTCAAAATAGTTTAAACACCAAAAACCTTGAGAAAGTAAAAATAGTTACTATAGATAATTTTGGTCATTATAGTCTCAATTCTAAAGAGGATAGATTACTAACTAACCTGATTTCAAAGGAGGCAGCCATAGTTGAATAATAAAAATATAAGAAATCTTCTTAACAGAAAAATCAAAGGTGACCTTACATCAACACTGTTTAAATTTATTAACGCCGTCAAAAAACAAGAAAACAAATCCGTTGAATGGGAATTATTTTATTTATTTATTATAGAATCTTATGCTACCCCCAGATTAAATAGATACAGCGTTTCTCAACTCGGGCTCATACTTAAAGAAGAGGGGCTACAGCCTAGCATATATATTAAACCTTATGCTCACGGCCTCTTTATTCTAGCATTGAAGGACGGCAAAAAAATATATGGAAATCATTTCAATATATAAAAATGAAAGGATGAATTACCTTATGAAGAAAAAAGCAATTAGAACTACTTATAGAAGCACATTAGATAAATTCAAAGTTAATGTTTCATTTGATGAACATTGGTCTTACTATAAAGCAATTGATAATTCCTTACCTACAAGCGGATTCAAAGTACATTTATCCGCTAGCATCACTAATGCAACTACTATCATCGAAAGATGTTTACCTTATTTAATTCATAAAGGATTAAATTTCAAGGCGGTTAGTAATTTAAGGATTTTCGAACTACAAAACAGGGGGATATTTTGGTTTTCACAAATAGGAAAATTAGTAACCATATACCCACGCAATGATCAGGAATTAAACACATGCTTAGAGGAATTAAATTTGTTGACCAAAGATATCAATTCTCCTCTTATACCATCGGACTTTAATTACAAACAAAGTACTGTTGTACATTATAGATATGGAGCTTTTAAACAACTTTATAATAAGGAAAATACCAAAATGTTACTCGAATTATCGAACGGAAGTATATTAGAAGATAAAAGAACCAAAACAATCCCCCAAGAAGTAGCTGTTACTATACAAGATTTTGAACACCCTAGGTTTCAAGAGATACCGAGAAATTTTTTAATCTTATCAGTATTACGAAAAAGAGGTAAAGGCGGCGTTTATAAAGTTTTTGATACAACAGACAAAAAACTTAAGATATTAAAAGAAGGCTGTTTATTAGGAGAAATCGAAGAGTCAGGCGTGGATGGTTTAGATAGACTCTTTTGGGAAAAAAAAGTTCTAGAAGATATGCAAGAGCTTGTATACACTCCAAAAATATATGATGCTTTTTATGTTGCGAGAAATTTTTTTATTGTACAAGAATTCTTTGAAGGCAAAACATTAGAGGAAATGCTTTATAACGAACCCTCTTTTACAGAACTCACAATCTTAGCTATAGTTATTAAAATTGCTAAAGCCGTTGAAACAATACATATAAATTATAAATACACTATTCGTGATTTATCTTTTAATAACATACTAATAAACAAATTGTATGAGGTTAAATTAATCGATTTCGAATTTGCTCATAAAAACACAGAGGAAGCGCCGCCTTACATACTTGTAGGGTCTCCTGGTTTTTATGATAGTACATTTAGTCAGGAAAAGAACACGACCGATATTTATAGCATAGTATGCATACTATACTATCTTCTTAAACCTACTGAATATCAAAAAATCCAGAATATAAGGGCTGATTATTTTAAAAAAACATTAGAAGAGATTTCAAAAAAAAATCTAGATGATATCGATCCCCTTTTTAAAAATATAATTCAAAAAGGACTGAACTTTAAATATATTAATATAAATGAACTCTTAAATGATTTATATATAGCTCAGGAGTGTGTAGTCAAATGAAATTAGAAAACCCACCAATTTTAACAATAAATAGCCTATCCATCATTTATGAAAATAGCCATGGGATAACAGATATAAACTTAGAGTTTCAACCTGGAGATTTCGTCGCTTTAGTAGGCTCTAATGGAGCTGGAAAATCAACATTAATGAATGGGATTTCTGGGATACAAGAAATCACAAAAGGTACCATCTCTTTTCATGATAATTATATTAATAAGAATAACCCTTTTAGCATTTTAGGATTCAGCCCACAAAATCAAGTAATTGATTGGTACTTAAATGTAATAGACAATGTCCTGCTAGGTCCCTTATTAGCTGGCATAGGAAGAAAGCAATCTAAACAGATGGCCTTAGATGCTTTAAGACAAGTAAATTTAGAAAACAAAAACAGTTTTTCAGTCGATCAATTATCTGGCGGACAACAACAACGAGTTCAGATTGCACGTGCCATAGCACATAAACCTATATTTTACCTACTCGATGAACCTACTACAGGTTTAGATGCAGAGTCCGCAGAGATTTTTCTACAATACTTAAACTCTCGGGTAAATGAAAGCACATGCTCAGTACTTATATCTTCTCACGACTTAAACTTATTAGAAAGATACTGTAATAAAATGATATATATTGAAGAAGGAAAAATAATTTATCATGGTTCCATAAGCGAATTTTTAAATAATAACAATCAAGTTAATAAGTATGTAATAGAGTATCAAGGAACATTAGATACAACAACCTTAGATAAAATTACAGCACTTGGAGCAGAGATTTTATCTACCAAGCCATTAATATTAAATGTTAATCAAGCGTTAAGTATATCAAATATTATTTCAATACTTGAAAAAACAACAAAAATTATAAATATAAAAAATGAGCGTAATAGTCTAAGAGAAACATATCTTAAGCTAAAGACCACTAAGGAGCGCTGAAATTTATGGAAGCAAAAGACTTTAGAAGAAAAAGTAATCTAGGTTGGACAGGCTTAAAAATCTTAACCATTATAGAACTTAAAGCTTTTTGGAGAAATAAAAATATACTATATTCACAAATAATGCAACCAATTATGTATTTTTTATTTTTAGTAATGGGTGTTGGAGGCACAATTGGAAATATAACTTATAACAACTTAGAAATTTCATATGAGATGTATGCTCTAGTAGGAGTAATGGGTTTATTAATAACTAGTCAAATGACACAAACTATTTATCGAACTACCATCGATAAACGATGGGGACTGTTACCTTTAAAGTTTTCAAGTGGAATTAAACCCTTTTATTACATAATTGGGATGTCTACGTATCCTACTCTGGGTTTTTTATTTCAATCAACAATATTATATTTATTGTCTCTAATCGTGGGATTGAATTTTAATATACTCAATTATTTAATTGGATTAATACTAGCCGTAATTGCACTCTTATTCTGGACTTCCTTGGGCACTCTAATTACAGTTTTCATAAATGATTATCAAAAAAGAGACTCTATACTCGCTATGTTAATTTTACCCTTAGGATTTACCGCACCAACTTTTTATCTTATAGATTCAGTTCCTAATTATATAAAACTAATTACTCACTTTAATCCTTTAACGTATCAAATTACAGCAATTAGATCTGTTATGTTTGATGAACCAAATTTACTTTTTATAGCTTTAACAGTCTCTTTAACTATTCTTTCATTTTCAATTTGCTCAATTGTATTATACAAAGCAAAACTTGTTATTAAAGAAAAATAATTTATATGTTCTTTAATCAGCAATATATAGTAACTACTCTCTTATTACAGCTATTAAAATTAGAGAATAGTTACTATATTTACCTGCCCATAGCCTTCAAATTATACAAATCTTTATTTTTATTACATTCTACTTCCGTATGAATATTGAGTTCTTGATTTTGCGCTAAGAAAAATGAAAGAGCATATGCAATTTTATAATCCGGCGTTTCATATCCATCAAATACTCTTCCATACATTTCATTCGCGATTGAATCTGCCCACAATTCAGATTCTCTTATCGTTTCAAAAATAGTGTCTTCTCTCTTCCACTTCATCTTAAAAAACCACCCCTTTCATTGACTTCAATCACCAATAAATATATTATTAATTTAAATATATAAATAAATAATATACGGGGGCTATTATGCGAATATTACTACCTATTTTAACTTTAGTAGTAACATGTTTCCTTACTTTTAACGTACCGAGCTGGGATACGATTAAAACAGGTTGTTCAGAATTTACCGAAGGGTTCAAAGAAGGATTCTTCAACTAAAAATAGCGCTAGCCCCCTTATAAAAGGTATGCTAGCGCTATTCATATTTTCATGTTTTAAAAATTATCTAATGCTTTTTCCATAATGGAAACAGATTTAAAAGGTGGTGTTACTGTTAATGAACCTTTTACAACAGTTTCTCCTTTTTCATCATGAGCAAATACAAGCATATCAATTGTATGTTCCTCCTCTGAAACAGCCACAACTTCAAAGTGGATTTGTAACGTTTCATAATGGTGAACATGTTTCACGAACGTAAGGTCCTTCCTAGTAATATGACTACCTGGACCTGGTAAATATTTCGTAACCGCCGTTGTAATCAGCCCCGTTAGCATAATGCTTGGGACAATCGGCTTTTCATACGGAGTTTGGGATGCGTAATCATGCTGAATATATAATGGATTGGCATCATTCGTTAACCCTAAATACAATAACAAATCTTTATCCTCAATTTTTTCAGTGATAGATAATTTCTCTCCTACTGTAATTTCATCCATTTTACGACCAATTTGAACTTTTTTCTTTAACATGTTACAACCCCCTCCGATTTTTTCACCTTATTATCCTACTAAAAGCGATACCTTATCCGAAATTTACTATGATGAGGGCAATGTATAGTATAAGTCTATAGTTTCATTATAGGATACACCGAATGATAGCGTTTTCATATTATTTCAAAAAAACATTTCAATATATAGTAGAAAAAGATTCGGGGCCCCGAATCTTTTTCCGCTTATATTTAATTATTAAACAAGAACTTTCATAACGTTACGTACAGATTCGACAGAGCGATCTAACGCTTCTTTTTCATCTGCAAGAAGTTCTAATTCAATAATTTTTTCAATTCCGTTACCACCTAGAATTACTGGTACCCCTAAGTAAATGTCACTATAACCATACTCACCTTCAAGGTATGCAATAGCAGGTAATACACGGCGTTGATCTTTCAAGATTGCTTCTGTCATTTCAACTAAAGAAGCTGCTGGCGCATAATATGCACTACCGTTTCCTAATAAGCCTACAATCTCGCCGCCACCCTTACGTGTACGTTCTACAATTGCTTCTAAACGCTCTTTTGGAATTAATGTTTCTAACGGAATGCCACCTGCATAGGAATAGCGTACAAGAGGAACCATATCGTCACCATGTCCACCAAGAACAAATCCTGTAATGTCTTTCACAGAAAGGTTTAATTCTTGTGAAATGAATGTACGGAAACGAGCTGTATCTAATACGCCCGATTGACCGATAACACGCTCTTTCGGGAATCCTGCTTCTTTAAATACAGAATATGTCATTGCATCAACTGGATTTGTTAATACAACAATAATCGCATTTGGTGAATGTTTTGCAATGTCGCGCGTAATACTTTTCATAATTTTAGAGTTTGTTGCTACTAAGTCATCACGGCTCATACCAGGCTTACGCGCAATACCTGCTGTAATAACGACAACGTCAGAATCAGCAGTATCTGCGTAATCAGATGTACCAATAATGTTAGCATCAAAACCTTGTACTGGGCTCGCTTCTAACATATCTAACGCTTTCCCTTTTGTTGGATTTTCCAGCTGTGGAATGTCCACTATTACAACATCTGCAAGTTCTTTTTGTGCTAATAAGAATGCTGTTGTTGCTCCTGTAAATCCTGCACCGATGACTGAAACTTTCTTGCGTTTGATTGTCATAATTTACCCCCCGCTTTAATTATGCATTTTTGATTATCGCTACATCCATGTTTTTAATAAGTTCATTAGCGAACTCAGAACATTTCACTTCTGTTGCACCTTCCATTAAGCGTGCGAAATCATAAGTTACTACTTTTGATTCAATTGTTTTCTCAACTGAATCAGTTACTAAATTCGCAGCTTCGTTCCATCCTAAGTGCTCTAATAATAATACACCAGAAAGAAGAACAGACGATGGATTTACTTTATCTAAACCTGCATATTTTGGAGCTGTACCATGTGTAGCTTCAAAGATAGCATGTCCAGTCACATAGTTAATGTTTGCACCAGGTGCAATACCAATTCCACCTACTTGTGCAGCAAGTGCATCCGAGATGTAGTCTCCGTTTAAGTTCATTGTTGCAACAACATCGAACTCACGTGGACGAGTTAAAATTTGTTGTAAGAAGATGTCTGCAATAGAATCTTTTACGATGATTTTCCCAGCAGATTCTGCTTCTGCCATCGCTTTATTCGCTGCATCTTTACCATCTTTTTCAACGATGCGATCATATTCAGCCCAAGTAAATACTTTGTCGCCAAATTCTTGTTCAGCTACTTCGTAACCCCAGTTTTTGAAAGCACCTTCTGTAAATTTCATAATGTTTCCTTTATGAACTAATGTAACAGAAGAACGTTTTTCGTTAATTGCATATTGAATTGCAGCACGAACCAGACGCTTTGTCCCTTCCTCTGAAATTGGTTTAATACCAATCCCTGATGTTTCTGGGAAACGAATTTTATTAACGCCCATTGCTTCTTTTAGGAATGCAAGAACTTTTTCTGCTTCTGGAGAACCTTGTGCATATTCAATACCCGCGTAAATATCTTCTGTATTTTCACGGAAAATAACCATATCAGTATCTTCCGGACGTTTTACAGGTGAAGGAACACCTTCAAAGTAACGAACTGGACGTAGACATACATATAAATCTAATTCTTGACGAAGCGCAACGTTTAGAGAACGAATACCACCGCCAACTGGAGTTGTAAGTGGACCTTTAATTGCGATTAAATATTCACGAATTAAATTTAAAGTCTCTTCTGGTAACCACTCGCCTGTTTGGTTAAATGCTTTTTCCCCTGCAAGCACTTCTTTCCAAACAATTTTCTTCTCACCATCATATGCTTTCTCAACTGCTGCTTCTATTACGCGAGATGCTGCAGCCCAAATATCAGGACCAATTCCATCTCCTTCGATAAATGGAATAATCGGATTGTTTGGTACATTCATAACACCATTAGTTACAGTAATTTTTTCACCTGTCGTCAATGTGATAACCCCCATGTTTGAAATTTCATATGTATGAAACTGAGGGAATAACCCCTCAGTTCAAACCGTTAGTCAAATTTAAATATTCTAATCATTATATCTTTCCGAAAAAATCAGACTTTTGAAAGCGTATTTTCACTATCAAAATAGTGTTTTTCGCTTATCGTTGCGCTAGCGGAACGTACACTTGATGTGTCGGTCCATCATAATCAGCACGCGGACGGATTAAACGGTTGTTTTCATATTGTTCTAGAATATGAGCTAACCAGCCTGACATACGGCTAATTGCAAAGATAGGTGTAAATAAGTCATGGTCAATTCCTAAACAATGGTATACAGAAGCTGAATAGAAATCAACATTTGGTGGAAGACCTTTTTCTTTTGTTACAATGTCTTCAATTTTGATAGACATATTATACCATTTGTCTTCTCCTAAAAGCACGCATAATCTCTTAGACATTTCGCGTAAGTGTTTCGCGCGTGGATCACCATGCTCATATACGCGATGACCAAATCCCATAATTTTCACTTTATTTTGAAGAGCATTATGAATATATGATTCTACATTTTCTTCTTCGCCAATTTCAGTTAACATCTTCATTACATTTTCATTTGCCCCGCCGTGAAGAGGACCTTTTAATGCACCGATTGCTGCTGTAATACCAGAATACACATCTGAAAGTGTAGCTACGCAAACACGTGCAGTAAATGTAGAAGCGTTTAACTCATGATCTGCATGAAGTACAAGTGCCTTATCAAAAGCCTCAATTTCAACTTCATTTGGCTCACGATCATTTAACATGTACAAGAAGTTTGCAGCTAATGATAGATCTTTTCTTGGCTCAACAACATCTAACCCTTTACGAATTCTTGCATAAGCCGCAATTAAAGTTCCGACTTGAGCCTGTAATTTAACCGCTTTCAAATAATTAGACTTTCCATCCATTATTTCAGCGCTCTCATCATATAATGATAGCATGGAAATCGCAGTTCGTAAAACCGACATCGGGTGCGCGATTTTTAAATCTACTTGTTTCAAATATGTTAAAATCTCACCTGGTACTTTATAGTATTCAGATACTGTTCCACTAAATTCCGCTAGTTCTTTTTCGTTAGGAAGCTTGCGGTGCCATAATAAGTACACTACTTCTTCGAACGTAGCATTCTCAGCTAAATCATCAATATTATACCCAACATAAGTTAATGTATCATCAATAATAGAGCTCACAGATGATGTTGTTGCTACTACCCCTTCTAAACCTCGAATAACAGTCATGACATTCTCTCCTTTTCCTGAAAATTCTCCCAACCTTGCTCCTTATATCTATTTGCTCCCCTTATAAATTATGAACGCTCGTTCACTCTTTAGGCAAGCAAAATGCACGTTCATGCAAATTTGTTGCGATGTTCCCCTCTTATTGTCCATTGCTTACATGGAAAGCATGAGCGTGAATGTCTCCCCGAATCCTCACGCTCAGAACAACAAGTTAGTGAGGAAAATGAATTCCGAAGAGTTTATGATAAAAACAACATAAAACAATATCATTATAAAATTGTTTTATGTTGTTTTTATTTTATCTGGTGTAAAGTCTCTGTTGTTATGTAACTTTTCAAAGTTTCTAATCCTATTATAAACAATTATCTGACTTTTGTGAACAGAAAGAATTCAAAAATTTTATATTACTATAAAATTCCTTATTTAAACATTTGTATAATACTCATAACTGCATAGGCAATTCCAGCCCCAATTAACGGACCTACAGCAACTCCATTAAATAAAGCTACAGCTATAATTGTCCCAAAAACAAGTGCGGTTGTAATATGAGGATCCGTCGTTAATAATTGCACCCCACCTTTCGCCAATAAAGCAACCGCTACTCCTGAAGCTAAAGCAATCCATGCATAGTATGATTTCGCCGCTTCTCCAAGCTGTTTAAACCCTATTTCCCCCGTCGCAATTGGGACAAGCACTGCAATTGTAATAACCGTCACACCGAGGTTAATTCCTTTCGTTTGTAAATAAGGAAAGACTTTATCGCCTAAAAACGTAAACTTCAATAAAAATAACACTCCAACAGCTACAGTAAGCGATTGGTTTTTAGCAATAAGTCCTATAATAAGTAGTATGAATAAAAATAACGTTGACTGACTAATCATGATTGCACTTCCTTTCTGAAAATAATGAACTTGTTTCCAAACAAAAATACCCTTAAACCTATCGTTTTACATGCTATACCGATGCATATTTGATAATTATAATAAAGAAAAAAATGATTTTTATATACATTTCAAAATTACAAATAAGACTTTAACCAGAAAAAAA
This sequence comes from Bacillus altaicus, assembly GCF_042136375.2. Taxonomy (NCBI): domain Bacteria; kingdom Bacillati; phylum Bacillota; class Bacilli; order Caryophanales; family Bacillaceae; genus Bacillus; species Bacillus altaicus. The sequence continues at coordinate 1,149,241 of NZ_CM143394.1, read as the reverse complement.
TAAAGCATGCATATACATTTAAAAGCGGATGTCTCTCCTTTCTTTTATAATAAGAAACAGGTAAAATAAAAAGGAGAGAAAATGAAGTTTTTACCATATAGTAGAAGCATCACCAACAAGCTTCTGTAGTCATTAATCCGCTGCAGAAGCAGGCTAAATCCATCATTCCACTATAACATAAAGTGAAACTTTGATCAGTGAATCTCACTAGTTATAAGTTGAACGAATTAGGATAATCCAAATTGGAATGGGAGGTATACATCTTTGAACCGAAACTTACTATATATAATATTACGACTCATATTTGTCATTGTAGCAACGGTAGTTGGGTTCTATGCATTGCTGTACATGTCAGGCCTTATCTACCCTTTTATTATCGCTTTTGCATTCGCTTATTTGATTAATCCTGTCGTCAATTTCCTTAATCAAAAACTACAATTCCCTCGCGCATTAGCGGTACTCGTTAGCTTAATTCTCGTATTCGGAGCTATCGTTGGACTTGTTACATACCTTGTAACTGAAGCAATATCTGCCACAACGTACTTACTACAAATTGTTACAGTGAAGTTTCCAGATATCGTTGCATTCGCCCAACAATTTGCACTTAATCATATTATGCCTCTCTATGATGATTTAATCTCTAAATTTAATCATCTCGGAGAACCACAGCGCTACACTATTACACAAAACATTCAAAACTTAGGCACCGAAGCAACGACACAAATGAAAGAACTTTTAACCGCCATTATAAGTGGGTTAACAAATTTCATTAGTGCATTACCAACAACTTTAACTGTCCTTGTCTTCGTCTTATTAGCCACCTTCTTCATTAGTTACGATTGGCACCGTCTTGCTCATAAAGTAAGAAAACTTCTACCTAATCGTTTGCATGGATACGGAAAAACTATTTTTGTCGATTTAAGAAAAGCTTTGTTTGGTTTTGTTAAAGCGCAACTTACACTCGTATCTATGACAACTATCATTGTACTAATCGGCCTTTTAATATTACGCGTGCCATACGCAATTACTATCGCGATTATTACAGGGGTTGTAGATTTACTCCCGTATTTAGGAACTGGAGCCGTCTTCGTTCCTTGGGTTATATACGTATTTTTCACAGGCGATACTGCATTCGCCATCGGTCTTCTCATCCTATACATCGTCGTGATTGTCCAAAGACAAATCATGGAGCCAAAAGTACTTTCATCTAATATTGGACTCGATCCATTAGCGACACTCATCGCTCTATTTGTCGGCTTTAAGCTCTTTGGTTTTTTAGGATTAATCATCGGTCCAGTCATATTAGTACTACTTAATACATTACACAAAGCTCATGTATTCCACGATTTATGGAAATTCATTAAAGGCTCACCATCAAAATAATGTTTTCTAACTCATACACAACAAAAAATCAACTGTAATCAGTGGGAAATTCCCACTGATTACTCACTGTACTTTTTTGTACTACCTACATCTATAAGAGAATTTCCTAAAAAAGGATAATCCTCTTATTTTTTTGCATAAAAACGCATATTTTAGGACGAAAATACATTTTTATTCTATATATTTTATAATTATTACTTACATTTATTACTTTTTATGTAAATGAATAAATATGCAAAACGAGGCAGATGAACCCTTTAATCAGTAATTTTTCTTCTCCTGTCTAACTTCTGCTCACTAGTCGAATCTTACTACAAGCAAAAAACAGCATCCTAATGTAACACTTTTCATTCACAAGAACCCTCTGCATCCTATCGTTTAATAACTAACAAAAATCCAACCCGAGCAGGAAGCTAACAATTGACTATAAATAGCAAATAAAAAAATAACGCATAGATCGCTATAATCTACGCGTTATTTCTGAACAATAATAGTAGTTCTCTTTCTAAATTTCCAATCAATCCACTTCATAACAACCGGCTTCAATAAAGCCCTCGTTACAGGAACAACAAAGATAAAACCTATTATATCCGTCACATATCCAGGCAGTACTAAAAGAATACCTCCTACGAATATAAAAATACCATCTAGAACCGTATCACCCGGCATTTCTCCTCTATTTAACCTAAATTGAATCTCTCTAAGTACTTTAAACCCTTGTCGTTTCGCCAAATATACACCCACAATACCCGTAAATACAATCATAGCGAACGTAGACCATAAACCTATTACATGACTCGATCCTATCAATACCGCAATCTCAATCGCCGGTATTACAATAAGTAAGAATAGCAACCACTTCACAGCTCCACACTCCTTCATATTTCATTCGAAAGGTGAAAGGCATAACTTTTCCCGCCATCACCTTGCAAAAACCCTTATAAGCCCCTTAAAACACTCATACAAGCTTTACAAAGGACGAATAACCCTCTTCCCGCTAGACATTATAACAAACGTTTTTCGAAGCAATTTCAAGTATTTAAAGCTATCTCTATCCTTTTTTGTGTAAAAAAAAGAGAAGGACTCCGATCCTTCTCTCCGTATTACTTCTTATAGCACTTCCGCATGTCCATTATAAACAATTCCGCGTGCTGCATCAACTGTTACTTCTTGGCCACTTTTTAAAGTTGTTGTTACGCCGTTTACACCAACGATAACAGGAATACCGATTGATACACCCACAACAGCTGCATGGCTTGTTAGACCGCCTTCTTCTACAACTAGAGCTGCAGCTTTTTCAATTGCAGGAATCATATCTTTATCAGTACTTGTTGTAACAAGGATATCACCTTTGTTTACGTTCGCTACAGCTTCAGCAGCTGTTTTCGCTACAACTACTTTACCTTTTGCAGCTTTACGACCGATTCCTTGTCCTTTAGCAACTTCTTCACCAACAACGTGGATTTTCATTAAGTTTGTTGTACCAGTTTCAGCAACTGGTACACCAGCAGTGATTACTACAGTATCTCCAAGTCCGATTAGACCCGCATCCATACCTGTTTGAATTGCTGTATCTAACATTTCATCAGTAGACGCTGCACGTTTTCCAGCCATAAACGCTTGTACACCCCAAACAAGTGCAAGACGACGTCCTACTTGCTCGTCAGATGTTACAGCTACGATTGGAGATTTCGGACGGTATTTAGAGATCATTTTCGCAGTATGTCCACTTTCTGTTGGAGCTACGATTGCAGCTACATCAAGAGCAAGTGCTGTATGCGCAACAGATTGGCTAATTGCATCTGTAATTGTTGGAGTGAACTCTTTAATACGTTTTTTGAACATATCTTCATATTGTAATGATTTTTCAACACGTACCGCAATGTTAGCCATCATTGTTACAGATTCTACAGGGTATTGACCCGCAGCAGTTTCACCTGAAAGCATGATTGCATCTGTTCCATCGAAGATTGCGTTTGCTACGTCACTTGCTTCCGCACGAGTTGGACGTGGGTTACGTTGCATAGAATCTAACATTTGTGTTGCAGTAATAACTGGTTTGCCTAATACGTTACATTTTTTGATTAGACGTTTTTGTACTAATGGTACTTCTTCTGGTGGAATTTCTACACCCATATCACCACGAGCAACCATTAAACCGTCAGAAACTTCTAAGATTGAATCGATATTGTCGATACCTTCTTGGTTTTCGATTTTTGGTACAATTTGGATGTATTGAGCGTTATGCCCTTCTAATAATTCACGAATTTCTAATACGTCAGATGCTTTACGTACGAAAGATGCTGCGATGAAATCAACTTTTTGCTCGATACCGAAAACGATATCTTGTACGTCTTTTTCAGTGATACCAGGAAGCTTAATGCTTACGTTTGGTACGTTAACACCTTTTTTATTTTTTACAGTTCCGCTGTTTAATACTTTTGTACGGATGTCTCCGTCAGCTTTCTCGATTACTTCTAGTTCGATAAGACCGTCATCGATTAGAATACGAGAACCTGGATCAACATCATCATAAAGACCAGCATAAGATACAGAGAACTTCTCTGCAGTTCCTAATACTTGTTCAGTAGAAAGAATTACTTCTGCACCTGTTACAAGCTCAGCTTGTCCGTCTACGAAGTCATGTGTACGGATTTCTGGACCTTTTGTATCAAGTAAGATACCAACTGTTTTACCAGTTTTCTTTGAAGCTTCACGAATATTTTTAATACGAGCTCCATGCTCTTCATGGCTACCATGAGAGAAGTTTAAACGAGCAACGTTCATACCCGCTTCCATTAATTGCTCTAATTTCTCAATACTTTCACTAGCAGGACCTATAGTACATACAATTTTAGTTTTACGCATATTGCACCTCCGAAAATTATGAAACCGTTCCCAAATACAAGGCATTAAGCCAATTAGATAGATAATTCTTTAGATAATTGATACATATCTTTATCGATTGTATGCTTTTGAGCTAACGCTTCGATAATGTCATGATCAACAAGTTTATTATTTTGAATACCAACACAACGTCCGCCATTACCAGCAATTAATAATTCAACTGCTCTTGCGCCAAGACGACTAGCTAATACACGGTCTTGTGCACTTGGTGATCCACCACGTTGTACGTGACCTAATACAGTTACACGAGTATCAAAGCTTGTTGCTTCTTCAATGTGCTTACCGATGTCAATTGCACTTCCAACACCTTCAGCTACAACGATAATACTGTGCTTTTTGCCACGTTCACTACCGCGTTTCAGACGAGCGATAACATCTTCCATGTCATACTTTTCTTCTGGAATTAAGATAGTTTCTGCACCATCAGCTAAACCAGCCCATAATGCGATATCTCCAGCGTGACGTCCCATTACTTCGATAACATATGTACGTTCATGAGATGTAGCTGTATCACGGATTTTATCAATTGCATCAATAACAGTATTTAAAGCTGTATCGAAACCAATTGTGAAGTCTGTTCCAGGGATATCATTGTCGATTGTACCTGGTACACCTACACATGGGAATCCTTGCTCAGTTAATTTTTTTGCGCCTTGGTAAGAACCATCTCCACCAATAACAACAAGTCCTTCAATACCATGTTTCTTTAATTGCTCGATTCCTTTTAGTCGTACTTCTGGGTCTTTAAACTCAGGACATCTTGCTGTATATAATTTTGTACCACCGCGGTGGATAATATCGCCAACAGAACCAAGTTCTAATTTTTCAATATGACCAGAAATTAAACCAGCGTATCCATGGTAAATACCATATACTTCAATATCATGGAAAATCGCTTTACGAACAACTGCACGAATGGCAGCATTCATACCAGGTGAATCTCCACCACTCGTTAATACACCAATACGTTTCATTTGTACTCACCTCATAAAGATTATTTGCCTTATAATAAAATAACACGAAAAAATACAAAAACACAATGGAGAAGATGTGTCTTTTCATAATAAAAACGTGCATTCGCGAAGAGGAACGCACGCTTTTCTTATTTTATCCCAATGGAAGCGTTTGAAAACGAAACTTGCCCAATTTTCATATATTTTTCATAACGTTTTTCGATTAATTCATCTTTCGAAATTCCGCTTAATTGTTCAAAAGTTTTCTTAAGCATTAAATCTATATTTTCTGATTGTTTCAAAACATTACGATGCGCTCCGCCTTTTGCCTCTGGAATAATTTCGTCAATTACACCTAATTCTTTCAAATCTAATGCTGTAATTTTCATCGCTTCTGCAGCTTCTTTTGCTTTACCAGCATCTTTCCAAAGAATCGCCGCCGCACCCTCTGGTGTAATGACAGAATAAGTGGAATTTTCCAGCATGTGAATGTAATCTCCTACTCCAAGACCTAACGCACCACCGCTACCACCTTCACCGATAACAATGCAAATAACAGGTACAGTTAAACCCGCCATCTCAAATAAATTACGGGCAATTGCCTCACTTTGTCCACGTTCTTCAGCTGCTTTACCAGGATAAGCTCCCTTCGTATCGATGAAACAAATAATGGGACGATTAAACTTTTCCGCTTGTTTCATTAGACGCAGTGCTTTTCGATATCCTTCTGGATGAGGCATCCCAAAATTACGACGAATATTTTCTTTCGTATCTTTTCCGCGTTGGTGCCCAATTACAGTTACAGGCATCCCCTTATATTTCGCAATGCCGCCGACAATCGCTGCATCGTCGCCAAATAGGCGATCTCCATGACATTCAAAAAAATTAGTAAATAAGTGCTCAATATAATCGAGCGTTGTCGGTCGTTCTGCATGACGAGCAATTTGAACACGGTCCCATACTTTCATATTGCCGTATATATCTTCCTCTAGTTTTTCTAGCTTGTCTTCCAAAATACGAATCTCCTCACTGAAGTCCATCTGGCTGTTTTTCGTATAGTCTTTCAGTTCACGAATCTTATTTCTTAGCTCAACAACTGGTTTCTCAAATTCTAGCTCTGCCATACAGCCATTTCCCCTCCTTGATGAACTTCTAAAATCTTACGGAGTGATTCTCTCATATCATCACGATGCACCACCGCATCTAATTGACCGTGCTCTAGTAAAAATTCTGCCGTTTGGAAATCTTCTGGCAGTTTCTCACGCACTGTTTGTTCAATTACGCGTCTACCAGCAAAGCCGATAAGTGCACCTGGCTCCGCAAGATTGTAATCACCAAGTGAAGCGAAACTCGCTGAAACCCCGCCCGTCGTCGGGTGAGTCATAACAGAAATAAATAACCCTCCTGCATTACTATGCTTTTTCAAAGCTACGCTTGTTTTCGCCATTTGCATTAAACTTAATATCCCTTCTTGCATACGGGCACCACCCGACGCAGTAAAGATAATAAATGGAACCTGTAAGTCGTATGCCTTTTCAACCGCACGAGCAATTTTTTCTCCTACAACAGAGCCCATGCTGCCCATTCGAAAACGAGAATCCATTACTGCAACAACAACAAGCATGTCATCAATTGTTCCTTCACCAGTTACAACCGCTTCATACAATTCAGTCTTCTTACGATCGTTTTCTAGTTTCTCTTCATATCCCGGAAACTCAAGTGGATTTAGTGAAACCATCTCTTTGTCATACTCACGAAATGAACCTTCGTCCAATATACTATCAAGGCGTTCCCATGCATTCATCGGATGATGATATCCACAATTCACGCATACTTTTAAATTTTTAAGAAGTTCTTTCGTATACATGATTTTTTTACATTTCGGACATTTTGTCATAACGCCATCTGGTACATCTTTTCGTATTTGTTCTGAAGGTATTGCAGCGTACTTTTTCTTTTTCACGAATAAATCTCTTAGCACAATTTGACCCCCTTCGTTGAGAGCTAAGGTTAGCGTAAGAAGAAAATGGGGCTAACACCAATGTTTGATGTTAGCCTTATCTTCTCAATCTGTCTAATAACCTCTCTCTTTACGTTTAACTTTAACCGCTATGCGGTAGAATGTTTGTCATAACGTGTCATGGTCATTTCGACAAATTTTATACATTACGAGTGAAACTGTATATTCTCTACTAATTCATCGTAAATTTTTAACGCATCATTTTCTTGTTTCACTTCCAAAGTAGCATAAAGCTTTCTATAGATTTCGATAGAATCTCCTGAAACTTCACAAGAAAGAGTTGCAACGTAATCATTTACGATCATCCAAATGCGATAGAGTAAATAATTATCGAACTGTTCAATAAGTGTTTTAAAGAACGTTTGATGAAGCACCGGAATTGAGCTTTCATTTTCTTCAAGCACTTGGTGTAATTTACTTAGTACTTCAGAAAACGTTTCTTTCGGTAAATTACATACAAGTCGAATCATATCTTTCTCAAGCAATCGTTTTGTTTGTAATAAATCACGAATTGTTTTCTCATCTTGCAGTAAAAACGGAGCAATTAATTGTACAAGACCGTTATCGTAAAAGTTTCGAATAAACGTCCCCTCACCACGTCTCGTTTCAATTAATCCTACCAGTTCTAAAGCACGTAATGCTTCTCTTACAGAGGAACGTCCAACATTTAAGCGTGAACTTAACTCACGCTCAGATGGCAAACGATCCCCTGCTACTAAACAATCCTCTTCCATAATGGATCGGATTTTTTTTACAATTTCGAGATATACTTTTGTATTTGATGATGTCAATGGAAATTCCTCGCTTATTCTTTACCAATCAGCGCTAATTGTCTTGTTTTCTCAGCGACTTCATTTGGATCTACTTGACGGCGAGCTACTCCTGTTTCCATTGCTGCTTTCGCAACGTAAGCCGCTACTTGAGGCGCTACACGCGCGTCAAATGGCGCTGGAATGATATGGTCTGCATTCAACTCATCGTCTGATACAAGCTCTGCAATGGCTTGTACAGCTGCCATCTTCATTTCTTCATTAATTTGTGTCGCATGTACATCAAGTGCACCGCGGAAAATACCTGGGAACGCTAGTACATTATTTACTTGGTTCGGGAAGTCAGAACGACCTGTTCCAACAACAGCTGCGCCCGCTGCTTTTGCCAATTCTGGCATAATTTCTGGAACCGGATTCGCCATTGCAAAAATAATTGCATCGTCATTCATTGTACGAACCATCTCTTCATTTAACGCACCTGCTGCAGATACACCAATGAATACGTCCGCACCTTGTAAAACGTCAGCTAAAGAACCTTCGATACGATTCTTATTTGTATATTTTGCAACTTCATCCTTCACCGGATTCATACCGACAGGACGACCTTCATAGATTGCACCTTTACGGTCACACATAATAACGTCACGTACACCATAGCGATATAAAAGTTTAATGATTGCAATACCTGCTGCACCTGCACCATTTGCGACAACTTTAATGTCGGACATTTTCTTTCCAACTAACTTCAGCGCGTTCACAAGACCTGCTACTGTTACGATAGCTGTTCCGTGTTGATCATCATGGAATATCGGAATGTTTGTCTCTTTTTTCAAACGTTCTTCAATAACGAAGCAGTTTGGTGCTGCGATATCTTCTAAGTTTACACCGCCAAAAGTTGGCTCCATTAATTTTACAGTTTCAACAATTTTATCTACATCGTTTGTATTTAAGGCAATCGGGAATGCATCTACGCCAGCAAAGCTCTTGAATAATACAGCTTTACCTTCCATTACTGGAAGAGATGCTTCAGGTCCAATGTTACCAAGACCAAGTACAGCCGTTCCATCTGTCACAACTGCTACCATATTTCCCTTCATTGTATATTCATATACCTTACTTTTATCGTCATAAATTTCTTTACAAGGCTCTGCAACCCCTGGAGAATATGCAAGACTTAAATCTTTTGCATTTTCTACTTTTACTTTTGATACAGTTTCTAATTTTCCTTGATGCACTTTATGCATATGAAGTGCTTCTTCACGAAGTGTTGACAAGCTATCCACTCTCCTCAAATTATTCTTGCTGCTATCAATTTCTCCAAGTGGTCTGACCACGAACACTACTACTATAATAATCGAAGTATAGGGAAATTGTCCATTATATTTTCACAACAACATTTTCGTTACCGACAATTTCACGAAGTGCTCCTAAGCATTCTTCACTTGGATGAATTGATAAACTTCGAGATAATTGTACCATTTTATGTTCCTGTTCATAATAAATTAGTACTTTCACAAAACCTGAATAGTCAAACAATACTTTTGTAACTTGATTTACAAGCTTTTTTTCATATTGAGACGGCAATTTCACGTAAACAGATGCCTCTTTCATTCCTTCATAAACATCCATTTTTTCTAGCGGATATAGTCCATTCACGATCCATTGCAACTTATGATTTCTTTGCTCAATCGTACCATCAACTAAAACAATTTCCCCTTCTTGTAACCTGTGTGAAAAATGTATATACGTTTCTGGAAAAATGACGGCTTCCATTTCATCATTTTGATCACAGAATGTAATAAACGCCATCTTTTGCAACTTTTTCGTACGAATAACTTTCACACTTGTTATATATACGATCGCTCTTTGTACTTTTTTCTTATGTCGCATCGCCTGAGCAAGAGATGGGATTTCTAATTCTTTTCCTAACTCCGCATACTGCGCTGTCGGATAGCTAGATAAATAAAAACCGAGTGCTTCCTTCTCCTTATTTAACTGTTCAATAAAGGATAGCTCTTCTCCTTGTACATATTTTGATTTCGGAACAGCATCCCCTAAATCAAAGTCACGTGCAAGATTTGCATACTCTAACGCTCCTTTAAGACTTTTCCATAACGTCGTCCTCGAAACACCAAAATCGTCAAAACATCCAGACCAGACAAACGCTTCTAAATTTCGCTCTGTTACAAATTTTGATGGCATACGAAGACAAAACTCAAATAAATCTTCGAACATTTTTTCCTCTCGTTCTTCGAGTAGCGCAGTCACGGTAGCCATTCCGATATTCCGAATCGAAAGTAAACTATATCGAATCGCATTCCCTTCTATTTGGAAGTTGTAACCACTTCTCTGAAGAGACGGCGGTAAAACGTGAAAACCTTTCCGCTTCGTTTCTCGTACATACTGCACAATCTTATCTTCATTTCCAATTGCGCTTGATAATAACGCAGTCATAAATTCCAGCGTATAATTCGCTTTTAAATATGCAAGCTGGTATCCGATCATACTGTAAGCTACAGCGTGACTTCGGTTAAAACCGTAATTCGCAAATCTTACAATTAAATCGTAAATTTGTTCTGAAGATGTCTCATCGTATCCGTTTTCCAAACAACCTTGAACAAAGTGCTTGCGTTCTTGATCTAAAATATCACGATTCTTTTTACTCACAGCACGGCGCAGTAAATCCGCTTCTCCAAGCGAAAATCCAGCTAACTTCGATGCGATTTGCATTATTTGTTCTTGATATACAATTACGCCGTATGTTCGTTCTAAAATAGGCTTTAAGTCCTGATGTAAATATTCAATTCGTCTTTCCCCATGCTTCGATTCAATAAAGGTTGGAATTTGTTCCATCGGTCCTGGTCTGTATAAAGAGTTAACAGCAACTATGTCTTCAAATTCATTCGGTTTTAACCCGCGAAGTACATTTCGCATACCACCTGATTCAAGCTGGAATACACCTGTTGTATCCCCTCTTCCTAACAATTGAAACGTCTTTTCATCTTGAAGAGGTAAATTTCTTATATCAATTTGTTTCCCAGTTTTTTTAACAATAAACTTTATAATATTTTCAAGTAACGTTAAATTACGTAAGCCTAAAAAATCCATCTTGAGCAATCCAAGTTCTTCTAGTGCATCAGCTGGATATTGCGTAACATAAACATCGTTATGCCCTTCTTGAATCGCTATACTTCCCGTTAACGGTTCTTGGCTCATTATAACGCCAGCTGCATGAATAGACGTATGACGCGGTAATCCCTCTACACGTTTTGCAATTTCAAACACACGCTCATGCAAAAGATTCCCTTGTATAAACTCACGGAGCGATTGCGATTCCTCATATGCATCTTTTAACGTTATACCAAGCTTTGATGGGATAAGTTTTGAAAATATGTCGATATCTCTTGGCGGGAGCCCCATCACACGAGCAATGTCTCTAATTGCGGCTTTCGCTGCAAGAGTTCCGAACGTTACAATTTGAGCAACACGAAGCTGACCATATTTATCTTTCACATATCCAATCATCTCATCACGTCTTATATCTGGAAAATCAATATCAATATCTGGAAGTGTCACACGTTCAGGGTTTAAAAACCTTTCAAATAATAAGTCATATTCAATTGGATCAATATCTGTAATTTCCAATACGTAAGAAACGAGTGAACCCGCTGCCGATCCACGGCCTGGCCCAGTTAAAATCTGATTTTCATGTGCATATTTCATAAAGTCCCATACGATGAGGAAATAATCACTAAATCCCATACGAGAAATCACATGTAATTCATGATTTAAACGCTGTATATGCACTTCTTTCGGCGTACCATATCGTTTACTTAAGCCTTCTTCACAAACACGGCGCAAATACGTATCATTCGTCTCGTTAGATGGAACAGGAAACTTCGGTAGTTGATTTACATGGAAAGGAATTTCTACTTGGCAACGTTCTGCGATTGTTATTGTATTTTGAATCGCTTCCTCAGCATGGGAAAATAGTGCTTCCATTTCATCCGATGACTTTAAATAATACTGATCCGTTTTCATTCTCGGCCTATCTGGATCAGTCATTTTGGTTCCGCCTTCAACAGATAATAAACATTCATGAACAAGTGCGTCACTTTGATTAATATAGCGAACATCATTTGTTGCAACGACTGGAACGTTTACCTTATTAATAAATTCAGGCAGTTTTTCTTGTAAAAGTAGCTCATCTTGAATCGCATGATGCTGCAAACTTATATAAAAATTGCTGAACATATTTTGATACGTATGAGCTACTTCTTCAGCCCGACTCTCTTTGTCTTCTAATAATAACTGTTCAATTTCTCCGTCTTTCCCTGGTGAAATTGCAATTAATCCTTTCGCATAATGAGCAAGCCACTTCTTCGGAATACCTTCTTTTGACTTCGTCATAATGCTGCTAGAAATCTTTAATAAATTTTGATAGCCTATTTCATTCTCAGCAAGTAAGACGAGTGGATAAGACCTTTCTTCTTCTTCACTAAAAATAGAAGCTGTTAAGCCGATAATAGGCTGTATACCATGTTTCTTGCATGCTTTATAAAACGGAATAACTCCATACATGACATTTTCATCCGTAATAGCCAGCGACGAAAATCCAAGCTCTTTCGCCCGTATAACAAGCTCTTCAATTTTACAAGCACTTTTTAATAAACTAAAAACGGTTTGACATTGTAAATGCACAAACTTCACTGTTGTACCCTCTCTTTACCTATCTGACTACTTTTATTATAGGTGATGAGGAAAGCGGAAATCAAAACATACTTCTCATACTTTGTCCATATATATGAAGAAGAAAGGGGAATGACGATGGATGTAAGAGAACATACTTTTTTCTCTCTGCTTATTATTAGTTACTTTATTGCCTTTGGAGTTATACTTGGTGGTTCATTAATTGGCGGATTTGGTGCATTTCTCATCGGAAAACCAGCTCTAACCTATATTAGTCAATTTGCCCAAAATTTAAGGATTTGGGCACTCGTTGCAGCAATTGGCGGAACGTTCGATACCTTTTATAGCTTTGAAAGAAGCTTCTTTGGCGGAGATATGAAAGATATCGTAAAACAAATTCTCCTTATTTTTTTTGCAACTGGCGGTATGCAAACTGGTCTTATTATTATTAAATGGCTTACACAGGAACATGTATGAGGGTACCGAGTGCCAATACAGCCAAAAGGTGGTATTTAGTTTTAGCTGGCGCTGCTGTTGGAGGAGTGTTGAGCTGGTTTGTTTTTTTGTACATATACGGTGTTTTTCAGCAGGAACAAGCTAGTAAAATAGCAGAACAAAGGGAAATCATCGAAAAACAAGAAGCAAAACTCCACGTCCTTCTCGAAGACCAAGAGAAATTGAACACAGAAAATAAACGACTCTTAACAATTCAAGAAATCAAAATAAAAATTATAAATCGAAAAAAATATGATTTAGACAATCTTACACTTGAAAACATGACCACTTCTATCCATAATGATCTCCAGCATCTTTTAACGAAAAACATTCAAAGCATCGCAAAAAATAAAGACCTACTCAAAAAAGTCATCGAAAATAAAACGTACAAACATTACGATCGTATATACCGCTTTAAAGTAGATACAGTCTCTTTTGATACCGTACTTGAAATTAGTATTGATATAGAGAAAGAAAAATAAAAAAGGAGGGCCTCAGCGCCTCTCCTTCTCTTTCGTTCAACATACAACTTCTTATTTACACAGCTCACGTAAATCAGCAAAAAGGCGATCCGCTTCTTCCCAAGAAGATGCTTTTGCACCAGAAGCCATCGGATGTCCTCCGCCATTATATTGCATTGCTAATTTATTAATAACTGGTCCTTTTGAGCGAAGACGAACACGAATAACATCATCTTCCTCTAAAAATAGAACCCATGCCTTTAATCCATCAATATTACCAAGCGCCCCGACAACACCAGATGCTTCAGTAGAAAGTACATCAAACTCTTCTAGTACCTCTTTCGTTAATTTAATGTATGCTGCGCCTTCTTCTATCATCGTGAAATTTTGTAAAATATAACCGTTTAAACGAGCAATCTTTTCTTTTGTCTTATACATTTCATTGTATAAATCTGTGAATTTCACGTCCATATCAACAAGCTCACTTACGTAACGAAGTGTTTTCGCTGTTGTATTTGGGAATAAGAAACGACCTGTATCACCGACAATACCCGCTAAAATCAGGCGAGCTGCTTCCTTTGATATCGTTAATCCTTTATCTTTTCCATAACTGTAAAACTCATAAATCATTTCACTTGTAGAACTAGCTGTCGTATCCACCCACGTAATATCTCCGTACGGGTCTTCATTCGGATGATGATCAATTTTAATTACCATCTTTCCTTTTGCATAACGCTGATCACAAACACGCTCTTGATTTGCTGTATCACAAACGATAACAAGTGCATCTTCATATACACTATCTTCAATATCATCCATTACTCGTAAAAACGCTAAAGAAGGCTCGTTGTACCCAACCATATAAATATTTTTCTCTGGAAACGATTCTTGCAGAATTGTACCAAGTCCGCACTGAGAACCTAACGCATCTGGATCCGGACGTACATGACGATGAATAATAATTGTATCAAACTCTTTAATTGCTCCTAAAATTTGCTCATGCATATGTATAATCTCCTTTTTATTCAACTTCTTCATTTTATCCCGCATTAACGTGTAGTAAGACTCCCACCTCAAAAGTATTAAAAACAATGGGGCAAAATTAATTTGGAGCCTGGATGCACGTAAAAGCCCGATTTGTGAGGGCTAATAATTAGTGTGTGGGATCTCCCCACACTAATTAAAGTTTCACTTTATCCCCCATTATAACGGAAAACATTTCATACATGCGAACAATTGCTTTATAATAAAAATTAGAAAGTTTAGATTTTTCTTTTTTCTAAATTGTTATTTTTATACCAATCGATGGGAGCGTTTATTATGCCAGTATTCGTCTTTTGTATTATCATCTCATTTGTGTTGTACCTCTTCTACAAAACAAAATTCTTTCGTACAAACCGTCCAATGGAGAAAGGTTGGCTCTCAGGAAAATCCGCAATGGCACTCGGCTTATTCGTCCTATTCTTTGGGATAAACCAATTCTTTTTAGAACTTTCAACTGCACGCATTATCGTTGGTGTTTTGTTTATTTTACTTGGCAGCGCGAGTACATTTAATGGATTCCGCCAATATAAACATTTTCTACCATTAGCAGTCAAAGAAGCCGAATCTTATAAAACAACGTAAAAAAAGCATCAATATTGTGATGCTTTTTTACGTCCCTTCACTTTCAAAATCATATATGCAACAAACGCAGATGGTATATTAAAGAGATTACCTTGCACGTGAAAATGTAATTGTTCTTCTTCAAAAGACATCTGTTTGTATAATTCTTGCTGAGATAATCCTGTTCTTTTCTTTTTTTCATGCAATCCTTGTAAATATAAATATTGAATTGGTATCATCACAAGAAAGTAAAAGAGTGCGATACCACCAAAAAAGAGTACTTCTGATGACATATGGCATACCACCTTCCGACATCTATTATCTTATAATACAGTTATAACATAGTATGACTTCTAATTAAATTAATATTCTGTTTTTTAACCATATAATTACGTCTCCTCATATATATCCTGCTATTTCTTTCCCGCTAAAACACTTCCACATCTTTAGTAATAACTTCAAAACCAAATAAAGTGAAACTTTAATCAGTGGGGGTTTTGTCCATCCCCCACTGATTATTAGCCTTCACCAATCGGGCTTTTACGGGCAGTTATCACCCACCTAACTTCCTCGCATTCGCCGAATTTTGAGGTGGGAGTCTTACTGCCCACAAATAGCGGGATAAAACAAAAAAAGATGGAACAAACCAAAGCGATTTGTTCCACCTTTTTATTTATCGATCAATTGCACCATAAGTAACGCTTTCCCGACAACATTACCTTCATGATGCACTTCTACATCAAC
The DNA here is from genome assembly GCF_042136375.2 of Bacillus altaicus. Lineage (NCBI taxonomy): Bacteria > Bacillati > Bacillota > Bacilli > Caryophanales > Bacillaceae > Bacillus > Bacillus altaicus. The sequence continues at coordinate 1,133,214 of NZ_CM143394.1, read as the reverse complement.
CTTACCAAATTTACGCCCAATTTCTAATACTTTCGGATGAACTGATACAACATTATCAATTTGAACTGGCTTAACGAAATAAATGGTTAAGTTTTCAACAATTAAATCGCTCTTCTTCTGCGCACGAATGACGCGGTTTGTTGCTTCTGTCACAATTGTTGTGAATACACCGTAAGATAACGTCCCGATTGAATTCGTCATTTGTGGCGTCACTGAAAATTGATACAAATGCTCATTTTTCGCTTCTTTCGGTGTCATAAATTGATTCGTTACAATGTCATCAATTGTTTCGCCAACTTGCGGTTGACGTTGAATCATTTGCAGCGCCTGAAGTACATCTTGACGACTAATGATCCCTTGCAATTTATTCCCTTCTTCCACAACAGGAAGCAATTCAATACCTTCCCACACCATCATACGTGCCGCAGCTGCAACAGACATTTTTCCGTTTACCGTAATCGGGTGCTTTGTCATCACTTTATCAATTGGTGTTTCTTTCACGACACCAATCATATCTTTTGAAGTTACGATACCTAACACCTTTTTATTTTCATCAACAATTGGATAACGTCCATGCATAGTTTCTTCATTATACGCATGCCATTGCTGTACTGTATCATTTGGCTTTAAATATAACGTTTCTTCAATTGGCGTTAAAATATCTTCAACGAGTACAATTTCTTTCTTGATAAGTTGATCATAAATTGCACGGTTAATTAAAGTCGCGACCGTAAATGTATCATAACTACTCGAAATAATTGGAAGCTTTAATTCGTCTGCTAATTTCTTCACATGATCTTCCGTATCAAATCCGCCCGTAATTAACACTGCTGCCCCAGCTTCCAGTGCTAATTGATGTGCGTTCGTACGGTTACCGATGATAAGTAAATTCCCTGCTTCTGTATAGCGCATCATCGCTTCTAATTTCATAGCCCCGATTACGAATTTATTTAATGTTTTATGTAGCCCTTCTCTGCCCCCAAGTACTTGACCATCGACAATGTTAATGACTTCTGCATATGTCAGTTTTTCGATATTCTCTTTCTTTTTTTGTTCAATTCGAATTGTTCCGACACGTTCAATTGTACTAACATACCCTTTATTTTCTGCGTCTTTAATTGCACGGTAAGCTGTCCCTTCACTTACACTTAAATCTTTCGCAATTTGCCGCACAGAAATTTTATGCCCTACTGGCAGGCTATTAATATGTTCTAAAATTTGATTATGTTTGGTAGCCAAATGGTTTCACCATACTTTCTTTTCCCTAAATTCTTCATGTGTTGTATTTTCAGTATACTATATTTTCAAAACTGTTACACTCTCTCTTTGTATGTCTGTACTATTTTTTTTATAACAAAATGCTCCTTACATTCCACCAGTCACTCTATTACAACAATGTAATGCTGTTGTCATCTCGTTCGATAGTTTGTCCACTCGATTCCATATACAATTAAGACAAGAAATGAAACAAAGGAGCGAATACATGATGAAAAAATTTTTAGAGGTTGTAGGTGCTGTATTTTTAGCTTTCGTAGATGGGAAAAAAGTTGCAATGGAGTTGAATGAAACACCCGAACAGCCACTTCCAAAAAGAAAAGAATCCCCTAAACAAGTGCAAACTTTAAAAACTATACTACACACATAAAAAACCCTTCACTTGTCATTTCAAATGAAGGGTTTCTTTTTTATAGTGTAATACTTTCTCCAGCTTCTAACACTTTCCCTGTACAATTTTGTAGCTTTTCTACAAATTGATATGGATCTTGTTCAATAACTGGGAACGTATTGTAATGCATCGGTACAACTGTTTTCGCCTCTATCCATTTTGCCGCTAACACAGCATCTTCTGGCCCCATTGTGAAATTATCACCAATTGGCAAAAATGCTACATCAATATTATTAAGTTCTCCAATTAACTTCATATCAGAGAATAAAGCAGTATCTCCTGCATGATATACCGTTTTCTCTTCTGCTGTGAACAAAATACCAGCTGGCATACCTGTATATGTAATCGTCTTATTTTCTTCATCAATATAACTAGAGCCGTGGAATGCTTGAGTGAATTTTACTTTTCCAAAGTCAAATTTATGTGAACCACCAATATGCATTGGATGTGTATTTACACCTTGCCATCCTAAAAATGTCGCTAATTCAAACGGTGCCACAACGACCGCATTATTTTTCTTTGCTAACGCTACTGTATCGCCGACATGATCACCGTGTCCGTGCGATAAAATAATCGCATCAACTTTTACATCTTCAGCCTTTAAATCTGTTTTCGGATTTCCTGTTAAAAACGGATCAATTAAAATAACTTTTCCATTCGTTTCAATCTTTACAACTGAATGCCCGTGATAAGATACTTTCATCATTACATTCCTCCCCTATTCACATTCTCACTTTTTATTCTACATGATTTCTCAATTACCTGTCTTTTCTAACATCGATTTACTTGTCATAACGCTTTCATCCGATGTAAAGTTATATTTGTAATTAAATATCTCGGGGGTGCCAATCGATGAATGCTAGATTAGAAAATTTAATGCAATGGCTAAAAGAAAAAAACGTAGAAGCTGCGTTCTTAACTTCTACACCGAACGTTTTCTACATGACGAACTTCCATTGTGAACCACATGAAAGACTACTTGGTATGTTTGTATTCCAAGAAAAAGAACCTATTTTAATTTGTCCTAAAATGGAAGAAGGCCAAGCGCGTAACGCTGGCTGGGCACATGAAATTATCGGATTTACTGATACTGACAGACCATGGGATATGATTGCAAAAGCAATTAAAGATCGTGGTATTGATGTAAATGCAGTTGCAATTGAAAAAGAACATTTAAACGTAGAGCGCTACGAAGAATTAACAAAATTATTCCCAAATGCAGCTTTCAAATCAGCTGAAGAGAAAGTTCGCGAGCTTCGCTTAATTAAAGATGAAAAAGAACTTTCTATTTTACGTGAAGCAGCTAAAATGGCAGATTATGCTGTTGAAGTTGGTGTAAATGCAATTAAAGAAAATCGTAGTGAGCTAGAAGTATTAGCAATTATTGAGCATGAATTAAAAACAAAAGGCATCCATAAAATGTCATTCGATACGATGGTATTAGCAGGTGCAAACTCTGCTCTTCCACACGGTATTCCGGGCGCAAACAAAATGAAACGCGGCGATTTCGTACTATTTGATTTAGGTGTAATCATTGAAGGTTATTGCTCTGACATTACACGTACAGTAGCATTTGGTGATATTTCTGAAGAACAAACGCGCATTTACAACACTGTACTTGCTGGACAACTACAAGCAGTTGAAGCATGTAAACCAGGCGTTACATTTGGTGCAATTGACAACGCTGCTCGCTCTGTTATCGCAGATGCAGGTTACGGAGACTTCTTCCCACACCGCCTTGGTCACGGACTTGGAATTAGCGTACACGAATTTCCAGATGTAAAAGAAGGCAATGAGTCTCTATTAAGAGAAGGCATGGTCTTCACAATCGAGCCAGGTATTTACGTACCAAACGTAGGCGGTGTTCGTATTGAAGATGATATTTACATCACAAAAGACGGATCAGAAATTTTAACGAAGTTCCCGAAAGAATTACAATTTGTGAAATAATAAAAAAGGTAGCGTGATCGCTACCTTTTTCTATTTCTCTACTAGTTCAAATTTCTCTACAATCATTTTTGCTGGGTAGCTTTCAAGTATTTGAGAAGACCATACATTTATTTTATCCCCTGTTTTTAATTGATCATATGCGTTTTTATCCTTAAAGCTCAAGACTGTATCTGATGGATACTCTTTATTCATTTGTTGTTCCATATAATTTTGCAACTCTACTTTTGTTTCAAACGTTTTATCACCGACAAAAAACACCGTGTCATTTCTTAATATGACATACCCTTTATATTGCCCCGTCCAACTTTTGCTCTCGCTAGAAAAAGTAACATACGAAATCGAACAACTTCCTAAAAAGAAAATACTAATGAAAAAGAATAATGCTCTCCTCATAATAACCCTCCATTCAAAAGCACTTATTTATTGTCTATTTCTTCTTCTTATTATACTATTAAAATACAGAATTTTCTAAAATAGGAGGTTTATATGCTACAACAACAGTTAGAAAAAATTCGTAATAATAATTACATACTGGATAACACACTTAACATTGATTCTTTAAGTTCCAATATGCTTGAACAAATCGGTGTTACCGATAGCTATTTAAGAGACAAACTCATTTACTCTACTTTTTATCATCTCATCAAAAAGGACTACCTTTCACACACACAATTACAGAACCTATTATTAGAAAGCATTAGTGAAAAATATTTATTGTATAAAATTCATTCAGATGACGAAGATGCTGTATTTACCCGTGCATTTACAACATTATTAATTGCGCTCATTATTGATGCTGATACAAATCATAATTTCTTATCACAGACTGATATTTTAAATGTGAAAGATAAATTAATTCTATATATGAACAAAGAACATGATTTCCGTGGGTATGTGCAAGACCATGGCTGGGCACATAGTATCGCTCATGCTTCCGATACGTTTGAAGCGCTTGTTAATAATCCTAAACTGGAAACTTCACATTACGAAGAACTACTACAAACTTTATTAAACAAAGTCTGTGTCCATTCCATCTATTACAAATATGAAGAAGATGAGCGTCTCGTTTATCCGATTGTTGCAATGCTACAAAATGATCTAAAGGAAGAAGTACTCATAATAGCCCTCGGTGATTTAGTAGCTCAATTACAAACTCAAAAACAAACACTACACATTGAATCGTATGAATTTCTATACGGAAATATAAAATCTTTCTTACGTAGCTTATTTTTCAGACTACGCACACTGTCTATATGTAAAAAAACCGAATGCGCAATTGAAAAATTACTACAAGAGCTTCCTAAATATTATTAAAAAAGAAGGCCACTCAAAAAGTGCCTTCTTCTATTTCACTAATATTTAATTGAAATTTCACGATCCAGACTGAGAAAAGGTGGACAAGAAACGCAAACACCATACATGCTCCACTTAAAAAAGTTAATATAGGATGCGAATACACGTGCCCTAAACCATAGGATATCACCACGAGAAATATTGTTATGTAAATATAAATTGCTCCATGTATTTGCTTCATATTAGCCTCCTTTTCCCATATTATAACATAAGTTTTCTGATTATTCACATTAATTAACTGTAATTAATATTTCTCCACTGTTACACCTCTAACAGCCGCCTTAATAAAGTGAAACTTTAATCAGTGGGAGGGTTCATTCCCCACTGATTATTAGTTGAACCAATCGGGCATTTACGGGCAGTTGATCTCCCACCTAACTTCTTTGCTCCAGCCGAACTTTAAGGTGGGAGTCTTACTGCCCGTTAATGCGGGATATATGGTACTCCTTGTAAACCTTGTAAATCCTCTGTTTTTCCGGTTACGACTACACCGTATATTGGTAAGTCTTTTGGTTTTGTATTTTTCATTTCTTTATAGTGTTGTTCAAAATAATCACTTGGTCTACCTTCACTATTTTTTGCTAAATACTTCATTTGGCACAGAGACTCTTTTGAGTTTCTTGTTAAATCATTTTTAATATCTTCATTTACTTTCGCATAGCTTCCTTCAAATCCAAAAACATTACTAGCCATTTCAGCATTTAATATTGAACCACTTTTAGGATCTTTTAATCCTACATAAGAGTCTCTTTTCTAAAAAAAGTTTCTGCACATAAAAAAGCACACCAAATTTGATGCACTTCTCATATAAATCTATTTTAACTTGGCATGAGGCAGAAAAAAGAGAATCGCTTCTCTTTAAAATACTATTCTATTATTTCATTGCTTCCTTCACAACATCTTGAATCATAACAACTTCTGTTTTCATATCAACAGCCTGATCATCCTCATCAATACATTCATACCAAAACGCTAAATGCTTTTTATCAATTTCATAGTGAGAATTTTCGACAAGAGCCCCGCCTTCTCCTTGCACAGAATGCCAATATAAGTACTCTTCTCCATCTCTTATTTCCCGGAAAATTGTCTCTACATACATCTTTTCGTCGTTTAATGTCAAAAGCACTTCTTTCATATTATCATTAAGAAGCTGCATCCATTTATCTACACGATGACTTTTACCTGGCTTTACTTTGAATCTTGTTAATTCTACATTCATTTTTATTCCCACATTTTCTTGTGGACAAGTAAAGCATTTTCTACTGGATTATGAAACCTTAATTTAATAGCTAGCTTCTAGTCTCCACCGCCTCCGCAATCTCCTCCACCATCACTTGAACTGCTACAGTCGTTGCTACTAGAGTCACCAAATCCACTTGATGAACTTGAGGCGTGTGAAGATTTTTTTCTCTTTTTTCTTTTCTTATCTTCGTTACTTTCATGGCTAGGCCACACCCTGCCAAATAATATAAAGAATAGGACTAATTCTATTGTGAAAAGTATAACGTCTAAAATACTTTCGATAATATTAGGTGTTATTCCAAAACTATAGAATACTTCAAATGAATAAGCACACAAAATCACATAAATAGCCATACAGATATACCTAAATGTTCTACCTATAATAATTGCTATTTTCTTTGAGATTGGTATATTCTGTTCCTGCTTTTTCTTTATATATTTTTGTTTTCTAACTTGCTTTCTCTTTCTACTTTTTCTCCCCATTCAATCCCCTCTTTTGACTTTCCTTTTTCGTTTAATTCCAAATTATCACAAAAATATACATTGTAACAAGCTATATTTCTCGTAAAGTTTTGTTTACTTTTTGTAAAGTTTTATTTACTTTTTACCTAAAAATGGATATGATAAATGTAACAAATTTACAAAAAGGAGACTTTGTATATTTGATTAAAAATAAGGTGAAACAATTCCGCGTCGTTAGAGACATCACCCAAGAGCAATTAGCTTCCTCTGTTCAAATCACTAGACAATCCCTCATCGCTATCGAGAAGAATAAATACAACCCAAGTTTAGAATTAGCATTGAAATTATGTGAGTTTTTCAACTGTAAAGTAGAAGATTTATTTCAATTAGATAAAACTGGGGAGGAAAAAGAATGAAAAATACTTTTAATCAAGAATTCATTTCACATCTTACCATTTTAGTGTTAGGATCGACTTTTCTTTATTTCAATAGTAGTGATGAAGAACAGATTCGTTCTGTCCTTCTATTCGCTGGCGCATACATACTCTTAGCCTTGGTACTATTTGTAGTGAAACGAATATTCTTTAAGAAAAAAAAGAAAGAGTCCGAGAAATACCCATTACCTGAGATAGATGAACGAATTGAGAAAATGAGTTTAAAACTTATGGCGCAAATTTTTGGTCTTTCTCATTTAATTGGCTCCGCGATACTATTTGTTTTATATATCACTAATGAAAATTCGACGATACGAGTTGAATATGCCCTTTATTACTTGTTCGGCATTCTTTTCTTTACAATGATGTTCGGCTTGAAAATTGTAAAGAAACTAGACAATTAATCAAAATAAAAAGACCCTCCTTACAGAAGGAGGGTCTTACATATATCTTTATTATGATAAAGCAGGAGCTTTTTCAAGAAGCTCTTTTGCATTAGCGTATTGTAAGCCGTGCGCTTCTGCAACTGCTTCGAATGTTACATAACCATCTAATGTGTTAATACCTTTTAATAATGCAGCGTTGCCTAGGCAAGCTTCTTTATAGCCTTTGTTAGCAATTTGTACTGCATATGGTACTGTTACGTTTGTTAATGCAAGAGTTGATGTACGTGGAACCGCACCTGGCATATTTGCAACTGCATAGTGAACAACACCATATTTCTCATAAGTTGGGTTGTCATGAGTTGTAATACGGTCAGTTGTTTCGAAAATACCACCTTGGTCAATTGCGATATCTACAACGACAGAACCTGGTTCCATTGATTGAATCATTTCTTCTGTTACAAGTTTTGGCGCTTTTGCACCTGGGATTAATACTGCACCGATTACAAGATCAGATTCTCTTACAGCTTCTGCAATGTTGTATGGGTTAGACATTAACGTTTTTACTTGGTTTCCAAAAATGTCATCTAATTGACGAAGACGTTCTGCACTTAAGTCGATGATTGTTACATCTGCACCTAAACCTACTGCAATTTTCGCTGCGTTTGTACCAGCTTGACCACCGCCGATAATTGTTACTTTACCGCGTTTAACCCCTGGAACACCTGCAAGTAAAATACCTTTTCCGCCTTTGTTTTTCTCAAGGAATTGTGCACCGATTTGTGCAGACATACGACCAGCTACTTCACTCATAGGTGCAAGTAATGGTAATGAACGGTTTTCTAATTGTACTGTTTCATATGCGATAGCAACAACTTTCTTTTCAATTAACGCTTTTGTTAATTCTGGTTCTGGAGCTAAGTGTAAGTATGTGAATAAGATTAAACCTTCGCGGAAATAACCGTATTCACTTTCAACTGGCTCTTTTACCTTCATAACCATATCTTGATTCCATGCTTCTTCAGCAGTTTCAACAAGTTTCGCACCAGCTTGTACGTATTCTTCATCTGTAAAGCCTGATCCTACACCCGATCCTTTTTGAACAAAAACTTCATGACCATTTTGTACTAAATGTACAGCTCCCGCTGGCGTCATTGCCACGCGGTTTTCATTGTTTTTAATTTCTGTTGGAATACCGATACGCATTATTAGTTCCCCCTTGAGTTATGAAATGACCCCTGAATCATTTTTTAAAGCGCTTTCTACACTCTTATATTCTAACATAATATCTCAATATTTGACAAAAAATAATACAAGTTTTCCGATAGATTTTACATTACATTAAAGGACAGTATTATCCGTACTTCTCAGTATAAAGGATAAACTGTCCAATTATTCGAAACTTCAATTTATTTAATTCTATCGATGTCTATGAATAACATCAACAGCGCCGGTTACTTCAATAATCGTACCAGTAATCATATCAGAATCGTCCTCACATAAAAACGAAATAGTTCTTGCGATATCTTCACCTGTTCCAGATCTACCAATCGGTGTGTTACTACCTTTCAGGTTTCGTGCTTCTTCAATCGTTGCTTCTTTCATTTCACCAATTATATCACCAGGGCAAACCATATTCGCAGTAATACCATATTCTGCCTCTTCGTAAGCTACTGTTTTCGTTAATGAAACAAGTCCTACTTTCGCAGCTGCAAAGGCTGAACGATAAATCCATCCAGGTGCGCTATCTGCTCCTTGAAATCCATAGTTAATAATACGGCCAAATTGCTGGTTTCTCATAATCGGTACGACAAGTTTTAATAAATGAAACACCGCTGTTAAATTACCCTGGATCATTTCATTCCATTCGTCTTCTTCGTAATCGACTAATTTTTTCCTTTCAAATACGTAAGGACCAGCATTATTAATTAAAAAGTCAATTTTGCCAAAACGGCTCATCGCTTCTTCTACTATTTTATGTAAATCTTTCTTTTTCGTGACATCAGCTTGCACGAACTGCAGACGTTCTTCCATATTTTTATATGTTTCTTTCATTGTTTCCATAGCAGTTATATCGCTATGATACGTTACTGTTACCGAATATCCTTTAGCCAATAACTTTTCTGTTACTTGCTTTCCTAAACCTTTCGTACCGGCTGTAATGAGCGCGTGTCTCACAAACATGCCTCCTTTTAAATTGCTATACTCCATATGTAACAAGTTCTCGCTCCAATTACAACTAAAATGAATTAAAGCAAAGTTTTCAAAATTCTGTAACGTTTCTGGCAAGCACATTACCAAAATTTGTTTTATAATAAAGTTGTAAACGGTAATAAAAATGATTGGGAGGAATTTACTATGAATAATACATATACAAATATTTTAATCGCGGTGGACGGTTCTAAAGAAGCAGAAAAAGCCTTTAAAAAAGCAATTCAAGTCGCAAAACGAAACAATGCAACATTAACAATTGCTCATATCGTTGATGTAAAAGCATACTCAGCAGTAGAGGCTTATAGCCGCGCAATTGCTGAACGTGCTAATCTATTTGCAGAAGACTTATTAGAAGACTACAAAAAAACTGCGCTTGAAGCTGGCCTTGAAAACATTGAAACTGTATTAGAATTCGGTAATCCTAAATCTAAAATTTCAAAAGAAATTGCTCCAAACAATAAAGTGGATTTAATTATGTGCGGTGCAACTGGTTTAAATGCAGTTGAACGTTTCCTAATTGGTAGCGTCTCTGAACATATTATTCGCTATGCAAAATGCGATGTCCTTGTTGTTCGTGGTGATGAGGAGCAAGGTGATCTTTAATTCATAAAGTGAAACTTTAATCAGCCTTCACCAATCGGGCGTTTACGGGCAGTTGATCTCCCACCTAACTCCCTCGCATTCGCTGAATTTTGAGGTGGGAGTCTTATTGCCCGTTAATGCAGGATAAATAAAACACCAAGTCCACATGGGCTTGGTGTTTTTCATTTCACAAACTTCACTATAAATACAAGACAAGCCACCACAACAACGGTGACTGCCAACACATAGGGCGGAAGGAACTTCAAAGACCATAGCGCCATCATTATCGTCGCAACCGTTAAGTACGTTTGCTTAGCATCTTCTGTCATTTTTTTACGAAGTAAGAAAACATACAAATAACCGATTGGCGGCGTAATGAAGCAAAGAACATATATGATTTTGGATTTTAAATACCACTTTTGTTCTCCGAGTTTCCGCATATCTTCTTCTATTCTCTTATGCTCTTGTTCTCTCGCTTCTTCTACAAGTGGATCTTCCTCTTCTCCTCGCTTTTCTTTCATATAAGGAAGAAAGTGCACGAAAAAATAGTATGCAAATACGAACGCTCCAAATCCAATATTTAATCTTTCCAATGGAATATGCTCACTAAAAAAAGCAGCCGTAAGCACTAAAGACAAACAGTACGTCATCATCCAAAATGAACGTTTTCTCTTTTTCCGTTCGATTTCTTTTTTATCTTTTACTTCTTGTACTTTCTTTTTTCTAGAAAGCCATACAGAAATACAGCAATCTACTACAAATAGAATAAAGATAAATATCCCAACATGTACTGTTTCTACATCCTCAAATGAAAATACACTTGGGAATGCAACGTGTAATACAATTAACGTGTACAAAATTAACCCTACAAAATAAATACGTCTCATTTTCCATTCCTTTCTTATTTTCTAACATTACACTAACATACATTTTTTAGTAATAGACGGACAAAATATATGTGTTTAGAAAAGGAGGATGCTACATGGATGATTATGAACGTATTATTTTAGATGTGAACGGTACAGAACTCGAAATGTTAAATACAATTCGCGAGCATTTTAAAGAAAAACATGGTGTTGAACTAAGTCACGGTGCATTGCTTCGAGATTTAATGGATATTGAATACATTCGAATTACGGAAGATCGACACAAGTATGATTAATCGATGAAGCTTTAAGCCTAGAACATATTGTTCTAGGCTTAATTACATCTATACGAAAAATGTTATAATTAGGAAAAAACATGAAGGATACCAAAATATGCATTCTGAAAATATCTCAAAACATTTTCACACATTACATGCGCAAAGAAACCAGTTCCTTCCTAAGCTTCATTCACTTTCACACGAACAACTATGGTATAGGAAAGAGGACGGAAAATGGTCTATTGGTGAACACTTTTATCACTTATATTTAATTGCAAGGATGCTAAAAGTAGCGATTAAATTCTCTTTCACTCTTATCCCTTATGCCAAACTAAGAAAAAACGCCCCATTTGCAACTGATATACATGACATTTATGCCGAATATAAAGAAAAACACGGCAAAGGAATGAAAGCTCCTTGGATTTTAATCCCTTCAAAAAAAGTCTATTACTCTATGAATGTAAACGAATTAGAAGAATTACTTTCACGTGAAACAGATGAAATAAAAAAACTAGTTCAAAATATAGAAGAAAATATTGCAGGACATATCGTATTTTTAGATCCAATTGCTCACTACCCTAACCTTATTCAATCTATCCAACTATTAGCGATTCATGAGAAGCATCATTTTATGATTATGAAAAACAATTATGAAATGATAAATACATACCTAAAAATCTAAATACAAAAAGGTAAGGTACTTTCTAAAAAAGCACCTTACCTTCTATATCATGCATCATTTAACTTCCAACAAACTCTCTAACTAATCCCTTCGCCTTCTCCAAAGCTTTTTCAATTTGTTCAAACCCTGTTCCACCAGCACTGTTACGACGCTTTACAGCTGCATAAGGTGAAAGAACTTCATATAAATCTTCTTCAAATAACGGACTCATTTCTTTATACGTTTCAAGTGGTACATCTAATAAGTAAATTCCTTTTTGTGTGCAATGTAGAACTAACTTCCCAACAATTTCATGGGCTTGGCGGAACGGCAGTCCCTTGCTTGCTAAATAGTCAGCAATTTCTGTTGCGTTAGAGAAGTCTTGCGTCACAGCTTGCCCCATTTTTTCTTTGTTTATGGTCATCGTTTCAAGCATGCCTGCCATAATATGAAGGCATCCTTCTACTGTTTTCACTGTATCAAACATTCCTTCTTTATCTTCTTGTAAGTCTTTATTGTAAGCGAGCGGTAATCCTTTCATTACTGTAAGTAAGCTAAATAAATTGCCATATACTCTGCCTGTTTTCCCGCGAATGAGCTCAGCCATATCCGGATTTTTCTTTTGCGGCATAATACTGCTTCCAGTTGCGTATTGATCGCTCATTTCAATAAATTGAAACTCTTGACTACTCCATAAAATAAGTTCTTCGCAAAAGCGTGATAAGTGCATCATAAGCATAGATGAGTTACTTAAAAACTCCAGTATGAAATCACGATCGCTTACCGCATCTAAACTATTTTCATAGATTCCATTAAATCCGAGAAGCTCCGCACTATACTCTCGGTCAATCGGGAATGTTGTACCAGCTAGTGCTCCTGCTCCTAATGGTGAAATGTTAATACGCTTTAACGAATCTTCATAACGATTCACATCGCGCTCTAACATCCAAAAGTAAGCAAGAATATGATGAGCAAACGATATAGGCTGTGCGCGCTGCAAGTGCGTATAACCAGGCATAATGGTTTCAATGTTATTTTCAGCTTGATGAACAAGAACAGTTTGCAATTGTTTTGTAGCTTTTATAATATCTTCTACTTTTTCTTTTAAATACAAATGCATATCTGTCGCTACTTGATCGTTACGGCTTCGGCCTGTATGAAGTTTCCCTCCTACTTCACCGATTCTTTCAATTAACATCTTTTCAATATTTAAATGAATATCCTCAGCTTCTACCGAGAAATTCAATTTATTTTCTTTCGCTTCCTCTAATAAATACTGAAGCCCTATCTTTATTTTCTCTGCTTCTTCTTTCGTAACGATGCCTTGCTTTGCTAGCATCGTTACATGTGCAATACTCCCATTTATATCTTGATTTACTAATTGTTGATCGAAGGAGATGGATGCTCCAAACTCCTCAACCCATGCTTCCGCTTCTTCTGTAAAACGTCCGCCCCAAAGTTTGCTCACGCTTCCACCTTCTTTTGATTCACTTGACTGTATACTTTTGTAGGTAAACCGAATAATGAAATGAAACCAACTGCTGCATCATGATTAAATTCATCCTGGGCAGTATATGTTGCAAGTTTTTCATCATATAAAGAGTACTCAGATTTACGTCCTTCTACAATCGCATGACCTTTAAATAATTTCACACGCACTGTACCTGTTACATTTTTTTGCGTTTCTTGTAAGAAAGCATTGAGTGCTTGTTTTAAAGGTGAAAACCATAAACCGTTATAAATTAATTCTGTTAGTTTTTGCTCAATCATCGGTTTGAAATGAGCGACCTCTTTCACAAGTGTTAAATCTTCAAGTTCTTTATGCGCTGTTATTAACGTCATTGCCGCTGGGCATTCGTACACTTCACGAGATTTAATACCGACAAGGCGATTTTCTACATGATCGATACGTCCAACACCATGTTTTCCAGCTAGGGCATTTAACGTTTTAATTAATTCTGAAAGTGAATATGCAGTGCCGTTTAAAGTCGTCGGTACTCCTGCTTCAAATCCGATTTCTACAAACTCTGGTTTATTCGGTGTATCTTCTAATGCTAATGTCATCTCGTATGCTTCTTCTGGCGGCGCCGCCCATGGATCTTCTAAAATCCCACATTCATTGCTGCGTCCCCATAAGTTTTGATCGATTGAAAACGGGCTATCTAAATTAATTGGAATCGGTATATCATTTTCTTTTGCATATGCAATTTCTTCTTCACGTGACCATTTCCATTCACGTACAGGCGCAATAACTTCTAAATATGGATTCAACGCTTGAATAGAAACTTCAAAACGAACTTGGTCATTCCCTTTCCCTGTACATCCATGTGCAACTGCACTTGCACCTTCCTGCTCTGCAATTTCTACTAATTTTTTCGCAATAAGCGGACGAGATAATGCAGAGACAAGAGGATATTTCCCTTCGTATAACGTGTGAGCTTGCATTGCTATCAATGCATATTCATTCGCAAATTCTTCTTGAACATCAATCATATATGATTTAATTGCTCCTACTGAAAGTGCTTTTTCTTTTACAAACGCTAAGTCTTTACCTTCCCCTAGATCTAAGCAAAGTGCTATAATATCATAATTCTTCTCTTGTAACCATTTAATTGCAACGGAAGTATCAAGACCTCCGGAATATGCTAATACAACTTTTTTCTTCTCCATTTTGCATCCCCCTAAAGAATAAATATTCATCTTTTCTTATAATAATTCAAACTTTATCACCTTTCATAAAATGAATCAAGGGGAATTTATAAAAATTTTTCAAACAATTTCGTCGAACTTCTTTCTTTTTTTATGTAAAATAGAGGCAGGAAAATGGAGGGGTGTCTATGAAAAAGTATTTTATATACAATGAACATCTAGGAATTGAAGTCCCGAACATACAAGAAAAATGGGAAGACATCTCTGAACAAGCGCAGCATTCTATTTTATTAAAATGGGAGCAAATTCGTGGAAAAATACCTGATCGTATACAAGAGCTTGAACATCATATTAATCAAAAACAACATTGTTTAAATAACGAAGAGAATTTCGAAATTTCCTGTAGGCTTAATTCAGAAATTGCCGATCTCGCTTCAATTATTAACGATCTTTGGCTTTGGTATCGTCTAACCCAAAACGTATCTGAGGGAAAAGCACACCAATGAAAAAAGCATGCCCCTCATTTACTTTGGGTCATGCTTTTTTATCGTAACAAGCTTTGCAATATATTTCTTGCGCCGTTTTTGCTAAACATACATCAAACGGGCCTACTAATATACTTCTTTCTTTCGGCAACTTCACAAAAGCAACTAGCTCTTCTTCATATTCAATCTTTTTCTGACATGAAACGCATTTTAATTCTTTTCTTTTAAACATGTCTTTTAGCATATCTCCATCCTCCCTTTCATCTATCTATATTAATATAATCTCATAATAATTATAATCTGTAAAAAAATGACACATCACAAAGTATGGGATTCATATACTATGTACAAAAGGAGGCCTCAAAATTATGCGAGCTTTCATTATTATCGCTTTAACTTTTTTAAGTGTGATTAGCTGGGATGCATTTTTTACAGATAAAAGTGATAAGAACAATACAATTGAATAAGAACTCTTCTTTTCTTACTTATTGGACAAACTTCTAAAAACTGTCCAGTTCTACGAAATAACTTAGGCTTTTCTACAAAAATATTTAAACATAACAATTTTTGTAGATTCCCTCCGGTTATTGTCGGTTTCCATCCGCATACATTTTTTGAAAGTATGATATAATAATATAAATCTTGAAGGAAGGGATTTTGATATCATGATCGCTCGAAGGAGCATGTGGCATCGTATTGACGAATCATACACGTAGCGTATTTTTCAGCTCAGATACTTTAGTCTAGCGAAAAAAATACGAGAGTGGGGAAATTATGATTGCCCGAAGGATAATTTGGCAAAAAAAAGACTCTTCTTACACATAGCGTTTTGTTTAGGACTTAATTGTTACTAGCTAAACAAAACAAAGAAGAGCAGGATTGCTAAATGAAGAATTCTACTCCACGTTTTGTTTAGTCGCTTTAAGACTTAAACTAAAACGAAGGTAGGGAGAATTGATGGACGAGAGGATTATTCGTTATTTCTTCAGCGACATATAGCGTAGTTAGTTTTACGTAAACTAACTGAAAGCTACATGTGAGCTCGTAGTTAGTTTACAACACCAAAAGGACTACTAACTACGGAAAGAAGGAATAACGATGAGGAACATCCAAAGTCGACAAATTATTAAAGAAGTTTTTATGGTTTTAATCGGTTCATTTATTTTAGCAGCAGCGCTATATCACATTCACTTCCAAAACCACTTAACAGAAGGTGGCTTTGTAGGTATTGCACTATTTATCCAAAATTTTTATGATATTTCACCATCTATTTCAACTGTAGTAATGGATATCCCTATTATTTTACTATGTGCTTCATTTTTAGGTAGAAAAATGGTTGGCTATTCATTCTTAGGTTCACTTTCATTCGGAGTATTTTATTCCCTTATGGAAAATTATTCTCCTTTTACGGTAGATTTATCAAATAATTTATTTGTAGCTGCAGTAGTTGGCGGTGCGTTAGCTGGTATTGGACTCGGTTTTATATTGCGATTTGGCGGTGCAACCGGTGGAGACGATATTTTAACAATTATATTAAGTAAACGAACTCGGTTTACAATTGGGCAAATTTTCTTCGTCTTTGACGCGATTGTTCTTGCGCTTTCATTATATTATTTAAATTGGACAGAAATTGCTTTTACTATTCTTTCGATTGCCGTACAGGCAAAAACATTGGATTTAATTTACTATCCAAAAACAGAAAAGAAAGCAGCAAAGCAACCCGTTTCTATTCCAATGTCCAAAAAACATGCGACAAACTAAAAAGCGAAAGGCTTCGGCCTCTCGCTTTTTTTCATGCTCTCTTTTCTTTTTCTAATATGTAGCGTACTTGGTAAAACTTATTTGCAAATTCAGTAACATTCCTCGTTAAGCGATAGTTCACTGTAGAGCCAATTGCCATTCCAAGTACAGGAATGCCTTGGAATAATTTACGACGAAGAGCATAAATCGAAAATGTCTTCAAAATTTGTTTTAACATAACCTCAGTAGAAGCTGGCTTTAACACCTCTTCGTCTCCTTCATAAAAGAATGAATCTTCTTGCTCAAGTTCTCTCAGTAAATTGTACCATGCATATTGCTGAAGTCTTGCCGGCAATAATGCTGCATGGAATACCTTTAACGCAAGCATCATTTCATATGGCTTGTTCACATCATGCCCAAATGATGTCGCAATAAGTTGTACAGCCTTCACATTTAATGCAAGCATAACCGGAAAATCAGCCGTTAATAATAATAGACCGCCAGCACCTGTTGCTCCGCCTTGTACGAATGAATATAGGCGATGACGTGCTGTTTGCTGCTCTGCTATGTATGTTAATTGATCAATAGATAACGCCTTCAAATCTTCAAGTTGCTCAATTGATTCATCAAATAATCTCGACGTTCCTAAAATACGATTACGTGCATCTAACTGTGATTGTGAACTTTGAATAAGTGCATGCAAATGAAAGAGCCATCCATCTGCTTTCGTAAAAAAGTCTTTTCGTTTTTTCTCAGGTAGTTTTGCAACTGTAGTATGCAACCACTTATCAAACATCTTTTGAAAATCAGTCGCTTCTTGCTCTACTAATTGCCCTTCCCACTCTTTTATATTTTCTAAAATGGCTTGTTCTCGCTTCGATCGCATCGCAACAACCACCTCGTTCGATTTTTTTCTATTGTAACATATTTGTAAATATGCTTGTACATCGCTTGTTTTTTATTTACAACCTAAGAAGTCGCAACAACCTATCCGAATAAATGGTACCAGTTTCTATTCAGCTAGATTATAATCGTCCCTATACAAAACAAATAAGGAGCGATTATACATATGTATCCACGTGCAAAGGCTTTTGGCATTGCTATACATCACGATCGACTTCTCGTACAAGAATATAATATGGAAGACGAAATCTTTTATCGGCCTCTTGGCGGTTCAATTGAACTTGGTGAGAAATCAACAGATACCGTTATTCGAGAATTTACAGAAGAACTTCATACAGAAATAGAAGTTATCGATTATTTAGGATGCTTAGAAAATATTTTTTATTCAGGTAAGGAAATTGGTCATGAGATCATTCAACTA
The DNA here is from genome assembly GCF_042136375.2 of Bacillus altaicus. NCBI lineage: Bacteria > Bacillati > Bacillota > Bacilli > Caryophanales > Bacillaceae > Bacillus > Bacillus altaicus. The sequence goes on along the minus strand of NZ_CM143394.1, from coordinate 1,114,925 downwards.
TATTCTGTGCGTTTATTAGACATATCACTATATGAAATGGAAATACTGAATATAAAAGATGAACAAACAGCCTCATATGCAAAATGGATTCCCCTCACTGCATTTATTCAAAAGGAAAAAATACTATATCCAGATCAGATTTTAAAATATATACAAAAAAAAGACGAAATCCTTTAGGATCTCGTCTTTTTCATGCATATATTAACCCATATCTCCAAGACGTAATACGTCACGAGCAATCATAACTTCTTCGTCAGTTGGAATTACGATAATTTTTACTGGAGAGTGCGGGAAGCTGATGAATGCTTCTTCACCGAATACGTTATTGCGTTTTACGTCGAAGTATACGCCCATGTACTCAAGGCCTTCTAATACGCGCTCACGAATAACTGCACTGTTTTCACCTACACCAGCTGTAAAGATGATAGCGTCAACGCCTTTCATACGAGCTGTGTAAGAACCGATGTATTTATGGATACGGCTTACGAACACGTCAAGTGCTACTTTCGCACGGTGGTCGCCTTCTTCTTCTTTCGCAATGATGTCACGTAGGTCACTAGAGTAGCCAGTAAGACCTAACATACCACTCTTCTTGTTTAATACGCTAACTACTTCTTCTACAGTTTGGCCTGTTTTTTCCATGATGTATGGAATTAACGCAGGGTCAATGTTACCAGAACGTGTACCCATTGTTACACCAGCAAGTGGAGTGAAGCCCATAGAAGTATCGATAGACTTACCGCCTTCTACTGCTGCGATACTTGCACCGTTACCTAAGTGACAAGAAAGTAGGCTTAAGCCTTCAATTGGACGACCTAATAATTCAGCCGCACGCTCAGTTACGTATTTATGAGAAGTTCCGTGGAAACCGTATTTACGGATGCCAAATTTCTCATAGTACTCATATGGTAAGCTGTATAGGAATGCAGATTCCGGCATTGTTTGGTGGAATGCTGTATCGAATACTGCTACTGCTGGTACGTTTGGTAGTACTTCTTGGAATGATTTAATACCAACAAGGTTTGCTGGGTTGTGAAGTGGTGCTAAATCGCTTAAGTCTTCGATATCAGCTAATACTTCATCATCAATTAAAACAGAATCAGCAAATTTTTCGCCGCCGTGTACAACACGGTGACCGATACCGCCAATCTCATCAAGAGATTTTACGATTCCGTTTTCAGTTAATTTCTTAAGAAGCATGTTAACTGCTACTGCATGATCTGGGATGTTTGTAATTTCTTTTTGTTTTTCGCCATTTACAGTAATTGTGAAGACACTATCTTCTAAACCGATACGTTCTACTAAACCTTTTGTTAATACTGTTTCACTTGGCATTTCAAATAATTGGAACTTTAAGGAAGAGCTTCCTGCGTTAATCGCGATGATTTTTGACATCTAGTCTTTCGCCCCTTTTTCTCTTGGTAGTTGTGTGGATCATTCCACAAACCGCTCGATTTTATCTAATTAAATTCACTCATTATGAAAACGTTTCATCATTAGTAAATTTTATACTCACGATTTTAATTTAAACATCGTCCGACATATATTTCAAGTGAAAAAATTGTAACACCAAGAAAAAAAATATATTACAGATTTCAAAAAGATTCAGTTAAATCTTGTATATATTAAAAAATATTCCATATTATATACAACTGTACTACATTAATCACTAACCCTGTTACATATATCTGACATTACTTATGTGTTGCAAACCACGTATTTAGTTGATCCATCATGTTCTCCATAGCCTTCATGTTGGAGAATTTAGGTAATTCCACTAATAGTGCCTGTTTCGGCATTATTACATCCTGGCCTTTCTTTTGGAGAACAAATATACTTTTTGCATTTTTCTCGTTTTTAAACATGGAAACAGGTAGCTGTAACAATCCTTGAATAAAGCATGTTTCTTTAATGAATGCATGTAGCTTTGGCGCTTGATCACTTTCAAAAATGAAGTTTGGTACTAAGAAGAATAAATACCCGCCTTCTTTCGTATGTTTCACACTTTGTTCAATAAATAAGTGATGCGCATATGACATTCCTTCATCTGCTTTTAATGTATATTCACTTGCACCGATTTCATTTGGATAGTAACCAATTGGCAAATCTGAAACAACTGCATCAACTGGATCGATATAAAGTGGTGCTAGTCCATCTTGGTGGAAGAATTCGATTGCATGCTTTTGTAAATTCGCATTTACTAAAGCAAGTTTAATTAGCACTTCATCCACTTCTACACCAAATCCACTCATTGCTAGTTCTTCTTTGGCGCTATTAAACACGGTAGTCATTAAGTTACCCGTTCCAATTGCAGGGTCTAAAACTGTAATTTCTTTTTGCCCTTGCATAAATTTATGGAATAAGTAGCTCACGAACATTCCAACTGCATCTGGCGTCATTTCGTGATTCGCTTGTACGCCCTCTTTCATTCCTTTTAAAATGGCTAGCTGAAATGCTTTACGAATTTCTTCACCTTTATATGTTTCTTCATTAAACGTACTATATTCACGATTCAACCTTTCAATTGTTGATTCGGATAATTCCTCTTGTAAAATCGCTCCCTCAAACAAGTTATCACCTGTTTCTACAAGCGCCTCTAAATATGTTACATCTAATTCTTTACGTAAAACTACCGTAGAAGAATCAAAATTAGAAAATAATGTTTCTACTGCCTGACTCACGTACATTCCTCCTTCTCTCATTTACACATAACTTATATCATACCACAAAGTGATTTTTTCCAAAAAGAAAAAGCGACCTCTTGCAAAGAGCTCCCCTTCAAGTTGTTTATGATGTAACGTCTTTTCTCATATATTGGTTCAGTTAACAATACATGAGAAAAAACGACCTCTTCTAAAGTGAAACTTTAATGAGAGGTCGTCTTCTTTTACATTACTTCGCCAATTTTGCTGCTTCTAATGCTGCTTCATAGTTTGGATGGCTTGTACCTTCGCTTACGTATTCTACGTAAACTACTTTGTCATTGCTATCTACTACGAATACTGCACGAGCAAGTAAACGAAGTTCTTTCATTACTAAGCCATAAGCTTCGCCGAATGAAAGATCACGGTGATCAGAAAGTGTCGCAACGTTTTCTAAACCGTTAGCTGCACACCAGCGTTTTTGAGCGAATGGTAAATCAGCGCTAATTGTTAATACTTTCGTATTTTCAATACCTGCTGCATCTTCGTTAAAACGACGAGTTTGTGCATCACATACACCTGTGTCGATTGAAGGTACAATACTAATTAATTTCACTTCACCTTTGTATGTTTCTAAACTTACTGGAGATAAGTCATTTGCTAATACTTGAAAGTTAGGCGCTTGATCGCCAACTTTAACTTCTGTTCCAACTAAAGTCATTGGGTTACCTTTAAAAGTTACATTTGCCACTTAAAAATCCTCCCTTATTTAAACAAAATATGTACAATGTAAATGATAGTTTGTCCCTATCGATAATGCAAATAAAATCGCTTTATTTACAAAAAAATAAAGAAGCTAATCCATTGATTAGCTTCTTTACTCCTTAAATTTGAAATTCCGGATCATCTTCTTTTCGTTTATCCATCATTTCTTTCACTTTATCAACAGCTTGTGGCGCTAATTCAATTATTTTGTCAATGACATGTGTTTGTTTATCTAAATGTAAAACTTTCACACCGTCTCCATTTACAACGAGAAAGGCAACAGGATTAATGGAAACCCCACCACCGCTACCTCCTCCAAACGGGTGACGGCCTGAATGTTCTACTTTTCCAAATTCACTTCCACCAGCAGCAAATCCAAAACTTACTTTCGAAACGGTAAGAATTACACTTCCATCTGCCGCTTTAATTGGATCACCAACAATTGTATTTACATCAGTCATTTGTTTTAAATGCTGCATTGCTGTTGTCATTAAACCTTGAATTGGATGGTCCATTCTATATCCCCCCTATGCTTGAACAGATTTATCTTCCATACCAGACTTTTGTTTTCTCATAAACATGAGTAGTTTTACCGCTGTTTTCACAGTACGAAATATATGAAAGGAAGCTGTTAGTTCACATCTTGATGCAAATCCCTTCCCTTGAAAAACAGGTGTAATTTCAAATTCTGGTACGTCGACAATATGCATATATTGTCCTACAACTCCAGCAGCCATTCCTTTTGTCCCCCATGCATATCCAGTGACAATTCCAGTACTAGCCGCATCGCCTGTTCCAATTTGTGAATGCCATTTCCAACTATTGATTTTCACTCGTTTGAGAAAATCTTTAACAATAGTATGAACTTCTTGAAGCTTTTTTATCAGTTCTCCGACGCTATCAAGTTGTGCCATAATTTTATTATCTATGCCGCCATCTTCCTCAGCTTTTTCGATTTTCTGCCCCGTCTTTTTCTGCTGTTTTTCAATTCTTTCCAATACATCAAACGTATATCGAATCATCCATATTTTCACTTGAAATAAACATTGTTTTTCCATTTCTGAATATAAAAACGTCACCTTAAGCGATATTTTCGATAATAGTATTAGCAAAATAAAAAGTAGAAGAATTATCATTCCAATTACGAGCCATTTCATTCGTACCATCCTTTCACTCCATACCCATTATCGACAAGTTTATTCATCATTAAACAACCTTTGATAAAATTGAATATAAAAATTTTTCTAAAAATAAAAAGGGATTTTGACATTTTATATCGAAATATACTATTTGAGCATATTATTCAGAATACAATCTGATGATATGCAGCACTAAAACTAGAAAATTTAACTGCAGTGGAGGGATACATAATGGCAGATCGTCGCAATTTATTTTTCTTTTATGGTGATGACAAAGTAACGCTCGTTGAAAAAATGAAACCAGTATATCGTATTTTAGAGGAGAATGGATTTACCATATTAGATCATCCAAAAAATGCAAACGCTATCGTCAGCGTTGGAGATGATGGAACTTTCTTACAAGCCGTTCGTAAAACTGGCTTTAGAGAAGATTGCTTATACGCAGGTATTTCTACGAAAGATGAAATTTCTTTCTACTGCGATTTCCACATCGATCACATTGATACAGCCCTTCAAGAAATTACAAAAAACGAAATTGAAGTGCGAAAATATCCAACAATTAAAGTAGATGTAGATCACGGTACATCTTTCCATTGTTTAAATGAATTTTCATTACGCTCTAGCATCATTAAAACATTTGTCGTAGATGTACACGTCGACAATTTACATTTTGAAACATTTAGAGGTGATGGATTAGTTATCTCCACACCAACAGGAAGTACCGCTTACAATAAATCATTACATGGTGCAGTTGTCGATCCACTTATCCCATGTTTCCAAGTAAGCGAACTAGCATCTTTAAATAACAACACATACCGTACACTCGGGTCACCGTTCCTTTTAAATCACGAGCGTACGTTAACTTTAACACTTAAACCAGATGGCAATGATTATCCTGTTATCGGAATGGATAACGAAGCACTTAGCATTAAACAAGTGGAAAAAGCCGTTGTTCGTTTAAGCGATAAACAAATTAAAACTGTTAAATTAAAAAACAATTCCTTCTGGGAAAAAGTACAGAGAACGTTTTTATAGTAATAAAATAACCGTCGAATTATGGGATTTCCATAATTCGACGGTTATTTATTCAGCGCTTTATTTGTATCCGTTTCTTTGTCCAATAATCTTTCAGGCGCACTAGAGAAAAATAATTTCTCCTCCTACACTTCCTCCAATTGGACCTAATCGTACAATATAATCAGCTTGTACGATTACTTACAGGTTACGCTCATTTTTTGTAATCACTCACATTTCACATCCCCCTTTATTCCGAAGACAAAAATTACACAATTTACCTTTTCAAAAAAGAACTGACATCTCTCTTTTTTATTTCCCATTCGACAAAATACGACAGAATATAAATAACTTATTTGCTACCATGAGATGAGCAATTTTTCATTTTAAAAGGAGATACAATATGGCTAATCCAAAATATACTAAAGTAGATGAGAGATTTGGCGTAATCGAATATCCCGTTACGCTAAATGAAATGACTGACATATCTAAAGAGTTTCCGAAAACTGAACGGAAGTTTTATCAGTATGCATTTGATGCTTTAAAGAAAGTTATGAAATCACAAGAAGCAATATATTGCTTCGAAGTTGCCCATCCTAAACTAACAAAAACCGGCTTCATTGTTGTCGGAGAACATAATTTATACTTGGTGATGATGAAAGGCGGCTTATTTGGTGGTGCTGAAGCCGAAATTGTAAAATACAAAGATATTAAAGAAGTGGACTTTGATATCATTGAGGGAGCATTTGGTATTTCTCTTATGAATACGGGTATCATTTATCTAGAGATCAAAAAAATGTTTGGTACGAAAAAAAGAACTATACGAAATATTCCTGATTACAACGTTGATTCAGTATTACAAGCGATTCGTAATCAATTAAAATAAGCACTAGCACTCTAATGAGTGCTTTTATTTATTAAGTTCCATCACAAAAGAAATTATGTATATGTTTAGAACTATTATCGTACTTACTCGTTATCCTTTTAATAGGAAATCTGACAGGCCTGTAATTATTGCTGAACAGACACGTAAGTATATATATTAACGATTCTACACAGCATATCAATTTATTGAAAAAACGGACTACATCATCAACCTTTCTAAAAAGAGGAAGCGGCACAAAAATGTATTTTCGGAGCCACATCTTCAAACTTTCAGATGTCTTTCCTATACACAATCTCCCCATCAATGACGGTCATTTCTGCCTTTACTTCTTTTATTTCTTCCACCTCAATTTCAAAAACATTACGGTCTAATATCGTAAAGTCTGCTTCATATCCTTTTGTAATTTGCCCTCGATTTGCTTCTTTTCCAATTGCATACGCACTTCCTGTTGTAAATAAAGAAACAGCCTCATACACCGTTAACCTTTCTTCTGGCATATAACATACACCGTCAATAAAACTTCTACGTGTAACAGCACTATATATACCTAAAAACGGATTCACTTGTTCAATTGGAGCATCAGATCCACCATTGCAGTGCAGCCCTGCGCCGAGCAATGTCTTCCAAGCATACGCATAACGAAGACGATGGTCTCCTAGTTTTTCAATCACTGATGGAAAATCCGATGAAACAAAGACTGGTTGAATATCAATAATAGCTGGCAAGTGTTTCATTCTTTCAATCAACTCTTCACGTGCTAGCTGACAATGAATAATACGGTCACGTAATCCTTCTGCTGGTGGATGTAATTCAAGCGCATCAATGACATATTCAAGCGATAAATCACCAATTGTATGAATCGCAACTGGCATATGTAAATCTCGTGCTTTTTTCACTAAACCTGCAAGCTCTTCACGTGAGAAAATGGCAACTCCATTCGTTTCCTTCGCATCTTCATACGGTTCACTTAATAAAGCTGTTCTTCCGCCAAAAGAGCCGTCAGAAAAAATTTTCATCGCACCAAATTCAATATAGTGCTCATTTTCATATTCTTTTCGTTCATTCGCTACTTCATGGTGAACGAGTAAATGCGCTTTAAATGGCATTTCTTTTATAACGTGTGAAAACGCATTGTACGTTTTTTGAAAACCGCCATAATAATTTAAGTCTTCCGTATGTCCGCCAACGAGTCCGTATTGCCAGCAGTCTGAAATAGCTGTTTGCAGAGCACTTTGCAAATACACTCCATCTATTTCAGGCTGAACATGTTTAATTAACTCTTGTCCTTGCTCATATAAAAGTCCTGTTAATTTATTTAATGAGTCACGACCAATTTTTCCGCCCTTTGGATCTTGCGTCGCTTCTGTTATGTTCGCTTCTTGCAATATGTATGAATTCACCCATGTCACGTGACGACAAACGCGCTTTAATAAAATCGGATGTTCTTTAGAGATTTCATCTAAATCACGTACATGAACATGTTTTGTATCTGTAAAATTATTTTCATTCCATCCTTCTCCTATAATCCAAGAGCCTTTTGGTGCTTCTTCTACTCGCTTCTGAACAAGTGAAAGTACTTCTTTATAAGATGTACAATTTGATAGATCTAGACGAAGTAACCTCTCCCCATGCCCAATAAGGTGCATATGGCTATCAACAAGCCCTGGAATCATCGTTTTTCCTTGTAAGTCGCACGACTTCACTTCTGAATATCGGTTTTCTAACTCTTCTGTATTCCCCACATCAACTATGATGCCATTTTCAACGTAAACGGCGTCCACTTTTTCATTCTCTTCTCGCATTGTATAAATGCTTCCGCCATGCCACATTTCTCCCATATACTCATCCCTTTTTCCTTTAGTCTACGAAATTAATATGTATAAAAAAAGCACCATTCCGATTAAAAATGGTGCTTTTCTAAAAATTATTTTTGTTCAGTAGGATTCGTTGTAACTTGCCATTCAATATTAAATTTATCTTTCAATTGTCCGTATGCTGGGCTCCAGAAAGTTTCTTGAAGTGGCATGATAACTTCTCCACCTTCTTGTAACTTATCAAATACTTCTTTCGCTTTTTCTGCGTTATTAATTCGAATTGCAATTGTTACTTGAGATCCGATTGCATGCCCTTGACCTGGGAATGTATCAGAAATCATAAGCTCCGTATTACCAATTTTTAAATGAGCGTGTAAAACGCGCTCTTTTGCTTCAGCTGGAATCGGGTATTCTGGATTTTCAGGCATGTCACCAAAGGTTTGCATTACTTCTACTTTTGCATCTAACGCCTCTTTATAAAATTGTACAGCTTCTTGCCCACTACCATCTAAAACTAAGTAAGGATTAATACCTAAAATCATACGGACACCTCTTTTTCAAATTTATAAAATCGAACTTACGTTCGTTCTTATAATATCATACGTTTTACATTTCATTCAACTATTTACTTCTTCATTTTCAAAATTATTTTGAAGGAAGCTCCATCTCTTGTTTTCTAAGTTCAATACGGCGAATTTTTCCGGAAATCGTTTTTGGTAGTTCATCTACAAATTCAATTTTTCGAGGGTATTTATATGGTGCAGTCAGTTCTTTGACGTGTTGTTGGAGCACTGGAATTAATGTTTCTTCGTTCTTTTCTATATTCTCTCTTAATACGATAAATGCCTTCACGACACTTCCGCGAATTTCATCTGGACTTGCGACAACCGCACATTCTCTTACGTATGGGTGTTTTACAAGTGCATCTTCTACTTCAAACGGCCCGATTGTATAGCCAGAGCTAATAATGATATCATCTCCGCGTCCTTCAAACCAAAAATAGCCGTCTTCATCTTTTTTCGCTTTATCACCGGTAATATAATAATCACCGCGGAATTGCATCGCTGTACGCTCATCGTCTTTATAATATTGTTTAAAGAGTGCTGGTGTTTCAATGTGAACTGCAATATCACCAACTTCTCCTACCTGCACCGGAATACCTTCTTCATTTACGATATCAACATGGTTTCCTGGCGTTGGTTTTCCCATTGATCCTGGTCTAATGTCCATCCCTTTCATTATCCCAACAAGTAATGTGTTTTCCGTTTGCCCATAACCGTCTCTTACCGTAATATCGAAATGCCTTTGGAACGTTTCAATCACTTCTCTGTTTAACGGCTCACCAGCTGATACAGCGCTATGTAACGCTTCTAAATTGTACTCACTTAAGTTTTCTACCTTTGCCATTAATCTATACTCAGTCGGTGTACAACAAAGCACATTCACCTTATTATCGCCTAATAAGTTTAAATATGTTTTCGGTTCAAATTTACCATGGTATACAAATCCAGTTGCACCTGAACCGAGAGTCGCTACAAACGGGCTCCAAATCCACTTTTGCCAACCTGGACTAGCCGTTGCCCATACAACATCATCTTCTTCGATTCCGAGCCAATTCGGGGCGCTTGTACGTAAATGAGCGTATGCCCAGGCATGCGTATGTACAACTCCTTTTGGATTTCCTGTCGTCCCTGACGTATAAGATAAAAAGACCATATCTTCTTTATCTGTCTTCGCCATTTCTAACATGTCACTTTCTGTTTCTAATGCTGTTTTTAAATTTGTCCATCCATCTACTGATCGCTCGCTCAAGACGAATTTTTGAAGAGATTCCACCGCTTCTACGCCGTCAAATTGTCCAATATACGGTTCGTAACTTACGATAGCCTTTACTTCTCCGTGCCCAATACGATACTCAATATCTTTTTTACGCAACATTTCTGAGCTTGGAATAACGACAAATCCTGCTTTAATCGCAGCAATATACGTCATGTAAGCTTCAATTAAGCGCGGCATCATAATAAGGAGCTTGTCCCCTTTTTGTAAGCCACTTTTTATAAAAGCGTTTCCAATTTTATTCGCACCTTGCATTAATTCAAAATATGTAATCTCTCGTCTATTCCCTTTATCATCTTGCCAAATTAAAGCAAGCTTCTCTTTATCATTCGTATATTTCTCTATTTCCGAAACTAAGTTATAAGACGGCGGCGCCAACAATTCCTCTCTCTTCATATAACATCCTCCTTTATTTCTATGCCTCTCTTATATAATAAAGAATTTTCAGTAAATTTTGAACCCTCTTCTTTTGACAATTTTTTTATATTTATGTCGAACCGTTGAATGAATTTATATCGATTTACCGATAAATCATGACAAAAAAAGAAAGAGCGGGAGAACCCGCTCTTTCTAAGCCATCGTATATGGGATTATTTTTGGTAACCGCCTAATTGTTGCTCAGCTAGTGAAACTAGACGTTTAGTAATTTCGCCACCAACAGATCCGTTAGCGCGAGATGTTGCATCAGCTCCAAGTTGAACACCAAACTCTTGAGCGATTTCGTATTTCATTTGATCTAATGCTGCTTGAGCACCAGATACTGCTAATTTATTTGTGCTTGCCATGTTGTATCACCTCCTTGTGAGTATAGAGTGTGATAAACAACATGACTTCATGCACATTTGAATGTGGTAATTTATGGGTTTAGAAAAGTTCTTCGAATTTTTCTTCTTCGGCCACTACTTCTACTGTTTGTAATACCATTGTTTCTTTGTTCGCTACAGCCTCTTCAATTAACGGCGCGAAATCGTACTTCGCTTCAAAACGATTTGCTTTCTCACGCTTCGGTTTCGTCGATGGACTTGCTGGTGTAAATACTGTACAGCAGTCTTCATATGGACGAATTGAAATATCATACGTTCCAATTTCTTTTGCAATTTTAATAATTTCTAATTTATCCATCGTAATAAGTGGACGAATAACAGGATAGTTTGTCACTTCGTTAATCGTATGCATACTATCTAACGTTTGGCTCGCTACTTGTCCAAGACTTTCACCAGTCGTAATTGCAAGTGCATTACGCTCCTCTGCAATACGCTCTGTAATACGCATCATCATACGACGCATAACTGTCATAGAATAGCTAGATGGAATTTCTTTATTAATCGTTTTTTGCACTTCAGTAAATGGAACAAGGTGAAGTGTTACACGTTTACAGTATTTCGTTAACTCTTGTGCTAAATCGATTACTTTTTGTTTCGCACGCTCACTTGTGAAAGGTGGACTATGGAAGTGAACTGCTTCCACAGATACACCGCGTTTCATCGTTAAGTAAGTTGCTACCGGGCTATCGATACCACCAGAAAGAAGTACCATTACTTTTCCGCCAACACCAACTGGTAAACCGCCTGCTCCCATGTGCTCACCACACATAATATAGCTATAACCACTGCGAATTTCTACACGTACATTCACATCTGGATTATGAACATCTACTGTGATATCCTCTGTATTTTCTAAAATGTGCCCACCGATTTCTGGAAGTAACTCCATCGTCTTCATTGGGAAGCGCTTATCAGAACGGTGCACTGTAATTTTAAATGTTTTCACATCACCTTTTACTTGTAAGAAAGCTGCTAATGCACCTTTTTTAATATCTTCTAATTCTGATGGTACTTTCATCGCTAAGTTAAACTTATGAATACCAAATACATCTTTCAATCTTTCAGAAATTTCTTCATGGTCTTCGCCATTTAACTGAATGTACATACGATCATGTGTTGCATCAATTTTAATGTTTGGGAATTTTTTTAATTTGAATTTCACATTATCTCTTAACGTACTTACAAACTTAGAACGATTCTTTCCTTTTGTCGTCATTTCTCCATAACGAACTAAAATATATTCATATGTCATCATATTTCTTTACCTCATCACTTCATATAATTTTGGCATTGTCTCTTTAACAATACCTTCAAATTGTTTTACTTCTTCCATCGTGTTGTCCGGTGCTAGACTAATGCGAATCGCACTTGTAGCTGCGGCGTGCGGTACTCCCATTGACACTAGTACTCGGCTCACTTCATTTGCTTTTGAAGAACAAGCAGACTTCGTCGATACATATACACCATATTCTTCTAAAGCATGAACGACTACTTCTGGTTTTAAACCGACAAATGATACATTTAAAATGTGCGGTGCCGCATATTCAAGTGATGTATTAATCGTTACAGTTTCCATCTCTTTAAAGAAACGGACCAGCTCTGTTTGTAAATTTTGCAAATGAACTATTTTTTCTTTCACTTGTTCCATCGTCATACGAAGTGCTTTCACCATCGCTACAATACCAGGTAAATTTTCTGTACCTGAACGATACTTGAGCTCTTGTTGACCACCTGATAAGATTGGATCTAATCTTACACCATCACGTATGTAAAGAAGACCTGTCCCCTTTACGCTATGAAATTTATGTCCAGATATTGAACAAAGGTCAATATGAGAAGCGTATAAATCAAGTGGTACTTTTCCTATCCCTTGTACATGATCCACGTGGAATCTTATTTTCGGATAGTTCGCTAATAATGTTCCAATTTCAGCAACGGGCTGAATCGCTCCAGTCTCGTTGTTCACGTGAATAATTGACACAAGAATCGTATCTTCACGAAGCGCTCGTTTTACATCTTCTACCGATACAACACCGTGCTCGTTAACCGGTAAATATGTTACATCAAAACCGAGATCTTCTAATTGTTTATATGCCTCAAACACAGACGCGTGTTCAATATTTGTTGTAATGATATGTTTGCCGCGCGAACGATTCCTCATCGCTATCCCTTTAATCGCAAGGTTATTCCCTTCCGTTCCACCTGATGTGAAAATAATTTCAGAAGGTTTAACGTGAAGGAGCTGTGCCGCAATCGTTCTCGATTGTGTTAATAGACGCTCTGCCTCTCCTCCAAGCGAGTGAATAGAAGAAGGATTACCAAAATATTTCCCTGCAACCGTTACGTACGATTGAAGAGCTTCTGGATATGGCTTCGTCGTCGCACTATTATCAAAATAGATCATCGTTCTTCCCCTTTCAGCGCTATCACATCATATAATCATATCACAAATACGTGTAATTACGCTAAGACTACTCAAAGGTTCCGTTTTTATATAAAAGTGTATATTTCCCCCCGCCATTTGCAGGCATACTGAGTGGTGAAGATTAATAATCAATGGTGGATGAAACCCATCACTTATGGTTTCACTTTATTTTGAAACGAACAACCTTACTGTATTCCGCTATTCATTATAGCAACATCGACTTCAAAATTACACAAAAAAACAAACCCTTTATTAAAGGGTTTGCTCATTGTCTACATATTCAGCTATTTTTTGAACAACGCCAGGTTCAAGTTTCTCTAATATAGAAGCCGCTTGTTCTAAAGCTGCATCGTATTGATATTCACGGAATAATTTCTCCGCATAATTTAAGCTTTCTGCAAGATTCTCATCATGACTGCGGTACCGGTTACCGTATTGAATTAGTTTTTCAACTAAATACGCTTGTCCAATTAATTCTTCCGTCATTTCAGATACACCATTCACAACTGTGTACGCTTCTTCTAAACTGCTATTTACAGTATTCATATTTAACGGCTTTACTTCTAATTGCTCATATACAGCTTGCATCGCCATTTGCCCTTTTTGTAAATCTTCCATAATACTCTCTGGAAGACCTGGTAAATTCGACTTTTGCATAAAACGTTTCGTCTCAAAAATCGTATTTCGCATTTCTTGTAACTTCTCACGTGCTTCAAATTCCTCTTTGCGCATCGTTTGCAGCATTTCTTTATATTCTGCATGAAGTACTTTTAAAGTTTCACATTGCTCATAAACCTCTTCTAGTTCCTCACGAATAATAGAGAATGCAATATCTTGTTCAGCAACACGTATTTGCAACACTTCAAAACGTTTCATTAAAATATGCATTTGCTTTTCAATTACTTTTTGTGACTCAATGTCTTTGTCTTGTAATTGATAACTTTGTTTCACAAGTTGTGTTTCTATTTTCGTTTCAATTGTTTCTGTACGAATTTCTTCTAAATCTTCATAAACAGACAGTGTTTTTTGCTCCACATAGTGTTTCGCATGCACTTCTTGTTCAAGTTGATCATAAAAACTGTCTAAACGAGTTTTTAAGTTCTCTACTTTTTCTGCTGCTTCCGTTATATAAAGCTCCTGTATATCCATTAAACATGTTTGTAGTTGTGTCGTCATATCGCGGACTTCTTTAGGAATTTCCAAATACTCTAATACATAACCTTGTCTTATCATATCATCATGGCCTTGTATTAAATCTTCCAGCTGAACTGGTAATGTCGCTTGACACTCTACCAATAAATCTGGAATTTGATGAATAACGATTTCTAAACTTGCTAAACCTTCTTCTAAACTAATAACAATTTCTCTCGCTTTTAAATAATCACCATTATCAGTTGCCTCTTCAAAAGTTTTGAACTTCTCGGATTCAACATCTAACATCTCTTCAATTTTTTGCTCAGCTGCTCCATACATGTGTCGATGAGCAAGAACGCTCTTTTTCATACTACGATATGTATCACGTAACTCTTCAATTTCCGAGCTGTTTTTCTCATGGCTTTCTAACAGTTGCTGTAATTCATTTAAAATGTCTGTAATACGATTATCAGCGTCATCTAAACCACTTATGGATTCTTTCATCGCATGCTTTGCTTTGCGGAAGGAGAATTGCGAGGCAAATTTTCGCGCTTGCCCTAAATCTTTTTCAGCTTTCGGAAGAGTTGTTGATACAATTTCATCCCACTCTTCACGCCATTTACCAAATAGTTCTTCTGTTTGACCTGTCATATTTAAATCTTTTACCCGCTTTAGTTCATCTGCCACAGGTTTATCTTTTATCTCTTGTTTCCACTGCTCCAGTGCTTCAATATCTTTATATGAACGATTTCTTATCACAAGCTCTATCATGAGCAGCACTAGAATAGAGCTTACTACAATGATAACGATCGTCAGGATAGAATCCATGCAAAAAAGCCTCCTAAGTTATATCTCTTTTTTTGTCCGTTCCGTTTATGAAATGGAAGGCATTATGTATAAAAAAGGAATTCCCCTATATTTAACAACTAACAATGTTCTAATCATACCATGTAATGACGTGTTTTTGACCTAGTTTTTTTAAAAATTTCATGTTTCTTTAAATGTAAATGTAATCTTTCTTAATATTCCGCTTACTTAACTACCTATCCTCAAATGATTGTAATAACAGGCACTCTTTCATATGAGATGCGAAATAAATTTTGCGCACAAGTGACATTTCCTTGCCTTACCGCTTGCTCTACCACCATTTCCGGAATTAAAGTAATACCTAGGCCAGCTTTTACCATTGCAAGCATCGGTTCTGCATAAGATGTTTCAACTATATAACGGCATATTATTTATGAATTTAGTTCCTGTACTTGCACTTATCGGTTTTATGTTTCAAGGTTATACTGTCGATAACATAGAAATTGCCGGCGCCTCATTAACAATTATTGCGCTAGTATGCAACAATTTATAGCAAAGAAAACAACATATAAAAATCCCCACCTCAATTCGTTAGGTGGGGGTTTTTCACATATGAACAGCTCTTGGCAGTTCATAATACATACTCGCTTTATATAATGTTCGTTCCATCCATTGCTCAATTTCCTTCGTATACATTTCTAAGAAAAACGTCTCAGATGGAAATGAGTGTAGCACCTCTGATATATATTGTGGATATAAAAATGGCATATTCATCATACCTTTTAGTTGCGTCATAAACATTGTAAAAGATACCTTTTTAAATTCTTGCTTCATTTGTCCTTGTTTAATGATTTGCTCTATATAATATCTTTCTCTGGAAAAATAAACGGTCATCACTTCACGAATTAATGTCGTATCAAGCGAAAGCTCTCTATAAAAAAAACGTGTCAGTTCTCTATTATCAAATTGATATCGTAAAATCCCGCGCACCATTTGCACCATCGCATCTTTAGCCGATAAATATTCTCTCTGTTCAAATGACGTTTCAATTACGTGAATATATCCTTCTAAAAAATCCGTAATAAGCTGTTCTAATAACCCTTGCTTTCCAGAAAAATAATATGAAATATTCGCTACATTCACATCCGCTCGCTTTGCAATGTCTCGCACCGATGTCCCGTCATACCCTTTCGTATTAAACAACGATATTGCCGCATCAATTACCTTTTGTTTCGTCTGCTTCATGCGCTCACTTCCTCTCAATGAACAGCTATAGTTTAAATTTCTTGACTTTTAAGACAAATTCCTTTAATTTTCTATCGACAAAGTCATGTGAAATACATCGTATTTTGCTACCATTTTACATATCTCGATAAAAAGGGAGTTGTTTCCATGTTCACAAAAGAAAGTTATGCAGGATCTCGTGAAAAGCAATATGAGACAGTAATTAAACAACTGGATGCATTATTAACTGGCGAACCGAACGTAGTCGCAAACTTATCAAATGCGTCCGCACTATTAAATCAATTTTTAGATCGCGTTAATTGGGTTGGCTTTTATGTAACAGAAGGAAATCAGCTTGTTCTTGGACCATTCCAAGGAATGCCAGCTTGCGTGCGTATTCCGTTCGGACGCGGTGTTTGCGGCGTTGCAGCTGAAACAAAAACAACGCAACTTGTAGCAGATGTTCACCAATTTCCAGGACATATCGCTTGCGATAGTGCCTCTAATTCTGAAATCGTTGTACCGATTCTGAAAGAAGGAACTATCATTGGTGTACTTGATATTGATAGTCCTGAAAAAAATCGTTTCGATGAAGTAGATCAGCATTATTTAGAAAAGTTTGTGGAAACACTCCTAAAACATATTTAATAAAGAAAAGAGTGAGTTATCGATTAAGTACGTAACGTACGAAACCGATAGCTCACTCTTTTTTATCCCGCTATTTGCGGACAGTAGGACTCCCACCTCAAAATTCGGGGGATGGACAAAACCCCCACTGATTAAAGTTTCACTTTATTGATTGCTAACAGTAGATATCCTCTTTAGTGCCTGTTCTAAATCAGAAACGATATCTTCCCATGATTCTAAGCCGACAGATAGGCGTATTAAATTATCGAAAATACCCATTTCTTTTCTTAGTTCAGCTGGAATAGCTGCATGCGTCATCGTCGCTGGATGCTGAATTAACGTTTCTGTATCACCTAAACTTACGGCAATTGTAATAAAATGGAGGTCATTGATAAACGACTGTGTTTCCTCTTTCCCGCCTTTAATTGAAAAAGAAATAACGCCCCCGCCTCGTTTCATTTGCCGAGATGCTAATTCTCCCTCCGGATACCAAACACCTTCTACTACTTCATGATTTTTCAAAAACGATACAATTTTTTCCGCATTATCACAATGACGATCCATTCTTACTGCTAATGTTTTTAATCCGCGTAACAATAACCACGCGTCAAACGGCGCCATAATACCGCCGATATCTTTTCGCATCGGACGAATTTTGTCAGCTAACGCTTTCGTTCTACAAATTGTTACACCCGCTACAACATCCCCGTGACCACCAATATATTTTGTCGCACTGTGAACGACGGCGTCACAACCAAGCTCAAGAGGTCTTTGTAAATAAGGTGAACAAAACGTATTATCGACAATAACAAGCAAATCATTGCGCTTCGCTACCCCGATCACCTTTTCTAAATCAATTAATTTCATCGTTGGATTAATCGGTGTTTCCACAAAAATGAGCTTTGTATTTGGACGAATTTTATTTTCAATATCAGTCTCTGTCTCCATATCACAAAACGAATGAGTAATCATAAATTTTTCTTCTAATACTTCTAAAAAACCGTACGTACATCCATATAATCCATTCGAACAAATAATATGATCTCCAGCTTTTAGAAAACCGATTAACGTTGCTGAAATGGCTGCCATACCTGAACCGAACGCCAGCGCTTCCTCTCCACCTTCTAAAACAGCCATACGTTCTTCAAATAATTTCACAGTTGGATTCCCAAGCCTTGAATAAATATAAGATGGATCTTCTCCCGCAAAACTCGCTTCTCCTTGCTGTGCTGTCTCAAACGTAAATGTAGAAGTTTGAAATAAAGGTGGTGTTAAACTCCCTTTATTTTCATTTGATTCATATCCGTGATGAATTAATGCTGTCTCCATATGTTGCTTTTTCATAAAAACATCCCCCTTATGTCTTTATTGCCACATATCCACCAAGAAAAATCTGATGAACGTTTTTACTACATTTTATGTAAGCGTTTTACTTGTGTTTCTATCTTTTCTTTCATATTGTTTTAAATTCCTTCTTGTTAATTTCCAAAATTTATCTGCATAAAACAAAAAGGGAGTCGCTTGACGAAACTGTAGCTAAAAGATATAATAGCGTTTGTGTAAAATAAAAAGGCAGCCTTGTAATGTGAGTTTATCGTTTGTATTTTGTTCCTCTGCGGAGGTGTATCTCGTAACTCCCTGCTGCTGGAGCGAAGGTACATGAAAACAAAATACCCGTAAATATCGATTACGTCTGTTTTTATTTTACGAAAATAAAAACATTTTTGAAGGAGGAGTCAACTATGGCTCGTTATACAGGTCCAGCATGGAAACTGTCTCGTCGTCTTGGAATCTCTCTAAGCGGCACAGGAAAAGAATTAGAAAAACGCCCTTACGCACCAGGTCCTCACGGTCCTAACCAACGTAAGAAACTTTCAGAATACGGTTTACAATTACAAGAGAAACAAAAACTTCGTCACATGTACGGCATGACTGAGCGTCAATTCCGTCGCACATTTGACCAAGCAGGTAAAATGCCTGGTAAGCACGGCGAAAACTTCATGATCCTTCTTGAAGCTCGTCTTGACAACCTAGTTTACCGCATGGGCTTAGCTCGCACTCGTCGTGCAGCTCGCCAATTAGTAAACCACCGTCACATCACGGTTGATGGAGCTCGCGTAGATATCCCATCTTACCGCGTTAAACCTGGTCAAACTATCGGTGTTCGCGAAAAATCTAACAGCCTTGTTGTTGTTAAAGAAGCGATCGAAATTAACAACTTCGTACCAGAATATTTAACTTTCGATGCTGATAAGTTAGAAGCTACTTACACTCGTCACGCTGAGCGTCCTGAGTTAGCAGCTGAAATCAACGAAGCATTAATCGTAGAGTTCTACTCTCGTTAATCTCGGTACTCTGCAAAGAGTAGTATTAAAAGCCTTAGGAACCTTGTTTATCAAGGGGCCTGGGCTTTTTTATTTATTATTAACAACGCAAAATAAGGCATAAAAAAGAATGTCCCTGGGGCTAAGTGGGGCTAGTTTGGGGCAAAAAAATTATAAGGCTGGCGTGTGTATAGAAATGGGTAAGTGTTAACAGAATAAGAAAATGAATTATGATACTTTAATTACCTTTATTATTCATGTTCTCTTTCCTTCTCAATATAAAGTTTTGTTTATGGAAGAATCTTATTAAAGCTTTCCTCACATCCAAGGTATAATAAAAAGCCACATTCAGTTGTTGAATGTGACTACATTAATCCTTCTATTAATTTATTTTCTTCCTCAATATATTTATCAATTAAAACCCATATAACCTTTTTATTTTGCTCAGAAGCTCTCTGATAATGTGATTTTTCCTTTTCATCCGATGTGCTTAAAAAATCAGCACACCGAGTAACATATTCATTACAGTTTTCCCTTAAATCTTTTGTGAATTTGTTTTTTCTATCTAAGTTAATCCAAATAAATATTTTGTGATCTAACAATTCAAATTTCATTTTTTGCTTTTCTTTTTCATCAGTTTCTACATCACACCTTCTACCTATATCAAGAACTTTTGTAATGTGTTCAAATAAATCATTTTGCATTCTTCTTTTCTCAGATAATTCTACAGCAATCCTACGATCTTTTTCTTTGTTTTTATTTAGTGTTATAGCGCTATAACTTGACACTGATAAAGTTAAAAAAGATATAACTAGCGTAATCCAAACCATTTTCTACCTCCTTATGTTGTAAATATATATTACCACATAAGGTTATCACGATATAGTAAACCCCTCTTATTACATTACTTCACATTTTGTTTAGCTTTCTCTTCAACCTTACGAGCAGCTAATATACGTGGAACCGATGTTCTCAAAAAAAATTCAACCATTTTCAATGCTGTTTCTTCACTAGGTGGGTTATCTAATATCGTCCTTTCTTTAGACTCTTTACGTTCCATACGATCCACCCTTTCATTCATAATTTTTTACCTCTTTTCTTTTTATTCCCCTTATAAGTTAATATCGTTCGTAATTTACCATCTTTCATGACCACTTTCCTGTCATAATCCGACAAAATTTCCTCACGATTTATTTTTTCTACTTCTTCACCGTATCCCCAATACCCAGCACGAAGTAGAAACTCATAATATCCTTCTGGAATCGGTAATTCATAACCATCTAAGGTAATTCTAGTTACCTCAATACCTTCTCTAATAATCATCGACTCACCCTTTCATTTTGAATATGGATATGTTCGCTTTGAGTTACATATACACCTTTTTAAATTAAACAAAAAAGAACCTACTAATTAGTTAAGTAAATTCCTCGTCCATTTCTTAAAATAACATCTTAACTTAAGATACTATCTTCAATCATGAAATATTTTCTGATATCCTATGTAAAATATTTCATGTTATAGCTAGGCAGCCTGTTTTTAAAATATGGTAAAATATTCTTAAAATAAATATTAAGGGGGTATTATCCAATGACCAATACTTTACTTGGTACATTAAAAAACTTTATCGATTTTATAAATCCAGAAGGTGCAAAATCAAAAGAAATTAAAGAAAATATTACTCGTTCTCACATCGATGCTGCTAATATTTATTGTCGAAACATAAATGAGTTATCAGCACAATTCAATATAGAGCAAGCTTATAAAGTTGAAATTCACGCTTCTAACGCCGATAAAAAAGAAGAAAATTATCATCTCCACTTACAAAAATATACTAATTTAGATCATCTAAAAAAAGGGTTTCTGAATGGAATAGGTGAATTACACTTGTTAGATTTAGAGGAAAAAATAAAGATACTACCTTCAACCTACATTTTCAATGAGCACAATATTAAATACAAAGCCATTGAAACTAGAAGATTAGTTCCTGATTTTCTTTACACTTTAGATGATGAGGAATACTGCGTTACATTAAAGCCAATCCACACTGCCACATCAAAAAAAGAACTACAATATGAATTACAAAACTTATATAAAACGCTCTACTTATCGTTAAATAAAGAAATTGATATCGATTCAAATTTCCAAACGTCAACATGCTATGAATCAAAGCATATTTTACGTTATTTTAGATTAAATCAAAACAGCTTATTTTTAGTAGTAGAAGATTTAAAAGGTAACGTGCATCATCATACATTTAAAAACATCAATGAAATCAAACATGGATTATCTGGTGGCGGTACACAATTAAAATTTTGGATTTATATGTATGGAGACACTTATCGTTTCTATCTTCCTTATGATGAACAAACATTTAAAACCACTCAAGTTCCATTGGATCAAGAAATATTTAAAATGACATTATAATAATTTTAATATTTTTTTAGAAAGAGTCCGCCCTTACTTTAATGAGTTGATTCTTTTATTTTATATAATAATGGTTTATGGAAAATTACGTATTTAATCAAAGATTTATGAATGACGAAGTAACTAATAACTGTAAACTATCGAAACTTTTATTCAATAGATAAGTCTCTAATATGTGCTATACTGTTGGAGGGTTTATGCATCTATAAATGTAAAATAATTCTTGTAAGTACATAAACTTTTGTTCAAAATAAGTAAAATAGAGGGGATATTTTAATGAGCGATGCATTTAGAATTACTGAGTTACCCAAGTGGGAAGAAATGATTAAAACATTATTTAAAGGGGACGTACCACTTAATAAAGAATGGCATGATCCTAAGGCTATTGTTGAGGTATTAAATTTTATTGGCAAAAACAATGCATTAAATCATACATTTTTACCACAAGGTGGTGGACTAGATTTAACTGGCTGTAAATTATCAAACGAAGATGGCTGCATTGAGTTAAAGTTGGAATCTATAGGACATGTGTTAAAACCAAAAAAATTGATTTTCCAATGGCTTTCAGATGCGGACTATGAATGGGCATACTTTCTACTAGAATTAGACTCATTGGAGCCATCTGGAGTCTATGGAGAATCCTCATATCCAGAAGAAGAGTTAGTAGAATTATCTCCAGGAAAATATATATCTAGAGGCTATTGGGATCAAGGAGAATACTATGGTGAACCCTTGCCACAAGAAGCTAGACTAATTGGTAGATATCTAAAAGGTTCTTTAGTAACTTTTTCTAAGGCTTCTCTATACAATGCTAATTCTGCAACTTATGATGGCCGCCACAATAAACAATCCGCTGAATCATTTAAAAATCATATTCAAGAAGCAGTAACCTATTTAAAACAACAAGAATTAAAATAACTGAATATATTTAAGCTCAGCATCTCAATAGAGATGCTTTTTATTTTCTCTATAAGAAATCATCTATGAGGAATCCCCCTTTACAATTACATTAAGTATTGAAATACTTCTAAAATATTTGCTTATTATTCCATTTTTCCATATTTTAATATATCCTGTAAGTATATATATTTATGTATTTGTTTAACTAATCATCCAATTCATAAATTAAGAGATTATTTATCTCCCGGATTTTGGTTAGACAAATTGAAACGTTAAATAAGTATGGAGGAATAGTAAAAATGAAAAGCTATATGGACTTAACTGAACAACAGCAGCACAATCTATTTTTCTTTATAGATAAAGCTGGAGGCAACCATTTCACCTTATTAAAAGAACACTACCCAGCTCTCACACTAGGTGGATCACTAAAAAATAAAAGTGATAAAGTAATACATTCTTTGATGATGGATGAAATTAATTTTGATTTTTTTATTACATGGTTAAATCATGTTCATATGCATGGTAATAACACTATTTACATCTTTGAACCTGAAGTGAAAACAGTTTTTTCAAAAAATCCAATCCAAACATTCTATGAGAAAATCAAAAAGAAGACCGGACATATCGTTGATACAAACATTGATAGCCTCAATGGAATACAGATTACACATTCAAAATTGGACCTGGTGAAAGAGCAAATCATCATAACACTAGTAGCTCCTTCATATTTATTATTGAAAGACAAGGATAACAATCCTTATTTAGAAAAAGACATATATTCAGCCTACCTTATTATAGACTATAAATTGAACCATTTTAGACTATCATTACATCCAACCCATACTGTTCAATCTATAAACAGTATGATTAAAGATAAGGACAAAGGGTTCGATAATATAGCTTTGATGTTTATGGACTATTTTAGAAAAAACTTTTTAGCTTTTAATTATACCAATCCCGATTGGATCTTTGAAGTGATGGCCGTTATTGTAGAAGAATACTTTGATCACAACAACCCTATCATTGAAAAGAAATTATCACATTTTACAAATTCAGACTTAAAGGGCTTAGTAGACACTCTAACATCCAAAGAAGATGCTTTTAAAAAGAAAAGTTTTGTAAAAAGATTTGAACGTGCATTATTAAATTGTTATGAGACAGAATTGATAGAGGTCTACAAACAAATTCCAAAAGAAAAACCTTTTTCTATATTCTTACACGAAGCCGGAAAAGGTATTGTCTCTTTTATGGCTAATTCACAAGGAAAGCCTCTCAACTATGCTGATTCAAGAAATATTGTTAAAATGATGATGGAAAACACCTTGGTTTCATCCCTGGGTATTACTTACTCCGAAAATGGAAAACCTTATCCATATAAGATTTCAAAAAGTTATAATTTTATTTCTTTAAAGAGGGTGAAAAACTCCGGTACCCCAAAGGAGATAGTTGACGATGTTTTATTTAACCTTAGCAAATATAAATCAATCCAAGAATTTGAAGATACAGGAGCAACAACTGAAAGTATTAAATGAATGTTTAACCATTCTTAGAGAAGATGAAAGTATCTCTCCTTATTTTTTATCAAGAAAATCCAAATTGCCAGTCGGTACAATTATAAGGCTACTTAACTGTATGGTTTCAAGATCAATATTAAAAACTAATTTCATCTTGAGATGTAATAATTCAGATACCGACTTGGTTGATGCCTTTGAATTTGAAGATGAAGAAGAATTACTAGAATTTTTAAGGGAAAATGATTATTGCCCTGATTGTGGATCAACACTAATGACTAGAGACATTCGAGTATTCTATAAGATAAATACTAAGATGATCGGTGATGCAGATGAATAATAGTATTAACTACAATCAATATATAGACTATGCAGATGATGATGATATTTGGAGACCAATTCCAAATAAAGATTATCAGAAATTCGATGACATGGTAAAAAAGGTGGATGACGCCTTTAAATCTGGAACGAAAAAAGAAAAAGGTGATTCCCTTGAGGAATTAATGACATACGTTTATAAACGATTTAAACATATAAAAGTTTATGACAATGTTAAAACCTCAGAAAATCAAATTGATCACATTATTGAATTTCTAGATGGTGTTACTCCAAAATTCATTAGCGATCACGTTGGTCTTCGTCTTATAGGTGAATCAAAAAATCATACACGATCAATCGGTTCAAGAGAAGTAAGTAACTTAGACGAACTTTTACGGGATAAACTATCAAAATTAGGTATTTTCTCATCGTACAAAACATTTAGTAAAGGTACTACCATGTGGCAAAATAGTGAAGGAAAGAGAAGAAAACTTGCTCTGTGGAATCAATATAATCGAATTATTATTGGTTTTACTATTACTGAGATTGCTAGTTTAAAAGAAAATAACTTTTACGCTCTACTAAAGGAAAAATATTATCAGATTATCGATGATTTAAACGATGACCACACTGACATTAAGCTAAAGTTAGATTATCACTATCGTCTATATTACTCTTTATTAGAATTGAATAAAAAAGGGATTATTGATGATCAATCTGTTATTTTAGGAAAAAAACAAATTGAATTACTATATGGTGAACTAGAATGTTAAAGAACAGTAATAACATAAAAAACCGATGCTTAATAAAAGGTGCATCGGTTTTTTTCTACTTAATTATTTAAATCTCCAAACGATACACAGTTGATTCTACCTCTGAATAGATTAATTTCCCAACTTTAAAGCACTCTTAATCTTTCGGATTAATTCTCTCCTTTCAAACTCAAACAGTGTATGATCAATTTGCTCTTTCACCAACAAATGTTGTCGCTTATCTCCTTCCACAACAGTAGTATCCGGATATGCCGGATTGTAGACCGGACTAATCTCACGTAAACGAGCCTTTAAAATAGTCCTATACTCTTCTTCGTGTTTGGTTTCCCAAGTTGAATTTTCATCTACAAAGGTAAAAGATACTTGCGATAATTTACCACTAGTCACTTCCTGGTATACTTTTTGTCCTAGATCATTATCAGGTAGTATTAGCTTGAAACTTAAGCCCACACTGTCTTCTTCCAAGGTTAAACTACCATCTTGAATTTCCCCTAAAAATTTATTTTTATTGTGATTAAATAATGCGAATTGGTCTTTTTCTTTCAAGGACTCTTGAAATGCTCCTTTTTTCACTCGCTCATAAAATTGCTTTCTGTTCGAGTATATCTTAATAGACCATTTGTCCCATTTAACTGCATAACCACTGATTATCTTTTCTTTGCTCTCACTACGTGTCGTTAATTTAAGTTCTCCAACCGAACAACGTATTTCCATTTATATCACATCCGATACCATACAAATTATTAATAAATCATTCTATTAATTGCATGTTTTCTGGCTCCATTAATAATTTCACTATCAGCTTCATGAACGACCAATTGTTTTCCTTGGGTTGCGTAGCCATTATCACCATGGTATTCAGGAACATAATCAGCTTTCTTAACCGAATTAACTTTAGAACGAACGGCCTCACCAAACCTTTTATATTCTAGATATTCTTGTTCATATTCATCTACTAACTTATGGTATTCCTCCCTAGCTTTTAACGCTTTAGATTTTAACTCCTCCACAGCTTTATGCTTTTTATCCAAAATCTTTTGCGTCTCATCTACAACACCATTAAGATCCACAATTTCGGTTAGTTTTGTATCTTGTAATTTCTCGATTACTTTTTCTTCTCTACGTATTTCAATTTCCTTTTTTAAAATGAGTTCCTCAACATCAACTGATTCTTGTTTTTTGAAGAAGAATTTCTTAGGATTCAATTTGTTTAACACTTGTTGTTTATCATCTGATTCGAGCTCTTCAATTTCTTTCTTTAAGGAATTAATTTTTTTCTGGCTCTCCGTAATTAATTGTGACGGTCTAGCTAATACCTCCAACATTTCATTGTACAAATTCGCTTTTTTAATCATTTCTTCATATTTCATTGTTATATCTCCTTTTATTTTTATAGTTTTATTGCAATTTACTTATTTTTTTCAAAGCATCTTTTATCTGTTTCAAAATGCTAATTCTTAATTCTTCTTCCTTTTCCATTTCGAATTTAGCCCTAAGTTCTCTGTGAGCCATAGATGCGGTCTCATACTGTCTAGTCATTTCCCACACCTCCTTTTAATATCTTTTCAACAAATATCGACAAAATGAAGATAGAACATCCCCACTTTTTCACGTATTAAACCTATAAAAACACCCTATTTTTCAACTTAAAAACTGAAGATTACATGTTCTGAATTGTTGATATAGCAAGGTTTTCAACATCTTTATTGGCATTTTCGTATCAAACACCCCCCTTTATTTTTTAAAAATGTTGTCTAACGATAGAAATGCCCCCATACTACCCGTCTTCCCATAAGTGCTTTATTTTGTTTTTTGATAGGGGGGATGATAAATCGTTCATTTCAATACCTTCCACAGTTCTCTATCCTCCTATCTTTAATCTCCTGTAAACTTAATTTCCCTCATAATCTCAGCATGTTTCTTGTTAATATAGCCTGTACTATAATTTAACTCCTCTGCTACCCGTTCTAACGTCATTCCATCGATATATTTCAGCTTAAGTATTCTATTTTCTAATCCTTTGAATGTACTCACTAACTTTTTCAATTTGTACATATCATTCAGCTTATGAGCCAGTTCATACTCAATTGCTTCAATATGTACTTCTACTTTTGCGCCATCTGACTCAGCAGTTAGACGAACATTCTGTAAGTCGCCACTGATCCAGCGTTTTAATTCAGCCTTTGTTTTATCTAAGTTGTATTCCAAATAAGCAATGTCCTTTTCTAATTTCTGATAGTCTTTCAACCAATTCAATTACATATCACCTACTTAGATTTAATTCGCTTTTCTAGTAATCTCTTTACCACCCAGCTTCATCTTCTTTAGAACATAACCTGTACGAGTATAAGGACTATCTTCCTCAAAACAATGTGCATCCCTATGCCCTTCACCTGTTCCGTGGTGATGAAACTTTCTACAGTATTGACACCATGTACTAAGATTTCCTTTTTCATCACGTTCAATCGCTAATACGATTGGAGCTTTTTTAATTGCCATTTTCTCTACCTCCATTTTTTATTGCTTGTTTTAGAAACCACGGCAACCTTCAGCAACCATGTTCATCCCTTACGGTTCTAAGGTTTTTACATGTTTGGTTGCTGGTTGCTCGTTACCCTATCTCCGTTCGTGCATTTATCCAACAATTAATTAATAAGTATATTTGTTATATACATAAATGCATTTTTAATTAAGTTTATATATAAACTAGCAACTAGAACACTTCAAACCCTTATGGCTCTAAGGATTGTACTAGTTGCCGAAAGGTTGCTGTTTGCGCAACACAAACACTTCAAACCATTACCACTCTAAGGCTCACGTTGGTTGCTAATAAGTTGCTGGTTTTATTTTAAAGCCCTTCACTGTTTTTGATGTACCATTTATTTTTACTTTTTTGTCTTTCCACTCCATACCGAACTTAGCACAAACAGCATCTTTGAATCGTTTTTGATCTAATGGATATTGAATATGATTATCTTTACACCACTCATCATATGCCTTTAGAGCATCCGTCCCTCTGACTCTTTCGAAAAATTGTTTATCATATTCAAAAAAGAAGTCAGCAAGTGGATCATTGTATTCCATAAAGTTCTGTTTCGCTTCCTCCGCCTTCTCGTTGTACGTTAGGATATCGGCCGTGCGTTGCTTCATATCCTTTATTGCATCTACAGCCAATTTCAAGACGTATTCCTTTGCACTTACTGTTTCAAGTTGTTTCATGCTTTCCATTTCAGATATACGATCTGGGTCGTTCATAAAATTATGATCAAACGGTAAAATATGCAGTCGTTTATTAATCTGATTGCCGTGCTCTCTGAAATTAGGATAGTGATTACTAGCTGTAATACATACCGTATTCATTTGTACTGTTTGACTACCCTTTCCTTTGTATTCGATGTCGACATATCCACCTGTAATGATAGTTTTTAATGTCCCACTATCACGTATTACCTCATCGGGTTGATCATCTACGATATTTGCCAATTTCCCATAAATACTACTACCCGCGAAGGCATTTTCCGCCAATTTCTGCGGACTTATCGCTGATATGTTCTCCCCAGAATTGAACGTTTTCTGTATCATATATAAAACGGTGGATTTCCCATTATGGGCACTACGTCCATACAAATAAAACATTTTCGGAACTAATAAGGTTGGATACAAAACCGCTCCAAACATTTCATGAATATTTGTGATAGTAGGTAAATGTCCATCAGATACTTTCATCAGCGTTCTTTCAACAAATGAATCAAAAGCCCTTGAATTATATTTTGTTGGTATCTTTTTGGTTACAAATACATCTGGTGTAAACTCTTTAAATTGCATACTATCAAGATGCAATAAACCATTTTCTACTGCTATATAATTCTTGGATTCTTCATTTACTACTGGTGACATGTCCATAATGTATTCTTGTACTTCACGCACTTGATTTCTTTTTAGTATCTCTGCATCACGAACAAGTGAACGTAATTTCCTACACGTTTTATCCAGTTCATATATTCCAGTAGCTTCGTTGTAAACATAGATATCACCATCTTCATTTGGAAAACGAACAATTTTATTTTCCTGTAAAATATAGTCGACCATGATATGATGCAAAAAACTAATCTTTCCGTTATTTTCGCCCCACCAGGTGCCTTTCTTTATACCCGCTGTTTTAGCTTGTTCATTATTTGATAAATGAACATCATTGTTTCGGTTATAATCAGAAACAGAACTGTGGGTAGATTCAATTGCCTTTTCAATTGTCATTTGTCCATATGTACGACCATCAGAAGAATGTGGTTTATCCCACTTCTCACGAAGTAATGAAGATTCTCTAAACATGGAATCCATCTTTGCAGCATCTTTATCCGTCCAAAATGCTAGATGATTACATAAGGCCATGTCAGTTGAAGAATGATCACCATTTATAAGCACCCCACAAAATAAATCCTTAATATCCCTACCATTCTTGCTATTAAACATTCGCTCCCATAGTTCTGAATTGGAGAGATTGTTGATGTTAGCCCCCCTTGAAACAGAAGGTGTTTTTATTGCTGCAGGTACTTCCTTCTTTTCTATATATTTTTGAAATATAACCTTTAATTTTTCAGTTGATTCTTCCACAGGGAGATTATTTATGCCGTTTCCAGTAAAGGTAAAATAACGACCATGCCGATATATCTCAAGACCAATAGCAGGATTTTTTTTGCCTGTACCTGGGCCTCTTAATGGCAATTTTCCTTTTGCTATAATATGAATACCTTCACCGCTTGGAGAGTATTCTGTATAACTCGGAACGATATTCATAATATCCTCTGCTAAATCTGTAAACTTGCCTTCCAGAACACAATGATCTATATCAATCCCAATGAATGGGTCGTCTTTGGAAAACATGAATCCAATTCCGTTATATCCACCTTGCTGATATACTTCCACAACTTCTTCAAAAGTAGCCCAAGTGTTACGATTATTCGCCTGTGCCATTTTGCTGTTGACTTGGTATGGAACCTTTGTTGGTTTACCATCTCTTTTTTCTTTACGCCAAAGCACCCACTGGGTTAAGTTTCTCAATTCTATTGGTATATTATTAAAGTTATCGAGCATAGATTTCACCTCCTATTGCTACCTAATAAACTTGATGTTAAAATATAAGTAGATAAATAATTGTTCTTGAAGATATATGAACGGCCAATTCATATATCTTTTTTTATTGGTTTTTACTACCATTCTTTACTACCTCTTTAAATAATCCATCTTTAATTTCATCTACTTTTTCATATTCTTTATTTAAATCACCGATTGTATGGTTTAATAATCGCCAATATACTCTTAACTTCCTGTGAAAAACGCTAAAACAATAAATTTCCTCACCTTTGTATACCGCTGTATCCATATCTTCTACTAAGTGCGCTAAAAGAACTTCTACATCTGTTAAAGTCGCAACGCTCACTCCCAGTGATCCTAGTTCACCATCAAGTTCACTCGTGAAATTTTTCAAATCACTTTCTTCACCATGATTTTCTGAATACATTTTTGCATTTACTAGGCCTGATACTATTGGTTGCTCTTTTGCTACCGTTAACTGATCCATATTTCTTCTCTCCTTATTTACTACTATTCATTTCATATAACTTTTGCTTCGCTTCAAACTCCATAGCTTCTAAAATCTCAGGATTTTTTCTTGCTACAGCACATCGTTTTACAATTTCATGTGCTTTCATTAACCTTGTCGCGGTTAATACTCCGTTCATATGTATTCACCTCACTCTTTTTCAATTAAGGTTGCCACCCTCATATTAGCTATAAGTGCCTACATTGCATTTTTTTCGGTCCGCTCGACCATCTGACCAACAAAGATGTAATCAGTTTTATTTTCCTATGCATACGCCAGCCAAAGCGTTATCGTCTACCATTCATCTACAATTTCTGTTATCACTTCAAGAGTTTGCTTATAAAACCACCACCGTTTTCTATTGCGACGTCGCTCAATGACGCGCATCCTGGGGTCAGATAAAATCTCATCTTCTAGGAATCTTTTACTCATAGATGTAATGACTACTAATCTTTCAATATCAACCATTAATAATGTTTCATGCATTTGTTGATCTATCTGCTGCAATATGTATTCCTTGATTGCCTTCTCATCAATATTTACTTGTACATTTGCCGGAATCACTATTATGCCCCCTTTTTATCTCCACCCCTTAACAGCATTAAAGATGCTGTTAAACACTAAAAAAAATATAATTAATATCAACATGAGGATATTTGTGTTTTAAAGCATCTATAAAATTCCTTGATGCTTTGATACTCCCACGCTCGACTTTCTCATACATCGAAAGCGATACCCCTATAGACTTAGCCATTTGCTGTTGAGTTAGCTTGATTTCGTGTCTAAATACTTTAAGTCGCACAGTCATTTTTCAATTGCACCACCTTTCCGCATTTATTATGCTTATAACTTATCACAGCATTTATTATGCTGTCAAGCATTTATTATGCTGTTTTTTCTTGCTAATCAGCCTATAGGATGCTTTAATAAGAATATGTACTATATAAGAGGTGAAAAAAATGAAAACATCTACATTTGGAGCAAAAATAAAAGAATTACGAAAAAACAACAAATTTACGCAAAAACAACTCGCTGAAAAACTCGGGAAAGCTGAAAGTACAATAAGAATGTGGGAACTTGGCACAAATACTCCTAACGCAAAAACAATAGTTGAATTGGCTAAAGTATTAAATGTCGGATACACCGATTTACTGTTAAAAGCAGGATATATAAACGAAGAAGATGTAAGTTTAACCCAAGAAGAAAAAGCATCATTTGACGAGGCATCATATCTAATGAATGTTAATGAACTACAGGCAATTGAAAATAAACTGAAACAATGTAATTCCGAAGAAGAAAAAAAGAATTTAAACGCGAGAAAGATCCGCCTAGAAAAACGCATAGCGAAACTAAAACTTAACTTAACTGGAATACAGCAAAGAAGAAATGTAAACCCTTTTGATTTAATGACACCTGAAGAAGAAGAAGCCTATTTTGAAGCAGAAAATAGATCTTATCTTGTGGAAGATTACCGTAGACGTGAATATCCAGATATAAAAGATTTTCTAGAACAGAGTAACGCTTACTTTAACGGTAAAGCATTGACTAGAGAAAACAGAGAACTAGCTATAAAAATGTTAGATGTTTTATTTGAAAAACTTGAAGTAAACTATCCTTCAGATGAAAAAATCGAAAAAGAATACGATGACTTTGAAAATATGTTTGCATTTTTAAAGAAAGAATCATCTGATCGCTCAAAAGATAAATAGTAGCAATTAGCACTTACCTATTCCTATGCATACGCCAGCCAAAGCAATGAAAGGAATGGTAATAGTGAAGTTGCACAAATCCGCAAAAGAGCCTGAAATATACTATTATTTCAATGCAAAGAATGAAAAACTGTGGATGTATCGTCATAAGTATTATGACAATATAGGAAAAAGGAAAGAGAAGAAAAAAAGTGGATTTAAATCAGAAAAGGCAGCTCTCAAATCCCTTTTAGAAGTAAAGGCTGCAACAATACGTGGTGAATCTAAGCAGGTCGAACATGATCAAATGACCATTGGAGAATGGTTGGATATTTGGTATAACACTCATAAAAACAGTTGGAAACCAACCTCTAGAGCGCAACGTGAAATGGCTATTCGCTTACAAATGAAACCATTACTCGGTCATTATAAGTTGCAAACATTGGATAGAACCACATATAAGAGAGAATTTTTGAATGTACTTGAAAAGAAATACAAACCAAGTACAGTTCATTTATTTCACACCCTATTCAAGATTGCTATTAATGCAGCTGTGGAAGATGAGATATTATCTCGTAATCGTTTCACAAAAGTTAAACTTTCAAGCCAAGAAACTATTAAAGAAGAAAACAATAATTACTTCACACCTGAGCAATTAGTTGAATTTTTGAAAGTAGCTAAGCGTGAAGAAAACACCACAAATTATACATTTTTATTAACCGTTGCATACACAGGAATTCGGAGAGGTGAAGCCTGTGGATTGCAGTGGAAAAACATCGATTTTGATAATAAAACAATTACTATTGAACGTACCAGAGATAATAAGGGGATACGATCACCCAAGACAAAAAATAGCTATCGAACAATTCTAATAGATGATGTACTTATCAGCCAACTCAAAACATATCGTAAGTGGTGCATGGAAGTAATGCTATCTTTTGGATACAAACTACAAGATGAATCGTTTGTATTTACATCATACCAAACCGGGAAACCTATAACTGATAGCAGCGTTCTTTATGCATTCAGGAGAGTATTAAATAAAACAAACCTTCCTTCAATTACAATACATGGATTACGTCATACACACTGTACCATACTACTAAATCAAGGTTTAAATGTGAAAGTAATTGCCGAACGTTTAGGGAATTCTCCACAAATGATTTATGAAATTTATGGACATGTATTGAAGGAAATGGAGTCCATGTCAGTAGAGCTATTTAGCCAGAGTTTAGCGGAAAGTGGGGCTAATTTTGGGGCTAGCTAATAATAAACATGCTACGAACACTGATATAATAAGGCTTTTTGATACTATCGAGTTCTACTCTCGTTAATCTCGGTACTCTGAAAAGAGTCGTATTAAAAGCCTTAGGAACCTTGTTTATCAAGGGGCCTGGGCTTTTTTTATTTGTTATTAACAAGGCAAAAAACAAACTATAAAAGAACGTACTTATTTTGAAAAAAACCCCCCAAATTCCCGCTTTATATACAGGACTTTCAAGAATTAAAAATATTATTAGAGGAATTAGTACAAGATGAAATAGAATTCATTCAAAATTTTTCTAAGTATACTTTACATATTTCTTCTAAAGAATATAAAGTGACCATTAATCTTAGAAGTGAGTTTTTCCCATCTCCATACTTGGCAATTGCCGCTATAAGCATTACTCCAAGTAATCAAGGAAAGGGACTTATTGTCCTTGATTGGTTTAAAACATTTGCGAAAGAAAAAGGCTTCCAACGCTTAGTATTACAGGAAATTATAGCTGAAGAAGGCTACCTCTTTGCATTAAAAAACGCATTTACAAAAACCATTAATCTGTACGAAAAAACATTTGGAAATCAAAATAGTATTGACGGGGATTTTGAACTACATTTAACCTAAAGAATTAGATACAAAGTGGACGAATGTTTTTCTTAACCGTTTAATTATCAAATACCGCCTGTTTCCCCACCTCAAAAATAAAATTCATAGCACTTACATAGTTTTATAAAGAACAATTGAAACAGAAAAGCCGCATCTATAATAAGATACGACTCTATTCACTAAAATTCTATTTATATTCTCTTTTTAATATCGCTGTTAACTTTTTACCATCCTATCTAATTCTACGCATCTGTTCCATCTTGCCTTTTCTCTTTCTCCTTATCCTCTTTTAAAAAATCTATTCCACTTGAAGCAGCATTAATTGTGAAACATTGGAACAAATTATAAACAAAGCTTTTCAATTCAATTAGAGAATGCATTAATAGCCCTAAATACATTGTCATTAGTACAGAGGCAATTATCTCATTTGTTTGATGCGAGACGAATGGTAAACTCCAATCCGCAGATACATTCTTAAAAAATAACATCAACAATAAATTTAAAATAATTATCCCTAAATATAATAGACTAAGCCCAAAGAAATATAAGTTATATTCTTCAAACTTACTTTTATCAGCTTCACTTACTGTCATTAAGTTAATTAGTGTTGATCCATTCACAAGAGCTTGAAAAATTGCGTAACCTGTAATAATTACTGCGAAAGTTGGAACAATGATATCATTAATATTCCCTAAAAGATCTGTAAAATTCTCAATGTAATCTTCAGAATGAACTAACATACAATAGTGTATTGCAAAAAAGGCCACTGCTACTAGTACCAAAAATAAGAATCTGCGCTTTGAAGGGATTTGTAGAGCTAAACTCTTCATCACAATCTGATCAGACTTGGTATTCGGATCAGTCATCCTTCTTATACTTGCAATTAACTGATTCTTTTTCTCTTGGTTCATCGTTACCTCCTATCAACCCTTAAACATATTCTCTAATTTCCCAAACCATCTACCATATATACTTGTATTTTCTTCACTAGTATCAGTAAATTCCTCCTTATTTATAACTTTACCTGCTATATTATCTAGATCCTTATAAAGATTTCCTGTATCCTCTAAAGGTATTTTCATCTCTTCTGTAAAAGAATCATCTCTTAATGTTTTAGCTGAACCGTTATCGTATTCAACTCTAAGCGATGGCCGTACTAATCCTTTTGTGTCATCAAGCAGATCCACAACTTTCTCTTTATTGCCCGGCGTTTTTATTTCGACATGACCATTTTTACTCTCTACTTCATCTAGCATTTCTCTCAAGCTGGTTAATGCTTGTTTTCCATCAATATCACCATTCAAAGGATAAAAGCGCAGAATTACATTCTTAATTTTTTTCACCTTTCTCAATTCTTTCCTTATTGCATCTTCAAATGGAATAGCAACAATATTAAGGTTCACAGCAGGTAGCCTATCTTCTTTTTCCTCAATATCTTTATTGATCTTACTAATATAATCCTTCAGCACAAATTTCGCAGTTGCTGAAAAATTCCCAAGTGTCGGACTTCCTTTTTGATTCTTTACAATTACCATTCTATGATTCTTTAAATTTATTAGGAAAAATGAGTATGGATCAGAAGGGTAAATCTCATCAATTAACTTTAAACCTTTGCCTTCCTCATATATTGATTTTACTTCTAATTTTGTGCGCTTTATTAATAACCCACCTAGCATAAAATCCCCTTTTGTCATTATCAATCTTACATTTTCAAAAAAGTATGTGTTACCATCGCTTTCTCTTTTTACCGATTGTTGAAATGCTGGCATAATAATTTCTTCAAAGTAATCCAACATAGGCTTATTTTCATTTCCGAATGTACAATTAAAATTTGCGATGTATAAACTCTTTCCTGTTGCCATATAAACAAATCCCCCATTTACATTAATATATTACCCTAAAAATATGATAAAATCTGAATAATAATAAATGTGGAATTTCGCATTTATTATACAAAATATACAAAAAAGGATACTAAATGATGTATGTATTCCATCATTTTATGTCCCTTTTATTGTTTATACTCCTATATTCGATTAATCCCATAATCAAATCAACTAACCTTACTTCTCCACCATTTGAAAATCATTCCTCCAACAAAATTTCAATTATTCAATAATATACTATCTACGTAATTGCCTCATAAAGAACACACCGAACGAAAGTACCTTTAACTTTAAAATCTCTTTATAATAATATTTAAATATAAATCTTAATATAATAAAAAGCACTTCATAAGAAATGCTTTTTATCTCTATAATTTCTACTCTACACTCTCACACCTAAAATTCCTAAACCGTCTTGTAAGTATTTACCCAAAGAAATTTTCTCTGTTACCATATTAATAATAATATCTTTCTCATCCCATCCTTTTGATCCAAAGTAATGTCTATATTCCGAGTAAATCTTTTCTGGGGTGTCATTCTTATCATAATCTTGATCTCTTCCAAGATACATAACAACTTGGATTGCCTTTATTACCTCATAATCTAGGGCTTTTAAAAAATAATATAATGCATTTTCTCTTCTCTCTAACTCTTTTCCTGCGGATGAATTCTTAAACTCTTTAAGTTCTTGCATTCCACTAGGCGATACAGTCAAACTTTTCATTCCATACTTATCATGATAACTTTCATAATCATTTGCTAAATCGATTACAACCTTAAATACAACTTTTAATTCTTCAAACATTACCTTATCTCCCGTTTTTTCAATATATACATATATCCAATTCTACAGAAATTAGCAATTCCCTCTTTTAAAACACTTACTGATATTCGACATAAAAAGGAGCAACTATGCATTAGTTGCTCTTTCATCAAAGTCTTATAGTAACACTATAATTCAACCGTTAAACACATTTTGTGTAAATTACCACCCATTTAACTTCATGATTCAGGTTATATATTTTCTATATAACATTTCCCTTTCTAATTTTCTGATAATTATCTTTTTTAAAATTTAATATGTTTCTCATTTATATAAAATAAAATTATTTATTTTCCTCTTTCTGAACATATACATAAGCATCTTTCTGCTCTTTATGTACATCAACCTTCGTGCTCTCTGCAAGCTGACCAGCGTTTAGCAAAGAAAAAATAATGAGCGCTTCTAGTGACATTTCGTTTTACCACTCCTTTCTATTTGTGATACGTTTATCATATCGCTTACATGTGATTTCCGTATGAACTCGAAAAGGAGATTAAAACAAAAAAGTTACAGGACTGCTAACTTTATTTTATCCCCGAAATAGTTTATTAAAGTAAATTCTCACGATGTAATAACCAGAAAATGGGAGGTTCGATTCATTTTGACAATAAACCAAATGGTTCAATTCGGTAGTTCATTTATACTGTTTATTACTTCAGCACTTATTAGTTGGTATCAAGGAAGTAATTTAATCGATTATCCTGATGAATGGAAATATAGTGCGAAGTTTACGAATTACTTTAAAGGGACAGTTTTAAATTATGAAGATATTTATCAAATCGATTTCTTTATATATGCAGCAAAGTTTTATCCCACAGCATTTGTTGTTATGTTAATTAGCTTACTTTATATGCTCGTATTAATTCTTCATATTCTATTTAAAAGAAATCATGAGGCAATTTAAATGCATACATAAAAACCCCGAACGATAGACTTTTCAGCCTACCATTCGGGGTACTATTTGTTTTAAATTCGTTTCTGATTAGTAACGAATTAAGAAATATTTCTTCTTACCGCGGCGAATGATTGTAAATTTACCTTCGATGCGGTCGTTTTCTGTTACAACGTAGTCTAACGCTTGTGTACGCTCACCGTTTACGTAGACTGCACCGTTTGTTACATCTTCACGTGCTTGACGTTTAGATGGTGAAATTTTGCTTTCTACAAGTAAGTCGATTAATACTGTATCTTCTGCAGTACGTTCTACAGATGGTACGTCTTTGAATCCTTGCTCGATTTCACTTGCAGTAAGTTCTGCTACAGAACCACTAAATAATGCAGCTGAAATTTTAATTGCTTGCTCTAACGCTTCTTCGCCGTGAACAAGTTTTGTCATTTCAGATCCTAATGATTTTTGTCCTGCACGTTTTTCTGGCGCTTCAGTTACTTGCTTCTCAAGCTCAAGAATTTCTTCATGAGATAAGAATGTGAAGTATTTTAAGTATTTAACTACATCACGGTCATCTGTATTGATCCAGAATTGGTAGAACTCGTAAGGAGTTGTTTTCTCTGGGTCTAACCAAATTGCGCCGCCCTCTGTTTTACCAAACTTCGTACCGTCAGATTTTGTAACAAGCGGAATTGTTAAACCGAATGCTTTCGCATCTTCTTCTGATTTACGGATTAATTCAAGACCAGCTGTAATGTTACCCCATTGGTCACTACCACCGATTTGAAGACGGCAATTGTGTTGTTGGTATAAGTTTAAGAAGTCGTATGATTGTAAAATCATGTAACTGAACTCAGTAAATGAAATACCAGTTTCTAAACGAGATGCTACTGTATCTTTTGCTAACATATAGTTTAAACCGAAGTTTTTACCGATATCGCGTAAGAATGTAATTACATCTAAGTTACCAAGCCAGTCATAGTTATTAGCCATCGTTGCTGGGTTGCCCACATTTTCAAACTCTAAGAAGTTTGAAAGTTGGTTTTTAATGCTTTCCGTGTAGTAAGCAACTGTATCTTTCGTATTTAATGTACGCTCTGCTTTTTTACCACTTGGGTCACCGATCATACCAGTACCACCACCAACAAGTGCGATTGGTTGGTGACCAGCTAATTGGAAACGACGTAACATTAATACTGGTAACATATGACCAATATGTAAGCTATCCGCTGTCGGGTCGAAACCACAGTATAATTTAACGCTTTCTTTTTCTAATAATTGCTCTAATCCCTCAGCATCTGTTTGCTGATTAATTAGCCCGCGAAATTCAAGATCTTGTAAAATACCCATATCCTACATACTCTCCTTTAAGTTCATTACTGGCGTGAAGGTTGAAAACATAAAAAAATCGCCCCTTCAAATAAGGGACGATTTTGATCATCGCGTTACCACCCTAGTTGCAGACAAAAAAGCCTACCACCTTATTTACATAACGGCTTAGCACCGTCTTTTCCCTTTTGAATATAACTCAATCGAAAAAAGATGCTCTAGGGGCGTAATTCGCGATCATCTATGTGCTGATTTTCACCGACCATCAGCTCTCTAAAACAGGGAAATGATCACTACTTCTCCCTTTCCACGCTCAATTATTCATATACTTTTCTTTATAACATTATTTACTAGTATGTGTCAAATTGAAGAAAATAGGAGATTTAATTCGAATTATAAAAGTCTTTTACGTTATAGAAATTATTAAATTCCTCTTTCGTCCCTTTTGTAAATTCCATTCTTCCTGAAGCAGTATCTTCTTGACTAAAATAATACAGCATTCCATCTTTTAATTCTAATGTTGTCATTACATTTTTCCCGCGATCAGTCACGTAGAAGTTCACAGTATCTCGTTTATGATTTACGACATTTCCTTGAATAACTTTTTCTTTTCTCCCTTTATCATAGAAGACCATTTCAATATACTCATCATTTATTTCTCGAATTTGAATATAGTTATGATATTTTTCCGTATACCAATAACCTTTCATCGTATTAAACGGAGATGAATTCATATAAATAAGGACGATACTACTAATGATAATTAAGAAAGCAAGCAAACCTCTTTTTACTAATTTTTGCTCCCACAACATAGCCATCTTACTCTTTACAGGTAATTTTTCTTTATTGTCTACTTCAGTCACGAAATTATCTTTTCTTATTTTCTCTAAATAATGACCACAACCGCTACAATAATTATCGTAATCTTGAATTTTTCCTCCACAATTAGAACAATGTCTCACTTTTTCCACCTCTATTCCACATTAAATATTAATATATTAACATGAAACACCATAATAAATAGAATAATTTTAGGTCTAACAAAAAACATACCGTTTTCAAATACGGTATGTTTTTCACTCAAACGACTAATAGTATTGTTAGCAAAGAAAGAACCGGAACACCAACTAATAACGATACATGAAACACAACCGATAAATCATTCCCAATCGTCGCTTCCACAGGATCTTTCGCTGGAGAAGCAAGAAATCCAAGTAATCGATCAAAGCGACTTACCGTGTTTGGAAAATCCGGTATTTCTACATGGTCACTATCTAAATGCTGCTTTAATTTATATTCATTCTTAAAAGGATTTTCGCTCAATTTCATCCACCTCCAGCAATTGTTTCAATTTCTTTATCCCATTATGAAGTCTCGACTTCACTGTTCCAACAGGAATATCTAGTACCTCTGCAATCTCTTTTTGCTGCATATCATGATAATAAGAAAGAATCAGGACCGCTCGCTGTTCTTCAGGAACTTTCAAAATTGCATCTCTTACCGTGAGCCGGTCTTCGTGGGAAAACTCTACCTCTTGCATTGGTACTAAAAACGGTAAGAGCGAATGCCACTTTTTTCTTCTATTTAATTTATTAATCATAAGACGATAACCGATTTGAAATAAATACGTTTTTACTTTGCCTTTTCGGGTTTCATACATGTGTTTCTTTCGTTCTAACGTCAAAAATGTATCTTGCACAAGGTCGATACTTAATTGTTCATCTCGGTTAAAACGATACAAAAATGTATATAGCGCTGGTTTGATTAAAACATATAGCTTTGCTCCCGCTTGTTTATCTCCATTTTGATACGCAAGCATGAGCTCCTCCTCAATCCCAATCTGCGCCATGATTTTTGATCTCCTTTATTCCTTTTAACGTTAATGAAATTCGGGAAATTAAATATACACTTGCGACAATAATCCACACTTGTGATTGATTCGTAAAAAATTGAACATATGGGTTTTGTATTGTATGACCAGTTGAAACTAAAATATTTAACGCCTGCACACATATGCATGCATACACGGCAAGACAAACCGAAATAGTATCAAATACATTCCAGCGAAAATACACTTTTGTTTTTGTAAAATCAATTTTATATCCTTTTTTCCGTACTATATATTTTCTATCAAACGGAATAATAATTGAAAACATAACAATCATCATGACTCCAGCTGTAATCATTGAAACTTTAAATCCAATTGGCATTGGCAAAAACAATCCACAAGAAAATACAACTATAATTCCAATTAAAGCAAAAGTAAGCATCAATTTATTGGACATATAAAAAACCTCCCTCATCTATTCTTTCATAAATGTATACAGACGAGGAAGGCGCTTCGTTCAAATATTATTTTATTTTTTTTATGATTCTCGCAGGATTCCCGCCAACTACTACATTATCTGGTACATCTTTCGTTACAACAGCGCCAGATGCGATGACAGCATTGTCTCCGATTGTTACGCCCGGATTAATAATAGCCCTTCCGCCAATCCATACGTTATCGCCAATGGTAACTGGTTTTCCGTATTCGGTTCCGCTTATGCGCTCTACTGGATCAAGCGGGTGCGTTGCTGTATAAATGTGAACACCTGGAGCTAACATACAGTTCACTCCGATTGTAACTGGGCATACGTCTAAAATCGTACAGTCAAAGTTTGCGTAAAAGTTTTCACCAACGTGAATGTTATAACCGTAATCACATCTAAAAGAAGATTCAAGATGAATGTTATCTCCAGTCGTTCCGAATAATTCTTTTACGATTGCACTACGTTCTTCTAATTTTACTTCTGATGTTTCATTTAACTTTCTTGTTAATATACGAGCTTGCTCTCTCTCTTGTACTAAAACCGGATCAGCTGGTATGTACATTTCCCCTTGTATCATCTTTTCTTTTTCTGTTTTCATCGTACTATCCCCTTTAACTTATATATATAAGTTGATCATAACATAAAAAAGAAAGGTCTGAACGTCATTTCGTTCAGACCTTTCTCTCTTAATCTTCCATCGTCGACAAATCGCCTGTTGGTAAGTTTAATTCCCACGCTTTTAATACGCGGCGCATAATTTTACCACTTCTCGTTTTCGGTAATTTATCTCTAAATTCAATTTGTCTTGGCGCTGCATGAGCTGCTAGGCCTTTTTTCACAAATTGACGAATCTCTTCTTTTAATTCATCAGATGGTTCGTATCCCACCCGAAGCGCGATAAATGCTTTAATGATTTCCCCGCGCACTGGATCAGGAATACCAATTACACCGGCTTCTGCTACAGCAGCATGCTCGATTAATTTACTTTCTACTTCAAACGGACCAACACGCTCACCTGACGTCATAATTACATCATCAATACGTCCTTGGAACCAGAAGTATCCATCTTCGTCCATATAAGCTGAGTCACCTGATACGTACCAATCTCCCGGCATGAAGTAAGAATCATATTTTTGTGGGTTATTCCAGATTCCACGCATCATAGCTGGCCAACCTTTACCAATCGCTAAATTCCCCATTGTGTATGGAGGCACTTCATTTCCTTCATTATCAACAATCGCTGCTTTCACACCTGGAATTGGTTTGCCCATTGAACCTGGACGGATTTCCATACAAGGATAGTTACAAATAACTTGTCCACCTGTTTCTGTCATCCACCACGTATCATGAATACGAAGTCCAAATGCGCTCATACCCCAGCGAATTACTTCTGGATTTAATGGCTCACCAACACTTAATACGTGACGCACTTGTGATAAATCATATTTTTTAATTGCGTCTTGTCCAGCTCCCATTAACATACGGAACGCTGTTGGTGCGCTATACCAAACTGTTACACCGTAATCTTGTAACGCTTCATACCACGCTTCTGGACTAAAGCGTCCACCTAAAATAACATTTGATGCCCCCACTAACCACGGTGCAAAAATACCGTAAGCTGTTCCAGTTACCCAGCCAGGATCAGCTGTACACCAATATACATCATCTTCTTTTAAGTCTAATACCCATTTCGCTGTTTGATAATGCTGAACCATTGCGTTTTGTGCATGAAGGACGCCTTTTGGCTTACCAGTAGAGCCAGATGTGTAATGAAGAATTAAACCGTCTTCACGGCCTAACCACTCGATATGTAATTCTTTTGAAGCTTGTTCAAATAAAGGATTGAACGCTACAGTTTTACCGCCTTCTTCTGCATTGTCTCCAACAAGGAAGACTATTTTTAAAGCTGGTAAATCATTTAATGGTATGCGCTCTAACAATTCAGGAGTTGTAATTAACACCTTCGCTTCGCTATCTTCTAAACGATCGCGAACTGCGCCTTCCATAAATGCTTCAAATAATGGTCCAACAATTGCCCCTAATTTCACTGCACCTAGAAGTGCGAAATATAATTCTGGGGAACGCGGCATAAAAATAAAAACGCGATCGCCTTTCTCAACATCGCCATAGTTTTTCAGGACATTTCCTGCTTTATTAGAAAAGTCCTTCATTTCCTTAAACGTATATTTCTCTTTTCGCGATCCATCTTGATAATAAAGTGCTACTTTATTCTTTCGATCGGATTTCGCATGCTTATCAATTGCCTCATACGCCATATTTACTCGGCCAGTTTCATTCCAAGTAAAATTTTTTTTAACCTCTTCCCAGTTAAAATTCGCGTATGCCTCTTCATAATTCGGCAAATTATTTTCTCCTTTAATGACAGGAAGCGTTTCCACTTTCATACTTTACATCCCCCTCCTATGTATTCTATTATCTATTATAATGATATTATTTAAAATTTTCAGTATATTTGTTGATTTTTAGACAAATTTTTAATGACAAAATTCGATTCACATCGCATATATTATAAAGTACGATATTAATAGATTCACAAACCCTCAAGGTGGTGAGCAATAAATTGATTCATAAAAAAATATATAATGCCAGAAACTTAAAAACAGCGAAAGGCACTTTAATTATTGAAGGTCCTGTCTCTACACATAATCTTGAAATGTATGAATTTCATCCAGACTTAATTGCGTTTCGTCCTGCCGAGCAGCAATATAAAGCAATTGTCGAAATTTCTAAATTACCAGAAGCTCGTCTCATTATTGCTAGACATGACCAAACGATCGTTGGATATGTTACATACTTATATCCTGATCCGCTCGAGCGATGGTCAGAAGGAAAGATTGAAACCTTAATTGAACTCGGGG
Organism: Bacillus altaicus; assembly: GCF_042136375.2. Lineage (NCBI taxonomy): Bacteria > Bacillati > Bacillota > Bacilli > Caryophanales > Bacillaceae > Bacillus > Bacillus altaicus. Next base: position 1,070,266 of record NZ_CM143394.1, on the reverse strand, counting down.
CGATTGAAGTTGTCCCAGCCTTTCGCGGTTGCTCTGTCGGAAAAAACTTATTAGAAGTTTCAATGATGGACGATCATATGGAAGATTACATTATATTAACGACAGAATATTATTGGCACTGGGATTTAAAACAAACAGGCTTAAATGTTTGGGAATACCGAAAAGTAATGGAAAAAATGATGAATGCCGGTGGTTTACAATGGATGGCTACAGACGATCCTGAAATTTGTTCACACCCCGCTAACTGTTTAATGGTTCGCATCGGTAAGCGCGTCGATACGGATTCGATTCAAGCATTCGATCGTCTACGTTTTCACAATCGTTTTATGTATTAATAAAGGGGGCAACTGGAATGATTGTAGAAGAAATTATGAACCAAAATGTAGTAACATTGCATCCAGATGACACAATCGAAACAGCAATCCGAACAATACGTACGAAAGGTATTCGGCACATTCCAATTGTCGATCAAAATAATCACGTAGTAGGCATTATTTCTGACCGGGATGTAAGAGATGCAAGTCCATCAATTCTTGATGAACAAGTTTCACTCGATATGCTACAGCAACCGCTCGAGCTTATTATGAAACACCCTGTTATGACTTGCCATCCTCTTGATTTCGTTGAGGAAATTGCTACTTTATTTTTTGAAAATAAAATTGGCTGTCTCCCTGTTACAAAGGCTGGAAAGTTAGTAGGAATTATTTCCGAATCTACAGTACTGCACACATTAGTGAAATTAACAGGAGCACATCAGCCTAGTTCACAAATTGAAATTCAAGTGAAGAATGAACCTGGTATTCTCGGAAAGGTAGTTGCTATTTTTAGCAATTTACAAATTAATATTGTGAGCGTTCTCGTCTATCCAGCAAAAGACGAGAATGATAAAGTACTTGTTTTCCGCATTCAAACGATGAATCCACTAAGAGTGATTCAAGCACTCGAAGCAGAGGGCTACCGCGTATTATGGCCAAACATAATGGGGATGCAAGCATGAGCAGCGCCTTCATTTATTCGGATGACTTTCGGGGCTATTCTTTTAGCCCTGATCATCCTTTTAACCAACTACGCGTCACACTTACGTATGATTTATTACAAAAGAGTGGTTTTATCTCCCCTTCTCAAGTCATCTCGCCAAGAATGGCTACAGATGAGGAAATTGCATTCATTCATACAGAGGAGTACATAAATGCGGTAAAACTTGCTGGAGAAGGAAAGTTAGAAAAATCAATTGCGATGACATATGGGCTCGGAACAGAAGATACACCGATGTTTCCAAATATGCATGAAGCAAGTGCATTACTCGTTGGCGGAACATTAACAGCTGTCGATGCTGTTCTTTCTGGGAAAGTAAAGCACGCCCTCAATTTAGGCGGCGGCTTACATCATGGCTTTCGCGGTAAAGCATCTGGCTTTTGTATTTATAACGATAGCTCTATCGCAATGAAATATATACAGAAGAAATACGGTTTACGCGTTTTATATATTGATACAGATGCTCATCACGGTGATGGTGTACAATGGTCTTTTTATGACGACCCTAACGTATGCACCATTTCATTACACGAAACTGGGCGTTATTTATTCCCTGGAACTGGCGCAGTAAATGAACGTGGACAAGGTAATGGATATAGTTATTCTTTTAACGTTCCACTCGATGCTTTTACAGAAGACGAATCGTTTTTAGATTCATATCGAACAGTTGTAAAAGAAGTGGCAGCATACTTTAAACCGGATATTATTTTAACGCAAAATGGTGCTGACGCTCATTATTACGATCCACTTACACACCTTTGCGCAACGATGAACATTTATCGTGAAATACCGAAGCTCGCTCGTGAAATCGCTAATGAATATTGCGACGGTCGCTGGATTGCTGTCGGCGGTGGTGGCTATGACCACTGGCGCGTCGTACCAAGAGCTTGGGCACTCATTTGGCTCGAAATGAACAACATCCAAAACATCTCAGGTTATCTCCCTCCAGAATGGATTGATGCTTGGAAAGGACAAGCAGAAACAGAACTTCCCCTCACATGGGAAGATCCAGACAACATGTATCAACCTATCCCTAGAAAACCAGAAATCAAAGAAAAAAACGCATTAACTGTAGCGAAGTCTCTTGAAATTATTCGGAATAATATGACAAAATCTTTGTATTAAGTAGAAAGGAGGCTCGTTTTTTGAACAGCCTCCTTTTATTTATTGTCGGTTTCTGTCGGTAAGTCGATATATTTTAATAATCGCTGATATATTTCGAGTTGCGGTCGATATAATCGAAAAATCGCTGATATATTTTTAGTTACTAACCGACTTCTCCACTCTAATGAAAAAAGGTAGTGATACTATGTGGAAACAACAAATAGTCAATACAAAGCGCGGCACATTCGAAATTTTTACAAAAGGCAATGGCGAACCACTTTGCATTACACATCATTATTCACAGTTTAATAATACAGGTGATTATTTTGTGGATGTTTTCACTGCTACACATCGTGTATTCCTCGTTAATTTGCGAGACACCGGTAACTCTGTAAAAGCCCAGACAGAAAACGAATTAAGTATGATTGAAACTATTCACGACTTAGAAGCAATAAGAGATGCTTTACAACTTCCATCATGGCATTTCGCTGGTCATTCAACAGGCGGTATGCTTGGAATTTTATATGCCATTACATATCCAAATGCCTTACAATCATTAATTGTGGTCGGGGCTGCAGCGAGCGATTATACGAAAACATCAAATTGTATTTATCATCCAGAACATACACAGTTTCATTATATGCAAGAACTTATTGAAAACTTAAAAAGCCCTCATCTTACAAAGGAAGAACGAAAAGAATTATCTACTAAGAGAACCAAATTATCATTGTATAAACCTGAAAACTACAACTCTTATTTTTGTAAACCAATCCAAAAAACAATGTCCGCTAGCCGGATGAATGCTTTCGCCAATGAATATCCGTCATTTGATTTAAGAGAGAATTTACCTTCCATCCAAACAAAGACCCTTATTATATGCGGAAGACATGATGTACAGTGCCCAATTCAATATTCTATCGAGATGCATGATGGCATATGTAATTCTATCTTCATTCCATTTGAGAACAGCAACCATTATCCTTTTTTAGAAGAAGCAACTCCGTTTACTTCTTCTACTCAAACATTTTATAAATCATTACGCCAGTACCGTTATTATTAAGGAAAGCTCACAGCCTCTATAAGACTATGAGCTTTTTTCAAAAGAAATATTTCACACTAAAAACAACTAAAAGAACACAAGAAATAACAACTAAACCCACATCAAGTAATACTGCCTTTTTATCTCCTTCTTTTAAACTTATCATAAAACTAGAAATTATTTTAATTGCAAAAAAGATCATCATAAATAACCCACCGAAATGATCATTTGTATAATCTTCATCATAAAACATTTGTATTGCACCAATAATTAATAAGATAAGTATGATATTAGTTCCAATCTTTAAAGCCTTGTTTGATTTATTATTCTTTAATTCAACCCCCAAAATCTAACACTCCCTCTCAAACTATCGTGCGTGTTAGCAAAACAAAGATGTTTGATCTCTCTTTATATTTTAACATAAATTACCTAATATTCCCTTTTCACTTAGGCAACGAGTAAAATACCAACATTACAAAAAATCGAGCATAAAACCTTTATGATTTTATACTCGATTTAATCTGTCATTTATACAATTGTCCTACGCTCTCTGAACTATTTCCCTACAAATGCAACTTGTTCGCCAGTCGCCCAGCCTCCCATCGGTACAACTGTATACTTCATTCCTTGCTGCAGAGTTGCACCGTTTTGTAAGTCAAAGATTCCTACTGCACCTTTTCGAGAGCTGAAGCGATATTGTGCTTCTACTTTCTTTCCATCTTCACTTTGTAACTCTACTTTTCTACCAGCAAAGAGTTCCATGCTCGGATCTTTATCTAATGTAACTTGAATAGATTTATTGTCTATTGCTTCTGCACTTCGAATGACTAATGGAGCGATAGACGAAGCAGTAAATTTCGGATTTTTAACAGTTATCCAGTCAGACGTAATTGTGTACTCTGTTCCTGGTTTCAACGTTTGCCCTGCAGGTAAGCGGAATTTAGGCGCTTGTCTACCATCTGCTGCTTGTGTAAACGGAACATATCCGACTTCAATTTTTTCACCTGAACTTGCTGTAATCGTTAGTTTTCTATCACGAAGTGAAGAAATGATTTGATATTGGTTACCATCTTTATCTTTATTTTCTTCATCTAATTGGAATGCTTGATTACCTCTTCCTGCTTTATACGCTTCAATAATATTTGCATAATCTACCACACCCTCTTCTAAAAATGATTCAATTTCAAACGTATCATTTGTCACTTGCTTCGCTTGGCGAACATTAATCTTTTCCGAACTTCCTTCAAACTTTTCTTTTTTCCCGTCCTTATAACTTAACGTATATTTTTCACCTGGTTTTTGCACCTTTACAGGTACGATATATGTACTCGTTGCCCCTGTTTTTAGTCTCGGTACATTCACAATTTCCAGGCCATTACTAAACACGAAGTTTTTCTTAATAGCATCTAAGTTTTCTAATTTCACTTCTTCTTCTGATAACGGTTTAGCAAATGTTAGTTGTAATGTCATCGCATTTAATGGCTCTAGTTTCGTAATTGGTGCTTGCTGCTTTTTCTTCTCTTTTTTCGCCTCTTGCTTCGTTTCTTGTTTTGATTGCGCCTGCGTTTCTCCTTGCGCGCACCCTGTTACAAGTACTGTAAATCCAATTACTGCTGGTACTAAAAATTTCATTTTTTTCATCTTTATACCCTCCAAATTTATGATTAATATCTTCATTGTTTCCTATGATATTTATAATAAATAGCGGGTATAAATTGCCTATAAATAAATTATTAAAAAAAGATAAAATAAAGATAATATATTTTTAATCTCATTTTTTTCAATAAAAAAACCTATCAACAATTTGACAGATTCACTACACATTAAAGCGATAACCAGCTCCCCACACTGTTTCAATATATTGCGGATGAGCAGAATCTCTTTCAATTTTTTCACGTAGCTTTCTAATATGAACAACAACCGTTGCTAAATCGCCAGCTGAGTCTAATCCCCAAATGCGTTCAAATAACTGTTCTTTATTTAACACTTGATTTGGATGCATTACAAAAAATGTTAATAAATCAAATTCCTTCGTTGTAAACGCAACTTCTTTATTATTTATAAAAACTTTCCTCGCTCGCTGATCAATAGAAATCCCGTGAATGTATAATGTATCACGCTTCTTAACCATATTTCCTGATAATCTTTCATAACGAGAAATATGTGCTTTTACTCTGGCGACTAACTCACTTGGACTAAATGGTTTCGTTATATAATCATCCGCACCTAATCCGAGTCCACGAATTTTATCTATATCTTCTTTCTTTGCTGAAACAAGTAAAATAGGAATGTCTTTTTTAGCACGTATTTGTTTGCAAATTTCAAATCCATTCATCTTCGGAAGCATAATATCTAAAATAATTAAATCATAATCTTCCTTCAAAGCCATTTGTAAGCCTGTTTCTCCAGAATGCTCTACATCAACTTGAAAATCATGAATTTCTAAATAGTCTCGTTGCAATTCTGCAATACTTACTTCATCTTCAATTAGTAAAACTCTCTTCAATTCATTCACCACATTCCTGTACTTTTTGCAGCGAGAAGAAAATACTTGTGCTTTCTCCAAGCTTACTTTCCGCCCAAATTTCCCCACCATGTTCTTCAACAATTTGCTTCGCTATCGCTAAACCAAGTCCACTTCCACCTGTGCTAGAATTTCGTGATTGCTCTGCACGATAAAAACGCTCAAAAATATATGGAAGTGTATCAGATTCTATTCCTGATCCATTATCCTTCACTTTCACAATAACATTATTTTCAATGCTCGATACTGTTACGTTAATTTGCTTCTCTTCTTTATCCATGTACTTCACACTATTATGAATTAAATTCGATATAACTCTCTTTATTTTTTCGCGATCTGCCGTTACATATAATGATGATGCATGTAGTAATTGTAAGCAAACCTCTATACCTTCTTCACTTAAATCCATCTGCATCTCTTCTATTAAATCTTGCATAAACATATTTAACTCTATCGTTTCAAATTGAAATGGAACTCGGTTCAAATCGAGCTTCGAAAACAAAAATAGTTCATCAATGAGTGTGTCCATATGTTTTGCTTTCGTATGAATGGTTGTTAAATATTTATCCATTTTTTCCGGCGTATTTGCTACCCCATCTTTTATTCCTTCCACATAGCCTATAATAGATGTAATTGGTGTTTTTAAATCGTGAGAGATGTTTGAAATAAGTTCTTTTCGATTTTCTTCGTATTGCGTTTGCACTTCAATCGATTCTTTTAACTTCTTCCTCATTTCCTCAAACCCTTGATTTAATTGCCCTACCTCATCGTACGATGTAACTGGAATTTGAAAATCTAAATTTCCTTCTTTAATTCTCTCAGTTGCATCTTTCAATACAAAGATTGGTTTTATCACACTTCTTGAGACAAAATAACTTACTAGTCCAATGAGTAAAATGGCTAAAAGTAAAAGCGCTACGAATAAAATCGGAAATAATTTTTGTGTAAGATCTACGAACGAACTTTGCTTTTTTAGTACAAATATACTCCCTTCTTCATTCTCTGGAAAATAAAAATCAAATTTTACATATCGATAAAATGTACCATTTAGTTCCGTTGTGCCACGACTATTGATATTTGTCTTTTCAAATTTTGGAAGAGCTTCTTTTAAAGCTACGCTTTCAAATACTTTTGAAGCATATGAAATTGCTTCTCCTTTCCTTACAACTATTTTCACATCTTCCTCTTCGATCGATGACATGAACGATTCATCTAACAATTGTGATTGATTCTGTTTAGCCTCCGATTTCAATTCAAGAAAAATATTTTCTTCTTCCGCCGTCAGTGGCTTTTGGATGTAAGAACTCTTGTAGAAATTTTTCACTGATTCCAAATCACCCGTTATCGAAAAAACAATTAAAAATCCCGCGACTAATATAAGCGTAATGGAAACGAGAATAACGGCAATATAAGAAAATAAAAACCTTGTTTTAATAGACATAATTAAAATCCTCACTTTACCCCGCATTAACGGGCAGTAAGACTCCCACCTCAAAATTCGGCGAATGCGAAGGAGTTAGGTGGGAGTCGGACTGCCCATAAACGCCCGATTGGTTCAACTAATAATCAGTGGGGGATGAACCCTCCCCACTGATTAAAGTTTCACTTTACCTATCCTTCATATTCATAAGCATAAAAATATATGTTCAAATACTCAAGCGATTTTATAGTAATTTTAGCACCAGTTTATAAAAATTTAATGTTCCTATTTTACAGTTTAAATTAGGATGCCGAATTGCTTACAAAAGGAGGTTGAAATTCCATGTTCAAAAAAACATTAAGCATGATATGTTGCGTAATTTTTTTACAAGGATGCTCACAAGAACAAGAAGTTAAAAAGGAGATGACAAACATGGAGACAGCACTACTAACAGCTACTAAGAAACAAGAAACAAATACTGTTATATCATTACTCAAAAAAGGGGCTGACATAAATATAACGGACAATAAAGGACGTACTCCTCTTATGATTGCTACATACAAAAATGATGTAAAAACCGCCAAAGCTCTTATCGACGCTGGTGCTGACGTAAATATCCAAGATAATATGAAAAACAATCCATTTCTATACGCCGGTGCAGAAGGTTACTTAGACATTTTAAAACTAACGATTGATGCTGGTGCAGATCCAGCTCTGACGAATCGTTACGGCGGAACGGCTCTTATTCCAGCCTCAGAGCATGGTTATCTCGATGTAATAAAAGAACTCCTCACTCGAACAAATATCGATGTAAACCATGTAAATAACCTCGGATGGACAGCTTTAATGGAGGCCATCGTACTAAGCAACGGAGATGAAACACAGCAACAAGTCATTCAACTTCTTATTGAACATGGTGCTGATATAAATATTCCCGACAATGATGGTATTACCCCATTGCAACACGCCCGTGCTCATAACTTTGAAGAGATAGAGAAGATTTTATTAGCGACAAATAAATAAAAGCTCATTTCCTATAAAAAACGTATCATTTTCAAATCTATTTTTTGCCATTCTCCCCAGTCTATGCTACAGTTATTTCGTCACATAGCTATACAGCTAGACAACTTATATATTTATAATAGGGTGGGAAAAAAACATGAGCAAACCTCGTATTGGAATGATTGGATTAGGTAGTATTGCACAAAAGGCTTACCTTCCAACACTGACAAAGGAAACTGATTGGACTTTTGTGGGAGCGTTTACACCTAATGTTAATAAAAGAAAACAAATTTGCGAGCAATATCGTATTCAAGATTTCGCTAACCTTCAGGCACTCGCTTCAGAATGTGATGCGGCTTTCGTTCATAGTTCAACTGCAACACATTATGAGATCGTTTCTGAACTTCTCCAAAAGGGAATCGATGTTTATGTTGATAAACCGTTAGCAGCTACAGTGGAACAGGCTGAAAAATTAGTTGAAATGAGTGAAAAGTATAATCGAAAGTTAATGGTTGGATTTAACCGCCGCTTCGTTCCTATGTACGTTGCTGCAAAAGAGCAAGCTAATGATATTTCATGGGTTCGAATTGAAAAGCACCGCACAAATAAAGTGGGGCCATATACGTATGACTTTACTATGTTAGATGATTACTTACATATTGTAGATACTGCTCGTTGGCTAGCTAATGATGACCTTAACATCGTTCATAATATGATGCAAATCAATGAAAAGAACGAACTTCTTTACGGACATCATACATATACAACTGCAAATGGACTTTTACTTTCTACGGCGATGCACCGCCATGCAGGTACAAATTTAGAACAAATTGAACTTGTAACGGCAGGTAAAATCATTCGCGTAAAAAATATGAACACATTTGAAATTGAGCAAGAAAACTCCGTTTCACAAAGTGGTTCACCATCATGGGAGACAACGTTAAAGCAGCGCGGATTTGAAGATGCTGTTCATCATTTTATCCAATGTGTGCAAGGTGATACGAAACCGATTACAGATGGATTAGAAGGATTAAAATCTCAACAAATGCTCCAATCTCTACTGCAAGCTGTAAGCAAAAATTAAAACGGATACATTTTTCAGAATTTACTTTCATTCCCATTTCCTCTTTATTTCTCTCACAAATTTCTATAGAATATGTTGATAGGAATTATAAATTTCATAATGAATCGTGGAAAGGATGGGATTGACACATGTGGAACGAGTTTAAAAAATTCGCGTTCAAAGGGAATGTAATCGATTTAGCTGTCGGGGTTGTAATCGGTGCTGCATTCGGTAAAATCGTTAGTTCTTTAGTTAAAGATATCATCACACCATTACTTGGTATGGTACTGGGCGGCGTTAACTTTACAGATTTAAAACTTACATTCGGTAAATCATCTATTATGTATGGTAACTTCATCCAAACTATTTTTGATTTCTTAATTATTGCAGCTGCTATCTTTATGTTTGTTAAAGTTTTCAACAAGCTAACATCTAAAAGAGAAGAAGAGAAAAAAGAAGAAAAAGCAACAAAAGAAGAAGAAATTCTTGGCGAAATTCGCGACTTACTAAAACAACAAAACTCTTCTAAAGATAGAGCATAATTGCACGGATAAAAGGCATGCACCTCTCGGGACATGCCTTTTTTATATGCTATAACGTTTCTGAATTCATATGAATAAATGCAATAATACCTGCAACCATAAGTACCATAATGCTACCTGCAAATAGTGTAATACCGATAAACATTAAACTCGTACTTAAATCTATCGAAATACTTTCAGTAAAAATTGAAATTACATACGTGATAAGGGCGATTCCTGCAAGAATACTTCCTGGAACAAACCGCTTTAAGCCATTTTGTTTTAACGTCATATATGCAAAAATAGCAGTCATGCAAAGCGTAATTATCCAAAGAACGATCATCTTTTCTCCCCCCTCACAAGCCTTTTCTTTCTATTATACATGACATTGCCCTATAATAGTTAAATTTGCACTTGTGTGACATATAACAAGGAATAACCCCCACTGTAGCGAATGTCTTATGAAGAATCCCAAATACATTACCATTATCAAAGTAACCTATTTACAATACCGGATTCACTTATCGCGAGTATTGTTTATGAAGTAAACATTCAGCATAAGGAGATTGATCTCATATGTACGCTGTAAAATTATTATTTGAATCTGTTCATTCAGGTGAACCTAATCCTAGTAAAATTGATGAACATTATGAAGAGAATCACGATACACTTTTTGAAGAAAGTATTATTCTCGTTAAGGCGAACAGTTTAGAGGACGCTCACGAGCTAGGTGAAAAGATAGCTCTACAGTCTGAAGATACGTACGATAATATGTACGATGTGCAAGTAACATGGAAGTTTCGAAAAGTGTTACATGTATTTGAATTAAATGATACGTCATTTGAGACAGGAACAGAATTGTACGCAAGGTTTTTACATGTTAAGAAAAATGAAACTGTCGATACAGTAGTTAAACAATACTATCCTGAATACTAATAAGAGCTCACAGCTATCGCTGTGAGCTCCCTTATTCTTACTTCGTTGAATCTCTAAATTGGATACGGTGAGGTAAGATAACTGAGTGATCTTCTACTTTTTCTTTGTTCATGTATTTCGTTAGTAGACGCATCGCTACTGCACCGATATCATACATTGGTTGTACAACTGTTGAAAGCTGTGGACGCACCATTAATGCAAGACGTGTGTTGTCAAAACCAAGCACTTCGATATCAGTTGGTACGTTTAATCCCGCGTCTTGTGCTGCGTGGATTACACCTAGTGCCATTTCATCAGAAGATACGAAGATTGCTGTTGGCTTTTCATCCATGCTCCAAAGTCTTTCAAACGCTTCTATACCTGAATCATATGTGTAATCTCCATCAATTATAAGATTTTCATCATATGAAATACCTGCTTCTTCTAAAGCTTTTTTATAACCTTTTAACTTCTTCGCGCTTCCTGCTTTATCAATGAAAGGACCAGAGACGAAACCGATACGTTTATGTCCTTGCTCAACAAAGTGCTTCATTGCATCGTAAGCGGCTTGTGTATAATCAATATTTACTGATGACGTTTCATTTTGCTCATCAAATGACGCTGCTAATACGATTGGTACTGGAGATTTTTTGAACTCTTCAACGTGAATATCTGTAATATCTTCACCCATGAAAACAATCCCGTCCACTTGTTTCCCAAGCATCGTATTTAATAAGTGGAACTCTTTCTCTTTGTTCTGGTCAGAGTTACTTAAAATGATGTTATATTTGTACATTGTTGCGATATCTTCAATTCCACGAGCAAGTTCTGCATAAAACGTATTTGAGATATCAGGAATAATAACACCCACTGTAGTTGTCTTCTTACTTGCTAGTCCACGTGCTACCGCATTTGGGCGGTATCCTAAAAGATCAATTGCTTCTAATACTTTCTTTCTTGTTGTAGGCTTTACATTTGGGTTACCGTTCACAACACGTGATACGGTAGCCATTGAAACGTTTGCTTCGCGCGCTACATCATAGATTGTTATGTTCATCTCTTCGCACACTCCTTCTATTTATGTTATCTATTTTTATGTATCGGTTCACTTGAATGAAAAAAAGACATCAACTCTATTTGCAGATGCCAACAATCGTCCCGAGTTCTTCCTTTTACTAATGATACGATAAAAACGCAGGGTCATACAATATTTTCCCGCAAAAGTTTCGAAAAAATTCGCTTCTTTTCTCGTATTTTCGTATTTTTTATGCAAAAAAGGTCAATTTTTGTAAAAAATTATGTAACAAGGGCTACATAGACTAAGAAACCTTTTTATAATTTACTTCCGAATGCTTTTAATTCTTTCATAAACTCATTGAACTGCGGAAAATTTATAAAATAAAAAAGACAGCTTAAAAACTGTCTTTTTTATTTTATAGGAAAGAAACAAACGGTTTATCGCTGTTCTTCTCTTTTATAATAACAACCCCGATTTTATTCTCGGACTTTATCTGTAATTGAACTTTAGCATCTTTAGGAAATTGTTCTAACATACTTTGAGCAGCCATTTGAGAGAGTGCCATTAATTCTGACTTACCATTATATTTAACGACAATATCCATCTTTAATTTATCCATCTTATTTTGCTTATAAGAAATCTTAGCATTAACAGGGATATAATCTCCTGAAGAAAATGCCTTCATTGCTTCAGAAAATTTCTTTAGCTTATCATTATCTTCTCCATGTACCCCCTCAAATTCTTGAGAAGGATACGAATACGACTTTTCATCAATAGTATCCCAATTCCCAAGGTTAGTCTCGTTCTTTTGAACAGTAGCGCTTGAAATATAAGTACCATTCTTTAAAGAACTTGTACTTTCTTGCTTGAATATAGCAAATGTAATTGGAGATTTGTTATATTTATCATTTTTATTAATAGCTTCTATAAGCCCCTTAGCGACTTCAGTACCTTTAGAAATAGCTTCCTCATTAGATACACTTGAAGACATAGATAAACCAATAACAACACCAGATAAGCTTAGTTCATTTGAATTCTGTTTGCCGAAGTAGTCCTGTTCTATAATATTAGTCAAAACTGGTACTTCTTGTTTCGTAACTAATTCATCAATTGTTTTCTCTGGAATATATTGATTTAATTGTAATACGTAATTTTCTGTATCGAATTGTTTTGAAGCAATATCCATTAAACCATTTTCATATTCTGCTAAATCTAGTTTAGAATTAGTTTTAACATTAACTGTATTAATTACCTTTTGTTCTTTTAAAGGAATAACAGTTCTATAGTAATCCTTAGAAACAGCAGTTCTTGGAATCATACTTTTTTCTTTCGTATCTTTCTGTACAACTTCATCTTTCTTCTCAATAGTATTATTGCTGCAAGCCCCCAGTAATATACTTAAGCTTGCGATGCATAACGCCATTTTCTTCATTGCTTAAAACCCACTTTCAAAAGTCAATTTACTTAGTTTTAATGTATCTATAGTGTACCATTAAATATATTGCAACAAAATAAAAAAGAAGCAAGCTCTGCGCTTGCCTCCCCCTATTTTACATTCTCTTCTAAAGCTTCTTTTTTAATATTCCAATGCGATGTATGCCATACTACCATTCCATCTTTTATGTATAGCACTTGCGGAGATTCATGCTTAGTGCTGTACTGCTCTGCAACATGGTTCGAAACATCTCTCGCATCTTGTACGTATAAGTAATATGCTGGCACTTCTCTTTCTTCACCGCAATACGCTTGAAACTCTGTATATGCACCGTGACTAATTGGGCATGTCGTACTATGTTTAAAAAGAACGTAAGGCTCATTCTTTTCTACTAACGCTTCAAGTTCTTCAATTGTTTCAATCTTCATCATACTCATCATTACTCACCTCTCATGCGAATTCTAGAGCGCTTCTCTCTCTTTTCAGCCTTCTGCTCAGCTTTCTCAAGTTTACGCTCTTCTTTTTCAATCTTCTTCTCTTGTCTCGTAGTACGGTAATGATTGTATACTTCAATTGCTGCGCTGCTCCACTGTACAACTTGTGCCACTTTATCTGCATTATTTTCAATTTCGTCTGTAACAGACTCTGAAACGTTGCGAAGCTTCGTATTTAAAGAGTGAATCGTCGTTCCGATTCCATCTACACCTTCTACTACTTTATTTAGCGACTGTGACTTCTGTTGAATATCATCAGCTAACGCATTTGTCTTATGTAATAATTGCTCCGTCTCTACGCTTATTCCTTGCATTTGCTTTTCTAAACCTTCTAACGTACTTGCAACATTTTCTAACGTCTTCTGAACCGATAACAACGTTCTGCATACATACACTACTAATACAGCGAAAGCAACTGCAATAATAGCCGCACTTACATATAAAAGAACTTGCATTTCATCACTTCCTTTATCTTTTTCATACTTTCTCTTATTATACAATCATTTTCCGTTTCGTTCTAATCCCTATCTTTTCATTAGAATTTTCATACTTATTCGTTAACTTTAACACAAATCATTCAACAAATTCCACTAAGTAGGTTACAATAGGTGAGGATACATAATTAGTAGGGAGGCTTTACATATGAAAGATCCACGTATTGAAAAGTTAGCATACAATTTAATTAACTACTCTATCCGCTTACAAAAAGGTGAGAAAGTATTAATTGAAAACTTTGGCTTACAAAAAGAACTTGTAACAGCACTTGTAAAAGAAGCATATGCAGCTGGTGGTTTCCCATTCGTTTCTTTAAAAGATCATCAAGTAGATCGCTCTTTATTAATGGGTGCTACTGAAGAACATTTCGAACAAATCGCTGCATATGAAGCTAGTGTAATGAAAGATATGGATGCTTACATTGGCCTTCGCTCTGGCGATAACATTAACGAACAAGCCGACGTTCCAAGTGAACGTATGAAAGTTCACGGCCAAACAGTTGGTAAAAAGGTTCATAGAGACATCCGTGTTCCGAAAACACGCTGGGTTGTTCTTCGCTACCCAAATGCTTCTATGGCACAGCTTGCTAAAATGAGCACAGAAGCTTTCGAAGACTTCTACTTCGAAGTATGTAACTTAGATTACGGTAAAATGGATAAGGCAATGGATAGCCTTGTTACATTAATGAATAAAACAGATAAGGTTCGCTTAACTGGACCTGGGACTGACTTAACATTCTCTATTAAAGACATTCCAGCTATTAAATGCTCAGGTCATTTAAACATTCCAGATGGTGAAGTATACTCTGCACCAGTTCGCGATTCTGTTAACGGTACAGTTTCTTATAACACACCATCACCTTACAACGGCTATACATTTGAAAATGTACAACTTAAATTTGAGAATGGCCAAATCGTTGACGCAACTGCAAACGATTCAGAGCGCATTAACAAAATCTTCGATACAGACGAAGGCGCACGCTACGTTGGTGAGTTCGCAATCGGCGTAAACCCATACATCTTACATCCAATGGGAGACATTCTATTCGATGAAAAAATCGATGGCAGCTTCCACTTCACACCTGGACAAGCTTATGACGATGCATGGAACGGCAACAACTCTAACATCCACTGGGATTTAGTATGCATTCAGCGCCCTGAATATGGCGGCGGCGAAATTTACTTCGACGACGTACTAATCCGTAAAGACGGACGCTTCGTTGTAACTGAACTAGAAGCTTTAAACCCAGAGAACTTAAAATAATATGAAAAGCGCTCGGATAGAATCCCGAGCGCTTTTTCATTAATACTCTAATAATTTTTTAGCTACATCTTCTGGTACTTTAAAACTATTTTTATTTTTTATTTTACTAATTTTCAATTCAACCTCAACATAAGGGACATCTTTATATACTGTCATAGTACCAATTTCATGTAACTCTTTTTTATCTTTACTCGAATCCAATAATTTCGGTGTATCCTCTTGATACATTTTAAACGTTTTCCCTTGCGGAGTATCCATAGGAGCCGATTCCATTTCCCACTCATTCATCTTGATTGATTCAAACAACTTTGTGATTTCTTTCTTATCGGTAATTGTTTTTTATCGCTCGAATCAATAAGCGATTCTATTTCAATTTTTTGTGCCTTTTCTAAGCTAACATCAGACTTTTCTTTCTTCGCACTACATCCTATTAAAAGAATAGATGTGGTTAGCAGAAACAAAAACAACATATAAATTTTTTTCATTTCTAATCCCCCTGCACTATATAGAACTACTTTTATCACTTTTTGTTTGCTGAAAATGAAAATAAAATAAAAGCGTCACTGCGATAGTACCTATTAATATTGGGACATATAAAGGTAGCTCCCATTTAATATATACTCTAGTGCAAATAGCCAGCACTAGCAAAATTTCCAAACAAAATAAAGTGAAACTTTAATCAGTGGGGGTTTTGTTCATCCCCCACTGATTATTAGCCCTCACCAATCGGGCGTTTACGGGCAGTTGATCTCCCACCTTACTTCTTTGCTCCAGCCGAATTTTGAGGTGGGATTCTTACTGCCCGTTAATGCGGGATAAAGATTTTATATATTTCATTTCTTACCTACCATTTCTATTTTTACATATGGATTTTCTTTCGCGATAAACGCCAAAAATTCATCCGGATCTTGCGGCATCGCAATCATATGTACTTTATACGCATTCGTTGTAATCTCAAATGATTTTCCAACTTGACGAACAACTCTTATATCTTTTAATACAACGTCGTCATTTAAAATTCCGTATTTTAAAATACCATTTTCCACTTTATGTTTTTTAATGAACATTTCCCAAACGAGAGGGACATTTACAATAAAACATAATCCCATCCCAATTAGAGCTGAAGCCCAATCCCCTTTTCTTGTAAAGAACATAACTATTGGATATATCACCATAAAAGCTAACGTTATACTAACGAAAATTATTCCTAACTTACTTCTCTGAATTGGAAAGTTCATACCCACACCCCCTAATCTAAATTATACTATATTTTCCATTTTAGTTCATAAAAAAAGGCCATTTATGAATGACCTTTTTAAACAGTATACCTATAAAATTTCTTATCTACTTCTAGCACTGGAAAACTTTTTGGCAGCTCTTCTATACTCACGCTTTGAAAACCATTCTTTTCATAGAAACGGTGTGCTGCTAGAAATTTAACTGTTGTTCCTAAATAAATTTCTTCCAATTTCTTTTCCTTCGCCCAAGAAATTGCTGTTTGAAGTAGCATACTTGATGCACCCCATTCTTTTCCGCGGAACTCTTTCTTCACGAACATTTTTCTTAACGCTACTTGATGCTTCCCAATATCTAATAAAGCTACCGTTCCAACTACTTTACCATCATAAGTTGCTACCCAAAAGTTTCCGTTTTCCCTTTGATAGAACGTTTCTATTTCAAGTAAGTCAGGCTGCTCTTCTTTCGTAATTGGGACATTGTATTCTTTTTGCTGAATATGAACAATGAGATCTACTACTTCATCTTGAAACTTACTTTCATATGGCATAATACAAATCTTCTCGTTCATCGAATATCCTTCCATTCTGAAGCTAGTAAACTATAAACAGCAATATCCTGAAAATGATCATACACCCATTCTTCATCTCGTAAAATTCCATCTAACTTAAACCCTAAACGTTCTGGGATTGCACGGCTTTTCGCATTTTCAACACCGCACCGAATTTCAATTTTATTCAACTTTAAATTTTCAAATGCATAATGAAGCACACTCTTCACACTTCGCGTCATAATACCTTTTCCGCCAGCATCTTCTGCAAGATAATATCCAAGACTCGTAGCTTTCTTACCCCAGATCACTGGATGAATACCTACCATCCCAACGAGCTTTCCTTTATAACGTATGCCAGCCTCGAACCCATCTCCCTCTGCAAATTTCTTTAACCACATCGGAAAAATATCATCATAAGCAGCAGCAGATTTCGTCCCATCTACCCACGGAAGCCATCTTCTTAAATGATTACGATTTTGATCTATTAATTCATATAGTCCCTCTTTATGATGTTTTTCTAATAGTTGTAATTCGATTTCGTCATCTACTCGGAGTGTGAACATGTTTTTTAGCCCCTTTTCATTTTTCTTATTATTCTAACATTTAAAACTAAAGAAATGCACCATAATATATCAACATTTTTTGAAATATATCGGCTTACCGACTAGATTCGACAACGCTGTACACCCACAACAGCACAAAAAAGACGCACAGCCATAGCTATGCGTCTTTTTTCTTACTTCTCTGCAACTTGAACTTCTTTTACGTAAGCTGCTTCGAATTTTTGGATGTCACCTGCGCCCATGAAAATAAGAACGCCGTGTTTATGTTTCTTTAATACCTCTGTTGTTGTATCTGTAATCAGCTCTGCGCCATCGATACGTTTTTGCAGATCTTCAATTGTTAATTCACCTTTGTTTTCACGTGCTGATCCGAAAATATCACATAAGTATACTTGGTCAGCTTTACTTAGGCTTTCTGCGAACTCATCTAAAAATTTCTCTGTACGTGAGAATGTATGTGGCTGGAATACAGCGACAACTTCACGCTCTGGATGTTTTTGACGAGCTGCTTCAATCGTTGCATTAATTTCTGTCGGATGGTGTGCATAGTCATCAATGATAACTTGCTCTCCCATCGGTTTTTCATTAAAGCGACGTTTAACACCTTCAAATGTTGTTAGTTGATGTTTAACCGCTTCTACATCAACGTCTTCATAATGGCAAAGCGCGATAACTGCTAATGCATTTAATACGCTGTGATCGCCGTATCCTGTAATTTTGAACGTGTCATAATACGTATTACGAACGAATACATCGAATATAGTACCATCAGTTCTCTTTTGAATGTTACGTGCTTGGAAATCATTATCTTCTCCAAATCCATAGAAAATAACAGGTACTTTCGCTTGAATTTTTTGAAGTTCTTCATCATCACCACATGCAATAATACCTTTTTTCACTTGCAATGCCATCTCTTGGAATGCATTAAATACATCATTGATGTCTGCAAAATAATCTGGATGATCGAAATCGATATTTGTCATGATTGCATAGTCTGGATAGTAAGACAAGAAATGACGACGATACTCACAAGCTTCAAATACAAAATACTTACTATTTTCTACCCCATGCCCAGTTCCATCTCCAATAAGGTAAGATGTTGGGTGTGCGCCTTGCATTACATGGGCTAACAAACCTGTAGTTGATGTTTTTCCATGTGCACCAGTTACTGCAACACTTGTGTACTGATTCATAAGGTCACCTAAGAAGTGATGATAACGATGTACTGGGATATTTAATTCTTTTGCTGCTACGATTTCTTCATGCGTATCAGGAAATGCGTTTCCCGCGATAATCACTTGTCCTTCTTTAATATTATTTTTATCAAAAGGAAGGATGGAAATACCACGCTTTTCCAATGCTGTTTGTGTAAAGAAACGCTTTTCATAATCAGACCCTTGAACAGTATGCTTCATGTCATGAAGAATTTGTGCTAATGAACTCATTCCTGTTCCTTTAATTCCTACAAAATGGTAAACTGTCATCTTAAAGAACCTCCAACATTTCGAACTAATACAACGGCCTATCTATAAGACAGTATATGAATCTTTTCTTATTTTGGTAATCATCATACATTTCTGATGCAGTGAATTTCTTTTTATATTCACTTATCAGTGATAAACTCGTACGTACTTTTTTTATGTCCATAACACATTTATTATAGCAAAAAACAAGCCGCTATACTATGATAACAGAAAAACTGATAGGGTCAATCACCTATCAGTTTTTCTCGCTTTTACATATCTTCTTTTGTTTCTAATTGAACACGCTCTAGACGTGAATTTGGACGGTATTTACGACCAGCTTTTGCTTCTGGTTTTCCATCTAATTCTACGTTATCACCAGTAAAACCAATATTCATTTTTAATAAGCTACTTCCTACTCCGTATATATCGACAGGAACATTTTGAGCTTCAAATTCACGAATACGCTTCTCATCAAACCCACCAGTTACAACGATATCTACATGTTGGAACCCTTCCTCATCAAGAGCCTTACGAAGTGCAAATACAAGTGATGGATTTACACCACGTGGATCGAATGTTCCAAGTACTTCTGGGTGACGAATGAAGTATTGATCAATCATTGTACGAGACGTATCGACACGTACACCTTTTAATGTTGATCCAAATTCACGCGCTACGCGAAGTGCATCTGTAATGACATCATTGTTATAATCAATTAGTACGACTAATTCATCTTCTGGGAATTTTTTATGATATGCCTTTGCTGCTTCAACAACATCGCCATTAAACATTTGAATTAAAGCGTGAGGCATCGTCCCCATACCACTTCTGCCCCACCATTCATTCATTGCATGCGTCGCTTGTGCGCTCATACCTCCGATGTATGCCGCATAGCCGTCACCAGCTTGTTGAGTATAATGATCGTCACGATCTCCCATGAAAATAACCGGTTTTTCTTTATCTACACTACGTGCAGCTTGGACAACGTTATATACGTTTGTCGCAACTGATGTACGACGAGCTAAAATCCCATCAATTACACCTTCTAAAAAGCCGAAGTATTCATAAGGACCATGAATTGTTAAAACTGTTTCAAACGGACTAATATTATCGCCATCCTTTAAAGAATGAATTTCTAATTTCTCAGGATTTTTGGCGAATGTTTGTAGCAATGCGATTACCTCATCTGCTCCGCAAAGAACTGAATGTTCTTTTTGGAAAAACTGCATTGTTACAACACTTTTCGGGCGAAATTCTTCAATAATTTCTCTAGTTTTTAAAAAGTAAACGGCAGAGAACCAGCCTTCTCCAACACGTTCATCAAATTTAAATGTTTTATTTGTTAGTCGATTTATTTCACCTTTTAATTTTAATTCAATTTCTTTCATGTCGCTTTACTCCCTACTTTACTATCCAACATTTTCTCTTAGTATACAGCAAAACCGTTTACTATACATTCGTTTCCTGCATAGCGGCAAATTCATCCTCGGAAATAAGGACCTCTCTCGGTTTCGTTCCTCTTGCTTCAGAAATAATCCCTTGCGACTCCATCTCTTCAATTAGACGTGCCGCGCGATTATAACCTATGCGGAACTTTCTCTGTACAGAAGATGTGGACGCCCCCCCTTGCTCTACAACAAATTGACATGCATCAAAAAATAGTTCATCTTCAGACTCACTCTGCTCTGATTTTGCTAATAAATCCTCTTGCTTAAATAAGTAGTTTGGCTTCATTTGCTTTTTCACATGATCAACTGTTCTTTCAATCTCATCATCTGATACGTATACACCTTGTACACGAACTGGTTTAGATGTGCCGTTTCCTAAAAATAGCATATCACCACGGCCAAGTAATTTCTCCGCGCCCCCGATATCGATAATCGTACGCGAATCAACTTGAGATGATACTGTAAACGCAATACGCGTTGGAATGTTTGATTTAATTAAACCTGTAATAACGTCTACAGATGGACGCTGCGTCGCAACTAATAAGTGAATACCACAAGCACGAGCTTTTTGTGCAATACGACAAATCGCTTCCTCAACATCACCAGGAGCAACCATCATTAAGTCCGCTAACTCATCAATGACGATTACAATATAAGGTAATGTCTCACCTGGGATTTCTCTCCCACTTACAATCGTATTGTAACGAGTTAAATCACGAGCACCAGCATGAGCAAACAATTCATAACGACGTTCCATCTCTTCAACCGCCCACTTTAACGCAGCTGTAGCTGCTTTTACGTCAGTAATAACAGGTGCTACAAGATGTGGAACAGAATTGTATGGTGCAAGCTCAACCATCTTCGGATCAATTAGTATCAACTTCACTTCATGCGGCTTCGCTTTATATAAAATACTCGTTAAAATCGCGTTAATGCACACACTTTTCCCTGAACCAGTTGCACCCGCAATAAGTCCATGTGGCATTTTTCGAATATCCGTTACAATTGGATCACCTGAAATATCAAGCCCCAGCGCAACTGTAAGCGGTGATTCGCTCTTTGTAAATACAGGACTTCTTAAAATTTCACGCAGGAATACTGGCTTACTTTCCTTGTTTGGAACTTCAATTCCAATTGCACTCTTCCCTGGAATTGGTGCTTCAATTCGAATATCTTTCGCAGCTAAACTTAACTTAATATCATCACTTAAATTTGTAATTTTATTTACTTTCACACCTGGGTCTGGTTGTACTTCAAAACGAGTTACCGCCGGCCCTTGTGACACGTTAATAACATGTGCTCCAACATGGAAATTATTAAATGTCGTATTTAATAATTCTTCCTGTTCTTCTAGCCACTCCGTATTATCTAATGCTGCCTGCTGTGGAATCGCCAACAACGTTAATGGCGGAAGTTCATACTTCGGTGGCGTTTGTAGTACGTTGCGCATATCGTTCTCTTTTTGATTTACAACATATGCTTTCTCTTGTACTTCCGTATTTGAAATTGGCTCTTGTACTTGTTCAGCCACCACTACTTGTTGCATCGGTTTTTCTTCCACTTGCGGTTCCACTACCACTTGTTGCATTGGTTTTTCTTCCATTTGGGTTTCTACCACTACTTGTTGCATTGGCTTTTCTTCCACTTGGGCTTCCACCGCTACTTGCTGCATTGGTTTTTCTTCCGCTTGGGCTTCTACTACCACTTGCTGCATTGGTTTTTCTTCCATTTGGGTTTCTACCACTACTTGTTGCATTGGCTTTTCTTCCACTTGGGCTTCCACTACCACTTGCTGCATTGGTTTTTCCGTTACTCGTTCACCGACAGTAGATTGCGTTACGTTCGTTCTTACCGCATGTCTTTCCATTAACTTCTTTCTGTCTTGTTTTAACATGACAACGTTAAATGGAACATGACGCTTTTTCTCACGTTTCGGCTCTTCTTTTTGTGCAGCAGGCTGTTCTTCAACAACTTGTTTCTTTTCATCAGCTTCTTCAATTAAAACATTCGCAAAGCTTTGAACATCTTTCTTCGTTTGCTCATCTGCTTCTGAAACTGGTACGAATACTTCACTTTCTCCCATGAACTCAATTGTTTCTTGCTGAGAAATCACTGGTTGCTCTTCAACTGCTATATTTTCTAACGACTCTGTATTCATCGTTTCTTCAATTACTTCTTCTTGCGGTGTTTCCTCTAATGCGAATTCCGTAACTGATTCTATTTCCTTAGATTCCTCTAATTCCACAGCTTCTTCTGCTTCTTCTAACTCCGCAACTTCTTCTGCTTCTTTAGATTCCTCTAATTCCACAACTTCTGCTTCCTCAGATTCTTCTAATTCCACAACTTCTTCTGCTTCCTCAGATTCTTCTAACTCCACAACTTCTTCTGCTTCCTCAGATTCTTCTAACTCCACTTCTTCTTCTGCTTCCTCAGATTCTTCTAACTCCGCATCTTCTTCTGCTTCCTCAGATTCTTCTAACTCCACATCTTCTTCTGCTTCCTTAGATTCTTCTAACTCCACTTCTTCTTCTGCTTCTTTAGATGCTTCTAACTTCGCATCTTCTTCTGCTTCCTCAGATTCTTCTAACTCCACATCTTCTTCTGCTTCTTTAGATGCTTCTAATTCCACAACTTCTTCTGCTTCCTTAGATTCTTCTAACTCCACAACTTCTTCCGCTTCTTTAGATTCCTCTAATTCCACTTCTTCTGCTTCCTTAGATTCTTCTAACTCCACTTCTTCTTCTGCTTCCTCAGATTCTTCTAACTTCGCATCTTCTTCTGCTTCCTCAGATTCTTCTAACTCCACATCTTCTTCTGCTTCTTTAGATGCTTCTAATTCCACAACTTCTTCTGCTTCCTTAGATTCTTCTAACTCCACAACTTCTTCCGCTTCTTTAGATTCCTCTAATTCCACTTCTTCTGCTTCCTTAGATTCTTCTAACTCCACAACTTCTTCCGCTTCTTTAGATTCCTCTAATTCCACTTCTTCTGCTTCTTTAGATTCCTCTAACTCCACAACTTCTTCTGCTTCTTTAGATTCTTCTAATTCCACTTCTTCTTCAAAAGCATCTGGTATTTCTATAGTAATTGTTTCTTCAAGCTTTTCATCTGCTTTTACAATCACTACATCTTCTAAGGTTTCTTCTTCGACTTGATTTGCTGCAACTTCAGCAACAGTTTCTTCTATTTCTGTATTACATTCATTTTCTTCTGTTAATATCGAATACACATGCTCTACTTTAGAATCTATTGACTCTTCTTGTAAAGTTTCTTCGTTATCTTCTGTAGATGATAACGCCACTACATCTTGCTCCTGCTTCAAGGCTTGTACAATTGTAGCCTCTTCTTCCACATGCTGTCCTACTGTTTTATGAAGCAAATCATCACTTAGGCTTTCTTCTAATGAAGGGGTTTGACGTTCAACTTCGTAACCGTTTTTCTCTAACCATGCATCCACAACCGATTTTTCTTCTACTTTATTACTTCGTTCGTTCACTCCGTTCTTAACAGATGAACTTCCTTGTAGAATTCCCGAAAAGTCAGATAATGTATATCCTTTTTTCTCTAACCATGCGTCAACAACAGCTTTTCCTTCAACAGATATTTCAAGATCTTCTCTTTCCTTTTCTTCCTCCTGCACAACCTTCGTTTCTACTGAAGGACGGTTATATCCATAAATCGGAGAAATCATTTCTGTTGGGCGAAATGGTCTACGGTTACTTTCTTGCGACGGTACGAATGCTTTTTTCACGACAGGCTCTGGTTCCAGTTCCGGTTCATATTGCAATTCCGGTTCCTCATATGTAGGTGCTTCTGTTTCCACATACGGTCGTCTGCTTCTTTCCACTTTTATTCCTCTTTGAGTAGGCTGTTCTTCATATGTTCCTCTTTGAATAGGTTGTTCTTCAAAGTTAGGCAGTTCTCTTACATCCTCCTCATCGAAGCCATTATCTGGTATTAGTGGAAAACGACATTTCCCTGCATTCCGACTTGCCATTTGTGCTTCTCTTGCTTCAGTGTAGTGGTTTACACGAGGAATTTTCGGCTGACTTGCAATTTGCTTTGGTACTTCTTTATTCATCGCTGTTTTTTCTTCCTCTTTGTTAAACAGCTTTTTCATCCAATCTAACATGCTTACCACTCTTTCTACTAAATAGTAACAACCTTTATTGTATCAGTATTCGGCAAAAAGTGCAGGTAAAATTAAGCATATTAACTTTATCCATAATATTCTAATTTACGAGTGTTTTGTATATAGAAAAAAGCAGCCTTCCATATAAGACTGCAATTTAAGCTTTATTTTTCCGATATTCATCTACACTATCCGTCACGCTTTGTAATAAAGAATTTACATACTGTGGGTCTGATAATTTTTTGTCTTCTTCTGGGTTTGACATAAATCCGAGTTCTAATAGTACTCCAGGTACTTTCGACCAATTAAATCCAGAAAGGTCATCTCGAAATTTAATTCCATTTACTTTCACCTGATGATTTCCCCTCATTTTGTTTACAATTGTTTGAGAGACTTGAAGACTTTCAGCATAGATTTCTTTCGTATATTGATTTCCTTCTGCTGGCGTCAATACAGCGAACCCACTTTGGTTTGGATTTTCAGAACCATCCGCGTGAAGACGTAAAAATAAATTCGCCTTATGATCATTCGCGAATGTCGCTCGTTCCTTATTACTTATATCAACCTCATGTGACGTTCTTGTCATCAATACTTGTATACCTTTTGCTTCCAGTTTTTCTTTCAATATAAAAGCCATCTCTAATACAAGAACTGATTCCCTCTTTTTCGTTACAACTCCCGTTGTTCCGTCTGTTACTTTATATTTTTGCGTAGTTGCTCCTGGACCAATTGGCTCTAAAGTTAAATTCGCTTTTTGTTGATGCCCCGGATCAATAACGACGAGAAACTTCTCTTGTTTCTCATTACTCTCTACTTTTTGTTCATTATTTTGTACGGGCTGTTCAGTTTGCTGCGCAGGTAGGACTGCTTCTTTCTTTTCTGGGATCGGCACTTCCTCCTGCTTAGGCTCTGCTTGCTCACTCGTTTGAATTGCTTGCGGTTCTTCTTTCTTTTCTTGTTCTTCTTGCTGCTTTTCTACCGGTGCGTCTTCTTTTTTATCGTTGTTTTTTTCTTGTACAGAAGATGTTGTTTCTTTTTTCGGTTGTTCTTGTGAACAACCTCCCATATATATTCCAATGACTGCAATAGCGCACATTATTTTTATATACTTCATTTTTCTCTCCTATCACTTTGCACCGGGATCAAAGCATTTTCTTATAGTATTTTTATAATATCATCCATATTTCCGATATAAATCGGTTGCCACGTTTCCGTACCGCGCTCAGCTGTATAAACAGGATAAATATCTTCATCTACATTAACGAAAACAGGGTCCCCCATGTCCGTTTCATATCCGATAACAATCCATCCTTCCTTCCATTTTCCACTTTCATTGCTTATTAATGAATTTTTATGTTTATCATATCGGTAACCGATTTGTCCTTTTTCTAATTCATCTTCGCTAAATAAATATATTTCATAGGAACCTAACTCGATATCTTGCTGTTTTGAAGTTTCAATTCGTTTCAGAAGTTCTGCAATTTTTGGTTGTTGTTTCATACGTCTATCCCCTTCTTTTTTCTAAATTTTACCTAATCTATTTTTAAAATACAATATAGATTTTGAGAGGAAACGTTACAATACTAGAAATTCCGCACAAAAAAAAATAGCCTCACGTATGCGAGACTACTTTTCTAATATCAATTAAAATTTAAATTCTTGTCCAACTTCAAAACTGTCTTCTAATACAAGAATACCTTTTTCTTCTGGAGCATCTGGAAGCTCTAATTCACGTGCAGAGCAAATCATTCCAGAAGAAGGAACACCGCGAAGTTCAGCTGGTTTAATTAACATACCACTTGGCATTACAGCACCGATTTTTGCAATAACAACTTTTTGTCCTGCATCAACGTTTGGTGCACCACATACGATTTGTAATGTTTCTGTACCGATTTCCACTGTACAGATGTTTAATTTATCAGCATTTGGATGCTTCTCTTTTTCAGCTACATAGCCTACAACAAATTTCGGCGTGAAATCAGCTTCTACTTTTTCTTCAAAGCCGTTCTTTGCTAAAATGTCGTTAATTTTTTCAACAAATTCTTTCGTTAATGTAACGTTTCCGTTGTCTGTTACTTCTACATAAGAAGACGCATTAAAGATGTTGAATCCTCCTGTTACGTTGCTTTCACGATCATAAACGCGAGCAACATCTCCTTTGCGGTCAAATGTACGGTTTTCTAAAGTAATATCTTGTAAGGTAACAATTAAAGTGTCACCAATTCCTTCAAGGTTGTAAAAAACGTTCACTTCGTTCATCCTTTCTCTTTTCCATCTGTCTTCTTCCGATTCTTCGCTAAAATAAAGATTGGTTCGAAGTCCCCATCTTCATATACGAATGAAAGTGATGTAATCGGAACATGCCCTTCGGCAAAAAATTTCATTGTCATTTGTGCAATAATATCATAACCGATTTCGTTGACGATATCAGCAATAATTAATACATCTTGGTGAGGAACTGCAACAACCATATCACCAGAGATCTTTTCACGCATCGAGTGTAGTAACGATTCGTTTAAAATACGACTCGCATCGTATCCATCATTTGTGTTTAAAAAGTAGAATGTATTACCGGCTACTGTGTCCTGCTTAAATTCATAGCCTAATGAGCGAGCATTAAATAATGCCATTTCACGTACTTGTTCCTCTGTAAGCTCTAATTTTTGCAATAAGTGCTCATCAATTAATCGATACGTTTTATTAGAATCTAGCGCATAGTAAATACGTGTTTCCGCCGTATGGTCCGTCATAAGAAACGGATTTCCTTCTTCTGATTGTTTCGGGAAAGAAGTAGAGCGAATAACAGGTAAAATTTTCGCCGTGCTATTTTCTTCTTTATGCATTGCAATTAGCGCTTCTTGTACGTAATAAGCGACCTCTTCAATCGCTTTTTCTTTGTTCACTTCCCATTTTGCAACTACTCCTGGAAGTGATACGTTAATACCTTTTTTCGAGTCTATTTGTTCAATACGAAGAACTTCTTTCTCACTATCATAATGAAAGTCCCATTCTGGTCGAGATAATTTCTTCATTAACTCGTCTTTCATCTTTTTACTTGTCATTTTCATCTCTTTTTCCTCCCTTCCAAAAAAATAACCTCCCCCGCGAAGGTAGAGGTTGTTTTTACAATTCAATTGGCTAATTGTCTTATTTTAAACCTTCAATAAACTCTTCGATTTGCTCTTGTGTTTTACGATCTTTATTTACATAGCGTCCAGTTTCTTCACCTTTATTGTACGCTACAAAGCTTGGAATGCCAAATACGTCTACTTTCACGCATAAATCAATAAACTCATCACGATCTACATAGTAAAATGAGAAATCACTATACTTCTCTTCTACTTCTGGCATAAATGGATCAACGAAACGGCAATCTGGGCACCATTCTGCTGAGAACATGAAGACTACATTCTCTTCATTTTTTAATTCTTGGAATTGTTCCATGCTTTCTAATGATTTCATCTATATTTCCTCCTCTAACGAGTGCACTTTTTTCACACTATAATCTTTTCTTTATACTACCATACATCGCGCATGGTGCAAGGTTTATGCTTGCTTTTCATCATACTTATATTGCCCAACAAGTAACTTAACAACGTGTACAAATAACTCCGTTCGGTCGACATAATCATCTGTAAAAATACCGATAGCACCTTCGTGACTACGAATATCTTTTCGCTCTACAAACTCTTCCATCACTTCACTTAGCTCTTTTCCTTCTTCAAGAGGCGCTAAAAAATCGTCTGGTAACTTAATACGTGCCCCGCCTGCTACAAATGTTTTACCGTCAATCGTCGCTAAAGCACCCCAGTTACACATAAATAATCCATGCTCCATTTTCATAACACCGCCTTCTAGCCCAATGCCGATATGAGCTTCACCTTCCTGTAACGCTCTCTTCGCCCTATTTACTGCTCCTTGCATCGTCTCTTCATCTGAGAAAGGCTGGTTTGCCACTCCTGACGGAACAGAAAGAGATGTAATTTCAGCATCTTTCCAAACCTTCTCCACAGCCCCAAACTTCGTTTTATTCTTCGATCCAACTACTACCTTCATTTCATTCACCTCTATATAAATTCACACTCATATTCCTTCTACATTCAAACTTTTCACTTTCACAACTTCGGGACTCGAACGTTAAAATAGATCATACTCTCACTATCTATTCGGAGTGAGCACCAATTAAGCACTAACCACTACCACTCATCGCTGTGCCCTCTCTCCCACCTAAAAAAAGAAAGGCTCTTCAGCCCTTCTTCCTCTTTACGCGTTATTCTTAATTGTCTCTAACGTCGTTTTGTCCGTCGCTCTCACAAGCTTCGTAATTAATTCCTTCGCTGCCGCATAATCATCAACATGTAAAATAGAAGCATGTGTATGAATGTAGCGTGCACAAACACCAATTACTGCTGATGGGATACCAGAGTTACTTGTATGTACACGGCCCGCATCTGTACCACCTTGTGAAATAAAGTATTGGTACGGAATGTTATGTGTTTCTGCTGTATCTAAAATGAATTCGCGCATTCCTCTATGTGTTATCATTGTGCGGTCATAAATGCGAAGAAGCGCGCCTTTTCCTAATTGACCGAACTGCGTCTTATCACCAGATGCATCATTTGCTGGACTTGCATCAAGCGCATAGAAAATATCTGGTTGAATCATATTTGCAGCAGTTTGTGCTCCGCGAAGACCTACTTCTTCTTGTACAGTCGCACCAGAGTATAATGTGTTTGGTAATGTTTCATCTTTTAATTCTTTTAGCAATTCGATAGCAAGACCACACCCATAGCGGTTGTCCCAAGCTTTCGCCATAATTTTCTTCTCATTTGCCATCGGCGTGAATGGGCAGATTGGAACGATTTGTTGCCCTGGCTTTATGCCAATTTCAATTGCATCTTCATAACTATCTGCACCTATATCAATTAACATATTTTTTATATCCATCGGTTTTGCACGTTGCGCATCACTTAATAAATGAGGCGGAATAGAACCAACAACCCCAATAACAGGACCATTCTTCGTCATAACTTGTACACGCTGAGCTAATAGTACTTGGCTCCACCAGCCACCTAACGTTTGAAAACGAAGCATCCCATTTTTCGTAATTTGTGTAACCATGAAACCTACTTCATCCATATGACCTGCTACAAGAACGCGCGGGCCAGTTTCGTCCCCTTTTTTCAGACCAAATACGCTACCTAAACCGTCTTGCACAATTTCATCAGCATATTTGCTTAATTCTTGCTTCATAAAACGGCGCACATCATGTTCAAAACCCGATGCACCTTGTAATTCTGTTAACGTACGAAATAATTGTAATGTCTCTTTATTCACGAAGTCCCCTTCTTTCAAACCTTAGTAGAATACCTCTTTTATTGTAACGAAATTTTCGAAATGTTTCTAGTTTCTTCTTTTTTAGTTGCATTTGCATTATAATTATTATTGGTACACTATTTTTATTTTACAGAATTGAGGTGAATATATGAGCTGGAAAGGTTTAGTCACAGGTCTTGGCGTTGGGTTCGCAGCTGGTTATTTCGTTGCAAACAAAGTACAAGAACAATCCCATATTTCTTCAGAAAAAGCATTGAAAATGGTGAAACAAGCATTAAGTCATAAAGGTGAAATTACTGGCTCTTGGGTACATATGGTTCCAGAGACATTTGAAAAATATGATGTCGCGTACGAAGTTTATCGCGGCGGTCTTACAACGATGTTAGATGAAATACAAGAACGATTTGAATTTTTAGTTGATGCTAAAACAGGTACTGTTTTAGAAGTTATAGCAGCATAAAAAGGAGGTTTCCCGTTAGGTGAACCTCTTTTTTTTGAAAATCGCCGATAGTAATTAAAATTATATCGACGATTTTTTAAATATATCGATTTACCGACAAAATCTGATAATAATAGCGATCAATAATAAGAGGCGGCTTTCCAACAAATATTTTTGAACAATCTCCTCTTATTAAGCTTCTACAATTGTTTTTCTCTCTATCTTGTCCACTATATGCCCTTCCTCATTCCACTTTACTGCACGGTAATATGCATCATGATAAAAAGTAAACCACGCCTCTTTTTCAGCACCATACTTTATCCACTTTTGTTTATGTTCAATCGATGTCATCGGATAATCATCGTATGCCATTACCCACAATACATTTTGATGTGCATGCGTCGGTAAAA
Organism: Bacillus altaicus; assembly: GCF_042136375.2. Lineage (NCBI taxonomy): Bacteria > Bacillati > Bacillota > Bacilli > Caryophanales > Bacillaceae > Bacillus > Bacillus altaicus. Next base: position 1,039,354 of record NZ_CM143394.1, on the reverse strand, counting down.
TATCCGCTAAATGAAGCATCGTTTCACCTTGACTTTCAAGAATGATAACGGCATGTCCATCACTATGACCACCTGTATGCGCCATTTTTATTTCATCCGTAATTTCTATTTCTTGTCTGAACGTAACAATCTTATCAACGATTGGCTCCCAATTTTCCTTCCAATATGTATTACGCGATCTAACATTTGGATTTTTCATTTCATTCCATTCAGTCTCACTTACATAAATCGTTGCGTTCGGAAACGCCGGAACAAGGTGGTTTCCCTCCCATTTTGTTAAACCAGATGCATGGTCAAAATGAAGATGTGTCATTAAGACGTAATGAATATCTTCAGTATGCAGTCCAAGTTTTTCTAAAGATTCCTTAACTGATGATTCTTCTGTTACACCTTGATTCCGCTTCATTTTCTCATTCAATTTACCGTTGCCTATCCCTGCATCAATAAGCATGTTTCCTTCTTTCGTTTGCAAGAGTAACGGATCTGTTCGTAAATAAATATGATTTGTATCATTATGTTTATATTTGCGTGACCAAAGTACTTTTGGCACAACTCCAAACATCGCGCCTCCATCTAAATGTGTATTCCCACCTTTTAGCCACGTCACTTTTATATTTCCAATTTGTAACTGTTCCATATCCAATCCCCCTTTTTTATTTAATTTTAGCATAATATTCCGATTATTTTTCATATAAAAAACCTATGCATTACTGCATAGGCTCCGTACGATATTTTGCTTCAACTCGGTAAATACGATGACCTTTACTAGAGAATTTCTCTTCGTATTCTGTCATAATGTTTCCTTCATAATCACTATTATGAAGATCTAGGCTAAGGTAAGTTAATAACATACCATACTCAGCCATACTCATAATAGAATATTCAAATAAGTATTGGTTATCCGTTTTGAAATGAATTTCTCCGCCATCTACTAACACTTCTTCATAATTGCGTAAAAATGTTTTATACGTTAAACGACGCTTCGTATGACGATTCTTCGGCCATGGATCTGAGAAGTTTAAATAAACGCGGTCAATTTCACCTTTCGCAAAGAAAACTGTTAAATCTTCAGCATCTTTATTAATTAACTTTAAGTTCGGTACTTCTTCTTCAATTAATTTATCAAGTGCATCTACAACAACACTTGTGAATTTTTCAATTCCAATATAGTTAATATGCGGATTTGCTTTTGCCATATCATACATAAAGCGGCCACGTCCTGTACCTACTTCAATATGAATTGGCTGTTCATTTCCAAATATTTCTTTCCAGTTACCAGCGCTCTCCTCTGGGTTTCCAATTACGATATGTGAATACTCATTAATTCGATCCATTGCATAAGGCTTATGTCTTAAACGCATAGATGTCTCCCTCTCTTTACAAAACTATTTTAAAGGAAAAATTCCTTCTTTCTGTTTTAATCAATCTATCAAACAAAAAACCAAGTACGTACGAGCACTCGGTCCGTTTCTTTCAAGTATAAGATGTACCATTTTGATAAAAACTACATAAAGCATTAAACATTCCATGACGAAACAGCTTTTTCTCTTACATTTCTAGGGAGAGAAAAACACTCGAAAGGATGATCCGTTCATGCCAATTAATCAACAGCATCAATTAGAAGTGTTAAAAGATATTTTAATCAATCATCAAAGTGATTGCTGCGGGACAGTTTCTGAATGCGAGCAATTAGAGCGCCTCATTCAATCGTTACTCGCAAACGATAGTATAAGTAGTGACGCTAAAGCAATGCTAAACGATGTATATTCTTATAGTCAATCGGGTAAATCTTCCTCTAATTTGGACAACCATATTTCCAATAATCAAGAACAACTTACTCAGTGGATTGCTGGAATGGACAATTTTTCTTAAGTATTATTCTGAAGCAAGTAGTTGCTGTAAATATTGGTGCCAATATTTAGCTTCTGCTTGCTGCTTTTTTGTTGTGTGCCATTGAATAGATAAAATCGTTTGTGCTATCACATACCATCTCATACGCCTAAGCAATGATTCATCTAGTTCAACCTCATAATATCCGAGCCACCCACTCCATTCGTGGCGCGGAATATACCAATATAATAACATACCAAGATCTAAAGCTGGGTCAGCAATAACAGCCCCATCCCAATCAATTAAAAACAATTCATCTTCATCCGACAATATCCAATTGTTATGATTTACATCACAATGGCATACAACGAATTCATTGTACTCAATATCTTTTAATGACTCCGTTAAATATTGAAGACCTTGCTGAATTGTTTCATCAACTCTTATATCTCCTCTTAAAACGAGCTGTAGTTGTTGTAATAACTCTTGCCCATGAAGCGGCTGCTTTCCTAGCCTTTGAATCATCTGCACAAGCGCTTTAGAGGAGTGTATTTTCTTCAAAAGTTTCGCAACACGTTCTAGTTTCATATCCTCTTGCTCTAACTTCTGTCCCGGAAGCCATTTTTGAGCAGAAATTACATCACCGTTCGTTACCCTTCTTGTCCAAAGTAATTTTGGAACAATTCCTTCTGCTGACAATACCGCTAAAAAGGGCGATGTATTCCGCTTTAAAAATAACTTTTGTTGTCCGTTTTGCGCAATATATGCATCGCCCGTTACTCCACCAGCCGGTATAAGACTCCACTCTTTTCCTAATAATTGTTCCAACCATTCCATATTCATTACCCGTTAACAAATCCTTATCTTTTATAGTTATGAAAAGAAAAACCGCAACATTTCTACACATGTTGTGGATTCATATATTTTACTGTTTTTGAATGAAAAAACTTGGCATAAGCCGAAAACAGGACAAATCACCTGTTCTTCTAGTTTATTTTACAAAATCACTCATAGAATGACAACTTATCAAAATCGTCACCTTTGTCAATTCTACATTTATTACATTCTCATCGTCAAGTAGCGATTTGTCACATTATCGTCAATATATACGTGCTAATTGGAGCCAATTGAAGTTCCTTTCCTCTAAATGAAGAAATTGGCTCTATTTTTGCTTGCTTTTCGTTTACTAACACATGCCACGTTTCTTCTTTTGGAAGCTGCACCGTTTTAGCTTCCAAACCGCTATTGAATAGCACAACAATCTCTTTCCACGGTCCGAAAGATTCTACATCTCGCAAATGGTATGCAAGTGCTTCTTTTGATGTTTGCAAAAAAGTCATATGCTTTTTTATAAGGTCAGCGCTTTTTAATCGGAATGCCCCATGCTCCTTCCGAATCGCAATTAAACCTTTTATATAGTTAACTGTCTCCATCTCTTTTTCTTTTTGATCCCAATCTAATCGATTGATTTCATCATTTGCATTATAACTATTTTCATTTCCTTGCTTCGTACGATAAAACTCTTGCCCCGCATGTAAGAAAGGAATCCCTTGTGAAAGAATAACCATTGCAGTCGCTAAACGATGACGCCTTTTCAAAATTCCTTCTGATTCTGGATTACTTTGCACTAGTTTATCCCACATCGTCATATTGTCATGACATTCTACATAGTTAATGCTTTGTACTGGCTCTAGGAACAATCCTGTTTCTTTCATACTTAAAAGGCTACCAGCTACTATATACTGCAAATGATTACAGTCTACATGCCCACCAAATGCAAAGCCACGTTTATTTATATTAAAAGTACTTCCTTTTACTCCATCACGAAATTGATCATTAAACTGTGCGATACATGGCATTTTATTCGCATTATTTAACGTCGCTTTCTCTTCAAGAGGAAGCGGTGTTTGTAAATCCCATCCTTCACCTAATAACAGCGCATCCTGCTTTATTTTTCGCACTTCTTTTTCTAACGCATTCATCGTTTCAACATCTGAAATCCCCATTAAATCAAATCGGAATCCATCAACATTGTATTCAGTAAGCCAATATAAAACAGATTCTATAATAAATTTCCTCATCATTTTCCGTTCAGATGCTATATCATTTCCAACTCCCGTCCCATTAGAAGGCATACCATCTTCCCCATGACGAAAATAATATCCCGGGACAAGCTTCTCAAATGATGATAATTCTCTTTCATAAACATGATTATATACAACATCTATAATCACTCGAATGCCGTGATCATGAAATGTTTCAATTAGTTGTTTACACTCTACTATCCTGTTATATGGATCAGAAAGGTTTGCAACATAAAATCCTGTTGGTATATTGTAATATAATGGATTATATCCCCAATTATATGCGGAAGCAGGATTCACTTCATCTATACCACCAAAACAATGTAAAGGTAATAGTTCAACATGTGTAACGCCTAAATCTTTTATATGAGACAATCCTGTTAATGTCCCATTTCGTCCCGTTGTCTCTTCTTCCATCAATCCTTTATATGTTCCCTTTTTATTCACTCCACTGTTTGGATGAATAGTAGCGTCACGAATATGCAGTTCATACAATATGGCATCTGTCATTGACTGTAATGGTGATAATCCCTCTCGTTTTGTTACATTCGTCTTTTCCAAATCGATAACAACGCCGTATTTCCCATTTACAGTCACTGACTTTGCGTAAGGATCAACCGCTTCATTCCATATTAAATTAATACAAACAAGGAATGTATATCGTGCTCCATCATGATCACCTTGTAATGTATGAATCCACACTCCGTTTTCTTCTCTGTACATTTCATAATCAATATATTCTTTATCACTTTTATAAATCCGTACTTTCGCAAGCCTTGCGGTCGGAGCCCATACTTTAAATATTGTTTCTTCTTTTTTATACACAGCACCTAAGTCGGTACCTTCGTAATAATATTTTTCATCGAAAACTACTGTTCGAATCACAGCGCCTATTTGTAAATCTGTTTCTTCATTCCGTTCATCCCGTACTGTATAATACTTCCCCACATCTAGCGGCTCTTCTATAAAACATTCATACTTCGTTGCATCTGGAAGAGCAATAGTATGAACAATCGGTAACTCTTTCACATTGCTTCCTTCTTGTAAACGAAATGTCCGGCTTGTTCCATACGCATGCGGGAGCAAAATTGTAATTTTATTCATTTCATCTAAATAGGCATCAAATGGACGTTTTACTTTCAACATAAAAAATCACCATCATTCTTAAAGTTAAAATGAAACGAGCTGCAAATGATAAGGGTTTTCTTATCAGCGAAGCTCTATACAGTAACACATTATTCCCTATAGTATATTCACCTGTATAAAAAACGTTTTCATACATTCTATGTTTGTAGTTTTATTTCAGTAATCGATTTATACTTCGGCGTTTCCTTAACGTGAGATTCATACAAAGTAATCGTATCTGCTTGAAATGATGTTACGGGCAAATCTTTTACATTTGTCAGATCAAATACTTTTTCTCCTACCCATTTACGCGCAACAGTAATATGTGGATGATAAGGACGTGTCTCTAGAGAGAAACCATTTTCTTCACAAATTGTATGCACTTGTTTTTGCAACTGAACCAAATCATTATTCTCACTTACCTTCGCCCAAAAAACACGCGGCTCTTCTTCTAGGCCAAATGTTGAAAATCTTTGTAACGTGAACGATAGTTCTTTTGTTTCTGTAAGTATTTGTAATCCATTCTTTATTCCTTCTAATTGTTCCTCTGTCGCACTTCCTAAAAATGAAAGTGTAATATGATAATCTTCTTCATGTACCCACGAGCGAAATGGTAATTCATCCTTCATTTCCTCTTTATAATTAGAGAGCACTTCTTTTATATGACGTGGTAAAGTTACTGCGACAAAATAATGCGGCACCATCTACATCGTCTCCTTTATGTTATTGTTGCTTTTCTTGCTTATCTCATTCAGCTAAAAAGAATCCGCCCTCTAAAGTAGAGAGCGGTCATTATTTACATATCTTTTATTTCGCTAATTCATGAATTGCTTGCGCATAAATCGCTGTTGCTTTTAATAAATCTTCAATTTCAATGTACTCGTCTTTTTGATGCGCAAGTTCTTCTTTTCCTGGGAATAACGGGCCAAATGCAACGCCAGCTTTCAATGAACGAGCATAAGTACCACCGCCAATTGCTAACAATTCAGCTTTTTCACCAGTTTGTTCTTCATATACGCGTTGCAAAGTACGAATTAACGTATGATTTTTGTCAACGTGATGCGGGCGAGAGTTAGAATAATCCGCTACTTCAAATCCATGAGTACCAACATATTCTTTTAACTTTGCAATCGTTTCTTCAAAGTTAGTCGTAACTGGATAGCGTACATTTAATCCTAAATTACCACCGTTTTCTTGCGAGTAAGACAAGCGACCAACATTCACTGTTAACGGGCCGCTAATATCGTCTTTATAAGAAATACCAGCTTTTTCTCCAAGAATATCACCTGTAAATGTTTCTGTTACAAACGATGCAAATGAAGCCCCTTTTCCATCAAGAGAAACTTTCGTTAAGCAGTTTGCTAATAATAAACCTGCATTTTCTCCCTTTTCTGGAGTAGATCCGTGAGCTGAAATCCCTTTGATTTGCAACGTCACCGTATTTCCTTCTACAATTGCTTTACCTATTTTTTTAGCAGTTTGTAAATACTCTTCATATGCTACTGTAAGTGCATTTACATCTTCTCCTGTAATAACTGCTTCTGCAAAATCAGGAACCATATTTAAACGACGACCTGACTCAAATGAAATAAGCTTAAATGTGCCTTCTTTCTCTTCGCCACCACTTTGCACAACTTGTATGTCAGAAATTCCTTTTTCCGCATTAATAATTGGAAAATCTGCATCCGGCGCAAAACCGATTGTTGGCATTTCTTCATTTTTAAAATAATGATCTACACACTTCCAATTGCTTTCCTCATCTGTTCCTAAAATCATACGAACACGTTTTGAAAGAGGTAAGCCTAATTCTTTAACGATTTTCATCGCATAATAAGCTGCCATCGTCGGCCCTTTATCATCAATTGCACCGCGTGCAAAAATCTTCCCGTCGCGAATATCCGCACTATACGCAGGAGTTGTCCAGCCATCTCCTTCTGGTACAACATCAACGTGACAAAGAATACCTACTAATTCTTCTCCTTGTCCCATTTCAAGATGACCTGCATACCCTTCTAAATTTTTAGAAGCGAAACCTTCTGCTTCTCCTTTATGTAACATGAAAGATAAGGCTTTTTCTACACCTTCACCAAATGGCGCGCCCTCTTTCGCAGATTCTTCTTCCCATACACTTTTAATTTGCAAAAATTGTTGTGTATCACGAATTAAATCATCTTTTCGTTTTGTAACTTCTTCTGTCCAATTAATCGTTGACATCACGCATCCATCCTTCACTATATTGTCTCTTTCATCATAGCAAACGAAAATCTCTTATGCCATACATGAAAACCTAATAACGAACAATTGTAATATTTCAGATATTTCTTATTAGTTTTTCTTTTATTTTCTCAAAAAAATTTGCAGGAATTTGGCGTTTTACGTAGAAATTTATGAGTTAGTTGACTGACTAAATATACAATGTCAACTTCCAATATTTTTCTATATGAATCTTTGTTAAACTTTTGTAAAATTTAAGTAGATTAAAGCATGAATTTTATCATGTAGAGTACAATGGTAGTAACGACCTTCTTTCCTGAATGGGGTCAAAAAAACTAGTAGAGGAGCGGTTTTCTCTTGAAACCTACAACTACTCGTATGCTAACACGCATTAAATCAATTTATATGTACATCAATGAAAACGGTACGGTAACAACGAAAGACCTTGTAGATGAGTTCGGGATCACACCGCGAACGATACAACGTGATCTAAATGTGTTGCAGTTTAATGAACTCGTGTATAGCCCTTGCCGCGGCAAGTGGACAACGACAGGAAAGAAAGTGAGAATGACCTCATAATAAAAAATAATTGTATGTAAATAAATACATACCCCTTTCCAACTCATTAGAAAGGGGTCTTTTCTATGCTATGAAATTGGCGTTACTTTTCGTTATCTACTTGATACGTCTTTAACATTTCTACTTCTTCATCTGTTAATTCACGATATTGCCCAAGTTCTAACTCTTCATCTAACACTAAAGGTCCCATCTCTGTTCTCTTTAAATACACTACTTTTTTTCCTACCGCTTCAAACATACGCTTCACTTGATGGAATTTTCCTTCTGTAATAACAAGCTCAATTTCGGAAATATCATCACTTTTTAAAATTGTAAGTTCGCCTGGCTTCGTTTCATAGCCATCTTCTAAAATAACACCTTTAGCGAATTCTATTACATCCTCTTCCGTTACAACGCCTGAAATGTGTGCATAATATTTTTTCGGCACATGCTTTTTCGGAGATAATAGTTGATGCGTTAACTTCCCATCATTTGTGATTAATAAGAAACCTTCTGTATCAATATCGAGCCTTCCAACAGGGAATGGATCGAAAATCGCATCTTCTAATTCTAATAAATCTATTACTGTTTCGTGGTTATCATCTTCTGTCGCTGAAATAACACCTTGTGGTTTATGCATCATTAAATAAACAAACTCTTTATATTCCACAACTTCACCGTGAATCATAACCTCTTGCTCTTCTATATTCACATGAAACTTCGCATCTTTCACTGGCGTTCCATCAATTTTCACAACGCCGTCTTTCAGTAATTTTTTTACTTCTTTTCTACTTCCGTGTCCCATATTCGCTAATAATTTATCTAATCTCATGTTCTTCACCTTCTTTATTTATCATAGAAAAGGGGCCGTATTTACGCCCCTTTTGATTTCAACTTTATTTTGAATCTACTACCAAGTTTACGCTGGATTTTCTCTAAAGCTTCTCCGCCAAATACTCTTTCTAGTACTCCCGTGCGAATCGCTAACAATCCGTAAACAAGACCACCAATACCTGCACAAATCGCAACTGTAATAAGAGCACCAATACGGCCATCAGGCGAAATCATGAAGGATAGAAGCCATTGTGATAGTTTTACAGCAATAACCATTACAAGTGTTAATACTGCAATTTGGAATGTTCTCTTATATACAACACCAAATGAATAGTGTGCGTGTTTTTTGATTTGTCTATTCGTATACCATACAGAAGCTAAGAAACCGACTGCAGTAGCTAAAATCGCCCCAACTGTACCGAAATAACGAATAAAGATTACGTTACATACAAATTTCAAAATAACACCCATCACAAGCGCAATAACCGCATGTTTCTGCTTGTTAATCCCTTGCAAGATAGCTGCTGTTACTGTGAATAAAGCGAATAACAATGCAACTGGTGCATACCACATTAATACTTGTCCACCTAGTGGATCTGAATCGTAGAAAGCAGTGTAAATTGGATATGCAAGTGTAGAAATACCGATAACTGCTGGCAATGTTAAAAACATATTCGCCTGGAATGTTTGTGTAATTTGTAATTTCAAATAACGGTATTGCTTTTCAGTAAACGACTTTGTAATCGCTGGTACGAGCGTTAAACTAAACGCTGTTGCAAGTGATACCGGAATCATAATTAATTTATGCGTCCACATCGTGAAAATACCAAGTGCTCGCTCTGCGATATCCCCTTGACCAATCGCCTGCATAATAGAGTTAAATGTCAATGTATCAATTTGTTGATATAAAGGAATTGTTAATCCAATTACAACGTAAGGAATTGCATATGCAAACAACTCTTTAAACAATTGAGCGGTACTCACCGTTGATTCTGGTACAGTTTGCTCAATTAAATATTGATCCAAATATTTTTTACGTTTTAACCAGTACCAAATTAATACACCAAGTGCTCCAACTGCTGAAACGAACGCAGCGAATGTCGCAACACCAACTGCCGTTGCTACTGTACCGCCAAGTACTTTAATAACGATGAAACTACCCGCTAATAAAAAGATGATACGAATAATTTGCTCAATAATTTGTGAAACCGTAGTCGGTCCCATCGATTGGTGGCCTTGGAAATAACCACGAATCAAACTTGCTGCCGGCACAACAATAAGCGCAAAACTTACGAGGCGAATAATCGTCGTAACTTCTTCTATCTTATTTTGTAAACTTTGTTTACCAAGCATTGCTTCTGCAAATAATGGTGCGGTCATGTACAGTACTAAGAAGGAAAGAACTCCTGTTACTATCATCATAACCATTCCCGAGCGGAACATTCTCCGGCTCGTTTTATAATCTCCAAGTGCATTATATTTGGAAACAAACTTCGAAACAGCAAGCGGCACCCCTGCCGTTGCGATACTTAAAAATATCGTATATGGAATGTATCCATATGTATAGAGCGTTCCGCCTTCTGTGCCTACTAATGCATGAAATGGAAAGACGTAAATCATGCCTAAGAACTTTACTAAAAATGTCCCTAACGTCACAATAAGCGTTCCGCGCAGAAATTTTGAATCGGACATACAAAAATCCTCCTACATCTACATAAAGTGAAACTTTAATCAGCGGGAGACTCTCCTCCTACTAACCATTCGAGCATTTACAGGCCGCTTTAACTCCCCTTTACTTCTCTTAAATCTTAAGGTAGTAGTCTTATTGCCCATAAATAGCAGGATAATGCTGAACTCTAACTTTTGTATTGTACCACAATTCTCCTCTTAAGCAGTACTTCACTCTATTTTTCTTTTAAGGGAAAACATGCTATTCTTTTAGGCAGGAAATGTAGAAAATGAGGTCGATATATTATGCATTATGATGTTATTGTCATCGGCGGCGGTCCTTCAGGGCTAATGGCTGCAATCGGTGCTGCTGAAGAAGGCACAAGCGTCTTACTTCTTGATAAAGGAAATAAACTAGGACGTAAACTTGCGATTTCTGGTGGTGGTCGTTGTAACGTAACGAACCGTCTACCACTTGATGAAATCGTTAAACATATACCTGGAAATGGTCGCTTCTTATACAGTGCTTTTTCTATTTTCAGTAATGAAGATATTATTACATTCTTCGAAAATCTCGGTGTACAACTGAAAGAAGAGGATCATGGCCGCATGTTCCCAGTATCAAATAAAGCGCAATCTGTTGTAGATGCACTGTTAACACGATTAAAAGACTTAGGTGTGAAAATACGTACGAATACACCTGTTGAAACGATTGAATATGAAAACGGTCAAACGAAGGCTGTTATTCTGCAAACAGGTGAAGTGTTAGAAACGAATCACGTCGTTATCGCTGTTGGCGGAAAATCTGTTCCTCAAACTGGTTCTACTGGAGACGGATACGCTTGGGCTGAAAAAGCTGGGCATACAATTACAGAACTTTTTCCAACAGAAGTACCAATTCTTTCAAACGAACCGTTTATTCGTGACCGCACATTACAAGGTCTTGCTTTACGAGATGTAAACTTAAGTGTATTAAACCCGAAAGGAAAAGTTATCATTTCTCATAAAATGGACATGCTCTTCACTCACTTCGGCCTATCTGGTCCTGCTGCTCTTCGCTGTAGCCAATTCGTTGTGAAAGCGATGAAAAAGTTTAAAACGAACACAGTGCACATGAGTATCGATGCATTGCCAGAAGAAAATAGTGAGCAACTGTTCCAGCGCATGCTGAAACAAATGAAAGAAGATCCGAAAAAAGGAATTAAAAACGTTTTAAAAGGCTATGTTCCTGAACGTTACTTCCTATTCTTATTAGAAAAAAATGAAATTGACGGTAGCGAACAAGCTGGACAAGTTTCTCATGAGAAGATTCGCGCACTTGTGAAAGACTTTAAAGAATTTACCGTCCATGTAAATGGTACGCAGTCAATTGAAAAAGCATTCGTTACTGGCGGAGGGGTATCCGTTAAAGAAATTAACCCGAAAGAAATGGCTTCGAAATTCACGAATGGTTTATACTTCTGCGGAGAAGTTCTTGATATTCACGGTTATACTGGCGGCTATAACATTACATCAGCCCTTGTTACTGGTCGAATTGCCGGAACAACAGCAGGACAAAATGCGAAAATGCAATATTAAAAAAGAAACAGGGGCTCCTGTTTCTTTTTTTAGTATATTGAAATAGCAAAGCAGTACACGAAATTATATCGGCGATACTTTAAATATATCGACCGTTTCTTCAAAAATATCCCTTCCTCCTAACTTCCCATTGCTTTTTTGTTGCTTTATATACCTTAGTACCTTTATATTTTATATTGTTGAATATTCGAAAAAGGGTAAGGGGAAAACAAATGAGAAAAAAAGTCATGATGTCTTTAATGCTAATGACGTTTCTTTCTGCGGTAGAAGGAACGATTGTTAGTACAGCGATCCCTCGTATAACGAGTGATTTGTCAGGTGTCGAACTTGTTAGTTGGGTATATGCAATCTATATGCTTGCAACAGCTGTTTCGACTCCAATATACGGAAAGCTAGCTGATTTATTCGGCCGTAAAAAAGTTCTGCTCATCGGAGCAACAATCTTCTTAATCGGTTCTGCACTTTGCGGAGTCGTTACATCAATGGAACAATTAATCTTCTTCCGTGCTCTTCAAGGTATAGGGGCTGGTGCTGTTATGCCGATCACAATGACGATTATTGGAGATCTATATAGCGAAGCGAAAGACCGCGCGAAAGCACAAGGCTGGATGAGTGCCGTTTGGGGTGTATCTGGTGTTATTGGGCCGTTAGTAGGTGGATTTTTAGTTGATTCTCTTTCTTGGCGCTATATTTTCTTCTTAAACGTTCCTTTTGGAATTATCGCTTGCTTAATGTTTGCCACTTCTTATAAGGAATCTGTTAAGTCCGCCGCTAAGCAACATATCGACTATCTTGGTGCGACAGTCTTCTCATTAAGTACAATCGCTCTGCTATACGCATTATTAACAGGTAGCAGTAAGCAAAACTGGGGAGACATTTCAATTATCGGCCTATTAATCTTTGCCGCTGTTTCATTCATTATTTTCTTATACATCGAGAAAAAGTCTCCGGAACCATTAATTCCGCTAGCACTTTTCTCTAACCGTACATTATCTACAATAAACATACTAACACTTATTGCTGGCGCAATGATTATTAGTATTACAGTGTACCTTCCAATTTGGAGCCAAGGTGTTTTAGGAAAAAATGCGACAGAGGCGGGACTCATTTTAATGCCGATTCCTGTTATGTGGACATTCGGTGCGATGTTCTCCGGTAACTTAGTTGGCAAGTTACAAACGAAACAAATTATTTTACTTGGAGCTAGCATTTTATCAGTTGCTACTTTCTTATTATTTACATTATCAACAGATTCACCATCATTCCTTATTTATGTTGCAGTCGGATTATTCGGCTTAGGAATGGGGCTTGTTACACCAATTTACATGGTAACAATTCAAGCAGCTGTACCGGCGAATACGCGCGGAACTGCAGTCGGATTAAATACCTTTATTAATACTTTCAGTCAAACACTAGGTGCTGCAATCTTCGGAACGATCTTCAATACGATGATTCATGCACGTGGCATTAAAAACCTTGATCTTGTATCTGGCGGACACGGCGGAACTACAGCAAACGTGGTAACCGAATCGCAATCCGCATTAGCATCAAGTGTACACGTCATTTATATGAGCACTTTCGTATTAGCGGTATTCACATTAATTATCGCTTGGATCCTATTAAAGCCAGCTAAACAAACAAGTGAACAATAAAAAGAGGATGACCATTTTGGTCATCCTTTTTGCATAAAATCTACTCTTCATTCTCCACAATATGCTTCAGCATGGACAATTTATTATCCCAAAATCGTTCATAATACGAGAGCCACTGCTGTAATTCTTCTAATGGTTCTGGATGCAAACGATATATCTTCTCTCTTCCGCTCTTTCTTCCACTCACTAAATTCGCTTCTGAAAGAATATGAAGATGCTTTACAACTGCAGTACGGCTCATCGGAAAATGATCTGTTATTTTTGAAATTGGTAACTCTTTATCACTTAATAACCGTAACACTTCTCGGCGGGTTGGATCAGCAATTGCTTGAAATACATCATATTTCGCTGCTGACGAGGCCATTTAACCTTCGACAACCTTTTTCAGTTTTTCATTTACAATCGCTACCCAGCCGCCATTCATTCTATCGCGAATAATAGAGCTCTTCGCATTCGCTTTCGGAAGAATTTCATCAGGATGTTTCCAGCCGCCGTGAATTAACGTGAATTCTGTTTTATCTCCTAAATCTTTCAAAATGAATGAAACAACCCAGCCATCCGTATCCCATGAGAAGGATAAATGATTTGGCTCATCAATCTCTAACACTTTACATGGTGATGGTCCAAAAGGTGATTGCACATGAAATTCATGTCCTACCTCTAATTCGAAATCATTTGGCATAAACCATGACGCAATTCCTTCTGCAGTTGATACTACATTCCATACTTTTTGAATAGGTGCATTAAAAACGATTGTTTGTTTAATATCATTTAATGTATTTTGTTGTTCCATTTTATATCTCCTTTATTCGGTATTAAATATAACACCCTTTAGTTTCATATCAACAATATAACACCTTTTGGTTTCATGTCAAGAAAGGCTCTTTTTCACTGTTGAGAAATTCTCAACATTTTTTCAACAGGACAAACACCCTCTCAGCATTCCTTCATAATATACTCACAAAGGCAATGAAAAATAGAAAACTCCCTCAACATGAAACTCCGTCATTCATATTGAGAGAAGCGCCTAACTTATCTCATCTGTACTTCGTCTCTCCTCCTTCCCTCGGGGACAATACGCGAGATATGCAAAGATCAGAAGGAGTATGCCCGCCATTTGGGTAGGTAGTTATTTCTCTTCTCCTCAACATTTCCTTAGGAGCGAAATGACTACCGATCCACTTTTTTAAACAAAAATAAAAAGGAGATGAAAGCTATGTTCTATTGCATTAACTGTTCTGAAATTCACCGTGAAAAACACCCAAATGATAAAGTTTTCAAAAACGGTTTTTATATTGATCCATTTTTAGGTGATCGTTATCACCTCGGTATGTGCACTGATGCTCAGGAGCATGTAACAGAAGAAGTTCTTTTAACGACAAAGAAAACAGGCGCAACACAATCTATTATGAATATTTTACCGACACATGTTGTCCCAACGTAAAGCATAAAAAAGAGCTGGATCCCCAGCTCTTTTTTATGCTTTATAAACAATCATCGCTGAAAAACAATAAATTTGATTTTCATCATCGTTAATTGAAACACCAACTTGATACTTTATATCTACAAAATTTCCATCATCAATTTTTTTCAAAAATACATTTACAGCTTCTTCTAAGTCTTTTTCATGACTTTCATCAAACACTTTCACACGAATCATGTTAACACCATCCTAGATCGCAGCCCTCCGCCGCTTGTTTATTGCCACGGTGCGTATCTATGATGCGATAAAACTTTCCATCTTCATATATATATCCGTCTTCTAACACATATTGTTTATCTTCAGTATAGACATAAAACTTACCTATCATAAACTTACTCGTATATAATTCCAAATAATCTTGCCTAAATTTAGCTACAACTTTATTTGTAATATCAATTCTAATTGTGCGCCCCACCTTCTCTCCCTCCCTTGTAAAGAACGGATTTAGGTATATTGTATTAGCGATTTTATATTTTATGCTTAAAAATAAGTGGATATGCCTTCTTTCTGCTCCTGTACTATTTTTCTAAAAAAATTACCTCTACTTATTCAACTTATAAGAGCAAAAAAACACATAAAAAAACGACTTCTATATATTGACTACAGCATATCAGATATGATATTATATAAAATTTGACATTTTTATCCTGGTATGTTATCATTAAAGATAGTTACCACATATGGAGGTGGATGATTTGTTTCAAATTGGTGATAAAATCGTTTATCCAATGCACGGTGCAGGAATCATCGAAGCAATTGAAGAGAAAGAAATATTAGGCACTACGCGTCAATATTGTGTTATACGAATCATTAGTAAAGACATGCAAGTAATGCTTCCGATGAATCAATTACAAAAATCAGGTATACGTTATATCGTCGATAAAGGTACGTTAGATGGTATACTTCTTGAATTTCATCATGGGGAATCAGACCCCTCACTCTCTTGGAAACAAAGATATACAATGAATATGGAAAAAATGAAGAACGGCAATCTTCAAGATAGTGCAGAAGTTGTTCGTGATTTACTTCGTCGCAATAAAGAAAGAGCATTAAATGCGAGCGAAAAACAAATGCTAGATAATGCACGTAAAATGCTTATTAGTGAAGTTGCGCTCGTACAGAATGTTTCAGAACATCAAGCAACAGAATTTCTTCAAGAGACAATCAATCATTAATTTTAAAAATAGCCGACCGCTATTTTTTTTACGTAAAAAAGGCCAAAGAGTTAAATCTCTTTGGCCTTTCATATTACCCACGCCCCGCTTGAAACGATGGGTATAAAGTCATTCCACCATCTGCAAATAACGTAATTCCAGTTACGTAACTTGCCTCTGATGAAGCGAGCCACGTTGCTACTGCTGCGATTTCTTCAGGTTTTCCAATATAACCCATCGGAATCATACTTTCTACGTCGTCACGTTTTTTCGGGTCAGCAAATTTTTCAGCATTAATTGGCGTATTAATTGCACCAGGTCCAATATTATTTACCCGAATACCTTTTGGTGCATATTCTAACGCTAACGTTTCTGTCATAAGCTTAATCCCCCCCTTACTAGCCGCATAATGAACAAATAATGGCCACGGGATTTTCTCATGAACACTAGACATATTAATAACCGAACCTTTAATATCGTGTTCCACAAAATATTTAATCGCTTCACGACTTCCTAAAAAAGCACCTGTTAAATTTGTATGAATTACTTTATTCCAATCCTCTAACGGCATTTCATGCGATGGTACCGCATTTTCTATCCCTGCATTATTAATCATAACGTCGAGCGTACCAAATTCTTTAACAGCAGATTGAATGAGATTCACAACATCTGCCTCGGCCGTGACATCACCTTTTACAGCAATCGCTTCTCCGCCTACCTTTTTTATTTCTTCTAATACCTCGTTCGCTTCTGACTCTCTTGAGCGATAGTTAATAACAACTTTCGCCTTTTCTTTAGCAAATCTTACTCCCATGGCTCTTCCAAGACCAGTTGCTGATCCTGTAATAACGACGACTTTCCCTTCTAAATCGCTATACATTTTAATACCTCCTTAACTTTTCGCAATCCCCAGCATAATTCCAGCTGCAATGATAAAAACAATCCCAATAACAATCCAAATTAATTGACGCTTCGTTTTCCTTTCACCTAATATAAAAATCCCGCCAAGCGTCGAAATAATAATTCCCATTTGTGAAAGGGAAAAGCTTGTTGCGACCCCAACTCTTGGCTGCGAAATGAATAAAAACATATTTCCAGCTGCCCAAATCAATCCTGGAAGAATATTTCGAATCGCATATTTATTGAATGGATGATGTTTAAATGTGAGTAAAATCCCGCCTAATACCATACCGACGGCTTGTGGTAATAAAGCCGCCCAGCCGTTCACGTTAAATAACCGGATAACTACTACGTAAACTAAATAACCGACTGTTGAAATTAATAAAATAATAATTCCTTTTTTGAAATTCCCTGCTTGCTCTGCATTCTTCTCTTCTTTACTTTGAAGTGATGTTAAAATAACCCCGATAATAATACAAACGAGCGCCAAAACTCCAAGTACGACCGATATCGTCGTTGACCATTCATGAAACACGATAACCCCAAATAATGTTGTCGCGACTAATTGAAGCCCTGTTGAAATCGGCATCGTTCTAGAAACACCCATTAAATCAATACTTTTTAATTGATTCGCTTGACCAAGTGCCCAAAATAAGCCGGATACAATTCCAACTCCAATAACAGTCGGAGTTAATACCGGCTTCATAAAAATATAAACAACAATTGAGAAGATAAGTGCACCGAACGTTGTACCGAGCGTTTGACTATACGGTCCCCCGCCCAGTTTCACGTTAAATAGCACAATACTCCCCCAAAATATAGCTGGTAAAATCGCTAAAAGTATATCCATCGCTCATTACCTTTCTCTACAAAATGTCATAGGTTATCGCTCTAAATCATTAGAGTGAGCTTTTATTTTTTCGTTTTTTCGTGCACAAATCTTTTCTACAATAGCACCAGAAACATTCTTTTCTCGATCCACTTTCTTTATCTTTACGTGATCTAAATTATCTTCCAAAGTAAGTGTAACTTTATCATTCGGTGGATTATGTGCACCTTGAAATGTAAGAAATTGTAGCATAATTTCAAATCTAGGAACGAACTCATCTTTCTTACCGAGACGCTTTATATTTATAACAGATTCACATTCATGTTGATCTTCTGTCACTTGCCTTATAACCGAGTAATATCGATTCAGTAACGCACTTTCTAAAAGCTGTTCCGTCGATTCTTTTGCCAAAGAATTGCTTGGAGAAAAGAAAAAAACAGAACATATCATTGAAATTATTACACATATCTTTTTCATAACTTCCTCCTTTTCCTATAAGATAGTGTTCTCCAAAATGCCATAAAAAAACGACTTTCCCTATGTAGGAAAGTCGTTTTTTATAGCACAAATCCAATATTAACCACCACTCACTGGTGGTATTAGTGCAACTACATCACCAGATTGTATCGTATCATCTTCATTCGCGTACTCTTCATTAATCGCAACCATAATTGGAGCTGACACTGGTACATTATATTCTTTCGCAACAATATCTTTTAACTCTGCAACAGTAATATTTTCTTTCTCTATTTGTAATTCACTCGTTCCTGCTTCTTCTTGCAAGTTCGCAAATAACAATACTCGAATCATATTTATAACTCCTTCCCAGGCTCTCCTGCTGGATATGGTGTTTTTTCTAATTGATCACCAATCCATGAGTCACCATCTTCCCAAAACTCCTTTTTCCAAATCGGAACAATTTGCTTAATACGCTCCATAATATATTCATTCGCTTCATAAGCCTCTTTGCGATGAGGCGTTGATACAGCAACAACAACCGCTATATCAGAAATTTGCAGCGTGCCGATGCGATGCGTAATCGCAACATGTGTACCGGGCCACTTCTCCTTCACTTCTAACCCAATTTTCTGTAGCATCTTTTCTGCCATCGTCTTATAAGCTACATACTCTAAGTATAGTGTACGACGCCCTTTCGTAAACTCCCTAACTGTTCCGATAAATGTTGTGACAGCACCACATTCACGGCGAACTACTTTCTTTGCCACCTCTTCAATCGAGATTTCTGTATCAATTACTTCATAATACGTATTTATCATTTTGCACCCCTAACCGTTTGTAAAAACCAGTCTATATACAATTTTTCTTCTGTTATATGAAATACTTTATATTCTTCTCGTACATTTGACGGAGCATCATACCACGTAATAACCGCCGCTATATTTTCTACTTTATGTAAAAGTTCAGCGTCTTCCGCAGAACGAAGTAACACTATTTTTGGATATTCCTCAGCTTTATAGCCCTCTATTAAAATCGTATCCACTTCAAAAAATTCGTACAAGCGGATAATTTCTTGCAAAGACCATTCATCTCGCAAAGAGGACAGAGATAGTAATCCAGCACCTTCTACACTACTTACTACAGCACCAGCTTTTCGGTGTCTTTCACTATCTTTTTGCGCTACTTCAGGAAATCCCCCGTGACCATGATGTTTAATTGTAGCAACCTTCATTTCTCTTTCAGCTAATGCATGTACCATCTTCTCTACAAGCGTTGTTTTTCCGCTATTTTGATACCCTACTATTTGTAAGATTGAAGAGGCTTTGCCCACGGCCAATCACTTCCCTCAGAGCATTCTAACAATAATACAGACACTTTCATTCCTGCTTCAAATCCTCTCGTTCCTCCAGGCAGCACGATAAAAGCATTTGCATCCGCAAGTGAAGAGACTGCACTTGATTTATCTAAACCGACTGGCATCGCTTGTAGTGCTCCATTAACAATGCTCGCTTTCGCTCTTACAAAACGAGTAAACGGATTTGGCTTTGGAAAATCTTTTTGTAAAATAGCATCAGCTCTATATACGTGAGGATCCTTCGCATGCAAATACGTTTTTATAATTGGGTGCACAAATAATTCGAAACCTACATAACAAGCTGATGGATTACCTGATAAACCGAAAAGTAACTTTCCATCAACTTCAGCTACTGTCGTTACACTTCCAGGTCTCATCGCTATTTTATTAAAGAGTACATTCGCCTGTAACCTTGCATAAATAGCCGGTAAGTAGTCGTAATCTCCTACTGAAACACCGCCCGTTGTAATTAAAATATCAACCTCATCCATCGCTGATTTAACGACTGTAAAACATGCATCTAACTCATCGGCAAGTTGTCCATAGTAACGCACTTTTCCGCCAGCTTTCAGAATTTGAGCTGCAATCATATAAGAGTTACTATTTCTAATTTTTCCTGGTTCTAACGGCTCATGCACTTCTAGTAATTCGCTTCCTGTCGTTACAATACCGACAACAGGCTTTTTTACAACTTTCACAGTGCTATATCCAAACGTCGCTAATAATGCGGCAACACCTGGATTGATTACAACACCTTTCTTAACGAGGACTTGATTTTTTTTTATATCTTCTCCTTTAAATGACACATTGTCACCGTTTTGGAAAGGACGTTTTAACTTCATATATGTACTTTCGTTCCTCTCGAATCCTTCCGTCAGTTCTAGCATTACGACTGCATTGCAATCTTCTGGAATAGCTGCTCCTGTCATAATACGAACCGCCTGAAAAGCCCCTACTTCTTCTGTAAAAACAGATCCTGCTCCGATTTCTCCTATTACTTCAAATTCAACCGGCTGCTCTTGACTCGCTTCCTTCGTATCCTCTGCTCGAATTGCGAAACCATCGTAAGGAGAACGATCAAAGTGAGGAACGTCGTGATCTGAGACAACATCCTCGCCAAGAATCCTCCCGTAACTTTCTGTAATAGAAACTTCTTCTACTTCACCATGCTTAGCGTATTTCATAACCCGCTCTACTGCCTCAGCAACTTGAATCGGGATTCGTTTTTCTACCATTGTTTCTCACCTCATATTTGCAAAATATCTAATCTCGATTACACTTTATATATTAAATCGCAATTACTTCAAGGAGGAATTCCATGTCTTCATTCACACATTTCAACGACCAAGGACGCGCTAAAATGGTTGATATAAGTGACAAAAAAATGACCGTTCGAACAGCAATAGCATGCTCTAGCATTCTCATTACGAAAGAAATTTTTAATAAAATCTCGCACAACGAAATTGGTAAAGGTGACGTATTAGCCGTCGCACAAATTGCAGGTATTATGGCTGCAAAACGTACTTCTGATATTATCCCAATGTGCCATCCTTTATTATTAAAAGGTGTTGACGTCTCTTTCGATTGGAAACAGTCAGAAGAACAATATCGACTACTTATTGAAGTAAAAGTTAAAACAGAAGGTAGTACCGGCGTTGAGATGGAAGCTTTAACAGCCGCTTCCGCTACCGCTCTTACTGTATATGACATGTGTAAAGCCGTTGATAAGGGTATGATTATTGGCGAAACGTACTTACTTGAAAAAACGGGCGGAAAAAATGGAGATTATATTAGAAATTCTTAATCCTACCTTTTCCATTTGAACCTAAAGGATTCCCCTTTAGGTTCAACCTATATATCTTGTATATAGTCGTTTCGCAACATTCATATCATTCGTACCATGAATAAACGCCCTGCCATCTGTAAATAAAACAAAACGATATTCTTCCACTGGAAATGATAATAAATACGGCGTTGCTTTTACATCCACATTTTTTTGTAAGCGCTTTTTAATTTCTTCTAAATTAAAACCCTGACGCACACCTGGACGGATTTGAACTGTATTTCGCCCACATAATACTTCTGTTTTCGTTTGTGCTTCAAATGTTAAACTCGGATATGTACGTAATTTCCCACAAGATAAACATGTATCCTTTTTCTGCCTATTCACTTTAAATGCCATCTGTTGATTATTCCAAAGATCAAATGATAGCATCGTTTCACGAAGTGCCTCAAAATCTTCTACTAATATTTTCAAGGCTTCCGTTATTTGATGTGCAACTACTAATTGCACTGCTGGCTGTATAATACCGGCCGTATCACATGTCGCTCCGCTCGCCGGATGTTCCATTAAACATCGAAAACACGGCGTTTTTCCTGGCAAGATGGTATAAGTTACTCCGTAACTTCCAACGCATCCTCCGTATATCCACGGAACGTTATACATCTGAGATATATCATTAATAAGAAGGCGCGTTTCAAAATTATCTGTCGCATCTAATATTAAATCTACCCCTTTAATTAACTCTTCCATTTCTTGCACCGTTACATCAGTCACAACCGGTACAATTTCGACTTCGGAATTAATTGCCTTTAAATGTTCTGCTGCCGCTATCGCTTTCGGCTTATAATGCTTCGCATCTTCTTCTGTATATAATTGTTGCCTTTGTAAATTACTCCATTCTACATAATCACGATCAGCAATTGTTATTTTTCCAACACCTGCCCTAACAATTGCTTCTGCATTCGCTGCTCCAAGCGCACCAGCACCGATGACGAGCACGTGCTTCCTTCTTATTTTCCATTGCCCTTCTTCCCCAACACCAGAAAATAACATTTGTCTTGAATATCGCTCTTGCATACGACATCCCCCTTTCTTATCCTCCTATATAAGACATTTCAATTTTCGGACGATTTTTCGCACTTTCTTCTGTCCGTTCATCTGAATATCGATCTTTTCTATTCTCCCATACATCTTGTATAGCTTTTAATAACTCATTATCTGAAAGGTTTTCCCTCAGAAGTTTCCTTAAATCCATTCCTTCTGTCGCAAACAAGCAAGTATAAAACTTTCCATCTGCTGAAATTCTTGCTCTCGTACAAGAAGAACAAAATGACTCAGAAACAGAGGTAATAAAACCAACCTCTACATTCGTTCCAACGTATCGATACCGCTTCGCAACCTCCCCAAAATAATGAGCTTCTGCTGGCTCAATTGGATACACCCCATGAATCATATCAATTAATTCTCGTTTCGTAATAACTTGATCAAAATTCCATCCATTCGTACTGCCAACATCCATAAACTCAATAAATCTAAGTGAAATTCCTTGTTCTTTAAAATACGCAGCAACCGGAAGTACTTGATGATCGTTCATCCCTTTTTTCACAACCATATTTACCTTCACTTCAAGGCCTGCTTCTTTCGCTGCCATAATTCCTTTTAACACTGGCTTCGTATTCATATTCCGGCCATTAATTGCGCGGAATACATTATCATCTATCGCATCCAAACTAACATTTACTCGGTGTAATCCAGCTTCTTTTAACGCCTTCGCTTGCTTCGTTAAATGAATCGCATTTGTCGTTAATCCTAGATCTACTAAACCGTCAATTTTCACGAGACGTTCGATAAGTTTTGTTAAATCCTTACGGAGCAATGGCTCACCGCCAGTAAGTCTAATTTTCCGTACACCGATGCTAACAAATAATTTTGCTAATCGCTCGATTTCATCAAATGTCAGTAAAAACTCATCTTTCAAAAAAGCATAATCAGGACCAAACACTTCCGCTGGCATACAATACGTACACCGTAAATTACAACGATCAATGACAGAGATGCGCAAATCTTGAAGTGGGCGTCCGAAAAAATCTTTAACCTTCTCCTGCATCGCCACTCTCCCTTTCTGCCAAATTTTTACCTCTCTTCATTCTATTATAATATATTTTTGAACCGCGATGTTTTTGCTCAAGTGAATAAAGTGAAACTTTAATCAGTGGGGGTTTTGTCCATCCCCACTGATTATTAGCCCACAAATAGAGGGATAAAAAACCTTGAAACATAAAAGTTCCAAGGTTTTTTTGCTTATTAACTTAATCTAATAATAGTTAGAGTAGCTCCTGGCGTTGCCGTAGATAATGTAGCCAACGCAATTACTCCAAATAATTGCAAACTAACGGCAGCTCCAGCGGGTAAGTTAGCAATTATTGTTGCACTAAATGAACCAGCAGCCACTGCTGGGGAGTTTATCGTTCCCGCAAGCGGACTTCCATTTACAGTTATACGCGAACTTACAAGTAATCCTGCCGTTAAATTAATTGTATAGGCTATATAATAATTCCCTGCATTCGCAACTGTAAATACAGTATTTCCACCACTAACGGTTATTCCTGGTCCAATATTTTGATTGTTTGGTAACGGAATATTCGTGCCACCTAACAAAACAGAAATAACACTTCCTGATGTATTATTTGCAAATGCATATGTTGCAGTTGTACTAACTCCAGTCACCCCGGTGGCTCCGGTTGCTCCAGCTCCTGTTGGGCCGGTTGGACCTTGAATTCCTTGTAGCCCTGTTGCTCCCGTGGCTCCCGTGACTCCCGTTGGACCTTGAATTCCTTGTGGGCCTTGCGAACCTGTTGCTCCCGTGTCCCCGGTTGGGCCTTGTGGGCCTTGCAAGCCTTGCACTCCTTGTGGACCTGTTGGACCTATTTCCCCTTGCACACCTTGAATGCCAGTTGGGCCTTGTGGACCGGTCGGACCTTGGATTCCTTGTATCCCTTGAATTCCCTGTGGGCCTTGTGCTCCCGTTGCTCCGGTTGCTCCTTGTATCCCTTGCGGACCTTGTTCTCCTTGAATTCCTTGAGGTCCTGTTGGTCCTTGAATTCCTTGTGGCCCTTGGATTCCTTGCGGACCTTGATCTCCCGTCGCTCCTGTTACTCCTTGTATCCCTTGAGGACCTTGTGCACCTTGTGGACCTGTTGGACCAATTACACCTTGGATTCCTTGTATTCCTTGCGGGCCCTGCAGACCTGTTGCTCCCGTTGCTCCTATATCTCCGGTTGCTCCTGTCACACCTGTAGCTCCCGTTGCTCCTGTATCTCCTGTATCTCCGGTTGCTCCCGTCACACCTGTCGGACCAGGTGGCCCACCCGATGGACCTGTTACTCCTGTTGGTCCCGACGGACCTGTTGGACCACTCGGCCCTGCTGGCCCTCCGGAAGGTCCTGTTACCCCTGTTGAGCCTGTTACGCCCGTTGGGCCTGTAGTTCCCTCACCAGTCGCTCCCGTTGCTCCTGTATCTCCGGTTACTCCCGTCGGACCTTGGATTCCTTGTATTCCTTGTGGACCTTGAACACCTTGCGCTCCCGTCGCACCTATTTCTCCTTGTATTCCTTGCACTCCTTGTGGCCCCATTGGCCCTGTTGGGCCAATTGTACCTTGAGGACCTTGCACTCCTTGTGGGCCCTCTGGTCCTGTTGGACCAATTTGTCCTTGTATCCCTTGTATTCCTTGAATCCCTTGTGCTCCTGTCGCTCCCGTCGGCCCCTGTATACCTTGCACTCCCTGTATACCTTGCTGACCTTCTGGACCTGTTGTACCTACCGGTCCCACTGGTCCTTGTATTCCTTGCTGTCCCTCTGGCCCCGTTGGACCAATTGGCCCTTGTACTCCTTGTATTCCTTGCGGGCCCTGCAGTCCTTCTGGACCTTCTGGACCTGTTGGCCCCAATTCACCCATCGGTCCTTGGATTCCTTGTATTCCTTGTGGACCTGTTGCTCCTATTAGCCCTTGTACTCCTTGTATTCCTTGAGGCCCTTGCTCTCCTGTTGCTCCTGTCACTCCTTGAGGTCCTATAGCCCCCTGTATACCTTGTGTTCCTTGATCTCCCGTCGCTCCCGTTATCCCTTGAATCCCTTGTACTCCTTGTATTCCTTGTTCTCCCGTTATTCCAGTCGGACCAGGAATACCTTGAATCCCCTGCGGACCTTCTGGTCCTGTTGGTCCAAGTGGCCCTTGGATCCCTTGTATTCCTTGTGAGCCCTGTATCCCAGTTGCTCCTGTACTTCCCGTCGGACCTGTTGCACCAGGTACTCCTGGACTTCCTGTCGCCCCAGTATTTCCTGTCGATCCAGTTACTCCTGTACTTCCACTCGGTCCGCCTCCTGGCCCTGTTGCACCAGTTGGACCTGTTGGGCCAGGAGGTCCTCCTGACGGACCGGTTACCCCTGTTGAACCTGTAATTCCTGTTGGGCCTGTAACCCCCTGACCAGTTGCTCCAGTTACCCCTGTACTTCCACTCGGCCCTTGTGGACCAATAAGCCCTTGCACTCCTTGCACTCCTTGGGGGCCAGTTGCTCCTGGTAACCCTTGCACTCCTTGGATTCCTTGAGGTCCCTCTGGTCCAGTAGCTCCAATCGGACCTTGTAATCCCTGTATTCCCTGTATTCCTTGTGCTCCTGTCGTGCCTGTTGAACCAATCGGACCTTGAATTCCTTGCACGCCCTGCAAACCTGTTGCTCCCGTTGCTCCTACTGGTCCCCTCAATCCTTGCGGCCCCTGTTGTCCTTCTGGTCCTGTTGCTCCTATTTGTCCAGCTGGCCCTTGAATCCCTTGCACTCCTTGCGGTCCTGTCGGTCCCATCTCTCCCATCGGACCTTGAAATCCTCTTGGTCCTTGAGGGCCCGTTGGACCTTGTGGACCTTGTGGACCTGTTGGGCCTGTAATCCCTATACCCGTAAATCCAGTTGGAACAGGAGGAAAAGTAGGCCCAATAAGTTCTGGTGGAATTCTAAAATTAGAGTTTAACGAATGTTGTTTCCCTTTATTATCACGCTCTTTCACATTTTCACCACCTACAAACCATCTTTTTACATGAAACAAAACTCTTCTTTTTAATCTATTTACAAAAGCAATCTCCAAGACTACTTTTATTAGACTCTAATTTATTTTATGAAGTGAATTTTTTAATTAAATTAATAAAAACTCCCCTAATTTCCTAGGGGAGTCCAGCTGTTGAATCCATATTATCTGTATTAGGGACAGCTTGCGCTATACCCGATGTATTTACACTTTGCCCCATATTTGTTCCTGTTAAAGTACCAGCAGGAGTACCCCGTGTATATGTTGTCGTCACCGAATCTCCCGGCTGTAAACAAAGCTTCGTCTCCGTCCCTATTACTGTAACAATATCAATCCAAGTGCATCCCATTGAGCCACTATACGATTTCGAAGCAGTAAACGAATTATCACTCAAATTATCACCCGTAAATATATTCCCAGTATTATTAACAATAATAAACTCTTTGATGTGTGCAGGCATACTTACACTCTACCTTTCCTTTATGCACCTAATGTACGTGTACTTGTCGCTAATGGTGGAAGAAATACTGACGTTCTAATCACCGCTTCTGGCTGCCGCTTCCCATTTAAAAAAATAGCCGCACTTGACCCTCCAGCACCAGCGTATATTTTTGCCACATTTAAAGGTGAGATATCATAACAGTCGCCAACATTAACAGCTCCCGTATTATTTATAATTTTTACTTTACGCATGTTAATTCCCATTTCGCCTCCCCCTTTTGTATACTGTATGCAAAAGAAAAAAACTTGAAACAGACTCGTTTCAAGTTTTTAACAATTAACTATTTCGTTTCGCCTTCATATTGAAGCATACCGCCAACCATATTCACTGTTTTAAATCCTTGCTCATTTAAATAATGGCATACATTTTCACTACGCATTCCCGAACGGCAAATAAAGATATATTCATTCTCTTTCTCAAAGAAATCTACTTTATTTGGAATATCGCCCATTTTAATATGTACAGCTTCCGGAATTTTCCCTGCCGCTACTTCTTCATCTTCCCTTACATCTACTAAAAATAAGGTTTCTCCATTTTCTAAACGCTCTTGCACTTCTTCTGTAGTAATCGTCTTTACTTCTGTCATATGTAGTTCCTCCTTATATACAATAAAACCTTCAGTTTCTTCTTTAAACAATCATTTCTCATCAATTTTAGCATGCGAAGGAAGGAACGCAAAGAATGGAACATTTATTTCTCAATTTTTCCGCAAAACTTATTCTTTACAAACATAACTGGCGCATTGTATCCTCAATATACTTGTTTGATGAAAGGAGCCAGTTAAAATGACACTTTTTCTTTTCATTATGGGCATCATTTTCTTAGTTTTTGCAGTTATTGCTCTTAGTATGAAAAATAATAAAAAGATAAAATCCCCTCAAGAAATGTCATTCTTATTTCTATTACTTAGTATAGCTTTCTTCGGTTTATCAGTCGCTTCATATATTTTCCGTCTGCAAATCATGTAAAAAAAGGTGCCTACTATAAATCATGCACCTTTCCACATTCATTATTTCCTACACAAAACTAGATACTTTCCGGTTTAAAAACTCATAAACTTTCTTTTCAAACAAATGAACATCTAACGCTCCTGCCATATGCCCATTTATACTTTCTATCTCATATACTTCTGCATACTTCCCTTGCTTTTGCAAAATTTCTACCATTTTATAATTTGAACGAGGCGGCTGAAGTAAATCTTGTTTGCATGGAATCATGAGTACATTCGCTTCAATCTTAGAAAGAGCCTCTTCTAAGGAAGAAAATCCATGTGCAACATCATGTAATAAGACCGCTTTCGTAGTGTACATCCATGAATTTGCATCTACTAAATCTATACTTTTACATGTCACTTTATTTATTTCTTTCTCAAATGATGTTAGTGCAGAGAATTGCTGATAAGGTGCCATTTCTATACTGTTCCGCGGGAATGCCATTTCATAAAAATGTTCATCAAATGCGTTCATAAACATCATTTTATTCGCTAAATGAAGCCCCTTCGTTGGTTGCTCCTCTCCGTACTTTCCACCTTTCCAATTTGGATCAAGCTGAATTGCTTCAATCGCATTTTGCGCTACATTTCCCGACGTTATAATTGGATTTTGTGGATTCGTAATAACTCCAATCATTCGTTCTACCATATGAGGATAGTGGACAGCCCATTGCTGCGCAATCATCCCACCTGCCGATGGTCCCATTACAGCATGTAATCTAGCAATCCCCATATCTTTTATTAACTCATATTGCATACGTGCTACATCTAAAAATGTGAAAACTGGAAAATCCATCGCATACTCAAAACCAGTCATCGGATTTATCGATTTTGGTCCCGTTGTAATCACATAGGGGTTCTTCACCTGTACATTACAAAGGTTATCAGTACATATAACGAAATATTTATTTGTATCAATTGCTTTCCCAGGTCCAATTAATCCATCCCACCAACCAGCTTCCTCATCATGCTCTGTATATTTTCCTGCGGCATGACTTGTTGCACTAAAATAGTGACAAACCAAAATCCCATTTGATCTTTCTCTATTTAAAGCACCATACGTCTCATACCCCATTTGAACAGGAATTCCCCTACCATTTTCAAACACAAACTCTTTTAAAACAAACTTCTCCTTTTTTACAATTTGCACAGACTCGCCTTCTTCCCGTCATTTTATGAACTGCT
The DNA here is from genome assembly GCF_042136375.2 of Bacillus altaicus. Taxonomy (NCBI): domain Bacteria; kingdom Bacillati; phylum Bacillota; class Bacilli; order Caryophanales; family Bacillaceae; genus Bacillus; species Bacillus altaicus. Next base: position 1,010,092 of record NZ_CM143394.1, on the reverse strand, counting down.
TACTAAAGGATTTTTTCTATGCAAACCAATCTCCTCCTTCTTTTCATAAATAAATGAATAATATACAAAATTAGCCACAAAATAGCACTATATTACACAATTAAAGAGGGCATATATATGATTTGGAATTGGTTACGTAAGAAAAAAAATTCAAATACAAAAGAGACAGATGATTCGAAACAACAGTCTGATGATCAAAAGGAACATAACAAAGATAAGAATGACGAGGCAAAAAGCACGGAACAAACTGATGATTCTTCTCAAAATAAACGGCAAGACTCTAAACAAGATAATTCTTCTCAAAATAAGCAACAAAACTCTAAACAAGAGGATTCTTCTCAAAACAAACAACAAAGTTCTAAGCAAGAGGATTCTTCTCAAAACAAACAGCAAAATTCTAAACAAGAGGATAATTCTCAAAACAAGCAGCAAAACTCTAAACAAGAGGATAATTCTCAAAACAAACAGCAAAGTTCTAAGCAAGAAGATAATTCTCTAAACAAGCAGCAAAATTCTAAACAAGAGGATAATTCTCAAAACAAACAGCAAAGTTCTAAGCAAGAAGATAATTCTCAAAACAAACAGCAAAACTCTAAACAAGAGGATAATTCTCAAAACAAACAGCAAAGTTCTAAACAAGAGGATAATTCTCAAAACAAACAGCAAAGTTCTAAACAAGAGGATAATTCTCAAAGCAAACAACAAAATTCTAAGCAAAAGGATTCTTCTCAAGACACGCAGCAAAATTCTAAGCAAGAGGATAATTCTCAAAATAAGCAGCAAAGTTCTAAACAAGAGGATAATTCTCAAAACAAACAACAAAGCTCAGGAAGTAACAGCATTTATGACTTTAGCAAGCCAGAAAATGACCATATTCATTCTCTACAAGATTTAATAGAGAAGCTGAAACAGTCTAGTGATTTTGTTAATTACCACACATCTGACGATGAAACGATGCCATATTGGATTTCTTACTATCGCCCTTCACTTGATGGTGAGAAATTGCAAAAGTATTTAATGCCTACTCTAATGGAACGTCCTTGCGCTCCATTAGAAGAATTAAAAGAACATATTCCAATGAGTGGTATAACGATTACGAACGACTTACAAAAAATTGAGGACATGGTTTTAAAGGGACATGCGATTATTCAATTGAATCAGCAAGATCAAAAATGTATGCTTGCAAACATTGCAATTGATAATTATCGTGCACCAACTCCTCCATTAAATGAATCCACCGTTATCGGGCCACAAGAAGGATTCGTAGAAGATATTGATACGAATATTAATTTAGTAAGAAAACGCCTTCCTGTTTTAGAGTTACAAACAAAAGAAATGATTATCGGAGAGTTCTCAAAAACAAAAGTCGTTATGATGTATTTAAATAACTTAGCTGAGAAAGATAATGTAGATTTTCTAGAGGAATCATTACGTTCTCTTGAATATGATCAAATTAACGATAGTGCATATATACAAGAATTAATGGGGGAAAAATCCATTTTCCCGCTCTATATAAATACAGAGCGGACTGACAGAGTTACAAAGGCACTTATTGATGGCAAAATCGCTATTTTTGTTGATGGTTCTCCAAGTGTCCTCTTAACTCCTGTATCATATTTTGATTTTTTCATTTCACCAGAAGACTATAACGTTTCTTGGTTATACGCTACATTCTCAAGGATTTTAAGATTGATCGCTGTTTTATTCTCAATTTGCGCGACACCATTATATGTTGCCACTTTAAACTATCACTATGAATTAGTTCCTAGTGATTTATTGGAAACGTTAATTTTATCAAGGGCGCAAGTACCGTTTCCACCTTTAATTGAAGCACTCTTCTTAGAACTTGCCATTGATTTATTAAGAGAAGCTGGTGCGAGATTACCAATGAAAGTTGGTCAAACACTTGGTATTGTAGGCGGTATCGTAATCGGGCAGGCATCTGTACAAGCTGGTTTAACGAGTAATATTTTATTAATTATCGTTGCCTTATCAGCACTTGCATCCTTTATTACACCTATTTATAAAATGGGTAACGCCGTTCGTTTACTGCGTTTCCCATTTCTCGCCTTTGCAGAAATAGGTGGTCTATTTGGTATCTCTCTTGGATTTATCTTTTTATTTACCCATCTTTTTAGACTAACTTCTTTACGTAAACCGTACGCGCTTTTTTATCCAACTAGACAACAATCAATGAAAGATTCATGGATTCGTTTTCCATTAACGATGATTGATACACGAGATGTACAAGCGAGACCACAGCATGTGAAAAAGTCAGCAAAAGGAATTTCAACAAAACATAGATCGGATTTTGATGATTAAGAAATGAGGTGCATTGATGAGTAAAGTTCAAGAAAAATATCAAATATCTCCTATTTTTGTTTTCTTCTTAATTCACAGTGCACAGTTTGGTGCTGGCGTTCTCGGGTTTGCTCGAATTATAGCAAAAGTCGCTGGATACGACAGCTGGATGGGAGTTCTAATCACAGGAATCTGTATCCATATTCTTATATGGATGATGTATTTCTTATTAAAAGAAACAAACGGGAATTTAATTGATTTACATCGACAAACATTTGGAAAATGGCTAGGAAACGGTATTAGTCTTATCTTTATGATGTATTTTTTAACCGTCAGTATTTCTGTCATTCGAACATACGTTGAAATTATTCAAGTGTGGATGTTCCCTACCGCTTCAACTTGGATGTTAACACTCTTTTTATGCTTAGTTAGCTATTACATTATTTCTTCCGGATTTCGTGTAATTACTGGCATTTGCGTTATCGCTATTGGCGGTACATTAGGATATTTATTTCTTAGCCTTTTCGTTTTGAAGTACTCACATTGGGATAATTTACTTCCTATGTTTACACACTCTTTTTCAGATATATTAAAAGCTGCACACCTTTCAATATATAGTATGTCCGGATTTGAGGTCTATCTTATGGTATATCCATTTGTAAAACAACCTAAAAAATCGCATAAATTCGCTCAATACGGAGCACTGTTTTCAAACCTGTTATATTTATTCAGTACTCTTTTAGCCTTTACTTTTTTTAGTGAAAAACAATTATTTAAAACAATCTGGTCTCAACTCTCTATGACCCAAGTAATTCAACTTCCCTTCATAGAAAGGCTAGAATATATTGCAATTTCAGCTTATGCACTCGTTATTGTTACAAGTTCCATCCTTCCTTTATGGGCGGCAATGAGAGGAACTCACGAAATATTTCGCGTAAAACAAAGAGGGGTTCTAATCACGTTTATCCTTATCACCCTCATTGTTTCACAACTTTTAACAAACAGACACGATATTAATAATTTTATTAGTAATGCATCAAAAGTTAGTTTTTGGCTCATTTATGTATACATCCCAATCCTATTTATCATTGTGTGGGTGAAAAGAAAATGGAAAAAATCAAAAGCAAAAGCAAATTAATACTTATTTCTTGTATAACACTCTTCAGTCTAACTGGATGTTTACAAAAAAATATTATCGATGATGTACAACTTATTCAAGGAACTGTTTTCGATGTAGCAAAGGATAATAAAGTAAAAGTGACATTCGTTTGTCCCATTCAGCGAAAAGGAAATAAAGTTCAAGTTTTTGAAGGAACGGCAAATGCGGTAAAACAAGTAAAAGCAGACACATCTTTAGAATCTTCTCAACCATTTGCGAGCGGACAAATGCGAGTTGCTCTATTTACTACAAAAATTGCAAAAAAAGGAATGTCTACTACATTTGACACATTAATTCGAGATGTGAATATAGGGAACGCTTTATATGTTGCTTTATTAGAGGGAAGTGGCACTGAACTTTTAAAAGGAAAATATACGACTTCATCCAATGTTGCAATTTATATAAAGAAATTGCTAGAACATAACATGGAAACTGGTCCTTTACCAAAGGATAACCTGCATATAGGAGCATTCCGTTATTATCAAGAAGGGCAAGACTACTATATTCCGATTTTAAAGAAACATGCTGACAAAATAAAAATCATTGGAATTGGTCTTTTTAAAAAGGATAAATATATCGGTAAAATTGAGGAAAAAGATATGTTCATATTTAAAGGACTGTTAGAGAAACACAGATTAGATTCACATGAATTTAAAACGGATTCTGCGTACGTAATGATTAATAATATTCGTTCTGTTCCAACTTACGATATAAAAATAAAAAACGGTAAGCCTTCTTTTTTTATTCATGTTAAGCTTGATGCTCGTATTCAAGAATTATCGAAACAAATTAACTTAGAAAATGCAAAGAACACAAACAACATTGAAAAAGCCATCCAAAAACAATTGGATACACAGGGGAACAAACTAATTAAACAGTTTAAATCTTTAGGTGTCGATCCTCTCGGGCTAGGAGCTAAATATAAGCAACATTATCGCCCATTCAAATTAGAAGAGTGGAAACGAATGTACAAAGATGTTCCTGTTAAAATAAAATACACCGTAAATATTACAAATTCTGGTGTGATTGAATAAGTTAATGATTGAACTCCCCTCTCTGGCATGGTACAACGGAGAGGGGAGTTTTTATTTTTAAATAGAGAAAAGGGATATTTACGGGGGAGCTTATGTCTAAAAAATTAGTAAAACCTATTTTAAATGGTATTTTATTTCTCGGCGTCTTTTTATTTGCTCATACATACTTAAAAAATGTTTCTTTCACACGTTATTTGCTTGTTGTTATACCAATGTTACTTGTTGGTATGTTTGGCATCGACCTTATTTTATCTATTTTAATTAAAAAAGAAGAATAACGAGCGAACATCTTATTTCTATAAGATGTTCTTTTCATTTCATAATCACCTTATGTTACAATGAAATTCGGCACAAAGCGAGAAAGGATGAAACAACATGACAAACGAAAAAGGTTTAGATAAAGGATACGAACTTGTTGCAAAAATGCATGAAGAATTCGGACATCCTGTGACAAATACTCCAACAAAACTAACAGAAGAGCGTGCAAAAATTCGTGCTAGCTTTATGCAAGAAGAGTTAGAAGAATTTCTAGAAGCAACCACTGTTGAAGATCAATATGATGCACTTATTGACCTTATTTACTTTGCATTCGGAACGTTTGCAGAAATGGGCGTACGTCCAGATAAAGGATTTGAAATTGTAAACAACGCTAACATGGCAAAACTATTCCCTGATGGGAAACCTCGCTTCCGTGAAGGCGACGGCAAAATTTTAAAACCTGAAGGCTGGCAAGCACCAGAACCACAACTTCGTGCTGAAATCGAACGCCAACGTCAAGAGGTATTGGCAAACACAGGTAAATAATGTAAGAGAAACTGCTAAGAATATTCTTAGCAGTTTTTTGTACTATCATTCACAGGTCATGAACTTCGTATTTTACTAATGAATCAATATCGCATTTCGAACTGCAAATATGTTTTTCCTCAAAATAAAAAATCCCCTTGTACACAAGAGAATTTTTCATGTAATTCATTAATGTCCCACATGTCCAGCATGACCCGCTGCTCCAGCTGTAATTCCAGCTGTTCCCGCTGCAGTTCCAGCTCCTCCACCGTACCAAATTTGTTGTTGCCCTTGATGATTTTGTTGTCCTTGATGATGTTGCTGCCCTTGGTGGTGATGTTGTCCTTGATGATGTTGCTGCCCTTGATGGTGATGTTGCCCTTGGTGATGGTGTTGCCCTTGATGATGGTGTTGTCCTTGATGATGGTGTTGCCCTTGATGATGGTGTTGTCCTTGATGATGGTGTTGCCCTTGATGATGGTGTTGCCCTTGATGATGGTGTTGCCCTTGATGATGGTGTTGCCCTTGATGATGGTGTTGTGTTTGAAAAAGAACAGCCTGCGGATGAATTTGGTGATGACCGTGGTGATGTACTTGTTGTTGATGGTGACCGTGGTGCTGATGATGGCCATGTTGTTGATGGTGACCGTGGTGTTGATGATGACCGTGGTGCTGATGATGACCGTGGTGCTGATGATGACCGTGGTGCTGATGATGACCGTGGTGCTGATGATGACCATGGTGCACATGATGACCGTGAACACCTTGTGGGAAACCACCAACTCCACCAGCTACAACACCGACGCCAGGTACAGGAAATCCTGTTTGTACGCCTCCCACGAAATATGGAAATGTAGTTGGCATACCTACAGGCACTCCTCCTTGTGCTCCTTCTACAAAAGATGGAAATGTAGTTGGCATACCTACAGGTACTCCTCCTTGTGCTCCTCCCACGAAAGATGGAAATGTAGTTGGCATACCTACAGGCACTCCTCCTTGTGCTCCTCCTACTAATGTCGGAATTCCTGTTTGTGCTCCAGCTACTGATGTTGGAAATCCTCCTTGTGTTCCCCCCATCCAACTTGGGATTCCACCATACCCGTGTTGCCCATCTCCTCCCATGAACATCATTTGTCCATAACTATCCGATCCACCTCCGAAGAAGCCATGTGGTGCATTATTGTCCATCCCTTTCATTCCTTTCACCTCTTCTTCTCAATTTAACCTACCTTTTTTATCATATTTCCTATAGAAGAATAGGTGTTTGTCTATATGGGAATTCCGCACCTTTTTCTTCGCTCTTCATTCATGATAGGATTAATTGACTGATTATTTTTTCTTCATTCGAAAGGAGGCATTTCCATTGGAGAACGTAGCAAAGGCTTCAATCGACGATTTAGATTCAATCGTACATATAGATATCGATGTGATCGGAGACGATAGTAGACGAAATTATATTAAACACGCTATTGATGAAGGAAAATGCATAATTGCAAAAGAGGACAATTCTATTTCCGGTTTTCTAACATACGATACAAATTTCTTTGGTTGTACTTTCCTCTCATTAATAATTGTTTCGCCAACGAAAAGAAGACAAGGTCATGCAAGCTCATTAATCTCATATATGTTAAATAATTCTCCTACTCAAAAAATATTTTCTTCAGCGAACGAATCGAATACAAATATGCAAAAAGTTTTTAAAGCGAATGGATTTATGCGTAGTGGAATAATCGAAAACTTAGATGAAGGTGATCCAGAGATTATTTTTCACATAAAAAAGCTCAGAGCATAAACGCTCTGAGCTTTTATTAATAATTAATTAGTTTGCAACAACGTTAACAAGTTTTCCAGGAACGACAATTACTTTACGAACTGCTTTTCCTTCGATTTGTTCTTTAATTGCTTCAAGTGCAAGTTGTTCCATTTCTTCTTTTGATGCGTCTTTACTCATTGTTAATTTTGCGCGAACTTTGCCCATAATTTGAACAACGATTTCAACTTCATCTTCTACAAGTTTAGACTCATCAAATGTTGGCCAGCTTGCATATGTGATTGTTTCATTGTATCCAAGCTTGCTCCAAAGTTCTTCCCCGATGTGAGGTGCAACTGGTGCAATCATTTTTACGAAACCTTCTACATATTCTTTCGGAAGTGTTTCAGCTTTGTATGCATCGTTGATGAATACCATCATTTGAGAAATCGCTGTGTTGAAGCGAAGCTCTGTATAGTCTTCTGTTACTTTCTTCACTGTTTGGTGGTAAGCTTTTTCAAGCTCTTTGTTTGGTGCATCAGTAATTTTCTCACTTAATTCACCGTTATCTTGAATGAATAGGCGCCATACACGGTCTAGGAAACGACGAGCTCCGTCAAGACCATTTTCAGACCAAGCGATTGAAGCATCTAATGGTCCCATGAACATTTCGTATAGACGAAGTGTATCTGCACCATGGCTTGCTACAATATCATCCGGGTTTACAACGTTACCTTTTGATTTACTCATTTTCTCGTTGTTTTCACCTAAGATCATACCTTGGTTGAATAATTGTTGGAACGGTTCTTTCGTTGGAACTACACCGATATCATATAATACTTTATGCCAGAAACGAGCATATAATAAGTGAAGTACAGCGTGCTCTGCTCCGCCGATATAAATATCAACTGGAAGCCATTGTTTTACTTTTTCAGGATCTACAAGTGCTTCGCTGTTGTTTGGATCGATGTAGCGTAAGTAGTACCAGCAGCTACCAGCCCATTGTGGCATTGTGTTTGTTTCACGACGACCTTTTTTACCAGTTTCAGGATCAACAACATTTACCCACTCTTCAATGTTTGCAAGTGGTGATTCACCTGTACCTGAAGGACGAATGTTCTCTGTTTTCGGAAGAACTAATGGTAATTCTTCTTCTTTCACAGCTGTCATTGTACCATCTTCCCAATGGATTACTGGAATTGGCTCACCCCAGTAACGTTGGCGGCTAAATAACCAGTCACGTAGACGGTACGTTACTTTTTGATTTCCTGCGCTTGTTACTTCAAGCCACTCAATCATTTTTACGATTGCTTCTTCTTTATTTAAACCATCAAGGAATGCTGAGTTTACGTGCGCACCATCACCTGTATATGCTTCTTTTGAAATGTCTCCGCCTTTTACAACTTCCTTCATTGGAAGATTGAACGTTGATGCGAATTCATAGTCACGCTCATCGTGAGCTGGAACTGCCATTACAGCACCTGTTCCGTAAGTTGCAAGAACATAGTCAGCGATCCAGATTGGTAATTTCTCACCATTTACTGGGTTAACTGCGTAAGCACCAGTGAATACACCTGTTTTCTCTTTCGCAAGTTCTGTACGCTCTAGGTCACTCTTCATTTTTACAGAATCAATATAAGCTTCTACCGCTTCTTTTTTTTCTGTTGTTGTAATGTCAGCAACAAGTGCATGTTCTGGAGCAAGTACACAGTAGCTTGCACCAAATAGTGTATCAGGACGCGTTGTGAAAACTGTGAACTTCTCATCTGTACCATCGATGTTGAAATGTACTTCTGCACCTTCAGAACGACCGATCCAGTTACGCTGCATATCTTTTAAGCTTTCTGGCCAATCAAGATCATCTAGATCTTCTAATAGACGATCTCCGTAAGCTGTAATTTTTAACATCCACTGTCTCATCGGACGACGCTCAACTGGATGTCCACCACGCTCACTCTTCCCGTCAATTATTTCTTCATTCGCAAGTACTGTACCAAGTGCTGGGCACCAGTTTACAGGTACTTCATCAACGTAAGCTAAACCTTTTTCAAATAGTTTTAGGAAGATCCATTGTGTCCACTTGTAGTAAGTTGGATCTGTTGTATTTACTTCACGATCCCAATCGTAAGAGAAACCTAATGCCTTAATTTGATTACGAAATGTATTAATATTAAGCTCTGTAAATTCTGCCGGGCTGTTTCCAGTATCAAGTGCATATTGCTCTGCTGGAAGACCGAATGCATCCCATCCCATTGGATGAAGAACGTTATACCCTTGCATACGCTTCATACGAGATAAAATATCTGTCGCTGTATATCCTTCTGGATGCCCTACGTGTAAGCCTGCACCTGATGGATATGGGAACATATCTAGTGCATAAAATTTTGGTTTTTCCGTCTCATCTGGCGTACGGAATGTTTTATTCTCTTCCCAATGACCTTGCCACTTCTTCTCAATTTTTTGATGATTAAAGCTCATGAGATACCCTCCTTGAAATTCCATTTATTTTCACCGCCCAAAATACAAAAAACCTCTCATCCCTAGAAAGGGACGAGAGGTTATAGATTCCCGCGGTACCACCCTAAATTAATGTAATAAATACATTCGCTTAGATCCGTAACGTGGATTAACGGCAATTGCTACTAATAATTTCACAACTGCAACTCAAAGGCGAGTTCATAACGAAACGTGGATTGACTTGCACCGACCGTCAACTCTCTAAACCAGCTTCTATTACTACTACTCCTTCTCACTGTTATTACAAATATGAGTTAATGTGAACTACCCACCACTTAGTATCTCTTAAGAGCTTACTTGAAGCGGAGGCTTCTCGGTTAATCGTTACTCTTGCTAACTAACGAATTCGTCTTAGGACAGCCGAGCTAACTCCCTTGTTCCAAAGGATATTTTATTACTATTTATTTAAATATATTCTAAAACATGTTGCATGTTCCGTCAAACTAAACTGCAATTTTTTCTTCAACTGTTTCTTCTACTTTTACTCGTCTATCATAAATACTCGTTGCTATAAGCGCTACTACAAGCATTACCATGATCGCAATAAACAATACTTCCATATTGTATAAGTCAACAATCGCTCCGCCAACGACCGGTCCGAACATTTTCCCTACAGTCGCTGCGCTATTTACAACGCCTTGATAAAATCCTAACTTATCTTTCGGCGCAAGTATATTTGCAATGGTCGGAATTGCCGGCCATACGAATAATTCACCAATTGTTAATGTCACCATCGCAACGAGAAACATCGTAAATTGCTGCGCTTGACTTAAAACAATAAACGACGCCGCAAAAATGATAATTCCAATCATAATTTGTTGTTTTAAAGAACGCTTCATCCAGCGAATCAGCATACTAACAAGCGGCTGTGCACAAACAATCATCGCCCCGTTTATCGTCCATAATAAACTGTAGTGACGAAGGCTAATATTTAACTGTTGCATATACGTCGCAATTGCCCCTTGCCACTGTACGTATGTAACCCAGCATAAAGCATATGCTACACATACGATAAGAAGTGCTTTAAATCCAGGTGTAAGTGACCACCCTTTTTTCGCTTCGGCTTCTTTTTGTACCTCTTGCTCTTTTTTTGCTTCCATACCACGAAATCCAATAAAGGCGATTAAGAAGAAAATAAAATATAAAATAAAGTTCGCTAAGAAAATATAATCAAAACGATAAGACGCAACTAAACCACCGCACGCTGTTCCAATCGCAATCCCAACATTTTGTCCAACATACATTGCATTGAACGCTCGTCTCCCGCCTTCTGGCCAAACCGTACCAACCATCGCATACATCGATGGAAACACCATTCCAGAACCGAATCCGATTAATGCTAGCCACACAACATATAACGGCCAACCATGGAAAAATACAAGACCTAAAATCGATACAAGTGTAATGACAATCCCTACTAAAATTGATTTATAACCGCCCCATTTATCAAATAAAACACCGCCGAGCAAGTTTCCGATTACACCAGTAAGCGAGTTGATCATTAATACCATTCCGGCTACTGATAAAGATTTCCCTAAACTATCATGTAAGTAAATTGTATTAAAAGGCCATAAAAAAGAAGCACCCGTGACATTAATAATCATCCCAGCTACTAATAGCCATACTTTCCTTGGCATAGTCTCCCCTCCTATTCTCTTTTTTTCGTTCATATATATAACAGTAAAATTGTAGTCGTTTTTAAATAGGAAGGCAACTGATTAATAGTTGATGAAATTCAGATAATAGCACAAAGACGATTAGAATGTATTCTAATCGTCTTTGTAAGATATTAATCTATAAATAATGGAATCGTTCCCTCGCGAAAGGTTATCCAACTTCCTTTTTACGTTTTGCACTTTCTTTAGCACTCCATTTAAATATTTTGTCTAGTAGAGAGTATATTCTCCCAGACTCCTTCGTTAATAATGGCCCTAACGACGCCAATATTAAAACATATAAGGCTGAGAATGGTTTAATCGTTTCCATTAAGCCACCCGCTATCCCGAGATTCGCGACAATAATGGAGAATTCCCCGCGTGATATAAGTGTTAAACCGATATTCGTAGAAGCCTTATGCGATAACCCGGCTTTACGCCCTGCAATCATTCCAGCTGTAAAATTACCGATAAGAGTAATGAAAACTGCTCCTAATGCCAACCATACTGCTCCTCCAAGCGAAAACGGATCTATACTTAAACCGAAGCTGAAGAAAAATATAGCTCCAAAGAAATCACGAAACGGGACGACGAGATGCTCGATTCGATCACTATGCTCTGTTTCTGAAAAGACGAGTCCTAATAATAATGCTCCAATCGCCTCAGCAACATGAATCGTTTCCGAGAATCCTGCTACAAAGAATAAAATAGCGAATATTACGATAATAAAAATTTCGTTTGACGAAATATCTAATACTTTATTTAGGAACGACGTAGCTTTTCTAGCGACCACAAAGAATAGTAACATATATCCTACTGCTATTAAAACAGATGTAAGGGCACCTACAAATGACGTTGCACCGCCGAGTACTAAACCTGAAACGACTGATAAATATACAGCTAAAAAGATGTCATCAAACATAATGATTCCTAAAATTAGCTCTGTCTCTTTATTACCAGATCTTCTTAAATCAACGATTACTTTCGCTACAATTGCACTCGATGAAATTGTAATGATTCCAGCAATAATTAATGTTTCTAGTAAGGGGAAGCCCATTATATATCCATAAAGTAAACCTAATATAAAATTAAGTGATATATGAACAGTTCCCCCAAGGGCAATCGACTTTCCTGATTTAATTAATTTTTTTATTGAGAATTCTAAGCCTAAGTAGAATAGGAGGAATATGACGCCAACACGGCCGAGGAAGGAAATAACTTCTCCGCTTTCAATAAACCTTAAATCGATAAGTCCTAAATCTGGGGCATGAGGCCCCACTAGCATACCGAGTATAATGAGAAACGGAATAATCGAGAACTTTAACTTTGCAGCGAGGATAGCTGCAAAAGCTACTAATACTAACGCAGTTCCAACTTCAAAAATTAAAGTATCCATCGATTACGAATCACCTCCTGCTGAAAGCAACTCATTAATAATTCTTTTCACTTCATGTCTTTCGCCCGATAATACGAGCATATCGCCAGCTTCAATGATAGAATCTGGGCCTGGATTAAAAAACTTCTTCATATTCTTTTTCAAAATAGCAATGATTGTTACGTTATATGTTTTTCTAACGTGTAAGCTACCAATTGTTTTTTGTACCACTGGTGCGTTATTTTCTACTTTAAACCATTCAATTGATAATCCTTCAAAAGCCATCTCAATCGTGTCTAAAGCTTGTGGTCTATATACCATCCCGCCTAATATAGCCGCAATTTGTCTTGCTTCAGAATCGCGAAGAGAAATGCTTGAAATACTCTCATCATGATCCGCATCAAAATGATACATTTCCCTTCTTCCATCATCATGAATAACAATAACCATTTTTTCATTACCCTTTGTTATCACTTCAAATTTACATCCAATGCCCGGTAGTTCACTCTCTCTAATATTCATATTCCCGCCTCCTAAAATTTTTTAGTTACGGCTCTTCCCTTTTACAAATCTACATCAATCTCTGTTTTAAACTTTTCATCTTTTGATATCCCTAAATACTTTAACGTTTCTGACGGAGTCGCGTGATGAAAATGTTTTTGCAACAGTGCGATTGCTATTCCTCTTTTATATGCATGAAATCCAAATGTTTTTCGCATTGAGTTCGTTCCAATCTTACCAAGTATTCCGACCGATTCAGCTGCGTTATGGATAACACGATATGCTTGTTGGCGTGAGATTGAATTTGTTGTTTTGTTAGATTGAAATACGTAATTTTCTCTTTGAATATCAAAAGATTGTACGTACGATAAAAGCGCCTCTTTTACTTTTGTATTTAAATAAATATCTTGTTTAAACTTTTCATCTTTCACAGGAAGAGAATAAAAATCTTTAACAGTTCCATCTTCATGTAATACATCTTCAAATTTAATACTCAGTAGTTCAGTAATTTTTAATCCGGTGTTAATCCCAATAACAAATAAAAGATAATCTCGCTGCGAGTGCTCTTTTAAATACTTTTTCATAGCCTCAATTTGGTTTATATCTTTTAATGCTTCTACAACTTCCATACATGTATTCTCCTCATCTTATGAACGGTAATTTTCTCATCATGTTGTCCATTTTACCTTATCACGCTATGAGATTTCCATGTATTATCCATTATTTTCACAATATCCAGCTTAGGTCCGTCAATTTTTAATTTGGAAATTTACGATTGTACAAATGCTTTGTGGTGAGAAAAGAAATGGGGGGGATATAAGTTCAGCTTCTTTCTACAGATAGGATTCCTCCTTTCATTTTCCAGCTGATGATAATCTTATATTATGTTATGTTACTTATTTACATTATATTATATATTTTAGTAACATAAAAGTGTTTTTTCTGAAAATATAAAAAACCGAGCACTTTCGCTCGGTTTTTTACCTATTAATCTTCTTTCGGAAGAACAATTCCTTTATACAATTGAACAGTAATGAAGTAATAAATCGCGTAAATGACTACGAAAATTACAATTGGTATCCAAATACGGAAGTACGGATCGACTAAAATAAATCCGAAAATATTCATACCAACTAATACGTGGGCGATACCCACAATTGCCGGGAATAAGAATACTAAGAATAACTCTTTATAAATTGATTTTGTTAATAATTCACGGCGCACACCGATTTTACGAAGCATTTGATAGCGCGTAATATCTTTTGATGCACCAGAAAGAATTTTAAACATTAAGCAACTTGCCATCATCGCCAAGAAAGCAATTCCAAGGAAGAATCCCATAAATACTGTTCCACTCGCAACACCGTAGAACATATCGTAAGATTGATATTTACTGTTCATTCTTTCAGCCGTTACATTTTTATATTTAACTAGCTGCAACTCGTCAAGTTTTTTCCATTCTTTTGTATATGTTAAAAAGTCATCTGTTTTTCCGATAAATGCTATACCTTCTTTACCATTTATCCCATCGTACGTTTTTTGATCTACAATTTTAATTGCATGATCTTCGTATATATAATATGGATGGATTGTACTAAAAGCATCTCTCCATTCTTCTGAAAGTTCTTTAGCGTTCGCATCTTTTTCATTCATTTCTCTAGAAACTGCACCTACTGGTAGTTCCTCTGAAACTTTTTTCGTATTTACTAAATCCTTCATCGACTCCATATTTGCCATATCTCTTACTAAAGGACGATTTTTCTCTAAATCTTCTTTTACATAATAAACGTATTTATCATCCAATTTGTAACGATATTCACTTTTCTCTTTAAATGTAATACCGTCCAAAATTTTCTTTTCTTCAGCTGTTGGGTTATGAACTACTGAATCATATATTACTAAACCATCTACCATTTTTATAACGTTATTTTTAAACGCCATACCACCTGAAATTGCACCAGCTCCAAGAGCAACTAACATAGCTACCGTCGCAAGCACCTTTGTTAAACTATTAATACGGAAGTTTAATTGTGCAAAAGTAAAAGCGTTAAGGCCTTTTTCACTACGTTTTTTATTACTCTTTAACTTTTTAATAATGACCGGAAGAAGTGATCCAAATAGCATGTAAGTACCGGCTGTTGTTGTAATTAATGCAATAAGAATTCCCATTTCTCTTAGCTTTTCCATATAAATCATTGATGCATAGCCAATTCCTAATAAAATAACCGCAAGGAATGCAACTAAACCTGTCATTTTTCCTTTTACCGCAACACGTTCTGTTTGTGCATCTGCATGTACAAGTTGTAATACAGAAATACGTGATAACTTAATACTGTTCATAATTGCTGATAATACAAATAGTGCAAAGAAGAAAATGCAAGTAACAGTCATAGATGGCAGATAAAATGCTTTATAACCTTCACCAGCAAATTCCAATTGTTTCATTAATAATTGTCCGATACCTTCTGCAAGTCCTACACCAACTGTAATTCCAATTGCAAGAGACGCAGCGCCTAATACGATTGTTTCAATAAACATAAGTAATGTAACTTTATGTTTTTTCGCTCCTAACATCATGTACATACCAAACTCTTTTTGACGAAGAGATAATAAGAAAGAGTTCGCATATAAAATATAGAAGAACGTTATAATAGCTAGTAAAAATGAACCTGCTTGGAATACGAATCCAATAGACTTAATTACAGAATTGGATTCAAGAAACGCTTTATTAAGCGCTAGCGTTTGAAACATATAAAAAATTGAAATGGACATGACAAGACCGACAAGTAAGACGATGTAATCTTTCAGCTTACTCTTTAGCCCTGACATGGAAAGTTTAAATAACATGCCTGAACCTCCTTTCTTATGCTTTTTGTGTACCTATGTCTGCAAGCACATCTAAAATTTCTTTGTAGAACTCTTCACGTGTACCACCGCGGTGAATTTCTTTATATAGCTCACCATCTTGAATGAATAAAATACGCTGACAGTAACTTGCACTGTACGGATCATGCGTAACCATCATAATAGATACGCCTTGTTCTTCATTTAAGTTTGTCATCGCATCAAGTAAACTTGCTGCATTTTTAGAATCAAGAGCTCCTGTTGGCTCGTCCCCTAAAATAATTGCCGGTTCATGCACTAGTGCACGCGCTGCTGCTGAACGCTGTTTCTGTCCACCTGATACTTCAGTTGGATACTTTTGAAGTATCTCTGAAATCCCTAACATATTCGCTACTTTCTCTACTTTCGGACCAATATTACGTGATGGAACACCTTGAAGTGAAAGTGGAAGTGCAATGTTCTCATAAATAGATAAGTTCTCTAATAAGTTGAAGTCTTGGAAGATGAATCCTAATTTTTGTGAACGGAAATCAGAAAGCTCACCTTGCTTCATTTTCGTAATGTCCGTACCCGCAATTTCAACAACGCCGCCCGTTGCTTTATCAAGCGTTGAAATTACATTTAATAATGTCGTTTTACCAGAACCAGATGGTCCCATAATTCCGACAAACTCACCCTCTTGAATTGAGAATGACACACCCTTTAACGCGTGTGATTGGTTCTCACCTTTTTTACCGTACACTTTTTGAACGTTTTTCACGTCTACAACTGGTTTCGTCATATATATCCTCCTACGCTTGTTTTTCCATTACCTATTTTGCGCCTTTTGGAGGTGAACTGCTATTTATTAACATTACAATTACCTTACACTTTTGTAAGAAAAAAAACTGAGCATGTAAGCTTCATTGGTAAATGAAATTTTATCAGCGATTTTCAAAATATATCGGCGATTCTTCCACTTTTATCAGCGATTTTTCAAATATATCGGCGATTCTTCGAGGAATATCGACTTACCGACAAAAGATGACAATAAAAACGAGCTGTTCCACAAAGGAACAGCCCACTTCTCTCTTTATTTCTTTAAAGGTGTTACCGTCCAATACGTAATAACACGCCAAATCCATTCTAGTGGACCCATTTTAAAGACTTTCATCCAAATCACACTAAACACAATTTGAATGGCATAAATTGCGATACATACATATAACGTTTGCATATATGTTAAATTACCTGCAAAGTTAAACACACTACCGGCAATTAAAATCATTGCAGTTTGTCCGATATAATTTGTTAAAGCCATACGGCCGTAGTATTTTAGTGGTGCTAACAATGTTTGAACTGGTTTTAACTGAAGTAATAAAATTAATGCTCCAACATAGAAAGCTGAAATAATTGGCCCAACTGTAACACCAATTTTTAAAAACTGCGTTGCAGCATCCATTGTTCCATCCCCATTCATGAGTATCATATTTACAAATGGATTAGCAGGGACGTGCCCATATTGATACCATAAAGCTATCACACTTAAAACAAACATAATGCCTGTAAAAATAGCGACTTGCTTTATTTTCGTTGAAAGATTTTCAAATACTTTATACTGCCCTGCAGCAAGACCTAATAAAATTAAACCTAGTGGTAATAGTTCCTTAAAAGCCATAATACTAAAAGCTATTGTAAGAATAAGACCAATTACTAAATTTATCTGTTTCTTCACTTTATAAAACGGTAAAGTGACTAATCCACAAATCGCGTATAACGCTAGTGCTTCTCCAGGTTGGAACATTTGATGAATCAAACCAAAAATAAATAATGCAACTCCTTGTCCTAAATTAAATCCTCCCTTACTTTACTGGAAAAATAAGCTTACAACTATCGACAAATCTTACAGGAGTCTTACATTATTGTCATATAATAAAATGAAACTTTAATCAGTGTGTTTTTTCCCATCCCGCACCAATCGGGCGTTTGCAGAGCAAAATAAAACCAGGTCATATTGCGACCTGGTTTACTCTGATTGCTTCGATCTTTGAGGTTGTCCTTTTTTACTATTACGCTGTTTCACTTGAACAATCGGATCAAGTTCATTTGAAAATTCAGCGTTATGTCCATTTTGTGTTTTTTGCTCTGGATTATTTTGATCTGAACGTTTCGCCATTACATTCACTCCTTATTAGTGCGGTGTAATAATCATTTGATGTTGCAGTTGGCGAATTGCCATACGTGCTCTATTTAATTGTTCGCGTTGCTCATCATTCGCATGTTGTTGCATCGTTTGTAAATCGTTATATGCTTGCTCTAATTGCAACTGCGCATCTGAATATTCCATCGTATTGTAATGTTCTTGTCTCATGCCCTGATCTAATTGTTCTTTCGCATATTCCACCGCTTGTTCCGCTTGTGTAATATACTCTTCAAGTGATTGACGCTCTGCCATAATTGTCCCTCCTTGCTTCAATTCCCCTTTAGTGTGTCCCTTCCATCTCAACCTTATGAGTATGTTATAATGGATTTTGTTTCATTTTGACTCGTCTTAGGAGGGAAAGTAATGAAGGTTCAAAACCCTTTTCCATATACAAACGACAATAAACGTTATCATACATGGAATTACCACTTACGAAATGAATTTGGTGAAAAAATCTTTAAAGTTTCATTAGATGCTGGCTTCGATTGCCCGAACCGTGACGGCACAGTTGCTTACGGTGGCTGTACATTTTGCAGCGCTGCTGGATCTGGTGACTTCGCTGGCGATCGCCGCGATGATGTTATAACGCAATATCATGAAATGAAAGAAAAAATGCGCTCAAAGTGGAAAGACGGAAAATGTATCGCTTATTTCCAGGCGTACACAAATACACATGCACCGCTTGAAGTGTTAAAAGAAAAATTCGAACCGCTTCTAGCAGAAAAAGACGTTGTCGGTCTTTCTATCGCAACTCGTCCAGATTGCTTACCTGACGATGTTGTTGAATATTTAGCGGACTTAAATAAACGCACGTACCTTTGGGTTGAACTCGGACTACAAACTGTTCATGAACGTACTGCAAATCTTATTAATCGTGCTCACGATTATCCATCTTATGTGGAAGGCGTAAAGAAATTACGCAAGCACGGTATTAGAGTTTGCTCTCATATTATTAACGGTCTTCCCCTTGAAGATTACGACATGATGATGGAAACAACTCGTGAAGTTGCAAAACTGGACGTACAAGGAATTAAAATTCATTTACTTCATTTGTTAAAAGGAACGCCAATGGTGAAGCAATATGAAAAAGGACAACTAGAATTCCTATCTCTTGAAGATTACGTAAGTCTCGTTGTTGACCAACTTGAAGTTATTCCAGAAGACGTAATTGTGCACCGCATCACAGGTGACGGTCCACCTGATTTAATGATCGGCCCAATGTGGAGCTTAAATAAATGGGAAGTATTAAATTCCATCGATGCAGAATTTGTACGCCGCGGAAGCTGGCAAGGAAAATATGCAAATGAGGAGAAACAAGCATGAAATTAGAACGCGTATTACCATTTGCACGCACACTACTGCAAACAGCAGTAAAAGAAGGCGATTATGCAGTAGATGCAACACTTGGCAATGGACATGACACTTGCTTCCTAGCTGAAATCGTTGGGGATAACGGAAAAGTGTTTGGATTTGATATTCAAAAAGAAGCAATCGAAAGTTCGACTATCCGCCTAAAAGAAAAAGAACTTTTCGAACGTACTGTTTTAGTTCACGACAGTCACGATACACTCTTATCCGTATTACCGGACGACGCAAAGGGAAAAGTAACAGGGGCAATATTCAACTTAGGTTACCTTCCTGGTGGAGACAAACATATCGTCACAAAACCGAACTCAACAATCTCAGCTCTCGAACAATTGCTAGACGTAATGGCACTTGAAGGTATCATCGTCCTTGTCATTTACCACGGACACCCAGAAGGACAAGTAGAACGCGACGCTGTTCTCAAATTTGCAGAAGAACTAGACCAAAAACAAGCTCACGTTTTGCGATACGGCTTCATTAACCAGCAAAATAACCCGCCATTTATTGTGGCGATTGAGAAACGATAAAGTGAAACTTTAATCAGTGGGGGGGCATCCCCCACTGATTATTAGCCTTCACCAATCGGGCGTTTACGGGCAGTTGATCTCCCACCTAACTTCTTTGCTCCAGCCAAATTTTGAGGTGGGAGTTTTACTGCCCGTTAATGCGGGATAATATATCAACGATTTTCCAATTATATCTATCATAACTCCGGATATATCAACGATTTTTTCAATATATCTATCATAACTTACAATATATCAACGATTTTGCCGATATATCGATTCTTCGACAAAACATAACAAAAAAAGACGTGCAACGGATGCACGTCTTTTTCTTATCCTCCTATATAATGGATGTATATAATATTTGAAGAAAGAAGGATAGAACTTTGCTAGTAGAACTAAGGGGAATTCAAAAGAAGTATGGCAAATCACTTATACTAGACAACATCGATTTATCCATTCCAGAAGGCGAAGCAATCGCTATTATTGGTGGGAACGGGACTGGAAAAAGTACTTTACTCAAAATAATTGCAGGCTTTATTTCACCTACGGCGGGGACACTTCAAAGAAAAGAACATATGCAAATCGGCTATGTACCTGAACATTTCCCTGAAGGAATTCGGTTTACATTAGAGGATTATTTATATCATCTCGGCCACATTCACGGTTTATCAACAAAATATTTAAGAAATAAAATTCCGATGCTCCTTGAATCTTTTCATTTACATCATGCAAGGCATTCCATTGTACGAAACTTTTCAAAAGGTATGAAACAAAAAACAGGCATCATGCAAGCATTACTTACAGACGTCCATTTATTAATTTTAGACGAGCCGCTTTCTGGACTCGATCCTAACTCTCAGCAAGAACTAGAACACATTTTACTTTCATTAAAACAACAAGGCATATCTGTACTCTTCACATGTCACGAAAAACAACTACTAGAAAACTTCGCCCAGAGAATTGTGACGTTAGCAAATTATACGATCGTAGAAGATACCTCTGTGCAAAAATCAATAGAACAAGTCTATATTGAGGCAATCGTCCATGAAACATTTTCAGCGATAGAACTACAACAACAATCAGGGATTATACATGTTACACACAATTCAAATCAAAACCTCATTCAGTTACAAATCGAGAAAGATTGTACAAACGAAATACTCCAGTTTTTATTACATAAAAAAGCATCTATTACACTGCTACAACCTAATTTTTAAATCGAAAGAAGGTTTATTATGTTTGCGCTTATTCGTTACAATTTTCTCGACTACACAAAATCGTATAAGTACGTCCCTCCTATTGTGATGTACTTCGTGAGCTTACTTTTTGTATACGCGTATAAACCGACTCCCATTGTACCGACATATTTAGAAACGGCACTCGCACTTTATTTACTGTCTGCCTGGATTACAGTTACAATTTTTCATACAGAAGACCCTGTACAAGAACAAATTACTATTTCACATACGAATAATATTTCAGCATTATACTTCGGTAAATATATTACAGCCCTTCTTATTTGTACTGTTTTATCTGTCATATCCATCAGCTACCCAATTTTCTTACAAATGTTCAATGAAAAAATGACAGCTTCTTTATTTCTAGTCGGATTTCTGGCTCATATGTCTTTATCTATACTAGGGATTTCAATCGCAACATTATTTACAAGAAATATTATTCAAAAAGCAAGCACTGCTTGGCTTAGTCTTACATTTATATTACTTATAACGATCGCCTCAATCCGGTTTAAAAAAGAGCTACTGTGGTTTTTACCACCTGTCGAAAGCTTTATAATGCTTGGACAATACAAATATAATATACTTACTCACACTCTATGGCTCACAGCTTGGGCTATCGTCTATTCATTTTTATTACTTACTTTATTTCTTTTTCTCGTTCGCAGCAAACGTTTTTGATTACATATTAAAGGGGACTAAATAATGATTGGAATACTCGCAGGAATGGGACCAAAATCAACTGGGTCATTCATCGATACAGTTGTAGCACAATGCCAAACAATATACGGAGCAAAGCATGATATGGACTTTCCTCATATGATGATTTATTCTTGTCCAACACCATTTTACATGGATCGGCCTATTGATCATACAGCGATGAAAAAAGCGATTATTGAAGGGGCACAAAAACTTGAAAGTACTGGTGTAGATTTCATCGCAATGCCATGTAATACGGCGCATCTTTATTTCGAGGAATTAAAGCGTTCTATTACCATTCCTATTTTGAATATAGTCAATGAGACGTTAAAAGCAATTCCTGAAAATGCAAAAAGGGTTGCTCTTCTCGCAACAGAAGCAACTGTTCAAGACGGGATTGTAAAACGTGATATAGCGTACATTCATGATGAAAAATGGCAGGAAATGATTAATCAAATTATTACTTGTATTAAAAGCGGAGAAGTTGAAGAAGCTCGCAAATTATGGAATGTGCTCGTTTTACAATTGAAAGATGAAGTAGATACCGCTATTATCGCATGTACCGATTTAAATGTCGTTGCGAGTGAGGACTTTGTTGATTCCTCTCAATGTCTTGCTGAGGCGGTTATTAGGATGTATTTATCCCGCACCAATTGCATTTTTATGTCACGCCGATAAATATATCGGCATTTTTTTAATTATATCGGTCATAAGTTCAAATATATCGACTTACCGAAAAAATTCGAACAAGCGACCATTCCTCCCCCAAAACTTTTAACTTTTTTCACAATTCTTTCAAATTATCCACACTTAATCTCGCTATATTAAATAAGTAGTTTATTCATATAGGGAAGGTTAGGGGAACTGAAGTATGAAACAAAATCGTTCACTTCATTACATTTTTTGGCGTTGGCATTTTTATGCTGGACTTTTTATTACGCCGCTTCTTATTACTTTGTCACTAAGCGGAATTGGGTATTTATTTCGGGAAGAAGTTGAAGATTTCATCTATAAAGATTTATATTTTGGGAAGAGCGCCCAAACAGAGTCTATTTCGATGTCTGATTCTATTTCATTAACAGAGAAAAAATATCCACATTATAGTGTGGCGAAAATTAGTGAGTTTAATGGGGATTATAATACGAGACTTACAATTGCAAATGAATATACTGGACAACAAAAGTATGTGTATTTAGATAGCAATAATCAAATTGTTGGAGATCAAAACGCAAGTGAAACGTTTGCCAATATAATGCGGGAATTACATAGTTCTCTTTTAGTCGGTGGTACTGTCGTCAACTATATTGTAGAGCTTGCAGCGTGCTGGACACTCTTTTTAATTGTAACTGGGTTATATATGAGTATACGCCAATTCAAAAACACACCGTCATCCAATAAGCGAGAAAAAGCAAAACGACGTCATTCTATTATCGGTATTATATTTACAATTCCTCTCGTTCTGCTAGTCGCATCTGGATTGCCGTGGTCCGGATTTATGGGTAACCAAATTTATAAAATCGCAGCGTCGAATGAATCAATCGGATATCCGAAATTGTATATGGCACCACCTGAATCAAAGGTAAAAGAATTGCCGTGGGCAACAAGAAAAGAAGCTCCTCCTGAATCAAATTCAAATGAGCCAAAAGCCATTTCAGTTGATGAATTACAAAAAGGGGTTGAAATAAAGAAGCCATATGTTATCTCACTACCGGCTGATCCGAAAGGTGTATTCACTGTTTCGAAATCGGGCGGCTCTGGCATTACGGGCATGCACGTGGCACCACATGAAGAGCTAACAGCTTACTTTGACCAATATAACGGAGAACTGATTTCAAAAACAGACTATCTTGATTATGGATTATTTGCACAATGGTTCACTTACGGTATCCCGCTTCACGAAGGACATTTATTCGGATGGCCAAATAAAATATTATGCTTACTAACGACATTATCTTTATTACTTCTCATTTATTACGGAATAAAAATGTGGTTAGCAAGAAAACCGAAAGGCAAATTAGCAGCACCTCCAAAACAAAGAGATAAGAAAAGCATATTCGTTTTCTTTATCATGATGGTTATACTAGGCACTGTCATGCCTTTATTCGGACTATCTGTTTTAGTTATTTTCGCAATTGAACTTCTTATATATGTATTTTCAAAGAGACGATCATAATAAAAAGGGACAGTCCAAAAAGTCTAATTTTGGACTGTCCCTTTTTCATTATTGAGCAAGATTGCAACAGCACATTAAATTATATCGAACATAACTCTTATTATATCGACGTTTCGACAAAGGATATCGACTTAACTATAAAATACAACATTAGAGGCAACTTATTAATAAGAAAAGACCATCCCAAAATATCTTTTGAGACGGCCTCTTCATCACTGCGCCATTTTCTTTCTGTACATCTTCCCGTTCCAGTAGAAGAATCGTGAAGTGAGCCCTCCGTATTTTACAATGCGCCGTGCCATTTTGTGCATATTCTTTTGCGCTGATACTTTTTGATCTGATAAGTAAATACCAAGTAATCCTCGGCTTATTAGACGATGAAACTTTGCATGAGGCAAATCACCAATACTCTTCTCTGCTTCTTCTACAAAATGTTTCATACGATCTAATATGGCTTGCTCGTTTTCGTAATAACTACAGAAATTCAAATCTCCGCCGATACGGTCCTCTTCTTGATCGATGAAATAATCAAGTAAAATGTGAAGTCCTTGTACGTAAGGAAAATATCCTTGTCTAATTTTCTCAATATCCTCATCATGTAATTCATCATGAAATGCATATGCCACAAGACAAAAGATTCCTAAAGTTGATCCTGCACAAGCCGAAAATTCAAACCAGCTCATCGGCGGCAAGTTTTCTTTATGAGCTTCAAACCATGTTTTTAGACGTGGTTCTCTTTCTTCTAATTTCACGTGTTTATGAATTTGCAAATCACAATAATAACAAGCAAGCTCATGAAGAATTGGAGCAATTTTATCATAATGCTTCGTTTTCTTTAAAACATCCTGACACGTTTCAACGAGCTCATCTAAATAACCACCATCATCTTGATCATCACGGTAACGATAATAATTACCGCCTCCTTCAACTTCAGGACTTAATGCCATTACCATTGACTCATGAAGAGCCGCAAAGTCTTTCGGATCAAGTGATGTACTACGGTCACATAAATTATCCAAATAGTCGCTAATCGTTTGATATGCTACGATAAAACGAATACATTCCTCTCGATGTTCATTTGCTAGCAGCGCTAAAATGCCACCGCCCTCGCAATGAAACGTTTTATTCTCAATACTTGCGATTGCCTGACTATGAAGCTCATCATTCGGAATATGGTAGGCACGCTCTTTCCACATCGCTAGCTCATGGTGTACAACCGGAAACACATCACGGTATACTTTCGCCATGAGCGTTATGGGATTACTCGGTACGTTCACTTCTTCCTTCATCTCCTCTATTAAATGTACAAATAATGATTTATTTGTTTGTTTTTACTATATTATTGATATGCATTTCAGTAAATGACTGAATATAATTCAAAATTTCATCACGCTCATACTCATTTAATAACTCATGATAGCAATTAGGCCATTCTTTATATGCCTTATCACTCATTTTAACATTATCAAACCATGTACGGACACGTATTTTATCTACAAGTTTATCCTCACACGCCTGCATTAGCAAGAGTGGAACATCTGGAAAATCATCTATTTTCTCATGAGCAATCTCGATAGACTTAATCAATTCACTATACCAACGTACTGATACTTTGCGCAAGAACAATGAATCATTCTCCATCGCATCCCTCACTTCATGATTACGAGTTGACATTTCTACAGTGAGATTTGTTGCAAATTGCAATTTTGGAGCAACGACATTTAATATTTTTGAAGCAGCACGAAGCGGAGCAGAAGGTGCAGCTAATACGCCTAAACAAGGCGAGCTTAATACAATACCGTCTATGTCCTCTCTTTTCGTTTCTTGCATCATACGAATAACGACAAGTCCTCCCATACTATGACCAAATAAAAAAATAGGCAATCTATATTTTCTTGCTTCTTTCACCCATAACTTTATTTCCTCTATGTATTCATCAAATGAATCGATATGTCCTCTATTTCTTGAAGTTGTTCCGTGTGCTGGGAGATCCCCCATAACGACGTGATAACCGCTATAATTCCACATTTCTGCAACTGCTTCATAACGCCCATGATATTCCATAGCACCATGCACGATAATAATGACGGCTTTCGCTTCTTCCGCTTCATAGTTCCACATACGAAACTCCCCCATTTCACTCTTTTTCATAATTTGATACACTAAAACTAGTCTCTAGGAAAGGAAGGCTTTACATGATATATCCTTACAAAGAAAAAAATCCGAAAATTTCGAGTAGTGCTTTTATCGCTGACTATGTTACCATTACAGGCGATGTGACCATTGGCGAAGAATCTAGCATTTGGTTTAATACAGTCATCCGCGGTGATGTATCACCAACGATAATTGGAAATAGAGTAAATGTACAAGATCAATGTACACTTCACCAAAGCCCCCAGTATCCTCTTATTTTAGAAGATGACGTTACCGTTGGGCATCAAGTTATTTTACATAGCTGCAAAATTGAAAAAGATGCTTTAATCGGAATGGGATCTATCATATTAGATGGCGCTGAAATTGGTGAAGGAGCTTTCATCGGTGCAGGTAGTCTCGTTTCACAAGGAAAGAAAATCCCTCCTAATACGTTAGCTTTCGGTCGCCCTGCGAAGGTCATTCGCGAATTAACAGAAGAAGACCGTAAAGATATGGAACGTATCCGCACACAATACGTTGAAAAAGGACAATATTATAAATCGTTACAAAAGTGATTTTATCGCTGCCGTAAGACTGGCAGCTTTTTTTACCCCGCTATTTGTGGGCAGTAAAACTCCCACCTCAAAATTCGGATGGAGCAAAGAAGTTAGGTGGAAACCCTACTGCCCGTAAACGCCCGATTGGTGAAGGCTAATAATCAGTGGGGGATGAACAAAACCCCCACTGATTATAGTTTCACTTTATGAAAAAATCTAACTTTTTCTTTACAAAACATTATTATTCCCTCAATAAAATCTTATTAAAATAGAAGTTAATAACTCCATATATATGTAAATGAGGGAGGAAAAATCTCATGAAGGTCAGTGGACTATATAAAATAGAATGCTACATTTTCAAAGGAATTAATCGCTACTTTGATCAAAAAACATTAAACATCTTTTTCAGCAATATTACCCATATCGGTGGTGCGAGTTTTTCCATTGCACTCACACTTTTCTTTTTAATTTTCGCAACAGGGAATTTGCATCAAGCTGCAATTGCAACTGCTATTTCTTTAACAATTAGCCATATTCCAGTGCAAATATTAAAAAGATGGTATCCACGAAAACGCCCTTATTTAACAATTCAAGATGCGAAATATCCAGTACAGCCTTTAAAAGATCATTCTTTTCCATCCGGACATACAACGGCTGTTTTCTCTGTCCTCATTCCATTTATTTGCTATAATCCAAACTTGCTTGCTTTTCTATTACCGTTAGCGCTATGCGTCGGTATTTCCCGTATTTATTTAGGGCTTCATTATCCGTCAGATGTATTTGTAGGCATGTGCCTTGGCACTTGCTCTGGCATCATCTCTTTTTATCAACTCATTCCACTCATGTAAAGGAGCGATATGATGAGAGTCGCCATATTTACCGATACATTTACACCACAAGTCAACGGTGTGGCGAAAACTTTAGAACGTTTAACTCAATATTTTCACAAAGAAAATATCGCCTATTCTGTTTTCGCCCCTCAGCATACGGCAGAAGATAATTTCGTAACGAATGTGAACAAAATGAGAAGTATCCCGTTAACTATATTATATCCAGAATGTCGCTTTGCCTTTCCTACTCCGCGCATTAGACGGGAACTTCTTGCCTTTAAACCTGATATCATTCATATCGCTACGCCTTTCAATATGGGACTTTGCGGGTTATATTATGCCAAAAAGTTAAATATCCCAGTGGTCGGTTCTTATCATACTGATTTTGACGCCTATTTACGCTATTACAAAATCGAATTTCTCTCCAATATGCTATGGAACTATTTAAGGTGGTTTCATAGTCATATGCAAAAAAACTTTGTTCCTTCTCCTGAAACATTACATCAATTAAAGAAAAAAGGATTTCAGCAGCTCTATATTTGGGGACGTGGTGTAGATTGTACTCTCTTTCATCCAACTTACAATAAAGACCTATTCCGAAAAAAATATAATATTACAGCGAAATATATTCTTTCCTACGTCGGACGCCTTGCTCCTGAAAAAGATATCGACACTCTTCAAACACTTATTCAAACGACAAACAACAAACGTGACGATATTCATTGGCTCATCGCTGGAGATGGTCCTCTCGCAAAGGACCTGCATGAAAATGTTCCAAAAACAAATGTAACCTTTACTGGATATTTACAAGGTACGAATTTAGCTGAAGTCTACGCTTCCTCCGCTCTAATGGTATTTCCATCTACTACTGAAACATTTGGGAACGTCGTACTGGAGTCACTCGCATGTGGTACACCTGTTATTGGCGCGAATAGTGGCGGGGTTAAAAATATTATTAAAGATGAAAAAACTGGATTTCTATGTGAGCCCAAAAATGTGGACTCATTTTTATCATCTACTTATTCTTTATTAAACAATGAAGAAAGATTGAAACAAATGGGAGTCGCCGCCTCGTCTTATGCGAAATCACAAAGTTGGGATGAAATCTTTCATCGTTTACTTAACCAATATGAAGAAGTTCTTCACCAAAACGAATCAGAACTACTGGCTTAAAACTTAAATAAACTCCCTGCAACGAAAGACAGGGAGTTTATTACACAATTGTAAATTTTAGTTTGATAAATGGTACACAAGGTGAACCATAGCCTTATTTCTATATTAATTATAACAGAATCATACATAACTAAACAGACTTGTAATAAAAACCCATAAAAATTAATATATAGTTATACAGTTTTTACTGTATAGAGATTTTAAGATATTCCCCTTAAAATCTACTTACTCACATACCGATATACAGCAATTGTTCCCCAATTGCTGTATATCAAAAAACCTTTCATTTATTTGAAAGGTCTTTTTGAGCCTGTACGTATTCTTCTTTCGTATTCACATTCATAAACCATGCTGCATTTGCTTGTACATCTTCTCCAGCAATATATTTCACATTAGATTGTGATAAAAGCTGCCCCATACTTCTTTTCTCTTCTTGAAGTAAAGTGTAAATTTTCTCTTTCACACGGTTATGATACGCGGCAAGTAACGGTTGTTTCCTTCCATTAATAATAGGTACAACTGCATCATATTCATTACTCGTTTGTCCTAACAAAATCGTAAACCACTCTTGTGAAATGTTCGGCGCATCGCAAGGCATAATAGCGTACCAATCTGCTTCTACATATTCCATTCCTGATACAATTCCAGCGAGCGGTCCGTTTCCTTTATAGTGCGGAATATCTTCTATAACAGGAACTTGTACTAAATTCTCTAATCGCTCTTTTATATCAGAATGACTAATTACTACAATTTCTTGCACAGCGCTTTCCATTACTTTCACAATATGCTCAACAAAAGTAGTTCCCTTCCAAATCGCCAATGCTTTCGGCTCTCCAAAACGACTAGACTGTCCGCCGGCTAATACAATTCCTGCAATTTTCATTGGCGATGCAGCTCAAATGTAATATGACCTAATTCCGGTAAAATTAACTTATTCATCGCAAGACGAACCGCTCCGCTAGACCCTGGCATTGAAAAGACAACTTTACGCCCGATTGTACCGCCGATTGCTCTACTTAACATCGCACTACTTCCGATATCTTCTAAGTAACTTATCATACGGAACAACTCACCAAATCCAACAATTTCTTTATCTAATAACACTGACACTGCCTCAATCGTTACATCCCGTTTCGTAATACCAGTTCCGCCATTCGTTAGCACGACATCAACATCTTCCTTGTGATAACCTGCTAACACTGCTTGCTGAATATTTTCTTTATCATCTTTCACAATTTCATAAGAGGTCACTTTATGTCCTGCTTCTATTAATAATGCATGTAACAATTGACCACTCTTATCCGTCTCTTCCGTACGTGTATCGGAGATCGTCACGATCTTACAACGCACTTCTTTTGGTGCTTGTTTTTTATGTTCAGTTACACTCATTTTTCATCTTCCCCTTCTTAAAAGCTTTTCTTCATTTTATCATACATATCTTTACACAAATCTGTATGAAGCCACCGATACGTCATGATACAATATAAGTATAATCACCCACAAAAAGGAATTTAAATAGGTATACTATTTCCATTTCTTACACTCCTAGCTTTCACATCATTAGCTACTATTTATCTCTTCTTATGTTTTCTACATAATAGGTTTAATTTTTAAATTTACAATGCAAAACAATTCGGAGGTTCACATACTATGGAACTTTATAAAAAATTAACAACGACATTCATCCTCTTATTTGTCGCTTCCATCACTGTCGGCTTTTCTTTAAAAGGCGCAATTCCATACGCTACATTAGTGAGTATTATATTCGCAACGCTATTTTTACTGAGCAGTGCTTTTTGCGCAGGAAAAGCGCGTCAACTGAAAGGGTGACCGTCTATGTTCCGTAAGAAACCAATCCTTTGTAAATCATGTGAAAAGGAAATACAAACGTATGAAAAAGCATGGATTCATATGTCATTTCCGGCAAGTGGTATGACAAATATAAGAAAGTATATTGAGCTAGACGGAGAAGTTTATTGCAGCTCATGCATCCAAGTAGTACATAAAACCAAATAAAAAAAGCTTTGCGCACACAGCGCAAAGCTTTTTTTCATATATTATAGACCAGCTTGCTCTTTTAAAGTAGCTGCTTTGTCTGTACGTTCCCATGTAAGATCTACATCAGTACGTCCGAAGTGGCCGTAAGCTGCTGTTTGTTTGTAAATTGGGCGACGTAAGTCTAGCATTTTAATAATACCAGCTGGGCGAAGATCGAAGTTGTTACGAACTAGTTCTACTAGTACGTCTTCAGATACTTTACCAGTGCCAAGTGTATCAACTGAAATTGATACTGGTTGCGCTACGCCGATTGCGTATGCAAGTTGTACTTCTGCTTTGTCAGCAAGACCAGCTGCTACGATGTTTTTCGCAACATAACGAGCTGCATATGCTGCAGAACGGTCAACTTTCGTTGCATCTTTACCAGAGAATGCACCACCGCCATGGCGAGCATATCCACCGTAAGTATCAACGATGATTTTACGTCCTGTTAAACCAGCATCACCTTGTGGTCCACCAATTACGAAGCGACCAGTTGGGTTAATGAAGAATTTCGTTTCTCCATCCATTAATTCTGCTGGAACTACAGCTTTAATTACATGTTCTTTTAAATCGCGATCGATTTCTTCCCACGTAACATCTGGATGATGCTGTGTAGAAATTACAATTGTATCCACACGTACAGGTTTACCATTTTCATCATACTCAACTGTAACTTGCGTTTTTCCATCCGGACGTAAGTATGATAATGTGTCATCTTTACGTACTTCAGTTAAACGGCGAGCTAATTTGTGAGCAAGCGAGATTGGAAGTGGCATTAATTCTTGTGTTTCATTACATGCGAAGCCAAACATTAAACCTTGGTCTCCCGCACCAATTGCCTCAATCTCAGCGTCAGTCATTAGACCTTCGCGTGCTTCTAGTGCTTGGTCAACACCCATAGCGATGTCAGCAGATTGCTCATCGATAGATGTTAAAACTGCACAAGTTTCTGCATCGAATCCATATTTTGCGCGTGTGTAACCAATGCCTTGAATTGTTTCACGAACGATTTTTGGAATATCTACGTAAGTAGAAGTCGTAATTTCCCCCGCTACCAATACTAAACCAGTTGTTACAGTTGTTTCACAAGCTACACGTGCATTTGCGTCCTTTGCTAAGATCGCATCTAAAATTGAATCAGAAATTTGGTCACAAATTTTATCTGGATGTCCTTCAGTTACAGACTCAGATGTGAACAGATGACGTTTTTTTGTCATGTGGTAAACCTCCCTACAGTAATTGTATATATTGTACGGAACTCATCCTTAATTTGCCACAAACTGCGACATACATTTATTCTCCCACACAAGCATACAGAAAAACCTTTCCCACTTAACATAGAGGAAAGGTTTAATTTGCTACTTGCATACTGCTTTTTGCCCTTTGCTCTTATCGTTCGAGACCGTTAGCCTCGCACAGGTTTTAGCACCTATTCACCTGTATTTACCACTACAAGTGAGGTTGCTGGGCTTCATCGGGCCTGTCCCTCCGCCAGCTCGGGATAAGAGAGTATCCGTCCCAACCTATACTAAAGAAATGATATTCATTTGTCAATTAATATTCACATTTTCCTGAAAGTTTTTCTCAATACGCATAGAATGAAATATTAATAAGGAAATGATACATTCACACAAACAAAAACAAATAAATAGTATACATTATTTATATAATTGTGTTATACTCTTGATGGGGATTACGAGAAATATTTCATTAAATGAAAAGGATGGTATATAAATATGAGTACTGTGAATGTCCAAATTGGTTTACATGAATTATTGAACGGAAGCAATGCACAGATTCAATTAAGTGTTCCGCAATTAGTGGAAAAAGTATTAATGCGAAACGAAGGGAAATTAACTTCTACTGGTGCCGTTTCTGCTTCAACAGGAAAATACACAGGACGTTCTCCTAAAGATAAATTTATTGTGAAGGAAGCATCGGTTGCTGACAAAATTGCTTGGGGAGCCGTGAACCAACCGATCTCTGAAGAACATTTTGATAAATTATATATAAAAGTTTTAGAATACTTAAAAGAAAAAGAAGAGTTATTCATCTTCAAAGGATTTGCTGGCGCTGATCACAACTATCGCCTACCAATTCAAGTTGTTAACGAATATGCATGGCATAATTTGTTCGTACATCAATTATTTATTCGTCCAACTGAAGAAGAATTAACAACTCACGAATCAGAGTTCACAATTGTTTCTGCACCAAACTTCAAAGCAGATCCAGCAATTGACGGTACAAATTCTGAAGCATTCATTATGGTTTCATTCGAAAAACGTATCGTACTAATCGGTGGTACAGAATACG
Source organism: Bacillus altaicus (assembly GCF_042136375.2). Classification (NCBI taxonomy): domain Bacteria; kingdom Bacillati; phylum Bacillota; class Bacilli; order Caryophanales; family Bacillaceae; genus Bacillus; species Bacillus altaicus. Next base: position 976,964 of record NZ_CM143394.1, on the reverse strand, counting down.
CTGGAGAAATGAAAAAATCAATCTTCTCTATTATGAACTTCTTACTACCTGAACAAGATATTCTTTCTATGCACTGCTCTTCAAACGTAGGCGAAGAGGGCGACGTAGCACTATTCTTCGGTTTATCTGGAACAGGCAAAACAACATTATCTGCTGATCCAAACCGTAAATTAATCGGTGACGATGAGCACGGTTGGTCTGATAACGGTGTATTCAATATTGAAGGCGGTTGCTATGCAAAATGTGTAAACCTTTCTCACGAGAAAGAACCACAAATCTTCGATGCAATCGAATTTGGTTCAGTTTTAGAAAACGTTGTCATTGACGGTCAAACACGCATCGCTGACTATAACGATACTACTTTAACAGAAAATACACGTGCCGCATACCCTATGCATGCGATTGACAATATCGTACTGCCAAGTGTTGCAGGACATCCAAATACAATTATTTTCTTAACTGCTGATGCATCTGGCGTATTGCCTCCAATCAGTAAGTTATCAAAAGAGCAAGCTATGTACCATTTCTTAAGCGGTTACACTAGTAAACTAGCAGGAACTGAGCGCGGTGTTACATCTCCGCAAGCAACATTCTCTACTTGCTTCGGTTCACCATTCTTACCGCTTGATGCATCTCGTTATGCTGAAATGCTTGGTGAAAAAATCGAGAAACATGATGCAAAAGTATTCTTAGTAAACACTGGCTGGACTGGTGGCGAATACGGTGTTGGTAAACGTATGAACTTAGGTTACACTCGTGCAATGATTCAAGCAGCACTAAGCGGTGAACTTGCTAAAGCTGAAACTGCAAAACACGACATCTTTGGCCTTGAAGTACCTTGTCACGTTCCAGGTGTACCTGACGAAGTATTAATGCCTGAACAAACCTGGGCTGACAAAGATGCTTACAAAGCGAAAGCAATTGAGCTTGCAAACGAATTTAAAGAAAACTTCAAAAAATTCGATAGCGTTTCTGAAAATATTATTAACTTAGGCGGTCCAATCGCTTAATATGTAAACTTTCTGTTGCAATAACCCTTTACTCATATGAATAAGTATCGTGTAGCCAAAAGTTTCGCGTACTCACCGACAAAACCCAATGCGGCTTAACGGTTACACATACTTACATAAAAAAGAAGCTTACGTGAAAAACGTAAGCTTCTTTCTATATATTCTTTAATTTACCCACATACAAACCACGGCAAACAGATTTCTCGCTCATTCGCTCCTCTTGCTTTCACAACGCATGGGAACAAAAAAGGCCCTAACCGCTTCTATCCACAGCTAGATCCTCTATTCCATCTAAAAAGGTGCCAAACCTAATTCTCAATTTATATACTTGGATTTTCACACATACAAACCACAGCTTCGAACACATAAACTCTTTTCCGACTCACTACATCCTTCTGGTTTCACATCGCATGGGAACAAAAAAGGATCTGACCGCTTCTATCCATCGCCAGATCCTCTATTCCCTCTAAAAAGAAGCTTTTAGCTCTTTGTTAATTCTTCTTCATCCTTCATACTATAATACCCTAAATTCACAACGATTAAGAAATAGCCACCCAGAATACCTACTGCAAATGCCCACATAACCATATGGTGCTCAATTTCGTACATAATAATTGCACCAAGGATCGCCGCTGCGTAGCGATTAAACATACCAAGCGTCGGCGCTTTCGTCTTCTTTACGATACTATCCCCAAGTTTTTCGATACGCCTTCCTAAAATCCAAACACAATACATGCTTACAATAAGTCCAATTCCTGCACCTAGAAAATGTGCTGAAAAGGGTGTTAACATCCAGCCTAATAACAGAATACCTAGTAGATAATACGATTGAATTTTAAACGACCTTAATGACATACTAATCATGTTGTACTCCCCTTCAATAGTTTTTATCTATCCAACAAAAGTTATATAACTCATTTCTTTCGAGTCCATGCTACTTAAAATCTATTTCATTCAAATTAAAAACAACATAAACAGTATGTTTATGTTGTTAAAATGCTTTTAGAAAATAATATTATACAAGATTTCTAATGTAGAATCCCTCATAAATGTGACGTTTTTCCAAACATTTTCCGTCCATTTATGAAAAAAGTGATATCAATCTATGAACATACGGATATGATGTAATAAGCACATAAATAAAGGGGGCGTCTAATGATTTATTTTTTAATGGCTCTCATTCACCTCATTGTCCCTGCACTTATTGGACTTTCATTATATTGGTACACGAAAAAACATAGTATCTTCTACGCTGTCCTCGGTGTTCTTCTTCCAGGAATTATTCTAATTACACTCTTCCGTATTCCTATTCTTAATTTAATCCCACTTATTACTTCCATTTTATTTCTCATATTTTTACCAAAAATAAAAAAATAGGAAAGCAGATCATAGGTGATCTGTTTTCCTATTTTGATATATGTTCTTGCACGATAGAATGCGCTTCTACTTTCTCTGATTTCACAAACCATAGACCGAAGAAAATGATCATTCCACCGATTATTTGTTGTAACGATACATATTCATTTACCCATATAGCTGCAAATAAAACCGCTACGAGCGGCGTAATATACATATATACCATCGTATGTGATGCCCCAATTTTTTGCACACCAACATACCACATCACTAAACCAAATACTGTTACAAAGAAAATAGAATATAGTAAAGCAAACAATGTCATTCCGTGTGTAATGTGAAATGGCATGACAAATACATGTGGCCCGCTTAATAATAAGAGCGGAATCGCTCCAACTAATGCCGACCATGCAGTAACACGTAGTGCAGAGTATTTTTTAATAAGCGGCCCTGCTAAAACGGGATAAAGTCCCCAACATATTGATGTAATAAGTCCAATCCCATTTCCGTAGAAAGAACTAGCGAGTGAATGCCCCGCTACTAAAACTAATGTAGCACCAACAAAAGCAATCATAGAACCGATTAACTTTCGCGAAGAAAATTTTTCTTGTTTCAAAAAAATCGCAAATAAAGTTGTAAAAATAGGTGAAATAGAAATGAGTAACGAAGCATTTGTAGCGGATGTATATTTAACAGTCTCCATAAATAGCGTTTGATACAGTACAATACCTACCGTGCTAACGATGATTAATCTTGGTATATCTTTTCGCTCCATATAAAGTGACTTTTCGATAAAGAACGTAAATAATAACAGTAGTGGTGCTGCTGCCATCATTCGAACTGCAGTAAACTCAATCGCCGTAAATTCTAAAAGTCCGTATTTCGCAATCGTATAGTTAATCCCCCAAATAATAACGACACTTAAAATTAATAATTCAATTCCCCATCTTCTCATGCGTAATCCCCTCCGCAAAGAGAATTATACAGAAAATTCAATCACATGTACATTTCATTATGTGAAAAAATCCATAAGAAAAAGGAGCATATTATATACTCCCTCTCTCTTCATTATACTCGAATATGTAACTTCATATTTGGATTATAAAACTGGCTTGGGCTCTTCAGCTGAAAAGTCCCTCCAACTTCATGCCAATCAACTGTTAATTTATCATCCATAAATACAAGCTTTGTGCGATCTGCAATAAAGTTTAGTACGCTTGATTCAATATCTACATCGCGCTCATCTTTCTCTGAAACGGCTACTAAATCAATAATCCCGCTCATAACACAACCGCAACCTTCATTATCGTAAAATAACTTCATATATTTCGCTTCACTTGGAATCTTATCCATAATCTTTTTATATGCTGCTTCTGTTACAGTAACGTACATGCGTGAATCTACATCCTCTCTTCTCGTATCATTTATATATTGTACCACCATTTTTCTTGAATTTTACATACAGAAAATTAAGACTAATATACAATGTATGTGGTAAAGGAGGTTATATCACTGATGTTCAAACCACAGCGATATCCCATTTTCTTAAGTCTATTAGGTAGCTTTTTTATTTCTAGCGGAATGGTATTACAACATATACTTCTCTATTCTCCTTCTATTGGCTGGATTCTAGGTTTTATTTGTTTTACATCCGCTTCTTATTTTGCTACAAACAATAAAAACAACTAACAAAGTAAGAACTATCTTAAGGATGATTACCAAACATGCCAGCCTTAAAAGAAATAGAACAATCACTTAATCATTTATTCCAGGAGAAATCCATATACACAATATGATCGACCACACAAAAATATAGAATCTACAATATATATATAGTAGTTCTACTTTTAAAACTAGATTTTCAAAACTATAGAAAGGAGACAATATATGTACCAACGCAATTGCTTTAGTTGTGACGGTAGACGCAACAGTGGTTCTATCGGAAGCACTGGACCTACTGGTGCTACAGGTCCTACTGGCAATGCCGGACCTATCGGGGCCGGTTTACAAAGTACTACCGCTTTTAGTCTAGCAGCCGCCCCTAACTATAAAACGGGACAAGTTGTGACTTACACAAGTAGCGGCTATGTTGTAAAAAAAGATGCACCTCAAGGGTTTCCGAATGTGTCCCCAGATTATATCGTATTAGTAGAAGGTGGACCTACTGGTAGCACTGGGCCTACTGGTGCCACTGGTTCTATCGGCATCACTGGTTCTACTGGCATCACTGGTTCTACTGGCATCACTGGTTCTACTGGCATCACTGGTTCTACTGGCATCACTGGACCTGCTGGTAGTTCATCAGCGAAAAGTATTGTTTTTCAAGGGACGAATGCTGGGTTTCAACGTATAGCAGGTTCTCCAGGAATTGATTCTAACGTTATTCCGTATGTAACTGCTGGAGCTGGGAATATAGTCGGTTTTGCTGCATCTATAAATATTAATAACTTACCCGCTGCTGTTTATACGATTGATATTTGCAAGGATGTCCCAACAAACCTCTCTGCACCTACCTCTAGTTACATCCTATCTACTATCACTTTAACTACTACAGATAAAATTACGGGGACTATGACATTTTCAATTAAACCTACGGATATTGGCTCTAGACAACCTCAAGTGTATAACCCTACTCCAGCATCTGGACCTGCCACTGTAACTTGGACTAGTATTACAACTGGAAACCTGTTTTCGAGGGGGGATGCGATATCTCTTTATATTACCCCTGGGATTACGGCAAGTGCCATATATTCTGTTTTTCTAATCACTGATATATAGCCCACACTTACAAATCGTTCATTTCACAAAAAAACTCGCTACCGCGTCCAAAAAATTACAAATAAATTAAACAAATAACAGACAAATTCATTATATACTCTCGCTTTAAAATACCCATATTTTAGATCGTGAATTTGCACACTATGTCAATCTTGTAAACATCCCCTTTATTGGATTCCGCACTTCCATCCAAAACGAAAGGGGAAATCACTCTCAAGAAAGTGATTTCCCCTTTTTTAAATATCACACTATAATTAAATCGGCAACATAATCTCAACAGTCGTTCCAACTCCAACTTCACTTTCAAAGTTCAATTTACCGTGGTGATCTTTAATGATTTTTTCCGTAACTACTAATCCTAAGCCTGTTCCAGTTTCTTTCGTTGTGTAAAAAGCTTCATTTAGCTTTGGAATTTTATCTTTCGGAATGCCGCATCCCTCATCTATAATTTGAACAATGATCACATCTTCCACTACAACTTTTACAGTAATAGTTCCGCCAACTGACATTGCTTCAATCGCATTTTTAATTAAATTAAAAAATACTTGTTTCAATCGTTTCTCATCACATGTAATTGAAGGTATATCTTTACTATAAATAGCATGCATTTTTATCCCTTGTTCTAAAGCTGGCTTTTCCATAACCCTGATAACATAAGAGATGATTTCTTTAATATTATGAGTTTCGGATTCTACCGATTTAGATTTCTCAAACCCATTTAGTTCTGTAGCAATTGTATAAATTCGCTCTACTTCCTGTCTCATAATTTCACTATAAATCTTATCTTCCGGATATTTTTTCGCTTGCTTATTCACAAGTTTTTTCAATTTTTCTAACGGTCTTCTAATCTTATCGCCAATTACTGTTGCCATTTTTCCAACCATCGCTAATTTTTCTACATTTTGTATTTCTTTGTCCATCATTTCAAGTGTACGAACGTAAGATTGAAATCTTAAAAATATAATCCAACATATAATAACAAACACGCTATATAATGCTATTGGGATAAGAACGATAAAGGATTGAACAACGAATCCCATAAGTGCATATTTTCCAACAATAGTTCCGGCAACTAACCAAAAGTACCTCTTATTCACAAATATCGGTGCAAATAAAATAAAGAATCCTTCTACTATATTCCCGCTATCAAATTCCGCATCACTTCCGTAATAAATAGTGAAGTTATTAATAAAATCCAATATATTATAGCCAATTAAAATAATATACTTCACAATATACGGCTTTTTCCATTTCATAAAATAAAGTCCGATAAAGAATAATCCAATCATCAAACTATATAGCCATAGACCTAATCCTGCTCCAAAAGCATCTGCTAGTTTTTGATTTTTATCTGATAAAAGGACCATTGCCTTTTCAGCAAAATCATACGCAAAAAATATAACGAAGAATAAGCTTAAAAATATTTTTAACGCCTTTATCTCTTCTTTTTCAAATATATTGCCTTTTTCCATATGATAACTCCTTTAACAACACCTCTTAATCTTGTGTCACATTGCGCTCACATTTTTTCGGGAGCAGTATTTCTACTCTCGTTCCTTTCTTTACTTCACTAGAAATGTGTAATTCTCCAAGATGCTCTGTCATAATTCGCTCTGCTACCGTAAGACCTAATCCAATTCTATCTTGCTTCGTTGTATAAAAAGCATCCTTAACTCGTCCTAAATTATCCTTTTTTATCCCAAAACCACTATCTACTATACTTACTGTTACATAATCTCTTTTTTTATTTTTAACTTGTATTTTTAATGTTCCGCCATGTTCCATTGCCTCTAAAGCATTTTTAATAACATACAAAAATACTCCTTTTAATTTGCGTTTATCACATTCAATTTCACTTCTATTTTGCTCTTCATTAAAGGTGCAATTTATATTTAACTCATTCATTTTTTCGCGCATGTTTTCTACCGCTTGTACTAAAACATCACTTACAATGTGTTTTTCATAAACAGAAGGTTTACATGTAGCAACCTCCATTAATTCACTAATCATATTATTCATATTTTCGATTTCGAGAATCATTTGTTCATATGTTGCATCTTTTTTGTGTTTCTCTTTTTGTAATTGCGTAAACCCTTTTAATGAAGCAAGTGGGTTTTTAATTTCATGTCCGACTGTCGCTGCCATTTTTCCGATAACCGCCAATTTTTGTGACTGACTTGCCTCTACAATACGTCCCTTTACTGCTGAAAGATATTGTAAAAATCGATTTAAAATAATAAATGACACGAAAAGTAACACCATATTTATAACAAGAGACATAAACAGGTTAAGTTCTCCAAATACAAATAGGTATATCATATATTTCCCTATAAGAAATGGCGCTAAGACAAATAAATATCTTTTACTCAAAAAGATCGGTACGAAGAAAATGAAAATATATTCAATTACATTCCCTTCATCAAATGCTATTGTATTATGAAAAGCATACCATCCAATATTAAAAATCTCTGCGATTATGTATGCAAATAAATATGTATATTTAACTAAATATGCTTTTCCTCTCTCAAATAAGTAAACACTAATACCTAATATAGCCATAATATATGCAAGCTTCCATATCACTTTATGCCAATTTCCTAAAGGCATTGTATCTTCTAATATAATCGCGTATGCAACCTCGTATACAATTAAAATAACATGCATTACCCATAAGAAAATCTTAGCGTTTTTCTTTTCTTCTTTAGCTGATAGAAAACTCTCTCCCACTTCAACACCCCTTCAAAAGAATACCATTTATTATAATAAATGATTTTCATAGACAAACAAAGATAAATTGAACAAATGAGGAAAATCAATCCATAGATAATATACTTCTTCAGGCCATATGTAAGCATAAAAACCATGAACAATAATACGTATAATATGGGAGGTGCTTTATATGGATGGTCGTGAAAATAAGAAGACAGAACAGTTACAATCCTTTACGAAAAACAATGAAGGAAAAGAGATGACGACGAATACGGGTGTCAAAATTTCAAATGATGAAAACTCTTTAACCGCCGGCGATCGTGGTCCTACACTTTTAGAAGATTTCCTTATGCGAGAAAAACTCGCTCATTTTGACCGTGAACGAATTCCTGAAAGAGTCGTTCATGCCCGCGGTTACGGAGCACATGGTATTTTTGAGCTATATGATTCTTTAGAAGACTTAACAATGGCTCATTTTTTACAAGACCCATCTAAAAAGACACCTATTTTTATTCGTTTTTCTGAAGTTGCTGGATCAAAAGGTGCAAATGAAACGAACCGAGATGTACGAGGATTCGCTGTTAAGTTTTATACAGAGGAAGGAAATTTCGATTTAGTGGGTAATAACATTCCGATTTTCTTCATTCAAGATGGTATTAAATTTCCGGATCTTATTCATGCTCTTAAACCAGAGCCACATAATGAAATTCCCCAAGGACAAACAGCACATGATACTTTTTGGGACTTTATCGCCAATAATCAAGAATCAGCTGCGATGATGATGTGGATTATGTCTGATCGTACAATTCCGAGAAGTTTTCGAATGATGCAAGGGTTCGGCGTTCATACATTCCGCTTAGTTAATAAACACGGAAAGTCACGATTCGTAAAATTCCACTGGAAGCCTAAGCTTGGCGTTCACTCGTTAATTTGGGATGAAGCTCAAAAACTAGGCGGTGCTGATCCGGATTACCATCGCCGTGATTTATGGGAAAATATTAATGCTGGAAACTACCCTGAGTACGAACTTGGCGTTCAAATTTTAGAAGAAGAGGACGAATTTAAATACGATTTCGATATATTAGATGCAACGAAAATTTGGCCAGAAGAAGACTTCCCTGTTAAAATCATCGGAAAAATGACGTTGAATCGGAACGTCGATAACGTATTTGCGGAAACAGAACAAGTCGCACTGCACCCTGGAAGCATCGTCCGCGGTATCGATTTTACAAATGATCCTCTCTTACAAGGTAGACTCTTTTCTTATACAGATACGCAATTAGCCCGCGTCGGTACAAACTATCAAGAGTTACCGATTAACCGCCCGGTATGTCCTTTTCATAACAATCAAAGAGATGGTGCGTCTAAATATATAATTGATAAAGGAAAAGTCGCTTACCATAATAACTCTTTAGCTAATAACTCTCCCTTTACTGTACCTGGTACGAAAGGCGGTTTCGTTACATATCCTTCTACTGTTTCTGGACATAAAATAAGAGAAACAGCCGCTAGTTTTAAAGACCATTTCTCACAAGCCCGTTTATTTTGGAATAGTATGAGCCACGTCGAAAAAACCCATATTATACAGGCCTTCTCCTTTGAATTAGGCAAAGTAAAAAGTAAATCAGTTCGCCAACAAATCGTAGATATGATTGGTCATATAAGTACGGAATTAGCTACTTTAGTAGCTGAAGCAGTCGGAGCAACAGTGCCAAATGTTCAAGAATCAAATGTTACAAAATCCTCACCAGCACTAAGTATGGAACATACAACATTCAGCCCAAATACATTACGAGTAGGCGTCATTGTCGCAAACGGATATGACGGTCAAAACGCACAATATATTATAAATCAATTCAAACAAGCCGGTCTTCAGCCCGTTATTATTTCCGAACGATTAGGTTTTGTGCAAGGCTCTCAAAATGTAAAGTGGGAAGTGAATGATACTTTCTTAACAGGATCACCGCTTCTTTATGATGGGCTACTTCTTATTGGTGGAAATATTGATGATCATTTTCTTAACAAAGCAAGTTCTTTTGTCGTAGAATCGTATAATCACTTTAAGCCAATTGGCGCTTTCAAAAATGGAACTACTATTATTCAATCTTTAAACATCGAAGGAAAACCTGGCGTTATAACAGAACAAAACCCTACCTTACTTGCGAATGAATTTATTCAGGCAATGACAAAACAGCGATTTTGGGAAAGAGCCTATTAAAATGTATGAGGAGGATACGTCATGTTCGTTACAGTGGAAAAAGATGTACACATTTTTGTGCAAGATATGAACCCAGGTCCTGACAGTAAAACTGTTTTCTTTGTACACGGCTGGCCTTTAAATCATCAAATGTACCAATATCAATTTAATATCTTACCACAACATGGTTTCCGCTGCATCGCCATGGATATACGAGGAAACGGACAGTCTGATAAACCATGGACCGGTTACACTTATGATCGTTTAGCTGATGATATCGCAATTGTATTAGAAGCACTTCAAATAGAAAATGCTACGTTAGTTGGTTTCTCAGTCGGCGGTGCTCTTTCTATTCGATACATGTCACGTTATAACGGTCGCCGTATTTCTAAACTTGCATTAATTGATGCCGTCTCCCCCTCTTTCGTAAAAAACCAACAATCCCCTTACGGCGTACCGAAAGAGCAAGCAGATGCCCTGATTGCTCAAATGTATGCGAATTTACCTAAATTTCTTAATGATGTATCTTTATCATTTTTTAATAGAAACTTAGGAGCTGCCACGTTAGAATGGTTTTCTTATCTCGGTATGCAGTCCGCTTCTTATGCTCTCATCAAAATTTTGCAAGCTGCTGCAAACGAAGACGTAACGAAGGACTTAAGTAAAATTAACGTCCCAACAAAAATATTCCACGGTGTTCACGACCAACTCATCCCTTACAAAAGTGCTGAGTTAACAAAAGAACGCATTAAAAACTCTGAGCTATATCCTCTTACAAATAGCGGTCATGGCTCTCCAATCGATCAAGCTGATGAATTGAATAAAGAACTTATTAAATTTATAAACTCATAACAAATTAACAATGCCTCCTCAACAAAAAAGAATTTGCCAAAATGGCAAATTCTTTTTTTAAAATTACCACACAACTTTATTGCAACTTATTTTTCTGAAATTTCAATATATATCTAGATAAAAAAACTCTTAGAAACCTTAAAGAGTTTTTTTACGCATTAAACAAATTATCCAATTATATACTAAATGAAAAATTCACACACTTCTCACAAATCAATTATTAAACCGATTCTATTTTAATTTATACTAAATGTACAAGTAATACTCCCTAAACCTAGCTTGTCTGGTTATCCCGTTAAATACTATGAAAAAAGAACTTGTATCGTATACAAGTTCTTTTTTTCGCTTATTTAAATAATATATCCTTACTATATTGCTTTCCGACGAGTAAGTCATATTGAATAAGCTCATATTGCTTTAGCATTTCTTTTTGTTTTTCTGTTAAACTTTTTATTGCTTTTCCATCTTTTCCTATCCTCAATTCTTCACGAAGTACAGGAATTTCTTCATATAACTTCGATAAAAATTGATAGAACGGTACCTTAGTTAATCCAGCATAATCAAAGACAAGATTTGAAAAATAAATTGGACTTACTAAACCTAAATTTTCATTTGGCATATCAAAATTTGCATACATTAATAACGGCGTTTGCGCCATCGCTAATCGTTCACTTGGCGTTTTTTCATTCGTTATATACCCATTCTCTTTATAAAGAGATTTATTTGTTCCTAGCGACGGAAGATGGTCCCCAAAGAATACTAATAATGTAGGTCTATCTAAATTATCTAGCTCCTCTATTAAATATTGAAGAGCTTCATCTGAACGTCTTAAACCTTCTGTATAAGTCTCTAATTCAGCCTTCGATTCTTCATTTTCTAAACCACTAATTTCTATTTGATTTTCGCCAAATCTTCCTTCTGTAAATGGAAAATGATTTTGCATCGTAACCGCATGAATAAAAGTAGGTTGTTTTTGCTTCTCTAATTCAGCTATTATCTCTTTACTCATAGATAAATCGCTAATATAATCTCCATCAACTTCTACATTCTCCATCGTATCTTGCGCATTAAACTTGTCAAAGCCTAACACTCTATATACATCATCCCGTTTAAAGAATGAGCGACCAAATGAATGAATTGCACTTGTGTAATACCCTTCTTTTTTTAACTCTCGAGTAATAGATGGAATTTCTTTCTTATTTGTAACAACTTGCTGATACGGTATAGAGCCTGGTTTTAACAAACTCATTGAATAACTCGTTAATACCTCAAATTCAACGTTCGCAGTATTTCCTCCAAATGTAGGAGAAATAGTTTGTCCACCTGGAAAACTTTCTATATAATGATGCAAATTAGGTAAAGGATCTTCACTAAAGGACAGGTTCGTTAACTTCGTTGGATCCCAAAACGATTCACTCATTACAAAAATAATATTCGGTTTCTCTGTTTGCTTCTGCGCCCCTATATTGCTGCTATATTGTTTTTTTATATCGTTTGCTATTTGAAGCATATTTTCTTTTGAATAATCTTTCGGCTTTTCAATGACTGTCGTATCCAAATTACTTATAAAGCCTAGCACAAAACCATTCGAAGCATAATTTTCATTTTGATTCCACAAAACGAACTCTATACCTGACTTTTGAAACCATTTATTCATAAACGTATTCGTAAAATTACCATACGCATATAAAACAAAAACGGATCCTATTATAAATAGAACTCGTACGCCTGCATGAACTTTTACATTTTGAATATATTTCCTTATATACATACCCGCCAAAATACACGCAACAACAATTACAATAACGAGAAGAATATAACCCCAACTAAAATAATCCATCACCATTGGTATAACAGATTGCATATGTCCAATCTGTGTAAAATCAGAAGGATATAGTGGGTCCCCTCTAAAAATAAGCTTTAAATGGTTTACAATACCTAAAATAACTAACGTGCAACTCGTTAAAATAACACTCAGAAAAATTTTCCCTAGCACACTATATACAAAAACATATATTGCATAAATTACTAGTAAGCTAAATATAAACTGCATATTATAATTGTAAATCCAATTCATCGCTTCTACGAAGTCCATATTAACTTGTAACACAATATAAAATAAAGTTACTACATGAGCTATAAAAAATAATATAAGATACACTCGAAGGGACGATTTAATTATGAACGTCCCTTTTTCATTTGAACACGCAAAATATAATATTACACCCCATATTAAAATCATCATACTACTTAAAATCAACTTATGATTAAAAATACCTTTAATCATATCTAAATTAAAAAACTTTAAAATCATAAACAGCACAGTTGTTACTAGTAAGGTCACCATGCCACTTAACATGGTAGAAATTAATATATTCCTTCTCGGAAGATGATAAAGTGTGGAACCATACTTCACTTCATTCTCTCCTTTCTATCTATTAATTTCACCCCGCATCTTAAAAATACTTTCTATAAAAATAACATATAACGTGTATTTCGTCTTCCGGCTTACTTTTACTATAAATATATTTTCTTAATTATCCCTTAATAATCAGTTAAATTTTGGAATTCAAACTATGGCGTATTGAAAAATCAAATTACTACGCTCCACTTTATGATATAATAACTATGTTTTGGAAAGCCTTAATACTATTGGGGTTTTATCATGAAAATAAGAAAGAATTAATAAAAAAGGAGCTGCTCATTTTTGTTAAATAAGTTTAAAAATTTACCTAAAGCGTTATATGTAATTTTGGCGCTTTCTTTTCTGTTGCATGTTTTTTGTCTAGTAAAACAGCCAGGATTAAATGGAGAGGTAGTCAAAGTAACATATGGTGCATATGATGCGTTCAACTATTCTTTAACAGCTGAACAGCTATTAAAACACGGTGTCTTTGGATATGTTTATATGGAGCCTAGTGAAGTTCCTGGGAAAAATGCATACATCACACCAGGTCAGCCACTATTATTAGCTGGCGCTATGATTATTTCTGATGTTACATCACTTCCTTACTATTACGTGGCAACCGTCATTAATATGATACTGAACCTCGGCACAGTGTTATTAGTATTCTTAATAGGAAAAGAGTTATTTGAAAAGAATATTTATGGAATTGTCGCAAGTATTTTATATGCTATTTATCCAAGTAACTATACATACTTCCGTACGTTATTAACCGAAGTTCCTTCAATATTCTTATTAACGTTAAGTGTATATGTATTTGTTCTCGCATGGAAATATAATAAAGTAAAATTCCATATATGGTTCGGAATTGTCGTTTCCATTTTACTTATGTTCCGTCCAAATCCAGCTCCAATGATGCTCATTCCTGTTCTTGTCGTCTTGTTCACATATGGATTTAAAGACTCAATTCGAATTGGATTATTATGGCTCATTGGCCCATTCTTTATTATCGGTGCCTGGGTTGTTCGTAACTATTTAGCGTTCAATCAATTTATCTTATTCTCAACCCAAGGTGCGGACCCATTAATTGCCGGTGCAGATCCATTTAACAAAATTGGCTATGAAAATGTAGTTAACCAAATGAAAGCCCAGGGCTTAGAGGATAAAAATGCATACGCAAAAGAGTTAATCAAAAATGGATTTAAGACGGACTTTACATATTGGTTCTCGTGGTTCACTGTTGGTAAAACAATTGAATTATTCAAAACAGCTCCTGCTGTAGACCAATACCATATTCATAAATTTATGCAAATGTGTCATAAAGTCTTCATCATAGGCACATTCTTGAGCAGTTTTTGCTGCATGCTAAATTCATTTAAACATAAACGCGTTATGATGCTAGTAGCAAGTTCTGTTATTTACATCATCTTCTCAAACTTATTCTTAGCAATTAATCGCTACGGATTTTTCATTAACCCTCTTATGTGCTTAATTCTTGCATATGGGTTAGTTTACGCTGTGCAGAAGCTTCCATTTTTCCGCACTAACCAAGCATAATAAAAAAGAGGTCGTCCAAAAATGGACGACCTCTTTTTTATTTATCCAACACTTTGAACACGGCCAATTTGTCCATCTTGTAATCGAACTTTAATTCCGTACGTATGTGTTTCTGTATTTGTTAAAATATCTTTCACAACACCACTCACTGTTTTACTATAATCTTTATCTAATTGAATAACTACATGTGAACCAACCGAAATTTGTGATCTTGTCGGTTTCCCATCTTTTGCTTGTGTTGTTTTTTCTTGTTTTTGTGTTCTCTCTTGTTGTGCAGAATGCTGTTGCTGAGCCTTCTGTAGTTCTTCTTGCTTACGTTTTTCTTCTTCTACTCTTTGCTGCTCTTCTTGCTTACGTTTCTCTTGCTCTACTCTTTGTTGCTCTTCTTGCTTACGCTTTTCTTCTTCTACTTTTTGCTCCTCTTCTTGCTTACGCTTTTCTTCTTCTACTCTTTGTTGTTCTTCTTGCTTACGTTTTTCTTCCTCTACTCTTTGTTGTTCTTCTTGCTTGCGCTTTTCTTCTTCTACTCTTTGTTGTTCTTCTTGCTTGCGCTTTTCTTCAGCCTTCTTATCTTCTTCAATTTTCTTCTCATCTATTTTCTGTTCTTCCGCTGCTTTCAGCTTTTCCTCTTCATCTTTACAAGCTGTTAAAGCAACTACACATAAGCCTGTAAGTAAAAATAATACTAATTTTTTTAACATTAAAAAATCCTCCTATATATACATTACAAATAATGACCTTTAATAGAATAACAAATATGTATGAACCCCCTTGTCGTAATTTGTCGTATACATTGAATTTCCTAAATAACAAAAGAACCTGTCATGTGACAGGTTCTTTTGTTATTTATTATGAACCGGGAAAAATGATGAAATGATTAGCATGTTTACTATACAAGAGGAAGCATCCATATTTTCCATATGATACTTACGATTACTATAAGTACAAAATCAAACAAATCTAATCTCGGACCCTTTTTCATAGTCATATCTAACCACATATGAACCCATTTCACTTCTTTGTATTTATGAATATTTTTCTTTGCAAATCGGTAAGTAAGCACTTGCATGATAAAAACTCCGGCTACGCAAATACATAATAAAATGAGAAATCCAATCACGAAATTCCTCCCTATTTTTGAAGCGCCTTTTCTACTATATGGTTCCTCAACACCCACTCTTCAAACTGAGCACTTCCAAATTCCCAGCTCAAGTCACGAGCATGTACAGAAAAAACGTAATAACCGGCATATTCGTCCATAAACATTCCTGCCCCTACATCATCTTTTTGAATACCGTATACTCCAAAGTTAAAATACACATCCCACACGTCTTCATGCTTCCTCTTATAAGCAATCGATTCCATATCACATTCAGTTCCGAAATAATCAAGATGTAAATGTACGCTATCATCGTATTCGTAATCCATTTTATCACCCCTTATATTTGTACTTCTTTACTACCCAAAAAATTCCTGCTATCTATACTCACATATGGGCACTTACCTACATATTATGCTTGTAGATTGACTTCTAGGAGGTGTCATATAGTGAAAAAATTAATAACCGTTTTTTGCATCATGTTACTAGCTGTTTTCACATTCGCTTCTTGTAGTAGTACAAAGGAAAGTACGAAAGAACAAGCTCAAAAAATTCGCGTTGGCGAAGTTACCCACTCTCTTTTCTACGCACCATTATATGTTGGAATTGAAAAAGGATTTTTTAAAGATGAAGGTTTAAATATTGACTTACAAACAACAGCTGGCGGAGATAAAACGATGACCGCCCTTTTATCTGGCGGAATTGATATTGCGCTCGTTGGTTCAGAAACGTCTATTTATGTTCATCAACAAGGAGCAAAAGATCCTGTCATTAATTTTGCGCAGCTTACACAAACAGATGGCACATTTTTAGTTTCCCGTAAAAAATTAGACTCTTTTAATTGGAACGACGTAAAAGGTGTTACGTTTTTAGGACAGCGTAAAGGCGGTATGCCGCAAATGGTTGGTGAATACGTTTTAAAGAAAAATGGCATTGACCCTCGCAAAGATACGAACTTAATTCAAAATATCGAGTTTGCTAATATTGCAAATGCTTTTGCATCTGGTACAGGAGAATTTGTACAGCTCTTTGAACCGACTGCAAGTATACTTGAAAAAGAAGGAAAAGGTTATATCGTCGCTTCTTTCGGAGCTGAATCTGGCACTGTTCCTTATACAACGTTTATGGCAAAAGAAAGTTTCTTAAAGAAAGATAAAGATGCTGCAGAAAAATTCACTCGCGCACTATATAAAGCGCAGCAATGGGTTGATACACATAGTCCAGAAGAGATTGCCGATGCCGTTTCACCACTATTTAAAGACACTTCAAAAGACATTTCAGTGAAAGTAATTGAGCGCTACAAAAAACAACATTCTTATGCGACAAATCCATTATTAGATGATGCAGAATGGAAACAACTCCAAACGATTATGAAAGAATCTGGTGAATTACAAAAAGAAGTTCCACATGAAGCGCTCGTCAATACAAAAATTGCTGAAAGCGTCATTAAGAAATAGAGGCGAAATATATGAGTTTTTTACAAATACGTAACGTTTCTCACTGCTTTTTTGCAAAAGAAAATGCCAAACTTATTCTTGAAGATATGAGTTTGCACGTAGAAGAAGGGGAATTCATTTCAATCCTTGGCCCAAGTGGTTGCGGAAAAACAACGCTCCTCTCCATCATCGCAGGGCTACTTGATCCAATTGAAGGTATCGTATTTTTAGATGGTGAACCGATTACAACTAAGACCCCATCTATGGGCTATATGCTCCAGCAGGATTACTTGTTTCCGTGGAAAACAATTGAAGAAAATATTATGCTCGGACTTCATATTCGAAAGATTTATGATGAAAATACGAAAGAACATACATTAAAGCTTTTACAACAAGTCGGCCTATATGATATAGAACAGCAATACCCACGTGAACTATCTGGCGGTATGCGCCAACGTGCTGCACTCGTTCGAACATTAGCGACCGATCCAAAAATTTTATTGCTAGATGAACCATTTTCCGCACTTGATTATCAAACAAAATTAAAACTAGAAGATCTCGTCTTCACATTACTACGTAACTATAAAAAAACATCCCTACTTGTGACACATGATATTGAAGAAGCAATTGCGATGAGTGATCGTATTTATTTGCTGCAGGCGAACCCTGGAAAAATTGCAAAAACGTTCATCGTCCCAGAAAGTATCCGTTCCTTATCGCCATTAGAAGCACGCCACCACCATGACTTCCCATCCCTCTTCCAAGAAATATGGAAGGAGTTGGAACGACTTGGATAATATAAAACAACTACATGAACAGTTTCGAAAAAAAGAAAGACAACATGCATGGTTAGCTCGCTCTTTACAACTTGTACTTCTTGTTCTTTTCTTTGCACTATGGGAAATAGCTAGTAAAAAAGAATGGATTGATCCTTTACTCTTTAGCTCTCCTTCAAGTATTTGGGATCTCTTTTTAACGAAATGGATTGACGGTTCAATTTGGATTCACATATGGACGACATTACTTGAAACAGGAGTAGGCTTCATTCTCGGAACTGTACTCGGAGCTATTATTGCTACTTTCCTTTGGTGGATGCCACTTTTGGCCCGCGTACTCGATCCTTATCTCGTCGTCCTAAATGCAATGCCAAAAGTTGCACTCGGTCCAATCATCATCGTTATTTTCGGTCCAAATATTTCATCCTCTATCGCAATGGGGGTAATCATCTCCATCATCATTACTATTCTCGTTATTTACAGCGCATTTCAAGAAGTCGATTCCAACTATATAAAGGTCATGGACACATTTGGCGCAAATAAATGGCAATGCTATAAGCACGTTATTCTCCCTTCATCTTTCCCTGCAATTATTTCAACGTTAAAAGTGAATGTTGGCTTATCATGGGTCGGTGTTATTTTCGGGGAACTCCTCGTTTCTAAACAAGGACTTGGCTATTTAATTAGCTACGGATTCCAAGTCTTTAACTTCACACTCGTCTTACTCAGTGTATTGCTCACTTGCGTCCTCGCAACTCTTATGTATGTATTTGTCGAGGCATTTGAAAAACTCCTTATTGGAAAACGAAAAAAAAGCTGACTTAGAGCGATACGCTAGAGTCAGCTTCTTTCTGTTACCTTTTATCACACATTTTCGAATCGTCTGTAACATTCCCATTAGCAACCGTAACTGTATGGAAACAATCTTTCACACGCACCGTAACGACATTATCTTTTCGATCAATAATATGATAATCATTAAACTCTTTATTTAATGCACTACGAATTTGCTCCCCTTCAAAAATCGGAAAACCGTGAGACATTACCCAAATGAGACCAGCAACAGCAAGAATCGTTTTCATACGTTTCATTACCTCCTCGAGAGTAAACTTATAGCCCCTATACTATGCGCATTATAATTGTGTCTAATTTGTGACGTTTTTATACTAATTCTCTTTTAATGATTCAGTTCCTTCTTCTTTTTTAAAAAAGACAGAATTTTCAATTTTATCAACATAAAGAAACGCAAAGAACGGAACGTCCTCGCGTTTTCATTTAATCGATCAAAAATTTATCGACTTACCAACAAATAATTACCACCAAACTATGACTGCTCTATATCCCTTGAAATATCATATAATCCCGCTAACACTTCCGCTCTCATTTTTACAAGCTCGGGAAATTGATAGAAGAAGGCAATTTTTTTATATTTTAATTCTGTTCCTTCTTCCACCTTTTTTGAATCTTGTAAAATAAACGCTGTAAATGTATCCGCAATATCCTCTGCTACATTTGTCGTCCCATACAGTGAAACAAACTCACCCTGCTTTTCCTTAAAAAATTCAATTTGAGCTTCTTCGCTTTCTTCCACTTTCTTTTCTGTCCACTCCTGATCAATTGGTTTCCAGAACAAATTATGGAATTGATTTATATAAGAGCTCTCCTTCGCACATCCTTCTTGTAAGAAAAGAGATTTACATTTATTTTGGTATGATGAAATATCTTTATCTTCTTCAAAAGCCTTTAAGTATTTTTCATTTACTGGTATTTGTTTATGTCCCAGCGTCAATACGTGAGCCGTCTCATGTATTAATGTTTTCATCACTTGATCGATATTTACTGCAGAATCAAGCGTATCTAAACTAATAGTCCACTCTTTCGGATACTCCATACTCGGCATAACGTGGGCGACAATTCCGTCGTATCCATCTGTTACCATATCAAACTCTTTTATGTCAGTGCGATACTTAGCTGGAATAAGAGTACTGTACATATCCCATAACGATTCATGATACCCTCTATCTTGACGTTGCTTTAATACTTCTTCTTTCGCGTCCTTATCCTCCGCAAAAACCTTATTCAATCGTTTGCGATCTAGTTTATCGAAATAAGGATCTACAATTTCATCACCATCAATATAATAAGAAGCTAAAAAGAAATAATTTTCATCATCCTCTTTTTTCATTTCCGCTTCTTTCATATCATTACTTGAATGTCCTTCTAAATCATAATCCTCTAGTACTTCAAGTTCTGAAAGTCCATCTATCTTTTTATATACTTTTTGAAGTGTCTCATCACCTATTTGTGTGCATTCTTCTGTCGTTTCGCACACATCTTTTTTTTCTCTTTTCGCAGTTTGCTCCGCCATATCACATCCAGCTACTAAGCCAATTGAAAGTATAAAACAAATTAATTTCCCATACAGTTCTTTCATATGAACCTCCGTCGTTACAGTCTACAAAAATATGATAATCATTTTTTCACAAATATGCGATAATAAATTTCACTTTATCAGCAATTTTTCGAATTTATCGGCGATAACTCCACTTTTATCGGCGATTTTTAAAATTTATCAGCGATAACTCCACTTTTATCAGCGATTCGACAAAGAATATCGACTTACCGACAAAAACTGACAATAATAAAAGGAGGCTGTTGTTCAAAAACGCCTCCTCTTCCTTTATTATTCATATACTGTAAACTGCGGTTTGCTCGGATGATCCATAACTAGTGCATCGTCTGGAAATTTTGAGACTTTTTGATAAAGGACAAGGTCACCGATGCAACCTGCTGTTAGTAAAATACCTAAAAATGAGAGAGTCGGAAAATTCATAGCTAATCCAATTATAATTGGTAAAATTCCAGTTGGTACAAGTGGCAACATTAACACTTTCTTCATATGCTTTACTGTAATTGGTTTTTTAGCATGAGCGTATGCAATACCTAATTTCAAATTGACGCCCCATTTCAACTCACTCCATGGAACTCCTCCGATATACCTAAACCCTATTAAATGTAATGCCTCATGAATACATACGAGAACAATCATTGCAATTACAAAAAGAAACATTATCGGTAAAGTAATTTCGATTTGAAATTCTTCAGAAAGCAGTGTATGTAAATAGCTAATTCCAATCATCACAGGGATCATTATAATAAACACATATACATTTAATTTGAACATAGAAACAGAAACAGTCGTTTCTTTTCTTTTATCCACCTTTTCCCCTCCTAAAACGTAAATACACCTTTATAAAATTGTATAATATACCCAAAATAAATATAAAGATATATTTACATTTATTCTTGAAAACACAAAAAAGAAACCGGCCATTTTACTTCGTAAAACAGCCGATTTCTTCTATATGTTTCATCGTACGCGCTAATACATCATCGCGCATAATAAAGCTAAATTTTCTATCAGTTTTAATATTATCAGGAATGTTTTTTAATAAAACAGACCCTTTCGTTTCTTCGTAATGCGTATGTTGCTCTACCGCACTAATTGTTGCAAAATAAATGTTTTTAATGATTATTTTGTCTTTTCCGGATACTTTGTATTGCCCTAAGTAAGTTAAATCAGAAACTATGCCGCCGGTTTCCTCATGAACTTCTCGAACTGCCGCTTCTTCCGGTGTTTCCCCGAGTTCTACTTTACCACCTGGAAATTCAAGACCACGGCGTAAATGATGCGTTAATAACCATTGATCCCCGTACCGGCATACAACCCAAACATGCTTTGGCTCAGGAGAAAATGGGTAACGTTCAAACGATAATTGTACAGTGTTGTGGTAATAATCTTTAAATTTGTACATGCCATTACTCCCCTATTGATGATTACAAGTTTTTCCTACCACAAATTGTAGCATATTCTCGCTTTTCTGCATAATATTATCCAATTACAATCCATTGATTATTCCCATTTGCGCGACTAATTCTTTCGTTTCATGATTCCCTAGATCATAAATCATTTTATATGCTTTTTGTAGTTGTTCATCATATCGATCATTATTCGAATCGTGATGATACTCAACGAATGGAACGTGGGAGCGTATATACGAACCTAAGTCCTCTTCATACGCTTGATCAAAATACTCTCTTAACTCCGTAATCTCTTCGTCATTTGCATAAATTTCAAAATTATACGTATCCGCCGTCTTCACTTGTGAAATTTGACCATTTCCAACTGATATATAATATGTTTTTTTATTCTCCATGTAACACCCTTCTTTCATCCTTTTAATTTCTATTGTTTTCATCAATTACAAAATTATGTAAAATAAAGAAAAGGAGGGGTTTGATGCTTAAAATAGTAATTATCGGTATTATAATCGTCCTAGTCGTACTAGTACTCTCCGTTATGACGATTAATAAAGGCTATTCTTACAAACATTCCGTTGATAAACCAGAAGATAATCCGTATGCAAAAAATAATAAGGAGGACTCATAGTATGCTTCGTATACTTCGCATCATTATCGCACTCACTGTAATAATTATGTCAGCAATTGGGCTCTATACAGGTCAAAATAACTTTCTACCACTTTCACAATTTCTATTAGGGGCCTTAATGTTTCTCATCGCTATTGAGCAAATAAAAAAGAAGGATTCAGGAACCGGTTTGCTGGTGCTTTCATCTGGCTTGTTCTCATCATTACATACATAAAATAGAAGGAGGGTCCTTTATGTTAAAAGGATTTCTAATTACTTTTTCACTTATCGCTTTATCTATAGCAATCTATAGTTTTATCAGCGGCAACAGAGACATTATGCCTTACATGTTCATTTTCTTAGGTTTGATGACTTTCACTATAGGTCAAGAAACAGAGACAATCTAGTGGCACACTTGCTTTCATAGCTGGCGCTGGCGCTGGTGCTTTACTGCTTGGATTTTCAGAAATATTTCGTTAAATAGTCTATTTAAAAGGAGGTATACAATGCTAACTGGATTACGGATTTTTCTTATGCTTTTCATGCTTCTCGGAATCTCTCTTTGCACTTACTCTCTTATTACCGATAATTTCACACTTCTTCCATACATGCAATTTATTCTCAGTTGTTCCTTTATTCTTCTAGGAATTAATGAACTGAAATCCGGACGGAAATCAATGAGTATTCCATATTTTTTCGTTTCCAGTCTTATATTCTTCTTTTTAATATCGAACTACTTTCGCTACATGTAAAATAAAATTTCGACCCATGTAGCATTTATAAGCACTTAATAAAATAGAGGATACTTTTGAAAAAAGGGGGAGATTTGTATGCTAAAAACATTTCGCATTATATCCGCTCTTATCGTCATCGCTCTCGCTCTATCCGGAATTTTTACAAACTCACTTGTTACGATGCCCTATATGCTTATTGCCTTATCTATTATGACTTTCATCATGAGCGCAGAAGAAAAACAGAAACAAAATAAAGTAAATAGTACAATCTCTTTCTTTTCTGGCGTCTTTACTTTAATTATTGTCATTCTTATTCTTGTCTCTCGATAACAATACTTCTACTAAGGAGGATTTCATGTTAAAAAACTTTCGAATTATAATAGCTACTATCGCTCTTATTCTCGCTCTATTTAGCCTCTTTGCAAACCTCTCTATGCTTTTACCATTCGTATATATCCTTTTGAGTATTATGTTTATCCTTTTTGGAGTTGATGAAATAAAACAAAAGCAAAAAGCAAAAGCATTTGTTTATTTTCTAGGTTCTGCCTTTATTTTATATGTTGGGGTGTCTAGTATACTTTCATAAAAAGAAGAGCAAGTTTTCTCTTAACAAAATAAAAAAACTGCCCTTTCACAGGCAGTTTTTTCCTTCTATCCAAACACTTTCTCAAGTTCATCTTTATCTTGGCTTAACCAGAAATTCATTAAGCGTTTTGCTCCTTCTAAGTCGTGAAGCTTCGCTTGACCACATTGTGTTTCATTTGCAGCTGGAATTTCTATAATTTGAACTGCATCTTTTAATGTTAGTTCTAATAAATCAATGATTTCACGAACTGTCGGTGTCCCGCTTACAACAAGATAATATCCTGTTTGGCAACCCATTGGTGAAATATCGATAATATCAAAATGCGGATAACGATCAATATATTTACGTAAATTAAATGCTAATAAATGTTCTAACGTATGAATAACATCTGGTTTCATTGCTTGTTTATTCGGTTGGCAAAAACGAATATCAAATTTATTTACAATACCGTCACTACCTACATTGTGGACTCCGCAATGTCTTACATAAGGCGCCTTTACAATCGTATGGTCTAATTCAAAGCTTTCTACTGATGGCATACAACATCTCTCCCGCTTTTAATTTAATTCCGTTATATCCAATATGATATAACGGAAATGGACATTAGTAAAGAATTATGTACGGTCGTGCTATAATACTTTAAGACTATGCTGAAAAGGAGACCATTATGAAACAGATTTTTATCGGTATTATACGCTTTTATCAAAATTTCATTTCTCCGATGACACCACCAACGTGTCGCTTTCATCCGACTTGCTCTCATTATGGATTAGAAGCGTTTCAAAAACACGGTGCCTTCAAAGGATTTTGGCTTACATGTAAGCGTATATTAAAATGTCACCCTTTCCATCCAGGAGGATTTGATCCTGTCCCAGATAAAAAGGATGACAAAGTAAATTCTTAATTGTCGTAGCCATTCACAACTACATCTAATTTTCCTGTGTCAGGGTGAATAACAAGACCGTGAACAGGTACTTCTTCAGGAAGTAACGGATGGTTGCGAAGTACTGATACACTATGTTCTACACTTTCTTCTACACTAGAGAACCCTCGTAAGAATTGTTCTAAATCAATTCCAGAATAACGAAGTGTATCTAATTTTTCTTCTGTTACACCGCGCTCTTTCATTTTTTCAATCGTACTGCTTGCTTGAATTTTTGCCATACCACAATCGTGGTGACCAACAACACATACTTCTTCAGCACCAAGTTCATATACAGCAACTAAAATACTACGCATAATACTTCCAAATGGATGCGAAATAACCGCGCCTGCTACTTTAATAATTTTCACATCACCGTTACGCATATTCATTGCTTTCGGTAATAATTCAACAAGACGTGTATCCATACAAGAGATAATTACCATTTTTTTATTTGGAAATTTCCCAGCTACAAACTCTTCATATCTCTTCTCTTCAACGAATTTTTCATTGTACTGCAAAATCTCGTCTAATGACTTCATAGTAAAAACCCTCTTTTCTCTCATTTACACTACATAGCTAGTGTACCAAAATATGAAAAACTCAAAAAGGATATTGCTTTATAGTAAAAAACGGATACTTTCAGATAACCGACATAATTCTTTCAAAATATACACACAGCTTTGTAACAACTCTCACATACCTTACTCTTATTTTCACTATAAACTGATTGTAGATAATGTAAAAAAGGAGTGAATATTTATTATGTCCGACGTTCTGTTACTGAGTCGTTTTCAATTTGCAATTACTATTTTTTATCATTTTTTATTTGTACCTTTGACAATCGGACTTGTTATTTTAGTAGCATGTATGGAAACTCAATACGCCCGCACATTGAATCCAACATACCGCAAAATGGCAAATTTCTGGGGTAAATTATTTACAATTAACTTCGTAATGGGGATTATAACCGGGATTACGATGGAATTCCAATTTGGAACAAACTGGTCTGAGTACTCCAAATATATGGGAGATATTTTCGGATCACCTCTCGCAATCGAAGCACTCGTTGCATTCTTCTTAGAATCTACTTTCATGGGAATATGGTTATTCGGTAAAGACAAAATCTCACCAAAATTCCGTGCTTTCTGTATGTGGATGGTTGCACTTGGAACAAATATTTCTGCCCTTTGGATTATTACAGCAAACGGCTTTATGCAAAATCCTGTTGGCTATGTAATACGTAATGGCCGCGCTGAATTAAATGACTTCTGGGCTCTTGTTACAAATCCATATGCATGGAATATGTTCTTCCATACTGTAATTGGTTGTTATATTGTCGGTGCTTTCTTCGTTATGGCAATTAGTGCCTATCACTTACTACGTAAAAATGAAGTGGAATTCTTCAAAAAATCATTTAAGTTTGGTTTAATGTTAGGGTTATTCGCAGCAACTATTACACCTTTTATGGGACATCAATCCGGTGTATCAGCGGCTAAGTATCAACCAGCAAAAGGGGCTGCAATGGAAGCTGTTTGGGAAACTGGCAAAGGACAAGGCTTCTCAATCATTCAAATTCCTGATGTGAAAAATGAAAAGAACTTTGAATTCCTTACTATTCCAAAGTTAGGAAGTTTCTTCTATACAAACTCATTTGATGGAGAAATTGTTGGTTTAAAAGATATTCCGAAAGAAGATCGTCCAAATGTTAACCTCGTGTACTATAGCTTCCGCTTAATGGTTGCACTTGGCATGTTCTTTATGGCATTAACTTGGTTTGGTTTCTATTTAAACCGAAAAGGAAAACTAGAAAACTCAAAACGTTATTTAAAAATTACAATGTGGTCTGTCTTACTTCCTTATATTGCAATTAACGCTGGTTGGATTGTTGCTGAAGTAGGTCGTCAACCGTGGACAGTTTATAAACTAATGCGTACAGCAGAATCTGTGTCACCTATATCAGTTCCACAAATTTGGTTCTCGTTAATTAGTTTAATATTGTTCTACACTCTACTCTTAATTGCAGATGTATACTTAATGCTGAAGTTCGCGAAAAAAGGACCAGCTGCATTAGAAGAACCTGCTACTGAAGGAGGTACAGCTCATGTCTCATGATATGCTTGCAGTCATCTGGTTCGGTTTATGGGGCGTCATTTGGACAGTTTACTTCATTCTTGATGGCTACGCACTCGGTAATGGGATGATTTTCCCATTCGTTGCGAAAGACCGACAAGAACGAAATCAATTACAAGAAGCTATTGGCCCGTTCTGGGGTGGTAATGAAGTATGGTTAATTACAGCTGGTGGCGCAACATTTGCTGCCTTCCCAATCACATATGCAAATATGTTTAGTTACCTGTATACGCCACTATTTTTAGTATTATTTTCCCTATTTGCTCGTGCCGCTGGACTTGAATTTATGCATAAAGACGATTCACCAATTTGGCAAAAAATTTGTAAATGGGCATTTACAATTGGTAGTTTCCTAATCGCCTTCTTATTCGGTGTTACATTCGCTAACCTGTATT
This sequence comes from Bacillus altaicus, assembly GCF_042136375.2. Classification (NCBI taxonomy): domain Bacteria; kingdom Bacillati; phylum Bacillota; class Bacilli; order Caryophanales; family Bacillaceae; genus Bacillus; species Bacillus altaicus. The sequence goes on along the minus strand of NZ_CM143394.1, from coordinate 949,591 downwards.
ACGGGCTGCAAATCGGAAAAGATGGTTATGAAGGAACTTTACTTAGCTTACTAAACCATTATGGTATTTTAGGTGGTCTTTTCTTCACTGCTATATTCGTCGTATCTGGTGCCCTTTGGGTTATGATTAAAACGACTGGCGAAGTATCTGATCGTGCTTATAAAATCGCAAGACCATTTTCAATGGCAGCTGCTATCATTTTAGCTATCTTCTATGTCGCAACTGCAAATCGTACAAATTTATTCCAAAACTTCACGGAATATCCTGTACTGTTCATTCTTCCAGTACTTGCAATGTTAATGAGTGTACTCGCACTTATTATGGTGTACAAACATAAAATCGGCCTTGCATTCACATTCGTTTGCTTAACAATCGCAATGTTTATGACAACTGGTTTTGCAGGTATGTTCCCAAGAATGTTACCATCACGTATTAACGACGCATACAGTACAACGTTATATAACGCAGCCGGTAGTGAATTAAACTTAAAAATTATGTTCTTCGTTGCAATCGTCATGGTACCAATCGTTATTGGATATCAGCTTTGGAGCTACAGTATATTTAAAAATAAAATTCATAAAGACTCTGCTAAAGGATATCACTAAGATGAAAAAGACACTTCGAGCGAAGTGTCTTTTTTCTTATACGTATGATTTTTAATGCGATGTTACATGTCTAGTCTAACAACTATGATAAAGAAGTATCACCAGGCAAATACATCACTTTATGCAATTTTACATATAAAATTATAACGTAGATTGAATTACTTGATCATACACATCGTTATCCGTTACATCTGCCGTACTAATACCACTGAATGTCCTCACATTTAGTCCCGTATTTGAAGATCCTGATCCGTTATAAGCTTTCGTTTTTTCAATCGGATGTACGTTATATTTATCACCTAAGTTGATTGTCCCGTTACAGTTCTCAATAATAACCCCTTCAACAATAGCTGGCATTTTATCACCTACTTTCATTTCGTTACTTTCATTTTATGAAAACTGCCTAAAAAAATAGCATGTTTCAATAAGAAAAAGCACTCAAAAGAGTGCTTTTTCTCTAAGCATGAATGGCAATTTTAGAGACAGTTGACTTTTTCAAAAATTTATTAGGGGTAATATTTTGAAAAAGAAAGCCTTTCATATTTAACTTAACACCACTGGAATATATAGTAAATTGATAATATTTATACGGAAGATTTCTAATGTTTAGTATAGATAGTTTCCACTATACCAACAGTAAAAACTATCTATACTAAACAACAAAAAGTTGCCTTCAAAGAAGACAACTTTCATACTTTTCATAAAAAGACACTCCGCAGAGTGCCTCTTCAACCACTTCACTTTTCATATACCGCCTTGAATGCATTTTATCATACCTATCCATATTATCTTCAAGAAAATTCTAAATCTTTATTTTTATTATTAATAACTTCAAAATCATGTAGTATTAAGGTTGCAATAAAAACATTATAAAAATTGAGGTGTACTATATTTATGTATTTCGGAATTATTCCTCTTATATTGTTTATTATTTTTCTTATCTCTTACTTAAAAGATCCACGAAAAATAATAAACGGCTTTTTATTTAATGCCTTTTTCTGTTTTTTCCTTCTTTTTTGTATGCTTGCAGCTTATGACTCAGGTAATGCTAATCTATACTACATCATGTTTTTACCTATTTTAGCACTTATCATTATGATTCCTTTCGGTATTGTTGCTTTAATGTTTGGGTTATTTCTTAACGCAAGAATTTTAATGAAACGAGAAGGAAGACGTTTCACTAACTGTTTAACACTCATTGCTGCTTTAGGGATTTTATTCTTGATGTTACTCCCTATTATAAATCCAGCAAGTTTATTCTCATCACATTTAAGGCCTATTTTCGCTGGTATTTCTCTTATAACTTTATATTTCTTTATACACTTATCTAACTTCTTAACCGCTTATTTTTTATACCAATTCAACAGACCAAGACGTAATCAAGATTTCATCATCGTTCTTGGTAGCGGCTTAATTAATGATAAAGTACCGCCTTTACTTGCAAGTCGTATTAATAAAGCAATCGACTTTTATTGGAAACAAGCTGCTGTGAATACACCACCAACAATCATTTTCTCTGGTGGACAAGGTCCGGATGAAGGCCTTCCAGAAGCAGAAGCGATGCAAAAGTACGCTGTTGAAAAAGGAATTCCTCTTGAACATACAGTGCAAGAAAATCGCTCTGTAAACACATATCAAAATATGTCGTTCTCTAAAGAAATTATGGATTCTTTAAAGCCTGAAGATAAGTATAGAAGTATTTTTACAACGAACAATTTCCACCTTTTCCGTGCTGGTATATATGCAAGACAAGCTGATCTTAATAGCCAAGGAATTGGATCCAAAACTGCGTTTTATTACTGGCCTAACGCTATGATTCGTGAATATGTTGCGATTGTCGTAATGGGACGTAAACGTCATATGAAAGTTTGCGGAGCTATTTTAGGATTCGCTTTATTCCTATCCGTGCTTAGTTTTATAATTTCTTAATAGCCTCCCATCCTTTGAAAGGATGGGATTTCTTATACTCATTTCAAAAATATTTTAAAGGTAATATGGTGATAATATTCCCTGCATACATCCATTAAAGGAGAATTTTTTCAAATTAAATGTTAAAATGAAATTTAGGTGTGAATTACGTAACAAATAAGAAACTAGTTTGAAACGAGGAAATTACATGGAGAAAATTATCAAAAACAAGCCCAATAAGCTAAAAATCGCTTCAAAAGCTTTGATGATTATTATTGGAGCACTTATCACAGCGTACGGATTAGAAGCTGTATTAATTCCAAACAACGTATCCGACGGTGGTGTAACTGGTTTAAGCATCGTTAGTTCAAGATTATTTGGATTACCATTAGGACTTCTAATCGCAGTCGTTAACATCCCTTTCGTTTGGTTAGGATATAAACAAATCGGTAAAAGCTTTGCGCTTTACTCAATTATCGGTATCGCTTCGTTAGCAGTGGGTACGGTTGTCATGCACGGAGTACCAACAATTATTGAAGGCGATACGCTTTTAATTACTGTTGTTGGTGGTATTATTATCGGTTTTGGTATGGGACTTGCATTACGTAACGGCGGCGCATTAGATGGAATCGATATGCTAGCCGTATTACTTTCTCGAAAGTTACCATTTGGAACAAGTGACCTTATTTTATTCTTAAATATGTTTGTCTTTATTTTTGTTTCAACAGTATTTGGTCTTCAAGGAGCTATCCTTTCGGCAATTGCTTACTTTATCGCTTCGAAAGTGATTCATATCGTTGAGGTTGGTTTAAGTGGTTCGAAAACATTTAAAATCATCACAAAAGAACCTGAACTAATGGTTGAAACAATTCGTGATCGTTTAGGCCGAAGCGCAACATATAATGAAGTTTATGGCGGTTATTCAAGAGAGAAATTTAAAGAAATCTCTTGTGTAATTAACCGTTTAGAAGAAAGTAAAATGAAAGACCTTATTAATGAAATCGATCCTAATGCCTTTATTACAGTTTATGACGTAGCAGAAGTAAAAGGCGGTAATTTCAAGAAACGTGATATTCATTAATCGTTATGAAAAAAGAGGCTGTGCCAAAATTTTGGCACAGCCTCTTCTTCTTATTAAGTTGCTATCGTTATCAGTTTTTGTCGGTAAGTCGATATATTCTAATAATCGCTGATATATTTTGAGTTGCGGTCGATATATTTCAATAATCGCTGATATATTTTGAGTTGTGGTCGATATATTCCAATAATCGCTGATATATTTTGAGTTGTGGTCGATATATTTCAATAATCGCCGATATAATTTTACTCCCCCCACATTTCTCCTCTTTTAATCCAATCTACATACTTTTGAAAGGCGTTCACTTCATGTTGAAAGCGCAGCGGAATATACAGAAAAAGAGTACATGTACATATTCCCCATAAAACACCCCAAATAAAGCTAAACTTCATCGTTGTACTAATGAACAAACTTAGAAATAAGACGAGGAACATAATCAAACTAAATCTTTTATACATAGTCATAACAATCCCTCCCTATACATTAATTGTAGCAGTCATAAACTAAAAGAAAAATACATTTTCAGGTAGACTTTTCCAAAAACTTCATAATATTATTAACAAGAGTGTACTAGATAAGGAGGGCTGCCCACCAATAGCGGGATAAAAATAAGAAATGGAGATAATTTGATAATGAAAAAACACAAAACTAAAGGAGTATTAAAAAACAAGCTTTTCATCGCTCTTCTAATTATTTTAGGACTCATTCTCTCAGGACTAAGTTACTGGTTTCTTTCACCAAATCCAAAAGCATTTATTATAAAAAAAGTCTTTGAAAAAGGCATGATATTTCAATCTGATAACTATGAAAATGCTTTAAAAGAAACAAAAATCATTGAAGATATTGACTATCATTCTAAATTTCCAGACGGCACATTAGATATTATTTATCCTAAAAATCATACGAAAGAAACACCCGTTATCTTCTGGGTGCATGGTGGTGGATTTGTAGGTGGAGATAAATCGCAAATTACTGGTTATGCAGTAGAATTAGCAGCGCGTGGTTATGCGGTAGTAAATATTAACTATGCCCTTGCTCCTAAAAGCAAATATCCTACTCCCGTACTCCAGCTCGGTGAAGCTTATACATATATAAAAAATAATGAAGAGAAATATAATTTAAAACTAAATACTATTTATTTTGCGGGGGATTCTGCTGGGGCACAAATATCTGGTCAATTTGTTACAATTCAAACTTCCCCGCCATATGCAAAATTAGCACAGATTGATGCTATTATTAACCCTTCTACTATAAAAGGTGTTTTGTTATATTGTGGTCCTTATAACATGCCTGCATTAGCTAAAGTGGAAACATCTAAACAAATACAAGATTTTATGCGCACGACTGGTTGGGCATACTTTGGAACAAAAAACTTTGAAACATTACCGGAAATGAACATTGCTTCAATTTCAAAGCATGTAACAAAAGATTATCCACCAACGTTTATTACAGATGGTAATACTGCCTCATTCGAAGATCAAGGTAAGGAATTATTTTCAACATTACAAAGCAAAGATGTAGCTGTAGACGGTCTTTTCTTTGATAAAAGTATTTTTGGCGAGTTAGCGCATGAATTTCAGTTCAACATGAATACACCAGCAGGAAAAGAAACATTCGATAAAACACTACAATTTTTAAATAAAAACAAATGACATACACAATAATAAAAACCCAAGAAGTGCTTACCTGCTCCTTGGGTTTTCCTTTATCCCGCTATTTGCCGGGCAGTAAGACTCCCACCTCAAAATTCGGCGAATGCGCGGAATTTAGGTGGGAGATAACTGCCCGTAAATGCCCGATTGGTGAAGGCTAATAATCAGTGGGGATGGACAAAACCCCCACTGATTAAAGTTTCACTTTATCTTCTCTTCGAAATTTTCCCTGAACCGCCAACCCTTGTTTTCGGGGGAGACGTATTCTTTGGTGGTGTTTTAATAGATGATTTCGGCTTCACATCAGATCCGCTCGAGCCACCTGGATTTTTCGTGATTTTCCCTTTGCTTCCGGTAGAAGGCGGAGGCGTCGTTTTACTTCCTTTTTCCGTAATACTCCCTTTATCACCTACAGATGATTTCGGATCTACATTATCGCCTCGCTTAATAATAGATCCTTTCCCTTCCTTCGTAATTGGAGGTGGGGTTTTCTTTTCTTCTTTCGTAGGTGGTCTTTCCGGGATAACCGGTTTATGATTTTGTCTGTCATTATATCCGCGATAATCACCGTATGATGATTTTCGTGAACCGAATATATCGTTTAATATACTCCCCATAATATATCCTTGTAAGAAGGATGGCTGGTAATTTTGACGGACAAATTCTTCATTACTTATTTCAATTAACGTATCAGATGGTTTCTCTTTATCCTTTTGTAAATTATACATTTTATCAGAATAAACGAGGAACATTTGATTTTCGTCTTCTTTAGATGCTTGTTTCGGTTTCCTTTCGGCTATAAGTTCCTTTGCAACTTCAGGAACTGACCGATTGGCGGCCCTATACACGTAAGATTCTTGTTTACCATCCTTTGCGACAGACTCTAGTGGATAACGGTCCTGAATTGACTTCGCCTGACCACTTTGACAGCCCGATAAAGCATAACCGGCAATAACAAGTAATGTAACGATAGCAAGTATAGGGATTACGAACGATTTAATCATGGTAAACAATCGGTTTGACATGATTACGCCCCCTTATGTTGCTCTTATGATTTGTACATCAGCAGGAATAATTGCTTCTCCCTCATACATCATTGTGCGACCATTTTGCCATTCAACACGTAATAATTTGCGGTTGTCAGACTGGAATTCCCATACGTGCTGTTCCTCTGAAGCAGCGAATGGCGTTTTCCCCATAACAACAACACGTCCATTATATTGTTCTTCCATATGATACTCTATATCATCCATTTCAATCGTCGTCGGAATTTCATCGATTGAATCTAAACGACCATCAATCGGTGTATACAATTTGTAATACGTATTTTCACGGTCTTCAATCTTCAAATAACGAATATCTTTCCCGTCCTGCAAAGTTAAAACAATCTCTTTACGAGAATGCATGCTCGTTTTCCCAGTTAATTCGTACATGACTAACGACACTTCAATCATATCGCCAGGAGCTAACGTCAAAAGACTCTTTTCTGGTTTCGGCGGCTCTGGGCTTTTCATTATATTTTTAATACGTTTAAATAAGCTCACAATCTACCCCTCCTTTTCTCTTTATAAACAAGCACCTAAAATAAGTGCCCCAACGATATGTAATGAACCAGCTAACAGCGCATGTGCTACGCTGCCTTCTTTCGTTCCTTCTTCTAAATCTAAACCAGACATTTTCTTTAACACAAACTCAATGAACATTTCTACAACTAATAAAATAGCGAAAGAAACTGCGGAGGCAAGAAGCGCCTGCCATAAATCATTTGCTTTCGTAATCGATTGTGACAAAATGTATCCTTGAGCGAATAATTTCATAACGAAACGTGTTGTCACTGCTGTGTTTCCATTTTTTATTTCTTTTAAATCATTGTATTTTGTAAAAATCGAATCAACCCACATAATTGCAAATAAAAGTACCGCACTCGCTCCAGTCCATACAAGCATAGCTAAAACATTCATCCACGTCATTACACAACCTCCTCTAAAATAGTAATAGAAAACCGACATGAATTCTCTTCAGACATGTCGGTTTCTTTGTCTATTCTATATTATTTCTCGTACTGCTTCATAATACGAGCTAATTCATCGTCAACAACAGAATTTTTGTTTAAGCTTGCGAACTCATCATCTAACGACTTTTCTTTCTTGTAAATTTCACCGCTTGCTTCTGCTTCAGCCTCTAGTTGAAGTGCTTTCTCTTCCATACGGCTTAAACCAGCTTTTGCTGAATTTGAATCGAATCCAGACATCGCCTGATTAATATTCTTTTGTGCTTTCGCTGCATTTACACGCGCTACAAGTGTTTCACGTTTATTTTTCAGCTCTGTTAATTGCTTACGCATTTCTTCTAGCTTAAGGCGAAGATTATCAGCAGCAGCTTTGTTTTGTTCATAGCTTGCTTTATACTCATTCATCTTTTGCTCTGCATTTTGTTTTTCTTCTAGAGCACGGCGCGCAAGATCTAAGTTGCTAGCTTGAACAGCCATATGAGCTTGCTCTTCACGTTTTTTCACAAGTGCTTCTTGCTCTTCAAATAATATTTTGAATTTCTTCTCAAGTGCGATTTGAGCTGCTACACTTTTCTCAGCTTCTTGTACATCCGCTTGCATATCGCGTAAATATTGATCCGTCATCTTAACTGGATCTTCAGCTTTTTCAATTAATGAATACACATTCGACATTGTTAAATCTCTTAATCGTTTAAATACAGACATCCAAATTCCTCCTATGATATACCTCATATTTCAAATTTACTACTTGGAAAATTAAAAATCTTCCTTTTCAGTAAGAATATTCATTTTTACAACCTATGTGTTTATTATAACAAAACTAAGATGTCCTTACATGTTATTTCCAAAATACAACTAATATAATATGACATTCCAGATATAATATTGTATTCCTACTATATCCTTATTATTTCTGCCTCCAAAATTAACTTATTTTTGCGCGATTTTACTAAATTACATAATTGTAATGTTACTGTAAGCTAACTCGATAGTTACGTTTCAACATTTCTTATACACTAATACCAGAAGCAACGGAATAACAAAAAAGCTTCTCATACTGTAAGGACTAATACAGAAACTGTATTTACTATAAAACATATAAAAGGAGAAATCATCATGAAAAAATTAGTAGGAATCGGATTAGCAGCAGCAATTTCATTCGGAGCATTATCAGGTTGTTCTTTATTAGGAGAAAAAGCGAACGGCTTTGTATTATATGGAACAGAAGAGCAAGTAGCGCAAATTGCAGATAAAAATAAAAAAGAAGTAAAAGAAAAAGATATGTATAAAATGAAGCTTACAACACTTGAAGATAAAAAAGTTCTTGTAATGGATAAGAAAACTGGTGAAGAACTTGTTAAGAAAGAACTACTTAAACAAGTTGATAAAAATGACGACACAAAAGCAATTGATAAATTACCAGCTGTAACAACAGAGCAAGGTGTATTATTCGCAAAAGATAAAGTAGAAAATGCTACACTTGATGGTTCAAAATTAAACTATGAAGGTAATACAATTATCGGTGATGGCCGTTCTTATGCAGATATGTTCGCCATCGTTGATGATGCGACATATGGAAATGTGAAAGGTGAAGAGAAATCTGTAGGTGTACTGAAGTTTGATAAAGACCCTAGCAAAGAATTACCTGGAGCAAATGGAGTAGAAGCATCACAACTTGTAAAAATTAAAAAATAAAGAAAAAAGCTTTGCGAAATTCGCAAAGCTTTTTTTATTTATGAGCAATTTGCTCCATATCCGGACTACAAGTTTGCGACTGACATGACTTACTTAAAGAGCATGCTGCGCATTTTCCCTTTTTACTTCTCTTTACAAAATTAACTAAAGTATATGCTGCATAACCAAAAATGATAGCTCCAATTATAATATTGACCATCACCGCGATACATCTCCTTCTAGAATCCGAGTAAGGATCCAACTTGGTATATAATGAGCGTTAATACATAAGCAACAACGAGCGGATAAATGACAGAGAAAACTGTCCATTTCATCGATCCTGTTTCACGTTTAATGACAGCTACTGTCGCTAAGCACGGAACATATAATAAAATAAAGAACATAAATGCATAGGCTGATAGCGCAGTATAATGTGCTCCCATTACATTTCCTAGCACATCTTCTTTAACGGCATAAATAATTGCCATTGTAGAAACGACAACTTCTTTCGCTAAAAATCCTGTTAAAAGGGATGCCGCAGCTTGCCACGTTCCAAAACCGAGCGGTGCAAAAAGTGGTGCGATAAATCCACCAATCATCGCTAAGAAACTGTCTCCCATATCAACACCAAATCCTGATGGACCTGCATAGTTTAATAACCAAATGACAACAGAACCACCGAAGATGAATGTACCTGCTTTACGAACAAATCCTTTACCTTTCTCCCACGTGCTCAGCCATAGCGTTTTCGCTTGCGGCACACGGTATGGCGGTAGTTCAATGACAAAAATAGATTTTTCCGCTTTTAAAATAGTAAGAGACATAATTTTTGTAACGAGTAACGCAAGAACAATACCTGCAATGTATAAAGAGAACACAACAGTTGCCTGACTATGAGGGAAGAAAACTCCCGCAAATAATGCATATACAGGTAAACGTGCTGAACAAGACATAAATGGTGTTACAAGAACTGTAAGTAAACGTTCTTTTTCTTGTTCAATCGTTCTCGCTGCCATAATACCTGGAACGTTACATCCAAAGCCGATAATCATCGGAATGAACGCTTTTCCGTTTAAACCGAAAAACTCCATAATTCTATCCATAACAACTGCAATTCGTGCCATATATCCCGAGTCTTCTAATAATGAAATGAAGAAGAATAGTGCAAAGATTTGTGGAACGAATACTAATACCGCACCAACTCCAGCAATAATACCTTCTGTAACGAGCGCTTGAATAAAATCAGAAGCGCCAACACTTGTGAGACCAGCTGTAACCCAATCAGTAAGTTGTCCGCCAAAAAATCCATCAAGCATATCAGATAAAGGTGTACCTATCCACGTAAACGTAACCTGAAAAATAAAAAACATAACTGCTAAAAAGATTGGAAGTCCTAAAATTTTATGTGTAATTAACCTATCGATTTTTTCCGAAAAAGGAATTTTTCCTTCTTTCTCATGTTGCATAACATTTGTTTTTAACTTTTCAATATACGCTTCACGAGTCTTGTAAATGTGCTCTTCTAACGTACAATCAAGTTTTCCATCTAAACGAGATCGAATGGCTATAAGTTCCTTATAAATTGGTAGTGCTTTCATTTCTTTTTCTACTACTTCGTTATTGCTTAGAAATTGTAGGGTTAACCATCTCGGATGCTCATAATTCGCTGTCTCTAAAAGAGCAATTATCTCTCCAATTCCTTCATCCATTTGTACACCATATGAAATAATGAATGGCTTTTTCTCTTTTTGTTTCTCTTCATGAAGAGTAGTAAGTAATTCTTCACAGCCTTTTCCGGTTCTTGCGATGACAGGAACGACTGTTACACCTAATATTTCTGATAACCGTTTTACATTAATCACAATTCCTCTTTGCTTTGCCACATCAACCATATTTAAACCAATTGAAACGGGCTTACCAAATTCAAGTAATTGCAATGTTAAATGCATATTCCGCTCAAATTGAGAAGAATCCACTATATTTAACATATGATGAAATTCGTCTGTTAGTAGAAAATTCGTAACGACACCTTCATCACGTGAAACTGGATTCAAATCATAGACGCCTGGTAAATCAATTAATGTTCCTTGCTTATCTTTTAATTTACCAACCTTCTTTTCTACTGTTACACCGCTCCAGTTTCCTACATACTCATAAGAACCAGTAAGTGCATTAAATAATGATGTTTTCCCTGTATTCGGATTCCCTAGCAAAGCTACCTTATTCACGCTAATTCCACCTTTATCATTTTCGCATCACAATGACGAATACTAATTAACTGTCCACGACACTCCAATGTACAAGGACCTTTAAACATCGCTTTCTGTTTCAGGCGAAGTTCGCTTCCTTCCGCGAGGCCGAAAGCAGCCAGTCTACGCTTTAATAACTGATCTAACGACTGAATACTTTTTACTAACACTTTCTCACCAATTTTAATATCTACTAAGCTCATAACCTTCCCCCTCAGAAGAGAATGATAATTATTTTCAAAAAAATTATATCATACTCTATTTCACTTGGACTATACCTTTTCACTTCATATTTATTAACATTTCAATACAATTCTATTTCAATAATTGTCATAAGGTATTCGTTTGCCATTCTCATCCATTTCGCTTACAATAAATAATAACAAATAAAGAATCTCGTTATCACGGGGGGAGCCTTACCGCTGAGAGGGAACATTTCGTTCCGACCCTTTGAACCTGTTAGTTAATGCTAACGCAGGGATTGTGCAAACGTCCGAAATACATACCTCTTTTTTATTTACGTATTTCGTATCCTCCTATGATAATGTTCTTTTTTGTGCAACTTGGATTTAGGGGGAGACAACATGCGTAACACCAATTTACAAGCGATGATCGAATCTGCAATTCTTGCAGCCTTCGCCTTGATTATCGACATTCTACCATTATCAATTAAACTTCCAACAGGCGGTTCCATCTCATTTGCTATGATTCCTATTTTTATTATTGCATACCGCTGGGGCTTCAAAAGTGCTTTCTTAGGAGGCTTAATTTGGGGGCTATTACAAATCGTCGTAGGTAATGCCTACATTCTAACACCTGTTCAAGCATTCATTGAGTACTTCATTGCCTTTTCCTTTATCGGCTTTGCTGGTTTATTCTATCGTCCAATTCAAAAAGCACTTGCCTCAGACAACAGTAATGCAGAGCATTCAAGTTTTGGTAGTCGCAAAGATAAACCAAAACAAAACAAAGGAAAAAAAGCACTCGTTTACATTATCCTTGCCACATTTGTCGGCAGCTTTGCACGCTATTTCTGTCACTTTATTGCTGGTATTATTTTCTTTGGTCAATATGCACCTAAAGGACAATCAGCTGTCTTATATTCATTAATTGTAAACGGCAGTACTATGATCGGCTCTTTCATACTATGTACTGTATTACTAATTCTTTTATTTACAACTTCACCACGCTTATTCAAAAGCATCGGTGCTTATCAAATGAATACAAAAAAGAAGAGCGCTTAATTAGCGCTCTTTTTTCATATCGTAATATCAATAATAAATACAATAAATGCACAAAAGAAAATAAATACCATCACACCTAGTAAATTGCTATTCACGGCTAATCTACTCCTTACATAACCTCATATTCTAAACAGATTATACTGCGTAAAAATAAAGATTAAGTAAAGATAATATGAAAATAACTTAAAAAAAAGCGTAACATGTATTGTCTACGCTTTTTTCGGTAAATAGAAGTAAAATAACACACCATCTTCGGTATTCTTCACCCCATATTCAGCATTGTGCAGTTCTAAAATATTCTTTGAAATTGCAAGGCCAAGCCCTGTTCCACCTTGTGAACGTTTCCGTGCCGCATCCACGCGATAAAAACGATCCCAAATTTTATCTAATTGTTCTTCTTCAATGTGAGAACCTTTATTTTCAATACACACTTCTATACGATTCTTCTCATCTATTACGGAAATAATAATATCCTCTTTTTCTGGTGTATAACGTATTGCATTCGTAATGAAGTTCACTATTACTTGTTCAATTCTATTTTGATTCCCAACCACTTCAGCTGGATATATATGCTTGTGCACAATCAGTTCTTTTTTCTCTATCTCCGATGAAAGCTGTTCACATATTTCTTCAATCACTCCATCGATATAGAAAGAATCCATCTTCATGTTGTATGTGCCAGACTCAAATTTAGCTAATTCAAGCATATCCAAAATTAGTATATCCATCTTGTCTACTTCTTTTTCCATCGCCTGAAAATAGTATTCTTTTTTATGCTCAGCTACCCCATCTTTTAAAATAGAAATACAGCTTTTCATAATACTCAGCGGCGTTTTTAATTCATGCGAAACGCCTGCAATAAATTCTTTCCTGGTGTTTTCTAACTTTCTTTCTTTTTCAATATCTTGTTCTAACTGTCCAATATGTGAATGTAGTTTATTAGATAATGTATTAATATTTTGCGATAAATCACCAATTTCATCTTTTGAAGTAATCGGAATTTTTTCTGTGAAATCCAAATGAGCTATTTTCTTCGTTGTATCATTTATTTTTAGTAACGGTTTTGCAATTTGTTTTGAGTAATAAAACGAAGCTAGAAAAATTAGAACGACTACAAATGCAACAATATAGATGTAATAATCTTGCACCATTTGTACAGCCTCATCGACAGGTTGCAAAGAAGCCATCGCGTATATATATGTTACCGATCCGTCTTTTTCTTTTTTTGGTTTAATTAATAATTTATATTTTATATCATTCTTTTCATAGTCCGTTATTTGTGTTGAATACTGTATATGATTACTCTCTTTTAATAATAAATCAGTTTGAAATTCCTTTATTCTATCTAAGAATAAACTATTTTTATAAATTGGATTCACAGGACCTTTTACATCGGGGAACTGTACTTTCGTAACACGTCCTCCTATGTAAGCACCTAATTCCTGAGTAGCTTGTTCCTGAACGACTGGCTTCTTTTCCTTAACAATTGACTCTTGATCAGCTTTCTTTTTTTCCTCATCTGATTTAATCATTTTCTCCTGAAACGCTTTTTCTAACGGTTTATTAGATCCACTTAAATTCTGCTTAGCTAAAGAAAAAGAGAACGGAATAAAACTATCTTCTTTTCTCACTCCAGAAAAATAAATTTCTTGTCCTAAAAACTGCTCTGATAATTTATTATCAATCTCCTCTATATTGACGAGATTACCTAAGGGAATCTTGAATATTTGTTTTCCAAAGCTCTTTTGTTGCCTACGGTCTATCGTTACTTCAAAATAAAAATCATCCACATGTTTTAAATTCCCATTCTGATCTAATATCGTAATCCACGTATTATTTTCTCTTAAAAAGTCTTGCTCCAGCTTCTGAATTCCTTCTGCACTTCCCGCATAATTTACATAACTCTTTTCAAAGGAATCTAAATTCACTTTAATATCTTCCACTTTTCGATTCGCATAATATTGTTTAAAAAATATCGTTTGTCCAATAAATATCGTCGCTAAAATCAACATGCATAAGGCCGTTGTAAGGGTAAATAATTTAAGCACAATCCCTTTTCTCATATGTTCCCCTCAAATTTATAACCTGTTCGCACTACAGTTGTAATGTGCTTTGCTTTCTCTCCTAATTTATTTCGCAAATTACGAATATGGCTATTAACTGTTCGATCATCACCAGCAAATTCATATCCCCAAATTCTTGAAATTAATTGCTCTCTTGTTAGTACAATTCCTTGGTTTTTCATAAAATACACTAATATTTCAAACTCTGTATGTGTTAAAGCAATACTTTCTCCATCAACAGTAACAGTACGAGATGGGAAGTGAACATAAATTCCATGAATACATATTGTTTCATCTTCACTATTTGGAGATTCTTTCAAAGCTTTTCTACTTTCCAATAATCGTTTCGCTCTCGCTAATAAAATTGGCGGGCTATACGGCTTCGTCACATAATCATCTGCTCCAAGTTCAAACCCAAGTAACGTATCATCTTCATCTACGCGTGCTGTCAGCATAATAATTGGTACTTGGGACGTCTTACGAATCCTTCGGCAAACAGACCATCCATCTAGTTCCGGCAACATAATATCGAGTATAACTAAATCAACCTCTTCTTCCTCAAACAAAGCTAAGGCTTCTTTCCCGTCTCTCGCTTCAAGCACTTTATATTGTTCACTCAAAAAATAATCTTTTAATATTTCACGTAAAATATCTTCATCTTCAACAATTAAAATGTTTTTTGACATAACTTATGTATCCCCCTCCCACTTTCAGAAACTACAATTTTATCCCGCTATTTGCGGGCGGTAAGACTCCCACCTCAAAATTCGGTACATGCGAGGAACTTAGGTGGGAGATTAACTTCCCATAAAAGCCCCCACTTTATTTTGAATAACTACCAGTTAACTTCGCCTCGATAATATATCTATCTGGTGCATCTCCTATATACTCAAATGGATAGCAAGTCGTCAGTGTTAATATTGGTTCTTCTTTTTTTATAATAACAGTACGATCATCCGCATGGGTAATCCATGTCTTTTGAATTTCATATGTGTAAGTTTTATTATCATACTCTAAAATAAGAGTATCCTTTTCTTTTAACTCTCCTAAATCTGTAAATACAGTATCTCGATGCCCACTGAGTACAGTATGTCCCCCTCCAGATGGAGTTGTCGTTAAATCACTAACAAACATACCTACTCCTTTTTTCAAAGTTGCATCATTCGCTCCCCAATATATAGAAAACTTCTTCTTTATTTTCGGTATATTTAACATCGCTACCTTTTCTCCTTCTTTATGTTGTGTTTGAGAAGAAGGTACTTGGGAAGTTACAGGTGTTTCATGTGAAAGTTGATTATCTTGTATGTTTTTAAGGCTCTTTATTTCTTCTTTCGTTAATTCTTGAGCAGAGCTTTTTCCTTTATACCATTCCACAGCGTAATATGATCCCATGAATAGCCCTATGGCCATCAATATGATACCGATATAATTGAGTAACTTCATGTTCCATCCCTCCATGCAAAAAATGGTAGGAATAACCTACCATTTTTAATATATGAAATTATCCCATTCTTTATAGGAAAATATTTTATTTACGCCTTAACTTTATTACGACGCTTCAAACCAAATAATGTCCCTATCCCTACAAGACATGTGCTTAGTGCCATCATTGCTACATTATTTGATGCTGTGTTTGGTAATTTTTCACCTTGTACAGCTGGCTTTGCTACTTCTTTTTTAACTGCATCACTTTTTTCTTGTACTTGTGCTGCTCCCTTTTTCTCTACTTCGTTCTTTTGTTGTACCTTAATTGCTTCTTCTTTTTTAGCCACATCACCTTTTTCTTGTACTTGTGCTGCTCCCTTTTTTTCTACTTCGTTCTTTTGTTGCGCTTTTATTGCTTCTTCTTTTTTAGCGACATCACTTTTTTCTTGTACTTGGGCCGCTTGCTTTTTCTCTGCATCATTTTTTTGCTGTTCCTGAATTGCTGCTTCCTTTTTAGCTACATCTGACTGTACTTGCGCTGCTTCTTCCTTTGTCAGTGTTCCAGTTGAAGCACTCGCTACCGAAGAATAACCTACTGTTAAAAGTGCCATTGCACAAATTGGTAATAGTTTCTTTTTCATTTTCATTCTCTCCTCTTATACGTTTTACATCACGTCGCATCGGATGTATCACTAGAATAAACAATAGGTATAAATATAAGATGCAGATGAAATGGAGTTCTGTTAAAGATTTCATTATAAAAAAAGGTTATCCAAAAATAATCTTTTGGATAACCTTTTTTATTTAATCTACACTTAAAGCTTTCTTCCCCATTTGGTTATAAATACTTGCAAACCAACTCTTACTCACTTTTACATTTTTCGTCCCATAAAATGGGTCATTATAATACACATAATTATCATCCACACCTGTTAGAACAACCGCATGCGTATTCATTCGTCCATAAATTGTTTTTCCGCCTGGTGTTTTCCACGTTGTAATCGGTCTTGGATTATTTAGTGCTACAGTTACCCAAGTAACAACCGGTTTCCCATTTCGCACATAATCTTCTAAGACTGAAAAATCATTTCCTGTTAAATTCGTTCCTCTTGCATATTTATCTAACAATTTTTTTAATGGTTCCGGATTAATAGAATATCCTGGCGTATTTCCTGTCACATCACCTACAAACCCTACATCTGGATCTCCCCAAATTTGTGATGAGGTTTTATAGTTCTTTAATTTCGTTTGATCAAAAGGCATTTCAAACGCAAATGCTACTTTATTTAATGAGCGACCAATTTGATGTTCCACAAGCATTTGTAAAGAAACTACTTCACAGCCATTGTGTAATTCTGGGAATTGATAAATTGACGGTACATTCAATATCACTTGACTACGATTAATATTGCCTTCATTAACCCACTTTAGACCATTATTAGTTTGTATTTGAAGCCAACCGCCTTCTCTTTTGCTATACACTTCTACTGTTTGCGGAGAATATTTCCCTGATACACGCGATACAAAACTAGGGCTGTCATATGCAAAAAATACTTTAGATAAATACTTTGTCTCCTTTTTCGTGTCCAACCATTGATATCCTGCATATGTACTTATACGAAGCCACGTTCCTCTTTCTTCTACAACAGTTACTGTTTGTGGTCCATAATACGCTAAAACAGTCGCAGACCGTGACGGAGCATCATAAGTAGTAAAGTCTCTATCAATCTGTACTTTCTTTTCAGTTAGACATACCCATTTATAGCCTACACTAGTCCGAATTTTAATCCAATCGCCTTCTCTTTCTTCAACAACTGTCACTGCTTGCGGAGTATACTCGCCTGAAATACCAGACGATAATGACGATTCATTATATGTAACGAAGTTTTTCGTTATATTTACTTTCTTCTCAGTTAAGCACACCCACTTAAAACCCAAATCCGTATAAATTTTTATCCATCCACCGTCTCTTTCTTCATATACCCTTACTTCTTGTGATGCATATTCATTTGAAATACCTGATGATAATGATGGACCATTATAAGTAAAGAAATTTTTCGTTATATTTACCTTTTTCACTTTTACTTCGCTATCTTTAGATTTATCTGTCACCGCAACAAGTCGAGCTGCCTCAGCACGTGTTATCGATTTATCAGGTTGCCACTGTGTTCCATTAATACCACTTGATATACCTAATTCTACTAAAATATTAATGAATTTCTCGCCCCAATGATCTTTCACATCATTAAATAATGTCGGTAATTCTCCATTAACTTTCGAATCTAATTGATATGCTTGTACAAGCATTGTTGCCATTGCCGCTCTTGTCATTTGACCGTACGGATTAAATTTCCCATTTCCTTCACCTTTAATAATTCCTGCTTTTTCCACCGCTGCAATGTAGGAAGATGCCCAATGATCTTTCGAATCTATAAAGGTTGGCTTGTCCCCTTCTTTAACTTCTAATCCTAAAACTTTAGCCATAATTGTAGCCGCTTCAGCCCTACTTAATACGTTATTCGGTGAAAATGTTCCATCTGGCATTCCTGTAATTACTTTTTTATTCACTAAATAAGTAACAGACTCTTCCGCCCACCCTGGAACATCAGGGAATGATTGTGGTGCTGCTTGTAAATTACTTACTGCCCGTTTTAATTCTACTTCCCTTTTTTCCTGTTCTTCCTTTTGCTTTAATTCAATTTCTTGTTTTGCTTGTTCTTCCTTTTGCTTTAATTCAATTTCTTGTTTTGCTTGCTCTTCCTTTTGCTTTAATTCAATTTCTTGTTTTGCTTGCTCTTCTTTTTGCTTTAATTCAATTTCTTGTTTTGCTTGCTCTTCTTTCTGTTTTAATTCAATTTCTTGTTTTGCTTGCTCTTCTTTCTGTTTTAATTCAATTTCTTGTTTTGCTTGCTCTTCTTTTTGTTTTAATTCAATTTCTTGTTTTGCTTGCTCTTCTTTCTGTTTTAATTCAATTTCTTGTTTTGCTTGCTCTTCTTTCTGTTTTAACTCTATTTGCTGCTTCTCCAATTGTTGCTGTTTTATTCGTAATTCCTCTTGCTGTTTCTTTAATTCTTCTCTCTTTTGCTTCTCTTTTAATTCAGGATTTGTCTCTTCTTGTTTATTCTTTTCGTTTACTTCTAATCGACTCTTCTCTTCAAGCTCTTCCTTCTTTTTTTGTTCCTCTAATTCATTCGATTTTGTTTCTTCTTGGTTATTCTTTTCATCAATCTTCTTTTCTTTTAGTTCTAACGGATTCTTCTTTTCAAGTTCTTCTTGTTGTTTCTTTAATTCATCTAATTTTTGCTGAACTTCTTCTAATTGTCCTTTATCTTCGCTATCTTGTTTTAGTAATTCTTCTTTTTTCTGTTTTAATTCGTCAACCTTAACAAATAGCTCTTCCTGCTGTTTCAAAATATCCGTTCTTTTTTCTAATTCTATTTGTTGCTCTTGTATAACTTCTAATTGTTTTTGCAACTCACTCTGTCTATCACTATGTATACTCTGTAAAGCTTCTATATTATTTCTTGTTTTATTTTCAATTTCCGCTAGCGAACTAGAAGGAAATGTTAATAGATTTGTTGCCAACAAACTTGCTACTGCAATTACACTGTATTTTTTCATCATACACACCTTTTCTAATTTTACTTCCATCATATTTCCTACCATATGCAAAATGTAAGATTCCTTTATAATCATAACAAATCTTTCCTACGCTAAGGGACTTTTTATGGACGAGAAAGAAGCACCGTATAAATACGATGCTTCTTTGGATGTGTCTCGATATTTATTTGTTACTTTCGCGTGATTGAGAAGTAGAAAGGGCCGGAGTGATAACTAATTGTCTCGGCTCAGTTTTCTTGAAGTGATTTTTGACGTTACACTTACGACATTGAACGACCCACGCTTTAATAGGATTTGTTAAAATAATTTTTTGCCTTTCGTTAGGGGTCTCTTCTTCCAATTTACAACTATCGCTCCACTTACTCCATTTCATTGTAAATTTAGAAGAAGAATGATCGTCTTCTCGATCAAACATCTGCAAAAAATCCATTTCTCCAGCTAGCATTACGGTGTTACTAGTTGCTAAAAAAGAAAAAGTCGTCCAATGTTTCTCCATGCCCTCCTACTCCTTTTTCACATATAGAGTGCCTAAAACTTAATTTACCTAAAATATGCTTACCTTTTACCTTACACTTATAGTTTATCCAAAACACTACAATGCAACTATCGATTTGTCTTACAAATCACCTTACATTTTTGTAAGAAACGAAAAAACCTTCACTATATATATGTGAAGGTTTCTCATTTCTTATCCCGCATTAACTGGCAGTAAGACTCCCACCTTAAAATTCAGCGAATGCGAAGAAATTAGGTGGGAGATAACTGCCCGTAAATGCCCGATTGGTTCAACTAATAATCAGTGGGGGATGGACAAAAACCCCCACTGATTAAAGTTTCACTTTATCTATATGATCTTTCATATCATCAAGTCCAGCCTCTTGCAGCTGTGACATCATACCGTGGGAAATTGCGCCTAATACTAAAGTCATTCCAATTAGTGAAATGCGAATTACAGGTACATCAATTATGTAAGCCAACATGCCAAGAACAATTGTTAAAAGCAATGCTTTTATAAATGTTACACTTGTATACTGTTTCTTTTTCATCATAATCACCCTTTGTGGAAGCGTTTTCTTAATGTGATTAGTATATCATATCATCTGACTATTTTGTGGGACTTTCTGTAAAAACCTTATAACTTCTTTGACTTTTCCCTTTCTATCCTTTACAGTCGAAATGTTCACAAGTTTTACACTGTAGGAGGATTCAAATGAAAATTGAAATAAAAGACACTTTAATTTCTGAAGAACAATTACAAGAAAAAGTAAAAGAACTAGCTCTTCAAATCGAACGTGATTTTGAAGGAGAAGAAATCGTAGTAATCGCTGTATTAAAAGGATCTTTCGTATTCGCTGCTGATTTAATTCGTCACATTAAAAACGAAGTAACTATCGACTTTATCTCTGCATCTAGCTACGGAAATCAAACAGAAACAACTGGAAAAGTAAAACTATTAAAAGATATCGATGTAAACATTACTGGAAAAAACGTAATTGTCGTAGAAGACATTATCGATTCTGGTTTAACACTTCACTTCTTAAAAGATCACTTCTTTATGCATAAACCAAAAGCATTGAAATTCTGTACGTTACTTGATAAACCTGAACGCCGTAAAGTGGACTTAAAAGCTGAATATGTTGGCTTCCAAATTCCAGACGAATTTATCGTTGGCTACGGTATCGACTGTGCAGAAAAATATCGTAACTTACCATTTATCGCTTCAGTTGTAACGGAATAATATAAAAAAATAAAGTGAAACTTTAATCAGTGGGGGTTTTGTCTATCCCCCACTGATTATTAGTTGAACCAATCGGGCTTTTACGGGCAGTTGATCTCCCACCTAACTTCCTCGTATTCGTCGAAATTTGAGGTGGGAGTCTTACTGCCCGTTAATGCGGGGTAAACTTCCATCAATTACTGATGGAAGTTTATTTTCTATCACGATTCGTAAAAGACAAAGGGAGAGAATAAAAATGACAAAGACAAAATTTGAAAAAGTACTCCTCATCGTAAATCCGAAAGCAGGACAAGGTGATTTACATGCAAACTTAACGAAAATCGTACCACCTCTTGCTACGGCTTTTCCTGATTTACGCATCCTTCATACGAAACAACAAGGTGATGCAACAAAATATTGTCAGGAGTTTGCTAGTAAAGTAGATTTAATTATCGTCTTTGGTGGTGACGGAACTGTATTTGAATGCACAAATGGCTTAGCCCCTCTTGAAATTAGACCTACACTTGCAATCATTCCAGGCGGAACTTGCAACGACTTCTCTCGCACACTTGGTGTTCCGCAAAATATTGCAGAAGCAGCAAAACTCATTACAAAAGGACATGTAAAACCAATCGATGTCGCAAAAGCAAATGGACAACACTTCTTAAACTTCTGGGGTATTGGACTCGTCTCTGAAGTATCAAACAATATTGATGCAGAAGAGAAAGCAAAGCTTGGTAAAATCGGTTACTATTTAAGCACCATTCGAACTGTAAAAAACGCTGAACCATTCCCAGTAAAAATCACTTACGACGGACAAGTATATGAAGACGAAGCTGTACTTGTTATGGTTGGAAACGGCGAATATCTTGGCGGTATCCCGTCCTTTATCCCAAACGTAAAATGTGACGACGGAACACTTGATATTTTCGTCGTAAAATCAACAGGCATTCAGGCGTTTAAAGATTATATCGGAAAGAAATTATTTGAAGACTCAAATGAAAATGACATCTTCCACGTAAAAGCAAAATCCATTCATATTGAAACAGAAGAAGAAAAAGAAGTAGATACAGATGGAGAAAGTTCGCTTCATACACCATGCCATATTGAACTATTACAAGGGCACTTTACGATGATTTATAATCCTAATGTTGTGTAATAGAAAAAACGAGTGATATCACTCGTTTTTTCTATTCTAATCTAATTATATCGTTGTATAATTTCTTGTATTTCTTTAACTCTCTCTAAAGTAATTCCATTTCTTTGTTCCAGCGCAAGAGGATGATCAGTCGGTTCTAATTCGATGAACGGAGCCATTCCAACTTCTCTTATATGTATATTTGTCTTTAAATTTAGTGTTTCTGAATAAACTGGTATTTCTACAGATAACCAGCCAAAATAAGGATCACTATTTTCTCGTCCTCTTTCATCCCACTTTTCTAGTACTTTATCATAACTTTCTTTACTAAGTGATACCCACACAGTCCAGATAAAACTTTCATGGTAATCAATTATAGGAAGCTCTAAACATCCCCTAATAAAGTAATGTTCATCGTCCATTACGCAAAGATCTGATGTTAAATGGAAGCGTCCCTCTCTTTCATGAGGCTCTACCTCGTAATAATAATATGGTGCTTCACTTCCGTAACATAAAGGGAGTGTAAAGCGGTTCATTTGTATCTTTTCTCCAGACTTTCTTCTTCTTTTCATCTCGCTCTCCTATCCATGTCATACACAAAATTTATCTACATTTTCCAGTGTGTATTAAAATACTTAATCTTCAATATCATCTAATTGAGTCTTATAACATTCATCACACTCTATTGCAGTAGGAAGAATGCCTCTTTCATCAGGTAACAAAACTCTTAAAACCTCCCGATCTAGCTCTATGAAAGACTTCATACTAACTGGATAGCCTTCAATAATATTTGTGTACTCTATTCCTTGTTCAAACTTTTTTCCACTCTTTATTTCTTCTATTATGGAACAAAAAACACCATGTGCTACTTCAGGATCCATATTTAATGTTATTTGTAAATCTTGATGACTAAAGTTTTCTCTTAGACCATGCGTATGATAATTAGCATGAATACCATCAATATCCTCTGCTAACACGATATGCATGTGCCACCCATACTCTTGTAGCATGTTTTCTTCCCATGCATCTGAACCCTCTTCTAAATCTTCATTAAGTAAATTCGGATCATACCACACATCCTCGTAATCTCTAGCAATTAAAAATCTCCAACCAGGTGGTAATCCTAAATACTTCTTTATTTCAGGTACCCATTCATCAATATGTTGAACGTGTAAAGGAAGAAAGAAATCTTCTTCTGTCCCCATTTCTTCACCAGCCCAAATGTACCAACCTGTCGTTCCGTTTTCTACAGGCATTCGTAACCCATTAATCGGAACGATACCACTTTTCACATTTTGCGCTATTCCTAATTTCAAGTCATTCGGGGATTCTACATACTCTGCTCTATATTTGTCGCATATACTCATTTGCTCTTTTATGTATTTTTCCATCCTTTT
The DNA here is from genome assembly GCF_042136375.2 of Bacillus altaicus. Taxonomy (NCBI): domain Bacteria; kingdom Bacillati; phylum Bacillota; class Bacilli; order Caryophanales; family Bacillaceae; genus Bacillus; species Bacillus altaicus. Next base: position 925,809 of record NZ_CM143394.1, on the reverse strand, counting down.
AGCACACTCCCAAACTTCTGAAATATAGATTTCTTTGCCGAAGCACTCTCTAACTTCCATACCCCGCACGGATTATAAAATGGATCCTCTTGTTCATAGCGTTCATCTATATAATGAGCTAGACGATACATTGGGGAATCTTCTGTGAAACTAATTGTATCTCCATCTTTCAAATTAGGTTTTTCGAATATATTATGTAGGTTAAAATCATTTAATAAATCTACAGCTACTTCCGGATCTATTCCTCCGTCTAAAACAACATCTGGTAGATTAAATGCTTGCATTCCACACGAATAATAACCGCCCTCTTCATCTCCTACTAAAGTTACAAGGTGTGAGTACATAGGGAATATTTCCTTATCCTCTGCAAGCTCTTTCCATTCTTCTTTCGAATAAGCTACACCTGCTGTTTCAACTTTTAAAGCAAGTCCACCAATATTTAAGAGTTCCATTCCTACATCAATCACTTCTTGTAACCTCTCTGTATCGTCAACTTTCGCAATAACATACACTGTATAAGTATGCTTCTCCAATTCCCGAAGCAATTCTTCATCAAAACGCTCACCGCTTGCATAGAAGAAAGCTTCTCCTAAAGATGTGTCTTGTTCATATACATCAATTTCAAAAACAATCTCCTTCTCCTTATGGTGCATAATATTCCCTGCTAACATATAGTTACTCTTACTCGCAACTTCTTGTATTAATTCTGTTCTATCTTTCCATAAACCAGGTACTCCAATAACGATTTGTGTCTCCATTAACATGCTCCCTTTTCAATTAAAATCACTACAATATTTTTGGATGATAAAAAAGTGTAGCTGAATTACTTAGCTCATTCTACTAATCTTCTTTGAAATCCTTAAGAAATATGTAGCAAATGTTTCTAATATATTGCTCTATATTATCCTCCAGTTATTTCTATCTTGCGATTTATACTACCTATTAATTAGCTCTACTCACTTTTATTAAAAATTTAATGAATTCTAGAAAGAAACTCAACTAAAAAAAATAAAATTTTAAAGAAAAATACCTATTCCGACTCTTTACTGACACTTTTCCATTTTCTATTTCATAATCAATCAAAATAAATTACAATATATTAATACAAAAACACATTGTAAACAAAGTGTAATATCCACCTTATTTATTAGTATTAAATAAGGTATTCACAAGAAAATCAAACAAAAAATCCCTTGTCAAATTGAATTATTACCAAAGTGTTCAACGATGATTTATAATCCTAAGCTTGTATAATCACTATTTCACTATAACTTTAATAATTACTAAACTTCGCATTTTTCAAAAAAATATAGTATGATGAATAAATAAAAGGTTGTTAACAAAAACGTTAACAACCTTTTTTGTTTTTTCTAAAAAACTTTTCAATTTAAAGGAGCGATCACATGTATTGGAGAAAAAATGATAAACCTGTAGAAGAACCAGAAGCAATTGCTGTGTGGGAATGCGAAGCAGACGACTGCCTTGGATGGATGCGTAAAAACTTTTCTTTAGAAGATAAGCCACAATGTCCGTTGTGTAAAGGCGACATGAAAAGCAGCGAACGATTACTACAGAAGTTATAATACCTTTCCCTCTTTATCTTTTATATACTGAAAAGATAGAGGATTTTATTTCTCCTTATCTACAGTACAAGTTGCTTCCTAATTATAAATAATGAAAGAAGCAGCTATTACGTAGAATAGCTGCTTCTTTCAATCTATAACTTCTTCATCGCTATAAATTCCATATAATATTCCCCTAAATTTATCTCTATTCATCATCCCCCTTACTCACTACATACTACACTTCTTTCGGAAGAACAATTTTTTTATACAATTGAACTGTAATGAAATAATAAAACACATAAATGACTAAGAAAATAATAATCGGCAGCCAAATACGGAAATATGGATTATCTATTAAGAACGAGAACATGCTCATTCCGACTAATACGTGCATTATACCTACGATCGCTGGGAACAAGAAAACTAAAAGTAACTCTTTATAAATTGATTTCGTTAATAGCTCATAACGCACACCAATTTTACGAAGCATTTGATAGCGAATAATATCTTTTGAAGCACCAGAAAGAATTTTAAACATTAAACAGCTTGCCAGCATCGCTAAGAAAGCTATGCCTAAGAAAAATCCCATAAATACTGTTCCACTGTAAGTACTGTAATATCCTTCATACAGCATATATTTACTCAAAAGATGTACTTCTTTCATATCTTTATATCTAGCTAGCTCTAATTCATCGATTTTTTTCCATTCTTCTTTATACGTTATAAAATTGTCCGTTTTCCCCAGTATTATAATTTCTTCTTTACCTTGTATCCCGTCATACATCTTTTGATCTACAATTTGTATCTTTTGACTAGGATTCATATATGTCTTTTGAAGAGACCTTAAAACATTTCCCCACTCTTCTGGAATTACATTGGTATTATCCTCATTTTTTTCTTGGCTATGACTTAAAACGGCTCCCACAATTAGCTCCCTCGAAACAGGAACGAATCGGCTACTATTCTCGTCTTTTCCAGTACGTGTTAGCGGACGATTTCTTTCTAAATCTTCTTTCAATTGATAAATAAACTGCTCATCTACTTTGTATCGATATTCATTCTTTTCTTTAAATGTAATACTATCTAATATTTTCTTTTCTTCTGCTGTGGGATTTTTAATTTCGACATCATAGTATTCTGCACTCTCCACCATATTTGTGACATTATTTTTTAACGCCATACCACTGGAGATTGCACCTGCACCGAGAGCCACTAACATAGCAACTGTCGCTAATACTTTCGTTAAACTATTAATAGAAAAACTTAACTGTGCAAACGTAAACGCATTGATTCCTTTTTCACTACGATTTTTATTCGCTTTTAGTTTGTTAATAATAATGGGAAGGAATGATGCAAATAGCATATAAGTTCCTAGTGTTACTGTAATTGTAGCAATGATAAATCCTGATTCCTTTAACTCTTTCATATAAATCATCGAAGCATAACCAACTGCTAATAAAATAATTGATAAAAGTGCTACTATATTCGTTAGTTTTCCTTTAATAGGCGTACGCTCTGTGTGACTATTGGAGTGAACGAGTTGTAATAGCGAATTACGCACTAGTTTCATACCATTCATAATTGCGGACAACATAAATAATGCAATGAAAAAGATGAAAGTAACAATAATTGATGGTACATAAAATGCATGATAACCACCGCCAGTAAATTCTAGTTCCTTCATCAGTAAATGTCCAACGCCTTGCGCCAAGATTATACCGACTATCACACCTACTATAAGAGATACTATTCCTAATACAATTGTTTCAATAAACATGAGCAATGTAATTTTATGCTTTTTTGCCCCTAATACCATATACATACCAAATTCTTTTTGCCGAAGTGATAATAAAAATGAATTGGCGTATAAAATATAGAATAATGTAATGAAACCTAATAAAAATGATCCTGTTTGGAAGACTGAAAAAATTCCATCCATGGAATTTCCTTCGATAAACGTTTTATTTAACGCTAACGTTTGAAACATATAAAAAATTGAAATAGACATAATAAGCCCAACTAATAAGACCATATAGTCTTTTCGTTTACTTTTTAGTCCCGACATGGAAAGTTTGAATAACATGTTGAACCTTCTTTCTTATGCTTTTTGTGTGCCTAAATCTGCAAGCACATCTAAAATTTCTTTATAAAACTCTTCACGAGTACCTCTGCGATGAATTTCTTTATACAATTCTCCATCTTGGATGAATAAAATACGTCGGCAATAACTTGCGCTTAATGGATCGTGTGTAACCATCATAATTGAAACATCCTGTTCTTCATTTAAGTTGGTCATCGCCTCTAATAAACTTTTCGCATTTTTAGAATCAAGCGCTCCTGTTGGCTCATCTCCTAAAATTATTGCTGGCTCATGTACAAGTGCACGAGCCGCCGCCGAACGTTGTTTTTGTCCACCAGATACTTCGGACGGATATTTTTGAAGAATCTCTGAAATTCCTAACATCTCTGCTACCTTTTTCACCTTTAATCCAATTCTTTTCGAATGAACACCTTGCAGAGAAAGCGGTAATACAATGTTTTCATAGATTGATAAATTTTCAAGTAAGTTAAAATCTTGAAAGATAAACCCTAGTTTCTCTGAGCGAAAATCAGATAATTCCCCTTGCTTCATTTTCGTAATATCTGTTCCAGCAATTTCAACAATTCCACCTGTCGCTTTATCTAATGTAGAAATTACATTCAATAATGTTGTTTTCCCTGAGCCAGATGGTCCCATAATTCCAACGAATTCACCCTCTTGAATCGAGAACGATACATTCTTTAGTGCATGTGATTGACTCTCACCTTTTCTACCGTATACCTTTTGTACATTCTTTACCTCTACAACTGATGCTGTCATTTATATGCTCCTACACTTCTTTTTCCTATTTTTATTTTCCTTACATATTTTCCGAGCATTTCTTAACCCATTTCTAAGTATAGATAGCATTTCTTAATAAATAGCAGCGGATATTCTTAACATTTCTTTAAGAATATGAAAAAGCCCCAAAGCTAGTAGCTTGGGACTTTTGGTTTCTATATTCTATTTTTGAGTAAGAAATAAAGACTTTATTTCTCCTCTTTAATCTTAATTTTTGCTTGTTTCTGAAGAACTGCATCTTCCATTTTATCTATAGATTTATGAACTGATTTTACTTCTTCTCGTGCTTTTCCAAAAACTTCTTTTTCTTTGTTCCATACTTTTTCTTATTCCTCTTAATCTTACTCTACCTAAAAAAAAATGATATTCATCTCTTCTTCACTTTTAATAGACACTATTCTTTGCTACCCTTTAGGTTCTACTAAAATGACATCTTCTAAATCATATAAATTCGCCTTGGGTTTTGCATAAATAATATGTGCAAGACCATATTTATCGGGCTCTTGATCTATTACCTCTGCTACTTCAAGACCAGGTGGTATTTTCCGGCTCAATTCAGAGGTAATAATGCTATCACCTATTTTTATTTCTTTCGCTTTATCTGATGGAATATTATTAATTCGAAGAGCTTGTTTTTCCTTATCATACCCTGTGACAAATCCTAAAATGGATGAGTTATTTTGGAAGGTGATTGCTAAACGATTTGTTCGTTCATCTTTCGTAATTAATTTCACAATAGATGTAAATTGATCTACACTCTCTACCTTTCCAATAAGACCACTCACCGTCATAACAGCCATATCAACCTTTACACCATGTTGTACCCCTCTATCAAGAGCGATTTTTCCATACCAATCTTCTGCTACACGCCTTACTACTGTAGCTTGAATTAAATTATATTTTCCTTGTTCCTTTAATTCTCTCGTCTTGTTGATAAGCTTAGTAAGGTTTTCTTTCTCCTCACTTAACATTTGCACTTCACTCTTTAACGATTCTTGGTTCTCGATTTTTTCTTGCAATAATTGATTCTCTTTATATACTTTATAAATGTCTTCTATATTGTGAATAATATTTTGTACATGCCTATTATTCGTACATACATACATCATCAATAAAACAAAAAGAATAATTGAAAGAAATAATAATATTCTCCTCTTAGAAACCTGCATAATCATCCTGTTACTCCTTACCATTTTTTATCTACACAATATAGAATACTAGTAGTTGTATACAGAAGAAATGCAGTTTAGATAAAGTTCAGATAATCTTTATCTTCTTTATAAAAAATTTAGAAATCATCATATACTGCCATTACATTTGAAGCTTGATCGTTACTTTATCTATTGAATACAACTTATCATTTCTATAACTAGACATGCTTTATTGTTACTTTTTCTTTTGCTTTAGCGGGCATTTCGTCACCTTGTATTTCTTCCCATTTCATACCATAAGTCCCTTTAGACTTAATCTTTACATATGCTCCTATTCGTAAATGTTTTGAAGAAGTCATCATAATTTTTTGTTCTTTACCAGATTCATCATATCCTTTAAATTTATAGTTCCATCTACCAAAACCATTACTTTTGGCTTCATATTCCCCATCACTGTCGACAACAGCATAATAAATATCTTCTTTAATAAACGGATTGAGTTGATCTACAATCGGTCCACCTTTCACTACAAGTAATGTAACTCCAACTATAATCAATACGATAAACGCACTTAATTTTTTCATATAACTTTCGATTCTCCACTTCTCTGTTTTATTAGTCAACGTCCACCTGAATGATGGAATAAGCCTCTCTCTAAATCAATAGCAACACTATCACTCATTCTTCCCTAATTAGAAGGTAACCGATATTTCTAATACCCTTCTAATTAAATTGGCAATAAGATAATAAATTGAATAACCCCATTTTCATATTCCGCTCGAATTTCTCCTTTGTGCAATTCAACAATGCTTTTTGCAATTGCAAGCCCCAAGCCTGAACCTTCTACAGCTCTACTTCTCGATTGATCTTTTTTATAAAAACGCTCAAACAAATTCTCCAATTCTGTTTTTGTAAATTCTTCACTATGATTCGCTATAGAAATTTTGATATGCTGTTCTTCTCTTTGAAGTGAAACTTGAATTTCTGCTTTATCTATACTGTATTTAATTGCATTTATTAAGAGGTTTTCAAACACACGCACCATTTTTTCCGAGTCCACAACGGCATATATACGATCTTCCTGAAATTTTTTCACGAATGAAAGATTATGTTCCTCCGCTTGTGGTACTAGCTCTTCTATTAACTGATCAAGTAGTTCATTCATACACACTTCTTGTGAATCTAACACCATATTTTCATCTGTTAGTTTTGTATACTCAAACAAATCCTCTATTAACATCTTCAACTGCTCTGATTTTGAAAAAGCAATTTTTATATACTCATCATGCTGTTCTTTATTTTCATATTTCGCATCACCTAGTAAGCGTAAATACCCCATAATAGAAGTAAGTGGTGTTCTTAAATCATGTGATACATTTGTAATCAATTCACTTTTTTGTTTCTCTATTTGTTTTTCTTTTTCTATATTAGCCAAAAGTTTTTCTGCCATTTGATTAATCTTTGAAGTTAATACACCTATTTCATCTTGACCTGCCTGTTTGATTTTATATTGTAAGTTCCCTTTCGAAAACTCTCTTACTCCTTCTGCCATTGCTTCAATTTGATTCATCTTCCTTTTCGTTATATAAAAGAAAGAAAGTAGAAAAGTAATAAAACCTAGTAAAGATGGAAATGGACTACTACCATTCACTACATACTTTACATTTCCTTGTGGTATACCACTTGCAATGATATACATATTTTTCGTATTAACAGTAACTGGATAAAAGGTTGTAAACTCCTTACGCTTTTGTTCAGCTCTATCTTGAATTAAATTGTGTGCCTCTACATATCGTACTTGATCCATTTTAAAATCCATTACATTACGCATCGTCTCATGAAGATTAATCTGTTCTTCCGGTGCTCCCTTTGTTTTATAAACCACTTTCCCATTCTCATCTATTATTAAAACCTTCAATTGATTTTGATGATTCAATTGATCAAGCTGTTCTTGTATATTAATTTCCTTCCCTTCTTCCGTTATACTTTCAACAAGTCTTTGTGTCTGTCCATCAATGGCTTCCATACCTGATGCATAATCAATGATAGAAACTTTATTCGTATCCTCGAAAAAGGAGGATGAAGACCACCCTACTAATACACCAAGTAATGTACAGAAAGTAAATGTAGCAATCAACTGTACACGTATACTCTTTTGCAAATAACTAACTGTTTTACCTATCATTTTTTTAAAAACTTGATTCATCCATATTATCGGTTCAAATATCTTTCTCAATCTTGTAGCCAACTCCCCATACTGTTTTAATGTAACGAGGCTTCCTTGGAATTGCCTCTATCTTTTCACGTATTTTCCGAATATGTACCATCACAGTATTATCGGATTGGAAAGCTTGCTCTTTCCATACTCTTTCATAAATTTGTTCTGCATTTAATACCATTCCTTGATTTCGTGCAAGCAATTCTAATATCTCAAACTCTCTCGGTGTCAATTTCACCTCTTCATTTGCAATAATGACCTGCCGCGTTGCTATATTTATCTTTATATCTCCAACTTCAAATACATTTTCATCTTTTACACTTGCCCCGCTCATTTTCATATATCTCCGAAGTTGTGATTTAATACGAGCAATGAGTTCAAGTGGATTAAATGGTTTTGCTACGTAATCGTCTGCTCCAGTTGTTAACCCTAGAATCTTGTCCATATCTTGCGTTTTTGCCGACAGCATAATAATGGGCATTTCCGCTATTTCTCTCACTTTCATACACATATGAATACCATCTATTTTCGGCATCATAATATCAAGTACAATTAGATGCACGTCTCTTTTCCTTACTATTTCTAACCCCTCTTCACCATCTCCAGCTTGTAATACTTCGTAACCTTCATTCTTCAAATAGATGGCGATAAGTTTTCTAATTTCCTTCTCATCGTCCACGATAAGTATCGTTCCTTTACTCACAAAATCTCCTCCAGCATCATTTACCAAACTATGAATGTTGCTTTATTTCACTCACTACTGCATTCTTCTTATGCATATACACATAAGAAATACTAGAAACTATGATAACGATGCCACCCAAATATATACCATACTCGGTCACAAGGGTTACTATCATTTCTATATGCTTTCCAAATATAGAGCCTAGTACAAAGTAAACTAACGTCCAAACAAATCCTGTTACATATGAATAAATCGCATACGTTTTAAATGACATGTTATTCATTCCTACTAAATACGGTACGATATGTCTCACAACGGGGATAAAATAACTTATTACTAATGCATAATGACCATATTTCCCTACTATCTCTTGTGATTTTAAAAGGTACTTCGCCTTCTTCTTTTTCATCAATTTTCCAAGCACTCTTATGCCAAATATTTTCCCTAGTATGTAACCTAAAGAAAGCCCAGATACAACGCCTAAATATGTTAATAAAAACGTAGGAATGACACTTAATACGCCTAATGAAGATACAAATCCACCACTCATTACAATCATTTCATCTGGAATCGGCATACCGATAATACCAAGCCATAAACAAAAAAATAGTGCCCAATAACCATACTGCTCAATGTATGATATTAATTCATGTAGCTCCATTATGCATATGCTCCCCTTAGCTCTTTTTTACAGCTAAAGACGTAGGCTGGCGGGAAATTAAACCAAACTTTTTCTAGTGTAATTTCAGGGAAGAAATGCTGTATAAATCCTTTTTTTACAAGTGAATATTGAAATGTAATGAATTCACCACTCTCATGTATCGCTTCCATTGCGTTGTTTAAAATGCGTTTTGAAACCTCTTCTGGTAAAGATGTGAAAGGCAATCCTGATAAGACGTAATCAATGCATTCTATATTGAGCTCTTCCATATACGTCTTTATATTTTCAGCTGAACCATGTACAACAATGACATTCTGCTCATCTTTAAATTTTCTCTTTAGCTCTTTGAAAAACACTTCATTAATTTCGATAAGAAGAAATATTGTCTCCTTCTTCTTTCGCTTCATAATTTCTTTCGTAAAGACTCCTGTACCAGGACCTAATTCCACAATGCACTTCGCTCTATTAAAATCAATTACATCTACCATTTTCTTTGCTAATATTTTTGAACTTGGCGTAATCGCACCAGTATGTTTCGGGTGTTTAATAAATTCATGTAAGAATGTTATGAGTTGCATGTAAATCTCTCTCCATTCGTTCAATAGTTTTTAACTTGTGTTTAAGTATAACTATCGTTTCTTAATAAAAATTGAGGAGATTTCTTAAGATTTTATGAAGAAATCAAAAAACAGCTACCGCTTATAGCGATAGCTGCCCCTTTATTACTTCGCGCTCACAATCTTATAATAAGAGCGAACTGTTAAGAAGTAATATCCGATATAAATAACGCTGTATACTCCGATACTAATTAGAAGCGGAATCATAATTTCAAATGGTAGTATGTTCCCTAAACCTTTTAATGCAAACAAACTGTGTAGAATTCCGATTACTAGTGGAATTGCAAAGATAAAGCTCACTTGTTTTGCAATAGCTTTTTTCATTTCTTGTTTCGTTACACCGACTTTATGAAGGACAACGTAACGCTCACGATCTGCACTTGCTTCTGTTAGCTGTTTGAAGTAAATAATAGAACCTGTTGCTAGTAAGAATACAAGTCCTAAGAACATTCCGATGAACATCATTAGTCCAGTTGCTTCAAGTCCCATATGGAAACCAGTATAGAAGTCTCTAAATGGTGGTGCCATTTCTGATTCACCAGCTGGCATCACTTTTGTTAATTTTTCTGTTAATACTTTACTGTTTCTTTCATCTTTTACATCAATATTTTTTACAACACGTGTTCCAAATGCTTGCTTCGCCTGTTCATACATTTCATCTGAAACGACAACAACTAATTCACCTAAGTTCGTAATTGCATTATTATTTGCACCTTGGATCGTCAATGTCTTCGTTTCATTTCCAATTTGGAATACCGCTTTATTTCCTTTATATTCAGGGCTAAACTCATATCCTTCAATATAAGAACTATCATATATAAATGCTTCGCCAGTAGCTATATTTACTGTTTCCGCATCAATTTTTTTCGCAAGTTTGTTGAATTCAGATTGAGATATAAACTGATATTTCTCTGAAATCGTGTAATTCATATTAAGAATGAAATCAACTTTATCTCCTTCGAACTTCCCTTTGACAGGAACCGTTTCAATTTCAAATTGATCTTTTACAGGGTGATCCTGCTTCTCCTCTGCAAGAATCGTATTTACTTTCTTATCCAGTTCTACATCTTTTCTCTCATAAGAGTAACTGTATGGCATGGCTGCTTTTGATTGCGTAAATGTGTTGTAATACATCGTAACTGACGTACCAACCGCTGTTAATGTTACTGCACTTAAAATAGAAATTGTCGCAAGTGACTTTGCATTTCCTTTAATACGATATAGTAACTGTGACGTCGTTATCATATTCATACCGTTATAAAACGATGATTTATTATTTCTTGCACGTTTCAATACGAATACTGTAAAGAACATAAATAGTAAATACGTACCTAATACTGTCGCAAGTAATATATAAAGTGCGACTGCCATAAAGTTTGCATACATAACTGCCTTCATAAACATTAACGCTAAGAAATAACCTGAGCCGATTAAGAAAACTGAAATTAACGCCATAATTACGGATCCTTTTGGCATTGCTTCTCCTTCACGTTCTGCGCGGAAAAGTTCAATTAACTTAAAGCGATAAATTAAACGATACCCTTGAAGTGATGTATATAAAATAATCACAAAGAAAATAATTGCTGTATCAACAATTGCAGCCATCGGTACTTCAAAATGAACATTTAAATTTAACCCCATCATACTTACTAGTAGTTCAAGGAATAGCTTTGAAAGGACGCTACCAATCGCAATCCCAATAATTAAAGACATTAATCCCATTAACATATTTTCATAAAAGAGCATTTTACCAATTTGTTTTTTACGAATACCGAGTAACGAATATAGCCCAACTTCTTTTTTACGTTTTCGTGTAAAGAAACCGTTCGAATATATAATGAACACCGCTACGAAGATAATTAGCATGACACTTGAAACTTGAAATGCACCGCTAATTTTTTTAGAAGCTTCCGCAGCTTTTTCCATTTGCGAATTATACTGCAACGCCTTAAATGTAAAATAAATGACGATGCTAAATATCATAGATGTAAAATATACAAAGTAGTCTTTAAAGTTCCGCTGTATGTTGCGGAGGGCAATGCTAGATAAGGTCATCAGCCATACCTCCAGAAATGGAAGACATTACGTCAACGACTTTTTGGAAGAACTGTTTACGTGTTGATTCACCGCGGTGCAATTCTTTATATAACTCACCATCTTTAATGAAAATAACTCGTTTACAATAACTCGCCGCAAATGCATCATGCGTTACCATTAAAATTGTAGAATTATCATATTCATTTAACGACTTCATACTTTCTAATAAATCTGTCGCTGATTTAGAATCAAGTGCTCCAGTCGGCTCGTCCCCAAATATCATACTAGGACTTGTAACGATCGCACGCGATGCTGCGCAGCGCTGCTTCTGTCCACCAGATACTTGATATGGGAACTGACTTAAAATATGATCAATACCGAATTTCTTTGAGATTTCAAGAACGCGGCGATCAATCTCATTCGCTTTCACCTTCGATAACGCAAGAGGTAACGCAATATTCTCTTTCACCGTTAACGTATCTAATAAGTTATAATCTTGGAAAATGAACCCTAAATGATCACGGCGGAACAACGCCAGCTTATCATCATTCATCTTCACGATATCTTTTCCATCAATTAAAATTTCACCGTTCGTCGCATTATCAATTGTAGAAAGGACATTTAAAAGAGTCGTCTTCCCAGAACCAGAAGGTCCCATAATTCCAACGAACTCTCCTTCTTTCACTTGTAAGTTAATACCTTTTAAAGCTGCAAATTTATTCCCACCTGTGTCATACACTTTTTCAATATTTTTTGCTTCTAACACTGTTTTCATCTCGACATCCCTCATTTCTTCTATTCTCTATTTTCAACTATATACACTCTCTACTCTTGCCACTATCGATGTTTCTTACACAAACATGACAGTTATGTAAGGCACATAAGCGGAGAAATCAAAATTTAACCTAATGAGCTAAAGTACTTTGTTACTATAACATTGGGATATCATGCCATCCATTCATTCTCCTTACAGGAACATTACAATTTTGTAAGGTTAAAAATGCCCCCTACAAAGTTGTGCATGAAATGTCGGATGGAGCTATTTTGTTCCTGATATTCTATTTATAGAGGAGGTCATATAATGGATTCACTTAAAAATATGAATGCGGCAATGCAGTATATTGAAGACAACCTTACACACGAAATTGATTTTAAAGAAGTCGCAAAAATAGCTTTCTGCTCCGAATATCATTTCAAAAGAATGTTTTCTTTTTTAGCTGGCATATCACTATCAGAATATATTCGCTGTAGACGTCTTACTCTTGCTGCTTTTGAACTAAAAGATAGCAATGTAAAAGTCATTGATGTCGCTATAAAATATGGATACAACTCACCAGATTCATTTACACGTGCATTTCAAAACTTGCACGGAATAACGCCTTCAGAAGCTCGAAGTACAATTCGTTCTTTGAAATCTTATTCACCAATGACCTTCCAACTATCCATTCAAGGAGGAAATGAGATGAACTATCGAATTGAAGAAAAAGATCCATTTCAAATCATTGGCATACAAAAACGAGTACCGATTGTTTTTAACGGTGTAAACGAAGAAATTGCTTCTATGTGGAAAAGTTTAGACAGCCAATCGATCGACATATTAAAGTCCCTTTCAAATATTGAACCTACAGGAATTATTAGTGCTTCTACGAATTTTTCAGAAGGAAGAATGGAGGAAAAAGGAGAACTCGATCACTATATTGGAGTAGCTACGACAAAAGGTTGTCCGGAGCAATTCAAACAACTTGAAGTCGCAGCTTCAACATGGGCTATATTTGAAGCTGTCGGTCCATTTCCTGATGCATTACAAAATGTGTGGGGACGTATTTATTCCGAATGGTTCCCTTCTTCGAACTATGAACTAGCGGAAGGACCGGAAATATTGTGGAATGAAAGCAAAGATGTATCCTCACCGAATTTCAGAAGTGAGATATGGGTACCTGTTTTAAAAAAGTAATATAAAGTTCTAAACCTTTTCAAAATAAAAGCTGCTCTTCCTCTTTACAGGAAAAGCAGCTTTTTATTTTATCCCGCATTAACTGGCAGTAAGACTCCCACCTCAAAATTCGGCGAATGCAAGGAAGTTAGGTGGGAGATAACTGCCCGTAAACGCCCAATTGGTGAAGGCTAATAATCAGTGGGGGATGAACAAAACCCCCACTGATTAAAGTTTCACTTTATACTTCTTCTCGATTCGTTCTTATACAAGAAAATAGTAATAATCGCAAGCACTATAATAACTACAAAAGTAAATACTCTGTAGTTCGAGATCGTAGCAGTACCGATTAAAAAGGCAGGTATAACAGCCGTAATTAAACCACCAAACATACCGACAAACGATCCTATGCTTTGTTTTACTATTTGAGTTTCTGATACCCAATCATAATAACCAAATCGATTATTAATAAAAATCCCCCATACTGCCGAAAAGAATGAATATGTTATCGGTGTTATTACGACTAAAAGAGAACTCCAAACATCTAGTTTTAATCCTATTATCAGTAATAAAGCACTAATAAGTGATGCAGGTATACTTAATGAAAGATTCATAAGAATTTTACTGTCATAAATCATCTTTGGCGCTATAGGCAACGACTTAATAATCCATACATTTTTTCCTTCTAATGACAATGACACACATGTTGTACACGTCATCGAAATCGCTGCTGCAATAGCAAATGGAGCAACCTTTTGCAACAGGGTCTCAATTCCAGGGTACTCTATTAATTGACTTGGTCCTACTACAACTATAGCTAGCGCGAAAGCTAACGCCATCACGACTCCCATTCCACTGTTTATCACATACACTGTAGAAGAAAAGAAACGCTTTAGTTCTTTTTTATACAGCGCGACCAATACACTTTCTTTTCTCATACTATTAATCTCATAATTTGAAAGCATATGATAAGTGGTAATCCCTGTGTTTATTTGCTTATATTTTAACGAAAGTATTTTTACAAAAAGATAATACCAAATAACCGATATCCCAACAAACAGGGTGAAAGCTACAAGATCAGCATGAACAATTGCTTTTTGAAACATGTTAGCTAATGGATACACTTTAGTTAGTTGCTCTGAAACAATTGCACCAATCCCATTCATATCATTAAGGCTATATTGAGCATTTCCGTTTTTTAGCATAAAGAAGCCGAATGTAATCATTACTATAAAACTTAAAATCGTAGTTATTTTATTCGTATTTTTAAATTTAGAAGCGATTGCCGTAATCATAGCTCCAAAGATCGCTGCGATTGTTGTTGGAATTAAAGATGCTATAAACATACTGATGAACCACATAAAGTAAAAAGAAACTGATGGATTCTCATGTATGCCATAAACAACTCCCATTGGTAGCATGATTATGATTGAAAAGATCGTATTCAGCAAATATAAATACAAAAACCTACTTGTAATAACAGTACTTACACGAATCGGTAATGACATTAAAAGATCGTAGTCCTTAAAAGCAAAAATCTCTCCATTTGCCTTAAATATAGTGAAAAACAACGTCAATACACTGCTAATAACTAGTGCATAAACTGGGATAATTTCACTTATTCCTAGTTTCACCAACCCATATGCTGAGGCTCCGCAATATAGCATTAACATGACACCCACCAAGGCAATAGATGCTGTCAGCAAAATTTTATTCTGCTTCTTTTTCTTATCTTTTTCATATTTAAAAGTATTTAAACCAAGCTGCGTTATCAACCGGATTTTCAAAAGACCTAGACTATTAGTATTCATTAGCAAGCTCCTTCATAAAGAGCTCTTCCAATGATCCTTCCTTTATTAAAGAATTCACTTCCCCTGAAAGTGCTAATTTCCCTCTATTAATCATCGCTATTTTATTACATAACTTCTCCGCCACATCTAAAACATGCGTAGAAAAGAAAATCGCACTTCCCTTTTCACAAAGCTCCTTCATAATACCTTTCAACACTACAGCAGCCTTTGGATCAAGACCAACGAAAGGTTCATCTAAAACTAATAATTTCGGTTTATGCAAAACCGCTGATATAATCGCCACTTTTTGTTTCATACCATGTGAATAAGAAGATATTAAATCACCTAGGTACGGTGTAATCTCAAAAGCATCTCCATACTTTTGTATCTCCTTTTCCCGATCTTTTGCAGACACCTTAAAAACATCCGCAACAAAGTTTAAATATTGAATCCCTGTTAATTGCTCATATAAATCGGGATTATCAGGAATGTACGCCATCACTCTCTTACATGCAATCGGATCCTTTTTTACCGAATGTCCATCAACAAAAATTTCACCCTCTTCAAAATCTATAACTCCTACTAACGACTTAATTGTTGTACTTTTCCCCGCACCGTTATGTCCAATAAATCCAAAGATATCTCCTGCTTGAACAGTAATATTTAACTGATCTACTGCTTTTTTTCCACCTTTATATGTCTTGCTAAAATTTATAATTTCTAACATGTGATTTCCCCCAAACTATCTTTATAACTGAATTTTCAGACTCGAAACAAAAAAATTACTCAGTAAGCTTTTCATTCTCCCCACTGAGTATTAAATCGCTTAACACATAGAAACTATAACTATAAAATTTGACTAACACAGCTCACAATTGCATTTCTTTTTTATAAATAACATAAGAATATAAATTCGTTATGATGACAGCAACTACTATAATTCCAAGCATCATATACGATCTCCAATCAACTGGAGCGAAAACACTTATAATCATAATGAGTCCTAAAGCTACAAATACTTTCCCACTAAATCGATGTGTTTTCCGCCATACTTCTTCATTACTTAACGTCCAAGGATTACGCATCCCAACGAAAAAGTTAGGCTTACACTGCGGTAAATAATTACCCATCACTAAAAATAAAACACCAACTAATAATTCTGGGACTCGATTAATGAATAAATTATATCCTAGTCCACTTGTAATAATATCTATATTTCCTACAAATAGTAGCAGGAGTATCCCGTTATTCATCATCATAAAAGCTTTAGAAAATTTCTCGTAATTTGCTTTCCTTGGATCAATCTTTGGTATCACATTTAGAAATACATATAACGCAATCATAATTCCAACCATAAAAATCATTCCGTAAAGTTTAGAAGAATAGCCATCTACCTTACCACCACTCCAATGTGTCGCGATTGTATCCGGTAAATGTGGCCAAGCAAACGCCCATGCGATACAAGTTATAAGAACTAATATAATTGCAAAAAGATGTTTTTTCATTTCCCCTCTTCCCCCTTATTCGTAAATGTAAACACCCAGGTCAATAAATCTTGAAATACAGTTGTGTTTAAAGAGTACATAACAAATTGCCCTCTTTTTTCATCTTGGATAAGTTCAGCATTTTTAAGCGCATTTAGGTGATGAGAAATACTTGGCTTTGTCATATTGAACTGTTCAGCAATTTCGCCAGCTGTTAAATCGCCTTCTTTTAATAAATCTAAAATTTTTCGCCTTGTTGGGTCTGCTAATGCTTTAAATGCTTGATTCAATGTCTTTCTTCCTTTCACTAATTAGACATTTAGATATTTATCTAAATGTTAAAATGATTTCAGTCAATTGTCAATTATATATGAGGCCCTTTTTACTTTTTCCACTTTTGACCTATATGTTTACTCTTTCGTCATATAAATACACCACAGCTATGATATGTATGACAAACAGGAAAGCCTATTCATTTGATTTCTTTGTTTTTACTTCGTACGGGGCAAAAAAAGCTCTGACCGCTTCTATGCATGGCTGGCTCCTCTCTCTCCCCTAAAAAGACAAGTTCTATATTGTTTTTAAAATCTTTATATTTATATAGCTCTCATTTCAACATAATGAAAAGACTTGAAACACATGATACACTATAGCTACAATTGTTTTTTTAGGAGGAATATACATATGTATAAAATTTTAATCGTTGAAGACGATCCAAATATTTCAACATTACTACAATCTCACATTCAAAAATATGGCTATGATGCTGTTGTTGCAGAGAACTTCGATGATATTATGGAATCGTTTAACGCCGTGAAACCACATCTTGTTTTACTTGATGTAAACTTACCGAAATTCGATGGTTTCTACTGGTGCCGTCAAATCCGTCATGAATCTACTTGTCCAATTATTTTCATTTCAGCTCGTGCTGGTGAAATGGAACAAATTATGGCGATTGAAAGTGGCGCGGATGATTACATTACGAAACCGTTCCACTATGACGTTGTAATGGCAAAAATTAAAGGTCAATTACGCCGTATTTATGGTGATTATGCACCAAATATTTCTGAACGTATCGTTGAAGTAGAAGGTTTAAAACTATTCCCTGAACGTCCAGAAATTCATTTCGGATCTGAGCAAGTTCTTTTAACAAAGAAAGAAGCTATTTTAGCAGAAATGCTATTATCTAAATTCCCTCGTACAGCAAGCCGTGAAGATTTATTAGCTGCCCTTTGGGATGATGAGAGCTTCGTTGAAGAAAATACATTAAACGTAAACATTACGCGTCTTCGTAAAAAGTTTAATGAGCTTGGTATTGAGAACTCTATTGAAACAGTACGTGGACTTGGATATCGTTTTAACACAACTTGGAGTGAATAAGCATGAAGCTATTTTTACGTGATCATTTTGCATTTTTTCTACTATATGTATTAAACTTCGGAATCATTTTCGTTCTCTATGATGCAGTAGATGGATTTCAAAATAATAAGTTTTACTTCATCGTTTTAAGCTTATATTTATTCATCTGTTTCCTCGCTTATCGTTACGTTCGTAATCGTAGAATGTACCACAGATTAAGTGAACCACCAGAGAAAATGGAAGATGCGTTTATTGAAAGAGCGACTGCTCCTATGCCCCACGGTGTAAACGAGCTCGTTCGTACGCAATATCGTCTATTCCAAAAAGACCTACAAACATTTGAAGTAAAACAGCAAGAACACCAATTATTTATTAACCACTGGGTACATCAAATGAAAACGCCCGTTTCTGTTATGCAACTTATGGTGCTTGAAATGGAAGATGAACATTTAATCCCGCAATTTAAAAAAGAATTAGAGCGACTAAATCAAGGACTCGATATGGCTTTATACATGGCAAGGTTAAACAACTTCCATGAAGACTTCCATGTTGAGACCGTTTCATTAAAAGATGCTGTAACAAAAAATATTAACGGATTAAAAGAACTATTCATTCGAAACGGGGTCTTCCCTGTTTTAGAAGTTCATTCAGATTTAAAAGTTGCTTCTGATGCGAAATGGCTAAAGTTCATCATTTATCAGTTAATGACAAATGCTGTTCGTTATTCTGGTGAACGCGGAAAGAAAGTTTTCTTATCAGCTTATCGAAATGGAAAAGATATCATTTTGGAAGTTCGTGATGAGGGCGTTGGTATTCCGCAAGAAGATGTTCGAAGAGTATTTGAACCATTTTACACTGGGAAAAATGGTCGTACATTCGGAGAATCTACTGGTATGGGACTTTATATCGTAAGTAAAATTTGTGATTATTTAGGTCATTCTGTAAAACTAGACTCTGAAGTTGGTAAAGGAACGACGATTAAAATCATCTTCCACAACGCTGCAAACAATCAAGCAGAAAATACGGAGAAGGTGACCAAAGCATGATTGGAACATATGCTAGCAAAATGTATGAGAATATACTCTCATACATTTTTTGCAATAAAACTGCATATTGGCCTTCTAACGGGAGGTACATATTATGACATTTTGGCAATTTGCATTTAAAAATGTAACGCGCAACTCAAGAGCTTATTTTGCCTATTTTTTAAGCAGTTCCTTTTCCATTGCTGTTTTCTTTTCGTTTGCTGTTTATTTATTTCATCCGAAATTACAAAATTTCAGTATGATCTCTGAAATTTCAGGATTAATGATTTTTTCAGAAGTTGTCATTGTACTGTTCTCTTTCTTCTTTTTACTATATTCAATCGGATCGTTTTTAAAAGTTCGTAAAAAACAATTTGGTATTTTAACCGTTTTAGGTATATCGAAAAAGCAATTACATCGTCTCGTTTTTACGGAAAATATGTTAATTGGTATTTTATCTATCTTTTTTGGTATGCAGTTTGGGCTTGTCTTTTCGCAATTTTTCTTATTAGTGACGGCGAAAATTACGCACGTACCAGGGATATATTTATATATACCTACGAATGCTTTCATTTTAACAACGATTGTGTTTCTTGGTCTCTTTATCGCTGTATCTGCATTCACACCAATGCTTATTCGAACAAAAAAAGCATTGCACCTTTTAAAAACAAACAATGTAAAACAAAAAGAAAGAAAACCATCCATATTAATTTCTCTGTTTGGTGCTATCTGTTTATTAGGTGGTTATATTTTAGCTGTAAATCCTAAATATTTCTTTTCAGTAAACCCGCAAGTAGGCGTTATATATATGGTTTCAAGTATTTTTGTGATTCCAGCACTTGTTACAATTGGGACATATTTTTTCTTTTCTCAAATTAGTTTCTTACTTATTTATATTTTAAAGAAAAGAAGAAGTTTTTATATGAAACGGATTAATATGCTTTGGATTTCTGATTTAGCAAGTCGTATTCGAACAAATATTAATATGCTTTTTATTGTAGCGATGCTATCTACAGTAGCCTTCACAATGATTACATTTCTATATGGATTTGGAAAGTTTACAAAGCTAGATGTTACGAGAAGTTCACCTTTTCCATTTTCTTATTTTTCATATGACGCAAATCCTTTTGCTAACAAGCATTTAACTTGGCTTGAACAGCAGTTACAAAAAGAAAATTTCTCTTATAAAAAGATAGAAGCTGATTTATATGAAACACCACTGAAAGAAGATGCAGGTATAACGACTTACAATGACATCTATGCAATGAAACAAAGTGACTATAATAAACTTGCAGCTTCCCTGCGAATGAAACAACTATTCATGAGCGATAACGAAGCATATGTCTTAAGCGGCAGCGCTTATTTCACCTTATTCAGCCAATTTGATCCAAGCTTCAATAGAAAATCCATTACACTTTCTAGCACAAATACGATATTACAAGTAAAGGGCTATGAACAAGCAGGGGCCATTCCATCTAACTTTTCATATCAAACTTTAATTTTACCTGATATTGTTGTAAACAACTTACCAAGTACAACAAAGCATGTATCAGCGTACAATTATAACGTACAAAACTGGGAAAAGACGTATGAAATTGCTAATGATTTTATGAAAAAAATACAAAAAGATCGACAGGAATTCCAATACGAAGGCCCCCTTATACACTCCTATGAATCAGCAGACTCATTATATAGAATCACATCAGGAAGTGCTGCATACTTCCTAATCGGGACATTCTTAGGTGTCATTTTCTTTATTGGAGCAGGCAGCGTTCTTTACTTCAGAATGTATACAGATTTAACAAACGAACAAGAAAAATATGTAGCAATTTCAAAAATTGGTGTAACAAATGCAGAGATGAAACGATCTGCAACCATTCAACTTAGCATTTTATTTTTCGTTCCATATGTTATGGCATCCATTCATACAATGTTCGCAACAAAAATGCTTCAAGATGTAATTGATTTATCACTATTCAAAGAAATTTCAGCCGTTCTTATTATTTTTGGCATAGTTGAAATCGTCTTTTTCTTATTCATTCGTTCCTTTTACATGCAAAAGTTATCAGAGTATACGAATGGTTAAGTTTTATGAATATATTAGTACAGGAAAAGGGTATCTCTTATATCCTTTTCCTCTTCACTCTATTAGGAGGTTCAGGTGAATGACATTTTGGCAGTTTGCCTTTAAAAACGTAACACGGAACGCCAGAGCTTATTTCGCCTATTTTGTAAGCAGTGCGTTTTCCATCGCAATCTTTTTCTCATTTGCAGTTTATTTATTTCATCCGAAGCTGCATATGACAGACGTTAATTATGCTCTGAGCATATTAATGACAGTTTCAGAAGTTGTCATTGTATTCTTTTCATTTTTCTTCTTGCTATATTCGATCGGTACTTTCTTAAAAGTACGAAAAAAACAGTTCGGGATTTTAACAGTACTTGGCATATCTCCAAAGCAGTTAAAGAGGCTCGTATTTCTAGAAAACATGTTAATTGGTTTCCTATCCATATTTTTCGGCATTCAATTTGGCCTTGTCTTTTCACAGTTCTTTCTATTGGTTACCGCCAAAATTACACATGTACCTGGTCTATATTTGTACTGGCCTACAAGTGCTATTATTTTAACAACGGTAATCTTTCTCGGACTCTTTATTCTCGTATCTTCCTTTACACCGATGCTGATTCGTACGAGAAAAGCTGTACGACTTTTGCAAGAAGGTGAAAAACAAAAAGAAAGAAAAGCATCTGTACTCATCTCTCTCTTTGGCGCGACATGTTTACTATCTGGATATGCTTTAGCAGCAAACCCGCTATATTTTATATCACTAGGAGATATCGCTGGACTTTTATACGCCGCCACCAGTATATTTGTCATTCCATCACTTGCTGCAGCTGGGACATATTTTTTCTTCTCACAAATTAGCTTCTTACTCATTCGCATATTAAAGACGAGAAGAAAATTTTATATGAAACGTATTAATATGCTTTGGATTTCTGATTTAGCAGCCCGTATTCGGACGAATATTAACATGCTCTTTATTGTGACGATGTTATCGACACTCGCTTTCACAATGATTACATTCTTATATGGGTTTGGGAAATTCACAAAGTTTGATGAAATAAGACAAAACCCTTTCCCGTTTACTTATTTATCACATACTGAAAATACGTTAGCTGATGAACATTTAAATTGGTTAGAACAAACATTTAACGAAGAGCAGTTTACTTATAAGAAATTTAAAACGGATATATATGAAGTATCTTCGGCGGAAGAAAGCCCGCAGCTGTATTATGCAATTAAACAAAGAGACTATAACATACTGGCTAATGCATTAAACTGGGAACATCTCAACGTAAAAAATAATGAATCTTATATCCTTATTAAAGATTTAGACAGTCAAGTTATTGGCACCATTCATGATCAAAAAGCAAAAAATACTCTTACGCTGAATCAAAATTCTTTACAGTTACAAGTAAAAGAATATAAAAGTTATAACCCGTTCCCCAATAGCTTAATATCACAGTTACTCGTACTATCTGATGAAAATGTAGAAGCATTATTAAACGTTTCAAAGCAGATGAGTGTATATAGTTTCAAAGTGAACGATTGGGAACAAGCACATGACATTGGTTCAGCATTTACAACAAAAATTAATAAAGATAATGAAGCTATCCAAGCAGAGCACCCACCGTTCCATGCAAGTGAAGCGAGCGATTCTCTATACAAAACTAAGCTAAATGTCGCTTCATTCTTCTTAATTGGAACTTTCCTAGGTGTCATTTTCTTTATCGGTGCTGGCAGTGTTCTTTACTTCCGTATGTATACAGATTTAACAACTGAGCAAGAAAAATATATAACGATTACAAAAATCGGTTTAACAGAAACCGAAATGAAGCAATCTGCTACAATTCAACTTGCGATTCTTTTCTTTGTTCCTTACATTATGGCATCGATCCATACGATGTTTGCGACAAAGATGTTACAAGAAATATTAAATCTCTCATTATTCGCTGAGATTACAGTTGTACTTGTAATCTTTGGAACGGTTGAAATTCTCTTTTTCCTTTTAATTCGTTCCTTTTATATGCAAAAATTATCACAACATATTAAGTTTTAACGAATAGAAAGGTGATTACTATGGAAGAAGTATTACACATAAAAAACGTCTCAAAAGTGTATGAAGGAAAAGTTCCTCATACTGCTTTAAAAAATATAAATTTACACGTAGATAAAGGTGAATTCGTTGCGATTATGGGGCCATCTGGAAGTGGGAAATCTACATTTTTAAACGTTATCTCTACAATTGATTCACCTACTTCTGGTGAAGTTATTATTAATGGAAAACAACCGCACACGTTCCGCAGAGAGAAGCTTGCTATTTTCCGTCGCCAAGAGTTAGGATTTGTTTTCCAAAACTTTAACCTATTAGATACACTAACAATCGGTGAAAATATCGTACTACCTTTAACGTTAGATAATGTTCCTTTAAAAGAAATGGACGAAAAACTCGCTAACATTTCAAAGAAACTTGGAATTGATCATATTTTGGACAAACGTATTTTTGAAGTTTCTGGAGGACAAGCACAGCGTACCGCAGTAGCACGTGCTGTTATTCATCACCCATCACTTCTACTTGCGGATGAACCGACAGGAAACTTAGATTCGAAAGCGGCAATTGATGTAATGGAATTATTTACGAAATTAAATAAAGAAGAGGATGCAACGATTTTAATGGTTACTCACGATCCGTTTGCAGCAAGCTATTGTAACCGAGTTATTTTCATTAAAGATGGTGGCCTTTACAATGAATTACACCGCGGATTATATCGCGAGAAGTTTTATCAAGAAATATTAGATGTTTTAGCATTATTAGGAGGAAGACGTGGATGACGTTTTGGCAGTTTGCATTTAAAAATGTAACGCGTAATTCTAAAGCATATTTCGCTTATTTTGTAAGCAGTGCGTTTTCCATTATGGTTTTCTTTTCATTTACTGTATATGCGTATCATCCGCGCTTACAAAATGTCCAAAGCTTTCAAGAACGGGATCCTCTAATGAATTTAGCGAGTACAGCACAGCTTGTTATCGTTATGTTCTCGTTCTTCTTTCTCTTATATTCAATCGGAACATTTTTAAATGTACGAAAGCAACAATTCGGGATACTCACTATTCTTGGTATCTCACAGAGACAATTAAAAAGACTTTTATTTACCGAAAACATGATAATCGGGATATTATCTATCTTTATCGGTATTCAAGGCGGCCTTGTGTTCTCTAACTTTTTCTTATTAGTCACTTCGAAATTAACAGGTGCGAAAGGTCTCTATTTATATTGGCCAACACAAGCAATCATCGTTACAACCATAACATTTATCATTTTATTTTTAATCGTTTCTACATTTACACCGCTGTTCATCCGTACTCGTAAAACAGTCCATCTCATTAAAGGTAATAAGAAAATGACAGCCGAAAAAAGGCCGTCTATACTCATCTCTTTATTCGCTTTAATTTGTTTAGGGCTATGCTATTATATTGCCGGTTACCCGCAAGGCTATGTAACAGAAAAAAATGTACAAAATGGATCTGTCTTCTTTATTATGTTATCTATTTTACCCCTCGTAGTAGTTGGGACATATTTTTTCTTTTCACAAACATTTCTTCTTTTTATCTATATTTTAAAGAAACGAAGAAAGTTTTATTTGAAACAAATAAATATGTTATGGATTTCAGATTTAGTTTCTCGTACCCGTAGTAATATTAATGTACTCTTTATCGTTTCTATGCTATCTGCACTTGCATTTACGATTATTATCGGACTATTTGCTGCTAATAATAATACAAAAGCATCGATACTAGAAAGATATCCAATCCCCTTCACATATACATCAGAAGGTAATAATTCACTTGAACAAAAGCACATTACTACAATAGAAACTGAGCTTACAAATAGCAATTTCGAGTACAAAAAATATAAGTTTACAGTATTAAAAGATACAGCTTTAAAAGAAGACATTGCGCTTATGAAAATGAGTGATTATAACGCACTTGCTAAACAATTGCAGAGACCGGAAATAACACTTGATTCTACACAAGTTTATATTATTTCCCGCCACTCACCAGAGCTTTTAAATCTTGTCTCAAATCCATTTGCAAAACAAAATACACTTACAATCGGATCTAATAAAAAAGAATTTCGTATTAAAGGATTTATTAATAAAGGGATAGCACCAGACTTTGCATTGCCCCATTTAATTGTTATGCAAGATTATGTAATTGATAATATGGTCCCTCATATTGAAACGACTATAGTTTATAACTACTTCGTGGAAAACTGGGAAAATGCAATGATTCCGACCAAAAATATGTTGCGAATTATTGGAGATGATGCAAACGCCTTCTATGAAAAACATAAAGGCGAAAAAGCTCAAATTCCTTTTTACATTTATACAGCTACTGATGAACTAGTTCACAGTAAAGAAAATGCAATTGCTAATTTCTTTATTTGGGCATTTCTCGGCTTTATTTTCTTTATTGGAGCCGCTAGCGTTTTATATTTCCGTATGTATAATGACTTAACGAGCGAGAAACAAAAGTATATTACAATTACCAAACTTGGATTAACAGAATCAGAAATGTTTCACTCTGCAACGATTCAATTAGGGATTTTATTTTTTGTCCCATATATCGTCGCTGGTATTCATACAGTATTTGCGATTCAGTTTTTACAAAGCATGTTTTCTTTCTCTTTACTAAAAGAATCATTCATCGTACTCACTTTATTCGGGATTATCGAGATTATTTTCTTCTTCTTAATCCGTTCTCTTTACATCAGTAAATTATCACAGCATATAAAAATATGAATAAAATAGCCTTGTGCAATATGCACAAGGCTATTTTCAATAGTTTTTAAATAATTAGCAGCAGTATCCACCATAGCCGCCGCCATAGCCACCATAACCGCCGTAACCACAAGAACCGCCGCCTCCGCCGAAGCAGCTAGCACCGATAATGATTAATAAAATAAACAATACGATTAGAAGCGCAAAACCGCCTCCGCACCCACGTCTGCGGTCGCAATCATCATGTCTGTGTTCACACTTTTCGCTCATTACTCTATTCCTCCTTTAGTATCATTCATAACAAGTTCAACTTGCTCTAAATGAGGGGATTCCATTTATATTATGTTTTCAGGGCAAATAGGAAGCTTGGCACTCCTAAAAACGGGCTTGTTTCATGAAAAGAGCCCCAACACAAAAGAGGATACCTTTAAATAGGCACCCCCTTCTTTTAAACAAACATATTAAGTAAAAGCGCAAAGCCGAATGCAATAAATGATAACAATGTCTCCAACACCGTCCACGTTTTAAACGTTTCTTTTACTGTCAAACCTAAATACTCTTTTACAAGCCAGAACCCTGCATCATTTACGTGAGAAAACATTAATGAACCTGCACCCGTTGCAATAACCAGCAACTCTAAATTCACACCAGACATGTGCTGAATAACCGGTGAAACAATTCCAGCTGCTGTCGTTAATGCTACAGTAGCTGAACCTGTTGCAATTCGGATTAATCCCGCTACCATGAACGCTAAGACGATTGGTGATAATGAAATATGTTCTGCCATTTGAGCGATGGCTGTTCCAACACCGCTTTCAATTAATATTTGTTTAAATCCACCACCTGCACCGATAATTAAAATAATTGAACCGACCGGTAATAAACTTTCATCTGTTAATTTTTTAATCATCTTTTTATCAATACCTTGTCGTATACCTAATAAATAAAACGCTGCGAAACATGAAATAAGTAAAGCGATTACCGGACTTCCTACAAATACTAAAAATTCAGTTATTTTATCCGGTAATGAAATATATGGTGCGACTACTGATAAAATCATTAAAACTACTGGCAGTAAAATAATAAAAAATGAAACTTTACGACTCGGTAAATCAGTTGATACTGTCGTAACTCGAACAAGCTCCGGTTCATTTTCAGGTATAACCCTCTTATGTACCCACTTTGCAAATATCGGTCCTGCGATAATTGCTGTTGGTAACGCGATAATTAATGAATACAATAGTACCTTCCCTAAATTCGCATTATAAATACCGATTGCTGTCATCGCACCTGGATGCGGCGGCACTAGCCCATGTACAATCGATAATCCAGCAATAACAGGTAACGCAATTAACAATATATTTTGTTTCGTTGTTTTTCGAATTGAAATAACAAGTGGTAATAAAATGACGATTCCCACTTCGAAAAATACTGGAATCCCTATAACAAATCCCGCAAATAACATAGCCCAAGGCAGTTTTTTCACACCGAAAAATCGAATAAAGAAATCTGCAACTTGCATGCCTGCCCCTGAATCGGACATCATTTTCCCTAAAATTGTTCCGAGAGCCAAAATACCAACTAAATGCCCTAGTACACTACCAACACCAGTTTCATAGGCAGTCACTATTTTCGTTAAGTTCAGTCCAGACATAATAGCTAAAAACAAACTAGCAACTGTTAAACTAATAAATGCATGCCACTTCCACCACGATACCCCTAAAATAACAATTGCGATCGCAATTAACGTGACGATTAATAAGTATATATTCATCTCTCATTCCCCTTACTTTATAAAAAAAGAGGGAATATCCCCTCTTTTTTATACGTCATAATTAACTACATAATGCTGCATTTCCGTATTGTAGTAGCCTTCACTATATTCAATTACTTCGCCTACTTCATCGTAAGAATAACGCATACGTTTTAATAACGCTGTTCCTTCTTTTTCTCCTAACGCTTCTGCAACGAAATTAGGCGCAAATCCAACAGCGAATTCATCTCTGAAGTTTTCTAAATGTATACCTCGGTCCTCGACTAAATCATAAAGCGATTGTAAGTCAAAGTCCGATAAGTCTGTACTTGCCATTTGTGCTGAAAAATAGTGCGTATAATGAATGTACGGAGTATCATTTAAAGCATATAGACGCTCAATACGAAAACTCTCTTTACCGAATAATCGAAACGGCACTGTTCCTTCTTCATTATGAACCACTTCTGCCTTTAGCAATTTCTTTTGTACTTTATATCCTTCTTCCACTAACACTTCTGTAAATTTCTTTCCCTTTGAAAGCTTTGTCGCAGAAGTATTTCGAATGACTTTCGTTCCTTTACCACTTTTCTTTTCTAAATATCCTTCTTGAACGAGTTCTTTAATTGCGTTTCGCACTGTAATTTTACTCACTTTGAACTCTTCTTCTAATTGTGGTTCAGAAGGAATATTTGTATGGATGGCATAAACACCATGTAATATTCGATCACGAATAATATTTTTAATTTGTAAATATAATGGACCTCTTTTTCTCGTTACGTTCACCGTTACACCCACTACCTTTCTACATCACCTACTGATGCCGTCATTGCCCGAAGTATATCTTTCTCTGATGACATTGGCGTATCACCGACGATTGTATGTGCAAGCATTCCAGCTGCTGACGCAAATGAAACAGCTTTCTCTGGTGCAAACTCTTCTATCTCGCCATGAATAATTCCGCTCGTATAAGCATCTCCAGCACCTATTCTATCATATACAGAAAACGTAAGTGTTTTTGCAAAAGTGAACGTCCCATCTTTACATATGAATCCGCGAAGTGAGTGTGTATTATCGCTATTAATAGAACGATGTGTACCAGCAATTGTAGCGATATTATATATTTCAGCCACTTTTGGAATAAGATCGACAAGCTGTGCTTCTCGCTCCGTCTCTTCTGTTTTCATTCCGAGAACAAACATCGCATCTTTTTCATTCATCATTACAATATCGGCAAGGCCTAGCATTTCTTCATAATGCGGTTTCGCCTGTTCATACCCATCTTCTCCCCAAAGCGATGGACGATAGTTGCAATCAAAAACAACAGTACCTCCGTTTTCCTTAACTGCTTTCGCTAAAGATTTCATATGATGACGAACAGTATCATTCATCGCAAGTGTAATTCCGCAAAAATGAACGATATCAATCTCCTTGGCGATTTCTTCAAATTGGTACATCTCTTCAGATGCTGTATTGAAACTACTTTCTAGTCTATTTGAATACGTAACGCGGCTTGCACGTGCTCCAAATCCATTTTCTAAAAAGTACATGCCCACATATTTACCGCCTCTTGAAATAAACGGTGCCTGAATGCCTAACTTTTGAATATGTGATACCGCAGCATCTCCAACTGAATTCTCCGGTAAAGTTGAAATAAGAAACCCTTCATGACCTAAATGAGAAAGTGCTGCTGCGACGTTTACACCTGTACCTGAAAAAGAATAATTTAGTGTGTTAGCTTGCGATAGCAATTCATATCCCGGCACTTGCAGGCGCATCATTACTTCACCGAATGCTGCAATTTTCTTACGCATATTGATCAACTAGCTTCTTCACTACCGCTAATAGCTCGCGAACATCTTCTGTTTTCGTATTACCAGTTTCTTTATCAATAATAGAAGAGTACACATGCGGGATAACTTGCTCTACGTTTGCTTCTAAAGCAATACGTACAATTGTTTCAAAGTTCTCTTTATCGATTCCGCCTGTTGGCTCTAATGCAAATCCTTCTTCCGCACATGCTTTCGCAACTGCGCGATATTCTTCTTCATGAGCTAAGCCTTTCATCGGGAAGTATTTCAATGAATTTCCGCCCATATCACGTACAAGTGCGATTGCTGTTTTAATTGGAACGTTTGCTTTTTCTTCCTCAGCCGCACTAATTGGGCCAGTAGAAATATTTACGTAACCTACTTTTCCTGTTGGTGATACTAAACTATTAATCCAGCTATCTTTTCCGCCAAGATTTGCACGTGTCGCTCCAACTGAAGGGAACACTTGGTTAATATGACTACCAGGATAATGCTTCGCAATTTCAGCTACAACCGCTGCTTGGCGATTATCTCCTGCTCCAAGTCCGATTGATACAGCATCATCAATTTCTTTTCCGTATGCTTTCATTGCTGTAACTGCTTCTTCTACTGTTGAGTAATCTTTTGATAAAACGCCGACTACTACATAACCTTCTGCTGCTTCAAAAATGTCTTTCGCATTTCGGATATTGTTCGCTAATACATTTAATGCTACGCGGCCTTTATAAAAACGTTTTTGAATGTTTGTCATTTTAGTTTCCCCCTACAATTTCTCTCATTTTTTCTTCAATCACATGTATATCATCACCTTGAAGTGGACGTGGATCAATATCAAAGAATCCTTGTCTTACTCCGTAGTCACGTGTGTAAATTGCGATTTCCCCTTCGCGTAATGCCGTCACAACATCTTTTGCTGTTTTATTTAACTCTTTCTCGTTAATTTGAATACGTGCTCTAAAGATCGCTCTTCCTGCTTCATCTTGAACGATTGTTACATTTACACCGTTTAACTCTTTTAGCGGCATAAGTACTTGCAACAATTCTTTTTCTTGTTCACTCTTATCTTCTTTCACTCCGTATTCATCCAGTGCTTGAAGTAAACCGAAAGTCGTCTCTTTCCCAACTTTCATACTTCTTCCGATGCAATGTAATTGCACTTTTAGCCATTCGATATATTTTCGTTTACCGCCGACAATACCAGAAGTAGGTCCTTCAATCGCCTTTGAACCGCTATAAATTGCTAGATCAGAATACTTCACATATTTTTGAATGTCTTCTTCAGCTGCCGCATCAACGATAAGTGGTACATTATTTCGCTGTGCAACTTCCCATGCTTCTTCAACAGAAATCATATTTTTTTGCACTGCATGATGCGATTTCACATAAAGAATAGCTGCTGTATTTTCACCAATCGCATCTTCAATATGCTCTGCTTTCCCTTCATTTGCGTAACCTACTTCAACGAGCTTACCTCCGCCTAAATAAATCATCGTTTCAACAGGAGCACCGTATTGAACGTTATGACCTTTCAGCATAATCACTTCATTTTTCGCAATAACTTCTTGATGAAGTCGTTCACTTTTACGACGATTTCCTTCTGTAACGATACCAGCGATAGAAAGCGCAATTCCACTCGACGCTGAGTTCACAACAACTGCCGCCTCTGAATCTAAAATTCTTGCAATATGGTCCCCCGCTTTATCTACTAAATCTGCAATTTCCACATAATTTTGTCCACCATGCTTCATCGCATCCATTACTGTATTTGTCGGAGCGGATACACCTAAAATACTCATTCTACCGCTCGCATTAATTACACGTTTTAGTCCGTACTTAGCATTCAATGAATGACCCATTGATTACAACCCCTTTCGTATCAATTCTTCTTTCAGCAATGCGCTGGTCCCCTTCTGAATCAATTAACGTAATCGGTTCATCTTTCACCGTAAATAAAGTTAAGTTCGCAATATCGCCTTCTTGAATGCGGCCAAACTCTGGTTTCTTAAGCCATTCTGCTGCATTTTTCGTAACCGCATCAATCACTTCTTCTAGCGAATAACCTAAGTAAAGGAATTTCGAAAGAACGTTAGCCATACTGTAAACTGGACCATGTATACGATTCTTCCGGTAAATATCTGTACTAATTGTATTAAGGGCAATGCCGTGATGCTTCGCTGCCTCTGCTACTTTAAAAGAAAAGCTAGCATTGCCATGCCCAACATCTAAGTGAACACCGCGTTTTACTGCATCTAGTAACACAGGTAGCGGTTTTCCTTCTTCATCAAATAAATTATTTTCTTTCCCGTTTAAGTAATGTGTAATCACATCATCTTTTTCTAGAAGTGGTACAACTTCCTCAATTCGCGGAGGTGCTGAGCCGATATGTACCATAATTGGTAATGATGTTTCGCTAGATAACGAGCGAGCCACGTGCAGCGGTTCAATTCCGCTATCACAAACGACACTTTTACTCATTCTCGCTTTTAACCCAACGATTACATCTTTATACTTGTCTACTGCATCTATTACTTTCTCTTTATCTATCCATTCCATATTGGATAATTCATCAATTCGTTTCAAACCGATGCGAGAAATATTTAAAAAGGCAAATAAATTTGTTTTTGCCTGCTTTCTACTTTGTACTAAATCTGCGATGCGATCAGCTCCGCAGCTTCCCGCATCAACAATTGTCGTTACCCCTTGCTTAACGCCAATTTCATCCACCTCATCGCCATACGGATCAAACTCTGGAAAAGCATGAACGTGCAAATCAATCCAGCCACTCGATACGTAAGTACCTGAGTAATCAAGAACCTTTCCACCTTCGCCAGCACCAGCTTTCGTCACCTGTGCGATTTTATTATTTTCAACTACAATGTCAATCTCTTCCCCGTTCACACGCTTCACATTACGTAGCACGAATCGTTCTGTCATTGTATTTCCACCCTTTTCTATAAGAAGCCATAAGAATACGCTTACATTAAAGTTTCATTTTTATATCTCTTTCACATATTTAGAGTATCACGAAAAAAACGAAAAGTAAATATAACGTTATAATGTTTAAAGTTATATAAAAGCGTACTCTCTAAAATTTCGATAGTACAAGAAAATATATCAACGGTTTTTCGAATATATCTATCGTAACTCACAATATATCAACGATTTTTCAAATATATCTATCATAACTCACAATATATCAACGATTCGACAAGGAATATCGATTTACCGGCAAAAAACGTCAATCCCTTTCTTATATGCTAAAAGACTGCCCCAAAACGGACCAGCCTTTTTCTCTATTCCTGAACCGTCACAATAACCCCATCCATATTATTCCCCGAAATTTCATACTGCTTATTCACTGGAACCTTCACGTTCATACTCTCTGAAACTTTATAATAAGAAACCGTATATTTCTTACCTTCAACCTCAGTTGAAACTTCTTTTTCCTCTTTTAAAAAGTCCAAATATTCCTCTAACGTAATCTTCTTTTTTTGCATAATTGCGCTATGTGGTAAGCCGACATAACGTATGTGCCACGGCTCATATTGAATGCCCGTAATATCACTTTTATTTTTCGGATAACGTAAAACAAATCCGTGCTTCCATACGTTCTCTTCAATCCATTTTCCTTCAGGAGCTTTCTCCATTTTCTTTTGAGTAGACCCAACGTCGAGTGATAACCCTAAATTATGTTCACTATATCCTGCTGGAAGTGCATAATCAGATCCCATTTCTTTATATAATTTACTTTGTTCTTGAAAATCTCGGTAACCGCTACTCATTAAGAAATGCTGTATTCCATCTTTCCCAGCTGCATCGACAACGCTCAAAAACTTTTTTACAACACCCTTTGATAAGCGAAGATTTCTATCAAATATTACATAGCCTCTTACTAATTCACTATTGTGATTTACATTTATAATATCGGACCTAACACTATCTTTTTTAACCGGGTAATCTTTATTAACTAATAATAGATCACCTTTATAAATTTGTTCCTCTGTAACCTCTATCTTTTCAGTGTTCGCGGCTTTTACTTTGTTATCTTTTTCTGCAATTTTAACATCGATATCCTTTTGAAATAATGGTGATATATAAAAGCCTACACAGACTGTACATAATATAAAAAGAGAAATAAATACCCACTTTTTCATTTCTAGTTCCTCCTTAACGTAACTTACGTCTAGAATAGAAAAAACTATTAAAATAAAAAGTGGGGTAAAGTTTAAATTTTTATTAAATTATTGAACTCTCTTCTTTTGGCAATCTCACTTCAAATATCGTTCTAATTACATTACTGTCAGCAGAAATGGTACCGTTATGCTGCTCGACAATATTTTTCGCAATAAATAACCCAAGGCCTGTACTACCTTGTTGCTCCGTTCTAGCTTTATCACCTGTATAAAACATATCAAAAAGATACGGTAAATCTTCTTCTGGAATGCTATCTCCGTAATTAATAATTTGTACGACTACCTCTTCACTCTCAATATATCCGTTCACATCAACAAACTTTCCATCGTATCCATAGCGAATTGCATTCGTTAAAAGATTTTCAAATACTCGTGCTAATAATTTTCCGTCACCATTAATAGGTAAATGCGAATCCATATTCAATCTCGCTTCTAAATCCTTTTTTTCTAATGACGGATACAATTCTTCCTCTAACTGTATGAGTAATTCACTTATATCAATTGGTCTTTTTTCAATTTTCAACATGCCATAATTCATTCTCGTTATTTCAAATAATTCATCAATTAAACTTTCCAGTCTTTCGGATTTCGTAAAAGCAATTGTGGAAAAGTGTTTAATTTGTTCCTTCGTCAAATTCTCATCTTTAAGAATTAAATCTAAATAACCTAAAACAGATGTTAATGGTGTTCTTAAATCGTGAGCTAAGTTAACAATGAGCTGATCCTTACTACTTTCCGCAAAATCTCCTCGTTCAACTGCTTCTTTTAATTTCTCACTCGCTACATTCATTTCGCGGGCGATATATCCAAACTCATCATTTGATGAAACGCGAACTTGATTTGTAAAATCTCCGTTCGCCAAATGATGAATCCCGTTTGAAATCTCATCAAAATACTTTAAATACGGCCTAGTAAGAAAGAAGAAAAACATAATGGACAGAGGGATGAAAATAATTAAAAAGAAATTAATATCCCCAATTTGTCTTACCATTGAACGCAATTGAGCTAAAGGATCCTCATAACGAACTACTAATTTATAATAAATCCGTAATCCTTCATAAAGTAAATACGTTACGCCAGCAGCTAATATCATACTTAGCGCAAATAACATAACCATTTTCGAACGAAAGCTTCTCATCTTTTTAGCCATTGAAAGTATACCCTACTCCCCACACTGTTTTTATTAACTTATTCTTTCTTTTATCTTCTCCAAGTTTTTTCCGCAAAGTACGGATATGTACCATAACTGTATTTCCACTTTCGTAATACCCTTCAGCCCATACTTGCTGAAAAATATTTTCCACACTGTACACTTTCTTCGGGTGACTTGCTAATACATATAAAATGTCAAACTCTTTAGGTGTTAATTCAATTGGCTCTCCGTACACATTTACCGTTCTTCGCTCAGGGTCAATAGCGACTCCGCCTATTTCTAAAGCAGATTTACTCTCCGCTACTTTCGGCTGATTTAACGTAAGAAATCGGCGTAATTGTGCATTTACACGTGCGACTAATTCAATCGGTGTGAAAGGCTTCGTCATATAATCATCTGCGCCTAGCACAAGACCTGTCACCTTATCAAAATCAGATGTTTTCGCACTTAAGAAAATGATTGGCATGTGGTGCTTACCGCGAATCTGCCTCGTCACTTCATATCCATCCATTTTCGGCATCATAATATCTAAAACCACTAAATCGATTGGCTGCGTTTCAATAACATGAATTGCCTCTTCTCCATCAGCTGCTTTCACGACGTGGTAACCCTCTTTTTCTAAATGTATCTCAATTAAATCAGCAATTTCCGCTTCATCATCAGCTATTAAAATTGAAATGCGCTTCATTTTAGTCCCCCTACTTTATTCTGTTTTCATAC
Organism: Bacillus altaicus; assembly: GCF_042136375.2. Taxonomy (NCBI): domain Bacteria; kingdom Bacillati; phylum Bacillota; class Bacilli; order Caryophanales; family Bacillaceae; genus Bacillus; species Bacillus altaicus. The sequence continues at coordinate 889,933 of NZ_CM143394.1, read as the reverse complement.
GCTCGATTTTAAACTAGTCTATCCAATTTGTACAATAAGAAAAGGCTACTCATAAGAGTAACCTTGATAAATGAAATTATATCGGCAATTTTCAAAATATATCAACTGTAATTTAAATTATATCAGCGATTTTTTAAATATATCGACTTACCGACAATTAACGACAAAATCATCCCGCTATTTGCAGGTAGTCAGTACTAATAAAAGCTCCCATTCATCGCTCAAAAATAATCCGCTGCTTTGTTATTTCTTCCAACCTGCCTCGATCTACTTCATACTCACGTTCAATACTTTGCGGTACCCTTACTTTTCCGCCTTCAAGCATCACTTCTGGTGAAATGATATCCTTCTCCCAATGTCTACTAGAAGCAGATATATCTCCAGGAATCGTAAAGTTTGGCAAAGAGGCAAGTGCAACATTTTGAGCTCGTGAAATCCCCATTTCTACCATGCCACCGCACCAAACTGGTATGTTATGCTCCATACAATAATTATGGATTTGAACGGACTCTGTTAATCCGCCCACTCGCCCTGGTTTAATATTAACGACGCGGCAACTGCCAAGCGTAATCGCAACACGTGCGTCTTCTAAACTATGGATGCTTTCATCTAAACAAATCGGTGTCTCAATTTTCTTTTGCAGTTGTGCATGATCCAGAAAATCGTAATCCGCTAACGGTTGTTCAATCATCATAAGTTGGAATTCATCTAGTCGTTTCAACTTCTCCGTATCCGCTAATGTATAAGCTGAATTTGCATCAGCCATTAACGGGATGTTCGGAAACTCTTTGCGAATTTCTTTCAGTAATTCGTAATCATGTTCTGGCTTTATTTTCACTTTAAAGCGCTCGTATCCTTCTTCCGCATACTTCTCGATTTGTTTTAACATAGTGGGAATTGTATTGATCCCAATCACAACGCCGACTTCAATTTCAGACCTATTTCCGCCAAGCAATATCGCTAACGACTGCTCTTGACGCTTCGCATATAAATCCCAAACAGCACCTTCAATTCCGGCCTTTGCCATTCGGTTTCTCTTTATATGTTGGAACAAAGACGGTACTTCATTCGGATGAGAGATTTCAGCTTTCAATAAATCTGGTAATAAAAAATCCTGAAGTACATGCAGCGCTGTCTTCACCGTTTCTTCCGTATACCACGGTTCAGAAAATGCAACGACTTCACCAAAACCAATGTATCCATCTGTATCTTCTAATTCAATGAAGATACTTTCACGCTTTTCATAAGTCCCGTAACTTGCCGCAAACGGGATAATGAGCGGCATTTCCGTTATATAAAGTGTCGCTTTTTTTATTTCCACCTACATCTCCTCCACTAATTGTCTTAACTCTCGTCTTAACAATTTCTTCGAAGCATTTCGTGGTAATTCCTCTAAGAAACATGCTTTCTTCGGCACTTTATATTTCGCTAATTTCTCTTCGCAAAAACGAAGAATTTCTTCTTCTGTTACGTCTCCACTTTTTACAACAAAAGCAGCTGGTACTTGTCCCCAACTTTCGTCAGCCATACCGACAACACCCGCTTCTGCTACCGCCGGATGAGAGAGCAATACTTCTTCAATTTGAGCTGGATATATATTTTCTCCGCCAGAAATAATTAAATCACTGCGTCGATCTAATACGTATAAAAATCCTTCTTCATCTAAATAACCGAGGTCACCAGTATGAAGCCATCCATTTCTGATCGCCTCATGCGTCGCATCTTCACGGTTAAAGTAGCCACCTGTTACGTTCGGTCCTTTTACTACAATTTCTCCTTCAGCACGGGGCGGCACAACTACGCCGTCTTTTTCAATACGAAGCTGACACTGAAATAGTGGTTTTCCGGCTGATCCTACTTTCGTTAACATATAATCTGCTGTTAACGTACAAATTTGCGATGATGTTTCTGTCATACCGTACGTTTGATACACAGGAATTCCTTTTTCCACACATGTTTCTAATAACGGCTTCGGTGCTGGTCCTCCCCCAAGTAACATGCATCGTAAAGAAGATGGATATGTACCTTCGCCAAGTCGTTCTAATAAATCTGTTAGCATTTTAGAAACGACAGAAATAATCGTAACGCCTCTCGTTTGAAGTGCTTTATGAATAAAATTAGCATCATATTTTGGAACGAGTAAAATGCGCATACCGTACATAATATTTTTCATTAAAAGAGATAACCCGCCAACGTGGAACATTGGCATACAGGCTAACCAACAATCATCATCACGAAGCCCTAAATTAAGCGAAGAACCGACTGCACTTGCCCAGTGGTTACCGTACGTTAAAACAACGCCTTTCGGTTTCCCTGTCGTCCCTGACGTATAAATAATTGTCATCGCTTCTTCTAAAGAGAATTCTTCTTGTATAAATGCTTCCGCCCTCGGTCCTTGCATCACTTCAGCAAATGAACATACTGGAACATTTTCCGTCTCAAACTCTTGATCCGTCACTAAACAAACAACTTCCGCATCATCCATTTGCCAAAGTAGCTCTTCTCTTGAAAGACGCGTATTTAAAAGCACAGCTACTGCACCTATGTAAGATAGGGCATGAATAACTGTAATCATCTCCATACCATTTTTCATCAGAACAGCCACCTTTTGCGCCCGCTTCACTCCTACATGCGTGAGGTGTTCACAAACAGATACTACTTTTTCATGCAGCTGCACGAAAGTAACCTTCTCCTCTTCAATTTCAATTGCAGTGCGATCAGGTGTTAAAAATGCACGTTGCATTAACCAATTCGGCATCGTCTCCATCACTCATTCTCCTTTCATGAAAGAAAGAGACCTGATATGACATCAAGTCTCTTAGTTGTTTTGTTTCCGGTGTGATCTTTTGGGAGCGTCTCACATTCTAAGCGAGCCGCTTCTGCTTTTGATCTCATCCAGCTACAGCGGCTAGAATGTTCGGTGGCTTCACTTCTTCCTACGAGGCAAAAAGCGCCTCTTTGTCAGAAGCTCCATCCCCCTCACATTCTAAGCGAGCCGCTTCCGCTTTTGATCACGGGAAACGAGGGAATTGACCGAAGTCCGGGCTGCGTTTTTCTTTGAATGCGTCGCGGCCTTCTTTTGCTTCGTCAGTTGTGTAGTACAGTAACGTTGCGTCTCCAGCTAGTTGTTGAATACCAGCTAAACCGTCTGTGTCTGCGTTGAATGCAGCTTTTAGGAAACGAAGTGCCATTGGGCTGTTTGCTAAAATTTCTTGTGCCCATTGTACTGTCTCTGCTTCAAGTTCTTCTAATGGTACTACTGTGTTTACTAAGCCCATATCAACCGCTTCTTGTGCACTATATTGACGGCATAGGTACCAAATTTCGCGAGCTTTCTTATGGCCTACCATACGAGCTAAGTAACCAGCTCCGTATCCACCGTCAAAGCTTCCTACTTTAGGACCTGTTTGTCCGAATACAGCGTTGTCTGCAGCGATTGTTAAGTCACATACGATATGAAGTACGTGTCCACCACCGATTGCATAACCTGCTACCATTGCGATAACCGGTTTAGGGATTGCGCGAATTAGACGTTGTAAGTCTAATACGTTTAGACGTGGGATTTGGTCGTCACCTACATATCCACCATGACCGCGAACTTTTTGGTCGCCGCCAGAACAGAATGCACGTCCACCTTCACCTGTTAAAATGATAACGCCAACATTTGCATCATCACGAGCGTGTGCAAAAGCATTGATTAACTCCATTACCGTTTTAGGACGGAATGCATTATGTACTTCAGGGCGGTTAATCGAAATCTTTGCGATGCCATTGTATGTTGAATAAATAATATCTTCGTAATTGCCTTCTTTTACCCATTCAATAGTCATTACTATTACCTCCTTTTATATTTCTGATCTCCTCTATAAGTGCAACTTCCTTCTTGCTGAAAAAAGCATCACTGCATAGTTTTTAGAAATCCCTTTACTATTGTATCAAACTTTTCCGGTTGTTCCACATGAATTGCATGGCCAGCACCATCAATTTTGACAAAATTCGCGCGAGGGATGCATTTTTCTATGTTTTTTAATAGGCGAAAGAACTTTTCATCGCTTTCTCCATTCAGTAAAAGGACAGGCATTTTTAGGTTTTGCAATTCGTTCCACCATGAAGGTTGAGCCCCTGTTCCCATGCCGCGAAGACTATTTGCAAGTCCTTTTGGATTATTAGCAAGTCGTTCTTTTCGCACCGCTTCTTTTACGTTTTGTGCTAAACGTTTTTGTGTTTCAAATAGCGGAATATTTTCCCACATCGATACAAAATTTCGGATACCTTCTTGCTCAATTTTATAGGCAAGTCGTTCATCTTTTTCCTTGCGTTCTTTTCGCTCTTCCTCACTCTCAAGTCCAGCTGTACAGTTTTCTAAAAGAAGCGAACGCACATATTCTGGATATAAGCATGCCATCGTAATCGCAAGTCTACCACCCATTGAATAGCCAAGTACATGTGCATTTTCAATATGAAGATGATCCAGTAGTTCCTTCATGTGCAGCGCCACATTTTGAATATCATAATGCGTCACATCTTCAGGACTTTCCGTTTTCCCGTGTCCAACAATGTCTACTAAAATGACTTGAAACCGCTCGCTCCAAGAAGGAATAAAGGAACGCCACGTTTCCATGCTTCCCGTAAAACCATGAAGAAGTAGAAGTGGTTCCCCGCTTCCGACTACTTCATATTCATGCGATACACCTTGCAATGTTACTCTCATTTTGATTCACCTTGCAAAGATGTAGTAATAACGTCCATTGTTTTTGCCCATAGTTCACGATGTAATTTCAAGTTTCCTTCGCGATTCGTACAAATTTCCACAACGTGTAATCCATTCGTTTTCGTTCCAGTTTGTACTTCTTCTCGGAAGTTTTCCCATCCATTCACACGGCTAAATGAACCACCATACATTTTGACAACATGCTCGTAATCAAGCCCAATTGGTGTTCCAAATAATGATTCGAAATGTTCCTTTTTCTCGTATTGTGGTAAGAATGAGAAAATACCTCCACCATCATTATTTACAACAACAATCGTTATATTTAATTCATGTAATTTTGCAGCTAATAATCCGTTTAAATCGTGATAAAATGATAAATCACCGATTACTAATACGAGCGGATCACAAATAATACTCGCTCCTAAAGCGGTTGAAATAATTCCATCAATACCATTTACACCGCGGTTCGCCATTACTTGAATGTTTTTATCCGATGTGAAGAAAAATGAATCGGTATCGCGAATTGGCATACTATTACTCACAAATAACGTTGCCCCTTCTGGTAATACACGTACAATATCCGTAATTACTTTTCCTTCAAATGCCGTTTCATATGTTTCCATCTCACGAAGTGTTTCTCTCGTTTTCTCGTTTATATGTTTCCACATTCCGAACCAATCATTCTTTTTCATAACTCGCATTTTCTCTAGTAATGCTCTGCAAAATTCAATGTCACTAGCTTGTACAACTTCTGTCGCAACTAGAGCTGGATCTCTCCATTGTCCAGATTCATCAACAACGATATGAACAGCTTTCGTTTGTTTTTTGATGAACTGCGTTAATGCTTTAGAGACAGGCATTCCGCCGAAACGAATTAAAACATTCGGCTTCCACGTTTCTTTTAACAATTCATTTCGTAAAAATGTATCATAACAATCTATAACCATCGTTTTATCATGATTACCACTACGGAGGTTAGAAAGTGGATCTGCTAAAATTGGATACCCTGTTTTCTCAGCTACTTTCATAACAACTTCTGTTATTTCTGGATGACTGCCATCTCCACAAATAATAAGCCCCTTTTCCATATGTGAAAGGCACTCCACAAGAGAATTTACATATTCACTCGGCATCGTCACATTTCCTTGCTGAACTACTCCTGTATATTCACCACGCCCTTTATCCCATAAGCTTTCTAATGAAAAATCTGGGATTAACGGCTCGCGAAGCGGAAAATTGAGATGGATAGGTCCTTGCGGTGCTAGCAGTGCGCTTGCTATCGCACGCTGAGTCGTCATACGAGCGTAATGATACATCGTTTCGCTCGCCTCTGGAAGTGCCATCTCCATAAATCGCTTCACAAAAGTACCGTATAAATTAAATTGATTCATCGCCTGTGGTGCACCCACATCTCGTAATTCATGCGGTCTATCCGCCGTTAATACGATAAGCGGCACTCGTGAATGAAAAGCTTCACATACAGCTGGATAATAGTTCGCTGCTGCCGTCCCTGACGTACATAATAGTGCAACAGGACGTTTTTTTGCTTTCGCAATACCAAGTGCAAAGAATCCTGCTGATCTTTCGTCTACATGTAAATATGTTTTCATTCTTTCATGTTGTTCCATTAGTAAGGCAATCGGCGTTGACCGTGAGCCTGGACTAATGACAACATCACATACATTTAGACGCGTCAGTTCGTCCACGAACGCGCCTAAATAATATGATAATGCTTCTATATGATTGTTCATTTCATTAATTCCTCCAAAGCACCAAGCATCGGTCTAAACTTCAAACTTGTTTCTTCATATTCAAGCTGCGCTACTGAATCAATTACGATACCACAGCCGGCAAATAAGGATGCCTTCTCGCCGTTTAATAATCCGCAGCGAAGTGCAACCGCAAATTCACCATTTCCTTCATCATCTATAAAGCCAATTGGGGCACCATATAATCCTCTATCTAAAAGCTCTACATCACGGATTAATTTCAACGCCTCATGACGAGGTGTACCACCAAGAGCTGGCGTTGGATGTAATTCTTCTACCATCGCTAAAAGACTTGCATCACCTTTTGCTTCTACTGGCGTATATAAATGGATTAAATTTTTCGTCGTTAATAAGCCCGGGCTCTTCGGAATATTAACAGATTCGCAATGCTCACTTAGCACACCTCGAATCATGTTAACTACATAACCGTGTTCAGCCAAATTCTTTTCATCATGAAGAAGCGTCTCACCATTTTGTTTACTTTCTTCTATAGAATTGCCATGACCAATTGAACCAGCAAGGCACATCGATGTAAACTTCTCGCCTTCTTTTCGAATCAATCGCTCAGGTGTCGCCCCTAAGAAGCATGCTCCTTTATAATCAAAAGAAAATACGTAACAATCCGGTTGCCCAATGCGAAGCGCTTCTAAAACAAGAACGGAATCAACATGCTGATCCATCGTTAATTTTAGCTCCCTTGCTAATACAACCTTCTGCACGTTCCCTTGCTTCATTTCATCCTGAACTTTTCCGATCGCATTCATCCAGCCATTCGGATCAACTTCTACTTTAGAAGTAACTGTTAATTTTGATCCTTCTAGTGCACATTTACTCTCTTGTAAAATTCTCTCTTCTACAGAAATAATTTCGTTATGCAGAGTTTCTGCACAATCTTCAGCTGAAACGAACTGATTAATGGTTAACCACGCTTTTTCATTTTTTACAGTTAATAAAAATGCTGGTAGTGAAAATGTGGTATCATCAAATTCTTTCCAAAGATTCGTTTTTTCTTTTTCTTGGTCAAATGAAAATCCACCAAATAAAAGAGGACCTGTTCCAAATTCGTATCCTTCTCTTTGTACAAATGCTTTCTCTTTTACTTTATCCCACTCGTTACGAGCAGTTTGAAAGCGTTTGTGAGAAGAATTTGCTATAGTGAAAACAGAGCCAATTCCAGCAAATATTACATGCTGAGCTGGGTCTGCAAAATAACATCTATTTTCGAATGAGACCCTTTTTCCTGCTGCATAAAACAGAAGTGGATCCACCCAATCTATTTGTTTTACAAAACTAACTAATGTTTTTTCATCAGTCGCACGCTTAATAGCTGTAACAAGAACTTCTTGTAAGCCTTTTTGTTTCGTTTGAATCACAATTGTCTCCCCCCTATGGGCGAAAAATAGTCATAATTACGCTTGATTTTAAGATACACCTCAAAGGAAAGGCCTGTCAACGTTTAGCATTTCTGAGAAATTCACCTTCTCTTCCTAGAAAATAAACGTTGACACTAAATGATGCTTTTTCTACACTTAATTGTGTACAATATGTGACCAAGGAGGGTTCAACATGGAAATGAACGTCGAAACGAATTCCTCTCCTACAGCGCAAAAGCCAAGTAAACAAACCGGCTGGCGCATTTGGTGGAGTTTATTACGTCCCCATACATTAACAGCAGCTTTCGTTCCTGTTTTCATCGGAACAGCTTATGCAATGCAGGTCGGAGGTATAAATCAAATACATCTTCCTCTTTTCTTTATGATGCTTCTTGCTTGCCTTCTCATTCAAGCAGCAACGAACATGTTTAATGAATACTTTGATTATAAAAGAGGCTTAGATCATGAAGGTTCAGTTGGAATTGGCGGTGCTATCGTCCGCGATGGCATTAAACCAAAAACCGTGCTTAACTTAGCATTCGGATTTTTAGGCATCGCAACGCTATTAGGTGTTTATATTTGTATGAACTCTAGCTGGTGGCTTGCCGCGATCGGTCTTGTTTGTATGGCCGTTGCTTACCTTTACACTGGTGGCCCCATTCCAATTGCGTACACACCATTTGGAGAGCTAACAGCAGGATTATTTATGGGTGTCATTATTATTGGTATTTCATTCTTTATCCAAACAGGAGCAGTAACATCAGAAGTGATTTTACTATCTATCCCAAGCTCCATTTTAATTGGTGCGATTTTACTATCTAACAACATTCGTGATTTAGATGGTGATAAAGAAAATGGCCGTAAAACATTGGCGATTCTCGTTGGACGTGAAAGAGCAGTTGGTGTACTTGCTTCTATGTTCATCGTTTCCTACATTTGGACAATCGCTTTAATCATCGTTAACATCGTATCACCATGGATGCTTATCGTATTCTTAAGTGCACCGAAAGCATTTAAAGCGACGAAAGGCTTTATCGGCAAAAGCATTCCAATGGAAATGGTACCCGCGATGATTTCAACAGCAAAAACAAATACAATTTTCGGTCTCCTAATGGGAATCGGATTATTGCTTGGATACTTCCTATAAAGTGAAACTTTAATCAGTGGGGGTTTTGTTCATCACCCACTGATTATTAGTTGAACCAATCGGGCGTTTACGGGCAGTTGGTCTCCCACCTAACTTCTTTGCTCCAGCCAAATTCTAAGGTGGGAGTTTTACTGCCCGTTAATGCGGGATAGAAAGGAGCTGCTTACGCAGCTCCTTTTTTCATATACCAACTTCCCGGCTGAAATTCATCTCATAATTCCTACTCTCAACGCTCATACTATGTAAAGAAACTGAATTGTAGGAAGGTGGACGACTATGTTAACTCCACAACAAATAAATCAATTTAAATCTATTTTAGAAAAACAACAGCAAGAAGTCGAACAAACGATACAAACTCATGAAAATGAAAACCGTGCATCTGAACGTGATTCAGTAGGAGAATTGTCTAGCTATGACAACCATCCAGGTGATATGGCTACAGAATTGTACGAACGTGAGAAAGATTTCGGACTCATCGAATTTTGGCATAAACAGTTAGAAGATACGAAACATGCTCTGCAAAAAATTGAAGCTGGTACGTACGGAATTTGCGAAGTGTCTGGTGAGGAAATTCCATTTGAAAGATTAGAAGCAATGCCAACTGCTACAACGTGTATTCAGCACACTACAAATAAATTAGATATGAACACGCGCCCAGTTGAAGAAGAGGTGCTAGCTCCTTCGTTTCACAAGCACGACGAAGATCATTCTGTTGAATACGATGCTGAAGATGCTTGGCAAGACGTCGCAAATTACGGAACATCAGAAACACCATCCGATTTAGAAAGACAGGATTCAAAAAACTATAATGGAATGTACGTAAATAGTGAAGAAAATGTTGGTTATGTAGAGGATTTCGAAAACTTTATCGGAACAGATATGTATGGAAAAAACCCACAAGTTTTCGCTACAGAGGAACATGAAGAATATGAACAATTGCTTGATGATTTTGAAGAACGCACCTTTAAAGGTGAATTATCTTCAGATGAGTCTGGTTCTAAAGCATAAAAAAAGCATTCCGAAGTTCGGAATGCTTTTTTTCGCTAGCTAATTAGTTTTTTGTAACGTTAGCTGCTTGTGGTCCGCGGTTTCCATCAACGATTTCGAAAGAAACTTCTTGACCTTCTTCTAAAGTTTTGAAGCCGTCGCCTTGAATAGCTGAGAAATGTACGAATACGTCTTCTCCGCCTTCAACTTCGATGAAGCCAAAACCTTTTTCGCCGTTAAACCATTTAACTTTACCTGTTTGCATGTCATGTACCTCCTAAATAAAAATGAAACTATGAATCCACATGAAAAGGTGGATATAAAGGACATGAATGTATAACAAGCTTACAGCCTTTAATACAACGTGCTTTATTTCCGTACCACATTATGTAGCTCAATAGTGTTTTCACTATATCACGCTACATCCAAAACGTCAAATGAGAATACTTTCATCCTATCATTTTTATAATCCTAGTATAATCTTAAATTTCCATTCTATTTTTATTCAAAAATTAACAAAACTACAGTATTTTAATTCCTTTGATTTCTGTACAATATAATTACTACATATGATGAGGTGAAAACATGCAAGCACATGAAATCGAGTATAAATTATATGGCGATGATATGCAGTTTGTTGAAATTGAATTAGATCCAGAAGAAAGCGTTATCGCTGAGGCTGGCGCAATGATGATGATGGAAGATCATATCGAAATGGAAACGATTTTCGGTGATGGTTCAGGACCATCTGGCGGCTTATTTGGGAAATTAATGGGCGCTGGCAAGCGTCTCGTTACAGGTGAAAGCATGTTTATGACTGTATTTACAAATACAGGTCATGGCAAACGACACGTATCATTTGCCGCTCCTTATCCTGGAAAAATTATTCCTGTTGATTTAACAGAATATCAAGGAAAAGTAGTCTGCCAAAAAGATGCATTTCTTTGTGCGGCAAAAGGTGTTTCTATCGGAATCGAATTTACAAAGAAAATTGGAACTGGTTTCTTCGGTGGTGAAGGTTTCATCATGCAGAAACTTGAAGGTGACGGACTCGCTTTCATGCACGCAGGTGGAACAGTATATAAGCGTGAATTGAAACCTGGTGAAAAACTTCGCATTGATACAGGTTGTCTCGTTGCAATGACGAAAGATGTTAACTACGATGTTCAATTCGTTGGAAAAGTAAAAACAGCTCTATTTGGCGGTGAAGGTTTATTCTTCGCAACATTAGAAGGTCCTGGAACAGTTTGGATTCAGTCCTTAACACTTAGTCGCTTAGCAGCACGTCTTACAAGCCCAGCAGCTCAAAATAGCGGTGAAGGCAGCGTTTTAGGCGGAATTGGTCGCCTTTTAGATGGGAAAGAGTAAAACACTAAAAACAGATAGTCCCCTTCTTCATAGGGAACTATCTGTTTCTTTTGGACTGTATAAACCATTTTGAATCATATAATATTCCATCACTTCATTAAGCCATAGCTCTTCCTCCACTGTATAAGGAGAGGGCATTATCTTATTATATTGTTCTTCTATATCCTCTATTTTTCCACTTAAAGAATACATCGTTTCTTCTCCGACATACTTAAGGGTTGCCTTCATATGCTGATCGGCAAGCTTTTGTACTTCTGGATCATCAACATTTTTTCCAAATAGCCTTTTTACTTCTTTTGATAAGCGGACAAACTCTTTATCTAGTTCTATCATCTCTTCTTCAGGCTTATTATATAATCCATCAACCATTTCCTTCGGTATATATTCTTCCAGCCATAAGCGTTGTTCGTTTTCTTTTTGAATACTGTTAATTAGACTCATTAATATGCCACTATCTACCTGCTCTTCTTCTTCAAGACATATTATCGTTCTTTCAATTGCTGTTATCGAAACTTCAATTTGTTTTTTCTTTTCTTCAAAAGCTGCTCTTTGGTTTTGCAATGTTTCTTTTAAACTTATATTCAAACTTTTCATATTGAGCATGACACGAATTTCTTCTAAACTATATCCTAATATTTTTAGACTCACTATTTTTTGAAGCTCTAATATATTTCGATCTTTATATACACGGTGTCCTGAACTCATATTTTTTTCAGGTTTAAGCAATCCAATTCCATCGTAATATTGTAGTGTCCGTATTGATGTGCCTGTTCTCTTTGAAAACTCACCAATTGAATAGCCTTCCTTTTCGCTCATCCTACATTCCTCCTAACAATATGTTTACAAAAATCATACTCCCTCACGTAACTGTAGGTTCCAGCCTTTTTTCAAAAGAATGAATCAAGTCCCTCACTGCATATATTGAACTATACCTTTTCTTAAGGAGGGCTTTCTTGATGCGTACTCCTTTATCCTTTGATAAAGATACTGCCATATTGTTAGCATCTTGCTGCGATCTAACGTATGAACAATATAAACAAAATGGGATTTTTGAAATACCTGATGGATTCCAATATGTACAAGGCTTTCAAGGAAAAGCAATTCAAACAATGGAATGGTTTGGATTCATATTAGAATCTGAGGATACAATCATTGTAGCTTTTAGGGGCACACAAACAGATACAGATTGGATTATCGATTCACTCGTCAACCAAAGGCCATACCCATACGCTTTAAATAGCGGAAATGTCCATAACGGCTTTCTTTCAATTTATGAATCTTGCCGGGATCCTATTATGGATATGCTCGTGTCATTACCAGCCCATAAGAAACTTCTTGCAACAGGCCATAGCTTAGGAGGTGCACTCGCTACACTACACATACTAGATGCCCGTATAAATACTGCCTTCGCACAGTACGGTCTTTATACATTCGCCTCTCCAAAAGTTGGAGATATCGCCTTTCGAAATTATTATAAACTGCAAGTAGCTAGTAGCTTTCGTTTCGTCAACTTATTCGATGTCGTTCCGCTTCTCCCTCCAAGAAATGTCCATTTTAATGAGAAAGACTGGGAATATGCACACGTCCATCACAACATGACATTTACGAAAAATACAAAATCCATTACGAATAATCATTCCATTACAACATACAAAACATGTCTGACCTCTCATTTTTAACCAGTAAACAATTGGAAAATAAACATTTGTATACTATAATAATCTATGAAATTACTTTCGGATGAGGGGACCTTACATGCTAAAATTTATCTTTGCACTTTTTCTTATAATAATTTTTTCGTTTACAGGTTTCTTTACATTTTCATACTTTGCGACAGGAGAATATGACGGAACAGGTATAATATATACCGCTATCCCATTTCTTTCTTAAGCAACATAAGTAAAACGAGCTTAATCTCATTAAGCTCGTTTTATTTTTCTAAGCAAGCGTATCCCTGTTTTAAAATTGAACAAATAAAAGCCCCTTCAAAAGGGGCTTTTATCTAAAAAAGTTTAACAGTATTACCAATACCCCAAATTTCATTACTGTACTGCAAAATTGTTCGATCACTCGCAAAATGCCCAGATTGTGCAATGTTCAAAATCGACATTTCCAGCCATTTCTTCCTATTTTCATAGGCCCTTCCGACAGCTTCTTGTCTTTCAGCATATGGGCTAAAATCTCGAAGAACGAAGTATTCATCATTTTGAATAACGAGAGAATCATAAATCGCTTCAAATTCAGCTCCCGACTGTGCAAAGAAACCATTCGTTAACTGATCTACTACTTTTTTAATGTGCATATTGTGGTGGTAATAGTCACTTGCACGATATCCACCATTTTGATAGTAATGAAGAACCTCATCCGCTGTTAAGCCGAAAATGAAGCAGGCATCATCACCGACCCGGTCTTTTATTTCAATATTAGCTCCATCTAACGTTCCGAGTGTAATTGCACCATTCATCATGAATTTCATGTTACCTGTTCCCGATGCTTCTTTACTCGCAGTTGAAATTTGTTCACTTACATCTGCCGCCGGGAATATATCTTCCGCTAAAGAAACTCGGTAGTTTTCTAGAAAGATAACTTTCATAAATTGACTTACGTACGGATCGGTATTCACCTTTCTTGCAAGCTCATTTATTAATTTAATAATTTTCTTCGCATAATAATAGCCAGGTGATGCTTTAGCCCCAAAAATAAAAGTACGCGGGTAAAATGAAAAACTAGTATCCTCTTTTAAACGATTATACAAGTACAAAATATGAAAAACATTTAATAACTGTCGTTTATAGGCATGTAGCCTTTTCACTTGCACATCAAAAATAGAATTTGGATCAATAGTGATCCCCATTTTATTATGAATGCGCTCCGCTAAAATAATCTTACGCTCTTGTTTTACCCCTGCAAGCTTTTCTTGAAAACTAGTATCATATATGACGTTTTGCAGTGCTTGCAGCTTAATTGGATCTTTCTTCCACTCTTCACCAATCGCTTCCGAAATAAGATTCGTCAGCTGCGGATTCGCCTTCATTAGCCAGCGCCTATGAGCAATTCCATTCGTTTTATTATTAAACTTATCTGGATAAAATTCATAGAACAATCGCATTTCACGCTGCTTTAAAATTTCCGTATGAATTTTCGCCACACCGTTAACGCTATGGCTACCAACAATCGCTAGATGAGCCATTTTCACAAGGTCATGCGCAATAATGGCCATGTCCTCAATGCGCTTCCAATCGTACGAATAACGGTCCCAAAGCTCATGACAGAAACGTTCATTAATTTCTTCAATAATCATATAAATTCTCGGTAATAACGGTTTAAAAATGTGAATTGGCCATTTCTCAAGCGCTTCTGATAACGTTGTATGATTCGTATAGGAAATCGTCTGCGTTGTTATGTGCCAAGCTTCTTCCCATGTCAATTTTTCTTCGTCTAATAAAATACGCATAAGTTCTGGAATTGCTAGAACCGGATGTGTATCGTTTATATGAATCGCAATTTTTTCATGTAACTGACGAAGACTACCGTATCTCTCCCTATGCATACGAACGATATTTTGCAAACTTGCTGATACGAGGAAATACTGTTGTTTTAAACGAAGTATTTTCCCCTCATCATGCGTATCATCTGGATATAAAAACTCCGATACGGCCTCTGTTTCACGCTTATATTTCAAAATATCTTTACAATTTTGCGGGAAAGGAACTGGCTCCGCATTCCAAAGCCGAAGCGTATTTACAGTACTTGTTTCATACCCTACAACTGGAACGTCATATGGTACTGCCATAATAACTTCTGCATTTGTATGTCTGAACTCTAAACGTCCATCAATTTCTAGTGGTTCAACGTTTCCAAAATAACTTACTTCTACGGCTTGGTCATACCTTCTTACTTCCCAAACGTTTTCATGAAGAAGCCACTGTTCTGGAAATTCTACTTGATAGCCGTCAACAATTTTTTGATCAAACAGGCCATGCTTATAACGAATACCACAGCCATGTCCTGGTAAGTTTAAAGAAGCGAGTGAATCGAGGAAACAGGCTGCTAAACGTCCAAGGCCACCATTACCAAGGCCAGCATCTGCTTCAATCTCTTCTAACTCGTGCAAAGAAATTCCAAGTTCAGAAAGCCCCTTTTCACATACATCTCGAATGCCTAAATTTAATATGTTACTGCCTAGCAAACGCCCAAGCAAAAACTCAATGGATAAATAATACATTTGCTTTTGATCTCCAGAACGATAACTTTCATTCGTTGCAATCCATTGACTATTCATATACTCACGTACCATATGACCAAGCGTATTATACTGATCACGAGTTGTAGAATCTTTGAAACTTTTCCCATACATCATTTCTAATTTTTCTAGAAAAGCGGATTTGAAGCTTTCAACATGAGTAAACATTTTTTCACCACCTCAATGTTATTCCATGAGACTTTTATACAATTTCTTGTATGCAAGAGCAGATTTCCCCCAGCTATAATCTTCAGTCATCGCTTGCTTTACAAGCTTATCCCATACCGGTTTATCTTGATAAAACTCAATTGCACGAAGAATCGTATGTAACATGTCATGCGCATTAAAATTCGTAAAGCTAAAGCCATTCCCAATTCCAGTGTCCTCATCGTAAGAATGTACAGTATCATTTAATCCGCCTGTTTCTCTTACAATTGGAATCGTGCCATATGCTAGCGCAATAAGTTGTCCAAGTCCGCACGGTTCAAACAGCGATGGCATTAAAAACAAATCGCTTCCCGCATACACTTGGTGCGCTAACGCTTCATTAAATCCAATATATACTTTTACCTTTTCTGGATACTCGTATGCCATCCATTCAAAGAACTGCTCGTATTCAGAATCGCCTGACCCTAAAATAATACATTGTACATCTTCTTCCATTATTTCACGGAATACAGTACGTACTAGATCAAGCCCCTTTTGCTTCGTTAATCGTGTTACCATCGAAATAACTGGTGTATCTTCTTTTTCTGGTAAACCAAAATAACGCTGCAATGCGCGTTTATTTTCATTCTTTTCATCTAGCGACTCTGCACTATACTGAGCCGTAATATATGGATCTGTTTCTGGATTATATACGCTCGTATCAATTCCATTTACAATGCCACTAAGCTTATCATTATATTCTCGTAGCAATCCATCTAACTTCTCACCGAAAAACTCATATTGAATCTCTTCTTTATATGTCGGGCTAACCGCTGTAATTTGGTCAGATGCGATAATACCGCCTTTCATAAAGTTCACGTTTCCATAAAACTCAAGCTGTTCACTATGAAAATATTCATGACCAAGCTCCAGTAAGTCGTACATCACTTCAGGAGGAAATACACCTTGGAACTGCAAGTTATGAATCGTATATACCGTTTTAATATGCTCATATAACGGGTTATCTTGATACTTTTCACGAAGTAAGAAATTAACCATAGCTGTATGCCAATCATGGCTATGAAGAACATCTACTTCGAAATCAAGATGCGGAATACACTCTAAAACTGCTTTTGAAAAATAAGAAAAACGCTCCCCATCATCATAATGGCCATATAGAGAATCTCTCTTAAAATAATATTCATTATCGATTAAGTAATACGTAATCCCATCCTGCTCACCTTTTAAAATCCCGCAATATTGGTTTCTCCATCCAAGAGGAACGTTAATTACTTTATGAAGCGTACATCCTTCTCTTAGCTCTTTCGGGATAAGACTGTAGTTTGGAAGTATAATGCGAACATTCACTCCTAATTTTTTTAATTCTTTTGGGAGCGCGCCTGCTACATCAGCTAGACCTCCGGATTTAATAAACGGTACACATTCTGATACTGCAAATAAAATATTCACCTGTTGTTCCACTGCACGAAAAGCGTATACATCATAAATCGCTCTTCTTACAGCTTCCTCCCTTCAAGTTTTCATATAGAGTAAAACCTTAATTAGTGGGGGTTCTCTAAATCCCCCACTAATTATGCACCTGCTATTTACGAATAACTATTGATTGTACTATTTTGTACACTACCTTTTTCTACAACATATGGCTCATCAGCATTTCCTTTTAACACTACGCCGTCGCCAAGTTTCACATCTTTATCAATAATAACACCGTCTATTATGCAATTATCTCCAATTTGGCTCTTTTGCATAATAATACTATTACGAACAATTGAACCTTTTCCAATTTTAACAGAACGGGAGACAACACTATTTTCTACTTCACCTTCAATAATACTGCCGTTTGCAATCATCGTATTTTTCACTACTGCACCCTTCATATAACGAGTTGGTGGCTCATTTTTCACTTTCGTAAAGATTGGTGCTTCTTTCTTAAATAATTGCTTCCAAATAGAAGGTTGCAAAATTTCTAGGCTATGTTTATAGTAACTTTCAATAGAATCAATAATAGCTACATATCCTGTATGCTCGTACGTAGTAATATGCAGTGATTTCCCGCTCTTTTCTCTCACTACATCAAATAAACTGTATTGCTCCACATCTTTATATGTCTCAAATAAGTCTAGCAATAATTGTTTCTTTAACACATATGTTTGAAGCGAAACCCCTTCATGACAAACTTCAGTAATATCTGCAGACGTATGTATATGTCGCTCTAACACCGCTTGAAAGTTTAACGCTGTTACAAGATGGCTATTCGTAATAACAACATATTCTTCTCTGCTTCTTAGAAAATAATCAATATGTCTTCTAAAATGTGCAAAAGATCCAAATTCGTCATGATCACATTGGCAGTTCGGTGGGAATAAAAACAGTCCATCACGCTTTCTATCTAAATCCCACTGTTTTCCTGAACCGACATGATCCATTAAAGAACGATTTTTATGACTTGTAAAAACCGCCACGCTATGAATATTAGAATTCACCATATTTGAAAGCATGAAATCAATGAGGCGGTAACGGCCTCCAAACGGTAACGCCGCTAATGAACGATGCCCTGTTACTTTCTTTAAGGAAGGAAAACTTCCCGTTGCATTAATAATTCCTAACATTTTTTCTCCCATTCATTTCATCCCCCTTTTCTATTTTCCTTCAGCAATTAGTACTACATCATCAACATTTTTTTCTGGACGAATTATTGTCCCATCTTCAATAACCATTTCCGATCCAACGATCGCTCTTTCAATCACAACGTTTTTACCAATCTTTGCCCCCGGCATAACGACAGAATCGATTACCATACTACCTTCTTCCACCGTCACTCCTTGGAATAAAACAGAATGCTTCACGTCCCCTTCAATGACGCATCCTTCATTAATAAGTGACTCTTCTACTTTTGCTTGTTCTGCAATATATTGAGGCGGCTCGTTTGGATTTACAGAATAAATGCGCCAATTACGATCGTTCAAGTTCAACGATGTTTCATCGCGAAGTAAATCCATATTCGCTTCCCATAAGCTTTTCACCGTTCCAACATCTTTCCAATATCCTTCAAACGGATACGCCATCAACTTCTTCCCTTCATCTAACAAGAGCGGAAGTACATCTTTTCCGAAGTCATTACTAGATTCAGGGTTTCTTGCGTCCATCTCTAAATATTCTTTTAAAATAGCCCAGTTAAAAATATAAATTCCCATTGATGCAAGATTACTTCTTGGAAATTGTGGTTTCTCCTCAAATTCAACAACTTCCATCTCTTCATTTGTATTCATGATGCCAAAGCGACTTGCTTCATCCCACGGCACTTCAATAACAGAAATCGAAACGTCCGCTTCTTTCTCAATATGGTAATCTAGCATTTTGCTGTAATCCATTTTATAAATATGGTCACCTGATAAAATAAGGACATATTCTGGTTCATACTGACTTAAATAGTTTAAGTTTTGATAAATAGCACTTGCCGTACCTGTATACCACTTCACACCTGAAGACTCCGCATAAGGGGGTAACACAGTGACTCCACCGTTTACACGATCAAGATCCCAAGCATTTCCGATTCCAATATAATTATGAAGTTCTAGCGGTTGATATTGTGTTAAAATCCCCACCGTTTCAATACCGGAGTTTGCACAGTTACTTAACGTAAAATCAATAATGCGATATTTACCACCAAATGGAACAGCTGGCTTGGCTAAATTTTTTGTTAATGCACTTAAACGACTACCTTTTCCCCCTGCTAGTAACATTGCTACGCACTTTTGTTTTTGAGCCATCTTGTTTTTTGCTCCCCTTTCTCGTCTTCACTGGTCGTAATATGGATACGCCAAATGGTGGAATTGTTATTTCTACATGTGCCGCTTGATTATGATATGGCTCTAGAATCGTCTTGAGACGTTTCTTATTAACTTGCCCCGATCCGCCATATTGCGCCGAGTCACTGTTTAAAATTTCGTTATAATACTCGTAATCTGGTACACCTACTTTATAGTTTTCATATGTAGCTTTCGTAAAATTACATACGACAACTAACGCATCTTCCTGCTTATCCCCTTGGCGGATAAACGAGAAAATACTTTGTTCATTATTATTAGCATCAATCCACTGAAATCCTTCAGGCGAGTGATCTAACTGCCAAAGTGGTTTTGAGCGCTTATACAATGCTATGAGCTCTTTAAAGTAATCATGCATGTAACGATGCATTTCAAAATCATGTAAATTCCAATCTAAATCTTCAAGGTCTTTCCACTCATCAAATTGCCCGAATTCTCCACCCATAAAGAGTAATTTCTTACCTGGATGAGTAAAGAAATATCCATATAATAAACGAAGTTGGGCGAACTTATCCCAGTAATCTCCCGGCATTTTATTTAATAACGACTTTTTCCCATGAACGACTTCATCATGAGAAAGCGGCAATATGAAGTTTTCAGAGTGAGCATATATTAAAGAGAATGTCATTTTCTCATGAATGTATTTCCGGTACTCTGGCGCACATTCCATATATTTCAGCACGTCATTCATCCAACCCATATTCCATTTATAATTGAATCCAAGTCCACCCTCGTATGTTGGAGCTGTTACAAGTGGCCAAGCTGTTGAATCTTCCGCTGTCATAAGAAACTCTTCATCTTCTGCAAACACAGCTTCATTTAACTCTCGTAAGAAAGAAACAGCGTGTTCATTGCTTTGCTCTTTTCCTTCTTTATTCCAGTACAGCATATTCGCAACTGCATCTACTCTGAAACCATCAATATGGAAATACCTCATCCAAAATAACGCATTTGAAATTAAGAAATTACGTACTTCTCTCTTCCCTAAATCAAAATTAACAGTTCCCCATACCTGGTTTTCTTGTACATCTATATCTTTATATTCATAAGTCGGTGCCCCATCAAACAAATATAAACCGTGAGCATCTTTACAAAAATGCCCCGGTACCCAATCTAAAATGACACCGATTCCATATTTATGACATTCATCGACAAAATACATCAAATCATGTGGCGTGCCGAATCTACTTGTAGCTGCATAATATCCCGTTCCTTGATATCCCCAAGAACGATCATATGGATGCTCAACAAGCGGCATAATTTCAATATGTGTAAATTGATGTTCCACCACATACGGAATGAGCTCCTCAGCCATTTCTCTGTAAGAATACAGAGCGCCATCTTCTTTCTTTTTCCAAGAACCGAAATGTAATTCATAAACTGTCATCGCTTCTTTATAAATCGATTTTTTCTTTCTCTTACGAATCCAGTTTTTATCATTCCATTCATATCCCTCTATATCAAAAACTACAGATGCCGTATTTGGTCGTACTTCTGCATATACTGCGTAAGGATCTGCTTTTAAAATAACGTCACCGTTCATCGTTTCAATCGCATACTTATATATCTCATTCTCTTCAATATGCGGTGCAAACAAGGACCAAATCCCCTCTTCTGTCACTTGTAGCATCTTATGTTGCTTATAATCCCATTCATTAAAATCCCCAACAACACTCATTGCTTTCGCATGAGGAGCCCATACTGTGAATCGTACCCCTCGCATCCCATCTTCCGTCACAATATGTGCCCCAAAGATGTTATAACTGTCATAGTGCTTTTCTGTATGAAACTCATCTCGTTTCACTTCTTCACAATTTATTACATCCAATATGTTCACCTCACTAAGATGACAGAAATTTTTTACTCTTTATCATTTCTGCAAAAAACTGAAATATCCTTGTTGTTTTTTAAAAAATATTCGTTTTTTTCTTAAATTTCACTTAAAATGTTTACATTTATCGTGTAAAATATCGAATTTTGACGAATATTCATTGCAAACGCTTTATTTCCCTTACTATTTCTCGCCCTTCATTGTTGCTCAATATTTATTTTATTAGTTTCTCTCCATTTTTCACGCTATTTCTCACGTAAAATACAAGCGAAATAATCTATTGTTTAAAAATATTTCTCAACATTTTTTGTCACAAATTTTATCATTTCCCGACGGAAAACTCCCACCTCAAGGAATAGGTAGGACATGGTTTAATGAGTATGCGGGAGATGAATGGCGTTTAGGAAAAATTGCCACAAGGTTAACTCCTAAAGAATGAAGTGAAACTCTGCTCGCAATTAGTGGGATAACGCACAAAAGCACTCTATTCAAAAATAGAGTGCTTTTTTCTATAAACGACCCTTATCCAGCAAAAGGGGTATATTGGGGATATACAAGGGAAACCGGAAAAGGAATTTATATTAATTTATATAAATTCAGAGGTAGGAAGCAGTTTCCCGCCTCTGAATTATTTAGCAATTATTATAGTACTGGTGCCATTGTTTCTTTTAATACTTTTACAGAATGAGCGAATTTCGCTTTTTCTTCTTCGTTTAATTCAAGTTCTACGATTTCACGTACACCTTCGCGGTTAATAACAGCTGGAACACCTACGTAAGCATCTTTCTCACCATATTGACCTTCAAGGTATGCAGATACAGTTAATACGCTGTTCTCGTTGCTTAAGATCGCTTTAGTTACACGAAGTAGTGACATACCGATTCCGTAGTAAGTTGCGCCTTTACGCTCGATAATATGGTAAGCTGCATCACGTACATTTTCAAAGATTTTATCTAAATCTTCTTGGTTATACTGTTCGTTGTTCGCTAAGATTGTTTCTAGTTTTTGTACACCTACAGTAGCGTGGCTCCATACTGGAAGTTCAGTATCACCGTGCTCACCAACGATGTAAGCATGAACGTTACGTGGATCTACATCTAAGTAGTCACCTAACATGTAACGGAAACGAGCAGAGTCTAAAGTTGTACCAGAACCAATTACGCGCTCTTTTGGCAAGCCAGATTCTTTCCAAGTTACGTAAGTTAAAATATCAACTGGGTTTGTTGCGATTAAGAAGATTCCATCGAATCCGCTATCCATAATACCGCGAACGATTTGTTTAAAGATCTTTGTATTTTTCTCAACTAAGTCTAAACGAGTTTCGCCTGGCTTTTGTGGTAATCCAGCAGTGATAACAACTAGATCTGCATCTTTACAATCTGCATAGCTACCGCTCCAAACTTTTGTTGGTGCTGGAGAGAATGGTACCGCATGGCTTAAGTCCATTGCTTCCCCTTCTGCTTTTGCTTCATTAACATCTACAAGTACGAATTCTTCAGCTACACCTTGGTTGATCATTGAGTAAGCGTAACTACAGCCTACAGCTCCTGTTCCTACTAATACTACGCGATTGATACCTTTTTTCATGTTAATTTCCCCTTTCAATTGTTTACATCTATTTTTTATTATTGTTTAAGTAAGTAATTAAAATACTAATTTAATGTTGTTTAACTTCTTTACATACATATTGTAGCATGGATTATTGTGAATTACTTCACAAATTATGACCTAATTGTGAACTTTTTCACATAGAGTGTAAACTTATCAGGTTAGGTGTGGAATCCATACCAATTTAGGGATTTTGATTAGATTGTGAACGAGTTTTTCTTACACATACCCCGGTAAGTGAAATTATATCGACGATTATTTAAATATATCAACGATTTTTGGGATATATCTATCGTAACTCAAAATATATCAACGATTCGACAAGGTATATCGACTTACCGACAAAACCCGACAACATTAGCCCCATAAAAAAACTGCCTCCAATAGATCACCTATTTAGAGACAGCTTCTTCTATTTATACTATTTGTTTTCCGCAGTAGCTCCTAATATAGCCGCTTTTACGTAATTTTGACCGTTTAATTTTTGTAAATCCGCAGCCGTTCCTGTTACGACTACTCCAATGACTTTTACATCTTGCTCACTTGGTTTTGTTTTCTTTCCTTTTAGGTAGTCATATATACGCTTATATTCCTCATAATACTTTCCCTTTTGATCTAAACCATTTTGAATTGCTAAAAGGAAATCTTTTTCTGTTCCATTTCCAAATCTTTCTATTAGTTAGACGATTCAAATAGAAAAAAGTATACAAAAATCCATAAAAAAATAGACTATCCAAAGTCCACTTTTATACAACAAAAAAGAGATAGCAGATTATGCTATCTCTTTTAGTATGACCCGTACGGGATTCGAACCCGTGTTACCGCCGTGAAAGGGCGGTGTCTTAACCACTTGACCAACGGGCCAAAATATGGCAGAGAAGAAGGGATTCGAACCCTCGCACCGCGTTTGCGATCTACTCCCTTAGCAGGGGAGCCCCTTGAGCCACTTGGGTACTTCTCTATAGTATGGCTCCGCAGGTAGGACTCGAACCTACGACCGATCGGTTAACAGCCGATAGCTCTACCACTGAGCTACTGCGGAATAATTATGGTGGGCCTAAATGGACTCGAACCATCGACCTCACGCTTATCAGGCGTGCGCTCTAACCAGCTGAGCTATAGGCCCATAAAAAGCGGGTGAAGAGAATCGAACTCTCGACCAGAGCTTGGAAGGCTCTTGTTTTACCACTAAACTACACCCGCATTAAATTAAAAATGGTGAGCCATGAAGGATTCGAACCTTCGACCCTCTGATTAAAAGTCAGATGCTCTACCAACTGAGCTAATGGCTCATTTTGAAAGTGGTGCCGGCTAGAGGACTTGAACCCCCAACCTACTGATTACAAGTCAGTTGCTCTACCAATTGAGCTAAGCCGGCTTGCGATTTCAAAATGGTGGCTCGGGACGGAATCGAACCGCCGACACGAGGATTTTCAGTCCTCTGCTCTACCGACTG
This sequence comes from Bacillus altaicus, assembly GCF_042136375.2. Classification (NCBI taxonomy): domain Bacteria; kingdom Bacillati; phylum Bacillota; class Bacilli; order Caryophanales; family Bacillaceae; genus Bacillus; species Bacillus altaicus. Next base: position 865,445 of record NZ_CM143394.1, on the reverse strand, counting down.
AGCTACCGAGCCTTTATGTAAAAAAATGGCGGTCCCGACCGGGGTCGAACCGGCGATCTCCTGCGTGACAGGCAGGCATGTTAACCACTACACCACGGGACCATTTGGTTGCGGGGACAGGATTTGAACCTGCGACCTTCGGGTTATGAGCCCGACGAGCTACCGTACTGCTCCACCCCGCGATGATATAATATTTAATTTAGAAAAAATGGAGGAGGTAGAGGGATTCGAACCCCCGCGCGACTCTCGCCGCCTGTCGGTTTTCAAGACCGATCCCTTCAGCCGAACTTGGGTATACCTCCAAGATATGAACTTTGAGTGGTGGACCTTGTAGGACTCGAACCTACGACCGGACGGTTATGAGCCGTCTGCTCTAACCAGCTGAGCTAAAGGTCCTTATGGTAGCGGCGGAGGGGATCGAACCCCCGACCTCACGGGTATGAACCGTACGCTCTAGCCAGCTGAGCTACACCGCCATAAGTGATATTCAAATAAGTGGAGCCTAGCGGGATCGAACCGCTGACCTCCTGCGTGCAAGGCAGGCGCTCTCCCAGCTGAGCTAAGGCCCCATATTTTGAAAAAATCGGGAAGACAGGATTTGAACCTGCGACCCCCTGGTCCCAAACCAGGTGCTCTACCAAGCTGAGCCACTTCCCGTTAATAAAAACGCGCCCGAGAGGAGTCGAACCCCTAACCTCTTGATCCGTAGTCAAACGCTCTATCCAATTGAGCTACGGGCGCATATGGTGCCGAGGGCGGGGGTCGAACCCGCACGGTGGTCACCCACCGCAGGATTTTAAGTCCTGTGCGTCTGCCTGTTCCGCCACCCCGGCATGTCATATTGAAAATTGGAGCGGAAGACGGGATTCGAACCCGCGACCCCAACCTTGGCAAGGTTGTATTCTACCACTGAACTACTTCCGCAAGACATGTATGAGTTATTTTATTAAAAGTGCGGGTGAAGGGAGTCGAACCCCCACGCCAAAGGCGCTAGATCCTAAGTCTAGTGCGTCTGCCAATTCCGCCACACCCGCATATTATATATTTCAAAAGAAAAAATGGGGCGACTGATGGGAATTGAACCCACGAGTGCCGGAGCCACAATCCGGTGCGTTAACCACTTCGCCACAACCGCCATGATTTTCTGGTGCCGACTAGAGGACTTGAACCCCCAACCTACTGATTACAAGTCAGTTGCTCTACCAATTGAGCTAAGTCGGCTAAATGGTGGAGGATGACGGGATCGAACCGCCGACCCCCTGCTTGTAAGGCAGGTGCTCTCCCAGCTGAGCTAATCCTCCGAATTGCCTGGCAACGTCCTACTCTCACAGGGACAAGGTCCCAACTACCATCGGCGCTAGAGAGCTTAACTTCCGTGTTCGGTATGGGAACGGGTGTGACCTCTCTGCCATCATTACCAGACTGTATTCATTTAAGACAAGAATTATCATAACTTATTCGACATTTAAAGTCAATAAGTTTTTTATATTCTCTCAAAACTAGATAACATTAGCTTCATATTATATGGTTAAGTCCTCGATCTATTAGTATTCGTCAGCTCCACATGTCACCATGCTTCCACCTCGAACCTATCAACCTGATCATCTTTCAGGGATCTTACTAGCTTACGCTATGGGAAATCTCATCTTGAGGGGGGCTTCATGCTTAGATGCTTTCAGCACTTATCCCTTCCGCACATAGCTACCCAGCTATGCCCTTGGCAGAACAACTGGTACACCAGCGGTGCGTCCATCCCGGTCCTCTCGTACTAAGGACAGCTCCTCTCAAATTTCCTGCGCCCACGACGGATAGGGACCGAACTGTCTCACGACGTTCTGAACCCAGCTCGCGTACCGCTTTAATGGGCGAACAGCCCAACCCTTGGGACCGACTACAGCCCCAGGATGCGATGAGCCGACATCGAGGTGCCAAACCTCCCCGTCGATGTGGACTCTTGGGGGAGATAAGCCTGTTATCCCCGGGGTAGCTTTTATCCGTTGAGCGATGGCCCTTCCATGCGGAACCACCGGATCACTAAGCCCGACTTTCGTCCCTGCTCGACTTGTAGGTCTCGCAGTCAAGCTCCCTTATGCCTTTGCACTCTACGAATGATTTCCAACCATTCTGAGGGAACCTTTGGGCGCCTCCGTTACACTTTAGGAGGCGACCGCCCCAGTCAAACTGCCCACCTGACACTGTCTCCCGGGTCGATAAGACCCGTAGGTTAGAATTTCAATACAGTCAGGGCGGTATCCCACCAGCGCCTCCACCGAAGCTAGCGCTCCGGTTTCAATGGCTCCCGCCTATCCTGTACAAACTGTACCAAAATTCAATATCAGGCTACAGTAAAGCTCCACGGGGTCTTTCCGTCCTGTCGCGGGTAACCTGCATCTTCACAGGTACTATAATTTCACCGAGTCTCTGGTTGAGACAGTGCCCAAATCGTTACACCTTTCGTGCGGGTCGGAACTTACCCGACAAGGAATTTCGCTACCTTAGGACCGTTATAGTTACGGCCGCCGTTTACTGGGGCTTCAGTTCAGAGCTTCGCTTACGCTAACCCCTCTCCTTAACCTTCCAGCACCGGGCAGGTGTCAGCCCCTATACTTCGCCTTACGGCTTCGCAGAGACCTGTGTTTTTGCTAAACAGTCGCTTGGGCCTATTCACTGCGGCTTTCCGTTAAGAAAGCACCCCTTCTCCCGAAGTTACGGGGTCATTTTGCCGAGTTCCTTAACCAGAGTTCTCTCGCACACCTTAGGATTCTCTCCTCGCCTACCTGTGTCGGTTTGCGGTACAGGCACCTTTTATCTCGCTAGAAGCTTTTCTTGGCAGCGGGGAATCAAAGACTTCGCTCCATAAGGAGCTTCCCCATCACAGCTCAGCCTTCACGATAAGCGGATTTGCCTACTTATCAGCCTAACTGCTTGGACGTGCACAACCAATC